>NZ_JAGIOX010000004.1:0-4352239 GCF_017876915.1 Stenotrophomonas sp. PvP093 | reverse complement strand
CTTATTAAGTGAAGGCACTGCATTTTCCGGGTCCCTTCCGCCCCAAGGGCAAGATCGCGAAGCTGGCGCTGCAAGCGCTGCTGCAACCGTCTCCCTGGTGAAATTAGCGCTGTGGAACCACCCGATCCCATCCCGAACTCGGAAGTGAAACGCAGCTGCGCCGATGGTAGTGTGGCTCAAGCCATGCGAGAGTAGGTCATCGCCAGGGTTTACACCCAAAACCCCGCTGCTCATGCAGCGGGGTTTTTCTTTGTGCGCAGGAAACCCCGGTAGTGCCGGCCGCTGGCCGGCAATCCGATGGCGTTGCATTGCCCGGTAGATCCACGCCATGCGTAAGTGCTCCGCGAGGAGCATGGCGCCAACCAGAGTTGGCCGCTACCAATCGATTGCCGGCCAGCGGCCGGCACTACCGGCAGATCCACACCAACCGTGGATGAGCCGCCGACGGTACGCAAAAGAAAAGCGGCGCCCCGTGGGGCGCCGCTCTGCTCTCAACAGTGCTCAGTCGAGCATGGCCCGACTTTACTTGGCCGGGACCTTGTCCTTCATCATCGCGTCGCGGGCTGCCTTGAACGGATTGCCTGCATACCAGTTCGGCCAACGATCGCCACCGGCCAGTTCCTTGCCCACGCCGTACATCAGCTGCAGGTCTTCGACGGTGCCGTCCAGCTTCCAGGTGGCGGCGTCGAACTCGTCCTTCGGGCCGTGGTAACGGTTGGCGCCGTAGTCCGCCGCCGCCTTGCGGCCCGCTTCCACGCCACCCTCGCGCAGGTCTTCGCCGCCATCGGCGTACAGGGCCGGCACACCCGCCTTTGCGAAGTTGAAGTGATCGGAGCGGAAGTAGAAGCCGCTCTGTACCGAGGTCTCACCGTGCAGGGTGCGGTCCTGGGCGGCGGCCAGCGGCTTGAGGATGTCCTCCAGCTCCGAGCTGCCGAAGCCGGTGACGGTCACGTCCTTGGCAGGGCCGGCCACCGACATCGCATCGATGTTGATCACACCGGCGATCTTGTCCAGCGGGAAGGTCGGGTGGGCGACGTAGTACTTGGAACCCAGCAGGCCGGACTCTTCCAGGGTCACCGCCAGGAACACCACCGAACGCTCCGGCTTCGGCTCCTGGTGGGCCATGGCTTCGGCCACTTCGAGAATGCCAGCCACGCCGGTGGCGTTGTCGACCGCGCCGTTGTAGATGTTGTCGCCGGTCTCACCCTCATGCTTGCCCAGGTGGTCCCAGTGCGCCATGTACAGGACGGCCTCGTCAGCGCGCTTGCTGCCCGGCAGCACGCCGACCACGTTGCGCGACTGCTTCTGTGCGATCTGGCTCTTCAGGTCGACCGCAGCGGTGGCCTTCAGCGGCACTGGCTTGAAACCGCGCTTGCTGGCGTCCTTGTAGGCCTGGGCGAGGTCCAGGCCGGCACCGGCGAACAGCGCCTTGGCCGCGTCGGCGCTCAGCCAGCCCTGTACCGGGATGCGCGCTTCCGGGTCATCCTTGGCGGGCAGGTCGTACTGCGGGCCAGCCCAGGAATTCTTCACCACGTCCCAGCCGTAGGACGCGCCGGCGGTGTCGTGCACGATCAGCGCGGCGGCGGCGCCCTTGCGGGCGGCCTCCTCGAACTTGTAGGTCCAGCGGCCGTAGTAGGTCATGCGCTTGCCGTCGAACAGCTTCGCGTCGTCGACGTGGAAGCCCGGGTCGTTGACGAACATCACGACCGTCTTGCCCTTCCAGTCCTGACCGGCGTAGTCGTTCCACTTCTGCTCCGGCGCATCGACGCCATAGCCGACGAACACCAGGTCGCTGGCATCGACCTTCACTTCGGCCTGGCCGGTACGGGTGCCGACCACCATGTCGGTGCCGAACTTCAGTTCGGTGGTCTTGCCGCCCTGGGTGATCTTCAGCACGGTCGATTCATCGGCCGTGGTCTCGGTCATCGGCACATCCTGGAACCAGCTGTCGCCGTTGCCGGGCTGCAGGCCGATGCGCTGCATCTGGTCGCGGATGTAGTTGACCGTCAGTTCTTCGCCCTTGCTGCCCGGGGCGCGGCCTTCGAACTCATCCGAAGCCAGGGTCTTGACCATCTCGGCGAAGTCGCCGGCGTTGATCTCCGGTGAGAACTGATGGGCGGCCGGCTTCGCGGCAGCGGTATCGGTGGGCGGCGTGGCAGCCGGCGTGGATTCGCCTTTGCAGGCACTGAGCGCGGCCGCGGCGGCCAAGCACAGGAGGAGTTTGCGGGGCATCGTCGATTCCTGGAGAACAAAGGGCGGTCGCACCTCACGCGCGACCGGTAAACGCGAGTATCACCAAAGCGGCGGGTGCGACGGGTTCAGTCGGCCGGCGCGGTTTCGGTATCGAACGGGATCGGCTCGGCCCCGGTGACCGGGCCGATGCGTGCGGTGCGATGCACGTACAGCACCACCTCGCGCTCGAACTGCAGCGGCCCACTGACGACCGCGTTGGGGCCGATGATCACGCGCGGCTTGCGGCTGGCGGTGAGCGAGACACTGAAGTTCGGCTTGCGCACATGCACGCCGCCGTTGACCTGCGAACCGATGCCGACGGTGATGTCACCGTTGACGGTCTCGACGTCTTTGCCGACGCGGCTCTCGACCAGACCGATGCCGCCGTTCACGGTCTCGACGCCGCCTTCGATCTGGCTGCCGCGATCAGTGAAGATGCTGCCGTTGACGGTGCTGACGCCACCGCTGGCGATCACTTCGCGACCCAGGCGGACACCGCCGTTGACCGTTTCGATCTTGCCGGTGCGTGCGCGGTCGGCAACCTTCACCCCGCCGTTGACGGTGTCGATGCTTCCGGTCTCGACGCCTTCGCCGACGCGGATGCCGCCGTTGACGGTGTCCAGCTTGCCGTAGCGTTGGCCGGGTTCGGCGCTGATGCTGCCGTTGACCTTGCTGATGTTCTCCTGGGCGCAGACCGGCCCGGTGACCAGCAGTACGCCCAACAGCAGCGGAATGGATAGAGTTTTCATGGAAACCTCGATGGATGTGCGGCTGGCAGGCCGCGTGCGGAGATGTCACCATTCCCCGGTACCCCCCGCAACTGCCTGAAGTCACTGGAAAGCCCTTGCGCGACAACGCCTTCCCATCACGCCGACATCACATCGCCGCCGTACGCGGCGGGCGCTGGCTGCTGCTGGGGCTGGCTGTGGCGCTGGCCCTGCCCCTGCCGGGTGCTGCGCAGACCACCCGCGAGACCGAGCGCAAGCTGCAGAAGCTGCGTACCGAGCTGAAGGGCGTGGCGCAGGAGCGACGGCAGATCGAAGGGCAGCGTGGCCAGGCATCGCAACAGCTGCGCGAGGCCGACGAGAAGGTGGCACGCACCGGCCGCGCGCTTGCGCAGACCGAAGCGGCGCTGCGTGAGCAGGCCCAGGCCCTGGCCCAGGCCGAGCAGCGCCGCAGCAGCCTGCAAACCAACCTGGCCCAGCAGCACCGCGAACTGGCCGGCCTGCTGCGCGCGGCGTATCAGCTTGGCAATCACGCACCGCTGAAGCTGCTGCTGTCGCAGGACACGGTGGCCGATGCCAATCGCGCCCTGGCCTACCATCGTTACCTGCAGCGCGAACGAGCGCAGCGCATCACCACGCTCACCGCCGACCTGAAGGAACTGGAAGCGCTGCAGGCGCAGATCGCCGAGCGCAAGCAGAAGCTGCAGGGGGCGCAGCAGGACCAGAAGCAGCAGGCAGCGGCGCTGGCGGCCGACCGGCGTGACCGCGCGCAGACCGTGGCCTCGCTCGACGAACGCTTCAAGGACCGGCGCGAGAAGGAACAGGCACTGGGCCAGGATGCCAAGGCGCTGGAAACGCTGCTGGCCAATCTGCGTGCCGCTGCCGCCCGGGCCGAAGCCGAGCGTCGCGCGGCGGCACGTCGAGCTGCTGCCGAAAAGGCCGCTGCCGAGCGGGCCGCACGCCAGGCGGCCGCACAGGGCCGGCCACCGCCGCCGGCAACCAAGGTTCCACCTGCGGTGGCGTCGGCACCGGCACCGAAGGTCGGCGGCCTGGGTTGGCCGTTGTCCGGCAACCTGCTGGCCCGCTATGGCGGCAAGCTGCCCGATGGCCGTACCAGCAGCGGCGTGCTGATCGGCGCGCCGGCCGGCAGCACCGTCACGGCCGTGGCCGACGGCACCGTGGTGTTCTCCGACTGGATGACCGGCTACGGCATGATCCTGATCGTCGACCACGGCAATGGCTACATGAGCCTGTATGCCCACAACGACACCCTGCTGAAGGATGCCGGCGCACGGGTCAGCCGCGGTGATGCGGTGGCCAAGGTCGGCAATTCCGGTGGCCAGGGCGTCACCGCGCTGTACTTTGAGCTGCGCCGTGGCGGGCAGCCGGTCAACCCGGACAGCTGGCTGCAGCGGCGCTGAATCCAGGCCTGCCGGATGCGGGTTGGATTCAACGGGAATTTAGCCGGGCTTCGCGCATAATCGGTGCATGTGCCTTGGGCACGATGCCAACGTCGACAGGAGTGATCCATGCGCGCAGCCCGTACCGCCACCCTCTTGCTGGCCCTGTTGCCAGCGCTGTCCTGGGCGCAGCAGACCGCGCCCGCCCCGAGCCAGGAAACCAGCGGGCAGGCAGCGAACAGCGAGGAGGCGGTGACCTCGAAGGTGCCGCTGGAGGAAATCCGCCGCTTCGTGGCTGTCTACAACGCGGTGCGTGCGGCCTATGTCGATCCGGTCGATGACAAGAAGCTGATGCAGTCGGCCGTGCGTGGCCTGCTGCTCGACCTCGATCCGCACAGCACCTACTTCAACAAGGAAGATGCGCAGGCCTTCGACGAGCAGGCCAATGGCGCCTACGAAGGCATCGGCGTGGAGCTGCAGCAGCAGCCGGACAACGCCAGCATGAAGGTGATCGCGCCGATCGACGACACCCCGGCGGCCAAGGCCGGCATCCTCGCTGGTGACCTGATCATCGCCATCGACGGCAAGCCGATCAGTGCGATCGATGCCAGCGAGCCGCTGCGCGGCCCGGCCGGCAGCAAGGTGGTGCTGACCATCGTGCGCGAAGGCAAGCCCAAGCCGTTCGACGTGAGCCTCACCCGCCAGACCATCCGCGTGACCAGCGTGCGCAGCCGCCTGCTGGAACCCGGCTATGGCTACATCCGCCTGAGCACCTTCCAGGCCGATACCGGTTCGGACTTCCAGAAGCACGTGCAGCAGCTGCAGAAGCAGTCCGGTGGCCAGCTCAAGGGCCTGGTGCTGGACCTGCGCAGCAACCCGGGTGGCCTGCTGACCGCTGCCGTGCAGGTGGCCGATGATCTGCTCGACAAGGGCAACATCGTCAGCACCCGTGGCCGCATCAGCATCAGCGATGCACGATTCGACGCGACCCCGGGCGACCTGCTGAAGGGCGCACCGGTGGTCGTGCTGGCCGATGCCGGTTCGGCCAGTGCATCGGAAGTCCTGACCGGCGCGCTGCGCGACAACAAGCGGGCGCGCGTGGTCGGCAGCCGTACCTTCGGCAAGGGCTCGGTGCAGACCGTGCTGCCGCTGGACAACGGTGATTCGGTGAAGCTGACCACCGCGCGCTATTACACGCCGAGCGGCAAATCGATCCAGGCCACCGGCATCGTGCCGGACGTCGAACTGAAGCCCGCCGCCACGCCGGCCGAGGATGCACTGCCAGCCAGCCTGAGCGACTACAGCGAAGCGACCCTGCCGGGCCATCTGCGCGGCGATGACGAAGGCACCGAGGGCTACCACGCCGGTGCGGTGCTGCCGGGCGATGGCCCGATCAACGACGCGCTGGCCGAGCTGAAGAACCCAGGCTCGGTGGCCGCACGGTTGAAGGCCGAGGCCGCCAAGGCGGATGCGGCCAAGGCCGCGAAGGCCGCTGCGGCGAAGCCGGAAGCAAAGCCGGAAGCAAAGCCCGAACCCGTCCCGGCCAAGCCTTGATTTTGTAGAGTCGAGCCATGCTCGACTGATCTACGAACGAGCGGGTGAGCGTGGAGCCGGCCAGCGGCCGGCACTACCAAGGGTCAGAATCCGTGCCGCTTGCGCAGGCGGCGCGCGATCGCGGCGCGCACGTACACGCCATACACCACGCCGAACACCAAGCCGCCGATGTGCGCCCACCAGGCCACCATGCCGAAGCTGGGGCCGATATGGGCGAATACCACCTGCAGCGCGGCCCAGACGCCGATCAGCAGGTAGGCCGGGGCGCGCACGAACTCCAGGAACAGGCCCAGCGGGATCACCACGCCCAGCCGGGCACCGGGGAACAGGGCCAGATAGGTGCCGATCAGCGCCGACACCGCGCCGCTGGCGCCGATGATGATCTGGTCCGGGCTGCCCATGGTGTAGATCGCCACCAGGTTGGACACCGCGCCGCCCACAAGGAACAGCAGCAGCAACCGCCAGGGTCCCAGCACCCGCTCGGCGGGGAGGCCGAAGATCAGCAGGAACACCAGGTTGCCCAGCAGGTGCGACCAGTCGGCGTGCAGGAACAGCGCAGTGAACAGGCGCAGCACGCTGCCGTCCTGCAGGGTCGCCCACCAGTCCAGCGGACGGGTCAGGCCGGTGGACAGGGCGCCCCAGTCCAGCCAGAGGCTGCCGCGGGCATCGTCCGGGCGCGAGATCGACCACAGGAATGCCAGCCACAGTGACGCGAACAGCACGGGCGTGGCCCAGCGCAGGGCCGCCTTCTTGCGCGACGGGAGGGAGACGAACATGCCAATAGCCTAGCGTGCGGCCACGTTCGGTGGGGATGGTCCTGTTCAGCTTTTGAGACGAAAAAACCGCCTGCGCTGTTATTGTTTCATTAACAGCTCTGGGTAATACTCGCATACGGCGTCGTATGTCGGGAGGGGAATCCGGCGCGCTCCGAAGGGCTTCAGGGCCGGTCGGGCGCAGGCGCACTCAGAGCACCATCACCGCTTACCGGAGAGAGAGAACTACGATGCAAACCGCTTCCACCATTGCCCGACTGACCCTGCTGGCCGTCGGCGTTGCCGGTGCGCTGGCCGCTGCCGATGCCAATGCTGCCGCCTTCCAGCTGAAGGAAAACAGCGCCAAGGGCCTGGGCCGCGCGTTCGCCGGCTCCACCTCGACCGAAGGTGACGCCTCGGTCATCGCCACCAACCCGGCCTCCATGCGCCTGCTCGACGGCACCCTGCTGCAGGGCGACGTCAGCGCCATCAGCTTCGGCGCCAAGTTCCGTGGCCAGGGCAAGTACGCCAACGGCGCGCCGATTTCCGGCGGCAACGGCGGCGACGCCGGCATGATCGCCCCGGTTCCGGCGGCTTACTTCCACGTGCCGTTCGGCGAGAACGACAACATGCACTTCGGTGCTTCGCTGACCGTGCCGTTCGGCTTCAAGACCGAATACGACCGCGACTGGGTCGGCCGCTACAACGGCGTCAAGACCGAGCTGCAGGCCATCGACCTGGGCGTGGCGTTCTCCTATGACGTCAACCCGTACCTGTCGTTCGGTGCTTCGGTGTTCGCCGAGCGCCTGAACGTCGACCTGACCAGTGCTGTCGACACCGGCACCGCGATCAACGCCACTGCCCAGCGCACCGCTGCGGCGCGTGTGCTGGCTGCCGGCGGCACCGCAGCCCAGGCTGCGGCGGCCTCGCAGGCCGCTGCACGCCAGGCCGCCCAGCTCGGCTTCTCGCCGGGCACCGCCGATGGCTACCTGCGCATCAAGGGCGATGAAGTGTCGGTCGGCTACACCCTGGGCATGACGGTCACCCCGGTGGAAGGCACCAACATCGCGTTCAGCTACCGCTCGAAGGTCGAGCACAAGATCACCGACGGCAAGGCCGATTTCACCATCCCGCAGAATGCGGCGGCCTTCCTGGCCACTGCTGCCCCGGGTACCTTCATCGACAGCAACGGTCGCGCGACCATCACCCTGCCGGCCAGCGCCACCGTGGGCTTCACCCACCGTGTGAACGACCAGTGGCAGATCATGGCTGAAGTCACGCGCACCGCGTGGAGCAAGTTCGACCAGGTCGTCGTCGATTACGACTCCAACCAGCCGGACAGCGTGCTGCCGTTCCACTACCGTGACACCACCTTCGCGTCGATCGGTACCGATTTCCGCGTGAACGACAAGCTGACCCTGCGTGGCGGCCTGGCCTATGACCAGACCCCGACCACCGATGCCCACCGCGACGTGCGCGTGCCGGACACCACCCGCAAGTGGCTGTCGCTGGGCATGACCTACGCCGCTTCGGACAAGATGGAATACAGCGTGGGCTACACCCACCTGTTCACCAAGGATCCGAACATCACCTCGACCTCGGCCACCGGCGACACCGTGACCGGCAAGTACAAGGTCAGCGGCGACGTGCTGGCGGCTTCGATGCAGTACAAGTTCTGATTCGGGCGATTGCCTGAAGCAGTACGAAGGAGGCCCCGCGCAAGCGGGGCCTTTCTTCTTGTGGGGACGGGCCGGGGGCGTCCACGCAGCGCACGGATCCACGACAATAGCGACATGAACCTGTCCGATCCGAACTTCCAGCTGGAGCTGGCTGCCAACATCGCCGTCGCCGGCTCGATCCTGCTGGCCGGCCGCAACAACGTGCACACCTGGTGGCTGGGCATCGTCGGCTGCGCCTTGTTTGCTGCCGTGTTCGAACGATCGCATCTGTATGCGGACATGGTGCTGCAGTTCTTCTTCATCGCCATCAGCGTGCTGGGCTGGTGGCAGTGGCTGCGTGGTGACCATGGCGCGCCGTTGCCGATCACTTCATTGCGGCCGCGCGCCTGGGCCTGGCTGGCGCCGCTGGCGGTAGTGGCCACGTTCGGCTACGGCTGGATGCTGACCCGCCTGACCAATGCCTATGCGCCGTACATCGATTCGGCGGTGCTGGTGTTGAGTGTGATCGCGCAGATCCTGATGATGCGACGCAAGCTGGAATCGTGGTGGGTATGGCTGCTGGTGAACACCGTTGCGGTGCCGCTCTACTACAGCCGTGGCCTGCACCTGACCTCGATCCTGTATGTGGGCTTCTGGATCAACGCGCTGGTGGCCTTGCGCCATTGGCGGCACCTGATGCGGGACGAGGCCAGGGCGGCCGATGCCGCTGCCTGAGCGCGTTGCACGCGGCCTGGTGGTGGGCAAGTTCTGCCCGCTGCATCGCGGCCATGAACGACTGATCGACTTCGCCGCCACGCGCTGCCAGCAGCTGCTGGTGATCGGCTGGTCGCAGCCGGGCTTTGCCGGCTACAGCGCTGCGCGCCGCGAGCGCTGGCTGCGTGCGCGTTTCCCGCAGGCCACGGTAGCGGTGCTTGACGACGCGCGACTGGCCGCATTGTGCACGCAGCATGGCTTGCCGGTGCGAGCGCTGCCGCAGGACAGTGATGACGAACAGGTGCAACGTGACTTTACCGCCTGGCTGTGCCTGAACCTGTTCGGTGGGCCGGTGCAGGCGGTGTACACCGGTGAGGACTACGGTGACGGCTTCGCGCAGGCGCTGGCCACGCACTTCGGTGCGCCGGTACGCCATGAGCGGCTCGAACGCGCATTGGACGTCGGGCAGGCCTGCGGCACCGAGCTGCGCAGCGATCCGCATGCGCATCGCCATGGGCTCGCACCGCAGGTGTATGCCGACCATGTACAGCGCGTGGCCTTCATCGGTGGCGAGTCCAGCGGCAAGACCACGCTGGCCCGCGTGCTGGCCGAGCGTCTGCAGACTGTCTGGGTGCCGGAGTATGGCCGCACGCTGTGGGAGCAGCGAGGCGGAGAGCTGACGCCGGGCGATCTGCTGCGCATCGCAATGACACAGCCACAGCACGAAGACGAAGCTGTGCGGCGTGCGCATCGCTGGCTGTTCTGCGATACCACGCCGCTGGTGACGCTGGGCTACAGCGGCTGGATGTTTGGCACGGCGCCGCAGCCGCTGCGGCAAGCGGCACGACGACGCTACGACCTGCTGTTCCTGTGCGCGCCGGATATTCCGTTTGACCAGGATGGCACGCGCGTGGGCGAAGCCTTCCGGACGCAGCAGCATGCGTGGTACCTGGAGCAGCTGCAGGCAGAGGGTGTCGCGCATGTGCTGCTGGAAGGCGATCTGGAGACGCGCATCGCACGCGTGCAGGGCGAGCTGGCGAAGCGGGCGGACAATCGGTTCAGTGTCGCCTTGCCTCTGTAGAGCCGAGCCCACGCTCGGCTGCGCCAGAAAAGCCGAGCATGGGCTCGGCTCTACAGCCAGGAAAGCCGAGCGTGGGCCCGCCTCTACAGGAAGCAAAGCACAAAAAACCCCGCGTTCGCGGGGTTTTTTGTTTACTGCATCAAGCAGGCGATCAGTCGCCCAGGGTCAGCAGCGAGGCGTTGCCGCCGGCGGCTGTGGTGTTCACCGTCACCGTCTTTTCGGTAGCGAAGCGCAGCAGGTAGTGCGGGCCGCCGGCCTTCGGGCCGGTGCCGGACAGGCCCTGGCCGCCGAACGGCTGCACGCCGACCACCGCGCCGATCTGGTTGCGGTTGACGTAGACGTTGCCGACGTGGACGCCGTTGCTGATGCGATCAACGGTCTCGTCGATGCGCGAATGCACGCCCAGGGTCAGGCCGTAGCCGGTGGCATTGATCTGGTCGATCACCGCGTCGAGCTGGTCGCCCTTCCAGCGGATCACGTGCAGGACCGGCCCGAAGATTTCCTTGTGCAGCTGGCCCAGGTCCTTCAGTTCATACGCGCGCGGTGCGAAGAAGGTGCCATTGGCCGCTTCGGTGGACAGCTCGGCGGCCGCGATCAGGCGCGCTTCGCGGTCCATGCGCTCGGCGTGGTCCTGCAGGATCTTCAGCGCGTCGGCGTCGATCACCGGGCCGACGTCGGTGGACAGCAGGCCCGGGTTGCCGACCTTCAGTTCCTTCATCGCGCCGGCCAGCATGGTCATCACCTTGTCGGCGATGTCGTCCTGCACGAACAGCACGCGCGCGGCCGAGCAACGCTGGCCGGCGGAGGTGAAGGCCGAACCGATCGCGTCCTTGACCAGCTGTTCCGGCAGCGCCGAGGAGTCGGCGATGAAGGCATTCTGGCCGCCGGTCTCGGCGATCAGCACACCGATGGCGGCGTCACGCGCGGCCATGGCGCGGTTGATCGCACGTGCGGTGTCGGTGGAGCCGGTGAAGGCCACGCCGGCCACGCGCGGGTCGGCGGTCAGTGCGGCACCGACGGTGGCGCCGTCGCCCGGCAGGTACTGCACCACCTCGGCCGGCACGCCAGCTTCGTGCAGCAGCTTCACCGCGTAGTAGCCGATCAGGTTGGTCTGTTCGGCCGGCTTGGCGATGACGCTGTTGCCGGCGGCCAGTGCAGCAGCGACCTGACCCAGGAAGATCGCCAGCGGGAAGTTCCACGGGCTGATGCAGACGAACACGCCGCGGCCGTGCAGCTGCAGCTCGTTGGACTCACCGGTCGGGCTGGGCAGCTTCTCGGCGTGGCTGAACTGCTCGCGCGCCTGCTTGGCGTAGTAGCGCAGGAAGTCCACGGCTTCGCGCACTTCGGCGATGCTGTCGGGCAGGCTCTTGCCGGCTTCCTTCACGCACAGCGCCATGAACTCCGGCATGCGCGCTTCCAGCTGGTCGGCGGCGTGCTCGAGGATGGCGGCGCGGCTGGCGGCCGGGGTGCGGTTCCAGGCCGGCTGCGCGGCTACGGCATTCGCCAGCGCCTTCTGCACGGTGGCGGCATCGGCGGCCAGCCACTGGCCGACCACTTCGCGGGTGTCGGCCGGGTTGGTCACCGGCAGCGAGGTGCCGGCCGGGTTCGCACCCGGCACCAGCGGGGCGGCCTGCCACGGCTTCACGGCCGCGTTGAGCTGCTCGGCGAGGGCGCGCAGTTCGTTGTCGTTGGCGAGGTTGGCGCCCATGGAGTTCTTCCTGTCGTGGTTCTGGCTGCGCAGCAGGTCAACCGGCAGCGGGATCTTGGGATGCGGAATCGAAGCGAACGAGGCGACCATCTCGACCGGATCGCGGATCAGGTCGGCGATCGGCACGCGCTCATCGGTGATGCGGTTGACGAAGCTGGAGTTGGCGCCGTTTTCCAGCAGGCGGCGCACCAGGTACGGCAGCAGGTCTTCATGCGAACCGACCGGGGCATACACGCGGCAGGGCAGGCCCAGGCGATCGGCCGGCACCACTTCGGCGTACAGGTCATCGCCCATGCCGTGCAGCTTCTGGTGCTCGTACACGCCACCGTTGGCGATGCTGCGCACCGCAGCGATGGTGTGCGCGTTGTGCGTGGCGAACATCGGGTAGATCGCGTCGGCATGGGTGAACAGGCGCTTGGCGCATGCCAGGTAGGACACGTCGGTGTTCTGCTTGCGGGTGAACACCGGGTAGCCCGGATAGCCTTCGATCTGCGCGCGCTTGATCTCGGCATCCCAATAGGCGCCCTTGACCAGGCGCACCTGCAGGCGGCGACCGGCGCGGCGCGCCATGTCGGCCAGGTGGTCGATCGTGTACGGCGTGCGCTTCTGGTAGGCCTGCACGACCACGCCGAAGCCGTCCCAGCCGGCCAGCGAGGCGTCGGAGAACACCTGCTCGATGATGTCCAGCGACAGTTCCAGGCGGTCGGACTCTTCGGCGTCGACGGTGCAGCCGATGCCGTAGCTCTTGGCCAGCTGCGCCAGCTCCAGCACGCCCGGCACCAGGTCCTTCAGCACGCGCTCGCGCTTGGCGTGCTCGTAGCGCGGGTACAGCGCTGACAGCTTGATCGAGATGCCCGGTGCGTTGTTGACGTCGCCATCCGGGCGGCCGCCGCGGGCCTTGTGATCACCGCCGATGGCGTGGATCGCGCGACGGTAGTCTTCCAGGTAGCGCAGCGCGTCCTTCATGGTCAGCGCGCCTTCGCCCAGCATGTCGAAGGAGTAGCGGTAGTTCGCGTTGTCGCCCTTGTGCGAGCGCGACAGCGCCTCGCTGATGGTGCGGCCCATGACGAACTGGTGGCCCATGATCTTCATCGCCTGGCGCACGGCCAGGCGCACCACCGGCTCACCGACGCGGCCGACCAGGCGCTTGAACGCGCTGGGCGCATCGGCGCGGGTGGCGTCGTTCATCTGTACCAGCTTGCCGGTCAGCATCAGGCCCCAGGTGGAGGCGTTGACCAGCACCGAGTCGCTGCCGCCCAGGTGCTTTTCCCAGTCGGCATCGGCCAGCTTGTCGCGGATCAGCTTGTCGGCGGTGTCCTGGTCCGGAATGCGCAGCAGCGCTTCGGCCACGCACATCAGCAGCACGCCTTCTTCGCTGCCCAGGTCGTACTGGCGCATGAAGGCTTCGATCGCGCCCTGGTCCTTGGCACGCACGCGCACGCGGCCGACCAGGTCGGCGGCCAGCGCCTGCACCCTGGCCTGCTCGTCGGCCGGCAGCCGGGCCTGCGCCAGCAGCTCGCGGACGTGGCTGGCCTCGTCCTTCAACCAGGCATCGGTGATGGCCTGGCGGAACGGGTTGGGGGGCGCCGGCAGTTCCGGCGACAGCAGCACGCCGGGACGCTGGGCGTCGCTGGCGGCAGGGGAGGAGGAAGGTGCGTTCATGCCGGTCCGGCCAATGGAAAACTTGGCGATTTTAATCATTTTTGCGGGTTGCGGAAGTGCCCCGCAGCCACCTTCGTGAAGGGCT
This sequence comes from Stenotrophomonas sp. PvP093, assembly GCF_017876915.1. Taxonomy (NCBI): domain Bacteria; kingdom Pseudomonadati; phylum Pseudomonadota; class Gammaproteobacteria; order Lysobacterales; family Lysobacteraceae; genus Stenotrophomonas; species Stenotrophomonas sp. PvP093. The sequence goes on along the minus strand of NZ_JAGIOX010000004.1, from coordinate 4,338,668 downwards.
GATAGCCCCTAACGGTGGTGTATTCAGCGTGTTCAGCAAGCCCGGCAATATTTGTGCTGAATTCGGCATTCGCGCCGCCGACCCCATGCTGTGTTGCAGCATGGGAAAAAGTGTGAATGCACCCTTGCTACCGGCGAGAGGGCAGGGCTACCATCGAGACGTTTCCCGCGGCAGGAACGCGGTTGCGACATGATCGAGGTGCTTCCAGCTCCGGATGGGTCAGGTACGCAGCTGCGGCTGCGTCCCCCACGGGCGCTCGATGCCCGGCAGTTCGTCCTGTTGTTCACCGTGTTGTCGGGTGCGATGTGGCTGGTGTCCGCCCTCGGGTGGTTGGCCGGCAATGCATTCGCCCCCCTGTTCGCGCTGCTGTACAGCCTGGTGCTTGCGGCGGCACTGCGTGCCTTGTGGCGCAGCGGTGAACGGCAGGAGGAGATCCGGGTAGTGCCGGCGTACGTGGAGGTCATCCCCGTACCCGGTGGATCGCCGGTGTTCCGGGCCCACCCCCACTGGGTGCGCCTGCTCACCGACGATGAGAGGGTCCGGCTGGCATCCAGCGGCCGGCAGGTGGAGGTGGGGAGTTTCCTCGCGCCGGCCGAACGTCAGACGCTCGCAGAGACACTTGAAAGCTTGCTCGCCGCCAGCGATGGCGGCAACCGACGACGCTAAGGGTCTAGGCAATGAAGCAAAGCAGCAGGTGGGGCACGAAGTGCGTTGCAGTGGTCACCGCCATGGTGGCCGGGGGACTGATGCCGGCGTTGGCCTGGGCCCAGGCGGCCGATCCCAAGCCGTGGCAGCTGAACATGGGCAAGGGGGTGACCCAGACCTCGCGCCTGGCCTGGGAATCGAACAATCTCTCGTTGATCATCTGCACGGTGATCGGCGTCATCGTGTTCGGCGCGATGGCCTACGCCATCTTCAAGTTCCGCAAATCCAAGGGGGCAGTCGCCGCCACCTTCAGCCACAACACCAAGGCCGAGATCATCTGGACGGTGATCCCGGTGATCATCCTGATCGTGATGGCGTGGCCGGCCACGGCCAACCTGATCAAGATGTACGACACCCGCGATGCCGAGATGACGGTCAAGGTCACCGGCTACCAGTGGATGTGGAAGTACGAATACCTCGGCGAGAACGTCACCTTCACCAGCCGCCTGGACCGCGAGTCCGACCGCGTGCGGCAAAGTGGCATCGTGCCGACCCGTGAAAGCCATCCGCACTACCTGCTGGATGTCGACAACCGGCTGGTGCTGCCGGTCGACACCAAGGTGCGCTTCGTCATCACCTCCGACGACGTGATCCACGCCTGGTGGGTGCCGGCGCTGGGCTGGAAGCAGGATGCCATTCCCGGCTTCATCAACGAAGCCTGGACCAGCATCGAGCAGCCTGGCGTGTACCGCGGCCAGTGCGCCGAGCTGTGCGGCAAGGACCACGGCTTCATGCCGATCGTGGTCGAGGCGGTGTCCAAGGAGGAATTCAAACAGTGGCTGGCGCAGCGCAAGCCGGCGCCGGCTGCCGCGCCGGCCACGCCTGCGGCACCTGCCGAACCGGCTGCACCGGCGGGCGAGGCGCCGGCTGCGCCTGCTGCTGCAGAAGCGGCCAGCGCACCTGCCACTGCAGCCAGCGGCGCGTGATGTAAAGCCCGCGGCCGCCCGCGGCCGTGGTGACAACCGATTCTGAGAGGTGTTTTGCAATGGCGCACTCGGCAGTTGGGCACGACGATCACCATCACCAGCAGAGTTTCTTCGAGCGTTGGTTCTTCTCGACCAACCACAAGGACATCGGCACGCTGTACCTGGGTTTCAGCTTCATCATGTTCATCATCGGTGCGGCGATGAGCGTGGTGATCCGCGCCGAGCTGGCACAGCCCGGCCTGCAGTTCGTCAAGCCCGAGTTCTTCAACCAGATGACCACCGTGCATGCGCTGGTGATGATCTTCGGTGGCGTGATGCCGGCCTTCGTCGGCCTCGCCAACTGGATGATCCCGCTGCAGATCGGCGCGCCGGACATGGCGCTGCCGCGCATGAACAACTGGTCGTTCTGGTTGCTGCCGGTGGCCTTCAGCCTGCTGCTGCTGACCCTGTTCCTGCCCGGTGGTGCGCCGGCTGGTGGCTGGACGCTGTATCCGCCGCTGTCGCTGCAGGGCGGCTACAACGTGGCCTTCAGCGTGTTCGCTATCCACGTGGCCGGCATCAGTTCGATCATGGGTGCGATCAACATCATCGCCACCGTGCTGAACATGCGTGCGCCGGGCATCGACCTGCTGAAAATGCCGATCTTCTGCTGGGCCTGGCTGATCACCGCGTTCCTGCTGATCGCGGTGATGCCGGTGCTGGCCGGTGCGGTGACCATGCTGCTGACCGACAAGTTCTTCGGCACCAGCTTCTTCAACGCCGCCGGTGGCGGTGACCCGGTGATGTACCAGCACATCTTCTGGTTCTTCGGGCACCCCGAGGTCTACATCATGATCCTGCCCGCCTTCGGCGTGGTCAGCGAGATCATCCCGACCTTCAGCCGCAAGCCGCTGTTCGGCTACCAGGCGATGGTGTACGCCACCGCGGCGATCGCGTTCCTGTCGTTCATCGTCTGGGCCCACCACATGTTCACCGTGGGCATGCCGCTGGGCGGCGAGATCTATTTCATGTTCGCCACCATGCTGATCTCGATCCCGACCGGCGTGAAGGTGTTCAACTGGGTCAGCACCATGTGGCGTGGCTCGCTGACGTTCGAGGCACCGATGCTGTGGTCGGTGGCCTTCGTCATCCTGTTCACCATCGGTGGCTTCTCCGGCCTGATGCTGGCCATCGTGGCCGCCGACTTCCAGTACCACGACACCTACTTCGTGGTCGCGCACTTCCACTACGTGCTGGTGACCGGTGCGGTGTTCGCGCTGATCGCCGCGGTGTACTACTGGTGGCCGAAGTGGACCGGGCGCATGTACAGCGAGAAGTGGGCCAAGGTGCACTTCTGGTGGTCGATCGTGTTCGTCAACCTGCTGTTCTTCCCGCAGCACTTCCTCGGCCTGGCCGGCATGCCGCGCCGCATTCCCGATTACAGCGTGGCGTTTGCCGACTGGAACCTGATCAGCTCGATCGGTGCGTTCGGCATGTTCGTCACCCCGTTCATGATGGCCGCGATCCTGCTGTCCTCGCTGCGCAACGGCGAGAAGGCCGAAGCGCGTTCCTGGGAGGGTGCACGCGGCCTGGAATGGACGCTGCCGTCGCCGGCACCGGCGCACACCTTCACCACCCCGCCGACCATCCGTCCGGGGGATCTGGCGCATGACGACATCACGCATTGAGGTGGGGCATGCATAACGAGAGCCCGCTGCAGACCTGTAGAGCCGAGCCATGCTCGGCGGATGAGAAGCAGCCGACCAGCGGTCGGCTCTACCAGGGCGGAAGCATCGAGCAGCAGCGCCAGCGTGCGAAGCGCACCGCGATGTGGGTCGGCGCCATCGCTGTGCTGGTCTACGTCGGCTTCATCCTCAGCGGGGTGATCGGGCGATGAGCGGGGCACCGGCCAGCACACCGTCACGCAGTGCCGGGCTGCCGCGCCTGATCGGCGTGGCGGTGGCGGTGTTCCTGCTGACGTTCTCGCTGGTGCCGCTGTACCGCATTGCCTGCGAGAAGGTGTTCGGCGTGCGCCTGGAACGCGGTCCGGGTGGCGAAGCCAGCGCAGGTGCCGCGGCCGGCAAGCGCACCGTGCGGGTGGAGTTCGATGGCGGCGTCAATTCGCGACTGCCGTGGTCGTTCCATCCTGAGCAGCTGACCATGGACGTGGTGCCCGGCGAGCTCAACGAGGCGCTGTACTTCGCCCGCAACGACAGCGCAGCTGCCGTGGTCGGCAGCGCGGTGCCTTCGGTGGCACCGGCGCGTGCGTCGGGCTTCTTCAGCAAGACCGAGTGCTTCTGTTTCACCGCGCAGACGCTGCAGGCCGGCGAGAAGCGCGACATGCCGGTGCGCTTCATCGTCGATCCGGACCTGCCGCCGGAGATCAAGACGATCACCTTGTCCTACACCTTCTACCGCAACGACGCGCTGTCTGATCGGCTGGCTCCGGCCGCCACCTCGGACGGCGCGCACGCCGCACCCTGACCCGGATACCGACATGGCCCAGACACCGACCGACGCCAACGTGTACTTCGTCCCGGCCCAGAGCAAATGGCCGTTCGTGGGTTCCATCGCCATGATGGTGACCATGGTGGGCGTGGCCAGCTGGCTCAACGATGCCAGCTGGGGACGCTGGACGTTCTACATCGGCATCGCGATGCTGGTGCTGACCCTGTTCTGGTGGTTCAGCGACGTGGTGCGCGAATCGCAGGCCGGCAACTACAACCACCAGGTCGACGGATCATTCCGGATGGGGATGATCTGGTTCATCTTCTCCGAGGTGATGTTCTTCGGCGCGTTCTTCGGCGCGCTGTTCTACACCCGCAACCTGGGCCTGTCGTGGCTCAGTGGCGAAGGCCGTGGGGTCATGACCAACGAGCTGCTCTGGCAGGGCTATTCCGCCGGATGGCCGACCAATGGCCCGGCGGCGATCGGTGGCGCGTTCCAGACCATCCCGGCCTGGGGCCTGCCACTGATCAATACGCTGATCCTGTTGACCTCCGGCGTGACCCTGACCATCGCCCACCACGCACTGAAGGCCGGCAACCGCCGCCAGCTGCTGATCTGGCTGGGCCTGACCGTGGTGCTCGGCCTGGGCTTCCTGACCCTGCAGGCAGAGGAGTACATCCATGCCTACAAGGAACTGAACCTGACGCTCGGCTCCGGCATCTACGGGTCGACGTTCTTCATGTTGACCGGCTTCCACGGCGCGCACGTGCTGCTGGGCACGATCATGCTGATCGTGATGTGGCTGCGTTCGGCCAAGGGACACTTCACCCGCGACAACCATTTCGGTTTCGAAGCCGCCGCGTGGTACTGGCACTTCGTCGACGTGGTGTGGCTGATGCTGTTCCTGTTCGTCTACGTGCTTTGATCAGGCGCGCATCGGTGGTCTCAGCCGCCGATGCCGTGTGGTTTGATCCAGCCCATGTAGATGCTCACGATCACCAGCAGGATCAACGCGACCGACACCGCGATGCGGCGCGTCAGTGCATTGACCGTGCGCTTGGTCTGGCCGCGGTCGACCAGCAGGTAGTACAGGCCGGCGCCCAGATTCCAGACGATGACGATCAGAAACGCGATTACCAGCAGGGTCTTCAGCGAATCACTCATGCGCGGCTCGAGGGCAGGGTGGATGTGCCTATCTGACCGCGTTTGCGCGGACTTGTCATGATGCGCCAGCACACGCGCGTGTTCGGATGGTTGCTGGCCGTGCTGGCGATGGCCGGATTCACCGCATTGGGGCTGTGGCAGCTGCAGCGCATGCATGCCAAACAGGCAATGTTGGATGCACAGGGTCCAGCCGTGGCACAGGCGTTGCCGCTGTCGGAGGCCCTGGCGGCGCCCGGCGCGTTGCACGGCGTGGCCGACCACGGTCGCTTCCTGCCCGGCGTGGTACTGCTGGACAACCAGATCCGGCATGGCCGCGCCGGCGTGAAGATCTATCGCCCCTTCCGCAGTGACGACGGCAGCGTGCTGCTGGTCGACCTCGGTTGGCGTGCGCTGCCGCCGGATCGCACGCTTCCGGAGGTGCCGTCGCCGCCTTCGCCGGTGGCCGTGCGCGGGCTGCTCGCGCCGCCACCATCGGCGGGACTGCTACTGGGCCCGGCGTTCTCTGCTACCGGTGAGGCCGGGCGCTGGCTGGCCAGCCGGTTGCCGGACGACGGGCTGGCGCGCGCGCTGGGGCTGCAGGCGCTACCCGACCGCGTGCTGAGGCTGGACCCGGCGCTGCCCTTTGGCGACGAGCGCGATCTGGACCTGCTGCCGAACACGCTGCCGCCTCAGCGCCACCTGGGCTACGCCGTGCAGTGGTTCGGGCTGGCCCTGACCGTGCTGGTGGTGGCCGTGGTGCTGGAGCGGCGGCGGAGGCGCGTGATTACCCGGTAGTGCCGGCCGCTGGCCGGCAACCCCCGCAATCCTGGATGCCGGCCAGCGGCCGGCACTACCGGCATCCCCTACCCAACCATGAGAAAATGCCCCGCATGAACACTGCTACGTCCCCGCAGGCGCGCGGTTCCGGCCGCCGGACCCTGGTGCTGCTGTTTGCCGTGTTCTTCGGGGCGATGGCACTGGCCGCCGTGCTGCGCTTCTCCGGCTGGCAGCCGACCGGGCACCGCAATGCCGGCCAGCTGCTGAAGCCGCCGGTGGACCTGCGCCAGCAGGCGCCGACCCTGGCCAGCGGCCAGTCCTACCCCTGGAACCCCGAGGCCCGTACCTGGCGCCTGCTGGTGGCGCCGGCCGGTGCCTGCGACGCGCAGTGCGTCACTTTGTCGCAGGGACTGGGCAAGGTGTGGCAGCTGTTCGGCCATAACGCCGATAATGTCGAGATCCTGTGGCTGGGTACGCCACCGGCGTCGATCGCCTCGCTGCCCGCGCTGCGGCCGCTGGCTCCGTCGCCAGCCCTGCGCGCGGCGTTGCCGGGCGTCGATGATCCGGCGGGACTGCCGGTCTACGTGATCGATCCGAACGGCTTCGTGATCATGCGCCATGCCCCGGGTTCCGACCTCGGTGGCCTGCGCAAGGACATGGCCACGTTGCTGAAACTGAAGTGAGTCCCGTTTGATGAGCCTTTCCGCGCGTCCGGCGCTGCACCGCAATTTCCACCGCCTGGCGTGGTTCGCCATGATCATGACCGCGAGCACGATCATGTTCGGCGCCTTCGTGCGCCTGTCCGATGCCGGCCTGAGCTGCCCGGACTGGCCGACCTGCTATGGCCAGGCCACCTGGCCGCAGCACGTGGAAGAGACCATCGGCCACCCGGCGGCGGAGATCCGCCCGCTGGAGACCCACAAGGCCTGGCGAGAACAGGTGCATCGCTTCCTGGCCGGCGCGCTGGGCATCGAGATCCTGACCCTGGCGCTGCTGGCCACGCGCAAGCGACGATTCGGAAGCACGGCGGTGGTGACCGCCTGCGTGCTGGTGGCCGCCGGCATACCGCTGTACATGATGGGCTGGCACGGCACCGCCAGTGCCCTGGCCTTGACCGGCGAGGCGATCCTGCTGATCGCCGCGCTGCGCTGGAGCAACATCGATCTCGCACGTGCGGCGCTGCTGACCTTGGCGGTGGTGATCTTCCAGGCCCTGCTGGGCATGTGGACGGTGACCCTGCTGCTCAAACCCATCGTGGTGATGGGCCATCTGCTGGGTGGCATGCTGATGTTCGGCCTGCTGGTGTGGATGGCCTGGCGCGCGACGCACATGCCGATCACCCTGGCCGAAGCGCCGAAGCTGAAGTGGCTGATGCGCATCGGCGTGGCGGTGCTGGTTACCCAGATCGCGCTGGGTGGTTGGGTCAGCGCCAACTACGCCGCACTCGCCTGCGGCGGTGGCAGCGCCTCGCTGGACAACTTCCCGCGCTGCGCCAACCAGTGGTGGCCGCAGCACAACTTCGTCGAAGGCTTCACCCTGTGGCGCGGCATCGGCGTGGATTACGAAGGCGGCGTGCTGGATGGTGCTTCGCGCATCGCCATCCAGATGGCGCATCGCCTGTTCGCGGTGGTGGTGGCCGTCTACCTGCTGTGGCTGGGCGTGCGCCTGTTCCGGTTGCCGAGCATGCGTGGCTGGGCCAGCGCGCTGATCGCGCTGCTGGTGCTGCAGGTCACCCTCGGCATCCTCAACGTGAAGCTGGCGCTGCCGCTGGAAGTGGCCGTGGCCCACAACGGCGTGGCCGTTGCCCTGTTGTTCGTACTGGTCAGCCTGCTGGCCCGCCTGCGTGCCCCGGACTGATTCCATGTTTTCCAATTACCGCCAGTACTGGGACCTGACCAAGCCCAAGGTCGTCGCCCTGATCGTCTTCACCGCCCTGGTCGGCATGGTCCTGGCCATCCCCGGCGTGCCGAGCTGGGAGCAGGTGCGCGCCGGCCTGCTCGGCTTCCTCGGCATCTGGCTGGCGGCCTCGGCCGCGGCCGCCATCAACCAGCTGCTGGACGCGCACATCGATGCGCAGATGGCGCGCACCTCGTGGCGCCCGCTGGTGGTGGGCAAGGTCAAGCCGTGGCAGGTGCTGGTGTTCGCCGGCGTGCTGATCGTGCTGTCGATGACCATTCTGGTGCTGTGGGTGAACCTGATCACCGCGGTGCTGACCTTCGCCTCGCTGATCGGCTACGCGGTGATCTACACCGTGTACCTCAAGCGTGCGACCTCGCAGAACATCGTCATCGGTGGCCTGGCCGGCGCGATGCCGCCGATGCTGGGCTGGGCCGCGGTGACCGGCATGCAGGGTTCGTCGGACTGGGCGTACTCGTCGCTGCTGGTGCTGATCATCTTCATCTGGACCCCGCCGCACTTCTGGGCGCTGGCGATCTTCCGCCGCGAGGACTACGCGAAGGCGGAGATCCCGATGCTGCCGGTGACCCACGGCGTGGTGCATACCCGCAAGCAGATCATGGTGTATTCGGTGGTGCTGGCGCTGGTGTGCCTGCTGCCGTACCTGGTGGGCATGAGCGGTGCGTTCTACCTGGGCGGCGCGATCGTGCTCAACGCCGTGTTCCTCTGGTACGCCTGGCGCATGCTGAACCCGCCGGACGAGCTGTTCTCGATGAAGATGTTCTATTACTCCATCGTCTACCTGATGGCGCTGTTTGCCTTCCTGCTGGTGGACCACTGGATCCTGCCCTGGTTGTGAGGGGCTGATGCATCCACGCATGGCGTGGATCTACCGGCGCCGTTCAACCATCAGCCGAGCATGGGCTCGGCTCTACAGCAGATCCACGACATGCGTGGAGTGTTCAAGTAGGTCCACGCCATGCGTGGATGTTTTCCCCATCAGGTCAGGGCTTGCGCCGCGCATACCGCTGCGCGATCACGCCGCAGACGATCAGCTGGATCTGGTGGTAGATCATCACCGGCAGCACGATGGCGCCCAGGCTGCCGCCGGCGAACAGCACCTTGGCGATCGGCACGCCGGTGGCCAGGCTCTTCTTCGAGCCGCAGAACACGATGGCGATCTCGTCCTCGCGGTTGAAGCGCAGGCGACGGGCGATGAAGGTGATCAGCGGCATGGCGATGCCCAGCAGCACAGCGGCCACGATGGCCACAGCCAGCAGCGACAGCAGCGGGGTCTTGCTCCACAGGCCTTCGGTGACGGCTTCGCCGAACGCCGAGTACACCACCAGCAGGATGGTGGCCTGGTCGGTGTAGCGCAGCAGCGCGCGCTGGCGTTCCACCCAGCCGGCAATCCACGGCCGCAGCAGGTGGCCGGCCACGAACGGCACCAGCAGCTGCAGCATGATGCCGCCGATCGCATGCAGCGGATCATGGATGCCGCCCGAGGTGCCGGCCAGCGCGGTCAGCAGCAGCGGGGTCAGGAACACGCCGAGGATGCTCGACAGCGAGGCGCTGCACACCGCTGCGGGCACGTTGCCATGCGCCATCGAAGTGAACGCGATGGACGACTGCACGGTGGAGGGCAGGGTGCACAGGAACAGCACGCCCAGGTACAGCTCGGGGGTCAGCAGCCAGCCCGACAGCGGCTTGAACATCAGCCCCAGCAGCGGGAACAGGATGAAGGTGCAGGCCAGGATGGTCAGGTGCAGCCGCCAGTGCAGCATGCCGCCGATGATCGACTCGCGCGGCAGGCGCGCGCCATGCAGGAAGAACAGCGCGGCGATGGCGACGGTGGTGACATCGTCGAGGACGATGGCGGCGGCGCCCTTCATCGGCAGCAGCGAGGCCAGGCCGACGGTGCACAGCAGGGCGAGGGTGAAGTTGTCCGGTCGCAGGCGCGACCACCAGCGGGTCATGGTGGGCAGGGTCCTTGGTGCGGAGGGTTCAGGGCGAGGTGACCGGCGTTGCCAGGCGTTGGCGGGTGGCGGCTTCCAGCGACTTCAGGCCAGCACGCTGGCCCAGCTGAAGGGCCTGTTCGGGGCTGGCATGTTCGTACCGTGCATTGACCAGGCCGAGCACGGCGCCGGCGCGGTTGCCGGACGCACAGTGCAGCAGCACCGGCCCCTGGCTCTGCTGCAGGGCCAGGTGCACGGCGCGCACGTTGGCCGTATCCAGGCCATCGGCGCCGGCCACCGGAATGCGCACGTAGCGCAGGCCCAATGATTCGGCGAGGCGGGTTTCATCGAAGCCCCGGTCCTCGCCGGGCTGGCGCAGGTCGATCACAGTGCGCACGCCCTGTGCAGCCAAGGCCTGCAGCTGTGCGGCGCTGGGCTGGCCGCCGGCATACAGGCCGGGGCGGACTTCGTTGAGGGGCGCGTCTTCGGCCAGGGCCGTCAGTGACAGGCAGAGCGACAACAACAGCAGGCAGGTCAGGCGCAGCAGCATGGTCTTCTCCGTGAAAACGTTCTGCCGCTACAGGCGCAGTCCGGCGCGCGCCTTCAGCAGCTCGCGCAGTTCGTACTTGTCAGTATCGTCCAGGCCCTGCTGGCGCTGCTTTGCCAACAACTCCTCCAGACGTTGCACCAGCAGCTGTTTCTCCAGCTGTGCCACTGCGTCGTGCAGTTCCTGGGTCCAGCTGGCCTCGGTGCCGGGCAGCGTCTGTGCGGCCAGGGTATGCAGCGAGGCCTGTTCCTCGCGCCCGTCGAAGTGTTCCAGCAGGGCGCCGGTACTGATGTCCGGGCGCTGTTCGACCAGCCCCAGCAGCTCCAGCAGCAGTTCCACGCCGGGCAGGCGCAGGCCCTGGAAGTGGTGCTTGCCGCCCAGCGTCAGCGCCAGCGACGGCTGCTGCAGCAGTACGGCGATCGCGCCGCGCACCAGGCTGCGCTTGGCCACGGGCTGGATCGTCCGCTGCGGCTGGCGTTGCGGCATCGGCGCGCGCGTGGCCTGGGCAGTACCGCCCAGGCCGGTCAGCTGCGCCAGCTGCTGCTTCATCAGGTCGCCAAAGGCGCCGTCGGGAATCTGCGCCAGCATCGGCTTGGCGCGTTCGGCCAGGCGTGCCTTGCCATCGAGCGTGCCCAGGTTGATCTCGCGGGTCAGTTCATCGAAGAAGAACTGCGACAGCGGCGTAGCCTGCTTCAGGCGCTCGTTGAACGCTTCGGCGCCTTCCTTGCGCACGATGGTGTCCGGGTCTTCGCCATCGGGCAGGAACAGGAAGAAGGCCTGGCGGCCATCCTTCATGCGCGGCAGCACCGACTCCAGCGCCTTCCAGCCGGCGCGGCGGCCGGCGGCGTCGCCGTCGAAGCAGAAGAACACGTCCGGTGCGTTGCGGAACAGCAGCTCGGCATGGTCCGGCGTGGTCGCGGTACCCAGCGTTGCCACCGCCTGGGTGACGCCGAACTGGAACAGCGAGACCACGTCCATGTAGCCCTCGACCACGATCAGCCGCTCGATCTTCTGGTTGGCCTGGCGCACCTGCCACAGGCCGTACAGTTCGCGGCCCTTGTGGAACAGCGCGGTCTCGGGCGAGTTGAGGTACTTGGGGCCGTCGTCCTTCTCGAACACGCGGCCGCCGAAGGCGATCACCCGGCCACGGCGGTCGAAGATCGGGAACATCACCCGGTCGCGGAACTTGTCGTAGACGTGGCCGCGGTCGTTCTTGGAGAACAGGCCGGCGCGGTCGAGCAGCTTCATGCGCCGCTCGTCCTTGCCCAGCGCGTCGCGCAGGCCGCTGTAACCATCCGGCGCGTAGCCGATCTGGAAGCGCGCGCGGTTCTCTTCGTCCACGCCACGGCCATCCAGGTAGCTGCGGGCCTTCTCGCTGCCCTCCAGGTTCTTCTGGAAGAACTTGGTCGCCGCGTCCAGCGCCGAGTACAGCTCGCGGCTGTCGTCCTGCTGCTGCGGGCTGCGCGGATTCTCGTTGCGCGGCACTTCCATGCCGGCGCGCTTGGCCAGTTCATCCACCGCGTCGAGGAACTCGAGGCGGTCGTAGTTCATCAGGAAGCTGATCGCGGTGCCGTGCGCGCCACAGCCGAAGCAGTGATAGAACTGCTTGGTGGGCGAGACCGTGAACGACGCCGAGCGCTCGTCATGGAACGGGCAGCGGGCGGCGTACTCCTTGCCCTGGCGCTTCAACGGCACGCGGCTGCCCACCACCTCGACGATGTCGGTGCGGGCGAGCAGGTCGTCGATGAAAGCGTCGGGGATACGGGCCATGGGCAACAGGGCAGGGCGCGGTGCAGGACCACGCGACGGAACCGGGGGCGGTCGGCCTAGTTTACCCCCTGTCGGGCACCTGGCTGGCGGTTGCCGGATCAATGCCGGCTGCGGCCAGGTGATGACGCGCGCGCAGGCGCTCATCGATCACCGCCGTCATCAGTGCGCCAACGAAGAACACGACGGTGGCGTAGTAGATCCAGACCAGCGAGATCACCAGCGCACCCATCGAGCCGTAGGCACTGCCGGGGGCCACGGTGGCGATGTAGACGCCGATGCCGTAGCGGCCCAGTGCGAACAGTGCCGAGGTGATGACGCCGCCGATGAAGGCCTGGCGCCAGGCCACGCGGCGGTCGGGCAGGTAGTGGTACATGAAGGCGAAGCCGACTGCGTAAAGCAGCAGGCTCGTGACATACCCCAGCGCGGGCAGGATCGAGGGCAGCTGGGCGAAGGCCACCTGCAGTACCGTGGTGGCCGTCATCGACAGGATCAGCAGGAAGCCCAGGGCCAGCACCACGCCGAACGAGAACACGCGCTTGCGCAGCCAGGCCTTGAGGCCTTCCAGGCGCTCGCCGCTGGTGCGGAAGATCAGGTTCAGTGCGTTCTGCAGCTGGGCGAACACGGCGGTGGCGCCGACGAACAGCAGCAGCGTGCTCCACACACCCGCCAGCGAGCCGACATCCGGCTGGTTGTCGGCGTTCTTCAGAACGGTTTCGGCCACGGTAGCCGCGCTGCTGCCGGCCACCGAGCTGATCTGGTCGATCAGCGCCTGCTGGGCCGGTGGGTACAGCGAGGCGGTCAGCCACAGCAGCAGCACCAGCAACGGTGCCATCGACAGCAGGGCGTAGAAGGAGACGGAAGCTGCCTGGGTCAGCACGTCGACGTCGATGAAGCGCTTGGCCACCGCCATCGGAAAGCTGTCCTGCAGGCGCTTGAGGTACTTGTGCAGGGACACGGGAACGTTGGGCTCGGGTTCAACCATGTGTGCGGTTGTAGCAGGCGACCGACGAAGGTGCGGTGAAGCGGGTGCATCAATGGGGTCAGAGCCCTTCCGCGCTGCGGAAGGGATCCGACCCCAGGTGCTGGATTACGCCAGCAGCTGCTTGACCAGCTTGGAGACCAGGCCCATGTCGGCCTGGCCGGCGAGCTTGGGCTTCAGCGCGCCCATCAGCTTGCCCATGTCGGCCGGGCCGGCGGCACCGGTCTCGGCGATGGCGGCCTGGATGGCGGCCACGATCTCGGCCTCGCCCATCTTGGCCGGCAGGTAGGCTTCGATGACCACGATCTCGGCGCGCTCGATCTCGGCCAGGTCTTCGCGGTTGGCGGCTTCGTACTGGCTGACCGAGTCCTTGCGCTGCTTGACCATCTTGTCGAGCACGGCGATCACGGCGGTGTCGTCCAGCTCGATGCGCTCGTCCACTTCGCGCTGCTTGATGGCAGCGTTGATCAGGCGGATCACGCCCAGCTTGTGCTTCTCGCCCGCCTTCATGGCGGCCTTCATGTCTTCGGTGAGCTGCTGCTTCATGCTCATGAGGAACCTCGTGGTGGTAGGTGGGGCGGGGCGGATGCCCGAACCCGGAAACGCAAAAAGCCGGCGACGCTCGCGCGTGCCGGCTTCGGCTCCATCGCGACAGGCAGGCCCGCCGCAATGAAGATGCGTCCGATCAGTACAGGCGCTGACGCTTGGTGACGTCGCGCGACGAGCGGCGCAGCTGACGCTTCACAGCAGCGGCGGCCTTGCGCTTGCGCTCCTGGGTCGGCTTTTCGTAGAACTCGCGCTTGCGGGTTTCGGCCAGCACACCGGCCTTTTCGCAAGTGCGCTTGAAGCGGCGAAGAGCAAACTCGAAGGGCTCGTTCTCGCGGACTTTGACGCTGGGCATGGAATCTCCGGGACACAGTAGAACCGGGTCACGCCCGGCGAGCCGCACATTATAGCGGCGAAACGACAAACTGCAAGCGGCCAACCCTGAATACGGGCCGGGGGTTCGAAAGCAGTGAGATCTGCACGTCCCCCGAGGGGGCGGCAGGGGCGTCATAATAGCAGGCATGCGAGTCCTTGGCATCGAATCTTCCTGTGATGAGACCGGCGTGGCGGTGTATGACACCGACTTGGCCGGCAGCGCGGCCCTGCGCGCCCATGCGGTCTACAGCCAGATCGCCCTGCACGCCGAATACGGTGGTGTGGTGCCCGAGCTGGCCAGCCGCGACCATGTCCGCAAGCTGCTGCCACTGGTACGCCAGACCCTGGCCGACGCCGGCCTGGGCGTGGGCGATATCGATGGCGTGGCCTACACCGCCGGTCCCGGCCTGGTCGGCGCGCTGCTGGTGGGCGCGGGCGTGGCGCGTTCGTTGGCCTGGGCGCTGGAGGTGCCGGCCGTGGGCGTACACCATATGGAAGGCCACCTGCTGGCCCCGCTGATGGAAGACGACCCGCCGGAAGCGCCGTTCGTGGCGCTGCTGGTGTCCGGTGGCCACACCCAGCTGGTGGCGGTGGATGCGATCGGCCAGTACCGCCTGCTGGGCGAGACCCTGGACGACGCGGCCGGCGAGGCCTTCGACAAGACCGCCAAGCTGATGGGCCTGCCGTACCCGGGCGGCCCGCAGCTGGCCAGGCTGGCCGAGCAGGGCACGCCGGGCGCGTACCGCTTCGCGCGGCCGATGACCGACCGCCCTGGGCTGGATTTCAGCTTCTCCGGCCTGAAGACCCAGGTCCTGATGGCCTGGCGCGACAGTGACCAGAGCGAGCAGACCCGCGCCGACATTGCCCGGGGCTTTGAGGACGCGGTGGTCGAGACCCTGTCGATCAAGTGCGAGCGCGCACTGGAAGCGGCCGGGACCAACGTGATCGTGGTGGCCGGCGGCGTCGGCGCCAACACGCGCCTGCGCGCCCGCCTGCAGCAGATGGCCGAGCGCCTCGGCGGCCGTGCCTGCTTCCCGCGGCCGGCACTGTGCACCGACAACGGGGCGATGATCGCCTTCGCCGGCGCGCTGCGCCTGCAGGCCGGCCAGCACAGCCCGCCGAAGGTGGATGTGACACCGCGCTGGGACATGGCGACCCTGCCGGCGGTCTGAGCCGGTGGCGCCGGGCCATGCCCGGCGGACGCATCACCGATGCACTGCCAACGGCGACGCCGCCAGCACGGTTGTCGCCCGCTCATGGCGCTGCAGCCAGCCCAGCGTATGTGGGCAGCGGGCATGGATCAGCCGCCCGATCGCGGCCAGGTCGGCGCCGAGGTCACGTTCCAGGACCGGCTCGTGGTGGGCGATGCGGTTGCGCAGGTGGCGGATGCGTCCGATATCCGCATGGATGGCTTTCCTGACGGCACTGGGATGAGCAGAGGGAGCATGCTGCAGAACCCTGCTGAGTGCGGGTATCCAAAGTGTGGAGTCGAAGCGACAGGTAAAGAGCTGCTGCCAGAACACCATCGGCAGGTTGGCGACGATCCCAGGTGTATCGGATACGCGGCTGGCAAGTTGTTCCAGTACCGTGCGCGGAGAAGTACTGGATGAGGTTGGCAGCCTCCGTCGGAAGGCATTATTCCAAGGCCAACGCGGGCCATGCTGCCTGGCGAGCACAGCTGCAGCGGCGTTGCGGGTGACCACTTCGCACAGATGGACCGGCATCATCAGTGCACTGCACATCCGCATGTTCCACAGGTACAGGGATTCGGCTGTGACGTCGGGGCTGCAGGTCGATGCGATTCTCTCGTAAGTAGACAGACGCTCCGCTGACAACGCGCGCCGCAGTACATCGTATGGAGCCATCGTCATGTGCGGTGGTGAAGGAGGAATCGATGTTCGCGAGAGTGGGCGGCGGCGACCATCAGGGAACGTCCTTGTCCGCGCGGCTGATTTTCTGCGTTTTGCCTCGGACGAATACCTGACCTGTCCTGTCGGATTTGGCCTTGACCGGCGATCTGGTCCTTGCCTAATCTGCGTGCCTGCGCCACCGGGACTCGCGGCTGGATTTCAGCTCCCCCCGGGGACAAACGGTAGTACCAAAGGGCCCCGCTAGCAGGGCCCTTTGTTTTTTCCGGGCCGCCCCACGCCGGTGGCCCACCGCCCGTTCCGGGCAGGCTCACCGCCGTGCCGTTACCATGGCCGCCTGTATTCGTGCCGGTAAGCGCAATGGACAAGGTTTTCATCGAGGGGCTGACGATCGACGCCCTGATCGGTATCTACGATTGGGAACGACGGATCCGCCAGGACCTGGTGTTCGACCTGGAAATGGGTTTCGACAACCGTCGCCCCGCTGCCACCGATGACATCGCCCACACCCTGAACTACAAGGCGGTGAGCAAGCGCCTGGAACAGTTCGTGCGCGAGTCGGAGTTCGGCCTGGTCGAGACCCTGGCCGAGCGCTGCGCGCAGATCGTGCTGGACGAATTCGACGTGAAGTGGCTGCGCCTGAAGCTGAGCAAGCCGGGCGCAGTGCGCGGCGCGCGCGCGGTGGGCGTGATCATCGAACGCACGCGGGACTGACCCGGTCGTGCCGGCCGCTGGCCGACAACCCCGGTAGTGCCGGCCGCTGGCTGGCAACCTTGGCAACAACGAAACAGACAGGAGACAACTGATGGTGGACGCGGTGGTGGCGGTACAGTTGCTGGAACGGCTGCAGAACACACTGGAACCCTATCCCGGCGCCTACCTGGCGTTGATGATCTCGGCGCTGCTGATCGCCGCTGGCCTGGCCAACTGGGTGACCAAGCGCATCCTGCTGCGCGGGCTGCGGCGGCTGCTGAGCCGCCTTCCGGGCGCTGACACTGGCCGCGGCAGCCACCTGATGCGGGTGATCTCGCGCCTGTCGAACGTGGTGCCCAGCCAGGTGATCGCCTCGGGCATCCGCATCGTGCCGGACCTGCCGCCGGGCCTGGTCAGCTTCATCATCGGCGCCTGCCAGGCGTGGGCGATCCTGACCGTGGTGCTGGCCATCTCGCATGCGCTGGATGCGGCCAACGATCTGTACGAGCGCCGCCCCGAGGCACGCAACAAGCCGATCAAGGGCTACCTGCAGGTCGCCAAGATCGTCCTCTTCGTGATCGCCGGCCTGTCGATCGTCGCTACCCTGGCGGGCGTCGACCTGCGCTATCTGGTCACCGGCCTGGGCGCGGCCACGGCGGTGCTGATGCTGATCTTCCAGGACACCATCCTGTCGCTGGTGGCCAGCGTGCAGATCAGTGGCGATGGCCGCGTGCGCATCGGCGACTGGATCGAGATGCCCAGCCAGAACGCCGACGGCGACGTCATCGACATCGCGCTGCACACCATCACCGTGCAGAACTTCGACAAGACCATCACCACCATCCCCACCAAGAAGCTGGTGACCGAGTCGTTCAAGAACTGGCGCGGCATGCAGGAGGCCGGCGGGCGCCGGATCAAGCGCGCGCTGTACCTGGACCAGCACAGCGTCGGCTTCCTGGACGAGGGTGACCTGGCCTTCCTCGGCGAGTTCGCGCTGCTGCGCGACTACCTGCGCGACAAGGAACAGGAACTGGGGCAGTGGAACGGGCGCCTGCGCGAGCAGGGCGTGGCCGAGGTCAACAGCCGCCGCGTGACCAACCTGGGTACGTTCCGGGCCTATGTGGAGCGCTACCTGCGCAGCCACCCGGGCATCCATACCGACATGACCCTGCTGGTACGGCAGCTGCAGCCGACCACCGAGGGCCTGCCGCTGGAGCTCTACTGCTTCACCCGCAGCACTGCCTGGGCCGAGTATGAGGCGGTGCAGTCGGACATCTTCGACCACCTGCTGGCGATCCTGCCGGCCTTCGGCCTGCGGGTATTCCAGGCCTCCAGTGACGCCATGTTGATGGCCGGGCAGCGCCAGTTGGCCGGCTCGGAGTAAGCTGCGGTGCCCCCGGCGGGGCCATACGGACCCCGCTGGTGGCTGAAACTGAATGAAGAAACCTCTCGCCAAACGGCTCGGGATCGCTAGAATGCCGGGCTTGTAAACGTTTTCATCAAGGACTGCCGGTGGCCTCCGATCGCATCGAATCCCTCATTGCCCAGATGACCGTCGAGGAAAAGGTCGGCCAGCTGGGTGTCTTCGCGGACATGGTCCGCCCGTTCGCCCCGGACGTGAACCCGGAAGCCAACGTGCGCAATGCCGACCAGGTGCTGCAGCAGGTGCGCGAGGGCAAGGTCGGCTCGCTGTTCAATGGTGTGGGCGCCGAACTGGGCCGCCGCATCCAGCAGGTCGCCACCGAGGAGAGCCGCCTGGGTATCCCGGTGATCCTGGCGGCCGACGTCATCCACGGCATGCGCACCGTGTTCCCGATTCCGCTGGGCGAGGCCGCCAGCTTCGAGCCGGACCTGGCCGAGCGCACCGCGCGCGCCACTGCGATCGAAGCCACCGCCGCGGGCCTGCACTGGACCTATGCGCCGGCCGTGGACATCGCCCGCGACCAGCGCTGGGGCCGTGGCGCCGAAGGTGCCGGCGAGGATGTGGTGCTGGGCTGTGCGTTCGCCGCCGCCCGCGTGCGTGGCTTCCAGGGCAGCGACCTGCGTGCGGCCGATTCGCTGCTGGCCACGCCCAAGCACTTCGCCGCCTACGGCGCGGTGATGGCCGGCATGGAATACAACATGGTGGACATCTCGCCGCAGACCCTGCGCGACGTGCACCTGCCGCCGTTCAAGGCCGCCTTCGAGGCCGGCGCGATCACCGTGATGTCCTCGTTCAATGACATCAATGGCGTGCCGGCCAGCGCCAATGCCGAACTGCTGACCGACATCCTGCGCGGCGAATGGAAGTTCCCGGGCGTGGTGATCTCCGACTATACCGCCGACATGGAACTGGTCGCGCACGGCTATGCCGCCGATGACCGCGATGCCACGGCCAAGGCGTTCACCGCCGGCTTGGACCTGAGCATGCAGAGCGGCTTCTATGCCGAACACCTGCCCGGCCTGGTCGAGAGCGGCGAGGTGCCGATGGCGGTGCTGGATGAGGGCGTGCGCCGCATCCTGTGGCTGAAGGAGACCATCGGCCTGTTCGACGACCCGTACCGTTCGCTGGACCCGGCGCGCGAAGCGGATACCTCGCACATTGCCGCGCATGACGAACTGTCGCGCGATGCCGCGCGGCGTTCGATCGTGCTGCTGAACAACCGTGACAACGTGCTGCCGCTGCAGAAGACCGGGCAGAAGATCGCGCTGATCGGCCCGTTCGTGCAGGACCGCGAGAACATCGAAGGCTGCTGGACGCTGTTCGGCGACAAGCAGCGTTACGTGGACCTGGAAACCGGCGTGCGTGCCGCCATCGGCGACGAAGCGCTGCTGGAAATCGTGCCGGGCTGCGAACTGGAAGCCGCGATTCCGGGCGGCACGGAAGCCGCTGTGGCTGCCGCACTGCGTGCCGACGTGGTGGTGCTGGCGCTGGGCGAACCGCAGCGCTACAGCGGCGAAGCACAGTCGCGCGTGGAGATCACCCTGCCGCCGGCACAGCAGGCGCTGGCCGAGGCCGTGGCGATGACCGGCAAGCCGCTGGTGGTGCTGCTGCGCAATGGCCGCGCGCTGGCATTGCAGGGCGCAGTGCGCAATGCGCAGGCCGTGGCGGTGACCTGGTACCTGGGCACGCAGACCGGCCATGCCGTGGCCGATGTACTGTTCGGCGACTACAGCCCGTCCGGCCGCCTGCCGGTCAGCTTCCCGCAGGTGTCCGGCCAGCAGCCGTACTTCTACAACCACCCGCGCACCGGCCGCCCGGAACTGCCGACCATGTCGGAGTTCAAGGCGCGCTGGCGCGAGATTCCCAATGAACCGCTGTACCCGTTCGGCCATGGCATCGGCTACACCACCTTCGCCTACGGCGTGCCGCAGCTGAGCACGGCACAGCTCGGCTGGGACGACACCCTGACCATCACCACCGTGCTGACCAACACCGGCCGCGTGGCGGGCGAGGAAGTGGTGCAGCTATACATCCACGATCGCGTGGCCAGCCGCGTGCGTCCGGTGCGTGAACTGAAGGACTTCCGCAAGGTGGTGCTGCAGCCGGGCGAGTCGACCGAAGTGGTGTTCACCTTGACCCGCGAGCAACTGGCCTTCACCGGCCGCGACGGCGTGCTGCGTGCCGAGCCGGGCCAGTTCGACCTGTGGGTCTGTGCCTCGTCGGCCGCCGGCGAAGCGGTGCAGTTCGAGCTGCTGAAGGCCTGATCGAAAAAAAGGGGACGGAGGGGATTAAGTCGTTTGTGCACAAACGACTTAATCCCCTCCGTCCCCTTTTTTGTGGTCCTCACTGTGGCGGCGCTACCATCGGGCCTCCTGTTCCAATGGAGTGCGCGCATGCGCCGGATGGTCTACCTGATTCCCGCCCTGCTGCTGGCGGCCTGTTCGCAGCCGGCGCCGCCGGCCGAGCCTGCAGCGGATGCGCCGCCGCCGATGGAGGTCAGTGCTGCTTCGACGCCTGCGGCTGAACCGGCGGCGCCGGCTGCCGAAGCCGCCGCTGCACCTGCCGCACCGGCAGCCGAGGCGGCCGCCGAGGATGCGCGTGCGCGCATCGAGTCGCTGCTCGGCGATGCCGCGCAGTTCGAAAAGGTCTTCAATGCGTTCAAGGCCGCCGTGGTCGGCGGTGATCGCGCTGCGGTGGTCGAGGAAGTGCGATTCCCCTTGAACATCAGCGGCGGAAAGAAGATCTCCGGCCCCGGAGAGTTCCAGCGCCACTACGAGAAGATCATCACGCCGGAGGTGGTCAAGGCGGTGTCCGCGCAGGACTTCGGCAAGGTGTTCGTCAACCAGCAGGGCGTGATGATCGGCAGCGGCCAGGTGTGGTTGAGCGGCCAGTGCCTGGACCAGGCCTGCACGAAGACCGAGGTGAAGGTCATCACCATCCAATGAATGCAGACGGCCCCGCGTGCGGGGCCGTTTGGCAAGGGTAGTGCCGGCCGCTGGCCGGCAACCGCAGGATGCCGGAAGGATCCAGGGTGCCGGCCAGCGGCCGGCACTACCTCAGGTCTTCGGCATGAGCTTCAGCAGGCGCGCCTTGCTGCCGTCTTCCAGCAGCCACAGCGCGCCGTCCGGGCCCTGTTCCACTTCGCGGATGCGCTCGCCCATGTTGAAGCGCTCGGCTTCGCGCGCGCTGTCGCCATCGAAGGCCACGCGCACCAGCGAGGTGGACGATAGGCCACCGATGAAGCCGCTGCCCTTCCACTGCGGGAACAGGGTGCCGCTGTAGATCACGAAGCCGGCCGGCGAGATCACCGGCGTCCAGGTCACCTTCGGCGCGGCGAATTCCGGGCGCGTGTCGTGGTCGGGAATCGGCCGGCCGTCGTAATGGTCACCGTTGGAAACGATCGGGTAGCCGTAGTTGGCGCCACGCACGATCAGGTTCAGTTCGTCGCCGCCGGCCGGGCCCATCTCGTGCGCCCACAGCTTGCCGTTGGCATCGAAGGCCATGCCGAGGATGTTGCGGTGGCCCAGCGACCACACCTGTGCGGCCACCCCGCCCTGCGACGCGAACGGATTGTCGGCGGGCAGGCTGCCATCGTCGTTGAGGCGGATGATCTTGCCGAGGTTGCTGCCCATGTCCTGGGCCGGATCGAACTTCTGGCGCTCGCTGGAGCTGATCCACAGCTTGCCGTCCGGGCCGAAGGCGAGGCGATGCCCGTAGTGACCCTCACCGCTGACCTTGGGGCTCTGCCGCCAGATCACCTTCAGGTCCTTCAGTTGGCCACCGCCGTTGGCATCCAGTGCCAGCGTGGCCCGGGCCACCGCGGCACCGCGGGTATCCAGCGTGCCTTCCTCGGCATAGCTGACGTAAACGACATGATTCCGGGCGAAATCCGGGTGCAGGATGATGTCGCCGAAACCACCCTGGCCACCATAGGCGACCTTCGGAACGCCGGTGATCTCGTGCTTCTGGCCGCTGGCCGGGTCCAGGTGCTGGAGCTTGCCGCGCTTTTCGGTGACCAGCAGGCTGCCGTCGGGCAGGAAGGTCATCGCCCAAGGCTGGTCGAAGCGGCTGACTTCGGTGGCGTTGAACGGGCGCTGGTCGGTGGCGGCAGAGGCCGCCGTGGCGTTCTGCGCACTGTTGGCGGCCGGATCGGCAGCATTGCAGGCGGAGGTGGCAAGGATCGGCACAAGGCCGAGGGCGAGCAGCAGGGGCGTGCGGGTCATGGGTATCTCCAGTGCGGGGATGCGGATGGCCGGGCTGTCCCTTGTATACCACCGGCACCGTGAGCGTCGTGGCCCGAAGGTCCTGCGCCCCCTGTGCGAGCGCGGCGGGATCGTCTAGGGTGGGCACGCCCGGGCAAAGCGTGCCCGCCCGCCTGCCAAGGACCTGCAATGAACACTGCCATGCCCCACAAGCCGTCCACCGCCTTCATCGTCGCCTCCTGGGTGGCCCTGCTACTGGGGGCGGCGGCGTACCTGATCGGCCTGTTCAACGCCACGATGGCGCTCAACGAGAAGGGCTACTACCTGACCCTGCTGCTGTTCGGCCTGTTCGCGGCGGTGTCGCTGCAGAAGAGCGTGCGCGACCGCGTCGAAGGCATTCCGGTGAGTGGCCTGTACTACGCGCTGTGCTGGTTCGCGCTGCTGTCGGCGCTGATGCTGCTGCTGGTCGGCCTGTGGAATGCCACGCTGGCGCCGAGTGAGAAGGGCTTCTATGGCATGGCGTATGCGCTGTCGCTGTTCGGCGCGGTGGCGGTGCAGAAGAACACCCGCGACCTGATCGCCGCCGGTGGGGGCGAGAGCAAGCGCAGCGCGATCGTGCCGCCGCTGCCGGAACAGGAGTGATCGATCCGGTGTAGAGCCGGGCCATGCTCGGCTCAGTCGAGCGTGGCTCGACGTTACAGACGAGGTGCGAGAGCCGAGCGTAGGCTCGGCTCTACAGAAGTCTGGCGCTATCGTGCCAGCCGCGGATCCGCCAGCTGTGCCTCCTCCCAGCCACGACGCACCGCATTGCGTGCCTGCGCCCAGTCCAGGCGGCTGCGGCCGCGTTCGTTGGCCCAGCGTGATTCGAGCTCGGCCTCGACCTGTTCATAGGCGCGGATCATGTCCTGTGCACGCGCGCCGTGGCCGATGCGGTAGGCCGGCTCGTAGTCCTCGAAGAACAGCTGGTCGTCGTAGTACGGCTCGGCCGTGTAGCGCTCGCGCCAGTAGTTGCTGACCGCGTCGCGCGGCGTGCTGTCGTCCGGTACGCGGCCGGGGATCTGGTACTCGGTCATGGAAGGCTCCGTTGTGGACGAAGCCCGATCGTGCCTGTGTGGCGGTTAACGGCCCGGTCCGGCAGCGTGATCACCAGATCAATCCGCCGGGCATGGCCCGGCGCTATCGGTCATCCGGCATCGGTATCTTTTCGCGGCAGCGTGTAGATCACCGCGCCGATGGCGAACGCCACCAGCGCAGCAGCGATGTTCTGCCAGCTGGCACTGGCGAACAGCGCCAGGCACAGCAGCAGCGCCAGCACCGGAATCAACGGCCCGCCGGGCAGCTTCAACGCGCCCGGGCGGTCGGCGTAGCGCTTGGCCAGTACCAGGACTGCTGCGGCAGTGCCGATGTAGGCGAACAGGCGCGTCGTCATCGACAGCAGGGCCAGCTGCACGAACGAACCGGACAGGGCCAGGCCGAGCGCGATCAGGCCCTGGCAGAGGATCGACGCGGCCGGGGTGTGGAAGCGTGGATGCACCTGCGCCAAGATCTTCGGGCCGTAGCCATCGCGGGCCAGTGCGAACAGGAAGCGTGGGCCCATCATCATCGTGTTGCTGTTGGTGCCGAGGATGGAGATGGTGGCACCGACGGTCAGGATCAGCGCCAGTGCTTCGCCACCGAAACCGGCGGCGGCATCGGCCAGCGGGGTGGCCGAACTGGACAGGCCGGCCAGCGTTCCCTGCGCCACCACCTGCACCGCGCCGTAGATGACGGTGACGGTGATGATCATGGTGATCAGGGCGAACGGAATATCGCGGCGCGGATTGCGGTACTCGCCGGCGGCGGCGGGGATGTTCTCGAAGCCCGCGTAGGCGTAAAGCAGCAGCAAGGCGGCTTCGCCCATGCGCTGCAGGTCATGCGGGTCCGGGCGTTGGCCGGAGAAGGCCAGCTGTGGGTCGATGTGGAACGCACCGATGGCCACGAACAGCAGCAGCGGCAGCATCTTGCCGATCACCAGCACCACGCCGGTACGCGCGGCCGAGCGCACGCCGATGATGTTGATGCCGGTGAGGAAGCCCAGCGATACCACGATCACCGCGATGCGGCCCAGGCCGGCATCGGCCCACGGCCAGAAACGCGCAACCGCGTCGGCCAGCGCGTTGCTGAGCGCAGCGGCCGAGCTGATGCGGGTCAGCCAGATCATCCAGCCGATCTCGAAACCGGCGAAGCGCCCGAACGCCTCGCGTGCATACAGGTAGCTGCCGCCGGGTTCATCGAAGTAGCTGGCGGCCTGCGCATAGCACAGCACCAGCAAGGCCACGACGATGCCGGCGGCGACCACGCCCCACAGGCTGAAGGGGCCGAGCAGGGCGACGGTGGCGGCCGGCAGCAGGTAGATGCCGCTGCCGATCACATCGTTGATCGATAGGCCGACGATCTGCCAGCGGCTGACCGCGCGTTGCAGCTGCGGTTCGTCCTGCGTGCTCAACGGACGTCTCCGGCCAGCGCGGGCAGTTGCCACTGCGCCTGCAGGCGCTTGTACTCCGCGCGCGGCAGCAGGACGAAACGCGGCGCGTCCTGCGGCCGCAGCCAGTCCAGCAGTGCCTGCATGCGTTCCTGCGGCATGGCCGTGCAGCCGGCGGTGGCCTCGCCGGGCTGGCGCCACAGATGGGCGAAGATGCAGCTGCCCTTGCCGGGCCGGTTGTCCGGGTTGTGGGCGATGACGAAGCCTTCCCGGTAGCGCACGTCGCCCTTGTTGTGCAGGTCCAGCCGCATCGGCTCGGTGGAGCCCTTGACCGCTGCATTGCCGACCTTCTTTTCATCAACGATGCGGTTGTAGAACGGCGAACCAGGCACGTCCATGCAGTAGCTGCTGTCCAGCATCGGCTGGTAGGGCATGGCGGTGCCGCGGCGGGTGACGGCATAGCCGAACGCACTGCCGAGGGCGAATATGCCGGCCGGGCTGCGGCCATCGCCTTCCTGCTTCTGCGGGCCATCGGCCTGCGCCGGATGCAGGCCCAGGCCCCAGGCGCTGCCGGTGCGGCCAAGCGCCACCGGGAACGCCTGGCCATGCGGGTGCCAGCCCTGGCCGTCGCGCACATAGGCCTGCAGTTGCCCCTGGGTGCTGTCCCAGCCATCGCTGGTGACCACGATCAGCTGGCGCGCGCCATCCAGCGGCGCCGCGTGAACGGACACCGCCGCGGCGAGCAGCAGTGCAGTGGTGGCAAGGCGGACCAGCGATCTCATCAACATGCGCTCCGGTCAGGAATCCAGCAGGTGGTCGATCCGCTCCAGGTTCACCGCAAGCTGCTGCTGGCGATCCGGATTGGTGTGGCAGAGCAGCACGAACAGGAAATCGAGCAGGGCGTGCATGGCGCTACGGTACAGCAGCTGCGCGACCTGTGGCGTGCGGTCGTGCGCGCAGACCGCCAGTGCCGCATCCGCATGCGCGCGCAGCGGGTTGGCGGTGTGGCGGGTGATGGAAATCACCTTGCCACCCATGTCCTGGAACTGCCGCGACAACTGTGAAAGCTGGGGCAGGTTGCCGAACTCGGAGAACATCAGCAGCGCATCGCCGGGGCGTGCGGCCGAGAGGTTGGCCAGCATCAGGATCGGATCGGTATGCGGCACCACCAGCAGTCCGAGCAGCGACAGCCGCATGGCGAACTCGCGGGCGAACAGGCCGTCGTCACCCAGGCCGTAGACGAACAGTTTGGGCGCACCGTCGAGCAGCTGCACGATGCGCTCGATCTCCCCGCGTGGATTGGCCTGGCGTGTTTCCTCCTCGGCCTGCGCCTTGCTGCGGCGCAGGGCCTCGCCCAGGCGCAGGTAGTCATCGCCGCTGTCGGGTTCGTCGGGCGCCTGCTGCGGATCGGCACCTGCGCGGGCCACGTCCTGGCCGATGGAGTACTTCAGATCCGGGTAGCCCTTGAAGCCAAGCTTCTGGCTGAACTTCACCACGCTGGACTGGCTGATGCCGAGCGCGCTGGCCAGCTGCTGGGAGGAGTAGTCGCGCAGCAGGTGGGCGTTGTCGAGGATGAAGTCGGCGATGCGGCGCTCGATGGCCGACATCTGCCCACGCTCGGTGCGGATCTTCAGCAGGGGCGGCATGCGGGGTGTCCGGGGGTCTGCAAAGGCGTTGCGGTTGGCCGCATAAAGCGAATTATGGGGTGGGTCGGGCGGGTGGGGATTGCGGGGGACGCCGCAAGTACGTCCGTGTAGGCTTGGCCGCCGCATCCATGCGGCGGACACCCCCGCAAGCCCCACCCGCCCGACCCTGGACACATCGCGCGCGTGCCAGCCGCGAAGGGATTACGGGGTAGGGCAAAAACAAGCGCTTCCACGCGTGGCGTGGATCTACTGGGTGCAGCTGTTGCATTGGACGTTGAGTCCGCCTTGTAGCGAGCCGAGCACCGCAGGTCCGGCGAGGGCGAAGAGGCGCGGGTGTCTGAGCGCAGCGAGTTCCCGCGCCGTCCCTCGACGGGCCGAGGAGCGCAGGGAACCGGTGCGTAGCACCGGCTCGCGGCCGGCGGAGCGTGTCTTTTGGTTACTTTTCTCTTCGCGAAAAGAAAAGTAACGCGCGACCCAACGTCAGTGGCAGGCAACGTCAGCCGCAAGGCAGAAATCAACCCAGCATCTCCAGCCCGCGCACTTCGGTGATGCCCAGCCCCGGCACGTCGCTGATGCTGATCTCCGATTCGTTGAAATGCACGCCGCCGCTGACCGGATCGAACTGGCCCAGCGAGGGGCCGTCCAGATCGACCTTGGTGATCACATCGCTCTTGGCCACGGCCAGGTGCACGGCGGCGGCCACGCTGATGCTCGATTCGATCATGCAGCCGATCATGCACGGCACGCCGTAGATGCCGGCAATGTCGGCGATGCGGATCGCGTTGGACAGGCCGCCGGTCTTCATCAGCTTGATGTTGATGATGTCGGCCGCACGCTGCTGGATCAGGTCCATCACCTGGCTCGGGCTGAACACGCTTTCGTCGGCCATCACCGGCGTGTTGACGCGGTCGGTGACGTACTTCAGGCCGCTGATGTCGGCCGCCTTCACCGGCTGCTCCAGCAGTTCAAGCACCACGCCGGCGTCTTCCAGGGTACGCATCGCATGCACCGCCTGCTTGGCGGTCCAGCCCTGGTTGGCGTCCAGGCGCAGCAGGGCGCGGCCTTCCACGGCGGCATGGATCGCCTTGACCCGTTCGATGTCCAGGCCGATGTCCTTGCCGACCTTGATCTTCAACGACTCGAAGCCGCGTTCGATCGCCGACAGCGAGTCGGCCACCATCTTGTCGATGTAGTCCACGCTGATGGTGATGTCGGTGGTGATCACCGGGTCGCCACCACCGAGCATCTGGTACAGCGGGGCGCCGTGCAGCTGCGCCCACAGGTCGTACAGCGCGATCTCCACCGCCGCCTTGGCGCTGGTGTTGCGCTCCATCGCGGTCTGCACCAGCGTGCACAGGTGGTTGAGGTTGACCACGTCCTGGCCGATCAGGCGCGGGGCAATGAAGTGGCGGATCGCTTCGATGATCGAGCCGTGCGTATCGCCGGTGATCACGGCGGTGGCTGGGGCTTCACCATAGCCGGTGTTGCCGGTGTCGGTGCGGATCAGCACCACCACGTCTTCCACGGTTTCCACCGTGCGCAGGGCGGTCTTGAACGGTGTCTTCAACGGCACGCGCAGCATGCCCAGTTCGATGGCGGTGATCTTCATTCAGGAGTCTTGGCCCGCAGGCGCTGGATGTTGGTGATGCGGTCGATGTAGCGGACGGTATCGCTGGCCATCATCGGCTCCAGCGGCGTGACCGAAACACCATTGAGATGGGCCTGCACGCGCGTGCCGTCGGCACCGAACCAGCTGCCGCCCGCCGTATCGTGGATCACCCACGTACGACCGTCGACGTGGCCGATGGCCATCATCACGTGGCCGGGGATGTAGACCAGATCGCCGACCTTCAGGTCGGTGACGGCACGGTCGCGCAGTGCCTTGCCGTCCTTGCCGGTGAACGGCAGGCGATCCAGCGCCGGGCTGACCGCCTGTGCACTGGTATTGCGTGGCAGCAGCACGCCGAAGCTGCGGTAGATCTCGGAGACGAAACCGCTGCAGTCGCGGGTGTCGTAGTCGTGGCCCCAACCGTAGCGCTCGCCGAGGAACTTGAAGGCCTGCTGCAGCAACAGGCGCGGGGTCAGGGCCAGGTAGTCGGCGGCGGTGTCCTGCGAGCGCGGCAGCAGGGCCGGTACCAGTTTCAGGCGACCATCTGCCTCGCGTACCGGCAGCTGCACCACCCACGATGCGTGCGCCTGCTGGCCGTTCACCGGTTCTGACGCGGGCCAGTCGGCCAGCACCGGCAGGCGCACGCCCATGTCCAGCTGCAGGCGCGAGACACGCGGTTCTTCCGGGGTGTAGGCGGTCTGCGCGGTGGCACCGGTGATGATCCGGTAGGGTCCCTTCGCGCCGTAGCCGAGCACCGTGGCCTTGTCGCCGCTGGCGATGGCGTCGGCTTCGATCCACGCGCTGTAGCGCTCGCTGTGCACGAACAGCCAACGGCCGTCGGCACTGCGGTGGACCACGGCGACCTTGTCGCCGGGGAACAGTGCCGATTCCTGGAAGCGGTCGATGTCGGTGTCACCGACGGTGCTGAAGACGCGCTCGCGGGTGGGGAAGGTGCGCAGTGCGGCACGCTTCACCACCAGCGCGTAGGCCGGTGCCACCTGGGCGGGAATCGCATCAAGGCCGAGGTTGGCTTCGATCGCGCTGCGCAGGGCCGGCGCGATGGGCGTGCCCTTGTCGCTGTAGAGGGTGCGCGTGGGCCAGCTCGACAGCGCGGTGATGCTGGCACGCACCGTCGCCGCATCAAGCTGGGCTGGCAACGCCGCGATGTCCTGGATGTGGCTGTCCTGCGCCCGCATCCGTGCGTTCTGTGCCTCGATCTGCGCGCGATCCAGGATCGGCGCATCGGCGTTGTCCAGACGCGCCGCCCAGTACTGCGGCGTCAGGTAGGCCTCGTGCAGGCCGATCACATAGGGCAGCGGTGCGCCGGGATCGGGCGCCGGGGCGGCCTGTGCAAAGGCCGGTGCGGCCAGCAGGCACAGGGCCAAGGTCAAGCGGCGCGGCCAATGCCGGTGCCGTTCGCGGGAAGCCAGGCTCATGCGGTGCACACCCTCCTCGAATGCCTTGTGGAATATTTATTCCTTTCGGCATCGAAAGCAAGAATAAATTATTGACCGGCATCCCGGCCCGTGTTACACAGCCGTTACCACCCGCGCTGGGGAAGTGTCGCTGTGGATCCTGCCATTCGCAAACCGCGTCTGCCTGCTGCTGCCGGCCTGTGTGCCGCGCTGCTGCTGTGGGTGTCGGTCACGCAGGCGGCAGACGGGCGCAGCAGCCAGCAGCGTGCGCGCCAGGCGCAGGTGATCGACCTGATCGACGGCGGCCGCTTCAGCGACGCCGATGCGTTGCTGGCGACAGGGAGCGATGCTGCCGAAGGCGCGTTCCAGCGTGAGCGCATGCGCCGCATCCGCCTGGATCTTTCCCTCGACGAAACCGCCGCCAAGTCTGCCGTGCGCCGCTGGATTCCCGACCTGACCGACGAGGAATTCGCGCGCTGGGACCAGCTTGGCCTGATCGAGCATCTCGATATCGATGGCGAGCGTTGGTACTTCAAGCGCGCACCGTCGAATCTGTTCCTGCTCAGCGACGAAGCACGCGCACGCCGCCGTGCGGATGCGCCGATGCCGCCTCCAGGGCCCAACGAAGTGCTCAACGCGCACCACACGCGCGTGGTCGCCGCGGCCGAACAGAGTGGCCGGGCGTCGGTGCTGCCGCAGCGTATCGAATTCACCCAATCGCTCACGGTGAAGGCCGATGCCGTGCCGGCCGGCGAAACCGTGCGTGCCTGGATTCCGTACCCACGCGAGATCCCCGGCCAGCAGGAGCAGGTGCAGTGGCTGGGCAGCAGCCCAGGCAAGGCGCGGGTGGCACCGGCCAGCACCTTGCAACGCACGGCCTATCTGGAGGCCAAAGCGGTGGCCGGGCAGCCGACCCGCTTCGAGATCCGCTACGCGGTCACGATCTTCGCCCGGCACACCGCGATCGACCCGGCCGTGGTGCAACCGACCCCGGCCGATACGGCGTTGAAGCCGTATCTGGCCGAGCAGCTGCCGCATGTGCGCTTCACCCCTGCGTTGAAGCTGTTCTCCGACCAGGTGCTGCAGGGCGAGACGCGCCCATATGAAGTGGTGCGCAAGCTGTTTGCTGCGGTCGACCGTATTCCTTGGGCCGGTGCGCGCGAATATTCCACGCTCAGCAACATCAGCGATTACGCGCTGCGTTCCGGCCATGCCGATTGCGGGCAGCAGACCCTGCTGCTGATCGCGCTGCTGCGCCTGAACGGCATTCCCGCGCGCTGGCAGTCGGGCATGGTGTTCTCCGACGACGGCAGTGGCTACAACAACCTGCATGACTGGGGACAGGTCTACCTGGCGCCGTATGGCTGGCTGCCGATGGACGTTACCACCGGCGCACTGGCCATCGATGTGCCGGCCTTGCGCAACTTCTACCTGGGTGGCCTCGATGGCTACCGCATCGCCTTCAACGATGATTTCGGCCAGCCCCTCGTGCCGGCCAAGCAGCACTTCCGCTCGGAAACGGTCGACTCGCAGCGCGGCGAGGCCGAGTGGGCAGGCGGCAACCTGTACTTCGACCAATGGAGCTACGACTTCCAGTGGCGGGTACTGCCAGCCAGGCAACGCTAGCGCGACACATCGCATTCCACACCATTCAATTCTTGCAGGAGAGAGCAGGGGATGAAGGCTTACAGCATCAAGCGGGCGGCGTTGTGCGTCGCTCTCGGGGCGTGTCTGGGCGTGATCGCGCCCAGCGCATTCGCACAGGATGGTTCAGTGGTCGGCCGGCTGGTCAGCGATGCCGGCCAGGTACCGGCCGGTGCCACGGTGACCGTACGCAACCCGGCAACGGGCTTCGTGCGCTCCGTGCAGGCCGAAGCCAACGGCAGCTACCGCATTCCGCTGCTGCCCGTCGGCACCTATGAGATGGAGGTGAGCCTGCCCGGCGGAGGGGCCAGCCGTGTCGGCCAGGTGACGGTCAGTCTCGGCAGCGCGACCACGGTGAACGTGCCGCTGGGTGCGGTCAGTACCTTGGGCACGGTCGAAGTGCGGGCGCCGCAGGTGGTGTCGATGGTGGATGTGAAGTCCACCGAGTCGGCCACCAACATCACCCGCGAGGAACTGTCGCGCCTGCCAGTGGACCGTGACATCACCGCGGTGGCGCTGCTCGCGCCGGGCGCGGTGAAGGGCAAGGGGTCGCTGGGCGGGCAGGGCATTTCCTTCGGCGGTTCGTCGGTGGCCGAGAACACCGTCTACATCAATGGCCTGAACGTCACCGACTTCTACAACCGGGTCGGCTTCTCGTCGGTGCCGTTCTCGTTCTACCAGGAATTCCAGGTCAAGACGGGCGGCTACTCGGTGGAGTTCGGGCGCAGCACCGGCGGCGTCATCAATGCGGTGACCCGCTCGGGCAGCAACGATTTCAAGGCCGGTGCCGAACTGGTGTTCGAGCCGCGCGCGTGGCAGTCGCAGGCACGCGACCGCTACGACGGCAGCGGCAGCCGCTACATCACCGCCAGCCGCGATGACTACAGCCGCAGCGCGCTGAATGTGTTCGCTTCCGGTGCGCTGGTGCAGGACCGCCTGTTCTTCTTCGGCATGTACGAGGCGCGCGACTACCGTCCCACCTCGACCAATGATGCCGGCACGCGCCTGAGCCAGGGCAAGGCCGATGATCCGTTCTGGGGCGGCAAGATCGATTGGCAGATCACCGACAACCAGATGCTGTCGCTGTTCGGCTTCTCGGACAAGAGCAAGACCCTCACCGACGTCTACGCTTACGACTACGCCACGGGGCAGACCGTGGGCGAGCGCAGCAACCAGATCTACAACACGGTGGGTGGCAAGAACTGGTCCGGTACCTACAGCTGGCAGGTCAACAACGACCTGACCATGAAGCTGATGTACGGCGAGAACAAGCGCAACCGTGTGCAGAGCTCGTTGATGGACCAGAACTGCAACCGCGTGTTCGACAACCGCACGGCCGGCCAGGGCGTGCCGCCGTCGCTGCAGGGCGACCGCAGCTGCACCAGCAGCTCGCAGCTGGAGTCGGCGCTGGACACGCGCAAGGCCGCGCGCGCGGATTTCGAATGGACGTTGGGCAACCACCTGCTGCGGTTCGGCCTGGATCGGGAAGAGAACACCTCCGATTACAGCCGCGCCTATCCGGGCCCGGGCGGCTTCCGCTACGACATCTACTACCGCACTCCCGGCAGCTCGCTGAACGGTGGCGTGGTGCCGGCCAGCGGCGTGGTCGTGCGCACCCGTCGCTATGAAGTGGACGGGGCCTTCGAGACGATCAACTCGGCCTACTACCTGGAAGACAACTGGCAGGTGACGCCGAATCTGCTGCTGAACATGGGCCTGCGCCTGGAAGCCTTCGACAACAAGGGCGGCGACGGCAGCAGCTACATCAAGATCGACGACATGCTGGCCCCGCGCCTGGGCTTCTCCTGGGACGTGCGCGGCGATGGCACGACCAAGGTGTTCGGCAACCTGGGCCGATACTTCCTGCCGGTGGCCAACGTCATCAACATCAAGCAGGCCGGTGGTTTCCTCGACGAGCGCACCTGGTACGAGTTCCTCGGCTACACCGGCGCAGCCAACAACATCCCCAACCTGGGCGCGCAGATCGGCCCGGTGGACAACTCGCAGGGCGACGGCAGCGTGCCGGACCTGCGCGCGGAAGTGAACCGGGACATGGACCCGGTCTACCAGGATGAAGCGATCCTGGGCTTCCAGCAGATGATCAACGAGGCCTGGTCGGTAGGCGCCAGCGTGACCTACCGGCGCCTGCACAATGCCATCGATGACATGAACATCACCGCGACCGGCCAGTGTGGTGCCGTCGACGGCGTGTGGATCATGGGCAACCCGGGGCGCACCAACACCGTGTGGGGTGACACCGACTGCGACGGCCGCAACGATGGCTGGATCAGCATCGACACCTCGAAGGAAGGTTGGGCGCTGTATGACGACAACGGCAATTATGTCGGCCAGCGCGGCTGGGTGAAGCCCAAGCGTGACTACAAGGCGCTGGAACTGCAGGTCGACCGCGCGTGGGACGGCAAGTGGGGCTTCAATGCGTCCTACACGCTGGCCTATGGCCGCGGCAATGCCGAGGGTCCGGTCAACTCCGATACCGACTTCGCCGATGCCGGTCGCACCGAGAACTTCGACAATCCGTGGGTGAACTACGGGGGCTATGGCTACCTGGCCAATGATCGCCGCCACCAGTTCAAGTTCCGTGGCAGCTACGCGCTGACCGAGAACCTCAGTGTGGCGGCTACGCTGGGCGTGCAGTCGGGCAGCCCGATTACCCGCTTCGGCGCCGGCAATCCGTTCGACGACACCGACTTCCACAGCTACTACGTGTGCGTGTCCAACTGCCAGGCGACGGTTCCGTCCCAGCGCGTGTTCGTGCATTCGCCACGCGGTGGCGATGGCCGCACGCCCTGGACCTATGACCTGGACGTGAGCGTCTCGTACAAGGTACCGATTCCCACCGATCTGCGCCTGAAGCTGGCGGTGTACAACGTGCTCAACCAGCAGCGCGTGGTGACCGTGGACCAGGACTACGAGCCGCAGGACAGCATCGGCACGCCGAACCCGCTGTACCGCTACGGCACCGGCTTCCAGTCACCGCGCTATGCGCAGTTGACCGTGACATGGGCCTATTGAAGCCCGCACGGCAGGCTCGAAACTGCGTCTGCGCGGCGGCGCTGGCGGTGTTCCCGGTTGCGGTGGCACAGACCACCGCGACCGCCTCCCTCGATGCCGATGTCGCTGCCGTCGTCCAGCTCGAGCACCTGCCCGGGCTGGCGATGGCGGTGGTCGACAACGGGCAGGTGGTCTATCGCCACGCCGAGGGCGCGCGTGGCGATGGCGGCCGCATCGACGAGGACACGCTGTTCAAGATCGCCTCCAACAGCAAGGCGATGACTGCTGCACTGCTGGCGCGGCTGGTGCAGCAGGGCAGGCTGCGCTGGGATGATCCGGTGCAGCGGCATCTGCCGGGCTTCCGCATGCACGATGCGTGGGTGGGCCAGCAGATGCAGGTGCGCGACCTGCTGATCCACAACAGCGGCCTGGGCCTGGGCGCCGGGGACCTGATGCTGTGGCCGGAGCCGAACGCGTTCACCCGTGCCGACATCATCGCCGCATTGGCGCATCTCAAGCCGGTCAGCAGCTTCCGCAGTCACTATGCCTACGACAACCTGATGTACGTGGTGGCCGGTGAAGTGGCCGCTGCGGCGGGCGGCAAGCCGTATGACCAGCTGATGCGCGAGCAGGTGTTCGAACCACTGGGCATGACGCGCTGCCAGGTGGGGGCGTGGTCGGTGAAACGCGTGGGCAACGTAGCGCAGCCGCATGCCTGGCGTGGCGAACGCAATGAAGTGGTGAACGCCGATGGTGGAACCAGCCCGGACCTGCCGTCGATGGCGGCCGGCGGCATCCGTTGTTCGTTGCGCGACATGACGCGCTGGATGCAGGTGCTGCTCGATCCCACCCTGGCGCCCGGCTGGCTGGACACGGAGCAGCGCCGCACGCTGTGGACCCTGCACATGCCGATGCCGCTGGGTGAACGCCAGCGGCGCTGGGACAACGCGCACTTCTACGGCTACGGCTATGGCTGGCGCGTGTCCGACATGGACGGCCAGTGGAAAGTGGCGCACACCGGCACGCTGTCAGGCATGTATTCATCGCTGGCGCTGCTGCCTGACCGGAAGGTGGGCGTGGTGATGCTGATCAACGGCGAAGGCGAGGACGCACGCATGGCCCTGATGCAGGCCGCGCTGAAGCGCTTCACCGCAGCGGACGATGCGCGTCCGGCGATGGACTACCTGGCCGAACTGAAGGCTGACCAGGCAACGCGGGCCGCGACCGGCCATTCGCGGCCATCCACCGCGGCGGCGCAGGAGACGAGCCGTACGGACCTGTCCCGCTGGCAGGGCCGCTACCGCGATCCGTGGCTGGGCGCGGCCTCGCTCTGCCCGGGCAAGGACGGCCTGCGTTTCAGCGTGGACAAGTCGCCCAGGCTGCAGGCCACGGTGCTGCAGCTGCAGGGGCGCTGGCTGCTGCGCTGGGATACGCTGGGCGACGAGGCGCAGGCGTGGCTGCAGCCGGGCGAAGCCCCGGCACCGTCGCTGGACCTGCGCGCCATCGACCCGGACATCGACTTCAGCTATGACTTCCAGGACCTGCATTTCACTCGTACTGGCGACTGCGCTGGCGGCGACCACCCGCGCCGCTGAGCCACCGCGCGTTTCACCGGCAGCCGACGCGGCCAGCGCCGGACTGGTGGAGATCCGCACGTTGTCGCCGCGCATCGACCTGGATATCCGCTATGCCGGTGCCAACAACTTCACCGGTGCGCGCGTGCCCGGCTACGAGGCGCCATCGTGTTATCTGCTGGCGCCGGTGGCGAAGGCGCTGGCACAGGTGGAACAGGACCTGCGCGGCGATGGCTTCGGCCTGCGGCTCTACGACTGCTACCGGCCGGTGCGTTCGGTGCAGGCGTTCATGGCCTGGGTGAACGATCCGCGCGAGCGCTCGCGCAAGGCACAGCAGTACCCGGACCTGGACAAACCACGGTTGCTGGCCGACGGCTACATCGCCGAGCGCTCCGGCCATAGCCGCGGTGCCACGGTTGATCTGGGCCTGCTGGATTGCCGCAGCGGTGCATGCACGCCGCTGGACATGGGCACCGACTTCGATTTCTTCGGTCCACGCGCGCATACGCAGGCAAGCGGATTGAGCGATGCGCAACAGGCCAATCGCCAGCAGCTGGTGCGCGCGATGGCGCGGCGGGGCTTCGTCAACTATCCGCAGGAGTGGTGGCACTACACCCTGCAGCCCGAACCGGATCCCGGCACCGCGTACGATGTCCCGGTACGGTAGGGGCATCGGCAGGGCTGCGCCCCGCCTCTGACAGTTTCCCGCGTGGTCCGTTGTAGAGCCGAGCCCATGCTCGGCTGCTCCTTGTTCAATCGTCGAGATATTCGATTTGGATGGAGATTCATCCACGCATGGCGTGGATCCACTGTGGCTGCCGATTGGGTCCGGCGCAGATCCCTTACACTGGCCGCCTTCTCATCCCAGCCCACCCGATGAACCTTCCCCTGCACTTCGGCCTGCTCGGCACCCTGGAAGCCGGCGCCATCGCCCTGCTGGTCGGGCTGCTGGTGTACTTCGTGTGGTCGCGGCTGTGCCGGCTGCTGCACTGGTCGGTGGGGCATGCGATCGGCTGGTCCTGCGTCATCTCGGTGGTGGCCTCCGCTGGCATCGATGCGTGGAAGCTGTTCTACATGGGCATCGTGCGACTGGAGTCGCCGCTGTACGCGCGCCTGTTCCTGGCCACCATCCACGATCCGAACGAGCTCGGCAGCCGTGTCGTGCTGGAAATCGCCGGCGCGCTCGCCGGTGTCGCCTTGGGATGGGTGTTGTTCAGTTCGCGGTCATTGGAAAAAACCGTCGACTGACGCAGGTTTTTCGTTGCCTGCCGGTTAAATGCAGAGGCGCTGAATGCGCATCTTATGAGCTGCTCACTCCTCGCTAACCAGCGCGCTAAAGCATGCGTGGATGCGAGTGGTTAATCGTGCGTGTGGAGGCCGGTCGCGGCCCAAAATCGATTCAGAAACGCGGTGGCAGGGTAGGTGCCGTGCGGAAACAACAGGCCGCGCAACACCACCCAATATGCAGGAGACACCCCTGATGACTATTCGCAACCGCAAGCCCCTGATCGCCCTGATCGTCGCCGCTGGCAGCGTGCTGGCCATTCCGGCGATGGCCCAGTCGGCCAAGCAGCAGGCCGCACATGCGCAGAATGAAGCGGCGCAGGCCCAGCAGGCGGCAGCACAGGCCGGGCAGGCGGCTGACCAGGCGACCGATGCGGCCGCAGCGGCCTCGGCGCAGGCCAACGGTGGTGGCCAGACCTGGGCCAGCATCGATACCGATGGCAACGGCACCATCAGCAAGACCGAGGCGCAGGTGAACGCTGGCCTGGCCCAGGTGTTCGACCAGGCCGATACCAACAAGGACGGCGAGCTGAGCGCCGACGAGTACAAGGCCTACGTGGCCGCGCAGCAGGCCGGTGCGGGTGCCGGCGCGGCGCAGGGCCGCTGATCCAGACCTGATTCGGGAAGACCGGTGCATGGGGACCCGGGCGGCTGCGGCCGCCCGGGTTTTTCTCGTCATCGCCACCCCTGTATCCTTGGCCGATGAACACGTCCACGCCTGCGCCGTCGCGCGCCATCGGCCTGGTCGGTTTTGACGGTGACGACACGCTGTGGAAGAGCGAGGACTACTACCGCAAGGCCGAGCAGGATTACCTTGACCTGCTGTCGCGCTATGTCGACGTGCACGACACCCAGACCGCGCGCCACCTGCTGGAAGTTCAGCAGCGCCACCTGGGCACCTTCGGCTACGGCGTGAAGAGCATGACCCTGTCGATGATCGAAGCGGCCATCGACATCACCGGCCAGCGCATCGAGGCCAAGGACATCCAGCGCATTCTGGATATCGGCCACGATACCCTGCGCCACCCGGTGGAACTGATCGACGGTGTGCGCGAAGCCGTGGCGGCCATCGCCGAGCGCTACCCGGTAGTGCTGATCACCAAGGGCGACCTGTTCCACCAGGAAGCGAAGATCAAGGTCGCCAACCTGGCCGAGCTGTTCCCGCGCATCGAGATCGTTTCCGAGAAGGACCCGGAAACCTACGCCCGCGTGCTGGCCGAATTCGAACTGCCGATGCAGCGCTTCGTGATGGTCGGCAACTCGCTGCGCTCGGACATCGAGCCGGTGGTGACCCTGGGTGGCTGGGGCGTGCATACCCCGTACGCGGTGACCTGGGCCCATGAGACCCAGCACGGCGTGGCCGACGACGAACCGCGCATGGTCACCGCCGATACCGCCCACGACTGGCCGGCCGCACTG
The DNA here is from genome assembly GCF_017876915.1 of Stenotrophomonas sp. PvP093. Lineage (NCBI taxonomy): Bacteria > Pseudomonadati > Pseudomonadota > Gammaproteobacteria > Lysobacterales > Lysobacteraceae > Stenotrophomonas > Stenotrophomonas sp. PvP093. The sequence continues at coordinate 4,300,372 of NZ_JAGIOX010000004.1, read as the reverse complement.
GCGGCGATCGAGGCCAAGGCCGCTGCGGCGGCCTGACAGGGCCCGGCAGGTGCGGCAGAATCGTGGCATGAACGTTCGACTGCGCGCGCTGTTGTTGTCCCTGCTGCTGGCGCCGGCCACCGTGCTGGCCCAGCAGACCGCCGAGCGTTCGGCTGCGTATGAGGTGGCAACCGGTGACCGCTGGATCGATGCCCAGTTGCAGGACATCAACCATTACGCCGAACGCTACCCCGATGCCTTCCTCGATGAAGTGTCGCGCTACGCCGATGTCCCCCGCGGCTACATCAATGCGCTGTTCACCACCCATGGCTGGCAGGCCGGGGATATCTATTTCGCCTGCTTCTGGGCCAAGGCCAGCGGCCAGACCTGCTGCGACAGCGTGCGCGCCTTCAGCCAGGACCCGGAGGGCGGCTGGGAAGCGGTGGTGAAGCGCATGCCGGCCAAGCCGGACAACCTGCATTACCGCGCTGTGCGGCATGCCATCGTGGCCAGCTACCAGCACTGGGACCGGCCGATCACCCTGGATGCCACCCTGAAGCGGCAGTTGAAGCGGTAGTGCCGGCCGTTGGCCGGCAACTGCACCCTTACAGGCATCAGGAGGTTGCCGGCCAGCGGCCGGCACTACCCGGCCATGTTGCTCTGCGTATCGCCGCCGCCGCGCGCTCCGGCGACAATACGGGTCCGAGCTGTTCCCCGTTCCCGTAATCGAGTGACTGATGAGCGCCTCTTTCGTTTCGCCTGATGTGATCCGCCGCCTGTTCGCGCAGGCCATGTCCCGCATGTACCGCACCGAAGTGCCGCTGTACGGCACGCTGGTGGAGCTGGTGGAGCGGATCAACGCGCAGGTGCTTGCCCAGGACCCGGCACTGGCCGCGCAGCTGCAGCGCAACGACGAGCGTGCGCGCCTGGACGAAGAGCGCCATGGCGCGATCCGCGTCGGCACCGCGCAGGAGCTGGCGACGCTGCGCCGCCTGTTCGCGGTGATGGGCATGTACCCGGTCGGCTACTACGACCTGTCGGTAGCCGGCGTGCCCGTGCACTCCACCGCGTTCCGCCCGCTGACCGGCGCCGCGCTGGCGCAGAATCCGTTCCGCGTGTTCACCTCGCTGCTGCGCCTGGAGCTGATCGAAGACGAAACCCTGCGTGCCGAGTCGGCGAAGATCCTGGCACGCCGCCGCATCTTCACCGACGGCGCACTGGCGCTGATCGACCAGGCCGAGCGTGACGGTGGCCTGTCGCAGGCCGACGCCGAGCGCTTCGTCGACGAAGCACTGGAAACCTTCCGCTGGCACGGCGATGCCACGGTCGATCTGCCGACCTACCACGCGCTGCACAATGCGCACCGCCTGGTGGCCGACGTGGTCAGTTTCCGTGGCCCGCACATCAACCACCTGACCCCGCGCACGCTGGACATCGACGCAGCGCAGGCGGCAATGATCGAGCACGGCATGGCGGCCAAGGCGGTGATCGAAGGGCCGCCGCGCCGCGCCTGCCCGATCCTGCTGCGCCAGACCAGCTTCAAGGCGCTGGAAGAGGCCGTGCATTTCCCGGATGCGGACGGTGGCGATGCCGGCACCCATACCGCGCGCTTCGGCGAGATCGAACAACGCGGCCTTGCGCTGACCCCGAAGGGCCGCGCGCTGTACGACCAGCTGCTGTCGCAGGCACGCGATGCCGGTGGCGAAGGCAGTACCGGTGGCGACTACGGGCAGCGCCTGCAGGCGGTGTTCGCCAGCTTCCCGGATGACCATGACACGCTGCGCCAAGAAGGATTGGGCTACTACCGCTACCAGCTGACCGACGCCGGCCGCGCCGCGCCGGAACGCGTGGCCGATCTGCCTGCCGAAGTGCTGGTGGCCGCCGGCCTGGCCACGGCCGATCCGATCGTCTACGAGGATTTCCTGCCGGTCAGTGCCGCGGGCATCTTCCAGTCGAACCTGGGCGGCGAAGAACAGCGCGCGTATGCCGCGCACGCCAACCGCGAGGCTTTCGAGCAGGCGCTGGGCGTGGCGGTGAATGACGAGTTCGAGATCTACGAGCGGCTGCAGGCCGAATCGCTGGCGGCGCTGCGCACCGCGTGAAGGTAGAGCCGGCCGCTGGCCGGGCGCACCGCGTGAGGTAGAGCCGGCCGCTGGCCGGCTGTAGGGGAAGCCGGCCAGCGGCCGGCTCTACCCGATGTCCGGACCCGGGGTCAGCCCTTCATCGTGCCCGTATCCAGCCAGCGCTGGTGCCACGACAGTGCTTCGGGCAACAGGTGCGGGGTGTGCTTGCCGTAGCTTTCGCGGCTGGCACGGTCGAAGTAATCCTGCAGCTGCGGGCGGAAATCCGGGTGCGCGCAGTTGTCGATCAGCACCTGCGCGCGCTTGCGCGGGGTCAGGCCACGCAGGTCGGCCAGGCCCTGTTCGGTGACGATCACCGACACGTCGTGCTCGGTGTGGTCGACATGGCTGGCCATCGGCACGATCGCCGAGATGGTGCCGTTCTTGGCAGTGGACGGGCTCAGGAACGCCGACAGGAAACCGTTGCGGGCGAAGTCACCCGAACCGCCAATGCCGTTCATGATCCGCGTGCCCATCACGTGCGTCGAGTTGACGTTGCCGTAGATGTCCACCTCGATCATGCCGTTCATGCCGATGCAGCCCAGGCGGCGCACCAGTTCCGGATGGTTGGAGATCTCCTGCGTGCGCATGATGATGCGCTCGCGGTAGAAATCGATGTTCTCCTTGAACGTCTCGTTGGCCTGCGGGCTCAGCGCGAAGCCGGTACACGAGGCGTAGCTCAGCACGCCATCGCGCAGCAGGTCGAGCATGCCGTCCTGGATCACTTCGGTGAACGCGGCCAGGTCGCGGAAACCGCTCCTGGCCAGGCCGGCCAGCACGGCGTTGGGGATGTTGCCCACGCCCGACTGCAGCGGCAGCAGGTTCGGCGGCAGGCGGCCCTTCTTCACCTCGTGCTTGAGGAACTCGATCAGGTGCGAGGCGATCTGTTCGCTGGCCGCATCGATCGGACTGAACGGGCTGTTGCGGTCCGGGCCGTTGGTGCGCACCACGGCCACGATCTTGTCCGGGTCGCAGCGCAGCGCGGTGTCGCCGATGCGGTCGTTGGCGTTCACCAGCGGAATCGGCTTGCGGTGCGGTGGCAGCGCGGTGCCGTAGTAGATGTCGTGCATGCCGTCGACGCCGGCCGGCTGCCATTCGTTGACCTCGACGATCACCTTCTTGGCCAGGTCCAGCCAGGTCTTGTTGTTGCCGACCGAGGTGGAGGGCACCAGCGAGCCATCTTCGCGGATGGCCGAGACTTCGATCACGGCGGTATCGATCTCGCCGTAGAAGCCGAACCACACGTGCTGGGCGACGTGGCTGAGGTGGATATCGATGTAATCCAGCTTGCCCTCGTTGATGCGGTTGCGCGCATCCGGATCGCTCTGGAACGGCATGCGCATGGCGATGCCATCGGCCTTGGCCAGCGCGCCATCGAGTTCCGGCGCGGTGGAGGCACCGGTCATCAGCTTGATCTGGAAGGGCTGGCCCTGGGCGTGCACCGCTTCGATGCGGCGGGCCAGTTCGACGGGAACGGCCTTGGGATACCCGGAGCCGGTGAAGCCGCTCATGGCCACGGTTTCACCGGGCTGGATCAGCGCGGCTGCGGCCTCGGCGGAGACCACGCGGTCACGAAGACGCGCGTTGGCGATGCGATCAACAGACATGACGACAGTGTTTCTGGGGGGAAACCCGATTATCGGCCATCCTCATCCGTACGGGGGGTTCTACCTTCGTGGAATGGCTTTTCCCCACCGGGGTCACCCATACCCACCGGTTTTGTTTTGCAGTGCAGCGTGCAAAGTGCTTTCGCAGCCCGCACGATGGCCCTGCATCCCGACGTGGGGGAGGGAGCAGAGCCCGCTGGCAGTTCGCTGCAAGCGGGCTTTTTTATTGCCTGCCGCCCAGAATGAATGCGCGGCACCCCTTCGGGGTCGGATCCTTTTGCCAAGGGCAAAAGGCTCTGACCCCAGCAGCGGCATCAACCGGCGGCACCTCGGGGTCAGAGCCCTTCGCCGTTGGCAAAGGGATCCGACCCCGCGAGAATCAGCGCATGACCCTCGCCACCGCTGACCTGCCCGCCACCCTGCAGCCCCTTGTCGACCGCGCCCTGGCGCGCCTGGCCCAGGTCCTGCCCGAGCCCGTTCCGGCCGAGCTGCTGCCGCTGCTGACCCGGCTGGCGGTGGCCAGCGACTTCGCGCTGGACACCCTGGTGCGGCAACCGGCGCTGCTGGCGCAGCTGGCCGCGCCCGGCTGCCCGCCGATCCCGGCGCCGGTGCTCGATCCGCTGCAACCCAGCGACTGGCCGGCACAGCTGCGGCGCTGGCGCACCGCGATGTCCACGCGGCTGATCTGGCGTGACCTGGCCGGGCTGGATGACGTGGCGCAGACCCTGGCTGGCGCCACCACCCTGGCCGAGGATTGCCTGCGGCTGGCGCTGGACGCCCTGCAGCAGGAATTCGCACAGCGGCACGGCGTGGTCCGTGATGGCGCAGGCGTCCCCCAACAGCTGGTGGTATTCGGCCTGGGCAAGCTCGGCGGTGGCGAGCTCAACTTCAGTTCCGATATCGACCTGGTCTATGCGTACCCGCAGGGCGGCGAATCCGACGGTCCGCGCGCGCTGGCCGCCGAGGAATATTTCGCCCGCCTCGGCCAGCGCCTGGCCAAGCTGCTGGACGAAACCACGGTCGATGGCTTCAGCCACCGCGTCGACCTGCGCCTGCGCCCGTTCGGCAGCGCCGGTCGCGTCGCGCTGTCGTTCGCGGCGATGGATCAGTACTTCCAGCGCGAAGGCCGCGACTGGGAGCGCTATGCGTGGCTGAAGGCGCGCGCGGTGGCCGGCGATATCGACGCCGGCGAAGCGTGGTTGCAGACCCTGCGCCCATTCGTATACCGCCGCTACCTGGATTTCACCGCGCTCGACGGCCTGCGTGAGATGAAGGCGGCGATCACCGCCGAAGTCGCGCGCCGCGAGCTGCACGAAGACATCAAGCGCGGCGCCGGTGGCATCCGCGAAATCGAGTTCCTGTGCCAGGCGCTGCAGCTGATCCGCGGTGGCCGCGAGCCCGCGCTGCGCGAGCGCCGCCTGCTGGTGGCACTGGACGCGCTGGTGTCCGCCGGACAGATTGCGCCCGACGATGGCGCTGCGCTGCGCGAGGCCTACCTGTTCCTGCGCCGGTTGGAGAACCGCCTGCAGATGCTGCGCGACGCGCAGACCCACGTGCTGCCCAGCGACGCGCTGGACCGCGCGCGCATCGCCATCGGCCTCGGCTACCCGGATTGGGAGGTACTGCGCGCGGCACTGGCCGAACAGCAGCAGCGGGTCAGCACCGAATTCGCCGCGCTGCTGGCCCCGCGCAAGGGCCAGGCCGCGCCCGACGCGCTGGCCAACTACTGGCGCAGCCTGCCCGAGGGCAGCAACGCGCCGTTGCTGGCCGAAGCCGGTTTCATCGATGCCAATGGCGCAGACCAGTCGCTGTGCGATTTCGCCCAGGGCACCGGCGTGAAGTCATTGTCCGATGCGGCGCGTGCGCGGCTGGATCGCGTACTGCCCGCGTTGCTGCATGCGGCCACGCGTTCGCCGCAGCCCGATGCCGCGCTCAAGCGCGTGCTCGGCCTGCTGCAGGCGGTGCTGCGCCGGACCAGCTATCTCGCGCTGCTGGACGAACAACCGAGCGCGCTGGCGCGTCTGGTCGATGTGCTGGCGCGCAGCGCGCTGCTGGCCGAGCGGCTGGTCGCGTATCCGCTGCTGCTGGATGAACTGCTGGACGTGCGCGTGTCCGGACCGATGCCCGATGCGGCCGGCATGCTGGCCGAGTGCCAGCAGGTGCTGGCGGTGGAAGATCCCGAATCGGCACTGCGCTGGCTCAACGAGACGCGGCTGGCGCTCAGTTTCCGCATGGCGATGGCCACGCTGGACGGCCGCCAGGGCGCGGTGGACAGCACGCGGCAACTGGCCGAACTGGCGCAGGCGGTGGTGATCACCGTGCTGGCGATGGCCGAGGCGGACATGCGCGCCGCGCACGGCGCGATTCCCGGTGGACGTTTCGCGATCATCGGCTACGGCAGCCTCGGCGGGCTTGAACTGGGCTTCGGTTCCGACCTGGACCTGGTATTCCTGCACGACAACCCGGCCGGCGTGGAGGCCAGCGACGGCGCGCGTCCGCTGGAGCCGGGGCGCTGGTATGCGCGGCTGGCGCAGAAGGTGATGGCGCTGCTCGGTGCGGTCACCGCCGCCGGCCGCCTGTACGACATCGACGTGCGCCTGCGCCCGGATGGCGGCAAGGGGTCGCTGGTGTCTTCGCTGGCCAGCTACACCGAGTACCAGCGCGAACGTGCGTGGACCTGGGAACACCAGGCGCTGGTGCGCGCGCGTGGCGTGGCCGGCGATGCCAGCCTGCTGGCCGATTTCGAGCAGGTGCGTGCACAGACGCTGGGGCGTGAGCGCGACATGGATGTGCTGTATGCCGACGTGCTGAAGATGCGTGGGCGCATGCGCACCGAACTGGACCGCAGCGACGCCGCACGGCTGGACCTGAAGCAGGGTGCGGGCGGCGTGGTGGACCTGGAATTCCTGCTGCAGACCGGCGTGCTGGCGCGCAGCGCGCGGCACGTGGCGTTGCTGCAGCCGCGCGATACGCCATCGTTGATCGATGCGTTGGCGGTTGCGGGCTTCCTGCCCGATGCCACCGCGCAGGCGCTGCATGGCGCGCACGCCACGCTGTTGGACGTGGGCCTGGCCTGCACGCTGGACCGCCGCCCGCGGCTGGCCCCGACCACGCCGGCGATTGAAGAGGCGTGTGCAGCGATTACGGCGGCGTGCAGAGCGGCAGAGCTGCCGTTCGCCTGAGTGCCGGATGGCGGAGGACTGCAGTTGGTAGATGCCAACCTTGGTTGGCATGAATGCCAAGCGCCAACCAAGGTTGGCGACTACCGGATCAATGGCCCTGCGATGGCCCGCTGTTGTAGGTGCCGACCAACGGTCGGCACCCACCGGCTCAATGGCTCTTCGATGGCACGCCGTTGGTAGATGCCAACCTTGGTTGGCATGAATGCAAAGCGCCAACCAAGGTTTGCGACTACCGGCTCAATGGCCCTGCGAGGGACTGCCGTTGGTAGATGCCAACCTTGGTTGGCATGAATGCCAAGCGCCAACCAAGGTTGGCGACTACCAGATCGGCCCTGCGATGGCCCGCTCCTGGTAGGTGCCGACCGTTGATCGGCACAATCTGTCGGCAGCGATGAGTTCTGCAGGGCGTGCCGACCACCGGTCGGCACCCACCGGATCAATGGCCCTTCGATGGCACGCCGTTGGTAGATGCCAACCTTGGTTGGCATGAATGCAAAGCGCCAACCAAGGTTTGCGACTACCGGATCAATGGCCCTTCGGTGGCCCGCTCCTGGTAGGTGCCGACCGTTGGTCGGCACAATCTGTCGGCAGCGATGAGTTCTGCAGGGCGTGTCGACCAACGGTCGGCACCCACCGGATCAATGGCGGTCAGCTGGTGGCGCGCAACGGCGCCATCTTCCACAACAACGCGCGGAACGGGGCCAGCAGGCAGACACCGATCGCCAGCTTCACTGCCAGGTCGCCGGCGGCCCAGCTCACCCACGGCAAGGTAGAACCGGCAAACGCGATCGACCAGAAAAGGGTGGTGTCCACCGTCGCGCTGCAGGTGGTGGCCACCATCGGTGCGCGCCACCAGCTGCCGCGCCGCAGGCGGTCGAACACGGTGATGTCCAGCAGCTGGGCCACGATGAACGCCGAGCACGAGGCAATGGCGATGCGCGGGGTGGCCACCCAGATCGACAGCAGCACCGCCACCGCGAAGCCGATCCACGCCACGCGGCGCGCCGGGCCCGGGCCGAAGCGGCGGTTGATCAGGTTGCTGACCAGGAACGCGACCGGATAGCTGAAGGCGCCCCAGGTCAGCCAGTCGTTGATCGGGTACTGCACCAGCACGTTGGACAGCAGCACCACTGCACCCATGGCCAGTACCGCCAGCACCAGGGCGCGCGGGGTCAGCGGGGCAAACAGAGGGGCAGGACGCACGGACATGGCGAGCCAGGGGGACAAAGGGGATCGCCCATTATCCGCCCGGCCTGCGGCAAAGCCAAAACCGGTCGTTCAGCTTTACAGCGCTTCACTCATCACATCACCGGCGGCATAGGCCGTCGGCACATAGGCCAGGGTCTGGCCCTGCGCGCTCTTCACGTTCCAGCCGGCACCGGCCTCGGTGGGGTCGAAATGCACCCGTTGCCCGACCACGAAGGCTGCAGTCGGGTTCTCGCCCGGCGGCTGCACCGGCCAGCGCAGGGTGGCGGTGTGGTCGGCCTTGTCCGGTACCTGCAACTGCACCTGGCGTTCGCCCGTGGGCGTGGTCTCCACCTTCTTCACTTCCATTGGCGGCAGCGGCACCGCCTTGGTGCGGGTCGCCCTGGCATTGCGTTCGCTGGCCTTGAACGGCGCCTTGGACAGTTCGGACAGGCCCATCGAGGCCGCCATCGGCAGCGACAGCACCACGAACGAGGTCACGATCACGCTGGCCTCGCTGCTGTTCAACTGCGGCGCGGCGCCGGCATGGACGGTGGGCACCAGCAGCGCTGAGAGCAGCAATGCAGTGGTGGGAACGCGCAGGCAACGGAACATGGAGACCTCCTGGTCAGCGTGGGGCGGCGGCTCAGCGCCGGGTATCGAAGATGTCGCGCGGGCCGGTAGCCTCGGGCAGGTATTCCAGCGCACGGCCCTGGTTGTCCTTCAACTGCCAGCCCTGGTCATTGCCCGTCGGCTCGAAGTTCACGGTCTGGCCCACGGTGAACTGCACGGCCGGGTCGCCAACGCCGCGCGGGTACTGCATCGACGCGGTGTTCTGCGGATCGTTGGCATCGCGCAGCAGCACTTCGCGGCGGCCGTCGACGGTAGTGGCAATCGCGCTCACCTCCATCTGCGGCAGCTTGATCTGCTGCGGGCGGGCCAGCGGCTGGCCGGCATCGGCGGCATCCTGGGCTTCCTTCGCCGCGGCGGCGCGGGCCGAGGCCACCATCTGCGTGGACATTTCCAGGCTCGGTCCCTGCGGGCCCGGGTCATGGATGATCACGATGCGGCGTTCGGCATGGGCGGCCGATGACCAGGCCAGCGCGGTGACGATCAGCATCGATACCAGGGAGTTGTGCAGCAGACGCATGTCGTTCTCCTTGCGGGATTCAGGGCGAGGCGGCGGTGGCACCGGCCACCGGCACATGGGGGATCACCAGTTCCTGCTGCAGCTGGCTGCGCTGGTGCAGGAAGTCGAACACCGATTCCACCGTCACCACCGAATAGTTGCCGGAGATGCGTTCGCCGGCCGGATGGTCGGTGGTGGTGGCGTTGGCCACGAACAGGCGCGCACCCACGCGCTTGCCCAGGCCGATATGCAGCACGTTGGGCTGGTACTTCTGCTGGCGCAGCCACTGCTGTGCCTGTTCGCGCTTGACGATGGCCGGCGCGCCTTCGGCCTGCGCCATCGCCGCCGCCAGCACTTCCAGCACCCACTGGTTGGAGTTCTGGTAGTCGGTGGCGAACGGGTAGGCGACCACGTTGTACTTGGTTTCGTGCAGCGCCTTGGGCTGGATCGAGGGCGGCACCAGCATCGCGCGCAGTGCGGCACGCAAGGGGGCCGACGGCACGCCGATGCGCAGGTCGGTATGGCCGCCGCTCTCGCCGACGAAGTTGCCGAGGCCCTCGTGGTACAGCTGCGAGCTGTCGGTCTTGCAGCGGTTGAGCAGGTGCATCGCGCGCCAGCGGCCGTCGTCCTCGCGCAGCAGGAAGGCCAGGTGGCTGTGGCGCAATCCATAGCGGCTCAGGTCCTGGCCACCGCGCGCGGCGACCACCACGTCCACATCGGGCAGCGCGTCCAGGCGTTCGGCGGTGGTCCAGGCCACGTCCAGCATCGCCGCCTGCGACGCCACGCTGGGGGAGCGCTCGCGGCATTCGGTACTGTTGGCCCAGGACGGTGCGGTCGCCAGCAGGCTGGCGATCAGCAGCGCGGCGCGGGGCAGGCGGGAAAAACGATCCATGTCGGTACCTTCAACGGCGGGCAGGCCCGCGCGCCGATCATACGCTGCTCAGCGCAGCGGGCGATCCACGCCCTTGCGCTTGAGCTCCTTGTCGCAGGCGTCACTGATGGGAGCCACCGGCAGTGGCGGGCGCTGGCCCTTCGGATCGCGCAGCGCCGGTTGTTCGCGGTACGCGTCCAGCTGCTGCTGGCATTGATACGAGATCGGATCCAGCTCGGTGGGCGCGGTGGAACACGCGGCGAGCAGGGCCAGGGGCAGCAGGAGCAGGGTACGCATGAAGAAGTTCAGTCCAACGGGGGGCCTTGGACTGTAACCGTGGTGCCGGATCGAAATGTTCAGAAAACGCTGCGCACCCGGCATTACCGCGATGCCAGGCGCCCAGGATTGCCGGCCAGCGGCCGGCACTACCCCAGTGCCAGGCGCTGTTTCACTTCCGCCGCCACCCGCGCGGTTTCGCGCAGCGGCTCGATGCGGTCGTACTGCCAGTCCAGCCAGTGCGCCTGCAACCGCCCGCGTTCGCGCAGCTGCTGCTGGAAGCGCGCCAGGCGGCCCTGCGCTGTGTCGGCCAGCGCCACCATCACCGGCATGCGCGTGGCGCACGCCTCCGAGAGCAGGTTCACCGAATCGGGCGAGACCACCACGCGGTTGGCCCAGCCGAGCAGGCCGCCATAGGGATTGGTGCCGTCGCCACCATCGCCCCAGATCACGTGCGGCAGGTCGGCGAACTTCGCGCGCAGGATCTCGGCCAAGGCCGGCGGCGTGCGTCGCGAGGTGGTCGCCAGCAGGCTGCCGCCTTCGCTGCGGATCTGGTCGGCCAGCGCCTGGAATACACCGACCATCGCCGTCTCATCCCACGGCGCCAGTGGCGTCGGCCCACCGACCAGCAGTGCGGTGCGCGGGCCGGGCAGGGTGCTGAAGCCGGCGAACGCAGCGCGGCCCCAGGCCAGCCAGTCATCGTCCACCGGGTTGAGGCTGCCGAGCAGGGTCAGCACGTTGCTGCCGCGCAGGGCGTCGTGTTCGGGCACCACCACCACGTCCCAGTGGCGCTCGCCAATGCGCGGGTCGAGGATCTGCACCACCTGGGTGCCGCGTGCGCGCAGCACGCGCAGGGCGCCAGCGGCCTGGCGGCCACAGCCGATCGCCAGCGCCGGGGCGTCGGCAGCCAGCGTCGCGAAGGCCTCGCCGTAGCCGTTCACATCGCCGGGCAGGCGCCGCGGCGACAGCCAGCGCCAGGGCGCGCGCGGTTGCAGCAGCAGCGGTCGGTGGGTGCCCTGGCGCAGTGCCGAGGCCAGCGCGACCGCCTGGCGGACATTGCCCGCACGGCCGTCAGTGACCGTCCAGGGCGCGCTCGATCGTTTCACCATTGGCATTAATTCGTTTCAGTCCTGCTGGGTGTTGCAACAGTCGCGACACTCTACACTGCGGCTCGTCGATTCGCCCCGCGCCGCCCGCGGGCACTGACTTCCTTTCGCCGCCCTGGAGATCCACCGATGTCCCACGCGCTCGACGCCGCCGCCCTCGACCAGCTGTTCCGTACGGCCCGCACCCAGAACGCCTTCCTCGACAAGCCGGTCCCCGAGAGCCTGCTGAAGGAACTGTACGACCTGGTGAAGTGGGGTCCCACCGCGGCCAACACCACGCCGGCCCGCTTCGTCTTCGTCACCTCGAAGGAAGCCAAGGACAAGCTGGCCCCGGCGCTGTCCGAAGGCAACCTGGCCAAGACCATGGCCGCGCCGGTCACCGTCATCATCGGTTTCGACCTGGACTTCCACGAGAAGCTGCCGTACCTGTTCCCGCATACCGATGCCAAGGCCTGGTTCGACGGCCCGCAGGAAGGCCGCCACGAAGCCGCCATCCGCAACGGCAGCCTGCAGGGCGCCTACCTGATCCTGGCCGCGCGCGCGCTGGGCCTGGATGCCGGCCCGATGTCCGGCTTCGACCCGGGCAAGGTCGACGAAGCCTTCTTCGCCGGCACCTCCATCAAGTCGAATTTCCTGGTCAACCTGGGTTACGGTGATCCGGCGGGCCTGTTCCCGCGCCTGCCGCGCCTGTCGTTCGACGAAGCGGCGCGCATCGCGTAAGTCGCTGTATCGGTTTCGGGCCCGCCGTCGTGCGGCGGGCTCTTGCTGCACCGTGTACCCACCCTACGATCCGGAGAGTTCCTCAGATGAGCGCCACCCGTAAACTGCTGCTGCCGCTGGCCCTGACCCTGGCCATCGCCGCCTGCTCCAAGCCGGCCGACACCGCTGCCCCGGCGGCCGATGCCGCCGCCCCGGCCACCACCGAGCAGGCCGCCACCCCGGCCGCCGATGCCGCCGCTGCTGCGCCGGCTGCCGAAGCGATCAAGATCGCCTCGGGCACCTACAAGCTGGACCCGAGCCACACCGACGTGCTGGCGCAGTGGAGCCACTTCGGCTTCTCCAACCCGAGCGCGCACTTCGGCAACGTCGAAGGCACGCTGGTGTACAACGCCGAAGACGTGACCAAGTCCACCGTGGAAGTGAAGCTGCCGCTGAGTGGCCTGAACAGCTTCACCGCCAAGTTCGACGAGCACCTGAAGAGCGCCGACTTCTTCGACGCCGCCAAGTTCGCCGATGCCACCTTCAAGAGCACCAAGGTGGAAGCGGCCGGCACCAACAAGCTGACCGTTACCGGTGACCTGACCATCAAGGGCATCACCAAGCCGGTCACCCTGGACGTCACCGTCAACGGCGGCGGCGAGCACCCGATGGCTAAGGTTCCGGCCGCCGGCTTCGATGCCACCACCACCCTGAAGCGCAGCGATTTCGGCGTCGGCGCGTATGCTCCGAATGTCAGCGATGAAGTGAAGATCCGCATCACCACCGAAGCCACCGGCGAAAAGCCGGCCGCTTGATGCACCCCGCTCACTCGTCGTGAGAAGGCAGAAGGCCCGCTGAAAAGCGGGCCTTCTTTTTGGGTGCGGGGGAACGCGCGTTGGTAGATGCCAACCTTGGTTGGCACATGGGCACTCCGCAGGCCAACCAAGGTTGGCCACTACCGGGTACGCGCCCTCAGCGCAACGCGCCCAGCCACGCCCCACATGCTTCGCTCGGGCTCTGCTTGGCCTTCACCGCCAGCCCGCTCACCCGCACGAACGTCTGCGCGGCCTGCGCCACCACCTGGCGCGCGATCAGCGCCGCCTGCTTGGTCGCGGCCTGTTGCTTGCGCAGCTGCACGATGTGCACCGACGGCCGGCCCACCGGCGCGTACTTCTGGTCGCGGCGCAGCACGTCGGCCACCTGGGCCACTTCGAATTCGGCCTGCAGGTAGCGGTGCTGTGCCGCCACCAGCTCGCGCAGCGGCGCGCGCAGTACGGCGGTGTCGGCGAACGCGGCCAGCGCCGCATCGCAGGCGGCGTCATCGGCAAAGCGGGTACGCAGCGCATCCACGCTGGCCAGGGTCAGTTTGGCCATGTGGGCCTCGTTGCTGCAGGAAAGGAGCGCGATTGTCGCATTGCCTGGCGGCTGATGCGTTGAACCGGGTGTCGGAATCCGTGTAGAGCCGAGCCCACGCTCGGCTCATCGCGCGCAGCGCGAGGGTTTTCCGATGGCGGAGCGGAGAGCAGCCGAGCGTGGGCTCGGCTCTACAATGGCTGTTGTATCACCCACGGAAGGAAGACCCATGCAGGACGCGCAGTACTGGTTGAACGAATTCTGGTCGGGCCTGAGCGTGCTCGATCTGCTGGGCGGCAGTGTGCTCGGTACGCTGCTTGGCCTGGTGCTGGGCATCCTCGGCTGGCGCTGGCTGCACAGCCGGGGTTGGTTGCAGCGGCGCAAGCGCTGGCATCACTGGCTGCTGGCCAGCTACGTGGTGCTGCTGCCGCTGGCCACGGCCTTCTTCGGCCTGCAGCTGGGCTTCACCGCCGGTGCGCACCGCGCGCTGTTCAAGCAGCTCGATCATTTCCAGCCGCACCTGCAGACCCTGGTGGAAGGCTGGAGCGAAGGCTTCACCGACTCGCTGGACGACCCGCGCATGCGCGAGGCATTGCGCAGCCAGGGCACGGTGGGCGATGTGGCCGACACCATTGCCTCTGCCTACCTCAGCGAACATCCGTTGCCCGGCCTGGACCGTCTTGGCAATGGCCCGTTGGCACGCGGCACCGGCTGGGTGATCGGCAAAGTGCGCGAAGGCCTGCTGCGCGGCATGGTGGAAGACACGCTGGTGGACAAGGCCGGCACGGTCGGGCTGGAACCCAAGGTGGTGCGCGAGGCGCTGACCATGCATGTGGATGAGCTGCTGCACACCCGTGGCGTGCTGCGGCTGGTGAAGGCACAGATCAACGGCATGATGCCCGGCGTGTACTTCGGGCTGCTGTTGCCGCTGCTGGTCATCGCGCTGCTGGTAGCGCTGGAGATCTGGGCCGCGCAGCGGTTCGGGTGGACGCGGCAGGTGGCCAAGCCGCCGGTCGCGGCCCCTCCTGTAGAGCCGAGCCCATGCTCGGCTCATCGCGCGTAGCGCGATGGGTCCATCGGTGGCCGAGCGGAGAGCAGCCGAGCGTGGGCTCGGCTCTACACAGTCAAGGGCGTGCGGACCAACGGTCCGCACCCACCAGGCAGGTTCTGGTGCATGGGGTCAGATGCCTTTTCCACAGGAAAAGGGATCTGACCCCGAGCCGGTCAATCGCCGTCGGTTTCGTCCGGGTGAGCCTTCCAGTAGCCGGTCGAGCGGATCCAGTCGCGCGGCACGCCCAGGTGGCCTTCGATGAACTTGCGCATCATCCGCGCGCGGCGCGATTCGGTGGCGATCCAATAGAAGACATCGCCGTCCGGGGCCTCGAAGTCGGTCAGCATGTCTTCCAGCAGCGTGCTGCTGGCCGCCGGGAAGCCGTTGCGCTCCAGCCAGTGGATGCGCACGTTCTCGTACTGCGGCAGGTCCTGGCGTTCGGCCTCGTCGCGCACTTCGATGAAGGCCTGCACCTCGGCAGCGTCCGGCAGCACGTCCAGCCAGCGGGCGATGGCCGGCAGCGCGGTTTCATCGCCGATCAGCACGTAGGCGTCGTAGGTGTCGGCCACCACGAACGAGCCGCGCGGGCCGCCGATCACCAGCGTGTCGCCCGGCTGTGCGCGTTCGGCCCACGGCCCGGCGACGCCCTGGTCGTGCAGCACGAAGTCGATGGCCAGCTCGCCGGTTTGGTGGTCCCACCAGCGCGGGGTGTAGTCGCGGGCCGGCGAGGGCTCCTTGCCGTCCGGGTAGCTGCGGCCTTCGGCGGTCAGCACCGGCAGCACCATCTCGCCGCTGGCATTGGGGAAGAACAGCTTGATGTGGTCGTCGGCGCCGGGCGAATCGAAGCCGGCCAGCTCGTCGCCGCCCAGCACCACGCGGCGCATGTGCGGGGTGACGTCTTCGGTGCGCAGCACGGTCAGTTCACGGAAGCGCACATCCAGGCGCAGGCGCGTGTTGTTGTGTTCGGTCATGGGGATACCTGTAAACGTGTCGCGCGAGGGCGCGCGGCATGGGGAGGACCTGGCTGGATTCAGTCTGGCTGGGTCGTTGAAAACGGTGGGTTCTCGCTACCGGCGGTACCGTTGAGCAGGGCCGAGGCCCGCGTCAGCAGCGCCGCCACTTCTTCCGCCTCGCCCTCGGCCCAGCGGCCGTGCTGATGCACCAGCGCCCGCTTGAACTCGCGCAGGGCAGTGGCCAGCGGCGGCGGCAGCGAGGCCTTGGTGATCTCGCGGGCACGGTCGAAGGCACGTCGCTGCGCCAGACGCACCTGGGTGCGCTGCACCTTCAGCTCGAACTCGCCGGCAGCGGTGATGCGGAAGATCCGCTTCCCATCCACTTCCTCGGCCTCGATCCAGCCGGCCTGCTCGAAGCTGGCCAGCAGCGGGTACATGGTGCCGGCGCTGGGCGTGTAAGCCTGCATGAACTGGTTGCTGATCAGCTGCATCAGTTCGTAGCCATGGCGCGGCTGCTCGCCGATCAGGGCCAGCACCAGCAGGCGCAGGTCGCCGCGGCTCAGCACGCGTGGCTGGCCGTTGCGGCGGGGCACCGCCGGATCGGTGGAACGGGCTCTGGGAGAAGGGGGGCGGCTCATTTCGATATATCGGTAAACGAGTGTGCAAACGATATATCGATATATCGAAGCCGGCAATCATCGATCCGGCCACAAGCAGGACCGTTTTGGGCCACGGGCGGCCGCGTGCACAGCAAAAGGGGCGCCCCTTGCAGGGCGCCCCGGCGATGCTGTGGAAGGGAGCAGGGCCGCCAGGCCCCTCACTCGCGGCCCACGCTGGACCCGCAGCCGGTACCGATCCAGAGGCAGGTGCGACATGTTGTCGCCGGTTCAGTACCGTTGCCCGATCCGCCCCTACAGCGGTGCCGGAGTTGCCCTACAACCGTCATCGGCAGCAGTAACACTGCGTCCTGCACATGGGCGCAGCGGCCCGCAAGCGACAGCCCGCGCAGCCGCCAAGGCCCGCCGCAGGGCCGTCAGCGGGCCCGGCAAGCCCCTTGCGGACACTGGCCGGTTGCATCCATACGCCTGCGTAGCCAAGTGACGAAAGCCCTTGGTGCGCTACACTTTGCGGTCTAGAAATCTATACAACAGTCGCGCGCGTGCGTGCGGTTATGGGAGCGCTAATGAACTGGTTGAACGAGGTGCTGAACAACGACCCGAATCCTGTGGAAACCCAGGAGTGGATCGAGTCGTTGAAGGCCGTTATTGATGTCGAGGGCTCCGAGCGCGCGCATCAGCTGCTGGAAGGCATGGTGGAACTGACCCGTCGTTCGGGCGCCTACCTGCCGTTCTCTCCCACCACCGAATACGTCAATACCATCGAACCGCAGTTCGAGGCCAAGAGCCCGGGCAACGCCGAGCTGGAATGGCGCATCCGTTCGATCATCCGCTGGAACGCGATGGCCACCGTGGTCCGCGCCAACCGCAAGCCGGGTGACCTGGGCGGCCACATCGCCTCGTTCGCCTCCGGCGCCACCCTGTACGACGTGGGCTTCAACCACTTCTGGCGCGCCCCCAGCGAAAACCACCCGGGCGACCTGCTGTTCATCCAGGGCCACAGCGCCCCGGGCATCTACGCGCGTTCGTTCCTGGAAGGCCGCATCAGCGAAGAGCAGCTGGACAAGTTCCGCATGGAAGTGGACGGCGGTGGCCTGTCCTCGTACCCGCACCCGTGGCTGATGCCGGACTACTGGCAGACCCCGACCGTGTCGATGGGCCTGGGCCCGCTGGCCGCCATCTACCAAGCGCAGTTCATGCGCTACCTGGAAAACCGTGGCCTGATCGAGAAGTCCGACCGCAAGGTGTGGTGCTTCATCGGCGACGGCGAGAGCGACGAGCCGGAAACCCTGGGTGCCATCGCCCTGGCCGGCCGTGAAGGCCTGGACAACCTGATCTTCGTGGTGAACTGCAACCTGCAGCGCCTGGACGGCCCGGTGCGCGGCAACGGCAAGATCATCCAGGAACTGGAAGGCGTGTTCCGTGGCGGCGGCTGGAACGTGATCAAGCTGCTGTGGGGCGGTTACTGGGATGCCCTGCTGGCCAAGGACACCAACGGCGTCCTGAAGAAGCTGATGATGGAAACCGTCGACGGCGAATACCAGAACTGCAAGGCCTTCGGCGGCGCGTACACCCGCGAGCATTTCTTCGGCAAGTACCCGGAAACCGCTGCGATGGTCGCCGGCCTTTCCGACGACGACATCTGGCGCCTGAACCGCGGTGGCCACGACCCGCACAAGGTGTACGCCGCCTACCACCAGGCCGTGAACACCAAGGGCATGCCGACCGTCATCCTGGCCAAGACCGTGAAGGGTTACGGCATGGGCAGCGCCGGTGAGGCACTGAACCCGACCCACCAGACCAAGAAGCTGGACGACGAAGCGGTGCGCCACTTCCGCGACCGCTTCAACATTCCGGTGACCGACGCGCAGCTGGCCGACGGCCAGGTGCCGTTCTACCACCCGGGCCCGGATTCGCCGGAAGTGCAGTACCTGCAGGAACGCCGTGCCGCGCTGGGCGGTTACCTGCCGCAGCGCCGCCGCAAGGCCGACAAGACCTTCGTGGCACCAAAGCTGGAAGCGTACGAGCGCCTGCTGAAGAGCAGCGGCGAGCGCAGCTACTCCACCACCATGGCCTTCGTGCAGAGCCTGAACATCACCCTGCGCGACAAGGAACTGGGCCCGCACATCGTGCCGATCGTGGCCGACGAAGCCCGTACCTTCGGCATGGAAGGCCTGTTCCGCCAGATCGGCATCTACGCGCCGTTCGGCCAGAAGTACAAGCCGGTCGATGCCGACCAGCTGATGTTCTACCGCGAAGACCAGAGCGGGCAGGTGCTGCAGCAGGGCATCAGCGAGCCGGGTGCGATCAGCTCGTGGATGGCCGCCGGTACCAGCTACTCGGTCAGCAACGTGCCGATGCTGCCGTTCTACATCTACTACTCGATGTTCGGCTTCCAGCGCGTGGGCGACATCGCCTGGCAGGCCGCCGACATGCGTACCCGCGGCTTCCTGCTGGGTGGCACCGCCGGCCGCACCACGCTGAACGGTGAAGGCCTGCAGCACGAAGATGGCTTCAGCCATCTGGTGGCCGGTGGCATCCCGAACGTGCGCAGCTACGACCCGACCTTCGGCTTCGAAGTGACGGTAATCCTGCAGCACGGCACCAAGCGCATGATGGAAGACCAGGTGGACGAGTATTACTACGTCACCCTGATGAACGAGAACTACACCCACCCGGAAATGCCGGAAGGCGCGGCCGAAGGCATCGTCAAGGGCATGTACCTGCTGACCGACGCCGGCAAGCCGAAGAAGGGCGAGCTGCGCGTGCAGCTGCTGGGTTCGGGCACCATCCTGCGCGAAGCCATTGCCGCCGCCGAGCTGCTGGACAAGGACTTCGGCGTGACCGCCGACATCTGGTCCTGCCCGAGCTTCAACGAACTGCGTCGCGATGGTTTCGACGTGGAACGTGCCAACCGCCTGCATCCGGAAGGTGAGCAGCGCAAGGCCTACGTGACCGAGCTGCTGGAAGGCCGCCAGGGCCCGGCGATTGCCGCCACCGACTATGTGCGTGCGTATGCGGACCAGATCCGTGCGTTCGTGCCGATGTCGTACACGGTGTTGGGTACGGATGGGTTTGGCCGTTCGGATACGCGTGCGAACCTGCGTCGGTTCTTCGAGGTGGATCGCTACTACATCGCCCATGCCGCGATTGCGGCGCTGGCGAAGGAAGGGAAGATGACCGCGAAGGATGTGGCCCGGGCGATCAAGCAGTACAAGATTGATCCAGAGAAGGCTAATCCTGTTGGGGTTTGATTGGGTCAATTGATTTATTAATTGATGACGATCTGCAGTAAGGGCGGCCACTGGTCGCCCTTGCCGTTTTGATGGTTCGGGAGCCCAGTGAAAAGTTGGCTGCCAACCCAGTGACGTCTAAGGTCTAAAAGTGCATTGCAGCTGGCGCGCAAGAGTCACTTCGCGTGGATCAATTGCTCCGGCAAGGCCCCCTTAGGTTTGTTTCCGCGACGTCTGGTGCCAAGCAGAGGCCTTCGACCGAACTGATGTTGATGACGAACAGGATTCGTACGAACTCATCAGCAGCACCTTCTCTAGATGGCGAGGTGCAATTTGGAAATGACAAGCTCACCTGTACATTCGTGACTTCATATCCGGCCAGAACTAGGCCAAGGGTATGCGCTGGCCAACGTACTGATGGCGTCAGCGCCATTCCAACGGGGTAGCCCGGCCTCAACTGTCCTGTCAAAATACGCCAGACTGTGACTGATGCGGCCTCCTTATTAGAAGGCGCCGGCGCAGGCGGCCCCAGGGTTGTGGTCAGGGAGCGCTGCTACGTAAGTCATCCTTTCGACTGGGATGTCGTATCACCAGCTCGCTATGCATGGACCGAGACCCTGGGCGAGTGAATTGTGTTGCGGCGAGCTCCATCTCGACGCGGCGATTGGGGAAGATCTTGCAGAAGAACTTTTTGAGTGTTGTTGACCTGTTCGCAGGCTGCGGCGGCTTCGGACTTGGTCTTGAAGAGGCGGGATTCACGCCCATCTTCGTTAACGAGCTTAATGATGATGCCCGTAGCACCTACCTCGTAAATAGGCGAGATCGCTACGCTCATTTTCGAGAGGGTATGGATGAGTCACGTTGGCTAAATCCATTTAGCTCTTCTGATGCGCGAAAAATGACGAAGAAGTCCTACCTCAATGATCTGGAGTCCAGATTCGAGTCGACTTTCGGAATAAAGCATGGAGAGATCGATCTCATCGTCGGTGGGCCTCCTTGTCAGGGTTTTTCAGGAATTGGTCATCGACGTTCCTACTCCGTAGACAAACATGACATCCCGTCGAATCATCTTTTCAAGGACATGGCGAGCATCATTCGCCACCTTCAGCCCAAGGCTTTCGTCTTTGAGAACGTAAGGGGCTTGCTTACTGCGCGTTGGACTCCCGAAGGGGAGCCTGGCGAAATTTGGTGGGCGGTCAAGCGTGCATTCGCACGCATTGGCAACTATCGAATTGCTTCCCAATTGTTACATGCAAAGGATTATGGGGTTGCGCAGAATCGGCCGCGAGTAATGCTCGTTGGAATCCGTGACGACATTGCAGGGGCGGCTACTCGTGCAGACTGTATCGATGAAATAGACGACACCGCCATCAGTCTTGGTTTTTTGCCTCGGGCGATCGGTGGGGCGCCAGATCTGGTGGATCTTCTTGGTGATTTAATAGATCCAGAATATACAAATGGCGGGCGGACCGCTGTCTATCCGAGAGGGCCATCGGCTGACATCCAGTATCTACTCAGGCAAAAACTTTCTGGTGAGATAGCTGAAGTAGGCGCACCGTTGACTGATCACGAATATAGCAAGCATAGTGATCACGTGAGGGCGAAGTTTCAGGCGATGATCAATGGTGACCACTACGTAGGGACGAAAAAATTTGCCCAACGTCTGTTGCCTTCAGTTTGGGGCGCTAAAGGGCCGATGATTACAGCGACTTCCCTTCCCGATGACTACGTTCACTTCGAACAAGCGCGAACTCTGACTGTACGAGAATGGGCGAGACTGCAAGGTTTCCCCGACTGGTACCAGTTCCGCGGAAAGCGAACCACGGGCGGGATTCGACGCGCAGGAAATCCTCAGGAAGGAATTCACTTCAGAGAACTGCCGAAATACACCCAGATTGGCAATGCGGTACCGGTGCCGCTCGCTCGGGAGATCGGGAAAAACTTGGCGGGAATCCTTTTTGCGAAGCGGTAGCCCAAAGCGATCATAAATTTCCATGGAGTAAGGAGCAGGGGGGGGTATGGAAAAATCATCAATTCGTAAATGTGAAGGCGTGAGCGGTACAACCATCAGGGATGGATTGGAACGTCTGCAGGGGAGAGCATTTGGCGGCGAAGACGTCGCCGCCAAGCCCGAAAAACCGGATGATAAATGGTGGCCTCGAGCGGCTCTTCTTCCGGGAGTTCAAATCGCAATTGATCGCTTTAGTACAACTCCATCGCCGGAAGTGGCGATGGAGGTGGTCTTCCTTATGGGAGGCGCTGGAAACGGAAAATCATTCGCAGCGAGAGAGCTGGGTGAGCGCCTTGGGCTTCGCAGCGAAAATCCAGGTGCACTGGCGCAGCGAACCTACACTGCGACCGTTGATGGCGCAAAATACTATCTACTAAATGATGCGACCATCGCCCCCAGAAGGGAGTATAAGAATCAAGAGGTTGCTTTGGCAGCCGATCTATTCGACTGGTTCGAGCAATCCTCCCAAATGCTGGTGCGCGGCTTCTGTTGCGTCAATCGAGGTATCGTGGCCGACGAGATTCGTGGGCTGCAAGAGGTTCAGGGTCCTGAGCCGCCGCTTTCATTCTCGATCCTTCGATGGCTAGCTAATCCTGAAGATCTGAGATTCGATCAGATTGGTGCGACTGAGCTGACGGCCCGACAGCACGATGCTCAGAGTGCTACACGCGAGTTGGAATTTGTACTAGCTGGTCGTCGAGTGAGGTTGGTTGCCCTTGCCGTGGACTCTTATTCGCTCTTCGAGCTGGATAGTAGTGTTGGATTCTCCCGCGGCCAAACACTGTTCGCGGAGCTACTCGCTAGATTTGACGGTGTGGATGGCGAACGACCGGACTTGTGTCCGATTCGCTCCAATATCATCCAGTGGCAATCTCAAACGGGTCAGGGCTCTTGGCAGCAGCTGATGTCATCTGCAGAGATCGCGTCAGGTCGGTTGTATAGCTATCGAGACGTATGGGGTGCTGCAGCCATGTCGCTGTTAGGGCCAAGGGTAAATCTTGGATCAAAAAGCCAAGAAATTCTGGAGTACTTGGATTCGCTAATAGAGGTTGCGACAAACTGCCCCGATGCTCGTGGCCGGCTTGCCGCAGTTATTTCGCTCTCAAAGCATCGCGCACACTGCGCAATATTCCGCTCTCCAGTTCCACAGATGGAGCTTGACGGCACCGAGTTCCCCCCTGCAACTCCGATCCATGCCGGGCTGGCACTGGTTGATCCTGCGGTATGGAGGAGTGCTGACTCGAAGAGCGTGGAAGCAGCTATGCAGTGCATAGCAATGGGCGAACTTCCTAGCAGGGAGCTTTTGAAAATTCCCGATGTTGCTAATGTCTGGTCTAAATTTGATGAATACTTGGAAAGGACTCTGCTCGAGTACGTAGATAGTCCTAAGTGCAGCGATATCGAACGTCGCAGACTGATTTCTTGGTACGGCGCATACGTCGCGCGACTGGTAGGTGTGGCGCGAGGCGCCTATGGAAACGTCGATGTAATAGAACAGTGGCGGAGATGCCATCGATCCTGCAACTCCGGATCCGCGAGGCTCCCAATCGAGCTCGAGCAGTCGATCAGCGCGCTCATATTCCCACCGCATCCTGAAGGTCCCGCCAGCAGCATGCTGTTGCCCGCCTTCTCCGCTAGGGCGGAGCCTGTCTCCTCTGTCAAGGAGCAAGTGCAGCCAAAGCTCGTTGAGATCGTCTCCGTTGCGAGCGTGAGCCTTCAGGTCCGGAGGCAGGGAAGCAGGTTGGTTATCCAATGCTACATCGCAGGTAATCCCGCGCCGATTGGTCAGCTCGTGCTCGACTTCGCACTGATTCGAGAGGCTCAGGCGTTCAACCAGGGGCTCTGTGGCCAGACCGAATCCACGACTTTTATTGAGCCGCGCATCGAAAGATGCAGGTCTTCAAGCATGGCTGCAATCGATCGAACGCAGCGAAGACTTGCAGTTGTGGCCAATGGAACCTACAAGGAAGTTGCGAGATGAGTAATTATTTCCCTGAGTTAAAGCGGCCGCAGTATCCATCGAGTCCAGAAATTCTTCTCTCGGCTTTGGCATGGTCGGTTATACCTAGGCCGCCCAGTGCTCCCCGCAACACGGGGTTGATATACGTTAGAAAGGACAGCAACAACTTAACGCGGCCATCAGCATCCAAGTTCAATACTCACCCTACCAGGCCTGTAGGTGAGGATCTGACGGCGTTTTCAGAAATTCTAAAGCAGGAAGGGTTCGTCATTCACGACGGGACACTTCCTAAATTCGTTGTTGAGGCCGTTACTGATTCATTGATGGGTGCGCGTGCTGAGAAGGGAGTCGGATACGCATCGTCTGCTATCGGGCTGTGTGGCGCATTGCTTCAGGATCCGGCAGGAGGTCTGGGTGCACCAAATCCCCCTAACTTTGCCAGTCTT
Organism: Stenotrophomonas sp. PvP093; assembly: GCF_017876915.1. Taxonomy (NCBI): domain Bacteria; kingdom Pseudomonadati; phylum Pseudomonadota; class Gammaproteobacteria; order Lysobacterales; family Lysobacteraceae; genus Stenotrophomonas; species Stenotrophomonas sp. PvP093. The sequence goes on along the minus strand of NZ_JAGIOX010000004.1, from coordinate 4,276,594 downwards.
CTAAATACGATGTACACGCTTGGAGGGGGGGAGGGAACTGCATCCGAGCGTTGGTTCAAAGTTGCTACTCACTATGCGGCGGATACTACGCTGAGCCGCATAGAGACTGCGCTGGCAAAAACAACTCTAAGTGAATTTCTGCCTGCAGACTGGCCGCCGACTAAAGTACAGCTGCACGAGGGAGCCCGATCGACGCCCCTGCCTTCCTGGTGGCATGAGGACGTGATCGCGAAACAGATTGGAACGCCATTCTCCTGGTTCCGCGACAGCTGGGACAGACTGTGCTCTGAAAGTTGGTACACAGCATTGACGCCAAGAAAGTGGGCAGCGTGGGCGGTGTGTGTGCTGCGCAATGCGTTGGGATTTTCCTTCCTGTGGGAAGCAAATTTCTTTGCGGAGCTGGTCCGCGGGGTCAGGGATGGCACGCGTGAATCCTCTGCCGTCGCGCGAAGTGCGCTTGTGCCAACGCGCCCGCTGATTGCGTACCAAAAAGGGAGCATTTCTCAAATGGATGTCATGCCTGGGATAAAACAGGCATTGATTCAAGGATCGGCATATCGCAAAGCCCTTGGCGAGGTGCTAGAAGGAGAAATCGACCCCTGCAGAAATTTCGTTGACGTAATTAACCTGCTAAGGCGCGACCACTCCGCGGCGCTCAGGGAAAAGCTGGAGGCCGGAGACGTATCTGGCACGACCAACCTCGTTGAGACAGTGCGCTATTCGCTCATCGAACGTAGTGCGTCCGATGTTCCAGATCATCACGCGCTGTTGAGAAGGATCAGCAGGAACTACACTCATGTATCGCCAGGGCCAGAGTGGATTGTTGTTATGGCAGCGGTTTCCGCCTCCTCTCCCACGCAAGAACTACGCCTTGGTGACGTTCAGAGGCAACTTGATTCGCTAGGGCTGAAACCCCGAATTGACTTTCTTCTTGCCGAGCTGGAGCGCGCAGGACTCTGCGTCAGCGCTTCAGATGGCGACGAGGGGATACAAATTAATTTGGGTATTGGGGGGAACTAACATGCCATTGATAGGCAAGGCAATTGCGCTCGTTGCTAAAAGTGTCGGCGGCCAGCTTATGCTGGAGCTGCCGGATGACCTGCCGCCAGATTTCGTGCGGGAGATTGTTGATGGGGCAAACGAGCGGATTCTTCAAGAAGTCAAATTCGCAATGTTCGTTCATGAGGCGCGGGATGACGTCAGGGAAATCACGCCCCGCGTGGATTTCCGTGAGCTTGCGATGTACCGTCAAGGGCGGCATCTCGCAGTTACATATGCAAGCAAGAACCGCGGAATGTCCACCTATAGCAGCGTCTACCCCCTGCTTCTTAGCAGTGGTTTCCCCTCTATCCGGTCTGGCGAGGTAGGAGCTGGGGTGGCAAACCTTGAGGACTTCTCAGCGGCTCTGTCGGTTGTCCTCATAGAGGAATGTAGTTCCCTCGAAATCTCGCATGGGGAACTTGCTTCAGTCACCCGAGGCGTTTTGAAATTTCTCGCGGATGCTTATGAGCTCTCCGTTGGTGGGCAGGCAAGCGTTTCCCGCGACTGGTGGCTGCATATTAAACAGTGGGCCGCGAATGTTGTGGCATTCGCAGGGGGGCGTGGCTCCAGGACGGGAGCGTTCTTGTACGGTGCCGCGGGCTTGCCGAATCCTGCCTCCTCCGATGGTCTTGCAATCACGCCAAAAGACTACGTGCGAAAGCTCGAAAGCGATTGGATCGATGCGGATGGCATTCGTGTAGAGCTGGGTCGCCTCGGGATGCTGGGTGACGAGGCTTCCGGCGCGAAGACGTTGGAGAAAATCGATTGGGCAAACGTTGTGGAGAGCTCAGAGTACGACAGCGGCTCGGCGGTGGCGCGAGTCGCTGCGGCTGCAACTGCTGATCAGGAGCTAAAAACATTAGGTTGGGCAGCGATCGACGAAGCGACGTTCAAGTCGTCTAGTAGAAGTGACCGCATGCAAATGGAGATGCGGCGAAATGGAAAGGCGCTGCCTTCTCCGTTCCCGCAAGGCGTACCAGTACTAGTCGCGACACCTGGAGATCAGTTTGATTCGGGCTCGCGGTCTTCTACGTACGTCGATATGGAGATCGTCGTTCCGCTCTCTGACGGCGCTGAAGTGCCTTCTGCCGTGCTCGAGGGTGTTGAGCTTCCACAAGTAAAAGTGCAAGGCGTCGGAACTTATCGAGGCTCTTCATTCACGCTCAAGTCCGCTGTCAAGGTCGCAGGGAGCATGCACCTACTAGGCGACCTCACCATCAAGACCGGAAAAGCGAAGCAGAATGAACCTGCTATATCGTTAGAGGTACCTGAGTACCTCCGAAAGGTGGAGCCTCTGAAGTTTGTACAGATTCGGTCATCCGAATGCGCGCTTTGGCTGAAGGAAGAATCATCAAAACGTCAGGTACCACGCCTCTGCGTTGTCGGCGCTCATGGAGCAACGGAAGCCACCCTTCTTGTTAACAAACCATCTCGCTATGAATTTGCTCTTGCATGGGGGCATGAGCTCCCGTTCGATCAGTCCACTTGGCAATTGGATGACGGGCATCTTGAGTGCTTGCCATGGTCAAGTGCAGATGGTGCATTCGCCATTGGCACTGAAGACCTCACGTCGACTGTTGAACTCAGGCCCAAGCTTGAAGATGGCTACAGCCTGAAGATTCTGCTAGACGTTGCATCTACGGCGGCAAGGCCTCTCTCTCCTTTCGTAGCCGCAGCTATCGGTGCACGCCCTGCGACAGATAGGCTGCTCGAGCCTTCGGTGCTTGGCAAGCTCGAGGCCGAGTTCAACTGCATCATCAGAGAACTAGCTGAAGGGCACGCGCTGGGCGCGATTCAAGCAAGTAGTTCCAAAGTCGCTGAGCAATTCGAGACTATCCGGCCCGGGACCAAGGCTGCTACGAGCCTAGCTGCTCGCTTGGATATTTATCCTGCCCAACCTAGTGTTGCTCTACTCGAGCTGCCTGAGTACAAGAGGCTGCGGGAATCGTACGCAGAACTTGGATTGGTAGAGCTCTCCCTCGAAACAGAGGGCAGGGAGAAGTCTGGCGAGCTGACAGTGTCTCGCCTTCCGCTCGATTCGCTGGATCGAGAGCGGATCGGGGCCGTGCTGTCGGCTTACAGGGAGATGCTCTCAGTCTCGGCCAATCTCCAGCCTTCAGATCGATTCTGGGCCAGGAACCCTTTCTCTGTCGCGGTGTACCCTGTTGGTAGTGGTGTACAGCAAGTATGTGCAGTCCTGCTGAGTCCCTTGCATCCCATTCGTCTTGCATGGAGCTGGGAGGTTCAGGTCGGCCTTCGCGAGGCGTATGACGATTCAGCAAGCCCTTCTGCCTCACTGTCACTATTGGATGGCACCAACTTCCCTGCATTGGTCAGCAACCTCGATGCATTCCAAGAAGAGGAAGCCTTCTTGCCGGTGCCTGTGGATGCACGGCCTTCCGATCTGTATATAGGATGGCATGTGAGCGTTCCGGTTTCTTCGGGATCGCCAGCTATTCCTGACTGGCTTCAAGGAGAGAGATTCCCAGCAGAGGGACTTTCATCCCTGACTCCCTCGTCAATCTCTACTGCTGTAGATGACTTCTTGCGGGTTTCGCCAGAAGTTCAGACCCTTAGAATCGCAGTAACTAGCAATGTGCCCACTCGACGATCCAACGTGATGGATGAGGGGCTCCTCAGCAAGCTCAGGGAGTTGGCAGAGTCTAGCGCAGAGCTCGAGGGGGTCTCCAGCGTGAACATCAAGGACTCAGTCAATCGGCTAGGTGACATCCCGCCGCTTGGGCGCCTTGGGGAGGCTCTGCTGTCAGCACGTCCCGGCTTCAATCTCACATGGCACACCGCACCGGATGGTGATGTCGCTGAGAACCATGTCACCTTTGTGGAGGGGGGCGCAGCAAGAGCCGGATTCTCCCTTATAGGCAAGTCGCTGGGGTGGTTGCCTGATCTGCCGCTTCGACGAACGCCGGTTCGAAAGAGTGCCATTAATCACTCAGTTCTCGATTACAGCTTGAACAGCGAAGCATTACGTGAGAGTGGACTGGCCAAGGCTTTGCTTGCGTACGAACAGAGCGATAGCGGCAAAGCATGGGCCGTGAAGATAATGGCCAATTTTTCTGGCGCGACAGCGAGTCCCAACTGGCTAGTAGCCGGAGACTTTGGTGTGGATCCGCAGTCCCTGGCTGGAGCTGTAGCCAGCCATGTCGGCGGTAGCTACGTACTTTGGGATTGGCGCCCGGCTACGACCGTTTCTGCCGGAAGAGGCGGGGCCATGAGGGTGCAGCCGTACTTTGTCCTCGCGAGCGTTCCCGGTGCTCTCAGTGGTGCTATTCGCGATCGGTTGAGCCGTCTCAATTCAACTGCGTCTGAGGAGGAGATACGGCAGCGTGCGAAGCTACTTGTTACAACACTGGCAAAGCGCGCTATTGGCCTGAACACCCTACTTTCTGTTGGCCACCACCAGGCAACGGGCGCGATTGGGTTCTTCTTTGCGCTCAGTTCTCTACAGCACTGGGTGGATGAGGCTCCCCCAGGAGAATTGCGCCTGGTGCTTCCGGTCGACGCTGTGGATCCCTTCCTTAGGGATACCGTCGGCTATCCAAAGGGGGACAATCGACGTCGAGCTGACCTCATCGCGATATCGGCTCAGAGTACGAACAGCGGCCTGTACTGCGTGAACCTGATTCCAATCGAAATCAAGCATTACGGTCTAGTCAAGACTGAGCGCGAAGTAGGCTTCCCAAAGGCCGGCGAGGAGCGTCTTCGCGAGCATGCCGAACAGCTCAAAATGTACAAGATGCAACTTGCGGAGCTTTGCGCCGGCGTGACGTCAGCGGTAGGAAGCAAGGCGTCCATGCTTAGGCAACGACTACTTGCAGTGCTTGATGCCGGATTGCAGCTGAACAACACCCAGAGCGCCGACGCTGTCGAAGTCCTTCGGTCTGTAGCAGAGGGAAGGGCTCAGTTCGCCACTGGTACCGGCATACTAATTTGGTATCAGGCATTCGCCAAAACTGAGGATGGAGAGACTGCTACTTGGGATGAATTTGGTGGCGACTATGGCGATGAGTCAGATCGAAGAATTGAAATTCGCATAAACCCTGCGGCATATGACTCGAGCTATTGGGGAGCTTCCGCCGTGGGGCACTGTCACGATGTTGTTCTTCAAGCACTTTCCGCGGCGAACGAGGACCTGTTTTGTGAAGCTGATGAACTTGGTGGCCAGCCAGTAGCCCTTCCCGAGCCGGCTAAAGGAGGCGAGGTTGGGCTTGAGATGAAACTTGTTGATGTCGATAGTCGGCTTCCTGATGGCGAGCGTGCGGATGGCGAAGCTGAGGTTTCCTTAACGGTGTCGACTGCTTCTACCGCCCGCGTTGAAGCAATGCTAAGCAGCAGGATGCTGGAACATAAGTACGACCAACTTATCTCCGCTCTTTCGGAGTTTAACGTAAAGGTAAATAGACCTAAGGAAGGAGTGCCCTACAAAGAGGGGCCCGCATTCGTAGAATATTCTGTCGTGCCGGCCTATGGTGTGTCCGTAAATCGCGTTGAGGCACAGATCCAAAATCTGAAGCTGAGGATGGGACTCGCCGCGGATATGCAATTGGGCTGTTCGACCCATATGGGAAACATTGTTATATCCGTCCCGAAGGATGACTCCGAGCGTTACTTTGTAGATGCAGAGGAAATGTGGAAGCGCTGGAAGCGTCCGCGCAAAGGTTTCGTAGTGCCGGTGGGGGAGGATTCCTCTGGTGAAATCGCCGAGATCGACTTTTCAAGCTCCAATTCACCTCACCTGTTGATTGCTGGCGTGACGGGTAGTGGTAAGTCAGAGGCGCTTCTTACCATCCTCCATGGTGCCGCGAAATTCTATTCACCTGAAGAGCTCAAGCTGAAGCTCATTGATCCTAAGGGGACGGAACTCAATACGCTGGAGGGGCTGCCGCATACCGATGGCCCGATTGGCAGCATGGCTGAGGATGCGGTGGAGCTCCTAGCTAGCGCTGTTGATGAAATGGAGAATAGGTATCGGCTGTTCAAGTCCATGCCTGGCCATGTGAGGAGTATCTCTGAGTACCAAGCGTCTGGCGGAGAGATGGCACGCTGGATTTTGGTGCTTGATGAGTATGCCGATCTGACAAGTGATGATGACGAGCGGAAGAAGATTGAGCAAAGCTTGCGCAGAATCTCGCAGAAGGCCCGTGCCGCAGGTATTCATGTCATCGTGTCGACGCAAAAGCCTGTCGTGTCAGTTGTTAATACCGTTGTCAAGGGTAACCTTCCGGGAAAAATCGCACTTCGGGTAAATACTGCCACTGAAAGTCGAGTGGTTCTTGACGAGGGCGGGGCCGAGCAATTGGCCGGCAAGGGTGATGCGATTATTAAAGCTGGCAATGGACGAATGAGGGTCCAGTTTGCCCGCTACGATGTTGCCGGGGAGTCGTAGGGCGTCGCACTAATAATTCATTGGCTTTACCGGGTGGCACGAATTAGTCGTGCCACCCGGTTAATGGTTCGCTTGCGCATCTCCGCAGTTCGCAACTCGCACTCCCATACTTTTATAACTCGCCAGCTTGAGTTTCGGAGCTCCCTCGTAACCCTTGCGTCTCGGAGTTGATTGGATCGAAATTTTTCACGCCAAAAACTGGAGTTCGCAGCCGGGATTCGCCCCTTTTGGCAGCGGTGTGCATGCCAGAAGCATCCATGAACGAAGATTACGGTCCGGAATTTTGGTAGGACAATGTCAGGCCGGCCCGGCAGATGGCGCACATGCAGGCGAAATCTAAATCCAAGCGCGTGTAATTCTCGGCGAACGATGAGCTCTGGCTTGGTATTGGCCGAGCCAATCTGTGACATGCGCTCACTTCGAGCTTCCTTTGTAAGGATGTCTCCCATCTTCCGCTGCTCCAGAAATTTGCTTAAGCGCCCGTCGTGAGTGTAGAACGGATGTGGAGGTGGACATCCACCTACTGCAGCCTCTATCGAGACCCGCCGGTATTCATCTTCCACCGACTGCATAGGGTCATCCCCCGGCGGCGGGGTATCGAAGTCCTTCCAGAACACTGCCAGCATCATCCCGCCACCGGCAAACGGGTCGATCTGGTGGTAGTAGAGGTTGGCCGGGAACATGAAACGGTGCGGGCCCAGATTGGTCTCCACCGGCCGCGTCGTGTGGGCGCGGTCGCCCATCGTGCGGGCGCTGGTGGCGCCCTTGAGCGTGGCGGCGATGCTGTCTCCAAACCCGTGGATGGCGGCCTTGCGCGGCCGCTGACAGCCAGTACGGTCACTAGCGGCGCGCAGGCCAACCGGCGTGCCGGTGCGCTGGTCATGGCGAAACTCCTCGCGCGTGATCGAGGGGGTGCCGGAGCAGGGACCTACCGCTGCCCCTGCACCCGCTCGCTGGCCATCATCGTCAGCGAAAGTACCGTCATCAGTAGCCCCTCCATTTGCCCTTCGCCCAGAGGCTGTTCCGGCGCGCCGTTCTGCCCCGTGAGCTCCTCAGCCAAGGCCATCTTGACCAGGGAGCGTAGGCCGCCTAGGGTGCAATTGGGGACGGCCAACTGCATGCGGACGACCAGCATGTGCAGCACGAGATCAGATGCAGGGCGCAGTGGTGGCGGCTAGTCATAGCAGAATTTGGGCCGTACAGAGGTGGTCCGGCGTGGCCTCCCATCTCGCTGTACTCACATTCGCTATGTGCGCGCTCGTTCCGCAACAATCCGCCCACTCCAATGCGACATTAGCGGCACAACGCACGGAACATCAATCCATCTATCCGCAAATAGCACAATCACAAGCTGTTCCAACGAGTTGTCCACCATCATCACAGGTGCACCGTTACAGCTGACCTCAAAGTACCTCTCTCCCGCGTAGCGCGCGTCCTGTACTAGGCCCTCGTGCACAAGTCGAACGGCCTCCTCGCGCATGACAGAAAATTCAGCGTCGGACACCTTCCGAAACGTCCGCAGTTCCAAGCCTGCCTTGGGTACATGCCGGCTGGCGATCGTGGCAGACAGCGCCGCCAGCAGCACAGCGCCATAGATCACAGACTTCATTGGACGCTCTGCAGATAGGGGAGGGACCAGAAGGCGAACGGTCCGCCGATAGCGCGTGGATACCCAGCAGCCACGCGACAGATGGCAAGGTCCAAATGGGCTACTCCCGCACGTGCAACCGCTCAGCCACCTGCGCAGTCAACGCCACGCAAGCCATCTTCAACCCTTCCATCACCCGGTCCCCCAGGTACTCCTCGGGCGCGCCGTTCTGCCGGGTGCGCTCCGCAGCCAACATCAGCTCCGCCACCACACGCAGCCCGGCTAGTGCGCAATCTGCATCCGCCAACTGAAGACACCGCCCAGGCAGTTGATGCCGTTCCGGCCAAGGCTGGCCATCCGCAGCTGCACCAGATCCGATGCGGCGCAGCGTGGCTACGAAGGCGTTGGGATCGACGGACGGCTCGCGCTCGGGTTCGGCGTTGTCCGGATCGTACTGCGCGTGCAGGGAACGGAAGTCCGATGTATTCATGGCAATGCTCCGTACAGGACAGATAGCAACGCCACCGATAGAGGCGGCGGACGGTGCGTGGTTCGAAAGCCGGACAGTAACCAAGCCGGTGGGTCCGAAGACCCCCACGCACCGCCCGCCATGGAACGCGAACGGATTGCCAGCCGGCGCCACACAAAAGGTGACGCCGGCTGACAAGCGCAAAACACAAGGTTACTGAGCGGGCTTTCGAACCCCGCGCCACCCTTTTCCGGTGGCACGCCAAGGTGTACTCGCATGGCCGCGAGATGCCAAGAAACCGTAGGCCGCAGAGGCCGTAAATGCTGACGCTTACGGCATTGTTGCATGGCGCGCGCGTGGCAGAGCCCTTGCGGTGCAGTGGTTTCGGCCGGTGTTAAGTTACCGCCCCAATGCGCATTGAAAAGCACGGTTTGCAGAGGATCGGGGTCTCAAAAGCGACAGTCCGCCCGCATGGCTGAGATCCGAAGTTGGCCGATTGCGACATGGCTTAACCTTGCAGCGCCACCCCCGGCCGAGGCCACAGCGCATCGTCGCGCTCCAGGGCGTAGTCGCTGCCGAACGCCAGCGCCGCCTCGCGTGGCGGAAGGTCTGCGTAGCAACCCAGCAGGTACTCATCCATGCCGGCGTCGCTATGGTCGACGGCGAACAGGTAGAGAAGCTCCTTGTCGAACGCTTCCAGCCATGCGGTGTCTATCGTGGTCATGGTCACCCTCCTGACTGCAGGAATAGTGCCTGCACCATCGCGTGCCTGCTAACACCAGAACTGGCCCACGCAATGTTCACCGGCAGAAATCCCCATCCCGCCGCTGGGCAATGTGAAGCCAGTTCAGGTCCCCCGACCGGTGCGGTGTATAAACTGCCGACACGTGAGTGCCCGAATGTGAGGAACGGATGCGACAGCTACTGAGGCCATGGATGGTACTGCTGCCCCTGCTCGCGGGCGGCTGTGGCGCCCAGGCACCCCAGATGTATGGCGATGGTTTCCCCGTCGCCAAGCCGATGGACCTGGTCCATGCAGGTGCGACGGTAGAGGCGCGTTTTGAACTGCCACCGCCTTGGGAGAAAGATCCCAAACCTCGCACATTCCTGATTGGGTTCCGTACCGGCGGGCCCGCCAAGCGCCCGGATATGAAACCGGGCGATGTCGACTTCCTTGAAGACGCCCGGATTCCCCTGAAGGTGCAGCTGTGGAAGCTGGAGGGGGACACCGAAACACCCATAGCACTACAGGTATTGAATCGCGATCTGCCTGCTGTCTGGCAGGGCAGCCGATATCAACCGGCCAAGGGCGATGTGTACGAATACAGGAGCGCCGTCGGCGCGGATTCGAACAGTCTGGTCAACGCAGGAAAGTACGACATGTCCCTGGCCTACAGGGAATACGAGGTGGCCCGTGCTGATTCCGCGGATCTGGCGGCCGGGAAGTACCGGCTGAAGGTGACCAACCTTCAGGCCAACCCGGAAGTTGCCCATCTCAACATCGAGCTTCTCGTCGCCAACTACAACGTGAAATAGGACTATGGACAGTCAATCGAACAGTGCAGCCGCACCCCAGGAAGGCAAGAAGGGGCCTTATACCGTCACGGTCTACCTCGCTGCCCCGGGCACACCTGTTGCAGGCAAGGATGGCACGACCCACTCATCTTCGGCGGGCCATGCCTACTTCATGGTTGCCGATGGTGACAAGAAAGACGGATATGGGTTCTCGCCGATAAAAACGGGGATCGCCGGGCCTGGGCACGTGGTGAAAGGAGAATTCGAGACCTATCAGAACCCTCGGTTCTCCTACACGCTCGAGATCACCAAGGATCAGTACGACAAACTGAAGGAGTACGGCGAGGCGAGCGTCAACAGGGATCAGAGCCGCTTCAATCTCCATTACAAGGGTTGGTCGAACAGCTGCGTCGATTATGTGTGGACGGGCCTTGGTCAGGCCGGTCTGCGACCCAAGCTGGAGAAGCCCAATCCCGACTTCGAAGGGACGATGAAGGTGCTTCCGAACATCGATGCGCTGAAGAGCATTCCCAAGCCGTTCCCCGATAGCAAGCTCAATTCGACGCACGAGAACCCCCTTCCCAAGAAGCAAACCACGTTGCAGAAGCTGTTGACCGAGGTGGAGGGCGAACGGCCGCCGCAGGAGCGTTTGGCTGCACTGTCGCCGGAATCGCAGCAGCTGTTTGACCGCATGCGATCGGAGCTGCCTGAGAAGGTGAGCGATGCGCAGGTGATGTCAGCGATGGTTGCTGCGCGGGAGAACGGCATTCACCAGCCGCAACAGCTGCGCGATGTGGTGCTGCAGGAAGAGAAGATCTTTGTGATGGGCACGACGCCTGGCTTCAGGGCCATGGTAGATCTGAACCAGCCTCAGCAAAGCCTTGAGGAGGGGCTGGCCCGCAGTCAGCAGATCGACACGCGAGTGGCCGAGCAGACCCGTCAGGAAACGCAGCAGCGCGAGGCGGCAACCCAGACGTCCGGCGGCATGCAGATGGGCTAGTGCCGCCACCCGCGCGCTTTCGGGGCGCTGGTACTGCATGCTGGCTCACATATTCAGCAAGTCGCGATCGGCGTCCTCTATTCCTCCACCTGCCCCCCATCCCACCTATGCCATCATCCGCCCAGGACCGCAGCACCCATCAAGGCTGAACAGGCATGGAGCAGGCAACACGCTACACGGTAACCCTTTATCTGGCCGCCCCCGGCACCCCGCTGAAGAGTGGGGGCATCTCGCCGCGCGGCCACATGTACCTGCAGGTCGCTGCGGGCGACGAGGCCCACAGCTACGGCTTCGCACCACCGCGCCAGGCACCGGGCGAAACCCGCACCGGCGTGCAGTACGCGCAGGTGCGCCACGACGATGCCGACGAGCATCTGGACCCGTACTACAGCCGCACCCTGGAAATCACCGAGGAGCACTACGGCTGCCTGCGTGATTTCGCCGAGGAACCGGCCGAGTTCGAATTCGATGTGGATCGCCCGGCCACCATCAACCGCTGCAGCGATTTCGTCTGGGCCGCGCTGCACTACGCCGGGCTGCATCCGCTGCCGACGCCGCTGGATGGGGGCAGCAACCTGGGCGAGTTCGCGGTGCTGTTCAACCTGCCAGAGATCCAGTGCATCGCCGCGCCGTTCCCGGGCAGCGATCTGAATGCCGAAACCCACAACGCGATGCCCGAGCACGAGGCCGAGCACCATCGCCAGGGTGACCGTGCCAGCGATGAGCCGCCGCCGACGCCGATTGAAGTGGCCGGCACGCTGCTGGACCCCTCACATCCGGACCATCGCCTGTTCTCGCAGCTGATCCAGAAAGTGGCCGAACTGGACGCCGCGCACGGCCGCCCGTTCGATGCGGCCAGCCAGCGCATCAGCGCCAGCCTGCTGGTGCTGGCCAAGCAGAACAATCTCTCGCGCGTGGACCACGTGCTGCTCAGCCGGCCGACAAAAAGCAGTCATGCCGCCGAGAGCATCTTCATCGTGCAGGGCGACCGCAACGACCCAGGGCACCGCCGCGCCAGCATCGCCACCGAGGTGGCGGCCAAGACCGATGTGGCCGATTCGCTGCGGTTGAAGGAGCAATGACGCGGCCGCTGCGGCGGGGGCTGGTGGTACTGGCGGTGCTGGGCGCGCTGGCGGCGTGCCGTGCGTCACCAGCGCCTGAGGTTGCGCCGCCCCTGCTGACGCGCGCACAGGCCGAGGCCCGCACGGTTGTGCCGTTCACGCGGGCCGTGCAGTTGCAGAAGGCCGGTCGGATTGCCGAGGTCACGTTTGATTTGCCGGCGGCCCAGAAGCCGGCCATTCCGATCCTGAACATCGGGTTGCGGTTGCAGGATACCGACGCGCGACGGTTGCTGGATGCTTCGGAGAAGATCACTCTCGGACGTTTGCCAGCGCGGCTGCGCCTGGAGCGGATTGATGGCAGCGCGCCTCGTCATGTGCAGCTCTGGCAGCGTACCCGCGACGGACGCGACTCGCAGAAGATCGGGGATGATGGCGTGGTCACAGACCTGACGACGGGGAGTGTGGACATCAACAGCTTGGCCGAGGCCGGGTTGTACTCTGAAGACGTGCTCTATCGCACGCTGCAGCTGGCGCAGGTCGGAGGCATTGCACCCGGGCGCTACGTTCTGCGGGTCGACCTTGTGGAGGATCGACCCCAGCTGGACGGCCTGAAAGCAGAACTGATCGTTGGCTACCAATCACTAGGAAAGTAGACATGCACAAGGACGATGCCGAACGCTTCAGCGTAACCATCCATCTGGCGGCCCCCGGCACGCCGCGCTACGGCCGTGATGCCGAGGGAAACAGGTTTCTGCTGGAGCCTTCGTTCGCGGGGCACATGTTCCTGTCGCTGCGCCGTTCGGGTGAACCCTTGCCGGAGAGCATTGGTTTCACCCACGCAGGCACCAAGGACGAGCCGAACAGGGGCAAAGTCGATGACATGGACGTGTCGGTCTACGACAAACCCCGCTTCGAGCGCACGATCGAGATCAGCAAGGCGCAGTACGACCGCATCCTCGAGTTCTCGGCAGACCCGAAGAAGCACGGGTTCGACATGAACTACGACTTCTTCTCCAACGCCTGCACCGATTTCGCCTGGGGTGCCCTGAACCACGCAGGCCTGCGCCCGGTCGGGCTGGCCGGGGAGATCACCAACTACGAGGGCGCCACCAAGGTCCTGGACAACATCCGCGCCGTCAACGCCATTCCGCAGCAGGTGAAGGGCAGCGAGCTGGACAGGGTGCAGTGGAACCCGATGCCGAAGCAGACCTTCCGCGAGTGGATGTTCACCGAGAACGGCGAGCAGTGGCGCGGCAACAGCACCCTCGCGGCAAGCGGCACGCCCGCAGACCCGGCGCACGGGGATCATGCCCGCCTCAACCAGATCCACCAGCAGGTGGCCGACCTCGGCGCTTTCGGTGCACGCAACGGCAATGTCAGTGCCAGCCTGCTCGCGCTGTCGAAGGAGCAGCAGTTTTCGCGCGTGGACGAAGTGGTGCTGGGCGAGCAGCGCGGTGATACCGCGCCGAAGCTGTTCATCGTGCAGGGGGACCGCGGTGACCCGGCACACCAGCGCGCCAGCATGCCGGCGGAGCTGGCAGCGCAGGCACCGGTAGAGGCCTCGTTCGAACGGGTGGCGCAGCTGCAGCAGAACCCGCCGCAGCGCGATGCGCAGCACCTGCAGGAAGAGCAGCAACTGCAACAGAGCCACGGCCCACGGATGGCATAGCCGGCGGGTAGCGCCAAGGTCGAACGTCTGCCATGCCCGCGCCGGCGCACGCCACGCCCCCTCACCTGCTACCATTCCCCCGCAACCCCAGCCAGCCCACCCGCGCAGACAGATGCAGGTCGGGCCGTCGCAGTACGGCCCAGCGAGCCAGGACACCTTCCCGTGCCCATTCAAGGACGCTCGCATGTTCCGTAATCCTCTCTTCCGCTCGGCCGCCCTGGCTCTTGCTGTGTCGCTCAGCCTCGGCGCGCCTTCTGCATTCGCCGACAATGCGCCCGCCGCCAGCGCTACCACCGCCGTGCAGCGCCAGGCCGTGGCCAAGGGCCTGTACGAGCTGGCCTACAGCCCGAAGCAGAACGCCGTGTTCGTGGCCTCCTCCGGCGGTTTCGGCGATGACGCCGGCCCGGCCCAGGTGCTGCGCCTGAATCCGGCCACGCTGGCCGTGGAAACCCGCATCCCGCTGGAGCGCAAGGCGTTCGGTGTGGTGCTGGATGACGCCCACAACCGCCTGTACGTGGGCAACACCGTGGACCTGTCGGTGACCGTGGTCGACACCGCGCAGAACAAGGCCGTCGGCACCATCCAGCTGATGGAGAAGAAGACCGGCAAGGACGGCAAGGCTGCCTACACCCACGACCTGCGCGAGCTGGTGGTCGACAGCGCGGCCAACCGCCTGTACGTGACCGGCCACAGCAGCCAGCCGGACGTGAGCAGCGTGCTGTTCGTGATCGATACGAACACGCTGAAGGTGATCAACACCATCGACGGCCTGGGCAATGCCAAGGCGCCGGGTCTGGCGCTGGATGCGGCCAACAAGCGCGTCTACACCAGCAACCTGCTGGCCGACCTGGTGGTGGTGGGCACCGATTCGAACAAGGTGGTGGCGCAGCACAGGATCGCCGCCGAGCAGCCGATGAACATCGCGCTGGACCCGGCCGGCAAGCGCCTGTTCGTGACCGACCAGGGCTCGGAATTCCTGCGTGGCTACCAGGCCAAGAGCAGCGGCCTGGTCAGCAAGCATCCGGGCCAGCGCGTGCTGGTGCTGGACCGCAGTACCGGCAGGGAACTGGCCAGCATCCCGACCGATGCCGGCCCGCTGGGCATCCTGCTGGATGCACCGCGCAAGCGCCTGTACGTGACCAACCGCGAAGCCGGTACGGTTACCGCGTACAACAGTGACAGCTACCAGAAGGTGGCGACCTACAAGGTGCCGACCCACCCGAACAGCCTGGCGCTGGATGCGAAGAACAACGTGCTGTTCGTGAGCATCAAGAACGGCGAGAAGGATGACAAGGGCGCTGACGAGAGCGTGGCGCGCATCCAGCTGTAAGGCGCTGACGCAAGGCCCCGCGCCGTCGCGCGTCGCATGAGGAAGGCAGGGCGCAGGCTCTGCCTTCTTCTTTGCCCGGTTGCAGTTCAAGAGGCTGCCCGCTAGGGTTGAAGCCCATGGCAGGGAGCCAAAGGATCTGAATCATGCTGGCTATCCGCCGCTGGCTGCGCGTCGGCCTGGTCTTCACGCTGGTGGGTGCACTCGGCGCCTGCAGCCGCATACCGGATGCACCGGAGCCGCTGGATCTGGTCAAGCCGATCAACGTGACCCAGTCTGGCCAAGCGGTGCGGTTCGAGTTCGAGACGAATGCCCGCAACTTCCACCCGGGTCGCACGTATGCGCTGGAGCTGGAGTTGCAGCGCCAAGAGACGCGAAAGCCCGACGAGCCTGACGTGGGCACAATGCGGATCCCGTTCGAGGTGATCCTGCAGCAATGGCGTGCTGATGCCTGGAAGGATGTTCCCACCTACGACAGCTATCAAGCCGGGGTGCTCAATGCCGGTGAGCAGCTTCCGGAATGGCATGCATCCAGCGAATGGCGGTATACGTCGCCGCACATGGGCAGTGATGGCCAGTACACGCTGAGCCTGGTTGCTCTGCCAGTGGAAATTGACTCCCGCTACCGCGTGGACGTGCGCACGGTGCAGAGGACTGAGGCACTGCAGGATTACTCGGCCCGTTTGCGGATCCATGCCGCCCGTCCCGCCGGAAAGTAATCAATCGCCTGGTTGCGGCGCCACTGGTCGCTCGCCAGGATAGGTACTTCATGGCAGGACGCCAAAGGGTCTTCATCATGCTGGGTATCCACCGCTGGCTGCGCGCCGGCCTGATCTTCACGCTGGTGGGTGCACTCGGCGCCTGCAGCAGCCGCATACCGGATGCACCGGAGCCGCTGGATCTGGTCAAGCCGATCAACCTTGCCGAGCCAGGCCAGACGGTGCGGTTCGAGTTCGAGACGAATCCCCGCAGTTTCTATCCGGGTCGACCCTACGTGCTGGATCTTGAGGTGCAGCGACATGGCCCCGGGCCTGACAGTGGGCCTGACATGGACAATGTTCATGTTCCCTTCCAGCTGTCCCTGCAGCGCTGGGTCGCAGGTGCCTGGCAGGACGTTGCAACGTCTGATGTCCATCAGGCAAGGGCGCGCAGTCTGGGTCAGCCGCTACCCGAATGGCATGAGTCGGCAGACTGGCGCTACGCGCATCAGGTATCGATGGACGCCAGCCGATACAGGTTGAACATCGTCACCCTGCCGATGGAAACCGATGCCCGCTACCGCCTCGATGTGCGCACGGTGCAGCCCACCCTCTTGCTCCAGCATTACCCGGCACAGCTGCGGGTCCACGCGGACCCTCTGTCGGGAAAATGATCAGAGGCTTGCGCCGCTCCGCCAACAACGCTGGAGGCGGCTCAGCCCAGACGGTGTGCCGGGCTCTGCTGCTGCTCCTGCTCACGGGTCTGCTGTTCGGGCACTAACCCCACGGCCGGCTGCTGCGGGGCCAACCCCAATTTCTGCATCGACTGCTCCACCGGCGTCTGTACCGCCACGGCCGTCGGCATCATCGCGCGCAGGTGCGCCGGATTGGCCGGGTCGCCCTGCACCACGAAGACGTTGTGCCCGGCCGGGTGCTGGGCCGTGGCGTTGCTGACCAGCACGTGGTCGACCTGCTGCAGGCCCTGCTCGCGGGCGAGTACGGTCAGGCTGGCGGTCAGGCGTTCGCTGGTCTGGTCGAACGCACGGCCATGCTGGGCATCCAGAGCGGACACGCCCTGGCGGACCTGCTGATGGAGGCCATAGTCGGGGTGGTTGGGGGTGAGTTCTGCCATGGCGATCGAACGGTAGCGGTGGGTCGGGGTCAACCCCGCCAGTATAGATCCGGCCGGTGAAGGGCGCCGGAAAGGTCAGTCCGCCGGCCGGTGGTCATAGCTGATCACCCGTTCGGCCAGCCAGTGCCCGTCCACGCGGCGCCAGACCTGGATGAAACGGGCCTGGCCGACCCAGTGCTCTACGCCGTCCTTGCCGCGCTCGTGGAAGCGGTGGTCGCCGATTTCCAGCGCCCGCTCGTCGTGCAGCGGGAATACCTGCAGCGAGGAGTCCACCAGCTCGCGCCGCAGGCGCCAGCCGTCCTTGCGCGCGTTGTCGCACAGGTTGGCCACGCTGCGGCGGAAATCCTCGCGGTTGCTGGCCGACTTGCCGTCCTTGTCATGGAAGAACTCCATATCTTCGGTGGTCATCGCGGCGGCCTTGTCGGCGTCGCAGGCCTCGAAGGCGACGGCGAACAGCTGGGTATCGGCCTGGCGGATCTGTTCGCGCAGGTCATCGACGGGCGACGGTGCGGCGGCGAGGCCGGCGGCCAGCAAGGGCAGGGTGAGCAGCAACATGACAGGACTCCCGGGGATGGTCTGCGCAGGCTGGCATGCCGGTGACCACGGCGGTACGGCGCTGCGACGAAACCGGGAAGGCGGGGTGCGAAGGCCGCAAATGCCGGTGCGGCTTCGCGTTGCGGCATGTGCAGGCGATGTCATGAGTGGGCGTGATTCCCTCACGGCTGCCACAGGACGCGGCCGCTAGCCTGCACTCCTCCCCTTCCACAGGAGCGCCCATGCCTGCTTCCCGCATCCGCCTGCATGTTGAAGATACCGGTGGCGACGGCCGCCCGGTGATCCTGATCCACGGCTGGCCGTTGTCCGCCGATGCCTGGAAGACCCAGGTGGCGATCCTGCGCGATGCCCAGTATCGGGTCATCAGCTACGACCGGCGCGGCTTTGGCCGCTCTGACAAGCCGGCCGGCGGCTATGACTACGACACCCTGGCGGCAGACCTGGCGGGGGTGATCGAGGAACGTGACCTGCGCGATGTCACCCTGGTCGGTTTCTCGATGGGCGGTGGCGAGGTAGCGCGCTACGTGGCCAACCACGGCCAGGATCGCCTGCACAGTGTGGTGTTCGCTGCGGCAGTGCCGCCGTTCCTGCTGCGCAGTGACGACAACCCGGAGGGGCCGCTGACCCAGGCCAAGGCCGATGAAATGCGCAGCGGATTGGAGAAGGATCGCGAGGCGTTCTTCGACGGCTTCACCCGCGACTTCTTCAGCGCCAATGGCCAGTTGATGGTGACCGAAGAGACGCGCCAGTCGGCGATCGCACTGTGCCATCAATCCGACCAGGCAGCGGCGCTGGGCTGCATGAAGGCGTTCGCCACGACCGATTTCCGGGATGACCTGAAGAAGATCAGGGTGCCGACGCTGATCCTGCATGGCGACAGCGATGCCATCGTGCCGTTCGAGGGCTCCGGCCAGCGTACCCACAAGGCCATCAAAGGCAGCGAAGTGGTGATCCTGGAAGGCGCGCCACATGGCTGCAACACCAGCCACGCCGACCGCTTCAATCTGGCCCTGCTGAACTTCCTGAAACGCTAAGCTGCGGCCATGCGCCAGACCAGAACCCCCCCATGGAAGAAGCCCAACCCCAAGGGGCAGACGTCGCAACCGCTATCGGATGCGCAGAAGGCGGCGGCACGGCAACGTGCCGAGGAGAACGGGCGGCGCTATCCCAACCTGGTCGACAACATGTGGGCGGCGAAGCTGCCGCGTGGGTCGTGATTCAAAGGCTGGCTGTGGGCCTGGTGTAGCGCCGAGCCGATGCTCGGATGGCGCGCGGGGCGCGTGCCAGCCGGAGAAGGGGCAAAGGGCAGCGGAGCATGGGCTCGGCGCTAAGGGCCGGGCAGTGGCTGCCAGCCCGACTCCCTCCATGGCGCAACCTCGCGTTGCTGTACGTCAATGGCCTCGATTGGCAACCCGGCCAGCCGTGCCAGTTCCGCACGCAGCATTTCGGTGTCCAACGGCAGCGCGATGGCCACCTGCAGGCGGTCGCCCTGCTGCCGGACCTGCACGGGCACGACCGCATGGGCTTCATGCTCACCGCCGGTGCGACCGATCGGGTAGCGCATCGCCGTGGGCCGCCCCAGCTGTGCGAGCGCGGGTTGCCATGCCTGCAGCACGACGGGCTGTGCGGCCACGGGAACCTGCGCCTCGACGACGGTTCCCGCATAACCGGTGAGATTGTCCACCATCACCTGGAAGCGTGCGCCATCGGGGATGACCAGCACGGTGGCGATCAGCGCCATCAGCGAGAGGATGGCCGCGGCGACGTGCCAGCTGCGGGGTGCGGTGGCGGCGCGGGTTGCCGTGCGCAGGCCCGGCTTGCGCCGCAGCTTGCGCGCGTAGATGCGTCGATCCTTCCTGCGGGGGCTGCTGCTGTGCTCCGGCAGGTTCAACGGGACGCGTGGCATCCGGGCGACGCGCGCATTGATCAGGCGCGAGAGCAGCCACCATGCGAGCACGAACGCCAGCAGTGGCAGCAGCGTTCGTACCACCAGATACAGCATCACCATCGGGAACATCCTGCTTGGCACACACGGATTCAATCAACCTCGTCATCGTAACGGCGCTGCGTGGTGCGTGTCGCATCCGCCAGCCGACACGTGCGAAGCGCTTGGTTAGGATGGCTCTTTACTGTCATGGATGAACCGATGAGCGCCGCCACTTCCCGAATCCGCCGCATCTGTGGGCAGGGGCCGATCCTGTTGATGCTCCAGTGGGTCGCGCTGCTTTCTGTGGTGCTGGCTGCCGGCTTCTTCCATTACCGCGTGGAGCTGTTGCTGGAGCCGGTGACGGTGGCCTGTGGGGGCCCGGACGCGCAGGCGCGATTGCAGGTTGCCGAACAGGTGATGGCGCGTGCGGGCGCACTGGATGACTGGCAACCCCTGGGCTGGATTCCATGGGTAGGCCTGGTGCTGGCCTTGCTGGGGGCCATGGCGGTATGCGCAAGCCGTGCGCTGTGGCTGCGCGATCGGCTGCGTACGGCGAACGTGGCGCTTATGGTGCTGCACGGTGGCGCACTGGCTTTGGCCGGATGGGTACTGCACCTGTACGAGGATGCGTGGAGCAATGTGGCGCGGCTGTCACCCACGGCGTGCCTGGTGGAGCTGGTGTCGGAGGGCGATGTACCGCTGGAGCAGGCGCAGCGCGTGGTGTTCCACATCCTGACGCGGGTGAACGCGCCACTGCTGCGTAATCCGGATGATCTGGCGCTGGTGTTGACGGTGCTGTTGTTGGCCGCGATGGCCGGCGGCGTTGCCCTGTGGCGTGCGATCGCGCGGGCCCGGGCGGGCTGAGCACGCTCGGCGGCGCGCGGCAATCGCGCTACAGTCGACGCCTCGCCACTCCAGGGAAGACCCGATGCGCTTGTTGCTGCGTGCGTTGCCGTTGTTGCTGTTGTCGCTGGCGGTGCATGCCGCCGAGGTGGACCGCCGTATCGCGGTGACCATCGATGATCTGCCGTGGGCACGGCTGGACCAGATCGTGCCGCCAGACCTGCAGGCGCGGCATGAGGCGTTGATGGCCCAGCTGCACCAGGCAGGCGTGCCGGTGGTCGGCTTCGTCAACGAGAACAAGCTTGAGGTGGAGGGACAGGTGCAGCCGGCGCGGGTGCAGATGCTGCGCGACTGGCGTGATGCGGGCTATGTGCTGGGCAACCACACCTACTCGCACATGGATCTGAATGCGAAGGGCCTGGCGGCGTTCCAGCAGGATTTCCTGCGCGGCGAGACGGTGCTGCGGCCGCTGCTGGCCGAGAAGGGGCAGGCGCCGCAGTGGATGCGCCACCCCTACCTGCGTGCCGGGCGCACCGCGGATGAGCGGGTGCAGATGGATGCGTTCTTCAAGCAGCATGGCTACCGCGTGGCACCGGTGACGGTGGACAACGGTGAGTGGGTGTGGGCGTTCGCCTATGCCAACGTGATGAACGAGCAGGCGGACTCGCCCGCGCGCGCGGCGACGCTGGCGCAGCTGCGCAAGGGCTACGTGCCGTACATGCTGAACAAGCTGGACTATTACGAGAAACAGTCGCAGGCGCTGCTGGGGTACGCGCTGCCGCAGGTGTGGCTGATGCACGCCAATGAGCTCAACGCGGCCATCTTCGCCGAACTGGTGGCGGCCACGAAGCGCCGCGGCTATCGCTTCATTTCGCTGGACGAGGCGATGAGTGACCCGGCCTATGCGCGGGGTGCCGAGGGCTACAACGGCCGCTATGGCCCTAGCTGGCTGCACCGCTGGGCGATGGCGGAGAGCAAGCCGAAGGATTTCTACGCCGGCGAGCCCGAGGTGCCGGCGTGGGTGATGAAGCTGGCCAAGGTCGATTCGGAGTAAGGCTCAGCGCTTGACGGCCAGCACGCCGTCCAGCGCCAGTTCGGCCTTGAAACCAGCCTTTTCCAGGCGCTTGGCCACTTCACGCGGCACGTCGCGGCCGCTGGTCAGCTTGTTCGGCGCACCGGTGTAGTGGAACAGGCGGCCGCCCTTGCGGATCACGCGGGCGAGGTGGTCGTAGAACACCTGTGAGTACAGCTCGCCGGCGATGCCGAAGTGCGGGGGGGCGTGCAGGATTGCGTCGACACTGTTGCTGGCCACCTGTTCGATCTGCTGCGAGACGTCACCGTGGCTGAACTGCAGGCGGCCACCGGCGGCAGCCGAGTCCGGATCCGGCGACCACGGGTTGAGCGTGCGCAGCCACATCACATCGGCGTTCTTCTCGAACGAGCGGATCTGGCCGACACCGGCTTCCAGCGCACAGGCAGCGAAGTAGCCGAGGCCACCGCAGGTATCGAGGATGACCTTGCCGGCCGGGGCGACCAGCTCCACCTTGCGGCGTGCATCCTCGAACGGCGACAGCTTCGAGGTCGGCAGCATCTTGATGCCGTCGATCTCGAAGGTCGGTGCGCCCCATTCGGTCGGCACCAGCTTGATCAGCGAGCCGCTGTAGCGCGAGATCGGCGCGAAGTCCTCGCCATCCCAGTAGTACAGGGTGCGGTCCTTCAGCTTGCCCGGCCAGGGATAGGGCTGGCCCCGGAAGTGGAAGCCGTCCGCATCGAGCGCCACGCTGTCCTGGCTGCGCCCGAGGTCGAGCGAGCCCTGCCAGTCGGCGGCGCCCTTGTCACGGGCACGGCGCAGGGTATCGGCGCTGTCGCGGGTCAGCAGGGGGCCGGTGTAATGGGGCACGGCGGGTACCGGGGCGGTTCGGGGGAGGGCATGGTACCGCAGCTGTTGTAGAGCCGAGCCCGCCCTAGGCTCCACCATGCCTGCATCCACGCATGGCGTGGATCTACTGCAAACGTAGCCGAGCGTGGGCCCGGCTCTACAGTTCAATCGCACTTCACCGCATACACCGGCCCAGCCCCGATCAGCATCAGCGCCATGTAGTCGCTGTCGCTGGCCTTGCCCTTCAGCGTCGCGCCCTTGTTGAAGTGGAAGATGCCGAAGCCGCCGGACATGCGGATCAGGGCATTGTCGATCTGGTCGGCGTCGTCGCGGAAGTAGCGGCTGATCTCGCTGGACGTGGCCTTGTGCAGGGCGTTCGGTTCGCGCTGCCACTGCTCGCCACGGCTGAAGGAAACGAAGTACTGGCCGCCTTCCTTGTCGATGCGGAAGTCGGCGGGCTTGCGCGCGCCGGTGGCGAAGCAGCCCTGCAATGGGTCGGCGGAGAAGGGAAGCCGCGCATCGTCGCCGCAGGCAGTGAGCAGCAGGAGGGCACCGGGCAGCAGCAGGCGGAGCGTGCGCATGGGATGTCCCTACAGGGCAGGTGCGGCTAGTGTAGGCAGCACGCGGGCGTGGCCCGTACAGAAATTCGGCAAGGACACAGGGGTTTTCGGATGGCGCAGGGCAAGGCACCGTGGTGCGGCGTGGCCAGTTGGCTGGGGATTGCTGTGGGGTGGGGGGCAGGAACCGTGGCGGCGCAGGCGGCAGTCGCTGCCGGTGGCAATGGCATGGCCGCTGGGCTGGGCGTGGGCGTGCTGGGCGCGGCCTTGGTGGGCGGCGGCCTGGCAGTGGCCGCGCGCGTGCGTGGCGAGCGCTGGCCATGGATCGGCATCAGCGGTGCGGTGCTGAGCGCGCTGCCGCTGCTGATGTACCTGCTGCGGATGATGCTGAAGCTCTAGCGGTAGTGCCGGCCGCTGGCCGGCAACTGCAGGTGGCGTGCGGTGTTCATGGGGTTGCCGGCCAGCGGCCGGCACTACCTGGCGTGCATCACTCGCTGCGGTGGATCTCCACCGTTACATGCACCAGTTCTTCGTGGATCGCCAGCGCGTTGCGCACGGTATCGGCATCCAGCGTGGCGTCACTGGTGACCACGCTGGCGCTGACCGCGTACTTGCCGCGACCCACCTGCCAGACGTGCAGGTCGGCCAGGCGTGCCGGCCACGGGCCCTGTTCGATCACCTCGCGTACTTCGGCCACCACCGGCGCGTCCATCTGCGCGTCGAGCAGGATGCGGCCGCTGTCGCGCAGCAGGCCGACCGCCCACACCGTGACCAGTACGGCGCCGACCAGGCCCATCACCGGGTCCAGCCAGGTGAGGCCGAGCAGCTTGCCGCCGAGCAGGGCGACGATGGCCAGCACCGAGGTGGCGGCGTCGGCCAGCACGTGCACGTAGGCAGAGCGCAGGTTGAGGTCGTGACCGTGCGCATGGCCGTGGTCGTGGTGTTCGTGGCCATGCCCGTGGTCATGGCCATGGTGATGATGCGCGTGGCCCGGGCTGTCGTGCAGCCACCAGGCACACAGCAGGTTCACGCCCAGCCCGACCGCCGCGATGGCGATGGCTTCGTTGTAGTGGATCGGTGCTGGTACCCACAGCCGCTCCAGCGACTGCACGGCCATCAGCGCGGCCACGCCGAGCAGGGCGATGGCGCTGGTATAGCCGGCCAGGATCTCGATCTTCCAGGTGCCGAAGGCGAAGCGCGGGTCGTGCGCGTAGCGGCGTGCGCAGCGGTACGCAAACACCGAGAGCCCGAGCGCCAGCGCATGCGAACTCATGTGCCAGCCGTCGGCGAGCACGGCCATGGAGTTGAACCACCAGCCGCCGACGATCTCCACGACCATCATGCTGACGGTGAGCCACAGGGCGCGGCGGGTATTGCGTTCGGCCAGCGGGTTGCCGTCGTCGAAGCGGTGTTCGTGGCGACGGGCGGCGGCAAGGGCGTCCAGGTGCATGGGGGCCAGCGGTGGAGTGGATACCCCCATAGGGTATATGATTCCGGCATGGCTCATGTACACAAGCATCGAAAGCAGTTGCTGACCCGGGTGCGCCGCATCGGCGGACAGGTGGCGGCGTTGGAGCAGGCGCTGGACAGGCCGGAGGGTGAGGCCGGCGACTGTGCGGACGTGCTGGTGCAGGTTGCCGCCGTGCGCGGTGCCGCCCACAGCCTGCTGATGGAGCTGCTGCACGAGCACCTGCAGGAACACGTGGTGGGCGCCGAAGACCCGCAGCAGCGGGCGGCCGAGGCCCAGGTGCTGGTCGAGCTGCTGCGCCGCTACGGCAAATGACCAGGTAGTGCCGGCCGCTGGCCGGCGACTGCAGGTTGTCTTCCCCGTTCATGAGGTTGCCGGCCAGCGGCCGGCACTACCCGTGGCGGTGTCGCGCGTTCCAGATATGCGTGGCGGCCAGCAGCAGGCTGCCGGTGACCGTCATCGGTGTTTCCCAGTCGTGCGAGGGCAGCGCCAACGCGCCGGCCAGCAGCAGGCCGAGCCCGGCGCCGGCGGTGGCCCAGGCCAGCACGGGCAGCGGGTGACGGCGTTCTGCCCGCCACAGCGCGTAGCCGGTCAGCGGCAAGGCGATGGCCACGAACAGCAGATGCACCCATTCCGCTTCGGCCCACGTGCCGAACAGCGGCAGCGCGGCGGCAAGCAGGGGCAGCGCCAGGCAGTGCAGCAGGCACAGGCTGGACAGGGCGACCGCGCCGGCATCAAGCAGGGCGGCAGAAGGCGACTTCATGGGGGGAGGTTCCTTGCGCAGTAATTGTTATACAGTAACATTTCCGTTCCGCAGCCAACCCGCTCCGACATGAACACTGTTTCCCGCGCCGACCGTCGCCTTCCGGTCACCGTGCTGTCCGGCTTCCTCGGGGCCGGCAAGACCACCCTGCTCAACCAGATCCTGCGCAACCGCGAGGGCCTGCGTGTGGCGGTCATCGTCAACGACATGAGCGAGGTCAACATCGATGCGCAGCTGGTACGCGAGGGCGGCGCCGAACTGCGCCGCACCGAAGAGACGCTGGTGGAGTTCAGCAATGGCTGCATCTGCTGCACGCTGCGCGATGACCTGCTGCAGGAAGTGCGGCGCCTGGCCGATGCGGGGCGCTATGACTATCTGCTGATCGAGTCGACGGGCATCGGTGAGCCGATGCCGGTGGCGGCCACCTTCGCGGTACGCGACGAGCAGGGCTTCAGCCTGAGTGACATCGCGCGCCTGGACACGATGGTGACGGTGGTGGATGGCAGCGCGTTCCTCGCCGACTTCGGCTCGACGCTGCGCCTGGCCGAGCGTGGCCAGCAGGCTGGGCCGGATGACGATCGCGGCGTGGTCGACCTGCTGTGCGAACAGGTCGAGTTCGCCGACGTGATCGTGGTCAGCAAGGTCGATCAGACCGATGACGAAGTGCTGCAGGACACGCTGGCCGTGCTGCGTGGCCTGAACCGCGACGCGAAACTGCTGCTGTCCAGCTTCGGTGACGTGCCGCTGGCCGAGCTGCTGGACACCGGTCGCTTCGACTTCGAGCGTGCGCAACGTGCGCCGGGCTGGGTAAAGGAGCTGCGTGGCGAGCACACGCCGGAAACCGAGGAGTACGGCATCGCCAGTTTCGTCTACCGCTCGCGGCGACCGTTCCATCCCGCGCGTTTCGCCCGCGCGTTGCAGTCGGGCATGCCGGGCGTGATCCGCAGCAAGGGCTGGTTCTGGCTGGCCAACCGCATGGACTGGGTGGGCGAGCTGAACACCGTAGGTGCCGCGACGCGGACGCAGGCGGCGGGGTTCTGGTACGCCGCTCGCGATCGCGTGCGTGCCGGGCTGGAGGACACGCCGCCGTTGCTGCCGCCCACGCCGCTGCCGTACAGCGACCTGGGCTGGGCGCGGCAGCAGGCCGATTGCTGGAGCGCACCGTTGCCGGGGCCGGAAGACTTTCCGGATGCGGCCGCGCACTCGGCGATGCAACGCCTGTGGCACCCGTTGTGGGGGGATCGCCGCCAGGAGCTGGTGGTGATCGGCGTGCACATGGATGAGCGTGCGGTACGTGCGGAACTGGATGCCTGCCTGCTCAACGACCAGGAGCTGCGTGCGGGCCCGCTGCTGTGGCATCAGTTGCCGCAGGCGTTCCCGGTGTGGAAGCGGTGACGGTGCACTGAGGATCGATGGGTTGCCGGCCAGCGGCCGGCACTACCCCTGGTCGATATGCCATGCGTGGATGGATGCATGGCGGAGTCGAGCATGGCTCGACTCTACAATGTGATCCGTCGCGGCCAATCCTGTAGAGCCGAGCCCATGCTCGGCTGCTGCAGTAGATCCAGGCATGGCGTGGATCTACAAGGCGTCACGCCACTGCCAACCCTCGGCGCTCACCTGCAACACCTGCGTCGGCTGCAACGCCTGCAGCAGGTGCCGGTCGTGGCTGACCATCACCAGCGCTCCCGGCCATGCCACCAGCAGTTCTTCAAGTGCCTGCAACGCGCTCAGGTCCAGTGCGTTGCCGGGCTCGTCCAGCAGCAACAGCTGCGGTGGGGGGGCGGCATACAGCACGCTGGCCAGCGCGCCTTTCACCCGTTCGCCATCGCTGAGGTGATGGGCTGCACGCTGGATGCGCTGCGCGTCCAGCCCGAGCAGGGCCAGCCGTGTGCGCAGTTCACCGGTATCGGCCGCCGGGTTGGCAGCCTGCACGGTGTCGAGAATGCTGCGCTCGCCGGAGAGCCCCAGCAACTGCTGGTCGAGCAGCGCCAGTGGTGCATGCCGTTGTACGTTGCCACTGCGTGCAGGCAACTGGCCGGCCAACACGCGCAACAGCGTGGACTTGCCACTGCCGTTGTCACCAACCACGGCGATGCGCTGGCAGCGGCGGATGTCCAGCTGCAACGGCGCGCGGCAGCCATGCGGCAGCACCAGCGACTCGCCCTGCAGCAGGCGTGCGCTGCCGCGTTCCCCCTCGCCGGCAAACAGTGCGAGCTCCGGTGTGGCGTGAACCGCCGAGGCCGCAGCGCGCAGCTGGTCTGCGCTGGCCTGCAGGCGCTCGGCCTGT
This sequence comes from Stenotrophomonas sp. PvP093, assembly GCF_017876915.1. Lineage (NCBI taxonomy): Bacteria > Pseudomonadati > Pseudomonadota > Gammaproteobacteria > Lysobacterales > Lysobacteraceae > Stenotrophomonas > Stenotrophomonas sp. PvP093. Next base: position 4,249,408 of record NZ_JAGIOX010000004.1, on the reverse strand, counting down.
ACCTGCTGTGCGCGGCCGTGGCTGCCCTCTGCACGTTGTTTCTGTCGGCCGAGCAGGATCGGCGCCTGGTTGGCCTGCTTTGCATCGCGATTGCCACGTGCCTGGCGTTGCTGCTGGCGTTCGTGCTGTTCGCGCGCACTGCGCTGCTGCTGCCGGTGCTGGGCGCGGGCGTGATCGAGCTGTGCCGCGGCCGCTTCGCGTTCGGCGGCACGCGCGTCGGCGTAGTGCTGCCACGGCCCGCCATAGCGATGCAGCCCGCGCGCGTCGAGCTCGACGATCTGCTGCATGTGCGCCAGCAGTTCGCGATCATGGCTGATCACCAGCAGGCCGCCGCGCCACTGCTGCAACCGTTCGCACAACTGCTGGCGATGGCGGGCATCGAGGTGGTTGCTGGGTTCGTCCAGGATCAGCCAATCAGCGCCGCTGGCCCAGGCGCCGGACAGCGCCACCTGCATGGCCTGGCCACCGCTGAGGCGCGCGGCGGGTTGGGCGGGATCGAGGTCGTCGGGCAGCCGTAGCGCCTGCCATTGCTGCTGCAGGCGCTCGCGCAGGTCCCAACGGTCGCCGACGCAGGCGAAGTCGGCCTCGTCCACGCTGCCGGCTTCGATGCGTTGCAGTGCGGCCAGTTCAGCGCCAACGCCGGCCAGTTCACCGACCGTGCCAGCGGGTGGATAGCCGGGCGTCGGCAACAGGAACACGCGGCCGCTGCCGCGTACCTGCCCGTTCTCTGGCTGCACCCGGCCGGCGAGCAGGCGTGCGAGCACGCTCTTGCCAGCGCCATTGGCACCGACCAGGCCTGTGGCGACCGGATCGAAGGAAAACGTCAGATCGGAAAACAGCGGGCGGCCGTCGGCCAGTCGATACGACACGCGATCGAGCGTGAGGGAATGCGGGGTCATGCGACCTCCATGGATGCCGGGTTCTCCCCTGCGCGCAGGGGCGGGAAGAGTCAGGCCGTCTGATGGGAAGACGGCGGCATCAATGGCGCATCGGTCGCGAGCCTCTTGGAGGAATGAGGGGCCAGTATAGCGGGACTGGCTGAATGGCTGCGCGCAGCGGTAGAGCCGAGCCATGCTCGGCTGACCTTGAGCATCCACGCATGGCGTGGATCTACGGCACGGTACCCAGGCGGGCGCCGACGAAGTCGATGAACACCCGCAGCTTCGGCAGCACGTGTCGGCCCGAAGGCCACAGCAGGTGGAAGGTGCCGCAGGAGTGCACATGATCCTCCAGCACGGTGACCAGGCGGCCGTCGGCCAGCGCATCGCGCACCGAGTGCACCGGAACGAAGGCCAGGCCGACATCATGCAGTGCCAGCGCCACCCGTGCTTCGATGGTGTTGGCCACCATGTGCACCGGAAGTTCCTGCGGTGCTTCGTCATCGGGCCAGTGGATCGGCCACGGCTCCAGCTTGCCGGCGCTGGGGAAGCGATAGTGCAGCAGCGTGTGCTGCATCAGTTCCGCCGGCGTGCGCGGAACCCCGCGGCGCTGCAGGTAGCCCGGCGAGGCGATTACACGGCGCGGGAACACCCCCAGCCGGCGTGCGTTCATCCGCGAGTCGCTGGGTTCACCGACGCGCAGCACTGCATCGAAGCCTTCCTCGATGACATCGACCAGGCGGTCGCTGAAATCCAGGTCGAGGCGGATGTCCGGATACGCCGCCATGAACTCGGCCATCAACGGCAGGGTGAGATCGCCGACCAGCGGCAGGCTGATGCGCAGCGTGCCGCTGGGCGTGGCGTGCGGTTGTGCCAGCTCGGTGCGTGCGGCATCGCGCTCGTCGAGGATGCGCCGGCAGCGCGTCAGGAACAGCTGGCCCTCGGCGGTGAGCGTGATGCTGCGCGTGCTGCGGTGGAACAGGCGCACGCCCAGTGCGTGCTCCAGCCGGGCAACGCACTTGCCGGCGGCCGATGCGGAGATGCCCTGCAGGCGCCCGGTCTCGACGAAGCTGCGCGTGTCGGCGGCGTGCACGAAGGTCTGCAGGTTGGCGAGGTTGTCCAGGACTGACATCGGCGTAGGGGCAATGAAAGCGGCAGGGTAGGGGCGGCGTGATCACGGCGGGCGGCGCCGCCACCGCAACACTGTGGTGCAGGGTGGGGGGCGCCTGCTGTTGCGGCCTTGCAGTTCCGGCCATCATGCCGATTGCGGACTCCACGGTCCATGATGCCCGGAGCGGCAACCGGCTTTTTGCACCGCGCCGTGCTGCCTAACGTGGCGGGCCTCTCCCCACGGATCACCGCGATGAATGCCGCTCTTTCCCTCGAACCTGCACCGATGCTGCCTTCGGTGCAGCGGCTGCTGCAGCAGGTCCACCCGACGCGCCTGGTCGGTGCGGTGGTGCTGGTGTGCGAGTACGGCGAGCTGCGCCATGCCAGCGCGACCGGACAGGCCGATCGCGAGTCGGCCCTGCCGATGCAGCGCGACCAGCTGTTCCGGCTGGCATCGGTCAGCAAGCCGCTGTTGAGCACGGTGATCCTGCGCCTGGTGGCCGAGGGCGTGCTCGACCTCGATGCGCCGGTGCAGCGCTGGCTGCCGGACTTCCGGCCGGCGCTGGCCGATGGCCGCAGGCCGCCGATCAGCCTGCGCCAGCTGCTCAGCCACAGCAGCGGGCTGGGCTACCGTTTCCTGGAAGCCGATTCGCACGGACCGTACGCCCGGGCCGGCGTCAGCGATGGCATGGACGCCAACCCGGTGTCCCTGGCCGAGAACGTGCGCCGTATCGCACAGGCGCCGCTGCTGTTCGAACCGGGCAGCCAATGGCTGTACTCGTTGGGCGTGGACGTGGCCGGTGCAGTGGCCGAAGCGGCGACCGGTGAAACGCTGCAGGTGCTGTTCAAGTGTTTGCTGGCTGCCCCCCTGGGCCTGCGCGATACCGCGTTCGCCACGCGCGCTGCCGCACGGCTGGCCACGCCGTATGTGAGCGACACGCCCCAGCCGCATCGCCTGCAGGAAGGGGAGGTGGTCGCGCCGTTCGAGGGAACGGTGGGCATCGAGTACAGCCTTGCGCGTGCCCTCGATGCCCGCCGTTTCGCTTCGGCCGGCGCCGGCCTGGTGGGTACTGCCGATGACGTGATGTCGGTGCTGGAGGCGCTGCGTGACGTGCAGCGCTCCGGCCTGCTGCCGCCCGCGCTGGCGGCAGAGATGGCCAGCCCGCAGGTGGGCGAATTTGGGCCGCCGGAACCGGCCGGCTGGGGCTTCGGGCTGGGCTTTGCAGTGCTGCGCGAGGCCGCTGCCAGCGGCACGCCGCAGCGCGAAGGCACCTGGCGCTGGGGCGGTGCTTATGGGCACAGCTGGTTTGTTGATCCGGCGCGTGGGCTGAGCGTGGTGGCGCTGACCAACACGCTGTACGAAGGCATGGATGGCGCCTTTGTCGATGAACTGCGCGACGCGGTCTATGCCGACCTGGAGACCACGCGATGAGCGGCCACGCCATCGATGCGGCCAGCCCGGCCGGTGAGGCCACGCGCTTGCCGTGGGCGGGCCTGCTGGCGCTGGCCGGCGGCGGCTTCATCACCCTGTTGACCGAGACCCTGCCGGCCGGCGTGCTGCGACCGATGGGCGACAGCCTGGGCGTGAGTGATGCGGCGGTGGGCCAGCTGGTGAGCGTGTATGCGCTGGGCTCGGTGATGGCGGCACTGCCGATGACAGCGTTGACCCAGCGCCTGCCGCGGCGTCCGCTGTTGCTGGCGGCCATCGCCGGCTTCGTGGTGGTCAACACGTTGACGGCGCTGAGCAGCAGCTATGCGCTGATCCTTGCTGCGCGTTTCCTGGCCGGCGTGAGCGGTGGCCTGCTGTGGTCACTGGTGGCTGGCTATGCCGCACGCATGGTGGTGCCGTCGCTGCAGGGGCGCGCGATCGCGGTGGCGATGGTGGGATCGCCGTTGGCGCTGTCACTGGGCGTGCCGGCCGGTACGTTGCTGGGCCAGCAGGTCGGCTGGCGCTGGGCGTTCGCGTTGATGAGCGTGCTGGGCGTGGGCCTGCTGGCGTACGCGCGCTGGGCACTGCCGGCGCTGCCAGCGGCCGGTGCCGGTCAACGTGCGTCGCTGGCCAAGGTCTGGCGCATGCCGGGCGTGCGCAGCGCGCTGCTGGTGATGGTGCTGTACGTGCTGGCGCACAACGTGCTCTACACCTACATCGAACCGTTGGCGGTGGAGGCGGGTGCCGGCCCGTGGCTGGACCGGCTGCTGCTCGCCTTCGGCGTGGCGGCGATTGCCGGCATCGGGATTGCTGGTTGGGGCGTGGATCGCCACCTGCGTGCGCTGGTGTGGGCGGCGGTGATCGGCTTCATCGTACCGGTGCTGGCCTTGCTGGCATGGCCCGGCGTGGCCAGCGCGCTGCTGCTGGCGACGATCCTGTGGGGCGTGGCGTTCGGCGCGGTGCCGACCCTGTTCCAGACCGCCTTGGCACGACGCGCCGGGGCCGCCGCGGACCTGGCGCAGTCGATGCTGGTGACCGGCTGGAACCTGGCCATTGCGGCCGGCGGCGTGGCGGGCGGCGTGCTGCTGCAGGCCAGCGGCCCGAGCCAGCTGGGATGGTTGCCGCTGCTGTTGCTGGCGGTGACCGTCGCGTGGTTGCTGGCACGGCCGAAGGCGTGGGCGTAGGCGGCGCTCAACGATGATGCGGTGCCGGCCAGCGGCCGGCACTACCGTGGGCCGCGCCATCCTCGCATGGCGTGGATCTACCGAGCGCAGCGACCCGCGTTTGCTTCTTCTGTTGATTCCGTGGTGGGACCGCCGCCAGAACCTGTCAGAGACCGTCCCGGCCAACGCCGGGATAGCTGTACGCGACCCACCACCAGGGGCTCTGCCGTTGGCCGTCCTACTCGATCCCTTCACGCTCGATCGGCACGCTGCGCGGGTTCTGCATGTGCTCGCGTGCAGCGCCGTACTGCTGCTGCCGCTTGTGGTGGAAGGCGACGAACTCATCACGCGGCAGCGGCCGCGAGAACAGCCAGCCCTGGCCGAATTCCACATGCCGGCTGTGCAGGTAGGCCAGCTGCGCTTCGGTTTCCACGCCCTCGGCCACCACCCACAGGCCCAGCTCCTTGGCCATGTCGATGATGTGCGGCGTGACCGGGCTGGTGGCGCTTTCGGTGCCGATCGCATCGATGAACGACTTGTCGATCTTCAGCGCATCCAGTGGCAGCTGCTGCAGGTACTGCAGGCTGGAGAAGCCGACGCCGAAATCGTCGATCGCCACGCTGTGGCCGGCGCGGCGGGCGGCGGCAAGCATGGTGCGCGCGCGGTCCAGGTCGAGGAAGCCACGTTCGGTGGCCTCCATCCAGATCTGCTGCGGCAGGATGCCGCTGCCGGCCATGTGCCGGGAAATCATCTTCAGGGCGCGGCCGCTGCTGATGTCTTCGGCGGCGAGGTTGATCGCGATGTGCGCGCTGCGGTCGGCCACCAGCAGCTCGCGCATGTCGCGCACCACGTTCTCGATCACCAGGTCGGTGACGTCGGCGATCATGCCGGCCTCTTCGGCCAGCGGAATGAACAGGTCCGGCCGCACCTGGGTGCCATCCGGGCGCTGCCAGCGCACCAGCGCCTCGGCGCCGACGCAGATGCCGGTGTCCAGTTCGATGATCGGCTGGTAATGCAGGTACAGCTCGCGGCGGCGGATGGCGGTGGCCAGCTCACCGCGCAGCGACAGGCGGCGCCGCGACAGCCAGATCACCAGGCCGGCCCCGGCGGCGGCCAGCAGCAGGCCGACCGGCACGTACAGCCATGCCTGCTGGCGGAAGGCGGCGGCCAGCGCGGTGCGCGGCGTGGTGGCGATGGCCAGCCATTCCTCGTTGCGCGCGGTGGCGAACAGCGTGGCGTGATCCAGGCCTTCGCCGGGGTCGCGCAGCAGTGCCTGCAGCAGGTCCGGATCCAGGCCGGGCTGTTTGGCCAGCAGGCGTCCATCGGGGCTGGCCAGCGCCAGCCGCACGTTCGGGTCGGCAATGACATCGACGAAGCGGCGCGGGTCCACCAGTGCGTCGTAGGACCCATACAGGACCGCCAGCACCTGGCGGCGGCCGCTGATTTCCGGGCGCACATCCACTGCAATGCCTGCGCCATCGCTGGTGACGTGGTCCGGCGTGGGTTGATCCACATCGGACAGGAACGGACCCCACGAGGTGCAGCGCAGCTTGCCACCTTCGAAGTAGCCCATCTGGTCGATCGATGGGGTGGTCATCACCAGGGTCTGCATGCGCCGGATGTGTTCGGGGCTGCAGGGTACGTAGGCGCCGGCCTCGGCCGATTTCAGTGCCGCCAGCGCTTCCTGGTAGGACAGGTCGGAGCGGCGCAGGGTGCGATCGGCGATGTCGCGCAGGCGCTGCTGTTCGACGCTGATCGCGCGGTCCCAGGTGGCGTAGGCCATGACCGCGATCGGCAGCGCAGCGGCCAGCAGGGCCAGGGCGGTGCCGCCGATGATGACGCGCAGCCGGCTCATGGCCGGGGCTCCAGCGGGGCGGGCGGGGCAGGGCGCATGGTGGGCCGGTCCTTGGGCAGGTGCGGCTATCTGAGCATGGCGCCGGGCCGGGCGGAATGGGATCAATACGGTATTCGGTCACATTGTGGTGAAAGCGGCCCGCTTTGACGCAATAGGTCCGTCTGGCGCTGGCGCTCGGCGCCGCGGAGGACTACCGTCGAATGCTTCGCCCGCCCCTTTTGCCCGCGCCCATGACCGAGCCCGCAACGCCCCCCGAGCACCTGCGCCGCAGCCTGTCCAACCGCCACCTGCAACTGATCGCCATCGGCGGTGCCATCGGCACCGGCCTGTTCATGGGATCGGGCAAGACCATCAGCCTGGCCGGCCCCTCCATCGTCTTCGTCTACCTGATCATCGGCGCGATGCTGTTCTTCGTGATGCGCGCGATGGGCGAACTGCTGCTGTCCAACCTGCAGTACAAATCCTTCATCGATTTCTCCACCGACCTGCTCGGCCCGTGGGCCGGGTTCTTCTGTGGATGGACCTACTGGTTCTGCTGGATCGTCACCGCCATCGCCGATGTGATCGCCATTGCCGCCTACGCGCAGTTCTGGTTCCCCGGGCTTGAAGCCTGGAAACCGGCGCTGGCCTGCGTGATGCTGCTGCTGGCATTGAACCTGGTGACGGTGAAGCTGTTCGGCGAAATGGAATTCTGGTTCGCGCTGATCAAGATCGTGGCGATCTGCGCGCTGATCATCACTGGCGCCGGGCTGGTGGCGTGGGGCTTCACCTCACCCAGCGGCCACACCGCGTCGCTGTCGAACCTGTGGAATGACGGTGGCATGTTCCCGATGGGGCTGGTCGGCTTCTTCGCCGGCTTCCAGATTGCGGTGTTCGCCTTCGTCGGCATCGAGCTGGTCGGCACCACCGCCGCCGAAACCGCCGACCCCGAGCGCAACCTGCCCAAGGCGATCAACTCGATCCCGGTGCGCATCATCATCTTCTACGTGCTGGCGCTGATCGCGATCATGGCGGTCACCCCGTGGCGCCAGGTGGTGCCGGACAAGAGCCCGTTCGTGCAGCTATTCGTGCTGGCCGGCATTCCCGCCGCCGCCAGCCTGATCAACTTCGTGGTGCTGACTTCGGCCACGTCCTCGGCCAACAGCGGCATCTTCTCCACCAGCCGCATGCTGTACGGCCTGGCCGAAGAGGGCCACGCCCCGCGCGGGCTGTCGAAACTGTCGCGCGCCGCAGTGCCGGCCCGTGGCCTGCTGTTCTCGTGCCTGTGCCTGCTGGGCGGCACGCTGCTGATCTACCTGATTCCCAACCTGGTGACCGCCTTCACCCTGGTGACGACACTGGCGACGGTGCTGTTCATCTTCGTCTGGTCGCTGATCCTGGTGGCCTACATGGCCTATCGCCGTCGCTATCCGGAGCGCCATGCTGCATCGATCTTCAAGATGCCCGGCGGCGTCGCGATGTGCTGGGCCTGCCTGGTGTTCTTCGCCGCCGTGCTGGTGCTGCTGAGCCTGCAGGGCGACACCCGCCAGGCGCTGATCGCCAGCCCGGCGTGGTTCGTGCTGCTGGGCGTGGGCTATTGGGTGCGTCGGAGGACCGCGAAGTGATCCGAAGTGGGGTCAGATCCCGTTGCTCAGCAACGGGATGTGACCCCGGCAGGTCGCGGGACCCACCCCGCCTCCTCGCGGGAAAACGGCTGTTGCTGTTGAGGTTGCCGGCCAGCGGCCGGCACTACCACGGGTGCAGGACGCCGCCCTGCCGGCCCCCATTCACCCAACATTAGCGGGCACGGCCGGATCATCCGGCCGCCATGTCCCCTCGCCCCGTCCTGCTCGCGCTGTTGCTGCTGCCCAGCCTGTGGCCCGGGCTGGCCGCCGCGCGCACCGTCTACCGCTGCGTGCAGGGCAACACCGTCAGCCTGGCCACCGCGCCGGAGCCGGGATCGCGGTGCACGCCGAAGGAGATCGACGACAACGCCGTCCAGACCCCGAACCTGTGGGGCAACATGGGCGTGTTCAGCGGCGTGCTGTACGAGCGCGAACAGGACGGGGCGCTGGTCTACTCCACGCGCAACCTGCCCGGCTCGCGGGTGTTCCTGAAGTTCACCGTGGCCACGCCGCCAGGCGAGCCGGCGCACGAGGGCCTGGGCAAGGTCGGCACGCCGCAGCTGGCGCAGCACGCCCGGCAGTTCAAGGCCGCGTCCAGGGCCACCGGCGTCGATGATGCCTGGCTGCGTGCCATCGCCCACGCCGAAAGCAATTTCGACGCGCTGGCGGTATCCAGCAAGGGCGCACAGGGCGTGATGCAGCTGATGCCCGAAACCGCGCAGGAATACGGGGTGAGCGATCCGTTCTCGCCGCAGCAGTCGATCGAGGGTGGCGCGCGCTACATGCGCGCGCTGCTGCGCCGCTACAACGGCGACCGCCCGTTGGCGGCGGCTGCCTACAACGCGGGCATCGGTGCGGTCACCCGCTACAAGGGCGTGCCGCCCTACGCCGAAACCCTGGCCTACGTGGACAAGGTGATGGCGCTGTACGCACGCTACCGCGAAGCGATGGGCATCCGCACCGAAGTGCCGGCGCGCTAGCGGACGGTGCTGCCTGCACGTGGCGTTGTAGAGCCGAGCCGATGCTCGGCTGCGCCAATTGCCGCCGAGCATCGGCTCGGCTCTACACAAAAAGCCGCTCAGCGCGAGGTGGAGGTGCTGACCAGGTCGTAGCGCTCGATGCGGCCGACGCGTGCCACCTCGGCCTGCACGTCGGCACGCTGCTTGAGTGCACGCCACGCGGCATCGATGCGCACATCGCCCGGCAATGACGGATAGGTTCGCATGTCCTGCAGGCTGGCCAGGGTTTCCCCGCGTTCGATGGGCGAGCGCAGCTGTTCGATCAGCACGGCGGCGGCACCGTCCAGGTTGCCTTCCTCCAGCAGCATTTCGCGATGGAACAGGCGGGCATCCTCGCGCTGGGCCAGGATCACCGCGCGTGCTGCGTCGCGCGCCTCGGCATCACCGCGCTCGCGGGCGGCGGCGAACTGCAGCAGCGCCTGCGCGGCCTTGCCGTAGCCGGCGAGGCCCGGCATGTCATTCACTGCCTGCGCAGCGTCCTGCATGCGCCCCAGCGAACTGAAGACGAAGCCGACATTCATCTGGTGCTCGACACCATCCGGGCCGAGTGCGCCGATGCGTTGGGCCTGTTGCGCCGTGGCCAGTGCCTCATCGGTGCGGCCCAGCCGGCGCAGTGCGGTGAGCCGGCTGTTGAGCAGCCAGGCCACCCATTCCGCTTCGGCGGCGGCAGGTGATTCGCCGTTGCTCGCGGCACCGGCCATGCCCTCGGTCAACGACAGCACTTCCTCGTTGCGGTCCAGCATGAGCAGGGTGGTGCTGAACTCGGCCATGCGCGCGTCCAGTGCACGGTCGAGCAGGCCGGAGACGCGCAGTTCATCGAGGTGGCGCTGCGCCGCCTGCACCGGATCGAAACGCGCATCGCCGCGATCGACATAACGGTCGAAGCGCTTGTCGCTGCGCAGGCGGATGATCTCGGCCGGGCTGTCGATGCGGGCCAGCGTGGCTGGAATGCCGTCGCCACGGCCATTGTCGGCCTGCAGCGTGGCCAGCGTCAGCCACAGCCCGGTGGGTTCCAGGCCGGCACTTTTCCAGCCGTTGTCAAACAGCGCCTGCAGCAGGTCCATGCGCTTCATCGGCTGGTCACGCAGGCGGTACTGCAGGTAGTTGATGGCGTGGTGATCGACCGGCAGCGGCGCGTCGGCATGCTGCAGTGCCTTCACCAGGAAGGTGGTGGCTGCGGCCGGCTGGTTGTCCGACAGTTCCACCGACACCTGGGTAAGCAGGATCTGTGCATCCTCCGGCAGGGCCTCCTGCGCCCGCTGCAGGTAGCGGCGGGCCAGGGCCGGCTTCTTCTGCATCAGTGCGGTCCAGCCAGCGACCTGCGAGGCGCGGCCACGATGCTCGGCATCGAAGTCGTCCAGCAGGGGATCCTCCATCAGCCGTTCCATGCTGATCAGCGCGCCCAGCGTGTTGCCGCCACGCGCCTGCTGGATGGCTTCATCCCAGCGCGTGGCATAGGCTTGGTGCATCGCATCGGCGGTGATTGACGGCTTCTGCGGCGCCACCGTGATCGAGGCAGTGGCGGATGTGCTGGCCAATGCGGCCAGCAGCAGGGCGGTGAGCGGGAGAACGCGGGGCATGGAGAATCTCCATCCGTGGGAACCGCATTGAACCTGCTGCAGCCAGCGAGGACAAGCACGACGAAGCGAATTCTGGCGTTCAGCCGCACAATCGGCCGTGGCGGATCGCACGCGCAGCGTCTATTGTCGGTGCCTCTTCAGACAGCAGGCAGGCAGCGCAGCACGATGGCACGGTGGCAATGGATGGCGGCAGGCGTAGCGTTGGCGACGGTAGTGGCATTGGCTGCGACCTGGTGGGAGACACCGCTGCATACGCTGGCTGAACCGGCGGGTCCGGCTCCGACGCCGTTGGCGTGGACCGCGCAGATCGAACCGCTGGCCGGCGATGGCCACCCGGGTGACCGCGATGGCGCGTCCACGCAGGCACGCTTCGCCGATCCGTACGCGTTGCTGCGCAGTGCCGATGGCAGCGTCTATTTCACCGATGCCGGCGACAACAACCGGATCCGTCGCCGCCTTCCCGATGGCCGCGTTGAAACGGTGGCCGGGCAGGGCGAGGGACGTGTCGATGGCCCTGCACTGCAGGCCAGTTTCAACACGCCTTCGGGCATTGCCGCCGACGCGCAGGGCAACCTGTATGTGGCCGACACCGGCAACCATGCGATCCGCCGCATCAGCACCGATGGCCAGGTGACCACGCTGGCCGGTGGCGAACAGGGCCACGCCGACGGCCCTGCCGCGCAGGCCCGCTTCGATGCGCCGATGGGCATCGCCGTGGATGCGCAGGGCCAGGTTTACGTGGCCGATACGTTCAACGATCGCATCCGGGTGATCGGTACGGATGGCAGCGTGCGCACCCTGGCCGGTGGTGATCGGCCGGGCCTTGCCGATGGCGTGGGCGCCGCTGCGCGCTTCGATACGCCGGTGGCGCTGGCCTTCGACGCGCAGGGCGCGTTGCTGGTGGCCGACCTGTTCAACAACGCCGTGCGCCGGGTGGGTGCCGATGGTACGGTCAGCACCGTGGTCGCCGCCGGTGGCGTGATCAATGGGCCGCTGTCGTTGGCCACCACCCATGACGGCGTGCTGTACGTGGGTGATCTCGATGGCCGCATCGTGCAGGTGACGCCGCAGGGCCATCAGATCGCGCTGGTCGGCAATGGCCGCCTGCCGCGCCTGGCCCGCCCCAGCGGATTGGCGCTGGATGCCGATGGCAGCGTGCTGGTGGCCGACGCCGCCAGCTACCGCCTGCATCGCCTGCGCCCGCTGCCGGTGGGCGACCTGCCGGCACCGGCACTGGTCGGCCCGGCTGCCGATGCCGCGCTGCCGAAGACCGGGGGCCGTTGGCCGCTGGCACCGCAGGACGGCTGGCACGAGGTGGTCGGCACCCTGGGCGAGGTGCGCGGCAACTTCACCGGTGAGAGCCGCCACCACCTGCATGGCGGCTTCGACGTGCGCGGTGATGTGGGCCAGACCGTGCTGGCGATCGCCGAAGGCAAGATCAGCAGCCCGGTGGCCGCCTGGAACCTGGGTGAGCAGGCCGAGGGCCTGGTCGTGGATCGCCTCAAGTACATCCACATGCGGGTCGGCCGCACCCCGCGCGACGAACCCTACGATGCGCGCTGGCAGGCGCTGTACGACGAGCAGGGCAGGCTGGAGCGGATGCGCGTGCGCCGCGGCATGCGCATCCACGTCGGTGACCGCCTGGGCAGCATCAACAACCAGGCGCACGTGCACCTGGCGGTGGGTACCGGCGGCTTCGAGACCAACGCGGTGGCGCTGGGCTTCCAGGGCTACGCCGACCACTTCGCGCCGCGCATCACCGATGTGGCCCTGCTGGACGACAACGACCAGCCGATGGCCGCCGGCAGCGATGGCGTGGTGATGGTGGCGCGCCAGGGCCGCGGCGTGCAGATCGTGGTCGAGGCCTGGGACCAGGTCGACAACAACCTGCCGCGCCGCCGCCTGGGCATGTACCAGGTGGGCTACCAGATCCTCGACGCCGATGGCCGAGCGCTGCAGGGCTATGAACAGCCACGCTGGAACATCGTGTTCAACCGCATGCCGCCGCAGAAGGAAGCGGTGCGGGTGGCCTACGCCCCCGACAGTGGTATCACCGTGCACGGCAGCGCGGTGACCCGGTTCCGCTACCTGGCCACCAACACCGTGCGCGACGGCCTGATGGAAACCGGGCGCTGGCAGCCGGCGGCGCTGCCGCCGGGCGAGTACATCGTGCGCGCCAGCGTGCGCGACTACAGCGGCAACGAAGGCGTCGGCCCGCGCGAGATCAGGGTACGGCTGCTGCCATAGCCGCAGCCGGGGCGCCGCAGCGTTCGCGCTCGGCGTCCATGTCTTCCAGCGGCCGCACTTCGATGCTGCCGAAGCGCGCCCACGGGAAGTCGCGGGCGATGCGCATGGCTTCGTCGCGGTCGCGGGCGACGATCAGGTTGAAGCCGGCCAGCAGTTCGCGGGTTTCGGCGAACGGGCCATCGAGAACACGGCTGTTGCCATCACGCACGCGCAGGGTCTGTGCAGTGTCGACCGGCTGCAGTTTCTGCGCGGCCAGCAGCGTGCCTTCGGCCTGCAGCTTGTCGGCGTGGGCCAGGCAGTCGCGCATCAGCGCGTTGAATTCTTCGATGGGCAGGGCCTGCAGCAGGGCAGGCTCGATATAGATCAGAAGCAGGTACTGCTGCATGGGACGGTCCTGGCGGGGGCGGGTGCCCATGATGGCGCAGGATGGCGCGTGGGCATGTTGCAGCGCAGAAGCGCGCCTTCGGCGGGGACGGCGAACGGCGGAGCCCCTCCGTGGTGGCGCTACAACGTGATGCTTGGGCTTGGCCGGGTGGGTAGGCGGGTCGGGGGACGCCGTAAACCCATCCATGGGGGCTTGGCCGCGGCATCCATGCCGCGGACACCCCCGCCCCGCCTACCCACCCGGCCCTGGACAGTTTCCTGCGGCGTCCACCCCGGAAAATCACAAACAAGAGCAAAAGCGGGTCGCTTCGCTCGCAAAGCTGAGCCCGCCAGCCAACCGCCGTTGCTGTTGCTTTTGCTGTTGCTTTTGCCTTTTCTCTTGATTTTCCCGTGGTGGGGCAGCCGCAGAGATCTGTCTGGGGCCGGGCGGGTGGGGTTGGCGGGGTATCCGCGGCATGGATGCCGCGGCTAAGCCCCCACGGATGGGTTCACGGCGTCCCCGCCAACCCCACCCGCCCGGCCCACTCCCAGAAAACCAGCTTTCAGCGACCAACCCAAACCCACCACGGAGGGGCTCCGCCGTTCGCCGACCTCCGCCGAAGGCGCGCTTTCCACGGAAGAAATAATTTTCAGAGGACGTGTCGATTCCCAGCCCCCTGGTTCGTTGTATCCAATGAAGGGCACGCACCACGCGTCCCCACGGGAGACCGCAATGAAAGTGATGGTGATCGTGAAGGCCAACGCCGACTCCGAAGCCGGCCGCATGCCCAGCGAACAGGAACTGTCCGAAATGGGCGCCTTCAACGAACAACTGGTGGCCGCCGGCATCATGCTGGCCGGTGAAGGCCTGCACGCCACCCAGCGCGGCCGTCGCATTCACTTCGGCGGCGGGGCACCCCAGGTCGAGGCCGGTCCGTTCGGTCCTGCCAGTGAACAGATCGCCGGCTTCTGGCTGTGGGAGGTGCGGTCGCTGGACGAAGCGGTTGAATGGGCCAGCCGCGCGCCGTTCGGCAGTGGCGGCACGCTCGAACTGCGTCCCTTGATCTCCGCTGAAGACTTCGGTGAAGCCTTCACTCCCGAATTACAGCAGCAGGAACAGCGTCTGCGTGCACAGCTGGAAGGTTGACCCGATTCATCTCCACGCCGGGCACGACCCGGCGCTACCGCCCTGAACCACATCACGGAGTATTGCCATGAGACTGATTCCCTTCCTCGGCTTCAGCGGCCAGGCCCACGAGGCGATGGCGTTCTACGCCAAGGCACTCGGTGGCCAGGTCACTTCGGAAATGAAATACCGCGACATGCCGCCCTCCGATGGCTCGCCGGGCTGCAACGAGATGCCGCCGGAAACCCTGGACCACGTCGCCCACAGCCAGCTGGAGATCGGCAACGCCATCGTGATGGCGGCCGACGGCCCCGGCGGCGGCGAGGGTGGCTCGACCACCATCAATGTCGACGTCGACAGCATCGAAGAAGCCGAACGCGTGTTTGCCGCGCTGGCCGAGGGGGCGCAGGTGCAGATGCCGATCGCCGAAACGTTCTGGGCGCACCGCTGGGGCATGCTGGTCGACCGCTATGGCAAGCCGTGGATGGTCAACTGCATGAAGCAGCCCTGATTCCTCTCTTTATTTCATCCACAAGGAGCTTCACCGATGAGTGCACCGCAACCGCAGATGATCTTCGTCAACCTGCCCGTGCAGGATCTGAACGCGTCCAAGACCTTTTTCGCAGCGCTGGGCTACAGCTTCAACCCGACCTTCACCAATGACGATGCCGCCTGCATGGTGATCAGCGAGAGCATCTTCGTGATGCTGCTGACCCAGCCGTTCTTCAAGCAGTTCACCACCAAGCCGATCGCCGACGCACGCAGCCAGACCGAGGTGATCACCTGCCTGTCGGCGGACAGCCGCAAGGCGGTGGACGTGATGGTGGACAAGGCTCTGGCGGCCGGCGCCAGTGAACCGCAGCCCGCGCGCGACTACGGTTTCATGTACCAGCGTGGCTTCCAGGACCTGGATGGCCATCTCTGGGAAATCACACACATGGACGGCGAGCCGGGCTGACGGCCGCCGCAGGGAGAACCCGCATGGCTTACGTGGACGCTTACGTGCTGCCGTGCCCGCAGGACAAGGTGGCGGCCTACCGTCGCCTTGCCCGCAAGGCCGGTGCGGTGTGGAAGGACCATGGCGCGCTGCAGTACATGGAATGCGTGGCCGACGATGTGGAGCCGGGCAAGAGCACCTCCTTCCCGCGCGCGGTCAAGGCGAAACCGGGCGAGACGGTGATCGTCGCCTTCGTGGTGTTCCGCTCGCGCGCGGCACGCGACCGCATCAATGCAAAGGTGATGGCCGACCCGCGGCTGGCGTCGCTGGGCCCGAAGGACATGCCGTTCGATACCCGGCGCATGTTCTGGGGTGGCTTCAAGCCGATTGTTGAAGCGTGAGCTGCGGCGCTTGTGCGGGCCGGGCGTGCGTGCTGTGATCGGCGCATGCTCGAGCCCGCACTGACGCAGCGTCTGGAAACCCTCTGGCGGATGGAGTCGCCAGTGCTGATTGCGCGCCTGGCGCGGCTGCTCGGTGGCGATGTCGGCCGTGCCGAGGAGCTGGCCCAGGACACCTGGCTGGCCGCGCTGGAGCGTTGGCCGGAGCAGGGTATCCCGGACAACCCTGGAGCCTGGCTGATGACCACCGCGCGCAACCGTGCCATCGATGTGCTGCGCCAGCACCAGCGGGTGACGCAGCAGCATGCGCAGTGGGGCGAGGAACTGCATCCGGCGGCACTGCCGGCGCCGGATGACAGCCAGGCACTGGAGGACGACCTGGGCGATGACCTGCTGCGGCTGATGTTCGTGGCCTGCCATCCGGTGCTGCCGGCCGATGCGCGGGTGGCACTGACCCTGCGCCTGCTCGGTGGCCTGACCACCGTCGAGATCGCGCGTGCGTTCCTGCAGCCGGAGCCGACCATCGCCCAGCGCATCGTGCGCGCCAAGCGCACGCTGGCGCAGAAGCAGGTGCCCTATGAAGTGCCGCGCGCGGACGCGATGCCGGAGCGGTTGGCCTCGGTGCTGGAGGCGGTCTACCTGGTGTTCAACGAAGGCTATGCGGCCAGCGCCGGTGACGACTGGATGCGTCCGGCGTTGTGCGAGGAGGCGCTGCGGCTGGCGCGCATCCTGGCCCATCGCCTGCCGGTGCCGCCGGTACTGGGCCTGCTGGCGCTGATGGAACTGCAGGCCTCGCGCGCGGCGGCACGCGTGGATGCACAGGGCACGCCGGTGCTGCTGGACCAGCAGAACCGCGCGCGCTGGGACTGGTTGCAGATCGAACGCGGCCAGCAGGCGCTGGCGCGCGCGCTGGCGGCCGGTGGTGGCGACGATCCCTACGTCCTGCAGGCGCGCATCGCCGCCTGCCATGCGGTTGCGCGGCGCGCCGACGCTACCGACTGGCCGCGTATCGCCGCGCTCTATGCACAGCTGCTGCAGGTGCAACCTTCGCCGGTGGTGGCATTGAACCGGGTGGTGGCGATCCTGCGCAGCGAAGGCCCGTTCGCCGCGTGGGCGCAGCTGCAACCCCTGATGGTCGACGCGCGCCTGCGCGACTATGCGCCGCTGCAGGTGGTGCGCGGCGAGCTGTTGCAGGCACTGGGGCGTGAGCAGGATGCGCGTGACGCTTTTGCCGCGGCCGCCGAACTCAGCCAGAACCGCGCCGAGCGCGGACTGTTGCGGCGACGGGCGGGACTACCGCCCACGGACTGAGCCGACAAGGACAGCACTTGTCGCCGGGCGCCTGAGCGGCTATGTTTCGCGCCCAGCGGACGCATCAGCGTCCGCATTCCATGCGTATTGACCGAGGAGCGGTTGGATGTATTCAAGGACGAAGAGCGCATCGCGCGCTTTTGCGCGCCTGCTTGCCTGTGCCCTGTGCCTGGCCGTATGGCCGATGGCCGTGCAGGCCGCCGACAAATCACAGCAGGCCTATTGGGCCGGGTTTGCCTACACCGCCGACGCCGCTGCCGTGCAGGCGACCACGCCGCATGCGCACGCGGTGCTGGAACGGCGTGGGCTGGTCCCGCTGAACCAGACGCTGGCACAGTCGCTCAAGCGCCACGCACCGGCCCACCTGGAGCTGATCGACCAGCCGGTGGCGATGCTCGACGGCACCACCAGTGCCACCGTGCTGGCCGCTGCGCTGGATCGCGAGCTGGTCTCGGTCGAACCGATCGGCGACCAGTACAAGGTGCTGGTGGAAGTGGCGCTGCAGGCGTTGTTCTTCGACTTCCGCGAGCGCCAGGTGATCGCCTCCTATCCGCTCACCCTGCAGCGCATCGACGTGCAGGACTACCGTCCGGACAACGACGATATCGACGCGATCGTCGCCGATCTGCTGTACGGCGGTGCCGATACCAGCCTGTCGCAGGTACTGGCGGCCAGCCTGGCGCAGGCCCGGTTGCCCGATGCCGCCGTGCGTCGCCTGCAGGTGGGCGGGGTGACCCTGTCCGACGCGGCACGCGCCAAGCTGCCCGATCCGAAGTGGGAAGCACCGCTGCGTGCCACGCTTGCGCACGAACTGTCCAAGACGCTGTCGTCCAACACCGGCGTTGGCCTGCTGCCGCCGGCCTCGGGCCAGGCGATCGGCGGTGCGATGGCCGCCCGCTTTGCCGACGGCAAGGTCTACCAGCTGAAGATTCCCGAACCCGACTACGTCATCCAGCTGCAGGTCGATGCACTGAAGAACGGCGTGATCGAGGAAACCCCGGCGATGAAGACGATGCTGTTCGGCGCCTTCTTCACCGCCAAGGTGAGCGAGCCGTTCTCGGGCAAGGTCTATTTCGAACAGCCGCTGCGCAAGGGGGCCACCAAGGTGGTGCCGGTCACGCAGTGGCAGGTCGACCAGTGGTCGGCCAGCTACGAAACCCTGCTGGCCGGCTTCGACGCCTTCGCCGGCGCCGCCGCCAAGCGTGCCGATTCGCGCGCCTGGCTGGACGAACAGAAGCCGGGCGGCCGCCCGTTGCAGCAGCAGACCCAAGCCCTCCAGGAGTTGATCAAGTCATGTCGTTGATGCGTACCATCCTGCTCATCCTCATCGCGCTGGCGGTGGCCTCGCCGGTCGCTGCGCAGACCGCGAGTTCGCGCGGAACCGGCTCGGCCAGCTACGGCCTGCGCCTGAGCGCCGATACCCGTGCCCAGGCCCTGAACAAGGCCAAGGTCAATGCCCTGGAGGCGTACATCGCCGAAACCGGTGCGGCCAAGCTGCGCCTGTTCGAGGCGCGCCGCGCCGAGTTCATCGGCGAGATCGACCGCTACGTGCTCAGCGCCGTACAGCTGTCGGACACCGAAGACAAGAAGGCCAAGACCTACAGCGTCACCGTCCGCGCCGAGATCAACACCACCCTGCTGCAGACCAAGCTGGATGCGGGTTCGGCCGTGGCCGGCGCCACCGCTGCGCAGCGCTCGCTGCTGACCTTCCTGTTCATGGCGCGCTCGCAGGACACCGTGCAGTCGTTCCAGGACAAGGAGTACCGCCGCGTCGACGCCAGCAGCAGCTACAGCGAGAACACCCGTGAAGGCGACAGCTTCCGCGGCAACTCGGTCAGCACCAACGGCAGCATCAACCAGAACGGTTCGGTGTCGGTCACCAGCGGCGGCAGCACCACCGCGCGCGCCGACAACATCACCTGGAAGGTGGCCAACGCCGCCGAAGTCAACACCGCGATGACTGGTGCCTTCAGCGCCGCCGGCTACGAGGTGGTTGAAGCCGAGTACGTGGAAGGCGAGTCGCGCGGCCTGCTCAGCATCGAGCGCATCCGCAAGGACTTCAGCACCGGCAACGACCTGGCCCCGGCCACCCTGCGCGACACCGCCAATGGCATCCGTGCGGCCAACATCCCGTACATCGCCGTCGGCACCCTCGACGTCGGCATGCGTGACCGCGATCCGGCCAGCGGCAACACCCGCGTGTTCGTCACTGTCACCGGCAAGGTGCTGGACGTGACCGGTCGTTTCCCGCGCACCGTGTCGTCGGTCGGCCCGGTGCAGTTCTCCGGCACCGGCCCGAATGAAACCGTGGCCCGTACCAATGCCCTGCAGCTGGCTGCCGAAAAGGCCGCCCAGCAGATGATCAACGAACTGAACGTCAAGGCGGTCCGCTGATCCGCCGGCCCGTTGGGTGCCGAGCTCGCTCGGCATCGCCCCTGGGTTACCGATTCCCCACGTGCCGCACGCGGCCGTTTCTTCCAAAGGACTCTCACATGATCCGCAATACCGCTCTTGCCCTGGCCATCGCGGCCGCCACCCTGTCGATGCCGGCCCATGCCGGCCTGGGCAAGCTGAAGGACCTGGCTGGTGGCTCCACCGGCTCCTCCAGCAGCACCTCCAGCGCCGCTGCCCCGGACGAAGCCGCGCAGGAAGCGCTGGTGCGTCGTTTCGTCAGCTCGCAGTCGCACTCGCTGCAGGCCCAGACCTCGTTCGCCCGTGCCTTCGGCCTGGCCGAGCAGGTGCAGCTGCTGGAAGCCGAGCGCCAGGCGCTGTCGTCGGGTTCGGTCAGCGTCGATGCGATGAAGAAGTCGGTGTCGGTCAGCGAAGCCGCCCAGGCCGCGATCGACGAGCGCCAGGCCGCGCAGCCGGAGCTGAACGCTGAATCCAAGCAGCACTACGCCGAAGGCCTGGTCTCGCTGCTGGCGTCGGCCGCCGAAGCGCAGAAGCTGGGTGGCGAAGCCAGCAACTTCACCGCCGGCATGAAGAACCTGGGCGCCACCCAGATGGCTACCGTCGGCCGCAAGCTGGCCGCTGGTGCATGGGTGGCCAAGGAATCGCCGGGCTTCATCCAGGGCCTGTACGGTTCGACCAAGTCGGCTGTGACCTTCGCCAAGAAGAGCAAGGTCAAGGTGCCGTCCAACGCCGACTCGATGCTGGGCCAGCTGGACAAGATGAACTGATCCGAGGCGAATCCCCATGCGTACGACCTCCCGTTTGATCGGCCTGGGCCTGGCTGCCGCGCTGCTTGCAGCCTGTGGCAAGCAGGACACCCCGGCCGAAGCGCCCGCACCTGCCAAGGACAAGGCAACCAGTGCACTGGCCAGCAATGCGCCAGTGGAAGCAGCGCCCCTGCGTGGCACGCCGGATTTCGGCGGCACCACCCAGGTCGCGCGCGAGGCCGACGGCATCGGCAGCACCCCGGAACTGGCGGTGCTGGCGGCGTTGCAGTCGGCGGTGGCGCAGGTCAACGGCGTACGCGTGGCCAGCCAGATGCAGAGCCTGCGTGCAGGCCTGCATGTGGATGTGGATGACGAACACGTCGGCGATATCCGCGCCGACGCGTTCACCCAGCAGATGATCGCCGGCTCGCAGGGCGCGGTGCTGGGCTATGAAATCCTGTCGCAGGACGAAGTGCGGCAGCTGGATGAAGAAACCATCGCGCGCGTGCGCGCCAGCGACGAAGGCTGGAGCTTCAAGGGTTCGGCCTCTGCCAGCGCGTCCGGCGAGGCCACGGCAAAGGGCGGCGGAGCCTCGGCCAGCGTCAAGGAGAGCTACGACGAGAAGGTCAGCGTCGATGCCAAGCGTGGCGCAAGCTCGTTCGATTCGGACGTGACCCACCGCAGCATGCGCAGCTACTGGAAGGTGCGCGTGCGTGCACAGATTGCCCAGTACCGTGCACCGGACGAGCAGGGCAAGCCGAAGATCGTGGTCGCGCTGCCGCGCACCAAGGCCGGCAGCTATGCCGTGGGCGATGGCCGCGTGAGTGCCGATGAAGTGGCCGACGCGATCCGCGCGCGCCTGTCCGACACGCTGACCCAGACCCAGCGCTTCATCGTGCTGGACCGCGAGTTCGGCGACGAACTGCAGGCCGAGATCGACCATATCAACAGCGGCAACGTACGCCTGCAGGACACCGCACGCGTCGGCCAGCAGCTGGCGACCGACCTGATCCTGATCCCGACCATCGAACGCTTCGAGTACCCGCGCAGCGTGCGCAACCTGCGCATGTCCGACCGCCAGGTGACCTCGTACTCCGGTGGCGGCCGCATCACCCTGCGCCTGATCAACGCCACCACCGGCCAGGTGGTGATGTCCGACAGCTTCGACCACCAGCTGGCCTCGACCGGCCCGAGCACCCTGCCCCGCGTGGTCAACGGCCGCAACATGGCCGCGGCGATGATGGAATCGCTGTCGGGCCAGATCGGTACCACCATCGTCACCACGCTGTTCCCGGTGTCGGTGGTTTCTGTGGACGGTGACCAGGTGGTGCTGAGCCAGGGTGGCGAAACCCTGCAGGCCGGCCAGCGCTGGCAGGCCGTGCGCCTGGGCGAGGAACTGAAGGACCCACAGACCGGCCGCTCACTGGGCCGCAGTGAACACCCGTGCTGCACCATCCGCATCGACCGCGTGGCCGCACAGACCTCGTACGGCACCATCGAAGACGGCGTCGACGCGATGCGCGGCGGTTTCCGCCCGGGCCAGATCGAACTGCGCCAGAAGCTGGGCAGCAAGCCGGCCGCCGCCGCAGGTGCGACTGCCTCGGCCGCTCCCGCCGCCGCCGCACGCCCGGCGGCCAAGCCGAAGCCCAAGCCCGCTGCCGCCCCGGCCGAAGACCCGAACTGGTAACACCCTGAGGGGGTCAGATCCCTTTCCCGGCGGGAAAGGGATCTGACCCTTTCGTGTTTCCGTGCGTGTCGACCAAGGTCGACACCCACCAACAGCAGTGGGACCCCGCCTACCCTCAGGAAACCAGCTTTTGCTGTTGCTTCGGCTGTTGCCGTTGTTTCGGCAGGTGCAGGGCGCAGCCCTGGCGAATCCCATTACACTCCAGAAGGATTTCCCTGCTGGAGAGAGCAATGAAACGAGTGGTACTGGGCGTGCTGGCCCTGTCGGTGTCGAGCGCACTGATGGCGGCCACCCCGAAATTCGATGGCGCGCGGATCTCCGCCGACGTCAAGGAACTGGCCTCCGACGC
This sequence comes from Stenotrophomonas sp. PvP093, assembly GCF_017876915.1. Taxonomy (NCBI): domain Bacteria; kingdom Pseudomonadati; phylum Pseudomonadota; class Gammaproteobacteria; order Lysobacterales; family Lysobacteraceae; genus Stenotrophomonas; species Stenotrophomonas sp. PvP093. The sequence continues at coordinate 4,227,194 of NZ_JAGIOX010000004.1, read as the reverse complement.
CTACGAAGGCCGCTCGCCGGCCACCGCCGGCGAAGAAAAGACCATCGCCTACCTCAGCAAGCAGTTTGCCGACGCCGGCCTGCAGCCGGGCGGCGACCTCAAGGACGGCAAGCGCCTGTGGACCCAGGCCGTGCCGCTGCGCAAGGGCGACATCGTCGGCGCACCGCAGCTGGCGCTGCACCAGGGCGGCAAGACCGTGCCGCTGGAGCAGGGCAAGCAGATCGCCGTGCGCGCCGCCATGAACGGCGCCAGCAGCGTCGACATCAGCAAGGCCCCGCTGGTGTTTCTCGGCTACGGCGTGAAGGCACCGGAGCGCAACTGGGACGACTTCAAGGGCGTGGACCTGAAGGGCAAGATCGCCGTGGTGCTGATCAACGACCCGGACTTCGAAACCGGCCAGGGTGATTTCGACGGCAAGGGCATGACCTATTACGGCCGTTGGACCTACAAGTACGAGGAAGGCGCCCGCCAGGGTGCGCTGGGCGTGCTGATCGTGCACGAGACCGCACCGGCGTCGTATGGCTGGGCCACCGTAGCCGGCTCCAACACCAACACCATGTTCGACGTGGTGCGTGACAACCCGGCAGAAAGCCACCCGCTGCTGGAAGGCTGGATCCAGCGCGACCTTGCCGTGGAGCTGTTCCGCTCGGCCGGGCAGGATTTCGAGGCACTGAAGAAGAAGGCGCAGCAGCGCGACTTCACCCCGGTGCCGCTGACCGGCGCCAGCCTGGACGCGAAGTACGCGGTGAAGACCGAAGTGATCACCTCTCACAACGTGGCCGCGCGCCTGGAAGGCAGCCGCCATCCGGACGAGACCATCATCTACAGCGCGCACTGGGACCACATCGGCGTGGGCGAGCCGGACGCGCGCGGTGACCGCATCTTCAACGGCGCGCTGGACAACGCCAGCGGCACCGCCTCGCTGGTCGAGCTGGCCCGTGGCTTCGCCAAGGAGAAGCGCCCGCAGCGCTCGCTGCTGTTCCTGGCGGTCACCGCCGAGGAAAAGGGCCTGCTGGGTTCTGAGTACTACGCCACCCATCCGCTGTATCCGCTGGAAAAGACCGTGGCCGTGATCAACATGGACGGCATGGCGCCGTTCGGCCCGTCGCGTGACTTCGGCATCTACGGTGCCGCGCGCTTCGAGCTGCTGGACCAGCTGAAGGACGTGGCCAAGGGCTGGGATATCCGCTACACGCCGGACCCGAAGCCGGAAGCGGGCCTGTTCTTCCGCTCCGACCACTTCCCGTTCGCCAAGCGTGGCGTGCCGGCGCTGTCCTGGTCGGCCGGCCAGGACTGGGTGGACGGTGGCGTGGCCGCAGGCAGGAAGGCCTCCGAGGACTACACCGCCAAGCGCTATCACCAGCAGGGCGACGAGTGGCAGCCGGACTGGGTGTTTGCCGGTGCCGCGCGCGACCTGGAAGTGCTGTACACGCTGGGCAACCAGCTGGCCAATTCCCGCGATTGGCCGAACTGGAGCAAGGACGAGGTGTTCCGCGCCGTGCGTGACGCCAGCGCCGACCAGCGCAAATAACGGCGTCCGGTAGTGCCGGCCGCTGGCCGGCATTGCCGCCCCCGGAAACGCCGGGCCGTGCCCGGCGTTTCCATAACGGCTTCCATCCCCACTTTCCCGGCCTTCGTCGCAGCCTGCTTGCTTGCCCGGCGGGCCGCCCTATGCTCGGCTCACCCCCTTCCTCAAGGCGCCGCCGTGTTCGCCAGCCTCTCTCTCCTGATCCGCCACCTGCTGGCCTGGGCTGCCGCGCTGGTTGTCGCCGGCATGGTCTGGAGCGGCATCTTCAGTGGCATGAACGATGGCCCGGGCTGGATCTTCGGGCTGCTGGCGATGTTCCTGATCATTTCCGCGCTGGGCAGTGCCATCACCCACATCCGCCGGGTCTGGCTGGTGGCCGGTCGCCTGGATGCCACCACCCTGTCCGGCCGCCAGCGCCGCCAGATCGAACTGCCGATGGACGCGGGCCACGCCTTCTCGGTGGTGGAGGCGGCGATTTCCGAACTACCGCGCGTCGAAGACGTGGAAAGCTCGGCCGGCAGCCTGCAGGTGCGCGCCTATGTGCGCCGGGTCGACCTCTGGAACGGCCGCCAGCCCTCGCGCTGGAACCTGCCGGCGAGGCTGGCCATCAAGCGCAACAGCGTGCTGGCCACGGTGACACCCGGGCAGGGCACCAGCACCGTGACCCTGCTGTTCGAACCCGATGCCGGCTGGTGGGCCGACCTGCTGGCGCTCGACGAGGGCAGCAACTTCGAGAACGCCGAAGCAGTCACCCGTGCGATCAGCCGCCGCGTCGCCGACCAGCGCCGCGACGAACAGGCTGCGGCCGAACAGACCCAGGTGGAAAAGGAACTGTCGGTGGCACGCTTGAACCTGTTGCATGCGCAGGTGGAACCGCACTTCCTCTACAACACGCTGGCCAACGCGCAGGTACTGACCCGCACCGATCCGGCGCGTGCCGAACAGATGCTCGGCCACCTCATTCAATACCTGCGCAGCTCGTTGCCGCAGGTGGACGAATCGGTATCCACGCTGGGCGTGGAGCTGGACCGCACCCGCGCGTACCTGGAAATCCTGCGCATCCGCATGGGCGCACGCCTGGCGGTGGAAATGCAGGTACCGAACGAACTGCACGGCGTGCACCTGCCGGCGATGGCACTGCAGACGCTGGTGGAGAACGCGATCAAGCACGGCCTGGAACCCAAGCCCGGCGGTGGCACGATCTGGATACTGGCGCGCGGCTTCGATGACCACGTGACCGTGACCGTGGCCGACGATGGGCTGGGCTTCGGCCAGGGCACCAGCGGTACCGGCATCGGCCTGAAGAACCTGCGCGAGCGCCTGCGCCTGACCTGCGGCGAGCAGGCCGGCGTGGCGATCGTTGCCAACTTCCCCAGCGGCGTGGCCGCGACCATGACCCTGCCGCAGTCGCACAAGGAGCGCAGCCATGCCGCTTGAAGCCCTGATCGCCGAAGACGAAGAACTGCTGCGGCAGTCACTGGTGGAGCAGCTGGGCCGGTTGTGGCCGGAGCTGAAGCTGGTGGCCGAGTGCGAGGACGGTGCCAGTGCACTGGAGCAGCTGGCCGAGACGCAGCCGGACATCGCGTTCCTCGACATCCGCATGCCCGGCATCAGCGGCATCGAGGTCGCGCGCTCACTGTCCGAGCTGAGTCCGCGCACCCAGGTGGTATTCGTCACCGCCTACGACCAGTACGCCATCGATGCGTTCGAGCAGGGCGCGATGGACTACCTGTTGAAGCCGGTCAGTGATGAGCGCCTGCTGGCCACCCGCGAGCGCATCCTGTCGCGGCTGCCATCGACGCGCCAGGACGATGCCGTGCTGGAGCGCCTGCTGCAGCGGCTGGGCCCGTCGCAGGGCGCAGCGGAGCGCCCGCCACTGGCCTGGATCACCGCCAGCAACGGCCGCGAGACGCAACTGATCATGCTGGAAGATGTCGTCTACTTCCGTGCCGACAACAAGTACACCACCGTGGTCACCGCTGCCGGCGAGAGCCTGTTGCGCACACCGTTGCGCGAACTGCTGGAAGTGCTCGACCCGCAGCACTTCCGCCAGATCCACCGCTCCACCATCGTCAACATGAAAGCGGTGGCAGCGGTGAGCCGCGACGATACCGGGCGCGGCGTGCTGCGCCTGCGCGGGCGCACAGAGACGCTGGTGGTCAGCCAACCGTTCATGAGCCTGTTCCGCGGCATGTAGCCGCGCCGCAGCCTCCGTCACCAGGAGCATTGCATGCGTTTTTTCCTGCTTGTCGGCCTCGCCGCATTGGCGCTTGCCGGTTGCCAGAAGTCCACTGAAACCGCGATCACCCGCACCACTGCCAATGGCGTGGACACGCTGTACAGCAAGCGCACGGTAGTGGACGGCGTGGTGCGTTTCGAGTGCATGGCCAGCCGCAGCGGCCAGTGCCATTACCTGGTGCTGGACCCGGCCTGTCGTCCTGATGCCGCCTGTGCGAAAGCGCCGATACGGTCGTTCGCGTTGGCGGCCGGCACGACCCGGGAGTTCAGGAGCCTGCCGAAGGGCTTCGCCCAGTGCGTCAGCGAGGATCGGAAAGAACAATGCCACCGTGAGTGATCACGGTGGCATTGTGGCTCCCCCCGCTTCCCTGAAGGGTCAGTAGGCAGGCTGTAGTGTCAGGTCGTGGTGGTGCTCGTTCTCGCCCACGTGGTTGAGGCGGCCGACCAGTTCGGAGTGCTGCTTCATGCGCCCGATCTCGGTCATGATGCGGATGTCCTCGTGGCGCAGCTCGCGCTTGGCGGTGACCGCCTGCTTGTAATCGAGCACTTCCGGGTAATGCTCGGCCAGGTCCAGTGCCTCGGCCACGTGCTCGACGCTGTCGGCCTTGGAGCTGATGCGTGCGCGACTGTTGAACGCCTTCATCCAGCGCTCGAAACCGGCCTGCTGATCGAACATGTTGGCCATGAACCAGATCACGAACAGGATCGACACCCACGAGCCGAACACGACTACCACGCGGGTGAACGTGATATGGAAGTCGTCGCGCCAGAGGTAGTTGGCGATCAGGCCAAGAATCAGCAGCGAGGCTGCCTGCCAGCCGACGATCGAGGCGATCAGCCATTGGCACTTGGCCTGGGCCAGCACCGCGACTTCATCGCGGATCTGCTGCTCGCTGAGATTGCGCCAATGCGCGACCTGTTTGTCGAACGGGCTGCTGTAGAGCTCGTTGTCGCGAAGCAGAATTCCCAAACCCTTGAACAAAGCAATCATGGCTGGCTCCTTGTGGAACGTGCGTCGATCAGCATTGGACGGTGTGGCGGTTCCAGTTCTAGCATTTCCAGCGAGCCGTGCAATGGGCGCAATGCCAAGCTGCGCAAGGGCTTTCCCTGAATCGGTGAATGTTGTTGCATCGCAGCATCGAGGGCGCTGCCTGCGACAGGATGTCGCAGGGTGAAATGTGCTGCGGCCGCACATGAAACCGTGGCTGAGTACGAAGACTCGCCGCCGCGGTCGTGATCGCCGAGAATCGGAGCCAACCGCGCAAGATGCGACTGTTCTTCCGTCTTTCTTGGACCTGTGATGCCGGCTCTGCTGCAGCTCTCCCGCCCCGTCACCGCGCCGATCCGGCGCTGGGTGCTGGAGGCCTTCCCCCGTGGCCAGAGCGGCATCGATTACGACCAGCCGCTGGGTGACCCGGGTTGGTTTGGACCCGACAGCGTGACCTGGCGCCTGCACGCCGAGTTCCCCTCGATGCTGGCCGGTGGCCTGTGCGCGCTGATGCTGCAGACCCTGCATCCGCGCGCGCTGGCCGGGGTCTACGATCACTCCAATTTCCGCCAGGACCTGGTGGGGCGCCTGCGTCGCACCACCGCGTTCGTTGCCGGTACCAGCTATGCGCCCACCGGCGAGGTGGAGGCGCTGGTGGCCAGGGTGCGCCGCATCCATGCACGGATCCGCGGCCAGACCGCACAGGGCGAACCCTACGCCGCCGATGATCCGCAGCTGCTGACCTGGGTGCATGTGACCGAGGCGTTCGGGTTCCTTCAGGGCTTCCGCCGGTACGGACGGGAGGTGCCGGCACACATCGCCGACCGTTACTACGATGAGTACCGCTGCGTGGCCGAGGCACTGGGTGCGGTGGACGTGCCGCGCAGCGAAGCGGAAGTGGCGGCGTACTTCTGTGCGCGGCAGCCGGAGCTGCGCGTCGACGAGCGCTCGCGCGAGGTGCTGGAGGTGCTGTCCGGCGTGCGCCTGCCGGTACCGGTGCCGGGGCTGTCGCGCGAAGTGTTCCTGGGTGCAGGCGCGGCACTGCTGCCGGACTGGGCCGAAGGCATGCTTGAACGCAGTGGCCGTCAGCGCGCGCAGGCCGCCGCGTCGGCGAAGCTGATGCAGGGCATGGCGCCGCTGTTCCGCCGTGCGTTGCCCGATGGCCTGGCCAGCCGCGCCTGTGCGCGCATGGGCGTGCCGGTGTCGGTGCTGCGCGAGTGGCCCAGCGTTCCCCGGTAGGTGCCAACCTTGGTTGGCACGCGTTGCGCGCGGTGCAGTAGGAGCCGCAGTAGATCCACGCCATGCGTGGATGGGCCTTACCCCGCCGACTTCAACCCGCGCAACAGCATCTCCAGCGCCGCCGTCGCCTGCCGCAGGCGCACGTCGCCATCCTCGCCCTCGGCGATCCAGAACGCGGCCTCGGCCAGGCTGCCATAGATCAGCGACGCCAGCGCCTGCGCATTCACCGGTGCCACCACGCCCTGGGCAACCAGATGTTCGATCAGGTGCTGCATCGAATGCACGCAGTGGCGCTGCGATTCCGGTGAGGCGCCACCGAGCACCGCGCGCGCGTCGCGCAGCACGATGCGCTGGATCTCCGGTTCCAGCGCCATCTCCAGGTACGCGCGGCAACGCTGCACGAAGCCCTCCCAGGCATCGTCGGCGGCATCACTGATCGCCTGCAGGCGCTGGTCGGTCTCGGCATCGAGCTGGGCGACGACAGCTGCCAGCAGACCCTTCTTGTCGCCGAAGTGGTGGTACAGCGCGCCGCGGGTCAGCCCGGCCTGGGCGGTCAGGTCGTCCATCGAGGTGGCGGCATAGCCATGCTCGCTGAACACCCGGCGGGCGGTGGCCAGGAGGGTGGCGCGGGTTTCTTCCATCTCGGCGCGGGTGCGGCGAACCATTCAGAGCTCCTTACATACGCAGTGCATGATTATTTACATACGACGCGTATGAATGTAGCCTCTTATTCATACGCCCTGTATGTATTGTCATGGCGCCCCGTGCGCCAGGCAAGTCGCTGCCTTGGAGAACCTGATGGCCACCCCCTATCGCGACCTGTTCGCGACCCCCGGCACCGCCGGCCTCGCCCTGGCCGGGCTGCTGGCACGCCTGCCGCTGCCGATGACCGGTATCGGCATCATTACCTTGCTGTCCCAGCTGCGCGGCAGCTATGCACTGGCCGGTGCGGTGTCGGCCACCTTCGTGCTGACCTATGCGTTGCTGTCGCCGCAGGTGTCGCGCTGGGTCGACCGGCGCGGGCAGGGCAGGGTACTGCCATGGGCCACTGCGGCCAGTGCGGCCGGTCTGCTGTTGCTGCTCGCGTGCACGCTGCTGGCCGCGCCGGACTGGACGCTGTTCGTTGCGGCGATGCTGGCCGGCTGCATGCCCAGCGTGTCGGCGATGGTGCGAGCGCGCTGGACCGCGACCCATCGCGGACGACCACAGCTGCAGACCGCGTATTCGCTGGAGACCGTGTTCGACGAGGTGACCTTCATCGCCGGGCCACCGTTGTCCGTCGGATTGTCGGTGGCGGTATGGCCACAGGCTGGCGTACTGGCGGCCGCCCTGCTGCTGGTGGCCGGCGTCGCCGCACTGGTGCTGCAGCGGGGCACCGAGCCGCCGATACAGCACTACGAAGGTGCAGCATCCTCGCACTCGCTGCTGCGGCAACCGGAGATCCGCCTGCTGGCGTTGCTGATGCTGGCGATGGGCGTGATCGTCGGCACCGTCGACATCACCAGCGTGGCATTGGCCGAGCTGCGCGGACAGCCACTAGCTGCCAGCTGGGTGCTGTCGGCCTACGCGCTGGGCAGCTGCGCGGCGGGGCTGCTGTTTGGTGCCCTGAAGCTGCCGATGCCGCTGCCGCGCCTGTTGCTGGCCGGAGCAGCGGCCACCGCATTGACCACGTTGCCGCTGCTGTGGGTCGGCAGTCTGCCGGCACTGGCCGCTGCGGTACTGCTGGCCGGGGTGTTCTTCGCGCCGACGATGATCGTGGCGATGTCGCTGGTTGAACAACGCGTGCCCGAAGCACGCCTGACCGAAGGCATGACGTGGCTGCTGGCCGGCCTCAACATCGGCGTGGCGCTGGGCGCGGCGCTGTCTGGACAGAGCGTCGATGCGGCGGGCGTGCGCAGCGGTTTTGTGGTTGCGCTGGCGGCAGGCGGTGGCGTGCTGCTGTTCGCCTTGCTCGTGCAACGTGCGCTGCGCCCGTCTGCCGCGTCCACATCTCCTGAAGGAATCATCCCGTGAGCGCTTCATCGCCTGCGCATGCCGCGTCTGTGCCCCGCCATCCGTGGTGGGCGGTCTCCGCCGTCGGCCTAGCCACGTTCTCGGTGGTCACCACCGAAATGCTGCCGGTCGGCCTGCTGACTCCCATCGCCGAAGATCTCGGCGCGTCCACCGGCACCGCCGGCCTGATGATCTCACTGCCCGCCCTGCTGGCGGCAGTGTTCGCCCCGCTTGCGGTGATCGCAGCCGGTGGCATCGATCGTCGCCGCATCCTGTGTGCGCTGTTGGGCCTGCTGCTGGTCGCCAACCTTGCGTCGGCGCTGGCACCTGGCATCGGCTGGCTGTTGGCCGCGCGTGTGCTGGTGGGGTTCTGCATGGGCGGCATCTGGACCATTGCCGGTGGGCTGGCAGCGCGCCTGGTACCTGCGCAGCGCATCGGTCTGGCCACCTCGATCATCTTCGGAGGCGTGGCCGCAGCTTCGGTGCTCGGCGTTCCGTTGGGCGCGCTGATCGGGGATGCATTGGGCTGGCGCAGCGCGTTCGTGGCGATGACGTTGTTCAGTGCGGCGGTGATGCTGCTGCATCTGCGGGTGGTTCCCGCGTTGCCGGTCAGCACATCGGTGCGGCCGCGTCAGTTCGTGCAGCAGCTTGGTCAGCGCAACCTGCGGCGTGGCCTGTGGCTGACCGGGCTGCTGGTGTCCGGGCACTTCATCGCCTTCACGTACGTGCGGCCGCTGCTGACGTCCGTATCGGGCGTGGATGCGTCGTGGATAGGTGCACTGCTGTTTGGGTACGGCCTGGCTGGCATCGCCGGCAACTTCATCGCCGGGCCGCTGGCTGCGCGCCATCCACTGGGCATGCTGCTGGCGATAGCCTCGGGCCTGCTGCTGACGCCTCTGCTGTTCCTGTGGGTGGGAAATACGCCCTCCGCAGGTATTGCGGTGCTGCTGCTGCGGGGTCTGGCCTATGGCGGTGTATCGGTGGGCCTGATGAGCTGGATGATGAAGGCGGTGCCGCAGGCCGTGGAGATCGCCACCGCGTTGTATGTGGCGGTATTCAACATCGGCATCGCAATGGGTGCGTGGGGTGGTGGCCGCCTGCTGGATGGCGTGGGCCTGCATGCGAATCTGTGGGCTGCGGCGGTGTTGGCTGGGAGTGCCCTGCTGATGGCTGCCATCACCCGCAGGTAGATCCACGCCATGCGTGGATTCCTACCCCGTGCCGACCAAGGTCGGCACCCACCAGAGCGGAGTATGTGCCGACCAAGGTCGGCACCCACCAGAGCGAAGTATGTGCCGACCAAGGTTGGCACCCACCAGAGCGGAGTATGTGCCGACCAAGGCTGGCATCCGCCAGAACGAGGCATGCGCCGACGAAGGTTGGCCGCTACCCGGAAATGAAACGGGCGCCTTGCGGCGCCCGTTCCGGTTACATCACCACACCTTGACCCGCTTGTCCGGGGCCAGGTACAGCTTCTGGCCTTCCTTCACTTCGAACGCCGGGTACCAGGCGTCGATGTTGCGCACGGTCAGCGCGCGGAACTGGCCCGGGGCATGCACATCGGTCAGCAGCGAATTGCGCAGCGCCTGCTCGCGGCTCTTGCTGCGCCACGCCTGGGCGAAGCCGAGGAAGAAGCGCTGGTCCGGGCTGAAGCCTTCCAGGGTCTGGCCCGGCTTGCCCTGCAGCGACAGCTGGTAGGCATCGTAGGCGGTACCCAGGCCAGCCACGTCGGCGATGTTCTCGCCCAGGGTCAGCTTGCCGTTCACGTGCACGCCGGGGAACGGCTCGTAGCTGCTGAACTGCGCGGCCAGCGCATCACCGGCGGCGTTGAACTGCTTCAGGTCCTCGGCGGTCCACCAGTTGTGCAGCTTGCCGGTCTCGTCGAACAGCGCGCCGGCGTTGTCGAAGCCGTGGCTGATCTCGTGGCCGATCACCGCACCGATCGCACCGTAGTTCACCGCGTCATCGGCAGCGCCGTCGAAGAACGGCGGCTGCAGGATCGCGGCCGGGAACACCAGGCGGTTCTCCAGCGGCACGTTCATCGCATTGATGGTCTGCGGCAGCATCGCCCACTCGCTGTGGTCGACCGGCTTGCCCAGCTTGGCGATGTTGCGCTGGTACTCGAACAGCTCGGCGCGCTGTGCATTGCCCAGCGGGTCATCACGGCGGATCTCCAGGCCGGTGTAGTCGCGCCACTTCTCCGGATAGCCCATGCCCACGGTCAGGCCCGTGACCTTGGCCTTGGCATGCGCCTTGGTCTGCGGCGACATCCACGACAGCGCGTCGATGCGCTTGGCAAAAGCGGCGATGATGTTCTTCGCCATCTCGTCCGCACGCTCCTTGGTCCTGGCGTCGAAGTGCTTTTCGACGTAGCGCTTGCCGATCGCTTCGCCGACGGCATGGTTGGCATCGTCCACCGCGCGCTTCCAGCGGTCGCTCTGCTGCGGCGTGCCGCTCAGCGCGGTGCCATGGAAGGCGAACCGGGCATCGGCGAACTTCTTCGGCAGGTAGGCGGCGGCACGGTCCAGCGCGTGGAACGCCAGGTAGTCCTTCCAGGCGTCCAGCGGCTCGGTGGCGACCAGCCTGGACAGGCCGGCCACGGCCTTGGGCTGCCACACGATGAAGTCCTGCTGGTTGCCCAGCGCGGCCGCATCGAGGAAGGCGTTCCAGTCCAGGCCCGGCGCCTTCGCATTGAAGTCGGCCTGGGTCCAGGGGTTGGCGCCCTTGGTCACGTCGTTGGTTTCTTCCTGGGTGGCATGCGCCTGCGCGATCTTCGTTTCCAGCGCGAGGATGCGCTGCGCCTTGCCGGCCGGGTCGGCGACGCCGGCCAGCTGCAGCATCTGTGCGATGTAGGCCTGGTACTGCTTGCGCAGTTCGGCCATGCGGCCATCGCCCAGGTAGAAATCGCGGTCGGGCATGCCCAGGCCGCCCTGCACCAGGTACGGCGCGGTGCGATCCGGCTGCAGCATGTCCACCGACACCCACAGGCCGAACAGGCGGTCGGTGTAGAAGTTGGTGGCGTTGAGCAGGTCGACGTCGGCGCGCAGGTCGCCGCCGAGTGCGCGGGCCAGCCCGGCCTTGTCGGCGATCGCATCGATGGCCTTCAGCTGCGGCTGCACCGGCGCCAGACCGTGCTGCTCGATGCCGGCTTCGTCCATGTAGGCGGCGTAGTAGTCGCCGATCAGCTTGTCGTCGCCGCTGGCCTGGGTGTTGCCGGCGGCCCCTTCCAGGATGGCGCGGGTGTCGGCCAGGGTCTTCTCGGCAATGACATTGAAGCTGCCGAAGCGCGAGCGGTCGGCCGGAATCTCGGTGTTCTTCACCCAGGTGCCGTTGGCGAAGCCGAAGAAGTCGTCGCCGGCGGCGATGCTGCGGTCCATGCCGCTGGCATCGAAGCCGAAACTGCCCAGCATCGGCTTGGCCGCAGCGGGGGCGGCATCGGCCGGCGCGGTGGCACCGACGGCCGGGTCGGCCGGGCGGTCACAGGCGGCCAGGGACAGGCTGGCAACAATGGCCAGCGCCAGGGTGGGACGGCGCAGCTTGGACATGGACTTCTCTTGCAGCGGAAAACCCCAAGTCTAATCCGCTCCGGCGCCACTGGCCGCCCCCCTGCGGGGCCCGCCCTGTGCAGGATCTGGCTGAACGTGCGGATGCGATCTTCACGCCGTCACCGGGGTGGTGCATGCTGGACCCTCGAGCCCTGCGCGGACACGGGGAGGTGGCCATGCAGGATGGGGTCAGGCGTCAAGAATGGCGTCCGCCGGCCGTTGAGGTCGGGGACGTGGAGGATTCGTTCGCGCATGAAGCCAGCCGACTGCACAAGGAACATCAACCGATGCCCGCGCTGAAACGGGCGTTGGCCCGGCCGCTGCGCGCCATCACCTGGGGCGGTGTGCTGCTGGGCGTACTGCTGGTGACCGGTCTGGCCCTCATGCTGGTCAACGACCACCACCGCCGCCTGGAAGCGGCGCAGCGGCAGAGCCGCGCGCTGGCGGTGGGCAGCGAGCGCCTGCTGGCGCTGGAGCTGCGCAACCTGGAGCGGGCCATGACCGGCATCGCCGCCGACGCCGCGGAACTGTTCCGCAGCGTGCCGGCACAGGCGCCGGCCTTGCTGGATGCCTCCATCGGCGGCGTGCTGCGCCGGCACGCCGAACTGCACAGCATCGTGGTGCTCGACAGCTATGGCCGCGCATTGACGGCCGGCAAGGGCGACCTGCAGTTGCCGTTGTGGACCGATCCGCAACGGCGCGGCTCGGGCAGCGCGCTGTACATCGGCCCACCACAGCGCGCCAGCGACGGGGGCTGGGTGGTCCCGCTGGCGCTGCCGATGGCCGATGGGCGCTGGCTTCTGGCACGGCTGCGCTGTGGCGAACTGCAGCGCATCGTCGGCGGCCTGGATGTCGGTCCCAACGGATTGGTCTCGATCAGCGATGCCCAGGGCTACATGCTGGCCCGCGTACCCGATCCGCATGGCACGGTGGGCCGCCGCTACGACCTGCCGCGCCGGGACCTGCTCGGCACGCAGGCAGTGGTCGAGCTGGGCAGCATGCCCGGCGTTGTCGACGGCGTGCCGCGCATCCTCACCATCAGCACGCTCGAACGCAGCCCGCTGGCGGTGCAGGTCGGCCTGGCCGACGAAGATGTACTCGCACCGTGGTGGCCGTACCTGAAGGCGTCGGTGGCGATCGTACTGGCCTACATCGCGGTGTTGCTGGTACTGCTGTACGCCGTGCGCCGCAGCACCCGCAGCCAGCAGGCGATGGCCGAGGAACTGAAGACGGGGCACGCCGAGCTGCGCCTGGCGCACCAGGTCGGGCGTGTCTGCACCTGGTACGTGGATGAGGACGCCGCGCTGCTGCGCTGGTCGCCGCTGGCCCGCGAGATCTTTGGGGTACAGACCGACGCCTTGCCGGTCGCGGATTTCTTCGCGCGCGTGCATCGCGATGATGCCGGGCGCCTGCAGCAGGCCTTTGACCAGGCCTTCGCCGGCAGCGCTGTGCTCAACCAGGTGTTCCGCCTGGTGCTGCCCGGGGGCGAGGTGCGCTGGGTCGGCGCGCGCGGGCAGCGGGTGGAAGTGGCCGACAGCGAGCGGCGCATGATCGGTGCGCTGACCGACCTGAGCGAACGCTATCAGGCGCGCGAGCAGATGAGCGAAGTGGAACGCCGCTTCCGCCTGCTGTTCGACCGCAATCCGGCACCGTTCTGGGTGTTCGACCCGGATACGCTGCGCTTCATCGAGGTCAACGACGCTGCAGTGCGCCAGTACGGCTACAGCCGCGACGAGTTCCTGGCGATGAGCATCCTCGACATCCGCCCGCGCGAAGGCTGGGACGAAGTGCGTGGTGCCATCCAGCGGGCGCAGGTGGGCGATCCCCCCGACGCGACCGTCCGCCTGCACCGGCGCAAGGACGGCAGTGTGTTCGAGGTGCGCGCACACCTGTCCAAGCTCGACTTCGACGGGCAGCCCGCGTGCCTGGTGCTGGCCGAGGATGTCAGCGAGCGGCTGGCCTACGAGCGCGACCTGGCCTATCAGGCACGGCACAACCCGGCCACCGGCCTGCTCAATGTGCGCGCCCTGACCGAACAGCTGGACGAGCAGGAGGAGGGCTACACCATCGCCTTCGTGCAGCTGCGCGGGCTGCAGCTGGTGGCCGATACGCTGGGCCGCGAGATCGGCGATGCGGTGCTGCAGTCGATGGCGACCCGGCTCGGGGGCCTGGGCGCACGCTGTGGCACGCTGGCGTTCCAGCCGGCCGAGGATTTCGTCTTCGCCATCGGTGCCGAGCACGATACCCAGCGCGTGCTGGACGACCTGCTGCAGATCGTGTCGGCGCCGATGCGCGGCAAGGACTCGCTGCACCAGTTCGAGCCGCGCATCGGCGTGGCCGTGCACATCGCTGGTGACGGGCACACGGCCGAGCAGGTGATCGGCATGGCCGCGCAGGCCGCGCATGCGGCGCGCGCCGAGGGCAACGTGGTGGTCTGGTTCGACGCGGCCGTGACCACGCGCCTGGCCGACCGCCTGCGCCTGGCCGGGCGCATCCATGCCGCCATCGACAACGAATTCCAGCTGTATTTCCAGCCGATCCGGCATGCCGGCGATGGCAGCCCGGCAGCGCTGGAGGCACTGCTGCGCTGGCCGCAGGCCGATGGCAGCTTCATCCCGCCCAACGAGTTCATCCAGCTGTGCGAGGACACCGGGTTGATCCTGGCACTGGGCCGCTGGGTGATCCGCGCGGCGGCGAAGGCGCAGCGCCGTCTGGTCGAGGCCGGGTGGGGTGAGTTGCCGATCGCGGTCAACGTGTCGGCGGTTCAGTTCTTCAACAGCGACCTGGTGGCCGAATTCACCCGTGCCCAGCAGGATTTCGGCCTGGCCCGTGGCGCGCTGCACGTGGAGCTGACCGAGAGCAGCCTGATGCGCAAGCCGGCACAGGCGATGCAGACCATGCAGCGCCTGCACGAGCAGGGCATCCGCGTGTCGCTGGATGATTTCGGCACCGGCTATTCCAGCATGTCCTACCTGCAGCACCTGCCGCTGGACATCCTGAAGATCGACCGCAGCTTCGTCGCCGACGTGGAAACCAATCCACGCAATGCCTCGATCTGCCGCGCGCTGCTGTCGCTGGGCCACAGCATGGGCCTGACCATCATCGCTGAAGGCGTGGAGACGCCGGGGCAGCTGGACTGGCTGGCTGCGCATGGCTGTGACCAGGTGCAGGGCTACCTGTTGGGGCGGCCGGCGCCGCTGGAACAGATCATCGACGCGCTGGATGAGGTTCCCGCCTGATCGGGTTTCGTATGTGCCGGCCAGCGGCCGGCACTACCCGACCGAAGCACGACGGGGCTTCGTATGTGCCGGCCAGCGGCCGGCACTACCCGACCGAAGCATGACGGGGTTTCGTATGTGCCGGCCAGCGGCCGACACTACCCGACCGAAGCATGACGGGGGTTCGTATGTGCCGGCCGGCGGCCGGCACACCCGACCGAAGCACGACGGGGCTTCGTATGTGCCGGCCAGCGGCCGGCACTACCCGACCGAAGCATGACGGGGTTTCGTATGTGCCGGCCAGCGGCCGGCACTACCCGACCGAAGCATGACGGGGGTTCGTATGTGCCGGCCGGCGGCCGGCACACCCGACCGAAGCATGACGGTAGTGCCGGCCGCTGGCCGGCATTCGCCCAAGACCGGGATGTGTCTGATTGCCGGCCGGCGGCCGGCACTACCGGCAAGCGCCAGACTCGGCTACACCCCGGCGTCCACCAGATGGTCGATGAAACTGCGCACCTTCGGTGCCAGGTGGCTGCGGCTGGTATAGACCGCGAAGATGCCGATCGGCGAGGCCTCCCATTCCGGCAGTACGCGCACCAGGCGGCCATCGGCCAGCGCGTCTTCCAGCAGGAAGTCGGGCTGCAGGATGACGCCCATGCCGGCGATCGCCGCTTCACGCAGCACGTCGCCGTTGTTGGCGTGCAGCAGGCTGTTCACCGCTACTTTCACTTCGCCGCCCGGCCCCTGCAGCGGCCAGTGGTCACCGGCGGCCCAGTAGCTGTAGCCCAGGCACGCGTGCGCCTGCAGGTCCTGCGGGGTCTGCGGGGCGCCGCGTGCGGCCAAGTAGGCCGGCGCGGCGCACAGGCTCACCCGCGATTCGCCCAGGCGGCGGGCGATCAGGGTGGGGCCCGGCTCGCGGGTGATGCGGATGGCCACGTCGTAGCCTTCCTCGACCATGTCCACCAGGCGGTCGGACAGGGCCAGGTCCAGTTCCACCTGCGGAAAGCGTTCGCGGTAACTGGCCAGCAGTGGACCGAGGCGGGCGATGCCCCAACTGACCGGTGCATTGATGCGCAGCATGCCGGAGGGCTCCAGCGCCTGCGCGCCGATGCTGGCCTCCAGCGCGTCGAACTCGGCCAGCAGGCGCACGCATTGGGCGTAGTAGGCGGCGCCGGTGCTGGTGGGGCTGACCCGCCGCGTGGTGCGATGGAGCAGGCGGGTGGACAGGCGCTTTTCCAGTGCGGCGACCTGGCGGGTAACGCCGGCGGTGGACATGTCCAGGGCCTGGGCGGCGGCGCTGAAGCCGTTGCGCTCGACCACCGCCACGAACACGCGCATCGCCTCAAGGGTGTCCATTGTTGCGCCTTCTGAAATAAATACGGTCAATCGATCGTATTTATCGGCCTGTGAAGGCGCAATAACCTGAGCCCACTCCCTTCAAGGTGCTTTCCGATGCACGCCACGACCGCTCCTGTTTCGCCGCTGGCCCCGTATGGCGCCACCCTGCTGCGCCTGGCCCTGGGCGTGCTGTTCCTGGTCCATGCGCTGACCAAGCTGCTGGTATTCACCCCGGCCGGCACGGCAGCATTCTTCGAGTCGCTGGGCCTGCCCGGCGTGCTCGGCTACCTCACCCTCGGCGTCGAGCTGGTGATCACTGTCGCGCTCCTGCTGGGCATCTATGCGCGCTGGGTGGGCCTGGTCGGCGTGCCGCTGCTGCTGGGCACCATCGTCACCGTGCACGGCGCCAACGGCTTCGGTTTCGCCAATGCCGGCGGCGGCTGGGAATACCCGGCGTTCTGGGCGCTGGCGCTGGTGGTGCTGTTCCTGGTCGGCGATGGCAAGTGGACCCTGCGTTCGCGCTGATCGCCGCCTGATCCTGCAACTGGAGAATTCCATGTCCCGCCTGCCTTCGCTGTACATCTCCCATGGTTCGCCGATGACCGCCCTGCATCCGGGCCAGGTCGGTGTGCGCCTGGCCGAGCTGGCGCGCGACCTGCCGCCGCCGCGCGCCATCGTGACGGCCTCGGCGCACTGGCTGGGCCGGCAGCCGCTGGTCGGCGCACATCCGCAGCCGCCGACGATCCACGACTTTGGTGGCTTCCCGCGCGCGCTGTTCGAACTGCAATACCCGGCGCCGGGTGATCCGGCACTGGCCGAAGAAGTGGCCGGCCGCATCGCCGCCGCAGGCCTGCCAGTGGCCATCGACCCGCAGCGTGGCCTCGACCACGGCGCGTGGGTACCGCTGCGGCTGTTGTTCCCGCAGGCCGACATCCCGGTGGTGCCGGTGTCGATCCAGCCGCTGCTCGGCCCCGAGCATCAGTTCGCGCTGGGCCGCGCGCTGGCACCACTGCGCGAACAAGGCGTGCTGCTGGTCGGCTCGGGCAGCATCACCCACAACCTGCACGACTGGGGCGACTACCAGGACGGCAAGGAAGCGCCATACGTGCGGCCCTTCATCGAGTGGGTGGAGCAGCGGCTGGCCGCTGATGACCGCCAGGCGCTGTTCGATTACCGCCGGCAGGCCCCGTTCGCCGAGCGTGCGCACCCGACCGACGAGCACCTGCTGCCGCTGTTCTTCGCGATGGGAGCGGCCGGCGAGGGCGGTTTCGGCGCACGCCGCATCGACGCCGGCATCGATGCCGGCTTCCTGGCCATGGATCTGTACCGGTTCGACGGGGCATGAGCCGGGGCTGACGCGCGGCGGCCCCGGCCGTCGCGGTCAGGGCCGCATGTGGTAGTTTTTTCCGGGTTTCCGGCGCTGGCCCTCGTGCCTCCCCACGCGCCGCTTCCTGGAAGAAGCATGCATACCATTGAAGTCGTCCTGGCGATGCTGGTGGCCGTTGTCGCCAGCGGCTACCTGGTTCGCGTCCTCCCGTTCTCGCTGCCGTTGCCGCTGGTGCAGATCGGCCTGGGCGCGGTGATCGCCGGCGTGTTCAACCGCGGCCATGCGCTGGAGCCGGAAGTGTTCTTCCTGCTGTTCCTGCCGCCGCTGCTGTTCCTGGATGGCTGGCGCATTCCCAAGCAGGGCCTGTTCCGCGACAAGGGCGCGATCCTCGAACTGGCGTTCGGCCTGGTGGTGTTCACTGTGATCGGCGCCGGCCTGCTGATCCACTGGATGATTCCGGTGATGCCGCTGGCAGTGTGCTTCGCGCTGGCGGCCATCGTCTCGCCGACCGACCCGGTGGCGGTCGGGGCGATCGCCTCCAAGGCACCGATCCCGAAGCGCCTGATGCACATCCTGGAAGGCGAGTCGCTGCTCAACGATGCGTCCGGCCTGGTCTGCTTCCGTTTCGCGGTGGCCGCGGTGATGACCGGCTCCTTCTCGCTGGCCACGGCCTCGCTGACCTTCCTGTGGGTGGCGGTGGCCGGCCTTGCCGTGGGCGTGGCGGTCACCCTCGGCGTGTCCACCTTCCAGCGCTGGTTGTGGCGCCGCTTCGGCGAAGAGCCGGGTGCGGCGATGCTGGTCAACCTGCTGATTCCGTTCGCGGCCTACCTGCTCGCCGAAGAAATCCATGCCTCGGGCATCCTCGCTGCGGTCGCCGCCGGTATCGCGATGAGCTACGTCGAGCTGACCGGCCGTGTGTCCGGCAGCATGCGCGTGCAGCGCGCGGGCGTCTGGAACATGCTGCAGTTCAGCTTCAACGGCATCATGTTCGTGTTGCTGGGCGAGCAGCTGCCGGGCATCGTCGAGCGCGCCACCACCACCATGAACGAGTCCGGCCACCAGAGTGCATGGTGGCTGCTGGTATACGTGGTGGTGATCAACCTGGCGCTGATCCTGCTGCGCCTGCTGTGGGTATGGCTGTCGCTGCGCTGGAACCTGCTGCGCGCGCGCCGCCGTGGCCTGGAGCGGGGCGAGGCGCCGAACTGGCGCATCGTGGTGGCGACCTCGGTGGCTGGTGTGCGCGGCGCGATCACCCTGGCCGGTGTGTTGACCCTGCCGCTGTTCCTGCCCGATGGCAGTGCGTTCCCGGCGCGCGACCTGGTGATCTTCCTGGCCGCGGCGGTGATCCTGTTCTCGCTGATCGGCGCCAGCGTGGCGCTGCCGCAGCTGCTGAAGGGCCTGCAGCTGCCAGCCGATTCGGGCGAGCGCAAGGAAGAGGACCTGGCACGCAAGCTGTCCTCCAAGGCCGCGCTGGCCGGGGTCGAACGCATGCGCCAGCAGCTGGTGATGAACCAGAACACCGAGAACGTGCAGCTGTACAACGATGCTGCCTCGCGGGTGAGCCTGCTGTACCAGCGGCACCTGGAGAAAGACAACGACGGCCCCGACGTGGACCCGGAGAAGGTGCGGCGCATGGAGCTGGGTTACCGCCAGCTGCGCAGCGCGGGCCTGAATGCCGAGCGCGAGGAACTGTTCCGGTTGACCCGGCGCGGGGTGATCTCCGATGAGATCTCGCGGCGCCTGATCCGCAACCTGGACCTGCTGGAATCGCGCAAGCGCGAATGACGCGGCGGTCGTGCGCCGTCGAGCGGGGTCAGGTCCCTTTCCGCAGGAAAGGGACCTGACCCCAGGTCGGAACAGCGGGTTATTCCGGCTTCTGGTCCAGGAAATACACCTCGACCTTGCCCTTGACCTTGATGGTCATCGGGTTGCCGCGGCGGTCGCGGGCCTTGCCGGCCTGCACGCGGATCCAGCCTTCGCTGACCGAGTATTCCTCGACGTTGTCGCGCTCGACGTCGTTGAAACGCACGCCAACGCCGCGCTCCAGCGCCTGCGCATCATGGAAGGGGCTGGCCGGGTTGATCGCCAGGTGGTCGGGAGGGGTATCGCTCATCGCTTCATTCACAGTGACGGCCACCAAGGCCGGCTTCAGCGGCACAGGATAAACCGTAGAATGCGGGCCTGCCCCAGAGGACGTTCCGCCATGCCCGACAACAGCGACTATTTCGACTTCGAGGAAGACATCCACGACTTCGACGAAGATGGCTTCGAGGCACGGGTCTGGAACCTGCTGGTGCTGATCAACCCGGGCGACGAGGAACTGGCCCTGCAGCAGTTCAACCGCTGGCGCGAACACCTGGCCGAGGACGGGCAGCCGCTGGAAGCGGACAGCGACTGGCTGCCGGCGCTGTTCACCGCCATCGCCTGGCAGTCCGGTTTCGATGTGGAGCGCGATGACCTGGAATCGCTGCAGTCGGCGGTGAACGAGCTGTCGGCGCGCTTCAACCTGCAGCTGGACTGGGGCGGCGACCTGGACGACGAGGACTTCGCCGAGGGCCTGGACGGCGTGCAGCTGATGTCCACCGCCTTCGACCGCCTGCGCGAGCACAACTACACGCTGTGGAGCGTGGATGCCGGCAGCGACGGCTTCACCGGCGTGATGGCGCTGACCCGCGACGACGACGCGATGCTGGCGCTGTGCTCGCTGCTGAACGTGGAAATCCGGCTGGGCAGCGACCCGTTCTGAGCGATGGGCCGATCCGCCGGGCACGACCCGGCGGGGACGGTCTGCTGGGCGCGGCCTACGGCCGGTACTGCGCCCTGGCGTTGGCAATCACCGCTTTGACCAGGTCACGGTCGGTGTGCCGGGAAATCGCCCGCGCACCGAGCGCTATTGCCTGTGCGCGCAGCTCGGCAGTGACGTCGTAGTGAGCACCGCTGGCCTTGTTCTGGAAGGCCCGCGGGGGAATGCCGAGCTGCGCCGCCATCGCGTGCAGCTCGGCTAGGGTGTCGGCCATCAGGTGCGCCCAGCGCTGTCCGCGCCAGGGATGCACCGCGTCATCGACGTAGACCGTCACCGCCGCGGCCGGTTCAGGCCTGCGGCTTGCTGTCGCTGTCAGCGGCCGGGGCGGCCTCGGCAGCGGCTTCTTCGGCCGCGTCGCCTTCGACGGCTTCGCCTTCTTCGCCTTCTTCGCCTTCTTCGCCTTCTTCGCCCTCAGCGGCGTCGACGCCTTCGAATTCGGCAACCAGCTTGTCCAGGTATTCGTCAGCGGTCTGCTCGGATTCGGTAGCCAGGGTGTCCAGCAGCTTCTGCAGCAGTTCGGAGTACTCCAGGTTGACCTTGCGGCCTTCCTTCTCCTGCACGTTGGCCAGGTGCTTGAGCATGGCCAGCATCGGCACCGGGTTTTCGGCGTTGCCCATGGTCTGGCCGCCGATGGCCAGCAGCCACTCACGGCCCTGCAGGCCGATGGCCGCTACCACCTGGCCGTCTTCGTTGGTCAGCACGGCATGGTTCTGCACCTGCTGCTGGGCATTCAGGCGGAGGAACGGGCGCTTGGCCTGCTGCTTCTTGCGCTTGTCGCGCTTGGCCTTGGAGTTCTGGGACATGGAGTGGGGTCACCTGGAAACGGAAAGACCGCCATTGTACCGGCCGCACGCAGGCGGGGTCAGATCCCTTTCCATGGGAAAGGGATCTGACCCCGGTTCAACGTGCCACGGGCGCGGCCTCACCTTGCGCGGCCTGCACGTCCGGGTCGGCGGTCGGCGCCGACAGTCCCACCTGCGGGCCGGCACCGGCCAGGGCGGCCGCTTCGGCGGCCTGGGTCATCACCACGATGCTGATGCGGCGGTTGATCGGGTTCTGCGGGTCGGCCTTGTCGAACAGCACCGACGAAGACAGGCCGACCACGCGGGTGATCTTGCTGTCCTCCAGGCCACCGTCCACCAGCGCACGCCGTGCGGCGTTGGCACGATCGGCGCTCAGCTCCCAGTTGCCGTAGCCGTGCGCGGCCGAATAGGCGGTGATGTCGGTGTGGCCGGTCAGGCTGATCCGGTTCGGCACGTGGTTCAGGTAGTTGGCCAGCTCGTGCAGGATCTGCTGCGTATACGGCTTCAGCGTAGCGCTGCCGAGGTCGAACATCGGCCGGTTCTGCTTGTCCACGATCTGGATGCGCAGGCCTTCCGGGGTCAGGTCCAGCAGCAGCTGGTCCTTGAACGGCTCCAGTGCCTGGCTCCTGCTGATCGCTTCCTGCAGTTCCTTCATCAACGCTTCCAGCTGCTGCTTGTCGCGCTGCTGCTGGTCCACCGGCTGCGGCACCGCTTCCTTCTGGTTCTGGAAGGGATCGTTGCTGCTGCCGCGCGAGATGTCGGTGGCACCACCCAGCTTGATCATCGAGGTGCTGGCGCCGCCCGGGCCGGCCATGCCGGGCGCCGGCGTGGCGTTCTGTCCGCTCAGCGGGCTGGGGTTGCGGAAGTACTCGGAAATGGCCGCACGGTCGTTCTTGTTGGTGGTGGCCATCAGCCACAGCACCAGGAAGAACGCCATCATCGCGGTCACGAAGTCAGCATAGGCCACCTTCCACGAACCGCCATGATGGGCGGCGTGGCCGGCCTTCTTGACCCGGCGGACGATGACAGTGGGCTTGGTCTCGGCCATGGTTTACTTGACCGTCTTCAGGTGCTGCTCGAAATCGGAGAAGGCCGGGCGCACGTTCGACGGCAGCGTCTTGCGGGCGAATTCCAGCGCGATCTTCGGGTTGTAGCCGCGCAGGCAGGCCAGCAGGGCGGTCTTGACCGATTCGTAGATGCGGCTGTCCTGCTCGGCGCGTGCCTCCATTGCTGCCGCCATCGGGCCGACGAAGCCGTAGCCCAGCAGGATGCCGAGGAAGGTACCGACCAGCGCGCCGGCCACGTGGCCACCGACCTCGACGATGTCACCGCCGATCGAGCCCATGGTGATGACGATGCCGAGCACCGCCGCGACGATGCCGAAACCGGGCAGTCCGTCGGCGACCTTGGTCAGCACCTGCGACGGCGCCATGGCCTCGGCGTGGTGCTTTTCCAGTTCCAGCTCCAGCAGCGGCTCCAGCTCGTGCGGCTCGATGTTGCTGCCGATCATCAGGCGCAGGCAGTCGGTGATGAAGTCGATCAGGTGGTGGTCGGCCTGCACCTTGGGGTAGTTGGCGAACAGGGCGCTCTCGGCCGGCCGCTCGACATGGTCTTCCAGGGCCATGAAGCCTTCGCGGCGGGCCTTGTTGAGCAGTTCATAGAGCAGGCTGAGGACATCGATGTAGTCCTGCTGCTTGTAGCGCGGGCCCTTGAACACGCCGACCATGGCCTGCAGGGTCTGCTTGACCGTCTTGGCCGGGGTGCCGACCAGGAACGCGCCCAGTGCGGCACCGCCGATGATGACCAGTTCGTAGGGCTGCCAGAGGGCACCCAGGCGGCCGTGGGCACCGAGGTAGCCCCCGATCACGCTGATGATGACGACCAGGAATCCAACGATGATGAGCATGGGGCGACGCAAGGAGAGGGGATATCTCCTTGTCGGCCCGTCACCCGGTTTTCTGAAGAGGGAATTCTGTGAAATCGGTCGGCGGGGTGTTTCAGCCCGCCACACCGCTTTCCGCGCCGCCACGCTGCAACGGGTCGGGCCAGGGCTCGCCATTGCCGGTGAACGAAAGTGAGACGGAGTTCAGGCAGTGGCGCTCGTAGGTGGGCGGCGGACCATCCGGGAACACGTGGCCGAGGTGGCTGCCGCAGCGCGCGCAGGTGATCTCGGTGCGCACCATGCCATGGCTGGTATCGCGGATCTCGCGCACGTGCGCCGGGTCGAACGGGGCGAAGAAGCTGGGCCAGCCGGTGCCGGAATCGAACTTGGTGCTGGAGCGGAACAGCGGCAGCGCGCACAGCCGGCAGCAGTAGACGCCCTCGCGCTTGTTGTCCAGGAACACGCCGCAGAACGGCGCTTCGGTACCGTGCTGCAGCAGCACGCGGCGCTCTTCGCTGCTGAGGCCGGCGATCAGCGCCTCGGTCTGGGTGGCAGTGGGGGGCGTCAGGTCGAAGGCAGTCATGCCGGCTCTCCGTGGGATCGATGGCCTGGGGGATGCCGGAAAACGTGGGGGTGCCGGCGCGCGCTTGCAAGTGTGACGGCCGTTCATGGGCGGCACACAGGTGCAGGCGCAAGGTAAATGCGATCCACGCCGGAGCGTGCCATGAAACCGACCCTTCCCCCGCTGCTGATGGCCCTGTTGCCCACGTTGGCGCTGGCCCAGGTGCCTGCTGCCGACCCGACGGTCACCCGCAGCGCGACCACCGTGGCTCCGGCGCCGGTGGTACCGCCGCCGCAGGCCGCACGCCCGCAGCCGCAGGTGCTGCCGTCGCCGCAGCCGGCGCAGCCGATCAGGTCCACGGGTCCTGCCCGGATTGCGCCCACCCCGGCGCCGAGGCCGGCCGACAAGGTCTATGACCGCAATGGCCGCATCGTGCCTGGCGTGCGCCCGGCTGGCCCGAACCGGGTGTTCGATTCGCGTACCGGCCGCTATTACGACAGCGTGCCGGCCGGCGATGGGCAGCAGATCAAGCGCTGACCTCGGATGCCAGGCAAGGGTGGCAGCTTCCACACACTGCACGGCCTGAACGCACGAAAACAACATCCTGCCGATCACTGCTTTTTCGCCTGCGATTAACCGTGCCGGGACCACCGTGGCCCTGCGCCGGCATTCCGCCGCCGCATGTCCTTTGTCCACTGGATCGCGATCATGAAAAACCAGCAGAACCGTCATCCCGGCAAGGAACCGCAGGGCCGCAACCCGCAGCAACAGCAGCAACAACAGATGGAACCGCAGCAGCCGCACAAGGGTGGCAAGCAGCAGGAACAGCGCTCGCAGAAGCATCCGCAGCAGCGCTGACTGTCGACATGACCGGGGTCAGAGCCCGCTGCGCGGGATCTGACCCCTTGCCTGACCCCGACCGGGGCCGGATCCCGCAACGCGGGCTCTGACCCCAACCTGCGACCGCCTCAATCCGGAATCGGCAGGCTCAGCGTTTCCTTCACTTCTTCCATCACGATGTAGCTTTTGGATTCACGCACATGCGGCAGTGTCAGCAAGGTGCTGCCGAGCAGCTTGCGGTAGGAGGCCATCTCACTGATCCGCGCCTTCAGCAGGTAATCGAAGTCGCCCGACACCAGATGGCACTCGAGCACATTGGGCAGCTTCAGGGCGGCGCGCCGGAACTCTTCGAAGATGTCACCGGACTTGTAGGCCAGGCTGATCTCCACGAACACCAGCAGGCTGGCCTTCACCGCCGCCGGGTCCAGGTGGGCGTGGTAGCCGGTGATCACCGCTTCGCGCTCGAGCCGGCGCACGCGCTCGGTGCACGGGGTGGTCGACAGGCCGACCCGCTCACCCAGTTCGGTGAAGGAAATACGGCCCTCCGCCTGCAGGATGCGCAGGATCTTGCGGTCGATCTTGTCCAGTTCGCGGGTACGGGTGGCCATGGCCGTCAACCTTGGGGAATGAATTGCAGGAGAACATCCTGCCGGTTGATTTCAAATCAGGCAAATCAACTGGGATTGGCTGTCTATACTTCCCCAATTATGGTCCCGGCACGCTCCAGTGCAGGGAATGATCGGGTTGGAGAAGTCCCATGCGAGTCCTAGTTCTCGGCAGCGGCGTGATCGGCACCACCAGTGCCTGGTACCTGCGACAGGCCGGGTTTGAAGTCACGGTCATCGACCGCCAACCCGGCCCGGCGCTGGAGACCAGCTTCGCCAATGCCGGCCAGCTGTCGTTCGGCTACACCTCGCCGTGGGCCGCCCCGGGCGTGCCGAAGAAGGCCATCGGCTGGCTGTTCGAGAAGCATGCGCCGCTGGCGATCAAGCCGGGCATGGACCTGGCCCAGTACCGCTGGCTGTGGCAGATGCTGCGCAACTGCACCCACGAGCGCTACGCGATCAACAAGGCGCGCATGGTGCGCATGTCCGAGTACAGCCGCGACTGCCTGAACGAGCTGCGCGCGCAGATCGGCATCGAGTTCGAAGGCCGCGACCTGGGCACCACGCAGCTGTTCCGCACCCAGCAGCAGCTGGATGCCTCCGCGCAGGACATCGAGATCCTGGCCCAGTACGGCGTGCCGTACGAGGTGCTGGACCGCGCCGGCATCATCCAGGCCGAACCGGCCCTGGCCCATGTCGACGGCCTGGTCGGCGCGCTGCGCCTGCCGCGTGACCAGACCGGCGACTGCCAGCTGTTCACCCGGCGCCTGGCGCAGATGTGCGTGGACGCCGGCGTCGAGTTCCGCTTCGACCAGGACATCACCGGCCTGGAGTTCGAGGGCGACCGCATCACCGGCGTGCGCATCGACGGCAAGCGGGAAACCGCCGACCGCTTCGTGGTCGCGCTCGGCAGCTATTCGCCGGCGCTGGTCGCACCGCTGGGCATGCGCCTGCCGGTGTACCCGCTGAAGGGCTATTCGCTGACCCTGCCGATCACCGACCCGGCGATGGCGCCGACCTCGACCATCCTCGACGAGAGCTACAAGGTGGCGGTCACCCGCTTCGACGACCGCATCCGCGTCGGTGGCATGGCCGAAGTGGCCGGTTTCGACCTGTCGCTGTCGCAGCGTCGTCGCGAGACCCTGGAGCTGGTGGTCAGCGACCTCTACCCGAAGGGCGGCGACCTGTCGCGCGCACAGTTCTGGACAGGCCTGCGCCCGGCCACGCCGGACGGCACGCCGGTGATCGGCGCCACGCCGTTCCGCAACCTGTACCTCAACACCGGCCACGGCACCCTGGGCTGGACCATGGCCTGCGGCTCGGGCCGTTACCTGGCCGACCTGATGAGCGCGCGCCAGCCGCAGATCAGCACCGAAGGCCTGGATATTTTCCGCTACGGCCAGTACGGTCACGCCCCGCAACATGAGAACCGCACATGCGTCCTGCCCGCGCGCTGATCGATCTGGGCGCCCTGCGCAGCAATTACCGGCTTGCCCGTGAACTGGGCGGTGGCAAGGCCCTGGCGATCATCAAGGCCGATGCCTATGGCCATGGCGCGGTGCGCTGTGCACAGGCGCTGGAAGGCGAGGCTGATGGTTTCGGCGTGGCCACCATCGAAGAGGCGCTGGAACTGCGCCAGGCCGGGATCCGTGCGCCGATCCTGCTGCTGGAAGGCATCTTCGAACCCAGTGACATGGCGCTGGTGGCCGAGCACGATTTCTGGTTCGCGGTGGGCTCGCCGTGGCAGCTGGAAGCGCTGGTCGCATTCGACAGCCCGCGCCCGCTGACCGTGTGGCTGAAGCTGGACAGCGGCATGCATCGCCTCGGCCTGGACGTGGACAGCTTCCGCGCCGCGCATGCACGCCTGTCGGCGCTGCCGCAGGTCGAGCGCATCGTGCTGATGACCCACCTGGCGCGTGCCGACGAGCTGGACAGCGAACGCACCCATGAACAGGCGGCGACCTTCGCGCGCGCCATCGACGGCCTGGACGGCGAGACCAGCGTGTGCAATTCGCCGGCACTGCTGGGCTGGCCGGATGTACGCAGCGACTGGGTGCGCCCGGGCCTGATGCTGTACGGCGCCAATCCGCTGCCGGACAACACCGCGCTGACCGAGCGCCTGCGCCCGGTGATGACGATGCAGTCGAAGGTGATTGCCGAGCGCTGGATCGAGGCCGGTGAGCCGGTGGGCTATGGCGCACGCTTCGTGGCCAAGGCGCGCACCCGCGTGGGCGTGGTCGCGCTTGGCTATGCCGACGGTTATCCGCAGTTCGCCCCCAACGGCACGCCGGTACTGATCGATGGCCAGCCCGGCGTACTGATCGGGCGCGTGTCGATGGACATGCTGACGGTGGACCTGACCGCGCATGCGCAGGCCGGCATCGGCAGTGTGGTGGAACTGTGGGGTTCTGCGCCGACGCTGTCGGAACTGGCGCCACGCTGCGGCGTGAGTGCCTACCAGCTGCCGTGCGCGGTCAAGCGCGTGGCGAAAGTCTACGTGTAGAGCCGAGCCCGCGCTCGGCTCTGGTAGCAGCCGACCTTGGTCGGCACCGTGCAATGCGTGTCGACCAAGGTCGACACCTGCCGGCAGGTAGAGCTGCCCGGAATCATCGTGCAGCAGTAGCCCGCGTGCTCAGCTCGCGCTTCACCCAGTCGTCGATCAGGCGCTTCTCGTAGCGCAGCGGATCGCTGTCGCTCTTCAGCCCCAGGTTGTGCAGGTAGCCGGTGTCGCTGAGCTTGGCTTCGCCCTCATCGACGATGCGACCACTGGCGTCCTTCAGCGTGTACTGCAGGGTGATCCGCGGCGGATAGATGTCCCGCATGATCCGGATGTCGCTGCCGCGCGGGCCGTGCCAGGGCTCGTAGTCGCCGGCGCGCTTGATGTCGACCAGGGTCACGTCCAGGGTCTGCCCGGGCTGCAGCGGTTTGGCCGCCGTGGTCTGCACGTAGCTGGCCAGCTGCTGCACCCAGTTGCCGCGTTCGGCCTCGAAGCGGTTGGTGCTCTGGCGGATTTCGGTGAATCCGGCTGGATCGTCCCACTTCACGCTGACCGGGCCATTGGCCTGCAGCGCGCGGGGCGCATCCGGATCGGTGACGGCGCGCGGCGCGGCGTTCGCGCTGCCCGCCATGAGGGCGCCTGCCAGCAGCAGGGCAGTGGCCAACGAGCGGTTCATGACGGTCTCCTGCGTCCCATCGACGGGGACGATGCGATTTATAGATCGAGTGTGATCCCGCTTTCCAGCCACCGCAACGGCCGATTGCGACACCGACAAGAGCGGTTGCCGCCAATTCATCGTCGTCAACCATGACTGACGGCGCTTGACGCTGTGAATACGCGCTTTGGAAGATGCTGTGCTTCCAATCCGGCCCGTCCAGACGCCCTTGTCCACACTGCCGCCCCTCGTGGAGCGCCCACCGATGATGGTGCAGGCGCCCGAACCCGACCTGCATCATGGCGTGCTTGAGCGCATCAACGCTGGTTTCTGCGTGATCCAGGTGCTGTTCGAGGGCGATCGTGCGGTCGACTATCGTTTCCTCGAGGTCAACGATGCCTTCGAGCGCCACACCGGGCTGAAGGATGCGCGTGGACAGCGCATGACCGAGCTGGAACCCAACCATGAGCAGGACTGGTTCCGCATCTACGGCGAGGTCGCACGCAGCGGCCGTCCCGCCCAGTTCGAGATGGAAGCGCGTGCGCTGGGTCGTTCGTTCGCGGTCGACGCGGTGCGCGTGGGCCGGCCAGGCGAGGACAAGGTCGGCATCCTGTTCTTCGACATCACTGCACGCAAGCAGATGGAAGTGGAGCTGGGCGAGAGCGAAGCGCGCTTCAGCGCACTGGCCGACGGCCTGCCGATGCCGGTGTGGGTGCTCGATGAGCGCGGCCATGCCCGTTTCGTCAACAGCGCCTTCAGCGAGTTCTTCGGTGGCGACGAGACGCGTGTGCCGGAAGATGTCTGGCGCGGCCTGGTGCATCCGGACGATGCGTCGGTATTCGAATACGAACTGCAGGAAGCGCTGAAGGCGCAGCGTTCGATGCACGCGCTGGTGCGTGCGCGGCGCGCCGATGGCCAGTGGCGTTGGCTGGAGATGAACGCACGCCCGCGTTTCTCGCGGATGGGCCGCTTCATCGGCCTGGCCGGCAGCAGCCCGGACGTGACCGAACGCCGCGAGATCGAACTGGCCCGCGAGGAACTGCTGCAGTCCGAGCGTGCCGCGCGCAGCGCTGCGGAGAACATGGCGCGGCTGAAGGACGAGTTCCTGGCCACGCTGTCGCATGAACTGCGTACGCCGCTGACCACCATCCTCGGCTGGAGTGAGCTGCTGCTGCAGCGCGTGGACAACACCAGTCCTCTGTACAAGGGCCTGAACGTGATCGCCAACAGCGCCGGTGCGCAGAAGCGGCTGATCTCGGACATGCTGGACCTCAGCAGCATGCTGCTGGGCAAGGTGCAGCTGGAGGTGGAAGTGCTGGACCTGCGCACGGTGCTGGGCGAGGCCATCGGCGCGCAGGAACTGGTGGCCGAAGGCAAGGCACTGGACGTGCACCTGCAGCTGCCCGAACAGCCGAGCCTGGTGCTGGGCGATGCCACGCGCCTGCAGCAGGTGTTCTGGAACCTGCTCTCGAACGCGATCAAGTTCACCCCGGCTGAAGGCCGCATCGACCTGCAGCTGCGGGCCGACGGCAACCACTGGGAGATCACCGTGCGCGACACCGGTGATGGCATCGCACCCGAATTCCTCAATCACCTGTTCAGCCGCTTCCGCCAGGCCGATGGCACCACCACCCGACGCCATGGTGGACTGGGACTGGGCCTGGCGATCGTGCAGCAGCTGGTCGAACTGCATGGCGGCACGGTCGCCGCGGCCAGCGAGGGGCACGGCCATGGCGCTACGTTCACCGTGCGCCTGCCGCAGCACCTTCCCGATGCCGAGCGGCGCCCGCTGCGCGAAGTGATCAGCGGGCCGATCCTGGAACCGGTGATCGTCGAGCCGTATCCGCTGCGCGGCATGCACGTGCTGGCGGTGGAAGACCAGCCGGAAGTGCTGGAGTACCTGCGGCGCATGCTGGAAGAGCAGGGCGCAAGCGTGTCGGCGGCCAGTTCGGCCGGTGAGGCGCTGGCGTTGCTGGCCGACACCGGCCATCTGCAGTACCACGTGATGCTGACCGACATCGGCATGCCGGGCATGGATGGTTATGGCCTGGTGCGCACGCTGCGCGAGGACATGGGCGTGGATGCCACGACCCTGCCCGCGGTCGCCGTCACCGCGCTGGCGCGTGCCGATGACCGCCGCCGTGCGCTGGCGTCGGGTTTCCAGGAACACGTGGCCAAGCCGTACTCGGTGGCGCAGCTGGTGGCTGCGGTACGCAAGGTGCAGGTACCCCGCGCCGACAGCGCGCTGCACTGAGCATTCACGGCCGATCGGCGACCCTGCATGCAGGAGGTCGCCGATGTCCCGCATAGCTCCCCGTATCCATACCGATCCGGCGCAGATCGCGCGCCTGGAAGCCCTGCTGCCGCAGCTGGAAGGCGAAACGCAGGTGGAACTGATTCTGCACGATGGCCGCCGCCTGCTCGGCACGGTGGCGGTGAGGCCAACCGTGCAGCAGTACCGCAACGTCGCTGGTGATGAAGGCAGCAACGGCCAGCTGCGCCTGGATGACTACGACACGCCGGTGCAGCAGCACCATGTTTGGCTGGACGAGATTGCCAGCATCAACCGCCTGCCACCCAAGGCGCCTTGATCGGATGTAGAGCCGAGCCCACGCTCGGCTGCGCCGTCGCCCGAGCGTGGGCTCGGGCGCTACCGGTGTGTCAATGCTCGAACAGGGTCGGCGTCGCCTCGAATCGGCGTGCGTACGCCCGCTCCTCTGCAACCCTCGCCACCTCGTCATCGGCCAGGTCCGGTGCGCCATACACCGCATAGGCCACGCTGCCATCGGCGCCATGGCCGACCTGGTGCAGCCGGTAGCGCGAGTGCCCGCCGCCGGTGTCCTCGGGGTAGTGCACGGGCGGATGGCTGCCTTCCAGGTCCATTTCACTGTTGTCGACGACGCCACCGACGAACAAGGCTCGCATGCAGGTTCTCCTGGGTTTCCGGGGGAGCCTCTACCCTGAACGTTTCAATGTTTCTGGCAGAT
This sequence comes from Stenotrophomonas sp. PvP093, assembly GCF_017876915.1. Lineage (NCBI taxonomy): Bacteria > Pseudomonadati > Pseudomonadota > Gammaproteobacteria > Lysobacterales > Lysobacteraceae > Stenotrophomonas > Stenotrophomonas sp. PvP093. The sequence goes on along the minus strand of NZ_JAGIOX010000004.1, from coordinate 4,196,144 downwards.
CAAGGCCCCGTTCGGGTTTCGCAAAGCGGCCTGCCGGGGCCGGCCCGGCCAAGCCGGTACAATGGACAGCCCTCACGCTTGAAGTACCCGCGCCGATGGCCTCCAGCGACGACGCCCCCCTGCAGACCCTGCTCCTGCCGTTCTCCCAAGGCGCCCTGCGCTGGCCGGAGGGCCCGGTGGCTTTCCTGCGTGCCCGCGATGGCTGGCCGCTGCGCGAAGCGGGCGGCAACCGCGAGCTGCACTGCGAACAGAGCTTTGCCCCGTTCGCGCAGCCGCTGCAGCAGGCCGCCGGCTGGACCGTCAGCGGCCAGCTGGACGATGTGGCCGGCAAGGGCCGTTACCCGCTGGTGCTGGTGCTGCCGCCGCGCCAGCGTGAAGAAGCCCGTGCGCTGTTCGCCCGCGCGCTGGCGCTGGTCGCCGAGGGCGGCCGTATCGTCGCCTGCCAGTCCAACAACGAAGGCGCGCGCTCCGGTGAAGGCGACCTCAAGCAGCTGGCCGGTCTCGGCGGCTGCCTGACCAAGAACCACTGCCGCGTGTACTGGACCGCCCCGCTGCAGGGCCAGCACGACGCCGACCTGGCCAAGCGCTGGTCGGCGCTGGATGCGGTGCGCCCGATCATGGGCGGACGCTTCCTCAGCCGCCCGGGCGTGTTCGCCTGGGACCGCATCGATCCGGCATCGGCGCTGCTGGCCGAGCACCTGCCGGCCGACCTGGCCGGCCGCGCCGCCGACCTTGGCGCCGGCTACGGCTATCTCTCGCGCGAGCTGCTGGAACGCTGCCCGAAGATCACCGCGCTGGACCTGTACGAGGCCGAGCAGCGTGCGCTGGCCCTGGCCGAACTGAACCTGGCGCCGCCGCCGCGCGCGCTGCCGCTGCGCTTCCTGTGGCGCGACGTCACCGCCGGCATCGAGCCGGGCTACGACGTCATCATCAGCAACCCGCCGTTCCACACGCCGTCGCGTGCCGACCGCCCGGACATCGGCCAGCGCTTCATCGCCATGGCCGCGCAGGCGCTGCGCCCGGGCGGGCGCCTGTACGTGGTGGCCAACCGCCATCTGCCGTACGAGCACACCCTCAACGACAGCTTCGGTGCGGTGCGCGTGGTCGCCGAGCGCGACGGATTCAAGCTGGTTGAAGCAGTGAAGGGGAAGGGCAAGTGAAGCTGGTCAAGCTCATCGCCAACCTGGGCTATGGCAGCCGCAAGCAGGTGCAGTGGATGTTCCGCGAAGGCCGCGTCACCGACGCCGACGGTGAGGTGCTGTACGCCGATGACCAGGTGCCGCACGAGGCGATCCGCGTCGATGGCGAGCCGCTGGACCCGCCGGTGGGGCTGTCGATCGCGCTGCACAAGCCCGCCGGCTACACCTGTTCGACCAAGGACACCGGCCGCCTGATCTACGACCTGCTGCCGCCGCGCTTCCGCGACCGTGATCCGGTGCTGTCCACGGTGGGCCGCCTCGACCGCGAGACCAGTGGCCTGCTGCTGCTGACCGACGATGGCGGCCTGCTGCACCGGATCATCTCGCCGAAGTCGAAGCTGCCGAAGGTCTACGAAGTCGAGTTGAGCGAGGACCTGCGCGGCGACGAAGTGGCGTTGTTCGCCAGCGGCACGCTGATGCTGGAGTCCGAGAAGACGCCCCTGCTGCCGGCTGAACTCGAAGTGCTGGAGGCGCGTCGCGCACGCCTGGTGCTGCATGAAGGCCGCTACCATCAGGTACGCCGCATGTTCGCCGCCACCGGCAACCACGTGCAGGCCCTGCACCGCAGCCGCGTCGGCGGGCTGGACCTGCAGGGGCTGGACGAAGGGCAATGGCGGCAGCTCACTTCCACCGACCTGGATACGTTGTTCGCTCCATGACCCCCTTCGCTGCGCTGCCGTTCCTGCCCGACGCCGTCATCTTCGACATGGACGGCCTGATGATCGACAGCGAGCGGGTCTCGCTGGCCTGCTGGAGCGAGGCCGCCGACGAATTCGGGCTGGGCCTGGAGGAAGCGGTGTTCCTGCGCATGGTCGGCCTCGGCGACCACGATACGCATGCGCTGCTGCGCGCGCAGGGCATCGAGGACAGCGTGATCGACGCGGTGGCGGCACGTTGCCATGAGCTGTACGAAGCACGCACGCAGACCGGGCTGCCGCTGCGGCCGGGCATCCTGGAGCTTCTGGAGCTGCTGAAGGCGCACGCGGTACCGCGTGCGGTGGCGACCACCACGCGGCAGCCGCGCGCCAACCGCAAGTTGGCGGCCGCAGGCCTGCTGCCGTACTTCGATGCCGTGATCACCAGTGGTGATGTGGCGCGGCCGAAGCCGGCGCCGGATATCTACCTGCTGGCCGCGCAGCGGCTGGGCCAGGCGCCCGAACGTTGCCTGGCGCTGGAAGATTCACCGGCCGGCACGCGGGCCGCACTGGCCGCCGGCATGACCGTGATCCAGGTGCCGGACCTGGTGCATCCGGATGAAGAGCTGCGCGCACTGGGCCACCGCATCGTCGGCTCGCTGGTGGACGCGCACGCCCTGCTGCTGCCGCTGCTGCCGAAGTAGCGGTGGGTGCCGACCTTGGTTGGCACTGAGCCGGGCATGGGCTCGGCTCCACATCTTCTGGTGGGTGCCGACCGTTGGTCGGCACACCTGTTCAATCACACCCGCCCGAACACCAGCGCAGCGTTGGTGCCACCGAAGCCGAAGCTGTTGGACATCACCGTGTCCAGCTTCTGCTCGCGGCTCTCGCGCAGGATCGGGAAGCTCTCCACCTTCGGGTCCAGCTCGCCGATGTTGGCCGAACCGGCGACGAAGCCATCGCGCATCATCAGCAGGCAGTAGATCGCCTCGTGCACGCTGGCCGCGCCCAGCGAATGGCCGGACAGCGCCTTGGTCGAGGACAGCGGTGGTACCGCATCGCCGAACACTTCACGGATCGCGTTGAGCTCGGTGACATCGCCCAGCGGGGTCGAGGTGCCGTGGGTGTTGAGGTAGTCCAGCGGGCGATCGACGCCCTGCAGTGCCATCTTCATGCAGCGCACCGCGCCCTCGCCGGACGGCGCGACCATGTCGGCGCCATCGGAGGTCACGCCGTAGCCGATCAGCTCGGCATGGATATACGCGCCACGCGCAACGGCGTGGTCGTAGTCCTCCAGCACCAGCATGCCGCCGCCACCGGCGATGACGAAGCCGTCGCGGTCCTTGTCGTACGGACGCGAGGCGCTGGCCGGGGTCTCGTTGAAGCTGGTCGACAGCGCGCCCATCGCATCGAACATCACGCTCATCGACCAGTGCAGGTCTTCACCGCCACCGGCGAACATGATGTCCTGCGCACCGTGGCGGATCATGTCCGCGGCAGCCCCGATGCAGTGCGCCGAGGTCGCGCAGGCGGCCGACAGCGAGTAGCTGACGCCCTTGATCTGGTAGGCCGTGGCCAGGCAGGCCGAGACCGTCGAGCACATCGTGCGCGGCACCATGTACGGGCCGACCTTGCGCACGCCACGTTCGCGCAGCAGGTCGACCGCGCCGATCTGCCATTCGCTGGAGCCGCCGCCGGAACCGGCGATCAGGCCGGTGCGCAGGTTGCTGACCTGCTCGGGGCTGAGCCCGGCATCGGCGATGGCATCGCGCATGGACAGGTAAGCGAAGGCCGCCGCGTCGCTCATGAAGCGCTTCTGCTTGCGGTCGATCAGCGCCTCCAGATCGAGGTCGACGCGACCGCCGACCTGGCTGCGCAGGCCCGCTTCGGCATGGTCGGCCAAGGCGGTGATGCCCGAGCGCCCTTCGCGCAGCGCGGCCGAAACGGTATCCAGATCATTGCCGAGGCAGGACGTGATGCCCATGCCGGTGATGACGACGCGACGCATCAGAAGCTCCCGGTTTCAGTGAACAGGCCGACGCGCAGGTCGCGCGCGCTGTAGATTTCGCGGTCATCCACGTACATGCGGGCGTCCGACTGGGCCATCACCAGCTTGCGGTTGATGACACGGCTGATGTCGATCTCGTAGCGCACGAGCTTGGCGTCCGGCAGTACCTGGCCGGTGAACTTCACCTCGCCGCAGCCGAGTGCGCGGCCCTTGCCGGGGGCACCCAGCCAGGTCAGGAAGAAGCCGGTCAGCTGCCACATGGCGTCCAGGCCCAGGCAGCCGGGCATCACCGGGTCGCCGATGAAGTGGCAGCCGAAGAACCACAGGTCCGGGCGGATATCCAGCTCGGCGCGTACCATGCCCTTGCCGTGCGGTCCGCCGTCCTCGTGGATGTCGGTGATGCGGTCGAACATCAGCATCGGATCGTTGGGCAAACGGCCGGCGGCGGTGCCGAACAGTTCACCGCGTGCGCTGGCCAGCAGCTGTTCGCGGTTGAACGCGTGGAGACGGGTCATGAAGCACAATCCTGGAAGCGGGGAAACAGGGAAACAAGCGTTCGAGGATGCCCGTGGAAACTGCGCCGATCAAACATTTCAACCGTACGCAACCGTAGTGTTTTCAATGGAATACGCGCATCCTGTTGATGTGCAACGACCATACTTCGGCGTGTGGCCCGTTCGGCACGCCCCCGCCCTTTCCGCCTGACATGACCCGACTGCGCAAGATCATCCACGTCGACATGGACGCGTTCTACGCGTCGGTGGAGCAGCGCGACGATCCGTCACTGCGCGGCAAGCCGGTGGTTGTGGCATGGCGCGGCGCGCGCTCGGTGGTGTGTGCGGCGTCCTACGAGGCACGCGTGTTCGGCGTGCGTTCGGCGATGCCGGCGCTGCGCGCCGAACGCCTGTGTCCGGACGCGATCTTCGTGCCGCCGGACTTTGCACGTTACAAGGCGGTGTCACGCCAGGTACGCGAGATCTTCCTGCGCCACACCGACCTGGTCGAGCCGTTGTCGCTGGACGAGGCCTACCTGGACGTGACCGAGCCGAAGAGCGGCATCGAACTGGCCACCGACATCGCCCGCACCATCCGTGCGCAGATCCGCGAGGAGACGAACCTGACCGCTTCAGCCGGGATCGCGCCGAACAAGTTCCTGGCCAAGATCGCTTCGGACTGGCGCAAGCCCGATGGCCAGTTCGTGATTCCACCGCAGCGGGTGGACGCCTTCCTGCTGCCGCTGCCGGTGAACCGGGTGCCAGGCGTCGGCAAGGTGATGGAAGGCAAACTTGCCGCGCGTGGCATCGTCACCTGCGGCGACCTGCGGCAGTGGTCCCTGGTCGACCTGGAAGAGGCGTTCGGCAGTTTCGGCCGCAGCCTGTACAACCGTGCACGCGGCATCGACGAGCGGCCGGTGGAACCGGACCAGCAGGTGCAGTCGATCTCCTCGGAGGACACCTTTGCCGAGGACCTGTTGCTGGAAGACCTGGGCGAGGCGATCGTGCAGCTGGCGGAGAAGACCTGGAATGCCACGCGCAAGACCGAACGCGTCGGCCACACCGTGGTGCTGAAGCTGAAGACCGCGCAGTTCCGCATCCTCACCCGCAGTTTCACCCCGGAGCGCCCGCCGGAATCGATGGAAGAACTGCGCGACATCGCACTGGCCCTGCGCGCCCGCGTCGACCTGCCGGCGGAGACGCGCTATCGGCTGGTCGGCGTCGGGCTGGGTGGGTTCCGCGAAAAGGAGGCCATGGTGCAGGGGGAATTGTTCGAGCACGACATGATCAATTCCACAGATACCTAAGGAAGGTCTGAACAACTCCGCTGCTGCAGGCGACAATAGCGCACCAGATTGGGGTGACGATCGATGCAGCTGACGTTCGGTGATGCCGAGACCCTGGGCCAGCGCAAGCGCACGCGGCGGGAGATCTTCCTGGCCGAGATGGAGCAGGTGGTGCCGTGGCAGGCGCTGCTGGCGCTGATCGAGCCGCACTACCCGAAGCTGGGCCGTCCCGGCCGCCAGCCGTACCCGCTGGCGACGATGCTGCGCATCCATTTCCTGCAGCAGTGGTACGCGCTCAGCGACCCGGCGATGGAAGAGGCCTTGTACGACACGCCGGTGATGCGCCGGTTCGCGCGGTTGGGCGGCGTGGACGCGATTCCCGACGAGACCACGATCCTCCACTTCCGCCGGTTGCTGGAAACCCACGGCCTGGCCGGGCGGATCTTCGAGCGGGTGAATGCGCATCTGGCGCGCAAGGGCCTGAGCCTGCACGCGGGCACGATCGTGGACGCGACGATCATCGCCGCGCCGAGCTCGACGAAGAACGCCGAAGGCAAGCGCGATCCGGAAATGTGCCAGACGAAGAAGGGCAACCAGTGGCACTTCGGCATGAAGGCGCACATCGGCGTCGATGATGAATCCGGCCTGGTGCACCACGTCGAGTGCACGGCGGCGAACGTGGCCGACGTGACCCGGGTACACAGGCTGCTGCACGGCCGGGAAGACACGATCTGTGGCGACAGCGGCTATACCGGTGCCGACAAGCGTGAAGAGTTGAAGGATGTGGAGGCCGGCTTCCTGATCGCGGAGAAGCCGTCGAAGTTGCGGGCGATGAAGAACCCGCGCGAGCGGCGTTACACCGAGCGCTGGGAGCGGTACAAGGCGAGCCTGCGCGCGAAGGTCGAGCATCCGTTCCGGGTGATCAAGCGCCAGTTCGGCTACACGAAGGTGCGCTACCGCGGCCTGGCGAAGAACGCGGCGCAGGTGCTGACGCTGTTCGCGCTGTCGAACCTGTGGATGGCGCGCCGGCGCCTGTTGCCGGCGATGGGGGTGGTGCGCCTGTAAGGCGGGAAAACCCGCCAGAAACCGCCTGAAAGGGCGGGAAATTGATCAAATCGACGCTGGTCCGGCGCTCTGACGCTGAAATCCAAGTGTCAGAGTGCGTTGTTCAGACCCTCCCTAATCATCAAACAGTGGGGTCAGAGCCCGTTGCGCAGCAACGGGATCCGACCCCAGCAGATTGCCGAGATCTGTCGAAGGCGAGGTGGGTCCGGTTGCGGGGGCGTGAGCGGCATGGATGCCGCGACCAAGCCCCCATGGACGGGTTCACGGCGTCCCCTGCCATCGGACCCACCCCGCCAACCCACAGATATCCAGCTGTTGCCGTTGCATTGAGCAGGTGCAGGGCGCAGCCCTGCAAAACAACCCTTTACCTTAAGGCCACTGCATCTCGCCCTTGGCCACCTTCGCACTCAGCTCCAGCGATGCCACGCCGTCCAGCTTCGGGTAGCGCGACTGCATTGCTTTCACCAGCGCCGCACTGTCCTTGGCCTTTGCCGTCTCGACATCGAACGCGCGGATGTAGTCCGCAGTGAAGCGCAGCGCACTGGCATCCAGTGCGGCACCCGGCGCGTAATGCCCCGGCACCACCACCTTCGGCTTCAGTGCCTGCAACCGCTGCAGGGTCTGCAGCCAGTCGGTGTGCGACTTAGGCGTCTGCGTGTCGGCCATCCACACGTGCTCGCCGGCTACCACCGGAATGCCACCGACGATCGCGCGCAGCGACGGCACCCACAGCACCGTGCGGTCCGGGGTCGGGCCATCCAGGCCGATCAGCGGCAGGCGCTGGCCTTCCAGCTGCAGTGCATCGCCATCCAGCACCTGCGGCAGCACGATGCGCGCGGGCACGTCGGCACCCATCTTCGGTCCCCAGTAGGCCAGCTTGCCGGCCTGGGTCTGCTGGATATGGGCGACGGTCTGCGCGGTGGCGACGATGCGCGCCTGCGGGAACGCGTCCTGCAGGGTAGCCAGGCCGAAGTAGTAGTCCGGATCACCGTGGCTGATGTAGATCGTTGTCAGCTGCTTGCCGCTGGCGCGGATCAGCTCGACCAGCTTGCGCGCATCGCTGGCACCAAACTGCGCATTGACCAGGATCGCGTCGTGGCGGCCTTCGATCAGCACCGAGGACACCGAGAACATTGCCTGCGGGCCGGGATGGAAGGTCTGCAGGTGCAGCTGGGATTTCGTCGCCGCCGCCGGCGCCGTGGTGGCCGGTGCGGCCAGCAGCGGCGCACTGGTGAAGCTGGCGGCCAGGGCAAGGGGAAGCAGCAGGGCAGCGGTACGCATGGGAATTCCTTGTGTAGAGCCGGGCCAATGCCCGGCTGCATGTTCGCGTAGAGCCGAGCGCGGGCTTGGCTCTACATGGGACGTGCGTGGATCAATACGCTGCGGTGATGATCTGCTTCGGATACGCGTGCGCTTCCAGTTCGGCGACGAACGCCGCGCCATAGTCGGCGTAGCTGATGCGGCTGTGGCCGCTGGTATCGGCCAGGAACGCCTTGGGCTGCACGCGGTACTGGCCGCGCTCTTCACCCGGGCCGATTTCGGCGGCCGGCGAGAAGAAGGTCCAGTCCAGGTCGTCCACTGCCTGCAGGCGGTTGAACGCCTCGCGGTGGGCCAGCGCGTACGGCTTGTAGGCCTCCGGGAAGGTGGGGGTGTCGACCAGCTGCACGCCGGGTGCGACTTCCAGGCTGCCGGCACCGCCAACCACCACCAGGCGCGGCACGCCGGCCTTGCGCGCGGCAGCCGCCAGCTGCGCGGCGACCTCGCCGACGCGGCCGATGTCATCGCCCGGGCGCGGGCCGTAGGCACTGGCGAGCACGTCGTGGCCGGCGATGGCGGCAACCAGCGCGTCCTGGTCATCCAGCGAGGCGATCACCGGATGGGCACCGGCCAGCTCGGCCGGGAGGTCCTGCGCGCTGCGCACGATGACGGTGAGTTCGTGGCCGCGGGCCAGCGCGTGGCGGGCGATCTGGCGGCCGATGTTGCCGGTGGAACCAACGAGGGCGATCTTCATGGCAGGACTCCGTGGGGCGCTGTGGGGTGGGAATGGCGCCACTCTAGGCCGCTGCAGTCGCTCGAAAAACAGCGTATAACGCGCTTGTTTGTTGCATGGATCGAGCATATGGACCGATTGACCGCCATGACCGTGTTCGTCGAGGTGGCCGAGCGCGGCAGCCTGACCGCGGCGGCAGAGGTGCTGGACATGTCGCGGGCGATGGTCAGCCGCTACCTGGCTGAGGTCGAGGGCTGGCTGGGCGCACGCCTGCTGCACCGGACCACGCGCCGGGTCAGCCTGACCGGCCCGGGCGAGGCGGCGCTGGCGCGCTTCCGGCAGATGCTGGCGATCGGCGAGGAACTGCAGGGCGAGCTGGCCAGCGATGATCCGGAGCCGCATGGCACGCTGCGGGTGACTGCCAGCGTGTCGTTCGGGCAGAGCCACCTGGCGCGGGCGGTGGCCGGCTTTGTTGCGCGCCATCCGGCGGCACGCATCGAGCTGCTGCTGGTCGACCGCACGGTGAACCTGGTGGAGGAGCGGGTGGACCTGGCCGTGCGCATCGCGCGCCAGATCGATCCCAGCCTGATCGCGCGGCGGCTGGCCACCTGCCGCTCGGTGCTGTGCGCGACGCCGTCCTACCTGCAGGCACGCGGCACGCCGACTGCTCCCGAGCATCTGGCCGCGCACAACTGCCTGACCCACCACTACGTCGGCAAGAGCCTGTGGCAGCTGCACCGGGACGGCCGTTCGCTGTCGGTGGCGGTAGGCGGCAACATCAGCGCCAACGAGGCCTCGCTGCTGCTGGAGGCGGTGCGGGCCGGTGCCGGTATCGCCATGCTGCCGACCTACCAGGTGGCGCCGCTGCTGCGTACCGGCGAGCTGATCGAACTGCTGCCCGAATTCAGCCTGGACGAACTCGGCATTCATGCCGTGTACGCGTCACGACGACAGCAGCCCGCTATCATGCGGCGATTCCTGGACTATCTGGCCGAGTGTTTCGCCAGCCCGGCCTTCCAGGATCTGGATTGGCGCCCACCGGGCAAGGAGAACACATGAACCATGGACAGGCCTTGATCGACCACAACCGTGCTGCCTGGGACCGCCAGGCCAGCGAAGTGCGCGAATGGTCGCGCCCGGTGGAAAGTTCAACCATTGCCGCCGCGCGCGAAGGCCGCTGGCAGGTGCATCTGACCCCACGCGCGCTGCCATTGGACTGGCTGGGCGATGTGCGTGGCCGCCGCATCCTGTGCCTGGCCTCGGGCGGGGGCCAGCAGGCACCGGTGCTGGCCGCTGCGGGCGCCGACGTCACCGTGTTCGATCTCTCAGACGGGCAGCTGGAACAGGACCGCAGCGTGGCGGCGCGCGATGGACTGCAGCTGCGCACGGTGCAGGGCGACATGCGCGACCTGCACGTATTCGCCAACGACAGCTTCGACGTGGTGTTCCATCCGATCTCCAACCTGTACGTACCCGACGTGCGCCCGGTGTGGACCGAATGCCGCCGCGTGCTGGCGCGCGATGGCATGTTGATGGCCAGCTTCTACAACCCGGTGCTGTTCGTCGGCGCGCGCGATCCGCAGCTCGATGCGCAGGGCCTGATCCGGCCGCAGTACGCCATTCCCTATTCGGACCTGGAAGACCTGCCCGCCGCAGAACGTGAGGCGAAACTCGGCCGCGGCGATGCGCTGACCTTTGGCCACAGCCTGACCGAACTGATCGGCGGGCAGCTGGATGCGGGGTTCGTCATCGATCGCTTCATGGAAGACTGGCAGCCGCAGCCGCGCTTCCTGATCGACCGCTACCTGCCCACGTTCCTGGCCACCCGCGCACGCCGGATCGGTTGAGGCGGATCGGCGCAGAAACCAGCGGCGTACAATGGGCGGCCCAATGTCGTGCAGGTGCCGTCCCTTGTCGTATCCCTATCCGCTGGTCGTGTTCGACCTTGATGGCACGCTGGTCGACAGCGCAGCTGATATCGCCGAAGCACTGAACCGCACGCTGGAAGACATCGGCATGGCACGCGTGCCGGAAGCCACGGTTCTGGGCTGGATCGGCGACGGTGTGCGCCGCCTGGTCGAGCAGGCCGTGCATGCCGCGGGTCGTGAGGTCGACCTGGCCGAAGTGATGCCGGTGTTCATGGTGCACTACCGTGAGTGCCTGTTGCGCAGCCCGCGCCTGTTCGATGGCGTGGCCGAAGCGCTGATGCAGCTGCGTGCACGCGCTGTTCCGCTGGCGATCTGCACCAACAAGCCCGAAGCGCTGGTGCCGCCACTGCTGCAGCACCTGGGCATTGGTGATGCGTTCGCGCTGGTACTGGGCGGCGATTCGCTGCCGCAGCGCAAGCCCAGCGGTGAGCCGCTGCGGCACATCGCTGCGCACTTCGGGCTGGCGGTGGATGCCTGCCTGATGGTGGGTGATTCGTTGACCGACTACCGCGCCGCTGAAGAGGCGGGTATGCCGATCGCACTGGTGCGTTACGGTTATCCGCGTGGCCTGGACCTGGCCACCGCACAGGCGGTGGCGGTGATTGACGACCTGCGTGAGTTGCCGGGGTTGCAGGGCTGACGCAGGGGGTAGTGCCGGCCGCTGGCCGGCAACCCCGAGGACGTTGCCGAGGGTCACGATGTTGCCGGCCAGCGGCCGGCACTACCATGACCATCGCCTTCATTTCGGCTGGTAACGCACGCTCAGCTGGTACTCGCGGCCGGGCTGGTTGAACCACGCCACCGTTTCGTAGCGGCGGTCGAACACGTTGGCGGCACGTGCCAGCAGCGACCACGCCGGCGTCAGCGCGTACTCGGCGCGCAGGTCCAGCGTGCCGTAGCCACCGACCTTCACCGCGTTGGCGGCATCGTCATAGCGCTTGCCCGCACCCTGCACGGTCAGGCCGGCGCGGAAATCGCCGAAGCGGCGGTCGACGTCCAGGCGCGCGGTCTGCTGTGCACGGCGCGGCAGCCAGTTGTCGAACTGGGTGCTGCCATGGGTGCGGTTGCGCGGGTCGGTGTAGCTCAGCTGCGCGTTGAGGTCGAAGCCGGCCAGCAGCACGCCACCGGTCAGTTCGGCGCCACGGATGCGCGCCTTCTCCACCTGCTGCATTTTCATCGTGGACGCATCGTAGGTGATCAGGTCATCGATGCGGGTCACGTACACGTCCAGGCCCCAATGCCAGCCCTGGCCCTGCTGCGAAACACCGAGGTTGGCGCTCTTGGACTTCTCCGGCTTCAACGTCGGCACGCCGCTCCACGGGTCGTACAGGTCGCTGAAGGTCGGTGCCTTGAAGGCGGTGCCGTAGCTGGCATTGACGCGCAGGCCGTGGTCCAGCTGCATTGCCCAGCCGAGACTGCCGGTGGCGTGGTTGCCGAACTGCTGGTTGTCGTCGTTGCGCGCGCTGGCCTGCAGCTGGTGGCGGCCGAAGCGGCCCTGGTACTGCACGAATACACCGGTGTTGCGGCGGCTGTCGACAAGGTAGCCCGCGCTGCTGCCATCCAGGTTGTCTTCGCTCCAGTCCACGCCGGTGCTCAGCAGCTGGCTTCCGGTCAAGGTGAAGTCACCCTGCAGCGAGGCGCTGTCGCGGTGGGTCTGCGCGCTGCCGCGTGCGCCGAAGTCGCCGAAGTTGTCCGACTCGTTGTCGCTGCGGCCGACGTTGGCGGTGAAGGCCAGGCGCCCGGACGGGGTGTAGCGCACCTTGCCGGCCAGCACCTGCTGGCGGATTTCCGAGTAGTTGTAATAGCCGTCGTAGTGGTTCCTGCCGTCGGCGCGCAGCGCACTGCCTTCCACATTCCACTGGTCGTTGAAGGTGTAGCCGCCACGCAGGCTCTTGGACAGGTTGCGGTAGCCGTCGCGGTCGGGTTCGTCGGCGAAACAGCCGGTGAACAGCGTCGCCGAGCCACGGCAGGCATCGACGCCATCGGAATGCTGGTAGGCGATGTCGGCGCCGAACCAGCCGCGTTCGGTGCCACCTCCGATGCCGCCGCTGGCTTCGCGCAGGCCGTTGCTGCCACCACCGAGCTGGAAGTGCGGAGCAAAATCGCCCTGGTTGCGGCGGGTGAAGATCTGGATCACGCCACCGATGGCGTCGGCGCCGTACAGGCTGGACTGCGGGCCGCGCACGATTTCCACGCGTTCGATCTGCGCCAGCGGCAGGTCCTGGTACATGGCCAGGCCGAGGTCGGCACTGTTGATGCGCACGCCATCGACCAGCACCACGGTGTGGCCCGAGTTGGTGCCGCGCAGGAACAGCGAGCTCTGCTTGCCGAGCCCGCCGGCATTGGTCAGGTTGATGCCGGCGCGGCCGCGCAGCAGTTCCTGCAACGAGGTGGCCTGACTGGATTCGATCTGCGCGCGGTCGATCACCTGGGCTGGTGCGATGCTGTCCTGCAGGGCGATCGGGGTGCGGGTGGCGGTGACCAGGATCTGGTCGAGCGCGGTGGTGTCATCGGCGGCCTGGGCCAGCGCGGGCAGGGCGGCCAGCACGGCCAGGGACAGCATTCGGGACTGCAGCTTCATGGGGGACTCCAGGTGCCACGCACGCCCGCGTGGCGAAGGGGAGGAGCCGCGAAGGCAGGCATGCGCCGACGCCGCAGCGCAGGCTGCGGTCATCCAGCGCCATGCCCACCGCACCGCGACCTGAGGCTTCCGGGCCGGTCTCCGGGCTTGCCGCCGGGTGGCGCGAGGCCACCGTCCAGGCGCCTTCCCATGCCTGCGGCACAGTGGCGTTGTTGCCTGGAACTGACGTGCTTACCGTTGCGGGGGCAGCGCCGGCCTGGCGTGGATTCACGCGTCACCGGCTTCCCGTTTCAACCTGCCGGCCGTGGCCGCAGGTCACCTGGAAGTGCGCGCAGTCTACGGCATCGCAGGCGGCCCGTAGCGTCGAGCGTACCCGACTGCCTTTGCTGTGCCCTTAGAATGGTCCCTCGATCCCGTGGTGCCGTTGCCGATGTCCGCCCGTTTTCCGCTGTTCCCGCGTTGCCTGTACAGGACGCACGCATGATCCTCGACCTGGTCCGCCATGCCGGCAACGGTCGCGATGAGTTCCTCGATGGCCGCAGCGATCCACCGCAGCTGGCCCGCCTGCCGCAGGAACTGGTCGACGCCTACGCTGCGCAGCCCTGGGAACGGGTGATCAGTTCGCCGCGGCTGCGCTCGCTGCACACGGCGATGGCCCTGGCCACCCCGCGCGGGCTGGACGTGGAAGCGGAGGAGGAATGGGAAGAGCTGGATTTCGGCGATTGGGACGGGCAGCCGCTGTTCGACCTGCCGGAGGATGCACTGGCGGCCTTCCATGCCGATCCGCATGCATTCCCACCGCCCAACGGTGAAAGCTGGGGCCACTTCGAGCGGCGTATCGCGCGCGCGCTGGATCGACTGCTCGATGATGACGACCCGGTGCCAACGCTGGTGGTCAGCCATGGCGGCCCGCTGCGCATGGTGCTGTCGCAGGTCTGCGGCCTGCCGATGTCGCTGTGCTGGGCACTGCGCATCGACCACGGCACGCGCCTGCGGGTACGGCTGGAACGTGGCGAAGCCGGGCTGGCAGGCGAGCTGCTGGAACTGCAGCAGCCGTAACCCATCGGTAGTGCCGGCCGCTGGCCGGCAGTCTCGGGAACGTTGAAAAGACCACGCAGTTGCCGGCCAGCGGCCGGCACTACCGGTGCAGTCAATCCTCGTCCGCATCCTCGGTCACGCTGTCTTCCGCGTCATCGTCGGCATCGAAGCGCTGCTCATGCACCGGACCCGACGCCGGGCCGGCCGCCTTCAGCGGATGCGCGGCGATGCGTGCTTCGTAATCCTGCACCAGCGCCTCACGCTGCGGCTCGCTCAGTTCCTGCCAGTGGCAGTCCAGCAGCGCGCCTTCCAGCGAGTACAGCAGGTTCAGGCTGGGCTTGAAGCCGGCGCGCTTGACCTTGACGAAGGCGCCGACTGCGCCGGTCGCAACCAGGTCCTCGCGGCTGCGCAGGCCGACCTGGCGCAGCCACGCTGCACTCTTGGGGCCGATGTTGCGCAGCTTCGGCGCGCTCATCCCAGCGCCTCGACGAACACGCGGGCGATGGCTTCCAGGCCGGCCTGGTCATCGGCATCGAAGCGGCCGATCTTCGGGCTGTCGATGTCGAACACGCCGATCAGTTCATCGCCGCGCAGCAGCGGCACCACCAGTTCCGAACGCGAGGCCGAATCGCAGGCGATATGGCCGGGGAAGGCATCGACGTCGTCCACGCGCTGGGTCACGCGCTGGCTGGCGGCGGCACCGCACACGCCCTTGTCCAGCGGGATGCGCACGCAGGCCGGCAGGCCCTGGAACGGGCCGACCACCAGCTCCGTGCCGTCGTACAGGTAGAAACCCACCCAGTTCAGGTCGGGCAGGGCGTGGTAGACCAGTGCGGAGAGGTTGGCCGCGTTGGCGATGCGGTCGGACTCGGCGTAGACCAGGCCACGGGCCTGTTCCAGCAGCTGGGCATATTGTTCCGGCTTGCTGCCGGTAAGCGAGGCATTGGCGAACATGCCCGCAGTCTAGCAAGCGCGCCGGGCCGGCGATAATGCACGCTCTGTTGCCCTGTTGGAGCCCATCGATGCCGTTGCCCGCTACGCTGCCGCCCGCCCTGTTCATTACCGGCACCGATACGGAGATCGGCAAGACCGCGGCCAGCACCGCGCTGCTGCAGGCGCTGCGCCGGCGCGGCCTGCGCGCAGTGGGCATGAAACCGGTGGCCAGCGGCAGCGAAGACCTGGGGCAGGGCCTGCGCAACGAAGACGCGCTGGCGCTGCAGGCGGCCAGCTGGCCGGTGCCGGACTATGCCGATCTGAACCCGTATGCGCTGCGGCAGCCGCTGGCACCGGAGCTGGCCGCTGCCGAGGACGGCGTGCGGGTGGAACTGGCGCCGATCGTGGCTGCGTTCGCGCGACTGCGCGCACAGGCCGACATCGTGGTGGTGGAAGGCGTCGGTGGGTGGCTGGCGCCGGTCTCGGCCACGCTGGACCAGCTGGACCTGGTGCGAGCACTGCAGTTGCCGGTGCTGCTGGTGGTGGGCATGCGGCTGGGCTGCGTCAACCATGCGCGGCTGACTGCGCAGTCGCTGCAGGCCAGCGGCGTGCAGTGCCTGGGCTGGATCGGCAACCACATCGACCCGGCGATGCAGCGCCAGGATGAGAACATCGCCACGTTGCAGCAGCGCCTGCCGATGCCGTGCTGGGGACGGCTGCCGCATCTGCCGGGTGCGGATGGCGAAGCGCTGAGCGCGCACCTGCTCGAGTGATCCTGGGTAGTGCCGGCCGCTGGCCGGCAACCGCATCCACCCGGTGATCCCGATGTTGCCGGCCAGCGGCCGGCACTACCGTGCTGCGGCCGCCAGCTCCCGCGCGATCGCGCCCAGTCGTTCCACCGCGCCAATGAAGCGCGCATCCAGGGTCTGGCAGCACGACAGCCGCAGGCAGTGGCGGTATCGCGCGCCACGTGAATAGACCTGGCCGGGCATGAACACGATGTCCTCCTGCAGCGCTCGCTCGAACAGCTCGCGCGTATCCACGCCCGGCAGTTCCAGCCACAGCAGGAATCCGCCCTGCGGTTCGGTGGCGCGGGTGCCGGCCGGGAAGTGCTCGGCCACCAGCTGGCGCAGCCGTCCCACCTGTTCGCGGTACAGCCGGCGCATGCGATGCAGGTGGTGCTCGTAGCTGCCCGCTTCCAGATACGCCGCGACCGCGTCACCGAGCAGCTTCGGCTCGCCGCCGGTGGACTGGAATTTCAGCAGCGCGATGCGCTCGGCGAAGCGGCCGCCATCCAGCCAGCCGATGCGGTAATCCGGCGCCAGTGTCTTGGAGAAACCTCCGACCACCATCACCCAGCCGTCGCGATCAAAGGCCTTCAGCAGGGGCGCCGGCGGTTCGCAGAACTGCAGCTCGGCGTACACCGCGTCCTCGATCAGCGGCAGCTGCCGTGCGTTGACCAGCTCGGCCAGGCGCTGCTTGGCGGCGGTCGGCATGGTGCAGCCGAGCGGGTTGTGCACGGTCGGCATCACCACCAGCGCGGCCAGCGGTGTGTGCTGCAGCAGCGCGTCCAGCGCATCCACATCCAGTCCGTGCTGCGGATGGGTGGGCAGCTCGATGGCCTGCAGGCCGAGGTTGGCCAGCAACGGATACAGGTTGAAGTAGGACGGTGCCTCGATGCCGACCGCATCACCGGGCTGGGTGACCGCGCGCAGCGCCAGCTGCAGGCCCTCCATCGCACCATGAGTCAGCAGCAGGCGTTCGCTGTGGGTGTGCAGCCCCATGCGCGGGCCACGCCGCACGATCTGCGCCAGCAGCCGTGGCGAGCCGTTGGGGCGCGCGTAGGTCTCCACCGTCTGCTGGCCGTGGCGCAGCACCTGTGCGGTATGCCGGGCCAGCTGCGCGCCCGGATAGAACTGGCGCCCGCGCGGACCGGCAAAGGCCAGGTCGATCACACCGGGGCGGCGCTGTGCTTCCAGCACGCGGGCCATCAGCACCTGCTGCAGTGGTGCGGTGGGTGCGGACGGGGTATCACGCAGCGAACGCTCTGGCACCGACAAGCGCGGCGCCACCTCGAAGCCGGCTTTGGGCCGCGGAATGACTAGGCCGGCGTCCTCCAGCTGGCGATAGGCGGCAATCACCGTGTTCAGGCTGAGCCTGCGCTGCAGGGCCATCTGCCGCAGCGAAGGCAGGCGGCTGCCAACCGGAAGGCGTCCGCCGTGGATGGCCTCGGCCAGCTCGTCGGACAGCCGTTGGTAGCGGGGTGGGATCATCGCGCTCTGGTCATCTGTATCCATCGAATTTCCCACCATCTGGTGCTGTACCCATGATGATGGCGAGCCTAGCATGTCGTTGTCGGCCGGGCCTGATCGGGGCACGGCCGATACTTCCCAAACGCACGGCTGGATGGCCGTGCGTCTTTTTCTGTGTGTAGAGCCGAGCCCATGCTCGGCTGCACTTCCGCCAACAGCAGCCGAGCGTGGGCTCGGCTCTACAGAGAGCACCGCCGAGCGTCGGTCAGCCCAAGGGGGAATGCCGGCTACCGCATCGGCACCAGCACCGCCTCGCGCCGGTACAGCGCCGGGAACTGCCTGCCCAGCGCGGCCAGCTTCGGTGCGTCGTAGTAGCGGATGTAGGCCGCCTGCGGGTAGTTGGTCATGTAGTTCTGGTGGTAGCTCTCGGCCGGGTAGAAGCGCTGGCCGCTGACCAGCTGGGTGACGATCGGCGCGCGGTAGCTGCCGGCCTGGCCGAGCTGGGCGATGTAGGCGCGGCTGGCAGCCTGCTGGCGTGCGTCGTCACTGAAGATCGCCGAGCGGTATTGGCTGCCGTGGTCCGGCCCCTGCCGATTGAGCTGGGTCGGGTCGTGCACCACCGAGAAGAACACCTGCATCAGCTGCCCGTAGCTGACCTGGCGCGGGTCGTAGTCGATCTTCACTGCTTCGGCATGCCCGGTCTGGCCACCGCTGACGCGCTCATAACGCGCATTGGCCGCACTGCCACCGATGTAGCCGGACACGGCATTGCTCACGCCCTTGACGTGCTGGAACACGCCCTGCACGCCCCAGAAGCAACCACCGGCGAACACCACGCTGGCGCGGGGGGCGTCATCGCGGAACGCCGCATCGCCGGTGGGGGCCGGCAGTGCCTGGATCTGCGCGCTGGCTTCGATCGGCGCCGCAATCGCGCCGTGGTCAACCAGCAGCACACCGGCAATCAAGGCCGTGGCCACCAGGCCGGCCACACCGGCGGCGATGCCCTGTTCAAAGGAGAGTTTCATCATGTCCTCCCGGTTCAACCGAAGGTGAAGGCATAGGCCTGCACGCCCGCATCGAGGAACTCGATCTCGAAGCGATGCGGGCCGACTGCGCCGCGCTGGCGGATCAGCTGGTAGAGGCGGTGCTCGTCGACGACGCCACTGCCATCGGCACCAACATCACTGCCGGCATCGGTGGCGGGCAGCGCTTTGCCGTCCAGCCAGACGCGGAAGCGCACCGGCCTGCCGTCCTCGCTCGGTGCCAGCACCAGGTGCAGGTCGCGCGCATGGAACTGGAAGGCGATGCGGCCGCCGGCCTGCTGCAGCTGTGCGGCCTCATCGGTGACGGTCCAGCGCCCGGACAGCCCCCACTGGTTCAACGCCAGGGTGGCCGGCAGCGTGTAGTCGAACGCGGCGTCGCTGTGCTGCCCGCCGGGCGAGGCGAACTGCTCGGCGCGGGCGTGGCCCAGGTAGGTTTCCGGCGAACGCAGGTTGCCCATGTCGGCCTGCACGGCCACGCCCTTCAGGCCGGCGGCAGCGGGATCGGCCGGTGGCGGCAGATTGGTCTGCCCGGCTTCGGTCAGCAGGCGACGGATCATCTGTTCCGAGCGCGCATAGTTGCCCTCGCCGAACTGGTGGCCGCGGATATTGCCCTGCGCGTCGACGAAGTACTGCGCCGGCCAGTAGCGGTTGTTGAAGGCGCGCCAGATCGTGTACTGGTTGTCGAGCGCCACCGGGTACTCGACCTTCAGCTGCTGCACCGCTTTCATCACGTTGCGTGGGTCACGCTCGAAGGCGAATTCCGGCGTGTGCACGCCGACCACCACCAGGCCGTGGTCGCGGTAGCGTCGCTCCCATTCGTGCACGAACGGCATCGCGCGCAGGCAGTTGATGCAGGAATAGGTCCAGAAATCGACCAGAACCACCTTGCCGCGCAGCTGCTGTGCACTCAGCGGCGGGCTGTTGAGCCAGCCAGTGGCACCGTCCAGCGCGGGCAGCGTGCCCTCCACCGGCAGCGCTGCATCGGCACCGGCATTGGCGCCGGCCATCATCATCGGCGCCGCCGGCTGCGCGCCGGGCACTGCATCCAGCAGGCGTTGCTCGATACGGGCGGTGCTGACCGTGGACAAGCGGGTCAGCAGGCCGGTATCCCAGCCGAGGCCGATCGCCACGACGGCCAGCAGCGCGGCCACACCCAGCACCTTGCGAAGTACATCGCCGAGGCCGAGCCGCGCCTGCATCGCGCGGAACACCCGGCCGCCGATCCACACCGCCAGCGCCAATGCGGTGATCGCACCCAGTGCGTAGGCCAGCAGCAGCGCAGTGGTACCGACGCTGGCGCCATGCAGGGCGGCGCCGGTCAGCACCAGACCGAGGATCGGCCCGGCACACGGTGCCCACAGCAGGCCAGTGGCGATGCCGATCAGCAGCGAGGTCCACGCGCCGCCGTGCCCCGCGGCATCCGCCGCATCGGCGCGCGCACTCAGGCGGGCACCCATGCGCTGGAACGGCGCCAGCAGGTGGTCGGCCAGTCGTGGCCAGAGCAGGGCGACCGCGAACAACGCCATCAGCAGCAGGGCGACCCAGCGTCCGACCTGGTTGGCCTGTGCCACCCATTGGCTGCCCACCGCGGCCAGGCTGGCGACCACGGTGAAGGTGAGCGCCATGCCCAGCAGCAGCGGCAGCGTGCTGCGCAGGAACGGGCGATCGGCACGCGCGAACACGAACGGCAGCACCGGCAGGATGCAGGGGCTGAGCAGGGTCAGCGCGCCCCCCAGATAGGCAAGCAGCAACAGCAGCATCATCAGGCTCCGGAAGCAGGGGAAGAACCGACCGGCACCCGCCAGCCGTCGGCAGTGCCATCCGTGGCGCCGGGAGCGAACACCATCGCCGCACCGTTCATGCAGTAGCGCAGCCCGGTGGGGCGTGGCCCATCGTTGAACACATGGCCGAGATGGCCGCCGCAGCGGCGGCAATGCACCTCCACCCGCAGCATCCCGAAGGTGACGTCGCGGTCTTCGCCGATGGCGTTGTGCAGCGGCGCCCAGAAGCTGGGCCAGCCGGTACCGCTCTCGAACTTGGTGGACGAGGAAAACAGCGGCAGTGCGCACCCGGCGCAGGCGAAGGTCCCCTGCCGGTGTTCCTTGTTGAGCGGGCTGCTCCAGGGGCGCTCGGTGGCCTGCTGGCGCAGCACCGCGTACTGCGCCGGCGTCAGTCGCTGGCGCCACTCGGCATCGCTGTGCATGACCTCGAACTGTCGCGACGGGCGCGCTTCGGCGGCGGCCGGGGCGGCGCGGCTGCAGGCCCCCAGGCCGAACAGGCCGGCGGCGGTGGCGACACCGCCCAGGCCCAGCAGATGGCGGCGGGAGAGGGACATGGCGGACTCCGGGAAGGGGCGACGGGGCCATGCTGCGCCCGCCCGGGTCAACGAATCCTCACGCAGGATTCAATTTTTCGTGAGGTATCGGCGGCCGTCCCGCGCCACAATGCAGCCAGCCTCCCCACTGGCCCCGAGCTGCCGATGTCGACCAAACGCGTGCTGATCGTTGAAGACGATGCCCACATCGCCGACCTGCTGCGCATGCACCTGGGTGATGAGGGCTACGACGTCGCCCATGCCGCCAGCGGCGATGCCGGCCTGCGCCTGCTCGAGCAGGACGGCCCGTGGGATGCGCTGGTGCTGGACGTGATGCTGCCCGGCGTGGACGGGCTGCAGGTGTGCCAGCGCGCACGCGCGATGGCGCGGTATGTCCCGATCATCATCATCAGCGCGCGCGGCAGTGAAACGCAGCGCATCGTCGGCCTGGAACTGGGCGCGGACGATTACCTGGCAAAACCCTTTTCGATGCCGGAACTGGTGGCACGGGTACGCGCGCTGCTGCGCCGCGCCGAGGCGATGGCGCAGAGCGCGCGCATCGATGCCGGCGCGATCGAGCTGGGTGGGCTGCAGCTCGATCCGGTCGCGCGCACCGCTTCGGTGGATGGCAACACGCTGGAACTGACCCCGCGCGAGTTCGACCTGCTGCTGTTCTTCGCCCGTCATCCGGACCAGGTGTTCGCGCGCATGGAACTGCTCAACCAGGTCTGGGGCTACCAGCACGATGGCTACGAGCACACGGTCAACACCCACATCAACCGCCTGCGCAGCAAGATCGAACCCGACCCGGCCAACCCACGGCGGTTGCTGACGGTGTGGGGCCGCGGCTACAAGCTGGTCGACCCGGCCGGGACGGCGGCATGATCAAGCCGAACCTGTGGCAGAAGCTGGCGGTGGTGACCGCCGCGCTGATGCTGATGTGCTGCATGGCGCTGCTGGCACTGCAGATGCGTGCCAACACCCGCCACGAGCAGGAAGTCGTGCAGCGGCTATCGCTGGGCCTGGCCGAACATATCGCCCAGCGCAGCGAGCTGATGGACACCAGCGGCATGCGCGATGCCGCGGTGCGCGCGCTGTTCGGCCAGCTGATGGCGGTCAACCCCAGCGTCGAGGTCTACCTGCTGGACGACCAGGGCCGCATCCTCGGTCACGATGCACCCAGTGGACATCTGGTGCGCAACCGGGTGGACGTGGCGCCGTTGCGTCGCCTGCTGGCCGGTGCACCGCTGCCGATCCTCGGCGATGACCCGCGCAGCGCCGATGGCCGCAAGGTGTTCAGCGCTGCACCATTGATCGTGCAGGGCCGGCCGGCCGGCTATGTGTACGTGGTGCTGGTCGGCGAGCACCGGCAGATGCTCGCCGACGATCTTGCCGCCGGCAGCCAGTGGAACACCACGCTGTGGTCGGTGGTGCTGGTCGGCAGCCTCGGCCTGTTGGCCGGGCTGGTCGCGTTCTACTGGGTGACGCGTCCGTTGCGGCGGCTGACCCGGCGGATCCAGGCCTTTGACATCGATGCGCCGACGCCGCTGCCGCCGCCGGAGCCGCTGCGCGCTGGTGAGCGCGACGAACTGGTGATCCTGGAACATGCGCACGCGCAGATGGCGCAGCGGCTGGGCGAGCAGTGGCAGCAACTGCGCCAGCAGGATCTGCAGCGCCGTGAACTGGTCGCCAACATCTCGCACGACCTGCGCACGCCGTTGTCGTCGCTGCACGGCTACCTGGAAACGCTGGCGTTGAAGGACGCCACGCTGTCACCGGATGAGCGCCGCCGCTATCTCGGCATTGCGCTGGCACAGAGCGCCAAGGTCGGCCGGCTGGCGCGCGCGCTGTTCGAACTGGCGCGGCTGGAGCACGGCGAAGTGCGGCTGGAGTGGGAAGTGTTTGCGCTGCCGGAGCTGCTGCAGGACGTGCTGCAGAAGTTCGAACTGGCGGCACAGGCGCGTGGCCAGCAGCTGCACGCGGCGTTTCCGCCCGGCCTGCCGCTGGTCCGTGCGGACCTGGGCCTGGTCGAGCGGGTGCTGACCAACCTGCTCGACAACGCGCTGCGCCATGCACCCGAGGGTGGCCAGATCGAGGTGCGCCTGCGCGCGACCGCCGACAGCGTGGAGGTCTGCGTCGCCGATGATGGCCCCGGGGTAGCCCCGGCGCTGCGTACCCAGCTGTTCCAGGCACCGGCCGCGCTCGGCGCGCGGCGTGGCGACAACGGCGGATTGGGCCTGTTGATCGTGCAGCGCATCGTGCAGTTGCATGGCCGCCGCATCGAACTGCGCGACAGCGAACGAGGCGCGCTGTTCGTGTTTGCCTTGCCGCGCGCGGAAACGGCGGTCTAGCAGGCTGCCTCGGCCTCCACGACACCGCCGGTTTCCAGCGGCAGGTGCAGGCGGATGCAGGCGCCGCCCAGCGCCGAATCGGTCACCTCGACCTGGCCGCCATGCTTGTCGGCCACCACCTGCACCAGCGCCAGCCCGAGGCCGAAGCCGGGGCTGCCCGGGTCCAGCCGCACATAGGGTTGCAGCACCTGGCCGCGCAGTTCCGGTGCGATGCCGGGGCCGTCGTCCTCCACCTGCAGGCACAGCCAGCCGTCATTGACCGTGCTGGCGATGCGGATCTGCCGACGCGCGTAACGCAGCGCATTGCCGAGCAGGTTGCGCAGCGCCAGTTCCAGCATGTGCCGGTTGACGTTGACCAGGCCCACCGGCGACAACGCCTGCTGCACCGGCATCGGCAACGGTGCGAACTGGGCCACCACGCCGCGCACCAGCGCCGCCAGCTGCAGGCGCTGGCGGGTCAGCTGATGGCAGCGGCCCAGTGCGGCGTATTCGACGCCGGCATCGGTCAGGTGCTGCAGCCGATCGACGTCGGTGCGCAGCCCGCCCAGCGCATCGCGCTGCACATCGTCGAGCGCAGTGTCTTCCAGGTCGGCCAGGCCGAAACGCATCCGTGCCAACGGCGTGCGCACCTCGTGCGCGACCGCCTGGGCCAGCACGCGCTGGCTTTCCAGCAGCTGCTGCAGCTGCTCGGCCATGTGATTGAAGGCGTTGGCCAGCGGCCGCACCAGCGCGGTGCCGGCGCGCGGCGCACGCGTGTCCAGCTGGCCGTCGCGCATGCGGCGGGCCGCCTGGGCCAACTGCGAGACGTCGCGCCACAGCCGGTACACCATCACGTACATCGGCAGTGCCACCGCCACCATCAGGATCAGCAGCAGGATCGCCACACCGGATACTTCGCTGTCCTGCCAGCCTTCGTCCGGCAGCGCCTCGTCCAACGGGCCCAGCATCACGGCGTAGTCGCTGTCGCCGATCCGCTGCAGGCTGCGCATGTGCTCCAGGTCGATCTGTACGCGGCCGTTGTTGAACGGCGGGCGCTGGCTGGCCGGCAGCGCCTTCACCGCCTCGGCCAGCGGCACCATGCGCAGCGCGTAGGCGAAATCGGCGTCGAGTTCGCGCGCCAGTGCCGGCCACTGCTCGCGCGGGGTTTCGGCGAAGCGATGCTGCAGCAGCGCGTGCGTGCCGCGCATCTCGGCCTGCAGGCCGGCTTCGGTGCGGTCTTCCAGCAGGGCGTCCCAGGCCCACAGGCCCAGCACGATCAACAACAGGTGGGCGACCAGGAAACCGATGCCGTAGCGCAGGAAGTGGAAGGCGTGGCCGCGCATCGCCGACGGTGTGCGTTTCATCCCCATGCCGAGCGGCTGAACAGGTAGCCGCGGCCACGGACGGTCTTGATCCGTTCCGGCTGCTCCGGGTTGTCGCCCAGCTTGCGGCGCAGGCGCGAGATGCGGGCATCGATTGAGCGGTCCAGGCCATCGAAGGCGATGCCACGCAGGCCGCGCAGCAGCGCGTCGCGGTCCAGGATCTGGCCGGCATTGCTGGCCAGCAGGAACAGCAGGTCGAACTCGGCGGTGGTCAGCTCCAGCAGGCTGCCCTGCAGGTGCACGTTGCGGGTGGACGGATCGATGCTCAGCTCGCCGAAGCGCAGGCTGCCGTCACGCGGTTCGACCCGGCGGTGGCGGCGCAGGTGGGCGCGCAGGCGGGCCAGCAGCACCCGCGGTTCGATGGGTTTGCCGATGTAATCGTCGGCCCCCAGTTCCAGGCCCAGCATCTGGTCGATGTTGTCGGTACGGGCGGTCAGCACGCAGATGATGCCGTCATAGTGGGGCCGGATCTGCCGACACACTTCGAAACCATCCTGGTCGGGCAGGCCCACATCGAGCAGCACCAGGGCCGGCTTCTCCGCCAGGATCCGGGCCACGGCGCGCTCGCCGCTGCGCTCGTGGGCCACCTGGTAGCCATGCCGTTGCAGGTAGTCGCTGACCATCGTTCCCAGGCGGGCATCGTCTTCGACCAGTACGATATCCAGCATTTCCAAGGCCTCCGTGGGCGCAAACGTACCGCCACGGCACGAGCGCGGCGATGCTATCCCAGGCTTCGGGCCGCCCGGGTCCCGGGGGCGGGCGCCATTCAGCCGGGGTTGCTGGCGCGCGGGCCGGGTCTCAGTCCCGGCAACAACTTGGCGGCCAGCATAGCCTGTTGCTGTTACAAAACGTTACCTTCGTGATACGGCTGGTGACGATCGCTGACAGCAAAGCGACTGACGCCGCGCGCCCCCGCGCCGAGCATGGAGTCTCCTCCGCTCCGCGTGCCGTCCCCATGTCGTCCGCCGCCCCCTGCCTGCCGAACCTGTCCCGCCGCTGCCAGTGCGGAGGCTTCCGATGAGCGGCGTGGTCGGGGCCTGGCTGCCGCCCGCCGAGGATGAGCAGCTGCTGCAGCAGCTGGCCCCGATGCTGCGCGCGCTGCAGCAGCGTGGGCGTGGCCGCATCGGCTACTGGACCGACGCCGAGGCCGGCCTCGCGCTGGGCCATTGCCGGGCGCCGACCGATACGCCGTTGCAGCCGCTGAGCTCGGACTGCGGTCGCTACGTGCTGTGCCTGGACGGCCGCCTGTACAACCGCGGCGACCTGCAGGCGCAGCTGCGCGATCTGCCCCGCAGTTGCAGCGATGCGCGGCTGCTGCTGCAGGCGATCGTCGAATGGGGCGTGCAGCGGGCGCTGTCGCGCATCGAAGGCGCCTTCGGTTTCAGCGTCTGGGACCGGGAGTCGCGCGTGCTGTGGCTGGCCCGTGATCCGGTGGGCGAGCGGCCGCTGTATTACGGCTGGTACCAGGGCCAGTTCCTGTTCGCCTCGGAGTTGAAGGCGCTGCAGGCCTTCGCCGGCTTCGCGCCGAGCATCGACCAGGATGCCCTGAGCCTGCTGCTGCGCCACGACTATGTGCCGGCGCCGCACACCATCTACCGTGGCATCCACAAACTGGTGGCGGGCGCGATGCTGCGTATCGATCTCAGCGACCATGCCGCGGGTTGCTCCAGCCAGGCCGCGCAGGGCGGCGCGCGTTACTGGTGCGCACGCGACGCGATGCAGAGTGCACTGCAGGAGCCGCTGCAGCCGGCGCCGAGCCTGGAACAGGCCACCGACCAGCTTGAAGCGGTACTGCAGAAGGCCATCGCCTCACGCATGCACTCGCCCCTGGCGTGCGGCGCGTTCCTGTCCGGCGGTACCGACTCCTCGCTGGTGACGGCGATGATGCAGGCACAATCGACCCTGCCGATCGAAGCGTGGACGGTCGGCTTCGACGATCCGGGGCATGACGAAAGCGACTGGGCGTCACAGGTCGCGCGCCATCTGGGCGTGCAGCACCACCTGCATCGCATGGACGCGCGCCAGGGCCTGGACCTACTGCAGCGCCTGCCGCAGGTCTGGTGCGAGCCCTTCGCCGACGCCTCGCAGCTGCCGACGCTGCTGGCCAGTGAACTGCTGGGGGCGCGCAAGCCGGTGGCACTGACCGGTGACGGTGGCGATGAACTGTTCTTCGGGCATCCCAGCTATGGCCGCGCGCTGCGCAATGCGCGCCTGTGTGGTGGCCTGCCGGACTGGGTACGCGACCTGGCGCGGCGCAGCGGCAACCGCATGAACGTCGAGCGCGGCCGCCTCGGTGGTTGGCGCGCCCTGGTGGCCGAGGTGGCTGCCAATGATGTGGAAGGTCACTACCTGCAGCGCGTGACCCGCTGGCGGCAGCCGGCGCAGGTGGTGCTGGGCGCGCGCGAACCGGTGACGATCTTCCAGCAGCAGGACACGGCGCTGCCGGCCGAGGCGCGCATCCAGCTGCTGGATTTCCGCATGGACCTGGCCGAGGGCATCCTGGCCAAGGTTGATCGCGCGGGCATGGCGGCGGGCGTTGAAACCCGTGCGCCGCTGCTGGACATGGAGGTGGTGCGCCTGGCCTGGCGGCTGCCGCAGCACCTGAAGTACCACGATGGCGAGCACAAGCTGATTCTCAAGCACCTGCTGGCGCGCTATCTGCCGGAACCGCTGGTGTACCGCCCCAAGCGCGGCTTCGGCCCGCCGATGGCCCGCTGGCTGGCCGGTCCGTTGCGCGATTGGGCGGAGGCGCTGCTGGATCCGCAGCTGCTGCGCAACCAAGGCTGCTTCGATGTGGCACGCGTGCGTGGTGTCTGGGAGGCGTTCCTGCGGGGCGAGCGCAAGTGGCACACGCACCTGTGGAACGTGCTGATGTTCCAGGCGTGGCACCAGCATTGGCATGGTGGTCGCGGGCGCTGAGCCCTTCCTGCATCGCGTGCGGCGGGTTCATTCTGCGTGGCGCCGGGCGGAGGCCCTTGCGTACGAATGTCCTCCGGCGCCGGCCGTTGGCCGTCACCTCCCCCTTTACTTCGTACGCAAGGGCCTCCGCCCGGCGTTCGGAGTTCGCCGGCGCCTTCTTGAAAGGCGGCCGCGAGCGCTGTGATCTCCTCGCCGGAAGCCGAGCCTCGTCGGGACGGGCAGGGCCCATCGGTTCGCGGCGGATCAGGACGAAGACATGCGTGTGGCGGATGCATTCTGCGCGGCGCAGGGCGGAGACCCTTGCGTGCGAATGTCCCCCGGCGCCGGCCGTTGGCCGTCACCTCCTCCTTTACTTCGTACGCAAGGGCGTCCGCCCTGCGTTCGGAGTTTGTCGGCGCTTCCTTGAAAGGCGGCCGCGCGTGCTGCGCTCTCCTCACCGCACGCCGAGCCTCGTCGGGGCAGGCAGGGGTCTGGGCAAAGTAAAGGAGGAGGTGACGGCCAACGGCCGGCCCCGGGGGACATTTGCCCAGACCCCTGCCCGCCCCGGCGGGGCCCTTCAGCCTGCAGAGACGTCGCACGAAGACGCGCTTCGGTATCCAAACGCCAAGCAAAAAAAGACCCGGCAGAGGGAGGGATCTGCCGGGTCCGGATTGCGTGGGGGGAGGGACCCACGCAATGAGTGTTGCGTCGCGTCAGTGGTTGTTCGCGTCCGCCGTTGATTCGTTGTAGCCCTGCACCAGCTCGGACCAAGCCTTGCTGGCCTGCAGGCCGAGACCGACCACGTCCTGCTGGGCCTGGCCCAGCCGCTGCAGGTTGTCCTGCCACAGCTGCGCGCCCTTGGAGAGCGTCCCGGCCGCATCCTCGCCGCGGGCCAGTTCACCCAGCCAGCCGCCGGTCGCAGTCAGGTTGCGCTCCATCACCTTCAGCTGCACGCCGAACATGCTTTCGGCGTTCTCCAACGCCAACCGGTTCGCGCGCGTTGCCGCGGCGGCGAGCTGGCGGGTGGCATCACTGAAGCGATCGCTGAAGGCGGCGGCCATGGGGGCGTCAGGGAGTGGCTTGAT
This sequence comes from Stenotrophomonas sp. PvP093, assembly GCF_017876915.1. NCBI lineage: Bacteria > Pseudomonadati > Pseudomonadota > Gammaproteobacteria > Lysobacterales > Lysobacteraceae > Stenotrophomonas > Stenotrophomonas sp. PvP093. Next base: position 4,167,683 of record NZ_JAGIOX010000004.1, on the reverse strand, counting down.
GCATTGCAGCATACGCCCTTGATGCGGCAATGCAACAAAAATAACAAAGGCGCCCAAGGCGCCTTTGAAACACCTTTCAGATCAATGGGTTGATCAGGCAGTGGGGCCGCGGTAACGGCACCCCGACGTGCAGGTTTCGTGCACGGTGATCTCGCTCAGCGCCGGCAGGCCGGGCTTGAGCTCGTTCCAGATCCACACCGCCAGGTTCTCGCTGGTCGGGTTCTCCAGGCCGGGGATGTCGTTGAGGTAGTGATGGTCCAGGCGATCGTAGATCGGCTGGAAGGCCGCCTTCACGTCACCGAAATCCATGATCCAGCCGGTCTGCGCCCCCGGCTCGCCCTCGACCTTCAGTTCCACCCGGAACGAGTGGCCGTGCAGGCGCGCGCACTTGTGCCCCGGCGGTACGTTGGGGAGGCGGTGCGCCGCCTCGAGCATGAAGACTTTGAAGATTTCCATGGCGCAATTGTACGCCGCAGGTGGCCGGCCATCCTGAGCGGATGCCGGGCTTTCGTGAAGTAACTCTTTCCATCCGGATGAAGAGATGATAGTTTCTCTTATATCCGTATGAAGAGATGTTATTGGCCGGACCCGGGCCAGGCATGGACTACTGCGGAACTTCATCGCCCTTACCACCTCCCCCACATCGTCATGCCCAAGCACACCCTGCTCGTGGCGGCCCTGGCCGTCGCTCTGGCCGCGCCTTTGTCTGCCGCCGCCGAAACCTCCGCCTACGCCAGTGGCGAAGCCAGCACCCTGGCCGCCGTGCGTGTCACCGGTTCCAACATCAAGCGCACCGATACCGAGGCCTCCAACCCGGTGCAGGTGATCGGCCGCCAGCAGCTGGAACAGACCGGCAAGGCCACCGTGGCAGATGTGCTGCGTTCGATCTCGGCCAACACCGGCAACGCCAGCAACGAAACCACCAACAACGGCTGGGCCTCCGGCTCGGCCGGCATCGGTCTGCGCGGCCTGTCGCAGAAGAACACGCTGGTGCTGCTCAACGGCCGCCGCCTGGCCAACTACGGCTTCCCGGCCGGTGGCCTGTCCGATACGTTCGTTGATCTCAACGCGCTGCCGCTGGTCGCGGTCGAGCGCATCGAAGTGCTCAAGGACGGCGCCTCGGCGGTGTACGGTTCCGACGCCGTGGCCGGCGTGGTCAACATCATCACCCGGCAGAACTTCGAAGGCGCCGAGATCGGCGGCAGCTTCGGCGGTGCCGACCAGGGCGGCCTGCACGAGCAGAACCTGAAGTTCGTCGGCGGCCTTGGTGATCTCGACACCGATGGCTACAACATCCTCTTCAGCCTGCAGGGTTACAACCGCGAACGCCTGGACCAGGACGAACGCAACCTGACCAGGAGCGGCATCTACACCGACAAGCCCGGTGGCCGCTGGAACGGCTGGTCGGCCAAGGGCGCGCGCTACCTGGTCAACGGCGTGTCGGTGCCGATGCTCGACGCCAACGGCAACTGCCCGGTCGGTACCACCCGCGTCGCCAGCGCGCCGATCGACGGCCTGGCCGGCGACACCTGCGGCTTCAACCAGGCCCCGTTCACCACGCTGATCCCCTCGACCAAGCGCTACCAGGCCTATGCCAACGGTACCTTCCGCCTGAACGACAACGTCGAAGCCTTCGGCGAAGTGCTGTACAGCCAGATCAAGAGTGCCGCATGGTTCGGCAGCAGCCCGTTCTTCACCCTGGAGAGCGGCCGCTTCGCATTGAACGCAAACAGTGGCCTGGCCGAACCGGTGTCGTCGCTGCTGCCGGCCAACAATCCGTACAACCCGTACGGCCGTGCGGTCCCGATCGAATACACCTTCTTCGACCTCGGCGGCACGATCAAGACCAACCGTTCCACCGCCTATCGCGGCGTGTTCGGCCTGCGTGGCACCACTGCGAACTGGGACTGGGAAGTGGCTGCATTCGGCGCACGCAGCAGCGAGCGTGAGAGCGTGTCCGGCGGCTTCGCCAATCGCTGGGCGCTGGCCGATGCGCTGGCCACCGGCAGCTACAACCTGCTGAATCCGGCGGCCACGCCGCTGTCGGTACGTGATTCGATCAACATCGCCACGCTGCGTCCGGCCGAGTCCAAGCTGCAGGGCGTCGACGCCAAGATTTCCGGCAGCCTGGGCCACACCTGGGCTGGCGAGATCGGCTTCGCCGCCGGTGCCGAGTGGCGCCGCGAGAAGCTCGATTCCAACAACCCGTGGCAGATCGATGCCGGCCTGCAGGTGCGCCCGGCCATCGCCGAAGTACATGGCCAGCGCCAGGTCAGTGCCGCCTACGCCGAAGTGAACGTGCCGCTGGCCTCGACCCTGGAACTGTCCGCCGCCGCGCGTGCCGATCACTACGATGATTTCGGCGATGCGTTCTCGCCGAAGATCGGCCTGCGCTGGCAGCCGCTCGATTTCCTGCTGGTGCGTGCCTCGGCGTCGAAGGGCTTCCGTGCACCGTCGCTGTCGGAGAACTCCAACAGCACCAGCATCGCCTACGGCAGCGTGGCCGACCCGCGTGATCCGGACGTGCCGGGCTCGCGCCAGAATCCGACCTTCTTCACCGTTGGCAACAACGCACTGAAGCCCGAGCGCACCAAGAGCGTGAACTTCGGCGTGGTGCTGTCGCCATGGGCCAACACCAACCTGAGCGTGGACTACTACCGCATCCAGCTGGACAACCTGGTCGGCACCAACAACACCCAGACCCTGGTCAACGACAACGTGGCCGGCGCCGTGCAGCGCGACGAGCGCGGCAAGCTGCAGGCCGTCTACAACCGCTACCAGAACCTGAGCGAGCTGAAGACATCAGGCATCGACGTCGAGCTGCGCCAGCGCATCCCGACCGCTGCGCTCGGCGACTTCACCGTGTCCTCCGCCTACACCCACGTGCGCGACTACCGTCGCCCGACCGTGGTCGGCGGCCCGCTGGTCGACTACGCCGGCAGCAACCTCGGCGCGACCCTGCCCAAGGACAAGGCCACCACCACCCTGGACTGGAAATACGGCGACTTCAACGCCGCGGTGACCTGGTACTACACCAGCAGCTACCGCCAGGAGGCCAGCACCGCCGCCAAGGCCGTGCAGCAGCGCGTCGGCAGCTACAGCCAGTACGACCTGTACCTGGCCTACACCGGCATCGACAAGCTGACGGTGTACGCCAAGGTGCAGAACCTGGCCGACAAGACGCCGCCGTACGATGCCTCGTTCCCGGGCATCCGCGCGCCGTACGACTTCAGCCAGTACGACCTGCGCGGCCGCTACTTCACGCTGGGCTTCGATTACCGCTTCTGATCCATCCGCCGCGGCCGGTCACCTGAGGGGACCGGCCGCGCGATCGTCTGCCGTTGTGTTCCAGGGGAGTCACCGTGTCCTTGCATCGCCGTGCCGTTCTTCCGTTGCTGCTTGCCGCCGCCACCGCCCTGTCCTCGCCGCAGCCGGCGCGGGCACAGAGCGCGTACTTCTTTCCGCAGGTCACCGACGCAGCGGCGTTCGATGCAGCGGTGCCGACGCCGGAGCAGTTCCTCGGCTACCCGATCGGCAGCCGTTACACCCGGCACGACCAGCTGGTGGCGTACTTCCAGGAACTGGCCCGGCGCTCGGACAGGATCAGCGTGCGCGAGATCGGCCGCAGCTATGAGGGCCGCCCGCTGTTGATCGCCACTGTCACTGCCGCAGGCAACCACGCGCGGTTGGAACAGATCCGCCAGCAGCACGCGACCCTGGCCGATCCGGCGCAGCCGCGCAGTGCGGCGGGCGACAGCCCGGTGGTGGTGTGGCTGGGATACAGCGTGCATGGCAACGAGACCTCCAGTGCCGAGGCGGCGATGCTGACGGCTTACTACCTGGTGGCCAACCGCAGCGCCGAAACCCAGCAGTGGCTGCAGCAGGCGGTGGTGCTGTTCGACCCGGCGCAGAATCCGGACGGTCGCGATCGTGCCGCCAACTGGCACAACGCGTGGGCCTCCGATCCGGCCTCGGCCGACCCGGCCGACAAGGAGCACGTCGAACCGTTCCCGCAAGGGCGCACCAACCACTACTTCACCGATCTCAACCGCGACTGGCTGGCGCTGACCCAGCAGGACTCGCGGCCGAAGGTGGAGGTGTTCCACCAGTGGTACCCGAACGTGCAGATCGACTTCCACGAAATGGGCAAGGACAGCACCTACTACTTCGAGCCCTCGCCGAAGAGCATGCACAGTCCGCTGATTCCCGCGGCGTCGTACGAATTCAACAAGACCCTGGCCAGGTACCACGCGCAGGCGCTGGATGCGCTGGGCTCGCTGTACTACACCGGCGAGAACTTCGACAACTTCTCGCCGGTATACGGCTCGACCTACCCGGACTTCCATGGTGCCGTCGGCGTGACCGTCGAACAGGCCAGCTCGCGCGGCCGCGTGCAGGAATCGGTGAATGGCCTGCTGACGTTCCCGTTCACCATCCGCAACCAGGTCGCCACCGGGCTGGGCACGGTGCGTGGCGCAGTGACCGAGCGCAGCGGCCTGTTCGACCTGCAGAAGCAGTTCTTCCAGAGCGCGCTGAAGCAGGCCGCAGAGCAGCCGGTGAAGAGCTTCGTGTTCGGTGATGCGCATGATCCGGCACTGACCCGCCGCCTGCTGGAACTGTTGCTGCTGCATCGCATCGACGTGCGCGCGCTGGATCGTGCCGTCACGGTCGATGGCCAGCGCTTCGATGCCGGCAGCGCCTACGTTGTGCCGGTCCAACAGGCGCAGTTCCGCCTGGTGCATTCGATCTTTGCCGAGACGCCGCCGATCAAGGGTGATGTGTTCTACGGCAGCACCAGCTATGCAATCGCACCGGCCTACGGCGTGGCCTTCGCCGGTAGCCGCAGCCGTATCGAAGGCGGTGCACGCGTGACCGCGCTGCCGGCGGCGCAGGGCGCGGTGCTGGGCAGCCAGGCCGGATTTGCCTACGCGATCGACTGGCGCGACTACAACGCCGGGCGCGCGCTGGCTGCACTGCAGGGCAAGGGCGTGAGCGCACGTGCGGCATTCCAGCCGTTCACCACCGCGACCGCGCAGGGCGAGGTCAGCTTCGCCGCCGGCAGCCTGGTGATTCCGGTGGCCGGGCAATCGCTGCAGGGCGCAGCGCTGCTTGAGGCAGTGACGTCGGCCGCGCGCGAGGCGGGTGTGCAGGTGCACGCATTGCCCAGCGGCCGCAGCCGCGAAGGCATCGACCTCGGCAGTGACGGCGTCAAGGCGCTGCGCAAACCCACGGTCGCGCTGGTGATGGGCGAGGGCGTGGCCGCCACCGAGATCGGTTCGGCGTGGTTCCTGCTCGACCAGCAGCTGCACCTGCCTGCCAGCAAGCTGGACCCGCAGCAGCTGGGCAAGGTGCCGCTGGACCGCTACACCACGATCGTGCTGTCCGGCGGCACCTACACCGGCATCGATGCCACGGCGGTGGCCGCACTGAAGCGCTGGGTGCAGGCCGGAGGTTCACTGGTGACCTACGGCAGCGCCTCGAAGTGGGCGATCGAACAGAAGCTGGCCGACGGCGAGAAGCTCGGCAAGGAAGAAGAGACTGCCGACGAGAGCCGCCGTGCGTTCGGCGACCAGCGCGACATCGCCGCGATCGAGCGGGTCAGCGGCAACATCCTCAGTGCCGACGTGGATACCAGCCATCCGTTGGCGTTCGGCGTGCCGCGCCGGCAACTGGCGATCAACAAGGAAAACACGGTGACGCTGCAGCCGAGTGCGAACCCGTTCTCGACGGTGGTACGCATCGACGCGCCGCCGCGTGTGAACGGTTACTTGTCCGAGCGCAACCGCACGCGGGTGGCGGGCAGCGCGTGGCTGCTGGTGTCGGCGCAGGGGCAGGGTAACGTGGTGCTGTTCGCCGATGATCCGGCGCATCGCAAGTACTGGCATGGCACGGACCGGCTGCTGATCAACGCGATCTTCTTCGGGAATCTGGTAAATCCGGCGAAAGCGCGGGGTTGAGGTGTTTGGCGCCGAGTTTCTGTTGTGCTTGGGAGGCAGGGGGCCTCAGCCAGGACACGCCGTAAACCCATCCATGGGGGCTCGATGGCGCCATCCTTGGCGCCAACGGTCCTGGCTGAGTCCCCCTGCCTCCCATGACAGTTTCCTGCGGGCGCGGACGCGTCAGACCCCAAGGCGGGAGCGAGGGCAAATACAAAAGCAAAAGCAAAAGCAAAGGCAGGAATTGCGACTTCGGCTTTTGCCTTTGAATTTGAATTTGAACTTGAATTTGATCTTTCTTCTCCCGGCTACCCGGCGGGACAAGAAGGCGCAGGCAATGCTTGAAGCGGATGGGCATGGGGACAGCGCAGAACCGTTGGCGCCATGGATGGCGCCATCGAGCTCACATGGACGTATTTACAGCGTGTTCTGCGCTGCCCCCATGTCCATCCGCCCTCGGTACTGCCACCGCGTGCTTTATCACCCGGTAGCCAGCAACAAAAAAAGGACGGCGCGTCAGCGCCGTCCCTCGATAGCCCCCCGCGCAGCGGGAAGCGCCATCCATGTCAGCTGGGATCAGCCGGCGCGACCGCCGCCATTGCCACCGTGGCCGCGGCCACGGCCGCCACCATTGCCGCCACCGCCACGACGCTGGCCCTGACCCGCGCCCGCACCGGCACGCTGCTGGCCATTGCCACCGCCCTCGCGGCGGCCACCACCGGCCTTCTTCGGGCCGGCATGCGCATGGCGCGGCGCATCGCCGTGCGGACGGCGTGCGTGGCTCTTGCGCGGCGCGCGCTCACCGGTATCGTGCTCCGCCTTGCCCGGCGCACTGTTGCCCCAGCGGATCGGCGTCTGCAGCTCGAAGCCCGGCACATCGCGGATGTCCATGTCGCGGCCCAGCAGGCGCACGATCGCGCGCAGCAGCTTCACTTCATCCTGCGCCACCAGCGAAATCGCCTGGCCGGTCGCGCCGTTGCGGCCGGTGCGGCCGATGCGGTGCACGTAGTCCTCGGCCACCATCGGCAGGTCGAAGTTGATCACCTTCGGCAGCTCGTTGATGTCGATGCCGCGCGCGGCGATGTCGGTGGCCACCAGCACGGTCACGCGGCCGGCCTTGAAGTCACCCAGCGCACGCAGGCGCTGGCCCTGGCTCTTGTTGCCGTGGATCGCCGCGGTCTTGATGCCCGACTTTTCCAGGAAGGTGGCCAGCTTGTCGCTGCCATGCTTGGTGCGGGCGAACACCAGGGTCTGCTCGCGGCTGTCCTGCGCCAGCAGGTGCAGCAGCAGGTCGCGCTTGCGACCGGCATCGACCGGGTGTACGCGGTGGGTGATGGTTTCGGCCACGGTGTTCTTCGGCGTCACCTGGATCTGTTCCGGGTTGCGCATGAACTCCAGCGCCAGCTGGCGGATGTTGTCCTCGAAGGTGGCCGAGAACAGCAGGGTCTGCCGGTTCTGCTTCGGCAGCTTGGCCAGGATGCGCTTGATCGACGGCAGGAAGCCCATGTCGAGCATGCGGTCGGCTTCGTCCAGGATCAGCACTTCAATGCCGGACAGGTCGACGCTGCGACGCTCAAGGTGGTCGATCAGGCGGCCCGGGCAGGCCACCAGCAGGTCCACGCCACGGCGCAGGATGTCCAGCTGGTTGCCCATGCCGACGCCGCCGTAGATGCAGGCGCTGGGGATGCGCAGGTACTTGCTGTAGCCACGCAGGCTGTCATGCACCTGGGTGGCCAGCTCGCGGGTCGGGGCAAGGATCAGCGCGCGCGGCTTGCGCGGGCCGGCACGTACCTCCTGCGAGGCGGTGCCCAGGTGCTGCAGCAGCGGCAGGCCGAACGCGGCGGTCTTGCCGGTGCCGGTCTGTGCGCCGGCCAGCAGGTCGCGACCGGCCAGCGCCAGCGGGATCGCCTGCTGCTGGATCGGGGTCGGGTTTTCGTAGCCCTGCTCGGCGAGCGCGCGCAGCAGGAAGGGCGCCAGGCCCAGCGATTCAAAAGACATTGAGTTTGCTCCAAGTACAAGAAACGCCTGTCCGAGCGGACAGACGGGGGCAGATCAAACTGATCGGCTGACTCGGAGCGTTCCCGTGAACCGCGCTGCGAGAATTGGGTGCAGCCGGCACGAAGCGCAGGCTGGAATGCGTGACGAACGGCGTCGGAGTGGGGGCGGGCGAAGAGGGCGGACCCTGGTCGCCGGCGATCCCGGAGGGAAACGGACGGCCGCTGCAGACCCTGCAAGTCTAAACGATGTTCGAGACTTCGCGCAAAAAGGCCTGTTCAGGTAGGGGGTGTCTGCAGGGCTTGCAGCCCTGCACCCGCGGAGGCCAGAGCCACGTCAACGTCAAAAGCTGGCTTCCTGAGGGTTGGCGGGGTGGGTCCGGTTGAGGGGGGCGCCGTAAACCCATCCATGGGGGCTTGGTCGCGGCATCCATGCCGCTCACACCCCCTCAACCGGACCCACCCCGCCTTCGACAGTTTGCTGCGGTCTGTCGGAAATGCTCTTGGGGCCAGATCCGTTTTCCGGAGGAAAACGGATCTGGCCCCGGAATTTCATTCGATATCTGACAGATGTGCCGACCAACGGTCGGCACCCACCAACAGCCGCCGCGGGGGATCTGTCGGGGGTGGGGCGGTGTGGGCGGGCAGGACCGTTGGCGCCATGGATGGCGCCATCGAGCCCCCATGGACGGGTTTACGGCGTGTCCTGCCCACCCACACCGCCCCGCCCAACCAGTAGAAAGCCAGAGCCGCTTTTGACGTTGCCGTTGCTGTTGCATTGAGCAGGTGCAGGGCAGCAAGCCCTGCCGAACCCCCCACTACGGTAGGGTGGGCCGATGCCGCGCTGCAGCTTGGCGTCGCCGCAGATTTGATTACACTTGAAACTTGTTTGCCCACGACTCCGGACACCCACCCATGAAGCTTGGTTCTTTGAAGGAAGGCGGCCGCGACGGCACCCTGATCGTCGTCTCGCGTGACCTGCGCCACGGCGTGCGCGCCACCGGCATTGCCGCCACCCTGCAGCAGGCCCTGGAGGACTGGAGCCACATCGCACCGCGCCTGAACGCCCTGTACGAATCGCTCAATGCCGGCGATGCCGATGGCGTGTTCGACCTCGACCCGCAGGCACTGGCCGCGCCGATGCCGCGCGCCTATGAGTTCGTCGATGGCAGCGCCTACCTGCCGCACGTCGAGCGCGTGCGCCGTGCCCGTGGCGCCGAGGTGCCGGACAGCTTCTACACCGACCCGCTGATGTACCAGGCCACCAGCGCCGGCTTCTACGGCCCGCGCGATGCGGTCAAGGTGGTCAGCGAGGACTACGGCATCGACCTGGAAGCGGAGATCGTGGTGATCACCGACGACGTGCCGATGGCGGCGACCCCGGAACAGGCAGCCGGTCATATCCAGTTGGTCGGCCTGGTCAACGATGTCTCGCTGCGCAACCTGATCCCGGGCGAGCTGGCCAAGGGTTTCGGCTTCCTGCAGTCCAAGCCGCGCTCGGCGCTGTCGCCGGTGTTCGTCACCCCTGACGAGCTGGGTGCCGCGTGGCAGGACAGCAAGGTGCACCTGCCGCTGCTGACCCACATCAACGGCCAGTGGTTCGGTGCGCCGGAAGCGGGCGTGGACATGCAGTTCAATTTCGCCCAGCTGGTTTCGCATGCGGCCAAGACCCGTCCGCTGGTCGCCGGCACCATCGTCGGCTCGGGCACCATCGCCAACGAGGACACCAGCAAGGGTGCGTCGTGCTTCGCCGAGCAGCGCGTGGTCGAAACCCTGCGCGACGGCAAGCCGAGCACGCCGTTCATGTCGTTCGGCGACGTGGTCCGCATCGAGATGCTCGATGCCGCCGGTAACAGCATCTTCGGTGCGATCGAGCAGCGCATCGAACAGGCGGCCAGGCCCTGAGCATGGAGGCGGCCATGGAGATCCCGGTCGACGACGGCATCGTGCTGTACACCTACTGGCGATCCAGCGCCGCCTACCGCGTGCGCATCGGTCTGGAGCTGAAGGGCCTGGCCTGGGAGGCCCGGCCGGTGCATCTGGTGCGCGACGGTGGCGAGCAGCACCGGGATGCCTATCGGGCGCTCAACCCGCAGCAGCAGGTGCCAACCCTGCTGCATGAGGGGCATGTGCTGACCCAGTCGCTGGCGATCCTCGAATACCTGGACGAGCGCTTTCCGCAGGTACCGCTGCTGCCGGCCGACGCCGCTGGCCGCGCGCGGGTGCGCGCGCTGGCCCAGCTGGTAGCCTGCGACATCCACCCGATCAACAATCTGCGGGTGATGCAGTACCTGGAACGCAGTCTGCAGATGCCGGCCGATGCACGCACGCAGTGGACGCTGCACTGGATCGCCGAGGGCTTTGCGGCGATGGAAGCGCTGTTGGCCAACAGCCGTGACACCGGCGCCTTCTGCCACGGTGACCGTCCCGGCCTGGCCGATATCTGCCTGCTGCCGCAGCTGTACAACGCCCACCGCTTCGGCCTGGACCTGGCGCCGTACCCGACCCTGCGCCGCATCGAAGCGGCCTGCCAGGCAGTGGATGCCTTCGACCGCGCACGCCCGGAAAACCAGCCCGACGCCGCCTGAAAAAAAGGGGACGGAGGGGATTAAGTCGTATATGCACTTACGACTTAATCCCCTCCGTCCCCTTTCTGCCGCAAACGGGCCAGGTCATCGCGGAACACCCGGTAGGCTTCCTCGCGGCGCGCATCGTCGGTCTGCCGCAACACCCATGCCGGGTGCACCGTGGCGTAGCCGCGCGTGCCGTCCTCGAGGGTGTGCCAGCGTCCGCGGTCGCGCGAGAGGTCGAAACCACGACCGAATACCGAGGCTGCGGCTGTCGCGCCCAGGCACACGATCACCTGGGGTCGCACGCGTGCGATCTCACCCATCAGCCAGGGGCGGCAGGCCTGGATGTGGCGGCTTTCCGGCCGCTTGTGCAGCCGCACCTTGCCGCGCCGCTCATGGTGGAAGTGCTTCACCGCGTTGGTGAGGTACAGCTGGGCGCGATCGATTCCCAGTTCCGCCAGTGCGCGGTCCAGCACCTGGCCGGCAGGTCCTGCGAACGGCTGCCCGCGCAGATCCTCGGTATCACCGGGCTGCTCGCCGATCACCATCACCCGCGCATCGGCAGGCCCCTGCCCGAACACGGTCTGCGTGGCCTGCTCCCATAGCGGGCACTGGCGGCAGGCACTGGCCTGTCCGCGCAGATTGTCCAGGTTGCTGGCATCGGCTGCCGGCGTCGCAGCGTTCGCACGCGGGGGAATCCTGCGTTGCGGTGCCTGTGCCGGCCGGTCATGCATTTCCTGCACGCGGTCGGCCGCGTCGCGCACCAGGCGTGGCAGCAACTGTGCTTCAGGCAGGTGGCGCCAGTACTTTGCCGGCATCTCCTGCATCATCATCCGTGTGTTGAGCCGCGCCGGATTGAAGATGCTGGCGTAGTAGGTCTGCCACAGCGACTCGCGTGCATCCTCGGCCGGGGCATCTTCGCGCCGTGCACCGGGGCCGAAGGCAAGCGCCTGCCCATCCCAGGCGACGCTGCGCGAAGGGGTCAGGATCGCCCAGCGCATGCCGGTGAAGCGGCGCGCGAAGAACGGCGCGACCCGGTCGACGATGTGGTGCTGCGGCTCGAACCAGGCGATGAACGCATCAGGCTGGCCAGGTACCTCGCGGAAGCGCACGAATGCCTTCATCTTGTGCGTGTCACGGCGGACGGCCTGGGCGAGGGCTGTCGCGCGCAGGACATCGGCGTCGGCGGGGTTGCCCAGCACTGATCGCTCGCCATGGGCGATGCGCCACAGCAGGCGATACAGCACGGCCAGGCGCTGGGGATCGCGATGGCACAGGCAGGTGGCCGCCAGCTCCAGGAAGTCACGTGGAACGTTGGGTGCACCGGCCTCGGCAAGCACCGGCGCCTGCTGCACGGCCGGCGCATCCAGCAGTGACGTGTCACTCCCTTCCAGCCAGTCCAGCTGCGGCGGGGCAACGCCGCGCAGCAACGCTTCGCGCGCAGCATCGCGCCAGGCCTGCAGCGACCACGGCGGATCCACCCGCAGCGACCACCGCTGCGCGTCAGGACGCAGACGGGGCATCGAAAAGCGAACCCTGGCGCGGCGGCGGGGCCAGCTGCGCGCGCAGCGCCGCCGGATCATCCAGTGCTTTGCGCGGGTGATGGTCGGCCAGCAGCACGAACGGCAGCAGCTTGCTCATCGGTGCCTTCAGGCGCGCGATGTCGGCCACGCGCAGCCGCCCGTGGCGGCGTGCCATCAGCACGCGCTTGACGTTGCGCACGCCAAGGCCGGGCACGCGCAGCAGCATTTCTTTCGGTGCCCGGTTCAGATCGACCGGAAAGCGCTCGGGATGGCGGATCGCCCAGGCCATCTTGGGGTCGATATCCAGGTCGAGCATGCCGTCCTGGGTGGTATCGGTAATCTCCTCCACACCGTAACCGTAGAAGCGCAGCAGCCAGTCTGCCTGGTAAAGGCGATGTTCGCGCTGCAGCGGTGGCGGCTGCAGTGGCAGCTGCCGGCTGGCGTCCGGAATCGGGCTGAACGCGGAGTAGTAGACCCGGCGCATGCGGTAGTTGCCGTACAGACTGTCGGCGCTGGCCAGGATCTGCTGGTCGTTTGCCCCGTCCGCGCCGACGATCATCTGGGTGCTCTGCCCGGCCGGTGCGAAACGGGGAGGGCGCGGGCGAGCGCTGCGGCTGGCCGTCGGCGCCACCGCTGCGGGGGACTTGCGAGCCTCCTTGGCTTCCTCGATGCGCCAGCGCAGTTCGCCCATCGCGCCACGGATCGAATGCACCGTCTTCTCCGGTGCCAAGGCGCTCAGGCCGGCTTCGGTCGGCAGTTCCACGTTGATGGACAGGCGGTCCGCATAGCGCCCGGCACTGGCCAGCAGTTCCGGCGAGGCCTCGGGAATGGTCTTGAGGTGGATGTAGCCGGCGTAGCGGTGTTCTTCGCGCAGCTGCCGGGCCACTTCCACCATCTGCTCCATGGTGTAGTCCGCATTGCGGATGATGCCGCTGGACAGGAACAGGCCCTCGATGTAGTTGCGCTTGTAGAAGTCCAGGGTGAGCGTGACCACCTCGTCCACGCTGAAGCGCGCGCGGGCCACGTTGCTGGAGACCCGGTTCACGCAATAGGCGCAGTCGTAAATGCAGAAGTTGGTCAGCAGGATCTTCAGCAATGAAACGCAGCGGCCGTCGGGCGTGTAGCTGTGGCAGATGCCCATGCCCTCGGTACTGCCGATACCGCCACTGGCGCGCGAATCGCGTTTGCCCGAGCCGCTGGAGGCGCAGGACGCGTCGTATTTGGCGGCGTCGGCCAGAATGGCCAGCTTGCGGATGGTTTCCATTGAGGAAACCTACGGATGAGGGGTCTCATTGGATGAGACCGCCCATGAACGCTTCAGAAAAAAGGGGACGGAGGGGATTAAGTCGCAAATGCACTTACGACTTAATCCCCTCCGTCCCCTTTTTCGTGGGGTCAGAAGCCGTGGGTGATGCTGGGTGCGCCGGCCGAGAAATCGGCGTACGGGTCGTGCTCGCCGCTGCTGCCTTCGGACAAACGGAACTTCAGGGCCAGGCCATCGCGCGAGTCGGCCGCGCGCAGCGCTTCCTCCTGCTCGATGATGCCCGCCTTGGCCAGCCGGAACAGGCACTGGTCGAAGCTCTCCATGCCTTCTTCCAGCGAGCCTTCCATCGCCGCCTTGATCTCGTGCACCTGGCCGCGACGCAACAGGTCGCGGATCATCGGCGTATTGATCAGCACCTCGGTGGCCGGCAGGCGACGGCCCTCCTTGTTCTTCACCAGGCGCTGGCTGATCACCGCACGCAGGTTCAGCGCCAGGTTCATCAGCACGTTCTTGTGCGCGCTTTCCGGGAAGAAGTTGAGGATGCGCTCGATGGTCTGGTCGGCGTTGTTGGAGTGCAGGGTGGCCAGGCACAGGTGCCCGGTCTCGGCGAAGGCGATCGCCGCCTCCATCGTTTCCGCATCCAGGATTTCGCCGATCAGGATCACGTCCGGCGCTTCACGCATCGCGTTCTTCAGCGCGTTGTGGAAGGCGTGGGTGTCCAGGCCGACCTCGCGCTGGTTGACGATCGACATCTTGTGCTTGTGCAGGTACTCGATCGGATCCTCGATGGTGAGGATGTGACCGGTGGTGGTGCTGTTGCGGTGGTCGATCATCGACGCCAGCGAGGTGGACTTGCCGGAACCGGTGGACCCCACCACCAGCACCAGCCCGCGCGGGGTCATGATGACGTCCTTCAGCACCTGCGGCAGGTTCAGCTCCTCGATGCTCGGGATACGGCTGCGGATGGCGCGGATGACCATCCCGACCTCGCCCCGCTGCTTGAACACGTTGACGCGGAAGCGCCCGGCATCGGGCAGGGCGATGGCCATGTTGAGCTCCAGCTCGCGCTCGAACTGCGGCACCTGGCCTTCGTCCATCAGCGAGTAGGCGATTTTCTTGACCATGCCCGGCGGCAGGCCGGTGTTGCCCAGCGGATAGAGCTTCCCCTCGATCTTGATGTAGACCGGTGCCCCGGTGGTCAGAAACATGTCCGAAGCGTTCTTTTCGGTCATCAGCTTCAGGAAGTAGCCGATATCCATTGCGAATTTTCCCCAACGAAACGGCCGACGCCCGTTGCCAGCACGGTGTCGGCTTGACGACAATGGCCGTGAACCGACAACCGGTACGGCCTCCCCAATGAAACGACTTAGCTTCGCACGAATGCGCCATGGCCTGTATGTGATGGCGTTTGCATTCGCACTGTCTGCCCCCGCCTGGGCGCAGGACGCCGCCCTGGAACTGGCGCAGGCCCGGCAGGCGGTCGACAAGGCCACCCAGGCCGACGCCGACCAGTACGCCCCGGACCTGATCGGTCTGGCCCGGCAGGGCCTGGAGCAGGCCCAGCGCGCCGCCGGCGACCGCCGCGAACGGAAGAACGCCCCGGCGATGGCCCTGCGCGCCGCCGCCGATGCCGACCTGGCACGCGTCCGCAGCGAGGAAGCCACCGTCACCGCGCAGCTGCAGCTGCGCCGCAACGAGGTCAACCAGCTGCAACGCCAGCTTTCGACCGGGGAGGACCGCCGGTGAAGCCGATGACCGCCGCAACCCTGGCCGCGCTGCTGGCGCTGCCGACCCTGGCCGTGGCCGCCGACAACCCGATGGTGGCGCAGCTGAGCCAGCGCCTGATGGCCATCCAGGCCAACCCGGATACCGCTGAGCTGGGCGCCTTCGAGCGCATGCAGGCCCAGCAGGCCATCGCGACCCTGGACAAGGCCAAGCGCCGTGACCAGGAGCTGGCCACCTACCTGGCCGAGCGCCGGGTGGAGATTGCCGAGACGGCCGTGCGCACGGCGATGGCCGCGCGCGAGGTCGACCGTCTGGAGCGCACCCGCAGCGACCTGCTGATCGAGGCCAGCCGCCGCGACGCTGCCCGCGCCCGCCAGGAAGCCGAGCAGCTGCGCATGCAGGCGCAGATGCAGGCCGAGGAGGCCGAACGCCTGCGCCAGGCCGCCGAGGCCGAAACCCTGGCCCGCCAGGACGCCGAAAACGCCCTGACCAGCGTGGCCGGCAAGCAGCAGCAGCGGCTCAGCGCTGCCCAGCAGAACGCCGCCAAGCTGGCCCGTGAGGAGGCCGAGCTGGTCTCCGGGCAGAAACTGCCGGGTTCGAAGTTCGACGGGCGAGGCGAAGTCTTCACCTTCAATGGCGACGCGTTCGCTGCAGGTGCCTCCAGCCTGTCCGGTGGGGCCCGCAACCAGGCCAAGGCGCTGGCCGAGTACCTGAACATCGGCAAGAAGGGCCGCCTGCGCATCGAGGCCTACGACAATGCCAACGGCGTGGGTCAGAAGCGGGCCGAAGCGCTGCGCGACGCCTTGGTCGCGGCTGGTGTCGCCAGCAACCGGATCCAGGTCAGCGGCAAGAAGGCAGCCTCCACCCGGGCCCGTTCGGCCGAGGTCATCATCGCCCCGTAATGCATTGATATTGTTTGTTTTTCGTTGCAATGAGCATTCAGCCTGAACCCCGCCCCGGCGGGGTTCGGTCTTTTTGACGCAGGGGTCTTGTACCCCGCCCTGAGCAGGCGTAGGGTCAATCGTCCGGGACGCAATGCCGCGGACCGGACGATGGGAGGGCCGGGCCGATGCAAGCAGGGCGCGAACCGCAGCAGATCGACGTGCGCAGGCCAGTGCCGCAGGTCGTTGCAGGCGTCCAGGTGGCCATCGGCCGGCGCTCCTCCATGAACAACGCCCCGTGCCTTGTGGCCGGGGCGTTCGTGTATCTGTCGAAGGAGGTCCATCATGTTTGAAGATCAGCCCCAGAGCGAGATCGACGCCCGTCGCGCGCGTGATCCGGAGTTCAGGGCACTCCATGACCAGCACCGCAAGTTGAACAAGAAGTGCATGGACGCGGAGTTGGGTGTACTCCCGATCGATGATGTCACCCTGGGTCGCATGAAGCGTGAGAAGCTGCTGGCCAAGCAACGCCTTCTGCGAATGTACGAAACACCGCTCCCAACGACGTCCCCCACGCTTTGACGCACCCCGTCGCGCCCGGAACGGCGTGACCCGGCCATCGATGGCCCCGCCGGGCGACCCCGCCCCGGCATCGCGGCACCGCCGATGAGGCGGCCGCGCCAAGGCACCACAGGCGGTGGTGCCTTGGCCAGCAGGCACAACTCACCGATGCGGGCGGTACCGGTCTCCTCGTCGATCCGGGGCCGCCCGCATCCCTTCATCGGGCAGGCGGGCGGCATGCCTGCACCGACCTGACATTCAGCGCCATCCGTCGGATAATCATCGGTCCGGCCCTGCGTGGCGCGAATCGAAAGTCCTCCGAATGCCCATCCATTCTTCCGTCCTCGAACTCATCGGCCAGACCCCGATCGTCAAGGCCCAGCGCCTGGACACCGGCGTCTGCGAGCTCTACCTGAAGCTGGAGAGCGCCAACCCGGGCGGATCGATCAAGGATCGCATCGGCCTGTCGATGATCGAGGCGGCGGAGCAGCGTGGCGACCTGAAGCCGGGCGCGACCCTGGTTGAAGGTACCGCCGGCAACACCGGCCTGGGCCTGGCGCTGGTGGCACAGCAGAAGGGCTACAAACTGATCCTCGTCGTTCCCGACAAGATGAGCCGCGAGAAGATCTTCAACCTGAAGGCGATGGGCGCTGAAGTGCGCCTGACCCGTTCAGACGTCGCCAAGGGCCATCCGGAGTACTACCAGGACCTGGCCAAGACCATCGCCGAGCAGACCCCGGGCGCCTACTTCATCAACCAGTTCGGCAACCCGGACAACCCGGCCGCGCATGAGTTCGGCACCGGCCCGGAAATCCTCGAGCAGATGGGCGGTGACCTCGATGCCATCGTGTTCGGCTGCGGCAGCTCCGGCACCATGACCGGCCTGTCGCGCGCGTTCGCCAAGCTGTCGCCGAAGACCGAGCTGGTGCTGGCCGATCCGGTCGGCTCGATCCTGGCCGAATACATCAACGACGGCGTGCTCAACGACAAGTCAGGCAGCTGGCTGGTGGAAGGCATCGGCGAGGACTTCCTGCCCTCGATCTCCGACTTCAGCCGCGTCAAGAAGGCTTATGCGATCAGCGATGCCGAGAGCTTCCACACCGCGCGCGAGCTGCTGGGCAAGGAAGGCATCCTGGGCGGTTCGTCCACCGGCACCCTGCTGGCGGCGGCGCTGAAGTACTGCAAGGAGCAGACCACGCCGAAGAGGGTGCTGGTGCTGGTCTGCGATACCGGCAACAAGTACCTGTCGAAGATGTACAACGACTACTGGATGCTGGACAACGGCTTCCTGCAGCGCCCGCAGCACGGCGACCTGCGCGACCTGATCCTGCGCCCGTACGGCCAGCGCGACACCGTGGTGATCGGCCCGAACGACCTGCTGACCACCGCCTACCAGCGCATGAAGCTGTACGACGTCTCGCAGCTGCCGGTGATGGACGGCGAGAAGCTGGTCGGCATCGTCGACGAAAGCGACGTGCTGCTGCATGTCTATGGCGACGAGGCGCGCTTCCGCGACACCGTGGCCACCGCGATGGTCAGCAAGCTGGACCGGCTGGACGTGAAGTCGCCGATCGAGGCCCTGCTGCCGGTGTTCGACCGCGGCCAGGTGGCGATCGTGATGGACGGCGACGCCTTCCTCGGCCTGATCACCCGCATCGACCTGCTGAATTACCTGCGTCGGCGCGTTCAGTAAGGCGTTTATCGCCGCAGATCGCTGCTGAATCCCGGTTTATCCGCGTCAAAGCTCGTTAAGGCCGCGCTGATAGACTCCCGCTCCTTCGACGGCGCCGGTCATCGGCGCCAATCAGGAAACGACATGTCCAACGCTTCTTCCCCGGACCGCGCGCTGGCCCTGGCCACGCTGGCCATCCACGGCGGCCAGTCGCCCGACCCCAGCACCGGCGCGGTGATGCCGCCGATCTACACCACTTCGACCTATGCCCAGTCCAGCCCGGGCGAGCATCAGGGCTTCGAGTACTCGCGTACCCACAACCCGACCCGCTTCGCCTATGAGCGCTGCGTGGCCTCGCTGGAAGGCGGTACCCGCGGCTTTGCCTTCGCTTCGGGCATGGCGGCCAGCTCGACCGTGATCGAGCTGCTCGACGCTGGCAGCCACGTGGTGGCGATGGACGACATCTACGGCGGCAGCTTCCGCCTGTTCGAGCGCGTGCGCCGCCGCACCGCCGGGCTGGACTTCAGCTTCGTCGACCTCACCGATCTGGCGGCATTCGAAGCCTCCATCACGTCGAAGACGAAGATGGTCTGGATCGAGACCCCGACCAACCCGATGCTGAAGATCGTCGACATCGCCGCGGTCGCCGCCATCGCCAAGCGCCATGGCCTGATCGTAGTGGTCGACAACACCTTCGCCTCGCCGATGCTGCAGCGTCCGCTGGAACTGGGTGCGGACCTGGTCCTGCATTCGGCCACCAAGTATCTCAATGGCCACTCGGACATGGTCGGTGGCATGGTCGTGGTCGGCGACAACGCCGAACTGGCCGAGCAGATGGCCTTCCTGCAGAACTCGGTGGGGGGCGTGCAGGGCCCCTTCGACAGCTTCCTGGCCCTGCGCGGCCTGAAGACCCTGCCGCTGCGCATGAAGGCACACTGCGCCAACGCGCTGGCGCTGGCCCAATGGCTGGAAAAGCACCCGGCGGTGGAGAAGGTGATCTACCCGGGCCTGGCCTCGCACCCGCAGCATGAACTGGCCGGCAAGCAGATGGCCGGCTACGGCGGCATCGTCTCGATCGTGCTCAAGGGCGGGTTCGAGGCGGCCAAGCGCTTCTGCGAGAAGACCGAACTGTTCACCCTGGCCGAGTCGCTGGGCGGTGTTGAAAGCCTGGTCAACCATCCGGCGGTGATGACCCATGCCTCGATTCCGGTCGCGCGCCGCGAACAGCTGGGCATCAGCGATGCGCTGGTGCGGCTGAGCGTGGGCGTGGAGGAGCTGGGGGATCTGCAGGTGGATCTGGAGAGGGCACTTCAGTGACCGTCGGATTGTCCATGGTGTCTGACGCATGAGTGCCTCGAATCTGGCTGGTCTCATCTTCCAGCTCACCCGGCGTGAAGTCAGTGGCCGCTACAAGGGCTCAGTGCTCGGCTTGTTCTGGTCCTTCGTCAATCCGCTGTTGATGCTCAGCGTATACACGTTGTTCTTCTCGGTGATCCTGAAAGTTCGCTGGGGCGATCAGCCACAGCGTCAGGCGGATTTTGCGATCCTGTTGTTCGTCGGCCTGATCCTCCATGGATTCATCGCCGAATGCATCAACCGCGCGCCGGGATTGATCACGGGAAACGTCAACTACGTCAAGAAGGTCGTGTTCCCGATCGGCATTCTGCCGATCGTTTCCTGTTCATCGGCGCTGTTCCATTGGTTCATCAGTCTGAGCGTTCTGGCGCTTGCACTGGTGTTCGTCGGGAACGGTGTTCCGGTCACTTTTCCGTTGATTCTGGTAGTGATGGTCCCCCTGGTGCTGTATGCGCTGGGCATCAGCTGGATACTGGCGTCTGTGGGCGTTTACCTGAGGGACGTCAACCAGGTGGTGGGTGTTTTCTCGCAGATCCTGCTGTTCATTTCGCCAGTGTTCTTCCCGGTCACCAAGATTCCCGAGTACATCCGCCCGCTCTTCCTGGCCAATCCGCTTACGACGATCATCGAGCAGGCCCGTGCGGTCGCGGTGTTCGGTCAGCTGCCGGACTGGTGGCAGCTGGCGGGGCAGTTTGCTGCCGCGTCTGTGGTCTGCCTGCTGGGAATGGTCTGGTTCCGTCGCACCAAGTGTGGATTCGCTGATGTCCTTTAAGAAGGAGCTTGCACGATGAGTCGCCTGAAGCAATGGCTTCTTCGCCAGCGTTTCTTCTATGTGCTTATGGGGCTGAAGTACTACCTCGGCAACAATGTCGTTGCCCGCTTTCCGATCGAATGTGTTCGCCGGTTCTATCTGACCCGCGTGCTCAAGGTGGCGATCGGCAAGGACACGCACGTCAGCATGCGCTGGTTCGTCACCGGTTATCCGGTGCGCGCGCACGTCAGCATCGGTGACAACTGCGTGATCAACCGGGAGGTGTATCTGGATGGCCGGGTAGGCGTGGTTGTTGGAAACAACGTCAATGTTTCCTTCCAGACCTGCATCCTCAGCCTGCACCATGACCACAACGCACCGACCTTTCCCGCGATTGGCGGCGTGGTCACCATCCAGGACCATGCCTGGATCGGTGCCCGCGCCACCTTGTTGCCGGGCGTGACCATCGGCGAAGGTGCCGTGGTTGCGGCGGGTGCGGTCGTGGCACGCGACGTGGCACCGTATGAGGTGGTGGGTGGCGTACCCGCCCGAAAGATCGGTGAACGCAACCGGGATATCCAGTACCTCACCAGGTTCTCACCGTATTTTGATTCGGATATCTTCGATGAAACCGCAGGTTAAGAAACAAGTCCTCGTGTTCATGCTGGCGCCTTCGCTGCCGGCGGTGACGGGGGGCGACATCTATGCGGTGAACGCAGTACTGCCGTTCGCCGAGGAGATCGACTACCACCTGTTCTGCTACGTCGGCGGCGACGCCGACCGACGCAAAGTCGAGCAGCATCGCGCGCTCTACGACAAAGTGTTCCGGTCGGTCCATCTCGAGCCTCGTCCGAAGATGCCGTTCGAGCTGCCCAAGGTGCAGCGAGCCCTGTCGATGGCGCGGCAGGCACTGCAGGGTCTGCCTTTCATCGATGCCAGCTACTACAGCCGCAGCGCCGTTGCGGCTGCACGTCGCATCGTCCGGGAACAGGGCATCGATGCGATCGAGGTCAACTCGACCCATCTGGCGTTCTTCCGTCGATTCTTGCCACAGGTGCCGGGCATCCTGCTGAGCCACAACATCGAAGCTGACATTTTTCCGTTCTGGATGCCGGCAGGCCTGACCGGATGGAAGCTGCGTTTCATGGAATGGGTTGCCAGCCGAAGCCGGCGAGCCGCGAAGGCTGTCGAGATCGACAATGCCTTCGGGTTCTCGGCGATGACCTTCATCTCTCGCCATGACATGTCGCGGGTTACCGACAAGGTCCCGCGCTACCTCATGCCGCTGCACTTTCCGTTGGGTACCACGCGTTTTGAAGACAAGCCGGATGATGTCTTCCACGTACTGTGGATGGGAGGCTTTGGCTGGTACCCGAATGCGGAGGCGGTGACCTGGTTTGCCGAGAAGATCCATCCGCTGCTGGCAGGCCAGTTGCAGGAGCGGAAGATTGTTCTGCACTTCTGCGGCGGCAATCCTCCGGAGGCGCTGCAGGCATTGCATGACGGCCGCAACGTTCTCGTGCATGGCTTCGTCGACGACCTGCAATCGCTGCTGGACAAAGCGCATCTGCTGATGGTGCCACTGCTGTCCGGCGGCGGCATCCGCGTCAAGATCGTCGAGGCGATGTCTGCCGGCATCCCGGTACTCAGCACCAGCAAGGGGTGCGAGGGCATCGGCGCGACCGACGGCGTGGACATCCTGGTGCGTGATGACGCAGAAGGGTTTGCCCGTACATTGCTGGAATGCGCGCAGGACCGAGCGCGACTGGCAGCTCTGTCGGCGGCAGGGCAGGATCTCATGGCGCGCGAGTATTCACAGCAGGCAAGCCTGGACGCCAAGCGAGCCGCCTATCGGCATGCGGGGGTGATGTGATGCAGGCAGCAGATACGCCGTTGACGGCTGCGCCGGTGGTTTCGGTACGTGGTGTCGGCAAGGTCTTCCGCATTTTCGACCGTCCGGCGCAGCGCCTGTTGCAGCCGGCAGCAAACCGGCTCCGGCGCCTGGTGGGCATGCAGCCGCAGCCGGCGCGCGTGTTCCATGCGTTGGACGACATCAACTTCGACATCGCGCCGGGCGAAACTGTTGGAATCATCGGCCGCAATGGCAGCGGCAAGTCGACGCTGCTGCAGATCCTGGTCGGTACGTTGCAGGCCAATACCGGCAGCGTGACCGTCAACGGGCGGGTATCGGCGCTGCTGGAACTGGGCGCTGGTTTCAACCCGGAATTCAGCGGGCGCGACAACGTCTACCTGGCAGGTGCCATCATCGGCCTGGGTTCGGCGGACATGACCCGCCTCATGCCTGAAATTGAAAAATTCGCCGATATCGGTGAATTCATCGACCAGCCTGTCAAGACCTACTCTTCGGGCATGTTCGTACGGCTCGCGTTCGCCGTGGCGATCCACGTGTCACCCGATATCCTGGTTGTGGATGAAGCGTTGGCAGTGGGCGACACCGCCTTCCAGACCAAGTGCCTTACCCGCATTCGCAAGATGCAGTCTGAAGGCGTCAGCATCATCCTGGTTACCCACTCCACCAATACCCTGCTGGAATACTGCGACCGGGGCATCTACCTGCGTCGCGGACGGGTCGTGCTGGACGGACCGTGCCGCGAGGTTGTCAAGAAGTATGCCGACGACCTGGTGGACGAAGAAGGCGGAGCCGTGATCTATGCGGACGAGGCCCTTGCCAGCTTGCAGGACGATGGCCTGCCTGCAGACGCTGCGGCATTGCCGGCAAGCGAAATCACCGGCGTGGAGATTCTCGACCTGCAGGGGCAGCCAAGGACGACGTTCGGCCATGGCGAACAGGTACTGGTGAAGGTCGCCATCCATGTACGCCGGCGTATCGAGCAGCCCTGCTATGGAATTCAGTTGAAGAGCGTGGATGACATCGCCCTGTGGGCTGGCACCACCCAGAACATGAGCCTTTCGCCGCTGCCGACGGAACCGGGCGATTATGTTTTCGACTGGCAGTTGACGTTGAATGTCACCGGCAACCGCTATGTGCTGGCACTGGGCATCGGTGACCTCGACACGGGCGAGTACCACCGTCACTCACGCGTGCCCTACGCGGGCCATGTGGATGTATTGCCTCAGCCCCATTCCGGTCATGGCTGGCTTGCTCCCGCCCCTCGCTTCACCGCACCAGTGAGAACTGCATGATGACGCACTCCAAGCCAGTATTCAGGGCCCTGGTCGTGGGTTTCTATGGGGCACCCAACGTGGGTGACGAGGTGCTGCTGGACCTGCTGGTCCGTCGCATCCGCGAACTGGGCGGCGAGCCGGTGGTTGCCAGCATCGATCCCTCGTTGACCCGCCGCATGCATGGTGTGGATGCCGTGCAGTTTGCCAATGTCGGGGACATCGCTCGTGCATTGATGCATTGCGACGTACTGGTGATGGGGGGCGGCGGCATCTTCCAGGACCATCATCCCTTCAACCTCGATGCGGTGTACCTCCCTTATGCGAACGACATTTCCGGCTATGCACGGCCGATGCTGCTCGCGCGGCAACTGGGAGTGCCGACAATCGTATGGGGGCAGGGGGTTGGGCCGCTGAGTTCAGAGGGCGCACGCACCCTGGTGCGCGAGTTGTTCCAGCATGCGGCCGCCGTATCCGTCCGGGATGAATCATCCAAGGCACTGCTGCGCCAGATCGGCGTGGATCGGGATATCCTCGTTGCCGCCGATCCGGGATGGTTGTTCCGCCGCTATCACCCATTGCCGGCGCAACAGGCTGCGCATGATGCAGGCCAGCCGCAGAGCAAGGTACTGGCGGTGGTGGTGCGTGAATGGGACAAGGGGCAGTGGAAAACGTCCCTGGTGGAGGCGTTGCGCACTGCAGTTCCTGCAGGATGGCGGATCCAATGGGTGGCGTTCCAGGCCCATACCGAAGGCAGTGGCGCGACGTCCGACCTGCCCTTGATCGAATCGCTGCGCCAGCAGCTACCCGGGCGCAGCAATGATGAACTGATCGCACCGGCAACAACGGATGCGACCTGGCAGACAATCGCCAGCGCTGACGCGGTGCTGTCCATGCGCCTGCATGCCAGTATCCTTGCCCTGCTGGCGGGCAAGCCCACCGCAGGCCTTGAGTACGACGACAAGCTGTCGCATGCCCATGCGATGGCTGGAATGCCGTCGATTCTGAGGCTGTCGACCGACGATGGCCCGGAGCGCTTCGTGCAGGCGATCGAATCGCTGGTCACCGAAGCCTGGCGGCCGGATCCGCAGGTGGTGGACAGCCTGGAAGTGTCCGCAAGCGCGCACCTGCAGCTGCTCGACGGCTGCTCCTCCCTGCCGCCGGTGCCCCTTCGCTTCGACGCAACCTCCACAGACTGGTTGTCACTGTGGTTGCAACAGGCACTGGTCGAGCTTGAACAGACCCGGCAGCAGAGCCAACGCGCCCACGATCTACTGCTGTTCCGGGACCATCAGCTTGCCGAGCAGACGACGCAGAACACAAACCTGACGCAGCAACTTGTCGAGAAGCAAAAGAAGATGAATGAAGACATGGTCCGCCTGGATGCGGCTCAAGGCCAGCTGCAGGAGAATGCGCAGGCATTGCAGCAGATCAGGCAGGAAAGTGCGCAGGCACTGGAGCAGATCAAGGAGGAAAGTGCGCAGGCACTGCAGCAGGTAAAGGAGGAAAGTGCGCAGATGCTGCAGCAGATCCAGCAGCAGTTGGCAGGCAAGCAGGCCTATATTGATGACAAGGAGGTCTACATTGCGATCCTGTTGCAGCAAATCGAACAGGTGCAGGCCGAGCTGGCGCGCAGCCATCAGGAAACCGCAGATGCGCTGAATCTCTGGCGTCGCCTGCGTAGGTTCCTGCAGTTGCTTCGCCGCGACCTGGTGCGCCTGCTGGCCGCCCCCTTCAAGTTGGCTTCGGTCTGGAGGCGGCACGGGTTGAAGGTCGCACTGCAACAGATCCCGCGACGCATGAAGACGCTGGGTGTTCCTCAGACCGCTGCCACGCAACAGATGGCGGAACCGCCACCGCCGATGGTGCGACCGGTTCGCCGCGAACGCCTGCTGGTGATCGCCAACACGTTGACCACCGACGGCTGGCCCAACCGGGCGATGCACTTCGCGAAGGCGGGCGATCGTGCCGGCTTCTTCGTGCGCATCACCGCGGTGGATGGAAGTGCCTGGCCGGACGACGGCAGCGGCCTGCCGGCGCGTCTCGCTGTCGATGCGCACGCCTGGCTGCAGGAAGTGCGCGCCGAGGGTACTCGCGTTCTGCTTGCCGATGCATCGCCGGAGGCGCTGGGCCTGGCCCGGTCGGCACGTGAACGCGGTGCCGAAGTGATCGTCGACCTCGCTGCACTCGGTGCGGATTCTCTCTCCGCGGAACTGCGCGTCCTTACTGATCGCGTTGTCACCGGACACCCGGAGCATAAGGTCGATGGCCTGCCGTCGCGCTTCCTGGGCGCGGCTGGAGACAATGAAATCTTCGACTCCTACCGCAGTCATGGGCTGCCGCAGGCGTATGAGGACGGGCGACAACATGTCCTGTTCGTTGTCCTCGGCGGAGACGGCGACGCCTGGCTTGATGCCGCGCTGAAGGCGTCCCCCGATCTCGTTTTCCATGTCACGGGAATGAACGTGGATGGCCGCGACAGCCGCCAGATACGTGCCCTCGATTGGTCGTGGCAGCCGCAGCAGATGGCTCCGCTGATCGCCGGCGCGCATGCGGTTGTCATCGTCGGCGGGGCCGGGGACCGCACGCGCCTTGCCGACCTGTCAATGGCGGCGCTGCTGCTGGAGAAGCCGGTGTTTGTCGATGCGCTGCCGTCATTCGCACCGTCGCCCAACCTGCATCGGGTGGATGCCGTGCAGCTTTCCGCACAGCTGGCCGGCGCCACTGCATCGGAAGACTACGCATTCATCGCCCGCCACGCCTGGCTGGGCCATGTCGAGCAGTTGATGCAACCGGAGTATCCGGTGTCGGTAAGCGTGGTTGTGCTGATCCACAACAACCGCCGCATCATTGAGCGCTGCGTGAGCACGTTGCTGGAGCACGCCGGGGAATGGCTGCAGGAAATCGTGGTTGTCGATAACCAGTCCAGCGATGGCGGCGCCGAACTGGTTGAATCGCTGTACGCAGGGCATGCCAAGGTGAAGCTTGTGCGCAACAGTGAGAATGGATGCTCCTCGGGTCGCAACCTGGGCGTCAAGCATTCCACCGGCCGTTATATTGCGTTCTTCGACTCCGACCAGTGGTTGACCTCTCCGTCCTGCTTCAGTGAAGCCGTGAACATCCTGGCGGCCAACCCCGGTGTCGGCACCATCGGCTGGAATGCAGGATGGTTCGACGCCACGCGTGATGACCTGGGTGGACCCATCTCCGACTACCTTCCCAATCGCGGCATGAACAACGAGGCCCGCATCAAGGGATACCGCGATGACGTGGGTTTCCTGGGGACCAGCTGCATGTTCATTGCCCGTGACCTGTTCGAGCGTCTGGAAGGCTTCGATGTGTTCTACGACCCTACGTGCTTCGAAGACACGGACATCTGCTTCCAGGTGAAGAAGGCTGGTTATTCGGTGGCGTTCCGTGACCTGGCCGGTGTCCGTCACCAGCCGCACCAGACTACCGGTGCCAGCGAGGGCAGCGAGCGCTACAAGCGGCTGTTCAACCGCAACGCAGCCTACTTCCGCGACAAGTGGAAGGGGTATCCGGAGTTCTTCGTGGATCTCAAGTCCTGGCATTGAGCGAGGCAGAGACGGCAATGGGGTGGGGCAAGGTCAAGCGACGGCTGCTGGAAGCCATGCTGATGTTCGGCCCTGGGTTGTACAGTCGCTGGTCGATGTCACGGTCCACAGGAACACCCGCGGAGGTTCCGTCGACGGAACGCCCGCGTGTGCTCCTCGTGGACCATGATTTTCCCGAGATTGACCGTGATGCGGGATCGCGCGCGATCTCATGCTTCGCTGACCTGTTGGTCGATGCCGGCATGGAGGTCGTCTTCTGGTCGGCAACGATTGAGCCCTCCGCAGCTGGGAGAGCTGCCCTTGAAGGGAGAGGCATCACCCCATTGAGTCGACGGGAAACGGGGGCACTGGACGGATGGTTGGCGACGTTCGGAGGAAGTTTCATCGGGTCGGTGTCAAGCCGCCCACTGATCGCGGCCATGTATCTACCGGTCCTCCGCGCGGCGATTGCCGGTACTCATCTCTATTACGGGCACGACATCCACTATCTGCGTTTGCAGTTGATGCGTGCTACGTCCAAGACCACCCTGGCCGATCATTGGCAGTGTCTGTTGATGAGAGTGGTGGAACAGCGGGCGTGGAGAAATGCCGACGTAGTTCTGTATCCCTCTAAAGATGAGGCTGAAACAGTGAACCGTTACCTTGCTGATCGCGGCTTGGCCGGGAACGGCGAGATGTTCCCGCTGTGGACCGCGGATGCAGGATCCATGCAGCACACGCCCGGCCCGGGCAAAAGATCGGGATTGCTGTTCGTTGGCAGCATGGCGCATGCACCAAACGCAGATGGTCTGGACTGGTTTCTGCACAAGGTGCTGCCCTTGCTTCAGCGGGGGGGACAGGCGCCGGTGCTCACCGTGGTGGGCTCCGGTATGGAGAACTACCGTGTGCCCCAGCATGCCTCTGACACGGTGCGTATTCTCGGTCGCATCGATGATGCTGCATTGGAGCGCTGTTACGCGTCTACGCGCCTGGTCATCGCGCCGTTGCGTTTCGGCGGCGGGGTCAAGGGGAAGGTGATCGAGGCAATAGGGCAGGGTGTTCCAATCATCTTGACCGGTGCGGCCGCGCAGGGCCTGGCTGGAGTCGAGGATATACTGCCGACTACCGATGACCCGTCGAAGTTTGCTGCTGCCATCCAGGCGCTGGATCAAGACGACCAGGCTTGGTCAGCCGCGTCTACCAAGGCGCGCCTGTTCCTGGCGGAACA
The DNA here is from genome assembly GCF_017876915.1 of Stenotrophomonas sp. PvP093. NCBI lineage: Bacteria > Pseudomonadati > Pseudomonadota > Gammaproteobacteria > Lysobacterales > Lysobacteraceae > Stenotrophomonas > Stenotrophomonas sp. PvP093. Next base: position 4,139,524 of record NZ_JAGIOX010000004.1, on the reverse strand, counting down.
CTATGACCATCGTCAATTCGTGCAAAGGCTCAGGCACCTGCTGCTGCATTCCTGATCGGGAGTGAAGTCCTGTGATGCACGAGACTGTCCATGGGGCAATGTGCCCTATCGCTCGCTGGATCGGCTGCAGGTAGCCGCGCGGGCCTGCCCAACCATGCCGTTGGCTCACAAAGGATTGGCTTGGCCATCATCCAGTCGAGTAGCATTCCGCACGGGATACGACGTCTTCAGGGCAGTCAAAGAGCCGATTGGGCCCGTTCACGGCCATCGGTACCTCGGCCTGGATGATGCTAGGCCGGTCAAATTCAGTTGGGCGAATCTGGAGTTAGGGGAAGATATGGATTGGAGTAACTTGGCTGGGCGGGCGCGGTCGCAGCTGCACTCGATGTGCACTGATGCCCCGAGCCATGGCGGATTCAAGATGGTGGCTGCGCTTCTGTCCATGCTGCTCGTGGCATCCGCTTATAGCCAACTATCGAATCTGCATGTGTTCGGTCACGATGAAGTTCACTATAACCACTATTTCCAGCTGAAGCTGTTGCAGGATGGCCGGTGGCTGAACTACATCTTCAAGGATGTGCTTGTCAGTATTGACGCGTCGGCTTGGTTCGCCGCGTATATCGCCGCACATCTTTTGCTGGTCTATCGCATTGCGCGCCGCGCAGGCCTGTCGGTTGCACTGGCACTGATCATTTCGGCCGTCGTTTCGATCTCTCCGCCAGTCGTGGAACAAAGCATGTGGCCGGCCACTGCGTTCTCGGCAGTTGCAGTCCTGATCCTGGCCGAGGTGGTCACGCGGCGAGTGGCGATAGCACCGGTTGCGGTCTATGCGGCGCTCGGGATCCTTCTGTTCGGGACGATGCAGAGCTACTACTTCCTGGTCCCGCTCCTGTTCATCGGCGAATTCGCGTCCGAACAGCGGAGTGCTCGAGATCGATGGAGGTTGTGGTTGCAACACACGCTCAGCTGGGTGGGAGGGGCGGTACTCGGCGCTTTGGTCATGTCGATGATGCTGCTGCTGCTGGCAGGGCATTTCGGTCCGCAGGTGGATGACTGGCGATCGCCACATCCGGCCAAGGATCTTCCCTCTTTATGGCAGAACGTAAGCTACGTCATTGGATCATTCGGGAAGTGTGTAGCTTCCATTGGCAAGGCCTCGAACCTGGATGGTTGGTTGCTGTTGGCAACCGTGCTGCTGCTCGTTCCATTCGCCGTTCGCCGGAAGGGTTCAGTCCAGATCCTGTTGACGCTCGCAATGGTCGCTGCGGCGTTCCACGCATTCTCGATTCCGTTGGCACCAGTAATTACCACGCGCAGCCTGATCGCGCTGGTACTTGGACTGGCGCTGTTTTTCGGCCTTCTTGGAGGTGGGAATCGTATCTCACGGGCGGTCGTATTCCTCCTCCTGCTGGCGGGCGGTATTGGATTCCAGGCACAGGCCCGTACGTTCCTCCAGACCCAGGTGGAAACGACCTCCTTCCTGTTTGAGAAGATCCACACGCTATTGCCATTGCCGGCAGACCGGTATTCAGTACTGGCGGTTTCCGGCCGCATGCCGGGTGGCAAAGAGCCAGCTGCCACTTTCAACAACGAATACTTGATGAATTCGGTGGTGGTGGCTACCGGGGCCAGGAGTTTTGTTGATTGCCGGACGCACGAGGCAGAAGTGTGCGCGATGGCGGTGGAAGGTGACGCCGTGAATGAAACCGGGCTGGGTGAAGGGCGACTGAGGCTCTTCCAGGATGCAAAGGGTGGCGCGGTCATCGTCTATAGCGATGACTGATCAGGCGCCGCCAGTGCGTCCGGCCCGACGTAGATCGCAGCGGCTCCCGTGCAAGGAGGTCATCGCCATTTCCTTGCTGGGGCAGCATCGTGGTGGTTTGCCGCGCTGATCTCTATCCCGCCTCGCCGGACTTTTCTCCGGCGAGGCCAGTGATACGGAGGCGACCCCATCCAGGTCCCTCCATGCAGATCATTCAGATCTGCTTCCGGTAATGTGCGTACGCTGCAACGAGCATGTCCTCGTCATTGCGTGTGGGATGCCAATCCAGAACTTCCTGCGTAGGTGCAATGTCGACCACGTAGTTGATGTCGGCGATCTGATACTGCTCCCGATGCAGCAGCGGTTTGCCCAGCTTTTCCAGAAGCGACAGGGTCATCTTCAACGGCTTGGCGGGTACCGGCACTACAATCGAGCGCGAGCCGATGCGCTTGATCGTATTGCGCAGCAACTGGCGAACTGGTGGTGCATCACCCGATCCCAAGCTCAGTGCGACGGCGGGGAATCCCTTCTCGACCGCAGCAAGAATTGCGCTGACGACATCCTCCACGGCGATCATCTGGTAGCGGTTCCGACCGCTGCCGATGGTTGGCACGGGAAGGCCAAGGTCCATCAGCCGGAACAGCTTGATCAGGATGCCAAAGCGTCCGGGGCCCACAATCATGCGTGGACGCAGGACGGTAATCAGGTAGCCCTCGGTTCGTGCTTGTTCGCACAGCTGTTCCGACGCCGCCTTGCTGCGTCCATACGGACCCAGCGGGTTGCGTCGGTGCGTTGGAGGTACAGGCAGCGATTCCGGCAGCCCGTACACCATGTCCGTGCTGGTATAGATCAAGCGTGGCTGGCGCAGTTTACGCATCCACTTCAGTACATTGGCTGTACCGGTAACGTTGACCTCGGCGAACCAGGCGTCCTGCTCTTTTGCCGGCACGGCGTTATGGAATTGCCTTGCCGCAAGATGGTGGACGACATCACCTTCATCCAATGGCACGCGCGACAGCGCCGCAGTATCCAGAATATCCAGCTGGTGATGGACGACCCTGCCGGAGAATTCTGCAGGCAGAGGCAGCAGGTCAACGGTCTGAACCTGCTGGCCCTGTGCAAGGAGGGTCCGGACGAGATGCGACCCGGTGAAACCTGAGCCACCAATGACAATATGCTTGGTCACGGCTCAGCCCCCACGCGCGACGAGAACGACGCCAGCACAGATCAGCGCGATTCCAGCCAGCTTCATTACGCTGACCGGTTCACGGAAGAACAGATATGCAGCACCAACGACAATCACGTATCCCACGCTCAGGAAGGGATAAGCGAAACTCACCTGGACCTTGGAGAGGACGTACATCCAAAGCACGATGCTGATCGCATAGCACGACAGTCCGCTGAAGACCCACGGATTGAGGACAACGCGGATGGCGCCCTGTGCGAGCTCAAGCACGCCCTGGTTGGTCACCAGCGAAACATTCGGCATGCCTTTGCGAAGGAAAAGCTGCGCACTCGCATTGAGGGCTACGGAGAACAGAATGAGTGGGATGAATTTGAGATACATGCGATCAACTTTGGAATGATGAGGAGGCATTACCAGTGGCGTGTCGCCGCCATTACGATGATCAGCCCGGCGAGGCCGACGCCCTGGCTGACGCGGTCACGCGCTGCGAACACGATGGGGTCATCATGCATGTCGCCCCGGTGGGCGACAAACCAGGCACGGCTGATCCAGTACAGCAGCACAGGACAGAGCAGCCAGAGCACTTGGGGCGTGGCGTACAGTCTGAGGCTGTCAGGGCTGTTGATGTAGAGGGCGAAGACCAGAACGCCGATGTAGCCCGCAGCTGTCCCGAATGACTGCACCAGCGGCAGATCGGCCACGGAGTATCCGCGACCGGAGGCTTTCTGCTTTCCCTGCGTTGCAGCCGCGGTTAGTTCGGTATAGCGCTTGAGAAGGGCAAGGCTGAGGAAAATGAACATCGAGAACGCGAGCAGCCAGAATGACCGTGGCGAATCGATTGCAAAAGCGCCGCCGATGATCCGCACGGTGTAAAGCGCCGCCAACACCACGACATCGATCATCACGATGCGCTTGAGCGTGAACGAATAGGCCAGGGTCGTGATGAAGTAGATCAGCAGGACCAGTGCAAACGCAGGACTTGTCCACAGCGCCAGTGCGAAACCGGCCAGTGTCAACAAGGGGGTGGCGACCAGGCCATGAAACAGGGGCAAGGTCCCGGCCGCGAATGGTCGCTTCCGCTTCCGTGGATGCTGCCGGTCTGGCGCCAGATCCAGCAGGTCGTTCAGCAGGTAAACGCCGGATGCGCACAGGCCGAAGGCAAGGAAGGCGAGCGCCGCGTTTACTACGGCTTCTGGTTCGAACAGACGGTGCGCGGTAAGCAGTGGAACCAGTACCAGAAGGTTCTTCAGCCACTGGTACAGCCGCAGGGCCTTGATCCAGGTGCGGAGCCCTCCGGGCTGTCCAGGCAGGTGGTCGATCAACCGGGTTTGCGCGCGGGCCTGGTTTGCCAGCGATCCGGTGGCGTTGACGACGACAGCACCTGCGGCGTGCTTCCAGACCGGCAGGTCAACGCGGTGGTTGCCGAGATAGTCGAACCCCCGTTCCCCATAGCGCTCGACGAGGGCTTCAGCCTTGGCGTGCCCGGCCAGATTGCGGGCCCCATCGCTGGCGATGACCTCGTCAAAAACGCCGAGATGATCGGCGATCGGCTGGACCAACAGCCGGTCCGAGGCGGTGCACAGGACACGCGGACGCTGCGGTGTCGCGCGCAGCATGGCCACGACACGCTCATCGTATGGCAGGGTTTCAACCTGCAAGGCCACCCGGGAAGCGAGCTGGCGCTTAACATAGGCCTTGCCGCGCAGCAGCCAGAACGGTACCAGCAAAGCAAACAGCGGGTTGCGCGCCAGCAGGGCCAGCAGTGATTCGTACAGCAGGTCGCTACGCAGCAGCGTCCCGTCCAGATCGACGCACAGGGCTGCTCCCGGCGTCAACTCACCGGATCCAGCCGGTACATTGTGATGCGACATGTGCCGCAGTTCCCCTCATCCAATAGTGCGGGGAGTATACGAGGGGGAGTTACATTGCGACAGATTCAGGTACCAGCGCGGGGGCGTGAAGGCAGCGCATCCCGGGACAGGCTGGAGCAGCCGGTTGAGCCGTCGCAGCCGGGGCCAAGTGCAGACGGTGCAGGGTAATCAGCTCGCAGTCCTCCGTAGCGCAGGTCGTTTGTCCAGGCACCAGCGTCAAGGTGAGCTGCCCGCCGGCGGCGCTGGACAGGCCTGCCAGGTCGATGGGGTATTCACGCGTCCCTGCTTCGATCTGAAGCAAGCCGAGCGGGGCGTCGTTGGCCAGCACCGTGAGCTCGCGAGGTGACTGCGCCGACAGTGAAAGGACTGCCTGCAGCCGGGCGGGCTCGGATGGCAGGCGCAGTCGTAGCGAGGCGGCCGCGCCACGAACGCTGCGCCCTTGGGGAGAGGGACCGTGCCAGCCACAGGAAATGAAACGATTGCTGGCATCGGCGCTGAAATCCACCGACGATCCCACAGGCAGTGCCTCGTAGGCAGGCAGCAGGGTATAGCCATCCAGTCGCACCGCAGCGTCTGGCGATACGCCGACACGGACTTCAGCCAGGGGCAGGTCTTCAGGGAATACATACCTGGCTTCCAGCATCGTCCCGTCACGTCCATCGGCCGTGTCCAGCAGCGCATGGCGGTCGTAGGTCTGTGCCCCGTAACTGGCAACGACGTCGGCCCAGGCACCGTTGGCGGGGTGGGCCACGCCCTGCAGGCTGAGGGTGTAGTTGCCTGCGCACAGATCCTGGTAGGCGCCATAGGCCAAGGTCCCTTCCGCACCCTGCGAGAACAGCTTTCCATCCATCGCTTCACCGACGATCGTATGGCTCGCATCGAAGTGGGTGCGGATGATGAAATCGTTGCGCAGCTGGGATGCCGGGGGCGCTTCGCGTGCAGCCTGCAGCAGTTCCGGCACCAACGCACCGGCCTTGAGCGATTGTTGTGACACCACGCGAGCCGTTCCGTCAGCGCTCCCCCACAGGCACCACTCATCGGCGGGCTGTCGTTCGTCGAACGCAAAGCAACGATCAATGTAGAGGACCTGCTGGGAATCACCGCCGGCCAGAAGGTGGCCAGAGCGGATGCCGTTCGTGCCAAGCTGGGCAATTCGGCCGCGGTCATCGGCAGCGATGGCCAAGGGCGGAGTCAGCGTCTGCTTACCCAACTGGATGACGCCATCCACCAACTGCAGGTGATCGTCGATCCGGCCCAGCTCCCATAGCGTGCTGGAATAGGCCATGAAACCTGGCAGGTGGTCCTCGCTGGCATCTGGTTCCCGACCGGGTCGGACACTCAATGAAGTACCTGCGCCCTTCACGGAAAGCTGTGAGCGGCCAAAGCCGAGTGCCACTCCCCCTTGCAGGGCATCAAGCAGTGAGGCGCCCGTATCGAGGGTGGTCGCGGGTCGATCAACCTGCCTCGCGCGCAGGTCGCTGCCGAACATGAGAAGAAGGTTGCTGCGATCAGCATCTCGCAACAGGTCGGCAATGTCGTTGGGCAGGGCCAGATGGTCCGATGCAACAACAATGATTGTATTGCGAGCGTAGGGACTGGCGCGGATGCGGCGTACGAAATCAGCAACCAGTCGGTCCGAGCAATGGATTGCGTCGAGCATCGGCCTGCGCTGGCCAAGCCCCTCATAGGCGACATCGAGGCAGGCATGGGGGATGTGTCCGCTTGGATGATGTGTATCCAGAGTCAGGCCGACGAGGGCGAAAGGCGTGGTCTGCTGCGAGAGCGCAGCGAAGCGGTCCCAGAGCGCATCCAACAGGACATCATCGTGGACGCCCCATGGCGAGAAACGGTTGTCGCCCAGCTTCAGGCTCTTGAAATAGGAGCGATCGCGTACCGTGCCGAAGCCGTGGCTGGCGAGGAACTGTCCCTTTCCAGCGAAATCAGAAGCGGCGCCACCGATGAACTCGACGTCGTATCCGCGCTCGCGCAGGTGATCGGTCAGGCAGTACGCGCCAGGCAGGAAGCGGCCGATGCTTGCATAGCCATTGGCGTCCTGGCTGAGGGAAAGGGGGACGCCGCACAGGGAACTGACCATGCCGGCGATCGTCCACGTGCCGCCTTCGCGCGAGTCCACGTGCCGGAAATCCACGGCCTCGCTGCGCAGCTTGTTCAACTCTGGCGCAAGGCCAGGGAATCGCGACTCATCGAGATAGGTGCGCTCGAAGCTTTCGGCGTAGAGAATCACCACGTTGCGGTGATTCCCGAGCGGGGCGTCGGGACGTACGTACTGGTCCCCTTGTGCCGGTGCAAGACGTGCCTGCCGATCCTGGCGTACCAGTGTCGCGACGTCGTAGACGATCGGATTGAAAACCAGCGTCGCCAGCAGAGAAGCCGCGAACAGGGGACCGGCGGGTGCCCACCTCCGTGCCGAATGCAGGCGGGGCATGAAAGCGAGGGCCAGGCATGCCACCAATGCTGCCGAAAGCAGGCCGATGGGCAAGCTGAAATCAGCGGCGCCTGCGCCGCGCATGCCTGCGCGCAGATGATAGATCACGGCGTAATCGATGCCGTTGCCACTGAGTGCATCAATGAAAAGCCAGATCGCCAGCAGTGCTCCGCAGAGCGCAGTGACCAGCAGCTTCCATCGCTGTCCATGTGTGCAATGTCGCGCAAGCAACGCGAGCATTCCGATCCATGCCGCAAAAAACAGGCACTTCATCGCCATCTGCATTCTCTCCCTCCGGTTGGAGCGATGGGAGGGGAAATGCTACAGAATCAAGACAGCGCAAAAGGCGTGTTGCAATATGCCGACATGTTTTGACGAGTGGCAGGGTGGGCAATGTCTGCCCACCCTGCGAGTTGCTACGCAGGTTTCGACTACAGCGCCTTTTCCAGCTCCGGCAGGATTGCAAACAGATCGCCCACCAGGCCGATATCGGCGATCTCGAAGATCGGCGAATCCGGATCCTTGTTGATCGCGACGATCGTGCCGGCATCCTTGATGCCGGTCAGGTGCTGGATGGCGCCACTGATGCCGACGGCCACGTAAAGTTCCGGGGCGATGATCTTGCCGGTCTGGCCGACCTGCAGGTCGCTGGGCACGTAGCCGGCATCAACCGCAGCGCGCGAGGCACCGACGGCGGCACCGAGCTTGTCGGCCAGCTGGAAGATGACCTTGAAGTTCTCTTCCGAACCGACACCACGGCCACCGGAGACCACGCGCTTGGCGCTCTGCAGGTCCGGGCGGTCGCTGGCACCAGCGGCGAGGCCGACGAAGCGGGTGTGGGTCGGCAGGGCAGCATCGACGCTGGCCGCTTCGATGGTGGCGCTGCCGCCCTGGGCGGCTTCCGGCCACGAGGCGGCACGCACGGTGGCGACCACGATCTGGTCGGCCGGGGCTTCCACGGTGATGATCGCGTTGCCGGCGTAGATCGGGCGCTTGAAGGTGTGGCTGCCTTCAACGCTCATCAGGTCGGAAACCTGGTTGACGCCCAGCAGGGCGGCCACGCACGGCATCAGGTCCTTGCCGAAGGTGGTCGACGGGCCGAACACGTGGGTGTAACCCTTGGCCAGCTGCGCGATCTGCGGTGCCAGCACCTGGGCGATGGCCTGCGCGTTGGCAGCGTTGGCCACGGTCAGGACCTTGGCGACGCCAGCGATCTTCGCGGCCTCGGCAGCCACGGCAGCCGGATCGGTGGCCAGCACCAGCACGTCGATGCTGGCGCCGCTGATGGCGGCAGCAGCGCTGACGGTCTTGGCGGTGGCGGCGTTGAGCTTGCCCTCGTGGTGCTCGGCGATGACGAGAATCCTGCTCATTACAGCAACCCCTTCTGCTTGAGTGCGGCAACCAGTTCGGCCGCGTCCTTGACCATCACACCCTTGCTGCGCTTGGACGGCGCGGCGTACTGGGTGGTCTTGAAGGTGTCGGCGGCTTCAACGCCGAGGTCGGCCAGCTGCAGGGTCTCCAGCGGCTTGGCCTTGGCCTTCATGATGTCCGGCAGCTTGATGAAGCGCGGCTCGTTCAGGCGCAGGTCGGTGGTGACCACGGCCGGCAGATCGACTTCCAGCGTTTCCAGGCCGGCGTCGACTTCGCGGGTCACCGTGGCCTTGCCGTCGGCAATGTCCAGCTTGCTGGCGAAGGTCGCCTGCGGGCGCCCCCACAGCGTGGCCAGCATCTGGCCGGTCTGGTTGGCGTCGTCGTCGATCGCCTGCTTGCCCAGGATCACCAGGTCCGGCTGTTCCTTCTCGATCAGCTTGAGCAGGGTGCGCGCGGCGGTCAGCGGCTGGATGGCCTGGTCGGTGACCACATGGACGGCGCGGTTGGCGCCCATGGCCAGGCCGTTGCGCAGGTGCGCCTGGGCATCGGCCGGGGCGATGGTGGCGACCACGACTTCGCTGGCGATGCCCTTGTCGCGCAGGCGCAGGGCCTCTTCCAAAGCGATTTCATCGAAGGGGTTGGGGGACAGCTTGACGCCGTCGGTGACCACGCCGGAACCGTCCGGCTTGACCTGAATGCGGACGTTGTAGTCCACCACGCGCTTGTACGCGACGAGGATTTTCATCTGGTACGGGGTCCTTCAATAACGGAGAGAACGTCCGGTCCTCGCACAGCAACCGGTTCGGGGGTGGGACCCCGATTCTAACTGGCCTTTGTCGACCATGCGAATGCGTATGGTGAAACGGCGTCCTGTATCCACGTCGCCTGAGTGGCTACTCTAGCGGCCGGTTCCGCTGCCCCGCCACATGCCTTCATTGACCTCGCCCCCTCCATACCGCCTGCTGCTGGCGATTGCCGTTGCTGGTATGGCCATGCGCCTGCTGTTCGTGCAATGGATCCCCTTGCAGCCCGTTGCCGATTTCGGCCGCTATCTGGAGGTTGCCAGCAGCGTTGCCAGCGGTGGCGGCTTCCGGATTTCAGGCATTCCCTATGTGTCCCAGCCTCCGTTGTACCCCGGAGTGCTCGGCGCATGGTTCATGCTCACCGGCGTGAACGTGGGCGCGGGCAAGATTCTCAATGTCCTGCTCTGGGCCGGCACGCTGGTTTCGTGGGTCGGTCTGGGGGTGCGCCTCCAGCTGCGCCCGGCCTGGCAGGTTGCCTCTCTGGCAGTGCTGGCATTCCATCCGGCGCTGGTCGCCTACAGCAATGTACTGGGTACCGAATCGCTGTCACTGTTCCTTGCCGTGTTCGGCATGCTTGTGGCGGTCGTGCGTTTTCCGGGCCGATGGCTGCTGCTGGGAGCCGTGCTGGCACTTACCGCGTTGAACCGGCCACAGATGCTGCCGTTGCCGGGAGCCGTGGCACTGGCGTTGCTCCTGCGTGATGGGATGCGCATCGCCACCTGGCGGCGGATCAGCATGGTGGTGCTGGGTTTTCTGCTGGTACTGGGGCCGTGGACCCTGCGCAACGCAGTTCTTTTCGGCCAGTTTGTGCCCGTCAGTGCAAACAGCGGGTATGTGCTGATGGTCAACAACAACGATGCCAATGCGCATGGCGGGTGGATGCCCTTGAAGGATGTCCCCCTCCAGGCTGACGACAAGGCCCGGTTCGCCGATGCTGGATTTCCCCAAGGGTTCTTCAGCGGAGAAAGCGAGGACTGGAAGCTCCGCCACTGGACGCCTGCGGCCGACGTGATTGGCTCAGCAATTGGCCGCCATTGGATTTCCGAACACCCCGGCCGCTTCCTGGAGTTGGCGCTGCTGCGCGTGCGCGGATCGTTCGATGTCGGCAGCCTCCTGCATTGGCCGTTCCTGGAGAGAGGCGGTGCTCCGGTGTGGCTGGGTAGGTTGACGCTGGCACTCAACATTGCGTTGACGGCCTGGACGATGGTTGCGCTGCTGCGCATCTGCCTCCACCTGCGCCGCTGGCAGCCCGTTCATTGGCTTGCCGTGGCCACACTTGGCCTGGGAATGGTGTCGATCCTGCTGTTCGAGGGGCAGGGACGCTACCTCCTGCCACTGGTCCCAGGGGCGCTGTTCATCATTGCCGCCGCGGGCAGGCTACGCTTGCCCAGCCGGATCAACGCTTGATATCCCGTGGTCCTCCGAACCCTTCGCTGCAGACACGTCCCAACCCGTACCAATCAGGAGAACAGGTAGTGCCCACATGGCTTGTCACCGGCGGTGCCGGATTCATTGGCGGTAACTTCGTTCTCGAAGCGGTCGCCCGTGGCATCAAGGTCGTCAATCTCGACGCACTGACCTACGCCGGCAACCTGAAGACCCTGGCCAGCCTGGACGGCAACCCGCGGCATGTGTTCGTGCAGGGCGATATCGGCGACAGCGCGCTGGTCGCCCGCCTGCTGACCGAGCACCAGCCCGATGCAGTGCTGAACTTCGCCGCCGAAAGCCACGTGGACCGCTCCATCGACGGCCCAGGCGCCTTCATCCAGACCAATGTGGTGGGCACCCTGGGTTTGCTTGAAGCGGTACGCGACTACTGGAAGGCGCTGCCGGCCGGACAAGGGGCGGCCTTCCGCTTCCTGCATGTGTCCACCGATGAGGTGTATGGCACCCTGGGCGAGACCGGCAGGTTCAGCGAAACCACCCCGTACGCCCCGAATTCGCCGTACTCGGCGTCGAAGGCCGCTTCGGACCACCTGGTGCGTGCGTTCCACCACACCTACGGGCTGCCGGTGCTGACCACCAACTGCTCCAACAACTACGGCCCGTATCACTTCCCCGAGAAGCTGATCCCGCTGGTGATCGCCAAGGCGCTGGCTGGCGAACCGCTGCCGGTGTACGGCGATGGCAAGCAGGTGCGCGACTGGCTGTTCGTGTCCGACCACTGCGAAGCGATCCGCACCGTGCTGGCCAAGGGCCAGGTCGGCGAGACCTACAACGTCGGCGGCAACTCGGAAAAGCAGAACATCGAAGTGGTGCAGGCGATCTGCGCACTGCTGGACCAGCGCCGTCCGCGCGAGGACGGCAAGCCGCGCAGCAGCCAGATCACCTATGTCACCGACCGTCCTGGCCATGACCGCCGCTATGCGATCGATGCTTCCAAGCTGAAGAACGAGCTGGGCTGGGAACCGGCCTACACCTTCGAGCAGGGCATCACCTTCACCGTCGACTGGTACCTCGACAACCAGGACTGGGTCAACGGCGTGCTCGACGGCAGCTACCGCCTGCAGCGCATCGGCACCACGGACTGAACCCAGGAGACACCATGACCCAGCGCAAGGGCATCATCCTCGCCGGTGGCTCCGGCACCCGCCTATATCCAATCACCAAGGGTGTCAGCAAGCAGCTGCTGCCGGTGTACGACAAGCCGATGATCTACTACCCGCTCAGCGTACTGATGCTGGCGGGCATCCGCGAAGTGCTGATCATCAACACCCCGCACGAGCAGGCGCTGTTCCAGCAGCTGCTGGGCGACGGTTCGCAGTGGGGAATGGACATCCAGTACGCGGTGCAGCCGAGTCCGGATGGCCTGGCCCAGGCCTACCTGATCGGCCGCGACTTCGTGGCTGGCAAGCCGAGCTGCCTGGTGCTGGGCGACAACATCTTCCACGGCCACGGCCTGCGCGAGGTGCTCAAGCGTGCTGACGAGCGCGTGCACGGCTCGACCGTGTTCGGGTATTGGGTCAATGACCCGGAACGGTATGGCGTGGCCGAGTTCGACCAGGGCGGCAAGGTGATCGATCTGGTGGAGAAGCCGGAAAAGCCGCGCTCCAACTATGCGGTGACCGGCCTGTACTTCTATGACGGCAAGGCCTGCGATTACGCGGCCGAATTGAAGCCGTCACCGCGTGGCGAACTGGAGATCACCGATCTCAACAAGCGTTACCTGGCCGAAGGCGACCTGCACCTGGAGGCGCTCGGCCGTGGCTATGCGTGGCTGGATACCGGTACCCACCAGTCGCTGCTGGAAGCATCCAACTTCATCGAGACGATCCAGACCCGTCAGGGCCTGCAGGTCTGCTGTCCCGAGGAAATCGCGTTCGGCAAGGGCTGGATCAACGCTGGACAATTGGAAGCGCTGGCCGCGCCGTTGATCAAGAACAGCTACGGTGAATACCTGCATAAGCTCGCCGTGCGTGGAGTCGTTCCATGAAAGTGATTGAAACACGGTTGCCCGGCTGCGTGGTGATCGAGCCGGCGGTGTTCGGCGATGCCCGCGGTTATTTCTTCGAAACCTGGAATGCCGAGCGCTTCGCCGCGCTGGGCCTGCCGGACCGTTTCGTGCAGAGCAACGTGTCGACGTCCGCACAGGGCGTGCTGCGCGGCCTGCATTACCAGTGGCCGCGGCCGCAGGGCAAGCTGGTCAGCGTGCTGGAAGGCGAGGTCTACGACGTGGCCGTGGATATCCGCCGCGGTTCGCCGACCTTCGGCCAGTGGGAAGCGGTGGTGCTGAGCGCGGAGAACAAGAAGCAGTTCTGGATTCCAGAGGGCTTCGCGCACGGTTTCGCCGTACTGTCCGAGCGTGCGGTGTTCAGTTACCTGTGCACCGAGGTCTACCTCAAGGACTTCGATGCCGGCGTACGCTGGAATGACGCCGGCATCGCCGTGGACTGGCCGGTCAGCGCACCGACCCTGTCGGCCAAGGACGAGAACGCACCGTTCCTCAAGGACATTGCTGAAGATCGCCTGCCGGTCTACGTGCCATGACCGTGCTGGTGTTCGGTGGCAACGGGCAGGTGGGCCAGGAGTTGCTGCGCGCGCTGGCGCCGCTGGGGAAGGTGATTGCAACCACGCGCAGCGGCCAACTGCCCGACGGAAGTACCTGTGAAACGGCCGATTTCGGCCAGCCCGACAGCCTGCCGGCATTGCTGGACCGCGTGCAGCCATTGGTAGTGGTCAATGCGGCGGCTTACACCGCTGTTGATCACGCCGAACAGGACGTCGATGCGGCCTTCGCCGCCAACGCGCAGGCACCAGGCGTGATCGCGCGCTGGTGTGCGGCGCATGGCGTGCCGTTCGTGCATTACTCCACCGACTACGTGTTCGACGGCCAGGGCAGCGCGCCCTACCGCGAGGACCAGCCGACCGCACCGCTCGGCGTGTATGGCACGAGCAAGCGCGATGGCGAGGACGCGGTGCGTGCGGCCGGTGGCCGCCATCTGATCTTTCGCACGGCGTGGGTGTATGCCTCGCACGGCGCGAACTTCCTGCGCACCATGCTGCGCGTGGGCGCCGAGCGCGATGCGTTGCGGGTGGTGGCCGACCAGATCGGTACACCGACGCCGGCCGCGTTGATCGCCGATGTCACCGCGCAGGCACTGCAGCATCCTGGGCAGTTGTCGGGTACCTGGCACCTGACCGCCAGCGGCCAGACCAGCTGGCATGGCTTTGCCGAGGCCATATTTGCCGAGGCGTTGGCCAGCGGCGTGTTGGCCAAGGTGCCGACGGTCGAGGCGATTCCCAGTTCCGAGTATCCGACCCCGGCCAGGCGCCCGGCCTGGTCGGTGCTGGACAACCGCAAGCTGCAGCAGGATTTCGGCGTCGTGCTGCCGAGCTGGCAGGATGGCCTGAAGCGGGTGATGGCGGAGCTGGCCTGACGGCCGTAGCGCCGGGCCAAGCCCGGCGACGCAGCGCTGCCGGGCCGATCAGGAACGGGTCAGAGCCCGTTGCGCAGCAACGGGATCCGACCCCGGGCAAACCTCAGCTGCGCCCGTAGGTATCCTCGAACCGCACGATGTCATCCTCGCCCAAGTAGCTGCCGGACTGCACTTCGATCAGTTCCAGCGGCAGCTTGCCCGGGTTGCGCAGGCGGTGGGTCACGCCCAGCGGAATATAGGTGCTCTGGTTCTCGCTGAGCAGGATCACCTCGTCACCACGGGTCACTTCAGCGGTGCCGCTGACCACGATCCAGTGTTCGGCGCGATGGTGATGCATCTGCAGGCTCAGCGTGCCGCCGGGCTTGACCGTGATCCGCTTGACCTGGAAACGCTCGCCGTTGTCGATCGAATCGTAGGCACCCCACGGGCGATAGACCTTGCGGTGCCAGGTGGCCTCGCTGCGGCCTTCGGCCTTCAGCTGCGCCACTACGGTCTTGACCTCCTGCATGCGATCGGCCTTGCCGACCAGCACCGCGTCGTCGGTTTCCACCACCACCACGTCATCCAGCCCCACCAGCGCCACCAGGCGCTGTGCGTAGGCATAGGTGTTGCGGCAGTCGATGGCGATCACGTCGCCCTGGTGGGCGTTGCCATCGCCGTCCTGCTGCGAGACATCGCGCAGCGCGGTCCACGAGCCGACATCGTTCCAGCCGGCATCCAGTGGAATCACCACGGCATCGGCGGTCTTCTCCATCACCGCATAGTCGATCGAATCGGACGGAACGGCAGTGAAGGCCCCCTTGTCCAGGCGGGTGAAATCGGCATCGCGACGCGCCTGCTGCCAGGCCTGGCGGCTGCCGGCGAGCATGGCGGGCTGGAAGCGTTCCAGCTCCTGCAGGTAGCGCGAGGCCTTGAACAGGAACATGCCGCTGTTCCAGTAGTACTGGCCGCTGCTGACGTAGCGGGTGGCGGTGCCCAGGTCGGGCTTCTCGACGAAGCGCTCGACCGCGCGCAGGCCCTGGCCATCGGCGGCCTTGATATAGCCGTAGCCGGTTTCCGGGCCGGTCGGCACGATGCCGAAGGTCACCAGCTTTCCGGCTTCGGCAGCAGCGGCGGCGGCCTGGACGGCGCTGCGGAATGCAGTCTCGTTGTTGATCACATGATCGGAGGGCAGCACCAGCAGCAGCGCGTCGCCGCCGTCGCGGGTGGCTTCCAGCGCGGCCACCGCGATCGCCGGTGCCGTGTTGCGGCCGACCGGCTCAAGGATGATCGCGGCTGGCTCGGCGCCAACCTGCTGCAGCTGCTCGGCGGCAACAAAGCGGTGTTCCTCGTTGGCAATCACCAACGGGCCGCGTGCGGCAATCGGCGCCACCCGCTGCCAGGTGGCCTGCAGCATCGTCTGTTCGCTGGCCAGCGGAAGGAACTGCTTGGGATAGGCTTCGCGCGAAAGCGGCCACAGACGGGTACCGGAGCCACCGGACAGGATGACAGGCTGGATAGTGCTCATGGCCTTCCTTTGATTATTTCTGCAGCAGGGAGGAAATCTCGTCGGTACGCGCCTGCATCAATGCAGCGTCTCCCCGCGATTCCACATTCAGGCGCAGCAGCGGTTCAGTGTTGGAGCTGCGCAGGTTGAAGCGCCAGTCGCCGAAATCGGCGCTGACGCCATCGGTGTAGTCCAGCGCGGGCGACTGCGCGGCGAAGTGTTCCATCACGCGTGTGACCGCAGCCTTGGCATCGGCAACCTTGAAGTTGATCTCACCGCTGCAAGGGTAGGCGGCCATGCGGTCTTCAACCCAGTCGGCCAGCGAGCGGCCGCTTTCGGAGACCAGCTGGGCGATCAGCAGCCACGGAATCATGCCCGAGTCGGCATACGCGAACTCGCGGAAATAGTGGTGGGCGCTCATCTCGCCGCCGTACACGGCATCCTCCGCGCGCATCTTTTCCTTGATGAAGGCGTGGCCACTCTTGCACAGCACTGGCACGCCACCGGCCTGTTCGACCATCTCCACGGTGTTCCAGACCAGGCGGGGGTCATGCACGACCTTGCCACCCGGATGGTGGGCGAGGATTGCCTTGGCCAGCAGGCCGACCAGGTAGTAGCCCTCGATGAAGCGGCCGTTGTGGTCGAAGAAGAAACAGCGGTCGAAATCGCCATCCCACGCAATGCCGAAGTCCGCGCCATGTTCGCGCACGGCGTCGGCGGTGGCGGCGCGGTTTTCCGGCAACAGTGGATTGGGAATGCCGTTGGGGAAGCTGCCGTCCGGTTCGTGGCAGATGCGGATGAACTCGAACGGCAGGTGCGGTGCCAGCAGGTCGACGATGGCACCGGCGCCGCCGTTGCCGGCGTTGACAACGATCTGCAGTGGCTTGAGCTTGCTGGTGTCAACGTAGCTCAGCAGGTGCTGGATGTAGGCGCTCTTGTCATGCTGGGCGATCTGGCCGGCGCAAGGCGGCTGTGCCGCGGATGAATCGGCGGCGACCGCATCGGAGATCGCGAACAGGCCGGTATCGGAGCTGATTGGCCGGGCGTTCTCCTTGACCAGCTTCATGCCGTTGTAATCCATTGGATTGTGGCTGGCAGTGACCATCACCCCGCCGGCAGCCCCCAGGTGATCGGTCTGGAAATAGACCTCCTCGGTGCCACACAGGCCGATGTCGATGACTTCGCGGCCGGCACCGCGCAGGCCGGCCGCCAGCGCGTCCTGCAGCGCGGGGCTGGTCAGGCGGACGTCGTGGCCCAGCACCACCGGGCCCGGAGCGAGCTGTGCATTCAGGGCCGTGCCGATCCGGCGTGCCAGGTCTTCGTTCAGTTCTTCCGGCACGCGGCCGCGGATGTCATAGGCCTTGAAGGCGGGCAGGGGCATCGGTCAGATCCAATGTGAGCTTAGCCACTGATTGTAGCCTTTGTCCTGTATGGGAATCGTTTCCATTCCGCAACTCCCGGTGATTGGCTGAGGGTATCGGGTACGCGGGGGCGCCCGTACGGCTTGGCAAGCGGGTAAACGGCCGCTGGCTGGGCGATCACGGCCAGGCCAGCCTGCGTCAAGTGGGGAGCCAGCAGCAGCCCCAGGAGTTCCTGCCACTGGCAGCCAAACGCGATCACGCCGTTGCTGGCGTACTTGACGTGGCGGAGCAGGACCGGCGGGCGATGGCCGGACGCGGACAGCTGCAGGGATGACGCAGGCTTGTGGCGCGGTTGCTTCCCCCCGCCAGGAATTTCTGGCCGAGCATTTCACCCTGGCGACGCGCCTGTCGCCGCATGGCTGCGTGCCGCGACATCTGACAGGCAGCGTTCACCCTTTTCCAGCGGCCACGCGTCCGTCCCGCGAAGCAGGCCCTCTTCGTTGCAGGTCCGGGCCATCAGTGCGGGCGAGCCGAGCGCAGCGCCCACCACCGGCAGGAGAAACCCCCATGCAACGCAGCCCTTGGCGATGCCTCGGCAATGCTGCGGCGCATCCAGCTCTTTCGTTGCCTCCGGCTAGAATGCGGTCATCCTCAACGTGCAGGGCAGTAGAGCAATGCAGCAATCGACTTCCGGCGGAAAGCGCGGCAAGCGCTTCGCCAGTGCGACGGAGGCCCTGCAGGGGGTGGTCGCCGATGGACAGACCCTGGCCGTGGGCGGCTTTGGCCTGTGTGGCATCCCCGAGGCGCTGATCGCTGCGCTGCGCGACAGTGGCGTCAAGGGCCTGACCGTGATCTCCAACAATGCCGGTGTCGATGGCTTCGGACTGGGCCAGCTGCTGGAAACCCGGCAGATCAAGAAAATGATTTCGTCCTACGTGGGCGAGAACAAGGAATTCGAACGGCAGTTTCTGGCTGGTGAGCTGGAGCTGGAGTTCAACCCGCAGGGCACACTGGCCGAGCGCCTGCGTGCCGGTGGTGCGGGTATTCCGGCATTCTTCACTGCCACCGGCTATGGCACGGTGGTTGCCGAGGGCAAGGAAACCCGCGAGTTCGACGGTAAGCACTACGTGATGGAGACGGCGCTGCGCGCCGATGTGGCACTGGTCAAGGCCTGGAAGGCCGACGAGGCCGGCAACCTGGTGTTCCGCAAGACCGCACGCAACTTCAACCCGGCCTGTGCGATGGCCGGCAAGGTCTGCATCGTGGAAGTGGAGGAGGTGGTGCCGGTCGGTGCCATCGACCCGGACCAGGTGCACCTGCCAGGCATCTATGTGCACCGCATCGTGCACAACGCGCATCCTGAGAAGCGAATCGAACAGCGCACCATCCGCGCGGAGGGCAACTGACATGGCGTGGACCCGTGACGAGATGGCGGCACGCGCCGCCCAGGAGCTGATCGATGGCGCCTACGTGAACCTGGGCATCGGCCTGCCGACGCTGGTTGCCAATCACATTCCCGAAGGCGTGGATGTGTGGCTGCAGTCGGAGAACGGCCTGCTCGGCATCGGCCCGTTCCCGACCGACGCTGAAGTCGACGCGGACCTGATCAATGCCGGCAAGCAGACGGTTACGGCGCGTGCCGGCGCCAGCTACTTCGGCAGCCACGACAGCTTCGCGATGATCCGCGGTGGCCATGTGAACCTGGCCATCCTTGGCGCCATGCAGGTCACCGACAAGGGTGACCTGGCCAACTGGATGGTGCCCGGCAAGATGGTCAAGGGCATGGGCGGGGCAATGGACCTGGTCGCCGGCGTGCAGCGCGTTGTGGTGCTGATGGAGCACACTGCCAAGAACGGCGAGCACAAGATCCTGGCCGAATGCACGCTGCCGTTGACCGGCGTGGGCGTGGTCGACCGCATCATCACCGATCTGGCGGTGTTCGACGTGACTGAAAAGGGCCTGTTGCTGGTGGAGGCCGCGCCGGGTGTCAGCGATGAAGAGCTGAAGGAAAAGACCGGCGTCGCGTTCCGGCGTTGAGGACAATGATGTTGCCGCGCAGCGCCAGCCTCAGGGTTGGCGTTGTGCGCCTCCGACGACGTAGCCGGCGTTGGCAACAAGGTCCGGCAGCAACTGCATGACCGGATCAAGTGCATTGTCGTTGTCCAGCTCACTGGGATAGCAGTGCGCATCCAGCAGTGACCGCAACGCCGACGCCCGCAGCCACATCGTGCCTGCTGTCTGCGGCGTAGGGGCGTCGGCCATCCCCAGCCGCGCCGCCCAGCGGAGATGACGGCGTGAAACGGCGATGGCCTCCGGAGTGGATGCCGCGAACATGCCCAGCGCAGGTTGCTCATCGAACTGTTGAAGCACAGCGTCGAGATCGGCCGTTCCTGGTAGCTGAGGTCTTGTCTCGCTGCTTCCGCGGAGGTCCAGCCAGCAGGCCAGCAACGATGGATCCGGACCAAAAGCCTCCAGGACCTGCACGATGCTGGACAAGGCATTGCCCGCATGGCCGATGATATCGACCGCAGCGTCATGAGGGCGCTGCGCCATTGGAATGAAAACACGGTAGCTCACGCCCAGGCCGCTGGCGGCCTCGCAAGCTGTAGCGATCAGCCCGGGATCATCAATGAGAATCAGCAGGCAGGCCCGCAGGGGGCCGGCGGGCGAAGCCGGGGACAGCGCTTGGCGCGTCGCGTCAAGCCAGGCATGCCCAAGCCGGGCATCCGGTTCCAGCACCGCGCCTTCGGCCCATTCGTTCCAGGCATTGATGAAGACCATGCGTTGGCGCGCAGGCGCCAGGGCCAGGCGTTCATGGATCGTGGTGCGCAACCAGTCGCGGTAGCCACGGGGTGAGGCGTGCAGGTACACGCGGCCGCGGCCGGAACGACGCGCCTCGTTGTCCCAGCCCGGGTTCACGCCGGGATAGAGCGGATAATCCGGAAGCGGCCGCGCTGCGATTTCTGCAGCCAGTTCGCGCCAGTCGCGTACATCGCCATTGAAGGCAGGATTGAGCAGCCACTGCTGTGCCGACAACGAGCGCGGGTTACTCATGTTCGGCGGGAATTCGACGGCGGCATCAAAGCCGATATCGCGCGGATCCGGTCGCTCGAAGCCTTGGACGTAGGCCAGGTGGATCTCGCCCACGCCGTTGTCGCGGCACCAGCGGCGCCAGCGCTCGGCAGTCGCCCGGGCGTCGGGCAGCAGGTTCGGGCGATAGACCAGCAGCATCGGCCGACCCTCGACCTTCAATGCACGGCGGTCGCGCAGGTAGGGCGCGACATGTGCGATGAAGGCCAGATCGTCCTCTGCGCTGTGCTGCTGGCCGATCAGGATGTCGTCGTCGCGGCCGTCCCAGCGTCGTGCCCAGTTCTCGTTGGCCCAGCACAGGCAGAACGGCAGGTCGATGCTGTCATCGGCCAGCCATTGACGCAGCGGGTCCTCCATCAGGGTGCGGCCGCTGAACCAATAGTAGTAGAAGCAGAATGCGCCGATGCCGTACTCCGCAGCCAAGCGTGCCTGGTCACGCATCACCTGCGGGTTGCGCAGGTCATAAAAGCCGAGGTCGGCCGGCAGGCGGGGTTGGATGTGACCCTCGAACTGCGGCAGGGCGCGGGTGACGTTGCGCCACTCGGTAAAGCCCTTGCCCCACCAGGCGTCGTTCTCCGGGAAGGTATGGAACTGCGGCAGGTAGAAAGCGACCAGCGTCGCCGGCATGGGTGACGGCAATGCTCCCTCACGCCATGGCACGTGGCCGATCGCCGGTTCATCGGCACGCCAGCGCAGCTGGGCATTGGCGCGCGCGCCCCCCTCATCCTGCTGCCCCTTGGGGGGCGGCGGCACCCAGTCGCCATGCCGTGCCAACAGCCGGGTGCGCAACCGGTCGCGCTGCGCCTGCGGCAACGGCAAGGCCCGGAACACGGCGCGCAGCAACGGGAACAGCGACTGGCGCAGGCTCATCGGGCGAGGCCTCGCGACAGCGGGCGGTAGGACGGAATCAGCATCTGGGCAACGGTCATGGCGCCATTTTCGGTGCTGGCGGCCATGACGGCAAACGGCGGCGTGCTAGCGTGTGACCATGCTGTTCCCCCACGACCTGCCCGATGCCGATGTCCTGCACCTGCCTGGATGGCTGGCTGCGGCCGAGGCCGACCAGCTCCTGTATTCGCTGCAGGCCGAAGTGCCCTGGGAAACCCATCGCATCCGCATGTTCGGCAACTGGGTGGACTCGCCGCGGCTGAGCTGCTGGATCGGCGACCCGCAGGCCCGCTATCGCTATTCCGGTGCCGAGTTCGTGCCGCGCCCCTGGCCACCGGTGTTGCAGGCCATGCGCGGGCGCCTGGAAGCCGAAGGCCACGGCCGCTTCAACAGCGTGCTGCTGAACCGCTACCGCGGTGGCGGTGACTACATGGGCTGGCACAGCGATGACGAGCCGGACCTGGGTCCGGCCCCGGTGATCGCTTCGCTGAGCCTGGGCGCGGCGCGCCGATTCCTGCTGCGACGCCGCGACGACCCGGCACGCAAGGCTGAATTCGTGCTGGGCCACGGCGACCTGCTGCTGATGGCCGGACAGACCCAGCGCTTCTACCAGCACGCGCTGCCGAAGATGGCGCGGGTGCACGGCGAGCGGATCAACCTGACCTTCCGTTGGATTTCGCCGCGTTGACGAAGAAGGGGTCAGGTCCCTTTCCGGCCGGAAAGGGACCTGACCCCGTAACCACATGCCCGGCGAATGCTGCGATCAGCGCGCAACGGTCGGCTGGTCGGCCTGCCCGCTCTGCAGCGTCCAGCCCACCACGTCCTGCGCCAGCTGCTGCAGGCCACGCTCGAACGCGGCGGTCACCGCCGGTACGTCGGTGCTGCCGACCGGCTGCGCCTGGCGGAAGGTGCGGTCAGCGACCACACGCTGGTCGGCGACATGGATCAGCTTGGCGTTGACCTCGATCACCACGGTGGGCGTGGCCTGGCCCTGGTAATCCGATTCGAAGCGGCGCACATCGGTGGACAGCTTGTAGTCGGCGCGGATGCCGGCGGTGCTGCGGGCCACGCCGCGGATGCGGCCGGAATCCTCGAAGCCGCGCAGCAGGGTGTCTTCGATCATGTCGGTGGCCGGTTGCGCCCAGCTGGCACCCTTGTAGATCTCAAGCTGCGACGTTGTCGGCCGCACATTGATGCGCGGGCTGTCGACCATGCGCGCGGCGCTGGGCTTGGCCAGTACCAGCTGCCAGCTGGCCTGCGGCCACGCCGGGTCCGCCTTGACCTGCACGGACGGCGAGTACAGCGTCACCGCGGTTTTCTCGCTGCTGCCGAGGATGGAGCAGCCCCCCAGCAGGGTGACCATCGAAGCGGCCAGCAGCAGGCGCGGAAGGGTGGTCGGGCTCATTTGGGTTCGAACTCCTTCGGTGCGTCGCGGCCCAGCAGGTAGCGCGCGGGGTTGTTCTCGAGGCGGTCGCTGACCCGGCGCAGGTCGCGGATCAGGCCGCGCAGTTCGGTAAGCGTCGGGCCCAGCTGGCCGAGGCCATCGTTGGCGAAGCTGTTGATCGCGGCGCGGTTCTCGCCAAGGATCGAATCGGCGTTGCCGGCGGCCGAGTCGAGCTTGGCCAGGGTCGCGTCGAGCTTGTCGATGATGCCGGGCAGCTGCTGCACCAGGTTCCTGTCCAGGCGCTCGATGGTGCCGTTGGTGGTCTTCAGCGTGGTGTCCAGGCTGCGGGCGGCATCGCGCGCGCTGAGCAGCAGCGCCTGCGTGCCCTGGTCACGGTCGGCCAGGCCGCCGCTGATCGTCTCCAGATTGGCCAGCGTCGCGTTGATCGAGGCCACGTTGCGGTCGCTGAGGATCTGGTCCATGCGCTCGACGATGCGGTTGGCGACGTCGGTGATGTTCTGCAGCGCAGAGGGCGTGGTCGGGATGATCGGTGCCGGGTCCTTGTTGACCGTGGTCAGCGCCGGCGACTGCGGCGTGCCGCCGCTGAGCTGGATGATCGACGGGCCGGTCAGGCTGGTGATCGCCAGCTTGGCGCGGGTATCGGTTTTGACCGGCGTGTTGGAGTTCAGGCGGATGCGCGCGACTACCTGGCGCGGGTCGTCCGGCACCAGGTTCAGTTCGGTGATCGAGCCCACCGCGATGCCGTTGTACTGCACCGGGCTGCCCACCGACAGGCCGGTCACCGCTTCGCGGAACACCACGCGGTACTCCTGCCAGGTACGGTCGGAGGAGTATTTGGCGGCCCACAGGCCGAAGGCCAGCAGGGCCAGGCCGGTGATCAGGGTGAACGCGCCGATCAGCACGTAGTTGGCTTTGGTTTCCATGGCTCAGGCACTCTCGATCTGTTCGCCACGCGCGGCGCGCGCGCGGGGTCCGTGGAAGTATTCCTGGATCCACGGATGATCCAGTTTCTCGATGTCAGGCAAGGGTGCGTTGGCCACCACCTTGCGGTCGGCGATCACCGCGACCCGGTCGCAGATCGCGTACAGCGTGTCCAGGTCGTGGGTGATCAGGAACACGGTCAGCCCCAGCGCTTCCTGCAGGGTCTTGATCAGGCGGTCGAACGCGGCCGCGCCGATCGGGTCGAGGCCGGCGGTGGGTTCGTCCAGGAACAGCAATGGCGGATCCAGCGCCAGTGCCCGGGCCAGGCCGGCGCGCTTGCGCATGCCGCCGGACAGCTGCGAGGGCAGCTTGTTGATCGCATCGGCGGGCAGGCCGGCCAGTTTCACTTTCAGCAGCGCCAGTTCGTAGTGCCAGCGCTCGGGCAGCTCGCGGTGGTGTTCCTTCAGCGGCACCTGCACGTTCTCGCCCACGGTCAGCGAGGAGAACAGGGCGCCGTCCTGGAACAACACGCCGGTGTTGCGCTCGATGTGCAGGCGGCTCTCGGCGTCGTCGGCCCGCGCGTCGCGGCCGAGTACTTCGATCTGCCCGGCATCGGGCACGCGCAGGCCCAGGATCGAGCGCATCAGCACCGATTTGCCGGTACCGGAGCCGCCGACCACGCCCAGGATTTCGCCGCGGCGCACATCCAGGTCCAGGTCTTCGTGCACGGTCTGGCTGCCGAAGCGGTTGACCAGACCACGCACGCGGATGGCCAGTTCGTGGCCCTGGTCGTCGCGCATGTCGATGGAGTCGGGGAGGGCGGATGTGCTCATGTCACCAGTCCATGTGCATGAACCACAACGCCGCGAAGGCGTCGATGATGATCACCAGCGAGATCGTCTGCACCACGCTGGAGGTGGTGCGCTCGCCGACCGACTGCGCGGTGCCCTCGACCTTCAGTCCTTCCAGGCAGCCGATCAGGCCGATCACCAGCGCGAACACGGGTGCCTTGGACAGGCCGACCAGCAGGTGCCGCACTTCCATCGTCTCGTGCATGCGCGCGATGTACATCTGCGGCGGGATGTCGAGGTCGAACGCGCCGACGGTGATGCCGCCGGCCAGGCCCGCGATCATCGCGATGAAGGTCAGCAAGGGCAGGGTGACCAGCAGCGCCAGCAGTCGCGGCAGCACCAGCAGGTCGACCGGGTCCAGGCCCAGCGTGCGCATTGCATCGATCTCCTCGCGTGCCTTCATCGCACCAATCTGCGCGGTGAACGCACTGGCGGTGCGGCCGGCCAGCACGATCGCGGTCAGCAGTACCGCGAACTCGCGCAGGAAGGCGATGTTGACCAGCTCGACCACGTAGATCTCGGCGCCGAAGTCGCGCAGGATGGTCGAGCCGAGGAATGCGATCACCGCGCCCACCAGGTAGGACAGCAGCGCCACCAGCGGTACCGCATCCAGCCCCACCTGCTCCATCTGGTGCACGGTGGCGGTCAGCCGGAAGCGGCGGGGTTCCTTGACCAGCCGGGCCGCCTTGACCAGGTTCTCGCCGAGGAAACTGCACAGCGCCTTGATGTTGTGGCCAGTGGCGTGGACGCTGACACCCAGCCGTTCCAGCGCGGCCAGCACGCCGAAATCGCGCTTGGCCTTGGGGCGGTCGTCGGCCACTTCCTCGATGGTGCACACCAGCGCCTGGTGGTCCGCGCGGAACTGCAGTGCGTCTTCGTGCAGATCGGCACGGTGGGCCACGCGCAGCACCTGCAGCACGCCGGCCGAATCCAGCTGCTCGATGCCGGTGGCATCGATGCCGGTCAGCTTGTCGGGAACGCCGTGCAGGACCTCGGCCGCGGCCAGCGCGGTCTTCAAGGTCCAGGTGCCGGACAGGTGGATCAGGCCCGGGTCCTGGGCATCCTGTTCGAGCTGGGGGGCGAGGTTCGGGGTGACGTGGGCCATTCGGGTCGCAGCATAACCGTTCTGTATCGGGCTTCGCGTCGAACTCGGATGAATTTCTCCGGTGGGCCCCAGCGTAGGTAATACTACGGCGCATGTCCGCAGACGCTCACACGATCCCCACGCCCCAGGCCACCTACGCACAGCGCGTGGCCTTTGTTTCCGAGATCGCCGGACGCCTGCACAGCTATGGCACCACGGCCCAGCGCCTGGAAACGGCGGTGGTGGCACTGGCCCGCCAGCTCGATCTGGATTGTGAACCGTGGTCGAATCCCACCGGTATCATCCTCAGCTTCAGCGATCCGGCGCAGGCGATCGGCTCCAGCGACATCACCCGCGTGATCCGCCTGGCGCCCGGTGAGAACGACCTGCACAAGCTCAGCGTCGCCGACCATATCGCCGAAGAAGTGTCCAACGGGCGGATGAGCATCGCCCAGGGCCATACCGCGCTGCGCCAGCTGGACAAGGATCCGGGCCGGCGCGGCAAGCTGCGCACCATCCTGTCATTCACCCTCGGCGCGGCCGGCGTGGCCGGCATGTGGAAGCTGCCGTGGCTGGACATCGCCACCGCCGGTGTCATCGGCCTGATGATCGGCCTGCTCGGCATGGTCACCGACCGCCGCCCGGCCACCCGCGAAGCGGCCGAGGCGCTGGCGGCGCTGCTGGCCGGCATGGTCGCCACCCTGGTGGCGTCCTTCATTGGCGCGCTCAACCTCAATACGGTGATCATCGCCTCGCTGGTGGTGCTGCTGCCCGGCATGTCGCTGACCAATGCGGTCAATGAGCTGGCCAGCCAGCACTGGGTGTCGGGCACCGCGCGCTTTGCCGGCGCGCTGACCACCATCATGAAGCTTAGCGTCGGCGCGATGATCGCGGTGACCCTGGCCGACGTGCTCGGGCTGGATCCGGTGATCCGCGCCGCGCGGCCGCAGGGGCCGTGGGTGGAGTGGGGTTCGCTGCTGACCGCGGCCTTTGCGTTCGCGATGCTGTTCAAGGCCAACCGGCGCGATTACCCGTGGGTGATCGCCGCCTCGGTGGCCGGTTATGCGATCTCCAAGTTCGGCGGCCATGCCTGGGGGGCGCCGGCCGGCATCTTCCTGTCGGCGATGCTGCTGACCGCGGGCGGCAATCTGTTCGGTCGCCTGGTCGGGCGTCCGGGCGCGATCATCCGCCTGCCCGGCATCATCATGATGGTGCCCGGCAGCACCAGCCTGCGCGGCGTGCTGACCCTGGTCCAGCAACAGGATGTCGGCGCCGGCCAGAGCGTGTTCCTCACCGTGCTCAACGTGGTGATGGCGCTGGTCGCCGGCCTGCTGTTCGGCAACCTGCTGATGCCCGCTCGCAAGACCCTGTGATGATGTCGGTGGGTGTGGACCCCGGTCCACACACCGGAGAATGAAAAACGCCGGCGTCCGCCGGCGTTTTTTCATTCCAACCTGATCCCGGCCTCAGGCCTTCTTGATCAGGAAATCTTCCGGCTTCTTGTTGCCCTTGGCGGTCAGTTCAGCCATCCAGCGCGGCTGCTTGCCACGGCCGGTCCAGGTTTCCTTCGGATTGGCCGGGTTGCGGTACTTCGGTGCAACCTTGCCCAGCTTGCGGCCGGCGGTCTTCGATGGGGCCTTGGCGGCCGTGGCGGCCTTGCGGGCACGCGTGGTCGGGGCGCTGCCGAACAGTTCTTCGATGGTGTAACCCTCGGTCTTGGCCAGCTTGGTCAGCTGGGCCCGGACCTTGGTGATCGGCCGGCGCTTGGCGACGATGGTCTGCTGCTTCTTGGCGGTACGGATCAGGGCGCCCAGCTCGCGTGCTGACAGGCCGGTCAGGTCAATGCTCATTTACGGTTACTCCGGAAACTAATGTGTGGACGGGACAAGCCAGTCCATGGCGTCGGCGGACAGAATAGAGATGAATTAATCACAGCACAAATGCAGGCGGGTCATGGCGTGGCGGCATGCAGACGCCGTCGCGGTGATTTTGACCGGATTATGTCCGCTGCAATATCGGGGAAGGGCGCGGGCAAAAAAAAGACCGGGGCAGGCCCCGGTCTTTTCCTGATCAGCCCTGCAGACGCTGCAGCAGGGAGGCCTTGTCCAGGTTCTCCGCGTCGCTGGCGCGGCGCGAGCGGTACTCGTAGGTGCCAGCGGCCAGGCCGCGTTCGCTGACCACCACGCGATGCGGAATACCGATCAGCTCCATGTCGGCGAACATCGCGCCCGGGCGCAGGCCGCGGTCGTCGAGTGCAGCGTCCAGGCCCGCGTCGCGCAGCTCCTGCAGCAGGTTGGCAGCGGCGTCGGCCACGGCCGCATCGCCCTTCGGGTTGATCACGCACACCACCACCTGCCACGGCGCCATCGCGTCCGGCCAGATGATGCCGGCATCGTCATGGTTCTGTTCGATCGCGGCAGCCACCACGCGCGAGATGCCGATGCCGTAGCACCCCATCGCCATCACCGCGGCCTTGCCGTTCTCGTCCAGCACGGTGGCATCCAGCGCTTCGGCGTACTTGCGGCCGAGCTGGAACACATGGCCGACTTCGATGCCACGTGCGATCTTCAGTTCACCGCCGTCCACGGCACGGTCGCCGGCCCGCACGTTGCGGATGTCGGCCACTTCCGGTTCCGGCAGGTCGCGGCCCCAGTTGACGCCGGCCAGGTGGAAACCGGCTTCGTTGGCGCCGACGACGAAGTCGGCCATCGCCGCCACTTCGCGATCGGCGACCACGCGGATGGCCTTGGCCGGCGCGACCGGGCCAAGGAAGCCCGGCACGCTGCCCAGGTGCTCGGCGATTTCCGCCTCGCTGGCGAAGCGCTGCTCGTCCAGGCCGGCGACCTTGGCCAGCTTGATCTCGTTGACCTCATGGTCGCCACGCACCAGCGCCAGCACGAACTGCTGTGCCTTGCCTTCGCCGGCGATCAGCGCCACCGACTTCACCGTGCGCTGCAGGTCGATGCCGAGCAGCGCCGCGACGTCCTCGCAGGTCTTCTGGGTGGGGGTATCCACCTTGCGCATCGTTTCGGTGGCGGCCGCACGCGGCGCCGGGTCGGCGGCAATCGCCGCTTCCATGTTGGCTGCGTAGTCCGAGCCGGTGGAGAACACCAGCGCGTCCTCGCCGGAATCGGCGATGACGTGGAATTCCTGCGACGCATCACCGCCGATGGCACCGGAGTCCGCCTGCACCATGCGGAAATCCAGGCCGAGGCGGGTGAAGATGCGGCTGTAGGCCGACTTCATGTTCTCGTATTCGCGCACCAGGCACTCATCGTGCAGGTGGAACGAATAGGCGTCCTTCATCAGGAACTCGCGCGAACGCATCACGCCGAAGCGCGGGCGGATCTCGTCGCGGAACTTGGTCTGCACCTGGTAGAAGTTCACCGGCAGCTGCTTGTAGCTGGACAGCTCGCTGCGCGCGAAGTCGCAGGCGGCTTCTTCGGCGGTCGGGCTGTAGCAGAACACCTGGTCCTTGCGGTCCTTGATCTTCAGCAGCTGCGGGCCGAACTTCTGCCAGCGGCCGGTCTGCTCCCACAGTTCCTTCGGCTGGATGGTCGGGATCTGGAATTCCACGGCACCGGCCCGGTCCATTTCCTCGCGCACGATGCGCTCGACCTTGCGCAGCACGCGCAGGCCCAGCGGCGACCAGGTGTACAGGCCCGATGCCAGCTTGCGGATCATGCCCGCGCGCAGCATCAGCCGATGGCTGGTCAGCTCGGCGTCGCTGGGGGTTTCCTTGGTGGTGTGCAGGTGGAACTGGGAGAGGCGCATCGTCGGCTTCGAATAACGGCAGAGACCTCTATTCTGCCAGCCCGGCCGGGGGGAGGGGTATCGGCAGGGCTGCGCCCTGCACCTGCGGGTAGTGCCGGCCGCTGGCCGGCAACAGCAACAGCAAAAACGGGTTTCCTGGGAGATGGCGGGGTGGGTCCGGTTACAGGGGACGCCGTAAACCCATCCATGGGGGCTTGGTCGCGGCTTGCTCGTGTGCGCTGTCCTGCGCACACGGCAAGACCGGTGTTGAGCGTCCTGCCCAACCCGCCCGAGGCATGCCTCGGGCCCATGGCGCTCACACCCCTGCCGCCGGACCCACCCCGCCTTCGACAGTTTCCTGCGAGCTGTCGGAATGACTCCTGGGGTCAGATCCGTTTTCCGCAGGAAAACGGATCTGACCCCGAATTCAATTCGAGATCTGACAGATTTCATCCACGTATGGCGTGGATCTACCACCGTCACCAGGAGCCTGTCGGAGGTGGGGCGATGTGGGCTGGCAGGACCGTTGGCGCCATGGATGGCGCCATCGAGCCCCCATGGAAGGGTTTACGGCGTGTCCTGCCAGCCCACACCGCCCCGCCAAACCAGCAGAAAACCAGAGCCGCTTTGGCTTTCGCTTGGGCTGTTGCCGGCCAGCGGCCGGCACTACCCGCAGGTGCAGGGCGCAGCCCTGCCGATACCCTTAACCGGCCGGTGGGCAGTACGCCTTGATGGCGGCCTGCGCCAATCCCCTCTGCGCGGTGTGCTGCTCCGGAGTCAACGGGGTATCGGCCTTGCCATCACCATCGGTGTCCTGCATCACCTGGCCACCACCGTCCAGCAGGGCCAGGTTGGCCCGGGCCGTGCTGCACTGCCCAGGGACCGGCGCGGCCGGGGTCTCGGTGCTGGCTGCGGCCTGCGGGGTGCGGGCCTGCTCGCGGGTCTCGAACTTCTTGCCCGCCGGCGGGGTCTCCGAATACTGGGTTACGCCATGGGCGTCCTTCCATTTGTAGACGGGGCCGGCCACGGCGTTGGCACTGGCCAACAGCAGCAGGCATCCAAGGCAGGACAGGGCACGCATGGCAGACTCCACGGAATGGGCGCAGAACGCCGATTGCAGCATTGGCGCCGACCGCTGGCAAGTCGATTAAACTGGATTCCATGGACCCGATCACACCGCCGCCGCGCTCGCGCACGATTTACCTGCTGCCCAACCTGTTCACCACCGCCGGCCTGTTCGCCGGTTTCTACGCGATCATCGCCGCGGCCAACGGGGATTTCGTCAATGCCAGCATCGCCGTGTTCGTGGCGGCGGTGATGGATGGCCTGGACGGGCGCGTGGCGCGCCTGACCGGTACCAGCAGCGAATTCGGCGTGCAGTACGACTCGCTGGCCGACCTGGTCAGCTTCGGCATGGCCCCGGCGCTGGTGATGTACCACTGGTCGCTGTCGTGGCTGAAGTTCGACGATCCGCTGCTCGGCCGCGTCGGCTGGGCCGTGGCCTTCCTGTATGCGGCCTGCGCGGCGCTGCGCCTGGCCCGCTTCAATACCCAGGTGGCGGTGGTCGACAAGCGCTGGTTCGTCGGCCTGGCCAGCCCGGCAGCAGCGGGCCTGATGATGTCCTTCGTCTGGGCGTTCGCCGATGGCAACCTGGGCTGGGACGGCAACCAGCTGCGCTACGTGGCGCTGGCGGTGACGATCATCGCTGCGCTGCTGATGGTCAGCCGCATCCGCTTCTGGAGCTTCAAGGGTGGCGCTGCCAAGGGCACCCGTTCGGACCGCGTGCCGTTCCTGGTGCTGGCACTGGTGCCGGTGGCGATCGCGATTGCGGTCATCGACCTGCCGCGCGTGCTGTTCGCGGTCGGCATCCTGTACGCCTTGTCCGGCCCGGTGATGTGGGCCGTGCAGCGCCTGCGCAAGAAGCCCGAGGCCGCGTGAGCGAGGACCTGCCCGTGCTGTGGTCACCGGCCCAGCAGGCCTGGCTGCAGGCCATGGGCTACACCGTCTATCACGATGGCCAGCTGGCTGCCGAGCTGGATGCCGCGCTGCAGTTGAGCGTGGCCGAAGCCGAGGCCAGCGTCGCCCCGCCGGAACCGGTGCGGGCCCCCGTGCCGTCGCGCGAACAGCATGCCGGGGTGGCGCCCGCAGCCCGCCCGGAACGGCCGGCACCGCCCCGCCGCGAAACGCCGGTCAGTGCCCCGGATACCGTGCCGGCGGCTGAGCGCCCGGTGCCCAGCGGCAACGCGCGCCAGCCGGTGGTCCGCCTGCCGGATCGCCTGCAGATCGCGCTGCTGCGTGCGTCCGGCTGCAACCCGAACGACCCGGCTACGCAGCGGTTGATGGACAGCTGGCCGCTGGACCAGCTGCGCCACGACCCGGCCGCCAAGCGTGCGCTGTGGCCGCAGCTGCGTGCCCTGCGCAAGCGGGGCACGCCATGAGCGCGGTCACCCGGCCCGGCCCGGTCAGCCTGCGTGCGTTGCGCGAGAGCGACCTCAATGCGGTAATGGCGATCGAACTGCGCGGCTACCCTTTTCCCTGGACCCGCGGCATCTTCATCGACTGCCTGCGTGCCGGCTATCCCGGCCTGGCGATGGAGCGCGATGGCCTGCTGGTCGGCTATGGCGTGCTCAGCATCGCCGCCGATGAAGCGCACGTGCTGAACATCTGCATCGATCCGCTGGCACAGTCGCGCGGGCTGGGCCGCCAGCTGCTGCGCGCGCTGGTGCAGCTGGCCGCCGACCGTGGCGCACAGCGCGTCTTCCTGGAAGTGCGTCCGTCCAATACGCCGGCGCTGGCGCTGTATCACAGCGAAGGATTCAACGAGATCGGCCGCCGCCCGCGCTACTACCCGGCTGCACAGGGCCGCGAGGATGCGGTCGTGATGGCGATCGAGCTGGTCGACGGCGATCTGCAGGAAATGCCGCCGCTGTAACGCAGACGGGTTGCCGGCCAGCGGCCGGCACTACCGATGCGTCGCTCACGCCAGCCGCAACGCCAGCACGCCGCCCACGATGAGCGACGCTGCCAGCCAGCGCGTGCGCGGCACCCGCTCGCGCAGCAGGAACACCGAGATCAGCAGCGCGAACAGGATCGAGGATTCGCGCAGCGCCGAGATCATTGCTACCGGCGCCTGGGTCATGGCCCACAACGCCATCGCATACGAGGCGGTGGTGCCGACGCCACCGGCCAGTCCCAGCGGCCAATGCTGCCGCGCATAGTCCAGTACCGCGCCGCCGCGCGTATACAACGCCCACAGCGGCAGCGGGATGCCCGACAGCAGGAACAACCACAACGTGTAGCTGAGCGCGCTGCCGGACTGGCGCGCACCCTGCGCATCGACCAGCGTGTAGGTGGCGATCATCGCTGCGGTCAGCAGCGGCAGGCGCAGTTGGCCGCCACGCGCACCCAGTGCCATGCACAGGATGCCGGTGCTCACCAGCACCACGCCCAGCCACGCTGCGGCGGGCAATGGCTCACCGAGCAGGGTGCCGGCCAGTGCGACCAGGATTGGCGCGCTGCCACGCATCAGCGGGTAGGCCAGGCTCATGTCGACCTGCTGGTAACAACGCGCGACCAGCCCGTAGTAGGTCACCTGCAGCAGCACCGACGCAGCCAGCCAGGGCCAGCTGTGCGCGGCCGGGAAGGGCAGGAAGGGCAGGGCGGCGGCCGACAGCAACGCGGCACTGCCGGTCACCAGCACGGTACCGAGGAACTTGTCCGGGCCGCGCTTGACGATCGCATTCCAGCTGGCATGCAGCGCCGCGGCAGCGAGGACGAGCAGGAAGATGGAAAGCGGCATCCGCCGATGATGCCATGCGGGGCAAATGGAAACGCCGGGCATCGCCCGGCGTTTCCGATTCCGCTTCGGTGGGTGCCAACCTCTCCCGCAGTGGCAGGTGCCAACCCTCCCCTGCCGTGGCAGGTGCCAACCTTGGTTGGCACGCACCAGAGCGCGGCGTTACAGCTTCGCGCGCTGCTCGCGCAGGCCGGCCAGCTGGGTGTTCCAGTCGACCAGGCGCACGCGCTCCTGATCGACCACCGCCGGTGGCACCTTGTCGGTGAACCTGGCCAGCTTGGTTTCGCTCTTTTCCTGCTCGCCTTCCACGCGCTTGATCTCCTTGTCCAGGCGCGCGCGCTCGGCATCGAGATCGACCAGGCCTTCCAGCGGCACCAGCAGCTTCAGCTCGCCCACGATCGCGGCGGCCGCCGGCGGTGCGCTTTCGCCCTCGGCCAGCCACTGGATGCTGTCCAGCTTCAGCAGGAACGACAGCGAGGCGCTGAAGCGTTCGATGCGCACGCGGTCCTGCTCCAGGCCGGCCTGCAGGCGCAGCGGCACCTGCCTGGACGGCGCGACGTTCAATTCGCTGCGCACGCGACGCACCGCACTGATCACCGCCTTCAGCCATTCCACGTCGGCCTCGGCCTGGGCGAAATCACCGGCGAATTCGGCGGCGGTCGGATACGGGCGCAGCGACAGCGTGGTTTCGGCCAGGCCCAGGCGCGGGGCCAGCTGCTGCCACAGCTGTTCGGTGATGAACGGGGTGAGCGGGTGCAGCAGGCGCAGCAGCGCTTCCAGCACGTACAGCAGGGTGTGGCGGGTGCTTTCGGCATCAGCCGCGTCGGCACCGTTCAGTGCCGGCTTGCTCAGCTCCAGGAACCAGTCGCAGAACGCGTTCCAGGCGAACTCGTACAGGCACTGCGCCAGCAGGTCGAAGCGGTACGCGGCGAAATGGCCCTGCGCTTCGGCGGTGGTGGCGGCCAGGCGCGAAAGGATCCAGCGCTCGGCATCGGTGCGCGGGGTCGGCACGCCGGTGAATGCCGCACCTTCGGTGTTCATCAGCGCGAAGCGGCTGGCGTTCCACAGCTTGTTGCAGAAGTTCTTGTAGCCCTCGGCGCGGTTCATGTCGAACTTGATGTCGCGGCCGTGGGTGGCCAGCGCGGCGATGGTGAAGCGCAGCGCATCGGCACCGTGGGCAGCAATGCCGTCCGGGAATTCCTTGCGGGTGGCCTTCTCGATCTTCTCCACCATCTTCGGCTGCATCAGGCCGCCGGTGCGCTTGGCGACCAGGTCGTCGATGGTGATGCCGTCGATGATGTCCAGCGGGTCGAGCACGTTGCCCTTGCTCTTGGACATCTTCTGGCCCTGGCCGTCGCGGATCAGGCCGGTGAAGTAGACGTCCTTGAACGGGATCTTCCCGACCAGGTTGTCGGTGGCCATGATCATGCGCGCCACCCAGAAGAAGATGATGTCGAAGCCGGTGATCAACACCGACGACGGCAGGTAACGATCGAAGCCGCGCTCGGCCATGGCCTGTTCGTTCGGCCAGCCCAGGGTGGAGAACGGCCACAGCTGCGAGGAGAACCAGGTCTCCAGCACGTCGCTTTCCTGGTTCAGCACCACCTCGCTGCCCAGGTTGTGCTTGGCCCGCACTTCCTCTTCGCTGCGACCGACGTAGCAGCTGCCGGTGGCGGCATCGAACCACGCCGGGATGCGGTGGCCCCACCACAGCTGGCGGCTGATGCACCAGTCCTGGATGTTGTTCATCCAGTGGCGGTAGGTGTTGATCCAGTTCGGCGGCACGAAGGCAATGCTTCCGTCCTCGACCAGGTCCAGGCCACGCTTGGCCAGGTCGTCCATCTTCACGAACCACTGGTCGGTCAGGTACGGCTCGATCACCTGGCCGGTTCGGTCGCCACGCGGCACCTGCAGCTTGTGCGCCTTGGTCTCGACCAGGATGCCCAGGTCTTCCAGCTCGGCCAGCACGGCCTTGCGTGCTTCATAGCGGTCCAGGCCCCGGAAGCGTTCCGGCGCGTTCTCGTTCAGCGCCGCCACCGGGGTGAACAGGTTGATCATCGGCAGGCTGTGGCGCACGCCCACTTCATAGTCGTTGAAGTCGTGCGCCGGGGTGACCTTGACCACGCCGGTGCCGAACGCGCGGTCCACGTAGTCGTCGGCGATCACCGGCACGCGCCGGCCGGTCAACGGCAGCACCACGTTCCTGCCGATCAGGTGCGCGTAACGCTCGTCTTCCGGGTGCACCATCACCGCGGTATCGCCCAGCAGGGTTTCCGGGCGGGTGGTGGCGACGACCAGGTAGTCGCGGGTTTCGCGCAGGGTTTCCACGCCGTCGGCATCGCGCTCGACGTGCTCGTAGCTCAGGCCGTCATCCAGCGTGTAGGCGATCGACCACAGGAAGCCGTCTTCCTCGGCGCTCTCCACTTCCAGGTCGGAAATGGCGGTCTTCAGCACCGGGTCCCAGTTCACCAGGCGCTGGCCGCGGTAGATCAGGCCCTGCTCGTACCAGCGCACGAAGGCCTCGTTGACCGCCGCCGATGGCTGCGGGTCCATGGTGAAAGTGCTGCGCGACCAGTCGGCGGAGGTGCCGAGGCGGCGCATCTGGCGTTCGATGGTGTCGCCGGACTGCTGCTTCCACTCCCAGACCTTGCCGATGAAGCCTTCGCGGCCCAGCGAATCGCGGGTCTCGCCCTTGCCTTCCAGCGCGAGGTTGCGGCTGACCACCATTTCGGTGGCGATGCCGGCATGGTCGGTACCGACCTGCCACAGCGTGTCGTAGCCGCGCATGCGGTGGTAGCGCACCAGCGCATCCATCAGGGTCTGCTGGAAGGCATGGCCCATGTGCAGGGTGCCGGTCACGTTCGGCGGTGGCAGCAGGATGGTGTACGGCTCGCCCGTGCCGGACGGCTTGAAGTGGCCGGCCTTCTCCCAGGCCTCGTAGAGGTCGGTCTCGAAGGACGTCGGGTCGTAGCTGGAGGCGAGTTGGGTCATGCGGGGGAACCGGTAATCAAGGCGGAAGGGAGATCAGCGCGACCCGAGGGCGCGGCGGATCTTCTGGTCGGTGTGGTACTGGCTGACCGCGTAGGCGGCCCAGATGGCGGCGGGCAGCCAGCCGATCAGGGTGATCTGCAGGATCAGGCAGACGATCCCGGCCAGCGGCCGGCCGATGGTGAAGAAGGACAGCCAGGGAAGAATCAGGGCGATCAGCAGGCGCATCAAGGGGTCCTCGCCGGGCTCACATGTCGTGCTTGTTGAGGTCGTAACCGGCGGCCTTGTACTGGCGCCAGCGCTCGCGCAGCGGTTCGCGCGCTTCCGGATCGGCCGGAACCACTTCCAGCACACGCTCGCACTGGCCCAGCCAGGGCTCATCGCGCAGGTTGATCACCAGCGGGCGTGCCGGCGCGTCGGTGCCGGGTACGGCGATCAGCACCAGGGCCTCTTCCTCGTCCATGTCTTCGCCGGCAATCTGGTGCGGGATGTAGGCATCGTTGTCGAACGCCCACAGCAGCTCGTCCAGTTCCTCGGCCTGGGCCTGGTCACGGGCCAGCACCAGGGTGAACAGCCCGGCGTCGTTGGCCTTGCGCGCCAGTTCGCAGACCAGGCGCAACGGCTCGGTCAGGAAGCGGGGCTTGGCGATCAGGTAGAAGTCGGCGCGGGGCATGGCAGGGTCCGGGTCAGGCAAGGGCCCGGCAGTGCCGGGCGAGGCCCCGGCCGGCGTCTGCCGGCCAGGGTCGGGTACGGCATCAGGCGCGGGCGACCTGGTCCAGCAGCCACTGGCTCAGCAGGCCGACCGGGCGGCCGGTGGCCATGCCACGCTTGCCTTCATCGCTGGCGACGCCTGCGATGTCCAGGTGGGCCCAGCGCTGGCCTTCGGTGAAGCGCGACAGGAAGCAGCCGGCGGTGATCGCGCCGGCCCAGCGGCCGCCGATGTTGTAGACGTCGGCGAAGGTCGAATCCAGCATCGGCTGGTACTCGTCCCACAGCGGCAGGCGCCAGGCGCGGTCGAACACGTGCTCGCCGGCGGCCAGCAGCTCGTTGGCCAGGTCGTCGTGCTTGCTCATCAGGCCGGCGGTCTGGTGGCCCAGGGCGACCATGCAGGCACCGGTCAGGGTGGCGACGTCGACCAGCGCGGCCGGCTCGAAGCGCTGTGCGTAGGTCAGCGCGTCGCACAGGATCAGGCGGCCTTCGGCGTCGGTGTTGCCGACTTCGATGGTCTTGCCCGACATCGAGGTGATCACGTCGGAAGGACGGTAGGCGTTGCCGTCGATGGCGTTTTCCACCGCCGGCACCACCACCACCAGGTTCAGCGGCAGCTTGGCCTTGACCGCCGCGACGAAGGTGCCGATGACGTTGGCGCCGCCGCACATGTCGTACTTCATCTCTTCGATGCCGCCCTGGGTCTTCAGGTTGACGCCACCGGTATCGAAGGTGATGCCCTTGCCGACCAGCACGTAGGGCTTGGCGTCGCCACCATTGTTCCACTTCAGCACGACCAGGCGCGGGCGGTTGGCCGAACCGCGGGCCACGGCCAGCAGCGAGCCCATGCCCAGCGCTTCCATCTGGTGCTCGTCGAGGATCTCGGCTTCGGCACCCTCGTGCTCGCCGGCGAACTTCACGCCCACGTCGGCCAGATAGGCCGGGGTGCAATAGTTCGGCGGCAGGTTGCCCAGTTCGCGGGCGAACTCGACACCGGCGGCGATGGCCTGGCCCTGGGCCAGGGCCTGGGCGTCGTCACCGGCCACGGCCAGCTGGGCCAGGCCGGCATCGTCGGCCTTCTTCTTGCCCAGGGTGGCGGTGTAGCGGTAGGCGGCGTGATCGGCGGCGATCACTGCCTGGCGGATCGCCCAGGCCGCGTCGCGGTCCTTGATGGCCACTTCGGACAGGGTGAACAGCGCGCTGCGGACGGCGCCGGCCTTCAGCGCGCGCACCGCGTCGCCCACGGCCTTCAGGTACTGCGGCACGCCGAAGCGGGCGGCGTCGCCGAGGCCGACCACCAGCACGCGCGGCGCGGTCACGCCCGGCAGGTCGTGCAGCAGGGTGGTCGCGCCGGTCTTGCCGGACAGGTCGCCACGCTGGGCCAGGGCGGCCAGGCGGCCACCGCTGGCGGCGTCCAGGGCCTGCGCGGCCGGGGTCAGGGTATGGTCGGCATACGCGCCGACCACCAGGCAATCAACGGTGGCGGCGGCCGGAGCAACGTGGTTCAGGGTGAATTCGAGGGCCATTGAGCAGATTCCATTGGCGAGTCCGTACAATCGCAGGCCGTTTACGCCCAGACAGTAGACTGGGCGGCACCGCGAACGAACCCCAGAGTTTAAACCACCGCCCCATGCTGAAGCTCGACCGATACCTGCTGGGCGATTTCGTCCAGAGTTTCCTGGCTACCCTGATCGTCCTGCTGGTGGTCAGCGTGGGCGGCGTGCTGGTGGACATCCTCGGCAACATCGCCGACGGACGCCTGCCGGCCAAGCTGCTGTTCTCCCAGCTGGGCCTGCAGTTCATCGCCTACCTGCCGCTGATCCTGCCGCTGGCGCTGATGCTGGGCCTGCTGCTGGCCGTGGCCCGGCTCTACCGCGACTCGGAGATGGCGGTCATCACCGCCATTGGCGTGGGGCCCAAGCGGCTGCTGCGGCCACTGCTGATGCTGGTGGTGCCGGTGGTGCTGCTGGTCGGCGCCTGCTCGCTGTGGCTGGGCCCGTGGGCCGGCCGGATGGCCGAGCAGATGATCATCGAGGCCAACCGCAGCGTGCTGATGGCCGGCCTGGAGCCGGGCCGCTTCACCCCGCTGCCGAATGGCGGCGTGGTGTACCTGTCCTCGATCTCGCCCGATGGCACCCAGCTGGGCAAGGTGTTCCTGCAGCGCCAGAAGGATGACCGCCTGGAAGTGGTGTCCGCCAATGGCGGCCGCATGTTCTTCGAGGGCACCCGCCAGCGCTTCCTGGAGCTGGATGATGGCCACCAGGTGGAAGGCCCGGTGGCCGGCGCGCTGGATTACCGGCTGGCGACCTTTGCCCGCAACGACGTGGCCCTGCCCGACGGTGCACAGACCCGCACCGAGGACGACCCGGAACTGATGCCGACCCTGCAGCTGATCGGCGATGAGCGCCCGCCGGCGCAGGCGCAGCTGCACCGCCGCCTGGCACCGCCGCTGATCGCGCTGGCCTTCGCCCTGCTGACCGTGCCGCTGGGCCGCAGCTCGCCGCGCCAGCAGCGCTACGGCCGCATGATGCTGGCCCTGATGGCCTACATGGTGGGCACCAACCTGATGTTCATCGGCAGTGGCTGGATCGCCAACGGCAAGATTCCGGCCGCGCTCGGCCTGTGGTGGTTGACCGTGCCGCTGCTGGCGCTGGCGATCTGGATGTATGCACGTGATGGCCGCCTGGGCCGCTCGAAGGGAGCCCGCGCATGAGGCTGCGCCCGATGCGTTTCGATCTGTACCTGGGCCAGTCGGTGTTCACCACGGTGCTGCTGACCTGGGCGGTGCTGGTCGGCCTGGACGTGGTGATGGCGTTCTCCGGCGAGTTCAAGGACATCGGCAAGAACGGCTACACCCTGGGCCATGCCGCCGCCTGGGTGCTGTACACGGTGCCGCGCCGCGCCTACACGATGTTCCCGACCGCCGCGGTGATCGGCGCGCTGATGGGTCTGGGCCAGCTGGCCGCGACCTCGGAGCTGACCGCCCTGCGTGCGCTGGGCCTG
Source organism: Stenotrophomonas sp. PvP093 (assembly GCF_017876915.1). Lineage (NCBI taxonomy): Bacteria > Pseudomonadati > Pseudomonadota > Gammaproteobacteria > Lysobacterales > Lysobacteraceae > Stenotrophomonas > Stenotrophomonas sp. PvP093. The sequence continues at coordinate 4,099,874 of NZ_JAGIOX010000004.1, read as the reverse complement.
TCGCGCAAGCGCCTGAGCGTGTCGGTGGCGATCGCGCTGTCGCTGCTGACCGCAGTGATGGTGCTCAGCGCCGAGACGCTGGGCCCGTGGGGGCAGGACCGTGCCGATGCATTGAAGGCCAGTGCCAAGTGGGGGCGGGACATCTCCACCACCCGCTACTCCGGCCTATGGGCACGCGAAGGCGACACCTTCCTCAACGCCCAGAGCGGCGAGGAACAGCTGGTGGGCGACAAGGGCACGCGGCTGATCCTGCGTGACGTGCGCCTCTACCGGATCGCCGAAGACGGCAATATCGCCTCGTTGACCCATGCCGCCACCGCCGAGCACGACAAGGACGGTTGGGTGCTGACCGGGGTGCGTCGCGACACCTTCGGCGAGCGCTCGGCCACCCGTCAGGAAGTGGCGCGTGAGCCGTGGAACTCGAAGCTGGATCCGGCGGCGCTGGCCACCGGCATCGCCAAGCCGCGAAACCTCAGTGTGGCCGAGCTGAGCACCAGCATTGCCTACCGCCAGCGCAACGGGCTGGATGCGCGCGATTTCGAGGATGTGTACTGGAGCCGCTGGTTCTACCCGGTGAACGTGCTGGCGCTGTGCCTGGCCGCGGTGCCGTTCGCGTTCGGGTCGCTGCGTAGCGGCGGCATGGGCAAGCGCCTGTTCCTGGGCATCCTGTTTGCACTGGGCTTCTGGCTGCTGCAGCTGTTCTTCGGCCGCATGGCCGGTGCGCTGAAGTTCGATTACCGCATTGCCTATGCGCTGCCGCCGATCGTCATGCTGGCCGTGTCCGGACTGTTGTTCCGGCGCAAGTCGGGCTGATTCTGGTAGCGCGGGGCCATGCCCGGCGCTACCGGGGCAATCCACCGCTTCGGCATCCGTGCCACGACCACCAGCATCCCGGCCCAGCGTGCTGGATTCTGTAGAGCCGAGCCCATGCTCGGCTGCTTTTTGCGCACTGCCTGCCAGCCGAGCATGGGCTCGGCTCTACAGATCGTGCATCACCGCTTGGGCATGCGCACCAGGCGGGTGCCGCTGGCGCGGTCGTGCCAGGTCAGGCGTTGGCGGTCGACCCAGGCCCACCAGAATCCCAGGCCGCCCAGCAGCAGCGACAGCGTCCCCACCGCGAAGCGCAGCCACAGCTGGCCGTGCCGCAACGGCGTGCCATCGCGCGACTGCAGTTTCAGCCGCCACGGCCGCATGCCCAGCGTCTGTCCGCCACGGCGCCAGCTGGCCGTGGCATACCACCCCGTGATCGCCCAGCACACCGCCCACAGCAGCCACTGCCAAGCGCTGAACGGTGCGATGTTCTCGCGCTGCGCGTGGCCGCTGAAGGTGTAGGCGAGGGTGAACAGCGTGCCGGCCAGCATCCACAGCGCCAGCACCGGCAGCGCGTCGTAGACCATCGCCAGCATGCGCCAGGGCAGCAGCGCGCGCGGATGGAGCGTTTCGGTAGCGGCCGCAGGGGCCGTGTCGGTGGCAGGGCGGGACATGCGCCGAGCATACGCAAAGCTGGCCGTGCCCGCAGTGGCCCTCGTATCCTGCATGCATGGCCCTTGTTTCCACCCCCGCCGAACGCCGCCAGCTGGTCCAGCAACTGCCCGAGCTGCGCGCCGACGACAGTGTGCGCATCCAGCGCTTCCTCGATGCGATCTGGGCCGAGAACGGCCTGGCCCGCGCCACCCTGGACAGCTACCGGCGCGACCTGGAAGGGCTGGCGCGCTGGATGGATGGACGCGACGGTGGCCTGGCCGGCATCGAACGTCCCGGGCTGTTCGACTACCTGGCCTGGCGCACCCGCCACGGCTGGTCGCCGCGCAGCAACGCGCGCCTGCTGTCGGCGCTGCGGGCCTTCTTCGCCGATGGCGTGCGCCGTGGCGAACGCAGCGAAGACCCCAGTGCGCTGCTCGACCCCCCGAAGCTGCCGCGGCTGTTGCCCAAGGCGCTGGCCGAGAGCCAGATCGATGCGCTGCTGGCGGCACCGGACATCGACAGCCCGCTGGGCCTGCGCGACCGCGCCATGCTGGAACTGATGTATGCCGCCGGCCTGCGCGTGAGCGAGCTGGTGCTGCTGCCGGCCACGGCGGTCAACCTGCGCCAGGGCGTGTTGCGGGTCACCGGCAAGGGCAGCAAGGAGCGGCTGGTGCCGCTGGGCGAGGAATCGCAGCACTGGCTGGAGCGTTACCTGCAGCAGTCGCGCCCGCTGCTGGTCGGCAAGGGCAAGGTGCATGCCCTGGCGGATGGTCAGACCCCGTTGTTCATCGAGCCGACGCTGCATGCGCTGACCCGGCAGGCGTTCTGGCACCTGGTCAAGCGCCACGCGCAGGTGGCCGGCATCGACCCGGCGCGGATCAGCCCGCATGGCCTGCGCCACAGCTTCGCCACCCATCTGCTCAACCGCGGTGCCGACCTGCGCGCGCTGCAGATGCTGCTCGGCCACAGTTCCTTGTCGACCACCCAGATCTACACCCTGGTAGCGCGCGAGCATCTGCAGAAGCTGCACGCCCGCCACCATCCGCGCGGCTGAGCGCCGGGCTGAATCGCTGCCCGGGGCCGTGCCGGGCGTCGCGGCCCGGTACCGGCGGCTGTGTCAGAATCCGGAGTCTTCTTCTGCTGCGGATCGCTCCATGCTCCGATTTGCCATCGCCGCCGTGTTCGGTGCGCTCAGCCTGACCGCCTGCGCCCAGCCGGCTCCGCCGGCCGCCAAGGCGCCTGCTGCCGCTGCGGCCAAGGCCAGCCCGGCCGCCAACGCGCCGGCCGACCAGGCGGTACGTGCCGCGTTGACCGCGCTCAATCCGGGTTTCCAGGTCGATTACATCGGTGCCGCGCCGTTCCCCGGCTTCCGCGAGGTCGTCGTTTCCGGCCAGCTGCTGTACGTGTCCGATGACGGCCGCTACCTGTTCCAGTCGCAGCCTTACGACACCCGCGCCAAGGGCCCGGCCAACAGCGAGGGCCTGCTTGGTTACCGCCGGGGCCTGCTGGCCAAGGCCAACCACGGCGATCGCATCGTGTTCGCGGCGCCGAACGCCAAGTACACCATCAGCGTGTTCACCGACATCGAGTGTGGTTACTGCCGCAAGCTGCACCAGGACATCGCCGAACTCAACCGCAACGGCATCACCGTCGAGTACCTGGCGTTTCCGCGCATGGGCCTGGGCAGCAAGGACTACACCGACATGATCTCGGTCTGGTGTGCAGCGGATCGTCGCCAGGCGCTGACCAACGCCAAGCGCGGTGGCAGCGTGCCGGCCAGGAACTGCACCAACCCGGTGGCGATGCAGTACGCGCTGGGCCAGCAGCTGGGCGTGAATGGAACGCCGGCGATCTTCGCGCCGGATGGCACCCAGCTGGGCGGCTACCTGCCGCCGGCGCAGCTGCGTGCCGCGCTGGAGAAGCTGTCGGCCAAGCGCTGATCGTCGCTGGTCTTTTTCTGTAGAGCCGAGCCCATGCTCGGCTGCGGAAACAGCAGCCGAGCATGGGCTCGGCTCTACAGGCAGGAAGCCAGGGATGCGTGTCGCATCCCCGGCCTTTTGCTTACTTCAGGCCATCACTGACCGCCTTGGTCAGCGTGCCCTGCGCATCGTCACCGCTGAACTCCCAGACGAACGCGCCGCCCAGGCCCTGGGTCTTCACGTAACCCATCTTGCGGGTGATGTTGGCCGGGGTGTCGAAGCTCCACAGCGTGCTGCCGTTGTAGATCCAGGTGGCACCGGCGGTGTTGTCGGTGTAGCCCGGCCACGCCAGGTTCTTCAGCACCTTCCAGTCCTCGATGCCGGCTTCATACGTACCCGGGGCGGCGCCGGTCGCGGTCTGGTACAGGCCGTTGTTGGCGTTGGCCACACCCGTCCAGCCACGCCCGTAGTAGCCAATGCCCAGGTTGAGCTTGGCGGCGGGCACGCCACGGCTGATGAAGGCCTCGATGGCGTCGTTGCTGTTGTACAGCTTCTGGTCGCCGGTGGACGGATCATTCGGCGAATCGAACAGCGCCGACTGGTGATTGGTCTTCGTATCCCACGCGCCGTGGAAGTCGTAGGTCATCACGTTGATGTAGTCCAGGTACGGGTGGTATGCGGCCGGATCGGTGACACGGATCTTGTCGATGCCGGCACCCACCGCCACCGTCAGCAACAGGCCCGGCCGCACCGCATCGAGTTGGCGGCGGAACTCGGCCATCAGCGCGGTGAAGTTGGCGTTGTCTTCCGGCTTGCCGCATTCGATGCCACAGGCCACCGGGTATTCCCAGTCGATGTCGATGCCGTCGAACACGCCCAGCGCGGCACCGGCACCGCCGGCACCGTCGGTCACCGGCAGGTTGCCCTTGATGTAGGCGTCGATGCACGAGGCGACGAAGGCCTGGCGGTTTTCCGGGCGCGCTGCGCTGGAGAAGCCGCGCGACCAGGTCCAGCCACCCAGCGAGATCAGCACCTTCATGCCCGGGTATTTGGCCTTGAGCTGCTTGAGCTGGTTCCAGTTGCCGCGCAGCGGCTGGTCCCAGGTATCGGCACTGCCGCTGACGCTCTCGGCGGCACTGAAGGCCTTGGTGTAGTCGGCGAAGGCATCGCCACCGGCACCGCTGTTCGGATCCGACGGCTGGGTGATGCCGACTTCGCATCGGTTGTTGCGCACGTTGCCGAACGCGTAGTTGATGTGGGTCAGGCGTGCGGCCGAGCCGCTGCTGTCGATGTTCTTGACCCGGTAGTTGCGGCCGTAGATGCCCCACTGGGTGAAGTAACCGATGACGCGCTTGCCGGTGGTGCCGCCGTCACCGGCCAGCGTGGTGGCGCTGATTTCGGTGCCCTGTGCCGACGCATTGCCGGCGTTGTCGCGGGCACGTACGCGGTAGCGGTAGGTGGTCGATGCGGTCAGCCCGCCATCCACATAGCTGGCGCTGGACGGCGAACCGACCAGGCTGCCGTTGCGGTACACGTCATAGCCAGCCAGGCCACTGCCACCGGTGTTGTCGGTGGACGGGCTCCAGCTGAGCGCGATGCTGGTGGCGGTACGGGTGCCGACCGCCAGCCCGCCCGGCACGCTCGGTGCGGTGGTGTCGCCACCGGCGGCGTTGACGGTGATGGTGATGGTCGGGGTGCTGGTGGTGGCGTTGTTGTTGTCGGTCGCGACCGCACGCAGGGTGTGGCTGCCGGCGCTGGCATTGGCCCAGCTGGCCGCATACGGCGCACCGGTGGCCACGCCCAGCGAGCTGCCGTCGCGGAAGAACTCGACCTTGGCGACGCTGCCGTCCGGGTCACTGGCGGTAGCGGTCACGTTGACCGTGCTGCCGGCGCTGAAGGTGGCGCCGTTGGCCGGCGAGGTCAGGCTGACCACCGGCGGCTGGTTGCTGCCGCTGCCATCGCAGGCACCAAGGTTGGTGTAGTAGGGCGCACCGGCCGGATGGTCCGGCGGCGCGTTCCAGATGTCCTGGTTCGCCCGATAGAGGACGCCTCCTTTCTGCAGGGTATCGCCGGCCCGGTAGATCCTGGCCTGGTCCCACTGGGCCACGCCGGCACAGCTGGCAGCCTGCGCCAGGCCGGGCAGGGCGGCGGTACCGGCGGCCAGGGCAAGCAGCCAGGCCAGGTGGCGGGGACGACAGCTTCGGGTCGAACGTTCGGCACTGCGCACAATCGGGTCGTACATGGGTAAGTCTCCGATCAAAGGGCGCGCGGGCCCCGATGGCGCCGCGCGTGACGCAGGTCCGGGCGTCGCCCGGGAAGGCGACGGAGGGGGCGGACGGGGTACCTGGGGGGCCGGGGAGAGAGTCCGGCGCCAGGTGGGGACAACGTTGTCATCAATCGCGTGGTCAATCCGTGAGCAAGCGCATGGTTCCGGGATTCGGGCGGAGAGCGGCGCTGCGCGCGGTCGGCGGCCATCAGCGGAGCCCCCTCGTGGCTGGGGGCTTTCCGCGAAAAGCAGATTTCTGGGGTTGGCCGGGTGGGTGGGCTGCGCAGGGGACGCCGTGAATACGTCCCTGTAGGCTCGGGCGCGCCATCCATGGCGCTTACGCCCCTGCGCAACCCACCCGCCCGGCCACGGACAGGTTCCTGCGCGGCCAGCCACGAAAGACAGAACAAAAAATCAAAAGCAAAAGCCGGTCGCTTCGCTCTTCAATGCCTGACTTCTGAGATTTCCCTGGTTGCCGGCCAGCGGCCGGCACTACCGCAGAGCATGCACGCATGGCGTGGATTTACCGCAGATCGCGGAAATCTGTCGAAGGCGGGGTGGGTCCGGTGGCGGGGGTGTCCGCGGCATGGATGCCGCGGCCAAGCCCCCAGGGACGGGTTTACGGCGTCCCCCGCCACCGGACCCACCCCGCCACCCCACGGGAACCCCGCTTTTGCTTTGGCCGTTGCTGTTGCCGTTGCCCTGGCCTCGGCGGGTGCCGGGCGCCGCCCGGCCAGAGCCCTTCCCCCGCTTCCGGTACAATGTCGGGCCCGTTTCCCAACTACGGTTCCCCGGACATGATGGTCCTCGAGGGCGCGCCCGCCCTGTCGCCGTTCCGCCGCGAACGTCTTGAATCCCGCCTGCAGTCCATCGCTCCCTCCCTGCGCATCAGTGGTGCCTGGCACGTCTACTTCGTGCAGCCCGAAGGCAGCGCCGCCCCCGACCTGACCACCCTGTGCCGCATCCTCGAAGCGGCGCCGCAGGCCGAAGCCGTGGCCGACGGCGCGGTCAGCCGCATCGTGGTGCCGCGCCTGGGCACGCTGTCGCCGTGGTCGAGCAAGGCCACCGAACTGGTCCGCGGTGCCGGCCAGCCGGTCAGCCGGGTCGAACGTGGCCTGCGCATCGACGTGCAGGGCTGGCCGGCCGATGCCGCCGCCCAGCAGGCGCTGGTCAAGGCGCTGCACGACCCGATGACGCAGTCGGTGCTGGAGACCGTGGAACAGGGCCAGGCGCTGTTCTCGGCACCGGCCCGGGGTGAACTGGAGCGCGTGCCGGTGGACCAGCTGGAGGCCGCCAACCAGCGCCTCGGCCTGGCCATGGCCCAGGACGAGATCGACTACCTGCGCGAGCGTTTCACTGCGCTGGGCCGGTCGCCGTCGGACGTGGAACTGATGATGTTCGCGCAGGCCAATTCCGAGCACTGCCGCCACAAGATCTTCAACGCCAGCTGGACCATCGACGGCCAGGAGCAGGACCGCTCGCTGTTCCGGATGATCAAGAACACCCACCAGCAGACTCCGCAGCACACGCTCAGCGCGTACAGCGACAATGCCGCGGTGATCGAAGGCCATCCGGCCTCGCGCTATCGCCCCGATCCGGCCAGTGGCGAATACCGCCGCGAGCCGCAGGTGCCCAGCGCGTTCCAGATCAAGGTGGAAACGCACAACCATCCGACCGCGATCGCGCCGTTCCCGGGTGCCTCGACCGGTGCCGGTGGCGAGATCCGCGATGAGGGCGCGACCGGCCGTGGCGGCAAGCCGAAGGCGGGCCTGACCGGCTTCTCGGTCTCGCACCTGCGCATCCCCGAGCTGCCGCAGCCGTGGGAAGCGCCGCGCGCGCTGAACCCGCGCATGGCGCCGGCGCTGGAAATCATGACCGACGGCCCGCTCGGCGGCGCCGCGTTCAACAACGAATTCGGCCGACCGAACCTGCTCGGCTACTTCCGCAGCTTCGAGCTGCCGGAAGGCGCCGATCTGGTGCGTGCGTACGACAAGCCGATCATGCTGGCCGGCGGCCTCGGCGCGATCGACCGCGTGCAGGTCGACAAGATCCCGCTGCAGGCCGGTGATGCGGTCATCGTGCTGGGTGGCCCGGCAATGCTGATCGGCCTGGGCGGCGGCGCGGCCAGTTCGGTGGCCTCCGGCGAGAGCGCCGAGGACCTGGACTTTGCCAGCGTGCAGCGCGACAACCCGGAAATGGAGCGCCGCTGCCAGGAGGTCATCGACCGCTGCGTGGCGATGGGCGCCAACAACCCGATCAAGTTCTTCCACGACGTCGGTGCCGGTGGCCTGTCCAATGCCATCCCCGAACTGCTGCACGACTCCAAGGTCGGCGGTGTCATCGACCTGGGCAAGGTGCCCACCGATGATCCGTCGCTGTCGCCGATGCAGCTGTGGTGCAACGAGTCGCAGGAGCGCTACGTGCTGGGCGTGGCCCAGGAGCGCCTGGCCGAGTTCGCCGCGCTGTGCGCCCGCGAGCGCTGCCCGTTCGCTGCCGTTGGCGTGGCCACCGCCGAGGAGCACCTGGTGGTGGCCTACGGTGCCGTGCCGGGCCACACCCCGGCCGATGCGCCGATCGACCTGCCGATGGACGTGCTGTTCGGCAAGCCGCCGAAGATGCACCGCGACACCGCGCACCCGCCGGCACCGCGCTGGCCGGCGCTGAAGACCGGCGGCCTGGACCTGCAGGAAGCCGGCCTGCGCGTACTCGCGCACCCGACCGTCGCCTCGAAGAACTTCCTGGTCACCATCGGTGACCGCAGCGTCGGCGGCCTGACCGCGCGCGAACAGATGGTCGGCCCGTGGCAGCTGCCGGTGGCCGACGTGGCGATCACCCTGGCCGACTTCGATGGCGTGGCCGGCGAAGCGATGTCGATCGGCGAGCGCACCCCGCTGGCCCTGCTCGACGCCGCTGCGTCGGCACGCATGGCGGTGGGCGAAGCGCTGACCAACCTGTGTGCGGCCCCGGTCGATGCGCTGGATGAAATCAAGCTGTCGGCGAACTGGATGGCCGCGGCCGGCCATCCGGGCGAAGACGCACTGCTGTACGACGCGGTGAAGGCGGTGGGCATGGAACTGTGCCCGCAGCTGGACATCAGCATCCCGGTGGGCAAGGACTCGCTGTCGATGCAGGCGCAGTGGCACGACCAGGGCGAAGCGCACAAGAGCGTGTCGCCGGTGTCGCTGGTGATCTCGGCGTTCGCGCCGGTCGCCGACGTGCGCCAGCAGCTGACCCCGCTGCTCGACCGCGACGTGGACAGCGAGCTGTGGCTGATCGGCCTGGGTGCCGGCAAGCAGCGCCTGGGCGGTTCGATCCTGGCCCAGGTGCACGCCGACCATGGCGATCTGCCGGCCTTCGCCGGTGCCGCTCCGGACCTGGACGATCCGCAGCGCCTGCGTGGCTTCTTCGAGCTGATCCGCGATGCGCGCCAGTCCGGCCTGCTGCTGGCATACCACGACCGCAGCGACGGTGGTGCCTTCGCCGCGCTGTGCGAAATGGCCTTCACTTCGCGCCTTGGCCTGGACATCACGCTCGATGCCTGGGGCGATGATCCGTTCCGCAGCCTGTTCAACGAAGAACTGGGTGCGGTGGTGCAGATCGCGCGCGAAGACCGCGCTGCGTTCGCCGACCTGGTCGAACGCCACGCACTGACCGAATGCGCACAGCGCATCGCCAAGCCGACCACCGCGCCGGTGGTGCGCGTGTCGCTGGGTGGCGAGAACCTGGCCGAATGGCGTTGGGACGCACTGTTCGACGCCTGGTGGTCGGTCACCCATGCGATGCAGAAGCGCCGCGACAACCCGGCCAACGCCGATGCCGAGCGCGAGGTCGCCCGTGCCTTCAACGCACCGGGCCTGAAGCCCAAGCTCAGCTTCGACCTGAACGAGGATGTGGCGGCACCGTTCATCAGCACCGGTGCGCGTCCGCGCGTGGCGGTGCTGCGCGAGCAGGGCGTCAACGGCCAGATCGAAATGGCCAACGCCTTCGAACGTGCCGGCTTCCGCGCCTTCGACGTGCACATGAGCGACCTGATCGAAGGCCGCGTGGCGCTGCAGGATTTCACCGGCCTGGTCGCCTGCGGCGGCTTCAGCTACGGCGATGTGCTCGGTGCCGGCCGTGGCTGGGCCACCTCGATCCTGGAGCGCAGTGCGCTGCGTGATGCCTTCGCCGCGTTCTTCGCGCGTGAAGACAGCTTCGCGCTGGGCGTGTGCAACGGCTGCCAGATGATGAGCCAGCTCAAGAACATCATCCCGGGTGCCGGACACTGGCCGCAGTTCCGCCGCAATGCCAGCGAGCAGTTCGAAGCCCGCACCGCGCTGCTGGAAGTGGTGGAATCGCCGTCGATCCTGCTGCGTGGCATGGCCGGCTCGCGCCTGCCGGTAGCGGTGGCGCACGGCGAAGGCCAGGCCGTGTTCGACAACGCCGTCGACCAGGCTGCCGCCCGCGTCTCGCTGCGCTACATCGATGGCCATGGCAACGTCGCCAGCCAGTACCCGCTGAACCCGAACGGTTCGCCGGACGGCATCACCGGCCTGACCAGCACCGACGGCCGCGTCACCATCATGATGCCGCACCCGGAGCGCACCCCGCGCGCGCTCAACCTGAGCTGGGCACCGGCTGAATGGCAGGGTGATTCGCCGTGGATGCGCATGTTCCGCAACGCGCGGGTCTGGTGCGGCTGATCGCATCGTTCCGCGCAGGCCGCAATGCCACCGCGTATGGAAAAACCCGCCGCTTTGTCGGCGGGTTTTTCTTTGTGTGCGTGAAATTGCTGATCTGGCCGCTAGTTACATCCGTTTTCATGCGCCAGCAGTTCGTCACGTATGTCTAACAAAATGCCTTTATAAACACGTGAAATAGTGAACTGCTTCACGGCAATAGGATTTGTCGTGTCAAAGTCTTGACGATCTGCAAAGTTGCCGTTAACACTTGAACCCCGTTTCAGAATCATTCATTTCGCAGTAACCGGTTGGCGCACGCGCTCGGTTTTCTGTCGCTGCGCGCCGTTCGGCAATACCCCGCAGTAAATCACGCGAATAAACGCCCCCAGGGGACGTTGGGCCGGAAAGCCCAGCGGTGGCGTTGCTTTGCCCAAAACCAGTCCAATCAGGAGCCGTACCGATGAATCGGATTTATCGCAAGGTCTGGAACAAAGCACTGGGTCAGTTGGTGGTGGCCTCGGAACTGGCCTCCTCCGACAGCAGCAGTGGCGGGGTCGTCGACCAGCGCCGCGATGCGACACAGGCCACGCCCGCACTGCTGGCGGTGGCACTGGGCCTGGTAGTGGGGTTGGGCATGAGCGGCAGCGCGACGGCACAGTCGGTGCAGATCGGCGGCAGCGCCACCTGCGTTGCATTCAGCGGCAAGCTGCTGGAAAAGTGCCTGATCGAAGGCTCGGCCACGGCCAAGGGCAGCAACGCGGTGGCGATCGGCAGCAACAGCAATGCCAGCGCCGCCAACAGCGTGGCGCTGGGCGCTGGCTCCAAGGCCACGCGGGCCAATACCGTGTCCATCGGCGATGCCGGCAAGGAGCGGCAGATCACCAACGTGGCTGCTGGCACGCAGGGCACCGATGCGGTGAACAAGGCGCAGCTGGACGCGCAGGCGCGCGCCACGCAGGCCGCGCTGGCGGATGTCGCCGCCGATGGAAACCGCTATTTCAAGGCCGACGGCGCAGGCGATGACAGCGACGCAGCGAAGATCGACGGGCAGGGCGCGGTGGCCGCCGGTGCCGGTGCACAGGCATTGGCCAACGCCACGACTGCCATCGGCACCCAGGCCATTGCCGCCGGCCTGGGCGCCAGCGCGTTCGGCCAGGGCGCCCTGGCCATCGGCGACGCCAGCGTGGTGGTCGGGCAGAGCGCGGCCGCGTTCGGGCTTGGCGATACGGCCGTCGGCGCCAGCGCGTACGCAGCCAGCGAGAACGGCGCGGCCACCGCACTCGGTGCGTTGTCCGAAGCCACTGCCGATGGCGCAACGGCCGTCGGCGGTGGTGCCGTGGCGATGGGCCCGGGCAGCACCGCACTGGGCCGCGGCGCTACCGCCGCCAACGAAGCGTCGATCGCGGTGGGTGCGTTCAGCACCGCCGTCGGTGAATACAGCACCGCGCTGGGTTCGAACGCCGCTGCGGTTGCCACCGGCAGCGTGGCGCTGGGCGCCGGCTCGCTGGCCGACCGCGTCGATACCGTCTCTGTCGGCGCGGCCGACTACGGCCTGACCCGGCAGATCACCAGCGTCGCTGCGGGTACTGAAGATACCGACGCGGTCAACGTCGGCCAGTTGAAGGGCGTCGCCGCCGTGGCCGATGCCACCGCCAAGCGTTTCCAGGCCACTGGCAGCAGCAACAGTGATGCGGGTGCATTGGCCGAGGGCGACGAGGCGCTGGCGGCTGGCGAGGCCGCCAATGCGATCGGCAAGGGTGCGACGGCCGTGGGCACCGGTGCGACCGCCGTCGCGCAGAACGCCACCGCCGTTGGCAACAACGCGCTGGCCTCGGGCCAGAACAGTGCCGCGTTCGGCAACAACGCGCAGGCCAACGGCCCAGGCAGTGTCGCCGTGGGGGGGGCTGCGGTGGATGCCGATGGCAATCCGCTGATCACCAGTGGCGGCGTGCCGGTGGAAACCGGCGCCACCAGTGCCGGTGTCGGTGGTACTGCGGTGGGTGCGAGTGCCGAGGCCGGTGGTTTCGCCGCGTCGGCCTATGGCGTTGGCGCATATGCCGCCGGCGCGCAGTCGTCCGCGTTCGGTGCGGTTGCCAATGCCATCGGTGATTACTCCACCGCGCTGGGTACGCAGAGCAATGCCACCGGCACCAGCAGCGTGGCCATCGGCGGCCCGGCCGATCTGATTCCAGGCCTGGGCTTCTTCGTGCAGACCCAGGCCAGCGGCGAAGCGTCGACCGCCGTCGGCGCCGGCGCCATCGCCAGCGGTGATCGTGCGGTGGCCAACGGCAGCCTGACCGAAGCGTCCGGCGCCGAAGCGACTGCGGTCGGCTACTTCGCCTACGCACCGGGCGAGAACGCCAGCGCGCTCGGCGCGCAGACCTGGGCCAGCGGCGCGCAGAGCACCGCCGTGGGCTACTACGCCACCGCACGCGGTGCCAACAGCGTTGCGCTCGGCGCCAACTCCGAAGCGGTGCGTGCCAACAGCGTGGCCGTGGGCAGTGCCGGCAACGAACGGCAGATCACCAGCGTCGCCGCGGGCAGTGAAGCCACCGATGCAGTGAACAAGGCGCAGCTCGACGCGGTGGCCAGCACCGCCGACAGCACAGCGCGCTTCTTCCAGGCCCAGCCGGAAGCAGGCAGCGATGCCGGTGCATTGGCCGAGGGCGAAGGTGCGGTTGCGGCGGGTTCGTCGAGCAATGCGATCGGCGCCGGCGCGGTTGCACAGGGCGCAGCAGCCTCGGCCATCGGTGACGACGCCGTGGCGGTGGGTCGCAACAGCAACGCCACCGGCAATGGCGGTGTTGCCATCGGTGGCCTCGGCCAGGCCTACGACGAGTACAACCAGCCGATCATCGGTGCCGACGGTACGGCACAGCAGGTCGGCACCACTGCCGTCGCCGACGCCACAGCGGTCGGCAGTGGTGCGCAGGCGACCGGTGCTGCCAGCAGTGCGTTCGGCAACGCCGCCAGGGCCAGCGGAGACAACAGCTTCGCGGCCGGCGGCAAGTCGCGTGCGACCGGCAGCTACGCGGTTGCGGTTGGCGACAGCGCCTTCGCCAGCAGTGACGACAGCACCGCCGTCGGTGGCTACAGCTGGGCTACCGCAAGCGGGGCGAGTGCGTTCGGTTCCGGCGCCTGGGCAACGGCCACCAATGCCTCGGCATTTGGCAACGCGGCCTGGGCCAGTGGCAGTGGTGCGACCTCCATCGGTTACAACAGCTGGGCCAACGGCACCAGCTCCACCGCCGTCGGTCGCGGCGCATTCGGTTATGGCGACAACAGCGTGGCGCTGGGCTTCCAGGCGCTGGGCAACAGCCTCAACAGCATCGCCATCGGCACCAACACGGTGGCCGGTGGTGAAAGCGCGATCGCGCTCGGTGCCGGCAGCAACGCCAGCGCCAGCAACGCCGTCGCACTCGGCGCCGGCTCGGTCGCCAACCGCGCCCGCAGCGTTTCGGTCGGCAGCACCGGCAACGAACGCCAGGTGACCAACGTCGCCGCCGGTACCCAGGCCACCGACGCGGTGAACAAGGCGCAGCTGGATGCCGTGGCGGGCGCGGCAGCCACCACCAGCCGCTTCTTCCAGGCCAGCGGCAACGGCGGTGATGTGGCCGGTGCACTGGTGGACGGTGACAACGCGCTGGCCGCCGGTGATGCGGCCAACGCCATCGGCAACGGGGCCACCGCACTCGGCAGTGGCGCCAACGCGCTGGCCAGCAATGCGCAGGCACTGGGCTTCAACGCCCTGGCCAGTGCCGCCAACGCCAGCGCGGTCGGTGCAAATGCACAGGCGACCGCTGAATACGCAACCGCGCAGGGTGCGGAAAGCGAGGCCAGTGGCGAGCAGAGTGCGGCGTTCGGTGCGGCCAGCATCGCCAGCGGTGCTGGCAGCACCGCGACCGGCGTGCTGTCCGAAGCCTCCGGCGAGGAGGCGGTGGCAGTGGGGTACTTCAGCAATGCCAGTGGCAGCGGCGCCACCGCGGTCGGCAGCGAAAGCGTCGCCAGCGGCACTGCGTCGGCCGCGTTCGGCATCGGTGCCGAGGCGACCGGCGGCTACAGCACCGCCATCGGTGGCTATGCACAGGCCTCGGCCTTCAATGCCACAGCCTTCGGCAACTTCGCCAATGCCTCCGGCTCCAACAGCGTGGCGCTGGGCGGTGATTCGGAAGCCTCCGGTGCCTACAGCACCGCCACTGGCCAGGGCAGCCTGGCCACCGGCACCAACAGCGTCGCCGTCGGCGGATCGCTGTTCGGCGTGCTGGCCACCGAAGCATCGGGCAACTACTCCACCGCCGTCGGTGGCGGCGCCTGGTCCGGTGGCATCAACAGCACCGCGCTGGGCAACGCCGCCGAATCGCGCGCTGCCAACAGCGTGGCGCTGGGTGCCGATTCGATCGCCGACCGCGACAACACCGTGTCGGTCGGCGGCGGTGGCAACACCCGCCAGATCACCAACGTGGCTGATGGCACGCAGGGCAATGATGCGGTCAACAAGAGCCAGCTCGACGCCGTAGCCGCCGCAGCGGAAAAGACCAGCAGGCAGTTCCAGGCCAGCGGCAACGCCGATGGCGAAACAGGGGCACTGGTCGAGGGCGACAACGCGCTGGCGGCCGGCGATGCGGCCAACGCCATCGGCAACGGGGCCACCGCGCTGGGCAGCGGTGCCAACGCGCTGGCGGCCAACGCCACGGCCGTGGGCATCGATGCATTGGCCACCGGCAACAATGCGGCGGCGCTGGGCAGCACAGCGCAGGCCAGCGGTGAAGACAGCCTTGCGCTCGGCACCGGTGCCAGCGCCAGCGAGCTCGGCGCCAGCGCGGTCGGTGCGCGTGCACAGGCCAGCGGTGCGTACAGCACGGCAACCGGCACCGAATCCAACGCCAGCGGCACGCAGGCCCTGGCCAGCGGCTTCCGTAGTGCCGCCTCTGCCGATGGCACCACTGCCGTCGGTGGCTATGCCGAGGCCAGTGGACGCCTCGGCACCGCATTGGGCTACGGCTCGGCGGCCAGTGGTGCCAACACGACCGCCGTCGGCTTCGGTGCTGCTGCAGCCGGTACCGGTGCCGTGGCGGTGGGTCAGTCCAGCGAGGCCAGCGGCGAGGAGAGCGTGGCCATCGGTGGCAGCACCTTCTTCGGCCTGATCCCGTCGCGTGCCAGTGGCACCGGTGCGGCGGCGTTCGGTGCCGGCGCATGGGCGACCGAAGACTACGCCACGGCAATCGGCTGGAACTCGTGGGCCGCCGGCAGCAATGCCACGGCCCTGGGCGCCAACGCCACCGCCAACGGCAGCAACAGTGTCGCCCTCGGTGCCGGCTCCAAGGCCGACCGTGACAACACCGTGGCCGTCGGCAAGGCCGGTGGCGAACGCCAGGTGACCCATGTGGCAGCCGGTACCGAAGCCACCGACGCGGTGAACAAGGGCCAGCTGGATGCCGTTGCCAGCGTCGCCGACAGGACCAGCCGCCAGTTCCAGGCCAGCGGCAATGCCGATGGCGAGGCCGGTGCCCTGGTGGACGGTGACAACGCCTTGGCCGCCGGCAACGCGTCCAACGCCATCGGCAACGGTGCCACCGCGCTGGGCAGTGGCGCCAACGCGATGGCCGCCAACGCCACGGCGGTAGGCGCCGACGCCCTGGCGACCGGCAGCAACGCGGCGGCACTGGGTACCAACGCACAGGCCAGTGGTGTCGACAGCGTGGCCGTGGGCAGCGCTGCCAGCGCCAGTGAACTCGGCGCCAGCGCTACCGGCGCCGGCGCCCAGGCCAAGGGCGCCTACAGCACCGCCAGCGGCGCGCAGGCCACGGCCAGCGGCACGCAGTCGCAGGCCAGCGGTTTCCGCGCCACTGCCTCGGCCGATGGCGCCTCGGCGCTGGGCAGCTACGCCGAAGCCAGTGGTCGACTGGGTACTGCGGTGGGCTACGGCAGCAAGGCCACCGGTGCGAACGCCACCGCGGTGGGTGTCAGTGCCAACGCTTCGGCGGCCGGCAGCATCGCACTGGGCGCAGGCTCGGTGGCTGATCGTGCCAACACCGTGTCGGTCGGCAGTGCCAGCAGTGATCGACAGATCACCCGTGTCGCCGCCGGTACCGAGCGCACCGATGCAGTCAATCGTGGCCAGCTCGATGCGGTCGCGGCGACCGCCGATGGCACCGCACGCTACGTCAAGGCCAGCGGCGCGGGTACCGCCAGTGCCAGCGGCAGCGATGCCGCAGCGATCGGTTCGGCCGCCAGTGCCAGCGGCGCACGCAGCAATGCGCTGGGTGCCAATGCGATGGCCATCGGCAACGGTGCGCTTGCACTGGGCAACAGTGCCGGCGCGTCCGGTGCGAACTCGGTGGCACTGGGTGCGGGCTCGCGTGCGCTCGATGCCAACGTGGTGTCGGTCGGTGGTGGCAACGGCACCGATGGCCCGGTCGCGCGCCGCATCGTCAATGTGGCCGACGGCCGCATCGCCGCCGGCAGCAGCGACGCGGTCACCGGCTCGCAGCTCAACGTCACCAACCAGCGCGTGGGCGCCGTGGAAACCCGTGTCGGTGATTTCGACTCGCGCATCGCCACGGTCGAGACCACGGCGGCCAGCGCCGTCGGCTATGACGACGCCAGCCGTGACCGCCTGACCCTGTCCGGCTTCCAGGGCACCACCATCGACAACGTCGGCGCGGGCAACATCGCCGCCGGCAGCCGCCAGGCGATCAATGGCGGACAGCTGTTCCAGTCGCTCAGTGATGCCGCCAGCTTCCTCGGCGGTGGTGCCAGCGTCGGCATGCAGGGCGTGTTCGTGGCACCGAACTACGTGATCCAGGGCGCCACCTACAGCAATGTCGGCGATGCGCTGGGCGCGCTGGACCGCAAGGTCAGTGAGATTGACCGTCGCACTGCCGGTGGCACGCGAGCAGGCGCGTCCAGCCTGCGCGCAATGAGTGCTTCGCTGGATGAAAGCCCGCTGGCCAGCGTGGCCGACGCACCGGCAACGGCCGATGCCGCACCGGCCAGTACCGCACGCGTGCAGGGCACGCCGACGGTGGCCGCGGCGGGGGCGGGCATTCCGGTCGGCACCCCGGCCACCGGCTTCAACGCCGTGGCCATGGGCGATGGCGCGGTAGCCAGCGGCGCTTCGTCCACGGCCATCGGCCAGGGCGCCAATGCCACGGCGGCAAATGCCGTGGCGCTGGGCCAGGGCTCGGTTGCCGATCGTGCCAACACGGTCTCGGTGGGCAGCGAAGGCAACGAACGCCAGGTCACCAACGTCGCCGCGGGCACCACCGCCACCGACGCCGTCAACAAGGGCCAGCTGGATCGTGGCATGGCGACGGCGAACAGCTACACCGACAGTCGCGTCCAGGCCGTTGCCGACAGCTTCGATGTGTTCAAGGGCGAGATCGACGGACGCCTGCGCCACATGGACCGCCGCATCGACCGCCAGGGCGCGATGAGCGCAGCGATGCTCAACATGGCTACCAGTGCCGCCGGTATCCGCACCCAGAACCGTGTCGGCGTCGGCATCGGTTTCCAGGGTGGCGAGTCGGCGTTGTCGCTGGGTTACCAGCGTGCGATCAGCGATCGCGCCACGGTCACCTTCGGCGGCGCCTTCAGCAGTGACGACAGTTCGGTCGGCGTCGGTGCCGGCTTCGGCTGGTAAGCCACTCCATCGCGCCGGCGGCCACCCACGCCGGCGCCGTACCTGCAGTGAGGGCCTGGGGGGAGGTCACGGCAATCCCGGCTGGGCCGGCCGGGAGTCGTCAAGGAATGATGGCCGCAGTGTTGGTTCGATCCATGACCCAGAAGAGGAATTCGACGTGATCAAGAAGCAGAACCTTCGCATCAATGTGCTTGCCGCCGCCGTGCTGTCGATGACGGCGGTCGGTGCCGTCCACGCCGCCGGGTTGCCGACCCGTGAACCGGTGCGCCAGGCCAGCACCGCCCAGCCGGGTACCGAGCGCATCATCGTCAAGTACCGGGCCGGCGCTGCTGCCGCCACCGACCGCTCGGCGAAGCTGTCCACCGTGCAGTCCGCACTGACCCGTGCCAGTCTCTCCGGCGGCACGTCACGCGCCAGCACGCTCGGCCCGCAGGTGGTCCGCAAGCTGTCTACCGGTGCGGACCTCATCCGTGTGCAGGGCCGCCTGGCACCGGCCGAACTGCAGCGCGTGCTGAAGGAACTGAAGGCCGATCCGTCGGTGCAGTACGCCGAAGCCGACGTGAAACTGCGCCGCAGCGAACTGCGTGCCGGCAACGTGCAGCCGGCGCTGGTGCCGAACGATCCCTTCTACCAGCAGAACCAGTGGCATCTGCACAATGCTGTCGGCGGCATCAACGCACCGGCGGCGTGGGATGTCTCGCAGGGCGAGGGCATCGTGGTGGCAGTGATCGACACCGGCGTCCTGCCGCAGCATCCGGACCTGGTCGGAAACCTGCTGGAAGGCTACGACTTCATCAGCGATGCGGAGACCTCGCGGCGCCCGACCAACGATCGCGTGCCGGGTGCGCAGGACTACGGTGATTGGGTCGAGAACGACAACGAGTGCTATGACGGCTCGCTGGCCGACGACAGTTCCTGGCACGGCACCCACGTCGCCGGCACCGTGGCCGAGCAGACCAACAACGGCGTCGGCATGGCCGGTGTCGCCTACAAGGCCAAGGTGCTGCCGGTCCGCGTGCTGGGCAAGTGCGGCGGCTACCTGTCCGACATCGCTGATGCGGTGACCTGGGCCTCCGGCGGTACCGTGACCGGCATCCCGGCCAACACCAATCCGGCCGAGATCATCAACATGAGCCTGGGGGGCGGTGGTTCCTGCGCCAGCACCTACCAGGACGCGATCAACGGCGCGATCTCGCGCGGTACCACGGTGGTGGTGGCTGCCGGCAATGAAGCCGACAACGCGTCCAAGTACCAGCCGGCCAGCTGCGAAGGCGTGGTGACCGTGGGTGCCACCCGCATCACCGGTGGCATCACCTACTACTCCAACTATGGAGCCCGCGTGGACCTGTCCGGTCCGGGCGGTGGCGGCAGTGTCGACGGCAACCCGGGCGGCTACATCTGGCAGACCGGCTCCAATGCGGCCACCACGCCGGAATCGGGCACGCCGGGCTACATGGGCATGGGCGGTACCTCGATGGCCTCGCCGCATGTGGCCGCCGTTGCGGCACTGGTGCAGAGCGCACTGATCGCCAAGGGCAAGGATCCGTTGACCCCGGCCGCGATGCGTACCCTGCTGAAGGAAACGGCGCGTCCGTTCCCGGTCGCCATCCCGGCGGCGACCCCGATCGGTACCGGCATCCTCGATGCCAAGGCCGCGCTGGCCAAGGCACTGGAAGAACCGTGCGCCGAAAACTGCGGGCCGGTGGCCACGCCGCTGACCAACAAGGCCGCAGTCGGCGGCCTGAACGGTGCTGCCGGCAGCAGCAAGCTGTACAGCTTCGAAGCCGTCGCCGGAAAGCAGCTCAGCGTGATCACCTACGGTGGCACCGGCAACGTCTCGGTCTACATTGCCCAGGGGCGTGAGCCGAGCGCCAGCGACAACGACGGCAAGTCGACCCGTCCCGGCACGTCCGAAACGGTGCGGGTGAACAAGCCGGTGGCGGGCACCTACTACATCAAGGTGGTGGGCGAAGCGGCATACAACGGCGTGAGCATTCTCGCCACGCAGTAATCACCTCGTGTCGTAGTTGAACGGCCGACGCCCGTCACCCTGTGTGACGGGCTTCGTCTTTTTACGAAAGGTGGCCGCAGGGCGGCGGAAATCACGGCTTAACTGCTAAAGTCGGGCCGATTGACAGGAGAGTCACGTGAACGCGCTCGCTGCAACCGTTACCGACGACGCCGAAGGCCGCATCCTGGATGCGTTGCTGGCGCGCGGCCGGCTCAAGGAAGGAGACCTGGCACGCGCGCGGCCATTGCATGCCGAGGCCGGCGGCAGTCTGCTGGGCCTGCTGGTGCGCCTGGGCCTGGTGTCTGAACGCGACCAGGCACAGGCCAGCGCTGAGGTGCTGGGCCTGCCGCTGCTGGAGGGCAAGCAGGTGCCGGAGGCCCCGCCGCAGGCGCTGGCCGAGGGACTTCCGCTGTCGCTGCGCTTCCTGAAGCAGTTCCATGTGTGCCCGCTGGAGTTGGATGAACACGGGGTGCGGCTGTGGCTGGCCGATGCCCACGACGCCTATCCACAGCAGGCCGTGCAGTTGGCCCTTGGGCTTCCGGTGATACCGGTGCTGGGCATGCGCGCGGAGATCGATGACCTGGTCGAGCGCTGGTTCGGCCAGGGCCGCAGCGCGATGGGCGCGATCGTGGAAACCGCGGATGGCGAGGGCGGTGCGGTCGACGACATCGAGCACCTGCGCGACCTTGCGTCGGAAGCTCCGGTGATCCGCCTGGTCAACCTGGTGATCCAGCGTGCGGTGGAGCTGCGCGCTTCGGATATCCATGTCGAACCGTTCGAGAGCCGGTTGAAGGTCCGCTACCGCGTCGATGGCGTGCTGGTGGAGGGCGAAAGCCCGCCGGCCAACCTCACCGCTGCGGTGATCAGCCGCATCAAGATCATGGCCCGGCTCAACATCGCCGAGCGCCGCCTGCCGCAGGACGGCCGCATCATGCTGCGCGTGCAGGGCAAGGAGCTGGACCTGCGCGTGAGCACGGTACCGACCGCGCATGGCGAAAGCGTGGTGATGCGCCTGCTGGACCGCGAAACGGTGGTGTTCGATTTCCACCGGCTCGGCTTCACCGATGCCTTCCTGCCGCAGTTCCGCAAGGTGCTGGAACAGCCGCATGGCATCCTGCTGGTCACCGGCCCGACCGGCTCGGGCAAGACCACCACGCTGTACACCGCGCTGAGCCAGCTCAACACCGCCGACGTCAAGATCATCACGGTCGAAGACCCGGTGGAATACCAGATAGAAGGCATCAACCAGATCCAGGCCAAGCCGCAGATCGGCCTCGACTTCGCCAATGCCCTGCGCAGCATCGTGCGCCAGGATCCGGACATCATCATGATCGGTGAAATGCGCGACCTGGAAACCGCGCGCATCGCCATCCAGTCGGCGCTGACCGGCCACCTGGTGCTGTCCACCCTGCATACCAACAACGCCGCCGGTGGCATCACCCGCCTGCTCGACATGGGCGTAGAGGACTACCTGCTCACGTCCACCATCAACGGCATCCTGGCCCAGCGCCTGGTACGCCGGCTGGAGCCGACCCACGCCGAGCGCTACGAAGCCTCGCCGGAAGAGATCGAGCGGTTCGAACTGCGCCGCCTGCAGCCGGAAGGGCCGATCCACCTGTATCGCCCGAAGCCGTCTGCGCTGGCGCCGACCGGCTACCTGGGGCGTACCACCATCATGGAATTCCTGGTGATGAACGATGCGCTGCGCCGTGCGGTGATGCGCCGCGATGGCATGGGCGAGATCGAGCGCATCGCCCGCGAGGCCGGCATGCGCACCATGTACGAGGATGGCCTGTCCAAGGCGTTGAGCGGGCAGACCACCATCGAGGAAGTGCTGCGCGTGACCGAGGAAAGCTGATGCGTGCAGGACGCCGGGGCTGACATGCCGAACTATCGCTACAAGGCGCTCAATCCGCATGGCGAGGTCTTCGATGGGCAGATGGAAGCGGCCAGCGAGGCCGAGCTGATCGCGCGCCTGCAGGACCAGGGCCATCTGCCGATGGAGACGCAGCTGGCCGACGCCGGCGCGATCGGCGGCAGCAGCTGGCGCAACCTGCTGCAGCAGCGCCCGCTGCAGGGGGCCGCGCTGCTGCAGTTCACCCAGCAGTTGGCGACCCTGCTCGGTGCTGGCCAGCCGCTGGACCGCGCGCTGTCCATCCTGCTGGGGTTGCCCGAGGACGAACGATCGCGCCGCGCGATCACCGACATCCGCGACGTGGTGCGCGGTGGCGCACCGCTGTCCACCGCGCTGGAGCGCCAGCATGGGCTGTTCTCGCGCCTGTACGTGAACATGGTGCGCGCCGGCGAAGCCGGTGGCAGCCTGCATGAAACCCTGCAACGCCTGGCCGACTACCTCGAGCGCAGCCGCGCGCTGCAGGGCAAGGTCATCAACGCGCTGGTCTACCCGGCGATCCTGCTGGTGGTGGTCGGTGGCGCGCTGTTGTTCCTGCTCGGCTACGTGGTGCCGCAGTTCGCGCAGATGTACGAAAGCCTGGACGTGGCGCTGCCGTGGTTCACCAACGCGGTACTGCAGCTGGGCCTGTTCGTGCGTGACTGGTGGGTGCTGCTGCTGGTGGTGCCCGGCGTGCTGGTGCTGTTCTTCGAGCGCAAGGCGCGGCAACCGGCGTTCCGGTTGGCGCTGGATGGCTGGCTGCTGCAGCGGCGTGGCATCGGTCGCCTCATCGGCGAGCTGGAAACCGCCCGGCTGGCGCGCACGCTGGGCACACTGCTGCGCAACGGCGTCCCCTTGCTGGGGGCACTGGGCATCGCGCGCAACGTGCTGGGCAACCGCGCCCTGGCCGCTGACGTCGAAACGGCCGCCGATGAAGTGAAGAACGGCGCCGGCCTGTCGCTGGCCCTGTCGCGCGGCAAGCGGTTCCCGCGCCTGGCGCTGCAGATGATCCAGGTCGGCGAGGAATCCGGCGCACTCGATACCATGCTGCTCAAGGCCGCCGACACCTTCGAACAGGACAGCGCCCGGCGCATCGACCGCATGCTGGCGGCGATGGTGCCGGCGATCACCCTGGTGCTGGCCTCGGTGGTCGGCGCGGTGATCGTGGCCGTGCTGGTGCCGCTGTATGACCTGACCAATGCCATCGGTTGACGATGGCACTCCCTGCAACCCCGATACTCCGCAACTGAAAGGACCGTCCATGATTGCCCGTCGCCGACCGATCCGCCTTTCCTTCACCGCCGCGCGCAACCAGTCGGGCATGAGCCTGCTGGAAATCATCATCGTCATCGTGCTGATCGGCGCGGTGCTGACCCTGGTCGCCAGCCGCGTGCTGGGCGGCGCCGACCGTGGCAAGGCCAACATCGCCAAGGCGCAGGTGCAGACCGTCGCCTCCAAGATCGACAACTACCAGATCGACACCGGCAAGCTGCCGGCCACGCTCAACGACCTGGTGACGGCGCCGGCCGGTGTCGGCGGCTGGCTCGGCCCGTACGCCAAGCCCGCCGACCTGAATGACCCGTGGGGCCACGCACTGGAGTACCGGGCGCCGGGCGAAGGCCAGCCGTATGAGCTGGTCAGCCTGGGCAAGGATGGCAAGGCTGGCGGCAGCAGCGTCGACGCTGACATCCGCTACCAGCCGTAACCGCGCATGACGCACTTCCTGCCGCGCCGGTTGCCACGCCCGCGCCTGCACGGCAGGCGCGCGGCTGGACTGTCGTTGCTGGAAATGCTGCTGGTGATCGCATTGATTGCGGCGATCGGCCTGATCACCGCCGCCGGCCTGTCGCGCGGGTTCGCCGGCATGCAGCTGCGCAGCGCCGGCAAGGACATCGCCAGCCAGCTGCGCATGGTGCGCGCGCAGGCGATCGCCCGCGGCGAACCGCAGCGCTTCGTGATCGAACCGGCACGGCGCCGCTGGGAGGGGGCCAACCAGCGCCACGGTGAGGTGCCGGCACAGCTGCAGGTGCAGTTCGAAGGTGCCGCACAGCTGGCCACCGCGGCGGGGCAGGGCGTGATCGAGTTCCATCCCGATGGTGGCTCCAGCGGCGGCCGTATCCGGTTGCAGCGCGACGGTGCCGAATGGCGCGTCGACGTCGGCTGGCTGACCGGCGAGGTCCGCTCCGGCCCCTGGCGGGCGCAATGAAGCGGCGCGCGCGTGGCTTCACCCTGCTGGAAGTGATCGTCGCTTTCGCCCTGCTGGGCCTGGCGTTGACCCTGCTGCTGGGCAGCCTGTCCGGTGGCGCGAAGCAGGTACGTGACGCCGAGCTGCGCACGCGTGCGGTGCTGCATGCACAGTCGTTGCTGGCCCAGGCCGGTGTCGACGCGCCGCTGCAGGTGGGCAGCCAGCAGGGTGACTGGGAACAGGGGCGCTATCACTGGGAGCTGCAGGTCCAGCCGTGGGTCGAGCCACGCGCCGGCAACGTCGTGCAGGCCACGTCAGCGGGCACCCCATGGCTGGCCGAGCTGCAGCTGCGGGTGCGCTGGGGCGACAGCGAGCGCGAACAACTGCACTGGCGCAGCCTGCGCCTGTTGCCGCCCGACCTGGAGAACGCGCGATGAAGCGGCGCGCCGCGGGCTTCACCCTGGTCGAAGTGATGCTGGCCACCGTGCTGCTGGCCGGCGGCCTGGCACTGGCCTTTGCCAGCGTGCGCTCGGCGATGGCGGTCAGCCAGCGCGGCGAGCAGATCGCCGCTGAAAGCGAACGCATGCGCGCGGTCGAGTCGTTGCTGCGCAGGCAGCTGGCGGGTGCACTGCGCACCCCGCTGGAGGCCCCGGACCCCACCCGCGAACCCATCTTCTTCCAGGGCGAGGAGCAACGCATGCTGTTCGCCGCCGACCTGCCCGGTTACCTCGGCCATGGCGGCCCCTACCTGCACGCGCTGCAGGTGGACGGACGCGGTGGCCAACAGCGCCTGCTGCTGGACCTCGTGCTGCTGCAGGAAGGCGAGCGCATCGCCGAGAATCCGCCGCGCCCGCTGGAGGTGCTGGTGGACAACCTGAAGTCGGTGCAGCTGCGCTATCGCGGCATCGATGCCAGCACCGGGCAGGTGACCGACTGGCTGCCGCGCTGGGATGACACCCGCCGCCTGCCGATGCTGGTGGAAATCCAGATCGTGCCATCCCGGGGCGCGCCGTGGCCGCCACTGGTGGTGGCGCTGCGTGCCGGTGGCAGTGGAGGCACGCGATGAGCCGTCAGCGCGGGGCGGCATTGGTGCTGGTGCTGTGGCTGATCGCATTGATGACGGCGCTGGTCGGTGCGTTCGCGCTGAGCGCACGGGTCGAGCACCTGCAGCAGCGCGTGCTGGATGACGATGCACGCGGGCAGGAACGTGCGCGCGCCGGCCTCGAATATGCCCTCCTGCGCCTGTCAGCCGATCCGCAACGGGCGCCCTGGCGTGCCGATGGCCGTACCTACCGCTGGCAGTTCGACGACGCCAGCATCGAGATCAAGGTGCTGGACGAGAACGGCAAGATCAACCTGAACCTGGCCGACGCCGCACTGCTGACCGCCTTCCTCAAGGCGCTGGGCGAAGACGATGCACAGGCCCGGCAGTTGGCCGGCGCCATCATCGACTGGCGCGACGAGGACAGCCTGCTGCAACCGGGCGGTGGCGCCGAAGCGCCGGACTACGCCGCAGCCGGATTGCCCTACGGCCCACGCAACAAGCGCTTCGAGACCCTGGGCGAGCTGCAGCGGGTCCTGGGCATGCGCGGACCCCTGTACCGGGCGATGCTGCCGCACCTGACCCTCTACAGCCGCCAGGCACGGCCGGATCCGCAGTTCGCCAGCGCGCCGGTGCTGACCGCGCTGGGCCTGGATGCGGACAGCGTGATGGCGCAGCGCGCACAGCAGGAGCGTGATGCAGATTCCGCTGGCGGCACGACAACGCTTGCCAGCAGCAGCGGCACCTATAGTATCGAGTCCGGTGCCATCGACGGCAGTGGACGCAGGTCGGTGTTGCAGGCAGTGGTACGCAGTGGCTCGGGCGGGGTTCCCGGGCGGACTTACACAGTGCTTCGCTGGGAGCAGGGAATGACAGCAAGATGACGGCGTGGCAGGACAGTCTGCGGCAGGTGCAGGGCCGGATCGGCCCGGGCGCCGGCCGTTTCCTGCGCTGGTGGCGGCAGTCGCTGCTGGCCTGGGTGCCGGTGCGCTGGCAATGGGCATTGGGCTGGGGCCAGGCACGCCTGCTGCTGCTGCACGAGGGCGACCAGCTGCAGGTCTGGCGTGAAGCCGGCGAACGCCGCGAAGCGGTGGCGCGCCTGCCGTGGCCGCTGTCGCCGGTGGAGCTGGACCGCGTGCTGGAGCCTCGCCTGCGTACTCTGCCGCGGGTGTGGCTGCTGCCGGCGACGGACGTCCTGCGGCGTAGCCTGCGCCTGCCTGCCGCAGCGGCCGACCGCCTGCGCGCCGTGGTCGGTTTCGAGATCGACCGGCAGACCCCGTTCGAATCATCCCAGGTCAGTTATGACGTGCGTGAGCTCGGCGCGGGCGGCGAAGGCCAGCTGCAGGTCGAACTGGTGGCGTGGCCATTGCGGCAGCTGGACGCATGGCGCACCAGTGTGGGCCCATGGGCCGATGCGCTGGCGGGCGTCGATGCCATCGATGCGCAGGGCAACGTGCTGCAGGTGAACCTGCTGCCGCCCGCACAGCGCCAACTGCGGCCAGACCCGATGCGACGCTGGAACCTGCTGCTGGCAGTGGCTGCCGTCGTGATGCTGGTACTGGCCGCGGTGCAGCTGCTCGACAACCGCCAGGCCGCCGCCGATGAGCTGCGTGCACAGGTCGAGCGCAGCGCGCGCAGTGCGCGAGGTGTGGCCAGCGAACGCGCGCAGCTGCAGGCGCTGATCGATGGCGCTGCATTCCTGGAGAAGCAGCGCAGCCAGCGCGCCGGCACCGTTGAAATCTGGAACGAACTGACCCGGCGCCTGCCGGAAGGTACCTACCTGGAAAAGCTGGCGATCGAGAACAACAACCTGCAGCTGATCGGCCTGAGCCGCGAGGCGTCGCAGCTGGTGCAGCTGCTGCAGGACGCACCGCAGTGGCGCAAGGTTAACCTGACCGGGGTGCTGCAGGCCGATGGCGCGGCCAGTGGCCGCGACCGCTTCACCATGACCGCCGAACTGCAGCCGTTGCCGGCCGCCGCACCAATCCCGGAGGCGGCCGATGCCGATGCCAAGCGCACGCCGTGACCGCTGGCTGGCGCTGGCACTGCTGCTGGCAGTGCTGGGCCTGGCCTATCTGCTGCTGGTGCACCCCTGGTTCACCCAGCCGCTGCGTGCGATCGATGCCGATGTCGCCGCCCTGCGCGAACGCGAGTCGCGCGTGCAGGCGCAGCTGCAGCAGCAGCCGCAGATCGAACAGCGCCTTCGCGCTACCCGCGAGGCACTGCAGCAGCGGCCAGGCTTCCTGCGCGAAGCCACTGCCGAAGCTGCCGCCGCTGCATTGGGCGCCCGGCTGCAGGATGCGGTGGCGATGGCCAGCCCGGGCAACCGCAGCTGCACCATCAGCAACCGCACGCCGCTGACCGACAACCGGCGCGACGCCGAGTTCGTGCGCGTCGCCATGCAGGTGCGCCTGCGCTGCGGGGTGGCCGAACTGGCCACCGTGCTGCACAGCCTGGAAACCGGCAGCCCACGCCTGTTCGTCGACAACCTCAACCTGATCGCGCAGCGCTTCCAGCAATCACCGAACGAATCGGGGCTGGGCCTGGACGTGTCCTTCGAGCTGGCCGGCTATCTGCTGCCGGGCGCTGCCGCCGATGGCACGGTTCCGGCGCCCGCTGCGACACCGGCACCGTCCGCGTCGCCGGCCGAGGCCGCACCTGCGCCGCAGCCGGCGCCCCCGTCCGAAGGGCAGGAGGTGGCCGATGAAGCTTGAGCAGATCAGCCTGCGTACCGGCTTCCTGCTGGCGCTGGCCGGTTGGGCGGCCGCCGTCTGGCTGGCGACCGGCTTCGGGCTGGGCAGCCAGCTGCCGGGTGCCGGCGGTGATGCCGACGCCGCGCCATCGCTGCCATCGCTGCCGCCGCTGGCGGCCGAGCGCATGGCCAGCGCCGACAGCTACAGCGCGATCGGTGAGCGCCCGTTGTTCGCCGAAGACCGCAGGCCGCGGCCTTATCTGCTGGGTGGCAGCGAACCGGCGGCCAGCGCCGCGTTGCGCCTCACCGGTGTGCTGCTGACCGGCGATTTCGGCATGGCCACGTTCACCACCGAACAGAACCGCTCGCTGCGCCTGCGCCTCAACGGCGAAGCCGTGGATGGCTGGCAGCTGGTGGCGCTGCAGCCGCGCCAGGCGACGGTGATCGGCCCTGGTGGCAACCAGGTCCTGGAACTGGCGGTGTTCAACGGCCAGGGCGGTGAGCCGCCGACGGTGCTGCGCGGTGCCAACGGCGCACCGCCTGCAGGTGCGATCGTGGTGCCGCCCTCGGCGGGCGCTCCGCCGGCGCCGCCACCGCCCGCGGCAATCCCATCGCCGTCGCCCGCTGGCAATGCACCAGCGCCTGCGGCGGCCGCTGCAACAACCCCACCGGCCAACAACAACGGTCCCAGTGAAGCGCAGATGCAGGCCATCCGCGAGCGCATCCAGGCCCGCCGCCGCCAGCTGCAGCAACAGCAGCAACAACCGTCGCCGCCCCCGGGCGATGGCACCAACCGATAGAGTGAATGCATGAACCTGCGTTTTCTTCCCTGGTCCTTTGCCCTCGCGCTGCTGGTCGGCTGCAGTACGGTGTCCGCGCCGCACGTGCAGCGCAACGGCAATCTGTCGCCCAGCGCCGACGCCGGCCAGGCGGCCGATGTCGCTGCCGATGCCGCCCGTGAAAGCCAGGGGGCACCGCAGGCGGTGATCCGCCGCGGCACCGGCACCATGATCAACCGCGAGGCCGCGCGTGCGCCGGCACCGGCGCTGCACGGTGCCAGTACCGGCGAGGCGACCTTCAACTTCGAAGGCGAATCGCTGCATGCGGTGGTCAAGGCCATCCTTGGTGACATGCTTGGCCAGAACTACGTGATCGCACCAGGCGTGCAGGGCACGGTCACCCTGGCCACGCCCAAGCCGGTATCGCCGGCGCAGGCACTGAACCTGCTGGAGATGGTGCTGGGCTGGAACAACGCGCGGATGGTCTACAGCGGTGGGCGCTACAACATCGTCGCCGCCGACCAGGCGCTGGCCGGCACGGTCGCGCCAAGCACGGCACCCGCGGCCAGCGCGCGCGGCTTCGAAGTCCGCGTGGTCCCGCTGCAGTTCATCTCCGCCACCGAAATGAAGAAGGTGCTGGAGCCGTACGCGCGCCCCAACGCCATCGTCAACGTGGACAGTGGCCGCAACGTGATCACCCTGGGGGGTACCCGCGCGGAACTGGAAAACTACCTGCGCACCGTCGAGATCTTCGACGTCGACTGGTTGTCGGGCATGTCGGTGGGCGTGTTCCCGATCCAGTCGGGCAAGGCCGAGCAGGTCGCGGCCGACCTGGAAAAGGTGTTCGGCGAAGAGAGCAAGACGCCCAGCGCCGGCATGTTCCGTTTCCTGCCGCTGGAGAATGCCAACGCCGTGCTGGTGATCACGCCGCAGGTGCGCTACCTGGACCAGATCCAGCAGTGGCTGGATCGCATCGACACCGCTGGTGGCAGCGCCCGCCTGTTCTCCTACGAGCTGCGCTACATCAAGGCGCGCGACCTGGCCGAGCGCCTCAGCGAGGCCTTCGCCAGCAGTGGCAACCGCGGCGGCTCCAGCCCGGCCTCGCTGGCACCGGGCGCCATTCCGTCGCAGCTGGGCGGCGACGGCGACCGTGGCATGGACAACAGCAGCAGCAACCTGGGTTCGACGCTGGGCGGAACCAGTGGTAGTGGCAGTGGCAGCAGCAATGGCAGCCTGAACCTGCCGCAGCGCCAGCCCGGCAACGTCAGTGTCAGCCTGGAGGTGGAGGGCGACCGCGTCGGCGTGTCGGCGGTGGAGGAAACCAACACCCTGCTGGTGCGCTCGACGCCGCAGGCGTGGCGCTCGATCCGCGAGGTGATCGAGAAGCTGGACGTGATGCCGCTGCAGGTACACATCGAAGCCCAGGTGGCCGAGGTCTCGCTGGATGGCGACCTGAAGTACGGCGTGAACTGGTTCTTTGACAATGCCGTGGCCGGGCGTGCCCTGACGGGCGCATTGGGCGGCGTGACCCTGCCGGCGGCAGCGGGTGGCTCGTGGAGCAGCTTCGCCGGTGCCGCAACGGGCGGCGAAGGCCTGGGCTGGGCATTCACCGGCCACAATGGCGCGGCGGTGGTAAGTGCGCTGGACAAGGTCACGGATGTACGCCTGCTGCAGACGCCTTCGGTGTTCGTGCGCAACAACGCCGAGGCCACGCTCAACGTGGGCGACAAGGTGCCGATCAACACCACCACGGTGAACACCGGCGTGGGCACCAGCACCTACAGCTCGGTGCAGTACATCGACACCGGCGTGATCCTGAAGGTGCGCCCGCGCGTGACCCGCGATGGCACGGTGTTCCTGGATATCGTGCAGGAAGTGAGCAGCGCCTCGAACGTGCCCGACAACTGCAATCCGACCGAGCGCAACTGCAACCCGCGAATTTCCACAAAGAAGCTGTCGACCGAAGCGGCGGTGCAGAGCGGCGACACCATCATGCTGGCTGGCCTGATCACGGATTCGGGCACCGATGGCAGCAGCGGCATTCCCGGCCTGAGCCGTATTCCGGTAGTTGGCGCGCTGTTCGGGCAGAAGAGCCGCTCCAGCCGCCGTTCCGAGGTGATCGTGCTGCTGACCCCGAGCATCGTGCGCAACAGCCTGGAATCGCGCAACCTGACCGACGAGTACAGCAAGCGCTTCCGCGCGATGGAGCCGCTGAACCAGCCGCGCGCGAAGAAGTAAGGGGTTACGGCCGGGCGGCGCCCGGCACCCGCCGAGGCCGGAGCAACGGCAACGGCCAAAGCGAAAGCAACAGCAACAGCAACAGCAACAGCAACAGCAACAGCAACAGCAACAGCAACAGCAACAGCGGGTTTACTGAGGGAGGGTGGGTCGGCGTGGGGTGGCAGGACACGCCGTAAACCCGTCCCTGGGGGCTCGATGGCGCCATCCATGGCGCCAACGGTCCTGCCACCCCACGCCGACCCACCTCTGACAGAGTCCCGCGGCTGTTGGTAGGTGTCGACCTTGGTCGACACGGTAGATCCGCGCCATGCGTGGATGACTGTCTGTCAGATTTCGAAATCAGAAAATGGGGTCAGATCCGTTTTCCTCTGGAAAACGGATCTGACCCCAGGCTTTGCCGACAGATCGCAGAAATCTGTCGAAGGCGGGGTGGGTCTGGTTGCGGGGGCGTGAGCCGCATGGATGCGGCGACCGAGCTTACATGGACGTACTTGCAGCGTCCCCCGCAACCGGACCCACCCCGCCATCCCACGGATGGCCGGCTTCTGCTGTTGCTTCGGCTTCGGCTCCAGCTCCAGCCTCCGCGGGTGCCGGGTGCAACCCGGCCGATACCCTCCCGGTGCTACGCTGTGGCCACCGACAACCACGGAGGCGGGATGGGGGCGATCGTGTTGTTGCCGCTGTGCGTGGACGATGCCGCACTCGACCGCTGCCTGGCCGCGCTGGATGCCGGCACGGCGCCAGGGACCGCGGTCTGGTTGGCCGATGACGCACAGACCGGGCCACGCGCGCAGGCGGTGGTGGAACACTGGCTGGCGCATACGCCGCTGCAGGCCGAGTACACCCGGCGCTCGCGGCCACTGGGCGAAGTCGCCCATCTGGACGAGATGCTGCGCGCCTGCGATGGCCTGGACGTGGCCGTGCTGGCGCCGGACAGCGTGCCATCACCCGGCTGGTTGCAGCAGTTGCAGGATGCCTTCGCCCGCGATGCCGCGATCGCCACCGCAACCCCCTGGTGCAATGCCGGCGAGACCGCCGCGTGGCCACGGCTGGGCGAGATCAATCCCGAGCCGCAGGACCCGGTCCTGCTGGCGCACACCTGCGCGACGCTGCCGACGCTGCACCCGGAGCTGCCATCGGCGGTCACCCACGCGGTGCTGGTGCGCGGCAACGCGCGCCGTCGCGCCGGCGGCCTGGACGTGGACAGCTACGCTGGCTGGAACGCGGCACTGGTCGACCTCAGCCTGCGCATGGCCGGCCTTGGCTGGCGCAACGTGCTGTGCGAGACCGCCTTCGTCAGCCGGGCAGGGGAGGCGGTCAGCCGCGATGGCGATCTGGAGGCCCTGGCCGCGCGCTGGCCGGCCTGGGTACCGCGGCTGGCCGATTTCCTGATGCACGACCCGCTGCACGGGCTGCGCGCCGACCTGCAGCAGCGCATGCGGCAGGCGATAATGCCGAAGGAACAGGGCGACCTGTTCGTCCCGTCAGTGCCGGAGCCACCCGTTTGAATGTTGCCATCGCCGCCATCGTCGTCACTTACCAGAGTGGGAGCACCATCGATGCCTGCCTCTCGCGCCTGCGCCAGGCGCAGGATGTGGCCGAGATCTGGGTGATCGACAATGGTTCGCTGGATGGCACCCTGGACATCGTGCAGCGGCATGCCAGCCACGATCCACGCGTGCGCTTCGTCGGCAACCCGGACAATCCCGGCTTCGCCGCCGCCAACAACCAGGGCGTGGCCGACTCGCACAGCCCGTGGCTGGCCTTCATCAACCCGGACCTGATGGTCGAGCCGGACACGCTGGCCGAACTGCGCTCCCGCGCCGAAGCGCTGGGCGACTGCCTGCTGGGCGTTGAACAGGTGGACGAGCATGGCCATGCCGACGAGGCGGTGCGCCGCCGCGACCCGGATTTCCTGAGGATGCTGCGTTCGCCCGGCAAGGGCTCGAAGCTGGCGGTTCCGCGTGAGCCGCACCAGGCACTGCAGCGGGTGCCGGCACTGTCCGGCGCACTGCTGATGATGCCGCGCGCGCTGTTCGACCGTATCGGTGGCTGGGACGCAGGCTATCGCCTGCACGCCGAGGACCTGGACCTGTGCCGGCGCGCGCGCGAAGCCGGCGCGGTGGTAGCGATCGCCAACGACCTGCAGGTTACCCATGTGCGCGGTGTCTCCAGCCGCTCGCGGCCGTTCTTCGTGGAATGGCACAAGCACAGGGGGCTGTGGCGCTACTTCCAGAAGTTCGAGGCCAGGCAGCGTTCGCTGCCGGTGCGCGCGGCGGTATGGGCTGCGATCTGGGCGCATGCGCTGATGCTGGTGCCGCGCCTGCTGCGCAGGTCGTTGTAGAGCCGAGCCCACGCTCGGCTGCATGGAAAGGGTCATCCACGCATGGTGTGGCTCCACTCGCCGCGCCCACGGTTCACTCCGCCGGGCGCATAATCCGCCCCATGCCTATCATCCAGTCCCTGCTCGACACCGACCTGTACAAGTTCACCATGATGCAGGCGGTGCTCCACCAGCACCCCGGCGCCCAGGTGCAGTACCGGTTCAAGTGCCGCACCCCCGGCATCGACCTGGCAAGCTACATCGCCCAGATCGATGAGGAAATCGACCACCTGTGCAGCCTGCGTTTCAGCGACGCGGAACTGGACTACATGCGAGGCCTGCGCTTCGTGAAGCCGGACTTCGCCGATTTCCTAGGCCTGTTCCATCTGGACCGCAAGTACATCCAGCTGCGTGCGTCGACGGCCGTGCCCGGCGAGATCGAGCTGGACATCACCGGCCCGTGGCTGCACACCATCCTGTTCGAAGTGCCGCTGCTGGCGATCATCAACGAAGTCTGGTTCCGCAACACCACCACGGCCGACTTCGCCGAAGGCGAGCGCCGCCTGCAGGCCAAGGCCGCGCTGCTGCGCGATACCCCCGGTTTCGAGCACTGCCGCATCGCCGACTACGGCAGCCGTCGCCGCTACTCGCGTGACTGGCATGCCCGCCTGCTGCCGCTGCTGCGCGACGCGCTCGGCCCGCAGCTGGTCGGTACCAGCAACGTCCACTTCGCGCGCCTGTATGGCATGACCCCGCACGGCACCATGGCCCACGAGTACCTGCAGGCGTTCCAGGCGCTCGGCCCGCGCCTGCGTGATTCGCAGGTGGCAGCACTGGAATCGTGGGCGCGCGAGTACCGCGGCGATCTTGGCATCGCGCTGTCCGACGTGGTCGGCCTGGACGCGTTCCTGCGCGACTTCGACATGTATTTCTGCAAGCTGTTCGACGGTGTGCGCCATGACTCCGGCGATCCGTTCGACTGGGGCGACCGCATGCTGGCGCATTTCCAGCAGCGCCGGGTCGATCCGCGCAGCAAGGTGCTGGTGTTCAGCGATGGGCTCGACATCGCCAAGGTGATGCGGCTGTACGACTACTTCCGCGGTCGCTGCCAGGTCGCGTTCGGCGTTGGCACCCACCTGACCAATGACCTGGGCCCGACGCCGCTCAACATCGTCATCAAGATGGTCCGCTGCAACGGCCAGCCGGTGGCCAAGCTCAGCGATTCGCCGGGCAAGAGCATGTGCGACGACCCGGGTTACCTGGCCTACCTGCGCCAGGTGTTCGAATTGCCGCAGCCGGAGTAATACCGGCCTGCAGGGCTTACAGGTAGTCGACGACCACCAGGTAGGCGCCCTGCAGCGGCTGCTGCTTCGAAGCCTGCACGCTGTAGCGCTCGGAGAAGGCGATATCGCCGGCGCGCATCGCGCTGGCCGACACCGACAGCTTCTGGCCCTGGCGCTTGCCGTCACGCAGCGTCGCCGCCTGGCCATCGGCCAGTGCCGTCACGGCCACCGTCGAACCCTTGGCCGACGGCGGGCAGGCCGCCAGGCTCAGCTCACCCTGGGACAGGTTCGTCGTGCAGCCCGGCTCGGCGATACGGCCGCTGAAACGGATGCTGCCGCTGCTGGCCTGGGCCAGCGCACTGACGGACATCAGGGCCACGCACAGCAGAATGGAGTTCCTCATGACACGTTCTCTGGTTCGGTGTGTCCTAGTTAGCGACAGGATCGATCAACCTTTAATAGGACGATTCCGAATCTGCTAGGGCCATCACCAAGAAAGAGTGATGCGCATCAAAGAAGCCAAATTCCCCCTGAAAAATGCCTGTTTCCGCGCGTGCCGAACGCGTCGCGCAATGCGACATCCCCAGTCGTTTGTAGCGTGACCGGGCCCCGCGTCAAATCCCCCGCACCCCGAGGCTGTGATTTCGCCTAACACGTCACATTTAAAGCGTCAATGAATTGGCGTTCAGAAAAATAATGAGACTTTCATCACAGTTGTGCCTATACTTGCGTCACGGATTCAGGGAGAGGTATGTCCGAGTCCGGCCACAGGTGAGACGCAAGGATGGGTCTTGTTAGCCCGGCAGTGCTCCTTGCTTCCTCCTCTACTTCTCATCTCTTCAGTAGGGTTAGGTAAAAGCGAATGCACAAGATGAACCTCATTGCCGCTCTGATGCTGGCCGCCGCTCCGCTGGCCGCCAACGCCGCCGACGGCACCATCACCTTCAATGGCAAGGTGACCGACAAGACCTGCACCATCTCGACCCCGGGCGGCAAGGACTTCGCCGTGACCCTGCCGACCGTGTCCAAGAACACCCTGGCCACCGCCGGTGCCGTTGCGGGCCGTACCCCGTTCGCCATCAACCTGACCAAGTGCAGCGCCGGCAACGTCGCCACCTACTTCGAGCCGGGTTCGACCGTCGACTTCAACAGCGGCCGCCTGGTCAACCAGGCCTCGGCCAACGCTGCCACCAACGTGCAGCTGCAGCTGCTGGGCTCGAACAACCAGTTCCTGCCGATCAAGGCTGCCGGCGCTGGCCTGGCGCAGACCAACTCGCAGTGGGTCACCGTCGGCACCGACGGCTCGGCCGATCTGAACTACTACGCTGAGTACTACGCCACTGCCGCCGCCACCCCGGGCGACGTCACCAGCAGCGTCAAGTACACGATCATCTACAACTGATCGTCGTCGTACCCGCATTGGCCGGCGTAAGCGCCGGCCAGTGCTTCGCGGCCCTTGGCCACACCCCTCGAGCGTAGTACTTCCGATGAAAGCAATCTTTCCCCGGGCGCTGCTGCTGGCAGCGTTCACGCTGCCCTTCTGCCAGAACGCTCTGGCCGGCGTGGTGGTCAACGGCACGCGAGTGATCTATCCGGCGCAGGCGCGCGAAGTGACCGTGCAGGTCGACAACGTGGGCGATTCGCCGGCGCTGGTCCAGGCCTGGATCGACAGCGGCGACGCCAACCAGACCGCCGACAACAGCGACGCCCCGTTTGTACTGACGCCGCCGATCGCGCGTGTCGAGCCGGGCCGCAGCCAGGCGCTGCGCGTGATCTTCTCCGGTGCGCAGCTGCCGACCGACCGTGAGTCGGTGTTCTGGCTCAACGTGCTGGATGTGCCGCCGTCGCCCGACAACGCCGACAGCGGCGACCAGAATTACCTGCAGGTCGCGTTCCGTTCGCGCCTGAAACTGTTCTACCGGCCGCAGGGCCTGAAGGGCGTCGCCAACGACGCGCCGGCAGCGTTGCGCTGGACCCGCACGGGCGATCGCCTGCGGGTGGAAAACCCCAGCCCCTTCCACGTCACGCTGGCCGAAGTGCATGCCGTGACCGGCAGCAGCGAGAAGACCGTCGAGGACAAGGGCGCCATGGTCGCGCCGAAGCAGAGCCTGGAGTTCACCGCACCGGCGGGCTCCGACCAGGTGCGCTTCATCACCATCAACGATTACGGCGGTCGGGTGGAGCACACGGTCCGCCTCGGCAGTACCGGGGGCTGAACGCGCCGCGCCGGCCATGGGCCTGCGCATCCCGCCACCGCCGCCGTGCGGCGAATTGAAGGAATGTCAGTGTGATCGGAAACAGATTGACATTGTCGATCCACCAGGCGATCTGCCTGCTGGTTGCTGGCGTGGCCTGCCCAGGATGGGCGCTGGCTGCGCCGGCCAATCTCGGCGAACAGGCGCTGATGGCGCAGAGCGGTGCGGCCAATGCGCGTGCACCCGAGTCGGCCCAGTTCAACTCCAGCTTCCTCTCTGGCCAGGCCAAGCAGGTCGACCTGGCCTCCTTCACCAATGGCAACCCGATGGTGGCTGGCACCTACCGTGTCGACGTCTACGTCAACGGTGGCTGGCAGGGCCGTCGCGATCTGCAGTTCAAGGCCGATGAGCAGGGCCGCGTCGACGCCTGCCTGCCGCTGCCGATGCTGGAAGAAATGGGTGTGGACAGCGAGGCCGTGCTGCTGCAGCAGGACCCGACGCTGCCGACCGACACGACCAGCTGCGTGCCGGTACAGCGGCGCATGGCCAATGCCTATGGCATCTATGACAGCGGCAACCTGCGCTACGACCTCAGCATCCCGCAGGTGTTCCTGCGCCGCGAGGCGCGCGGCTACGTCAATCCGTCGCTGTGGGACCGCGGCATCAACGCTGGCTTCGTCGGCTACAGCTTCAACGCCATCGACAGCGACAGCCGTGTTGAAGGGGGGCAGCGCAATCGCAGCGCCTACCTCGGCCTCAACGCCGGCCTGAACCTGGGAGGCTGGCAGTTCCGCCACGATTCCAACCTGACCTGGTCCGAAGGCAACGGCCGCCACTGGCAGAGCATTGCCACCTATGCGCAGCGCGGCATCCCGCAGGTGCGCGGCATGCTCACCATTGGTGAGGCCTACACCACGGGCGAGCTGTTCGATTCGATCGGCTACCGGGGTGCCAGCCTGGCCAGCGACGACCGCATGCTGCCCGATTCGCTGCGCGGTTACGCGCCGGTCGTGCGCGGCATTGCCGAAACCAACGCGCGCATCGAAGTGCGCCAGAACCAGCAGCTGATCTACTCCTCCACCGTATCGCCGGGCAGCTTCGTCATCGACGACCTGTACCCGACCGGCTACGGCGGCGACCTGGAAGTGAGCGTGATCGAGGCCGACGGCCGCCGCCGCGAATTCAAGGTGCCGTTCGGTTCTGTGCCGCAGATGCTGCGCGAAGGCGTGTCGCGCTACTCGCTGACCGCCGGCCAGGTGCGCAACAAGCTGCTGGCCGATGAGCCGTGGCTGGTGCAGGGTACCTACCAGCGTGGCATCGGCAACCAGTTGACCCTGTACGGCGGCAGCGCGCTGAGCGAAGGCTACCTGTCGCTGCTGTACGGTGTTGGCCTGTCCACGCGCGTTGGTGCCTTCGCTGCCGACGTCACCCATGCACGGACCTCGTTCGACCACTACGGCAGCCATACCGGCGCCAGTGTGCGGCTGAGCTACAGCAACATGATCGGCGAGACCGGGACCAACCTGACCCTGGCCGCCTACCGCTACTCCACTGAAGGCTTCTACAGCCTGCAGGACGCGCTGTATGGCCGTGATTCGGACAAGCGCGGCATCGATCCGACCACCCGTGGCCGTCAGCGCAGCCAGTTCCAGGTAACGCTGAACCAGCCGCTGGGCCGACGTGGCGGTGCGCTGTACGTGACCGGCTCGGTGCGTGACTTCTACGACCGTTCCGGCACCTCCAAGCAGTACCAGGTGGGCTACAACAACGCCTGGCGCTCGGTGAACTACGGTTTCTCGGCGCTGCGCACCGAAGAAGGCGTGCTCGGCCGTTCCGATACCCAGTACCTGCTGTCGATGAGCGTGCCGCTGGGCCGGGGCACCCACCCGGTGTCGTTCAGCGCCGACCTTGGCGCGCGCGACCGCGGTGGCTACGACAACAGCCGCGTCGGCATCACCGGTTCGGCCGGCGTCGACAACAACTTCAGCTACGGCGTGGCCCTGTCCGATTCCCGCGAGGGTGGCACCACTGCGGTCGGCAATGCCGAGTACCGCAGCCGCTACTCGGCGTTGAACGCCACCTACAGCCACTCGCGTGATTTCCGCCAGGCGTCGGTCGGTGCCAACGGCAGCGTGGTCGTGCATCCGGGCGGCTTCACCTTCACCCCGCAGCGCGGCGACACCATGGTGCTGGTCGAAGCGCCGGGCGCGCGCGATGCGATCGTCAGCAACGCGCCGGGCCTGCGCGTCGATGGCCGCGGCTACGCCGTGGTGCCGTACGTGTCGCCGTACCGCCTCAACACCGTCACCCTCGATCCGCAGGGCATGGCCCACGACGTCGAACTGGAAAGCACCAGCCAGTCCATCGCGCCGTTCGCCGGTGCCATCAGCTACCTGCGCTTCGACACCCGCAAGGGCAACGCGCTGCTGATCCAGGTGCGCAACGCCGATGGCCGCAGCATGCCGTTCGGTGCGCAGGTCAAGGACGAACAGGGCCAGCCGGTCGGCATGGTCAGCCAGGGCGGCCGCCTGTACGTGCGCAGCGAGAAGAACCAGGGCCAGTTGCAGGTCGAGTGGGGCGCCGGTGCCGACCAGCGCTGCACCATTGATTACCAGGTACCGGCGGGCGCCGATGCGTCCAAGACCGGCTTCATCCCGCTGGAGGCAGCATGCCGATGATTTCTTCCCGTGGCCGCAAGGCGCTGGCCGCGCTGGCCCTACTGGGCGGCGTGCTGCTGGCGCAGCAGGCCAGCGCCGCCTGCCGCATCCAGAACAGCTGGTTCATCGCCCAGGACGTGACCATGGACATGGGCCAGATCGTGATCCTGCCCAGCACCCCGGTCGGCGGTGTGATCAAGGAAATCAGTGAACCGATCACCCAGCAGAACAGCGTTGCCCGCTGCGATTCCTGGACCGGCGGTCGTTCGATCGGTGAGTACGTCAACGCAGCGCAGAAGCGCCCCGTGGCCGGCTTCTCGAACGTCTATGAAACCGATGTGGCAGGCGTCGGCATCCGCCTGTACCGCGATTCGGGTGCGATCCAGACCTACTACCCGCACTCGATCAACTTCGGTGGCGGTTCCGTGGTCAGCCTCATCGGTGGCCAGTTCCGCATCCAGCTGATCAAGACCGCTGCGCAGACCGGTTCGGGCGTGATCGCGCCGAACGGCCGCTTCACCAACTACTACTTCGACGGCGATGGCCCCGGGCGCCCGGTACTGACCTCGACGTTCAAGGGCTCGGGCACCACCGTGGTCAGCCCGACCTGTGAAGTGCAGGCCGGCAGCCGCAACATTGCCGTCGATTTCGGCAGTGTGCCCAACACCACCTTCACTGGTGTCGGCTCCAAGGCCGTTGATCGCGACTTCGAGATCCGCCTGAACTGCCAGGGCAGCAACGTTGCCGCCTACCAGAGCAAGATCGGCATCCGCCTCGATGCCGACCAGGACAGCTCGAACATGCCGGGCGTGCTGAAGCTGAGCGCGGCCAGCAACAGTGCCACCCGCATCGGCATCCAGATGGTCCAGCGCGATGGCAGCACCGAGCGTGAAGTGCGCTTCGGCCAGACCATCAGCGTTGGCACCACCGCGCCGGGTACCAGCGTCATGGCGCTGCCGCTGCGCGCGCGCTACGTGCAGACCCAGGCCGGTACGGTGGGCGCGGGTGTCGCAAACGGCCAGGCCACGTTCACCATCCAGTACGAGTAAGGCCGCCCCGGCGGCTGCCCCTGCTGCGTTCCGCCGCAACGTCGCCCGGCTCACGGGCGGCGTTGACTGCGTCTTGATCCTGCAACGATGAAGATCGATGCCACGACGCGCATACAGACGTCTTAGTGTGATGTATGTCGCGAATTTGGAGTTTCCTCATGAGGTGACCGTCTCCTGCCTGCGGGTGCTGGACGGCAACGCCGAAAGGATCCAGACGTGGCTACTGCTGCTTGCCCCCTTCCGCGCCGGCTTTCGGGAGCGCTCCGGTGAAGGTCCTGTCGGTGTTCGGCACGCGACCGGAAGCCATCAAGATGGGGCCGCTGGTGCGCGCCCTGGCACACGCTGCGGATATCGAATCGGTGGTCTGCATCACCGGGCAGCACCGGGCGATGCTCGACCAGGTGATGGCGCTGTTCGAGATCACCGCCCACCATGACCTCGATGTCATGGTGCCCAACCAGACCCTCAATGGCCTGTGTTCCAGGCTGTTCGAACGGCTTGACGCGCTCTACACGCAGGTCCGCCCCGACTACGTGCTGGTGCATGGCGATACCACCACGGCGATGACCGCGGCCCTGGCCGCGTTCCATCACCGCATCCCGATCGGCCATGTCGAGGCCGGCCTGCGCACCGGCGACATCCACCGGCCGTGGCCGGAGGAGATGAACCGGCGGGTGATCGATGTGGTCGGCCATCAGTTGTATGCACCCACTCCCGGCTCGCGCGCCAACCTGGCCCGTGAGCACCTGGGCGGGCAGATCCTGGTCACCGGCAACACCGTCATCGATGCCCTGCAGCAGACCGTGCAGCGGCTGGATGCCGATCCGGCACTGCGTGCGCAGGCCGACGAACCCTTCCATATGCTCGACCCCGGCCGCCGGCTGCTGCTGGTCACCGGCCATCGCCGCGAGAGTTTCGGCCAGGGCTTCGAGGACATCTGCCGTGCGCTGGCCGAGCTGGCACGGCGGCCGGACCTGCAGGTGCTGTACCCGGTGCACCTCAACCCGAACGTGCAGGGCCCGGTCAATGCCCACCTCGGCAACCTCGACAACGTGCACCTGGTGCCGCCGCAGGATTACCTGCGCTTCGTGCGCCTGATGCAGCGCGCCGACGTCATCCTCACCGACTCCGGTGGCGTGCAGGAAGAAGCCCCGGCGCTGGCCAAACCGGTGCTGGTGATGCGCGATGTCACCGAACGGCCGGAGGCGGTCGAAGCCGGTGTGGTCACGCTGGTCGGCACCACGCCCTCGCGCATCGTCGATGCGGTCAACGCGGTGTTGGCACGCCCCCCGCAGCCGGCCCGCTTCGACCCCGATGCCAGCCCGTACGGGGATGGCCGCGCCAGCGCCCGCATCGTCGCCGCCCTGCGCGGTGCGCCCCTTCCCGAATTCTCGCCCGGCGTCCGCAGCAGCGGCGCCGTCCACCCCATCCACGCGAAGTGACGCCATGACCCAGACCGGCCGCTCTTCCCTGTTTGCATCCGCCGCTGCGTTCGTCCTGTCGGGCGTGGTTGGCAGTGCCCATGCCGCCGACAGCGTCGCCGGCCAGTTCACCGAATGGAGCAGCGACAGCACGGTGAACCGGCAGATGACCCTGCGCGAACTCGGTTTCCGCCAGCCACTGGTGCTGAGCGGGCAGGAGAGCCAGCGCGAGGTCTACCTGCCGGTGCCGGCCGGTGTGGCCACCCGCGACGCGCAGCTGCAGCTGGATGGGCGCTATGTGCGCGGCCACGCCGGGCGCACCTCGGGCCTGTGGTCGGTCGATGGCGACCCGATCGCGGCGCGTTCGATCATCGATGCCCAGGGCGATGCCAGCCAGCTGCTGGCCATCGATGGCGAACCCCGCCAGAGCGGCTTCGTACGGGTCGGCGTCGGCTGG
Source organism: Stenotrophomonas sp. PvP093 (assembly GCF_017876915.1). Lineage (NCBI taxonomy): Bacteria > Pseudomonadati > Pseudomonadota > Gammaproteobacteria > Lysobacterales > Lysobacteraceae > Stenotrophomonas > Stenotrophomonas sp. PvP093. The sequence goes on along the minus strand of NZ_JAGIOX010000004.1, from coordinate 4,057,696 downwards.
TGGTCGATCGTGTCCGATTACCAGTGCGCCGACCAGAGCGCGCCGGCCAATGTGCTGCGGCTGTCGCCGGACTCGCGTTTCAGCTACCGCTTCGACGGCCGCGCCGTGGATACCGTTGCCAAGGCGTGGGGGGCGCTGCCACCGCGGGTGCGCCTGCTGGTGGATGGCAAGGCGCTGCAGGCACCGGCCTACGATGCGGCCTGGCGCATCGGTACCGCGTTGCAGGCCGGGGGCAAACAGGTGCAGGTGGTGGCCCTGCCCAAGGTCGGTGACAGCGTTGACCTGGCCGGTATCAGCATCCCGGCCAGCCTGCAGGGCGTGCCGGCCTACGCCGCGCTGGCCACGGGTGAGCGCGCGCATGCGATCAGGGATCTGGCCGAAGTCGGCGCGCTGCTGTCATTGCGCGACAGCGGGCCGTTGGCCGCCGATGTGATGATCGGCAGCGATGCACTGCGCGCCGGCGTGCGTGCGGCGCTGGATGCGCTGGCCGTACAGGTCGGCGCGGCGGGGGCCGATGCGGGCACCGCGTTCGCCGCGTGGCGCGGTACCGACATGGGCGGCCTGGAAAAGCCCGCCGCCAACGCGTCGGTCAGCGTGGTGGCCGTGGCCGGGCGTCCGACGCTGGTGGTCGACCCGGCGGCGGCGGGCAAGGTCGCCGGGCTGCTCGCCGAGCAGTGGCGCAGCTATGCACTGGGCCGCAGCCTGCAGGTCAGCGCAGCGGGCACGCCCAGACTGGATGGTGACCAGGTACTGCTGAGCCGGCTCGGCAACATGGCCGGCACCATGGATGTGGTGACCCGCGCCGACCGCAGCGCCAGCTTCGACCTCGGCGCACTGTCGGCCGATGGCCGCCTGCCCGAGCAGGTGGTGATCGATGTCTCGGCGGCCCCCAACGCGGCCGGGCAGGGCGCGGTCGCCACGATCTACCTCAACGATTACCTGCTGGGTGGCAAGGTGCTGTCGGCCAACGGCCAGCCGCAACGGCTGGTGGCCAAGGTGCCGGCCTACGCGCTGTCGGCACGCAACGAGATCCGTGTCAGCTTCCTGCGCCAGCCGGCGCGTCCCTACTGCCACGATCCGGCCACGGGCTATCCGGTCTCGATCCTGCCCAGCAGCCACCTGACCCTGGCCAAGCGTTCGCTGGGCAGTGACTTCGTGGGTGCCAGCAGCCAGCTGTCGCGCGGCAACCAGGTGTTCGTGCCCGGCACCTGGCTGCAGGATGCGCCGGCCTCGCTGGGCAAGGTCATCGCGGTGACCAGCGCAGTGGGCGCATCGCCGGAGGCATCGGAACTGAAGGTGGTCGAAGCCGGTGCCGTGGTCAGCCCGGGCGCGCCGTGGCTGGCGTTCGGCGTGGCGCCATCCGGTGTCGATATGGCCGGCCTGAAGGATGGCCACCTGCTGATCGGCGGCAAGCCGCAACCGCTGTTGGATGTGAGCGGGCTGGATCGTGCCGCGGTGGTGCAGGTGGGGTCGTCCGGTGGCCAGCTGGGCGTTGTTTACAGCGACCTCGGTGCGCAGTCACCGCCGTTCGGCGCCCCATTCCGTTTGCTGCGGGGCGATCTCGCCGTGCTCGACGGCAGTGATGCCGTGCGCGAATTCGACCGCCAGGATCCCTACGGCACGCGTATCGCGCAGGACGGCAACCCGCAATCGAAGTGGGAACGGCACATGGTCTGGCTGCTGCTGCTGGTCGGCGTGATCGTGTTCGCGCTGCTGGCCGCCCGCGTCACCCAGGTGCGTCGCCGCAAGTCCGCCAACACAGGGCACTGATCCACCGTGGACGGTCTGTTCTGGAACATCCAGCTGGCCAACTACTACGCCGCCCTGGAAACCACGGCGGCGGCGGTGGCCGTGCTGATCCTGATCTCCAGCCTCGATGACCTGTTCATCGATGTCTGGTACTGGGTACGCGAGAGCTGGCGCGCGCTCACGATCAAGCGCCGCGATGCCTACCGGCCGCTGACCCAGGACGACCTGCTGCAGCGCCCGCAGCAGCCGCTGGCGATCATGGTGCCGGCGTGGATGGAGTACGACGTCATCGCGCAGATGGTGGAGAACATGATCAACGTGCTCGATTACCGCGAGTACGTCGTGTTCGTCGGCACCTATCCCAACGACCAGCAGACCATCGATGAGGTCGAGCGCATGCGTCGCCGCTACAAGCGCCTGCGCCGCGTGGAAGTGCCGCACGACGGGCCGACCAGCAAGGCCGACTGCCTGAACTGGCTGATCCTGGCGATCTTCGACTACGAGAAGCGCCACGACATCGAGTTCGCCGGGGTGATCCTGCACGATAGCGAGGACGTGCTGCATCCGATGGAACTGCGCTTCTACAACTACCTGCTGCCGCGCAAGGACATGATCCAGCTGCCGGTCACCTCGCTGGACCGCGAGTGGTATGAGCTGGTTGCCGGTGTCTACATGGACGAATTCGCCGAATGGCACGCCAAGGATCTGGTCGTGCGTGAAAGTGTTTCCGGCATGGTGCCATCGGCGGGCGTCGGTACCTGCTTCTCGCGGCGCGCGCTGCTGGCGCTGAGCGCGCAGACCGACAACCAGCCCTTCAACACCGACAGCCTCACCGAGGACTATGACGTCGGTGCGCGGTTGGCGGCGATGGGCATGCAGTCGATCTTCGCCCGCTTCCCGGTGCAGTTCCGCGTGCGTCGCCCGTCCTGGTTCGGCTGGGGGCCGGTGCGCGAGCGCACCCAGCAGATGGCGCTGTGCGTGCGCGAGTACTTCCCCGACAACTTCCGTGCCTCGTACCGGCAGAAGGCGCGCTGGGTGCTGGGCATCGGCCTGCAGAGCTGGGAGTCGCTGGGCTGGCGCGGCTCGCTGGCCACCAAGTACCTGCTGGCGCGCGACCGCAAGGGCATCATCACCTCGTTCGTCAGCATCATTGCCTACCTCATCTTCCTGCAGCTGCTGCTGTTCTGGCTGCTGAAGATGTCCGGGGTGTGGACGATGCAGTTTCCCAGCGTGTTCCAGGCCGGTACCTGGCAGATGAACGTCGCGCTGCTGACCACCGCAGCGCTGGCCACCCGCGTCGTGCAGCGCTTCTACTTCGTCAACCGGCTGTACGGCTGGGAGCATGCCTTGATGTCGATCCCGCGGATGGTGGTCGGCAACATGATCAATTTCATGGCCACCGCGCGTGCGTGGAAGGTGTTCCTGGCTTACCTGCTGTTCGGCAAGCGCATGGTCTGGGACAAGACCATGCACGACTTCCCGGATGCGGCGCAGCTGGTGCAGACGCGCAAGCAGCTCGGCGAGCTGTTGACCACCTGGCAGGCGGTGGAGCCGGAGCGCCTGCAGCAGGCGCTGGACCAGCAGCATGCCGGCCGGCAGCAGCCACTGGGCCGCATCCTGCTCACCCAGGGTTGGCTGGATGATGAAACGCTGGCCGAGGCGATCGCCTTCCAGGGCGACCTGCCTCGTGCGGTGATCGACGTGGACTACCTGCGCGCCTGCCACTTCCCGGTCAGTGCCGATGCCTGCGTGCAATGGCGCATGTTGCCGCTGCCACCGCGCCAGCAGGGCACCCTGCGGCTGGCCGTGGCCAGCCCATTGCCCGAAGAAGCGTTGGCACTGCTGAAGCAGGAAACCCGCAGCGAGCACATCGAACAGAGCATTGCCCGCGAAAGCGAAATCAACGCAGGCCTGCGCCTGATCGGCGGCGACCGGCACTGGCAGCCGGACAACGTGCCCCTGCTGGGCGACCTGCTGGTGGAGATGCGCCTGATCGACCACGCGCGCTTCGAGATCGCATTGGACGCGTACAAGCCGCAGCGCGACGGCCGCATCGGCGATTACCTGGTCAAGCAGGGCATCACCACCGAAGACGCCGTGGCCCAGGCCATGCAGGAACAGCGCCGGCGTGCGGCGGCGCTGCAGTCGCCGCCTCCCGGAGCCTTGCCGGCATGAAGACCACGCTGCTGTCCTCCGTCATTGCCGTGGCACTGGCCACGGCGGCCGCGCCGGTGCTGGCCCAGGCCGATGCAGCACTGCCGTTGTCCGGTGCGGCCTACCGCGTCGCCGAGCAGGCGTTTGCCGCCTATGAGCGCGGTGACTACCCGGCGGCTTACCGGCAGTCCACCGAAGCGATCCGGCTGCGCCCGGACGTGGTGCGGCTGCGCCTGTTGCAGATCTACGCGCTGCAGAAACTGGGCCGGCCGGCGGAGGCCCAGCAGCAGGCACGTCGTGCACTGGATGCGGGGTTGAAGGATCCGGCGTTGCCGGCGCTGGCCGCTGCCACCGCTGCGCGCAGCACGCCTCCGGATGCCAGGAGCGGGCGCACACCCTCCCCACCGCGCGTGGCTGGCAGCGGCGCAGACCGCGCCAGGCAGCAGGCCTACGCGCTGGCCACCGAGGCCTACGCCGCTTATGACGCCAGGCGGATGGGAGAGGCAGCCAGCAAGGCCGAGCAGGCCTTCCGGCAGCAGCCAACGCAGGGCGCCTGGGCGATGCTGTGGGTGGCCGCGCTGGAGGCACAGCAGCAGCCCGAACAGGCCGACGCCGCCATTGCCACCGCGCTGCAGCTGGGCGCGCCGAATGTCGAGGCATTGCGCGCACGGCGCGTGGCGCTGGATCGACAGCGCGCGCTGCTGCAGGCCCAGCAGGCGTACCGGTCGCTGTCCACGCAGGATGATGCCGCGGCCGTTGCGCAGGCACGTGCCGCTGTCGAGCTGGCACCGGAGGTGGCGACGTACCGGTTGCTGCTGATTACCGCGCAGCTGCAGCAGGGGCAGCTGGCCGACGCCGAGCGCAGTGCCGACCAGGCGTTGCAGGCCGACGGCCAGGATCTCAATGCGCGGGTGATGCGCGGCTACCTGCGCCAGCGCCAGGGCAACAGCCTGCTCGCCAACGAGGACTTCGACGCCGCGCTCGCCATGCCGGGCTCAACGACGCAGCAGCGCAACGTGCGCCTGCTGGCGGTGGATGCGGCCCTGGCCGCTGGGGATCGCGCACGTGCGGCTGCACTGCTGGCGCCGCTGCGCGCGGCATTGCCAGCAGATGCCAGCGATGCACGCGCGCAGCAGCTGCTGCAGCAGGGCATCGAGCAGCGCGCCAAGGCGGTCCGTTCCAGTCGCGAGCGTCCGCGTTTGAGCGCACAGACCTATCCGGCGCCGTTCCAGCACTGCCAGTCTGGCGACAGCGGCAACCGTTGCGAGTTGATGCCGGCCGACCTGCAGGGCGACGGTGGTGCCGCACAGCGTGCCTACGCGGCCTACGCGCGCCGGGACTATGCCGAGGCCATCGGCGAGGCGCGGCAGGCCGTGCAGCTCGCACCGGAGGACGCGAGCCTGCAGGGGCTGCTGACCACCACGCTGGCGGCAGGCAACCGCAGCCAGCAGGACGAAGCACGGCAGCGCCTGGATGCGGCGCTGGCACAGCGCCCTGACGATGCGGAGGCGCTGATGCAGCGCGGCTACCTCAACCAGAAGGCGCACGAGCCGGCGCGCGCACTGGCCGACTTCCGTGCCGCCGAGGCCACCGGCAGGGCACCAAAGGGCGTGGTGCTTGACCAGGCCTACGCCAGCGCGGCCAACGGCGATCACCCGCAGGCGGTGACCCTGCTGCGGACGGCCATTGATCGTGCCGATGCCGGTGAGCTGCCACTGGATGCGCACCAGCGCAACAACGTGCGCAATGCCATCGCCAACTATTCGCGCGAGTGGGGCGTGATCGCCTCGGCCGGCTTCCGTGGCGCGCGCCAGGCGGCGACCAATGTCGGCGGCGCGGCGATCAGTACGCCGGGTGATTCGGTGTTCAGCACGCTTGAAGCGTTCTGGCGCCCGCCGGCTTTCAATGACCAGCACGGCACGCTGGAGCTTTACGCGCGGCTGCTCAACACCCTGTACGACGAGGGTGGCACCTACGAGTCGATCCGCGCCGTGGACCCGTGCACCGGCGAATCGACGCCCGATGCACGCGCGCGCGCCGAACGGCTCAGCCGCTCGCGTTCCACCACCGGCTGGCCGTCCACCATCGCCTCGTTCGGCCTGCGCTACGCCTTCGGCCAGACCGGCCTGAGCGCCGGCATCGAGCGTCGCCAGTTCCTCGGCAGCGCCACCCGCACGGGCGATGTCTACCCCGCTTCGGCGGCCGTGCAATGCAGCCTGCAGCTGGCCCGCAACCCGCCACTGGAAGCCAGCACACTGGCCCGCTACCGCCTGGCCAGCGGTTCCGGTGGCTGGATGTCCTACCTGACCTACGGCTATTACCACGGCACCGACCTGCGCACCGACGTGAATCAGTGGTGGATGGTCAGTGGCTACGCGCAGGGCGGTTACACGTGGGATGACAACAGCGCGCATTTCACCCTCGACGCACTCGATGCCAATGGCACGCCGGTGCGCCGGGTGGGCGATGCCAACGGGCGCCTGCATCGCGAACAGTGGTTCGCTGCCGGTGAACTGCGCGCCGGCCGCAGCTTCCGCTTTGGTGCCGGGCAGACCCACTGGGTGGTCACGCCGTATGTGGTGGTGGGGGCGGACTGGCTGGACCAGCGCTCGCGCGTGCGCGACATCCGCTACCCGCTGTTCCCGGCGCAGTCGTTCGCACTCAACGATACGCGGCGTAGCTGGTCACTCGGCGCAGGGCCGGGCGTGGGCGTGCGCTACTGGTTCCGCGAAGACCACTACAACACGCCGCGTTCCTACCTGGACCTGACCGTGCAGTACCGCTTCGCGATTGGCGGCGGTGATACGCAGCGCGCCAAGGGCCTGTTCGCCACCGCCATCCTCTCCTACTGAGGCAGGCCCCAACGTCGTCGCAGCGCCGCGGCCTGCGGCGTGTCCTGGGTCAGCCACGGCTCCAGTGCATAGACCAGCACGTGCTGCGCACCGCTGTCGTGCGCCCACGCCAGCTGCCGCTGGATGCGCGCGGCATCTGCGGTTTCGCCCTTGAACGCGCTGCCGTCGGCGGGGCTGCCGGGCAGTTCGCGGAACAGTTCGACGATCGCATCGAACCCGATGCCCTGTGCCCGGAAATGGCCGAGCAGCGGTTGCAGCTGCTGCACGTTGCCGGCGCCGGCCACCCCCACGCCGTCCTGCACCATCGGCCGCAGCGCGGCCCGTGCCAGCACCGCCTGCCACAGCGCGACCAGGTCGCCGTCGGTCTGCAGGCGGCTGAAGTAGCAGGAGATCGCACAGTCACCGCCGCGCGCGCTGGCGGCCTGCGCCAGCCCGTGCAGCCACTGCGCCAGCCATTGCTGGCGGGCCGGATCGGCCCAGTGGAACTGCTCCAGTTCGTAGGGCAGGTACCAGCCGCCGAAGGCGGGCTGCTGCGCCCACGGCGCCTGTGCCAACCAGCTGCGCGCGTGCGCCAGGCTGTCGGCCAGGAACGCCTGCAGCGTGGCGTCGTCGGCGCCGATGGCCTGCCACCAGCGTTGCTGGAAGGGCAGGCCAACGCGGATGCGGATGTCGTTCTCGCTGGCCGCGGTGAACAGCTGCTGCAGGCTGCTGTCCGGCAGCGACCAGTCGCCATCGCTGCCACCGACGATGCCGGTCCACTGCAGCACCAGCTGCCGGCAGCCCAGCGCATGGGCAAGCTTCAAGGAACGTTGCCAGTCGGCTGACCCCCACTGCAGATGGCTGCGCCAGGGCTGCAGGAAGGTGCCATCCACCTGCACCGGCAGCGAACAGCCGGGCAGGGTGGCGAGCGTAGCGGCGAGTGGTGCCAGCACTGCCGCGCGCAGCAACCGGCGGCGCAACGGCGAAGACGGATCCGTGGGAAGGTCGGGCCGAACCATGCCCGCATCATCCCAGAGCACCGTGGGTGGGAGGTGAACCCCGCGCCGGGTGGTGCCGGCCGCTGGCCGGCATCGCGCCCCGGGTGGCAGATGAATCACCACCCGGTAGTGCCGGCCGCTGGCCGGCATCGCGCCCCGATTATTCCAAGGCGTAGCGCAGCGCGAACAGCACCGCCACCAGCCACACCGCCGGATGCACTTCGCGCCAGCGGCCGGTGCCGGCCTTCAGCGCCGCATACGCGATGAAGCCAAACGCCAGGCCATTCGCGATGGAGTAGGTGAACGGCATCGCCAGGGCACACAGTGCGGCCGGCACCGATTCGGTCAGGTCGCTCCAGTCCACGTCCACCAGTTCGCGCAGCATCAGGCCGGCCACGAACAGCAGCGCTGGTGCGGTGGCATAGCCGGGCACCATCGCCGCCAGCGGCGAGAACAGCAGTGCGGCCAGGAACAGTGCCGACACCACCAGTGCAGTCAGGCCGGTGCGGCCGCCCACCTGCACGCCCGAGGCGCTTTCAGCGAACGCGGTAGTGCTGCTGGTGCCCAGCAGCGAACCGGCCACGATCGCCGTGCTGTCGGCCAGCAGCGCGCGGCCGAAACGCTTCTGCGCGCCCGGCAGTTTCAGCAGTCCGGCGCGACCGACCACGCCATACAGGGTGCCGGTGGCATCGAACACTTCCACCAGCACGAACACCAGCACCACCTGCAGCAACACGGCGATCGGCGCGCCACCGTTGTGGTGCAGCAGGCCCGGCAGGTCCAGCTGCAGGAAGGTCGGCGCCAGGCTCGGCGGCAGCGAGACCAGGCCCTGGTACTGCACGTCGCCCAATGCCCAGCCCGCGCCGGTCACCGCCAGGATCCCGATCAGGATCGCGCCACGGATACGGCGCGCTTCCAGCACCGCGATCAGCAGGAAGCCGGCCAGTGCCAGCAGCGGCGGCGCCGTATTCAACGGGCCCAGCGCCACCAGCGTGTCTTCATTGCCGACGATCACGCCGGACTTCTGCAGCGCGATGATCGCCAGGAACAGGCCGATGCCGGCCACGATCGCCGAGCGCAGCGACGAAGGAATGCCCGACACCAGCCACGCCCGCACACCGGTCAGCGACAGCACCAGGAACACCAGGCCGGAGATGAATACCGCGCCCAGTGCCTGCTGCCACGGCAGGCCGGCGGCACCGACCACGGTGAAGGCGAAGAACGCGTTCAGGCCCATGCCCGGTGCCATGCCGACCGGGAAGTTGGCCGCCAGCGCCATCACCGCCGAACCCAGCGCAGCGGCCAGGCAGGTGGCCACGAACACCGCACCCGCATCCATGCCGGTGGTGCCGAGGATTTCCGGGTTGACGAAGACGATGTAGGACATCGTCAGGAAGGTGGTGACACCGGCCAGCAGCTCGGTGCGCACGGTGGTGCCGTGCTGCTGCAGCTGGAACAGGCGTTCGAACAGGGACATGGGGCGTCTCGCAACAATAAGGTGTCACGACCAACGGTCGTGACCTACCCGAATGCAGAACGGCCGCGCAGAGCGCGGCCGTTCTTCCTTTCTTACTTCAGCGCCTTGAAGCGCAGGCGCTTCGGCGCGGCATCGTCGCCCATGCGACGCTTCTTGTCTTCCTCGTACTCGCGGTAGTTGCCCTGGAAGAACTCCACGTGCGAGTCGCCTTCGAAAGCGATGATGTGCGTGGCGATGCGGTCCAGGAACCAGCGGTCGTGCGAGATCACGAAGGTGTTGCCCGGGAACTCCAGCAGCGCGTCTTCCAGCGCACGCAGCGTTTCGATGTCCAGGTCGTTGGACGGTTCGTCGAGCAGCAGCACGTTGCCGCCCTGCAGCAGGGTCTTGGCCATGTGCAGGCGGCCACGCTCACCACCGGACAGCGAGCCGACCATCTTCTGCTGGTCCTGGCCCTTGAAGTTGAAGCGGCCGATGTAGGCGCGCGACTGGATCTCGATGCCGTTGATGTTGAGGATGTCCAGGCCACCGGCGATTTCCTGGAAGACGTTGTGGTTGCCTTCCAGCTTGTCGCGGCTCTGGTCCACGTAGGACAGCTGCACGGTCGGGCCGATCACGATCTCGCCCGAATCCGGCTTCTCCTGGCCGGTGATCATCTTGAACAGCGTCGACTTGCCGGCGCCGTTCGGGCCGATGATGCCGACGATCGCGCCCGGCGGAATCAGCATCGACAGGTTGTCGATCAGCAGGCGGTCGCCGAACTTCTTGGAGACGTTCTTGAACTCCATCACCATGTTGCCCAGGCGCTCGCCCGGCGGGATGAAGATTTCGTTGGTCTCGTTGCGCTTCTGGTAATCCTGCGACTGCAGCTCTTCCAGGCGGGCCAGACGGGCCTTGCCCTTGGAGCGGCCGCCCTTGGCGTTCTGGCGCGACCACTCCAGTTCCTTCTGGATCGCCTTCTGGCGGGCCTTTTCCTGGTTCTCTTCCTGCTTCAGGCGCTCATCCTTCTGCACCAGCCATTCGGTGTAGTTGCCCTTCCACGGAATGCCGCGGCCGCGGTCCAGTTCCAGGATCCACTCGGCGGCGTTGTCCAGGAAGTAGCGATCGTGGGTGACGGCCACCACGGTGCCGGTATAGCGCGCCAGGAACTGTTCCAGCCATTCCACCGACTCGGCGTCGAGGTGGTTGGTCGGTTCGTCGAGCAGCAGCATGTCCGGCTTCTGCAGCAGCAGGCGGCACAGTGCGACGCGGCGCTTTTCACCGCCGGACAGGTTGGCGATCTTGGCATCCCACGGCGGCAGGCGCAGCGCATCGGCAGCCACGTCCAGCTGGTTTTCCAGGGTATGCGCGTCGCCAGCGGCCAGGATCGCCTCCAGGCGCTCCTGTTCCTTGGCCAGCGCGTCGAAGTCGGCGCCTTCCTCGGCGTAGGCGGCGTACACCGCCTCCAGCGCGGCCTGGGCCTGCAGCACTTCGCCCACGCCTTCCTCGACCGACTCGCGCACGGTCTTGTTCGGGTCCAGTTCCGGTTCCTGCGCCAGGTAACCGACCTTGATGCCGGGCTGCGGGCGGGCTTCACCCTCGAAATCGGTGTCCACGCCGGCCATGATCTTCAGCACGGTGGACTTGCCGGCGCCGTTCAGGCCCAGCAGGCCGATCTTCGCGCCCGGGAAGAAGGACAGGGAAATGTCCTTGATGATCTGCCGCTTGGGCGGGACCACCTTGGACACGCGGTTCATGGTGTAGATGTATTGCGAGGACATGCGGTCTCCGTAGGCGCGGCCCTGCGCCCGACCCGTCACGGGAACATCCCGTTGCGGCAGCGGGCACAGACTGGAATGGAATACCGCCAATTATAGCCGGAACCGGTTCCGGCCCGCGCCCGGCCGGAGCCGCGCAGGCTGGCCGTGGCCTGAATACTCCGTCACAGTCCTGCAGCGGGAAGCGTTTCCAGCCGGAAACGGTTCAGATCGGTTGCGCAATATGGGCTCACCACCCACCCAAGCAGAGGTCTGACATGCGCATCAATCGAGTAATGGCCGGCGCCGTGGGCCTCTGTGCTGGCGCTGGGCGCCGTGACCCCGGCCTTCGCCGACAACGACCGTCGCCGCGACCACGACCGCCGCGAGTGGCGCGAGGATCGCCGTGAGTGGCGCCAGGACCGCCGCGACTGGGAGCGCGACCGCCGCGAGGCCCGGCGCGACTGGGAACGCGACCGCCGCGACTGGCACCGTGACCATGATCGCTACTACCGCCCGGCAACGCCGCGCGTGGTCTATCGCCCGGCCTATGGCCCGGGCTATGGCTGGAAGGTCGGCCACCGCTACCGCGACTACTACCGCGGCCCGGTCTACGTGGTGAACGACTACCCGCGCTACAACCTGCGCCGCCCGCCGTACGGCCATCAGTGGATCCGGGATGATCGCGGCAACATGCTGCTGGTGGCCATCGCCACCGGTGTGATCGCCCAGTACGTGCTCAGTCGCTGAGGATCGCGGCCGGGGTCGGATCCCTTTCCAACGGAAAGGGCTCTGACCCCACAACATCAATCGAAACCATACGGGGCCGGATTCCTTCGGGGATGCCGGCCCCGTCCGTTTCGGCCCAAGCGGGCCAGTGCGGAGCTACAATCGAGGGCTGAGCCGTACCCCTTTTCCCTGCCTGCTGGAGTACCCGATGTTCCCGCGTGACGTCCGCATCGAATCCTACGATCCCGAACTGGCCAAGGCCATCGCCGCTGAGACCCAGCGCCAGGAAGACCACGTCGAGCTGATCGCCAGCGAGAACTACACCAGCCCGGCGGTGATGGAAGCCCAGGGCAGCCAGCTGACCAACAAGTACGCCGAAGGCTACCCGGGCAAGCGCTACTACGGTGGCTGCGAATACGTGGACATCGCCGAGCAGCTGGCGATCGACCGCCTGAAGCAGCTGTTCGATGCGGACTATGCCAACGTGCAGCCGCACAGCGGTTCGCAGGCCAACCAGGCCGTGTACTTCGCCCTGCTGCAGCCGGGTGACACCATCCTCGGCATGAGCCTGGCCCACGGTGGCCACCTCACCCACGGCGCCAAGGTCAATGCCTCGGGCAAGCTGTTCAACGCCGTGCAGTACGGCGTCAACGACCAGGGCCTGATCGATTACGACGAAGTCGAGCGCCTGGCCCTGGAGCACAAGCCGAAGATGGTCGTGGCCGGCTTCTCGGCCTACTCGCAGGTGATCGACTGGGCGCGCTTCCGCGCCATCGCCGACAAGGTCGGCGCCTACCTGTTCGTCGACATGGCCCACGTCGCCGGCCTGGTCGCCGCAGGCGTCTACCCGAGCCCCCTGGAACACGCCCACGTGGTCACCTCGACCACCCACAAGACCCTGCGCGGCCCGCGCGGCGGCATCATCATCGCCAAGGGCGCCGACGAAGACCTGGTCAAGAAGCTGCAGTCGATCGTGTTCCCGGGCATCCAGGGCGGTCCGCTGATGCACGTCATCGCCGGCAAGGCCGTGGCCTTCAAGGAAGCGCTGGAGCCGGGCTTCAAGGCCTACCAGCAGCAGGTGGTGAAGAACGCCCAGGCGATGGCCAATACGCTGATCGCGCGTGGCTACAAGATCGTCTCCGGCGGCACCCAGAACCACCTGATGCTGGTGGACATGATCGGCAAGGACGTGTCCGGCAAGGACGCGGAAGCCGCGCTGGGCAAGGCCCACATCACCGTCAACAAGAACTCGGTGCCGAACGACCCGCGTTCGCCGTTCGTGACCTCGGGCCTGCGCCTGGGTACGCCGGCGGTGACCACCCGTGGCTACGTCGAACAGGACTGCGTGGATCTGGCCAACTGGATCGCCGACGTGCTCGACGCACCGAACGATGACGCGGTCATCGCCCGCGTGCGCGACGCCGTCAGCGCGCAGTGCCGCAAGTACCCGGTCTACGGCTGATCGGAGAGTGGGGTCGGAGCCCTTCCTGGCGGAAAGGGATCCGACCCCGCCTTCCGGATCGACGCAGGGGTCGGATCCCTTCCCGCAGGGAAGGGCTCTGACCCCGTCATCAGGAATCCCGCGCATGGATGAGCGCCGCCTCAAGTACCTGTACATCGCACTGGCGGTGCTGTTCGGCCTGCCCAGCCTGTTCTTCGGCGGTGCCGGCGCCTGCATCGCCGTGGTCATGGGCGTGATCGGGCTGGTCTCGCCGGACGCGGACAACCTGTGGTTTGCCGCCGGCATGCTCGCGTGGGGATCGTGCGCGATCGCCGGCCTCGTGGCCTGGGTCGCACTCAGCATCGTCTGGCTGCGCGATGGTTCACGCGGGCTGCACATGGCATCACGCCGCTGGTGGCTGCTGTTGGGCCTGGGCGTGCTGGCAGGCCTGCCCTTGCTGGCGATGGCGCTGTATTACTTCGCCGAGCTGGGTTCGTCCGTGCTCAGCGGGCTGTTCGCCGGGCCGTCCCTGTTGGTGCCCACCGGTACGTTGATCCTCCTGCGGCTGCGTGCTGACGCCCTGGGCGAGCCATCCGGCCCGGCGCGATCAGAGGAGTAGGCCCGCATGGATGAGCGCCACCTCAAGTACCTGTACACCGCGCTGGCGGTGCTGTTTGGCCTGCCCAGCCTGGTGATGGGCGGCGCGGCGGCGACGATGCTGCTGCTGATGGGGCTGGGCCAGTTCGGTCATGGCACGCTGGCCTCGGTGACGGTGATGCCGCTGTGGGGCCTGGCCGGCATTGCCGGTTGCCTGGCCTGGTTGTGGCTCAGCGCGGGTTTTCTGCTGCAGGGGCGTGCCGGGCTGCACGTGCACCGCCTCTGGTGGTGGATGCTGCTGGCAGGCGGTCTCGCCGCCTTGCCCCCGCTGGGGCTGGCGCTGTGGTGGGGCATCGCCGTGCATGCCGAAGGCATCGGCTTGTTGCTGTTGGGCCCGTCGATGCTGGTGCCGGCCGCGATGCTGGTGTGGATCAAACGCCGCGCATGACGTGGCCCATGGAAGAAGATCGAACGCATGGATGAGCGTCTGCACAAACGCTGGATGGCGATCGCCGGCCTGCTGGTGGGCCTGCCCACCGTGGCGGCAGGCGGCACGGGTGCCGTGCTGGGGCTGATGGTCGTATGGGACGGCAAGTACCTGACGGGCGACGAGCACACGTGGTTGCTGCTGTGGTCGTCGGCTGGAATCATCGGCCTGCTGTCGTGGTTGTGGCTGAGCGGCCTGTTCCTGTGGCGCGGTGTTGCCGGCCTGCGCCAATCACCGGTTGTCGCCTGGGTCGGCCTTGCGCTGGGGGTGCTGGCCGCGTGGGCCGTGGTCGCCGCCGCGTTGTACTTCACCTTCAAGCATGGGGAAATCTCGACCCTGGCCTTCCTTGGGTTTGGCCCGCCGCTGCTGGTGATGGCCGGGCACCTGGCGTGGCTGCGCTGGGCACGCGCGGCCCCGGTGCCGTCGGCACCTGGTTGAACGTCTGGTCCTGCTGACCTCACTGGACGCTCTGGTTGGCCGAAATGCAGGTACTTCCGCGCAGACAGCATTTGCCGCTGCGCCCTTTCTCAGGTACCTTTGCGACGCTGCCATGACCGTGGCAATAGGTACTTTCCTGAGCCAGGCGTTCCATGCACTGCCCCTTCTGCCAACATGCCGATACCCGGGTCATCGACTCGCGCGTCTCTGAAGACGGCGCGACGATCCGTCGTCGGCGTGAATGTGAAGCCTGCGGCGAGCGCTTCAGCACCCTGGAAACGGTCGAACTGAAGCTGCCGGCCATCGTCAAGAGCGATGGCACCCGCGAGGCGTTCGACCAGCGCAAGGTCCGCGCTGGCTTCGACCGCGCGCTGCAGAAGCGTGCGGTGGCCGAAGACAAGATCGAAGCAGCGGTGCGTGCGGTGGTTCACCAGCTGCGCATCAGCGGCGAGCGCGAAGTGCCCTCGATCAAGGTCGGCGAATTCGTGATGAACGAACTGCGCAAGCTCGATCATGTCGGCTACGTGCGCTTCGCTTCGGTCTACCGCAGCTTCGAGGACGTGGCCGATTTCCGCGAGGAGATCGAGAAGCTCGAGCGCGACCTGCCGTCCAGTACCGAACAGCTGCAGCTGCTGGGCGATGTGATCGCCCTGACCAAGAAGAAGAAGGGCTGACTGCCTCTGCCTTGGGGGTGCCAACCTTGGTGGGCACCGGTGGCCGCATTCACTGGTGGGTGCCAACCGTTGGTTGGCACTGACGGCATGGATCAACACCGGCGGCGTTACCATGGCTGCATGACCACTTCGTTCTCCGTCCTCGACCACCTGCACATGGCCAACGCGCTGCGCCTGGCCGAGCGCGCCGCCTATACCACCCGCCCCAACCCGATGGTCGGCTGCGTGATCGCCCATGGCGAACGCGTGGTCGGGCAGGGCTGGCACCAGCGCGCCGGTGGCCCGCATGCGGAAGTGTTCGCCCTGTGCGAGGCCGGCACCGAAGCACGCGGTGCCACCGCCTACGTCACCCTGGAACCCTGCGCCCACTACGGGCGCACGCCACCGTGTGCGCTGGCCTTGATCGAAGCCGGCGTGTCGCGCGTGGTCGCGGCGATGCGCGATCCGTTCCCGAAGGTCGATGGCGGTGGGTTCGATCTGCTGCGCAATGCCGGCATCGACGTCGCCGAAGGGCTGATGGCGGCGCAGGCGCGCGAGCTCAACAAGGGCTTCCTGTCGCGCGTGGAGCGCAATCGGCCGTGGCTGCGGGTGAAGCTGGCCGCCAGCCTGGATGGCCGTACCGCGATGGCCGATGGCAGTTCCAAGTGGATCACCGGGCCGGCCGCGCGCGAGGACGTGCAGCACTGGCGCGCGCGCGCCGGTGCGATCCTGACCGGCGCCGACACGGTGCTGGCCGACGACCCGATGCTGACCGTGCGCCTGGCCGATACCGAAGTGATGGCACCACTGCGTGTGGTGCTGGATTCGCGCCTGCGCTCGCTCGAATGCAGCCGCGTGCGCGAGGGCGGGGCACCGACGCTGTACCTGCACGCTGCGGCGGTGAGCGCGCCGGATGCGGCCGATGCCGAATTCGCCAGCGTGCCCAGCGCAGAGGGGCGGTTGGACCTGGGCGCGGTGCTGGCGCTGCTGGCCGAGCGCGGCATCAACGAAGTGCACACCGAAGCCGGCGCGACATTGGCCGGTGCGCTGCTGCGCGGTGGCTGGGTCGATGAGCTTCTGCTCTATCAGGCGCCCACGCTGCTGGGCGACAACGGCCGCCCGCTGCTGGCTGGCCTCGGCATCGATGCCATGGACCAGCAGCGTCGCCTGCGCGTGGTTGACCAGCGCCAGGTCGGCGAGGACAACAGGCTGCTGCTGCGCCCATGAAGGAATGACGCAGGGCAGGGGGCTACGCCCATGGCGTCAGGCCGCTTCGTCGTCTTCTTCGCCGACCGGGCACTGGCCCTTCCACTGCTGCTTCCACAGCACATGCAGGTCGCGGCAGTACGCGCCGAGCGCCTCGCCCGGCAGTTGCCTCGCCTTGAACCGCAACTGGCGACGCGTAAAACCGTCGTCGTACTCATCCGGCAGTACCAGCACGGCACACTGGTCGTGGTACATCAGGAAGTCGCGGCAGTGATCATCCTCACTCATCCACGCATCCAGGTGCCTGTCGCTCAGCTGCGTTGACTCGAAGGCGACCGAGGGTTGGACGACGATGATCTTCGTGGCTTTGAACCTGGACGCTTCGGCCTGCCAGCACACCATCAGCGCCAGCAACATGAGCGCGGTCGACGTCATACGGTGTTTCATGCGGTTGCCCCCGGGGGAAGAGGGCAACAGCATTGACCATGCAGGCCGCGCAGGGCCATGCAAGGGTTCTGAAAATGCAGTTGCCCTTGCCGTCGGCAACGCTGGGCAGCGCGTAGGCTCGGCGTTACATCCCGCTCACGCGCATTCGTCGGTCCACATCATCTCGGCGATCGGGCGCAGTGCCTTGCATTCCTGCGTCATGTCTTCGGCTGACTTCACCTTCGCCTTGGCCTTCAGTTCCTCGGTCATGGCATCCACGCCACTGATCTGGTCCGGCGCGATCTTCGCCACGCAGGCGCGGTGCTGCTGCAGCAGCAGGTCACAGCCGGGTACGCCGGTCACCTTCGGTGCGCTGGCCGCCTGCGCGTCCTGCATCCAGTCCTCGAACGGTGCCAGCGCGCCGGTCACGGTACCCACCAGATCGTCGAAGTTGCCGCTGTACCAGTAGCCGTTGTCCTTGGCCGGGTACAGGGTGAAGGTGCCGCTGACCGGCACGCGCGCACCGCTCTGCAGCGCCTGGGTGTAGGCGTCGGTGAACTGCTTGCGCGCGGCCGGGCTGGCGTCGGCTGCAAGGCTGGCGGCGAACAGCGGGCGCACCTTGCCGAGGTCGGGCACCTGGCAGCTGAAAGTGATGCGCGCCAGCTTCTGGTCTTCCACGTACTCGTTGTCTTCAATCACGCTCTTGCTGGCGCGGCACTTCGAATCACGCAGGGCCTTGGCATACAGCGCTTCGGTGGCGGCCGCGTCGGCCTTTGCGCCGGTGCTGGCTAGTACGACCTGCCACGGTTCGGCCAGCGCCTTGGCCAGCGCACCCGGGTTCGGGGTCACCGCGTCCTGGCCTTCGAACGCCGGCTTCAGCGCATCGTTGAGCGCGCGGGTCGCCGCGGCGTCATCTTCCAGCAGCACGCGTGCGTACAGGTCGAAAGCCTGTTCGGGCGTCAGTGTGGCCGGGGCGGCGCCGGCCAGCAGCGGGGCCGCCAGCAGGGCGCTGGCCAGCAGGGTACGCAAGGGAGTCTTCATGACGGTGTTTCCTGTTCCAGAGGCGCGCAAGCGTAGCGCATCTTTGCGCAGGCCCGTTGGTGCCTGTGGCCGCCTGCCGGCGCCCGCGGGCCCAAAAAAAACGGGCCCCTTGCGGGGCCCGTTCGATCGCACGACGAGGAGCGATCGGTAAATCAGAAGCTGGCGCGGACGCCGACCGAGTACTGGGTGACGTCGCGGTAGCCGGCGATCTCGCCCACTACACCCCAGGTCTTGGTGAAGTTGACCTGGCCGCCGACGGTACCGACCCAGGTGCCCTTGTAGTTGTTGCCGCCATCCATGTAACCGGCCTTGGCCCAGGCTTCGGTCATGCGCGACGGCTTGCCGCGGATACCCATGGTGACGCGGCCCAGGTTGGTGTGGTCCTTGCCGTGGTAACGCACGCCGTCGTAGCGCAGGGTCGATTCGGCGTTCTGGCGCACCCAGGCGGCATCGGCGGTGAAGTCCAGGCGGTCGGTCCACGGCATGTGGTAGCCGATACCCAGCTCCGGCTGGTTCAGTTCCAGCTTCAGCGAGTCTTCGCCGTAGTGGCGGGTCTTGCTGGTGCGCGACCAGCCACCGAAGACGTAGACCTGCTCGGCCAGCGCGACCGAGCCGCGCAGGTAGCCGCCGTCGACCTTCGGGTCGTCCAGCACGTTGTCGTCAACCTGGACCTGGGTCCAGCCGCCTTCCACGTAGGTGTAGCTCAGGGCGTCGGCCGAAGCCGAGAACGGAGCAGCGGCCAGCAGGGCGGCCACGATCAGGATCTTGCGCATGGGAATTCCTGTGAATTTCAGTCCATTGGCGGGCCTGCCCTCGCGGCTGCCCGTGGCGACCTCATGTCGTCCGCTGCGGATTTTAATGAAAGTTTTACAAAATGCGAGAGACGGCCGTCACAAGCTGGTCTGGCTTGGCCGGGGTCAGAGCCCTTTCCTGCGGAAGGGGATCCGACCCCGGTCATCAGAATGCGAGCCGGCCTGCATCGGGGTCGGATCCGTTTTCCGTCGGAAAACGGCTCTGACCCCTCGCGATTTCGAGGGACCCGGGGTCAGAGCCCTTTCCTGCGGAAAGGGATCCGACCCCGGTCATCAGAATGCGAGCGGGCCTGCATCGGGGTCGGATCCGTTTTCCGTCGGAAAACGGCTCTGACCCCTCCGCGATTTCGAGGGACCCGGGGTCAGAGCCCTTTCCGGGGCGGAAAGGGATCCGACCCCGGTCATCAGAGTGCGAGCGGGCCTGGATCGGGGTCAGATCCGTTTTCCGTCGGAAAACGGCTCTGACCCGTAGCGATTTCGAGAGGGCCGGGGCCAGAGCCCTTGCCTGCGGAAAGGGATCCGACCCCGGTCATCCCCACCCCGTTCAGCACGGGCTGGTACACTAGCCGCGCCGGTTCGCCGGTACACAAACGTCTTCAGGGCGGGGTGCAATTCCCCACCGGCGGTAGGTGCGCAAGCACGAGCCCGCGAGCGCCCCGGCCCACGGCCGGGGGTCAGCAGATCCGGTCCAATGCCGGAGCCGACGGTCATAGTCCGGATGAAAGAAGACGGTGCCACAGGGCCTTCGCGGCCCTGCGCCCGCCTGTTTGCCTTGCGGCGTTTTTCGCTCACTTTTCGCGGAGAACGTTACTTGTTTACTGGAATCATCGAAGGCGTCGGCCGTCTGGCCGCACGCGAATCCATCGGCGGCGATGTCCGCTTCACCTTCCACGTCGGGAATCTGCCGTTCGACCACGTGCAGATGGGCGAGAGCATCGCCATCAACGGCGTCTGCCTCACCGTCATCGCGTTCGACGCCAGCAGCTTCCAGGCCGATGCCTCCACCGAGACCCTGGGCCTGACCACGCTGGGCCAGTTGGGCGAAGGGGCGGTCATCAACCTGGAGCGCGCCATGCGCCCGACCGACCGCCTGGGCGGCCATCTGGTCAGCGGCCACGTCGACGGCCTCGGCCAGGTGCTGTCCATCCATGACGACGCGCGGGCCCAGCGCTGGCGTTTCGCCGCGCCGGCCTCGCTGCGCCGCTATATCGCCAAGAAGGGCTCGATCTGCGTTGACGGCGTCAGCCTCACCGTCAACGAAGTGGACGACGACGGTTTTGAAGTCGCCCTGATCCCGCACACCGTGGCCAACACCGCCTTCTCCGCCACCGGCGTGGGCAGCGCGGTCAATCTGGAAATCGATCTGGTGGCCCGTTACGTCGAGCGATTGATGGGTGTACCGAGCAACGGTCAGCACCCACAGGGAGACGCAGCATGAACTTCGCCCCGATTCCGGAAATCCTGAAAGACATCCGCCTGGGCCGCATGGTGGTCATCGTCGATGACGAAGACCGCGAGAACGAAGGCGACCTGATCATGGCCGCCGAGCTGGTCAAGCCGTCGGACATCAACTTCATGGTCACCCACGGCCGCGGCCTGGTGTGCCTGCCGCTGACCCGCAGCCGCGCCGCCGACCTCGGCCTGGCGCCGATGGTGCAGGCCAATACCGCCCAGTTCCAGACCAACTTCACGGTCAGCATCGAGGCCGCCGAGGGCGTCACCACCGGCATTTCGGCGCATGACCGCGCGCATACCATCCGCACCGCGGTAAAGCCCAATGCCAAGCCGTCGGACCTGCACCAGCCGGGCCACATCTTCCCGCTGATCGCCCAGCCGGGCGGCGTGCTGACCCGCGCCGGCCACACCGAAGCCGGCGTCGACCTGGCCATGCTCGCCGGGCTGGAACCGGCCGGCGTGCTGGTGGAAATCCTGAACCCGGATGGCAGCATGGCGCGCCGCCCGGAGCTTGAAGTGTTCGCCCGCGAGCACGGCCTGAAGATGGGCTCCATCGCCGATCTGATCGCCTACCGCCTGGCCACCGAAAAGACCGTCGAGCGCGTGGACGAGCGCGAGATCGACACCGAATTCGGTCCGTTCAAGCTGTTGACCTACCGCGACCGCATCGCCCACGACCTGCACTTCGCGCTGGTTCGTGGCACGCCGGATGCGGACACCCCGACCCTGGTGCGCGTGCAGGTGGAAAACCCGCTGGCCGACCTGCTGCACTGGCGCCGCGACGACTTCGGCGTGGCGGCCACCGATGCCCTGCGCGCGATCGATGCCGAGGGCGCCGGCGTGATGGTGGTGCTGTCGGCCCCGCGCGACGGTGAAGCCCTGCTGGCCCGCCTGCGCCAGCAGCCGGCGCCGGTGGTGCCGGGCAAGGACAAGGATGTGGGCCAGTGGCGCCGCAACGGTGCCGGCGCACAGATCCTGTCTGACCTGGGCCTGGGCAAGCTGCGGGTGCTGGGCACCCCGCGCCGCCAGGTTGGCCTGGCCGGTTACGGCCTGGAAGTGGTGGAGACGGTCACCCTGTAATGGGGGATTGCCGGCCAGCGGCCGGCACTACCGGTGGGTGCCGGCCCCATGCCACCGGTGGGTGCCGACCGTTGGTCGGCACACCCTGCGGGCCCCCGCCAGCCACGGCCGGGGCCCATCCACGCTAGAATTACCCCCTTATCGAGTCCCCAAGCCGCATATGAGCCACTACGAAGGCGATCTTCGCACTCCCGAGTCGGCGCGCTTCGCCATCCTGGCCAGCCGCTGGAACGCCCGCATCACCGACGCGCTGGTCGCAGGCGCGCGCCTGAGCCTGGCCGGCAACGGCATCACCGAAGCCAACATCGACGTGATCCGCGTGCCGGGTGCCTGGGAGCTGCCGCTGGTGGCCGCGCGCCTGGCCGCCGCCCATGAACACGCCGCCATCCTCACCCTGGGCTGCGTGATCCGTGGCGACACCCGCCACTACGAACACGTGGCCGACCGCTGCGCCGAAGGCCTGATGCGCGTGCAGCTGGATTTCGGCGTGCCGGTGCTGAACGGCGTGCTGGCGGTGGAACGCGTTGAAGACGCCGAGGCCCGCGCAGGCGGCAGCCACGGCAACAAGGGCGAGGAAGTCGCACTCGCCGCACTGGAAATGGTCAATCTGCTGGAGCAACTGCCATGAACAAGAACACCCAGGGCAAGCCCTCCGGTAAACCCGTCCGCCGCGATGGCGTCGATCCGGTGCTGCGCTCGCGCGCCCGCCGTCGTGCCGTGCAGGCCATCTACGCCTGGCAGATCTCCGGCGGCAACGCACAGTCGCTGATCGCCCAGTTCGCCCACGAGCAGGCCCGTGAAATCGCCGACCTGGCGTACTTCGAGGCGCTGCTGCACGGCGTGCTCGACAACCGTCGTGACATCGATGAAGCGCTCGGCCCGTACCTGGACCGTGGCATCGAGGAAGTGGACGCGATCGAACGCGCGGTGCTGCGCCTGGCCGCCTACGAGCTGCGCTACCGCCTGGACGTGCCATACCGCGTGGTGATCAACGAAGCGATCGAATCGGCCAAGCGCTTCGGTTCCGAACACGGCCACACCTACGTCAACGGCGTGCTGGATCGTGCCGCCGTGGAATGGCGCAAGGTCGAATCGGGTCACTGACCCACCTGTGGTAGTGCCGGCCGCTGGCCGGCAGCTGCAGGGATCCTGAGGTTGCCGGCCAGCGGCCGGCACTACCGCCCACCGCGCGATGCGCGGCACGTACAACAGCGGGAACGCCCCATGTCCCTGGCCGAATTCGCCCTCATCGACCGCATCCGCGCCCGCACCCTCGAGCGCGACGACATCCTGCTCGGCATCGGTGACGACGCCGCGCTGCTGCAGCCGCGTGCCAACGAGCAACTGGTGGTCACCGCCGACACGCTCAACAGCGGCGTGCACTTCCCGGTTGAGACGCCTGCCTTCGACATCGGCTGGAAGACCCTGGCGGTCAACCTGTCGGACCTGGCCGCGATGGGCGCGCGCCCGGCGTGGTGCACGCTGGCACTGTCACTGCCGGAAGCGTCTGAAGATTGGATCGAGGCCTTTGCCGATGGCTTCTTCGCCCTGGCCGACCAGCACGACATCGCGCTGATCGGTGGCGACACCACGCGCGGTCCGCTGTCGCTGTCGGTGACCGCGATGGGCCAGGTCGGGCGTGGCCAGGCCCTGCGGCGCGACCGCGCACAGGCAGGCGATGACATCTGGATCAGTGGCACGCTGGGCGATGCCGCCGGCGCGCTGCGCCTGTGGCAACAAGGTGCGTTGAGCATCGCCACCGCCACGCTGCTGGCCGACTACGAAAGCCTGCGCCTGCGCCTGCTGCGGCCGACGCCGCGCGTGACCCTGGGCCTGCGCCTGCGGGCCTTCGCGCACGCGGCGGTGGATGTGTCCGACGGCCTGCTGGCCGACCTCGGTCATATCGCCACGCGTAGCAACGTGGCCGCGCATGTGGACGCCGATTCGCTGCCGATCTCGCACGCGCTGCGTGAGCTGCTCGGCCGCGACACTGCGCGCGACTGCGCACTGCGCGGGGGCGACGACTACGAACTGTGCTTCACCGCCGCCGCCGACCAGCGCGACGCACTGCACTACCTCGCCGAATCGCTGGACGTGCCGCTCACCCGCATCGGTCGGATTGCCGAAGGGCAGGGCGTGCATGTGGATGGCGAAGCCGCCGACGGCGGTTACCAGCACTTCGCGTAGCCGCAGCGGTACTGCCCTGCTGGGTGCCAAGCTTCGGGGTGGGGTCAGATCGATGTTGCTCTGGTAGGTGCCAACCTTGGTTGGCACGGATGTGTCAGCCGCCCGTGCCAACAGCGTGTCGACCAAGGTCGACACCTACCAAAGCGGAGGCGCATCGGTGCGCTCTGGTAGGTGCCAACCTCGGTTGGCACGGATGTGTCAGCCGCCCGTGCCAACAGCGTGTCGACCAAGGTCGACACCTACCCAGGCGGGAACACCTCGGTGTTGCTCTGGCAGGTGCCAACCTCGGTTGGCACGAATGTGTCAGCCGCCCGTGCCAACAGCGTGTCGACCAAGGTCGACACCTACCCAGGCGGGAATACCTCGGTGTTGCTCTGGTAAGTGCCAACCTTGGTTGGCACGGATGTGTCAGCCGCGCGTGGCAACTCCGTGTCGACCAAGGTCGACACCTACCCAGGCGGGAATACCTCGGTGTTGCTCTGGTAGGTGCCAACCTTGGTTGGCACGGATGTGCCAGCCGCGCGTGCCAACACCGTGTCGACCAAGGTCGACACCTGCCCAGGCGGGAACACCTCGGTGTTGCTCTGGTAGGTGCCAACCTTGGTTGGCACGGATGTGTCAGCCGCCCGTGCCAACATGGTGTCGACCAAGGTCGACACCTACCCAGGCGGGAATACCTCGGTGTTGCTCTGGTAGGTGCCAACCTTGGTTGGCACGGATGTGTCAGCCGCCCGTGCAAACGCCGTGTCGGCCAAGGTCGACACCTACCAAAGCGGAGGCGCATCGGTGCGCTCTGGTAGGTGCCAACCTTGGTTGGCACGGATGTGTCAGTCGCGCGTGCCAACAGCGTGTCGACCAAGGTCGACACCTACCAACGCGGGCGGGTTACATGAGCGGAACCGCTGTGTCGAAGCGGTTGTTGCCCGGCGTGCCGGGCAGCAGCAGGAACACCAGCACCACCAGGCCCACAATCGGCACCAGCATCAGCAGGTACCACCAGCCGGAACGGTCGGTGTCATGCAGACGGCGCACGGTAACTGCAATCATCGGCACGATGATCGCCAGCCACACCAACGCGCCCACGCCCGTCGATATCAGTGCCAGCGTGCTTGAACCGGTGTAGCCAGCAATGAAGCCCAACACATTCGACGGTATCAACACGATCACGACGAACAACTGGAACCACCAGAACTCACCGCGGCTGGCGCGCCCGCTGAACTGGGCATAGCGGGTAAGCGGAATCATCATCTTGTGCATCCGGGCACTCCCTGAAAAGAAGTGCGCACTATTGGTGCTCCTGTGATGATGAACCATCGGAATCGTTGCAATTGCACGCAGCGTGCAACTGAACTGAGCGCTACCCCGCACTTCTCCTTGTTGGGTGCTTACGCTGCTCGCAACTGCACATCCACATACTCGGCCAGCCCACGGCAGGCCAGCAGCAGCCCTTCGCGCGCGCCATCGCCCATCTGCTGATCGATTTCACCGTCCACGCGTACGCGTTCGGTGGCGTGCAGCAGTTCCAGCAGGAAACTCAGCCCCGCATTGGCGCGGTCGATGCGCGCCAGGGCCAGGCGCTGCCCGGGTGTGCGGTTGGTGCCGGGCCACGGCTGGCCATCGGCGGCGTCGCCCTGGCGGATGTACTGCAGGCACGCCTGCAGGGTGATGGCCCCGGCGCTGTTGCCGCTCTGCAGCGCGACGAAGGTGTCTTCCAGCGTGCGGGCCAGGTCATCGGGCAGGCGCGTGGCGGCCTCGCCCAGGGTGGCGAACAGGTGCGGGTAGGGGGAAGCGGTCATGGCGGCGTCCTTGTGCAAGCGGCAAGGGGCCACCCTGCTTAACAGCAAGGGTGGCGGACGGTGCGTGGTTCCAATACCGGAGGTCGATGTAGAAGCGCCGGCGGGCACGAGGCCCCCACGCACCGCCCGCCATGTAAGCGCGGACAGAATGCCTGCCGACGCCACCCAACAAGGAAAGAGCGACGCCGGCAGGCAAGCGTAACCAACACATCAACCTAACGGGATTGGAAGCCCGTGCCACCCGTTGTCGGTGGCGCTACATGATTTGCATGAAGCGCCAATGCTGCCAATGAGAATTGTTGGAAACTTCGAAAGGCTGCAACTTCGTCGCTGGCAGGTAGCGGATGGCGCTGCCTGCCGAATGCGACATTCTTCGCCACTACGTATCGTAGAGTCGAGCGCGCTTCATCACTTCGTCAGAGTGGCATCAGCTTCAATGGGAGTTGCCGCGCTCAGCGATGCCGCTACGCTGGGTAGATGAAAATTCTCTTGATCGCCTTCTTGCTGGCATCTTCGCCGGACGTCATAGAGCCCGGCTACAGAATGGGAAGCTACAAGGAAAATCCATCGCCGATGCCGGGCACGCTGAAGGCATTGGGCGCGCGATGGGAGATGGACTACAGAACACTACGCCCTGCCCTGTTGAAAGCGGGGTGGGGCGGAATACCACGCGAGTACTCGCATCCGAACGTGCTTGGATTTCCCGAGGTCAATTGTGGCCGCGGCTGGCAGGCGGTCTGCTGGTCCATGTTCCACAAGAATGGCCGGGATGTTTTTCTGCAACTGCATCCCACAGACGACGGCCGCCTTATCCTGATTGGCGCAGAGTGACGCTTTCGCCATCGCTGTCTTCCTGGTGTTTGTTGATACCCAGGCATTCATTGGTCGGGATGCCGGGGGCGCTGCCGGTTTTCGGGGTTCCCGCTGCTCAGCTGTGAAGCGGTGCAGAAGAGCCGCATGGGAGGCCCATCCTGATTGCTCCTCTGGCCGGATCAGCCCAAATCAGCCCGAATCAGCCCGAATCAGCCCAAAGAGTGGATCGCTGCTGGAAGAAGGCATTGACCAGACAGGTCCATGGTTCCCCTGCGCTGACGGCGCCGAGCTTGCTTGGCTGATGCAGAACGTAGCCGAGCGTTGGCTCGGCTCTACAAGAGCAAAGAAAAGCGGCGCCGGAATCATCCGGCGCCGTGCGTATTTCTACCTCACCACTTGTACGACATGCTCAGGTTCGCCGTCGCCTCGCGGTAACCATGGTCACCGCGCATCACGCCGAAGCCACCCCACGCACTCAGCCCGGAACGGAAGTCCACGCGCGCACCGGCATTCAACTCGTAGCGGTTGCGCGGCACGCTGGCCTTCAGCGCTTCATCATCGAATGCCATGCCGTTGCTGGCGCCATCGCGGTACCAGTTGGCCACCACATACGGGCTGACCGACGCGCCGGCGGCACTGCGGCCTTCGCCCTGAAGGCGCAGGCCCACGCGGCCGGACAGACCGCTGTCGCCCAAGCTGCGCACCACCGTGCCGTTGGCTTCCTCGTGGCGATCGGTGTTGGCGTCGGTGTAGACCAGCTGCAGTTCCGGCTGCAGGCTCAGCGCGGTGCTGCCGATCTGGCCGATGCCGAAGCGGTAGCCGGCTTCCAGCGAGCTCTGCCAGATGTCCGAGTCGTAGCGTTCCTCGGCCAGGCCTTCGCCCTGCACGCGGTTGCGGAAGTGGCCGCGCTGCACGCTGGCATCCACATACAGTGCATCGTTGCTCCAATTGCCGTACACGCCGAGCGCGCCGCCGTTGAGCTTGCCGCGTGCGCTGTAGCCGGTCAGCTGTGAACGTGAAGTGGCGTCGGACTTGGCCAGCGTACCCATCACGCCCACGCGGCCCTGGCCGTTGTCGAACACGCCGATGTCCGCACCCAGCTGCAGGCGCGAGCGGTCCACGCGCAGGTCCAGCTGGTCTTCCACCGCCGACAGCTTGCTCTGTGTAGCGTCCACGCGGGCCCAGCCACGCACGCCATCAATGGCGGCGGTGTTGCCGCCCTGGCGGTCGCGCCAGCCATGGCGCAGCAGCTGGTCCATCGCGAATTGGTTGGCCAGGTACGCGCCGGCTTCCGGGCGCAGCACCGGCGTGGGGTCGATCGGATCGACCGGATCGACCGGATCCACCGGGTCCACCGGATCGACCGGCTTACACTCCGGCAGCGTCGGGTCGATCACACACGGATCCGGCGCCCCGGCAAGTTCCGAGCGCAGGTACCAGCCGCCGTTGGTCGCGTCCTTGAACAGGAAGTACTCGTACTGCCCACCCACCGCCCGGCCCTGCAGGTCGAACTGCGCATTGGACGCACCGCCCACACGGATCAGCTCGATGCCCTTGTCGGTCTTGGCGCCTGCGCCGCCGGCATTGAGCACACGCACGTTGGCCTGGCCGTTGGCGTCGCCCTTGATGATGAGCTTGTCGGTGGCCGAACTGTCGTCGCCCAGCTGGGTGTTGAACAGCAGGGTGCCACCGGCCCCGTCGAAGGTATCCACGGTGAGCGTGTTGAACGTACTGCCATTGCCCAGCGCCACCGTACCGGTGCTACCCAGCGCGAGATGACCGACAGTGCTGTCGCCGGACATCAGCCAGGTGCTGTCGCCGTCGATGCTGGCCGAGGTGACGTTGAAGAAGCGGCCGTCGATCTGTGCCTTGTTGCGCAGTTCCACGTTGATCATGCCGTTGGGGACCGTTGTCGTGTCCAGCACCACATCGCCAGCGATGCGCGAGTCATCGACAGTGAAATCGACTGTGGTGCGGCCAGCTGCGACAGCGGTCCGCCCTTTCAGTTGGATGAGAATTCCATCCCCTCCATGCAGTTGGCTGCCGTTGGCAACGGCGACATCGATGTGAGCATCACTGGCACGGCCATGGACCCAGATGGCTGCCGCGCTCTTGGCCGACAGGGTTGAACGGTCCAAATGCACCTCGAAGTTCTGTCCGTTTGCGAGTGGCGAGATGACAACACCATGATTCTCGGCATCGATACGGGAGCGGTTGTGCAGCACGAGACTGCCATGGGTCATGAGTGCCCCCACGCCGTCCGAGAGAGGATTGCCACTGCTCGTGGGCAGGGCATCAACCCTGACGGTACTTGCGTCGAGCAGGATGCGCCCACTGCCAACGCTCAACCCGGAAAAGCTCAGGCCTACGGACTGGCTGTCACCAGGTTGCTGGCCTGCGCCGGGCGAGACCACAACGTGAGAGCCGGAAAGCGTAACCTGCGCTTGATCGTGCACTCGCAGGCTCCCCACGAAAGTACTGTCACGCGCGTCCAGCAGCGAATTTCCATCCAGCTTTACGGCATGTTGGGAGTAGTCGCCCGATGGCTTGCGCGAGACCGTCGAAGCAACCAGCGTTACGCGTGAGTCATCGGCCAGAATGGTCTGGGCCGCTCCTCCGTTCACGGTCAGCAGCGAGCCGTTCTTCAACGTCCACGCTTCGACCGGATCCCCAGCACCGACCTCCGCAGTCTGGCCATCGAGATCGCCGGCCAAAACGACCCCGGCGGGAAGGGACGCCAGCGCCAGCAACAGGCTGCGGAACAGCGGGCGCGGTGTCAGAGGATGGGATGCGGTGGCGGTGCGCTTCATGGGGGAATCCTTGTGTCGGAGAAGGGGGAGAGACGCGACACGACGCAACCGCATTCAGACGAAGTGCCGTATATCCTTCATCTCTGTGATGGTGGCGTGAAGGGTGGGCAATTACGAAGTCACGTGTCTCTACTGGCGCCAGTCTCTGTGCGCAGCCCGGCCGAACCCATGCAAAAAGTTGTAAAGCACACTGAACACCGGTAGCGCCTTCAGCTTTCAGCCAGCACTGCGACAGCCTGTCGCAGGTGGGTTGCAAGTGATTCGATGGAGGCAGTGAACGGAGATGACGAGCATGGCGTCTCCTTTCAGGAGCAACCCCATGCATACACCCACCCCACGCCACCATGCGCTGGCCGCCGCCCTCGCCATTGCACTGCTTGCCAGCATTCCCGCCTCGGCTCAGCAGATCGTGGCCGACGGCGACGACCAGATGCCTGCCGAAGGCGATTACCACACCACTGAGCCGGTGCTGCCGGGCGACCCGTCGGGGCATGCCTTCTACGCAATCAACGGCGGCCGTATTCTTCCGACAGGGCCGGTCAATCTCTCTACTGAAGGACGCGGAGCGCACGCTGCGCACGCCGAGGGCGCCGGCAGTCTGATCTTTTTGCAGGGTGCATCGGTGAGCACCACCGGCATCTCTGCAGCAGGCGCGTCAGTTGCCGCAGGCGCCCGACTGGAGGCCGCCGATGCAGTGATCGAGACACGCGGCAACAGCGCCCACGGGGTACAGGTGCAGGGCGCGGATGCCGTGCTGAGAAACGTGCAGGTCCGCAGCACTGGCGGCGATGCGCTGCGGTTGATGGGGGGCACGCTGCAGGTTCAGGGCGCTCAGTTGCAGGTGAACCGCTACGGTACTTACGGTCTGTATGCGAATGCGGGCACAGCAACGCTGGATGGGGTCCACATCGACATGGCGGGTGACGCGGGCAATGGTGTCCTGGCGACCGGCACGGCCGAGGTCGTCCTGCAGGACGCGAGCATTGGACGCGTGGGTCATTCGGGTGTGGCCGCAACGGCGCATCGCGGCGCGCGCCTGGTGATGAAGGGTGTGGACATCGACATGCGCGGTGACGTCGCCGTCGGTCTGGCGATGGGAGGCAGCGTAAACGTTTCCGACAGCCGCATCAGCGTGCAGGGCGCCCATGGTCGCGCCGTCGATCAGTCAGGTGGTGCGCTGGACGTGCAGAGCAGCGAGCTGGCCGGCAATACGGGACTGAGGCTGATGGACAATGGCAGCGTGAACCTGCGTGACAGCAGTGTCCGCAGCGAGCTGGTCGCATTGGATATCAATGGCCGAGGCAACGTCGTGACAGTGGAACGCAGCTCGCTTGCAACGTCTGCAGGTACCGCCATCTGGATGCCGAACGATTCCACGCTGGTGCTGAGTGAGTCTTCAGTGGTGGCCCAGGGAGACGGTGGGTTCGGCCTTGATGCACGAGGCGGCAGCGCGCAGCTTTTCAGTACCAACCTGCGCACAGGGGGGCGTTCTGCCCATGGTCTGTATGCGCAGGGCGGCGCGGGGCGGCCGCCCGTGATCGAGGCGGTCGATACCCAGGTGCTGACCGAAGGAGATGGGTCTGCTGCGGCGATTGCGCGCACCGGCGGGACCGTCACGCTGGTCGACAGCCGCTTGCAGACCGTCGGCCGATCCTCGCACGGTGTCATTGCCGGTGGTGCTGGGCAGATCGCTTTGAACAACACCCACGTACGCACCGAAGGCGAGGGCGCGTGGGCGGCGGTGATCAATGACAACGGTCGGATGCGTATCGACGGCGGCTCGCTGGTGAGCGTCCAGCATGGTGGTGTGTGGGTGCGCAGCAGCCGCGACCCGGGCCTGACATTGTCCAACGGTGCGGTGGTATCGGGCGGCAATGGCATCGCGCTGGCGTTGGATGCGGCAGTGGGCGGGCGCTTCGATGTGGTACTGGAGGGCCGCTCGCGGATGGACGGCGACATTGTCATTACCCCGGAAGACGAGGACGCAGGCCTGCCACCACAGTCGGACGTGCATGTGCGGCTGGCCGATGGTTCGCTCTGGCAGGGTTCGTCGGATCTGGTGCAGACGATGGCGATCGAGAACGGCAGCCAGTGGACGCTGACCGGTGATGCCACGGTGGGCGAGTTGCAGGTACTCAACAGTGGCGTGGCCTTGTCCGACGGCAGCGGCCGTTTCAATACGCTCACCGTGGACGGCGACCTGCACAGCGCAGGGGCGACGTTCCTGTTCCAGGGCACGCTGGCCGGCGATGACAGCGCGATGGACCGCCTGCACGTGCGCGGCGACAGCTCCGGCGACGCGCTGATCGCGGTGAAGAACATCGGTGGCGTAGGCGCACCTACAGTGGATGGCATCGCGCTGATCGAGATCGACGGTGCATCGCTGGCGAGTTACACGCTGAGCGGCCGCGCGGTGGGCGGATCGTATGAGTACTTCCTGTTCCAGGGCGGCCTGGCCGATCCTTCCGATGGCAACTGGTATCTGCGTTCGCAGTGGTTCGATATCTGCCAGGACAACCCGGCCGCACCGGGGTGCGTGGTCGATCCGGGCCCGGATCCGGATCCAACCGATCCGACTGATCCGACTGATCCGACTGATCCGGGCGATCCGATCCTGCCGCCACCGGTGCTGCGCCCGGAAGCGGGGGCTTACCTGGCCAACCAGTCGGCGGCGATCAACCTGTTCGCGCACCGCATGCACGAGCGCAATGGCGCACGTTCGATGGACGGCGAGCGCCAGGCCTGGGCACGCGTGGGTCGGCAGCAGGCGGATTTCAGCGCGGTCGGCGGCCAGCTGTCGATTGATGGCAACACCTCGATGTTGCAGATCGGCACTGACCTGCTGCAGCGTGGCAACGCGGTTGCCGGTGTGATGCTGGGCAGCGGCCGCGCCGACAGCAGCGTAGTGTCCGATCTGACCGGTTACAGCGCCAAGGGCCGGGTGCGTGGCAGCGCCGTGGGTGGGTACGGCACCTGGATGCAGGAAGCGGACGGCACGCGGGGCGCGTATGTGGATGCAGCCCTGCAGTACGGCCGCTTCGATAACCGCCTGCAGGGCATCGGCCTGGCGCCGGAGCACTACGACTCGCGCATGGCCACTGCGTCACTGGAGTCCGGCTACACATTCAATGTGTGGCAGGACACCGCCAGCGCACTGTATGTGTAGCCACAACTGCAGCTGAGCCATGTCGATTTCCGCGCCGATCGCCACGTGGAGAGCAACGGTACGGTGGTCGACCATGCCGACGCCGGTGGCCTTAGCGGGCGCCTGGGCGTGCGTGTGTTCGGCCATGGCACGGCCGCCGGCAACACCGTGCAGCCCTACCTGGGCGTGAACTGGCTGCGTGGCAGCGGCACCAGTACGTTGCAGTTCAACGGCGACACGCTGGGTGCGGACGTGCCGCGCAACCGCTATGAAGTGCAGGCCGGTGCCGAGCTGAGGCTGGGCCAGCGTTGGGGTGCGTGGGGTGGCATGAGCGTGCAGCGCGGCGATCATGGCTACCGCAACGTAGGCGGCCAGCTGGGCCTGCGCATGGCCTGGTAAGCGCGCCTGCGGCGGGGTCGGATCCCATTGCCAAGGCAATGGGCTCTGACCCCCCAGTTGCTGCTGTGGAGCCGAGCCTATGCTCGGCTCACTGCGATCTGGACGAAGGGCAGCCGAGCATGGCTCGGCTCTACAACCGCGCCGATCCGGGACTGGACCTGAACGTTGTCCACGTCTGTCGCGATTGTCCATTGAATGACTGCGCAAACGGTGGCGATGCTGCCGCCCTGTCTTCTGCCGGTTGCCCGCGTGTCCTCTCCCGAACGTTCCCACAACGCCGCCATCGATGGCCTGCGTGCACTGGCGGTGCTGGCCGTCGTCCTTTTCCACACCAACGCGACGTGGCTGCCCGGCGGCTTCACCGGTGTGGACCTGTTCTTCGTGGTATCCGGCTTCGTGATCAGCCAGTCGCTGGCCTCGCGCGCCCAAGCATCGCTGGGTGCGATGCTGCTCGATTTCTACCGGCGTCGCGTGCTGCGCCTGTTGCCGGCGCTGCTGGTGATGCTGATGGCGACCTTCGTGCTGTCGGCGTTGTTCATTCCCCGCGCGTGGCGCAATGAGCAGTTCGACCAGACCGGCTGGGCCGCGCTGGTCGGCTTGAGCAACATCGTGCTGGCCGGCCAGCAGGACGATTACTTCTCGCCCGGCGCTGAACTCAATCCGTTCCTGCATACCTGGACGCTGGGTGTGGAAGAGCAGTTCTACCTGGTCTTCCCGCTGTTGTTCTTCGTGTGGCTGCGCGGGCGTGAGCGCTGGCCGGGGGCGCGTTGGCTGTTGCCGGCGCTCACCATGCTGTCGCTGGCGTGGGCGGGCTGGCAGGCGCGATCGGCGCCGGCGTCGGCGTTCTATCTGCTGCCGGCGCGGTTCTGGGAGCTGGCCGCAGGTGCGCTGCTCTACCAGTGGATGCACAAACGTACGCCACGCCAGGGCAGCGACGCGGCTGCCGTGGCGGGCCTGGCGCTGCTGGCCGCGGGTGTGCTGATCGCCCCGCAGTTGGCGATGCCGGTGCCGGGCGTGCTGGCGACCGTGGCCGGTACCCTGCTGCTGTTGGCGGGCGTGTCGACAGCGGGGACATCGCGCATCGCCCGTGCGCTGGGCTGCGCACCGCTGGCCTACCTGGGGCGGCTGTCCTATTCGCTGTACCTGTGGCATTGGCCGCTGCTGGTACTGCTGCGCTGGACGTATGGCCTGCATGGCGTCGCGCTGTGGCTGTATCCGGTGCTGCTGCTGGCGGTGTCGGCCGCGTCCTACCACTTCATCGAGCGCCCGCTGCGCAGTGCGGCGCCGCTGCTGCGGCTGGCACCGGCCAAGGTGCTGGCGATGGCGTTTCCGCTGGTGGCGCTGTGCGGTGCCGGCGCCTGGGCCACGGTCGAGTACCACGAGCAGGTCTCGCTCAGCGTCACCCGCAACGGCTACGCATGGCAGGCGCGTCGCTACCCGGCGTGGCGCCCGCTGGAACCGGTGAGTGCGCCGGCGCTTGAAGGGCGGCGCCTGTTCGTGGCCGGCGACTCGCATGCGGCGGCGTATCGCACCATGACCAGCATGGTCGCGCGGCAGACCGGCATGGAGGTGCGCCAGCAGGATCGCGGCGGCTGCAGCTTCGTCAACCTGCTGCGGGCCAGCCCGGCCGACTGCCAGGACTTCATTGAAGACACGCTGTCGACCATCGAACGCGAGGCGCGCCCGGGTGACATCGTGCTGCTGGCGGCCTTGCGCATGCCGGAACTGCGTGGGTTCGACTGGCAGCGGCAGGATGCACAGCAGATCTATCAACAGCTGCTGGCCGAACGCACGCCCGCGCATGCACAGGCTGCACGCGACGAAGCCGGGCGCGTGCTGGGGCGTTTGCAGAAGCTGGGCGTACACGTGGTGATCGACGCACCGCTGCCGCTGTTCAAGGCCGGTGCGTACCGCTGTTCGGACTGGTTCAACCGCCGCAATCCGGCGTGTGCCGGCGGTCTGAGCATGCCGCGTGCGGATCTGGAAATGCTGCGCGTGCCGCAGATGGCACTGCTGGATGACCTGGCGGCACGTTACCCGTCAATGACCGTGTGGGATCCGCTGCCACTGCTGTGCGGGCCGCAGACCTGTTCGGCGGTGGAAGAGGGCGAGCCGTTGTTCTTCGACAACGATCACCTGAGCGGCCATGGCAACCGCGTGCTGCTACCCAGCTTCCGGCAGACCCTGATCGATATCGCAGCCGACAAGACGGTGTAGAGCCGAGCCCACGCTCGGCTTGCGCGCACAGCGCGGGCGTCATCGCGATCTGGTCGAAGAGCAGCCGAGCATGGCTCGGCTCTACAGGAGCGCGAAGGTGAACGACACGTCGTTGTAGAGCCGAGCCCACGCTCGGCTTGCGCACACAGCGCGGGCGTCATCGCGATCTGGTCGAAGAGCAGCCGAGCATGGCTCGGCTCTACAGGAGCGCGAAGGTGAACGACACGTCGTTGTAGAGCCGAGCCCACGCTCGGCTTGCGCACACAGCGCGGGCGTCATCGCGATCTGGTCGAAGAGCAGCCGAGCATGGCTCGGCTCTACAGGAGCGCGAAGGTGAACGGCACGTCGTTGTAGAGCCGAGCCCACGCTCGGCTTGCGCACACAGCGCGGGCGTCATCGCGATCTGGTCGAAGAGCAGCCGAGCATGGCTCGGCTCTACAGGAGCGCGAAGGAGTGCGCGCAGTCTATGCCGGCGGCAGCACCTTGCCCGGGTTGAGGATGCCGTCCGGGTCCAGCGCGGCCTTGATCGCGCGCATCGTTGCCAGTGTTTCCGGGGTGAAGGCCTGCGCCATGAAATCGCGCTTGGCCAGGCCGATGCCGTGTTCGCCCGACAACGTGCCGCCCAATGCCAGCGTCAGCTCGAAGATCCTTGGCAGCGCGGCATGCGCGCGTGCGTTCTCGTCGGCATCGTCCGGGTGGTAGAGGATGTTGACGTGCAGGTTGCCATTGCCAGCATGGCCGAAGGTGACGATGGTCAGCGTGTAGTTGCGTGCCAGCGCCTGCACGCCGGCCACCAGGTCTGGAATGCGCGACACCGGGACCACCACATCTTCATTGATCTTGCCCGGCGCCACACTGCGCAGCGCAGGCGACAGCGCCTTGCGCGCCGCCCACAGCTGGTCGCGCGCGCGGCCTTCCATCGCCACGTCCAGTTCGATCATGCCGTCGCCTTCGGCGGCGCTGGCCAGGGCCTGCAGCAGATAGGGCAGGGTGTCGTGGTCACCATCGGCCTCGACCAGCAGCATCGCACCGGCCTCCGGCACGTCAGCACCATTGAGCCGCAGCAGCTCCAGGCTGCGCGCGTCCATGAATTCCAGGCGGGTGGGTACCACCGGCTGCGACATCAACCGCGATACGGCGGCCGCAGCAGCATCGGCATCACGGTACAGCACGCGCAGCCCGGCCTGGCTGACCGGCAACGGGGTCAGCTTCAGCGTGGCTTCCACGATCAGTGCCAGCGTGCCTTCGCTGCCCACCAGCAGATGGGTGAGGTCGTAGCCGGTGGCGTCCTTGGTGTAGGCACCACCGCAGCGGATCACCTCGCCGGTGCCGGTCACCGCCACCAGGCCCAGCACGTTGTCGCGGCTGGTGCCGTACTTCACCGCGCGCGGCCCGCCGGCATTGCAAGCGAGGTTGCCGCCGATGCTGCAGATCTCGGCGCTGGAAGGATCCGGCGCCCAGAACAGGCCATGCGGGGCCAGTGCCTGCTGCAGGGTACCATTGAGCACGCCGGGCTGCACGACCGCGCAGCGATCACCGGCGCGGATCTCGATGATGCGGTCCATGCGGGTGAACGACAGCACGATGCTGCCCGGCTGCGGGACGGCTGCACCGGTAGTTCCGGTGCCGGCGCCGCGCGCGACCAGCGCCACGCCATGCGCGCGACAGGCATGTACCAGTGCCTGAACCTGTTCGACGTCGGCGGGCAGCGCCACGGCTGCCGGACGCTGGCGGCGCCATGAATTGTCCTGCGCGTTGGCCTCCAGCGCGCTGTCGTCCATGCGCCAGCCCTCCGCGCCCAGCAGGGTGGACAGTTCGGCGACCAGGGCAGCAGGCAGGGCAGGACTCATGACGGATCTCGAGAGGCAGCAGGAGCGGGTTGGATCAGTTTCCAGGCGACAACGGCGCCGGCCAGTGGCAGCCACACCCAGCGCAGTTCGGAGAGCAGGGTAGCCACGCCGCGTGCGCTGAAGAACTGTGGGGCGAAGGGTGAAACGCGGATCGGTCGCCACGGTGCGAAGAAGCGGTGTTCGCTCCACGGCCAGGCCAGTGCGACGCCGAGGCCGCCGGAGGTCATCGCATCCAGCAGTGGATGGCTGGCGGCGCAGACGAAGACGAATACAGCGGCTTGTACGGTCGATGCCAACGTTGGCCCTGCCTTGGTAGGTGCCAACCTTGGTTGGCACGAAACCGCCGACCAAGGTCGGCGACTACCGGGGCTGTGCTGCTCCGACCAAGGTCGGCGACTACCGGGGCTGTGTGGTGCCGACCAAGGTCGGCCGCTACCAAAGAATGCGAACGCCGCCGCCAATGCCGCCAGCACTCCGGCAAACAGCAGCGAATGGCTGGCACCGCGATGGCCGAAGGCATCCGCATAGGGAATGTGCAGCGCAAAGGCCAGTACATCGGCATCGGGCAGCATCGCGGCGATCACGCCTGCAACCAGCAGGCGCGGCGGGATGCGGCCACGATCAGCGGCGCACCACAGCGCCAGCGGCACGGCGGCATGGGTGATGATCGAAGGCATCAGTCACGCACCATGGTAGTGCCGGCCAGGCTGCGCTCTGGCGGGGGCCAACCTTGGTTGGCACAGACGCGCCGACCAAGGTCGGCTTCTACCAAGGCGGACAGTACACATCAGCAATCATCCAGCCGGAATGCGTCACGCAGCCAATGCAGCTGCGGCGGTTCGCCACTGGCTTCCACCACGTCGAAGCGGCAGGGCGCATTGGCCAGCGCGGGGTGGTCCTGCAGGTACAGCTGCGCGGCATGCGCCAGGCGCCGGCATTTGCGCGCATCGACTGAAGCGGCACCGCCACCGTACTCTGATCGCGCGCGATAGCGCACCTCCACGAACACCACGATGCCGGCATCGTCCATCACCAGGTCCAGTTCACCGCCGCGATAACGCACGTTGCGCGCGCGCGGCTGCAGTCCGGCCTGTTGCAGATGCTGCTCGGCGGCGGCTTCCACCGCCGAGCCACGTTGGCTGCGCTCAGCGACCACCGACGATCGGCATCGGCCGGCCGCCATTGAAGGTCGACCATGCCGGCTGGCGCAGGATGTTGCCGTTGCTGTCCAGGAACAGGGTGCCGGTGGCACCGTCCAGGCCGCCTTCGTTGGACAGCTTGTCCAGATAGGCGGTGATCTTCCAGGCGTCGGCGCCGAACGCGAACAGGCGGCCGGCCGCACCGCGTGCGCTCGGCAGGGTGCTGGCCACCTGGCTGGCCGAGGGCAGGCCGGACACGCTGCGCACGTTCCAGGCTTCATTCGGGTAGACGATGCCGTCCAGGGCCACGTCTTCTTCCACCTTGCCGCTGCCGACGGTCAGCTGCGAGGTGCCGACGCGGGTGGCGCCACCGGCACCGGCCAGCGCCAGCTGCGGCGCCAGCAGGCGGGCCTGCGGTGCACGCACGGCGAGGAACACCGCATCGACCTGGCCGGCATTGCGCACCTGCGCGCCGACATCGCCAACGGCATCGCTGACGTTGAAGGTGGCCACCACCTGCCCACCGCGCTGTGCGAAGCGCTGCGCGAAGGCGGCGGCGGAACGGCGGCCGGTGTCGTCATTGCTGCTGATCACCAGTGCGCGGTTGCGTTCGCGGCCACGCAGGTATTCGGCGGCGACGATGCCGTCGTCTTCCGGTGCCAGCGAGAAACCGGCGCTGCCGGCCGGCGGTGCGTCCTTGCCACGGTTCAGGGCCAGCACCGGCACCTGCAGCTGCTGGCGGCCGTACACGGCGTCCACTTCGTCGCGGCCCAGCGGTCCGACCACGAAGTCGGCACCGGAGGCGACCGCCTTGTCATAGGCGGCGAGGGCACCGGCCGGGGTGCCGGCGGTGTCGAAGAAGTTGATGTCCGGGCGGCGGCGGCTTTCACCGTAGTAGGCGCTCAACAGGCCATCGCGCACCGGCTGCGCGGCGGTGGCCAGGCGGCCGCTGAGCGGCAGCAGCACGGCCAGCTTGGCCGGCGGGCGGTAACCGTCGCTCATCGCCGGCGGGCGCTTGCTGGTGTCGAACTGGGCCGCGCCATCGCGGTCGAACGGGCGCGGCAGCGGCAGGCCGCGCGCGATCAGCGCACGGCCGGCGAAGTTGTACAGCGGGTCGTTGGCCGGCAGCGCGGCGGCACGGCTGCGCAGGGTGGCGTCGTCGAGGGTGCCGAGCAGGCCGGCGATGGCGGCCTGGTTCTCGCTGCGCGCGCTGCCGGTCAGGCCGGCATGGGCACGGGCGCGCTCGTTGGCGGCACCGAAGGCATCGCCGGTGCCCTGCAGGGCCTGGGCGCGGGCCAGCAGCCAGCGGGTGCGCAGGCCGACCGCAACGCTGTCGGCATGATCCTTCAGCAGCGCCAGCGCCTGCGCAGGCTGCTTGTCGGCCAGCGCCAGCTCGGCACCGGTCAGCTGGTAGCGCTGCAGGCTGGCGCCGGACAGCTGGCGGGCGGTGAGCTGGCCCAGCAGGCTGCGCGCGCGGGCACTGTCGCCGGCCAGGTGCCAGGCCCAGGCCGCGTCGGCCAGTGCGTTGCTGCGGGCGCCGCCACGCAGCGTGGCGGCCAGGCCTTCCAGCTGCAGTGCGGCGTCGCGCGGCTTGCCCTGTTCGATCAGCGCCAGCGCCTGGCCCTGGGCCGGCGAATCGGGGGTGCTGGTCAGGCTGGTGGTGGCACAACCGGCCAGCAGCATCAGCGACAACGACAGGGCGGAGAACCGTGCGGCGGGCTTGTTCATGATCGGGTCCATGCGATGAGGGCAGCGGCCTTGGCCGGGTACACGCTACGATTCTACCCTTGCCCCGTGAGTACCGCTGAAATGAGTGTCCCAACCCTGTACGTCGTCGCCACCCCGATCGGCAACCTGGCCGATCTGAGCCCGCGCGCGCAGGAGGTGCTGCGTTCGGTGGCGGCCATCTGTGCCGAGGACACCCGCCGCAGTGGCCAGCTGCTGTCCCATTTCGGCATCCAGCAACCACTGGTGGCCCTGCACGAACACAATGAAGAGGCCCTGGCGCAGCGCCTGGTCTCGCGCCTGCAGGCCGGCGAGTCGCTGGCGCTGGTCAGCGATGCCGGTACCCCGCTGGTCAGTGACCCCGGGTTCCGCCTGGTGCGTGCCGCGCGCGCGGCGGGTATCAAGGTCAGCCCGGTTCCCGGTGCCTGTGCCGCCATCGCCGCGCTGAGCGTGGCCGGCCTGCCCAGCGACCGTTTCAGTTTCGAGGGCTTCCTGCCGGCCAAGGCCAGCGGCCGCCGCGACCGCCTGCAGGCGCTGGCCGGCGAAGTGCGCACGATGGTGTTCTACGAATCCTCGCACCGCATCGCCGAATCGCTGGCCGACATGGCGGCGATCTTCGGTGGCGAACGCCCGGCGGTGCTGGCCCGCGAGCTGACCAAGCTGTTCGAGACCGTGCTCGATGGTGACCTGGCGGGCCTGCTGGCCAAGGTCGAGGCCGACGACAACCAGCGCAAGGGCGAATTCGTGGTGATGGTGCAGGGCGCGGGTGATGACGAACAAGCGCAGCTGGCGCATGGCCGCCGCGTCTACGCGAAGCTGAGCGAGCACCTGCCGCCGTCGACCGCCGCCAAACTGGCCGCGGAACTGACGGGCGCGCCGCGCAAGGCGTTGTACGGTAGTTGATGGATTGCTGCAGCCACGCATGGCGTGGCGCTACTGCAGTAGATCCACGCCATGCGTGGATGGATGAACCGGACGCCGCGATCAGCACGGCAGGAAGGACCTGCGTACGCTAGAATATGCGCTGGCGGAGCCGGCCAGACAGTCGCGTCATCCCTTCGGGGGTGCCGAGGAAAGTCCGGGCTCCATAGGGCAAGGTGCCAGGTAACGCCTGGGCGGCGCAAGCCGACGGAAAGTGCAACAGAAAGATACCGCCTACGTCTTCTTCGGAAGGCCGGTAAGGGTGAAATGGTGCGGTAAGAGCGCACCGCGAGTCTGGCAACAGACCGGCACGGCAAACCCCACCTGGAGCAAGACCAAATAGGGATCCTTTGGCGCGGCCCGCGTTGGATCCGGGTAGGTTGCTTGAGCGTTGCGGTGACGTAACGCCTAGAGGAATGACTGTCCACGACAGAACCCGGCTTATCGGCCGGCTCCGCCTCCTTCTTCTTCCACGCATGGCGTGGAGCTACCGTGATTGCGGGGTCGGATCCCTTTCCGGAGGAAAGGGATCCGACCCCATGCTGTCCTCAGCCCGGCGTGCGGTACTGGCCGGCGGAAATGAACTGCGAGAAGCGCTCGCACCACACCACCACCGTGGTGTAGTCGTCCACGTCCACGTTCGCGGGCACATCCACCAGGAAGCGGTTGAAGGTCTTCACCTCGCCGATGCGCTGGGCCTGCGCCTTGATCTTCAGGAAGTCGGCCTTGTTGTCGACGAAGTCGCGGACCAGGTAGACCTTGTAGTCCGGGCCCGGTCCCATCTTGCCGTCGAAGGCAACCTGGGTGGCGCTGACGCTGACCTTGCCTTCGGCCCAGTGCACCGCGTCGCTGCCTTTGAGGTCGCGACGGAAGGTGGTGCGATAGGTGGCGTCGTTCATCGCGGCCTGCACCTGCGTGACCGGCGGGTCATCGGGGGCGATCAGGATCGGCAGCAGATAGATGCCCAGGCCGAAGCCCAGGGCGAGAGCAAGCAGGTGGGTGGCGAACAGGATGAGAATGCGACGCATGGGGCCTCCTTGAGGGTTGTGGTCGATTGCGCGGCGCGATGCCGGGCGCGACCACCCTGGGAGGTCAGGGGCGACATTTATAGACACAGTGCCGATTGCGAAAAGGGCACAGTCGGCTGGCTGTGATGCTGAAACCGCTGTGGCGCGGACGGATCGCGGTCGCGGCTGGAAGCTGAATGACGTTTCAGGCGTGGTGCGCTGACGACGACCGTCACTTCAATGACGACACGCGTGCGGGTAGTGCCGGCCGCTGGCCGGCAACTTCATGCTGCATCCGAAGATCCAGAGGTTGCCGGCCAGCGGCCGGCACTACCCCCCCCCCCCCGCCAAGAGCATCCGGCCAAGGGCCGTCATGACCGGGTCAGAAAATGACGTGGCTCTGGCCGCTGGGAGCGCCCTGCGGGCCGAAGCGGCGTTCGTGGATCTCGCCATGGCCGTCGGCGTCGATCAGCAGCACGGTGCTGGCACGGGTGCCGTAGTCATCGCCACGGATGAAGGCCGGGCTCAGCCAGCGCTCGCGTTCCAGGCCGATGCCGGTGTCGGGCAGGTCGCTGTCGGCAGGGCGGTGTTCGTCGGCCAGAGCATTCCAGAGTGGGGTCAGGTCCGGGGTCAGATCCCTTTCGCTGTGCGAAAGGGATCTGACCCCGTCATTCTGAAGCCAGGCTTCAAGGGCCGCCATCAGCCGCCGGGTCTTCGGCCAGGGCGCGTCCAGCGCGCCGTTGGACATGCCGTGCACGCCCGGGCCGAGGGTCTGCCGTTCGGCGGGATGGTTGCCGAGGTACTCCAGGCTGTCGCTATCGGCCAGCAACAGATTGAACGGGGCGTAGGCGCCAGCCACGGTCGCCAATCGGTCGATATGCACAGCGGCCGGGTCGCGGCCGCGCAGGAAGTCGGCCACCAGCGCGCCCCGCGACGGGCCGGTCTGGGCCGCCATCGGGTCGCGGACGTTGGTGACCACCGCCATCCGGCCCGAGGCGCCAACCCCGGCCCAGCCACCGCCGGAGCGCAGATCGCGCCCGCCGATGACGGACGTCTCATCCTGCCAGGGGGCCAGCGCCGCCGTCGGGCGGGCGTGGAACTCATCACGGTTGCCGGTCATCACCAGCCGCCAGCGCGGGTGGTGCATCCAGCCAAGAGCGAGCAGGCACATGGCCTCATTGTGCACGGTTTGCGCAGTCCGGCGCCGTTTCCGGCCCGTTCCGGATGAATGCGCGGCCGATGTTTCACGCCCTCTCCACGCCCCTGAACTTCCGTTCAATCTCAAAAATTGAGACGGATCAGCAACTTGTGGATAAGCCTTGAACAATTCTCTAAAGGTTGTTGCAAGCCATTGATGCGGCTGGCGATTTCCCCGCTGAAAAGTTGTTGACAACCCTCGGCCCGCTGCTAAGGTGGGCATCAGAGGGAAATCCGGGTGTTTTGTGGGTTTTCGTGGTTCAATGTTTCACCGGGCGAAGGACAAGGTGCAGGCGTCGTGTTCCAGGGCGAGACGGCCATCACAGTTGACGACAAAGGGCGCATGGCGGTTCCCACCGCTTACCGCGACCTCGTCGCGCGCGCCAGCAACAACCGTCTCGTGCTGACCTACAACCCGTTCGAAGCCGGCTGCCTGTGGCTGTATGCAGAGTCGGAATGGGAGCGGGTCCGCGACGATGTGATGTCCAAGCCCAACACCCAGCGCGTCGTGCGCCTGTTGCAGCAGAAGCTGGTCGGCTCGGCCGCCCATCTGGAACTGGACGGCAACGGTCGCATCAGCATCCCCGCCAGCCACCGCGGTGCGGTGGGCATTGAGAAGAAGGCGGTATTGCTCGGTATGGGCGACAAGTTCGAATTGTGGAGCGAGCAGGCGCATCGGGCCCTGATCCAGCAGACGTTGTCTGACGAGGATCTGGGTGATGGGTTGCTCGACCTGAAGTTGTGAGCCGGGGTGCCCGGATGCGCCCAGAAGCGCAGGCCGGTCACCTTCCGGTGTCGCAGTCGCCGGCGGTGCACCTGCCGGTCCTGTACACCCAGGTCCTTGA
Organism: Stenotrophomonas sp. PvP093; assembly: GCF_017876915.1. Classification (NCBI taxonomy): domain Bacteria; kingdom Pseudomonadati; phylum Pseudomonadota; class Gammaproteobacteria; order Lysobacterales; family Lysobacteraceae; genus Stenotrophomonas; species Stenotrophomonas sp. PvP093. The sequence continues at coordinate 4,014,338 of NZ_JAGIOX010000004.1, read as the reverse complement.
AGGCCTGAGGGTGATCGAAAACGGACGTTATCTGGATGGCACGTTCGGTCGTGGCGGTCATGCACGTGGCGTGCTCACCCAGCTCGGTCCCGAGGGGCGCCTGCTGGTCATGGACAAGGATCCGGAAGCCATCGCCGTTGCCGAGCGCGATTTCGCGCCGGACCCGCGCGTGTCCATTTTCCGGGGCAGCTTCGCCCAGCTGCTGCAGTGGGACGCGACGGCCGAAGGCCTGGACGGCGTGCTGTTCGACCTCGGCGTGTCGTCGCCGCAGCTGGACGTGGCCGAACGTGGCTTCAGCTTCGGCAAGGACGGCCCGCTGGACATGCGCATGGATCCGGACAGCGGTGAAAGCGCCGCGCAGTGGATCAACCGCGTCGAAGAGCGCGAGATCGCTGATGTGCTGTGGACCTACGGCGAAGAGCGCCAGAGCCGGCGCATCGCCCGCGCCATCGTGGCCCGCCGCGAGAAGCAGCCGTTCTCCCGCACCGCCGAACTGGCCGAGCTGATCGCCTCGGTGATGCCGCGTGGGAAGGACAAGATCCACCCGGCCACGCGCAGCTTCCAGGCCATCCGCATCCACATCAACCGCGAGCTGGCCGATCTGGAAGCCGGGCTCGATGCGGCGGTGGAACGGCTCAAGCCCGGTGGCCGCCTGGCGGTGATCAGCTTCCACTCGCTGGAAGACCGCATCGTCAAGCAGTACATGAACCGCCTGGCCAAGGCGCCGCCGGCCAACCGCCGACTGCCCGAGGCGGTTGCGTTCGTGCCGACGCTGGACCTGATCGGCGGCGCCATCAAGGCCACCGACGAAGAGCTGGCCGCCAACCCGCGTGCCCGCAGCGCCGTGCTGCGCGTGGCACAGAAGCGGGGGGCCGATGCATGAGCCGGCTGCTGCTGATCATCCTGCTGGCCTGCACCGTCGCCTCGGCGATCGGCGTGGTGTTCGTGCGCCACCGCCACCGGCAGACCTTCATCGAGCTGTCGCGTGCCGAGCGCAAGCGCGATGACATCAACCTTGAGTTCGGCCGCCTGCAGCTGGAACAGGCCACCCTGGCCGAAGCCAACCGCGTGGACCGCATTGCCCGCGAGAAGCTGGGCATGAAGTTCCCCGAGGCCGCTGACATCGTGGTGGTGCGCCCATGAGCAAGACCGGCCGCAACCGCCCGCGCAACGCCTTCAACCTGCGCCAGCGCCTGCGCTGGGTCGCGCTGGCGCTTGGCCTGTGCTCGGTGTCGCTGGTGGGTCGCGCGGCCTACGTGCAGATCATCAACAGCGATTTCTACCAGCGCCAGGGCGAGGCCCGCTACCTGCGCGAGCTGCCGATCAAGACCTCGCGCGGCATGATCACCGACCGCAACGGCGAGCCGCTGGCGGTGTCCACCCCGGTCGCCTCGATCTGGGTCAACCCGCAGGACCTGCTGCGTTCGCCCGAGCGCATCCCGGAGCTGGCCCAGGCGGTCGGCATGTCGGTGGATGAGCTGAGCAGCCGCCTGTCGCAGAAGTCGGACAAGGAATTCATGTACCTGCGCCGCCGGATCAATCCGGACGAGGCAGAGAAGGTGGTCGCGCTGAAGATTCCGGGCGTGGCCGCGCAGCGCGAGTTCCGCCGCTTCTACCCGCAGGGCGAAGCGATGGCGCACGTGCTGGGCTTCACCAACATCGACGACCGCGGCCAGGAAGGCCTGGAGCTGGCGTTCGACGAATGGCTGCGCGGCAAGGCCGGTGCCAAGCGGGTGATCCGCAACCGCAAGGGCGAGACCGTCGAAAGCGATCTGCTGCGCGCCGCCGAGCCGGGCAAGGACCTGACCCTCAGCATCGACCGCCGCATCCAGTACCTGGCCTTCAAGGAACTGCGCAACGCGCTGGTGGCCAACAAGGCGGCCGGTGGTTCGATGGTGATCATGGACGTGACCACCGGCGAGATCCTGGCCATGGTCAACCTGCCGACCTACAACCCGAACTCGCTGACCGGCGCGATCCCCGATACGCGCCGCAACCGCGCGGTGACCGACCTGGTCGAGCCGGGTTCGACGATGAAGCCGCTGACCATCGCCACCGCGCTGCAGGCCGGTGCGGTGACCAAGGACACCATCATCGACACCAACCCGGGCTACATGACCCTGGGCCGCTTCACCATCCGCGACGTGCCGCGCAACAACGGTGTGCTCAACGTGACCGGCGTGATCACCCGCAGTTCGAACGTGGGTGCGGCCAAGGTTGCGGCGAAGATGCCGGACCAGACCTTCTACGACGGCGTGCGCCGCTTCGGCTATGGCTCGGCGCCGCACAGTGGTTTCCCGGGTGAATCGGCCGGCGTGGTGATGCGTCCGGCACGCTGGTCGGGTACCACCAAGACCACCATGTCCTATGGCTATGGCCTGTCGGTCACGCCGCTGCAGATTGCCACCGCGTACTCGGCGCTGGCCAACGGCGGGCGCCTGATCGCGCCGACCTTCGTCAAGGGCCAGCGCAATGAAGGCCAGCAGATCATCGACGAGAACGTCGCCCGGCAGGTGGTGGCGATGATGGAAACGGTGGTCACCCAGGGCGGCGCCAAGCAGGCGGCGGTGCTGGGTTACCGCGTGGCCGGCAAGACCGGCACCGCGCGCAAGGCCGGCCCGGGCGGTTATGAGCGCGGCCATTACAACGCGCTGTTCGCCGGCGTGGTGCCGGCCACCAACCCGCGTTTCGCTACCGTCATCGTCATCAACGACCCGCAGGCCGGCAAGTTCTACGGCGGCCTGGTGTCGGCGCCGGTCTACCACAACGTGATGGAAGGCACCCTGCGCCTGATGGACGTGCCGCTGGACGACCTGCAGTCGTGGCTGGCCGCACAGCAGTCGGGCAAGGTCGGCCATTCGGCCTCGATCCTGCCTGCGCCGCCGGCCGAGACCGCGCTGCCGGTCGATGCCGCCGCTGAATTCGACGCTGCGCTGCCAAGCGCGCAAGCCCAGACGCCGCCCGCTACGGGAGGCACGCAATGAGTCCTTCGATGTTGCTTTCGCAGTTGCTTCCGGACGTGGCCCTGGCGGGTCACGATCCCGTTCTGACCGGCCTGGTGCTGGACAGCCGTGCCGTGCGCCCCGGTAACGCCTTCGTCGCCATCGCCGGTTTCGGCGCGCATGGCCTGGGCTTTGTCGAGCAGGCGCGCGCTGCCGGTGCCAGTGCCATCCTGTTCGAACCGCCGGCACCGGCCGATCTGCCGGCCCCGGCCGATGCGATCGCCGTGCCGGGCCTGCGCGCGCGCATGGGCGCGATGGCCGACCAGTTCCATGGCGCGCCATCGCGGGCGATGGCGATGGTCGGCGTGACCGGCACCAACGGCAAGACCTCCACCGTGCAGCTGCTGGCCCAGGCCTGGCATCTGCTCGGAACGCCCAGTGGCAGTATCGGCACGTTGGGTGCCGGACTTTATGGTGCGGTCGAGCCGACCGGCTTCACCACGCCGCTGGTGCTGCAGATGCATGCGCTTCTGGCGCAGCTGCGCGACGCCGGTGCGCGCGCGGTGGCGATGGAAGTCAGCTCGCATGCGCTGGACCAGGGCCGCGTGGACGCCGTGCACTACGACGTGGCGGTGTTCACCAACCTCACCCGCGACCATCTGGACTACCACGGTGACATGGCCAGCTACGGCGCGGCCAAGGCGCGGCTGTTCCATCGCCCGGGCCTGAAGGCCGCGGTGATCAATCTGGACGATGCCTTCGGCCGGCAGCTGTTCGCGGGCCTGCCGGCCGGCGTGCAGGCGATCGGGCTGAGCTCGCGTGGTGCCACCGACGCCAGCGTGCGCGCCGAGGCACTGCAGCTGGACGGTCGTGGCATCGCCTTCGAGCTGGTCATCGACGGCCAGTGCGCGACGGTGCAGTCGCCGCTGCTGGGCCGCTTCAACGTGGACAACCTGCTGGCCGTGGCCGGTACCCTGCATGCGCAGGGCCAGCCGCTGCCGCGTATTGCCGAGGTGCTGTCGGCGCTGCAGCCGATCCGTGGCCGCATGAACCGCCTGGGCGGTGAAGACGGCCTGCCGACGGTGGTGGTCGACTACGCGCACACCCCGGATGCGCTGGAACAGGCGCTGGACAGCCTCCACGGGCACCTGCAGGGCACGCTGTTCTGCGTGTTCGGCTGCGGCGGCGAGCGCGACACCGGCAAGCGCCCGCAGATGGCGGCGATTGCCGAGCGCCTGGCCAACCAGGTCATCGTCACCGACGACAACCCGCGCGGCGAAGATGGCGATGTGATCGTGGCCGACATCCTGGCCGGCTTCCAGAACGCCGATGCCGTGACCGTGCAGCGCAGCCGCGCGCGTGCGATCGGCCTGGCGGTGAAGCGTGCCGGTGCAGGCGACATCATCCTGATCGCCGGCAAGGGCCACGAGCCGTACCAGGAAGTGAATGGCGTGCGCCATGACTTCGACGACACCGAAGTGGCCGCCGCCGCGCTGGCGGCCAGGGCCGGTGTGCTCAGCGCGCAGGCCGGGGAGGGCGCCGCATGAAGCGCACCCTGCTTTCGCTGATCGCACACTGGGCCGGCGGCGAGATCCACGGCGACGACGTGGCCATCGATGCGGTCAGCAATGACACCCGCAATCTCGGTCCGGGCAGTCTGTATGTGGCGCTGCGCGGCGAGCGGTTCGACGGCCATGACTTCGCGGCCGACGCGCAGGCGCGCGGTGCCAGTGCGCTGCTGGTCGAGCGCCTGCTGCCGGTCGAACTGCCGCAGGTGCTGGTGGCCGACAGCGAACTGGCGCTGGCGAAGATCGCCACAGGCATGCAGCGTGACCGTGGCACCGAGGTGTTCGCGATCACCGGCAGCAATGGCAAGACCAGCGTGAAGAGCCTGCTGCTGTCGATCCTGCAGCAGGTGGCCCAGCACGCGCACAAGGTGGTCTACGCCAACCCGGGCAACCGCAACAACGAGATCGGCCTGCCGCTGGCGGTGATCGATGCGCCGGAAGATGCCGACTACGCCGTCTACGAGATGGGCGCCGGCAAGCCGGGCGACATCGCCTACCTGACCGACATCGCCCGCCCGCGTTATGCGCTGGTCAACAACATCGCCCCGGCGCACCTGGAACGTATGGGCAGCCTGCTCGGCGTGGCGGTGACCAAGGGCGCGATCTACGCCGCGCTGCCGGCCGATGGCGTGGCGGTGATCAACGCCGACGATGCCTATGGCCGCTGGTTCGAACAGCATTTCATCAGCACCCCGGCGCGTTGCCGCGTGCTGCGCTATGGCCTGGAACACTCGGCGGACGTGACCGCGCGCGATATCCGCGCCGGTGCGCAGGGCAGCCAGTTCACTCTGGTCGCACCGGCCGGCGAAGCCCGCGTGGTGCTGGGCCTGCCGGGTCGCCACAACGTCAGCAATGCGCTGGCCGCCGCCAGCCTGGCGCTGGCCGCCGGTGTCGATCTGGCGCTGATTGCCGCCGGCCTGGCCGAAGCGCAGCCGGTGCCGGGTCGCCAGATCGCCCATCAGCTGCGCAATGGCGCGGTGCTGGTGGATGACAGCTACAACGCCAACCCCGGGTCGCTGGCCGCGGCCATCGATGCCCTGGCCGCGGCGCCGGAAGAGGGCTGGCTGGTGCTGGGCGACATGCGCGAGCTGGGCCCGGACGCGGAAGCGCTGCATGCGCAGGCCGGCCTCCGCGCACGTGCTGCCGGCCTGAAGCGCCTGTATGCACTGGGCCCGCTCAGCGCCGCGGCCGCCTCCGCCTTCGGCGAAGGCGGCCGCCATTTCGCCACCCACGACGCGCTGTCGCAGGCGCTGAAGGACGAGCTGCACGCCGGCGTGCGCTGCCTGGTCAAGGGTTCCCGTGGCAGCGCCATGGACACGATTGTCAAAGCGCTGCTGGCGCAAGGAGAGGAATCCCCGCATGTTGTATGAACTGGCTCGATGGTTGCAGCAGTTGGAGAGCCTGTTCGGGCTGTTCAACTACCAGACGTTCCGCGCCATCCTTGCCGCGCTGACGGCCCTGTTCCTGTCGCTGTGGCTGGGCCCGGCGATGATCCGCAAGCTTGCCCAGTTCAAGGGCGGCCAGCCGATCCGCAAGGACGGTCCGCAGACCCATTTCTCCAAGGCCGGCACGCCGACCATGGGCGGTTCGCTGATCCTGCTCACCATCACCCTGTCGGTGCTGATGTGGGCCGACCTGCGCAACCGCTACGTGTGGCTGGTGCTGGCGGTGATGCTGTGCTTCGGCGCCATCGGCTGGTATGACGATTGGATCAAGATCGTCCGCCGTGACCCGAACGGCCTGAAGTCGCGCTGGAAGTACCTGCTGCAGTCGATCTTCGGCCTGGCCGCGGGCCTGTTCCTGTTCTACACGGCCGACGTGCCGGCAGCGCTGACCTTCTACATCCCGATGTTCAAGTCGGTCGCGCTGCCGCTGGCCGGCATCGGCTTCGTGGCCATCGCCTACTTCTGGATCGTCGGCTTCTCCAACGCGGTGAACCTGACCGACGGCCTGGACGGCCTGGCGATCATGCCCACCGTGCTGGTGGCCTGCGCGCTGGGCGTGTTCGCCTACGCCTCGGGCAACGTGGTGTTCGCCAACTACCTGCAGATCCCGCAGATCCCGGGCGCCGGCGAGCTGGTCATCATCTGTGCGGCCATCGCCGGCGCGGGCCTGGGCTTCCTCTGGTTCAACACCTACCCGGCCATGGTCTTCATGGGCGACATCGGCGCACTGGCACTGGGTGCGGTGCTGGGCACGATCGCGGTGATCACCCGCCAGGAGCTGGTGCTGGTGATCATGGGCGGCGTGTTCGTCATCGAAACGCTGTCGGTGATGATCCAGGTCGCCTCGTTCAAGCTGACCGGCAAGCGCGTGTTCCGCATGGCGCCGATCCACCACCATTTCGAACTGAAGGGCTGGCCGGAGCCGCGCGTGATCGTGCGTTTCTGGATCATCTCCGTCGTGCTCGTGCTGATCGGCCTGGCCACGTTGAAGGTGCGCTGAGATGAACGACCTGTCCCGCCAGGCAACACGCCTTGAAGCCATCGAGGGCAGCTACGACAAGTGGCTGCTGGGCGCGATCATCGCGCTCACCGGTGTCGGCGTGGTGATGGTGGCCTCCAGCTCGATCGCGCTGATGAGCAGCCCGTTCTATTACCTCAACCGCCACCTGATCTTCCTGGCGGTGGGTATCGTGCTGGCGGTCATTGCCGCCCGCACCGAGCTGAAGTCGATCGAGCAGTACAACCAGATGCTGCTGCTGGGCTGCTTCGTACTGCTGCTGGCGGTGTTCGCACCGGGACTGGGCAGCACGGTCAACGGTGCGCGCCGCTGGATCAACCTGGGCATTTCCAAGTTCCAGACGGTCGAAGCGGTGAAAGTGCTCTACATCGTCTGGCTGTCGAGCTACCTGGTGCGTTTCCGCGACGAGGTCAATGCGACCTGGCCGGCAATGCTCAAGCCGCTGGGCGTGGCCGGTGCGCTGGTGGTGCTGCTGTTGCTGCAGCCGGACTTCGGTTCCTCGACCCTGCTGCTGGCGATCACCGCCGGCATGCTGGTGCTGGGCGGGGTGAACATGCCGCGCATGTCGATGCCGGTGATCATCGGCCTGGTCGGCATGAGCGCGCTGGCGATCATCGAGCCGTACCGCATGCGCCGCATCACCTCCTTCCTGGACCCGTGGGCCGACCAGCAGGGCGACGGCTACCAGCTGTCCAACGCGCTGATGGCGGTGGGCCGTGGTGAATGGACCGGCGTCGGCCTGGGCAACTCCGTGCAGAAGCTGTACTACCTGCCCGAAGCGCACACCGACTTCATCTTCTCGGTCACCGCCGAGGAATTCGGTTTCCTGGGTACCTGCGTGATCGTGGCGCTGTATGCGCTGCTGGTCGGCCGCACCTTCTGGCTGGGCATGCGCTGCGTGGAAATGAAGCGCCACTTCTCCGGCTACATCGCCTTCGGCATCGGCCTGTGGATCAGCATGCAGACCTTCGTCTCGATCGGCGTGAACCTGGGCATCCTGCCGACCAAGGGCCTGACCCTGCCGCTGATCTCCTCCGGCGGTTCGTCGGTGCTGATGACCTGCGTGGCGATGGGCCTGCTGCTGCGCGTGTCGTATGAACTCAAGCGCGCCGAGCGCCGCCAGGCCGTGCGCATCGGTGGCGCCGAAGACGCCGCGGCCGAACCGATGGACAAGCCCGCCGCAGCGGTGGACGCCAGCGTGCCGATGCGTGCCGAGCCGGTCGCACCCGCGTCCGCTGCAGCGAGCGCCGCACGTGGCACCAGCCGCCTGCAGTCGCGCATCGAACCGACCTTCGGGAGGCTGTCATGAGTGCAGCCACCGAGAGTGGGCGCCCGGTGATGATCCTGGCCGGAGGCACCGGCGGTCACATCTTCCCCGGCCTGGCCGTGGCCCGCGTGCTGCGCCAGCGCGGCGTGCCGGTGACCTGGATGGGCGCCGACGGTGCGATGGAAACCCGCCTGGTGCCGCAGCACGACATCGCCATCGATACGCTGGCCATCACTGGCCTGCGCGGCAAGGGCAAGCTGGCCCTGCTGGCGGCGCCGTGGCGGCTGATGCGCGCGCTGCGCGCGGCCGGGCTCATCATCCGCCAGCGCCAGCCGCGCGCGGTGGTCGCCTTCGGTGGCTTTGCCTCCGGCCCCGGTGGCATGGCCACGCGCCTGCATGGCCTACCGCTGATCGTGCATGAGCAGAACCGTGCGCCGGGCCTGACCAACCGCATCCTGTCGCGTTATGCTCGTCGCCTGCTGACCGGTTTCCCGGGCACCTTCGCCAAGGGCGAGGAGTTCGTCGGTAACCCGGTGCGCGCGGAAATCGCTGCCATCGCGCCGCCGGAACAGCGCTTCGCCGACCGGCAGGGCCCGCTGCGGGTGCTGGTGGTGGGCGGCAGCCAGGGCGCGCGTGCCCTCAATACCGGCGTGCCGCAGGCGATTGCCGCGCTGGGCGCCGGCCTGCCGGTGCAGGTGCGCCACCAGAGCGGCGAGAAGATGCATGCCGAAGCGGTGGAGGCTTACGCCAAGGCCGGTGTGCAGGCGGAAATCACGCCGTTCATCGCCGACATGGCCGAAGCCTTTGCCTGGGCTGACCTGGTTGTCTGCCGCGCCGGCGCGTCCACGCTGGCCGAGCTGTGCGCGGTCGGTGTCGGCAGCGTGCTGGTGCCATTCCCCGCTGCCGTCGACGATCACCAGACCCGCAACGCGGAGTACCTGGTCGAGCGCGGCGCGGCGGTGTTGCTGAAGCAGGACGGAACGCTGGCCGACGGCATTGCCGCAACGCTGCGCGATCTGTCCGAAAATCCCGCCCGCCGCATGCAGATGGCGCAAGCCGCGCGTGCCCTGGCCAAGGTCGATGCCGCCGAGCGCATCGCCGATATCATTCTCGAGGAAGCTGTATGAAGAAGGCATGCCACCGCGCCTGCCCTGCGCGAGGCCGCGCATGATCCGTCGCCTGCACGACACCAACGACCTGGTGCGCGCGTTCCCGCGCGTGCATTTCGTCGGCATCGGCGGCACCGGCATGAGCGGTATCGCCGAAGTGATGCTGACGCTGGGCTATGAAGTGTCCGGCTCGGACAACGCCGACAACGTGGCGACCCGCCGCCTGGCCAGCCTGGGGGCGCGCATCATGCGCGGCCACTCCGCGGCCAACGTGCTGGGCACCGACTGCGTGGTGGTCTCCAGTGCCATCCGCGAAGACAACCCGGAACTGATGGAAGCACGCAGCCAGCGCATTCCGATCATGCCGCGTGCGGCGATGCTGGCCGAGCTGATGCGCTTCCGCCGCGGCATCGCCGTGGCCGGGACCCATGGCAAGACCACCACCACCAGCCTGACCGCTGCGGTGCTGAGCGAAGGTGGCCTGGACCCGACGTTCGTGATCGGTGGCCAGCTGCTGGCCGCCGGTGCCAACGCCAAGCTGGGTGGCGGGCAGTGGCTGGTGGCCGAGGCCGATGAAAGCGATGGCAGCTTCCTGCGCCTGAACCCACTGATGTCGATCATCACGAACATCGATGCCGACCACCTGGAAAACTACGGCAACGATTTCGCCCGCGTGCAGGCGGCGTTTGCCGAGTTCCTGCAGCGCCTGCCGTTCTACGGCCTGGCGGTACTGTGCATCGATGATCCGGAAGTCGCCGCGCTGGCCGCCAGGACCCCGCGCCACGTGATGAGCTACGGCATGAGCCCGCAGGCCGACGTGCGCGCCGAGAACGTGGTGCAGGAAGGGTCGCGCATGCGCTTCACCCTGCGCCTGCCGCAGGGCACCAGCCAGGAAGTGGTGCTGGCGCTGCCGGGCAGGCACAACGTGCTCAACGCGCTGGCCGCCGCTGCGGTGGGCTGGCAGCTGGGCGTGGCCCCGGACGCGATCGCACGCGCGCTGGAGGGCTTCGCCGGTGTCGGCCGTCGCTTCAACGATCTGGGCGAGGTGACCACCGCCAGTGGCGCCAAGGTCCGCATCATCGACGACTATGGCCATCACCCGAGCGAGCTGGAGGCAGTGTTCGCCGCCGCTCGTGGTGGCTGGGCCGACAAGCGCCTGGTGGTGGCCTTCCAGCCGCACCGCTACAGCCGTACCCGCGACCAGTTCGACAAGTTCGCCGCCGTGCTGTCGAGCGTTGATGCGCTGGTGCTGAGCGAGGTCTACCCGGCCGGTGAAGAACCGATTGCCGGCGCCGACTCGCACGCGCTGGCCCGTGCCATCCGCGCGCGTGGCCGCAGTGAGCCGGTGGTGGTGGGCAAGGCCGCCGAGCTGGCCAGCGTGCTGCCGGACGTGCTGCAGGACGGTGACCTGCTGCTGATGATGGGCGCCGGCGACATCGGTGCCGTGGCCACCCATATCGCGGTGGAAGGTTTCAAGGGGGAGGGCCAGGCGTGAGCACGCTGACCTTCCCGCCGCTGCGCGTGACCGACCCGGCCGAGTTCGGCCGCGTCGCCGTGCTGCTGGGCGGCAGTTCCAGCGAACGCGAGGTGTCGCTGGATTCGGGCCGCAACGTGCTCGAAGCCCTGCAGTCGCGTGGCGTCGATGCGTTCGCGGTGGACGGCATTCCGGCGCTCGCCAGCGCGCTCGCCGCCGGTGGCATCGATCGCGTCTTCAACATCCTGCACGGCCACAACGGTGGCGGTGAGGACGGCATCGTGCAGGGCCTGATGGACGCCTTCGGCGTGCCGTACACCGGCTCGAACGTGCTGGGTTCGGCGCTGAGCATGGACAAGATCCGCACCAAGCAGGTGTGGCTGTCGCTGGGCCTGCCGACCCCGCAGTACCGCAAGGTCACTGCCGAGGACGTGCACGCCAATGCCGCCGAACTCGGCCTGCCGGTGGTGGTGAAGCCGGCCAACGAAGGCTCCAGCGTGGGCATCAGCCGGGTCACCGATGACGCCGGGCTGGATGAAGCGGTGGCCCTGGCCGCGCGCTACGACGGCCAGCTGCTGATGGAGCAGATGGTGGTCGGCGACGAATTGACCGTGGCCATCCTTGGCGACGTCGCACTGCCGTCGATCCGCATCGTGCCCAAGGGCCAGTGGTACGACTACAACGCCAAGTACATCGCCGAGGACACCCAGTACCTGTGCCCGGGCCTGGACGGTGGCGACGAAGAGGACATCCGGCGCATCGCGCTGGCCGCGTTCCGTGCCGCCGGGTGCCGTGGCTGGGGCCGCGTGGACGTGATGCGCGATCGCGACAGCGGCCGTTTCTTCCTGCTGGAAGTGAACACCGCGCCGGGCATGACCAGCCATTCGCTGGTGCCCAAGGCGGCCCGCCAGGCCGGCATCGGTTTCGAGGAACTGGTGTGGCGCGTGCTGGAACAGACCCTGGAGGCCTCGCACGCATGAACGCGGTGCTGCGCATCTTCGTCTGGCTGTTGGCGCTGTCGGTGGTTGCACTGCCGGTGGTGGCCGTGGTCAATGGCTGGGTCGGCGCCGAGCGCTGGCCGCTGGCGAAGCTGCGCGTGCATGGTGAGTTCAAGCGGGTGCCGGCCGAACAGCTGCAGCAGGTGCTGCTGCCGTATGCGCGCGCCGGTTTCTTCGCGGTCAAGCTGCAGGACGCGCAGGACGCCCTGGAAAAGCTGCCGTGGGTGGAAAGCGCGCAGGTCCGCAAGCAGTGGCCGGACGTGCTGGAAGTGACCCTGGTCGAGCACAAGCCGTTCGCCCGCTGGGGTACCGACCGCCTGGTGTCCGAGCAGGGCAAGCTGTTCCCCACGCCGAAGAAGCTGTCCGACCTGGCGCTGCCGGAGCTGGATGGCCCGGACAGCCAGACCGCGGAAGTGATGAAGCTGTACAGCGACTCGCGTGCATTGTTCGCACCGGCCGGCGTCGATGTGCGCCGGGTGACGATGGACGCACGCGGCAGCTGGTCGCTGGTGCTGAGCAACGGCACCGAAGTGGTGGTCGGCCGCGACGACGCGCGCTCGCGCATGCAGCGCTTCGTCAAGGTACTGCCGCAGCTCAACCGTCAGGACGCGCCGATCGAGCGCGCCGACCTCCGTTACACCAATGGTTTCACGCTGAGCTGGGGTACCCCGGCCACGCCGGCGAAAACGCCGGCGACCCCGGCCAGAAGCACGCAGGAAAGGACATGAATCGCAAGGGTGACAAATCGCTGATCGTTGGCCTGGACATCGGCACCTCCAAGGTGGTGGCGCTGGTGGGCGAGTATTCGCCGGGCAACCCGATCGAAGTGATCGGCATCGGCTCGCACGAATCGCGCGGGCTGAAGCGCGGCGTGGTGGTGGACATCGAATCGACCGTGCAGTCGATCCAGCGCGCGGTGGAAGAAGCCGAGCTGATGGCCGGCTGCGAGATCCGTTCGGTGTACGCCTCGATCTCCGGCAACCACGTGCAGTGCAAGAACTCGCCGGGCATCGTGCCGATCCGCGACGGTGAAGTGACCTGGGGCGACCTGGATCGCGTGCTCGACGCGGCCAAGGCGGTGGCGATCCCGGCCGACCAGAAGATCCTCCACGCGATCCCGCGCGAGTACGTGCTGGACGATTCGCAGGAAGGCATCCGCAACCCGGTCGGCATGACCGGCGTGCGCCTGGAAGTGCATGCGCACCTGGTGGTGTGCGCGCAGTCGGCGGCGGCCAACATCAGCAAGTGCGTGCAGCGCTGCGGCCTGCAGGTGGACGACCTGGTGCTGTCCTCGCTGGCCTCCAGCGTGGCGGTGCTGACCGCCGACGAGCGCGAGCTGGGCGTAGTGCTGGTCGACATGGGCGCCGGCACCACCGACATCGCGGTGTTCGTGCAGGGTGCGATCTGCCACACCGCCTCGCTGCCGATCGCCGGCGACCACGTGACCAACGACATCGCGCACATGCTGCGCACGCCGACCCCGGAAGCCGAGCAGATCAAGGTGCGCTATGCCTGCGCCCTGGCCCAGCTGGCCACGGCCGAGGAGAGCATCCAGGTGCCGTCGGTGGGCGACCGCCCGCCGCGCCGCATGCCGCGCCATTCGCTGGCGCAGGCCGTGCAGGGCCGCTACGAGGAAATCTTCGAGATGGTGCAGGCCGAACTGCGCCGCTCCGGCTTCGAGGAGCTGGTGCGCGCCGGCATGGTGCTGACCGGTGGCGCGTCGAAGATGGAAGGCGTGGTCGAACTGGCCGAGGAAATGCTGCAGATGCCGGTGCGCGTGGGCATCCCGCAGCACGTCACCGGCCTGGGCGAAGTGGTCGGCAACCCGGTACACGCCACCGGCGTGGGCCTGCTGCTGATGGGTAGCCAGATCGAGCACCCGCGGCGGCCGTCGCTGCCCACCGGGCGCGCCGGAAGCATGTTCAAGAAACTCAAGACCTGGTTCCGCGGCGAGTTCTGACGCGGAACCCGTAAACCCGGGCCTCGCCCGGGCGCAACACCCGCAGTACCCGCATCACAACGCAATACCGGCTACACACAACCCACACAGCCGCAACGTCGGCATGCAGCAGGACGGCAGGACGCCCGAATGCCCATGCCAGCCAAAGCGGATACAACGAGGACACGGACATGGCGCATTTTGAACTGATCGAAAAGATGGCACCCAATGCGGTGATCAAGGTGGTTGGCGTGGGCGGCGGCGGCGGCAATGCCGTGGCGCACATGGTCAACTCGGCAGTGGATGGCGTGGAATTCATCACTGCCAACACCGACTCGCAGGCCATCAAGAATTGTGGTGCCAAGCTGCAGCTGCAGCTGGGTACCAACGTGACCAAGGGCCTGGGCGCAGGCGCGAACCCGGAAGTCGGCCGCCAGGCCGCGCTGGAAGACCGTGAGCGCATCATGGACGCGCTGCAGGGCGCCGACATGGTGTTCATCACCGCCGGCATGGGCGGCGGCACCGGTACCGGCGCTGCGCCGGTGGTGGCACAGCTGGCCAAGGAAATGGGCATCCTGACCGTGGCCGTGGTCACCAAGCCGTTCCCGTTCGAAGGCCGTCGCCGCATGCAGGTGGCGCTGAAGGGCATCGAGGAACTGAGCCAGCACTGCGACTCGCTGATCACCATCCCGAACGAGAAGCTGATCACCGTGCTGGGTCGCAACGCGACCATGATCCAGGCCTTCCGCGCTGCCAACGACGTGCTGCAGGGCGCCGTGCAGGGCATCGCCGACCTGATCGTGCGTCCGGGCCTGATCAACGTCGACTTCGCCGACGTGCGCACCGTCATGTCCGAAATGGGCCTGGCGATGATGGGTACCGGCACCGCCCGTGGCGATGACCGCGCCCAGGCCGCTGCCGAATCGGCGATCCAGAACCCGCTGCTGGACGATGTGAACCTGGCTGGTGCCAACGGCATCCTGGTCAACATCACCGCCGGCGCCGATTTCACCATGGCCGAGTTCGACGAGATCGGCCGCACCATCGATGGCTTCGCTTCCGAAGATGCCACCGTGGTGGTCGGCACCGTGCTCGATCCGGACATGCAGGACGAAGTGCGCGTGACCGTGGTGGCCACCGGCCTGAACCGCGTCTCGGCCAGCAAGACCCAGCGTCCGGGCGAGCGTGCGCCGATCAAGCTGGTCCGCAACGCCACCACCGGCCAGCCGGAGTTCGGCGAGTTCGACAACGGCGGCGATGCCGTCTCCAAGGCGGTGGGTGGCATGGGCCTGGGCCTGCGTCGCGCCAGCAGCGATACCGCAGCGGCCTCCGCCCCTTCGGCCCCGGCCGCGTCGGCCCCGGCGGCGGCGGAACTGCCGAACGATTACCTGGACATCCCGGCGTTCCTGCGCCGCCAGGCGGACTAAGCGGGGCGGCCCGGGGTTGTCCTCCCCGGGTTGCGCCACCATGTCCTGAAAACGCGGGCGCCGGGCCAGGATGGGCCCGGCCGCCCTGCTTCACGCGCTTTCCAGCGGCGTGCCGGTGGATCCTGCCGGTGGCTGCAACTGGCGTTTCAGCCGGGGTAGGGGAGTGCGCGTGTTAATCTAATGTGTCACTTCCGGTCCATCCCCCATGATCCAGCAACGCACCCTCAAGAACACGATCCGCGCCACCGGCGTTGGCCTGCACAGTGGTGACAAGGTCTACATGACCCTGCGCCCGGCACCGGTCAACCATGGCATCGTGTTCCGCCGCGTGGACCTGGACCCGGTGGTGGAGGTGCCGGCCAAGGCCGAACTGGTCACCGAAGTGACCCTGTGCACCGGCCTGACCTGCAACGACGCAAAGATCCAGACCGTCGAACACCTGATGTCGGCGCTGGCCGGCCTGGGTGTGGACAACATCATCGTCGAACTGTCCTCGGCCGAGCTGCCGATCATGGACGGTTCGGCCGGCCCGTTCGTGTTCCTGCTGCAGTCGGCGGGCATCATCGAACAGGATGCGCCCAAGCGCTTCATCCGCGTGCTCAAGACCGTGGAGGTGACCGAGGGCGACAAGGTGGCCCGTTTCACCCCGTACGAGGGCTACAAGCTGGGCTTCACCATCCAGTTCGACCACCCGATGATCCCGGCCAAGCAGTCGCGGCAGGAAATCGAGTTCTCGACGCTGGCCTACACCAAGGAAATCTCCCGCGCGCGCACCTTCGGTTTCATGCGCGACCTGGAATACATGCGCGAGCGCAACCTGGGCCTGGGCGGTTCGATGGACAACGCCATCGTGCTGGACGAGTTCCGCGTGCTCAACGAAGACGGCCTGCGCTACGCCGACGAGTTCGTGCGCCACAAGATCCTTGACGCTATTGGCGACCTCTACCTGGCCGGTGGCCAGGTGCTGGGCGCCTACGAGGGCTTCAAGTCCGGCCACGCGCTCAACAACAAGCTGGTGCGGGCCCTGATGGCCGACGCCAGCGCCTGGGAATGGGTCAGCTTCGACTCGCCGACCAGCCCGGATCCGGTGGAATATGCCACCCCGGCCTACGCCTGATTCCATAGATCGTTGAATTTCAAGATAAAAACGCCGCCTTCCAGGGCGGCGTCGTTGTTTCCGGCGCTTGCGACGCATTCAGCGTGCTTGAAAGGCGTCAAGGCCGGTTCAAGGTCACGGTTTTGTGAACCTGTTGGATCGGAAGCCTGAATTTAACGAAGTTTTAACTTCAATCTAACGACAGGCCCCCGGATGGCCGCTAGGATGCGACCCGGCCCCCGAAATGTTTCACGCCGTGGTGACACGCGCAACGGGGAGCGGAGCCGGATGCTCCGTTGCCATCAGGACCGTTTCTTCGGCTTCGAGGGAACGTCCTGCAGGCAAGCCAAGGCGTCGCGTAGCCCTTTGTGCGTGGCGGCTGAAACTGCGTGGGGGCCATTCCGGTTGTCGATCGCTGGGGAGCGTGAGGGAGTGGTGGACGCAGTCTTGATGGTCACCCTGGTGGCCTTCAGCCCGATGGAACGGGCCGCGTCGAGCAACTGGGCTTCGGCAAGCCGCAACTTGGCATGCCAGACCGGGGACTCGACGAGAAAAACGAGGTGTTCCCCGTCCACATTGGCCAGCCGGCAGCGGCTGCGCAGAGGTGGCGGCAACTGGGGGCGCAACTGCCGGTCCAGCGCGTCGAGCCACAAGGCCCGACGCAGCGGGTTCCCGCTTTTGTCCGCCATTACCGCATCCAGCGCCGGTTTCGGCACTGACGCGGGGCGAACGCTGGATTTCGGCTCAGACATGAAAACTCACTGATGGCATTCAAAAAGATCGTAATCAAAACGCGTGAAGGACAGGCCAAGGCGTCGCCGATCACGCGTTTGCGGTTCTATTTCGAGGACCGCCCCCGCGCCCTGCTGGGCAGCGTGCTCGGGGTAGGCTGCATTATCGGCCTTGCCGGCGGCATTGGCGCCAGTGCGCTGAATGATTCGCGCCTGCAGGCCAAGGTCGAGCGCCAGGATGCGGAGCTGGCCAAGGTCAAGCGCGATGCGCAGACCCAGGTCAACGCGCTGGCCGCCCGCCTCGGCGAGCTGCAGGCGCAGGCCACCCGCCTGAACGCCCTCGGCGAACGGCTGACCCAGATGGGCAAGCTGGAAGATGGCGAATTCGACTTCAACGAGACCCCCGGCCTCGGTGATGGCGACGCCGGCGGCCCGACCAGCGACATCCCGGTCAAGGACGTCAACGCCGACTTACAGGTGCTGGAGCAGCGCTTCGCTGCTTCAGGCCGCCAGTTGTCGGTGATGGAATCGCTGATGTTCGACCACCAGCTGCAGCAGAACGCCGTGCCGTCGCGCATGCCGATCCGCAACAGCTACGTGACCTCCGGCTTCGGCACCCGTGCCGACCCGTTCGGCCGCGGCGCCGCCACCCACAAGGGCATGGACTTCCACGCCAAGGTCGGTGACCCGGTGATGGCCGTGGCCGAAGGCGTGGTCAGCTTCGCTGGTGTGAAGGGCGGCTATGGCAACGTCGTCGATGTCGACCACGGTAACGGCTATGTCACCCGCTACGCGCACAATTCGCGCCTGGTGGTGAAGGCCGGTGACCTGGTCCGCGCCGGCCAGGAAGTGGCCAAGGCCGGTTCCACCGGCCGTTCGACCGGTGCCCACGTGCACTTCGAGGTGTGGGAGAACGGCAACGTGGTCAACCCGCGCAAGTTCCTCGGCGACGGCGGCAACACGCCGGTCGGCCGCGTCAGCCGCGGCTGATGCCCGGGTCGGATTCCTTCCGCGCCGCGGAGGGGCTCTGACCCGATTCGGTTGAGGGCTGGGGTCAGAGCCCTTTCGCCATGGCGAAAGGGGTCCGACCCCGCATCCGTGTTTCTTTGCCGAATCCGGGGCGATTGCGACCGGATTGGCGCTTGAAACCTCAGCCGCCCGTCCCAAGCTACAATGGGTGTTGCCATCGACAGGGCGCCAGGCGCCCTGTTTCGTTTGCGGCGGACGGATCCCAAGGGGGAGGCCGGGCGTCGTGTCCATCCAACCCGGTTCCTTCAATGATCAACAGCCTGCTTACCCGCGTATTTGGCAGTCGTAACGAACGACAGCTGCGCCAGCTCAACCGCATCGTCGCCAAGATCAATGCGCTGGAGCCGGAGATCGAGAAGCTTTCCGACGAGCAGCTTCAGGCCAAGACGCCGGAGTTCAAGCAGCGCATCGCCGGCGGTGAAGCCCTGGACAAGGTGCTGCCGGAAGCGTTCGCGGTCTGCCGCGAAGCCGGCCGCCGCGTGCTGGGCATGCGCCACTACGACGTGCAGCTGATCGGCGGCATGGTGCTTCACCTGGGCAAGATCGCAGAAATGCGCACCGGTGAAGGCAAGACCCTGGTGGCGACCCTGCCGGTGTACCTCAACGCGCTGGAAGGCAAGGGCGTGCACGTGGTCACCGTGAACGACTACCTGGCCCGCCGCGACGCCGCGCAGATGGGCAAGCTGTACAACTGGCTGGGCCTGAGCGTGGGCGTGGTGTACCCGGGCATGCCGCACAGCGACAAGCGCGAAGCCTACGCGGCCGACATCACCTACGGCACCAACAACGAATTCGGCTTCGACTACCTGCGCGACAACATGGCGCTGTCCAAGGCCGACCGTTACCAGCGCGGCCTGCACTACGCCATCGTCGACGAAGTCGACTCCATCCTGATCGACGAAGCGCGTACCCCGCTGATCATCTCCGGTCCGGCCGATGATTCCCCGGAGCTGTACATCCGCGTCAACCGCGTCGTGCCGCACCTGGTCAAGCAGGAAGCGGAAGACGGCGAGGGCGATTTCTGGGTCGACGAGAAGGGCAAGCAGGTGCACCTGTCCGAAGCGGGCATGGAGCACGCCGAGCAGCTGCTGGTTGAAGCCGGCATCCTCGACGGCGAGACCGAAGGCCTGTACGCGGCGCAGAACCTGACCGTGGTCCACCACCTCAACGCCGCCCTGCGCGCGCACGCGATCTACCAGCGTGACGTGGACTACATCGTGCGCGACGGCGAAGTGGTCATCGTCGATGAGTTCACCGGCCGTACCCTGGCCGGCCGCCGCTGGTCCGACGGCCTGCACCAGGCGGTGGAAGCGAAGGAAGGCGTGCCGGTCCAGCGCGAGAACCAGACGCTGGCGAGCATCACCTTCCAGAACCTGTTCCGCATGTACAAGAAGCTGTCCGGCATGACCGGTACGGCCGACACTGAAGCGTTCGAATTCCAGAGCATCTACGGCCTGGAAGTGGTGGTGATCCCGACCAACCGCCCGACCATTCGCAAGGACAGCCCGGACCAGGTTTTCCTCAACCGCAAGGGCAAGTTCAATGCGGTGCTGGCCGACATCGAAGAGTGCGCCAAGCGCGGCCAGCCGGTGCTGGTGGGTACCACCTCGATCGAAACCTCGGAAATGCTGTCCGAGCACCTGAGCAAGGCAGGCGTGAAGCACGAAGTGCTCAACGCCAAGCAGCATGACCGCGAAGCGACCATCGTCGCCAACGCTGGCCGCCCGGGCGCAGTGACCATCGCCACCAACATGGCCGGCCGCGGTACCGACATCGTGCTGGGCGGTTCGCTGGAAGCCGAGATCCACGCCCTGGGCGAGGACGCGACCGACGAGCAGAAGGCAGCGGTCAAGGCCGAATGGCAGAAGCGCCACGAGGCAGTGAAGGCGGCGGGCGGCCTGCACATCGTCGGCACCGAGCGCCACGAATCGCGTCGTATCGACAACCAGCTGCGCGGCCGTTCGGGCCGCCAGGGTGACCCGGGTTCGTCCCGCTTCTACCTGTCGCTGGAAGACAACCTGATGCGCATCTTCGCCTCCGACTGGGTGCAGAAGGCCATGCGCATGATGGGCATGAAGGAAGACGACGTCATCGAGGACCGCCTGGTCAGCCGCCAGATCGAAAAGGCGCAGCGCAAGGTCGAGGCCCACAACTTCGACATCCGCAAGAACCTGCTGGACTTCGACGACGTCAACAACGACCAGCGCAAGGTGATCTACGCCCAGCGCGACGAGCTGCTGGATGCCGAGTCGGTGAAGGCGAATGTCGATGGCATCCGCGACGACGTGATCTTCGACATCGTGGCGCGCTTCGTGCCGCCGAACTCGATCGACGAGCAGTGGGACCTGCGCGGCCTGGAAGCGACCCTGGAGTCGGACTTCGGCCTGCAGATGTCGCTGACCGACCTGGTCAAGGAACACGAAGAGCTGGACGCCGAGGCCATCGCCACCAAGGTCCAGGAGCGCGTCAACCAGCACTTCGCCGAGAAGGAAGCCGGCCTGGGCGAAGAAACCATGCGCGCGCTGGAGAAGCACGTGATGCTGACCGTGCTGGACCAGAGCTGGAAGGAGCACCTGGCGCGCATGGATTACCTGCGCCAGGGCATCTACCTGCGTGGTTACGCGCAGAAGCAGCCGAAGCAGGAATACAAGAAGGAAGCCTTCGAGCTGTTCTCGGACATGCTGGAGAACGTCAAGCGCGAAGTGGTGACCCTGCTGGCCCGCGTGCGCATCCGCAGCGACGAGGAAGTGCAGGCGCTGGAAGCGGCCGAGCGCCAGCAGGCGCAGGCGCGCCTGAGCCAGTCGCAGTTCCAGCACCAGGATGCCGGCGGTTACAGCGCCGACGAGGAAGCCGCGCAGGTCGAAGCCGCCCAGCAGGGCGTGGCCACGCTGCAGCGCGACGAGCCGAAGATCGGCCGCAATGATCCGTGCCCGTGCGGCAGTGGCAAGAAGTACAAGCACTGCCACGGCCAGCTGAGCTGACCCCGGAAGGCCCCGCGCAAGCGGGGCCTTCTGCTTTGGCGCGGGCGATCCGGCGCGGATTCGTGATTGCGCTGGCCGCCCTGTTCTGGGCATGCTGGCCCCATGGTTTCTCCCACCCGATCGATCCATGTCGTGGCCGCCGTCATCACCGACGCCCGTGGCCGCGTGCTGCTCAACCGCCGTACCGAGAACCGCGACATGGCTGGCCTGTGGGAGTTCCCCGGCGGCAAGCGCGAATCCGGCGAGACCTCCGAACAGGCGCTGGTGCGTGAACTGCGCGAAGAGCTGGGCATCGAGGCCGATGTCGGGCCCTGGCTGATGGATGTGCCGCAGCGCTATCCGGACAAGCACCTGACCCTGGAAGTGCGCCACGTGCGCAGCTGGAAGGGCACACCGCGCGGGCGCGAGGGCCAGGCGATCACCTGGGTGGCGCAGGACAAGCTGGGCCGCTATTCCATGCCGCCGGCCGACCTGCCGGTGGTGGCCGCACTGCGCCAACCGGATCGCTACCTCATCACGCCGGCGCCGGCCGAAGATGCCGGCGGCGTGCAGCACTGGCATGAACGGCTGCAGCAGGCAGTGGCGGCGGGCCAGCAGCGCATCCAGCTGCGCCTGCCGCCGGAGCATCCGCAACGGCAGGCGATGATCGAACAGGCCGTGCGCGCGCATCGTCGCGGCGTGCAGTGGCTGCTCAACCGCGATGTCGCGTTGGCCCGCACACTGGGCGTGGGCGTGCACCTGGGCAGCGAGCAGTTGCTGGCCCTGCAGGAGCGGCCCTTGCCGGAAGGACAGCTGGTCGCCGCGTCCTGCCACGACCTGGAGCAGCTGCAGGCGGCGCAGCAGTTGGGCTGCGACTTCGCGGTGCTCGGCCCGGTGCAGGCCACGGCCAGCCATCCCGGGGCGGTGCCGCTGGGCTGGGAGGCCTTCGCTGCGCTGCGCGCGCAGGTATCGCTGCCGATCTACGCGTTGGGCGGCATGGCCGCCGGCCATATCGCCGAAGCGCGTCGGCATGGCGGGCAGGGCATCGCTGCGATTCGTGGGCTGTGGCCGGCGTGAGCCGGCATGCAGGGTCAGATCCCTGCGCAGCAGGGCTCTGACCCCATCGCGGCAATCCGGGGTCGGAGCCCTTTCCGCTGGGAAGGGATCCGACCCCTCCCGATTACAACGTGATCCAGAAGCATCCGTATTGCCGCCGCAATCCCAGCACCGTGGACGCTCGCGACGCGCTGCCGGGCAGCGTCTGCTCCAGGCGCAGGCCGACCGGATGCCGTGGCGCTGGCGGCTCAGGGTCGGATTCCTGCGCCGCAGGGCTCTGACCCTCTTCCTGCGAGGACGCCAGCCCCTGTGGCGGATACACCGGCACCACGTCCACCAGTGGCCGCCGTGCCAAGGATTCCAACTGGCCGAGGATGCGCTGCGCGCCGGCATCGGAGACCGCACCCCACAGGTACAGCGAGGACAGCCGGTTCACATCGTTGCTGACGATGCCGGTGCGCAGTGCGTCCACCAGCTCGCTCAGGCGTCGTGGGCAGCGCGCACCCAGGGTGTCGCGTGGCAGGGTGCTGCCGGTGGGCGCGGGCGGTGGCAATCGCGACCGGGCGCCAACGCTGTCGCAGGGGCGGTCGGTATACACGCTCTGCCCCTGCGCATCGGTGCAGCGGTTCAAGCGCGGGGACTGCGCATGGACAATGCTCGATACCGAACACAACGACAGCAGCAACAGCAGGAAGGAAAACCGGTTCATCGGCGCAGGGTAGCGCCGATCGCGGTGGCATGGCGTGCTTTCAGCCGTGCAGCAGCTTCAACACCGACGTGGTCGGCTTGGCCAGGTTCAAGGTGTAGAAGTGCAGGCCCGGCGCGCCGCCCTCGATCAGGCGCTGGCACAGTTTGGCCACCACTTCGGTACCGAACGCCCGCACCGATTCGGCGTCATCGCCATAGGCCTGCATCTTGCGGCTGATCCAGCGCGGGATCTCCGCACCGCATTGCTCGGAGAAGCGGCGCAGCTGGCTGAAGTTGGCGATCGGCATGATGCCGGGCGTGATCGGCACCTGCACGCCGAGCCGGCGCACGGCATCGACGAAGTGGAAGTACGCATCCGGGTTGTAGAAATACTGGGTGATCGCCGCGTCGGCGCCGGCATCGATCTTGGCCTTGAAGTGCTTCAGGTCGGCCAGTGCATCGGAGGCCTGTGGATGGGTCTCCGGATAGGCACCGACTTCGATGCGGAAGGCGGTGCCGTGTTCGGCGCGGATGAAGTCGATCAGCTCGGCGGCGTAGCGCATGTCACCGGGGAAGCCCATGCCGGAGGGCAGGTCGCCGCGCAGCGCGACCAGGCGATGGCAGCCGATGGCGCGGTACAGCTTGAGCAGTTCGCGGATTTCCTGGCGGGTGCCGCCGACACAGGACAGGTGCGGTGCAGCCTCGAAGCCGTGGTGCTGGTTGAGGTGGCGCACGGTCTCGGAGGTATAGCTCAGGGTCGAGCCACCGGCGCCGAAGGTACAGGACACGTACTCGGGGCCGTAGTCCTTCAGCCTGGCCGCGGCGCGGTCCAGCTGGCTGCGCTGTTCGTCGGTCTTGGGCGGATAGAACTCGAAGCTGATGGCGGTCATGGCACGGGCGGCAGCGGCGGGTGCGGGTCAGTATATCGCTTCATCAAGATGGATGTTAGTTGGCTGCATGGACTGGCACCGTCCGCCGCCGGCGACCGTTTGCCCGGGTCTGCGGCCGTTGCTCCGGAATCGCAACCTGGCTGCCGTAGCCGGGCGCACGCTGCTCCCATCCCGGCACCCCCCACCTGATGAAGGAGCACACGATGAAGATCTTCCTGGCACTCTGGTACGCGATGAAGGCCCTGGCCCGGCTGGCGATGATCGGCATGGCGATGGCCGTGCTCGGCTCCGGTTCCGCGCATGCCGCCACCGGCTCGACCGCTGGCAAGGTACAGGTCGAGGTGGTCGGCATGGGGCGACCGCTGCTGCTGATCCCCGGCCTCAACAGCAGCGCCGAGGCCTGGCGCGAGACCTGCCTGGCCCTGAAGGACGTGCAGTGCCACCTGGTGCAGTTGCCGGGCTTTGCTGGCGCGGCAGCGGCCGACCCGCGCCCGGCCGGCTTCCTGCCGGCGATGCGCGGGCAGCTGCTGGCCTACCTGCATGACCAGCACCTGGGGCCGGTGGTGGTGGTCGGCCACAGCCTCGGTGGCGTGCTGGGCCTGCAGATGGCGCAGGTCGAGCCGAAGGCGATCAGCGCACTGGTGGTGGTCGATGCCCTGCCGTTCCTGCCGGCGGCGCGCGACCCGAGTGCCACCGCTGACAGCGTGCGGCCGATGGCCGACCAGCTGCGCAAGGGCATGCTGGCCGCCGATGCCGCGCAATGGCAGGTGCAGTTGAAGGCGGGCCTGCCGGGCATGACCCGCGATCCGCGGCGCCAGGCCGAGCTGGGCCGCTGGGGCGAAGCCAGCGACCGCCAGACCACGGCCGATGCGATGCATGCGTTGATGACCACCGACCTGCGCGACAGCATCGCTTCGATCGCCGCGCCGACGCTGGTGCTCGGCAGCTGGGCCGGCTACCAGCCGATGGGCGGCACCGAGGACGGCACGCGTGCGGTATTCCAGGCCCAGTACGCGAACCTGCAGGGCGTGCAGATCGCGATGAGCGCGCAGGGTTTCCACTTCCTGATGTGGGATGATCCGCGCTGGTTGCAGGAACAGGTGCAGCGTTTCCTCGCCGCGCATCCCTGACCCTTGTCCGCCCTCCTGCCACCGCCGAGAGCCCGCATGGACGCCACCACGCCTTCCCGCCGTTTCTGGACGCTCAATGCACTGGCATGGGCCGGTTATGCGCTGTACGGGCTGTGGGTCGGCATGCGGATAGGTGGCGGCATCGTGTTCAGTGGCATCGTGCTGATCACCGTCAGCATCGCGGTCTCACTCTGGCTGTGCAGCGGCGCATTGCGTTCGGTTGCACTGCGCCAGCGCTGGTGGGAGGGCAGCCTGGGCAGCCTGGTGCTGAAACTGGCTGCCGGCGTGGTGCTCGGGGCCAGCGTCGCACAGGCGGTAACGGCGGCGCTGCTGCTGCCGGCGCTGGCGCTGGGTTGGGTGCAGCTGCCTGGCGGCCATGCGGATTACCAGTGGTCTTCGGTGCTGCTGTACTGGATGAACACCGCGTTGTTCCTGCTGGTGTGGACCGGTTTGTGGGCGGGCCTGCACGGCCTGCGGCGGGCACGCCACAGCGAGCTGGCACGCCTGCGCGCCGAAGCCGAACGCAGTGTGCTGGAACGTGACGCACTGCGTGCGCGGCTCAATCCGCATTTCATGTTCAATGCGCTGAACAACCTGCGTGCGCTGATCCTGGAAGACCCGGAACGGGCCCGTGACATGGTCACCCGCCTGTCGCGCACGCTGCGCCAAGCGCTCGCCCACAACCGCAGCGAGCAGGTCACGCTGGCCGAGGAACTGGCGGTGGTCGATGATTACCTGGCCATCGAGGCGGTCCATTTCGAACAGCGCCTGCAGGTGCGGCAGCAGATCGATGCCGATGCCACGCAGGCGCAGCTGCCGGCGATGGCGTTGCAGTTGCTGGTGGAGAACGCGATCAAGCACGGTATCGCCAGCCGACCCGGCGGCGGCGAGGTGCAGATCCGCGCCACGCTGGACAATGACGTGCTGCGGTTGCAGGTGGACAATCCACTTCCAACCGGCAGCGAACCCACCCATGGCCATGGCGTCGGCCTGGCCTACCTGCGTGCGCAGCTGGGCATGCGTGGCCGATTCGTGCTGCAACCGGCCGGTGACCGCATGCAGGCCCTGCTGGAGATTCCGCAATGACTGGCATGCTGCGCGTGTTGATCGTCGATGACGCACGGCTGGCCCGGCAGGAGCTGCGCACGCTGCTGTCGGCGCTGCCGTGGGTGCAGTGCGTGGGCGAGGCCGACGACGTGCCCGCCGCACGCGAGGCGATCACGACGCTGGCACCGGACCTGGTGCTGCTGGATGTGCAGATGCCCTCCGGCAGTGGTTTCGACGTGCTGGACGGCCTGGACACGGTGCCGGCCGTGGTCTTCGTCACCGCCTACGACACCTATGCGGTGCGTGCGTTCCAGGCCAACGCGCTGGACTACCTGGTGAAGCCGGTGGAGGCGCCGCGGCTGCTGGAAGCGCTCGAGCGGGCGCGGCAGTGCGAGGCGGTTGCGGCCGACGTGCCGGAATCGCGCGGCACGCTGGGCGCGCACGACCAGGTGTTCGTGCGCGAGGGTGAACGCTGCTGGTTCGTGGCAGTCTCCGAGATCCGTCGGCTGGTGGTGGATGGCAACTACACGCGGCTGTGGTTCCGCGACCAGAACGCACTGCTGACCCGCAGCCTGAGCGCGCTGGAAGCACGCCTGCCGCCGGATCTTTTCTTCCGCGCCAACCGCAACACACTGGTCAACCTGCGCCGTATCCGTGGGGTGTCGCCCAGCATCGGCGACGGCTATGACCTGACGCTGGATGATGGCAGCGAGGTGGAGGTATCGCGGCGGCAGGCACGCGAGCTGCGCGAGCGGATGGCGTTGTAGGTGCTGCCAGCGGTTACCCTGTGCAGCGGATTCCCAGATCACGCCGCGCCATGTCCATCGTCCTCACCGATTTCGCCCGTCCCCGCCTGTTCCCGCGCGTGCCACGCGGCAATACCATCCAGGACTGCACTGCCGAGCAGTTCGAGGCACACCTCAATGCGCACGCGCCGCTGAAGGTGCTCGACGGCTACGCCCCGTTCTGCAAGTTGTTCGTCTACGAGAACTGGACCAGCACGCGCTGCCTGACGGTGCCGGTCACCGAGGCCAACCGCCACCAGCTGCGCAGCGGCTACGAAGCGCGCAACCGCGAGGAACTGCCGGTACTGGTGCGCTGGTTCGAGGGCGTGGAGTCGCCGCGCGCGAACTACCTGGTGGTGATCCTGTACAACGCCGAGCAGCTGGCCAGGGAAGGCTCACCGATCGAAGCCGACTGGGGCATCGTCGGCTGCATCTATACCGCCGAACCGGAAGAGGTGCCGATGGCGCCGATCACCATGATGCGCAATGCGCTGGGCGTGGAGGAGGGCGGTTCCGGCGTGCCATTGGACAAGGAGGCCTACCGGCGCTCGGTGGAGTTCTGGGAGAACAACGCCAACTGGCGGCCGGGGTCGGATCCCCGCATCGCAGGGCTCTGACCCGATCATTCGAGCCCCCGGTCGAAGCCTTTTCCTGAGGAGGGGATCCGACCTCAGGCGCGCGCTATGATCGGGCCAGGCAAACCCAAGGAGGGCAGGGCATGGCGGTCTGGGCAAGGATGATCCTGATGTTGCTGGCGGGCATGCTGCCCGCCACCCAGGTACTGGCCGCGAAGCCCTCTGCCGGGATGGCCTGCGAACCCATGGCACGCCTTCCCGGGCTGCGCGATGCAGGCGTGACCGCGCTGTCGATGCAGCCGCAGGACGGCCGCTGCGTGATTGAAGTGGCGGCGGCCAATGGCAACGCGCTGCGTCGGCAGCAACGAATGCTGGAGGCGCTGGTGCAGCATGCCTGCGCCGCGCCGGCGCACGTGACCGTGAATGAGGTGCAGTTATCCCTGCAGCTGCGCCTGCCGACGTCCTGCGCGGCACGCAGCAACCGGGATCTGTTCGCGGGTGAAGGTATTCCCTGGCTGCCTCCACGCGGCGTGTCGCCGCGCTATCCGGTGGAGGCCATGCGGCAGGGGCTGTCCGGCCGCAGCATGCTGAAGGCGTTGGTCGATGCGCGGGGGCGCGTTGCGGCCGTGATCGTGGAGACCTCCAGCGGTCATGCGTTGCTGGATGACGCTGCAGCGGAGGAGCTGCAGGGCTGGCGTTTCAGCCGCGCCGATGCGAAGGGTACGGTGCCGGCGTTGACCCTCGTGCGCATGCCGATGCGGTATGAATTCGTGGAGTGAGCGTCATCCACGCATGGCATGGATCTGGACGTACCGCAGCGGAGCCACGCCGTGCGTGGGTGCATCACTGTCAGAGGCGCTTCCACTCCCACCACGGGTAGTGGTATTCACGCTCGGTGGCGCTCCACGGCTGCGTGCAGGACGTGCACGTCACCCGGTAGCACTCACCCCAGCCATCCTCGGCCTCGCCTCGTCCGAGCAGCAGCACGTGGCCCTGTTCCAGCAGCGGTGCAGGGTTGAAGAACACATAAGAAGGGTAGAGTGCGCACAGGCACCCCTCACGCGCCCGCCAGTAGCGCAGCCGTTGCAGGGCCGCCTTCAGGTGCGCCTGGTTGCTGATCAGCATGCCGCCAAGGGCGATGCCCTCGCAGCTGCGTTCGATCGTATCCACATGTGCGACCAACGCGTCCAACGACGCGGTGCTGAACAGCCGTGCCACCGTGCGTGCGGCATCGGTGATGCGCGTGGCATCGCGCGACAGCAGGTCCTGCAGCAGCACGTCGGCCTGTGCATCTTCGAGCCGGGGTACCGGCGCTGCAGACCACGGCCAGCGCATCAGCGTGACTTGCCGATGGCAGCGTAGTGGCCGGCGGTGAGGCGCAGAAGGTCGGCCGGTGCCAGTTCTACCTCGAGGCCGCGGCGCCCGGCGCTGACATGCAGCGCGGGCAGCGCTTCGGCACTGGCGTCCAGGAACGTGCGCAGGCGTTTCTTCTGCCCCAGCGGGCTGATGCCACCGACCAGGTAGCCGGTCGCGCGCTGTGCGGCATCGGCGGCGGCCATCTCGCACTTCTTGCAGCCGGCGGCTTCGGCCAGCGCCTTCAGGTCGAGCTGGCCGGCGACCGGCACGATCGCCACCAGCAGTTCGTGTGCTTCAGTGCTGGCCAGCAGGGTCTTGAACACCTGGGCCGGGTCGAGGCCGAGCTTGTCGACGGCTTCGCCGCCATACGATTCGGCGTGGGCGTCGTGCACGTAGCTGCGCACGGTGTGGGCGATCTTCTCGCGCTTGAGCAGGTTGATGGCCGGGGTCATGGGCGCATCCTAGCGCGAGGTAGGGATATTGCCTTGACCGAAACTCGCGCATCAACGCAGGACGGGCCCCCGAAGGGCCCGTCCCGGCTGTGATCGTCGGCATCCCGCGTCAGCGCGACATCGACTGCTGCGTCTGAATCTGTTCCTGGGTCTGTCGCTGCGACAGTTCGTTGTCCAGCGCCTGGCTATGCCGCGTGCTGTCCTGCAGCGTGTGGTTCGCCGCCTGCGACAGGTCGACGTAAGTGCGGTGCATGGCGGGATCGCCAAGCTGGCCCTGCACGGCGAACACGCCCTGGTTGTCCGGCCGCGCCAGCACGGTATCGACCTGGCTCATGCCAGCCAGCTTGGACTCGTAAGCCACCAGGCCTGCGGCGTTCTCGAGCTGGCTGCGGTCATTGAACAGTGGCGCCAGGCCACCCTGGCGGCGTTGTTCTTCCAGCGTTTCCAGCTTTTCCACGACCTGCTGGTAACGTGGGTTGTCGGCATGGCCGGGGGTGGCCATGGTCGGTTCGGCGGCCTGCTGTTGCTGTTGCGCGATGGCCTTGTCGAGCGCACCCAGCGTGGTGGCACCGACCTTGCCATCGACGGTGAGCTGGTGCTCACGCTGGAACTGCTTGACCGCTTCCAGGGTGCCGGGCCCGAAATCGCCATCGGCTACCAGTGGCTTGCCGTCCTTGCCCAGGTAGCCCAGGTCGGCCAGCTTCTGCTGCATCGCCTTTACCTCATCGCCCCTGGCGCCGCTGACCAGTACGCCGTTGCCGCCGGGCGCGCCGGGCGACCCGTGCGAGGGGGCATGGGTGGGGGTGATGCCCAGCTGGGTCATGGCCCGGTCGAAGCGCTCATCGCGACTGGTCACCGCGGCCGGCGACTGGATGCCGTACTTGGTGGCATCGACGAAGTTCTGTACGTCGCCGCGGGTCGGCGGATTGCCGGCCTGGACCGTACCGCCCTGCAGCTTTTCCGCGTTGCCGGCCAGATAGCTGATGAACTGCGGGCCCATGCCGCCGAACTGGTTGTCATAGTCGGCCATGGCCAGCTGCAGTTCGGGGTTGGCCGCGATGGCATCGGCGGCGGCCGGGTTGGTGGCACGCACCTTGGCGATGGCTTCATCGACGCGCTCGATGGCGCTGTCCAGCTTGTCGTTGGTGAGCTGGTCCATCTTCGCCTGCGGAATGGCCTGCAACTTGGCGTCAAGCGCCGCCAGCTGCCGGGTGCTCAATCCGCCCTGCTGGGACAGCAGTTCGATGTCAGCGGCGGTGAAGCCGTTGTCGCGCAGGAAACGCCTGGCCTGTGGATTGCCGCCGACATCGAACTGCACCAGTCCGAACGAGTAGGTGCTTGCGCCTTTCTGCGCGTATGAGAAGTGGTCCAGGTGGCGGGTGTTGCCGCCCAGCTCCGTGTTGAGGAACAGCGTGGACAGTTGTTCGCGGGTAAGGGTGGAATCCTTTGCCATGGTCATCGTCCTTCAATGTGGGAAAAAGCGCCGGGCGCACCCAGCGGATGTCAGCCGGCGCAGTGCTGCTGCGTGAAGCCGAGCAGCTGGCGGACGGCCTGGGTGCCGTAGGCGGCCGATGCCGGTTCGAGGGCGAACTGGCCGACCATCTGGTTGCTGCACAACTGCACGTTGCGCTTGCCGGCGGTGGTTTCCTGGATGCAGTTGGCCGCCAGCACGGCGTTGGGGCCACCGCCCACGTTGGTGGCGGCCGTACAGCCCAGCAGGCGGCCTTCCTGGCCGTTTTCTCCCAGCAGCGTGTTGAAGTTCGCCAACTGGCTGTTGGGGTCGCGCAGCACCAGCAGGTCCACGCACTGCTGCTGGCCGTCGGGCACTTCGCAGGCGTCCTGGTCGACCAGGCCGTCGCGCGTGGCCGAGAGCACCTTGAGGCGATCGGCAAATACCTGTTGCAGGCAGTGCGCGTCACCGCACAGGTCGCGCGTATGCTGGATCCAGCGCTGCTGCTCGGCCTGCAGCTTGGCCTTGCCGGCGGCATCGAGGGTGTCGCGTGCGGAGGCTTCGGCCTTGGCCAGCTCGCCTTCCTGCTGCAACAGGGCGGGGTCGTTGCAGATCAGGGTCTGCACCTGTGATGCCCCCTCGGCGCAGGCAGCGCTGCTGCCCGTGGCCGCTGCCGGGGTGCTGGTTGCCTTGCCGTCGGTGCTTGCCTGGCCGGTGTTCGCTGCCGGCGCGCTGGCACCGGCATCGCTGCCAGGCGGGCTGCAGGCGGCCAGCAGGGCCACCCAGCACAGGATCATCAGGGGCTTCATCGCCCGGGTCACTCGGTCATTGTTGCGCGGCATGTCCTGTCCTTTGCTGTCTGCGTCCCGGCGCATGGCCTGCAGTTGGCAGTCCATGGGGGCACAGAGACTAGCAAGCGGCTTCTTAGGGCACTGTGACAGGGCGCGCGGATCTGCTGCGGGGCGACGCAACGCAGAACGGGCGCCCGAGGGCGCCCGTTCTGTCTGCATCTGTTGCCGGGGTCAGAGCGCTTTCCTGCGGAAAGGGATCCGACCCCGCCTGCGCCGGTAGTGCCGGCCGTTGGCCGGCACCGCGCACGATCAGTAGCGGTAGTGGTCCGGCTTGAACGGGCCTTCCACCGGCACGCCGATGTAGTCGGCCTGTTCCTGGCTCAGGGTGGTCAGCTTCACGCCGATCTTTTCCAGGTGCAGGCGAGCCACTTCTTCGTCCAGCTTCTTCGGCAGCAGGTACACCTTCTTCTCGTAGCTGTCCTTGTTCGCCCACAGGTCAATCTGTGCCAGGGTCTGGTTGGCGAAGCTGTTGGACATCACGAAGCTCGGGTGGCCGGTGGCGCAGCCCAGGTTCACCAGGCGGCCTTCGGCCAGCAGGAAGATCGCATTGCCGTTCGGGAAGATGTACTTGTCGACCTGCGGCTTGATGTTGACGTGCTTGATGCCGGCGAAGGACACCAGTGCGTCGACCTGGATCTCGTTGTCGAAGTGGCCGATGTTGCAGACAATGGCCTGGTCCTTCATCGCGCTCAGGTGCTCGATGCGGATGATGTCGCGGTTGCCGGTGGTGGTGACGTACAGGTCGGCACGGCCCAGGGTCGATTCGATGGTGTTGACTTCATAGCCTTCCATCGCCGCCTGCAGGGCGCAGATCGGGTCGATCTCGGTGACGATCACGCGCGCGCCGTAGGCACGCAGCGACGCGGCGCAGCCCTTGCCGACATCGCCGTAGCCACAGACCACGGCTACCTTGCCGGCCAGCATCACGTCCATCGCGCGCTTCAGGCCGTCGGCCAGCGACTCGCGGCAGCCATACAGGTTGTCGAACTTGCTCTTGGTGACCGAGTCGTTGACGTTGATCGCCGGGATCAGCAGGGTGCCGGCCTGGGCCAGCTGGTACAGGCGGTGCACGCCGGTGGTGGTCTCTTCGGAGACGCCCTTCCAGTCCTTGACCACGCGGCCCCAGTAACCCGGGCGCTCCTTGGCAACGCGCTTGAGCAGGTTCTTGATGACCTGTTCTTCGTGCGAGGCGGACGCGGTGTTGACCCAGTCGCTGCCGTTTTCCAGTTCGTAGCCCTTGTGGATCAGCAGGGTCACGTCACCGCCGTCGTCCACCACCAGTTCCGGGCCGGTCAGGGTGCCGTCGGCCAGGGTGAAGGTCAGCGCGTCCAGGGTGCAGTCCCAGTACTCTTCCAGGGTCTCGCCCTTCCAGGCGAACACCGGGGTGCCGGTGGCGGCGATGGCGGCAGCCGCGTGGTCCTGGGTCGAGAAGATGTTGCACGAGGCCCAGCGCACGTCGGCGCCGATGTCCTTCAGGGTCTCGATCAGCACCGCTGTCTGGATGGTCATGTGCAGCGAGCCGGTCACGCGCACGCCCTTCAGCGGCAGCTCGGCCTGGTACTTGCGGCGGATCGACATCAGGCCCGGCATTTCGTGCTCGGCGATGTCCAGTTCCTTGCGGCCCCAGTCGGCCAGCGTGATGTCGCGGATCTTGTAATCACCTTCGGTGGAGAAGGTCTTGGCAACAGCGTTCATTCGTGTGCTCCGGTTGTGGGCGAGCGGGTGCTCGCATCTAGCCGGGCGCCGTTGTTACAAAGCCACCTTACCGAGCCTGGCCGGGCCTCATCGGATCCGGTCGCAGCGCCCCTCGGCAGGGGAGAACCCCCATTATATCGCGGCCCCGGCATGACATCCGGATGACCCAACCATCGGCAGATGGGGGCGCGTGCACGGCCTGTTAAGGTCGATGCTTTCACGCATCACGCAGGTAGAACGATGAGCATGCACGCGCGCCGTACGCGGCGCTGGACCGGCCTGGTCCTGTCGATGGGACTGCTGGCCGTGGCCCCGCTGGCCTGGGCGCTGGCCCCACAGCCCGCTGCAGCACAGGCCCAGGGTGCCAATGGCTACGAACTGCCCTCGGCGGCGCTGCAGGCGGTGGTCGACGCACCGCGCGCGCCGTCGCTGCACCTGTCGCCTCGCCGCGACATGGCCGCGTTGATGCAGATGCCGTCGCTGCCGTCGATCCGGGTGGTGGCGCAGCCGGAACTGAAGCTGGCCGGCCTGCGCATCAACCCGCGCACGTTCTCCGACAGCCGTTTCAGCTTCGGCGAGAAGCTGTGGCTGATGAACGTGGCCGATGGCAAGGAACGGCAGATCAGCGGCCTGCCGGCCACGCTGTCGATCGCCAGCCTGATGTGGTCTCCGGATCAGAAGTGGCTCGCTTTCAACCAGGTCGACGCCACCAGCGGCGCCAACGAACTGTGGCTGGTGGACGTGGCCGCCGGCAGCGCCCGCCGCCTGGTTGCCGGCTTGAACACGGTGATCGGCAGCGGTTACCAGTGGCTGCCGGACAGCCGCGGGCTGGTGGTGTTCACCCGCCCGGCCAACCTCGGTGCGGCCCCGGCCACCGACGGCATCCCGACCGGCCCGGCCGTGCAGCAGACCCGCCGGGGCGATGGCGTGGTGTCGATCCGTACCTACCAGGACCTGCTGAAGAACGAGGCTGACGCGCGCCAGTTCGACTACTACGCCACCACACAGCCGGTGGAAGTCAGCCTGGATGGCAGCACCCGCCCGATCGGCGCGGCCGGCATCTTCATGGGCTTCTCCGTGTCGCCGGATGGCCGCTTCGTGCTGCGCCAGCCGGTGCAGCGCCCGTATTCCTACGTCGTGCCGGTGAGCAGTTTCCCGCGCCGCATTGAAGTGATCGACCGTGCCAGCGGCAAGCTGGTGCATACCGTGGCCGTGCGTCCGCTGGTGGAAGGCCTGCCGACCGGCAACGACGCCGAAGTGACCGGCGTGCGTGACATCGGCTGGCGTGGTGATGCCGACGCGACCCTGGTCTGGGCCGAAGCGCAGGATGGTGGCGACCCGAACAGGGATGCCAAGGTGCGCGATGCGGTGCTGATGCAGGCCGCGCCGTTCGACACGCCGCCGGTGACGCTGGCCCAGCTGGGCAGCCGCCTGGCCGGTATCAGCTGGGGCCGTGGCGACCTGGCCCTGCTGACCGAATCGTGGTGGAAGACCCGCAGGACCAGGACCTGGCTGATCGCCCCGGACAATGCCAGCGCCGAACCGCGCCTGCTGTGGGATCGCGATGCGCAGGACCGCTACGCCGATCCGGGCCGGCCGCTGCGGGCCAGCAACGAGCGCGGCCGTTCGCTGCTGCAGACCAGCGCCGATGGCGGCAGCCTGTACCTGGCCGGCGCCGGTGCTTCGCCGGAAGGCGACCGTCCGTTCGTGGACCGCTTCGACATCGCCACGGGCAAGGCAACGCGCCTGTTCCACTCGCAGGCGCCGAGCTATTCGCTGCCGGTGGCATTGCTTGACAAGCAGGGCAGCTCGCTGCTGCTGAGCCGCGAAAGCCCGGACGAGCCGGCCAACTTCTACGTGCAGTCGCTGGCCGATGCCGGTGCTGCGCCGCGTGCGCTGACCCACTTCGCGCATCCGCTGCCGCAGCTGAAGGGTGTACAGAAGGAGCAGATCCGCTACAAGCGCAAGGACGGCGTCGACCTGACCGCGACCCTGCTGCTGCCGCCGGGGTACGACCCGAAGCGCGACGGCCCGCGCCCGCTGCTGATGTGGGCCTACCCGGGCGAGTTCAAGAGCGCGGCCGCGGCCAGCCAGGTGACCGATTCGCCGTATCGCTTCAATGCGGTCAGCTACTGGGGTCCGCAGGCGTTCCTGGCCAAGGGTTACGTGGTGCTGGCCAGCCCGTCGATGCCGATCATCGGCGAGGGCGACAAGGAGCCGAACGACACCTACATCGAACAACTGGTGGCCAATGCGCAGGCGGCCGTGGATGAAGTGGTGCGGCGTGGCGTGACCGACCGCGATCACATCGCCATTGGTGGCCATTCGTACGGTGCGTTCATGACGGCCAACCTGCTGGCACACACCCGCCTGTTCAAGGCGGGCATTGCGCGCAGCGGCGCCTACAACCGCACGCTCACGCCGTTCGGCTTCCAGGCCGAGGAGCGCAACTACTGGCAGGCGCAGGACGTCTACCAGAAGATGGCGCCGTTCAACTACGCCGACAGGATCAAGGATCCGATCCTGTTCATCCACGGCGTGGACGACAACAACTC
Source organism: Stenotrophomonas sp. PvP093 (assembly GCF_017876915.1). Taxonomy (NCBI): domain Bacteria; kingdom Pseudomonadati; phylum Pseudomonadota; class Gammaproteobacteria; order Lysobacterales; family Lysobacteraceae; genus Stenotrophomonas; species Stenotrophomonas sp. PvP093. The sequence goes on along the minus strand of NZ_JAGIOX010000004.1, from coordinate 3,978,806 downwards.
CGGCACGTTCCCGATCCAGAGCGAGCGCATGTTCGCCGCGGTGAAAGGCCTGGGTGGCACCGCGCGGCTGGTGATGCTGCCCAACGAATCGCATGCCTACCGCGCACGCGAATCGATCATGACCATGCTGGCCGAGAGCGAGCGCTGGCTGGAGCAGACCATCGGCCCGGCCGAGCAGGGCACGGCGAAGAAGAAGCGCTGATACGTGCATGAGGGTGGCCGCTGCAACAGCGGCCGCCTGTGCGGCTGCGCCGCCGCCCGAGCATGGGCTCGGGCGCTACACGGTGTCACGCGCCATGACGCTTGTAGAGCCGAGCCCATGCTCGGCTGCGTCCGCCATGGATACGTGCAGATGAAACCATTCTTGCATCGCAGCACGACGCCCGATCTGGGATAGGCTTGGGGTCTGGATCCGTTGACCGAGGCCTGTGCGTCGCCGATGAACGAGTACCGCAGCAGCATCGAGTTTGCTTCCCCCGATCTTCCGCTTCGCGATGACGTGCGCCGGCTCGGCGCACTGGTCGGTGACCTGCTGGTCGAACAGGTTTCGGCCGCTTTTCTCGACGATGTCGAGGACGTGCGCACCCGCGCCATTGCCCGCCGCGAGAACCAGGCGCCGCTGTCGGAGCTGGCCGAAGGGCTGGCCGGGCGCACGCCGCAGCAGGCCGAGACCATGGTGCGGGCCTTCAGCACCTACTTCCAGGTGGTCAACATCGCCGAGCGCGTGCATCGCATCCGCCGCCGCCGTGATTACCAGCGTGCCGGTACCGCCGGGGCGCAGCCCGACGGCCTGCAGGATGCGCTGCAGCACCTGAAGGCGCAGGGCGTGGGCCTGGATGAGCTGGCGCAGTGGCTGCCGCGCATCGACATCGAACCGGTGTTCACCGCGCACCCGACCGAAGCGGTGCGCCGCGCGCTGCTGGAGAAAGAGCAGCTGATGGTGGCCAGCCTGGTCGACAACCTCGACGGCCAGCGCACGCCGGGGGAAGCGGCCGCCGATGCTGCGCGCTTCCGCATGGCGCTGACCGCTTCGTGGCAAACCACCGATTCCTCGCCGGTGCGGCCTACCGTCGATGACGAGCGCGAGCACGTCGGCTTCTATCTGGTGCAGGTGCTGTACCGGGTGATCCCGGTGCTGTACGAATCGCTGCAGCAGGCGCTGCGCGATACCTACGGCGAAGAACTGCCGCTGCCGCGCCTGCTGCGCTTCGGTACGTGGGTGGGCGGCGACATGGACGGCAACCCGAACGTGGATGCCCACACCATCCGCACTACGCTGGACGCGCAACGGCAGGCCGTGCTGGGTCGCTACCAGAAGGAACTGCTGCAGCTGGCCAGCCTGCTCAGCCAGTCCACCGAGCGGGTGGGCGTGAGCGAGGCGCTGCAGGCGCGCGTGGCGCACTACCAGCAGCTGCTGCCGCAGGTGCAGTCGCGCCCGCGCCATGCCGACATGCCGTACCGCCTGCTCAACGACCGCATGCGTGCACGCCTGCAGGCCACGTTGGATGACGGCGAAGGCGCCTACGCCGGTCCGGACGAACTGATCGACGATCTGCAGCTGATCCTCGACAGCCTGCGCGCCAACCGCGGCGAACATGCCGGTGGCTTCGCCGTGCAGCGCCTGCTGTGGCGGGTGAAGACCTTCGGCTTCCACCTGGCGCGGTTGGACGTGCGCCAGGAATCGAGCGTGCACGCGCGCGCGCTGGCCACGGTGCTGGGCGGCGACGCAGCGTGGGACGGCCTGGATGCAGTGGGCCGCGCGCGCCTGCTGGCGCCGCATGCCAGTGGTGACGCGCCGTTGCCGAAGGGCGACGACGAAGGCAACCGGCGACTGGACGCCGTGTTCGCCGCGCTGGCCGATGCCCGTGCGCGGCATGGTGGCGATGCACTGGGCAGCTACATCATCTCGATGGCACATGACCGCAGCGACGTGCTGGCGGTGCTGGCGCTGGCGCGCCGTGGCGGCCTGGTGGAAGAGAACGGATCAGTACCGCTGGATATCGCGCCGCTGTTCGAGACGGTGGAGGACCTCAAGCGCGGCACCGCGACCCTGCGTGATCTGCTGGCCGACCCGATCTATCGCGCGCACCTGCAAGCACGCGATGACGTGCAGATGGTGATGCTGGGCTATTCGGACAGCAGCAAGGACGGTGGCATCGCCGCATCGCGCTGGGGCCTGCAGCGTGCACAGGTGGAACTGCTGGAGGTGGCGGCCGAGGCCGGCATCCGCCTGACCTTCTTCCATGGCCGTGGCGGCTCGATCAGCCGCGGTGGCGGCAAGACCACGCACGCGGTGGACGCATCGCCGCGCGGCAGCATCGATGGCCGCCTGCGGGTGACCGAGCAGGGCGAGGTGATCCATCGCAAGTACGGCATCCGTGCGCTGGCCCTGCGCTCGCTGGAGCAGGCCACCGGTGCGGTGCTGCGTGCCAGCCTGCGCCCGCGTGCCGCCGAGCCGCGCGAGGATGAGTGGCGACCGGTGATGGACGCGGTGGCATCGGCCAGCAGCGAGGTGTATCGCGCGTTCGTTGGCCAGGCCGGTTTCATGGACTACTTCCGCACCGCCACGCCGATCGACGTGATCGAACGCATGACTCTGGGCTCGCGGCCATCGCGCCGGCTCGGCCAGGACGCCGCGCTGGGCAACCTGCGTGCGATTCCCTGGGTGTTCGCCTGGAGCCAGGCGCGCGCGGTGATTCCCGGTTGGTACGGCGTGGGCAGTGGCCTGCAGGCGGCGGTTGATGCCGGCCACGAACAGACCCTGCGCGAGATGGCGCGGGACTGGCCGTTCTTCCGCACCTTCCTGGACGACATCGCGATGGTGCTGTCCAAGGGCGATATCACCATCGCCGAGCAGTTTTCGCTGTTGTCGGGTGAACTGCACGGGCACTTCTTCCCGCAGGTGCAGCGCGAACTGGAACTCACCCGGCACTGGCTGCTGGCGCTGATGGACCAGCGGACGCTGCTCGACCACGATGCGCGGCTGGCGCTGTCGATCCGCCTGCGCAATCCCTACGTCGATCCGATCAGCGTGCTGCAGGTGGACCTGTTGCAGCGCTGGCGGGCCAGCGGGCGCGAGGATGACGGGTTGCTGCGCGCGCTGGTGGCCTGCGTGAACGGTGTTGCGCAGGGCGTGCAGAACACCGGTTGATCCGCATCCGCCGGGCATGGCCCGGCGAATTCGCAATGGTAGTGCCGGCCGCTGGCCGGCAACCTCATGATGTCCGGCAGCACGCGCGAGGTTGCCGGCCAGCGGCCGGCACTACCTCATTCCTCCGGTGACGGCGGATTCGATGCCAGCAGTTCCAGATGGCGCTGTTCCATTTCCTGGCGCAGCTGGCGGCGGATCTGCGCGGCGGCCTGGCGGCGCTTCTCGTCGGACGTCGCCGGCTGCAGGGGCGGGACGGGCGTCGGCCGGCCTTCCTCATCCACGGCCACCATGGTGAAGAAGCAGCTGTTGGCGTGGCGCACGCTGCGCTTGAGGATGTCCTCGGCCACCACCTTGATGCCGATCTCCATCGACGAGGTGCCGGTATGGTTCACCGAGGCCAGGAAGGTGACCAGCTCGCCCACCGCGATCGGCTGGCGGAACATCACCTGGTCCACCGACAGGGTGACCACGTAGCTGCCGGCGTAACGGCTGGCGCAGGCGTAGGCAACCTGGTCGAGCAGGCGCAGGATGGCGCCGCCGTGGACCTTGCCGGAGAAATTGGCCATCTCCGGCGACATCAGCACGGTCATGGACAGCTGGTGGGTTTTCAGTTCGGTCGACATGCGGCGATTGTATCGGCAACCGGGTAGTGCCGGCCGCTGGCCGGCAATCACGCGATTGTTTCCGAAGGCCATGAAAAAGCCGGCCAGCGGCCGGCTCTACCAGAAAGCAGAAGGGCCGCGTGAGCGGCCCTTCGTGTTTCTTACTTCAGCTTCGCATCGGCGCGCAGGGCGGCGGCGCGGTCGGTCTTCTCCCAGGAGAAGGCCGTGGCGTTGACGGTCTCGCCTTCGCCGTTGAGGTAGCTGAACTCCTTCGGCTTGCGGCCGAAGTGGCCGTAGGCTGCGGTCTGCTGGTACATCGGGTGCACCAGGTCCAGCATCTTGATGATGCCGTACGGGCGCAGGTCGAAGTGCTTGCGGATCAGCTTCTCGATCTTGTCGTCGCTGATCTTGCCGGTGCCGAAGGTGGTGACCGAGATCGAGGTCGGCTCAGCCACGCCGATGGCGTAGGAGACCTGCACTTCGCAACGGTCGGCCAGGCCGGCGGCCACCACGTTCTTGGCGACGTAGCGGGCCGCGTAGGCTGCCGAACGGTCGACCTTGGACGGGTCCTTGCCGGAGAAGGCACCACCACCGTGACGGGCCCAGCCGCCGTAGGTGTCGACGATGATCTTGCGGCCGGTCAGGCCGCAGTCGCCCACCGGGCCACCGATCTCGAACTTGCCGGTCGGGTTGATGTGGAACTTGGTGCCCTTGTGCAGCCACTTGGCCGGCAGCACCGGCTTGATGATCTCTTCGCGGACGGCCTCGATGAGGTCCTTCTGCTTGATGCCGGGGGCGTGCTGGGTCGACAGGACCACGGCGTCGATGGCCGAGACCACGCCGTTTTCATAGCGCAGGGTGACCTGGCTCTTGGCGTCCGGACGCAGCCACGACAGCGGCGAGTTCTTCTTCTTGCGGATCTTGGCCTGCTGCTCGACCAGGCGGTGCGACAGGTGGATCGCGGCCGGCATGTAGCTGTCGGTCTCGTTGGTGGCATAGCCGAACATCAGGCCCTGGTCGCCAGCGCCCATTTCTTCCGGCTTCTTGCGATCCACGCCCTGGGCGATGTGCGGCGACTGCTTGCCGATCAGGTTCAGCACGCCGCAGGTGGCGCCGTCGAAACCGACGTCGGAGCTGTCGTAGCCGATGTCCGTGATGACCTTGCGGGTCAGCGCTTCCAGGTCGATCCAGGCGCTGGTGGTGATTTCACCGGCCACGATGGCAACGCCGGTCTTGACCATGGTCTCGCAGGCCACGCGGGCGCGCTGGTCCTGGGTCAGGATCGCGTCCAGCACCGCATCGGAGATCTGGTCGGCAACCTTGTCCGGATGGCCTTCGGAGACCGACTCGGAGGTGAAGAGATAGCTGGACATCAGGCGTAATATCCCTTGATTCGGATGGAAAGATGGGCGCGCATGATACACGGGGTGCGCCGCCTGTGCATTGTGAACCTGTGCCGGTTGCCGGTGGTTAAGCCCGCGTAGGCCTGGAGGGGCCGTCCCTTGGGGATTGGGGCCCAGCCTTGAGGCCCAGTGTTCCACCAGCGTGACAACAGACGGGACGGCTGCCGGCCCCGACCGCGCAGGCGGCGACCTCGCCGCGAAGGCGGGCCGGCCGTCATCGTTCTGCCCCGAAACCGCCATCTGGCTGCCGCCTGCCGGGCGCAGGCTGTCGGCCAATCCGGCCGCCGGGCATCAGTGGATCCGCCATGCAGGAACTCGAACAGCGTCTCCAGCAACGTTTCCCCGATTGGTTCCATGGCCGTCGCGGCCAACTGGCGCGGCCGCTGCTGCGCAGCGTCGGGCGCTGGTCGCGCCTGGACCAGATCGAAGCCTTCCTGCAGCGCAGCTCAGGACTGCGCGGCTTCGGTTTCGTCGCCGCCGGCCTGGAATTCATCGGCGGCCAGTACCAGGTGGATCCGGCCGCGCTGGCCAGGATCCCGGCCACCGGCCGCCTGCTGATCGTCGCCAACCACCCCTCCGGGGCACTGGATGCCCTCGCACTGCTGGACGCGGTTGGCCGTATCCGCCGCGACGTGCGGATCGTGGCCAACGACCTGCTGGGGGCGATCGCGCCACTGCAGGACCTGCTGCTGCCGGTGCGCATCCTCGGTGGCAAGGCCCGGCGCGGCAGCCTGCATGCGGTGGAGGAAGCATTGGCCGCCGAGCAGTGCGTGATCGTGTTCCCGGCCGGCGAGGTCTCGCGCCTGTCGCTGCGCGGCATCCGCGATGGCCGTTGGCAGCGGGGATTCGTCCGCTTTGCCCGCGCGGCCGCTGCGCCGGTGCTGCCGGTGCGGGTGGAAGCGCGCAACTCGGCGCTGTTCTACGGCGCCTCGACCCTGTTCAAGCCGGCCGGCACTGCGCTGCTGGCGCGCGAAATGTTCACCCGCCGTGGCCGCCCGCTGCGGCTGAGCATCGGCGAGCCGATGCAGCTGGGCAAGGGCGGTGACCCGGGCGCACAGCTGCTGGCGGTGCGCCGCGCGCTGTACGCGCTGGGCCGCAACGGCGCGGCCGGCAATGCCGCTGCCTGCGCTGGCCCCGAGCCATTGGCGTCTCCGGTGCCGCCTTCGCAGGTCGCCGCCGGCATTGCCGCGGCCACCCAGCTGGGCCAGACCGCCGATGGCAAGCAGATCCTGTTGGCGACCTGTACCGCCGATTCACCGCTGCTGCTGGAACTGGGCCGCCTGCGCGAGCTGACCTTCCGCCAGGTGGGCGAGGGCACCGGGCGCAGCCGCGACCTGGACGCCTACGATCCGCAGTACGAGCACATCGTGATCTGGGACGCGGCGGCGCAGCGCATTGCCGGTGCCTACCGCATCATGCGCGGCGCCCAGGCCCTGGCCCGGCACGGCCTGTCCGGGCTCTACAGCGCGTCGCTGTTCCGCTATTCCGACGATGCCATCACCCACATTGCCGAGGGCCTGGAGCTGGGCCGCAGCTTCGTGGTGCCCGATTACTGGGGCAGCCGCAGCCTGGACTACCTGTGGCAGGGCATCGGCGCCTACCTGCAGTGCCGGCCGGGCATCCGCTACCTGTTCGGCGCGGTCTCGATCAGCGCAGCGCTGCCGCGCGATGCGCGCGAGCAGCTGGTGGCCTACTACCAGCGCTACTACGGCGGAACCGCCGGGCTGGCCGAATCGAACCGCCCCTTCCAGTACTTCGCCGCACCGCCAAGTTTCGGCGAGCTGGATGCGGGTGCCGCGTTCGATGTGCTCAAGGCCAACCTGGCCGCACTGGGTACCGGCGTGCCGACGCTGTACCGCCAGTACACCGATCTGTGCGAACCCGGCGGCGCGCGCTTCCTCGCCTTCGGCGTGGACCCGGACTTCAGCGATTCGATCGACGGCCTGATCGAAGTGGACCTGTGCGCGATCCGGCCGAACAAGCGCAAACGCTATCTGCGCGACGCGGGTGCGCCGGCATGAGCACGCTGGCGAACCTGTCGCCGCACCGGCGCGCAGTGTTCGTCTCCGACGTGCACCTGGGCTCACGTCATTGCCACGCCACCGAACTGGCGCGGTTCCTCTCGCAGCTGCGCTGCGAGCGGTTGTACCTGGTCGGCGACATCATTGACCTGTGGTGGATGGCGCATCGCCGCGCCAACTGGCGGCAGTCGCACAGCGAAGTCATCCAGGCCCTGCACGCGCTGCGCCGTGCAAGGATCGAGATCATCTACATTCCCGGCAACCACGATGCCTCGCTGCGCCAGGTGTGCGGGCTGATGTTGCCGGCCATGCAGGTGCGCCGCCGTGCCATCCACGTGACCGCCGATGGCCGCCGGCTGCTGGTCGCGCATGGCGACGACTACGACGGCGTGACCCATTTCGGTGGCCTGCAGGAAAAGTTCGGCGACTGGCTGTACTACCGCATCCTGACCGGCAACCAGGCGCTGAACGCGGTACGGCGCCGGCTTGGCATGCGCTACTGGTCGCTGTCGGAGTTCCTGAAGAAGCGCAGCGGGGCCGCCGAACGCTACATCGAGCGCTTCGTGCAGGCCGGGCTGGACGACGTGCGCCGGCGCGGCCTGGATGGCATCGTCTGCGGCCACATCCACCGCGCGGCGCTGGTCGAACGCGATGGCCTGGTCTACGCCAACGACGGCGACTGGGTGGAGAGCCTGACCGCACTGGCAGAGGACCATGATGGTGCGCTGCGCCTGCTCGACCACAACGGCCAGACCCTGGTGGAACTGCCAGGCGCGCGGTTGTCGCAGGCGGCATAACCCGCGTCTGTCCTACTGTAGAGCCGAGCCCATGCTCGGCTGACGTGGCGCCGAACGAAGCGCAGCCGAGCATGGGCTCGGCTCTACATGCACCGCCCGCAAGCCGCTAGCATCGGCCCATGGACTCCCTGACCCAGATCGTGCTCGGTGGCGCCGTCGCCGCTGCCATCGCCCCGCCCGGACATCGCCGCGCGGCCCTGCTCGCTGGTGCCGCGCTTGGCACCCTGCCGGACCTCGACGCGCTGTGGCTCGGTTTCACCGCAGCCGATCCGGTGGCGAACATGATCGAGCACCGCAGTTTCAGTCATTCGCTGCTGGTACTGCCATGGGTGGCGGCATTGATCTGGTGGCTGTTCAAGCGCTTCGGCAATGGCCGCGTCGCGCAGTCACCGCTGCGCTGGTTCTGGGCGATCCAGCTGGCGCTGGTCACCCATCCGGTGCTGGATGCGTTCACCGTGTATGGCACCCAGTTGTGGTGGCCGCTGCGCCCGCATCCGACCATGGGATCCAGTGTCTTCATCATCGACCCGGGGTATACGGTGTGGCTTCTGCTGGGCTGCGTGCTGGCCTGGTTCGGCCGCGCCCGGCCCTGGGCGGGCAAGGTGCTGGGCGTGGCCCTGCTGCTCAGCAGTGGCTACCTGGGCTGGGGCCTGATCGCCAAGTCACAGGTCGACCGTGCCGCACAGCAGAGCCTGGCCGCGATGGGCCTGGGCGATGCGCCGCGCTTCTCGGTACCGATGCCGTTCAACACCCTGCTGTGGCGGGTGGTGGCGATGACGCCCAATGGCTACGTGGTGGGTGACCGCTCGCTGGTGGCCGACCACGGGCCGATGCGGTTCGAAGGCCATGCGTCCAACGTACAGGCCTTGCGCGAAGCGCAGGCCATCCCGGCGGTGCAGCAGCTGACGTGGTTCAACCGCGGTTTCATGCGTGCGCAGGTGGTTGACGGCCGGTTGGTGCTGAGTGACCTGCGCATGGGGCTGGAGCCGGACTACACCTTCAACTTCGTCGTGGCCGGGCAGGCCGACGGGCAGTGGCGGGCGATCGTTCCCGAGCAGGTGCGGGTGGACTACAGCAGTCCCGCCGCGCGTGCCGACGCCGGTCGCCGCCTGGCGGCGATGTGGCAGCGGATCTGGCAGGAGCCGGCGGCGGCGCCGGGCGCGGCCGACCACACCGCCGTGCATTGATCACTGGATCCACGCATGGCGTGGCTCTACGGCCCCGATCGGCAGCAGAACACCGGATCAATACACCGTGGCGCGGCCCTGGACGAACGAGTAGAAGAACACCGCGTTCGGGTCGTTCTGCACCAGGCGGAACTCGCGGCGCATGCCTTCCACGGTTTCCTCGTCCACCGAGCCGGCCTGCAGCAGCTGGTCGGCGGCCGACAGCAGGAGCTGTTCCCAGAACGCGATCATCGTCTTGCGACGCGCCGGTTCGCGGTTGTCCAGGTGGATGGTCTTGATCTCGGTGTGCACGTCGCGGAAGCCGCCGGCCAGCAGCAGGTTGCCCAGCTTTGCACCGACGAACGGGTCACCGCCATGGTCGTACTGGAAGTCGTTGAAGGCCATCCAGTAGCGCCAGATGTGCGGCGAGTACGGGTCGAGCAGGAACGAGGCATTCATCACTTCGGTGATGTAGACCGGCGAACCCGGTGCCAGCACGCGGCGCACTTCGCTCAGCACCCGCGCCGGTGAAGGCACGTGTTCCAGCACCCAGCACAGGAACGCCGAGTCGAAGCTGCGTGCCTCGAACGGCAGCTCGCCGGCGTCGGCCTGCTGCAGGGTGTATCGGTCGCTGCACCACGGCGTGCGCGCCAGGTTCTCGCGCGCGGTGGCCAGCTGCGTTTCGCTCAGGTCCACGCCGGTCACGTGCAGCTCGGGGAAGCGGCGCAGCAGGATCTCGGTCTGCGCACCGACGCCACTGCCGACTTCCAGCAGGCGCCGCGCGCCGCTGTAGTCGATCTGGCCGAAGATGCTCGATTCCAGCAGCCGGGCCTGGGTCATCAGGCGCTGCTGTTCGGTGCCGGAAAATCCGTGCAGGTAGGTCGGAGAGGAGATCGGCGGGGTCATGGAGGCGGGCTCTCGGAGTTCAATTCGGTCGAGCAGGCTCGACGTTGCGACGCGGCGGGGGCGGTCAGGCGGCCGAAGACAGCGCCGGTTCCCCGGCGATCAGGCGGTCGAAGTACTCGGTGGTCAGCGCGATCTGGCCCTGCGGGTCTTCGGCACGGTTGACCACCGCGCGGAACGCGGCGTTCTCCGGCCGGTCATTGGCATACCAGCCCAGGTGCTTGCGCGCGATGCGCACGCCCTGCGGCTCGCCATAGAACGCATGCAGCGCATGCAGGTGGCCGAGCAGGATGTCGCGCACTTCCGCCAGCGACGGCGGTGGCAGTTCCTCGCCGGTGGCCAGGTAGTGCGCCACTTCGCGGAAGATCCACGGCCGGCCCTGCGCGGAGCGGCCGATCATCACTGCATCCACCCCGGTCTGCTGCAGCACGTGGGCGGCCTTCTGCGGTGAATCGATGTCACCGTTGGCGATCACCGGGATGCGCAGCGCAGCCTTGATCTCGCCGATGGTGGCGTACTCGGCCTGGCCGGTGTAATGCTGGTCGCGGGTGCGGCCATGCACGGCCAGCGCGGCGATGCCACTCGCCTCGGCGATGCGGGCGATCACCGGGCCATTGCGATGGTCGCAGTCCCAACCGGTGCGGATCTTCAGCGTGACCGGCACGTCCACTGCGTTGACCACGGCTTCGAGGATGCGCGCCACCAGCTGCTCGTCGCGCATCAGCGCCGAGCCCGCCCAGGCGTTGCACACCTTCTTGGCCGGGCAGCCCATGTTGATGTCGATGATCTGCGCGCCGTGGTCGACGTTGTAGCGCGCGGCCTCGGCCAGCTGCTGCGGCTCGGTGCCGGCGATCTGCACGCTGATCGGGGCCGGCTCGCCGTCATGGTCCATGCGGTGGATCGACTTGCGCGTGTTCCAGAAGCGCGGGTCGCTGATGGTCATTTCCGAGGCGGCCAGTCCCGCACCCAGCCGTTTGCACAGCAGGCGGAAGGGCTTGTCGGTGACGCCGGCCATGGGTGCCAGCACGACGTTGGGGGCAATGGTGTACGGGCCGATCTGCATGCGCCCATTGTAGGGCGCGGGCGGCGGTACGGCCGTGCCGGGCGTGGTCCGGTTCAGGCCGATCGGCACCGACCTCATGCCGTACCGGCATCAGCAGATGCTTGACGGTTGCTTCCGCCGCCCCACGGGCGGGCGATGGTGGGCGGCTAACCCAGGCTCTGCCAGGCCTGGCGGGTACCCAGCGCGAAGGCCAGCCCCAGGCCCAGGCAGACCAGCGAGCTGACCGCCCAGAAGCGCGTGCCGTTGTACCCCGGCCGGAACAGCGCCAGGCCGAAGCCCATCGCGGCACGCAGCAACAGCAGCGCGGCGATGCCGGGCAGGACCAGGCGGCTGGCCGGCAGCGGCGAATGCCAGCCCGCGGCGGCCAGTGCGTACAGGGTCCAGGCCACCAGCACGGCAGTGATGACCGCAGTCATCAGCGGTGGCCACCAGTGCCCCGCATGCGCCAGCCGGACCACGCGCTGGCCGGCACCGAAGTACCTGTACCACGCGGCGCCGAAGGCGATGCAGCCGATATGCAGCAGCGCCGCCACGGCGCTGCCGGCGGCCGCGACCAGCAGCCAGGGGAATCCGTCCATGTCCTGCCCGTGCGAGGAAGCTGCGCGGATGGTGGGCGAGGGGCAGGATGTGGGCAATGCGACAGGCGGTCGCAGGGGCTGGGCAATGGGCAAAAGAAAGGCCCGGGTGTCTGCACACCCGGGCCTCGTCATCCACGCGTGGCGTGGAATTACCTGGTTTCAGCGTCGGCCGGGGTGAAGCGCGGCATCGCCGCAGCGGCGCCTTCCTTCTCGGTCGAACGGCCGGCGAACTGGTTGGCGAAGCGCACGTGGCGGGCGAACGGGGCGTCGGCCACCTGCGCCAGCGACGCGGCCAGCGCACCGTTGAAGGCGTCACCGGCACCGGTGGTGTCGATCGCCTGCACCTGTTCGGCACCCACGCGGTAGTACGGCTGGGTATCGCCGCGCAGGTTCTCGTCGGCATGCGACACGAACACGCCCACCGAACCCAGGGTCACCACCACGGTGCCGTTGCCGACCAGCTTGCGGCACAGCGCGTGCAGGCTGGCGCCATCCAGCGCGGCGACGTCGTTGGCATCCACGCGCTCACCGACATGGCGGCCGAGCAGGGCAGCGAACTCGGTTTCGTTCGGGGTGATCACATCGGCCAGCTTGAGCAGGCCGATGGTCGAGGGCGCGTCGGCCGGTGCGGTATTGAGCACGGTGGTGACACCGGCCTCGCGGGCCGTGGCCAGCGCCGCTTCGATGGTCTGCACCGGCGATTCCAGCTGCACCAGCACCACCTTGGCGCGGGTCAGCAGGGCCTGCCGCTGTTGCAGGAAATCGGTGCCCAGCGCGGCGTTGGCACCCGGGCCGATCACGATGGTGTTGCGGCCACGCGCGTCCACGTAGATGCCCGCGGTGCCGGTCGGTTCGCTGCTGGCCTCGGCGATCAGCGCGAAGCCATCCTGCGCAGCCAGTTCACGCGCGGTGGCGCCACCGGCGTCATCGCCCAACGCGCACACGAAGTGCGTGTCGGCACCGGCGCGGCAGGCCGCCACCGCCTGGTTGAAGCCCTTGCCCCCGGGGCCGGTGCTGTAGCGGCCGGCAATGGTCGCACCCGGTGCCGGCAGCGACTCACACCGCCACACGTGATCGACATTGAAGGAACCGACGACAACGACACTGCTGCTCATAGGGAATCTTTTCTCAACCAAGGGTTCAACTGAAGTGCGTCAGCACGCCGGCGATGGTCGCCGTCATGAAGGTGGCAATGGTACCGCCCAACACCGCGCGCAGGCCGAACTTGGCCAGGTCGTGGCGACGTTCCGGGGCCAGGCCGCCGATGCCGCCGATCTGGATCGCGATCGAGCTGAAGTTGGCAAAGCCGCACAGCGCGTAGGTGGCGATCAGGCGACCTTCCTCGGACAGGCTCACGCCGGCCACCTGGCCGTTCACGATCTGCGACAGTTCGGTGTAGGCGACGAATTCGTTGATCACGACCTTCTGGCCGATCAGCGAACCGACGGTGGTGGCATCAGCCCACGGGGTACCGATCACCCAGGCGATCGGGGCCAGCACGTAACCGAAGATGGTCGACAGGTTGGTCGGCTTGCCGATGGCAGCGGCCAGGCCGGTCACCTCGCCGATCCAGGTCAACGGGGCGTTCAGCAGCGCGATCAGGGCGATGAAGGCCAGCAGCATCGCGCCGATGTTCAGCGCCAGCTTCAGGCCGTCACCGGCACCGGCAGCGGCCGCGTCGATGATGTTGCTGGAGGTCTTTTCGACTTCCATCTTCACCGTGCCGCGGGTCAGCGGGGTGCCGGTTTCCGGAATCAGCAGCTTGGCCACGACCAGGGTGGCCGGTGCGGCCATGATGCTCGCTGCCAGCAGGTGCTTGGCGTAGAAGGCCTGCTGCGCCGGGTCGCCACCGCCGAGCATGCCCACATAGGCCGCCAGCACGCCGCCGGCGATGTGGGCCATGCCGCCGATCATCATGGTCAGCAGCTCGGACTGGGTCATCCTGGCGATGTACGGGCGCACGGTCAGCGGCGCCTCGGTCTGGCCGATGAAGACGCTGGCGCAGACGCTGGTGGTTTCCGCGCCGGACACGCGCATCACCTTGGTGATCGACCACGCCATCACGCGCACGATCGCCTGCATGACGTTGAGGTGGTACATCACCCCCATCAGCGCCGAGAAGAAGATGATGGTCGGCAGCACCTGGAAGGCGAAGATGAAGCCGTAGTTCTTGGTGTCCATCAACGAGCCGAAGATGAAGCCCGAGCCTTCATTGACGAAGCTGAGAACCTTGACGAAGCCCTTGCCCAGCGCATCGAACACGTCGCGGCCGCCCGGCACCAGGATCACCAGCGCCGCGAACGCGATCTGCAGGGTGATACCGGTGGCAACCAGCTTCCAGTCAACCGCACGCTTGTTGTTGGAAAACAACCAGGTGATGCCGATCAGCACCGCCAACCCGAACAGGCCGAAGCCGATCCTGCCCAAACCTTCGACCATGTGAGTGACTCCCCTGGGGCGTCGCGAAAAACGGGAAGCCTAGTGCAGGGCAGGGGCCGGGGCAAGAAAAAGCAGCGTGCGCGCATCTATCGGTACCGATCAGGCCAGCAACGGCAAGGGCTTGCGGCCGGCGGCGGCAGGTAGAATGGGGCTCGATCCCGGCCCGGATGCGGGCCCGCAGCAGGAGATTCGCATGCAATACCGTCGCCTGGGCTCCACCGGCCTGCCGATTTCCGCCCTGTCCTTCGGCGCCTGGGTGACCTTCGGTGACCAGATCCCGCGCGACGAGGCCCGCAACCTGGTGGCCGCCGCCTGGGACCACGGCGTCAACTTCTTCGACAACGCCGAGGGCTATGCCAACGGCCGCGCCGAACAGGTGATGGGCGATGTGATCGCCGACCTGCGGCTGCCGCGCGACGGCATCTGCGTCTCCAGCAAGGTGTTCTTCGGCAGCGCCAAGGACCCGCGGCCGACCCAGCGCGGCCTGTCGCGCAAGCATGTGACCGACGCCTGCCATGCGGCGCTCAAGCGCCTGCGGGTGGACTACCTGGACCTTTATTACTGCCATCGCCCGGATCCGGACGCGCCGGTCGCCGAGACCGTGCATGCCATGGATACCCTGGTGCGGCAAGGCAAGATCCTCTACTGGGGGACCTCGGAGTGGTCGGCGGTGCAGATCCAGCAGGCGCTGGACATCGCCGAGGCGCGCAACCTGCAGGGCCCGTCGATGGAGCAGCCGCAGTACAACCTGCTGCACCGCGAACGGGTCGAGGTCGAGTACGCGCCGCTCTATGCCGGTGCCGGCCTGGGCACCACCATCTTCTCGCCGCTGGCCTCGGGCCTGCTGAGTGGCAAGTACGACCAGGGCATTCCGGCCGATGCGCGGCTGGGCCGCGAGGGCATGGAATGGCTGCAGGCGCTGGTGCTGGGTGACGACGCCGAGGCCCGCCTGGCCCAGGTGCGCCGCTTCAGCGAGGTGGCGCGTGCGCTGGGGCAGGCGCCGGCCACGCTGGCCATCGCCTGGTGCCTGCGCAACCCGAACGTCTCCAGCGTGATCCTCGGTGCCAGCCGGGTCAGCCAGCTGCTGCAGAACCTGCAGGCGCTGGAGGTGCTGGAGCAGGTCGACGCCGCCGGCTGGGTCGACGTCGAAGCCGCCTTCGCCTGAACCCGGGGGCCGACCGGGCCTCGGGGGCCTCGGTAGAGTCGACTCTACACGGCTGCGTCGCCATTTGATTGGCATGATCTATCGAATTTCAGAATTCGATCATTAATCTCATCAATCAAATTGAGAATGGTTGTTGATTGTCAACTGAGAATCATTATCATTTGACTCGTCCCTCGCACGAGTCCAGATGCTCATGAATGCTCAACCTGTACTGCTGCGCCCCGAAACGCTGACCCTCCGCGATCGTCCGGTCCGTGTCGTTCCGCCGGAAGAGGTCATCGACAGCGAAGCCCTGCTCAAGGGCCGTCGTGAAATCCTGATCCAGCACGGCGACCGCTTCTATCGTCTGCGGCACACCAGCAACGACAAGCTGATCCTGACCAAGTAATCGCGGCCTGGTCGCCCGCCCCCCTCCCTCCTGCCGGCCGCGCCGGCAGGGTGGGCGATCGGTCCGCTCCCGCTCTCTCCCCCTCGGTCTACCGCGTGCACCCTCCGGGTGTGCCGGTAACCGGGGGTTCCCCTGCCTGACCGAACGAACCCGATGACCCGCCCTACCGCCCTTTGCCTTGCCGTCTGGATGGCCCTGCCGCTGTCCGCCCATGCTGCTGCCACGGCCACCGCCGCGCCCGATGCGCGCGAATTCGACCGTGTGCAGGTCACCGCCACCCGCACCGAGCGGGCGGTGAGCGATGTGGCGGCCACCGTGGACGTCATCGACCGCGAGCAGATGGACCGGCACTTGGTGCAGGACATCAAGGATCTGCTGCGCTACGAGCCGGGCCTGTCGGTCAGCCGCAGCGCCGCGCGCTTCGGCCTTGGCAGCATCCGCATCCGTGGCCTGGACGGCAACCGCGTGCGCGTGCAGACCGACGGCATCGCCATGCCCACCAGCTTCAACATCGGCTCGTTCTCCAACGCCAACCGCAACTTCACCGATCTGGATACGCTCAAGCGCGTGGAGATCGTGCGCGGCCCGGCCAGCTCGCTGTATGGGTCCGACGCGCTCGGGGGTGTGGTGGCCTTCGTCACCAAGGATCCGGCCGATTATCTGAAGGATGGCAAGGACAGCTACGTCGGCCTGAAGTTCGGCTACGACGGTGAGTGGAAGGGCCTGCTCGGCGGCGTGACCAGCGCGTTCGGCGGCGAACACTGGAGCGGCATGGTCAACATCAACCATCGCCAGGGCCAGGAAACCGGCAACAAGGGTGATGTACGCAGCCTCGACAATACCCGCACCGCGCCCAACCCGCAGGACCGCGATGGTCGCAGTGGCCTGGCCAAGCTGGTCTATGCACCCAGCCAGGACCAGCGCTTCCGCCTGACCGTGGAAGGCAACGAAGACAACACCGATACCAACGTGCTGTCCTCGATCGACCGCACCACCACCACCGGCATGAAGGCGCGCGATACGCAGAACCGCACCCGCGTGTCGTTCGCCCATGAAATGGATGCGCTGGACAAGGGCTTCGCCGACAGCCTGCATTGGCAGCTGTATACCCAGCACAGCGAAACCACCCAGATCACCGATGAGGACCGCGCCAACCGCAGCCGCCGCCACCGCGCGTTCAACTTCGACCAGCGCGTCTACGGCCTGCAGGCGCAGTTCAACAAGGCGTTCAGCAGCGGCAGCGTCGAACACGCGCTGACCTACGGTTTCGAGGGCGCGCATACCGAGATCCGCCAGAAGCGCGACGGTTACCAGGTGCTCGCCAATGGCCAGACCAGCACCACCATCCTGCCCGACGCCTTCCCGGTGCGCGATTTCCCGATCAGCAAGACCACCGAGCTGGGCCTGTACGCACAGGACGAAATGCGCATGGCCAACGGCAAGCTGTCGCTGGTGCCGGGCGTGCGCGTGGACCGCTACGAGCTGAAGCCGGAGGTGGACAGCATCTTCGCCGACGACAATCCCGGCGTTGCGGTGGCCAGGCTGACCAAGACCAGCGTCTCGCCGAAGCTGGGCATGGTCTATCGCTTCACCGACGAATGGTCGCTGTTTGCCGGCTATTCGCATGGCTTCCGCTCGCCGCCGTACAACGACGTCAACCTGGGCTTCACCAACTTCGCCTTCGGTTACACCGCCATTCCCAATCCGGACCTGAAGCCGGAAACCAGTGACGGCATGGAGCTGGGGCTGCGCTTCCTGTCGCCAGCGGCCTACGTCAGCCTCAGCGGCTACTACAACGAGTACAAGGACTTCATCGAGTCGCAGTCGCTGCTCGGCACCAACGCCCAGGGCCTGATGGTGTTCCAGTCGCGCAACATCGCGGATGCGCGCATCTACGGTGCCGAGATGAAGGCCGGCGTCGACTTCGGCCAGATCAGCCCGGCGTTGCAGGGCTGGGCCCTGCGCAGCTCGGTGGCCTGGTCGCGCGGTGACAACAGGACCGAAGACACCCCGCTGGATTCGGTCGACCCGCTGCGTGGCACCGTCGGCCTGATGTACGACACCGACACCTGGGGTGTCGAACTGGCCGGTACCTTCGTCAAGCGCAAGGACCGCGTCACCGCCGCCACGGTGTACCGCCCGGCCGGCTACGGCGTGGCCGACCTGATGGCGCACTGGAACTTCGCCCCGGGCGCCACCTTCAACGTCGGCGTGTTCAACCTGGGCGACAAGCGTTACATCGACTGGTCCAACGTGGGTTCGACGCTGTCGCCGGGCAGCCGCGTGCTGGACCGCTATACCAGCCCGGGCCGCACCCTCTCCGCCAGCCTTGCCGTTTCCTGGTGACCTCATGAGCCGAGCCTTGTCCGCACGCAGGAACGACGCCATCGCCGCGCAGGGCAGCGCGGCCTGGCCGACGCCGGCACAGCTGGCCACGCTCGGCACCGTGTTGTGCCTGTACCGCGCCGACGGCAACGAGCTCGGTGGCTGGCGCCAGGCAGTACGCGTGCATGCCTGCCAGGGCGTGGACAGCGAGGGCGTGCGCGACAGCCTGTGCTTCCTCGATGCCCGCGGCCGCTGCGTGTGGCGGCTGTACCTGTTGCCCGACAGCGATTTCCTGGCCTGGGACCGGCTGGTCGCGGCGCTGCCGCCGGGCCCGGAGCATGACAGCGAGGGCAGTGTCGGCGAACGCCTGTGGCGGCGCCTGGCCGGCCATCTCGGTGGCCAGCGCTGGCGACTGTGCGCGCTGCGCCTGCATGCCGCCGACGACGGCCGCACCCTGGCTGCAAGCCTGTCGACATTGTCCTCGCTGGGCGCAGCCACCGCGCGTCGCATCGCGCGGCTGGAAGGTGCCGAAGGCGAGCTGGCGATCGACGATTGCTGCTGCGCCGATGCTGCACGTCGCTCGGCGCCGCGGGTTCCCGGCGACCTGCCGCTGATCCGGCTGTAACCCTTTCCCGATGGAACGCCTGTCGGCCACGGACGGCCTCTCACTGCATCTGCAACCCCGAAGGAAGACCCCGATGAAGCTCCAGACAGCCAGCGTCCTGCTGCTGCTCGCCACCAGCGGCGTGGCCAGCGCGCAGCCCTCCGGCATCGCCCGCGACCACGACAGCATCCTTGCCATGCAGGGCGAGTACACCGTCGATTTCGCATTCGACGAGACCGTGCTGCTGAAGCCCGGCTACGAGCGCGCCCCGGCGATGCGCAGCGGCGGCAACGAGCTGGTGATCGTGGTCGAGGACACGCCGAAGCGCATCGTGCTGCAGCACCTGCTGCTGGACGAGAAGAGCGGCCACATCACCAAGCACTGGCGCCAGGACTGGGTGTACGAAGCACCGAACCGATTCGAGTTCAGCGCCGACCAGACCTGGCAGGTACGCCGCATTCCCGCAGCGGTGAACCAGGGCGCCTGGACCCAGTGCGTGTACGAAGTGAGCGACGCACCGCGCTACTGCGGCACCGGCAAATGGACCTACACCAACAACGTGCCGAGCTGGACCAGCGACCTCAGCTGGCGCCCGTTGCCGCGCCGTGAGTACACCAAGCGCAGCGACTACAACGCGCTGGCCGTCGTCAACCGCCACACGCTCACGCCCAATGGCTGGACCCACGAGCAGTTCAACACCAAGGTGCAGCGCAACGCCGACGGCAGCCAGGTGGAGATCGCACGCGAGTTCGGCTTCAACGACTACGTGAAGACCACCGAGGTCGACTTCACCCCGGCGCGTGACTACTGGAAGGCCACTGCCGGCTACTGGGCCAAGGTGCGCCAGCGTTGGGACGGCTTCCTCGGCCAGGCCCCGGGCGTGCACCTGAAGACCAAGATCGATGGCATGGCGATGATCATTCCGCTGTTCACCCAGGCCGAAGCGATCCAGTCCGGCAAAAAGGTGAAGGACAAGCAGATCGACGAGGTGTTCGCCAAGTACGTGGAAAAGGCACCGAACTGAGGCCGCGTGTGGAGTCGAGCTGTGCTCGACTCCACAACCGCATCCACTCATGGCGTGGCTTTGGCGGTCCGTTCATGTGCTCTTGGTAGGTGCCGAGCTTGCTCGGCACGCTTTCGATGGTGACGCGATGCGGTGTCTGCGCGCGTCGCCGGACGGATTGGTGCCTTGTGCGCATAAACATGACGCATTTCGCTGGATTTTGTCCGAGTCCGCTTTCCGGCTTCTGCACATGGGGTAGGGTGGCCGCCCATGCAGTCATTGAACGTCGCCGCAGATGAAGCTTTCCGCCTTGTGCAGTCAAATGTTGTCCGGCGAAGCCTGCGATGATATCGACAGCTTCTTTCTCGAAATCGATGACTTCGAGGAAGCCGCACTTGTTTCGCGAACCCAGCGGATAGACGGGCTGCTCGCGCGTATTGGGCCTCGATGGACATCGGCTTATCTGTTCAGTCTCTGCATGCATGTTCTGGCGACCGTTCGTATTGCCGGCAGCGCGCGCGATCCAGCCGGAGCGAGGATGTTTCTCGCATTGAGCTTCACCGATTTCGAACTGTATGCGGAAGAGGGCGTGATGCTCCCCAACGTTTTCTACTATCCAGGTTCCGAGGGGGTCGCATTTGGAGCCCGGCGCTGGCACGAAAGCGGCAGCAACACCTCGACGGAAATCGACGCCGTGCGCTCCGTTGTCGAGGATGCTGGCCTGCTCGCGGGTTTTCGCTTCTGCGAAAGCCGCACCAATGGCCCTCCCGGTTACGAAGTTGTTCGTGTCTTTGCGATTCCAATGCATGGAAACGAGGCTTGCTGATGGTCGTGCCAGAACGCCGGATGTTCGATGCCTATCTGTCCGATCCGCAGGTCTATGATCGTCTTGAACGGCATATCCACGACCACTTCATGAAGGCAATCAACGCGGCAAGCCTGCGCATTGAAGACTTCCGCAGCCCGCACTACAACACGTTCTTCGTCGATGGCACTAAGGATCGCGATGCCAACCCGATCTTCTCCGCCAAGCACCTGCCCAGCGGCAACATCGTTCGTATCGTCATTTTTGACAGCCCGCCTGAATACAGCGAAGTCCGTAAGCGGGTAGGGGATAATGAGGAGAAGGACGAGCTCTGCCTGTTCATAACGCTTCTGGGCGTGCAGCGCGCGATGAGCACGACCGTGGCCTGGGCGCAGCAACAGGCGTCCATCATCCCGGCCATTCGTCAGTAGACCCACGCCATGTGTGGATGCGCTCAGGTGGGGCGCGCAGCGTACAGCCGGCCCCACCCGTAGCGTGTCACGGTCTCCTCAGGCCTCGCGCAGTGCCAATGCCGGCGGCGTATGCAGGATCGCCCGCGTACCCCACCAGCCCGCCAGCAGGCTCAAGCCGATGCCGACCACGCCGCCGATCAGCAGGCCCGGCCACGGCGGCAGCAAGGGCAGCTCGAACACCTTCTGCGACACCGCCACGCCGATCGCTGCGGCCGCGCCCACCGCCAGCAACGCCGCCAGCGTGCCCAGCGCGCCGAACTCCACCAGCACCGCGCCGCGCAGCTGGCGCCGGGTCGCGCCCAGCGTGCGCAGCACCGCGCTGTCGTAGCGGCGCTCGCCGGCGGTGGCCTGCAGCGCCGCCAGCAGCACCAGCACGCCGGCCAGCAGGCTGAACACCATCACCAGCTGCACTGCCTGCGCCACGCGCTCCATCACATCGCGCACCTGCGAGATCACCGCGTCCACGTCCAGCAGCGACAGGTTCGGCTGCGCGCGCACCAGCTCGCCCAGCCCGGCCGCGTTGCCGGATGGCAGATGGAAGGCCGACAGCAGGTTGTGCGGGGTATCGCCCACCGCATTGGGGTTCAACAGCACGAAGAAATTCGGGCGGAACGTGTTCCAGTCCGCCTTGCGGATGCTGGTGACGGTGAACTCGCGCTGCTGCTCGCCTACGGAAATCGTAATGCGATCACCCAGATGCGCGCCGTAGCGCCGCGCCCAGCCGGTTTCCACCGAGGCTTCCGCCGCGGTGCTGCCGGCCTGCCAGAAGCGGCCCTCCAGCAGCGCATTGGCGGGTGGGAAGCTGCTGCGCCAGCTGAAGTTCAGCGGCCGGTTCTCGTCGTCGTCCTCGCGCGGGCCGTTGTTCGCGCCGTTCCCCTCGACGGCGGCCTGGTCCACGCGCAGCGGCGGCTTGCCGTTGATCGCGATCAGGCGGCCGGTCGCCATCGGCTCGATACTGGCGTCGCCGGCGCCCAGTCCACGCAATGCGGCCAGCACACCGTCGCGTTGTTCGGGCTGGATGTTGATCAGGAAGTAGTTCGGCGTATCCGCAGGCAGGCGCTCGCGCCACTGCTGCAGCAGGCCGGGTCCGGTCACCGCCAGCAGCAACAACGCGCACAGCGACAGCGACAGCCCCACCAGCTGCATCACCGCCAGCAGCCGGCGCCGGGTCAGCGCGGCCAGGCCCAACCGCCAGTTGCCATGCAGGCGGTGCTGCAGGCCGCGCAGCAGCTGCAGCAGCACGAAGCCGACCGCACCGGCCGCCAGCGCCAGCGCGGCCAGGCCGCCCAGCACCCACAGCGCCAGTTTCAGATCGCCGGTGACCTGCACCGCCAGCAGCAGGCTGGCTGCCAGCGCCGCCACATAGGCCAGCAGCGACGCCGGCGGCAGGGCGGCGAAGGAACGGTTGAGCACCCGCATCGGCGGCACCCCGCGCAGGCGCAGCAGCGGTGGCAGGCCGAAGCCGAACAGCAGCAGCAGGCCGATGCCGGCACCGGTCAGCGCCGGCATCGCTTCCGGCAGCGGCAGGCGCTGCGGCACCAGGCTGCCCAGCACCTGCACCAGGCCTTCCTGCGCGGCCATGCCCAGGCCGATGCCGAGCGCACAGGCTGGCACCGCCAGCATCAGCAGCTGCAGCGCCAGGCCCAGCAGGATGTCGCGCTGGCGTGCGCCCAGGCAGCGCAGGATCGCCACCTGGTCGATGCGACGCAGGGCGAAGCGGTTGGCCGCCAGCGCGGTGGCCACACCGGCCAGCAGTACCGCCAGCAGCGCGCTCAGGCCGAGGAAGCGCCCGGCCAGATCGAATGCCTGGCGCACGCCACGCTGGGTGTCGTCCACGCTCAGCAGGCGCAGGCCTTTCACCTGCGGCAGCAGCCACTGGCGCAGCGCCGCGATCGGCTCCGCTGCGCCGGCGAACATCAGCCGGTAGTTGATACGGCTGCCCGGGCCGAGCAGGCCGGTGCCCTCCACATCAGCGCGGTTGACCAGCAGGGTGGGCGAGAGCGTCAGCAGGTCGCCACCGCTGTCCGGCTCGGCCTCGATGATGCCGGCGATGCGCAGCGTGCCGGCGCCGAACTCGAGGTCATCGCCGGCCTTCAGCCCCAACCCCTGCAGCAGGCGTGGGTCGGCATAGGCCTGGCCCTTGGGCGGCATGCCGGCATTGGCGATCAACGCACCGCCGGGCGTGGCCCGGACCCGCAGCGTGCCGCGCAGCGGATAACCCGCCTGTACCGCCTTGATGCTGGCCATCTGGCTGGCATCGCCGTTGAACAGCACGCTGCCGAAGCTGGCGATGCGGGTATGCGCCAGGCCGCGCTGTTGCGCCTCGTCGGCGAATGCCTGCGGCGGATCATCGCGCCCGGCGATGCCGAGGTCGCCGCCGAGCATTTCCGCCGCGCTGCCGGTCAGCGCCAGGTTGACCCGGTTCACCAGCGTGCCCACCGCAGTCATCACCGCCACGCCCAGCACCAGCGCGGCGAACACGGTCAGCAGGTCGCCGGCCAGCGCCTCGCGGCGCAGCGCGCGCCACGCGTGGCGCAGCACGTTCATGCCTGTGCCCCACGCTCGACCGGCAGCAGGCGGCCGTCATCGATGCGGTGGATGTACTGGCAACGCTGGGCCAGGCGCAGGTCGTGGGTGACCAGGACCAGGGTGGTGCCGCTGCCGGCGTTGAGTTCGAACAGCAGGTCGCTGATGTGCTGGCCGGTGGCGTGGTCCAGCGAGCCGGTCGGTTCGTCGGCGAACAGGATGCGCGGGCGGGTGACGAAGGCACGTGCCAGCGCCACGCGCTGCTGCTCGCCGCCGGACAGCTGGCGCGGGTAGTGGCGGGCGCGATGGGCCAGGCCGACCTGCGCCAGCACCTCGTCCACCCGCGCGCGGTCCTCGCGTCCGGCCAGTTCCAACGGCAGCGCGACATTCTCGGCGGCAGTCAGCGCCGGCAGCAGATGAAAGCTCTGGAACACGAAGCCGACCGCGCGCGCGCGCAGCTGGGCCCGTGCTTCTTCATCCAGGTCGCCCAGGTTCTGGCCCGCCAGCGCGACGTGGCCGCGGCTGGGCAGGTCCAGTCCGGCCAGCAGGCCGAGCAGGGTGGTCTTGCCGGACCCCGAAGCGCCGACGATGGCCACACTGGTGCCTTCATGGACGGTCAGGGTGATGTTGTCCAGTATGTGGACTTCACCCTCCGGGCCCTGCACGGACTTGCCGACCTGGTCGACGGCGATGGCGACGGGCGTGCTGCGGGGGGACAGGCTGTCGATGAGGAGACTCCAATGCGCAAGACGGGATGGAGCCGGCGAGCCGGCGCGATGATGGTGCTGCTGCTGGGATTGCTGCTGCCCGGGCTGGCCGGAGCCAAAGACCCGGCAGGTACGGTGCTGGTGCTCGGCGACAGCCTCAGTGCTGCCCACAATATCCCTGCCGACGCCGGCTGGGTCAGCCTGTTGCAGCAGCGGGTCAGGCAACAGTCGAAAACACCGGCGCGCATCGTCAATGCCAGCATGAGCGGGGAAACCACGGCCGGCGCGCTGACCCGCCTGCCGGGCCTGTTGGCGAAGGAAAAGCCGACGGTGGTGGTGATCGCGCTGGGCGGCAACGACGCGCTGCGCGGGCTGACCCCGGCACAGGTGCAGGGCAACCTGGAAAAGATGGTGCAGGCCAGCCAGAAGGCCGGCGCCAGGGTGCTGCTGCTGGGCATCGACGTGCCGCCCAACTATGGGCCCGCTTACCGCCAGCGTCTGGCGGCGGCCTACAAGGCGCTGGCCACGCAGTACAAGGTGCCGCTGCTGCCGTTCCTGCTGGAGGGCGTGGCCCTGCAGCCGGGCATGATGCAGGCCGATGGCCTGCACCCCACGGCGCAGGCGCAATCGAGGGTGCTGGACAACGTCTGGCCACTCCTGCGGCCCCTGCTCTGAACGATTTACAACCCTCTTGACGGAACTTCACATCGCGTCCACCGTCGATCCGGCATGTTTCACAAAGCTGAAGTTAGAGGGAATCACATGCGTCAGACGAAGGAGACCTCCGGCTTGGTGCTGGTGGTCGAAGACAACCGCAACATCTCCGAGATGATCGGGGAATACCTGGAAGGTCGCGGCTTCGAAGTCGACTATGCACAGGACGGCCTGGATGGCTACCGCCTTGCGGCGGAGAACAGCTATGACGTCGTGGTGCTCGACCTCATGTTGCCGCGCCTGGATGGCATCGAAGTATGCCGTCGCCTGCGCAACGATGCGCGCAAGTCCACCCCGGTGCTGATGCTCACGGCACGCGACACGCTGGACGACAAGCTCACCGGCCTCGGTTTCGGCGCCGATGACTACCTGACCAAGCCGTTCGCGATCCAGGAGCTGGAAGCCCGCCTGCGCGCGCTGATCCGCCGCGAACGCCGCCAGGTGGGTTCGGAAGTGCTGAAGGTCGCCGACCTGGTGCTCGATCCGGTCAGCATGCGGGCCACCCGTGCCGGTACCGAACTACAGCTGTCGCCGATCGGCCTGCGCCTGCTGACCATCCTGATGCGCGAATCGCCGCGCGTGGTCACCCGCCAGGAGATCGAACGCGAGATCTGGGGCAATGGCCTGCCGGATTCGGACACCCTGCGCAGCCATCTGTACAACCTGCGCAAGATCATCGACAAGCCGTTCGACCGTCCGCTGCTGCACACCGTGCAGAGCGCCGGTTACCGCATTGCCGATATCGCCCAGCCGATGGCCTGATCGGGGCCAGGCCGGTGCAGCATCAGGCCCGGCCGGGCAACGACCCCGCACCGGGCACGGATGACCGGCCGGCACTGCCGCCGGTCATCCTCCGTGCACGACTACGGCGCAGCGCGCTGCCTATAATCGCAGCGCTCTGACCGGGACCCCGCAATGCCGCACGGCCTGCCGCGCAAGATCCGTATCGCCTTCATCCTGCAGGCAGTCCTGGCCAGCCTGGGCATCCTGCTCGGTGCCTGGCTGGTTTCGCTGGTGATCAAGCACAGCCTGGTCGGCGCCGCCCTGCGCGAGGAAGCGGCCTATTACTGGACGCTGCACGAGGCCTCGCCGGTGCAGCCACCGCCCAACACCCAGAACATCCGCGGCTACCTGCTGGAAAGCGGGCAGTCGGCGCTGTCGTTGCCGGCCAACCTGCGCAACCTGGAACCCGGTTTCCACGAGCTGCCCAAGGATGACCAGCTGGTACTGGTCGATGTGCGTCCGGCCGGCCGCCTGTACCTGGTGTTCCTGCGTTCGCGTGCGGAGATGCTGGCGTTCTGGTTCGGCATCGTGCCGGTGCTGCTGACCCTGTTGGCGGTGTATGGCGCCAGCTGGGTCACCTACCGGGCCTCCAAGCGCCTGGTGTCGCCGGTGAACTGGCTGGCACGGCGCGTCTCGCGCTGGGACCCGGGTCACCCGGAGGCGGCCGACCTGGAACCGAACAAGCTGCCGGCGGACATGCAGGGCGAGACCCGGCAGCTGGCGGCCGCGCTGCATTCGCTGGCCAACCGGGTCAGCGCGCACGTGGCGCGCGAGCGCAATTTCACCCGCGATGCGAGCCACGAGCTGCGCACGCCGTTGACCGTCATCCGCGTGGCCAGCGACATGGCCCTGGGCGATGAAACCCTGCAGCCGCGCCTGCGCCGCAGCCTGCAGCGCATCCAGCGCGCCGGCCGTGACATGGAAGCGGTGATCGACGCGTTCCTGATCCTGGCCCGCGAGGCCGACGTCGAACCCCAGATCGAGCTGTTCGACGTCAACGACATCGTCCGCTACGAGGTGGACAACGCCAACGAACTGCTGGGTACGCGTCTGGTGTCAGTGCACCTGCACAGCGAAGGCCCGGTGCAGCTGCACGCGCCGCCGCGGGTGCTGCAGGTGGTGGTCAGCAACCTGGTGCGCAACGCCTGCAGCTACACCGACGAAGGGCGTATCGACGTGCACGTGCTCAATGACCGGGTGGTGGTGCGCGACACCGGCATCGGCATGTCCGCCGAGGCGCTGTCGCGCGCGTTTGAACCCTTCTACCGCGCCGAGCCGAGCCGCCCGCAGGGCACCGGCCTGGGCCTGTCGATCGTGCGCCGGCTGTGCGACCGCTTCGGCTGGAAGGTCAGCCTGGCCAGCCAGCCGGGCAAGGGCACCGAGGCCACGGTGGTCTTCCGGTAACGCGGCGACCTGCCGGGGTCGGATCCCGTTGCGGCGCAACCGGCTCTGACCCCATCCCGCTGAAATGTCGGTAGATCCACGCCATGCGTGGATGGGGTGCGGTAGCGCCGGGCCATGCCCGACGTCCACAGTGCCTCAGTTGCAGTTGACCTTCGGCGCCAGCGCCTTGGTCCAGATCGCATAGCCGGCCGGGGTCATGTGCAGCATGTCCTCGCGGAACAGCGTCGCGTCCGGCTGTCCATCGGCGCCGAGCATCGGCGTGTAGATGTCGGTGAAGCCGGTGTTGGGCAGCCTGGCCAGCGCAGCCTTGATCAGCGCGTTGGCTTCGTTGATCGCCGGCAGCAGGTGCGCACGCGACGGGCTCGGCTTGATCGACAGGTACTCGACCCTGGTCTTCGGCAGGTCGCGGTGCACGCGCTGCACGAAGGCGACCACGTCATCTCGCACCTGCACGGCGCTGCGGCCGCTGTTGAGGTCGTTGTCACCGGCGTAGAAGAACACCTTGCACGGTGCATACGGCACCACGATCTGGCCGGCATACCAGGTGCTGTCGCGCACTTCCGAACCGCCGAAGCCGCGGTTGAACACCGGCTGGCCGGGGAAGTCGGTGGCCAGGCTCTCCCAGAAGCGGATCGAGGAGCTGCCGATGAACTCGATGCCACCACGCGGCGGCGGGTTGGCCTGGTCGGCGCTGGCGAAGCGGGCCATGTCGCCGGCCCAGGCCACATTGGAGACCTGTTCGGGCACCTGCGGCGGCCTGGCCGGGCTCAGGGCCTGGGCAAGCGGTGCGGCAGTCAGCAGGCCCAGCATCAGCAGGCAGGTACGGCGACGGGACATCAGGCGCTCCAGCAGGCAAGGGGAGCTCCATCATAGAAGCACGGCCCAGCCCGGTGCTTGCCCCTGGCAGGCCGTTCAGCGGGCCGGTGCGGGGTGCGGTTGGCGGCCTTGTGGCAAAATGGCGGCCATCTGCCTATTCCTGTGCACCCATGATTTCCTGCCGTGCGTCTGAGCGGTCGCTGCGCCGCGCCCCTGTTGCTGGATGTTCCACCCGTGGCTGATCAGTTCGGCCACATGCCCCGCGGCCCGCGCCGCATCTTCCAGGCCGCCCGCTGGTCCTGGCAGGGCCTGCGCGCCGCCTGGCTGCACGAGTCCTCGTTCCGGCTGGAGGTATACCTGCTGGTGATGCTGACTCCGGTCGCGATCTGGCTGGGCCAGACCCCGGTCGAACGCGCGCTGCTGATCGGCTCGATGCTGCTGGTGCTGGCGATGGAGCTTGCCAACTCGGCCATCGAAGCGGTGATCGAACGCTACGGCAGCGAGATCCACGAGCTGGCTGGCCGCGCCAAGGACATGGGCTCGGCAGCGGTGTTCGTGCTGATGATGAACGTGCTGCTGTGCTGGGCGCTGGTCGTGGTTCCGCACGCGCTGGCCGGCAGCTACGGCTGAAACCCCATTCCCCCACTGCCTTGAAGAGTTTCCATGTCCTTTGAGTTCCTCGCCGACCCCAATGCCTGGGTGACCCTGTTCACGCTCAGCGCGCTGGAAATCGTGCTCGGCATCGACAACCTGGTGTTCATTTCCATCGCGGTCAGCAAGCTGCCGGAAGAGCGTCGTCCGTTCGCACGCAAGCTGGGCATCGCGGTGGCCTGCATCACCCGCATCGGCCTGCTGGTCTCGCTGGCCTACCTGGCGCACATGGCGGCCAACCTGTTCACCGTGGCCGGCATGGGCATTTCCATCCGCGACCTGGTACTGATCGTTGGTGGCCTGTTCCTGATCATCAAGGGCTGCATGGAGATCAAGGAACTGATCAGCGGTGGCGAGGACGAAGACCCCAGCACCACCAAGGCCTCGGCCGTGTTCGGCTACGTGATCGCCCAGATCGCGGTGATCGACATCGTGTTCTCGCTCGACTCGGTGATCACCGCCGTGGGCATCGCCGACCACATCCCGGTGATGGTGGCGGCCATCCTGCTGTCGGTGCTGGTGATGCTGCTGGCCGCCAACCCGCTGGGCCGCTTCATCGACGCCAACCCGACCGTGAAGATGCTGGCCCTGGCCTTCATCCTGATGATCGGTGCGGTGCTGATCCTGGACGGCCTGGACGTTCACGTGCCCAAGCCCTACATCTACGCCGCGATGGGCTTCTCGGTGCTGGTGGAGTGGCTGAACCTGCTGATGCGCCGCCGCGCCCGCGAACACAACGTGCCGGGCGCCGGCAACTGGTAAGCGCGCCATTGGCACGTGTGTCACCCAGAACCCCCGGCCTGGCCGGGGGTTCTGCGTTGTGGGGCGCGGCTCTACAACGAACGGCGCTGCGGTTTTTGCACTTGCGGCGGCGTTCCGGCCTCCACTTGTGAATCAGGATCAACAGTGTTTTCCCGGGCCGAGGCTTAATCCGGCGCAGCAAAGCGCGCAGGCTACGCACTCCCGATTCCCGCCCCCCAGGAAACCCCCCATGAATTCCAGAGCCGCCTTGCTGGCGCTTGCCGTTGGCGCCTTCGCCATTGGAACCACCGAATTTGCCCCGATGGGCCTGTTGCCGGTCATCGCCGACGGCGTGGGCGTTGGGATCCCCACCGCCGGCATGCTGATCACCGCCTACGCCGTGGGCGTGATGCTGGGCGCGCCGGTGATGACCCTGCTGATGGGCCGTTTCGGCAAGCGCACCGCGCTGATGCTGCTGATGTCCATCTTCGTGGTCGGCAACCTGCTGTCCGCGCTGGCGCCGAACTACGGGCTGCTGCTGCTGTCGCGCCTGGTCACTAGCCTCAACCACGGTGCCTTCTTCGGCATCGGTGCGGTGGTCGCCGCCAGCCTGGTGCCGAAGGAAAAGCAGGCTGCCGCCGTGGCCACCATGTTCATGGGCCTGACCATCGCCAACATCGGCGGCGTGCCGCTGGCGACCTGGGTCGGCCAGCAGCTGGGCTGGCGCCTGTCCTTTGCCGGTACTGCGGCGCTGGGCCTGATCGCAATCACCGCGCTGGGCTTCGCGCTGCCGGCATCTGCACCGGGGCCGCGCCCGGACGTGCGCCGCGAACTGAAGGCGATCCTGCAGCCGCCGGTGCTGCTGGCGATGGCCACCACCGTGCTCGGCGCCGGTGCCATGTTCACCCTCTATACCTACGTCGCACCGGTGCTGACCGAATTGACCGGCGCCTCCAATACCTTCATCGCGATCTCGCTGGCGCTGATCGGCATCGGCTTCACCCTCGGCAACGGCATCGGTGGGCGCATGGCCGACTGGTCGCTGGATGGCGCCACACGGATCCTGCTGGCCGTCCTGGCGGTGCTGATGTTCGTGCTGCCGCTGGCCTTCATGAGCCACGCCACCGCCGCCCTCGGTGTGCTGCTGTTCGGCGCGGCGACCTTCGCCCTCGTACCGCCGCTGCAGATCCGGGTGATGCAGGCGGCCAGCGAGGCGCCGGGCCTGGCGTCGTCGATCAACGTCGGTGCGTTCAACCTGGGCAATGCGGTGGGTGCGGCGCTGGGCGGTGCGGTGATCAGCTCGGGCCTGGGCTATGCCGCGATTCCGGTGGCCGGTGGCCTGCTGGCGGCATCGGGCCTGCTGCTGGCGTGGCTGGGGCGTCCCCGCACCGCGGTGGCTGAGGCCTGCTGAGGGGAGAGGGTTTACGGCAGGGCTTGCAGCCCTGCACCCGCTGAATCAACGTCAACGGCAAAAGCCTGCATTCCGTGGGTTGGCGGGGTGGGTCCGGTTGAGGGGGACGCTGCAAGTACGTCCATGTAAGCTCGGTCGCCGCATCCATGCGGCTCACGCCCCCTCAACCGGACCCACCCCGCCTTCGACAGATTCCCGCGATCTGTCGTAACGGCGTTCCGCTCTGGTAGGTGTCGACCTTGGTCGACACGAATGCCTGAAGAACCGGCTTTTGCTTTTGAATTTTTCTTTTGATCCTCCCGCGGTGCGCAGGAAATTGTCCGTGGCCGGGAGGGTGGGTTGGCTGGGGGCGTGAGCGCCATGGGCCCGAGGCATGCCACGGGCGGGTTGGGCTGGACGCCCAACCCCGGTCTTGCCGTGTGCGCAGGACAGCGCACACGAGCAAGCGCGACCGAGCTTACATGGACGTACTTGCAGCGCCCCCCAGCCAACCCACCCTCCCGGCCGACCCCGATAACGCTTCCTTGCCACCCACCGCGGAGGGGGCGGTGCCCGATGGCCGGTCTTTCACCCGAACCGTGGCATGCTCGGCGCCAAGCCCACCCGGAACCTCCGCCATGCGCCTGTTCACCCGTGTCCTGCCCCTGATGCTGCTGGCCTCCCTGCTCTCCGGCTGCGGCTACAACGCCATCCAGCAGAAGGATGAGGCGGTCAAGGCCAGCTGGTCCGAAGTGCTCAACCAGTACAAGCGCCGCGCCGATCTGGTGCCCAACCTGGTGCAGACGGTGAAGGGCTTTGCCAGCCAGGAAGAGCGCGTGCTGACCGAAGTCACCAACGCTCGTTCGCGCGTCGGCCAGATCAACGTCAACGCCGACGACGAAGCCTCGCTCAAGCAGTTCCAGCAGGCCCAGGGTGAACTCGGCAGCGCACTGTCGCGACTGCTGGTGGTCACCGAGAACTACCCGGTGCTGAAGTCCGACCAGAACTTCCGCGACCTGCAGGCCCAGCTGGAAGGCACCGAAAACCGCATCACGGTTGCGCGCGGCCGCTACATCCAGCAGGTGCAGGACTACAACACCTACATCCGTTCGTTCCCGCAGGTGGTCACCGCCAAGATCTTCGGCTACAAGACCAAGCCGAACTTCACGGTGGACAACGAAGCGCAGATTTCCAACGCGCCAGCGGTCGATTTCGGCAACGCGCCGCAGCAGCAGCCGGCGCCGCAGCCGGGCCATTGACCGATGCGCCTGGCCACTGCGCTGCTGGCCCTGCTGCTGTGGCTGCCGTTGGCAGCGCAGGCACAGCCGCTGGCGCCGATTCCTGCGCTGGACTCGCCGGTGGTCGATACCACCGGCACGCTGGACGCCACGCAGAAGCAGGCGCTGGTGCAGCAGGCGATCGAGCTGCAGCAGCGCAAAGGCAGCCAGCTGCAGGTGCTGGTGGTGCCCACCACCCAGCCGGAGGACATCGCGCAATACACCACGCGGGTCTTCGACCAATGGCAGATCGGCCGCAAGGGCGTGGATGACGGCGTGCTGCTGGTGGTGGCCAAGGATGACCGGCGCGTGCGCATCGAGCCGGGCTACGGCCTTGAAGGCGCCATTCCCGATGCCATCGCCAACCGGGTGATCCAGGAATACCTGGTCCCGCGCTTCCGCAGCGGCGACTATGCCGGCGGCATCACCGATGCCACGGCGGTGCTGGTCAAGCTGATCGACGGCGAACCGCTGCCGGCACCGGTCAGCGGTCATCGCGGGCGCGAGCCCGGTGGTGGTGGCGATACCTGGTTCCTGGCGCTGTTCATCGGCGTGTTCGCCGGCAGCATCCTGCGCGGCGTGTTCTCGCGCGTGCCGCGTCCGCTGCGCGGCCTGCTCGGCGGCGCGGGTGCGGCGCTGGCAGCATTTTTGTTCACCTCCACGCCGCTGGCCAGTGGCCTGGCCGGCGTGGTCGGCCTGATCGTGGCGATGCTGTCCGGCCACCCGGGTCGCTTTGCCGGCGGTGGCGGTTGGGGCGGTGGCAGCTGGGGTGGCGGAGGCGGTTTCGGCGGGGGCGGTGGATTCGGTGGTGGTGGTGGCTGGGGCGGTGGCGGCGGCCGTTCCGGTGGCGGTGGCGCTTCGGGAGGCTGGTGATGATCCAACGTCTGTTCCGCCATGTATTCTCGCCCTCGGTGCGGCGTGCCTTCCCGCCGGCCACATTGCAGGCGATCACCGAGGCCATCGCGGCCGGTGAGCAGCGCCACGGCGGGCAGGTGATGTTCGCGGTGGAAGCGGACCTGCCGCTGGGGGCGCTGTGGCACAGGGGGACCCCGCGCCAGGCCGCCGAACATGCCTTTGCGCGCCTGCGAACCTGGGATACCGCCCACAACAACGGCGTACTGATCTACCTGCTGCTGGCCGATCACGCGATCGAGATCGTTGCCGACCGTGGCCTGCACGGCCGGATCAGCCCGGCGCAGTGGCAGCGGGTCTGCACCCACCTGCGCGAGGGGCTGCGCGGGGCCCATCCGGTCGAGGCATTGCAGGATGCCATCGACGAGGTCTCCAGCCTGATCGAAGGGCACTTTCCGGCCGCCACGCGGTCCGAGCATGACGCGTTGCCTGACGCGCCGCAGATCCTGGACTGAACCCTGATCTGCGGCGTGGTCCTCCGCCCGTGCCGGCCCCGGCCCCGGGCGGGGCAGGGACGCTAAAATACCCGTACTCCCGCCAGGCGTTTTCCATGATCTATTTCCACGACATCGACCCCATCGCCCTTTCGCTGGGGCCGATCAAGGTGCACTGGTACGGCATCATGTACCTGCTCGGCTTCACCGCAGCGTGGCTGCTGGGCCGCACGCGCATTGCCGCGGGGCGCCTGCCGGGCGTCGATGCCAACGGCTTCTCCGACCTGCTGTTCTACGCCATGCTCGGCGTGGTGCTGGGCGGGCGCATCGGCTACATGCTGTTCTACGCGCTGGGCGATTTCCTGCACAACCCGCTGCTGCTGTTCAAGGTGTGGGACGGCGGCATGAGCTTCCACGGTGGCCTGCTGGGCGTGCTGGGCGCCTGCTGGTGGTGGTCGCGCAAGCACAAGCTGCATTTCTTCGACACCATGGATTTCATGGCGCCGCTGGTGCCACTGGGCCTGGGCTTCGGCCGCATCGGCAACTTCATCGGCGCCGAGCTGTGGGGCAAGTACACCGACGGGACCTGGGGCGTGGTGTTCCCGTCCGGCCTGCCGGCCCCGCTGAACCAGCTCGACCACGCGACGCTGCAGGCGCAGTTCGCCACCGGCGCATTGAACCCGTACGCCCGCCATCCGTCGCAGTTGTATGAAGCGTTCCTGGAAGGCCTGGTGATGTTCGTGGTGCTGTGGGCGGTGTCGGCCAAGCCGCGCCACCGCTACCTGGTGGGTGGCCTGTTCGCGTTGATGTACGGCCTGTTCCGCTTCGCGGTGGAGTTCGTGCGCATGCCGGACAACGGCGTCTACGTGGCCTTCGACTGGCTGACCCGTGGCCAGATCCTCAGCCTGCCGCTGATCGCCTTCGGCCTGGTGCTGCTGGTGATGTCGCGCCGCGCGCCGGTGCTGCAGCCGCAGTTGCCGGTGGCTGCCGAGGGCAAGGCATGAAGCCCTACCTGGACCTGCTGGCGCACGTGCTCGAGCACGGCGCCGAGAAGAGTGATCGCACCGGTACCGGCACCCGCAGCGTGTTCGGCTGGCAGATGCGCTTCGACCTCACCGAAGGCTTCCCGCTGGTCACCACCAAGAAACTGCACCTGCGCTCGATCATCCACGAGCTGCTGTGGTTCCTGAAGGGCGACACCAACATCGGCTACCTGAAGGACAACCAGGTGCGCATCTGGGACGAGTGGGCCGACGAGAACGGCGACCTCGGCCCGGTCTACGGCAAGCAGTGGCGCAGCTGGGCCACCGCCGACGGCCGCCAGATCGACCAGATGCAGTGGCTTGTGGACGAGATCAAGCGCAACCCCGATTCGCGCCGGCTGGTGGTCAGTGCCTGGAACGTGGGCGAGCTTTCGCAGATGGCGTTGATGCCATGCCATAACCTGTTCCAGTTCTACGTGGTGGACGGCAAGCTCAGCTGCCAGCTGTACCAGCGCAGCGGTGACATCTTCCTCGGCGTGCCGTTCAACATCGCCAGCTACGCGCTGCTGACCCACATGGTGGCGCAGGCCACCGGCCTGGGCGTGGGCGACTTCGTGCATACGCTGGGTGACGCGCACCTGTATTCGAACCACTTCGAGCAGGCCCGCGAGCAGCTGTCGCGTGAACCGCGCGCGCTGCCGAAGCTGTGGTTGAACCCGGAGGTGACCGACCTGTTCGGCTTCCAGTTCGACGACATCCGCATCGACGGCTACGACCCGCATCCGGCGATCAAGGCGCCGGTGGCGGTATGAGCGCCCTGAAGCTGTCGATGATCGTGGCGCTGGACCGCAACCGTGGCATCGGCCAGGGCAATGCCATGCCCTGGCACCTGCCCGATGACTTCAAGCACTTCAAGGCGCTCACCCTGGGCAAGCCGATCCTGATGGGGCGCAAGACGGCCGAGTCCATCGGCCGCGTGCTGCCGGGGCGGACCAACCTGGTGCTGACCCGCAGCGGCCAGGTGCCGTTCGAGGGCATGCGTGCGGTGGCGTCGCTGGACGAGGCGAAGGCGATTGCCGAAGGCGAGGGCGCCCGCGAGCTGTGCATCATCGGCGGCGGCGAGATCTTCCACCAGTTGCTGGACCAGACCAGTGACCTGTACCTGACCTGGGTCGATGCCGAAGTCCCCGCCGATACCCATTTCCCCGAAGTGGACGTGCAGGACTGGCAGGAAGTGAGCAGCGAGCCGCACCCGGCCGACGAACGGCACGCCTACGCGTTCCGCTTCGTGCACTACGTGCGCCGCTGATCGCGGAAATACCAACGAAAACACCGACGGGGTAGAGTCGACTGTTGGTCGATTGCTCTCGGCGGTCACCCGAAAAACCCGCGCTGCGCGCGATAGTCGACTAACAGTCGACTCTACCGGGACTGTCGCAACGGCATCCGGTAATGCCCGATGATCGCGTGCTGGAACAGCAGGTTCTCTTCGCGCGTGCCGCGCGCGATGTTGTGCAGCACCAGCGGTGTGCCGTTGGCCAGGCGCCGGTCAGAAACGATGCCCACGTGCAGCAGGCCGTTGCCATTGAGCTTCCAGGCAACGATGTCGCCGGCCGCGTAGTCGGCGGCGAGGGCCGTGACCGGTTGCTGCCAGCCCTGGCGCTCGAACCAGCGCATCAGG
This sequence comes from Stenotrophomonas sp. PvP093, assembly GCF_017876915.1. Classification (NCBI taxonomy): domain Bacteria; kingdom Pseudomonadati; phylum Pseudomonadota; class Gammaproteobacteria; order Lysobacterales; family Lysobacteraceae; genus Stenotrophomonas; species Stenotrophomonas sp. PvP093. The sequence goes on along the minus strand of NZ_JAGIOX010000004.1, from coordinate 3,942,901 downwards.
TTCGGTACACGACGATGATCGATGTTGCGGTCCGGCCGTGACAGGCCCCAGATCGCCGGATAGGCACTGAAACTGCCGCGCATGTCCTCATGCACGCGTGCCTGCAGGTCCAGGCCCAGATCGCGCAGGGCGCGCACCACCACGTCCGTGCACACGCCCCGATCCAGTGGCACGTCGCCGCCGGGATAGGCCAGTACCTGGTAAGCAGGATCGTAACGGGTGGTGACGCCGACCTGCGCGCGGGCTGCGGCCACCAGTGGCGGCGAAGGGGCCTGCGGCTGCGTCGGCGCATGCGCAGCACCATCCGCAGCCGTGGGAGCAGGCGGCGAGCCGGGCTGGCAGCCGCTGGCCAGGGCCAGCGTCAGCAGCACCGTCCCTGGTGCCCAGCCGCGCCGCGTCACGCCTGCGGCGGGGGACTGTTGTGGGTGCCGCCACCCGCGCCGCCCCCTCCGCCACCACGACGGCGACGGCGGCGTGGGCCACGGTTGCCCGGGGTGGCAGCGGCGTTGCCGCCCTGTTCCTTGCCCTGCGTCGCGGCGCCGGGGCGCTCGTGTGCCGGTCGCGCCGGCGGGCGGGCGTTGGGCACGGGTGCCGGTACGTCGCGGCCCGGAACCTGCACTACGCGCAGCTCGTCGGTATCAAGCTGGAGCGCGGTCAGCTTGCCGCCCCAGACCGCGCCAGTGTCGATGGCGTGCACGCCCTGGGTGATGGTCAGGCCCAGCGCCGACCAGTGGCCGCAGACGACCTTGAGGTCGCGCTCGACCCGGCCGGGCACTTCGAACCAGGGATACAGCCCCTGTTCCTGCGTGCCCGGCGTGCCCTTGTCCTCGATGCCGATGCGCCCCCGCGGGGTGCAGTAGCGCATGCGGGTGAGCACGTTGATGATCGCGCGCGAGCGGTCGTAACCGGACAGGTTCGGGGCCCAGCTCGGCTTGTCGCCGTACATGTTGCGGAACAGCTTGCGGTAGCCGGCGCCATGCAGTTGCACCTCGACCTCGGCGGCATGCTTCTCGGCCATCTGCGTGGTCCACTTCGGCGCCAGGCCGGCGTGCACCATCATCCAGCCCAGCTCGCGGTCCACGTGCACCAGCTTCTGCAGGCGCAGCCAGTCCAGCAGTTCGTCGCGGTCCTCAGCCTGCACGATGCGCAGCAGGTCCGGGTTGACCTTGCGCTGTTCCTCTTCGGTACGCGAACCGACGGCCAGCAGCGAAAGATCATGGTTGCCCAGCACCACCACGCTGTGCTCGCGCAGCGAGTGCACCAGCCGCAGCGTTTCCAGCGACTGCCCGCCGCGGTTGACCAGGTCGCCGCAGAACCACAGGGTGTCCTGCGCCGGGTCGAAGCGGATCTTCTCCAGCAATCGCTGGGTGACGTCATAGCAGCCCTGCAGGTCGCCGATCGCCCACACACTCATCGTTCGGCCTCCGTGTCAGTGCAGGGTACGCGGCACGGCCAGCACGAAGGGTGCGACCGGCGCGGCAAATTCGGTGCCATCGTCGGCGACCATGTCGTAGTGCCCCTGCATGGTCCCGTGATCGGTCCCCAGCATGACACCGGACGTGTAACGGAAGTCTTCACCGGGGCGCAGCCGCGGCTGCTCGCCGATCACCCCGTCGCCATCGACATGCTCGACACGACCATTGGCATCGGTGATGCGCCAGTGGCGCGCGACCAGGCGTGCCGCGACCCGCCCCTGGTTGTGGATGCGGATCGTGTAGGCGAACGCAAAGCGACCGTCTTCCGGCGCGGATTGATCGTCGAGGAAGCGCGGCGCGACTTCGACGGAGATGGCATAAACGTCAGCGTCTTCCATACCGGCAGTGTAATCAGGAGGCATTGGCCAAAGCGATGAATTCGGCCACGTCCAGCTGTTCGGCGCGGGCATCGGGACGCACGCCGGCGGCGATGAACTGCTCGGCGGACACCACGTTGTTCAGGGCATTGCGCAGGGTCTTGCGGCGCTGCCCGAAGGCGGCCTTGACCACCTCGGCGAAGCGCTTGTGGTCGTTGATGTTGATCGCGGCCGGGTCACGCGGCACCAGACGCACCACGGCCGAATCGACCTTCGGCGGCGGCCGGAACGCGCCCGGCGGCACCACGAACAGCGAGGTCACCTGGCAGTAGGCCTGCAGCATCACGCTGAGGCGGCCATACACCTTGCTGCCGGGGCCGGCCGCCATGCGGTCGACCACTTCCTTCTGCAGCATGAAGTGCATGTCGCGGATGACCGCGGCATGCTCCAGCGCATGGAACAGGATCGGCGAGGAGATGTTGTAGGGCAGGTTGCCGACCAGGCGGATCGGCTGGCCGGCGGCCAGTTCGGTGAAGTCCACGCGCAGCACGTCGCGATGAACGATGGTCAGCTCGCCCAGCGGCTCGGCGGCGGCGGTCAGCGGCGCGATCAGATCGCGGTCGAACTCGATCACCGTCAGCGTGGGGTGCACGCGCAGCAGCGGCAGGGTGATCGCGCCCTGGCCAGGGCCGATCTCGACCAGGCGGTCGCCGTCTTTCGGGTTGACCGCCATCACGATCTTGTCGATGTAGTGGCGGTCGGCCAGGAAATGCTGGCCAAGCTGCTTCTTGGCCGGTGCGGTGAACACCGGGCCGGAGGGGAAATGCGGGGAATTCATGCGCCCAGTGTACGTTGCCGCGCAAGCTGCGCACACAGCGTCGTTGCCGCCTGCAGGCTGGAGGGATCGGCGATGCCGCGGCCGGCCAACTCCAGCGCGGTGCCATGGTCCACCGCCACGCGCGGATAGGGCAGGCCCAGGGTCAGGTTCACCGCCTGTTCGAAGCCGGAATATTTCAGTACCGGCAGGCCCTGGTCGTGGTACATCGCCAGCACGGTGTCGAAGCCGGCCAGCTTGGCGGGCAGGAAGGCGGTATCGGCCGGCAGCGGCCCGACCAGGTCCATGCCCTCCGCGCGCAGGCGCTGCAGCAGCGGGATGACCAGATCCAGTTCTTCGCGGCCCAGGTGGCCATCTTCGCCGGCGTGCGGGTTCAGGCCGAGCACGGCGATGCGCGGCGCAGGCAGGCCGAACTCACGGCGCAGTGCGGCGTGCACCGTGCGCAGCGTGTGCCCCAGGCCGGGCGCGGTGATCGCATCGGCCACCTCGCGCAGCGGCAGGTGGGTGGTGGCCAGGGCCACGCGCACGATGTGGTTGGCCAGCATCATCACCACCTTTACCCCGGCCTGGTCGGCCAGCAGTTCAGTGGTGCCGCTGTAGGCGATGCCGCCTTCATTGATGACCGCCTTGTGCACCGGGCCGGTCACAACACCGTGCAGTTCGCCGGACAGGCAGGCCTGGCCGGCGCCGAGCAGCGAGCCGATGACCGCGCCGGCATTGGCCGGATCGGCCTGGCCGAAGCGGCTGGGCGCAGCGTTGCGGACAGCGCGCAGGCGCAGATCGCCGGGGGCGCGTGCTTCGGCGTCCTCGGGCAGCAGCTGCAGGGGCAGGTTCAGCGCGGCCGCGGCCGCGTGCAGGGTGTCCGGATCGGCGAAGGCCAGCAGCCGGCAATCTTCACGCGGCTGCTGGACGAGGCGGACACATAGCTCCGGGCCGATCCCGGCGGGCTCGCCCGGTACCAGAGCGAGCTCGGGGCGCATCGGTCAGGACTGCGGCGGGGTGGCGGTGTTTTCCGCGCGGTCGCCGCTGCGGAAGCTGACGTAGGCTTCGCCACGCAGTTCCTGCAGGAAGCGGTTGTACTCGTCTTCCAGCTTGCGGCGGCCGATGGTCTCGCGGACCTGGGCACGCTGGTTGTCGGTGGTCACGTCGGTCTGGCGGGTCGCCACGCGCTGCACGATGTGCCAACCGGCATCGGTACGGAACGGCTGGCTGACGCCACCGTCCTGGAGACCTTCCACCTGCTGGCCGAAGGCCGGACCGAACGCGTCGGCCGGGAACCAGCCCAGGTCACCACCCTGGCCCTTGCTGTTGTTGTCCTCGGAGGACTCCTTGGCAACGGTCTGGAACTCGGCACCACCGGCGATGCGGGCACGCAGGGTGTCGATCTTGGCCTTGGCGGCGGCGTCGGTCTGGTGGTCGTCCACGCGCACCAGGATATGGCGGCCGTGGAATTCGGTGACCGTATGCTCACCGGCGGCGGAGCTGGCGTCACGCACTTCCACCAGCTTCAGCAGCTGGAAGCCGCTCGGGCCACGGATCGGGCCGACCACTTCGCCGGGCTTCATCTTTTCCATCATCTGGGCAAAGGCCTGCGGGATTTCATCCAGGCTGCGCCAGCCCAGGTCGCCGCCTTCCAGTGCATTCGGGCTGTCCGAATAGCGCACGGCCGCTGCGTTGAAGTCCAGCTCGCCCTTGTCCAGCAGGGTCTTCACACCATCGGCCTTCTTCTGGCCGGTGGCGATCTGGTCAGCGTTGGCGCCGTCGGGCAGGGCGATCAGGATGTGCGCCAGGTGGTACTGGTTGCCCACCGTGGCCTGCTGCTTCAGCGCGGCGTCGACTTCACCCTCGCTGACGCTGATGCGGCTCTGCGCGAAGCTCTGGCGCAGGCGCTGCACGGTGATCTCATCACGCACCGAAGCGCGGAAATCGTTGAAGTCGATGCCGTCATGGGCCAGGCGCTGGCGCAGGGCGTCCAGGTTGGACCCATTCTGCTGGGCGATGGAGTTCATCGCCTGGTTCAGCTCCTGGTCGCTGACCCGGATGCCGCTGCCCTGGGCGCGGGCCACCTGCAGCTTGACAAGCACCAGGCGCTCGAGCACCTGGCGGCTGAGCACGTCTTCCGGCGGCAGCTGGTTTTCACGGCCGGCGTACTGCGCCTTGATGTTGGCGATCGCACGCTGGAGCTCGCTCTGCAGGATCACGTCCTCATCGACGACGGCGGCGATGCGGTCAAGCGGCTGCGCCTCCTGGGCAAGCACCTGCAGGGGGGCGGACACGCTGGACACCGCCAGCAGCGAGGCGAGAAGAACGGGGAAGCGCTTGGTCATGGGATCAGGTTCGGATCGTAGTCATCCCGGGTCGCCCCGGTGTTGCTCGGCGGCACGAGATAGAGGTCGTCGCGGTTGTAGCCGAGGATAGCACGGCGCAGGGTACGGTCCGTGTCCTGGCCCAGGGAGCTCAGGCCCTTGAGCACGAACTCCAGCTGGATGGCGTTGTTCATCTCGCCTTCGCGGTTGCGGACGTAGCGGCGGGCGACCGCACGCACGGCCAGGCAGCAGCTGTCCCACTGGACGCCGGCGATGATCTCCAGCGGTTCCTTGTCCTGCAGCGAGTAGTAGTAGCGGCCGACCAGGCTCCAGCGCGCATTCAGCGGGTACAGGAACGACAGGTCGGCCTGTTCCAGCAGCGTGCGGTCATGCTTGTTGGCGGTGGCCGGGGCGCCGGAGTTGATGCGGTAACGGTAGCTGAGGTTGATCACGCCATCGTTGGGCATCAGGTAGCGGGCGCGGACGCTGGCCAGATCCTCGCGCTTGTACTTGGGGTCCCACTGGTAGGTGGCACCCAGGGTCCAGCGGTCGTTGATCATGTAGTTGCCGTCAGCGATCCACGCCGACTTGCCCTTCTCCACCGGCGCGCCACCCGGGGTGACGGTCACCCGCGATTCGTCGAAGTACTGGATCTGGCCGATGGAGGCCGAGAAGCGTTCCTTGCCGGTGGTCTGGTCGATGAAGCGGGTGCTCAGCGCCATGGTCAGCTGGTTGGCGTCGTTCTGGCGATCGGCGCCGGTATAGCGAGAATCGCGGAACAGCTGGCCCCAGCTGAAGGTGAAGTCGCGGGTGTCGAAGATCGGCAGCTCGTCCTGATCGCGGTAGGGCGTGCGCAGGTAGAACAGGCGCGGTTCCAGGGTCTGCAGGAAGGACTTGCCACCGATGCGGGTCTCGCGATCGAAGAACAGGCCGGCGTCGATGCTGCCGATCGGCAGGCTGCGGCTGGGCGAGGTGTTGCCGCGCAGCTGTTCCGGTGTGGCGGTGTTCGGGTCGATGCCCTGCGAACGCAGGATCTGGCCGCGGATGCCGTTCACGCCATCAACCAGGCCACGGTCCAGCTGGTAACCGGTATAGCGGTAGGCCAGGGTCGGCGTGACATACCAGGCCGCGCCGCTGATCGGGAACGACACGTAGGGTTTGACATCCAGCCGCGAGCCGCCGCTGACACCGATGCCGTCGGTCTGACGGCTGCCGTTGCGGGTGTACTGCAGGTCCGGTCCCGCATCAGCGCCGTACTTGAAGTTGATGTCGTCGTGGGTGAAACGCACGGCTTCGGCGTAGATGCCGGTTTCCAGCCACGGCAGGACCGGCTTGTCCCAGTTGAAATACAGGCGCGGCTGGCGGTTGTAGGCCAGCGCACCCTCGTTGAGGGTGTAGTCGGTCAGCTGCCAGCGGTCGGCCATGATGCCGGCCGTCCAGTTCCTGCCAGTGCCGTACAGGCCGATGGTGCTCTGCAGGTTCGACGCGGTGACCCCCACCAGGCGGTTGGCGAAGTCTTCCACATAGCGTTCGTCGCTGACCCAGGCCAGGTTGGCGCGGGCCTGCCAGTGGTCGTCGAGGTTGTGGTAGCCGCCGAACATCACCCGGCCGCGGTCGCGGTCGCGCAGTTTGTCGTTGGGCATGAACGCGGTCAGCAGTTCGCCGCGGCCGCCGTTGTAGAGGTAGCGGAATTCGTTGTCGAGCATCAGGCCGCGCCGGCTCATGTAGCGCGGGGTCAACGTGTCGTCGTAGTTCGGCGCCAGGTTGAAGTAGATCGGCTGTGCGTAATCGAAACCGTTGCGGCCGGACATGCCCAGCTGCGGGAACAGCAGGCCGGTCTTGCGGCGGTCGTCGATCGGGAACTTGAAGTACGGCGCCCACAGCACCGGCACCTTGCCGATGCGAAGCACGGCGTTGCGGGCGGTACCGAAGCCTTCGTCGTTGTCCACTTCGATCTGCGGCGCCGACAGCTTCCACACCGGCTGCGACGGGTCGCAGGTGGTGTAGGTGGAGCGGTGCATCTGGCCGACCGCGCCCTGCAGGTCGACCGATTCGGCATCGCCGTTGCCGCGGCGCGACACCAGCTGGTACTTGATGTCGGTGATCTTGTGGGTGTCGCTTTCCTGGTTGCCCTCGGCGCGCTTGGCGACCATGCGGATCGAGGAGTCCTGGTAGCGGACATTGCCGTCGGCGATGTAGTTGCCGGTCTCGGTATCGAAGCTGAGCTTGTCGGTGCCGACGAACTGGTCGCCACGGCGCAGGGCCACGTTGCCTTCGTACTGCGGCACGGTGGTGGTGCCCAGCAGCTGGTCACCCTCGATGTCGGTCGGCTGCTGCTCGCGCGCGGCGCTGGCGGCGGCCTTGTCCTGCCCCGGGACCGGGACCGGGACATCGGTGAACGCGGGAATCACGTCGGTAGCCGGGCACAGGCCCCAGTTGAGCGGCTTTTCATCGGCCATTGCCGGCAGGCAGATGGCGATGCTCAGAGGCAGGGGAAGCAGGCGGAGGGCTCGGCGCACGCGGTTCGGATTCGGGCGAAAACGGACGGTAGCTTGCCCCATCCCTTGCATAGGGGCAATGAAGGGCGTCGGATCCTGCCGGTTCGGGTTCATCCGGAGACGCTGCCCGGTGGGGGGGGCAGCAGGGCCCGGACATGGGCCACGCTGCACTCGGCAAGGGCCTGCAGGTCATAGCCGCCTTCCAGCATCGAGACCACCCGGCCGGCCGCATGGCGGCGCGCCAGCGCATGCAGTTCGCGGGTGATCCAGGCGAAATCGTCGGTTTCCAGCATCAGGTCGGCCTGCGGATCGCGCAGGTGGGCATCGAAGCCGGCCGAAATCAGCAGCAGCTGCGGCCGGAAGTCGTCGATGGCCGGCAGCATCTCGTCGGCCCACACATTGCGGAAGCGGAAACCGCCGCTGCCGGGGGGCAGCAGGATGTTCATCAGGTTGCCGGCACCGCGGTCGCGGCGCAGGCCGGAGTTAGGGAACAGCCCGGCCTGGTGGGTGCTGTAGTACGAGACCCGGGCGTCGTGCTGGAAGATGTCCTGGGTGCCGTTGCCATGGTGGACATCGAAATCGACCACCGCGATGCGCTCCAGGCCATGACGGTCACGGGCGTAGGCGGCGGCGATGGCGATGTTGTTGAGCAGGCAGAAGCCCATCGCAGTGCTGCTGGTGGCGTGGTGGCCCGGTGGCCGCACCGCGCAGAACGCCAGCGGGTCCTCGCCCAGCATCACCGCATCTACCGCCGCCACGCCGGCGCCGGCGGCATGCACGGCGGCACTGGCCGAGCCGGGCGAGGTCCAGGTGTCCATGTCCAGCTGTCGCAGCGGCGCGGTCTGCGGCTGCAGCACGAAGTCGAGCAGGGCGCTGTCGTGGACCCGGGTCAGTTCGCCGAACTTGGCCGGCGGCGCCTCGCGCCAGTCCAGCTGGCCGGGGAAGGCGGCGTGCAGGGCATCGAGCACATGCTGCAGGCGTTGCGGGCACTCCGGATGGCCAGGGCCGGGGTCATGCAGCAGGCAGGACGGATGGGTGAAGACCAGCATCGTGCCGACTCAGCGCTGGCGCTGCTGTGGCTGCCACAGCGCTTCGCCATGGCCATCGGCACGGGCCAGCACCCGGGCCAGCACGAACAACAGGTCCGACAGCCGGTTGAGGTACTGCAGCGCCTCGCTGCGCACGGCGTCGTGGCGGGCCAGGGTGACCGTCTCGCGCTCGGCCCGGCGGACGATGGTGCGCGCCAGGTGGCAGCGTGCGGCGGCCTCGCCACCGGCTGGCAGGATGAATTCCTTCAACATCGGCAGGCTGGCGTTGTAGTGATCCAGCTGCTGTTCCAGTGCCGACACATCGGCGGCGTGGATCGCGGCGTGGCCGGGGATGCACAGTTCGGCGCCCAGGTCGAACAGCTGGTGTTGCAGATGCACCACCAGCGCGCGCACGTCGTCGGGCAGCGCCGTGGCCAGCAGCAGGCCGAGTGCGGCATTGGCTTCGTCGACAGTGCCGTAGGACGCCACGCGGGCATCATCCTTGGCCACGCGCTGGCCGTCGCCAAGGCCGGTACTGCCGTCGTCGCCGGTGCGGGTATAGATGCGCGAGAGGCGATGACCCATGGCGCGGCTCAGTGCCGGATGTCGCGGCGGGCCTGCTGGAGCTTCAGCACCTGCTCCACGGCCAGCTGCAGGGCGGCGGCCAGCGCCACGTAGATCGCGGTGGTGCGCAGGTACGGCCCGAACCACTGTGCGTAGTTCTGTGCCCAGCCGGCCAGCGTCGGTTCGGCCACGTTGCGGCTGGTCCAGTAGAAGCCGCCCTGCGCGAGCAGGTGACAGACCGCCACAGAGGCCACCAGCAGCAGCGCGCCCTTGGCCAGTACCGGCCAGCGTGCCCCCTGGTAGTTGCGGCCCAGCAGCATGCCGCCGGCCCACAGCGAGAAATACGCCGGCAGCAGCAGCCAGTAACCCGGCGACACGCAGTAGTGCTGCCAGAAATCCAGGCCGCTGCTGCGGATCACGATCCAGTCCACCAGCACCGCGAACACCATCAGCAGCGGGAATGCCCAGCGGGTCCAGCCAGCCAGGTAGAAGCCGCCGATGAAGAACACCGCCCAGGAGGCATCCGGGATCGCCGCGAAGTGGTTGACCCGGGTCGCCGCCAGCAACAGCACGAGTACGGACAGGACGAAGGCACGGTTGGCGGTGGCGGACATGGCAGCGGGCCCGGAGCGGATTCAGGTTTCATTCTAGCCCGCCGCGCCGGTTGGCGCAGGTCGGGGGCTGTTGGGTGTTCGGGCGGGGCGAGCGCGTATCATGAACACCATGAGTGAACGACATGACGTGCTGATCGTCGGTGGCGGCCTGGTCGGTGCCAGCCTGGCCATTGCCCTGGACCGGTTGGGCCGCGACGTGGGCCTGCTCGAAGCCAGCCCGGCCGGCGAGCTGCCGGCGGTGTTCGACCAGCGCAACCTCAGTTTCGCCGCGGCGACCGTCAACGCGCTGACCGCGTTGGGGGTCATGCAGAAGCTGGCGATGGCGCCGGGCCCGATCCGCCGCATCCATGTCAGCCGCGCCGGCGATTTCGGCCGCGTGCAGCTGGAGGCTTCCGACTACGACCGGCCGTGGTTCGGCCAGGTGGTTGTCGCGCGTGACTTCGGCCAGGCGCTGGAAGCGCGCCTGCAGGAGCTGCCGCAGCTGCGGCGCTACCGGCCGATGCGGTTCCTGGGTCTGGGCGAGGTGGTCGACGGCTACCGCCAGGTGCGGGTGGCCGACGAGACCGGCGAGCGCGTACTGCTGGCACGGCTGGTGGTCGGTGCCGATGGCACGACCAGCGGTGTGCGTGGCGCGCTGGGCATCGAGGTCGACCGGCATGATTTCCAGCAGACCCTGTTCGTGGCCCGCGTGCGCAGCCAGCGCGCGCCGGATGGCACGGCCTGGGAGCGCTTCACCGATACCGGCCCGACCGCCCTGCTGCCGCGCGGCGACCGCCACTTCGGCACCGTGCACGGCGTGGCGCGGGACCAGGCCGATGCGGTGATGGCGCTGGACGATGCGGCCTGGCTGCAGCGCCTGCAGGATGCGATCGGCTGGCGTGCCGGTCGGCTGCTCGAATCCGGCCCGCGCAGCGCTTACCCGCTCATCCAGGTGCTGGCGCGCGCATTGGCCGGTGAACGCGCGGTGCTGCTGGGCAATGCCGCGCAGACCATCCATCCGCTGGGGGCGCAGGGCTTCAACCTGGGCCTGCGCGATGCGCTGACCCTGGCCGAACTGCTGGAGGATGCGCACGAGGATGCCGGCAGCGATGTGCTGCTGCAGGCCTATGTTGCGCGCCGCCAGGAAGACCGACGGCAGACGGTGGCGTTCTCGGGTGGCCTGGCACGGCTGACCAGCAATCCGGCACCGCTGATGCGGCCGCTGCGCAGCCTCGGCCTGGTGGCCGCGCAGCGCGCCTCGTTGCAGGCGATGCTGGTCGGTGGTGCGATGGGCTTCCGTGGTGAAGTGCCGCGGCTGTGCCGTGGAGAAGCGGCATGAGCCGGCGTGTGCGCCTGGACGTGGCCATCGTCGGAGGTGGCGTGGTCGGTGCCGCATGCGCGCTCGCGCTGGCCGATGCCGGCCTGTCGGTTGCGCTGGTGGAAGGTCGTGAGCCCGCGCCGTGGCAGGCCGCACAGCCGGACCTCCGCGTGTTCGCCTTCGCTGCCGACAACGTTCAGCTGCTGAACCGCCTTGGTGTGTGGCCGGCGATCGCGCAGGCCCGTGCCTGGCCCTACCGGCGCATGCAGGTGTGGGATGCGGCCGGTGGCGGGGATCTGCTGTTCGACGCCGATCGCTTCGGTCGGCGCGAGCTGGGCTACATCGTCGAGAACGGCCTGCTGCAGGATCGCCTGTGGTCGGCACTGCCGGCGGCGGGTGTGCAGCTGCACTGCCCGGCACGGGTGGACGCGCTGGAGCAGGACGAGGAGGGCGTGCGCCTGCGCCTGGATGACGGGCGTCGCCTGGAAGCGGCGTTGGCGGTGGCCGCCGACGGCGCCGAATCGACCCTGCGCCAACTGGCCGGGATCGAGGTTGAAAAGCATGACTACCACCAGCGTGGCGTGGTGGCCTACGTGGACAGCGATCTTCCCAACCAGGCCACCGCCTGGCAGCGTTTCCTGCCGGGCGGGCCGCTGGCGTTGCTGCCGGTGGCCGAGCGCCGCAGCTCGATCGTCTGGACCCTGCCCGAGGACGAGGCGGCACGTGTGCTGGCCTTGGACGAGGACGCCTTCAACCGGGAACTGACCCGCGCCTTCGCGGCACGGCTGGGTGAGCTGCGACTGGCGTCACCGCGTGCGGCCTTCCCGCTGCGTCGCCAACTGGCCCGTCACTACGTGGCCGGCCGCGTGCTGGCATTGGGTGATGCCGCGCATGTGGTGCATCCGCTGGCCGGGCAGGGCGTGAACCTGGGCCTGCGCGATGTCGCCGCCCTGCAGCAGTGGCTGGCGCCGTCGGCCGAGCGCCGTGGCCAGCCGCGGCTGTCGCCGCAGCGCCTGCAGCGCTGGGCACGCGAACGGCGCAGCGACAACCAGATCGCCGCCTACAGCTTCGATGCGATCAACCGCCTGTTCTCCAACGACGAGATGCACTTGACCCTGGCCCGTGGCCGCGCGCTGGGCTGTGTCGGCAAATGGCCGCCGCTGGTACAGGCGTTCTGGAAGCGCGCCGCCGGCGTCTGAAGCAAAAAGGGGACGGAGGGGATTAAGTCGTTTGTGCACATACGACTTAATCCCCTCCGTCCCCTTTTTCAATCCACCAGCCAGCCGGCCAGGTCGGTGCGGTCCAGCTTGCCGCGGTGCCTGCGGTCCAGCGAATTGAATTCGTCGGCCAGCGCCGGATTGGCCTGTGCTTCCTCGCGGCTGATGAAGCCATCGCCGTTCACGTCGAGGTCGCTGAAGCGGATGCGGTACTGGCCGACCACGCTGCTCGGTTCCAGCGAACGCACGGTCACCTGCGCCTCGCCGGCCGGCTGCGGAATCTCGACGCTGCCGCTGACCCGGCCGGCATCCAGCGGTTGCTGGCGGATCGCGCCGCCGGTGGGGCCCAGCGGCTGGCTCTGCGCCGGCGTGGACGGGCCGTGCTGGGCGATGGCCGGTACCGAGGCCAGCAGGATGGTCAACAGCAGGGCAGCACGTGGAAGGTTCATGACAGGCTCCTTGCCAGAGGGTACCGGGAGCGTACTCCCGGCAACCTGTGCCGCCGATGACGGATCAGCGCAGTGGCGAAGCCAGCACGGTGATCTCTTCACGATCGTGATAGAGCTGCTTGGCGCGGACCACCAGCGGCTTGCCGGCCTGGTCCTGGAACAGGTCCAGGCACAGCCGGGTTTCGTCCCAGCGCTTCTTCATCGGCAGTTTCAGATTGAAGATCGCATGCCGGCACCAGCCCTCGCGGAACCAGGTGGCCATGCGTTCGGCCACGCGGCGCGGCTGCTCGACCATGTCGCAGACCATCCAGTCCAGCGGCTGTTCCGGGTGCCAGTGGAAGCCATCGGCGCGCAGGTGCTCGACCAGGCCGGTATCCAGCACATGCTGGCGCAACGGGCCGTTGTCGATGCTCAGCACGTACATGTGCTGGCGCGTCAGCACCCAGGTCCAGCCGCCGGGGGCGGCGCCCAGGTCGGCCGCACGCATGCCCGGCTTGGCCAATGCTTCGCGTTCTTCCGGCGTCAGCAGGGTCAGCAGCGCCTCGTCCAGCTTCAGTGCCGAACGCGAAGGCGCCTCGGGCAGCAGCTTCAGGCGCGGGATGCCCAGTGCCCACGGCGCGCTGTCGGCCGGGTCGGCCACGCAGACGAAGGCATGGGTGCCGTCGACGAACACCACGTGCAGGCGCGGCAGGCGGTTGTTTGGCTTATCAGTGAGCTTGCCGGCCTTGCGCAGCGCCGGGCGCAGTGCATTGCCGAAGGCACGGGCCAGACCGGACAGTGGCTTGCCGGCGTCCGAATCGGGGTGTTCCACCCACAGGTCGCCGAAGCGCGGCGCATCGGCCAGCACTTCCAGCATCGGGGTGATCCGGTCCGCCGGGTCCAGCTGCGGCAGTTCGGCCAGCACCACCAGCTTCTGCCGCGCGAAGATCAGCTCGCGCCAGCGCAGGCGCGGCGCCAGCGCGGCGGCTTCGTCGCACATGAAAAGCACGTAGCCGTCATTGCGCTGGGTGCGCGCATAGCCGGCGAAACCGGCTTCACCGGCGCGGAACTGCAGCTCGCCGGCCAGCTCGGGCTCGAAGCCCTGCCGGCACAGGCACAGCAGGCCGATGCCGGTTTCAGTAACGGGCGCCATCGCTTTCCCCATAGGCACGCAGCACGCTGCGCGCGGCGTCGCGGTTCAGGCCTTGCACCACTTCGATGCCGCGCTTGTTGAGCTCGCCCACCCAGTCGGCCGGCAGCGGGCCTTCATCGAACGGGGTCAGTTCCTCGACGTCGGCCGAGTTGGCACCGATCAGCAGGCGGTCGATGCCGGCCCACACGGTGGCGCCGTAGCACTGGCAGCACGGCTGCGAGCTGGTGGCCAGGGTGACCGGCGACAGCACCGCGTTCAGGCGCGGGGTCTGCAGGCGCTGCTGGGCCAGCATGTAGGCCATGTTCTCGGCGTGCGCCAGCGAGGTCGCGTGCGGCATCACCCGGTTCACGCCGGCGGCGATGACCTTGTCATCCGGGCCGAACACCACCGCACCGAACGGGCCGCCACTGGCGTGCTCGACGTTCAGCCGCGACAGCTCGATCGCCAGCGCGACCTTGGCCTCATCGCCCGGATATCGACGATCCAGGTCGATCTGGTCGTGGATCCAGGCGGGAAGGGTCAGGTGGACTTGCGCGTACAGCATCGCGGGGGTGCCTCGTAGTGGATGGAAGAAAGTGCGGTTGCTTGGGAAACCGGCGCGCAGTGTAGCCGCACCGGCCTGTACCGGGTGTGGGCGTGGCTCAGCCCGGCGAGCCGGTGCGGATCACCACGTACTGCTTGCGGAATTCCAGCCCGGCCTGCGGCCAACTGGCGGCATAGGCGCGCAGCAGGGGCAGGGCGGCGGCGAAGTCGTGCCCGTTGACCCGGCAATCGGCCTCGCACAGGCCGTCGGCATCGCGCGAGGCGAACAGGCGGATGGCGAGGAAATGGCGGGCTTTCAGCAGCTCGTCGAAGGCCTCCATGCTGCGGGTGAACAGGCAGCAGGGGCAGGAGCCATGATCGTCTTCGCTGCAGGTGGAGGCATCCACGTCCTGTGCACGGTAGTGCGCCAACGGCCCCAGCACCACGGTGCGCTGATGTTCCTCACCCTCGTCGCCGACCGGATAGGTCAGGCCCATCATCGGCAGGCCCTGTGCGTCTTGGGCGCCGATCGCGGTCTGCAGGGTCACCAGGTCCACCCGGGCCCAGGCCTGGAAGCCGGACAACAGCGATGCCTGCTCATCGGCACCATTTGCGTGCTGGTACTCGAACAGGCCATCGGCGAACAACTGCGGATGCTGGCTTTCAATGACGGTGGAGGTCTGCCAGCCGCCTTTGTCGCGCGCTTGCGCGGCCATTGCATGCGGGGTCAGGCGCAGGCCGCTGTCGAGCAGCAGCGCGTTGCCGTCGATGCGGCTGGCGGTGCCGGTGTCCTGCAGGGCCTGCTGCAGCAGCGGGAGGAGGGCGGTGGCGCTCGTGGTCATGTCAGGCCTGTGGATGGATGGGGCGGAACATCCAGGCAGGGCCTGGGGCTAGCGGTCGAGTGCGTCGAGCTCGGCGCGATATCGCTGCGCGTCGGATTGCTGCTGCGGATCGTTGCCGTGGTCGCGCAGCCAGGTTTCCAGCTCGCGGCGATAGTCCGCGCGGAAACCGGCATTACCCGGGCTGAAATGCAGCTTGCGTGCCGCCACCTCCACCCGCTCGCGCGCGCTGGCCCGGGCCTGGGCGACGCCGTGCGGTGACTCGTTGGTGAGGATGACGAAGTTGCGTGGGAAGCCCGGCGTGTACTTGACCACGAACGGCTGGTCGCGCGCCGGGATACGGATGGCGTTTTCCAGCGGCCACAGCGAAGCGGTGTTGGTGTGGAACACCACGTCCACGTCGCGGCCCTCGGCGGTACGCAGCACCGCTTCGTAGCGCCAGATGTACTGTTCGTTGAGCGTGGAGCTGGTTCGCTCGGCCTTGACGATCACCGCTTCACCACGCTCGCCCACCACGTTGAGGAAGGCGGCGTTGAGGAAGTGGCCGAGGAACATGTTGAGCATCGCCAGCGGGAACACCACGATGGCGTAGCCCGGAAAGCGCCGCCACCACGAGACCAGCCCGGCCAGCACCATTGCTGCAAAGAACGTCAGCAGCGGATGCTGCGAGATGAACCAGAGCAGGACGGAAAGGGCGGTGATCATCGTCGCGGTCGTGCGGGCGCCATCCAGGCGCCCGCGCAGGCCCTCAGGCCGACCAGGTATCGCGCAGGGTCACGCTGCGGTTGAATACCGGCGTGGCTGCGGTATGGTCGCGGCGGTCGGCCACGAAGTAGCCGGTACGCTCGAACTGGAACGACTGCTCCGGCGCGGCGCTGGCCGCGGCCGGCTCGACATAGCCGGTGACAGTGCGGCGCGATTCCGGGTTGAGGTAATCGCGGTAGGTCTTGCCTTCCGATTCGTCGTCCGGGTTCGGCACCGAGAACAGGCGGTCGTACAGGCGGATCTCGGCCGGTACGCCGTGCACGGCGCTGACCCAGTGGATGGTGCCCTTGACCTTGCGGTTGGCGCCTTCCATGCCCGGACGCGATTCCGGATCCAGCCAGCCGCGCAGCTCGGTGATGGTGCCGTCGGCATCCTTGATCACTTCGTCGCAGCGGATGATGCCGGCGCCGCGCAGGCGGACTTCGCCCCCCGGGACCAGGCGCTTCCAGCCCTTCGGCGGCACTTCGGCGAAGTCCTCGCGGTCGATCCACACTTCGCGTGCGAACGGTACTTCGCGGCTGCCAAAGCTTTCGTCCTTCGGGTGGTTGCTGAAGGTCAGCTGCTCTTCGTGGCCTTCCGGCAGGTTGGTCAGCACCAGCTTGACCGGATCGACCACTGCCATGCGGCGCGGTGCGGCACTGTCCAGGTCCTCGCGCAGCGCGCCTTCCAGCACGCTGAAGTCGATCAGCGAATTCTGCTTGCTGATGCCCACGCGCTCGGCGAACAGGCGCATCGCGGCCGGGGTGTAACCACGGCGACGCAGGCCCTGCAGGGTCGGCATGCGCGGGTCTTCCCAGCCGTCCACCAGCTGTTCGGTGACCAGCGCCATCAGCTTGCGCTTGCTCATCACCGTGTAGTTGATGTTCAGGCGCGAGAACTCGATCTGGCGCGGCTTGGCCGCTTCGCGCGGCAGGCCGGCATCGACCAGCGGCTGGGTCAGCGCGTCGTCATGGGCGAAGTCGACGTTGTCCACGCACCAGTCGTACAGCGGGCGGTGGTCTTCGAATTCCAGCGTGCACAGCGAGTGGGTGATGCCTTCGATCGAATCACCCAGCGCGTGGGCGAAGTCGTACATCGGGTAGATCGGCCACGCATTGCCGGTGTTCTGGTGCTCGACGTGCTTGATGCGGTACAGCGCCGGATCGCGCAGGTTGATGTTGCCGCTGGCCATGTCGATCCTGGCGCGCAGGGTGCGCGCACCATCCGGGAATTCACCGGCGCGCATGCGGCGGAACAGGTCGAGGTTTTCCTCGACGCTGCGGTCGCGCCATGGCGACGGGCGGCCCGGCTCGGTCAGGGTGCCGCGGTAGGCGCGCACTTCCTCGGCCGACAGGTCGCAGACGTAGGCCTTGCCCTGTTCGATCAGCTTCTCGGCGGCCAGGTAATAGGCCTGGAAATAGTCCGAGGCGTGGCGCAGCTCGTTCCACTCGAAGCCCAGCCAGCGCACGTCGTCCTGGATCGCGGCCACGTATTCCGGATCTTCCTTGGCCGGGTTGGTGTCATCGAAGCGCAGGTTGCAGACGCCGCTGAACTCGCCGGCGATGCCGAAGTTCAGGCAGATCGACTTGGCGTGGCCGATGTGCAGGTACCCGTTCGGCTCCGGCGGGAAGCGGGTCTTGATCGCCTGGTGCTTTCCGCTGGCCAGGTCCTCGCGCACGATCTGGCGGATGAAATCGCGCTTCTCGTGGCTGTCGGCGGGGGTCTCGGGGCTGGCGGGGGTGTGCTCGGACATGAGTCGGCGAAAAGAAAGGCAGAAAGACCAACAGTCTAGCGCGTACGGGGCAGGGCTGCCCGGTGGGGTGTGGGGATGCCGGCCCCGCCCTCTGGTAGTGCCGGCCGCTGGCCGGCAACTCTCCGATCCCGCCCCCGGCACCATTCAGCCCCCGGGCGTATGCTGGAGCCCTGCCCCGAGGAGCCGCCGCATGCACATCGTGTACAAGGCCGACAACCTGTTCGACGCCCATCTGGTCAAGCACGCGCTGGAGAACGCCGGCATCCCCGCCTTCGTGTTCGGCGAGCAGCTGCTGGGGGGCATGGGCGAGCTGCCGTTGTTCGGTGTGTTGCGGGTCGGCATCCCCGACGCGGCGCGGCCGCAGGCGGAGGACATCATCGCGGCGCTGGACTTGGGCCAGGCCGCCGCCGACCCCATTTCCGATGCAGACGATATGGCCGGACTGCCGGCGTAGGAGCGCATCATGTTGGGAATTGGCCAGGGCATCCTCGGCATCGGGGCCTTCAAGCAGCGCCTGCCGCGCCCGGAAGAGGCACTGCCGGGGCGCGAGCAGCCATTGCCGCTGCACAGCAACCAGCACTTCGTGAACAGCCATCCGCTGAAGGACCGCTTCGCCGGCCTGCAGCAGATCCGCTTCGCGCTGGGCTGTTTCTGGGGCGCCGAGCGCAAGTTCTGGACCGAGCCGGGCGTGTACAGCACCTCGGTCGGCTACGCCGGCGGCATCACCCCGAACCCGACCTATGAAGAAGTGTGCTCGGGCCTGACCGGGCACACCGAAGTGGTGCAGGTGGTGTTCGACCCGGCGGTGGTGAGCCTGGAACGGCTGCTGCAGCTGTTCTGGGAAAGCCACGACCCGACCCAGGGCATGCGCCAGGGCAACGACACCGGCACCCAGTACCGTTCGGCGATCCACGCCACCGACGAGGCACAGTACGCTGCCGCGCTGGCCAGCCGCGAGGCCTACCAGGCCCAGCTGGATGCGGCCGGCTACGGCCCGATCACCACCGAGATCGTGTACCCGGCACCGGCGTACTACTACGCCGAGGACTATCACCAGCAGTACCTGGCGAAGAATCCGAACGGCTACTGCGGCATCGGCGGCACCGGCGTGAGCTGCCCGATCGGGTTGGATGTGGAGGCGCCGCGCTGACGCGCGGTGGTCCGCCTGCGGCGGGCAACGTCAACGGCTGAAAGCCAAAGCCAAAGCCAAAGCCAAAGCCAAAGCCAAAGCCAAAGCGGCTCTGGGTTGCTGCTTGTTGGGTGGGGCAGTGTGGGTTGGCAGGACACGCCGTGAACCCGTCCCTGGGGGCTCGATGGCGCCATCCATGGCGCCAACGGTCCTGCCAACCCACACCGCCCCACCCCCGACAGTTTCCCGGTGACGGTGGGAAAGAGCATTGGGTTACTGACGAACTGATGGAAAACAAAAAGGACGCGGCGTTCGCCGCGTCCTTTTTATTTGGTTCTGCATTGCCCTTGTAGAGCCGAGCCATGCTCGGCTCCGAGCAAGCGAAGCGCGCGACCCGCTGTTGCTCTTCTTTCTTTCTTCCGTGGCGGGTGGCCACCGGAAACTGTCAGAGGGCGGGCGGGTTGGGTTCGCGGGAGTGTCCGCCGCATGGATGCGGCGGCCAAGCCTCCAGGGATGGATTCACGGCGTCTCCCGCGAACCCAACCCGCCCGACCCAGCACGGCTTTTGCTCTGAGCCCCCCGCCACGAGGGGCTCAGCCGTTGGCCAGAATCCTCACAGTGCCGCGCGGATCCGCTCGCGCAGTGCTTCCAGATCCTTGGCAAACGCATCGATACCGGTCGCCAGCTTCTCGGTCGCCATCGGATCAGCAGCCAGATCCGCCGCGAACTTCGCCGCATCGATCGGGGGCACCGCCGCGCCATCAGCGGCACCGGCCACCAGCTTGCGCGGCAGCGCGCCGTGGTCGGCGTCCAGCTTCTCCAGCAGGTCCGGCGAAATGGTCAGGCGGTCGCAGCCGGCCAGCGCTTCGATCTGTGCGGTCGAACGGAACGAGGCGCCCATCACCACCGTCTTCGAACCGCGGCGCTTGAATTCGGCATAGACGCCGCGCACGAACTTCACGCCCGGGTCTTCGTCGATGCTGGCCGGGGTCTGGCCGTTGGCCACGTACCAGTCCAGGATGCGGCCGACGAACGGGGAGATCAGGAACGCGCCGGCCTCGCTGCAGGCCAGCGCCTGGGTCGGGTTGAAGATCAGGGTCAGGTTGCAGTCGATGCCTTCGGCCTGCAGGATGCGCGCGGCTTCCACGCCTTCCCAGGTCGCGGCGATCTTGATCAGGATCTTCTCGCGCGGCACGCCGGCATCGGCGTACATCTGGATGAACTGGCGGGCCTTGGCCACGGTGGCGGCGGTGTCGTGGGCCTGGTCGGCGTCCACTTCGGTGGACACGCGGCCCGGCACCAGCGTGCTCAGCAGCGCGCCGACGCCGATGGTCAGGCGGTCGGCCACGGCGTGCACCACGGCTTCGCGGTCGCCGGCCTGCTGGCGGCCCCAGGCCAGTTCGCGTTCGATCAGTTCGGCGTAGACCGGCAGGTCCAGCGCCTTCTTCACCAGGGTCGGGTTGGTGGTGCAGTCCACCGGCTGCAGGCGCTTGATCGCCTCGTAGTCACCGGTATCGGCAACAACCACGGACAGTTCGCGCAGCTGGGACAGTTTGGACGGGGTACTCATTACGGCTCCTGGTGCAGGGGGATCGAATCGCGCGCGGTGCGCAGCGGTAATCAGGGGCGGTCGTTGTGGACCGCGGTCACGCGCAGGCGCAGCTTGCGGCCGCCGGGCGCGTTCCAGTCGATGCTCTGGCCGATGGCCAGGCCGAGCAGGGCACTGCCGACCGGGGCCAGCACGGAGACCTTGCCTTCATCGACATTGGCTTCGCGGGGGAAGACCAGGGTCAGGACGTGCTTTTCGCCGGACACTTCATCTTCGCACTCCACGCGCGAATGCATCATGACGATGCCTTCGGGAATCTGGTCCGGTGCCAGCACGGTGGCCCGGTTGAGTTCTTCAGCAAGCGCGAGCGCGGCAGGCGTCTGGCTCAGCGCAGGGGATTCGAGCATGGCGTCCAGGCGGTCCATGTCGAAGGTAGAAACGGTGATCGACGGCGGCAGGCCGCTGGCGGTGTTCATGGTGAAGCTCCTTGGTTGAAAGCCATGCAAAAGGCGGCACCTGCTGGCGCCGCCTGTCTGTATTGTGGGGACAAATGCGGCCGGAATCGACTCCTGCCGATTCCGGGCCGGTGCTGCGGGGGCTCAGCCGTTCAGCGCGGGGCCGGGCAGGGCCGGTGCATCGCTGCCGGCATCGAGCGCCTCCAGCGTGAACAGTGCCTGCGGCAGGCGCTTGAACTGGTCGGCCAGCTCCATCAGGAAGTCGTTCATGGCCGAGCTGCGGCGCCAGATCATGGCGATGCGGCGGCTGGGACGGCCTTCGCCGGTGAAATCGAGCAGCCGGATGTTGTTCGAGCGCGGCACCGGCGGCTGCACCGACAGGCTCGGCAGCAGGGTGATGCCGACGTCGGCGGCGACCATCTGCCGCAGGGTTTCCAGGCTGGTGGCGCGGAATTCGGACTTCTCGTTGGCGCCGAACAGTCGGCAGACTTCCAGCGCCTGGTCGCGCAGGCAATGCCCGTCTTCCAGCAGCAGCAGCTTCTGCGTGGCCAGTTCCTGCACGTCCAGGTGTTCGCGGCGGGCCAGCGGGTGGCGCCCGGACACGGCCAGCAGGAACGGTTCCTCGAACAGGAATTCGGCATGCAGCTGGTCGTCGATCACCGGCAGGGCCAGCAGTGCGGCGTCGAGCTTGCCTTCGCGCAGGCGGTCCAGCAGCACGTCGCTCTTTTCCTCGACCAGCAGCAGTTCCAGCTCCGGGAAGCGCTCGCGGATGCGCGGGATCACATGCGGCAGCAGGTACGGGCCGAGGGTCGGGAAGATGCCCAGGCGCACCGTGCCGGCTTCCGGATCGCGGCTGCGTCGCGCCGCTTCCTTCAGCTGTTCCACTTCGGACACGATCACCCGCGCCCGTGCCGCCGCTTCCTGGCCGGCCGGGGTCAGCATCACCTTGCGCGGTGCGCGTTCCACCAGCGGCAGGCCCAGCTCTTCTTCCAGCTTGCGGATCTGCGTCGACAGCGTGGGCTGGCTGACGAAGCAGGAGGCGGCAGCCCGGCCGAAATGCTTGTGGTCGGCCAGGGCTACCAGGTACTTCAGATCACGTAGGTTCATCCTTACACCCCAGGGGTAACGGACCGGCTGACGGCGTGGTTACCCGACAGGCAGACAATGTTCCCGGTGATCTGGGAACGGTGGATCAGGCTGCTTCAGCAACGGCACCGCTGCTGTTGCTCACCGACGAGCGGATCAGGTGGTCGAACGCACTCAGTGCGGCGGTCGAGCCGGCGCCCATGGCAATGATGATCTGCTTGTAGGGCACCGTCGTGCAATCGCCAGCGGCGAACACGCCCGGCAGGTTGGTCTGGCCGCGGTCGTCGATGACGATCTCGCCGCGCGGCGACAGCGCCACCACATCCTTCAGCCACTCGGTGTTGGGCAGCAGGCCGATCTGCACGAAGATGCCTTCCAGCTCGACGCGGTGGGCATCGCCGCCGACGCGGTCCTTGTAGACCAGGCCGGTGACGCGGCTGCCGTCGCCCAGCACTTCAGTGGTCTGCGCGCTGGTCAGCACGGTCACGTTGCCCAGGCTGCGCAGCTTCTTCTGCAGCACTTCATCGGCGCGCAGGCTGGAATCGAACTCCAGCAGGGTTACATGCGACACGATGCCGGCCAGGTCGATGGCCGCTTCCACGCCGGAGTTGCCGCCGCCGATCACCGCCACGCGCTTGCCCTTGAACAGCGGGCCATCGCAGTGCGGGCAGTACGCCACGCCCTTGTTGCGGTACTGGTCTTCGCCCGGCACGTTCATCTGCCGCCAGCGCGCGCCGGTGGACAGGATCACCGAACGCGACTTCAGTACCGCGCCGTTTTCCAGCTGCACCTGCACCAGGCCGTCTTCGCCGGCCGGCACCAGCGCACTGGCGCGCTGCAGGTTCATGATGTCCACCTCGTACTCGCGCACGTGCTGCTCCAGCGCCGTGGCCAGCTTGGGGCCCTCGGTCTCCTTGACCGAAATGAAATTCTCGATCGCCATGGTGTCCAGCACCTGGCCACCGAAACGCTCGGCGGCGATGCCGGTACGGATGCCCTTGCGTGCGGCGTAGATCGCCGCTGCAGCGCCGGCCGGGCCACCGCCCACCACCAGCACGTCGAAGGCGTCCTTGGCGGCGATCTTCTCGGCATCGCGCTTGCCGGCGTTGGTGTCCAGCTTGGCCACGATCTGCTCGAGGGTCATGCGGCCCTGGTCGAAGATTTCACCGTTGAGGTACACGGTCGGCACCGACATGATCTCGCGCTTCTCGACTTCGTCCTGGAACAGGGCGCCATCGATGGCCACGTGCTGGATGCGCGGGTTGAGCACCGCGGCCAGGTTCAGCGCCTGCACCACGTCCGGGCAGTTCTGGCAGGACAGCGAGAAGTAGGTCTCGAACCGGTAGTCGCCTTCCAGGTTCTGCACCTGCTCGATCAGCTCGGCAGTGGCCTTGGACGGGTGCCCGCCGACCTGCAGCAGCGCCAGCACCAGCGAGGTGAACTCGTGGCCCATCGGCAGGCCGGCGAAGGTCAGGTGGATGTCCTGGCCCGGGGTGCCCAGGTCGAAGGACGGCACACGGCCCTGCCCATCGCGCAGCACCTGCAGCGAGATCTTGTCCGACAGGCTGTCCAGGGTCTGCAGCAGTTCCAGCATTTCCTGCGACTTGGCGCCGTCGTCGGCGTGCGCGGTGATCTGGATCGGGCGGGTCACGCGCTCCAGATAGGTCTTCAGCTGCGACTGCAGGTTGGCGTCCAACATCGGTCTTCTCCTGGCTTCAGGCAAACAGAGGGCGTGGCACCGCTGTACAAGGTAGCGGACCAGCTGGGGGTAGGGGTGAACCCAAGACAGCGACCGTGGAAGGGGCTGGCTGGCCAAGGCGGGCGAGCGTTGGCTGTCTTGGGTTCACCCCCACGCCGGCGGGGGGACCGGCACGGGGATGAAGGGCGCGCCGCGGCGTGGGGCCACGGCAGGCCGGTACTGCCTTAGATCTTGCCGACCAGGTCCAGCGACGGGGTCAGGGTCTTCTCGCCTTCCTTCCACTTGGCCGGGCACACCTGGTTCGGGTTGGCGGCGGTGAACTGGGCAGCCTTCAGCTTGCGCAGGGTCTCGGACACGTCACGGGCGATCTCGTTGGAGTGGATCTCCAGGGTCTTGATCACGCCTTCCGGGTTGATGATGAAGGTGCCGCGCAGGGCCAGGCCTTCTTCCGGAATGTGCACGCCGAAAGCGTTGGTCAGCTGGTGGGTCGGGTCGCCGACCAGCGGGAACTGGGCCTTGCCGACGGCCGGCGAGGTCTCGTGCCACACCTTGTGCGAGAAGTGGGTATCGGTGGTGACGATGTAGACCTCGGCGCCGGCCTTCTTGAACTCGGCGTAGTGGTCAGCTGCGTCCTCGATCTCGGTCGGGCAGTTGAAGGTGAAGGCGGCCGGCATGAAGATCAGGACGGACCACTGGCCCTTCAGGCTGGCGTCGGAAACCTTGATGAACTCGCCGTTGTGGTAAGCGTTGGCTTCGAACGGCTGGATCTGGGTGTTGATGAGGGACATCATTTTTCCTCTTGGTGAAGGGGAGTGGGTGAATCGACAGGAGCTAGGTTACCCATTCGCTGGCGATAAGAACAATGCATTGATTGCATCTATTTGATAGATGGAGTCTATCAAAATGCACTGAGCAGGAACTGAACCCGGCCGCTTTCATCCTGCAACTGACTGTGTGACAAGGAAAATCTCGCCGGACCGCTGCCTGGGGCCGATAGCCCCTCCTTATCCCGTCCGGCGTAACCTGAACGGATTCCGATTTTGTAGAGCCGAGCCCGCGCTCGGCTGCTCCAGAAGCAGCCGAGCGCGGGCTCGGCTCTACAATTGCGGAATGTCTTTCCAAACCGAACCCACCCTGCGCCAGATCGTGGCCGAGGCCAGTGTCCGCCTCGGCAGCGTCGAAGCCCGCCATGAGGCGGAGCTGCTGCTGCTGCATGTGCTGGAACGCCCACGCAGTTGGCTGTTCGCGCATGCCACCGATCCGCTGGCCGCCGCCGACCAGGCCGCCTTCGAGACGCTGTTGGCCCGCCGCGTGGCCGGCGAGCCGGTCGCCTACCTGACCGGCCGCCGCGGATTCTGGACGCTGGATCTGGAGGTCGATCCGGCCACGCTGATCCCGCGCCCGGAGACCGAACTGCTGGTCGAGCTGGCGCTGGGACGCCTGCCGCAGGACCGTGCGCTGCGGCTCGCTGACCTGGGCACCGGCAGCGGCGCGATCGCCTTGGCGCTGGCCAGCGAGCGGCCACAGGCACAGGTGCTGGCCACCGATGCCAGCCCGGGTGCGCTGGCCGTGGCCGTGCGCAATGCTGCGCGCCATGAACTGCGCAACGTCCGCTTCGCCGAGGGCGGGCACGATTGGTACGCGCCGTTGCAGGGCATGCGCTTCGACCTGATTGCGAGCAATCCGCCGTACATCGCCAGCGACGACCCGCACCTGCAACAGGGCGACCTGCGCTTCGAACCGGCCTCCGCGCTGGCGTCCGGTGTGGACGGCCTGGATGACATCCGCCGCATCATCGACGGCGGCCAGGCGCATCTGCTGCCCGGTGGCTGGTTGCTGATCGAGCACGGATGGGACCAGGGCGCGGCGATCCGCGCGCTGTTCGACGCCGCCGGTTTTGCCGAGGTGCAGACCGTGCAGGACCTGGAGCAGCGCGACCGGATCACCCTGGGCCGGCGACCGGCCTAGAATGGGGGTTCTCCTGCCCCGGCAGGGCATCACCCTGGAGCTGCAAGCATGCGTACGCTGTACCCCGCCATCACCCCCTACGACGTCGGCACCCTGAAGGTCGACGACCGCCACACGCTGTATTTCGAACAGTGCGGCAACCCGGACGGCAAGCCGGTGGTGATGCTGCACGGTGGCCCGGGCGGTGGTTGCAGCGACAAGATGCGCCAGTTCCATGACCCGTCCAAGTACCGCATCATCCTGTTCGACCAGCGTGGTGCGGGTCGATCCACCCCGCACGCGGACCTGGTGGACAACACCACCTGGGACCTGGTCGCCGATATCGAGAAGCTGCGCGAGCACCTGAAGGTCGATCGCTGGCAGGTGTTCGGTGGCAGCTGGGGCTCGACCCTGGCCCTGGCCTATGCCGAGACCCATCCGCAGCGCGTGACCGAACTGGTCCTGCGCGGCATCTTCATGCTGCGCCGCTGGGAGCTGGAATGGTTCTACCAGGAAGGCGCCAACCGCCTGTTCCCGGATGCGTGGGAGCATTACCTGAAGCCGATCCCGTCGGTGGAGCGGCATGACCTGATCTCGGCCTTCCACCGCCGCCTGACCAGCGACGACGAAACCACCCGCCTGGAAGCGGCCAAGGCCTGGGCGGTGTGGGAAGGCGCGACCAGTTTCCTGCACGTCGATGACGACTTCATCAACAGCCACGAAGACCCGCACTTCGCCCTGGCCTTCGCCCGCATCGAGAACCACTACTTCGTCAACGGTGGCTTCTTCGAGGTGGAAGACCAGCTGCTGCGCGACGCGCACCGCATCGCCGACATCCCGGGCGTGATCGTGCATGGCCGCTACGACGTGGTCTGCCCGCTGGCCAACGCCTGGGACCTGACCAAGGTGTGGCCGAAGGCGAAGCTGGAAATCACCGCGGCCTCGGGACATTCGGCGTTCGAAGCCGAGAACGTGGACGCGCTGGTGCGCGCCACCGATAGCTTCGCCTGATCGGTAGTGCCGGCCGCTGGCCGGCAATGCCTTGCCGGTCCGTTTCGCCGCCGCCCGATGTGGCTCGCCGGCCAGCGGCCGGCGCTACCGGATAGCCAAGGCCTCGGGCCATTCGGCGTTCGAAGCCGAGAACGTGGACGCGCTGGTGCGCGCCACCGATGGCTTCGCCTGATCGGTAGTGCCGGCCGCTGGCCGGCAACGCCTTGCCGGGTCGTTTCGCCGCCGCCCGATGTGGCTCGCCGGCCAGCGGCCGGCGCTACCGGATAGCCAAGGCCTCGGGCCATTCGGCGTTCGAAGCCGAGAACGTGGACGCGCTGGTGCGCGCCACCGATAGCTTCGCCTGATCGGTAGTGCCGGCCGCTGGCCGGCAATGCCTTACCGGTCCGTTTCGCCGCCGCCCGATGTGGCTCGCCGGCCAGCGGCCGGCGCTACCGGATAGCCAAGGCCTCGGGCCATTCGGCGTTCGAAGCCGAGAACGTGGACGCGCTGGTGCGCGCCACCGATGGCTTCGCCTGATCGGTAGTGCCGGCCGCTGGCCGGCAATGCCTTGCCGGGTCGTTTCGCCGCCGCCCGATGTGGCTCGCCGGCCAGCGGCCGGCACTATCGGATAGCCAAGGCCTCGGGCCATTCGGCGTTCGAGGCCGAGAACGTGGACGCGCTGGTGCGCGCCACCGATGGCTTCGCCTGATCGGTAGTGCCGGCCGCTGGCCGGCAACGCCTTGCCGGGTCGTTTCGCCGCCGCCCGATGTGGCTCGCCGGCCAGCGGCCGGCACTACCGGATACCCAAGGCCTCGGGCCATTCGGCGTTCGAAGCCGAGAACGTGGACGCGCTGGTGCGCGCCACCGATAGCTTCGCCTGATCGGTAGTGCCGGCCGCTGGCCGGCAATGCCTCACCGGTCCGTTTCGCCGCCGCCCGATGTGGCTCGCCGGCCAGCGGCCGGCACTACCGGATACCCAAGGCCTCGGGCCATTCGGCGCTCGAAGCCGAGAACGTGGACGCGCTGGTGCGCGCCACCGATAGCTTCGCCTGATCGGTAGTGCCGGCCGCTGGCCGGCAATGCCTTGCCGGTCCGTTTCGCCGCCGGCCGATGTGGCTCGCCGGCCAGCGGCCGGCGCTACCGGATACCCAAGGGTTCTGACCCCGCCGAAACCTTCATCCACGCATGGCGTGGATTTACCAATCCCCGGCCAGCAACGCGTCGGCCAGCACCTGCAGCTTTGGCGAGTGCTGGCGCGACGGTGGGTAGATCAGCGACAGCGCGCGGCTGCGGCCTTCGAGCGGCTGCAGCACGCGTTGCAGGCGGCCGTCAGCCAGCGCGTCGGCCACCGCGAAATCCATCACCTGCACGATGCCGATGCCGGCGATGGCCGCTTCTACCAGCGGATCGCCGCTGTCGAACACCATCCGCGTCGGTGGGGTGAAGTCGCGCAGTTGGCCCTCCTGCAGGAACTGCCAGTCCACCAGCCGGCCACTGCGCAGGTTGCGCACCGCCAGGCACGCGTGATCCCGCAGCGCGGCCACATCGTCCGGTGCGCCACAGCGGGCCAGATACGCGGGGCTGGCCACCGTCACCCAGCGCAGCGGACGCAGCGGGCGCGCGACGATGCGCTGGTCGGCGATGACGCCGGTGCGCAGGGCGGCATCGAAACCTTCCTCGACCAGATCGACCAGACGGTCACTGAGCACGGCCTCCACCTGCAGTTGCGGGTGCTGTTGCAGCAACGGCGCCAGCAGCGGTACCAGCACCTTGCGCCCGAACATCGAGGGCGCGCTGATCTTCAGGGTGCCCGCGGGCGTGCAGGGACGGTCGGCCAACTGGCGTTCGGCATCCTCCAGGCCACACAGCAGCGGTGCCACCTGATCGACGAACTGGCGGCCATCCGGGGTCAGCGCCACGTTGCGGGTGTTCCGCTGCAGCAGCTTCACCCCCAGCGTGGCCTCCAGCCGGCCGATCGCGCGCGACAGGCCGGACTGGCTCAGGCCCAGCTGCCCGGCGGCGACGGTGAAACTGCGGGCTTCGGCCACCTGCACCAGCATGCGCACTGCATTGAGGTCCATCGAAGTTCCATTCATGATGAAAATCATGACAGATATGGCTGGCAGGGGGTTTATTGATTCGGTCGCATCAATGAGACTGCGCTCCCCCACCGCACCAGACCGCCGATGCCTCCCCTCAAGTACCCGCGCTGGGCGCTGACCCTGCTGGCCACTGCCCAGCTGATCATCGCCCTGGATGCCACCATCATCTTCGTCGCCCTGCACGACATGGGTCGCGCGCTGCAGATCAACGCGCAGCAGCTGCAATGGGTAGTCAGTGCCTACACCGTGGCGTTCGGCGGCAGCCTGCTGCTGGGCGGGCGCGCCGCCGACCTGATCGGCCGCCGCCGCTTCTACCGGCTGGGCATGCTGCTGTTCGCGCTGGCGTCGCTGTTCGGCGCGCTGGCGCCGAATGCCACCCTGTTGATCATCGCGCGCGCGGCGCAGGGCATCGGTGCCGCGTTGCTGTTCCCGGCCACGCTGGCGCTGATCAACACGTTGTATGCGGAAGGCCCGGTGCGCAACCGCGCACTGGCGATCTGGAGCATGGCCAGTGCGGTCGGCCTGGCGCTGGGCACGCTGCTCGGTGGCGTGCTGACCCAGGCGTTCGGCTGGCCGGCGGTGCTGGCGGTGATCGTTCCGCTGGCCACCGCCTGTGCAGTCGCGGCCGGCGCGTGGTTGCCGGCCGATGGCCCGCGTGTGCAGGGCCGTTCCTTCGATCTGGCCGGTTGCCTCACCGTCACCGCCGGCGGCAGCCTGCTGGTCACCACCCTGGTGCAAGGGCCGGAGTGGGGCTGGACGGCCCGCGCCACGCTCATCTGCCTGCTGCTTTCAGCCGTACTGTTGACGGTGTTCGTGCAGATCGAAAAGCGCAGCCGTGACCCGCTGATGCAGTTTGCGCTGCTGCGCCTGCCCGGCCTGCGCGCGGCACTCGGCCTGACCTTCGCCTTCATGAGCAGCTATGGCGTGCAGTACTACTTCCTGGCGCTCTACTTCCAGGATGGTTACGGCTGGAGCCCGCTGCAGGCCGGCATGGCCTTCCTGCTGCCGACCGTGGTGTGCACCTTCGGCATCCGCATTGCCGAACGCATGCTGCGGCGCCGTTCGCCACGGCAGGTGCTGGCCTGGGGCTTCGCGGCCGGTGCCATCGGCATCACTGCGGTGGCGCTGGCGATGCCGCATGGCGCCGGTTACTGGCCGCTGCTGCCGGGCATCGTGGTGCTCAGCGTGGGCCAGGGCACGAGCTGGACGGCGATGTGGATCGTGGCCGGGCAGGGCGTGCCGGGGCCGCAGCAGGGTGTAGCGTCCGGCATGGCCGCCACCGCACAGCAGATCGGCGGCGCGTTGGGACTGGCGGTACTGGTGATGGTGGCCAACGCCGCGCGTGGCACGCAGGAGGCAACCAGTCCTGATGCGCTGCAGGGCATGGTCAATGCGCAGTACGGCGCCGCGCTGTTCGCCGCGCTCGGCGTGGTGATCGCGCTGGGCCTGCGCCCGGCGCCGGTCGAATCGGTTGCTGCCGTCTGCCCGGTCAACGAGGCTTGATTGAAGGCGCTGCCGTGGGTGGATGTGCCACGCCTGCGGTGGTGCCGGCCGCTGGCCGGCAACCTCGGGGTGGTTGGATCATTGAGGTTGCCGGCCAGCGGCCGGCACTACCGATACGGGATGGAACCACGCGCGTTCAACCCAGCGCCAGCAGCTCCGGTTGCAGCGCGCTGAAGATCCGCGCCAGCCGCTCCGCCCACGCCTGCTGCCCGGCGGCATCGGCGATCAGGTCCTGGCGGATCTCCAGTTCCACGTGCACCAGGCCGCGCCCTTCGCCGTGCACCGGTACCGCGTAGTCGCTGGTGCTGCTGACCGAATACGGTTCGTTGTCACCCACCACCAGGTCGCCTTCATCGCGCAGTGCCTGCAGCAGTGCATGCGCAAAGCGCGTGTCCTGGTGGTACAGCACGCCGGCGTGCCACGGCCGCTGCGTGCCGTTCATCACTGGCGTGAAGCTGTGCATCATCACCAGCAGGGTGGGGCGGCCGGCATCGCGGCGTGCATCCAGTTCCGCGTCGATGCGCGCATGGTAGGGCGCGTGGATCGCATCGATGCGCTGCTGCCGCTGTGCAGCCGACAGCCTGGCATTGCCCGGGACCACGGTGTGGTCGCTCACTTCCGGAATCAGCGTCGGCGAGGCCAGTGGGCGGTTGCAGTCGATCAGCAGCCGCGAATAGGTCTGTTCGATCGCCCATGCATCCAGCCGTTCGGCCAGTGCGCGGGTGGTGCCGGCGATGCCGATGTCCCAGCCGATATGGCGGTCCAGCTCGGCCTGGGCCAGGCCGAGCCCGGTCAGCGCGCGTGGCACCTGCTGGCCGGCGTGATCGGCCAGCAGCAGGTAAGGCGAGGCGCCCTGCGGCCGGTGGAGGGTATAGATCGCCGGGTCGTCGGCGCCCAGCAGCGCCGGCAGTACGTGCAGATCGGCGTCAGCCACGCGGGCGCCCGTCCAGGTGGTGCTCGATCATCCACAGGCCCGCCCAAAGCTTGGCATCCAGCTCATAGCCTTCGCCCATCTTCTGCACCAGCCAGGCCGCCGCCTGCGCGCGCGGAATCTCGTGCACGGTGATGTCTTCGCTGTCATCGCCGCCACCGTCGCCGATCCGGCGCAGGCCGGTGGCGCGTACGAAGGCGATCTTCTCGCTGCTGGCGCCGGAGGACGTCGGGCCGACCATCAGCACTTCGGCGTGATCGGCGGTCCAGCCGGTTTCTTCTTCCAGCTCGCGCACGGCCGAGACTTCGATCGATTCGCCGGCGTGGATGTCGCCGACCAGGCCGGCCGGCATCTCGATGGTGGGGGCCTGCAGCGGCACGCGGAACTGTTCGACGAACAGCACCTTGTCCTCCGGGGTCACCGCGATGATGATCGCGGCCAGGCCACCGGCATGGGTACGTTCGCTGTATTCCCAGGTGCCGCGTACCAGCATGCGCTGGTACTTGCCTTCATAGACGACACGCGGGGCTTCGGTGTTGCGCTGGCTCATGCGGGCTCGCTGTGGGTGGGAAGAATATCGGGTACGCCGGCGGCATCGAACAGCCGGCGGCGGGTCATCGGGCCGAAGCGCAGGGTCTGGCACAGGCCGCCGAGCAGCTCGGGGTCGGCGGTCTGGCGCAGCAGGCCGGGTTGGCTGCCTTCCAGCGGCGCGTCCAGCGCGATGGTGGTCAGCTGGCGCCAGAGCAGGGCGTGCTCGCGCTGATCGCGCAGGCGCACCGCCATCTGGGCGGCACCGCGCAGGCGCAGGAACGGCACTTCGTCCAGGCGTTCGTACAGCGCATCCAAGCTGCCGAAATGGGCCAGCAGCACGGCGGCGGACTTGCTGCCGACACCACTGACACCGGGAATGTTGTCCACCGCATCGCCGCACAGCGCCAGGTAATCGGCAATCTGGTGCGCGTGCACGCCGTGCCGTGCCTTCACGCCGGCCACGTCCCAGCGCTGGTTGCGGGCGTAGTCCCACTGTTCGTCGTGATCCAGCAGCAGCTGCGACAGGTCCTTGTCGGCGGAGATGATCACCCCGCGATGGCTGCCGCGGTGCACGTGCAGTGCGCTGCCGATCAGGTCGTCGGCTTCGTAGTCGTGGTGGGCGAGGACGGCAAGGCCCAACGCCGCGCACAGCGCCTTGCAGTGCACGAACTGGCGCTTGAGCGCTTCCGGTGCCGGATCACGGTTGGCCTTGTAGGCCGGATACAGGCGGTGGCGGAAGCCGCTGTCGAGCGCTTCGTCGAAGGCAATGGCGATGTGCCGCGGGCGCTCGCGCTCCAGCAGGTCCAGCAGGAAGCGGGCGAAGCCGTGCACGGCATTGGTCGGCCAGCCCTGCGCGTCCTGGAACTGGTCCGGCAGCGAGTGCCAGGCGCGGAACACGTAGATGCTGGCATCGACCAGGTACAGCGACGGCGGCGGTGCCGGCAGGGTCATGCCGGCGGCGTCCAGTCCTGCAGCAGGGTCGCTGGGTCGGGGCGCTCGCGCTCGGGCACGTCGGCCTTGGCGGTGCCGATGTGGATGAAGCCGGCGATGCGTTCACCCTCGACCAGGCCCAGGTGGGCCTGCACGACCGGATCGAAGGCCATCCAGGCCGTCAGCCACTGTGCGCCGAAGCCAAGCGCCTGCGCGGCCTGCAGCAGGGCAAAGCAGACGCAGCCGGCGGTCATCAGCTGTTCCTGTTCCGGCACCTTCGGGTCCGGGCGCGGGCTGGCGACCACCACGATCACCAGCGGGGCGTGGCTGAAACGCTGGCGGTCCTTCTCGAACACGGCCTCGCCGGCCTGCGGGTCGCGCTGGCGGCTGCGCTTGGCCAGGAAGTCGCCCAGAGTGTGACGTGCATCGCCGGCGATCTTCAGGAAGCGGAACGGCACGCGCTTGCCGTGGTCGGGCACGCGCACGGCCGACGCCAGCATCCGCTGCAGGGTGGCCGGGTCCGGGCCGGGCTCGCCCAGTTGCCGCGAAGGCACTGAGCGGCGGGCATCCAGGGCGAGCAGGGCAGCGGGGTCGGGCATGGAGTCTGAACCGGTCATCACGGGTGTTTGATTATAGTCGGGGTGGTCAATGACGCCGTCTGTGTCGCGTCCGGCCCCTGAATACCAAACTGTGATGAACATCATGCCACTGGCGGGAAACGGACAGCCGCTTCCCCTCGCCTCGTGGGCCTTGCACGGCTTACGATACCCCTCTTGCCGGGCCGCCGGTCATGAGGTTTGAAGTGAGGACTGTTTCACTGTCCGTGACGGGCTGGCCGGCCTACCATCGACGTTCCGGTACATGGGGTGTGCCGGTCGTCGCGATGTCCATGCTGTCTGTCGTACCAGAGAAGGTGGGGAGCCTTCCCGAATGATGAGCGTGCCCACACCGATGGGATCGCCGGGCCGTGACCCGGCCCAGCTCCAGCTTGCCCGGGACATGGTCCTGCCCGCGCTGTGCCAGGCCTTCGGGGCCGCGCTGGCGCGTTTCGACGATGCCCTGTTCGACCGCGCCGGCAATGCCGGCTCGTCGCAGTTGCTGTTCCTGGACGCGATGCGCGAACTGCGCCGCCGCCGTGAGGAGATCGCTGCCGCCTTCGCCGGCCACCTGCAGCAGGCGTGGGCCGCATTGGCGGCCGGTGAGCCGCTGTCGGCCGAGGCGACCCTGTCCGGGCCGGCCGAGGATGGCCTGAGCCTGCTGGCCGAACACGTACTGGAATCGCGGTTGGCGGTGCGCAATTTCGCCACTGTATTGCTGCGTGACTTCAAGCCGGTGCTGGCGCGGCTGGACCGCCGCCTGGGCCGGTTGATCGGCGGCGTGGAACTGGACGCCGACCACAATCCCATCAGCCCCGAACATCTGGGCGTGGCCATCCACGAGGCCTTTGCCGGCTGCGAACTGGCCCCGGAAGTGCATCTGGTGCTGATCAAGCTGTGCGAGCGCGACCTGCGTGCACCGGTCGGCCGCATCTACGAGAAGCTGGACGAGCAGCTGGCCGCAGCCGGCGTGATGTCGCAGATGGGGGCTCCGCAGCGCCCACAACCGCCGGCACCGGATCCGCGCATGACCGGGATGCTGGATGACCTGGTCGAGCATCGCCACGGCGCGGGCGTCGATCCGGGGTTCAGCGATGACGAGCAGGCCGCACCGGCTTGGGCGCAGCGCTTTGCCGCCCGCTGGTCCGAGCGCCGCGGGCATATGCAGCAGCATCTGGGCGGCGATGATGGCGCCGCCGGCGAGGCCTACGCCGGCCAGCAAGGCATGCTGCTGGAAGCGTTGCACGAACTGCTGCAGCAGACCCGCCATGTGCGTGAGGACGCCACGTCTGCGGCACAGGTGGCGGTCGGCCAGCAGCGCCCGCTCAGCCAGCGCGAAATGATGTCGGTGCTGTCGCTGCTGCAGGCCACGCCGAGCGCGACGCTGCGTGCAGCCATCGGCGAGGACGGCGAATCGCTGGCGCAGCGGCTGAAGAGCGAAGTGCTGTCCAGCGCCACCCAGCTCGGCGTCGATCCGGGCCAGACCCGGCTGGACCCGCAGGATGAGGATGCCATCGACCTGGTCGGCATGCTGTTCGATGTGATGCTGGACGAACGTGAACTGGAAGGCCGCTCGCGCGAACTGATCGGCCGCCTGGTCGTGCCTTTCGTCAAGGTCGCCATGCTCGACCGCCGCATGTTCGTGCAGAAGACCCATCCGGCGCGCAAGCTGCTCAATTCGCTGGCCGAGGCCTGCGAGGGCAACACCGGCGAGAGCCAGGCCGAGCGCATGCTGATGGCCAAGGTCGAGGAGATCATCGAGCGCCTGGTGGCCGAGTTCAACGAGAACCTGGCGATCTTCCTGACCCTGGAAGAAGAATTCCGCGAGTTCCTGGTGCAGCATCGCCGCCGCGTGGAAATCGCCGAGCGCCGTGCCGCGGAGACGCAGCGTGGGCAGGAAAAGCTGGAGATGGCCCGCAGCCGGGCCAGTGCGGAACTGGATCGTCGCATCGGTGATGCCACCCTTCCGCCGGCCATTGCCGAGTTCCTGCGCCAGCCCTGGCAGCACCACCTGACCCTGGCGCTGCTGCGCGAGGGCGAAGAAGGCGCGTCGGTGGCCGAGGCACTGAGCCTCGGCGACGGCCTGCTGGAGGAAGTGGCCGAGGCACGCCGGCAGATTGTCGGCAAGCCATGGCTGCAGGCCTGGCAGCCGGTGCTGGCCAAGGTGTTTGCCAGCGTCGGTGTGCACGGCGATGCGGCTACCGGTGCGATCGACGCCCTGCACGACACGTTGCAGGGCATCGCCGAGTCGCGGCCGGAACTGCAGCGCGCGCTGCCCGAGCTGCCGCAGGTCGCGCTGCCGGCACCGCCGGTGGCCGAATCGCCAGCGGTGGAACTCAGCGGGCAGATCGATGCCGACGATTTCGACAACGCCGATGCCGACCGCTTCCGACGCATGGAAATCGGCAACTGGTTGGACTTCGTCGACAAGGACGGCAAGGTCCAGGCGGGCAAGCTGTCCTGGGTCAGCCCGATTTCCTCGCGCCTGCTGTTCGTCAACCGTCGCGGCGTGCGCTTCTGCGTGGCCTCGCCAGAAGAGCTGGCGGTGATGGTGCGGCTCGGCCGCCTGCGTGCCCACGTTGACGATGGCGCCTTCGACAGCGCCATGCAGGGCGTGATCGACCGCCTCGACCCGGGCAGCACCACCCTGCACTGAGTGCTGGCTGCCTGCTAGGATCGGGAAAACTCACCGATCAGCGGGGACCTGCATGGCCGTGGCGTTGCTGGGGATCAAGGAGACCGCGCCGGGTGAACGGCGCGTGGCGTTGACACCGGAAACCGCGCGCAAGCTCGGTGCCCTCGGCATTACGGTCTGGTACGAGGCCGGTGCCGGGCTGGCCGCCGGCTTCACCGATGCCGCCTATGACGACGCCGGCGCACGTGTCTTCGACGCGGGCCGCTGGGCCGAGATCGATATCCTGCTGTGCGTGCAGGCACCTCCTGCGACGGTGCTGGAGCAGCTCAGGCCCGGTGCCAGCGTGGTTGGCCTGCTGGCACCGGCCAACGATCCGGCGCTGGCCGCGCTGGCGGCCGATGATCGCCTGCAGCTGTTCCCGCTGCAGCAGCTGCCGCGCACCACCCGCGCGCAGGCGATGGATGTACTCAGTTCGCAGGCCGGCATGGCCGGCTACAAGGCCGCGCTGATTGCCGCCGAACGCGCGCCGCGCTTCTTCCCGATGCTGACCACCGCCGCTGGCACCGTGCGGCCGGCCAAGGTGCTGGTGATCGGTGCCGGCGTGGCGGGCCTGCAGGCCATCGCCACCGCGCGGCGCCTCGGTGCACAGGTGGAAGGTTTCGATGTGCGCCCGGAAACCCGCGAGCAGATCCAGTCACTGGGTGCGCGCTTCCTCGATCTTGGCGTGAGCGCGACCGGTGAAGGCGGCTACGCGCGTGCGTTGACCGACGAGGAGCGCGCCGAGCAGCAGCGTCGGCTGGCCGACCACCTGCGCAGCGTGGACGTGGTGATCTGCACGGCTGCCGTACCCGGTCGGCCGGCGCCGACCATCGTGACCGCCGCGATGGTGGAGGGCATGGCCACCGGCAGCGTCATTGTCGATCTGGCGGCCGAGAGCGGCGGCAACTGTGCACTGACCCAGCCGGGGCACTGCATCGAACACCAGGGCGTGACCATCGATGGTCCGCTGGGCCTGGCCAGTCGCGGCGCGACCCAGGCCAGTGAGATGTATGCGCGCAACCTGCTCAACTTCGTTGCGCTGTTCGTGCGCGAGGGGCGGCTCGGTTTCGACTGGGACGACGAGCTGCTGGCAAAGACGCGCTGGCAGGCATGAATGACGTGGGGTCAGATCCCTTTGCCTCTGGCAAAGGGATCTGACCCCCTTCTCCCGCAATCTGCCAGGGGTCGGATCCCTTTGCGTCAGCAAAGGGCTCTGACCCCGTTCCCCGGGGCCTTACCGCGGCTTCGCCGGCGGCGGGTTGTCGCGCACCCAGTCCCGACGCTGCTCCGGCGTCATCTGCGACCAGCGCTCGCGCAGCGCGTCGCGCTGTGCCGGCGGCATGTTGCGCATCTGCCCGAACAGGGCGCGTGCCTGTTCACGCTGTTCCGGGCTCATGTGCTCGAAGCGGCGCAGGCCGCGGCGGGCCTTGTCGCGCTCCTCCGGGCTCATCGATTGCCAGCGCTGGCCGTGCGAGAGCATGCGCTGGCGCTGGCCGGCATCAGCGCTGTTCCAACGGTCGCGCAGCGGCGCCAGCAGGGACTCTCGCTGGGATTCGCTCAATTGCTCCCACGCAGGCAATGGCGCGACCGGTGCGGCAGGGGCGGGCGTGGCGTTCTGCGCCAGCGCCGGAACGGCCGGCAGCAGCGCCAGGGTCAACAGCAGTGGCAGGGCAAGCAGTCGGGACATGATTTACTCCATCGCCAGGTCGGTATCGCCCAGCCACAGGTACAGATCGGGATTTTCGTCGTAGAGCGCGCCGTTGTCTTCCACTGAAGCAAGCACGGGGTCCGGCGGCGGACCTGCAAGCGTGCCATGGCCGGTGAACTGCAGGCCAATGCCCAGTGCAACCACCAGTGAGCAGGCGCTGGCCAGCCACCAGCGCCAGCGCCCACGATGGGGGGTGGCCGTGGCGCCGTGGCGAGCTTGGCGCAGCCGGGCCAGCGTTGCCGGCGACAGCGCCTGCAGCGACTGCGCGTGCAGGCGGCGCAGGGTGTCATCGGAAGGCAGGGAGCGGTTCACGGGTGGGTCTCCAGGTAGTCCTGCAGCGCCTGCCGGGCGCGTGCCAGATGGGTTTTTACCGCGCCTTCGCTGCAGCCCATGGCGCGGGCGGTGGTGGCCCCGTCCAGGTCCTGCAGCACGCGCAGGCTGAAGGCCTCGCGCTGGCGGGCGGGCAGGGTGCGCAACGCGTCCACCAGCTGCTGGTACTGCTGGCGCTGCTCATGTGCCTGTGCCGGGTCCGGGCCGGGATCGGCCCAGTCGATCTCGCCGCCTTCCGCGTCCTGGTTGTCGCGCCAGAACGGCAGGCGGAAGCGGCGCCGCCGCTGCAGGTCGATCACCCGGCGGCGCAGGATGCTCCAGAACAGCGGCGCCCATTCGGCGGCCGGCTTGCCGGTGTAATCCAGCATGCGCAGCAGCGCGTCCTGCACCGCATCCATGGCGTCTTCGCGCTGGCGCAGGCCGGCCTCGGCGAAGCGGAACGCACGCGGGCCGACGCTGGCCAGGAATGCCTCCAGCGATGCCGGCAGGGCATCGGTCTCGGCGCTCGGGGGGGCGGGGCTGCTCACCAGCACAGGGTACGGTTCCTCGCTCGGGGTCACCATCGACAACGCGTGAGCGGCGCTCCGGTTGACGCCGGGTGCGCGCCGGGTTCAGCCCATGGTTATGATGGGCCGACGAAGACAGAGCAGGAGCGTTGCCGGTGAGTGACGGGTTCGTAGCGCTGTACATCTTCATGCTGGCAGCCATCGCCGGCCACGTGATCATTTCGCGGGTGCCGGTGATCCTGCATACCCCGCTGATGTCGGGCTCCAACTTCATCCACGGCATCGTGCTGATCGGCGCGATGGTGGTACTGGGGCATGCGCAGACGCCGCTGGAGAAGGCACTGGGCTTCCTGGCCGTGGTGCTCGGTGCCGGCAATGCCGCCGGTGGCTACGTGGTCACCGCGCGCATGCTGGAAATGTTCAAGCCGAGCGCGCCCAGGGGCGGCAAGGACGAACCGAAGGAGCCGCAGGCTTGAACATCAGCACCGTCGAACTGCTCGACTGGCTGGTCAAGGCCAGCTACCTGGTCGCCGCCACGCTGTTCCTGCTCGGCCTGCAGCGCATGGCCTCGCCGCTGACCGCGCGCAGCGGCATCCGCTGGGCCGGGCTGGGCATGCTGCTGGCCACCGCGGCCACCTTCTTCCTGCCCGAACTGCACAACGTGCCGTTGATCCTGGTGGCACTGCTGCTGGGTGCGGGCCTGGCCTGGTGGTCGGCCGGCAAGGTTGCCATCACCGACATGCCGCAGATGGTGGCGCTGTACAACGGCATGGGCGGCGGCTCGGCGGCGGCGATCGGCGCGGTGGAACTGCTGCGCTATGCCTTCCTGGCCCACCGCGATACCAGCCACTGGAGCGCGCAGGCGCTGGCCGACCTGGCCGCGCGCCAGCCGTCCGGCACGATGCTGCTGCTGGCGGTGGTCGGCGCGGCGATCGGCGCGGTGTCGCTGTCCGGCTCGGTGATCGCCTGGGCCAAGCTGGATGGACGGCTGGACAAGCGCGTGACCTGGCCCGGCCAGCAGGTGATGAACCTGCTGGTGGCGCTGGCGGTGGTGGTGCTGGCGATCATCGCGGCCAGTACGCTCAGTGCCTGGGCAATCGTCGCCTTCTTCGTGCTGGCACTGGCGCTGGGCGTGCTGATGACGCTGCCGATCGGCGGTGCCGACATGCCGGTGGTGATCTCGCTGTACAACGCGTTCACCGGCCTGGCAGTGTCGTTCGAAGGTTATGTGCTGGGCAACGAGGCGCTGATCATCGCCGGCATGATGGTCGGCGCGGCCGGCATCCTGCTGACCCGGCTGATGGCCAAGGCGATGAACCGGCCGATCCGCAACGTGCTGTTCTCCAACTTCGGCGGCGGTGCTGGTGGCGAAGCGCAGGCGATCAGCGGCGCGCAGAAGCCGATCGAAGCCCCGGATGTCGCGGCGATGATGGCCTACGCCGAACGCGTGGTGATCGTGCCTGGATACGGCATGGCCGTGGCCCAGGCGCAGCACAAGATCTGGGAACTGGCGCAGCGGCTGGGCCAGCGCGGGGTGAAGGTGAAGTTCGCCATCCACCCGGTCGCCGGGCGCATGCCCGGGCACATGAATGTACTGCTGGCCGAAGCGGGCGTGCCCTACGACCTGATCGCCGACATGGATGACATCAATCCCGAGTTCACCAACACCGATGTGGTACTGGTGATCGGTGCCAACGACGTGGTCAATCCGGTCGCGCGTACTGATCCGGCCAGCCCGATCTACGGCATGCCGGTGCTGGACGTGGTCAACGCGCGCAACGTGGTGGTGATCAAGCGCGGCAAGGGCACCGGCTTCGCCGGTATCGAGAATGCGCTGTTCTACGCTGACAATACCCGCATGCTCTATGGCGACGGCGCCGAAGCGGCCGCCTCGCTGGTGAGCGAGCTGAAGGCGCTCGACGGCGGGCATTGAAGACCGGGGTCGGATCCCTTTCCGCAGGACAGGGCTCTGACCCCTTTGCCGGCCAGCGGCCGGCACTACCCCCATCCGCGCGTGATGGTTGCATCTGGTAGGCGCGGACCTGGGGCCGCGCGCTTTTGCCGGCCAGCGGCCGGCACTACCGGATCCGCGCGCGGTGGTTGCATCTGGTAGGTGCGGACCTTGGTCCGCACGCTTTTGCCGGCCAGCGGCCGGCATTAACCCCCATCCGCGCGTGGCGTGGATCTACGCGCTCAGCGCGCCAGCCAGGCGCCGACGACCACGGCCACGGCCAGCCACAGCCATTCCATCGCGCCATTGGCCAGGGTGATCAGGGTCCAGGCCAGGTGCGGGCCCATCCGCGTCATGGCGTCCCACAGGTCCAGACCGATCGAGCCGCCCATCCAGGCGCTGGCGATGGCCCAGTTGGCCACGGCGGCCACCAGCAGGGTGCCGAGCACGACCAGGGCGATGCGCAACCGGCCCGGGCCCAGTGTGCCCAGGCGCAGCATGAACACCAGTTCCAGGGCGGACACTACCGCCATCCAGCCGACCTGCCGGCCGGTCATCAGCGCCAGGACCATCCAGGCGAGGGGAGCAACAAGCAGACCCAGCAACAGCATGAGGGACCAGAGCCAGGTGACGGTCCTGGCACGCGTGGCAATGGAGGACATCGAAGCTCCCTGAAGATCACCCACAGGATACTGTGGTTTGCCGCAGTGCACCGGCGGTGCCGGGGCGGCTGGGCTAGAATGCCGTCTTGCGTGGCCGCGGCCACGGCCCCATATCGGTCCCCATGTATTCCCGTAGCAGCGAACCTGTCCACTTCGAACGCGATTGCGAGGCCGTGATGGTCCCGCAGGGCGATACCGTGACCCTGCCTGCCGGCAGCTATGGGTACATCACCCAGGCGCTGGGCGGCAGCTATTCGGTGTTCGTCGAGGGCAACCTGTTCCGCATCGCCGGCAAGGACGGCGACGCCATCGGCAAGGAGGCGCCGGCACCGCTCGAGCTGCCGGCCGACGCCACCGATGAGCAGGTGGAACAACTGGTGTGGCAGCAGCTGCGCACCTGCTTCGACCCGGAGATTCCGGTCAACATCGTTGAACTGGGCCTGGTCTATGAAGTCGAGATCAAGCATCTGGACGAAGGCAAGCGCGAGATCGACGTGAAGATGACCCTGACCGCACCGGGCTGTGGCATGGGCGAGATCCTGGTCGACGACGTGCGCAGCAAGCTTGAAATGATCCCGACGGTGGCCGAGGCCGACGTCGACCTGGTGTTCGACCCGCCGTGGAACCAGCACATGATGTCCGAGGCGGCGCGGCTCGAGACCGGCATGCTTTGACCCAGGGCCCGCAGTGACGCGGGCCCGGCACTACCCGCAACCAGAACAGGAATCCTCCGGTGTCCCAGTCCATTCCCAGCTTCGCCGTCACCCGTTCGGACCACCCGCGCAGCGCTGAAGAGCGCGCCAAGATCCTGGAGAAGCCGGGCTTCGGCCTGCACTTCACCGATCACATGGTGGAAGTGCGCTGGGACAAGGATGCCGGCTGGCACAACGCCAGCGTGCGTGCCTACGGTCCGCTGCAGCTGGACCCGGCCGCGGCCGTGCTGCACTACGGCCAGGAGATCTTCGAAGGCATCAAGGCCTACCGCCATGCTGACGGCTCGATCTGGACCTTCCGCCCGGATGCCAACGGCCGTCGCCTGCAGCGTTCGGCGCAGCGCCTGGCGCTGCCGGAACTGCCGGTGGAGATCTTCGTCGAATCGCTGAAGCAGCTGATCGCCGTCGACAGCGAGTGGGTGCCGTCGGCCGACGAGTCGAGCCTGTACTTCCGCCCGTTCATGATCGGCGACGAAGCCTTCCTCGGCGTGCGCGGCGCGCACAAGGCCGGCTACTACGTCATCGCCAGCCCGGCCGGCCCGTACTTTGCCAAGGGCGTGGCCCCGGTGTCGATCTGGCTGTCCACCGAATACGCGCGCGCGGCCAAGGGCGGCACCGGCGCCGCCAAGTGCGGTGGCAACTACGCCGCCTCGCTGCTGCCGCAGCAGAAGGCGCAGGCGCAGGGCTGCTCGCAGGTGCTGTTCCTGGACCCGGTCGAAGGCAGGTACCTGGAAGAACTGGGCGGCATGAACGTGTTCCTGGTCTACAAGGACGGCACGCTGGTCACCCCGGAACTGTCCGGCAGCATCCTCGAGGGCATCACCCGCGAGAGCATCCTGCAGCTGGCGCGCGACCGTGGCATGAAGGTCGAAGAGCGCAAGGTCAGCATCGACGAGTGGAAGGACGGCGTGGCCTCCGGTGCGATCAGCGAAGTGTTTGCCTGTGGCACTGCGGCGGTGGTCACCCCGATCGGCCAGCTGAAGGGCGAGGGTTTCTCGGTGGGCGACATCAACGCGCCGGCCGGCGAAGTGACCATGTCGCTGCGCAAGGAACTGACCGACATCCAGTACGGCCGCCTGCCGGACCGGCACAACTGGCTGGTCAAGCTGGGCTGATCGCCCGCACCGGGTTGTAGACCCGAGCGCGCGCTCGGCTGCGTTGTTCCTGGAAAGCCCGTCCCTGTGACGGGCTTTCTGCGTTTTGGACAGGTGGGTGGGGTCAGATCCTTTTCCGTGGGAAAAGGGATCTGACCCCGGCTCCGACCCCGAATCGGCGAATGCCGATGTCGGCAAAGTCATCGCAGGACAGGTGATGACCCAGTCAGGTG
This sequence comes from Stenotrophomonas sp. PvP093, assembly GCF_017876915.1. Classification (NCBI taxonomy): domain Bacteria; kingdom Pseudomonadati; phylum Pseudomonadota; class Gammaproteobacteria; order Lysobacterales; family Lysobacteraceae; genus Stenotrophomonas; species Stenotrophomonas sp. PvP093. Next base: position 3,899,992 of record NZ_JAGIOX010000004.1, on the reverse strand, counting down.
TGTGCAGGAGATGAGAAAGTTCCTTCACCTTCACAAACCCTCGACCCGGGAAGTCTCAGAACGAACATTTCATCTTGCTGAAAAGACGCTGAAAATCTTGTGGTGTCCGGTTTTGGTCATTAGCGTCATCTGCACGGCGGATCGATAGGGGGATCCGCTGACTCGCCGGACTTCGAACCTCGCCAACGCAAGCCAGCCCATGGTTCGGGCCGGTGCTTCTGCCGATTCCGGCATTCACACCACTAGAAAGGGAAATACGATGTCCCAGGTAACGCAACCGCGTGTGCGTCGAGTGTGGGTGGTCCTTGGTGCGTCCGTTCTGTCATCGCTGCTGCTGGCCACGCCTGCGCTGGCCGGTGACGTCCAGCTCAGCGGCCTGCAGTCCGCGCCGACGCACCAGCGCTTCATCGTGAAGTACCGCGACGGCAGTGCGCCGGTGGCCAACACCACCGCACTGGCCTCTTCGCTGAAGAGTGCCGCCGCCGGCCTGACCAGCAGCCAGGGCCGTGCGCTGGGCCTGCAGCAGGTCCGCAAGCTGGCCGTCGGCCCGACCCTGGTCAGGACCGACCGCCCGCTTGACCAGGCTGAATCCGAGCTGCTGATGCGCAAGCTGGCCGCCGACCCGAACGTGGAATACGTCGAAGTCGACCAGATCATGCGTGCGACGCTGACCCCGAATGACACCCGCTTCAGCGAACAGTGGGGCTTTGGTACCTCCAACGCGTCGATCAACGTGCGGCCGGCCTGGGACAAGGCCACCGGCACCGGCGTGGTGGTGGCCGTGATCGATACCGGCATCACCAACCATCCCGATCTCAACGCCAACATCCTGCCCGGCTATGACTTCATCAGCGATGCCGCGATGGCGCGCGATGGCGGTGGCCGCGACAGCAACCCGAACGACGAGGGCGACTGGTATGGCGCCAACGAGTGCGGCTCGGGCATCCCGGCGTCCAACTCCAGCTGGCACGGCACCCACGTCGCCGGCACCGTGGCGGCGGTGACCAACAACAGCACCGGCGTGGCCGGCACGGCGTTCAACGCCAAGGTCGTCCCGGTGCGCGTGCTCGGCAAGTGCGGCGGCTATACCTCCGACATCGCCGATGCGATCGTGTGGGCCTCCGGCGGCACCGTCAGTGGCGTGCCGGCCAATGCCAATCCGGCGGAAGTCATCAACATGTCGCTGGGCGGCGGCGGCACCTGCTCGGCCACCTACCAGAACGCGATCAACGGCGCGGTCAGCCGCGGCACCACCGTGGTGGTCGCCGCCGGCAACAGCAACACCAACGTGTCCTCGTCGGTGCCGGCCAACTGCGCCAATGTGATCGCAGTGGCGGCCACGACCTCGGCCGGTGCGCGGGCCAGCTTCTCCAACTATGGTGCCGGCATCGACATTTCCGGCCCGGGCCAGAGCATCCTGTCCACCCTCAACACCGGCACCACCACGCCGGGCAGCGCCAGCTACGCGTCCTACAACGGCACCTCGATGGCGGCCCCGCATGTGGCCGGTGTGGTTGCACTGATGCAGTCGGTGGCGCCGAGCCCGCTGAGCCCGGCACAGGTCGAGAGCATCATCAAGAGCACCGCACGCCCGCTGCCGGGTGCCTGCTCGGGGGGCTGCGGCGCCGGCATCGTCGACGCCAACGCGGCCGTGGATGCGGCGATCAATGGCGGTGGCCCGAACCCGGGCGGCAACGTGCTGCAGAACAACGTGCCGGTGACCGGCCTGGGCGCCGCGACCGGTGCCGAGCTGAACTACACCGTCGCCGTTCCGGCCGGCAGCACCCAGCTGCGCGTGGCAATCAGTGGCGGCAGCGGTGATGCCGACCTGTACGTTCGCCAGGGCAGTGCCCCGACCGATACCACCTACACCTGCCGTCCGTACCTGAGCGGCAACAGCGAGACCTGCACCATCAACAGCCCTGCCGCCGGCACCTGGTATGTGCGGGTGAAGGCGTACAGCACCTTCTCGGGCCTGACCCTCAGCGCCCAGTACTGAGCCCAAGTCCCTCTCCAAGGGCACGCCCTGGCTTCGGCCGGGGCGTTTTTGTCCGGGTGGGTGCCGACCTCGGCCGGCACGCTGTTCCTCAGACCGACTCGAAACGGTTCGCCGCCACGTTCTTGCGCACGTGCTGCGGGTCGAAGATCCGCCCGTTCATCGCGATGTACACGCCGCTCGGCAGCGACTGCACCGCACCGATCGCACAACCGATGTTGAACTCCGCATCCGAGCCGCGGAAGCGTGCCGGGCTCAGCGCACCGGTCATCACGATGGTCTTGTCCGGGATCGTCGCCAGCACCTTGCCGGTCTGCACCATCGAATCGGTGCCGTGGGTCACCAGCACGTGCCGGGTGGGCTGCGCGGCGATGGTGGCGCGGATCAGCTCGCGGTCCTCGTCGTTGATGTGCAGCGAATCCTTGCGCAGGATCGGAATCACGTTGAAACGGAACGTCACGCCCAGCTCGCGCAGGATCATGCCGATCTGCGGATCGCCGATCTGGTAGTCCGACTTGTCGTCGAAGTAGATCTTGTCGATCGTGCCACCGGTGGTGACGACCAGGAGCTCTTCCATCATGTGCATGCGCGAAACCAGGACAGGGACTGCGGCGCGGGGCCAGGAATGCAGATGATAAGGCCCTGGGCGCGCAGCGTCAGCGCCGCTTGCCGAAGCGGGCGCGCAGGCCGGGCAGGCTGGCGCTGAAGATCACCAGCAGCGCCAGCGCGATCTCGATCAGCGCCAGCCAGCGCGTCTCCGGGTGGCTCCAGGCGCTCATCACGCCGTGGCTGAACCAGCCCAGCGCCAGCACCGAGGCCCAGAAGCCGGCCTTGCGCCAGCCCAGGCGCACGGCGATGGCCAGCGCCAGCGGTGGCGCGGTGAACACCAGCTGGGTGGCCAGCCAGTGCCTGTCATTGATGAACCAGCCTGCGAACAGCGCGGCCAGCCCCATCAGGGCCAGCAGCAGGACCGTGCGCGGCGCGCGGTTCATCGGGCCAACCGCTGCGCGATGTCGGCCACCCGGTGCCCCAGCGCGCGCGCCAGCACCGCTTCGTCGTCGGTCGGCTGCGGATCGTCGGCGGCACCGGCCACGTGGCTGGCGCCATAGGGCGTGCCGCCACTGGTGGTGTGGCTCAGCGCCGGTTCGGTGAACGGGATGCCGACGATCACGCAGCCGTGGTGCAGCAGTGGCACCTGCATCGACAGCAGGGTCGATTCCTGGCCGCCGTGCATCGAGGCGGTGGACGTGAACACGCCGGCCGGCTTGCCGGACAGGGTGCCATTGACCCATTCGGCGCCCAGCCCATCCAGGAAGTGCTTGACCGGCGCGGCCATGTTGCCGAAGCGGGTGGGGCTGCCGAGCAGCAGGCCCTGGCAGTCGACCAGGTCCTGCACGCTCACGTAGGGGGCGCCATCGTCGGGTACCGGTGGCTGCGCGGTCTGGGTCACGGCGGCCACCGGCGGCACCGTGCGCAGGCGCGCGGTCATGCCCGGCACTTCGCCGATGCCCCGCGCGATCTGGCGCGCCAGCCGTGCCACCGAACCGCCCCGGCTGTAGTACAGCACCAGAATCTCGCCCATCGTGCCTGCTTCTCCTCGTCGTGTGGCTACCAGTATGGCTATCCTGCCAGCATTCCGCATCGGGTACCCTTCCACCGATGGAACCTTTGGATACGCTCAACCTGTGGATGGAGCGCGCGCGGGATCGCGCACGGGCCATCAGTTTCGGCCGCTTCCTGTGGCATCGCTTCCTCGACGACCGCCTGTTCCAGGCAGCGGCGGCGCTGGCCTACACCACGGTGTTCGCGCTGGTACCGCTGGCGATCGTGGTATTCGGTGTGCTGTCGGCCTTCCCCGTCTTCGACCGCTGGAGCGATCAGCTCAGCGACTACGTATTCTCCAACTTCGTGCCCTCCGCGGCGCGTGCGGCCGAGGGCTACCTGCGGCAGTTCTCGGCCAGTGCCGGCCAACTGACAGCGGCCGGCTTCATCGCACTGGTGGCCTCACTGCTGATCACGCTCAACAGCGTGGAAGAGACCTTCAACCAGATCTGGCGGGTCGGCTCGACCCGGCCCAAGCTGACCCGCTTCCTGGTCTACTGGACCGTGCTGACCTTGGGCGCGATGCTCGCCGCCGCATCGCTTGCGGTATCGGCGCGGGTGTTCGCGATGCCGTTGTTCGGTACCCAGGAGGGCCGTTGGTTGGCCGAGCTGGCGCTGCGGCTGGCGCCGATCCTGATCGAGTTCGTCTGCATCACGCTGATGTTCCGGGTGGTGCCGCACCACACGGTGAAATGGCGGCATGCCGTGCCCGGCGCGATCCTGGCGGCGGTCATCCTGGAACTGGTGAAGTGGGGCATCGGTGCCTATCTGGGCAGCTTCCAGTCCTACCAGAAACTGTATGGCACGGTGGCGTTCGTGCCGATCCTGCTGCTGTGGATCTACCTGTGCTGGGTGGCGGTGCTGCTGGGGGCGTCGCTGGCCTCATCGATGGCCGCCTTCCGCTACCAGCCGGTTGAACTGCGCCTGCCGCAGGGCTACGAGTTCTATGGCCTGCTGCGCCTGCTTGGCCGCTTCCAGCATGCGCGGGCCAAGGGGAAAGGCCTGGCCGATGACGAGATCCTGCGGCTGGAGCCGATGCTGACCGATTCACTGCTGCAGGACCTGATCTGCAACCTGCAGGAGATCGACCTGCTGCGCCGCGACGAGCGGGGCGAGTGGCTGCTGTCGCGTGACCTGGACCAGGTCAGCCTGGCCGATCTGTACGAATGCACCCAGCTGCGCATCCCGGTGGCCGAGCAGCACCTGCCGTACCGTGACGACAGCCTGGGCCGTGCCGCACTGGCGGCGCTGGACGATCTGCGGCTGCCCCTGCGCGAACGCCTGAAGCGCAAGGTCAGTGATATCTATACCGACTCTGGAGACATGCCATGACCCGCAAGACGCCGTTGCCGCTGCTGCTCCCGTTGACCCTGCTGCTGGCCCTGGCGGCCTGCAAGCCGGCCCAGGAGCCGACACCGGCCAGCAGCCAGCCGCCGGCACAGGCGCCGACGCCGACCACTCCGGCACCGGTCGATGAAACCCCGGCCGAGCGCACCACTGCCGAATTCCCGACCTTGAAGATGAAGGCGGTGGATGGCAGCGACTACGATCTGGCCGCGCATCGTGGCAAGTGGGTGGTGGTGAACTTCTGGGCGACCTGGTGCGCCCCGTGCCGCAAGGAGATGCCCGAGCTGTCGGCGCTGCATGCGATGCGCAGCAACATCGAGGTGGTCGGCCTGGCCTACGAGGACATCGAAGTGCCGGAAATGCAGTCGTTCCTGACCAAGCATCCGGTGACCTATCCGATCGTGATCGTGGACCCGTTCGATCCGCCGGCCGACTTCGCCACGCCGCGAGGCCTGCCGTTGACGCATCTGCTGGATCCGCAGGGCAAGCTGGCCCACACCTTCCTTGGCCCGGTGACCGCCGCCGACATCGAAAAGCAGATCGCGGCCGCCAAGTAGTGGGTGGGTCGGCAGGGCCTGCGGCCCTGCACCTCGGTACGCGCCATCGCATGCGCGCTGCCGCTCCCACGCTTCGCTGCGCGAACCGCGGGCCCCATTTACCAACACCCAAACCCCCGCCGCTTCGCGGCCGCCCCCTGACTCAGGGGGCTCTGCCCCAGACACGATCCGACGCCCGCCAGGCCAATGGGATTGCCGATGGGGTCAGATCCGCTTTCCGCAGGAAAACGGATCTGACCCCGGCTCCATTTCGATATCTGACAGATGTGTCGACCAAGGTCGACACCTACCAACAGCCGCAGGGATCTGTCAGAGGCGGGGCGGTGTGGGTGGGCAGGACCGTTGGCGCCATGGATGGCGCCATCGAGCCCCCAGGGACGGGTTTACGGCGTGTCCTGCCCACCCACACCGCCCCGCCATCCCGCGGATGCCGCTGTTGCCGTTGCCGTTGCGTTGAGCAGGTGCAGGGTGCAACCCTGCCGACCCACCCTATTCTTCGACCGGGAAGTCCTCGATCGGCTTCAGCACATCGTAGTGCTCGCGATGCAGCTTGCCCTTCAGCTTCGGCAGCTCCGGCAACGGCGCATCCACCCGTGTGTCCGGCAACCGGTCCAGCAGGTTGCGCACCAGGGTCAGTCGCCCCAGCCGCTGGTCGTTGAAATCCACCAGCGTCCACGGCGCCGCCTCGCGATGCGTCGCGCGCAGCATCGCCTCGCGGGCTTCGGTATAGGCGCTGTACTTGCTGCGCGATTTCAGGTCGACCGGGGACAGCTTCCAGCCCTTCAGCGGATCGAGGTGGCGTTCGGCGAAGCGCTTCTCCTGCTGCTCCTGGTCCACGCACAGCCAGTACTTGAACAGCAGGATGCCGTCATCCACCAGCAGCTGCTCGAACACCGGTGCCTGGCGCAGGAACTGCTGGTACTCGGTTTCGCTGCAATAGCCCATCACCCGCTCGACGCCTGCGCGGTTGTACCAGCTGCGGTCCATCAGCACGATCTCGCCGGCGGCGGGAAGATGCGAGGCATAGCGCTGGAAATACCACTGCGTGGCTTCGCGGTCGGTAGGCTTGGGCAGTGCTACCACCCGGCATTGGCGTGGATTGAGATGCTGGCTGATGGCCTGGATCGCGCCGCCCTTGCCTGCCGTATCCCGTCCCTCGAACAGCACCAGCAGGCGTTGCCCGCTGAGCTGCACCCAGCGCGCCATCGCGGTCAGTTCCAGCTGCAGCGGCAGCAGCAGTTCGTCGTAGTCCTTGCGCTTGAGCTTGGCCATCGTCACACCACGCGGGGAGGAAGCCCGAGCGTAACGCAGGGGTCGCTCAGGTGTTGTCGACACCTTGCCAGCCGTGTTCACCGGCAAGCCGCTGCAGCAGGGCCGACAGGTCGCGGGCAAACCCGGCCATGTCGAACAGGCCACTGCGTTCGCGCGCCTGCGCCAGCTCGGCGCGAAGCGAGGCCAGTGCTGCGGGGTCATTGCCCAGTGCGCTGGCGGTGGCGATGAACGCCGCATCATCGGCGACATTCAGCCGGGCCAGCCCCAGATGGTGGTTGAGGCTGCCGGCCACGCGCGCGGCGAAGGTGTCGCCCGGGCAGGTCAGCACCGGGCAGCCGGCCCACAGTGCATCGGAGGCGGTGGTGTGCGCGTTGTACGGATGCGTGTCGAGGAACAGGTCGGCCAGTGGGTAGCGGGCCAGGTACTGCGGATGCGGCAGCTTGGCCATGAACACCAGCCGCGCCGGGTCCAGGCCGGCAGCCTGCGCGGCGGTGCGCAGGCGGGCGTCGGCCTGGCCGGGGCCGGACAGCAGCCACAGCACGCTGCCGGGCACGGCCTGCAACACTGCGAAGGCGCGGCCCATGCTGCGCGGGTTGAGCTTGTAGCTGTTGTTGAAGCAGCAGAACACCACGCCGTGCTCGGGCAGCCCGCACTCGGCGCGGGACGGCGACGGCTCCAGCGTGCGGGTGTTGTCCGAGGGCTGGAAGGCCCGCGGAAGGCGCAGGACGCGTTCGCTGAAGTGCGGTTCCAGCGCTGCTGGCAGTACGAATTCGTCGGCGACCACGGCGTCCAGCCAGCGCGCGCCCGAGGTGCCGGGGTAGGCCAGCCAGTTCAGCTGCAGCGGGGCCGGGCGCATCGCCAGCACTTCGGGCGTGCCGCCGCCGCCCCAGCCGCGCAGGTCGAACAGCAGGTCGATGCCCTGTGCGCGGATGCGGGCCGCGATGTCGGCATGCCGCAGTGCGGCCACCTCATGCAGCCGGGTCGCGGACTGCAGGCGTTCGCGGATGCCGCTGCCATCGGCGCGGTTCAGCGCGAACAGGTGCAGCTGCAACGCCGGGTCATGACGCAGGTGTTCGAGCAGGGCCACGGTCAGCAGCCCGGTGGGATGGGCGCCGAAGCCATTGGAAAGGAAGCCGACGCGCAACGGGCCGCGCGCGCGTACCGTCACTGCCGGCAAGGGCCGGACCGAGGCGGCGATCAGTGCGGCGCGCGCACGTGCACAGGCCAACTGCTCGCCCGCGCTGGCGTCTTCGCTGAGGAAGGCGAAGGGTTCCACCGCACCGTGGCCGGCGGCGAGCGCGGCGCGTACCTGCGCAGCCAGCGTGTCCACGTCCTGCCAGTCGCACAGGCGGCGCTGCCACGCCAGGCGCTGCGCGGCGATGTAGGGTTCATCCGGCATCAGCGCATGCGCGCGGCGATAGGCTGCTGCTGCGCCTTCGGCATCGTCGGCGTCTTCCAGCGCATGGCCCAGCCACAGCGCGATGCCCGGGTGCTGCGGGGCCAATGCCGAGGCCTGGCCAAGCAGCTTGGCCGCATCGCCATGTGCACCGGCCATCCACGCCACGCGGCCCAGCCGTGCCAGCGCTTCGGGGTGATTCGGGCGCAGCTGCAGCGCACGTCGCGCGGCCTGTTCGCCGGCAGCGATGTCGCCGGCTTCCAGTTCCACGTCGGCCAGCATCACCCAGGCGACGAAGTCGTCGGGCTGGCGAGCGATCGCTTGCTGCAGTTGCTGTCGCTGCTGCCAGGCCGACATCGTGCTCAGCCCGCCGAAAGCTGGGCCAGGGCGTCGACCTGGTGTTCGTGGCTGAGCCGCTGCAGCAGCGGGTCGAGGTCGCCGGCGAGGATGTTGGGCAGGTCGTACAGGGTCAGGCCTTCCACGCGGTGGTCGGTGATCCGGCCCTGCGGGAAGTTGTAGGTGCGGATGCGCTGGCTGCGGTCGCCGCTGCCGACCTGCAGGCGCCGCGATTCGGCCTGCGCGGCGTCCTGGCGCTGGCGCTCGGCATCGAGCAGCTGCGCCTTCAGGCGCTTCATCGCCTTGTCGCGGTTGGCGTGCTGGCTGCGCTCGGTCTGGCACTCCACCACCACGCCGGTCGGCACGTGGGTGATGCGGATGGCCGATTCGGTCTTGTTGACGTGCTGGCCGCCGGCACCGGACGAGCGGAACGTATCCACCTTCAGGTCGGCCGGGTTGATGACGATGTCATCGACCTCGTCGGCCTCGGGAATGATCGCCACGGTGGCCGCCGAAGTGTGGATGCGGCCCTGCGATTCGGTGGCCGGCACGCGCTGCACGCGATGCGTGCCCGATTCGAACTTCAGGCGCGAGAACGCACCACGGCCGACCACGCGCGCTACTACTTCCTTGTAGCCGCCATGCTCACCGGGGTTGTCCGATTCGATCTCGACCTTCCAGCCCTGGCGCTCGGCATAGCGGGCGTACATGCGGAACAGATCGCCGGCGAAGATCGCGGCTTCATCGCCGCCAGTGCCGGCGCGTACTTCCAGGAACAGGTTGCCTTCGTCGCGCGGATCGCGTGGTACCAGCAGCAGGGCCAGTTCTTGTTCCAGTTCCTGCAGGCGCGCCTGCGCCGCGGCGATTTCCTCGTCTGCCAGTTCACGCAGGTCGGGGTCGGCGCGCATGCCTTCGGCGGCGGCCAGGTCGGCCTTGGCACGGGCTTCCTCGGCGAGCGCGGCAGCGACCGGTTCAAGTTGGGCGAATTCGCGCGAAAGGTCGCGGAAACGGGTGTTGTCGGCGACCACATCGGGTTCGGCGAGCAGGCGTTCCAGTTCTTCGCGGCGCTCGGCCAGCGCTTCCAGCTTACGGCGCAGGGTCGGCGTCATCGGGTCTCACGGGTGGGTGGCGGTAACCCGGCGTGGCCGGGAACAGGCGCTCGGCGGCGCGGGTCAGGTCGGCATCGCCACTCAGCGCGGCCGCGCGCAGAGCGGCGGTCGGCGGATGCAGCAGGCGGTTGGTCAGGCCATGGGCCAGCAGTTCCAGCACTTCGTCGGCGGGCTTGCCGTTGGCCAGCTGCTGCCGTGCGCGCTCCAGCAGTTCGGCGCGGGTCGCTTCGCCGAACGCACGCAGCTGCCGCAGCGGTGCCTGGTGGGCGCTGGCCTGCTGGGTCTCGATGAAACGCGACACCTGCAGGTCGATGATCGCCTCGGCCTCGGCGGCGGCCTCGCGGCGGCCACGACGGTTGTCTTCCACCGCGCGTTCCAGGTCATCGACGGTGTAGAGGAAGGCGTCGTTGAGCGTGCCGACCTCGGCTTCGATGTCGCGCGGCACGGCCAGGTCGAACAGCAGCATCGGCTTGTGCCGGCGCGCGCGCAGTGCCTTGGCCACCATCTCGCGATGGATCACAGGTTCGCGCGCGGCGGTGGCCGAGAACACGATGTCGGCCTCGCCGAGATGGCGGTCCAGTTCGGTCAGCGGCAGGGCCACGCCGCCATGGCGGCTGGCCAGTTCCTGCGCGTGGGCAAGGGTGCGGTTGGCGATCAGCAGCCGCCGCACCTTGCCCTCACTCAGGTGGCGTGCAGCCAGCTCGATGGTCTCGCCGGCACCGACCAGCAGCACGGTGGAGTCATCCAGGCGCGCGAAGGCGTTCTGCGCCAGGCGCACCGCCGCCGAGGCCACTGACACCGGGTTGGCGCCGACCTGGGTATCGGTGCGCGCACGCTTGGCTACCGAGAAGGTCTGCTGGAACAGGTGGTCCAGGCGCTGGCCGAGCAGGCCGTGGTCACGCGCGGTCGACCAGGCATCCTTTACCTGGCCGAGGATCTGCGGTTCGCCCAGCACCATCGAGTCCAGCCCGGTGGCGACCCGGAACAGGTGGCGCACGGCCTCGGCATCGGCATGCTGGTACAGGTAGCCCTGCAGGTCGCCTGCCTGGCTGTGCAGCCACTGGTCCAGCGCCTGTGCCGACTCGGCCACGGCATACAGTTCGGTGCGGTTGCAGGTGGACAGCAGCACTGCCTCGGCGATCTGCGGGGTATCGCGCAGCGAGCCCAGCGCACGCGGCAACGCCTCACCGGCGAAGGCCGCGCGCTCGCGCAGCTCCACCGGTGCGGTCTGGTGATTCAGTCCGAGCACCCACAGGGTCATTGTTCAGTTGCTTGCGATAAGCTGCTGGCCATTGGACGACATTTTAAGGCCCCGATGCCGACGATGCCCGCATTGATTCGCATCCCCAGTGTTCTGCTGCTGTCCCTGGCCTGCACCCAGGCCCTGGCGACGGTGCCGGCCAAGGCCCCCGTGCGGGCCGCGGCCACTGAGGAACTGGCGCTGGAACCGGTGATGGCCGGTGAATTCGCCCTGCAGGCCGGCAAGCTGGCCGAGGCCGCGCGCTGGTACCTGCAGGCCGCGCAGCAGACCGACGGCGACGCCGGCCTGGCCGAGCGCGCGACCCGTATCTCCATGCTGGCCAACGATGATGCCAGCGCCGCCAAGGGCCTGGCCCTGTGGCAGCAGCGCGCCCCGCGCTCGTTGACCATGCGCAGCGCCGCCGGTGCGCTGGCCATGCGCCAGGGCGATGTGAAGGCTGCCCGCACCGAGCTGCAGGCGCTGCTGGCCGACCCCGACGAGCGCGGCTGGAAGTTCGCCCTGGCCGCGCTGATCGGCGGTGGCCGCGACCCGGCGGTGCCGGCGCAGGTGCTCGGCGAGCTGGTCGATGCCAATGCGATTCCGCCGAAGATCGAGGCCTGGCAGGAGTTCGGTCGCCTGGCCCTGCGCATGGACAAGCCCGAGTTGGCGCGGCGCATGATCGATGAAGTGGTCAAGCGCTTCCCGGAAGAGCCGCGCGTAGCGTTGCTGCGTGCCAGCCAGCTGCAGCAGGCGGGCGAGACCGACAAGGCATTGTCGCTGCTGCACGACGTCGAGCCGAAGACCCGCCAGGACCCCGAGCTGCGCAATGCGGTGGCCATCGCCTACGACAGCCTGGGCCAGCCGGCTGCGGCCGAGCGCGTGTTGGCGTTCGGCCCGCAGGACGTACAGACCTGGGGCATGCGCGCCTCGCTGCTGGCCAAGCAGGGCGACAAGGCGGCGCTGTCCAACCTCTACAACGAGCTGTCGCGGCAGGCGGCCAAGCCGGATCCGGCGCAGCGCCTGTTGCTGGGCAAGATCGCCGAATACCTGAAGCGTTACCCCGAGGCGGTGCAGTGGTACCACAGCGTGCCCGGTGGCGATGAGCTGAGCGAAGCGCGCCTGCGCGCGGCCAATGCCCAGGCCTTGGCCGGGCGCCTGCCGCTGGCGCTGGAGGAAGTGCACGCGATCCAGTCCGACGCGGTGGTCGACGACGATGTGCGCCGTGACGCCTACCTGCTGGAAGCTGAACTGCGCCAGCGTGGTGACGACAGCGCCGGTGAACTGGATGCGCTGGCCCGCGGCCTGGCCGCCTACCCGGACGACAACGGCCTGCTGTACGCACGTGCGCTCACCTGGGAGCGCCGCGACGACATCCCGCGCGCCGAGGCCGACCTGCGCAAGATCCTGGTGACCGACCCGGAAAACGTGCCGGCGCTGAACGCGCTGGGCTACACCCTGGCCGATCGCACCGGCCGCCTGCAGGAAGCGCTGGAGCTGATCGACCGCGCCCGCGTGGCCGAGCCGGACAACGCCGCCATCGTCGACAGCTATGGCTGGGTGCTGTATCGCCTGGGCCGCAAGGAAGAGGCACTGGTACAGCTGCGCCGGGCCTGGACCCTGGCCAAGGACCCGGAGATCGCTTCCCACGTCGGCGAAGTGCTGTGGGTGCTGGGCAAGCATGACGAGGCCCGCCACTTCTTCGACGAAGCGGCCAAGCTCGACCCTGAAAACCGCGCGCTGCTGCGCGCCCGTGAGAAATTCAATCCATGAGTGGTTCCCTGATCCGGCCGCTGCTGTTGGCGACCGTGACCCTGGCGGTGAGCGCCTGTACCAGTGTCGGCACGCAGAAGACCCCGGCGCCAGCGGTGGTCGAGATTGTTTCGGCTGAAGCGGCGCAGGCCGAGGCAGCGCGCGTGGCCGCGCTGCAGGCACAGCCGGACTGGGCCTTCCAGGGGCGGGTGGCGGTCAGCAAGGGCAAGGACGGCGGCAGCGGTCGCATCGACTGGAAGCAGGACGGCCGCCGCTACGTGGTCGAACTGAGCGCGCCGGTGACCCGGCAGAGCTGGAAGCTGACCGGCGACACCCATTCCGAAGCCGGTCGCCTGGAAGGGCTGTCCGGCGGTCCGCGCGATGGCGAGGACGCCCAGCAGCTGCTGCTGGAAGCGACTGGCTGGGACATCCCGGTCAATCAGCTGCCGGAGTGGATCCGCGGCCTGGTGGCCGGGGATGCTGCCGGTCCGGAAAAGGTCGAGCGCGACGGTGAAGGCCGGCCGCGCCGCATGCAGCAGATGGGCTGGCAGGTGCAGTACCTGGACTGGTACCCGGCCGACGCCGGACGACCGGCGCTGCCGCGACGGATCGAGGCCAGCAATGGCGACGCCAAGGTGCGCCTGCTGGTGGACCAGTGGGGGCAGGGCACGCCATGAGCGCCGGGCGCGACGACGCGGGCTGGTCCTGGTGGCCGGCCCCGGCCAAGCTGAACCTGTTCTTGCACATCACTGGCCGCCGGGCCGACGGCTACCACGAGCTGCAGACCGTATTCCGCCTGCTGGACTGGGGGGACCGCATCGGCCTGCGCCTGCGTGAAGACGGTCAGGTGCGTCGGCAGGGCGAGGGCCTGGCCGGCGTGGCCGAGGCCGATGACCTGGCGGTGCGGGCCGCGCGCCTGCTCCAGGATGAGGCGAAGGGCGCGCAAGGTGCTGACATCATCGTCGAAAAGCACGTTCCTGCCGGTGGTGGCTTCGGCGGCGGTTCGTCCGATGCGGCCACCGTGCTGGTGGTGCTGAATCGGCTCTGGCGCGCCGGCCTGGACGAGGATGCCCTGGCCGCGCTGGCCCTGCGCCTGGGCGCCGACGTGCCGGTGTTCGTGCGTGGCCACAATGCCTGGGCCGAAGGGGTGGGCGAGCGCCTGCAGCCGATCACGCTGGCGCCGGCCTGGTATGTGGTGGTTGAACCGGGTGTTCATGTTCCTACGCCGGTCCTGTTTGCAGACCCGGATTTGACGCGCGACAGCCCAGTGGCGAAAATAGAGGACTTCGCTTCCGGGACCCTGGTCGGGAACGCGTTCGAACCGGTGCTGCGCCGCCGTGAGCCTGCCGTCGAGGCAGCGCTTGCCGCGTTGAGCGACATCGGCGCGGCGCGGCTGACCGGTTCGGGAAGTGGTTGTTTCGTCGAGTTCGCATCGCAGGCTGCTGCAGAGCAGGGGCGGTCGAAGTTGCCGAAGGAGTTGCGGGCAAGGGTGGCAGCGGGCGTTGCGCGTTCGCCACTGCTGGATGCACTCGAGCAACACTGATTTATCAATGCAGGGGCGTCGCCAAGAGGCCCAAGGCACCAGGTTTTGATCCTGGCATTCGTAGGTTCGAATCCTACCGCCCCTGCCAATAGCGGCTGTGTCCGCGCCTTCCAGCGCATCGCCCGCGCGGGACGTGGAAACAACCGCGGTGTTGTCAGCAGCAAGGGTCCATCGGGGTCCTTGCCGACTCCGGATCCCCGCCACTCGTCCCCGCCCGAGACAATCATGATGCAAGAGTCCCCGAACCTGCTGGTCTTTTCCGGCAACGCCAACAAACGTCTGGCGCAGAACATCTGCAAGGAACTGGGGGTCCGCCCGGGCAAGGCGCTGGTGTCGCACTTCTCCGATGGTGAAGTGCAGGTGGAAATCGAAGAGAACGTCCGCAAGCAGGACGTGTTCGTGATCCAGCCGACCTGCGCGCCGAGCGCGGAAAACCTGATGGAACTGCTGGTGCTGATCGACGCGCTCAAGCGCGCATCGGTGGCCAGCGTGACCGCCGTGGTGCCGTACTTCGGCTACTCGCGCCAGGACCGCCGCATGCGTTCCTCGCGCGTGCCGATCACCGCCAAGCTGGCGGCCAAGATGTTCAGCACCGCTGGCGCTGATCGCGTGCTGACCGTCGACCTGCACGCCGACCAGATCCAGGGCTTCTTCGATATTCCGGTGGACAACGTGTATGCGTCCCCGCTGCTGCTGGCCGACATCTGGCGCGCCTACGGCACCGAGAACCTGATTGTTGTCTCGCCGGACGTGGGCGGCGTGGTCCGCGCCCGTGCGGTGGCCAAGCGCCTGGATGACGCCGACCTGGCGATCATCGACAAGCGCCGCCCGCGCGCCAACGTCTCCACCGTGATGAACATCATCGGTGACGTCGAAGGCAAGACCTGCGTGATGGTCGATGACATCGTCGATACCGCCGGCACCCTGTGCGCCGCTGCCGCTGCCCTGAAGGCGCGCGGTGCGCTCAAGGTCGCCGCCTACTGCACCCACGCGGTGCTGTCGGGCCCGGCGGTGGACAACATCACCAATTCCCAGCTCGACGAGCTGGTGGTGACCGACACCATCCCGCTGAAGGACGCAGCGCGGGTGTGCAGCAAGATCCGCCAGCTGAGCGTGGCGGAAATGCTGGCCGAAACGATGCGCCGCATCGCCTTCGGCGAGTCGGTCAGCTCGCTGTACGTCGACTGAGTTTTTCGTTCCTGCCGGCAACGGCGGGGACATACCCGGATGCTTCTGGTCGCGGAAGCATCTTCAACCGCCACGCCGCAGGGCGCGGCAACAACCTGAGTAGTCGAAAATGTCGAAGACCCATGAAATCAAGGTCACCAAGCGTGAACTGCAGCGTAAGGGTGCGAGCCGCCGCCTGCGTCACGCTGGTGTGATCCCGGCCATCGTGTACGGCGGCAACGCCGAGCCGGTCGCCATCAGCCTGGACCACAACGAAATCTGGCTGGCCCAGCAGAACGAGTGGTTCTATGCCTCGATCCTGGACCTGAACCTGGATGGCCAGGTGCAGAAGGTCCTGCTGCGTGACATGCAGCGCCACCCGTACAAGCAGCTGATCATGCACCTGGACTTCCAGCGCGTGAACGAGAACGAAGCCCTGACCGCTTCGGTCCCGCTGCACTTCGTCAACGAAGACACCTCGCCGGCCGGCAAGGCTGCCGACGTCGTGGTCACCCACGAACTGAAGGAAGTGACCATCACCTGCCTGCCGAAGGACCTGCCGGAGTCGATCGAAGTCGACCTGGGCGAGCTGAAGGCCGGTGACGTCGTGTACCTGTCCAACATCAAGCTGCCGAAGGGCGTGGAAATCCCGGCGCTGGCGCTGGGCAAGGACCACGACGACGCCATCGTCACCGCCAAGGCCGGCAAGGCCGACGAGGCTGACGAAGAAGCGGCTGCCGCCGAGTAATACCGTTACGGTGCCTGCCTCCGGGCAGGCACCGTACTGGAAGGAACCATGGCAGGACTGCGACTGATCGTCGGTCTGGGCAATCCCGGATCGGAACACGCCCGGACCCGGCACAATGCCGGGTTTCATTTCGTTGAGGCCCTGGCGGAAAAAGCCGGTGCGCGATGGAATGTGGACAGCAAGCTGTTCGGCGAGACCGCCAAGGTCGAGATCGCCGGGCAGACGGTGTGGCTGCTCAAGCCCGCCACCTTCATG
This sequence comes from Stenotrophomonas sp. PvP093, assembly GCF_017876915.1. Classification (NCBI taxonomy): domain Bacteria; kingdom Pseudomonadati; phylum Pseudomonadota; class Gammaproteobacteria; order Lysobacterales; family Lysobacteraceae; genus Stenotrophomonas; species Stenotrophomonas sp. PvP093. The sequence goes on along the minus strand of NZ_JAGIOX010000004.1, from coordinate 3,883,675 downwards.
AATCTCAGCGGCAAGTCGGTCACCGCCGCACAGCGGTTCTGGAAGATCGAGCCGGAAGAAACCCTGCTGGCCCACGACGAGCTGGACCTGCCGCCCGGTGCGGCGCGACTGAAGTTCGACGGTGGCCACGGCGGCCAGAACGGCCTGCGCGATACCATCCGCCTGCTGGGTCATGGCAAATTCCACCGCCTGCGCGTGGGCATTGGTCATCCCGGCCACAAGGACCGCGTGGTGGGTTGGGTGCTGGGGCGCCCGTCCAAGGAGGATGACGTGCTGATCGCACGCGCCATCGACGATGCGATCGACGTGCTGCCGCTGGCGGTGCAGGGCGATTTCAACGAAGCGATGAAGCGGCTGCACACCCCGAAATAACCGGTAGGTATCGACCGCTGGTCAGTACGGAACCAACCAGAACGGTAGGTATCGACCGTTGGTCGGTACGGAACCAACCAGACCGGTAGATATCGACCGCTGGTCGATACGGAACCAACCAGAACGGTAGGTATCGACCGCTGGTCGATACGGAGAATGATTGGAAAAGCAGCGCCCAGGCCGCTGTTTCCCCAATCACTTTCACCCCAGAGAGCTGTCACCCATGGGTATCAAATGCGGCATCGTCGGCCTGCCCAACGTCGGCAAGTCGACCCTGTTCAATGCGCTGACCAAGGCGGGCATCGCCGCGGCGAACTTCCCGTTCTGCACCATCGAACCGAACGTCGGCATCGTGCCGGTGCCGGATCCGCGCCTGAACGAGCTGGCGGGCATCATCAACCCGCAGAAGGTCATCCCGACCGCGGTCGAGTTCGTCGACATCGCCGGCCTGGTCGCCGGTGCCGCCAGCGGTGAGGGCCTGGGCAACAAGTTCCTGGCGCACATCCGCGAAGTCGATGCGATCACCCACGTGGTGCGCTGCTTCGAGCACGGTGACATCGTGCACGTGGCCGGCAAGGTCGACCCGATCTCGGATATCGAAACCATCGACACTGAACTGGCGCTGGCCGACCTGGACAGTGTCGAGAAGGCGCTGAACCGTGCCGAGCGTGCGGCCAAGGGCGGCGACAAGGATGCGGCGGCGCGCAAGCCGGTGCTGGCCAAGTTGCAGGCTGCACTGTCGGAGGGCAAGGCTGGGCGCTCGGCCGGGCTGGACGAGGAAGAGAAGGCGCTGGTGCGCGACCTGTTCCTGCTGACCCTGAAGCCGGTGATGTACATCGCCAACGTGCTGGAAGACGGTTTCGACAACAACCCGCACCTGGAAGCCGTGCGTGCGCATGCTGCCGCCGAAGGCGCGCAGGTGGTGCCGGTGTCGGCCGCGATCGAAGAAGAGCTGTCCCAGCTCGACGACGAAGACCGCGATACCTTTCTGGCGGACCTGGGCCTGAGCGAGCCGGGCCTGAACCGCGTGATCAACGCGGCCTACGGCCTGCTCGGCCTGCAGACCTACTTCACCGCCGGCGTGAAGGAAGTCCGTGCGTGGACCGTGCGCAAGGGCGCCACCGCCCCGCAGGCCGCGGCGGTCATCCACACCGACTTCGAGAAGGGCTTCATCCGCGCTGAAACCATCGCGTATGACGACTTCATCAAGTACAAGGGCGAAGCCGGCGCGAAGGAAGCCGGCCGCCTGCGCCTGGAAGGCAAGGAGTACCGCGTGCAGGAAGGCGACATCCTGCACTTCCGCTTCAACGTCTGATCCTGCGGCATCGGATCGACCCCGGACGCCCCGCCCTGTGCGGGGCGTTCGCGTTTCCGGTGATGGACAAAAAAACACCAGGCTGCGAAACGCTTGCGGTGTGACGTTCGCCGGTACTTGTCCACAGCAAACTCCCATCGCTTTCCACGTCGGGTGTGGAAAACCCCGCGCGCCTCTGTAGAGCCGAGCCTGCGCTCGGCTCAGGTTGGCATCAGCCAAGCATGGGCTCGGCTCTACGAGGCTTGGCGGTGCGGTGTGGACAAATTTTCACCACGCTTCGAAACGCCTGCGGTGCAATGCTCACAACTACTTGTCCACACCTAGTTCCCATCGCTTTCCACGCGCGTTGTGGAAAAGAACTGCAGACGTGGACAAAAACTCACCACGCCCGGAAGCGCCTGCCCCGCAACGCTCGAACCCACTTGTCCACACCAAACCCCCATCGCTTTCCACGCCGCATGTGGAAAAAGTGCCCGGCATTCCCTTGCCGGGCACGTCCCGCGTCACCAGGTGTACGACACGCCCAGCTGGGCACCGACGTCGTGGAAGCCCATGCCACCGCTCTGCCGGCTCAGTTCACCCCAGCCGCGCCAGCCGCCGGACAGATCCACCTGCACGCCGGCCTTGGCTTCGTAGATGTCACGCGGCAACTGCCGCTGCAGGCGCTCGCCGTCCATTGTCAGGCCCGCACCATTGCCGCCGGACCACCAGTTCACCGCCACGTACGGGTGCACCTGGCCCTGCGCCGGGCTCAACCCACGGCGGTACAGGCGCAGGCCGAGGCGGGTGCTGGTGTCGCCACCGCCGCGGTCCTCGACCACCGTGCCGTTGGCCTCGACCACGCGGTCGCTGTCATAGCGGCTGTGCACCACCTGCAGCTGCGGTTCCAGGTAGACGCCGCGCTGCGCGGTGCGCCGCAGGGGCAGCACATAACCGGCTTCGGCCGACGCACTCCAGTTGCGGGCGTCATAGCGCTCCTTCTGCAGGCCTTCGCCCTGCACGCTGTTGCGGAAGCGGCCGTACTGCAGCCAACCATCCACATAGGCGCCGCCTTCCATGCGCGCATCCTGAAGCCAGGTGGCATAGGCGCCCACGCTGGTGCCGGTGACCACGCCACGCGCGGTGTAGCCGGTCACCTGCGAGCGGCTGTCATTGCGCGCGCGGCCGTGGCCGAGCATCGCACCCGCCTGCAGCTCGCCCGTGCCACCCACTTCGAAGCGGCGGCCGACGCCGACCAGCACGCTGCTGATCTGCCCATCGACCTGGACCTGGCGGTTGCGGTCGTGGCTGTCAGGCTGCGCGCTGCGAAGGTGCATCCAGGCCACGGCATCACCGCGGGTGCCGGCCTGGGCGGCGGGATCACCGGCGCGGTCGTGCAGGCTGTGCCGGAACATGCCCAGCGCGGCGCTGCGGTTGGCCAGGTAGGCCGCCGGTTCCGGGCGTTCCACCTGCGGGCGCGGCGGATCGATCGGCGGCTCCGGCGGCAATGGTGGATCGATCGGCGGCTCCGGCGGCAACGGCGGATCGATCGGCGGCTCCGGCGGTGACGGTGGGTCGACCGGCGGTTCCGGCGGCTGCGGCGGGTCGACCGGCGGATCCGGCGGCTGCGGCGGGTCGATCGGGGGATCCGGCGGCTGCGGCGGATCGACCGGCGGCACGTACTCCGAGCGCAGGTACCAGTTGCCATCATCCGGGGTCGACACACCGCCCTTGAACAGGAAGTAGTCGTAGGCACCGGCAACCGCGCGCCCCTGCAGGCTGAATTGTGCATCCGACTGGCCGGCCACGGTGATCAGGCGGATGCCCTCCTGGGTCAGCGCACCGGCGCCGCCGGCATTGCGCACACTCACGCTGGCGGTGCCGCTGCTGTTGCCGTTGATCACCAGCTGGTCGCCCAGCGAAGTGTCGTCGCCCAGCGCGCGGTTGAAGATCCACTGGCCACCGTTGCCCACGTAGTCGCCGCTGACGGTAACGGTCTTGAAATCGCCGGCCGCCGGCGCATCGAAAGCGATGGTGCCGGCGTGTTCGAGCGTGCCGACGCTGGAACTGGCGCGTACGTTCCACTGGCTGCTGCCATCCAGCGCCAGTTGTGCGACCTGGTAGCCGGAGTCGTTGCGCAGGGCGCCGCTGAACGTGGTGCCGTTGCCCAGCACCATGTGCACCTCAGCCGTTGCGCTGTCGACCACCACGTCACCGCGCAGCATGCTGGCGTCGGCGCTGAAGTCGATGCGACTGGTCGCCACGCTGCTGCCATCGGTGAATACCGTGTCGCTGACCCGCAGCAGGCGGCCGCTGCCGTCGCCCGCAGTCACATCGCTGCCATTGACGTTCAAGGCATGGTTGCTGCCCTGCAGCCAGAACGCTGCGCCGCTGGCGGTCTCTATGTGGCTGTCATTGAAGGTGGCACGGTTCCAGTACGGGCCGAACGCGGTCAGGTAGGAGCGGTAGCCGCCGCTGTTGCTGCCGGTCATGCGGATATCCAGGCGATCGGCCTGGGTCAGCCGCGCGGTGTTCATGTGCACGATGCCGAACACGTTCTCGCCATCGCTGCGGATCGCAACGGCATCGAGCAGCGCGGTGGCGGTGGAGCCGCCGATGAACACGCCACCGCCGCCGTTGCCGCGCACGTCGATCACGCTGCCGTTGGCTTCGATGCGGCTGGCGGTGCTGCCGGTGGAGCCGGTCACGCGCACGCCGTAGGTCGCATCACCGTGCGTGGTGATCCGGCCGCCCTGCACGGTGGCAACGCCGCCGGCGATCTCAACGCCATAACCGTAGGTGTCGGTCCAGGTGTCGATGCTGCTGTCGGTCAGCTGCAGGCGCGACTCATCGCTGGCCAGCCAGAATCCGGAGTAGCCATCACGAACATCGAACGCGGCATCGCTTGCGGTCAACTGTCCCCAGCTGTTGATGTTCACGCCATAGCCACCGACGGTGTAGAAGCTGCCGCCGTTGATCACTGCACTGGAATAGGTCTTGCTGATGCGGCTGCCGAGCAGGCGCATGCTGCCGCCCACCGAATGGGCTTCCACGTTCTCCAGCAGCAGGCTGCCGCCGCCGTCGATATCGAACCAACCGCCCTGCAGGTAGGTGTCGTACAGCTCGGCGCGGCTGCCCACGCCGTTGGCCGCCACGCCGGCAAGGATGCCACCGGGGGCGAGGGTGATGCGGCTGTTGCGGATCGTCAGCAGGCCGGCACTGTCGGCGCGCAGGCGGGCACCGCCGTCGGCGCTCATCCGCAGATCGGCCAGGTGCAGCTCGCTGCCCTTGCCGGATGCACCGGCCAGCGTGCCACCGGTCCCGGTCATTGAAAGACTGCCCCCGGCATAGTGGATCACGCCACCGTTGTAGGCCTGCACGCTGCCGAATCCGCTGCCGTTGCGCGTGGCATCGATGTCGACATCGCGCGCATCGATCACGCTGCCGGCACCATTGGCATACAGCGCATAGAAGCCCGTGCCGGTCGCCGGTGCGATCGACAGCGTTGCGTCGCGCAGCTGCACCTGGCCACCATTGGCAGCGGACACGCCGCTGCCATTGCCGGTCACGTGTATGCGGCTGCCGTCGATCAGCGCATTGCTGCCGGTACCGGTGACCGCAAGTGCGAAGCTGCCCGCACTGTGGGTGAGGACGTCGTCGGCACCCAGCTGCAGGGTGTCACCGTCGTTGACCAGCAGCGGGCCGGTGAGGTCTGCGGCATGCGCCGGCAGGGCTGCCCACAGCGCAGTGGCCAACAGGCTGGGAATGAGGGGTACGCGCTTTCCGTGCGCGCGCCCGTACGCACGGCCGTGCCGTGTGGGGGAGGCGTTCATGCTGATGGACTTCCTGTGGCAGGGCGCAGCGAGGCTGCGCGGACTGACGCGGCAGGGCCGCGTCGCTGCGGAAGTCCCACGCCACGGCAATTGCAGGCGCCATCGGACTTCCGTCCCCCACGGCGATGCGGCAACAGCCGGCAGGCGCACCTTGGCGGGATGTCTCCAGCCTAGAAATCGGCACTGTCCGATGGAATCAGGCGTTTCCTAAAGCGGTTGCAGGCCCCGTCGCAGGGCCGGCGGGATTCAGCCGGGAGTGGCCTCAGCCGAACAGCGAGGCCTGCAGGCAGTACTCGATCAGCGCCTGGTCGCTGTCCACACCGAGCTTGCGCATCGCGCTGATCTTCTGCGTGCTGACCGTCTTGGCGCTGCGCTGCAGCTGGCGTGCGATGTCGCCCACGCTCATGCCACTGGTGAACAGGCGGATCACCTCCAGCTCGCGCGGCGACAGCCGCGCACGGACCGCATCCGCATCGGCCGGTTCGCTCGCGGCTACCGGCAGCAGTCCCGGGGGGCGGTAGACGCGATCGGCCAGCACCACGCGCAGGGCCTGTACCAGGCTGCCCAATCCATGGCTCTTGAGCACTACGCCACCGGCGCCGGCGGCATACATCGCCGCGACCAACGACGGATTGGACACCATCGTCAGCACCAGCAGGCGCGTCTCCGGGAAGCTGCGGCGCAGGAACGAGATCAGCTTGATGCCGTCCCCGAAGCGATCGCCTCCCGGCATGCTGTAGTCGGTGATCACCGCCTGTGGCCGGGTCCGGGTCATCAGCTCGATCAGCGTCGCCGGATCGGCCGCTTCGCCCACGATGTCCAGGTCCAGTTCCCCGGCCAGTACGTCGCGGATGCCGGCAAGCACGATCGGGTGGTCGTCGGCGATGAGGATCCGTGTGGTCATGGCAGGGTCGGGTCGTCGGGAAGGGAGGGGGATGCAGCGTTGCGCAACGGATGCAGCAGCTGCTCGAGGCGTCGCTGGAACCCGGCAAGAGCGGCCGCCTGGGTGGCCAGGTCATCGCCGCCGGCAAGGCACTGTTCGATCTGCAGGCCGCTGTCCACCAGCGCAGGTGCACCGACGATCACCAGCGCGCCGCGGATGCGGTGCAGAACCTGCGCCACCCTGGCGGGATCGGCAGCGGCGATCGCCTGTCGCAGGCTGTCCAGGTCGGCCTGCATGGTCTGTACGAACAGCGACTGCATCTTCGCGGGAACCTGCAGCGGGGGATCCTTGTCGTGCGACGCAGTGGACGCAGGGCGCTCCTGCATCGCGACGGCCGGTGCATCGCCGTCGGTGATCCGGGTCAGCAGGCGCTGCAGGACTTCCAGCGTGATCGGCTTGACCAGCACGCCCTGCATGCCCGATTCCTGGCAGCGTTGGCGTTCGGCCGGGTCGGCATTGGCCGTGGCGCCGTGGATGGGCACGCTGACACCCCGTGCCCGCAAGGCACGGGCCAGGCCGTAGCCATCCAGCCCGGGCATGTTCAGGTCGGTCAGCACCAGCGCGAACGCCCCTTGTTGCCAGTAGCCCAGCGCTTCATTGCCATCGCTGGCGACCACGGCGCGGCAGCCGAGCTGTTCCAGCTGGTCGCGCAGGATCGCCTGGTTGATCGGGTTGTCCTCGGCGACCAGCACCTGCAGGCCGAAATGGCGCGTCGCCGGCAGGCGCCCTTCGGCGCTGGCCGCCAGCGGTTGGCCGCTGGCCGCGGCCAGGGCCAGCACGATCGCGTCGAATCGATGCAGGCCGACCTGCCAGGCGCCATCGACCTGCCGTGGCCGCACCCCGCCTTCGCGGCAGGCGATCACGCGCGGTCCACCCGCCCATGCGGGCAGAGGGTCGTCCAGGACCAGCTCGAGCAGCACGGCGGACGATGGCAGGCCTGCTGCACTGTCCTCCCGGTACACGCTGGCCTGTGCACCGCGCTGCTGCAGGCGCTCGCACAGCGATTGCACCAGTTCGCGCACGCTGCCCCGCACCTGTACCTGCAGGCCGGCGGGTAGTTGCGGCGGCGGGGCCTGCTGTGGATCCGGTGGAGCCGAGGGCAGCGGCAGTTCGACGCTGAAGCTGCTGCCCAGGCCGCTCTCGCTGACCACGCGCAGCTGGCCTTCCATCAACGCCACAAGATGCGCGCAGATGGCCAGCCCCAGGCCGGTGCCGCGCATCGCATCGGTGCCCGGGTTGGCCTGGAAAAATGGCTCGAACAGATGCGCCTGGTGTTCGCTGGCAATGCCGATACCGGTATCGGCCACCTGCCATTGCAGCCAGCAGCGTTGCTCCTGCCAGCGTGCCGAAACACGGACCACCACGCGCCCGCTGTCGGTGAACTTCAGTGCGTTGCTGATCAGGTTGTTGAGCACCTGTCGGATCCGCGCGGCATCACCGCACACCCCGGGCGGTACGTCGGCATCGATGCAGGCGTAGAACTGCAGCCCCTTGTTGGCGGCCGCGGCAGCATACGAGTCGAGCGCGTCCTCGGTCAGCCGCACTGGATCGAATGGGCTTGGCTCCAGGCTCAGTTGCCCGGCCTCGGCCTTGCTGACATCCAGGATGTCGCTGATCAGCTGCATCAGGGTCGAGGACGAACGCTGGATCGTTGCAAGGTAGTCCTGTTGCCGTGCATCCAGTGGCGTCAGCCCCAGCAGTTCAAGCGTGCCGAGCACACCGTACAGCGGCGTGCGGATCTCATGGCTCATCGTGGCCAGGAACTGACTCTTCGCGCGGTTGGCCTGGTCGGCGGCGCGGCGCGCCTGCTGCAGCACCTGTTCGGCTTCATGCTGGCTGCTCAGGTCAATGAACAGGCACAGCACCGCCGGCTCACCGCGATAGCGCGCCGGTGTCGCCGTTACCAGCAGGTGGCGGCCTTCGGGCGTGGCGTAGGCCAGGCCATCGCCCAGCGTGGTGCCGCCGGCAGCCAGTACGCTGCGCCGCCACGGGCCATGCCAGCCGCCGGCATGATAGTCCTCGCCCAGCCAGCGGCGGGCGAGGGCGTTGTCCAGCAGCACATTGCCATCGGTACGACGCAGCAGGCACAGCCCGATCGGCGCGTTGTCCAGGATCGTGCGACTGAAGGCTTCGCTTTCCAGCAGGCGCGCGTGGTTGCTGCGCAGCGGCTCGATGACCGAACGCCGGTACGCGCGCAGCACCAGCGTGCCGCCCAGTGCCAGCAGCAGGGCGACCACGGTCGCGCCCAGCAATGGCCCCTGCGGGTGCTGGAACACCTGCCGCCAGCCGACGTGGTAGACCGCCAGCCAGCCGCGCTCGCTGCGCATGCGGAACTGCAGGCCAGCGAGGCCGGCCTGCCAGGAGGTGCCAGCCTCGCTGGCATCGGCTGCATCGCCCAGCAGGCGCTGGCCGTTGGCATCGAACAGCGACAGCCGCTGGAACACCGGGACACCCAGCACCTGGCGATAGTCATCGACACGGCCAGGATCGAGCAGGCAGGCCAGTGCGGCCTGCGAGTCCTTGTCGTCCTCACCCCACAGGCGCGCATCCTGCGGGGCGTGGGCGATGGCCAGCAGCCAGGTCTGCCGGTCGCGCCATGGCACGCCCACCCAGACGATGCCACCACGTTGCACCGCCGGTCGCGTACCCAGCACCCGGTGGATGTCGGCGATCGCCGGGCGCAGGTGATGCGGGCTGTTCTGGCTCGCGTCGGTACCGGCGATCTGTACCGGTGCCAGCAGCCCGCGCGTGCCCTGGCCATCGACCAGCAGGCATTGCGGCGGTGGATAGCGCGAGGCCGACCAGAACGTGCCGTAGAAGCGCAGGAAACGGTCGCCCAGTTCAGTCGGTGGCGAAAGACTGGCCCCCTCGCTTCCGATCACCGCAAAGTTGGCGAACAAGGGCCCGCGTTGCAGCTCCACGCTGGCATCGGCCACCGGCTGCCCATGCGTGCCGACATCATGCAGCCGCCACTGGCGCAGGAAGCGCTCCTGCTCGCGCAGCGTGCCGTCCAGGCGGCGGAAGTGGTACTCGATCTTGCTGCGCTCTTCGTTGAACAGCTGCGAGCCGGCCGACAGCAGCAGTCCGGCCTGCAGCGTGGCCAGCACCACAACGCCGATCAGCAGGGCGTGGACGCGCAGTGAGCGGCGAGCGAGTCGGCGTACAGGAGCGGCCTCGGCCGGCATGGCAGGTCTCAGGGCAGGAAGCGGTCAGCGGCACCATGGGCAGCAACGGAGGGACATCCGCCACCGCTGCACAGACAGGATCGTCAATGCCACTTGATGATTTCGTGAAGCGTACGTGGAATCCGTGTCAGCGCAGGGCGGCTCGCGGCGACTCGTCCAACTGCGGCGCTTCTTCGTCCAGCAGGCGGGTGAACTCGTCGGACGGCAGCGCCTGCGAGATCAGGAAGCCCTGCACCTGGCTGCACCCCAGCTGGCGCAGGGCAGCCAGGTCGGCATCGCTTTCCACGCCCTCTGCCACGATGGTCAGGCCCAGCTGGTTGGCCAGCGCGATCACCGTCGACAGGGTCAGGTGCAAGGCCGGGTCGCGCGCGCATCCGCTGACCAGCGCGCGGTCGATCTTGACCTCGGTGAAAGGGGTATTGACCAGGTTGTGGACCGAGCTCAGGCCCTGCCCGAAATCGTCCTGGGCCAGGCCGAAGCCCTTCATGCGCAGGCGGCAGGCGCCGGCATAGAAGTCGCTGACGTGCCGCGTGGTGCTGTTTTCCATCAGTTCGAAGCACAATTCACCGGGCGTACCGCCGTTGGCCAGGGTCAGTGCCAGCAGTTCGTCGGGCAGGTCCGACTGCTCCAGCAGGTGAGGGGGCAGGTTGATCGATACCGGTACCCGGAACCCTTGCTTGCGCCAGCGTGCCTGCGCGCTGATGCTGGCCTTGAGCATCATCCGCAGAAGATCGCCCTCCAGCCCGTAGCGGCAGATTGCCGGCAGGAAGCTGCCAGCGGCCAGCGTGCCCAGCTGCGGATGTCGCCAGCGCACCAGTGCTTCGGCCGCCACCACGCGTCCTGACTGCAGTGACTTCTTCGGTTGGAACCAGGCCGTCAGGCTGCCATCGGCCATGGCCTGGCGCAGCTGCGATGCATCCGGTTCGGGCGCAGCCGCCGCGCGCGTGGGGGCCTCGCCGGCGGCCGGACGCGCCTGCGCCAAGGCCTCGAACAGGGCGTCCACGTCGGCGGCCGCCACCGGCTTGGGCAGCAGGCCGACCACATCCAGCCCCAGCGATTCGGCCATCAGCCGTGCCGAGGTCATCATCCGCCGCGGGGCCGCGCTGACCACCGCGAGGCGTGGCGGGCGCGGCTGTGCCGCCAGCGCCTGGATGAACTGGATGCCGTCCTGCCCGGGCATCAGCAGGTCGCTGACCACCAGATCGTAGGGCTGGCACGCACACAGCGCGATGGCCGCATCCACGTCTTCGCAGGCGTCGACCTGCACGCCTGCGTGGCTGCCGAACAGATTGGCCAGGAAACCACGCTGGAAGGGCTGGTCTTCCAGGATCAGGACACGCTGGGTCATGCGGGGTCTCCTTGGCGCAGTGAGGTGAGCGCCTTGCGCAGGCGTGCGATGTCGATGGGTTTGCTCAGGTAGCCCTGCATGCCACTGGCCAGGCAGCGCTCGCGCTCCTCGGCAGTGGCATTGGCGGTGGCGCCGATCACCGGCACCGGGTTGCCGTCCTCGCGCAGCTGACGGGCCAACGCGTGGCCGTCCATGCGCGGCATGTTGATGTCGGTCACCACCAGGTCGAAAGACTGCTCTCGGCATCGCTGCAGGGCTTCCACGCCGTCCTGTGCCAGCTCCACGTCGCAGCCGAGGGTGCGCAGCTGCTCGGCCAGGATCACCCGGTTGATCGGGTTGTCTTCGACGGCCAGCACGTGCAGGCCCAGCGGCATCGGCGTTGCCGCGCGCGATGTTTCCGGCAGCGCCGCACGTTGCTGCTGCACGTTGGCCAGTGCATTGCCGATCGCGGTCATCCCATGCAGGGTCACCACCAGGCTGCCATCGGCGGCAACGGTGGGCTGGTCGCCGCCGTCGATCGATGCCACCACGCGAGGGCCTGCCCAGGCCAGCGGCATCCCGGCCTCGCCGTCCATCAGGATCGCGCCGTCATGGTCCAGCAGTGCAGGGTCGCCCTGCAGGGGCTGTGCGTTGGCACCCCAGCGACGCAGCCAGCCGCAGGCACTGTCGACCAGTTCGCGATCACGGCCGCGCACCAGGATCGGCGGCTCCGGCAGCAGGGTCGGGCCATCCTCGGCGGCGGCCAGCACCGGCAAGGGCAGGCGCACGCTGAAGCTGCTGCCCAGGCCGGGCTCGCTCACCACCTGCAGCTCGCCGCTCATCAGGCGCACCAGGCGGTCGCTGATGGACAGGCCCAGCCCGGTGCCCTGTGCACTGGCCGCGCCGCGGACCTGGCGGAACGGTTCGAACAACCGCGCCTGTTCCTCCGCGGCGATGCCCACGCCGGTATCGGTGACCTGCCAGGCGAGCACGCTCGATTCACCTTCGCGCTGTACCTGGCGCACGCGCAGTACCACCCGGCCATGCTCGGTGAACTTGATCGCGTTGCTGAGCAGGTTGCCCAGCACCTGGCGGATGCGGTCGGCATCACCCAGCACGCGCGTGGGCAGGCGCGGGTCGGTGCAGACCAGGATCTGCAGGCCCTTGCAGGTGGCCGAGGCAGCGAAACTGCGCAGCACGCTCTCGGTCAGCTCGCGCGGCGAGAACGGCGCCGGCTCCAGGCTGAGCTGCCCGGATTCGATCTTGGAAACATCCAGCACATCGCTGATCAACTGCAGCAGGACCGATGAGGAACTCTCGATGGTGCGCAGGTACTGCGACTGCCGGGCGTCCAGCGAGGTGTGCCCGAGCAGCTCCAGCGTGCCCAGCACGCCGTAGAGCGGAGTACGGATTTCATGGCTCATGGTGGCCAGGAACGCGCTCTTGGCCTGGTTGGCCGCATCGGCGGCCTGGCGTGCCGACGACAGCGCGGCCTGTGCCTGGCGGTGCCGGGAAATGTCATGGAACACGCACAGCAGCACGTCGTCGCCCTGGTAGCGGCAGGCCGCGTGCAGCACCTGCAGCTGACGACCATCGCGGGTGGTGAATTCCAGTCCACGCCCGCGCTCGCCGGCATGGCCGCGCCATGGCGCCTGCCAGTCGCTGTGTTCGCCTTCTTCGCCAAGCCAGTCGCGTAGCAGCTGGTTGGAGAGCAGCAGCGCGCGGTCGCTGCGGCGCAGGACGCAGATGCCGACCGGCGCCATGTCGATCACCGTCGAACTGAAATCCAGGTTCTCCAGCAGCCTGCGCTGTTGCTGCAGGGCCGGCTGGATCAGCTGGAGGTCCACGCGATGCCGCAGCAGGCGCAGCGCGACGCCGGCCAGCAGCAGCAACAGCGCGCAGACCAGCAGCGGCACCGCCAGGTCACCCAGCAGGAGTTGCGACGGCAGGTGGTAGACCAACCGCCAGCCGTCGTTGCCGACACTTTTCACCAGCGCTACACCGCGCGGAAGCCCGCCACTCCACAGCGTGCCGAAGCTGTCGTCCTGGCGTTCCCGCAGGGTCTTCCAGCCCGCACCATCCAGACGCGGGGTCTGGCTGGACAATGCCGGCTGCCCCGCACGGTCGAGCAGCGCATAGCCGCCGATGCCCTGGCCGTCGATCATGCTCGCCGCCGCCGCGCCATCGAGCAGCAGCACCAGCCACTGCGTCGGATGCGGGCCGGCCTGTACCGGCTGCGCCAATGCAACGCCACTGTCACCCGGGCGCAGCCAGTGCACCGGGTCGGCCGCCTCCAGGCTGCCGCTGCGTGCCTGCAGCGCACGCAGCGATGGCAGGTGCGCCAGGTCCACGTCGACCTCGCCGCCGGCCAGCCAGTGCGTGCCGTGCGCATCGACCAGCAGCAGATGCGTCTGCAGTGCCTGCAGCGTGTGTTCGGCGCGCGCTGACAACAGCAGCCGCTGGCCCGGTTGGCCGCCAGCACCATCCAGCGGCACCTGGCGCATGCCTTCGCTGTCCGCCGCAGGTGCATCCGGGTTGCCCCTCACCACCGAATCGCCCAGATAGCGCAGCAGGGCTTCGCGCTGGTCGAAATAGATCTGGGCCCTGTAGGCCGCTGCATTCATCTCGCGGCGATGGGTCGAGATGTCCTCGGTGAATGCCGTGAGCAGGTAGAAGCCGGCCGCGGCGGCCAGGCAGACGAAGACGCACACGGTCAGGCAGCGCAGCAGCACCGACGCGGTGGTCGATGGCACGGCCTGCTGCAGCGAAGGGCGGGGGAAGCGGAACATGCAACGATGCTAGGGAGCGGCGCGCGCGGCGCGGAATCAGCTGTTTCCTAAAATCCCCGGCTGGCCGGTCGGGCCGGAGCCTGCGCGCGGGTACCGTTCAGGCGGCGGAAAAAAAGAACCCCCGCCGAAGCGGGGGTCTCCTGTATCTGCGCTGGCCGGGCGCTTACAGCGCGCTGCCACCGAACTTGTGGGTGTACTGCAGGTTGATCGTGCGCCCCACGCTGTCGAACCAGGACACGTCGTAGTACGGGTATGCAGTGTAGGTACGGTCCTTCGGCGGCATCTTGTTGAACACATTGACCACCGACAGCGACAGGCGCGAGTGGTCGTCGAAGCGGTACTGCAGCGAGGCGTTGTAGCGATAGGTCGCCTTCACGTACGGGCTGTCGCCGCTGTCCCAGTCGAACACCTGGTCGTAGCTGTCCGAGGTCGGCAGCTTGCCCAGGCGCGAACCGTACACCGTTGCCGACCACGCATCCTTTTCCCAGGTCACGCTCAGGCTGGTCTTGGTGCGTGGGATGTCGAAGCCGCTGTTCACTGCGAACTGGTCTTCGGTGCGGTCGCCCGGGTAGCGCTGGAAGTCATGCTTCTTCACCCAGGTGTGGGTGCCGTTGAAGATGAAGTCGCCGATGCCCGTCTGCAGGCGGTAGCGCAGGCCGACGTCGATGCCGGAGGTGGATTCGCGGGCGACGTTGATCGGCGCCACGCGCACGCCATACAGGCGCCCGTCGTTGCTGCGGGTGATGCGGGCGAGTGCATCCACGCAGGTCGGCGAGGTGATGTCGGCGCTGCCCAGGCGGCAGTTCGCTTCGTTGGCCAGGATCGTGCGCACGTCCATGTCCTGCACCTGGTCGCGCATGTCGATGTCGAACCAGTCCACCGACAGGTCCAGGCCGACGGCCGGCGACCAGACGAAGCCGGCACTCCACGAGGTGCTGGTTTCCGGGTCGAGCTGGCGGTTGCCGGTGCGGCTGCGGATCAGGTTGCGCTCGTAGTCGGCGCAGTCGGTGGCGCCGTCGGCGCGGCAGCTGTACAGGTCTTCGGCGGTGGTCTCATCGTTGCCCGGGCCGGCGAATACATAGTGCAGGTCCGGCGCACGGAACGCGGTGCCATACGAACCGCGCACCAGCAGCGTGTCGATCGGGCGCCATTCCAGGCCACCGCTCCAGGTCGCCTTGCCGATGGTGTGGCCGGAATAGCGGTACTGGTCGTAGCGGCCGGCCACGCTCAGGTTGACCGTTTCGTGCAGCGGCATGCGCAGCTCGGCCGCCGTAGCCCAGCGGTTGCGCGAACCTTGGCCGTCCGAATCCTTCCAGCTGTAATAGTAGTACTGGGTCGCCAGCGGATCAGGATTGAGCGAGTACGCCTGCTGGCCCACTTCCACGATCGCGGCGAAACCGGCGTCACCGCCGGGCAGGCCGAACAGCGCGGAATTGGTCAGAGTGAATGCCGCCGTCTCCGTGCGCGACTTCGGCGTGTAGGTGGTACGCGCGGCGATCGAATCGTACTCGGCGCGGGTCAGCGGCCGGTACAGGCGTGACGGGTCGGCGTTGTAGATCGGGAAACCGTCGTCATCCACGCCCAGCTGCGGGCCGAGGAACAGGTCATTGGCCTTGGCGGCGATGATCTGCGCCCAACTGATCCGCGACTGGTACTGCGAATGGCTCAATGCCGCTTCGTAGTCCCAGTTGCCGGCCAGGTTGCCCTTGAAGCCGGTGGTCACGCTGAAGGTCTTCTGCGTGCTGCGCACCATGGCATTGCGCAGGCCACCCATTTCCTCGGGCGAGAACTGGCGCTGCCAGAACTCGATCTCGCCGGTGGCTTCGTTGTTGAAGTAGCCCGACTCATCGCCGTTGGCGTCCATGCGGCCCCACTTGGTGACGTCGCGCATCAGCGACATCGTGTGGTAGCCCAGCTGCACGTCGGCGAACCACTGCTGGCCATTGTCGAAGTCATGGCTCAACGACGCGTAGCCGTTGGCACCGCGGCGCTTGCTGAGGATGGTGCCGTAGCCGATCGAGCTGTCGCTGCCACAGTAGTAGCCGTACTTCGGGCGGTAGGCGCGGTAGGTGCTGCCCTGGTTCTGGCCGGACAGCGCTTCGCAGGTGGCGGCGCCGGGGTCCAGATAGTCATCGTTGTAGTCGGTGCGCAGGTACGCACGGCGCGCGATGCGCGAACCCTCGGTGGGGCCGTCCTGGGTCGAGTCCTGGATGTCGCGCTCATAGGCCCACAGCGGCGTCTGCGACTGCAGTTCGACGCTGTATACCGCGTTGAAGTTGCCACGGCTGAAACCGCTGGCGATGCTCATGTCGAACGACTCGCCACCGCCTTCAGTGGTGGTGCCCATGCGCATGTCGATCGTGGTGCCGTCGGCCTTCTTCTTCAGGATGAAGTTGACCACGCCGGCGATCGCGTCCGATCCATAGATGGCCGAGGCGCTGCCGGTCAGTACTTCAATGCGCTCGATCATCCCCAGCGGAATGTTGGAGACATCGGTGAAGTTGCTGCGGCCCTTGAACGGCATCGGGAAGTCGGCGATACGGCGGCCATTGACCAGCACCAGCGTGTGGTTCGGGCCCAGGCCGCGCAGGTCCACCTGCTGGGCACCCGGCGAGAAGTCGGCGCCGCTGGAAGACTGCTGGCTCTGCGTCTCACCGCCGTTCTGGGTCATCGCACGCAGCACGTCCGGCACGCTGGTGAAGCCACTGGAGCGGATCTGTTCGGCGTTGATCACCGTGATCGGGGCGGGGCCTTCCACCTGGGCGCGCGGAATGCGCGAACCGGTGACCTGCACCGCGTCCAGTTGTTGTACCGGAGAGGACGCCGGAGCCTGGGCGGCCGCGGAAGCAGCCACACCCATCAACGCTAGCTGGATCGACCACGCCATCGCCTTTCTACGCATGAGGAATTCTCGGAAATGAAGCCGGCCCGCAGAGGAGGGGCCTGTCCCCCATTCAGATTTCCGGAATGGGCGCGCGCATTTAACGCCTTTTTTATGTCCTTGACTACTGGGTCCCCATCTGGCAAAGAGTGAAAACGCTTGCAAGTCGATTTTGTTCAGGGAGATCAAGATGCGACGCGTTCACCGGACCCTGCGTACCCCTGTTGCCTGGCTGGCGCTGCTCATGCTGGCCTGGCCGTCGGCCGCGCCCGCGCAGGATCTGCAGGGCCCGGGCTTTTCCTATTACGAGGTCGGCGACCTTGAGGCCCCACGTCCCGGGCCGCGTGCATCCGCGATGATGCTGATGGGCGGTGGCGAGTGGGTGCCGGATGCCTTCCAGTGGTGGTTGAAGCAGGCCGGCAATGGCCGTGTACTGATCCTGCGTGCCTCCGGTGGCGATGAACTGCAGGACCGCCTGTACCGCGAGATCGGCGGCACCACCGCGGTACAGACGCTGGTCTTCGACAGCCGCCGCGGTGCCGATGATCCAGCCGTGCTGCGCGTGGTCGCTGCGGCCGATGCCATCTTCATTGCCGGCGGCGACCAGTCGCGCTACATCCGCTTCTGGAAGGGCACCGCACTCAACCGCGCGCTCAACGCCCATGTACGCGCCGGCAAGCCGATTGCCGGTACCAGCGCTGGCCTGGCCATCCTCGGCGGCTATGCCTATGGCGCCATGGATGGCGGCAGCATCAGCTCGGCCGGTGCGCTGGCCGATCCGATGGGCAGCGCAGTCACCATGGACAGTGGCTTCCTGCAGATGCCCTACCTGCAGCGCGTGGTCACCGACACCCATTTCGACAAGCGTGACCGCCTTGGCCGCCTCATCGTGTTCGTGGCACGCGCCGCGCAGGACAGCGGCGACCCTGACATCGTCGGCATCGGCGTTGATGAGGACACCGCCCTGTGCGTGGAGCCCGATGGCCAGGCCCAGGTCTACAGCGCTGATGGCGAGGGCAAGGTCTGGGTGGTCAGCCCCGGTCGTGATGCCGATCGCCTGGTCGAGGGCGAACCATTGCGCTTCCATGCCGTTCCGGTGACCGTGGTCGCCAGTGGCAGCCGCATGCGCCTGGACGATTTCCAGGCCGAGGCCGACTACCAGGCCGTGGCCGACATCAGCGACGGCGAGATCGAGTTCACGCTTCGGTAGCGCCGGCCGCTGGCCGGCAACTCACTTTCCCTGAGCTGATGCGCCCCTTGCGGCCAGCGGCCGGCGCTACCCTGCAATCCATTCCCTTGTCCTGCTGGAGACGTACCTGATGAAACTGCGCCTGGCGCTGTCCGCGCTGCTGTCCTTGCCATTGATCGCCCAGGCCGCCCCGGCTGCGTCGCCATTGCTGGTCATCCATGGCGGCGCCGGCGTCGAACGCAAGGACCTGTCGCCGGCCGAAGAGAAGGCTGCGCGCGATGCGTTGCGCGCCGCACTGCTGAAAGGCCATGCCGAACTGGCGGCCGGTCGTCCGGCGCTTGCAGCGGTCACTGCGGCAATCACCGTGCTGGAGGACGACCCGACCTTCAACGCTGGCAAGGGCGCAGTGTTCACCCATGACGGCCACAACGAGCTGGATGCGGCGGTGATGGACGGTGCCACCCAGGCAGCAGGTGCGGTGGCCGGCGTGCAGCGGGTGCGTAACCCGATCCTGCTGGCGCAGACCGTGATGCAGAAGTCCAGGCACGTGATGATGGTAGGGCAGGGTGCCGAAGCCTTCGCGGTGGAGCAGGGCATTGCTCTGGTTGATCCCTCCTACTTCCGCACGGAGAAGCGTTGGCAGCAGCTGCAGCGCGCGCTTAAGGAAGAGGCCAATGGCCAGGCCCATGCCGACCTGGAGACCGCAAAGCACTTCGGTACCGTCGGTGCGGTCGCGCTGGATGCGCAGGGGCAGCTGGCCGCCGGCACCTCCACGGGCGGCATGACCAACAAGCGCTATGGCCGGGTGGGTGACTCGCCGATCATCGGCGCCGGCACCTGGGCCGATGCGCGCTGTGCGGTGTCGGGCACCGGCTGGGGCGAGTACTACATCCGCACTGCGGCCGCGCACGAGATCTGTGCGCGCATGCGCTACCAGGGGCAGAGCCCGGAGCAGGCCGGCAAGGGCGTGATCAACGAGACGATTCCGCAGATGGGCGGCGACGGTGGTGCGATCGTGCTTGCCGCGGACGGCAGAATGGCCACGCCGTTCAACACCCAGGGCATGTATCGGGGCTGGATCGGCGCCGACGGAGTCCCCCATGTCGCAATTTTCGCCAGCGAGACCCTGCCGGTCCCCGGTCAATAACCTTGCGTATCAATGGGTTTGCGACAACGTGTGAAAAAGATGGAAAAAAGCGTTGACAGCCCCCCGTCCCATCAGCAGAATAAGCGGCTCACCACCACACACCGCAACGCTTCGGCGGCAACGGAATGGGGTGGTAAGGAGGGATACCCAAGCGGCCAACGGGGGCAGACTGTAAATCTGCTGGCTTACGCCTTCGGTGGTTCGAATCCACCTCCCTCCACCAGTTTCACGTTGTGACATTCCCGGCGCGGGAGTAGTTCAATGGTAGAACCTCAGCCTTCCAAGCTGATGGTGCGGGTTCGATTCCCGTCTCCCGCTCCATTGAATGAACTTTGAATCTTATCGAGTTCATGTCATAATGCAAAACTCGGCTCACGTAGCTCAGTCGGTAGAGCACTTCCTTGGTAAGGAAGAGGTCGAAGGTTCGATTCCTTTCGTGAGCACCATCTTAAGCATCACCTCTCAGACGAATTCGAGATAAGCAGCCATGGCCAAGGGTAAGTTCGAGCGCACCAAGCCGCACGTCAATGTCGGCACCATCGGTCACGTCGACCACGGCAAGACCACGCTGACCGCCGCACTGACCAAGATCGGTGCCGAGCGCTTCGGTGGCGAGTTCAAGGACTACTCCTCGATCGACGCCGCGCCGGAAGAAAAGGCTCGTGGTATCACGATCTCGACCGCGCACGTCGAATACGAATCCCCGATCCGTCACTACGCCCACGTTGACTGCCCGGGCCACGCTGACTACGTCAAGAACATGATCACCGGTGCCGCCCAGATGGACGGCGCGATCCTGGTGTGCTCGGCCGCTGACGGCCCGATGCCGCAGACTCGTGAGCACATCCTGCTGTCGCGCCAGGTCGGCGTGCCGTACATCGTCGTGTTCCTGAACAAGGCCGACATGGTCGACGACGCCGAGCTGCTCGAGCTGGTCGAGATGGAAGTGCGCGAACTGCTGAGCAAGTACGAGTTCCCGGGCGACGACACCCCGATCATCGCCGGTTCGGCCCGCCTGGCGCTGGAAGGCGACCAGAGCGACATCGGCGTGCCGGCCATCCTGAAGCTGGTCGACGCGCTGGACAGCTGGATTCCGGAGCCGGAGCGTGCGATCGACAAGCCGTTCCTGATGCCGGTGGAAGACGTGTTCTCGATCTCGGGGCGCGGCACCGTGGTGACCGGTCGTATCGAGCGCGGCGTGATCAAGGTTGGCGACGAAATCGAAATCGTCGGCATCCGTCCGGTGCAGAAGACCACCGTGACCGGCGTTGAAATGTTCCGCAAGCTGCTGGACCAGGGTCAGGCAGGCGACAACGCTGGCCTGCTGCTGCGCGGCACCAAGCGTGACGACGTCGAGCGTGGCCAGGTGCTGGCCAAGCCGGGCACGATCAAGCCGCACACCAAGTTCGAAGGCGAAGTGTACGTCCTGTCGAAGGACGAAGGCGGCCGCCACACCCCGTTCTTCAACGGCTACCGTCCGCAGTTCTACTTCCGCACCACCGACATCACCGGCGCAGCTGCTCTGCCGGAAGGCGTCGAAATGGTGATGCCGGGTGACAACGTCAAGATGGTCGTCACCCTGATCAACCCGGTGGCAATGGATGAAGGCCTGCGCTTCGCCATCCGCGAAGGCGGCCGTACCGTCGGCGCCGGCGTGGTCTCGAAGATCATCGAGTAAGCCTGCAGTACCGGTGGTTGCATAGCGCCGCCGGTTACGCGAATGGCGGGCCGGGAACCTCGGTCCGCCTTCGCCGTCTAAGGGAAGGCAAGTTTTCAACGTACGCCAGTAGCTCAATTGGCAGAGCAGCGGTCTCCAAAACCGCAGGTTGGGGGTTCGAGTCCCTCCTGGCGTGCCATCTGCCCACCTTACCCAGCGGCCTGCGCCGCTAAAGCAGACACAGCCGGATGAATAGCAAGATCGAACACTCCAAGGACAACTCCGCCCATGGCGGGGATATCGTCAAGTACGTCGCCGCATCGTTGCTGGTGCTGGCCGGTCTGTTCGTCTGGTTCTGGTTCTCCGCCGACTCCGGTCGCGCCGCCCAGCTGGGTGCGTGGGCGGGTCAGGTGCGTGCGTTGGCGGTCGTGGTCGGTCTGGTTGGCGGTATCGGCGTGTTCATGCTGACCGGCAAGGGGCGCGACACCCGCGAATTCCTCTCCGAGTCGCGCTTCGAACTGCGCAAGGTGGTCTGGCCGACGCGCCAGGAAGCCATCCGCATGACCTGGGTCGTGATCGTCGTGGTGCTCATCCTCAGCCTGCTGCTGGGTGGCTTCGACTTCCTGATCCAGAAACTGACTCAGTGGTTCCTGAGCCGCTAAGGAGAATTGCATGAAGCGTTGGTACGTCGTTCACGCCTATTCGGGCTTCGAGAAGTCGGTGGCGCAGGCCCTGCGCGATCGCATCGTCCGTGATGGCATGGAAGAGCGCTTCGGCGACGTTCTGGTTCCGACCGAAGAAGTGGTCGAGATGCGCGCTGGCCAGAAGCGCCGCTCCGAGCGCAAGTTCTTCCCGGGCTATGTGCTGGTCCAGATCGAGACCCACGAAGAAGCCGGCATTCCGCGCATCGACAACGAAAGCTGGCATCTGGTCAAGGAAACCCCGCGCGTGATGGGCTTCATCGGCGGTACCGCTGATCGCCCGCTGCCGATCGCCGATTCCGAGGCCGAGGCCATCCTGAACCGCGTTCAGGAAGGTGTCGAGAAGCCGCGTCCCAAGGTGCTGTTCGAGCCGGGCCAGATGGTCCGCGTCACCGACGGTCCGTTCAATGATTTCAATGGCGTCGTCGAAGAAGTCAACTACGAGAAGAGCCGTCTGCGCGTCTCGGTGCTGATCTTCGGTCGTGCGACCCCGGTCGAGCTCGAGTTCGGCCAGGTCGAAAAGGCCGTCTGACCTGCCTGTGGCGTCGAGCATGGCTCGGCGTCGGACCAGAAACCGGGCCTGGCCCGGTTTCGTTCGTTTACCTGCCGCTTCAGGCATGTGAAGAAAAAACCTGTTATAGTGCGCGGCTCCCTGCTGGGAAAGCCAGCAGAACGAGGCCGCCGCTAGGTGGCCTTCAGCATGATTTCAAAACGCGATGCCGGGACGCGTGATTCCCGGTCCGATGGGGAGCCTGTTGTCGAAAGGCGCTAGCACCCGGAGAGCACTCACATGGCAAAGAAAGTTGTCGGTTACATCAAGCTGCAGGTGAAGGCCGGTCAGGCCAACCCCTCGCCGCCGGTCGGTCCTGCGCTGGGTCAGCGTGGTCTGAACATCATGGAATTCTGCAAGGCGTTCAACGCTGCCACGCAGAAGCTCGAGCCGGGTCTGCCGGTTCCGGTGATCATTACGGCCTACTCGGACCGTACGTTCACCTTCATCACCAAGAGCACCCCGGCTACCACCCTGCTGAAGAAGGCCGCTGGCATCTCGTCGGGCTCCAAGCGCCCGAACACCGAGAAGGTCGGCAAGGTCACCCGTAAGCAGCTGGAAGAGATCGCCAAGGCGAAGGAACCGGATCTGACTGCCGCCGACCTGGACGCCGCCGTGCGTACCATCGCTGGCTCTGCCCGTTCCATGGGCCTCGTGGTGGAGGGTTAATAAGATGGCACAGACCAAGCGTGAGAAGGCCATCAAGGCCGCCGTCGTTCCGGGCAAGGCGTACGCCTTCGAGGACGCGATCAACATCCTGAAGACCGCCACCAAGGCCAAGTTCGTCGAGTCGATCGACGTTGCCGTGCGCCTGGGCGTCGATGCGAAGAAGTCCGACCAGCAGGTCCGTGGCTCCACCGTGCTGCCGGCCGGTACCGGCAAGTCGGTCCGCGTCGCCGTGTTCGCTCCGGCCGGTGCCAAGGCTGACGAAGCCCTGGCCGCTGGCGCCGAAGCCGTCGGTATGGACGATCTGGCCGAGAAGATGCAGGCCGGTGATCTGAACTATGACGTCGTCATCGCGACCCCGGACGCCATGCGTGTCGTCGGTAAGCTGGGCACCGTGCTGGGCCCGCGCGGCCTGATGCCGAACCCGAAGGTCGGCACCGTTTCCCCGAACCCGGGTGAAGCCGTGAAGAACGCCAAGTCGGGTCAGGTCCGTTACCGCACCGACAAGGCCGGCATCATCCACTGCACCATCGGCAAGGCCGACTTCGCCGAAGACGCGCTGAAGTCGAACCTGACCGCGCTGCTGCTGGACCTGATCAAGGCCAAGCCGGCCACCTCGAAGGGCACCTACCTGCAGAAGGTTTCGGTCAGCTCGACGATGGGCCCGGGCGTCACCGTCGACCAGTCGTCGCTGACCCTGAAGTAATTGTTTCAAGCGGTCACGGTACCTTCGGTGCCGTGACCGTGACATTTGAAGGCATCGCTGGCAGTGCATCGCCTGCGGTAGCCGTCAAAGACCGCAGGCGCGGTCGTGGCAATACCGGCGACGGGCACGGAAGCTCGATCTGGCAAGGAGTCGCCGCCGGAGCAGTCATGAGCGCTTAATCGATTCCCCGGAATCACCCTGCGTAGATGGTGCCCTTCTGGAGTTTTTCTGGTTCACGCACGTCTGGGTTTCCCAGGTTGGCCCACTCCAGGTCTAGAACGGCCCACCCCCGGAACATCATCCCGATGTTCCCGGCGTCCAGGACGGATGCCGCACAGGACCGCACACGGCAGGAGCCGTAAGCGGAGTTCAATAGGAGGAGTGCAATGGCTCTCAATCTGTCCCAGAAGCAAGAAGTAGTCGCCGAGCTGGCAGACGTCGCCGCCAAGGCCCACTCCTTGATCGCAGCCGAATACGCTGGCACCACGGTCGCCCAGATGACCGCGATGCGCAAGCAGGCTCGTGAAACCGGTGTTTTCTTGAAGGTTGTCAAGAACACCCTGGCTTCGCGCGCCGTTGAAGGCACCGAGTTCGCAGTCGCACAGGACCAGATGGTTGGTCCGCTGCTGTACGCGTTCTCGCTCGAGGAGCCCGGCGCTGCCGGTCGCCTGATCAAGGAAGCCGCCAAGGGCAACGACAAGCTGAAGGCTAAGGTCGTCGCCATCGGTGGCGAAGTGTTCCCGGCAAGCCACGTCGAAGTGCTGGCCTCGCTGCCGACCCGCGACCAGGCCCTGGCCATGCTGGCCCGCGTCCTGACCGAGCCGGTCACGATGTTTGCCCGCGCCATCAAGGCCGTTGGCGAGAAGCAGGGGGGTGGCGATGTCGCCGCCGACGCTGCCGAGCCGGCCGCCGAGACCGCCTGAGTTTCGACTTACCGTGGTTCCTGACGGAACCTCAACCCAGAAAATCATCCAAAGGTATTAATCATGTCCCTTACCAACGAACAGATCGTCGACGCCATCGCCGAGAAGTCCCTGATGGAAGTGATGGAGCTGGTCAAGGCCATCGAAGAGAAGTTCGGCGTCTCCGCCGCTGCTCCGGTTGCCGTGGCTGCTGCCGCTGGCCCGGCCGCTGCTGTTGAAGAGCAGACCGAGTTCACCGTCACCCTGAAGACCGCCGGCGAGAAGAAGGTCGAGGTCATCAAGGCCGTCCGCGCCATCACCGGCCTGGGCCTGAAGGAAGCGAAGGACCTGGCCGAAGCCGGTGGCGTCCTGAAGGAAGGCGCTTCGAAGGAAGACGCCGAGAAGATGAAGAAGGACCTGGAAGCTGCTGGCGCGACTGTCGAAGTCAAGTAAGCAGTTACCTTGCATCGTCACCGATTCACGGCGATGCAGCCAAGGCTGGGGGCGTAAGCCCCCGGCCTTTGGTCGTTGTTGCGGTACCGGTAGGGTCGACTGTTAGTCGACTGTTTCAAAAGCAGGAAAAAGCCCAACACGGGCTGCAGTCAAACCCCGGCAGGCCAGCGCACGGCGCGGCAGCGGGGGAGTGGTAGCAGACGAGTTGGCAGTTGGAAGTAGCGGGAGAAGGCGTGCTGGTGCCGGCAATACCAGCGACTTCCAACTGACAATTTCAAGTTCCCTTCGGATCGTGGGCGCACGATCCGCACAACAAGGTGGAAGACCTCATGACGTCCTATTCGTTCACCGAAAAAAAGCGTATCCGCAAGGATTTCGGCAAGCAGCGCTCGATTCTCGAAGTGCCGTTCCTGCTCGCCATCCAGGTGGATTCCTATCGTGAATTCCTGCAGGAAAACGTCGATCCGGCCAAGCGCACGGACCACGGCCTGCACGCTGCGCTGAAGTCGGTCTTCCCGATCGCCAGCTACAGCGGCAATGCTGCCCTGGAATACGTCGGCTACAAGCTGGGCGAACCGGTCTTCGACGAGCGTGAGTGCCGCCAGCGCGGCATGAGCTACGGCGCCCCGCTGCGCGTGACCGTGCGCCTGGTGATCTACGACCGTGAGTCGTCGACCAAGGCCATCAAGTACGTGAAGGAGCAGGAGGTCTATCTGGGCGAAATCCCGCTGATGACCGAGAACGGCACCTTCATCGTCAACGGCACCGAGCGCGTCATCGTCTCGCAGCTGCACCGCTCGCCGGGCGTGTTCTTCGACCACGACCGTGGCAAGACCCACAGCTCGGGCAAGCTGCTGTACAGCGCCCGCATCATTCCTTACCGCGGTTCCTGGCTGGACTTCGAGTTCGACCCGAAGGACGCGCTGTTCACCCGTATCGACCGTCGCCGCAAGCTGCCGGTGTCGATCCTGCTGCGCGCGCTCGGCTACAGCAACGAAGAGATGCTGGCCGAGTTCTTCGAGATCAACACCTTCCACATCAACCCGGATGAAGGCGTCCAGCTGGAGCTGGTGCCGGAGCGCCTGCGTGGCGAAACCCTGGGCTTCGACCTCGCCGACGGCGACAAGGTCATCGTGGAAGCCGGCAAGCGCATCACCGCGCGCCACATCAAGCAGCTGGAAGCCTCGGGCATCGCCGCCCTGGCCGTGCCGGACGACTACATCGTCGGCCGCATCCTGTCGCACGACGTGGTCGATGCCTCGACCGGCGAACTGCTGGCCCAGGCCAACGACGAGATCAGCGACGAGCAGCTGCAGGCCTTCCGCAAGGCCGGCGTCGATGCGGTCGGCACCCTGTGGGTGAACGACCTGGATCGTGGCCCGTACCTGTCCAACACCCTGCGCATCGATCCGACCAAGACCCAGCTGGAAGCCCTGGTCGAGATCTACCGCATGATGCGTCCGGGCGAGCCGCCGACCAAGGATGCCGCGCAGAACCTGTTCCACAACCTGTTCTTCACCTTCGAGCGCTACGACCTGTCCGCGGTCGGCCGCATGAAGTTCAACCGTCGCGTGGGCCGCAAGGAAACCACCGGCGAAGCCGTGCTGTACGACAGCAAGTACTTCGGTGAGCGCAACGACGAAGAGTCCAAGCGCCTGGTCGCCGCCCACGGCGACAGCTCCGACATCCTGGACGTGATCAAGGTCCTGACCGAGATCCGCAACGGTCGCGGCGTGGTCGATGACATCGATCACCTGGGCAACCGTCGCGTGCGTTCGGTCGGTGAAATGGCCGAGAACGTGTTCCGCGTCGGCCTGGTCCGCGTCGAGCGCGCGGTCAAGGAGCGCCTGTCGATGGCCGAGTCGGAAGGCCTGACCCCGCAGGAACTGATCAACGCCAAGCCGGTCGCCGCTGCCATCAAGGAGTTCTTCGGCTCCTCGCAGCTGTCGCAGTTCATGGACCAGAACAACCCGCTGTCGGAAGTGACTCACAAGCGTCGCGTCTCGGCCCTGGGCCCGGGCGGTCTGACCCGTGAGCGCGCCGGCTTCGAAGTGCGCGACGTGCACCCGACCCATTACGGCCGCGTCTGCACCATCGAAACCCCGGAAGGCCCGAACATCGGCCTGATCAACTCGCTGGCCGTGTACGCCCGCACCAACCAGTACGGTTTCCTCGAGACCCCGTACCGCAAGGTCGTGGACGGCAAGGTCTATGACGAAGTCGAGTTCCTGTCGGCGATCGAAGAAAACGAGTACGTCATTGCGCAGGCCAACGCCCTGACCAATGCCGACAGCGTGCTGACCGAGCAGTTCGTTCCGTGCCGCTTCCAGGGCGAATCGCTGCTGAAGCCGCCGGCGGAAGTCCACTTCATGGACGTCTCGCCGATGCAGACCGTGTCGATCGCGGCCGCGCTGGTTCCGTTCCTGGAGCACGATGACGCCAACCGCGCACTGATGGGCGCCAACATGCAGCGTCAGGCCGTGCCGACCCTGCGTGCGCAGAAGCCGCTGGTGGGTACCGGCATCGAGCGCGCCGTGGCGCGCGACTCGGGCGTGACCGTGAACGCCCGCCGTGGCGGCGAGATCGTGCAGATCGACGCGGCCCGCATCGTGGTCAAGGTCAACGAGGAAGAGATCGTTGGCGCCACCGACGCAGGCGTGGACATCTACAACCTGGTCAAGTACACCCGTTCGAACCAGAACACCTGCATCAACCAGCGTCCGCTGGTCCAGGTCGGTGACGTCATCGCCCGCGGCGACGTGCTGGCCGACGGTCCGTCCACCGACATCGGCGAACTGGCCCTCGGCCAGAACATGCTGATCGCGTTCATGCCGTGGAACGGCTACAACTTCGAAGACTCCATCCTGCTCTCCGAGCGCGTGGTGGAAGAGGATCGTTACACCACGATCCACATCGAAGAGCTGACCTGCGTCGCGCGTGACACCAAGCTGGGGCCGGAGGAAATCTCCGCCGACATCCCGAACGTCTCCGAGCAGGCGCTGAACCGCCTGGACGAGAGCGGCGTGGTGTACATCGGCGCGGAAGTCCGTGCCGGCGACATCCTGGTCGGCAAGGTCACCCCGAAGGGCGAAAGCCAGCTGACCCCGGAAGAGAAGCTGCTGCGCGCGATCTTCGGCGAGAAGGCTTCGGACGTGAAGGACAGCTCGCTGCGCGTTCCGCCGGGCATGGACGGCACCGTCATCGACGTGCAGGTCTTCACCCGCGACGGCATCGAGAAGGACAAGCGCGCCCGCCAGATCGAAGAGTCTGAAATCAAGCGCGTCAAGAAGGACTTCGACGACCAGTTCCGCATCCTGGAAGCCGCCATCTACATGCGTCTGCGTTCGCAGATCGTGGGCAAGGTGGTCAACGGTGGCGCTGGCCTGAAGAAGGGTGACGTGATCACCGACGCCTTCCTGGACGGCCTGAAGAAGGCTGACTGGTTCGCCCTGCGCATGAAGGACGAGGACGCTTCGGAAGCCATCGAGCGCGCGCAGAAGCAGATCCAGGCGCACGAGAAGGAGTTCGAGCGTCGCTTCGCCGACAAGCGCGGCAAGATCACCGCCGGTGACGACCTCGCTCCGGGCGTTCTGAAGATGGTCAAGGTGTTCCTGGCCGTGAAGCGCCGCATCCAGCCGGGCGACAAGATGGCTGGCCGCCACGGCAACAAGGGTGTGGTCTCCAACGTGGTGCCGGTCGAGGACATGCCGTACATGGCCTCGGGCGAAACCGTGGACATCGTGCTGAACCCGCTGGGCGTGCCGTCGCGCATGAACATCGGCCAGATCCTGGAAGTGCACCTGGGCTGGGCCGCCAAGGGTCTGGGTCGCAAGATCCAGGCGATGATGGAAGCCCAGGCGGCGGTCGCCGACCTGCGCAAGTTCCTGGACGACATCTACAACCACGACGACACCAACGTGGCCAACCGTGTCGACCTGTCGCAGTTCAGCGACGAGGAACTGCTGCGCCTGGCGCGCAACCTGACCGACGGCGTGCCGATGGCTACCCCGGTGTTCGACGGCGCCACCGAAGCGGAAATCAAGCGCATGCTGGAACTGGCCGACCTGCCGAGCAGCGGCCAGACCCAGCTGTACGACGGCCGCACCGGTGAAGCCTTCGATCGCCACACCACCGTTGGCTACATGCACTACCTGAAGCTGAACCACCTGGTCGACGACAAGATGCACGCGCGTTCGACCGGTCCGTACTCGCTCGTCACCCAGCAGCCGCTGGGCGGCAAGGCGCAGTTCGGCGGCCAGCGCTTCGGTGAAATGGAAGTCTGGGCGCTGGAAGCCTACGGCGCGGCCTACACCCTGCAGGAAATGCTGACGGTGAAGTCCGATGACGTGCAGGGCCGCAACCAGATGTACAAGAACATTGTCGACGGTGAGCACGAGATGGTCGCGGGCATGCCGGAATCCTTCAACGTGCTCGTGAAGGAAATCCGCTCGCTGGCCATCAACATGGAACTGGAAGACAACTGATCCATGCCGGCGCGGCGGCCTCCGCCGCCGCGCCGCTGGCAGTCAACTGAAAGCCCATCGACACAGCATTCCTCCTTCTGGAGAACACCATGAAAGACCTGCTCAACCTCTTCAACCAGCAGCGCCAGACGCTGGACTTCGACGCGATCAAGATCGCGCTGGCCTCGCCGGACCTGATCCGTTCGTGGTCCTTCGGCGAAGTGAAGAAGCCGGAAACCATCAACTACCGTACCTTCAAGCCGGAACGCGACGGCCTGTTCTGCGCCGCCATCTTCGGCCCGGTGAAGGACTACGAGTGCCTGTGCGGCAAGTACAAGCGCATGAAGCACCGCGGCGTGGTCTGCGAAAAGTGCGGCACCGAAGTGACCCTGGCCAAGGTGCGCCGTGAGCGCATGGGCCACATCGACCTGGCGTCGCCGGTCGCGCACATCTGGTTCCTGAAGTCGCTGCCGTCGCGCATCGGCCTGATGCTGGACATGACCCTGCGCGATATCGAGCGCGTGCTGTACTTCGAAGCGTACGTGGTGACCGAGCCGGGCCTGACCGCCCTGGAGCGCCGCCAGCTGCTGACCGAAGAACAGTACCTGCAGGCCCGCCAGGAGCACGGTGACGACTTCGACGCCGCCATGGGCGCCGAGGCCGTGTACGAACTGCTGCGCACGATCGACCTGCAGTCGGAAATGACCCGCCTGCGCGAGGAAATCGCCGCTACCGGCTCGGAAACCAAGCTCAAGCGCCTCACCAAGCGCATCAAGCTGATCGAGGCCTTCCTGGAATCGGGCAACCGTCCGGAATGGATGGTCATGACCGTGCTGCCGGTGCTGCCGCCGGACCTGCGCCCGCTGGTCCCGCTGGATGGCGGCCGCTTCGCGACCTCCGACCTGAACGACCTGTACCGCCGCGTCATCAACCGCAACAACCGCCTGCGCCGCCTGCTCGAGCTGAGCGCGCCGGACATCATCGTGCGCAATGAAAAGCGCATGCTGCAGGAATCGGTCGATGCGCTGCTGGACAACGGCCGTCGCGGCCGTGCCATCACCGGCACCAACAAGCGCCCGCTGAAGTCGCTGGCCGACATGATCAAGGGCAAGCAGGGTCGCTTCCGCCAGAACCTGCTCGGCAAGCGCGTCGACTACTCGGGCCGTTCGGTCATCGTGGTCGGTCCGTACCTGCGCCTGCATCAGTGCGGCCTGCCGAAGAAGATGGCGCTGGAGCTGTTCAAGCCGTTCGTCTTCGCCAAGCTGCAGCGTCGTGGCCTGGCCACCACCATCAAGGCCGCCAAGAAGCTGGTCGAGCGCGAAGAAGCCGAAGTCTGGGACATCCTGGAAGAGGTCATCCGCGAGCATCCGGTGATGCTGAACCGTGCGCCGACCCTGCACCGTCTGGGCATCCAGGCGTTCGAGCCGGTGCTGATCGAAGGCAAGGCCATCCAGCTGCACCCGCTGGTCTGCACCGCGTTCAACGCCGACTTCGACGGTGACCAGATGGCCGTCCACGTGCCGCTCTCGCTGGAAGCCCAGCTGGAAGCGCGTGCGCTGATGATGTCGACCAACAACATCCTGTCGCCGGCCAACGGCGAGCCGATCATCGTGCCGTCGCAGGACGTCGTGCTGGGTCTGTACTACATGACCCGCTCGCTGGAAAACAAGAAGGGCGAGGGCATGGCCTTCGCCAACATCGCCGAAGTGAAGCGTGCCTACGACAACCGCGTGGTGGAACTGCACGCCAAGGTCAAGGTCCGCATCACCGAGGTGGTGACCGACGAAGACGGCAACAAGCAGAACAAGACCTCGATCGTGGACACCACGATCGGTCGCGCCCTGCTGGCTGAAATCCTGCCGGAAGGCCTGCCGTTCGCGCTGGCCAACACCGAGCTGACCAAGAAGAACATCAGCCGCCTGATCAACTCCAGCTACCGCCAGCTGGGCCTGAAGGACACGGTCGTGTTCGCCGACAAGCTGATGTACACCGGCTTCGCCTACGCGACCCGCGCCGGCGTCTCGATCGGCATCGACGACATGCTGATCCCGGACGAGAAGAAGGGCATCCTCACCGAGGCCGAAGCCGAAGTGCTGGAAATTCAGGAGCAGTACCAGTCGGGCCTGGTCACCGCCGGCGAGCGCTACAACAAGGTGGTCGACATCTGGTCGCGCACCAACGAGCGCATCGCCAAGGCGATGATGGACACCATCGGTACCGAGAAGGTGGTCAATGCCAAGGGCGAGACCATCGACCAGAAGTCGATGAACTCGCTGTACATCATGGCCGACTCCGGTGCGCGTGGTTCGCAGGCGCAGATCCGTCAGCTGGCCGGCATGCGCGGCCTGATGGCCCGCCCGGACGGCTCGATCATCGAGACGCCCATCAAGGCGAACTTCCGCGAAGGCCTGAACGTGCAGGAGTACTTCAACTCCACCCACGGTGCCCGTAAGGGTCTGGCCGATACCGCGCTGAAGACCGCGAACTCGGGTTACCTGACCCGTCGTCTGGTCGACGTCGCGCAGGACGTGGTGATCACCGAGGTGGATTGCGGTACCACCGAAGGCCTGATCATGACCCCGATCGTGGAAGGCGGCGACGTGGTCGAGCCGCTGAAGGACCGCGTGCTGGGCCGCGTGGTCGCCGAGGACGTGTTCCTGCCGGGCAACGACGAGGATCCGATCGTCACCCGCAACACCCTGCTCGACGAAGCCTGGGTCGCCAAGCTGGAAGATGCCGGCGTGCAGACCATCAAGGTCCGCTCGACCATCTCCTGCGAATCGGCGTTCGGTGTCTGCTCGCGCTGCTACGGCCGCGACCTGGCCCGTGGCCACCTGGTCAACATCGGTGAAGCGGTCGGCGTCATCGCCGCGCAGTCCATCGGTGAGCCGGGTACCCAGCTGACCATGCGTACGTTCCACATCGGTGGTGCGGCGTCGCGAGCTGCAGCGGTCGACAACATCACCGTCAAGACCACCGGCTCGGTCAAGTTCAGCAACCTCAAGTCGGTCGAGCATGCCAACGGCTCGCTGGTCGCAGTGTCGCGCTCGGGCGAAATCTCGGTGCTCGAT
Organism: Stenotrophomonas sp. PvP093; assembly: GCF_017876915.1. Taxonomy (NCBI): domain Bacteria; kingdom Pseudomonadati; phylum Pseudomonadota; class Gammaproteobacteria; order Lysobacterales; family Lysobacteraceae; genus Stenotrophomonas; species Stenotrophomonas sp. PvP093. The sequence goes on along the minus strand of NZ_JAGIOX010000004.1, from coordinate 3,851,546 downwards.
GCCCACGGCCGTGAGCGTGAGCGTTACAAGCTGCCGTACGGTGCGACCATCACGTCCAAGGACGGTGATGCGATCAAGGCTGGCCAGACCGTGGCCAACTGGGATCCGCATAACCACCCGATCGTGTCGGAAGTGGCCGGCTTCATCCGCTTCATCGACTTCGTTGATGGCATCACCGTCATCGAGAAGACTGACGAGCTGACCGGCCTGGCTTCGCGCGAAATCACCGATCCGAAGCGTCGTGGTACCCAGGCCAAGGACCTGCGCCCGATCGTGCGCATCGTCGACGCCAAGGGCAACGACCTGTCGATTCCGGGCACCGACCTGCCGGCGCAGTACCTGCTGCCGCCGCGTTCGATCGTCAACCTGCAGGACGGCGCCCCGGTGGGCGTGGGCGACGTCGTCGCCAAGATCCCGCAGGAAGCGTCGAAGACCCGCGACATCACCGGTGGTCTGCCGCGCGTGGCCGACCTGTTCGAAGCGCGCAAGCCGAAGGATCCGGCGGTGCTGGCCGAGCGTTCGGGCATCATCAGCTTCGGTAAGGACACCAAGGGCAAGCAGCGCCTGATCATCAAGGACACCGATGGTTCGGAGCACGAAGAGCTGATCCCGAAGTACCGCCAGGTCATCGTGTTCGAAGGCGAGCATGTCACCAAGGGTGAAACCATCGTGGACGGCGAGCCGAGCCCGCAGGACATCCTGCGCCTGCTGGGCGTCGAGCCGCTGGCGGCCTACCTGGTGAAGGAAATCCAGGACGTGTACCGCCTGCAGGGCGTGAAGATCAACGACAAGCACATCGAGGTGATCACCCGCCAGATGCTGCGCAAGGTCGAGATCACCGATCAGGGCAGCAGCAAGTTCCTGAACGGCGAACAGGTGGAGCGTCAGCGCGTTATCGAGGAAAATGCGCGCCTGTCGGCCCGCAACGAGCTGCCGGCGCACTTCGATCCGGTCCTGCTGGGTATCACCAAGGCGTCGCTGGCGACCGAATCGTTCATCTCGGCCGCTTCGTTCCAGGAAACCACCCGCGTGCTGACCGAAGCGGCCGTCCGCGGCACCTCGGACAACCTGCGTGGCCTGAAGGAAAACGTCATCGTGGGTCGCCTGATTCCGGCCGGTACCGGCCTGGCGTACCACAGCAACCGCCGTCGCGGCGCTTCCGGTCTCACCGAGTCGGAAATGCAGACCCTGGCCGGTACCCCGGCCGCGGTCGAGGCGCCGGTGGTTGAAGCCGAAGCTGAACAGGCGTCGGGCGAAGAATGAGGTAGCCGGTCCGGCCGCAAGGCCGGACCACCCCATCGGTCCATCGACGGGATTGGGAAAGGGCAGGGGAGATCGTCCGCGATCGACCCTGTCAACCTGAACGGGGTACATGGAGGCCCCCCAGTAACGTCCCGGGATCAGGGGCGGGCTTGACAGGAGGCGTTTGACTGCTTTCCTGGCAGGTTGCTACAATCGTCTGTCTCAGCAGGCCAGAATTTCGGCCTGCTTTAACATTTCCGCATCTCTGGTCGGATTTTCCGGCCACCAATCAGAAGAACCTACTGATGGCGACGATCAACCAGCTGGTCCGCAAGCCGCGGCAAGCGACCACCTACAAGAGTGCCTCGCCGGCGCTCGACAAGTGCCCGCAGCGCCGTGGCGTCTGCACCCGTGTCTACACCACCACTCCGAAGAAGCCGAACTCGGCTCTGCGCAAGGTTGCCAAGGTCCGCCTGACCAACCAGGAAGAAGTGATTTCCTACATCGGTGGTGAAGGCCACAACCTGCAGGAGCACTCCGTGGTCCTGATCCGCGGCGGTCGCGTCAAGGACCTGCCGGGTGTGCGTTACCACACCGTTCGTGGCTCGCTCGACGCCGCCGGCGTTGCCAAGCGTCGCCAGGCCCGTTCCAAGTACGGCGCCAAGCGTCCGAAGGCATAAGGAGAGAGCACTATGTCGCGTAAGGGTAATACTCCGCAGCGTTCCGTCCTGCCCGATCCGAAGCACGGAAGCGAAACCATCGCCCGCTTCATCAACATGGTCATGCAGAGCGGCAAGAAGTCCGTCGCCGAAAAGATCGTGTACGGCGCCATGGACGTGATCACCGAGAAGAACAGCAGCGCCAACGCCATTGAACTGGTGCAGAAGGCTCTGGACAACGTCGCTCCGGCGGTCGAAGTCAAGTCGCGTCGCGTCGGTGGTGCCACCTACCAGGTGCCGGTCGAAGTGCGTTCGTCGCGCAAGATGGCCCTGGCCATGCGCTGGCTGATCGACTCCGCGCGCAAGCGTGGTGAGAACACCATGCCGAAGAAGCTGGCTGCTGAACTGATCGACGCCTCGGAAAACCGTGGCGGCGCCATCAAGAAGCGCGAAGAAACCCACCGCATGGCCGAAGCCAACAAGGCATTCGCCCACTACCGCTGGTGAGTTTGACGGCCTTGTAAAACAGGCAGGGCAGCACCACTTCGGTGCGTGCTGCCTCGCGGTCCCAGAAGGGCTGCGCCAATCCGAAGGCCGCCGAAAGGCGGCGTTCGGCCATCCGAAATCCAAGAAATCTGAGAGGCTCCCGTGGCCCGTTCCACTCCCATCGAGCGTTACCGTAACTTCGGCATCATGGCTCACATCGATGCCGGCAAGACCACCACGTCCGAGCGCATCCTGTTCTACACCGGCAAGAGCCACAAGATCGGTGAAGTGCACGACGGCGCCGCCACCATGGACTGGATGGAGCAGGAGCAGGAGCGTGGCATCACGATCCAGTCCGCTGCCACCACCGCGTTCTGGAAGGGCATGGACAAGTCCCTGCCGGAGCACCGCTTCAACATCATCGACACCCCCGGGCACGTCGACTTCACCATCGAAGTGGAGCGCTCGCTGCGCGTGCTCGACGGTGCCGTCTTCGTCCTGTGTGCCGTCGGTGGCGTGCAGCCGCAGTCGGAAACCGTGTGGCGCCAGGCCAACAAGTACCACGTGCCGCGCATCGCGTTCGTCAACAAGATGGACCGCACCGGTGCCAACTTCCAGAAGGTCGTCGGCCAGCTGAAGGCCAAGCTGGGCGCGGTCGCCGTGCCGATGCAGCTGCCGATCGGCGCTGAAGACAACTTCAAGGGCGTTGTCGACCTGCTGAAGATGAAGGCCATCCATTGGGATGAGGCTTCGCAGGGCATGAAGTTCGAATACAGCGACATCCCGGCCGATCTGCAGGCGGCTGCCGAAGAGGCTCGCCAGTTCATGGTCGAGACCGCTGCCGAAGCCAGCGAAGAGCTGATGGAAAAGTACCTGGGCGGCGAAGAGCTGGCCGAGGCTGAAATCATCAACGCGCTGCGTACCCGCACCCTGGCCACCGAGATCGTGCCGATGTACTGCGGCTCGGCCTTCAAGAACAAGGGCGTGCAGGCCATGCTGGACGGCGTGATCCAGCTGCTGCCGTCGCCGGTCGACGTGCCGGACGTGAAGGGCGTGGACGTTGACGACGACACCGTCGAGATGACCCGCAAGTCGGACGACAAGGCTCCGTTCTCGTCGCTGGCCTTCAAGATCATCACCGACCCGTTCGTCGGCGCGCTGACCTTCTTCCGCGTCTACTCGGGCACCCTGAACGGTGGCGACACCGTGCTGAACTCGGTGAAGGGCAAGAAGGAGCGCATCGGTCGCATCCTGCAGATGCACTCGAACAACCGCGAGGAAATCAAGGAAGTTCTGGCTGGTGACATCGCTGCTGCCGTGGGCCTGAAGGACACCACCACCGGTGACACCCTGTGCGCCGTGGACGCGCCGATCATCCTGGAGCGCATGACGTTCCCGGAGCCGGTGATCTCGATGGCCGTCGAGCCGAAGACCAAGTCGGACCAGGAAAAGATGGGTCTGGCCCTGGGCCGTCTGGCGCAGGAAGATCCGTCGTTCCGCGTCAAGACCGACGAAGAGTCCGGCCAGACCATCATCTCGGGCATGGGCGAGCTGCACCTGGACATCATCGTCGATCGCCTGAAGCGTGAGTTCAACGTTGAAGCCAACGTCGGCGCGCCGCAGGTGGCCTACCGCGAAACCATCACCCTGGCTGACGTCAAGTCGGACTACAAGCACGCCAAGCAGTCCGGTGGTAAGGGTCAGTACGGTCACGTCGTGATCGAGCTGTCGCCGATCACCGCTGAAGACCGTGCCGATCCGAAGCTGGCTCCGGCCATCAAGGACGACTTCCTGTTCATCAATGACATCACCGGCGGCGTGATCCCGAAGGAATTCATTCCGTCGGTTGAAAAGGGCCTGCGCGAAACCATCACCAGCGGTCCGCTGGCTGGCTTCCCGGTCGTGGACGTCAAGGTGAAGCTGGTGTTCGGTTCGTACCACGACGTCGACTCCTCGGAAATGGCGTTCAAGCTGGCTTCGTCGATGGCCTTCAAGCAGGGCTTCGCCAAGGCCAAGCCGGTGCTGCTGGAGCCGATCATGAAGGTCGAGATCGTGACCCCGGAGGATTACCAGGGTGACGTGATGGGCGACGTCAGCCGTCGTCGCGGCGTGCTGCAGGGTTCCGACACCACCGGTGACGGTTCGGCCAGCATCATCAACGCGATGATCCCGCTGGGTGAAATGTTCGGCTACGCCACTGCGCTGCGTTCGCAGACCCAGGGCCGCGCCACCTTCACCATGGAATTCGATCACTACGAGCCGGCTCCGACCAACATCGCCGAAGCCGTCATGAAGAAGGGCTGAGCCTCGCTCAGCCTCTCTTGAAACCACTTACGAACAATCAAGGTATAGAACAATGGCAAAGGGTAAGTTCGAGCGCACCAAGCCGCACGTCAACGTCGGCACCATCGGTCACGTCGATCACGGCAAGACCACGCTGACCGCCGCACTGACCAAGATCGGTGCCGAGCGCTTCGGTGGCGAGTTCAAGGATTACTCCTCGATCGACGCCGCGCCGGAAGAAAAGGCTCGTGGTATCACGATCTCGACCGCGCACGTCGAATACGAATCCCCGATCCGTCACTACGCCCACGTTGACTGCCCGGGCCACGCTGACTACGTCAAGAACATGATCACCGGTGCCGCCCAGATGGACGGCGCGATCCTGGTGTGCTCGGCCGCTGACGGCCCGATGCCGCAGACCCGTGAGCACATCCTGCTGTCGCGCCAGGTCGGCGTGCCGTACATCGTCGTGTTCCTGAACAAGGCCGACATGGTCGACGACGCCGAGCTGCTCGAGCTGGTCGAGATGGAAGTGCGCGAACTGCTGAGCAAGTACGAGTTCCCGGGCGACGACACCCCGATCATCGCCGGTTCGGCCCGCCTGGCGCTGGAAGGCGACCAGAGCGACATCGGCGTGCCGGCCATCCTGAAGCTGGTCGACGCGCTGGACAGCTGGATTCCGGAGCCGGAGCGTGCGATCGACAAGCCGTTCCTGATGCCGGTGGAAGACGTGTTCTCGATCTCGGGCCGCGGCACCGTGGTGACCGGTCGTATCGAGCGTGGCGTGATCAAGGTTGGCGACGAAATCGAAATCGTCGGCATCCGTCCGGTGCAGAAGACCACCGTGACCGGCGTTGAAATGTTCCGCAAGCTGCTGGACCAGGGTCAGGCAGGCGACAACGCTGGCCTGCTGCTGCGCGGCACCAAGCGTGACGACGTCGAGCGTGGCCAGGTGCTGGCCAAGCCGGGCACGATCAAGCCGCACACCAAGTTCGAAGGCGAAGTGTACGTCCTGTCGAAGGACGAAGGCGGCCGCCACACCCCGTTCTTCAACGGCTACCGTCCGCAGTTCTACTTCCGCACCACCGACATCACCGGCGCAGCTGCGCTGCCGGAAGGCGTCGAAATGGTGATGCCGGGTGACAACGTCAAGATGGTCGTCACCCTGATCAACCCGGTGGCAATGGACGAAGGCCTGCGCTTCGCCATCCGCGAAGGCGGCCGTACCGTCGGCGCCGGCGTGGTCTCGAAGATCATCGAGTAATCTGGTAGTATCTGCGCCCCGATGTTGCCTGGGTAGGGCATCGGGGCGTATCAAATGGGAAAGCAGGCACAGGATGTGCCTTGTGTTCCCCGGACCAGGAAGGGTCAATGCCATTCAGGCGGCGTCAACAGGCGACTGTTGACAGCTGCCTTGCGTGCCATTATGCTTCTACGTCTGGGCAGGCCGGGAAACTGGTCTGCCTACGTTTTAGAGGTCCATGGAGTGACCTTGTCGGCCTGCAGGACTGCGGGCCGTCCGTATTCAGGAATTTCATGGGGCAAAGCAACCCAGAGGCTTTGTCTGTCGCTCTTTTAACGAAGGAACCTACCGCCATGGCGGACCAAAAGATCCGGATCCGGCTGAAAGCGTTCGATCATCGTCTGATCGACCGTTCGGCCAGCGAGATCGTTGAAACGGCAAAGCGGACCGGCGCGCAAGTGCGTGGCCCGATCCCGCTGCCGACCAAGATCGAGCGTTACACCGTTCTCGTCTCCCCGCACGTCGACAAGGACGCGCGTGACCAGTACGAGACCCGCACGCACAAGCGCGTGCTCGATATCGTTGACCCGAATGACAAGACCGTGGACGCGCTGATGAAGCTCGAACTGGCTGCCGGCGTCGACGTTCAGATCAAGCTGACCTGAGGACTACGACCATGACGAAGAAGTATTCGTTGGGCTTCGTGGGCCGCAAGGCCGGCATGAGCCGCGTGTTCACCGAAGATGGCCGTTCCATCCCGGTGACCCTGATCGAAGCAACCCCGAACCGCATCGCGCAGATCAAGACCGTCGAAACCGACGGCTACAGCGCCGTGCAGGTGACCGTCGGCGCGCGTCGCGCTGCCCTGGTCAACAAGCCGGAAGCCGGCCACTTCGCCAAGGCGAAGGTGGAAGCGGGTCGTGGCCTGTGGGAATTCCGCGTTGAAGACGCGCAGCTCGGCGATTTCGCCGTTGGCGGCGAAGTCAAGGCGGACATCTTCGAAGTCGGCCAGATCGTCGACGTCCAGGGTGTCACCAAGGGTAAGGGCTTCCAGGGCACCATCAAGCGCCACAACTTCCGTATGGGCGATGCAACCCACGGTAACTCGCTGTCGCATCGCGCGCCGGGTTCGCTGGGTCAGCGCCAGACCCCGGGTCGCGTTTTCCCGGGCAAGAAGATGTCGGGCCACATGGGCGCGGTGCAGCAGAGCACCCAGAACCTGGAAGTGGTCAAGGTCGACGTCGAGCGCGGTCTGATCGCCGTTCGCGGCGCCGTTCCGGGCGCGGCGGGTGGCGATGTGATCGTCCGTCCGGCGAGCAAGGCATAAGGAGAGATGACGATGGAACTCGTTATCACGGGTAGCAACAACAAGGTCTCGGTCTCCGACGCCGTGTTCGGTCGCGATTTCAGCGAAGATCTGGTCCACCAGGTCGTCGTTGCCTACCGCAACGCCGGTCGCGCCGGCACCAAGGCACAGAAGACTCGCTCCGAAGTGGCTGGTACCACCAAGAAGTCGAAGAAGCAGAAGGGCGGCGGCGCGCGTCATGGCGCACTGACGGCTCCGATCTTCGTCGGCGGCGGTGTCACCTTCGCGGCCAAGCCGCGCAGCTTCGAGCAGAAGGTCAATCGTAAGCAGTACCGTGCCGCCATGTGCGCGATCCTGTCCGAGCTGAACCGTCAGGGCCGTCTGACCATCGTGGAGTCCTTCGATGTCGAAGTGACCAACACGAAGGGTCTGATCGCCAAGCTGGCCGGCCTGGAAGTGGGCAAGCGCCCGCTGATCGTCACCGAAGAAGCGTCCGAGCACCTGTACCTGTCCGCCCGCAATCTGCCGTACGTGCAGGTGCGTGACGTCCAGGGTCTGGATCCGGTCTCGCTGGTGGGTGCCGACACGGTCGTCATCACCGCTGACGCGGTCAAGAAGGTCGAGGAGTGGCTGGCATGAACAGCAACGAAAAAATCTTCAGCGTGCTGCGTGCCCCGCGTGTCTCCGAAAAGACCGCGCGCCTGCAGGAACTCTCCAACCAGTATGTCTTCGAAGTTTCGAACGAAGCCACCAAGGCCGATGTAAAGGCCGCGGTTGAGCAGCTGTTCGACGTCAAGGTCGAAGCCGTCAACGTGGTCAACGTCAAGGGCAAGAACAAGTCCTTCCGTAACCGTGCTGGCCGCCGCGGCGATTGGCGCAAGGCGTACGTTCGCCTGGCCGACGGCCAGTCGATCGATGTAACGGCCAAGGCCTGAGGTACATCCCATGCCATTGATGAAATTCAAGCCCACTTCCCCCGGCCGCCGTTCGGCCGTGCGCGTGGTTACGCCCGACCTGCACAAGGGTGCTCCGCACGCCGCACTGGTCGAGTCGCAGAGCCGCTCGGGTGGCCGCAACCACCACGGCCGCATCACCGTGCGTCACGTCGGTGGTGGTGCCAAGCAGCACTACCGCATCATCGACTTCAAGCGCAACAAGCTGGGCATCCCGGCGCGCGTGGAACGCATCGAATACGATCCGAACCGCACCGCCCACATCGCCCTGCTGTGCTACGTCGATGGTGAGCGTCGCTACATCATCGCCCCGAAGGGCCTGAAGGCCGGTGATCAGGTGATCGCTGGTTCGGACGCCCCGATCAAGGCCGGCAACACCCTGCCGCTGCGCAACATCCCGGTCGGCACCACCATCCACTGCATCGAGCTGAAGCCGGGCAAGGGCGCTCAGATCGCTCGCGCCGCTGGTGCGGCCGTGCAGCTGGTGGCTCGCGAAGGCATCTACGCCACCCTGCGCCTGCGCTCGGGTGAAATGCGCAAGGTTCCGGTCGAGTGCTGCGCCACCATCGGCGAAGTCGGCAACGACGAGCACAGCCTGGAAAAGCTGGGCAAGGCCGGTGCCAAGCGTTGGCGCGGCGTCCGCCCGACCGTTCGTGGTGCTGCCATGAACCCGGTTGACCACCCGCACGGTGGTGGTGAGGCCAAGGCCGGCCAGGGTAACCCGCATCCGGTCACCCCGTGGGGTGTTCCGACCAAGGGTTACAAGACGCGCCATAACAAGCGCACTCAGCAGTTCATCGTCCGCGATCGTAGGGGCTAATCGACCATGGCACGTTCACTCAAGAAGGGCCCGTTCGTCGATCACCACCTCGTCAAGAAGGTGGAGGCCGCTGCGGGCAGCAAGAAGCCGATCAAGACCTGGTCGCGCCGTTCGATGATCCTGCCTGACATGGTAGGCATCACCATTGCCGTGCATAACGGCAAGAACCACATCCCGGTTCTCGTCAACGAGAACATGGTCGGCCACAAGCTCGGCGAATTTGCCATCACCCGGACCTTCAAGGGTCACGGTGGTGACAAGAAGTCGGGCAAGTAAGGAGAGATGACAATGGAAGCGAAAGCCATCCTGCGCACTGCGCGCATCTCCCCGCAGAAGGCTCGTCTGGTCGCTGACCAGGTGCGCGGTCTGCCGGCCGAACGTGCGGTCAACCTGCTGAAGTTCTCGGACAAGAAGGCTGCCCACCTGATCAAGAAGGTGGTGGAGTCGGCAATTGCCAACGCCGAGAACAACCAGGGCGCCGACGTCGACGAGCTGAAGGTTCAGACCATCATGGTTGATGAAGGTCCGACCCTGAAGCGTTTCATGGCGCGGGCGAAAGGCCGCGGTACCCGCATCCTCAAGCGCACCAGCCACATCACTGTGGTTGTGGGCGCCGCCAAGTAAGCGGATAAGGAAAAGACCATGGGTCATAAAGTTCATCCGATTGGTATCCGCCTCGGCATTTCCAAGGACTGGAACTCCAAGTGGTACGCCAACAAGGCCGAGTTCGCCGGTTACCTGGCAGCCGACCTGAAAGTGCGCGAAATGCTGCGCAAGAAGCTGGCCCAGGCCGGCATCAGCAAGATCCTGATCGAGCGTCCGGCCAAGACCGCTCGCGTGACGATCCACACCGCCCGTCCGGGCGTGGTGATCGGCAAGCGCGGTGAGGACATCGAGAAGCTGCGCAAGGAAGTGAGCGAGATGATGGGCGTCCCGGCGCACATCAACGTCACCGAAGTGCGCAAGCCGGAACTGGACGCGCAGCTCGTTGCCGAGTCGATCGCCCAGCAGCTGGAGCGTCGCATCATGTTCCGCCGTGCAATGAAGCGCTCGGTCGGCAACGCGATGCGCCTGGGTGCCCTGGGCATCAAGGTCAACGTTGGTGGCCGCCTCAACGGTGCTGAAATCGCCCGTTCGGAGTGGTACCGCGAAGGCCGCGTGCCGCTGCACACCCTGCGTGCCGACATCGACTATGGCTTCGCTGAAGCCAAGACGACCTACGGCATCATCGGCATCAAGGTCTGGATCTACAAGGGCGAGGTCTTCGATTTCTCCCAGGTTGGCCAGGAAAAGCAGGACGACACCCCGTCGCGCAACGATCGTCACGATCGCGGCGACCGTGGTGACCGTCAGCGCCCGGCCCGTGAAGCGAGGTAACGACAATGTTGCAACCCAAGCGAACCAAGTACCGCAAGGTACACAAGGGCCGTAACGATGGCCTGAGCTGGAGCGCCAACGCTGTCAGCTTCGGCGAATACGGCCTGAAGGCAACCGCACACGGTCAGCTGACCGCGCGTCAGATCGAAGCGGCCCGCCGCTCGATCAGCCGCTACGTCAAGCGCGGCGGCAAGATGTGGATCCGCGTGTTCCCCGACAAGCCCATCACCAAGAAGCCCATCGAAGTTCGAATGGGTTCGGGTAAGGGTAACGTGGAATACTGGGTGGCCCAGATCCAGCCCGGCCGCATGATCTATGAAATCGAGGGTGTTTCCGAGGAAGTGGCTCGCGAGGCGTTCCGCCTGGCCGCCGCCAAGCTCTCGGTCACCACCACTTTCGTGACCCGTACGGTGCGCTGATGGATATCAAAACTCTCCGTGAAAAGTCGGCTGACGAACTCAAGGCCCACCTGATCGACCTGCGTAAGGAACAGTTCTCTGTCCGTATGCAGCAGGTCACCGGCCAGCTGCCGAAGACCCACGACATTCGCCGGGTCCGTCGCGAGATTGCTCGCGTCAAGACCCTGCTCGGCAGCACGAAGTAAGGATGGCCGCTATGAGCGACAATACTGAAAAGAAGACGCTGCGCACGGTCGAAGGCCGTGTCGTCAGCAACAAGATGGACAAGACGGTTACCGTCCTGGTTGAGCGTCAGGTCAAGCACGCGCTGTACGGCAAGTACATCAAGCGCTCGACCAAGCTGCACGCCCACGATGCCGACAACGCCTGCAAGGAAGGCGATGTCGTCCGCGTGACCGAGATTGCTCCGATGTCCAAGACCAAGAACTGGCGCGTGGTGGAAGTCATCACGCGTGCGGCTGAATAAGGAGTCTGAATCATGATCCAGATGCAGAGCTACCTTGACGTCGCGGACAATTCGGGTGCCAAGCAGGTGATGTGCTTCAAGGTGCTGGGTGGTTCCAAGCGCCGTTACGCCGGCATCGGCGACATCATCAAGGTCACCGTGAAGGATGCGATTCCGCGCGGCAAGGTCAAGAAGGGTGAAGTGTATGACGCCGTCGTGGTGCGTACCCGCAAGGGTGTGCGTCGCGCCGACGGTTCGCTGATCCGCTTCGACGGCAACGCTGCCGTCCTGCTGAACAACAAGCAGGAGCCGATCGGTACCCGTATCTTCGGGCCGGTGACCCGTGAACTTCGTTCGGAGAAGTTCATGAAGATCGTCTCGCTCGCTCCCGAAGTGCTGTGAGCGACAGGAGATAATCATGGCTAACCGTATCAAGAAGGGCGACCAGGTTGTCGTCAACGCTGGCAAGGACAAGGGCAAGCAGGGCGAAGTCGTCCGCGTCGACGGCGACCGTGTGGTCGTCGCCAACGTGAACATCGTCAAGCGCCACACCAAGCCGAACCCGCAGGCAGGTGTTGCCGGCGGCGTGGTCGAGCGCGAAGCTTCGATCCATATCTCCAACGTGAACGTGCTGAACCCGGCTTCGGGCAAGGGCGAACGCGTTGGCTTCAAGGTGCTGGAGGATGGACGCAAACTGCGTGTGTTCCGCTCCAGCGGTGAGGCGCTCGACGCCTGAGGAATGTGAAGATGACTTCCCGTCTCGAAAAGATCTACAAGGAAGAAGTGGTGCCGGCGCTGATGAAGCAGTTCGGCTACACCAATCCGATGGAAGTACCGAAGCTCGTCAAGGTCACCCTGAACATGGGTGTCGGCGAGGCTGCCACCAACAAGAAGATCCTGGAAAACGCCGTCGCGGACATGACCAAGATTTCCGGCCAGAAGCCGGTTGTCACCAAGTCGCGTATCTCGGTTGCGTCGTTCAAGATCCGTGATGGTTGGCCGATCGGCTGCAAGACCACGCTGCGTCGCCACAAGATGTACGAGTTCCTGGACCGCCTGATCAACATCTCGCTGCCGCGCGTGCGCGACTTCCGTGGTGTTTCCGGTCGTTCCTTCGACGGCCGCGGCAACTTCAACATGGGTGTGAAGGAACAGATCATCTTCCCGGAAATCGACTTCGACGCCGTCGACGCGATCCGCGGTATGGATATCGCCATCACCACCACTGCGAAGACCGACGCGGAAGCGAAGGCGCTGCTGGCAGCGTTCAAGTTCCCGTTCCGTAACTGATCTGTCGAGGAAACCGAAATGGCAAAGACCTCCATGGTCAACCGCGACATCAAGCGGGAAAAGCTGGCCAAGAAGTACGCTGAGAAGCGTGCGGCTCTGAAGAAGATCGTGTCCTCCGTGGACGCGACCTACGAAGAGAAGATCGACGCCGCAACCAAGCTGGCCAAGCTGCCGCGCGATTCGTCGCCGAGCCGTCAGCGCAACCGTTGCGAGCTGTCGGGTCGTCCGCGTGGCGTGTACAGCAAGTTCGGCCTCGGCCGCAACAAGCTGCGCGAAGCCACCATGCGTGGCGACGTCCCGGGCCTGCGCAAGGCCAGCTGGTAATCCCAGCCGGCCCTGCGATCAGCAGCCCCTGCGGGGGCCGCTGAACCGGGGAGGGGGGCGTTCAGCTTCCTTTCTGCGAAAAAACCCGAAGAGCCCGACGCAAGTCGGGCTCTTTTGGCGTATACTCCCGCGTCTTGCCCTGTGCAGACGGGGTTGTAGGAGTGGGCCCCGGCCCGCTGCATCAAGGGACCTGGCCCGTTTCCAGGAGACAACAGATTTTCGCGAAAGCGGATATCGGTGCACTCAAAGGTACTCATATGAGCATGACTGATCCCATCGCCGACCTGCTGGTCCGCATCAAGAATGCGGCCGCAGTTGGCAAGCAGACGGTGAAAGCCCCGTCGTCCAAGATCAAGGTTGCGATCGCCCAGGTCCTGAAGGACGAGGGTTACATCACCGACCTGCGCGTGACCCAGCTGGAAAACAACAAGTCCGAGCTGGAAATCGTGCTGAAGTATTTCGAAGGCAAGCCGGTCATCGCGACCCTGAAGCGCTTCTCGCGTTCGGGCCTGCGCCAGTACCGCGGCAAGAGCGAGCTGCCGAAGGTCATGAACGGCCTGGGTATCTCCATCATTTCCACCTCCAAGGGCATCATGACTGATGCGCAGGCGCGCCAGCTGGGCGTCGGCGGCGAAGTCCTGTGCTTCGTGGCCTAAGGCGAAAGGAGTAGAACTATGTCCCGCGTAGCCAAGAAGCCGATCACCCTGGGTAAGGTTGAACTGAACGTCCAGTCGGACAGCGTCACCGCCAAGGGCCCGAAGGGCACCCTGTCGCTGGCCAAGCCGGCCGGCATTGCCATCAACGTCGACAATGGCGTTGCCACCCTGAGCACCGAGAACGCCGAGCTGGTCGCACTGACCGGCACCGTGCGTGCGATCCTGTCCAACATGGTCAAGGGCGTGTCCGAAGGCTTCGAGCGCAAGCTGGAGCTGGTTGGCGTGGGTTACCGCGCTGCCATGCAGGGCAAGGACCTGAGCCTGTCGCTGGGCTTCTCGCACCCGGTCGTGTTCGTGGCGCCGGAAGGCATCACCATCACCACCCCGACCCAGACCGAGATCCTGGTCCAGGGCGCTGACAAGCAGGTCGTCGGTGAAGTCGCCGCCAAGATCCGCGCGTTCCGCAAGCCGGAGCCGTACAAGGGCAAGGGCGTGAAGTACTCCGACGAAGTCATCATCCGTAAGGAAGCCAAGAAGGCGTAAGTGCGAGTCCCTCGCAAGAGCCCGCACATCCATGTGCGGACTCCTCAGGGAGAAGCCCATCCTTCAGCTTTCAAGGAATAATCAAAATGAACAAGAACATCGCCCGCCTGCGTCGCGCCAAGTCGACCCGCGCCCACATCCGTGAGCTCGGCGTCGCCCGCCTGTCGGTGCTGCGCACCGGCCAGCACCTGTACGCCCAGGTCTTCACCGCTGACGGTTCGAAGGTGCTGGCTGCCGCCAACACCACCCAGACCGACGTCAAGGAAGGCCTGAAGAACGGCAAGAACGCCGATGCCGCTGCCAAGGTTGGCCGCATCGTCGCCGAGCGCGCCAAGGCCGCCGGCGTCGAGAAGGTTGCCTTCGATCGTTCGGGCTACCGCTACCACGGCCGCATCAAGGCCCTGGCAGAAGCGGCCCGCGAAGCCGGCCTGCAGTTCTAAGGGACAAGGGCAGGGGGCCGATGGCCTCCTGCCTGCCTGCTCGCCAGCCTGAGCGAGGCTGGACGGCGCCGCTCTTCTGCAGTGGCCCACCGGAACAACGCGTCACTCCACAACCATAAGCGGCCTCGAGCCGTACATACCCAAACAACCAAGGAATCAACATGGCAGAAGAGCGTCAGCAGCGGGGTCGCGATCGCGACCGTAACCGCGAAGAGAAGATCGACGACGGCATGATCGAAAAGCTGGTCGCGGTCAACCGCGTCAGCAAGACCGTCAAGGGTGGCCGCCAGTTCACCTTCACCGCCCTGACCGTTGTCGGCGACGGCGAAGGCAAGGTCGGTTTCGGTTATGGCAAGGCCCGCGAAGTGCCGGTCGCCATCCAGAAGTCGATGGAACAGGCCCGCAAGAACCTGGTCAGCGTTGACCTGAACAACGGCACCCTGTGGCACACCATCAAGGATGGTCACGGCGCAGCCCGCGTGTTCATGCAGCCGGCTTCGGAAGGTACCGGCGTGATCGCCGGCGGTGCCATGCGCGCCGTGCTGGAAGCCGTTGGCGTGAAGAACGTGCTGGCCAAGGCCACCGGTTCGCGTAACCCGATCAACCTGGTGCGTGCCACCGTGAAGGGCCTGTCTGCTGCGCAGTCGCCGGCTCGCATCGCGGCCAAGCGCGGCAAGAAGGTGGAGGAACTCAACCATGGCTAATGAGTCCAACAAGACTGTGAAGGTCCGCCTGGTGCGTGGCCTGCGTGGTACCCAGTCGCGTCACCGCCTGTCGGTGCGTGCCCTGGGCCTGAACAAGCTCAACGATGTGCGTGAACTGAAGGACAGCCCGCAGGTACGCGGCCTGATCAACAAGGTTCAGTACCTCGTCCAGGTTGAGGAGTAATCGACCATGACTCTGCGTCTCAATGAACTGAGCCCGGCACCGGGCGCCCGCACCGAGCGCACCCGCGTCGGCCGCGGTATCGGCTCGGGCCTGGGCAAGACTGCCGGCCGCGGCCACAAGGGTTCGTTCGCCCGTAAGGGTGGCGGCAAGATCAAGGCTGGCTTCGAAGGCGGCCAGACCCCCATGCAGCGTCGTCTGCCGAAGATCGGCTTCCGTTCGCCGATCGCCAAGGACACCGCTGAAGTGCTGCTGTACGCGCTGGACAAGCTGCCGGCCGGTGAGATCGATTTCGCCGCCCTGCGTGCTGCCAAGCTGGTCCCGAGCACCGCAAAGAAGGCCAAGGTCGTCGTCAAGGGCGAAGTGACCAAGGCGTTCACCCTGAAGGGTATTGCTGCCACGGCGGGTGCCAAGGCTGCAATCGAAGCTGCCGGCGGCAGCGTAACGGAGTAAGAAAATCATGGCGCAAGCTGGCATCGGTAACCTCGCGGGCGGAATGGGCAAGTTCACTGAACTTCGCCAACGTTTGCTGTTCGTCGTCGGGGCTTTGATCGTCTATCGCATCGGCTGCTACGTGCCGGTGCCGGGCGTCAATCCCGATGCCATGCTTGCCATGATGCAACAGCAGGGCGGCGGCATCGTGGACATGTTCAACATGTTCTCGGGCGGCGCCCTGCACCGTTTCAGCATCTTCGCGCTGAACGTGATGCCGTACATCTCGGCATCGATCGTGATGCAGCTGGCCGTGCACATCTTCCCCGCCCTGAAGGCGATGCAGAAGGAAGGTGAGTCCGGCCGCCGCAAGATCACCCAGTATTCGCGCATCGGCGCCGTGCTGCTGGCAGTGGTGCAGGGCGGCTCGATCGCGCTGGCCCTGCAGGGCCAGGTCTCGCCGTCGGGCGCTCCGGTCGTGTATGCGCCGGGCATGGGCTTCGTGCTCACTGCCGTGGTCGCACTGACCGCCGGCACCATGTTCCTGATGTGGGTCGGTGAGCAGGTCACCGAGCGCGGCATCGGCAACGGCGTGTCGCTTATCATCTTCGCCGGTATCGTGGCGGGCCTGCCGGGTGCGGTCATCCACACCTTCGACGCCTACCGCGACGGCAACATCCAGTTCATCCAGCTGCTGCTGATCGCCATCGTCGTGCTCGCCTTCACCTTCTTCGTGGTGTTCGTCGAGCGTGGCCAGCGCCGGATCACGGTCAATTACGCGCGCCGCCAGGGTGGTCGCAACGCGTACATGAACCAGACCTCGTTCCTGCCGCTGAAGCTCAACATGGCCGGCGTCATCCCGGCGATCTTCGCCTCGAGCCTGCTGGCCTTCCCGGCCACCCTGGCCATGTGGTCCGGCCAGGCCGCCAACCAGAGCAGCTTCGGCCAGGTCCTGCAGAAGGTCGCCAACGCCCTGGGCCCGGGCGAGCCGCTGCACATGATCGTGTTCGCTGCGCTGATCACCGGTTTCGCGTTCTTCTATACCGCGCTGGTGTTCAACTCGCAGGAAACCGCCGACAACCTGAAGAAGTCCGGTGCGCTGATTCCGGGCATCCGTCCGGGCAAGGCGACCGCCGACTACATCGACGGCGTGCTGACCCGCCTGACCGCGGCCGGCTCGGCGTACCTGGTGATCGTCTGCCTGCTGCCGGAACTGATGCGCACGCAGCTGAACGCCTCGTTCTACTTCGGTGGTACTTCGCTGCTGATCGTGGTGGTGGTGGTGATGGACTTCATCGCCCAGGTGCAGGCGCACCTGATGTCCCACCAGTACGAGAGCCTGCTGAAGAAGGCCAACCTGAAGGGTGGCAACCGCGGCGGTTTTGCCCGCGGCTGATAGGCCTGTTATACTTTCGTCTTCCTGACGTGATGGTCCCTCCGCTTCGCGGACTCCGGCCACACAAACGAAGGGCGGCCCCCGCAGCGGTTCCGGGTGGGGGTGTGATGAGGTGGTCCCGCGCTGGAGTAGCGCGGGCGGCCCCGGGGGAAACCCCAGGTCCAACCCCATCCGGCGCCGGAGCCTGGGCACACTCCCCAGGCCGGGTTCATGAAACCAATGGTTTCACGGGCTTCCATGTAAACCGGAACCTTGTTAGTATCGCTAGTTCACTTTTTTGATCCATCCTGCCGGATTGGCGTGCCCGAGGCGCGCTGTCGGCCATCACTCAGCTGGAGAACCGCGTCATGGCGCGTATTGCAGGCGTCAACCTGCCAGCCCAGAAGCATGTCTGGGTCGGGTTGCAAAGCATTTACGGCATCGGCCGTACCCGTTCGAAGAAGGTCTGCGAAGTCGCAGGCGTTGCTTCGACCACCAAGATCCGCGATCTGTCGGAGCCGGAAATCGAGCGCCTGCGCGCCGAAGTCGGCAAGTACATCGTGGAAGGCGATCTGCGCCGTGAAATCGGTATCGCGATCAAGCGCCTGATGGACCTGGGCTGCTACCGCGGCCTGCGTCACCGTCGTGGCCTCCCGCTGCGTGGCCAGCGCACCCGTACCAACGCCCGCACCCGCAAGGGTCCGCGCAAGGCGATCAAGAAGTAAGGGACTGAGAAATGGCTAAGCCCGCTGCTAAGACCAAGAAGAAGATCAAGCGCGTCGTCACCGACGGCGTTGCCCACGTCCACGCTTCGTTCAACAACACCATCGTCACCATCACCGACCGCCAGGGCAATGCTCTGTCGTGGGCGACCTCCGGTGGCGCTGGCTTCCGCGGTTCGCGCAAGTCGACCCCGTTCGCTGCCCAGGTGGCTGCTGAAAAGGCCGGTCGTGCTGCGCTGGACTACGGCGTGAAGTCGCTGGAAGTCCGCATCAAGGGCCCGGGTCCGGGCCGTGAGTCGGCCGTGCGTTCGTTGAACAACGTCGGCTACAAGATCACCAACATCATCGACGTGACGCCTATCCCGCACAACGGGTGCCGTCCGCCGAAGAAGCGTCGCGTCTAAAGGGAGCGATAAGAAATGGCTCGTTATATCGGTCCTACCTGTAAGCTCGCCCGCCGCGAAGGCGCCGACCTGTCCCTGAAGAGCCCGGCGCGTGCGCTGGACTCGAAGTGCAAGCTGGAGCAGAAGCCCGGCCAGCACGGCGCCACTGCCCGCAAGGGCAAGCTGTCCGACTACGCCACCCAGCTGCGTGAAAAGCAGAAGGTCAAGCGTATCTACGGCCTGCTGGAGCGTCAGTTCCGCAACTACTACAAGAAGGCCTCGACCAAGAAGGGCAACACCGGCGAGAACCTGCTGCAGCTGCTGGAAACCCGCCTGGACAACGTCGTCTACCGCATGGGCTTCGCCGTGACCCGTCCGGCTGCCCGTCAGCTGGTGTCGCACCGCGGCGTCACCGTGAATGGCAAGTCGGTCAACCTGGCTTCGTACCAGGTCAAGGCTGGCGACGCCATCGCCCTGTCTGAAAAGGCTGCCAAGCAGCTGCGCGTCCAGGAAGCCCTGACCGTCGCCGCCCAGCATGACCTGAGCCCGTCGTGGGTTGAAGTGGATTCCGGGAAGTTCACCGGCATCTTCAAGGCTGTTCCGGATCGTTCGGATCTGCCTGCGGACATCAACGAAGCGCTGATCGTCGAGCTGTATTCGAAGTAATTCACATTGGAGAGCCCCCGGCGACGGCCGGGGGTTCACTAGGAGAACCCGCAACATGACGGTTACCGCCAACCAGGTTCTGCGTCCTCGCGGTCCGCAGATCGAACGCCTTACCGACACCCGTGCAAAGGTCGTTATCGAACCTTTGGAGCGGGGTTACGGGCATACGCTGGGTAATGCCCTGCGTCGCGTGCTGCTGTCGTCCATCCCGGGCTTCGCCATCACGGAAGTCGAAATCGACGGCGTGTTGCATGAGTACACCACGGTCGAAGGTCTGCAGGAGGACGTGCTCGAAGTCCTGCTGAACCTGAAGGACGTGGCCATCCGTATGCACTCCGGCGACAGCGCCACCCTGTCCCTGTCCAAGCAGGGCCCGGGCGTTGTCACCGCTGCCGACATCAAGGTCGACCACAATGTGGAGATCCTGAACGGCGACCATGTGATCTGCCACCTGACCAAGGATACGGCGATCAACATGCGTCTGAAGATCGAACGTGGTTTCGGCTACCAGCCGGCTGCCGCGCGTCGTCGTCCGGACGAAGAAACCCGTGCCATCGGCCGCCTGGTCCTGGATGCCTCGTTCTCGCCGGTCCGCCGTGTCGCCTACGCCGTGGAAGCGGCGCGTGTCGAACAGCGTACCGACCTGGACAAGCTGGTCATCGATATCGAGACCAACGGCACCATCGATGCCGAGGAAGCCGTGCGCACCGCCGCCGACATCCTCAGCGACCAGCTGTCGGTGTTCGGTGACTTCACCCACCGCGACCGCGGTGCGGCCAAGCCGGCCAACAACGGCGTGGATCCGGTGCTGCTGCGCCCGATCGACGATCTGGAGCTGACCGTGCGTTCGGCCAACTGCCTGAAGGCTGAAAGCATCTACTACATCGGCGATCTGATCCAGAAGACCGAAGTGGAGCTGCTGAAGACCCCGAACCTGGGCAAGAAGTCGCTCACCGAAATCAAGGAAGTGCTGGCTCAGCGCGGCCTGTCCCTCGGCATGAAGCTGGAGAACTGGCCGCCGGCCGGCGTCGCCAGCCACGGCATGCTGGGCTGATATCGGTAATGCCTGGAGGCTCCACCGCTTGCGGTGGAGCCTTCAACGCAACACACCATGCCACGACGAACCACAGGTTCGCGGGCAGGTCGTCCAGGACGGGCGGCCAGGACCAACCGCAGTCCGCGCAGTAACGCCAGGATGGCGACAACGATCCACACAGCCGCATCATTAACCAAGGAATATCACCATGCGTCACCAGAAGTCTGGCCGTAAGTTCAGCCGCACCAGCGCCCACCGCGAAGCGATGTTCAAGAACATGGCCGCCTCGCTGTTCAAGCACGAGCTGATCAAGACCACCCTGCCGAAGGCCAAGGAACTGCGCCGCGTTGCCGAGCCGCTGATCACCCTGGCCAAGGTCGACTCGGTCGCCAACCGCCGTCTGGCCTTCGCCCGCCTGCGCGACAACGAAGCCGTGGGCAACCTGTTCACGATCCTGGGCCCGCGCTACGCGAACCGTCCGGGCGGCTACCTGCGCCTGCTGAAGTGCGGTTTCCGCGCCGGCGACAATGCACCGATGGCCTACGTCGAGCTGGTTGACCGTCCGGTCGTGGCCGAGGAAGTGGCCGAGTAATCGGACCGCTCCAACGCGACACAGCGAAAGCCCGGCGCCTGCCGGGCTTTTGCGTTTCCAGGGGTCGGATCCCTTTCCGCAGGAAAGGGCTCTGACCCCGAGCGGGCAGCACCGCAGGTCAGATCCCTTTGCATTCGCAAAGGGATCTGACCCGCACCGTTCCGACAGGCGTCACCTGTGGCGGTTCGAATGGGGCGCGCTCTCGGTTACGCTTGGCGCCTTGATCCATTCGAGCGTTGACGATGAATCCACTGCGCTGGCCCTTCCGCGCCCAGTTCTTCCTGGGCTTCCTGATCTGCGCGGGCCTGCTCGGCTACGCGATCTTCCTGCAGCTGAAGATGGGCCTGGAGCCGTGCCCGCTGTGCATCTTCCAGCGCCTGGCTTTTGCCGCGCTGGGCTTGTTGTTCCTGATCGGTGCGCTGCACGGGCCGTCCAACCGTCCCGGCCGCGCCACCTACGGCGTGCTCGCCTTCATCGCGGCGGCCGTCGGCGTGGGCATCGCTGCGCGCCACGTCTACGTGCAGATGCTGCCGCCGGAGATGGGCGCGACCTGTGGCCCGCCGCTGAGCTTCCTGCGCGAGACCATGGGGCCGCTGGAAGTGTTCCGCACGGTGCTGACCGGTACCGGCAACTGCGGCAACATCGACTGGACGTTCCTGGGCCTGACCATGCCGATGTGGTCGGGCGTGTGGTTCGTGCTGCTGGCGCTGTGGGCACTGGTGGTGTCGCTGCGCAAGGTCAAGCGCTGAAGCAGGATGGGGTCGGATCCCTTTGCATCGCAAAGGGCTCTGACTCCATTCCCGGTGCGGGGTCAGAGCCCTTTCCTGCGGAAAGGGATCCGACCCCTGTCTCGTCAGAAGTCCTGCTGCAGGCTCAGGTAGGCGCCGCGGCGCGGTCCCCATTGCGGGGCGAACACGCCGACACCGCCGCCATCGCGCAGCTGGTAGCTGCGATCCAATGCGTTGATCACGGCCAGCTGCACGTGCAGCGGATGGCCGCTGTCGGCATTGAAATCATGCCCGGCGCTGAGGTTCACCTGCAGGTAGGACGGCAGCTCGCCGCCGTTGGGCACGCCCTCGATATCCGAACGCAGGCCGCTGCCGAACACGTAGTTGGCACCGACCCGGTTGTGCCCGGCGAAGGCGTAGCTGAAGCCCCCCGACGACGTCAGCTTCTGGTCGTGGTCCAGGTGGATCCAGTGGTCGGCCACATAGGCCAGCGCGTCCGGATCGAGGTTGTACTGGCTGGTGATGACCTGGGTGCCGATGGCCTTGTTGTACGCCGCGTTGAAGTAAGCGCTGAACGGACCGTTGCTGTAGTCGGCACTGAACTCCAGCCCACGGATATGGCCGCGGCGGTAGTTGAACGTCGAGTAGATGTAGGCGGCGCCGAACTGGCCTTCGTCCTGCAGGCGCGCGACGCGGCGGTCGTACGCGTCCAGGCCCAGGGTCAGGTGTTCACCCAGCTGCTGCGAGACGCCGATGTCGTAATAGTCGCTGCGTTCGGCCAGCGGAATGTTGTTGCCGCCGCTCGGCTGCTGGTTGGTGGTGCCGTCGTACAGGGCGATATCGCTGCTGGCGATCAGCTCACTGGCCGGTGGCGTGAAGTAACGCGAATAGCCGGCATGCACGGTGGTGCTGTCGCTGGCATTCCAGACCGCGCCCACGCGGGGGCTGAGCTGGCCCTCGGTACGGCCGAAGGCCTTGTAGCGATCACCACGCAGGCCGTAGTTCACTGTCCAGTCGTCGCCGATCTTCCACTCATCCTGCACGTACACCGCCAGCGTGCTGGCGTGGAAGGCGCTGCGGTCTGGAATCAGCAGTGGCGTGGTGCTGGATTGCTGGCCGGCGCCATCGACCGGGAACACCCAGCTGTTGTTGCTGGCGCGCGCATTCTCGTAGTTGCCGTACAGGCCGTAGCGCAGCGTGTGGTCGTTGCCCAGCGGGGTGGAGAAGTCGGCCTGCAGCGTGTTGGCGCGGTTGCTGCGCTGGACCTGGGAGGCGACGCCACTGAATACCAGATCGCCGATGACATCCGGGTTGAACGCCACGTCGCTGTAGCGCTGCCCGGCGGACAACTGGTAGGCGGTGCCGCCCAGCGTGCCCTGCAGCACCAGCATGCCGAAGCGGGTGGTCTCGCGCTGGGTTTCATCCAGCTGGCTGGAGTCGAAGGTGGTCGTGTCCAGGTAACCGAACTGCGGGGTCTGCCCGGGATTGACCGGGATCTGGAAGCGATTGTTGGCAAAGCCGGCGAACACGCTCAGGCGGGTGTTCTCGTTGACCAGGTAGGTCAGGTCGGCGAAGGCTTTGCCCTGGTGCGTGTCGTCGTGCAGCGGCTTGCGCGAGCGGGTCGGGTTCTCCAGGCCGACCTCGTTCTGGTCGTAGTTGCCGGTCAGGAACCAGCTCCAGCGTCCTTGATTGCCCCACCAAGAGGCATTCGGATTGATCTTGCCGAACGAGCCTGCGGTCAGACCGGCGCTGCCGCCATTGCCGA
This sequence comes from Stenotrophomonas sp. PvP093, assembly GCF_017876915.1. Lineage (NCBI taxonomy): Bacteria > Pseudomonadati > Pseudomonadota > Gammaproteobacteria > Lysobacterales > Lysobacteraceae > Stenotrophomonas > Stenotrophomonas sp. PvP093. The sequence continues at coordinate 3,828,476 of NZ_JAGIOX010000004.1, read as the reverse complement.
GCTCGGCGCCGCTGCGGGTGGTGATGTCGACCACCGCAGCGGTGCGCTCGCCGAACTGCGCCGGCAGCGCCCCGTCCATCAGGCGGATGCTCTTGATGGTGCGGGCATCCAGGGTCTGGCCGAAGCCGGAGATCGATTCGGGCAGCAGTACGCCGTTGATGCGGTACTGCAGGTTCGCGTGGTCGCCGCGCACGTGCACGCCACCGTAGGAATCCTGGACCACGCCCGGAGCCTGCAGCAGCACCTGGCTGAGCGGCGCGGAGGCACCCAGCGGCTGCTTCTGGATGTCCTCGGCGGTGATCTGGTACTGGCTGCTGCCGATGTCCGGCGACAGCGCATTGCGGGCCTGATCGAGCTGGGCGCTGACAGTGACCGTGTCGAGGTCCTTCACGGGAGCGGCGGCATCGGCGGCCATAGCGAGGGTGGGCAGACTGGCCAGGGTCAGGGCGAAGGTAATGCCGGTAGCGAGCAGGGAGGGCTTCATGGCAGATAGGCTGTGGAAGGGGCCGACGGGGACGGAGTGTTACTTCGTAACAGTGCGTGGCGAATCATGCGCCTGTCCGGGCGGCCGTGGCCGTGCGGTTTCTGGCCGATCGCGATGCCCTTTCCCCGGCGTTCAGTCATGTGCAGGGCGTGCCCAGCCCTTTGCGCCAGCGGCTGGCTCTGCGACCATGACCGCCCCCCTCCCCGGAAGTCTGCAATGAGCCTGTCCGCCGTTCCGCCCGTCCTCGATCCTGCCGCGACCGCCGCTGGCGCTGCCTGGTCGCCGGAGAGCTGGCGCGGCAAGACCGCGCTGCAGATGCCGACCTACCCGGACCCGGTGGCGCTGGACGCCGCCCTGCACGAACTGAAGCGGCTACCGCCGCTGGTCACTTCGTGGGAGATCCTGGCGCTGAAGCAACAGTTGGCCGAGGCCCAGGAAGGCAAGCGTTTCCTGCTGCAGGGCGGCGACTGCGCCGAGAACTTCAGCGACTGCGAATCGGGCACGATTTCCAACCGGTTGAAAGTGCTGCTGCAGATGAGCCTGGTGCTGGTGCATGGCCTTCGCCAGCCGGTGATCCGCGTCGGGCGCTTTGCCGGCCAGTACGCCAAGCCGCGTTCGGCCGATACCGAGACCCGCGACGGCGTGACCCTGCCCAGCTACCGCGGCGATGTGATCAATGCGCCGGCGTTCACCGAGGCGGCGCGCCTGCCGGATCCGAAGCGGATGCTGCAGGCGCATGCGCATTCGGCGATGACCATGAACTTCGTGCGTGCGCTGATCGATGGCGGCTTCGCCGACCTGCATCATCCGGAGTACTGGAACCTGGAGTGGGTGCGGCATTCGCCGCTGGCCGCCGAGTACCAGAAGATGGTGGCGTCGATCGGCGATGCAGTGCACTTCATGGAAACCCTGGCCGGGGCCCGCGTGCACAACCTCAACCGCATCGACTTCTACACCTCGCATGAAGCGCTGCTGCTGCCCTACGAGCAGGCGCTGACCCGGCAGGTGCCGCGCCAGCAGGGCTGGTTGAACCTGAGCACGCATTACCCGTGGATCGGCATGCGCACCGCCGCGCTTGACGGCGCGCACGTGGAATACCTGCGTGGCGTGCGCAATCCGATTGCGATCAAGGTCGGCCCGTCGGTGACGCCGGACCAGCTGCTGCGCCTGATCGATGTGCTCAACCCGCATGACGAGCCAGGGCGACTGAGCTTCATCCACCGCATGGGGGCAGCGCAGATTGCCGATAAGCTGCCGCCGCTGCTGGATGCGGTCAAGCGCGATGGCCGTCGCGTGCTGTGGGTGTGTGACGCGATGCATGGCAATACCGAGAGCACCGCCAATGGCTTCAAGACGCGCCGCTTCGACAACGTGCGTGGCGAAGTGGAGATGTCGTTCGATCTGCATGCGGCCGCAGGCACGCGACTGGGCGGTGTGCACCTGGAACTGACGGGCGAAGACGTGACCGAATGCACCGGTGGCGCGCGCGAACTGACCGAGCGCGACCTGGAACGCGCGTATCGTTCGACCGTGGATCCGCGGTTGAACTACGAGCAGTCGCTGGAGATCGCGATGGCGATCGTGCGCAAGCAGGAGCAGGTGCGGTAAGGGCGTTGCGGCAGGGCTTGCAGCCCTGCACCTGCTGACGCAACGGCAACGGCAACGGCAACGGCAACGGCCTAAGCAACGGCAACAGCATGCATTCCGTGGGATGGCGGGGCGATGTGGGCGGGCAGGACACGCCGTGAACCCCCCTCCGGGGTCCGGCCCAGCCGCCAGCGGCTGGGCCGGACCCCGGAGGGGGGTTCACGGCGTCTCCCGCAACCGGACCGACCCCGCCATCCCTCGGAATGCACGCTGTTTGTGTTGCTGTTGAGGTTGCCGGCCAGCGGCCGGCACTACCGCAGGTGCAGGGCTGCAAGCCCTGCCGACCAACACGCTGCTTACGAACGACTGACGTGGCGCTCATGCGCCATGCGCGAGTCTGTCCACTTGGCTGTTCGAGTGGAGGTGGCAACGGTGCACTGGCAAAGCGCACAGGCATACGCATGGCCGTTGGGATTGGCCGTAGTGGTGGGCGGCATCGGCGCGTGGCTGATCCTGTGGATCTACCATCGGCTGAAGGGGCGCGATCGTCGGCGCGCGCGTATCGGGCGTGTGCTCGGGCTGCCGATGGCCACCGCATGGCCGCTGCTGCTGTTGATCCCTGCATTGCAGGCCACGCCGCTGCAGGATCCCGTTCTGGGCAACCTGCAACGGGTGCTGCATATCGCGCTGACCGCGTGCTTCATCTGGCTGCTGGTGCGGGCGGTGGCGGCGGGCGAACGTGCCATCCTGCGCAGCCATCCCATCGATGTCTCCGACAACCTGGAGGCGCGCCGCATCCAGACCCAGACGCGGGTGCTCAGCCGCGTGCTGATGGGCGGCATCATCGTGCTGGGCGCGTCGCTGGTGCTGCTGACCTTCCCCATGGTGCAGAAGATCGGCACCGCGCTGCTGGCCTCGGCGGGCCTGATCGGCCTGGTGGCCGGTATCGCCGCAAAGCCCGTGTTCGGCAATCTGATCGCCGGCCTGCAGATCGCAGTGACGCAGCCGATCCGGCTGGATGATGTGGTGATCGTCGAAGGCGAGTGGGGGCGCATCGAGGAGATCGGCAGCAGCTATGTGGTGGTGCGCATCTGGGATGAGCGGCGAATGGTGGTGCCGCTGACCTGGTTCATCGAGAACCCCTTCCAGAACTGGACGCGGCGCAGCGCCGACCTGCTCGGCACCGCGTTCCTGTGGCTGGACTATCGTGCCCCGGTGGCAGCGATCCGTGCCGAGCTGGAACGCATCTGCCGCGGTGAAGCGCTGTGGGATGGCCGGGTCTGCGTGACCCAGGTGACCGAGACCAGCGAGCGCGCGATCCAGGTGCGCCTGCTGGTCAGTGCGCGCAGCTCCGGTGATGCCTTCGATCTGCGCTGCCTGGTGCGCGAACGCATGCTCGATTTCCTCGCGCGCGAGCATCCACAGTCGCTGCCGCAGGTGCGTGCGCGGCTGCAGCATGCAGACGAACTGGACATGCCGCGCGGTCCACGTGCGCGCACTGCGGATGTGCGTTCGCCGGGGGCTGAAGACGGTGAGGCGGCGATCGTGCCGGTGGAGCTGGAGCCCGAGCGGTAGCGCCGGCCGCTGGCCGGCGAGCTCGGTTCTGCCGGCCAGCGGCCGGCACTACCGCAAGCAGGATTTCGCGGCGTTACCGGAGCTCACGGCTCGCCGGCGTCGATCAGGGTGTCGGTGTCGAAGTGCGGCGGGCGTCGCGCGCGGGTGCGCTGTTCGTAGGCGTAGGCCATTTCGATCAGCTTCGGTTCGCTCCAGGCGGTGCCCATGAACAGCAGGCCGACCGGCAGGCCATTGATCTGGCCCATCGGCACGCTGAGGCTGGGATAGCCGGCGACGGCGGCGGCGCTGTAGCTCTCGCCAGGGAAGTCGTCGCCTTCGCTGCGGATCGGCCACGCCACACCGGTGGTCGGCGCCACCAGGGCATCGAGCTGGTGGGCGGCGAGGGCGGCGTCGATGCCTTCCGCGCCGGCCAGCCGGCGCGCATCGCTGCGTGCACGGATATAGGCGGGGTCGGCCAGGCCGGCGGTAGCGTCGGCCGCCACCAGCAGTTCCTGGCCGAACAGGCCCAGCTCCTGCTTGCTGTGCGCCTGGTTGAAGGCGATCAGGTCGGCCAGGCTGCGTAGTGGCGCGCGATGGGTGCTGAAGTAGCGCTCCAGCCCGGCCTTGAATTCGTACAGCAGCACCGTGCGTTCCGCCTCGGCCCAGGCGCCCTGGTTGGGCAGCTCCACCGGCACCACGAAGGCACCCGCCCGGCGCAGCTCGGTGGCCGCCTGTTCGATCAGCGGCGGCATGCCGCGGTATTTCAGCAGCGGTGTCTGCAGCAGGCCGATGCGCTTGCCACGCAGGCCCTGCGGGTCCAGGCGCGCGGTGTAGTCGTACACCGCGCGGCCAGGCATGGTCGCCGTGGCCGGGTCGGCATCGTCGCGGCCGGCGACAGCGGTCAGCACGGCTGCAGCGTCGGCGACGCTGCGGGTCATCGGTCCTGCGGTGTCCTGGCTGAAGGAAATCGGGATGATGCCCTCGCGGCTGACCAGGCCGACGGTCGGCTTGAGGCCGACGATGCCATTGACCGCCGCAGGGCAGACGATGCTGCCGTCGGTTTCGGTGCCGATCGCCACGCTGGCCAGGTTGGCGGCGACCGCCACCGCGCTGCCGCTGCTGGAGCCGCAGGGCGAGTGGCTGAGGCGATAGGGATTGCGGGTCTGGCCGCCGCGCGCGCTCCAGCCGGACACCGAATCGTTGCCGCGGAAATTGGCCCACTCGCTGAGATTGGTCTTGCCCAGCACCACCGCGCCGGCGTCGCGCAGCCGGCGCACCAGGTAGGCGTCGTCCGGGCGGAACCCCTGCAGGGCCAGCGAGCCGGCGCTGGTGGCCATCGGGGCGGCGTTGATGTTGTCCTTCAGCAGTACCGGAATGCCGTGCAGCGGGCCGCGCAGGCGTCCATCACGGCGCTCGCGGTCGCGCGCAGCGGCTTCCTTCAGTGCATCCGGGTTGAGCTCGATCACCGCGCGCAGGCGCGGCCCGGTGCGGTCCAGGGTGGCGATGCGCTGCAGGTAGGCCTGGGTCAGGGTGGTGCTGTCCAGCTCACCGGCGCTCATCCGCGCCTGCAGGTCGGTGACATCGGTTTCGGCGTACGGGAACGGCACGTTGCGGCTCGCGGGTTCGGCCGCATGCGCGCTGGACGCGGCCGGGCTGCAGCCAGCCGAAAGCAGCGCAGGCAGCGCGGCAAGCAGGCAGGTCAGCAGAGGCGGCAAGGACGGGCGCATGGGGCGGCTTGGTCGGCTCCAATCCCCAGTGTAGCCGGTGCTCAGCGGTGGCGCTTGCGCAGGTCGCGGGCGAGGACGTAGACCACGATCAGGTTGATCGCCAGGATCGTCCACGATGGCCAGCCGGGATGGCGGATGATCGCGAAGATGTCGAAAGGCAGGTACAGGGAGGCGGTCAGGCAGCCCAGCCAGGAGGCCCAGGCCTTGGCCCGCCACAGGCCCCAGGCTTCGACCAGGTGCAGCAGGCCGTAGCCGATCATCCCCGCCGCGGCCAGGTGGACCGCGTCGGGGCTGATCATGTGCAGCAGCGAGGGCAGGGTGCCATGGTCCGGATCCAGGCTGAAACGCCGGATCAGGACCATGATGCCGTGCCGCAGCGGCTGCGGTCCGAGCACTTCCAGCCCGGTGGCGGCCAACAGCGCCAGCATCGCCTTGCTCGCTTCGAGCAGGGCGATGACGTGGAGGCCCGGATGCCGGTGCGGATCCGGGTTGTAGCCGCTCTGGTCCACGGGTGCTGGCTCAGCCGCCGCGCGAAGCCTTCTTGCGGTCGCTTTCGGTCAGGAACTTCTTGCGCAGACGGATCTCCTTGGGGGTGATCTCGACCAGCTCGTCGTCTTCGATGAAGTCCAGGGCCTGTTCCAGCGAGTACTTGATCGCCGGGGTCAGCTGGATCGCGTCGTCCTTGCCCGAAGCGCGCATGTTGGTCAGCGGCTTGGTCTTGATCGCGTTGACGGTCAGATCGTTGTCCTTGGAGTGGATGCCGACCAGCTGGCCTTCATACACGTTGTCGCCTTCGGCAGCGAAGAGCTTGCCGCGCTCCTGCAGCGGACCCAGCGAGTAGGCGGGAGTGACGCCCGGCGCATTGGCGATCATCACGCCGTTGATGCGCTTGGCGATCGCGCCCTGTTCCTTCGGGCCGTAATGGTCGAACACGTGGAACAGCAGGCCCGAACCCTGGGTCAGGGTCTTGAACTCGTTCTGGAAACCGATCAGGCCACGGGCCGGGATCTGGTATTCCAGGCGCACACGGCCCTTGCCGTCCGGTTCCATGTTCTTCAGCTGGCCCTTGCGGGTACCCAGCTTTTCCATCACGCCGCCCTGGTGGATTTCTTCGATGTCCACCACCAGCTGCTCGATCGGCTCCATCATCTGGCCGTCGATTTCCTTGATGATCACTTCCGGGCGCGACACCGCCAGCTCGTAGCCTTCACGGCGCATGTTCTCGATCAGCACCGACAGGTGCAGTTCGCCGCGGCCGGAGACCAGGAACTTGTCGGCGTCTTCCAGCTGTTCGACCTTCAGTGCCACGTTGTGGACCTGCTCGCGGTCCAGGCGGTCCTTGATCTGGCGGCTGGTCAGGAACTTGCCACCGGACAGGTCCTTGTTGCCGGCGAACGGCGAGTTGTTGACCTGGAAGGTCATCGAGATGGTCGGCTCGTCGACGGTCAGCGCCGGCAGGGCTTCGGGGGTATCCGGGTGGCACAGGGTGTCGGAGATGGTCAGCTCCGGAATGCCGGAGATGGCCACGATGTCACCGGCCTCGGCCGTCTCCTGCTCGATGCGCTCCAGGCCCAGGAAGCCCAGCACCTGGGCGACCTTGCCGTTGCGCTTCTTGCCTTCACGGTCGATGACGGCGACCTGCATGTTCTTCTTCAGGGTGCCGCGCTGGATGCGGCCGATGCCGATCACGCCCACGAAGTTGTTGTAGTCCAGCTGGCTGATGCGCATCTGGAACGGGCCGTCCGGGTCCACTTCCGGACGCGGGGCGTGCTGCATGATTGCTTCGTACAGCGGGGTCATGTCGCCGTCGCGCACGGTGTCTTCCAGGCCGGCGTAGCCGTTCAGGGCCGAGGCGTAGACGATCGGGAAGTCCAGCTGCTCATTGGTGGCGCCGAGCTTGTCGAACAGGTCGAAGACCTGGTCGATCACCCATTCCGGACGCGCGCCCGGACGGTCGATCTTGTTGACCACGACGATCGGCTTGAAGCCCATCGCGAAGGCCTTCTGGGTGACGAAGCGGGTCTGCGGCATCGGGCCGTCCATCGCATCGACCAGGATCAGCACGGTGTCGACCATCGACAGCACGCGCTCGACCTCGCCACCGAAGTCGGCGTGGCCGGGGGTGTCGACGATGTTGATCCGGTTCTTGATGCCGGTCTTCTTGTCTTCCCAGGTGATGGCGGTGTTCTTGGCCAGGATGGTGATGCCGCGTTCCTTTTCCTGGTCGTTGCTGTCCATCACGCGCTCGGCGAGGACGGTACGCTCGGACAGGGTGCCGGACTGCTTCAGCAGCTGGTCGACCAGGGTGGTCTTGCCATGGTCGACGTGGGCGACGATGGCGATGTTGCGAAGATTTTCGATGGACATACGAAAGGGGGCCAGTCGGCGCCGGATTTGGAAAAAGAAGTCCAACATTATACGTCGAACTTGACGATTCGCGAAAAGGTGGATTTCACGCCTGTCACGGGGCCCATTCAGCTGGGCATCCGCCGCCCCGGCCGGGGCCGCCAGGACCCGGCTGCGCGGCTCCCCGTCCGGGGGCTGAAGCGGGGCGCTTCACCAATGGTCGAAGCCGCCGCCGACACGAGGCGGGTGTAAACTAGGTGGCTAGACGCATTCCCCTTTGCATCAAGGATCTTCATGTCCCTCATCGCCACTTTCGACACCACCCAGGGCCCGATCAAGGTCGAGCTGTTCGCCGACAAGGCACCGCTGACCGTGGCCAACTTCGTGAACCTGGTCAAGCACGGCTTCTATGACGGCCTGATCTTCCACCGCGTTATCGCCGACTTCATGATCCAGGGCGGCTGCCCGCAGGGTCGTGGCACCGGCGGCCCGGGCTACAAGTTCGAAGACGAGAAGAATGGCGTGAAGCACGAGGTCGGCTCGCTGTCGATGGCCAACGCCGGCCCGAACACCAACGGCAGCCAGTTCTTCATCACCCACATCAAGACCGATTGGCTGGACGGCCGCCACACCGTCTTCGGCAAGGTCCTGGAAGGCCAGGCGATCGTCGATTCGGTCAAGCAGGGCGACGTGATCCATTCGATTACCCTGGAAGGCGACGTCGACGCCGTGCTGGCCGCCCAGGCCGACCGCGTCGCGGAGTGGAACAAGCACCTCGCCGCCTGATCCCCCTTCGAAACGGCCACCCACGGGTGGCCGTTTCCCTGTTCCCCGCCGCCCGCCAGGCCTGCGTGGCTCTGCCCGCGGCGTCCCATCAAACGCTTGCAAGCAAGAGGAAACCCCCATGAAAGCACCCGTTCGTGTTGCCGTGACCGGCGCCGCCGGCCAGATCGGTTATGCCCTGCTGTTCCGCATCGCCTCCGGCGAAATGCTGGGCAAGGACCAGCCGGTCATCCTGCAGCTGCTGGAACTGCCGGTCGACAAGGCCCAGGCCGCCCTGAAGGGCGTGATGATGGAGCTGGAAGACTGCGCCTTCCCGCTGCTGGCCGGCATGGTCGGCACCGATGATGCCGAAGTCGCGTTCAAGGACGCCGACATCGCCCTGCTGGTTGGCGCACGTCCGCGTGGCCCGGGCATGGAGCGCAAGGACCTGCTGCTGGAAAACGCCAAGATCTTCACCGCCCAGGGCGCGGCGCTGAACAAGGTCGCCAGCCGTGACGTGAAGGTGCTGGTGGTCGGCAACCCGGCCAACACCAATGCCTACATCGCCATGAAGTCGGCCCCGGACCTGAAGCCGGAAAACTTCACCGCCATGCTGCGCCTGGACCACAACCGCGCGCTGAGCCAGCTGTCGACCAAGCTCGGCAAGCCGGTCGGTGGCATGGAGAAGCTGGTCGTGTGGGGCAACCACAGCCCGACCATGTACCCGGACTACCGTTTCGCCACCGCCGATGGCGCGTCGATCGCCGATGCGATCAACGACCAGGAATGGAACGCCAACACCTTCATCCCGACCGTGGGCAAGCGCGGCGCGGCGATCATCGAAGCCCGTGGCTCGTCCTCGGCCGCTTCGGCCGCCAACGCTGCCATCGACCACGTGCGTGACTGGGTGCTGGGCAGCAACGGCAAGTGGGTCACCATGGGCGTGCCGTCCGACGGTTCCTACGGCATTCCGGAAGGCGTGATCTTCGGCTTCGCAGTGACCACCGAGAACGGCAAGTACACCCTGGTGAAGGATCTGCCGATCGACGACTTCAGCCAGAAGTACATCGACAAGACCCTGGCCGAGCTGGAAGAAGAGCGCGCCGGCGTTGCCCACCTGCTGGGCTGATGCAGGCGGTACCGGCTCGAGCCGGTACCTCTTTCATCGAGGTGGGTGTCGACCGCTGGTCGGTACATTCCCATCGAGGTAGGTACCGACCGTTGGTCGGTACATTTCCATCAAGGTAGGTACCGACCTTGGTCGGTACGCAGAACGGGGAAGCTTCGGCTTCCCCGTTTCTGTTTGGACGGATACGGAGCCGCATGATCCACCTGCATTACATCGACGACGCGCTGCTGGTGGCCGAGAAGCCGGCCGGCCTGCTGTCCGTGCCCGGCCGCGGCGCCGAGAACCAGGATTGCGTGGTCGCGCGCCTGCAGGCGCTGTACCCGGATGCGTTGACCGTGCACCGCCTGGACCAGGTGACCTCCGGCCTGCTGCTGCATGCGCGCGGCAAGGACATGCAGGTGGCGTTGTCGATGCAGTTCGAGCAGCGCCAGGTCGGCAAGCGTTATGAAGCGATCGTGGAGGGGCTGCTTGAAGGCGATGCCGGCGACGTGGACCTGCCACTGATCGTGGACTGGCCAAACCGGCCGAAGCAGATGATCGATCACGAACGCGGCAAGCCGGCGCTGACGCGCTGGCGCGTAATGGCGCGTGATGCCGAAGCGCAGCGCACGCGCGTGGCGCTGGAGCCGGTTACTGGCCGCAGCCATCAACTGCGCCTGCACATGGCCAGTCTCGGCCATCCCATCGTTGGCGATGTGCTGTATGACGCCGCGCCTGCGCAGCGCGTGCATCTGCATGCGCGCAGCCTGCGGTTCACCCACCCGGTGACGGGCGAGGCACTCGCGTTCGAGTCCGCCACTCCGTTCTAGGGGTTCGGCAGGGCTTGCAGCCCTGCACCTGCTACGAACCGGAGCAACGTCAAAGGCCAAGGCGGCGCTGGTCTTCTGCTTGCTGGGCGGGGCGGTGTGGGTTGGCAGGACACGCCGTAAACCCCCCTCCGGGGTCCGGCCCAGCCGCTGGCGGCTGTGCGTTCGGGCGCTTGCAAAGCAGTGCTTCGCAAGCAAAGCGCCCTCACCCAAGGGGGCTCGATGGCGCCATCCATGGCGCCAACGGTCCTGCCAACCCACACCGCCCCACCCCCGACAGATTCCTGCGGCGGTTGGTAACGGCTGTCGCTGTTGGTGTTGGTAGGTGTCGACCTTGGTCGACACGATTTTTCTGTCAGATATCGAATTGAATATTGAATCTGGGGATCCGACCCCGTGCTCCGACAGATCGCGGAAGTCTGTCGAAGGCGGGGTGGGTCCGGTTGCGGGGGCGTGAGCCGCATGGATGCGGCGACCGAGCCTCCATGGACGGATTCACGGTGTCCCCCGCAACCGGACCCACCTCGCCATCCCACGGGAAACCCGCTGTTGCTTCGGCTGTTGCTTCTGAGGTTGCCGGCCAGCGGCCGGCACTACCGCGGGTGCAGGGCGCAGCCCTGCATGAAAACCCCACCCCCTACCAAGGTAGGGCGGCCCGCGCGGCAGCGCCGGACTATCCTCGAACCCATGACTTTGTCTGGGAGGGCTGCGTCATGAACTACGAGGAAACCTACCGTCGCTCGATCGACGAGCCGGAGGCCTTCTGGGGCGAGGAAGCCAAGCGCATCCATTGGCACAAACCGCCGCAGCAGGTACTCGACTACAGCAACCCGCCGTTCCGGCGCTGGTTTGTCGGGGGTGAAACCAATCTCTGCTACAACGCCGTCGACCGCCATCTGGCCGAGCGCGCCGACCAGCTCGCGCTGGTTGCCATTTCCACCGAGACCAGCAGCACCCGCGAGATCACCTATCGCCAGCTGTATCGGGAAGTGAACGACTTCGCTGCCGTGCTCAAGCACCTCGGCGTCGGTCACGGTGACCGTGTGGTGATCTACATGCCGAACATGGCCGAAGCCGTGTTCGCGATGCTGGCCTGCGCGCGCATCGGTGCGGTGCATTCGGTGGTGTTCGGTGGCTTCGCCGCGCACAACCTGGCGCTGCGCATCGACGATGCCAAGCCGAAGCTGCTGATCGCCGCCGATGCCGGCATGCGCGGTGGCAAGCTGATTCCGTACAAGCCGATGGTCGATGCAGCCTGCGCCGAAGCCACGTCGCCACCGCCGCACGTGCTGATCGTGTCGCGCGGACTGGATGCCGCCGAACCACGCGTGCCGGGCCGCGATGTGGAGTACGCCGCGCTGCGTGCGCAGATCGGTGAGGTCGACGTGCCGGTGCAGTGGCTGGAATCGAGCGAGCCGAGCTACCTGTTGTATACCTCGGGCACCACCGGCAAGCCGAAGGGCGTGCAGCGCGATGTCGGCGGCTACGCGGTGGCGATGGCACAGTCGATGGAAACCGTGTTCGACTGCAGGCCGGGGCAGGTGATGTTCTCCACGTCCGATGTCGGCTGGGCGGTAGGCCATTCCTACAGTGTGTACGGCCCGCTGATCGGCGGCTGCACCTCGCTGCTGTACGAAGGGCTGCCGACCAACCCGGACCCGGGCATCTGGTGGGCGCTGTGCGAGCAGTACAACGTGCGCACGATGTTCTCGTCCCCCACTGCCATCCGCGTGCTGAAGAAGCACGATGCGGACTTCATCCATCGCCACGACCTGCGCGCGCTGAAATACCTGTTCCTGGCCGGCGAGCCGCTGGACGAACCGACCGCGCACTGGATCAGCGAAGCGCTCGGCAAGCCGATCATCGACAACTACTGGCAGACCGAGACCGGCTGGCCGGCGCTGACCCTGCTGCCGGGCCTGGAGATGAAGCCGGTGCGCTTCGGTTCGCCGGGCTTCCCCAACCTCGGCTACCGGATGAAGGTGATCGACGAGAACACCGGCGAGGAAGTCGCACCGGGGCAGAAGGGGGTGCTGGTGGTGTCGCCACCGTTGCCGCCGGGCTGCATGAGCACGGTGTGGAACGACGACAACCGTTTCCTGCAGAGCTACTTCAGCCACTTCAAGGAACTGCTGTACAGCTCGCTGGACTGGGCAATCCGCGACGACGATGGCTACACCTTCATCCTCGGCCGTACCGATGATGTGATCAACGTGGCCGGGCACCGGCTGGGCACGCGCGAGATCGAAGAGGCCATTTCGAGCCACCCGCGCGTGGCCGAGGCTGCCGTGATCGGGGTCAAGGACGAATTGAAGGGGCAGGTGCCGCTGGTGTTCGTCACCCTCAAGCAGGGCCTGGATGGCGAGGATCCGGCGCAAGTGGTGGCCGAGATGATGGCCACGGTGACCACCTCGCTCGGCGCAGTGGCCCGCCCGGCGCACGTGCACGTGGTCAACGCGCTGCCCAAGACCCGTTCGGGCAAGCTGCTGCGGCGCTCGTTGCAGGCGCTGGCCGAGCAGCGCGACCCGGGTGACCTGTCGACGCTGGACGACCCCGGCGCGCTGGAGGAGATCCGCCGGGCGCTGGGCCGTTGATCCGGTCGTGCCGGCCACTGGCCGGCACCCCCATCCACCCCGAGGTTGCCGGCCAGCGGCCGGCACTACCCGCAGTACTTGCGCTAAGCTCGGCCTGTCATCGACCTGCAATACGCGGCTCGCGCCGGGGAACGCGCGTGCCGTCCGGAGATGGCAACACAGGGGGCGTGCCCGCGAGGGCGCGCCGGCATTGCGCATCGAGCGAGGGGGAGGCAATGGCATTGCTGCACGCCAAGACGGCTGCTGGCCGTCAGGAAATCGAAGACCGTAGCCGGCGCCTGCCGGCGGCACTGCGTTCGATTCTGCTGATGGTCGATGGCCATCGCAACGACACCGAACTGCGTGGCCTGTTCGAAGGCCTGCGGGCACCACCGGACGCGCTGGAGCAATTGTCAGCACAGGGCCTGATCGAAGTGATCGGCGGAAGCGCAGAGGTGGCGCCGGCGCGCGGCATCAGCACCGGGCGCGAACAGGACCCGGCGCTGTACCAGCAGTTGTACGACGCGATGAGCGAGGCGGTGCGCCGCCACCTGGGCCTGAAGGGCTACTTCATGCAGTTGAAGATCGAACGCTGCACCGATGCGCTGGCGCTGGAGCGCTTGTGCCCGGAGTTGCTGGCGGCGGTGGGCAAGGCGCGCAGCCCGGCATTGGCGCAGCGCTGGTGGCAGGAAACCCAGTCGGCGGTGCTGAACGCTGGCAGTGAGGTCGTGCAGGCCTGAGCCACCGCGTAAAGTGATCGGTTCACTTCCCTACAAGGAGTCCCGCGTGCAGGACGACCACGACGACACCGACACCCCAGGCTGGGACGCGATCAATGCGGCGCTGGCGCCGCTGTATGCCGGCCAGGAGCCGCGCCACTTCGGCACCGCGCTTCCGTACACGCTCGGTGGCCAGGATCCACTGGATGGCATCAGCGTGTACTGGGCGGATGCGCCGGTACCGCACTGGCATTACATCACCTACGGCTTCTCCGAGCTGTACGCCAAGGAGAGCAGTGATGCAGATGCCAGCGGTTATGGCTTCGAGCTGACCTTCCGTCTGGCTGCCGAGGCCGGTGAGAACGCCGGCAGCACCCCGCCGGTGTGGCCGATGAACCTGCTGCAGAACCTGGCGCGTTACGTGTTCGGCAGTGGGAACGTGTTCGAGGATGGCCATCACCTCAACGCCAACGGTCCGATCGCGCTGGAGACTGGCACGCGGCTGTGCCATCTGGCCTTCATTGCGGACCCGCAGTTGCCGGCGCGGGACACGGCCAACGGCCATCTGCAGTTCCTGCAGTTGGTCGGATTGACCGATGAGGAGATGGAGGCGGTCAAGCGCTGGTCGACGCGTGGCGTGCTGCAGGCGCTGCTGCCGGCGATGCCGCTGTGGATCAGCGATCTGCATCGCGACAACCTGCTGGAGGACCCTGCGCTGGCACAGCGGGTGCAGGCCGGCAGCGAACGCGAGGGTTCCAGCACCGGCATGCTGTTCATCGAGACCCTGGACTGGCGGCAGGAGGCGGGCGTCACCACGCTGGTGCTCGGCGCCGGTCAGGTCGCCAGCGTGTGCGAACTGTTGCCGCTGCGCCTGCGCCACGGCAAATCGCTGGAACTGGCCAGCCGCGAGCGGCAGTGGGAGTTCATCGCGCATGGGGGCGGTGAAGCGGCGGACGTATCCGCCGACAGCGCGCGCTGGTCACTGGACGAGGCGGGCCTGCAGGCCCTGGCAGGGGTGCGCGCCGAGCGCGGGGTTTACCCGGTGGCGGGGGCGCTGCGCATCGAAGTGGTGCCGACCTACCTGCGCGATGCCAAGGGGGAAGTGATCCGCCAGATCGGCTGATCGCGCGAATGATATCGAGGGGTCGGAGCCGCCTGCTGCGCAGGCGGATCCGACCCCGTCTGGTGGCCGGTGGGGTCAGATCCGTCCGCCACGCGAACGGCTCTGACCCCTGACCAAGGTCAGGCCAGGCCTTCGGCCTTCAGCGCGGCCTGCACGCCGGCATCGGCATCCATGCGTGCCTTGTAGGCGGCCAGATTGTCCAGGCCCGACAGGTCGACCTTGGTGCCGGCGGCCCAGCGCAGGGTGATGTAGAAGTACGGGTCGGCGAAGCTGCGGAAGCCGGCCAGCCAGGGCTTGTCGGCCAGCTGCCTGTCAGCGGTCTCGAACAGGCCACGCAGGCGCTTGCGCGCGGCGGCGCGGATCGCGTCGTACTGGCCTTCGTCGGCAATGAACTTGCCCGGCGCGAACAGCGGCGAGAAGGCCGGGTGCACGTCGGAATTGACGAACGCCAGCCAGCGGGTGGCTTCGGCGCGCTGGCGCGGGCTGCCGTCACCGCCGAGGCCGGCCTGCGGGAAGCTGTCGGCGATGTAGCCCATGATCGCGGCGTTCTGCAGCAGCACGAAGTCGCCGTCGACCAGCGCGGGCACCGCACCGGCCGGATTGATCTTGAGGAATTCCGGACCCTTCAGGGTGTCCTTGTTCAGCAGTTCAACCTCGAACGGCTGGCCGGTCCACTGCAGGGCGATGTGGTCGGCGGTGGAACAGGCACCGGGCTTGCTGTACAGCTTCATGGGAACTCCAGGTGATGCGGGCGGGAAACGCCCACTATCCCAGAGCCTGCCGGCAGGCGGCAACGCTGCCGCCGGCACGGATCGTTACGACTGCCGCGGCTTGAGGTTCTGTACCTTATAGAAGGTGTGATCGCCGATGGTGGCCACCTGGTAGGCATTGCGCCAGTTCGGGCTGGCGATGGACAGCGCGGCGAAGTGGCTGGCACCGGGCACGATCTCGCGGCGCTCGCCGGCCGGCAGCGCCCAGTTGCGCTCGGCGTCGAAGGCCACGTTCATTGCCTCGCTCCAGGCCGCGTCGTTGCCCAACTGGGTGCCGGGGGAGACGATGGTCGGTGCGAACTGCTTGCGCGCGGTGACCACCTGGCACATCGAGTCGCCCCACAGGCCACTGTCGAGCCGGCGCAGTGCGACCTCGGCGACGGCCTGCTGGCCGCGCAGGGTCTGGTCGCGGGCTTCCAGGTAAACGGTGGTGCTCAAACACAGTGAATCAGCGGCCGGCTGCGGCAACAACTGCGACAGCCAGAGAATCCAGGCCAGTTTCATATAACTCCTTGCTCCGTATGGGCCGCACCCTCCGGTTCCGGCCGCAGGGCGACAGGAGGCGGGGTACGACTTGGCGTCATGGGGAGGCGGCCATCGGGGCCGCCCCGTTGGGCAGCCCCAAAAGAAACGACCAGTACCGATCGTGGGGCTGCGCCGGCTCACCGGAAACTGGCTGGTGAGCGGAAAGATGGCGCAAGGTAGGGGGGCGTAGCCGAACGCATCGTGAACCGCTCGGCTTGACATTCAGGTTCAATGAGGGTGACGGAAATCACATTCCGCCCCCCATTCAGGCGCTCATCAGAGCCCGGCGGCAACCCGGCTGCCCTGGTCGATGGCGCGCTTGGCGTCGAGTTCTGCGGCCACGTCGGCACCGCCGATCAGCTGCGCGTTGATGCCGGCCGCCTGCAGTTCGGCCTGCAGCGCGCGGTTGGGTTCCTGCCCGGCGCAGATCACCACATGGTCGACCGGCAGCAGCTGTTCGCTGCCGTCCACGCGGATGCGCAGGCCCGCGTCGTCCAGGCCGAGGTACTCGACGCCACCGAGCATGCGCACGCCCTTGGCCTTCAGCGTGGCGCGATGGATCCAGCCGGTGGTCTTGCCCAGGCGCGCGCCGGGCTTGCCCGGGCTGCGCTGCAGCAGCCACAGCCGGCGCGGCGAGGTTTCAACCTCCGGCCTGGCCAGTGAGCCGCGGGCCTCGAAGGTGCTGTCCACGCCCCATTCGGCCATCCAGCGCTGCGGGTCGAGGGAGGGGGACTCGCCGGCGTGACTGAGGAATTCGCCGACATCGAAGCCGATGCCGCCGGCGCCGATGATCGCCGCACTGGCGCCCACTTCGACCCGGCCCAGCAGCACGTCCAGGTAGCTGACCACCTTGGCGTGATCGGCACCGGGGAAATCGACCTTGCGCGGGGTGATGCCGGTGGCCAGCACCACCTCGTCGAAGCCGGTCAGCTGGGCGGCATCGGCGCGGGTGCCGAGGCGCAGCTGCACACCGGTTTCGGCCAGTTTGTGGCGGAAGTAGCGCAGGGTCTCGTGGAACTCTTCCTTGCCGGGGATGCGCTTGGCCACGTTGAACTGGCCGCCGATCTCATCATTGGCGTCGAACAGGGTGACCTGGTGGCCACGCTGGGCAGCGACGGTGGCACAGGCCAGGCCGGCGGGGCCGGCACCGACCACCGCAACCTTCTTCGGCGCAGCGGTGGGGCGATAGACCAGCTCGGTCTCGTGCGCGGCGCGCGGATTGACCAGGCAGCTGGCCAGCTTGTTCTCGAACACGTGGTCCAGGCAGGCCTGGTTGCAGGCGATGCACGTGTTGATCGCCTCCGCGCGGCCGGCACGGGCCTTGTTCGGCCACTGCGGGTCGGCCAGCAGCGGGCGTGCCAGCGACACCATGTCGGCGCCGCCAGCGGCGAGGATGCGCTCGGCGACGTCGGGCATGTTGATGCGGTTGGTCGCCACCAGCGGCACCTTCACATGCGGCTTGAGCTTGGCGGTGACCCCGGCGAAGGCAGCACGCGGCACCGAGGTGGCGATGGTCGGAATGCGCGCTTCGTGCCAGCCGATGCCGGAATTGATAATCGTTGCGCCGGCCGCCTCGATGGCCTGCGCCTGCTGCACGATTTCTTCCCAGCTGCTGCCGTCGTCGACCAGATCCACCAGCGACAGGCGATAGATGATGATGAAGTCCGGGCCGCAGGCCTCGCGGATGCGGCGTACGATCTCGACCGCGAAGCGCATGCGTTGGCGCGCGTCGCCGCCCCAGGCATCGGTGCGCTTGTTGGTGCGCGGGGCGATGAATTCGTTGATGAGGTAGCCCTCCGAACCCATCACTTCCACGCCGTCGTAGCCGGCCTCGCGGGCCAGCTTGGCGCTGCGTGCGTAATCGGCGATATGCCGGTCGACGCCGCTGGCCGACAACGCGCGCGGGGTGAACGGGTTGATCGGTGCCTTCAGCTTCGACGGTGCCACCGACAACGGGTGATAGGCGTAACGGCCTGCATGCAGCAGCTGCAGGCAGATCTTCGCGCCGTGCTGGTGCGCGGCGGCGGTGAGCTGGCGGTGCGGCCGCACTTCCCAGGGCCAGGACAGCTTGCCGCCGAACGGCTTCAGCCAGCCGACCACATTCGGTGCGAAGCCGCCGGTGACGATCAGGCCGACGCCGCCCTCGGCGCGCTCGGCGAAGTAGGCCGCCAGCCGCGGGAAGTCGCGGGCGCGATCCTCCAGGCCGGTGTGCATCGAGCCCATCAATACGCGGTTGCGCAGTTGGGTGAAGCCCAGGTCCAGCGGGGCGAACAGATGGGGATAGGCGCTTTCGTTGGCTGGCGACATGGTCGATACGCTTGCGTACGGAAGCGCGAAGCGTGCCGCGAAACGGCGGCCGGGGCAAGGGCCGCTGGCCGGGTACGCTCGGCACATGCGTGCTGTCGCTCCCGCGTTTCGCTGCGCGAATCGCGGGCCCCACTTACCGGCCTCCACCCCCCGCGCCTGCGGCGCTGCCCCCGAACTCCGGGGGCGATAGTGCCGGCCGCTGGCCGGCATTCGGGGCAGCTCAGGGTGATTGCGGCTGCCGGGCAGCGGCGGGTACGACCGGGGGGCGGCCGATCCCGAACCAGCCCAGCGTGACGCCGCACAGCGGGCCGATCAGCAGGGCGAAGGCGAGGGTGCCGAGGCCGACATTGCCGCCCAGCCACCAGCCCAGCAGCAATACGCTGCCTTCGATCAGGCTGCGCACCTTCCAGATCGGCCAACCGGTGCGGGCATGCAGGCCAGTCATCAAGCCATCGCGCGGTCCCGGGCCGAGGCGGGCGCCGATGTACAGGCCGGTGGCCAGCGCGACCAGCAGCATGCCTGCACAGAACATCGCCAGCTGCCAGCCCACGCCGATGGCCGGTGGCAGCAGCCACAACCCGAACTGTGCGGAGGGACCGATCAGCATCACGTTGAGCACCGTGCCGACGCCCGGCTTCTGGCGCAGTGGCCACCACAGCAACAGCACCAGTGCGCCGATGACATTGGTCGCCAGCCCGAAGGACAGCGGCGTCTGTGCGGCGATGCCCTGCGACAGCACGTCCCAGGGCGCCACGCCGATGGCGGCACGGATCATCAGCGAGGCACCGAAGCCATACAGGAACAGGCCGGTGATCAGTTGCAGCAGGCGCAGGGGCAGGGCGGTAGGCATGGTGGGCTCGGGGGAGGGGAGATCTGTTTCCACCGTATCCCTGATTTCCTTGAGCCCATAGATACAGATCCCAGCCAATCCGCTGGTACAGGCCGCGCCGATCCTGCAGGCGGGCGGTTGAGCAGGGCCGCGCCCGTGCTCTGCTGGTGGCGGCAGGCGTAGCAGCCTGGCGTGGGCTCGGCCTACATCACGGCGTCAGTTGTCCCAGCCCACCAGCGCCAGCTTGCCCACCGTGTGCCCGCTGGCCAGGCGCTGATGCGCGATGTCCAGGTTGGCCGCATTGATCGTGCCCAGCGTTTCACTGAGCGTGCCACGCAGCTGGCCGGCATCGATCATGCTGGCGGCGCGGCTGAGGATGCGATGCTGTTCGATGCAGTCGGCGGTGGCGAAGCGCGAGCGCGCGAACATGAACTCCCAATGGATGCCGATGCATTTGGCCTTGTACGGATCGCCGATGCGCAGTGCGCCACGCGGCTCCACGATCAGGCCGACATGGCCCTGTGGTGCCAGCAGCTGGCCCAGTTCGTCCCAGTAGTGATCGGTGTCGGCCAGGTTGAGCGCCACCTGCACTGCGTCGATGCCCAGTGCCTGCAGCTGGGGCTGCAGCGGCTGCCGATGGTCGATCACATGCGTGGCCCCCATCTGCCGGCACCAGTCGATCGAGGCCTCGCGCGAGGCGGTGGCGATCACCTCGAAGCCGGCATGGCGGGCCAGCTGGATCGCCATCGAGCCCACGCCTCCCGCACCGCCGATCACCAGCAGGTGCTGGCCGCCATGGCGGCGATCATCCAGGTGCAGCGGCATGCGCTGGAACAACAGCTCCCAGGCGGTCAGCGTGGTCAGGGGTAGTGCGGCGGCTTCGGCGAAATCGAGCGTGCTCGGCTTGCGGGCGACCAGGCGCTCGTCCACCCACTGGTACTGGGCGTTGCAGCCCGGCCGGGTAACGTCACCGGCGAAGTAGACCTCGTCACCAGAGGCGAACAGGCTGGCCTCGTCACCGATGGCTTCGACCACACCGGCGGCGTCCCAGCCGAGCACCCGGGGAACCTGAAGGGTGGCCGGATCGGTAGCGGCCCGCTGCTTGCCATCGACGGGGTTGACCGATACCGCTTCGATCCGCACCAGCAGATCGCGGCCGCGAGGAGGCAGCGGCGGCGGCAGCAGGACATCACGCAGGGCAGGTGCGTATTCACGACTCAGGGCGACGGCTTTCATCACGGCTCCGGCTGGGTTCGTGATCCCATCATAAGGTTCCTCACGTTTCCGCAAACCTGCTGAACCGTGTGATGCAATGTGCTGCGCAGTATGTCGGTTTTCGCGCTTAAACCCCGTCAAACCCTTGCAGCGTGTGGGTCTTGCGGATTTTCATCATCCTGTATAGGGTTTCAACGTCGGACCGGTCGACGGTCGGGCGCAACACTTCACATGTTACGGGACTGTTAACATGGCCTTCACCCGCCTGAGCATAATGTTCGCGGCGGTGGCGTGCTGAATCGGCTGTCGTACATCGACGCACTAGTGCTGGCCCATGCCTCTACCGGTTTCATACCCCCGAAATAGGAGCTGTACTCAATGAACAAGAAGATCCTTACTGCCGCGCTGCTGGGCGGCCTGGCTTTCGCCCAGGCAGCTTCGGCGCAGGAGTTCGATGACCGCTGGTACCTGACCGGTTCGGCCGGCTTCAACTTCCAGGACAGCGACCGTCTGACCAATGACGCTCCGTTCGTGACCCTGGGCCTGGGTAAGTTCATCAGCCCGAACTGGTCGCTGGACGGTGAACTGAACTACCAGAACCCGAACTTCGACAGCAACCAGGACCTGAACTGGTCGCAGTACGGCGTCTCGCTGGACCTGCGTCGCCACTTCATCAAGGAAGGCCGCGGCTGGAACCCGTACATCGTCGGTGGCCTGGGCTACCAGAAGTCGGAAGAAGAGTACGCTGCAATCGACAACAACGGTCCGCGCCAGCGTAAGGACGGCAACGTTGCCGCCAAGCTGGGCGTCGGCCTGCAGACCACCTTCGAGAAGCGTGTTGCTGTCCGCGCCGAAGTGGCCTACCGCGCTGACTTCGACGACCAGAGCATCGCCGCCAAGGACGAGAGCTGGTTCGGCGACGTGCTGGCTTCGGTCGGCGTCGTGATCCCGCTGGGCCCGGCTCCGGTCGCGGCTGCTCCGGCTCCGGCTCCGGTTGCCCCGAGCTGCGCCGACCTGGATGACGACGGTGACGGCGTCAACAACTGCGACGACAAGTGCCCGAACTCGCAGCCGGGTCAGACCATCGGTCCGGACGGTTGCCCGGTTCCGGTCTCCATCGACCTGAAGGGCGTCAACTTCGACTTCGACAAGTCGAACCTGCGTCCGGACGCCGTGGCGATCCTGAGCGAAGCCACCGAGATCCTGAAGCGTTACCCGGATCTGCGCGTTGAAGTTGCCGGTCACACCGACTCGAAGGGTACCGACGCTTACAACCAGAAGCTGTCGGAGCGTCGCGCCACCGCCGTGTACAACTACCTGACCAAGAACGGCGTCGACGCCGGTCGCCTGGTCGGCCCGATCGGCTACGGCGAGAGCCGTCCGATTGCTCCGAACACCAACCCGGATGGTTCGGACAACCCGGAAGGTCGCGCCAAGAACCGTCGTACCGAGCTGAACGTCCAGAACTAAGTTCTGACGCTCTGCCAGTAGGACACAGCAGGACCCGGCTTCGGCCGGGTCTTGTTGTTTCTGCGGTCCGGAACCCGGCGTTTCAGGCGCGGGAGTAACCGTTCGTCGGGATTTTGCCCATAAAACCAATGAGTTGCCGTATTCATTGAAAGTGGCGCTTGAAAGCTGTCGCGGCATTGCTAAACTCGCCGCGTCACTTCCTTTCCTGGATGCCCTTCATGCTGCGCTCTGCATCGGCCGCCTTCCTGGCGCTGGCCCTGGTTCCCGCCGCCCACGCTGCGGTCGATTGCTCGGTCAACACCAGCGCCTCGCCGCTGCCGTTGCCGGCCACGACCATCGCGCCGGTGGCCGACGAGCTCTACATCCGTGGCAACCAGCTGGGCATGCCGGCCGGCGTGCTGAGCAGCAACTACGATCCGTCGCAGTCGCTGGACCAGGTGCTGCAGCGCCTGCGCATCGATGGGTGCCAGAACATCGCCAAGGCCATTCCGAGCGCACCGGCGGTGAAGCCGAACGATCCGGCGGCCTACAAGCCGCAGACCGAATTCGACAACACGCCCTGGCGCTTCGACATGAGCCAGAACGGCAAGCGCATGACCGCCGAAGAGTTCGACGCCTGGATGAAGGCGCGTGGCGTGCGTGTGGTCAAGGCGCGTCCGGCTCCGGCCGCCACTCCGGCTGCGGCCGAAGCACCGGCTGAGACCAAGCCGGTCGACAAGAAGTAAGCGCGGCGGGGAGCAGAGGCTTGCGCACGCGCCGCCCACCTGCTGCCCCCGCTGCCCGCTCCCACGCACCGCGTGGGCGTGCGGTTCCGGATGTCTCCAATGGCGTGCGCCATGGCCTGGCGCGCGTGCTGTCCAAGGCCGGCGTGTGCTCACGCAGCGAGGCCGCGCGCTGGATTGCCGAGGGCCGCGTGCGCGTGTCCGGCCGCATCATCCGTGATCCCGAGTTCCCGATTGCCAGTCCGCACCCGCCGATCGAAGTCGATGGCCGGCCGATGGATGCGCCGCAGCGGCTGTACCTGGTGCTCAACAAGCCGCGCGGCGTGGTGACCACGGCGCAGGACGAGCGTGGTCGCGACACGGTGTATCGCTGCTTCGATGGTGCCGGCCTGCCGTGGATCGCGCCGGTCGGGCGCCTGGACAAGGCCAGCGAAGGGCTGTTGTTGTTCAGCAACGATCCGCAGTGGGCGGCGCGCCTGACCGATCCGGAGACCGGCCCGCAGAAGACCTATCACGTGCAGGTGGATCGTCTTCCCGATGAGGACACCCTGGCCGCGCTGCGCGCCGGTGTCGAGGACGAGGGCGAGTTCCTCGTCGCCCAGGCCGTGCGCGTACTGCGCAGTGGCGACAAGACCGCATGGCTGGAGGTGGTCCTCGACGAGGGACGCAACCGCCATATCCGCCGCCTGTTGGCGGCCTTCGACCTGCAGGTACTGCGCCTGGTCCGGGTCGCGATCGGTGGGCTGCTGCTCGGCGATCTCGGCAAGGGGCAATGGCGGGTGCTGGAGGTCAGCGACCAGCAGCGGCTGGGGGCCGCTGCACCGGGCTGATCATCGCCCGCGGCCGGCAGTTGCCGGCCACCGTTCCAGGCGTAGGGGGCGCCTGGTTGCTGAATTTCCCGAACGGAGCCTGCCCATGTACCACCCGACCCTCAACCAAACCCTGCGCTGCGCAGGCCTGCTGCTGCCGATGGTGCTGCTGGCCGCCTGTGGCGGCCACAAGAAGGTGGCCAAGGCGGAAACGCCTGCCGAGACCCCGGTGGTGGAAGTGAAGACCCCGGAGCTGGATGGTCGCGGCAGTTACCGCTTCCTGATGAGCACCGGCGACAAGAAGATGACCGCCGATGAGTTCGATGCCTGGATGAAGGCCAACGGCATCCGCGTTGCCAAGGGCAACGGCCAGGACGCCGCCGCCAAGCCGGTAGTGGTGGCCAGCAAGGAAGAGCCGAAGGGCAAGAAGAAAAAGAAGTGACGCCTGGCGGTGCCGACCCTGGCCGGCACGCCCTCAGGCCACGGCGGGTGCCGACCGTGGTCGGCAGCCATCCAGCCCGGTAGGTGCCGACCTTGGTCGGCACGCTTTGACCAGCGGGGTCAGGGCCTTTTCCGCAGGAAAGGGATCCGACCCCGGCATGATCAGCCCTTGACCACGCCCAGTTCGACACCAATGCGGGTGAACGCATCGATCGCGCGATCCAGGTGCTCGCGGCTGTGCGCGGCGCTGATCTGGGTCCGGATGCGGGCCTGGCCCTTGGGCACCACCGGGAAGAAGAAGCCGATCGCGTAGATGCCTTCTTCCAGCAGGCGCTCGGCGAATTTCTGCGCCAACGGTGCGTCATACAGCATTACCGGGCTGATCGGATGCACGCCCGGCTTCACGTCGAAACCGGCGGCGGTCATCTTCTCGCGGAAGTAGGCGGTGTTCTCGGCCAGCGTGCTGCGAAGGTCGTCAGCGGCAGCCAGCATTTCGAACGCCTTGATGCCGGCGGCCACCACATGCGGCGGCAGCGAGTTGGAGAACAGGTACGGGCGCGAGCGCTGGCGCAGCAGTTCGATCACCTCGGCGCTGGCGCAGGTGAAGCCGCCCAGCGCGCCGCCCATGGCCTTGCCCAGAGTGCCGGTGATGATGTCGATCTTCTCCAGCACGCCCTTGACCTCGGCCGAACCACGGCCGGTAGCGCCAAGGAAGCCGGTGGCGTGGCATTCGTCGATGTGTACCAGCGCGTTGTACTTCTTCGCCAGCGCGGTGATCTCGTCCAGCGGCGCGATGAAGCCGTCCATCGAGAATACGCCATCGGTGGTGATCAGCTTGGTCTTGCAGCCTGCGGCATCGGCGGCCTGCAGCTGCGCTTCCAGATCGGCCATGTCGCAGTTGGCGTAGCGGAAGCGCTTGGCCTTGCACAGGCGCACGCCGTCGATGATCGAAGCATGGTTCAGCGCGTCGGAAATGATCGCGTCGTTCTCGCCGAGCAGCGGCTCGAACAGGCCACCGTTGGCATCGAAGCAGGCCGCGTACAGGATGGTGTCCTGCTTGCCGAAGAAATCGGCGATCTGCTTCTCCAGCTGCTTGTGCAGGTCCTGGGTGCCGCAGATGAAGCGCACCGAGGCCATGCCGAAGCCGTGGGTATCCAGTGCGTCCTTGGCGGCCTGGATCAGGTCCGGATGGTCGGCCAGGCCCAGGTAGTTGTTGGCACAGAAGTTCAGCACCTTGCGGCCGTCGTCGAGGGTGATCTCGGCCGATTGCGGGCTGGTGATGATCCGCTCGGACTTGAACAGGCCCTGGGCGCGGATGGCGTCCAGTTCCTCGGCGTAGTGGCGGGTCAGGGCGGAGGAGACGTCGGTCATGGCGTGGGCACGGCTCTGAACGGGGAAACCGCTGATTCTACCGGGCATCGCCGGTCATCAACCGGGCTGGATGGGGCATCGCCATGGGCAGCGCATGTTGCATCGCAATAGCAAAGTGGTTAAGAATTCGTGAACCGGAGCTGTCGCGCTCCGGCCGCTCCCGCCTTCCACGCCACGCCACCGCCCCCACCGGAGACGCTCATGAAGCACGCCCGTGCCTGCCTCGCCATTGCCGCTGCCCTGACCCTGGCCGCCCCGTTCGCCGCCAGCGCGCAGGAGAACGAATCGCCGTACAGCTGGAATGTCACCGCCGTTTCCGACTACCTGTTCCGTGGCGTGTCGCAGACCGGCGAGAAGCCGACCCTGCAGGCGGGCTTCACCTACACCTCGCCGGTGGGCCTGTATGCCGGTGTCTGGGGTTCGGGCGTGGACTTCGGTCCGGGCGATCCGAACACCGAGATCGACTACCAGATCGGCTACGGCGTGGACGTCACTTCGCGCGTCAACTTCGACGTGCTGCTGAACCGTTACACCTACCTCGGTGCCAGCCACCAGAACTACAACGAGCTGGTGACCACCACCACGCTTGACGACACCTACAAGCTGACCGTGGCCTACACCAACGACCAGTGGAACAGCGGCACCGATGGCTGGTACTACGGCTTGGGCGGCAGCTGGGGCCTGCCGAAGGACTTCACGCTGAATGCCAACGTCGGTCGCAGCACCTTCGAGGACGGCATCGCCAAGGACTATACCGACTGGAACGTCGGCGTCAGCCGCCAGTTCGGCCTGTTCAACGTCGGCCTGGGCTACTACGGCACCGACGGCAATGGACGCGAGAACTCGGGCAAGCTGGCCCACAGCCGGGTGCTGCTGACCGTGGCCGTGGGCAAGTAACGCCGCAGGCGTTACGGTAGGTGCCAAGCTTGCCTGGCACGCATTGCGAAAAAGGCGCCCATCCGGCGCCTTCTTCAGTTCCGCGGTGTTCTTGATCCCATCTGGGGAAGAGCCCCTTGTTGTTCAAGGGGGCGCGCCAAAGGCGCGGGGATAAGGAAACATGCGGGGGAATTGACCCTTCGGGTCAGTTCCAGCTGAGCACGACCTTGCCGGCCTTGCCTTCTTCCATCAGGTCGAAGCCCTTCTGGAACTCGTCGATCGGCAGCTGGTGGGTCATCACCTTGCCGAGCGGGAAGCCGGACAGCACCAGCTGGGTCATCTTGTACCAGGTCTCGTACATCTTGCGGCCGTAGATGCCCTGCACGGTCAGGCCCTTGAAGATGATCTTGTCCCAGTCGCAGCCGGCGCCCTTGGGCATGATGCCGAGCATGGCGATCTTGCCGCCGTGGTACATGCAGTCGAGCATGTCGTTGAACGCGCGCGGGTTGCCGCTCATTTCCAGGCCCACGTCGAAGCCCTCCATGTGCAGCTCCTTCATCACGTCCTTCAGCGACTGGTTGGCGACGTTGACCACGCGGGTGGCGCCCATGTCGGCAGCCAGCTTCAGGCGGAAGTCGTTGACGTCGGTCACCACCACGTTGCGCGCACCGATGTGCTTGCAGATGCCGGCGGCGATGATGCCGATCGGACCGGCGCCGGTGATCAGCACGTCTTCGCCGATCACGTCGAATTCCAGCGCGCAGTGTGCGGCATTGCCGTACGGGTCGAAGAACGCGGCCAGTTCCGACGGGATCTGGTCCGGAATCGGCCACAGGTTGCTGGCCGGCATCACCATGTATTCGGCGAAGGCGCCGTTGACGTTGACGCCGATGCCGACGGTGTTCGGGCACAGGTGCGGGCGGCCGCCACGGCAGTTGCGGCAATGGCCGCAGACGATGTGACCTTCGGCCGAGACGCGCTGGCCGATCTCATAGCCGGTCACCGCCGAACCGAGCGCGGCAATGCGGCCGACGAACTCATGGCCGATGGTCAGGCCCGGCTTGATGGTGCGCTGGCTCCACTCGTCCCACAGGTAGATGTGCAGGTCGGTGCCGCAGATCGCGGTCTTTTCCAGCTTGATCAGGACCTCGTTCGGGCCTGGGGTCGGCACCGGAACTTCTTCCAGCCAGATGCCCTTGGCCGCTTCGCGCTTGACCAGGGCCTTCATCGTTTGCTGCGCCATCGGGTGGAACTCATCAGGGGGAAAGCGCGGATTATAGGGTGCCGCGCGGATTTCCCATGTTGCGCTGCGGGTGCAATGGCGGAACGAAAGGCGTGCGCCGACGGGCGTTTCGAACGTGCTGCAAACAGCAGCGCCTCCTTGATTCCTGGGGAGGGGGCGTGGTCACCCTGGCCGGGACACGCAAAAGCCCATCCATGGTGCTCGATGGCGCCTTGCTCGTGCGCGCTATCCTGCGCACACGGCAAGACCGGGGTTGGGCGTCCTGCCCAACCCGCCAGTCGCATGCGCCCGGCCCATGGCGCCAACGGTCCCGGCCAGGGTGACCACGCCCCCTCTGGACGATTCCATGTGCGCGGCCGATGTGCGCATGGCAGAGCAAGAAGTAGGCCCATGACTTCCGGGGTTCGGGCCGGGGCAGGGCGGCGGGCTACAATCGAGGGTTCCACTACCAGGGGCTGCTCCATGCGCTCGAACCTGCTTGCATTCTCCATCGTCGCCAGCCTCGGGCTGGCCCAGGTCGCCCATGCCGCTGAAGGCATGTGGGTGCCGCAGCAGCTGCCGGAAATCGCCGGTCCGTTGCAGAAGGCCGGCCTGAAGCTGTCCCCGGAGCAGCTGTCCAACCTCACCGGCGACCCGATGGGCGCGGTCGTCGCCCTCGGCGGCTGCACCGCCAGCTTCGTGTCGCCGCAGGGCCTGGTGGTCACCAACCACCACTGCGCCTACGGTGCGATCCAGCTGAATTCGACCGCCGAGAAGAACCTGATCAAGGACGGCTTCAACGCGCCGAAGCACAGCGATGAACTGAGCGCCGGCCCGAACGCCCGCGTCTACGTGCTCGACCAGATCACCGACGTCACCGCCCAGGCCAAGGCCGCCATTGCCGCCGCCGGCAACGACCCGCTGGCCCGCAGCCGTGCGCTGGATGCCTTCGACAAGGCCCAGGTCGCCGCGTGTGAAGCCGAGGACGGCTTCCGCTGCCGCCTGTACACCTTCTCCGGCGGCAACACCTACCGACTGTTCCGCAACATGGAAATCAAGGACGTGCGCCTGGTCTACGCGCCCCCGGGCAGCGTCGGCAAGTACGGCGGCGACGTCGACAACTGGATGTGGCCGCGCCACACCGGCGACTTCTCGTTCTACCGCGCCTACGTCGGCAAGGACGGCAAGCCGGCCGCATTCTCGGCCGACAACGTGCCGTACCAGCCCAAGCACTTCCTGAAGTTCACCGACCAGCCGCTGGGCGCCGGTGACTTCGTGATGGTGGCGGGCTATCCGGGCCGCACCAACCGCTACGCGCTGGCCGGTGAGTTCAACGAAACCGCCAGCTGGACCTACCCGACCATCGCCAGGCACTACAACGCAGTGTTGAAGATGATCGATGAGGCGGGCAAGGCCGACGCCGACGTCAAGGTGAAGTACGCCGCCACCGCGGCCAGCATGAACAACGTGGCCAAGAACTACGCCGGCCAGCTGGAAGGCTTCAAGCGCATCGACGCTGCTGGCCAGAAGCAGGCTGAAGAAGCCGCCGTGCTGGCCTGGCTGAAGAAGCAGGGCGCCGCCGGCAAGCCGGCCCTGGCCGCACACGCGCAGCTGGTCAGGCACCTGGATACCAGCAAGGCGACCCGCGAGCGCGATCTGTTCGTCGGCCAGTTCAACAACACCTCGGCGGTCAACGCCGCCATCGGCCTGTACCGCCTGTCGATCGAGCGCACCAAGCCGGACGCCGAGCGCGAGGTCGGCTACCAGCAGCGCGACCTGCCGACCCTGGAAGGCGGCCTGAAGCAGATGGATCGCCGCTATGTGGCGAAGATGGACCAGCAGCTGCAGACCTACTGGCTGGACCAGTACGTCGCCCTGCCGGCCGCGCAGCGCAACAACGACGTGCTGAACACCTGGCTGGGCGGCAGCGATGCCAGCGCGGTCAAGGCACTGGTGAGCAAGCTGTCGGGCACTGAGCTGGGCAGCCTGGATGCACGCCTGAAGTGGTTCAAGGCCGACCGCGCCGCGTTCGAAGCCAGCACCGATCCGGCCATCCAGTACGCGGTGGCGATCATGCCGTCGCTGCTGAAGCAGGAAGAGCAGAAGAAGATCCGCGAAGGCGAGTCGCTGACCGCACGTCCGCTGTACCTGCAGGCACTGGCTGACTACAAGAAGAGCCAGGGCGAGTTCGTGTACCCGGATGCCAACCTGTCGCTGCGCATCACCTTCGGCAACGTGATGGGCTATGAGCCCAGGGACGGCGTGGCCTACACCCCGTTCACCACGCTGGAGGGCATCGTCGCCAAGGACACCGGCGTCGATCCGTTCGATGCGCCCAAGGCCCTGCTCGACGCGGTCAAGGCCAAGCGCTACGGCGGCCTGGAAGACAAGCGCGTGGGCTCGGTGCCGGTGAACTTCCTGTCCAACCTGGACATCACCGGTGGCAACTCGGGTTCACCGGTGCTGGACGCCAACGGCAAGCTGGTCGGCCTGGCCTTCGACGGCAACTGGGAATCGGTCAGCTCCAACTGGGTGTTCGACCCGGTGATGACCCGCATGATCGCGGTCGACAGCCGCTACATGCAGTGGATCATGCAGGAAGTGGCGCCGGCGCCGGCGCTGCTGAAGGAACTGAACCTGGCGAAATAAACCCGTTGCGGTAGTGCCGGCCGCTGGCCGGCAACCCCGACCAGATAGCCGGAGTTTCCAAAACCCCGCGATCCACGTCGCGGGGTTTTTTCATGCCCGGCACGGCCCGGTGCGCCGAACGGGTATCATCCCTGTTCCGCGCACTTCACAGGATGTGAACGAAACGCGGAACCTCCTCCCCCCAGGACCCCTTGCACGCATGCGCATCCTGCTTGCCCGCCACGGCGAAACGCCGTGGAACGCCGAAGGCCGCTACCAGGGCCAGATCGACATCCCGCTTTCGCCGATCGGTGAAGCCCAGGCCCAGGCCCTGGGCGCCCGCTTGGCCTCGGTGGACATCACCCGTGCCGTCGCCTCGCCGCTGTCACGCGCGCAGCGCACCGCGCAGCTGGCACTCGGTGCCGCCCGTGCCGACATGTTGCTGACCGAGCCGGAGCTGCAGGAAATCGCCCACGGCGAGTGGGAAGGCCTGCTGGCCAGCGAAATCAACGAAAAGGACCCGTCGCGCCTGAAGGCGTGGCGCGAGGAGCCGGACACCGTGCTGATGCCCGGCGGTGAATCGCTGCGCCTGGTGCTGGAGCGCAGTTGGCGCGGCCTGGCCCGCGCCACCGAAGGCCTCGGCGAGCACGACACCCTGCTGGTGGTCGCCCATGATGCGGTCAACCGCGTGATCCTGTGCAAGGTGCTGGGCCTGCCGATCTCCCGCCTGTGGACCTTCCGCCAGGCGCCGACCACGCTCAACCTGCTCGAAGGCGCCGACCTGGACAGCCTGGAAGTGGTGCGCCTGAACGACTGTGCCCACCACACGCCGTTCTTCGGCGAAGCCAAGCACCGCGCACTCTGATCCATCCCCTCGCATCAACTGCTTCTGCTGGAACCGCTGCCGTGACGAACACCCCGACCACCCTGGCCGACTGGCTGGACTACATTGAACGCCAGCACCCGGCGACCATCGACATGGGCCTGGAGCGCGTGCGCGCCGTGGCCACGGCGATGGGCCTGGGGGCGCCGGCCCAGCGCACCATCGTGGTCGGTGGCACCAACGGCAAGGGCTCCACCGTGGCCTTCATCGAAGCCATCGCGCGTGCTGCCGGCTGGAAGGTCGGCGCGTACACCTCGCCGCACCTGCTGCGCTACAACGAGCGCGTGCGCATCGACGGCCACGATGTGGAGGATGCGGCGCTGGTCGCCGCCTTCAACACCATCGAGGCCGCGCGTGGCGATATCACGCTGACCTATTTCGAGTACGGCACGCTGGCCGCGCTGCAGCTGTTCGCCGACGCCGGGCTGGACCTGGCGGTGCTGGAAGTGGGCCTGGGCGGTCGCCTGGATGCGGTCAACATCGTCGACGCTGACGTGGCGGTGATCACCACCGTGGACATCGACCATGCCGAATGGCTGGGCGGGGACCGCGAAGCGATCGGCACCGAGAAGGCCGGCATCATCCGTGGCTGGAAGCCGGTGATCCTGGGCGAGACCGACCCGCCGTCGAGCGTGCTCGCACGTGCCTACCTGGTCGGCGCCAACGCGATCCGCGGCGGCAGCGATTATTTCTACGAACCAATCGATGCCCAGCGCTGGCGCTGGCGCGATGTCGGCCTGCGCATGGAACTGCCGACCCCGGCGCTGGCCGGCCCGATCCAGCTGGCCAACGCGGGTGCCGCCATCGCTGCGCTGCGCGCGCTGGACAAGCCGGTGCCGCGTGCGGCGTGGGCTGCTGGTGTCGCGGCGGCGCGCATCTCTGGCCGCCTGCAGGCGTTCGAGCGTGACGGCGTGCAGGTCCGTGTCGATGTCGGGCACAACCCGCAGGCGGCGGGCCAGCTGGCGCGCGCGCTGAAGGCCGAAGCGTCGGCCGGGCGCACCCTGGCGGTGTACGCCGCGCTGCAGGACAAGGACGCGGTGGGCGTTGTGCAGGCGCTGCAGGACGTGGTCGGCGAGTGGACCCTGGCCGGACTGGACGGCCCGCGCGGGCAGAGTGCTGCCCAGTTGCAGGCCCGCCTGGCCGGTACGGCGGCGGCCAAGGCCCAGCGCGCTGATACTGTCGAGCAGGCGCTGGCACAGGTACTGGCCCAGGCCGGGCGCGGTGACCGCGTACTGGTGTTCGGCTCCTTCCATACCGCCGCTGCCGCGCTGCAATGGTTGCAGGGCGCCGCCTGATCCGCGTTCAGCCAATGCCGACGCCGTCCGGTCCGGCACCCGTATAATCGACCGCAACCTCCGGACAGTTGCCGCCTCACGTGGATACGCCTCTGAAACAGCGTCTGATTGGTGCCATCGTGCTGGTGGCGCTGGCCGTGATTTTCCTGCCGATGCTGGTCAAGGGACCGGCGCCGGACAGCGGTGTGGCCTCGGTGCCGATCGCCGCGCCGGACGCACCGGCCGATGGCCAGTTCGAAACCCGTGAGCTGCCGCTGGTTGCTCCGGCCGGTGGAGCCACCGGCCTGCAGACCGGGCAGGCCAAGCCGCTGCAGGAGACGGCCGCGCCGGCTACGCCGCCGACCGTGGACACGTCTCCGGCGGTTGCCGCCGGCAACTTCGCCGTCACGTTTGGCGCCTACGGCAGCAAGGCCGACGCCGATGCGGTGATCGCCTACCTGCAGCGCTCGCAGCTGCCAGGCTTCGCCGAAACCACCACCATCAGCGGGCGCCAGGCGTGGCGTGTGCGTGTCGGGCCGTATGCCGACCGTGCCCAGGCCGAAGCCGCGCGCCTGCAGGCGGTCAAGATCCGCGCCGATGTGAAGGCAGAAGTCATCACCCTGGATGCGGCGGCAGGCAGCAGTGCGACGGTTGCCGCCACGCCGGCGCCGACCACCAGCACCCCGGCCGCGGCCACCACGCCGTCGGCCACCAGCAACCCGGTGCGCAGCGAAAGCCTGCCGCCAAGCACGCCGACGGCGACCACCAAACCAGAGCCGCCCAAGCCGGCACCGAAGCCCGAGGCTCCGAAGCCGGACGCCAAGCCCGAGCCGAAGCCGGAGGCTGCCGCCAGCAAGCCGGCCCCTGCCACGCCGACAGCACCGGCGGCCAGTGGCGTCGGCTTCGCCGTGCAGTTGGGCGCGTTCGGCCAGGCCAACGATGCCAACGCGCTGCGCGACAAGGTCCGCGCCGCCGGCTTCAGTGCTTTCGTCGAGCAGGTACGCACTGAAAAGGGCACGCTGCATCGCGTCCGCGTCGGACCGGTGGCCAACCGCGCTGACGCCGAGCAGCTGAAGGCGCAGGTCGCCGCCAAGGTCGGCGTGGCCGGCATGGTCCGACCGCACCCATGATCCACGCGCAGGCCCGTTGCCAGCGCCGCCGAAGGAGCGGGGCGCCATGATCGACGTGGTGCTGCTGATCGTGATCGCCGCCTCGACCCTGCTCGGGATGCTGCGTGGCTTTGTTGGAATCGTCATCGGCACGCTGTCGTGGCTGCTGGCCGCGTGGGCGGCCTTCGCCTTCGGCAACGATGCGGCACGCTGGTGGGCGGCCCCGGCCGCACCCGGCGGCGAGCATTTCGTTGGCGGCTACCTGGGCGTGGGCATTGGCGTGATGATCGTGGTCGCGGTGATCGGCATGGTCATCAAGGCGATGATCCATCGCAGCATGCTGACCAGCCTGGACCGGTTGCTGGGCGGCGTGCTGGGCGCCGTGCGTGGCGGCCTGATCGCGGCGATCCTGGTGCTGCTGGCCGGCTTCACCCCGCTGACCGCCGAACCCTCCTGGAAGCGCTCGGCGGTCCGCCCGGTGCTGAACCCGGCCGTGGCCTGGATGAACGGGAAGCTGCCGCACTGGCAGGTACCCGGCGCCGATCTGCTGCCCAAGACCTTGCCGACCGACATGCTGTCCCCATCTGCATTGATGGAGCTGGGGAAGAGCGCAGGCGCCGATCTGGGAAAGCCGGGCGCGGCAGGCGATAATGGCATCCTCAACCAGGTAGTGGCGGGCAGCGGATGGCTGCGGCCCGCGAAAGCGGAACAGGGCGACGCATACGATCCGGCCGAAGTGCGCCCGGACGCCCCAGCACTGCCAGACAGTATCGAGCCGGGCGATCCGGCCAATGTCGACCGCAGGCGCGGCGACCACCGCGGCCAGGTACGGCCACCTTCCTTGTAACTGGGCACAGCCCAGCGGAGACTTCGCACCATGTGTGGCATCGTCGGAATCGTCGGCAACCAGAACGTCGCCGGGCAGTTGTATGACGGCTTGACCGTTCTCCAGCATCGCGGCCAGGATGCGGCGGGCATCGCCACGGCCAATGGCAGCCGCCTGCGGGTGCAGAAGGCCACCGGCCTGGTCCGCGATGTGTTCGATGCACGCACCATGTCCACCCTGGAAGGCAGCGTCGGCATCGCCCATGTGCGCTACCCGACGGCCGGCTCGGAAGGCATGGACGAGGCGCAGCCGTTCTATGTCAACTCGCCGTACGGCATCGCGCTGGCCCACAACGGCAACCTGATCAACACCGAGGCGCTGCGCCAGCAGGTGTTCGAGCAGGACCGCCGCAACGTCAACACCGATTCGGACAGCGAAGTGCTGTTGAACGTGTTCGCCTATGAGCTGGAACAGCAGCGCCAGCTGAGCCCGGAAGCCGCGATCCGCGCGGTGGCTGGCGTGCACCGCCGCTGCAAGGGCGGCTATGCGGTGGTCAGCGTGGTGCTGGGCCTGGGCCTGGTGGCCTTCCGCGACCCGCACGGCATCCGTCCGCTGGTGCTGGGCAAGCGCAGCCATGCCGAGGGCGACGAGTACATCGTGGCCTCCGAGTCGGCTGCGCTGGACGTGCTGGGCTTCCAGCGCGTGCGCGATGTGCAGCCGGGCGAAGCCCTGGTGATCACCGCCCGCGGCGAGCTGTTCTCGGAAATCTGCGCCGAGCCGGCCGAGCACACCCCGTGCATCTTCGAGTACGTGTACTTCGCGCGTCCGGACTCGATGATCGACAACGTCTCGGTGCACAAGGCGCGCATGCGCATGGGCATCAAGCTGGGCGAGAAGATCCTGCGCCTGCGCCCGGACCACGATATCGACACCATCATCCCGATCCCGGATACCTCGCGTGATGCCGCGCTGGAGATCTCCAACGTGCTCGGGGTGAAGTACCGCGAAGGCTTCATCAAGAACCGCTACATCGGCCGCACCTTCATCATGCCGGGCCAGGGCGAACGCGTGAAGTCGGTGCGCCGCAAGCTCAACCCGATCCACCTGGAGTTCCGCAACCGCGTGGTGCTGCTGGTGGACGACTCGATCGTGCGTGGCACCACCAGCCAGCAGATCGTGCAGATGGCCCGTGATGCGGGCGCGCGCAAGGTCTACCTGGCCAGCGCGGCACCGCCGGTGCGCTACCCGAACATCTACGGCATCGACATGCCGGCGGCCGAAGAGCTGGTCGCGCACAACCGCACCGTGGAAGAGATCGAGGCCCACCTGGGCTGCGACTGGCTGATCTACCAGGACCTGGAAGACATGGAAGCGGCGGTGAGCGAGGGCAACCCGGCGCTGCGCAACTTCGATTCGTCCTGCTTCAACGGCCACTACCCGACGGGTATCGAGCCGGGCTACTTCGAGCGCATCCAGCAGCTGCGTTCGGACGACGCCAAGCACAAGCGCCGCGCCTGAGGTCCAGGCGTGGTCGATGTACCCGACGTTGGTGGCGACCTGCTGCGCGCAGCGCAGCAGTGCCTGGCCGAAGCCGACCCGCTGCGCAAGGTCGCGTTGACCCAGGCGTATGCCGCCGCGTTCCGTGCCGGTCGCCTGAAGGTGGCTGCCGATGCGCCGCCGCCGGAACCGATCCGCATGCCTGGCCGGCCGGCACGGCTGGTGCTGGTGCATCCGCGAGAAGTGCCCCGGCGCGGGCTGGGCGGCGTGGAAGGACGCGCCGCCTTCATCCACGCCATCGCCCACATCGAACTCAACGCGATCGACCTGGCCTGGGATGCGGTGTACCGCTTCCGCGGCCCGCCGCCAGCGTTCCATGCCGACTGGGTCAGCTGTGCCGACGACGAATCGCGGCACTTCATGCTGCTGCGCGAGCGCCTGCAGGCGCATGGCCACGACTACGCCGATTTCCCCGCGCACAACGGCCTGTGGGAAATGTGCGAAAAGACCGCGCATGACGGCCTGGCGCGCATGGCCCTGGTACCGCGCGTGCTGGAAGCGCGCGGCCTGGACGTGACACCGGGCATGATCGAGAAGCTGCGCAATGTCGGTGATGGTGAAACCGCCGACGTACTGGAAGTGATCCTGCGCGAGGAAGTGGCGCACGTTGCCGCCGGTTCGCGCTGGTACCGCTGGTACTGCGATCGCGCCGGCGTCGAGCCGCGTGCGCGCTTCAAGGCGCTGCTGGTGGAATACGCCGGCGGCTACCTGCACGGGCCGTTCAACATCGAAGCGCGCCTGCTGGCCGGCTTCGACGCCGACGAGCTCGCCAACCTGGTCGAACAGGCCGGTTGAACAAAAGGGGACGGAGGGGATTAAGTCGTTTGTGGCACAAACGACTTAATCCCCTCCGTCCCCTTTTTCATGCGTTGGGCAGCACCACGCGCTTGCCATCCACGGTGGGCCGGTTGATGTAGAACAGGCCGGGACCGGGCCGGTAGGGCAGTTCGCTGACGCCGGCATCGGCGGCATAGGTCAGGGCGGTGTCGCCCAGCGCGTCGAAATTCCAGTGCGCCGACTGCATCAGGTAGCGTCGGCGCAGCAGCGCCTCCTGGGTCTGGGTCAACGCCTGCCCTGCCACCAGCCGCCGTGCGATCGGTTGCAGGGCCGACGGCAGTTCCCAGCCGGGAATCTCGGCAGCGCTGGCGCGCCAGGTCACGCCGGCATCGATGGCATGCTGCTGCATCACCTGCAGCGCGATCAACTGGTAGCGCCAGTCGATGCGCCGCCGCAGTACCACGGCGGCAGTCACGTACAGCACCGGGGACAGCAGCACGCTGCGGCTGCCGGCGCGGCGCTGCTGCTGCCACTGGTGCCAGACATCCACCCACACTTCCTTTTCGTCCACGCCCAGCTGCTGCCGCCAGCGTTCGGCATCGGCCTGCGTTTCAGCGTAAGCCGTGGTGGCCTGCAGCATCGCCAGCGGGGGAATCTGGTAGTCGGCAACGGCGGGGCGGCGCAGCTGCTGGCGACGTGGGCGGCTGAGCAGCTTGGGGCCTTCCTCCAGCTGGTTGTAGCCTCCGCCGATGTTGGCGTGCACGCCGGGCAAAGCGATCTCGGTGAACGGCGGTGCCACCGTGGTCAGCGGATAGTGCTGGCGATGCTCGTCGCGCGCGGTCAACTGCACCACGCGTGCAGCGATGCCACTGGACAGGGCAAGCTGCGGTTGTTCGTCGGCGCGGCCACCACTGACCGCAGCCACGGTATCGAACAGGCCCATGAATCGCAGCACCGGAAGGGCAGGGGCGAAGTCCGGCGTACAGACCAGGCCGGACGACTGCAGCAGTTGCCGCCAGCGCGTGGTATCCCAGCCCTGCAGCTGGTTGGCGATATCACGTGCGGCGGCAGCGCCTCGAGAGAACCCGAACAGATCCAGCTGCACGCGACGCAGCGGTTGCCGCCAACGCGTGGACAGTTCTGCAAGCGCAGCCGGCAGCACCACCTGCAGCGCGCGCTGCACCTTTGCGCGGACGCCGCTGGCGCCGATACCGAACGCCAGTCCGATCAGGTCGTCGTCGGCGTCATCGCGGGTACCGACACCTTCCACGTAGATCGACAGCGAAGGCGTGGCCATCGCATCGCGGCGGCTGTCCGGGTACAGCTGCTGCAGGCGTGCGATGTTGGTCAGGCCGTTGTCGTAGCTGCTGGTCAGCCGGCTCTGGTAGGTCGAATCATCATCCGCACGCAGCTGCGTCGGGCGCGGTCGCGGCTGCTGTGGTCGACCACGCGCGAGGTTGTGAGAGTTGTTGCGGGTGCCATCGAAGAACAGGCCGATCCGCAGCAAGCCGACATCTTCGTCCGTGTCCTGCGATGGTGCCATGTGCATTCCCCGTCGTGGCTGCGTCACGGTAGCGCGAAAGCGGTGTATTGGCGAAGTGTAGTGACGCTTTTGACCTGACTGAACGCAGATGCGGTCGATCACAAATCCTGACTTTCATTCCACTCGCCTATTGAATTCACACGAGCCGCGCAGGCCATATGGCCAAACCCGGCACACCGGGTCGTGCTGCATCAACGCTGTTCACATCATTCAAGGAGCGACGCAATGTTGTCCAGATCGATTGGCAAAGCGGCAGGTGGCCTGGTGTTGGGTTTGTCGGTGGCGGCGGCCGCGCATGCGGCACCGTTGTTCGAGCCGGTGACGGTCATCAGCCGCGCATCGGCAAACAGTGAGCCCGCGCTGGGCAAGCTGCTGGCCACCCCGTCCACCGCGACGGTACAGGAAGTGCGCGTTGATGCAGCCGCGACTGCACAGCCGCAGCTGGAGTTCGAACTGCTCGGCCAGCGCGTGCAGGCCGTGCGCAGCAAGGTGGAAGCGCTGCCCGATGGCGGCAGCATCTGGTACGGCCAGTTCCGTTCGCCCTCGGACAAGCTGACCGCGGCCACCTCCAACGGCCAGGACGACCCCGGCAATTCGCTGATCCTGGTGCGCTCGGGCGATACCATCACCGGCTCGATCCGCAAGGATGGAAAGCTGTACCGCCTGCGCCCGCTGGGCAACCGCCACGTGCTTGTGGAAGTGGACGAGTCGCGGATGCCGGCCGACCATCCGGCCGATTACAACCAGCTGCCGAAGATCCCGATGGGCAACAACGATCGCCTCGGCATCGCGCAGGCGTCGTCCGGCACGCCGGCCACCATCCGCGTGCTGGTGGTGGCGACCAATGCCGCCGTCGCCGCCTATGGCGGCAACATGCAGTCACTGGTGCAGCTGGCCGTGGCCGAATCGAACCAGGGCTATGTCAACAGCAACGTCGGCATCACCATGGAACTGGCCCGCTACGAAACCACCAGTTACACCGAATCGGGCAGCTTCGATACCGACCTGGCGCGTTTCCGTGGCACCAGCGATGGCTACATGGACAGCATCCACACCAGCCGGAATACCTACACGGCTGATGTGGGCGTGCTGCTGATCAACAACACCGCCTACTGCGGCCTGGCCTCGGGCATCGGCTCGACGGCGTCGACCGCGTTCGCGGCCGTGTACTGGGATTGCGCGACCGGCTATTACTCGTTCGCGCACGAGATCGGCCATCTGCAGAGTGCGCGGCATGACATCGCCACCGACTCGAGCACCTCGCCCTATGCCTATGGCCACGGCTATCGCTACGAGCCCGCCACCGGCACCGGCTGGCGCACGATCATGGCCTACAACTGCACCCGCAGCTGCCCGCGCCTGAACTACTGGTCCAACCCCAACATCAGCTACAACGGCATCCCGATGGGCAACGCCAGCACCGCCGACAACCAGCGCGTGCTGGTCAACACCAAGGCCACCATCGCGGCCTTCCGCTGACACTGTCCAGGCGCCGACCAAGGCCGGCGTCTACCCGGGCGCATGCACCTGCTCTGGTAGATGCCAACCTTGGTTGGCACCTTGCGATCCGTTATTCGCGCGCGAGCGTATCCAGCGTCCAGCCGCTGGCATCCACGCGCAGCACCGAACCCTGTTCGTACCAGTCACCCAGCACGATGCGGGTGCGCTCGCGACCACCGGCCTGCAGCGTGTGGATCGCCGGCCGATGGGTATGGCCATGGATCATGGTGTCCACGCCATGGCGCACGAAGGTGGCATCGACTTCGGCAGGGGCCACGTCGGTCACCGACTCGAACTGTGCTCGATCGTCCTGCTTCATCTCGGACTGGCGCGCCTGGCTGGCCTCGCGCGCCTTCTGCGCGAACGCGATGCGTGCGGCCAGCGGCTGCGACAGGAACTGCGCCTGGAACACCGGGTCGCGCGTCTGTGCACGGAACTGCTGGTAGGGAATGTCATCGGTGCACAGCAGGTCACCGTGCTGCAGCAGCACCGCGCGGCCGTACAGTTCGATCATGCACGGGTCGGGCAGGATGCGCAGGCCGGCACGGCGCGCGTAGTCCTCACCGAGCAGGAAGTCGCGGTTGCCGCGGATGAAGTACACCGGCACGCCGCTGTCGGACAGCACCTTCAACGCATCGGCCACCGTGTCGGCGGCGGGCGAGGGCGTGTCGTCGCCGATCCAGGCCTCGAACAGGTCGCCGAGGATGTACAGCGCATCGGCGCCGGGCGCCTGCTCGCGCAGGAAGCGCAGGAACAGGTCGGTGATCTCCGGACGGCTGGGGTCCAGGTGCAGGTCGGAAATGAACAGCGTGGTCATGCCCGCATTCTAGGCCATCAATGATGATGGTGGCGCCGGGCCTTGCCTGGCTCCGGTCGTCACACCGGCAGCGGCAGCCAGGTCAGGCTGGCCGAAGCCAGCACGATGGCGATGGCGGTGGCTGCCAGCACATCGGAAGGATAGTGCAGGCCCAGGACCACCCGCGACAGGGCAACGCCACAGGTGAACGGCACCAGCAGCGGCGCCAGCCACGGGTAGTAGGCCAGTGCCACGATGGTGAACGACACCGCATGCAGGGTGTGTCCGGAGGGGAAACTGAACTCGTCCAGCGGCGCCACCCAGGCGCGGATGCGCAGGTCGGCCGCGTAGGGCCGCGGGCGCCGGGTCCAGCGCTTGAGGACCTTGTACAGCAGCAGCGCGGCCAGCCCCGTGGCGGCCATGTGCACCGAGGCGCGCAGGCCGTCGAAGCCGTCCAGCACCACCAGCGCGGCCATCAGCACGTACCAGAACACGCCATCGCCGAGCCGGCTGATGACCGCGAACAGGCGACGCACGCGGCGCCGCCGGCAGTAGTGGTTTGCGCGCCGGCACCAGCGTGCTTCGCGCCCGGCCAGCAGCTCAAGCGGCGTAGTGCGCATGGCCGTTCCTCCGCGACTGTGCCAGTTCGGCCAGCAGTGCATCGAACTCGGCCACCACCTGTTGTGGATGCAGGCGCTTCATCGCGCGTGCGGCATTGCCGCCCAGTTCGCGGCGCTGCGCGTCATCGGCGGCCAGTCGCACGGCGGCATCGATGAACTGATCATCGCTGTCCACGGCTGCGCCGTTCTCGCCATTGCGCAGGTACTCGCGCGCGGCGCCGTAGTCGAAGGCCACGGTGGCCACACCGCTGGCCATGCTTTCCAGGGTCACGTTGCCGAACGTTTCGCTGCGGCTGGGGAACAGGAACAGATCGCCGCTGGCGAAGTGCCGGGCCAGCGCATCGCCGCGCTGGATGCCACAGAAGATGAAGTCGGGGTTTTCATGTGCCAGCTTCTCGCGGGCCGGGCCATCTCCGACCCACACGAAGCGTGCCTTGGGCCGGATCTGCTGCAGCCGGCGGAATGCCTTCACTGCCAGGCCGAGGTTCTTTTCAGCAGCAATGCGGCCGACATAGATCGCCACCAGGCCGTTGCCATCCACGCCCCATTCCTCGCGCAGCGCGGGATCGCGCCGTCCCGGATCGAACTGCTGGCTGTCCACCGCGCGGGCCAGCAGGCGCACGCGCTCGAAGCCCTGTTCGCCGAGGAACTGCTGCAGCTCGCGGGTCGGCACCAGGGTGGCATCGGCCTGGTTGTGGAAACGGCGCATCCAGCGCATGGCTGCGGCCTGCAGCCACGCCACGCCGTAGTCGGGCAGGTACTCGTCGAAGCGGGTGTGGAAGCCGCTGGCGACCGGAATGCCGAGGCGGCGCGCAGTGCGCAGTGCCGACCAGCCGAGCGGACCTTCGGTGGCGATGTAGACCGCATCCGGGCGTTGTTTCTGCCAATGGCGGCCCAGCCGGATCGGTGCCGGCAGTCCGAAACGCAGGCCGGGGTAGCGGGGCAGGGCGGCGCCGGGAACCAGCAAGGTGCCGGGTGCCGAATCCAGCGCTTCGCTGGACTGGCGGGGGCGGACCAGGTCGATCTCGTGCCCGGCTGCGCGCAGACCTTGTTCCAGCCCCTGCACGGTGAGGGCGACGCCGTTCACTTCCGGTGGATAGGTCTCGGTGACGATGGCATAGCGCATGGCGGGCCTCCGGGTTTCCGGCATGCTCGGGCCTGGCGATGTAGCCGACATGACCGCTTTGCGACCATCAGATGACGGCGGCGCCGGCCAGCGCCTGGGCGCGGCGGCCAATAAAAAACCACGGCCCCGAAGGGCCGTGGTCGTCATGCTTCCGTCACAGCGCGATGGATCAGAAGCGCTGCTGGTACTTCATGTAGACGAAGCGGCCGATATCGTAGCCACCGTAGTACGAGAAGGCCGAGTTCGGCTTGGTGTACATGATCGGGCCGGTCTTCTCGAACACGTTGTTGGCACCGACCGAGACGGTGGCATCCCACGGCAGCGAGTAGCGGAACTGCACGTCGTGGAAGGTGACCGAACCACGCTCGTTGTAGTTGCGGGCACCCTTGTACCACGGGGCGTACACGCCCGGATCGGAGCACTCGTCCGGATAGGCACGGATGTCCACGCACTGCTCCTTCACGCCGGAGTAGTAACGCGCGGTCCAGCTGACGCCGAAGTTGCCCAGGTCCCAACCCAGCACCAGGTTCGAACGGACGCGGAAGTTGCTGCCGATGCCGTTGGAGACGGTCGGCACCACCGTGCTGTCGTTGGTCGAGCGGAACTCGCTCTTGCTGACATAGGTGGTGGCCCAGCCGGCGTTGAACTTGCCGACGCTGGTATCCAGGCGGTAGTTCAGGTCCAGGTCGTAGCCTTCGGTTTCCATGAAGCCGGCATTGCGGCTGCCGAACTGCAGGGTATCGACGATGCCGGCGGTCGGGCCGGTCGACTTGTCACGGGTGAAGCGCTGGCAACGTGCGTCGATGCCCTGCTCGTAGCAGTCGATCAGGATCTGGGTCGGGCTGTCGGCAACGATGGTGTTGTCGATGCGGATCTTCCACCAGTCCAGCGAGGCGTTGAAGTTCTTGATGAAGCTCGGACTCCAGACCAGGCCCAGCGTCTTGCTGGTCGAGGTTTCCGGGGTCAGGTCCGGGTTGGAGCCGGACACGAACGGCACCGGCGTCGCGTCGACCGAGGTGGCGACCGGCTGGTTGCCCTGGCGCAACTGGCGGAACGTCGCGGCGTTGGCAATGTCACGGGCGCAGCGGGCACGCACCTCGGCGCTGGTGCGCGAGGAGCCGAACTGCACGTCGCACGGATCGCTGAACTGGGCGAAGGTCTGCGAGCCGCCACCGTACAGATCGCTGATGGTCGGGGCGCGGAAGCCTTCAGCCCAGGTACCACGGACCAGCAGCTGGTCGAACGGC
Organism: Stenotrophomonas sp. PvP093; assembly: GCF_017876915.1. Taxonomy (NCBI): domain Bacteria; kingdom Pseudomonadati; phylum Pseudomonadota; class Gammaproteobacteria; order Lysobacterales; family Lysobacteraceae; genus Stenotrophomonas; species Stenotrophomonas sp. PvP093. Next base: position 3,785,223 of record NZ_JAGIOX010000004.1, on the reverse strand, counting down.
TTCCACTTGAAGCCGAACTTGCTGTTGAGCGTGTTGCCGAAGGTGTCGTAGTCCGAGAAGCGGGTGGCGCCGTTGAAGGTCAGTTCCTTGGCACCCGGCAGGTCCGCCAGCACCGGCACGTTGATTTCCAGGTACGCCTCGTTGACCTTGTAGCCGCCACCGGTCGGGCCTGCGGCCAGGTTGGTGGTGGCGCCGGCCTGCGCCAGCGGATCCGGACGGTACTCACCGGTCTCCTTGCGGCTTTCCACACCGAACGCGAAGCCCAGGTCGCCGGCCGGCAGGGTCACGATGGAACCGGCGATGTTGGCGAAGAAGTTCTTGCTGGTGGTCTTGCCGGTGGTGACTTCCGGCGGGAACAGCCAGGCCTGCAGGTCGGCGTTGCCATCGATGCCGTTCGGATCGATCGTGCCGTACGGCACCAGCGGGTTCCACGGCTTGCACACGTCATAGGAGATCGGCGCGGCAGCGGTGCCGCACTGGACCTTGCCGGTGGCCGCATTGTAGAACGACGGGCCGACGCCGCCGGCGACGCGCGCCTTGTGCAGGTTGCCGGTGGCAATGGTTTCCAGCTCGTTGCGGTTGTACTGGTAGCCCGCTTCCCAATCGAAGTAGCGGCTGCCGATCTCGAACGAACCGTCGAACGACGCCACTGCGCGGTAGGTCTTCAGCTCGCTGGTGGTCACGCGCGGCACTTCCCAGGTGCGGCGGTTCCAGGCCACGGCGGTCGGGGTGGCGTAGCCGTGCTGGCGGCCGAACGGGTTGAAGTAGCTGTCGATCGACATCGAGCCCACGCCAGCGGTGCTGGACTGCAGCGGGTAGCCGGCGATCTGGCGCACGGCCTTGCGCTTGTTGTAGCCCAGCTCGGTGCGGAAGTTGACGTTGTCGGTGATCTTGAAGCGGCCGTCGAAGTACACCGAATCGCGCTTGAGCGGGAAGTTCAGGTGCATCTGCTCGTTGGCGTTGCTGACGTCGCCGGTGAACGCCGACGGATCGGTGATGTGGTAGTTGGCCGGGTTGGTCGGGTCAGCACCGCGGTTGAGCGAGTAGTTGCAGCCGCTGGCAGTGGTGCAGCCCGGGCGACCCTTCAGGCCGGTGAACTGGCCCCACTGGCTGATGGTGGTCCAGTTGGTCAGGTTGTCGGCATGGCGGTCGGTCAGGCCGTAGGCGCTGAAGCCACGGTCCTTGGCCCACACCGCCTTCTCTTCGGCATGTTCGGCCGCGACGGTCAGCGAGATGCGGTCATTGCTCCAGCCCGCCACCACGTCGAAGCGGTCACGCGCGCCGTCGCCCTGGCTGAACTGGCCGTGGTAGACGTTGGCGGTCACACCGGTGACATTGGAGCGGGTGATGATGTTCACCACGCCGGACATGGCATCGGAACCGTAGATGGCCGACGCGCCGTCCTTCAGCACTTCGATGCGCTCCACCGCCGAGACCGGAATCGTGGAGATGTCCTGGTAACCGGAGGTGCTGATGCCCAGGCGCTTGCCGTTGATCAGCACCAGCGTGCGCTGGGTGCCCAGGTTGCGCATGTCGATATACGAACCACCCGCGTTCTCACCGGCGGTCAGCGCGTTGGCGCGGCTGATCGCCGGGCTGCCCATCGCAGTGACGTTCTGCAGGATGTCGGCGACCGAGCTGAAGCCCTGCTGCTCGATGGCCGTACGGGTGATCGCGAACACCGGCTGGGCGGTTTCCACGTCCACCTGGCGGATGCGCGAGCCGGTGATCTCGATGCGGTCGAGGTTGGTGGGAGTGGCGCTGCTGCCGTCCTGGGCAAACGCGGGCACGGCGGCCAGCGCTGCGGTGGTAGCCAGGGCGTAGCGGATGGCCTGCCCCAGTGCGGTGGTGCGTGAAGTCATGGCGAGCTCTCTCTCTCAGGTCGTGCAAAGGACGCCAAAGTGGGCGTCGAAGGAGCCAGCAGGGTCGATGACCGAGCCGGTGACCCGATAGTAGTCTCGTTAGTTAATGCTCTGTAAAGGGTTCGTATCCATTCATGTCACAGCGGACCGCCGCCCTTCACAAAACGTGAACAAAAGCAGGCGCTTACGTGATGGTCGGGACGCCCCGTACCCCGCCGCTGTGTTGCGAAGCAGCACAAAAAACCGCCAGACTGCGCAAAGTGGGGGTGCGAAGTGCGTCACTCCTGCTGTCCTGTGGACAACAGGCGACGGCGTATTCAGGCTACGAACGGACGGAACTGGATGCCCAGCCCGGCGATCCCGTCGGTCTCGCCGATCAGGTCGGCGCGCAGCAGCGGACGGGCATCGATGAATGCCTGCGGCACGATCAGCGACAGCCGGTTGTCGTCGGCGGTCAGTTCCAGCGCCGGCAGCGGGTCGTCCTCATGCGCGCGGTTGAGCAGCACCGCCAGCCGCAGCAGGGCCGCCAACCGGCGCGCGGTCAGCAGCAGTCGCTCGGGCAGGGCGTCGAAGGCGGTCTTGGTCACGCTGCGGCGATGGCTGCGCACCAGCGCGGCCAGCATCTGCTGTTCCTGGCGGGAGAAGCCGGCGATGTCCGAGTGCTCCAGCACGTAGCTGCCATGCACGTGGTAGCCGCTGTGGGCAATCATCAGGCCCAGTTCGTGCAGGCGTGCGGCCCAGCCGAGCATGCGCGCATCATCGGCATCGAGCTTCCAGCGTTCCTGCACCTGCTCCAGCAGTGACAGAGCGGTGTCCTGCACGCGGTCGGCCTGTACCGTATCGATACCGTAGCGCTGGCTGAGCGCGGCCACCGATTCATCGCGCAGGTCGTTCTCGCCGGCACGGCCGACGATGTCGTAGAGGATGCCCTCGCGCATCGCGGCCTTGCTGACCAGCAGCTTCTGCAGGCCAAGTGCCTGGAACGCCGCTTCCAGCACCAGGATGCCGCCGGCGATGATCGGGCGGCGGTCGCTGGACAGGCCCGGCAACTGGATGTCGTCGATCTTCTTGGCCTTCAGCAGCTCATCGCGCAGTTGCGGCAGGGCCTCGGCGGTGATCGCGCCCTTGCTCAGCTTCATCGTCGCGCAGATCTCGCTGATCGCCTTGTGCGTGCCCGAAGAACCCAGCGCCTCCTGCCAGCCCAGCGCGCGGTACTTGCTGGCGAAGGGCTGGAACTCGCGGCCGATCTCGGCCAGCGCGTCCTTCCAGCGCTTCTTGCTGAGCTTGCCGCCGGGGAAGAAGCGCCGGGTGCTGGCGATGCAACCGGCCTGCAGGCTTTCGCGCTCCAGGGTCTGCATGCCCATGCCGATGATGAATTCAGTGGAGCCGCCACCGATGTCGATCACCAGCCGGCGCTGGCCGGGCTTGGGGGGTTGCGCGTGGGCCACGCCCAGGTAGATCAGGCGGGCTTCTTCGCGGCCGCTGACCACTTCGATGGCGTGTCCCAGTGCAGTTTCGGCCGGGACCAGGAACGACTGGGGAGAACGCAGCTGGCGCACCGTGTTGGTGGCCAGCGCGCGCACCCGATGCGGCGGCACATTGCGGATGCGCTGGCCGAAACGGGCCAGGCATTCCAGCGCGCGCTGCCGTGCGGCGGAAGACAGTCCGCCTTTGCCATCCAGCCCGTCGGCCATGCGCACCGTCTCGCGCAGGCGGTCGATCACCCGCAGCTGGCCGAGCGTGTAGCGCGCGATGACCATGTGGAAACTGTTGGAGCCAAGGTCGATGGCGGCCAGCAGGTCGCCATCCTGCAATGCGGGCGGAGTCGTGGAGGTATGCGGCATGGGCGAATGTTAGCCGAAGCGGCGGTGTGCTCGTCACCGCGCGGCCTTCACATTCTGGAAGGAGGCGTGCAGCAGGATTGCAAGGGGTCAGATCCCTTTCCCGCAGGAAAGGGATCTGACCCCGGGCGACCGCTGATCGAATCCCGACCAGCGGTCGGCATCCACCGGGGCAGGACTACAGCCCCTGCATCAATGCCATCTGCGCAGAATGCGGGGCTTCGTCGTGCGCCGGCGCACGCTTGTGGTAGAGGCCGTCGGCGTCCAGTTCCCAGGCGTTGAGGTTGTCGTCCAGGTAGTTCTGCAGGACCTCGCGGTACACCCGCTTGGCCAGTTCCGGATCGAGGATCGGGAAGCAGGTCTCGACCCGGCGCAGCAGGTTGCGTTCCAGCCAGTCGGCGCTGGCGCAGTACATCTCCGGCGCGCCGTCGTTGCCGAACCAGTAGACGCGGCTGTGCTCCAGGAAGCGGCCGACGATCGAGCGCACGCGGATGTTGTCCGAGACACCCGGAACGCCCGGACGCAGGGTGCAGGCGCCACGGATGATCAGGTCGATCTGCACGCCGGCCTGCGACGCGGCGTACAGCGCGCGCACCACCTGCGGTTCGTTCAACGCGTTCATCTTGGCGATGATCCGCGCTGGGCGGCCGGCGGCGGCGATGCGCGTCTCGCGCTCGATACGGCCGAGGATGCCGGTGTGCAGGGTGAAGGGCGACTGCAGCAGGCGCTTGAGCTTCATCTTCGAGGCCAGCCCGGACAGCTGCTGGAACAACAGGTGCACGTCATTGCCGATGTCCGGATCGGCGGTGATCAGGCTGATGTCGGTGTACGCGCGGGCAGTGCCGCTGTGGTAGTTGCCGGTGCCCAGGTGCACGTAGCGGCGCAGCTTGCGGCCTTCGCGGCGCACGATCAGCAGCATCTTGGCGTGGGTCTTGTAGCCGACCACGCCGTACACCACCTGCACCCCGGCCTCCTGCAGGCGATCGGCCAGGCCCAGGTTGGCCTCTTCGTCGAAGCGCGCACGCAGTTCGACCACTACAGTCACGTCCTTGCCGTTGCGCGCGGCCTGGATCAGTGCGTCGACGATCAGCGAATCCTTGCCGGTGCGGTACAGCGTCTGCTTGATCGCCAGCACGTTGGGATCGATCGCCGCCTGCCGGATCAGGTCCAGCACCGCGGTGAAGGCATCGAACGGGTGGTGCAGCAGCAGGTCCTGGCGCGCCGTGGTCTCGAAGATGCCGTCGCTGTCGCGCAGCGTGCGCGGGGTCATCGGCGGGTACTTCAGGTCTGGCTGCGCGATCAGGTCGTACAGCTGGATGATGCGGTTGAGGTTGACCGGGCCGTCGATGCGGTACACCGCGTTCTCGGTCAGGCCGAAATTCTGCAGCAGCGTGCGCACGATCTCGCGCGGCATGTCGTGGGCGATCTCCAGGCGCACCGCCGGCCGGTAGCCGCGGTCGACCAGTTCGTCGCGCAGCGCCAGCGCCAGGTTCTCGACTTCCTCCTCGTCCACCACCAGCTCGGAGTTGCGGGTGACACGGAACTGGTAGGCACCCTGGACTTCCATGCCCGGGAACAGCTCATCGACGAAGGTCGACAGCACCGAGGACAGGAACACGAAGTTCTGCGATCCGCCGAGCTTCTCCGGCAGCTGGATGATGCGCGGCAGCGAGCGCGGCGCACGCACGATCGCCAGGTGGCCGGCGCGGCCGAACGCATCGGTGCCCTTCAGCACCACCACGATGTTCAGCGACTTGTTGAGGATCTTCGGGAACGGGTGCACCGGGTCCAGGCCCAGCGGCGACAGCACCGGCATGATCTCGTTGCGGAAGTAGGCGCGCAGCCAGCGCCTCTGGCGGTCGGTCCAGGAATGGCGACCGAGCACGCCGATGCCGGCCTCCATCAGCGCCGGGCGCAGCGTCTCGTTCCAGCAGCGGTACTGCTGGTCCACCAGCTCCGCAGCGCGGTCATGGATGGCGTTGAGGATGGCCTGCGGGCTCATGCCGTCCGGCGCCGGCGGCAGGCCGAATTCCTGCGCGTGGCGCACGGCGGCGGCACGGATCTCGAAGAACTCGTCGAGGTTGGTGCAGGAGATGCACATGAAGCGCAGGCGCTCCAGCAGCGGCACCTGCGGGTCCATGGCCTGCGCCAGCACGCGGAAGTTGAAATCCAGCTGCGACAGCTCGCGGTTGATGTACAGCGACGGGTCGCGCAACGGATCGTTGTCCGGGCTCACGGGGAGGGGGAGGGATCCGAGGCTGCTCATGGCGTCATTCTTCGATGGAGGTCAGGGGGGCGGACTCGCGCGGGCGCACGTGGTCGGCATCGAAATGGCAGGAGAACACCGAGCCCTTGCCGACTTCGCTTTCAATCTCCAGCCGTGCGTGGTGCAGGCCGAGGATGTGCTTGACGATGGACAGGCCCAGCCCGGTGCCGCCGCTCTCGCGCGAGCGGCTGCTGGACACACGGTAGAAACGTTCGGTCAGGCGCGGCAGGTGGGTGGCGGGAATGCCGTAGCCGGAATCGCGCACCGCCAGCACGGCGCCGTCGCCTTCGCGGCGGAACTCCACCGAAATGCGGCCCCCGGCCGGGGTATAGCGCACCGCGTTGGTGACCAGGTTGGAGAAGGCACTGTGCAGTTCCTTGGTCGAACCCTGCAGGTCGACACCGGCCAGATCATCGATGCTGATCTGGTGGCGGCCCTGGCTGTGCGCCTCGGCCTCGCGGCGCAGGGTCGCCAGCATCGGCTGCATGGCCACGGTCTCTTCCTCGCTGTGCTCCTGCGATTCCAGCCGCGACAGGGTCAGCAGGTCTTCCACCAGCTGGGCCATGCGCTGGCTCTGCTTGCGCATTTCTTCCAGCATCGGGCCGGTGCCGGGGAAGTCCTCCGGATCCATCATGTCCAGGTAGCCGTGGACCACGGTGAGCGGCGTGCGCAGCTCGTGTGAAACATTGGCCACGAAGTCGCGGCGCACCTGTTCCAGGCGCAGCAGCTTGCTGACGTCGCGGGCGATCAGCAGCCAGTAATCCGACGAATAGGGAATCAGGCGCAGGTTCAGGCGGATCGCCGGATCGACCGGCGAGGGCACGTCCAGGATCGGTTCGGCATTGCGGCCACCGGCCAGCCAGTGGGCCAGCGGCATCGGTTGCAAGCGTTCGACCAGGGCCTCGCCAAGGTCGCCGGGATGGTGCAGGCCGAGCAGGGCGGTGGCCGCTTCGTTGAACCACTGCACGCGCTGGCTGTTGCGGTCCAGCACCACCACCGCGTCGGGCAATGCGGCGGCGGCGGCGCGGTAGCTGCGCAGCATGTCCAGCAGGCGGCGCTTGCGCACGCGCATTTCCACCTGGTTGCGATACAGCAGGCGGTCCAGTTCGTTCCAGACGCCGGTGCCTTCTTCGGCGGTATCCCAGCGCTGGCGTGCGGTCAGGCGGCGCAGCACGCTGCGCAGGCGCCAGTAATGCCAGGCCAGGGTGGCCAGTGCGCCCAGCGCGATGCACAACCACAGATGGCCCGTGAACCACCCCACCAGTCCGGCGAACAGCAGTACCGCGGCAACGGTGGCCAGGGTCTTCAACCAGGCAGAGCGGATGTGGCGGGGCATTGCGGTCTCGTCGTTGAGGTGCGGCGGTTCACTGGAGTGAACCAAGGGTTATAGCAGAGTTGCCGGCACCGGCACCCGCAGGTGCGCGGTGCCGGCACGACGAGACTCAGGTGGCAGTGGAGAACCGGTAGCCGGCGCCGCGCACGGTCTGCACCATGTTCTCGGCGTTGAACGGTTCCAGCGTCTTGCGCAGGCGGCGGATATGCACGTCGATGGTGCGCTCCTCCACGTACACGCTGCCACCCCATACATGGTCCAGCAGCTGCGCGCGGGTGTAGACGCGCTCCGGATGGGTCATGAAGAAGTGCAGCAGGCGGTATTCGGTCGGGCCGATCGGCACCGGCTGGTCGTTGGCGAACACGCGATGGGCGGCGCCGTCGATGCGGATCGGGCCGACTGCCACGCTGCCGTCCTCGTCGTCCTCGCGGGCACGGCGCATCACCGCACGGATGCGCGCCAGCAGTTCGCGCGCCGAGAACGGCTTGACCACGTAGTCGTCGACGCCGGCTTCCAGGCCACCGACGCGGTCGTTCTCTTCGCCGCGGGCGGTCAGCATGATGATCGGCACTTCGCGGGTCAGCGTTTCCTTGCGCCAGCGACGGGCCAGGTCCAGGCCGCTGGTGCCGGGCAGCATCCAGTCCAGCAGGATCAGGTCCGGAACGCGGTCGGCGATCGCGGTCTGGGCCTCCCGGGCATCGCCGGCGTGGACCGGTTCGTAATCGCCCTTGCGAAGGGCGAAGGCGACCATTTCACGGATCGCGGGCTCGTCATCGACGATCAGGATGCGTTTCTGCACGAGGACACCGTAGGGCTCGGTTACTGGAGTGGTGCCAGTAGACTACGGTTTGATGACATGTTTGTGACTACCCGGCCGGAACCGGCCTGGATTGCCATCGGCCGGTCATGCAGCGCTCAGCGCCGGTCCAGGTCCGGGTCCTGCACGCCCTGGCGGCGCAGCTCCAGCACGGTCGGGGTGATCGCTTCGATGCGGGCATCGACCCGCGCGCGGCCAATGTAATCCAGCGCCGGGTTGCGCTTGAGCGCCTGCAGCTGCAGCAGCGCCTGTTCCGGCCGACCGCTGAGGAAGGCGGCCTCGGCATAGGCCTCGCTGGCACGCACGCTGTCGCCGGCCAGCTCGCTGGCGCGGGCAAACCGCTGCTGGAAGACCGGATCGTTACCGCTTTGCGACAACAGGGGGCGCAGCATCGCCTGCGCGCGCTGGCCGGCCTCGCGGTTGCCCTGTTCGTTCAGGATCTCGGCATAGGTCAGTGCCACCGGGCGGCTGTTGGGGTGTTCGCGCAGCAGCTGCTCGAAGCGGCTGTTGGCCTGGGCCGCCTGGCCTGCCCGCGATTCCGCTTCGCCCAGGCCCAGCGCCAGCCACAGGTTGCCGGGATGGGTCTGGAGCAGGCCGGCCAGGGTCTGCCGGGCCTGGCCGGCGCCGGCACGGCCACCGCGCATGACCGCCAGCGCCTGGCCATAGCGCTGCGCATCGTTGAGACCGTCCTTCTGCCGCTTGGCCAGGTCGGCATACTCGCGTTCCAGCTCGGGGGTGGAATCCGCGCTGAGCACGCGCAGGCGCTCACGTGCCCAGTCGAAGTCGCCGCTGGCGCCACGGTTGAGCTGGCCGATCGGGAGGCGCAGCACACTGCTGGGCAGCAGCGGGTTGTTGCCGCGCAGCAGCGGCTCGCCCAGGCTGGGATCGGCCGGGTCCACCCGCTCCTTGCGCTCGCCGGTGGGGGTGCTGGTGGTCAGCAGCACTGTATCCTTCTTCATCTGCTCGGCGCGGGCCTTGGCTTCGCTGATGCGGGTGATGTTGACCGGGTGGGTGCGCAGGAACTCGGGCACGCTGTAGCCCCCTTCGTTGCCACGCATGGCCGCCGACATCCGTTCGAAGAAGCCGGCCATGGCATCCACGTCGTAGCCGCTGCGCGACAGGGTGCGGATGCCGAGGCGGTCGGCCTCGGACTCGTTGGAGCGGGTGTAGTTGATCTGCCGTTGCTGCATCAGGCCCATGCCCGAGCTGATCGCGGCCATCGTCGCGTTGCCGGACGACGTGCTGTTGCTGGCCTGGGCGGCCACCACCGCTGCCAGCATGCCCAGCAGGATCGGGATCTGGTCACGCTGGGCGCGCTCGACGCCGCGCAGCACATGCTGCTGGGTGACGTGGGCGATTTCGTGGGACAGCACCGCAGCGACCTCGTCCTCGCGCTCGGCGGTCAGCACCAGGCCGGCATTGACCCCGATGTAGCCGCCCAGCGTGGCGAACGCGTTGATCTGGCGGTCGTTCATCACGAAGAAGGTGTACGGCTGCCGCGGCTGGTCACTGTTGGAGCCGAGCCGGGTGCCCATGGTCTGCAGCCAGTCGTTGACCAGCGGATCTTCCAGCAGGTAGCCGTAGTTGCGCAGCTCGCGCAGCATCATCGCGCCGTACTCGGCCTGGCGGGCCGGGGTCAGCAGCTCGCCGGCCGAGGAGCCGATGTCGGGCAGCTTCTCCTGAGCCTGGGCCAGCGGCATGGCCAGGGCCAGGGCCAGGGTGACGGCGGTAGTCAGCAGCAGGGCTCGCAAGCAGGGGTTCCTCGGGCGGGGCGCGCCAAGCGTGGCAGGGCGGGGGGCAAGCATTCGTTAATCCACAGTGTTGCGGCCGTGGCGTGGAAATTCCAGCGCACCGGTACCATATGTAGACCGTCGATCCATCGTGGAGTTTCCCGTGACAGCCCAGACCGCCGGCGGTGCCCCCGCCATCACCATCTATTCCACCGCCGTCTGCCCGTACTGCGTGGCCGCCAAGAACTTCCTGAAGAGCAAGGGCCAGCAGTGGACCGAGGTCCGCATCGACCTGGACCCGGCCGAGCGCGAGAAGATGATGGCGCTGACGCGCCGCACCAGCGTGCCGCAGATCTTCGTCGGCGACGTCCATGTCGGCGGCTACGACGACATGATGGCCCTGCACCGTGAAGGCAAGCTCGAGCCGCTGCTGGCCGGGCAGGGCCAGGCATGAGCGCGGCCGACGACGGCAGCAAGGACCGCATCGCCGAGTTCACCGAGTTCCGCAAGCGCATGAACGAGCGGATCCTGGGTGAGCCGAACCAGGTGGTGCGCCGCTTCTTCGCGCTGGACACGCAGACCTACCAGACCGGCGCGCTGGACGTGAAGACCAAGGAGCTGCTGGGCCTGGTGGCCTCGATGGTGCTGCGTTGCGACGACTGCATCAGCTATCACGTGGCCCAGTGCAAGGACGCCGGCGTGACCCGCGAGGAGTTCTTCGAGACCTTCTCGGTCGGCCTGGTGGTGGGCGGATCGATCGTGATCCCGCACCTGCGCCGCGCGGTCGACTTCCTCGACCAGCTTGAAGGTGGCGCCGCCGCCCCGGCAGCGCACGAGCACTGAGGGGCGTGCCGGCCGCTGGCCGGTATTCCCTGAATCCGGCATGGCCGGGGTTGCCGGCCAGCGGCCGGCACTACCGCACCCGCGAGGGGCCTTCCCACGATCCAACAGCCCAGGAGCCCCCTTGTTGTTCAAGGGGGCGCGCCGACAGGCGCGGGGATAAGGCGGAATGCGCGGGCAATTCTGCCTGGGCCGGGCACTGGGACCATGGTCTATTTGGGACCTCGGCCCCGGCTCAGGCATAATTGCCGGTGAAACTTCCTTTGCGCCGGCGTTTCCGGGCACGTCCGGACGGCGTTTTTCCCCCTGTTCGGAACATCGATCAATGACGCAGAAAATTACGGTCATCCGCGGCGACGGCATTGGCCCGGAAATCATGGACGCCACCCTGTTCGTGCTCGACCAGCTCAAGACTGGCCTGGAGTACGAAGACGCCGACGCCGGCCTGGTGGCCCTGGAAAAGCACGGCGACCTGATGCCGGCAGTGACCCTGGAATCGATCGCGCGCAACAAGGTCGCGCTGAAGAGCCCGCTGACCACCCCGGTCGGTGGTGGCTTCACCTCGATCAACGTCAGCCTGCGCCGCCACTTCGACCTGTACGCCAACGTGCGTCCGGCCCACACCTTCCCGAACACCAAGTCGCGTTTCGACAACGTCGACCTGATCACCGTCCGTGAGAACACCGAAGGTGCCTACCTGGCCGAAGGCCAGGAAGTGTCGGCCGACGGCGAAACCGCCTTCTCCGGCACCCGCATCACCCGTAAGGGCTCCGAGCGCATCGTGCGCTACGCCTTCGAGCTGGCCAAGAGCACTGGCCGCAAGAAGGTCACTGCCGTGCACAAGGCCAACATCATCAAGTCGACCTCGGGCCTGTTCCTGAACGTCGCCCGTGAAGTCGCCGCACAGTACCCGGAGATCGAGTTCCAGGAAATGATCGTCGACAACTGCTGCATGCAGCTGGTGATGCGTCCGGAACAGTTCGATGTGATCGTCACCACCAATCTGTTCGGCGACATCATCTCCGACCTGTGCGCCGGCCTCGTCGGCGGCCTGGGCCTGGCCCCGGGTGCCAACATCGGCAAGGACGCGGCGATCTTCGAAGCCGTGCACGGCACCGCGCCGGACATCGCCGGCCAGGGCAAGGCCAATCCGTGCGCGCTGCTGCTGGCAGCCGCGCAGATGCTGGACCATGTCGGCCAGCCGGAAAACGCCGAGCGCCTGCGCAAGGCCATCGTGGCGACCATGGAAGCCAAGGATTCGCTGACCGGCGACCTGGGCGGCACCGGCACCACCATGAGCTTTGCCCAGGCCATCGCCAGCCGCCTGTAAGCGGCCGGCCGACCTCGGTTGGATCCACAGCGGGGCGCCTTCGGGCGCCCCGTTGCGTTGTGGGCCGGCCCGGTAGGTCCACGCCGTGCGTGGAATGGCGGGGCCTTGGTCCGCAGCCACCCATGGGGTGGCTCTACAGGGGAATTGTCTGTGCGTACATTGCACAGATCATGTGCCGCTACGCAGCTGGTTCGTGCGTCACGCGCTCCGCATCCTGTGCCCACTTCCCAACGCACTGGAGCTCGAACATGAACCTCACCGCCTTCGGCCTGGCCAGCCTGATCGGCATGGCCACCACCGCCCCGGTCGCCGCCGCCGAGCCGGCCCATCCCACCATCCGCCACATGGCTGGCGCGCCGGTCGCGACCTCGCTGGATGCGGCAAAGACCGCCGTGCTGGTCATCGACTTCCAGAATGAGTACTTCGATGCCACGGCCGCACCGGGCTTTGCCGGTGGCCGCATGGTCATTCCCGATGGCGTGGCCGCGCTGCGGCAGGCGAAGCGGGTGGTCGAATTCGCCGATGCCCATGGCATCCGCGTGATCCATGTGCAGCACGTGCTGCCGGCGGGTGCGCCGCTGTTCGCACAGGGCAGCGTCAATGCTGCCTTCCATCGCGACCTGCAGCCGCGCCAGGGCGAGACCGTGGTGCAGAAGGACAATGTCAGCGTGTTCGCCGGCGCGTCCTCCACCGTGCTCGACCCGCTGCTGAAGAACGCCGGCATCGACACCCTGATCGTCACCGGCCTGCAGACCCATGCCTGCGTGGCTGGTGCCGCGCGCGACGCGGCGGCCGCGCCCCGTGGTTACCGGGTGATCGTCTCGTCCGATGCCAGCGCCAGCCGTGACTTGGACCTGGCTGGCGGCCGGCGCATCGGCCATCGCACGCTGCATGAAGCCGCTCTGGCCCAGATCGAGGACGCCTTCGGCGATGTCATGACGACTGACGCGATCCTGGCACTGCCGGTGCGCTAGGCCGGCGACGGCGCTTGATAAGCTGGCGGGGCCCGCATGCCGCGGGCTCCGCCACGTGGAGCTGCCCGCCGATGGATCACTTCGCTGCCCTGCGTGCACTGCGCGCCATCGTCGATGCGGGCAGCTTCACCGCGGCAGCCGAGCGCCTCGGTACCACCCACTCGGCGATGTCGCGGCAACTGCGGCAGCTGGAAGAACACCTGCAGGTGCGCCTGCTCGATCGCAACAGCCGCCGGCTGTCGTTGACCGAGGCCGGGCGCGACTACTACCGTGAGGCGGCAACGCTGCTGGACCGCCTGCAGGAAGCCGACGACCGTGCCCGTGCCGGGCAGGCGCAGCCCAGTGGAAGCGTGCGGATCAGCGTGCCGCAGGTGGTGGCCAGCCAGGAGCTGCCGCACTGGCTGCCGTCATTCCTGCAGCGTTACCCCCAGGTCACGCTGGACCTGTCGGCCGATGACCAGCTGGTCGATGTGGTCGGTGGTGGTTTCGACCTGGCCCTGCGCATCGCGGCTTCACTGCCGGACAGCCAGCTGGTCGCGCGCGAGCTGGCCAGCTGCCCGCGCATCCTGGTCGCCGCACCGGCCTACCTGGCACACCACGGACTGCCGCGGCAGGCAGCGGACCTGGCTCATCACACGCTGCTGGGTTTCAGTCCCACGCCAGCAATGCCGCCCTGGCAGTTGCAGGGGCCGCGCGGCGCAACCGCGAGCATCGAAGCCGGGCAGCGCCTGCGCGTGGATGCCACGCCCGCACTGTACGCCGCCGCGCTGGCCGGCATGGGCATCAGCCTGTTCACCGCCTTCACCGTGCAGGAGGACCTGCGCACCGGTCGTTTGATCCGCGTGCTGCCGGCCTGGCATGCCGGCCAGCGACGCTACTTCGCGCTGTATCCGCATGCACGTGCGCTGGCGCCCAAGGTGCGTGCGCTGGTCGAGCATCTCGCGGCGCACTACGCTGCACAGGTGAGCGCGGCAGGGTAGTCGCGCGGTTGCAGCCGGGGTGGTGATGGAGTCGGTGTATCTGCTGGTCGTGCTCGGCGCGATCGTCGCCGGATTCGTGCAGGGCCTGTCCGGTTTCGCCTTCGGGATGGTGGCGATGTCGTTCTGGGCGTGGGGGCTGGAGCCGCGCCTGGCGGCTACGCTGTCGGTGTTCGGCGCGCTGGTCGGTCAGCTGGTGGCAGTGTTCACCGTGCGGCGTGGCTTCAACCTGCGCCTGCTGCTGCCGTTCGTGCTGGGTGGGCTGGTGGGCATTCCGCTCGGCGTGATGGTACTGCCACACCTGGACATGGACTGGTTCAAGGCGCTGCTGGGCGGCTTCCTTGCGCTGTGGTGCCCGGTGATGCTGATGGCGCGATCATTGCCGCCGATCCGCGTGGGTGGTCGCATCGGTGACGCGATCGCCGGCATGGCAGGTGGGGTGCTCAGCGGCATCGGCGGTTTCGCCGGACCGGTGCCGACGCTGTGGAGCACGCTGCGTGGCTTCGGCAAGGACGAGCAGCGCGCGGTCATCCAGAACTTCAACCTGGCGATGCTGGCAGTGACCATGGCCACCTATGTCGGCAGCGGCCTGGTGAGCCGGCAGATGCTGCCGTACTTCGCCATCGTGGCGCCGGCGATGCTGGTGCCGACCCTGCTGGGTGCGCGCGTCTACATCGGCATCAGCGAGGCGCGCTTCCGGCAGATCGTACTGAGCCTGTTGACCGCTTCGGGCATCGCATTGCTGGCGTCGTCGATGCCGGTGCTGCTGGCGCGGCCGTAACCGGTTGAACGTCAGGTCGGGCGGAACATGCGGAAGCGCTGTCCGGCGCCGATGCGGAAGTAGTCGGCAGGCCCGCCGCCGCGCAGGATCGGGGCCGCCGCAGCGGTGTCGTAGATGCCATCGACCAGCAGCCGTTCATCGATATGCACCGTCACCACTTCGCCCAGCACCAGCCAGCCGTTGGTGTCCTGGCCGGCGGCATCGCGCAGGCGGACGATCTGCGTGCAGCGGCATTCCATGCTTACCGGGCTCTGTGCCACGCGGGGCGGCGTGACCTGCGTTGAGGCCAGTGGCGTCAGGCCGGCAAGGACGAACTCGTCGACATCCGGCGCGACCGCACGGCAGCTTTCGTTCATCGCCTCGGCCAGGTCGAAGGTGGCCAGGTTCCAGACGAATTCACCGGTGGCTTCAATGTTGCGCAGCGAGTCTTTGCGGCCCTGGCTGGAGAAGCCGATGATCGGCGGGGTGTAGTTGAAGGCGTTGAAGAAGCTGTAGGGCGCCAGGTTCAACGTGCCCTGTGCGTCGCGGCTGGAAATCCAGCCGATCGGGCGCGGGCCGATGATGGCGTTGAACGGGTCATGCGGCAGACGGTGGCCCTCTGCCGGGCGGTAGCTGTGGAAGGTGTCGGGCATGGGGGCAGGGGACGTGTGGGCTTGCTCGACTCTACAAAAAAGCCGCGACCCTTGCGGATCGCGGCTTGTCTCTCTCGGCGTGGCTGGACTCAGCGCTGCTGGATCTTCGACAGCAGGCGCAGGAACTCCACATACAGCCAGACCAGGGTCACCATCAGGCCAAATGCGCCATACCACTCCATGTACTTCGGCGCGCGCTGGGCCACGCCGGTTTCGATGAAGTCGAAGTCCAGCACCAGGTTCAGCGCCGCCACGACCACCACGAACAGGCTGAAGGCGATGCCCAGCCAGCTGGAGTCGTGGATCACCGGCACGTTGATGTTGAAGAAGCCCAGCACGAACGAGGCCAGGTAGAGCAGGGCGATGCCGCCGGTGGCGGCGACCACGCCCAACTTGAAGTTCTCGGTGGCCTTGATCACGCCGCTGCGGTACGCGAACAGCAGCGCAAACAGGGTGCCGAAGGTCAGCAGCACGGCCTGGAACACGATGCCCGGGAACTTGGCGTTGAACAGGGCCGAGATGGCGCCTAGGAACACGCCTTCCACCAGCGCGTACATCGGCGCGGTGACCGGCGACCATTCCTTCTTGAAGATGGTGATCAGCGCCAGCACCAGGCCGCCGATGGCGCCGCCCATGGCATACAACCTGGCTCCGGCCATGACCTGGCCGTAGTCGTCGATGGTCTGGTTCCAGGCGAAAGCGGCCGTCAGCACGGTCAACAGCAGCAGGAAACCGGTCTTGTTGACGGTGCCGTTGAGGGTCATTGCCTGGTCGGGGCTGGTCACCACCGAACCGCTGGCGAGGTCGAGGAAGGTCGACTCGGAAAGAGCCGGGTTGCCGCTGCGCATGCGTGTTCTCCGTGCGAATGAGGGTCAGGACGGCCATCCGGCCGATGGGCGTGAGCATAGCCGATGACTGCTTTCGGCGTTGTGGCAGGCCGCGGAACTGCGCATCCTTCGTTGACAGTTCCCAACGCGCTTGGCGACAATGACCAACTCCCCGGGCCTGACCCGAGGGGATTGCAAGACCGGGGTATAGCGCAGTCTGGTAGCGCGCCTGCTTTGGGAGCAGGATGTCGGGGGTTCGAATCCCTCTACCCCGACCAATCCCACGTCACGTCGGATTGGACACCGTTCCGGTTCGGGCGCCCGTAGCTCAACTGGATAGAGCACCGGCCTTCTAAGCCGGCGGTTACAGGTTCGATTCCTGTCGGGCGCGCCATTGGCGGGACAGCGGGATCGCATCGGCGGATGTGAAGAAGTGCTTGCAAAAGCGTAAAGACTCCACCAGAATATCGGACTCGCTTCGGCGGACCGGAACTTCGGTGACAGTCTCCAGGCAAGGTTTCAAGGTTCCAGTGCTGGCGGTATCGGCGGTGGAGCGAAAGTTTCAGTGGTGGCTGTAGCTCAGTTGGTTAGAGTACCGGATTGTGATTCCGGTGGTCGGGGGTTCGAATCCCCTCAGCCACCCCACTGATTCAACCGCATCGGCGCAGCCGAAACGGTATTGCAATAAACAGAAAGCACGCTACAATGTGCGTCTGAGTTTCACGGGCCGTTAGCTCAGTTGGTAGAGCAGTTGACTCTTAATCAATAGGTCCAAGGTTCGAATCCTTGACGGCCCACCAAAACGGAAGCCACCTGGTACGCCAGGTGGCTTTTTTCTTATAGGTGTGACCCTTTCGTTTCAATGGGCCACACGTTGCAGGGCCCCGCCTGGCGTGGATCTGCAGCGCATCGGGATCGCAGTGCTGGTTTCAACGATGTTGAAGAAAGTGCTTGCACCCACCGAGCGGATCGGGTCATAATTCGCGCCCCGATTTCGGGCTGTTAGCTCAGTTGGTAGAGCAGTTGACTCTTAATCAATAGGTCCAAGGTTCGAATCCTTGACAGCCCACCAGACGAAAGCCACTTGGTCATCCAGGTGGCTTTTTTCTTGCCCGTACGCCGGGTTGCGCTTCATCCACGCATGGCGTGGATCTACTGAAGCAGTGCTGAAATCAGGGGCATACGCGTCATCAGTGTTTTCAATGCTGTGCACTGCTTCTCACCGCATGGCGTCCTGCATCGCACCCAATAGATCTTCCGCGCTGATGGCGCATGCAGGAAGGAAGATGTTGATGGCTGAGATCACTCGATTGCACGGCACGGTGTGGGTTCCCTTCGCGTTGATGGCACTGGCGGCCTGCACGCCGGGCAATGATCCTGCGCAGGCTGTCGAGCGCGATGCGGGCGCAGAGCGCATTCCGGCGCGCCAGATCGACGACGCCATGCAGTTGCGGCCGGCCCGGCCCGCGGAGGGGGAGGTCCTGCCCGGCGCGGTGGACGTACAGCGCAATGCGGACGGTTCGGTGGATGTGCGCAGGGCTGCGCCGGCGTCGGTGGCCCTGCGTCGCACCGACGATGGGGGCGTGGAGGTCCGGAAGGTGGATGCGGCCGTCGACCCGGGCTCAGGCGCGGCGCCGGCCCGCACGGTACCGCAGCAGTAGGCTGCGGCCAGCCCGGCGGGTCGCGCACCCGCCGGGCTGGCCGCGATGCAGCGATGGCGCGGAGCGTAGTGGATTCAGCTTTGTGCAGGCCTTCCGATTCCAGTCGCCGCCTGCGACAATGAACACCTGTGCCGGCCACGCGAAAGTGGCGGAATTGGTAGACGCCCTGGATTTAGGTTCCAGTGCCGCAAGGCGTGGGGGTTCGAGTCCCCCCTTTCGCACCAGTGCCGGCCTGTCCCCGCCCTGATCGGGCCATCGGCGCCCCCTTGACCGGCACGCGCTGGCAGTGCAGGCCGAATTGGGCGAAACTAAAGGGCTGCGGCAAGCAGGCGCGTCCCAGACGTCGTGTCCTAACAACCGTTTCATCCCAATCATCGAGCCGGGGGCCTGGGCCACCGGTGGCAGGAGTCAACATGCAAGCTTCGATCGAATCCACCGGCAACCTGGAACGCCGCCTGAGCTTCTCGCTGCCGGAAGAGCGTCTGCAGAGCCACATCGCCGGCCGCCTGGGCGAAATCGCCCGTACCACCCGCATCAAGGGGTTCCGTCCGGGCAAGGTGCCGGCCAAGGTGATCGAGCAGCGCTTCGGCGCGCAGGTCCGTGGCGAGGCGCTGGACGGCCTGCTGCGCGAGACCTTCGACGCGGCCGTGCGCGAGCACGACCTGCGCGTCGTCGGCAGCCCGCGCATCGACAAGGGCGACGAGGGTGAGTTCTCCTTCGTGGCCACCGTGGAAGTGGTGCCGGACTTCGGCGACATCGACGTCAGCAAGCTGACCGTCGTGCGCCACACCGCCGAGATCACCGACGCCGACATCGACCAGATGATCGAGAACCTGCAGAACCAGCGTCGCACCTGGGCCCCGGTCAGCCGTGGCGCGCAGGACGGCGACCTGGTCGCGGTGGAAACCTGGTCGCAGGCCGGCGAAGAGCGCCTGCCGGCCGAGGGCACCGAGAAGGGTTCGATCGTGCTCGGCCAGGGCATGATGTTCGACACCATCGAAAAGGGCCTGGTCGGCCTGGCCAAGGGCGAAGAGAAGACCCTGGACGTCGAGTTCCCGGCTGACTGGCGCGTGCCGGTGCTGGCCGGCAAGACCGTGCAGGTCACCGTCAAGGTTGCCGAAGTGTCCGAGCCGGTCGTGCCGGCGGTCGACGAAGCCTTCATCAAGAGCTTCGGCGTGAAGGGTGGCGACGTCGAGCAGTTCCGCAGCGACATCCGCGCCAACCTGGAGCGTGAGCTGAAGGGCGCGCTGATGAACCGCCTGCGCCGCGAAGTGGGCGAGCAGCTGATCGCGGCCTACTCGTCGGTGGAAATGCCGCCGCGCCTGGTCGAGAACGAAGCCCGCGCCATGCTGGCCCAGCAGGTCGAGCAGCTGCGCCGCAACGGCCAGAACGTCGGCGAGATCCCGGCCGATGCCCACGAAGGCTTCAAGGACGCCGCCGCCAAGCGCGTGCTGGTCGGCCTGCTGGTCGGTGAAGTGGCCCGCATCAACGACCTGCGCCTGGAAGCCAAGCGCCTGAACGAAACGATGCGTCTGATCGCCTCGACCTACGAAGAGCCGGAGCAGGTCATTGAGATGTACCGCAACGACCCCCAGCTGATGTCTGGCCTGCAGAACCGTGTGATGGAAGAGCAGGTGATCGACTGGATCGCCGAGCGTGCCCAGCACACCGAAGAGAAGCTGTCGTTCCAGGACGCGATCCGCCAGTAAGCCGGCGGATCACCGGATGCCCCGCGCCTTTGCCGGCGCGGGGTTGTTGCCCCCCAAGATAGGTACCTCACGTAATGGACAACCGAACCAAAGCCCTGAACCTGGTTCCGATGGTGGTCGAGCAGACCAGCCGCGGCGAGCGTGCCTACGACATCTATTCGCGCCTGTTGAAGGAGCGCCTGATCTTCCTCGTGGGCCCGATCGACGATCACATGGCCAACGTGGTGGTGGCGCAGTTGCTGTTCCTGGAATCGGAGAACCCGGAAAAGGACATCAACATCTACATCAACTCGCCGGGTGGCGTGGTCACCGCCGGCATGGCGATCTACGACACCATGCAGTACATCAAGCCGAATGTGAGCACCACTTGCATCGGCCAGGCCGCCTCGATGGGCGCCCTGCTGCTGGCCGCGGGCGAAGCCGGCAAGCGCTATGCGCTGCCGAACTCGCGCGTGATGATCCACCAGCCGCTGGGCGGCTACCAGGGCCAGGCCACCGACATCGACATCCACGCGCGTGAGATCCTGACCCTGCGTTCGCGCCTGAACGAGATCCTGGCCAAGCACACCGGCCAGTCGCTGGAGACGATCGCCCGCGACACCGAGCGCGACAACTTCAAGAGCGCCTTCGAGGCGCAGGCCTACGGTCTGGTCGACCAGGTCCTGGAGCGTCGTCCGGATGAGTCGATCCAGGCCGGTTGACCGGCCTTCACGGGGCCAGGGAGGCCCCGTTCCTGCAGGGTCGGGCGGGACTGGTGTCCCCTCGGCCCTGTGCTATTCTCGAATCGAACCCCCGTTCAGCGGGTGGGGTAACTGGGTAAGCGAAGCATGAGCGAAGACCGCCAAGGTCGTTCCACGGACACCGGCAAGATCCTCTACTGCTCTTTCTGCGGCAAGAGCCAGCATGAAGTGCGCAAGCTGATTGCGGGTCCGAGCGTATTCATCTGCGATGAGTGCGTGGAGCTGTGCAACGACATCATCCGTGAGGAACTTGAGGAAAAGGCGCAGTCGGCGCGCAGTTCGCTGCCCAAGCCGCGCGAGATCCTCGAGGTCCTGGACCAGTACGTGATCGGCCAGAACCGCGCCAAGCGCACCTTGGCCGTGGCCGTGTACAACCACTACAAGCGCATCGAGAGCCGGCAGAAGAACGACGACGTCGAACTGGCGAAGTCGAACATCCTGCTGGTCGGCCCGACCGGTTCGGGCAAGACGCTGCTGGCCGAAACCCTGGCCCGCCTGCTCAACGTGCCGTTCACCATGGCCGACGCCACCACGCTGACCGAAGCCGGTTACGTGGGCGAGGACGTGGAGAACATCATCCAGAAGCTGCTGCAGAAGTGCGACTACGACGTCGAGAAGGCACAGCAGGGCATCGTCTACATCGATGAAATCGACAAGATCTCGCGCAAGAGCGAGAACCCGTCGATCACCCGCGATGTGTCCGGCGAAGGCGTGCAGCAGGCCCTGCTGAAGCTGATCGAAGGCACCGTGGCCAGCGTTCCGCCGCAGGGCGGGCGCAAGCATCCGCAGCAGGAATTCCTGCAGGTGGACACCAAGAACATCCTGTTCATCTGCGGCGGCGCGTTCGCCGGGCTGGACAAGGTGATCCAGGCCCGTTCCACCGACGTCGGCAGCATCGGCTTCGGCGCCAAGGTGAAGAGCAGCGAGCGCAAGCAGGAAGTGGGCAAGGTGCTGGCCGAAGTCGAGCCGGAAGACCTGATCAAGTTCGGCCTGATTCCGGAGTTCGTCGGCCGCCTGCCGGTGGTGGCGACCCTGGAGGAGCTGGACGAGCCGGCCCTGATCAAGATCCTGACCGAGCCGAAGAACGCCATCACCAAGCAGTTCAAGAAGCTGTTCGAGATGGAGAACGTCGAGCTGGAGTTCCGTCCGGACGCGTTGTCGGCCATCGCCAGGAAGGCGCTCAAGCGCAAGACCGGTGCCCGTGGCCTGCGCACCATCGTCGAATCGGTCCTGCTGGACACCATGTACGACCTGCCGTCGCAGGAAAACGTCAGCAAGGTGGTGGTGGACGAATCGGTGATCGAGCACAAGTCCGAGCCGTACCTGATCTACCAGACCCCGGCGGTCCCTGAACAGAAGGCCGCAGGCGCCGAGTGATCCTTCCAGGTTGTTGATTGGAAAGGATTTTCAAGGAATGCCTTGCATCTGAAAGCCGATGGCCCCATAACGGGGCCATCGGCTTTTTTTGTCTCCGGAAGATGCCCTCCCGGAGGCGGTTTTCCCCCTTCCCTGGAGCCCCCATGGCCCGTTCCCCAAGTGAAACCCTCGACCTGCCGGTCCTGCCGCTGCGCGACGTAGTGGTGTTCCCGCACATGGTCATTCCGCTGTTCGTCGGCCGTGACAAGTCCATGCACGCGCTCGAACAGGCAATGGAGGCGGACAAGCGCATCCTGCTGCTGGCGCAGAAGTCGGCCGAAACCGACGACCCGCATGCGGCCGACCTCTACCAGGTCGGTACGCTGGCGCAGGTGCTGCAGCTGCTGAAGCTGCCCGACGGCACCATCAAGGTGCTGGTCGAAGGCCTGTCGCGCGTGCAGGTCACCCACGTTGACGAGCGCAACGGCTCGCTGCACGGCCAGGCCGTGGAGATCGACGCCAGCGACGAGCGCGAAGCGCGCGAGGTCGAGGCGATCGCCCGCTCGCTGATGTCGCTGTTCGAGCAGTACGTGAAGACCAACCGCAAGCTGCCGCCGGAACTGCTGCAGACGCTGTCGGGCATCGATGAGCCGGCGCGCCTGGCCGACACCATCGCCGCGCACATCAGCGTGCGCCTGGCCGACAAGCAGCGCCTGCTGGAAACGCTGGCCGTCGGTGACCGCCTGGAGATGCTGGTCGGCCTGGTCGACGGCGAGATCGACGTGCAGCAGATGGAGAAGCGCATCCGCGGCCGCGTGAAGTCGCAGATGGAGAAGAGCCAGCGCGAGTACTACCTCAACGAACAGATGAAGGCCATCCAGAAGGAACTGGGTGACCTGGACGATGCGCCTGGCGAGCTGGAAGAGCTGGCGCGCAAGATCGCCGAGGCCGGCATGCCGAAGGCCGTTGAGGCCAAGGCGCGCAACGAGCTGAACAAGCTCAAGCAGATGTCGCCGATGTCGGCCGAAGCGGCGGTCGTGCGCAACTACCTGGAGTGGTTGCTGGGCGTGCCGTGGAAGAAGCGCAGCAAGGTTCGCAAGGACCTGAAGGTGGCGCAGGACACCCTCGATGCCGATCACTACGGGCTGGAGAAGGTCAAGGAACGCATCCTTGAATACCTGGCGGTGCAGTCGCGCGTGAAGCAGATGAAGGGCCCGATCCTGTGCCTGGTCGGGCCGCCGGGCGTGGGCAAGACCTCGCTGGGACAGTCCATCGCCAAGGCCACCAACCGCAAGTTCGTGCGCATGTCGCTGGGCGGCGTGCGTGACGAGGCCGAGATCCGTGGCCACCGTCGCACCTACGTCGGTTCGATGCCGGGCCGCATCGTGCAGAACCTCAACAAGGTCGGCAGCAAGAACCCGCTGTTCGTGCTCGACGAGATCGACAAGATGTCGATGGACTTCCGCGGCGATCCGTCCTCGGCGTTGCTGGAAGTGCTCGACCCTGAGCAGAACAACGCGTTCAACGACCACTACCTGGAAGTGGACCTGGACCTGTCTGAAGTGATGTTCGTGGCCACCTCGAACTCGCTCAACATTCCCGGGCCGCTGCTGGACCGCATGGAAGTGATCCGCATCCCCGGCTACACCGAGGATGAGAAGCTCAACATCGCCACCCGTTACCTGGTGCCCAAGCAGGTCAAGGCCAACGGCCTGCAGCCGGAAGAGCTGGAGATCGGCAGTGACGCCATCCAGGACATCGTGCGCTACTACACGCGCGAGTCGGGCGTGCGCAACCTGGAACGCGAGATCGCCAAGATTTGCCGCAAGGTGGTGAAGGAGATCGCGCTGGCCGGCCCGCAGCCGGTGAAGGCGAAGAAGGGCGCGAAGAAGAAGGCGCTGGTGAGCGTGTCCAGCAAGAACCTGGACAAGTACCTGGGCGTGCGTCGCTTCGACTTCGGCCGTGCCGAGGAAGAGAACGAGATCGGCTTGGTCACCGGCCTGGCCTGGACCGAGGTGGGTGGCGATCTGCTGCAGATCGAATCGACGCTGGTGCCGGGCAAGGGCCAGCTGATCCTGACCGGCCAGCTCGGCAACGTGATGATGGAATCGGCTTCAGCGGCGCTGTCGGTGGTGCGTTCGCGCGCCGTCGGCTTCGGCATCGACAGCGACTTCCTGCAGAAGCACGACGTGCACCTGCATGTGCCCGATGGCGCTACGCCGAAGGACGGCCCGAGTGCCGGCGCGGCGATGGTCACCTCGCTGGTATCGATGCTGACCAAGGTGCCGGTGCGTGCCGACGTGGCGATGACCGGCGAGATCACCCTGCGTGGTCGCGTCACGGCCATCGGTGGACTGAAGGAGAAGCTGCTGGCCGCACTGCGTGGCGGAATCCGCACGGTCATCATTCCCGAGGAGAACCGCAAGGACCTGGCCGACATCCCGGCCAACGTCACCCGCGATCTGGAGATCGTGCCGGTGAAGTACATCGAAGAAGTCCTGGACCTGGCGCTGGAGCGTCCGTTGGCACCGAAGAAGGCGCGCAAGAGTGCGCAACGTGTCACGGTGCGCAGCAAGGCCAAACCGAGTGGAAACGCGCGCGTCAAGCATTGACGCGCGCTGTCCAATGGCCCGAAACCCGCGTCGTTGCTGGCTTTCCAGCTTGCGTGGGGGTAGGGCCACTGGTATAAAAGCAGCACTCGCGAATGAGTGATCGCAGTCTGGCGATCGCTGAATTCGGCGAACCGTTTCCACATGGCGGCCGCATGCAGAGCGCGTGCGGTTGCTTCCCTGTCGAATAAGCGGAACCCACCGCCAAAGGAGTTGTAGAGAATGAACAAGACCGAATTGATCGATGCCGTTGCTGAAGCTGCAGACCTGACCAAGGCCGAGTCCAGCCGCGCTGTCGATGCCGTCGTTGCTGCCGTCACCAAGGCGCTGAAGGACGGCGATGCGGTCACCCTGGTTGGCTTCGGTACCTTCCAGGTCCGCGACCGTGCTGCCCGCACCGGCCGCAACCCGAAGACCGGCGACACCATCAAGATCGCTGCTTCGAAGAATCCGTCGTTCAAGGCTGGTAAGGCCCTGAAGGATGCTGTAAACTAAGCGGCTCGCTGGGGTGCTTAGCTCAGCGGTAGAGCGTCTCCTTTACACGGAGAGGGTCGGGGGTTCGAAACCCTCAGCACCCACCACAGCACCGCGGTAAAAGTTTGAGTGTGGAGCGGTAGTTCAGCTGGTTAGAATGCTGGCCTGTCACGCCGGAGGTCGCGGGTTCGAGTCCCGTCCGCTCCGCCATTCAACGAGGCCTCCGGCCAAAAGCTGGAGGCTTTGTTTTCTCCCGGTCCAGGCCGGCTGAAAGCAAAAAAGGTAACAACGCGGAGCGGTAGTTCAGCTGGTTAGAATGCTGGCCTGTCACGCCGGAGGTCGCGGGTTCGAGTCCCGTCCGCTCCGCCATTACATCGAGGCCCCCGGCCTGAAGCTGGGGGCCTTGTCTTCTCACCGACAGGTTCGGAAGGAAGGCGAAAAGGTTTTTGCAAGAACGGAGCGGTAGTTCAGCTGGTTAGAATGCTGGCCTGTCACGCCGGAGGTCGCGGGTTCGAGTCCCGTCCGCTCCGCCATTGCAGAATTCTTAAGTCCCTGTGAAAAAACTTTGAAAAAAGTGTTCATCGGGCTGGGTTTCCAGACAGTCCTCGGATATACTGGGCGCCTGCAAAGTTCAAGCGCGGAGCGGTAGTTCAGCTGGTTAGAATGCTGGCCTGTCACGCCGGAGGTCGCGGGTTCGAGTCCCGTCCGCTCCGCCAACTTCAAAAGCCCTCGGCGCAAGCCGGGGGCTTTTTCTTTGCGCCATGGTGGAAATGGCCGACACGCGGATGGCGCATGCCTGCCGATGTGGGCGCAGGCCGCGCTGGCGCTGCTTTTGGTCCCTGCGGCGAAGCGGGTTACACTGCCGGGCTCGCCAATAAGGCCTTGTGATTCCTCACCATGCTGCAGAAACTCCGCGACAAGACCTCAGGCTGGATCGTCACTGTGATCCTGGGGCTGCTGATGATTCCGTTCCTGTTCGTGATCGACAACAGCTACCTCGGTGGCGTTGGCGCACAGAACGTGGCCAAGGTTTCCGCGCCGCCGACCTGGTGGCGTTCGGCGCCGTCGTGGTGGCCGGTGCGCATGCTGTGGCAGCACCACGAGATCAGCTCGCAGGATTTCCGCACGCGTTTCGAGCAGGAGCGCATGCGTGAGCGCCAGCAGCAGGGCGACAACTTCGACCCGCGCGCGTTCGAGAGCACCGAGAACAAGATGGCCGTGCTCGATCAGCTGATCGACGAGCAGGTCGTGCGCCTGGTCGGTGAGCAGGCAGGCGTGGTGATCGGCGACGGCGCGGTGCGCGAGTACATCGCTACCATGCCCGCATTCCTCGATTCGAACGGCAAGTTCAACGAGAACAACTATCGCCTGGCCCTGGCCGGCGGCAACCCGCCGCGTACGCCGACCCAGTTCCAGGAGCTGGTGCGCGAGAGCCTGCAGCAGTCGGTGATTCCGTCGGGCCTGCAGAGCTCCGGCTTCGTCACCCAGGCAGAGACCGAGCGCCTGTTGAAGCTGCTGGGCGAAACCCGCGACGTCGAGCTGGCCGCGTTGCCGCCCGTACCGGCCGATACCGCGCCGGTCACCGATGAGCAGATCAAGCAGTGGTACGACAGCCACGGCAAGGATTTCCGCCAGGCCGAGAGCGTGTCGCTGGAGTACGTCGAGATCAACGGCGCGAACCTGCCGGCACCGGCGGCGGCCGATGAAGCCACCCTGCGCAAGCGCTATGAAGACGAGAAGGCGAAGTTCACCTCGCCGGAGCAGCGCCAGGCCTCGCACATCCTGATCACCGGTGACGGTGCAGAAGCGAAGGCGAACAAGATCGCTGCCGAAGCCAAGGCCGCTGGTGCCGATTTCGGCGCGCTGGCCAAGGCCAATTCGGAAGATCCGGGCTCCAAGGACCAGGGCGGGGACCTGGGTTGGGTCGAGCGCGGTGCGATGGTGAAGCCGTTCGAGGACGCGCTGTTTGCGGCCAAGGCCGGTGATGTGATCGGCCCGGTGAAGACCGAGTTCGGTTACCACATCATCAAGGTGGCCGCTGTGCGCGGTGGCCAGGGCAAGTCGTTCGAGGAAGTGCGTGACACGCTGGCCGCCGAACAGCTGAAGGCCGACGGTGAGCGCGGCTTCAACGAGCTGGCCGGTCGCCTGGTCGATGCCATCAACAAGAGCCCGAGCGACCTGGCCGCTGCCGCCAAGGAAGTGAACCTGCCGCTGCAGACGCTGGGCCCGATCACCCGCGCGACCGCCAGTGGCATTGCCGCTGACCCGGCCGTGCTGCGTGCGGCGTTCTCCGACGTGCTGGTGCAGGACGGCACCGCCAGTGACCCGATCGCCCTGGGGGGCGCGACCAACCACAGCGTGGTCATCCGCGTGGCTGCGCACACCCCGGAACAGGCCCTGCCGCTGGACAAGGCTCGTGAACAGGTGATCGCCGCGATCCGCGCTGACCGCCAGCGCCAGGCCAGCGACAAGGCGGCCGATGCCATCCTGGCCAAGCTGAAGGCGGGTGCCACCCTGCAGTCGCTGGCCGCCAGCGAGAAGCTGCAGCTGAGCCCGATGCCGGGCCTGCCGCGCAGCCAGCCGGTGCCGACCCCGGAAATCAACCGCGCGATCTTCAGTGCGCCGGTGCCGGCCGAAGGCAAGCCGAGCTATGGCAAGGTCGACGTCAATGGCCACGCGCTGCTGTTCGCGGTGAACAAGGTCAATCCGGGCGACATCAAGGAAGTGACTGCAGAGCAGCAGAAGCAGCTGAAGGAACAGCTGAGCCAGATCGATGGCATGGCCGCGGCCAAGGCCTACATCGAGGCGATGCGCAAGAAGTTCGTGATCCAGACCACCGAGGCGAACCTGTAAGCCTTGCGGCGAGCAGATCGAAGAAGGCCCGGCATTGCCGGGCCTTTTTTTGTGCGGGCGCTGCTGGAAATCGAATTGTAGAGCCGAGCCCGTGCTCGGCTGGTCATGAACCCCGACAAGTCGCAGGCAAGAAAAAAGCCGAGCATGGGCTCGGCTCTACAGGAGGGTCCTGGCCTACGCGTCAGTCTTCGACGCGCAGCACGGCGCCCGGCTTCAGCACGCTGCTGCCGCTCAGGCCGTTCAGCGACAACAGGGCCTTGACCGGCATGCCGTAGCGGCGGGCGATGGTCCAGGCCGACTCGCCATCACGCACGGTGTGGCGGCGGCTGCGCGGACGATCAGCGATCGCGGCGACGGTCTTGGCCACCTGCGGCGTCGGTGCTGCGGTGGCGACTGGCGCAGCGCTGGCGACCAGGGCGGATGCGGTGTCCGCCACCGTCGCATTGGCAGCCGAGACAGGAGCCAGCACGCGGGTGGTACCCGACGAGGCGCGGCCACCGCCCGCCAGGGCGGGGTTGAGGCGGGCGATCCTGGCCGGGTCCAGGGCGCGCTGTGCGGCCCACTGCTGGACGCTGGTGCCGGCGGGCAGGGTGTGGTCCTTCAGCACCGGCACGGTGCGGTCCAGCGAGGCCATCACGCCCGGCTGGTCTTCCACGTCTTCCAGCACGCAGGCCAGGGCATGCAGCTTCTCGACGTAGGCATGGGTGACCGGCGACAGGCCGGGCAGCGCCGACGGCTTGGCGTTCTGCGCGTTCATGCCGGCCTTGCGCATGGACTGCAACACGCGGTACTCACCGGCGTTGTAGGCCATGGTGGCCAGGCGCCAGTCGCCGCCGAACATGCCGTGCAGGGTCTTCAGGTAGCGCACTGCGGCCTGGGTGGAATCGACCGCCGACAGGCGGCCATCGTAGCCGTTGGCCATGGGCACGCGGTGGTTGCGCGCGGTGGTGGCGATGAACTGCCACAGGCCGGTCGGGCCGCTGCCATTGCGGGCATTGGGCCGGTAGCCGCTTTCCACGAACGGGATCAGTGCGAATTCGGTAGGCAGGTTGGCCTTGCGCAGCTCTTCAACCACGTAGCCGAACAGCACCAGCGCATCGTCATCCTGGTTGGCCAGGCGCGACGGGGCGTGGGCGAACTGCTTCTGCCAGCGCGGGCTGGTGGCCTCGGCATTGCAGGTGGGCTCGGCCAGGCCGTCGCGGAAGCTGGAGAAGATCTCCTGGCCATTGCGGACCGACGCGGCCGGCAACGCGGCCGGATCCAGCGGCAGGGCCGCCGCGGCGGCCAGGTTCTGGCCGATGCCCGCGCCCAGCGACTGGGCACCGGCGGTTCCGGCCAGCCCCAGGACCAGGCCCAGGGCCAGCGGCAGACTTCGGCGCATCATGCGCGGAAGCCGTCTTTCCAGTGCCGGAGACCGGCCATGACGTCGACGTCGTCAACGACGTCGCGGCCCAGGTGCGCCGCCACTGCCGCGCGGATCGGCGCCGTGTGCACACGCAGGAACGGATTGCAGTCGAATTCGTTGGCCAGGGTTACCGGCAGGGTGGAACGGTCATCGCGGCGCATGGCCAAAGCCTCCTCTTGGCGCTGCCACAGGGCAGCGTTGGCGGGGTCGACATGCCGCGCGAAGACGGCATTTGACACGGTGTACTCGTGGGCGCAACAAAGCAGCAGTTGCGCGGGCAAGGTACCCAGCTTGCGCATCGATGCCAGCAGCTGGGACGGCGTACCTTCGAACAGGCGTCCACAGCCCAGGCTGAACAACGAATCTCCGCTGAAAAGATGTTCAGCAGTGTGAAACGCGATGTGGCTGCGGGTATGCCCGGGCACGGATAGTACGTGGAACGTCCGGCCCAGTGCCTGAACGCGTTCACCTTCGCCGACCCGCTCGGTCGCTGCAGGGATGCGCTCCTCGACGGGCGCGATGACCCGTACACCGGGAAAACGTGCCTGCAACGCGGGCACGCCACCGATGTGGTCATCGTGGTGATGGGTGAGCAGGATCGTGTCCACGCGCAGGCCCTGATCGGCCAGCGCAAGCACCGGCGCGGCATCGCCGGGATCGACGACCACGGCGGCGCCAGCGTCGTCGATCAACGTCCAGATGTAGTTGTCCGCAAATGCGGGCAGGGCAGTCAGTCGCATAGAATTGGACCATGCCCGCGCTGCAGAGCACCCGTCAAGCGAGCCAGGCCCCGTGGTTCGACACTGAACCGGCGGGCTCCTTGCGCGTGCTGGAGCGGCAGTTGCTGCTGCCGCAGCTGTCTGTCCTGCCGACGCAGCCCTGGCTGTGGATCGCACCGAGTGCGGCCTGGCTGGAGGATGCGCAGCTGGGCGGGCGCGGGCTGCGGCTGTTCCGGCAGGGCCAGGGCTATGCCGGCGACACCCGCTGTGCGCTGCCGCTGCCGCTGGCCAGCGAGAGCGTCAACGCGGTCGTGCTGCAGCATGTGACCGCGGGCGATGCGGAGCGACTGCTGGACGAGTGCGAGCGCGTGCTGATGCCGGGCGGCCACCTGTGGCTGAGCAGCCTCAACCCGTTCAGCCCTTACCGCACGCATTGGCGCCAGCACGGACTGGTGGTGCGCACGCCACAGCGGATCCGCCTGCTGCTCGGCCGCCACGGGCTGGAGTGCGACGATATGCGTTACCTCGGCCCGCTCTGGCGCGGTGCAGGCAGTCGCCGCACGGGCGGTTGGGCGCCGCTGCGCGCGGCCTGCCTGTTCCATGCTGAAAAGCGCACGCTGGCCCTGCCCGGGCCGAAACCGTTGCCGGTGCGTTGGCTCGGCACCGTTGCCACCTGATCTGGAGTTGTATTGAAAACCATCGAAATCCACACCGACGGTTCCTGCCTTGGCAATCCCGGCCCCGGCGGCTGGGCTGCGCTGCTGCGCTACAAGGGCCACGAGCGTGAACTGAGCGGCGGCGAAGCGCACACCACCAACAACCGGATGGAGCTGATGGCGGCCATTTCCGGGTTGGAGACGCTCACCGAGCCCTGCAACATCGTGCTCTATACCGATTCGCAGTACGTGCGGCAGGGCCTGACGCAGTGGCTGCCCGGCTGGATCCGCAAGAACTGGAAGACCGCCGGCGGCGACCCGGTGAAGAACCGCGAGCTGTGGGAGCGCCTGCATGCCGCGACGCTGCGGCATCAGATCGACTGGCGCTGGGTAAAGGGCCACTCCGGTGACCCGGACAACGAGCGGGTAGATACGCTGGCGCGCAACGCGGCCATCCAGATCCGCGACGCCAGCCCGGTAAACTGAGCCCATGCGTCAGATCATCCTCGATACCGAAACCACCGGCCTGGAATGGAAGAAGGGCAACCGCATCGTCGAAATCGGCTGCGTGGAGCTGTTCAAGCGCCGCCCGACCGGCAACAACTACCACCAGTACATCAAGCCGGACTGCGAGTTCGAACAGGGCGCGCAGGAAGTCACCGGCCTGACCCTGGAGTTCCTGGCTGACAAGCCGGACTTCGCGCAGATCGCCGATGAGTTCCTGGCCTTCATCGATGGCGCCGAGCTGATCATCCACAACGCGGCGTTCGACCTGGGCTTCCTCGACAACGAGCTGTCGCTGCTGGGCCCGCAGTACGGGAAGATCACCGATCGCTGCACGGTGATCGATACCCTGGTGATGGCGCGCGAGCGCTTCCCGGGCCAGCGCAATTCGCTGGATGCGCTGTGCAAGCGACTGGGCGTTGACAACTCGCACCGTGCGCTGCACGGCGGCCTGCTCGATGCGCAGATCCTGGGTGACGTGTACATCGCGCTGACCTCGGGGCAGGAAGAGATCGGATTCGGCCTGGGGGATGACGATGGCGGTGGCGCCGGTGCGGCGCTGCAGGCCTTCGATACCAGCAAGCTGCTGCCGCGCCCGCGCGTAATGGCCACGCCGTCGGAGCTGGAAGCGCATGCGGCGCGGCTGGAGCGGCTGCGCAAGAAGGCCGGCCACGCACTGTGGGATGGGCCGAAGGTGGAAGAGGCCGCCAGCGCGTAATGCCTGAAGAGGTAGTGCCGGCCGCTGGCCGGCATCTGCGTGAACACGTTTCCCGGTGAGCCGGCCAGCGGCCGGCACTACCGCCTCCACGCATGGCGTGGATCTACGGGTTAATGGCAGCGCACCAGGATCACGCTGATGTTGTCGCGGCCACCGCCGTCGAGCGCGGCGGCGACCAGCGTGTCCACGCATTCCTGTGCGCTTGCATCCTCGAAGGCGAGGGTGCGGGCGATGCCGCGGTCGTCCACTTCCTCGGTCAGGCCGTCACTGCACAGCAGCAGCTGCATGCCGGGGCGCAGCTCGCCGCTGGTGGTGGCCACGTTCAGATGTGCCGGATCGGTGACGCCCAGCGCCTGGGTGACCACGTTGCGATGTGGATGCGCGCGTGCCTGTTCGGCCGTCAGGTTGCCCTGCGCGACCAGTTCCTGCACCACGCTGTGATCCTGGCTGAGCTGTGCCAGCTGGCCGTCACGCCAGAGGTAGGCACGGCTGTCGCCGACCCATGCCACTTCATAGCGATTGCCCTGCACGCGTGCGGCGACCACGGTGGTACCCATCGGCAGGGTGTCGTTGCGCCGCCGCGAGGCGCGGATGATCTCTTCGTCGGCGGTGCGGATGGCCTGGGCCAGCGGCGCGCCACGGCGGATCTCGCGCACGATGGTTTCGCGCGCCAGCGCGCTGGCCACCTCGCCGCAGGCGTGGCCGCCCATGCCATCGGCCACCAGCCACAGGGCCAGCTCGCTGTCACCGTAGTAGGTGTCTTCGTTGAGCTCGCGGCGCAGGCCGGGGTGGGTGAGGTGTCCGAATTCGATCATGGTGTGCAGGGGCGGGGTATTGCTGGGGAGACAGGCATCATCGGGGGGCTGCGGGCATCCGGCAAGGCATGCATCCAGGAAATTTTCACTTCATTGACCGGAATGACTTGTCGTCGGCCTGACTTCCTCGTATGATGCGCGTCCCCGGTCCGCCGGGGACCACCCGGAGAGGTGGCAGAGTGGTTGAATGTACCTGACTCGAAATCAGGCAGGCGTTTATAGCGCCTCGGGGGTTCGAATCCCCCCCTCTCCGCCAGATAAAGAAAAAGGGCTGCCGAAAGGCAGCCCTTTTTCTTTATCTGGCGCGGGACGCGACGCGCTCTGCGCGTCGCCCCACACGTTGCTGCGCAACGCGTGGGCCCCTCCCTTTGCCGGCCTCTCCCCGCCCCTGTCGGGGCAGCCCCTCAACAGAGGGGCTTGGTCCTCCAGATGCATCACTGAGATCCGCGCGGTGCGTGGATGCGCGGCGGGAATCACGCCGTAGTGACCCTGTACTGATCTGGCGCGGGACGCGACGCGCTCTGCGCGTCGCCCCACACGTTGCTGCGCAACGTGTGGGCCCCTCCCTTTGCCGGCCTCTCCCCGCCCCTGTCGGGGCAGCCCCTCAACAGAGGGGCTTGGTCCTCCAGATGCATCACGGGAGATCCGCGCGGTGCGATGCGCGGCGGGAATCACGCCGTAGTGACCCTGTACTGATCTGGCGCGGGACGCGACGCGCTCTGCGTGTCGCCCCACACGTTGCTGTGCAACGTGTGGGCCCCTCCCTTTGCCGGCCTCTCCCCGCCCCTGTCGGGGCAGCCCCTCAACAGAGGGGCTTGGTCCTCCAGATGCATCACTGAGATCCGCGCGGTGCGTGGACGCTGTTCCTGCTGGCAGGCTCATCCACGCATGGCGTGGATCTACCGGGGATATCCGTGCGGACGCTGCGGGTTACCATGTACGCATCACCTGCTGGAGCTTTTCCCCATGACCGCTGAAATCCTCGTTCCCGTTTCTTTCGGCGAGCTGCTGGACAAGATTTCGATCCTGCAGATCAAGTCCGAGCGCATCAGCGACGAGGGCAAGCTGGCCAACGTGCGCAGGGAGCTGTCGGCGCTGGAGCAGACCTGGATGGCACACCCGGCGGCCGTGAAGGACATCGCCAGGCTGCGTGCCGAGCTGAAGGTGGTCAACGAGCAGCTGTGGGAGATCGAGGACGACATCCGGCTGAAGGAGAAGGCGCAGGCGTTCGACCAGGGCTTCATCGACCTGGCGCGCAGCGTGTACCTGCGCAATGACGAACGCGCGCGCATCAAGAAGGCGATCAACCTGGCGCTGGGCTCGGCGTACGTGGAGGAGAAGTCCTATCAGGATTACGCGCAGCGCGTGTAATCCCGGGCGGCCTGCCGCTCACCCCAGGTGGTCGGCGACGTAGCGTTCGAAGGCAGCGATACCGTCTTCCACGGTGATCAGTTCCATCACATCGTCGAACTCGATCTTGGTGCCCCACTTCAGATCGGTGGCCTGCTTGGCGAGGTACTTGCGTGCCGCATCGTCGTAGCGGTCCACGCAATAGCGACGATCCGAGTACGGGCCGCTGCGGTTCGGATTGCTGGCCGCATGCAGGCCCAGCACCTTGGCGCCCATCGCGTTGGCGATGTGCATCGGGCCGGAATCGGGCGTCATCACCAGGTTGGCGCGGGCCAGCAGGGCGGGCAGCTGCTTCAGCGTGTCCTTGCCTACCAGGTCCAGCGCCGGCGTGTGCAGCTGTGCCTGGATGGCGTCGGCCATGCTGCGCTCAAGTTCGCTGCGGCCGCCGCACAGCACCACCTGCCAGCCGCGCGTGACCGCGTGGTTGGCCACGGCGGCGTAGCGGTCGGCGTACCAGTTGCGGCGCACGTGGCTGGAGCACGGCGAGATCATCAGCACCGGGCGACCATCGTCGTGCCACTGCGCGGCGGCCCACTCATATGCCGACTGCGGCACGGCCAGGTCCCAGCTGACCTCGGTCTGGCGCAGGCCCAGCGGTTCGCAGAAGCTGCCGATGGCATCGAGCACATGGATGCCCGGACGGTCGGGAATGCGTTCGTTGATGAAAAGCCCATGCAGGTCCTTCGAGCGGCTGCGGTCGTAGCCGATGCGGCGCTCGGCCGGAATGAAGGCCGACAGCAGGTTGGCGCGGAACGCGACCTGCATCTGCAGCAGCGCTTCGAAGCGCCCCGGCGGCAGCTGCCTGCGCAGTTCCTTGACCCCGGCCATGCCGCTCTTCTTGTCGTAGGCATGGAAGGTGACGCCGGGCAGGCCGTCGAGCAGCTTGTGGCCGACCTTGTCGATGATCCAGTGGATCGGCGTGTCCGGGCGCGCGGCCTGCAGGGTACGCACCAGGGGCACCACGTGGGTGACATCGCCAAGTGCGGACAGGCGCAGGAGGCACAAGGAGGAGGACGCTGATGCCATGTGTTGTTAGACTCAATGAAATGGTCGCATTCGACGCCAATGAAGCGCTGACGCCATGCCGCGAGGGTCGCGGCATCGGGGCCATTCTGTTCGACCGCGAGCGGCTGCGGCAAGCCGAGATCGGCCTGTTCTCGCCCCAGCACTGGGGCAGCAGGGCCCGGCCGGTGGGCGAGGGCGGCCGCGGCAGCGCCTGGTTCGTCGATGCGCCGTTCGGTGCCAGCGTGCTGCGCCACTACCTGCGCGGCGGCATGGCGGCCCGTATCAGCCGTGACCAGTACCTCTGGCGCGGCTCGGACCGGACCCGCAGCTTCGCCGAATTCCGCCTGATGCGCGCCCTGCGCGAGAAAAAGCTGCCGGTGCCACGGCCGATCGCCGCGTTCTACATGCGCGAGGGCCTGCGCTACCGGGCGGCGATCCTGATGGAGCGAATCGAGGGCGTGCGCTCGCTGGCCGACCGCGCACTGGTGGCCGGCCGGGGGGCACCCTGGGAGGAGACCGGGCGCCTGATTGCCCGTTTCCATCGTGCCGGCCTGGACCATGCCGATCTCAACGCGCACAACATCCTGTTCGATGGCAGCGGCCATGGCTGGCTGATCGATTTCGACCGCGGCGTGATCCGCATCCCGGCGACCGCCTGGCGCGAGCGCAACCTCAAGCGCCTGCTGCGCTCGCTGATCAAGCTGCGCGGCGAGCGCAGCGTGGAAGACGTGCAGAAGGACTACGCGCGGCTGCGCCGTGCTTATGACATGGCCTGGAACCGGGGCACCTGATGGACTGGTCGCTGCGTTTCCTCGGCGTCGGCAATGCGTCGGCGGTCGAGCTTGGGTCGCCGATGTCGGTGATTGAACGGGAGGGGCGCCCATGGCTGACCATCGATTGTGGTGGCGAAGGCCTGACCGCGTTCAAGGCGCACTACGGGCAGATGCCGCAGGCGCTGTTCGTCACCCATGTGCACCTGGACCACGTGGCCGGCTTCGAGCGCCTGTTCGTGGATACCTTCTTCAATGCGCACCGGCGCGGCAAGGTGCGCCTGTACGTGCCCGCCACGGTGGTGCCGCTGCTGCACAAGCGCATCGGGGATTACCCGAACGTGCTGGCCGAGGGCGGTGCGAACTTCTGGGATGCCTTCCAGCTGATCGTGGTGGGCGAGGCGTTCTGGCACGAGGGCGTGCGCCTGGAAGTGTTTCCGGTGCGCCACCACTGGCCGGAGACGGCCTATGGCCTGCGCCTGCAGGGCGCGCTGACCTGGAGCGGCGATACCCGGCCGATTCCGGAGATGCTGGCACGCTTTGCCAGTGACAACGAACTGATCGCTCACGATTGCGGCCTGCACGGCAATCCCTCGCATACCGGCGTGGACGATCTGGAGCGTGAGTACAGCGCCGAACTGCAGGCGCGGATGATGCTGTACCACTACGCCAGCGCGGCCGATGGTCTGGCGCTGGCTGCGCGTGGGCACCGCGTGGCGCAGCCGGGGCAGTGCGTGCCGCTGGCGAGCCCGACCGCCCCGCACGTGCTGGCCCAGGACCCGCCGTGAGCGGTACCGGCCAGCCCGCAGGTGCGGCGTTGGCTGCCGGGCTGGAGGCGCTGGAGCGTGCACTGCATGCGCCGCAGGTGCGTGCCGACCGCGAGCAACTGGCCGCATTGCTGGATGAGGATTTCAGCGAGATCGGCAGCTCCGGCCAGTGCTACGACCGTGCGGCCGCGCTGGTGGAGATTCCGCAGGAGCGTGCCCAGGTGCAGATCGAATCGGAGCAGTACGCCGTCTGGCTGCTGTCGCAGGACCTGGCCCAGGTGCGCTACCGCAGCCGCCATCACCTTGATGGGCAGCTGCAGCACTGGGTGCTGCGCAGTTCGCTGTGGCGCCGGCACGGGGACAGATGGCGCATGGTGTTCCACCAGGGCACGCCCGAGGCAGGGTAGCGCGGCGCCATGCCGGGCCAAGAATGCGAAGCCGGGGTCAGATCCCTTTGCCATGCAAAGGGAACTGACCCCAGTGCGGAAAAGGCGGTGGCCCCGCCGGCTGACCTCGGCGCCCGCGTCGATCGATACCGTTGCTGCCTTCCGGCCCTGGCGGGGTTTTCGACCTAGCGTCGCGAGGGGCCGACGGGGCCACCATAGAGACGTTGGCCGCCCGATGGGCGGCCAGTTCACGGATCAGGGGAAACAGCGCGCGGCGCGCCGGAGACCACAGCCGGACTGCACATCGGGCTGGCCGATGGCAGACGCGCATTCTAGCGCAGACGGGCCCATCGACGCCAGCTTCATGCACTGAATCGGCTGTAACCCGCTCCCGGCGGCAGCGGCCGGTACCCACCCCCGTTGCTAGAATGCCGGCCAGGAGGAACGACCTCCCCCACATCGGGAACCAATGACCAGGACGGCCTGGCCCTACCAAGAGGAGGGCCGTCATGGCCTGGATCTATCTGTTGTTTGCCGGTCTGCTGGAAATCGTCTGGGCCGTGTCCATGAAGCAGTCCGAAGGCTTCACCCGGCTCACCCCCACCGTGGTCACCATCATCGGCATGATCGCCAGCTTCTGGTTGCTGGCGGTGGCCATGCGCAGCCTGCCGCTGGGAACCGCCTATACGATCTGGACCGGCATCGGCGCGGTCGGGGCGTTCGTGGTTGGCATTGTGTTCCTGGGCGAGCAGGTCAGCCCGATGCGGATCGGTGCGGCGGTGTTGATCGTTTCCGGCCTGGTGCTGATGAAACTCTCCAGCAGCTGAATTTATTTACTCATGGCGGGGAATGGATTCTCCGCCACATGCAGCAATATGCATTTTCGGCAAAACCATTTTGTCCGCCCCTGTTATTTGACGCACGTCATAAAAATAGCGCGCGTGATTCACATGCCGCTGGCACCGTCGGTCGCACAGTGCCGCCATTCGTCGGGCGAAATCGGGGAGTTTTCGCCTTGACGGACGCGCTGGCGCACCTGTCCCCGGGTGCGATCGCGTGAAGATGTGAAGATTTTCAGGAGTTAATGCCTTCAGGCCTTGTTCCCGTTCGGGGAGCCGGGGTGGGCCGCATTGTCTCCAAAAAACCTGCCAGCTGTGCCATCCGGTCTTTTCATGGAGATTTACCGATGAACCGCATTTACCGTCTGGTTTTCAATCGTGCCCTTGGGGTAATGCAGGTTGCTTCGGAGGTCGCCCAGAACCCCGGCGGAAGCGCGGTCAGCGCAGGGCGGGTGCCGCGATTGCGGGCGCACCAGCTGGCGGCGGCTTTGGCCGCCACACTGGCCAGCGGATCGGCATTCGCAGCGTGCACCGGCACCACAACCGTAAACTGCGACAGCACCACCAACATCAACAACTACTCCAACGCGACCAACGGCCTCACGCTGAACATCGCCGCGGGTGCATTGCTGCGTACGCCGCCGGTCGTAGGTGGCGGCAACGCAGCAACGCTGACCGGCGACAACGTGACGGTCAACAACAATGGCACGATCGATCCGAGCTCGATCATCCTCGCCTCGCCCGGCCTGGTCATCGGCAATGGTTCTGCCAACAACAGCGCGATCGTCGTCAACAACAACGCCAGCGGACAGATCAAGGGTGTCGTCAACATCGCAACGCTGCTGGGCTTCGGTGGACAGGCGCTGGTGGCACAGAATGTCAACGGCACCACCACCATCAACAACGCCGGCCTGATCAGCACGTCGCTGATCGGTGCAGGCAGCGTTTCCGACGCGACCACGGTGGTGACCTATGGTGGTGCAGCCGCCAATGTGACCAACACAGGCACCATCGACGGACGCGTCGGCCTGGGTGCTTCTGGCGGTAACACGTTCCTCAATGCGGGGGCGGTCAGTGGCAGCGTTCACCTGGGTGATTCAACCGGCGGCAACACCTTCACCGCAGTGTCGGGTTCCAGCGTTGTGAGCGGCGGCGGCAGCGCTCTTGCCGGCGTGATTACCGGTGTCACCGGGGTAAAGGTTGCGGCTGCGGGATCGGTCGACGCCGGTACCGGCAGTGGTGCGGCCAACAACACGCTGGTGTTGCAGAACGTCGTCAGCGGTCCGGGGTCCGGCACCGGCGGAGCGGTGACCACGCTGGGCTGGAACCAGTACCTCAACTTCCAGAAGCTCACCGTCAACAGCGGCACCTGGAACCTGCAGGGTGCGTGGGCGGGTGCAGGTACGACCACGCTCAATGATGGTCTGGTCAATTTCAACAATGCCGGTTCCTTCGGCACAGGGCTGTTCACCGCCAACGGCGGTGCCATCGCCTCTGCCACGGCCGGTCTGAACCTGGCCAACGCTTTCAGCCTTGGTGGCAATCTGTCCCTGGCAGGGACCAATGCGTTCAGCCTGGGGGGCTTGCTGTCCGGTACTGGCGGGCTGACGGTCAACAATACTGGCATCGTTACTCTCGGCGGCGCAAACCTGTTCTCCGGCGGCGTCAACCTCAATGCCGGCGGCCTGGTGCTGGGCAATGCCGGTGCACTGGGCAGCGGCAACCTGACCGTGGGTGGCAGCGCTTCACTGGATACGACGGCGGGCTTCACCCTGGGCAACAATCTGGTGATCAATGGCGGGGGCTCGCTGAACCTGCTGGGCAGCAATGCGTTGTCATTGAACGGTTCGATCTCCGGTGCCGGCAACCTGACCAAGAGCGGCGCCGGCACCCTCACCTTGAACGGCGCCAATGCGCTGACCGGCAGTTTCAACCTGGCCGGAGGCGCGTTGGCGCTGGGCGCGGGCGGCAGCCTGTCACCCACCGGCGCGATCACGGTCGGCGTCGGTACCACCCTGGACCTGTCGGCGGCCGCCAACCAGACCATCGGTTCGCTGGCGGGCCTCGGCGGTTCGGTCAACCTGGGCAGCCACACGCTCACCCTCGCGGGGCTGGGCGATACCAGCTACAGCGGTACGTTCGCCGCAGGCACGGGTGGCCTGGTCAAGCTGGGCACCGGCGTGCAGACCTTGTCGGGCGTGAACAACCTCAGCGGCGGCGTGGCTCTCAACGGCGGCGGCCTGCTGCTGGGCAATGCTGCTGCGCTGGGCAGCGGTGCGCTCAGTGTCGGCGGCAACGTGACGCTCGATGGAACCACGGGGGCGCTTGCACTGGCCAACGCGGTCAACCTCGGTTCGGGTGCCAGCCTCAATCTGCTCGGCAACCAGGCGTTGACGTTCAACGGCGTGATCGGTGGCGCCGGTGGCCTGGTCAAGAGCGGTGCGTCGTCGCTGACGCTCAATGGCGCCAACACCTTCGGCGGCGGCGTGGCGTTCAATGCCGGCAGCCTGGTGCTGGGCAACGCTGGAGCACTGGGAACCGGTGCGCTGAATGTTGGTGGCGTGGTGTCGCTCGACACCAGCGCGGCGCTTGCGGTCGGCAATGGCATCACGCTGGGCGCGGGTGGCTCGCTCAATGTGCTGGGCTCGAACGCATTGACGCTGGGCGGCGCCATCGGTGGCACCGGCAGCCTGGTCAAGAACGGTGCAGCCACGCTTACGCTGGGTGGCGCAAATACCTTCACCGGCGGCCTGGCGATCAATGCCGGCAAGGTTGCGGTGGGCAGCGGCGGAAGCCTGGCTGCCGGCGGTGCGGTCAGCCTGACCGGCGTTGGCGCGGACCTGGACATCTCGCTCGGCGGCAACCAGACCATCGGCGCGCTGTCCGGTATTGCCGGCAGCACGGTGACGCTGGGCAGCAGCACGCTCACCTTCGGTGATGCCACCAACCAGACGTTCGCGGGCGTGATCGGTGGTACCGGCGGCCTGGTCAAGCAGGGCACGGGCATCCAGACGCTGAGCGGCGCCAACACCTTCAGTGGCGGCGTGAATCTGACGGCGGGCGGCCTGCTGCTGGGCGACAGCAGTGCGATCGGCAGCGGGGCGTTGACGGTCAGCGGCAACGGTTCGCTGGATACCACGGCAGCGTTGAACCTGGGCAATGCGATCAACCTCGGCGCGGCCCTGACCCTGCCGGGCAGCCAGAACCTGGCCCTGGCCGGCAACATCACGGGCACCGGCAGCCTGGTCAAGAACGGCGCGGCGACACTGACCTTGAACGGTACCAACACCTTCAGTGGTGGACTGAACGCAAACGCTGGCGCCCTGCTGCTGGGCAACAGCGGCGCACTCGGCACGGGGACGCTGGGCATCGGTGGCAACGTCTCGCTCGACGGCAGTGCGCCGCTGAACCTGGGCAACAACGTGGCACTGGGTGCAGGCGCCGCGTTGTCGCTGCCGGGTTCGCAGTCGATCACGCTGGGTGGGGTGGTGTCCGGTGCGGGCAGGCTGGTGAAGAACGGTGCCACCACCTTGACTCTCAATGGCGCCAACAGCTTCGGTGGCGGGCTGACCGTCAACGGCGGCGGCCTGCTGCTGGGCAATGCCGGCGCGCTGGGCACCGGTGCATTGTCGGTGGGGGCCAATACCACGCTGGACAGTTCGGTGGCGCTGGACCTGGCCAACAGCGTCAACCTCGGCGCCGGTGCGGTGCTGGATCTGCTGGGCAGCCAGAACGTGTCGCTGGGGGGCGTCATCAGCGGCACCGGCGGGCTGGTCAAGAACGGTGCGGCGACACTGGCGTTGAACGGCGCCAATACGTTCAGCGGGGGCGTCGGGCTCAACGCGGGCGTACTGCAGCTTGGCAACGCACAGGCGCTGGGTACCGGCCAGCTGGACGTGGGCGGCAACGCTTCGCTGGATGCCACTGCGGCGCTTTCGGTGGGCAACACCCTCGGCCTCGCCGCCGGCGCGAACCTCACCGTGCTGGGCAGCAATGACCTGACGCTGACCGGTCCGGTGTTCGGCGCCGGCGGGCTGATCAAGGATGGCGCGGCGCGCCTCACGCTGTCTGGCGCCAACACGTTCGGGGGTGGCACCACCGTCAACGCCGGCACGCTGGCGCTGGGGGCCGGTGGCAGCCTTGCCGCGGCCGGTGCGGTGGATCTTGCCGGCGCCGGTGCGACGCTGGACATCT
This sequence comes from Stenotrophomonas sp. PvP093, assembly GCF_017876915.1. Classification (NCBI taxonomy): domain Bacteria; kingdom Pseudomonadati; phylum Pseudomonadota; class Gammaproteobacteria; order Lysobacterales; family Lysobacteraceae; genus Stenotrophomonas; species Stenotrophomonas sp. PvP093. Next base: position 3,743,423 of record NZ_JAGIOX010000004.1, on the reverse strand, counting down.
CCGCAGCCGGTGCCGCGCAGACCATTGGCGCACTCAACGGCGTCGCAGGCAGCCAGCTGGCGCTGGGCGCGCAGTCGCTGACCTTTGGCGGCGCCGGCAACGGCAGCTTTGCCGGCGTGATCGGTGGCACTGGCGGCCTGGTCAAGACGGGTACCGGCGTGCAGACGCTGTCCGGTGCCAACACCTTCAGTGGCGGTGTTGCACTCAACGCGGGTGGCCTGATCCTCGGCAATGCCAGCGCGCTCGGCACCGGTGCGCTGGGCATCGGTGGCACCACCACGCTGGACAGCACGGTGGCGTTGAACCTGGCCAATGCAGTGAACTTCGGTGCGGGCACGCAGCTGACGCTGGGCGGCAGCAACGATGTCACGCTCGGTGGCGTGGTGGCCGGCAATGGCAGCCTGGTCAAGAACGGTACGGGCCTGCTGACCCTCAACAACACCAACACCTTCGCTGGCGGCCTGACCCTGAACGGTGGTGGCCTGGTCGTCGGTGCGGATGGTGCGCTTGGTACCGGCGCGCTGGCGGTGAATACCAGCACCACGCTGGATGCGGGCGCGGCAGTGACGCTCGGCAATGCGGTCACGCTGGGCTCGGGCGTTGCACTGACGGTGCCGGGCAGCAATGCGCTGACGCTGTCGGGCGTGGTCGGCGGCAATGGCAGCCTGATCAAGAACGGCGCTACCACGCTGACGCTGTCCGGTGCCAACACCTACACCGGCGGTACCACCATCAATGCCGGCACGCTGGCGCTGGGCACGGGCGGCAGCCTGGCCGCGGCGGGTGACGTCACGTTGGGGGCGGGCGCCGGCTTCGATATCTCCGGTGCCGGCAGCAGCCAGACCATCGGCGCACTCAATGGTCTGGGCGGCAGCACGCTGGCGCTGGGCGGAAACTCATTGACGTTCGGTACGGCCGGCAACGCCGCGTTCGACGGCGTGATCAGTGGCGGCGGGGGGCTGGTCAAGGTGGGCGCGGGCGTACAGACCTTGTCCGGCGCCAATACCTTCGGTGGCGGCGTGACCCTCAATGCAGGCGGGCTGATACTCGGCAATGACGCGGCGCTGGGCACCGGTGCATTGACGGTCGGCGGTGCTGCCACGCTGGATACCACCGGCCTGGCAACGCTGGCCAACAACATCGCGCTCAACGCCGGGCTGACCGTGCTCGGGACCAACGCACTGACGCTAAACGGCGTCCTTTCCGGTGCCGGCAGCCTGACCAAGAACGGCAGCGCGACGCTGACCTTGAATGGCATCAACACCTATACCGGTGGCACCAACATCAACGCCGGCACGCTGGCGCTGGGGGCCGGTGCCAGCCTGGCGGCGAGCGGTACCGTGAACCTCGCCACAGGTGCCACGCTGGATCTGTCTGCCGGCAGCGGCACGCAGGTGTTCGGAACCCTGGTCGGCAACGGTACGGTGAACCTCGGCGCCAACTCGATCGAAGTCGGCGGCGCCACCAATGGCACCTTCAGTGGCTCGATCGCAGGCACGGGTGGCCTGACCAAGGTCGGTACGGGCATCGAGACGCTGACCGGTGCCAACACCTACACCGGCGGCACCTTCATCAATGCCGGTACGCTGGCGATTGGTCCGGGCGGCAGCCTTGCAGCCACCGGCGCGGTGACGCTGAGCGCTGCAGGCACCGGCTTCGATATCTCCACCGCAGGGGCCAACCAGACCATCGGCTCGTTGAACGGCGTGGCGGGCTCGACGGTGAGCCTGGGTGCACAGACGCTGACACTCGGTGGTGTGGGCAACAGCCTCTTCGATGGCGCGATTTCCGGCACCGGTGGCCTGGTCAAGAATGGCGCCGGCGTCCTCACACTGGGAGGCGCCAATCTGTTCAGTGGTGGCGTCGCACTCAACGGCGGTGGCCTGGTGGTCGGCAACAACGCTGCGCTCGGCAGCGGTGCGCTGGCAGTGGGCGGCAACTCGACGCTGGACGCATCGACAGGCGTCAACCTGGCCAACAACATCGGGCTCGCAGCGGGCGCGAACCTCGACCTGCTTGGCAGCCAGGCGCTGACACTGGGCGGTGTGATTTCCGGTACCGGGGGCCTGGTCAAGGACGGTGCGGCCACCGTGACCCTGAGCGGTGCCAACACCTACACCGGTGGTACCACCATCAACAACGGCACGCTGGCGATCGGCGCGGGTGGCAGCCTCGCCGCGACCGGCGCGGTGAACCTGGCCGGTGCCGGCACGTTCGACATTTCGGCGGGCAACCAGGCCATCGGCTCGCTGGCCGGCGTCGCCGGCAGTACGGTGGCGCTGGGTGGCAGCACGCTGACCCTGGGCGGCAACGTGGACAGCACCTTCAGCGGTGCGATCAGTGGCAACGGCGGCCTGGTCAAGAACGGCGCAGGCGTGCAGACGCTCAACGGCGGCAGCACCTTCAGCGGCGGCGTAACGCTCAACGCCGGCGGCCTGGTGGTCGGCAACAATGCTGCGCTGGGCACCGGTGCGGTGACGGTCGCAGGCGCTGCGACGCTCGATTCGAACACAGCGGTCACCCTCGCCAACAACTTCACCCTCAACAACGCGTTGACCGTCCTCGGCAGCAACAACCTCACCCTCAACGGCAACCTGAGCGGCACCGGCAGCCTGACCAAGGAGGGAGCCGCAACGCTGACCCTGAACGGCACCAACACCTACACCGGTGGCACCAACATCAACGCCGGTACATTGGCACTGGGTGCTGGCGCGAGCCTGCACGCCAGTGGCATCGTCAACCTGGCCTCGGGTGCGATCTTCGATCTGTCGGCGGGCAGCGGCACGCAGCAGTTCGGCACACTGGTCGGCAACGGTACGGTGAACCTGGGGGCCAACACGCTGACGATCGGTGATGCCAGCAATGGCACGTTCAGTGGTTCGTTGGCCGGCTCGGGTGGCCTGATCAAGGAAGGCTCGGGGACCCAGACGCTGACCGGCACCAACACCTTCACCGGGGGTACCACCATCAACGCCGGCACGCTGGCGATCGGCGCCGGTGGCAGCCTGGCGGCGACCGGTGCGGTGAACCTGGCCAATGCCGGTACCACCTTCGACATCAGCGCGGGTGGTGCGCAGGCGATCGGTTCGCTGGCAGGCGTGGCGGGTTCGACCGTTGCGCTGGGCGGCAGCACGCTGACCCTCAATGGCGTGGGCAATACCACGTTCGCCGGCACCATCGGAGGGGCCGGTGGCCTGGTAAAGAACGGCGCAGGCATCCAGGGCTTGACTGGCGTCAACGTCTTCACGGGCGGCGTGACCCTCAATGCCGGTGGCCTGCTGCTGGGCAACGACGGTTCGCTGGGCACCGGCGCGCTGACCGTGGGCGGCAACGCCAGCCTGGACGGCACCAGCGCGCTGACCCTGGCCAACACCGTGCAGCTGGCCAATGGCACGCTGACCCTGGCGGGCAGCAACGCGCTGACCTTGAATGGCCCGATCAGCGGCGCTGGCGGCCTGCTGAAAGATGGCGCGGCAACCGTCACCCTGGGCGGCGCCAGCACCTACACCGGTACCACCACCATCAACAGCGGCACGCTGGCGGTGGCGGCCGGTGGCAGCCTGTCCGGTGCCAGCACGGTGAACCTGTCCGGTGCCGGCACGTTGGACATCAGTGCCGGTGGCAGCCAGAGCATCGGTGGCCTGGCCGGCGTGACCGGATCCAGCGTGGTGCTGGGCGGTGCGACCCTGACCACCGGCGGCAACAACGGCAGCACCACCTTCGGCGGTGTGCTCAGCGGCACTGGTGGCCTGGTGCAGAGCGGCACCGGCACGCTGACCTTGAGCGGCGACAACGTCTATACCGGCGGCACCACCATCAATGGTGGCAGCACGCTGCAGATCGGCAATGGCGGCAGCACCGGCTCGGTGCTGGGCGACATCACCAACAATGGCAGCCTGGTCTACAACCTGGGCACGACGGCAACCGTGGGTGCGGTGGTCAGTGGCAGCGGCGGCCTGACCCAGGCCGGTAGTGGCACGCTGGTGCTGACCGGCAACAACACCTACACCGGCGGTACCACCATCAATGCCGGCGGCACGCTGCAGGTGGGCAATGGCGGTGCGACCGGCGCGATCGTCGGTGACATCACCAACAACGGTGCGCTGGTGTCCAACGTGGCCGGCAACACCTTCCTGGGCGGCACCATCAGCGGCACCGGTGGCCTGACCCAGGCCGGTGCCGGTACGCTGACCCTGACCGGCAACAACACCTATACCGGCGGTACCACCATCAATGCCGGTGGCACGCTGCAGGTGGGCAATGGCGGTGCCACCGGTGCGATCACCGGCAATGTCGCCAACAACGGCAGCCTGGTCTTCGACGTCGCGGGCAACACCACCGTCGGCGGCGCGATCAGTGGCAGTGGTGGCCTGACCCAGGCCGGCAGCGGGGTGCTGACCCTGGTCGGCAACAACACCTACAGCGGCGGTACCACCATCAATGCCGGCGGCACGCTGCAGGTGGGCAATGGCGGTACAACCGGCGCCATCGCCGGCGACATCACCAACAATGGTGCGTTGATTTCCAACGTGGCCGGCAACACCGCGCTGGGCGGCACCATCAGTGGCAGTGGCGGCCTGACCCAGGCCGGCAGCGGTACGCTGCTGCTGACCGGCACCAACACCTACACCGGCGGTACCACCATCAATGCCGGTGGCACGCTGCAGCTGGGCAATGGCGGTGCGACCGGTTCGATCGTCGGTGATGTCACCAACAATGGCACGCTGCTGTCCAACGTGGCCGGCAACACCACGCTGGGCGGCACCATCAGCGGCAGTGGCGGCCTGACCCAGGCCGGCAGCGGCACGCTGACCCTGACCGGCAACAACACCTATACCGGCCCGACCACCATCAACGCCGGTGGCACGCTGCAGGTTGGCAATGGCGGTGCGACCGGTGCGATCGGCGGCAGTGTCGTCAACAACGGCAGCCTGGTGTTCAACGTGGGTGGCAACAGCACCGTCGGCGGCGCCATCAGCGGCAGCGGCGGCCTGACCCAGGCCGGCACCGGCACCGTGGTCCTGGCCGGCAACAACACCTATACCGGCGGCACCACCATCAACACCGGCGGCACGCTGCAGGTCGGCAACGGTGGCGCGAGCGGTGCGATCACCGGCAACGTCAGCAACAACGGCAGCCTGGTGTTCAACGTGGGTGGCAACACCACCGTCGGCGGCACCATCAGCGGCAGCGGCGGCCTGACCCAGGCCGGCACCGGCACCGTGATCCTGACCGGCAACAACACCTATACCGGTGGCACCACCATCAACGCCGGTGGCACGGTGCAGGTCGGCAACGGTGGGGCCAGCGGCGCGATCAGCGGCAACATCACCAACAACGGTGGCCTGGTGATCAACACCGGTGGCACCACCACGCTGGGCGGCAGCATCAGCGGCGGCGGCAGCATCGTGCAGGCCGGCCCCGGTGGCCTGAACCTCGGCGGCAACAGTGGTGGCTTCAACGGTACCGGCCAGGTCACCGGCGGCGGCCTGAATGTCACCGGCACCATCGGCGGCCAGTGGACCATCGGCAGCGGTACCACGCTGTCCGGCACCGGCACCATTGGTGGCACCGGCGGTGGCGTGACGGTGTCCAGTGGTGGCGTGCTGTCGCCGGGCAATGGCCCGGGCAACGGCAGCGGCACAGGCAATGGCACCGGCACGATCACCGTGGGTGGCAACCTGACCCTGTCGCCGGGCAGCACGCTGGGCATCGATCTGGGTGCCAGCGGCAGCGATACGGTACAGGTGGGCGGCAGCGCCAACGTGGGTGGCAGCACCGTAAAGGTGAACACCATCTCGCCGAGCACCAGCTACCAGCAGGGCCAGCAGTACACGGTGGTCAATGCGGGCGGTGGGGTGAGCGGGCAGTTCGCCTCGGCGAACTCGCCGTCGGCCTTCCTGACCATCACCCCGGTCTACACCGCCAACACCGCCAACCTGCAGATCGACGTGGCGCAGACGGCGGCGTCCACCACCGTGGCCAACACGCGCAACCAGTACAACACCGCTGCGGCGCTGGACAGCCTGCCGCAGAGTGGCGCGGCGCTGGGCCTGTACAACACGGTGCTGCTGTATGACGCCAGCACTGCGCGCAGCGCATTCGACCAGCTCTCCGGCGAAGTGCACGCGGCCAGCCGCGCGGTGCTGCTGTACGACAACTACCTGGAAGAGGGCATCCGCCAGCGCCTGGGCAGTGAGCTGCCGACCGTGCGTGGTGAGCGTGCCTCGGCCTGGCTGGCCGGTAGCGGCAAGGTGTTCAAGCAGGATGGCGATGGCAATGGCGATGAGATCCGTTCCAATCGCAATGCGGTGATGGCGGGTGTGGACTGGCAGCTGGGTGAACACGTGGTGCTGGGTGCGGCGGCCGGCAACGAACGGCTGGATACGCGCCTGTACGATCGCAGTTCGCGCGCCCGCCTGCGCGGCAACACGTTCGGCCTGTATGCACAGGGACAGTGGAACAACGGCTTTGCGGCCGGTGGCAGCGTGTCGCGCGGTGACTACCGCACGCGCACCACGCGTGAAGTGCCTCTGCTGGGCCAGACCCTGTACAGCCGCCAGGATTCGGACGTGACCATCGCCCAGGTCGAAGGCAGCTGGACCTGGACCCATGGCAGGACCCAACTGCAGCCGTACGTGCAGTTCACCCGGCACTGGGTCGACAGTGATCGTGCGCTGGAGCAGGGTGGCAGTGCCGCACTGGTGCTGGAAGGCGGCAAGGACACGCTCAACGTTAGCACGGTGGGCGTGCGGGGCCGCTGGGACGTGGGTAGCGGCGCGCGCTTCCCGGCGCAGCTGACCGTCGGCCTGGGCTGGCAGCATGCATCGGGTGACACCGATGTGGCCAGCCGCAACCGCTTCGCGGTCGGTGGCGATGCCTTCGATGTCTACAGCGCGGTGATGGCACGCAATGCGCTGGTCAGCCAGCTCGGCGTGGCGGTCGGCCTGGGTCGCAACAGCCAGCTGTCGATGTTCGTGCAGGGCCAGCACGGTGATGGCCGCCGCGATGTCGGCGGGCAGATCAACCTGCGGGTAGGCTTCTAAGGGGGGCGGGCCAGCGGTAGATCCACGCGCTGCGTGGATCTACCGGCGCGGAGGGAGTGAGACCTCCCGCGCCACGATGTCGGCACTGCAACCACCTCGCTCAGTTCGCCGCATCCTGCGTGCGTCGCCGCAATCCGGCGGGCGGGTCGAACAGGCTCGACGGCACCTCATCGAATGTGACCTCGGTAACCCGCAGGCCGCGTTCGGTACGCTGGTTGCCGGTGCGTCCGCGGTAACCCAGCAGCAGGCCCGTGCGGGTATCGATCCACAACGTGCCGGAGGTGGTGCCATCAGGGCCCTGCGCATTGTCATAGCGCCAGCCGGCAGCGAGGCGACCCAGGATGAACTCGCCGGGTGCGGGAGAGCAGCGCCCTCCGATCGTGTGGCATGGGGCGGCAGGATCGTACCAGTAGGGACCACTGGCGTCGGCGACCGGCAGCGTGTAGTTGCCGCGCTCGCTCACCAGCCATGCCCGGCCGCGCTGGCCCTGGGTGGTCAGCCATGCATCGGGCGCATTGTCGCCGCGGAAATCAATACGGATGGCAGGCCCGCGCAAACGGATCTCGACCTCGACCTCACCACCAGGCGAGCTTGGACCGAGTGGGCCCAGGCCATAAGCGCGTGCCAGCAATCGCGCCTGTGGAGGTTCGTTGTCAGCAGCGTCCGTGGATTGCGCGGCGACGGCCCAGGTTGCTGCCATCAACAGGCTGGCCAGCAGCACCTGCATGTCAGCGCGCCAGGTTGTTGCTGTCATGCACGGGGCTCTGCATGCGGACGATCGCGTAGGACTCGATCGGCATGCGGCGATGGCCGGTGATCGGGTCCTCGATCAGCATCGAGGCCGGGCGGAAGCTGTCGCCTTCGCTGACCAGGTCTGAAAGACCGGCAATCACCCGGTCGGCAAAGGGAACGATCAGGGGCATCGGATAGGTGACCTTGATCTTGAGGATGTTGGCGTCCTGCACGCTGACGCGGCTGCTGCCGACACGTGCATCGCGGAAGGCAAGATTGTCGTTCGGCAGCGCATAGCGCCCATCGAACTGGCGCTCGCGGAACTCGTTGTACGCCGCGCGGCTGGGTGAAATGACCTCGATCTTCGGTGACAGCAACGGGTTCTTCCACAGCAGGGCGACCTTGGCGCGGGCGGCGACGGCACCGGCGGCATCCGGCGAGGTCGCGTACAGGGGAGCCATTGCCATTTCCAGTGCGCTGCGCATCTCGGAATGATTGACGCCACTGACCGCGCCGGCACGCGCGGCTTGCAGCGTGGCGAAATCCAGCAGCGACTTGGCGCGATAGATCAGGACGAACTGGAAGATGACCAGGATGAGGAAGACGAAGGCCGGAACCACGATGCAGAATTCAATCAGCGATTGCCCCCGCTGCTGGCGGATGGATGTGCGGATGTGCTTCATTGCAACGCCCTCGTGGATGGCGGTGCCGCAGGCGGAGAAGGGCACCATTGGAACGTCTCGCCCAGCACCGGAGCAATATGCCTGAGGCTGTCCACCGGCATTTCCAGCGTCGAGTAGGCGCCGCGGCACCAGGCGCCGCGCCATGGGCGCACGGCCTCGCGCCAGCCAACGGCGCGCTGATCGCGGTCCAGGAACAACAGGTCGAGTGGATACCCCATGGCCAGGGTGTGCACGCTCGAGCAGGGGGTTATCAGCAGGCCTTGCCCAGGCTGGAGTGGCGCGCGCAACAGCAGGCCGCGCAGCCGCTGGTGCCAGCGATCGGCATGCCAGACGCAGCTGAGCAACTGCTGGTGGTTGCGGATCAGGGCGCCGGTTCTCATGTGCGGGGACTCACAGGATGCCCTGCTGCTTCATCTGCAGGAAGATGAAGTAGGCCAGGACGACGAAGATCAGCGGGAAGAAGAACAGCACCAGCGGCAGCATCATTTTCACCGGCGCTTCCAGGGCCAGCTTCTCGGCGCGAAGGAAGCGCTCTTCGCGGCGCTGCATGGCCTGCGAGCGCAGTGTGTCACTCAGGCTGGCACCCACCCGGTCCGCCTGGATCAAAGCGCTGGTGAAGCTGGTCACCTGGGAAATGTCGGCGCGATCGGACATGCGCCGCAGCGCTTCGGCACGCGGAAGGCCGGCGCGCAGATCACGCAACATGCGCGAGAACTCCTGTGACAGCGGACCGGGTGGACCCTTGTCGACGGACTGTTCGATCGCACCGGTGATGTTCAGGCCCGCTTCGACGGCCATGGTGATGAAGTCGAGGAAGATAGGCAGGTCGCGGATCACATGCTTGGAGCGCGCTTTCCGCCGTTCGCCCAGCCACAGCGTGGGATACATCCACCCGAAGGGTGCGCCGAATGCCAGGGCCATCAGCACGGAGCCGACTCCGAACCGGCCCAGCAGGATGATGGTGAGCAACAGGAAGGTACTGGCCACGGCGGCGGAGACAATGCGTGCGCCATACAGTTCTTCCGGTGACAGCACGAAGTCCTGGCCGGCCGACTGCAGGCTGCGATGCGCGCGCTCCAGCTGTGCCGAGGACAGGCGCGGCCCGGCCAGGCGCGTAGCGACCGTAATCAGCGGCCACAGGATGCGCAGCAGCAGCGGCAGCGGATCCTGGTAGTTGCGCTGGTCCACCTCGACCGACTGCACCAGTCCGCGCAGCGCGAATGCAAGCAGCCCAACAGCGGCAGCGGCAAGCAGTGCGACCAGGATGAGCAGGGCGTTCATATATCGATCGTCATGATTTTGCGGCACATGCGGTAGCCGAGGTATTCCAGTACCCCGATCAGGGCCATGACGCACCAGCCGATGAAGGTGTGGAACATGGGGTTCATCGTTTCTGGATAGAACAGCACGAGGAAGCCGACAAGGCCGGCTGGCAGCATCGCCATGACGATGCCCTGCAGGCGCCCCTGCGCGGTGAGTGCCTTGACCTTGCCTTCCATGATGAGCTTGCGCCGCAGCGTTTCGGCGAGCGTGGAGAGGCTCTCGGCGAGATTGCCACCAACCTCGCGCGAAATGCTGACGGCGGCCACGAACAGCTTCACGTCGGCAATGGGCACGCGGGCGGCGAAGTTGTCCAGCGCCTCCTCCGTGCGCACGCCCATGTGCTGCTCGCGCAGTACCAGTGCCAGCTCCTGGGCCAGCGGAGGCAGGCCGTCATGGGCCAGTGCTTCCAGCGCAGGATTGAAGCCGACGCCGGCCTTGAGGCTGCCGGCCAGCATCAGCAGCCCGTCGGGCAACTGCTGCTGGATCTGGTCGAGGCGGCGCTGCTTCAGCCACAGGTAGATCTTGCGTGGCGCTATGGCCAGCAGGATCAGGGCCAGGATCGGCAGCAGCAGGTTGCCGCCGGTGACGATCCACAGCAGCACGGGAATCGCCAGCAGCATCAGCACATTGGTCCTGAACAGCACGCGCGGGTCGACGAACAGGAACATGTCGGCCAGATTGACCCGCGCCTGGTCCATGAAGTTGGCGCGGTAACGGTCCATGAAGCCGGAGCTGGCACGCGCCAGCAACAGCACCGAGCCCGTCACGCAGGCAAAACACAGCAGGGCGATCAGCAGGATGTCACTCATTCCGCCGTCCCCCGGTACGGAAAATGTCCAGGTCAACGGCGACGCCGCGCTCGGCAAGCTCTTCATAGAACTCCGGCACTGCACCGGTCGCGACGAACTCGCCCACCACCTTGCCATCGCGTCCGGCAGTGGAGCGTGCCTTGAACAGGAACACATCCTGCAGCTGGATGGTTCCGCTTTCCATGCCCGTCAACTCAGTGATGTGGCTGACCTTGCGCGAACCGCAGGGGAAGCGCTTCTGGTGCACGATCAGGTCCACTGCCGACGAGATCTGTTCGCGCACCACCGTCATCGGCAGCTCCATGCCGGACATCATGACCATCACTTCCAGACGCGACAGCGCCTCGCGCGGATTGTTGGCATGGGCGGTGGTCAGCGATCCTTCGTGGCCGGTGTTCATGGCCTGCAGCATGTCCAGTGCTTCGCCGCCGCGGCACTCGCCGACCACGATGCGGTCCGGGCGCATGCGCAGCGCGTTGCGCACCAGGTCGCGGATGGAAATATGGCCCTTGCCTTCCATGTTGGGAGGACGCGCTTCCAGGGCAACCAGGTTGGGCTGGACGAGCTTCAGTTCGGCCGCGTCCTCGATGGTGACGATGCGATCGGTATCGGGAATGAAGTTGGAAAGGATGTTGAGCAGGGTGGTCTTGCCGGAGCCGGTGCCGCCGGTGACGACGATGTTGCGCCGTTCGCGCACCGCAACGATCAGGAATTCCAGCATCGGCTGGCTGAGCGAACCGAAGGTGAGCAGGTCCTTTCCTTCCAGCTTGCGCTTGGCGAACTTTCGGATGCTGATGCTCGGGCCGCGCAGCGCCACCGGCGGAATGATGGCGTTGACGCGGGAGCCATCCTTCAGTCGCGCGTCGACCATCGGCGAGCTTTCGTCGATGCGGCGACCGAGGGGCGTCACGATGCGCTCGATGGCTGACAGCACCGCGCGGTCACTGGTGAAGACAATGGGGGACCGTTCGATCCGGCCCGCACGTTCAATGAAGATCTGGTCGTGCGCGTTGACCATGATTTCCGTCACCGTCGCATCGTCGATCAGGTCTTCCAGAGGGCCCAGGCCGATGGCCTCATCGAGCACCTCCTTGGCCAGCCTGCGTGGGTTGATCGTCTTGGGAAGCTCGGAGAACTCCCGTTGCATCACTTCATCGATCAGCTTGATCGTGGCGTTGCGCAGCGACTCATCGTCCATGCTGCGCACGTCAAGCCGGCGCAGGTCCATCTGCTTGACCAGCGAGGCATGCAGCTTTGCACGATAGACCGCCATGTCCGGCGGCAGCTGCTCCGGCCGCGCCAGCTGGCGTTCGCTGGATGGCTGCGCCGGTGCGGGTGCCGGTGCGGGCGTGGCGTCCACCGGTACATCGTTGGCCGCGCCCGCATTGAAACTTCCAGCATCGGCGGTGGGTTCGGCCGGCGGGTCGTCGTCCACCACCTGCAGCAGGTAGTCGCCGATCTGCACCCGGTCACGGCTGGTGAGCGGGCCACGGCTGCCTTTGACCTGTTCGCCATTCACCAGTACCGGCGAGCGGCCTCCCAGGCTCTCGATGAAGATGCCCTCGTCCTCGCGCTTCAGCGCCGCATGGCGTTGGGCGATGCTCCAGCCCTGCAGCACCACCAGGTTGCCGTCGCCACGGCCGATCCCGCATTCACGGTGCAGGCAGCGGACACGTCGCTGGTCGCGGTTGGGTGTGTCGATGAGGATGTTGAACATGCGACGGCTCCGGTCACTGCACGAAATCTTTGCTCCGGCGCGGCATGGCCTGCTGGCCGCGCTCCTGGATCTGTCGCGCACGCTCCAGGCCATCGAGGTTTTCCTGCGAGCCCGGCGTCACCACGCGCGGAGTAACGAACATCACCAGCTCGGTACGGTTGCCACGGAAGCCATCGGAGCGGAACAGCTTTCCGAGGATCGGGATATCGCCCAGCAACGGCAGGCGCTTGGCATCCTGCTGCGCGCTGGAGTCGATCAGCCCGGAGATGACGATGGTTTCCCCTGCGTGGACGTTGATTTCCGACTCGGTGCGGCGGGTGGTGAAGCCAGGCACGCCCTGCACGGTCACCGTCGGATCGACGCGGCTGACCTCAGCCAGGATGCGGGTGGAGATGTCCTGGTTGAAGTTGACCAGGGGCTCGATGTCGAGCTTGATGCCGTATTCCTTGTAGTCGACGGTGACCTGGCCGAAACCCTGCGGAACCGGGATCGGCACTTCGCCGCCGGCCAGGAACTTGGCCTGCCCGCCGCTGCGGGCGCTGAGTTGGGGCGAGGCCAGCAGGAACGCCTTGCCCTTGTTCATCATCAGGTTGATCGCCGAGCCGATCTGCGTGGCGATGCCAAAGAAGGCCTGGGTTCCCTGCAGCTTGTTCGGCAGCAGCACGCCGTTGGCCGGGCTCTGCTCGGGGTTGATGCGGTAGTAGTTGTTGTTGGTGAAATCCTTGACGATGCCCGCCACCGGGCCACGGATGACGTTGTCCCACTGGATGCCGAGTTCTTCCAGCGCATTGGTGTCGAATTCCATGATCTTCACGTCCATCTGCACCATCGGGCGCATGCCCACCGGGTCGGCAGTAGTGAAATTCAACACCGTCGGGTAGATCTTCTGGATCGCATCAATGCGGCTGCCGATGCCCGGGTTGATGTCCTGGCCGGTAATGACCACACGGTCGGCGACCGCATGCACATTGATCTTTTCCACGTCGGCCAGCAGGGTACGGATGGTCTCGGCCAGGCTGACGGCATCGTTCTCGGAGATGTCCACCTGCACCTGCAGCTGCTTGCCGTTCTGCAGCCACAGGTGAACCGTGGTGGAGCCGGGCTTCATGCCCATCATGATCAGGTCGCGCGGGCCGACGTTGGTGACCTCGAGCATCTCGCCACTACCGACGGCCACGCGCTTGAGCCCGCTGGGCAGCGTGTAGACGGCGGCCTGGCCGGCATAGATCCGGGCGCGGGTGGGCAGTGGCACCGCGGGCATGGCCGACGCGCTGGTGCGATAGGCGGGATCGGGAACCGGCGCCGGGAAGGCGCTCTGCCCACCGGGTACCGGTGCATGGTTGGTGTTGGGCTGCGGTTGCGCCTGGACAGCAGGGCGCGGTGCGGCCATGACCGGTACCGGGGTCAGCTGGGTGCCGGTGGTCTGTGCCACGGCCAGCAGTGGCGAGGTGACAACAGCGATGGCCGCAGTGGCGGCGATGAGGCTGCGGATTCCATTATTGCTGCGCATTCGTCGACCCTTTGCCCCCAATGATGAATTGCACGCCAGCACGACCCTGCGTGCCGTTGCCGAGCAGTTCCCTCTGCGTCATGCCACTGAGGCCGAACGCACCACGATCCTCCACCTGGCGAAGCATCACCCGCATCGAACCGGCCTTGGCGGCGACCGTGAGTCGCTGCGCCTGTGCCGGTGTCAGTTCCAGAGTGATGTTCGAATAGCCCTGCTGGTCTTCCGAGGCCGGCGTTTCGCCGACGCGGTTGCCGGTTGCCAGAACGTTGATGTCCTCAAGCAGCGGCAGCACCCGGGCACCGGTCTGTTCCTGCTCGACGGTGAGCAGGATGTCGACGTGATCCCCGGGAGCAATCATGCCGGAGATCGAGTTCGTCTCGTCCACCTGGAGGGTGTAGCCCACGTTGCCCTTGGCGATAACGCGCGAGAACTGGTCGTACAGCGGTACCAGTGCACTGGCACCCAGCGGTGCACCTTCGCGGATCGGCGCGCGCAGCATGCGGCCGCTGTACTCGGACACATTGTCCGGCGTGATCGCATCGGCAGGCGGCAGGTCGGCGGGGACTTCGCGCACTGCAAGGTCGGCAACGGTGACAATGCTGCCCGGCTCCATGTCGGTCTTGGGCACGGCTACCGGCACCATTTCCACCGGCGGAGCGGCACGCTCGTTCACTGCCTTCTGCACGTAGCGCACGGCGATCAGGGCCGCGAACAGGCCGAGCGCGAGGGCGATGATGATGAAGACGACGTTGCGGTTGGCTTTCAGCGGGAGCGCCTTCATACGACTCCCATCGACAGCATGTAGGTGAACCCCTGGTACGCCTTGCGCAGTGAATCGATCAGCTCGAGCACGATGTTCGGCTCGGCGACCAGGACCAGGACACCGACGGAAGCGACCACGGCGTACTCGATCAGTGCGGCCCCGCGCTGGCGGCGTAGGGACGGGGGAATGCGTTTTCTCATGGCGGTGGTCTCAGTGCTGCGACTGGTTGACGACAATCGAGGTTCCCTGCTCGTGCCGGTTGAAGGTCATGGTCATTTCCTGGCTGCCCTTGCTGTAGCGGACAACGCACTGCAGCGCGATCATCGAACAGCCCGCAGGGCCGGAACTTCGGCTCCAGCCGTCCGCAGGGAGGCGGCTGGCATAGAAGGCATCGGTCTGGAACGGAGACAGCGTGCTTTCCATGGACAGGCTGCGCCCGGGCGTGTCCAGGTAGGTGATGTCATTGATCACCTGCGTCCCGGACGGTTTCGGGAAATCGGCGCCGGCCGCGGCATCGGGCTTGCGCTTGAGCAGGCGTGTAATGCCGATCTGTGACTGGCTGCCACTGCCCTTGGCCGATACCTCGATGGTCACGTAGTACTCGCCGTGTGCGTGGCCGATCACGGTCTTGCCGCCGACCTCGTTGATCACGGTCTGCCCGGGCCATTCGCGGTTGTAGTAGCTGACGATGGACGACACCGGCAAGGCGGACGTGAAGCGCGAGATGCGCATGGGCAGGCCGTTGTAGAGCATGTCCTTGGCCACCCACTCGCTCTGCGCGCCCTCGGGCTCGGGAATGTCCGGCCAGGACGCGGCCAGCGCAGGCCAGGCGAACAGCAGCGCGGCCAGTGCCGCCAGCAGGTCAACGCGACGGCGCATAGGCAGGCAACTTGTCGACAGGCACCACGTCGGGCGCGATGTAACCGGGATCAAGCCTGCTCAGCGTCCCGATCATCGGAATGCCGGAGAGGCCGTCAAACGCCTTGGCGATGCCCGCCATGTGCTGGGATGGCACCAGTGGCTTGACCTGCGCGATCACCGAGCGTGACGAGTTGACCTTGAGCCCGGAACCGGCTGCATTCCAGGGGTCGGCCAGCACCACATGGGTGGCCTGCAGCTTCAGGCCCAGCGAATCGAAGGGTTCCAGATAGGCGGCAGCACTGCCGTTGGCACTTTTCAGATCCTGCACATCCAACCGCAGCTGGGCCTGGGTCAGGCCGTTGCGGTTGGGCGGGAACGAACCGAACATCGAGGTCACGTCGCCGATCTTCTTCATCATGCCGCCTGCCGACGTGCTGGTGTAGGAGACCAGGGCGAGGTCACCGCGCCGCAGCAGCGGCTGGTTGGAGAAGGTATTCATCAGGACGTCGCCGACGGCGGCATCGCGTGCGCCGGTCTGCGCCTGGCTGACGATGGGATCGTTGGCACGCCCGAAATAGCGGTCGACGGCAAGATCGCGCTGGCGGCCGCTGGCCGGCAGCTTGTAGTCCGGCGATACGGTGGCTTCCCAGGCGATCGCGCGCGCGGCCTGCTGGGTGGCCTGGCGGGCGTGGATGTACTTGGCCAGGATCGGGATCAGCAGGAAGATCGGCACCAGCACGGCGCAGAGCACGGCGACTTCGGTGAGACTCTGGCCGCGCTGGCGACGCGCGCCGCGGAATGGGCGTTCCCTGTCCATGGCTACCTCAGCAGGTCATCGTTGGGAGGACGGTTCGCGCGGTACCTCGAGGTCGCCGCGTTCAAAGGGTTGGCCCACCGTCATGCGCTGCGTGGTCAGGCGGGTGCCATTGCCGTCGAGGGGTTCCTGCTCCAGGACAATGGCGTAGCGGCTCGGCCGGTAGTCGTTCAGTGCACCGGGGGTGAAGCCCCAGCTGGCACCAGCCGACCACACGCACTGGCTGAACCGTCCATTCTCGTCCTTCCACACGTTGCACGGCTGGCCAGCGACCCTGCGGTTGCCCGCGCGCTGGAAGCCCGGCGAGGCGCTGCCTTCGTCGGCTTCGGCGGCAAAGCGGGTGAGCCCGTCGCTGTCGGCGGGGGACTGGCTACGCTCTCCCGTTGCCAGATCGACCTGCTCCACGCCGGAGGCGCTCTGGGTCTCCTGCAGGCCGGTGGCCTCCAGCCGGAACTGGCAGCTGGTCGCAGGGCCATCGTTGAGCAGGCGCCATTCGCGGGTACGGAACACTTCCTCTTTGCTGGAAAGCCAGGCTTCGTAACGAACGGTTCCCAGGCGGGCGACATCGGCGTCATCCAGTGCGCGGGTCGGCAATCCTGCCGCCTGGCAGTCGCTCAGTGCCTGCTGGTAGCTGGTGCGCGCCGCGTTGCGTCCATCCACCAGGGTTTCGGCAATCTGGTCAAGATGGATGCCCGGCATGTTCCTGGCAGCGGCGGGCTCGCCGTTGTCCGCCGCGCTGCCACAGCCGCTGATCAGCAGTGTGGCGATCGACAGGTGCAGGCGATTGAAAACAGCAAACGTCATGGCATCAAGGCTCCGGCTGCCGCCAGGGCAGCCTTGGTGGTGGCATCGGTCTTGACCAGTCGTGCCTGCCAGTAAGGGCTGAACAGGTTTCCGGTTTCACGCTTGCGGTCATCGCGGCTGAACATGCGCAGCTGCACCGGGCGGTCGAAGAACACCTGCGCGGAGGAAAGTGCGGCGATCTTGTTGTTGGCCATCCTGTCCGGCAGTTCCATCTGCGAGCCGGCCGGGGCGCCGATGCCGGCGCCGGACGTGGTGCGCGCGCTGGTGCCGGCGGTCTCGGCATAGATGGTGAAGACCGGGCCGACCTTGTCGCGGTCACGATCATTCTCGGCGTAGGGCTGCAGTGCCTGCCCGGCCTTGACGTCGTGATAGTCGCGCAGGCCGTTGTAGCCGGTGAAGAAGGCCTTGCGATGCTGGCCATTGGCGAAGCGCACGTTGGCATCCTGGCTGCGGTCGACAATCCACGCCGCGCCACGATTGCGGCGCACCGCTTCGCCATACGGGCGGTAGCGGCGGCGGTCCCAGTCCGAGTACCAGCCGTTGCCGTTGCCGAAGCCGTTGAGGAAGCGCTGGTTGCGATAGCTTTCCACGGCCTGCGCACCGCCCCAGCCGACCGGAATATCGATATCGGAAAGCGGCCATGGCAGCGGAAGCTCGACGGCCATGGTGTCCAGCGCTGCCCATCGGTTGTAGTCGACCATGTCGGTGCCGCCGGACTGCACCAGGAAGCCGAGGAAATCATCGCTGCGGCTCTTGCTGAAGCCATCACGCGACTGCATCACCACATTGCGGAAGCGGTCGGCGCCCTGGCGCTGCGTGGCCGAGCCACCGTTGGCGGTACGGGGAATGCTGTAGCGCTGCAGCAGCCGGTTCTCGGCCGTGGCCAGTTGCGTGCCGAGCACCGCGGTTCCGATGGTGCCCAGTTGTGCCTGCGGTGAGTTCCGCTGCAGTACATCCTTGGCGATGGTGTAGCTGTCCAGCCGCGATACGCCCTCGATGACGAGCTGCACCGAGGCGGCGAACATCATGTTGAGCTTGTCGATGGCGATGATGGCCGCCTGCGCGACAGGCTGGAACGCCTGGCGGGTGACCTTGAGAATGCGTTCGGCGACCTTGAAGGCGGTTGCCAATGCCTTGAACACCACGCCGATGTAGGGAATGGCGGAGAGCGCATCCAGCGTGGTGCGGATGACGATGGAGGTGGTGTGCATCTGGTTCAGCCACGAATAGAGGCTGATCGTCTGTGCCACGGCCACTTCGTTGGCAACGCGGGCACGGTTCATGTAGGCCGCGTAGTTCAGTGCGCGTGCCTGCTGGATCGCAACGCTGTAGGCGGCGGCGTCGGCCGCATTGACCAGCTCCACCTTCTTGTTCACCACCTGCCCTGTGTTGAACAGCAGGACAATCCCGATGCATAGAACCAGAATGAGTGCCAGCCCGAGAACCATTGCTTGGCCGGCGACCGTTCGGTGGCTGGAAACGCCCCGGGCCGCACGGCTTCGTGCCAAAGCCAATGCGCTGCGCATAACGAATTCCTGGGCCGGAGGCCATGGCTGCCCGTCGCGCGCCGCGTGCGGTGCGCGCAGGGAGATTATGCTGGGAGGGCCCTGGCGGCTTCATGCCGCCAGGGCTGGGGTATTACTTGTTCTTGTACGCGTCCATGCCCTTGGTCTTGTCAGCTTCCTGCTGGGCGCTGTTGGCCTGGTTCTTGGCGCGGTTGATCGACTGCGTCGCGCTCTGGCCGGAAAGTTCCTTCGACATGCCTGCCACCTGGCTGCGAACCGTGCCTCCGAAGAAGGTGACGGCTCCGATCGCGGCGATGGCGATCAGCGCGGTGATGATGATGTACTCGGTCATGCCCTGACCGGCCTGCTTACGGGAAAAACGGATGTGACGACGGCTGCGTTCCATGTATTTCCTCCTTGATGGCAGGAATCCTCCCGGGTGTGCGGGATATTCGGCGTGTCCGCTGGGGGATCCTGATTAATGGCAGGGCGAGGTAAAGACAGGAAGCTCACACCCTGGTTCGTCGAAAATTTGTCGCTTGTTCGAGAACGGGGCCAAGCCTATCGACAGAAAATTGACGATACAAGTCAGGTTTTTCCGATATGCAATGAAATATTTGAAAATGTGATGCACATTGCAGATTAACAATTGTCTGCACATAATCACGTCAAATTTGAGCTAGATGCACCGCTTTTCGTTAAGGAAATTAACACTTAACTGACATATTTGTGTCACGCAGGCGGCTTGTGGTGCCGGAATATTGGCGCGCTACAGAGGGCGCGTGCACGGCCTGCTTCTTGTTCGAACGGGATGAGAGATCCGCGTGTTTTTATCTCGTTGCATCCGCGGCAAAACAAATGACCGTGCGGCGCGGAAAAGAAAAAAGCACATGCAGGGCATGTGCTTTTTCCGGAGCGCTTCAACGCAGTAACGTCGTGGTGATATCAGCGCTTGACCAGTTCCACGCGACGATTGGCGCGGCGCCCTTCTTCGGTTGCGTTGTCGGCGACCGGCTGGCTCTGCCCATAGCCTTTCGCGCTCAGGCGTTCGGCTGCGATTCCACCGCCGACAAGACGCGTGCGCACCGACTCCGCACGCGCCTGCGAGAGCGTCTGGTTGTGCGATTGGCTGCCGCTGTTGTCGGTGTGTCCTTCAACGGAAAGGCGAAGCTGTGGGTCGGCCTTCAACAGCTGGGTGACCTGTGCGATCTGCGGTTCCGAATCGGGCAGGATCTCGGCGGCGTCGGTTGCGAAGTTCACCTGGATGGATACCTTGCCACTGCTGTCCAGTGCCTGTTTCAGCGTGTCCGCTTCAATGACCTTGGCCGTGATCTGCACCGGTTTTGTCTCTGCGACGAGCAGGCCGCCGGAGTTTCCACCCGAGCCCAGGTGAATCCAGATATCGCGATCTTCGCGATGGATGACATAGGTTTCTGCGGGTTCGTTGTAGATGTCGCCGATGCCGCCGACATAGGTGGTCGCCGCCTTGCTGTTGCCGATGTCACGCGATGCATCGGCCGGTATGGTGCCGGAGAAAATGCGCTTGCCCCCTAGGGCCTCGACCAGGCTCTGTACATTGCGGCTGAGCTCCAGCTGCGAATAAGGGTGATCGCTGCTGCTCTGCAGGACCGAAGAATGAACCTTGCCTTCAATCCATTCCACGCGATCGCCGGTCCAGAACGGTACGCGATCGAATTCGCTGTCTACGACGTCCTGGCTGGTGTAGCCCTGCGGCAGTCCGAGATAAGGGAAGCTGCCGATCGTTGCCTGCGATACGGGCAGCTCGGCAACATTGAATGCTGCGGCCTTCTGGCTTCCATCCGTGGCCGCAGCCGCCTGCGGTGATGGTTCGGCTGCGGTGCTGGAAGGTGCGGCCGAGGAAGCGCCACCCTCTGCAGGCGCTTCGCCAGCGCGCTTGCAGGCACCCAGTGCCAGTACCAGGCTGGCGGCCAACAGGCTCGCGCGCACTGCGGACATCGTCGATCCGTGCTTCTGCGTCATGAACGCACCTGCTTCATCAGTTCGTTGCAGACTTCGCTGGTGGGCTTGTACTGGCCCTTCTTCCAGGCATCGGTGATCTTCTTCTGTGTCTGCGCTTCGGCCGTGTCATAGGCCTGGTCGAAGCCTGCTTCGGCGCCGAACACGGTTTTTGCCTGTGCCTTGTGGCTTGCGCGCAGCTTGGCGGCCTGTTCCGGGGTTGCGCCGCACGCCAGGGCATTGCCTGCATGCGTGCCTCCCAGTGCGCCGAACTGCGCCGCACCGCCGCCCTGTGCGACTGCGGTGCCGCTGCCGATCAGCAAGGCGGAGGTGATCACTAGCTTCGTCATGAAATACCGCATGTTGATGTTCCTCATCCGGCCCGATAGCGGGCATCAATCCCCTGTGGCCCGAGCATAGCAACAGGCAGTGAGTGCCAGCGTGTCGTTGCATCGCCACGGCACGGCCAGTGGTCAGGGCGTGGACAGGAAGCGCGGGGTGCCACGACGTGGGGCAGATCCTGTCGTTGGACGGCCATCGAACGTGGAAGCGGGACGGTCGACCAGGCATCCCCGCACGACGGAACCCATTGATGGATCTGGAGCAACAAGCCCCTCTGTTGAGGGGCTGCCCCGACAGGGGCGGGGAGAGGCCGGCAAGGGGAGGGGCCCGAACGTTGCGCAGCAACGTCTGGGGTGAAGCGCGCGCAGCGCACTTCGCATCTCCCGCCAGCGGCTTCTGCGAGGTACAACCGATCAGGCATCCCCGCACGGCGGAAACCCATTGATGGATCTGGAGCAACAAGCCCCTCTGTTGAGGGGCTGCCCCGACAGGGGCGGGGAGAGGCCGGCAAGGGGAGGGGCCCGAACGTTGCGCAGCAACGTTTGGGGCGAAGCGCACGCAGCGCACTTCGCATCCCCCGCCAGTGGCTTCTGCGAGGTACAGCCGACCAGGCATCCCCGCACGGCGGAAACCCATTGATGGATCTGGAGCAACAAGCCCCTCTGTTGAGGGGCTGCCCCGACAGGGGCGGGGAGAGGCCGGCAAGGGGAGGGGCCCGAACGTTGCGCAGCAACGTTTGGGGCGAAGCGCGCGCAGCGCACTTCGCATCCCCCGCCAGATAACTGAAAAAGGCTGCCCGAAGGCAGCCTTTTTCAGTTATCTGGCGGAGAGAGGGGGATTGTCGGGTGCATCCATGCACCCGATCCCGGTGCGCGCTGCGCCCCGGGACCCGCCTTCGGCGGTCCGGTTCTGCTCCTGCAGAACCGTCGAACCCCGGCAGGGCTTCTCTCGCCCGATGCTCTCCGCCAGCCAAATAAAAAAGCCGCCCAGAGGGCGGCTTCTTCATTTGTCTGGCGGAGAGAGGGGGATTCGAACCCCCGAAGCGCGGTTTAGACGCTTACACACTTTCCAGGCGTGCTCCTTCAACCACTCGGACACCTCTCCGGATCCCTGCCATCGGCAAACGCCTCAGCAGGGGCGCAGATTCTAGCGGGCGGCGCGGCCGGACACAAGCACCCTGATCAGGGGCGCATCCAGCGGCATTGTTGGCGAGGGGGCTGGACAGGCATGGCACAATGGAACATCCGATGGAAAACGGTGGCCTGATGTCCTATCTCGTCCTTGCCCGCAAGTGGCGTCCGAAGCGTTTCGCCGAGCTGGTGGGCCAGGAACACGTGGTCCGTGCGCTCAGCAACGCGCTGGACAGCGGCCGGGTCCACCACGCGTTCCTGTTCACCGGCACCCGCGGCGTGGGCAAGACCACCATCGCGCGCATCTTCGCCAAGTCGCTGAACTGCGAGCAGGGCACCAGCGCCGACCCGTGCGGCCAGTGCGCGGCCTGCCTGGACATCGACGCCGGCCGCTACATCGACCTGCTGGAAATCGACGCCGCGTCCAACACCGGTGTGGATGACGTGCGCGAGGTGATCGAGAACGCGCAGTACATGCCCTCGCGCGGCAAGTACAAGGTCTACCTGATCGACGAAGTGCACATGCTGTCCAAGGCGGCGTTCAACGCGCTGCTGAAGACGCTGGAAGAACCGCCGGAACATGTGAAGTTCCTGCTGGCCACCACCGATCCGCAGAAGCTGCCGGTCACCGTGCTCAGCCGCTGCCTGCAGTTCAACCTCAAGCGCCTGGATGAAGACCAGATCCAGGGCCAGATGACCCGCATCCTGGCGGCGGAAGCGATCGAGGCCGATGGAAGCGCCATCGTGCAGCTGGCCAAGGCCGCTGACGGCAGCCTGCGCGATGGCCTGTCACTGCTGGACCAGGCGATCGCCTATGCCGGCGGCGCGCTGCGTGAGGACGTGGTGCGCACCATGCTGGGTACCGTGGACCGCACCCAGGTGGCGGCGATGCTCGATGCGCTGGCCGACGGCGATGGCCCGCGCCTGCTGCAGGTGGTAGCCGCGCTGGCAGAGTTCTCGCCGGACTGGAGTGGTGTGCTGGAAGCGCTGGCCGAAGGGCTGCACCGCATCCAGGTGCAGCAGCTGGTGCCGGGCGCTGCCGCGGCGGAAGGCCTGGATGTCGCCGCATTCGCCGAGCGCCTGCGCCCGGAAGTGGTGCAGCTCTGGTACCAGATGGCCTTGAATGGCCGCCGCGACCTGCCGCTGGCACCCAGCCCGCGCGCGGGCTTTGAAATGGCCGTGCTGCGCATGCTGGCGTTCCGTCCGGCCGCAGCGGTACCGCCGGTGCCGAAGGCCGTCGACGGTGCGTTGGGCGGCACGCCGGGTGGCAACGCTGCCGGTGGTGGCGCCGGTACCGGTAGCCACGATGCGACGCCGGCCGCTGCTGCCGCTTCGGGCAGCCCGGCGGTAGCGGCGCAGGCCGCCGCGCCGGTGCAGGCCGCGCCGCGCGAACCTGAACCCGAGCCCGAACCGGCCCCGCAACCGGAACCAGATCCGACGCCGGAGCCCGAGCCGGTTCCGGTGGAAGAGCCCGTGTCGCCGCCGCCGGTGAAGGCTGAGCCACAGGCGCCGGCGCCTGCCGTCACTGCAGAGGCAGGCGACGACCTGCCGCCGTGGGCCACTGACGAAGCCGAGGCGCGTGACGAGGCATTGGCGGCCGAGATGTCCGGCCCGGACGCCGCCATGGCTGCGCCCTGGCACGAACCGCCGGCTCCCGTCGCGGCTCCCAGCGAGCCTGCGCCGCCCGAGCGCCCGTTCCGCGCCGAAGGCATTGCCATTGCGCCGGCCGAACATGCCAAGCCGGCCCCGGCGCATGCCGCCGCGCCGCAGGAAGGTGTCAGCGAGCTGGCCACGGCCGAAGACTGGCTGGACCTGGTCGCCAACAGCGGCCTCAGCGGCCCCTCGCGGCAGCTGGCTGCCAACGCCGCCTTCATCAGCTGCCAGTACGGGACCTTGAAACTGGGCCTTTCGCCCGGATTTGAATACCTGCGCTCGGAGCGCGCGCTGGCTGCCCTGGGCGAGATGCTGCAGAAGGCCCTCGGCCAGGCGCCGAAGATCGTGGTCGAGACCGTGGAAACCGAACACGTTCCGGCCGAGACCCTGCATCAGCGGGCCGACCGCCAGCGTGGCGAGCGGCAGCAGGTGGCAGAGGCCGTTTTCATGGACGACCCGGAAGTGCAGGTGCTGATCCAGCAGCACGGTGCCCGGGTTGTTTCCGATTCCATCCGTTCTTTTGACGAGTAAGACACCATGCGCGGAAACATCGCCCAACTGATGCAGCAGGCCCAGAAGATGCAGGAAAACCTGCAGAAGGCCCAGGAAGAAATCGCCAAGATCGAAGTGACCGGCAGCGCTGGCGGCGGCATGGTCAGCGTGACCCTGACCGGTGCCAAGGAATGCCGCAAGGTGCGCATCGACCCGTCGCTGACCAGCGACCCGGAGATGCTGGAAGACCTGATCGCCGCCGCCTTCAACGACGCTTCGAACAAGATCGACGCCGAGTCGAAGTCGAAGATGGGTTCGGCCACCGCCGGCATGCAGCTGCCGCCGGGCATGAAGCTGCCGTTCTGATTGCCAGCGTGGCACCCGTGCAAGCGGGTGCCACAGAATCTGTAGCTGTCGAGCCTGCTCGACGCCATGAAAGCATGCCGCCGTGTCCGCACCCCTGCTTGAACAATTGATCGACGCACTGCGGGTGCTGCCTGGCGTGGGCCAGAAGACCGCACAGCGCATGGCGTACCACCTGCTCGAGCGCGAGCGCGAAGGTGGCCAGCGACTGGCCGAAGCCCTGGCGCTGGCGGTGGAGCGCATCGGCCACTGCGCGCAGTGCCGCGACTTCAGCGAAACCGAGCTGTGCCCGACCTGTGCCAACAGCAGCCGCGAGCGCAGCCAGCTGTGCGTGGTCGAATCGCCGGCCGACCGCCTGGCCATCGAAAACGCCACCGGCTTCCGCGGTGTCTACTTCGTGCTGCAGGGCCGGCTGTCGCCGCTCGATGGCATCGGCCCGCGCGAGCTGGGCCTGGAGCAGCTGGAGCAGCGTCTGGCCGACGGTGAGGTGCAGGAGCTGATCATCGCCACCAGTGCCACCGTCGAAGGCGAAGCCACCGCGC
This sequence comes from Stenotrophomonas sp. PvP093, assembly GCF_017876915.1. Taxonomy (NCBI): domain Bacteria; kingdom Pseudomonadati; phylum Pseudomonadota; class Gammaproteobacteria; order Lysobacterales; family Lysobacteraceae; genus Stenotrophomonas; species Stenotrophomonas sp. PvP093. The sequence continues at coordinate 3,718,357 of NZ_JAGIOX010000004.1, read as the reverse complement.
ACTACCTGGCGCAGCTGGCGCGCGCGCGCAAGGTGCAGCCCAGCCGGCTGGCACAGGGCCTGCCGCTCGGTGGCGAGCTTGAATACGTTGACCGCGGCACGCTGTCGCACGCGTTCGGAACGCGCAGCGAATTCCGCGATTGAGCGCCACCCGGGCATCGCCCGGCGCGGCCGGCCTACAATGCGGAAGACACTCCCGCCGAGGCCGACCATGAGCAACGAAACCCTCTTCAGCAAGATCATCCGTCGCGAGATCCCGGCCACCATCGTCTACGAGGACGACGAGGTGCTGGGCTTCAAGGACATCGCACCGCAGGCGCCGGTGCACGTACTGTTCATTCCGAAGAACGAGATCATCCCGACCCTGGACGACCTGCAGCCGTCGCAGGCGCACCTGATCGGGAAGCTTGCCCTGGCTGCCGCCGAATATGCGCGCCGCGAAGGGTTCGCGCAGGACGGCTACCGCATCGTGATGAACTGCCGCGAGGATGCCGGGCAGACCGTGTTCCACATCCACATGCACCTGCTGGCCGGTGCGCCGCTGGGGCATTTCGGTACGCCGGGGCGCTGAGCGCCCGGCATCCACCATTGCCCGCAGTGGATCCATGCGATGCGTGGATGAAAAAAAGGCCGCCCGAAGGCGGCCTTTTTCGATCACGCATGGCCGGTGGCGATCACCACCAGCCCCAACGGCCGTAACCACCCCAGTACGGGCCATACGGGCCCGGGCCCCACGGGCCATAGGGATAGGGCACCACATCGACCTGGCGCTGTTCCGGCCACAGGTAGATCACATCGGCCGACAGCTTCGGCAGGCGATAGTCGTACTCCCCGATGCGGGTGTTCTGGTAGCCGTCGATCTTGCCGATGAAGGTCACGTCGCGGCCGGCTTCAAACACGGCCGGGTCGTAGAAGCCGGCGCGGCAGGCAATGAAGCGGCCGTCGCTGGCGTCCGACGAGGTGGTGTTCGGGCGGCCACTGGCGTTGAGGGGGCGCGAGATCATCTGGAAGCAGGTCTCGCCCTGGCCGGGCTTGGTCTCGATGATGCGACCACCCCATCGGACCGGCGTGCCGACCTGCTGGGTGGCGACCGAGTCGCGCGGGGAGACCAGGCTGAACTGTCCCTGCAGCGGCTTGGGGGCCGTGGCGCAGGCCGACAGGGCCAGCGTGGCCACAGCGGTGAGGAGGAACTTGGTGTTCATGGGGAGGCTCCGGAAGTCGGGCGATGCCTGCGCAGGTCCCGCAATAATGAAGCGAGGTCGGTGCAAGTTCCAGCGTAACGCGCGTCGGCGAAACGCTGGCTGAGTGCCAGCAGGGCGGGGTCGGGGCGCACGGCGTCTACCCGTCGTGACCAGTCGCATGCCGTCTCGTGGGGTACGCGGGCCAGGCCAAGGCGTGCATAGCGCCGCCCCAGCCGGTGCCAGGCGCGCAGCAGCGGGTCGCGCTCGCGCTCGCCGCGGGCCAGCAGCCAGGCCATCCATGCCAATGCCAGCAGTGCGGCGACCACGAAGCCGGCCACCAGCTGCGCCGGCCCGAGATCATCCAGCCCGAACGGCCTGAGCAGCTGCTGCTGACGGCGTGCGTCGAAGGAAAGCACCAGGTCGTTCCAGCCACGGCGCAGCCAGTCACCCATCTGCCCCAGCTGCAGCCAGCGCTGCTGCAGCGGGGTGTCCGTGCCGGCCTGCAAGCGGTCGTCCAGCGTGTCCAGGATGCGTTCCGGTGCCACGGCCGCAGTCGGGTCCACCCGGACCCAGCCGCGCTGGGGCAGCCAGACTTCGGCCCAGGCGTGGGCGTCCATGCGCCGCACTACCCAGTAGTCCCCGATGCGGTTGCGGGTGCCACCTGCGAAGCCGGTCACCACCCGGGCCGGAATGCCGGCGTTGCGCATCAGCACCACGAAGGCCGAGCTGAAGTGCTGGCAGAAGCCGGCCTTGTAGTTGAACAGGAAATCGTCGACCGGATCGCGCCCGGCCACCGGGGTATCGAGCGTGTAGGAGAAGTCGCGGGTGATCCACTGCAGCGCTCGGCGGACGATGGCTTCGTCATCGTTGCCGGCCTCCTGCCGCCATTGCCGTGCCAGCTGGGCGGTGCGCGGATTGAAGCCGGGGGGAAGCTGCAGCGCGGCACGGCGCAGGTAGGGCGACAGATCGGTGTCGAACCGTTGCGGAGGCGCCGAATGCAATCGCCAGCGGCTGAGCGCGGACAGCGTGCGGTCGCTGCGCAGGCTCATGTCCGCATCGAAACTGCTGCCTTCCGGTGCGCGGCTGGGCAGGTCCAGGGCCACCAGCAGGCGACGGTCGGTGGGTTCGTAGTCGATCTGGTAGTCCCATCCCTGTGCGGCGGCTTCGACCACGGGGGCGGGGCACCGGGCCGTCGCGCGATCGCGGCTCCAGCGGTGGCCATCGAAGGAAGTCAGCACCGGGCCGCGCCAATAGCGCTGCGCGGGCTCGGGCACCGCGCCGAAGAACTGCACGCGCAGCGCCGGGGTGTCGTCGGCCATCAGGTCCAGCCATTGGTCCGGCGCCATGCTGTCAGCCAGGCCGGGTGTACCCACCGCTCGTTCGGGTACGCCCCACAACGGCGTGGACAAGCGCGGGAACAGCCAGAAGCAGGCCAGTGCCAGCGGCAGGCCGATGCCAAGCAGGCGGCCGACGCCGCGCAGTTGACCGTGCAGTGGCAGGCGTGGGCTGCGGCCCTCGTCCTGGGCCAGGCGTTGCAGGGCCAGCAGTGCGGCAACCGCGGCCAGCGCGGCCAGTCCCGTGGTCAGCGGGCCCTGGTCGAGCAGGAAGGCCGCGAACGGCGAGAACAGCGCGAAACCGAGCAGGCTGCGCGCATCACGCAGGTTGCGCAGTTCGCTGGATTTGATGGCCAGCATCGCCGCCAGCAGCGCACAGCCGGTATCACGCCCCGGCCGCACCATGCCCATCTGCCAGACGATGGTGGCGAGCATGGCCAGCACCAGCAGCAGGCGCACCGGCATCGGCAGCACCCGCCGCCAGGAAAGCGCAGCGGTCAGCACGGCGGTGATCGCGATCACGACGGCCAGCACCGGCGGCAGCTGCAGCAGCAGTGGCAGCAGCGCCAGCGCTGCGCTGGCCAGGGTCCAGCTGCGGGCGTTGCGATCGAGCAGGACGGCAGGCTCAGTCATGGGGCATCAGCGCCAGTGCGCGCAGGCACAGGTGGTGGTGGCTGGCGCCCTGGCCGGGCCCGAACGGGGGATGGGCTGGAAGCAGCAGCGTGTAGCGCCGGCCTTCGCGCTCGGCCATGTCGACCCAGCGTGCCAACCGCGCGATGCGTGCTTCATGGCCCAGCGGCGCCAGCGTGCGCCAGTCCAGCACCACTTCGATGCCGATCGGCTTCTCGTATTCGCGTACCAGCAGGCTGTCGCGGCGTGCCGAGTGTTTCCAGGCAATGCTGCGCGGGGCGTCGCCGGCACGATAGGGGCGCAGCTGGTGCAGCTCGTCGCCACTGGCATGGGCGCGGGTGTGCAGTGGATCGCTGCCACTTTCCGGAAGGGGTGGTGCAAGTGCCTCGGCCAGTGGATAAACCAGCAGCGGCTGCTCCGGCCACACCCACGACCATGCCCGCACCAGCCCCAGCGGCTGCGTGCTGGACAGGCGGATGCGCGGCAGTTCCAGCCAGCCGCGGCGCTCGCTGGGGACATCCAGCTCCACTTCGCCGCGACCGTGTGCAGGCAGTGCGACCCACGCCTCGCTTGCGCCCAGCTGCAGGTGCAGCCCGTGGCGCGCGCGCGGGTCGCGCAACGACAGGTCCACGCGCAGGCGCAGGGGGTGCCCGGCCGGAACCGGCTCGGCGGAGATTGCATCGATCTGTATGCCGGACAGCTGCAGGTGCGCGGCAATGGCGCTGGCGATCGCTGCTGCGGCCAGCAACAGTGCCAGCAGCAGGGCCGGGTTGTTGTTGTAGTTCAATGCGCCCAGCAGCATCGCCGACAGCAGGGTGGCGACGAACAGGCCGAAGCGCGTCGGCAGTACATAGATGCGATGGCGATCCAGTCGCTGCGGCAGGGCTTCAGGCCTGCGTGGGCGTGCCAGCAGCTGCATGCGTGCCCAGCGTGTGGCCACCTTCAGTCCACCGCGACGGTCTGCAGGATCGCCCGCGCCAGTGCCGGCCCGGAGCTGGATTCGGCCTCCGCCACCAGGCGATGGCCGGCCACTGCCACGAACAGGGTCTGCACGTCTTCGGGCACCACATGCCCGCGGCCGAGCAGCAGTGCATGCGCCCTGGCGGCACGCAGCAGGGCCAGCCCGGCGCGCGGTGACAGGCCCACGCGTACGCCGGCATGCTGGCGGCTGCGGGTCAACAGTGCCTGCACGTAGTCGATCAGCGCGTCGCTGGCGTGTACCTGGCCAACGGCTTCACGCAGCGCACGCACCTGGGTGTCATCCAGCTTCGGCACCGCGCGGGCGATCAGGTCGCGGCGATCGCTGCCACGCAGCAGCTCGCGCTCGGCCTGCACGCTCGGGTAGCCCATCGCCAGCCGCAGCAGGAAACGATCGAGCTGCGAATCCGGCAACGGGAAGGTGCCGGACAGGTCGACCGGGTTCTGCGTGGCGATCACGAAGAATGGATCGGGCAGTGGATGCGTCTGTCCATCCAGGGTGACCTGCTGCTCGGCCATCGCCTCCAGCAACGCACTCTGCGTGCGCGGCGGTGCGCGGTTGATCTCATCGGCCAGCAGCACGTGGGTGAACACCGGGCCGGGGTGGAACTGGAACTGGCGGCTGCCGGCCTCGTACACCGATACGCCCAGTACGTCCGCCGGCAACAGGTCGGAAGTGAACTGCACGCGCTGGAAGCTGAGGCCGAGGCTGCTGGCCAATGCATGCGCCAGCGTGGTCTTGCCCAGCCCGGGCAGATCTTCGATGAGCAGGTGGCCGCCGGAAAGCAGGGCGACAAAGGCCAGCCTGACTTCCGGCACCTTGCCCAGTACCAGTGCGTTCACCTGATCCTGTGCCTCCCGCAGGGCCTGGCGCAGTTGATCGGTTAGCATGCTGGGATTGGGGGACGAGGCTGGCATGATCGTCTCAGGTCTGGAATCCACTCGATTATCCATAGAGCAATGCAAGGCGAACACCGCGCGCGGGCAATATTTCTCTGGTTATGGACGCTGATCACAGCGGCCAAGCTGGTGGTGGCTGCACGCCTGCCGCTGTTCGTCGATGAGGCGTTCTATTGGCAGGAAGGCCAGCACCTGGCCGCCGCCTATTCCGACCTGCCGGGGTTGACAGCATGGCTTGCACGCCTGGGCGTGGAAATCGGTGGCCATCACGTGCTCGCATTGCGCCTGCCGTTCCTGGCCATCGGTGCGTTGCTGCCGTTGCTGGTGGTGCGCATCGCCACGCGCTGGTTTGGCAACGTCGCAGGGTGGCAGGCGGGCAGCCTGACCCTGCTGATGCCGCTGTCGGCCACGCTGGGCCTGCTGGCCGTGCCGGATGTGCCGATGGCGCTTGCGGCGGTGATCTGCCTGCACGCCGGTGCGCGCCTGCTGCACAACGTGGATGCGTCGTCGGCGATGAAGCTGGCGCTGGGCCTGCTGATCGGTGCGCTCAGCCACTACCGTTTCATTGGCGTCATCGGTGTCGGCTTCATTGCGCTGCTGGCGCTGCCGCAGGGCCGCCGCATGCTGGCCGACCCGCGCGTATGGGTGGCGCTGGCGGTGGGTGTACTGGCCTGGCTGCCGTTGCTGGCGTGGAACGCGGACAACCATGATGCCGGCCTGAAGTTCCAGGTGGTCGAGCGCCACCCGTGGACGTTCGAGTGGGAAGGGCTGTGGTTCCTGGTGATCCAGCCGATGCTGGTGACGCCGATCCTGTGCATCGCGATGTGGAAGGTCGCCCTGGCGGGTACCCGCAGTGGTGGTGTGCGGGTGCAATGGCGCTATTTCGGCCTGGTGGGCGGGGTGTCGACGCTGGGCATCTTCCTGCTGGGCTTCTTCACCGATGTCGAGCGGATCAGTTTCCATTGGCCGTTGCCGGGCTACCTGGCGCTGCTGGTGGCCGTGCCGGTGGTCCTCAACGGCTGGCCACGCTGGCTGCGCCGCACCGGCTGGTGGCTGGCAGCTGCAGGCACCGTACTGGCTTTCGGCTACTACCTGATGGCGTCCACGCCGGCGCTGCGCGAGCAGATGGCCGGCAGCAAGTACTACCCGCGCAACTTTGCCGGCTGGCAGCCGCTGGCCGTGGCGGTGCGCGACGAACTGCGGCAGATGCCGCCGGGCACGCGTGTGCTGGCGGGCAACTTCAAGGTCGGTGCCGAACTGGGCTTCCAGCTGGGCAACGGTGATATCGAGGTGCTGCCGCACCCGCTCAACGACAAGCATGGGCGGACCGCACAGCTGGCACAGTGGGGCCTGCTGCACGAAGGCCCGCGCAGTGCGCCGATGCTGCTGGTGCTGTCACCCAGCGACCAGCGCTACCGCGATCTGCTGGCGCGCTATCACGCCATCTGCGAGCAGGTGGGGCCGTTGCCGGCGCCGCGCGTGGTCAGCAGCGATCATGGTTTCCAGCGCTTCCTGCTGTTCCGGCTGCCGGTGCAGCGCGCGCAGGGGCCCTGCGTGACGCCGGCAATGGCCTGGCTGGATGCACCGTCCAACGGTGAGAAGGTCTCCGGAACGCTCGCCATCAAGGGCTGGGCATTCAAGGATGGCGTGGGGTTGGCGCGCATCGAAGTGCTGGTCGATGGCCATTCGATTGGCGATGCGCGCTACGGGCGCATGTTTGACATCCGCCACACCTGGCCGGACAGCACCGATCCGCAGCATCCGGCGGTGGGCTTCGACGCATCGCTGGATACCACCACACTGGCGCCGGGGCGGCACTGGCTTGGCCTGCGCCTGCACGGCCGCGACGGCAGCGTGGAGGCGTGGCAGGAGCAGCCGTTCGAAGTTCGTTGAGGTCCCTTGGTCCTGTAGAGCCGAGCCGATGCTCGGCTGCTTCTGCTACAGATGGCGGGCAGCCTCGAAAAAAACGGCCGATCAAGGGCTCGGCTCCACCGTTCACGGCACCGCGAATCCAGCCCTGCGCAGCAGGCCGCACAGCGCGATCAGTGGCAGGCCGACCAGCGCGGTCGGGTCGCGGTTGTCGATTGCCTCGAACAGGCTGATGCCCAGGCCCTCGCACTTGAAGCTGCCGGCGCAGTCCAGCGGCTGCTCGGCGGCGACGTAGCGGATGATTTCCTGCGGGTCCAGCACGCGGAAGCGTACTTCGGTCAGATCCAGGGTGGCGAGGGATTCTCCATCCCGCCTGAGACTGATTGCCGTGTGAAAGCGCACCGTCTGTCCGGACATTGCCGCCAGCTGCGCACAGGCCGCCTCGACCGTGCCCGGCTTGCCCAGCGGCTGGCCGTTCAGGTCGGCCACCTGGTCCGAGCCGATCACCCAGGCGCCCGGATGGCGGGCGGCCACGTCGGCGGCCTTGGCGGCGGCCAGGCGCGTGGCCAGGGCCGGCGGGGTCTCGGCGCCCAGAGGGGTTTCATCCACGTCCGGGCGTGCGCAGTCGAAGGGCAGGCCCAGCCGTTCCAGCAGTTCGCGACGGTAGCGGGAGGTGGAGGCCAGGACCAGTGACATGTGACAATACCGGGGCAGGGCGCGGCAGTCTGGCCCCTCCACGGCGCCAGCGGCAAGTCCTGCAGGGCGGGCATTTGACAGCGGGCGGGGCGATCCTTAGTATTCAGCGGCTTATGTCCGCGAACGTGCCCGAAACGCTGGATGCCTGGCGGATGGTTGTAGCGCGAAGGCGCTTCGACGGTCAGGTCTCCCTGGCTGAATTGACCCGCCTGCAGGGGTTGGTCGCAGATACCGACGGCGAGTGTGTCTACTCGCTTGAATTCGGTCGCGACGACGTCTTGCGGGTATCCTATGTGGAACTGACCATCGACACCGCGCTGCCGCTGACCTGTCAGCGCAGCATGCAGCGATTCCTGTTGCCGGTGAAGGTGACCCAGAGGCTTGGCCTGATCCGCGACGAGGGCGAGGAATCGTCCCTGCCGGAGGAATACGAGGCGTTGCTGGTGCCGGAAGACGGCCAGCTGCGTCCGCTGGACCTGGTCGAGGATGAGCTGGTGCTGGCGGTGCCCGTGGTGCCGCTGTCGCCCGACGGTGAAGCAGTCGACAAGGACTGGGCACCGAGCGAAGAAGAAACGAAGAAGGCCAACCCGTTCGCGGCGTTGGCGGCACTGAAGAAACAATAGCAGCCGGATTGTCGTCGGCGGCTGCGGCGAAAGCGAAAGTGTGCTGGGCGCTGGCGTCCTGCGCGACGATACGACGAAGCAAAACGAACCGAGTTTGGAGCAATCCCATGGCTGTGCAGAAATCCCGTGTTACCCCGTCCCGCCGCGGCCAGCGCCGTTCGCATGACGCCCTGAGCGCCAAGCAGCTGTCGACCGACCCGACCACCGGCGAAGTGCATCTGCGTCACCACATCACTGCCGATGGTTTCTACCGCGGCAAGAAGGTCATCCAGACCAAGACCTCGGCCGTCGAAGAAGATTGATGTGCCGGGAAGGCCGCTGCCTCCGGGCAGCGGCCTTTGCCTTCTTTCCCGGGCGTGCCGGTGATCGGCGGCCCGCGCAACAGGAAACATGATGAGCAAGCGGATCTATTCGAGGATCGCGGGCACCGGTAGCTATTTGCCGGAAAAAGTCCTGACCAACGCCGACCTGGAAAAAATGGTCGAAACCTCGGATGAGTGGATCCAGTCGCGCACCGGTATTCGTGAACGGCACATCGCGGCCGAAGGCGAAACCACCAGCGACCTTGGCTACAACGCCGCCCTGCGCGCGCTTGAAGCCGCAGGCATCGATGCCTCGCAGCTCGACATGATCGTGGTCGGCACGACCACCCCTGATCTCATTTTCCCGTCCACCGCGTGCCTGATCCAGGCCAAGCTCGGTGTGGCCGGGTGCCCCGCCTTCGACGTCAACGCAGCCTGTTCCGGCTTCGTGTTCGCGCTGGGCGTGGCCGACAAGTTCATCCGCTCCGGCGACTGCAGGCACGTGCTGGTGATCGGCACCGAAACGTTGACCCGCATGGTCGACTGGAACGATCGCACCACCTGCGTGCTGTTCGGCGATGGCGCCGGCGCTGTCGTGCTCAAGGCCGACGAAGACACCGGCATCCTCAGCACCCACCTGCATGCCGATGGCAGCAAGAAGGAACTGCTGTGGAACCCGGTCGGCGTTTCGACCGGCTTCAAGGACGGCGCCAATGGTGGTGGCACCATCAACATGAAGGGCAACGACGTGTTCAAGTACGCCGTCAAGGCGCTGGACTCGGTCGTGGACGAGACCCTGGCCGCCAACGGCCTGGACAAGTCCGACCTGGACTGGCTGATCCCGCACCAGGCCAACCTGCGCATCATCGAAGCCACCGCCAAGCGGCTGGAGATGTCGATGGACCAGGTCGTGGTGACCGTCGACAAGCACGGCAACACCTCCTCCGGCTCGGTGCCGCTGGCGCTGGATGCTGCGGTGCGTTCGGGCAAGGTCGAGCGTGGCCAGTTGCTGCTGCTGGAGGCCTTCGGCGGCGGCTTCACCTGGGGTTCGGCCCTGCTGCGCTATTGATAGTGCAAGTTACGACAATGTGAAGTCTTGTCGTTACGGCCCCTCCGGGGCCGTAACGCGTTTAAGGAGGACCTGTCATGGTTGAGCCCATCGTCATCGAAGGGCAACGTGCCTGGCTGAAGCAGTACGGCAAGGGAAGCCGGGCAATGGCCCTGGGCCTGCTCAATTTTGTTGCGCGCCGTTTCCATCTGGATGCGCTGCGCCCGCCACCGCATCGCGGCGGCGATGCGGCACGCGAAACCGAAGCCCGGCGCCTGGGGGAACTGCAGGCACAGGGCGTGAACGTGCCCGACGTGCTGGGCACCGGCCACGCTGCACTGGTGATCGGCGACAACGGCAGCTCGTTCAATACCTGCCTGCGCGAAGCCGACGAAGCCGGTCGCGATCGGCTGGTGATGGCGGCGATGCTGGCCATTGCTGAAGCTCATGCCCGCGGCGCCTATTTCGGCCAGCCGTTGCCGCGCAACCTCACATGGGATGGCGAGAAGGTCGGCTTCATCGATTTCGAGGAAGATCCGCTGGAAGTGATGGATCTGTCCGAAGCGCAGGCCCGCGACTGGCTGATGTTCGGCTACGGCGTGGCCAAGTACTACGCCGACCGCCCCGGGCACCTGCAGGCGATGATGGCCGAGGCGATGGGTGACGTTCAGGCGCCGGTGCGCGAGCACGTGCATGCGGTCAGCGGCCGCCTGCGCAGCCTGGCACGGGTCTGCATGAAGCTGGGCCGTTCGGCGCGCGCGCTGGCCCATTCCATCTTCATCGCCCACGGCGCCAGCACCGCCGGCGTGTTGATGCTGGTGGGCCTGTGCGTGGATTTCCTCGCCGACGGCGACCTGGACGTCCTGCAGCTGTTCTGCTGAGGCTGATAGGGGTCAGATCCCTTTTCCGCAGGAAAAGGGATCTGACCCCGTTGCGCTTGCCCGGCCATTCACCATACGCGTGCATACGCGCACGTACAGACGACACGGCATGTTCCCCCTTATCATGGCCCGCTTCGATTGCAACAAGCGGATGACCGCGTGACCGTATCCACCCTCGCTTTTGTCTTCCCCGGCCAGGGCTCGCAGTCTGTGGGCATGGTGGCCGAGCTGGCCGAACTGCACCCACAGGTGCGTGAAGCCTTCACCGAGGCATCCGATGGTGCCGGCGTCGACCTGTGGGCGCTGTCCCAGGGTGGCCCGGAGGAAATGCTCAACCGTACCGAATACACCCAGCCGGCCCTGCTGGCGGCAAGCATCGGCGTGTGGCGCGCCTGGAACGCCGTGGGCGGTCCGCGCCCGTCGGTGCTGGCCGGCCACAGCCTGGGCGAGTACACCGCCCTGGTTGCCGCAGGCGCGCTGAGCCTGCATGACGGTGCGCACCTGGTGCGCCTGCGCGGCCAGCTGATGCAGGAAGCCGCACCGGCCGGTGTCGGCGCCATGGCTGCCGTGCTCGGCGCTGAAGACCAGCTGGTGCTGGACGTCTGCGCCGAAGCGGCAGGCAGCCAGGTGGTGGTGCCGGCCAACTTCAATTCGCCGGGCCAGATCGTGATCGGTGGCGACGCCGACGCGGTCGACCGTGCGCTGGCGCTGCTGGCCGAGAAGGGCGTGCGCAAGGCGGTCAAGCTGGCCGTCAGCGTGCCCTCGCACACCCCGATCATGCGCGAAGCCGCCAACCGCCTGGCCGAAGTGATGGCCGGCCTGTCCTGGCACGCGCCGCAGCTGCCGGTGGTGCAGAACGTCGACGCCCAGGTGCACAGCGGCATCGACGCGATCCGCACCGCGCTGGTCCAGCAGCTGTACCAGCCGGTACAGTGGACCGGGTGCGTGCAGGCGCTGGCTGCCCGTGGCGTCACCCGGATCGCCGAGTGCGGCCCGGGCAAGGTGCTGACCGGCCTGGTCAAGCGCATCGACAAGGCCATCGACGGCCGTCCGCTGGCCACGCCGGGCGACTTCGAAGCCGCCCGCGAGGCATGGTCGGCCTGATCCCCCCTGTTCCTGCCGACCGTACCGGTGGCCGCGGCAAGCGGCACGGGTGCGGCGGTCGCCCCAGCCTGAGGAAAACATCATGAGCAAGCCCTTGCAGGGTGAAATCGCACTGGTCACCGGCGCCAGCCGTGGCATCGGTGCCGCCATCGCCGATCTGCTGGCCGCCCAGGGCGCCACCGTCATCGGTACCGCCACCACTGAATCCGGCGCTGCCGCGATCGGCGAACGCCTGGCCGCCCACGGTGGTCACGGCCGCGCGCTGAACGTCACCGATGCCGCCGCGCTGGACAGCGTGCTCGATGGCATCGCCAAGGAATTCGGCCCGATCTCGATCCTGGTCAACAATGCCGGCATCACCCGCGACAACCTGCTCATGCGCATGAAGGACGAGGACTGGGCGTCGATCATCGACACCAACCTGACCAGCGTGTTCCGCACCAGCAAGGCGGTGATGCGCGGCATGATGAAGGCGCGCAAGGGCCGCATCATCAACATCGCATCGGTGGTGGGCGTGACCGGCAATGCCGGCCAGGCCAACTACGCCGCGGCCAAGGCGGGCATCATCGGCTTCAGCAAGTCGCTGGCCAAGGAAATCGGTTCGCGCGGCGTCACCGTCAATGTTGTCGCACCTGGCTTCATCGACACCGACATGACCAAGGCGTTGCCGGAAGAAGCGCGCACCGCGCTGATCAACGACATCGCCCTCGAACGCCTGGGTTCGCCGGAGGACATCGCCCATGCGGTGGCCTTCCTGGCCAGCCCGGCTGCCGGTTACATCACCGGCGAAACCCTCCATGTGAACGGCGGCATGTACATGCCGTAAGCAAGGGGCGCAGGGATTGCGCCGCAAGTGGTTGATCTGCGGAGGTTTTTGCTGCAATGCAAGGCCGCGCCGGTTTCCACTACACTATCCCACGGCCATCGCCTTTGATGGCGACCACTTTTGAACCACAACTCCATCTGGAGCGAGATCCCATGAGCACCATCGAAGAACGCGTCAAGAAAATCGTCGTCGAACAGCTTGGCGTCAAGGAAGAAGAAGTCACCAACAGCGCATCGTTCGTCGATGACCTGGGCGCTGACTCGCTGGACACCGTCGAGCTGGTGATGGCCCTGGAAGAAGAATTTGAGTGCGAGATCCCGGACGAAGAAGCCGAGAAGATCAGCACCGTGCAGGCCGCCATCGACTACATCAAGGCCCACGTCAAGGCCTGATGTCAGACGGCAGTGCGCGCGCGGGCCCACGCTCGCCGCGCACCGCACCCCATGGGGCCGCAGTTGCGGCCCCGTGTGTTTGAGCATCACACCGAAGCAAACCGAGTTGCCCGTTGAAATCAGCCGGGTCAGGAGAATCAGCAATGAAGCGTCGCGTCGTCGTAACCGGCCTGGGTATCGTCTCGCCGTTGGGCAATGATCTGGCCAGCAGCTGGGAAGGCATCACCCACGGTCGTTCGGGCATCGGTCCGCTGACCAACGTTGCGGATGCCTATCTGGATCGGTTCACCACCAAGATTGCAGGTGAGGTCAAGGGATTCGACATCACCGCCGACAATGAACTGTTCGGCAAGTTCCGGGTCAGCGGCAAGGATGCCAAGAAGATGGACCCGTTCATCCATTACGGCCTCGGTGCCTCGTTCATGGCCCTGCACGACTCGGGCCTGGAGATCACCGACGCCAATGCCGAGCGCATCGGCGCCATCGTCGGCGCCGGCATCGGCGGCCTGCTCGGCATCGAAGAGCAGACCATCGAGTTCCACGAGGGCAAGAAGATCTCGCCCTTCTACGTGCCAAAGACCATCATCAACATGCTGCCGGGCCAGCTGAGCATCATCACCGGCCTGAAGGGCCCGTCGTTCTCGGCGGTGTCGGCCTGCGCGACCTCGAACCACTCGATCGGCACCGCGATGCGCATGATCCAGTACGGCGACGCCGACGTGATGGTGGTTGGCGGTGCCGAACGTGGCTCGTCGCCGACCGCACTGGGCGGCTTCTGCGCGATGAAGGCCATGAGCACCCGCAACGATGCCCCGGAACAGGCCTCGCGCCCGTGGGACAAGGACCGTGACGGCTTCGTGCTGGGCGACGGCGCCGGCATCCTGATCCTGGAAGAGTACGAGCACGCCAAGGCACGTGGCGCGAAGATCTACTGCGAACTGGCCGGCTTCGGCGCCAGCTCCGACGCGTACCACATGACCGCACCGAGCGAGAACGGCGAAGGCGCCGCGCGCTGCATGGCCATGGCCATGCAGGACGCGGGCGTGACCCCGGAACAGGTGGGTTACCTCAACGCGCACGGCACCTCCACGCCGCTGGGCGACCTGGGCGAGACGATGGCGATGAAGACCGCCTTCGGCGACCACGCCTACAAGATGATGGTCAGCTCCACCAAGTCGATGACCGGCCACCTGCTGGGTGCTGCCGGCGGCGTGGAAGCGATCTTCTCGGTGATGGCGCTGCAGGACAACGTTATCCCGCCGACCATCAACCTGCAGCAGCCGGGCGAAGGCTGCGACCTGGACTACGTGCCCAACGAAGCACGCCAGGCCAAGGTCGACGTGGTGATGTCCAATGGTTTCGGCTTCGGCGGCACCAACGGCACGCTGGTCTTCAAGCGCGTCTGACCGAGGTGTAGCGTCGGGCCATGCTCGACGCCGCGTTCTACGGAGCCGCCGCAAGGCGGCTTCCGTGCATCTGAACCCCAGAACTGGCTGCCATGACCCACGCACCGCTGATCCACCCGCTGCCGCGCCCGATCGATCTGCTGGCCCTGCAGCAGCATGACCCGGCGCGCTTTCCGCTGCTGATGGAATCCACTGCTTCGGGCACCGCGCAGGGCCGCTGGAGCCTGCTGCTGGCCGCGCAGGGTGATGGCCTGCGGCTGGATGCGGATGGCCAGGTGCGCGACCAGCACGACGCAGTGCACGCCGGCAGCTTCCTGCAGGTGCTGGACCGTGCCTGGCAGCGCGAACGCCTGCCGCATGACGGCAGCCACAGCCTGCCGTTCCGCGGCGGCTGGGCGTTGATGCTCGATTACGAAGTGGCCAGCCAGATCGAACCGGTGCTGCCGGCGCGCGCACGCGAGGATGGCCACCCGACCGCGCTGGCGCTGCGCTGCTCGGCCGCGGTGCTGCACGACCACCACAACGATGCCAGCTTCGTTATCGCCGAGGCCGGCGAGCAGGCGTTGCTGGATGCGCTGGTGGCACTGGCCTCGGCCGCGCTGCCCGAGGCCGGGCAGGGCTGGCAGCCACCGCAGGCGGTAGGCGAGGATGCGCCGCAACGTTTCACCGACGGCGTGCGCCGGGTGATCGAGTACCTGCGTGCCGGCGACGTGTTCCAGGTGAACCTGTCGCGGCGCTGGAGCGCGCAGTTTGCCGCGCCGGTCAGCCCGCAGGCGCTGTACGCGCAGCTGCGCCGCGCCAACCCGGCACCGTTCGCCGGCCTGTTCAGCGCGCACGGCCGCCATGTGGTCAGTTCCTCGCCGGAGCGGCTGGTGTCGGTGCATGCCGGCCACGCGCAGACCCGTCCGATTGCCGGCACGCGTCCGCGCTTCGAGGGGGACGATGATGCTGCGCGCATCCAGGAGCTGGTCGGCCACCCCAAGGAGCGTGCCGAGCACGTGATGCTGATCGACCTGGAACGCAACGACCTGGGCCGCATCTGCCTGCCCGGCACCGTGGTGGTCGATGAGCTGATGACGGTGGAGAGCTACGCCCATGTGCACCACATCGTCAGCAATGTCAGCGGCCACCTGCGCCCGGAGGTCACGCCCGGCGAGGTGATCGCCGCCACGTTCCCGGGTGGCACCATCACCGGCTGCCCCAAGGTGCGCTGCATGCAGATCATCAGCGAGCTGGAGCAGGTGCCGCGTGGTGCCTACACCGGCGCGTTCGGCTGGCTGAACCGCGATGGCGACCTGGACCTGAACATCCTGATCCGCACCGCCGAAGTGGATGGCCGCCAGGTCAGCTTCCGCACCGGCGCCGGCATCGTGGTCGATTCGGACCCGGACAAGGAACTGGACGAGACCCGCGCCAAGGCCCGCGGCCTGCTGCGCGCGCTGGGCCAGCAGGGCTGATCCGGTCGGGGTCGGATCCCTTGCGCACCGCGCGAGGGCTCTGACCCCCGCAGTCATGCCGCCGGGCGTTCATCCACGCATGGCGTGGATCTACTGATCGACCGTTGGCCGGCACGCAGGCGCCACCCCGGTCATGACCCCAATCCACCGGCACGGTATCCTGCACGACGGAATCGAGTTCAGAGGTAGTCCATGGCGGGAGCCAAGCGCGGGTGTCTGTTCGTGGTAACGCTGGTCGTGGTGCTGGCCGCCGTCGTGGCCGGCGCGGGCGCGTGGTTCTTCTACCAGCAGACCCGGTTCGCCGATGCCCCGATCACCCCGACCGCCGAGAGCGTGGTCATCGCCAGCGGCGATGGCATGAACAGCGTGCTGCGCAAGCTGCGCGATGCCGGCGTGGACGAGGGCCAGGACACCCAGTGGCAGCTGTTGGCGCGCCAGCTCGATGCGGCCGGCAAACTGAAGGTGGGCGAGTACGCGCTCAGTGGCGAGCTGACCCCGCGCGAGCTGTTGCTGCGCATGCGCGCCGGCAAGGTGCTGCAGCACCGCGTCACCATTGTCGAGGGCTGGAACATCCGCCAGCTGCGTGCCGCACTCAAGCGCGCCGAGCCGCTGCTGCACACCACCGACAACCTGGATGACGCCGCGTTGATGCAGCGCCTTGGCTTCGGTGGCCAGCACCCGGAAGGCCGCTTCCTGCCGGAGACCTACGTTTACCAGCGCGGCGACAGTGATCTGGACGTGCTCAAGCGCGCCCACGCCGCAATGGAAAAGGCGCTGGACGAAGCCTGGGAAAGCCGCGCGCCGGACCTGCCGATCAACACGCCCTACGAACTGCTGACGCTGGCGTCGATCATCGAGAAGGAAACCGCGCTGGCCAGCGAGCGCCCGCAGATCGCCGGCGTGTTCATGCGCCGCCTGAAGATCGGCATGCGCCTGCAGACCGACCCGACCGTGATCTACGGCATCGGTGCCGCGTATGACGGCAACATCCGCCGCCGCGACCTGACCACCGATACGCCGTACAACACCTATACCCGTGCGGGCCTGACCCCGACCCCGATCGCCATGCCTAGTCGCGACGCGCTGATGGCCGCGGCGCGGCCGGCCGCCGGTGATGCGCTGTACTTCGTCGCCGTGGGCGACGGCAGCGGCGCGCACGTGTTCTCGCCCAGCCTGGACCAGCACAACGCCGCCGTAGCCCGCTACCTGCAGCAGCTGCGCCAGCAACGTACCCAGGAGACCCCGGCGCAATGAGTCCCGCGCTGCTTCGCCACCCGCGTTTCGTCAGCCTGGAAGGCGGCGAGGGCGCAGGCAAGACCACCGCCATCAATGCCATCCGTGACTGCCTGCGCCGCCACGGCCACGAGGTGGTACTGACCCGCGAGCCGGGCGGTACGCCGCTGGCCGAGCGCATCCGCGGCCTGGTGCTGAAGCCCGATGCCGAGATCGCCGCCGAACCGCTCAGCGCCGAAGCCGAGCTGCTGCTGGTGTTCGCCGCACGCGCCCAGCATGTGCGCCAGGTGATCCGGCCGGCGCTGCAGCGCGGTGCCTACGTGCTGAGCGACCGCTTCACCGATTCCAGCTACGCCTACCAGGGCGGTGGCCGCGGGCTTGACCCGCAGTGGATTGCCGACCTGGAGCGCCGCGCGGTCGGCCTGCTGCCAGGGCTGACCCTGCTGCTGGACGTGGACGTGGCCGTCGGCCGCGCGCGCGCCAATGGTCGCGACCTGTGGCCGGACCGCATCGAGAGCGAGCAGGACGATTTCTTCCAGCGCGTGCGCGAAGTGTTCCGCAGCCGCGCACAGCAGGACCCGCAGCGCTTCGCGCTGATCGACGCCGGCCAGGTGCAGGAACGCGTGGCCACCGATGTGGTCGCACATGTCGAGCGTTGGCTGCAGGACGGGGAGGGCGCATGAGCACGTTTTCGCCGTGGCAGCAGCGCGCGTTCGACCAGACCGTGGCCGCGCTCGACGCCGGTCGCCTCGGTCATGGCCTGCTGATCTGCGGCCCGGCCGGGCTGGGCAAGCGCGAGGTGGCGCTGGCGCTGGCCGACCACGTGCTGGCGCAGGGTGATGCAACGCACGCCACGCGCACGCGCCAGCTGATCGCCGCCGGCACCCATCCGGACCTGCAGCTGGTCAGCTTCATTCCGAACAAGAGCGGCGACAAGCTGCGTACCGAGATCGTCATCGAGCAGGTGCGCGAGATCACCGAAAAGCTGGCGCTGACCCCGCAGTACGGCGTGGCGCAGGTGGTGATCGTCGATCCGGCCGATGCGATCAACCGCTCGGCGGCCAATGCGCTGCTGAAGACCCTGGAAGAGCCGCAGCCCGGCCGCTACCTGTGGCTGATCAGCAGCGACCCGGCACGCCTGCCGCAGACCATCCGCAGCCGTTGCCAGCGCCTGGAATTCAAGCTGCCGCCGCAGCACGAAGCACTGGCCTGGCTGCAGCAGCTGGGCCACAGTGAAGCATCGGCGCGCGAAGCGCTGGAGGCCGCCCGCGGCCATCCCGGCCAGGCCGACAACTGGCTGCGCGAAGACGGCCTGAGCCTGCGCCGCGAAGTCGGTCGAGATCTGGAACAGCTGGCCGCCGGCAAGACCGGCGCGGTGGAGCTGGCGCAGAAGTGGTGCGGTGATGACAACGCGGCGCTGCGCCTGCGCTTCGCTGCCGATCTGGCGCTGGCCCAGGCCAGTACCGATGCCTTGACCACGCCGGAGCGATTGCACAAGCTTGCAGCCTGGTTCGATGCGGCCAACCGCACCCGCGACCTGCTGCGCACCACGGTGCGTGCAGACCTTGCGGTGGTCGAGTTGCTGCTGGCCTGGAACAAGGTGAACGAGCGGCCTGCCGCAAGGGGAAATCGATGAGTGCCAGCAACGCCCGCCAGGGCATCCTGTCCCTGGCTGTGAAGGACAAAGCCGCGCTGTACAGCGCGTACATGCCGTTCGTGAAGAATGGCGGCATCTTCGTGCCCACGCCCAAGCGCTATTTCCTGGGCGACGAGGTGTTCCTGCTGCTGACGCTGCCCGATTCCAGCGAGCGCCTGCCGGTGGCCGGCAAGGTGATCTGGGTGACCCCGGCCGGCGCACAGGGCAACCGCACCGCCGGCATCGGCGTGCAGCTGGCCGACGGTGCCGAAGGCGAGGGCGTGCGGCACAAGATCGAGACCCTGCTGGCCGGCCTGACCGGCTCGGACAAGCCAACCCATACGATGTGAGGGGCGCCGGGCCATGCCCGACGGCGACCTCGAAACACCCGTGAACACGAATGTGAAAAACTGTTGACGGCCTCTGAAAAGCCCCTATAATGAGCGGCTCAGCAACACACCGGGCGGTTAGCTCAGCGGTAGAGCATTGCCTTCACACGGCAAGGGTCACAGGTTCGATCCCTGTACCGCCCACCAAATAGAACCCTGATTTTTCAGGTGTTATGAAGAAGCCGGCCCTGAGCCGGCTTTTTTGTTTTTGCAGAGTAGGTGCAATCCGCGAAGTGGGGGGGCCTTCGCGTTGAGCAGAGATCTCCTTCTGATTCATTGCTTGAGAAGGCGCTTATCAGCCTCCATGATTTCTCGTGCCCGTGGGGCTTCCAACAACGAGGGATCAGACATGGAAATCAAGGCAGGGGATGTTGTCGTTCTGAAAAGCAGTGGTCCCTTGATGACCGTTGCGTGGGTACGTGACGACGAAGCAAAGTGCGAGTGGTTTGATTCAAAGAATGAGCCTCAATCTCGCATCTACAGTCTTGTCGTACTTCGGCCTCGGAACCAGCAGTAATATGAAGTAAAGGCCCCCCACCGGCGCCTGTCTGGTGGGCGGGTAAATCACCAGGCAGGCCGGTGATCTTGCCGGAGTGTGATCTTCGCACGTCGTTTCCACCTGATTGCCAGCGCCCGCCGTATCCCGTGTGTTTTGCCCACTGGCATTACTTGCCCAGTCCCTTCTTCATGCGCCGCACGTCGCGCCAGGTTAGGGGGTTGACCGCTCGATCTACAGCGACCACTGCCTCATAGCCCTTTTCGATCCGATCGACTAGGTCCTCAATGGAGTTCATGTGAGTGGCGCTGATGGGGCTTCCGGTGCTCGCGATACGCATGTCCAGTTGCTGTGCTAGCGCCAGCAGCTCGCGCAAGCTGTCGTTAAGAGCCAAGGTCGGATAAACCAGCCGATCTTCTGGCAGTTCGTGAGCTGGGATGGCCCCGAATGCTCTGGCCGCCTCGGTCAGCTGGTCGAGGTTCCAAGGACGGGCGACTGGCTTGTGCTCGTAGCGCTTCATTTCCTCGAGATAGCCATTTGCGGCATCGATGGCGAAAGCAGCAATAGCCGTGATGGCTTGTACCCGTTGCCCCAGAGCCTTTTTGTGCTGCCATCGGGCGATCATTGCGGCGCCGAAGATGGCGGCCGCTGATAGGACCGCCTGGGCCCACGCCGCTGCGGATGACCACCAACTCAAAGGCTGGCAAAAGAGCTGCAGTGGGGAGCAGTAGAGTGGCTCAACCATGACATTCCCGGTCCTTGGTGGTTGCCCAAGCATGAGGCGACGGAGCCGTCTAAGTAAACAGGCCGTCTGTCGCGCCGGGACAGCTGTCTGATTAAGTCCGGATATGACTAGAATCGGCGTCGCGGAATCCTCCGCACGGTTCAAGGAACGTCCAGATGGCGAAGAACGAGAAGACCGGCTCCAAAACAGCTTCGACTGCAGGCAAGCTTCTGTCCGATCCGAAGTCGTCCAAGGCCGTGAAGTCAGTTGCAGCTAGTGCCCTTACTCAGGCATCCGACAAGGGGAAGGGTAAGAAGAAGTAGCCGATGTGGTAGCGGGGCCGTCATTCTGTTGACGGCGCCACCTGAACAATCTGCGATTTCGTAGAAAATTTCCCATCGCCACCGAAGCGCTAATCTAATCCGGGCTCTTGGCGACTTTCGGAGCCTCTTCTTTCTCGTAGAAGTAGTCCAGATTTACCGTCTTGGAGTCCTTCAGCTGCAAGACAAGAATTTCACCGGGAATCTCAGTCCACCCGTCATTCAGCTCCGCACCGGATGCAGCCCCTTGCGGGGGCTGTTCTGGAGGGACGCCGTCCGCCGATTTTCTCTTGAGTGGGGGGAGTGGCTTCTTGATTGCATATGGCAGAACTACCCGCTCAAGGTTGCCATCCTTTCCAACGCTGAACTCTTGGACTGGCCCGGCGAACAGATAGCACGTGCCGTCCAATTGAACTTCCGTGGTAAGCCATACGAATGACACTTCTTGCGGTCGGAGAAGTTCAGACCAGCTGGCGCGGGGGCGCAGCCTTATCAGCCGATTGGCCAAGATGCCCGCGCCCCACGCAATTGCCGTATTAGTAAGGAAATATGCTGAAATTCTCAGGGGGAACTCGGCCAAGCTCTGAACTCCAGCTTTCCCCCACGCGCTCTTGAGATCCCCAGAAAGAAGCGCGAGGACCGGACCGACATCAGGTTCCGGCAATCCCCGGGCACGGGTGTATCCCGTGGCCAGAGAAAAGCCGACTCCGTGAATCACTACGTTCGCTGCCACGGCTAACGCTAGACCGGCGCTGAAGTGCTGGTCGATGGGGCTGCTGGGAGCGGATGGATTGTAAAGCCGCGTCAGACCCAAGACGAACGCGGCTCCGGGCAAGAAGATGCAGAGCCCAACTAGCACCGAAAGGCTAAAGGACCCCACGGATCTCCTTACTTTTTCTTATTCTTGGTGGCTTGGGAAAGGGTACTGGCAGCCACCGCACGGACTTCTTTTGTCGTCGTGAACGAATGCCCACTGACAACAAAGGAGCCAGTTCCGGATGCAGAGCGAGCGGCAAGGACCTTGCTTGCCAAGGTGCGCGCGGTTCCCTTGTCGGCGAATGCCTTCTTGGCAGCGGCGCTAAATGTGGCTTCTGCGCTTAGGCTTTTCATAGGGCGGCTCTCCGTGGAGACTCTACTATAGCCCCGTTTCGTAAATTTTTCGTTATTTCAGTCTGACTGGTTGGTTCCGATAGCTACTTCATTGTTGCTGGCGATCCAGCAGGATCAGCTGGATGTGCACACCGTTTCAGCCGTGCCGCTCCAGCAGCTCGCTCGCGATCATCGCCGTGGCATCCAGCAGGTCATGGCCGCTGCCGGCCTGCGCCACCACCGCCAGCAGACTACGGCCCACCTCGGCATGGCCACTGGTCAGTTCCATCTCGCCTTCAAAGCACAGATCGGCCAACCATTCATGGGCCTGCTGCAGCCCGCGCTTGCGGACGCGTCGGAACTCCGCGAGCAACTTCGCCTGGCCGGCCTCCTGCTCCCCATCGGCAAGCAGGCCGATGGCACCGCCGTGCGCCGCGCGCCAGATCGCCGGTAGCGGGCGACCGTTCGCGTCCACCACGTCCGCCGAGAACTGCGCGCAGTACATTTCGTAGCGCTTGCCCGCTGTGCTGCGGGGCACGATGCCGGCCTCGGCCAGCAGGCGTTCGGCTTCATCCAGTTTGCTGAACTTCAAGCGCAGCAGTGCAGGGCGGCTCAGGTGTTGTGCCAGCGCCTGCTGGTTGGCGGTGAACCAGACGTTCCAGCCCACGGTTGCGCGGCCTTCCAGTGCGGCCTTGAAGTACTCCAGGTGTTCGGCGTCCATTGCGGTCTCCTGCGCTCCCTGCGCGATTGTAGCGGGAGCATATCCGGGCCGGTCAGGCGTCGCCGCCGGAGAGGCAA
Source organism: Stenotrophomonas sp. PvP093 (assembly GCF_017876915.1). NCBI lineage: Bacteria > Pseudomonadati > Pseudomonadota > Gammaproteobacteria > Lysobacterales > Lysobacteraceae > Stenotrophomonas > Stenotrophomonas sp. PvP093. The sequence goes on along the minus strand of NZ_JAGIOX010000004.1, from coordinate 3,696,046 downwards.
TGATGTGCCTCGCGCACCAGTTGTCGGGCGGCCACGATCAGTCCGTCGATATGGAAGGCACCCAACTGTTCGTCCGGGCCGCCTTCGTTGCGCGCATGGTCGGCGGCCTGCAGCAGATCGAGCAATGCGCCGAGCCCAGACAGCGAGCGGCGCAATGAAGCGTGATTGCCGGCACCGAGGGTGAGGTTGTTGCACGGCTGTCCGTCATCACCGTCGGCCTGGTTGATCGCATTGAGACGGGCGAAGAAAGTGGGCAGCTGCGCGGACAAATTCTGCGCGTTCAGGGCGCACTCGATCTCGCGTGCGACGCCTTCGGGTACGTCGGCGGCGATGTCGCCGATCAGAGCGTGGAGGCGGGGATGGGCGGCGGTGCGGTTGGTCATGGCGAAACCCTCACTGGCGTAGAGCCACCTTCCGGAGTGAAGGTGGCGGACGGTGCGGGTTGGCGTACCGGGGCAAACACAACGGAGTGAGAAATCACCCGGCGGATCGAGTGATCCCCACACACCGCCCGCCATTGAGGGCAGTTGGTGCATTCTTGCGGCTACGCACTGCTGCGCAACCTATCCGTTCGGTTTGCTTTTTCGAGACGCCAATCCCGGCCAAGGCGTCTTGCCTCGGCGCGGCGATCTTCAAGCCGGGCAATCACATCGGTCTGTAAGGAAAATTCTCAACTGTCCCTAGGCAGGCCAGACGTTTTCTGATGTGTGCCGTTCGACACGCGCGAGTAGTGCGGCCCATCACTGATGGCGCACATCGCCGCCCCTGCCGACCGTGCACATTACGACTCCGCAGGAACGCCACCATGGCGATCGCGTCACCTCGCGCAGTTCTGGCGGGAACATGTCACGGATGGAGCCAGAGGGTTCCATCCCTGCGCTGTCCCGCCGCCCCGGGCAGGCGTAGTCTCAGCCCGTTGCCATGCCCATCCACTCTGGAGTGCCACCATGCCGCTCGCCCGCATCGATCTTCGCAAAGGTAAATCCGCCGACTACCTGCAACGCGTCGGCGAAACCATCTACCAGGCCATGCGCGCGGTGGGTGTGCCGGAAAACGACCGCTTCCAGATCTTCCAGGAACACGCGCCCGGCACGCTGATCTACGACCCCGGCTACCTGGGCGTGGACCGTACCGACGACTTCATCTGCATCCAGATCACCTGGAACGAAGGGCGCACGCTGGAGCAGAAGAAGGCGTTGTACCTGGGCATTGCCGATGGCCTGCATGCGGCGGTGGGCATCCGCCGCGAGGATGTGTTCATCAATCTGGTGGAAGTGAAGAAGGAGAACTGGTCGTTCGGGAACGGTCAGGCGCAATACGTGAGTTGATGCGGGAACGGTGTCTGCGCCTGATGCGGCTGGGTCAGGCCATGCGCGGCGACGCCTGCTGTTGTGCCTGTTGCTCGTCCTGCGCCAGCCGGCTTGCGTCGCGGGATTGCTGCTGCACGTTGGCCTGCTGATACAGCGTATCCGCGTCGCCCTGCTGCGTATCGAGCAGGGACAGGCGCTGGCGATTGGCGGCAGGGTCCGGCGAGGCGGTGTCGCCGCTGCGATGCAGGAATACGTAGCCGGGTGCCTCGGCGGTGCTGTTTGAACTGAATGCCACCTGCAGCGTGTCCTTTTCGCTGAAGCCGGCCTGCACCGCCGCGTGGGTCAGATGGCCGGCCAGTCGTTCGTGCTCCTGTCCGGGGGGCAGTCCCTGCTGTTCGCTGGCCTGGGCGAGTGCGGTACGCACTTTCTGGTCCAAGGCATGAAGGCTGTGCCCCGGTGCGCGCGCGTCCGCAGCCAGACGCTCGCCCAAGGGGCCATCAATACCATCGGTTTCGCTGAGCAGACGCTGCTTCAAGCTGCGCTCGGGCAGGGGATGGGTGGTCGTGCGGTTGAGTTCGCTGTTGGGGAAGGGCGGTTCAATGCTGTCCACGCCATGGATGTTGCGCAGGGGGCGATAACCGTCCTTGCCCTGTGACTGGACGCCCAGCGGAATGCGGACATCGGGCAGCAATTGCCCAACAGGGCCGCCGATGCTGTTCACGTCCAGGCTCTGCTTGCGCTGGATGCCGGCATGATTCAATGCGTCCCAGGTGAAGTCCACGCAGTTGTGGCGCACGTCGGCGTAGTGCTTGCTGAAGCCGTGCGCCACTGGATCGTCGCCGAACGCCTTGAGCTTGTTGTACTGGGCTTCGGTGATTTCCAGAGAGCGCGTGTAATGCGGGTTCTTGTAGGTCTTTGCATCGCTGTCCACGATGTCGCCCGGCCCGTTCACGCTGCCGTGCTCGATCGGTGCAAAGCCGTAGCTCGCCGGATCTTTTCCCGGTGCTCGCAGGACGTAGAACATGTGCCCCGGCCCGGATGTCTGCGGGGAACCATCCGGATTACGCAGCGGCTGCTGCGTTACCGGGTCGAGAAGCGGTGTTCCCGGCGCCGCAATGACGATATCGACGATGTAGCGTGGCTTGTCCATGTGCGTGTGATCCTCCTGGAAGGTGTACGAAGGCGCTGCGCTACTTGGCGAGCGGACGCGATTCGTGAATCAGTATCCTGGCGCTTGCGCCACGAAGCGGTGCGATGTCTTCAACCGTGCTGATCTGGACCCGATAGCGGCTATGCGCCTGCAACGGCAGCAACGCGACATGCAATCGGTATGCGCCATCGCTGCCCCGTTGGGTCTGGGCATAGTTCAGTCCCGCATCGCGGTGCCAGTCTGGCAGTGGCTGGCCAGATTGCGACTGTGCGATCTGGTAGGCGTCGGGGCTTGCCAGCGACTGCCACGTGCCGCCGGACCATTGCTGAAGTCCAACGCGTAAAGGAATGTGCAGGTCGCGCGGAGAAGCAGCATCTGGCGATGGGGAAACGTGCTGTAGATCCAGTTCCACCGCATAAGTGCGGTAGCTGGCAAAATTGCGCGCCGTGGTTTCGAACTCGAACTGCACCCGCTGGCCGGGCGCGTCCACGGCGATGGGCTGTGAGAGTTCCAGCGGCTCTGGCGGTGGGGGCGGCCCCTTGTCGGCACAGGCGGCGAGCAACGCGGTCAGGCCGAGCAGGCTGATGCGCAGCCGGTGTGTGATGCGAGTGGTCATGCGGATCCCTCTGGCTCCTTGCCGTGGCCATCTGAACCCTAACGTTGGCGAGGCGGGGCCTGCAAGCGTAGGGACCGCGGTGCGGTGCATTCACATGTCGCCGCTGGAGGCGAGCCCCTGCGTCACCGTGTCGCAGGGGCCAAACCCTGAACGGGGTCCAAGGTTGGCTATGGCCCCGTAGAATGGCGGCGTGCGCCGTTCTGCTCTCCACCGCCGGTTCCAGGCCCTGGCATGGCTTGCCATGCTGCTGGTGCTGCTCGCTCCGCTGGTGAGCCGCTGGCTGGCGCACGGTCACATGGCTGCCGCTGCGCCGGTGGCAGCCATGGACCACGCAATGCACGCAGAACATGCGCAGCACGCGATGGAAGGGCACCACGACCATCACGCGATGGCGATGCCGCACGGCGAGGCCGCAAAGAAGCCGCCCGCCGATCCACACGCCGATCATGAGATGGGCGTGGACTGCGATTACTGCCTGATCGCTGCACGGCTGATCACCCTGCTGGTGGCGGCCGTGCTGCTGTTGGCGCCGATGGCACCGGTGTGCCGCGCACTGCGCGGCGCGGTGCGGGCGTTGCCGCAACGGATCAGCGGCACATTGGGCGCGCGTGGGCCGCCAGCACTGATGGCTGCCTGAGCCGCACGCGCGCTGCATTGAACGTTCTTCCATGAGGTTGCCGGCCACGGCCGGTGCCCGCACGCGCGTGTCTGTCCCTTTCTGATTGCTGCCCTGCCATTGCGGGGTGGCCTTGCGTGCCGTGAAAAAATGAAAACGAACCCCAACTCCGCGCGCCTGCGCCGGGCGACGCTGCCTGTCCTGTGCGCGCTGCTCCTGCATTCCGCGCCCCTGCTGGCCGCCGACGCGGCACCCCCGACCACGCTGGATACCGTGCGGGTGGTCGATACCCGCAGCGGTGAACTGTCCTCCACCGCCAGCGCCGGCTCTGCGTTGGGCCTGAGCGTGCTGCAGACACCGGCCAGCCTGACGGTGATTTCGCGCGAGCAGTTGGAGCAGCGCGGCGACAGCAACCTCAACGATGCGATCAGCCGGGCGGGTGCGATCAGTGCCATGCCGCATCCGGGCAATGGCCTGAGTGCGCTGTCCAGCCGCGGCTTCACCGACGGTGCCTCGGTGATGCGGCTTTACGACGGGCTGCGCCAGTATGGCGGCGTGGGCATCACCTTCCCGTTCGATACCTGGTCGATCGAGCGCATCGAAGTGCTGCGCGGCCCGGCGTCGGTCATCCACGGCGACGGTGCAATCGGCGGCGTGATCAACATCGTGCCGAAGAAGCCCTCGCGCGGTGCCATCGAGAACGAGATCAGCGTGACCGTGGGCAGCGAGGACACCGCGCGGCTGGGCTTCGGCAGTGGTGGCGCGCTGACCCCCGAGCTGGCTTATCGGGTTGATGTGGGTGGCAACTACAGCGGTGGCTGGGTCGACCGTGGCCGCAACTACGATGCGACGTTCTCCGGTGCGTTGCTGTGGCAGCCGCGTGCGGACCTGCAGCTGACGCTCACCCATGCGCAGGGCTACCAGCAACCGATGCGCTACTTCGGCACGCCGCTGGTCGAGGGCCGCCAGCTGGAGGCGCTGCGCCACCGCAACTACAACGTGGACGACAGCGAGATCCGCTTCCGCGACCGCTGGACCCAGCTCGACGCGCTGTGGGCACCGAACGCGAACGTGGAATGGCGAACCCGCGTCTACCAGATCGACAGCCAGCGTGATTGGCGCAATGCCGAGGCCTATGTCTACAACCGCGCTACCGGCTTGATCGATCGCTCGGGCAATACCGAGATCACCCACAATCAGGACCAGACCGGACTGACCTCGACGCTGCGTGTGCAGGGAACGGCGGGTGGCCTGCAGAACAACTTCGTGGTGGGCCTGGACGCCAACCGCGCGCACTTCAAGCACACCAACAACACCTATGCCGGCAGCTCGGGCCCGGTCGATCCGTTCGATCCGGTGCCGGGCCAGTTCGCCAGCGACGCGCCGAACCTGCCGCGCTACCGTAACCGTGCCGAGCAGTTCGCGTTGTTCGTGGAGGACCGGCTGGCGCTGAGCGAGCGCTGGTCGGTGCTGGGTGGCCTGCGCCACGACCGCGCGCGCATTGATCGCACCGATCTGATCAGTGGCCAGAATGCGTTCTCGAAGACCTACAGCAGCACAGGCTGGCGTGCGGGTACGGTACTCGCGCTGCAGCCGACGCTGAGCCTGTATGCGCAGTATTCGCAGGCGGCGGACCCGGTCAGTGGCCTGTTGATGATCAGCCCGGCCAACGGTGCTTTCGACCTGGCCAAGGGCAGGCAGATCGAGGTGGGCCTGAAGCAGGCCTTCGACGGTGGCGAGTGGACGCTGGCGGCGTATCGCATCCGCAAGACCGGGCTGCTCAGCCGCGATCCGCTGGTGCCGGATCGCCGGGTGCAGGTGGGCGCGCAGACCTCGCGCGGTATCGAGGCGTCGCTGAACTGGAACTTCGCGCCGCGCTGGTCGCTCGATGCCAACGCGACGGTGCTGAAGGCCGAATTCGAGGACTTCCTGGAAACCACGGGTTCGCCGGCGGTGTTGGTGTCGCGCGACGGCAACGTGCCGCCGAACGTGGCCGAGCGCTTGGCCAGTATGTGGTTGAGCTGGCAGTTCGCACCGGACTGGAGCGCGGCGGTTGGCGTTCGCTATGTCGGCAAGCGCTACGCCGATAATGCCAACACGCTGGAGTTGCCCGGTTACAGCACCACCGACCTCGCCCTGACCTGGCAGGCGGCACCGCACACGCGATTGTCCGCACGCCTGTTCAACGTGTTCGACAAGGCGTACTACGCCACCGCGTACTACACCAGCACGCAGTGGCTGCTGGGGGCGGACCGGCGCGTCGAATTCACCGTCGACCATCGCTTCTGAGGGCGCTGGCGATGACGATGCGTTCCACCGCCAAGCGCTGGACCTACCTGGTGCATCGCTGGCTGGGCATCGGCGGATGCCTGCTGATGCTGCTGTGGTTCGTCAGCGGCATGGTGATGCTGTTCATTGGTTACCCGAAGCTGACGCCCGGCGAGCGGCTGGCGGCGTTGCCGGTGCTGGGTGAGGCCCGCGACCTGCAGGGGCTGTCGGTACTGCCTGCCGCCGTGCAGGCCGAGCCGGAAAGCGTGGCACTGACCACGCTGCGTGGCGAGCCTGCGTATGTGGTGCGCAGTGGCAGCAACGTGGGCGCCTGGTCTGCCGTGACCGGCCAGGCGCTGCTGCCGGTGTCGGCACAGCGCGCCGAAGCATCCGCTGCGCAGTTCGCGGGCGGCCAGGCCTTCGTGGGTGCGATGCGCGTGAATGAGGATCGTTGGACGCATTCGCGTGCACTGGACGCGCATCGGCCGCTGTATCGGGTGGAGGTGGGCGGCGCGCAGCCGGGCGACCTGTATGTGTCCTCGCGTACCGGTGAAGTGGTGCTGGACGCTCCGCATGTGCAGCAGCGCTGGAACTATGTGGGCGCCTGGCTGCACTGGCTGTACTTCCTGCGCATGCAGTCGGTCGACCCGGTGTGGACGTGGGTGGTGATCGTGCTGTCCGCACTGTGCACGGTGGCGGCGATCAGCGGCATCGTGGTGGGCGTATGGCGCTGGCGTTTCCGTGGGCACTATCGTTCCGGTGCGAAGACGCCGTACGTGGAGTCGTGGATGCGCTGGCACCACCTGCTTGGCCTGATGGCGTCCGCCTTCGTGTTCACCTGGATCTTCAGCGGGCTGATGTCGATGAACCCATTGGGTGTCTTCAGCAGTACGGGTGAAGCGATCGATGTTGAGCACTACCGTGGCGGCGCGGTGGCGGTGGATGGTGCGCTGGGTGATCCTGCGAAGCTTCTGGCGATGGCCGAAGCTGCGCGCTTCCAGCCGGTGGAGATCCAGTGGCGACGGATCGGTGGTGAGCTGTTCGCGGTGTTGCTGGACGGGCAGGGTGATACGCGCATCGTGTCCGGCGGCAATGGGCACCTGCATGTCGCACGGTGGCTGCCGACCGCGTGGTTGCAGCAGAGGGCACGTGCGCTGTCCGCTACACCCATGCAGGGTTTCGTGGTGCAGCATGCAGCGGATGCGTACTTCTACCCGCGTGCGCCCGAGGCCATGAATGGTGCAGCGGTACGTCGCTTCCCGGTGGCAGTGGTGGATTTCGGTGATGCCGAGGCGACACGCGTCTATCTCGATCTGGCGACCGGCGATCCGTTGCTGACGATGGGGCATCGTGAGCGGGTGGGGCGCTGGCTGTTCTACTTCCTGCATAGCTGGGACCTGCCGGCGATGCTGCGCCAGGAAGGTGCCCGGTTGGTGGTGTTGCTGCTGCTGAGCGCTGCCGGCACCGCGTTGTGTGCCACGGCGACAGTGATCGGCTATCGGCGATTGCGGATGAAGCTGCGGCGCAGGCGGCGCTGATGCCCTGGGCTACACCCGCAGCCAACGCGTGGACATCGCCACCAGCAACAAGGCCGTGGCCACGCCGATGAATGCAGCGATCAGGCCGAAGTGGTTGGCGGCAAAACCGATCAGTGCCGGGCCAGCAAGGATGCCGGCAAAGCCCAGCGTGGAAACGGCGGTGATGGCCAGCGCGCCGGGCATGCGGGTCTGGTGGCCAGCCAGCGAGAACAGCGCCGGTGCGATGTTGGCGCAGCCGAGGCCGACCAGCACATAGCCGATCAGCGACGCCTGCCACGGCGTGACCAGGGTCAGCACCAGCACGCCCGCGGCGGCAAGCAACGCGCCGAACACGATCGCGCGCTGGCGGCCCACGCGTGCCACCAGTGCATCACCGAACAGGCGTGCGACGGTCATGGTCAGGGTGAAGGTCACATAGCCGATGCCGGCGAGGCCGGCATCGACGCGGCGCACGTCGCTGAGAAACACCGCGCTCCAGTCCAGCATCGCACCTTCGCCGAGGAAGGCGACGAACGCCAGCACGCCGATGAACAGCACGATGCCGTGTGGCAGGGCCAGCATCGGTGTGTCATGCGGCATGCGTTCGCTGTGCCAGTACGACGCCGACAACAGCATCACCAGCAACATGGCGCCGACGCCGACCAGCACGGATGCCAAGGGCGGCAGCTGTGCGGACAGCAGCACGGTCATGGTGGCCGCGCCGAGGAAGCCGCCGATGCTGAAGAACGCATGGAAGCCGGACATCATCACGCGCCGTGCTTCGCGCTCGACGATGACGGCCTGTACGTTCATCGTGCAGTCCATCGCGCCCACGGCGGCGCCGAACACGAACAGGACCAGCCCGAGTGTCCAGGCCGAACCGGCCAGCGCCAGGCCGGGCACGGTCAGGCAGATCAGCAGGCTGCTGGCCACCATCACCCGCCGGCAACCGAGGCGCGCGGCCAGCACGCCGGACAACGGCATTGCCAGCAGCGAACCGGCACCGAGGCAGAGCAGCACCAGCCCCAGCGTGGCGTCGTTGATCCCGGTGCGTGCCTTTGCGAACGGCACCAGGGTGGCCCACAGCGCGGTGGCGAAGCCGGGAATGAAGAACGCAGCGCGGGTCGCGTGCTGTTCGGCGCGCGCGCGGTTGGGAAGGGACATGAGCGGTACGGTCAGGGGGGAGTGGGGTGTACCGCGATGCCTGCGGCGCGGAAGCGTGCCGCCAATGCGGGCGGTGCGGTGGTGGTCAGCACCAGGTCGTCGATCTCGTCGAGGCTGGCAATCTGCCAGTTGCCGCGTGCACCCAGCTTTTCAGTCGTGGCGGCGACGATGACACGGCTGCTGCAGGCCACCATCGCGCGCTTCAGCGTGGCTTCTTCCGCATCCATTGCCCACACGCCGGTGTCGCCGTCCACCGCGCAGGGGCCGGGCAGGTACACATCGGCGCGCAGGCGCTGCACCTGGGCCAGTGCTTCGGCGCCGACCGCGCCGCCACCGCTGGCCAGGCGCCCGCCGATCAGCTGCACCGAGGTGCCTTCAAGCAGGCTGGCGGCCGTGGCGATCTGTGGCGCGTTGGTGATCACCGTCAAGCCGAGGGCGGCCGGCAACTGCTGGGCGATCGCCAGGTTGGTTGAACCGGCGTCGAGCAGTACGACCTGGCCGGGTTGCAGCAACGCGCAGACGCGGGCGGCCAGCTCGGCCTTGTCGCCGCGGTCGCGGGTCAGCCGCTCGCGCAGCGGGCGTTCCTTGGGCGGTGGCAGCACGGCGCCACCGTAGACGCGCTGGCACAGGCCCTGCGCGGCCAGCTCGCGCAGGTCGCGGCGGATCGAATCTTCGGACACGGCATAGCGGCGCGCCAGCTCGGCGGCAACCACGCGGCCCTGCTGGCGCAGTTCCTCCAGGATCTGCCGGGTGCGCTGGGCGGGGAGGGGGCTGGGATCGGAGCTCATGCTGCAAGTCTGCACGTTCGTGCATTAACGTGCAACAACGTGCATGCTGCGTTTGGGCGGGGCACAGGGCGGCTGGACTGCCGGTGAATCCGCCCGCGCCCACGTCTATGGATCGCCCTCGCGGCCCGGCATGATGGCGGGGCACCTGGCATGGAATCCCTGATGTCCCCCACCGTTCACCGCAAGCTGCGCATCGGCGCGGACCAGTACACCGGCCAGAAAGTGGTCGACCAGCAGTTCCATGAGTGCGATTTTTCCGGTGCCGACCTGACCGCCACCGAGTTCATCAACTGCAGCTTCTACGATGCCGACAGCCGCAGCGGCTGCCGCTTCAATGGCGCCACATTGAAGGAGGCCAGCTTCCGCAGCTGCGACATCAGCATGTGCCACTTCAACTTCATCAAGGCGCTGGGCCTGGAGATCAGCGAGTGCCGCGCGCAGGGTGCGGATTTCAGCAACGCCAGCTTCATGAACCAGATCACCACGCGCAGCTGGTTCTGCAGCGCCTTCATCAAGAAGTCGAACCTGCGCTATGCCAATTTCTCGCGGGTCACGCTGGAGAAATGCGAACTGTGGGAGAACCGCTGGGACGGTGCAAACGTCAGCGGCGCCAGCTTTGCCGGCTCGGACCTGTCCGGCGGCCAGTTCGAGGGCATTGACTGGAACAGTGCCAACTTCACCGACTGCGATCTGACCAACTCCGAGCTGGGCGAGCTGGACCTGCGCAGCACCAACCTGCGTGGCGCTACGCTGGACGTGCAGCAGGTGGCGCTGTTGATGCAGCGCATCGGCATCACCGTGGTGCCGTAGGCATCACCCGGCGTACGCCACCCAGCCCTTGAAGCTGAAGCCTGCATAGAACAGCTCCACGCCGTCGAAGCCGGCCTCCTGCAGCAGCGCCACTTCCTGTTCGGGGGCCAGCAGCGGCAGCCGCTCGGCAATGGCGTCGATCGCGCGCTGTGCATCGGCGTGGGCAACGCCCGAGGCTTCGGCGAATGCCGCGTAGCGCTGCAACCAGCGCAGCTTGCCGGCCGGATCCTGCGGCACGCTGTGGTGCGCCACCACCAGCGGCACGCCGGGCTGCAGGCGTCGGTGCAGCTCGCGCAGCGTATGCAGGCGCTGCGCGGCATCGAGGAAGTGCAGGGTCAGCACGCAGCTGGCACCATCGAAGCGCACGCCGGGGGCATCGTCGATGTAGCCTTCCAGCAACTGCACGCGCGACATCAGCGGGCCCAGTGTCTGTTCGGCCAGGGCCAGCATCGGTGCAGCCGGGTCCACGCCCAGCAGCTGCCAGCCCGGCTGCGCCTCGGCAAATGCCTTCAGCTCCAGCCCGCCACCGGCGCCCAGCACCAGCACGCGGCCCTGCGCAGGAACGTGTTCGGCCAGCAGCAGGCGACTCATCTGCTGCAACGCGAGGAAGCCCGGCACCTGGCGCAGCGGGCCCTCGGCATAGCGGGCAACGGCCTGCGGATCGGAGAACGAAGACATGCGTGCATTCCTGCAACAGGGACATACCACTGTACCGTGGCATGCAAGTGCCTTTGCCGCGGGTCGCTCCTGCCTGCGCTGACCGGCTTGCATCCAGCTCAGCGCAACGCCCGCGCCAGCACCTGCCAGATCCTCGGGTCCTGGCACTGCGAGACGTTGAAGCGCAGATAGTCGGCCGCGCGCTGCGACTGGCTGAACGCGTTGCCCGGCGCCAGCACGATGCCCTCGCGCAGGCATTGCCGCGCCAGGGCGGCGGCGTCGCGGCCGTCGGGCAGCTGGCACCACAGGAACAGGCCGGCTTCCGGCTGCAGCCACGGCGTGATGCCCAGCGCCTGCAGTTTCCGCAGTGTGTGCCGGCGTGCATCGGCCAGGCGCGAACGTATCGACTGCATGTGGCGGCGGTAACCGCTATCGGTCAGCGCGATGTGCATCAACTGCGCGGCCAGATGGCCGCCGCCAAAGCTGGTCGCCAGCTTCAGGTCGGTCAATGCTTCTATCCAGTCATGGCGTGCAGCGATGTAGCCGCAGCGCGAGGCTGCCGACAGCGTCTTGGAGAAACTGCCGACGTGGATCACCCGTGACAGTCCATCGAGCGCGGCCAGCCGCGGTGCCGGCTGCAGTTCGAAGTCGGCGAAGATGTCGTCCTCGACGATGATCAACTCGCTGCGTTCGGCCAGGCCCAGCAGGCGGTGCGCGGTGTTGGCCGAAAGCACCGCGCCGGTCGGGTTGTGCAGGCCGGAATTGGTGATGTACAGCCGCGGCGAATGCGCCTGCAGGGCTTGCGCGAACGCCTCCAGGTCCGGGCCGCTGTGCGTGTACGGCACGCCGATGGCCTGCACCTGGTGCGCCTTGAGCAGCGCGTGGTAATTGAAGTAGCTCGGGTCATCGACCAGCACGCAGTCGCCGGGCTTGAGCAGGAAACGGCAGAGCAGATCGACCGCGTGCGTACCGGATTCGGTCAGCAGGATCTGCTCCATCGGTGCATCGATGCCAAGCGTGGCGCTGCGCCTTTGCAGCAGCTGGCGCAACGCGGGCAGCCCGAGCGGACCGGCGTAGTCCACGAGTTGCATGGCATCGGCACGCGCCAGCCGGCGCAGGCCGCGGCGCACGCCATCGTGATACAGCCAGTCACTGGGCATCCAGCCGCACCCTGGCTTGAGATCGCCCGCGGGCGTTTCCAGCGATTGCCGTGACACCCACAGCGGATCCACCGCGCGATCCAGCCGCGGCTCCATTTCAGCCAGCGCCAGCGGTGCGGCCGGGCCACTGACGTAGAAGCCCGAGCCTGCGCGCGCACTGATCAGGCCTTCGGCCGCCAGGCGCTCGTAGGCCTCGACCACGGTGGAGACTGAAACCCCCATGGTCGCCGCCTGCGCACGTACCGAAGGCAGGCGGGAGCCGGGGCCGTCCACCCGTGCACTGATGCGGGTGCGGACGGTCTGGATGACCGATTCGATGCGGGTGAGCGGGCGCGGCATGGTGGAACCGTAGTGGAAGTGTGGGCAATACAGTTACTTGCGGCTGTACTGGATTGTAGCTGGGGTCGTTCCGCGCCGGATGCTTCCATACAGGTGCAGCCGGGCATCGTCCGGCACCTTCAGGAGTACAGGCGTGGAACGGTCGGCGAGTGGTTGGATCAATGGCTTCATCGGTGTGGTGATCTTCGCCGGCTCATTGCCGGCCACCCGCCTGGCGGTGCTGCAGCTGGATGCCGGGTTCGTCACCGCCGCACGCGCCACCATCGCCGCGGTGCTCGGTCTGGGGCTGCTGCTTCTGCTGCGCCAGCCATGGCCGCGGCGCGGCGACCTGCCGGGGCTGGTGGTGGTCAGCCTCGGCGTTGTGGTCGGCTTCCCGCTGCTGACCGCGCTCGCGCTGCGTCACGCGTCGTCGGCGCACACCATCGTGTTCCTTGGCCTGCTGCCGTTGAGTACAGCAGTGTTCGGCGTGCTGCGCGGTGGCGATCGGCCGCGCCCGGCGTTCTGGCTGTTCTCGTTGCTGGGCAGTGCCTGCGTGGTCGGCTATGCCGCGCGCAACGGAATCGAAGCCTCGTTGCAGGCAGACCTGCTGATGCTGGCGGCGATCGTGGTGTGCGGGCTGGGCTACGCGGAAGGTGGTCGGCTCGCCCGTCATCTGGGCGGCTGGCAGGTGATCAGCTGGGCACTGCTGCTGGCGTTGCCGGTGATGCTGCCGCTGACGGTGCTGATGCGCCCGGCCTCGTTCACTGCGGTCGGTGCCTCGGCGTGGTGGGCACTGGGCTACGTGGCAGTGTTCAGCATGCTGATCGGCTTCCTGTTCTGGTACCGCGGGCTGGCCCAGGGCGGCATCGCTGCCGTCGGTCAGCTGCAGCTGCTGCAGCCGTTCTTCGGCCTGGCCCTGGCCGCGCTGCTGCTGCACGAGTCGGTCAGCCTCAGCATGGTGCTGGTGACTCTGGTCGCGGTGATCTGCGTCGCCGGCGCGCGCCGCTTCAGCCGCTAGGAAAAAGGGGACGGAGGGGATTAAGTCGTTTCAGGCACAGCAGGACCAATTACGACTTAATCCCCTCCGTCCCCTTTTCCGGGCGGAAAAGGTGCGCAACGGCGTAGTCGATGAACACCCGCAGGCGTGCACTGGGATGGCGCCCGCCGGGCCACAGCAGCGAGAACTGCCCCTGGTGCGTGGGCAGTGTGGGCAGCACCTGTTGCAGGCGGCCATCGGCCAGCGCGTCAGCGGCGAGGAAGTCAGGCATCCAGGCCAGGCCCATGCATCCGGTCGCAGCGGCCAGCACGGCCTCCATGTTGTTGCAGGTCATCGCCGTGGGAAGGCGCGCCCCGGCGTCGCCTTCGATGCCGGGCAGCTGCCACGGATGCAGCTTTCCGGTGGTGGGGTAACGGAAGCGCAGCGCGGTATGTATGCGCAGGTCGCCCACATCGCCGGGCGTTCCATGCATCTGCAGATAGCCCGGCGCCGCACAGAGGATGAAACGAAAACCCCCCAGCCGCCGTGCGGTCAGGCTGGAATCAGCCAGTTCGCCACTGCGTATCACCGCATCCAGGCCTTCGCTGACCACATCGACGATGCGGTCGTTGAAGTCCAGTTCCAGCTGCACCTGCGGATAGCGTTGCTGGAAGCCGGGCAGCACCGGCAGCAGGAAGCGGTAGCCGATGGTGGGCAGGCCGATGCGCAGCAGCCCGCTGGGGGCGTGCTGTCGCTGCGCCAGGTCCGCCTGTGCTTCGGAAAGCTCATCCAGCGCACGTCGGCAGCGTTGCAGCAGCAGTTCGCCTTCGTCGGTGAGATGCACGCGGCGGGTGGTGCGCTGGAACAGGCGCGTGCCGAGTTCCTGTTCAAGCCGGGCGATGCGCTTGCCGACGGCCGAGGCTGACAGGCCGAGTACGCGGGCGGCACCGACAATGCTGCCGGCCTCCGCGGTGCGGACGAAGGCGAGCAGGGCGGAGATGGAGTCCATGCTTGGATGATTGCGGAACATCTCGCCGCAATCAACGTCCACCGAGCCTGTTTTTCTGGAATAGCGGCCTGTCCATCATCAATGCCCCTGATGGATGGAGGCCCGCATGGCCCCGGATTCGATGCTCCTTGTACCTGTCCGCGCGCAGCAGCGCTGGGCGCTGCTTGCGGTCTGCCTGGCCGCGCTGGCGTTGCCGTTGTCCTTCTCTGCCGGTGCAGTCGCGGTGCCGGCGCTGGCCCGTTCCGCGGCGGCATCGCCCACCGCGCTGGCCTGGGTGACCAACGCCTTCATGCTCACCTTCGGCAGTCTGTTGCTCGCTGCGGGCGGCTTGGCCGATCGATATGGCCGTCGGCGGCTGTTCCTGCTGGGCACGGCGGGCTTCACCACCGCCACCGCCGCCGTCTGCCTTGCTCGCACGCTGCTATGGCTGGATCTGGCGCGCGGGTTGCAGGGCGTTGCCGCGGCGGCGGCGCTGGCATCCGGCACGGCGCTGCTGGCACAGGCCTGGCAGGGGCCGGCGCGTGCCCGTGTCTTCGCCCTGCTGGGCACCACGTTCGGCATGGGGCTGGCGTTGGGGCCCCTGCTCGCGGGCCTGCTGCTGCAGACATTGGGATGGCGCAGCGTGTTCGCCGCGGGCGGTGTGCTCACGTTGGTGGCCTTCGGCCTGGGGGCACGCGCGTTGCCTGAAAGTCATGGCGAGCGCCGACCACTGGATATCGGCGGCATGCTGAGTTTCAGCCTGACGCTGGCGACGTTGACCCTGGCGCTACTGTGGCTGGGCGAGTTCGGCCTGCATGCCGCGCGCGTGCGGCTGGCGCTGCTGGTGACGCTGCTGTTGGGCGGGGTGTTCGTCTTCATCGAACGGCGGCACCCCTCACCGTTGCTGGACCTCTCACTGTTCTCACAACCGGCGTTCCTCGGTGTCCAGCTGCTGCCGGTGGCGACCTGCTTCGGCTACGTGGTGCTGCTGGTCGCGTTACCTCTGCAACTGCTGGGCGTGCATGGCCAGAGCGCGACGCTGGTGGGACTGCAGATGCTGGCGCTGTCCGCGCCGATGCTGGTCCTGCCGATGCTGGCCGCGCGTTGGGCGGAGCGCGTGGGAAGTGCGCGGTTGTGCACGCTGGGTCTGCTGGTGTGCGCCGCCGGCCTGTACCTGTTGTCGCGGCAGGCGTCGCACCCGTCGCCCTTGCAGTGGGTGCCGCTGCTGATGCTGGTCGGCGCAGGCACGGCTTTGCCGTGGGGGCTGATGGATGGACTGTCGGTGAGCGTGGTACCGGTGCAACGTGCCGGCATGGCCGCAGGCATATTCGGAACCGTGCGGGTGGCCGGCGAAGGCATCGCGTTGGCCGCAGTCACTGCCTTGCTTGCGCTGCTGATCGGCCATCAGCTGCAGGGCGCGTCGCCGGCATCGCTGGTGCGTGCCGGTGCCTATCTGGCCACGGGGGCGCGGGAACAGGCGCAGGCACTGCTACCGACGATGAGCCGCATGCAGCTGCAGCACGCCAGTAGTGAGGCGCTGGCGACACTGCTGCGTGTACTGGCGCTGCTGACCGCCGCCTGTGCCGCCGTGTTGCGCCTGTTGCTGCGGAAACGCACAGGTGCCTTGGTCGGGGACATGGTGTAGCAGGCTCATCGCCGCCTCCGCCGTCATCCCGCTGTCGTGTCCCGCTCACGCCGCCTATGCCCACCCGGGCCTAGTGTTGATCGTCCCCGTCCCCCACGGAGACCCGCCATGTGGCTGCTCGACCATCTCTGGCCCAGCCGTCGACCCCTTCCTCCCCCGGTCGAGGACGCGCCACAGGCACCGTCACGCCGGCCCTGGCTGAAACGCCCGGCGCGGGCCGGGCGCAGCGGCATGGCGCCCTGGCAGAAGGTGGCCACGCCACCGCGGCGCACGCGCCACTAGCCGGTGCGGTCTGATGGGTGGTTGACCCCGTCGCTGACCGGGATCACCCCCAGCGCGAACGGGTCGATGCCCTCCAGGCAGGCCACGTTGTAGCCGTACTGGTCGGGGTTGGAGCGGCGCCGGTGATGGGTGTAGATGCCGCACACCCCGCAGAAGTAGTG
Source organism: Stenotrophomonas sp. PvP093 (assembly GCF_017876915.1). Lineage (NCBI taxonomy): Bacteria > Pseudomonadati > Pseudomonadota > Gammaproteobacteria > Lysobacterales > Lysobacteraceae > Stenotrophomonas > Stenotrophomonas sp. PvP093. Next base: position 3,679,620 of record NZ_JAGIOX010000004.1, on the reverse strand, counting down.
CTCGGCCACATGGGTGTTGAACTGGTACTTCTGCAGATGATGCTGCCCGCGCACCACCTGCAGGCCCTGGCGGGGGACGCTGGCGGCGATGGCACCCCGGCGCCGGCACATCGAGCAGTCGCAGCGGCGCGGGTCGACGATGCCGTCCGGGAGGTCCAGCAACAGCTCGACCGTGCCGCAGTGGCAGGTGGCGCGGTGCTGGGGTTGGACCGGAACGCCGGCCACGGAAGTGATGCCCATCGTTGCTCCTGTGAGGTGAACCTGGCCGCATGGACCGCCGCAGACGGTGCGCCGCGGTCCCTGAACGGGCCGTAGATGCCACGGTGAACCCGCTTGTGGCTAACTATGCGGCTTCGGGACCGCGACAGGATGCCAGTGAGAGCCGCAGGACGTTGGATGACAGGAAGTGCCATGGCGCTGGCAGCGTTGTGGGTGACCGGGCTGCTGGCCTATCAGATGCCGGGGCCGGGCTGGCTGGCCAATGGCATTGCGGTGCTGTGGCTGCTGGTTGCGCTGTGGGCGTCGTGGCAGGTCGCGCGTGGCCGTGGCCATCGTCGCCTGGGCATGGCGTTCGGCGCGTCGCTGGCGCTGGCCGGCCTGTGGTGGCTGCTGCTCACCCCGCGCCAGGACCGCGTCTGGGCCGATGACGTGGCCCAGCGCCTGCACGTGGTGTCCTTCGACGGGCGCCACGTGGTGCTCGACAACGTGCGTGATTTCACCTGGCGCAGCGAGACCGACTACGACGCGCACTGGGTGCGCCGCGCGTACGGCCTGGACCAACTCCGCTCGGCCGATCTGGTGCTGTCGTACTGGATGGGCCCGGCGATCGCCCACACCCTGATCTCGTTCGGTTTCGAGGATGGGCGCCACGTGGTGTTCTCGCTGGAGATCCGCAAGGAACGCGGCGAATCGTTCTCGGCGCTGGGCGGCTTCTTCCGCAAATTCGAGATGACCCTGGTGGCCGCGGAGGAGACCGACATCATCCGCACCCGCACCAACGCGCGTGGCGAGGATGTCTACCTGTACCGCCTGCACGGCATGGACCAGGCGCAACTGAAGCAACTGTTCGCCGCGTACATCGCGCAGGCGCGCGAACTGGATGCGAAGCCGGGCTTCTACAACACGCTCACCAGCAACTGCACCACCATCGTCTTCGATCTGGCCCGCCACATCGCGCCGCGCTTGCCGCTGGACTACCGCCTGCTGCTGTCCGGCTACCTGGCCGAATACGCACAGGAGGTCGGCGCGCTCACGCCGGGCGTGCCTTATGCCGAACTGCATGACAAGGGCCGCATCACCCAGCGTGCGCTGGACCTGGGCAGCGGCGACCACTTCTCCACCGTGATCCGCCAGGGCGTGCCCGGCACCGAGCAGGACCCGCAGTAATGAACCGACTCTTCCTGATCCGCTGGCAGCGCGCGCTGCCGGTGTTGTTCGCCGCCTTCCTGCTGCTGGGCAGCAGCGGCTGCGCGATGGTGACTGTCAAGCAGGTGAAGTCCAGCGATTCGCTGGTGAACAAGCGCGCCGATGTGCTCAACACCGGCAAGCTCAGCCCGGCCGCGCGCGAGACGCTCAGCGCGGCGGGCCTGGATGAGTCGCAGTGCGAGAAGGACTTCCTGGTCTGCCGCAGCACGTTGTTGATGACCGATGACCTCAACGTCGAGCAGCGGCTGTCGGCGCTGTCCGAACTGTGGGTGAAGGCCGCACTGGCGCTGACGCCGAAGAAGACCGCCGCCGGCGATCCGCCGATGAGCGATGCGGCGCTGGATGCCTGGCTGGAAGCCGCGCGCTATGCCTATGCCTACCTGTTCTACAGCGGCCGCTCGCCGTCCGACCGCGCCTTCGAGGACCGGCAGACGCAGGTGCGCGACTACTACAACTACGCCGCCGAGAAGGCGGCGGTGGTGCTGTTCGTGCGCGCGCGTGCAGCGGCACTGGCCGGCGAGGACTATACGAAGCCGATCTCGGTCGGCAGCTGGTCGCTGGCCTCCAACTACCAGCAGTTGAACCTGAAGAGCATTCCGGCGCAGCTGGTGCCGGCCGGCACGGTCAGCTTCGTCGGCCTGCGCAGCACCTATCGCCGCGATGGCTTCGGTGCCGAGCTGGTGATGGTGATGGACCCGCCCAAGCTGGTCGCGCCGGTGATCGCGGGCGATGGGCCGAAGGCGGAAACAGCGGCGGATGATGCTGACGACGAGCGCCGTGGCCGCCGCCATCGGCATGACGATTCGGTGCCGGAATTCAGCGAGATGTCCTCGATCAACGTCACCGCGCTGCTGCGTTTCGAAGGCAGCAGCCTGGAAGACGTGATGCGCACGCGCCGGGTCGAGCTGGACGCCTATTCGCCGGAGGCCACTGAACGCATCACCCTGCACGGCGAACAGGTGCCGCTGGCCGGCAATTTCACCGCTGCCTACGGCCTGTGGCTGGCGCAGAGTGGCTTCGCCCGGCAGTCACTGCGCACCCTGTTCGGCATGAGTGAGGGCATCGGCGAACCGCACATCTACCTGATGCAGCCCTGGGACCCGAACCGCCGCATCATCTTCATGCTGCACGGCCTGGCCAGCAGCCCGGAAGCCTGGGTGAACCTGGCCAACGAGATCATGGGCGACCCCGAGCTGCGCCAGCAGTTCCAGGTGTGGCAGGTCTACTACCCGACCAATGCACCGATCGCGCTGAACCGCTACGAGATCGCCAACGCGTTCAATGACACGCTCAAGCACTTCGACCCCAACGGCAGCACGCGCGCATCGAAGGACATGGTCTATATCGGCCACAGCATGGGCGGCGTGCTCGCGCGGCTGCTGGTGAGCGACTCGGGTGATGTGCTGTGGGATGACCTGCTGGCCAACTATGACCTGAAGGGCGAGCGGCTGAAGCGTGTGCAGGCCAAGCTGGGGCCACTGCTGCATTTCAAGGCGCAGCCGAACGTGGAACGCGCGATCTTCATCGCCGCGCCGCACCAGGGCACGGATATCGCCGGCAACAAGGTCGGGCGGCTGATCGGGCGCCTGGTACGCCTGCCGCTGACCATTCTCGGCAAGTTCGAGGACGTGTTCATGGCGCTGGCACAGGCCGAGCAGCAGGTCGACGGCACCGCCAAGCCGAAGATTCCCAACAGCATCGACAACCTCAAGGCCAGCGATCCGTTCGTGAAGGCCGCCGCACAGCTGCCGATCGAAGCGGGCCTGAAGTACCACTCGATCATCGCCCAGCGCAAGCCGGAGCTGCCGGTGGAGAAGTCCGATGACGGGCTGGTGCCGTACTGGAGCGCGCATCTGCCGGGCGCGCTGTCGGAGAAGGTGATCATTTCCGGCCACAGCGTGCAGGAGACCCCGCAGGCCGTGCTGGAAGTGCGCCGCATCCTGCATCGGGATATCGATGATGTGGGAGCCGGTACACGGTAATGCCGGCCTCTGGCCGTCGCCATCATGGGATTCCCGCGTGCGCGGAGGTTGCCGGCCAGCGGCCGGCGCTACCGGAATCCGGCGGCGCTACACCCGCCGCGCGATCACTGCGGCCAGCACCGCCAGACAGAAGGTGATGGCCAGGCACAGCAGGTAGCCGGTGTGCGGCGCGCTTTCCACGAACATGGCGAACAACGCGCCGGACACCGCCAGCGCGGTGGTCACCGACAACGCCTCGCTCAGCTGCAGCGCCGAGGTATTGGCACCCTGCTCATGCGGTGCTGACAGCGACAGGGTCAGCACCGACAGGCTGGCGTAGATCATGCCCATGCCGAAGCCGGTCACGGCCCAGCCGACCAGCGCGACCGGCAGCGGCATCGGGTTGAACAGCACCGACAGCGTTGCGGCGATGCCGAACGTCATCATCACCGTGCCAACGCGCAGTAGCTGCTGGCGTGACCAGCCACGCTGCTGGTGGCCCTGCAGCCATGAACCGGCGAACCAGCCCAGCGCACCGAGGCTGAGCACGGCGCCTGCCCAGCTGGGCGAGAGCCCGCGTTCGCGCTGCAGCAGCAGGGGCAGATAGGCCTCGCAGGCGAAGAACGCCGCTGCAGCAATGCCCCGCAACGCGATCACGCTGGGCAGGCCGCGGCGCAGGATCAGGGTTCCGGCCGGCAGCAGCCGATGCACGCAGAACAGCAGCGCCAGCATCGCCACGCCGATGCAGAGCAGGGCGGCCATGCCCTGTTGCTGGCCGCCGACGTAGAGCAGTAGTGCGGCCAGTGAGGCGCCAGAGGCCCAGCACACCACGTTGCTGCGTTCGCCATCGTTGCAGACCGCAACGGGAGGTTGCATGCGCGCCAGTGCCGGGCGCAGCAGCAGTGCGGCCGGTATCGCCAGCAGTGGCACTGCCAGGAATACCCAGCGCCAGCCCAGGTGCTGCACCATCAGGCCACTCAACGCCGGGCCGACCATCGAGGGCACCACCCAGCCTGCGGAGAACGCCGCGAACACCTTCGGTCGCAGGTGCTCGGGGTAGCTGCGGCCGACCATCACGTAGAGCGAGACCGAAATCGCGCCCGCGCCCAGGCCCTGCATCAGGCGCCCGGCCACCAGCATGCCCATGCGCGTCGCAAAGCCGGCCAGCAGCAGGCCCAGCACGAAGCAGCCCAGGCCGTACCAGAGTGGCCGCGCGGGGCCGTGGCGATCGGCCCAGCGCCCGGCCAGGGTCATGCCGATCACACTGGTGGCCAGGGTGCCGCCAAAGGCCAGCGCGTACAGGCGCAGTCCATCGAGTGCTTCGGCCACGGTGGGCATCGCGGCCGCGACGGCCAGTGCTTCGAAGGCGTGCAGCGCGACCAGTGCGACCATGCCGATGGTCGTGGCGCGGTAGCGCGCGGACAGGATCGAGCTGTCAGCCGGCAGGTGGGTGTCGGCGGGAGAGAGGGTCGGGGTCATACGGGTCAGGTGCAGGCCGCGCTTGTCAACGGGCGGCGAAGATAGCAGCATGCCACCTCAACTGTAGTTGAGGTCAAGCAATGGCATCCCAGGAACTCAGCGTTGGCGAGGTCTCCCAGCGCAGTGGCGTGGCCGTTTCCGCACTGCATTTCTACGAGCGCAAGGGGCTGATCAGCAGCCTGCGCACCTCGGGCAACCAACGGCGTTACAGCCGGGACGTGCTGCGCCGGTTGGCGGTGATCCGCGTGGCGCAGCGGGTGGGCATGCCGCTGGAAGCAGTCGGCCGTGCCTTCGAAAGCCTGCCTGACGGCCGCGCACCGACCAAAGCGGATTGGGCCAGGTTGTCCGCGCGCTGGCGCACCGAGCTGGAAGAGCGCATCCACATGCTGCAGCTGCTGCGCGACGAACTGACCGGCTGCATCGGTTGTGGCTGCCTGTCGCTGCAGCATTGCCGCCTGGCCAATCCCGACGACGTCCTCGGCGAACGCGGCGACGGCCCGATGCGCTGGGAGTGAGCGACAAAAAGGGGACGGAGGGGATTATGTCGTTTGTGCACTTGCGACTTAATCCCCTCCGTCCCCTTTTTCTTACCAGACCGTGATGGTTTCGCCGCTCTGGATGCCTTCCACCGCGCGCTGGAAGGCCAGTGCCGCGCGCTGTGCGCTTACCGCCTCGAAGCCCGGGAAGTAGGGGCCGTAGGCGGCCATCGATTCGATCAGTACGTTCGGGCTGACCACGTTGATGCGCAGGCCGCGCGGCAGCAGCTCCAGTGCGGCTGCGCGCACGAAGCCTTCCAGTGCGGCATTCACCGAGGTGGCGTTGACGCCGTCGCGGATCGGTTGTGCGCTGACGATGCCGCTGGTCAGGGTGATCGAGCCGCCGCTGTTGAGATGATGCTGCGCGGCCAGTGCCAGCCTCACCTGGCCCAGCAGTTTGTCCTGCAGGCCGAGGTTGAACTGCGCCGGCGTCATCTGCTGCAGCGGGCCGAAGTGCAGCTTGCCGGCGGTGGAAATCACCGCATCGACCGGGCCGGTACGTGCGAACAGTTCGGCGACGCTGGCGTCATCGGTCAGGTCCACGCGCAGTTCGCCGCTGCTGCGGCCGGCGGCGAGAATCTGATGCTGTTGGCCGAGCTGGCGGGCGACTGCCTGGCCGAGGGTGCCGCTGGCACCAACGAGGAGGATCTTCATGGCCGTTCCTTGCGTAAGGGAGTGAGCGCAGTCTGCGCCCTCACAATGGGGTTAGGTAAGCGGCGTATGATTCGCAGATTCCTAACTAAGGATTAGTAATGGATACCCTTCGATGCATGCAGGCCTTCGTTGCCGTGGCCGAGCGTGGCAGCTTCGCCGGCGCCGCCGAACAGCTGCAGGTCTCGGCGGTGATGGTGGGCAAGTACATCCAGCAGCTGGAGGCGCATCTGGGCACCGCGCTGCTGCAACGGAACACCCGCCGCCAGCGCCTGACCGAAGCCGGCAGCGCCTATCTGGCTGGCTGCCGGCAAGTGCTGGAGCAGGTGCAGCAGGCCGAGGCCGATGTGGCCGGTCTGCAGGTACAGCCGCGCGGCCTGCTGCGGGTCAGTGCGCCGACCACCTGGGGCAGCTGCGTGCTGGCGCCGCAGCTGGCCGGCCTGCTGCGCGCGCAGCCGCAGTTGAACATCGAACTGGATCTGAGCAACCGCCGTGTGGACCTGATCGAGGACGGCTTCGACGTGGCGATCCGGGTCGGGCCGTTGCCATCGCAGGAGGTGGTGGCGCGGCCGCTGCCGCCGTATGCGATGAGCCTGTGCGCGGCGCCGTCTTACCTGCGCAGGCGCGGCACGCCACGCACGCCGGCGGACCTGCAGGGGCATGATTGCCTGAGCCATCTTGCCTGGCGTGGTGGCCATGGCTGGCAGTTGGCCAACGGTGAACAGGTGGATTGGGAGGCGCGGCTGACCTGCAACGACGGGTTCGCGCTGCGCGAAGCCGCCGTGGCCGGGGCCGGGTTGGTGTTGCAGCCCACCGCGCTGTTGGCGGGGGAGATTGCAGCAGGGCGCCTGAAGCCGCTGCTGCGCGACTACCTGCCCGAACCGCGACCGATGCACCTGATCTACCTGCCGGATCGACGGCCGCGCCCGCGGCTGCAGTGCTTCGTCGATTTCGTCATGGCCACATTTGGGCAATGAGCATCCACGCCATGCGTGGATGATGGTAGGTGCCGACCGTTGGTCGGCACACATCGGGATCAATCATTCGCCGCAGACAATTCCTGCCCGCGCACCTGCGCAGCACGCAGCGCGTTGTCCACCAGCACTTCGAAACCTCCGGCCTGGAAGCTCTCGATCGCGGCCTGGGTGGTGCCGTTCGGCGAGGTCACACGGCGGCGAAGCTCGGCCGGGCTTTCGCCGGCTTCATCGAGCATGCGCGAGGCGCCCAGCAGGGTCTGCACCACCAGCGTGCGCGCGGCGTCGGCCGGCAGGCCCTGGGCAATGCCCGCCGCTTCCATCGCTTCGGCCAGCAGGAACACGTAGGCCGGCCCGCTGCCGGACACGGCAGTGACCGAATCCATCAGCGCCTCGCGCTCGATCCACACGGTACGGCCGGCACTGGCCAATACCTGTTCGGCCTGCGAGCGCTGCTGTGCATCCACCGACGGCGTGGCATACAGGCCGGTCACGCCGGCGCCGAGCAGGGCCGGCGTGTTGGGCATTGCACGCACCACCGGCAGGTTGCCACCCAGCCAGCGTTCCAGCTGCGCGCTGGTGATGCCGGCGGCGATCGACACCACCAGTGGCCGGCTTGCCTGGGCCAGTGCCTGCAGCGACTGGCAGACCTCGCGCAGCACCTGTGGCTTCACCGCCAGCAGCCAGGTGCGGCCCTGTGCGGCGGCATCGGCGGCATTGTCGTGCACCTGCACGCCGAAATCGGTGGCCAGCGACTCGCGCAGTGCTGCAACCGGTTCGGCCACGTGGATGTGTGCGGCGGGCACGCCCTGGCGGATCAGGCCGGCGATCAGGCTGCGCGCCATGTTGCCGCCGCCGATGAAGGTGATGGAATCAGCTGTCATGAAACTCTCCTTGCAAGATCAGGCCGGGCGAGGACGCGCGCCGAACAGGGCGGTGCCGATGCGCACCAAAGTGGCGCCCTCGGCGATGGCGTCGGCGTAGTCGCTGCTCATGCCCATCGACAGCGTGTCGACCTGCGCGTGCTGGGCGGCCAGCGACTGGAAAAGTGTGCGCATGCGCACGAACGCATCCCGACGGCGTTCCGCCTCGGGCCATGGCGCGGGAATCGCCATCAGGCCACGCAGGCGCAGGGTGGGCTCGGCGGCAATCGCAGCGGCCAGCACCTCGACATCCTCCGGCGCACAGCCGTGCTTGCTGGATTCATCGTCGATGTTGACCTGGATCAGCACATTCAGCGGACCACGCGCTGCCGGGCGATGGCGCGCCAGCGCCGTCACCAGCTTGGGCCGGTCCACGCTCTGCACCCAATCGAAGTGGGTGGCCACGGCCTCGGCCTTGTTCGACTGCAGGTGGCCGATCAGGTGCCACTCCAGCGCCAGGTGCTGCAGCGCCTGCATCTTGGCCAGCGCTTCCTGCACATAGTTCTCGCCGAAGGCCTGCTGGCCCTGCGCGGCCAGCGCAGCCACGGCCTCGGCCGGTTGGGTCTTGGAAACGGCCAGCAGGCGCGGATCGGGCCGGCCGGCCGCCTCGGCGGCGGCATGCAGGTTGCTCAGGATCTGGGGCAGGGGAGTGGCCACGTAACGCGTTCCGTTGAATCAGGAGGCTATACTGCCGCCCGGGGAAAGATCCTTCCAGTCGAAGCCGTTATTGGGGAGTAGCCGCTCATGGATATCGCCGAACTGCTGGCGTTTTCCGTAAAGAACAAAGCGTCCGACCTGCACCTGTCCGCAGGCCTGCCGCCAATGATCCGCGTGGACGGCGACGTTCGCCGGATCAACATCCCGGCCCTGGACCACAAGCAGGTCCATGCGCTGGTGTACGACATCATGTCCGACAAGCAGCGGCGCGATTACGAGGAATTCCTCGAAGTGGACTTCTCCTTCGAGATCCCGTCGCTGGCGCGCTTCCGTGTGAACGCGTTCAACCAGAACCGTGGCGCCGGTGCGGTGTTCCGTACCATTCCGTCCGAGGTGCTCACCCTCGAGGACCTGGCCTGCCCGCCGCTGTTCCGCGAGGTGATCCAGCAACCGCAGGGCCTGATCCTGGTGACCGGTCCCACCGGTTCGGGCAAGTCGACCACGCTGGCGGCGATGATCGACTACATCAACAAGAACGAATACGGCCACATCCTCACCGTCGAGGATCCGATCGAATTCGTGCACACCTCGCAGAAGTGCCTGATCAACCAGCGCGAAGTGCACCGCGATACGCATGGCTTCAACGAAGCGCTGCGCTCGGCACTGCGTGAGGACCCGGACATCATCCTGGTGGGCGAACTTCGCGACCTGGAAACCATCCGCCTGGCACTGACCGCCGCGGAAACCGGCCACCTGGTGTTCGGAACCCTGCACACCAGCTCGGCGGCCAAGACCATCGACCGCATCATCGACGTGTTCCCGGCCGGCGAAAAGCCGATGGTGCGTTCGATGCTGTCCGAGTCGCTGCGTGCGGTAATCTCGCAGGCGCTGCTGAAGAAGGTTGGCGGCGGTCGTACCGCAGCGTGGGAAATCATGGTCGGCACCCCGGCCATCCGCAACCTGATCCGCGAAGACAAGGTGGCGCAGATGTACTCGGCCATCCAGACCGGCCAGCAGTACGGCATGATGACCCTGGACCAGCACCTGCAGGACCTGGTCAAGCGCAGCCTGATCACCCGCAACCAGGCCCGCGAGTACGCCAAGGACAAGCGCCTGTTCGAGTAAGGCGGGACAACCACGGGCGGCGTGCACCAGTGCGGCGCCGTCTCCGTGCCGTTTCCTCCACCGACCGTTTCCTGGTACATGCCCTCTTGGGAGCCCGCCGTGAACAGCACCGCGACCACCATCGATTTCACTTCGTTCCTCAAGCTGATGGCGCACCAGCGCGCCTCGGACCTGTTCATCACGGCCGGCATGCCGCCGGCGATGAAGGTCAACGGCAAGATCTCGCCGATCACCCAGACCCCGCTCACGCCGCAGCAGAGCCGCGACCTGGTCCTCAACGTGATGACCCCGGCGCAGCGCGAGGAATTCGAGAAGACGCACGAATGCAACTTCGCCATCGGCCTGTCCGGCGTCGGCCGCTTCCGCGTCAGCTGCTTCTACCAGCGCAACCAGGTCGGCATGGTGCTGCGTCGCATCGAGACGCGCATTCCGACCGTGGAAGAACTGAGCCTGCCGCCGATCATCAAGACGCTGGCAATGACCAAGCGCGGCATCATCCTGTTCGTCGGCGCCACCGGTACCGGTAAATCGACCTCGCTGGCAGCGATGATCGGTTACCGCAACCAGAACTCGACCGGCCACATCATCACCATCGAAGACCCGATCGAGTTCGTGCACAAGCACGAGGGCTGCATCATCACCCAGCGCGAAGTCGGCATCGATACCGACAGCTGGGAAGCCGCGCTGAAGAACACCCTGCGCCAGGCGCCGGACGTGATCATGATCGGTGAGGTGCGTACCCGCGAAGGCATGGATCACGCCATCGCGTTCGCCGAAACCGGCCACCTGGTGCTGTGCACCCTGCATGCGAACAACGCCAACCAGGCGATGGACCGCATCGTCAACTTCTTCCCGGAAGACCGCCGCAACCAGCTGCTGATGGACCTGTCGCTGAATCTCAAGGGCGTGGTCGCGCAACAGCTGGTGCCATCGCCCGATGGCCGCTCGCGCAAGGTGGCGATGGAGATCCTGCTGGGCACGCCGCTGGTGCAGGACTACATCCGCGACGGCGAGATCCACAAGCTGAAGGAAGTGATGAAGGACTCGGTCCAGCTGGGCATGAAGACCTTCGACCAGAGCCTGTTCGAGCTGTACCAGGCCGGCGAGATCAGCTACGAGGACGCGCTGCGCTACGCCGATTCGCAGAACGAGGTGCGCCTGCGCATCAAGCTCAGCCAGGGCGGCGACGCACGTACCCTGTCGCAGGGGCTGGACGGCGTGGAGATCTCGGAGATCCGTTGACCTGGCCGGTATCGGTCGTGGCTGGATTGATGAATTCCGGTCATGACCGACTGCGGCCGGGCTGGCTCAATCCAGCGCCACGACAGGCGTATCGTCATCACTCCCCCTCTGGAGCACGACGATGCAGACACGCGAACTGGGCCGCAGTGGCCTGAAGGTTTCCGCCCTCGGCCTGGGCTGCATGGGCCTGACCCATGCCTACGGTCAGCCGGTGGAGCAGGGCCAGGGCATCGCCCTGCTGCAGGCCGCCGTCGAGCGCGGCGTGACCTTCTTCGACACCGCCGAGGTGTATGGTCCGTACACCAACGAAGACCTGCTCGGCCGGGCGCTGGCGCCCTACCGCGACAGGCTGGTGATTGCCACCAAGTTCGGATTCAAGGGCGCGCGCACCGATGACGGCCTGGACAGCCGCCCCGAGAATATCCGTGCCGTCGCCGAAGCCAGCCTCAAGCGCCTGCGCACCGACCATATCGACCTGTTCTACCAGCACCGCGTCGACCCGAACGTGCCGATCGAGGATGTGGCTGGCACCGTGCGCGACCTGATCGCCGAAGGCAAGGTCGGCCACTTCGGGCTGTCCGAGGCGAGCGCTGCCACCGTGCGCCGCGCGCATGCGGTGCAGCCGGTTGCCGCCGTGCAGAGTGAGTACTCGCTATGGTGGCGCGAACCGGAGCGCGAGTTGTTGCCGACGCTGCAGGAGCTGGGCATCGGCTTCGTGCCATTCAGCCCGCTTGGCCGCGGCTTCCTCACCGGCACGATCAATGCCGACACCACCTTCGATGCCAACGATTTCCGCAACAGCGTTCCGCGTTTCGAAGTGGAGGCGCGCCGCGCCAACCAGGCGCTGGTGGATCGCATCAGTACGATTGCCGCAGCACGGGGCGCGACGCCGGCGCAGGTGGCGCTGGCCTGGCTGCTGGCACAGGCGCCGTGGATCGTGCCGATCCCAGGCACCACCAAGATCCATCGCCTGGAAGAAAACCTGGGCGCGGCCGACCTGCAGCTGGCACCGGAGGAGCTGCAACGCATCGCACAGGCGCTGGACGAAGTGTCGATCGTCGGCGAGCGCTACAACGCGCAGCGTGCCGCCCAGGCCAAGGGCTGATCACCAGCTGGGTGCGGACCGTTGGTGGTGGGTGCGGACCGTTGGTCCGCACGCCTTGCCCCTCACCCCAGCGGCCCGCGCAGCGCATCAAGCACCGTGCGCATCGCCACGGTGACGTGGCGGCGCGACGGGTAGTACGCGTAGTAGCCATCGAAGTGCGGGCACCAGTCGTCCAGCACCGACTGCAGGCGGCCATCGTCCAGCATCGGCTGCACCTGGTCTTCCGGCAGCCAGGCCAGTCCGCTGCCGGCCAGCGCAGCGGCGCGGGTCATGCCCATGGTGTTGAACGTCCATTGCCCGCCAACGCGCACACTCAGTTCGTTGCCATCCTGGCCGAAATCCCACGGCATCAGTCCCCCATGCGTAGGCAGGCGCAGGGTCACGCAGTTGTGCTTGGCCAGGTCGTCCGGATGCTGCGGCACCACGTGCTGGCGGAAGTAGCTGGGTGCACCGACCACGCGCATGCGCAGCGGCGGGCTGATCGGCACCGCGACCATGTCGCGCGCCAGGCGCTCGCCGAGGCGGATGCCGATGTCGTAGCGCTCGGCGACGATGTCGGCCAGGCCATAGTCGGTGGTCAGTTCCACCTTCAGGTCCGGATAACGCTGCAACAACGGCGCCAGCCGCGGCCAAGCGATGTACTCGGCGGCATGGCCGGTGGCGTTGATGCGGATGGTGCCGGCCGGGCGTTCGCGGTACTCGGCCAGTGCGGCCAGCCCGTCCTCGATCTCGGCCAGGCGTGGGCCCAGGGTGTCGAGCAGGCGGGCACCGGCTTCGGTGGTCGATACGCTGCGGGTGGTACGGGTCAGCAGGCGCACGCCCAGGCGCTGTTCCAGGCCGCGCATGGCATGGCTGAGCGCGGACTGGGACACGCCCAGCTGGGCGGCGGCCCGGGTGAAGCTGCCCTCGCGGGCAACGTGGACGAAGGCCTGCAGGTCGTTGAGGTTTTCGCGGGGCATGCTGGAATGATACGGCCGGGCTGCGCCCGGCACCTGCCGAAGCAACGTCAACGGCCACGTCAACTTCAAAAACTGGCTATCCGTGAGATGGCGGGGTGGGCCCGGTTGAGGGGGACGCCGTAAACCCATCCATGGGGGCTTGGTCGCGGCATCCATGCCGCTTACACCCCCTCAACCGGACCCACCCCGCCTTCGACAGTTGGCTGCGGCCTGTCGGGCGAGGCGGGGTCGGACGTTTGGGTGTGTCGATTTCTGCGTCTGTGGTTCGTCGAATGAATGACTTCAACGGGAGCTGCACATGAGCACTGACACCAAGCCGAAAGGCCCGGCCTCGTATTTCCCCTCCATCGAGAAGACCTACGGGCAGCCGGTGGCGCACTGGTTCGGGTTGCTGGGCGGGAAGAAGGGCCTGAAACACATGGAACTGGTCAGCTTCCTGAAGAGTGAACATGGCTTGGGCCATGGCCATGCCAACGCACTGGTGGCTCACCATCTGGCCGGCAAGGGCTGAGCAGCGCCGAGCCCGGGGCAGTGCGAGGCGCATTCAGCTGAACGATTTCATCTGCAACTGTCATGCAGATCGTGTCTAATACCGCTCCCCACCTGCTGTTCCCCCACCGCATGTCCCTTCCTTCCCATGGCCCCGCGCCGTGCGACGACGCTGACGGCCACCTGGTCACCGCCGGTCCGCTGACCCCGCCGCCCGACAGTGCTGGCACCACCGCCGACGAAAAAGCGCTGCGTCACTCGATCGCCGAGGACGTGCAGGGCATGGTGCTGGCCACGATGGTGGCCTCGCTGGGCCTGGCCATCTTCGCCAAGGGCGGGCTGATGATCGGCGGCATGGCGGGCATGGCCTTCCTGCTGCACTACGCGATGGGCTGGACCTTCGGCCTGGTGTTCGTGCTGGTCAACCTGCCGTTCTATTGGGTGGCGCTGCGGCGCATGGGCTGGGAATTCACCCTGAAGACCTTCGCTGCGGTCACCGCCTGGCGTGCTGACCGACCTGCTGCCGCGCTGGATCGACTTCTCGCACATCAACCCGCTGTATTCGGCGATCGTCGGTGGTGCCCTGTCCGGCCTCGGCATCCTGTTCTTCATCCGCCACCGCGCCAGCCTGGGCGGCATCGGCATCCTGGCGGTATACCTGCAGCGCACCCGAGGCTGGAGCGCCGGCAAGGTGCAGATGTCCTACGACGCCTGCCTGATGGTAGCCGCGTTCTTCGTGCTGTCGCCATCGAAGGTGCTGTACTCGGCCATCGGCGCGGTGGTGCTCAGCCTGGTGCTGATGTTCAACCACCGCCCCGGCCGTTACATGGGCGTGTGACCGTTCAACGGGGTTGCCGGCCAGCGGCCGGCACTACCGGCATCCACGCGCGGAGATCCCTCAGCGGGCGGCGGCCTGCAACCACGGCGGCGACAGCTTCAGCAGCCGCGCATGCACCGGGCAATCCTCGGCGTGCGCGCCGGGCAGGTAGCCCAGGCTCATCAGGAACTCGCCGGTGATCTCGCCACCGGTGAAGCGGAAGGTCTTCTTGAACAGCTTCACCCAGTCGGCCTTGCTGCGCGGGTGATGCGCATCCAGCCACGCCGCGAAGCTGCCATGACTGGCCCGCAGCTGCTGGATCACCTGCGCGTTGTGGATGGCGGCCAGTACCTTCAGCCGGTTGCGGATGATGCCCGCGTCCGATAGCAGGCGCTCGATGTCCTGCTCGGCATAGGCCGCCACGCGGTCGACATCGAAGCCGTCATAGGCCGCGCGGAAGCCCTCGCGCTTTTTCAGGATCGTCTCCCAGCTCAGCCCGGCCTGGTTGATTTCCAGCACCAGCCGCTCGAACAGTTCGCCCTCGTCACGCTGCGGGAAGCCGTACTCGTTGGCGTGGTAGTAGTCGTGCACCGGATGGCCCGGGGCGATGAGGCAGTAGCCGCTCATGGGGAAGACTCGCTGGATTCGGGTTCGGGATCGATGGCCACTGCGGGGCGCCCACCAATGGACAGCATCGGCCAGCGCGGCGGTTCAAGAGTGAGTTTGCCATCACGCAGCGCCTGGTTGATCGCCTCGGCCTGGCCGCTGGCGGTGCCGAACAGCGAACCGGCCCGGCGCCAGTGGGTGTCCCTGCCACGTGCGTACAGCACGCAGTCCGGCCCACGGATGGTGTACAGCTCGCACAGCAGCACTTCGCCGGTACCATCGCCGTCGAGGTCGCGATGCACGATCAGGCAGTCGCGCTCGCTCTGGGCGCAGGATTCGCCATCGATCGCGCGCGTGGCCAGTGCCTGCCACCAGTCGTCCGGTGGCGAGCTGGATCCCGTGGCCAGCTTCAACGCGCGCTGCAGGGCGACGACGTCCTGCGGCCCCTTGTCGAGGCGCTGGCCGTCATCCCAGCGCGAGGTACGTGCCAGCGCGGCAGCGATCACCTGTGGCGCGTTGGCATCGGCGGTGATGGCTGGATCACGCTGCAGCTCGCGCAGCGCCCGCACGCCGCGGTGGCCAAGATCGAAGCGCAGCACGTTGACGTCACTGCTGGTGATCGCGGGCGGGTCGGCACGCAGGCGCGCCAGCTGGCTGGACAGGGTCAGCCGCACCGGGTCCAGCAGCGGCGAGTTGCCCAGCAATGCCAGTGCCAGCACCGCCCAGCACATCCAGCGGTTGACCGGCTCCAGCATCTGCAACCAGCGGCGCTGCCGGCGCAGCACCGCCAGCGCGTAGCCCACGGCATAGCCGGCCACGGCCACTGCGACGAGTACCGCCCAGAACCGGTCCACGGTCCAGCCGTACTGCACCACGCGCAGCCCCAGTGCGTACAGCGCCAGTGCGGCGTAGACCGGCAGCGCCAGCAGGCTGGCTTCAACCAGACGGCGCAGCACGACGGGGTAGGGCGCGGTGTCGTCCCCCTGCTGGTAGACCGCATTGGTGAACGTCACCAGCAACAGCGACAGCACCAGCAGCAGGCTGGCGGCCGAGCGGGTCTTCCACAGCGGTTCCAGCCCGGTAAGCGGCAGGCTCAGCACGAACAATACGGCGATGAACGAGAGCAGCGGCAGCAGTCCGCGGCAGATCGCGAACAGCACCTGGCGGGTGATCTGGATCGCGCGGTGCTGGGTGCGCCCGATCAGCACGCCGAACCCGGCCAGGCTGCCGGTAGCCAGCGCAATGAAGGCATCGTGGCGGAACAGGTCGCGGAAGACGGTGACCTCCAGCAGCTGGAACAGCGCCGCCCACAGCCACAGCAGCAGCCAGGTGAGCCCGGTGAACAGTGCCGCCAGGGCGAGGGTCAAACCGTTCTGCCAGGCGCGCTCGAACAGCTCGGGGTAGCTGGCGCGCCAGTGCCCGTGCTGCAGCTGGAACTGCCACCAGGGCAGCACCACGAACACCGCCACGGCCATGCCCAGGGTCAGTGGAAACTGCAGCGCGCTCGACTCCAGCGCGGTCTCGCCAGTGAGGTTCCAGCCGATCCAGGCGGCCAGCGCCAGCACCACCGCCGAGCCGAGCACGGCCTGCAGCCACAGGCGGCGCTGGCCCAGCTCGACCAGGCTCAGCGCCACCGCGCTGGGAATGGCCAGCACCCAGGCGTACCAGCAGTAGCGCCAGCCGATATCGCGGAACGGCCACGCATCGGACAGTTCCTGCGCGGCATACAGCATCAGACCCTGCAGCAGGGCAATCAGGACGATGGCGCTGCGTGCCGGCAGGGTCAGGGGCGATGAAGACTGCATCGATGACCTTCCATGGCAAAGCACCATCCTAGCCCATCGCGGTTCGCCGCCATTGCGCGACCATCCCGCCCCCAGCAGGTAGAATGGGACCATGCCTGTAACGCCGACCTCCCTCGCCGATCACCTCCTCGTCGCGCTGCCGTCGCTGCTCGACGCGACCTTTGCCCGCAGCGTCGCGCTGATCTGCCAGCACGACGAGAACGGGGCGATGGGCGTGCTGGTCAACCAGCCTTCCGAGTACACGCTGGGTGAAGTGCTTGCCCAGATGGACATCACCACCGGTGACGGCGACCTGCAGGCGCGCATGGTGCTCAACGGCGGCCCGGTGCATCCCGAGCGCGGCTTCGTCATCCATGACGACGCGCGGGCGTGGGATTCCAGCCTGATCGTGGGTGACGGCCTGTACCTGACCACTTCGCGTGACATCCTTGAAGCGATGGCGCGTGGCGAAGGCCCGGCCAATGCCGTGGTCACCCTCGGCTGTGCCGGTTGGGGCGCAGGGCAGCTGGAAAGCGAGCTGTCCGAGAACAGCTGGCTGACCGTGCCGGCCGATGCCGAGCTGGTGTTCCAGCTGCCACTGGAGCAGCGCTGGCAGGGTGCGGCCTCGCGCATCGGCGTGGACCTGTTCCGGCTGACCGACTACAGCGGCCATGTCTGAGCCGGCCACGCCCGTACCGGCTCCTGCTGTCCCGGCGATCCGCCGTGACGGCACCGTTCTGGGTTTCGACGTCGGCTCGCGGCGGATCGGCGTGGCCATCGGCAGTGCCTTCGCTGCGCATGCGCGCGCGGTGGCGGTGGTCGATGTGCACGGCAATGGCCCGGACTGGACCGCGATCGAACGCCTGCTCAAGGAATGGAAGCCCGACGGCCTGGTGGTCGGCGACCCGCTGACCCTGGACGGCCAGGACCAACCCAACCGCAAGCGCGCGCAGGGCTTCGCCCGCCAGCTGCGGGAACGTTTCAAGCTGCCGGTGGTGATGATCGACGAGCGTTCCAGCTCGGTCGAGGCCGCCCGCCGCTTCGCCGTCGAGCGCGCCGAAGGGCGCAAGCGCCGCCGTGATGCGGCCGCCCTCGATGCCGTGGCCGCGGCGGTGATCATCGACCGCTGGCTGTCGTCCCCCGACGACGCCATCCCCATTCCCTGACTGCCCGACACCGCCATGACCGCCCAGCAAATCGATGCCTCCGGACGCCTGCGCCACCTGCTGACCCTGGAGGGCCTGCCGCGCGGGACCCTGCTGCAGCTGCTTGACCGGGCAGGTCAGATCCGCGATGCCGCAGTCGGCCGCGTCGGCAACAAGCGCCACGTGCTGGCCGGTTCGGCGGTGTGCACGCTGTTCTTCGAGCCGTCCACGCGCACCCGCAGCTCGTTCCAGCTGGCCGCGCAGCGCCTGGGCGCCGATGTGCTTAACTTCGATGCCTCGACCTCGTCCACCCGCAAGGGCGAAACCGCCTGCGATACGCTGCGCAACCTGGAAGCGATGGGCGTGCGCGGCTTCGTGGTGCGCCACCCGGAGGATGGCGCGGTAGCCGCACTGGCAGAAGCGGCGGGCGAGGGCACCGCACTGATCAACGCCGGTGACGGTCGCAGCGCGCACCCGACCCAGGGCCTGCTGGACATGCTGACCCTGCGCCAGGCCAAGGGTCCGGATTTCTCGAAGATGAAAGTGGTGATCGTCGGCGACGTGAAGCACTCGCGCGTGGCCCGCACCGACCTGCATGCGCTGCGCACGCTGGGCGTGGGTGAGATCCGCGTGTGCGGCCCGCAGTCGCTGCTGCCGGACGATGAGACCCTGAAGGGCTGCGTGGTCGGCGATGATTTCGACGCGATGCTGGAAGGCGTCGACGCGCTGATGATGCTGCGCCTGCAGCGCGAGCGCATGGAAGAAGGCCTGGTGCCGTCGCTGGAGCAGTACCACGCCCAGTACGGCCTGACCCGCGAGCGCCTGGCGCGCGCCGGCAAGGATGCTGCGGTGCTGCACCCGGGCCCGATCAACCGCGGCGTGGAAGTGACCGACGACGTGGCCGACGGCCCGCAGTCGTGGGTGCTGCGCCAGGTCGCCAACGGCGTCGCCGTGCGCATGGCCGTGCTGGAAACCCTGCTGGGCTGACCACCCGCTCTGGTAGGTGTCAACCTTGGTTGACACACTTGCCGCGCGGCTTGTCCGCGCACCGCTCTGGTAGATGCCAACCTTGGTTGGCACTATCCATCCGCGCCCAAGTTGTCGAGCGGATCACACGAAGCCCCAAGCTCCCATTCGCACCATGCATGGGGATATTGCCCAAGCCGCGTCGCCAGTCCGGCCCTGATCGGATTTCCCATCAGGTACATCGCATGCCGGTGCAACGATTCGTCAGAGCGGATCGCATGATCGTGATAGCAGGCCTGCCAGAAGCGCCCGACTCGCCCCAGCAACCGGTTTGCCTGCTGGGCTGTGCGCGACTTGAAACGCTTCATGACGGTTTCCAGCGTTCCCGCACGCAGTTCGACCAGCCAGTGGATGTGGTCGGGCATGACCACGTACGCAATCGAGCGGGTGAAGCCTTCCTGATCCAGTCGCTGGAATTCGCGGACTGCCAAGGCGGCCGCTGCGGCGTTGGTGAAGAGCGGCGCGCGGTCATGGACGACGGTGGTGAGGATATAGCTGAGGCCGATGCTGGAGCGACGACCGAGCAGGAGACGTGTGTTCTGCATGGAGCAAGCATGGACGGGCCTGCTTCCAGTGAACATCGGGGAATGGGTTGGTTTCAGGTAGGCCAGTGCCAACCAAGGTTGGCAACTGCCAGAGCAGTCAGTGCCAACCAAGGTTGGCAACTACCAGGGCAGTCAATGCCAACCAAGGTTGGCAACTACTGAAGCTGCGGCTCAGCGCTTCTGCGCGAACAGCCATGCCCACATCGCCGGGTCGGCGTAGGTGGCGTCCCAGGCATTGTGGTTGCCTTCCGGGTACTCGGTGTAGCGCACGTCGCGTGCAGCGGCGCTCCGGAATGCGGCGTGCAGTCTGCGATCGTCGTCCGGTGGCACTACATCATCCAGCGCACCGTGGAAGATCCAGATCGGCGTGCCTCTCAGGCGCTGGGCGATGGCCGCATACGGATCGGTTTCCTGGGCGACCTGCTCGACGAACAGGGTCGGGCGCACCGCGCGTGGCGCTAGCACCGCGCCGCACACGGGCACGATCGCGGCGAAGCGCCCGGGGTCATCCAGCGCGATGTTCCAGCTCCCATAGCCGCCCATCGACATCCCGGTCAGGTACTGCCGTGAGCGATCGGCACCGAACTCGGCGATGGTGGCGTCCAGGGCGGCCAGCGCAACGCGGTTGTTGCGCCCGCTCCATTCCTGGTGGCCCGGCACCTGGGGGAATACGGCCAATGCGGGGAAGTCGGCCGCGTGCCTGCGCAGGTGCGGCCCCAGCCCCGCATGGGTCTGCTTGACACCGTCGCCGCCACGCTCGCCGGAGCCGTGCAGGAACAGGATGACCGGGAGTCTGGTGGGAGCGGTGGCCTGAACGCCGGCCGGAATGAACACCTGGTAGTAGGCGGTCTCGCCGTCCACCTTCACTGCGCGGCCCTCGAAGCGGCCGCGCGCGCTGTCCGGCAGCGAAGTGCAACCGCTCATCATCAGAAAGGCCAGCAGCGGCAGCCAGCGCGACATCGATCGGACCATGGGATTTCCCGGGGCGGCAGGGTCAGCTGCATCCTAGCCCGCCGCAGGTCAACGCGGCATCGTGCGGCGCGTCACTCCGGTCGCGGGAAACTGGCAATGATGTCCAGCTGCTCCTGCGCTTCGGCATTGCCGTCGGCGGCGGCCGCCTGCACCTGCGCGATGTCCGGATGCAGCACCACCAGCAGCGGGTTCTCGCAGACCGGGCAGGCGTACTCGGTGGCGTCCTCGTCCAGCTCCATCTCCATGGCACGCGAGCTGCCCTTCCATTCGCAGGCCGGGCAGGTGTGCTGCTGGTCGCGCCAGCCGGGCTGGAAGTAGTTTTCGATCGTGGTGGCCATGGGTGTCCAGTTGGAAACGGGTCAGAGCCCCGCGCAGCGGAGATCCGACCCTGGGTTTTGGCGTGGGTCGGAACTCCGCGCGGCGGGGATCGGACCCTGCAGGGTTCAGTGCAGCAGCACCAGCGTGGCCAGGCCGAGGAAGGTGAAGAAGCCCATCGAGTCGGTCACGGCGGTCAGGAAGATGCCGCTGGCCAGCGCCGGGTCGAAGCCGAAGCGTTTCAGGGTCAGTGGCACCAGCACGCCGGCCAGTGCGGCGAACAGCAGGTTGCAGGTCAGCGCGATGGCGATCACCGCCGACAGCCCGGGCGAGTGGAACCAGGCCAGCACGATCAGCCCCAGCACGGAACCCAGCATCACGCCGTTCAACAAGGCGACCCGCACCTCCTTCCACAGCAGCGTGCGCGCGTTGGACGCGCCTACCTGGCCCAGTGCCAGGCCGCGCACCATCAGCGCCAGCACCTGGGTACCGGCATTGCCGCCCAGGCCCGCCACGATCGGCATCAGCACGGCCAGCGCCACCAGCTTGTCGATGGTGCCTTCGAAGTGGCCGACCACGCTGGAGGCCAGGAAGGCGGTGCACAGGTTCACCGACAGCCACATCAAGCGCCGGCGCATGGCGCGCCAGACCGGGCTGAACAGGTCTTCGTCCTCGTCCAGGCCGGCGGCGCCCAGTGCCTGGTGCTCGGCCTGGCCACGGATGATGTCGACCACGTCATCGATGGTGATGCGGCCGATCAGGATGTTGTTGTCGTCCACCACCGGCGCGGAGATCCAGTCATGGTCGGAGAACTGGCGGGCGACCTCCTGGTCGCTCTCGCCGACGTCAATGGCCGGCTGCTCGTCGTCGATCAGGCGGTTGATCGGGGTGGTGTCCTCGTGGGTCACCAGTGCCGCCAGCGACACCCGGCCGAGGTACTGATGGCGCCGGCTGACCACGAACAGGTGATCGGTATGGTCCGGCAGTTCGCCGCGCAGGCGCAGGTAGCGCAGCACCACGTCGACATTGACGTCGGCGCGCACGGTCACCACGTCCGGGTTCATCAGGCGGCCGGCGCTGTCCTCGGGATAGGACAGCACCTGCTCCAGGCGCTCGCGGTTCTCGCGGTCCATCGACTTGAGGACCTCGTCGATGACCGTATCGGGCAGGTCTTCGACCAGGTCGGCCAGGTCGTCGATGTCCAGGTCTTCGACCGCGGCGATGATCTCGTCCGGGTCCATGTCCGCGAGCAGGCTCTCGCGCACGTCTTCGCCGACGTGGACCAGCACCTCGCCGTCATCTTCCGGATCAACCAGGCCCCACACCACCTCGCGCTTGCCCGGCGGCAGCGATTCAAGCAGGTTGCCGATCTCGGCCGGGGCCAGGGTGTTGACCAGCCGACGTACCGGGCCCAGCCGGCCGCTGTCCAGTGCATCAGACAACATCCGCAGTTGGCGCGCAGTCTTGTCGTGGCGTACAGCTTCAGCCATCGCAGCTCCCGCGGGATAAGAAAAGCCGCGATCCCGGCAAGGATGCGGCAACAGGGGTGTTCAGCGCGTCATTATCGCAAGGGGATGTTTCAGCGCATAGTCGCCGGGTGGCGGTAGTGCCGGCCGCTGGCCGGCAACCTCTTGGCCTTCAACGAGACGGGGCCAGATCCCTTTTCCCGCGGGAAAGGGATCTGACCCCAGGCGTGCATGCCCGGCGAGCGGGTGGTGTCAGGGCGTATCGGCCACCAGCGCCAGCCAGCGTTCGATGGCGCGGCGGTCGCGCGCGGCCAGCAGCTTCGGGGCACGGGCGCGCAGCGCACCCAGATCGGCTTCGCGGATGGCGCGGCGCACCTCCAGCAACGTACCGGGATGCAGGCTGAACTCGCTCAGGCCCAGCGCCAGCAGCAACGGGGTCATCCGCGCATCACCGGCCATCTCGCCGCAGACCGCCACCGGAATGCGGTGGCGTGCGCCGGTCTCGATCACCATCTGCAACAGCCGCAGCACCGCCGGGTGCAACGGTGAATACAACTCACCCAGCGCCTCGTTGTTGCGGTCGGCGGCCAGCAGGTACTGCACCAGGTCGTTGGTGCCGATCGACAGGAAATCGACCAGATCGATGAAACTCTCCAGCGCCAATGCCGCCGCCGGGACTTCGATCATCGCGCCCAGCGGCACGTGCTCGGACACCATATGGCCTTCGCTGCGCAGCTGTTCGCTCAGCTTGAGCATGCGCCGGCGCACCGCCAGCAGTTCCTCGCGGGTGCTGACCATCGGCACCAGCACGCGCAGCTTGCCGTAGGCCGAGGCGCGCAGGATCGCGCGCAGCTGGGTGTCGGCCACCTTGGGCCGTGCCAGCGACAGGCGCACGCCGCGCAGGCCCAGTGCCGGGTTCTCTTCGTTGCTCAGGGTCAGGCCGGTACGATCGGCCTTGTCCGCACCCAGGTCGAGCGTGCGGATGGTCACCGGCCGGCCGCTCATGCCCAGTGCGGCATCACGGTAGGTCTGGAACTGTTCTTCTTCGTCCGGCAGCTCGTTGCGCTGCAGGAACAGGAATTCGGTGCGGTACAGGCCCAGCCCCTGCGCGCCCAGCGCATGCGCCTGGGTGACGTCCTCCAGCGATTCGGCATTGGCCAGCAGGGCAATGTCGACCTGGTCGCGGGTACGGCTGGGCTTGCTGCGCAGGCGGCCAAGCTCGCGCTGCTCGCGCGCGTGTTCCTTCAGGCGTGCGCGGTAGTCACGCAGGTTGTCGGCCAGCGGGTTGACGGTGATGCTGCCGTCGGCACCGTCGATGATCAGCACGTCGCCGTCGGCGACGCGGCTGAGCAGTTGCGGCACATTGACGATCAGGGGCAGGTGCAGGCTGCGCGCCAGGATCGCGCTGTGCGACAGCGCGCTGCCGGCGGCGGTGACGATGCCGACCACGCCCTGCGCCTGCAGCTGCGCCAGTTCGGATGGGGCGATGTTGTCGCAGACCAGGATCTCGCCGGCCAGGCCCTTCATCACCGGCGGGCGTTCGGGTTGCAGGAAGGCGTGGATGCGGCCGATCACATGGTCGAGATCGTCCATGCGGCTCTTCAGGTAGGCATCGTCCATGCCATCGAAGACCTTGGCCAGGCGGTCACGCTGCAGGCGCAGCGCGTAGCCGGCACTGTACGGGCCGCTGCGGATCAGTTCGTCCAGGCCATACAGCAGCTCGGGGTCGTCCAGCAGCAACGCGTGCAGGTCGAGGAACTCGCCCACTTCCTGGTTCAGTGCGCCATGCAGGCGCTGACGCAGTTCGTGCATTTCCGTACGCGCGGCATCCAGCGCACGGTGCAGGCGGGCCAGTTCGGCCTCGACCTGGTGGGCGGCCACGCGTTGCTCGGCCACTTCCAGTGCATGCGGCAGTCGCACGCGCGCCCGGCCCATCGCCGTTCCGCGCGCCGCGCCATGGCCGGCCAACAGCTGTACCGGCCGTTGGCCGGAAGGGAGCTGGCCGGCGCGTGCGCGTGGCACGCTCAGCTGTCCTCGTCGAAGCGGCGTTCGAACAGGCCGACCACCGCCTCCATCGCGGCGGCTTCATCTTCGCCGTTGATGCGCACAGTGACCGGAGTGCCCTGGCCGGCGGCCAGCAGCATCACGCCCATGATGCTCTTGGCGTTGATCTCACGGCCCTTGGCGGCCATGGTCACGTTGCAGCGGAACGGCGCCAGGGTCTGCACCAGCTTGGCGGTGGCCCGGGCATGCAGGCCCAGGCGGTTGCTGACGGTGAGTTCTCGTTCAAGCATCGTCGACTATCGCTCCATTACGGGTACCCGCCGCGGCTGTGGCGGGCAGTTGATCCAGTCCCTGTTCCGGATAATTCATCACCCGCAGCAACATCGGCAGGCTCAGTGCCGACACCCGGCGAACCGGGGTCCCCAGCCGGGCCAGCTGCCCTGCAAGGTTGGCGGGGCTGGCGCCGTACAGGTCGGTCAGGATCAGCACGCCCTCACCACTGTCGACCCGCCGCAGGGCGGCCGAGGCGAGCGGGAGCAGGGCGTCCATGTCTGCGTCGAACGGTACTTCGAAAGCTTCGGTTTTCAGCGGCAATTGCCGCAGGAGCCGGGTCGCCACGTCAAGCAGGGCGGTCCCGACCCCGGGATGTGTTACGAGGAGAATGCCACAGGTCATTACTGCACGTTAACAGGTCAAGGTGAATCGGCGATAGCAGCAGATGAGGGGCACTGTGTCCCGTATTCAGCGTTATCGGGGTCAGAGCCCTTTTCCCCTGGAAAAGGGATCCGACCCCATGCGTTTTTCGATGCCTGGCAGCGATTCATCCACGCATGGTGTGGATCCATCGTGTCGACCAAGGTCGACACCTACCAGCAGCGCACGGAATCTGTCAGAGGCGGGGCGGTGTGGGTAGGCAGGACCGTTGGCGCCATGGATGGCGCCATCGAGCCCCCATGGGTGAGGGCGCTTTGCTTGCGAAGCACTGCTTCGCAAGCGCCCGAACGCCCAGCCGCCAGCGGCTGGGCCGGACCCCGGAGGGGGGTTCACGGCGTGTCCTGCCTACCCACACCGCCCCGCCATCCCACGGAATGCCGCTTTTGCTGTTGCTGTTGCTGTTGCCGGCCAGCGGCCGGCACTACCGACGGGTGCCGGGCGCAGCCCGGCCGGCCCCCCTCAATCCTGTTCGCGGTGGTACGTCGCCACGTCCTGCCAGCCCATCTCGCGGGCATGCCGGGCCATGCGCTCGGCCAGGAACACCGAGCGGTGCTTGCCGCCGGTGCAGCCGAACGCCACGGTCACGTAGCTGCGGGTGCCATCACCCAGTTTCGGCAGCCAGGTATCGAGGAAATCCATCAGCTGGGCCAGGTAGCGCTGCACGTCCGGTTGCGCTTCCAGGTAGTCGCGTACACCCGGTTCGCGGCCGCTGAGCGCACGCAGGTCCGGGTCCCAGTGTGGATTGGGCAGCACCCGCGCATCGAACACGAAGTCCGCTTCGGCGGGTACACCGCGCTTGTAGGCGAATGATTCGAACAGCAGCGACAGGCCGGTGGCATGGTCCATCGCGAACTCGGTGATGATCCGCCGCCGCAGTTGGTGCACGTTGAGGTTGCTGGTATCGATCACCGCATCGGCCTCGCGGCGCAATGGCGCGGTCAGCTCGCGCTCGCGGGCGATCGCCTCGGGCAATGACAGGCCCAGCTGGCTCAGCGGATGGCGGCGGCGGGTGTCGGCATAGCGCTTGAGCACCGTTTCGTCGCTGGCCTCGAAGAACAGCACCTTCACTTCCACGCCGGCGTCGGTGGCCAGCTGCCGCCAGTCGCCCAGCTGGCTCAGGTCGGCCTGGCCGCGCACGTCGATGCCCACCGCCAGCCGGCGCGGCGCGCTGCCATCGTGGTTGGCCAGCAGGCTGCGCACGAAGTCCGGCAGCAGGTGGATCGGCAGGTTGTCCGAGCAGTAGTAGTCCTGATCCTCGAAGGTCTTCAGGGCGACGGATTTACCCGAGCCGGACAGGCCGCTGACGATGATCAGGGTCGGGGCGGAGGGGGTGGCGGTGCTCATGGACAGGCTCTTCGAGGGGCAGGGGAATCAGGGTGTTCGCCGTTCCAGCAGATTGCTGTGGCGGGCGATGAACATCGCTGCCGGATCAATGCCCTTGGTGCGCAGGATGTGCAGGCGGGTGGCGGCTTCGGTCAGCACGGCCAGGTTGCGGCCGGGCATCACCGGCAGGGTGATCAGCGGAACGTCGAGGTCCAGCACATGGCGGGTGCCCGAGTCGCCGGTCAGGCGCTCGTAGCCATGCGGGGTGGGTTCGGTCATCGGCTTGGTCAGGTGGACGATCAGCCGAAGGTACTTGTTCTTCTTTACAGCCGTGTCGCCGAACATCTCGCGCACATTCAGCACGCCCAGGCCGCGCACTTCCAGCAGGTCCTGCAGCAGTTCGGGGCAGGTACCGTCGAGCACGTCCGGGGCGATCTGGGTGAATTCGGGCGCATCGTCGGCCACCAGGCGATGGCCGCGGCTTAGCAGCTCCAGCGCCAGCTCGCTCTTGCCCGACCCGGCCTCACCGGTGATCAGCACGCCGATGGAATAGATCTCCATGAACACGCCATGCAGGATCACCCGCGGCGCCAGCGTGCGCGCCAGGTGGTAGGACAGGTGGTTGAGCAGTTCGTGGCCGCGCTTGGGCGACAGCCACAGTGGTGTACCGGATTCATCGGCGGCCGCGCGCAGGTCTTCCGGGCACGCCTGGTTGCGGGTCAGCACCAGCGCCAGCGGATGCGACTGCATGATCTTCTCGATGGTCTCCCAACGCTGGCGGGGTTCCAGCGCGTCCAGCCAGGACAGTTCCTCGGTGCCCAGGATCTGCACCTTGTTGGGATAGATCGCATTGAGGTAGCCGGCCAGCGACGGACGCCGCGAGACCGTGTTGCCGGCCTCCAGCTCGCGTTTCTCACCGGATTTGCCAGCGGCCCAGCGCAGCCCCAGCCGCTCGCGCTGCTGTTCGAACAGTTCACGGGCGGTGATGCTGGTATTCATGCGGCACTCGCAGGTGGGGTCATGTCCAGCGCCTCGCGCAGCGCCCGGGCATCGCCGGCTTCGCGCAGGGCCTGGCGGATGTCCGGTGCGGAAAACAGCTCGGCCAGCTCGGACAGCAGCATCAGGTGCTGGTGGGTGTAGTGGGCGGGGACGGCCATCGCGAACACCAGGTCCACCGGTTCGTCGCCGCCGAAATCGACCGGGGTCGCCAGTCGCAGCAGGGCGCCACGGGGGCGGTCCAGGGTCGGCGCGCGGCCGTGGGGAATGGCGATGCCGTGGCCGATCGCGGTGCTGCCCAGGGCTTCGCGCTGGCACAGGTTCAGATAGATCTGTTCGGCGTTGGCCTGGCGGCAGGCCAGCAACCCGGCGGCGGCCTGCAGGACGCTGTCACGGTCGGTGGCCGTGCAGAGCTGGGTCTGCACGGCCGCCAGGAGGTCAGTCAGGGGCATGTCTGCGGGGAACGGTGGCGATCAGCCACCATTGTCGCCCACCGGCAGCGGTGCGTGCTGCTGTTTTTTCTCCTTGTGCTTGATGACCAGGCGGTCAAGCTTGTCCGCAAGCAGGTCGATCGCGGCATACATGGTCTGGCCGCCGGCCTCGGCGTGCAGGGTCTGCCCCGGAATGTTGAGGCTGGCGTCGACGTGGTGTTCGGTCTTCTGCAGCTTGAGGGTCACCCGCGCTTCGCAGTGCTGGTCGAAGTGTTTTCCGATCCGGGCCAGCTTCTCCTCTACATAGGACTGCAGGGCCGGGGTGACTTCGACGTCTTTGCCAAACGTTTCGATGCGCATCGGGTTTCTCCTGTGTTCGGATGTGCCAATGAACCTCTCCGCCGGGCGCGGCGGCGCGTCAAGCGATTCTGACCCTTTCGTGCGAGGCGGAAATGTTCATGGCTTCACGATACTTCGCCACGGTGCGTCGCGCTACTGGAATTCCCGACGATTTGAGCAGGTCAGCCAGCTTGGCGTCAGAAAGCGGCTTGCGCGGGTTCTCGTCGTCGATCAGGCGGCGGATCATCGCCTGGATGGCCGTGCTGGACGCCTCGCCACCGCCTTCGGTATCGATGCCCGAGGCGAAGAAGGCGCGCAGCGGCAGGGTGCCGCGCGGCGTGCGCACGTGCTTGCGGGCGATCGCGCGCGACACCGTGGATTCGTGCAGGCCCAGCTCGGCGGCGATCTCGCGCAGGGTCAGCGGGCGCAGCGCCTGCTCGCCGAATTCGAGGAAGCCGGCCTGTTGCAGGATCAGGCTGCGCACCACCCGCAGCAGGGTTTCGCCGCGCTGCTGCAGGCCCTTCAGCAGCCAGCGCGCCTCCTGCAGCTGGCCGCGCAGGTAGCCGGCGTCGGCCTCGCCACAGCGGCGGATCAGCTGTTCGTAGCCACGGTGGATCACCACCTTCGGCCCGGCATGGGCCGCCAGCGCTGCGCGCCAGATGCCGTTCTGCCGCCACACCACCACGTCGGGCACCACATAGGTGTCCTGCGACAGCGGCGCGATCTGCGTGCCCGGACGCGGGTCCAGCGAGCGCAGCAGCGCGACCGCCGTCTCGACCTCGTCCAGCGGCTGTTTCAGTTCATGCGCCAGCCCGGAGACGCCACTGCGCGGCAGCCGTTCCAGCGGGCCTGCGGCAATCTGTCGCGCCAGCGCCAGCCCCGGCGTGTCGGCAGGCAACACGTCCAGCTGCAGCTGCAGGCACTCGCCGAGCGTGCGCGCGGCAACGCCGACCGGGTCGAAACGCTGGATGCGATGCAGCACCGCGAGGATTTCATCCTCACCGGCATGGACCGCCGGCAGCAGGGTTTCGGCGATGGTGGCCAGCGGTTCGCGCAGGTAACCATCGTCGTCCAGCGCATCGATCAGTGCAGCGCCGATGCTGCGGTCATGCGTGGAAAGATGCGACAGGTGCAGCTGCCACAGCAGGTGGTCGGCCAGCGTCTCGGTTTCCGCCACGCGCTCGGCGGCACTGCCGGTGTCATCGTCATCGTCGAAGCTGCCACCACTGCCGGCGGCACTCCAGTCGAGTTCGGCCGGCGCCCAGTCGTCGCCGTTGTCGGTGCGTTCGGCGGGCGCGTCGGCATCGGTGCTGTCGCTGGCCTCATTGGCGGCACTGCTGTCGTTGCTGTCGGCCCAGTCCAGCAGCGGATTGCTCTCCACGGCCTGGGCGATTTCAAGCTCCAGCTCGGTCGTGGACATCTGCAGCAGCTTGATCGCCTGCTGCAGCTGGGGCGTGAGCACCAGCTGTTGTCCCAACGATGTCTGCAGCCGAGTCTTCATGCCTGTGCCGAACGGAAGGAAAGGGACCCGGCGCCTGCGGTCACAGCTTGAAGGAATCCCCAAGGTAGACGCGACGTACGTCGGCGTTGTCCAGGATCGCCTCCGGCGAGCCCTGGGCCAGCACGGTGCCCTCGGCGAGGATATACGCGCGGTCGCAGATTCCCAAGGTCTCGCGCACGTTGTGGTCGGTGATCAGCACGCCGATGCCACGCTGCTTGAGATGGGTGACGATGCGCTGGATTTCACCCACCGAGATCGGGTCGACACCGGCAAACGGTTCGTCGAGCAGGATCAGGCGCGGCTGCGCGGCCAGTGCGCGGGCGATCTCGCAGCGACGACGTTCGCCACCGGACAGGCTGGCGCCGAGCTGGTCGGCCACATGGCCCAGCTGCAATTCGTCGAGCAGGCTGTTCAATTCGCGTTCGCGGCCGGCCGAATCCAGGTCTTCGCGAAGCTCCAGTACCAGGCGGAGGTTGTCGGCCACGGTCAGCTTGCGGAACACCGACGGCTCCTGCGGCAGGTAGCCCACGCCCTGCTTGGCACGGGTGTACATCGGATCGCTGGTGATGTCCTTGCCGTCGAGCACGATGCTGCCGGCATCGGCGGCGACCAGGCCGACGATCATGTAGAAGCAGGTGGTCTTGCCGGCACCGTTGGGGCCGAGCAGGCCCACCACTTCACCGGCGTCGAGGGTCAGCCCGAAGTCCTTGACGACTTCGCGCTGCTTGTAGCGCTTGCGCAGGCCCTTGGCGACGAGCATTACTTCTTGCTCCCGGCCGGCTTGGCCGACGTGCTGGCCGGCGCCGCCGCCTTGGGCGTGGCCGCCGGCTGTGCCGCCGCGTTCTTGTTCTTCGGCGGAATGACGGTGCGCACGCGGCTGCCATCGCCACCGGAATTCATTTCGCCGCTACGGGTGTTGTAGACCATGCGCTGGCCGGCATTGGTGCCGCGCGCGCTGGTGACCTTGTAGTTGCCGGTCAGGGTGATGATCTCGGTCTTGATGTCGTAGTCGATGCGATCAGCCACCGCGTCCATCCAGGTGCCATCGTCGAGCTGCTGCTTCATCGTGGCCTGCTTGCCGGTGAACACCGCACGCACGGCCTCGCCGTCCTTCAGGTAGATCTCGGCTTCGGACGAGCGGATGTCCAGCGAGCCCTGGGTGACGGTCACGCCCTGCGAGAGCACGGTCTTGCCATCGCCGGTGAGCACGCCCGACTGCGCGCCGGAGTCGATGTTCATGTTCTCGTTGCGGTCGGTGGACTTGGCAAAGGCAGCGCTGGGAACAAGGAGACCGAGCGCGAGTACGGCTGCAAAGGGAATCTTCATCGGGGTCCGTTCTACCGGTGGGGCCGCCCGGGAAACCGGGGGCGGATGGGTGGGCTGCCTGCCTTGCGCCTGTCCGGGGACGTCGCAGGAGGGCGGCGGAATCAGCGTCGGGGCGTGTAACGGCCCTTGGACTGGCTGAGGAAATGATACGTGTTGTTCTTCGAATCCACCTCGAAGCCAACGCCGGACTGTTCCATGCCGGGGCGGGTCATGGTGACCAGCGCATCGGTGCGGGCACGGTTCTCCTTCGGGAACACGTCCAGGTGGTCGGTGCGGAAGGTGGTCGGCACCACGCCCGGATCGGCCGGGCTGTCGCCGGCGACATTGCCGCGCAGCTTCATCTGGTCGCCCTTGGCGCTGAGCCAGCCCGTCTCGGCACGCAGGGTCCAGTGCTTGCCATCCTTGTCCGGCATCTCGAACAGCGGCGTGGCGATGTTGATGGTCTGGTCGCCACGCTGGCGCTCCAGCAACGGTGCGCGCAGGGTGGTCGATTCCTTGCCGTGCTGATCCAGGGCGACAACCTGGAAGTCGTGCAGGACGTAGTCCACGCCGACATCCTGGCCGGCAGTGGCCGGACCCTTGTCGCGGTTGCGCAGGGCCGCCCAGCTGCTGAGCAGGGCCGCCAGCAGCAGGCCGATGCCGAGCAGGGTGCGCCAGTTCAGGCTCGGCAGGTTCATGCGCCGAACCTCGCCAGGACCGCGTCCACATGTCCCTGCGCGGCCAGCAGGATGTCACACAGCTCACGGGCTGCACCACGTCCGCCATCGGCGCGGGTCTGCCAATGCACGCGCTCGGCGATCCACGGGTGGGCGTTGGCCGGCGCCACCGCCAGGCCGACCGCGGCCAGCGGTGCCAGGTCAGGCAGGTCGTCGCCCATGAAGGCCACCTGCTCCAGGCCGATGCCGTGCTGCGCACACAGCGCCTGCACGCTGGCCAGCTTGTCGCCCACGGCGATCTGGGTATCGATGCCGAGGTCGGCGCCGCGCCTGAGCGCGGACTGGCTGTTGCGCGCGGTGATCAGCACGGGGTGGATGCCGTGCTGCTGCAGCAGTTTCAGGCCCAGGCCATCCTGCACGAAGTACGCCTTGCTCTCGTTGCCGTCCTTGTCGTAGTACAGCCGACCGTCGGTGAGGGTGCCGTCCACGTCGAAGCAGGCCAAGCGGACGCGGGCCGCGGCGGCATGCAGGTGGGCGGGGAAGGCGGGCAGGGGGGACCAGGGCATCAGGGTGGCAGGCTCGGTGGATTCGGGTTGGGACGGTACAGACTGAATGGGGTCTACGGACTGTCGGTTAAACCACCCGGGCCCGCAACAGGTCATGAATGTTCAGGGCACCGACCGCCCGGCCCTGGTCGTCGACCACGATCAGGCCCGTGATCTTGTGGGTCTCCATCAGCCGGGCAGCCTCCACCGCCAGCTGGTCGGCGCCGATGGTACGTGGGTTGCGGGTCATCACATCGGCGATCTTCGCGGTACGCACGTCCAGCGCGCTGTCCAGCGCCCGGCGCAGGTCACCGTCGGTGAACAGGCCGATCAGCACACCGTCGGCATCGACCACGGCGGTCATGCCCAGCCGCTTGCGGCTCATTTCGACCAGCGCCTCGCTGAGGCTGGCGTCGGCCCCCACGCTGGGCAGGTCCTCCCCGGTGTGCATGACGTCGGTGATATGCAGCAGCAGGCGGCGGCCGAGGCTGCCGGCCGGGTGCGAGCGGGCGAAATCGTCGGCGGTGAAGCCGCGTGCGTCGAGCAGGGCCACGGCCAGCGCATCGCCCATCGCCAGCGAGGCGGTGGTGCTGGAGGTCGGCGCCAGCGCCAGCGGGCAGGCCTCGGCCGGCACGCTGACGTCCAGGTGGATATCGGCGGCGGTGGCCAGGCTGGACTGCGGGCGGCCGGTCATGGAAATCAGCACGTTGCCCTGGCGCTTGAGCACCGGCAGCAGCATCAACACTTCGTCCGATTCGCCCGAATAGGACAGGGCCAGCACCACGTCGGCCTCGGTGATCATGCCCAGGTCACCATGGCCGGCTTCGCCCGGATGCACGTAGAACGCGGGAGTGCCGGTGGAGGCCAGCGTAGCGGCGATCTTGCGGGCGATGTGCCCGGACTTGCCCATGCCGGTGGCGACCACCCGGCCGCGGCTGGCCAGGATCGCCTGGCAAGCCTGCTGGAAGGCCTCGCCGAGGCGGTCGGCCACGGCATCCAGCGCCTGCCGCTCGATCTCGAAGACGCGGCGGCCGCTGGCGACCAGGCCGGCAGGGTCGACGGAACGGGGGGGCAACAGGGATTCGGCCATGCGGACGCCACGCAGCGGAAGTAGAATGGAGGCACATTTTATTAGGAAAGCCCGTTGGACGCCGACACCATCCGCAACCTGATCGAAACCGGCCTGCCCGGCGCCCGCGCCGACGTGCAGGGCGACGATGGCGTGCATTTCGAAGCGACCGTGGTCTGCGAGGCCTTTGCCGGCAAGATGCCGCTGGCCCGCCACCGGATGGTCTATGCCACCCTGGGCGACCTGATGGGCGGCGCGATCCACGCGCTGGCGCTGAAAACCGTGACCCCGGCCGAAGCCGGCTGAACCGCAGAAGATCCCGAATACATGGCCAAGATCGTTGTGACCGGCGGCGCTGCGCTGCACGGTGAAGTGAGCATCTCCGGCGCCAAGAACGCCGTCCTCCCCATTCTCTGCGCGACCCTGCTGGCCGATGCGCCGGTGGAGATCACCAACGTGCCGCACCTGCACGATGTGGTCACCACGGTGAAGCTGCTGGGTGAACTGGGTGCCAAGGTCACCATCGACCAGGGCACGCTGTCGCGCGGCAGTGCGATCGTGGTCGACCCGCGTCCGGTCAACCAGCATGTCGCCCCGTACGAGCTGGTCAAGACCATGCGCGCCTCGATCCTGGTGCTGGGCCCGCTGCTGGCCCGCTTCGGCGCGGCGGAAGTGTCGCTGCCCGGCGGCTGCGCGATCGGCTCGCGTCCGGTCGACCAGCACATCAAGGGCCTGCAGGCGCTGGGCGCCGAGATCGTGGTCGAGAACGGCTTCATCAAGGCCACGGCCAAGCGCCTGAAGGGCGGCCATTTCACCTTCGACATGGTCAGCGTTACCGGCACCGAGAACGTGCTGATGGGCGCGGTACTGGCCGAAGGCACCACCATCCTCGACAACTGTGCGATGGAACCGGAAGTGACCGATCTGGCGCATTGCCTGATCGCGCTGGGCGCGAAGATCGAAGGCCTGGGCACTGCCCGCCTGGTCATCGAAGGCGTCGAGCGCCTGTCCGGCGGCCGCCATGAAGTGCTGCCCGACCGCATCGAGACCGGCACCTTCCTGGTGGCTGCGGCGATGACCGGCGGCAAGGTCACGGTCAACCGTGCGCGCCCGAACACCATGGACGCGGTGCTGTCCAAGCTGGTCGAAGCCGGTGCGAAGATCGAGACCACCGACGACACCATCACCCTGGACATGCAGGGCAAGCGGCCGAAGGCGGTCAACCTGACCACTGCGCCGTACCCGGCGTTCCCGACCGACATGCAGGCGCAGTTCATGGCGCTCAACTGCGTGGCCGACGGCGTCGGCGTGATCAACGAAACGATCTTCGAAAACCGTTTCATGCACGTCAACGAGTTGCTGCGCCTGGGCGCGGACATCCAGGTCGAAGGCCACACCGCCATCGTGCGGGGCAGCGAGCACCTGAGTGGCGCACCGGTGATGGCCACCGACCTGCGTGCCTCGGCCTCGCTGATCCTGGCCGGCCTGATGGCCAGCGGCGAGACCACCATCGACCGCATCTACCACCTTGACCGTGGCTACGAGAACATCGAAGAGAAGCTGTCTTCGCTCGGTGCCACCATCCGGCGCGTGCCATGATCCTGCGCGGCAAGTTCAGCCCGCGTCGCAAGGCGCTGCTGGCGCTGGTGCTGATCGTGCTGGCGTGGCTGGGCTACGCCTGGTACGCCAACATCGCCATCACCCAGGGCATCGAGCAGAAGGACATGGACTGGAATGGCGATGGCACGGTCTCGCGCGACGAGATCATCGAGTCGTTCTATGCGGTTGCGGTGAATGACAGCCAGGACGGCAACCGCCATTGCCGCACCTTCGTCTGGCGCAGCACCGGCGAGCAGATCCGCGTGGACTGCCGTACCGAGTTCAAGCCGGCGGCGGCCGAAGAAAAGAAGTAAGAAAAACGCCCGCGAAAGCGGGCGTTTTCTTTTCGCGGGGCCTGGGGTCGGAGCCCTTTCCATCGGAAAGGGCTCCGGCCCCAGCCACACAACCGGGGTCAGAGCCCATCCCCGAGGGGATGGGATCCGACCCCGGCACTCAGTTCATCGCCTTGATGGTCAGGTCCAGCGCATCGCGGTCGTTCTCCCGCTGCAGCATGCGCGCCGGCACCGGGAACTCCGGCACGATCCAGGCGATCAGCTCCTTGTTGCCGTCGGCACGCGAGACCTTGGTCGCTTCGTAGCTCTTGCCGCCCACGGTGATCGACTCCTTGCCGATCACGCGGTAGGTCATGTTCTTGATGCGGCCTTCGTCGACCATGCGATAGGTCAGCGGCTTGCCGGCGGCGAGGTCACGGGCGATCGCCAGGTTGATCAGCAGCGCGTCCATGTCACCGGATTTCAGTGCGATAGGTCCAGCGCGGTCCGGCTTGATGTCGCCGGTCCAGGTGGCCTGGTTGCTGGTCCAGTTGTAGTTGGCCTGCACGTTGCGCTTCTTCACCAGCAGCGCCGAACGGTCCTGGCTGCTGAGCGGGCGCAGCTGGCCGCGCACTTCTTCGAACACGGTGCTCTGGCTCAGGTCGGCCAGCTGGTTCTTCACCTGCAGCGTGTAGCGCCACTTGTTGGCACCCTCGCTGCTCAGCGTCATGCTGCCATTGGCCTGCATGCCCATGTAGCTGGCCAGGTAATCGGCCTTGAACGGCTGCAGGGCCATGGCCGGCAGGCTGGCCACCGACAGCGCGGCTGCAGCGATCCAGGTGAGGGGGCGGGTCAGGGTGCTCATGCTCAGACTCCTTGGTATTCGATCAGGCGCAGATCGACGCGGTCTTCGCCGTCTTCGCGTTGCAGGATGCGCACCGGGGTGGGGACACCGTTGGCGATCCAGAGGATGGTTTCGTTGTTGCCGCCGTTGGTCCGGTAGACCCGCAGCGCGTTGTAGGACAGGTCGCCGACCTCGACGTTCTCGGTCTGCGGCGCGGCCTGGTAGTCGTGCTGGCGGACCTTGCCCATGTCCACGTAGCGGTAGTGCATGGTGGCACCCGGACGGGCATCCCGCATGATCGCCAGGTTGATCAGCAGGGCGCTCTGGTCGCCCGGCTGCAGCGGAATCGGCTGCGCACGCTTCTTCTCGACGTCGCCGGTCCACTGCGCGGTACCGGCCTGCCAGTTGTACGTGCCGACCGCCTTCTTGCCCAGGAACAGGCCCTTGCGCACCGTGCTCTGGCTCAGCGGTGCATAGGTGCCGGCGCGCTCCTCGAACACCGTGCTCTGCTCGATGTTCAGGCCCAGCACGCTGGCAAAGCCGCGGCGGCCGACCACCTGCATGTCGACCCGCCACTGGTTGCCGCCGGTATGGGTGACCTGCATGCTGGCGTCGCCGGCCTCCTTGCCTTTGTAGAAGGCCTGGTAGGTGGCGCTGAACGGCTGCAGCGGCGGCGGTTCCCACGCCAAGGCCGGCAGGGCGGGGGCCGCCGCTTCGGCCGGCGGTTGCACCGCTGGTACAGGCGCCGGAGCCGGAGCCGGCGAGGCGGCAGGCGCCTGCGCCTGGCCCCAACCCACGCCGGGAAGCACGACAAGCGACAGCAGCAGTGAAGTGGACAGCAGGGTCGTGGTCTTCATGGAAGAGAGGAGCCGCAGGAGGTGGGCAGGATGCCAGCCCCGCAGTCAGCGGGGCGTGTGCGTGGGCGTTACCGGTTCAGGTTCCCGGCGGAATCTAGGGCCAGCGGGCTAAACAGGGGGTGACCGTCCAGTTGCGGCTGGCCCTCCCGTTCAGTCAGGCGGCCGGCGCACAGCAGCTGCAGCGTGGCGATCAGCAGGGGATGCTCCACCGCCAGCACACGCGCGGCCAGCGTGTCGGCGTCATCGCCGCGCAGCACCGGTACCCGCACCTGGGCCAGCACGGCGCCGGCGTCCAGCTCGGGTACGACCAGGTGCACGCTGGCACCGTGCTCGGCATCGCCTGCATCCAGTGCCCGCGCATGCGTGTCCAGCCCCTTGTGCAAGGGCAGCAGCGACGGGTGGATGTTGACCAGGCGGCCATCGAAGCGCTGCACGAAGTCTGCGCCGAGGATGCGCATGTAACCGGCGCAGATGATCCAGTCCGGTGCAACTGCGGCCAGCGCGTCGCCCAGCGCCTGCTCGTAGGCCGCGCGGTCGTCGAATTCCTTCGGTGCATGCGCCCAGCGCAGGTTGGCGCCGACCCGTTGCAGCGCGACCGCGGCCGGGCGGTCGGAAAACACGCCGACGACCTCGGCGCGCAGGCGGCCCGCGGCGATGGCATCGAGGATGGCCTGCAGATTGCTGCCGCGGCCGGAGGCAAGCACGGCAATGCGGGTAGGCGCGGTCATTGCGGGGTACTCCGGCGGATCAGCGGCCAGGTCAGCAGGCTGCCCACGGTGGCCATCAGCATGTCGGCATGCGCGTCCCACATGTCGCCCTGCTGCCCGTTGTAGGCCTCGGCGGCGTCCGGCGACAGGGCGAGCGCGATGGCCCATTCGAACCACTCGTACACCAGGCTGGCGCACATCACCGTCATCACCGCCAGGCTGAAGGCCTGGCCGCGGCGCAGCGCCGGCCACGCATGGCGCGCCAGCTGCAGCAGTGCCGGCGTGAAACAGACGCCGAACAGGAAGTGGATGAGGCGGTCGAAATGATTGCGCTGCCAGCCGAACGCCGCATTCGGCGACCAGCCGGTCAGCGCCTGCGCCCATGCGTCGTAGGGAACGTTGGAGTACAGCCAGCGGGCGGCCACGCAGTGCAGCGCGATGAAGCCGCAGATCGCGATGAAGGCGCCGTTGCCCAGCCAGCCGCCCCGGCGGTCGACCCACAGCAGGGCAGCCAGCCCGATCACGGTCAGGGTGCTGTGCAGGGCCTGTTCGGTGGGCCACAGCGGGTGTATCCAGCTGATTGCGAATACCGCCAGCACGGCAGCGAAGGCCAGCTTCTTGGGGCGCGAGAAACGGAAGGCGGTGGGCGAAGCGGTCGTGGGGAGGGCAGGCGCGGACATGGGGAGTCGATCAGGAAAGGGCGGGGCGTCTGCCGGCAAGCTCAGACGCGGAGATGGTCGCCACGGTCGAACAGTGCGGCCATGTCAGGCTTGGTCAGGAACACCCAGGCATAGGCGGTCAGGGCCATGCCCAGCGGGCCGGC
Source organism: Stenotrophomonas sp. PvP093 (assembly GCF_017876915.1). Classification (NCBI taxonomy): domain Bacteria; kingdom Pseudomonadati; phylum Pseudomonadota; class Gammaproteobacteria; order Lysobacterales; family Lysobacteraceae; genus Stenotrophomonas; species Stenotrophomonas sp. PvP093. Next base: position 3,641,412 of record NZ_JAGIOX010000004.1, on the reverse strand, counting down.
CAGCACCGCCAGCCAGGCCGCGCGCTGGCACCAGGCCAGCCCGGTGCGACGCGACAGCAGGCGCGCGGTGTGCAGCTGCACGAAGCCCAGCACCGCAGCCAGCACTGAAACGGCGCCGTACACGGTGGCAAGTACCGCGCCATCGTCCAGCCCGCGCGAGCTGGCAACCAGGCCGATGAAGCCGAGGAAGGCCAGCGCGGCCACCCAGTGGAAACCCGCCAGCGCGTAGAACAGCACCTTCAGCGTCTGCAGGTGGCTGCCCAGCTGAAGGTGCGCCAGGGTCTGCTGCGGCAGCGGCGGAGGTGCGCCCGGGCTCGTCATGCCGCCGTGCCCGCTGTGTCGAACGCGGCCTTGACCTGCGGACGCAGCAGCGTGATCAGGCTGAGTACTCCCAGCACGGTACCGATCGGCGTGAACAGACAGGCCAGCCCGGCCACGATCAGGCACAGCAGGTAGCGGCGGCGGCGGGCCAGGCAACGGCCGGCGTAGGCCACGAACGCGCCCAGGGTGACGCCACCGAACACGATGACACAGCCGATCACGACGAACATCCAGCCGAACACGCGCTGTTCGGCCGGCGACGAGGGCTGGCCGCCGGAGTTCATCGGCAGGTTGCCGGTGAGCGCGGTGACGCCGAGCACGATGTGGACGATGAAGATCAGCGAGAACAGCGCGATCAGGCCGCCGACCACGTAGTGCGCGATTGACAGCATGCGCAGGTGGTCGGCGTCCTGGGGGCTGAACGCCGGTACCGCCGTCGTTGGCGGCGGCACGGGGGTAGGGGGCAGCGGGGGCATTGCGTCCATGCGGGCTCCTCGGGGCCGGGTTCAGCCGATGTGGACGCGCTCGGCGCCTTCAGCAGTGACCACCTGGCCGATGGTCCAGTGGTCCAGGCCCTGCGCCTTGACCGCCTCGGACACGGCGGCGACCTGGTCGGCTGCCACGATCAGCACGAAGCCGATGCCGCAGTTGAAGGTGCGCCACATCTCGCTGTCGGCCACGGCGCCTTCCTTCTGCAGCCACTGGAACACCGGCGGCAGGGTCCAGGACGATGCCTGGATGTCCAGGCCGAGGCCGTCGGGCACCACGCGGATGATGTTCTCGGTCAGGCCGCCACCGGTGATGTGGGCCATGCCGTGGATGGCCTCGCCGTGCGACTTCAGCAGTGCCAGGATCGGCTTCACGTACAGGCGGGTCGGTGCCATCAGCGCGTCGACCAGCTTCACGCCGCCCTCCAGCTCCAGGTCGGCCGGGCGGCCGGCGCGGTCGTAGATGCGGCGCACCAGCGAGTAGCCGTTGGAGTGCGGACCGGACGAGGCGATGCCGATCAGCACGTCGCCGGCGGCCACGCTGGCGCCGTCCTTCAGCTCGCTCTTCTCGACTGCGGCGACCGTGAAGCCGGCCAGGTCGTACTCGCCCGGGGCATACATGTCGGGCATTTCAGCGGTTTCGCCGCCGATCAGCGCGCAGCCGGCCTCGGTGCAGCCGTTGGCGATGCCGCCCACGACCGCTGCGGCGGTGTCGATGTCCAGCTTGCCGGTGGCGAAGTAGTCCAGGAAGAACAGCGGCTCGGCACCCTGCACCAGCACGTCGTTCACGCACATGGCGACCAGGTCGATGCCGATCGTATCGTGGCGGTTCAGCTGGTGGGCCAGCTTCAGCTTGGTGCCCACGCCATCGGTACCCGACACCAGCACCGGCTCGCGGTACTTGTTGGACAGGTCGAACAGGGCGCCGAAGCCGCCCAGGCCGCCCATCACTTCCGGGCGGAAGCTGCGCTTGACCAGGGGCTTGATCCGCTCGACCAGCGCGTTGCCGGCGTCGATGTCGACACCCGCGTCACGGTAGGTGAGGGGGGAAGGGGCGGAAGACGGGGTGTTGGTCACGGGCGTCGGCGCTGGCAGGGGTTGAATGAGCGATTTTAACAGGCCGCATTGGCGCAAAGGCCGTATTCGGGCAACAATTCCCCCGGATTCGTCGAGCCAATGGATGTCCTGATGCGCCGCAGCCTGATTCTGACCCTGCTCCTTGCACTGAGCCTGCCGGTGGCCACGATGGCCCAGAGCGGCCTGCGCACCGAGGGAGATGTCGCCACCGCTTCGGGGGCCTACGAGGCCGAAGTGCCCGTCAACAGCCAGGCCGAGGCCGATCGCAACGGTGCCCTGGCCCGTGCCCTGAGCGTGGTGCTGGGCAAGCTGTCCGGCGACCGCAACGTGATGTCACGCCCCGGCGTGGTGCAGGCGCTGCGCAATGCCAAGGACTACGTGGCCAGCTACGACTACAAGCAGGACCAGAGCGTGGGTGCCAGCGGCGCACCGAGCTTCCGGACCCTGCTGGTGGCCCGCTTCCGCGAGGATGACGTCGATTCGCTGGTCTCGGCGCTGGGCCTGCCGCTGTGGCCGCAGCCGCGACCGAAGCCGGTGCTGTGGCTGGCCGTCGACGACGGCAGTGGCCCGCGCCTGGTCAGCGTGCAGCAGGCCAATGCCGCCCGCCCGCTGCTGAACCGCGCCATCGAGCGGGGTTACAAGCTGGGCCTGCCCAGCGGCGGTGCTGCCGAACAGGCCCTGGCCGGTGCCATCTGGCGCCAGGACAGCGCCGCCGTGGCCCGTGCCTCCTCGCGCTACTCGCCGCCGATGCAGCTGATCGGCAAGCTTTACCGCGCCAACGGTGGCTGGCAGGCGGACTGGGTGTTCGTCGACAACGGCCGCGAACTGAACAAGTGGACCAGCAAGGACGCCAACGCCATGCGCGCGATGGCCGCCGGTGCCGACGGTGCCGCCGATGCGCTGGTCAAGCGCTATGCCAAGGCCGGCGTGGCCGTCGGCCAGGCCGGCACCTACCGCGTGGTGGTCACCGGCATCAACAGCGCCGATGACTACCTGCGGCTGGCCGCTGGCCTGCGCGAGGTGCCGGTGGTGCGCAACGTCACCCCGCTGCACGCCTCGGCCGGCCAACTGGAGCTGAGCGTGGAGATGACCACCGGCCTGGCCGGCTTCAACCGCATGCTTGGCGACAACGGCGTGCTGGTGCCAAGCGCGCCGCTGCCGGCCCTGCCGACCCCGATCGATGACACCACCGGTGCCCCGGTGGCCGCGCCGGTCAGCAACGAGTACCGCCTGCGATGATCCTGAGCCCGGAAGCTGAAATCGCGCAGTTCCTGCGCCGGCTGAAGTACATCCTGTTCGCCGGCCTGATCGGCTGGGTGGTGTGGCTGCTGGCGCCGATCCTGACCCCGTTCGTGCTGGCACTGGCGCTGGCCTGGCTGGGTGACCCGCTGGTGGACCGCATCGAGGCCACCGGCCGCTCGCGCATGACCGGCGTGGTGCTGGTGTTCGCAGCGATGGTGCTGGTGATCGTGGCACTGCTGCTGGTGCTGGTGCCGATGATCGAGCGCCAGATCACCACCCTGATCGCGGCCGCGCCGCAGGCGCAGGCGTGGCTGATGCAGACCGGCATCCCCTGGTTCGAGCACAAGACCGGCCTGGAAGTGATGCAGTGGCTGGATCCGGACCGCCTGATCGAATGGGTGCGCAGCCATTGGCAGCAGGCCGGCGGTTTCGCCACCACGTTCATGGGCTACGTGTCGCGTTCGGGCTTTGCGATGGTGACCTGGGTGGTCAACATCCTGCTGCTGCCGATCCTGGCGTTCTACTTCCTGCGCGACTGGGACAAGCTGGTTGAGCGGGTGGCCTCGGTGATCCCGCGCAACCACATCGGCACCATCAGCGCGCTGGCGCGTGAGTCCAACGAAGTGCTGGGGGCGTTCATCCGCGGCCAGTTCCTGGTGATGCTGGCATTGGGCGTGATCTACGCCGGTGGCCTGTCGCTGGTCGGCCTCAAGCTGGGCCTGCTGATCGGCCTGATTGCCGGCCTGATCAGCTTCATCCCGTACCTGGGCGCGACCACCGGCGTGCTGATGGCGGTGATCGCCGCGCTGGTGCAGGCGCAGGGCTTCGACCTGAAGCTGCTGATCCTGGTCGGCGTGGTGTTCACCGTGGGTCAGCTGCTGGAAAGCTACGTGCTGACCCCGCGCATCGTCGGCGACAAGATCGGCCTGCACCCGGTGGCGGTGATCTTCGCGGTGATGGCCGGCGGCCAGCTGTTCGGCTTCCTCGGCATGCTGCTGGCGCTGCCGGTAGCGGCGGTGACCAACGTGCTGCTGCGCTATGCCCACCAGCGCTATCGGCAGAGCGAACTGTACGTGGGCGAGAAGCCGGCGATCGTGCTTGATGGCGTGGTCGACGCGCCCCATATCATCGTTCCGGACGACAAGGGCCCCGACCTGAAGTGATGGGTGTGCCGCAACTGCCGCTGGCCCTGCATTACCCGCGGGACCAGCGCCTGGAGACCTTCATCGGCGCGCCGGATGGCGCGCTGGCGCAGCTGCGCGCGATCGCGGTTGGCGCCAGCCACGACTGGGTCTACCTGGAAGGTGCGGCGGGAACCGGCAAGACCCACCAGGCGCTGGCGATGTGCTCCAGCGCCGAGCAGGCCGGACGGTTGCCGACGTACGTGCCGCTGGCCAGCGCCGCCGGCCGTGTCCGTGCGGCGCTTGATGGGCTGGAAGCGCGCGAACTGGTGGCGCTGGACGGCCTGGACGAGGTTGCCGGCAACCGCGAGGATGAGATCGCGCTGTTCGATTTCCACAACCGTGCGCGCGCTGCGGGCGTGACCGTGCTGTACACGGCACAGAAGGCGCCGGGCGAACTGGGCCTGGTGCTGCCGGACCTGCGCTCGCGGCTGGGCCAGTGCGTACGCGTGCTGCTGCAGCCGCTGGATGAGGAAGGGCGGGCGGCCGTGCTGCGCGAGCGTGCACTGCGACGCGGCCTGGCCATCGACGAAGCGGCCATCGAGTGGCTGCTGTCGCACACCGGCCGTGAGCTGGGTGGATTGATCACCCTGCTGGACTGGCTGGACCGCGAATCGCTGGCGGCGAAGCGGCGGATCACCGTGCCGTTCCTGCGCCAGGTGCTGGAAGAAGGCCGGCCTCGTTACTGAGCGATGTTGTTCGGCAGGGCTGCGCCCTGCACCCGCAGAAGCAACGTCAACGTCAAAAGCTGGCTTCCTGAGGGGAGGCGGGGCGCTGTGGGCTTGCGGGGCCGCCGTAAACCCGTCCCTGGGGGCTTGGTCGCCGCATCCATGCGGCTCACACCCCGCAAGCCCACAGCGCCCCGCCTTCGACAGGTTCCCGCGATCTGCCTGGTCTCTGTACTGCACTGCTGTTGGTGGGTGTCGACCTTGGTCGATACGTGTCTTGCTTATGGTGGGTGACGACCGTTGGTCGTCACCAGAGCGAGCGCAGCGAAGCGATCCGCTTTTGATTTTCTTTCTTTCTTCCGTGGCTGGACGCGCACGGAAACTGTCAGGGGCCGGGCGGGGTGGATTCGCGGGGGTGTCCGCGGCATGGATGCCGCGGCCAAGCCCCCAGGGACGGGTTCACGGCGTCCCCCGCGAATCCACCCCGCCCGGCCAGCTCACAATGCCAGTCGACTAACAGTCGACTCTACGCGACCAACCACGAGGGGCTCAGTCGTTCGCCGCCAACTCCGCATCCAGCGCGCGCAGGCGATCCACGGTGCCGACGTCGGTCCAGCGTCCGCGATGGTGCTGCCCGGTCATCAACCCCTGCGCCATGAAGTGCTTCTGCAGCGGCACCACCGAGAACTTCGGTGGCAGCCGCTCGCTGCCCGGCGCATCGCCGATCACCGCGCGCCAGTCGGCCACGATCGAAGGACGGTACACGCCGATGCCGGCATAGGTCAGGCATGGTCCTTCGCGGTCGTGGTGCAGGAACCCCTGTGCATCCAGGCGGTAGTCACCATTCGGGTGCTGAACCGGATTGTCGACCAGCACCAGGTGCGCCTGGCCCTGCGGCTCGCGCGGCAGCGTGGCGAAATCGAAATCGGTCCAGATGTCGCCGTTCACTACCAGGAACGGGGCATCGCCCAGCACCGGCAGGGCGTTGAGGATGCCGCCGCCGGTTTCCAGCGGGGTCTGCCCTTCGTACAGGAAATGCAGGCGCAGGCCCCACTGGCTGCCATCGCCAAGCGTCGCCGGGAACTGTTCGGCCAGCCATGCGGTGTTGACCACCACCTCGCGCACGCCGAGTGCGGCCAGGCGTTCCAGGTGCCAGACGATCAACGGCTTGCCAGCCACTTCCAGCAGCGGCTTGGGCGTGTGCAGGGTCAGCGGGCGCATGCGCTCGCCGAGGCCGGCGGCAAAGACCAGCGCCTTCATCGGGCCACGCGCATCGGCGCGCCCAGCTCGGCCAGCGCCGGCTTGATGCGGTCGTCCAGCAGCTGCTGCAGCGGTGCCAGCTCGCGGTAGCGCGGCAGCACTTCATCCAGATAGGTGATGAAGCGCGGTGCGTCGTCGAGGTAATGGCCCTTGTTGTCGCGGTAACGCAGCCGGCAGAACAGGCCCAGGATCTTCACGTGGCGCTGGATGCCCATCCAGTCGGCATCGCGCAGGAAGGTGGCGCGGTCGGGCACCGGCAGGCCGGTGTCGCGGGCGCGCTCGTGATACTGCGCCAGCCATTCGTCCACGCGTTGCAGTGGCCAGCTCAGGAAGGCGTCCTTGAACAGGCTCACCGCATCGTAGGCGATCGGGCCGCGCACCAGGTCCTGGAAATCCAGGACCGCGGGGCCGTCGTCGACCGGCATCAGGTTGCGCGGCATGTAGTCGCGGTGGGTCATCAGCTGGGCCTGGCCCAGCGCGTTGTCCATCAGGCGGCGATGCACCAGCTGCAGGCCTTCGATCTCGCCGCAGTCCAGTTCAAGGTTCAGGTGGCGCTGCAGGAACCATTCGTCGAACAGGCCGGCATCGCGCTGCAGCAGTGCTTCGCCGAACTGGCCGAAGTCGGCCGGCACCGGGATCGCCTGCAGGCGCAGCAGCTGCTCGATCGAACGACCGAACCATTCGTCAGCGTTGCGCTCGTCGAGGATCCTGGCCAGGGTCGGGCCGCCGAGATCTTCCAGCAGCAGGAAGCCGGCATCCAGGTCCTGCGCGAGCAGCATGGGCACGCGCAGACCGTTGTCGTGCAGCAGGCCGCGCATGCGCAGCCACGGCCGCGGATCTTCCAGCCCCGGCGGGGCGTCCATCACGATGTGGCTGCCGCGCGTGCTGGTGGTGCGCCAGTAGCTGCGCATGCCGGCGTCAACCGAAGCGCGTTCGACCACCGCATTGGCATCATCGAGCTGGGTACGGGCCCACTGCAGGCGCTGCGCGCTGCGCTGGGGATCGGAGGCGGGTTCGGTCATGCGGGCATATCCGGGCGCGCCGGGCGCGCCAACGTCGGCAACAGGAAGGGAAGGGGGAGCGGCGTCAGCGGCGACCGCTGAACAGGCGCAGGACGGCCAGCACGGCCACCGCGCCCACCGCCGCGCCGAGGAAACCGGCCGGTTCGCCGGGGGCGTACCAGCCCATGTACTGGCCGAACCAACCGGCCAGCAGGGCACCAAGGATGCCCAGCACGATGGTCAGCAGGCAGCCCATGCGGTTGTTGCCGGGCATGAAGAAACGCCCGAGCAGGCCGACGAAGAAGCCGACCAGCAGGATGTACAGCCAGCTGCTGCTGCCGAACAGACCATTCATGCGCGCGGATTCCGCTTGAGTGTGGACGCAGCCTAGCAAGGCCAGGCTGCGTCCGTCACGAGTGCCGGATCAGCAGCAGCCGTGGTCGCCGTGGCGGGTGCCGCTGTCGGCAGCCACCGGCGAGCCGCTGGTCTCGCCGCGCAGGCTGGCGGCGTAGTGCTCGCTGATCACCTTGGACACGCAGGCGGTGACCTTCTTGCCCATCGGGATGTGCAGGAACTCGTTCGGGCCATGCGCATTGGAGTGCGGGCCGAGCACGCCGGTGATCATGAACTGCGCGCCCGGGAACTTCTCGCCCAGCATGCCCATGAACGGGATCGAGCCGCCCTCGCCCATGTACATCGCCGGCTTGCCGAAGAAGGCCTGGCTGGCGTCGTCGATGGCCTGGGTCAGCCACGGCGCCATCGCCGGGGCATTCCAGCCGGTGGAGGCCTTTTCCAGGTCCAGGGTGACCTGCGCGCCGTTCGGCGGGTCGCGCAGCAGTGCTTCCTTCAGCAGCTCGCCGCAGGTCTTGCCATCGGCGGTCGGCGGCAGGCGCAGCGACAGCTTCACCGAGGTCTGCGGACGCAGCACGTTGCCGGCCGATTCCAGCGGCGGCATGCCACCGACGCCGGTGACCGACAGCGCCGGGCGCCAGGTGCGGTTGAGCACCAGCTCGGCCAGGTCCTCGTTCATGGGGCGCAGGCCGTCGACCATCGGGAACTTCTCGAAGATCTCGGTATCCACCACTTCGGCGGCACGCTTGGCCTGTTCCAGGCGCTCGGCCGGGATCTCCACGTTCATGCCGTCGATCAGGATGCGGCCGGTGTCCTGGTCCTCGATGCGCGAAAGGATCTGGCGCAGCAGGCGGAAGCTGGACGGGATCACGCCGGAGGCATCGCCGGAATGCACGCCTTCGTTGAGCACCTTCACGGTGAAATTGCCGCCGGTCAGGCCGCGCAGCGAGGTGGTGCACCACAGCTGGTCGTAGTTGGCGCAGCCCGAATCCAGGCAGACCACCAGCGACGGCTTGCCGATGCGGTCGGCCAGGTGGTCGACGTAGGCCGGCAGGTCATAGCTGCCGGACTCTTCACACGCTTCGATCAGCACCACGCAGCGGGCGTGCGGCAGGCCCTGGGCCTGCAGTGCCAGTACCGCAGCCAGCGAGCCGAAGATCGCGTAGCCGTCGTCCGCACCGCCGCGGCCATACAGCTTGTCGCCGCGCAGGACCGGGGTCCACGGGCCGAGGTCGTCGTCCCAGCCGGTCATTTCCGGCTGCTTGTCCAGGTGGCCATAGAGCAGGATGGTGTCGTCGCCGGTTTCGGCGCCGGTAGCCGGAATTTCCAGGAAGATCAGCGGGGTACGGCCTTCCAGGCGCACCACTTCAACCTTCAGGCCGGGCAGCTGCTGGGCCTTGGCCCAGTTCTCCATCAGGGTGACCGCCTGTTCCATGTAGCCGTTCTGCACCCAATTGGCGTCGAACATCGGCGACTTGTTGGGAATGCGGATGTAGTCGACCAACTGCGGGACGATTTCGCTGTCCCACTTGTCATTGACGAATTGGCCGAGCTTGGCGCTGTCCATCTGAAACTCCGGTTGCATGGGCTGATCCGGCCATTCTACGCCTGTGCCGCGGGTAGGGTTTTTCCTACATCACGTCGGGTATTTGGCTGGCTTACGGAAATCCGGGAAACCGATAGGCTGTGCACATGTGGTGACGGACACTGTTCCTGCCGACGGGATTGCCGGTCGGGGCGGCCAGAATCACAGGGAGATACACGTCGTGCCTTGGTTTGTCGTGTTGAGGGCGCTGGTGCTGGTAGTGGGGATCGCTGGGGCGCATGCCGCCGAACCGATCGACATCAACCGCGCCGATGCCCAGGCGCTGCAGCAGGGATTGACGATGGTCGGAGCCGCCAAGGCCGAGGCGATCGTCGAGCACCGGCGCAGACACGGCCCGTTTCATCGCGTCGAGGACCTGACGCAGGTGAAGGGAATAGGGAAAGCGATCGTCGAACGGAATCGACAGCGGATCACCGTAGGCAACAGGTTGTTGCCGGCGGATCCGGTACCCGGATCGGTACCGGTGCGGACCGTACCCAGGCGCTGACAGCAGGAATCGTCGGAACCGGCAGGAGGCTGGTTCACCGGTCACGGACAGGAAGGCCGTGACCACCGACCGCCGCAGGACGCGGCACCAATCACCAGGATGGTGGCATCACAGACCTGTGGAAGGGGCTGAGATACAAACAGGACAGACGCGGCCGCGTGCAGGATGCAACGCTACCCCCACAGCGCAGGATGCGAGGGGGCGGCAGCAGGCCGACAAGGACGTAACGATTGCCCGGTACGACACATGGCTGTGTCGCCGGGCAATTTCATTTCCGGCGCCTGGTTTTGCCGCGGCCACCACGGGCCGATGGTGTACGGTGGCCGCTCCGCATGGAAAGGACCCCGCTGGATGCTTGTGCACCGCCCCACGACCCTGATGCTCGCCCTGGCACTGACCCTGCCACTGCTGGCCCATGCCGCTGCGCCGACGCCGACAGCCAAGCCTGCGGCCGAAGCCAGCACCGCCGACGTGCGCGGGCCGACCGACCTGAAACCGGGCGAGTACCTGTGGCATCCGGAAATCTCGCCGACCGGCCCGATCGTGCTGGTGGTCAGCCTCGATGAGCAGCGTGCCTACGTTTACCGCAACGGCATCGCCATCGGCCTGACCACGATCAGCTCGGGCAAGGCCGGGCACGAGACGCCGACCGGCGTATTCACCATCCTGCAGAAGGACAAGGACCACAGGTCCAACCTCTACAACAGCGCGCCGATGCCCTACATGCAGCGGCTGACCTGGGATGGCATCGCCCTGCATGGCGGCAGCCTGCCCGGGCATCCGGCCTCGCATGGCTGCGTGCGCCTGCCGCAGGCGTTCGCGCAGAAGCTGTTCAGCGAAACCCAGCGCGGCGATACGGTGGTGGTGGCCGACGCCAAGAGTTCGCCGATGACCCTGGCCTATCCTTCGGTGCTGGCCCCGGTCAACGCGCGCGGCCAGGCTTTGCCGGAAACCGAGGGCGGGGCCCCGGCGCAGGCCTGGTGGGACGACAGCGCAGCCCCGGCCGGGCAGGTCGGCATCCTGGTCAGCCTGCATGACCAGCGCCTGTACGTGCTGCGCGATGGCGTGATGATCGGCGAGTCGCCGCTGAAGGCCGACGCCCTGCCCGCATTCCAGGGCACCACGCTGTTCGTGATGGGGCAGGGCTACAGCGATACGCCCAGCCCGCTGGACGTGAACCAGCGCCTGCACCAGTGGACGGCCTATCCGCTGCTGGGCCAGGATCGTGCCCAGGCCACCCCGGACCTGCTGGCCACGCCCTCGTTGCCAATGGCGCTGCCGGCCGATTTTGCCCGCCAGCTGTACCAGGTGCTGGTGCCGGGCACGACCCTGCTGGTGACCTCGTTGCCGGCGGTCCGCCCAAGCCCGGCTGAATCCGGAATGCAGCCGGTCTTGGAATCCGAGCCGCCAGGGTCCACCCTCAAGGGCAACTGAGTCCCCTCGTTGTGCCCATGACTGCATCCCGCCTGTGCCGGCTGGCCGCGTTCGGCCTGCTGGCGACCTCGGCCAGCGCCCCGGCGCTGGCACAGACGCCCGCCCTTGCCACCAGCGCTGATGATCTGGCTGCCTTGCTGTCGCGCAGTGCGCCCAAGGCCGACCGCCACGTGTTGCAGCTGGCGGCGCACGCCATGCGCTGTGCGTTGCAGCGGCCGGAGCTGGGCATCAACGGTGATCGTCTCAGCGTGATCGATTATTCGCGGCCGTCCACCGAGCCGCGCCTGTGGGTGTTCGACCTGGCCCACCAGCGCCTGCTGTTCGAGGAATGGGTGGCGCATGGCCGCAACAGCGGCGAGAACCGCACCCAGCACTTCTCCAACCGCGATGGGAGTTTCATGTCCAGCCTCGGCGCGTTTACCGCGCAGGAGACCTACATGGGCGGTAATGGATATTCGCTGCGCCTGGCCGGGCTGGAGCCGGGCTTCAACGACCGTGCGCGCGAACGCGCGATCGTCATCCACGGTGCGCCGTACGTGAACCCGGCCACCGCGCAGCTACAGGGGCGCTTGGGTCGCAGCCTGGGTTGCCCGGCGGTGCGCCTTTCGGTGGCCAAGCCGCTGATCGATGCGTTGCGTGGCGGCACGATGGTGTTTGCTTACTACCCTGACCAGGATTGGCTGAAGCACTCGCAGCTGCTGGCCGGCGGATGCGGTGGCCAGGGCACGCTCGCTACGCGGTGATGCATGATGGCGCGTGGCGTGATGCAATGCGCCGATGAACGTCGACTCCCTGTTGCACACTCCGAGCCAGGTCATTTCCAGCCTGGACTATCGTCGCGAACGCTGGCGGAATGGACTTGGCTGGACCCGCGAGATCCTGCGCCTGCCCGCACAGGGTGATGACTGGGCGCTGCGCCTGTCGGTGGCCGAGATCGAGCAGGACGCTGCGTTCTCCACCTTCCCCGGCGTGGAGCGAGAACTGGTGCTGCTGCAGGGCAATGGCGTGCGCCTGCGTTTCGAGGATGGCCGCGTGGCCCAGGTGCTGCCGCCGCACGGGCGGGTGCGCTTTGCCGGTGAAGAAGCGCTGCACGGTGAACTGGTCGATGGCACCACCCACGACTTCAACCTGATGTGGAAGCGCGAGCTGCTGCAGGCCGAACTGCTGCACCGGCCGCTGGTGGGATCGATGTTCTTCTTCTGCGAACCGGGCGTTGCGTGGGCGCTGCATCTGCTGGCCGGACAGGCGCAGTTCGGTGCCGATAGTGGCCTGCCGGCGCTGCAGGCGGGAGACACCGCGTGGTTGGCGGCGGGCGAGAGGCAACGGCATGCGCTCAGCGGTGGTGGCGAGTTGTTGGCGATACGGGTGAGCGCGGCGGGAGCATGATTCCTGGGCGCCGGTGGGCGCCATCCACGCATGGCGTGGATCTACTGCCGTGCGGTTGCCACCATGCCTGGGCACGCCGTCATGGTGCGGCTGTGGTTGGGGTCAGAGCCCTTTCCTGCGGAAAGGGAACCGACCCCGACGGTTCGTTCAATACACATCGCGCCGGTAACGACCGGCCAGCAGCATCGCTTCCTTGCCTGCGGTACCCAGCACCCGCTCGATCACTGCATCCACGCCCGGGGCCATGCCCTGCAGGCTGCCGCAGACCAGGATCGTCGCGCCTTCATCGACCCACTGCCGCAGCGTCGCCGCTTCGGCCTGCAGCCGGTCCTGCACATAGCGATGCGCGCCGCCGTCGCGGCTGAACACTGCATCCAGCCGTGCCAGCGTGCCGCTGGCCAGCATCGCCTGCAGTTCTTCGCCGAAATGGAAGTCGTGCGCGGCGGTGCGCTCGCCGAACAGCAGCCAGGTGCGGCGCGCGCCACGCTGGGCACGTTCGTGCAGGTGCGCGCGCAGGCCGGCGATGCCGGTGCCGTTGCCGATCAGCAGCAGCGGTACATCGGCGGGCACGCCATGGAAATTGTCGTTGCGGCGCAGCCGCAGTTGCACCGGTTCGCCGATGGGCGCGTGGTCGCACAGCCAGCCGCTGCCGATGCCGGGTGTACCGTCGGCGCGCAGTTGGCGGCGCACCAGCAGCTCCACCGCGCCGTCGGCCATCACCGAGGCGATCGAGTACTCGCGATGCGGCAGCGGTTGCAGGGTTGCCAGCAGTGCGGGCAGATCACCCGGGGGAACCAGCGATGGCAGATGTGAGCGCTCGATACGGGCCAGCAACGCCTGCCCGTCATCCAGCATGGTGTCTGCATTGAAGCCCTGTGCATCGAGCCAGGCGCGCGCGCTGTGGCGTGGGTGCTGCGGGCCGATCTCGGCGATGTCGCCGGCCTGCCACTGCACATCGACGCCAGGCGGTGGCTGCAGGCGCACCCGGTACACCGGGCCGCCGGGGCTGCCCGGATTCAGATGCTGGCGTTGCAGCAACGTCCACGGCTGATACTCGGCCGGGCTCCAGTCAGGCAGTTCAGTGGCGCCTCCGCCAAGTTGTCCCAGCAACTGCTGCCAATGTCGCAGCGCCGCCGGATCGGCATTGTCGACCTCGATCGCATCGAACAGCGGGTGCGCGCCATGCTGGCGCAGCCACTGGTCCAGCTGGTGGCCGAATCCGCAGAAGTGGCCATAGCTGCGGTCGCCCAGCGCGAGCACGCCGTACTGCAGATGCTGCAACGGAGGCGGCGTGGCCATCACCCCGCGCAGGAACGGCAGGGCGTGGTCGGGCGGATCGCCTTCGCCGGTGGTGCTGGCAATGAACAGCGCGCGCTGGCTGTCGGCCAGCAACGCTGCATCCACCTGGTGCAATCCGCGCACACGCACCGGCACGCCGGCACCACGCAGGGCCTCGGCACTGCGTTCGGCCAGTTCGCGGGCAAAGCCGGTCTGGCTGGACCAGACCAGCAGGAGCGGCGCGGTATCGGCGGACGCCGCATCATCGCGCGGACGAGTGCGCCACCACAGGGCTGCGCAGGCCAGCGCGTACAGCGCGGTGGCGATGATGGCGATCTGCGATTGCCGTGCCGGCGGTGCGCCCTGCCACCAGGCGTCGCCGAGGTGCAGGCGCAGCAGCGCCCAGGCGATCAGCGCCAGTACGATCAGTACAAGTGTGTTGCCGAGCCACGCACGCGATGGCCGAGTGCTCATGCGTCCTGCCCGTCGAGCAGGCGCTGGAAGGCGCTGCTGAGAAATTCCTGCGGGGCGTCTGCGGTGCGTTGCAGGTAGCGCGCGGCCAGTCCTTCGCGCTCGGCCAGCGCCATGCCCTGTTCGCGACCCAGCACGGTCAGTGCGGTAGCCCAGGCATCGGCGTGCATGGCGTCGTCGGCCACGACGGTGACCGCTGCGGCGACCTGCTGCACCGGCCTGCCCGTACGCGGGTCGAGGCTGTGGCTGTAGGCCTCGCCATCGGCCTGGTACTGGTGCCAGCGATCGCCCGAAGTGGCCACCGCCTTGCCGTCCAGCGCCAGCACCCGTGGCGGGGTTTCGGTGTGCACATCCTCTTCCGGTGCGGATTCCACCAGCACGCGCCACGGTTGGCCGTCCGGTTTTCTGCCGTAGCCGGCCAGTTCGCCACCCACTTCGATCAGCGCCGCCGCAATCCCTTGCCTACGCAGCCAGGCGGCGACGTGGTCGACGCCGAAGCCCTTGGCGATCGCAGAGAGATCCAGTTCCAGCCGGCCCGGTTGCAGCAGCGCATCATCCTGCCACTGCAGGCGCTGCCAACCGCAACGCTCACGGGTGGCCTGCAGGGTAGCGGCGTCGGGCTGGCGGCGTTCACCGGCATGTGCACCGAAGCCCCACAGTGCAACCAGCGGACCGATGGTGGGATCGAAGGCGCCGTCACTGGCGGCAGCGATGGCCTGTGCGCAGGTCACAACGTGGCGGGTCTCCGCCGGCAGCACGCACCATTGGCCAGCGTCGGCGCGGTTGTAGCGGCTCAGATCCGAGCCGGGCTCCCAGGTGCTCATCTGCGCGACCACGTCGTCCAACCGCGCCTGGATGCCGGCGTGCAGCGGGTGCAGGTCGCGCTGGCGCGACGCGACCAGCGACACGCTCCAGGTGGTGCCCATGGTGGTGCCACCGAGGCGGGCGATGTCGAGATGGGAATCGGTCATGGTGATGCGTTGCGGTGGCGATGCCGGGGAATGCCCGGCATCGCGGTCCACATTACTGCGGCAGCACTTCCAGCGTGGCGACGTAGCTCAGGCGGCGCTTGGCGGCCTGCTTCACCGACGTCTTGTTGTCCTCGGTGCCGGTCTCCAGCCAGTACATGCCGGCTTCCGGCCAGGTCACCTTGATCTCACCCTTGGCATCGCTGGTCAGCTTCAGCTCGTCCTGCGCGTTGCGGTAGCGGGTGGCGCCACGCACGATCTCGAACTGCAGGCCGGCGGTCGGCTTGCCATCGACCAGCACGCGGAAGGTGGCTTCCTCGCCGGCGAACAGGTCATTCGGGTGGCCGACGGCGACCAGCTCGATGCCACGGTTGGTCGGCTTCAGCGCGGTGTCGTTCGGCGCACCGTTGGTGACAAAGGTCTCCACGCGGCCGATCGACTGGCTCACTTCCAGCTTCTTCGCATCCTTCGGCAGTTCACCGAAGGTAGCCACGCTGCCGCGCCAGCGCTTGCGCTCGCCGTTCTGCTCGTACGTGGCGAACAGGCCGTCATTGACCGACGCGATGCGGTAAGTGCCCGACTGCTTCAGTTCGATGTCGAACACGCTGCGGTACTTGCCGGTCGACGCGTTCTGCGGCTGCACGGTGCTGCCGTCCGGCGCGGTGATCACCAGCGATTCCAGGCGCAGCGGCACGTGGTTGAAGTAGAACAGATCGTTGGAGACCGCACCGTCGACGGTGATCCACGGCGCGTTGCCGGCGATCACGGTCTGCGAGGGCAGCAGCCAGGCCTTGTGGGCCAGGGCGGAGAAGGGAAGGGCAGCGGCCAGGGCGGCGGCGAGGACGAGCGTGCGCTTCATGCGGAAGACTCCAGTGGATGCGGATGGGTGGGGTCAGAGCCCTTTCCGCGGGAAAGGGATCCGACCCCGGGGTCGGATCCCTTCCGCAGGAAGGGCTCTGACCCGGATGAGCGGTCAGGGTTTGACGGCGAGGGTGACCTGGCCCAGTTCGGTGGCGCCCTGCGCCTTGCCGTTCTGCGCGGCGGTGGCCGGCCAGGTGAAGGGGATCTTCAGCAGTTCGCGGCCACCGACTTCGCGCACCGCTTCCACCACCAGGGTGTAGTTGCCCGGGGCCAGTTGCTTCAGTGCCGGCTGCCTGTCGTTGAACGACAGCGCGTGCTTGCCGGCCGGGCGGGTCGGGCCGGTCACGCCGTCCACCGGCACCTGCAGGGTGCGGCCGCTCTTGCGCCACCACTGGCGCAGGTCGGGCAGCCACTTGGTGCCGTGGCCTTCGCTGTTGCTGGTCTGCTGGTACCAGACCGACAGGTTGGCCGCGACCTTCTGGTCGGCGCCTTCCAGCCACACCGCCACGTACGGGCGGTGGTACTCGGCCACGTTGAGCTTGG
The DNA here is from genome assembly GCF_017876915.1 of Stenotrophomonas sp. PvP093. Classification (NCBI taxonomy): domain Bacteria; kingdom Pseudomonadati; phylum Pseudomonadota; class Gammaproteobacteria; order Lysobacterales; family Lysobacteraceae; genus Stenotrophomonas; species Stenotrophomonas sp. PvP093. The sequence goes on along the minus strand of NZ_JAGIOX010000004.1, from coordinate 3,624,789 downwards.
GCACTTCGACGTTGATGTCGAGGGTGGTGGCGTACGCCGGCGAGGTGGCCAGCAGGCCGCTGAGGGCGATGGTCAGGGTGACGCGCATGGGGCGGCTCCGGAAACGAAGGAAAGTCAGTGGATCAGCAGCAGGGCGATCAGCAGCGGAATCATCAGGCCGAGGCCGACCAGCGGCCAGGTCATGCGCCGCTGGCGTGCATGCAGGTGCAGCAGGAACAGGCCGGTGATGCAGAACACCAGGCAGGCCACGGCGAACAGGTCCAGGAACCAGCCCCACGCCGGGCCCGCGTTGCGGCCCTTGTGCAGGTCGTTGAGGTAGGACACCGCGCCGCGCGAGGTTGATTCGTACTCCACCGCGCCGGTCCCGCGATCGATGCTCAGCCAGGCGTCGCCGCCGGGGCGCGGCAGCGACAGGTAGATCTCCTCGGCCGACCACTCTGCCGGGCGCCCGCCGATGGCGATGCCCAGCTGCGTGTCCAGCCAGTGCCGGGCCGGGCGCGGGATCGGTGCATTGCCGTTTTCGCGCGTGCCGAGCTGGCCGAGCAGATCGGCCGGCAGTTCCAGATGCTGGTTCTGCACCTGGGGTTTGGCTTCGATCTTCGCGGCGTGGTTGAGGGTCAGGCCGGTCACCGCGAACAGCAGCATGCCGATCAGGCACACCGCCGAGCTGATCCAGTGCCACTGGTGCAGCGTCCGCAGCCAGAAGCCACGGTTCTGTTGCTGCGCCACGGTGGAAGAGGCAGGACGGCTCACGGCACGGTTCGAGGCGGACGGGGACTGCCCATTACATCATTGATGAGAATAGCTCGCAATTGCGTGTCGTTCTGTATCGCTGGAGGGCGATTGCCGGCCAGCGGCCGGCACTACCGATCGGTAGATCCACGCCACGCGTGGATGAAGCGGTGCCGACCAAGGTCGGCACCCACCGGGGCCGGGCGCGGCGATCAGAACTTCGCGTTCAACGAGATCCAGTAGCTGCGGCGCTGGTCCTTGGTCGCGTAGTCGTCCACGCAGTTGAACTCGCTCTGGCTGATCAGCAGGCACGACTGCGAAACGAAGTCCTTGTCGAACAGGTTGTTGACCCGCGCGTTCACCGTCAGCCATGGCGTGGCCTTCCAGCTGCCACCGAGATGGAAGATGGTGTAGTCCTCGTAGTAGCGGGTGTGGCTGGCGCCGTTGGCGTCCAGCAACGTGTCGCGGTAGCGGTCGTAGCGGCCTTCGCCGATCAGCGACAGGCTGATCGCTTCGTTGACCTGCCAGTTGAGGCTTGCATTGGCCATGTGCCTGGCCGGCATCGTGCCGCTGATCGGCAGGCCCTTCTGCGCGCCGCTGGTCTGCTCGCTCCTGGTCCAGGTGTAGTTGCCGCGCAGCTGCAGGGTGTCGAGCAGGTCGACATGCGCGGCCAGTTCGGCACCGCGGGTCTCGGCCTTGTCGATGTTCACGCTCTGGGTGAACGTGCTGTAGCCCAGTGCCGCCCAGCCCGGGCCGATGTCCACGCAGTAGCCGCTGCCGGCGCGGGCCACTTCGCAGTTCGCAAAGGTGCCGCCGCTGGCGATCTTGTCTTCGAACGTGTTGAAGAAGCCGGTGACGTTGAAGCCCCAGCGCTGGCCTTCGTAGTAAGCGGCCAGCTCGTAGTTGGTGCTGGTTTCCGGCTTGAGGTTCGGCGAACCGACCAGTGGCAGCACGCCCTGGCCACCGAAGCCGGTGATGCCCGGGAACAGCTGGTCCGGACGCGGGGTCTTGTAGCCGGTGCTGACGCCGCCCTTGAAGGTCCACGCATCGCTGGCATTCCACACCAGGTAGCCACGCGGACTGACATGGCTGCCGAATACGTTGTGGTCGTCGTAGCGCAGGCCGAAGGTGGCGGTGAGGGTGTCGGTCAGCGCCCAGTTGTCCTCGGCGAACAGCGCCCACATGCGGTGCGTCTGCTTGACGTTGCTGCGGTAGCCGGCGCCATCCATGCCGAACACACCGTCGACCATGTCAGTGTCGTTGTACTGGCCGCCCACGGTCAGCGTGTGCGCGCCGAAGTCCAGGTCGAGCATCGTGTCGAGCACGTAGCCTTCCAGTTCCATGGTGCGCAGCGGGCGCGGCAGGAACGCCTGCAGGCGCGCCATCTCGCTCGGGTTGAGGGCAACCAGGGCGTTGCCGCGGCCGGCCGCACAGTTGTTGGCAGCACCGGTGCGGCGGCAGACGTCATTCCAAAGCGTCTGCAGGTTGGCGCGCTCTTCCAGGGTCAGCGGCAGCGAACGGCCCAGGTTGCTGCTCTTGCTGTGGGTCAGCGAGGTCTGCCAGGTACCGAAGCTGTAGCGGCCCTGATGGGTCAGCGACAACTGGTCGCGTTCGTAGCGCTGGTAGGCGGTGTAGCCCACGCGCGGCTGCACCACGCGACGGGTGACGGTACCGCTGCCGTTCGGGTTGGGAATGACGGCATTGCCGACGCGCCACAGGCTGGCCAGGCTGTCGAGGGTGCCGGTCTGGCCTTCGCTGTTGTCGAACTTCTGCCGCGACACGTCGTAGTCCAGCCACAGATCGTGATCGTCGTTGATGCGGACGTCCAACCGCACGCCGCTGTTCCAGTTGGTGTTGGCCACCGACTTGCCACCACCGCCGAAGCCGATGCTGCGCTCCCACAGGGTGCCGTCGGGCAGGGACAACGCATCCCATTCCGGGTTGGAAGCCTTCGCGTCGTAGTAGCTGCCGCGTACTGCCAGGCTGAGGCGCTCCTTCAGCAAAGGGCCGCTGAGGTAGAGGTCGGTGGTGCGTGCATCGCCGAACTGGTCGTCCTGCTGCACGGTGAAGCCCTGGCTGACCGAACCGTGCCAGCTGTCCTGGTTGCGGCGGGTGATGATGTTGATGACACCGCCCATCGCGTCCGAACCGTACAGCGTGGACATCGGCCCGCGCACGACCTCGATGCGTTCGATCGCGTCCAGCGGGGGCAGGTAGGCGAACTGGCCGCCACCGAAGTTGTTCGGATAGATCTGGCCGACATTGCTCTGGCGGCGGCCGTCGATCAGCACCAGGGTGTACTCGGACGGCAGGCCGCGCAGCGACACGGTGGCGCGGCCGTTCTTGTCGGTCGCTTCCAGGCCGACGTCGATGCCTTCGACGTCGCGCAGCGCATCGACCAGGCTGGTGTACGGGCGCTTGCTCAGTTCCTCGCGGCTGACCACGCTGATGCTGGCCGGGGCATCGATCACCTTCTGCTCGAAGCCGGCGGCGGTGACCACCACCTTGTCCAGCGTCTGCGGCGCGCCTGCGGCGTCACCGTGGGCGAAGGCGGGGCTGGCGAAAGCCGCCAGCACGGCGCTGGTCAGCAGGGTACGGGACAGGGACGAACGGACACGATGGCGCTGGGCCATGGCAGTTACCTCGAAGGATGCAGGGTGGCGCGGTGCCGTGCGCGAAGGGCGCGGCAGGCACGGAAGGGCCGGCCAGGGGCGGCAGGGATGAAGCAGGCAGCGGCGTGCAGGCGCGACCGCGCAGGCGGTCACGTCGGGCCGTGGATCAGGCGAGCGGCGGCGCCTGGCCGCGTTGCTGACGGCGCCCGGGCGCATCGGCCCAGGGCGTGTCCGGAGCGGCCAGCGGCCAGTCCGGGCGCACGCCGGGCATGGCCGGCATGGCGGGTACGAGGTCGAGCTCAGTGCGCAGCCAGTGGCTGGCCAGCAGCAACGGCGGGCGTGCCTTCTCGGCCGCCTTCACCGGAGCGGAGGCGCAGCGGCGCAGCTTGGCCGGCGCCTCTTCCTGCAGGGGTGTTTCGCCGCCACGTTCTTCCAGTGGCATCTGCACGGCCATTCCGGCCTGGGCCTGTGGCAGCAGCGGCAGGGTGCCCAGCAGCAACGCCAGCATTGCCACCCACGCCAGCAGGCTGGCCAGCGCAGGACGCTGGCCGCGCATGGCGGTGCCCATCTTGCGATGGATGAGTGGGCGAGGGCGAAGCGGGCGCAGCAAGCGGGGGTTCCCTGGGGCTGCCGGCAGCGGCCGGCATCAACGGGGCGTGATTGTAATGAGAGCTGTTAGCTGTTGCAAATGAGAATGATTGCCAAAATGTCGCAGGCCGGCCCGGCAAGGCTCAGACTTCGCTCCAGCGCCGCAACAGGTTGTGGTACACGCCGGTCAGCTGCAGGACCGCCTCGGCGTCGCCGCCGGTCTGCCGCAGGCGCTCGATCGCGCCATCCATTTCCCACAGCAGGCGGCGCTGCACATCGTCGCGGATCATGCTCTGCACCCAGAAGAACGAGGCCACGCGCGCGCCGCGGGTGACCGGCCGCACCTGGTGCAGGCTGCTGGACGGATACACGACCAGGTCGCCGGCCGGCAGCTTCACTTCGTGCTCGCCGTAGGTATCGCTGATGATCAGCTCGCCGCCTTCGTATTCGTCCGGCGCCGACAGGAACAGGGTGCAGGAGATGTCCGAACGCAGCTGTTCGCCATTGGCCAGGTTCATCACCGCGCCATCGACGTGGTAGCCATAGGTGCCGCCACCGCTGTAGCGGTTGAAGCGTGGTGGCAGGTACTTCAGCGGCAGCGCGGCACTGAAGAACAGCGGGTGCCGGGCCAGCGCGCCGAGGATGATCTCGCCCAGTTCGCGGCGCAGCGGCGAAGCCTCGGGCAGCTGCTGGTTGTGCTTGGCCTGTGCGCCCAGATGCCCCACGGTTTCGCGGCCATCGGTCCAGTCGGCGGCGTCGAGGCGGCGGCGGAAGTCGGCGACCTGGTCGGCGCTGAGAATGTCGGGGATGTGCAGCAGCATGCGGGACTCCTCAGAGGGACGGCGGTGCGACCAGGGCGCGCACCTGTGGATGCGGTGACGCGGCCAGCTCCGGCACGATGTGCGCCATGAATGCCGGGCTGCCGTGCGCCAGTGCGAGCCGCAGCCAGTGCACGGCCTGCTCGACCTGGCCGGCCTGCAGCAGGATCGAGGCGTAGTTGGCCTGGCCGCGGAAATCACCGGCCTCGGCCGCGCGCTGGTACCAGGCCAGCGCCGCCTGCGGATCGGGTGCGGTATCCAGCCCGTCTTCGAGGTGGCGGGCCAGCAGGTTCATCGATTTGGCGTGGCCCAGGTGCGCGGCACGGGTGTACAGGGCCAGTGCCTGCGCGCGGTCCTGCGCAATGCCGCGGCCGGTGGCCAGCAGGTTGGCCAGGTTGTACAGGCCCCAGTCCAGGCCGGTGTCGGCCGCGCGCCGGTACCACACCGCCGCCAGCGCCAGGTTGACCGCCGTGCCGTGGCCCAGCTCATGGCAGCGGCCGAGCATGTTCATCGCCATCGGCGCGCCGTTGTTGGCGGCGGTTTCGTACCAGAGCAGCGCCGCCGAGGCGTCCTGCGCGGTGCCTTTGCCTTCCATGTGCATCTGCGCGAGCAGCAGTTGTGCATCGACCTGCCCAGCCTGCGCAGCGTCGCGCACGCGTGCGAACGCGGCCTGCGGATCGTGCTGCAGCAGTTCGGCCAGGGCGTCGCTGTCGATGGGGGTACGGGTTGCCATGGGGTGAGTATCGCCGGAAACAAAAACGGCGGCAGGAGAGCCTGCCGCCGTGGTGGAGCGAAGCTACATCAGAACTTCACGTTCAGTGCCAGGGTGGTCGAGCGACCCGGGGCGATGCTCGCGTAGTGCGAGGCATAGGCCTTGGTGAAGTAGGTCTTGTCGGTCAGGTTCTGCACGTTGAGCTGCAGGCTGATGTTGTCCTGGATCGCGTAGCTGGCCATCGCGTCGAAGCGGGTGTAGCTGGCGATCCACTTGGTGTTGGCGACGTCACCGTACTGCTTGTCCGAGTAGAACGCACCGGCACCGACGGTCAGGCCGATGGGGAAGCGGTAGGTGGTCCACAGGTTGGCGCTGTGCTTGGCGGTGTTCGGGAATACGTTGCCGTTGTACGGCGAGGGCACGTAGACGTTGGACGGGCAGGTGCGGCCGACCGGTGCACCACAGACGAAGCCGTTGTCCTTCAGTTCCGAGTCCAGGTAGGTGTAGCCGCCGTACAGGCTCCAGGCGTCGGTCAGCTGGCCGGTGAAGCCCAGCTCGAAGCCGTTGATTTCCTTCTTGCCGGCATTCCGGCTGGTGCCGTTGTCGACCGTCACGCGCGCGTTGTTCATCACCGTGTGGAAGATCGCCGCGGTGAGGTTCAGGCGCTGGTCGAACAGGTCCCACTTGGTGCCCAGCTCGAGGTTCTTCGTATCCTGCGGCTTGAGGTCGGCCACGGCGGCGCTCAGGCCGTCCGAACCATCACCACCGTCCATGCCCGGCGGAGTCGAGGAGGTGCCCCACGACAGGTAGATGCTGCCGTTGGCGGCCGGCTTGAACACCACGCCGGCCTGGTAGTTCAGGAAGTCGTTGCTGTTGCGCACGCGGGTCGGTGCCTTGCCGGCCACCGGGGTGGTCAGGGTGGTGCGGAAGTCGTCGTAGCGCAGGCCGAGGTTGATCATCCACTGCTCATTGAGCTCGATGGTGTCGAACACGTAGGCCGAGGTGGTCCTGGTGCGCTGCTCTACGTCCAGTGCCTTGTCGCTGCGGTACACCGAATGGGTGGCCGCCCACGGATCGCGCGGGTTCGGATTGGCGAAATCGGTGCAGTTGTAGCCGGTGGCCGCGCCGGTGGTCGGGCACTTGCTGCTGCCGGTGAGCGGGTTGCTGGTGCCCGGGGTCATCAGATAGCTGCCGCGGGTCATCTTCTCGTCGCTGTATTCCACGCCCGCGCTGTAGCTGTGCTTGAGCGCACCGGTCTGGAAGGCACCGGTCAGGCCCAGCTGGTCGGCGAAGCTCTTGACGTCGACGGCACGGCTGTTGGTCCGGCGCCACAGGGTGCCGTAGTTGTTCGGGTTGCCCTGGCTGTCGTCCGGCTGGGTCCACAGGTAGTCGTTGCTGGTGTTGCCCAGGCGCGCGATGTTGCGCAGCTTGTGGCCGCCGAAGTCGTAGCTGGCATCCAGGGTGCTGATGTCGGCGCGGGTACGCTGGAAGTCACGGTCGACCAGGCCGTAGTAGTTGTTGCGGTCCGGCACCATCGGGCGGCCGTCGACCCACTTCGAGGCCGGCGCACCGTTCGGGTTGCCATACGGGAAGCCACCCGCGTCCGGCAGGTCATCGCTCTGCATGTGGTAGTGGCTGGCGATCAGCTGGGCCGGGCCGTTCAGGCCGAACGCGATCGACGGCGCGATACCCCAGCGGCTGACATTGGCGGCGTCACGGCCAGCGATGTCCGATTCGTGCTTCATCAGGTTCAGGCGCGCGGCGATGCCATCGCCCAGCACGTAGTTGGCGTCCACGGTGCCGCGCGCGTAGCTGTCGGTGCCGATGCCCATGCTGGCGCTGGTCTCGTTCTTCAGCTTCGGCGTCTTGCTCACAAGGTTCAGGCTGCCACCGCCGGAATCACGGCCGCCGTAGGCCGAGCTCGGGCCCTTGACTACTTCCACCTGCTCCAGGTCGAAGATCTCGCGGGTCTGCGAGCCGACGTCGCGCAGGCCATCGACGAAGACGTTGCTCTGCGAATCGAAGCCACGGATGAAGGGGCGATCACCGGTCGGATTGCCGCCTTCGCCGGCACCGAAGGTGATGCCCGGCACCATGCGCAGCGCATCCTGCAGGTTGGTCGCACCGGTTTCGGCGATCAGCTTTTCCGAGACGATCGACACCGACTTCGGGGTGTCCAGCAGCTCGGCGGTGAACTTCGGTGACGACGGATTGAACCAGCTGCCGCGCACCTGCACCTTGTCCAGGTCGGTGGCCTTGCGGGAGGAGGCTGCGTCAGCGCTGTCGGCCGCCTGTGCGGCCAACGGCGCGAAGCCGGCGGCCAGGGTGGCGGTGGCGAGCAGGGAAACGCGCGGGGCGCGCTTGCGGGACGTGATGTGGGTCATGGCTTGGGTGGTAGTGGCTGGGATCGGAAAGGGGCGAGGGCCGAAGCGCAGACAGCGCGACGGCATGTAGAGGGCGTTTTCTGTAGAGCCGAGCCGATGCTCGGCTACGCAGCGGACGACTCCAGGCGCACGGCAATGGCCGCAGGGCGCCTCAGCTGGCGTGCGGTGCAGGCGGTGCGTGGCCGGGGTTCAACCGCAGTGCGGGATCGTGCAGCTGCCAGTGCAGGGCATCGGAGCGCCACAGCGGAACGTGCGCGACCAGGGCGGCGCGCGGGGGAGCCAGTCCGGTACAGGGCGTTGTGCCCTCGCCATCCAGCGGCGGCTCCGGTGCTGGCACCGCATGGCGCGGGCACTCGTCCGCCGGCGGGGCCGGCATCGGCATGGCCTGCTGAAGATCTTCAGCGTGTGCCTGCCAGCCGTAGGTGGCGGGTCCATCGCGCCCTTCGTGCAGGGCCGACCAGCCCAGCAGCAGCGTCAGCAGCAGGGCCACAGCCAACGGCCACCCATGGCGGGCAAGCTGGCACAGCGTGGCGGCGGGCGCGGGCAAAGCCATGGCGCAGGGGGCGGAGTCGTTACGAAGATGTTACGTAGGATAACATCAACGATAATGATTCGCATATGCGCGGGCGAGCGAGCGGTCTGGATGCCCGGGGAGGCCACTGAACGCCTCTCAGCGCGCTCCGCTGGCTTCCACCCCCTGGGCGGAGTCGCCGGCGGCCGAACGCCGCCTCAATCGCGGTCGTCGCGGGTCCAGACGGCGTCGTGTTCGCGCTTCACCGGGAACTTGGGTACCGGCGTATAGGCCGGGGCGCACAGGGCGCGGCCATCGCGCACGTCGAAGCGCGCGCCGTGCAGCACGCATTCCACGCTGCCTTCGTCGGTGTTGAACTCGCCCGAGGACAGCTCGAACTCCTCATGCGTGCACTGGTCTTCCAGCGCGTACAGCTCGCCGTCGAGGTTGAACACCACGATCGGCGTGCCGGTCACTTCGTCGAACACGCTCTTCATTTCACCGGGCAGCAGCTCGTTGCCGGCACACACGAAGGTCCAGGTATCGCTCACGCGGCGGCTCCGGCCAGTGGCTTTTCCAGGACCTCGAAGCGCAGGTCGTCGCGCTTGGGGATTCCGAAGCGTTCGTCGCCATACGGGAACGGCTTCTTGATGCCGGTACGCTGGTAGCCGCGGCGCTCGTAGAAGGCGATCAGTTCGTCGCGTACGTCGATCACCGTCATCTGCATCACCGGCACCTTCCATTCGCGTGCGGCGTGCGCTTCGGCGGCGTCCATCAGCTGCTTGCCGACCCCGCCGCCCTGCTGGGCCGGATCGACCGAGAACATGCCGAAGTAGCCGTTGCCGTCGACGTCGGCAACGTGGGCGCAGGCCACCAGCTGGCCCTCGCGCTCGGCCAGCAGGATCGTGGAGCGCGGGCGGTCGAGGTCGGCCTGGATGCCTTCGGCGTCGATGCGGGCGCCATCCAGCAGGTCGGCTTCGGTGGTCCAGCCAACGCGGCTGGCGTCGCCACGGTAGGCCGAGGTGACGAGGGCGATCAGGGCGGGGATGTCGGCCGGCGTGGCGGCGCGGAAGGTCAGGGTGCTCATGGCCCCATTCTAGGTGGGGCGTGGGCGGGCGCAAATGGGGGAGTGGGGTCAGATCCCTTTCGCAACGCGAAAGGGATCTGACCCCGGCATCTACTGACTCAACGGCAGGCCATGGACCGACTGGCACGGGCCCGGAATCGGCAGATGCTCGGGGTCAGATCCCTTTGCGCAGCGAAGGGCCCTGACCCCCTGCTACCAGGAGCAGCCCATGCCAAGGCCACGGCGCATCGATGCGCCCGGATATCCGCAACATGTCGTCCAGCGCGGCAACAATCGCCAGCCCGTGTTCTTTGCGGATGGCGACCGCGTGGCCTACCTGCGTCTGCTGTGTCATCACGCAGACCAGCGGCACTGCCGGGTCCACGCTTATGTGCTGATGGACAATCACGTCCATCTTCTGGCAACGCCTGATCTCTGCGGCGGGCTGTCGCGGATGATGCAGGCCGTGAACCGGACCTACGTACGTCGGGTGAATGATCGGCAGGGCCGCACCGGCACGTTATGGGAAGGGCGCTTCCACTCCGCGGTGGTGGATACGGATCGCTATCTGCTGGCTTGCCAGCGCTACATCGAGCTCAACCCGGTTCGGGCGGGGAAGGTGGCGCATCCCGGTGACTATCGCTGGTCGAGCTATCGTGCCAATGCGCGTGGCAGGCCCAATGCGCTGCTCGAGCCGCATTCGGCATTTGAGCTGATGGGTTCTGATGCGGATGAACGGTGCAGGCGCTATGTGGAGTTCATCGAGGCGGGTATTCCGGCGGGGGATCTGCTGGCGATCCGGCGGGCATTGCAGTCGCAACGGCGGCTGTCGGGAATGCTGGTGGGGTCAGATCCCTTTCGCGTGGCGAAAGGGATCTGACCCCGGTGTGCTGCGGGCGGTATGCCGCGTTCATCTGGTCGCGATCCGGCGGGCATTGCGGTCGCAACGGCGGTTGTCGGGAATGCTGGTGGGGTCAGATCCCTTTCGCGTGGCGAAAGGGATCTGACCCCGCTGTCCTACGGGCAGTATGCCGCGTTCATCTGGTCGCGATCCGGCGGACATTGCAGTTGCAACGGCGGCTGTTGGGAATGCTGGTGGGGTCAGAGCCCTTTCGCGTGGCGAAAGGAATCTGACCCCGGTGTGCTGCGGGCGGTATGCCGCGTTCATCTGGTCGCGATCCAGCGGGCATTGCGGTCGCAGCGGCGGCTGTCGGGAATACTGGTGGGGTCAGATCCCTTTCGCGTCGCGAAAGGGATCTGACCCCGGTGTGCCGGCTCAGCCCAGAAGCTTGCGTACCTTGGTCAGCGCGGTCATGAAGCGCTCGATCTCGGCGTGCGTGTTGTAGAACGCCAGCGAGGCACGGCAGGTGGCGGCGACGCCGAAGTACTGCAGCAGCGGGTGTGCGCAGTGCTGCCCCGAGCGCACGGCCACCCCTTCCAGGTCGAGCAGGGTGGCCAGATCGTGCGCATGCGCGCCATCGATCAGGAACGAGACCACGGCGGCCTTCTCCGGCGCTTCGCCGATGATGCGCAGGCCGTCGACGCGGCGCAGCTCCTCGGTGAAGTGCGCCAGCAGTTCGGCTTCGCGGGCTTCCACGTTCTCCTGGCCGAGCTGCTGCAGGTAGTCGGCGGCCACGCCCAGGCCGATGAAACCGGCGATGTTCGGGGTGCCGGCTTCGAACTTGTGCGGGGCATCGTTGAACACGGTGCCGTCGAAGCTGACTTCCTTGATCATCTCGCCGCCGCCGAGGAACGGCGGCATCCCGTCCAGGTGCTCGCGGCGCGCCCACAGCGCACCAGTGCCGGTCGGACCGCACATCTTGTGGCCGGTGATGGCGTAGAAGTCGCAGCCGATCGCGGCGACGTCGACCTTGCGGTGCGGCACCGCCTGCGAGCCATCGACCACGGTGATGATGCCGCGCTTGCGCGCTTCACGGCAGATCTCGCGCACCGGATTGACCGTGCCCAGCACGTTGGAGACATGGGTGACCGCCAGCAGCTTGACCTCCGGGGTCATCGCCGCGCGCAGCGCATCCAGGTCCAGCGCGCCATCGGGCGTGATCTCGGCCACGCGGATGGTGGCGCCGGTACGTTGCGCGACCAGCTGCCACGGCACGATGTTGGCATGGTGTTCCATGCGCGTGATCAGGATCACGTCGCCGGCCTTCAATCGCGGCAGCGCCCACGAGTAGGCCACCAGGTTGATGGCGAAGGTGGTGCCGCTGCACAGCACCAGGTCGCTGGCGCGCACGTTGAGGAAGCGTGCCAGCTTGTTGCGTGCGCCTTCGTAGGCGTCGGTCGCTTCGCTGCCCAGTGCATGCACCGCGCGGCTGACGTTGGCGTTGTAGCGGCGGTAGAACTCATCCACCGCGCCGATCACCTGTACCGGCTTCTGGCCGGTGTTGGCGTTGTCGAAATAGACCAGCGGCTTGCCGTGCACTTCACGCATCAGCAGCGGGAAGTCGAGGCGGACGCGATCCCAGTCCGGGGCGCCGGTGCGTTCTTCGATCGGGCGTGGCGTGGACAGGTTCATGCCACACCCGCCTCGGCCAGGGCCTTGTCCAGGCGGCGTGCCAGCTGCTCGCGCAACGCGTCCGGCAGGATCTTCAGCGGTTCATGGCAGAACGCAGCGCTCAGCAGTGCCTGCGCCTGGACCTGGGGCAGGCCACGCGAGCGCAGGTAGAACAGCGCATTGGCATCGAGCTGGCCGACGGTCGCGCCGTGCGCGGCCTTCACTTCATCGGCGTCGATCACCAGCGTCGGCTGGGTGTCGATCTCGGCATCGGCCGACAGCAGCAGGTTCTTGTTGGACAGGTTCGCGTCGGTGCCGTCGGCGCCTCCGCGGATCTGGATGCCGCCATGGAACACCACGCGGCTGCGGTTGGCGGCAACGCCGCGCCACAGCAGCTCGCAGGCGGTATCGCGCGCGATGTGGTCGATGCCCAGGCGGGTCTCGACGTGGCGGCGGCCATTGCCGAGCAGCACGCCGTTGGCGGTCAGCCGGGCGTTGTCGCCTTCCAAGCGCACGTTCAGTTCGTGGCGGCTGAGCGCGGCGCCCAGTTCCAGGTCCACGCGGTGGTACTGCGCGTCGCGGGCCAGCACCGCGTCGGTACGCAGGAAGCTGGTCTGGCGGGCGCTGCCGGCCTGCACGCGGGCGTGCTTGAGTACGCCATCGCGGGCGACGTGGGCATGCAGCACGGTGTTGTCCAGGTGGGCGGAGTCACCCACGCTGAAGCGGTGCTCGACCACGCCCAGGCTGGCGCCGGCGCGCAGTTCGATCAGGTGGCGATGGTGCCAGGCCAGGTCGGCTTCGCCGGCGACGCTGGCGAATACCAGCTGCAGCGGCGTTTCGACCTGCACGCCTTCATCCACGCGCAGCACGACGCCTTCATCGGCCAGTGCGGCGTTGAGCCGGGCGAAGATCTCTTCGCTGCGCTCGTAGCGACGGCCAAGGAAACGCACGGCGTCTTCGCCAGCGGCCAGCGCGGCCGACAGCGGCTGCAGCTGCACGCCGGACGGCAGGGCCTGCACATCGCTCAGCGTGGCATCCAGGCGGCCGTTGACGAACACCAGGCGCGGCGCCGGGATGTCGTCCAGCAGCGCGGCGTCCAGCGCCGGGCCCTGCAGTGGCGCTGCAGCGAACGCACGGCGTTCCAGCTGGCGCAGCGAGGTGTACTTCCAGGCTTCATTGCGGGCGGCGGGCAGGCCGTCGCGCAGGGCCGCATCCAGCACTTCGCGGCGCGCATCGCTGCCACAGAAGGCCTGGGCCATGGAGTCAAGCAGGGCGCTCATCAGACCGCCGCCTCGGGCACGACCCGGTCCTTCAGGAAATCATAGCCGTGCGCTTCCAGCTCCAGCGCCAGCTCGGGGCCGCCGCTCTTGACGATGCGACCATCGGCCAGCACGTGCACGACGTCCGGCTTGATGTAGTCCAGCAGGCGCTGGTAGTGGGTGATGACCAGGAACGAACGGTCGGCGCCGCGCAGTGCGTTGACGCCGTCGGCCACGCTCTTCAGCGCGTCGATGTCCAGGCCCGAGTCGGTCTCGTCCAGGATCGCCAGCTTCGGTTCCAGCACGGCCAGCTGGAAGATCTCGTTGCGCTTCTTCTCGCCGCCGGAGAAGCCTTCGTTGACGCCACGGTGCAGCAGTTCGTCCTTCAGGTGCAGCACGGCCAGCTTCTGCCGCACCAGCTTGAGGAACTGCATGGAATCGAGTTCTTCTTCGCCGCGCGCCTTGCGCTGGGCGTTCAGTGCCGCGCGCAGGAAGTAGGTATTGTTCACGCCCGGGATTTCCACCGGGTACTGGAACGCCAGGAACAGGCCCGCGGCGGCACGTGCTTCCGGGTCCTGCTCCAGCAGGTCGACGCCGTCGAACTGCACGCTGCCTTCGGTCACTTCGTAGCCGTCGCGGCCGGCCAGGACGTTGCCCAGGGTGGACTTGCCGGCGCCGTTCGGGCCCATGATGGCGTGCACCTGGCCGGGCTTCACATCCAGCGACAGGCCCTTGAGGATTTCCTTGTCGCCGATGCGGGCGTGGAGGTTTTCGATCTTCAGCATGGTGGGGGTTTCCGTGGGGCGGGCCAGGGCCCGCCGGTAAAGAGAATGCGTTTGCGAGGGGCAGGGGCGGGCGGTCAGCCCACCGAACCTTCCAGCGAGACTTCCAGCAGCTTCTTGGCTTCCACCGCGAACTCCATCGGCAGTTCGCGGAACACCTGCTTGCAGAAGCCGTCGACGATCATCGACACCGCGTCTTCCTGGCTGATGCCACGGGCGCGGCAGTAGAACAGCTGGTCATCGGAGATCTTGGAAGTGGTCGCCTCGTGCTCGACGGTGGCGCCCGGGTTCTTCACCTCGATGTAGGGGAAGGTGTGCGCGCCGCACTGCTTGCCGATCAGCAGCGAGTCGCACTGGGTGTAGTTGCGCGCGCCCTCGGCGTTGCGGTCCACCCGCACCAGGCCGCGGTAGGTGTTCTGGCCACGGCCGGCGCTGATGCCCTTGCTGACGATCTTGCTCTTGGTGCGCTTGCCGACATGGATCATCTTGGTGCCGGTGTCGGCCTGCTGGCGGTGATGGGTCAGCGCGACCGAGTGGAACTCACCGACCGAATCGTCGCCCAGCAGCACGCAGGACGGGTACTTCCAGGTGATCGCCGAGCCGGTCTCGACCTGGGTCCAGGTGACCTTGCTGCGCGCGCCACGGCATTCGGCACGCTTGGTCACGAAGTTGTAGATGCCACCGACGCCGTTCTCGTCGCCCGGGTACCAGTTCTGCACCGTGGAGTACTTGATCTCCGCATCTTCCAGCGCGACCAGCTCGACCACCGCGGCGTGCAGCTGGTTCTCATCGCGCATCGGCGCGGTGCAGCCTTCCAGGTAGGAGACGTAGGCCTTGTCCTCGCACACGATCAGGGTGCGCTCGAACTGGCCGGTGTGGCCGGCGTTGATGCGGAAATAGGTGCTCAGTTCCATCGGGCAGCGCACGCCCTTGGGAATGAACACGAAGCTGCCGTCGGAGAACACCGCCGAGTTGAGCGCGGCGAAGTAGTTGTCACCGACCGGCACCACGGTGCCCAGGTACTGGCGCACCAGCGCCGGGTGTTCCTTGATGGCCTCGGACATCGAGCAGAAGATCACGCCCTTCTCGGCCAGTTCCTTGCGGAAGGTGGTGCCCACGGATACCGAGTCGAACACCGCATCCACCGCCACGCCGGCCAGCTTGGCGCGCTCGTGCAGCGGCACGCCCAGCTTGTCGTAGGTGTCGAGCAGTTCCTTCGGCACATCATCCAGCGAGGCGTACTTCGGGCCCTTCGGCGCGGAGTAGTAGCTGAGCGCCTGCAGGTCGATCGGCGCGATCTCCAGCTTGGCCCAGTCCGGCATCGGCAGGGTCAGGAAGTGGCGGTAGGCATCCAGGCGCCACTGCGTCATCCACTCCGGCTCGTCCTTCTTGGCCGACAGGGCACGGATGGTGTCCTCGTCCAGGCCCGGCGGCAGGGAGTCCGACTCGATCTCGGTGATGAAGCCGGCCGAATACTTGCGGCCGAGCTGCTCGTGGATCTCGCGGTTGGGGGTGTCGTCGTGGGCGACGTTTTCGATGGTTTCGGTGGCCATGGGGGCTGCCTACGAATCAGGAGACGACGTCGACAGCGATGGTGCGGCGCTGTTCGTCATCGGCAAGGGGGAGAGGGGGCAGGATCTGCGCGAGGGTGACATCGCGCAGGGCCTCGGAGACCACGTCGTTGATCAGCCGCCAGCTGCTGCGCGCGCCGCACTTGGGCGCCATGCCGCACTGGTTGTGGTCGTGGCTGCATTCGGTCAGGGCCAGTGGCCCTTCCATCGCTTCGACCACTTCGAACAACGAGATCTCGATGGCCGGGCGGGTCAGGCGGTAGCCGCCACGGACGCCACGCAGGCCTTCGACCAGGCCGGCCTGGGCCAGTGGCTTGAGCACCTTGCTGACGGTGGGCGGCTCCAGACCGGTGAATTCGGCCAGCTCGGTGGCACTGAGCACTTCGCCCGGACGGGCGGCGAGCACGGTCAGCACGACGGTGGCGTAATCGGTGAGTTTGGTGACGCGCAACATGGGGATGCGAGTGGTTCTTAAAGCGGACTGAAATTGTACGCTTTTATTCGCCACCATCCAACCCGGGCATTCAGCCGGCGCTTGGGCCAGGCCGGGAGGACACACCGCGGCCGTTGCCGGGGCGCAATGCTGCGCCAACGGGGTGATTTTCGCAATCACCCGGAATGGGCGAGAATCCCCATTCCATTCGCTGCAAACAGCCCGCGCCGATGCCGAAGAAGATCCAAGCCCGCAAGTCCGCCATCCATGGCAACGGCGTGTTCGCCGTGGCCCCGATCAAGCAGGGCGAGCGCGTGATCCAGTACAAGGGCCTGCTGCGCAGCCACGGCGACGTTGATGCCGATGACAGCGGCGACGTCGAAAGTGGCCATACCTTCCTGTTCACCCTCAACGATGACTGGGTGATCGACGCCAACTACAAGGGCAACGACGCGCGCTGGATAAACCACAGCTGCGACCCGAACTGCGAGGCGGTGATCGAGGAGGACGAGGACGGCGACAGCCGGGGCGACAAGGTGTTCATCGAGGCACTGCGTGATATCAAGGCCGGCGAGGAGCTGACCTACAACTACGGCATCACCCTGGCCGAGCGCCACACCGCCAAGCTGAAGAAGATCTGGGAGTGCCGTTGCGGCTCGCCCAAGTGCACCGGCACGATGCTGCAGCCCAAGCGCTGATCGGTACCGGGTAGTGCCGGCCGCTGGCCGGCAAGGCGCAATCCAGGTGCCGGCCAGCGGCCGGCACCACCCGGCGGCTCTCCACCTGCCGTGCACGACAGGGTCACCGCCGCGCAAGGGCCGTTCTTCCATTCTGTGGGCTCCCCCAACCGGAGTGCCTCCATGGCAGAGCGATTGAAGGGCAAGCAGATTGCCATCCTTGCCACCCACGGCTTCGAACAGTCTGAACTGATCGAACCCAAGCGTTTGCTGGAAGCGGAAGGGGCGCGCGTCAGCGTGGTCTCGCCCGCAAAGGAAGCGACGATCAAGGGCTGGAAGGAGAAGAACTGGGGCGACGCCGTCGCGGTGGATATCCCGTTGGATGAGGCCGATCCTGCACGCTTCGATGCGGTGGTTCTGCCCGGCGGGGTCATCAATCCGGACACACTGCGCACCGATGATGCCGTACTGGCCTTCATCCGTTCAGTGGATGAAGCCGGCAAGCCCGTGGCGGCGATCTGCCATGGCCCGTGGCTGCTGATCAACAGCGGCCTGGCCGATGGCCGCGAGCTGACCTCCTGGCCTTCCCTGCAGCAGGATCTGGCGAACGCGGGTGCGACATGGCGCGATGCCGAGGTGGTGGTCGACGGCAACGTCATCACCAGCCGCAAGCCGGATGACATTCCGGCTTTCAGCGAGGCGGTGGTAAAAGCGCTTGCCGCCTGATGCGCTACCGGTAGTGCCGGCCGCTGGCCGGCAGATGCAGTGACGTGCTGCCGGCCAGCGGCCGGCACCACCTCATTTGCCCAGCAGGCCTGCCGGTACCAGGTTGCCCAGGTTCTGGTTGAAAGTGACCACCAGCTTGCCGTTCTTCACCTGTGCCGACTGCACCTGCAGGGCGCCGAGCACCCCGGCCACGGCCGGGTCCAGCTTGTAGATCGGTTCGCGCTGGGCGTAGTCGCTCAGCCACGCATTGAGCAGGCCACGGGTGCGCGAGTCGAGGCGGCCGCCCTGGTTGGCCGGGGTGAAGTCATCCACGCTCGGCTGCTGCAGGTGAAAGCCCTGGGTCTGCGCGTCGTAGCGCAGGCCGCTGCTGAGCTTCACCGTGCCCAGTCGGGCCGGGTTGCCGCCGGCGGTGGCCAGCGCGACGTCCATGCCCAGGGTCAACCGTTCGCCGGCCGGAAGGCTCAGCTGCGGATGGCTCATGGTCAGGGCGATCAGGCCGCCGAGGGCGTCCTGGGTGCGCGGGAAGCTGCCATCGAGGTACTGCTGCACGTCGCTGGCGCCCACCGACAGTTCGCGGCCGGAAATGGAGGGAGCCGCCTGAGCACCGATCGCAGCGGCGATCAGCACGGTGGAGGCCGCGAGGCGGGTCATCAGGGAACGCAGGCGCATGTCGGTGACCGGTGGAAAGCAGATGGATGGATCAAAGAGTAGCCGCGCAGGCTGAATCGCGCGTGCATGCCGCTGCAACGGTTCAGTCCAGCGTTGGACGCAGCTGTGCCGACTGGATCTGCCAGGCGCTGCCGTCGCTGCTGGGCTGCACGCGGTACCAGCCGCCGAAGCGGAACGTGCCATTGGCGGTGACCGCACGGATCTGCACAGGGACTTCAAGCAGCCGCGGTGGCTGCCGGTCATCTCGGGCGATCGGAGTATCGCTGTGCAGGCGCAGCGTGCGCAGGTCCTGCAGCTGCCGCAGCGCGGCGTCGTCTGCATGCCGCGGGTCGCCGGGTGGGATCGTCCAGGCAGCATCGCTGGCGGCGCGGTCGCGGTTGAGCAGTGCGGCGACGTAGCGGTTGAGCATCGTCGACGGCGGCTCTGCGCCGTCGTCGACGGCGGACAGCAGCGTCATATCGCTCGCCTGCAATGCTGCGGGGCCGGGGCCGGTACCGGTGTCCGCTGCTGCGGCGACGGGAGCGGACGCTGCCGTGATGTGATCATTCGTCTGTGCCGCCGGGCGTGAACAACCCAGCAGCACCAGTGGTGCGATCAGGAACAGGATCCTGCGCATGCCCGCCTCCTCCCCGAGGCAACCTGGAGGGCGGCAGTGTATCGGTTGCGCCGCTATCAGCGGGAGGAGGGCAGCTGCTCCAGCGCGTCCAGCGCCGGCAGGACCTGAGCGGCGATGGCGGCCAGTGCGTGGCCGTCGGTCTCGGCGTGGCGTTGCACGATGTCGCGCAGCAGCTGGGTGGCGATCACCAGGGTCGCGCGCTCGTCGCCACTGATGCCGGCGGTACGCGGGGCCGCTTCCAGCAGGCGCATCAGGTCGCGGCCGGCGCGGTGTTCCAGTTCGATGGTGCAGCGCCCGGTGCACTGCAGCCCGTCCTTTTCGATCGGGGTTACCGAGATGCGGTAGCGGGTGGAGGGGCTGGCCATGAGGGTGTGCTCGCCGTAGCTGTGGAGGATGTGCCCACCATAGGCAAGGCCACGGCTGGCGGCGACGGCCGGCGCTGCACGCAGTGTTCCACCCGGTACGTTCCGCGCCCTTTGCGGAGCACCGGCAGCCAATGCTGGCGGGCCTGTACGGGGATTGCCGGGGCCGCGGCAACGCTGTGTTGCGGGGTGTGGTGCGGACAAAAAAAAACGGGACGGCCAGAGCCGTCCCGTCGGAATCCGCGTTGGGGCGCGCGCTTACAGCGCGGCGTCCTTCAGCTTCTTCAGCGGACGCACCTTCAGCTTGGTGGTGGCCGGCTTGGCAGCGAACCACTGCTCTTCCTTGGTGAACGGGTTGATGCCCTTGCGCTTCGGCTTGGCCGGCACATTGACGGTGGTGATCTTCAGCAGGCCCGGCAGGGTGAACGAGCCAGCGCCCTTCTTGTGCACCGAGGAGGCGACGGCGCTTTCCAGCGAGGCCAGCACAGCGCGGACGTCCTTGGCGATGACGCCGGAGGCTTCAGCGATGTGTGCAACCAGGCCGGACTTGGTCAGCACTTCCTTGATCGGCTTCGGAGCGGCCGGCTTGGCGGCTGCCTTCGTCGCGACTTTCTTCACTGCCTTCTTCGGGGCAGCCTTCTTAGCGGTCTTTGCCATGGTTTCCTGTTCCGTGAACGGTTGGTTGTGTGGTCGGCGCCGAACCCCGTCGGCAAGCGCAATGTAGGGCAACTCTCGGGCGCCGCCAATAGCCCGAAGCGCGGAAAGTGCATGTTTTTTCATATCCAGGCCGATTCAGTACATGGCCGGCGGTGGGGGGCGGGGGCGCTGCAGCGTGCGCGATGGCTGCTGCCTGCCCGTTGCTGGAATGTGCGAAACCACTGAAAACAAGGGAAAAGTCCACGTCGGTCTGGCGAAGAAGTGACCAGCTGTCCGATGTCCGGCGGACGTGCGGCATGCGGCGGAGCGACGCAGGGCTAACGCGTCCCGTGCGAGAGTGGCCGTTCATCACCGCCACGCAGGAGCAGCACATGGGAATCTCGCGACACGCCACCGCGCACTGGGAAGGCGATCTGAAGTCGGGCAAGGGACAGCTGAGCACGCCGCAGAGCGGGCTGCTGGACAAGACCCGCTACGGCTTCAACAGCCGCTTCGGCGACGAGAAGGGCACCAATCCGGAGGAGCTGATCGCCGCCGCGCACGCCGGCTGTTTCACCATGGCGCTGTCGGCCAAGCTTGGTGAGGCCGGCTTCACCCCGACCTCGCTGGACACCGAGGCCAAGGTCGATCTGTCCCTGGAGGGCGGGCCGCAGCTGTCGCAGATCCGGTTGAAGGTGAAGGCCGTGGTGCCGGGTATCGACGCCGCACAGTTCCGTGCCATTGCCGATGACGCCAAGCAGAACTGCCCGGTGTCCAAGGCGCTGAGCGCGGTGCCGATCAGCCTGGAAGCCGAACTGGGCTGAGCCACGGTAGTGCCGGCCGCGGGCCGGCAACCGCATGATGCCGGGGTCCATGTAGCAGCCGGCCAGCGTTATGGCGGCCTTCCTGGCCGCCACCCTCCGGGCCGTCGCGTCCGACGTTGGCAGCGGCTCCTGCCGCTGCCTTCGGCTCTACCACCCGCCAGCGCGATCACCAATCAAGGGTGCCGGTAATCACCGTCTGCACCTGCCCGCCCGACCAGACCTCGCCGTCTTCATCGACGCGCAGGGTCAGGCGCGCGTCGTGGCCGACTTCGCGGCCCTGGCTGACTTCGAACGATTCACGGCCCCGCGGCAGCGCATCGCGCAGGTCCAGCCATGCGGCCAGCACCGCATTGGCAGCACCGGAGGCGGCGTCCTCGAAGCGGCGGCCATTGCCGACAAAGGCGCGCACCGCCAGATCGAAGCCTTCGCCGCCATCGCTGAAGGCGTAGGCAAACACGCCCATGCTGTCGGTGGATTCGGCCAGAGCCGCGACCGCGTCCCAGTCCGGGCGCAGTGCGCGCAGTGCCGCTTCATCGGCCACCTGCACCACCCACCAGCTGCGCCCGCCCTGCATGCGCGCCGGCGGCAGCGAGCCCAGCGGCCAATCCTTCAGCGCCGCCTGCAGGCGCGGGTCGGTGGCCTCGGCGATCTCCGCCAGCTGCGCGCGCGGGGTGCGGATGGCAATGCGCTGCTGCGCGCCCTCGCCGTTCACGCGCAGCGGCAGCGCACCGGCAATGCCGTCCTGCACGAGCACGCCGTCGACTGGCGCGGCCAGGCCCGCCTGCAGCACCGCATGCGCGGTGCCGACGCTGGGATGGCCGGCGAACGGGACCTCCTTCTGCGGGCTGAACATGCGCAGCCGGTAGCTGGCGCCTGCGACCTGCGGCGGGAACACGAAGGTGGTCTCGGGTAGGCGCGTCCAGCGCGCAATGGCCTGCATGCTGGCATCGTCCAGGCCTTCGGCATCAAGCACCACGGCCAGCGGATTGCCGGCACCGGCGCGCGGGGAGAACACATCCAGCTGCAGGAAACGGCGGGTGGACATCAGGCAGGACTCCAGTAAACAGGCGGCATAGCGTAGCGCGGGGCACAAAAAAGGGGACGGAGGGAATTAAGTCGCTTGTGCCCCAAGTGCGATAAGCGACTTAATTCCCTCCGTCCCCTTTTTTCGTGCGCTACCAGCGAAGGTGGCCGTCGATGACCGGCTGCACCTGGCCGCCGATCCAGACCGTGCCCTGCGCGTCGACCTGCACCTGCACGTGGCCATCGCGGCCGACTTCGCGGCCCTGGCTGGCCACGTAGTGGCCCTCGCGGCCGGGCAGGGCGTTGCGCTGCCGCAGCCAGGCAGCGATCAGGGCATTGGCGCTGCCGGTGACCGGATCTTCCGGCACGCTGGCCGCATCGGCGGGGCAGAATGTGCGCACCACACGGGTGTGGTCGGTACCGGCTTCGTCGGCGAATACGGCCACGCCGGTGGCCTCGGTGGCAAGGCTCCAGTCGCGCAGGGCGGCCATGTCCGGCGCCAGGCCGCGCACAGCGGCGGCATCGCGCAGCGGCAGCAGCCACCAGCGCGCGCCGTTGTCCCAGAGTTCGGGCACGTGCCCGTTGGCGGCGAGGGCCAGCAGTGTTTCGGGTGCCACATCTGCGCCAGTCGCCAGTTGCCGCGCCGGTGGGCTGGCCAGCTGGATCTGGAGTGCCTCGGCCGGGCCGCTCACCCGCACGGGCAGCACCCCCGCCGCGCACTGCTGCAGCAGGGCGCCGTCGCGAGGCTGGGCCAGGCCGCAGCTCACCGCCGCCCAGGCCGCGCCGACGCTCGGGTGGCCGGCGAACGCCAGCTCTCGGGTCGGGGTGAAGATGCGGATGTGGTAGTCGGCGCCGGGCGCGCTGGGGCGCAGGAA
The DNA here is from genome assembly GCF_017876915.1 of Stenotrophomonas sp. PvP093. Lineage (NCBI taxonomy): Bacteria > Pseudomonadati > Pseudomonadota > Gammaproteobacteria > Lysobacterales > Lysobacteraceae > Stenotrophomonas > Stenotrophomonas sp. PvP093. Next base: position 3,602,401 of record NZ_JAGIOX010000004.1, on the reverse strand, counting down.
GAACACCGTCTCGGACAGGTTCAGCCAGGCGGCCAGGGCCTGCATCTGCTCGCCGGAGAGCGCATCGGCGTCCAGCAGGGCACCCAGTGGATTCCCGGTTCCGGGGCGGGAGGCGAAGACATCGAGCTGCAGGTAACGGAGGAGGGCCATCTACGGGGATATTGCGCTTAGAATCAAAGGTTCCGCCCCCGAGGGCGGCTTCCCCACATTCTACATAGCCAATCCATGTCAGCTTCCCCCCTTGTCGATCGTTGGATCGTACTGAAGTTCGGCGGCACCTCGGTGTCGCGTCGTCACCGCTGGGACACGATCGGGAAGCTGGCGAAAAAACGCGCGGAAGAGACCGGCTCGCGCGTGCTGGTGGTGGTGTCGGCGCTGTCCGGGGTCACCAACGAGCTGACCGCGATCGCCGATGGCGCGCCGGACAGCCGTGATCGCGTGGCCGCGCTGGTCGAACGCCATGAAGGCTTCCTGGCCGAACTGGGCCTGGGCTGCGAAGTACTGGCCGAGCGCCTGGCGGCACTGCAGGGCCTGCTCGACGACCCGCGTGCGGCCACCCGTCCGCTGCAGTGGCAGGCCGAAGTGCTGGGCCAGGGCGAACTGTTGTCGTCCACGCTGGGCGCGGCCTACCTGCAGGCCTCGGGCCTGGACATGGGCTGGATGGATGCCCGCCAGTGGCTGGACGCAATGCCGCCGCAGCCGAACCAGAGCGACTGGTCACAGCGCCTGTCGGTGAACTGCCAGTGGCGTGCCGACGCGGAGTGGATGCAGCGCTTCCGCGCGCAGCCGACCCGCCTGCTGATCACCCAGGGTTTCATCTCGCGGCATGCCGATGGCGGTACCGCCATCCTCGGCCGTGGTGGCTCGGATACCTCGGCGGCGTACTTCGGCGCGCTGCTCGGCGCCAGCCGCGTGGAAATCTGGACCGATGTGCCGGGCATGTTCAGTGCCAACCCGAAGGATGTGCCGGACGCGCGCCTGCTGACCCGCCTGGACTACTACGAGGCGCAGGAAATCGCCACCACTGGTGCCAAGGTGCTGCATCCGCGCTCGATCAAGCCGTGCCGCGATGCAGGCGTGCCGATGGCCATCCTCGATACCGAGCGTCCGGAACTGCCGGGCACCAGCATTGACGGCAGTGCTGCACCGGTACCAGGCGTCAAGGCGATCAGCCGCCGCAACGGCATCGTGCTGGTGTCGATGGAAGGCATCGGCATGTGGCAGCAGGTCGGCTTCCTGGCCGATGTGTTCAACCTGTTCAAGAAGCATGGCCTGTCGGTGGACCTGATCGGTTCGGCCGAGACCAACGTCACCGTGTCGCTGGACCCGTCCGAGAACCTGGTCAACACCGATGTGCTGGCCGCGCTGTCGGCCGACCTGTCGCAGATCTGCAAGGTGAAGGTGATCGTGCCGTGCGCGGCGATCACCCTGGTCGGCCGTGGCATGCGTTCTCTGCTGCACAAGCTGTCGGACGTGTGGGCCACCTTCGGCCGCGAGCGCGTGCACATGATTTCGCAGTCGTCCAACGACCTGAACCTGACCTTCGTCATCGACGAGGCCGATGCCGATGGCCTGCTGCCGATCCTGCATGCCGAGCTGATCGACAGCGGTGCGATGCCGGTGGAAGAAACCGAAGTGTTCGGCCCGCGCTGGCGCGAGATTGCCGGCACCGTGCGCCCGCGCGGCACGCCGTGGTGGCGCGGCCAGCGTGCGCACCTGCTGCAGCTGGCCGATGCCGGTACGCCGCGCTATGTCTACCACCTGCCGACGGTGCGCGCCCGCGCCCGCGCGCTGGCCGCGATCAAGCCGATCGACCAGCGTTACTACGCGATCAAGGCCAACAGCCACCCGGCCATCCTGCAGCTGCTGGAAGCCGAGGGCTTCGGGCTGGAGTGCGTCTCGTACGGCGAGCTGAAGCATGTGTTCCAGCACCTGCCGGAGCTGTCGCCGCGGCGCGTGCTGTTCACTCCCAGCTTCTGCCCGCGCAGCGAGTACGAGGCGGCGTTCGCCCTTGGCGTGACCGTCACCGTCGACAACGTCGAAGCGCTGCAACGCTGGCCGGACCTGTTCCGCAACCGCGAGCTGTGGCTGCGCGTCGACCTGGGGCGTGGCGAAGGCCACCATGCCAAGGTCCGCACCGGCGGCAAGGAGTCCAAGTTCGGCCTGCCGATCGCCCGCGTGGACGAGTTCGTGCGCGCGGCCTCCGAGCTGGGCAGCCGCGTGGTCGGCCTGCATGCGCACCTGGGCAGTGGCGTGGAAACCGCGCAGCACTGGCGCCTGATGTGCGATGAGCTGGCCGGCTTCGCCCGCCGCATCGGCAGCGTGCACACCATCGACATCGGTGGCGGCCTGCCGATTCCGTACAGCGACGAAGACGAGCCGTTCGACCTGGACGCCTGGGCCGAGGGCCTGGCCGAGGTCAAGGCGCTGCACCCGGCATTCCGCCTGGCGATCGAGCCGGGCCGCTACCTGGTGGCCGAATCGGGCGTGCTGCTGACCCATGCCACCCAGGTGGTGGAAAAGGACGGCGTGCGCCGCGTGGGCCTGGATGCCGGCATGAACACGCTGATGCGCCCGGCCCTGTACGACGCCTGGCACGACATCGAGAATCTCAGCCGCCAGGGTGGTTATGCCGAAGCGGCGTTCGATGTGGTCGGCCCGATCTGCGAATCCAGCGATGTGTTCGGCAAGCGCCGCAAGCTGCCGGTGTCAACTGCGCCGGACGACGTGATGCTGATCGCCGACGCCGGCGCGTACGGCTATGTGATGGCCAACACCTACAACCAGCGGATGCTGCCGCGCGAAGACGTGATCGAATGACCACCGCGCGCGCCCTGCACCCGCCCACCGACACGCCCCGCGCCATCGCGCGGGCCCGTGCCTGACCGGATACACCATGACTGCTTTCGACAAACACCAGGTTTCCCGCTTCCGCTTCGTCCGCTGCGAATTCGCCGCGGATACCGGCGTGGCCAGGCTGGTCTACGCCTTTGATGACGGCCCGGAGATGGTGGAAACCATCACCGTGCCCGGCGCCCCGTTCGTGCTGGACGAAGCGCGTAGCGCCGCCGTGCAGCGCGCGCTGCAGCTGCTGCACCTGATCGCCGGTGTCAGCTACTACAAGGCCGGCGTACCGGATACGGTCAGCATCGACAGCTACAGCATCGATGCCGATACCGCCGCGCTGGTGGAGACCATTTACCTCAACGGCCTGGGCGAATTCGCCTACCGCAACGGCCTGAACCTGCGCGGCCGCTTCCGGTTGCCGGTGCAGGGCGTAGCTGCGCAGGCGCCGGCGCTGGGCCTGCAGCCGCACGCGCTGGTGGCCATCGGCGGCGGCAAGGATTCGCTGGTCAGCATCGAAGCGCTGCGCCGTGCCGGCGTGGACGAGACCGTGACCTGGATCGGTGGCTCGCAGCTGATCCGTGCGTGCGCCGAGCGCACTGGCCTGCCGACCTTGAACCTGGGCCGCACGCTGGCACCGGAACTGTTCGAGTTGAACCGCCAGGGCGCCTGGAACGGCCATATCCCGGTGACGGTGGTGAACTCGGCGATCATGGTGCTGGCCGCGTTGCTGCACGGCGTGGACCAGGTCGTGTTCTCCAACGAGCGCTCGGCCAGCTACGGCAGCCAGATTCCAGGCACCGGCGAAGTGAACCACCAGTGGTCCAAGGGGTGGGCCTGCGAGCAGGCCTTCGGTAGCCATGTGCAGAAGTACGTGGCGGCGGACCTGCAGTACTACTCGCTGCTGCGCCCGATGTCCGAGCTGGCGGTGGCCCGCCAGTTCGCCAAGAGTGACTTCTACGACGCGCATTTCTCCAGTTGCAACCGCAACTTCCACATCCTCGGCGAGCGCCCGGTGAACCGCTGGTGCGGCGTCTGCCCGAAATGCCATTTCGTGTTCCTGGCGCTGGCCCCGTTCATGCCCAAGACGCGCCTGGTGCGCATCTTCGGCCGCAACCTGCTGGACGATGCCGAGCAGGCCGGTGGCTTCGATGCGCTGCTGGAATTCCAGGACCACAAGCCGTTCGAGTGCGTGGGCGAAGGCCGCGAATCGCGTGCGGCGATGGCGACCCTGGCACAGCGCCCGGAGTGGAAGGAAGACGTGCTGGTGAAGCGCTTCTGCAACGAGATCCAGCCGCAGCTGGATGCCGCCGAACTGGAACTGGCACCGCTGCTGCAGCTGCAGGGCGAGCACCGTGTTCCAGCTGCGCTGTGGGAACGGGTGCGTGAAGATTTCGAAGCTTGAAGGAAAGCGCGTCGCGCTGTGGGGCTGGGGCCGTGAGGGCCGCGCCGCGTTTGCGGTGCTGCGCGCGCGCCTGCCCACGCTGGCATTGAGCCTGTTCTGCCCGGCGTCCGAGGTCGAGGCGGCGCGTGCGGAAACGAAGGGCGCACTGGACGTGCGTGGCGAGCCTTCCGCTGAAGCGCTGGCCGCGTTCGACGTGGTGATCAAATCGCCCGGCATCAGCCCCTACCAGCCGATCGCGATGGCGGCTGCAGGGCAGGGCACCAGCTTCATCGGTGGCACCGCGCTGTGGTTCGCCGAACACGCGGCCGACGATGGCACCGTGCACGACACCGTGTGCGTGACCGGTACCAAGGGCAAGAGCACCACCACCGCGCTGGTTGCGCACCTGCTGCGTGCCGCCGGCCATCGCACCGGCCTGGTCGGCAACATCGGCCTGCCGCTGCTGGAAGTGCTGGATCCGCAGCCCGCGCCGGAGTACTGGGCGGTGGAACTGTCCAGCTACCAGACCGGTGAGGTGGCACGCAGTGGCAGCCGCCCGCAGGTGGCGGTGGTGCTGAACCTGTTCCCGGAACACCTGGACTGGCACGGCAGCGAACAGCGTTACATCGAAGACAAGCTGCGGCTGGTGACTGAAGCCGCACCGCGCATCGCTGTGCTCAACGCCGCCGATCCGCACCTGGCCGCGCTGTCGCTGCCCGACAGCGAAGTGGTCTGGTTCAACCAGCCGCAGGGCTGGCACATGCGCGGCGACATCGTGCATCGCGGTGAGCAGGCCGTGTTTGATACCCGCAACACGCCGCTGCCAGGCCGCCACAACCGCGGCAACCTGTGCGCGGTGCTGGCCGCGCTGGAAGCGCTGGGGCTGGATGCCGCGGCGCTTGCGCCGGCGGTGCAGGACTTCCGTCCGCTGCCGAACCGCCTGCAGCGCATCGGCGTGGCCGATGGCCTGACCTACGTCAACGATTCGATCAGCACCACGCCGCATGCCAGCCTGGCCGCGCTGGAGTGCTTCGCCGGCCAGCGCATCGCGCTGCTGGTGGGGGGGCATGACCGTGGCCTGGACTGGACCGATTTCATGCAGCACATGGCGCACGATGTGCCGCCGGTGGAGATCGTGACCATGGGCAGCAACGGCCCGCGCATCCACGCGATGCTGCAGCCGTTGGCCGACGCCGGTCGCTTCGGCCTGCATGCGGCGGGCGATCTCGCCGAGGCGATGGCCTTGGTGCGTGCCGCGCTGGGCGAACAGGGCGGGGTGGTGCTGCTGTCGCCGGGTGCACCGAGCTTTGGTGCGTACCGCGACTACGTGGCGCGTGGCCGTCATTTCGCCGAGCTGGCCGGCTTCGATCCGGACAGCATCAGCGCGATTCCCGGGCTGGGTATCGGGTGAGGGGTCGGATCCCTTTCCGCAGGAAAGGGCTCTGACCCCGGCGGGATCCTGTGCAGCTATCCACGCATGGCGTGGATCTACAGATCTTCGTCGATGAACGCGTAATCGCCGTCAATCAGCTGCTGCAGGTAGGCGTCGAAGCTGGGGGCGATCACCGCGTAGCTGTCCGGATCGTGCAGGTAGCGCACCACCTGGCCGACCGTGCCGCCCGGCGCGGGATCGAAATCCAGGTACAGCATCGAGGTGCCGCCGTTGTTCATGCAGTGCGAGAAGCACAGGCGGCGGTTCATCGGCAGATCGGCGTCGATGCCCTCACCCAGGATCTCCGGTTCGTCATCCAGCCACTCTTCGTAGATCGAACGGATGCTGTCGTCCCACTGCTGCTGGTCTTCGAAGATCTGTGCGACCGACCGCAGGTAGTACGGATAGCCGCCGTCCTCAACGTCCGAGCCGAGCATCAGCACGCACACCTCGCCGCCTGGATACTCGCGGAAATGGGTGCCATCCACGCCCGACAGCAGTTCGACCAGGCTGTCCGGCACCTGCGGCCACTGCACACGCAGGCGCTGCAGGTCTTCGGCGCTGGCGCCCTGGACGTGGATCCATTGCGAGGCGTCATCAGCAGGCAGGCGCGGGTTCAGGCCAGACAGAAAGCGGTCAACAACGTTCATACGGAAAATGGGGACGGAGGGGATTAAGTCGTATCCAACCACACCTGCGTCACGTCGCCAATGCAGAATGCGACGCGGGAGGGGCAAATGCGGCTTAATCCCCTCCGTCCCCTTTTTCTTGCGGAGCAGGCGCATGAATCGTTGGCGATGCGGTGTGGCGGTGATCCTGGGGCTGGCGGCGATGCCGGCGTGGGCGGCGATGAAGACCCAGCCGGTGGAATGGAAACACCAGGGCACGACCTTCAGTGGCGTGCTGGTCTATGACGACGGCGACAACGACAAGCGCCCGGGTCTGGTGATGGTGCCGAACTGGAAGGGCGTGAACGAATCGGCGGTCGAAAAGGCCAAGCAGCTGGCCGGCGATGATTACGTGGTGCTGGTGGCCGATGTCTACGGAAAGGGCGTGCGGCCGAAGACCGATGCCGAGGCCGGGCCGGTGGCAACCAAGCTGCGCAATGACAGGCCGCTGCTGCGCGCACGTGCGCTGGAGGCGGTGAACGTGCTCAGGGCGCAGGCGGGCAAGGTGCCGCTCGATGCCGGCCGGATCGGCGCGGTGGGCTTCTGTTTCGGCGGCACCACGGTGCTGGAACTGGCCCGTGCCGGTGCGCCGCTGGCCGGTGTGGTCAGCCTGCACGGTGGGTTGAGTTCACCGCTGCCGGCGCAGGCCGGTGGCAGCCATCCGTCGGTGCTGGTGCTCAACGGCGCCGACGACAGGAGCGTGACCGCCGAGGACATCGCTGGCTTCCAGAAGGAAATGGACGCGGCCAAGGTCGAGTGGGAGTTCACCAACTACAGCGGTGCGGTGCACTGCTTCGCCGAGCGCGATGCCAACAGTCCGCCGGGGTGCCAGTACAACGAGCGGGCGGCGAAGCGCGCATGGAAGGCGCTGGATGAGTTCTTCGAGGAACGCTTCGAGAAACGTTGATTCGTGCAGTGGTAGTGCCGGCCGCTGGCCGGCAACCTCATGATGCTGCGGATGTCATCGGGAATGCCGGCCAGCGGCCGGCACTACCGATGCTTCAGTGCCGACCAACGCTCGGCACCCACCGGAATGCCGGTTTGGTGGGTGCCGACCGTTGGTCGGCACACCTCAGCCGGTCAATGCGAGCGCTGCACCGCGTAGCGGGCCAGGCCGCGCAGGGCGGCCACGGCATCGTTGTCGCCCAGGCCGTCGAGCGCGCGCTCGGCGGCTGCGGCATATTCCTCGGCACGCGCGCGGCTGTACTCCAGGCCGCCGGTGGCACGGATCGCGGCCAGCACTTCCGGCATCGCCGAGGCGTCACCGTCCTGCACGATGGTGCGCAGGCGCTCGCGGGTGGCGTCGTCGGAGTGGGCCATCGCGTGGATCAGCGGCAGCGTGGCCTTGCCCTCGGCGAGGTCGTCGCCCAGGTTCTTGCCCAGCTCCTCGGCGTTGGCCGAGTAGTCCAGCACGTCGTCGGCGATCTGGAACGCGTAGCCCAGATGCATGCCGTAGTCGAACAAGGCATGCTGGGTCGCTTCATCCACGCCGCTGGCCAGCGCGCCCAGGCGGGTGCCGGCGGCGAACAGCACCGCGGTCTTGCGCTCGATCACGCGCAGGTAGGCGGCTTCGTCGGTATCCGGATTGTGCACGTGCAGCAGCTGCAGCACTTCACCCTCGGCGATGCGGTTGGTGGCGTCGGCCAGGATCTGCATCACCGGCATGCGCTCCAGCTCGACCATCAGCTGGAAGCTGCGCGAGTACAGGAAGTCGCCGACCAGCACGCTGGGCGCGTTGCCCCACAGTGCGTTGGCGGTGCTGCGGCCACGGCGCAGGCTGGATTCGTCCACCACGTCGTCGTGCAGCAGGGTGGAGGTGTGGATGAACTCGATGATCGCCGCCAGCTGGTGGTGCTCCGGGCCGGCCTGGCCGACCGCATGGCCGGCCAGCATCACCAGCATCGGGCGCAGGCGTTTGCCGCCGGCGGAAATGATGTGGTCAGCGATCTGGTTGATCAGCACGACGTCCGAGGACAGCCGGCGCCGGATCAGGGCGTCGACGGCGGCCATGTCGGCCGCGGCAAGCGACTGGATCTGGGGCAGGCCCAGGGCGGGACGGGTGTCTTCGGTGATGGTCATGCGATCAGGCTTTCAGGCTCACCACCGATTATAGGCGCTGGCCGTGAATTCGGGCGCAAACCGGCCCGAGCGGCAATTCCAGCCCGGCCTGCGCGGCCCTCCGCGTGAATACGTATGCAGGTTGCGCCATGCCTGGGAGCCCGCCGCTAAGCTTGCCGGATCAGGATTTCGGCCCGCTGCCGGCGGGTCCCGCATGCCCGGAGGGGGGCTGTCGATGTCGCACTATCCATGGTGGCGCGGAGCCGTCATCTACCAGATCTACCCGCGCAGTTACCTCGATGCCAACGGCGATGGCGTGGGCGATCTGCCCGGCATCATCCAGCGCCTGGACCACATTGCCGCGCTGGGCGTGGATGCGATCTGGATCTCGCCGTTCTTCAGGTCGCCGATGGCCGACTTCGGCTACGACATCGCCGATTACCGCGATGTCGACCCGCTGTTCGGCAGCCTGGACGACTTTGACCGCCTGTTGGCCAAGGCCCACGGCCTGGGCCTGAAGGTGATGATCGACCAGGTGCTGAGCCACACTTCGATCGAGCATGCGTGGTTCCGTGAGAGCCGCCAGGACCGCAGCAATCCGAAGGCCGACTGGTACGTCTGGGCCGACCCGCGCGAGGATGGCACCCCGCCCAACAACTGGCTGTCGCTGTTCGGCGGCTGCGCCTGGCAGTGGGAGCCGCGCCGTGAGCAGTACTACCTGCACAACTTCCTGGTCGACCAGCCGGACCTGAATTTCCATCACCCGGACGTGCAGCAGGCGACCCTGGACAACGTGCGCTTCTGGCTCGACCGCGGCGTGGATGGCTTCCGCCTGGATGCGATCAACTTCTGCTTCCACGACGCACAGTTGCGTGACAACCCGGCCAAGCCCGCCGACAAGCGGGTGGGGCGCGGCTTCAGCCCGGACAACCCGTACGCCTACCAGTACCACTACTACAACAACACGCAGCCGGAGAACCTGCCGTTCCTGGAGCGCCTGCGCGCGCTGCTGGACGAATACCCGGGGGCGGTCAGCCTGGGCGAGATCTCTTCGGAAGACTCGCTGGCCACCACGGCCGAGTACACCCGCGATGGCCGCCTGCACATGGGCTACAGCTTCGAGCTGCTGGTGGACGACTACAGTGCGGCCTACATCCGCGATACGGTCTCGCGCCTGGAAGCAGCGATGACCGAAGGCTGGCCGTGCTGGGCGGTGTCCAACCACGATGTGGAGCGCGCGGTCAGCCGCTGGGGCGGCCACCCCGCCGACCCGCGCCTGGCGCGGATGCTGGTGGCGATGCTGTGCTCGCTGCGCGGTTCGGTCTGCCTGTACCAGGGCGAGGAGCTGGGCCTGGCCGAGGCCGAGGTGCCGTTCGAGGCCCTGCAGGACCCCTATGGCATCACCTTCTGGCCGAATTTCAAGGGCCGTGACGGCTGCCGTACCCCGCTGCCGTGGACCGATGCACCGCTGGCCGGCTTCACCACTGGCCAGCCCTGGCTGCCGATCCCGGCCGAACACCGGGCCGCGGCGGTCGCCGTGCAGGAGCGCGACCCGCATTCGGTGCTGGCGGCGTTCCGCGCGTTTCTGGCCTGGCGGCATACCCAGCCGGCCCTCCTGCATGGCAGCATCAGATTTCTTGAAAGCGCCGAGCCCGTGCTGCTGTTCGAGCGTATGCTTGCAGATGAAACCCTCCTGCTGGCCTTCAACCTGTCGGCCGAAGCGGTGAGCCATCCGCTGCCGCCGGGCAACTGGCAGCAGGTGGTGGTACCGGGCCCGGATGCGGGCACGGTGCAGGGCAATGAACTCCAGCTGCCGCCACGCGCGGTGTATTGCGCCCGACGCAGCTGACCGTTTTCTCCGGTGGCGGTACTTGCGGGGACGGGGCCGAAGCGCCCCGTCCCTTTTTTGTGGCTGGGCCTTGCCGACCAGCGGCCGGCATCCGCGCAGAGGAAAACCCGCTGCCTGCGCAGCGGGTTTCCGGTCCTGCTCCCTGTTTTCTGTTGCCGGCCAGCGGCCGGCACTACCGGGTCCGGGCTGCCGGGCAGGGCCCGGCGCTGCCTCAGAACTTGTAGTTCACGCCCAGCATGTAGGTGCGGCCCCATTCGATGTACTCCAGCGGGCGGTCCTTGCTGCCGGCGTAGGTGCGGTACGGCTCGTTGGTCAGGTTGCTGCCCTGCAGCAGCAGGGTCAGGCCACGCAGGGCGCTGCTGTCGCTGAAGGTGTAGCTGACCTGCGCATCGGTCACGTTTTCGCCGACGACATAGCGCAGGCTGCGGTTGCCGTTGAAGTTGCCGATCTCACCGATGAAGTCCGACCGGCGGCGCTGGCTGACGCGTGCTTCAAAACCGCTGCGCTCGTAATAGGCAGTGAAGTTGTACACGCGCTTGGACAGGCCCGGCAGGCTGATCGGGTCACTGCCGACGCTGGAGGCGCTCTCCGGATCCAGGATGGTGATGTCGCTCTTGTTGAAGGTCGCGCTGGCCTGCAGGCCGAAGCCACGCAGGCTGTCGGTCAGCATGTCCAGCGGGAACGATGCGGTCAGTTCCAGGCCCTTCAACGTGCCGCCCTTGCCGTTCTGCGGCGCGGAGAAGGTGCCGGTGGTCAGCACCGGCGCGGTCATGCCCGGCGGCGGCACGTAGCTGCCCAGCAGCGCGGTGAAGTCGTAGTTGTCCACCGATTGGGTATAGACGTAGCTCTTCAGGTCCTTGTAGAAGATCGCGGCAGCCACGTAGGCCTTCTCGCCGAAGTACTTCTCATAGGACAGGTCCAGCGCGGTGGCGCGCCACGGATCCAGCAGCGGATTGCCACCACTGCCGCCCGGCCGGCCGGTGCCGGTATCCACGCCGAACTCCAGGCCGGCGCGCATCTGGTCCACGCGCGGGCGCGCGACCTGCTTGGCGGCGGCGAAGCGCAGCGTCTGCTGGTGGGGGAACATGAAGGCCAGGTTCAAGCTCGGCAGCCAGTCGTTGTAAGTGCGGCCGTTCGAATACGGCTGCACGTTGTTGCCGGCTGACTGCGAGCTGTCCCAGTAGCGCGAATCCGAGCTCTGGTCAGTGTGCTGCATCTGCACGCCGATGTTGCCGCGCACGCCCACTTCACCGATGTCGGTGTTGATGTTCAGGCGCGCCCAGGCGGTGGTGATCTTCTCTTCGACCGTCCACGACTTGGGGATCAGGTAGTCCAGGTTGTCGACCGGGTTGAAGGTCATGTAACGACCCACAGCGGCCGGTACGTTCCAGGCCGGGATGGTGCCGAGGCCGGCGAAGCCCAGGTCCACCGGACGGTACTGCAGGTCCGAGGCGATGTTGGCATCGCCCTGTGCGCCGAGCAGGATGTTGCCTTCGGACTGGGTCTTCACCTTGCGGCGGTCGGCATAGTTCACGCCGATGTCGATGTCCGGTGCCCACGAGGCGATGGCATCAGGAAGGGCGATGGTGGCAGCCAGCTTGCCGCCCTTCAGGCGGTCTTCCACCTGCGGCACCTTGCCGTAGCCGGAGCCGTAGATCGTGTTGGTCAGGAACAGCGCATCGGGGTTGGAGTAGTTCAGGCCCGGGGTGATCTGCGAGAAGCCGTCCTGGCGGATCGACACGCCGACCGTATCCAGTTGCGGCATCGGGGTCAGCTGCAGGTTGTTTTCCAGGTTCAGCTCGTCGCGCGTGGCCTTGGAGTAGTTCAGGTCGGCGACCAGCTTGACGCCGCCGAAGTTGAACTCGTTGTTCCAGCCGAACGCATCGATCTTGTCCTTGCGCTTGTTGTACATGCCGCGCACCAGCGGATACACGCCGCTGGCGGTGCCGCCGGTGAACGAGCCGTTGGCGTTGACCTGCGGGTTGCTGACCAGCAGGCCCGGGGTGTAGTTGCCGTTGTAGTTGCTGAGGTTCAGCTCGAACTGGTTGGCGGTGTCGATCTGCTCGGCTTCGGTGTGGAAGGCATCGAAGGTGCTGGTCCAGCTGTTGTTCGGGCGGAACTGGATCGTGGCCATCACGCCGTCGCGCTTGTTGTTGCCGGTGCGGCGCAGCGCCTTGATGCCATCGGAGAAGTAGGTGCCGGCACCCACGCCCGGGCGGTCGCCCTTGTCGGTGTGCTCGGTGGTCCACGGCTCGTACAGGCCGACCTGGTTCTCCTGGATCGGCATGTCGCTGTGTGCATAGCCGATGGCGATGCCCAGGGTCTTGTCCAGGAACTGGTCGATGTAGCTGGCGCTGAAGCGGTTGCCGTACGGATCGGTGTTGGCGGCGCGGCCCAGCGAGCTCTTCTGGTAGCGGCCACTGACCGCGATCACGCGCTCGCCGAAGCTGAGCGGGCGTGCGGTCTGCATGTCGATGGTGCCCGACAGGCCCTGGCCGACCAGCGCCGCGTCCGGGGTCTTGTACACCGTCACGCCGTTGACCAGCTCGGACGGGTACTGGTCGAACTCGACGCCGCGGTTGTCGCCGGTGCTGACCACTTCGCGGCCATTGAGCAGGGTGGTGGCGAAGTCCGGCGACAGGCCGCGCACGCTGATCACCTGCGCACGGCCGGCCACGCGCTGGGCGGCCAGGCCGGGCAGGCGCGAGATGGATTCGGCGATGCTGACGTCGGGCAGCTTGCCGATGTCTTCAGCGGAGATTGCCTCGACCACCGAGGTGGCGTCCTGCTTGACCGCGATCGCGCTCTCGATGCCGCGGCGGATGCCGGTGACCTGCACCGTATCCAGGTTGGTGGCGGCGGTGCCGGCCGGCGTGGTGGTGTTCTGCGTGGACTGTGCCGACGCCAGCGTCGGCGCCAGGACAACGGCCAGCGCGATGCTCAGCGCGCTGCGCTTGTGGTTCAACATTTTCCCCTCCCAGGCAATGTTGCAGATCGATTTGTGAGCGTTCCGGCGGGGCCGTGAACGTGCGACGCGGTGGCCGCTGTCGTCGCCGCTATGGTAGGCAGCGCGTTCTTCGCGGGAATCACCCTGCATACGTATTCAATGGCGTCTGCAGGGTTGTAATCGCTTTCAGGTGCCTTGTTCGGTAGAGCCGAGCCCATGCTCGGCTGCGTTTCGGTGCTACGCACCGCCGCCCGAGCATGGGCTCGGGCGCTACGGGAGCGCAGGTAGGAAAACGTTCAGTGGATGGGCGTGAAGCGAATGGCCTGCCCACCGCCCGGTGCCAGCACCAGCGTCAGTGCATCGGCACTGGTCACCTCGCGGGTTTCGCGTGCGAACGCGAACGGGTTGCTGCGGAAATCAGCGCGTTCACCATCGCGGTAGATCTCGGCGCGATAGCGCACGCCTGGCTCCAGGAAGCCCAGCGGTACCGGCAGCACGCGGCCGTGTTCGTCGGTGATGCTGCCGAGGAACCAGTCGCGGCTGTTGCGGTCGCGGCGCACGATCGTCACGTAGTCACCCACTTCGCCATCGAGCACGCGGCTCTGCTCCCAGTCCACCGCCACGTCCTCGATGAAACGGAACGCCTCGCGATGCTGCAGGTAGTGTTCGGGCAGGTCCGCGGCCATCTGGATCGGGCTGTACAGCACCACGTACAGGGCAAGCTGGCGGGCCAGCGTGCTGGGAATGGCCTGGCCGTGGCGGCCCTTCAGGCTGAGGATGCCGGGGGTGTAATCCATCGGCCCGGCCAGCATGCGGGTGAACACCAGGTTGACCTCGTGCTCGGGCGGGTTCGGTGGCTGGCCCCAGGCGTTGTACTCCATGCCGCGCGCGCCTTCGCGTGAGATCCAGTTGGGATAGGTGCGGCGCAGGCCGGTATCCTTTATCGGCTCATGCGGGTTGACCGACAGGTGCCGGCGCGCGGCTTCCTGCACCACCTTCAGGTGGTGGCGGGCCATGAACTGCCCGTCGTGCCACTCGCGCCACAGTGGGCCCCCGGCCGGATTGCGGCGGTCGACCTGGCCGTCGTCGCAGACGTAGCCGGTCTTGAACTGGTCCACGCCCAGCCGTGCATACAGCTCCAGCGCGGCACCCAGCTGGTCCTCGTAGTGCTCGATGGCGCAGCCGGTTTCATGATGGCCGATCAGGTGCACGCCCTTCTTCAGGCCATACGCCGTCAGCGCTTCAATGTCGAAATCAGGCGTGGCACGGGTGAAATCGAAGTCGTAGCCATTGCCCACCCACATGCCATCCCAGCCCGGGTTCCAGCCTTCCACCAGCACGCCGCGGAAGCCGTGCGCGGCCGCGAAGTCGATCACCTTCCTGGTCTTGGCGGTGGTGGCCGCGTGCTTCGGTCCGGTTGCCCAGCTCTCGTTGTCCAGGTGCATCGACCACCACACGCCCAGGTACTTGGCCGGCTTCACCCAGCTCACATCGCCCAGCGCGTTGGGTTCATTGAGGTTGAGGATCAGGTCCGATTCGACCAGGCCACCGGCACGATCGGCGATCTGCAGCGTGCGCCACGGCGTGGCGAAGGGCAGGGTGCGGCGTACCTTCCAGCCTTCGGCCGAGGGCGACAGCTGCGCGCGCAGGCGCTGCCCCTCGGTGCGCCGCAGCCACATGCCGGCATAGTCCACCAGCGCTGCCTCGTGGATCGCCAGATGCAGGCCATCGCGGCTGCGCAGGGTCATCGGCGTATGCACCAGCGGCACTTCGCGCAGCGGCGTGCGCTGATACAGGTATTCGTAGTGGATCGGTTCGCCGGCGGGAATCCACCAGGCGGTTGATTCGGGCGCGATGGCGAACTCGGTCAGTTCGTCATCGATGATGGCTTCGCGCAGGTTCGGTTGTTCAGGGAACACATAGCGGAAGCCAAGGCCATCATCGTAGACGCGGAACACCACATCCAGCCGCCGCTTGCGGCCGGTGGTTTCAGCCAGCTGCACGGTCAGCTCGTTGAAGTGGTCGCGGGTGAGCCGGCGCTCGCCCCACGGCTGCTCCCAGGTGTCGTCGACGCTGCGCCGCTGCTGGCCCAGCAGGGCGAAATCGCGGTCCAGGCGACCGTCGCGCAGGGCAAAGCCAAGCTTCGAATCGTCCACCACGGTGTCGCCCAGGCGCTCGACACGGTAGCGGGCGGTGCCGCCGTCCAGCAGCAGACTGACCTTCAATACCTTGCCCGGCGATTCGACGCTGGCCACCTGTGGCGCGGCCTGTACCAGCGTGGCCCACCCGATCAGGGCCAGGCCGAGCATGTGCGCGAACACCGCGCGTACAGCAGTGGATGACATCGGCAATTCCCCTCCCAAGGCGCCGTTGGCAGACCCGGACCATAAGCCAGCGCGGCGGGCGCGCCACCGCGCGATGCCATGAATACGTATGCAACTGGACGCAGCCGACAGCCCCGCGTCTACCATGGGGCCCAGGCACCTTGAGGGAGGGGCCGCGCCCGCCCGCCGGCAACGACGGTGCGGACCTACAACGCGTGCAGAGAGGGAGGGAGGCCGACGGGCGCAAGCCGGTCCGCCGCTTCGATGCTGAAGATCATTTGCCTGACCGCTGCCCTGGGGGCAGCGCTGGGATCGACCGCGCAGGCGGCCGACCTGCAATTCGACGGTCGCCATGCGCGCGCCGAAGCCGCTGCCAAGGGCAGCTTCGTGCTGCATGCGCCGAAGGGCGCAGTGCAGATCGCAGCCGCACCGATGCGCAGCCAGACCGGCAGCGTGATGTTCGATGCCCTGTTCGCGCTGGCCCAGCAGGAGATGTCCCAGGACCGCGTGGACGCGATCCGCGATCCGGCGTTCGACGAGGGGCGGCCGGTCCCGTGCGAGTGCTTCCAGACCGGTGCACGCTGGCCCTATGTGTGGACCCGTGATGTCAGCTTCGCCGCCGACCTGGCGCTGGCGCGGCTGGACCCGCAGCGCACCCGGCAGTCGCTGCAGTTCAAGCTGTCGGCAGCCCGTGACGGGCGTACGCCCGGCCTGTTCGTGGCGCAGGACACCGGTTCCGGCGGCAGCTGGCCGATCAGCAGTGATCGCGTGGTGTGGTTCCTGGCGGCACGCCACCTGCTGGAGGACCGAGCGTTTGCCGATCAGGTCTGGCAGGCGCTGCAGGGCGCGCTGGCGCAGGACCGCGCGATGGTGTTCGACGCGCAGATGGGTCTGTACCGCGGCGAGACCTCCTTCCTGGACTGGCGCGAGCAGACCTATCCAGACTGGACCCGTGAGGACGTGCGTTTCATCGGTGATTCCTACGCACTGTCCACCAACGTGCTGCACTACCAGGCACTGCGCCTGGCCGAACGCCTGGCCGGGCAGCACGGCGATGCCCGCGCGACCGACTACAGGGCCTGGGCCGATGCGTTGGCGCAGCAGATCAATGCGCGCTTCTGGCGCGAGGATATCGGCCAGTACATGAGCTACATCGGCGAGGCCGCGCACCCGGTGCCGTACGCCAAGGTCGATCTGCTCGGCCTGTCGCTGGGCATCCTGGCCGAGGTGCTGCCGCCCGAGCGCGCGCGGCGTGCGCTGGCGGCGTATCCGATGGGCCCGGCCGGCAGCCCGGTGGTGTGGCCGCAGGAGGCGCAGCAGCCGATCTACCACAACCGCGCGATCTGGCCGTTCGTCAGTGCCTATTCGCTGCGCGCGGCGCGCCAGCTGGACGATGCACCGCGCATCGCCGCCGAGATCCGCTCGCTGATGCAGGGCGCCGCGCTGGCCGGTTCCAACATGGAGAACTACGAGCTGGTCAGCCAGGCGGTGCATGTTGACGAGGGCGTGCTGAGCGGCCCGGTGGTCAACTCCGAACGCCAGCTGTGGTCGGTGGCCGGCTATCTGTCGATGGTGGTCGAGGGCGTATTCGGCGTGCAGGACGATGGCCGCGTGCAGCCCAAGCTGCCGGCCGTGCTGGTGCCCGAACTGTTCGGCAATCAGCGCCGCATCTCCCTGGAGGCCGATGGCAGGCGTTATGTGCTGGAGCGACCGAAGCAGGTGGGTGATGGCCTGCTGGTGGCGGGCAAGGTGAAGACCCGTGGCGCCACCACCACCGTGCAGCTGGTGCCCGCCGCAGCGGCGCCACGCAGCGCGGCGACGACGGCCGACGCAGATGCGCGCGCACCAGCCACGCCGGCCGCACCGCAGGTGCAACGCAAGGGCAGGGGCTGGAATGTCGTGGTCGCTGCAGGCCAGGTGCTGTGGCAGGACGGCCGGGCGCTCGCCGCCAGCAATGGCCTGGCACGCATCGGTGACGATGGCCTGCAGCATTGCCTCAGCCTGACCCGGCGCGACGGTGCAATTGAATCGCTGCACAGCCCGATGGTATGCGTCGGTCCGCAGCAGCGACTGAAGGGTACGCAGCGCTGGCAGTTCACCTCCGCCAGGGCCGGGCAGGTGCGCCTGCGCCTGCAGTACCGCAATCCGAACGGGCCGATCAACACCGGCGTCACCGCTGCGGTGAAGCAGCTGGTGCTGCAGTGCCCGGGCCAGCCGTTGCAGCGGCACACCGTCACCCTGCCGCACAGCGTGGCCGTGCAGGACTCGACCTCGGCGACATTCACGGTGCCCAAGGGCCGATGCACGGTCACGCTTGAAGAAGGCTTCAACATGAGCGCGCTGCAGCACTTCGCGCACTACACCGGGGGCAAGGGCGGACGCGATGGCGTGCTCAACCAGGCCCAGGTGCAGGCGCTGATGGTGGCGCCGGTGGCCGCGGCAGAGGGCGCACGATGAATCGTACCGCCAAGCCGCAGCTGTCGTTCTGGCAGATCTGGAACATGTGTTTCGGCTTCCTGGGCATCCAGTTCGGCTTCGCCCTGCAGAACGCCAATGCCAGCCGCATCTTCGAGACGCTGGGCGCGGACATCGACGCGGTGCCCGGGCTGTGGATCGCCGCGCCGCTGACCGGCCTGCTGGTGCAGCCGGTGATCGGTTACCTGTCCGACCGCACCTGGACGCGCTGGGGGCGCCGCCGTCCTTATTTCATGATCGGAGCGGTGCTGACCACGCTGGCGCTGCTGGTGATGCCGAACTCGCCGACGTTGTGGATCGCCGCCGGCACGCTGTGGGTACTCGATGCCTCGATCAACGTGTCGATGGAGCCGTTCCGCGCCTTCGTCGGCGACCAGCTGGCGCCGCGCCAGCGTCCGGCCGGTTATGCCATGCAGAGCTTCTTCATCGGCGTGGGCGCCATCGTCGCCAGCTTCCTGCCGTTCATCCTGGCCCACTTCGGGGTCGCCAATACGGCCGCCGCAGGTGAGGTGCCTGATACCGTGCGCTATGCGTTCTACTTCGGCGCGGTGGTGCTGTTGGCGGCAATCACCTGGACGGTGGTCAGCACCCGCGAATACTCACCGGCGGAGCTGGCCGGTTTCGATGACGCCGAACCTCCGTCACATCACGCAGCGGCGCCGATCAGCGGCCCGGCGCCCTGGGTGCAGGTGGCCGGATGGCTGGGGCTGGGCGTACTGCTGGCGCTGCTGATCACCTGGCGGCAGGGCGACCGGATGCTGTACGTGCTGGCCGGCCTGTGTGCCGGCTATGGCCTGCTGCTGGCGCTCGCGCGTACGCTGCCGGCCACGCACATGCTGGCCGCCATCGTCGGCGACCTGCGCGCGATGCCGGTCACCATGCGTCGCCTGGCGTGGGTACAGTTCTTCTCGTGGTTCGCGCTGTTTGCGATGTGGATCTACACCACCGCCGCGGTGGCTGGCGCCCATTTCGGTTCGACTGAACCAGAGTCGGCGGCCTACAACGAGGGCGCCAACTGGGTGGGCGTGCTGTTTGGCGCCTACAACGGGTTCGCCGCGTTGGCGGCGGTGCTGATTCCACTCATGGTGCGTGCGATCGGCCTGCGCTGGAGCCACCTGGTCAACCTGTGGCTGGGCGGTGCCGGCCTGGTCTCGCTGATGTTCATCCGCGACCCGCACTGGCTGCTGCTGTCGATGGTCGGCGTCGGTTTCGCCTGGGCGTCCATCCTCTCGCTGCCGTATGCACTGCTGTCCGACAGCGTGCCGGCATCGAAGATGGGCGTGTACATGGGCATCTTCAATTTCTTCATCGTGATCCCGCAGCTGGTGGCGGCCAGTGCACTCGGCTTCGCCCTGCGCACGTTGCTGGGCGGCCAGCCGATGCATGTGCTGGTGCTGGGCGGCTGCAGCCTGTTCATTGCCGGCCTGTGCGTGTTGTGGGTTCCGTCCCGTCCGGAGGTGGTGTGATGCGTGCTGCGTTGTCTGTTGCTGTTTCCTTGATGCTGCTGGCCGGCCATGCGGCGGCCGCGCCGCGCCCGGACTATGTGGGCACCACCGAACCGTTCGCCAGCGATGCGGTGTACTTCGTGGTCACCGACCGCTTCGTCAACGGTGATCCGTCCAACGATCACCGTGACCAGGGCGGCGTGCACCGCACCTTCGATATTCCGGTGCCATGCCCGGACAAGGTGGACGGCAACATCGGCTATCTCGGCGGCGACTTCCGCGGCGTGCTCGACAATGCGCAGTACATCCGCAACCTCGGCTTCGGCGCGGTGTGGATCACGCCCATCGTCGACAACCCGGACGAGGCCTTTACCGGCAGCAAGCCGATCAGCTGCACCAGCACGCTGACCGACCGCGGCAAGACCGGCTACCACGGGTACTGGGGCATCAACTTCTACAAGCTCGATGAGCACCTGCCCAGCAAAGACCTGGATTTCGCCGGGCTGACCAAGGGCCTGCACGGTGCCGGCTTGAAGGTGGTGCTGGACATCGTAGGCAACCACGGTTCGCCGGCCTGGACCATGCCGACACGGCAGCCGCAGTTCGGGCAGATCTTCGACAAGGACGGAAAACTGATCGCCGACCACCAGAACCTGCCGCCGCAGGAACTGGATCCGAAGCACAACCCGCTGCACGCGTTCTACAACAGCATTGGACCGGTCGACAGCAAGGACGGCTCGATCTTCGATGGCAACCTTGCCGAGCTGTCCGACTTCAACCAGGACAATCCGGCGGTGATGGACTACCTGGTCGGTGCTTACCTGCAATGGGCCGCTCAGGGCGTGGATGCGCTGCGCATCGACACCATCGGCTGGTTGCCGCACCCGTGGTGGCATGCCTTCGTCAAGCGTATCCGCGCCGAGCACCCGGGCATGTTCATGTTCGGCGAAGCGTTCGATTACGATGCCGCGCGCATTGCAGAGCACACCTGGCCGGCCAACGCCAACGTCAGCGTGCTCGACTTCCCGTTGCGCGGTGCGCTGGAGCAGGCGTTCGGCACCGCCGGCAAGGGCTTTGAAACCCTGGCCGAGCCGCTGCACCTGAGGGGGGGGCCGTATGCCAACCCGTACGAGCTGATGAGCTTCTACGACAACCACGACATGCCACGACTGCAGGCCAGCGACAGTGGCTTCATCGATGCACACAACTGGCTGTTCACCGCGCGCGGCATTCCGGTGGTCTATTACGGCTCGGAGACGGGCTTCATGCGTGGCCGTGCCGAGCATGCCGGCAATCGCGCTTACTTCGGCCAGCCGCGTGTGGATGCTGCGCCGAAGAGTCCGATCTTCGCGCCGCTGCAGCGTATCGCCCGGCTGCGCGCAGCCACTCCGGCGCTGCAGCGCGGCCTGCAGGTGAACGAGCGCCTGCAGGGTGATGAGGCGGTGTTCTT
Organism: Stenotrophomonas sp. PvP093; assembly: GCF_017876915.1. NCBI lineage: Bacteria > Pseudomonadati > Pseudomonadota > Gammaproteobacteria > Lysobacterales > Lysobacteraceae > Stenotrophomonas > Stenotrophomonas sp. PvP093. The sequence goes on along the minus strand of NZ_JAGIOX010000004.1, from coordinate 3,581,525 downwards.
CCGCGTGCTGCAGCATGGCGAGGTGGCGCAGACCGCGCTGGTGCTGCTGAACAAGGGCGACAGTGCGAAGACCTTCACCGTGGCGCGGTACGTCCAGGCGGGCCGCTGGCGTGATGCGCTGGACGGCGGTTCGTTGCAGGTGGATGCTTCCCTGAAGGCCGAAGTGCCGGCGCACGGGGTGAAGGTGTACGTGCTCGATGCCACCGTGCAGCACCCGGCGCTGCAGGCCGAGCTGGACAAAGCGATGGCCGACCAGCGGGCGCGGGACGTGCGGCTGGGGCGGTAGTGCCGGCCGCTGGCCGGCAACCCATGAATCCATGGCACCTTCAGGTGCCGGCCAGCGGCCGGCACTACCGGGGTGACCATATCCGGCACAATAGGCCCCCCTCACGCCCCGCCGTATCGCCATGACCGACCTCGCCCCGCAGACCCCGATCGAAACCCTGCTGAAGGCGGCGATGGACGGGTCGGTGCCGATCCGCGCCTTCATGGAGGCCTTCGTCGCCTCCGAGGTGGTACTGCTGACCGGCAGCCTGGTGACCCCCGATGGCAGCGGCTTCGACCCGCTGCTGTTCGACAAGCAGGGCACCCTGCACGTGGCCGTGTTCACCGATCCGTCGCGGGTGGGCATCTACAGCCAGCAGGCCGAACACCAGATCCGCTGGCAGATGCTGGACGTGCTGCGCCGGGTGCCGGGTGGCTACGGCGTGGTGATCAACCCGGGCACTTCGCTGGGCTTCGAGATCTCGCCCAGCGGCGTCGGCGAGATCCTGAAGGACTTCGCCCAGGGTTGATTGTCATGTAGAGCCAAGCCCATGCTCGGCTGCCGTTCGCGCAATGCCGGATCAGTCGAGCACGGCTCGATACTACAGAGAGCTTCCCTTCGGGCACCGTACGTGATCCCCTTTGGACAACATCGGGATCGAGGCTCTCTCCATGGAATTCAGCGAATCACCCGCCGACGCACCGGCACGATCACGCCATTCCCGCTCCGCACTGGTCTTCCTGTTCGCGGCCATCGTCGCCGCACTGGTGTCCATGCCTGTTCTGCGTGCGGTGGGCATGGTGCTGTGGCCGGTGTTCGCCATTGCCTGGCTGATCAACCTGGGGGCCGCCTGGCATCTGGGCCAGTGGGCGCGCCAGCAGGGCCGTCCGGCGTGGGCATTCGGGTTGCCGGCGGTGCTTGGCACCGTCGCCTCGATCGTGGTCTTCGTGCTGCTGGCGCTGCTGGGGCCGAAGGCCCCGGTGCGCTGAACCTTCGCGGTTGTCGTGGACGGTGTGCGGGGCAGGGCTCGGCACTACAGCAAGGCCAATCCAAGCCCGCACGCGTCGCGCGGAGCACCGGCACATCGGCCGGCGCCCCGTTGCTTCACATCGTCACCTTGCGCCGGTTGTCATCGCTCACCCGGTCGATCAGCTTGTTGTAGGGATCGAAGCCTGCCTCGTCCGGCTTTTCATCCACCGTCACCGTGATCTTCGGCGCGGCGCTGGTGATGTGGTGGCGCTGCAGGTACAGCACCTTCTGGTCGCGTTCCTTGCCCGACGGCCCGGTGGCGAACACGCCGATCTCGACCCAGTCATCCATCTTCGCGTCGCTCTCCCTGCCCTTGCCATCGGCGTACTGCTTGGCGGCATGCAGGTCCAGGGTCACGTCGTAGCGGCCGTCAGCACGTTTGCGGGCGCTGGCGGCCATCACCCGGTTGTCGTAGAAGCTGATTTTCTCGAACAGGTCGGTGACCAGCTGCTGGCGGTCGGCCGGGGTCTCGGCGCGGATGTAGCCCAGCAGCTCGCGTGAGGTGGTGTACGGCGGCTGCTGGTAGCCCTTGTCCTGCAGGAAGCGCTTCAACGCACGGTTCAGCGCCTGCTCGCCGATTTCCTCGCGCAGGCGGTAGAACACCAGCGAACCCTTCTGGTAGTGGATGTACTGCTGGTTTTCCACGCGTTCCAGCGGCTGTTCCTCGATGGCTTCGCCACCGCGGCCGGACAGGTAGCCGTCCAGTTCGCGCTTGAGGAACTGGCGCATGTGCTGGCGGCCGTATTCCTGCTCCATCACCATCAAGGCCGAGTACTGCGACAGCGATTCGGACAGCACGGTCGCGCCCTGCACGTTGGCGCCGATCACCTGGTGCGCCCACCACTGGTGCGCGATCTCGTGCGCGGTCACGTAGAACACGTAGTCCACCTTGTCCGGGTCGCGCAGGTCGGCGATGAAACCGATGGCCTCGGAATAGGGGATGGTGTTGGCGAAGGACTGCGCGAAGCGGGCATAGCCCGGGAATTCGATGATGCGTACCTGGCGGTGCTGGTACGGGGTGAAGTTCGCCTCGTAATAGGCCAGCGACTTCTGCACCGCCTCGATCATCCGGTCCACGTTGTAGCCGTGCGCCGGATCGAAGTAGACCTCGATCGGGATGTCCTTGTACTTCGCCTTGCGCACCTCCCAGCGTGCCGATAGATAGGCATAGAAGTTCAGCATCGGCCGGTCCATGGCGTAGCTGAAGCAGCGCCGGCCGTTGACCGTGGTCTCGCGCTGCAGGTAGCCCGGGGCCAGCGCCACCTGGTCTGGTGCGGTGCAGACCGTGGTGCGGAAGTCGAGCCAGTCGGCATCGTTGGCAATGTACGTGTTGGCGCGCGCCGCTTCGTCCTCCAGCCTGGGCATGCGCCGCGGCTCACCCAGGCCGCGCTTGCGCCGCTCGTTGCGGTCGCTGATCTCGGCGCCCTCGTTGTAGCCGAACGAGGGCAGCACGCGGCTGTTGAAGAAGGTGCCGTTGTCCACGATGTTGCTCGGCGCCAGCCCGGCGGTGATGCCGTTGGGTTTCTGCACCACCCGGAAATGCACGCTGCGGGTTTCGCCCGGCTGCAGCGGCTTCTGCAGGCGGTAGATGCGGTAGCCGAGATCGGCATCGTGCAACGACAGCGTCTGCCCACCCAGGTCGACGTCGACCAGCTGCTTGTCATCGCCCATCGAGACATGCACGTCCTGGATCGGCGTGGCATGGGTATTGCGCACCGTCCAGTTCGCATCGATCACCATCGACTGCGATTCCGGGAACAGGTCCACGCGGTTGTCCACCGCCACGATGCGCGGCTGCGGCAGGGTGCGGTACTTCGACAGCTCGCGCTCGTAGCGGGCCTGCAGGTCCAGCTGCTGGTCGGGCGAGATGAACTCGTTGCGGATATTGGTGCTCCAGTACAGCCAGCTGCCCACGCCGGCGAAGGCCAATGCCGCAAGTCCGGCGAAGACGCCGGTCGGGCCGCGCAGGCGGCGGCCGGCCAGGGCCAGGCGCTGGCGCAGGCCCTGGCTGACACCGCGCACCCAGAGCGCCGATGCCAGGCACATCAGGGTCAGCAGGAACAGCGCCCAGTAGCCCTGGAACGCCAGCTGCCCCGGCAGGAAGTGGCCGTAGCCGTTCATGTCCGAATAGGGAGCGTTGGGCCAGCCACCGAAGGTGTACAGGTTCTGCGTGTAGTCCAGCATGCCGAGCACGCCCTGGCCGATCATCACCACGATCAGCAGCGCGTAACCGACGAACTTGTTGTTGGTGAGCACCTGCAGCACCAGTGCCAGGCCCCCCATCAGGATGTAGATCACCGAATCCAGCGCCAGGCTGCGCAGGTACAGCAGCGGCTCCAGGTGGGTGTAGCCCTTGACCAGCTGCACGCCCATCGCCGCCAGTGCACCGGCGGCCTGGAAGCAGATGATCACTGCCAGCAGTGCGGTGAACTTGGCCAGCAGCGGTACCCAGTTCGGCACCGGCATGGCATCGGTCACTTCGTTGATGCGCGCGCTGCGTTCCTTCCACACCAGCTCACCGGCGAAGAACAGCACGATGATCACCAGCAGCCAGCTGAAGGCCCCCTGCAGGCCCATGATCATCTGCGAGGTGACCGGCCAGATCGAGGTGCCGTACAGGGTCTGCCGGAACAGCGCGTTGGGCAGGAAATTGGCCAGGCCCAGCACCAGCAGCACGATGAACGGCACGCTGCGCAGGACGCCGCGCGTGTCGAAGCGCACCTGGCGCAGGAATTGTTGCCACGCGGTGGTCGCGCTGAATGCCGGTACCACGCGCGGCAACGGGTTGCGGTTGGGCCGGAGGGCGGCGGCGTCGGCAACCGGCTGCGCCTGCCGGCGGCCCCAGCGACGACGGCCGCTGCCGCTGCGCTCGGTGCGGAACAGGGCGAACGTGGCGGCGAACAGCAGCGCCGTCACGCCCAGCCACAGGGCACGGTTGGCCAGCAGGTAGCCCGCCAGGCCGGGAACGCCGCTGTTGTGCTCGGCGGTGGACCAGTAGCGGATGGTGCGTGACAGGGCGCGCATGCCCAAAGGCTCGCTGAGCACCGCCAGCCAGGTGTTGTCGATGTCGCGCAGCACCGCCGCGCTGGCGCCGAACAGGACCAGGTAGGCCACCAGCCCGATGTAGACCCACAGGATTGAACGCGTGACCACTGCCAGCAATGACAGCAGCGCGGTGGTGAACAACAGGTTGGGAATGACGATGACCGCAAAACTCCAGGCATAGCCCTGCCAGCTGATCGGCCCCATGCGCTCGGCGTCCACCCAGGGCATGAACGGTGCCAGCCAGAGCCCGAAAGCGACCAGCAGGTAGAACAGCAGGCCGGTGGCCAGGGCGGCGGCGATGCGGCCGGCCAGGTAATCGCGGCGTTTCACCGGGCTGGCGAAGATCAGCTCGGCGGTGCCCAGTTCGAAGTCACGCAGCAGCGCATTGCTGACGAACAGGGCGGTGACCAGCATGCCGAGCAGGGTGAAGATGCCCAGCATCTGCGCGATCACGGTGGGAGCGTTGCTGTGCACGTTGCCGCTGCCACCACCGATCTGTACGGCGTCGCTGGACGCAGCGGCGAAGGCGAGCAGGGCGAACAGCCCGGCCAGCAGCCACAGCAGCGGGGAACGCAGCTGCTCGCGCAGCTCGAAACGGAAGAAATTGAGGATCATGGCGTGCTCCGCTCAGGCTGCCGCGCGAGCACGGGCCTGCAGGCGCAGGCGCTGGAAGTACACGTCTTCGAGGTCAGGAGCCACGGCCGCAAAGCCGTCGCCGGGGTCGTTGGCGCTGTGCACATGGATCACCGGGCGGCCACCGACCAGACGGGTCGACAGCACCACGTAGCGCGCTTCATGGTCGGCCAGCTCCGAAGGATCGACCTGCTTGCGCCAGACCTGGTGCTGCAGGGCGTTGATCGCTTCGCTGGGGCGGCCGGTCAGCAGCACCTGGCCCTTGTTCATGATCGCCATCGTCGGGCACAGGTCGGTCACGTCCTCGACGATGTGGGTGGACAGGATCACCGCTACGTTCTCGCCGATCGCCGCCAGCAGGTTGAGGAAGCGGTTGCGTTCCTCCGGGTCGAGGCCGGCGGTGGGTTCGTCGACGATCACCAGCCGTGGGTCGCCCAGCAGCGCCTGGGCAATGCCGAAGCGCTGGCGCATGCCGCCGGAGTAGGTGCCCAGCTTGCGCTTGCGGGCATCCCACAGGTTCACCTGCTGCAGCAGCCCATCGACCACCTCGCGGCGCTGCGCGCGTTGGGTCAGGCCCTTGAGCACTGCGAAATGCTCCAGCAGGTCCAGCGCGCTGACTTTCGGGTACACGCCGAAATCCTGCGGCAGGTAGCCCAGCCGACGGCGCACGGCGTCCTTGTCGCGCAGCACGTCGATCGGCGCCTCGCCCGGAACGCTGAGCGTCACCGTGCCGCTGTCGGCCTCCTGCAGGGTGGACAGCGTGCGCATCAGCGAGGACTTGCCGGCGCCGTTCGGGCCGAGCAGGCCGAACATGCCCCGCGGGATGTCCAGGGTGACGTTGTTGAGGGCATGCACGCCGTTGGCGTACGTCTTGGACAGCGAATCGATCTTCAGCATGCGACGTACACCTTTCCCTGGGCAATGTCTGCGCGTTATCCGCGCAACCGCCTCCGTGCGCATCCGCCGTTGGTCATGGGGGGAGAATCCCGCCGTCGTGCGTTGGCCAGCGCGCCGGCCCAGCGGCGCCTTACCCGCGCAGGGATGATTCGCGCACCACCAGCTTCACCGGGATGCTCTGGCTGTCCACCGGCTGCCGGCCGATCAGCGCCAGCAGGCGTTCCACCAGCAGCTGGCCGGCCTGCTTGGTGTCCTGCTGCACCGTGGTCAGCGCGGGGGATACCGAAGCGGCCAGCGGGATGTCGTCGAAGCCGGTCACCGCCACGTCCTGCGGCACCCGCAGCCCGGCCTCGCGCAGGGCGCGCATCGCACCGATGGCGATCAGGTCGCTGGCCGCGCAGATCGCATCGATCGGCTCGCCGCGCGCCAACAGGGCCTGGCAGGCTTCCTGGCCGGAGGCTTCAGTGGTGATCGCATCGTGCTGCAGCGCCGGTTCGGCGGCCAGGCCGTGGTCCTGCAGGGCCGCGACGTGGCCGCGGTAGCGCTCCTGGAATTCGGGGTAGTGGCTGGAGGCATGGCCGAGGAAGGCGATGCGGCGGCAGCCCTGCTGCAGCAGGTGGGTGGTGATGTCATGCCCGCCCTGGAAGTTGTCGCTGCCGATCGAGACACCGGGCTGGCCGGGCAGGGCGGCGCCCCAGCGCACGAAGTGCGTGCCCTGTTCGACCAGCCGCTGCAGGCGGTCGCGCGATTCGTGATAGTCGCCGTAGCCGAGCAGGATGATGCCGTCGGCCTTGTTGCTGTCCTCGTAATCGGCCTGCCAGTCGGTGGACAGCTGCTGGAACGAGACCAGCAGGTCCTGCCCGTGCAGGGCGCAGGCGCGGGTGATCGAGCCCAGCATCGAATGGAAGAACGGGTTGATCAGCGAGTCGTCGTTGGTCGGGTCCTCGAAGAACAGCAGGGCCAGCGTGCCGGCATTGCGCAGGCGCAGGCTGGAGGCATTCTTGTCGACCTTGTAGTTCAGCTCGCGGGCAATGCGCAGGATGCGCTCACGGGTCTCGGCGTTGACCATCGGGCTGCCACGCAGGGCCCGCGACACGGTCGGCTGGGAGACCCCGGCCAGGTGGGCGATGTCCAGGGAGGTGGCTTTGCCTTTGATCGTCATGTGTGGGCGGAGCGGGCAGGTGGGAGGTGCCCGGGCATGATGCCATGCGCAGACGCGAATGCCCCTCTTAACGTCGGCCTGGGCACAGGTAAGTCATTGCCGGACAAGGAAATCAGCGTGATCCTTCGGTGCGGTCGGGGTCTCCTGACCGGGCGGATGGCGGCGGCAATGGTAAGATGCGTCGTTCTCGCATTCCCCCAAATTTCAACAGGGGCGGCCCAGCGTACTGCACCCCCGGCCGGGGCTGTGCTATCACTGGCGGTCTGCCCCTGGACAACGGACGAAGGTACCTATGGCGCGCGGCATCAACAAAGTCATCCTGGTCGGCAATCTCGGCAACGACCCGGACGTGAAGTACACCCAGGGCGGCATGGCGATCACCCGCATCAGCCTGGCCACCACCAGCGTCCGCAAGGACAAGGATGGCAACCAGCAGGAGCGCACCGAATGGCACCGCGTGGTGTTCTTCGGCAAGCTCGGCGAGATCGCCGGCGAGTACCTGCGCAAGGGCAGCTCGGTCTACGTCGAAGGCAGCCTGCGCTACGACAAGTACACCGGCCAGGACGGCGTGGAGAAGTACTCCACCGACATCATCGCCGATGAAATGCAGATGCTGGGCGGCCGCGGTGAAGGCGGTGGCGGTGGTGGTGGCAACTACGGCGGCGATCGTCCGCAGCGCCAGCAGGCGCCGCGCCAGGAGTATGGCGGTGGCGGCGGTGGCGGCGGTGGCGGTGGCCAGCGTGGCGGCCAGGGCGGTGGCTATGGCAACCAGGGCGGCAACCAGGGCGGGGGTTACGGCAACCAGGGCGGCAACCAGCGCCCGCAGCCGCAGCAGGCGCCGCCGATGGACGACTTCGCTGACGACGATATTCCGTTCTAAGCGTATCTTCCGTTTATCCCGACAAGGGCTCCTGGCACGCGTGCCCGGGGCCCTTCTCGTTACAGGCGACGTGGCAGGATCCCATTGCCCGGCGGCAGGATGCGGACGTTCGTCGACCTCGTCACCGATTGCCGAACATTCCCTGGTCCAGCAGGCAGTCAATGAACGCGCCCAGCAGGGCGGGGCGATGCCGCCTGTTCGGGTAGTAGAGAAAAAGCCCGGGCCGCGAGACCGACCAATCCGCCAGTACCCGCACCAGCAGTCCCTGTGCCAACAGTTCGCCCACACCATCCTGTTCGAAGTGATAGGCGATTCCAAGGCCGGCCAGGGCCGACGCAATCCCGATGTCAGCGTGATTGGTGACGACAGGACCGTCCACGGCGACCTCGAGGTGGCGACCTCGCTTCTTGAACTCCCATCGGTACTGCCTGCCATCGCTCTGCAGCCGCCAGTTGATGCAGGCGTGATCCTGCAGTTCCGCCGGAGTTCGCGGTGTTCCGCGGCGTGCCAGGTAATCCGGTGACGCCACGGCCACCATGTTCAGGTCCGGGGTGAGGCGGATGGCCACCATGTCCTTCTCGAGCTGACCACCCACGCGGATGCCCGCATCAAACCGGCCACTGACGATGTCGCTGAGCGCGTCGTCGACCACGATGTCGACAACGACATCAGGGTAGGCCTGGTGGAAGCGGGCAAGCCGCGGGGCAATCAGTGTTCTCGCGGCGATGCCCAGCGTATTGATTCGCAGGGTCCCGTTGATCCGTCCGCTGGCTTCGCTGGTTTCAGCGACCGCGACGGCCAACTCCTGGAACAGCGGCGCGATGCGCGCGTACAGTCGCCCGCCGCTTGCCGAGGGCGCCACGCTTCGTGTCGTGCGATTGAGAAGGCGGGTGCCGAGACGGCCTTCCAGTTGGCGGATGGTCTGGCTCAGGGCCGAGGGCGATACCCCCAGATGTTCCGCCGCCCGCGCGAAGCTCTGACGTTCCACTACCGCCACGAAGGCCTTCAGTTCAGCGAACTCGGATCCGCGCATTATGTGAGATTCTTGACATAACCCATTCGGATTATAGGGCATTCACTTAACCGACCAGCGTGCACATCCTGAGCGCCTGACCACTGCAGGAGCCAGGAATGAATGCGTTGACCCTCCCAGAACCCATTGCCGCGTACTTCGCGGCCGAACATGACCCTGAACTGCTGGCGCGTTGTTTTGCCGCCCAGGCTGTGCTGAAGGACGACGGGCACACCCTCGTCGGCGTCGACGCCATCAAAGCCTTCCTGGCCGAGGCATCGGCCAAATACAGCGCCACCAGCGTGCCGAGCGCCATCGAACGGCAGGAGAAACACCACGTTGTCCGTGCCATCGTGAGCGGTAACTTCCCCGGCAGTCCGATTCTGCTGAGCTACCGTTTCGAACTGGAACGGGGCCTGATCGCATCGCTGGAGATCACGGCATGAGCTTCGATCTTCAACTCGGTGGCCTGCGGGCCGTGGTGACCGGCGGCACGGCCGGTGTGGGGGCGGCCGTGGTCAGGACCCTCGCCGAGGCCGGGGCCAGGGTAATGACGTCGGCGCGCAGCCTGCCGGCACGCCCGGTGGAAGGAGTCGCCTACGTAGCCGCCGATCTGTCGACGGCCGAGGGCACCGGCATTTTCGCCCACGCCGTGCTGCAGGCATGGGGCGGCGCAGACATCCTGGTCAATGTGCTGGGGGGATCAAAGACACCTGCCGGTGGCTTCGCAGCGATCAGTGATGCGCACTGGCTTGCCGAGCTGAACCTGAATCTGATGCCGGCGGTCCGCCTGGATCGTGCCTTGCTGCCATCCATGCTCGCGCAGAGCGCTGGCGTGATCATCCACGTCAGTTCGATCCAGCGCATGCTGCCTCTGCCGGAGTCCACCACCGCCTACGCCGCCGCCAAAGCGGCACTCACGACCTACAGCAAGTCGCTTTCACGAGAGGTCACCCCCAAGGGCGTGCGGGTGCTGAGCGTAGCGCCGGGCTGGATCGAGACAGAAGCATCCAGGGAATTTGCAGAACGGATCGCTGCGGAAGCGGGAACCGACTATGAAGGAGGCAAGAAGGTGGTCATGGACTGGCTCGGCGGGATCCCGGTGGGACGGCCCGCGGCACCGCAGGAGGTGGCCGATCTGATTGTGTTCCTGGCGTCTCCCCGGTCGGCGTCGATTGCCGGAACGGAGTATCGGATCGACGGCGGCACGGTTTCGACCCTGTAGCCAACAGGCGTCGTCCTGCTCCCACCGCCAGAAGGAAAGCCCCGCTCACGCGGGGCTTTTGTTTTCCAGGTCGGTTGCGGAGTTGTGCCTCGCAGCATTGATTTTCGTGCACTGCGACTTGCAAACACACAAATTCCTCCCCTATGGTGCAATCGATTGCATTGCAGTGAATCCTCAGTGTTTGATGTCGGTTGGGAGGCCGGCAGGTGGATGTCCATCCATTCGATCAGACCGGCTCCGGCGACGGGCCTCACGCGGCGTGATGCGTTGCGCATGGCGGTTGCTGGAGGCGTAGCCCTGGGTACTGCGGGAGCGTTGCCTGCATTCGCCGCCACCGCAGCGCTCAAGGGCAACCTGAAGCACTCCGTCGCACGCTGGACCTTCCCGCAGCTGTCGGTCGCCCAGCTCTGCACGACGGTGAAGGACATCGGCTTCGCCGCCATCGACCTGGTCGGCCCGGAAGACTGGCCCACGCTGAAGGCGAACGGCGTCTACAGCTCGATGTGCAATGGCGCGGAGCTGGGCCTGACCAAGGGCTTTGCCGGCCGCGAATTCCACGACCCGCTGGTGGAGCGCTACACGCGGCACATCGACCTGGTCGCCGATGCCGGTTACCGCAACCTCATCTGCTTCTCCGGCAATCGCAACGGCATGGACCCGCAGGACGGCATGGCCAATGCCGAGGCGGGCCTCAAGCGCATCCTCGGGCATGCCGAGAAGCGCGGCGTGGTGCTGGTGATGGAGCTGCTGAACTCCAGGGTCGATCACCACGACTACCTGTGCGATCACTCGGCCTGGGGCGTGGAGCTGTGCCAGCGGCTCGGCTCGGACAACTTCGGCCTGCTCTACGACATCTACCACATGCAGATCATGGAGGGCGACATCATCGCCACCATCGGCAAGCATCACGCCTGCTTCAAGCATTACCACACTGCAGGCGTGCCGGGCCGGAACGAGATTGGAGACCAGCAGGAGCTCCACTATCCGGCCATCTGTCGCGCGATCCGCGACACCGGTTTCAAGGGGTATCTGGCGCAGGAATTCACGCCTGCAGCGCCCGATCCCGTTGCCTCATTGCGCGAGGCGATCCGCCTCTGCGACGTCTGAAACGATATCCACCCAGGTGAGAGACCATGGCAGATAATCACTACGACGCCATTGTTGTTGGCTCGGGAATCAGTGGCGGTTGGGCAGCGAAGGAGCTGACCGAGAAGGGCCTGAAGGTCCTGATGCTGGAACGCGGGCGCAACATCGAGCACGTCAAGGACTACGTCAATGCGATGAAGGAAGCGTGGGACTTCCCGCATCGCAACCGGCCGACGCAGGCGATGAAGGCCGCCTTCCCGGTGCTGATGCGCGACTACGGCCTGGCCGAGAACCTGGAAGGAATGTGGGCCAACGAGCAGGACTCACCCTACATCGAAACCAAGCGCTTCGACTGGTTCCGTGGCTACCACGTGGGCGGGCGCTCGCTGATGTGGGGCCGGCAGAGCTATCGGTTTTCCGACCTGGACTTCGAAGCGAACCTCAAGGATGGCATCGCCACCGACTGGCCGATCCGCTATGCCGACATCGCGCCGTGGTACGACCATGTAGAGAGGTTCGCCGGCATCGCCGGCACGCGCGAAGGACTGGACGTGCTGCCGGACGGCGAGTTTCTGCCGCCGATCCCGTTGAACATCGTCGAGAAGGACGTGGCCGCGCGGATCAAGAAGGCCTTCGGCGGAACGCGGCACATGATCCACTCGCGCACCGCCAACATCACCCAGCCGATGCCCGAGCAGGGGCGCGTGAACTGCCAGTACCGCAACAAGTGCATCCTGGGCTGTCCCTTCGGTGCCTATTTCTCGACCCAGGCGGCGACGCTGCCAGCGGCGATGAAGACCGGCAACCTGACCTTGCGGCCGTTCTCGATCGTCAAGGAAGTGCTCTACGACAAGGATCGCAAGCGTGCGCGCGGCGTGGAGGTGATCGATGCCGAGACCGGGCAGACCTACCAGTACACCGCCAAGGTCATCTTCCTCAATGCATCGTCGTTCAATTCGACCTGGCTGCTGATGAACTCGGCGACCGATGTGTGGGAGGGGGGACTGGGTTCTTCGTCGGGCGAGCTGGGGCACAACGTGATGGACCATCATTTCGGTGCGGGCGCCTCGGGCCGGGTCGAGGGCTACGAAGACAAGTACTACTTCGGCCGCCGTCCGTGCGGTTTCTACATTCCGCGCTTCCGCAACGTCGCGGCCGACAAGCGCGGCTACCTGCGCGGGTTCGGTTACCAGGGCGGTGCCAGCCGCACCGGCTGGTCGCGCGAGATCGCCGAGCTGAACATCGGTGCCGACCTGAAGGAGGCGCTGACCGTACCGGGCGACTGGCGCATCGGCATGACCGGGTTCGGTGAAATGCTGCCGCACCACGACAATACGATCCGCCTGGACCACGACCGCAAGGACAAATGGGGGCTGCCGGTGCTGGCGATGGACGTGTCCATGCGCGCCAACGAACTGGCGATGCGCAAGGACATGGCCGCCGATGCTGCCGAGATGCTGGAGGCGGCTGGCGTCAAGGACGTGAAGATGCACGACCACGACTATGCCCCGGGCAAGGGCATCCACGAGATGGGGACCGCACGCATGGGACGTGACCGGAAGAGCTCGGTATTGAACGCGCACAACCAAGTCTGGGATGCGCCCAACGTCTATGTGACCGACGGTGCCTGCATGACCTCCAGCGCCTGCGTGAATCCTTCGCTGACCTATATGGCGCTGACCGCGCGCGCGGCCGACCACGCGGCACGCGAACTGAAAGCGGGGAGCCTCTGATGGATCGCCGCGAACTGTTGAAGATGATCGTTGCCGCCACCGGCGCGGCCATGGTCGGCCTGCCTGCGCTCGCGCAGGGAAACGCCGCCGCGGCACCGGTGAAGACCCTGTTCTCCGATGCCGACATCGGCACGCTGGACGAGATCGCCGAGACCATCCTGCCGCGGACCCGGACGCCAGGGGCGAAGGATGCCGGCGCTGGCCTGTTCATGGCGACCTTCGTCAGCGATTGCTACACCGCCCGGCAGCAGGCAACGTTCCGGGCAGGCTTGGTCGATATCGACAAGCGCGCCGGCGGCAGGTTTGTGGCGCTTGCGCCGGAAGCCCGCACCCAGTTGCTGCGAACGCTGGACGCCGAAGCCAAGGCGCGCTCTGCCGACGTGACCGAGACCGGTACGCCTGAAGAGGGCGAGGCGATGCCGCATTACTTCACGATGATCAAGCAGCTGGCCATCTTCGGCTTCTTCACCTCCAAGGTCGGGGCGACCGGCGTGCTGCAGTACGTCGCGGTGCCCGGCCGCTACGACGGCGACCTCGCCTATGTCCCCGGTACGCCCGCGTGGGGGACCAGCTGATGGACACCACCCTGATGATCCGCCCTGCGTTGATCACTGTTGGCCTGCTGGCCGCTGCATCTGCATTCGCGCAGGACAGTGCCGACGCTGCGCGCGACCCGAAGATGACCGAACTGTGGACCCCCGTGCCCGCTGTCGTGGCCACGCCGCCAGGCAAGGCCCCCTCCGACGCGATCGTGCTGTTCGATGGCAAGGATGTCTCCGCGTGGGAATCGGAGCAGGGCGGACGCGTGCCCTGGAAGGTTGCCGGGGGCGCCATGACCGTCGTTCCGGGCAGCAAGGGCATCCGCACCCGGCAACGCTTCTGCGATGTCCAGCTGCATGTGGAGTGGCGCACGCCCACTGACACGAAGGGCTTTGACGGCCAGAACCGGGGCAACAGCGGGATCTTCCTGCAGGAACTGTATGAACTGCAGGTGCTCGACAGCTACAACAACCCGACCTATGCCAATGGCCAGGCGGGCTCCATCTACAAGCAGGCCATGCCGCGGGTGAATGCCTCGCGCGCGCCGGGCCAGTGGCAGGCCTACGACATCATCTGGAAGGCACCGCGCTTCTCGGTGGGCGGTGGGCTTGTGTCGCCCGCGCGCATCACGGTGCTGCACAACGGCGTGCTGGTGCAGGATGACACCGTGCTGGCAGGCAAGACCGAGTACATCGGGGCGCCCTCGTATTCGCCCCATGCGTGTGCGCCGCTCTATCTGCAGGAGCATGACTCCAGGGTCAGTTACCGCAACATCTGGGTGCGCGAGCTGTAGCCGCACACGGCCGGCGTGGTCGCCGGCCGCTTACTTCGCCAGGTAGCTGGCGATATCGTCGATCTCCTGCTGTGACAGCTGGGAGAAGGGCGGCATCAGGCCGCCGCCCTTGCTGATCTTTTCCTTGATCTGTGCAGGTGCCATGCGCTTGCCGATGTCGGTGAGTGCCGGGAACGCGCCCGGCATGCCCGCGCGATCGGCGCCGTGGCAGGCCACGCAGTTCGCGGTGTAGAGCTTTGCTCCCGCAGCCGGGTCGCCCTTGCACCAGGCGGCTGTCGCAACACTCATGCCGCCCAGGGCCACCGCCATTGCCAGGATCATTTTCATGTGGGGCTCCTTGATGCGTCAGCGCCGCGCACGGGCAGGCGTATTGGTGGTCAGGTGTTCACGCAGATAGTCGGCGCCGGCCTGGACGACCTTGGCCGGCTCGCGTGGCTGGTCGTGTTCGATGATGTACCAATGCACGCCGGCGACCGCCGCGGCAGGCAGGATCGCGTTCCAGTCCAGTACGCCCTGGCCGACCGCAGCGAATCCGCCCTCGTCTTCGGCCTGGCCCTTGGGCGCATTGTCCTTGGCGTGTACCGCGAATACGTGGCCGCGGAACTTTCCCAGCATCACCGCCGGGTCCAGGCCCGCACGCGCGACCCAGGCCAGGTCCAGCTCGGTCTGCAGGTCGGGGCCGGCGGCGGCGAACAGCAGTTCCAGCCCGGTCCTGCCATCGAAGTCGACCAGCTCGAAGTCGTGGTTGTGATAGGCCAGGCGCATGCCCTTGCCGCGCACCTGTTTCGCGATCCGGCCCAGTTCCTGTCCCAGGGCGGTCCAGCCGGCGGCATCGCTCGGGCGTTCCTTCCTGTCCAGGTACGGCACCACCAGCGTGGTGTTGCCGATCGACCGGTTGAAGGTCACCACCCCATCCAGGTTGCTGCGCAGCTCGGCCAGCGGCACATGCGATGAAATGGCCTTGATCGAATACCGGTCCAGCAGCTGCTTCAGTTCCGCGGCACTGACGTTCTGCGTGCCGACGGTTTCCACCGCGTGCACACCGGCATCGTGGACGATCTTCAACTGTTGCTCGAGCGAGCCGGCATTGCGCAGGGTGTACATCTGCACCGCTATCGGCTTCTGCGCGCTGGCGGCTTCGACTGCGAAGGCGGGCAGCGCCGCGAGCAGCAGGACGAGGCTTGCACTTCGACGGACAAGGGCTTTCATCAACAGATCCTCCCGGGATTCAACCGATGGTGGTCCAGGCGCGTGACCTGGCCGATGCAATGACACGATCAACGATCCGCGCCGAACGCATGCCGTCCTCGAAGGTGGGCAGGCCGTCCGGTTGCTCGCCGTCGATGGCGCGATAGGTGTCGGCGACAAACGCCTCGAAGCACTGGGCGTAGCCCTGCGCGTGCCCCGCCGGCAGCGCCGACAGCCGGCGTTGCTCGGCAGTGCCCGCGCCGGGCCCGCGCACGAAGATCTCCTCGCGCTGGTCGGGCAGGCCGATCCACAGCCGCTCGGCGTCCTCCTGGTTGAACGCCATGCTGGCCTTGGCGCCATCGATCTCGAACCAGAGGCGGTTGCGGCGTCCGGCCGAAACCTGGCTCACCGTCAACGACGCCAGCGTACCGGCGCCGGTCCTGAACATCGCCGTCGCCACGTCCTCGCTCGCGACCGCCTGCGTCGCGCCGTTCGCCGCCGGTGTGCTGAAGCTCTGGCCGGTGACGGCGCTGCGTTCGGCGATCACCGTGGCAAACGCCGCGTTCACTTCGGTGAAGCGCTCGCCACTGACCCATTCGACCAGGTCGCACCAGTGCGAACCAATGTCGGCGAACACGCGCGAGGTGCCGCCCAGCGCCGGGTCCACGCGCCAGTTGTTGCTGGCCGGGTCCAGCAGCCAATCCTGCAGGTAACTGCCATGGATCAGGTGCAGCGGCCCCAGGTCACCCTGGGCGATGCGTGCACGCGCCTCGCGCACCACCGGGTGGTAGCGGTAGACGAAGGGGACGGTGGCAACCAATCCGGTCGAGGCGGCCAGTACCGCCAGCGCCTGCGCATCGTCCAGCGTCGTCGCCAGCGGCTTCTCGCAGATCACGTGCTTGCCGGCTTCCAGCGCAGCCTGTGCCATGGCGCGGTGCAGATGGTTGGGCGTGCACACGTGCACCACCTGTACCTGCGGATCGGCGATCACCTCCTCGATATCCAGGTAGGCGCGCGGGACATTCCAGGAGTGCGCTGCCTCATGCGCGCGCTGCGGTGACGAGGCGGCCACGCCGCGTACCTCGGCGCCGGCGAGCAAGGCCGCGCGGCGGTGCACGGCGCCGATCATGCCGGTGCCGACGATGGCGATTCCAAGCTTGGGCATCGACTGGGATCCTCAGGGTGTGGAGGGCGCGGCCGCAGCCGCCGGCCGGTCGCGGAACAGCAGCAGGAAGGCGACCAGCACCACCAGCGCAACAGCGGCCGGGAACAGCCAGATCTGCTGCCAGTCGGGACCGGCCTCGGTGGTGAAGTGCTCCACCACCGCGCCGGACAGGAAGGTGCCGATCAACATGCCCACGCCATAGGTGGCCAGGGTGATGAACCCCTGTGCGCTGCTGCGCGCGGCAGGGCCGGCATGGGCATCGGTGTAGATCTGGCCGGTGACGAAGAAGAAGTCGTAGCAGATGCCGTGCAGCACGATGCCGATCACCAGCAGCGGGAAACCGCCACCTGCATCGCCGAAGGCGAACAGCGCGTAGCGCACCACCCAGGCGGCCATGCCGACCGCCAGCATGGTTTTCACCCCCAGCCGAACGAACAGGAACGGCATGGCCAGCATCAGCAGCACTTCGGAAACCTGGCCCAGCGACTGCAGGCCTGCCGCGCCGCGCACGCCGAGGTCGTTGAGATAGGGATTGGTGAAGTTGTAGTAGAACGACAGCGGGATGCAGATGGCGATGGAGGCCAGGAAGAACACCAGGTAGGCGCGCGACTTCAGCAGCCGCAGCGAATCCAGCCCCAGGATCTGCCCCAGCCCGGCATCGCGCTGCTGCGCCAGTGGCGGTGTGTGCGGCAGGGTGAACGCATACAGCCCGAGCACCAGCGACGCCGCCGCCGCCATCCGGAACGTCAGCTCAAGCCGATGCGCCTGTTCCCAGCCCAGCCAGCCGATCAGCACGCTCGCCACGATCCAGCCGATGCTGCCGGCCACGCGGACCAGCGGGAACTGCTTCTCGGGTGATTGCATGTGCCGCATGGCCACGCTGTTGGCCAGTGCCAGGGTCGGCATGAACAGCAACATGTAGCCCATGACGCACGCAGAGAACATGCTGAAGCTGGTTGCCGTGGACGCCAGCCACATCAGCGCGGCACCGGCCAGATGCAGTACCGCAAGAATGCGCTGCGCCGCGAAGTAGCGATCCGCGATCAGCCCGACCAGGAACGGCGCCACGATGGCGCCGATCGACTGGCTGAGGAACGCGGTCGCCACCTGGCTCGCGCTGGCCTGCAGCGGGCCCTGCACCAGGTAGGTGCCCAGGGTGACGAACCACGCCCCCCAGATGAAGAACTGCAGAAACATCATCGCGCCCAGGCGCGACATGGCGTGCGTCATGGCTTGCCCTCCCGGGGCGGTCTTGGCTCAGATTCCCAGCATGCGGTGCAGTGATGCGGCGTCGGTGCCACTGTCGGCGAAGTCATCGAAGGCGCGTTCGGTCACGCGGATGAGGTGGTCGCGGATGAAGGCGGCACCCTCGCGCGCGCCGTCTTCCGGGTGCTTCAGGCAGCACTCCCATTCCAGTACCGCCCAGCCGGGGAAGTCGTACTGCGCGAACTTCGAGAAGATCGCCTTGAAGTCGATCTGGCCGTCACCGGGTGAACGGAACCGGCCCGGACGGTCGATCCAGTCCTGGTAGCCGCCGTACACGCCGCTGCTTGCGCTGGGGCGATGTTCCGCGTCCTTGACGTGGAAGATGCCGATGCGCGCGTGGTAGCGGTCGATGAAACCGAGGTAATCCATCTGCTGCAGCAGCAGGTGGCTGGGGTCGTACAGGATCTTCGCGCGGGGATGGTGGTCGACCTCATCGAGGAAGCGCTCGAAGGTCGCACCATCGTGCAGGTCCTCGCCCGGGTGGATCTCGAAGCACAGGTCAACGCCGCAGGCATCGAACGCATCCAGGATCGGGCGCCAGCGACGGCCGAGTTCGGCGAAGGCTTCTTCCACCAGTCCCGGCGGGCGCTGCGGCCAGGGGTAGAAGTAGGGCCAGGCCAATGCACCGGAGAACGTGGCATGCGCGGTCAGCCCCAGGCGCTGGCTGGCCTGCGCCGCCAGCCGCAGCTGCTCCACCGCCCAGGCCTGGCGGGCGGCCGGGTTGCCGCGCTTGTCCGGTGGCGCGAATCCGTCGAACAGGCTGTCGTAGGCAGGATGGACGGCAACCAACTGCCCCTGCAGGTGGGTCGACAGTTCGGTGATCTGCAGGCCGTGCCCGGCCAGCATGCCGGCAATGTCGTCGCAGTACGCCTGGCTGCGCGCCGCCTCCGCCAGGTCGAACAGGTGGGGCGCGGAGGTGGGGACTTGTACGCCAGAATAGCCCAGACCCGCGGCCCATCCGGCCAGCGTGTCCAGCCGATCAAAAGGAGCTGTGTCGCCGATGAACTGCGCCAGGAACAGCGCTGGACCCTTGAGCGTCTTCAACGTGATTCGCCCTCGATGCAATCGATTGCATTATCCTAGCAGGGGCTTACGCAGGACCTGTTGTGCAGTGCACAGCGGGCAGGAGGACTAACGCCATGGCCACCATCTACGACATCGCAAAACACGTCGGCGTGTCCGCCGGTACGGTGTCGCGCGCGCTTTCCCGGCCGGACAAGGTGCTGCCGGCCACCCGCGCGCGCATCGAGCAGGCCGCCGCCGCACTGGGCTATGTGCCCAACACGGTGGCGCGCACGCTCAAGACCCAGCGCAGCGGCAAGATCCTCGTCACCGTCCCGGACATCGCCAATCCGTTCTTCGCGCAGATCCTGCAGGGGGCGGAGGAGGCCGCGCAGGCGGTGGGCTATGCGGTCCTGCTGGGCGATACCCAGCATCAACCCGATCGTGAGGAGCGCTACGCGCAGATGCTCCGGCGCAACGAGGCCGACGGCATGATCGTGCTGGGCCATCGCCTGCCACCGACCGCGCGCGAGATCGTCGAGCAGCGCGGCGCCGCCGCACCGGTGGTCAACGGCTGCGAGTTCGACCCCGCGCTGGGCATCCCCAGCGTCCACATCGACAACGCCGCCGCCGCACGCGCGGTGATGGAGCATCTGTACGGGCTGGGACACGAACGGATTGCGGTGGTCGGCGGGCCGCCTGACAATCCCCTGCACCAGCAACGGCTGGAAGGGGTCCGCGCGGCCGGCAAGGCGCGTGGCCGCCTGCGCCAGCTGAGCATCGTGCCGGGTGACTTTTCCGTGGAATCCGGCCATGCAGCGGCGATGGCGCTGCTGGATGGCACGGCCGCGCCGACCGCGGTGTTCTGCTTCAGTGACCAGATGGCACTGGGTACCCTGGCCGCTTGCCGGGACCTGGGCATCCGCGTGCCGGACGAGCTGTCCGTGGTCGGCTTCGATGATCTGGCGTCCTCCCGCTACCTCACGCCCCCGCTGACGACCATCCGGCAGCCGATGCGGGAGATTGGCGAGCGTGCGGTCAACCTGCTGCTCGCCATCATCGAGCACGTCGATGTGCCGCTTCAGCAGACGCTGGAGTTCAGCTTCAAGCTGCGTGGTTCGACGGCTGCGCCCCGACCCGGATGACCACGGGGAGGGGGAGCGGCAGCGGCCCGCGCGATATCGCGCAACCTTGATCCCGAATTGACGCAAAGCTGTCAGACTCATCGCAGGCAGCCCGGCAAGGGCCGTAGCACCAGGTGCGATCGCGCAAGGGGGTCGGCAATGCCATTCTTCACCGATTCGGCGGAAGGCGCGGTCGAAGGCATTGGCGCGGCACGTCGCATCGGCTGGATGCGTTTCGTCGGCAATGGGCTGGGGGCGATCCCCATCGCTTCGATCATGCTTGAACGCCAGGACGGCGGGCTGGCCTGGGTCCTGCTGCTGCTCAACGCGCTGGCGTGGCCGGCACTGGCACTGCGGCTGACCCAGCGCTCGCGCCAGCCGGCGGTCGTCCAGTTCCGCTGCATGGTGGCCGACTCCTTCTTCGGCGGTGGCTGGATCGCCTTCATGGCGTTGAGCGCGGTGCCCAGTGCACTGTTCGCCGCACTGCTGGTGGCCGACAAGATCGCTGCCGGTGGCGTGCGCCTGGCGATGCGCGCCACCCTGGCCCTGCTGCTGGGTTTCGCTCTCGCCTGGTGGCTGCTCGGCTTCCCTTTCCAGCCGGTCACCTCGCAGCGCACGATCATGCTGAGTGTCCCGTTCCTGTTCGTGTATGGCATCGGCCTCAGCATTCTCAGCTGGCAGCTGGCGCGCCGGGTCAAATCGCAGAACCGTCAGCTGCAGCGGCTCAGCCGGATGGACCCGCTGGTCGAGCTGGCCAACCGTGGCTTCCTGATCCTGCGTGCGCAGCAGGCGCTGGACCGGGCACAGGGCCAGGGCGGTTTTGCCTGCCTGCTGATGCTCGATGTGGATGATTTCAAGCGCATCAATGACTCGCATGGCCACCGCGCCGGTGACGAGGTACTGCGGCATATCGCGGCGACATTGCGCACCTTTGCCCGGCCCGGTGATACGCCCGCGCGGCTGGGGGGCGATGAGTTCGTGGTGCTGCTGCGCGACTGCGCGCCCGTCGATGCGATGCACGTGGCCGAGCGGGTGCGCCTGCACCTGCTGGAGGCCGCGCAGCAGGCCACGCCGGGCGTGGAGTTCAGCGTCAGTATCGGCATTGCCGCCACACCGCGTGGCGGGAGTGTCGAGGACTGGTTGGCACTGGCCGACCGCGCGCTGTACCACGCCAAGCGGCAGGGCAAGAACACGGCCAGCTACGGCGAGTGAGTGCGGCACCGCCGCCGCCGAACGAGGGTGAAATGCCCGTTCATCCTGCACGCGGAATCGGCATGCCAATCCTCTACCATGGGCCACCCCGCCCGGACGCGCTCCCATGCAAGACGCTCTCGTTGCCCAGCCCAAACCCCCCATTCCAAGGATCGCGGCGTGGCTGATGATGCTGCTGGGCATGTGGCTGGCGCTGAAGCTGGGCCTGGTGGTGACCCTGCTGTCCGGCCTGCTGGTGTTCCAGCTGACGCACGTGCTGGCCTCCACCGTGGAGGGCAAGCTGCCGCCGGGGCGGGCACGGGCGATCGCAGTGATCGTGCTGTCGGCGATCATCATCAGCGGGCTGGTACTGGCCGGCATCGGCGTGGCCTCGTTCTTCCGCAACGAGACCGGCGGCCCGGACGCATTGCTGGCGCGCCTGATGGAGATCCTCAACACTTCGCGGCACCAGGTGCCGGCGCTGCTGCAACCCTACATTCCCGAAGACATGCCGGCGTTGCGCGCGGCGCTGAACGACTGGGCCGCCGAGCACCAGCGGCAGCTGGGCGTGGCCGGTACCTCGGTGGTACAGGTCGGTGTGCGCGTACTGATCGGAATGGTGCTGGGCGCGATGATCGCGCTGTATGACGAACTGCCGCTGCCGAAGATGGGCCCGCTGGCGCAGGAGCTGGTCGGGCGCACCAGCCGCCTGGCCACCGCGTTCCGCCAGGTGGTGTTCGCGCAGGTGAAGATCTCGCTGCTCAACACCGTGTTCACCGCCATCTTCCTGCTGGGCGTGCTGCCGTTGTTCGGCGTGCACCTGCCGCTGTCCAAGACCTTGGTGCTGATCACCTTCCTGGCCGGCCTGCTGCCGGTGGTAGGCAACATCATTTCCAACACGATCATCGCCATCGTCGCGCTGTCGGTCTCGTTCTATGTGGCGGTGGCGGCGCTGCTGTACCTGATCGTGATCCACAAGCTGGAGTACTTCCTCAACGCGCGCATCGTCGGTGGCGAGATCCAGGCGCGTGCCTGGGAGCTGCTGCTGGCCATGCTGGTGATGGAGGCGGCCTTCGGCCTGCCGGGCCTGGTCGCCGCACCGGTGTTCTATGCCTACGTGAAGCGCGAACTGGTCGACCAGCGCTGGATCTGACGCGGCGGGGCATGACGTAATTTGCCCCGATTCGACGACCCGTGCGGCCTTTGTCGGTGCGTTCGCGGCGGGCGCGGTATACCCATGGCAACGATTGATCCGGTAGCGGCTTGGCGCCTGTGCAGGCGGCCGCTACAGTGTTGTGCACTACAGGGGAAATGTGCATGGCCCGCAAGGCGTCGCCCATCGGATTGCGGACCTGGGTCTGGATCCTGGCCGGGCTGTTCGTAGTCTGTACGCTGCCATTGATGGCCATCGCGCTGGTGCAGGGCACGCTGCGCTTCACTGCCGCCGAGGACAACCTGGTCAGCCTGCGCCAGCTGCGGCAGACCTTCGACCTGGCCAACCTGGTGTCGGCCGAGCGCGGCCCCGCCAACAGCCTGCTCGGGGCCGACACGGCCGATGCGGGCGAACAGGCCCGGCTGGCGGCGGAGCTGGCAGTCGCGCGCAAGCGGGTCGATACCGCCCTGCAACGCCTGGACACCGTGTTCAACGCTCACCCGGGCGTGGTCGACGAACACGGGCTGCTGGCCGATGCGCAACGTCGCCTGCAATCGGCGCGGGCCGCGGTGGACCGGGTGGCGGCACAGCCGCATGGCGCGCGCCAGGTGGAGGACGTGGAGCGCGCGATCAGCAGCATGTTCGCCGTGGTTGATCGCCTGCACGTGCTGACCTCGGCGCAGATCAACGTGCTGGTCAGCGCCGACCGCGAAGCGGCGATTCCGGCGATGCAGGGCCAGGTGCTGATCGACCTGCGCGAGCATGGCGGCCGCCTGGCCTCGAACGTGATGGCGCCGGTGGCGGTGCCGGGGGCCTGGCGTGACGAACAGGTGCGGGCGGCATTGCAGACCGAAGGCCGCCTGCTGGAGCTGTGGCGGCTGGCAGGCAGCCATGAAGCGGTGTTCCGCAGTGATCCAGCGCTGTCCTGGCATTGGGACATGGCGCGCCGGCAGTTCTTCGGCGAATCGCTGCCGATGATCGAACAGTTGATCGAGGATGGCCGGCGCGGCGTGCCGCCGCCGTGGACCACCGCCGAATTCACCACCCGCTACGTGCCGACCCTGCGGTCGCTGGAAGCGCTGCGGGACGGCTACCTGAGCGTGTCCATCGCCCGTTTCGAACGCACCCGCAATCGCGAAGCGACGCGCCTGGTGGTGCTGGTGGCGACGGTGCTGGGCACGCTGGTGGTGCTGGGCGTGGCGCTGCGCATCGCGCATCTTCAGATCCTGCGGCCGCTGCTGCAGGCGCAGAAGCAGGTCATCCAGATCGCCTCGGAAGCGCCCGGCCCGGAGCAGCATGTGACCCACCCGCTGGCCGAGATGCAGCGCCTGTTCGATGCCATCGAAGTGCTGCGCGAGAAGTCGCGCGAGCGCTCGGCATTGACCAGCGAGCTGCGCCAGCTGGCCGGCACCGATGAGCTGACCGGGCTGTTGAACCGGCGCGCGCTGGACGAGTTGGTGCAGCAGCGTCATGCCGACGGTGGCAACAGCGCGGTGGTGATCCTGCTGGACGTGGACCGCTTCAAGGCGATCAACGATGGCCACGGGCATGACGCCGGTGACGAGGTGCTGGTGCAGGTGGCGCAGCTGCTGCAGCGCCACCTGCGCCGCAGCGACAGCATTGCCCGCTATGGTGGCGAGGAGTTTCTCGTGTTGCTGGCCGACGGTGATCTGGCCGGTGGCCGCCAGCTGGCCGAGTCGCTGCGGGTGGCGCTGCAGCGGCTGGACATCGCCCTGGTCGGTGGCAAGGTGCTGCGCGTCACCGCCAGCTTCGGTGTGGCCGAGGGCGGCACCGACGCGCTGGGCTGGCGCACCCTGCTGCGTGCCGCCGACGCGGCCATGTACCAGGCCAAGGCGCAGGGCCGCGACCGCGTGCGCGTGGCTGGCGGCGGCCGCAACGCACGTTGACGGCACCCATCAGCCGATCTGCGCATGCACGCGCAGCAGCGTGCGCGCAATCATCCGGCGCGCGATGGGACGCGGCACCGAGAGTCCACGCCAGCGCAGCGCACCCACACGGAAGGTGGCGCTGGCAGTGGCCAGCACCTTGCCGGCCGGGTCGGTCAGCCAGCCGCGGGTGAAGGCGATGCTGCCCTTGCTGTGCTCGACTTCGCCCCAGCCGATGATCCGCCCGGGCCGTGCGGGGCTGACGAAACTGGTCTTGGATTCGACCGTGACCGCGATGCGGTTGGCAGGCAGGGTGGCGTAGATCGCTGGCCCCATGCAGTCGTCCAGCATCGCTGACAGGAAGCCGCCCTGCACGTTGCCCATCGGGTTGGTGAGCACCGGCCCGGCCTCGAACTCGACCTGGATGCGGCGCAGTGCATCGTCGTAACCGACGAAGCGCCAGCCGAGCAGGGTGCCGGCCTGGGAGCGTGGAAGATCACCGTTGACCACGCTGTAGAAGATCGATTCGGGATTCATCGTGGAGCCTCGCGGGGGAGAGGGGAGAAAAAGAACTCACTGCGGTAGCGACAACAGGGCCAGCACGAATCCGATGACCGACAGCAGCACCACTGCGGCGCCGGCGGGCACCGGTGTACGCGCACCGGTGCGTCGCCGCACGCCGGAAGCGACCAGGACCGGCGGCAGGGTGGCGACCAGGCAGAACAGCTGGAACGCCAGCAGCTGCGGCAGTGCGAAGTGACCTCCGAAGAAGATCAACCAGGCCAGCATCACGCCGGCACCGGCCAGTGCGATCCAAGCAGCGCCGACCACGCGGATGAGTGCCATCAGCAGCACCTGCATGCGGGGGTCGATCTGTGCCCACGGCCTGTCCACGGCCTGGCCGTGGTAGGGCATGAAGTCGGAGCGTTTCAGATAGGCCGCAGCAAATAGGCAGACAATGAAGAACGCCAACAGGTAGCAGCCGAACGCGAGCCAGGCGGACAGGTCCATGTGGAGGCCATGCGGTTGCGGAGGAAAGGCCGCGTTTGTACCGGCAGCCATGCCGGTCGCGCCACGGGGTTGCGCGATTCTGGGGCAGCACGCCGTTAGGGGCGTGTCGCGGCTTGCAGGGCCGTTCCTCCATCTGCCGTTAACGCCAGTGTGGTGGTGAGGAGTGCGTCACGTACGCGCCATGCGCTCTATCTCGTTTCCTGTGAAGAGGCCGCAACTACCCGTCCACGCCCAGGTCACCGCGCTGCGCAGACGCTGGGATTCCATTCCATGAAGGACGACGCCATGACCCAGCTCACCCTGCCCGAACTGGCCAGGAAAATGGCCGGCATTGATTTCACCCTGCTGCAGACCCACGCCGGTGGAGAGATTGCCGGCCGTCCGATGAGCAACAATGGCGACGTGGACTATGACGGTGACAGCTGGTTCTTCACCACCGAAGACACCGACATGGTGCGCGAGATTGAAGCTGACCCCGCCGTTGCGCTGGGTCTTTCCGGCAGCAAGTCGCTGCTGGGCAAGCCGCCGCTGTTCGTGCACGTGCAGGGCAGGGCTGTGCTGGTGCGCGACCGGGCCACGATGAGCCAGCACTGGGTGAAGGACCTGGAGCGCTGGTTCGAACAGGGCGTGGATACACCGGGGCTGGTACTGATCCATGTGCGCGCCAGCCGCGTCCACTACTGGGATGGCGAGGACGAGGGCGAAATCGTGATCTGACCGGAACCACGCAGCGCCCGGCGCATCGCGTTCCAGGGTCAGCAGTGCGCAGGGTGTGCTGCCGGATCCTCAAGGTTGGCCAGTTCCGGTGCCAAGGCGTGCTCCACCGCACGCCGCAGCAGTGCCGGCGCGACATAGTGCCGGTGCCCGGCGTCGATCAGGGCCATGTACATGCCGCCGAACGCATTGAGGGTCTGCACGCGTGAGCCCAGGCTGATCTCGACATGTCCATCGCGATGCCGCTGCACGCGCACGCTGCTGCGGAAACGCAGGTGCCGATCGTCGGCGCCGAGCAGGACTTCGGCGTCGTTGTCCTGCGTATCGATGTGCGAATCCAGCACCGGGAATCGACCAGCGAACAACCGGCTGCGATCGGTCGACAGCAATGACGACACCGGGCATCCCAGCGGCGACGTGCGCAACCGCAGCGGTGCCACCAGTCGGTTTCGCAGCGCCATCAGATGGCCTACGCCGCTGGGTGGATTGCGCAGGAAGCCCTCCAGTACGTCGGCCAGCAGCGCCGACGCTGAACGGTGGAGCACCTGCGAGGGTTCCAGGCACAGGGTGGTCAGGTCCTGGTAGTGGCTGTGCGGCAGCGCTGTGGTCAGCAGGCCATCGGTGGGCGCGGGCCGCGAATGGATGGGATAGGCCGGTGTGGCACGTTCGACGAACCCGCGCAGCGGCCGCATGGGGATGCGGCGCAGCGGGCCGAGCAGGGCACGGGTACGCGCGCACAGGAGCGCGCACACGCTGGGAGGTGCCGCCTGCAGCGACAGCTGCAACAGCGGTGCCGCCGCAAGCGAGGTGCACGAAGGCCAGTACGATTCCGGAAGCACCTCGGTCAGGCTGGGGATATCGGCGGCATTGCGCTCCACCTGCGCACGGGTCTGCTCGCTCATTCGGCCTGCCAGTTCATCGCTGTGGCAGGACAGCGCAAACAGCGCCGGATGTGCAGGATGGTTCGACGCGAACTGGTGCCAGGTGCCGCCGCCGAAGCGCACGGTAAACAGGCAGTCCGGTGGGATGCGGACGCGCCGAAGCGTGCGCGCGAAGGCACCAGGACCTGCTGCCAGCTGCGCGTCGGAGGCGGTAGCGAAACGCAGCTCGGCTCCCGCGCTGCCGGCGATGGCGGTGAAAATGCGCGGGCCTGCATGGCGATGAAACGGGTGGCCACCGGCACCGACGGTGAAGCTGTACAGCGAGGAGGCATCCCCGTGCTGCAGGTGCATGCCACCCAGTCGCGCCGAAGGTTCATCCAACGCATCGATGAAGGCCGGGTGGTGGCGCTGACGCTGGCCGGCGTCACTCACCAGCGCGTCGCCGGCACCGATGCCGAGCTGCGCGATCAGGGTGACTTCGGTCGGACTGCCGCCGTCCTGTGCCGGAAGCTGCACTGCTGGAAACGAACGGCGATCGCGGGTCGAACCAGGCATGGTCATGCTCCTTGGCGGGGCGGATCAGCGGGCGGGGGACTTGCGGCGGGCGCGGGCTTCACGCTTGAGCGGGCCGCCGACCGGGCAGACTTCGGCCGCCCACGAGAACAACGTGTTGGCCAAACGGTCGGGTACCTGCCTGAAGTACACGAACTGGCCGCGCTTCTCGCGTTCGATCAGTCCGGCTTCCTCGAGGATGCGCAGGTGGCTGGACAACGCCGGCTTGCTGAAGTCGAAGCGCTCGGCCAGCTCGCCCGCGCTGAGCTCGCCGGCGCTGAGATAGGCCAGGATCTGCCGGCGGGCGGTGGAGGCAAGGGCTTCGAAGATGCGGTCCATGGCGAGGGAATTAACTAATTCGTTAATTAATGTTGCTCCCGCAGCTTAAGACTGTCAAGCCATGAGACTGTCAAGCCATGACCCATTGCGCGGCGCGCCCGGGCTTTGCCATCCTCCCTGCTGTTTTCCGTAGCGTGGAATCCCGATGCGTCCTGCGTTCTGGCTGGCTTTGGCCCTGCTGCCCACCCTGGCGGTGGCGCAACCCGCGCGTGCTCCCAAGGCCAAGGCCCCGGCGCAGGATCCCTTCAGCGAGTTGTTCGATACCGCCTGCATGCAGCACATCGGCGCGCCGGCGCGGTTGCAGTCGCTGATGGAATCCAACGGGCTGTCACCGCTGCAGCCTGCCGAAGCGGCAACGTTGCTGCAGGGGCAGTCGGGCGTGGCCTGGATGGTGCCGCTGGCCAGCGGCCGTTATGCGGTCAGCTGGGCCGACGATGGCACCTGCTCGGTGTATGCGGAAAAGGCCGATGCGGCGGTGGTGCAGAAGGGCTTCGCACGGCTGGTGCAGGCGGCACCGAAGCCATTGCAGGCGCGCTCGCTGCCGGGCCGTGGTCCGCTGTCGGCCGACCAGGTGGCGATCCAATACGGCTGGGCCACGCCGGGGCAGGCCAAGCTGCAGGTGCGCTTCCGGCTGGTGACGCGGCAGGCGGCCGAGGCCGGCGTACAGGCGATGGCCTCGGTGACGCCGGGGGACGCGATGCTCGAACCCGCGGCTCCCACCCCGTAACGCCTGCCGGGGCCCGCGCCCAGCCGGTGGACCATGCCCGCGATTCAGCCTTTCACGCAGGATGTGTTATATCGTTTATCGATAAATCCACCCTGGGGCGGCGAGGCCACCCCAATGCCGGAGGCCGCTTGACCGCTCGTCCCGCCCGCGCCAGACCCGCGCGAGGCTTGTTCACCCTGGCCCAGGCCGCCGTACAGGCCGTCCGGGCGATGTGCTGGCTGGGCATCCTGGCCGCACTGCTGGCGGTGCCCCTGGTCGCCCATGACCGCCGCTGGCTGCTCGACAGCGTGCATGACGCCGAGGCCGCCGCCGCGCATGGCAACGACCTGTTCCTGCACTTCTGCCTGGGCCTGGGCGCGATCGTCGCGCTGCTGGTGCTGTGCCTGCTGTTCCTGCGCCATCTGCTGAGGCTGCTGAAGTCGGCGGCGCGCGAGCGGCCGTTCACCCATGCCAATGCACAGCGCCTGCAGCGCATGGCCTGGCTGATGCTGGCAATGGAACTGCTGTCGATCCTGATCGGTGCCTACGCGGCCTGGATGGGCCCGGATTTCACCTGGATGGAGGTGGGCGGCGGCATGTCGATCACCGGGCTGGTGGCGGTGCTGATGCTGTTCGTGCTCGCACGCGTGTTCGCCGTGGGCGCGGCGATGCGCGATGACCTTGATGGTGTCATCTGATGGCGATCGTCATCACCCTGGACCGCATGCTGCAGGCACGGGGCATGACCCTGTCCGAGCTGGCCGGGCGCATCGACATCACCCTGGCGAACCTGTCGATCCTGAAGACCGGCAAGGCGCGAGCCATCCGCTTTTCCACGCTGGATGCGATCTGCCGCGAGCTGCAGTGCACGCCCGGCGACCTGCTTGGGCATGACCCGGCGCAGGCGCAGGATGCCGACTGAGTGGACGCCCTTTTCCCTTACCCACTGACGAAACGGACCTGAAATGGAATGGTTGGCTGACCCCTCGATATGGATGGGCCTTGCAACCCTGGTCGTGCTGGAGATCGTTCTCGGCATCGACAACCTGGTGTTCATTGCGATCCTTGCCGACAAGCTGCCGCCGCACCAGCGCGACCGCGCGCGGGTGATCGGCCTGGCGCTGGCACTGCTGATGCGGCTGGTGCTGCTGGCGGCGCTGGCCTGGATCATGAAGTTGACCGAGCCGCTGGTGACCTTGTTCGACCACAGCTTCTCCGGGCGCGACCTGATCCTGCTGGGCGGTGGCCTGTTCCTGCTGTTCAAGGGCACCATGGAACTGCACGAACGGCTGGAAGGCCGCGCGCATCACGAGGATGGCAAGAAGGTCTATGCCAGCTTCGCGATGGTGGTGGCACAGATCGTGGTGCTCGACGCGGTGTTCTCGCTGGACTCGGTGATCACCGCCGTCGGCATGGTCGACAACCTGGGCGTGATGTATGCGGCCGTGACCATCGCCATGGCGCTGATGCTGCTGGCCAGCAAGCCGCTGACCCGCTTCGTCAACAAGCATCCCACCGTGGTGGTGCTGTGCCTGGGCTTCCTGCTGATGATCGGCTTCAGCCTGGTGGCTGAAGGCCTGGGCTACAAGATCCCGAAGGGCTACCTGTACGCAGCGATCGCTTTCTCGATCCTGGTCGAGGCGTTCAACCAGTGGGTGCGTTTCAACCGTGAGCGCAACGAGCGCCGCCAGCCGTTCCGCCAGCGCACCGCCGATGCCGTGCTGAGGATGCTGGGCGCGCGTCCAGCGAACGGCCACGAGGACGAAGGCGTGGACGAGCAGGTGGACGCCGACGAGCGCCTGCAGCCGGCGGAGCACGAAATGATCCGCAGCGTGCTGGGCCTGGCCGATCGTCCGGTGTCCAGCGTGATGACTGTGCGTGCCGACGTGCAATGGATCGACCTGGCGCGTGGTCAGGAGGATGTGGTGGCGCGCCTGGTGGCCTCGCCGCATACGCGCCTGCTGGTCGGCGACGGTGACCTGGACAGCCTGCGTGGCGTGGTGCAGAGCCGGGACGTGCTGGCCGACCTGCTGCAGGGCAAGCCACTGCAGCTGGAGGGCAACCTGCGCGAACCGCAGTACGTTCTGTCCACTGCCAGTGCGCTGCAGGCGCTGGAACTGATCCGCCAGCATCCGGTGCCGCTGGCGGTGGCGGTGGACGAGTACGGCAGCGTGGAGGGCCTGGTGACCGCCAACGACCTGCTGGCGGCGATTGCCGGTGACCTGGTCGATACCCAGGACGAGCGCTATGGCGTGGTGGCGCAGGGCGAGGATCAATGGGAGGCCGATGGTGCGCTGACCCTGGACGACCTGCAGCGTTTGGCGGGCGTGTCGCTGCCCCGCAGTGCCGACTACATGACCATCTCGGGTCTGGTGCTGGAGCAGCTGGGCCGCCTGCCGGACGTCGGCGACGCGGTGGAGGTGGCCGGCGTGCGCATCACCGTGCTGGCAATGGAGAAGCGCCGTATCGCCCGCCTGCGGGTGGAGCGCCTCGACGGAATGGCCTGACCGCCTGTTGTTGTAGAGCCGGGCCCATGCCCGGCTGCGTGTCGAGAAGCCGAGCATGGGCGCGGCTCTACACAACACGACCCGCAGCCGTCACCATGGCGGGCCCGCTTTCTGTCATGGATGGTTGCAGTGCTGAGTACGATCGGTTTGTTGATGGGCCTGTATGTGGCCTGGCGCCTGTTCTGGCCGCTGCGCATGCCCATCGGGTTGAAGGTCGTGCTGTCGCTGCTGGTGGTGGCCACGGCCGTGCAGCTGCGCATCGTGGCCACCTTCTGGGGCACGATGGCATCACCGGAAATCCCGAAGATGGCCATCGCCGTCCTGGCCACCGGCTCCACGGCGGTGCTGCTGCTGGCGTTGCTGATGCTGGTGCTGGATGTGGGCCTGCTGCTTTCGCGCCTGCTGCGATGGCCGCGCATCGTATCGGCCCTGCGCGCCTCGAAGCTGCGGCCGTTGGCCGGCCTGCTGGCGCTGCTTGTGAGTGGCTATGGCATCAGCCAGGGCATGGCCGTGCCCCAGCCCAGGCAGATCGACGTGGCGATCAAGGATCTGCCTGCTGCGTTCGACGGCTATCGCGTGCTGCAGCTGACCGACATCCACGCCAGCCGCCTGCTGACCGGCGACTGGGTGCGCAGCGTGGTGGACGAGAGCAACGCGCTGAAGCCGGACCTGATCGTGATCACTGGCGACCTGATCGACGGCAGCGTCGAGGCCCGCCGTGACGACGCGCGTCCTCTGGCCGATCTACGAGCGCCGGACGGTGTCATCGCCATCACCGGCAACCACGAGTACTACGCGCAGTACCAGGACTGGATGCAGGCATTCCGCGCACTGCGCAT
Source organism: Stenotrophomonas sp. PvP093 (assembly GCF_017876915.1). Classification (NCBI taxonomy): domain Bacteria; kingdom Pseudomonadati; phylum Pseudomonadota; class Gammaproteobacteria; order Lysobacterales; family Lysobacteraceae; genus Stenotrophomonas; species Stenotrophomonas sp. PvP093. The sequence continues at coordinate 3,549,701 of NZ_JAGIOX010000004.1, read as the reverse complement.
GCAGGTGCTTGAGAACAGCCACATGCAGGTGCGGCGCGGCGACGCGGCGCTGACCATCGCCGGTGTCACCGATCCGGTGGCGGCGCGCTATGGCCTGCCGTTGCCGGATCTGGATGCTGCGCTGGCCGGTGCCGATCCGTCCGCACCGGTGATCCTGCTCGACCATCGCCCGCGCAATGCACGCGAGGCGGCGGCGCGTGGGGTGAAGCTGCAGCTGTCCGGGCATACCCACGGCGGGCAGATCATCGGCATGGACCAGCTGGTGAAGCGGGCCAATGGTGGCTTTGTCTCCGGCCGCTACGACGTGGAGGGGATGACGCTGTACGTGGGCAACGGCGCGGGCCTCTGGGCCGGTTTCCCGGCGCGCATCGGCGTGCCTTCGGAGATCACCCTGATCACGCTGCGCCGCGCGCCTTGACCTGATGTGGGGTCAGATCCCTTTGCCTTTGGCAAAGGGATCTGACCCCGGCCCGTCAGGCCGCCCGCAGCGGCGGCCGCGCATGCGCACTTCGACGCAGGGCCTGCGCCCGCTTGGCGATCCAGCGCACCACGAAGGCGGTGAACAGCAGCGCCGACGGCACCGCATACCAGAAGTTGCCGGGCACGCGCTTGAAGTACGAGTAGGTGAACACCGCCGCGATGATCCACATGCCGGTGACGTGCAGGCGACGCCAGGCGGTGGGTCCCATGCGCCTGGCGAGCCCCCGGTGCGAGGTGATGGCCAGCGCCAGGATGGCGATGTAGCCCACCGTACCCGGGAGGTTGGCCAGCGCGGAGCGTGCTGGCCAGAACGCCGGGTTGAGGATGCCGAAACTGGTGATGGCGACTGCGTGCAGCAGGTGCGAGAACGCGAAGGACAGACCGATGATGCGCCGTTCGCGCAGCAGGAACCGGGTGAACGGGCCGGGCAGCAGGGTGGCGAAGGAGGATGCCGTGAATGCCGCCAGGAACAGCAGGAACGATGTGCGGGCGGTGAGCCGGATCGCCGCGCGGCTGCCTTCGGCTGCATCGGGATACAGGGCGAAGGCGGTCAGTGCGAACGCGATCAGGACCACGGCGATGGCTACGAACAGGCGCCAGCCGTGCAGGAAGGAAATGTTGGAAGCAGCCATGATGAGACCTCGAAGTAGGGGGCGGGTAGTGCCGGCCGCTGGCCGGCACCTCAGAAAGCAGGCAATGCAACCAGCACCCCCGCCGTGCACAGCTCGCCCAGAACGGGCACGCAGGCAGCACGCAATGCGTCCGTTGCCACGTCATGTGTTTCGGACAGCGCCTGCAGTGCCTCATCCACACGCGCGCCGTCGTCACCGAAGACCGAAAGCAGCGCGTAGGCCAGCGGTGACGGTTGCTCGACCTTCAGGCTGAAATCGGCGCGGCGCTGGATCACCAGCAGCGTGGGAGCTGCGCCCAGCACCGGCTCCAGGCCCTCGTCCTCATGCACCGGCCACCGGTACCCAAGCACCCGCACCAGCGGCGAAACCGCCAGCACATCACTGTCCTCGGGTACGCGCTGCAGCAAACAGCCAGTGCCACGCGCTTCAATGTGCAGCGACTGCTGCGTGCTCTCGTAGTGCGCCAGTTCCGCCGCCCAGCCCGGCAGTACCAGCGTGTCCTGCACTGCCAGCCAGGCCGCGAACTCGCCGGCGATCCGTGGGAACAACGGGGTCTGGCAGGTGTGGCGGGCGTAATAGTGCGCCACGGTGTCGCGCCAGCGCGACGTGCCCAACTGCTGTTGCAGTCGCGGCAGGCTGCCGGCCAGCAGGGTGTCCAGGCTGTCGATGCACAGGCGGCGGTATACCGCCAGCCTGCGCGCCTCCACGCCATCGGGTGCGGTCTTTGCAGGGTCCCGCACATGATCGGCCCAGCGCCGTTGCAGGGTAGCCAGCGGCTCAGCCATGGGCCACCTCCGGCCAACGTGCCTCAGCCTGCGCCTGGCGGATCTGCGCGATCTCGGCCAGCAATCCGGCCAGCGGCGGGAAGTTGAAGTCGCGTTCGAGCAGCGTGGGACGCACGCCCACCCGCATGTAGGCCTCGCGCAACAGGGCCCAGACCACGCCTTTCACCGGCGCACCATGGGTATCGATCTTGAAGCCGTCGTCTTCATCGAAGTGGCCCGCTACGTGCAGCGAGGCGACACGGTGGGACGGCACGTGGGCCAGGAATTCGAAGGCGTCGTAACCGTTGTTGCAGGCATTGACGAAGACGTTGTTGACGTCCAGCAGCAGGTCGCAGTCGGCTTCGGCGAGCACGGCGTTGATGAAGTCGATCTCGCTCATGTCCGCGCCGGCAACGGCGTAGTAGGAAATGTTCTCCACGGCGATGCGCCGGCCCAGCATGTCCTGCACCTGGGCGATACGGCCGGCGACATGGTGAACGGCCTCGGCGGTGAACGGCAGTGGCAGCAGGTCGTAGACATGGCCACCGGCGGCGCAGTAGCTCAGGTGTTCGCTGTACAGCTGCACCTGGTGCAGGTCGAGGAAGGCACGGGTCTGTGCCAGCAGGGTGCGGTCCAGCGGATCAGGACCGCCCAGCGACAGCGACAGGCCGTGGCAGGTCAAGGGGTGGCGCTCGCTGAGTTGGCGCAGCGCGTCGCCGTGTGCACCGCCGACGCCGATCCAGTTGTCGGGGGAGACTTCGAGGAAGTCGATGGCACCGGCCGGCATGGCCAGCAGTTCGTCGATCAGGCCACGGCGCAGGCCAAGACCGGCGGCATGGGTGGGCAGGGGCAGGGACATGGCGGATGCTCCACAGAGAGCGCCGCCTTGAAGGCGGCGCCGGGTGAACGTCGATCAATCGGCAACGCGGGAGAACAGGCCCTTCGGCATCGGCTTGCCGTTGGCGGTGTAGACGCTGCGCAGGTAGTCGTGCGCTTCCTGCTCGCTGATGTAACCGTCGTGGTCGGTGTCGATGCGGTCGAACTCGGCGGCACGCTTGGCGGCCACAGCGTTGAATTCGGCACGCGAGACCTTGCCGTCGTGGTCGCGATCAGTGCGGGCAAACGAGGCGTCGCCGCACTTGCCTTCGCCACACTGGCCCTCGGCCACCTTGGCCTTGCCGGCGGGCTTGCCGGTGGTGGCCTTGTTGGCCCCGCACTTGCCTTCACCGCACTTGCCTTCGGCGGCGGCGCTCATGGCCACCGCGCTGATCGCCAGCGGCTGGATCGCCGCGGCCTGGCCGGCCAGCAGCAGGCCACCGGCCAGGGCGATGCCGATGGCACCGATGCGCGGCAGGCGGGAGGAAGAGGTGTTCTTGGTCGAGATGGACATGGTGGTGACTCCTTGGGAAAGCACGCGGGGCGTGCGGGATGGACGCCGCCGAAGAGGCGACGGAAAGCGAAACGCGCGGGAACAGGGGAGTCGGCTCAGGCGGCGCGGCGACAGCGCAGCAGATGGCCCAGCAGCAGCACACCGCCGAGCAGGGCACCGCCGAAGCCGATGCCGGGCAACAGCGCGGCAACCGGCAGCAGCAGGGCGATCAGGCTGACGCCCCAACCCAGGCCGTCATTGCGTGCCGTGGCACGGCCGGACCCGGCCAGCAGCCGGTCCACGCTGAGTGCGCCACCGCCGTTGAGGATCAGTGGCAGCAGCATGGCCAGGAACAGCAACGGCAGCTTGAAGTTGCCGTAGCCCTGGTCGGTGATCGCATAGCCCTGCCAGAGTTCACCCAGGCCGTTCCATTGGTCGGGCCAGTGCACGGCGGCGATGGCAACGATGGTGAGTACCCAGAAGACGTAGGCCACCGAGCGCGTGGCCAGGCCGAGCAGCAGCATCACCGCACCCACCAGTTCCAGCCACGTGGCCAGCTGCCAGTTCAGCGACGCGGGCAGTGTGGAGAACGGGAACGGGAAGCGGCCTTCCAGGTCGGCGAACCAGTTCTGGCCGCCCAGCTTCTCGCGGCCGGATTCAAAGAACTCCCAGGCCAGCAGGGTGCGCAGCGCCAACGGCGAGAGCCAGCGGCCGACGGCGTCCAGGCGGGGCGTATACACGGAAGAAGCGGTGCTGATCATGGTGGTGTCCTGCGGGCCAGTGGTCGATGGAAGCCATTCCAGGCGGCGCAGGTATCGGCAACGTGTGCCGTTGCCCGGGGTTTTGTCAGCGACTGTGGCCGCGGCCGGGGTTTCGTACAGTCAGATACAAAGACGATGCGCGGATGCGCATCGGGGCGTTGCGCGCCCGCGTGCGGGCAGCGATATCCACCCGAAAGCGCCCGGCCAGGACCGGCGCGCGAATGTATCCCACTGTAGAAACCCGCCTGCGCCCTACAGTCCGGTACAACTCCGCGCTGCGGAGAAACAGCGCCGATACACCGGCAGGCGGAAATGGCCACTCCCAACTCCGGAGTGCCCCCCATGATCCGTACCTGCTTGCTGGCCGCCGCTCTCGCCCTTGCCGCCGCCGCCCCTGCCTTCGCTGCCCGGGCCGATACCGCTGCACCGCCCACCGTCATCCTGGTGCACGGCGCGTTCGCTGATGGCTCCAGCTGGAGCAAGGTCATCAGCACCCTGCATGACTGGAAGCTGCCGGCGGTGGCCGTGCAGAATCCGCTCACCTCGTTGGCCGACGACGTCGCCGCCACCCGTCGTGCGATTGCCGCTGCGCCTGGCAAGGTGGTGCTGGTCGGCCACAGCTGGGGTGGCACGGTCATCACCGAAGCGGGCAATGACCCGAAGGTGCAGGCGCTGGTGTATGTGGCGGCGTTCGCACCGGATGCAGGGCAATCATCGGCGCAACAGGGCGAAGGCTTCCCGGTCGGTCCGGGCCTGGCCCGCCTGCAGGAAAGGGACGGCTACCTGACGTTGCCGGCTGACGCTGTCGCCCAGGACTTCGCGCCGGACGTGATGAAGAAGTCGGCCGCACTGCTGTACAGCACGCAGGTCCCGTTGAAGGCCAGCGCGCTGGGCGAAGTAGTGAACGTTGCGGCGTGGCGCAGCAAGCCGAGCTGGTACGTGCTCAGCCGTGACGATCGCATGCTGTCGCCGCAGCTGCAGGCCGCCACCGCAAAGCGCATTGGCGCGCAGCTGCAATCGATCGGCAGCAGCCATGTGTCGCTGCTTTCGCATCCGGCGCAGGTGGCCGACAGTATCCTGGAAGCGGCGGGGGTGAAGCCGGCGGAACTGCCACTGGCCGAGCAGGGGGGCTGAGCGATGGCCGGCCTGCGTGCGTACGTGCTGCCGTTGCTGATGGGCGTGCTGGGTGGGGCTGCGCTGTTGATGGCCTGGCCCAGCCCGGAGGCCGATGCGCAGCCGGCACAGGCCGTTCCCGCCGCCGGGTTCGACGGTGGCGGGCCCTGGCACAACAGCCCGCCGCTCACACTGGAGCAGTTGCGGGGGAAGGTGGTGCTGGTCGAGTTCTGGACCTACACCTGCAGCAACTGCCTCAACGTGGCACCGTATGTCCACCAGTGGCATGCGCGCTACGCGTCGCAGGGCCTGAGGGTGATCGGCGTGCATACGCCGGAGTTCGCCTATGAAGGGCTGCCTGGCAACGTGCGCAAGGCCATCGCACGGTTGGACATCGCCTGGCCGGTGGTGCAGGACAACCAGTACCGGATCTGGAACGCCTGGGGCAACCGCTTCTGGCCCGCACTGTACCTGCTCGACCGGCAGGGGCGGGTGGTCTACCGCCATTACGGCGAGGGCGACTACGCACGTACCGAAAGCGAGATCCAGCGCTTGCTGGCCAACCCCTGAGCCGCGCTACCATGGCCGCACCGCGCGGCCTTGACCTTCGTCCTCATCGAGAACGCAATGAACCACGTACCGCACATCCTGGTCGTCGACGATGACAGCGAGATCCGCCAGATGCTGGCCGATTACCTGCAACGCAACGGCCTGCGCGTGAGCCAGGCCGACGGTGGCCGGGCCATGCGCGCGCTGATGGATACCCATGCCGTGGATCTGGTCGTGCTGGACGTGATGATGCCGGGCGAGGACGGACTGAGCCTGTGCCGCAACCTGCGCGCCGGCAAGCATCGTGCGGTGCCGGTGGTGCTGCTGACCGCCCGCGACGACGAAACCGACCGCATCATCGGCCTGGAAATGGGCGCTGATGACTACGTGACCAAGCCCTTCTCTTCGCGCGAACTGCTGGCACGCATCAATGCGGTGATCCGCCGCACCCGGATGTTGCCGCCGAACCTGCAGGTGAGCGAAGCCGGTCGCCAGCTGGCCTTCGGCGAGTGGCGCCTGGACACCACCGCACGCCATCTGCTGGATGCACAGGACACCGCGTATCCACTCAGTGGCGCCGAATTCCGCCTGTTGCGCGTATTCCTCGATCACGCCAATCGGGTGCTTAGCCGCGACCAGCTGCTCAGCCTCACGCAGGGCCGCGATGCCGAACTGTTTGACCGCTCGATCGACCTGCTGGTCAGCCGCGTGCGGCAGCGCTTGGGTGACGACGCACGCGAGCCGACCTACATCAAGACCGTGCGCAGCGAAGGCTATGTGTTCAGCGTGCCGGTGCAGTTGCTGGGGCCGGACGAATGAACGCCACCGCACGCCGCCCACGCTGGCCGCGCACGCTGTCGGCGCGGCTGCTGCTGGTGCTGCTGGGCGGACTGGCGCTGGCCCACGCACTGTCTTTCGGCCTGCTGTTCTTCGAACGCTACCAGTCCACCCGCAGCATGATGCTGCGCAACCTGGACGAAGACGTGGCCGTGAGTGTCGCGCTGCTGGAGCACCTGCCCGCGGACCAGCGCGATGCCTGGGTGCCGCGGCTGGAGCGGCGCACCTACCGTTACCTGCTGCGCCCGGCCGCGGCCGGACCGGGGCTGCAGACCGATCGTGCACGCCAGGTCACGGCGATCATCGATGACAGCCTGCAGCACCGCTATCCGTTGCAGGCGCGCCAGGTGGCTCGCCTGCCGGAGCGGTTCGAGGTGGAACTGCGCCTGCACGACGGCACTCCCTTGACCATTGAAGTCACCCCGTCGGGCCTGCCGCTGGCGCGCTGGCTGCCCGCCGTGCTGCTGGTGCAGCTGGCGCTGCTGCTGGTGTGCGCGTGGCTGGCGGTGCGCCTGGCCATGCGCCCGCTGCAGCAGTTGTCGCATGCGGTGGAGCATCTGCAGCCGGGCAAGGACGGGCCTGCACTGCCTGAAGATGGCCCGGCGGAAGTGGGCGGCGCAGCAGCCGCGCTCAACGCACTGCAGGCACGCATTCGTGGCCATGTCAGTGAACGCCTGCAGATCCTGGCCGCGATCTCGCATGACCTGCAGACCCCCATCACGCGCATGAAGCTCCGGGTGGAGACCCTGCCTGAAGACAGCACCCAGCAGCGGCTGCTGGCCGACCTCGATCACCTTGGGCAACTGGTGCGCGAGGGTGTGGCCTATGCGCGCAGCAGCCACGTCGCCAGTGGCGCGCCGGTGTCGATGGACCTGGGCGCGTTCCTGGCCAGTGTGGTCGGCGATTACGAGGACATGGGCAAGCCGGTCAGTGGCGGTGCGCCCGCTGGACTGGTCGTGCAGACCTGGCCGCAGCTGCTGCGACGGGTGGTCGGCAATCTGGTCGACAATGCACTCCGCTACGCCGGCGCTGCCGAGATCGAGGCCGGCCGTGACGAGGCCGGAAGGGTATGGATCGGAATTTCCGACCGAGGCCCGGGCATCCCCGAGGACCAGCTGCAGGCAGTGCTGGCGCCGTTCCATCGGCTGGAAAGCTCGCGCAATCGCGATACCGGTGGCACTGGCCTGGGACTGGCCATCGCGGTGCAACTGGCGCAGTCGCTGGGCGGCTCGCTGCGGTTGCGCAACCGCGAGGGTGGCGGGCTGATGGCTGAGCTGCAGCTGCCGGGGTAACGGGCGGGGTCGGATCCCTTTGCGGGAGCGAAGGGCTCTGACCCCGATGTGGGATCTGTGACGTTCCTGCACGGCCTTGGGATCGGCGATCATCTGCAGGGAGTGTCGAAACCAGGAAGCACGCAATGCAGGGAACGCAGCATTCAATCCAGCGCCCGCGCCACGTCGCGCTGCTGGTCGGTCTGCTCGCGCTGGCGGCCTGCCAGCGCACACCGGACGCACCGACCGACCCACCCGCAGCGGGCACGCCGCCTGCCGCCCCGGCCACCGCAACAGATCTCTCTCCGCTGCTCGACGCCTTGCCGACCTGCGCGCTGGACGGCTGGTACATCGATCAGCAGACCGGGCGCCCGGCCCATCCCTGGTTGGCGGCGAACGCGCCGAAGCCCTGCAAGGAAGACGTGGAGAACGAGATCGCCACGTTCTGCGTGCAGGGGCAGTGGAAGGGGCTGCCGGTGGAAGAGGTGATCCTGCCGACGATGACATTCGTTTCGTTCCGTGGGGCCAGGATCGGCCTGCCGCTGGAGAAGGCACGTCCCATCGTCCGCCAGCGTTTCGGCCAGGACTTCCCGGGTGATGCGGCTTACGAGGCGGGCCGCGAGCCGAAGCTGATGGCCGATCCCGAAGATGCGCAGCGTTCGTGGCTGCTGTGCAGCACCCCGGAACTGGGCCACGACGTGGACAGCGAGGGAAGCATCAGCTATTCCGGCATGAACCTGCCCTACGACCACGACGGTTGCAGTTACCGCTACAGCCCGGTCGACTTCTGCGATGCGCGGCACCGCGCAGCCATCGAAGATGCCCTCCAGCATCAGAAACCCAATTTCAACCGGCACTACCTGCTGGTACAGGTCGATGATCGTCCGGAGTATTTCCAGCGCACGCTGGTGCTGGTCGATACCCGCACGGGCAGGGCGACGCCACTGCCGTTCGATGCCTTCACCGGGCCGGCGGGAAAGGGCGGTGATGCTACCGGCTACGGGACACTGGAGACGGGCGTGGACCAGCCGCAGTTCTGCCTCGATGGCGCGTTGCTGGTCTACCGCGTGTTCGAGGAAGGGCGCTTCTGCTTCGGTTTTGACGGTGAGCGCTTCACCGGCCATGAAACCCAGTACATGCAGGCAGCGGATGGCCGATGACCGGTATTTCACCCGGGCCATGACATCCTGCCCCGAACCTGCGCAACCGGGACCGAGGCTGTTGAAGGCGAACACGCAATGACCGCGGCGCGGCAGCGCTCGATGTGGGTGGCGGGCCTGTCCACGGTAGTGGAGTGGTACGACTTCACCCTGTACCTGTATTTCGCCACGGTGTTGTCGCGGGTGTTCTTCGGCGGCGGCGAACAGGCGCTGCTGGTCACCCTGGCCGGCTTCGCGGTGTCCTACCTGATGCGCCCGCTGGGCGCGCTGTGCTTCGGCCACCTGGGCGACCGCCTGGGCCGGCGCTGGATGCTGCTGGCTTCGATGGCGTTGATGGCGGCGGCGATGCTGGCCACTGCGTTGCTGCCAACCGCGGCCACCGCAGGTACCACGGCGGGCGTGCTACTGCTGGTATTGCGCTGCGTGATGGCGTTTTCGGTGGGCGGTGAGTACACCGGCGTGGTGGCGTACCTGCTGGAAAGCGCACCGGCGCGGCGGCGTGGCCTGGTGACCTCGCTGGCCTCGGCCGCCAGTGAAGTAGGCGCACTGCTGGCGGTAGCGATCTCGGCGGTCACCGTGGCGCTGCTCGCGCCCGCGCAGCTGGACAGCTGGGGCTGGCGTATTCCGTTCTTCGTCGGCGCTGCGCTGGCACTGGTGATCCTGGTCGCGCGCTCGGGCATGCACGAATCGCCTGAGTTCGAACGCCAGCGCCGCGAAGGCAGCATTCCTGCCACGCCGCTGCGGCATGTGCTGCAGCACCACCCGCTGGCGGTGGCGCGCACCTTCGCGATCTCGGCCTTGGGATCGATCACCTACTACGTGGGCATCACCTATGTGCCTGCGTTCCTGCACGCGCAGGGCCACGATGAGGGCGATGCACTGTGGCTTTCGACAATTGCGGCGGTCGCAGTGATTGCGATCACGCCGCTGTGTGGCGCATTGTCCGACCGCGTCGGGCGGCGGCCGATGCTGCTGGGCCTGACCCTGCTGGCAGCGTTGTTGCCGCTGTCCCTGTTCGCCTGGATGGCACAGGCGCCGCCGTTGGGCATTGCGCTGGCGGCGGTGCTGCTGGCCTGCGTGGCCGGCGGCGTGAGCGCGGTCGCGGCCCCGGCCACGGCCGAGCAGTTCCCCGGCGAAGGGCGGGTGAGTGGGCTGGCACTGGGGGTGACCATGGCCACGGCCTTCTTCGGCGGGGCAACGCCATGGCTGGCGCAATGGTGGGTGGAGCGCAGCGGCTGGGCAGCAGCGCCAGGCGCGATGATCGCGCTGGTGGCGGTGCTGGTGCTGCCGGTGCTGTGGACCCTGCCCGAGACGGTCCCGGGCAGGGCCAAGCGCTAGCGGGTCAGACCTTGAGGGTCTGCTCGATGTCGGCCAGTACCGCGGCCGCATCCACGCCGATGGCGATCGACTGCACCACGTGGCCGTCCCACACGCTGGGACCGAATGCCATGCCTTCCGGCTTGGGAATGGTCATGCCGCGGGCAACACCGTCGGTGGCCACGCGCACGCTGGCGCGCTCGAACTGGAACAGCTCCGGGCGGGTCAGCGCGATGCAGGCGCAGCAGTCATGCACGACCATGCCCTTGTGGCCGGCCTGCAGGTAGAAGTCCACGTAATCCTGCGACAGCGCACGCACCAGCTCGGCGTCGGTACCGCCGATCGCTGCCAGCTTATCCAGGCCGTCACGGTCCATTTCCACGCGGGTGGTCACGTCCAGGCCGATGGCGGTCACCGGCCAGCTGGCGGTGAACACCACGTCGGCCGCTTCGGCATCGCCCCAGATGTTGGCTTCGGCGGCCGGGGTGATGTTGCCGTTGACGTGGAACGCGCCGCCCATGATCACCACGCCGCGCACCAGGCCGGCGATGTCCGGGGCCTGCTGCAAGGCCAGCGCGAGGTTGGTCATGCGGCCGACCGCGACCAGGGTCACTTCGCCCGGATGGGCGCGGACCAGGTCGATGATCAGCTGGTGAGCGGGGCGCGCGTCGGCGGCCACGTCCAGTTCGGTCGGCACCGGGTGGTTGCCCAGGCCGTTGTGGCCGTGGATGTGCACCGGCCAGGCTTCCGGGGTGGCTTCCGGCTGCAGCGGGCCACCGGCACCGCGCGCGACCGGGGCGGCGAAGCCCCAGGCCTGCTTCAGGTACAGCGCGTTGTGCGTGGTCGACTCCACCGAGGCATTGCCGAAGGTGGTGGTGACGCCGATCAGGTCAATCTGGGCGTGCTTGTGCAGGTACAGCAGGGCCAGGGCGTCGTCGACGCCCGGGTCGGTATCGAAAATGACTTTCAGCATGTTGTTGTTCTTCTTCTTCCGTGTGGTGCGGGGGGCGCCGGCGGCCTGGAAGCAGGCCGGCGCGCCCTGCATTGTCCCATCTTCATGACGGGCAGGGCCATTGCCGGGCTGGCAGGCCCATAATGCCCTCCAGTCCAGGCATGGAGCCGCCGAATGTTGATCGTTGCCCTTCTGCTGGTCCTGCTGGTGCTGGGCCTGAACGTGGCGGCTACCGTGGTGATCGTCAGGCGTGATGGCCTGTCGGCGGGTGGCCGCGCGGTGCAGCTGCTGCTGGTCTGGCTGCTGCCGCTGGTCGGCGCCATCCTGTGCCTGGCAGTGGCCACGGCCGATGGCTCAGGCAGCCGGGGGGATGGCGGCGCAAGCCATGACACCTCCGTTGGCTATTCCGGTGACAGCCACAGCCATCACAGCTACAGCAGCTCCGACTGCAGCAGTGATGGTGGTGGGGGGGACGGCGGCAGCTGCGGTGGCGATTGATCAGACGTTTCGGGATGCCGGCCAGCGGCCGGCACTAACCCGCCGAGGTCACGTCCCGGTAGTGCCGGCCACTGGCCGGCAACCTCTTCCCCTCAGCCGCCGCCTTCGGCGGGCAAGCGGCCACGGCACGTTCAGCAGCCCAACCAAGGTCACGTCCCGGTAGTGCCGGCCGCTGGCCGGCAACCAAATCCGCTCAGCCGCCGCCTTCGGCGGGCAAGCGCCCACGGCACGTTCAACAGTCCAACCAAGGGCACGTCCCGGTAGTGCCGGCCGCTGGCCGGCAACCACATCCGCTCAGCCGCCGCCTTCGGTCGGCAAGGGCGCCGGCACGTTCAACAGCCCGCCTGCCGCCACATAGGCGGCCAGGGCCTGGCCCTGGCTGAGCAGATGGCGTTCCATGGTGCGTTCGGCGGCCTGCGCGTCGCGGCGGCGGAAGCACTCCATCAGCTCGCGGTGCTCGGCCAGCGATTGCGCGGTGCGCCCTGGGGTCAGCAGCTGGCGGCCGCGATGCATCTTCAGGATGCGGTGCAGGTCGTGGGTGATGCGGATCAGCCACGGGTTGCCGGCGTAATGCTGCACGGTTTCGTGGATCAGGTAGTTGTTGCGGTAGTACTCGGCGATGTTGCCCTCGGCCGCCGCCGCTTCCATCGCCGCATGCAGGGCCTCCAGCTGTTGCACGCCGGCATCGTCGATGTGCCTCACCGCCTCGTGTGCGCAACGGCCTTCCAGCATGGCCATCACCGGGAACAGCTGGTTGAGGTCTTCCAGCGTCAGCCGGGTGACCCGGCTGCCACGACCGGCATCGATCTGCACCAGGCCTTCGGCTGCCAGCAGCTTCAACGCCTCGCGCAGGGGCGTACGGCTGATACCCAGTTCCTCGCACAGCGCGGGCTCGTCGATCCACTCGCCCGGCGGCAACCGGTAGTCATAGATGCGCTCGCGCACGTGTTCGGCCACCTCTTCGTACAGAGGCGCGCGCTTCTTCGGTGACCGCGGGGCAGGGGCAATGGCCATGCGCAGAGTGTAACGCCAGGTCGCGCCGGCCAGCGGCCGGCACGACCCGATGGCGGTTACATCCAGCCCGGCACCACGAACACCAGCCAGGCCAGCAACGGCCCCAGCGCCACCACCAGACCGCTGTACACCAGGAAGCGACGGAACAGGCTCTCGCGCTCTTCCTTGGCTGCCGAAGCCACCACCAGTGCGCCATTGGTGGAGAACGGGCTGACATCGACGATGGTGGACGACACCGCCAGCGCGCAGATCACGCCAGCGGCGCTGAGGTGACCCTGCATCAGGAACGGCACGGCCAATGGAATCGTTGCGCCGAGCACCGCGGCCGACGAGGCGAATGCAGAGACGATGCCACCCACGTAGCAGACCAGCAGTGCACCCAGCAGCGGGATGCCGATGTCGGACACGCCATTGCCGATGAAGTCCACCGCGCCGGCATGTTCCAGCACGCCGATGTAGGTCACCACACCGCAGATCAGCAGCACGGTGGACCAGCTGATGCCATCGACCGCGCCCTTCTGGCTTTGTGGCGACAGCAGTGCCAGCGCGACAGCCACGGTGATCGAGACCAGGCCGACGTTGAGGTTGTAGATCAGCGCGGCCACGCCCAGGCCGAGCAGGCCGATCAGGGTGAACAACCGCTCGCGGGTCAGGCTGACCTCATCCAGTGCCGCCGGATCGTTGGACAGGGTGCCGCCGCCCGCCGCGACCAGCGCGCCATGGCCTTCGATCGCGAACTGGCGCGAGGATGCCTGCGGGCCACCGGCCATCGCCAGCTCGGCATTGCCGATCGTTCCCGCTGCCGTGATCGAACCGCGACGCAGCAGGGCGATGCCACCGAAGGCGAAGAAGCAGATCGTCGCCATCATGAAGTTGAAGCCCAGGCTGGTCAGGAACACCGCCATCTCGGTCACTTCCAGCCCGGCTTTCTGCACCACGCCATTGGTGATGCTGCCGTACACGCTGATGGGCGAGAAGCCGCCGGCCTGCGCACCATGGATGACCAGCAGGCCCATCATCAGTGGATTGATGTTGTACTGCTTGGCAAAGCGCAGGGCGACCGGGCCGATGATCGCGACCGCGGCCGGGCCCAGAGCGCCGAACGCGGTGAGGACCGCGGTGATCACGAACATCACCCACGGAATGGCCACGATATGGCCGCGCACCGCTTTCACTGCCCAGTGCACCAGCAGGTCGATGGTGCCGTTCTTCTGCGCGATGGCGAACAGGTAGGTGATGCCGACCAGGGTCAGGAACAGATCGCCGGGAAAGCCGGCCAGGACCTCCTTGCCGCCCATGTCGACCCACAGCCCGCCGATGATGAAGGCCAGCGCGAAAGCGACGGCACCCATGTTGATTGGCATCGCGGTGGCGACGATGAACATGATCACCAGACCGATGATCGTTGCGATTTGTGGACTCATGCGCCCTCCCAGACACGTGACTCACGTACAGCGCGGATGGAGACCCGCCATCCCGGGGTAAGGCGACGTACGGCGTGTTGCGTGATACGTACTGCTCGAACCCGTTACTGCAGCCGTTCCAGCGCGCTGCGGACCCATGCCGCCGCGCCTTCAAGGCTCTGGAACTCTTCCACCGCGCGCACCTCGCAGCACGGATAGGCCGGCGCGACCATGCGCGCCAGCGCGTTGCCCGGGCCCAACTGCAGGAATACCCGCGCGCCGCGCTCGAAGGCCTGGCGCATCACCTGCGCCCATTCGATGGTCTGCGCCAGTTGCAACGAAAGCGTGTTGACTGCCGTTGCGCGGTCCCGCACCGGTCGCGCATCGATGCCGGCCAGCAGCGGCAGGCGTGGGGCCTGCAGTGGCGATGCATCGAGTGCGGCAGCGAACGGTGCGACCGCCGCCGCCAGCAATGGTGTGTGTGCGGGCACGCGCACCGGCAGCAGACGGATGTCCGCGCCCTGCGCCCGCGCTGCATCGGCCAGCCGCTGCAACGAGGCGCGCGTGCCGCCCACGATGAAATGGTCCTGCCCGTTGGCGATGGCCACGTGCGCACCGTGCAGATCGCACAGCGGCTGCAGTACATGGCGTTCCAGGCCAAGCACCGCCTGCAGGCCTGCATCGGCGGGGCTGGCGCTGTCCATCAATCGCGCGCGCTGCGCCGCAAGGGCAAGGCAGGTGGCCGCATCGAAGCTGCCGGCAATGGCGTGCGCGGCGAGCTCGCCGATGCTGTAGCCAGCGATCAGCGTCGGCGCTGGCACGCAGTCGCGCAGTCCTTGCCACTGCGCCAGGCTGGCCGCGCACAGCAGCGGTTGCGCCTGCGCATTGTCGAAGCGGTCTTCGGCCCCAGCGGCGGAAAATACATCGCGTCCGAGCACCGTGCTGGCCAGATCAAGGATGTGGCGTGCGGCCGGAAGATCGCGCACGCGTTCGAACATCTCCGCGTGCTGGACGCCTTGGCCGGGGCAGAGCAGGGCAAGGCTCATGCGACCTCCTGCTGCAGCAGGAACCAGGCACAGGCCAGCAGGTCGGCACTGCCGCCGGGGCTCAGCCGGCGTGCGACGAATCCATCACCGATGCTGTGCAGGCGTGCCTGCCAGCCGGGTACGAAGGCGCCACCGGCATCGAGGAAGCCTCGCGCCTGTTGCTGGGCCCAGCGCAGGCCGTTGGCGCCGCCACGGTGCAGCAGGTTGAGGTCATCCACGCACGCGATCAGCTGCACCAGGGTCTGGCACATCGCGGCCTCGCGTGGCAGGTCGCTGGCCAGCGCGTGGCGCAGTGTAGGCAGTGCCACCTCGCGCAGCAGCGGGTAGCCGGCGGCCGCTTGTTCGCGCACACCCTGCACGCCGTGCCGTGCGCGCGCGCGCTGGCCAGGGCTGTTCGCATCAAGTGGTGCGCCGGCGAGCTCGGCAGCCCAGCGGCGCACTTCCTGGCAGACCTGCTCGGCTGCGATGGCACCGCCCGCGCGGCCCCGACAGGCAGCGGAAGCCGCGACCAGCAGGCCAAGGCTGAAGACCGCGCCGCGATGAGTGTTGATGCCGGCGGTCGCGCGCAGCATCGCGATTTCGGCGGAGATGCCACACCGGCGCAAGGCATTGAAGTCCGCCTCGGCTGCACCGAGGCAGGCCACGGCGATGAAGTAGTGGCGCAGCGTGAACAGGCTGCGCAGGAACGTGCCGGCGTCCATGTCGTGGTGGCTGCCGCTGTCGAAGGGGGTGACCAACCCTGGCTTGGGTGCAAGGGCCAGTTCGGCGTGCAGGCTGGCGATGGCGAGGCGCCCCAGACGCGCGCTGTCCACGGCAGCTGGCCTGACCGCCGGTTGCACGAGGGCGTTCACGCGCTCACCCCGGTGGAGGCGAACAACGCATCACGTAGTTCCAGTGCGGCACCATCGAGGCGCTTGACCAGTACCTCGCGGCTGCGCCCGGCGTATTCGCGCCAGTTCACCGCGCCACCATCCACCAGGCACAGTTCGCCATCGACCCGATGCCCGAAGGCGCTTTCCCAGTGCTGCAGGCGCTCGACCAGCAGGTCGGCCTGGCGCGCGTCGCCCACCTGCCACAGCAGGTCGATGTCCGAGCGTGCGTGCACATAGGGCAGACCGCTGAGGTGCTGCCAGGCGAAGGCGCCGAACACGCGGGCCGGTGCAAGCCGCAGCATTGCCTGCAGTGCCGCCTGCCAGTCAGCCGGAACGCCGCCGGCGAGAATCTGATCCAGGGCAGGGGGAGGCTGCAGGTGCTGGATGTCCTGCAGGGCCACGCGCAGCGCCAGCCGTTGCTTGCCTTCGCCTAGCGGTAGCGGCACCCCCAGGCGCAGTCGCGGGTCGGGATCATCCGCCGCACTGCGTGCCACCATCGCTGGCAACCCCTGCGCAAACCACGCCGCCAGGCGCGGTTCGTGCGCCGTCAGGTCAGCACGCCAGTCGGCATCGGCCGACAGCCAGGCCAGCGTGTGGCGGGCGGGCCGCTCAGGCATCGCCGTGGGCCACCGCAGTCGAAACCCCGGCCGCCAGGGCACGACCGCCGCGCTGAGCGCCGCGTGCAGCACGTCGGTCGCCTTCGGCGGGCGTGAGCAGGGCCTGCAGCAGGCGCTGGGCAAGGTCGCCTTCCCATAGTGATTCCACCGCACCCATCGCCACGTAGTTGGCCACGCCCGGCGCGAATACCGGCGAGCTCTGGCTGAGCGCCTGCAGCTTCTCCAGCGGTTGCTTAGTCACCCGTGCCATCGCGCGCAGGTCCATCACCCGCACCTGTGCGTCGGGCAGGGCGTGGATGTGGTCGGCCATCAGGCCGAATGACAGGAAGCCACCGCTGACCGATTCGCCGTAGACCAGGGTGACCAGGCGCGCACCACGGCGGCGTGCCAGATCGAGCGTCTGCGCGAGATGCGCAAAGTAACCATTGATGCCCAACAGTTCGTCGCGCCGCGCCAGGCGCTGTCCGGCGGTATCCACCAGCATCACGATCGGTCGCTGTGGATGTGCGCCGGTGCTGGCAAGCACGGTTTCGGCCAGTGCCAGTGCGTGGTCCACGCCGACTTCAAGTTTGTCGGCGGTACCGATCACGGTCACCTCGCCATCCTCGGTGGTGGCGCTGCCGGTCAGCACCGAATCGTTCACCGCAATGGCATGCCCATGCGGGAACAGGGCATCGAGCAGGTTCTGCAACGGCATGCTCATGGCAGGCTCCGGTCGGCGGTGGCGATGAGGAACTCATCGGTGTCGAGCAGCGGTAGTCGCTCGGGGGCTGCGATGCCTTGGCGGGCCCAGATCTCCAGGCCATCGCGGCAATCGCCCCAGGCCTCCACGCGCGCCTTCAATGCCGCATGGCGTTCCTGCAGCGCAGCCAGTGCAGTATCCGGATCGGTGCTGCTGGTATCAGGCTGCAGCGCGTTGCTGGCCGCCTGCGCGAAGGCCTCGATGGCATCGGGCACCAGCACCTGTGCCTGGTCGATCAGGTAGCGGTGCTTGCCTCCCGTTACGCGCCAGACCAGCGCGCGATCGCGGGAATCGAACTCTTCCACGCCGCGTACGGTTTCGATCACTTCCGGGCCGGACAGCGACAGGCGCCCCTCTTCGGACATGATGACCGTGCTGCAGCAGCGGGCGACGATGCCCATGCCGCCGAAGGCGCCGTTGCCGCTGCCGATCAGCGCGATCACCGGCACACCCGCTGCACGCGCGTCCAGGGTGGCGCGCATGATCTCGGAAATGGCGATGAGCCCTGCATTGGCTTCGTGCAGGCGCACACCACCGGTGTCCAGCAGCAGAAGCACGCCTTCGGGATGTGTTTCGGCTGCGCGGCGCAGCAGCCCGGTCAGTTTGGCACCGTGCACTTCGCCCACGCCGCCGCCCATGAATTCACCCTGCTGCGCGGCCAGCAGCACGCGTCGGCCACGCAGCGTGGCTTCGCCGACAACGATGCCGTCGTCGAACGCCGCGGGCTGGTCGAGCTGTGCCAGGTGCGGGCTCATCATCCGCCGCGCCGGGCCGAGGAATTCCCTGAAGGAACCGGCATCGACCAGGCTGGCGATACGCTCGCGCGCATCGGCTTCGTAGTAGCTGTAGCGCTGCGTCCGGTTCATCGTGGATCTCCAGCACGCAGGGTTTCCACGGCCTGGTCCAGGCGCAGGCTGACTACCGCCGGGGTCGCACCGGCATCGTTGATCGAGATGCGTACATCGCGCAGCGGATGACGCTGTGCGAAGTCGCTGATCACCGCTTGCCACACGCTGCCGAAGCCCTTCGCGGCGGTGATGATGCGCACCGTCATCGCGCCTTCCAGCGCAGCGGGTTCCAGCAGGATTTCCAGGTTGCCCGAGGCCAGCACGCCGACCAGCACCGCTTCGCGCGGGAACTGCACCGCAGTGTGTCCTTCGAATCGATAGTCGAGGGTTTCCATGCTCAGCCCCTTACCAGTTGCGGAAGCGCTTGGGCGGGTCGTACAGACCGCCGGACCAGCGCACCAGGTCCTTCACCGAACGCGCCGCCAGCAGGTCACGGCTGGCATCGCGCACGGAGATGCCAAGGTCATCGGGACGGCGGATCACGCCGCGGTCGCGCAGGTTTTCCACCATCGCGCGGTCGCGGCCCAGGCCCACGGCGGTATAGCCGGCCACGCCGCGGATCGCCTGTTCGCGTTCCTCAGGGGTGCGGCACAAAAGCAGGTTGGCGATGCCTTCTTCGGTCAGCACATGGCTGACGTCGTCGCCATAGATCATCACCGGCGGCAGCGGCATCTGCGCGCGCTCGGCCAGTTCCCAGGCATCGAGCCTTTCGACGAAGGCCGGTGCCATGTGCTCGCGGAAGGTTTCCACCATCTGCACCACCAGCTTGCGCCCGCGTGGCATTTCGCCCGGGCGCGCAGCCTGTTGCCCGGCCTTGATCCAGGCCTCGCTGGCATGGCGGCGGCCGCGTGCGTCCGAGCCCATGTTCGGTGCACCGCCGAAGCCGGCGATGCGGTCACGGGTGGCAGTGGAACTGTTGCCCTGTAGGTCGATCTGCAGGGTGGAGCCGATGAACATGTCACAGGCATACAGGCCGGCGGTCTGCGAGAACGCGCGGTTGGAACGCATCGAGCCATCGGCGCCGGTGAAGAACACATCACCTCGCGCGGCGATGTATTTCTCCATGCCCAGTTCCGAACCGAACGAATGCACCGATCTGACGAAGCCCGATTCGATCGCCGGAATCAGTGCCGGGTGGGGGTTCAACGCCCAGTGCTGGCAGATCTTTCCCTTCAGCCCGAGCGATTCGGCGTAGGTGGGGAGCAGCAGTTCGATGGCCGCCGTATCGAAGCCGATGCCATGGTTGAGGCGGTTCACGCCGTACTCGGCGTAGATGCCCTTGATCGCCATCATCGCCATCAACACCTGGATCTCGGAGATCTGCGCCGGGTCGCGGGTGAACAGCGGTTCGATGTGGTTCGGCTTCGGTGCCTGCACCACGAAGTTGACCCAGTCAGCGGGAATGTCGACGCGGGGGAGGGCGTCGACGATCTCGTTGACCTGGGCGATGACGATGCCGCCACCGAAGGCAGTGGCTTCGACGATCACCGGCGTGTCTTCGGTGTTCGGGCCGGTGTACAGGTTGCCGTGCCGGTCTGCGGCCTGCGCGGCGACCAGGGCCACGCGCGGGGTCAGGTCGATGAAGTAGCGGCCGAACAGTTCCAGGTAGGTGTGGATGGCACCGATCTGGATGCGCCCTTCAGCCACCAGGTTGGCCAAGCGCACCGACTGCGGGCCGGAGAACGAGAAGTCCAGTTTCGAAGCGATACCACGCTCGAATACATCCAGGTGCGAGGGCAGCGACAGCACCGACTGCACCATGTGCAGGTCGTGCACGCGGGCCGGATCAAGATCGGCCAGGGCCTGGGCGAGGAAATCGGCCTGCTTCTGGTTGTTGCCCTCCAGGCAGACCTTGTCGCCGGGCTCCAGCAGTGCATGCAGCAGCTCGCCTACGTCGCCGGCGGCGACCTCGCGTCCCCGGGCCCACGGCGCGGCACGTTCCAGGCGGGCCTGGCGACTGCGTTCCAACGTATCCCAGCTCGGGTTCATTGACCGGCTTCCGACGGGTGTTGGGATAATTACGGCATAATTACGGCGTAGGGTGCAACCTGCAGTGCAGCAAAAGGAAGGGCCCGCACGGCGACGGGCCCATTCAGGTAGCCCACGACCGCGGTCGTGGCGGAGGGCGTGCCGACCAACGGTCGGCACCCACCTTGCACCCGTCGTTTGCTCAGAACTTCCAGCGCAGGCTGGCCGACACGAAGCGCGGCTCGCCGAAGTTGTTGTAGTCCAGGTTGGCCCAGTAGGTCTTGTCCAGCGCGTTGCGCACGCTCAGCGTCGCGGTCCAGTTGTCGCTGATGCGGTAGTTGGCGTTGAACTGCACCAGCGAATACGCCGGCTGGTTCACCGTCACCGTGCCGCCGAGCGGGTAGGCGATGTTGTAGCCCTGCACCCGGCTCTGCCACTGCAGGCCACCGCCGATGCTCAGTCGCTCCAGCGCGCCGCGCAGCTGCAGCTGGGTGTTGAGCTGCAGCAGGTCCTTGGGCGGATTGGCGTACAGCAGGTCGGTGGCGGCGCGGGTCACCTTGACGCGGGTGTAGCCGGCATTGACCGTCCAGCCCGGCAGGATCTCGCCGTTGACGTCCATCTCCCAACCGCGCGCCTTGGTGCCGTTGATGCCGATATAGGCCGAGCTGCCGTCGCTCAGCGTACCTTCCGGCACGCTCATGTCACGCACCGCGTAGTTGTCCTGCTTGGCCTCGAACACCGCCGCATTGGCGGTCAGGCGGCCATCGAACCACTGCGTCTTGATGCCCGCTTCCAGGTTCGAGCCCTGCACCGGTGCCAGCAGGTTCTCGTTGCGGTCCTTGTAGTTCTGCGGATTGAAGATCTCGGTGTAGCTGGCATAGGCCGACACGTTCGGGGTGATCTCGTAGACCAGGCCCACGTACGGAGTGACCTCATCGCTCACCTTGTATGCACCGCTGGTGCCGGTATAGGCGCCGGCAGCGTTGTACGAGCGGCTGAGCGTTTCCCAGCGGCTCAGGCGCGCACCGGCAATCAGCGACAGCGGCTCGGCCAGGCGCAGGCGGGTGGCCAGGTAGACGCCGCTCTGCGTGGTCTTGGCCACGCGGCGTGCGCCGGTGCGGGTGTAGGTCACCTCGGAGATGTCGCCGTTCCAGTTGAACACGTTGGGGATGTAGTAGCAGCGCTCACGCCCGCAGGTCGCCCAGTCGCCCGGGAAGTTCAGCGCCACGGTATTGGTGGTGCCTTCCAGGTCCGACCACTGCGCGCCGACGGTGAGGTCGTGGTCGCGGCCGAACAGCGGGAAGCTGCCGGTCAGGTAGGCATCGACATTGCGGCGGGTGTCCTTCGAATCACCGGCGGCCGCGCGCAGGTAGATGCCCGCGCCGGTCACCGGGTCCGGGTTGCCGGTGCCGTACAGGCGCACGTTCTGCACGTTGCCGCGGGTGTAGGCGGTGTTGATCTTCAGCAGCCAGTGGTCGCCGAAACGCTGTTCCAGGTTGGCGAAGGCGGTATTGCTTTCGCGCTTCCAGTAGCTCCACTTCGGCGACAGGTTGGTCGAGCGCGCCAGATGGGCGAAGTTGCCCTGGTTGTCGAAGAACGCCACGGTGCCCCAGGTCGAACCGGTCGGGTTGTTGTCCTGGGTCTGGTAGCCGACGGTAACCGTGGTGCTGTCGGTGACATCGCCTTCCAGCACCGCCATGCCGGCCATCTTGTTTTCCTTGTAGCGGTCGTAATACAGGCCACGATCGGTGTAGGCGGCGACCACGCGGCTGCGGAAGCGGCCGTCGGCGGTCAGCGGCGCGGTTACGTCGGCTTCCATGCGGCGGTAGTCCCAGCTACCGGCGCTGACCGCGAACGACGCGTCGAATTCCTTGCCGGGGCGCTTGCGCAGCAGGTTGACCGTGGCCGACGGCACGCCGGCGCCGCTGAGCAGGCCGTTGGCACCGCGGATCACTTCGATGCGGTCGTAGAAAGCGGTGTCGTACTCCTGGTTGGTCGAGCCGCTGTAGGTGGGAATGCCGTCGACCTGGAAGTCGGTGATGGCGAAGCCGCGCGCGTAGTACAGCGGGCGTTGCGTGTCATAGAAGGACACGCTGACGCCGGTCACGTTGCGCATCACGTCATTGATGCTGAACAGCGATTCGTCCTGCAGGCGCTGCAGGCTGATCGCGGTGGCCGACTGCGGGGTTTCCTGCAGGGTGATCGGCAGGCGCGTGGTACTGGCCGGCGGCGCCGACTGTTCGGCACGCACGCTCACCCGGTCCAGGGTCTTGGCGTCGGCAGCGCCATCAGTGGCGGCGAACGCGCTGGGCGCGGCCAGCAGGGTCAAAGACGAAAGCAGGGCAGCCGGCAGCAGCGCGCGGCGGGGCAGGCGGTTATCGAAGGTCAGGCACATGGTGGGCTCGAAGCGTGGAGGCGGGGAGGGGCGGCAACAGTCGTCCAGCACCCGGGGCGGCGGCTTCGGGCACGGTCAGGTCCGTCTGGGGCGAGGCGCGGTCACTGCGCAGGACGCAAATGTAAATAATTCTTAACAACATTACAATTCGCGTCATTGTGCGCAGGGTTCCCGGCACGGGGCATCGCTTTCTGTAGAGCCGAGCCATGCTCGGCTGCTTTTTGCCGGAGCCGAGCATGGGCTCGGCTCTACAGGCGTAACCTGCACAAACGCAAACGGCCACCCGAAGGTGGCCGTCCGTCTGCATCGAAAGCAAACTGCGGGCTTACAGCGCCTGCAGTTCCTCGTTGGCGTTGCGCTTTTCCTTGGCCGGCGCCGGAACCGCCGCCGGAGCGGGCGATGCCGCGTTCGCGTCCACCGGCACCTCCAGGTAGGGCAGCTGCAGGGTCTGGCTGGTCAGCGTGCGGATCTCGTTGACCAGCGCGGCGCTGTCGTTGAGCTTGCGCCCGTACGACGGCACGATCTCGCGCAGGCGGGTTTCCCAGCCGGCCTTCATCTGCTCCGGGAAGGCCTTGGCCATCAGGTCAAGCATGATCGGCGGCGAGGTCGACGCGCCCGGCGACGCGCCGAGCAGGGCGGCGAGGGTGTGGTCCTTGTCGGTCACGATCTCGGTACCGAACTGCAGCACCGGGCCCTTCAGCGGATCGCGCTTGATGATCTGCACGCGCTGGCCGGCGGTGACCAGCTTCCAGTCACCCGGCTTGGCATTGGGGAAGTACTTGACCAGTTCGGCCTGGCGGTCGGCATCGTTCAGGCGCGCCTGTCCCATCAGGTACTGCACCAGGTCCAGGTTGTCCTTGCCCACTTCCAGCATCGGGCCAACGTTGTTGTGGGTGACCGAGGAATACAGGTCCCACCACGAGCCGTGCTTGAGGAACTTGGTGCTGTACAGCGCGAACGGCCCGAACAGGACCACCGGCTTGCCGTCCAGCTTGCGCGCATCCAGGTGCGGCACCGACATCGGCGGCGAGCCGGTCTCGGCCATGCCGTAAGCCTTCACCCCATGGCGCGAGGTCACGTCCTGGCCCTGGAAGGCGAGGAACTGGCCGCCGACCGGGAAGCCGGCGTAGTCCTTCGATTCCGGAATGCCCGACATCTGCAGCAGCTTCAGTGCGGCGCCACCGGCACCGATGAACACGAAGCGGGCGTGGGTGGTGGATTCGGTGCCGGCCTTGAGGTCCTTCACCGTCACGTTCCAGCTCTTGTCGGCGTTCTGCCGCAGCGCGCTCACTTCATGGTTCAGGTGCAGGCTGAAGTTCGGGCTGCGCTGCAGGCCGGCGGTCAGCTGGCGGGTGATCACGCCGAAGTTGACGTCGGTGCCCAGCGGCATCCAGGTTGCGGCAACCTTCTGCTTCGGGTCACGGCCTTCCATCAGCAGCGGGGCCCACTGCTTGATCTGGGCCGGATCCTCGGAGTACTGCATGCCGTAGAACAGCGGGTTCTTGACCAGGGCCTGCTGGCGCTTGTGCAGGTAGGCGATGTTGTCATCGCCCCAGACGAAGCTCATGTGCGGGGTCGGGTTGATGAAGTCGCTGGGCTGGCTCAGCCGGCCCTCCTTCACCTGGTGCGACCAGAACTGGCGCGAGACCTCGAACGATTCGGCGATGCCGACCGCGCGCTTGGTCTCGATGCTGCCGTCGGGCAGTTCCGGGGTGTAGTTCAGTTCGGCGAACGCCGAGTGGCCGGTGCCGGCGTTGTTCCAGCCATCGGAGCTTTCACCGGCGACGCCGTCGAGGCGTTCGTAGACCTGGATGTTCCAGTCCGGCTGCAGTTCCTGCAGGTAGGTGGCCAGGGTGATGCTCATGATGCCGGCGCCGACCAGCACAACATCGACGGGCTTGTCGTTGCTGGCGGCGGGCACCGAGCGCTGGGTCAGCGGCCAGTACAGGAACAGCGCGGCGGCCAGCAACAGCAGCACGAGCAGGGCGAGAAGAGCCTTGCCAAATTTCTTCATGGGGGCGGGATCGTTGGCGGAGGGGAAGAGGTCAGGATGCGCGTGGGGCAGGGAAAGGGCGTGAAGAAACAACGCCTTGCATCATCCACCGGTGATTCTAACCGGATCCGGTCCTTTTTTGATGCAACGCAGCATCCGACGTTTCGCGGTGCTGCCACATGGGCGGCAGGCGATGCCCGGCGACGGTGGGATCAGACCAGCTCAAGGATCTCGTCGCCAGCCTCATCGACCCCGCCGGTCGGGCGCCAGCCCAGGCGGCGGTAGAAGCCGTGCGAGCGCGAACGCGGGTCGGCCGAGCAGGCCAGGAACAGCCGCCGGTGGCCGGCATCGCGGGTCAGGCTGACCACTTCCTGCAGCAGCTGGCGGCCGATGCCGCGGCCCTCGTAGTCCGGCAGCAGGGCCAGCACCAGCACCTCGCCGCTGTCGCGGTCGGCGAAGCAGTAGCCGGCCATGCGCTCGCCCTCCCAGGCGACGCGGCCGATCGAATCGCCTTGGGCGATGCCGGCCGCCCAGCTGTCCACAGTGATGCCCAGCTGGGCCAGCTGCTCGGCGCTGAAGGCGTTCTCGCGGGTGCGCCCACGCAGGTCGACGCAGGCAGCGGCATCCTCGGGGCGGGCATCGCGCAGGTACACGGGCATGCCGGACATCCTTGTAATGGTCGGCCCGCCAGTATCCGCATCGCGCATGGACCCGGTGTGTAGGCTTGATGGAGATCCGATGGAGCCCCGAAAAAGGGGACGGAGGGGATTAAGCCGTATTTGCCTTGGATGTCGTATTGGCCTTAAGCGACTTAATCCCCTCCGTCCCCTTTTTGCGCTGTGCGTCAGCGCTTGCGCCGGATCAATGCCGAGGATGCATCCAGCACGGCGCGGGTCAGCAGGGCCATGGTCTGCACGTCGCCCTTCCAGTGCTGCCAGTACAGCGGCACGTCTTCCCACGCGCGCTGGCGTACGTAGACCAGTCGCCCGGCATCCAGGTGCCGCTTGACCAGCGGCAATGGGTTCATCGTCCAGCCCATGCCGCCCAGGTTGGCCTGCACGAAGGCGCGCGTGGACGGAATCCACCAGGTCGGTGCGGTGCTGGGCAGGTCATCGCCGGCCATGCGCCGGGCGAAGCGCGACTGCATTTCGTCCTTGCGGTTGAACACCAGCACCGGTGCCTGCGCCAGTGCCTGCGCGGTCACGCCCTTGGCGAAGTGGCGTTCGCGGAATTCGGGGGTGCAGGTCGCTGCATAGCGGATGCTGCCCAGCGCGTGGATCTGGCAGCCCTGCACCGGCTCGTCCAGCGTGGTCACCGCGCCCAGCACCGTGCCCTGGCGCAGCAGTTCGACGGTGTGGTCCTGGTCCTCCACGCGCAGGTCCAGGGTGGTCCCGGTGCCCTGCGCGAACTGCGCCGCGGCCTGCGGAAACCAGGTTTCCAGGCTGTCGTGGTTCACTGCCACCGGGATGCTGGCCTGGGGCAGGTCCTCATCCGCCAGGCCCATGCGGTGCAGCGCATCGTGTTCCAGCAGGGCGGTCTGCTCGGCCAGCTGCACCAGCAGCTGGCCCTCGGCGGTCGCGGTGGCCGCGGTGCCACGCTTGACCAGCAGGCGGCCGATCCGGTCCTCCAGTGCCTTGACCCGCTGCGAGATGGCCGAGGGCGTGACATTCAGCGATTGCGCGGCGCGGTCGAAGCTGCCTTCGCGGATCACCGCGGCCAAGGCGCGCAGCTGGGCGTGATCGATGCGCATCGAATTAAGCTCCGCTAATGTTGGTTTAGGAAGTTTAGCTCGTCTTTTCCATGTTGCGGCGCGACAATGGCGCCCGTTCCGGTGCTGTCCGCCTTCGCGAGGCACCGTCCCCCAAGCAATACAAGGCAGTGAATCCCATGTTCTCGGTCATCTCCGCCAGCACCGGCCTCGGTGCCTGGTTCTCTGGTGCAGCCACCGGCATCGGCCTGTTCGCCGTGGTCGGGGCCCAGAGCGCCTTCATTCTGCGCCAGGGCATCCTGCGCAAGCACATCGTGCCGGTGGTCGCCACCTGCGCGGCCATCGATGCCATCTTCATCTTTGCCAGCGTGGCCGGCCTGCGCACGCTCACTTCAGCGCTGCCGTGGCTGACCACCGCCGTGCTGTGGACCGGTGTCGCGTTCCTGGCCTGGTATGCGATGAAGTCGGCACGCCGTGCGATCGCCGGCGGCGGTGGCATGGGCGAGGCCGACAGCGACGACGGCAGCCGCCGCGCGGTGCTGATGGCCGCGGTCGGCTTCTCGCTGATCAACCCGCACTTCTGGCTGGACATGATGGTGATCGGCTCCATCGCCGAGAACTTCGGCAACGCCCGCATGGCCTTCGCTGCGGGCGTGGTCACGGCCAGCTGCCTGTGGCTGACCGCGCAGGGCCTCGGCGCACGCCTGCTGGCGCCGCTGTTCACCAAGCCCAGCACCTGGCGCATGCTCGACGGCACCATCGCCGTGATCCTCAGCATCCTGGCCCTCATGTTGGCGGTGCGCGGAGTCCACTGACCCGGCGCACGCCCCCCGAACCCACGTCCTGACTCTCTCTCTCCAAGGTAGTGGCAACGACGGCACCGGCAACGGTGCCGTCGTCTTTTCCGGCTCTGGCGGGAAACCCATTGCCCTGCCTAGAATCGGAGACCAGGACAAGGTGTCCACAGGAGCAGGGGAAGGATGTACAGGACGATTCTGGCGGCCGCACTGGCCGTCATCGGGGGCGTTGCCGCAGGCAGCGCGGGGGCGGTGGAGCTGACGCAGTACCTGCGCCGGGAGACCTTCACCGACATCAAGATCTCGCCGGGGGGCGAGTACGTAGCGGCAACGGTGCCGAGGGAGGACAGCACCGCGATCGCGATCCTGCGCCTGAAGGACAAGGAGGTGGTCGGCAGTTTCTGGCCGCCCAGCCGCAACCACGCGCAGGAATTCGATTGGGTCAGCAACGAGCGCCTGTTGATCGGCCTGGCCCAGAAGTGGGGCTCGCTCGACCAACCCAATCCCACCGGCGAACTCTATGCCATCGACGCCAACGGCAACCGTGGCGAGCTGCTGGTCGGCTATCGCGTCGAAAGCAAGGGCCCGGGGACCCGCATCCAGCCGAAGAAGGTCGAAGCAGTGGCCGCCTTCCTGGCCGACGACCTGCCGGGCGACGAGCGCAACGTGCTGGTGACCGTATGGCCGCTGGCCGAGGATCCGTACACCCGCGTAGATCGCATGGATGTGACTACGGGTCGTCGCTCGCGGGTGGCGTCCTCGCCGGTACGGCGCGGCGAGTTCACCACCGCCGGCGCCGGCGAAGTGCGCTTCGTGCATGGCTCGGGCAGCGACAACATCAACAAGCTGTACTTCCGCGAACGCAGTGGCGACAGCTGGAAGCTGATCAACGACGAGGCCGTCAGCAAGCGCATCGAAACCGCCCTCGGCTTCTCGGCCGATGACAGCCTGGCCTACCTCAACGTCGAGCAGACCCAGGGCCCGGACGCGATCGTCAGCTGGAACCCGCAGACCGGCGAGCGTGCCACGCTGCTGCGCGACGAGGTGGTCAATCCGTATCGCATCATCCATCGGCCCGGCACCCACGTGCCGGTGGGCGCGCTCTATCTGGGCGACACGCCGCGTACCCGGTTCTTCGACGAGAAGTCGCCGGAGGCGCGCCTGTACCGCAGCCTGGAAGCCGCCTTCGGAGGGCCGGTCTACATCACCTCCAGCACCCGCGATGGCCGTGTTGTGCTGGTGGAAACCTGGTCGGGCTCGAACCCGGGCGATTTCTACGTCTACGACACGGTGGCGCGCAAGGCTGACCACCTGATCAGCCGCAGCGACTGGATTGACGTGGACCGCAGTGCCAGCGTGAAGCCGATTGCACTGAAGGCGCGGGACGGGCTGCCGTTGCATGGCTTCCTGACCCTGCCGGCCGGCAGCAACGGCCGCAACCTGCCGATGGTGGTGATGCCGCATGGCGGTCCGTTCGACATCTTCGATTCCGGCCAGTACGACCGCGAAACCCAGATGCTGGCCGCCGCCGGGTATGCGGTGCTGCAGGTCAACTTCCGTGGGTCGGGCAATTACGGCCGGGCCCACACCCAGGCCGGTGCGCAGCAGTGGGGCGCGGCGATGCAGGACGATGTCACCGATGCCACCCGCTGGGCAATCAGCGAAGGCATCGCCGATGCTCGTCGCATCTGCATCTATGGCGCCAGCTACGGGGCCTACTCGGCGATGATGGGGGCGGCCCGCGAACCCGGGCTGTATCAGTGCGCGGCCGGCTATGTGGGGGTCTACGACCTGCCGATGATGTACACCCGTGGCGATATCCAGGACCGCGGCTCAGGCGTGACCTACCTGCGCGAATGGCTGGGTGATCCGGCCAAGCTGGGCGCGGTGTCGCCGGTGAACCTGGCCGAACGGATCAAGGTGCCGGTGTTCCTCGCCGCCGGTGGCGAAGACAAGCGTGCGCCGATCCAGCATACCGAGCGCATGGAAGCGGCGCTCAAGCGCGCCGGCACACCGGTGGAAAGCCTGTACTACAAGACCGAAGGCCACGGCTTCTACACCGAGGCGCATCGCAGCGAGTACTACGACAAGCTGCTGGCGTTCCTGGCGCGCAGCCTGGGGGGCAAGACCGCGACGACCGCGCCCGTGGCCGGCAAGGACAAGGCGCCCTGAGCTGACAGGGCGGCGGATGAATTTTCCGCCGCCCTGGTCTTCCGCACGCGGGACTTACTTCACCCCGTGCATCATCTTCTTCAGCAGCGGCGCGGCGATGAAGGCCGCCAACGCGCAACCCAAGCCGATCCACATCAGCAGCCAGAACAGGTGCGCGTAGGCACCGGCGGCAGCCACCATGTCCAGCGATTCGCCTTCCGGCACCTCGATCGCGGCCAGCTTGCCGAACAGCGCGGCCAGCGTTTCCGAGAATGCGGTGGCCAGGAACCAGGTGCCCATCATCAGGCTCATCACCCGCGGCACGGCCAGCTGGGTCACCGCCGACAGGCCGACCGGCGAGAGGCACATCTCGCCGCTGGCCAGCAGGAAGTAGGCCAGCACCAGCCACCACACGCTGGCCATCTCGCCGGTGGCGCCCACCTGCTGTGCGGCCAGCGCCAGCGGCACGAACGACAGCGCGCCGATCACCAGGCCCCAGGCCGACTTCACCGGCTTGCCCGGTTCCCAGCCGCGGCGGTCCATCCACGTCCACAGCGCGGCGAAGGCCGGAGCGAGCAGCACCAGGAACAGGCCGCCGAGGTAGGTCAGCGAGCCGGCGGTCTGCGGAATCACCAGGCAGTCGCGCACCAGCAGCACCAGCATCAGTACGACGATGGCGGCGAAGAACGTGCGCGGCGCGGCCGAGCCCGGGCGCCGTTCCGACAGGCGCGCGCTGACCACGAAGCCGAGCGGTGCCAGCAGCAGCGAGAGGATCGACCACGGCAGCGGCGTGCCGCCGGTGATCACCAGCGAGGGCACGATGTCCTTGGTCAGCAGGCGGTCGGTGAAGGTCACCCACGAGCCGTAGGACTGCTCGTACATCGTGAAGAACACCAGCGCCATGAAGATCAGCACCATCAGCGCGATCATCTGCTGGCGCTGCACCGGCGTGCATTTCGTGCCGGTGAACCAGGCGAACCAGACCAGCACGCCGCCCAGCACCACCAGCATCAGCATCAGCGCCAGGCTGATTTCACCGCCCAGCGCGAACGCGCCGTTGCCGGCGGCCCACATCAGCCATGCCACCGGCAGCACGCCGAGCACCGCGCACAGATAGATGAGCCATTCGCGTGGCAGGCCCAGCACCTTCTGCTTCAGCGCCGCCGGTTGCGGCGGTTCGGCATGGCCCTGCAGGTACTTCTGGCCCCACAGGAACATCGCCAGGCCGGCCAGCATGCCGATGCCGGCCGCACCGAAACCGTACTTCCAGCCGTAGGCCTCACCGAGGAAGCCACACACCAGGGACGAGAACAGCGCGCCGAGGTTGATGCCGGCGTAGAACAGCGAAAAGCCCGAGTCGCGACGCGGGTCGTCCTTGGCGTACAGCTTGCCGACAATGGTGGAGATGTTCGGCTTCAGGAAGCCGACGCCCATGATGATCAGCGCCAGCGACAGGTAGGTCACCGCCAGCGCCGAGGTGTCGCGCACCACTTCGCCGTTCACCCGGTACGCGGCGTGGCCCTCGAAGGCCATGCCGAGGTGGCCGAGTACCAGCAGGATGCCGCCGAACAGCACTGCCCGGCGCATGCCCAGCCAGCGGTCGGCCAGCATGCCGCCGAACACCGGGATGCAGTACACCAGGCCACCGTAGGCACCGAGCAGGTCCAGGCCGGCCTTGTCGCCGAACAGGTGGTATTTGGTCAGGTACAGCAGCAACAGCGCCTTCATGCCGTAGAAGGAGAAGCGCTCCCACATTTCAGTGAAGAAGCAGACGTAGACGCCCTTGGGGTGGCCCAGGAAGTCGTCGGAAGCAGAGGCGGCAACGGTCATCGACGGCGGGGACAGCGGAAAGGGCGCGATTATAGGCCTCTGGGCCTGGGCAGGCAGCCGCCGGTGGATCCACGCCATGCAGGGATGGCGCTCCCCCGGCGGCCACCGCTCACAGGTATCGCAACCAAGGCAGATCGCGCCTTCGCGCTTTGAACCGCGCGAAGGCCCGCGTCGGCGGGTACAGCACCACCGCCAGCGCACAGGCCACCAGCAGCAGGCCGCTGACCGAATCCAGGGCATATAGCTCGCCATGGGTCGGCCCCCAGGCCGCCAACGCGGCCAGGTACAGCCCCTTCAGTACGTACAGGTGCAGCAGGTAGAAGAACATCGGCGCGGCGCCGATATCGGACAGCGGGCGCAGCGCAAGCGCGAGGGGCGGCCATTCGTACAAGCGCAGCAGCAACAGCCCCACGCCCAGGGTCAGCAACAGGAACTGCAATGACGGCGGGTACTTGGTGACGTTGAAGATGCTCAACCACGTGCGCAGCGTAGTGGTCTGGTACGACCAGGGAGCATCCCCATACTGGTTGGCGAACCGCAGCAGCGCGAACAGGGCCAGCGCGCTGACGCCTGCCCACAGCAGCCAGCGCTGGCGCTGCTCCGGCGCGCGCGCGCGGCCGAACCAGGGCCCCATCAGATAACCCAGCGCAATCACCCCGATCCACGGCAGTACCGGGTAGGAGGTGCGCAGGCGCAGCGCGCCGGCCTCGATCCAGTCGCGCTGGTGCAGCACTTTCCACGGCACCGCCAGCAGGCCGCTTCCTTCCACCCGCACACCATCCAGCAGGTTGTGCCCGGCCACCACCGCGACCGCGACCGCCAGCAGGACGGGGCGTGGCAGCCATAGCAGCCCGGCCAGCGCGATCATGCTCAGCCCGATGGCCCAGATCACCTGCAGGTACAGCGTTTCCGGCGGCAGCTGGAAGGTCCAGGCGAAATTCACCAGGGTCAGTTCCAGCACCACCAGGAACAGCCCGCGCTTGAGCAGGAACGCAGCTGTGGCCCCGCGCGGATCCGCCTGGCGCTGGCCGTACAGCCAGGCCGACAGCCCGGTCAGCAGCACGAACACGGGGGCGCACAGGTGGGCCAGCAGACGGCAGGCGAACAGCGCGGGGGAGACCGTCGCCGCGTCCATCGGGTCGCTCACCTGGTGCTGCAGGAAGAAGGTCTCGCGCACGTGGTCCAGCAGCATCAACAGCATCACGGTGCCGCGCAGCTGGTCGATGGAGGCCAGGCGGGGGGAGGGGGAAGGGGGCATGCGATGCAGTAACAACAAGGTATCATTAAGATATAACATATCATTTACGGCGTGCCCAGCCGGACTTTGCCGGGTCGGTCGATTGCCGGTCCACGTACCGGCCCATTGCGCCGCAGCACACGCCCCCATCCTTTGGCACGCTGGACTTGATCTGCCCTGAACGCTAGCGTGGCAGGGATTTTTTGCCAGCAGGGGCTTCCATGAACCACGACGCTGCGCCCAAGCAGCTCACCTTCCGCGCAGTGGCCCTGGCCATCGTGCTGGCGGTGGTGCTGTCGGCCGCAAACGCCTACCTCGGTCTGTTCGCAGGCCTGACCATCGCCACCGCCATTCCCGCCGCGGTGATTTCCATGGGCGTGCTGCGCCTGCTGGGCGGTGGCTCCATCCTCGAGAACAACATCGTGCAGACCGGCGCCTCGGCCGGTTCGTCGATCGCCGCCGGTGTGATCTTCACCATCCCGGCGCTGGTGATCATGGGCTACTGGCCGGACTTCAAGTACTGGTGGGTGCTGGGCATCGCCGGCCTCGGTGGCCTGTTGGGCGTGCTGTTCTCGGTGCCGCTGCGCCGTTCGATGATTGTCGAAGACCCGCTGCCGTTCCCGGAAGGCAAGGCTGCGGCCGAAGTGCTCAAGGCCGGTGAGAACCCGGGCCCGGGCCTGAAGATCCTCGGCCTGTCGGCGGTGATCGGTGCCTTCGTCAAGCTGGCCGCGGAAAGCGGCATGCGCCTGATTCCCGATGCCTGGGCCACCTCGGCCTACGTCGGCAGTTCCAAGGTCACCGCCTTCATCGGCACCAACCTGTCGCCGGCACTGCTGGGCGTGGGCTACATCGTCGGCCTCAACGTCGGCATCGTGGTGGTGTCCGGCTCGATCCTGACCTGGCACATCGCCATTCCGATCTACCAGGCGTTCTTCATGAACACCGATCCGGCACTGGCCGCGTCGGTTGCCGCGGCCTCGTCCACCGAGGCAGCGTTCGCCATCTGGGGCGCGAAGATGCGCTACCTGGGCGTCGGTGCGATGCTGATCGGTGGCATCTGGACCCTGATCTCGCTGCGCAAGTCGCTGCTCAACGGTGTCAAGAGCGGCTTTGCCGCCGCCCGCAAGAGCGGTGGCCCGGTGCTGGCGCACACCGAGCGCGACCTGCCGATGAAGTGGATGCTGGTCGCCCTGGTGGTGTTCGTGCTGCCGCTGCTGGCCCTGTACCAGGCCATCGTCGGCCAGTGGCACGTGTCCATCCCGATGACCCTCATCATGATCGTCGCCGGCTTCCTGTTCGTTTCGGTCTCGGCCTACCTGGCTGGCCTGATCGGCTCGTCCAACAACCCGGTTTCGGGCATCACCATCTCCACCATCCTGTTCGCTTCGGCCGTGCTGGTGGTGCTGCTGGGCAAGGATGGCCTGCAGCCGGTCGGCGCCTTCGGCGCGCCGCTGGGCGCGGTGGCCGCGATCATGATCGGCGCGGTGGTGTGCTGTGCTGCAGCGGTCGGCGGTGACAACCTGCAGGACCTCAAGGCCGGTTACATCGTCGGTGCCACCCCGTGGAAGCAGCAGCTGATGCTGGGCATCGGTGCGTTCTCGTGCGCGCTGATCATGGCCCCGGTGCTGAACCTGCTGGCCACCGCCTACGGCATCGGCGTGAAGTCGGAGCTGCACCCGAACGCGCTGGCCGCGCCGCAGGCCAACCTGATGGCCTCGGTGGCCAAGGGCCTGTTCGGTGGTGAACTGCCGTGGACCTTCATCGGCATCGGTGCCGTGGTCGGTGCCGCCATCATCGCGTTCGACAGCTGGCTGAAGTCGCGCAACGCCCGCTTCCGCGTGCCGGTGCTGGCCGCCGCCATCGGCATCTACCTGCCGCTGGAACTGATGGTGCCGATCTTCCTCGGCGGCCTGATCGCCTACCTCGTCGAGCGCTTCCACAAGGTGCGTGCCGATGACGAAGAAGGTCGCGACCGCGTGCACAAGCCGGGCGTGCTGTTCGCCGCCGGCCTGATCACCGGTGAGGCACTGATGGGCATCGCCATCGCGATTCCGATCGTGGTGAGCAGTCGCGCCGACGTGCTGGCCGTGCCGTTCCACCTGCCGGGCGCACAGTGGATCGGCCTGGCCGTGCTGTTCCTGATCGGCTGGCTGATCTACCGCACCGGCAAGCGCGCCATGGCGTAAGGGTTGGGGTCGGATCCCTTCCCGCAGGGAAGGGCTCTGACCCCGGGTTGACAGCGTCTGGGGTCAGAGCCGATTCCGTCGGAATCGAATCCGACCCCGGTGTCCCCACAAACCGCGCCACGGCGCGGTTTGCTTTTTCTGGCGGCGGGGCCGCGCCCCACCGGCAGCCATGACCGATGGCCTTGGCAGCCCCGGCCGCACGGGCCTACCATCGGTTTTTTGCCGTCCTGCGGAGACCCCGATGAAACTGCGTCATGCCCTGCTGCCACTGAGCCTGCTGGCCGCCCTGCCCAGCGTCGCCGCTGCCCGTGGCCTGGAAGTCCGCGACATGGTGGCCATGGACCGCGTCTCCGCACCGGTACTGACCGCTGACGGCGGCACCGTGGTGTTCGCCAAGCGCAGCGTGGATGCCAACCTGAAGGCCTCCACCGCGCTGTTCGCGCGCAACCTGCGTACCCGCGATGCAGCACCGCCGAAGCAGATCACCCCGGCCGGCTGGAACGTCAATTCCGCTTCGCTGTCGGCCGATGGCCAGACCGTGTATTTCCTCAGCGCCAGGAGCGGCAGCCAGCAGTTGTACGCGCAGCCGCTCAGCGGCGGCGCCCCGCGCCAGCTGACCGACTTCCCGGTCGACGTGGACAGCTACCACGTGTCGCCGCAGGACGACCGCGTGCTGTTCAGCGCCGGCGTGTTCCAGGCCTGTGCCTCGGACCTGGCCTGCACCGAGAAGAAGCTCAAGGACGTCGCCGGCGCCAAGGCCAGTGGCAAGGTCTTCGATTCGCTGTTCGTGCGCCACTGGGATACCTGGAACGACGGCCGCCGCAACACCCTGTTCGTCGCGCCGCTGCCGGCAGCCAAGGCCGGTCCGGTCAAGGGCGCTTCCGCGCTGAGCGCCACCATTGACGGTGATGCCCCGTCCAAGCCGTTCGGCGGCAATGATGATTTCGCGTGGTCGCCGGATGGCGCCAGCGTGGTCGCCAGCATCCGCGTGGCCGGCAAGCAGGAGCCGTGGTCGACCAACTTTGACCTGTACCGCTTCGACGCGGCGGGCAAGCAGGCGCCGGTCAACCTGACCGCCTCCAACCCGGCCTGGGATGCCGGCCCGGTGTTCAGTGCCGACGGCAAGACCCTGTTCTACCGCGCGATGAAGCGCCCGGGCTTCGAGGCTGACCGCTTCGGCCTGATGGCGATGGACCTGGCCAGTGGCAAGACCCGCGAGATCGCCCCGCAGTGGGATCGTTCGGCTGGCGGCATCACCCTGTCCGCCGACGGCGCCAGCATCTACACCACGGCCGATGACCTCGGCGAACACCCGCTGTTCCAGATCGACGTGGCCAGCGGCAAGGCCACCAAGCTGATCGGCGACGGCAGCGTGACCTCGGTCGATGTGGCCGGCAACAGCGTGGCGATCACCCGCAACAGCCTGAAGAGCAACGACCAGGTGCTGGTTGGCTTGCTGCCGGCCGCGGGCGAAGCCATCGGCGAGCTGCGCGCGCTGACCCCGGCCGCCGGTGAGGTGCTCAAGGATGTCAGCTTCGGCGACTACGAACAGTTCGAGTTCAAGGGCTGGAACAACGACACCGTGCATGGCTACGTGGTCAAGCCGCACAACTACCAGGAAGGCAAGTCGTACCCGGTCGCGTTCCTGATCCACGGCGGCCCGCAGGGCAGCTTCGGCAATGGCTGGAGCTACCGCTGGAATCCGCAGACCTACGCGGGCCAGGGCTATGCGGTGGTGATGATCGACTTCCACGGCTCCACCGGCTACGGCCAGGCGTTCACCGATGCGATCAGCCAGCACTGGGGCGACCGCCCGCTGGAAGACCTGCAGAAGGGCTGGGATGCGGCGCTGAAGAAGTATTCCTTCCTCAATGGTGACAAGGCCTGTGCGCTGGGCGCCAGCTACGGCGGCTTCATGGTCAACTGGATTGCCGGCAACTGGAACGGCCCGTTCAAGTGCCTGGTCAACCATGACGGCGTGTTCGACCAGCGCATGATGGGCTACGCCACCGAAGAACTGTGGTTCACCGAGTGGGAGCAGGGCGGTACGCCGTACCAGAAGGCGGCGAACTACGAGAAGTTCAACCCGGTCAACCACGTGGCGGACTGGAAGAAGCCGATCCTGGTCATCCACGGCCAGCAGGACTTCCGCATTCCGGTCGAGCAGGGCCTGGCCGCGTTCACCGCTGCCCAGCGCCAGGGCATCGAATCGAAGTTCCTGTACTTCCCGGATGAAAACCACTGGGTGCTGAAGCCGAACAACAGCATCCTGTGGCATGACACCGTCAATGCCTGGCTGAAGCAGCACATCGGCAACTGATGGTTGCGGCGCCGCCCTCCGGGGCGGCGCTTCTGTTTCACCATCTGCTTTACCGGTGGGTGCCGACCGTTGGTCGGCACACCTTCCTGATCTGCCGCCAACAGCAGCCGGCCAGCGGCCGGCTCTACCAGAGCGCCTGCATGCCTTCGACTGCCCTGATCCAGAACGACATCGTCGTCTTCGGTTTGATCGCCGCCACTCTTGGCGCCGTGTTCTGGACCGCCTCGCGCGAGCAGGGGCTGTGGAAGCGCTTCTATACGTTCGTGCCAGCGCTGCTGCTGTGCTACCTGATTCCCGGCATCTACAACACCGTCGGCCTGATCGACGGCCAGAACACCAAGCTCTACAACCCGATCGCGCGCGACATCCTGTTGCCGGCGGCGCTGATCCTGCTGACCCTGGCAGTGGATATCAAGGGCATCCTGCGGCTCGGCCCGAAGCTGGTACTGATGTACCTGGGCGCCTCGGCCAGCATCATGCTCGGTGCGGTGGTGGCGTTCCTGGTGATGCGCGCGATCCATCCCGACACCGTGGCCGGCGATACCTGGGCCGGCATGGCGGCACTGGCCGGCAGCTGGATCGGTGGTGGTGCCAACATGCTGGCGATGCGCGAAGTGTTCGACGTCAACGCGACCACCTTTGGCCAGTTCGCGGTGGTCGATGTCGGTGTCGGTTACGTGTGGATGGCCGCGCTGATCTTCCTGGCAGGACGTGCAGCGAAGATCGATGCACGCAGTGGCGCTGATACCTCGGCCATCGATGAACTGAAGGAACGCATCGCGCGCTTCCAGGCCGAGCACGAACGCATTCCCAGCCTGACCGATCTGATGCTGATCGTGGCGGTGGCCTTCGGCGGCGTCGGCCTGTCGCATGCGATCGGTGCGCCGCTGGCGGCCTGGTTCAAGGCCAACGTCAGCTGGGCGTCGCAGTTCAGCCTGGACGCGCCGTTCGTGTGGGTGGTGGTGCTGTCGACCACGCTGGGCCTGAGCCTGAGTTTCA
This sequence comes from Stenotrophomonas sp. PvP093, assembly GCF_017876915.1. Taxonomy (NCBI): domain Bacteria; kingdom Pseudomonadati; phylum Pseudomonadota; class Gammaproteobacteria; order Lysobacterales; family Lysobacteraceae; genus Stenotrophomonas; species Stenotrophomonas sp. PvP093. The sequence goes on along the minus strand of NZ_JAGIOX010000004.1, from coordinate 3,511,872 downwards.
CCCGCGCACGCAACCTGGAAGGGGCGGGTGCATCGCGGCTGGGTTCGTTGCTGCTGTACTTCCTGATCGCCTGCATCGGCATGCAGATGGATCTGCTGGCGCTGCTGGATCGCCCGTGGCTGTTCCTGCTTGGCCTGATCTGGATTGCCGTGCACATCGTGCTGCTGTGGTGCCTGGGCAAGCTGCTGAAGGTGCCGTTCTTCTATTTCGCCGTCGGTTCGCAGTCGAACATCGGTGGCCCGGCCTCGGCGCCGGTGGTGGCGGCCGCGTTCCATCCGGCCCTGGCGCCGGTGGGCGTGCTGCTGGGCACGATGGGCTATGCCACCGGCACCTACCTGGCCTACATCGTCGGCATCACCCTGCGCGCACTGGCCGGGCAGGGCTGATACGGCGACGGGGTGATGGGGTCAGATCCCTTTTGCGACGCAAAAGGGATCTGACCCCGGTTCCCGGTGAATCACGCCACCGGCAACCCGCGTTCGATCAACCATGCCTTCGCGTCTTCGGCGTCCTGCTCGAACCACGCTTTCGTAGATCCCAGCCGATACGTATACCCCCAGGCATCCATGTCGGCCATCAGCCGCTGGCTGCCGACGCCGGGCAGCTGCCCGGCCAGCACGATCTGCAGGTAGCAGGTCGCGTCTTCCTCGGCCACCGAGTCGGTGGCATCGGTATGCACCTGCGCCCGCCGCTCCGGCGGCAGTACGATCAGGTGGCAGGCCTCATGCAGCATCGAGTGCACGGGCGTGTCATCGCGCACGTAGACGTTGCTGGCGATGATGCCCGCCTCGGGCTCGCCCCAGTAGCTGCCGGGAATCGGCTCGCCGGCGGCCACGTGGTGCAGCCGCAGGCCATGCGCGGCGAGCAGGCACTGCGCATCGGCGAAGGCGATGTCGCCCACGCAGGTGATGTCCACGGCGGTTGTCGTATCGGTCATGCGGGTCAGGCAGCCCCGCCCATGCAGGCACGGGCGGGGCAGGGGATCAGGGTTTGTCCGGGCCTTCCGGCAGCGCCACGGAGATGTCCAGCACATCGTGCTGGCCATCCTTCACCAGGTCGACCTTCACCGCATCGACGTCGATGTTCACGTACTTCTTGATCACTTCCAGCAGCTCGCGCTGCAGCAGCGGCAGGTAGTCCGGGCCACCACGGTGGCTGCGTTCCTGCGCGATGATGATCTGCAGGCGGTTCTTGGCGGTTTCGGCGGTGGTCTTCTTCGCTTTGAGGAAATCAAACAGGCCCATGCTTACCCTCCGAACAGCTTGCTGAAGAAGCCCTTCTTCTCGACGTTGGTGAAGCGCATCGGGCGTTCTTCGCCGAGGATGCGCGCGACGGCGTCTTCATAGGCCTGGCCGGCAGCGGATTCGACATCCAGGATGACCGGCTCGCCCTTGTTGGAGGCGTTGAGCACGTCGCCCGATTCCGGAATCACGCCGATCGCCTTCAGGCCGAGGACTTCCTCGACGTCGGCGATGCTCAGCATCTCGCCGCTTTCCACGCGCAGCGGGGTGTAGCGGGTCAGCAGCAGGAAGGCCGGCACGTCCTGGCCGGATTCGGCCTTGTGGGTCTTCGAATCGAGCAGGCCGATGATGCGGTCGGAGTCGCGCACCGACGACACTTCCGGGTTCACCACCACCACCGCGCGGTCGGCGAAGTACATCGCCAGGAAGGCGCCCTTCTCGATGCCGGCCGGGGAGTCGCAGATGATGTAGTCGAAGCCGTCGGCGGCCAGGTCCTTCAGGACCTTGCCCACGCCTTCCTGGGTCAGTGCGTCCTTGTCGCGGGTCTGCGAGGCCGCCAGCACGTACAGGTTGTCGAAGCGCTTGTCCTTGATCAGGGCCTGCTTGAGGGTGGCTTCGCCGTGCACGACGTTGACGAAGTCGTACACCACGCGGCGTTCGCAGCCCATGATCAGGTCGAGGTTGCGCAGGCCGACGTCGAAGTCGATCACCGCCACCTTCTTGCCGCGCCGCGCCAGGCCGCAGGCCAGGCTCGCGCTGGAAGTGGTCTTGCCGACGCCGCCCTTGCCGGAGGTGACTACGATGATTTCAGCCAAAGGACTTCTCCTGGTTCTGCATGAGTTTGGTGCTGCGTCAGTCCAGCGCAGCGATCTTGATCTGGTCCTGTTCCAGCCACACCTGGACGGCCTTGCCGCGCAGGTTGTCCGGAACATCGTCCAGTACCTTGTAGTGGCCGGCAATGGCCACCAGTTCCGCATGGAAATCACGGCAGAAGATGCGTGCCGCGGTGTTGCCCTGGGCCCCTGCCAGCGCGCGGCCGCGCAGGGTGCCGTAGATATGGATGCTGCCATCGGCGATGACCTCGGCGCCGGCGCCGACAGTGGCCATCACGGTCAGGTCGCAGTTTTCCGCGTACAGCTGCTGGCCCGAACGCACGTTGCCCAGCTGCATGCGGCCCGGCTGCGGTGCAGCGGCGTCGGCCACCTTGGCCACCGGCGTCGCCGGAGCTGGCTTCGGTTCGGCACGGGCTGCCCGGCGCGGTTCCGGTGCGGGCGGCGGCGGGGCCGGTTCGCCCTCGGCACGCTCGTACTGCGCGCGGAACTTGGCCAGCAGCGGCAGGCCGAGCTGCTGGGAGAGCAGGTCGACCGCGCTGGTGCCGTAGGCCAGCGCCACCGGCAGCACCCCGGCGCTGCGCAGGCCGTCGACCAGCGCCTGCGCGGTGGCCACGTCCGGCACCTGGCTCAGGCCGCCGAAGTCGAGGATCACCGCGGCGCGGCCGAACAGCTTCGGTGCGCGGGTCACGCGCTCGCGCATTTCCTGCACGAGGCGTTCGACATCAAGGGTACGGATGCGCAGGTTGGCGATGCCCACCTGGCCGATCTTCAGTTCACCGGCCTGTTCGTAATCGAAATTCACCGCCACGCTCAGGTCCCCGTCGGCCGCTGTGCCTGCGCCGGCAGCTGCCGGGCGCGTGTCCATGCCACATCCGGCAGCTTGTCGCCGTAGGTCTCCTGGACCCACGGGTAGCTGCACAGTTCCTTGGCCAGCATGCTGGCGCGCACATCGACCTGCGGCATGGTGTTCTGGCCCAGCTCGCGGAAGCCGAAGCTGCCGTGGAAGAGCAGGGCGGCATCGGCGCCATGGTCGAGGAAGACTTCGCAGGTCATCTGCGGGTAGCGCAGCTCGGCGAAGCTCTGCGCGTCGGCGTAGAACGCACGCCCGACGCCACCGCCACGACGGCGGCTGGCGACCACGATGCGGTCGATATAGAAGAACGGGGTGTCCAGCTGCTGCTTGAACCAGGCGAAATTGCTGCTGTCGTGCTGGCTGTCGCTGCCGAAGCCGATCAGGAAGCCGGCCAGGTTGCCGTCGCGCTCGGCGACGCGGAAATACTCAGCGGTTTCATAGAACAGGCGCAGGCGGGCCGCATCCAGGGGAAGGATGGCCAGGCCAGCGTTGTTGTTCAAAGCCAGGACGGAATCGAGCTCGTGCTCGCGCACGTCGCGGATGACAATCGACATTGTGACTCCGTGGGGTAACGCGGTTGGTCCATCAAGGGACCCTGCGCACGATTATTGCATGCCCGGGGTGGGCTGCGGCATGAACAGGCGACCGGGCAGGCATGACTTCCGTGGGGTGCGGTGCGCAGGCGCGGCCCGTAGAGTGCTGGCATGTTGGGAGTCCTCAGCCATACCCGCGTCCTCCGCCTGGCCGGCCTGTTCACCTGGGTCATGGTCGGCCTGCCCCTGGCGTACTCGCAGTTCGAGAACCTGCACAGCCGCGGTGACATGGGCGGCTGGGCGATCCTGTTGTTCGTCGCCTACCTGTCCTTCGGCACGGCCTACTACTGGTTGACCCGCATCCTGCGCAGCGACAGCCACACCAGCTGGCTGGACCGCGGCCTGCTGCTGTTGCTGACGGTCTCGGCGCTGGGGGTCAGTTTCCTCAGCGGTTCGGGCCTGGGCAGCATCCTGATGATGGTCGCCGCCGGGGTCATTCCGTGGATGCTGTCGGTTCGGCTGGGGGTGCTGTGGCTGCTGGTCAGCCAGCTGGCGGTGGCGCCGGTCTATTACCTGCTGCTGCGCTTCCCGCTGTTCGAAGCGGTGATGCAGTCGCTGCTGTATGGCGGCTTCTCCATGTTCATCTTCGTGACCAGCCTGGTTGCACGGCAGCAGACCGAGGCCCGCGACGAGCAGCGCCGGCTCAATTCGGAGCTGCGTGCCACCCGCGCCCTGCTGGCCGAGAGCGCGCGGGTCAACGAGCGCACCCGCATTTCGCGCGAGCTGCACGACCTGCTGGGCCACCAGCTGACCGCGCTGACCCTGAACCTGGAGGTCGCCGGCCACCTGGCCGAGGGCCAGGCGCTGGACCACGTGAAGCGCTCGCACGCGCTGGCCAAGCTGCTGCTGGGCAATGTGCGCGAGGTGGTCAGCCAGCTGCGCGAGACCGGCGCGATCGATCTGGCCGCGGCGCTGCGCCCGCTGACCGAGAACGTGCCCTCGCTGGATATCCAGCTGGAGATCGAGGATCCGTTGAACGTGGAAGACCCGCAGCGGGCCCACGTGCTGCTGCGCTGTACCCAGGAGATCATTACCAACGCGGTGCGCCACGCCGGCGCCCGCCACCTGTGGATCAAGGTGTACCGTGAAGCCCCCGACCGGGTGGTGGTGGAGGCCCGCGACGACGGCGTCGGCGCGGATATGGTCAATGTAGGCAATGGCTTGCGCGGCATGCGCGAGCGCCTGCAACAATGTGGTGGCCAGCTGCAGATCGAAACCCGTCCCGGAGAAGGCTTCCGGCTGCGGGCGACGGTGCCGGCAACGGTGCTGGTGGCGGCCCTTACCAAGGTTCCTGAAGGAGTGCGTTGATGATTCGCGTCTGCCTGGTCGACGACCAAACCCTGGTGCGGCAGGGAATCCGCTCCCTGCTGGCGCTCGACGACGGCATCGAGGTGGTGGCCGAGGCCGGCGACGGCCGGCAGGCGGTCGAGCTGATACCGCAGGTGCGCCCCGACGTGGTGCTGATGGACATGCGCATGCCGGTGATGTCCGGTCTGGAGGCACTGCAGGTGCTGTCGCGGCAGGAACAGCTGCCGCCGACCATCATCCTCACCACGTTCGACGATGACCAGCTGGTGCTGGCCGGGCTCAAGGCCGGTGCCAAGGGCTACCTGCTCAAGGATGTCACCCTGGCGCAGCTGGTCGGTGCCATCCGTACCGTGGCCGACGGCGGTTCGCTGGTGCAGCCGGCGGTGACCCAGCGCCTGCTGTCCGGCCTGGAGCACATGCGCAACGAGTTCGTCAGCCTGGACCGCCCGGACCCGCTGACCGACCGCGAGACCGAGATCCTGCGGCTGATGGCCAGCGGCTTCTCCAACAAGGAGATCGCCAATTCGCTGGGCGTGGCCGAAGGCACCATCAAGAACCACGTGTCCAACATCCTGTCCAAGCTGGGCGTGCGCGACCGTACGCGTGCCGTACTGAAGGCGTTCGAACTCCAGCTGGTCTGAAGAAAATCGTTCAAGTACAAAGACTTGGGTCGTAGTTACGGGTTCCTGCCAAGGTTGCCCCCTACTTGCCGGGTAGCGGTATGCGTTACCCTTCGAATTCTTTGTCCATACAAATACGCAGCCGGCAGGGAAACCGGTGCGCCAATCCCGATAAACAATGCCCGCGAAGCCTGCTAGGATTGGCGCTTCGCTTCAATCAACCCGGCCGTGGGATCGGCCCCGGAGACTCTCTGAATGACCCGTATTATCGAGTTCCTGATCGCCTTGGGGATCGTGGCTGGCCTGTTCGTCATCATTGGCGTATGTCTGCCGGGCGAGCGTCACATCACCGAAAGCATCGAGACCAACCGCAAGATGACGATCGTGTACGACACGGTCAGCAGCCTGCGCCGCTTCAAGGACTGGAACCCGCTGGTACTGCGCGATCCCGCCGTTGAACTGAAGCTGTCCGGCCCGGCCTCCGGTACCGGTGCCACCCTCGACTTCACCTCCAAGGAGCTGGGCACCGGTTCCTGGAAGATCACCGAAGCCGAAGAGAACAAGCGTGTTGTGATCGCCATCGAAGACGCCACCAAGGGTCACGACAAGGTCACCACCTTCAACCTGGAGCCGACCGGCAAGGGCGGTCGCAACGTCAAGATCACCCAGGACTACTCGGTGAAGTACGGCTTCGACCTGTTCGGCCGCTACGCCGGCCTGTATGTCAGCCGCCAGATCGGCGACGACATCAAGCTGGGCCTGTCGCGCATCGCCAACATGCTCGCAACCGTGCCGAACGTGGACTACCGCACGCCGGAAGCCCCGCTGACCGACCTGGCCATCGTTGAAGTGCCGGCCGAGAACCTGCTGGTGGTCAACGCCGGCAACGTGGACCGCGGTCAGGACACCATCACCAAGTCCATCAAGGACAACCAGGAGTGGATCAAGCGCGTGATGGAGGCCAATGGCCTTGAAGCCGCCGGCCCGTTCCGCATCATCACCACCGACTTCGGCCAGGAGAAGTACGCCTTCGACATCGCCCAGCCGGTGAAGAAGAAGGGTGCTGAAGGTGCTGCTGCCGACGAGCTGACCGTCAAGATCGACGGCGGCGCTCCGGTCAAGTACGTGCACGTTGCTCCGCACCGTTCGGCGCATGCGGCCTACACCGGCCACATGGCGGGTCTGGACGTGGCCCGCAACGGCCTGCGTGCCTGGGCCGTGACTTCGGGCAACGAAGTCATCGACCGCCCGTACGAAACCTGGAAGGACGGCATCGACAAGTCGTTCACCCCGGAAGCGACCTACGACATCTACTGGGCCGTCAAGTAAGCCTCGGCTGACCCATGTAGTGTTGGACACGAAAACGCGCCGCTCATTGCGGCGCGTTTTTTTGATCCGGCGCCCGGCAAGGGGCGCTGCGCAAGGAGCCCCCATGTTCAATCTCGAACGTCGTGCACGTAAGCCGTCCCTGCTCGCCTGCTTGGGGGCGCTGCTGGCCGCTGCCTCGATCGGCCTGTCCGCCTACGCCTCGCATGGCGTGGCCGATCCGCTGGCGCAGCAGCACCTGAACATGGCGGCGCTGTACGCGTTCGCGCATGGTGCGGTACTGGTGGCACTCGGGCCGCGCGCGCACGGGGCGATCGCACACCTGGCGCTGTACGTGCTGCTGCTGGGTGTGCTGTTGTTTTCAGGCAGCCTGGTGGGCGGGGCGCTGTGGCAGTGGCCGACGCGGATGGCGCCGATCGGTGGCACCAGCATGATGGCCGGCTGGGTGGTGCTGGCGATCAATGCGTTGAGGCGGTGACGGCAATCCGGGTACAGCCGAGCATGGCTCGGCACGACATGGGGGCGTTGCGCGGCAGCTGCTGTAGAGCCGAGCCATGCTCGGCTTCGAGCGAAGCGGCCCGCTTTTGTCTTCGCTCTCTCGTTCCATTCCGCGTGCGGGCGCCACGAGGGGCTCAGCTGTTGGCCGGCCTCCAGCACCAGTGCCAGGGTTCGTAGACGATGCCGTGCGGGTTGTCGCGTGGGTAGCTCAGATGGAAGCCATGCCCGCCGGCATGCACCTGCAGCCAGGCGAACGCGTCGGTGGCTTCAAATGATTCCTCGGCCGGGGCGTCGCCCGGTGTGCCGATGTCCAGCGCGTGGCCGCTGTGGTGTTCGCTGAAACCCGGGGCGGCATTGACCTTCAGGATCTCCGCCACGCTCAGGCCGCGCGCCAGTTTCCGTTCAAAGATGCCCAGCTGGTAGGCATGGCTGCGGAAGCCGGAGATCGCGTCCAGCGCAATGCCATCCCGTGCCGCGTGCAGTCGCATCCGTCGCCAGCCCTGCGCGGCGCCACGGCGCAGCCATAGCGGCCGGGCGAAGCGGTCGCGGCCGGCAAAATGCAGCAGGCACGGTTCGGGCTCCAGCGGCAGGCCGCTGTCGTCGGCGTAGCGTTGCGGGTCCAGGCCGAGCTGCTGCAGGCGCTGCTGCAGCCCGGCCAGCGGCAGCCACTGTTCCTGCAGCGCAGCGCCGAACGGACGTGCCGCCGCTGCATCGAGCAGCGCCAGTGCGTCCTCGGCCCCGGGCTCGCGCGGCAGGCGTGGCACCAGCGAATGCACGCCATGCGTCGTTACCGCCGCCAGATAGCGGCCATCGCGCTTGCGCCGCAGCACCCACTGTGCCTGCGACAGCAGGCGGGCATCCAGGTTGCTTCGTGCGCGCAGCAGGTGGGCGGGCCACAGCTCGATGGCCTCGGTATTGATCAGCAGGGGGGCGCGTCGTTGCATCGCCGCAGCTTACCGCCGAGGCGCCGGTGCGGCCACCTTGCGCAGTGCGTCCAGCAGCACCTGCGGCCGCTCCAGGCTGAGCAGCAGCGTGCTGCCATCGCTGACCGGCAGGGCGAGAACGCGCGTGCGGTCGGTGACCAGCGCGAACCCCTTGCCGCCGCCCTGCAGGCGGAAGTGGCCGGAATAGAAGCCCGGCATCGCATAGCCATTGGTCTTGAAACGAATGCCATAGCGGCGGTCACGCTGCAGGTCGACCACCTCGGCCTGGTCCAGCCGCAGCTGTGCCACCGGAACGCGGCGGCGGTACATCGTCGAGCGCACGTCCAGCACGTCGTCGGCCAGTTCCACCCGGCGGCGGAAGAACGCCGCGCCCAACCCGATGCCGAGCGCGGCGATCACCAGCAGGCTCCAGGCGGCACTGCCGCCCATCCGGAACCAGGGCGGCGACAGCGTTACTTCGATCCAGGGCGCCGTGGCCGGTGCCTTGTACAACTGCGCATACAGGCAGGCCACGAAGGCGGCGAGCAGGGGCAGCACGATCCACAGCACGCGCAACGGCGAACTCTCGGCCACCTCGTACTGCTTTGGATCGCTGGCACCCATGGCTCAGGCCTCCTTCTTGAATACCAGCATCGCCGGGCGCATCGGTGCGGGGATGATGATGTTGACCAGCTCCCAGCCCAGTTGGCCCTGGCGGCTCAGTTCGCTCTGGATGTCCTCGGCCTTGAGCTGGCCCATCATGGACGTCTTGACCTCGATCGTCTGGTAGCTCCAGCGCTTGCTCATTCCTTGTCCCCCGAAGATGGCGTGGGTTTCGGCAGGCGTCCTGCCTTGCGCAGGGCGTCGCGCAGCACGTATTCGATCTGTGCGTTGAGGCTGCGCAGCTCGTCGTCAGCCCAGCGTTGCGCGGCGGCCAGGACGTCGGCATTGATGCGCAGCGGGTAGGCTTTCTTCTCACTCATGCAAGCTCCTGGCGGGGTGGTGGGGCACCCCGTTGCGAGGGTGGTTCAGTACAGCGAACCGGCGTTGACGATCGGCTGGGTACCGCGGTCCGAGCACAGCACGGTCAGCAGGTTGCTGACCATGTGCGCCTTGCGTTCTTCATCCAGCTGCACCACGCCGTTCTTCTGCAGTTCGGCCAGGGCCATTTCAACCATGCCCACCGCACCGGCCACGATGCGCGTGCGTGCGGCGATCACCGCGTTGGCCTGCTGACGCTGCAGCATCGCCTGGGCGATTTCGGCGGCGTAGGCCAGGTGGCTGATGCGTGCGTCGATCACCTGCACGCCGGCGTCGGCCAGGCGTTCGGCCAGCTCGTTCTTCAGGTGCTGGGAGATCTCGCTGGCATGGCTGCGCAGGGCCAGCTGGCCGTCTTCGTGCTGGTCGTAGGGATAGCTGGTGGCCATCGCACGCAGCGCAGATTCGGACTGGATGTGCACGAAGCTCTCGTAGTCGTCCACGTTGTAGACGGCCTCGGAGGCGTCGACCACCTGCCAGACGATCACCGCGGCGATCTCGATCGGGCTGCCGTCCAGCTCGTTGACCTTCAGCTTGCCGCTCTCGAAGTTGCGCACGCGCTGGCTGACCCGGCGCTTGGCAAAGAAGGGGTTGTTCCAGCGCAGGCCGTTGTCCTTCACCGTGCCCACGTACTTGCCGAACAGGCTAAGGACCGCCGCCTGGTTGGGCTGGATGGTGTACAGACCGGCCAGGATGAACACGCCCAGCGCCACCAGCAGGGCGCCCAGCAGCATCAGCAGCAGGCTGGGCGAGCCGGTGCTGGCCTTGGCTGCCACGCCCACCACGAACAGGGCGGCGCCGGCGAGGCCGACGAGCAGGGCGCCGACCAGCGTGCCGAGGCCGTTGAGGGAAGACAGCGACTTCTCTTTCATGGCGGTACGTCCTTGAGGGTTCAAATTTAAGATATCAAAGTGATATCACCTGTCCACTACCGTTCGTCGGATGCCATGGTCAGGGTGCCCGGCCAGCTAGAATGCCCTCCCGCCTTCACATCGCTGCTGGAACCGCCATGGCCAAGCTTGGAACGCCGTTGTCCCCCTCCGCCACCCGCGTGCTGCTGCTGGGCTCGGGCGAACTCGGCAAGGAGGTGGCCATCGAGCTGCAGCGGCTGGGCGTGGAGGTGATCGCCGCCGATCGCTATGCCGACGCCCCGGCCATGCAGGTCGCGCACCGCTCGCACGTGATCGACATGCTCGATGCGATGGCGCTGCGGGCGCTGATCGCCCAGGAGCAGCCGCACCTGGTGGTGCCGGAAATCGAGGCCATCCACACCGAGACCCTGGTCCAGCTGGAACAGGAGCAGGGCCTGCGGGTGATCCCGACCGCGCGCGCCGCACGCCTGACCATGGATCGCGAAGGCATCCGTCGCCTGGCCGCCGAAACCCTGGGACTGCCGACCTCGCCGTACCGCTTCGTCGATACCGAGGCGGAATACCGTGCTGCCGTCGCCGCCATCGGCCTGCCGTGCGTGGTCAAGCCGGTGATGTCGTCCTCGGGCAAGGGCCAGAGCACCCTGCGCAGCGAGGCGGACATCGCCCCGGCCTGGGACTACGCGCAGACCGGTGGCCGCGCCGGTGCCGGCCGCTGCATCGTCGAAGGCTTCATCGATTTCGATTACGAGATCACCCTGCTGACCGTGCGCCATGCCGGTGGCACCTCGTTCTGTGCGCCGATCGGCCATCTGCAGAAGGATGGCGACTACCGCGAAAGCTGGCAGCCGCAGCCGATGTCGAGCGCGGCACTGGCGCGTGCCGAAGAGATTTCGCGCGCGATCACCGATGACCTCGGCGGCTGGGGCCTGTTCGGCGTGGAGCTGTTCGTGAAGGGCGACGAAGTGTGGTTCAGCGAAGTGTCGCCGCGCCCGCACGACACCGGCCTGGTGACGCTGGTATCGCAGGAGTTGAGCGAGTTCGCGCTGCATGCGCGCGCCATCCTCGGCCTGCCGATCCCGGTGATCCGCCAGAGCGGCCCGTCGGCGTCGTGCGCGCTGTTGGCACACGGCGAGGGCGTGCCGTACTTCAACAACGTCGCCGCTGCATTGCAGGTGCCGGATACTGCCGTACGCCTGTTCGGCAAGCCGAGCGTGCATGGCCATCGCCGCGTCGGTGTCACCCTGGCGCGCGCGGAAACCATCGACGAGGCGCGCGCCATCGCGCGAGATGCCGCCGACGCCATCGGCGTCGAACTGCGCCCGTAAAGCAAAAAGGGGACGGAGGGGATTAAGTCGTTTGTGCCACAAACGACTTAATCCCCTCCGTCCCCTTTTCAGGGCCGTCGACTCTACCGCACGTCCACCCACACCAGGTGGTGGTCGCTGCCGTCGGCGATCTTCGCTTCCGGGCTTTCATTGGCCGGCCAGAAGATGCCGCTGCCGACATATTCGAAACCGGTCGAGGGCAGTACGTAGTCCAGGCGCATGGTGCCGGACTTCGGGCCGAAATCGCCGGTGGCATGGAACGGTGCGCCCTTGCGCTCGATGCCCTTGGCCGCATAGGCCAGGCTGGTCTGCTCGCCACCGACGCTGCGCGGGGTGGGGTAGCGCAGCACGCGGGCGTTCTCGATCAGTTCGACGATCGCCTCATGGCGGCCATCGCCATCGACCGGGTCGTTGTTGAGGTCGCCGAGGATCACGAAGCGCGCGTCCTGGGCCAGGCCGCCGCACTGGCCCTTGTCATCGCACAGCCACGGCTTGTCACCTTTGGACAGGTATTCCTGCCACAGGCGCAGCTCGTCATGGTTGCGCGCCGCGTTGCGCTTTTCCGGGCCGTCGAACACCGGCGGGGTCGGGTGCGACACCAGCGCGTGCACCACGCCGGCCGGGGTCTTCACCGGCACGTCCCAATGCGACTTCGACGACAGGCGCAGCTGCGACCACACATGGTCGTTGTAGAAGCTCTGGCCGGTACGTGGGTCGATCGGGCGGATCGCGCCGGGCATCGCGCTCCACTTCAGCAGCTGGAAGCTGCGCACCCTGGCTTCGTCGATCGGGTAGCGCGACAGCACCAGCATGCCGTACTGGCCCGGGTGCAGGCCGTAGCCCCAGGCATCGTTGCCGCGGCTGCGGCCTTCGCCACCGACCACGCCGTTGTTGTCCAGGTCCAGGCCGCTGGGCACGCCGGTGTTGACCGGGGCCAGATAGCGGTAGGCGAAGTGCAGCGGCTTGCCGCCACCGGGCTGGGCGACCTCCAGGTAGCGCTTCTGGAACAGGTCGGCGGCGCGATGGGCGTCGTCGAAGTCGAATTCGTTCAGCAGCACCAGGTCCGGGCGCACCTGCTGCAGCACTGCGGCGATCTTGCGCGCGTGTTCGCTGTCGCCTTCCAGCTCCTTGATCAGGCCACCGGCGTCATCGGAGTACAGCGAGGTGTTGTAGGTGGCCAGGCGCAGCGCAGCGGACGGCTTTTCGGTCATCGCAGGGGACGTGGCGAAGGCAGGGGCGGTGGCGCCGCAGAGCAGGGCCAGGGCGAGGATCAGGGGATGGCGGCGGGTCATGTTCATGGGCCGTATTGTGCACCCGGCCCGGTGTCAGCGGTTTGTCAGCGCCCGTCCAGATCCTTGTCGAAATCGTGCCAGCGGCGGCCATCGTAGGCTTCCAGCGGATGGAAGCGGCGCTTGTAGTCCATCTTCTGGTGGCCGCGGATCCAGTAGCCCAGATACACGTGCGGCAGGCCCTCGCGGCGCGCCCACTCGATCTGCTGCAGGATCGCGAAGGTGCCCAGCCCGCGCGCGGCGTGGTCCGGGTCTAAGAAGGTGTAGACCGCCGACAGGCCGTGCTCGGTGACGTCGGTCACCGCTACCCCCAGCAGCTGGCTGGGCTGGCCGTCGTGGCCGGGCAGGCGCATCTCCATGAAGCGGGTGTGCGACCAGCTGCCGATCAGGAACTGCTCGAACTCGTGCGGGCCGTGGTCGTCCATGCCGCCGTTGGCATGGCGGTGGGTGAGGTAGCGGTGGTACAGCGCGAACAGGTCATCGCGGGCGGTGGCGGCGGTGATCCGCACCTCCAGGTCGTCATTGCGGGTGGCACAGCGGCGCTGGCTGCGGTCCGGGGCGAAGCGGGCCACCGGGATGCGCACCGCCACGCAGGCTTGGCAGTGCGCGCAATGCGGCCGGTAGACCAGGTCGCCGCTGCGGCGGAAGCCCCAGCTCAGTGCCAGTGGATAGAGCGCGCCGAGGCGGCGGTCGTTCGGGTCCAGCACCAGGTCGCGTGCCACCCGGTCCGACCAGTACCCGCAGGGGTGCTCGCCGGTCTGGAAAAGTCGCAGTTCGTCGTCTCTGTCGCCATGTATCGCCATGGGCACAGCATAGCCCCAGGTTGTCGCAGTGGCGGCGACTGTCCGCCGGATGAATGGAATCGGCAGTAGCGTCAACCGACGTCGCGCCCGGGCGTTGTTGTCCCCCGAGGGTGAAGTGATCACCCCGACGCTGTTCCCATCCCCAGGAGTGACCTCATGATCCGTACCCCCCTGCTGCTGGCCCTGCTGCTCGGCACCTCCGCATCCGGTATCGCGCTGGCGGCCGACACCCCGGCCACGCCGGCACCGCGCCCGGCCAAGCTGGACACCAACGGTGACGGCGTGATCGACCGCAGCGAGGCGGCCGCCAACCCGCGCCTGGCCGCGAAGTTCGACGAGCTGGACAAGAACAAGGACGGCAAGCTCTCGCGCGACGAGCTGCCGCGCTGGCAGCATGGCCGTCGTGGCCACGGCGGTGAGCGCTGGGCCGCGCTGGACGTCAACAAGGATGGCCGCATCAGCCGCGAGGAAGCCAAGGCCGATCCGCGCCTGGCCGCGCGCTTCGACCAGCTTGATCTGAACAAGGACGGCTACCTGGACAAGGCCGACCGCGAGCTGCGCATGAAGCAGCATCGTGATGCCTGGTTCGCCGCCGCCGACACCAACAAGGACGGCCAGCTGAGCAAGGCCGAGTTTGATGCGGCCAAGGGCCCGATGCATGGTGGCCCGCGCCATGGCGGTCCGCGCGACGGCGGCGCACCGAAGCCGCAGCGCTGAGGGTCAATGCAGTGATGACGACAACGCCGGCGGCACTGCCGGCGTTGTCCGTTACAAGCGGCCGCTGCGCATCAGCGAGTACGCCACAAGCGCAATGACCATCAGGTTCATGGCGATGATGGCGGTGCGGCCGTACATCGATTCGAACTTCCAGTTGATGCCGGTTCGCCCGCGCCGCGCCGAATCGCGCGCGATCATCGGCGCCATCACCCGCTGCAGCGTCACCAGGCACTGGTAGTTGACCACGCCCAACCCGACCGCCAGCACCGTCAGCTGCGTCCAGACCGGTGCCTGCAGCACCACAGCCAGCAGGATCGCCAGGCACCAGAACATGCCGGTGGTGATGTTGAGGTAGAGGAAGCGGCGCACATCGGCCCGCTCTGCCGCAGTTTCGGTGTACGACATCAGGAAGCGCCCGCCGAGATAGCTGCCGATCGCGCCACCGGCAACGCCACCAATGACCGCCCCCCAGCTTTCGGCCGGCAACACATGCAGCTGGCCCAGGGTGGCGGTCAACGAGCCCATCGCGGTTCCACCGGCAACGCTGGCGCCGCCGAGGCCGAGCTTGCTGCCGCCGATGCCGACGCCGGTGCAGAGCAGCACCGCTGCACTGGCGGTGCCGGGCGCGGCCACCAGCACCATCGACACCACGGCGGTGGCGAATGCAGCGCTCGGCGCGCTGCTGCGGGCGAATTCACCGAAGCGCTGCAGCAGGCCTTCGCGCACCAGGGCACGTGCACGCGACAGGCGCTTGCGCACGGCTGCATCGCTGAGCCCGAGCAGGTCGGCGACCTGTTGCGAGCGCTGTCCCTCGCGGTAGTACAGCAACAGCACTTCGCGGCTGTCGGCGGGCAGGGTGGAGATGATGTCCTCGGCGGCGATCTCTTCCTCCACCCGCTGCAGGCGGTCAGCCGCGCCCGGCGACGGGTCGGCGGCCATGCCCATCGCTACCTCGGCCGCCTCGCCGGTCAGCGGCCGCCCACGCTGGGCGCGCAGCCAGTCGCGGGCCAGGTTGCGGGTGATCTGCCGCAGCCAAGGCAGGAAGCTGGTCGCGCTGCGCAGCTGGTGCAGCTGCTGCCAGCCCTTCACGAAGGCCTCTTGGGCGATGTCCTCGCTGGCCTGGCGGTCGCGGGTGATGGCCAGAGCGATGGCGGTGACCGTGTTCTGGCAGGCCAGCACGATGCGGCCGTAGGCATGCTGGCAACCGCTGGCGGCGGCGGGCAGTTCGCGTTCCAGGGTCTGGTCGATCGATGCGGCGAACGTCGTCATGGCGGCGGCTCTCCTGCTGGGATTGTGTCCCATGACGGAGCCGCGCGCCCAATGTGACCGACTTTCTGTGCTGACAAAAAAGGGACGGAGGGGATTAAGTCGTTTGTGCCACAAACGACTTAATCCCCTCCGTCCCCTTTTTGCAGTTGCCGGCTAGCGGCGGGTACGACCCGTGGGCTATTTCGATGGCTGGATGCGGACCCGGACTTCTTCCTCTTCCGGTGCGGCCTGCGGGGCCGGTTGCGCCTGCTGCGGCTGGGCCTGCGGGGCAGGGGCCGGTGCTGCCGGGGCCGGGGCACCGCGATGGCGCAGGCCGATCACCAGCGCCACGCCGGCGATCACCACCAGCAGGGCGATGCGGATGCGCCAGGCCCAGCTGCGGCCGCCGCTGCCCTGTTCCGGCGTGTCGCGGAAGGCGAACTCGGCGGTCGGATGGTCGCGGCGGGTGGTGTCGAGCAGGCGCGCCTGACGCAGGATCTCGCGTGCACGCGGCTGGTCGTCGGCGCGCACGATCCATACCGCCGGGTAGGCGTTGGCGTTGCCGAGGTCGGTATAGCTGAACTGGCCGCGGCGACGGGTCTTGTACGAGCGCCCGTTGGTCACCTTGACGTCGATGCCATGCCCGCGCAGGAGCTCGGCCACGCCTTCGACGGTTTCCACGCGCTGGCTGCTGAAGATCTGGCGCATGGGTTTACTCCTTGGCCGGCACGGCGGCCGCGGCAGCCTGGTCGGGAACCACGCGGATCAGGCCCTCCTGCGCGGTGCTGGCCACCAGCACACCATTGCGGGTGAAGAACTGGCCGCGGGCCAGGCCGCGCGAATCCTGCGCGCTGGGGCTGTCCAGCGAGTACAGCAGCCAGTCGTCGGCACGGAACGGGCGGTGGAACCAGATCGCGTGGTCGAGCGAGGCCATCTGCACGTGCGGGTGGTAGTAGCTGATGCCGTGCGGGAAGGTCGCCGTGCCCAGCAGGTGGAAGTCCGAGGCATAGGCCAGCAGGGCCTGGTGCAGTTCCGGAGCATCGCCGACCGGCTCGCTCAGGCGCAGCCACACCTGGTGGTAGGGCGGGCGCTTGGGCGGGTTCAGTTCGTCGCGCGGGTAGACGTGGCGGAATTCGAACGGGCCGCCGCGCGACAGCCAGCGCTGCACCTTGATCGGCAGCCGCTCCAGCACTTCGGCCGGCAGCGGCCGGTTCGGTTCGATGTCTTCCGGCTGCGGCACCTCGGGCATCTTGTGCTGGTGCTCGGCGCCGGTCTCGGCCTGCTGGAACGATGCCGCGCAGAAGAAGATCACCTTGCCGTGCTGGATCGCGGTGACCCGGCGCACCGAGAAGCTGCCGCCGTCGCGGGTACGGTCCACGTCGTAGACGATCGGGTGGTCGATGTTGCCGGCGCGCAGGAAATAGGCGTGCAGCGAGTGCACGTGGCGGCCGTTGTCGACCGTGGCCTGTGCCGCGGCCAGCGCCTGGCCCAGCACCTGCCCGCCGAACACGTACTTGGTGCCGATGTCGCGGCTCTGCCCGCGGAACAGGTTGTCCTCCAGCCGCTCCAGCGTGAGCAGGTCGATCAGCTCGGAGACGACGGGTTCGGGCGTGTCGTTCAAGGGGGCGGCCACAGCAGTGAAAGAGGGCCTGATTATACCGGTCAGGGGTCAGATCCCTTTCGCCCGGCGAAAGGGATCTGACCCCGGGCGGGGCAACCGCTATTTGCCCAGCCGGGCTACCAGGGCCTGCAGGGCGTTCTGTGCGTCCGGGGCGAACCAGGCCTCGACGAAACGGTCGAGCTGGATCAGGTCCGGCTGCAGCGCCACGTGCAGGTCGGCGCGGGCGATGGCGCGGGTCAGCAGCATCGGCTGGCGCGGCTGCCTGAGCAGGTCCTGCAGCCAGGCAATCGCGCGTGCCACCACCAGGTCCCCCTCTGCCAGCTCATCCACCAGGCCGATCTGCACCGCCTGTTCGGCCGGTACCAGCGAACCGGTGGTCAGCAGCACGCCGGCGCGGTGCACGCCCACCGCACGGCGCAGCAGGCGCTGGATGCCCTCCCGCGCGATCAGGCCCACCTGCACCTCGTTCAGGCCGATGGCATATGGCCGCGACGGATCGGCGCTGCGGGCCATCACCCGGTAGTCGCAGCACAGGGCCAGCACGCAGCCGCCCGCCGGGGCGTGGCCGGTGATCGCCGCGACCACCGGGATGCGGCTCTCGGCCAGCGTGCGTACGGCGCCAAAGAAGGCGTTCCAGGTGTCCAGCAGCTTGTGCTTGTCATCGCCATGCGAGAGCAGGTGCGGCACGTCCATGCCGCCGGTGAAGATGCGCTGGCTGCCCGACAGCACGATGCCGTGCGCGTCTTCGGCCATGGCCAGCTCGATGGCATGGATCAACTGCCGGCACAGGTCGGTGTCCAGTGCGTTGACCGGCGGCCGCGCCAGGCGCAGTTCGCGGATGGGGCCATGGTTGATCACCTCGATGAGCGTCGTCATGCTGCGGTCTCGTTGCGAAGAAGGAACCTGGGCGATGATAACCAAACCATTCGTTGGCGTACTGTGGGTTCTGTGTGCGGCCGCAGCATCGGCCTCGGCGGCGGAATCGGGCTGCGTCACGGTGGATCAGGGCTGGGCGCGGTTGCCACCGAATCCGGCAATGCCGATGACCGCTGGCTACGGCGTCATCCACAACGGCTGCGGCAAGGCGGTGGTGATCACCGGCGCGACCAGCAGCAGTTTCAATGATGTGTCGCTGCACGAAACCACGATCACGGATGGGGTCAGCCGGATGCGCGCGATCGAGCGCCTGCCGCTGGCGCCGGGTGCACGTGCCGAGCTCAAGCCCGGTGGCCTGCACCTGATGCTGATGCAGGGCAAGGGCGCGCTGAAGGAGGGGCAGGCGGTGCCGCTACGGCTGCAGCTGGAAGGCGGCGGCGAAGCAAGTGCGACGCTGGCCGTACGCAAGGCTGCGCCGTAGCGGGATGGTCGTGCCGGCCGCTGGCCGGCAGCACGGGCAATGCCGGCCAGCGGCCGGCACTACCGCAGGGCCTTACGACCAGTCGTACGAGAACAGCACGTTGCGGCTTTCCGGCTCGTACAGCATCTCGACCGCGTCGGCGCCGGTGGCGCAGAGGATCGTGTAGTACCGGCCGCTGGCCGGCACGATCAAAGGGCCTTACGACCAGTCGTACGAGAACAGCACGGTGCGGCTTTCCGGCTCGTACAGCATCACGATCGCATCGGCGCCGGTGGCGCACCAGTTGTAGCCGGCTACGCCGGCCACGGCGAAGAACTTGTTGCCGTTGCGGGTGATGATCACCGTTTCGGCATCGTCCGCAGCGTTTGGGTCATCGGCAGCGTCGGTGAAGCCCAGTTCGAAGGCCGCGGGAATCTCCGCGGTCTCGGTCCAGTTGCCGAAGCCTATCGGCCCGCCCAGCGTATCCAGGTAGTCGCGTTCGCTGGCCTCACCCTTGCCGTAGCGCGAGTAGCAGGCGAGACGGCCGTGCGCGGCATGGTAATCGCGGGCCTTGGCGTAGCTGTCGCGCATCTGCGCGATGTGCTCCTGCGCATCCTTGTCCTGCACCGCCTCGCCGATGAAATAGCCCTCATTGCCGAGGAAGCGCATCTCGTTGCCGGCGGTCAGTTCGAAGGCGATCCAGTTGGTGCCGGTGAAATCGTTGTGGTGTTCTTCGGTGGTCTCGCCGATGCAGCCGTCGTACGGCTCGATCGGGCACAGCATCGTCGCCACCTGGCCGGCCAGCTCCGGCCGCAGCACGCCCAGGTCGATCTTCAGCAGCGGCAGCAGGTGCTGGCCGAGCCAGGCCTGGTCGGCGGGAAAGACGTCGGTGGGGAAGGGGACCATGCCGGGCAGCAGGTCGCGCAGTTCAGTCTGGTGGATCATGTCAGTCCATTGAATGGGATCGGTAGTGCCGGCCGCTGGCCGGCAACCTCATTGCAGCCAAAGCGTGCCGACCAAGGTCGGCACCTACCAGGGCGCGTCAAGTGGAGGCGCTGCGGATCGCCTCCGGCAGCGGCGCGCTCTTGCCGGTCTGCGTATCCATCCACACCACCACCACGTTGCCGTCGGAATACAGCTTCGACGCGTCCTGCTGGTCGACGATGCGGTGGCCGATGGTCACGCTGCTGTTGCCCAGGCGCTCGACGAACAGCTCGACCAGTATGTCGTTGGGCCACACGATCGGCAGCCGGTAATTGACGTTGGTCGCGGCCACCACCGGTGCGATGCGGTCGGTCATCGATACGCCGTCCACGCCCAGCATCCAGCGCACGCGCGCTTCTTCCAGGTAGGAAATGTACTTGGCGTTGTTGACGTGGCCCATGCTGTCCATGTCACGCCAGCGCACGCTGATCGGGATGCGGGCCAGGATCTTGTGTTCGCTGCTCATCAGGCGTCCTTCTTCTTCGATGTGCTCTTGCTGGCCTTGCCGGTGCTCTTGGCGGCCGCGGCCTTCTTGGCAACCTTGGCCGGCTTCTCAGGCTTCACCTTGCGTGGCGGGCGGGCGTCGGGCTTGTTGGCCACGGCAGCCGGCTGTTCCGGGCGCGCGCTGGTGGACGGCAGCATGCGCGCCAGGAACTGGCCGGTATACGACTGCGGACAGGCCGCCACGTCTTCCGGCGTGCCGGTGACCAGGATGGTGCCACCGCGGTGGCCGCCTTCCGGACCCAGGTCGACGATCCAGTCGGCGGTCTTGATCACGTCCAGGTTGTGCTCGATCACCACCACCGTGTTGCCTTCGTCGCGCAGCTTGTGCAGCACGCCCAGCAGCGCTTCGATGTCGTGGAAGTGCAGGCCGGTGGTCGGTTCGTCGAGGATGTACAGGGTGCGGCCGGTATCGCGGCGCGACAGTTCCTTGGACAGCTTCACGCGCTGCGCTTCACCACCGGACAGCGTGGTCGCGCTCTGGCCCAGCTTGATGTAGCTCAGGCCGACGTCGACCAGGGTTTCCAGCTTGCGTGCGATCGACGGCACCGGCTCGAACAGCTTCAGTGCATCCTCGACGGTCATTTCCAGCACGTCGTTGATGTTGAAGCCCTTGTAGAGGATCTCCAGCGTCTCGCGGTTGTAGCGCTTGCCATGGCAGACGTCGCAGGGCACGTACACGTCCGGCAGGAAGTGCATCTCCACCTTGATCAGGCCGTCGCCCTGGCAGGCTTCGCAGCGGCCACCGCGCACGTTGAAGCTGAAACGGCCCGGCGAATAGCCACGCGCACGCGCTTCGGGCACCTGTGCGAACAGTTCGCGCAGGGGGGTGAACAGGCCGGTGTAGGTGGCCGGGTTCGAACGCGGGGTGCGGCCGATCGGTGACTGGTCGATGTCCACCACCTTGTCGAACAGGTCCAGGCCATCGATCTCCTTGTACGGGGCGATCGGGTGCGAGGAACCGTTGATCTCGTTGGCGGCCAGCGAGAACAGGGTGTCGTTGATCAGGGTGGACTTGCCGGAGCCGGACACACCGGTCACGCAGGTCAGCAGGCCCGACGGAATCGCCAGGTCCACGCCCTTGAGGTTGTTGCCGCTGGCCCCGCGCAGGTGCAGGGTCATCTTCGGGTTCGGCTTGTGCCGGCGCGCGGGGATCTCGATCGCGCGCTTGCCCGACAGGTACTGGCCGGTCAGCGAGCGCGGTGCCTCCAGGATGTCCTGCAGGGTGCCCTGGCCGACGATCTCGCCGCCATGCACGCCCGCGCCCGGGCCGATGTCCAGCACGTAGTCGGCCAGGCGGATCGCATCCTCGTCATGCTCGACCACGATCACCGTGTTGCCGAGGTCGCGCAGGCGGGTGAGGGTGCCGAGCAGGCGCTCGTTGTCGCGCTGGTGCAGGCCGATCGACGGCTCGTCGAGCACGTACATCACGCCGACCAGGCCGGCGCCGATCTGGCTGGCCAGGCGGATGCGCTGTGCCTCGCCACCGGACAGGGTGTCGGCCTTGCGTTCCAGGGTGAGGTAATCCAGGCCCACATCGACCAGGAAGCCGAGGCGCTCACCGATTTCCTTGACGATCTTCGCGGCGATCTCGCCACGCCAGCCCGGCAGGCTCAGTTCGCTGAAGAACTTCAGCGCCTCGTCGATCGGCAGCACCACCAGCTCCGGCAGCGGGCGGTCGGCCACGAACACGTTGCGTGCCGCCTTGTTCAGGCGCGCGCCATGGCATTCCGGGCACGGCTGTTCGCTGATGTACTTGGACAGCTCTTCGCGCACCGCCGGCGATTCGGTTTCCTTGTAGCGGCGCTCGAGGTTGGGAATGATGCCCTCGAAGCGGTGCTTGCGCTGGGTGCGGCCACCGGCTTCGGTGAAGTAGGTGAAGGTGATCGCCTCATCGCCGCTGCCGTACAGCACGGCCTGCTGCACGTTCTGCGGCAGCGAGTTCCATGCCGCGTCGACGTCGAACCGGTAGTGCTTGGCCAGCGAGGCGATCAGCTGGAAGTAATAGGCGTTGCGGCGGTCCCAGCCGCGCACCGCGCCGGCGGCCAGCGACAGCTCGGGATGCACCACCACGCGCGAAGGATCGAAGAATTCGGCCATGCCCAGGCCGTCGCAGCCGGGGCAGGCGCCCATCGGTGCGTTGAACGAGAACAGGCGCGGTTCCAGCTCCGGCAGCGAGTAATCGCAGACCGGGCAGGAGTACTTGGAGGAGAACAGCGTCGGCGAAGCGTCGGCACTGTCCAGGCTCTGCACCGAGGCCATGCCGTCGCCCAGCTTCAGCGCGGTTTCGAAGCTCTCGGCCAGGCGCTGCTTGATGTCCTCGCGCGGGCGGAAGCGGTCGATCACCGCCTCGATGGTGTGCTTCTGGCGCAGCGCCAGCGGCGGCACCGCATCGATTTCATGCAGCTCGCCGTCCACGCGCACGCGCACGAAACCCTGCGCGCGCAGCTGGTCGAACACCTGGGCATGCTCGCCCTTGCGGTCGCGGATGACCGGGGCCAGCAGCATGTAGCGCTGTTCCGGGTCCAGGGTCAGCACCTGGTCGACCATCTGGCTGACCGTCTGCGCCTCCAGCGGATAGCCGTGGTCCGGGCAGCGCGGGGTGCCGACGCGGGCGTACAGCAGGCGCAGGTAGTCGTAGATCTCGGTGATCGTGCCGACCGTCGAACGCGGGTTGTGCGAGGTCGACTTCTGCTCGATCGAGATCGCCGGGGACAGGCCCTCGATGTGGTCCAGGTCCGGCTTTTCCATCACGCTCAGGAACTGGCGCGCATAGGCCGACAGCGACTCGACATAGCGGCGCTGGCCTTCTGCATAGATGGTGTCGAACGCCAGCGAGGACTTGCCCGAGCCGGACAGGCCGGTGATCACGATCAGCTTGTCGCGGGGCAGGTCGAGGTCGAGGTTCTTCAGGTTGTGCGTCCGCGCGCCGCGGATGCGGATGAAATCCATCGCCATGGGGGATCCGGTTGTGGGGGCGTTCGCTGGGTGCCGGGCCAGCAGGGAACGGCAATCGGTCAGCCTACCGAGGTGACCAGATGGGGGCAATGGGCGACAATGCCAGCCCGATGTCTCATCTGGTGAGACAGGCCGTCAGGCAGGGGTCAGATCCCTTTTCACGGGGTGAAAAGGGATCTGACCCCGTCCCGGAGCCGTCACCCCCGCGGCGTTCGGGGGTTGACTTGACCCGCGCCCGCTGATCTGCGTACAATTCCGCTCCTGTCCGCCCTCGATGGCGGCAGCTCAGACCACAATAACTACAGAGGAAGGCCTGGTCATGTACGCAGTACTGGTCACCGGCGGTAAGCAATACCGCGTGGCGCAGGGCGAAAAGCTCCGCATTGAAAAGCTCGAAGTCGAAGTCGGCAGCGAGATCAAGTTTGACAACATCCTGATGCTGGGTGACAGCGACGGCGTGAAGCTGGGCGATGCGCTGAAGGGCGCTGCCGTCACCGCCAAGGTCCTGTCCCAGGGTCGTGCTGACAAGGTCCGGATCATCAAGTTCCGTCGCCGCAAGCACCACATGAAGCGTCAGGGTCACCGTCAGTACTACACCGAAATCGAGATCACCGGCATCGCCGGCTAAGCATCAGGAGAAGCAGTCATGGCACATAAAAAGGGCGTAGGCTCCTCGCGCAACGGTCGCGACTCCAACCCGAAGTACCTGGGCGTCAAGATCTTCGGCGGCCAGGCCATCGAAGCCGGCAACATCATCGTGCGTCAGCGCGGCACCCAGTTCCACCCGGGCACCGGCGTTGGCCTGGGCCGTGACCACACCCTGTTCGCCCTCGTGGACGGCAAGGTGGAGTTCTCGGTCAAGGGCGCCAAGAAGCGTCGCACCGTCAGCATCGTCTCGGCCGACGCCTGATCCAGGCATCGCCGGCACCCGTGCCGCGGCATGGCCGTGCTGGATGAAGAGCACGCTGCATGGAGAGCCCCGCTTCGGCGGGGCTTTTCGTTAGAGTTGAAGCAAGACCGGCTGGGCCGGGTTGCCGGCCCCGGCCGGCATGACATTCAAGGTGGCGGCCAGCAGGTCGTGCCCATCGCAGGCATCGAAACAATGAAACTGGTAGACGAAGCAGAAATCGAAGTGTTCGCCGGCAACGGCGGCAACGGCTGCATTGGCTTCCGTCGCGAGAAGTTCATTCCGCTCGGCGGCCCGGACGGCGGCGACGGCGGTGCGGGCGGCAGCGTGTACATCCGCGCCGACGAAAACCTGAACACCCTGGTCGACTTCCGCCATGAGCGTATCTTCAAGGCGCAGCGCGGCGAGAACGGCATGGGCCGCCAGGCCTATGGCAAGGGCGGCGAAGACCTGACCATCACCGTGCCGGTCGGCACCGTGGTCATCAACGTTGCCACCGATGAAGTCATCGGCGACCTGACCCAGCACGGCGACCGCCTGCTGGTGGCCAAGGGCGGTCGCGGTGGCCTGGGCAACATGCACTTCAAGAGCTCGACCAACCGCTCGCCGCGCCAGGCGCTGCCGGGCGAGCCGGGCGAAGAGCGCACGCTGAAGCTGGAGCTGAAGCTGCTGGCCGATGTCGGCCTGCTGGGCTTCCCCAACGCCGGCAAGAGCACCCTGATCCGTGCCGTTTCGGCGGCAACGCCGAAGGTGGCCGATTACCCGTTCACCACGCTGTACCCGAACCTGGGCGTGGTGAAGGTGGAGAACCACCGCAGCTTCGTGATCGCCGACATTCCGGGCCTGATCGAAGGCGCTGCGGACGGCGCCGGCCTGGGTGCGCAGTTCCTGCGCCACCTGCAGCGCACCCGCCTGCTGCTGCACCTGGTGGACATCTCGCCGATGGAAGGCGGCGTGGAGGGCATTTCGCCGGTGGAGCAGGTGCGTGCGATCGAACGCGAGCTGGAGAAGCACGATCCGGAGCTGCTGAACAAGCCGCGCTGGCTGGTGCTGAACAAGGCTGACCTGATGTTCGAAGACGAGGCGCAGGCCGCGGCCGAGCAGATCGTCGCCGAGCTGGGCTGGAAGGAGCCGTGGTTCCTGGTTTCCGCGCTGGGCCGCGAAGGTACCTTCCCGATCATGAGCCGGATCATGGCCTTCTTCGATCGCCAGAAGGAAGACGAGCTGGAAGCCCGCAACGCGCAGTGATGCCGTTGTGGTTCCATGCGGAAAACCCGGCTTCGGCCGGGTTTTTCATTTGGTAGTGCCGGCCGCTGGCCGGCAATCCCGGTAAACCGCAGGCAACAAAAAACCCGGCCGGGGCCGGGCTTTTGTCTGCTGCCCAACCCCGAAGGGCAGGGCGGCAACGCCGGATCAGGCGGCCTTGAGGGCCTTGATGCGGTCGTTCAGGCGGCTCTTGTGGCGAGCAGCCTTGTTCTTGTGGATCAGGCCACGCGCGCTGAAGCGATCCAGGATCGGCTGGGCAACGGCGA
This sequence comes from Stenotrophomonas sp. PvP093, assembly GCF_017876915.1. Taxonomy (NCBI): domain Bacteria; kingdom Pseudomonadati; phylum Pseudomonadota; class Gammaproteobacteria; order Lysobacterales; family Lysobacteraceae; genus Stenotrophomonas; species Stenotrophomonas sp. PvP093. The sequence goes on along the minus strand of NZ_JAGIOX010000004.1, from coordinate 3,486,546 downwards.
AGGCGGCTTCGGCGCCGGCGGCGTCGTTGGCGTCCAGCGCCTTGATCACTTTCTTGACAGCGGTGCGCAGCATCGAGCGCTGAGCCACGTTGCGCGCGTTGCGCACGACGGTCTGCTTGGCGCGCTTCTTGGCGGACTTGATATTGGCCACGGTGGTGGTTTCCTGAAAAAATCGGTGTTATGGGAACAGCAAGCTAGCTAGTATGATGGCCCGAGAAATGCACGTCAAGTCGATTGTCAAGAGGGACGCTGAGTGAGTTCACCGAAGATGTTGCGGGGCCTGCTGTCGTTCAGCAGCATGACCATGGTCTCGCGGGTTCTCGGACTTGTCCGGGATCAGGTGATCACTACCACGTTCGGCACCAATGCGGTTACCGATGCGTTCTGGGTTGCCTTCAGGATACCCAATTTCCTGCGCCGGTTGTTCGCGGAGGGGTCCTTCTCCACCGCCTTCGTGCCGGTGTTCACCGAGGTGAAGGAGACCCGCAGCCACGCCGAACTGCGTGAGCTGATGTCCCGGACCGCCGGCACCCTGGGCGGGGTGCTGATGCTGGTCACCGCCCTGGCGCTGATCTTCGCGCCGCAGCTGGCGGTGGCATTCTCAAGTGGTGCTGACACCGACCCGGTCAAGCAGACCCTGCTGGTCGACCTGTTCCGCCTGACCTTCCCGTTCCTGCTGTTCGTGTCGCTGACCGCGCTGGCCGGCGGTGCGCTGAACAGCTTCCAGCGCTTCGCGATGCCGGCGCTGACCCCGGTCATCCTCAACCTGTGCATGATCGCCGGTGCGCTGTGGCTGGCGCCGCGGCTGGGCGGCACCCCGGAGAAGCAGATCCTGGCGCTGGGCTGGGCGGTGCTGGCGGCCGGCCTCCTGCAGTTGCTGTTCCAGCTGCCCTCGCTGAAGGGCATCAACCTGCTGACCCTGCCGCGCTGGGGCTGGAACCATCCGGGCGTGCGCAAGGTGCTGACGCTGATGGTGCCGACCCTGTTCGGTTCGTCGGTGGCGCAGATCAACCTGCTGCTGGATACCCTCATCGCGGCCAAGCTGACCGACGGCTCGCAGTCCTGGCTGTCGCTGGCCGATCGCTTCCTGGAGCTGCCGCTGGGTGTGTTCGGCGTGGCGCTGGGCACGGTGATCCTGCCGGCGCTGGCCCGCCACCACGTCAGCACCGACCGCGAAGGCTTCTCGCGCTCGCTGGACTGGGGCCTGCGCATGACCCTGCTGATTTCCGTGCCGGCCATGCTGGGCCTGGTGCTGCTGGCCGAGCCCCTGATCGCCACGCTGTTCCAGTACCGCCAGTTCACCGCGTTCGATACCCGCATGACCGCCCTGTCGGTATACGGCCTGAGCTTCGGCCTGCCGGCGTTCGCGCTGCTGAAAGTGGTGCTGCCGGCGTTCTATGCGCGGCAGGACACCAAGACCCCGGTGCGTGCCGGCGTGGCCGCGCTGGTGGCCAACATGGTGTTCAACTTCGCGCTGCTGGCCGTGCTGTACCAGGTGATGGTGCCCGACGCGCTGAAGGCGCAGGGCGTGATGGCGGCGATCGGCAAGCAGCCGGGCCTGCACCTGGCGCTGGGCATTGCCAGTGCGCTGTCCAGTTACCTGAACCTGGGCCTGCTCTGGTACTGGCTGGGCAAGACCGACGTCTACCAGCGGCGGCCGGGCTGGGGCGGCTATCTGGTGCGGCTGGGGGTGGCCTGCGTGGCCATGGTCGGCGTGCTGCTGGCCCTGCTGCACTGGGTCCCCGACTTCACCGGCATGGACAAATGGCACCGTATCGGTGGCCTGATGCTGCTGGTCGGCGGCGGCGGCGCGACCTACGTGGTGGCCATGCTGGCGATGGGCTTCCGCCCGCGCGACCTGCGCGGGCATTGATCGCGGTCCGTGGCGGCTATACTTCAGGGTTACACCATTGAAGCGGCGGCCCCGGTCGGGCCGGAACGAGAGTTGATGAGCAGGCTGTTCAGAAGCGTCGAGGGCGGGGAGCTGTTCCCCAACGGAAGCGTGGTCTGTATCGGTGCATTCGACGGCCTCCACCTGGGCCATCGTGCGCTGGTCCGCCACGCGGTTGCCCGCGCGCGCGCCTTGGGCGTGGCCGCAGTGGCCGTGGCATTCGAGCCGCTGCCGCGTGAATTCTTCGCCCAGGGCACGCCGCCGCCGCGGCTGACCCTGGCGCGCAGCAAGGTCGAGATCCTGCGCGAGCTCGGCGTCGATGCGATCGGCCTGCTGCGTTTCGACGCGGCGATGGCGGCGATGCCGGCCGAGACCTTCGTGCGCCGGTTGCTGGTGCACCGGCTGGGCGCCCGCGAAGTGTGGATCGGGCCCGAGTTCTGCTTCGGCAACCGCCGCCGCGGTGATCTGGCACTGCTGCAGGAGATGGGCGCCGAACTCGGCTTCACCGCGGGCGAGATCGAAGCGGTGGACCTGCATGGCGAGCGCATCTCCAGCACCCGCATCCGCCAGCTGCTGCAGGAGGGCGATTTCGCCCGCGCCAACGACCTGCTCGGCCGCCCCTACGCGATCAGCGGGCGGGTGGTGCGCGGGCGCCAGCTCGGCCGTACGCTGGGCTTCCCCACCGCCAACCTGCGCTTCCCGAAGACCCCGGCACTGTCGGGCATCTACGCGACCTGGGTGCACGGCGTGTTCGACCAGCCCTGGCCTTCGGTGTCCAGCTTCGGTACGCGGCCGACGGTGGAGGGCGTGGAGCCGCTGCTGGAAGCCCACCTGTTCGATTTCCAGGGCGACCTGTACGGCCGCCACATCGACGTGGAGTTCGTCGCCAAGCTGCGCGACGAAGAGAAATTCAATGATCTGGCGGCGCTGACCGACCAGATGCACCGCGACGCCGAACAGGCGCGCGCCATCCTTTCCGAACATAGATTGCGAGCCACTGCGTGAGCCAGGACTACAAGACCACCCTGAACCTGCCAGCCACCGAATTCCCGATGCGCGGCGACCTGCCCAAGCGCGAGCCGGGCATTCTGGCGCGGTGGGAAGAGCAGGGGCTCTACCAGCAGCTGCGCGACAACGCCGCCGGCCGCCCGCTGTTCGTGCTGCATGACGGCCCGCCATACGCCAACGGCCGCATCCACCTGGGCCACGCGGTCAACAAGATCCTGAAGGACATCATCGTCAAGTCGCGCTACCTGGCCGGCTTCGATGCGCCCTACGTGCCGGGCTGGGACTGCCATGGCCTGCCGATCGAGATCGCGGTCGAGAAGAAGTGGGGCAAGGTCGGCACCAAGCTTGACGCCGTCGAATTCCGCCAGAAGTGCCGCGAGTTCGCCGAAGAGCAGATCAACATCCAGCGCGTGGACTTCAAGCGCCTGGGCGTGACCGGTGACTGGGACAACCCGTACAAGACCCTGAGCTTCGATTTCGAAGCCAACGAGATCCGCGCGCTGGCCAAGGTCGTGGCCAACGGCCACCTGGTCCGCGGCGCCAAGCCGGTGTACTGGTGCTTCGACTGTGGCTCGGCGCTGGCCGAGGCCGAGATCGAGTACCAGGAAAAGGAATCGCCGGCGATCGACGTCGCCTACGCCGCACGCGATGCGCAGGCCATCGGCCAGGCGTTCGGCGTGAGCGTGCCGGTCGACGTCGAAGTGGCCGTACCGATCTGGACCACCACGCCGTGGACGCTGCCGGCCTCGCTGGCGGTGTCGCTGGGCGCGGAGATCAACTATGTGCTGGCCGAAGGCCCGGCCCACAACGGCAAGCGCCGCTGGCTGGTGCTGGCCGCGGCCCTGGCCGAGCGCGCGCTGCAGCGCTATGGCGTGGACGAAGTGGTGCTGCACGGTGAAACCACCGGCGCTGCGCTGGAAAACCAGCTGCTGGCGCATCCGTTCTACCCGGAGCGCGAGATCCTGGTGCTCAATGGCGACCACGTCTCCGACGAGGACGGTACCGGTGCGGTGCACACCGCCCCCGGCCACGGCCAGGAAGACTTCGTGGTCAGCCAGAAGTACGGCCTGCTGGACAAGTACAACGCTGGCCAGGTCACTCCGATCGACGGCCGCGGCGTGTACCTGGAATCGACCCCGCCGGCCGGTGACGTGGTGCTGGCGGGCCAGCACCTGTGGAAGGCGCAGGAGGCCATCGTCGGCGTGCTGCGCGACAACGGTTCGCTGCTGGCGTTCCATCCGATCCGCCACAGCTACCCGCACTGCTGGCGCCACAAGACGCCGGTGGTGTTCCGCGCCACCCCGCAGTGGTTCATCTCGATGGACAAGGCCAACCTGCGCAACGATGCGCTGGCCGCCATCGACACCGTCGGCTGGTTCCCGACCTGGGGCAAGGCGCGCATCCAGAGCATGGTCGACGGTCGCCCGGACTGGACCATCTCGCGCCAGCGCACGTGGGGCGTGCCGATCGCACTGTTCACCCACCGCCAGACCGGCGAGATCCATCCGCGTTCGGTGGAACTGATGCAGCAGGTCGCCGACCGCGTCGAAGCCGAGGGCATCGACGTGTGGTACTCGCTGGACGCCGCCGAACTGCTCGGTGCCGACGCGGCCGACTACGAGAAGGTCACCGACATCCTCGACGTCTGGTTCGATTCGGGCGTGACCCATGAAGGCGTGCTCGCCGCGCGTGGCTTCGGCAAGCCGGCCGACCTGTACCTGGAAGGGTCCGACCAGCACCGCGGCTGGTTCCAGTCCTCGCTGCTGACCGGCGTGGCGATCGACAAGCGTGCCCCGTACAAGCAGTGCCTGACCCACGGCTTCACCGTGGACGAGCACGGCCGCAAGATGTCCAAGTCGCTGGGCAACGGTATCGAGCCGCAGGACATCATGAACAAGCTGGGCGCGGACATCCTGCGCCTGTGGATCGCCTCGGCCGACTACAGCAACGAGATGTCGCTGTCGCAGGAGATCCTCAAGCGCAACGCCGACGCCTACCGCCGCCTGCGCAACACCGCACGCTTCCTGCTCGGCAACCTGGACGGTTTCGATCCGGCCCAGCACCTGCGTCCGCTCGACCAGATGGTCGCGCTGGACCGCTGGATCGTGCATCGCGCGTGGGAGCTGCAGGAGAAGATCAAGGCGGCCTACGACGGCTACAACATGGCCGAGATCGTGCAGTTGCTGCTGAACTTCTGCAGCGTGGACCTGGGCTCGCTGTACCTGGACGTGACCAAGGACCGCCTGTACACGATGCCGACCGATTCGCACGGTCGCCGTTCGGCACAGAGCGCGATGTACCACATCGCCGAAGCGTTCACCCGCTGGGTTGCGCCGATCCTGACCTTCACCGCCGACGAGCTGTGGGGCTACCTGCCGGGCGAACACGCCGGCCACGTGCTGTTCACCACCTGGTACGACGGCCTGGCGCCGCTGCCGGCCGATGCCCAGCTCAACGCCACCGACTTCGACCAGCTGCTGGCCGTGCGCGAGCAGGTGGCCAAGGTGCTCGAGCCGATGCGCGCCAACGGTGCGATCGGTGCGGCGCTGGAAGCGGAGATCACCATCGCCGCCAGCGAAGAACAGGCCGCGCGCTGGCAGCCGCTGGCCGATGAACTGCGTTTCCTGTTCATCAGTGGCGACGTGCAGGTGCGCCCGGCGACCACCGACGAGGTGTTCGTCAGCGCCCAGCCGACCACCAAGGCCAAGTGCGTGCGCTGCTGGCACCACCGCGCCGACGTCGGCAGCAACGCCGACCATCCCGAGCTGTGCGGCCGTTGCGTGAGCAACGTGACCGGCGCCGGCGAAGTGCGGAGCTGGTTCTGATGGCCGCGCCCCGTCCGCATCCGAACGCCCTGGTCTGGCTGCTGCTGTCGGTGGCCATCATCGGCCTGGACCAGTGGTCCAAGGCCTGGGTGCTGTCCAGCCTGCCGGAGTTCCAGCCGGTGGTGGTCATCGACGGCTTCTGGAACTGGTACCGCACCTACAACACCGGCGCGGCATTCAGTTTCCTGAGCGACGCCGGTGGCTGGCAGAAGTACTTCTTCACCGCGCTGGCGATCGCCATCAGCGGGCTGATGGCGTGGTGGCTGCGCGGCACCGCCCGCGGCAACTGGAAGGCCGCGGTGCCGTATGCGCTGATCATCGGTGGCGCCATCGGCAACGTGATCGACCGCCAGGTGCACGGCCACGTGGTCGACTTCATCCAGTGGTATGTGGGCAGCTACACCTGGCCCTCGTTCAACATCGCCGACTCGGCCATCGTGGTGGGTGCCGTCGGCATCGCGCTGTTTGGCCTGTTCGACGGAAAGTCCGCCAAAAAGGCGGATAATGCCAACCCGAAACCGTAAGCCGGCTGCCGCCGGGAGACTGAACTGATGGATGTGCTGCTCGCCAACCCGCGTGGTTTCTGTGCCGGTGTCGATCGTGCGATCGAGATCGTCAAGCGCGCGATCGAAACGCTGGGCGCGCCCATCTATGTCCGCCATGAAGTGGTGCACAACCGCTTCGTGGTCGACGACCTGAAGCAGCGCGGCGCGATCTTCGTCGAAGAGCTCGACGAGGTTCCGGACAACAACACCGTGATCTTCAGCGCGCATGGCGTGTCCCAGGCCGTGCGTCAGGAAGCCGAGCGCCGTGGCCTGAAGGTGTTCGACGCCACCTGCCCGCTGGTGACCAAGGTCCACTTCGAGGTCGCGCGCCACTGCCGTGCCGGCCGTGACGTGGTGCTGATCGGCCACGCCGGTCACCCGGAAGTGGAGGGCACCATGGGCCAGTGGAACCGCGAAGCCGGGACCGGGCAGATCTACCTGGTCGAGGATGTCGAGCAGGTCGCGACGCTGCAGATCAACCAGCCGGAAAACTTCGCCTACACCACCCAGACCACGCTGTCGGTGGATGACACGCGCGGCATCATCGATGCGCTGCGCGAGCGGTTCCCTGCGATGCAGGGCCCGAAGAACGACGACATCTGCTACGCCACGCAGAACCGCCAGGATGCTGTGCGCGACCTGGCCAAGCGCTGCGACCTGGTGCTGGTGGTCGGTTCGCCGAACAGCTCCAACTCCAACCGTCTGAGCGAGCTGGCCCGCCGCGAAGGCGTGGAATCGTACCTGATCGATGGTGCGCACGAGATCGACCCGGCATGGGTGGCAGGCAAGCAGCACATCGGCGTGACCGCCGGCGCCTCGGCGCCGCAGGTGCTGGTCGATGGCGTGCTGGCGCGTCTGGCCGAGCTGGGCGCCACCGGCGTGGGCGAGCTGGACGGCGAACCGGAATCGATGGTGTTCGCGCTGCCGAAGGAACTGCGGTTGCGCCTGGTCGACTGACCGCGGAAGGACGTCTGCCGGGTACGGCCCGCCACTACCGGGTGTGGGTGCGAACCGAAACTGATCTGGCGGGTGCGAACCTTGGTTCGCACGCCTTTGGCATGGCCGGGTGGGCGCACCGCCCATGACCTTTGGCCATGGGGCCGGCCATGGCACAGGCCTAGCATCGGAGGATTCCCCGTTGTTGGAAACTGCCTGATGAAGACCCGAGCCCTGGCAATGTCGTTGCTGTTCGCGCTGGCGGCCACGCCTGCACTTGCGCAGACCTCGCCACCGGCCAACGCGGCAGCCCCAGGACTGCTGCGCATCGATGTGGACGCGCGCGATCTGGCCCGGCGCATCTTCAAGGTGACCGCCACCGTGCCGGCCAAGCCCGGCCCGATGACCCTGCTGTACCCGCAGTGGATTCCCGGCAACCATTCGCCCACCGGCCCGATCGACAAGCTGGCCGGCCTGCGCGTGACCGCCAACGGCAAGCCGCTGGCCTGGCAGCGCGATCAGTACAACGTCTATGCGTTCAAGGTGAACGTGCCCGAGGGCGCCAGCGAGATCGTCGCCCACTTCGATTTCCTGTCCTCGCAGGGCGGCAGCCAGGGCCGGGTGGTGATGACCCCGGAAATGCTCAACCTGCAGTGGAACGCCAACTCGCTGTATCCGGCCGGCATCGACGCGCGCCAGCTGCAGGCGCAGGCCAGCGTTACCCTGCCCAAAGGCTGGTCGTTCGCCACTGCATTGGAGACCGCGCGCCGCGACGGTGACACCGTGGTGTTCAAGCCGATCTCCTATGACCATCTGGTCGATTCGCCCTTGTTTGCCGGCGAGCACTACCAGCGCATCGATCTCGATCCGGGCGCGAAGGTGCCGGTGCACCTCAACGTGTTTGCCGACGACGCCAAATCGCTGAAGCCGAGCGAGGCGCAGATCACGATGCACCGCGCGCTGGTGCAGCAGGCCGACAAGCTCTACGGCGCGCGGCACTACAACCACTATGAGTTCCTGCTGGCATTGACGGACCGCCTCGGCGGCATCGGCCTGGAGCATCACCGTTCCAGTGAGAACAGCGCCGACCCGGGCTACTTCACCGAGTGGGACAACAACGCGTGGATGCGCGATCTGCTGCCGCACGAGTACACCCATTCCTGGAACGGCAAGTACCGTCGCGGCGCGGATCTCGCCACCGCCAACTTCAACACGCCGATGGGCGACAGCCTGCTGTGGGTCTACGAAGGCCAGACCCAGTTCTGGGGCCAGGTGCTGGCGGCGCGTTCAGGGCTGTGGTCGACCGCGCAGGCGCGCGACATGCTGGCCAACGTGGCCGCGACCTATGACCGTGGTCGCCCGGGCCTGGCCTGGCGGCCGCTGCAGGACACCACCAATGACCCGACCATCGCGCAGCGCCGCACGCTGCCTTACCGCAACTATCAGATGAGCGAGGACTACTACTCCGGCGGCCAGATGCTGTGGCTGGAAGTGGAGGGCAAGCTGCGCGAACTGAGCGGCAACCGGCGCAGCCTGGATGACTTCGCACGTGCGTTCTTCGGCGTGGGCAACGGCGACTGGGACGTCAACCCGTACACCTTCAACGACGTGGTCGCGACCTTGAACGGCATAGCGCTGTATGACTGGGCGACGTTCCTGCGCGGGCGCCTGGACGGCCACGGTTCGTTGACCGGCGGCCTGGAACTGGCGGGCTGGAAGCTGGTCTACCGCGATACGCCGAACGACGCCTACAAGGCACAGGAAAAACGCGCCAAGGCGGCGCTGCTGGCGTACTCGCTGGGTGCGACCGTGCTCGACAGCGGTGTGGTCGGCGACGTGATCTGGGACAGCCCGGCGTTCAATGCCGGCCTGGCGCCGGGCATGAAGGTGATTGCCGTTGGTGGGCGCGAGTACAGCAGCCAGCGCTTGAAGGATGCGGTAGCTGCGGCGGCGAAGGACAAGGCGCCGATCGTGCTGCTGGTGAAGCAGTTCGACCGCATCGAAACGATGAACATCGCCTACCACGATGGCCTGCAGTACCCGGTGCTGGAGCGTATCGCCGGCAAGCCTGACCGCCTTGCGGACCTGTGGAAGGCACGATGAAACCGCGCGCCCGCGATGGCGTGATCCTGTTGATGGCGATCCTCGCCATCCTCGGTGCGTTCCTGCACGGCGACGGGCGCTGGCTGCATTGGCTGGCCAAGCCGACCACCACGCTGCTGATCGCTGCCATCGCCTGGCGCGTGCATGATCCAGCGCAGCCGTTCTACCGACGCGCGGTGCTGGCTGGCATGCTGCTGTCGTGCGTGGGGGATATCGCGCTGATGTTGCCGGTGGATGCGTTCGTGCCGGGGCTGGTCGCGTTCCTGCTGGCGCACCTCTGCTACATCGTCGCCTTCCGCGATGGCCTGCGTGCCGGACGTGGCCTGCTTGCCGCCAGCGTCTTCCTCGGCGCGTTCGCTGTACTCAACGTGCTTGGCCTGTGGCCGCACCTGCCCGCACCGATGCGCATTCCGGTGCTGGCATACGTGCTGGTGCTGGCATCGATGGCGGTGCTCGCCCTGGCGCGGCAGTGGCGCAGCCCCAAGCCCGATGCCGTGGATGCCAGCAGCTCCCGCTGGGCGGCCGCCGGTGCGCTGCTGTTCGTCGCCAGCGACTCGCTGCTGGCCTGGGACCGCTTCGCCGGCGGCCTGCCACTGGCCAGCCTGCTGGTGCTGTCCACCTACTACGGCGCGCAGTACGCCATCGCCCGCTCCGTGAAACAGCAAAAAGGGGACGGAGGGGATTAAGTCGCAGACGGCACCAAGGCACAAACGACTTAATCCCCTCCGTCCCCTTTTCGCGTTGACTATCGGAGGGTCGCGTTGCCGGAACGGCCCTGTGCGTCGAAAGAGAGGCGTGCGGACTGGCGATCACCGGCGACTTCGTCCGGCAGCCAGACCAGAGTGCCACCCTTGCGCACGATCACATAGACGTGGCCGACTTCACCGGGAGTGCCCATCAATGCGTTGCGCTGTGCCTGCAGTGCCTGGGCCACGCGCGGCACCGCCTCGAAATCGATGTTGGCCAGCGCCGTGCTGCTGCGGCGCAGGGTGATGGTGGGCGCGAAGCGCTGCGGATTGACCGGGTCGCCCTTGCGCCACTGGCCGCGTTCGAAGTGGTAGCTGTCCACGCGCGACGGCTGCTGCGGATCCACCAGGTCCAGATTGATCCGGCCATCGTCGTAGAAGTGGATGCTGTGGAATACCGTCAGCCGGTGCCCGGCCAGCGCAGGCATCTGTTCCAGTGCCTGGCGGGCGGCCAGCAGGTAGTCCGCATCGAACAACCGGTTGTTGCGTTCGGGCACCGGCGGCAACCGCGGCTCGGTCATCGGCGCGAGCGAAGCGGGCCTCTCGCGCGCTGGCGGCATGGCGATCGGCGCGCTTGCGCTGTCGGCCTGCACCGAATGGCCCAGTGTTTCGCCCAGCGTCTGCAGGGCTCCGCCTGCCACGGCGACGCCGGCCAGCACCAGCAACACCACGGAGAACACCAGCCGGGTCGAGGGCGGCTGCTTCATACACCCTCCAGGCGAACGTTGCGGCGATCTTCCGGGTCGTACAACAGCGTGACCCGCTCGCGCGGAAGATTGGCCAGCTCGATCAATGGGATGAAGCGGCGCACGCTCACCTGCTGCACGCCACCTTCGCGGTCGATGTACTCCAGCTGGAACTCCACCTGCGGCTGCTCGTTGAGATAGGTGCCGGTCTGGCGCAGCTTCAGCACCTTCGCATCCACGCCGATGCCGCGATACTTCAGCGCGTCACCGCGGGCGTCGGCCTGCAGCAGCCGGCCGAGCAGGCGCAGGCCCAGCGCGTAGCCGCACAACACCAGCGGGCACACCAGCAGCGGATGACCGAGCGACAGGAAGGTCCAGCCCAGTCCCTCACTCTGCAGCCGATAGGCGGCCACATAGGCACTGGCCACCGCCACGATGCCGATCGCTGCGCCGACACCACGACGCCAGAGGCTGGCGACATCCAGTTCAGGCTGGGCACCCTCCAGCACCACGTTGGGGAACGCGCCCGGCATCCGGCTCAGGCGTACCTCGATACGCTGGCCGGCAACGAAACGCTGCAGTTGCGGCTTGCTGTCCACCACCAGCATCTGTTCGTTGATGGGCGTGCCGGACAGGTTCTGGAAGCCCAGCTGCAGCTTCCACTGCGCGAAGCCGCGCACGTGCACGCCGGTCTGCTCGGCCTGTTCGATCAACGCGTCGCGCGGCTCACCGCCGGCCAGGATGGTGCGCACCCGATGCAGCGCGCGCGGCGGGCCCAGCAGCAGGTAGTGCAGGAAGGCGAGCAGCAGGGCCAGCCACAGGATCACCGACAGCGCGAGCAGCAGCAGGGCCAGCCATGGCGCGCTGCGGTCGGCCAGTTGCACCGGCCACGACGTGCCGACATAGAGGATGCAGGGGAAGGGCAACGCGAAGAACAGCAGGAACGCGCCCCAGAACCAGAGATAGGCCTTCATGGGGTGGTGGGGAACCGATGGAACAGGGCGCGTAGGGTACTACGCTCAGCGGATCTGCAGGGTCAGCAGGAAGTAGCGGCCGAGCGGATCGTCGAGCCCCGGCATCTGGCCACCGTTGCCAACCAGATAGTTCACCGGTTGCGTGTCGAGCACGTTGTGCACGTCCAGCGCGGCGACCACGCGCGGCCCCAGGCGTCGTGCGAGATGCAGGTTCCAGCGCAGCTGCCGGGGGTTCATGCAGTGGTTCTGCTCGCGCTGTTCCTCCGGGCATTCCGCACCGGGCAGCCAGGCGCGCGTGCGCCCCACCTGGTTGCCGCGCAGGGCGATGTCCCAGTTGCTGTTCTGCCACTGCACGTTCAGCACGGCGGCCATCGTCGGCGTGACATGGCCGCGCAGGTCCACCGTTGCATCATGGCCACGTTCGCGGCGCAGTTCCTGCTGCTTCAGCGCATCGAGCGAGAACAGCCACTGGCCGGTGTTGCCGGTATCGATGTGGTACTCCCCGCGCAGTACAAAGTTGCGCGAGGTGGTGCGGCCGATGTTGTCGAAGGACAGGCGCAGGTTGCTCAGGTGGCCGTCCTCGTCCAGCTCCCAGGTGCCGGGGTTCCACACCGCGTCGGCCGGTTGCAGGGCCAGGATCTCGTTGCGCAGTTCGACGATGTTGTGGGTGAGTGACAGCGAGAACGTATCGGTCGGCGTCCAGGTCGCGGCCAGGGAATGGCTGCGCGACCGCTCGGCCTTCAACGCATCGTTCTCCACCACGTCCACGGTGACGCTGCAGCGCCCGTTGCCGCTGCTCTGCGCGCAGTCGGGCAGGGCGCTGGAGGCCGGCAGCTCGATCGCACCGAAGTAGCCCGGGGGACGCCGCTGTTCGAACAGGCTGGGCGCACGATAGCCGCGCCCGCTGGCAAGCAGGAAGGACCACCGGGGCGTGGGGCTCCAGCGCACGCCCACGCGGGGCGAAAAGGCCTGGTAGTCGCCGTCGCGGTCCCAGCGTGCGGCCAGGTCCATGCGCAGCGTGTGCGCCAGGGGCAGGCCGAGTTCGGCGTAGGCGCCGCCACTGCGGCGCGCCAGGTGGCGCTGCTCCTGCGGCAGGCCCAGCGCCAGGTCACCCTGGCTCAGCAGGGCGTCGGGATGCGAGGTCCAGCGCTCCTGGCGCAGGTCGATGCCGGTGGCCAGCTGTGCAGCACCGCCGGCCAATGGCATCAGCTCCCGCTGCATGCCCCACCAGCCCTGCCACTGCTCGGTGCGCCCGCGATTGCGGATCGACGGGAACAACTGCTCGGCCGCGCCCGCCGGCAACGAGGTGAAGCCGGGCAGGAAATCCAGTGTCTCGGCGACCCGCAGCAGGGGCTCGGCGCGCACGGTGCCCGACGTGGACAGGCTGACATCGCTGCGCTGTGCGCTGATGCCGGCATCCCAGCTGCGCCGGCCCTGGTCGCGGCCAATGCCGAAGGTGACGTCGGCGTCGGTGGCACGTACATGCGGACGCACGTTGCCAGCTTCGCGCAGCACGCTGTTGAAGGTGAACCCGTACAGGCCGATGGCAACGGCGGTTGGACCAAGGTCGAAGCGTTGCCGGTTGTGGCTGGCCCGCGCCTCGGCGTAGGCATAGCGACCTTCGCCGCGCTCATGCCGGTAGCGCAGGTAGGCCGAGGCGGTATCCGAGGCCGGTTGCAGCGAGCGTGGTCGGGCGCTGTCGAACCAGCAGGCACCATCGCGCCGCGTCAATGGGCCTTCGCAGCGTTCTGCCGGCCAGTAGCGTCCATCGCGGAACGCGCCGATCAGGTACTGCGAGGTTTCCGCATGCCATTGGCGGCGATCACCGGCCACGTGGTCGATGCGGTGCAGGTCGATGCCGGCGAACCAGCGGTCCCCTCCGTCGCGCACGCCGCCAGTGGCCGCCTGCACGCGATACTGGCCAGCGTCGCCGCGCCCGCTCAGGCCGGTCTGCAGCATGGCTTCCGGGCCGTCAGCCTGGTCGCGCAGGATGATGTTGACCACGCCGGACATCGCGTCGGCGCCATAGATGGCCGAGGCGCCGCCACGTACCAGCTCGATGCGTTCGACGAAGCTGAGCGGAATTCCCCCAAGATCGGTGAGCCCACCCTGTTCCAGCGACACCATGGGATAGCGTGGCAGGCGCCGGCCATTGACCAGGAACAGGGTCGCACGCGGGCCCATGCCGTCCAGGCTGGTGGTGGTGGCCGCACCCACCGGCAGGTACTGCGAATCGCCACTGCGCGAGGTGCTCATCGCCGGGTGCCCGTTCATGCCCGGCAAGTGCCGCAGCAGGTCGAACAGGCTGCCGTAGCCGCTGCGCAGGATGTCATCGCGGTCGATGATGGTGACCGGCAGCGTGGTCTGCACGGAGGTGCGCGGCAGCCGGCTGCCGGTGACATGGATCGGCGCCAGTTCCACCTGCGGCGGCGCGTTGGCGGACTTGTGTGGCGAACCTGCTGCGGGCGTGGCGCGTGCCGCGACCGACGGTGGCGATGGTGGCGCGGGGCGGGTGCGGCGGACGACGAATCCGCCAGCAGGCGTACGCAGGATGTTCACCGGCATGCCCGCGACCAGTTCCTTCAGGGCCGCGGCCGCATCGCGGTGGCCATGAGTGCCGACCGTGCGCAGGCCATCCAGCTCACGCGCATCGAACAGCAGGGCAATGCCGCTCTGTCGCGCCCATTGCTGCAGGGCCGGCGCCAGCGGGCCTGAGCCAACATCGACCTCCAGGGTGCCCGCCTGCTCGGCCGCAGCGGCAGACGGCAGCGCGGGGATGCCCAACGCGAGGCAGAACAGGGTGCGGAGCAGCAGCCCCCCCTGCAGCGCGCCCGGTACTGCCATCACCGCAGGCCTCCTCAGTACGTGCGGCGCAGTTCCAGCGCGCCATCCGGTCGCGTCTGGCCAGCCACCGACCAGCCCAGTTCCAGTGCCGACAGCAGTTCCTGCGCGTCGCCGGCACGGAAGGTGCCGCTTACCGCCAGGCTGGCGATTTCCGGATCGGCGATCACCAGCGGCGTGTGGCCGTAGCGGTTCATGCGCTCGACCACGATCGACAGCGGTGTGGCATCGAACACCAGCTGTCCCTGCAGCCAGCCTTCAGCAGCGGCATTGGACGACAGTGCCGGACCGGGCTGGATGCGGCCCGACGGCAGTACCTGCAGTTGCTGGCCGGGCGCCAGGGTGTGCTGGGTGCCCCCGCTGCTGACTTCCACCGCACCTTCCAGCAGTGCGACTTCAACCAGGCCATCATGCAGGCGTTCCACCTGGAAGGTGGTGCCGATGTCGCGGATGGTGCTGTCGCCGGCGCGCAGCTGCAGGGCCTTGCCCGACGGTGCGACCTGCAGCTGCAGGCGGCCACGTTCCAGCACCAGGTTGCGATGGCGCCAACCGAAACGGGCGTGCAGGGTGGTGCCCGCATCCAGCGTGGCCACGCTGCCATCGGCAAGCGTCTGCAGCCGGGGCTGGTGGGAATCGTTGGCGTAGCGCAGCGGCGTGGGGTTGCCGTCGACGGCAATCATCCAGCCGATCCCGATGGCCAGGCAGACGCCTGCGGCAGCGGCCACTGCCGGCAGCCAGCGACGCGGCGCCGGCCGTGCCGCACGTGCCGCGGCGGTGCGCAGCCACGGGTCGGCGGCCAGTTCCTCGCCCTGCTGGAACAGGGTCTCGGCCTGGACCCAGGCAGTAACATGGGCCGGGTCCTCGGCCAACCAGTCCTCGAACGTCTCGCGCTCGCCCGGCGTACAGTCCGGAGCCTCCAGCCGCGCCACCCAGGCGCTGGCGCGTTCGAACAGCTGCGTATCTTCCCTGGGCCTGGCGTGACTCATCCGTTGTCCCTGTCGTTGTGCAGCGGATCCGTTCCGAGTTCCTGGCGCAGGCCCTGCAGGGCGCGGGCGATGTGTTTTTCCACGGTCTTGGCAGTAATTCCACAGTGCCGCGCGATCTGCGTGTAGCTCATGCCGGTGATCCGGTTGAGCAGGTACACCTCGCGCGCGCGCTCGGGCAGCTTGAACAGGGCCTGCCGCAGCAGGGACAGCATCTGCCCGGACTCGGCCTGGCGCAATGGATCGGGCGACGTGCTGGAAGGCTCGTTGCCGCCATCATGTTCGGCGAGGGACAGATGCGGCCGCGACTGCGACGAACGGCCGCGGTCTGCCAGGCGGTTGCGGGCGATACGATACAGCAGCAGCCGCAGCTCGTCGGCACTGTGCGCGCGATAGCGGATCAGCCGCTCCATGCAGTCCTGCGCGATGTCCTCGGCATCCTCCGGCCCGACACCGCGCGTGCGCAGGAACGCACACAACGGCGCGCGTTCCTCCCGCACGAACGCAATGAACGCGTCCGCCGGCGCGGACAGGTCCGGCGCGCGATGGATCAGAGGAGAGGGGGCGGACAGGGCTGGCCTCGGACGTCGGTGGCGGGTACGTCTTCGAGTTTTACGCGACGATGACCGGATGGGGAAGAGTGTGCGTGGCCCACGAATCCATTGTGAATGCGTTCATGTTTCGAGGGGCGCTGCACTGGGGGAGGGCGCACCGTCCGGACGTTGAACTTTCGACCCGTGCGTTGCGGGTGGAGAGAGAACACATGAAGCATTCGAAGTTGAGCCTGGCCCTGGCAGCGTTGCTGGGCATCACCGCCATGGCGGCGGTTGATGACGTCATGGCAATGAATTATCACGTGCAGGACGATCGCGTCTTCCTCAGCGGCGGCGTAACCGTTGCCGATGTGGTGGCGCTGCCCGCGCTGCTGGCCAAGGCGCAGGCCGAAGGACGCCCGATCCGCGAAGTCGTGCTGCGCACGTCCAACGGTGGCGCGCTGATCGCCGGCGAGTGGCTGCAGGCGGTGATCCGCACCCAGGGCCTGGACACGATCGTATCCGGCCACTGCATTTCGTCCTGCTCGATCATGCAGTCCGGCGGCGTCAACCGTTATCTCGGCGGCGACCTGCCGCTGGTCGATTCGGTGCAGATCCATGCCGCCAGCAGTGGTGGCAGGATCACCTACGCACCGTCGCCGCGCATGACCCAGATCTACACCGGCAACTATGGCGGCGGCATGGATGCCGGCCTGCTGCACAAGGCCATGTATGAGGTGGTGCGGCCCAATGGCCTGCTGGTGTTCCGCGACCCGGCGCGCACCACGGGTACATCGGTCACCTTCGATCCGGATGGCAGCGGCAGCAAGCTGGAGTCGTTCCCGGGCCAGGACATCCGCGGCAACAACATCATCAACACGGCAGGCTATCGCGATCCGGGCGACACCCTGCATGTGACCAGCAACGTCAGCGGCGACATCAATCCGGGCTACCTGCGCACCGCGCGCCAGTTGCAGGCCTTCGTCGACGACGATTTCGCGCGCTGGAACACCGACTGGGCCAGCACCTACATCAACTACGCGGTGAGCCTGTACAACGTCTCCACGCGGGGGCCGAACGGCATCGGCGCGCAGTCGCTGCAGCAGCTGCTTGCCGACCCCGACCTCCAGGACGAACTGCGCGGGCAGCTGCGGCTGGCCGATCTGGATACCTCGACCCTGGCCAACTCCGCCGGCGTGATCCGTGTCAGCAATGGCGCCACCTGGCGCACCGCCGAAACCACCGGCGCCGATTTCATGCTGGTCGACAACGGCACCATCGCGCTGGAGGGCGGCGCGCTGCGTACCCCCGAGCTGCGGGTGATGCCCGGCAGCGTGGTGGTTGGCCATGGCGATATCGCATCGGTCGGCACCGACAGTGATGCGTTGCTGGATGGCACCGGCCCGTCCTGGCGCGAAGACGGCTTCAACCGCCTGCGCGTGTTCGGCACGCTGATGCCGCGTGGCGGTGATCTGGTGACCCACGGCTACGTCAACATCATGCCCGGCGGGCAGGTGCTGTTCGATGTTACCGAGGCCGGTGGCACCGGCAGTGGCCGCCTGCGTGTCGGCAGCTTCTACGATGGCGGTGCCGAAGAGGGGGCGCTGGTGATCGCGCAGGGCGCACACCTGGCGTTGAACGTCGCCCAGGGCTTCTATGCCGGCACCTACCGCCGCGATCTGGTGGAAGGGCCGATCTACCAGGGCGGCTTCCAGGATGCCGTGCGACTGGGCGACACCGGCTACAGCGCCAGCATCACCGCGGGCGAAGTATTCCGCCCGCGCCACAATTCGCTGCTCAGCTTCAACGTCAACCAGACGGCCGACGGGCTGTGGCTGACCGCCAACCCGGGCTTCGATCAGCTGGGCCTGTTTGCCAACGGCACCTCCGGCGATGGACTGGGGCGCGCGCTGGCAGCTGCATCGGATCGCCAGGACAGCGGCCTGAAGTCGCTGCTCGGCGCACTGCAGTTCGCCGACCGCGCTGTGATCGCACAGCAGGCCGGCGCCCTGCGCGGTGATGCACACGCCAGCCTGCGCCTGGCCGACAATGCACTGCTGGGCAGCATCGGCAACGTGGTGCAGCAGCACCAGGCGGCGATGCGCAGTGGCGGCGATGCCGATGGCCTGGCCTCGCAGGCGGCGCAGTCGGTGTCGGCGCAGCCGGGCATGCGCCATGGCAGCCTGTTCAACCAGCTGGCCATGCATCTGGTCGAGCCGGCCGGCGAGGCTGCTGGCGACAGCCGCGCGGCGGGTGGCAGCCGTGGCCTGTGGGCGCGCGGTTTCGCCAGCCATGGCCGCATCGACGCCGACGGTGGCGTGGCCGGCCTGAGCCATAACATCGGCGGCATCGTGGTCGGTGCCGACACGCACGTGGCCGATGACCGCGTCACCCTCGGCGTCAGCGTGGCCGCCGCGGACATGTCGACCAAGGCCAGCGATGGCTCCGGTTTCAGTGGCGACGTGCGCGCGCTGGATGTGGGCGGCTACCTGGATGCGACCTATTCGCGTGGCTACCTGTCGGCGGCCGTGCGCTACACCGACCTGCGCCACGATACCCGCCGCAGCCTTTCGGCCATCGATGGCCTGCAACAGCCACTGCGCGCCCGATACAGCAACGACGCGATCTCGGCGCGGGTGGAGCATGCGTTCTCCTTCACCACCGGCAAGGGACTGGTGATCCAGCCGCTGTTGCCGGTGGTGGATTACGCGCGGACCTCGGCCACCCGCTTCAACGAAGGGCAGGGCGCTGGTGCGCTGGTGGGGCGCGGCGGCAGCCTGGAGAGCATCCGCGTGGGTGCCGGCGTGCAGCTGTTCAAGACCTTCGAAGGCAACAACGGCGAGCGCATCACCCCGCGTGCCCGCGTCGTCTGGCAGAAGGAGCTGGGCGATTCACAGGCGCGCTACAGCACCGGTTTTGCTGCGGCCCCGGACCTGGTGTTTGGCGCCAGCAGCCAGGCCGTGGGCGAGCAGGTACTGGCCTGGAACGTGGGCGTGACCAGTCGCGCCAGCGAGCGCCTGTCGATCATGGCCGACTACGTGGGTGAGCGCCGCGACGGGCAGATCCAGAACGGCGTGATGCTGGGCCTGGGCTACCGGTTCTAAGCGGTACCCGGCCCCGGCGATATGCGTATCGCCGGGGCCATCCCATCAGGGCAGGTGCTGCGGTATGGTCGGCAGGGAAATCCAGCCAGGCCCCGTCATGCAGATCGCCGTTTTCAGTGCCCGCCCCTACGATCGTCGTTTCCTCGACGAGGCCAACCAGCGCGATGCGGCCGGGCAGGGCTTTGCGTTCGTGTATTTCGATGCCGCGCTGGACGTGCATACCGCTGCGTTGGCACAGGACTGCGCCGTCGTCTGCGTGTTCGTCAATGACCGCCTCGACGCGCCGGTACTGCACGCGCTGCATGCGCTGGGCGTACGCGCCGTACTGCTGCGCTGTGCCGGTTTCAACAATGTGGACCTGGCCGCCGCGAAAGCGCTGGACCTGTTCGTCGCACGGGTGCCGGCCTATTCCCCCGAAGCCGTGGCCGAGCACGCGCTGGCGCTGGTGATGACGCTCAACCGGCAGACCCATCGCGCCTACAACCGCGTGCGCGAGGGCAACTTCATGCTCGATGGCCTGCTCGGGCGCACCCTGCATGGGCGCACGGTCGGCATCGTCGGCACCGGCAAGATCGGCCTGGCCACCGCGCGCATCTTCAAGGGCATGGGCTGCACCGTGCTGGGGCATGATCCGTATCCGTCGCCGGCCTTTGCCGGCGTGGGCGACAGGGTTGGTCTGGATGAACTGCTGGCGCGGGCCGACATCGTATCGCTGCATTGCCCGCTGACGCCCGATACCCAGCACCTGATCAACGACGCCTCGCTGGCGCGGATGAAGACCGGCGCGATGCTGGTCAACACCTCGCGCGGCGCGCTGGTGGATACCCAAGCGGTGATCCGCGCGCTGAAATCGCGGCGGCTGGGTCATCTGGCCATCGACGTCTACGAGCAGGAAAGCGCGCTGTTCTTCCAGGACCTTTCCGGCGAGATCATCGACGACGAGGCCTTCCAACGCCTGATGACCTTCCCCAACGTGCTGGTGACCGGCCACCAGGGCTTCTTCACCGTGGAGGCGCTGCAGGAGATCTCGGCGATCACGTTGGGGAACCTGCGGGATTTTGCGGAGGGGCGGGTGTGTGCGAACCGGGTGGAGGTGAGCTGAGCGGGGTGGATTGACCGCCGGGGCGCCCAGCCCGTAAAATCGCGGGCTACGCCGGAATAGCTCAGTTGGTAGAGCGGCGCATTCGTAATGCGTAGGTCGCAGGTTCGACTCCTGTTTCCGGCACCAGTTGCAATGAAAAGCCCCGGCCTTTGGTCGGGGCTTTTTGTTTGGGCTGTGCTGGCGCCGGCCCAGGGCCCGCGCCAGCGTCCGATGGAACCGCGGGCATGTACCTGCTTGGTCGGGGTTAACATTGCCAAGGTGTATTGCTTGCGGCGCTGGACCGGGCAACACAGTTTCAATAAACGGGGGATCTCATGAAGAAGATCGTGGTGAGTCTGATTGCGTGCGTCGTTCTTGCCGGCTGTGCAACCCGCCAGATCAGCTCCGAACAGGCGCAACCGGTGCCCGCCGAGCGGGTTTTCGCCTTCAATGGGATCGGTGACACTGCTTCCGGACAGGTAATTGTTACGCGCGACGTTGGCGCGGTTGGTGGGGCGTGCCCGCTTGCACTGTATATCGACGGCACCCTGGCAGCCCATCTGCAGCGGGGAGAGTCTGTCTCGCTGTCTGTTCCCGCCGGGAATCGCATTGTCAGCGCAAGTTTCGCAGGCAAAGGTCTCTGTTCGTGGGGGGATGAATCGGCGCACAGGCGCGAGATTTCCCAAATGGTCACGGCGGGTGGCAGAACCAAGATCCGTCTCGCGTTGGCCCATGATGGCGTGATTCAGATCGGTCCGACCGCGTTCTAGGCGCGCTCCACGCAAGGCGAGCAGGTCCATCAACAGAACGCCCCGGCCCTCGCGGGGGCTTTCTGTTTCTGCCCAAGGAAAAGGGGGGGCGGCAACGTAACCGATGGAAACACGCCTTCATTTACGTCCAGCGATCACCGGACCCCGTGCCAGCCACCACCCGAGCTGCCGGAGATAGCCACCTGCTGCTCCGGCCGATGCACCGATCAGCAGGTGTGCGAGCACCCTGATCCCACGCGCGGCCCGCTCCCGCACCCAAGGCAGGACCGCCACCACCTGCGCACCCAGCAACAGCATCAGTACGTCCAGGCCCAGCGCATCCACCACCGGCAACAACGGCAGCAGATCCGGATTGCAGGCCAGCACGATCACCAGCGCGGCACCCAGCACGGCCATCAGGCGGCGCCCGGCGGGCAGGGTGGTCCAGTGCAGCAGTCGGTTGATCAGGTGCATGGCATTCCTTGTGTCATGTGCCGGAATCCTCATCAGGCCCGATCGGCCGCACCGGCTGCCGCAGCACGGTTTTCAACCGCGCCGCGTCGATCCTGCGCGGGTCGCTCAGGTAGATCTCGTGATGGGGGCCGGCGAAGGTGTAACCCAGTGCGGGCATCACTTCGTCATGCAGATGCGCCAGGACGGGGCCTTCGTCGTCGTAGGCGCCCACGTGCAAGGTCTGCAGGCTGGGGCCCTCGGCAAGGATTTCATGGCGGAGGCTGGGCGGCGCATCCCCCAGCTTCGCGCGCGCCTTGCTGATCACCGCTTGCCACTGCGCAGGCCGGATATCCTCAGGCGTGCGGATCATCACGGTCCAGGCCCACTCATCCTTGCGTCGCGCGATGAAGCTGGCCGGGTCCTCGGCGCTCCACAGCGCCTCCAGCGGTGGCACCACGTAGTCGCGCCCTTCGGCCTTCAGCGCGAACTTCAATGCATAGCTCACCGAATACAGCCACTGCACGGCCTGCAGGTAGGCGGGGGCCGTGTTCGGGTCGCCGCGACCATCGACCATCACGTAGGGCAGGGGCGGCACATCGACCGGTACGAACCTGCCGGCGGGCGGTTGATAGAGCGCCCGGTCGCGCTTCTTGAAGTCGATCTTGTCCATCGGGGGCTTCCTCCTGTGCAGAGCATCCCACGCCAGGTACCCGCCAGTACGCTGAACCGGTTCAGGTAACTTTGCCGAACGAGGGCGAATGGCCCCACGAGCGCGCGGGGCCGGCACGCAGTCCTGGGTCATGGGCCCGTCACACCTGCGCGGTGCGACAACGTGTCGCAGCCAGAATCGGGCCTTTCCTGCGCTCGATCAATGTCAATGCCTTTCTTAAATGGTGGGTGACGGCCTAAAATTGAAAGGCTGACTCGACCCCACCTCCCTGCCTGTCTTCCGGACCGGTGGGACCGGCTTTTGGCCGGAACAGGCAGGGACGGGGAACGGCATTCCCTCGCAATTGGATCGACCGATGATTCCGTTGAAAACCCTTGGGCGCTGGTTGCGCCCGGGCCTGCTGCTGTCGTTGCTGGTGATGCTCACCGGTTGCGATGCGGTGGCCATCCTCAGTCCGAAGGGCCAGATCGGCCAGGATGAGAAGACCCTGCTGATCACGGCCACCGTGCTCATGCTGCTGGTCGTCATCCCGGTCATCATCATGACCCTGACGTTCGCGTGGAAGTATCGCGCCTCCAACACCAAGGCCCGTTACGAGCCGAAGTGGTCCCACTCGACGGCGATCGAGGTGGTGGTGTGGTCCATTCCCTGCATGATCGTGCTGGTGCTGGCGGTCCTGACCTGGCGTTCGTCGCACGCACTGGACCCGTATCGTCCGCTGGATTCGGACGTCAAGCCGGTCACCATCGAGGCGATCTCGCTGGACTGGAAGTGGCTGTTCATCTATCCGGAAGAGAAGGTGGCGGTCGTCAACGAAATCAAGTTCCCGGTCAACACGCCGCTGAACTTCAAGATCACGTCCGATTCGGTGATGAATGCATTCTTCATCCCGCACCTGGGCAGCATGATCTACTCGATGGCTGCGATGGAGACCAAGCTCCACCTGATCGCCAACGAGACCGGCGAATTCCCGGGCATGTCCTCGCACTACAGCGGCGCGGGCTTCGCCAAGATGCACTTCACCGCCTACTCGGTCACCGATGCCGAATACCGCCAGTGGCTGGACCAGGTCCGCGCCGGTGAGCAGACCCTGGACAAGGCCTCGTTCAAGGCGCTGGGTGAAGCACGCAACGCCGAGTGGTATCCGGTCACCTACTTCGGCAAGACCGAAGAAGGCCTGTTCGACTGGGTCATCGCCAAGCACATGGGCGACAACAAGCATTACGGCATGAAGCACTCGCATGCCGGTGCCGCCGCTGCCGATGCCGCCACCCATGAAGCGCACGAGGGCCATGCCCCCAGTGATGCGCATGATTCCAAGGAATCGGGTGAAAACCTGGATGCCAACGAACACGAACACGCAGGCCATGCCGGCCACGCGGGTTCGGGAGAATGAACATGTTGGGAAAACTCTCTCTTGAGTCGATCCCCCACGATCCGATCGTCCTGACGACGTTGATCGGCGCGGTTCTTGGTGGCCTGGGCGTCGTCGCCCTGATCACCAAGTTCAAGCTGTGGGGCTATCTGTGGAAGGAGTGGTTCACCTCGGTGGATCACAAGAAGATCGGCGTGATGTACCTCATCGTCGCCTTCGTCATGCTGCTGCGCGGTTTCTCCGACGCCATCATGATGCGTACCCAGCAGGCCATCGCCGTCGGTGGCTCCGAGGGCTACCTGCCGCCGCACCACTACGACCAGATCTTCACCGCCCACGGCGTGATCATGATCTTCTTCGTGGCGATGCCGCTGATCACCGGCCTGATGAACCTGGCCGTGCCGCTGCAGATCGGTGCGCGCGACGTCGCGTTCCCGTTCGTCAACTCGCTCAGCTTCTGGCTGTTCGTGTCCGGTGCGGTGCTGATCATGCTGTCGCTGTGGATCGGTGAGTTCGCTGCCACCGGCTGGCTGGCATTCCCGCCACTGTCGGGCATCGAATACAGTCCAAGCGTCGGCATGGACTACTACATCTGGGGTCTACAGGTCGCAGGCCTGGGTACCACGCTGAGCGGTATCAACTTCTTCATCACCATCCTGAAGATGCGTACCCCCAGCATGAAGCTGATGCAGATGCCGGTGTTCACCTGGACCGCCCTGGTGACCAACGTGCTGATCGTCGCTGCCTTCCCGGTGCTGACCATCACCCTGGTGCTGCTGACCCTGGACCGTTACCTGGGTACGCACTTCTTCACCAATGACGGTGGCGGCAACGCCATGCTGTACATCAACCTGATCTGGATCTGGGGTCACCCGGAGGTGTACATCCTGGTCCTGCCGGCGTTCGGTGTGTTCTCCGAAGTCATCGCGACCTTCTCGCGCAAGGCGCTGTTCGGCTACAAGGGCATGGTCTACGCCACCGCCTGCATCGGCGTGCTGTCGTTCATCGTGTGGCTGCACCACTTCTTCACCATGGGCTCCGGTGCCAACGTCAATGCCTTCTTCGGCATCACGACGATGATCATCTCGATCCCGACCGGCGTGAAGATCTTCAACTGGCTGTTCACCATGTTCCGCGGCCGCGTGCACTTCACCACCCCGGTGCTGTGGACCATCGGCTTCATGGTCACCTTCGTCATCGGCGGCATGACCGGCGTGATGCTGGCGATCCCGGCCATCGACTTCGTGCTGCACAACAGCCTGTTCCTGATCGCCCACTTCCACAACGTCATCATCGGCGGCGTGGTGTTCGGCATGTTCGCCGGCATCACCTACTGGTGGCCGAAGATGTTCGGCTTCCGCCTCAATGAGTTCTGGGGCAAGTGCGCGTTCTGGTGCTGGTTCATCGGCTTCTACGTGACCTTCATGCCGATGTACGTGCTGGGCTTCATGGGCATGACCCGTCGCCTGCAGAGCACGGTCAACCCGGCCTATGAGCCGCTGCTGCTGATCGCCGCCGCAGGTGCCTTCATCGTTGGCGCCGGCATCCTGTGCCAGATCATCCAGGTGGCCGTCTCGATCCGCGACCGCAAGAAGACCGTCGACCTGACCGGCGACCCGTGGGATGCCCGTACGCTGGAGTGGGAAACCTCTTCGCCGCCGGCCTTCTACAACTTCGGCACGCTGCCGGAAGTCACCGAGCTGGACGATTTCTGGGAGCGCAAGCAGCGTGGTGAAGCCTGGCCGAAGCCGGCCAAGTACACCGACATCCACATGCCGCGCAACACCGGCACGGGCGTTGTCATCGGTGCTTTCAGCCTGGTGTTCGGCTTCGCGATGATCTGGCACATCTGGTGGCTGGCCATCGTCGGCTTCGTCGGCATGATCGCCACGTTCATCTACCGCACCTTCGACCAGGACGTGGACTACTGGGTCCCGGCCGCCGAGGTGGAACGCATCGAGAACGAACACCGCAAGCACCTGGAAGCCCAGGGCCTGGTGAAGTCGGAGCTGAAGGCATGAGCACCAATACCTCGACCCTGAGCCACGGGCACGCCGCGCACGCGGCGGCCCATGGCCATGACGACCACGAGCACCACGACACCGGCGGCAACACCGTCTTCGGTTTCTGGGTGTACCTGATGAGCGACTGCCTCATCTTCGCCTCGCTGTTCGCCACCTACGTGGTGCTGGCAGGCGGTACCGATGGTGGCCCGACCGCGAAGGACCTGTTCGAACTGCCGTTCGTGGCGTGGGAAACCGCGCTGCTGCTGACCTCGTCGCTGACCTTCGGCCTGGGCATGATCGCCATGCACCGCAAGCAGGTTGGCCAGATGTTCCTGTGGCTGGCGGTTACCTGGCTGCTGGGCTTCGGCTTCATGTGCATGGAAGTCTATGAGTTCCAGCACCTGATCCATCAGGGCTACGGTCCGGACCGCAGTGCCTTCCTGTCGGCGTTCTTCGCCCTGGTCGGCACCCACGGCCTGCACGTCAGCGCCGGCCTGCTGTGGCTGCTGGTGATGTTCGTGCAGCTGAAGAAGTACGGCCTGACCCCGACCAACAAGACCCGCATGGCGTGCCTGAGCCTGTTCTGGCACTTCCTGGACCTGATCTGGATCGGCGTGTTCTCCGTCGTCTACCTCAATGGAGCGCTGTAATGGCACATGACAACCACGCACACGACCACGGCACCGGCGGCGAAAGCCACGGCAGCGTGAAGTCGTACCTGATCGGCTTCGTGCTGGCGGTGGTGCTGACCGTCATCCCGTTCTGGATGGTGATGTCGGGTGATTTCTCGCGCACCGTCAACGGTGTGGTGATCGCGGTCACCGCGGTGCTGCAGATGCTGGTCCACCTGGTGTTCTTCCTGCACCTGGACCGCTCTTCGGAAAGCCGCTGGAACGTCAACGCTGCGGCCTTCACCGTTGTGGTGATCGGCATCATCGTGATCGGCACCCTGTGGGTCATGCACAACATGAACGTGCACATGATGCACTGACGTCCTCGCGACGTTGCCACGCAGAAAGGCCGCCCTCGGGCGGCCTTTCTGTTCGCTGTGGTTGCGCGTTTCATGCACCCACCAGGCTGGTAGTGCCGGCCGCTGGCCGGCAATTACGCGAAGCCGGCCAGCGGCCGGCTCTACCAGGAGATCCACGCCATGCGTGGATGGGGTCAGATCCCTTGCCTGCGGCAAGGGATCCGACCCGGCATGGCCGGCACAGGGTGGTAGTGCCGGCCGCTGGCCGGCAATTACGCGAAGCCGGCCAGCGGCCGGCTCTACCAGGAGATCCACGCCATGCGTGGATGGGGTCAGAGCCCTTGCCTGCGGCAAGGGATCCGACCCCGGACCTGGCGCCTCACCCCACCCGGCGCAGGAATTCCTCGGCGTCCATCGGTCGGCCCAGGTGGTAACCCTGCAACTGATCACACCCCAGTTCGCTCAGGTACTCGCGCTGCGCCTGCGTCTCCACGCCCTCGGCCACCACCTGCAGCTGCAGGGTGCGGCCCAGCGCGATGATCGACGAGACGATGGCGGCGTCCTCGTCATTACGCTCCAGGTCGTGCACGAACGCACGGTCGATCTTCAGTTCGGTGGCCGGCATGCGCTTGAGGTACAGCAGGCTGGAATAGCCAGTGCCGAAATCATCGATGGCGATGTGCACGCCCATCGCGGTCAGGTCGTTGAGAATCGCGAGGCTGGCATCGACGTCCTTCATCGCCGTGGTCTCGGTGATCTCCAGGGTCAGCCGCGCCGGTTCGATCCGGTGCCGGTGCAGCACCTCGCGCACGCTGTCCAGCAGTGCCGGCGAGGCGAACTGCAGCGGCGAGAGGTTCACCGCCATTGTCCATTCCGTATGCCCGGCCTGGTGCCATGCCCGCAGCTGCGCACAGGCGCGGTCCAATACCCAGTCACCGATCGGCAGGATCAGGCCGCTGCGCTCGGCAATGGGGATGAACACGTCCGGCGCCAGCAGTCCCAGCTCCGGGTGCTGCCAGCGCAGCAGCGCTTCGGCCCCGGTGGCCGGTGCGCCGGCGGCAGGGAACTTGGGCTGGTAATGCAGGATCAGTTCGTCGCGGGCGATGGCCTTGCGCAGGTCCTGCAGCAGGCGCAGCTGGCGGTTGGCACTGAGCTGCATCGAGGGGGTGAAGAAGGTGTAGCCGTTCCGCCCGGTTTCCTTGGTGTGGTACATCGCCGCATCGGCGTGGGCCATCAGCTCGCGCTCGTTGCCGGCGTCATCCGGGTACAGGGCAATGCCCAGGCTGGCGCTGACCTGCAGTTCGGCCGCATCCAGCAGGAACGGTTCGCCGGCCGCGGCGATGATGCGCTCGGCCACCACCACCGCATCGTCGGGAATGTCGATGGCCAGCACGATCACGAACTCATCGCCGCCGAGGCGGGCCAACGTATCCTGCGGTCGCAGCTGGCCGCCGATGCGCTGTGCCACCGCCACCAGCAGGCGGTCGCCGAGCTGGTGGCCGTACGCATCATTGACCGCCTTGAAGCCGTCCAGGTCGCAGAACATCACCGCCACTGCATGGTTGCGGCGCCGCGCCTTCTCGATGGCCTGCTCGATGCGGTCCTGCAGCAGCATGCGGTTGGGCAGCTGGGTCAACGGGTCGTGCAGCGCGGCCTGGATCAGCTTGTCGTTGGCGTGCGCCAGCGAATCGGCCAGCAGACCGGTGCGCACGCGCATCTGCCGGTCGAACAGCGAGGCGACCAGGGCGATGCCCAGCGTGGCCACGGTGGTGACGATCACCAGCACCGCCAGCCAGCGCGTGTCGATGCCGCCACTGCCGACGGCGCCACAGATGCTGCCTTCGGGGAAGCGCGCCGCCGCCATGCCGGTGTAATGCATGCCGACGATGGCCAGGCCCATCACCAGCGAAGCAAGCGCGCGCAGCAGCAGGGTGTTGCGCCGCTCGGTGCGCAGGCGGAAGGCGATCCACAGTGCGGCGCCGGCGGCACCGATGGCCACCGCGATGGAGGCGGCAAACCAGCCCGGGTGGTAGTCGATGCCCGGCTGCATGCGCATCGCCGCCATGCCCAGGTAGTGCATGGTGGCGATGCCCAGGCCCATCAGCACGGCCCCGGCCAGCAGCCGGCGCCACGGCAGGCTGGGCCGCGACACCAGCCACAGCGCATAGGCCGAGGCGCCGATCGAGACCGCCAGCGAGTACAGGGTGATGCCAAGGTCGTAACCCACCGGAATCGGCAGGTCGAAGGCGAGCATGCCGATGAAGTGCATCGACCAGATGCCCAGGCCCATGGCCGCCGCGCCGCCGGCCAGCCACCAGCGGGCCACGCGACCCTCGGCCGTGGCCAGGCGCCCGGCCATGTCCAGCGCCGTGTACGAAGCAAGAATGGCCACCAGCAGGGAGATGATGACCAGGCTCTGACTGTAGCTGCCAGTCATGATGAATCCAGTGGGGGAGGGAGGGGCGCCCGCAAGGCGCACGCCCGCGACCCCTATCGGCGCAGGTGGGCAGGACTTGAGTGGTCGCAGCACCTGCGACCCGGCTCGGCTATCCTGCCACGCCTGTTCCCGTTGCTGGAAATCATCCGATGGCAAAAGCCCGCACCGCCTACGTCTGCAATGAATGCGGCGCCGAATTCAGCAAGTGGCAGGGCCAGTGCACCGAGTGCAACGCCTGGAACTCGCTGTCGGAGATCGTGCTGGAAAGCGCGGCGGCGGCCAAGGCGCCGGCTTCGCGCCGGGCCGGCTGGGCCGGCAAGATCGACCCGCCGAAGATCACCGCCCTGAAGGACGTGGAGCAGACCGAGCATCGCCGGGTCTCCACCGGCATCGGCGAGTTCGACCGGGTGCTGGGCGGTGGCCTGGTCGAGGGCGCGGTGGTGCTGGTCGGTGGCGATCCGGGCATCGGCAAGTCGACCCTGCTGCTGCAGGCGGTGGCGAAGATGGCGGCCGAACTGCCGGTGCTGTACGTCACCGGCGAGGAATCGCTGGCGCAGGTCGCCGGCCGCGCGCACCGCCTGGAGCTGCCGCTGGACGGGGTCAACGCACTGGCCGAGACCGGGGTCGAATCGATCCTGCAGCATGCGTCCAAGGCCGGCCCGCGGCTGATCGTGGCCGACTCCGTGCAGACCCTGTGGACCGAGAGCCTGACCGCCGCGCCCGGTTCGGTCAGCCAGGTGCGCGAGAGCGCGGCGCGGCTGGTCCGGTTTGCCAAGGAGACCGGCACCGCCGTGTTCCTGGTCGGCCACGTGACCAAGGAGGGCGGCATCGCCGGCCCGCGCGTGCTCGAGCACATGGTCGATGCAGTGCTGTATTTCGAGGGCGAGAGCGGCAGCCGCTTCCGCCTGCTGCGCGCGTTCAAGAACCGCTTCGGTGCGGTCAACGAACTGGGCGTGTTCGCGATGGGCGACAAGGGCCTGAAGGAGGTCTCCAACCCATCGGCGATCTTCCTGTCCGGCGGCAGCACCCATCAGCCGGGCAGCTGCGTGATGGTCACCCGCGAGGGCACCCGGCCGCTGCTGGTGGAGGTGCAGGCGCTGGTCGATGCGTCGCCGCTGTCGAATCCGCGCCGTGTCGCGGTCGGCCTGGAGCAGAACCGCCTGGCCATGCTGCTGGCGGTACTGCATCGCCACGGTGGCGTGCTGGTCGGCGACCAGGACGTGTTCGTCAACGTGGTCGGTGGCATCCGCGTGCAGGAAACCGCCGCCGACCTGCCGGTGCTGCTGGCCGTATTGTCCTCGCTGCAGGACCGGCCGCTGGCGGAAAAGACGATTGCGTTCGGCGAGGTGGGCCTGTCCGGTGAGATCCGACCGGTGCCCAATGGCGAAGACCGCCTGCGCGAGGCCGCCACCCATGGCTTCAAGCGCGCCATCGTGCCCAAGGCCAATGCGCCCAAGGGCGGATCGGTGAAAGGCATGGAAGTGATCGCGGTGGAGCGCCTGTCCGAGGCCATCGACGCGGCGTGAGGCACGGGGGGGGACTGCTGCGGGGCCTGCCTCTACATACGTCATATACGGCAACGGTCAGGCTGGCTGTGCTAGTTTTTCCCGCTCGACGAAGGCGCCCTCTGGCGCCTTTCCGTGCCCAGGAGTAAACGATTACATGCAGGACACCGCGCTCACCGCCCCCAACGCCGAGATCCGTCGTGCCGGGGTCGATCTCAATGGACTGATGACGGTGCTGGGCAAGCACCTGTATTCCACCCCGGTGGTGGCGCTGCGCGAACTGGTGCAGAACGCGCACGACTCGATCATCCGCCGCCGCATCGAGCAGCCCGGCGTCCAGGTGCCTTCGCGCATTTCGGTGCAGGTCGATGCCGGTGCCGGCGTGCTGCGCATCACCGATACCGGTGCCGGCCTGACCCGCCAGGAGATCCACGACTACCTGGCCACCGTCGGCGTCGGCTATACCCGTGGCCTGCGCCAGGGCGGCGAGGATGATGAAGGCCTGATCGGCATGTTCGGCCTCGGCTTCCTGTCGGCCTTCGTGCTGGCGCGCCGGGTCAGCGTGCGTACCACCTCGTACCAGACGCCGGAGCTGGGCCATCTGTACGTGTCCAGCAATGCCGAGCAGTACACCGTCAGCGAAGTGCCGGCACGTGCGGTCGGCACCGAGGTGGAACTGGAGCTGCATCCGGACTTCCTGCCGCTGGCCAACGAGGCGCGCCTGCACGAGGTGCTGGGCCGCTACTGCGCGCTGCTGTCCGAACCGATCTTCATCGGTGCTGCGACCGAAGCGCTCAACCCCGAGCCGCCGCCGTGGCGGGGGCAGGGTGACGTGGCCGTGCACCCGGTGCAGGCACGCCGCCAGGCACTGCAGTTCGCCGCGCGCTTCGAGCACGATTTCGAGCCGATCGTCACCGTGCCGCTGCGTGCCGACGGCAACAGCGATGCCACCGGCCTGCTGTGGGTGCAGGATGGTGCCACCTATGGCACCAGCGACAACCGCAACCTGTCGGTGTTCGTGCGCGGCATGCTGCTGGATGACGATGCCCGTGACCTGCTGCCGCCGTGGGCTGGCTTCATCGGCGGGGTGATCGAATCCTCGCGGCTGACTCCCACCGCCAGCCGCGAAGACCTGCAGCGCGATGACCAGTACCGCGCTGTGCAACATGCCTTGCTGGAGGCGCTGATCGATGGTCTGGCCGACGTTGCGCGGCAGCAGCCGGAGGCGTGGCGACGCGTATTGAGCCGCCACAACGAGGCGCTGCTGGGCGCGGCGCTGTGCGATGACCGCCTGTTCGACCTGCTGATGGAGCATGTGCGCGTGCCGACCTCGCAGGGCGACCTGCCGGCCAGTGCCCTGCCGGCGCGCGGTGCCGTGCATGTCATCCTCGACAATGGCGGTGGCTTCGAAGAGATGCTGTTCCGCGCGATGGGGGTGCCGGTCGCGCATGGCCATCGCTACGCGGTGGTGCCGTTCCTGCGGCGCTGGGCCCAGGCCAAGGGCCTGCGCCTGGTTGAACTCGGCACCGAGCAGGGCAATCGCGCACTGTTCCGCAGCGATGACAGCCTCGACGACGCGCAGCTCGCATGGCTGCGCGAACAGCTGGGTGATGGCGAGCAGCTGCTGCCGGCGCGTTTCAGCCCGGAAGCACTGCCGGTGGTGGTGGTGCCCGACCGCGAGGCCGAACTGAAGCAGCGCCTGGAAGACGACGAGAACGACAAGCGCGTTTCGATGGCGGCGCTGCGCCTGGCGCGCCAGTTCACCGCACGCATCGAATCGCGCGCACCCTCGCGGCTGTACCTCAACCTCGACAACCCGGCGGTGCAGGCGCTGCTGCGCGCCCAGCGCGAGGGCCACCCGCAGGCCGAAGCGGCGGCGCGCCTGCTGCGCTCGCTGAAGATCATCGTCGCTGCGCAGGGCCGTCCCTTGGCCCGGGCAACGACCGCCACGCAGGGCCCGGATCTCAACGGCGCCTTTACCGATATCGCCGGTGCTCTGCAGCAGATGCTGCGCTGAGCACCGCGCCCTCTCATCCAGCCTTCGCTAGACAGGAGTACTTACCCCATGGACATCTGGAACTGGGTCGAAAAACTGCAGGGCGACCTGCGCCAGGCCGGCCAGGCGCAGAACGCGCACCTGCTGAACCGCCTCGCCGACGAGGTCAGTGAACTGCAGATCGACCGCGTCGATGCACTGCTGCCCGAAGCACGCGCACTGGGCAAGGCGCTCGACAACCCCTGGGTCGACGTCTACGTCGGCCACTGGGCGCTGCGCAACCGCGTCGGCAACCGTGTTGAAGGCGAGAGCGCACTTGGCGAAGCCGTTTCGCTGTTCGAGCGGGCACACCGCGAAGACACCCTGGAATGCCCGCAGTCGATCTGCGTGACCCAGGACCTGGCCGCCTGCTACGGCAACATCGATGGCCCGGGCTGGGTGCCCGAGCGCATCGAGGTGTGCGACGAGACCCTCGGCCGCATCGATCCCAGCTGGGCCTGCTTCCAGTGCCTGAGCTGCGAGAAAGCCGATGCGCTGCTCGACGATGGCCGTGGCCAGGAGGCGCTGGATTACCTGCAGGCGCAGGCCGACGCCGTGGAGGCCTGTGGCAAGGAAGTGTTCGACAGCTTCCCGGAGATGCAGATCAAGATCCTGCTCGCTGTCGGCCGCGCCGACGAGGCACTGGCGCTGATCGAGAAGCGCGAAGCCGAAGTGGCCGCCTCCGGGGAGTACGAGCCGGCCAACTGCACGGTGCCGCGCCGCTTGTCCAAGGCATGGGCGTTGGCCCAGCTGGGCCGCGACGAAGAAGCGCTGCAGCAGCTGGTGCCGTGGAGCGAGCTGACCCCGAACTACTGGCGGCTGTGGGCGAACACCGCCGCAGCGCTGTGCCAGCGTGACCCTGCGCGCAATACGTGGGACCTGGGCACGCGCTTCAACACGATCATCGAGCACTTCGCCCGGGTCGGATCGCATCGCCTGCTGATCGAAGTGGCAGCGCTGAGCCTGGAGCTTGCCCTGCAGCGTGGTGCGCGCTGGGTGGCGCTGCGCCAGCTGGAACTGGCCCGCACCCATCTGGCGCAGCTGCGCCAGGACCGGGGGGCGGCAGCGCTGGTGGCCGGCCTGGCGGCACGCATCGATGCATTGCCGGATGTCGCACCGCTGCCGGTGCCGGCCGGCGAGCTGCTGGCATGGCTGGACGCGCAGGGTGAACAGAACCAGGCGCGCGACCCCGAGCGCGAGGCGCAGTGGTTGCTGCAGGCGCAGGCGCAGCTGCCCGATGACGAGGCCTTGGCCGAGATGGCCGCCTCGGCGCTGAGCGCCTGCGGCGCGCAGGCCGAGGCGCGAGCGCTGTTGTGGCGGTTCGTACGCAGCCATGCGCAGAACGATGGTCCCGCAGCCTACACGCTGATGCGCTGGCTGGCCGAGCAGGGGGACGACGACGGCCTGCGCCAGCTGGCCGAGGTCTACCGCAGCAGCGTGCCGGTGTTCGCGCACTGGTGCGACGTGCAGCGCGCACGCCGGGTGTCCGACTGGCCGGCGCTGGAGCAGGCGGCCCGATCGCTTCTGGAGCTGTCTCCGGGCTCGCACGGCGCGCGCGGCACGCTGGCGCGCATGTACATGGAAACCGGCCGCTTCAGCGAGGCCCAGGCCTGCTATGCGCAGTTGGTGGAGCTGCTGGACGAGCCGAACGCCGCGCATTGGGACCACATGAGTGCGGCCAGCGCGGCGCGCGACTGGGACGCGGTGCGCCGCTCGGCCGCGGCGATCGGCATGGAGCTGTCCAGCCACGAGGGCGTGGTCGACGAGCCTTGGGGCTGGGTGATCATCCGCAGCGAAGAGAACGGCGAACCGATGGAGTACTACGCCCGCCGCAGCGGCCCGGTGACCGCGCGCATCGTCGAGAATGCGCCGTCCAACCGCGCACAGCAGGTGGGCGACTGGGTGGTGTTCGATGCCGCACTGGTGCATCCGGCACCCGAGGAGGAGGAAGCGCGCGAGCATTTCATCCCGACCTATGCGCAGGTGCATGTGCTGGAGCGCGGCGGCTTCGCCCGCAGCTGGATGATCGATGGCGCGCACCCGGGCGAAGAGGCGTGGAATGCCTTCGTCGAGGCGGCCGAAGCACAGGGTTGGAAGGTGTGGTCGCACAGCCGCCCGGACTACACCGTCACCGACCCCGATAGGGAGGAGGGCACGCTGCCCGGCCTGCTGTTCACCGTCGCCCAGCCGCAGGACCATGCGCCGCTGGCGCTGCACCGCTTCCTCCAGCAGCACACCGCGACGTGGCCGCATCCGCATTGCTGGCTGCGCCTGGCTGAAGCCTGTGACCAGGATCGCCAGCCGCATCTGGACGTGATCGAGCGTTACGGGTTGTAAGCTGCACGCTCCTGTAGAGCCGAGCCTGCGCTCGGCCCACGCGGAAAGCAGCCGAGCATGGGCTCGGCTCTACAACGGATCATCATCACCACCAGGGAATGGAATACATGCGAAAGACAGGGATGTTCGTGATCGCCGGGCTGCTGCTGGCCCCCACCGTGCAGGCCGCACCGGCCTGCCAGGAACCCATGGCCGTTGCCCGTGCCTTGTTCGAGGCCACGACCGGCAATGGCGACCTGCTGGAGCCACCGCCCGCGCTGGTCAGCCCGGCGTTCGGCAAGGCACTGCGTGGCGAGCGTGCCTGCCAGCAGCGCGAAGAGGGCATCTGCACGATCGATTCCGACCCGTGGCTGGATGCGCAGGACGGCGACATTGAAACCCCGGTGCGTTACCGCTGGAAAGAGGCCTCGGCCACTGCCGGCCAGGTCGAGATGCGCTATGCGGTATGGAAGAAGGCCTACGTGACCCGTCTGCCGATGGTGCGCCAGGGCCAGGGCTGCTGGCAGGTCGATGACATTCTCACCAACAGTGGACGCTCGGTACGGAAGATACTGGCGCAGCCGCTGCCTTGATCGTCTGCGGCATCCACGTAGGGCGTGGTTCAGTTGCCGGCCAGCGGCCGGCACTACCCGGTGATGTTGGGGTGGGTGCCGACCGTTGGGCGGCACGCTTCTATCGCGTATGCCCGAACACCAGTTCGATCACGAACTGGCTGCCGAAGAACGCCAGCAGCAGCAACAGCATTGCCGCCAGCGTCCAGTGCACCGCCTTCATGCCGCGCCAGCCGTAGCGGCGACGGCCGATCATCAGCACGCCGAACACGATCCACGACAGCACGCTCAGCACGGTCTTATGCACCAGCTTCTGCGCCAGCAGGTCGTCGACGAACAGCACGCCGGTGACCAGGGTCAGGGTCAGCAGCGCGAAGCCGACCGTGATCACCCGGAACAACAGCGATTCCAGGTCGGCCAGCGGTGGCAGCGCGCGCAGCCACGGGCGGAACTCGCGGCGGCGCAGGGCGCGTTCCTGCAGCCACAGCATGATCGCCAGCAGCGCGGCGATGCTCAGCGTGGCGTAGGCCAGCAGCGCCAGCCAGGCATGGCTGGCCAGGCGCCAGCCCAGCACCTTGCTCGGCTCGTGGCCGTAGCCGTGATAGGCCAGAAGCAGTACCGCGGCCAGTGGGAACACCACCACGCCCAGCGCCGACATGCGGCCGCGCGCGCCCACCAGCGAGGTCAGCCAGGCCATGCCCAGGCCGACCAGCGACAGCGCGGCGAAGAAGTGCATGTCCGGCCCGCCGTTGGTGCGCATCGCCACCATCACGTGGTAACCGCCATGCAGCAGCATCGCTGGCAGGGCCGGCCACAGCCAGGTGGGGGAGCCGGT
This sequence comes from Stenotrophomonas sp. PvP093, assembly GCF_017876915.1. Classification (NCBI taxonomy): domain Bacteria; kingdom Pseudomonadati; phylum Pseudomonadota; class Gammaproteobacteria; order Lysobacterales; family Lysobacteraceae; genus Stenotrophomonas; species Stenotrophomonas sp. PvP093. The sequence goes on along the minus strand of NZ_JAGIOX010000004.1, from coordinate 3,450,367 downwards.
GCTTTCATCGCGGCCGAGCGCGCGCACCAGCAGGGCACTGGCAGCCAGGTAGAGCAGGACGGCGATGAGAACGATTGTCATCGTTGCAGTTTCGCATACCCCTGTGATGCTGGCGACGGCCCGGTGGTCGCAGTCCGGGCGGACAGCCGGACCCGTTATACTGTCTGCCTTATTGTCCCCCGCTTTCAGACAGGTTGCGCCGCATGTTCGAGTCCCTGACCCAGCGCCTTTCCGGCACCATCGAGCGCCTGCGTGGCCGCGGCCGCCTGACCGAGGAGAACATCCGCGAGGCGACCCGCGAAGTGCGCATCGCGCTGCTCGAAGCCGACGTCGCGCTGCCGGTGGTGCAGGCCCTGATCGAGCGCATCAAGGTGCGCGCGGTCGGCCAGGAAGTGCTGAAGTCGCTGACCCCGGGCCAGGCCCTGATCAAGGTCGTGCGCGACGAGCTGACCGCGGTGATGGGTGCCGAGGCCAGCGACCTGAACCTCAATGTGCCCGCTCCGGCGATCATCCTGATGGCGGGCCTGCAGGGCGCCGGCAAGACCACCACGGTGGGCAAGCTGGCCAAGCACCTGAAGGAAAAGCGCAAGAAGAAGGTGATGGTGGTTTCGGCCGACGTCTACCGCCCGGCCGCGATCGAGCAGCTGAAGACCCTGGCCGAGCAGGTCGGCGTGCTGTTCTTCCCGTCCAGCGCCGACCAGAAGCCGGAGGCCATCGTCCGCGCCGCCATCGACGACGCGCGCAAGTCGTTCGTCGACGTGCTGCTGGTCGATACCGCCGGCCGCCTGGCCATCGACGAAGCGATGATGGCCGAGATCAAGGCCCTGCACGCTGCCGTGAACCCGGCCGAAACCCTGTTCGTGGTCGACGCCATGACCGGCCAGGACGCGGCCAACACCGCCAAGGCCTTCGGTGATGCGCTGCCGCTGACCGGCGTGGTGCTGACCAAGACCGACGGTGACGCCCGCGGCGGTGCCGCGCTGAGCGTGCGCTACATCACCGGCAAGCCGATCAAGTTCGTCGGTGTCAGCGAAAAGCCGGAAGGCCTGGACGTGTTCCATCCGGACCGCATCGCCAGCCGCATCCTCGACATGGGCGACGTGCTGTCGCTGGTCGAGCAGGTGGAGCAGCAGGTCGACAAGGACAAGGCCGCCAAGCTGGCCGAGAAGGTCGCGAAGGGAAAGAAGTTCGACCTGAACGACATGCGCGACCAGCTCGAGCAGATGCAGAACATGGGCGGCATCGGCGGCCTGATGGACAAGCTGCCGGGCCTGGGCAACATCCCCGACCACCTGAAGCAGCAGGTCAGCCAGGGCAAGGAAGTGCCGCGCATGATCGCCATCATCGGCTCGATGACCAAGAAGGAACGGCGCAACCCGAACCTGCTCAACGGCTCGCGCCGCGCGCGCATCGCCAAGGGTTCGGGCGTGACCCCGGCCGACGTCAACAAGCTGATGAAGCAGTACATGCAGATGGAAAAGATGATGAGCAAGATGGCCGGCGGTGGCATGAAGGGCATGTTGCGCAGCATGAAGGGCATGATGGGCGCCATGGGCGGCCGCGGCATGCCGTTCCGTTGATGACGGCCCCGTCCGCAGTGTGATGTAGCGCCCGAGCTCACGCTCGGGCGGCGGCGCGCAGCAGCAGGCTCGACTCTTCCCCTGTCCCGCGCGCACCATGGGGGCCTGTACGAAACGATGGGCCGTCATGCAGAGTTCCGCTGTAACTTCCCGCGTCGAGGCGTTCTGCCGGCGCTTTGGCATTTCCGTTCCGATCCTGCTGGCACCGATGGCCGGTGCCTGCCCCGTACCGTTGTCCGCCGCGCTGGCCAATGCGGGCAGCATGGGGGCGATGGGCGCGGTGCTGTCGTCGTCGGCCGATATCGGTCGCTGGATGGAGGACTTCCGCGCGACCTCCACCGGCCCGGCGCAGGTGAACCTGTGGCTGCCGGACCCCGCACCGAGCCGTGATGTCGCTGCCGAGGCCGCCAGCCGCGCATTCCTCGCGCAGTGGGGCCCGGACGTGCCGGCCAGCGCCGGCGACCCCACGCCTGCCGATTTCGAAGAACAGTTCGCTGCGTTGCTTGCGGCACGCCCGGCGGTGGCGTCGACCATCATGGGCGTGCTGCTGCCGCGCCACGTGCAGCAGCTGAAGGACGCCGGCATTGCCTGGATCGCCTGCGCGACCACCTTGTCCGAAGCGCGTGCCGCACAGGACGCCGGTGCCGACGCCGTGGTGGCGCAGGGCATGGAGGCCGGTGGCCATCGCGGTGCGTTTGATCCGGCAATGGCCGAACGCCAGCTGGTCGGGCTGTTCGCGCTGTTGCCGCGCCTGGCCGATCACCTGCAGATTCCGGTGATCGCTGCCGGTGGCATCGCCGATGGCCGTGGCATTGCTGCCGCACTCACCCTGGGGGCCAGCGCCGTCCAGATCGGCACCGCCTTCCTGCGCACGCCCGAGGCGGCGATCGCGTCGGCGTGGGCCGATGGGCTGGCCGCCAGCGAACCGGAAGATACCTGGCCGACGCGCGCGTTCAGCGGCCGCCTTGGCCGTGGCCTGGCGACCGCGTATGTGCGCGCCGCTGCTGCCGAAGGCGCCCCTGCGCCGCGCCCGTACCCGGTGCAGCGTGGCCTGACCGCGCCGATGCGCAAGCAGGCCGTGCAGGAAAATCGCCTGGCGGCGATGCAGGCCTGGGCCGGGCAGTCGGCGTGGATGGCGCCTGCACAGCCGGCCGCCGACGTGCTGCGCGGCATGTGGGAACAGGCGCAGGCGCTGCTGCGATGAGGGTCACCTGCAATGGCCAGCCGGCGCAGGTGGCGGACCTGCTGCCGGCGCTGGTGAACTACGGCCACTTCACCTCGCTGCAGGTGCGTGGTGGTGCAGTGCAGGGGCTGGACCTGCATCTGGCGCGGCTGTCGCAGGCCACGCGCGAACTGTTCGGCAGCGAACTGGACACGGTGCAGGTGCAGGCGTGGATGTCGCAGGCGCTGCGGCAGGCCGGCCTGGCCGATGCCTCGCTGCGGGTGACGGTGTACTCGCGCCGCTTCGATTTCCGCAATCCGCTGGCGGCCGTGCCGGTGGACGTGCTGGTGGCAGTTTCAGCGCCGGTGGCCCTGGCCGCGCCCAAGCGCGTGCGCAGCGTGGCCTGGCAGCGCGAAATGCCGCAGATCAAGCATGTGGGCACATTTGGCCTGTTTGCCGAGCGTCGCGCGGCGATGGCGCAAGGATTCGACGATGTGCTGTTCGTGACCGCCGATGGCGACGTGAGTGAAGGCAGCACCTGGAATCTGGCCGTGCACGATGGTGAACGGCTGCTCTGGCCGCAGGCGCCGGCCCTGCGCGGGACCGCCGAGGCGCTGTTGAAGCAGCATTGGCCGGGGGCACAGGCGACGCAGCCGTTGCGGCTGGCGGACCTGGCCGGTGTGAAGAGCGCGTTTGCCTGCAACGCCAGCGGTCTTTGGGCGCTGGACGCCATTGACGGGCATGTCCTGCCCGGCTCGCAGGCCTTGGCTGAACGGGGCAGGGCAGTGCTGGCGGCGGTGCCTTGGGACAGATTGGGGTCAGATCCCTTTTGCGGCGCAAAAGGGTTCTGACCCCGGGCGGGTTCCCCGGGGTTGGCTCGGCCGGGCTCTGCCGCTATAATCGCCCGCTTACCTCGCCATCCTGGCGACTGGGCAATAGGAAAAACACCATGGTCAAGATTCGACTGACCCGCGGCGGCGCCAAGAAGCGTCCGTTCTACCACATCATCGTCACCGACGTGCGCAGCGCGCGCGACGGCCGCAACATCGAGCGCGTTGGCTTCTACAACCCGGTTGCCCAGGGCGCCGAGAAGCGCATCGAGCTGGACCTGGCCCGCGTTGACCATTGGGTCAAGAACGGCGCCCAGCCGACCGACAAGGTCCGCAACCTGATCAAGGAAGCGACCAAGTCCCAGGCCGCTGCGGCCTGATCCTGACGGGCCACGCTTCGGCGTGGCCCTCTTGGTTGAAGCAGATGAAAGATATCGAGCGCCGCATCCTGCTGGGCAGGGTTGTCGGCGCTTTTGGTGTGCGCGGCGAAATCAAGCTCGAGTCCTGGACCGAGCCACGTTCCGCCATTTTCCGTTACCAGCCGTGGATCGTGCGCAGCCCGTCCGGCGTGGAAACCACGATTGAAGGTGTGCGTGGCCGCGACAGCGGCAAGCACCTGGTCGCCCGTTTCCCCGGCGTCGAGGACCGCGATACCGTCGAAGCGATGCACGGCACCGAGATCTACGTGGCCCGCAGTGCATTGCCGCCACCGAAGCCCGATGAGTACTACTGGGTGGACCTGGAAGGCCTGGACGTGAAGACCACCGAGGGCGTTGCCCTGGGCCAGGTCTCGCACCTGTTCAGCACCGGCGCCAACGACGTGGTGGTGGTCCGCGGTGATCGCGAGCGGATGATTCCGTTCGTGCAGCCGGACTTCGTCAAGTCGGTCGACTTCGAGGCCAACCTGGTCGTGGTCGACTGGGATCCCGAGTTCTGAGCGTGAGCATGCGTTTCGACGTCATCACCCTGTTCCCCGAGTTCCTCGCCCAGTCCGCCGGACTGGGCGTGGTCGGGCGCGCGCAGGAGAAGGGGCTGTTCAGCCTGCACGGCTGGAACCCCCGTGATTACGCCGAAGGCAACTACCGCCGCGTGGACGACCGTCCGTTCGGTGGTGGCCCGGGCATGGTGATGCTGATCGAGCCGTTGCAGGCCTGCCTGCAGGCGATCCGTGAGGCTGATCCGACCCCGGCGCGGGTGATCTACCTCAGCCCGCAGGGGGCGCCGCTGACCCAGGCCAAGGTGCGGGAACTGGCGGCGCTGCCGCGCGTGGTCCTGCTCTGCGGCCGCTACGAGGGCATCGACGAGCGTTTCCTGGAGGCCAATGTCGACGAGGAGATCTCCCTCGGCGACTACGTGCTGTCCGGGGGTGAACTGGGCGCGGCGGTGATCATCGACGCCGTGGCCCGCCTGCAGGACGGTGCCCTGAACGACGCCGAATCGGCGGCGCAGGACAGCTTCGAGGGCGACCTCGGCCTGCTCGACTGCCCGCATTACAGCCAGCCGGCCCAGCACCCGCTGGGTGACGTGCCGGACGTGCTGCGCTCGGGCAACCACGCGGCCATCGCCGCCTGGCGTCGCCAGCAGTCGCTGCTCCGGACCGCCGAGCGGCGCCCGGACCTGCTGGATGAACAGGCACTGGGCAAGGCCGACCGCAAACTGCTGGAGCAGGGCCGTCAGGCCCGGAACCAGAAGGCCAGCCCCTAGCGCAGGGTCGGCTTTATCGGCTATCATGGCCAATTCCCGTCGGCCCTGGTCGGCGCGCGCAGTACCCAAAACAAACGTGCAGCACAGTCCGGTGACTGCATGAGCCTACGTTGTCGATACGACACGCCCACCCGAACAAGAATCGGTGTAACCCATGAGCAAGCTGAACAAGTCCATCGTCGCGGAATTCGAATCCGCCCAGATCACCCGTGAACTGCCGAAGTTCAGCCAGGGCGACACCGTTGTCGTCAACGTGAAGGTGAAGGAAGGCAGCCGCGAGCGCGTGCAGGCCTACGAAGGCGTCGTCATCGCCACCAAGAACGCCGGCCTGAACTCCTCGTTCACCGTCCGCAAGATCTCGCACGGCTACGGCGTCGAGCGCGTTTTCCAGACCCACAGCGCCATCATCGACTCGGTCGAAGTGAAGCGTCGTGGTAAGGTCCGCGCCGGCAAGCTGTACTACCTGCGTGGCCTGGAAGGCAAGGCTGCCCGCATCAAGGAAGACCTGGCTGCCGCTGCTGCCGCCAAGGCTGCCCGTCTGGCCGACAAGGCCTGATAAACAACTTCGGTTGTTGCCGCGACGGCCACCTTCGGGTGGCCGTTTGCGTTTCCGGCATCGCATCGGCCACGATCAGGTGATGAACGACATCAACCTTCGCTATCCGGCCGTGATCCAGTCGGCGTTGCGCTTTCTCGACGGCAAGGGGCTGGCACGCGTGCAATCGGCGCCGTTGCTGCATCGCCTGTTGTGGCGCCTGGGCATCGCACTGCCGCCACCGATCCTGGCCGGCTTTGGCACCAACGCGTTGGTGCAGGGCCTGCTGTTCGGGCTGTTCTGGACCGCGCTGATGTGGCTGATGCTGTGGCAGGGCAGCGAACGCCCGCTGGTGCTGTTGCTGGTGGCCGGTCTGGTGGCCGGCGCGCTGTTCGGCCTTGTGATGGCGGCGCTGATGCGCTCGCTGCGCCGCCACCGCAAGCTGCCGGATTGGCGCCAGTTCCGGGCGCGGCAGGCGGACTGAGCCGATGGCGCACTGCGCCGTGACCGCTGGCTACGGGCCGCGCTAGGCTGCGGTTTCATCCCGATGGACGTGCCGTGCGATGCCTGCCAAGCGAACCGCACCCACCGCTGCGCCCACCCTGCTGTCCGGTGGCAACCCGCAGATCGCCAAGGGCGAGGGCGATGCTCCGGTGCAGGCATACATCGCCGCCATGCCGGACTGGAAACGCCCGGTCGGCGCACAGCTGGATGCGTTGATCGAACGGGCCGTACCCGGCGTGCACAAGGCGGTGAAGTGGAACTCGCCGATGTATGCGGTGGCGCCGGGCGAAGGCTGGTTTCTCAGCTTCCATTGCTTCACCCGCTACATCAAGGTGGCGTTCTTTCGTGGCGCGGTGCTGAAGCCGATGCCGCCCGAGCCGTCCAAGAGTGCCGATACGCGCTACCTGCATATCGCACAGGATGGCGCGCTGGATGAGGCACAGTTCCTCGACTGGGTGCGCCAGGCCGCCGCGTTGCCCGGCGAGCGCATGTAACCCCGACTTTCTCATTCCTTTCCCGACGAGAGCTCCTGATGGCTACGCATGCCCCCAACCCGGCCGATGCCGGAACACCGGCGGCCGAACTGATCGATGCACGCATCGCCGAGCTGGCAGACTGGCGCGGTGAAACACTGGCACGCGTGCGTGCATTGATCCATGAAGCGCTGCCGGACGTGCAGGAAGCCTGGAAGTGGCGCGGTACACCGGTGTGGGAGCACAACGGCATCCTGTGCACCGGCGAGACCTACAAGCAGGCGGTGAAACTGACCTTCGCCAACGGTGCGGCGCTGGCCGATCCCAAAGGCCTGTTCAACGCCAGCCTCGAGGGCAATACGCGGCGTGCGATCGACGTCCATGAAGGCGCGATGCCGGATGCCGCTGCGTTCAAGGCGCTGCTGCGCGCAGCGGCGGCGTTCAATGCGGCGAAGAAGAAACGGTAGAGCCGGCCGCTGGCCGGCTGTTGCGCGATGCTGCTGGAGAGGTGTGAGGTTGCCGGCCAGCGGCCGGCACTACCTTGTCATTGGCCGGTCCATGAGGTTGCCGGCCGGCGGCCGGCACTACCGCAGCGGTGCGGCATCCGGGTCGGCCACCGGCGACGGCGGACAGGCCGGAATCTCCGACGGCGTCGCCAGTTCTTCGGCATGCGAGGGCTTGCCCATCATCTTCGCCTTGCGCCAGCCGCCCCAGCGGTAATACGCCAGCGACAGCAGCATCGACACCAGCGAGCTGACCGGGAAGCTCCACCAGATTGCATCGGCGCCCCAGTACGGCTGCAGCAGTTCGGCGAACGGCACGCGCACGCCCCACAGCGAGCCGGCCAGGATCAGCAGTGGCGGAATCACCGCGCCGGTGGAGCGCACCACGCCGGAGATCACGAAGCTGACGCCGAAGAACAGGAACGAGCCGATCACCACATGGTTGAGGTGGCGGGCGATGTCCAGCGCCTGGCTGGCCGGCGGCAGGAACAGCGCCAGCAGCTGGCGATCGAACACAACCAACGGCAGGATCAGCGCGCCGGTCAGCAGGAAGTTGAACAGCACGCCCTGGCGTGCGGTACCGCGCACGCGGTCCCAGCGCTGCGCACCGACGTTCTGTGCGGCCATCGAAGAACACGCCGCACCGATCGCCATCGCCGGCATCTGCAGGTAGTTCCACAGCTGCAGGGCAGCACCGTAGCCGGCGCCGGTGTCGGTGCCGTACTGGTTGACCATGGTCATCAGCAGGATCACCGACAGCGAAATCAGCACCATCTGCAGGCCCATCGGCACGCCCTTGACCACCAGCGCCTTGAGGATGGTCATGTCGAGCTTGAACAAGCGCAGGTCGGCGCGGCCCAGCCACAGGGTGTGGCGCTTGTGCCGCATGTACAGCAGCAGGCCGGCCAGCGACAACGTCTGCGCGACCAGCGTGGCCCAGGCCGAGCCGGCGATGCCCAGCGCGGGGAAGGGCCCCATCCCGAAGATCAGTACCGGGTTCAGCACGATGTCCAGTGCCACCGATACCATCAGGAAGCGGAACGGCGTGCGCGAATCACCGGCACCGCGCAGGGCGGCGGTGAGGAAGGCGAACGCGTACAGCGTCGGCATCGCCAGGAAGATGATCTGCAGGTAGGCCTCGGCCAATGGCAGCGAGGCGGCCGGCGTGCCCATCGCTGCCAGCAGCGGATGGGCCATGAACCAGCCGGCGATGGCGATGATCACCGACAGGCCGATGAAGAAGGTGGCACTGGTGCCGACCACGCGCCGCGCCTGCGCGATGTCGCGCGCGCCGATCGCCTGTCCGATCAGGATGGTCGAAGCCATGCCGAAGCCGAACACCGAGCCGATAAGGAAGAACATGATGTTGTTGGCGTTCGCGGTGGCGGTCAGTGCCGCCTCACCGAGGAAGCGCCCGACCCAGATCGCATTCACCGAACCGTTCAGCGACTGCGCGATGTTGCCTGCCAGGATCGGCAGGGAAAACAGCAGGAGATTGCGGCCGATCGGGCCGGAGGTCAGGTCAAGCGGCGCTTTGGCCATGGAGTGGTGATCGAATCCCGGGAGGCGCACACTAGCACCAAGCTGGTTTGCGGGATGTGGCAATGCATCAACGACTGCAGGTGAAGTGGAGCCTGGCGCTGGCCTTGATCAGCGTCGTACTGGCCGCATGTTCGACAGGTGACCGGCTGGGCGATACCCAGGTGCGGCCCACCGACCGGCCCGAGTGCCTGGTCGGCAGCCAGCGCCAGGATCTTTCTGCCGGCGTACCCACCCTGATCGGGGGCAGCGGCTGCCGCACCGACCCCGACAACCCGCGTCCCCTGAACAAGCGAACGGAGTAGTCCCTGCCGATGACCGAGCTTTCCCCGCTGCCGCCCAGTGTCCGCCTGGACATCTGGCTGTGGGCGGCCCGTTTCTTCAAGACCCGCAGCCTGGCCAAGCAGGCCATCGAGACCGGCAAGGTCAGCGTGGCTGGGCAGCGCCCGAAATCCTCACGCGCGGTGCGCGTCGGCGAGCAGCTGCAGGTGGAACGCGGCGAGGAGCATTTCGAGATCCAGGTGCTGGGGCTGAGCGATCAGCGCGGGCCGGCGCCGGCGGCGCAGCAGCTGTATGCCGAGAGTGAGGCCTCCAGGGCCCGCCGCGCCGAGCAGCGGGCGCTGCGCATCGCCGCACGCGATGGTTTCCAGCCGCCGGAGCACAAGCCGGACAAACGCGCACGGCGGTTGATCCGCGCGCTCGGCGATATCGACGCGTTGTAAGTTGCAGGGCGCCAGACCGGGTCCGGCGCCGCCTTGGCTCAGCGCTTGCCGCCCAGCAGGCTGCCGCCGATCTTCAGCAGATCGCCCACGCCGAGCTGGCCGTCACCGTCCTGGTCCAGCACGCTGCCAAGCAGGCCGCCGGCAAGGCCGCCCTGTTGCTGCACCTGCTGCTTCTCCTGGCCGAGGGCCTGGCTGAGCGAGCCGGCATCGGCCTGGCCACCACCAAGGCGCTGGGCGAGGAAGGCCATCACGATCGGTGCGAGCATCTGCAGCAACTGGCTGGTACGGCCGCTGTCGAGCTGGGTGGCCTGGGCCAGGCCGGTTTCCACCTTCTGCTGGCTGCCGCCGAAGATGTGGCCGAGGATGCCGGCACCGTCGCTGGCGGCGCCACCGCCACCGCCGCCCAATACCGAGCCGAGCACGCTGCCCAGGTCCAGGCCGCTGTGGTTGTTCTGCAGTGCACCGAGCAGCGCCTGTGCGCCCTGCGGCTGCGAGGCGTTGTTGCCCAGCGCGCCCATCAGCACCGGCAGCGCGGCACTGATCGCACCGGAGGCCTGGGTATCGCTGATGCCGAGCTGCTGCGATACCTGCTGCAGCGGGGCGCCCTGCAGTTTGGCGAGAAGTTCGTCGGTCAGGCTCATCTGCGGAATCCTTGATTGGGGTTGGGCGTGCAGAAGGTACGACGCAGACCGTTAAAACGGCGACGCCGCCTCACGGGGAGGCGGCGTGGCGTTCACGGGGCAGGGCGATCAGAGCTCAATGTCTTCGGCGCCCGGGGTCGCGGTGGGGAAGTCCGCTTCCGGCTGGGCCGGCTTGAACGGATCGGTCGGCTGGCTGGCCAGCGCCTTCAGCGCCGCGGCAACACCAGCGCCATAGGCCGGGTCGGCCTTGCTGCAGTTGTCGATGTGGCGCTGCTTGATGAAGTCCGGCGCATCGCCCAGGGCACGGGCGGTGTTGGCGAACAGTCGCTCCTTCTGTGCCTGGTTGTAGCTGCGGAACAGCGCACCGGGCTGGCTGAAGTAGTCGGCGTCGTCCTCACGGAAGTTCCAGAAGTCGGCGTCGCCCCGGATCTTCATCGGCGGTTCGCGGTACTGCGGCTGCTCCTGCCACTGGCCGTAGCTGTTGGGTTCGTAGTGCGGCAGGCCGCCGTAGTTGCCGTCCACGCGCATCGCACCGTCGCGGTGGTTGCTGTGCACCGGGCAGCGCGCCGCGTTCACCGGAATCTGATGGTGGTTCACGCCCAGGCGGTAGCGCTGCGCATCGGAGTAGGCGAACAGGCGCGCCTGCAGCATCTTGTCCGGCGACGGGCCGATACCCGGCACCAGGTTGCTCGGCGCGAACGCTGACTGCTCCACGTCCTGGTACCAGTTGACCGGATTGCGGTTCAGTTCGAACTGGCCCACTTCGATCAGCGGGTAGTCGCTCTTCGGCCACACCTTGGTCAGGTCGAACGGATGGATGCGGTAGGTTTCCGCCTCCAGTTCCGGCATGACCTGGATGAACAGTTTCCACTTCGGGAAGTCGCCCTTCTCGATCGCGGCGAACAGGTCGCGGCCGTGGCTTTCGCGGTCATGGCCGACCAGGATCTGCGCCTGCGCGTCGGTCAGCGATTCGATGCCCTGCTGGCTGACGAAGTGGAACTTCACCCAGAAGCGCTCGCTGTCGGCGTTGGTGAAGCTGTAGGTGTGCGAGCCGAAACCGTGCATGTGGCGGAAGCTGCGCGGAATGCCGCGGTCGCTCATCACCACGGTCACCTGCAGCAGGGCTTCGGGCAGCAGCGTCCAGAAATCCCAGTTGTTGCGTGCGCTGCGCAGGTTGGTATGCGGGTCGCGCTTGACGGCCTTGTTGAGGTCGGCGAACTTGCGCGGGTCGCGCAGGAAGAACACCGGCGTGTTGTTGCCGACCAGGTCCCAATTGCCTTCTTCGGTGTAGAACTTCAGGGCGAAGCCGCGGATGTCACGCTCGGCGTCGGCGGCGCCACGCTCGCCGGCCACCGTGGTGAAGCGGGCGAACATCTCGGTCTGCTTGCCGACCTTCTCGAACAGCTTGGCGCGGGTGTACTTGCTGATGTCGTGAGTGACGGTGAAGGTGCCGAATGCGCCCGAGCCCTTGGCGTGCATGCGGCGCTCGGGAATGATCTCGCGGTTGAGGTTGGCCAGCTTTTCCAGCAGCCACACGTCTTCCATCAGCAGCGGGCCACGCGGGCCGGCGGTCTTGCTGTTCTGGTTGTCCACCACCGGTGCGCCGAAGGCCGTGGTCATCGGCGTGACCGGTTCATCGCCGTGCTTCTGCTTCGGGGTAGTGCTCAGCTCGCGCTGCTGCTGGGCGCCTTCCGCAGGCGACGGCGCGGTGTGATACGGACATTTCGGGCTGTTGTTATCGGACTGGCTCATGGCTGGCTCCTGCGGGTGAAGACGGGATGGAACATCTTCACTCGACTTTAGCTAGGGCCAGATGAAATGAATAATCGAATGATCCGTTCAGTTTGATAGTTTCTGTCAATTGAAACGAAGAATAAGATTTGCCGGATCTTTCGATAGGCCTCCCGCGTGGCGGCGGGAAGCCAGGGGTGCGTGCTGCGGTTACAGCAGTGCTTTCAGTCGGTACAGCGCTTCCAGTGCCTGCTTCGGCGTCAGTTCGTCCGGATCGATGGCGGCCAGTGCTTCCTGTGCCTTGTTCGACGGCGCCGCGAACAGGCCGAACTGCTGCGGTGCATCCAATGCCTGCGGCGCCAGCTCGGCGGCATGGCTCTCACCGCCGCGCTGTTCCAGCTCGGCCAGTCGACGGCGCGCCTGCGCCACGGTGGCGCGCGGCAGGCCGGCCAGTGCGGCCACCTGCAGGCCGAAGCTGCGGTTGGCCGGGCCGTCCTTAACGGCGTGCATGAACACCAGCGCTTCACCGTGCTCGACGGCATCCAGGTGCACGTTGGCGATGCCGCTGCGGCCGCCCTCGTGCTGCTCGTCGGCCAGCGCGGTCAGCTCGAAGTAGTGGGTGGCGAACAGCGTGTAGCAGCGGTTCTGGTAGGCCAGGTGGCGGGCCACCGCGTCGGCCAGCGCCAGGCCGTCGTAGGTGGACGTGCCACGGCCGATCTCGTCCATCAGCACCAGCGAATGCGCGGTGGCGTGGTGCAGGATGTAGCTGGTCTCGGCCATCTCGACCATGAAGGTCGACTGCCCGCGGGCGAGGTCGTCACCGGCGCCGATGCGGGTCAGGATGCGGTCGATCGGGCCGATCAGCGCCCGGCTGGCCGGCACGAAGCTGCCGATGTGGGCCAGCAGCACGATCAGCGCGTTCTGCCGCATGTAGGTCGATTTACCACCCATGTTCGGACCGGTGATGACCAGCATGCGGCGGTCCGGATGCAGATCCAGATCGTTGGGTTCGAACGGCTGCTCGCGCACCGCCTCGACCACCGGATGGCGGCCACGCTCGATCTTCAGGCACGGTGCCGTTTCAAGTTCCGGCCGCGACCAGTCCAGCGCCTGCGCGCGTTCGGCGAAGGCGGCCAGCACGTCCAGTTCGCTCAGCGCAGCGGCGCACTGCTTCAACGGTTCCAGCTGTTCGCCGAGGGTGTCCAGCAGCTGCTCGTACAGGTACTTCTCGCGCGACAGCGAACGGTCGCGCGCGGACAGCACCTTGTCCTCGAATGCCTTCAGTTCTTCGGTGATGTAACGCTCGGCATTGGTCAGCGTCTGGCGGCGGGTGTAGTGCACCGGCGCGCGATCGGACTGGCCCTTGCTGATTTCGATGTAGTAGCCGTGCACGCGGTTGTAGCCCACCTTCAGGGTGGGAATGCCGCTGCTCTCGCGCTCGCGCAGTTCCAGGTCAACCAGGAACTGGTCGGCATGGGTGGACAGGCGGCGCAGCTCGTCCAGCTCTTCATCGAAGCCATCGGCCAGCACGCCGCCGTCGCTCAGCTTCAGTGGCGGCATTTCGGCGATGGCGCTGGCCAGCAGCTGTGCGCACGCGTCGTGCTCGCCCAAGGCGGCATGCAGTGCCTGCAGGCGCGGTGAATCCAGCGGCGCCAGCACTTCGCGCACCGCCGGCAGCAGGCCCAGGCCATCGCGCAGGGTGGAGAAATCACGCGGGCGCGCCGAACGCAGTGCGACGCGGGTCAGGATGCGTTCCAGGTCGCCGAGGCGGCGGAACTGTTCGCGGATGTCGGCATCGCTGCCGCGATCGATCAGGGTTTCCACCGCATGGTGGCGCTGCACCAGCACCTCGCGCAGGCGCAGCGGGCGGTGCAGCCACCGGCGCAGCAGGCGCCCGCCCATTGGCGTCACCGTGCTGTCGAGCACGCCCAGCAGGGTATTGCGGGTATCGCCGTCGACGCGCGTATCCAGTTCCAGGTGGCGGCGGGTGGCGGCGTTCATCGCGATCGCCTCGGCGGCGGTTTCCATCGCGATCGAGGTCAGGTGCGGCAGGCGCTGCTTCTGGGTTTCCTCGACATAACCGAGCAGGGCGCCGGCGGCGGCGGTGGCACGTGGCTTGTCATCGATACCGAAGCCGCTCAGATCGTGCAGCTTGAAGAAGTTCAGCAGCTGGCGGCGGCCGCTGTCCGCGTCGAACAGCCACGGCGCACGGCGGCGCACGCCGGTGCGGTGGCGCAGGAAGTCGGGCCAGTTCTCCTCGTCGGGCACCAGCAGCTCGGCCGGCTCCAGTCGGGCCAGTTCGGCTTCCAGCGCGTCGTCGGTCTCGACTTCATTGACCAGGAAGCGGCCACCGGCCAGGTCGGCCCAGGCCAGGCCGTAGCCCTGCTTCGTGCGCGACAGCGCCATCAGCAGGGTGTCGCGGCGTTCGTCCAGCAGCGCTTCGTCGGTGACGGTGCCGGGGGTGACGATGCGCACCACCTTGCGTTCGACCAGGCCCTTGGCCAGCGCCGGGTCGCCGATCTGCTCGCAGATCGCCACCGACTCGCCCAGCGCCACCAACCGCGCCAGGTAGCCTTCATAGGCATGCACCGGCACGCCGGCCATCGGAATCGGCGCGCCGCCGGAGCTGCCACGCTGGGTCAGGGTGATGTCGAGCAGGCGCGCGGCCTTGCGCGCATCGTCGTAGAACAGCTCGTAGAAGTCGCCCATGCGGAAGAACAGCAGCAGGTCCGGATACTCGGACTTGGCTGCGAAGAACTGCTTCATCAGGGGGGTGTGCTCTTGACTCCCCTTGGATTCGTTCCGTTTTGTTTTTGAATCAGTGGCTTGCAATGGAGTCCGTCTCGGTGAGTGAAGGCGGGTTGCCGTCAGAAACGGCAAGTAACGGGGTTTTTTGTTGCGATGGTGTTGCGACGGCCGGTTGCTTGGGCAAAGATCGTGTTGCGACGCCAATCGGGACACGGACGATCATGCCAAAAAATGTTGCGACGGACCGCGCCACCCGGCGCCAGGCCACCAAGTTTAGTCTGACCCACCAACAGGTGATGGAGCTTTCAGTTCGGCGCATCCCTGCGTCGGGAGGCTTGGGCAAGCGCGCCAAGCTGGTGGAGCGGCCGGCGGAGCAGGGCGATAAGGCCTATCGCGTGCTGGATGGAAACCAAGGGGCGCCGGTAGGGTTTGGCTTCTACGTGGGCAAGACCCGGACGACCTATGAAGTGGTTCGGCGCGGAACGCAGGGGGTCCGCCGCTTTGCGTTGGGCAACGTCACGGACATGGGGCTGGAAGAGGCCTACTCCGTGGCCCGGGAGCTGATTCAGGAGCTCAAGGCGTCAGGCGAGAACCCGAAGACTCGGGCAGCGCGGGCTAGCCAGCAGCAGCAAGAGGACGGTCGACTGGCTCGGCTCACCGTGGCCGACTGTTTCGACGTCTACATCGCCGACATGAAGGACCGGGTGACCAAGCGACTGGTGAAGCAGTCCAGCCTGACGGCGTTGGAGGACAGCCTTGCTCGATTGTCACGTCCGGAAGTGGGGTTCGCTCAGCGGGCCGTGGCCGATGTGACCGACGACGACGTGGAAGCCGCGTTCGACGCGTTGCGCAAGAGCGCGATGGTCCGATCCAACCGCATTCCGACCCCGATGCGAGAAGCTTTGGCGGGCTACGAGGACTGGGCGGAGCTGGATACGCGGACACTGGAAAGCCTGGGGATCACGGGAAAGTATGTCCAGCGCGTCCGGGCCAGTGGCCTGGCCGCCACCGAACACAGCTTCACGGATGCCCATCGCGCGGTGGCCATGGTGCTGAAACGTGAGAGCGTCCTGGCGGGACGGGAAGGGCGAGAGTCTAGGCTGAGGCACAACCCCCTGCAGGCCATCTTTGATAGGCACTTGCTGAGAGGCGCCCGGAACCTCCGCAAGCATTATGAGAAGGCGGCGGTCCGCAATCCGCTGACCGACAACACGCTCCCAAAGGTGTTGCAGTCGATTGTGGGGCGCCGGGATGAGCAGGGTGGCCACAACGCCGGCGCGTCCGATTATCTGCTGCTGACCTTGCTTTGGGGCACGCGTCGAAGCGAAGCCGCGCAACTGCGCTGGATGGATCGCTGTTCCCACAGCGAGTTGATCCAAGAAGAAGTGTCATGGGTCTGGCTGGGCCAGCCCGGGGAGATCAACCGCTATACGAAGCGGGAGGGCCCGCAGGTCTTCATGTTCGACACCAAATCGGGCGAAGAGCGCTTCCTGCCGATCAGCTACTTCGCGGAGAGGGTGCTGCGACTGCGCTTTGAAACCCGGCTGGACGACGACGGTGCCCTGCGCGAACTGGCTGCAGCAGAGTCGTTGCTGAAGTCAGCCAAGGCCAAGGGGGCGGCACGAACGGTCCTTGCTGCACTGGAGGCAGGCGTCCAGGAAGCGTTGCGCAAGGTGGACCGGACACGCTTCGTGTTCCCCGCCCGCTCTAGCCGCAGCAAGTCGGGCCATTACCTCGATAGCAAATCGATCCTCGCCAATGTGCGTCGCGACGCGGGCTTGGTTGGGCAGCAGGGAGATACGGGGGACATTCGGGATGACGTCGACCAGGGCCTGACCACGCATGATTTGCGGCGGACCCTTGGGCGTTATGCGGCCCTGAAGTTTGGCGAGAGCCGCATTGTCTCGCAGATGCTCCACCACCACGTCCGCACGGCCGGTGGCGATGGCATGTCTCCGGTCTCCGAACGCTACACGCAGCAGGAGTGGGCACGCCTTCGCGAGGCATTTGGTGAGGTTGAGGAGATGATGGTGGCCCGCAGTCCCCGGGTCTGGAACCGGCTCAAGGGGCTGGACAAGCCCCGCCTCGACGAGGCCGGCGAGGAGCCGGTTAAACTGTTCGCTCCAAGGAACAGGAAGTTGGCGCTGAGCCATGCAGACGATTGAAACGGTTCGCAGTGACGAGGACTACCGCGCCAAGCTTCAACGCGCGCTGGACCAAGAGCTGTCGCGCGCTGCAGCCGGCCTGACGCCCACCGTTTCAACCAAGGCCGCAGCCCAGTTTCTCGGGGTGCATTTCGACACGCTGGGCGAGTGGCGCCGCCGGTCGCCCCCGCTGGGGCCGCCCTTTCAAAAAGGCGCGGGCAGCCTTCACGGCGGGGCCAATCAGCACGTCCGCTATCTGTACGAGGATCTCGTCGAGTGGCAGCGCGCTCGATTGGGTCGCTCAGCCAAGGAGCGCCGGCTGGTGGCAGAGGAAGACGCTCTGCGCCAGCAGATCCGCGAGCTCGAGCGGGAGCTCGCGGTAAAGACGGGCCGGACGGAGTTGGAGAAGCTCAAGAAGGCGGTCGGCAAGGGCGTGTCCTTCCTGTCGTTGCGAGACTGCGTGTCGATCAGCCATGGGTGGGTAATGAGCGACGGCTGTATCGCCGGTCACGTTCTCTCGGTCTCGGAAGATCTGCTGGACCGGGCCCTGGACGAAGGCAACGTGTGGGATGCATCGCTGTCCGAGGCTCTGCTGGAGGCTTGGGTCAGCGTCGACGCAAGAGAACCCTACGACGCCGCCATGAGCGCTGCGTTGGACGAGGTGGAAAAGGTCTTGCGGGTGGCGCGTTCTTCTGCCCGCCAAGACGCATTGGACGACTCTCTGCCTGAGCCTGCCCGACCCGCAAAAGATGTCGGTGGCGGTCGATTCCGCTTCTGAGGCCGCCCAGTGAGAGAACGCCAGCCAACAGCTAAAGGTCGAGACCCAGGGATTATGGGGGGCAAGCGTCGTGGCCGGCCTCGAAAAGATCCGACGTCACCGCTCGTTACATTGAGCGAGCAACATCAGGACGAGCTATCGCGAGCAAGAAAAGGCTTGGAGCCTGATGTGAGCGGCGCCGTCGCCGCTTACACGATGGGCATCAGCCTAGACTCATTGAACAGTCGACGCCGGGCGGGGAAGGGGCTCTTTCCTGATTTCACGAGGGCGAAGAGCAACAAAGGTGGCACCCGTTACAACTGGAGATCCGTCCTGGATTGCAGCGAGGCGGAGGTGAACGGGCGATGGATATCGGCCGGCCGCCAACGTATCGAAGAGGATGAGGCAAGTGCGCTGTCGGCAGCATTGGCTGTAGCCAAGATCAGGCGCGCTGAGGCCGATGCCGAGATTGAATCCCTGACAAAGGCACTCAAGCGGCTTGGCATTAAGGCGCTTGAACGCGTGCTGCCTTGGGCGGTGGATGATCGAGGGCGGGTGCTTGGCTCTGCCGCGGCCTACCCTGCCCACCTCGCAAAGCCTCACACGACCCTGGAGGCGCTCCAGATGCCCTGGGTCGAGCGGCGTCTGCACGACGTGCTGATGGACGCTGTCGACTCGATCCTGAGCGATGTCCGCCAAGCGCTGAACAGGGCGCGTGAGGCAAGCCTCGGCTGAGGCAAAGGCTTACCGCGAAATGGGATGCCCGAATGCCGGGTCCTCGCGCACTTTGTCGTGAAAATGATTGCTTGCAAGCCCTTGAAAAACGATCACTTTCAGTGATTTAGCCCTTCATGGGAGGTCGCCAGCGAGTGGGTAGGATGGGCGCACAAGAAACGGAGACGCCCTTGAACACTTCCCCCGCCTACCAGGCCCGCCCAGTGGCACTGCTCTCAGCACGCACTTTGGGTCGGTGCCTAAGGAAACCTGTAGTCCGGGCGTGACCGCTTCCGAGTAAGGGCGTAGGTCAGGCCAAGCGGCTCACTACTTCGATCACTTCTTCCGCGCGGCAGATCTGCCGCGACGGCGAAGCTTTACCCAAAAACCAAGGAGATGCTCCCGTGGGACTCGATATGTTTGCAGGAAAAACCCGTAAAGACGTGGTGGACAACACCGCCGTGCCGATCATGGAATGGCGCAAGCACCCGGATCTGCATGGCTACATGCAGGCGCTGTATGCCAGCCGGAGCGGCTGCAAAGACCCGATGAAGTTCAACAAGAAGCCCCTGTTTCTGTCTAGGCAGGACCTGGAGGACCTCCGGCAGGCCGTGCTTTCCGGACAGCTTCCGAAAACGGAGGGGCACTTCTTTGGCGAGTCTCTTCCCGAAGAACAGCACTTCGACCTGATCTTCATCGATGGAGCGTGCCGCCTCATCGATCAGGGTTGGAATGTCTTCTACGACTCGTGGTGGTGATCTCTGTCCTCTCGTACCGCTACCCAACCTTCCGCATCCATCAACCTTCGGAGTCCATCGTGAGCAAGAAGCCCAGCAGCAAATCCCGCCGTAATCGGAAGTCGAATCGTTCCTCTCGATCTCATGGAGCGATCGTTCCGCAGATCTATTTGACGACCAGTGCGGCTTCCCTCATTGAGGGGATGGATAGCATTGAAAGGGAACTCTTTGAAATGACGCTCCCGGACTTGCTGACGTCGGAGGAAGTCACGTCCTGCATTCAAGTTTACGGTTCTTACCGAGCAGTCGTGACCCATTTCGACACGCAGTTTGTGGTCGAGTCCGTGGGGTGCCGCGCCGCTACGAAAGGCCATTCATCCAAGCCCGGCTTTGTTCTGGATACATACGATCAGCATGCACCCGGCGATTTGCAGCCTCCCTCGTGGCTCGGCAGCTTCCAGCCCCTCCTGCGCACGGCGCCGCTGCCCGGCTTGCAGTCCGAGTCGTAACCCCAACCCGGGCAGCGATCGCCTTTCCGGGCTTGCCTAAGGCAGTGCGGGCATCGCTTGCCTCTCTGCTGGCGCGCAGTAACCCAACCCCATAAAGCAAACGTTCAACGCGGCCCTTTGGCCGTGAGGGCGGAGCTTTGCCAAATCATCAAGGAACAGCCAATGAAACAGCGATACACCATCAGCGTCACCGGCCCGGTGTGGGTCGACTACAGCGTCGCCATGGATGTCACGTGTGTGTCCGATGCGATCAACCATCTTGAATCGCTTGATCCTGAAATCGCCGCACAGTGGCTGATTGAGTCATCGGCCTACTCTCTGGAAAGAATCGAACACGAGGTATGCGGAGGCGTGGGGGACGCGGTGTACGAGGCGATCCCGGACTACGTGTTCAACCGAGCCGGTGAGATGGAGTTCGGATCGGACGAGGAGGACGACCACGATGGTGTCGCCGATCCCGTCGCGCCCGCGTTGCCGCAACGCCTCTTGCTGACGGCGACGGGGCTCGCCAGCCGCCGCTACACCTTCGAAGCCGAGTCATGGGAAGACGCATTGAGTCAGTTTCACGGGCTCAGCACCGAGGAGCTCAATGCGCCGACGTGGAGCATTTGGGGAATTGATCTGGACGTGGACGTCAGCCTTGTCGTGGGGGCATTGGTCGAGGGCGGTGAAGCCGACGAAGACGCGCTGGAAGACATTGCCATGCACCTGGACGTGCAGCTGCCGTAGATGCCCTTGCTGTACCTCGGACCCGCTACGCAGGTCTGAATCCCTCGAACTAACAACAACTCCCTATCAACCATAAGGTGTGCACATTGAACATCCTCTCCGCTTCGTCTGACCCGAACAACCTCTTCATGCCGAAGGAGCGCAAAACCACCTCCATCCCCCGGACTAAAAAGCTCGCCGCAGCCACAGTTGGTTTCGACCGCTTGCCGCAGTTCGAGACAACCACCACTTGGCTCACCCCTCCGGAGCATATTTGGGGCAGCCCGAGGGAAGGCTTCACGGGCCTGGGGCCCTTCGACCTGGATCCGGCAACGCCCGAGAACGGGATGCCGTGGCCCACCGCGGCTCGGATGCTCAAGCCCAGCGATGACGGCCTGGCGTCGGAATGGCCGGCGGATGCCTTCGTTTTCATGAACCCGCCGTTCGGCCGGGGGCAAGAGGCCTGGATGGAGAAGATGGCCAACCACCCGGGGGGCGGCATCGCCCTGGTGTTTGCGCGAACCGAGACCCGCTGGTTCCAAAGTTTCGTGCTGAACCACCCCGATGTCAGCGCGGTGGTCTTCCAGGAGGGCCGCTTGAAGTTCCACCGGGCCAACGGAGACGTAGGTGACGCGCCCCCTGCTGGCCCTGCGTGGATTGCCTACGGCGAGGAGGGCGCCCGTCGCTTGAAGCGGGCGGTCAGGGAGGGGCAGATCCGCGGATGTTTCCTGGAGCTGGACTTTGCCCGGGTGAGTTCTGGGGTGGGCGCTGACGTGGGGGCGGCCAACGATGAGTAAGGGCACTTCGAAGAAGGCAAAGCCGACCGATCCCCGCAACAATGCTTACCAGCGGTTGTTGAAGGCTATCCAAGCCATCCCCGGGGAATCGCCCAGGGAAAAGATGCGCAAGTTCACCGCGTTTGCGCTGAAGGTTTGCGTGATCAATCAGGCCGAGGAGTTGTTCACCCGGGGATTTGGGCCCTTGGTCGCCTGGTGTGACTTGACGCTGCTTGGGACTGACGTGCAAGGAAGCGAGGATTGGTGCCACGAAGCGGGCCAGGCCTACGGCGGCGCAGTGGAAACCTTCGAGCCGTTCGAATGCATCCTGGGCCGATTGTTTAATGAGTTGGTGTGGTCAGGGAAAAAGAACGACGCTCAACATTTCACCCCTTGGGGCTTGGCGAGGGCGATGAACGCCTTTGCTCAAGCGCCTCAAAAAGACGAGTGGCCCATGGGTGACCCCACCTGCGGAGCCGGCACGCTGTTGCTTGTGAAGCTTCACGAACTGGCCGGGAAGGATTCGAAGGCCCTTCGGGGGCTTACCGTGAAAGCGAACGACCGCGATCCGTTGTGTGCTGCGATGACCGCACTTCAGTTGCTGTCAAACCAGTTGATCTGGCGGATGCCCATCGGGCGCGTGGTGGTCGAGTGCAAAGACATCATCACTCAATACCTGGAAACGCGGGTGGTGTTTTGGTCTCTCACGCGAGATCGGTTCATCGCCATGGATGAGGAGATCCGGCTCGAGAAGGCCAACCGGGTGACGGGCGCTGACATGGGGGCGGCCAACGATGAATGAGGTCGCCAACCTTGTGAAGGCCATCCGCGCCATCCCTTCCACTCCTGGCAAGCCGTGGAATCCGCGGGTTGCATTCGAAACGTTCGTTCAGCACGCACTGATGTCAATGGCACATATCCACGCAGACACCAAGGGTCACCTCGACACCAAAGTCCTTGCTTTTGGACCCTTGAAAAAAAATGTCGAAGAAGCGCCTGAAGTGGTAGCAGCCATCAACGCTTACATCAAAGCGGTCTTCGCAAGCAGGCCGTTTGACGATGTCCTGGGACGGGTCCATGCCGAGCTGCTGGCCAGGAAGGGTGGGGAAGGGCTGGGTCAGTCTTTCACTCCCGGCGATCTTCTCGATCTGGTTCAAACCCTTGCCACCAGGCATCGGCCTGGTGGGAGCGGAGCCAAGGTCTACGACAGCTGTTGCGGCGCGGGTTCGCTTGCCCTTGCCGCGATCAGGAGTCAACAGAAACACCTTCCAAGCGAAAAAATCCTGGTGCTGGCGGGGGACATCGATCCGTTGTGCGCAGCGATGACGGCTTTGCAGATCCACGCGAATCAAACGTTTCATTTCTTGCCGCTTGGGGCGGTCAAAGTCACGGTGGGGAACGAACTGATCGGTCCCAGGCGCCCCGGGTTTTGGTCCCACTTCCACCTCTACGAGTAGAGGCCGGAGGCCCGCCTTTCCCTCTTCAAGACTCGGCGGCGAGCAGCCGCCGGCTCTTGCTTCAAGCCGCTTTTGCTCTTGTTTTTCCTAACAGGTAACAAGCACCTGTTACCCCCTTGTTACCCGTGAAAGCCTTGTCCCATAAGGAGGTAACAAGGGGTAACAGGGTAACGGGTGGATCGCGAGCTCCCGATGGATGTATGCATGGATGTTGTGAGCGGTGAGTGGATTTTTCTTGCGTGGATCTCTTAAACCACTTGTTACCTTGTTACCACCTGTTACCCCCAGTAAACATAAGGGTTTGAAGGGTAACAAGTGGGTAACAAGCACTTGCTACCTCCCAGGCTGATGCTTGAGGTATTTCACACTTTCAAGTGTTTCTGGAGCATCGAAAGCAGAAACGAACATCCGTTGGCGCGAGCCCTTGCCAGTTCCGTAAAGCCTGCTTAGATGGATTTGTGGCCACAACAGGACCACAAATCAAGAAACGGAGCAGGCAGTGAAGACGAAACGCGAAAAGACCGCACGGGATGAGTTGTTGAAGGCCCGGGTCAGCAAAAGTTTTAAGGCGTTGGTGGAGGAGACGGCGGTGGCCCGTGGGCAAACCCCTTCCGAGGCCATGCGTCAGGCGCTTCAAGAGTGGGTGCATCGCCCCAGTCAAGCGGCATAAAAAACCCCGGGTGCGAACCGGGGCGTTTACTACTAGGGATTACAACATGAAGAGTAAGTCGAAGACTGGCCCTGTCAAGGGCGGGGAGGCCAATGGCGACGCCGTTGATCAGGCTCCTAAGAAAAAGGGCAAGGCCTTTGGGGCCGATGTCAATCCCAACGACGCCACGGATGACCTGGGCGTTATTGGGGAAGACCTCTCGTTTGAGCTGGCTTATGCCGACGATATGCGCCGCGCCAACTGTTTCCGCATTGGCGGCAAGATGGACAACGGCGAGATCGATTTTTCGCTGTATCAGTGGGATGAGTCCGAAGGCATCTGGGCCCTGCAAGCCACCCGGGAAGTAGAAGCCCACGCGTTGGACTGGATGCGCAAGCACGCCCCGGAGGACGCCAAGCAGAGCAGCGCGACCAGCTGCGTCAAGACGGCCATTCTCGAAATGATCCGCTTGCCAGGCATGAAGTTGCCTGAAAGCCAGCATCGGGCCATCGTGCCGCTGAAGGGCGGTTACCTGGAGATCCTCAAGGACGCCAACAAGAAGGCCTACATCGAATACCTGCCGGCCGACCCCAAACACGGGATCACTTCCTTGGTCCCAGCGAAGCTCAACCTCGACCAGGTGAGGTCCGGCCGCTACACCCCCAAGCCGTTGGACCCCAAGTCGCGGTGGGCCAAATATCTGGATCGCTTCATGCCTGACATGGCCGTGCGAGGGTTGCTTCAAGAAGCCATGGCGTCGTCGGTCATGCCGATGTGCCTGGAAAAAGCCTTCCTGTTGCTGGGAAGCGGCAGCAACGGCAAGAGCACCTTGCTTCACGTCCTGCGAGCCATCCACCCCAAGAACACTGCGGTCCGCATCGACAAGCTGGATGGGCAGTTCGCCATGGCACCTCTCGCTTCCAAGACTCTTTATCTGGCGACAGAGGCGCCCAAGGTCCTCTCCGATCCCATCCAGCAGGTCTTGAAGGCGCTTATCTCGCGCGATCCCATGTCAGCGGAGAACAAGGGCAAAGATGCCTACACCACGGTGCCGCGCGGCACGCTCTTCCTGGCACTGAACGCCATGTTCTCGGTGACGAGTCACGAACACGGCTTCTGGCGAAAGATTTGCATGATCCCGTTCAATGTGCGCCTGGCCGAGAACGACAAGGACCGCGATCCGGACTTCCACAAGAAGCTGACCGAGGACCCGGCGGAAATGGCCGTGATCATCGACTGGCTGCTGGAGGGGGCCATGCGCCTCATTGAGCGTGGCGGCCTGCCCGAGGAAATGCCCGAGGCCGTCAAAGCGCTGGCCGAGCAGACCCGGCAAGAGACGGACACCACGGCATCTTATTTCGCCGAGCGCATGGTCATCGAAGAAGAAGGCACGTGGACCGACAAGAACGACATCTATGCCGACTACCGCGATTACGTGCTGGAAGAGCTGGGGCGCAAGCCGGTGGGCGCAGAAGAGCTTTGGAAGCGCGTGCGCGAACGGATGCCGGGGCTCCAGCAGAAGCAAAAGAAGGCGACGAAGGGCTCGAAGGCCGAGCGCTGGGTCAACCTGCGCGTGGGGGGATTGAAGCCGCGCCTGGAGGGCGGGCCTCCCCAGGCCATCCCGGACGAGGAGGTTCCGTTGGGTGACCCTCTGAGCAAAGAGGCCATGGAAGCCATCGCCCTCCTGTCGGGCGCACCGATGGCTGAAGCCGCGTAGGCCTTTACAACCGGCGACGTTGCGCTATTGCAAAGGGGTATCCAAACCAAAACGGAGCCCCCATGCCATCGCCCAACCACATCCCCGACGACGCTTTCCACGAAGAAGCTATCACCGCTGCTGATCTGGAGAGTCCAGAGACGCCGGAAGCGGACCCGCAATACTTGCTCGTGCAGAGCGGGTTTGGTCTCCATGTCCGTCTTGGCAAAGACGGCGACCAGGGATTGCGCAGCGAGGATGAAATCGCCGAGCTGGTGCGGCGAGCTTTGTATCACCGGAAGACACTGACCCTTCATATCGAGTTCTGACCCGACCCCACCCACAACCACCCGCTTGGAGGCGCAGGAGGTTGAAAAAGATTTGAGGCAACCACCGCATGTCCAAGTATTCTGATCTCATTCAAGCCACCGCCGAGCGCATGCTTGCGCTCATGCAGCAGGGCACCATCCCCTGGCGCCGGCCCTGGAACGACCCCGACGCCCCGCAGAACGGTTCGATCAACGGCCCGTGGAATCCGCACACGGGCAAAACCTACCGAGGTTCCAACACGCTGGTCCTGCGCGGGGCGCAGATGGCCCACGGCTACAACGACAATCGCTGGCTGACCTATCGGCAGGCAGAAAGCATCGGGGCCCAAGTCAGGCGCGGCGAGAAGGGGCAGCAGATCGCCTACTGGGACTTCAGCAAGACGGGCAAAGCCAAAGACGGTGCCGAGCCGTTGACCGAAGGCGAAGAGAAGGGCGGATACCAAGGGCCATCGGTGTTCGTCGCCACGGTGTTCAATGCCAGCCAAATGGACGGCATGCCCGAGCCCCCGCCGCCCTTCATCATGCCCGAGTCGATCCGCAACTTGCGTCTGCGGGAGTTGTTGGACAAGCACCAGCCAAAACTTCATCACGATGGCGGGAACAGGGCCTTCTACTCCGTTGCTACCGACAGCATCCACGTTCCGAAAGCGGGCAGCTTTCAAGACCCGATTAGTTATGCGTCAACCGTGCTCCACGAACTGGCCCATTGGGCCGGGGCCAAGCACCGGCTCGGCCGCGATCTAACCGGGCGATTCGGGACGGAGGGGTATGCCAAGGAGGAACTGGTGGCAGAGCTGTCCAGCCTTTTCATTTCCGAGCGCCTCGGGATCGGGCTGGGGAAAGAACACGAAGAACAGCACGCCGGCTACCTGCAGTCTTGGATGAAAGCCCTGGCCGATGACCCCAGGACCCTGTTCCGCGCAGCCAGCCAAGCGGAGAAGGTCATGACCTTCCTCGACATCCCGACGTTTGAACGCGAGCCGCTGCCGCAGGTCAAGAAGGAGCAGGACACCGAGCAGGGGCGGAAGGCGGAAGCCGGTCGAAGGTCGCCGTCGCAACGCAAGGAACGCCAAGTAGCCTAACGCTGGTAGGGCTTGACCTTCCCCGAGTTTTTGCTAGAACTGGGAAGTGGGCATCCATGCCCCTGTCAGGTTCCCCATCGGGGTTGAAAACGAAGAACGGCTTCCACCGCATTCCTGCGGTGCTGGTGAGCCGTGACCTACTCAACACCAACCAATGGAGGACCCCATGCAACACGATTCCACCCAACCCATCAGCGCACGCGAAGCCCTTGGTCTGAAGCTCTGCGAACAAGAGCGCGACCTGCTCATCCAAGCGGTGAAGAACGATTGGTCAGTAGACGAGCTTTACGACGAGCTGCGGCAAGCGGCCTTCGACCATTACTACGACGGCAAGACCGATGAAGAAGAGTGGAAGGAAGAGACCTGGGTAACCAGCTACAAGGACTACGTGGCCTTCCTGACCGCTGCCACCGAGTATCCGCTCCACTTCGCCGTCGCATCCGGCGATGCCGAATGGGCTGGTGACCTGCTCAAGTCGGGACGCACGCCCCAGGACGCGGACTCGGAGGGAACGACCCCGACAGATTTGTTGGGGCGGCACGGGAATGATCAATCGGATCAGGTCATCCGTGCCCACAACCGAGCCAAGCTCCTCGACAGTATGCTTCCGCCTGCCAACGCTTGGAAGCCACCGGAAGGCGGGTTTGGGGCCGACGCCCAACGGCAGGTCGGTGCGGCCATGAAGGCCCATGGGCAGGACGGCCAAACCCTGGAAGCCCCTCGCTTGCGAGCGCGCTTCTAAGGCCAAGGGAAAGGGCGGCGAAAGCCGCCTTTTCTTTTCCCGATCCCCTTGCGCAAACCAAACCGTTTGTTATGGGTAGTGCAACCCATTCAAAAAAGGAGGCCTCATGCGCGTTTTGGTTCTTTCTCTGGCCCTTGCCGGCCTGCTCCCCTTGACGGCCTGAGGGGCAGCGCTGATGAAATGGCTCGCATTTTTCCGCAAGCGCCCCGATGCCGCGCTGAGCATCGAGGACTTCAAGCAATCTCCAGGCCACGTTTTGATGGACGAGAGCGGATACCTGGGCCTTTCTCACGAAGCAGCAGCCCAGATCGATCGGTTGCGCCAAGCCAAGGGCTGGGGCGTGCGCTCTGCCAACGCGGCAACGACCGGCAAAGGGCGGCGCTAATGGGAGCCACATTCAAAAGCATTGCCCACCATTACGGTCACCTCATTCTAGACGGCATGGATTGCTCCCCTGCGCAACCTCACGAGCTGCACCACCTGCCAATGGCATGGAATCTCAAGCCCAGCCAGTGGGGCCAACCTCTCCCCTTCCAGGCTCGCCCACTGAGGAGCCACGCGGGAGGCCGCCCATGGTGAGCGCGATCCTTCTGCTGACCCTGCTTGGCCTCATGGTCCTGGTCCCGCTCTGGACGTTCAAGCGCTTTGGCGACGCCAAGGCAGCTTGGCAACGGGTGAGGGGCGGTGAGCGAGGCGCTCGCACGCACGGCCGCTTCGTGATTCATGGCGGGCTGTTTGGCGTTGGGATGGTGGTCATCGCCGCATTCCTGGCCCAAGCCACCTTCAGCGTCTGGCACCAGGTCGCCACCGGGGGAGGGCTGTTTGCACTCGGCATAGTCGCGGTGCTCTGCCTGCTGGCGCTTGTTTGCCGCAAGGGGAGGTCGCGCGGATGAGTGCGTTGACGATGCTGGTCCTATCCGTGCTGGTCCTTGCCGTGTTTCTCTGCTCGGCAGCGTTTCTCTCTTTTATGATCGCGTTGACTTACCCGACCGTAAAGCAATCGCTGGCCCTTTTCTGGGCTGGGAGGCGCGGTGCTTGGCTCTACCTGGAGTTAGCGATTTTTGGTGGGATCTTCGCGGGTTGCGTCCTCACGCTCGCATTCGGGGCGGTAATCATGGCCCTCAACATTTCCAGCGCTGAGGACGCCGCTCTATACGCGGCCACCTTGCTTAGCGCGGGACTGGGCTACTGGGTGGGCCGATGACACGCGAGCCGTCCACCTTGTTTGCCCCAGACGTTCTTCCCGGGCCGGATGGCATCGAGCTGTTGCCGATGCCCGCAGACATCCGGGCCATCTACGACGCAGCCCAACGCAACACGCCTTTCAGCAAGGACGTGGACGACGCCCTGGCCGCGCACCGCAACGCACACGGCGAAGCGGAGCAAATCGAGCACGCTCAGCGTGTGGATCCTGCGGATGCCATGCCCTCGGAGCGCTACCGGGCTTATGTGAGCCAACGCCGCTATGCGGTCCGCGCCTGCATTCAGGCCGGCATGGCACGAAAGGACATCGCAAGGTTCCTCGGGGTGGCTGTTTACACCGTGCAGAAAGATGCTCAAGCCCTTGGACTGCGGTTGCCGGTCTGCCAACGACAACCGAGGAGCATTGCAGGGCACTCGGTTGAGGAAGTGCTGAGCCTGCTCCACGAACTGGGCACCCGCACCCGTGTGGCGGCTCGGATCGGCGTCACGCAGCAAGCGGTTAGCCTGTTTTGCAAGAAATACGAACTGGACATGCCGCAAAACGGAAAGAAGGCGGTTGTTCTGGCTCGGCGCAAAGAGGTGCGCCGGTTGAGCGAGGCCGGCCTATCGGTGTCTGAAATGGCGCAACAGTTGGCCGTGCCATACGCGTGCATAACGGCCGACCGCAAAGCGCTGAAGCTGCCGCGTGTGCGTCTGCCGGCAGAGAAAATGACCCTCTTGGGCTTGAGTCGAGCAGAGATCGAGGCCCTTCTTGCTCGATTCCAGACCATCAAGGCAGTGGCGTTGCATCTCGGAACCAGTGGGGCGCATGTGTCCTCGTACATGAAGAGAGCCGGCCTCAAAGCGCCACGGGACGGGCGATGCCGCCAGGCCAACACACCATCGACCGACCGCAAACCGCTGAAGCTTCCGGGCATGCGTAAACCGGCGGAGAAAATGACCCTCTCGGGCTTGAGTCGAGCAGAGGTCGAGATCCTGCTCGCCCGATTCCAGACGGCCAACGCTGTGGCTCTGCATCTTGGGGTCAGCGCGTCGTCTATATCTGTTTACATGAAAAGAGCAGGCCTCAAAGCGCCGCGCGATGGGCGACGTCGTCAGGCCACTCCATCATGATTCCACGCAAAGGCTTCCTCGGCGGCCGCTCCCCGGCCCAGGTTCAATCCTGGCTGGACGAAGGGGTGAGCCAGCGCGCCCTGGCCCAACGCCTGGGCGTTACCCACCAAGCCGTGAACCGCTTTGTGAGGCGGCACCGCCTGGCCGGTTCCGGACGGCAGGCCTTTCGGGCCCGCCAAACCCGCGAGCTCGCTGAGCGTCGCCAACGGGTGCAGCAGCTGGTTCAAGCCGGGCTAACCTCGGCCGAGGTGGCCCAGCGCTTGGGCTTGTCGCCGGCCACCATCGGCCTGGACCGCCGAGCCCTTTGGTTGGGGCGCGTCCTGAAAGGGCCGGAGCACCGCACCTTGCGGGGGCTGGCCCTGGACCAGGTTCGGGCTCGCTTAAAGGAGGTCAGCCGGGCTCAGTTGGCGCGGGAGCTCGGGGTGAGCAGCTCGGCCGTGTATCGCTACTGCAGGAATGCGGGCCTCAGCACGTAGTAGCCGAGACATATCTCCAGGCCCAAGTGCCGATGCGTCGTCAGGCTCTAAAGCCCCGCCGGTTTCTTATTTCGCAAAGCTCATTTCGATCAATGATTTAGAGCCGGATGGTCCCTTAGGGATTGGCCCAAATGCACCCGTTGAAGGATACTTGGAGCCTGTTCGAGG
This sequence comes from Stenotrophomonas sp. PvP093, assembly GCF_017876915.1. NCBI lineage: Bacteria > Pseudomonadati > Pseudomonadota > Gammaproteobacteria > Lysobacterales > Lysobacteraceae > Stenotrophomonas > Stenotrophomonas sp. PvP093. The sequence goes on along the minus strand of NZ_JAGIOX010000004.1, from coordinate 3,420,435 downwards.
GGATGTATTCGATGCCACTGCTCAACTGGTCCGACCGTGATGAGGACCTGACCCGCTCCGCCCTGACGCCCTATCGACTCTTGGAGCCGGTGGCAAGCTTGTCCTATGGGGAGGTGGACGCTCCCAACATGCTGATCGAGGGCGACAACCTGGATGCGTTGAAGGCGTTGCTGCCTTACTACGCCGGCCAGGTTGGTTGCGTCTACATAGACCCGCCGTTCAATACCGGAGCGATGTTCCCGAAATACGACGACAACTTCGAGCATTCGATTTGGTTGTCAATGATGTATGCCAGGCTCGAACTCATCCACGAGCTTGTTTCAGAGAAGGGATCTCTTTTTCTTCATCTGGACGATAACGAGGTTGACTATGCGAAGGTGATGCTGGATGAGATTTTTGGCCGGTCTAACTTCGTCAACAGGATAACTATCGCTGCCCGCTCTCCTTCTGCATTTAGCACTGTCAATCCTGGTGTATTCAAAGCATCGGAATACATTCTTTGGTATGCCAAGGACAAAGAGAAGTTTGAAGACGTAAGTGCCCGCATTCCACGCGGTGTTGACTATGCCTACAACCTTTGGCTGGAGAACCGGGATTTGCCTGAGAGTGAATGGAGGTTTTCGTCTCTTGCCGATAAATATGCTGAGGTGCCACGGAACGCAAGGATCAAACACCCTAAGTCTATTCTCCAGCACTTCGACAAGTGGGTTCTGAAGAACTCAAGCCAAGTCTGCCGCTTAGCATCCATTAGGGAAGGTCTGAACAACTCCGCTGCTGCAGGCGACAATAGCGCACCAGATTGGGGTGACGATCGATGCAGCTGACGTTCGGTGATGCCGAGACCCTGGGCCAGCGCAAGCGCACGCGGCGGGAGATCTTCCTGGCCGAGATGGAGCAGGTGGTGCCGTGGCAGGCGCTGCTGGCGCTGATCGAGCCGCACTACCCGAAGCTGGGCCGTCCCGGCCGCCAGCCGTACCCGCTGGCGACGATGCTGCGCATCCATTTCCTGCAGCAGTGGTACGCGCTCAGCGACCCGGCGATGGAAGAGGCCTTGTACGACACGCCGGTGATGCGCCGGTTCGCGCGGTTGGGCGGCGTGGACGCGATTCCCGACGAGACCACGATCCTCCACTTCCGCCGGTTGCTGGAAACCCACGGCCTGGCCGGGCGGATCTTCGAGCGGGTGAATGCGCATCTGGCGCGCAAGGGCCTGAGCCTGCACGCGGGCACGATCGTGGACGCGACGATCATCGCCGCGCCGAGCTCGACGAAGAACGCCGAAGGCAAGCGCGATCCGGAAATGTGCCAGACGAAGAAGGGCAACCAGTGGCACTTCGGCATGAAGGCGCACATCGGCGTCGATGATGAATCCGGCCTGGTGCACCACGTCGAGTGCACGGCGGCGAACGTGGCCGACGTGACCCGGGTACACAGGCTGCTGCACGGCCGGGAAGACACGATCTGTGGCGACAGCGGCTATACCGGTGCCGACAAGCGTGAAGAGTTGAAGGATGTGGAGGCCGGCTTCCTGATCGCGGAGAAGCCGTCGAAGTTGCGGGCGATGAAGAACCCGCGCGAGCGGCGTTACACCGAGCGCTGGGAGCGGTACAAGGCGAGCCTGCGCGCGAAGGTCGAGCATCCGTTCCGGGTGATCAAGCGCCAGTTCGGCTACACGAAGGTGCGCTACCGCGGCCTGGCGAAGAACGCGGCGCAGGTGCTGACGCTGTTCGCGCTGTCGAACCTGTGGATGGCGCGCCGGCGCCTGTTGCCGGCGATGGGGGTGGTGCGCCTGTAAGGCGGGAAAACCCGCCAGAAACCGCCTGAAAGGGCGGGAAATTGATCAAATCGACGCTGGTCCGGCGCTCTGACGCTGAAATCCAAGTGTCAGAGTGCGTTGTTCAGACCCTCCTTAGCGACTCCGGTGCGGGTCAGGCAATCGTTGATCTAAAGAAAGAGTCTCTCAGTCGACCTGGTGAGGTTCTAAAGCTGGAGCGGGGCGAATCGCTCGATACGGTCTACATCTTGGACGGTCAGCAAATCCTTTTCTACAGCAAGAACGTTGTTGAGATTGATGGAGAGCCTGTCGCCTCCTCAATGCTCACGAATATCTGGAGTGATATCTCGTGGGAGGGTATTGCTGGCGAGGGCGGCGTGACATTTAAGAAAGGTAAAAAGCCCGAGCGGCTCCTGCGTCGTTGCATTGAGTTAACGACTAAACCTGGGGACCTTGTTCTCGATAGTTTTCTTGGAAGCGGGACGACAGCAGCAGTTGCTTTGAAGCTCAATCGCAGGTTTGTTGGTATTGAGCGAGGTGACCAGGCGCGAAGCCATTGCCAAGCGAGGCTTGTATCCGTTGTGGAAGGAGAGCAATCAGGTATTTCGAAAGAAGTCGGTTGGAAAGGTGGCGGTGGCTTTCGCTTCTACAAGCTCGGCGTGCCCGTGTTCGATGACGAGGGTCACATCCGCGACGGCATCAAGTTCGAGCACCTGGCCGCCCACGTCTGGTTCGCCGAGACTGGTGCCGCACGCTCCACTCGAGCCCCGAAGCAGCCGTTCCTGGGGGAGCACCACGGGGTCGGCTACTACCTGCTGTTCAACGGCATTTTGGGCGATGAGAGCAAGACCGGCGGCAACGTGCTGACCAAGCGGGTGTTGAAAGGCCTGCAGCCCTTTGACGGGCCCAAGGTGATCTACGGGGAGTCCTGCGACTTGCCAAAGGAGCGTCTGGAAGAACTCCAGATCACCTTCAAACAGACCCCCTACGACATCAAGGCACGCTAAGCATGGCTCTCTCCCTCAAGGTGTATCAGCAGCGGGCCCTGTCCAGCCTGGCCCAGTTCCTCGAAGACGCCCGGCTGACTGGCGCCGCATCCGCGTTTGAGAAGAACGTGGATGCCGGTCTGGTCACGCAATACAAACCCATGCCTCATCTGGAGGCCTCGCCCTACGTGTGCCTACGCATTCCGACGGGCGGCGGCAAAACCGTCATGGGCGCACACATCATCCAGGCGGCAGGCGACGCCTACCTCGAGCGCGAGTTTCCGCTGGTCATGTGGATGGTCCCCACCACCCAGATCAAGACCCAGACGCTGGAAGCCTTCAAAAACCCCCGACACCCCTACCGGCAAGAACTGGACGAGGCGTTCGGGGGCAAGGTCGCTGTGTTCGACGTGGAGGACTTCACCCACATCCGCCCTGCTGACTTGGGCACCAAGGTGTGCGTGGTCATTTCGACCATGGCGGCCCTGCGCGTGGAGAACCAGGAAGGCCGCAAGGTTTATGAGCACCACGAAGATTTGGAGCCTCACTTCGCCGGCAGCGTGTCCGACTTGCCCTACTTGGAGCAGAACAAGGCGGGAAAGGCTATAGCGTCCTTCGCCAATCTGCTGAAACTTCACGGCCCGTTGATCATCACCGACGAAGCCCACAATGCCAACACGCCCTTGTCCTACCAGGTTTACGAGCGCCTGGGTGCCAAGGTCGTGGTGGAGCTCACGGCCACGCCGGAAGCCAGTAAGAGCAACGTGCTGGTCAGCGTCAGTGCCTTTGAGCTCAAGGGCGCGGACATGATCAAGTTCCCAGTCGTGCTCAAGGAGCACGTCGGGCAGTGGGAAGTCGCCGTGGGCAGCGCTGTGGCCCGCCGTAACGAGTTGGGCAAGACCGCGCTGGGCGAGCCGGACTACATCCGGCCGATCCTGCTCATTCAAGCCGAGAACGCCAAGGGCACCGCCACGGTCGAGGAGGTCAAGAAGCATCTGATCGACAACGAGAAGGTGCCCGAGAAGGCGATTGCCATCGCCACGGGCGATCAGCGCGAGATCGACGGGGTGGACCTGTTCGCCAAGGACTGCCCCATCGAGGTCATCATCACCAAGCAAGCGCTCAAGGAAGGGTGGGATTGCTCCTTTGCCTACGTCTTCTGCTCGGTTGCCCAGGTCAAGAGCGACAAGGACATCCAGCAGCTGCTGGGGCGCGTGCTGCGCATGCCGTATGCGACCCGCCGCAAGCAGGAGGCCATGAACAAGGCCTACGCGCACGTCACCACTGCGGCGTTCAATCTGGCTGCTGCAGAGCTCACCAAGTCGCTCATCGACATCGGGTTCAACCCTCTGGAGGCCGTGGGCGCGGTGCTGCCGGATCCCACACCTGGGCCCGGCTTGGACTTGCAAGGCGGCAAGGTCAATCCGGTGCCCGTGACGCCCAGGGCCACCATTGCTGTGAGCAAACAGCCTGATCTTACCGGCATCCCTGCTCGGGACCAGGCCAGCGTGGTGTTCACTCCGAACGAGGAAGGCAAGGGCGGCTCGGTGGAGATCACGGGCGAGGTGGACGAGTCCACCGTGGAAGCGATCACCAAGGCTGTGCCAACCAAGGAGCGCGAGGAAGCGGCGGCTACAATCCAGCGGCATCAGATCGCCGCCAAGGCCGTCAAAGCCCCTAGCCAGAACGGCGCGGTGTTCAGCGTGCCGCGGCTTGGGGTCATGGAGCAGGGCGAGCTGGAGTTCGTGGAGAGCGGCGCCACGCCGCCGGGCTTCACCTGGGACTTGCTGGCCTATCCCCCGGACTTAACAAGCCTCAAGTTCAACGCAGATAGCAAGACCTTTGAAGTTGATTTGGTGGACGAGAAGGTCAGCTACACGCCGATTGATGACGACGTGAACACCTACTTGCCAGGCTTCGCCAAGGACCGCACACAGGCGGACCTGGTGGGCTGGCTGGACCAGAAGATCCGCGATCCAGCGGTCAAGCAGCCCGTGCTGCGGGAGTGGTTGCGCCGGTCCATCAGCGGGCTGTCCGAAGATCGGGGCTTCTCTCTCTCCCAACTGCTCAATGGCCAGTTCGTGCTCCGACGGAAGCTCGGCGAACAGCTCCAGATCGCCAAGGCGGAGGCGCTCAAGGATGGCTTCCAGCAGGCCCTGTTTGGTGCCCACGCTGAGATCGTGGTCAGCGACGAGCCTGATGCCATGTTCACCTACCCCGCGGATATGACCCAGTATCCAGCGCATTCTTACTACCAAGGTGGCACGTATCGCTTCCGCAAGCACTACTACCCCTTCGTGGGCGATCTTCAATGGAAGACCGCCGGGGGCAAAGCGGGCGAGGAGTTCCTCTGCGCCCAAGCCATCGATCAGCTGGATGAGGTGGAGTTTTGGGTCCGAAACTTGGTGGACAAGAGCCAGTTCTGGATGCCGACGTCCAAGCAGCGGACCTACCCAGACTTTGTAGCAAAGCTCAAGGACGGTCGCCTGCTGGTCGTCGAATACAAGGGTGGCGACCGTTACACGGCGGACTCCGAAAAGGAGAAACGCATGATCGGTGAGCTGTGGGCCAGCAAGAGCAAGGGAAGGGGGATCTACCTCATGGCCCAGCTGAGGGACGAGAAGGGCAACAGCGTGACTGAGCAGCTCCGGGCCGCTATCGCGTAGCTTCTTATTCTTAGAAAATGAGACGACACCATCTTATTGTTGTCGTCGAAGTGAAATCGCCATTGATAGTTATGTGGCGACTTCGATTGATGTGTAGCCTAGTTCTTAAAATGGAAACAGGGGAAGTATGGACGGAAACTTTGCTTCAACAATCGCAGACGCGGTCGCAGACGCGGCCAAGCAGATGGGGCATGTCAACATTCTGATCGCCGGTCGGTCTGGAGTCGGGAAGAGCACGCTGGTCAACGCCATCTTCCATGAAGATTTGGCTGAAACCGGGCAGGGACGGCCTGTTACAAAGGAGACCAAGGAGATCACCAAGGAAGGGATGCCGGTATCGATCTTCGATACCCGTGGCTTGGAGATGGCTGACTATAAGAGCACCATTGGTGCGCTCACGAATTTCATCCAAGCTCGCAAAAACGAGGTTGACCCCACGAAGCACATCCATGTTGCTTGGATTTGTGTGATGGAGGACGGCCGCCGCGTGGAACCCGCGGAAGTGGAACTGCATGCTGCTCTTTCCAAAGTCGTTCCTGTCATCGGCGTGATCACAAAGCATCGCTCCGACCAAGGCTTCAAGAAGGAAGTGGAGGGCCTTCTGCCAGAGTGCAGGAATGTGGTCCAGGTGCGCGCAATCAAAGAAGAGCTTGAGGACGATGTTGTATTGCAGCCCAAGGGCCTTTCAACCCTGGTTGAGGTCACCATCGGTGCGATCCCTGAAGGTGCAAAGCGTGCTTTCGCGTCTGCTCAAAAGGCGGATCTGAACACAAAAAAGTCTGAGGCTCGGAAGATCATTATGGCCGCAGCCACTGCGTCTGGTGCTGCTGGGGTCAGTCCGATTCCCTTTTCAGACGCGATGATCATCGCCCCTGTTCAGATTGGGATGATTGCAAAGATTACGTCGATCTTCGGCGTCAACCTGACCAACTCGATGCTCACTTCGCTTGTCAGTTCGGCTGTGGGTGTTGCAGGTGCAAGCTTTCTTGGGCGCACCTTGGTGAGTAACTTGATCAAGTTCATCCCAGGTGTAGGCACCGCAGCAGGCGCGGCTATTTCAGGGACGACCGCTGTTGCGCTGACATCCGCACTCGGAGAGGCGTATCTGGCCGCCATGGTTGCCATTTTCACCGATGATCCGGATGCGTCCCCAACGGGCGAAGAGATCGGCACTCGGTTTAAGAACGCCATGAGGGACATGCTCAAGAAATGATGCCGAGGCCCGGCTTGTCCGCGTGATAAGCCGGGCTGCTAGCGTCTGAGAGACGGTTGGATGTCCTGGGTTGCGTCAGCAACAGAAAGTCCTCCCCCTTCAAGTGGGGTGTGGGGACACAACTTAACAAAGCCATCTTTCGGCGACTCGTTGTCTGAAGTGCATCTTGCTGAAGTTGCCGCCTCGCGGAGTCATCAAGTCAACGTTTTCTGTTGTGCCTGGTATGAGTCTGTGATTTGGCCCTCATCCCACTAATGGGCTATAACCGTTGCTTGCCCTCAACGGAGTGTTTCCCTTGGCCTTGACCACCCTTCAGTCGATCAACGCGGAGATCAAGCAACTCGAAGCCCAAAAGCGTTTGGTGGAGAAACGCGACGGTGAAGTGCCCAAGGCCATCGCGGTGCTTCAGAAGTATGCGAAGGTTCTCAGTCCCGTCCAGCGTCGCCAGGTTGCCAAGCTCATTGGCGAGGCCATCGAGGTCAAGCCGGCGCGTTCCCCGAAACTTTCTGCGGGGCCGTTGAAGGGCCGAAAGCTCGGCAAAGTCGCCCCCAAGTATCGACTCCCGACGGGAGAGACCTGGGCAGGCCGAGGGCTGGCACCCAAGGCGTTCACGGCATGGGCCAAGTCGGCCGAAGGAAAAGCGTGGGCGCAGGCCAACCCTGGGGCCAAGTTCCCGCCTGCCTCAGGCAAAGTGAAGAAGGCTGCGGCCAAGGGGGCTGCGAAGGTGGGCAAGGTCGCCAAGAAGGCAAAGCCGATTCGGAAGCCTGCCAAGAAGGCCAAGGCGAAGCCGGCAGAGTAAGCCCGTGCGCAAAGGCCCGAATCCCCGCTGCAAGGCGCTGGCCGCTGCACACGTGTTGCTCGACATGGCGGAGGGAACGCTCTTGCAAGAGGAGGCGGGAACACGACTACGCAACCAGTTTGGGCTTCATTGGTCTGCCTTGACGTGCGTCCAATACTTGTCAGGGAAAGACGCGGTCGCTGCATTGACCGCCCTTCCGGGCGAGTGGAGCGAGCAGGGGCGGACGAAATCGGATCTCCTCCAAGCCGTGGTCATGGCCCTGGCGGTCGTGGATGAGGTGCGGGGCAGCCGCGGAGGGAAGGTGTCTGCCAGCAAGCTGTCCCTGCGCCTTCAAGAGGTGCGAGCCGCGGACGTGGGGAAGCGCAAATGACACGAACCTTGTCCGCTCCGAGCTATGCACTCCTGCAGGCCAGCGGCGAGTGTTGGAAGTGCGGCGAGGCAACGCCGGTCACGTCGGTGTGGGTGCCGTCCTTCGTGGACTACGCAGACGTAGATGAGCCGGGGGACGAGCCGGAAGCAGGCGATGCGGCCACTTTGCATGGTATCCAGGACTTGGACGATCAAGTCGCTGCGCACGTGCGCGAGGCGGCACCTTGGCTCAAGCCAGGGCGCTCGGAAACCGCCGATGCCACCTACTGGGTCAACCATTGCCAAGCCTGTTGCGCATTACAAGGCGACTTCTTCGTGATGGGCGTCAACGGCCCGTTCTTCCCTCAGTTCCGCGCCGAAGCCGACCGCCTTGAGCTCATCCCTGGGCGTGGACCCTTGAGCGCCAATGCGACGGCTGCACAATCCGAATGGATGGATTGGATCGCCGAGCGCCTGCCTGTCTGAAAGAGCATTCGTGTGCCGAGAACGGCATGCCTCGGGCATGCCGCTAACGATCACAAGATGACGGTTCTCTGCGGCTTAGCTGAACATTGCTAGTTGCGGTTGTAGCCATTGCGGGACATCAAGATTCGCTTCCAATGCGACTCCCTCTTGTCGATCTGGCTCTCTTGGGAGCGCCGGTCCATGACTTCGAGGATCGAGAAGCGGAGATCGCGCTGGCGATCTGTGGCCTTGATGCCGAACTCTTGGACCAAGGCCTTGTTCCAGCCGTGCCCGGTGCTCGAATACTGGCACCAGCGTCCCCAGATGCCGGCGTCGCCGTCTGCTTTTCCGACGTAGAGCAGGCCGGTCTTGCTGTCTGTTAAGAGATAGATGCCTTTGACACTGGAAAGAGCGGCACGCCAAGAGTTGTTGCCGCTGGCAACGATACGGTCCAAGGTGTCTTTGTCGATGTCCACTTGCCCGAAGCCAGGAAACTCTCCGTCTCCCAGCTTTTCTGCCAGAAGTTCGTGCACCACCATGTCTCCTGAGAGGGTCTCGCCTCTCAGATAGGAGGTGCGGCTGACGTATTTCCCCGTCACGAAGAGGCGTCCTTCTAACGCCAGTGTGCTGTCGATGCGTTCCAAGGTGTAGTCAACGTGGGGCGTTCCGTTGGCATCCACATCGGGCCTGCTTCCCACGGATCGGAAGAGGCCGGCGAACATCCAACGGTAGGTATTGGGGATTTGGACGAGGGACAAGACCATGTCTCGGTCGAAGTTCCGCTGCCGCTGCCAGCACTGCCAGTCGTCAAACCGGCCGTCCAGCCAAACATCGATCGGATCCTCGATCTTATTGTTTCGGGCCAAGTGAACCTTGGTGCGAGCCGGCTCAAACGAGGGTTCGTAGAGCTTGATGAGGTCATACAGGAGCATGCGCAATCCCTGGCGGCAGTTTGGACCACCATCTTCCCACTGCCAGGCGCTTTTGAACCAGCGCCCGGAACGTTTCAGGGGAAGGAGCTGGCCCGCTTCGCTTGTGCCTGCACTGGTTGCACCGGGCATGCGCGGCCACCACGTTCCCGGATATGTCTCGGCCCCCATCCTGCTGGGCGACCAGGTGCTCGGCGGTGCATTGAAAGGCTTGAGCCTTGCTGGGCTTCAGGCCGAGCTCTGATGGAGCTTCGAGCCACATCGGCAGACCGCAATAGAAGCAGCGGCCAGACTGGGCATGGAAGGCGGATGTGCGGATGGATTTGAGGCGCTTGGTCGTCATGGATGGCTCCGGAATCGAAAAAAGATTCCCGCGCCGCCATTGGGTGGACCTCGGGCACCCGACCCCTAAGGTGGCCGAGCACAACACCGACGCTTCAAGCGACCGGCGATTGCTTTTTAGCTCACTCGTGTCCCCGGTGCAAGCACTTGGAGGGGATCCGCAAAATCTTGTCAGCAGATCCTCTTGCGCAAATGTATTTATCGAGTATTGGTGAAGCAAGCCCAATCCGGGCCACTTTCCCTTTCCCTAAATCCGAGGAGGATTTTTCATGCGCAAGACCCTTTCTTTTTCTCTGGCCTTGATGGCCGCGTTTTCTGCCGCTTCGGCCTCCGCCGCCGACGTCACCGAAGACTTGATGATTTCTGCGACCGTGAACAACGAGTGCAGCATGCTCGTGACCCAGCTGGGCGGTGGTGAATACAACGGCTTGGCGGTTGGCACGCAGGGCTACTCCAACGGCGCGTTGCTGGTGCGTTGTAACCAGGGCACGGCCTTTAGCATCGTGCCCGGCGATGGATTGAACTACGGGGCCGCGATTGGCCGTCCCAATCACCGCGCCGTGTCCGATGGGGCCGGAAACTTCGTCGCCTACGGCCTCTTCAAAGATCCTGGTGCCAGCCAAGTGTGGGGCAGTGGGGCCGATGCTTGGGAGGGCGTGGGAACCGGTGAGCAGCAGATGATTGGCATCGGTTATGCCTTCTATGATTTGAACAAGGTGCCCGGTGGAACCTTCTCCGACACCATTGCCGTAACCCTGACTTACTGATCCTCAATCGTTTTCCTTGAAGCCCCCGGAAATCCCCGGGGGTTTTCTTTTGAAGGTGGGTTGACAACGTTAAATGTTTTGGTTGGATCAAAGGAGGTGATCGGTTTGGAGGAATGATGTTGAAGCGTTTGTTGGTGGTTCCATTGTTTTTGCTGTGCGCCGCTCCTGCGTGGGCGGGCAACGTGTCGTTGTTTCCCACAAGCATCGTGGCCCCGGCTGGAGAAAAGGCAGGGGCGTTGACCTTGGAAAACCACGGGGACATCCCCGAGCGCTTTCAGGTGACGGTGCTGGACTGGTCCCAAGATCCCAGCGGGCAGGACGTGACCAGCCCAGCTACAACCGTGCTTGCGGCGCCGTCTATTGTCGAAATCCCACCTGGGTCCCGCCGGGCCGTGCGGTTGGTCCGCACCCAGGGCGTCGGCACGCCCGGCTACTACCGCGTGCTGCTGCGCCAGCTGCCCCAGCCGTCTACGGCGGGCCAGGTGCAGTTGTTGATCCACCAGAACCTGCCGGTGGGGTTTGAAGACGCCAAGGCCGGTCCTCCGGTGCTCACGGCCCGCTTCACCGCCGACGGCCTTCTGCTGACCAACACCGGTTCGACCGCCGCGCGCCTGACCGCCGTCGGTCCTCAAGGCATGCCGGCATGGCGCGAAGGGGCGCTGGGGTGGGTGCTCCCTGGTCAGAGCAAGCTGGTTGAGCTCAAGCCCGGCTTGAAAGCGTCCACGCTCTCAATCACGGCCAACGGGTCCCCCGCTACCGTCCCCGCAGACTAAGGGCAACGCATGCGGCGGGGAAGCGTCCTGGGCCTCGCGCTGGCCCTGTCCATCGGCACCGCGCACGCGGCCATCCCAGACGGGGTGGAACCCGTGCTTGCAGCGGCTATCCTGGCCAACCGCCAGCCCGCCAAAGACCCCGTGTTGCTCTGGCAGCAGAACGGGGCTTGGGTCGCGGAAGCCACGACTTGGCAGCAGCTCGGCGTGACCCTTCGCCCGGGCGAAGAGGGGCAGGACCTGACTGACCAAGCCTTGGGCGTCACGGTGGCTTACAACCCCGAGAACGCCACGGTCCAACTCACCATCCCCGCCGACCGCAAGCCAGCCCAGCAGCTCACCCGACGAGGCACCCCGGTTTCCCAGGTCTCGCCGGCCATCGGGGGCGTGCTGGTCAACTACAACATCGCCACCCAGATTGCAGGCGGCCGACAAGCCACGTCGTTGGCACTGGACGCGCGCACCGGAGGGCGTTGGGGCGTGGTCTCCACCACCGGGCAGCTCAACCAATCCCCCAACGGGTTTGGCATGCGCCGCGGCATGACCGCTTGGCAGAAAGACGACCTGCCGCGCCAACGGACTTGGCAAGCCGGCGATGTCTACGCCACGCCCCGCATCGGCCCGGTGGCGCTGGGCGGCATTCGCCTCGCGAAGGACCCGGCAGCCCTGGATCCGCTCACGCCGACGTGGCCCGTCCCGACCTTGGGGGGCATCGCGCTGGATCCGGGGCAGGTCAAGGTCCTGTCCAACCAAGCCGAAATCACGCGCCAGGACGTCAAGGCCGGCCCCTTCACCGTGGACGGTCGAAACGTTGCCCTGGGAGCCAGCCAAACGGCCGTGGTCGTGCGCGACGCCTACGGCCGGGAAACCGCCGTTTCCACTGCACGGCTCTACGTCGCCCCAACCCTGCTGCGCCCCGGGCTCTCCGCGTGGGAAATCGCCGCCGGCCAGGTCCGCGAAGACGAAAACCGCTACGGCACGGCCGGCGTCAGCGCGTCGTGGGCCAAGGGCGTCAACGACCGCTGGACCATCCGAGCCGGTGGCCAGCTGGACGAGAACGGCAAGGGCAACGTCACCGTGGGTTCCACCTGGGCCCCAGGCACCTGGGGCGTGCTCGACGGCGAGGTGGGGCGCTCAAGCGACGGCGGGACGCGCTGGGCTGTTGCCTACGACTACAAAGGGCCCAGTTTTGGCGTGCGGCTGGAACACGAAGAAAACGACGGCTTCTGGCGACTGCAGAGCGAGACGGCGCTGCCCATCGCCTCGCGCACCCAAGCCAGCATTTCCTACCGCCCGGATCGCCGCTTCAGCTTGCGCGGCACCTACAGCGCCATCGACACGGGGCGCACCAGTCTGGCCTTCGCCTCCCTGGGCGTGAGCGCAAACCTGGGACGTGCCGGCCAGGTCTCTGCCAACGTGCTCCGAGACCTCCGAGGCGACGATCTTCAAGTGGCCGCCAGCTACACCTACCGCTTCGGCAGCAAGGCCAGCGTGGGCGTGCGCGCCCGCCAAGCCCCAGGCCAGGACTTCCTGACCACCCGGGCCACCTACCGCACCGAGGGCGGCGTTCGCTTGGCCGCGGAGCACATCGACGGCGACCTGCGCAGCACCCGGGCCACGGCGGATGCCATGACCCGTTACGGCGACGCCCGGATCATGCTGGACCGCTACGACGGGCAAACCCAGGTGGCGGCCAACTTCTCCGGCTCCGTGTTCCTGGACCACCGCGGCGTGGCTTTCGGGCGTCCGGCCTACGCCAGCTATGCGGTCGTGGACGTACCGGGTCAGGCGGGCTTGCCGGTGCGGGTCAACGGAGCGCCGGTCGGCCAGACCAACAAGCAAGGCCGCGTCTTGGTGACCGACGTTCCCTCCTTGCTGCCCACCACGGTGAGCCTCAAAGACAAAGACCTGCCCGTGGGCGTGGAGATCGGGGAGACGGAGAAACAAGCCGTGGCCCCCCGGCAAGGCGGTGTGCGGGTGACCTTCCCCGTGCTGACCCGGAACGCCCGGGCCTTCACCCTGACCGGTGCCAGCATCGCGCCAGGAATCCTGGCCTCTACGCCGAATGAGCAAGCGATGATGGGCTACGACGGAGCGCTCTACTTGGAGCACCCCGAGCCGGGGATGGCCGTCGAGGTTTCCGGCGTGTGCAAAGCCGTGTTGCCGTCGCCACTGCCGGGCGTGGACGAAGTGGCGAAGTTAAGGTGCAACTAGCCGCTCAGGTCTCCCTCGCGAGTGGGCGGCACCCCTAGCACCCTTGCCTTTGCAGCAATGACTGCGCAAACGGTCGACCCACAAGCTGGGCAAACCGCAGGCTTGAGAAGCCTCTCTGGCAAGATAGGAACGATGGCCTCGCATTCGCAGCGCAGCCCCAGGGCTTCGACCTTCTGCACCCGCCGCTCCGGGTCCCCCTTGATGGCCAAATAGCTCGAGTTGCACTTGGTATTCGGGCAGAAAACGGGCTTGTCCCCCGCTTGCTCGGCCGGGCCGAGAATGAGCACATGGCCGCAGTCGACGCATTTGCCCGTCGCGAGATCCTTGCTGGCAGCGATCAGCGTCGAGCTCGCAACCTCTTCCAGCTCAGCGATGAGAACACGGAGCCTTTCGATCTTCGGCCGTGCGTTCGTCAGATCTTTGCGCAGATGGAGAAAGCTCCCCAACGAGTTGTAGTAACTGCGAAACTTGCCCCAAGGAATGCGCTTGGCCTCGCCGATCGGCAAGAAATCCTTGTCCTTGAAAGCGGCCTTCAAGTCACTTGAGGCAAAATCGAGGTCTTTGGGCGGTGGCGTTACCGAGATGGAGAAGCTGGCCGTTTGATCAGAGTTCGGATCGAAGGCGGCCAGCATTTTGATGATCTGGTCCGGTCGCCACTCGCGAGCAAGCTCGGTGGAAACGTCTTCACCATATGCAGCCAAGTTCTGATACGCCACGGATTCCAGGCAGAATCGTAGTTCCAGCGCGGCGTAGATCAATGACGCGTCATCGCCCCTGCTGATTAGTTCTTTAGCCGTGCTTAAACGTTCCGCGATGTTGTAAAGGGCCATAATCAAAGGTTACTCGATTGGAACTCGGGATCAAGTTAACAGCCGCCTGTAGGCGCTATCTCCCAACGCGATTGCCTAAATGCGTGGGCGGGACTAAAGTTCGTGGAAGGGGGGATGGCCAGACAAGTTGAGAAGGAGCGCCCAATGCCCATCAGGGCCGTGGTGTATGTCAGCGAGGCATCCGACGCGTTGCGCGGCGATCTGCTTGGCCTCCGGAGCGGCAAGCTCCAGGAGCTGGTCGACGACGCAACTCGATTTAACCGGGACGCAGGTGTCAGTGGGGTGCTCTTGTTCGACGGGACGCGCTTCCTCCAATACTTGGAGGGCCCCCCGGACGGGTTGGACGTGGCGTTCTCTAGGGTGCTCGGAGCCTCGAGCCATCACGATCTGATCGAGCTGCAAAGAGGGACGATCACGGATCGCCGCTTGCCTTACTGGCCCATGCGCTGGTTGCCAGTGGAAGTCAAGGAGCTGAGCGAGGTCGCAGTGGGCGACTGGGCCGGTTTCAAGGTGCGGGGGGATGGAGAAGCGTTGAACGCAACGGCGATCGACCGTTTGATGTTTCTGGTGAGCAGGCGCGCACTGGTGGGGAAGTGAGTTGTTGGCGACCGCCAGGCCGCGCAAGGAATCCGACCCCTACGTGCAACCCAAGTCTTCGTGGATCGCCGTCACAAGCTGTCGGAAGCGGTAAGGCTTCGGGAGAAATCGAACCGTCTCGGGCAGGGGGGGCAGCTGCGAGCGTTGAAGACCAGACGCGAGCATGACGCGGGCCTGGGGTTGAGCAACCGCGGCTTCCGCCGCGACCTCCAGCCCGTCGGCGCTGTCTGGCATGTTGAAGTCGGTCACTACCACCGCGAACCTAGCGTCGCCGCGCAGGAGGACGAGGGCCTCGTCCCCGTTGCTGGCGGGAGTGACTTGGAAGCCCTGAGAGGTCAGGGCCTCGACGACGACGCTGCGGAGATCGTCTTCGTCTTCAACAAACAACACGTGGATCGGCATCTCAATGCTCTGGTGCGGGGAAGCAAAGGCTGACGCGGGTTCCCTTCCCAAGCTCGCTCTGGAGCTCGGTGAACCCGCCGGACTGGGCCGTGAAGCCAAACACTTGGCTCAAGCCCAACCCGCTGCCCCTTCCAATGGGTTTTGTGGTGAAAAACGGTTCGAATACCCTGGCCTGCTGGTCCGCCTCAATCCCTGAACCGTCGTCTCGGATGCTCAGGCAGATGTAAGGTCTTTCACTGGCGTTGGGCAACGTAGGATCACGGGTGTGCCGCGCAGCCGTGATGAGGATCGTTCCGCCCTTCGGCATGGCGTCGCGGCTGTTGCACACCAGGTTAAGGATTGCGGCCTCCAGCTGTGCCTTGTCCAGCGACAGGGTCGGAAGGCCCCGGGAAACTTCGACGGTCAATGCGATCGCGTCGCCGGCGGAGCGGCGCAGCATCGCTTCGCATTCGGCCATCAAGGCGGCCAAGTCGACTGCCTCTGGCACCAAGGTTTGTCCCTTGCCGAAGGTCAGCAACTGCCGAGTCAGAAGGGCCCCGCGCTCGGCGGCCCGCTGCGCGGTATCGATGAGCTTGGCCACGCCTCCGTTTTTCACCCGCAGGCTGATGAGGTCTAAACAGTTGGCTACGATGGTCAACAGGTTGTTGAAATCATGGGCCAAGCCGAGCGGGAACTTCCCGATGGCCTCCATCTTCTGCGCCTGCAGGAGATCGCGCTGGGCTTGGAGCAGCTGCTCCTGCGCTTCGTGGCGCTGGGTGATGTCGCGGGTGATTTTGGCAAACCCCACCAGTTCCCCGTCTTCCCAGATGGGATCGATCACGACGCTGGCACGAAAGCGGGTCCCGTCCTGCCGCAATCGCCAGCCCTCGGCGACGTAGCGCCCTTCTAAGGCCGCGGTCCGCAGGTTTCGCTCTGGTAGGCCGGCTTGGGCCTCCTCGGGCAGGTAGAAGCGGGAAAAGTTGGTGCCGACCACGTCGGCAGCCTGGTAGCCCTTGATTCGTTGCCCACCCGGGTTCCAGGTCTGGATCACCCCGCTGGGGTCGAGCATGTATAGGGCGTAGTCGGTGACGGAGTTCACCAGCAGGGCAAACTGCCGGCTCTCGTCCCTCAAATCGGTTTTCGCTTTCGCTGGTTGGTTCATGGGTCATCCTCTCGGCAGGGCCACCGAAGGGCGACAGAGTGCGCAGTGTAGAAGAGCGACGGCCGTCATCCTTTTGCGCCCTCTTAACAAATCGGGCGAGCCCTCGGGCCACACTGTCCAATCGTGGCACATCCACTCAGAGCGCTTGTAGGGAGAAAGTCATGGGATTGGACGGCAAAGCAGTAAGGGTTCTTCTTGTAGAGGACGAACCCACTCTCATGATGGTCTTGGAGCAGGCCATTGCCCAAGTCGGCTACGACGTCTCCAAGACGGCCGAAGATTTGCCCACAGCCTTGGCATGCGCCGAGGAGGCGGCCTTCGATGTTGCGGTGCTGGACGTCAACTTGAACGGGGTCGAGTCTTACCCCGTGGCCGATCGCTTGGTCGAGTTGGGGGTGCCGTTCCTGTTTACGACCGGCCTTGGGGCCAGCCGGCTGCCCGAACGCTTCAAAGGCACGCCCTTCCTTGAAAAGCCGTTCCGCCTGAAAGAGATCGCCGCCGCCCTCCAGTCCCTTTGCCACGAACTGGAGGTTCACTGAGTTTCCGGGCCTTGGGCGCCGGTCGGGACCTTCGGGTCCCTTTTTTTATTTCAGCGGGGCCTCGACCTGCTGGTAGGTTCCCACAGTCTTGCTCATGCCCAGAATGTGGCCCTTCGCGGCCTTTAGCACTTCGTCCCGCGTCGCGCCGGCCTTCAGATCAAGCACGGTGTCCAAGGCCAACAGCTGGAAGTGGTAATGGTGCGGTGGATCGCCCACAGGCGGTTTGGGGCCGAAATAGCCCACCGATCCTCGGCTGTTCGCCCCCTGCAGCATTCCCTCCGGTTTCAGAAGCCGCGGATCGACCGGCAGGCCCTCGGGCAGCGATTGCTCGGTGGCTGGGATGTTGTAAGCGACCCAGTGAACGAAGGGTTTGACGTTGGCTGCATCCGGATCCTCCATGATCAGCGCATAGGACTTGGCACCAGGCATCGGGCTCCAAGAAAGAGCGGGCGATGCATCGTCGTGATACGCGCTGAAGCGGGGAGGCAACGCTTGGCCCGAGGAGAACGACGGGGAGCGGAACTGGAACGCGGCGGGGTTGCCGATCCGATCCTTGGCCAACGGGACCCCCGAGCCTTGATTGACTTGGGCCATCAAGGGCCCGCTAGGCACTGCCGCCGCGGGGGAGGCGGACGCTTGGCCCTGGCCGTAAGTCACACGGTAGATGACGCCGTTGGCATCGTCGCCGACCAAAAGTGCACCGCCCTTCGTCATCGCCAGACCGACGGGCCTTGCGATATGCGCCTGGCCGTTGTCGACCAGGAAGCCGGTCAAGAAGGGCTCAAACCCGACCGGCTTGCCGGCGTTGAAACGAACCCGCACCACCTCGTAGCCCGACGCAGGCTTGCGGTTCCAGGAACCGCGCATCGTCACGAAGGCCTCCCCCCGGTAAGCTGCCGGGAACTGCTGGCCGGTGTAGAACAGCATCTGCATGGGGGCCGCGTGGGCGGTGTAGCCGAGCACCATGGGCCATACTTCTTTCCTTTCTGAATGCGGTTGAGCTCCTCGGGCTGCTCATCGTTGCCTAAGTAGTCGATGCCGTGATCCATCCCCCACAGCTCCCCCGTTTTGGAGTCCCAAGCAAAGCCGATGGTGTTCCGCAGGCCGCTGGCAAAGATGGACCGGCTCTTGCCATCCGGCGAGGACCTCAGCAGCGCCGCATGCTCGGGATTGGTCTCGTTGCACGCGTTACAGGACGAGCCCACGCTGATGTAGAGCATCTCATCAGGGCCAAAGGCCAGCGTGCGGTTGGGGTGCTGACCGCCATCGGGCAGGTCGTTGATGATCCGTTCCTCTGGACCCAACGTGCCGTCCGGGCGTATGGGGGCGCGATACACGTCGTTGGCCGTGGCGACATACAGCTGCCCGTTGGCGATGGCCAGCCCGTGCGCTCCTGGACGTGAGAAGACCACCTTCGGTTCGGCGTCCAAGGCTCCGTCTTCATTGGCATCCTCCAGCAACAGCACGTCGCCTTGATCTCGACGTGAGACATAAATCCGCCCGTCCGGCGCTACGGCGATGATCCGGGGATTTTGAAGGCCTTGCGCCAAGGGACGCACTTGGAAGCCACTGGGCACCGTCAGGGCCTGAACGCGCTCGGGCGTCGCCTCCACCTTGGCGGGTTTGAACGTGTGGACGTTGGCTTGGACGTCGGTTCCGTCCCCCTGCTGAGCGAAGGCGAGGGAGGGGGCCAAGAAGACGAGCAAAAGCGCGGAACGGGTCATGAGGATGGCCTGGCGCTGAGGAGCGTTCAGCATGTGGCGGGAGCGGTCAATGGCCTGCGAATGCGTTGCATGCGCGCCGTTCACCACGAGGGCCAACGATCTCCAGGCCCACGCACCGCCGGTCTGAGATGCTCCGCCGTTCGCCAAGCCTTCACTCGGGGATCGCTTGATCCGCATCCCAGCCTCGATACGGTAAGGCTTCGCCCGACACGAGAGGAGGACGTCCATGGCAGAGCTCAAAGAGAACCTGTTGGACTGGCTGCGCGACGCACACGCGATGGAACAGCAAGCCGAAACCATGCTGAAGGGGCAGGCTTCGCGGATCGAGCACTACCCAGTGCTGAAGGCGCGCATTGAAGAGCACATTCAGGAAACCATTGGCCAGCGCGAACGGCTGGAAGGGTGCATCAAGCGCTTGGGCGGCTCGCCGTCGACCCTCAAGGACGTGATGGGCAAGATGGCAGCCTTCGGTCAGGCCGTCGGCGGCATGACGGCCTCCGACGAGATCGTCAAAGGCGCGATGGCCGGTTACGTCTTCGAGCATTTCGAGATCGCCTCCTACACGGCCCTGATCGCCGCAGCGAAGACGGTGGGCGATGCAGAAACGGCCCGGATCTGCGAAGAAATCCTCGTGCAGGAAGAGGCGATGGCCGACTGGCTGGCGGCCCACCTGCCCGAGGTGACCGAAGAGTTCATGGTGCGCGACGCCACGCCGGGCGTCGAAGCCAAAAAGTAACCGCTGCGCCGCGCCGGCCGGGTTCACGCCCGGCCGACGCGGCCGGGCCTACAACGAAAGGCCCTAGGATTGGAGGCGGCTGGCATGCCCAGGCCCATCTGGAGTGGTTCGTTGTCCTTCGGGCTGCTCAACGTTCCGGTGTCCCTCATGTCCGGCGAGCGTCGCATGGATCTGAGCTTTCGCATGTTGGACGCTCGAAACAAAAAGCCCATTCGCTACGAGCGGGTCAACGCCGAAACCGGCGAAGAAGTGCCTTGGAAGGACATCGTCAAAGCCTTTGAATACGACAAGGGCAGCTACGTCGTCATAGAGAAAGAAGACATCGCCGCGGCCGCCCCCGAGACGCACGAGTCCATCGACGTGGAGGCCTTTGTCGACGCCGAGAGCATCGGGCTGAGGTTCTTCGAAAAGCCCTACATCTTGGTGCCCGGCAAGAAGGCCGAAAAGGGCTATGTCCTGCTCCGAGAGACCCTGAAGGAAACCGGCAAGGTGGGCATCGCCAGGGTGGTCATCCGCACGCGCGAATACATTTGCGCGGTGATGCCCGAAGGCGATGCGTTGATCATGATCCTGCTTCGCTACCCGCAGGAGTTGGTGGCTCCGGACGAATACAAACTGCCGCAGGGGGGGGCGTCGGACTACCGGGTTGCGCCCAAAGAGCTCGAAATGGCCAAGCAGCTGATTGAGAGCATGACCTCTGAGTGGGAGCCGGACAGCTACCAGGACGAGTTCCGCGAGCGCCTGTCCGACATCATCAAGAAGCGGGTGAAGCAGGCCGGAGCCACGACCACCTTCGAGGAACCGGAACATCGCGAGGACTCGGCGACCAACGTGGTGGACTTCATGGCGCTGCTCCAGAAGAGCTTGGAAACCAACAAGCGCACCCCGGCGAAAGCAACGCCGATGAAGACTGCCTCCAAGTCCTCCTCCAAAGACAGCAAGCCTGCCAAGAAGGCCGCCATAAAGAAGGCCCCAGCAAAGAAAGCCGCAAAGAAAGCCCCCGCCAAGAAGGCTCTAAAGAGCGCCTGATCACCCAAGGAGAATCCCATGAGCGACGACAAGAAGAACACCGGCAGCCCGGACCGCGACCGCATCAACGTCAACGAAGACTACGAGCTCCAGTATTGGACCAAGGCGCTGGGCGTGTCCGCCGACGAGCTCCGGGCCGCCGTCAAAGCCGTGGGCCCCACCGCTGCGGCCGTTCGCAAGCACCTGGGCAAGTAACGAGGAGCCGTCATGTCCTTGGTCGAATACCGCCGTAAGCGCCGCTTTGACCAGACCAAGGAGCCCGAACCCGGCAAAGCGCTGCCAAAAGGGCAGCGCGCCATTTTCGTGGTGCAGCTCCACCACGCCAGCCGCCGACACTACGACTTCCGCTTGCAAGTCGGCGACGCCCTGAAGAGTTGGGCGGTGCCGAAGGGGCCCAGTTACGACCCCAAGGTCAAGCGCATGGCCGTGGAAGTAGAAGACCATCCCGTCGACTACGCCAGCTTCGAAGGCGAGATCCCCAAAGGGCAATACGGTGGTGGGCACGTGGCCCAGTTTGATCACGGCGTATGGGCCACCCAAGGAGACCCAGAGGCACAACTTGCCAAGGGTCACCTGCGCTTCGAGCTGTTTGGCACCAAGCTCAAAGGCGGGTGGCACCTGGTCCGCTCCGGCAAGCCTGCCCGTCAGCCGCAGTGGCTGTTGTTCAAGGACGACGATGCGTATGCGAGCGATCTGGAAGCGGACGATCTGCTCGCCGATGTGTCGGCGGCCCCAACGGCAGACATCAAGAGGGCCGGCGGCGGTAAAGCCGACAAGAAGAAGCTCAAAGCCCTCCCTGCAAAGCGTGCGCGACGGAAGAACTGGGCCAAGAAGGCCTTGGCCCTGCCCAAAGCGAAAGAGGCGGCCCCGCCTTCCAGCCCCTTCGTGCCCCAGTTGGCCAAGCTGGGGGACGCCCCACCGCAGGGCGACCAATGGGTCCATGAGATCAAGTGGGACGGGTATCGGATCCTCGCAACGGTCGCCGATGGGGCCGTCCGGCTCTGGTCCCGGAACGCGTTGGAGTGGACCGACAAGATCCCCGAGATACGCGACGCAGTAGCGGCATTGGGCCTCACTTCTGCGGCTTTGGATGGCGAACTCATCGCCGGATCGGGCACCAAGGAGGACTTCAACCTGCTCCAGGCGACATTGTCCGGGGAGCGGCAAGGCGCGCTGGCCTACGCGCTCTTCGACCTGCTGCACCTCGATGGCGTGGACGTGGCCGCAGCACCCCTGTTGGAGCGCAAGGCGCTCCTGCAGGAGCTGCTGGCGGGCCAGGCCGGCCACTTGGCCTTCAGCTCTCACGTCCAAGGCGACGGCAACGAAGCCTACCGCCTGGCTGGCGAACAGCACTTTGAAGGCATCATTTCCAAGCGCGCCGATCGCGGCTACCACCCCGGCCGCAGCGACGACTGGCGCAAGACCAAGCAGCTGGCCAGCGACGAGTTCGCCGTGGTCGGTTACACGGCCCCCAAGGGCAGCCGCAGCGGCTTTGGCTCGCTCCTTCTGGCCAAACCTGATCCCGAACACGGTTGGCTCTACGTGGGCCGGGTGGGCACCGGGTTCTCCGACGCCTTGATCAAGGACGTGAGCAAGAGGATCCAAGGGGGAGGCAAGAAGCCGACGGCCTACGTGCCCACCGAGGACACCGATCTTCGCTCTGCCACGTGGTTCGAGCCGCGCTTCGTGGTGGAGGTGTTCTATCGCGGCATCGGGGGGCAGCAACTGCTGCGCCAAGCCTCCTTGAAAGCCGTGCGGGCCGACAAGGAAGTGAATGATTTGGCGGATTCGGATCGCGCCGCCCCGGCGAAACCGGCCCGTGGCAAACGGGCATCGGCGGCGTCTTCTGCCCGCAAGACCGCCGCAACGCCTCAAGTCGAACGCGTGCCCCCCAAACTGTCCTCCCCGAGCAAGGTCCTTTTCCCTGGCGACGGCTATACGAAGCAAGACGTTTGGGATTACTACTCGGCAGTGATGGATCACCTGCTCCCAGAGGTGATCAAACGGCCCCTCTCGATCATTCGCTGCCCCGCCGGCACCGGCAAGCCTTGCTTCTTCCAGAAGCACCACACCGCCGGGCTGGAGCTGGTGGACTCGGTCAAGTTGAAGGAGGACAGCGGCATCAACGCCCACTACCTCGTAGTGCGCGACGCGGCCAGCTTGCTGGAGCTGGTCCAGTTCAATGCCCTGGAGTTCCATCCGTGGGGAAGCCACGCGGAGGAGCCCGACCGGGCGGATCGGGTCGTGTTCGACCTGGATCCCTGCCCGGACGTGCCCTTCGCCGAAGTGAAAAGGGCCGCCACCGATATCCGGGAGCTTTTGGTCCAGCTGGAGTTGGAGTCCTTCCTTCGGGTATCCGGAGGCAAGGGCCTGCATGTCGTGGTGCCCCTCAACCCGGGGTGCGACTGGGACCTGACCAAGCGCTTCGCCAAAGGATTCGCCGACGCGCTGGCCCAGTCGGAACCTCAGCGGTTCTTGGCCACCGCCACCAAGGCCCTGCGAAACAAGCGGATATTCGTCGATTACCTCCGCAACGGACGAGGAGCCACCGCCGTGGCGTCCTATTCACTGCGAGGGAGGCCTGGCGCTCCGGTGGCCATGCCCTTGGCGTGGAGTGAGCTGGCCAAGCTCAAGCGGGCTGACGCGTTCACGATCAAGGACGTGCCGGGCAAGCTGAAACGTCGCCGCAAGGATCCTTGGGAGGGCATCGATGCGTTGAAGCAGAACTTGTCGAAATGGGCCCGAAACGACTAGCCGCTATCCCCGCGGTCGTGTCCGAGCGTAGACGGGCAGACGCGAGCGTCGTTGGCAGCTGCCGAGCACGTGATGAGCACGCGGGCTTGATGCCGGCTCCTGTCCAATGAGCCTCATGCAGTGCGATGCTCCCGCTCCGACCCCGGTGACCGTCTGGACCATCGGGCATTCCACTCGACCTTGGGACGAGTTCTTACACCTGCTGTTCGCACAAGGCATCTCGGCGATCGCGGACGTGCGTCGTTTCCCAGGATCGCGTCGTCACCCTTGGTTCGCATCCGAGCAGATGGCTAAAACGCTGCCAGCGCACGGCGTGGAGTATCTTTGGATTCCTGAACTGGGCGGGCGGCGCAAGGTGCAGCCGGATTCGCCCAATGGTGCGTGGGACAACGCCGCGTTTCAGGGCTACGCAGACCACATGGCGACCGCCGAGTTCGCCGGCGGGCTATCGAAGGTGCTTGCACTGGGGGGCGAACATCGGACCGCGCTGATGTGCGCGGAGGCACCGTGGTGGCGTTGCCACCGACGTCTCATCTCCGACCTGCTGACGCACCGGGGCCATGAGGTGCTGCACATCGTGTCCCACGCCGAACCCAAACCGCATCCGCTGAACCCGATGGCGCAGGCCGTCGGGCCAGCGCTTGTCTACCCACCGGCTCAGACGGAGCTGTTCTGAACCAACCAGTAGGGCGATCGCGTGTCGGGCCCGCTCGGCGCATTTTCTCCCTATCGAAGCTATGCGGACATGTCGGCTGCCTTGCAGTTGGCGCGCGCTTGCCGCACGGTGTTGTTGATAGACGACGGGCAGCCGCGCAACCCTGCCTGAATCGGCTTAGGCGGTCGTCCCTGGTCCCAGCTTCAGGTAATGGATCGGAGGCTGCCCCGTCAGAAAGTTGGCGTTCTCCTGAGGGATTCAGACTGGCTTTCGATCTTCATGTCTGCCATGAAGTAGTCTGGGATGGATGGTGAAGCGCAGGTTAGAAAACGATGCAAGGGGGAGGGGAATGAGGAGTGCTCAGTATGATTCGCTTTGCAGCGCGCTCGATAGGATACATGGACGGCAAGCGCTGACGGATTTCGCCTCGGATTGGGGCCTCCACCGCAGTCCCAGCGAGGATGGCACAGTGGAGGTATGGAAAGGCGCGGCGATGGGGGCTGGCGTTGAGATCTTGTTGCTTCCGCCCGTGTCCGCTTCCAGCGACTGGGCCATCTCGACGCTGGTCACGGTCGGAGGCCGGGTCGAGCATGTCAGGCGACGTCCGTTTGGGATCTGACGAAGAGTGGCTGCTAAACGCCTACGACGGCCTTCCTTGGTGCAGCCAATACTGGGTCAGCAGGGAGGCGATGCGTCGGTTCGTCGACGTCGACGCCAAGCCAGGATCTGTCCCACCACGGCCGTGAGCAGCAGCAGGGCATTGGTCACCACAAACACCGTTGACCCCAAAAGTGCACTGTAGACGGTGAAAAGGGTGGACGCGGTCATCTGACCGACGAACAGCCACTTGGAGACCGTTTCGGGGTGGGGAGACTGCCACTGTTTGATCATTTGCCGGACCAGCGTGGCAATCAGCACTACGGTTGCAGCCCAGCCGAGAACATCAGGATGCATGGCCGCTCACCCGTCCTTTGAGTCGTGGACAGTTGAACCGTCTTGGTCGTGCGCCGGGCGCTTATGAGGCTCCTCAATGATTTCCTTGTTGAGGATGCGAACCTCACCCACCATCAGCAGGCGCATGTCGCGCACGATGTAGTCGGCCAACGCCTCATTGGTGATGTCGTCACCGGCGATGTCCAGCCGGAAGCCTTGGCCCTGAATCCCGCCCCCGTTGCTGAAATCAATCTCGAAATCAAAGCACACCCGCTTATCCATGTTGCCCTCTCCATCGGTGAGATTGGGCGGCACTGAAGGGCCGCTTGCTACGCTAAAGGCGATCATCGGCGTAAGGGGGCAGCCCACAACTGGCCCCATGCCCGGATCTGAGGGCAGGCTCACTGCCGTTCCCGCTTTCGGCGGTCGTAGAGTTTCATGTCTGCGCGATTGATGGTATCGGCCACCGATTCCGAGGGCCGACCAATGGCGCAACCGCCGGAAAAGCGGATCGGTGCCTCGCCGGCGCGCTCGTGGTAGGTGTCCTCCAACACGCTCAGCCGTTCCAACGTCGCATCGGGGACGAACACGAGGAACTCGTCGCCCCCGAGCCGAACCACCGCTTCCTCGCCTTGGAGCGGGGCGGACAGGAAAGCCACGAAGTCGACCAGCACCTTGTCGCCTTGGGCGTGGCCTTGGGTGTCGTTGACTTCTTTGAAGTGGTCCAAGTCAAACACCAGACAGCCCCACCCATCGAACTGCTGGTGGGCCAGATCGGCCAAGTAGCGACGGTTGAACGCTCGGGTGAGCGGGTCGCGGGTCGCCAAGTCGTGGAGCTGCTGCTCAGTCGTGATGTCTTGCGCGTGGCCCAGCACGTAGGGCGGTTGGGCTTCTGTGTCCAGCACGTTGTGATACGCCCAGAAGCGGCGCGATCCGTCGCGGGCCACCAGCTCCATCATGCCCGAGTCGCTCTCGTTTTCCCGGATGCGATCCAAGTAAGCCTTGAACGCGTCCTGCTTGCTCTGGGGAATGAGCTCGGCCAGCGATCGGCCGACGACGTCACCCTCCGAGAGACCCAGTGAGTGCGAGGCCGCAGGGTTGACCGACGTGACCGTCCCGTCCAAGGAATGCGTGCAGATGAGGCCGAGGCTGTGTTGGAACAGCCTGCGGTAGCGTGCCTCGCTATGCGCCAAGGCCTCGACCGCCGCCCGTTGCTCCGTCACGTCTTGGATCGCGCCGATCAATCGGGCACCGGTTTCGGTCTCTTCCCGCTGGCCCACCACGTGGACCCACGTGCGCTCCCCCGAAAGCTTGCTGGACGGAAGGGTCAAATCGATGGGCACACCCGATGAGATACAGTCTTCCAGGGCGGCCTCCAGCCGCTGCCGTGCGCCTTCCGGACACAGGGCAATCGCCGTGTCCAGGCCGGGCACCGCGTCGTCAGAGACGTCATGGATCCTCCGGGTCTCCTTGGTCCATTTGACTTCTCCAGTTCCAAGCACCAGCTCCCACCCTCCGACCTTGGCCAGTGCATTGGTGCGCTCCAGAAAGAACTGGCTTCTCTGAAAACGCCGTTGCAAGGCCTGGGATTCGCTGACCCGCTCAAGAAGGCGAGCGCGCTGCTGCATGCCGACTGCGGCGGCCTGGGCCAAGCATGACAGGGCTGCTCCCTGCTCCGCTGAGATCGTTCCCGGGTTTGGGCTGAGCAGGCAAAGCGTTCCCACGTTCTGGCCATTGGCGCTGATGGGCGCGCCGACATAGTGGCGGACGAAAGGAGGACCCAAGACCAACGGGTTGGTCGAAAAGCGGGCATCCTGGCCGGCGTCTGCCACCTCAAACGGCTCATCGGACTGGATGGCCCAGGTGCAGAAGGCAATGTCGCGGGGCGTCTCGTCCACACCGGGAAGGCCTATCTGGGCCTTGAACCATTGGCGGTCCCCGTCCACCAAGGAGATCAGGGCGACCGGCATGCCCGTCATGTTTCTCGCGGCCCGCATCAGCGCATCGAAAAAGGGCTCGGGGTCGGAATCCAGGATCCGCAACGACTCCAGAGCAAACTGACGGGCGGCCTCAGCCATCGGTCACCTCTATCACGGTAGGCTACCGCTCTAGCTTAGTCAGGGAATGCGTGTTGGGCCGGTGAACCCTACAGTATGGCCCTCCGCCATCGCGCCTCCGCTCCGCACCACGCTAAGCATTGCTCCCGCTGTCCAAAGCTTTGCCGGCGCCCGGTAGCCCTTGGACATTGCGGCATTGCATGGTGGAAGGTGGGGGTGGGCACGGTCAGTCCCCCGCAACCGCCGAGGCCTGCTCCAGTGGTCGGCGTACGGCATCCCCTCAGTGACTCTTGAGGGTCAACCTCCGTGGCAGTTGCCACGGGAGAGCCGGGGTTGGGCCGTTGAGGATTTACAGCGGTCTCGCAAAAGGGCAGGATCGGGGTTTGACCAACCCCAAGGGAAAGCCGTGGCACTTACGCTTGAACAAATCCGAAAGAAAAAGGCCGAGGCCGAGGCCTTGCTGGCCGAAATGGAAAAAGCCGAAAGCGAAGCGGTCGCCGCTGAAGCCGGGGCCAGCTTTGCAGGAGTCTATGAGACCTTGCAGCAGTTTGGGCAGCATTACACAACGAAGCAGAAGAACGATCTGAAGGCGCTGCTTGAGCCACGCAAGGCGGTTTCCGCGAGCGCCGGCATCAGTCGCGCCCCGAAGTTCCAGATCCCGGACGGCACCACCTGGGCTGGCACTGGACGTCAGCCGAAGGCCTTCCTTGCGTGGGCCGAAACCGCTGAAGGCAAGGCGTGGAAAAAGAAGCACCCGGACCAGGAATGGCCGGCGCACCCGTTCAAGGCCTGATTGCCATTGAGCGTTGCAGACAGAGCCCCGGGAAACCGGGGCTTTTTTGTGGGCGTTGAAATCAAGGGAAGGCAAAGCGGGGCTGGGGCGGGAGCCCCGGCCCATGTCCTAACCCTCCCCGGAGGGGGCTTTTCAGGCGCGGCCCAGGCCGCGTTCTTTTGATCTCTTGAAAAGAAAAAAGCAACGCCAAAATCAAAAGCGGCTCAAATCAAAAGCGTTGTGTGGAGAAGGGGCGGGAGGGGCCTCGGCTTCCGCCGGGCCCGGCGCTTGGCTGGAAAATGTGCTGCGCTTCAAGTTCTTCAACGCTTTGCTGCCATTTTGGCAGTTTTGATATTTAGTCGATAAAACGTAGGGTGAAAGTATTGCGATTTTTTGTAGGCGGCTTAGTTTGAGTGGGTAGCGAGGGAGTGCCCCCTCTTCAAAGGTTTTCGTATGATTGCTTATGTTATTGGCCGGTCAGGCTTTGCTCCCCTTGGTTGTCGGGGGTGCTTCTAATGGCCCACCACCACGCCAGGCCCCTCCAACTCAAGTCGGGCGAATGGGGCGCCCGGGTGCCCACCCAGAATGTTCAGAACGGCGACAGGCTCACCGTGGTTGCCCGGAGCGGCAGCTCGTGGGAAGCCGTCGTGGTCGGCGTGGTTTGGCAAGGCCCGGAGGCCGCGATTTGTCAAACCGCCCGGGGGCTCATGCGGTGTGGGTGCTGCGGGGAAGTGGGGCAGAAAGGGGCCTATCCCTTCTCAACGTATCCGGCAGAAATGCAGCGTTGCGACGATTGCGGGGGTTCGGCATGAAGCCCCCAGCAACGCGTCGCCGCCGCTATTTCGCCTATCAACGCCGCTCGGGGTCCACGTGCTACTTCGACAAAGCCATGCATGCCCACCTGCAGCGGTATCCGCACACCATCGGCCATTACCAGCTCACGCGCTTCCTGGGCACCTCCGCGTTGCTGACCGCTGAAGAGGCGGCCGCCCAAGGATGGATGGCCAAGCCCAGCCGGAGGACCGCATGACAAGGCGCTACGTCCTCTGGCCCTCACAAGCAGGGTTCGAATGAAAGAGTTGATTGAAATCGAGAACGCCGGTTACCGCCACCGGGTCAAATACATGTGCGACTCAGAAGATGGCTTTGGCGTAGTGACTCGCCAGGAATACAGCTACCTCAAAGATGGGATTGTGGTCTGGAGTCAAGAGTTTCCGGCGGGCGTTTCGTTTCGTGAGATGGCCCTCGTTTTTATGGATTCGGGGTTGTATGTAAGAGCAGACCTGAAGGAGAAGAGGAGGAGCGGATGAGCCGCTACACGCTACAACCCAAGCGGAACAACATGCCACTTGTGGAGACCATCCATGAAACGTGGATTGACGCGCCCAGCAAAGCCGCGTTTCAAGCCCTGGCCGCCGCGCAAGGCCTGAGCATGCGCGCTGCACTGGCTCAACTCATCGAGCAACACGCCCAGATTCGAGAACCGTTTTCCCCTCGATGCCCGACGCCGTGGGCCGGAGAGGCAAAGGGGCGAGAGCGCTATAAAACCGCGCTTCCCAGTGTGCAGGTGGCTCCCCAGGTCGCCATGGCCCTGCTCATCGACGCCAACCGAATCGGCATTCGTCAGCCAGAAGCCGTTCGCCAGTTGGTCTGGCGATGCATCCAATCCAGCGCCTGACGAATCGGACTGCCTTTTGCGGGCATGGGGCCAAGGACAGCCACGCGGACGCTGGGGCGGAAGCCCCGGCCCTGGGCCTTTCCTCCCCGAAGGGGGCTTTTCAGGCGCGGCCCCGGGCCGCGTTCTTTTGAGATCTAGGAGAGAGAAGGCAACGGCAAAAGTGGCTCAAAGCAAAAGCGCATTGGGGAAAGGGCAGGTGGGGCCTCGGCTTCCGCCGGGCCCGACGCGGGGCTGGGAATGTGAGGTGTTTCAAGGTTTTTGTATTTTCTGCGTCTGCTCATCATTTTTGTTTTTTAGTCAGAAAAATGTAGGGTTAATCTATTGCGAAAAGTTGGTTTTCTTTTACCTTGAGATCAGAGAAGGGCGCCGATGCTCTTTAACCAAAGGAAACCCCATGTTGACGTTCTTTGCTTTTTGCCTCTTGGCTGGATTGGTCGCCGGACTGGCCATTGCTGACCGACTGGATGCGCTCTGATGAATACCCGCAGCCAAACCCAAGCGCCCGCCCGGTCCTCCGTCGCCACCACCTCAGCGCTCCTGCGATTCCTGTTCGACGCCATGTCGGGGATGGGGGCGGCCAAGCTGGGATGGGAGATGGTCACCGACCCCAAGGCCAAGCTGTCGGACATCGCCCTCGGCGTGCCGCTTTGCCTGGCTCCTCCAACGATTGCGGCCACCTGGGCGCTTTGCTTGTTCGGCATCGCCCAACACCACCAACTTTTTTGAAACCCGAACCCCTGACAACCACGGAGGACCCCGCTCGTGCGCAAACTTTTCAACAAACTGCTCAACATCGCCCTTTTTGGCATGGTTCTGTTCGCCCTGGACCAAGTCCCGGAACGCCTGGATCGCATGTCGCAAACCGCCCAGAACCTGGTTCAGCAGGTGGGCTACTCGGGCCCCATGCAGGGCATCCCCTCGGGCGTGCCAGACGGTTACGAGTTCTGATGACCCCCGCACCCTGGCCATCGTCGGAGCTCGTTCGCCTCGCATGGAGCGATAGGCTCGTCTCACGTCTCTGAAGGCGCAGCGACGTGCGCGGCAGCCAGGGCGGCCGCCAGATCACGGTTCAGTGCTCGCGCTTCTGCCCGCAGTTCGCTCCAGTTCGGTGTCCCGACCGGGCCTTGGCCACGGACCGACGCGAGCCAAGCATGGGATCGCAGCCTGGTCGCCTCCGCGGCTGGCGTCGAGGGCCTGAGGGCGTCCAACGCTGCCAACTGGATTTCCAGAAGGTTGATGTCCATCAGCGCCTGCAACTGCTCCGGTGCCATCGGGCTTGGCGCATCCCGCCGCAGCCACCAGCGTCGAAGTCGTTTCAGCATGTCTCCTCTTCCCTGAGATCGTTGACGTTACTCGGGAGGATCGATGTCCACGCCGCGGCTCTGGGCGTAATCCCTCACCTTCTTCAGCAGCTCTCGCTGCTGCTCTGGGTCAAGCCGCGACATCACCAACAACGTCTCCGCCATGAGATCGTTGGTGGCATGGAAATAGGCGACCGGCAAGCCCAGCGCTTGGGCCAGCTTTTCCATCGTGGCTGGATCCGGCACCCGATCTCCTCTCTCGTAACGAGAAATCCTGGGAGCGGCGGAGTTCTCCTCGTCCAACCCAAGCACGGCTCCCAACTCTGCTTGCGTCAGGCCCTTGGCCAGCCGGGCCTCGCGTAAGCGGCGGCCAAACGTGTGAGCTGGGGCGAGAGGGGCAGGCATGGGCGATCACGAACCGGGAACAATCCCTCAGTCTGCCGCTTCCCATGCTGCACCGCATTTGCCAAAATGGCAAACAAGGCCATGGTGGCCGGGATCAGGGGGATGCATGAAGCAAGCGATTGCAGCCGTGGCCGTGTGCCTAGCGTTGGCCAGCGGCACCGCCACCGCTCAGCACGGCATTCTGGGAAAGATTGGCAAGGGGTTGATGCAGGCGGGGAAAGATGCAGCCTCCGCGCCTGCGACCAAGCGTTACTTGGAACCCGCCGGCACTTATTGGGACGACGGCGACCCTCCGATGCTCGACGGCTACACCCGGATCCGGTGGGGCTTGGCGGCCACCGCGTCGGGTGGTCACAAGATGTGCGAAGAAGACCTCTTTGCCCAAGCCAAGGCCGGCGCGGCGCTGACACCGGCCATGCGGGCCCACTGCATCGGCTCATGGGGGCACCAGTTCAAACGCATAGGCCTGCAGGGCGACCCGGCGTCTGCGTTTGAGGCCAAGGCGCGGCAGATCGCCTCTACCGATGCGTTCTACCTGCGGCCCTACATCGACGTGGAGATCGACCCCAAGACCAACATTCTCCACGCCTACGTGCTGGTCATGAACCACGACTGGTATCCCCGCTCGCCTGACTTTCTTCCGACGGCCGTTATCGGCCCTTCGCCGTTGGGCAAGGGCAGTGCGGTGGTCGGGGTCGAGCATGGCGGGCGCTACCACGCCGCGCTGCGATTGAAGCCGGAAGACGCGGCCGAGCTGCGACGGGTGGGGCGCGACGCCGCGGGAGACCGAATCTTTTTCAAGGTCGTGGAGGGCAGGTTGAAGCCCAACGGCCTGCCCGACATCGTTCTCCAAATCGACCGGCTGGAGATCGGCTACAAGACCCAGAACATCGGCATCACCCCCTCCAAAGACAAGGACGCATGACATGAAGCACGCACTGATCGTGGCCGCAGCAGCGGCACTCTTGACCCTGACGGCCTGCTCTGGCGACAAGGGCCCCACGAAGGAGGACGGGGTGAAGGTCGTGGAAGGCTTTTTCACCGAGCAGGGGAGGCAGGCAACCCTCCAGCGCTCTTGGCGGTTTGAAGTGACCGACGCGGGCGGCTTGGATCTCGACTGCGAGAAGAAGCCCAATGGGGATCAAGAATGCATGGTGGGCGGGTCGGTAAAAGCGCAGGGGTCCATCGGTGGCCAGCCCACTAAGCCCGAGCCGAGCACCCTCAAGCCGAAGCTGCGGGCCCTGTTCCGCCCGCAAGGAGAAGGTTGGCAAGTGGTCGAAGTGACCGACGAAGGGACGTCTGCGGGCTAAACGGGCCGCAGTCCGCCGCTTGACTGCACGCCGGTCCCGATCAAGCGTGCAGCCATCCAACAGGGGAGGACCATATGAACCGCTATCCGCCGCAGCAAGTTGTGTATGCGCCGCCGGGCCCATCCGCGCTGATCCTCCCGAGCGTCATCTTGGGCCCGTTGGGCCTGGTTGGGCTGGCGGCCGGCCTGGAGGTGATGAAGCGCGACTTCTTCATTGGCCTGGTCTGTTGTGTGCCCGGTGCGCTCGTCTTCGCGTTCTTGGCGTTTTGCCTGGCGCTCCACATCCGGGCTCAGCAGCTCTGGGACTGGCACGTCCGCACGGGGCGGATGCCGTATTTTCGGAAGCACGGCTTCCTGAAAGGGGCGCTGCTCGGGGGCGGATTGGGCGTGGTGACGGTGGTGGCGGCCGCCGTTCTGGGGTTCAAGTATGCGGAGCATCCCCAGTTTGGGGAGATCGCTACCGCAGCGTTTTACTTGGTTTGGCTCTGGGGCGTGCTGTTGATCGGCGTGCTGGCCGTAGTGTTCGGGTGGGTCAAGCGGGCGTGGGATAGAACGGCCCTCCCCAGATGATGCTCTCTGCAACTGGCCGCCTAGTCTGAATGATATATTCGCCTACCTAAGCAGCACCACGCCGGACTTACGACCGCGCCGTTCATTGGGTCAGGAAGACCAGCTGGTGCCGCCTAATGTCATTTGCAACGCGCTTAGGTAAGCGTGCGGAAACTCAATCAGGGGGAGTCATGAAGGTTATCCGAATCGTAGTCTCAGCATTGGCTCTAGTGCCTATTGCATGTTTTGCCAAGGGGCCTATAGGTATTGGAAAGCTTGAGGTTGGAGTGTCGCGCAGCGCCGTTGAGGGCCTTTCGCCCACTGACGGGGTTTACCTTGCCGCTCCTCTGGAGCCTTACGAATACAAACATTCAAGTCCAGTGTCGGGCGAGGATAAGTTTAATACGAAGATCGTCAGTCCTTTGAGTGACCAGCCTCAAGAGGCGGTTCTTACGTTCGTCGCAGGGCAGTTGCAATCGATAAATATTGATCTGGGTGATTCCAATCGGATCGTGGATAGCGTCAAGTCGTTGATCACCAGGAAGTATGGTGAGCCCAAGGTGGACAACTCCATGAAAGAAGAGCAGTGCGTCTACAAGGGCGGGCAGAACTTCAAGGTTTCTTCGGGAGCGATTCGCTACGAGTGGAAGCAGGATCGCCCAAATGCAGAAGCGGTCACAGCTTCGCTGTCGGATGTGGTGATGGACATGTGTCCTTCCAACCTGCGCTATGCGATTGGTGCGATCAAGGTTAAGAGTTTGACGATTGGTATTGCCAAGCCCGAGAAACCAGTGGTGAATCCCTTCTAAGGGCGCGTCACCTGTTCTCGGGCTCTAGCTCGATGTCAGGTTGGCCCCCGGCACGTCAACGTAATCTCTTGATAGTCCACCCGCACCGGGTTGTAGAACTGGCGATACCAGTTGAACGCCAAGGTCTGGCCCACGTTGTGCTCGTTGCACGCCGGCAGGCCTTGCTGGGTGCCAAACCCACCGTTGGGCGTGCATCCGGGCTGGCCCGTGCAGGTCGTGTAGGGCGTCGAAGCCACCACGGACGACTCGGGCCACTCCCAGCGATAGGGATTGTTGCTCTTGCCCACCAGGTCGGACGCGCACGCTTGCCGGCACACGGCCAAAGAGGTGCCTCCGCTGGTCCAGTTGTAGTCGCAGTAATGCATGCCCATGTTAGAGACACACTCAAAATCGTAGGAGTAGGCATAACGGATGTTCCCGGCGTCCGAAAGCGCGTTGCATTGCTCTTCGTAGAACGCCGACTCGCTCACGTTGGCGGGCCAGTTGCCGGGCATCGGTGCGGGCGTCTCCACCCGGTGGATGGGCACGTTGGCGATGGCCCAGTCCAGCTTTGCTTTCTCCGCTGGCGTCAGGCGCACCACCGCATCGGGATACCAGTAAGAAATGCCACTCGAACCCGAGGGGGGCGGAACGTCCTGCCCATCGGCGGAGTGCCACGCCACGACCTGCAAGCTCCCGTCGCTGCAGCGAGCAGCCGTGGGCTTGCAGGTGTTGACCTCGTTGCGACGCGCCCCTGTATCCACCCAGTTGGACCAGCCGCCATAAGTGGGGCCGGGCAGAGCGGTGGTGCCTAACGGGCAATGGGTAAACACGTCCCTCGACCGCACCTGCTGCCGTTCCCAGGTGTGCGTGCCGGTTTGACCCGACGGGCAGGCTTGCGACGTGGGGAGCCATTGATCGCGTTCCTCACGGGTGGTCCCCGGGCAGGCCTGGCAATCCCTCGCCGTCACGGCCGCCACCGTCTGGGCTTGAACCCACGCCTCGGGATGCTCCCACGCGGCGTCTGAGTTTGGATCCACGTCGCCGGGAGCGCAGACCTGGCGCGTGCGCACCGTCTCTGTGCCCCACGTGCCCGCCGGACAGCTCGCCCGGGCCGCCGAGCTTTCCGATTGCCGGCACGGCACCAAGGCCGGCGGAGCCGGGGTGGGGACCGGCGTTGGGAGCGGCTGAGGCACCGGAACGCTGGGCGCAACAGGAAGCGGCGGAACCGCCGGGGAAGGAGCAACCCCAGGGCTTGGCGACACGCTCCCAGGAACGCCCGGCACTGCATCGGGCACGCTGGGAGCGGTGGATACGGGCCCAGCCGGGGTTGGCGTTGAAGGGGCCGGGAACGCGGGCGTGGAGGGAGTGGGAAGCGTGGGCACCACGGCCACCGACGACCCGGCGACCAGGCCTGAGTAATAGACGACGTCGACCACGGCCCCATCGGCCCCGCACGCCAATCCCAGCCCGGGGATGTCCAAGGTTCCGCCTTTGCCCAACAAAACACTGGTGTTGCCCACGATCACGTCCCGCACGTTCGCGTCGCCCGCAAGGGCGGAGACGAACGGCACGCAGGCCCGCGCAGGAAGCCCGGACAGCCCCACGGAGAAGGCATCCCCCGCCAAGCGCACCGTGGCCGGGGACACAGTCACTGCACCACCCCACGCGTTGCTCATGGTCGCTGCGCTGGCTTGGCGGAAGTCGGTGGGAGCGAGCCCATCCTCAAGGACGTTCAACGTGCTGACGCCGCGGAACGTGCCGATGACGCCATGAGACCGATCAACGCGGCTGGCCAGGTCCCGAACGTTCTCGACGTCCGAGGCCACGTTGACCCGGGTGGTGACGCGGGGGTAGACCCAAAACGCGGCGGCCCCCATCGCCGTGGCAACCCCCAATGCGAGCAGCAACTCGACCAGGCCAAAGCCTGGGGCAGGAGAACGACGGCGAGGGCGGGCTTGCGGTGTCATGCATTTCAGCATGCGACACAACCGCGTTTTGACAAGCCCTGAGAGCAGTTCCTTATTTTAGTCAAAAATGTTTTGAATCAATGGGTTGACATCGGTTGGCGATGTGGTTGGATCGTGGTGTAGGAGCGGTTTAATGGGTAAACCGACCTATCCACAAAAAGAGAGTGACGACATGAAGATTCATCCCGTCGAGCCTGCCAGCACTGACCTGGCGCATTTCCAACTCCACACCGCCGCGCGGTTCCTGGACCGCACCAATGGCCTCAATCAGCTGGCCGACAAGCACCGCAGGATCCAGCGCTTGGCCACCCGCGCCCGCCATGAGCGGCGTTGGAAGAAGGAAGAGGAGCGCTTCGTATGAGCATTTTGAACATGGCCCTGCTGTTTGTCGGTGTCCTGAGCACCGCGGTGTTCTACCGGGACCTGGTCGCCAACCCCATCTCCGCCGGGCGCGCCCTGATGCGCTTCTATCAACTGCCGGCGGAGCATCGCCAAGGAAGCGTGCTGCAAGAGGTTTCGAAGGCGTGGTGGAGCATCGTGCTGGTGCCGTTCTACGTGCTGGTGGCCCTGGTGCTCATCGGGGTTCTGGGAGGTGGGCAATGAGTGCCGGGACCGAAAGCCTCATCAGGGCCATCCAAACCAACGACCCGCTGGCCTTCTATGGGTGGCTCCACACACTCAAGGGAACGTCCGACCTCGACGCTGGCGTGGCCGGCGATCCTGGCATCACTGCGTTGGCCGTCGCCTCCCTCATGTATTCCAAGGCCATCCAGTCGGACCCGGTCCTGGCGACGCGTTATGCGGCAATGATTGAGGCGCTTATGGACGCCGGGGCCAATCCGCTGGTTCAGATCGGGGAGCGGTTCGTGGTGCGACGGGGGCACACGGGGAAGCTGGAGCGGCGCCGGATCAGCGAGGGCCAGAGCCTGGTAGAAGCGTGTGGTGGGATCATGGCTCCGGCGCTACAGCGCTGGTTTGCCGACAACGCCCGGGCAGATCGGTTCAACACGGATCTTCACCGCCACCACCCGGCGTTTGTCCAGTCTTACCGGCACGTGGCAGAAGCAGAAGCAGCGTAAGAGCAAGGGCCGGCGCCTGCTCGGCGCCAAAAAGCGTAGGGGAAGAGAAGGCGGGGATGGCACCGGCTCCCGCCGGGCCCACGCATCGCTGAACCAACGACGTCTGCACGGCTAAAACCCCCTAGCTGCAGGGTCCTTGCGGGATTAGGTTTGCATTGTAGTGTGTTGCATGACCTACCCACAAAAAGGATTTCAAGCCATGCGTTTAGTCGTCTGCTGTTTCAAGGGAGGTGTGGGACGCACCACGCTTTCGCTCAACCTCGCCGCCGCGTTTGCCGGCCAATCCCGCGTGCTCGTCAACGACCGCGACCCGCAATGCGGTTCCGTGGCGTGGTCAGCGATGAGCGACGGGGAAACGCCGTTCACCGTGAGCCGTGCCTCATCCCCAGGCTTCGACCTGGAGATTCAAGACCTGCCGCCCAGCGCCCCAGTGAAAGACCAGCTGCCGGACGCGGACCTCTACATCGTCCCAACGCTGCTCGACGGGGGCAGTTACGTCGTCTACCTGCGGACCATCGACACGCTGCGACGTCAGGGCAAGCCCTTCCTGCCGGTCGCCAATCGGGTCAACCTCAAGCGGGCGGAGCACCGCCGCCGGCTGGAAGATCCCAGCCTGGCAGGCGCCATCGTCATTCCCGAGCGGGCGGCGTTGGCGAGCTACTACGAGCTTGGCGAGACCGTGTTCTCCATGCGCGGCACTGGCGTGGACAAGGCGCGAGAGGACATTCTGCGGGTGGGTCAGGCTATCCAAAAAAGATTGGCCAACCCGGGCCGGGGGCATGCATGATGGAGCTCCCAATGCTGCCCCTGCCGGATCTCATGGCTGCCAAGAAGACCCCCGCCAAGAACGCCGTTGCCAAGAAGGCACCGGCCCGCAAAGACCTGTCCAAGGCTGCGAAAGTGGTCCACGCCAAGCCGGAACGCACGTATGCGCCGCTCATCGACTTGGACCAGTTCTCCGAAGAAGAGCTGGCAGAGCTGATGGTGGCTGCAGGGGACGCGCCTGGGCGGAGAACCTATTTCGACTACTCCGAGGAGCGGCCCTACATCCGGGACGGCCAGAGGGTTCATCTGGAGGTGGGACGCGACTCCACCATGTTTGACTACCGCGACGAGAACGGGGCGCGTGTGGAGCGAACGATGGTCACCGTGCCGCCCAAGCTCCGGGAGCAGATTCAGGACGTCACCGGGGAAGAGCAGCCCATCGTCACGACAGCCATCATCGCGCTGGCGTCTTGGGCCTGCCAGGAGCTCAAAAGAACCAAGCGCCGCCTAGTCGTGACCACGGCGACCGACGACCTGGATCCGGTGCGCCGGCAGGTGAGGAAGGCGATTGTGGGCCAGGCCCGCAAGAAGCGCTGAAGCGCCCCAATCCCATTCAACAGCTAAAGACGAGATCAAGCCCCATGGAAGGCATTTTCCCCGTTGTTCTCATCGCCCTGGGTGTAGTGGTGTTTTTCGTCCACAGGGCGAACAAGGACAAGAAGGTCCTGCAAACCGTTGCTGGCGCATTGATTACCGAGGTCAAGCTGCGGGAGGCTGAAGGGCACCAGCGCGAGGCCGACGAACTCCGGAAGCAGTGGCATGCGTTGCTTCGGGCCCAGGCCACGGTCGCCGCCCGCCCACGCATAGCTATCGAAGAGTCGGAGCGTCAGGCGCTACTTTCCCTGACTGACCCCCGTCACCTGGAGCACCTCATGGCCCGATACGGTTCTCAACATGAGGCCTACGACTCGCTCATGCGATTGGCGGGCAAGGTGGAAAAGACGAGAGCGGCCCGCTAGCAGTGGAAGACCTTCGCCAACAGCTGGTTGAGACCGCCCTGGCCTGGGAGAAAGCGTTCGGCAATGCCCCCTCGATCACGTCGGCCTTATCTGAGCACGACGCGGCCGTTCTCCTGGGCTGCCCGCTGGCCGACTACTCCGTCAGCATGCGGGCCGCAACGGCGGTCCAGCGGGGCTACGACTTCCTCTACCAAGGCCTGCGTTACCAAGTGAAGGGGAACCGTCCCAATGGGAAGAAAGGGAGTGCGGTGACCTGGGTGCCCAAGCCCACCAACTATGAGTGGGATAGGCTTATCTGGGTGCTCTACAACCGACTTTATGAAGTGCAGGAGGCCTGGCTCTGGGAAAAGCAGGACTACTGGCTGCGGTTCGAAGGCATCCAGCGGCTGGGACCAGCGCACATGCGCCTGGGGCATCCGTTGGTGCCAACGAGCTGAAACCACAACGAACGCGAGTTCTATGGGCGGCCCGAGGCCGCCTTTTTTGTGCCTGGGATTTGGCTGGACGGATGGCAAAAGGGGCAGGTGCCCCTTTGGTGCGGATGAGCTAGGCGTGGGGTGGGAAAGTTGAGCGGTGGCTGGGGCGGAAGCCCTGGCTCATGCCTTCCACATTCCCGGAGGGGGCTTATCAGGCGCGGCATCGCCGTGTTCTTTTCGAGCCCTTGAAGCAAAAAAGAAAGTCAAAAGCGGCCAGGGCAAGAGCCGTCGGCGCTGCCGCCGAGTCGTGGAAGAAAAGGCAGGGAAAGGCGGCATCGGCTTCCGCCGTGCCCTGGGCTTGGCGCGAAAATGTGAGGTGCTGCAAAGTTTTTTAAAATCTGCTTTTGGCCCGTCAGATTTTAACTTTAGTCAGAAAAAGGTTGGGTTTTGCGGTTTACATTTTTCGGCCCTGTCGTAACCTGGATTCATAGGGAGGCAATGCCGCTGACCTGAAAACCAAAAAAGGTGACCACCATGCAAAACAACACTTTCATCATCCAGGCCAACTACTCCAACGGAAACTGGGAGCCCATCGACAACGCGGAATACTCGACGCTCGCCGAAGCCGAGGCTGGCATGGAAGATCTGGAGCAGAACCTGGGCTGGCGCAACATGCGCATCGTGGATGAAGCCCGTTTTGTCTGGGTCTACGGACAAGAGGGCGAGGAGGAGGGCGAGGATGCCTAAGTCCTACGCCATCCAACCCAAACAACCGGTTACGCGCCGGTTGTCTGGACCGCAGAAACAACTGATCTACATCGATGCATGCAACGTTCTGATTGAACGCGATGCGCATGTCTTGGACTTCCGCGAGCTTCTCAAGCTCTACAAAGAAGATTTGGAAAGGCGGAAGAACAACCTATTTCCGGAGACACCCTATGGCGGGTAACCCCTACGCCATCCAACCCAAGCAGCCGGCCCCGCGCCGGTTGCCCACGGTTCGCATTGCCCCGGACAAGGCCGCCCAGTTCCGCGCTCTGGCTCGCCAACAAGGCCTCACGCCTACCGCTGCCCTGGCTGCCCTGGTGGCCGCTCATGCTGACATCCGACAGCCGTTCGGCCCCCGAGCCCGTGCCCAGCATGGGCCGGATGGGAGGCGCTACGGCGCGATTCTGCCGGACCCAAAGGTGACCGAAGAGGTGGCCAAGCGCCTAGTGGAGGATGCCCGGGTGGCCGGGATCTCGCTGGGCGAGGCGATGAGGCAGTTGGTGGACCGGTGCCTGGAGCAGAGCCGGTGAAACGGGGAACAAACGGGGGAAGGGAAACGGCGGCCTGAGGGTCGCCTTTTTTATGCCTGGGGTTCGGCAAGCGGGGGGGGAAGGGGTAGGTGCCCCTTTGGGTGGTGGCTGGGTTTTTGGGGTGTGGGAGAGTTGAGCGGTGGCTGGGGCGGAAGCCCCGGCCCATGTCCTAACCTCCCCGGAGGGGGCTTTTCAGGCGCGGCCCCGGGCCGCGTTCTTTTGAGCTCTAGGAGAGAGAAGGCAACGGCAAATGCGGCTCAAAGCAAAAGCGTGGTGGAGAAAAGGCAGGTGGGGCCTCGGCTTCCGCCGGGCCCGGTGCTTGGCTGAAAACGTGAGGTGTTTCAGGGTTTTGTGTTTTCTGCGGTTGCCCGTCAGTTCTGCACTTTAGCCAAATAAATGTGTTGTTTTTGGGTTTACATTTTTACGCCCTGTCGTAACCTGGATTTGTAGGGAGGCAATACCGCTGACCTGAAAACAAACAAGGATATTTATGAAGATTCACACTCTTGCGACCGACGGAAGCCAAGTTATCGCTATCACCCAAGCTGCTTCCAGCGGCGGGAAGTATGGGCATCCTGTTATGCTTTCTGCGATTCGTTTTGACTTGACTTCATTCGATCAAGTGATGGAAGAGTTGAATAAGAACGGCCATCGCCACGAAAAGAGCTTCGAAGTGATTGAGCGCTGGAGGGTGGACGCCAGGAATCAGGGACCTCGCTCCCGCTTCGGCCAAACCTTGGCTGCTCTGCGTGAAGAGGTCGGTGACAATCTGAAGGGCAACGTGCTCTTCGCGACAGAGGACGAAGCAGAAGATGCGGTGGAATCGTTCAAGCCCATGACTCGCGCTATCGGCCTCGATATCGCTTTGCCTGCCGCAAACGCCGCAGCCCGCCAGCCGGTGCGCTTTTGACGGCACACTACGAAGCCAAGCCCACGAAGCTTAAGAAGAGCCCCGGTAAGCCGGGGCTTTTTGTTGGGCGGGGGCTAGGGAGGCATAGAAGCAAGAGCGGCCAGGGTGCCGCCTTTCTTTTGTCTGCTCCCCCGTCACCGCTGGCCCCATACACTCTTCCCCATGACTCCACCTACCACCCCAGACGGCCGTTACCTCATCGTTCGAGGGCGCCTCTGGCGAACCACCAACCCGGGCCTCAGTGAGCCGGAGAGGGCGCGCCTGGTCCACGATCTGATGGACGCGCGGCGTGCCGTGAAGTCAGCAAAAGCCAACCAGGATGGGGAAGCACTCGCCGCCGCCCGGCGCGCCGTGGACAGCGCGAAAACGGGCTTGGGCGAACGTGGCCCGGTGTGGTGGACCGATGGGGAGAGGGATTGGAACCGACACTTGGTGAAGAACTCTCCCTATGCAGGGTGGTTCGGCAATCTTGCTGAGGGTGGCGTTCAGCAAGGTAGACTTTAGATCAGCACAGTAGCCCAAGGATCGAA
Organism: Stenotrophomonas sp. PvP093; assembly: GCF_017876915.1. Classification (NCBI taxonomy): domain Bacteria; kingdom Pseudomonadati; phylum Pseudomonadota; class Gammaproteobacteria; order Lysobacterales; family Lysobacteraceae; genus Stenotrophomonas; species Stenotrophomonas sp. PvP093. The sequence goes on along the minus strand of NZ_JAGIOX010000004.1, from coordinate 3,378,976 downwards.
GGCATGGTTAAAACATTTCGATGTGAGACCGTTGAGGCGCTAGAGGCCGCTATTGCCGAAGCTGGGCCGGACGCAATGTATCGGGGACAGTGTAAGCATTGGCCGCCTACAGGCGGCTCCACATCGGTCGTGACGTCATTCTCTCGGTCCCCTTGTGTTCCGGATCTGATGATCAGGTGGAGCCACTATGCCAAACGAATGCTGCGGCGACATGTTCAGGGTTGGGAAGACAGAAAAGACCTTGCTACTGACCAGGCGATTCTGCAGCACTACGGTTGGAGGTCATTCTTCTTGGACGCAACGGGCGATGCACGGGTCGCCGCATGGTTCGCGAGCCATGAGTTCGTGTCTCGTCCACATGGTGAAATGGTTGAGGATTGTCACGAAGATCCAGTGGTGTTGATCTCAGACCTGGCCGAGTTTATCCCTGCCGAGGGGGATGGTCACGTGTATCTGATCAGCAAGAAGGCGTGCAGGTCTGCGGGCATCGGCTACGTGCATCTTTCAGAGATCGCGACCAAGGAGGGACGTCCTCGATACGTGTGCCAGGATGCCTATATGGTGGGTCACTTGGAGCCGTCGGGTTTGCCAGAGGCCGTTTTGCTTGCACATCTGGTCGTTCCGGTGGCGGTCTTGTTGAGCTATGCGAACGGCCTTTCGACAGAAGACCTTTTCCCCGAGCCCGAAGTTGATCCGGTATTCTCTGATTTGCTTGAGATGCCCTGGGTCCGCGTGGGCCCAGAGGATGATTCGATACCGTTTTTCAAAAGGTCGCTTCCTCTGCCGGAATACAAACTGCATGTCCGAAAGCACATGCCACCTACAGCAGCGATGTATCGACCGTTTTGGCTCGGCGACCTTCGCGATCCGGCCGACCCGGAACGTCTAACCCATTTCCTATGCAGTGCCGGCGTCTATTACGGGACCAGTTCGAAGCCCTCGTCCCTCCCGCGTCTTACGCGGATTCTGGAGGCGTGTGATGGCCTCGTGGTAGAGGTAGATGGACTTGTCTACTTTGGCGGACGTGGACGGTATGTAAAAGGAGTGATTGTTCAAAAACGCCCGGACAATCTAATCGCCGTGTCCGAGATTGGAGTAGAGCACCCAGGACTCCAGATTCGAGATATTGGGGTCTTTCAAGGATGGCATTTCCGCGTCCAAGCAGATGGGATTTGGCTCAGGGAGGTGCACGAAGACGATTGCGACTGCGGTTCTGATGAGCACGATGAGCAGCTTAAGTTGCTCGGTCGAGTGGAAGAATGCTTGGCGGACGGTTCCATAGAGCATCAATCTCCAGGCTTCTACGTCGAAAGAGGCGTCAGGAGAGACTCCGATCCCTCACTTATGAGAGAGGTTCACGCTTCCCGGGCGGAGGTGGATCCGTGAGGTGGGGCATGTGCATGGGCGTCATTGACGTGAGCCTGCCGGGACGCACCCCGTGTCTCGAATAGCGGATTGTTCACGGATGACTCGCCTGCGACAATGGAAGTTGTTCTTGGAGATGAGTGTGTGACCATGGAAGGGTATCTGCCTTTAGCGATTCTGGTCGTCGGAACGATCGTGTTCTTCGTCCATCGATCAAGCAAAGACAAGCGGGTTCTCCAGGTGGTGGCCGGGGCGCTGTTCGCCCAGGCAGATTTGCTGGCCGCCCGCGGGGAGCAGAGGAAGTCCGAGGAGCTGCGTGAGCAGTGGCATGCATTGAATCGTGCGCAAGCGTCTCTGAGAGCTAAGCCGAGGGTCGCTATCGAGGATGCCGAGCAGCTAGCGCTCCTCCGGCTCACTAGCCCGTTTGATCTTGAAAAGCTGATGATCGGGTATGGCTCTCACTTGGAGGCCTATGACTCTCTCATGCGACTCGCAGGGAAGATGGAAAAGATTCGCAACGCACGGTAGTGGGCGCTTCTGTCCCCGATTCGCTGAGCGTTCCATGACGTAATAGGGAAGAGTCATCGTGAAGAAAAGGAAGTTTGCTGGAGTGGTGGTGATGGTGGTCACGTGTATCGGTGCAACGGTCAATGCCTATGCTGCGCCCACAGCGGCCCAGCTCGCCCGTGAGATGGCTGATGCGGTTGCGCCTTCGCTGCCCATGCGTATCAACCAAAACTTGACGATGCAGACCGTGGTCGCCGGCGGCAACACGATCACCTACACCGCCAGCTTCTCGTATACCCGTGAACAGATGAATCAGGTTCTGGCTCAGTCCGGAAAATCGGATGCCGAAGCCAGGGCGATGATGCGCAACGCGGCGAAGGGTGGGGTCTGCGCTCAAGGCCCAGAGGGACGTGCGTTCGTGGCCTTGGGCGGGCGTGTTCGCTACTTGTATCGATTCGTGGATGGCAGCCCGTATGAGACCATCGAAGTGGCGAGCTGCGACTAGTTTGAGCCGGCGTCGCCTGGTTGGCCTTTCGCCAATAGGGCTGGAACCCGGACCTGGTTGAAAAGGCATGCGGCGAGACGTGGTTTATCTCCCTGTCCACCGAGAATAGGTCTTGGCGGGGGTGGCGCAACGCCCCTTTGTTGGTGTATTAGTTCGGAATCACCAAGCCAAGGACGGACATGAAGCAGATTCTGGGTGTTAAGTATGCATCGCCGCTCGAGCGGGAATATGAGGCGTGGATTGTCGCTGGCATTGAGGCCTATCTGAAGAACGTGGGGCTTCGATATGCCATCTGGGCAATCGGATCTTCCCAAGAGAAGGTCTGGCCAGCAGATGAGAAGCTCTCAGTTGGCTCGAAGATCGTTGGGTTGCAGTTCAAGCGAGCCAAGCTTGCTACCAGCGGGGCAGTCGGAAAAGATCGCCTGAAGTGGACCTTTGATCAGCCGGCAGGCCAGCTCGCGTTGGTGAGCTCCACGCCAGAGATCTTTTATTGCTTGCCTACGTTTATCAATCGTGATCTGCGGTCCGAGGCGCTCCATCATTGCCTGTTCTGGCGGCCTGATCCGGCAAAACTGAACACCAACGCGTGGTATGACAACGGCAGCAAGAAGGTGAAAACGCCATACAAGAAGCTAGATGACAGCATGCGCTGGGGGCTGTTCTTCGAACGGTTGATGTATTGCAATGTCGGCAAGAAGGTCCGTGGCGGGGGGGACGTGGACAGCCTCACCGCGAAGCTCGCTGCCTTCTACGCACGTAATGAGATTCCGGAATCGCCCGACAGCGACCTCGATGGCGAGGATGGAACCTATGTCCTTGTCATTGAGCGACCAGAGTAAGGGGCATCGGTGTGGGCCGGCGGGCGATTCAGGTCCTGTCGGCTCTGGGTGACCATCCGAGCCCATGTCACCCCAAGCGCCCGCACCTCATCGGCCCACGCCCGGTATTCGTCTAACGGCATCGGGGCCTCCAGGCCACGCCTCACCCGCTCCAGATATTTGGCCTTCCGGGCCATCGCTTCTCGATACCGCAACTCGGCTTCTTCCAACCTGTCCGCCCGTTTCGCAGCCTGCAACTGGGCCAGGCGACGAACGGAATCTGGGTTCGTGGACAGCACACGGGGAGCATGAGGCAGCGCCTGGCTGCTGGTCATCGGAACCCGCTTGTGGTTTCTGACCGGGTCCATGACTCGGTGTCGCCAGCATTCCCGCCAGTCATCTGCATTGAGCGGCCCATCGCTTGGCACATCCAACGGCACGACGATCCCATGGGCCTCGATGAGCGCCCACACGGCTGGCAGGAGCGCGTCCACCGGAAGCCGTAGAAGGGTCACCTGGCCCTCAGTCAATACTTCCGCCCCGTCCCTCATTCGTAACGCCAGCAGGGCCTCGCTCAGTGCCAAGGCATCGCCTGACCGGGTGCTCCAGCCCACCAAGCCGACGCGCTCCGCATCCACCACGCCTGACCACCCATAGACCCTGAAACGGGGCTTGTCGAAACGGGCGGACAGGTGTGCTAGCAGCCGCTCACGCTTCGAGTGACGGCTCAACGGGGTGAAATGGGTCTCCGCGTAGAGCAACGCAGAGCGCCGACGCTCGAGCAGCAAGGCCACCCGGTCAGGGTCCGCCGACGCTTGCCAGTCCGACCAGCTCACGACATCGCGTAGGCCCTTGGCAGCAGCGCAGGGACGGCAGGCAGGCACCCAGTTTTCGACAACGCCAGCGGGGCCGCCCAGTTGAGCGGGCACCAGTGACGTAGCCGTCCATGACTTGGGAGAGGACAGGTCCAGCGGAGCGGAGCAGAAGGCGCAGGCGTTGCCGAACTCGGCCAAAACAGCCTTGCGTTGCCACCCGTTGGCCTTGCCTTCCAGCGGGGCATCGGCTCGGGCGATGGCGTCCAAGAAGGGGGTCAGCTCAAGCACGGAACACCCCCCAGCCGTTCAACGCAGGCCCAGCAACCGGATCGCGGAACGGGGGCAGTGGGGCGTTGCAGGAGCCTGAAAAAGATTTGACTAAAACGCTTTGCCGAGCCTGTCGATCCTCCCCAGCTACCGCCGATCCAAAACCCATAACCTGCTTGCCCGATCTATTCCCAGCCCAGCACTGGACCCCCAGCCGCTGATCGAAGGCCGGGGGACAGCGAACGAGAGCAAGGTCAGAGCGCTTGACTAAAACGGATGGGGTCAGTGTTTCCAGGGCATGCGAACCGAGCGCGAGAACCCCCGCACTCGACCATCCAAACCCCCAAGCAGAGTTGACTAAAACGGATGGAGACAGGGCTTTCCGAACACCCGAGCAGCGTGACTGAACCCAACCACTCACGGGATCCCATGCTGGCGTCCGCTTGACTAAAACGAACTGGAACAGGGCTGGGGCGTGGGGAAAACGGCGGTCCCGGATTTCTGAGACTGGGGGTGCGGCGTCGGTGGGGAGGTGGGGAGCTGGGTGGGTGGGGAGGGAGGCTGCGGGGGCTGGTGAAAACTTTTTTGAGCGGCGGGGCGTGGCGGGGGCGAGGGGCATAGGGGTCTCCGGTTGGGTTGAGGATTGGGGCTTTCCTTAACTTCTACCGGGGAAAAGCGGAAGGGCAAGAGCAGGGGAGCGAAAACTTGGGGAGGACTACGGGGAAAGAGGTTGGCTGCCCATTCACCGTTCAGGGTTGTCCGAAGGGTGAAGTGAGTAGGCCATACACAAGTCGCACCTCCGATGGGTTCCGGCTTGGCTAGAAACGCTGCGCGTTTCCACCCGCCCAAGCCTTGCTGCGCCTTGCTTTTAACCTTGGCTAACAACCTGGCCAACCGTTCGGCTGAAAAATGGCCGGCACCCCAGCAAAACAGAAGAAAATCGGCTTAGCCCACTTGCGCTTCCAAAAACTCCTGCTAATCCATGGGTATGGATTTTTCTTTGCAGGGGGTTAAGTGGGTCGTCCGTCGCTTCCAACCAAATCTTTCAGCATCGCCAGCGACGAGCTGGAGAGCGCGAGGTATTGCGCGAAAGAACAGGGTATTTCGCTCAACAAGTATTTGCGCCTGGCGGTCTTGGAAAAGAACCGGGGCGTGGTGCAGGGGTTGGACACCCGCGACGCCCTGGACGACATCCGGGCCGTGGTGCGCGAATCCGAAACGCGGAATGCCCTTGCCCTAGAAAGCGCGCTGGCGGACTTGCGAGCAGAGCAGAGCGCGGCGCTTCAGGCCAATGAGGACCTGGTGGTGAAAACCCTTCAAGCGTTTTCCCAGTTCCTGGCGCAGCAAGAACCCGACGCCGAAACCCTCTCCAAGCAACCGGCTGCCGAACCCAGTCGAGCTTCTGCTGCTACCTCGGCGTTCCTGCCTCCAAAACTCTAACCCTTTCCCAACTACCTCATAAGGAGGCATACCCATGAAGCGTTTCATCCTCACTCTCACCATCGCCGCGTTGCTGGCTCCGGGGCTTTCGTTTGCCCAGGACAGCACCCAGCCCGAACCCCAAAAGACCAACAAGCTGCGCCTGTTCAAGGCGGGCGGGATTGGCTGCGCCGCCGGTGCTGGCCTGGCTCTGCTCACCGGCAAGAAGGACAAAGCCGCGGCCGCGTGCGCGGCTGGGGCGATTGTCGGAGGCATTGCGTCCTATCAAGCCCAGCTCAAGGAGTTCCGCGAACTGGAAGCCGAAGCCAAGGCAGCTGGCCTGGATGCTCAGGTGCATACCAAGACCGTCGAAACCAAGGACGGCCAGGCCGAAGCCCTGGACAAGCTGGTCATCCGTTACCCGGCCGCTGACATGCAACCGGTCAGCGCCAAGACCGCTGCCACGCTGGACAAGCTGGCCGCGTTGCTGAAGGCCAGCAAAGAAAAGCTGACGGTCAGCTTCAGCGGTGCGGACACCGCCGTGTGCCAGGTGCCGGTCGTTGAGCTGGCAAAGCGCGGTGCGCTTCAGAACGCCACGGTCGATGACCAGTGCGGCCGGGGCGATTACGCCATCACGGTTTCGCCGATCCCCGACGTTCGCTAAGCCAACCGAGAGCTGGGGGGCGAAAGCCCCCTGGCGCAAATCTTTTTCAAGCGCCTGGGAGGAACCATGACACCCGAAGAACTCATCAAACAACGCAAGCAGCGCGAGCTGCTCGCCAAAGCAGCACAAGCCAAGACCACCGCGCCCACGGACGCGGAGAAGCTCGTCAGCGATGCGACGAAAGAAAACTTGAAAACCGCAGGCCGACTGGCTGCAAGTTTTGGCAAAGCCTTGGCAGACAAAACCAAGCAAGCGGCCTCGGTGGCCGCTGAGAAGGGGCGAGAGGCGCAAGAAGCGTTGGCCCGGCGTGCGGAAGAGGCCAAGGCGCGCAAGGAAGCCGAAGCCGCCGAGAACGCACGCTTGGAGGCCGAGCGCGCCCAAGCGTTGGTCGAGCAAGAAGCGACTGCCCAGCCCGAGCCGCGGGTGGTTGAGCCCGAGCCCGTTCAAACCGATTCCGCTCCCGATGCGCCCGAGCCGGTTGTTGAGGAAGTGGTTCCCGAGGTCGAGCCCGAGCCGACGCCAGAACCTGAAGCCGTCCCCGCGCCGGTCGCCGTGGAGCCGGTCAGTGTTCCTGCGTCTGCCGTCAGTGAAGCCGCGGACGCAACGCCTGCCGCTCCAGCACCTGTCGAGCGGGTGGTCCCGTCTGTTCCGGCCTCTGCTCCGAGCAAGCCGGCTCAAGCCCCGGCAGCGGCTCCCAAGGCGACGGCGACCCGGGCCCCGGTGAAACCGGAAGCCCCCAAGGCCAGCCCCGCCAAGCCGTCCGGTGAGGCGGCTGCGAAGGGCAGCAACAAGAAGGGTTGGCAACTTCTGGCTGGGTCGGGCGTGGCCGTCCTTGTGCTGGGTGGGGCGTTGGCGTGGTGGATCACTCACCGCTCCAGCGAAACCGTTCCGCTCCAAGACAAACCGGCTGCAGCAGTGACTGCCCCGGCCCCCGTCGCCGTGCCAGTTGCTCCGGTTGTATCCGCGCCGCCCCAGGTCGAGGAGCCCAAGCCTGTGACTGCCCCGGTGGAAGAGAAGGCCGCGGTCGCTGCCCCGGTTGTGGAAGCCCCGGTGCTGGCAGAGCCACCTAAGGCCCAGACCCCGGCAACTGCCCCGGCGTCAAAGCCGATGCCCGTTTCGAAACCGGCTGCAAAGCCCAAGCCGGCCCCCAAGCCTGTTGCTAAACCCGAGCCGAAAAACGATTGGCAGGACCAAGCCAACAGCGATATCGATGCGTGGGCAGAAAAGATCAGGTGAAGTGCTTGCGCTTATCGAAAGCCTTGCTAGAAAGAATGTGTATCCATGAAAGATGGGAGGAAAAATGTTTGGGTGGTTGTTTACGCAGTATCGAAAGCCCGGAAGGCTCCACTTCGGATCGAAGTGGCTCAACCTGCATGGGCGCTTCTTCATTGGTAACCCAGAAAGCTTTGGGCTCTCCGATTGCAGGGAAAACGTCCTGACCTCGTATTACTACCTGCGGGCGGACCGGAAGATGCCGGTGGCAAACGATGAGGACTTTGATGCCTGGAGGATGGACGCCCTGCGCGCCAGCCAGGTTCGGCACGCCAGCGAAAAACATGTGTCCAAAGCCGGCTTCCTTGTCACCTCCGCCGCGTGCGTGGCCCTTTGCTTTGGGGCATTGGTCGTCAACAAAGCGAAAGGAACACGCCCTTCGCCGGCGGCAATCCAACTTGCGCCCTCGTTGTCGTTGAACGAGTGCAAAAAGAAATGGACGAGCGGCACCATCACGCCTCAGGAAATCGTGGCGTGTGAGGCGCTATCTCAAACCAACAACAACAACGGGAGGCACTGAGCATGTTGCTATCGCTGATGGATTGGACGGTCGGTATTGGCCGCAAGCTGTTCAAGAAGGACGATCAAGCGTCGAGCACGCTGGAGCAAATCATTCTGGACGGCAATGACCGCTACGAAAACTTGGTCGGGCGCTTTGACGTGAGCGACCGCGTGAAGAGCCGCGTGCTGGACGTTCCCCCAGAGGATGTAGATATGGCGGTCCAAGCGGGCGCGGTTTTCGACGAGAAAGAGATGGCACTGGTTGTGCCCGAAGAACTGGATCTGGACCAGTTCCATCCGTGGTGGCCGAAGGTTCCGGAGGATCTGCGCAACACCCAGGCCCGCATGATCATCACCAAGGAAGGACGTCGTGCCGAAGGCTTCGTGCTGGGGGACGACATGGCGCTGGGCGGCGACAGCACTGCAACCTCGCTGATGTATCTGGCCTTCCCGCTGATCGGTGCGGTTCAATACTTCTTGGGCTCGCTCATTGGCGCTTTTAGTTACGTGGTGCTGCTCGCTGCCATTCCTTACTTTGTTGCGTTGAAGCAAGCGGAAGGGATGAAGGAAGCCTTCAAGGGCCTGGCCCTGATGGTGCTGCCCGTGCTGATTGCAACCGCCTCGGCGGCGTTGTCGTCCGCGCTCCACGTGGACGCGGCCAGCATCGAGCAGGTCCAGCAAACAGCGGCTGACCCTATGAGCAAGTTAGCGGGGATGATGGCGGTCGCTGCGGGCTTTGCCAAAATGGCGGGCATCGTTCTTCTGATCTTGACCATTCCTGGCCTGCTGTTGTTTGCGGCCTTCCTGAGTGCGGCCTCGCATCCCCATCGGGGCGTGCTGGGCGGAACCGCCGAGCGCTTCATTCAGATGATGAAGTGGATGGTGGTGATCTTGGCCCTTGTTGGGATTGGCTCCCTTCTCCCGGACGGGATGGGCGTGGCCGTGGCGTTTGTGATTGCGGCCATGTATGCCTTGCAGTTCACGGAAGGCAACTTCGTTCAAACGGCCGCTCGCCTCTACCTGCAGAACATGGATAACAACCTGGCGACCCAGGGTGCCCTGTCCAAGTCCCACGTGAAGGCCCGCGAGCAGCAGGCTGCCGAAGCGTTGCGCGACAAGACCCCGCTTTTGAAGGTGGGTCGAGCGTCTGGTCACCTGAACGACCGCGGCCATGGCTTTGCGCCGGACAAGGGCACGGTGATGATGCTGTCCTGGCGCGACCTGACCCAAGGCCTGATCGTCTACGGGCGCATCGGTTCGGGCAAGTCCTTCAGCGTGCTGCGGCCGTTGGCCCGTCGCTATCGCGAGTCCGCATTGGCCGTAGGACTGCGGAATGAAATGAAGGGGAGCGCCGCGGGCGAGACCGTTCTTGATGCGAAGCGCAGCGGGGGTGGAGCACTCATCCTCGACGCGAAGGACGGCGCGATCATCTCCGATTTGGGCAAGGACGCGTTTGATATCGTCGTGCGCGCAGGCATGTCGGTGGCCCCCTACGAGGGCCTGGAGCCCGACCAAATCACCAAGGCCCTTCGCGGCGCGACCGGTGGCAAGGTCGATGAGAAGTCCAAGCTCTGGAGCGACGGCGGCGACGCGTTCCTCTTCCACACCGGCATCATCCTGAAGGCCGCATGCGAGCACGAGCAGGCCTACCGAGACTTCTGCATCGCCAAGCTGGAAGGGTTGGAGCACGCCCGGTTGATGATGCTGCTGGAGCGGGAGGAGTTGGAGAAGCGTGGCTTGGGGTTGGAAGACCTGGAAGCGGCGCTGGCTCGCGTGGAAGAGCAAATGGGCACTTACGCGATTGTGGCGGAGGCTTCCCGGAACTGGTTCTACACCCCATTCCACCATGCCAAGCTGTTGGCGATGGTTGAGCAGGTGGTGCCGACGCCGCGTGGCGGGGAGATTGCCAGCGCTCGCGTGCTGGAGTTGGTGAACTGGTTGGGGTTGGAGCGCCCGGATACGTCTAGCACTGACGAAGAGCGGGAGGCCTATGCCGCCTACTCCCGGGACTACCACAACCGCTTGGCCACCCGGTCCGAGACCGTCCATCCCGACTTGCTGCGTCCCATGTCCCAGCTGCAAAGCTCGCTGGAATGGGCATTGCTGGGCGTTCCTGCAATGCATAAAGAGCAGCGCCAGTCCTTCACGTTGAACTCGCGGGGGCTCATCGAAAAACTGCTTCGGGGTGAAAAGCTCCGGACGGCAGATGACATCCCGTGGCATTCCGTCGAACGTGGGGAAGTGGACGTCTCTCAGGCGCTTTACGGGAAGTTCGTGGGCTTGTTCCTGCCCCCCACCCAGTTCGGCGAAGCGGGCGACATGATGCAGCGGTTGCTCAAGCAGCGTGTCATGAACGGCATTCGGGCACGCGGGGCGCACGGCGACAAGTGGCGCGAAATGCTGCCGGGCCAAACCGACGTGCTGCTGATGATGGACGAGGCGCATTTGCTGCTGACTTCGGACGACGTGCTGCTCTTCAGCACCTCCCGAAGCCTGGGGTTGATGCCGGTGATCGCGGTGCAGGGCCACGACAGCCTTATCAACACCTACGGGTCGGAGAACGAAGCCGATTTGCTGGCCAACACCATGCAATCGGTCATCGCGCTCAACCACTCGTTTGTCACACGCAACTACTTGATGAAGCGGCTGGGCAAGGCTCAGTTGACCACCTTCAAGGAGCCGACGCGTGGCATCGATTTCTCGGGTGGCTTGACCAACTTCCGCCACAGCGTTCTCAACGACCCGAACCACCCCTACGCAGCGGCCTACGAGCAAATGCTGATGCAGGGCGCAGGCCGCTTGAGCGCGCTTCGCGTGGATCCGGCGACGGGGCGCAAATGGCGCGTCGGGGCTGAAGACACGGTGGGCCAAGAGGAGCTGGCACGGGACATCGACATGCCCACAGGGGGCAAGCGGGAGGTCCTGCCGCTCTTCCTGGAAGAGGAATACCCGGCCCTGACCGCTGCACGCGGCAATGCGATTGTCTCGCTCTGCCGGGCAGGCGTGAGCCGCACGGACTTGGCCGAGATGATGCCCAACGACTGAGCCCAAAAAGGGCAAGGCAACCCTTGCCCTTTCCCAAAATCGATCAATGCTGACCTAACCACCCATTTCCTTGAAGGAGGACTTTATGAGCAATGCCCACCTCGATGCCTTGAACGACCTGCTGGGCGCTCGCGATAAACGGCGAGCCAAGCTGGCCGGAGAGCGTCCAAACGACCACCAACCGCAGAAGAAAGCAGCCTTCGACCAGTCGCTGGCGAAGGACCAGGCCGATATCCAGGAGAAGCAACAAGCCGTGTTGGACTGGGCCAAGCAAGCCAAGCCCGACGAGATCACCGACGCGCGTGAGCGGTTGCACGCACAGGTGCAGCAGCGCGCTGAAGACGCGCCCAAAGACAAGCACGCCCAAGTGGTGTTCAGCACCGTGGACGAATGGCGACAGAAGCGCCAGCAGAAGGACGGAGGGCAATCCTTGGGGGAAAACATCCCCATGCTGACTGCGGCCCAGCGGCAGCAAACCATGGGGCCTGGTAAGTTGGGCTACGCGCACTACGCCGCCAGCGCGAAGAAGGAAGCGGACTTCATGAAGCGCTATGAGGCGGGCTTCGACTGGGACAAGCACGAGGCCCAAGTCCAGAAGAACATCTACCGTCAATGACGGTCCATTCCCCGTGTCGCATCCAGGGCCCTTCGGGGCCCTTTTTGTTGGGCACGTTCCCTTGTTTGTGAGTGGATCGATCTAGCCATAAAAGCAAACGGAAAAAGCGGCTCAAAGCAAGAAGCGGGGTGGGGGTTGATCATCTGGGGAAGAGAGAAAAAAAGGTTTGACTAAACATCAAAAGTGTCGATCAATCGAGATTTTTAGGGTTGCCAGTTTTATGGGATGTGGTTGACTGTAATCAGTCAAACACAACCGGGGGAGGCCCTTATGTATATTTTTGCCGATGCTTACGAGTTCGCCGTGGACAACGTGGGGAACCTGCTGATCACCTTGCTTTCGTTTTCGGTGGTGAGCTACGTGGCCGCCAACGTGGCAGGGTTGCTGGCTTGATGGCCTGGTTGAGGGGGGATTTGGAGCAGATGGATCTGCACACCGTTTCGCTTTTCCTACAAACCGGTGTTTTGGTTGGCGCGGCTTTCATCCTCAAGATCGCTTGCTGATTGCCAAAACCGAAAAAGACGGTATGCAAAGGGGATGGAACCCCAACACGACAACCCAGCAGGCAACCCAGGTGGGGGCGATTTCTTGAATCGTCCCCACGAGCCGTTGCTTCATCCCATCCTCCACCCCCTGACGCTGGCCCAGTTCTACGGGAAGCATCACGAGGCCGCCGCGGGCGCCGATGCGCGGGAACTGTTGGACCTGGCCACGCGGTTTTGCCGAGAGGCCCAGGTTTTCGGGTTGGACACCCAGACCGACGCGGGCTTTGACTGGGTGCTGACCCCCAGCCGTTTCTCCAACCGCATTTCCCTGGAGCTGGGGCAGGGCGGCCACGCCGCATTGCTTCAGGTCGATCCGGACCTGTCCGCTCACCCGCTCGACGCAGCCATCCATGCCGGCGTGCTGGGCCACAAGCCCCTGGCCACCGCTTACGCCTTGCTCCCGGCCGAGCAGCGGGAGGGGCTGTTGAGAGAGCTGAGGGAATCCATCGACCAGGTTCAGTCGAATCGTTCCGCAGCGAAACGGCTCCAGGCCCTCCGAGTCCTGCCTGAACTGCCGGTGCCGTCTCAGCCGCCTCTGGACATCGCCCAACTGCTCCGGCGGTTTGAGGTCCCCGATGCCCAAGCCCGGTTGGCGGCGGACCACGTCAAGGCGACCTATGGAGAAGCGCTGGACACCATGCATGGTAGCCAGGTGCTGGCAGCAGCCCATGCGCATGCCCCGCACTTGGGGCTATACGGAGCCCCTTGGCAGACGTGGCTTTGCGAGAACGCAACGACCGGGAACCTGGAGGGGGTGGAGGCCTGTTTGCGCATGCAGGCCGAGCCCAATGTGCCCGACGCCAACGGCGAGACGCCGCTACACCTCGCCGCGCGCCACGGCCACCCCGGCATCGTTCGTCGGTTGATTGAGGCCGGCGCGGATCCAGCATTGGGCAACCCCCGCGGGGAAACTCCCCTACATGTGGCGGCCCAACACAAACGCGCGCAATGCTGCTTGGAGCTCATGGCCGCAGGCGCGGACCCTGGGCGGCTCGACAACGCCGGCCGCAAGCCGGGCGACGCTCACCGGGAGAAGGCACGTGAGCAAGTCCACGATTTATGACTGCTGGAGCTGGACGGTCCCGTCGAGCATCGAACCAAGTCGGGCCGTCCGCTATTGGCCCCAGGCCCTGCTGTCTGGGGCGTGTGTGGCTGGTCTGGTCTTCCCAGCAGCGCTTTGGTTGGGCTGGCAGGTGCCCAGCAGTCACACGCTCATGAACTTCAACCAGGCCCTCACTGGCAGCCTGGCAGCGCTGGGCAACCTTGCCACCGGCACGATCTCATTCCGAGAGCCTGCCGCCGCATTCTGGGAGGTGGCCAAGGAGCAGGCCACGTTTGGCACGTTGGCACGGGTCGGCGTCGCCGCTTGCTTGGCCGGGTGGGCGTCGGCTTGGGTGACGCGTCGGGGGTTAATCCCGCGCTCAAACATCTGGCATGTGTCCGGCGCTGAACTGCTGCAGGGGGAACGAGCCCTGGCCGAGGCCCGCCGACGCTCGCTGACGAAGAAGGAGCAGCGGGGCGAGCTGCATGCCTTGTCATTGCACCCCGACTGGACCGTCAGCAAGAAGCTGCTGGCCCGTCACATGTTCATCTACGGCAGCGTGGGAATGGGCAAGTCAGTCATCTTGAAGCACCTGCTGGAACAGGTTGTTCGGCTCGACAAAAAGGCATTCATCTACGACATCAAGGGCGACTTCACTTCGATCTTTGAACGGCCAGCGATTGTCTGTCCGTTCGACAAGCGAAGCTGGATCTGGGACGTGGGCCGTGACGTGGCGACGCAAACCCAGGCTGCCGCGTTCTCCCAATCCATCATCCCCCCGGAGGAGGGCAGCGGCGCATTCTGGGCGTCTGCGGCGCAAGCCTTGCTGGAAGGGTGCGTGCGCGAACTCCAGGCCACGAAGGGCAAGAACTGGGGGTGGGCAGAGTTGGCCGCGTTGCTTGCCCGCCCCGCTGAACCGATGGCTAAAGCACTGTCGCTCTACTACCCCCGAGCCGCCGCTCTCATTTCCAATCCCGATTCGAACACCACCAGCAGCTGTATCGCCGTGCTCGCCAACGGCACCGCGGTTATCGAGCGCCTGGCCTTGGCATGGCCCGAGCGCACGCCTGGGCAGATGTTCTCCATGCTGGACTGGATCAAGGACGACTACACGGGATGCAAGCAGGTCATTGTTCAATCAGGTCCTGATGAGGTGCTAACCAAGGCCTACATCTCCGCCATGATCAACTGCGCGGTGCCGGAGATCATCGGCCCCTCGCTGCCAGATGACGAAACCGGGCGATTCCTGGGGTTCTTCTTCGATGAGCTCACCTCCGCCGGCAAGCTCAACATCGAGCCGTTGCTGGCCTTGGGACGCTCAAAAGGCGTGGTGGCCTGCATGGCCGTGCAGGATTGGTCACAGGTCGAGAGGGTCTATGGGGACAAGACCGCGCAAGCCTTTTCAGGGTTGGTCGGCACACACATTATTTGCCATCTCCAAATCGGCGAGACCCGGGAAAAAGTCTCCCGGAACCTGGGCAAGCGCACCGTGGCTTGGCGGACCCACGACGAAAAAGCAACCGTCCACGAGGAGTCGAAAGCCGTTGTTCCGCCGGGGCGGCTCACTGACGACTTGGGCCCACGCAATGGCAGCGCCTATGGCTCCGAGGGCTGGGGCATCCGAGCCATCGTCCAGACCACCGGGGATCCGCTTCTGCTCAACTGGCCAGGCGTGAGCTATCCCAAGGTTCGAGATGGGCAGGAACGGGCGAGTTGGACAGAGGAGGGCGCTCGCCCGGTGGAGCAGAAACCCATGCCTGAGAGCGACGCGCAGAGCGCAGCCGAGGTCCAGCGCGTGCTGAAGATGACCGCCGACCAGGCCGCCGCGGAGCTGCGAAAACGTGGTGCCACGCCGCCGAAGCTCCGCGCCGTTTCAGACGACGAGCTGGAAGCCATCTTCCGCAAGTAGTGGGGTTGTGGAGTCGCTGGGTTTTGGTAGATCTGAAGGGATACCCAGAACCTGGAGAACTCATGATCAACGCCACACTGCTGAAGCGAAACGCCGGGGGGACCAAGGGTGGTTCCGCGTCGATTTACTACCTCTTGGCCCAGGAAAAGCTCTCTGAAGAAGCCGAGCAGGCAAGCATGGCCGTGGGTTACTACAGCCGCTCCGCGCCGAGCAAAGAGGCGCAATCGAAGTTCTATGGCGGCTTGGCCCAGCACCTGGGTCTGGCAGGCGTCCGCGCCACGGAAGAGCTGATGATTCCGCTGACGGATGGATTTGACCCCAAGACCGGGCGAGCGCTATGCCACGGAGCCGGGGATCGCGGCCAGGTCAAAGTCCGCTTTGATAAGACCGGCAAGGCCCCGTTGCGCGACAAAGACGGCAAGGTGGTCACGTATCTGGCCGGTGGCCATCGCATCGGCTACGACATGACGATCAGCGCGCCGCTGGATATCAGCGTGGCGTTTGCACTGGCGTCCGATCCGGCAGAGCAAGAGGCCATCCATGCCGCGCACCGCAACGCGGTCCAGCGGGCGATGGAAGCCTTTGAAGCCATGTCCGAAACCCGGCGCAACAAGGCCGGGAAAGACGTCATTGGGGTGGATGGGTTGATCTGGAGCAGCCATCACCACTACGCCTCCCGAGCCGATGAAGCGACCGGGGAGATGGGCCCGAACCTCCACACCCACAACCTGCTCTACAACCTCTCGCTGGGCAATGACGGCGAAGAGGCCAGCCTCTCTGCTGAAGAAATCTACCGCTACCGCAAAGCGATGGATGAGGTCTACAAGACCGAGCTCTACCAGGGCATGAAGGCGCTGGGCTATGGGGTGGACCGAATCCGTGAACCGGACGACGACGGCCAGGAAACCGGGCGCGTCTACGCTCGGATCGCGGGTCTGGACGAGGAGGTGACGGATCGCTACGGCAACCGCCGCAAGGAAATCCTGGCCTACGCAGCCAAGCACAACGTGTCTAATCAGCAGGCCACGTTGGCCACGCGCAAAGACAAGGACGAGCCGCCCTACCACGAGCTGATCGCGCACTGGCAGGACACGCTGAAAGACTTCGACGTATCCACGGCAAGCTTGAAGCAAGCCAAGGGCAACGCGCACGAAATGGAGCAAAAATCCCCGGCAGAACTGCTGGAGCGGCTCCACCAGACGGACGCCATTTTCTGCGACCACAATCTCCTGGAGGTCTTGGGCCAGGAATACGCCGGCAGCGTCACCGTGCCAGAGCTCTACAGCTTGGTTGAAGCGTTCAAGAAGGAGCACGGCCTGGTGCTGGTCAACCCCATGCGCCTGCACGACGACGACAAGGGCGACTCGCTGGCAAGGCGGCATACCCAGGAGCGCTACTGCGCCCCGTGGATGCTCCAGATCGAGCAGGAGGTGGTGGCCTTCGCGATTGAGCGAGCCAAGGAAACCCATCACCACGTGCCCCAGGCCGACGTGGACCGGGTGGTGGAAGACTACGAGAAGGCCAAGGGCTTTCAGCTCTCCAAGGAGCAGCGCCACGCGCTGGACCACATCACCCAGGGCAGCGGGGGCGTGGTCAATCTTTCTGGGCTCGCCGGAACCGGTAAAACGACGATCAGTGAGTGTTTTCGGGCAGCTTACGAAACCCAAGGATTCGAGTTGCTGGGCGTCTGCGTTTCCAACGCCGCGGCCGAGAAGCTGGAGGCGGAAAGCGGCATGTCCAGCGTGAGCATGGCGCAGATGCTCCATGACCTGGACAAAGGAAAGATGCAGTTCCGCAAGACGGACGTCATTGTGGTGGATGAGGCAGGCATGGTCGATGCGCGCAACACCCACAAGCTTTTCAGCTACGCCGCCAAGGCGGGGGCGAAGGTCATCATGCAGGGCGACGTGGAACAGCTTCAGCCCATCGGAGCTGGGTCCGGCTTTCAGTTGACCAAGAGCGCGGTGGGTGATGCCAAACTCACGGAGATCCGACGCCAGGGCAAACAGGAAGACCGAGAAACCGCGTTGTCGTTCTACGCCACGGACGAAAGCGGCCAGATCATCGATCTGAAAAAGGCCAGCCGTTCCCGGGCGCAGACCCTCGACAAGGGCAACGAAATCAAGGCCCGGTTGCTCGGCACCATCCGCGAAACGGCCACGGAGAAGGACTCCCGCGAGCGCTTGCTGCACGAATACTTCGAAGACCCAACCCCGATGCAGGAGAAGTTGGTCATCGCCCACACCCGTGCAGACGTGGCCGCGCTCAATGCGGGCATCCGGGCTGGGTTGAAAGAACGGGGAGAGCTGGGCCAGGACGAAGTGGTGATCGAGGCCCGGGACAAGGGGCGCAAGTTCGACTTGGCGTTGTCCAAAGGCGATCAGATCGTCTTCACCGCGAAGAACAAGGACCTGGGGGTCATCAATGGCACGCAGGCGGTGGTGGAGAACATCAAGCCCTCAAGGGCGGGCGGCTACGACATCAGCGTTTCCATTCGCTCGGAGACCAAGGCCGATGGCCGGCGATTGACGTTCAACAGCTTCGAAATGAAAGCACTGACGCATTCCTATGCCGGGACGGTTCACAAGAGCCAGGGCCAAGGTAAGCGGGAGATCTACCACCTGGCGAACCTGGGCATGCTCGACGCCCACAGCGCCCTGGTGGCCTACACCCGACTCACGAAGGGTTCCTACCGCATGTATGCGACGTCCGATGACGTGGAGCGGTTGAGCGAACGCCTGGGGCTGGAACGCCTCAAAGAGACCGTGCTCGACGCGGGACTGAAAGACGATCCGCAACGGCCGGTTGTCCAGGGCCTTGGGGCGGTTGCACGCCCCAACACTCAACGCCCAGCCGCTCAGCGAACGCGCATCCAGGGCAAGCTCGACGCACTGCTGAAGGAGCACGCGGAACGCCCAAAACCGCAGATGAGCGAGGGCGAGCGCAAGGCCCGTTGGCTGCTGGAAGTGCTGGAGCCGTTGCGGCGGGCGCGAAAGGCCTCTCCCAAGCTGCCAGCGCAGTCCCCGAAACACAGGCAGGGCTTCTCGTTGTGAGCAGCAGGCTGGGCGGCCATGCCGCCCATGTGCTTTTCTCTCCACACCGCTTTTGCTTTGAGGCGCGGCCACTGGCCGCGTTCTTTTTGACACCAAAGCAACGTCAAAAGCGCATGGAGGGTGCGGCAGGGCAGCCCGCGGCTTCCGCCGGGGCCCTTGCTTTACAGGGCGGCCATGACCACAGCCTGCAGCACCATCACCGCCACGCCGAAAAGGAAGGGGTAGAGGAACAGCCATTTGAAGAACCCCCAAGCCAGGGACGACGGAGCCCCCGCCGAGCGGCGCGGAACCGCCTCGGGCCACGCATACCCCGCCGCCAAGGACTTCATGTAACCCGTGGTGCGCCTGCTGGGATCGCGAATAAGAATGCCCGGTGGCTTGCTGTAGATCCGCCAGCCTTTCTGAAAGGCCTTGTAGCGCCACGCGTATTCGTGAGCCTCGGCATCGGCCTGGGTGCCCGTCATGCTCGACAGCGGGACGAACGA
Organism: Stenotrophomonas sp. PvP093; assembly: GCF_017876915.1. Classification (NCBI taxonomy): domain Bacteria; kingdom Pseudomonadati; phylum Pseudomonadota; class Gammaproteobacteria; order Lysobacterales; family Lysobacteraceae; genus Stenotrophomonas; species Stenotrophomonas sp. PvP093. Next base: position 3,360,148 of record NZ_JAGIOX010000004.1, on the reverse strand, counting down.
GAATCGGCGTCCCTGCCAGCCCCCACGAGCACTGCGGTGCTGCTGCTCGCGTTGCTTTAAATCGACGGTCTGCCCCACGTAGCAGCACCCGTTGTCAAAGAACAACCCGTAGAGATGGCGTGGGCGGGGCAGGTATTTCTGATTGCGTTTCCAGTTCAAGGGTCCTCCATCGATGGGTATACCTACATACCCATAAAAGAAAGAACCGATTCGTCAAGTCATGGCACGAACAAGGGCCCCGAAGGGCCCTTGCCGAGATACGATCACCTCCTTTTCCACCACGCAATCGTTTAGCGCCCCAAGTTGATGCTCAACCCGAAGCCGGCTACCGGCTTGTTGCCAGAGCCGAAGGACAGGCCCGCCGAGACGCTGACCTTTTCAGACACCCGAGCACCCCAGCCCACGGCCATTGCAGCACTGCCCCCCGAGAATCCCACGCCCACGTTCAGGTTCACCTGGCCAACGGCCGTGCCCCCGTTCTGCGCCGCAGCGGTGGCCATCTGGCTCATCGCGCCGAGTTGCGCGCCCAAGCCGTTGATGCGGCGATCCTGGTGCCGAAGGCGGCGGTCCGTATCGACCCAGCGGTCATCCCACACCTGCTGCATTTCGTAGACCTGCCCACCGTTCACAGCATCCGTGGACCCGCGTTCGATGCGCCCCGGAGCCACGCTGGTCACGCGCTGATTGCCCGCGTTGACGCCCGCAGTCGTCACCGAAGGGCCGCCTTGAATCGTCACGCCTTGGGCGTTGACCGTGGTCTGGCCGACCTGGACAGAGCCCTGCTCGGACAACTGCACGTTGTCGCTGACCGCCACGGTTTGGGTGCCGTCCGTGTTGTCGGTCACCTCGACGTTCTTGCCCGCCCTTACAGTCCAGCCCGCGCCGGTCCCGGCGGTTCCATCCACCCCATCGGTGCCGGCAGGCCCTTGGACCCCTGGCTCCCCTTTCAGGCTTGCCAGCCAATCTTGTTCATTCCCTTGGAAGCCGTTGGCCAAGGCCACCTCGTAAGCGCTCAACCCATCCGCGCCGCGCGGGCCTGGCGTGCCAGAGCCGCTGCCTGGGTTTTGCTCGAGCGAAGTCACGCGTCCGTCCAGATCGTCCAATGCGGCTCCCACGGTTTGATGCGTGGCACCGCTGCGGAACTGATAGATGGGCGCGATAAAGTTGCCGTTGACGAACGTGGCACCGCCGCCCAGCGCTTGGGCCGCCTGACGGACCTGTCCGAGGTTTGCGACGTCGGTGTCTGAGGTGCCGGCTCGAACGTTCGTGATTCGGCGGGTGCTCTGGCCCCCGTCCTCATACGTGGATCCCACGCTGACTTCGTCACTGGCCCAGCAGCGGCTATGTGAGCCCAGGGCAACGCAGTCTTGCCCGCGTGCTTCAGCCCCAACGCCTAACGCAAGTGACTGAAATGCATCGGCAACGGCAGAGGTGCCTATGGCGACGGCATGGTCAGCGTTTGCCTCTGCCAAGTGGCCTTGAGCAATCGATGCATTGCCCCGCGAACGGCTGGAATAGCCAAAGGACATGGAAAGATCCCCACTGGCTTGCGCCTGCACCCCTTGAGCCAACGATTTAACACCGGTCGCGACGGCTTGTTGTCCAACGGCTACCGCATCTTCGCCACCAGCAAAACTCAAAGTGCCGATGGCAACAGTCCTCGCTGCCGCGGCATTCGCGGCTTGGCCCGTCGCAATGGAGTTCGCACCGGACGCTTGGGCATTCGTGCCCGACGCCACCGCGTTGTCTGCGGAGGCGTTGGCTTGAACGCCCGTGGCGATGGCCCCGTTCCCGGAGGCATTGGCATAGGCCCCCGTTGCAGTGGCATTCGGGGCTGAGGCTTGGGCGTATTCCCCGGTCGCCGTCGAGTTGGGTTCCGAAGCCGTGGCCCCGGTTCCCGTGGCGGTTTGAGCAAACGATGGGGAGGCAAACAACGAGGCCCCCATCAAAGCCGTTAAGATGGATGCGCGAAGCGAAGACATGAAAACCCTCCCGAGTATGGATTGATACTTCATCCATAGCAGGCGATTTCATTTCCGCAAGGTGATCATCCGATCTTTTTCAAGGTGTTAGGAAAGGTCGCAAAGCAAACCCGTGCCGGCGCGAACCAGTTCCAGGCCATCCGGTTTTCATTGCCCCAGGCCAAGCACGCCGTTTCCATCCCCGCAGGGCACCAAGCCGGTGCCAGCGCACGGGCCAGCACTTCCGAAGAGGGCTCCCCGGTCACCGAAGGAAACGCGCCCGGCTTGCGCCCCTGCCGGTAGGCCCACTTGGCTTGGCCGCACTCGGCTTTCAGCTCGACGTGCGGATAGTCTTTCGGGCTGGTCCATCGGCCGCCCCAGTTCAGCCCCACGATCTCCGCCAGCTCCCCAAAGCGTTGATAGCCGGCCATCACATGGGCATCGTCCAAGTTCCAGCTGGGCTCCCCATTGATGAACACGGCGGCATCCAAGGCCAGTCCGAAGTTGTGGCAGCTGGAGAATGCCCCAACGCTGGTCACGCCAGACCCGGAGGCAAGCAGGGCCGCCTGGCGCTCGGGGCTTCGATACCCTTCCACGGGCCGCACATCAAACCCTTCCGCGGCCAGCTGGGCCTGGACGGCTTCCACCTTTTCCCGCAGCGCTGGGGAAACCCCCTTCCACATCCGTTCGTTTTTCGGATGGAAGAATCGGTAAATGGCGCCGTGCGGCTTCGGGGTTTGGAAAACCCAGGGGCTGCTGGGCTTGGGTTTGGGTTGAACGGTCGAACACCCAGCCAGTGTCAGGCAAGCCAGAACGACGGCGATGGTAAAGCGCGGTTGCATGCTTTCCTCCCAGAAAGGTAGATAGATGCTTTCAGGGGTAGTGGATTTTCAGGAAAGCGCAAGCGAGCTAAAAAAAGCCCCCGAACGACCGGGGGAGGAGGCCTGCAGCTCGGGGGCTTAATGAGGCAGGGAAAAAGAGTAAGAAACCCTGCCCCGTTGCAAGCCATAGCACACACAAGGGCAAGAAGTCAAACCGATTGCCGATCGCGTGACAGGGGCAGAAGGCGCGTGGCATTGGGCGGTCAAGGCGGATGCCGGTGACTGGGCCTGGGGATGACGGGTGGCCGCACAGCGCGTAAGTAAGAGGGAAGAGTTGTTGCGATAGTGTTGCGGCGGTCAGGTCAGAGTATTGGCCTGGCTGTCCGGGCCTTGCCCAGCAAGGCTTTCGCGCTCGAAAATGAACAGACGCTAATGATGCTTCATCAGCGGGGTGTGTTCGGCGGACTTTTCTTTGGACATGGGGCTCGTGAATCCGGGGCGTCCGTTCGCGCCGGAGGGCAGCGGCAACGGGGCGGGTACAGGGCCGTCCATGGTAACTGCTGGGGCACAGGGCTGCCGCCACCGGTGGCAGGCGGGTACCGCACAGCCACGGGGTCAGGCCGGGACCAGAGTGATCTGCCGGTGGCTGGCGAAGATATCCATCACGATCTCGAAGTAGGTTGGGCCCTCGCCCCGTTGCAGGGCGTCCAGCTGGCGCGCAATGGTCCGCGTGTTGAAGGTGCCCGGGGCTTCCAGCTTGGACTGCAGCCACTGGCATGTGGTAGTTCGTCCCAGTGCGGCGCGGCTGTGCTCGATATCACTCCAGATCACCGTGGCCCGCTCATGGCCGACACGCCATGGACGCCATGCAGCAGATCATCCAGGGCGTCCAGGCTTGGCCCGAGCTGCCAGTCCTCGCCGGCCATGAACACGCGGTTGATCTCCGCGTACAGGCTGGGGATGTCGTGAATGGTACAGCCTTCGATCTGCAGGATGAGCGACATGCGCCCACTGTAGCGGTGCCGGCGGCACTCTGCTGACCCTCAATAAAGCTATCAGCACCGGGAGTGGTCCGGGAGCGCCTGACCATGGCATGGGTCTACGCATGGAAATCGTACTATGTGCGGATCCTGTGCGGTGGGGTGTTGGGTGATCTGTCCACGTTGTAAGCAAGGTGAAGCACTTGAGGCTCACGTCAAGCAGGGGGTCTTCAGATTTTTGTCTGCGACGAATGTGAAGCCGTCTGGTTTTCTTTTTGCCCAAGGTAACCTGCTGGATAGTCGAGATGCCCGGGTTGGTGCATTTGATTTGAATTTGAAAGTGATGGGGGTGGATTTTGAGTGAGCCTTCCTGGGTGGTTCGTGGCAAGACGACCAGAGGTTTGATTGATGAGCTCATGACCTTTGATGATCTGGACATGCACGTGGAGATCTCGGTTGATGGGGGTGATACCGTTCTCCCCATAAGCTTGGTTGGGCAGGATGAAAGGGAGTGCGTGCTGTTCTATTTCGGCGCTGACGTTTGATGTTGGGCTTTGACTCAATGTGTCTTTCAACGTTCAGGACGGTTTTGGCGGCGCCCGGATGTCCATCAGGTTCAGGCTGCTCACATGCGGAATGAAGCGGGTTGCCGAGTCTGTGGCTACATGTCTGACATGCCGCCGTGGGGTGAGGATGGTAGAACCCCCGATTTTGAGCTGTGCCCTTGCTGTGGGGTGCAGCACGGCTATCAGGATTGCAACAGTGCCTCCTGTCTGGAATACAGGAGGCAATGGTTGGCAGACGGGGCTCGATGGGCTGAGCCAAAGTTACGCCCGGATCGATGGAGCGTGGATGAGCAGCTCCGCAATGTTCTGGATGAACATCCGTGAGTACTGGTGATTGTGTCTCTGCAAGATCGCCGGATGGCTCCGCAATGTGAGCCGGGGCGGTTGGACCTGATCGGCTGTAACCGGCAACTGAAGAGGACAGTCAATGAGAGACGCGTTTGAAATTGTCATGGAGGACGTTCCAAGGGGGCGCGTACCCACAGTACTGGAGGGGATCGGCCACATGGCCGAGTCCGTTTCGTGGACTGAACTGGAGGGCGAGTCGATGGCGGCTGGCGAGCGGTCTGCAGAAAGTTCCGATGAAGTCGCGTGCAGCTCATGCGTGATCTACACAGTCAAGGGTCTCAGGGTCGGAGCAGTCCTCCGTATTCCTACGCTGTTGATTCGTGTCCTTGGCTTTGAAGGAAGGGTAAGCATCGATTTTTCATTCGATATGGATTGGGTGGATGTCGGTGCAGCGATGTCCGAACTGCAACGGCATTTTCTGCAGTTGAAAATGCTGAGTGGAGCGGAAACTGTATACGGAGGCATGGAGCCCGCTCAGGATATGGATACCCGATTCTTCACGGATGCCGAGCGCGGCCCTCTGCGTGTCACCGATGCCTGAGTCCGGTGCGAGACGCTATGCTGGAAGCGTGTTCGCTCGCTCCTCAAACAGGTTTGCGACCATCCGTGAGGAGCGGGAAAGGGCTTCGCGACGGCTGGTGCCGATGAAGGCACTGTTTTTCGGGGTTGAGTGACATGGTCATGAACGCGGTCTTCTCTCCATGCTGGGACGGCGACAGGCATGTGGTCTCATGAGATGAACGGGTTGCCGATTCAGACCCCGTGACATACGGTCAAGGATCCGGTGCCGGGGAGATCGCCGCTTGGTTGGAAGGTGATTTTGGCTGTCTTGGAAGGGGCAGTGAGCAGCGCACCCGCGGATCATTCGATGCCGTGGCGTCTGATGCAAAAGGAGGGAGCTGCGTCCACCATGGCGAGGGGCATGTCGTCCACTGCGTGCGAGACCTGTTTCTGGTGTTCTCCAGGTGGAACAGGGGTAGCGTTGCTCTGCGTCACCTTCGAGCAGCAGACGGAAGCGTTCTTTTCGATGGTGCAGATGCTGATGGTGGAAGGCTAGCTGAAGCTTGCTTCACAAGGCGTCTTCGCCGATGGGCATGTTAATGAGTATTTGGGTACGCTTCGCCGCGCATGGCCGGCCGCAAGAGATCGGCAGGATCTCGATGAGCACGGATTCTGGTTCTTTTCGGATGCGCCGTTTGGATGGGTCTGGATCTCACCTGAAGGCGGCAGCTGGAGCTGAAATGCCTGATGCCGGTGCGGCAGTGTCCGTGGCATCCCCGTGGCATCGAGCATTCTGTTGATTGACTCATCGAAATGCGGTTGCCACAGCCGGTTTCGTGAATTGCTTGCGATATCACCAGCCCCTCGTCATTCCGATATACCCGGAAGACATCGCGATTGCTGGTCCCGGCGCGTTTCATGCCTGTATGCACAGTTCCATATATTTGGATCGATATAATAATCTCCGACCATAAAGTTTCCCTGCGCTGCGCCGCCATCGATCGTACGGCCATGATCAAGGGAATTGAGATGCTCGCCTTACGCAACCTCCGAGTGGGATCCCGGCTGGGTGCCGGGTTTGGATTGCTGCTGCTGTTCATCGTGGCCATCGTTGGCCTGGCGCTGTACGGAAATCACCTGAAGTCCGCCCAGTTCGAGAAAGTGGTGGACGTCAACATGGTGAAGATGCGGCTGTTGAACGACATGCTGGATACCAACAACGCGCTGTTGATGCACCGACGGCTGATGGTGATCAAGCGCGGCGAGGATTTTGACAGGGATTATCAGAAGGCGCAGGAGCTGTCGCAGACCTACGACGGTATCTGGGCCAGGTACATCAGGATTCCGCGCGACGCGACCGGCGATACCCTGGTGGCGAAAATCGACGCGGCACGCAAGGCCACCGACGCCTCCACCCGGCATCTTCACGAGCGCATGAAGGCCGGGGATTTCGACGGCGCGGCCAAGGAACTGCTTGCCGAGCAGGGGCTGGCAACCGCGTGGAACGAAGCGATCTCGACCCTGCTGCGGCATCAGGAGACACTGACCGAGCGCAGCCGCGAGGAATACCGTTCAACCGAATCCTGGACCGGCACGCTGTCGATCGTGTTCGGCGTGTTGAGCCTGGTACTGGGCTCGCTGGCCGCGTGGGCCATCACCCGCAGCCTGACCCGCCCGCTGGAAGGCGCGGTGAAGCTGGCCGACGGCATCGCCAATGGGCGGCTGGACAGCAGCATTGACGCCTCCGGCAACGATGAGGTCACGCAGCTGCTCAGGTCGATGCAGCGCATGCAGGCGCAGTTGCAGTCGGTGATGGCGGCGCAGGGCGAGCTGGCCCGCCAGCACGATGCGGGCAGCCTCAGCTATCGCATGGACGAGAGTGCCTTCCCCGGCGACTACGGGCGCATGGTGCACGAGACGAATGCGCTGGTCGGCTCACACGTGCAGGTACAGAATCGGTTGATCGAGGTGATGAAGCATTACGCCCGTGGCGACCTGTCGGTGGACATGGATCCGCTGCCGGGCGAGAAGGCGGCGATCACCCAGGCAATGGACGAGACCAAGGCCAGCCTGTCGGCGATCAACAGCGAGATCCGCCGGCTGGCGACGGCCGCGGCGGCGGGCGACTTCAGCCTGCGCGGCGATGAAGATCGCTTCGCCTACGATTTCCGCGACATGGTGGCCGGGCTCAATCGCCTGATGCAGACCACCGACGAGAACCTGGTGCAGGTGTCGACCCTGCTGCAGGCGATCTCGCGCGGTGACCTCACCGTGCGCATGCAGGGCGACTTCCACGGCGTGTTCGCCCGCATGCGCGATGACTGCAATGCCACCGTCGATCAGCTCAAGCAGATTGTCGGCCGCATCCAGTCCAGCGCGTCCAGCATCAACCTGGCGGCAGGCGAGATCGCCTCGGGCAACACCGATCTGTCGCGGCGCACCGAGCAGCAGGCGGCGAACCTGGAAGAGACGGCGGCGTCGATGGAGGAACTGACCTCCACCGTGAAGCAGAACGCCGAGCACGCCCGCCAGGCCAACCAGCTCGCCATCGGTGCGCACGGTGTCGCCTCGCAGGGCGGCGAGGTGGTCGGCCAGGTGGTCACCACGATGTCGGCCATCGAGGCCTCGTCGAAGAAGATCGCCGAGATCATCTCGGTCATCGATGGCATTGCCTTCCAGACCAACATCCTGGCGTTGAACGCGGCGGTGGAAGCCGCGCGTGCCGGCGAGCAGGGCAGGGGCTTTGCGGTGGTGGCCAGTGAGGTGCGCACGCTGGCACAGCGCTCGGCCGGTGCGGCCAAGGAGATCAAGGGGCTGATCGAGGATTCGGTTGGCAAGGTCGCCGATGGATCGGCCCTGGTCCGACAGGCAGGCACCACGATGGGCGAGATCGTTGCTTCCGTGCAGCGCGTGACCGACATCATGGCCGATATCTCTGCGGCCTCGCAGGAGCAGAGCTCGGGCATCGAACAGGTGAACCAGGCGGTGGTGCAGATGGACGAGACCACGCAGCAGAATGCGGCACTGGTGGAAGAGGCCAGTGCTGCGGCGCGTTCCATGGAGGAGCAGGCGAACCTGCTGGCCGAGGCGGTTTCGGTGTTCCGCACCGGCGCGGTAACGGCGGCTGCAGCCGTGCGTCCGGCCCTGGCTGCGGTGGCCGCGAAGGTCACCCCGGTGCGCAGGGCGGCAACGCTGTCGCCGCGCATCGAGCCGACACTGGCGGCCAATGCCGGGGGGTGGGAAGAGTTCTAGCAGAGGGCAATGCCGGCAAGGAGACGGCGCCCATCACGCTGGCTGATCGTGATGGGCGCGGATTTTCTTCCTGAACGCGCGATGGCCGATGAGGCCGCGGACACGCGCATTTCACTTCCGGTTGCCAGCCGCGGGAGGACACTTGCGCCATACCGGAACCTAGGAGATCGCCATGAAGACCTCGACCCGATTGCTTGTGCTGGGCACCCTGCTGGCGGCTTCGTCGGTGGCCGGCGCGCAGACCTATGGTCCGCGCGATGAGGGACGCCGATTCAACGATGGCAGCCGCGTGGTCTGCAAGAACGTGGAAGTGCAGCGCAACTCGCGCGATCCGAACCGCATCGCCGGTACGGCCACTGGCGCGGTGATCGGCGGCCTGCTGGGCAACCAGGTGGGCGGCGGCAATGGCAAGAAGCTCGCTACCGTGGCCGGTGCTGTTGCCGGTGGTGCGGCGGGCCGCCAGATCCAGGGCAACAGCCAGCAGAAGAACGGCGACCGCGTGGTCGAGCGCCGCTGCGAACGCGTCTATCGCTGATCGATCGCCGACGGCCCCCGTTTTTCCCCTTCCACATCGCAGTACTCGAACGCCGGCCTCGCGCCGGCGTTCTTCATTGCAGGAAAAGGGGACGGAGGGGATTAAGTCGTAATCCCCCAACCGGCCGCTTACGACTTAATCCCCTCCGTCCCCTTTTTTGCGAGGAGGCGCCAGGTGGCGAGGCTGCCGTAGAGCAGCAGCAGGACGGTGAGGGTGATCAGTTCGTGGCAGACTTCGGCCAGGCTGGCGTCCATCTGGTTCAGGCGCACCATCAGGTTGATGCCGGAGGTGGTCGGCAGCAGCTGCGCCAGCCAGACCAGCGGTTGTGGCGTCATCACCGAGGGCCACGACAGGTTGGCGAGGAAGAACAGCGGGATCGAGGTGGCGATGATGTACTGGAAGGCGCGTTCGCGGGTGCGGAAGAAGCTGCCGACGAACAGGCCGAAGGCCACCGTCGCCGCGATGAAAAGCGTGCCACCCAGCAGCTGGCCCAGCGGGTTGCCTCCGCGTGGATAGTCCTGCACCCAGGCAGTGAACCCGGCATACCAGAACAAACCGAACAGGCCGATCAGGCCGAAGCCCAGTGCCATGCCGGCCAGGGTCGGCAGGTCGAAGCGCAGGCGCCGGCCGAGCGCGAGGCGGCGGCCGCCGAGCAGGACGCCGATGCCCATCAGCAGCGTCTGGTGCACGATCAGCTCGGCCACGCCGGGAACGATGGCGCTGCCATAGCCTTCCTGCGTGTTGTACAGGGGGCGCTGCACAAGCGTGACCGGCGGTGCCTGCGGTGCGCCCATGAAGGCGGCCTGGCCGACCACGGCATCACGCCCGAACGCACCCAGCGCGTCAGCCACGCTGCCCAGCACCCAGCTGGCGCGGCCCAGGTAGGCACCGTTGCCAAGCAGTACCAGCTTGGCCGGGTGGCCGCGCAGGATGTCGCGCTCCAGATTGGACGGGATCACGACGATCCCCTCGGCATGGCCGGCTTCCAGCTGCCGGCGTGCGCTGTCGACGTCCGCGGGTTGACCGACCACACGCGCAACGCGCAGTGCGTCGAGCTTGCGCAGCAGCTCGCGGCTGGTGGCGCTGTGGTCTTCGTCCACCACCAGCACCGGCAGGTTGCCGGCCACCTGGTGCCGGTAGGCGGCTGGATAGAAGAACGAGTACAGAATCACCGCCCCGACCATCACCACGATCGCGTAGCGGTCGCAGAGCACTGCCATCAGGGTCTGCCGCAGGCTGCGCCAGAGTGCGCTCATGCGTCGGCCCCTGCGGGCTGTGCGGCGGCAGGTGTGCGCGCAAAGGCGATCAGGCGCAGGCCGCCGACGCCTCCTGCCACCACCGCCATCAACAACAGCGTGGCCAGCGGCCACACCGAAACCTGCAGCGGCGAACCGATGAACTGCTGCTGGGTCTGCAGCTTGATGTAGGCGCTGAGGGGCAGCAGTTGATGCCAGATACGGGTGAACAGAGGGCCGTCCAGCACCGGGAAGGTGGCGCTGGAGAAGGCCAACGCGGTGCCGATGCTGAGGCCGACTGCGGACAGCGCGGTACCCATGTCGCGGGTGACGCCGACGAAGAACAATGCGTAGGCGGCCGTGGCAAGGTAGAACAGCGGCTGTGCGAGCAGCAGCAGGAATACGCTGCCGGCCACGCCATCGCCACGCAGCCAGGCCAGGTAGCCGATGCCGAGCGCGCCATACACCGAGAACAGCAGGATGTACGGCGCGACCTTGCCGGCAATCGCCGCCCACGGCGCGCGGCCCAGCCAGGCGGGCAGGGTGCCGTCGCGGATCTCGCGGCCAAGACTGCCGGCCACTGCAAGTGCCAGTACCAGCGACAATACCGCCGGGAAGATCAACGGCAGCAGGAACAGCTCGTAGCTGCGTGCCGGGTTGTACAGAATGTCCGACTGCACCGCGATGGGTGCCGCGCGCAGCTTGCCCGGGCCGACCTGCAGGCCGATGCGCTCGCGCAGCAGGCGCGCGTTCCATGCGGAAACCGCGTCGCCGATGTCGCGCGACGCCGACTGGCCGGTGGTCATGTAGGTGGCGTTGTAATAGGCAAACACCGTGCCCTGGCGTCCACGCAACGCCTGCCGGGTGACATCGCGCGGCACCAGTACGATGGCGAACACATCCAGCCGACGCAGCTGCGAACGTGCGTCTTCCAGGTCCACCGGCTGGCTGGCGACGCGCACGCCGGGGCTGGCATCGAGCATGCGCAGCAGCAGGCGGCTGTCACTGCTGTGGTCGAGGTCGACCACCGCGATCGGGATGTCGCGCATCACCGAAGGCGTGAACATCCACGCCATCACCACCAGCATCAGCAGCGGCAGCACGGTGACCAGCAGCAGGTCGGCGCGGTTGCCGCGCAGCGACTGCAGCTCGCGCCGCCAGCTGGCGGCGAAGCCGCCGCGGCCGGGGCTCAGTGCTGGGGCCATGCGAACAGCACGCTCATGCCGGGGCGGAAGCCCTCGATGCGGCGTACCGGGCGCACCCGCACCTCGAAGCTGCGGACGTCGTAGCCGGACGACTGGCGGGTGGTACGCCAGGTTGCATAGTCGCCGGCCGGATTGATGAAGTAGACCTCGAATTCGCCGTCCAGGCCGAGCGCCGGCACGCTGCCCTGCAGCTTGCTGCCGACCTTCAGGCCCTGCATCTGCGATTCGCGCAGGTTCATGGCGACCCACATGCGGTCGATGTCGACCAAGGTGAACACCGGGTAGCCGGCCGGCACCAGTTCGCCGGGGTCGGCCATGCGCTTGTTGATTTCGCCGGCGACCGGCGCGCGCCCTTCCACTTCGACACGCGCGGCGTTGACCTCGGCCACCGCGCCCTGTGCCTGTTGCACCTGGCCCTGCGCGGCACGCTTGTCCTGCTCGCGCGCGCCGGCCAGGGCCATGTCGTACTGCGCGCGCGCGGCACGGGCCAGTTCACGCGAACTGGTGGCCTGGGCATGCGCTTCATCACGCTTCTGCCGGGTCATCACCCCTTCGTTGAACAGGTTCTGCACGCGCTGGTAAGTGGCTTCAGCCAGCGTCGCACCGGCTTCGGCCCGCTTCCAGTTCGCTTCGGCGGCGCGGATGTCTTCGCTGCGCGCGCCTTCGTCGGCCTTGTCGGCCACTGCCTGTGCGGCGGCCAAAGCGCCGTGCGCCTGCTGTTCCTTGGCGGCCACTTCGGGGCTGTCGAGCAGGAACAGCACCTGCCCGGCCTGCACGCGGTCGCCCTCGCGCACCTTCAGTTCGGCCACGCGCGCGGTGATCTTGGCGGCCACGTTGATCGTGTCCGCATCGGCCATGCCCTGGATCTGGTCGGCCGGGCTGCGCCAGGCCAGCCACAGGCCGAGCACCACCACGACCAGCAGCACCACTACCAGGATCGGTCCCAACCGGCGCTTGCCCGGGGGCGTCGTCGCATCGTCGTGCAGCACATCACTCATGGTCGATCACCTCGTCCGCCCGCCGCCGGAACTCTTCGAAACGGTCCATCTGTCCACTGATCTCCAGCAACTGTGCCAGCGCAATATCGTATTGGTAGGCGGCCTGTGCGCGCTCGACGCGGGCGCCACCCAGGCCGAGCCGCGCGTCGATCACATCCAGCGAAGTCGCCTGGCCTTCGCGGAACGCCAGCTCCTGCAGGCGCAGGTTTTCCTGTGCCTGGGCAATGCTGCTGTCGAGCAGCACGTACTGCTGGCGTGCGGTTTCCAGCTCGTTCCAGGCCTTGCGCACACCCAGTGCGACCTGGTTCTCGGCCTCGCGCAGGCCCGCTTCGGCCTGGTCCTGCTGCGCACGCGCGGCGCTGATCTGCGCCGGCCGCGAGTTCGGCGACAGGAAGGTGTACTTCAGGCCGATGCCGAACGCCCAGTCCGGATCGGTCAGCATCTCGTCGCGGCGACGGAAGTCGTACTGGCCGAAGGCGAAGATCTGTGGTTTCAGCTTGGCCTGCTGCACGCGCACGCCCTGTTCGGCCTGCGCCACCATCGCCCGCAGGCGCGCGATCTGCGGCTGCCGCGCCTGCGCGGTGCGTTCGAAGCTGGCCACCGGTTCCAGTGGCACGCGCTGCACGAACAGCGGCGACACCGGCTGCACCTCGCCGCCACTGCGCAGCAGCGTGGCCAGTGCGGCCTTCAGCGTGGCCAGGTCGTTCACTGTCTTCTGGTATTCGCGCTCGGCCTTGTCGCGGGCCACGGTGGCCTGCAGGCGCTGCGCGCGGGTGGCGAAGCCCTCGCGTTCCAGCTTCTCTGCGTCGGACAGGTGGCGGTTGAGGCCATCGCGCACATCGCGGCGCACGTCCACCGCCTGCTCGGCCAGGCGCTGGCCGAAATAGGCCTGGGCCAGCTGCACGGTCAGCGATTGGCGTTGTGCTTCGCGCTCGGCGCTGGCCTGTTCGTGGGCGGCACTGGCCGCACGTTGCGCGGCCGGAATCACGCCGCCGGTGTACAGCGGCAGTACTGCAGTCACCACCGGGCGGGTACGCCAGTCGCGTTCGGTGAACGACAGCGGCGAGTCGATGCCAAAGGCCTCGGCCACCGGAGCCAGCGAACCCAGGGGCAGGGTGAGCGTCTTCTGGAACTGCAGCCGGCGCACTTCGCCGGTGATCTCCGGCAGGCGCAGCAGGCGGGTCGCGTCCTGCAGGTCCTGCTTGTTGCGCACGGCGGCGTCGGCAGCGGCCAACGCATCGGAGACCTGCTCCAGGCGTTGCCGTGCCTGTTCCCAGTCCAATGCCGGTGCGTTGCTGGTGGGCTGCGCGTCGGCAGCGAATGGCAGGCAGGCTGCCAGCGCCAGCGCGGCCTTCGCGCGGTGCATCCTTGTGCGTCGGCCGATCACGCCCATGCCGTCCCAGTAGTGAAGAAGTGCGCAAACGGTAGTGCGTGCAGCGTGAAGCCCGGGTCTGCGATCATCGGTTTGTCCTCAACGAAGGGTGCCTCTGGCCGCAGTGCGCAGCGCCTGGGTGATGTGCTGCAGCGTGCTTGAGCGCACGGCGGCATGCTGCCAGTACAGCGGCACATCGAGCCAGCGGCGGGGTTCCAGTACCACCACGCGGCCGGCGCGCACGGCGGGCGCGACCAGGGTTTCCGGAGCCATGCCCCAGCCGAGTCCGCACGCGGCGGCTTCGACGAAACCGGTGGAGGAGGGCAGGTAGTGTAGCGGCGGCTGCAGCCGCGCGCGGGTCAGGCGCCGCACGAAGCGCCACTGCAGTTCATCTTTGCGGTTGAACACCAGCATCGGTGCGTGCGCCAGGGTTGCGGCCTGCATGCCATCGCGGAAGTACTGGCGGGCGAAGCCGGGCGAGGCGATGGCGTGGTAGCGCATCGCGCCGAGCGGGTGCACGTTGCATCCCTTCACCGGTTGGCTTTCGGCGGTGACCGCGCCGAGCACGCTGCCATCGCGCAGCAGCTGCAGGGTGTGGTCCTGGTCGTCCATGCGCAGGTCGAACAGATAGCCGTGGCGCTGGTGCAGGTCGGCGATGGCCGGTACGAACCAGGTATCAAGCGAGTCATCGTTGACCGCCAGGGGGATCGGCGTGCGCGCAGCGTCGCTGCCACGCTCGGGTAGCAGCTCGGCCAATGCCTCGGCCTCCAGCGCCTGCATCGGTCGCACCCGGCGCAGCAGCGCTTCACCCGCGGCGGTCGGCCGGCAGGGTGCCTGGCGCACCACCAGTACCTGCCCGAGCCTGTCCTCCAGGGCTTTGATCCGCTGCGACAGTGCTGACGGGCTGATCGACAGGCGGCGTGCCGCAGCCTCGAAGCTGCCTTCCTCCAGCACCGCGGCAAACGCGGCCAGTTGCGGGTGTACCAGGTCCATGCCGGTGCCTCTTCAGTTTTCCTGCACAGGATAAAGAAAAATCAGTTTGTCTAATCAAGGCTGTTGGCCGCACCCTGCGCGTCCCCTCGCTGCCTGGCCTGTCCCGATGTGGATTGCCGCTACCGCCGCCGGCCTGTTCGCAGGTGCCGGCCTGATCATCGCCATCGGCGCGCAGAATGCCTTCGTGCTGCGCCAGGGCCTGCAGCAGCGCAATGTGGGGACGGTAGTGCTGGCCTGCGCCGGCGCGGATATCGCGCTGATCCTTGCTGGCGTTGGCGGCATGGGCGCGCTGGTGCTGCAGTGGCCGCTGCTGCTGCAGGTGCTGCGCTTCGGTGGTGCGGCCTTCCTGTTCTGGTATGGCCTGCGGGCGGGGCTGCGCGCGTGGCGCGGTGGCAGTGCCCTGGCCGCCGCCGAGGCGCAGGGCGGCAGCGGACGGCAGGTACTGCTGACCTGCCTGGCGTTCACGCTGCTCAACCCGCACGTCTATCTGGATACGGTGGTGCTGCTGGGCAGTCTGTCCACGCGCTACCCCGGTGACCTGCGCTGGGCGTTCGCCGCCGGTGCCTGCGCCGCCAGCGTGGCCTGGTTCTGCACGCTGGGCTATGGCGCGCGCCTGTTGCAGCCGGTGTTCCGCAGGCCGGGCGCCTGGCGGGTGCTGGATGCCGCCGTGGCGGTCTTCATGTCCTGCCTCGCCACGCTGCTGCTGTTGCGCCCGCTCTAGGCCGCGTCCACCGCGCACTGCGGGGTTTCGCCGGGGCGCAGGGTCAGCACGCGCACGCCGCTGCGGGTGACCGCCACGGTGTGCTCGAACTGCGCCGACAGCCTGCCGTCGCGGGTGTAGACCGGCCATTGGTCCGGCTGCTGACGGATGGCCGGCTTGCCCTGGTTGAGCATTGGCTCGATGGTGAACACCATGCCTTCTTCCAGCACCATGCCGGTGTTGGGATGGCCGTAATGCAGGATCTGCGGTTCCTCGTGCATCTGCTGGCCGATGCCATGGCCGCAGTATTCCTTCACCACGCTGTAGCCGTGGCTGCGCGCGTGGCGGGCGATGGCGTGGCCGATATCGCCCAGGCGCGCTCCCGGGCGCACCGCAGCGATGCCTTTCCACATCGCCTGGTAGGTGGCCTGCACCAGCCTGCGCGCGGCGTAGTCGACCTCACCGACCAGGTAGGTGGTGCTGGAGTCGGCGATGTAGCCGTTCTTCTCCAGGGTGATGTCGAGGTTGACGATCTGGCCATTGCGCAGCACGTCGGTGGTGCTGGGAACGCCGTGGCAGACCACGTTGTCGATCGAGGTGTTGAGCACATACGGGAAGCCGTACTGGCCCTTGCTGGCCGGCCGCGCCTGCAGCTCATCGACGATCATGCGCTCGACGAAGTCGTTGATCTCCATCGTGCTGCGTCCCTGCAGCGGCAGCTGGTCGAGCGCGGCGAATACCTGCGCCAGCAGGCGCCCGGATTCGGACAGCAACGCGATTTCGTGCGGCTGCTTGATCATCGTCATGTCAGGCCCGCCCGGGCGCCAGCGCCTGCGGCTGCACCCCGGCTGCCCGCAGTTCGCTGGCGACGATGTCCTGGAAGCTCAGCGTGGGGTTCATCTCGCACAGCATGCCGACCCGGATCCAGAAGGTGGCCTGGGCGTTGATCGAACGGCTGGAGACGGTGCAGGCACGGCGCAGCTGGTCGTGCAGGGTGTCATCGATGTTGACGATGCCCATGGGCGGTCCTGGCGGAATGGATATATGAAGCATATATGTTCCGTATATCCGCCTCAAGCCCGCATCGTTCAGTCCACGTGGGTGGCAAAGCGCAGTCGGTTGCCGTCCGGGTCACGCAGGAGCATCTCGCGGCTGCCCCATCCGGTGTCGTGCGGTGGCTGCTCGATCGGTACGTTGGCGGCACTGAAGGCGCGGTGCAGGGCGTCGACGTCTTCAACGATGAAGTACACTGCGCCGCCGACCTCGCAGTCGCCGCTGTGTTCGGTGAGGAAGATCGTCTGGCCGTCGCGGGTGAGCTGGGCGAACAGCGGGAAGCCGGGTTCGAAGCGGTGTTCCCAGTCGACCACGAAACCCAGCCCCTGCACGTAGAACGGCAGGGTGGTGTCGGCATGGCGCATGCGCAGTTGCGGGATGACGGTCTGGGGCATCGCAGGCTCCGGGGCGGGAGTCCAGTGTAGTGCCGGCCGCTGGCCGGCATCCCGGCGAGCCTGGGAACGATGAGGTTGCCGGCCAGCGGCCGGCACTACCGAAGCCACGCCGGCCAGCGGCCGGCACGACCGGCGCGGTCAGCAGGCGGTCGGCACGGCGGCCATCGCCGCCAGCAGTTCGCGATTCACCTGCTGGTGCCGTGCCTGCCACATCGGCAGATCCTCGGCGCTGACGTCAGGTTGACCATCCAGCGACGACAGCCAGCGCTTGAAGCGGCTCTGGTAATTGGCCAGCGACACTTCGCCGGTGATGTCGCTGCCGACCAGGCCGCCGGCGCGCAGCGCTTCGATCACCACCAGCGCGTGTTCCAGCTGGAAGCGGCCCTGGTCCCAGTTGCTGCGGGCGACGTCCTCGGCGAACACATCCTTGTCGATCGACAGGTAGGTCGGTTGCGGCGACTTGGCCTGCTCGGCGGCGAACGCGGCAACCAGTGCCTCCGGGTGCTCGAACCGTCGGAATGCACGGCCGCTGCCGAGGCGGTGGCCCCAGCCCACGTCCACATCCATGCACCAGTAAGTCAGGCGCCCGCCCATCAGCGGGCGCCAATGGTTCTCCCAGGCGTGGCCCAGGCCGATGTCACTGGAGGTGATGCCGAGCACATGGATGTGCGAGATCTGCGGCAGCTTGCTGGCCGCGTTCACCCACGACCCGCAGTGCATGCCGAACGGGAAACGCATGTTGTCCGGATGGTTGTCCAGCACCACCAGCTGGAACGGCTGGTGCGCGCGCATGCGACGCAGCAGCGGCAGGCTGAGGTGGTGGAAGTCGCCACTGCCGAGCATCACCGTGCCGAGCTGGGCCGGCAGCGGTGCCAGCACTTCAGCGGCGAAACGGTCCAGGGTTGAAGTGCTGCAGGCGAAGCGCAGCGGATCGTGCCACTGCGGCAGCGCCAGGGTCTGCGCCTGTGGCAGCGGCAGTACGCCACCGTCCAGGTCCAGGATCAGCGGAAAACGCGACGACATCGTTCAACCGCCTCCATCAGGTTCGCCCTGCAGGTACGGTGCCAGCTTGCGCAGGGCAGCGCGCAGCAGCGGGGAGCGGGCGTGGATCGCGTGCCGGGTGGAGGTGAAGCGGGCGCCCAGTTCGGCCTTGATCCGCGAGTCGGTCCAGCCGGCCACGTAGTGGCTCAGGCCGTGCAGCAGCGCGTACTCGAGGTTGTGCATCCAGCTGACCGCATACAGGTTGTGCTCGCGTGATTGCGGGTAGGCCAGGCCGATGTACTTGTCCACCAGCTTTCCGGCGTGGATGTAGCACAGGTTCCAGCCGATCAACTGGCCCTGGTGGCGATACAGGAACATCCGTCCCTGGCCCTGGCTGTCGGCCAGCAGGTGTTGGAAGTAGGGCAGGTCGAGCTGGTCGAAATGCACCGCGCTCTGCGCGAACACGCCCAGGTACAGCGTGTACAGTTCGGCCTGCAGTTGCGGGTCGGCGAGGGCCGGATCGCCGGTGGCGATGCAGTCGATCTGCAGGCCATCGCGCGAGCGCAGCTTGCGCCGGATGTTCTTGCGGCGCGAGGACGACAGGCGTCCGAGATAGCCATCGATCGAATCGAAATCGATCGCCACCCAGGCCAGCGGCATGCCTTCCAGTTCGACGAAGCCGCGTGCCAGCAGCGCCTGCAGGAAGGCGCTGCTGTGTGCATTGGCCGCGTCGTCCAGCAGCGGCGAATCGATTGCCAGGTCCTTGACCACCAGCAGCCGGGTATCGCCGATCGCCTGACGCGTCACGTCCTCGGCCAATGCCTCTGGTGCGACGTGCGCGGGCAACGGGGTGTACTCGGTGCTGGTGGCACCGACGAAGCGGGTCTTCCAGGTAATCCAGGGCCGCCACAGGCGCGACAGCGGCAAGCCAAGCAGCTTGCCGCGCAGGTCGTCGTCCATCGTGGTGGTCAGGTCGAGCGGCGCACGGAAGGTCGGCAGGCCGCTGGGAAGCAGGCCTGCCTCGAATCCAAGCGGCGGGTGGGCCAGGAAGCCCTCCAGCAGCGCGGCCGGTTCCAGCGCGGTGCTGGATGCGCGTGACGTCATCTCCATCGGCACGGGAACCGGCAGCGCATCGACCTCAGCCCTTGGCCTTGGTCAGCGCCTGGTCGAGCAGGGTGATCGCCAGGTCGATCTCTTCGTAGCTGATGTCCAGCGACGGCGCGAAGGTGATCACGTTCTTGTACCAGCCACCCACGTCGAGCACGAGGCCCATGCGCTTGCCGTCGTGCAGGAGGTCACCGGCCAGGCCGATGTCGACCATGCGGTCCAGCAGTTCCTTGTTGGGGGTGTAGCCGTCGGTCTGGCAGATCTCGGCGCGCAGGGCCAGGCCCAGGCCGTCGACGTCGCCGATCTCCGGGTGACGCTTCTGCAGGCCACGCAGGCCGTCCAGGAAGTACGCGCCCTTCTCCGGCACGGTGCGCTCGTAATCCATTTCCTTGCCCAGCTTCAGCACTTCCAGGCCGAGGCGGGTGCCCAGCGGATTGGAGTTGAAGGTGGAGTGGGTGGAGCCCGGCGGGAACACGGTCGGGTTGATCAGTTCTTCGCGCGCCCACAGGCCCGACAGCGGGTTCAGGCCGTTGGTCAGCGCCTTGCCGAACACCAGCACGTCCGGGGTAACGCCGAAGTGCTCGATCGACCACAGCTTGCCGGTGCGCCAGAAACCCATCTGGATTTCATCGACGACCATCAGGATGCCGTACTTGTCCAGCACGCGCTTGAGGCCAGTGAAGAAGTTGCGCGGCGGGATGACGTAGCCGCCGGTGCCCTGGATCGGCTCGACGTAGAACGCGGCGTACTCGGCCTGGCCGACCTTGGGATCCCACACGCCGTTGTACTCGCTTTCGAACAGGCGCTCGAACTGCCACACGCAGTGGTCGGAATACTCGTCCGGGGTCATGCCCTTCGGGCGACGGAACGGGTACGGGAACGGGATGAACATCGCGCGCTCGCCGAAGTGGCCGTAGCGGCGGCGGTAGCGGTAGCTGGAGGTGATCGACGAGGCACCCAGGGTGCGGCCGTGGTAGCCGCCCTCGAAGGCGAACATCAGGCTCTTGCCGCCGCGCGCGTTGCGCACGATCTTCAGCGAATCTTCAATGGCCTGCGCGCCGCCGACGTTGAAGTGCACGCGGCCGTCGAGGCCGAACTTCTGGTGCATGTCCACGGCAATGGTCTTGGCCAGCTGCACGCGGGTCGGGTGCAGGTACTGGCTGGCGACCTGCGGCAGGGTGTCGATCTGGTCCTTCAGCGCGTCGTTCAGGCGCTTGTTGCTGTAGCCGAAGTTGCAGGCCGAGTACCACATCTGCAGGTCGAGGTAGGGCACGCCCGCACCGTCGAACATGTAGCTTCCTTCGCCGCGCTGGAAGATCTTCGGCGGGTCGACGTAGTGGACGGTGTCGCCGAAGGAGCTGTAGCGGGCTTCGTCGGCCAGCAGCTGCGCGTCGGAGGCAGCCGCGTCGGCGTTCTTGTCAAAAATGTTCATGCAGTTCGGTTCCGTGAAGGACGTTCGAAAGGGGTGACGGGGGAGCGCGCCTGGAAGGGAGTGCTCAGGCGGTGGCCAGCAGCAGGGGCAGTGCGGCGGGCTGCGGGCTGGCGTCGAGGCGACGTGGCTGCAGCAGGCTGCCATCGAGCAAGCGCGGCAACAGTGCGATTGCATCGTGGAAGGTATCGATGGCGGCATGCTTGATGCCGGCCTTCGTGCAATGGGTGATCAGGCGGCGCTTGGCGAACACGAAGTCGGCATCTTCGGAGACGCAGAAATCCGAGCTGCCATCGCCGATCATCAGCACGCGTGGTGCTTCGTCGGCACGCGCCTGCGCGGCGCAGGTGCACTTGCAGGTACCACTGCGGCATCCTTCGGCCTGGTAGGGCGACTCCAGTTCCCAATGGTCTTCGCACCAGCGCAGGTGGTTGGCCACCACCGGCAGTCGCGACAGGCCGTGGTTGGCGAGGATGCGGTGGATCGCATAGTCCAGCCCGTCGCTGACGATGCGCAGCGGCACGCCCAGCTGTTCGGCGCGGCTGACAAAGGCGGCGAAGCCCGGATCGATCTGCACCTGGTCCAGGTGCGCGTCGAGCGTGGCCGGGTCCAGCTTCAACAGCCGCACCTGGCCCTGCATGCATTCACGCGAGCCGATCTTTCCCGCCTTCCACTGGTCTTCCAGTTGCTGCCAGCCCGGCTGGCCGTACTTCTCCAGCAGCGAGTCGATGACATCTTCGAGGCTGATGGTGCCATCGAAGTCACACAGGATGCTCCAGTGCATGGGCAGGTCCGTCGATGAAAGAAACGTCCGGCACGATGCCGGGGCAGGCTCAATGTAGGCAGGCAGCCTTTCTCGTTCCTTTCCTGTTGAAAGCCTGCACCGCCGGGTGGGGAAAGTGTTCAGGAATCGAGCGTGCTGAATGGGCGTGATGCCGTGAAAACCGCGCTTTCAGGGCTGCGCAGCGGCCAGCGCCCGCAGGATCTGCGCGGTCTCTTCCCGGGTCTGCCAGGCGCTGTTGCCGAGGGTCAGCATGCGTGCGGCGAAGTCGCGCGCGTTCGGCATGTCGTCCTGCGGCACGATGCCACGCAGGTAGGCGTAGTCGGGCAGGGCATGGATGAACATGCGGCTGGCACCGAGGCCGCGCGGCCACAGTTCGTCCAGTGCGGCATCGCGCGCGCGCTGGCTGGGCAGCAGCAGCATCAGCATCGGCCAGGTGCCGCCGGTGCCGGCCAGGCCATCGACCACCTCCACCGCCGGCAGCTGTGCCAGCTGCACACGCAGCTGCAGTGCGCGCAGGCGCCCGGCCTGCAGGAACGCAGGCAGCCGCCGTGCAGCGTGGGCGCCCACGTTCTGCCGCCACTGGCTGACCCGGTGCTGGGGGATGTCCAGCGGGAAAACGTCTCCGACCGCGTCTTCCAGATCGCCGCGTTGCAGGGCGCTGCGCAGCGGATTGCCGTACACCAGCGACAGCAGCGAGGGGCGGTAACAGGCGGCAAGACCCAGCAGCTGCACGCTGCGAAGCAGCTCCCAGCGCAGGCTGAAACGTACCTGTTCGGCGGCATGTTCGGCCAGCGCGGCGCGCAGCTCGTCATCGCGGCTGACCAGCAGGCCGCCTTCATGCAGGCTCAGCCCCTTGCCGGCGGCCAGGCTGAAGAATCCGATGTCGCCACGCAGGCCCACGCTGCTGTTGCCGACCCGTGCACCCAGCGCCTGTGCGGCATCTTCGATCACCCAGGCGCCGGCGCCGCGTGCGACCTCGCAGGCCCGTTCGACATCGGCGATGCGCCCGCCGAGGTGGGTGGGCAGGATCGCCAGCGTCCGCGCGTCGGCCAGGCGCGAGAGCTGTGCCGGATCAAAGTCGAAATGGCCACGCCGGGTATCGCACAGCTGCACGCGCAGGCCGAGGCTGTGTACCGCGATCGGCACCAGCGGACAGGTATAGGCCGGCAGGATCACGGTATCGCGCTTGGGCGCGCGCTTGCGCAGGGTGCGCAGCGCGATCAGCAGCGCGTGGGTGCCGGAACAGGTCAGCTGCAGCGGCGGTGTGCCGAGCTGGGTGGCCAGGATGTCGCGCAGGTCGCCGCCGCCGGGAAGGAAGTCGCTGGCCTGCATCGGCAGGCCAGCGGTCGGCGGCAGTTCGCGCGCGAACAGGCTCATCGCAGCCCGCTCACGAAGTGCTGTCGGCGGGGCTGTGCGGGTCGTCCGCTTCGGCGCGGCCGAGGCAGACGATGCCAGCCACGATCAGTACCGCACCGACAAGGTGGTGCAGGGTGAGCGGCTCTTTCAGCAGCCAGGCCGACAGCAGCAGCACACTGATCACCTCCAGGTGCGAGGCCGCGAACGCCGGGCCGATCGGCGCATGGCGCAGCAGGCTCATCCAGGTGAAGAACGCGCCGATGTAGCCGAGGACCGCGCCGTACACCCACGGCTGCGACAGCACGCGCAACAGCCACGCG
The DNA here is from genome assembly GCF_017876915.1 of Stenotrophomonas sp. PvP093. NCBI lineage: Bacteria > Pseudomonadati > Pseudomonadota > Gammaproteobacteria > Lysobacterales > Lysobacteraceae > Stenotrophomonas > Stenotrophomonas sp. PvP093. The sequence goes on along the minus strand of NZ_JAGIOX010000004.1, from coordinate 3,337,256 downwards.
GTGTTGGCCTCGACCGGCAGCGCGGCGTCACCGGCGTACTTGAAGCACAGCTGGGCCAGCGTGTCGAAGGCCATCAGCAGGGGAAAGCCGATCACATACAGGCGCCTCATGAGCCGGCCCCCACCACCGCCACGCCCGCCGTGACCAGCAGCATGCCGGTCACCCGCAATGGCGTGAGCTTTTCGCGGAACAGGATGCGGCCGGCGATCATCAGCGCAACGATGTTGATCGAGCCCAGCAGCACGCCCTTGGACAACGGCACCAGCGACAGGAACGCGATCCAGGCAACGAACTCAAGCACGTAGCAGGCGATGCCGATCCACAGCCAGGGGCGGCTGAGCATGTGTTTCCAGCGTTGCAGTCCTTCGCCATCCTGCGGGTCGCTGGCGGCGGCCTTGAAGGCGAGCTGGCCACCGGTATCGAGCACCACATTGGCCAGCCACAGCAGCGTGGCGAGTGCCCCCATCTCAGGCCACCGCCTTGAGCACGCCGCTGCGTTCGCCGATTTCGGTGAAGAAACGCGCGCTGCGGCGGATCACCTCGCGGCGTTCGCGGTCGATCGTGATCATGTGGTAGCTGTCCTCCAGCACCACCAGTTCCTTCGGGCCGCTGACCCTCGACATCACCAGTTCGGCGTTGCCCATGCTGGCCACGTCGTCTTCGCGGGCGTGCATCACCAGGCACGGTGCGGTGACCTGGTGCAGGTGGCGGCGGGTCCAGTTGCTCAGGGCGCGCATCTCGGCCAGCGCGTGCCAGGGGTTGCCCGGCAGGCCGGCCGCGGCGCTGTCGCCGGACAGCATGGCGGCACTGACCTGCGCACGCAGGCGCTCGTCACGCAGGCCATAGGGCGGTTCTTCCATGAACATGCGGTCGCGGCCGATGTTGAAGCGCTTGAACCACGGCAGCAGGAACGACAGGCGGGCCACGGCGGGAATGTTCCAGCCGTCGTAGCGGAAGGTGGCGCCATACACGCCGACGCCGGACACCCATTCGGGGCGGCGTGCAGCCAGCGCCAGCGCCAGTACCGCGCCCATCGACAGGCCGCCGACGAACAACTGGTCGACCTTGCCACGCAGGCTCGCCGCTGCATCTTCCACGCCCTGGTACCACTGTTCCCAGGTGGTCGCCAGCAGGTCATCCACGGTGCCGCAATGGCCGGGCAACTGCACGCCGTGTACGGTGAAGCCGGCGTTGTTCAGGCCCTTGCCCAGCATGCGCATTTCCGCCGGGGTGCCGGTCAGGCCGTGGACCAGCAGCACGCCCTGCGGGCCACCGGGGAGGAAGAAGTCGTGCGATTCGGTCACCTGGCGGCTCCGGGACGGCAGTGGGGATGGTCAGGATCGCAAGCGCGATTTTCGCCAGCCTTTCAGCGCCCCGGTACGGGTCAGGGGGCCTTCAGCAGCGGCAGTGTGATGGCGACCTTCAGGCCCCCACCGGCGCGGTTGAGGAAGGTCAGGCGGCCGCCGGAATGCTCCACCGCTTCGTGCGCGATGGCCAGGCCCAGGCCGGTGCCGCTGGCTGCGGTGCCAGGCGCTCGGAAGAAGCGCTCGCCCAGCCGTGGCATCACGTCCTCGGGCACGCCGGGGCCGTTGTCCTCCACGTACAGTTCGACGTCATTGTCATCCAGCGCATGCACGCCGACCGTGACGGTCGCATCGCGGCCGGCATAGCGCAGCGCGTTGTCGATCAGGTTGTCCAGTGCTTCCTGCAGCTGGGCACCGTTGCCGAGCACGCGCAGCGGGTGGGGGCTGCCGCGGTAGCCCAGATCGATGCCATCGCGGATCGCTTCGGGCACGCGCATGCCGACCCACTGCGGCACCAGCTCGCACAGGTCCAGTGCCTCCACGGTATCGGGCACGGTCTGCGCCCGGCTCAGTGCGAGCAGCTGGGTGCTGACCCGGGCGGTGCGCTGGTTGAGCCGGCGGATGTGCTGCAATGCCTCGCGCACCGTGTCCGGATCACCATGGGCCAGCGCCTGGTCCACATGCAGGGCCATGCCGGCCAGCGGCGAACGCAGCTGGTGCGCGGCATCGGCGATGAAGCGGTTCTGCAGCGTGATCATTTCCGCCTGGCGGGCAAACAGATCGTCGATGGTGCTGATCAGTGGCTGGATCTCCTCCGGCACGTCGGCGTCGGAGATCGGTGCCAGTTCGCCACGACGCTGCGCCAGGCGGGTCCTCAGCGGTGTGAGGATGCGCAGGCCGTAGGTCACGCCGAACCAGACCAGCGCTGCGGTGCCCAGCGCCAGCATGGTCATCAGCGGGATGATGATCATCAGGATCTCGCGCGCACGCTGGCGGCGGTCGGCCATGCTTTCGGCCACGGTCACTGCCAGCTCGTCCTGCGGATCGTTCATCGCCTGCGTGCAGACGGTGGCCATGCGCACCTGCTGGCCATTGAGGTTGCCGTCGTACAGGGCCGGATGCACGCCGGTGCAGTCCTGAGAAGGGGCATACGGGCTGAAGTCCGCATTGCCGCTGAGGGTGCCCTTGCGGCTGCTGTCGACGTTGAAATAGCGATGGCCGTCGGGGTCGTACTCGATCAGGAAGCGCGCCTGCGGAGACAGGTCGCTGGTCACCGGCATGGTGCTCAGCATCTGCGCGAACGAGTGCGTGTCGTCGATCAGGTTACGGTCGTGGATGCGGTTGGAATAATCCAACGCAACGTAATAGGCCAGGATCGTATTGAAGGTAAGCAGGCCCAGCATCGGCAACGCCAGGAAGGCGAGCAGGCGCCGGCGCAGGCTGGGGGGGCCGCTGATCACGGGGCGCTGTCGTCCTGCGCGTCTTCCAGCATGTAGCCCAGTCCGCGCACGGTGCGGATGCCCATGCCGCCGGGCTGCAGCTTGCGGCGCAGGCGGTGCAGGGCGATGTCCAGGCCGTTGTCGGTCAGGTCCTGGCCCCAGTCGCACAGCGCCTCCACCAGCTGTGCGCGCGAGACGATGCGCTCGGCGCGTACCGCCAGTGCCGACAGCAGGCCGAACTCGCGTGCGGTCAGTTCCAGCGACTGGTCGTCGATCCACACCCGATGCCCGGCCAGATCGATGCGCAGGCGGCCGATGCGCAGGTCCGGGTTGCCATTGCTGGTCACGCGGCGCAGCTGTGCGCGCACGCGGGCTTCGAATTCGTCCAGTGCGAATGGCTTGACCAGGTAGTCGTCGGCACCGAGGTCGAGCACGCGCACGCGTTCGGCCAGGCCATCGCGGGCGGTCACCACCAGTACCGCCAGGCCATCGCCGCGCTGGCGCAGGCGCTGCAGCACGTCGCGGCCATCCAGCTGCGGCAGGCCCAGGTCCAGCACCAGCAGCGCGTATTGGGTCGAACCCAGCGCGGCGTCGGCGTGCGCGCCGTTGTCGACGTGGTCGACCACATGCCCCTGCCGGCGCAGCGAGGCGCACAGGCCGGAGGCGATGTCCGGGTCGTCTTCAGCAATCAGAACGCGCATGCGCGGGGAGCTCCTGTAACGGTCGGGCCCAGCGGGTGGACGGGGCGGGCCTCTCGGCTGCCGAGGGTAGCCGCAAACCGGGTGAAGGTGGAGCGCGCCGGCACCTCCCGGCACCGTCGCGCTGTCCCGCCATTCAGTCCTGCAGGCCCGGCTCACCCAGTGCCAGCGGCACCCGTGAGCCGTCCAGCAGGCCGCGGCTGAGCCTGCCATCCTCGATGAACAGCAGTTCGCCGTTCTCGCCGTTCTTGATGCTGCTGTCGATGGCGATCACGCGGTCGCCGTGGAAGCTGCTGACGTGTGGCATCGAGGTATGGCCAACCACGATGCGCGTGAGCTGCAGGCGGTCGAGCACGGTCTGTACCCCCGCTGTGTCGAGGCGGCCATCGAAGTAGCCGCGGTACCAGATCGGGCTGGTCTTGCCGTCATACAGCGGTGCGGTGGCCGGGTCGGCCTTCACTTCGGCCTTGGGCAGGCCCAGAGAGGCCTGATAGGCCGCATTGGTGCGTGCCGGGTCCAGCGCCAGCTGCACCGCTTCGGGCGAGATGCCGCCATGCAGGAACAGGGTATCGCCAATCTTCAGCAGTACCGGGCGGGTGCGCAGCCACTGCCCGATCACCGAGTCGGCGCCATACAGTTGCGGGTAGCTGCGGCCCAGCAGCTGGGCGCTGCGCAGGTACTTCGGGTTGACGTAGCGCAGGTCGTCGTACAGCACCATGGTTTCGTGGTTGCCTAGCACGAAGTGCACTGCGCCACCGGCGGCGGCGGCCTGCTGCTGCAGGCCGTACAGCAGCCAGAACGCCTCGGTCACCTGCGGGCCGCGGTCGAATACATCGCCAGCGATGACCAGCGTGTCCTTGCCCAGGGCGAAGCGATCCTGCGCGTCGATGACCTGGTGGGCGCGCAGCAGGCGCACCAGCAGCCCGTACTGGCCATGGATGTCCGACAGCGCGACGATGCGCGGCGCGGCCGGCAGCACGGAGACCGAGGCCGCATTCGGCGCGGCCACGTGCACGGTGTGTTCGTAGCCACAGCGCGGCGCGATATCGGTGCCCGTCGTGTTGATGGCCAGCGAGCGCGACTCGACCTTGTCGTCGCAGATCCACTTGGCCTGCAGCTGGTCGCCCTGGCGGAATACATAGGGGCCATCGGCCTGCACGTGGTCGGCGGGCGCGGCAACCTCGCGGGCCTGCGTGGTTGCTGTGGCGCAGGCCAGCAGCGGCAACAGCAGGGCGGTCAGCAGGAAAGGGCGATAGCGCGGCATCGGCGGCGTCCGGCGGCGGAAACCTCCGATGCTAACCGGCGCGGCCGGATCGTGGTGTGCGCGAATGGGCGGATCAGGCGCCGCGCCGGTCGTCCTTGAGCTTGCGCACGCGGGTGGCGGCGGCCTGCAGCGGCTGACCGTCGCGCCCGTGTGGCTGCATGTAGGGCAGTGGTCGCCGCGTGCTGGATTCGATCAACTGCGAATGGGCTTCACCGGCGCTGAAGCGATGGCGTTCTCCCCACTGGCGCAGCGCGACCAGCAGCGGGAACAGTTCCTGGCCGGCGTGGGTGAGCACGTATTCCTGGTAGGCCGAGCCATCGGAGGCCGGTTGCAGTTGCAGGATGCCGGCCTCGACCAGCCTGCGCAGGCGATCGCTGAGGATGTTGCGCGCCGCGCCGAGGCTGCGCTGGAAGTCGCCAAAGCGCGTGACTCCGTCGAAGGCATCGCGGATCACCAGCAGTGCCCAGCGATCACCGAGCAGGTCGGCGCTGCGGGCAACGGGGCAGGGACTGTTGGCGTGCATGCTGTGGCCTCCGAATGTGGTTGCAGTTTAAAACCAATGACGATAGCCTGCATCAAGTTTCAAATTGCAACTACATCATGAGCGCGTCGATGTCCCGCCCATTGCTGACCCTGCTCGCGGTCGCTGCCGGCGCCAGCGTTGCCAACGTCTATTACGCGCAACCGCTGCTGGATCGGCTGGCACAGGCCTTCGCACTGGACCGTGCCGTGGCGGGCGCAGTGTTGGCGGCAACCCAGGCAGGCAGTGTGCTGGCATTGCTGGGCCTGCTGCCGCTCGCCGATCGCGGTGACCGGCGACGCCTGCTGCGGATGCAGTTGATGGCGCTGGTGCTGGCCCTGCTGTGGCTGGCAGCGGCACGCACGGCCGGTTGGCTGTTGTCGGGCATGCTGCTGGCCGGGCTGTTGGGCACCGCGCTGACCCAGGGCTTGATCGCCTATACCGCCACGCTTGCGCCGCCCGAGCAGCGCGGGCGCCTGGTGGGCGTGGTGCAGGGCGGCGTGTTCATCGGCCTGTTGCTGGCGCGCGTTGTATCGGGCGCGGTCGCGGCCACCGTCGGCTGGCGGGCGGTCTATCTGCTGTCGGCAGCGCTGATGGCGGCCCTGGCCGTGCTGCTGTGGCGGCGCCTGCCGGCGGTGCCGGTGCCGGCGGTACCACCGCGCTGGCGCGAACTGCTGGGTTCGATGCTGGGCATGCTGCGCCGGGACCGCGCGCTGCGCGAGCGTGGGCCGCTGGCATTGCTGCTGTTTGCTGGCCTCAACGTGTTCTGGGCGGCGGTGCCGCTGCCGTTGTCGGCGCCGCCGTTGCAGTGGTCCACCGCGGCCATCGGCGCACTGGGCCTGGCCGGCGTAGTGGGCGCCTTGATGGCGGCGCGGGTCGGGCACTGGATGGACCGCGGTTTCGCCGGTCGGGTCAGTCTTGGCGCGTTGCTGCTGATGCTGGCCGCGTGGTGGCCGCTGCTGGGCCTGCCGCAGGCGCTGTCGTTGCTGCTGCTGGGCGTGATCGTGCTCGACCTCGGTGGGCAGGCACTGCACGTATCGAACCAGGCGCTGCTGCTGCGTGCACCGGCAGAACAGCATGGACGCCTGGTGGCGTTGTACATGCTGTTCTATGCAGTGGGCAGTGGTGCCGGTGCGGCTGCCGGGCCTTGGATGCAGGCCCGGCATGGCTGGCCTGCGGTGTGCCTGCTGGGTGCAGGCATCGCGGCGCTGGCGCTGTTGTGGTGGGCAGCATGGCGGGTGGTGGCGTCCAATGCATCGGCTGGCGCGCGAACCGGTAGAGTCGACTGTCGGTAGAGTCGACTGTCAGTCGACTGCTCTTCGCCCCGCGTGCGAAAAATCCCGCGCTGCGCGCGATAGTCGACCAGCGGTCGACTCTACCTGTCCTGTCGTCATCGCTGCAGTGCGCGCCGCCCCGGGGCTTCCTCAAGGTCCGCGCTGGCCACTACCACGCGGTTGCGGCCGCTGCGCTTGGCCGCGTACATCGCCGCATCGGCCCGTGCCATCAGCCGCTCGTAGTCCGGGTGGCCGTCATGGCCGGCTACGCCGATGCTGGCGGTCAGTGCCAGTACCTGGCCGTTGGCCAATGCCACCGGTGACTGCGCGATCTGCCGCCGCAGGCTTTCGGCGATCACCGCGGCCTGTGATTCGCTGGCCGCGACCAGCACCACCACGAACTCCTCGCCGCCATAGCGGAACAGGTAGTCACTGCCGCGGGTCAGCTGGCCGAGCAGGCCGGCGACGTGCTGCAGCGCGCGGTCCCCGGCGTCGTGGCCGTGGCCGTCGTTGATCGCCTTGAAGTGATCCAGGTCGAGCAGCAGCAGCGAGAACGGCGTGCGGTTGCGCGTGGCCAGCTCGATCTCCCGGCGCAGCACGGTAGGCAGGAAGCGGCGGTTGAGCAGGTTGGTCAGCGCATCGCTGCCGGCATCCAGCTCGCCGATGCGCTCGAACAGCAGCGTCATCAGGGTGCGGATGGCGGCCAGGTCCTCGCGGATGGCCGGCAGCACCGCCAGTCGTTGTGCCGGGGCATCGTTGCTCGCCCGCTGCAGGTTGCTGTCGATGCGGGCCATCAGCTGGCCGACCTGCCGGGTCTCGCTGCTCTCGCCGAAGCTGGGGATGCCCTTGTGGGTGAACCACAGGCCGAACTCGGAAGTGGCCAGGCTGGCGCTGTCGCTGGCCTGTACGTGGCCAGCGAGCGCGTAGAGCAGGGCGTTCTCCCAGTCCAGCAGCAGTGCGCGCTGGCGTTCGCGTTCGGTGCCGACGTTCTGCACCAGCGAGAACAGCCGGTACGCCGCATCGGCACGGGTCGAGCGCTCGCGTGCATGGGTATAGGCCAGGGTCATGCCTTCCATGGCGATGTCCATGATCGCGCTGAGGCAGTCGATGGCGGCGAACGCAGTGGCACTGTCGGGCGCGTCGTCGTGCAGGCGCACGAACAGTTCGTGCTTGAGCACGCGCGCGCCGCGGGTGACCAGGTCGACCGGAATACCGACCCGGGCATGCACATCGCCGATCACCCGCTGCGAGGCAACGGCGCCGGCAATACCGTCGGCATTGGTGGTCAGCAACTGCACCAGCCAGCGCTGCATGGCCGGCTGCAGGCGCTGCTTGACCTGGTCGTGGGACAGGAAGCGGCGTGCACGCCCGTCCTGCAGCAGTACCTCGTAGAAGCGTTGGGCCAGCGCCGGCGGGGCATCGGCGGCGGCGGCGTGCAGCAGCGCGGTGGCGGCAGGGCCGGCCTGTTGCAGGCAGTGCTGCCAGGCCTCGGCCAGCGGTTGGCTGGCATCGTCCAGTTGGGGTGGTTCCACGTCGATCTCTGACTGCGTACGGCAAACCACGGGTATCGGCCGCGGTGGCGCACGGTTGATGGCGGGTTGGCCGGTCAGTTTATGCGCGATGCAGGGTTGCACGGCGCGCAAAGCAGGTCGGCGCCGCGGCGGCAATGAGTGAACGCATTTGAGAATCACTCGCATTGATGGGAGAATGCGCGCACGGATCGGCCCGCAGGCGACTGCAGCGACGCTCCGCCTCCCCCTCGTCGTTGCCTCAAGCCCTTTGCCAGAGGCCCCGTTGCCCTGCCAGAAGGTCCAGATCATGTCTCCTGCCGTTGTCCTTTCGCCGCGCCCGCTGGCGCTCGCCGTTGCCGCCCTGCTGGCGGGAAGCGCCCTGACCGCCCAGGCCGAAACCGATGCCACCGATATCGACACGGTGCATGTCACCGCCTCGCAGATTGCCCGCCAGGCACTGGGTACCTCGACCATCACCGCCGAGGACATCGCCAAGCGCCCGCCGGCCAACGACATCGCCGAGCTGCTGCGCACCATGCCGGGCGTCAACCTCACCGGCAACAGCGCCTCGGGCCAGTACGGCAACAACCGCCAGATCGACCTGCGTGGCATGGGGCCGGAAAACACCCTGATCCTGGTCGACGGCAAGCGCATCGGTGCGCGTGACGCCGTGCGCATGGGCCGTAGCGGTGAGCGCAATACCCGCGGTGATACCAACTGGGTGCCGGCGGAAATGATCGAGCGCATCGAAGTGCTGCGCGGCCCTGCGGCGGCACGCTATGGCTCCGGTGCGTCCGGCGGCGTGGTCAACATCATCACCAAGCGCCCGACCGGCGACCTGACCGGAGCGGTCGACCTGTATGGCCTGGTGCCCGAGCACAGCGCCGAAGGCGGCAGCGAGCGCGTCGGCCTGCGGCTGAGCGGGCCGATGACCGACACCCTGTCGTTCCGCCTGTACGGCAACCTCAACAAGACCGACGCCGACTCACTGGACCTCAACCGCCAGTACGCCACCAACCCGAACGCGGTGCCGCCGGCTGGCCGCGAGGGTGTCAAGAACCGCGACGTCAACGCGTTGCTGCGCTGGGACATCACCACCGACCAGGTGGTGGAGTTCGAAGCCGGCACCAGCCGCCAGGGCAACATCTACGCCGGTGACCGCGCGGTCAGCACTACCGGTACCTCGACCGGCGTTGACCTGGCGGCGCTGGCCGAAGGCGAAGCGGAAACCAACCGCATGTACCGCAACACCGGCGCGATCACCCATCGCGGCCGCTGGGGCGACGTGACCTCGCGGGTGACCGCCGCGGTGGAAGCGGTCAACAACTCGCGCATCAATGAAGGCCTGGCCGGTGGCCCGGAAGGCAGCTTCAACGGCACCGACTGGTCGACCTCGCGCCTGCGCAACTACCAGCTGGATGGCGAAGTGAGCTTCCCGACCTCGCTGGGCAGCGCCGAGAACATCTGGACGCTGGGCTTTGAATACCTGGACAGCCGCCTGACCGACCCGTACTCGATGAGCCAGTCCAGCAGCAGCGGCGGCGGCATCCCGGGGCTGTCGGCCGATCGCGCGCGGGGCAAGGCCGACGCGCAGACCACCGCAGTGTTCGTCGAAGACAACATCTACCTGGGTGAGCGCTGGATCGTCACCCCGGGCCTGCGCTTCGACCACCACAGCCAGTTCGGCAACAACACCAGCCCCAGCCTCAATGCGCAGTTCCGCATCAACAGCGACTGGGTGGTGAAGGGCGGCATCGCCCGCGCGTTCAAGGCGCCGAACCTGTACCAGTCCAATCCGGACTATCTGTACTACACCCGTGGCAACGGCTGCCCGAATGCACTGCCGAGCCTGGGTGCCGGTTGCTACATGCGCGGCAACGCGGACCTGAAGGCGGAAACCAGCCTGAACAAGGAACTGGGCATCGAGTGGGCACCGCAGAGCGGCTGGCAGGCCTCGTTGACCTACTTCCACAACGACTACAAGGACAAGATCCAGGCCGGCTTCACCCAGATTGGCCTGACCGCCGACACCAAGGGCCGCATCTTCCGCTGGGAGAACGCGCCCAAGGCGATCGTGCAGGGGCTTGAAGGCAACCTGGTGATCCCGCTGCTGGGCGAGCAGGGCAACCGCCTGAAATGGAGCAACAACTTCACCTACATGGTGGAAAACGAGAACAAGAGCACCGGCCAGCCGCTGTCGGTGATCCCGAAGTACACCGTCAACACGATGCTGGACTGGCAGGCCACCGACAAGCTGTCGGTGCTGCTGACCGGCACGTTCTACGGCAAGCAGAAGCCGGCCACCGCCAACATCAACAATGATCCGCGCTGCACCGGCAGCTGCGATCCCTCGATCGCGCTGCAGGACCGCGGTGCCTACAACATCTGGGGCGTGAGCGCGCGCTACAGGGTGACCGGGACCGTCAGCTTCGGCTTCGGCGTGAACAACCTGGCCGACAAGCGCCTGTTCCGCGAGGCCAACAGCAGCGATGCCGGTGCGGCGACCTACAACGAACCGGGCCGCGCGTACTGGGCCAGCCTGCGCTTCGGGTTCTGACCGCACGCGGACGCCGGTCCGCTGCGGTCGCCAGGCCAGGCCTGGCGCTGCCGGCCACGCTCCGGTAGCGCCGGGCCATGCACGGTGAGGGATCGCCTGGCCTGCAATGTTATAAACACCGTAATAGTCTCCCCCGCCAGCACGGCGTAGCCTGCACCGCATCGCAAAGGAGCTGTTGCCATGGGCCACGACCACGATCACCTGCCATCCCAGATCCGCCACGAGAAACCCTTGTGGTGGGCGCTCGGCCTGACCTCCACCTTCCTCGTCATCGAGGTGGTGGGCGCGTTCTGGACCAACAGCCTGGCGCTGCTGTCCGACGCGGCACACATGGCCACCGATGCACTGGCACTGATGATCGCGCTGGTCGCGGTGCGGTTGAGCCGACGCCCGCCGGACGCGCGCCGCACCTACGGCTATGCACGCCTGGAAGCGCTGGGCGCGATGATCAACGGCGCCATGCTGTTCGTGGTCGCCGCCTACATCCTGTGGGAGGCGATCGGTCGTTTCCGCGAACCGCAGGAGATCGCATCTTCGGGCATGCTGGTGATCGCCGCCGCAGGCCTGGTCATCAACCTGATCTCGATGCGCCTGCTGCAGGCCGGCAGCGGCGAGAGCCTGAACGTGAAGGGCGCCTACCTGGAAGTGTGGGCGGACATGCTTGGCTCGGTGGCGGTGATCGCCGGTGCGTTGTTGATCAAGTGGACCGGCTGGAAGCCGATCGACCCGATCCTGGCGGTGCTGATCGGCCTGTGGGTACTGCCGCGCACCTACGTGCTGATGCGCGAGGCGATCAACGTGCTGCTGGAAGGCGTGCCCAAGGGCATGGACGTGGCCAAGGTGCGCGACAGCCTGTCCGGTCATGCTGCGGTGCTGGACGTGCATGACCTGCATGTGTGGGCGCTGGCCTCCAGCACGCCGGCGCTGACCGCGCACATCGTGATGCGCGACGGCACCGACGCCGATGCGCTGCGCCGTGAGCTGGGCGGGCGCCTGCACGATGACTTCGGCATCGAGCACGTGACGCTGCAGATTGAAGCGGACCACTGTGGTGAAGCCTGCGCTGGACCGGCGTCGGCCAAGGGCGGCGCGCAGCAGGGCCATGAAGGCCACGACCACGGTGAGGACGCGCAGGGCCATCGCGGCCACGTGCATCATTGAATGAAAATGAAAGCCGCACCGGGGAATGCCCGGTGCGGTCATTCGTCCCGTCGCGAGGCCAGCCGATCCGCCAGCCGGGTCGGTTCCGGCAGCCGGTAACCGCGCAGCGTGCGCTGCACCCAGTCCAGCGCGGTATCGGCACTGACCCGATGGCCGCCGGCCACGAACAGCGGCTTGCAGCGCACCTTGCTGCGCAGCACCCAGCCCAGTTGTTCGTCGCCATCCTGCAGCGGCGCATGTGCACCGGCCTCGGCGCCCGGTTCGACGAACCGGCCCACCAGCTTCGACTTGGCCACGCCGATGCTGGGCAGGTCGGTGACCACGCCCAGATGCGCGGCCACGCCCAGCCGGCGCGGATGGCTGATGCCATGGCCATCGACGAACACCAGGTCCGGCGTGCGCGGCAGCAGCGCCAGCGCGGCCAGCAGTGCCGGCAGCTCGCGGAAGCTGAGCAGGCCGGGGATGTAGGGCATCACCGTGGGGATGCGCGCGATCTCCTGCGCCACGGGCTTCAGCGTCTCCACGTCCAGCAGTACCGCCGCGGCGCGGGTGATGGCGCCGTCGTCTTCAAAGCCAACATCCAGCCCGGCCAGCCAACGGACGTCGCGTGGCAGGCGGTCCTGGCGCTCCACGCGGCCGGCCAGCTGGAGCTGCTGCGCGCGCGCCGCGGAGACGCTGCCTTCCCAACATCCGGGATCGATCACCGTATTCATCGGTCACAGCATCGCACGGGCGGCGCCACGGCCCGGTGAGCGGCGGCCGGGCTACAATGGCGGCCTGCCTTTCCTCGCGTTGGAGACCCTGCAGTGACCCGTAAACTCGTACTGTTGCGCCATGGCCAGAGCCAGTGGAACCTGGACAACCGCTTCACCGGCTGGGTCGATGTCGACCTGACCGAGCAGGGGCGCCGGGAAGCGGCCGCCGCCGGTCGCCTGATGCGCGAGGAAGGCCTGCAGTTCGACGTCGCCCACACCTCCGTGCTCAAGCGTGCCATCCACACCCTGCAGGGTGCGCTGGCCGAGCTGGAGCAGGACTGGCTGCCGGTGAACAAGTCCTGGCGCCTCAACGAGCGGCACTACGGCGGCCTGCAGGGGCTGGACAAGGCCGAGACCGCGGCCAAGCACGGCGAAGAGCAGGTCAAGGTCTGGCGCCGTTCGTACGACATCCCGCCGCCGCCGATGGACCTGGAAGATCCGGGCCACCCGATCCATGACCGCCGCTACGCCGGTCTGGACCGCAACGCGCTGCCGGGCACCGAGTCGCTGGCCACCACCCTGGACCGCGTGCTGCCGTACTGGCACGACGCCATCGCGCCGCAGCTGAAGGACGGCAAGACCGTGCTGGTCACTGCCCACGGCAACTCGCTGCGCGCGCTGTACAAGTACCTCAACAATGTCTCGCGCGAGGAGATCCTCGAGCTGAACATCCCGACCGGCATCCCGCTGCTGTTCGAACTGAACGACGACCTGACCGTGCAGTCGTTCCGCTACCTGGGCGACCCGGAAGCAGCGCGCAAGGCCGCCGAAGCCGTGGCCAACCAGGGCAAGGCGAAGTAAGAAGCACAAGGCCGGCGCAAGCCGGCCTTCGCTTTTGTCGAGCCGAGCCCACGCTCGGCCGGCGCTGTCGCAACCCGGTAGAGCCAACCCATGGGGGCTGCATCAGCCAGCTACGAGGGATCCATGCGGCGCACCTTCGGCGGCCGCAACGCGGCAATGTCGATGACGTGTTCCTGGCATATCACCTGATAGTGCGTGAATGGGCCCGGGTAACTGCCATCGGCAAAGGTGGCATGGTCCAGATAATCGAGGAACTTCGAACGGCTGTAGCGGCGGAACAGGTTGCCGCTCCAGGTTTCGGCGTCGTCCCAGCTCTGGTAGGACTCGTTGTGCACGGCGTAGCTGATGTAGTGGTCCCAGATCAGCTCAAAACGCTGCGAGTGGGGCATCACCTCTATCGCACGCGCATCATCGATTGAACGTCCATGAGCGAGCTCCACACGGGAGGGCTTTCCGACCACCAGGCCTTCCTCGACGACCAGGCGCAGACGATTCGCTTCCGGCTCGCCGATGCCCGCCAGGAACAGACACTCACAAGCGTCGATGGCCTGCAGCAGCGCAGCTTCGTCCATGGTCATGAAGTCCAGTGATCGCGGAAGCCAGAGCATAGCGGCATGCAGACGGAGCCGCGCCATGCGCTCGTGACCTTTGGCCGGTCCCCAGCGTCGCTCCCGCGGCTACCCTGTGAAATTACCCGCAGGAGAGCCTCATGAACGTCCGCAACCTGGTCCCGCTGGGCCTGACCATCGCCATCGCTGCCTCACTGGCGGCCTGTGGCAAGAACGAAACCGCCCCGGCGGCCAGTGCCGACGCCAAGCCGGCCTTCGACCTGTCGCAGATCAAGACGCCGCTGATCTCGCTCAACAGCGCCGACCTCGATCCGGCCATTCCGGCCTGTACCGACCTCAATGGTTTCGTCAACAGCAAGTGGCTGAAGGCCAACCCGGTGCCGGGCGACCAGACCACCTGGGGCAGCTTCGAGATCCTGCGCGAGCGCTCGCTGGAAGTGCAGCACGCGCTGGTGCAGCAGGCCGCCGCCAGCCAGGCCAAGGCGGGCTCGGTGGAAGCGAAGATCGGTGACATCTGGAAGACCGGCAACGATGAAGCGAAGATCGAAGCTGCCGGCCTGGCGCCGCTGCAGCCGCAGCTGGACAAGATCACCGCGCTGAACGACACCGCCGCCATCACCCGGTACCTGCGCGACAGCCAGGCCGAGGGCAAGGGCGTGCTGTTCTCGCTGTTCGCCAATGCCGACTACAAGGATTCGGCCAACGTCATCGCCTACGTCGGCCAGGGTGGCCTGGGCCTGCCGGAGAAGGGCTACTACTTCGACGATGCGCAGGCCAAGATCCGCGACGCCTACGTGGCCTATATCGCACAGGTGCTGACCCTGTCCGGCGTGGACGCGGCGCAGGCCGCCGAGCAGGCGAAGGCCGTGATGGCCTTCGAAACCCGCCTGGCCAAGGCCTCGATGTCGCGCATCGAAATGCGTGACCCGGCCAAGCGCTACAACCCGCTCAGCGCGGCTGAGGCCGACAAGCTGACCCCGAACTTCAGCTGGACCGCGCTGTTCGAGACCCTCAAGGTGCCGGCCGCGCAGAAGTTCTCGCTGGCCCAGCCGGGCTTCTTCGCTGAAATGGACAAGATGCTGGCCGATGTGCCGGCCAGCACCTGGCAGGCCTACCTGCGCTTCCACACCATCGACGACGCCTCGCCGTACCTGAGCAGCCAGTTCGAGAAGGCCAACTTCGATTTCTATGGCACCACCCTGCGTGGCCAGAAGGAAATGCAGCCGCGCTGGAAGCGCGTGCTGGAGTCGGTCAACGGTGGCATGGGCGAAGCCCTGGGCCAGCTGTACGTCGACGCCGTGTTCCCGGCCGAGTCGAAGGTCGCCATGCAGCACCTGGTGGAAAACCTGTCGCAGGCGCTGAAGGCGCGCCTGGAGCAGCTGCCGTGGATGGGCGAAGAAACCAGGAAGAAGGCCCTGGAGAAGTGGGCCAGCTTCACCCCGAAGATCGGTTACCCCGACAAGTGGCGTGACTGGGCGGGCCTGCAGACCAACGGCGACAGCTACCTGGGCAACATGCAGGCGGCGCGTGCGTTCAACTACCGCTACATGCTGGACAAGATCGGCAAGCCGGTGGACAAGACCGAGTGGGGCATGACCCCGCAGACCGTCAACGCGTACTACAACGCCACCAAGAACGAGATCGTGTTCCCGGCGGCGATTCTGCAGGCACCGTTCTTCGACGCCAAGGCCGATCCGGCGCTGAACTACGGCGGCATCGGTGCGGTCATCGGCCACGAGATGATGCACGGCTACGACGACTCGGGCAGCCAGTTCGCCGCCAACGGCAACTTCGACAACTGGTGGACCGACGCCGACCGCAAGGCCTTCACCGAGCGTACCGACCAGCTGGTCGCGCAGTTCGACGGCTATGAATCGGTGCCGGGCGTGTTCGTGAAGGGCAAGCTGACCCTGGGCGAGAACATCGGCGACCTCGGCGGCCTGACCGTGGCCTACGACGCGTTGCAGATGGCGCTGAAGGAAGACCCGAAGGCGAATGTCGAAGTGGATGGCCACAGCCAGGACCAGCGCTTCTTCATGAACTGGGCCACCGTGTGGCGCCGCAACTTCACCGATGGTGAGCTGCGCGTCCGCTTGAACACCGATCCGCACGCCCCGGCCAACTTCCGTGCCAACGGCGCACCGTCGAACATGCCGTCCTATGCCGCTGCATTCCAGTGCAAGGCCGGCGACGCGATGGTGCGTGCCGACGACAAGCGCGTGGTGATCTGGTAATCGATCACCCGTGACTGCGTGATGCGAAAGGCCCGGCGAATGCCGGGCCTTTTGTCTTCCAGGTCGGTAGCGCAGCGCCGACTGGTAGAGTCGACTGTCAGTCGACTATCGCGCGCAGCGCGGGATTTTCGCGATCTGGACGAAGAGCAGTCGACTGACAGTCGACTCTACCGACGGGTCGTTTCACCTTCCGGAAGATCTCAGGCCAGCTCCGGCTCCCGCGCCAGCATGCGATGGAAGCGCTGCAGCACGTAGGGATCCACCAGCCCTCCAGACTGCGAATCGATGATCCGCAACGCGGTTTCGTGCTCCATCGCGTCGCGGTACGGGCGCACGCTGGTCATCGCATCGTAGGCATCGGCGATGGTGACGATGCGCGCGCCCAGCGGGATGGATTCGCCGCGCAGCCCATCGGGATAGCCGCTGCCATCGAAGGCTTCGTGATGGGCGCGGATCAGCCGCGCCACGGGCGCGGCGTCGCTGCGGCCGGTGGCCAGGAAGATGTGCTCGCCGCGCACCGGATGCTCGCGCATGATCGCGCGCTCCTCATCGGTATGCCGGCGCGGTGCCAGCAGTACGTCGTCGGGAATGCCGATCTTGCCGATGTCGTGGAAGCGCGCGGCCAGGCCGACCTGCGCACAGGCCTGGTCGTCGAGATCGCAGTGCGCGGCCAGCCGCTGCGCGAACAGGCCGACGCGGTCGCAGTGATGGCGGGTGTAGGCGTCGCGCATCTGCAGCGACATCGAGAGGGCATCGATCAGGCAGGCCTGCGCGTGCAGCAGGTCGGGGGCGGGTACGGCGTCAGGAAACATGGTCATCCGCCCGCACCGGGTGGGGACCGGTGCGGGGTGTTCGGGGGGCGATCAACCCGGGGCGAGGGTGGTCAGAAGGGCGCGGGCCGCGTTGAAGCGGTCTTCCGGCAACGGCAGCGGGTGCTTGATGCGCAGCTTGTCGGGCCCTTCCATGGCGTACAGGTTCGGTTGCTTCTGGATCAGCTGGATCACCGCCATCGGGTCGATGTTCGGCTTGGATTCGAACACGATGCGGCCACCATTTTCGCCCAGGTCCAGCTTGCGGATGCCCAGCGTGTTGGCCTTCAGCTTCAGCTCGGCGATGGCGAACAGGTGCTTGGCCGCATCCGGCAGCAGGCCGAAGCGATCGATCATCTCCACCTGCAGTTCGCGCAGCGCATCGCTGTCGCGCGCGCTGGAAATACGCTTGTACAGGGTCAGGCGGGTATGCACGTCCGGCAGGTAGTCTTCCGGGATCAGTGCCGGCACATGCAGTTCGACCTCGGCACCACGCACTTCCTCGCCGGCATCAAGGTCGGGCAGCTTGCCCTGCTTGATGCTGCGCACCGCGCGCTCCAGCAGCTCGGTGTACAGGCTGAAGCCGACCTCGGCCATCTGCCCGCTCTGGTCCTCGCCGAGCAGTTCGCCGGCACCGCGGATTTCCAGATCGTGCGTGGCCAGGGTGAAGCCGGCGCCCAGCTCGTCCATCGAGGCGATCGCTTCCAGGCGCTTCTCAGCGTCGGGGGTGATCGCGCGGCGGTCGGGCGTGATCAGGTACGCGTAGGCGCGGTGGTGCGAACGTCCGACGCGGCCACGCAGCTGGTGCAGCTGGGCCAGGCCGAAACGGTCGGCACGGTTGATGATGATGGTATTGGCGTTGGGGATGTCGATGCCCGACTCGATGATCGTGGTCGACAGCAGCACGTTGAAGCGCTGCTTCTGGAAATCCAGCATCACCTTTTCCAGCTCGCGCTCGGGCATCTGCCCATGGGCGATGCCGATGCGCGCCTCCGGCACCAGCTCGGACAGCTCGCGCTGCATGCGGCCGATGCTTTCCACGTCGTTGTGCAGGAAATACAGCTGGCCACCACGCGCCAGCTCGCGCTGGAAGGCTTCGCGCAGCAGCGCGTTGTCCCACTGGGTGATGAAGGTCTGCACCGCCAGCCGGTTCGGCGGCGGCGTGGCGATGATCGACAGGTCGCGCAGGCCGGCCATGGCCATGTTGAGCGTGCGCGGAATCGGTGTGGCGGTCAGGGTCAGCAGGTGCACGTTGGCGCGCAGCGCCTTCAGCGCTTCCTTCTGGCGTACGCCGAAACGCTGCTCCTCGTCGACGATGACCATGCCCAGGTCCTTGAACTTCACGTCCGGCTGCAGCAGGCGATGGGTACCGACGATCACGTCGATGGTGCCGGCGGCGACCTTTTCCAGCTCGGCCTTGATTTCCTTGGTGGTCTTGAAGCGCGACAGCACCTCGACCTTCAGCGGGTAATCGGCGAAGCGGTCGCGGAAGTTGCGGTAATGCTGTTCGGCCAGCAGCGTGGTCGGCACCAGCACAGCCACCTGCTTGCCGGCACTGGCGGCCGCAAAGGCCGCACGCACCGCCACCTCGGTCTTGCCGAAGCCGACGTCGCCGCAGACCACGCGGTCCATCGGCTGGCTGCTGGCCAGGTCGCGCAGGGTGGCGTCGATCGCGGCCAGCTGGTCCGGGGTCTCCTCGAACGGGAAACCGGCCGCGAACGGCTCGTACATCGCGCGGTCGACCTGCAGTGCCAGGCCGGCACGCGCCTGGCGGCGGGCCTGGATCTCCAGCAGTTCGGCGGCGACGTCGCGTACTTTCTCGGCGGCCTTGCGCTTGGCCTTGCTCCACTGCTCGCCACCGAGCGAATGCAGCGGCGCGGTTTCCGCCGACGCACCGGAATAGCGGCTGATCAGGTGCAGCTGGGCGACCGGCACATACAGGCGGTCGCCCTTGGCATATTCGATTTCGAGGAACTCGCCGGGCATGCCGCCGACGTCCATCGCGATCAGGCCACGATAGCGGCCGACGCCATGATCCTCGTGCACGATCGGCGCGCCCTCGGTCAGTTCACCGAGGTCGCGGATGATCGCTTCCGGCTCGCGGCCGGCACGGCGCGTGCGCCGGGTGCTGCCGGCGCGCTCCGGGAACAGCTGGCGCTCGGTCAGCACCGCGATGCGCGGATCGTCCAGCGCGAAGCCATCCTCCAGCGGTGCCACCGCGATCGCGAAGCGCGCGTCGTCGGCGAGGAAGCTGGGCAGGTCGGCCACCACCGGCGGCTTCAGCTCGGCGGCCTGCAGCACTTCCAGCAGCGCCTCGCGGCGGCCGGGTGAATCGGCGGCGATCAGTACCCGGCCCGGATAATGGCCGAGGAAGGATTTCAGCGCCTCGCCAGCGGGGGCTTCGCGCGCGGCCACCGGCAGCGGTGGCAGCGGCTGGTCGCCCAGCGCGTGCGCGTCGGCGATGCGCGCATGGTCAGCCGACCACACCTCGATGCGCGGGGCATCGTTCAGGCGCTCGCGCAGCAGCTCCGGCGACAGGTACAACGCCGACGGCGGCAGCAGCGGGCGCTCCACATCATGGCGGCGCTGCTCATAGCGGTCCGCAGTCTGCGCCCAGAACGCGACGGACGCTTCATACGCACCGGCACAGACCACCGGCAGGCTGCCGCTGGGCAGGTAGTCGAACAGGGTTGCGGTGCGTTCGAAGAACAGCGGCAGGTAGTACTCGACGCCGGCCGGCGCCAGTCCGGACTTCAGGTCCTGGTACAGCGAACTGCGCCGGGTATCGACATCGAACCGCTCGCGCAGCGTGGCCAGCACGCGGGCGATGCTGGCTTCATCCATCGGCACTTCGCGGCCGGGCAGCATGTGCACCGCCTCGACCTTGTCCAGCGAACGCTGGCTTTCCGGGTCAAAGGCACGGATCGAGTCGATGTCCTCGTCCAGCAGTTCCACCCGCAGCGGCTCGTCGGCACCCATCGGGTACACGTCGAGCAGGCCGCCGCGCACAGCGAAGTCGCCCGGGTCCATCACCTGCGGCACGTTGCGGTAGCCGGCGCTTTCCAGGCGGCGCTTCTCGGCTTCCAGGTCCAGGCGCTGGCCGACCTTCAGGTCGAAGCTGCCACCGATCACGTAGCTGCGCGGGGCCAGCTGCTGCAGCAGGGTCTGCACCGGCACGATGACCAGGCCACGCTTCAGCGCGGGCAGGCGGTGCAGGGCGGCCAGGCGCTGCGAAATGATGTCCGGATGCGGACTGAAGCGGTCGTAGGGCAGGGTTTCCCAGTCCGGGAAGGCGACCACCGGCAGGGCCGGATCGCCGCCGAGCAGGGTGTGCAGGTCGGCTTCGAGCTGGTTGGCACCGTGGTTGTCACGGGCGATCACCAGCAGCGGGGCGTCGTGCGCACGCGCGGCCTGGGCAAGGTACCAGGCCAGGGCGGTCGGCGAGGCGGGGGCGCGCCACCAGGCGCGGAGCTGGCCGGCGCGCGGCAGCGGCGGGGCGGGGTATGAGGTACGCGACATGGACCCCGGATTTTAGCAGAAGCCCGATCGAAGCCCGGTGGGTCGTGCCGGCCGATTGCCGGCAGCCTCATGTGCCGTTGGGGTAACGCAGTTCAGGCCAGCGGCCGGCACTACCGGCAGGCGTCGCCGGGCGGGGCCCGGCGCATCTGTCAGTTGTCCAGCTCCAGCACCATCCGCACCAGGCCTTCGGCACCGGCCGGGTGCGGGACCGGCTTGAAGCCCAGCGAGGCGGCCAGCTGTTTCATCGGCTCGTTCTCGGCGGCGACGTCGCCGTACAGGCGGTCCAGGTACTTGCCGCGGCCCCACTTCACCAGCTTGCGCATCAGCTGCCGGCCCAGTCCCTGGCCAATGAGGAAGCGGCTGATCAGGATCGCGTACTCGGCTTCACGGGTGCCGGGGATGATAGAGGCCCGGGCGACCGCGCCGACCACCGCTTCGCCAGCAGGCAGGGATTCGGCTGCGACCAGGGTGATCTCGGTCTTGGGATTCGGGTGGGTCAGGCGCTGGGTGGTTTCCGGCGAAAGCTCGGTCACCGCCTGCAGGAAACGATCACGGATTTCTTCCGGCCCGAACAGGCTGAACGCCGCTTGCAGCGGTGCGCCATCTTCCGGGCGGATGGGGCGGATCAGCAGCTCGTGGCCGCTGGGAGCCTTGAAGATCTCATGCCAGGGCGGCATGCGGTTGCGAGTGGCCATACCGGGTGATTCCTTGGTGGTCCATCGATTGTGGCATCACCGGGGCTGCATTCCGTGAACGAAAGGCTCACGGCGGTACAGCCTCGTGAAGGCCGTCATTCGGGGGCTTTGAGCCAATCCAGGCGGGTGCTGGCCCCCGGTTCGCCCAGGTGCTGGCGCAGCGCCGGCAGGGCCGGGCCGACCACCCGGTCGAACTGCCACGGCGGGTTGAGCAGCAGCATGCCGCTGCCGTTGAGGCGCAGCGGCGAGTCGTCCGGGCGCACCAGGAACTCGATCGTCATCGCCGATTTCACCGGCAGGGCGGTGGCCTTGCGCAGGAAGTGCAGGATGGTGCGGCGCTGCTTGATCGGGAACCACACCGCGCAGGTCGCCTGTGGCCAGCGCGCCAGGGTCTCGGCCAGGGCGGCCAGAACGGCCTGGTACTCGGCGTCCTGGGCCTCGTACGGCGGGTCGATCAGCACCAGGCCACGGCCGATCTTGCTGCCGTTGAACTTCGGCGGCAGCAGCGAGCGCAGCAGGGCATAGCCATCGCCGGGGCGCACATCGACGCGGCTGTCATGGGCGAACAGGGCCTTCAGCGTGGCCGTTTCGGCTTCCTGCAGCTCGCAGACCGCCATGCGGTCCTGCGCGCGCATCGCCTGTGCGCTCAGCAGCGGCGAGCCCGGGTAGTTGGTCAGCGCGCCCACCGGATTGTCGGCCTGCACCGCCTTCAGGTAGCGCTCGACCACCTCCGGCAGCCTGGGCTGGGCCATCAGCCGCATGATCCCGGATTCGGCCTCCAGGGTCTTGCGGCTCTCTTCGCTGGCCAGCAGGTAGCGGCCGGCACCGCCGTGGGTGTCGAGCACGAAGAACGGGCTGTCCTTGCGCTTGAAGCTGTCGATCAGGGCCAGCTGCACGATGTGCTTGAGCACATCGGCGTGGTTGCCGGCGTGGAAGGCGTGGCGATAGTTCATGGGCGGCAGTGTACGGGGCGGCGGCCGCAGCGGCTATGCTGCGCGCCATGACAGCTCCCGTTGCCCATGTCCTGGTGGTCGAGGACGAAGCCGCCATCGCCGAAACCGTGCTCTATGCGCTGCGCAGCGAAGGCTATGCCGCCAGCCACTGCCTGCTGGGCGGCGAGGCCCTGCAACGGCTGCAGGCCGGCGATATCGACGTGGTGGTGCTGGACGTGGGCCTGCCGGACCTGGGCGGTTTCGAGGTCTGCCGGCGGCTGCGTGCGCAGCCCGGGCCGGCGGCGCAGCTGCCGGTGATCTTCCTGACCGCCCGCAACGATGAAGTGGACCGCGTGCTCGGCCTGGAACTGGGCGCCGACGATTACATGACCAAGCCGTTCTCGCCGCGTGAGCTGGTGGCGCGGGTGCGCGCGCGCCTGCGTCGTGCGGCAGCGGTCGTCGCAGCGCCCCGCGCGGACGCCGGCTGGCAGGAACACGGGGCGTTCGCGATCGACCGCGAAGGCCGGCGTATCCGCTTCCGCGGCCATGCGCTGGACCTGACCCGATACGAGTACGCGTTGCTGGAAGCGCTGCTGCAGCGCCCCGGTGCCATCCTCAGCCGCGCGCAGCTGATGGACCGGGGCTGGGACAGCAGCGCCGACAGTGCCGACCGCACCGTCGACACCCATGTAAAGACGTTGCGCGCCAAGCTGCGTGCGGCTGGTGCCAGCGACGACCCGATCCGCACCCACCGTGGCCTTGGCTACGCGCTGGAGGTCTAGCCGATGCGCCTGGTACTGAAGCTGTTCCTCGGCTTCTTCCTGATCACCGGCATCGCCGCGTTCTTCGTGATGCGCGTATTCGTCAACGAGGTGAAGCCCGGTGTGCGTCAGGCGATGGAATCGACCCTGGTCGATGCGGCCAACGTGCTGGCCGAGATGGCCGCCGCCGACGTCAAGGACGGCACCATCCGCAGCGGCAGCTTCACCCGCAACCTGGCCAAGGCGCGGCAGCGCGACCTGAAGGCGATGGTCTGGCGTTTTCCCAAGCGATCGCTGGATTACCGGGTGACCATCACCGATGCCAGGGGCATCGTCATCTACGACTCGCTGGGCCGCGACCTCGGGCGTGACAATTCGCGCTGGAACGATGTCTACCGCACCCTGCGTGGCGAGTACGGCGCCCGCTCCAGCCCGGAAATACCAGGCGAAGAAGGCGATACGGTGATGCACGTGGCGGCGCCGGTATACGACCCGGCCGATGGGCGCACCCTGATCGGCGTGCTCAGCCTGGCCCAGCCCAACCGCAGCATCGATCCGTTCATCGCCGCCAGCCAGCGCGCCATCATCGAGCGCGGCGCCTGGTTGATCGGGCTGTCGGCGCTGGTCGGCGTGCTGGTGACGATGTGGCTCACCACCGGCCTCGGCCAGCTCAGCCGCTATGCACGCGCGGTCAGCGCCGGCGAACCGGTGCCACCGCCACGGCGCCGCCGCGACGAGATCGGCGACCTGGGCCAGGCGCTGGAAACCATGCGCCGCAAGCTGGAGGGCAAGGCCTATGTCGAACAGTACGTGCAGTCACTGACGCATGAAATGAAGAGCCCGCTGGCGGCGATCCGCGGTGCCGCCGAGCTGCTGCAGGAGCCGCTGCCCGAGGCCGACCGCGTGCATTTCGCGCGCAGCATCGTCGACCAGCAGGAGCGGCTGACCGAGACCATCGACAAGCTGCTGGCGCTGGCCGAAGTGGAACAGCACGGCTGGCTGCAGACCCGCGATCCGATCGCGCTGCCAACGTTGCTGGCCGATGCGGCAGCGGCGGCGCAGGTGCGTGCGCAGGCGGCCGGCGTGCAGGTCAGCATCGGCAGCGCGCCCGACCTGCGCGTGCAGGGCGATGGCTATCTGCTGCGGCAGGCGTTGCACAACCTGATCGACAACGCCATTGCCTTCTCACCGCCCGGCGCGGACATCGCACTGCAGGCCGAGGTGGACGGGCAGGGCGTGCGCCTGCAGGTAGCGGATCGCGGTACCGGCATTCCCGACTACGCGCGCGAACGGGTGTTCGAACGCTTCTATTCGCTTGCCCGCCCGGGCAGCGGCCGGCGCAGTTCCGGCCTGGGCCTGCCGTTCGTGCAGGAGGTCGCGCGCCTGCACGATGGTCGCGCCAGCCTCGACGCGCGCGACGGCGGTGGCACCGTGGCCAGCCTGTGGCTGCCGTTGTCAGTGCCGGGCCAGCGTCCGCGCCGCTGACTTCACACTCGCTTCAACTTCGCCACAAACCCTGCTCACCGCAGCGGTCCATCCTGCAGCCCTCTCCAACGAGGATGGACCATGAAATCCCTGAAGATGCTGCTGAGGTTCGCCATTGTCGGCGGGCTGATCCTGTTGCTGCTGGTGCCGCTGATGATGATCCGCGGGGTCATCACCGAGCGCAGCCAGTACCGCGACGAGGCCTTTGCCCGGGTGGCCGACAGCCGTGCCGGCACGCAGCAGCTGGTGGGCCCGGTACGGGTGGTGCCGTGGGTGGAACGCAAGCAGGTTGAACTGGTTGACCCGCTGGGCGTCAAGAAGACCGAGATCCAGGTGACCGAGGGCCACTGGCTGCAGATGCCGGCGTCGCTGGAGGTGGGCGGCGAGATGCTGCCGAGCCAGCGCGAGGTCGGCCTGTTCAAGGTGCCGGTGTACAGCTGGAATGGCCGGTTGAAGGCGACTTTCGCCGAAGACGACTATCCGGTGAAGAACGGCCGCACCTATGGCCAGCCCTATGTGGCGCTGGGGGTTTCCGATGTGCGCGGCCTGGTGGGCACGCCGAACCTGCGGGTGGACGGCAAGCAGCTGCGGTTGCTGCCCGGTGTAGGCGTGGCCAGCGAAATCGGACGTGGCCTGCATGCGCCGGTGAGCGGTTTCGCCGCGGATCAGGGCGGCGCGCTGGCCGCCAGCACCGTTGAACTGGAGCTGCGCCTGGATGGCAGCCGCATGCTGTCGGTGGTGCCGGTGGGCGATGACACCCGGATCGCGCTGCGTTCGAGCTGGCCGCATCCGTCGTTCAGCGGCGCCTTCCTGCCCAACGAACGCCGTGTCGATGCACAGGGCTTCGATGCACGCTGGGCGGTGTCCTCGCTGGCCTCCGATGCACAGCGCCAGCTGCGCAGCGAGGGGACGATCGATTCGCAGGCCGTGACGGTGTCGCTGGTCGATCCGGTCGATACCTACACCCAGGCCGACCGTGCCTCGAAGTACGGCGTGCTGTTCGTGGTGCTGACCTTCGTCGGCTTCATCCTGTTCGAACTGATCAAGTCGCTGCGCATCCATCCGCTGCAGTACCTGATGGTCGGCCTGGCGCTGGCGATCTTCTTCCTGCTGCTGATCAGCCTGTCCGAGCACATCGCGTTCTGGAAGGCCTACCTGGTCTCGGCCGTGGCCTGCATCGGCCTGCAGGCGGTGTACCTGGCCAACGTGCTGGGCCACTGGAAGCGCGGCCTTGGCTTCGCTGCGCTGCTGACCGTGCTGTACGGCGCGCTGTATGGCCTGCTGGTGTCGGAGAACAACGCACTGCTGATGGGATCGCTGCTGCTGTTCGTGATCCTGGCGCTGGCGATGTGGGTGACCCGCCGGGTCGACTGGTACGCGCTTGGCGCGGACCTGAAGTAAGGAGCACGCCATGAGCTGGCGCCAGGGATTGCGGCAACGGGCGCGGCAGGGCATTCCGGCCCTGCTGGAAGTGGATGCACTGCTGCAGGCACATGGCGTGCTGGCGGCCCTGCCGGGGGCACGGATCGCCCCCGGCCTGGTCCGCTTCCAGCTGGCCGCGGTGACCTGCGAGGGATTGCAGGGCAAGGGCCTGGCCTGGTTGCAGGGCGCGCGGCAGGGACGCGGTGCGCTGGCGGGGAAGGTGCCGCGCTACCGGCCATGGAAGGCCGGGGCGGAAGCACTTGCGGAAATCGGCATCGGTGGCCTGCCCGATGACTGGCCCGCGCATGCGGCGGTGTATGGCTGCAGCAGCATCGACCGGCGGCACTGGTTGCTGCTGCTGCCGGAGCGGGCGCAGCTGTGGCTGGGGTGGAGTGGGTGAGGTGGTTTGGCAGATGCGACCCAACCACTCTTCTGTGGGGGCGAACCCTGGTTCGCACGCTTCCGCGCCGCCCATGACCGATGGGACGGTATCGCGGCGCCGCTGCTGGCTAGACTCGATGGGTTGATGAGCAGGCCGGAAGGCAGGGGTGCGATGTGTTGAAGTGGGGCGTGCTGGCCGTAGCGCTGGCGATGGGTGGCAATGCAGCGGCGCAGCAGCGCGAATCAGTGGACCTGGACATGGTCAGCCGCATCCGCCAGGAGGCCTTCCACCGTTCGCAGGTGATGGACACCTTCAGCTATCTCACCGAACGCATCGGCCCGCGGCTGACCAACTCCCCGGCGATGGGCCGCGCCAACGCGTGGACCCGCGGCAAGTTCAACGAATGGAAGCTGGACAACGTCCACGACGAAGCGTTCGATGACTTTGGCCGTGGCTGGGAGTTCACCTCGGCCAGCGTGGAAATGCTGGGTGACCGTGTGCAGCCGCTGCATGCACTGCCCAAGGCCTGGACGCCGGGCACCAAGGGGCCGGTTGAAGGCGAGCTGGTGCAGGTCGAGATCAAGAAGCCCGAAGACATCGAGAAGTACCGCGGCAAGCTGCGCGGCAAGATCCTGCTGCTGGGCGAGGCGCGCGAGTACAAGCGCGGCACCGAGCCGGATTCCCATCGGCATGACGCGACCTCGCTGGAAGGCCTGCAGGCGTTCACCCTGCCGAAGGACCAGGACGCCACCGCCGAACGTGCCAAGCGGGTCAAGGAGTACCAGGAACGCCAGCAGCTGGCGACCAGGGTCAATGCGTTCTTCGTCGAAGAAGGGGCGCTGGCCTCGATCAGCATCAGCAGCTGGGACAACGGCATCATCCGCGTTGCCGGTGGTGGTTCGCGCAAGGCCGGCGAGCCGGTCGGCATCCCCGAGCTGGCGATGATCAGCGAGCACTTCAACCCGCTGGTGCGCGCGCTGAAGGCCGGGCAGACCGTGCGCCTGCGCGTGGATGTGGCCGCGCGCTTCACCGATGACGCCGACCAGCCCGGCTACAACACGCTGGCCGAGATCCGCGGCAGCAGCAGGCCCGATGAAGTGGTGATGATCGGCGCGCACCTGGATTCCTGGCACAGCGGCACCGGCGCGGCCGACAACGCCGCCGGCGTGGCAGTGATGATGGAGGCCATGCGCATCCTCAAGGCCACCGGCGCCAGGCCCAAGCGCACCATCCGCGTGGCGCTGTGGAGCGGCGAGGAGCAGGGCCTGATCGGCTCGCAGGCCTATGTGGCCAAGCATTTCGGCCGGTTCCCGGAGCCCACCGACCCGGCGCAGAAGGCGCTGCCGGCGTCGCTGCGCGAGCCGACCGGTGCACTGCAGAAGACCCGCGATTACAGCAAGTTCCAGGTCTACTTCAACATGGACAACGGCTCCGGCCGCTTCCGGGGCATCTACGCCCAGGAAAACCTGGCGGCGATGCCGATCTTCGAAGCCTGGCTGGCGCCGTTCCATGACGTCGGCGCCACCACC
The DNA here is from genome assembly GCF_017876915.1 of Stenotrophomonas sp. PvP093. NCBI lineage: Bacteria > Pseudomonadati > Pseudomonadota > Gammaproteobacteria > Lysobacterales > Lysobacteraceae > Stenotrophomonas > Stenotrophomonas sp. PvP093. The sequence continues at coordinate 3,309,635 of NZ_JAGIOX010000004.1, read as the reverse complement.
GTGGCGACCCGCAACACCGGCAGCACCGACCACATCAGCTTCGACCGCATCGGCCTGCCGGGCTTCCAGTTCATCCAGGACCGGCTGGACTACTTCACCAATGTCCACCACAGCCACCTGGACACCTGGGACCACGCCGAACCGGAAGACCTGAAGCAGGCCGCAGCCATCGTCGCCTCGTTCGCCTACAACGCCGCGATGCGCGAGCAGCCGTTCCCGCGCAAGGTGGAACCGTAAAAGGGGACGGAGGGGATTAAGTCGCATCTCCCCTCCGTTTCCCGGTTGCAGTACCCACGGGCTGGGCAATCGCGACTTAATCCCCTCCGTCCCCTTTTTCCGTCGGGGGCGGCGGGCTGGTAAAATCGGGGGATTCCCGTTCCTCGAGCCGTCCATGACCTGCCGCACCCGCTTCGCCCCCAGTCCCACCGGCTACCTGCACATCGGTGGTGCCCGCACCGCGCTGTACTGCTGGCTGGAGGCCCGCCACCGTGGCGGCGAGTTCGTGCTGCGCATCGAGGACACCGACCGTGAACGCAGCACCCAGGGCGCGATCGACGCCATCCTGGAGGCGATGGAGTGGCTGGGCCTGGACTACGACGAAGGCCCGATCTATCAGACCGACCGCGTCGCCCGCTACCGGGAAGTGGCAGAGCAGCTGATCGCCGACGGCAAGGCCTACTACGCCTACGAAACCCGCGAAGAGCTGGACGCGATGCGCGAGGCCGCCATGGCCAGGCAGGAAAAGCCGCGTTACAACGGCGCTGCACGCGAACTGGGCCTGCCGTACAAGGACGACCCGAACCGCGTCATCCGCTTCAAGAACCCGCTGGAAGGTACGGTGGTGTTCGACGACCTGATCAAGGGCCGCATCGAGATCGCCAACAGCGAGCTGGATGACATGGTCATCTTCCGCCCGGACGGCTACCCCACCTACAACTTCGCGGTGGTGGTGGACGACTGGGACATGGGCATCACCGAGGTCATCCGCGGCGACGACCACATCAACAATACCCCGCGCCAGATCAACCTGTACGAGGGCATTGGTGCGCCGGTGCCGAAGTTCGGCCACATGCCGATGATCCTGGACGAGCAGGGCGCCAAGCTGTCCAAGCGCACCGGTGCGGCCGACGTGATGCAGTACAAGGACGCCGGCTACCTGCCCGATGCGCTGCTGAGCTACCTGGCCCGCCTGGGCTGGTCCCACGGTGACCAGGAGCTGTTCAGCCGCCAGGAGCTGATCGACCTGTTCGACGTGAAGGACTGCAATTCCAAGGCCTCGCGTCTGGACATGGCCAAGCTGGGTTGGGTCAACCAGCACTTCCTGAAGACCGAGGACGTGGCCGCCATCGTGCCGCACCTGGTCTACCAGCTGCAGAAGCTGGGCCTGGACGTGGCCGCCGGCCCGGCCCCGGAGGATGTGGTGATCGCCCTGCGTGAACGCGTGCAGACCCTGAAGGAAATGGCCGAGAAGGCCGTGGTCTGGTACCAGCCGCTGACCGGGTACGACGAAGCGGCGGTGGCCAAGCACCTCAAGGCCGGTGCCGAGGTGGCGCTGGGCAAGGCCCGCGAGCTGCTGGCGGCGCTGCCGGAGTGGACCGCCGAGTCGGTGGGCGTCGCCCTGCACGACACGGCCGCAGCGCTGGAAATCGGCATGGGCAAGGTCGCCCAGCCGCTGCGCGTGGCGATCACCGGCACCCAGGTCAGTCCTGACATCTCCCATACCGTGTACCTGGCCGGCCGCGAGCAGGCCTTGAAACGCATTGATGTGGCCATCACCAAGGTAGCAACGGCCTGAGGCATCCTTGCCAGGCCCGAACCGGAGAACACGCATGCCCGCCAAGACCGCCACTGCCTGTACCGCCCCGCACCACCACGTCCACGACGCATCGGATTTCGTGGCGGTGGTCGAGCGTGTCTCGCGCGAACGCGGGCTGCGCCTGACCCCGATCCGCGCCAACGTGCTGAAGCTGATCGCCGAGGCCGGCAAGCCGGTCAAGGCCTACGAGCTGCTGGAATGGGTGCGCAACGGCAAGGGCGTGGGCGCCGATGCCCCGCCCACCGTGTACCGCGCGCTGGACTTCCTGATGGCCAATGGCTTCGTGCACAAGCTGGAATCGGTGAATGCCTTCGTGGCCTGCCACCATCCCAGCAGTGCCGCGCATTCGGTGCCGTTCCTGATCTGCAACAGCTGCCACAGCGCGGTGGAACTGGAAGACCGCGAGATCGTCACCCAGCTGGAGAAGCGCGCCAAGGAGCTGGGCTTCCAGCCGCAGGCACAGACGCTGGAAGTGCATGGCCTCTGCGCGCGCTGCGCCGGCTAATGCAACGGTAGGGCCGGCCGCTGGCCGGCATTTTGGAAACGGGGTCAGATCCCTTTGCCACTGGCAAAGGGATCTGACCCCGTTTCATACCGGTGCGGCAGGGCCTGCGTCCTAGTCCATCGGCTTGGACCGGGTATCCACCCGCACGATCACCGACATGCCGGGCCGCAGCTGCTTTGCCAGCTTCTGATCCCTGTTGATCGATATCCGCACCGGCAGCCGCTGCACCACCTTGGTGAAGTTGCCGCTGGCATTGTCCGGGCGCAGCACGCTGAATTCCGACCCGGTGGCTGGGGCGATCTCCTGCACGCGGCCCCGCAGCACCTGGCCCTGGAACGCGTCCACCGAGAACGTCGCCGGTTGGCCGATCGCCATGCCCCAGGTCTGGCCTTCCTTGTAGTTGGCCACCACCCACAGCGTGTCAGGTACCAGGAACAGCAGCTGCGAACCGGCAGCGACGTACTGGCCCACGCGTACGCTGGCTTCGCTGATCTGGCCGTCGCGTGGTGCGTGGATCACCGTGTTGGCCAGGTCGATGCGGGCCAGTTCCAGCTGCGCCTGCGCGCTTTCCACCTGCGCTTCCAGGCTCTTGCGCGCGACCTGGGTCGACACCAGCGTTTCCTCGGCGATGCGGATCTGCGCCTGCGACTGTTGCACGCTGGCCTGTGCCGACGCCTGGGTGGTGCGGAACTTGTCGCGGTCGTTGATGGACACCAGCTGCTGCGCCGCCAGTTCTTCGTAGCGTTTCAATTCATTGCGCGAACGCTGCAGTTCGGCCTGGCCGGCCGACAGCGTGGCGCGGGCGGAGGCAATCTGTGCGCGGTTCTGCGCCTGTGACTGGTCCGAGTTGGCCAGCGCCGCGCGCGCGCTGTCCAGCGTCGCCTGCGCCTGGGCCACGCGCTGCGCATAGATGCGGTCATCGATGCGCAGCAGCGGCTCGCCCTGCTTCACATGCTGGAAATCCTTCACCAGCACTTCGGTCACATAGCCGTTCACCTGCGGCGCCATCACCGTGATCTGGCCGCGTACATAGGCGTTGTCGGTCACCATCACGCTGCTGGTGAACGGCCACAGGTGCCAGGCGCGCAGGATCAGCGCAATGCCCAGCAAGGCCACTACCACCATCACCACCACGCTGCGGGCGCTGGGCTTGAGGTACTTCGGCGCGACCGCAGGTTCTACCGGCGTGGCCGCGGGCGCCGCGTCGGTCGGCGGCGGTGGGGCGACGTTGTCGGTGTCGTCGGGGCGGGGCGGGACGGGAGGCATGGGAGGACTCAACGGGACGCGGCCGGCGTGGACGCGGTGGAAAGGGCGGGGTGGCGCTTGCGCCATTGCTTGAGCACGGCGGTGCGCAGCGACAGCAGCAGCAACCAGCACAGGAAGCCGATCGCCAGCCAGCCGCTCAGCGTGAACACGTCATTGAAGCCACGCACGTTGGCTTCGCGGCGCGTGGTCTGCGCCAGCTGCGCGCTGCCCTGCGCACTGCGCAGCACCGGGTCGGTGATCTGCGCAGCGTACAGCTGCTGCTGGATGCGCAGCCGTTGCGCGACCACCGGATCGGCCGGATCGAGCTGGCTGGTCAGCGCGCTGGAATACAGCTGCTCGCGATGCAGCTGGAAGGTCCCCAGCACCGCCGAACCTGCCAGGCCACCCAGGGTCTGCGTGATCGACAGCGTCACCAGGAAGGTGATCATGTGGTCGACGCCCTGTTTCAACGCGGCGGAGATGCCGAGCATGATCAGCGGTCCCATGAACATGCCGGCACCGACCGAGGCCAGGAACTGGCTGGCGTAGAAGTCGTGCGGCCGGTCCAGGCTGGTGCGGTGCTGGTCGAAGAACGCGGCGGCGCCCAGCAGCAGGATCGCCATCAGCAGCTGCGCGATCAGCCGCGTCGGTCCGAAGGTGAGCGAGGCGCCGGCGATGCCGACGATCACCCCGGCCAGGATCACTACGAACAACGGCCGCATCTGGTCAGGCCCCATGCCCAGCGTGCGCATCAGGTTGACCACGCCGTAGGACTGCTCGGTGGTCAGGAAGCGGATCAGGAACGCGCCGACGATGAAGTGCAGCACCGGCAGCTTCGACAGCCAGCGGATCTGCAGCAGCGGATTGCGCCGGTAGTGTTCGATGATGAAGGCGTTGGTGGACAGCACGATCGAGGCGACCAGCGCCCAGCCCAGCCATGGGGTGTTGAGCCACCAGCGGGTGTAGCCCTGCGCCAGCACGATCACCAGCAGCGCGACCGCCGGCGCGAGCAGGGCGAAAGTGAGGAAGTCCAATGGCTCGAACGCCTTCACCTGGATGCCGGGCGGCAGCTTCAGCACTACCACTGCCGCGAACGCGCACAGGGCCAGGCCGGCTTCGAAGGAGTACAGCTGGTGCCATTGGCCGGTATCGACCAGGCCTGGTGAAACGATCCAGGCGATCGGCACCGCCAGCTGCGACAGGCCGACACCGACCACCAGCAGGTTGCCGGTGAATCGCCGCGGCAGCGCCTGCAGCATGTACAGCGTGCCCAGTGTGGAACAGGCCGCACCCGCGAAGCCGCTGGCGGCTCGGGTCAGCATCGTGGTCTCGAAGCTGCCGACGAACAGGTGCAGTACCGCCAGCGCTGCGTACAGGCCCAGCCCGATCTCGGCGAACAGGCGGATGCCGTACTGCTGGCGGAACTTGAAGGCCAACAGGTTGGCGGTGACATTCACCATCGCGTATGCGGCCACCAGCCAGCTGCCCTGGGTCGGGGTCAGCGCCAGCTGGCCCTGCAGGAACGGCAGGTTGGCGGTGACCAGCGCATTGCCGAGGCCGCCGGTGATCGCCACCAGCAACGATACCAGCGCATAGGCCGCGCGCCGGTACGGCGGGTGCCAGGGCATCGACGCCGAGCCGGGCATGGTCGGCTTCTCATGCTCCTCCCAATCCGGAACCGGCTTCAGATACGGCTGGACCATCAACGGGCCTCGCTGGCAGCTCCCTGGAGACCCCCACGCAGCAGCTGCAGGGCACGCCCGGCCAATTGGGCGCGCTCGTCGCGGGTCTTGCCGCGCAGGGCCGCACCCAGCATGCCCGAGATCAGTGAAATATCCGTCTTTTCCAGGTCGTCACGGCACAGTCCGGCGGCCTTGGCGCGCGCGATCGGTTCCTCCAGCAGGTCGCGCACGGTCTCGCGCGCGGCGCGCATGGACGGCACGTCCGAGTCGACCGCACGCCAGTAATCGGCCAGTGCCGGCGAATCGATGATGCGCTGGGCCATGCCCTCGAACACCTCGAACAGGGCGTCATCGCGGTCACCGAGCTGTTCGACCTGGCGCCGGATGCGGTCGACCGTGCGCTGCAGCAGCGCCTGGATCAGCGCGGTGCGGTCGGGGAAGTTGCGGTACAGGGTGGCGCGGCCCACCTGGGCGCGTTCGACCACCAGATCCAGCGGGGCGGTGACGCCATGTTGGCCGAAGACATGATCGGCGGCGTCGAGGATGAGGGCACGGCGGGCAGCAGCATCGGCACGTTGAGCGGTCATGGAATTATTTTCGGACAAAAGTGTCCGATTGGCGAGACTTTGAGTGACGGGATTGTCCGGTTGTTGTCGTACGCACACCTTTGTGACGGATGCGTGATGGCGTGGGACGGAATGAAAACGGGGGCCCGAAGGCCCCCGTTCAATGCGGTGGTGCCAGAGCCCTTTCCTTCGGAAAGGGATCCGACCCCGCCGTGCGCGATCAGAAGAACGCGCGGATCCCGAATGCGACTCCACGGCCTGGCAGCGGCGAGTAGTCGCGCAGCAGCGAGGTATGCGGGCGCACTTCGCGGTTGGTCAGGTTGCTGCCATCCAGGAACACCTCGTAGCTGTTGCCCGCGTTGCGATCCCAGCGGTAGGCCAGGTGCGCGTCGACCAGGGTGTAGCCGTCGCTTGGTGCTTCGTTCTGGGCGACGTCCTTCTGGCGGCTGTAACGCACTGCACCGACCGAGGCGCGCCAGCCGTCCTTCGACCAGCGCAGGTCGGCACCGACGCGGGCCGGGGCGATGCGCGGCAGGTAGCCGGTGTTGGCCAGCTCCACGTTGTAATTGTGGTTGTGGTCGCCGTGCGGTACGGCGATGTCGAGGTTGCGGCTGCCGTTGCCATCCAGCTTGGCCTTCACATAGTCACCGAACAGGCGCAGATCCCAGTCACCGGCGCCACCCTCGAACAGGTGCACCAGCGCTTCGGCCTCGGCGCCGCGGAACACCGCGTCCTGCTGCGTCCAGGCGCGGACCGGCAGGCCTTCGGTAACACCGGTGTCGGCGAGGTAGATGAAGTCCTTGAACTTCGTCTGGTAGACCGACGCGGAGAAGTCCAGGCGATCGCTGTGGGTATGGATGCCCAGTTCGACGCGCTGGCCGCGCTCGGTTTTCAGGTTGGCGTCGCCGATCTCCAGCGAGCGGGTGGCGATGTGCGCGCCGGCGGCGTACAGCTCTTCGTTGGTGGGTGCACGCTCTGAGCTGTCCACGCCGATGCGCAGGTCAACGGCATCGTTGAGCTTCCAGATACCGGCGGCAGACAGGTTGGTGGCACCGAACGTGCGGCGACGGTAGTCACCGGTCGGGTCCAGCTTGACCTGGTCGTGGCGGCCACCCAGTTCCAGCTTGAACGGGCCGAACTGCTTTTCCTGCAGCACGAACAGGCCGATGTTCCTGGTGCCGGTATCCGGTACGAACGCCTCTTCGCCCTTGGCGCCGAAATCGCTGTTGCCGAACTGCAGGCCGAACGCGCCGTCCCAGCCGCCGATCTGCTGCTGCACGGCTTCCAGGCGCGCTTCGATACCACGGTTGGTGAAGCGCGTCGACGGCGTGCCGGCCTCCAGCTCCACGTGCTCGTAGTCGGTGTAAGCCACGCGTGCGTTGATGTTCTTCAGGAACGAGACCGGGTTGTAGATGCCGGCCTTGGTCTCGAAGCGGTTCTGCACCATGTCGATGCGCACGTCATGCTCGTCGCCGCCTTCCTCTTCATCGCCGTGGTCGTGACCGTGGTCATGGCCGTGGTCATCACCATCGGCATGCACGTGCGCGCCATTGGGAATGCCGTAGTTGGTGCGATAGGTGCTGGCCGACACACCGAAGTAACCACCGTCGCCCAGCCACGTTGCGCCGACGCCGCCGGCGCGGGTGCGGATCGAACTGTTGTCCAGGCGGCCGCGGCGCGGTTCTTCGCCCTCGGCTGCGTCGTGATCATGGTCGTGATCGTGGTCATGGTGGTCTTCAAGGCTGTCGATCACCGCGTAGCCGGGAATGCGGTAGTCGTCGCCATTGCGTACCAGGCCATCCACGTGCAGCACGACGTTGCCGCTGACACCATCGAGGCGGAACATGCCGCTGCGCTCATTGTTCACCGAGTTGCCGCGCAGCTCGGCGCGGCCGCTGAGCGGGCGCTCCGGCAGTTCGCGCGCGATGCGGCCATCCACCACATTGACCGCGCCACCGATGGCGCCGCTGCCGAACAGCAGCGTGGCCGGACCCTTCAGCACTTCGATCTGGTCGGCCAGGAACGGCTCGATGCTGGTGGCATGGTCGGCGCTGACCGTGGAGGCGTCCATGTTGCCCATGCCATTGGACAGCACGGCCACGCGCGGGCCTTCCTGGCCGCGGATGATCGGGCGGCCGACGCCGGGGCCGAAGAAGGTGCTCTGTACGCCGGGCAGCTTGGCCACGGTATCGCCCAGGGTGCCGGCCTTCTGCTCGTCCAGGCGCTCGCCGGCCAGCACGTCCACCGGGCGCGCCAGGGATTCGGCATCGCCCTGCAGCGGCGACGCGGTGACCTGTACCGAGGAGAGTTCGGTCAGGTGGCGGTCACGGTGGGAGGTGTCCTGGCCGGCTGCAAAGGCGACGGACGGCAACAGGGCGGCGAGGGCCAGGGCCAGGGAATGCGGCTTGAGCCGAGGGGTGTGGGCGGGCATGGGCAGGTCCTTTGTTACAATGTATCAATCGCAGGGCGCACGAATCCCGTCGAGGGGACAGGGGGAGGGGAAACCGTGCGGTTCGGAGAGGGATGTTATATTATTCCATAACGATTCGCCGACCCTGCTGGAAGTCATGTCCCTGTCCTCACGCCTGCGCCACCTGCTCGACCGTTTCGGTGCCACTGGTTCGATGCTGTGCGCAGTGCATTGCGCGGTGATCCCCGTGCTGCTGGCGGCGGCGCCGTCGCTGGGCCTGTCGTTCTGGCTGAGCGATGGCGTGGAACAGGCGCTGGTGGTGTTCGTGACCCTGCTCGGGCTGTTCAGCCTGGTCTGGGGCTATCGCCGCCACGGTGCCCTGCGTGCGCTCGGCTTCCTGATCCCCGGCCTGGTCGCGCTGTGGGCCGGCGTGCTGTACGACCCGCTGCACCACAATGCGGTGCCGCATGCGGTGGTGATGACCATCGGCGGCCTGCTGGTGGGCGTTGCCCACCTGGTCAACCTGCGCCTCAACCACGGCCACGTGCACGACGCAAGCTGCGCGCACTAGGCACGCCGTGATAGGATTTCCGATCGTGCGCGGGGGCGCCCAGCAAGGCGGCCCCGCCGAACCCGTGTCAGTACGGGGTAACCAGATTTCACACTTGAGGAGTTGAAGACATGGGTAAGGGTGACCGCAAGACCGCCAAGGGCAAGCGCTACAACGCCAGCTACGGCAACGCCCGTTCGCACACCGCGAGCAAGGTCGCCGTAGGCGCCGCCGCCCCGGTTGCCAAGAAGACCGTGGCCAAGGCTCCGGCGAAGAAGGCCGTGGCGAAGAAGGCCGTCGCCAAGGCCTGATCAGGCCGACCGACCGGTCCAAGGAAGACGCGGCGCCTGGCGCCGCGTTTTTTTATGCACGTTCCTGCAGGGCCGAGCCCATGTGCGGCTGGCGTAATGCAGTCGAGCATGGGCTCGCTCTACAGGGAATTCAGCGCAGGGTCTGCTTCAGCGTTTCCGGATTGCCATCGTTCGGCGCGGCCGGCACCTGCAGCAGGTGGGCCAGCAGCGGGTAGACGTCGACATTGTCGAAGCCGTCGATCACCAGGCCCTGGCGGAACGAGGGGCCGCTGGCCACGAACACTGCGCGCATGGAGGGCAGGGCGTTGTCGTAGCCGTGCGAGCCACGGTCCTGCTTCGCGCGCTTGGCGATCTTCTCGCGGTGCAGCGCATCCCAGCCTTCATCCATCGCACAGACGATGGCCGGAACCCGCGGATGCGTGCCGTAGTGCCAGCGCGCCGGCAGGTTCTCCTTCTTCCAGCACTCGTAGTGCGCATGGCGGCCGAGCAGGGCGCGTTCGGCCTCAGCCTCACGACCGGCCACTGGCGCGAAGCCCACCGACTGGCCCTGGCTGACGTTGCGCGCGATGGACGGGTCGGCCATCGATTCGGTGGCGATCACGTGGCCGTCGGCGACGCTGGCCATGCCGTGGTCGGACACCACGATCACATTGGTGGTGGCGGCCAGGCCGCGCTGCTGCAGGCCGTCGAGCACCTGCCCGACGATCAGGTCGGCGCGTGCGATGGCGTCGGCGTACTGCTTCGACCCGGGGCCGTAGTTGTGCCCGGCCTTGTCCACGTGCTCCATGTACAGCGTGGTCAGTCGCGGGGCATCGGCGTCGGTCTGTGCCAGCCAGTCGAGCACGATACCGGCACGCTGCTCCAGCAGTTCCTTGCCGTCGTAGATGCGCCACTGGCTGGGGCGCACACCACGGATTTCCGATTCACTGCCCGGCCACGACGTCGTGGCGGTGCGCACGCCGGCGTTTTCGGCGCCGACCCAGATCGGTTCACCGCCCCACCAGGCACTGGTGGTGACGGCCTCGCGGTTGCTCAGCTCGAAACGGCCCAGCGCTTCATCGTCCATGCTGTTGTTGACGATGCCATGGTGGTCCGGGCGCAGGCCGGTGACGATGGTGTAGTGGTTGGGAAACGTCAGGGAAGGATAGGACGGTGTCATCCAGCGGGCGCGCACGCCGCCGTCGATCATCCGCTGCAGGTTCGGGGTCAGCCCGCGGTCCAGCGCATCGGCGCGCAGGCCGTCGATGGAGATCAGCAGCAGCTTCGGCGGTGCGGCCGATGCGACGGACGTGGGAACGGAGGCGGTAGGGGCAGGCGCAGTGGTGCAGGCAGCCAATGGCAGCAGCAGCGCCAGCGAACAGGTCAGGCGTACGGAAGTCATCCGTGCATGATAAGCCGGTGCAATTACCGGCCCAAGACACGGCGCGCCAGGATCGCCCGGGGTCAGATCCCTTTTCCACGGGAAAAGGGATCTGACCCCGATGTTCAGGCGAACAGCGGGGCCTGGCGTTGTTCCAGCCGCAGCAGCGCGGCCTTGGTTTCCAGGCCACCGCCGAAACCGGTCAGTGCACCGTTGCTGCCGATCACGCGGTGGCAGGGCAGGATGATCGGCAACGGGTTGCGCCCGTTGGCCGCGCCCACCGCGCGGGTCGCGCTGGGCTTTCCCAGGTGTTGCGCCAGTTGCAGGTAGCTCCAGGTCTGGCCGAACGGAATCAGCGCCAGCGCCTGCCACACGCGCAGCTGGAACGGCGTACCACGCGGCGCCAGCACAAGGTCGAAGCTGTTGCGCTCGCCGTGCAGGAACTGCAGCAGCTGCTCGCGTGCTTCCGGCAAGGCATCCGGTGCGTAATGCCAGTCATCACGCCCGCGCGCGGGGTGGCGGTTCTCCGGGAACAGCACGTGTGACAGGCCACGCTTGTCGCCGGCGATGGTCAACACGCCGATCGGGCTGTCGAAACGATCGAACAACAGTGTCATGTCGGTTCTCCAACGAAGGTGCCGGACAGGTGCCACAGGTGCAGCACGGCGTAGGCGCGCCAGGGACGCCACGGTTGCGAGCGCGCTTCGGTTGCGCGTTCGCTCAGGCGCTGGCCCTGCGCGTGGCCGAGGACCTGCTGCAGTACAAGATCGCCGGCCGGGAAGGCATCGGGCTGGCCGAGGCCACGCAAAGCGATGTACTGCGCGGTCCATGGGCCGATGCCGGGCAGTGCCACGCAGCGGGCAACAAACTCTTCCAGCGCCTGGCCGGGCCCGAAGTCGAGCTGGCCGCTGGCGCAGGCGGTGGCCAGTGCACGCACGGTCGCGGCGCGGCTGCGCGGCAGGCCGATTGATTCCAGAGGCGCCTCGGCCAATACCTCGGGCGCAGGGAACTGGCGATCAAAGTCGGACGACATGCCCGGCAGGTGCGCGCCATAGGCATCGACCAGCCGCCGCGCGAAGGTGGTGGCGGCGGCAACAGTAACCTGCTGGCCGAGCACGGCGCGCACGCCCACTTCGAAGCCATCCCAGCCGCCGGGCACGCGCAGCCCCGGGCGCTCGGCGATGCCGCGCGCCAGCAAGGGTTCCTCACCCAATGCGGCGTGCACCTGCTGCAGGTCGGCATCCAGATCAAACACGCGACGCACGCGGCGCACGATGTCCGGGATCAGGCGCGGATCCACCGCACCCAGCTGCAGGCGCAGCTCCGGGCGCTTCGGGTCGGCAGTGACGCGCAGCAGGGTGGGGCGCTCCGGCGTGCCCAGCACGCGCTGGTAGCTGTCCTCGCCAATCAGTTCGATGCCGGGCAGGCTGCGCTTGCGCAGGAACGCCAGCATGCGCGGGAAGTCCAGCGGCGGACGGTAGCCCAGGCGCAGCACCAGGCCGCCATCGTCGGCGGCCAGCGGTTGATGCTGGCGGCGCAGTGCGGTGGGGGCCATGCCGCAGCCCTGCAGGAATGCGGTATTGAAGCGGCGCAGGCTGTTGTATCCGGCGGCCAGTGCGACGTCGGTCACCGCCAGCGTGGTCTCGGTCAGCAGTTGCTTGGCCAGCAGCAGGCGATGGGTGGCGTGGATCTGCCCGGGCGTCGCGCCCAGGCGTTCGACGAACAGGCGCTGCAGCTGGCGCGCGCTGAGGCCGAGCTTCGTAGCAAGATCGGCCACCGGCTGCTCCTGCAGGAAGCCGCCGTGGATCAGGGCCAGGGCGCGCTGTACGGTCTGCCCGGCCAGTGCGTGCTGGGCCTGTGGTGCCAGCTCCGGGCGGCAGCGCAGGCACGGGCGATAGCCGGCGGCGGCGGCAGCAGCGGCGGTCGGGTAGTAGGTGATGTTGCGCGGCTTCGGGGGCGGTGCGGGGCAGACCGGGCGGCAATAGATGCCGGTGCTGCGCACGGCGGTGAAGAACACGCCGTCGAAACGTGCGTCGCGGGCCAGGCGGGCGCGATCGCAGGCGGCGGTGTCGAGGGCGAGGGCGGTGTCCATGGCGGCAGTCTAGGCGGGTGCGGGCGGGGATACTCGCCACATTCGGACATGGATGCTGAAGGGGGTCACGCCGGGCTGCGCCCGGACCCGCGGTAGTGCCGGCCGCTGGCCGGCAACAGCAACAGCAACAGCAGAAGCGGGATTCCTGTGGGATGGCGTGGTGGGTCCGGTGGCAGGGGACGCCGTGAACCCCCAGACCGGCCCAGCCGCTGGCGGCTGTGCGTTCGGGCGCTTGCGAAGCAGTGCTTCGCAAGCAAAGCGCCCTCACCCCTGGGGACTTGGTCGCGGCATCCATGCCGCTCGCACCCCTGCCACCGGACCCGCCACGCCTTCGACAGGTTCCTGAGGCCGTTGGTAGGTGTCTACCTTGGTCGACACGCTTTCCCAAGGGTCAGAAGGGGTTCAGTGCCACGCGCTGAATGCGCGGCCTGGACGGGTAGACTGTGGCTCTTGGTCCCATGAATCCCGGTTGCCCGATGTCCGCCAAATTCCACTGGTTGCCCCTGTTGTGCCTGGCCCTGGCGGGCTGCAGTCAGCTGGAGAATCCGGGCAACGTGACCGCTGCCGACAAGGCAGCGCGGGCGCCGGCCAGTGATGGCGAGAACATGGTTTCGATCAATGCCGCCGACGCGCCACCGGCACCGGCACCACCGCGCAGCCAGGCGGGTCGGCCGTGGCCGCAGGCGCAGCTGGAAAATGGGCGTGCGTGGGTCAGTTGCAGCACGGAATATGCGGGCGATGCCGGCGACGGTGCCGAACTGGAAGGGCTTCAGCGCGAGCAGATCACCCAGGCCCTGGCGCCGTGTGCCGAGCGTGGGCTGATGCGCGTGCGTTACGCCGGCAAGATCAATCCGGGCTTCGCCGAAATGATGTGGCGGTTGGCGGTGGTCGCTGACGAACTGAAGATCCACAAGCGCATCCTCGACCTGGACTCCAGTGGTGGCCAGGTGGAGTCGGCGATCGTGGCCGGTGACAGCATCGGTGAATCGGGCTGGACCATCTGGGTGCGCGAAGGCTCCATCTGCCACAGCGCCTGCGTGTTCGTGCTGGCTGCCGGTGACAACCGCCTGCTGTCGGGCAAGGTCGGCATCCACCGCATGATGCGGATCAGCTCCAAGGCCACCTCGCGCGCCGAGCTCAACCGCGAGCTGCACGAGGTCTACGACAACGTGAAGGATTACCTGCAGCGCAATGGCGTGGCGGTGGGCGTGGCCGATCTGATGATGACCGTGCCCAATCGCAGCCTTCGCCTGCTGACGCCGGATGAGCTGCGCCAGTACGGCCTGGATGGCACCAACGCGGTGCAGGACGATCTGGAACGGATCAAGCAGATGCGCGCCTGCGGCGATGACTTCGTGCAGCGCAAGGACGCGTTCCTGATCGCCTTCGACCAGCAGTGCAAGCGCGACGGCGCCGACATGGAATCGATCAACAGCTGCGGCCAGGCCCTGAAGCAGCGCTTCGGTTTCCCGGATGCGGTATGCCCGGACGAAAGCCCGCTGTCGGAGATCGATGTGGCGACGCTCCCACCGGCACCGTCGGAGCCGCCGCCGGTGGCCGAGCAGCCGCCAGCGAACACCGCCGCGCCCGCCGCGCAAGCTGATGCGGCAGCGGTGGAGGGCAACGCTCCGGCACGCTGACGGCGTAGTCACCGCGCTGGCGTAGACTGCGGTTCTCTCCAGAAAACCGGCGGTGTCCATGAAGCGCGCGTTCCTGCTGCTGTCCCTGCTGCCCCTGACCGTGTTGGCGCAGGCCCCTGCGCCGGCCACGCCTGCACCGGCCCCGGCACGCCCGGCACCAGCCTCGCCGGCAGCTGCGAAGCCCGCTACCGCCGGTTCCCCTGCGTTGACCGCTGCTCAACAGACGCAGGTGCAGAAACAGGACGCGGAAATGGGCGCCGCCGCAGTGAAGGCAGCGCAGCTGGTCGACGCCAACCGCGCCGGCGAATTGTGGGATGGCGCTTCGGCCGTCGCGCGTCGTGCGGTGCCGAAGGCCGCCTTCGTCAGCCAGTTGGCCGCCGAGCGCACGCGCCTGGGTGCGCTGGCCGGGCGTGGCCAGCCGACCATCACCCGCGTCAAGTACAGCGCCGGTGCAGCAGTGCCGGAAGGGCTGTACATCAACGTCAGCTTCCCGACCCGTTTCGCCAACAGCGCACAGCCGGTGCGCGAGCTGGTCTCGTTCCGTTTCGACGAGGACCAGGTGTGGCGCCTGGCCGGTTACAGCCTGCGCGCGTCGGCACCCTGAGGAGGTGAATGATGGCAACTGAACTGACGATGCTGGCCTGGTCGGTACTGCTGGGCTTCGTGTACATCTTCGCCACCTCCACGGTGGTCACCCGCGAGCGCGGGATGAAGTGGAATGCTTCGGCACGCGATGGCGATGCAAAGCCGCTCAGCCCGCTGGCCGGCCGCCTGCAGCGCGCGCAGGCCAATTTCCTGGAGACGTTCCCGTTCTTCGCCGCCGCCGCCATCGCAGTGGTCGTGGCCGGTCGCGGCAACGACACCACTGCACTGGCGGCGCAGGCCTACTTCTGGGCGCGTGTGGTCTATCTGCCCCTGTACGCCGCAGGCGTGCCCTACGTGCGCAGCCTGGTGTGGCTGGTGTCGCTGCTATCGATCCTGGCGCTGGTGTTCGCACTTCTATAAGTCGGCCTGATCCAGATCAAGGCCGCTCAGGCGCCCGGCGCTATGCTGGCGCGGACTGGATCAACGGCAGGAGGCGCGCATGCGCAGGATGGACGTGGTGGTGGTCGGCGCCGGACCGGCAGGTCTGTGCTTCGCGCGCGCGCTGGCCGGCAGCGGGCTGCAGGTCGGGCTGGTCGAAGTGCAGCCGCGCCAGGCGCTGGCCGAGGCCGCCTTTGATGGCCGTGAGATCGCGTTGACCCATGCCTCGCGGCAGAGCATGGAGCAGCTGGGGCTGTGGCAGCGCCTGCCGCACGCTGAAATTGCTGATCTGCGCGATGCCAGGGTGATGAACGGCGGCTCGCCGTTCGCGCTGACCTTCGCCAGCAGCCAGGTCGACGGCCAGCCGCTGGGCTGGCTGGTACCCAACCATCTGATCCGTCGCGCCGCGTGGGATGCCGTGCAGGGCCGGGACGGCCTGGAGCTGTTCGACGGGCGCAAGGTGCTGGGCGTGCAGGCCGATGCGCAGGGCCACGTGGTCAAACTCGATGACGGCAGCCAACTGCATGCGCGGCTGCTGGTGGCCGCTGACAGCCGCTTCTCCGCCACCCGCCGCATGCTCGGCATCGGTGCGCAGATGCGCGACTTCGGCAAGTCGATGCTGGTGTGCCGCATGCAGGTCGAGCGCGACCATCACCACACCGCCTGGGAGTGGTTCGGCTACGGCCGCACGATGGCGCTGCTGCCGCTCAACGAGGGCCAGGCATCGGCGGTGATCACGCTGCCGCCGCGGCAGATCGAGGCGCTGCTGGCGATGGACGAGGTAGCCTTCGGTGAGGCCATCAGTGCCTGCTTCGAACACCGCCTGGGCCGGATGCAGCCGGTGGCCACGCCGCAGGCGTATCCGCTGGTGGGTGTGTACGCGGATCGCTTCGTCGGCGAGCGTTCTGCGCTGATCGGTGATGCCGCGGTGGGCATGCATCCGGTCACCGCGCATGGCTTCAACCTGGGCCTGGCCAGCGCACAGCGGTTGGCGCAGGGCATCGTCGCGCAGCAGCGCCGTGGTGCCGACATTGCCGCCGCCGGCATGCTGGCCAGTTACCAGCGTGGTCATCGGCTGGCGTCGCGGCCGCTGTACGAGGCCACCAATGCGATCGCCAGCCTGTACACCGACGACCGTCGCCCGGCGCGCCTGCTGCGTGCGGCCGGCCTGCGCCTGGCGCAGGGCGTGGCACCGTTCAGGCAGCTGATTGCCTCGCACCTGACCCAGCGCGTGGCCTGAACAGCTTCAGATCAGCCTGCAGCCAGCACCCGGATCTGGCTGTCGGCGAATTCGACCACCTGGCCTGCGCGGATCTTGCAGGCCTTGCGCAGTTCCACTTCGCCGTCGACCCGTACCTGGCCCTCGCTGATGACCATCTTGGCCTCGCCGCCACTGGTGACCAGATCGGCCAGCTTGAGCAGCTGCTTGAGTTCGACGTAGTCACCGTCGAGGTCGAATTCGAGAATCTGCATGGAGCGGGGTTCCTGGGAAGAGGGCGCAGGCCAGCGGCCGGGCCGGGAAGAGGGCGCGTATTGTGCGCCAGCACGGGCCCGACGGCATCTGTGAGGAAAGCTGTATGCCTCGTTCAGCATCAATGCGGTATCATTCCGCTCTGAGCGAGTGAAATCTCCTCCGACCGAGCAGCGCCAGGGCACGCGATAAGAAGGGCGCCCAAAGCGCGGACCATCACCTTTTTTATCGCACTGCCAGGAAGACGGCAGTGCCTTCGGAGTTCCCCATGTCCCAAGATTCCCAAGCGCCGCTGCAGTTTGCGCAGCTCGGCCTGTCCGAGCCCGTGATGCAGGCCGTCACCGCCATCGGCTACGAAACCCCGTCGCCGATCCAGGCCGCCACCATCCCGGCGATGCTGGAAGGCCGCGACGTGCTGGGCCAGGCCCAGACCGGTACCGGCAAGACCGCTGCCTTTGCACTGCCGGTACTGTCCAACATCGACCTGCAGCAGATCAAGCCCCAGGCCCTGATCCTGGCGCCGACCCGCGAACTGGCCATCCAGGTTGCCGAGGCGTTCCAGTCCTATTCGTCGAAGATCCCCGGCTTCCGCGTGCTGCCGGTGTACGGCGGCCAGCCCTACGGCCAGCAGCTGTCGGCCCTGCGCCGCGGCGTGCATATCGTGGTCGGTACCCCCGGCCGCGTGATCGATCACCTGGACCGCAGCACCCTGGACCTGTCCGAGCTGAAGACGCTGGTGCTGGACGAAGCCGATGAAATGCTGCGCATGGGCTTCATCGACGACGTCGAAGCGGTGCTGAAGAAGCTGCCGGAGCAGCGCCAGGTGGCCCTGTTCTCGGCCACCATGCCGCCGCAGATCCGCCGCATCGCGCAGACCTACCTGCAGGACCCGGTGGAAGTGACCATCGCGGCCAAGACCACTACTTCGGCCAACATCCGCCAGCGTTACTGGTGGGTGAGCGGCATGCACAAGCTGGACGCGCTGACCCGCATCCTGGAAGTCGAGCCGTTCGACGCGATGATCATCTTCGCGCGGACCAAGGCCGGCACCGAAGAACTGGCCAGCAAGCTGCAGGCGCGTGGCCTGGCCGCTGCCGCCATCAACGGTGACATGCAGCAGGCCCAGCGTGAGCGGACCATCGCCATGCTGAAGGAAGGCAAGCTGGACATCCTGGTCGCCACCGACGTGGCCGCGCGCGGCCTGGACGTGGAGCGCATCAGCCACGTGCTGAACTACGACATCCCGTACGACACCGAAAGCTACGTGCACCGCATCGGCCGTACCGGTCGTGCCGGCCGCAGCGGCGAGGCGATCCTGTTCGCCACCCCGCGCGAGAAGGGCATGCTGCGCCAGATCGAGCGCGCCACCCGCCAGCCGATCGAAGAGATGCAGCTGCCGAGCGTGGAAGCGGTCAACGACACCCGCATCAACAAGTTCACCTCGCGCATCAGCGAAACCCTCGGCGCCGGTGGCCTGGACTTCTACCGCCAGCTGCTGGAGCGCTTCGAGAACGAGCAGAACGTGCCGGCCATCGAGATCGCTGCCGCGCTGGCCAAGCTGCTGCAGGGCGATACCCCGTTCCTGCTGCAGCCGCCGGTGCGTGCCCCGCGCGAAGAGCGCGCACCGCGCGAGCGCTTCGACCGTGGTGACCGCCCGGAACGTGGTGATCGCTTCGACCGCAACGAACGGGGTCCGCGCTTCGAGCGTGGCCCGCGCCGTGACGACGCCGAAGGTGGTTTTGAACAGCGTCCGCGCCGTGAGGTTCCGCCGCGTGGTGCACCGGAGCAGGGCATGGAGACCTACCGTATTTCGGTCGGTCACCAGCATGGCGTGAAGCCGGCCAACATCGTCGGCGCCATTGCCAACGAAGCCGGCCTGGAAAGCCGCTTCATCGGCCGCATCGACATCCACGACGACTTCTCGCTGCTGGACCTGCCGGCACAGATGCCGCCGGACGTGCTGTCGCACCTGCAGAAGGTCTGGGTGTCCGGCCAGCAGCTGCAGATGCGTGCGCTGGCTCCGGGTGAAGACACCAACCCGGCCCCGCGCCCGTTCAAGCCGCGCTTCGACAAGCGTGGCCCGGGCGGTCCGGGTGGCCCGCGTCGTGGCGGCCCGGGCGGCCATGGCGGCGACCGCGGCGGTGACCGCGACAGTCGCCCGCCGCGTCGTGACGGCTTCAAGCCGCGCGGCCCGCGCAGCCTCTAAGCCGCACCCGCAGCCGTCCACACCACCGCCAGCCCCCGGGCTGGCGGACAGAAAAAGGGGACGGAGGGGATTAAGTCGTATCTGGCTGGCCATGCGCCTGTGCCAAGAACGACTTAATCCCCTCCGTCCCCTTTTTCGCATGGCCCACACATTGCCGGTCCTAGGCTGGGCCGGTTCCTAAGGAGGTTGTCACCGCAGCACATTCAGGGGGATCCGGGATGGGTAGGAGTGGCACGGACCAACACAGCCGGCGGGTGCCGATGACCCGGGGGCTGGGACTGCGATTTGCGCTGTTGACCGGCATGGCGATCGGACTGGTCGCACTGTCCGCCCTGATCCAGGAACTGCAGGCGGCCTCTACTGCCTGGATCGCCGGCCAGGGCTACTGGTCGCGTGGCCAGCAGGATGCCACCGCCGCACTCAGTCGCTACCTGGCGCGTGGCGATGCCGAGGACCTGGACGACGCACGCCAGGCCCTGCAGGTGCCGTTGGGCGATCTGCAGGCGCGACTGGCGCTGGAACAGGCCGAACCGGACGAGGAGAAGGCCAGGCAGGGCTTCCTGCAGGGCGGCAATGCGCGTGCCGACATCCCACGCCTGGTGTTCTCGTTCCGCTACGCGCGCGACATCGGTGCATTCCGCGAAGCGAGCGCGTTGTGGCGGCAGACCGATGGCGACCTGATGGCGCTGCAGCAACTGATCGATGAACTGCAGCTGCGGCACGACGGCAACCTGGTGCCCGTTGCCGCACGCGACCGCTACCTGCAGCAGCTGCGTGACCTGGACCAGCGGATGAAGGTGCAGAGCCAGGCGTTCTCGCAGGCGCTGCTGCGGATGGCGACGCTGGTGAGGCTGGCCACGTTGATGGTGGCGGGCCTCTCGGTGCTGGCGATCAGCCTGATGGCGGTCGCCCTGGCGCGCCGCGTCGGCAAGGACCTGACCGAACACGAGAGCCGTTTCCGCGCGGCGTTCTACCAGGCCAACGTCGGCATGCTCAAGCTCGATGCCGAAGGCAAGGTGATCGAGGCCAACCAGGCGATGGCCGATATCCTCGACCATCGTCGTGACATGCTGCTGCAGCTGTCGCTGGGCGACCTGCTGATGGACGGCGAGCTGGTCATCGATGGGGTGGGCCGCATCGATTGGGACCGCCAGCTGCGCCCGAGCGAACTGCGCTTCCGCCGTCGCGATGGCAGCCTTGTCTGGGGCCGCTGGAGCGGCACCGGCGTGCGCAGCACCGGCGGTGGCCTGTCGGTGTTCGCCATCATCGAAGACGTCAGCCAGAACCATGCACTGGCGCGCGAGATCGAGCACCACGCCAGCCACGACCCGCTGACCGGCCTGATCAATCGCCGCGAGATCGAACGGCTGCTGGAACGCGCGCTGCTGCAGGTGCGCAGCGAAGGTGGCACGCACGCGCTGTGCTACATCAACCTGGACCATTTCAAGCTGGTCAACGACAGCTTCGGTCACGCCGCTGGCGACCAGATGCTGCGCAGCTTCGCCGACTACCTGGTGGCGGCGGTGCGCGATGGTGACTGGGTGGGCCGGCTGGGCGCGGACGAGTTCGCCGTGTTCCTGGCCCATGCCGGGCAGGACGAGGCCAAGCGCGTGCTGCAGCGGGTAATCCGCGACCTGGGGCAGGCGACGTTCCCGGTCAGCGAAGGCAGCCCGCAGCTGAGCTGCAGCATCGGCGTGGTCGAGGTCAGCGCCGATGCGCCGGATGTGAACTGGCTGATGAGCGCCGCCGACAGCGCGTGCTATGCGGCCAAGCAGGCCGGCCGCAACCGCGTGCACTGCTTCAACGAGAACCGCATGGCGCTGGAGGAACGGCGCCAGGAAGCCGAGCGGCTGCAGGGCGTCAGCCTGGCCATGGCCGAAAACCGCATGGTGTTGTATGCGCAGCGCATCGCCCGCGTCGGCGATCCCTCCTACCTGCACTACGAGGTACTGGTGCGCATGCGTGGCAGCGATGGCAGCCTGCACCTGCCGGGCCAGTTCATGCCGGCGGTGGAGCGCTATGGCATGGCCGTGGCGCTGGACCGGCACGTGCTTGGCCTGCTGTTCAGGCACCTGCAGGTGTGCCCGGCACACGTGCGGCAGCTGGGCCTGTGCAATGTCAACGTCTCGGCGCAGTCGATCGCCGAGCCCGGCTTCCTCGCCTTCGTCTGCGACCTGCTGGAGCGCAACCGCGCGCTGGCCTCCAAGCTGTGCTTCGAGATCACCGAAACCGCTGCGATCAGCAACCTCAGCCAGGCGCGTGCCTTCATCGATGCAGTGAAGGCGCGTGGCTGCCGGATGGCGCTGGACGATTTCGGTTCCGGGCTGTCCTCGTTCGGCTACCTGCGCCAGCTGCCGGCCGACATCCTGAAAATCGACGGGGCCTTCGTGCGCGACATGGATACCGATCCGGTCAGCCATGCCACCGTGCGCGTGATCAGTGAACTGGGGCGCGAGCTGCAGATGGAGGTGGTGGCCGAATGGGTGGAGACTGCCGACGTCGCCGCCGCGCTGACCCGGCTTGGGGTGCAGGGCCTGCAGGGTTATGCGGTCGAGCGGCCGCAACCGCTGGAGCGGATGACCCTGGCCGACCTGCGGCCGGTGCGCCTGGTGGCGGTGAAAAGTCCGCCCGCCGCTGGCTGAACGCCCGTCGGCGACTTTGGTCTACACGTGGGCTGCAGCCGCGGCTGCGATAATGCCCGGCAGGGGCGACGCGCAGTGGGCGCGGGCGTAAGCAGGAACAGGACGTGGCGTGGGCGGCAGGCAGGGGCAGTACGGAACGGGAGCGGTGCTGGTCGTGCTGCTGGTGTGGTTGGCAATGCCGTGGCCGCTGTCGGCGGCCGTAGCCGAAGCCGGGCGTGACTACCTGCTGGTCGGTGCGGCGACCGATGAACCCACCCCGCATCGCGCATGCACGCCGGAGATGCTGGCGGGGCCACGGCAACAGGTGCAGGTGTCCGCGCCAGCGGGCGGCTGGTCGGGCCAGCCGCAGGCACTGGACGTGTTCAATGTGTTCGCGGGCGAAGTCCGCGTGCAGCATGGGGATCGCGAAATCTGCGGCAACATGCACGATGCCCGTACCCGTGATTCCCGGTTCCGCGCAGGCATCGGCCTGGTCGCGGTGCCGCCGGCGGGCAGCCATGAACCGTTCCTGGTGTCATGGCAGACGCCGCTGAAGGCGCGCTGGGTACCGACCCTGCGGCTGGGCGCGCCCAGTCCCGTGCAGCAGAACGATACCGCCCGCCTGCTGGTGCGCGCGGCCTGCATTGCCGTGGCAATCGCACTGGCGTTGTCGGCCCTGATGGCCTTCCTTACCACCCGCGACCGCAGTTTCCTGGTCTACATCGCCGGTACCACCGTGCTGGTGCTGTGGCAGGCCATTCTCGGAGGGCTGAGCGGCTACCCCGAGCCATGGCTGCCGGTGGGTGAGCGCAGCGCGTGGTGGCTGCTGTCGTTGACCGCTGCATCCCAGGCGCTGGTGCTGCCCGCGTTGTGGCGACTGAACGGCGGCGACCGCCTGCTGCCGCGATCGCGCCCGATGCAGCTGCTGGCGCTGTGGGGATTGCTGGCGCTGGCCGCGTGGGTGCCCTGGCTGCAGCGGGACAGCCTGGCCTGGGTGGCGCAGGGCCTGCAGGTGTCCTACCTGCTGGGCTGCGGCCTGGCATTGATGGCCGGGGTGTGGGCATGGCTGCGCGGCGACCGCTGGGCGCAGGCGGGGTTGGCGGCGCTGGCACCGATGCTGGTGTTGATCCTGGCCGACGCCTGCCGCGCTGCGTGGTTGCTGGAGTACCGCGTGGAGGCACTGCAACTGTCGGTGACCTGGCTGCTGATGATGGCTGCCTATGCGCTGAACCAGCGGCTGGGCCGCCTGCGCCAGCAGCGCGATGAACTTCGCCAGCTGGCCGAGACCGATGGCCTGACCGGGCTGCCCAACCGCCGTGCCGGGCTGCAGCAGCTGGCACGGCACCTGGAACGGGTCGATCGCGAGCGCGGCCCGCTGGTGATCGGTTTCCTCGATATCGACCTGTTCAAGGACATCAATGACCGCCATGGCCACGCCGTGGGTGACCAGGTACTGGTGGCGGTGGCACGTGCATTGCGTGCCGCGGTCCGCAGCCAGGACCAGGTGGTGCGGATGGGTGGCGAAGAGTTCCTACTGCTGATGCCGGGCATGCCGCGCGAGGCGGCATCGGCGCGCCTGGATCGCCTGCGCCAGCACCTCACCGAGGCGGCCCGGGCGCTGCAGGTGCCCGGTCTGGAGGTCACCGCCAGCATCGGCCTGGCGCAGTGGCGGCCGGGCGAGGACGATCTCGCCGCGCTGCTGCGCCGGGCCGACCACGCCATGTACGTGGCCAAGCGTGCCGGCCGCAACCGGGTATTCGACGGCGAAGAACTCGATCCGCCGCCCCCGGCATGAAGCGCAGCGGGCGGGGATGCCGGATAATAGGGCGATGACCACCCGACTCAACAAACATATCGCCGACACCGGCTTCTGCTCCCGCCGCGAGGCCGATCGCCTGATCGCCGCCCGCCGGGTCACCGTCAACGGCCATCCGGCCGGCACCGGCGCGGTGGTGGGCGAGGAAGACCAGGTGCTGGTCGACGGCCAGCCGCTGCGCGCGCGCGTGGCCCGCAAGCCCGGTGCCCGCCGCCATGTCTACATCGCGCTGAACAAGCCGGTCGGCGTCACCTGCACGACCGAGACCTCGGTCAAGGGCAACATCGTCGACTTCGTCGGCCATGAACAGCGCATCTTCCCGATCGGCCGCCTGGACAAGGAGTCCGAAGGCCTGATCCTGATGACCAGCAACGGCGACATCGTCAATCAGATCCTGCGCGCCGAGAATGGCCACCAGAAGGAGTACCTGGTGGCGGTGAACAAGCCGGTCACCGACGAGTTCCTGCGTGGCATGGCCCGTGGCGTTCGCATCCACGACCAGATGACGCTGCCGTGCAAGACCTCGCGCATCGCCAAGTTCGGTTTCCGCATCACCCTGCAGCAGGGCCTGAACCGACAGATCCGCCTGATGGCGGCCGAGTTCGGCTATCGGGTGACCCAGTTGCGTCGCGTGCGCATCGACAACATCAAGATCGGTGCGCTGAAGCCGGGCCAGTGGCGCAACCTGACCGAGCAGGAGCTGCAGGGCCTGCTGCCGAGGCAGCTGGACTGGTAAACGGCTTCTGTAGAGCCGAGCCCATGCTCGGCTGCTCTTTTGTCCGGGTGCAGCCGAGCATGGGCTCGGCTCTACATCAGCTAGACTTCGCGGTGACCTGCCGGAACGTGACGCTGCATGATCAAGCCCGACAAGCCTGCCAATGAAGCCCTTCGGCTTGAGGCGCTGTACCGCTACCGTATCCTCGATTCGGAGCGTGAAAAATCCTTCGACGACCTGGTGGTGATCGCCAAGGCGGTCTGCGGCACCTCGATGGCGGCGGTGACCCTGATCGACGTCGAGCGGCAATGGTTCAAGTCGATCCAGGGCATCGATGCGGCAGAAAACCTGCGCAGCGAATCGATGTGCGGCCACGCGATCCTGCAACCGCAGCAGATCATGGTGGTCGAGGACGCGCTGCAGGACATCCGCTTCCACGACAATCCGGTGGTGGTGGGCGATCCGCACATCCGCTTCTATGCGGGCGCGCCGCTGATCAGCTCCGATGGCCTGCCGCTGGGCACGCTGTGCGTATTCGATGCGCAGCCACAGCACCTGGCCAGCGACAAGGCTGAAGCGCTGGCGGCGCTGTCGCGGCAGGTGATGCTGGTGATGGAACTGCGCCGCTTCGCGCTCGACATCCAGAAACACATGCTGGAGCGCGATGACTACGAGCGACTGCTGTCTGAGTACCAGGACGTACTGCTCGCGCAGAATGCCGACCTGGCCGAACAGAGCCGCACCGACGCGTTGACCGGCCTGCCGAACCGCCGTGCGATGGCGGCAGCGCTGGAAGAGGCGGTGGCGGTGAACGGAGACCAGCCCGGGGCGGCCTGCGTCGCGCTGCTGGACATCGACCATTTCAAGCACATCAATGATTTCCAGGGCCACGCCACCGGTGACCGCGTGCTGGCCGAACTGGGCGTGCTGCTGCGTTCGCATTTCGCCGGTCGCGGCATGGCCGCGCGCTATGGCGGCGAGGAATTCGTGGCGGTGATGCCGGCTACCGACCTGCGCACCGCCGAACTGCAGTGCGAGTTCCTGCGCCTGGCCGTGGCTGAACTGCCGCTGGGATTCCCGGTCACGATCAGTATTGGAGTGGCCCAGCACCAGCCCGGTGAAAGCGTGGATGACACGCTGGCACGTGCCGACAAGGCGCTGTACCGGGCCAAGGGCAATGGCCGCAACCGGGTGGAAGTGGCCGGCTGAAGCATCTGCCGCCCGCGCGGTAAACGGATGCCGCTCCAGTAGATCAACGCGACGCGTGGATGCTGTCACCGATTCACATCGCGTCGCAGCTCCTGCGATCAGAACCGGGCAGCATGACCCCCTGGTTCCCCGGACGCCGACCATGCTGCAGACCCTGGCCATCGCCCACTATCGTTCGCTGCACGGGCTCGTACTGCCGTTGCAGCAGTTGAATGTGGTGACCGGTGACAACGGCAGTGGCAAGTCCAGCCTGTACCGTGCCCTGCGCCTGCTGGCCGAGACCGCGCAGGGCGGCGTCGCGGCGGTGCTGGCCCGCGAAGGCGGGCTGGGCTCGGCGCTGTGGGCGGGTCCGGAAAAGATGGACCGTCGGGTTGCTGCCGGCGAAATCCCCCTGCAGGGCGGCCCACGCCAGGAATCGGTGGGATTGAAGCTGGGCTTCGCCACTGACGAATTCGGCTACGCCATCGATCTGGGCTACCCGCCGCCCAGTCGATCGGCCTTCGCACTGGACCCGCAGATCAAGGCCGAGGCGATCTGGGCCGGCCCGTTCCTGCGCAGCGCCAACCTGCTGGTCGATCGTCGCGGGGCGATGGTGCGGCAGCGCCATGCGCGCGGCTGGGATCTCGTGGATGACCGGTTGTCGCTGTTCGACAGCCTGTTCACCCAGGTCGGCGATCCGCAGCGCCTGCCGGAAACCATCGCCCTGCGCGAGTACATCCGGCGTTGGCGCTTCTACGATCATTTCCGCAGTGATGCCGATGCCCCGGCGCGGCAACCGGCGATGGCCACGCGCACGCCGGTGCTGCATCACGACGGCCGGGATCTGGCGGCGGCCTGGGTCACCGTCCTCGAGATCGGTGACCCGGTGGCGTTGGCACGCAGCGTCGACGATGCGTTCCCGGGCGCCACGGTCGGCTTCGAGGAGCTGGATGGACGCTTGGCGCTGCGTTTCCACCAGCCTGGGCTGCTGCGGCCCTTGTCGATGGCCGAACTGTCCGACGGCACGCTGCGCTTCCTGCTGCTGGCCGCTGCGCTGCACACGCCGCGTCCACCGCCGCTGCTGGTGCTCAACGAGCCGGAGACCAGCCTGCATCCGGACCTGCTGCCGGCGCTGGCGCGGCTGATCATCGCAGCCAGTGCGCGCAGCCAGGTATGGGTGGTGTCGCACGCCAGCCGGCTGATCGCGGCGCTGGAACAGGCGCCAGGGTGCCATTCGCTGCATCTGTACAAGGAACAGGGCCGCACGCTGTTGAGCGGGCAGGGCCTGCTGGATGCACCTGCATGGCACTGGCCGCAGCGTTGATACGGGCATCCACGCCATGCGTGGATGCACTCAATCGGCGATGTTGCGCGCCTCGGCCGTGCCAAGAATCTCCGGATGCTGCACCGGCTTGCGGCGGTTCAGCAGCGGATGCAGGAACACGGCGCCTACGATGATCGCCACGCCGAGGTAGAACCACGGGGTGACTTCGTGCTGCTCGCGCAGCAGCACCACCGCCAGCACCACCGCATAGACCGGCTCCAGGTTGGTCACCAGCTGCACCGTGTAGGCGCTCAGGTGGCGCAGTGCGACCAGGGCCAGGGCAAACGGCAGCAGCGTGCAGAACCCGGCCAGCACCAGCAGCAGGATGCCGTCGTGCAGGTCCGGGACCACCCACAACGGGCTGGCCAGCGCAGGCAGCAGGTAGGGCATCAGCGGCGCCAGCAGGGTCAGGGTGAGGGTGCCCGCACCCAGCTCCAGCGCGGTGACCGTGAGCGGATCGGCGTGGCTGACCATGCGCTTGTTGAGCGAGCCGAACACTGCCACCAGCAGCGCCGAGATCGCGCCGATCAGCACACCCAGGCGCATGCCGTCGGGCACGCCACCGACCACCAGCGCGACACCCGGCAGCACCGCCAGGCCGAACGCCAGTTCACGCAGCTGGAATGGCCGCTTGGCCACCCACGGTTCGATGATCGAGGTGAACACCGGCGCCAGCGCGATGCAGGTGGCGGCCACCGACGCATTGGCCAGCTTTACCGCGCCGTAGAACGTCAGCCAGTGCAGGGCGACCAGGGCGCCGATGCCGGCATAACCGGCCACCAGCCGCACTGGCAGCGTACGCAGTCCACGCCAGACCCGCGGCAGCAGCGCCAGCATCGCCGTCACCAGCAGCATGCGCCACCACACCAGCGGCAGTGCGGGCAGGGTGATCAGCTTGCCGAGGATGGCGGTGACGCCCCACAGCAGGACACAGAAGTGAATCTGCCACAACGCTTTGCGGGTGTCGGGTGTGCTCATCCGCCTATTGTGCGGCAATCGCACGGCCGCCGGCGATGCCTGTGGCATGCTCGCGGAAACTCCCCAGGGGAACCCCGCAATGGCTGCCAACCGTTCCGCCCAGCGTGCATGGGCAGCGCTGACTGCACTGATGGCGGCCACCTCGTTGCTGCTGCAATACCTGTTGCTGCTGCATGGCCCCGGGGCGGCTGCCGGGGTCGGCATGGCGACGCTGCGCTTCGTTGGTTACTTCACGATTCTCAGCAACCTGGCGGTGTGCCTGGGATGCGTCCGGCTGATCCGTGCGGGTGTGCTGAACGCGACTGTCGCCGCGGTGATCGCGTTGTGCATCGGGGTGACCGCGTGCATCTACGTGCTGGCGTTGCAGGGACTGTGGCAACCCACCGGGCTGCAATGGTGGGTCGATGCCGGCCTGCACTACGCTGTGCCGGCGCTGTACCTGCTGGGGTGGTGGTGGCTGCTGCCGCATGGCGCGCTGCGCTGGCGCGCACTGGGCGGGGTGCTGCTGGTACCGCTGGTGTACCTGGGCTGGGCGATGCTGGTGGCCGAAGTGACAGGACAGGCGCCGTATCCGTTCCTCGAACTGCAACGCCTGGGGCTGGCGGCGTTCCTGCTCAACGTGCTGCGCGTTGCGAGCGTGTTCGTGGTGGGGTGGACCCTGCTGTGGGGGCTGGACCGCTGGCGCTGTCGATGAGGCGCTGCAGGGCCATCGCTGCCGCCGGGTTGCGCGCTTTGCCTGCGCCGATGCACAGCAGGTAGACCTCGCGCGGGGCCTCCGCAGCGGGCCCGGCCAGGCAGGGCAGGTCATCCACGGGTTCACCGCGTGACCAGCGGCGTGCGCGTTCGGCCCAGCGTTGCTGCACGGGCGCCGGCAGGCCCTCGTTCAAGCGGGCCTGGCTGCGCTTGATCCGCGCATAGACGAAGCCGGCACTGACATCACCGTGCAATGGCGCCTCGTCGCTGTCCTCGATCACCAGCGCCACGCCATGGCGGCGGGCGGCGTCGACCAGTGCCGGGCCATGTGCCTCGGCGTTGCGGACCTCCAGCGCATGCTGCAGCGGCACCCCGTCCAGCTGCTTAGGCAGCTGTGCCATCAGCGCCTCCAGTGCATCGGCGTCGGCCGGGTGGCGCGGATCGAACTGCCACAGCAATGGGCCGAGCCGGTCACCGAGCGCCAGTGCCGCCTGCAGGAACGGTGTGGCCGCTTCCACGGTGCTGGACAGGTCGCGTCGCTGCACCAGGTAGCGCGGCGCCTTCATCGAGAAGCGGAAACCGTCGGGTGTCTGCGCAGCCCATTGCGCGCACTGGGCCGCAGTTGGCGTGCGGTAGAACGTGCCGTTGATCTCGATGCAGCGCAGGGTGCGGCTGGCGTGGGCCAGTTCCTCCCGCTGCGGCAGGCCTGCTGGATAGAACACACCGCCGCGCCATTCGGGAAACACCCAGCCGCCGATGCCGCAGCGGATCTCTGCCTGCCGGCCGGCCGTGGTCACTGGCCGTGGTCCGTGCGCCACGGGTCGTAGCTGCCGAACCACCACAGGTAGCCTTCCGGGTCGGCGCAGGCGTAGCCGCGTCCGCCATAGTCCTGGTCGGCGATGTCGATGACGATGCGGGCACCGGCGGCCTTGGCCCGCGCGTAGTGCGCATCGGCATCGGTGACGATCACGCAGGCGCTCTGGGTCTGGCGTCCGCCGACCTCGTCAGGCAGGGCAGCGTGTTTGCTCCACGCACTCTGGTTGCTGGCCGAGCCCAGCATGATCATGCCGCTGCCGAAGGTGAGCTGCGCATGGAAGACCGTATCGCCATCGGCGTAGACGGCCTGGGCATGGAAGCCGAAGGCGCGCTGCAGCCAGTCGATGGCGGCCTGCGCGTCGCGATAGCGCAGGCACGGAATGATCGTGGAGCCGCTGCTGGGTTGGCCGTTCTCGCCCATGACACCCCTCCTATGGCACAGGGCAGGATGCGCCGCCGGACGTTACCATCCCGCGAAACCCCGGTGACGGCCTGCACATGGCCGCCACCCCTGTTCGGAGATCGTGCTGGATGAAACCCTGGATCGGAGGAGCCGTGCTGCTGGCGTGCACGACCATGGCGAGCGCGGCGACCCCGCCGCCGCTGCAGGACCTGGATGCGACCGTCGAGCGCGTGCGCGCGCAGTTCGACGTGCCCGGCATTGCCGTAGCGGTGGTCAAGGATGGCGAGGTGGTGCTGGAGCGCGGCTGGGGCGTGCGCGAGCAGGGCAAGCCGGAACCGGTGCAGGCCGATACGCTGTTTGCCATTGCGTCCAACACCAAGGCGTTCACGGCCACCTCGCTGAACCTGCTGGCGGAAGAGGGCAAGTTGAAGATGGACGACAAGGTGATCGACCACCTGCCGTCGTTCCGCATGTCCGACCCGTTCGTGACCGGGCAGATGACGATCCGCGACCTGCTGTCGCATCGCAGCGGCCTGAGCCTGGGCGCCGGTGACCTGCTGTTCTGGCCAACCACGTCCTACAGCAACGCCGAAGTGGTGCAGCGGCTGGGCAAGGTGCCGCTGAAGGGCGGCTTCCGCGAAAGCTATGCCTACGACAACATCCTGTACGCGGTCGCCCAGCAGGTGATCGAGCACGTCTCGGGCGTGAGCTACCAGCAGTTCCTGCAGACCCGCATCTTCGACAAGGTGGGCATGGCCGGCACGCGCTACAACGCCGACCACCTGAAGCCGGGTGACACGGCGGCGGTCGGCCACGCCAAGTACGATTTCAAGGACCTGCGCACCGTCGCACCGCTGACCTGGTCGAACAATGCCGGCGCCGGTGGCATTTATTCCAGTGCGCACGACATGGCGCGCTGGATGCAGGTGCAGCTGGCCGAAGGCAAGCTGGCCGACGGCACTGCGCTGTTCAGCGAAAAGAGCCAGCAGCAGATGTGGCGGATGATCACCCCGCAGTCGATCCCGGCGCCGAGCGTGCCGGAGCTGGCACCGGCACGGGCCAACTTTGCCGGCTATGGCGAAGGCTGGAGCCTGAGTGACTATCGCGGCCGGAAACTGGTCTGGCACACCGGTGGCTGGCCGGGCATGGTCTCGCGCTTGACCCTGGTGCCGGGCGAGAAGCTGGGCGTGGTGGTGCTGACCAACCAGGAAGTGGGCGCGGCGTTCAACGCGATCACCCTGAGCGTGCTTGATGCCTATCTGGGCGGCGACAAGCACGACTGGGTGGACGCCTATGCCAAGGCCGTGGCCAAGGGCCAGGACAAGGCCGACGAGGCCTGGGCCAAGCATCAGAGCGCGCGCGACAAGGGCAGCAGGCCGTCGCTGCCGCTGGCCGGCTACACCGGCACGTTCCGCGACCGCTGGTATGGCGACATGCAGGTCAGTGCCGCAGGCAAGGGCCTGCGCCTGCGCTTCATGAAGACCGCGCAGCTGAGCGGCCGCCTGGAGCACTGGCAGCACGACACCTTCATCGTGCGCTGGGATGACCGCTCGCTCAACGCCGATGCGTTCGTGAACTTCAGCCTGGACCCGGACGGCAAGGTGCGCGAGGTTCGCATGCAGTCGATCTCCGACCTGACCGATTTCAGCTTCGATTTCCAGGACCTGCTGTTCACCCCGGTCAACGAATGAAGGTAGTGCCGGCCGCTGGCCGGCAACCTCATGATCTTCCGAAATGCCGCAAGGGTGCCGGCCAGCGGCCGGCACTACCGGAGCGGCGGCGATCATCGGCTGGCGTACACATCCGGCGTGGGATACTTCGCCGCTTGCAAGAGGCGAGGGAGTGCGATGTTCCGTTGGTTTGAATCCCTGATCCCGGTGTTCCCGCCCGTGGATGGGCGCATGCCACCGCGCAAGGTGCTGCCGTTCTACCTGCACTACCTGCGCCCGGTGTGGCCGGTGCTGCTGGCGACCCTGATCGCCGGCCTGCTGCTGGCGCTGGTGGAAGTGGCGATGTTCGATTACCTGGGCCGCATCGTCGACATGGTCGCCGAGCAACCGGGGGCCGATTTCTTCAAGCGCCATGCCAATGAACTGGGCTGGATGCTGTTCATCACGGTCATCGCGCGGCCGATCCTGGTCGGCCTGCACAACCTGCTGGTCAACCAGGCGATCGTGCCCGGCCTGAGCAACCGCTCGCGCTGGCTGATGCACAACTACGTGGTGCGGCAGAGCCTGAGCTTCTTCCAGAATGACTTCGCCGGCAGCGTCGCCAACCGGGTGATGCAGACCGGTACCTCGCTGCGCGAGTCGGCGGTGCAGATGGTCGACTCGCTCTGGTACATCGTGGTCTACACCGGCACCGCGCTGTACCTGTTCGCGCAGGCGGACTGGCGGCTGATGGTGCCGCTGATCCTGTGGCTGCTGGCCTATGCGGTGATCATGGTCTACTTCGTGCCGCGCGCGAAGGAACGGGCCTGGATTGCGTCCGAAGCGCGTTCCAAGGCGATGGGCCGCATCGTCGATGGCTACACCAACATTCCCACGTTGAAGCTGTTCGCCCATGGCGGGCGCGAGCAGGCCTATGTGGCCGAATCGATCCAGGAACTGGCGGTCAAGCACCGCGCGCAGACCCGGGTGACCACCGGCATGGACCTGACCATCGCCATCGTCAACGGTTTCCTGATTGCCGGTACCTGCGGGCTCGCGCTGTGGTTGTGGAATGGCGGCCACATCACCGTCGGTGCGATCACGCTGGCGACCGGCCTGGTGATCCGCATCCACAACATGTCCGGCTGGATCATGTGGACCATCAATGGCATCTTCGAGGACATCGGTACGGTGCAGGACGGCATCACCACCATCGCCCAGCCGCTGACCGTGCAGGACCGCGAGGACGCGGTGCCGTTGCAGGTGACCCGCGGTGGCGTGCACTTCCAGGACATCCACTTCCACTATGGCAAGAAGGGCGGCGTGATCGCAGGCCTGGACCTGGTGGTGAAGCCGGGCGAGAAGATCGGCCTGGTGGGTCCTTCCGGTGCCGGCAAGTCGACCCTGGTCAACGTGCTGCTGCGCCTGTACGACCTGGAAAGCGGCCGCATCCTGATCGACGACCAGGACATTGCCTACGTCACTCAGGAAAGCCTGCGCCAGCAGATCGGCGTGGTCACCCAGGACACCTCACTGCTGCATCGCTCGATCCGCGACAACCTGCTGTACGGCCGTCCGGACGCGACCGATGAGCAGTTGCGCGCTGCGGTGGCCAAGGCGCGTGCCGAAGCCTTCATCGACACGCTGGTGGATGGGCAGGGGCGTCGTGGTTACGACGCACATGTCGGCGAGCGTGGCGTGAAGCTGTCAGGTGGCCAGCGCCAGCGCATCGCCATTGCCCGCGTGCTGCTGAAGGACGCACCGATCCTGGTGCTGGACGAAGCGACCTCGGCGCTGGACTCGGAAGTGGAAGCGGCGATCCAGGACAGCCTGGATGAGCTGATGGGCGGCAAGACGGTGATCGCGATCGCGCACCGGCTGTCGACCATCGCACGCATGGACCGGCTGGTGGTGATGGACCAGGGCCGCATCGTCGAGACCGGCAGCCACGCCGAACTGATCGCCGCCGGTGGTCTGTACGCACGGTTGTGGGCGCGACAGACCGGTGGATTTGTGGCTGCCGACGGATCCTTCCATTGAGCAGTCTAGTCGGCAATTTAGAGATAGAAGTGCAACCGGTCGACCTTCCAAATGGAAGGGGCTTAGTAGCGCTGCACTTGGTCAAGACGGTGAATCAAGGATGAGGTGAATTGTGACCAGATCAATTGTTCGCAGTACCAGCACGGTACTTATGGCAGTGTTGAATTCTGAGTACGCAAGTGAGGGAGCCGAACTTCAGACATTGGCTGAGCGGCTTCAACGCCTGATGGAAAGCGATCAACAGATGCGAGGATCGATACTCTATCGTCCAAATCATTTGGGGCAAAAGCGATTTGATGAAGGAGGCTTCAGGGCTCATGTTGGCGAGCAGTTGGAGATACTGAGCCGCTTGGGCCTGGTTGAATCGGATGAAGGGCGATGGAAGCTTCCGGTGCGAGGTTTATCACCGCTCGTTGAAGATCTAAGGCGAGATGAAGCAGGGCCGCGTATGAATGATGGTGCCCTTTTGGAAGGGGGGATTGCCGAAGTGCTTGCTCACCCCACGTTGTTCTGCTTGCCCAAGTCAGAATTTCAGCAATTGGTGGCCGCCGCAGTTGGAGCCGCGCAATGAAAGTACCTGCAACGGTAGTTAACTGCCTCTCACTATTGGCTAGTAAGGTTGCCCCTCATGTTTTCGATCTATCTAGCGGGCAGTTTCACGTGAGTCTGCGTGACCAGATCGTCCGAGCTCGGCTCTTGGTCCAAGAACTATTGCCCGCCGGCTCCAAGGGGAAGTCGCTGCTCATCATAGGCGCAGGGGCGGCGGGAATCGCGGCGGCAGTCGCAGCCACCCACCGCGGTGCCAGAGTAATCCTCTTGGAGGCGGAGGATGCTCCAATGTTTTTACAGTCCAAGGTGAACAAGCGGTACGTCGGCCCGTTTATGTATGAATGGCCTTGGCGATTTAGTGGAGATCAGACCTACCCGCCAACGGATGGGAATGTTTGTGGTGCGTTCGATAACTTTGGTGATTGCCCGCTATTCGAGGCGAAGCATCCCCTAAAAGCATCCGAATTCGCGAGAGCGATGGTGCGGTGGCTGAATGATCATGCAGTAAGTGAAGAAGGCAGCCTTCACGTTGCAACGAGTGTCAAGGGGATTTCTGAGGGGTTGAAGGATTATATTGTTTCATTTGCGGAATCCGCCTCCGTATTCAGTGATGGCAATTCTTCTGAAAAACCAAAGCTCAATCTTGAGGGAATTAGTTGGTGGAAGAATGAGCCTAGTTGCAAAGAAGTGGTTCCGGATTACATTGTTCTTGCCGCTGGAATGGGGGACGAGAACGTAAGCTTGCCCCGGCACGATGGCAAGAATCCGATTGCTGCCCCTGACTTTTCTGGTAAGCGCTTTTGGGAGGATGATGATCTTCAGGAGCTCGCTGGGCGCGGTGAAGATGTCGTGATTGTCGGTGGAGGTGATGGAGCTCTGCAGGATGCGTTGCGAGCCCTCACGGCAGATGACCATCCGTTAGCACTCGTGCAAAGACTATTCGCAGAACAGCAAGAAAAAGATAGTCTGGAGCAGGAGATGGAAGCATTGCGCACCATCGAGGCACAAGCGAGACTGCAGGCAAGCTGGACCTTGGATGGAAAGGTATGGGCTGCATTGGACGGGAGATGTAAGGAAATTGCTGGAAGGCTGGCCGAGCAATCGCATATTCGTCAGGTTGTCTTGAATTCGCTGAGAAAGAGTAGTGGCGAAAAAGATGCCTCAGTAACTCTGTTGGTTCGGGAGAATTTTTTTGATAAGGCGTATCTACTGAATCGATTTCTAGTCCATCTCATTGATCGCGTTCTTGTTGAAAATGAACATGAGGCGAAGGTTGCTCGATGTGTACGCTTTAAAATAGAGTTCAGCGCAAATGTGATCGGGGTTGAGGAAGCGAAGGCAGGCTCCTTCTCTGTCCATTTCGAGATCGGTGGCACGATGTCGGTCGCTTCTGGTAGTTGCGTTGCTGTCCGCTTTGGAATCAATAAAGACTCGATTCCTGGACTGAAGATGATCAGTCTGACGGGAGAAGAGAAAGCGATGCGGACAAGCTTCAGTCATGTGCCGCTTCCGTTTCTCGTCTAAGCAAACGGCCCGGGTTGTCCCGGGCCGTTTCGTTTCCAACTCACACCCGATCCATCACTCGATCGGCTGGTCCAGCATCAGCTGGCGGGCGAAACGCACCGGCGGTGCGCCGTAGGACAGTACCTGGTCGTGGTACGCCTTCAGGTTGAACTTGTCGCCCAGCTTTTCCTGCACCGCCTTGCGGGTGTCGAAGTGTTCCTGCGCACCCACGAAGTAGGTCGGCAGCTGCGCCGAGGTCAGCTGCGCGCGCACCCACTTGCCGGCCGCTTCGCTTTCCTGCTGGAACGCGTCGTGGGTCATCAGGTGCATCGCCTTCTCGCGATCCCAGTTGTCCACGTGCACGCCCTGGTCGAGGATCGCGTTGGAGATCGTGCGCAGGTAGAACTTCAGCTGCACCAGGTGGAACAGCGGGTCGTTGTCGAGGTAGCCCTGCTCCTGCATCATGCGCTCGGTGTAGACCGCCCAGCCTTCGGCGAACAGGCCCGAACGCAGCACCGCACGCAGGGTGGAGGGGAACTTGGCCGAATGCCAGCCCTCCAGGTAATGGCCCGGGGTGCCTTCGTGGATGCTCAGCAGGTGGATCATGCGCGAGTTGTATTCACGCAGGAACGAGTCGACCTGCTTCTCGTTCCAGTCGTCCGGAATCGGCGACACGGCGTAGAAGGTCTTCAGGTTCTTGTCCAGCGGGCCCGGAGAATCGCAGTAGGCCACGGCCACGCCACGCTGGAATTCCGGCATCAGGATGATGTCCACCGGCGCATCGGGCAGGGTCACCAGGTCGTGCTCGCGCACGAACGCGGTGGACTGCTCCAGCGCGGCCTTGGCATCATCGACCACCTTGTCGCGCGCCGGCTTGTCGGCGTAGGCCAGTTCCAGTGCGGCCTCGATCGCCTTCTGCTGCTGCTCGTCGGTCGGCTGGGCCGGCATCTCCGGCGCACCCGGCTTGTCCTTCAGTACGGTCTGCGCGATGCCGTACATGTCCTCGCGCACGCGCTTGAGTTCGGCGCGTGCACGCTCACCGATCTCCTGGCGCGACAGCGAGGAGCTCAGCGCGAACTTCAGCTTCTGGTCGTACTTTTCCGCACCAATGCGGAAGTCGCCCTTGGCGTTCGGCACCAGGGTCTTGTCCAGCCAGGTCTGCTGCTCGTCCACGGCCTTCTTCAGGCCGTCGATGGCGGCCTGCAGGCGCTGCTGGTCGGCCTGCGGCAGTTCGCCGATGTGCGGGGTGATGAAGGTATCGACGATGCTGAGGATGCCCTTGTTCTGCTTGGCCACCGTCTCGGCATGGATCTTCGGAACGCGGGCCGGATCCAGGTTCTCGCGTGCCTGGGCGAAGATCGCCGGCAGCTTTTCCATGCGCGCGGTCGCCGACTTCAGGCGTTCCGGCAGCGGTGCGAACTCCCGGGCCATCAGGCCATAGATCGCGCTGCCGGCGATGCCGTTGTACAGCTGCGGGTCCCACTTGCCGGACTGGAGCACTTCGGCGTTCCAGATTTCCGACTGCAGCTGGTTGCGCAGGATCGCCGCGTCCACCTGGTTCTCGCGGCCCAGCTTGGCCACCTCGATCTTGTCCAGCTCGCCCAGCAGCGCCTTGTAGGCGGCCACGGTCTTCTGCTGGCCGGCGGCGCTCAGGTCGTCCAGTTCGCTGTCGTAGCGGTGGTCACCGATCTGGGTGGCGCTGACCGGCGACAGCTGCATCCAGGTGTCCAGGGCGCGCTTGGACAGATCGGCGAAGGCGGCATCGACCGCCGCGTCACCGGCCTGCTGGCTGGTGGCCGGGGTGGAAGCGTTGGTCGGGGCGTCGGCAGGCTGGCAACCGGCCAGCGCAGCGACCAGGGCGAGGGCAAGAAGATGCGGGCGCATCGGCATTCCTGTACGGGGTCAAACCCTGAGCATAGGGCCCCGTCGCTGCTTTGTCCCCGTGCCATAGGATTACCATGGGCGGTTTCAAGGACCCTCCAAAGGAGCGCAGGACATGGAATACCAGGGAAGCTGCCATTGCGGCAGGATCGCATTCACCGTACAGGCCGAGGCGCCGATCAGCGACGTCATCGACTGCAACTGCTCGATGTGCCGCCGTCGCGGCAGCCTGCTGTGGTTCGCCCCGCGCGAGGCGTTCCAGCTGGCCACCGATCCGGCTGACGTTGCCACCTACCACTTCAACAAGGCGCATATCGACCACCACCACTGCCGCCAATGCGGTATCGCCCCCTACAGCGAAGCGATCGATCCGCGTACCGGCACACCGATGGTGGCGGTGAACGTTCGCTGCGTGCCGCAGGTGGATCTGGCCGGTCTTTCGGTGACCTCCTACAACGGAGCCGCGCTGTGAGGCCGCTGTGCGCGTGGACGCGCACGCTGGCAGTGCCGGTGCTGCTGTTGGCACTGGCAGCCTGCGCCAAGAACGGTGAGCGCGCTGCAGAGGCGGGCGCGACCGCGGCCGATGCCGCTGTTGCTTCGCCGGAAGGCGCATTCCTGGCCTACGAACATGACGTGCAGGTGCAGCTGGAGGCGGCGCAGATCGCACCGCGCATCCAGCAGATCGCCCAGGCCTGCCAGAGCGCGAAGTTCGGCGACTGTGCAGTGTTGCAGGTCGACCAGCGCGGCGGCGAGCAGCCCAGCGGTGAAGTGAAGGTGCGCATCGCGCCGAAGGGCACCGAGCCGCTGATCGCGATGGCCGGTGAGGGCGGCACGCTGCAGTCGCGTAACACGCGCGCGGAGGACCTCGCGCAGGAAGTAGCGGACACCGCGCTGACCAAGTCCCGGCTGGAGAAGGAACACGCGCGGCTGTTGTCCTACCAGGACCGCAAGGACCTGAAGATCGAGGACCTGATGGCGATCACCACGCGGCTGTCGGAGATCGAAGCAGGCGTCGAGCAGGCCAACAAGGATGCCGCACAGCAGCGTCGGCGCATCGATACCCAGCTGGTGACGATCCACTTCGACACCACCTCGGGCCAGCGCAGCCGCAGCGAGATCGGCGAGGCGCTGAGCGAGTCGGGCAGCATCCTCAGCGGCAGCATTGCGTTCCTGATCCGCGCCGTCGCCGCGTTGCTGCCGGTGGGTGTGCTGGCCCTGGTCGTGGCCTGGGGTGTGCGGGCGTGGTGGCGTCGCCGCCGTCGCACGCTGCCGCCCACCCGCTGAGGTGACGGCTGATGCCGGCAGGGAGCCGGCGTCAGCCCTCGTCGGTCTCGTACTCGACGAACACATCCAGCTCCAGCGCAAGTTCCTGCACCGCGTCGCGCACCTTCTGCGCGGTGCTTTCATTGCCGACTTCCACTTCCAGCTCGTGGATGCCCGGGCCGATGTCATCGGACAGCCCCGCCGAACTGGAATCGTCGTCGTCCATGTGCGGCATCAGGTCGTCGGTTTCCTCGACATGTTCGATGCCCTCCAGGCCGAGCAGCAGGTCGCTGATGGCGCGGGCGTCGTCTTCGGTTCCGGTGATGCGCAGTCGCAGCATGGCCATGGCGTAGGTACGTTGTGGAGTTGCCTGCAGCCTAGCCAGCGCCGGGCAAAGAACGGGTGAGGGCGCAGTCAGGCGCGTGTGGCCGGGCGTCCGAGCAGGCTGTCCGGCAATGCGGGAATCGGCGTGCGTTCGTCCTGCGCCTGCTCCAGCAACCAGTCGATGAACAGGCGTGCGGCCGGGCTCGGCGGTTGTCCTTCGGCGTGCACCACGTGATACGCATAGCGCGCCTTCAGCGCCGGGCCGGGCAGGCGTACCACCTCGTAGCGCTGCAGGTAGGGCTGCGCGATGTGGGTACGTGCCAGCACCGCGCCCATGCCGTACACCGCTGCACGCATCGCATCGGTGCTGTCGGCGAAGGTGTGCATCGGCGGCAGCGGCGAGGGCGGGCGCACGCCGGCATGACGGAACCAGTCGCGCCAGCCCTGCGGCGACAGGTCGGTCAGCAGCGGCAGGTCGGCGATGCGCGCCGGATCGACCAGTGCTTCGACCCCGGCCAGCGCCGGCGAGGCCACCGGGAACAGGTAGTCGTCCATCAGGTGCTGCGCACGCAGGCCCGGCCACTGGCCCAGACCGTAGCGGATGCCGACTTCCGGCCCATTGTCGTCGTAGCGATCCAGGCCGCTGCCGGTGTGCAGCTCGATGCGGATGTGCGGATGGGCCTGGGTGAAGCGCGGCAGCCGTGGCAGCAGCCAGCAGTAGGAGAGCGAGCGCAGCGTGGTGATCCGCAACGGCACGCTGTCGGCATCCGGCTGCAGGTGATGGGCGACGGCCGCGACATCGGTGAAGGCGGCGCTGGCGGCGTCGGCCAGTTGCCGGCCCTCGGCGGTCAGGCGCACGCCGCGGGCGTGGCGCAGGAACAGGCGTACTTCCAGCACTTCTTCCAGCCGGCGCACATGGTGGCTGACCGCGCTGGCGGTCAGGTGCAGCTCCTGCGCGGCCTGGGCGAAGTTCTGGTGGCGCGCGGCGACCGCGAACACGGCCAGTGCGGGGAGCAGGGAAGGGCGTAGCTGCATGTCGAGCCTCAAACCATATTTGTGGCTGGCAGCGATACTACGCGCTTGTGCGGCAGGCGTCTGCGCCCGATCCTGTCTGCCTTGACGAGGAATTGACGATGGACGGAGGCGAGGCATGAATGCGGTCCCACAGGCAGCCGAGCGCGACTGGCGCACACCGCTGGAGTTGACCCTGCTGGGCGCCATCTGGGGCTGCTCGTTCCTGTTCATGCGGGTGGCGGTGCCGTCGTTCGGTCCGTTCGCGCTGGTCGAGGTGCGGCTGGTGCTGGGCGCGCTGGTGCTGCTGCCGTTCCTGTGGCGTGCCCGCGCGCAGTTCCCACCGCGGCGCTGGCTGTGGCTGGCACCGATCGGGCTGATCAACTCGGCGCTGCCGTTCGTGCTGTTTGCCTACGCGGCCGAGCGAGCCCCTGCGGCGATCGGCGCCATCTGCAATGCGATGACCGTGCTGTTTGCCGCGCTGATCGCCTTCCTGTTCTTCGGCGAGAAGATCGGCATGCGCCGCGCGGGCGCGTTGCTGGTCGGCTTCGCCGGCGTGGTGGTACTGGCCACGGCCAAAGTCTCGGGCCTGAGCATCGGCACTGCAGTGCTGGCTGGTGCGGCGGCCTCGCTGCTGTACGGTCTGGGCGTGAACCTGGTGAAGCGGCACATGACCGGCCTGCCCTCGGCGGCGGCCGCTGCTGCAACGCTGTCGTGTGCCTCGCTGTGGATGCTGCCGATGGCGGTGACCCACTGGCCGCAGGCGGCGATTCCACTGAAGGCGTGGGGCGCGGCGATTGCCTTGGGCGTGGCCTGCACCGGGCTGGCGTTCCTGATGTTCTACCGCCTGATCGGTCGTATCGGCCCGTCGCGGGCGTCGACGGTGACCTACCTGATTCCGCTGTTCGGTGCGGCGTTTGCGTGGTTGTTCCTGGGTGAGCCGGTGACGTTGCAGATGTTGATTGCCGGTGTGTTGATTCTGGGGAGCGTGGCGGTGAGTCAGAAGGGCTGAGCGCGCCGACGCACTGGTAGTGCCGGGCGCTGCCCGGCAGCTCTTTTCCGCGCCTGCGGAGAGGTGTCACTTTCTTTGCTCGTGCAAAGAAAGTAACCAAAGAAACACGCCGCCAGGCCGCGAGCCGGTGTTGCGCACCGGTGCCCTGCGCTCCTCGGCCCGTCGAGGGACGGCGCGGGAACTCGCTGCGCTCAGACACCCGCGCCTCTTCGCCCTCGCCAGACCTGCGGTGCTCGGCTCGCTCAAGGCGGACTGGAAGGTCAAGATCAACAGCAAAAGCATCCACGCATTGCGTGGATCTTCTGGGTGCAGCTGTGGCCTTTGAACTGGGTCCGCCTTGAGCGACCCGAGCATCGCAGGGGAATCAGGGGCGAAGAGGTGCCGATGTCCTGTAGAGCCGACTGCTAGTCGGCAGCCTTGTGCACACCATCCCCTGATTCACCGAGAAGCGCAGGGGACCGACGTGCGAAACACGGCGGCTCGCGACCTGGCGGCGCGTTTCTTTTGGTTACTTTTCTTTGCGTACAAAGAAAAGTAACGCCCATGAACAGTGAAGCACCTTCAGCACGCGTCACGCGCAGGAAACCATCAGCGCACCGGCACCGGAATATTGCACAGATCGATATGCCCGGCCGGACGCTTGTAGAAATCATCCACGCGGTTGCGCCGCGCCTCCACCGTATCGGCGAAGGTCTTCGAGTCGGTACGCAGTACCTGGATCGGCGTGCGCTCGGCTGCCGGCACGTCGCTGGCGCGGCGGATCGACACGATCGGCGTGCGCAGTGTCGGGTCGGTGTAGAAGCCCATCGGCGCCGGCCCGCGCGGCGTCGCGCTGAGCAGCTCCATGCCCTTCAGCACGCGACCGACCAGGGTGATGTTGCGGTCCAGTTGGCGCGGCGACTGTCCGGTCACCACGTACAGTTCGGCACCGATGCTGCTGTCTTCCTCGTTGCTGCGGCCCGCGCCCAGCATGCCGTAGCAATGTGCCAGCCAGGCCTTGCCGGCCTGCGGGTCCTGGCCGACCGGGAAGCCGTCGACAAAACCGGTCTGCGCGGCCCAGCCATCGCGGTCCGGCAGCACGGTGACCTTCAGGCCGGCGCTGGCGCGCTCGAACTCGGCCGGCAACTTGCGCGCGGCGCTGCCGAACGGCTTGGCCTTGGCTGCGTCATCGGCGTCGGCATCGCCGAACTGCACCACGAAGTTGTCCTGCGAGCGGTAGATGCTGGTGCCGTCCCAGAAATGCTCGTGGGCGAAGGTCTGGATGTTGGCGACATGGCGCGGGGCGAACTGCGGTGCCAGCTCGATGATGACCCGACCGGCCGGCAGGTCCATGTACAGCAGGTTGGCCGGGTCCGGGGTGCGCCAGTCGCTGGCCGCCGAGGCGTCGAGGATCTGCTGAGGGCTGCGGTAGGGCGTGGCCGCGCTGGCCAGGGCGGGCAGCAGGCAGGCCAGGGCGAGGGCGGTCAGGGCAAGGCAACGGCGGTGCGGCATGGGAACCCCGGAACATGAACGAGGCTTCGATTCTGCGCATGCCGCGCAGCGGTGCCAACCGGGAGAGTGACTAACGACACATTCGCTATACCGAACTTCGCACTACTGTGGACTTCAACGTAGTGGAGGGCCGGTCATGTCCGAGGACGATGTCCACCTGAAGAAGTTCCAGAAGGAGCTCAGCGCCGGAACGGTGTCGCTGGCCCTGCTGGCGGTGCTGGCCCGGGCCGGGGCGCCGCTGTACGGCTACCTCATTGCCAAGGAGCTGGAGCGGGTGGGCGAGGGCGTGCTGAGCGGCAAGCAGAGTGCGCTGTACCCGGTACTGCGCAACCTGGAGGGCGCCGGCCTGCTGGAAAGCCATGTGGAACCTTCCAGCAGCGGGCCGCCGCGGCGCTACTACCGCATCAACGAACGTGGCCGCGAGGTGCTGGCGCAGTGGCGCCAGGCCTGGCAGGCCACCCGCGATTCCGTCGATTCCGTGTTGGAGGGGGTACCGCAATGAACGACCCGAGCCTGGCAGGCCGCGCCCTGCCTACGACCATCCCGCAGTACCTGGCGCAGCTGCGCGCGGCGCTGGAAGGTGCCGATCCGGCGATGGTGCAGGACGCGCTGTACGACGCCGAGGAATACCTGCGCTCGGAGCTGGCGGCGCAG
This sequence comes from Stenotrophomonas sp. PvP093, assembly GCF_017876915.1. NCBI lineage: Bacteria > Pseudomonadati > Pseudomonadota > Gammaproteobacteria > Lysobacterales > Lysobacteraceae > Stenotrophomonas > Stenotrophomonas sp. PvP093. Next base: position 3,266,827 of record NZ_JAGIOX010000004.1, on the reverse strand, counting down.
CCCGGCCGCAGCGAGGCCGAGGTGATCGCCGACGTTGCCGGCAGCTATGGCGCGCCGGATGAAGTGGCCGAGATCTACCGCGAGACCGAAGTGACGGTGAACCGCGCGCTGCGTACGCCGCGTGCGGATACCGCGCCGGTGCTGCGTGCAGCGGCGGAAGCCAGTGGCGTCGAGCCGGCCTCACCGCCGCAGGCGCCGGTGCAGCGTTCGCTGCTGGCGCGCTTCTTCGGCGTGGTGACCGATCCGCACACCTACGGTGCGCTGTTCTACATGCTGCTGTCGCTGGCCACCGGCATCTTCTTCTTCACCTGGGTGGTGACCGGCCTGTCATTGTCGCTGGGCCTGCTGATCCTGATCATCGGCATTCCGCTGACCGTGCTGTTCTTCGGCTCGGTGCGCGGGCTGGCGCTGCTGGAAGGACGGCTGGTGGAAGCGCTGCTGGGCGAGCGCATGCCGCGCCGCCCGCGTTACACCGACCGCAGCCGCACCTGGCTGCAGCGCATCGGCGACATGTTCACCGATGGCCGTACCTGGCTGACGCTGTTGTACTTCGTGCTGATGCTGCCGCTGGGCGTGATCTACTTCACCATCGCGGTGACGCTGCTGTCGCTGTCGCTGAGCCTGATCTGGGCGCCGGTCGCGGCGATCTTCAGTGGTGACATCCCCGGCGTGTACATCAACGACGTGAATGTGCTGCCGATGGCGGCCTCGCCGCTGGTGGCGATCGCGGTTGCTGCGGCGGGCGCACTGCTGCTGGTGCTGACGATGCACCTGGCACGCGGCATCGGCAAGCTGCATGGGCTGATTGCCAAGAACCTGCTGGTGCGGCTGTAACAGGCCAGGGGTCGGATCCCTGTTCGCAGAACAGGGCTCTGACCCCGGATCCCATCATGCTGGGGTCAGAGCCCTTTCCGTTGGAAAGGGATCCGACCCCGGGCGGGGCATTACCCCGCCTTGCGCCGCAACGGGGTGACGTTGCTCTTCTTCTTCGCGGCCTTCGCCGCCGGGGCTTGGGCATGCGCGGCGAAGAAGTCGCGCACCTTCGGGTACACCACCTCGCGCCAGCGACGGCCGCTGAAGATGCCGTAGTGGCCGGCACCTTCGACGATGAAATGCTCACGGCGGTCCGCAGTGATGCCGGTGCACAGCGCCTGCGCGGCTTCGGTCTGACCAAGGCCGGCGATGTCGTCCAGCTCGCCTTCGATGCTCAGCAGCGCGGTATCGCGGATCGCCGACGGATCGACCTTCTCGCCGTTGACCACCCACTCGCCACGGGGCAGCAGGAAGTCCTGGAACACCACGCGGATGGTATCGAGGTAGTACTTGGCCGGCATGTCCAGCACCGCGTTGTACTCGTCGTAGAAACGACGGTGCGCGTCGGCGTCTTCCAGGTCGCCCTTGACCAGGTCGGTGTAGAAATCCCAGTGCGAGCTGAAGTGGCGGCTCGGGTTCATCGACAGGAAGCCGGCGTGCTGCAGGAAGCCCGGGTACACGCGACGGCCGGCACCCGGATAGCTGGCCGGCACGGTGTGGATCACGTTGTTCTCGAACCACGACAGCGGGTTCTGCGTGGCCAGGTTGTTCACTGCGGTCGGGCTGCAGCGCGCATCGATCGGGCCCCCCATCATCACCAGCGTGCGCGGCGTCGGTTCACCACGGCTGGCCATCAGTGAAACCGCGGCCAGCACCGGTACGGTCGGCTGGCACACGCTCACCACGTGCAGGCGTTCGACGCCGAGGTGGCGGATGAACTCCTGGATGTAGGCGATGTAGTCATCCAGCCCGAACTCGCCTTCGCTGGCCGGCACCATGCGCGCGTCGACCCAGTCGGTGACGTACACGCGGTGGTCGCGCAGCAGCGTGCGCACGGTGTCGCGCAGCAGCGTGGCGTGGTGGCCGGACAGCGGCGCCACCACCAGCACGAACGGCTGGTTGAGCATGGTGTGCAGCTGGTCGGCTTCATTGCTGTGGCGCTTGAAGCGCAGCAGCTTGCAGAACGGCTTGCTCACTTCCTCGTGCACGACGATCGGCACGCGCTCGCCATCGACGTCGATTTCGTTGATGCCCCACTCGGGCTTCTCGTAATCCTTGCCGATGCGGTGGAAGAGTTCATTGACCGCCGCCAGGCGATCAGCGCCGGGCATCTGCGACCACCAGTGGCCCTGGTTGGCGAAGAACCTGGCGTTGGCCTGGGCCTGGTGCACCCAGGGGGCGAGCAGGTTGCGGGTCAGTTCGTGCAGTTGATAGAGCATGACGACCGAATATGTATGGTCATATGTTGCCGCGCAGCATATCCCATCCGGGTGTCCCGCAGGTTAAGTCGGCTGAAAATAATGAATCCGGATTCACATCCGTTCCAGCGCGGCCGCATCGCCCGCCAGGGCGGGGCCGAGCCAGCAGTGCGACCCTACCGGCTGCAGGCCCTGGCGGGCCAGCGTGCGGCGGTACCAGCGCGCCGGTCGGGCCTGGAAGCCGTCGTGGTCGCCTTCGAACGCGTCCTCGGCGGCGAAGGTCTCCAGGAAGGCCACGCCGCCGGTCAGCTCGGCCACGCCGGCCAGTCCTGCACGCAGCTCGCGGTCGGGCACGTAGTGCATCACGTCCGAACACACCAGCAGGTCAACCGGGGCACAGGGCCGCAGCCAGGCGAAGTCGCCGAAGCGGGCCAGGTGCAGGTTGCGGGTCCTGCCGTAGCGGCGCACAGCGTACTCGCTGCTGTCGAAGCCGAGATATTCGACCTTCGGACGCAGCTTCAGCAGCGGCGCGCGCCAGGCGCCTTCACCGCAGCCGATATCCAGCACGCTGCGGATCGGCCGCTCCAGGTAGTACTCGGCGCTGGCCACGGCCAACGCCACCTTGCGCGCCAGGCGGGCGCTGCCGCCGATGTCGGCACGGCGGTACCAGCGTTGGAAGTAGGCGGCGTCGTAGGTCTTGTCCATGGGGCAGTGCGCGATCGGCTAAAACGGCGCCTATCGTACGGTGTTGCGGCGCGCCATGCGTCGATGTGTCGCGGCGGGCGTGCCTGCGGCGGCTTCGCCACGGCATGCGAGAATGGCCGCCAACCTACGCCAGCCGCCGGAGCGAGCGCATGCAGAGCTACTACTGGGTCAAGACCTTCCACATCGTGTTCGTGGTGGCGTGGATGGCCACGGTGTTCTACCTGCCGCGCATCCTGGTGAACCTGGCCGAGACCGCGGGCCAGCCGGCGGTGACCGAGCGCCTGCAGCTGATGGGCCTGCGCCTGTACCGCTTCGGCCACTCGATGTTCGGCCTGGCGTTCCTGCTCGGCCTGGTGCTGTGGCTGGGCTACAAGGTCATCCCCGATTTCCCGACCATGGTGGCGCCGGGAGCTGCCGGCTGGCTGCACGCCAAGCTGGGGCTGGTGGTGGTGCTGCTGGTGTACTTCGGCTGGACCGGCCGCCTGCTCAAGGGCGTGGCCAAGGGCCGGGCGCTGCCGTCGTCGCGCGCGCTGCGCTGGATCAACGAGATCCCGCTGCTGGCGTTCATTCCGATCGTGTGGCTGGTGCTGGCCAAGCCGTTCTGAGGCGGGGTCACCTGCGTCCGGTAGATCCACGCCATGCGTGGATGCTGTCAGGGCGCAAACGAAGGAGCCGGGCAAATGCCCGGCTCTTTCATTTCTGCAATCACCTCGTGTTGCCGGCCAGCGGCCGGCACTACCGGGCTTAGGCTGCTTCGTACGTGCCGTAACTGCGCAGGCGCGTGTAGCGCTGTTCCAGCAGCTGTTCGGTGGACAGCTTGTCCAGCGCGTCCAGTTCGTTCAGCAGCACGGCCTTCAGGCGCTTGGCCATCTGCGTCGGGTTGCGGTGGGCGCCACCGGTCGGCTCGCGCACGACCTTGTCGACCAGGCCCAGGCTCTTCAGGCGCGGCGCGGTCAGGCCCAGCTGTTCGGCCGCTTCCTTGGCCTTGCCCGCGTCCTTCCACAGGATCGAGGCGCAGCCTTCCGGGGTGATGGTCGAGTACACCGCGTATTCCAGCATCACGGTGCGGTCGCCCACACCCAGTGCCAACGCACCGCCGGAGCCGCCTTCACCGATCACGGTGCAGATGATCGGCACCTTCAGCTCGGCCATCTCGATCAGGTTGCGCGCGATCGCTTCGGACTGGCCGCGCGACTCGGCGTCGATGCCCGGCCAGGCGCCGGCGGTGTCGATCAGGGTCAGCACCGGCAGGCCGAAGCGCTCGGCCATCTTCATCAGGCGCAGTGCCTTGCGGTAACCCTCCGGCTTGGGCATGCCGAAGTTGCGCTTGATCTTTTCCTTGGTGTCGCGGCCCTTCTGGTGGCCGATCACCATTACCGCGCGGCCATTGATGCGGGCCAGGCCGCCCATGATCGCCTTGTCGTCGGCGAAGGCGCGGTCACCGGCCAGCTCCTGGAACTCATCGAACATGACGCGGAGGTAGTCGGCGGTGTACGGGCGCGACGGGTGGCGGGCCAGCTGCAGCACCTGCCACGAGGTCAGGTTGCGGAAGATCTGCGCGGTGCGCATGCGCAGCTTGTCCTGCAGCGCGTGCACTTCCGCCTCGACATTGACCGCCGGCCCGGCACTGGCGTTGCGCAGCTCCTGGATCTTGGCTTCCAGGTCGGCGATGGGTTGCTCGAAGTCGAGGTAGTTCGGATTCATCGGAAGCCGTCGTGTAAAGAAGGGGGGAATTCTAGCCGAATGCGTGCAAACCACCCGTACGCCTTCGTCTGGAAGGCGACGGTAGCGCAGCCGGGCAGGGGGCGCCAGTCAGCTCAGGGCACCACCAGGGCGCTGCGGCCCATCAACTGGCTGCGCTGGGAGACGAAGTCGTTGTAGGCCTCGTTGGCTTCCCGGCCAAGGCCGCTGCCCAGGGTGGCAGTGGCCGAGGTGAAGGCCATCTGCGCGGCGAAATCCTGCTTGCGCAGGGCCTTCTGTTCATCGGCGGTGGTGGCCTTCAGCCAGCGCGCATAGACCTCGCGCAGGGGCGCGGCGTGGGCCTCGAAGGCCGGCACCAGCGCCGGCAGGCTGGCCGGGGCCGGTTCCAGGCTGTAGGCCGGGGCCACGTAGCCACCTGGCTGTTCGCGCTTGAACGCGCCGGGCTCGCCCATGCCTTCTTCCACGTAAGCGATGAAGTCGGGAGCGGTGAACACCTTGGCCACGATCTGGCCGCCGCTGGAATCAACGTGGGCCACCACCTTTTCCTTGGGGAAGGGTTCGCGCACGCCGTAGGTCCAGGTCTTGTCGATGAACAGGTCGTGGCGCTTCTCGAACGGGCCTTCGAAGTCGACGCCGCCGAGCTGGATACCGCTGTTGCCGACGCCGAAGTTCTTCACCTTGCTCTCGTCGGTGACGTAGATCTCGCGGGCGATCACGTACTCGCTGAGGGTCGGATTGATCAGCCCGCCACGACCGTCGACGTAGACGATGAAGCGCACATCACCGAACTTGTCGGTATGCAGGCGATGCTCGCCGACAGCGAGCGAGACCGGGCGCGAGCCCTGTGCGGCCACCGGCAGGTCCTGGCCGTCGATGCTCAACGCCAGCGGCGTGTCGGTCGGGTTGTCGATCTGGAACTCGATCTTCGACGGGGAGCAGGCGGCCAGGGCCAGTGCGGCAGCGAACGGGAACAGCAGGGTCTTCATCGGCAATCGTCCTTGATACTTGGAACGGGGAAACAGGGGAGACAGGACAGCGAGGGAGCCAGCCTCAGCTGGCCCATGGCGGGCTGTAGCGCACCTTCAGCGTGCGCACGGCCGGGTCGGCGCGCAGCGCCTCCATCAGCTTGGAATCGATGCGTACCGCGCTCTGCCCGGACACATCGAGCATGCCGGCGACGCCGCCGTGCGGCCCCTTCAGCAGCAGGTCCAGGCGCAGTGGCGTCCGTCCCGGGCGATGGCGGTCGAGCAGCGCATCGATGCGCTCCCAGACCGGGCGCTGCTGGCGCAGGTCCAGGCGCAGCGACAGCCGCGTGGCGTAGTTGGCGCAGACCTCATCGAAGTCCCAGCACTGGCGGATGCGCAGCGCGAAGCCGCCGTTGAACTCGTCCTCGCGCAGGCCGCCCTTGACCACCAGGATGCGGTCCTTGGTCATCAGGTGGCCGAACTCGGCCATCGCGTCGGAGAACGCGCTGCACTCGACGCGGCCACGTCCGTCCTCAAGCTGGATGAAGATCTGGCTTTCGCCCTTGCGGCGCACGCCGACCACCTGGCCGGCCAGCACCGTCTGCACTTCCGGGCGCCAGCGTTTCTCGCCGCCGCCGCCACCACCGCTGTTGGCGCTCCAGATCTTCTCCACCGAACCCAGGTCATTGCCGACCAGGTCGCGCACATCGTCGCGCCAGGGATCGAACGGGTGGCCACTGAGATAGAAGCCCAGCGTGTCGCGCTCGCCGTTCAGGCGCTGCAGCAGCGGCCACTCCTCGGCTTCGGGCAGGTCCAGCTGGATCGTGGTCGCGCTCGGGTCCGGGCCACCGAACAGCGAGTTCTGTCCCGAAGCCCGCTCGCGGGCCATCTGGTCGGTAGCCTTGATCACCTCCGGCAGCTGCAGCATCAGCGAGGCACGGTTGCGGCCGAGCTCGTCCAACGCACCACAGTTGATCATCGCTTCCAGCGTGCGCCTGTTGAGCTTGGCCGAACCAACGCGCGTGCAGAAGTCGAGCAGGTCCTTGAACGGGCCGCCCTTCAGCCGCTCCTCGACCACCGCCTCGCAGGCACCCTGGCCGACGCCCTTGATCGCCCCGAGGCCGTACTGGATGGTGTCCGGCGTCACCGCTTCGAACATGAAGGCCGACTGGTTCACCTTGGGCGGCAGCACGGTCAGGCCGAGGTTGCGCACCTCGTCGAGGAAGCCGACCACTTTGTCGGTGTTGTCCAGATCGGACGACAGCGTGGCCGCCATGAACTCAGCCGGGTAATGGCGTTTCAGCCAGGCGGTCTGGTAACTGACCAGCGCGTAGGCAGCGGCGTGCGACTTGTTGAAGCCGTAGCCGGCGAACTTCTCCATCAGGTCGAAGATTTCGTCGGCCTTGGGGCCATCGACGCCGCCCTTGGCTGCACCTTCGCGGAAGATCTCGCGGTGCTTGGCCATTTCGGCCGGCACCTTCTTGCCCATCGCGCGGCGCAGCAGGTCGGCGCCGCCCAGCGAGTAGCCGCCGACGATCTGCGCCATCTGCATGACCTGCTCCTGGTACACCATGATGCCGTAGGTGTCCTTCAGGATGGCTTCGGTGCGCGGATCGGGATAGATGATCTCTTCCTGCCCGTGCTTGCGCGCATTGAAGGAGGGAATCAGGTCCATCGGGCCGGGGCGATACAGCGACACCAGCGCGATCAGGTCTTCGAAACGGTCGGGGCGCGCATCCTTCAGCAGGCGGCGCATGCCGGAGGATTCGAACTGGAACACCGCGCCGGTGTTGCCGTTGGCGAAGATGTCCCTGTAGGTGGGCGTGTCGTCCAGCGGGATCGCGGCGATGTCCACCGGCGGGATGCCGGCGCGCTCATGGCGCTTGTTGATCGCCTTCACCGCCCAGTCGATGATGGTCAGCGTGCGCAGGCCCAGGAAGTCGAACTTCACCAGGCCCACTTCTTCCACGTCGTTCTTGTCGAACTGGGTGACCGGGTTCTTGCCGAGGCCGTTCTCGTCGTGTTCGGCGTACAGCGGGCAGAACTCGCTCAGCGGCTCGGGCCCGATCACCACGCCACCGGCGTGCTTGCCGGCGTTGCGGGTCAGGTCTTCCAGCTGCAGCGCCAGGTCGATCAGGTCGCGGACATCGTCCTCGGTCTCGTAGCGCTGGATCAGTTCGGCCGACGCCATCTCAGAGCTCGGGCCTTCCTTGCCCTTGCCCAGCGCATCTTTCAGGTGGATGCCCAGAATGTTCGGGATCAGCTTGGAGACGCCGTCGACCAGGCCGTACGGGAAGCCGAGCACGCGGCCGGAGTCGCGCACCACCGCCTTGGCGGCCATGGTGCCGTAGGTGATGATCTGGCTGACGCGCTCGCGCCCGTACTTGCGGGCGACGTAGTCGATCACCTCGTCGCGGCGGTCCATGCAGAAGTCGATGTCGAAGTCGGGCATCGACACGCGTTCCGGGTTCAGGAAGCGCTCGAACAGCAGGTTGTACGGCAGCGGGTCCAGATCGGTGATCTTCAGCGCCCACGCCACCAGCGAACCGGCACCCGAACCACGGCCGGGGCCGATCGGAATACCCTGGTTCTTGCCCCACTGGATGAAGTCGGCCACGATCAGGAAGTAGCCCGGGAAGCCCATCTTGATGATGGTGTTGAGCTCGAATTCCAGGCGCTCGAAATACTCTTCGCGGGTCTTGCCCGGCGCCAGCGGATTCTTCTCCAGGCGCTCTTCCAGGCCATCGCGCGACATCTTCTGGATCCAGGTGTCCAGCGTCTCGTCGTCCGGCACCGGGTAGTTGGGCAGGAAGTAGGTGCCCAGCCGCATCTCGATGTTGCAGCGCTCGGCCAGCGCCAGCGTGTTGTCGATCGCATCGGGGATGTCGGCGAACAGCGCGCACATCTCCTCGGCCGACTTCAGGTACTGCTGGTCGCTGTATTCGCGCGGGCGCTTGGGGTCGTCCAGCACGCGGCCGGTGGAAATGCACACGCGCGCTTCGTGCGCGCTGAAGTCCGAGGGCGACAGGAAGCGCACGTCGTTGCTGGCCACCACCGGCAGGCCACGCTGGCCGGCGGCCATCAGCGCGAACTGGTTGAAGGTTTCCTCGCCCTCGCGGCCGGTGCGGGTCAGCTCCAGGTGCAGGCCATCGCCGAACACGCGCTGCCAGTCGGCCAGCTGCTGCTCGGCCAGTTCATGCTTGCCGTCCAGCGCCAGGCGCCCGGCCAGGCTCTGCCGCCCGGCCAATGCGAACAGGTTGGCGTTGCCGGCCTTCAGCCAGTCCGGGTGCACGGCCACGCCGCCCTCGGGGCGATGGCCTTCCATCCAGGCGCGGGTCAGCAGCCGCGACAGGCTCAGGTAACCCTCGCGGTCGCGGCACAGCAGGGTCATCCGCCACGGGTCCTGGCCTTCCTCGGCGATCAGCACGTCGGCACCGGCGATCGGCTTGATGCCCACGCCTTCGGCGGCCTTGTAGAACTTGACCAGGGCGAACAGGTTGTTGAGGTCGGTCACCGCCAGCGCGGGCAGGCCGAGTTCGACCGAGCGCGACAGCAGGTTGGCCTGCTTGGCCTTCTTCGGGTCCGCCTGGTCCGGTTTGGCCGGCACACGGATGGTGGAGTCCGCCAGCGAGAACTCGGTGTGGACGTGGAGATGTACGAAGCGGGAGTTGGACATGCCGGACCAGGTTGGAGCGCGCGGGCCCCGGGTGCTGACGGACGATCGTCGCCGGGGTCGGGAAGCGCTGGAATGCCCGGTCAGGGTAGCGAGGGCAGGGGGTTGCCACAAGGCTTGACAGGGGCACGGCGTGGCGCCGGATTCAGGCGTGCGGGAGGCCGCCTTCTGTAGAGCCGAGCCCATGCTCGGCTGTCCACAGCAGCCGAGCATGGGCTCGGCTCTACAACTCCAGCAGGCTCAGGCGATGGCCGCCGCCTGCGTCAGGCCCAGGCACTCACGCACCGGGGCGAAGCTGCGCCGGTGTTCCATGCAGGGGCCGTGCTCGCGCAGGGCGGCCAGGTGGGCCGGGGTGCCATAGCCCTTGTGCTGTTCGAAGCCGTACTGCGGGTGGCGGGTATGCACGTCCTGCATGTAACGGTCGCGCGAGACCTTGGCCAGGATCGAGGCGGCCATGATCGCGCGGTCGATGCCATCGCCGCCGACCAGCGCCTGCGCCGGCAGCACCAGGCCCTTGGGCACCACGTTGCCATCGATGCGGGCGAAGCCGGCCACATGGGCAACCGCTGCAACGACGTCACGCATGCCCTGCAGGGTGGCCTGGTAGATGTTCAGGCGGTCGATGGTGTCCACGTCCACCAGCACCACGTGCCAGGCCAGGGCACGCTCGATGATGCGGTCATGCAGCTGTTCGCGGCGGGCCGCCGTCAACTGCTTGGAATCGTCCAGGCCGTTGATGCGTGGCCGTGACGGATCGAATACCACCGCCGCCACCGCCACCGGCCCGGCCAGCGGGCCACGTCCGGCCTCGTCGACGCCAGCGACCAGGCGTTCCGGCTCGACCACCGTCGCGCCGTCGAACAGGGCCAGGCTGGCCGCTGCGGCGTGACGGCGGCTCATGCCTGCGCCTGGTCGCGCATCAGCAGTTCGCCGACGGCATCGGCGGCACGCGCCGAAGCATTGCGGCGCAGGCGCTCGTGCAGCCGCACGTACGTGTCCTGCAGGTCGATCACCCGCTGCGGGTGGTCGAACCATTGCTGGATGGCCGCGGCCAGCCTGTCCGGCGTGCAGTCGTGCTGCATCAGCTCCGGCGCCAGGTCCTGGCCGGCCAGGATGTTGGGCAGGGCGAAGCGGTCGACCTTGATCAGGCCCAGCGCCTTGACCAGGCGATAGGTCAGTTCGTTGACGCGGTAACCGACGACCATCGGCCGCTTCACCAGCATGGCTTCCAGGGTCGCGGTGCCGGAGGCCAGCACCACCACGTCGGCGGCGATCATCGCGTTGCGCGCCTGGCCATCCAGCACGTGCGAGTAGGCCACCGGCAACGCCGAGCGCGACAGCTGTTCTTCGATCAGCTGCCGGCAGGCCGGGTTGGCGGCAGGCACCACCACATGCAGGCCCGGAATGCGTTCAGAGACCTGCCAGGCGGCTTCGAAGAAGGGTTCGCCCAGGCGTGAGATCTCGCCCAGGCGGCTGCCCGGCAACACCGCCAGCACCTTGGCCGAGGTCGGCAGCCCGAGCGCGGCACGGGCTTCCTCGCGGTTGCCCTGCAGCGGAATGTCATCGGCCATCGGGTGGCCGACGAAGCGTGCGTCGATGCCGTGCCTTGCATAGATCGGCGGTTCCATCGGGAACAGGCACAGCACCAGGTCCGCGCTGCTGCCGATCTTCTCGGCGCGCTTCTCGCGCCAGGCCCAGACCGAGGGACTGACGTAATGCACGGTGCGCACGCCGCGTTGCTTCAGCCAGCGCTCGATGCCCAGGTTGAAGTCGGGTGCGTCGATGCCGATGAACACGTCCGGCTGCCATTCCAGGGCGCGCTGGCGGAACGCCGAGCGCAGCTTGAGCAGCCGCGGCAGGTGGCGCAGCACTTCGGTCAGGCCCATCACCGCCAGCTCGCTGGCATCGTGCCAGGTCTGGCAGCCGGCGCTGCGCATGGCATCGCCGCCAATGCCGGCGAACTCGGCATTCGGGAAGCGCGCCTTCAGTTCACGCACCAGGCCCGCACCGAGCAGGTCGCCGGACGCTTCGCCGGCAACCAGCGCGATCCGCAACGGGCGCTCGCTGAGCACCCGCTGTGCGGGAACGCTGCCGGCCATCGAGGCCAACGGAATCACCGCGGCGCCGGCCGCCGCCTGGCCGGTCGTGCTGCTCATCGCAGCAAGGGCCTCTCGGCGTGCTCGATGAAGTCCAGCATGGCCTTCACGTCATTGCTGTCACGCGCCTGTTCGGTCAGCTGCTGCTTGGCTTCGGCCAACGGCAGGCCGGCCACGTACAGCGTGCGGTAGGCACGCTTGATGGCCGAGATGCGGTCGGCGTCGAAGCCGCGGCGCTTCAGGCCTTCGCTGTTGATGCCGCGCGGGCGGCCCAGCGAATCGGTACCGACCATGGTGAACGGCGGTACATCGCCATTGGTCAGCGCGCCCATGCCGAGGAAGGCATGCGCACCGATGCGGCAGAACTGGTGGGCACCGGCGAAGCCGCTGATGATCACGTAGTCGCCCACGGTCACGTGGCCGGCCAGGGTGGTGTTGTTGGAGAACACGCAGAAATTGCCGACATGGCAGTCGTGCGCCACGTGCGTGTAGGCCAGCATCCAGTTGTCGTTGCCGATGGTGGTGATGCCGCCGCCGCCGCCGGTGCCACGGTTGAGCGTGACGAACTCGCGGAACACGTTGCGGTCGCCGATCACCAGTTCGGTGCGCTCACCGGCGAACTTCTTGTCCTGCGGCTCGCCACCGATCGCGGCATGACCGACGAAGCGGTTGTCGCGGCCGATCCGGGTCGGGCCGTGGATGCTGCAATGGGGGCCCACCACCGTGCCGGCGCCGATTTCAACATCGGGGCCGATCAGGGTGAAGGCGCCCACCTGCACATCGTCGGCCAGGCGCGCGGCCGGATCGATGACGGCGGTGGGGTGGATCCGCGGTGCGTTGTCAGTCATTGCTGCCTCCAGTGGATCAGCCCTTGGCGCCGGCGCACATGACCTCGGCCGACGCGACGACTTCGCCGTTGACCTTGGCTTCGCCGTAGTACCAGCCCATGTTGCGGATCAGGCGCTTCATCTGCACGTCCAGCATCAGCACGTCGCCGGGCACGACCTGCTTGTTGAAGCGGGCGTTTTCCACCTTGACCATGTAGAACAGCTTGGACTGCGCATCGCGGCCGAGCGTGAGCTGGGTCATGACGCCGCCGGCCTGCGCCAGCGCTTCGATGATCAGCACGCCGGGCATGATCGGGCGGCCCGGGAAGTGGCCCTGGAAGAACGGCTCGTTGATGCTGACGTTCTTCTGCGCCAGGATGCGCTTGGCCTCGACGTCGAGTTCAAGCACCCGGTCCACCAGCAGGAACGGGTAGCGGTGCGGAAGCAGTTCCTGGATCTGGCAGACATCGATCGGAAGCTGCAGCGAATCGTTCATTCTTTCTCCTTGCCAGCAGCCAGGACGCGGCGAGCCAATGCGTCCAGCTGCTTGAAGCGCGCGGCGTTCTTGCGCCACGTGCGGTTGTCGGTCAACGGGGTGCCGGACGAGTACTCGCCTGGCTCATGGATGGAGTTGCGGACCACCGACTTGCCGGTGATCACGACCTTGTCACAGATTTCGAGGTGGCCGACCACGCCAACGTGGCCGCCAAGCAGGCAGTAGCGGCCGATCTTGGCGCTGCCGGCGATGCCGGTGCAGCCGGCGATGGCCGAATGCGCGCCGATCTGCACGTTGTGGGCGATCTGCACCAGGTTGTCCAGGCGCACATCCTCGTCCAGCACGGTGTCTTCCAGCGCGCCGCGGTCGACGCAGGTATTGGCGCCGATCTCGCAATCGTCGCCGATGCGGACGCCGCCGAGCTGCGGCACCTTGATCCACTTGCCAGCGTCCATCGCCAGGCCGAAACCGTCGGCGCCGAGCACGGCACCGGGATGCACGCGCACGCGCTTGCCCAGCGTGACCCGGGTGACCAGGGTCACGCGGGCGATCAGTTCACAGCCGGCATCCAGGCTGCAGTCCTCGCCGATCACGCTGCCGGTGCCGATGATGCAGTTCTCGCCGACCACGCTGCGCGCACCGACCGAAACGAACGGGCCGATATGGGCGCTGGCGGCCACCTGGGCGCTGGGGTCGATGACGGCGCTGGGGTGGATGCCCGGCGGGCGGGTCGGCGCGATGTCGAACAGCGCGGCGATCTTGGCGAACGCGGTGTACGGGTCCTTGGCGACGAGCGCAGTGCCCGGGGCGGCCTCGGCGTCGTCGGCACGCAGGACCACCAGCGAGGCCTGGCTGTCGGCCAGCTGGGCGCGGTAGCGCGGGTTGGCAAGGAAGGTCAGCTGGCCAGGGCCGGCATGGGCGAGGGTGGCCACGCCATGGATGGCGGTGGCGGGGTCGCCATGGACCTGCAGGCCGAACTGCTCGGCGAGTTGCTGGGCGGTGTAGGTGGGAGTATTCACGGCGGGAGTTTAACGTGTGGCGCCATTTCGGTCATGCGGGGGCAAGGCTTGGCGCCTGCCTGGTACGGGCGGGAGGCGGCGGGTGGCCCTGGCCAGGACACGCAAAACCCCCTCCATGGTGCTCGATGGCGCCATCCATGGCGCCAACGGTCCTGTCCAGGGCCACCCGCCGCCTCTGGACAATTTCCCGCGAGCGCGGCCAAAAGCCCGTGCCGTGCAGTGTCATCTGCAAAACGAAAACGCCGGGCAGAGCCCGGCGCTTCGCACCCCGTCTGGTGGAGAGCCCCCCTTTGTTAAGGGGGGCGCGCCAGCGGCGCGGGGGATAGGTGAAATGCGCGGGCAATTCACCGGAGGTGGATCAGTTCTGGGGAACAACGTTCCTCAGAACTGGCCACCGAACGTGAATTGCAGACGCTCGATCTTGTCATCGTCTTCCTTCTTCAGCGGGAAGGCGTAGCTGATCGAGATCGGGCCGACCGGGGCGCGCCACAGCAGGGCCACGCCGGTGGACACGCGCAGCTCGTTGGCCTTGAAGTTCTGGGTGCCGTTGTAGACGTTGCCGAAGTCGACGAAGGCCGACACGCGTGCCGACGGGCTGTCGAACAGGCGCGGGAAGTAGGCTTCGACCGAACCGACGGTCTTCAGCGAACCACCCAGCGGCTGGCCTTCCGGATAACCGGTGGTGACTTCGCGCGGGCCGAGGGTGTTGTCCTCGAAGCCGCGCACCGAGTTGGTGCCACCGGCGTAGAAGTTCTCGAAGAACGGCAGGCCGCTGGCGGTGACGGTGCGGGTGGTGCCATCCGGATTGGTCAGCGTACGGGTGTAGTCGTTGCCGTAGGCATCGCCGTAGCCGATTTCCGCGCGGGTGTTGATCACCAGCGACGGCATGATCGGCCAGTACTTGCTGATCTGGTAGTTCAGCTTGTAGTACTCGATGGTCGAACCCGGCAGCGTGGTTTCCAGGCCGATGCGCTGGTAGGTGCCGCGGGTCGGCATGAAGTAGTCGTTGCGCGAGTCGCGCGCCCAGCCCAGCTCGGTGCGCCAGGCGTGGAAGGTGCGCTTACCGACCGCGTTGATGTAGTCGATGATCGACTGCGGGGTCGAGCCCTGGTAGGTGGTGATCTGGTTGCTGTCGATGCCGAACATCAGCGAGACGGTATCGGTCTCGGTCAGCGGCACGCCGAACACCACCTGCGCCGAACCATTGGTGCTGTTGTACTGCGCGGTATTGAAGTCGGAGTAGTCCAGTTCGCGCCAGGACAGGTTATAGCCCAGCGACACGCCGTCATCGGTGAAGTACGGGTTGGTGTAGCTGAAGCCGTAGCGCTGCAGGTAGCTGCTGCGCGAGGCTTCGACCGACACGCGGTTGCCGCCGCCAAGGAAGTTGTTCTGCGACAGCTGCACCGAGGTGGTCATGCCGTAGGACTGCGAGTAGCCCAGGCCGAACACGAAGCTGCCCGAGGTGGTTTCCTTGACGTTGTAGACGACGTCGACCTGGTCGTTGCTGCCGCTGACGGCCGGGGTCTCCACTTCCACCGATTCGAAGTAGCCCAGGCGCTGCAGGCGGATCTTGGAGCGGTCGATCGCGGCCTGCGAGTACCAGCTGTTCTCGAACTGGCGCATTTCGCGGCGCATCACCTCATCGGAGGTGCGGGTATTGCCACGGAACAGGATGCGGCGCACCGAAACGCGCGGGCCGGGCACGACCTGCATGTTGATGGCGACGGTCTGCTCGGCGCGGTTGGTGGTCGGGATCGGGTTCACCTTGGCGAACGCGTAGCCGATGTTGGACAGCGAATTGGTGATGGTGTCCGAGCTGAATTCCAGCAGGGCACGCGAGAACGTGTCGCCGGACTTCTGGATCACCATGCGCTCGACGTCCTCCTGCGGGAGGATGGTGTCGCCGCTGACCTTGATCTCGGAGATCTTGTACTGCGCACCCTCGGTCACGCCCGCAGTCAGGAACATGTCGCGCTTGTCGGGGCTGATCGAGACCTGGGTGGAATCGATGCTGAAATCGACGTAGCCGCGGTCCAGGTACCAGGAGTTGAGCTTTTCCAGGTCACCGGACAGCTTTTCCTTGGAGTACTGGTCGTCACGGCGGTACCACGACGCCCAGTTGTGCTCCTTGGACTCCCAGGTCTCCAGGATGTCCTTGCTCTCGAACTTTTCGGTGCCTACCAGGTTGACGTGGCGGATCTTGGCCGCCTTGCCTTCCTTGATGGCGATGGCGATGTCCACGCGGTTGCGGTCCAGCGGGCTCACCGTCGGGGTGATGTCGACGTTGTATTTGCCACGGTCGTTGTACTGGCGGCGCAGTTCCTGGGTCACGCGGTCCAGGCTCAGGCGATCGAAGGTGCCGCCCTCGGTCAGGCCGATGTCGGACAGGCCCTTGAGCAGCTGGTCGGACTTGATGTCCTTGTTGCCGGTCACGGTCAGCTTGTTGATCGCCGGACGTTCCTTGACGGTCACCACCAGGATCGTGCCCTGGCGGTCCAGCTGCACGTCTTCGAAGAAGCCGGTCTTGTACAGGGCGCGGATCGTCTCGCCGACCTTGTTGTCGGTGACCGTCTCGCCACGTTCCACCGGCAGGTAGGTGAATACCGTGCCCGAGCTGATGCGCTGCAGGCCATCGACGCGGATGTCGCTGACAGTGAAGGGCTCGGCTGCCTGGGCCAGGGCGGGAGCGCCGGTGACGGCGGCGAGGGCGAGGGCCAGCAGGCGGCGATTGGGGAGTCGCGTCATGTCACGTCCGGTAGGAAGGTCGATTTCATTGGTGCGGGATGCCGACGCTGTAGACGGCAACAACATGGAAAAGTTCATCGCGGGACCAGGCCGAGGATGTCGTTGTAGAACGCCAACCCCATCAGCCCGGCCAGCAACGCCAGGCCGATGTATTGGCCGGCGGCGATGGCACGCTCGCTCAGCGGGCTGCCCTTGACCAACTCGATAAGGTAATACAGCAGGTGGCCGCCGTCCAAGATCGGGATCGGCAGCAGGTTGATGATGCACAGGCTGAGGGACAGCAGGGCAAGGAACTGCAGGAACCAGTCGAGGCCGCGCTTGGCCGAGACATTGGCCACGCGGGCGATGGTGACCGGCCCGGAAACGTTCTGCAGCGAGGCCTTGCCGGTGACGATGCGGCCCATCATGCCCAGCGAGTCGGCCGCCAGGCGGCCGGTTTCGCGTACCGCGACGGTGACCGAGTCCAGGGGGCCGTAGCGCAGGAGGGTGTCGTAGGGGGGGCTGAACTTGGTCGGGAACTGAACGCCGATCTGCCACGTGGGGCCGCCCTTGGCGTCCTGGCCCTTGCGTGGCGTCACTTCCAGCGCCAGGCGCTCGCCGCCACGCAGGACCTCGATCATGCCCGGGCCACCGGCACGGCCCAGCGCCTGGATCTCGCCGATCACCTGGTCGGCGCCGTCGATGCGCTGGCCGTCAATGGCCACGATCAGGTCGCCCGGCTGCAGTTGCCCGGCCACCACGGAGTCCGCGGTGAGCGACTCGACCAGCGCGGGCTGCAGCCACGACTGCCAGTACATGCCAGCCAGGATCGGCACCCGCCGCTCATCGAAACCCGCCGGCAGCTGCGACAGCGGCAGGGTGCGCGTGCGCACCTGGTCGGCCGTATCCAGCACTTCCAGCTTCACGTCGCGGCGGTCCATCGCGGCCGCGGTCAGTGCCATGCTGGCCTCGCCGAGGGTGACCACCTGGCGGTCGTCCACGCGCAGCACGCGGTCGCCGCTGGCCAGGCCGGCACTGGCGGCGATGCCGCTGACGCGGCCGACGGTGGGCGAGTAATCCTGCTTGCCGATCACGAACATCGCCCACAGCAGGAGGATGCACAGCAGCAGGTTGGCGATCGGGCCGGCGGCAACGATCGCGATGCGCTGCCAGACGGTCTTGTGGTTGAAGGCCTGGCCGCGCTCGTGCGGGTGGACTTCGACCTCGCGTTCGTCGAGGAACTTCACGTAGCCACCCAGCGGAATGGCGGCGATGGCGAACTCGGTACCATGCCGGTCGCGGCGCGACCACAGCGGCCGGCCGAAGCCGACCGAGAAACGCAGGATCTTGACCCCGCACAGGCGCCCGACCCAGTAATGCCCGAACTCGTGGAACGTGACCAGCAGCCCGAGGCTGACAATCATCCACCAGACCGATCCGATGAAGTCAGTCATGCAGGCTCACAGTGGCGGGCAGGGGCGGCGGCGTCATGCTGGGCGAGGCGGTCGTTCAGGCGGCGTCGATGGCGTTCAGGGTGAGCTGGCGTGCCCGCTGGTCGGCGGACAACAGGACCTCCAGTGTATCGGCTGCTTGCGTCGGCAGTGTTGAAAGAGCGTTAGCAACCAGCGCCGGGATCGTCAGGAAACCGATCCGGCCCTGAAGAAACGCTGAAACCGCCTCCTCGTTGGCAGCATTCAGCACCGCCGGTGCGGTGCCGCCGGCCTGCATGGCCTGCCAGGCCAGGGCCAGGCAGGGGAAGGCGTCGGTGTCCGGGGCCTCGAAATCCAGACGGCCCTGGGCCAGCAGGTCCAGCCCGGCCACGCCCGATTCGATGCGCTGTGGCCAGCCCAGGCCAACGGCGAGGGTGGTGCGCATGTCCGGCAGGCCCATCTGCGCCAGGGTCGAGCCGTCGACGAACTCGACCAGCGAATGGACCAGGCTCTGCGGGTGCACCAGCACTTCGATGCGTTCACCGGGCACGCCGAACAGGTGGTGGGCCTCGATGACTTCCAGGCCCTTGTTCATCAACGTCGCCGAATCGACCGAGATCTTCGGTCCCATCGACCACTTCGGGTGGGCAACGGCCTGGGCCGGGGTGACCTGGGCCAGTTCGGCGCGGCTGCGGCCACGGAACGGGCCGCCGGAGGCGGTCAGCAGGATCCGGCGCACGCCGGCGCCGTCGACGCTGGCGTCGCGCGAGCGCAGGCACTGGAAGATCGCGCTGTGTTCGCTGTCGATCGGGATGATTTCGGCGCCGGCACGTTCGGCGGTACGGGTCAGCAGTTCGCCGGCCAGCACCAGCGATTCCTTGTTGGCCAGCAGGATGCGCTTGCCGGCGGCGGCCGCGGCCAGGGTCGAGGACAGGCCGGCAGCGCCGACGATGGCCGCGACCACGGTATCGCAGGCGTCGCTGGCGGCCAGCTGGTCCAGCGCGGCATGGCCGGCATGGGCTTCGGTGGCCAGTCCGGCGTCGCGCAGGCCGTCACGCAGTTCGGCGAACAGCGATTCGTCGGCGATCACCGCGTGCGCGGGCTTGTGCTGGCGGCACAACGCCAGCAGCCCCTGCACCTGGCGTCCGGCGGCGAGCACGGTCGCCTGGTAGCGCTGCGGGTGGCGGGCGATCACGTCCAGCGTGGAGGCACCGATCGAGCCGGTGGCGCCGAATACGGCGACCCGGCGCAGGTCTGCAGCAGCATTCATGGTCAGAACCCGAAGATTTCCTTGCCCAGCGCGAACACCGGGACGGCGGCGAGGACGCCGTCGACCCGGTCGAGCACGCCGCCATGGCCCGGGATCAGGTGGCCCGAATCCTTGGCGCCCGCGTGGCGCTTGATGAGGCTCTCGAACAGGTCACCCAGCACCGAGGCGAACACGGCCACGACCGCGGTGATCAGCAGGCCCGGCAGGTGTGCGGTATCGATCCCGGCCAGCCAGCCCAGGCCGACGGCCACGGCGACACCGGCCAACAGGCCGCCGAACAGGCCTTCCCAGGTCTTGTTGGGGCTGATCCGCGGGGCCAGCTTGTGCTTGCCGAAATGGCGGCCGGCGAAGTAGGCGCCCGAGTCGGCCGCCCACACCAGTGCCAGTGCAGCCAGCAGCCACAGGTGGCCCTGCTTGCCCGGCGGATCGCCACCGGCATGGATCAGCACCAGCGCGGCCCAGGCGGGCACGATGGCAAGCGTGCCGGCCAGCATCTTCAGGATGCGCGAGGGCGCCGACGGCTGTGCACCGAAATTGAAGAAGCGCAGCCAGACCAGCGCGGCCAGCCACCAGGCAACGCCGGCCAGCGTGGTTATCTGGAACAGCACCAGCGTACTGCCATCGGCCCAGACCAGCAGCACCATCAGCAGCAGGTTCAGCACCAGAAGTACGGTGCGTGCCAGGGTGTCTTCGATACCGGCCAGCTTCAGCCATTCCCACAGGCCGATCAGCAGCACCGCAGCGGCGGCGGCGGCCAGCCATTGCGTGGGCAGCAGCAGGATCGCCGCAATGGCAACCGGCGCCATGATCAGCGCGGCGAGGACTCGGGTCTTGGTCATGGGCTGGAAGTCTCGGTGGCCAGTGCGGCAATCTGGGCGCTGGTCAGGCCGAAACGACGCTCGCGGCCGGCATAGGCGTCCAGCGCCTGCTGCAGCTGCCCGGCATCGAAGTCCGGCCACAGGGCCTCGGTGAACCACAGCTCGGTGTAGGCCAGCTGCCACAGCAGGAAGTTGCTGATGCGGGTGTCGCCGCCGGTGCGGATGAACAGGTCCGGCGGCGGCAGGTCGGCAAGGGCGACCTGGCTGTCCAGCAGCGATTCGTCGATCTGCTCGGGCAACAGGCGACCGGCCGCCACTTCGACGGCCAGGGCGCGCGCGGCGCGGGCGATGTCCTGGCGGCCGCCATAGCTGGCCGCGATCGACAGGGTCAGGGTGGTGTTGTCGGCGGTGCGCTGTTCGGCCAGCTGCATGCGGCTGACCAGCCCGGCACCGAAGCGCTCGCGTTCGCCGATGAAGCGTACGCGCACGCCGCGCCGGTGCAGCTCGTCCACCTCGCGGTCGAGCGCGCCGAGGAACAGCTTCATCAACGCATCCACTTCCTCCTGCGGCCGGCCCCAGTTCTCGCTGGAGAAGGCGAACAGGGTCAGCGCCGGAATGCCCAGTTCAAGGCAGCGCTCGATGGTGCGGTTGACCGCGCGCGCGCCGGCACGGTGGCCGATCACGCGGGGGCGACGGCGCTGCTGTGCCCAGCGCCCATTGCCATCCATGATGATGGCAATGTGGCGGGGCAGGGCGGCCGGTAACGGAGGCGGGGCTGAAGGCATCGACTTCAGACCGACAGCAGTTCTTTTTCCTTGTCGGCGACGACCTTGTCGACGTCCTTGATGTTGGCGTCGGTCAGCTTCTGGATGTCGTCTTCGCCGCGCTTCTTCTCGTCTTCGCTGATCGCCTTGTCCTTGACCAGCTTGGCGATTTCCTTGTTCGCGTCCTGACGGATGTTGCGGATCGCGATCTTGGCGCCTTCACCTTCCTTCTGCACCTGCTTGGCCAGCTCCTTGCGGCGCTCTTCGGTCGGCGGCGGCATGTTGATGCGGATCGCGGTGCCGAGGGTGTTCGGGGTGAACTCGGCGTTGTAGAGCCCCTTTTCGATCTCCTTGATCATGCCCTTGTCGAACGGCGTGACCAGCAGCGAGTGCGCGTCGGCGTTGGAGATCGAGGCAACCTGGTTCAGCGGGGTGCTGGCGTTGCCATAGGCACTGACCGTCACGCGGTCCAGCAGGGCAGGCGTGGCACGCCCGGTCCGGATGGAGGTGAGGGTGTGCTTCAGAGCGTCGATGCTCTTGGCCATGCGCGTCTGCGCGTTGTTCTTGATGTCGTTGAGCATCGCCCGGTCCTGGATGTATCTGGAATCGGGCGATTATAGGCGAATACGGGACGCTGCCGGGCCTGAATCGGCCCGATCGCCGCCTCGCGCTCAGGCTCAGGCCGGGTCGCGGCCCTGGACCAGGGTGCCGATGTTCGCGCCGTTGAGGATCTTCAGCAGCTCGCCCGGCTGGCCCATGTCGAACACGCGCATCGGCAGGTCGCTGTCGCGGGCCAATGCGAAGGCCGCCGTGTCCATCACTTCCAGGCCGCGGCGGATCACTTCGTCGTAGCTCAGGCTGTCGAAGCGGACCGCATCGTTGTGCTTGTTCGGGTCCTTGTCGTACACGCCATCGACCTTGGTGGCCTTCAGCAGCAGATCGGCGCCGATCTCGATCGCGCGCAGGGCGGCGCCGGAATCGGTGGTGAAGAACGGGCTGCCGACGCCGGCGGCGAAGATCACCAGGCGGCCCTTTTCCAGGTGGCGGATGGCGCGGCGGCGGATGTAGTCCTCGCACACGTCGTTGATCTTGATCGCGCTCATCACGCGGGCCTTGGCGCCCAGCTTCTCGAGGGCATCCTGCATGGCCAGGGCGTTGATGACCGTGGCCAGCATGCCCATCTGGTCGCCGGTGACCCGATCCATGCCGCCGGCGGCCAGGCCGGCGCCGCGGAAGATGTTGCCGCCGCCGATCACCAGCGCCACTTCGGCACCGGCCTGCTGGGCTTCGATGACCTCGCGGGCCAGGCGATTGATGACCTTCGGGTCGATGCCGTAGTCCTCGTCTCCCATCAGCGCCTCCCCGGACAGTTTCAGAAGGATGCGGCGATAGGCGAGCTTGGACATGAGGACCTCGGGTGCGTGGAAATCGCGGGCGATTCTACGCGCATGCGGCGTCGTGCCAAAGTGTTTTGTGCACTGCGGCGCAGAATCCGGTCGTTCGCCCCGGTCAAACGGGGCTTCCCGTTCAGCCCAGCTCGGCGCCAGCGGTGGCCGACAGCTCGTCGTGGCCGAGGGCACCTGGCGAGCGGGCGATCACCCGGTTGCGGCCCAGGTTCTTGGAGCGGTACAGCACGTCGTCGGCTGCGCGCAGCAGGTCCTGCACGTCGGCGAAGCGCTCGTACCCACCCTGGGTGGCCACGCCGGCGGAGAAGGTGACGAACAGCGGCCCGCCCTCCAGCTCGGCCATCGGCGTGGCGACGATGTTGGCCAGCACCCGGCGGATCACGTCCAGGGCCACGCTTTCGCTGGTGTTTGGCAGCAGCGCGACGAATTCCTCGCCGCCGAAGCGGGCGACGGTGTCACTGTTGCGCAGCTGGCCCTGCAGCTTGCCGGCGAAGGCGCGCAGTACCTCGTCGCCGGTCAGGTGGCCGTGGGCGTCGTTGATCTTCTTGAAGTCGTCCAGGTCGATGAAGGCCACCGACAATGGCCAGCCCTGGCGGCCGGCGCGCAGGAATTCCTGCTCCAGCACCGCTTCCAGCTGGCGGCGGTTGAGCACGCCGGTCAACGCGTCACGATGGGCCTGGTCGGCGAGGCGCTTGGCGCGCGCCTCGAACTCGTCGGCGCGGCGTCGTGCCTGGTCGGCGTCCTGCAGTTCGCGCAGGTTGCGCAGCGTGGCCAGCTCCTGCGCGTGATCGATCAGCTCGCGCACCCGCGCCGGGGAATTGAGGCCGGCATCAAACAGGCTGGCGATGTCGGGCAGGGCTTCACTGATGCGGGCGAGGACCTGGTCGAAGCGCGCGCTGTCCAGCTCCAGGCGGTCGTGCACCTGCTGCAGGGCGCGCTCACGCGCGGCGTCGGCGTCGCTGTCCAGCCAGATGTCGGCCACCGCGCCGGACAGCTGCACGCAGGCCTGGAACGGCGATTCGGCGGCGTCCTCGTCCTCGCTGTGGCTGATGCTCTCCACCAGGTAGCGGGGCAGGCCCCATTGCTCGGCCACCCACGCGCCGACTTCGGCATGGCTGCAGCCCAGTTCCTCGCGTTCGCGGGCGACCAGGTCGATGTTGTCGCGTGCCTCGCGCAGCAGCGGCAGGTAGCGCTCCGACTCGGCCTGGGCCAGGCACAGTACGCCCAGGTCCTGCAGCAGGCCGGCCAGCATCAGTTCTTCCAGCCGGCGCAGGCCGCGCGCCTGGCCCAGCTGGCTGGCAGCCAGGGCGCTGAGGATGCTGCGCTTCCACGCGCGCTGGCGCAGGTCGTGGTCGGCGCCGGGGCCGCCGGTCAGGCCCTGGGTGACGGTGAAGCCGAGGGCGAGGCTGATCGTGGCGTTCAGGCCCAGCATGGTCAGCGCCTGGCCGAGGTTCTCGATCCGGCGGCGGCTGGCGTAAAGCGGCGAATTGGCGATGCGCAGCATGCGAGCGCTCAGCGCCATGTCGATGGCGATGATGTCGGCAGCGGTGGCGATGTCCGCTTCCGGGTCCTGGGCCAGTTCGATGATGCGCAGGGCAATACCGGGTGGCGAAGGCAGGTTGCGGCAGAGCGCCAGGGCAGCTGTCAGCTCGGGAGGCATGTCGGGTCGTTCAATTCCATTAGGACAAGAATACCTAGGAATGCATCACAGTCCGCGATTTTCGTTCCTGCTAAATGACTGTGGATTCCCTGCGCCGAGTATCGGCTTGATTCGCGCGCAACGCAAAGGTGCCGGTTGTGCGCACCAACGGTGCGCACCCACCGGTGGGCCATGGGTTGATCCCTGGGTCCATGCATAAAAAAAGAGCCGCGGTTTCCCGCGGCTCCTTCTGGTCGCTTCACAGCCGGAAGGCTGGAATCAGACCTGCATCGCCTTGGCAACTTCGGCGGCGTAGTCTTCCACCACCTTCTCGATGCCTTCGCCGACGATCAGCAGCTTGAAGCCTGCCACGTCGGCGCCGGCGGCCTTGACCACCTGCTCGACGGTGGTGTCGCCCAGCACGTAGGTCTGGCCGTACAGGGTCACGTCGCTGACGATCTTGTTGATCTTGCCGCTGATGATCTTTTCCAGGATGTCGGCCGGCTTGGCCTTGTCCTTATCGGTCATCTTGGCCAGCTCGATTTCCTTTTCCTTCTCGACGAACTCGGCCGGGACGTCCGCAGCCTTGTTGTGCGGCGGCTTCAGCGCGGCCACGTGCATGGCCAGGCCACGGGCCAGCTCGACGTCGCCGCCGATCAGGTCGACCAGCACGCCGACCTTGCCGTTGGTGTGGACGTAGGCGCCGATGTTGCCGGTGGTGTCGACCTTGACCATGCGGCGGATCTGGATGTTCTCACCCAGGGTCTGCACGGCGGTGGCGCGGGCTTCCTCGACGGTGCGGCCGTCGGCCAGCGTGGCGGCCTTCACGGCTTCGACGTCGTTGGCGCCCGATGCCAGGGCAGCAGCGGCGACGGCGTTGACGAAGGACTTGAAGTTGTCATCGTTGGCGACGAAGTCGGTTTCCGAGTTGACTTCGACCAGCACGGCCTTGCCGCCGTCCTGGGCCAGGCCCAGGCGGCCTTCGGCGGCCACGCGGTCAGCCTTCTTGTCGGCCTTGGCGGCGCCGGACTTGCGCATGGCTTCAGCAGCGGCGTTGATGTCGCCGTTGGCTTCGGTAAGCGCCTTCTTGCATTCCATCATGCCGGCGCCGGTGCGCTCGCGCAGTTCCTTGACCAGGGAAGCAGTGATTTCCACGGGATTACCTCACGAAAGAAAGGGGTTGGGCCGGCATGGTGGCCGGCCCGTGTGACACGGTCCTGTCACGCGCCGATGGCTGCGTGCAGGGAGGGTGGACGCCGGGCGTCCACCCGGGGCCTGGATCAGGCCTGGGCGTCGTCGCCCTTCTTGGCAGCCTTCTTGGCCGGAGCGCGGCGGGCCGGCTTCTCTTCGCCTTCAGCAGCGGCTTCAGCGAATTCTTCCTCGCGCACCGAAGCGGCGTGCGGGGCAGCCGCCTTGCCTTCCAGCACGGCGTCGGCAGCGGCGCGGGCGTACAGCTGCACAGCGCGGATGGCGTCGTCGTTGCCCGGGATGGCGTAATCAACCAGTTCCGGGTTGTAGTTGGTGTCGACCACGGCGATGACCGGGATGCCCAGCTTCTTGGCTTCCTTGATCGCGATGTCTTCGTGGCCGATGTCGATCACGAAGATGGCGTCCGGCAGGCGGTTCATGTCCTTGATGCCGCCCAGCGAGGCTTCCAGCTTGTCGCGCTCGCGACGCAGGCCCAGCACTTCGTGCTTGACCAGCTTCTCGAAGGTGCCGTCGGTTTCACCGGCTTCCAGTTCCTTCAGGCGGGCAACCGACTGCTTGACGGTACGGAAGTTGGTCAGGGTGCCGCCCAGCCAACGCTGGTTCATGAACGGC
The DNA here is from genome assembly GCF_017876915.1 of Stenotrophomonas sp. PvP093. Lineage (NCBI taxonomy): Bacteria > Pseudomonadati > Pseudomonadota > Gammaproteobacteria > Lysobacterales > Lysobacteraceae > Stenotrophomonas > Stenotrophomonas sp. PvP093. The sequence continues at coordinate 3,241,242 of NZ_JAGIOX010000004.1, read as the reverse complement.
ATGCCGCAACGCTCGGCTTCTTCCTTGATGGTTTCGCGGGCGCTGCGCTTGGTGCCCAGGAACAGGACGGTGCCGCGCTTCTGGGCAACCGACGAGATGAAGTTCATCGCGTCGTTGAACAGCGGGACGGTCTTTTCCAGGTTGATGATGTGGATCTTGCCGCGGGCGCCGAAGATGTACGGAGCCATCTTCGGGTTCCAGTAGCGGGTCTGGTGGCCGAAGTGGACGCCGGCTTCCAGCATCTGACGCATGGTGACCTGGGGCATTGCAATACTCCTGATATGGAACCAGCGATTCCGCCCGCGGGGATAGGTATGCGGGACGCGTGGAAGCGCGATCGGTTCCGGGGTTGGGCTTCCCTGTTGCCTCCGTGGCCGAACTCCTTGCGGAGCACCCCGGCACGGATGGGGGCAGCAGGTGTGGATTCACCGGTGACGTCCGGTGTGGACGGGTTCGCGCGCACGCTGGCGGCAGGAATCCGGTCGATTATAGCCCGCTGGGGGCGCTTGCTGCAATTGCAGGGTCAGTTGCGGCCAGATCGACCTCGCGGCCGTCCTGCAGGCGTGCCTGGAAGCGGCCGCCTGCATAGCCATCGGCGCGGGCAGGCAGGGGCCAGCGGCGTTCATGGCCCGCCAGAATGTAGCCGGCCAGGCCAGCCGTCAGCAGCGTTGCCTGGCCGTCCGCCGTGATGAAGCGCAGATCGTGCAGGCGGCCGTGCAGGGTACCGGCATTGCTGAGTCGCAGTACGGCCAGAGACCCGTGGGCCTCGACGCGGCCCAGCAGCCGGGCCTGCAGTGCTGGCCCCGCTGGGCCGCGGAACAGCGGCAGCGAATAGCGCGGCAACCCCGGCAACGTCGGTGCCAGTACGACCCGATAGGCCTGTTCAGCGGCCGCCGCTGGCGGATCGCCTGGCAACAGCCAGACGCGCTGGGTGCTGCCGGGGGCCAGGTCCAGCCGCGCCGGGCTGACCCGGATCTGGTCGCTGGGGTGCAGTCGTTCGGCGTCCAGCTGCTGATCCCACGCCAGCACCTGCACCTGGCCCTGCCAGCGGCCGGGCCCGGGGTTGTGCAACCACAGTTCGGCGCTGCCGCCCTGGGCCGGCAGCTGCAGGGTGGTCGGCAACAGCTCCAGCGCTGCGGCAGGCAGTGCCAGCAGCAGTGCCAGCAGGATCAGCAACGCGCGCATCAGTAGATGAGGGTCACGGAGGGTGTTGCGTTCTCGTCCGTCGCCGGTGGTGCGAGCTCGCGGACCTGGCGCGGGGCCTGGGGTGCGTCACTGCGCTGGTGCGGTGCCGGGCAGCGGATGCCGCCGCCATCGTCGCTGCAGGATTCAACCACGGTCAGCCGGATCTGCAGGGGGCTGCTGGGTTCGGCCCACGCCGGCAGGCTGGCGACCAGCATTGCCCCGATCAGGAATGTGCGAACCACCTGCCATCCACCATGCTGAAAGACTTGCTGCGCGGTATCGGCGGGATGTGCCGGAACTGTAGCGCCGAGCCGGCGCTCGGCACGGCCTTCGTCCGGTGGGTGCCGACCGTTGGTCGGCACGCCGGTCAGTAGGTGATCGTCACCGTCACTAGGTCGTTGTAGGTGCCGGCCGGCGGCTGGCCGCTGACCGGTGGCACCCGGCCATGGATGGTCAGCTGCTGCGCGCTGCCGGTACCGGTGCCGCTGGCCGTGTCGACGGTCAGGGTATTGCCCCAGCGCAGGCTCCGCGCCGAGTCCCGGTAGAGCTCGTAGGCGAGGTAATAGGTGCTTCCGCCGAGGGTGGTGGCCATGCGCCGGGTGGTGGTGGCGGTGGGATTGTTCTGGCCGTTGTTGAGGCCGACCTGGAAGGCAGTGTTCTTCAGGCAGGTCAGGGTGAGGGTGGCGGTCCGGTCGATGTTGGCCGGAATGCCGCCGGTGACGTTGCCGAAGTCCATGGTGGTGGTGACGTAGCTGCCACATTGCGGCAGCACGTTGGCGGTGGCGGTGAAGCTGAAGGCTGCACTGGCGCTGTTGGTGCCGGTGGCGCCGCCATTGCAGGTGGCGGGCACGGTGGCGGTACCGAGCAGGACTTCGTTCCAGGCCCAGGTCAGGACCACGTTGGCCCCGCTGAAGGTGCTGCTGTACGCGCCGGAGGCCAGGATCTGGTTGGCCGGGATCTGCCCGAACAGCTGTATGGACTGCGCACCGCTGCCGCCCGTCACCAGCGGCACGTTGTAGGTCATGGTCAGTTCCTGCGCAGGTGGCGTGCCGCGCGGCACCAGTCCGGTGACCTGGCCGAAGCTGGCGTTGTTGTACAGCTGGAAATTCAGGGTGTCACTGCTGGAGGTGACCATCGTGCGGAAGGTGGAACTGCTGCCGCCGCCACTGCCTGCGCCGATGCCCACGCAGACGCGCACGCCGGTGGTGGCCAGCAGGCTCAGCGCGGCGGTGGTGCAGGTCACCGTGATGTTGAGGTTGGCCGTACTCGGGCCGGGTGCATTGCTGTTGATGTTGCCGAACGGCAGGGTCGGATTGGCGACCGCCGTGCAGACCGCGGTGGCACCGGCGGGCGCCGCTGCCAGCAGGCCGGCCCAGAGCAGCAGGACGAGCAGCAGCACCCTCATGGCGCCACCTCCGGGATGCACTGCTGCGGCGCCGGCTTCGGCCGTGCGCCGGACGCCACCACCTTGGGCAAGTCCGGCACTTTCACGCGGCAGGGGCCGCGGCTGGTGGTGACGTACAGCACGCTGCCGGCGGCAACGTCTTCCAGATAGAGCAGGCCGTCGTAGCCGACCGTGGCCTGGCGGCCATCGGGCAACCGCACCTCGCTGCCGACCTCCAGAGGCTGGCCGTCCATTGCCAGCAGGGTCAGGCTCAGTGACGGCCGCGAGCGCAGCTGGAAGGTCACGCGGGTGCCGGCGCGCTGGCGCGGGGTCACCCAGTCCTCGATGCGGTCGGCGCGCATGTCTTCGGGCAGGTCCAGGGTGTCGATCGAGACCCGGTTGCGCTGCCAGGACAGCAACGGACTGACCAGCAGCAGGCCGCGATCATCGGTGACGCCGATCAGGCGGTTCTCCAGCCGCACCGGGACGCCGCCCACCCCATTGGTGCTGATCACCGCGAACGCATCGGACACCTCGCGCGTGGCGAAGGTGTGCCCGCCCATCCACACCAGGCTGCCGCTGGCGCTGGCGTAGGCATAGTTGAGTCCACCCTGGCGCGAGGCGCCGAACGAGTAGCGACCGACATCGTTGAGGATGCCGACCTCGGCCAGGCCGCCGTTGCCGTCCTCGCCGTGGCGCAGCTGCGCGCGCCAGCCGACGCCGCCGGCGCTGCCATCGCCCGGCACTGGCTGGGTCACGTCCGCCACCCAGCTCTGGCTGTCGCCGTTGCGCTGGCTCGAAAGGCTGGCCTGGCGGTTGTTGCCCAGGCTGGCAGTCACCGACAGGTAGATGCTGCGGTCGTCGCTGCGGTCCAGGTTCTGGTTTACCGAAAGATAGGCCGACCAGCGCTGGCTCCAGGTACGTGACCAGAACAGGCTGGCATAGCGGTTGTCGTCTCCATCCGGGTAGCGCAGGCGCAGATAGCTGGCGCTGAGCGTGCCCAGCCGCAGCAGGTCCAGGCCGAGCGTGGCCTGCTCGCTGATGCTCGGCGGCAGGTTGCCCTGCAGCGCGCCGAGGTCGCGGTAGTCGCCGTGGCTGCGTACGCTGCGCAGATTGACGTTGAAGCGACGGTTGTTCCAGCTGTAGCCCAGCGCCCATTGCCCACCCTGCAGGCCGTGGTAGCCGCTGTGCGCATAGGCGGCATTGAACACGCCAGCGGCGCCGAGCAGCCACCAGCCACCGACACCGGCCTGGGCCAGGCCGCCGCCGCCTTCGGCATGCGCCTCGCCGGTGAACGTGTCGGTGACACCGCCGCGCCAGCTGGCACTGGCCACCGTGCGATCGTCATAGGCGAAGGAGCGCTGGCCAAAGTCCTCGCGCAGGTGGCCGACGCCGGCCGACCAGTCCGAAAGGCCCCTGGCCAGCAGCTGCTGGGTGCCATAGAAACTGAAATCCAGCGTCTGCATGCGGCCGAACGCATCGGTCACCACCACCTGCGCGTTACCGGTGCCGCTGATGCCGGGCTGCGCCGCCAGCTGGAAGGGCCCGACCGGCACCTGGCCGCTGTACTGGCGCAGGCCATCGACATACAGCTCGACCGTGGAGGGCACCACCGCCTGGCCGAGGAAGCTCGGCGTGGGCGTGAGCACGCGGTAGGGCTGCAGGCCGTAGTTGCGGCCGATCTGCAGGCCGCCCAGGCGAACCGGGCGGGTCCAGTCGACGAAGCCGCTGTAGAAGTCACCGACCTCCAGCGTGGTTGCACTGTCCGGGAAATCCAGGCTCCAGCGTGTGTCCAGCCGCACGCTTTCGCCGCGCCAACGGCGATCGCCGGGTTGCTGGTAGCGACGGCTGATGGCGGTGTTCTCAAAAGTCCCGTTGCCGATGCCGAACACGCGCAGCTCCGAGCTCAGGCTGAGATTGCCCAGTGTGTCCACCCGGCTGCCGTAGACGTCGTAGTTGAGCAGCACGCCGGGCGAGGCACTGCCGGTCGGCGCACGCGCCTGCGGCCGGCTGAGCACCGTGGTCGGCAGGGTCAGCTGGTCCAGTGGTACATCCAGCGCCAGGGTCTGCATGTGCGCGTCATAGCGCACCACCGCACCGCTGATCTGGTCCAGGTAGACCGGCGCATCGCCGCTGGCGTTGAAGCCAAGCTGGCGCAGCACTTCGGGGCTGGCCTGCAGCCGGCCGCGGTTCTCGGTGAATGGCAGCAGGCCGCGCGGGGTGCTGTTGAGCGACACATCCAGGTACAGCGCCTGGCTGGCGGTCAGCGGGGTCGGGGGAGGCAGGATGGCATCGGCCGACACGCCGGATACATCAACGGCCGCCACGCCGGACACATCGGCGGCCTCGGTCGCCGCGGGAGCCAGGGCCGCCAACAGCGCGCCCATCAACGCCTCAGCGAGCCGGTGGGGGCGACAGTGGCGTCTGTTCCGACTCGCCATTGAGCTTGGCCGTGATCTGGTCGTTGTCGCGGTCGATCGCCGTGCGTTCGATCGGCCAGCGCATCACTTGGCCCGGCAGCACGTAGCCCAGCAGCCCGGGATGGACAATGCGCGGGCGCGCGGCGCTGCCCAGCGCAAGATCGGCGATCTGTGCGTAGCTGTCGCCCGTATTGGCGACTTCCACGCCATTGCGGCCGTCCGCCAGTTTCACCAGGTGCGCCTGCAGCCGTGGGGCCAGGCGGCCGGCCGAAGGCTGCACGAACACCGGGATCGAATAGCGCAGCACGAACTGCATGCCCTCGGCACGGGTGGCCAGGTCGGGTACCTCGTCCACGATCAGCCGGTAGTGCCGCTGTGCAGGCGGTGGCTCGCTGTCCGGACGCATCACCCGCACCAGCTGCTGCTGGCCGGCGGCCAGTTCCTGCATCGGCGGCGTGCCATCACTTCATCGGTGGGCAGCAGCTGTTCCTGGCCGTCCTGCTGCACCCAGCGGAACACGCGCACCTGCAGCGTCACCGGTGAGGTGCCGCTGTTGGTCAGCCACAGCTCGCCGGCACGCTGGCGGGCTTCCAGCTGCAGGCTGGTCGGGGCGACCTGCAGGCTGGTGGCGCCGGCACCGGCGGGGGCCAGCAGGTACAGGGCGAGCAGCGCCACGCCGGTGGCGCGCCACGGGCGGGGTCCGGCCATGCGGGCGTGCTCCATCAATAGGTGATCGTGGCGGTAACCGTATCCAGGTAGTTACCGGTGGCCGGGTTGTTGGTGCTCAGGTTCAGGATCTGGCCATAGACGATGTAGGGCACGGCCAGGCCAGTGCCGATGCCGGCCTGGGTATTGGTGCCGGTTGTGGCGCCCCAGACCAGGGTATGTGCGGCATCCTGGTAGAGCTGGTAGCCGACATAGTTGTTGGCGGTCACCGCGGCATTGGTGTTCTTCATGCGCCGGGTGGTGACGTCGTTGGCGGTGCCGGCGTTGGCGCCCGCGTTCAGCGCAATCGTGTAGGGCGTCAGTGCCGAGCACTGCGCGGTCACCGTACCCTGGCCCAGGGTGGGCGTGGCGGTGGTCGAGGCCGCCGTGCCGAAGTCGACGTTGGTGGCGGCCGCCGCCGTGATGGTGCAGGCCTTGGTGACCACCAGGGTGACGTTGAAGGTGGTGGTGTCGGCGGCCAACGCCGGGCTGGAAAGCAGCAGCCCGGCCATGACCCATGTCAGCGGGGATCGAACTGGGGATCGCATGGACAACCTCCCTGACCCGAAGGTCCGTTGAACAAGGCGAAGACGGCACGTTCGGCGCCGCTTTGACGACAGTGGGTCCAGCTTAGGAGGCGTAAGTGTCTGTAATCCGTGATAAATAGGCAGGCGCAAGAGTGGAGGCCATCACGCTTTCACTTTCCTTGCCGGAATCGTGCATGGCCCGGATCGCCAGTTGGGCGGCGTTCGTTCAGATTGCGGCCGGATCGGCGATAATGGGTGCCATGAGCGTGAATCTGAAAACCCCGCAGGAAATCGAGATGATGCGCATCGCCGGCCGCCTGGCCAGCGAAGTGCTCGACATCGTCACCCCCCACGTCAAGCCCGGTGTCACCACCGAGGAACTGGACCGCATCTGCCACGACCACATCGTGAACGTGCAGGGTGCCATTCCGGCCAATGTCGGCTACCGCGGCTTCCCGAAGACCGTGTGCACCTCGGTCAACAATGTCATCTGCCACGGCATCCCCAGTGAAGGGAAGGTGCTCAAGGATGGCGACATCATCAATATCGACGTCACCGTCATCAAGGACGGCTGGCACGGCGACACCAGCCGCATGTACTTCGTCGGCACCCCGTCGGTGATGGCCCGCCGCCTGGTGGAAACCACTTACGAAGCGATGTGGCGCGGCATCCGTGCGGTGCGTCCGGGCGCCACCCTGGGCGACATCGGCCATGCCATCCAGAGCTACGCCGAAGGCGAGCGTTTCAGCGTGGTGCGCGAGTACTGCGGCCACGGCATCGGCAAGGTCTACCACGACGAGCCGCAGGTGGTGCATTACGGCCGCCCGGGCCAGGGCCTGGTGCTGCAGCCCGGCATGACCTTCACCATCGAGCCGATGATCAACGAGGGCACCCGCTACAACAAGGTGCTGCCGGATGGCTGGACCGTGGTGACCAAGGACCGCAAGCTGTCGGCGCAGTGGGAGCACATGATCGCGGTCACCGAGACCGGCGTGGACGTGCTGACCCTGTCGCCAGGCGAGTCGCAGGTTTCCTGAAGATGCTGCCGGCGAGTTCGCTGCTGGACACGCCGGCCGCGTCGCTCAACGACCCGGATTGGGCTGCTGCCGCGCGCCAGGCGCTGCAGCAGGCCGACGCGCGCCTGTACCGCCGCTTCGACCAGGGCGACAACATCGAGCGCCTGCTGGCGTTGCGCGCGCGCGCTGCCGACCATCTGATCCGCCTGGCCTGGCAGCGCTGCCTGCCGGCCGACAGCGGCCTGTCGCTGTTCGCGGTCGGCGGCTATGGCCGCGGTGAACTGTTCCCGCGTTCGGACATCGACCTGCTGGTGTTCGGCGATCCGCCGGCACAACTGGCGCACGAGGCGGCATTGGCGCGCCTGTTCGCGCTACTGTGGGACTGCGGATTGGCTGTCAGCCATGCGGTGCGTTCTGCATTGCAGTGCCGGGAGGCGGCGGCTGACCAGACCGTGCTGACCGCGCTGATCGAGGCGCGCCCGATCCTGGCCGATGATGCTGCGCGCCGCGCGCTGCGCGAGGCGATCGACGACCGCGAACTGTGGCCGGCACGCGCCTTCTTCCTGGCCAAGCTGGAAGAGCTGCGCAACCGCCACCAGCGCTTCGGCGATACCGCCGACAACCTGGAGCCGGACCTGAAGGATGGCCCCGGTGGCCTGCGTGATCTCAATACGCTGGGCTGGATGGCGTTGCGTGCCTTCGGCGTGCGCGACCTGGAGGCCCTGGTCGGGCTCGGCCACCTGGGCGCCGACGAAGCCGCGGCGTTGAAGCGCGAACGTGCAGTGCTGGCGCGGTTGCGCTTCGGCCTGCACCTGGTCGCGCGCCGTCCGGAAGAGCGCCTGCGTTTCGATTACCAGAAGACCCTGGCCGCGCGGCTGGGCTTCGAAGACGATGCCGAGAACCTCGGCGTCGAGAAGATGATGCAGGGCTTCTACCGCGCCGCGCTGGTGGTGCGCCGGATCAGCGACCGGCTGCTGCAGCGCTTCGAGGAACAGTTCGACGGCGAGGCCCAGCCGGAGCCGCTGACCGTGGGTTTTTCCCTGCGCCGTGGTTACCTGGCCGCCAACGAGGCCGACTGGCCGCGCGGCGACATCGGCCAGGTGTTCGCCCTGTTTTCCAGCTGGGCCAACAACCCGCAGGTACGCGGCCTGCATTCGCTCACTGCGCGTGCACTGGCCGAGTCGCTGCCGCTGCTGCCGGCCTATGACCAGGCCGATGCCGATGCACGCGAGCAGTTCCTGACCCTGCTGCGCGGCCAGCGTCCGGTCGATACGCTTTCGCGCATGGCGCGGCTGGGCGTGCTTGGCCAGTGGATTCCCGCGTTTGCCCAGGTCAGCGGGCGCATGCAGTTCGACCTGTTCCATGTCTATACGGTCGACCAGCACACGCTGATGGTCCTGCGCAACATCGGCCAGTTCGCCAGCAGCCGCGCCGACGAGCGCTTCTCGATCGCGCACGAAGTGTGGCCGCGCCTGCGCAAGCCGGAACTGCTGCTGCTGGCCGGCCTGTTCCATGACATCGCCAAGGGGCGCGGCGGCGACCACTCGGAGCTGGGTGCGGTGGACGCGCGCGCGTTCTGCCAGGCGCATGCGCTCAGTGGCACCGATACCGAGCTGGTGGCATGGCTGGTCGAACAGCACCTGCGCATGTCGGTGACCGCGCAGAAGCAGGACATCGCCGATCCGGTGGTGATCCATCGCTTCGCCACCCTGGTCGGCAGCCGCGACCGCCTGGATTACCTGTACCTGCTGACCTGTGCCGACATCGCCGGCACCAGCCCGAAACTGTGGAATGCCTGGAAGGACCGCCTGCTGGCCGATCTGTACTTTGCCACCCGGCGCGCGCTGCGCGAGGGGCTGGAGCACCCGGTACCGGCCGCCGAGCGCGTGGCCGAGGCACGTGACAGCGTGCGCGCACTGGTGCGCGAGCAGGGTTACGACGATGCCACCATCGACCGCCAGTTCGCGGTGATGCCGGATGAGGGCTTCATCCGCCTGCGCCCCGAGCAGCTGGCCTGGCAGGCCGCCGCACTGGTGCCGGTGAAGCAGGGCCAGGCGCTGGTGAAGGTGCGGCGGATCAGCGTCGACGACCCGGCGCTGGAAGTGTTCGTGCACTCGCCCGACCGTGATGGCCTGTTTGCCGCGATCGTGATGACCCTGGACCGCAAGGGCTACGGCATCCATCGCGCGCGCGTGCTGGACGGTCCGGCCGACACCATCTTCGATACCTTCGAAGTGAACCCGGCCGACACCTTTGCCGATGGCAGCAGTGCCAACCTGGAAGCGGCGCTGCGCGAGGCACTCAGCGGTGACCTGTCGCGCCTGCGGCCGTCGCGCCGGGTGGTACCGCGGCAGCTGCGGCACTTCCGCTTCGCCCCGCGCATCGAGTTCCGCGATGAACCGGGCGCAACCCGATTTGCCCTGGTCGCACCCGACCGTCCCGGCCTGCTGGCCGATGTGGCGTTCGTGCTGCGCAACCAGGGCCTGCGCGTGCATGATGCGCGCATTGCCACGTTCGGCGAACGCGCCGAAGACACCTTCGTGATCAGTGACGAACACGACCTCCCCCTGACTGAACCTGCCCGGCAGCAGCTGCATGACGCGATGCTGGCCTGCCTGGACCCTGATCGAAACGCCGGAGACCCCGCCTGATGGCCACCAAGCCCGCCAAGAAGACCGCCGCGACCCCCAAGAGCGCAGCGGCCCGGAAACCCGCTGCTGCCGCACCGGCCGCGAAGAAGACCCCTGCGCCGAAGAAGGCCGCTGCGGTGAAGGCCCCGGCGAAGAAAACGGCTGCAGTGAAGCGTGCTGTGAAGAAGCCGGCCCCGGCCAGGAGCGCCGAAGCCGTCCGCGCCGAAACCATCGCCCGCAAGTCGCTGCGCAAGCCGTCGGCACCAGGCGTGGAAGAACTCAAGTTCGGCATCGAGAGCGCCTTCGAGCGCCGCGCCACCTTGACCCTGCACGAGCTGGAAGGGTCGACCAAGCCGCTGGTCAACCGCGTGATCGACGGCCTGGAGAGCGGTGAGTTCCGCGTCGCCGAGCCGGACGGCCAGGGCGGCTGGAAGGTCAATGAGTGGCTGAAGAAAGCCGTGCTGCTGTATTTCCGCGTCAACGACATGGCGGTGGTCGATGCACGCCCGGCGCCGTTCTGGGACAAGGTCGAATCGCGCTTCGCCGGCTATGACGAAGCGAAGTTCCGCCGTGGTGGCGTGCGCGTGGTGCCGGGCGCGATCGCCCGCCGCGGTACCTACTTCGGCAAGGACGTGGTGCTGATGCCGAGCTTCACCAACATCGGCGCCCATGTCGGCGAAGGCACCATGGTCGACACCTGGGCCACCGTCGGTTCCTGCGCGCAGATCGGCCAGCACTGCCATCTGTCCGGCGGCGCCGGCATCGGTGGCGTGCTGGAGCCGCTGCAGGCCAGCCCGACCATCATCGAGGACCACTGCTTCATCGGTGCGCGTTCGGAAGTGGTGGAAGGCGTGGTGGTCGGCCACCACAGCGTGATCGGCATGGGCGTGTTCCTCAGCCAGAGCACCCGCATCTACAACCGTGCCACCGGCGAGGTCACCTACGGCTACATTCCGCCGTACAGCGTGGTGGTGTCCGGCTCGCTGCCGAGCAAGGACGGTACCCATTCGCTGTATTGCGCGGTGATCGTCAAGCAGGTTGATGCCAAGACCCGCAGCAAGACCAGCGTCAACGACCTGCTGCGCGGCCTGGCTGACTGAAGATGACGGCGCCGGAGGATCTGGCGCAGTCCGCGATCTACCAGCATCCGTCCGACACCCTGTTCGGGCGGATGCTGCCGCGCCTGCTGCACGCTCCACGCTGGACCAGGCTGCGCCGCGCGCTGTCGCGGCGCTGGCCGATGCCGGCGCTGCTAAGCGATGTGCGCGACGTGGTCTACGTGAGCTGGTGGGTCGACGTACGCCAAGCGCCGATGCCACCACCAGGCCATCACTACGTGGTCCATGCCGGACGCACGCCCTACACCATCCTCAGCTACCGGCACGGCCACTTCGGGCCCGCGCTGGCCGGGCCGCTGCGCTCGCTGATGCCGTCTCCCCGGCAGAGCAACTGGCGCTGGTACCTGCGTCGTGACGACGATCGGGATGGGACGCCAGTGGTGCTGTTTGATCGCAACGTGATGGACCAGCTGGCCTTCGTCGCCGGCGCGCGCGCTTTCAGCGATGCCATGCAGCCGCATCTGTCGGTGCGCTTCGCGCACGTGGTGCGCGCCGATGGCGGTGGGTACACCCTGATCGAGGGCGGGCAGGGCAGTGCGCCGGCGCTGCACCTGCAGTGGCAGGGCGCTGCGGGCTGGGACGATGCCGGGTGGGCGGCGGCCTTCGGCGGCCACCAGGCCCTGCTGCGCTTGCTGACCTGCCAGGACGAGGCCATCGCCCGCACCTGCGACCAGCGCTGGGCCAGCACCCGCATTGCCCTGCCGGTGGACATCGCGCAGCTGCAACCGCTGCAGCTGGAAGGCGAACAGCAGTGCCCGCGTCTGCAGGCGATGGGCGTGGCGCTGCACGAGGGGCTGGCCTTCCAGCTGCCAAGGGTACCTTTCCGGGTCGTGTCCGAGCGCCTGTTGTGAGATTCTGGCCCTCTGTTTTCCAGCATCACAGATGGCCATGAGCACCACTGTCTACGGTTTGAAGAACTGCGATACCTGCAAGAAGGCGACCAGGTGGCTGGACCGCTTCGGCGTGCCGTACACCTTCGTCGACTACCGCGACAACAAACCCAGCCCGGAAATGCTGTTGGCGTGGGCCGCGCAGCTGGGTGGCCTGGCCGCGATGGTCAACAGGTCCTCCACCACCTGGCGGCAGCTGCCGGACAACCGCAAGGCCGCCGATTCCGAGGCCGAATGGAAGCTGCTGCTGCGCGAGTACCCGCAGCTGATCAAGCGCCCGCTGGTGGTCACGGCCGATGGCACGGTCAGCCAGGGCTTCAGCGACAACGGCTTCAAGGCCCGCTTCGGCGTGGGTGACGCATGAGCGCGGTGCTCGACCTGACCTGCGAGCTGATCGCGCGGCCCTCGGTGACGCCCGATGATGCCGGTTGCCAGGCGCTGCTGGCGGCACGCCTGAAGCAGGCCGGGTTCCAGTGCGATCACCTGCGGCTGGGTGAGGTCGACAACCTGTGGGCGACCCACGGCCAGGGCGCGCCGGTACTGGTGCTGCTGGGCCATACCGACGTGGTGCCGACGGGCCCTCGCGAGGCCTGGGCCAGCGATCCGTTCAGCCCGCAGATCCGCGATGGCGTGCTGTATGGCCGTGGCGCCGCCGACATGAAGGGCAGCGTGGCGGCGTTCGTGGTGGCCGCCGAGCAGTTCGTTGCCGCGCATCCTGATCATCCCGGCACGCTGGCGGTGCTGCTGACCAGCGACGAGGAAGGCGACGCCATCGATGGCGTGCGCCACGTCGCACGCCTGTTCGCCGAACGCGGCCAGCGCATCGACTGGTGCATCACCGGCGAGCCGTCCTCGACTGCGACGCTGGGTGACCTGCTGCGCGTGGGGCGTCGCGGCAGCCTGTCGGCCAAGCTGCGCGTGCAGGGCGTGCAGGGCCACGTGGCGTATCCGGAGAAGGCACGCAACCCGATCCACCAGGCGGCGCCGGCCCTGGCCGAGCTGAGTGCGCGGCGCTGGGATGACGGCTACGAAAGTTTCCCGCCGACCAGCCTGCAGGTCTCCAACATCCATGCCGGTACCGGTGCCAACAACGTGATTCCCGGCGAGCTCGAGGTGGATTTCAACATCCGCTACAACCCGCACTGGGACGCACCGAAGCTGGAAGCGGAGATCACCGCGCTGCTGGAACGGCATGGCCTGCAGTACACGCTGAAGTGGCACCGCAGCGGCGAGCCGTTCTACACCCCGGAGGGCACGCTGCGCGCCACCGCGCGTGCGGTGCTGGCCGAGCACATCGGCCGTGCACCGGAAGAAAGCACCGGCGGCGGCACCTCCGATGCCCGCTTCATCGCGCCCTTGGGCGCGCAGTGCATCGAAGTGGGGCCGGTCAACGCCAGCATCCACCAGGTGGACGAGAACGTGCGCGTGGCCGATCTGGAGGCATTGCCGGGGCTGTACCAGCGGCTGGTGGAGCGGCTGCTGGCGTGAACCTGCGACGCTGGGTGCCGACCGTTGGTCGGCACGCCTTTCGCCGGCATTGCTTTCCTGTAGGGCCGAGCCATGCTCGGCTGCTTCTGCAGGGAATGCCCAGCCGAGCGTGGCTCGGCTCTACTCAGAAAAAATGAAGAACGGCGGCTCGACCGCTTTTTCCCAGTAGCTCGGCGCTGCCATGTAGAAGCGCTGCGCCTCGGCCCGGGCGAACCAGCGTGCGGCTGCGTCGGTGTCCTTCTCCACGCCCGGTGCACCGCGGCCCAGCAGCAGTCCGGCGAAGTACTGGCCGAACACATTGCCCTTCTCGCCGGCACGTTGGTACAGCTGCAGTGCACGTGCGGGATCGCGCGGCAGTCCCATGCCCTTTTCCAGCAGCGCGCCCAGGTCTACCTGCGCTTCGGCATCGCCACGCTCGGCGCGGCGCTGGATCTGCGCAACCAGTGGATGCACGGTGCCATCCTGTGCGGCCACCGCATCCGGTAGCCGTGACGATGAACTCGGGTAGCGCTCGTAGATCATTCCGCGCAGGTCCCAGCGCAGCGCCTGTTGCGCGTCGCCTCGCTGACGATAGGCCTTGGCGAGTTCGTAGAACGCATAGGGATTGCCGTGGTAGGCCGCCGCCAGGTAGGCGCGTTCTCCGCGTCGCCAGGACGCACGCAGCACCGGCGCCGGATTGATGTGGGGGCTGTCGGCATGCCGCAGCGTGCCGGAGATCCAGATCCTGCCCAGTGCTTCTTCCGCCTTGGTGTTGTGGAAGGTCCAGGGTGTGACCGCGGCGGCGCGCTCGTAGTAGGCGATGGCGCGCGGATCGTTGAAGCGTTCGAAGGTTTCCGCGGTATCGAAGGCACCCTTGAAGCTGCCGTCGGTGCCGCGTTGTTCCAGGCCCTGCAGCTGGGCCGGCGGCAGGGGCGAGGGTGGGGCCAGGGTCTGGCAGGCGGCCAGGCCCAGGCAGAACAGGGCGGCCAGCGCCGCGTTGCGTCCAGTGCGGTGTTGCATTTCCATTACACGTTTCACGGCCGGCCATTATGCGCGCCGGGGAGTGGTTGCCAACGCAACGGTTGCACCATGCCGGAAACCGGGGTAGGGTCAATGCCATGTCGATCCGCCTGGCCACCGCCGTCAATAACAACAACCGCAATAATCTGCGCGCGAATAATCGTGCGCGGCCGATGCGGGACTGCGCCCTGGGTAGATAGACAGCAACACACGCCCGGACACCAGAAAACCCGCATCGGTCGATGCGGGTTTTTTTGTGCCCGGGCGTAGTCCCACCCGGGCCTGGATGGCCGGTCGAACACCCTCCCACCCGTGAAATCCCCAACAGGAGCTCCCCCATGTGTTCGATCTTCGGAATCTTCGGCCTGCAGGCCGGTGACGATCTTCCCGCCCTGCGCCGGCACGCGCTGGAACTGTCGCAACGCCAGCGCCACCGTGGCCCGGACTGGAGCGGCGTGTACCTCGACGAAGGTGCGCTGCTGGTCCATGAACGGCTGGCCATCGTCGATCCGGCCGGTGGTTCGCAGCCGCTGCTGTCGGCCGATGGCCAGCTGGCGCTGGCGGTGAACGGCGAGATCTACAACCACCAGGCGTTGAAGGCGGCGCTGACCACCACCTACGACTTCCAGACCGGCTCGGACTGCGAGGTGATCAACGCGCTCTACCGCCAGGGCGGCGCGCCGGCGCAGTGGCTGGAACAGCTCAACGGCATCTTCGCCTTCGCGCTGTGGGACCGTGACAGTGGACGCGTGCTGGTGGCGCGCGACCCGGTGGGCGTGGTGCCGCTGTACTGGGGCCACGATGCCCAGGGGCGCTTGCGCGTGGCCTCGGAAATGAAGGCGCTGGTCGATACCTGTGCCGATGTCGCGCAGTTCCCGCCGGGCCACTATTTCGACAGTGCCAGCGGTGAGCTGGTGCGCTACTACCAGCAACCGTGGCGCGACTACGCCGACGTGCAGGGCCGCCAGGCCGATCTGGCTGAACTGCGCCAGGCGTTCGAGCATGCGGTGGAGCGCCAGCTGATGAGCGATGTGCCTTATGGCGTGCTGCTGTCCGGTGGCCTGGACTCGTCGCTGGTGGCGGCGGTGGCCGCGCGCTATGCACGTCGTCGCATCGAGGATGGGGGACAGACCGAAGCCTGGTGGCCGCGCCTGCACTCGTTCGCGATCGGCTTGAAGGGCTCGCCCGATCTGGCCGCCGCAGCGATCGCCGCCGAAGCGCTGGGCACCGTGCATCACGGTTTCGAGTACACGTTCGAGGAAGGCCTCGATGCGCTGCCGGAGGTGATCCGCCACATCGAGACCTACGACGTCACCACCATCCGCGCATCGACGCCGATGTTCCTGCTGGCGCGGCGGATCAAGGCGATGGGCGTGAAAATGGTGCTCTCCGGCGAGGGCAGCGACGAGATCTTCGGTGGCTACCTGTACTTCCACAAGGCACCGGATGCGCGTGAATTCCACGACGAGCTGGTACGCAAGCTCGACGCCCTGCACAACTACGACTGCCTGCGCGCCAACAAGTCGATGATGGCCTGGGGCGTGGAGCCGCGCGTGCCGTTCCTCGACCGTGAGTTCCTCGATGTGGCGATGCGCTTCGATGCCGCACACAAGATGGTCGGTGCCGGTTTTGGCGGCCGCCGTATCGAGAAGGCCGTGTTGCGCGAGGCGTTCGACGGCTACCTGCCGGACAGCATCCTGTGGCGGCAGAAGGAACAGTTCAGCGATGGCGTGGGCTATGGCTGGATCGATGGGCTGAAGGCACATGCCGAGGCGCAGGTGAGCGACCGTGTACTGGCGGCCGCCGACAAGCGCTTCCCGCACAACCCGCCGCAGACCAAGGAGGCGTACTACTACCGCCACCTGTTCGAGCAGTTCTTCCCGAGCCGGGCAGCGGCCGAGACCGTGCCGGGAGGCAAGTCGATCGCCTGTTCGTCGCCCGCGGCCATCGCCTGGGACGCCAGCTTCGCCGCGGCGGCAGATCCCTCCGGTCGCGCGATCGCCGGCGTGCACGAGCAGGCACTGGCCTAAGCACCCCAAAAAGGGGACGGAGGGGATTAAGTCGTTTGTGCCATTAACGCCTTAATCCCCTCCGTCCCCTTTTTGTATGATCGCCCCCTGCACATTGGGGAATGTTCATGGACGTACAGGCAGGCGGCAACGCGCCGCCCACGAAATGGGGATGGCGCTACCTGGCGTGGGCCGGGGTTCCGTTGCTGGCTGGCGTGCTGCTGGCGCGGTATGCCGGGCCGGCGGCGCCCGAGGCGGTTGCCCGTGCCTCCGTCGCCGCCGAAGGCGGCTGGGTGCAGCATCTGGCGTCTCCGCTGGGCCTGTTCCTGCTGCAGCTGCTGGTACTGCTGCTGGTGGCCAAGGGCGCGGGGGCGCTGCTCAAGCGCATGGGACAGCCGGCGGTGATCGGCGAAATGGCCGCTGGCCTGATGATGGGGCCGCTGGTGCTTGGCAGCCTGCTGCCGCAGCTGCATGGTGCGCTGTTCCCGGCCAGTTCGCTGGGCCCGCTGGGCATGCTCAGCCAGCTGGGCGTGCTGATGTTCCTGCTGGTGGCCGGTGCCGAGCTGGACCTGGCAGCACTGCGTGGACGCCGGCGTTTCGCCTTTACCGTCAGCCATGCCGGCATCGCGGTGCCGTTCGTGCTCGGCGTCGCCCTGGCCATCTGGCTGTATCCGCAGCATGGCCCACAGGGGGTGGGCTTCACGGCATTCGCACTGTTCGTCGGCATTTCGATGAGCATCACCGCCTTCCCCGTGTTGCTGCGCATCCTTGCCGATCGCGGCATCACGCAGACGCCGCTGGGTCAGACCGCCATCGCCTGCGCTGCCTTGGGCGATGCCACCGCGTGGTGCCTGCTGGCGCTGATCGTGGCTGCCGCCCAGGCCAGCGGCTGGTTGCCGGCCAGCCTCAACCTGGTGTGCGTGGTCGCGTTCGTGGCGCTGATGCTGGGGCTGGTGAAGCCGTGGTTCGCGCGCCGGCAGATTGCGCCGGGCCGTGAGGGGCGCTGGCTGCTCGGCATCCTGCTGCTGTCGCTGGGCAGTGCGCTGGTCACCGAGATGCTGGGCATCCACGCGCTGTTCGGCGCGTTCGCTGCGGGTGTCGCGGTATCGTCCAACGCGCAGCTGCGTGACCTGCTGATGGCCCGTGTCGAGCCGTTCGCGGTCACGCTGCTGCTGCCGTTGTTCTTCGCCATGACCGGGCTGCGCATGCGCGCCGATGCGCTGCAGGCCAGCGACATCGTGCTGTGCGTGGTGGTGATCGCGGTGGCCACGACGGGCAAGCTGCTGGGCACCTTCAGTGCCGCGCGCAGTGCCGGCATGCCCACGCGCGAAGCGTGGCGGCTGGGCGCGCTGATGAACACCCGCGGCCTGATGGAGCTGATCGTGCTCAACCTGGGGTATGAGCTGGGCCTGCTCGGTGACCGCCTGTTCGCGGTGCTGGTGATCATGGCGCTGGTGACCACGGCGATGACCGGGCCGCTGCTGAACCTGATCGAACGGCGCAGGGCCTGAACGTTGAACGGTAGTGCCGGCCGCTGGCCGGCAACCTGGTGATGCTGGACACACCTGCATGGATGCCGGCCAACGGCCGGCACTACCGCGCTGGCACCAGTGTCATCACGTGCTGCGTCTTGCCCGGCAGGAACGGTGTCGGGCGCCCATGCACCCAGTCCTCGTGGCCGGCACCCCAGTACGGTGACAGCGGATGGCCGCTCTGGCCGCCGGGCATGTGCACGATGCCGTCGGCCTCGTGGCCGGGCGAGACAACCATGCGCTCGGAGGCGCCGAAGTTCGGCGTCTGCACGCGCGGCATGTCCCGGTCGCCGGGCAGGCGGTCGGCGGGCATGCACAGCCAGCGCTTGGCGATGTCCGGCAGCGCCCGTGCGATGGGGTGGCAGATCGCCGCGGTATTGCGTTCACCCCAGCTGCGCTTGGCCAGCGGCCCCTGCTTGGCCAGCTCACCCTCGGTACGGCGGGCGGCGTCGATCAGCAGCGCATCCCAGCTGTCGAAGGCCGGTGGCAGCAGGTTGGCCGGGCGCTGTTCCAGCATCGGCCAGGCCACGCCTTCCAGCTGTGCCAGGCGTGGGTCCAGGTAGGCATCGCCCAGCTGCGCGTTGGCCGGGGCCAGCAGTGCATCGGACAGCGTGGCCATGACCTGCGTGCGGAATTCACGCACCACCCGGTAGCTGACCGAACTGGCCGAGGCGCGCCCGCCCCATTGATGGCTGGCCTCCTTCAAACGCTTCAGCGCAGGGTCGTCACTGCGTTCGATGACGTCGTGCAGCAGAGCCCACCAGCGCTGCAGGAACACCGCGCGGTCGTCGAGCTGGATCGCCAGCAGGTCGTGCTCGTCGAAGCGCTCCTGGATCGCCAGCAGGTCGCGGATCTGCCGCGCCCGCGCACCCAGGTCATAGCCGCCGTTGCCGACGCTGGCGAGTGCCTCGCCGTCGAGGACGCGTCCATTGGCGGTCCACAGGCGATGGTTGGGGGGATCGATCAATGCCGGCGAGGCATCGCTGCGGATCGGCCACGGCGCGCAGCCCTGGTTGCTGGCGGCATTGAAGCCGGCCGGTGCACAGCCGGGGCCGCGGTCCGGGCGAGCGCCGATCAGGCGCCAGGCAATGCGCCCGCTGCGATCACCGACCACCAGGTTCTGTGCGGGGATGCCGGCACGGTCGGCGAAGTGCAGTGCACCGTCGAGGTCACCGGCGCGGGCCAGGTCAGCGAAATCCAGGCGTACGGCACCGGGCAGGTGTGCGACCCAGCGCAGGGCGTCGCCACTGCCATCGGCATGGGTATGCAGGATCGGCCCCCAGTCGGTTTCGCGCACCGCGAACAGCACGTCGGCCTGGCCGGCCACGGCGATGCGCTCTTCGTGCACGGTCACGGCGGCGTTGGCCGGTTCCGTGCGATAGTCCGCCGTGTCGATGTAGCTGTTGGTGAAGCCCCAGGCGACGTGCCCGTTGCTGCCGACGATCACCGCCGGCAGGCCCGGCAGGGAGAAGCCGGTGACATCGACCTGGCCGCCGGCGGCCTGCGGGTCGGGGTAGCGCAGGCGCACGCGGAACCACAAGCCGGGTGCACGCAGGCCCAGATGCATGTCGTCGGCAACGATGGCGCGGCCGTCGGCGGTAAGCGCGCCGGCCACCGCGAAGTTGTTGCTGCCGATGACGTCGCCCTCTTCCTGCTCAGTGCCCGTTTTTCCCTTCAATGTGCGCAGGTCCAGCTGGCTGGCATCGGGCAGGGCGGCGTTGCCGGTGGGGTCGCCAAACAGCGGCGCATCCCATTCGGTGCCGTCGTGGGCGATCAGTGCGTACAGCGCCGGCGGCACCACTGCGCGGATGCGGCTGAGCGCAAGCTCGGTCTGGTTGCCGGGGTCCTGCAGGTCGGCATACATGGCCAGCCCGGTCAGCACGCTGTCGCTGGCCTGCCACGGTTGTGGTGATTGCCGCAGCAGCAGGTAGGCCCACGGGCGCACGGAGAGATCGGCCAGGCCTTCGTTGACGCCATCCACGTAGGCGCGCACGGCCGTGCCGTTGTCGCCCAGTGCGGCCTGCAGATTCGCCTCGGTGCGTGCACGTAGCCGGTGCACGCGCATGCGCTTGTCGGCGTCGATGGCCTTCGGCCCGAACAGCGCCGACAGCTCGCCAGCGGCACTGCGGCGCATCAGGTCCATCTCGAAATAACGTTCCTGCGCGTGTACGCGGCCGAGCGCACGCATCGCGTCGGCCTGGCTGCCGGCAGTGATGGTGACCACGCCCAGCCCATCGCGCTCGATGGTGACCGGCTTGGCCAGCCCCGGCAGCGCATGCTCGCCGTCCAGGTCGGCCAGGCTGCCGCGCAGCAGCAGCCACAGCACCAGTGCGGTGACCAGCACGATGGCGATCAACACGCCCAGCACCCAACGCCATGTACGTCGCATCGCACGTCCTTTCCGAACTCGTGGGCCGATTGTAGCCGCAGGCGCAACTGCGACTGATTCCGATTAGATCACCGTATTTTGAAATGCGGCACCCTATGCCGCATCGATTCACAGGAGCCCCCCATGAAAGGCAACCCGGACGTCATCGCCTGCCTGAAGGAACTGCTGCGCGGCGAGCTTGCTGCGCGCGACCAGTACTTCATCCATTCCCGCCGCTACGAGGACCAGGGCCTGTTCGCGCTGTACGAGCGCCTGAACCACGAGATGGAAGAGGAAACCCAGCATGCCGATGCGCTGCTGCGCCGGATCCTGTTCCTGGGTGGCGACCCGGACATGCGCCCGCATGCCACCGAGCCGGGCAAGACCGTGGAGGAGATGCTGCAGAAGGATCTCGATACTGAATACGCCGTTCGGAACAATCTCGCCGCCGGCATGAAGCTGTGCGAGGAGAAGGGCGATTACGTGAGCCGCGACATCCTGCTGGCGCAGCTGAAGGACACCGAGGAAGACCACGCCTGGTGGCTGGAGCAGCAGCTGGGCCTCATCAAGCGCATCGGCCTGGAGCTGTACCAGCTGAGCAAGATCGACGGCAACGGCGCCCCGGCGCACTGAGCGGGCATCGTTTTTTGTAGAGCCGAGCCAATGCTCGGCTGCCTTCCGGTAGAGCCGACCGCTGGTCGGCTGCTCTGCAGAAAGCAGCCGACCAGCGGTCGGCTCTACCGGGAGCCAAAGGCGGCCGACCAGCGGTCGGCTCTACCAGCAGCACAGCGTTCTGTCGCCCGCCAGCACCGGAGCACCGCCAGCCAGCCTTCGCCCGCCAGCCGCTCCACCGCCCGCCAGCCGACAACGAAAAAGCCGGGGAATGCCCCGGCTTTTTCGTGCCTGGGGTCAGAGCCCTTTCCCATGGAAAGGGATCCGACCCCGTACCTCTTATTCCACCGACAGCCCTTCCACCTTCTGCCAGCCGCGCGGCAGCAGGTGGCCGCGGGTGGCACGGGCGCCGAGGTAGGCGTCGAGCTCGTTGAACTTCAGGCCCATGGTGCGCTGGCCGCTGCGCACCTGCAGGGTCTGCCCCGGACTGATCGCCACGATGGCGACCACGCGTTCGGTGGCGAGCTTGGCCTTC
Organism: Stenotrophomonas sp. PvP093; assembly: GCF_017876915.1. Lineage (NCBI taxonomy): Bacteria > Pseudomonadati > Pseudomonadota > Gammaproteobacteria > Lysobacterales > Lysobacteraceae > Stenotrophomonas > Stenotrophomonas sp. PvP093. The sequence continues at coordinate 3,219,824 of NZ_JAGIOX010000004.1, read as the reverse complement.
GGGATCTCGATGATCTTGTTGCCCTTGCCCTTGTCCAGTTCCGGCAGGTCGTTGGCGGCGATCGCCAGCAGGTTGCCGGAGCTGGTCACCGCCACGATGCGGTCGGTGGCCACGTTGGCGACCATCGACGGGGTGAGCACCGACGAGCCGGACGACAGGTTCAGCATCGCCTTGCCGGCCTTGTTGCGGCCGATCAGGTTCTCGAAGCGGGTGACGAAGCCGTAGCCATGACTGGAGGCCAGCACGAAGCGGGCATCCGGCTCGGCACTGGCCAAGGTCACGAAGCTGGTACCGGGAGCCGGCGAGAAGCGGCCGGTCAGCGGTTCGCCATTGCCACGCGCGGAGGGCAGGGTATGCACCGGCGTCGAGTAGGCGCGGCCTTCGCTGTCGAGGAACGCGACCTGCTGGGTGCTGCGCGCACGCACTGCGCCCTGCAGGGCGTCGCCGTCGCGGTAGGACAGGGCGGACGCATCGACGTCGTGGCCCTTGGCCGCTCGGATCCAGCCCTTCTCCGACAGCACCACGGTCATCGGCTCGCTCGGCACCAGCTCGGTCTCGTCGATGGCCTGCGCGGCCTGGCGCTGCACCAGCGGCGAGCGGCGTGCGTCGCCGAACTTCCTGGCGTCGGCGGTCAGTTCGTCGCGGATCAGCTTCTTCAGCTTGGCCTTGCTGTCGAGGATGCCGAGGATCTTCTCGCGCTCCTTGGCCAGCTCGTCCTGCTCGCCACGGATCTTCATCTCTTCCAGGCGGGCCAGCTGCTTCAGCTTGGTTTCCAGGATGTACTCGGCCTGTTCCTCGGACAGGCCGAAGCGCGCGATCAGCGCCGCCTTCGGTTCGTCCTCGGTACGGATGATGTGGATCACCTCGTCCAGGTTGAGGAAGGCGACCAGCAGGCCTTCCAGCAGGTGCAGGCGGCGCTCGACCTTCTGCAGGCGGTGCTGCAGGCGGCGGGTGACGGTGTTGCTGCGGAAGGTCAGCCATTCGCTGAGCAGCATCGTCAGGTTCTTCACCTGCGGACGGCCGTCCAGCCCGATCACGTTGAGGTTGACGCGGTAGCTGCGCTCCAGGTCCGTGGTCGCGAACAGGTGGCCCATCAGCTGGTCGGCGTCGACGCGGTTGGAACGTGGCACCAGCACCACGCGCACCGGGTTGGCGTGGTCGGATTCGTCGCGGATGTCTTCCAGCCACGGCAGCTTCTTGGCGCGCATCTGCGCGGCGATCTGCTCGATCACCTTCGACGGCGACACCTGGAACGGCAGCGCCGTCACCACGATGTTGCTGGCCTCCTTGGTGAAGGTCGCACGTGCACGCACGCTGCCGTTGCCGGTCTCGTAGATGTTCCGCAGGTCGTTGGCCGATGTGATGATCTCGGCGCTGGACGGATAGTCCGGGCCCTGCACGTGCTCGCACAGGTCGCGCACGCTGGCATCGGGGTGGTCCAGCAGGTGCAGCAGTGCGCTGACGATCTCGTTGAGATTGTGCGGCGGCACGTCGGTGGCCATGCCCACGGCGATGCCGGTGGTGCCGTTGAGCAGCAGGTGCGGCAGCCGTGCCGGCATCCAGGTCGGCTCCTGCAGGGTGCCGTCGAAGTTCGGTGCCCAGTCGGTGGTGCCCTGGCCCAGTTCGCCCAGCAGCACTTCGGCGATCGGGGTCAGCTTGGATTCGGTGTAACGCATCGCCGCGAACGACTTCGGGTCGTCGCTGGAGCCGAAGTTGCCCTGGCCCTCGATCAGCGGATAGCGGTACGAGAACGGCTGTGCCATCAGCACCAGGGCCTCGTAGCACGCGCTGTCGCCGTGCGGGTGGTACTTACCGATGACGTCACCGACGGTGCGCGCGGACTTCTTCGGTTTGGACGCGGCATTCAGGCCCAGCTCGCTCATCGAATAGATGATGCGGCGCTGCACCGGCTTCAGGCCGTCGCCGATGAACGGCAGGGCGCGGTCCAGGACCACATACATCGAGTAGTCGAGGTAGGCGCGTTCGGCGTACTCGCGCAGCGGCAGTTGTTCGAATCCGTGGAACACGGGGCGGGCAAGTTCGGTCATGCGGCGTTGTTACCTGTTGTCGGGAGGCGGCGACGGCGGTCGCCGCTCGCAATCCTGTGATTATCCGGATGCGGCGGGGGATGCCAAGCCGCGCGCAGGGTCCAGCCCGGTTTCCAGGCCGTGCCCGGCCCGTGCCAGGTAGCGCCCGGGCGGCAGCCCGAAGTGGCGGCGGAACACGGTAACGAACGCGCTGGCGCTGCTGAAGCCCAGCGCGTGGGCGATGTCGGCCACGCTGCGGCCGTCGGTCAGCTGGCGCAGGGCCTCTGACAGGCGCGCCTGCTGCCGCCACTGGGCGAAGCTGAGCGTGGTCTCGTCGCGGAAGTGACGGGTCAGGCTGCGCGGTGACAGACCGGCCCAATGCGCCCATTCGGCCAGGCTGCGTTCGTCGGAGGGGTCGGCCAGCAACTGCGAGGCGATCTTCAGCAGGCGCCGGTCGTGCGGCATCGGCAGGTGCATGCGCTGGCGCGGCGCGGTGCGGATCTCGTCCAGCAGCACGTCGATGATGTGCTGGCGCTCGGGCGTGGTGTCATGGCCGAGCGGCCATTCGCAGATGCGGTCGGCCAGCGCCTGCGCCAGCTTGGACAGGCCCAGCACGCAGGGGTCGGCGGGCAGGGTGGCGCAGGCCGGTGCAGCCAGTGCCATGCCCCAGCCGCGCAACGGGCCGTCGAGGGTGACGGTGTGCGGTTCCAGCGGCGGCATCCAGCCGGCCGAGCCCGGCGCCAGCGACCACGTGCCATGCGAGGTGCGGGTGGTCAGCAGGCCGCGTTCGACGCAGATCAACTGGGCACGCTGGTGGTGGTGCCAGTCGACCTCGCGGGCCAGGCCCTGCTGGCTGTCGAAGCGGAAGGCGATGACCGGCGGGCCGTCGTTGCGCTCGAACCAGTCCAGTGCCTCATCTCTGAGTAGGCGTTTGGGAACCTGAATTTCTGCCTTGTTCATCATGTCCGTTGGCTGAAATGTGACATCCATTGGCTGGATTGTACTACCGGGCCACCTGACCAGATCATTAAGGTAGGCGCCTTCACTGATCGAGCCCGCTGCTGCAACACAGCATTCGATGCCAGATCGAATATTTCCATTGAGAAATATTTTTTTTGGAAGAGAATGCTCCCCCATGATCTGTCCTGCAACCACTCCCCCCAGCTTCGGCCTGCTGCTGCGCCAGGTGCGCGACGGCCTGGTGCGCCAACTCGACGCGTCCATGGCGGAAGAAGATCTGGGAATCGGCTTCACCCATTACATCGGGTTGAAGGTGCTTTCCCACATGGCGCCCTGCACCGCCAACGAACTGGCCCAGGCCATCGACCAGGTGCCCAGCGCGGTCACCCGCCTGCTGGACAAGCTGGAGGCGCTGGGCTGCGTCCGCCGCGAGGCGCATGCGCAGGACCGGCGGGCACTGCAGATCGTGCTGACCGACGAAGGCCGTGCGTTGTGGGCGCGGCTGAAGCTGCGCGGCGACGCGGTGATGGATTACGCGCTGCGTGATCTTTCCGCCGACGAGCGCACGCTGCTGCTGTCCCTCCTTACCCGAATCCGCGATTCACTGACGACCCCATGAACCCGATCCCGCATTCCACTCTCCGCCGGTCCGGGCGCGCGCTGCTGGTGTCAGCGCTGGCGCTGGCCCTGGCCGCCTGCGCCAGCAGTCGTGGCCTCAACCCGCAGGGCCACGTGCTTGACGTGGACAGCCTGCACAGCGAACGCACCCTGGCTGACACCGACCTGAGCGCCGCCGGCTTCCCGGCGCAGGACTGGTGGAAGGCACTGGGCGATGCGCAGCTGGACGCACTGGTCGCCGAAGGCCTGGCCGGTCATCCGAGCCTGGACGCCGCCGACGCGCGCCTGCGCCAGGCCCAGGCCCAGGTCGGCACCGCACGTGCCGACGAACTGCCCAGCCTGTCGGTGTCCGGTGGCTACACCGGCCTGCGCCTGCCCGAGTCGATGGTCGGCAGCGAGATGGGCGGCCGCTATGGCGGCAGCAGCCAGGTCGCCTTCGATTTCAGCTACGGCGTGGACCTGTGGGGCGGCAAGCGCGCTGCCTGGGAAGCCGCCGTGGATGGCGCGCATGCCGCCACCGTTGAAGCCCAGGCCGCACGCCTGAACCTGTCCACCGGCATTGCCCAGGCCTATGCCGACCTGGCCTACGCGTGGCAGCTCAACGACGTGGCCGAGGAAGAACTGACCCGCTCGCAGAAATCGCTGCAGCTGACCCGCCAGCGCCGCAGCGCCGGCATCGACAGCGATCTGCAGGTGCGCCAGGCCGAGGCCCGCGTGCCGGCCGCGCAGCAGCAGGTGCTGGCCGCGCAGCAGCGCATCGACGCCGCCCGCACCGCGCTGGCTGCACTGGTCGGCAAGGGGCCGGACCGTGGCCTGTCGATCCAGCGCCCGCAGCCGTTGAACCCGATGGCACTGCAGCTGCCGGGCGTACTGCCCAGCGAACTGCTCGGCCGTCGCCCCGACATCGTGGCTGCGCGCTGGCGCGTGGAAGCGGCCGACAAGCAGATCAAGGTCGCCAAGACCAAGTTCTACCCGAGCTTCAACCTGACCGCGCTGGCCGGCGTGGTCGCCCCGAACGTGGGTGACCTGCTGAAGAGCAGCTCGACCTTCGCCTACATCGGCCCGGCGTTGAGCCTGCCGATCTTCGAAGGCGGCAAGCTGCGCGCCAACCTGGCCAACACCGACGCGCAGTACGACCTGGCGGTGGCCAACTACAACCAGGCCGTGCTCGATGCACTGCGCGACGTCGCCGACCAGGTCAACGCGGTGCGCTCGCTGGCGCAGCAGGCGCACGCGCAGCAGCAGGCAGTGGACACCGCACGCTCGGCCTTCGACCTGGCCCAGCAGCGCTACCGCGCCGGCATCGGCAGCTACCTGGACGTGCTGACCGCGCAGTCCACCCTGCTGCAGTCGCAGCAGCAGCTGGCCGGCCTGCAGTCGCAGCAGGTGCAGACCTCGGTGCGCCTGAGCAAGGCGCTGGGCGGTGGTTTCCAGCCCGCCGACACCGACCGCGCACCGATCGCCTCCCATTCCGATTCCTCGCATTCCTGAAGACGCCCGCCATGAGCCAGACCCAAGACACCGCGGCCCCGGCCGCCCCCAACCGCCGCGGCAACCTGCTGCGCGGCCTGTTCGTGATCGTCGTGCTGCTGCTTGCCGCCCTGGCGCTGTGGTACTTCATGTTCGGCCGTTGGTTCGAAGAGACCGACGATGCCTACGTGCAGGGCAACCAGGTGCAGATCACCCCGCTGGTGGCCGGTACCGTGGTCGCCATCAATGCCGATGACGGCATGCGCGTGGAGCGCGGCCAGCTGCTGGTGCAGCTGGACCCGTCCGACACTTCGGTGGCGCTGCAGCAGGCCGAAGCCAACCTGGCCAAGACCGTGCGCCAGACCCGTGGCCTGTACCGCAGCGTGGAAGGCGCGCAGGCGGACCTGAACGCCCGCCAGGTGACCCTGAAGCGCGTGCGCGAGGACTTCGCCCGCCGCAAGGATCTGGCCGCCACTGGCGCCATTTCCAACGAAGAACTGGCCCACGCCCGCGACGAGCTGGCTGCGGCCGAAGCGGCCGTTGCCGGTTCGCGCGAGACCGTCGAGCGCAACCGCGCGCTGGTCGACGACACCGTGATCGCCACCCAGCCGGACGTGCAGGCCGCCGCCGCGCAGCTGCGCCAGGCCTTCCTCAACAACGCCCGCGCCGGCATCGTCGCGCCGGTCACCGGCTACGTTGCCCGTCGTTCGGTGCAGGTGGGCCAGCGCGTGCAGCCGGGCAATGCCCTGATGGCCGTGGTGCCGACCGAGCAGATGTGGGTCGAGGCCAACTTCAAGGAAACCCAGCTGCGCCATATGCGCCTGGGCCAGGAAGTGGAGCTGAAGTCGGACCTGTATGCCGGTGACGTGAAGTACAAGGGCCGCATCCAGAGCCTGGGCCTGGGTACCGGCTCGGCGTTCTCGCTGTTGCCGGCGCAGAACGCCAGCGGCAACTGGATCAAGATCGTGCAGCGCGTGCCGGTGCGCATCGCCATCGATGCCAAGCAGCTGGCCGAACACCCGCTGCGCATCGGCCTGTCGATGAAGGCCGAAGTGAGCCTGCGCGACCAGAAGGGTGAAGTACTGCCGAGCACCCCGGCCAAGGGCACCGTGTTCGACACCGACGTATATGCCAAGCAGCTGCATGATGCCGATGAGGTGATCCACACGATCATCCAGGGCAACCTGCCGCAGCAACAGGCAAAGGTGGGCTGAGGTCGCCATGTCCGCACAAGCTCCAGCCGCACCCGGCGCTCCGGGTGCACCGGCGGCGCCGGGTGCGGCCTCCGGGTTCCTGCCACCCAGCGTCGCCCTGTGCACCGTGGGCCTGGCGATGGCGTCGTTCATGCAGGTGCTCGACACCACCATCGCCAACGTTTCACTGCCGACCATCGCCGGTAATCTCGGCGCCAGCTCGCAGCAGGCGACCTGGGTCATCACTTCGTTCGCGGTCAGCACGGCCATCGCGCTGCCGCTGACCGGCTGGCTCAGCCGTCGCTTCGGCGAGCGCAAGCTGTTCGTCTGGGCCACGCTGGCCTTCGTCATCACCTCGCTGCTGTGCGGCCTGGCGCAGAGCATGGGCATGCTGGTGCTGTCGCGTGCGCTGCAGGGTTTCGTGGCCGGCCCGATGTACCCGATCACGCAGTCGCTGCTGGTCTCGATCTATCCGCGCGAGAAACGCGGACAGGCATTGGCGCTGCTGGCGATGATCACGGTGGTGGCGCCCATCTGCGGTCCGATCCTCGGTGGTTGGATCACCGACAACTACAGCTGGGAATGGATCTTCCTGATCAACGTGCCACTGGGCATCTTCGCCGCGCTGGTGGTGGGCAACCAGCTGAAGGGACGCCCGGAGCAGATCGAGAAGCCGAAGATGGACTACGTCGGCCTGGTCACCCTGGTGATCGGTGTCGGTGCCCTGCAGCTGGTGCTCGACCTGGGCAACGACGAGGACTGGTTCTCGTCGATGAAGATCGTGGTGCTGGCCTGCGTGGCGGTGGTGACGCTGACGGTGTTCCTGATCTGGGAGCTGACCGACAAGGATCCGATCGTCGACCTGAAGCTGTTCCGGCACCGCAACTTCCGCGCCGGCACGCTGGCGATGGTGGTGGCCTACGCGGCGTTCTTCAGCGTGGCGCTGCTGATCCCGCAGTGGCTGCAGCGTGACATGGGCTACACCGCGATCTGGGCAGGCCTGGCGACCGCGCCGATCGGCATCCTGCCGGTGATCATGACGCCATTCGTCGGCAAGTACGCATCGCGCTTCGACATGCGCATGCTGGCCACGGTGGCCTTCATCGTGCTGTCGATGACCAGCTTCCTGCGTTCGAACTTCAACCTGCAGGTGGACTACATGCACGTGGCCGGCGTGCAGCTGATCATGGGCATCGGCGTCGCGCTGTTCTTCATGCCGGTGCTGCAGATCCTGCTGTCGGACCTGGATGGGCGCGAGATCGCGGCGGGCTCCGGCCTGGCCACGTTCCTGCGTACGCTGGGTGGCAGCTTCGCGGCGTCACTGACGACGTGGCTGTGGGCGCGGCGTACCCAGGTGCACCATGCCGACCTGACCGAGCACATCTCGGCCTATCAGCCCGGCATGCAGGACCAGGTGACGGCGATGGGGCAGGGCGACCTGCAACACGGTGCAGCGGTACTGAACAACATGATCAACCACCAGGCATCGCAGATGGGCTTCAACGACATCTTCTTCCTGCTGGGCTGGATCTTCCTGGCGATCATCACGTTCCTGTGGCTGGCCAAGCCGCCGTTCGGCGCGGGTGCAGGTGCTGCCGCCGGCGGCGGGCACTGACCGTTCATTGCTGTTGAAACGCAGAAACCCCGCCGCAAGGCGGGGTTTTTCTTTTGGTGGATCCACGCCACGCATGGATGGATCTCGGGGCGTGAATTCCCAGACCCCGGAAACGAAAAAACCCGCTTTCGCGGGTTTGATCATCTTGAGTCGTGGTGCCCAGGAGAGGACTCGAACCTCCACGGTTTTACCCGCTAGTACCTGAAACTAGTGCGTCTACCAATTCCGCCACCTGGGCGACTCAGGAGATGAATTATGGGGAGCCACAGAAGATGTGTCAACAACATTTCACACTTTTTTCTGGGGCTGCACGCCCAGGTGATGCAGCAGGCTGCGCATCGCCGGTGACAGTCGTGTCCACTCGGCAAAGCACGCGCACAGGCGTCGTTGCGCCCACGCATCGGCGAGCGGTACGGCGACGGTGTGCGTGCTGCGCCGATGCTGGCGCGCGATGGTCCGCGGCACGATGCCGACGCCGATGCCGTGGCCGACCATGATGCACACGCCTTCGAAGGTCTTCATGCGGATGCGTACATCCAGGCGGCGCCCGATGTCGCGCGCCTGGGCCTCGATGTAGGTCTGCAGTGCATTGCCGTCGGCCAGGGCAACGAAGGTCTCTCCGGCAGCCTCGGCAAAAGCCAGGCTGCGCCGGGTCGCGAAGCGGTGGTCGGCCGGCAGCAGCATCACCAGGGGATCTTCGGCGACCACATGCTGCTGCAGGCCGGCAGCGTCGACCGCATCGCTGATGATGCCGGCTTCGGCCTGGCCGGCACTGATCGCGCGTACGACTTCGGGGCTGGTGCGCTCCAGCAGTTCGACATGCAGGCGTGGGCGTCCGGCCAGCCACGGCGCGAGCCGCGAGGGCAGGTAGTTGGTCAGCGCGGCGGTGTTGGCATACAGGTGCAGGGTGCCGCGCGCACCCTGCGCGAACGCCTGTAGTTCGCCACGCAGCTGTGCCTGCTGCTGCAGGATCAGGCGTGCGTGGTGGGCGAGGGCGGCACCGGCCTCGGTCAGGCTGACGCCGCGTGGGTGCCGGTGCAACAGCGCGGTGCCGGCATCGGCTTCGATCGTGCGCAGGCGCTCGCTGGCTGAACCCAATGCCAGGTTTGCCTGTGCCGCGCCGGCGGTGATGCTGCCGGCTTCGGCGATTGCCAGGAACAGGCGCAGGTCGGCGATGTCCATCCGCATGTCGTGCCTCATTGCTGATCCGGCGCCTTCGGGTCAGCCGAAGGCTGGGCCGGGAAGACCGCATTGTGCGCCTGGCGAGGGCCCGGTCCAATGAAGCCATGCATGAATCGACATACTTCTATTTGCTGCTGGTGGTGGTGTTCGTGCTGGCCGGCGTGGTCAAGGGCGTGACAGGGATGGGGTTGCCGACGGTGGCGATGGGCCTGCTGGGCAGCACCCTGTCACCGGTGGCGGCGGCGTCGATGCTGTTCATTCCAACCTTCGTCACCAATGCGTGGCAACTGCTGTCCGGGCCGTCGCTGGGCCACATCGTGCGGCGTTTGTGGCCGATGATGCTTGCCGTGGTGGTGGTGACGCTGGGTTCGGCCGCACTGCTGGTGCGGGTCGATCGCACCTGGTCGCGCGTTGCGCTGGGCGTGGCATTGGTGGTCTATGCCGCCTATGCGTTGCTCGCGCCGGTGTTCCGCGTGCCGCAGCGGCGCGAGCGCTGGCTGGGGCCGCTGGTGGGTGCGCTGTCCGGCGTGGTGACGGGGGCGACGGGTGTGTTCGTGATGCCGGCGGTGCCGTACCTGCAGTCGCTGGGATTGCAGCGCGAGGAGCTGGTGCAGGCGCTCGGGCTGGCGTTCACCGTGTCGACGATTTCGCTGACCACCGGTCTGGTGCTGCACGGTGCGTTCGGCATCCAGCAGCTGGGGCTGAGTGCGCTGGCGGTGCTGCCGGCGCTGCTGGGCATGTGGCTGGGCCAGGTGATCCGGCAGCGCATCAGTGCCCGCGTGTTCCGCGCCTGCTTCCTGGGGTTCCTGCTGCTGCTCGGGCTGGAACTGGTGCTGCGGCCGTTGTTCTGATGCCGGATCCGGGGCATGAAAAAACCCGCTTTCGCGGGTTTTTCTCATTCTCGACGTGGTGCCCAGGAGAGGACTCGAACCTCCACGGTTTTACCCGCTAGTACCTGAAACTAGTGCGTCTACCAATTCCGCCACCTGGGCGTCGAGGAGCGAGATTATGGGGTGCCGTGACGGGGGTGTCAACACTTTTTGCTGATCCCGGGTCGGTTGCCGTTGCGCATGCGAAACGGGCTCTGCCCCCCATCTCACTCGCTTGGGGCCAGAGCCCTTTCCTCTGGAAAGGAATCCGACCCCGGCTGCCGGATCACAGGCAAAAAAAAATCCCCGCCGAAGCGAGGAGTTTTTTCGTTGGTGCCCAGGAGAGGACTCGAACCTCCACGGTTTTACCCGCTAGTACCTGAAACTAGTGCGTCTACCAATTCCGCCACCTGGGCGTTCCAGAGGCGCAATTGTGAAGATGAATCCGCAGGCTGTCAACGACTTCCTGAATATTTTTGACGCGATCGCTTGAAGGCGACCGCTGACCCGTTCTGCACGCCGCCAGCCGCTACCATGTAGGGCGATGACTACCAAAAAACCAAGCAAGGGCGGGAGCAAGTCCCGCAGCCAAGCCCCGAACAAGGGCGCCAAGGCGGGTGCAGCCCGCACCACCAAGCCGGGCAAGCCGCTGCCGGGCTGGTTCCCCGAATTGAATGAAGGCGGTGCACCGCCACGCGGCCGCAAGGTCCGCAGTACCGATGCACCGGGCCCGGCCCCGGGCCGCAAGCTGCCGCCGGCCGGCAAGGTGATCGACGATCCCTATGCCGCCCGCGAAGCGGAGAAGTACGAACAGCCCATCGCCAGCCGCGAGGCCATCCTGGCCCTGCTGGAGCGCTGCGAAGGGCCGCAGACCGCCGAGGAACTGGGCGCGCGCCTGGGCCTGACCGCTCCGGACCGGGCCGAAGCGCTGTCGCGCCGGCTCGGTGCGATGGTCCGCGACGGCCAGCTGGTGCAGAACCGTCGCGGCGGTTTCGCCCCGATCCAGACCCTGAACCTGGTCACCGGTGTGGTGATCGCCAACCCGGAAGGGTTCGGCTTCCTGCGCCCGGTCGAGGGCGGCGACGACCTGTTCCTGCCGCCTTATGAAATGCGCAAGGTCATGCACGGCGACAAGGTGCTGGCCCGCGTGACCGGCATCGATCACCGTGGCCGTCGCGAAGGCAGCATCGCCCGCGTGCTGGAGCGCGGCATGACCCGCCTGATCGGCCGCTTCAGCATCGAGATGGGCATCAACTACGTGGTGCCCGACGACAAGCGCGTGCAGCGCAACGTGCAGGTGCCGCCGGACCAGACCGGTGGTGCGCGCGACGGCCAGCTGGTGGTCTGTGAACTGACCCAGGCGCCGGACAGCCGCCGCCCGCCGATCGGCCGCATCATCGCGGTGCTCGGCGACAAGCTGACCGCGTCGCTGGTGGTGGAGACCGCCATCCATGGCCACGAGCTGCCGTTCGAGTTCCCGCAGGAGGTGCTGGACGAAGCGGCCTCGGTGCCGCTGGTGGTCGAGCCGGCGATGATTGGCGACCGTGTCGACCTGCGCAGCACGCCGCTGGTCACCATCGATGGCGAGGATGCCAAGGACTTCGACGACGCGGTGTACTGCGAGCCGAATGCCGAGGGTTTCCGCCTGGTGGTGGCGATTGCCGACGTCTCGAATTACGTTCGCCCTGGTACGCCGCTGGATGAAGAGGCGCAGAAGCGTGCGACGTCGGTGTACTTCCCGGGCTTCGTGGTGCCGATGCTGCCGGAGACACTGTCCAACGGCATCTGCTCGCTGATGCCGAAGGTCGACCGCATGTGCTTTGTCTGCGACATGCAGATCGACCGCGATGGCCTGGTCACGCATTCGCGCTTCTACGAGGCGGTGATGAACTCGCATGCGCGCCTGACCTACACCCAGGTGTGGAAGGCGGTGGGCGAGGACGATGCCGATACCAAGGCCTGGATGGGCGACCTGCTGCCGCAGGTGCAGCGCCTGCACCAGCTGTACAAGGTGCTGTCCAAGGCACGCGCCAAGCGCGGTGCCATCGAATTCGAAAGCAGTGAAGTGCGCTTCGTGCTGGACAACCGTGGTGAAGTGACCCAGGCCGGCATGCTGGTGCGCAACGACGCGCACAAGCTGATCGAGGAGTGCATGATCGCGGCCAACGTCGAGGCCGCCAGGTACCTGCTGTCGCGCCATGTGCCGGCGCCGTACCGCATCCACGAGAAGCCGCCGGAAACCAAGTACGCCGACCTGCTGGAATTCCTCAAGGAGTTCAAGCTGAGCCTGCCGCCGTGGTCGAAGGTGCGCCCGGGCGATTACACCAAGCTGCTGAAGAAGATCCGCGACCGCCCCGATGCCACGCTGCTGGAATCGGTGTTGCTGCGCAGCCAGAGCCTGGCGATCTACAGCCCGGAGAATCACGGCCACTTCGGCCTGGCGCTGGAGGCGTACGCGCACTTCACCTCGCCGATCCGCCGTTACCCCGACCTGCTGGTGCACCGTGCGATCAAGCATGCGTTGTCCGGCAAGCCGCTGGACAAGTTCACCTACAACGCGCGCGAAATGGCGGCCCTGGCGCTGCAGTGTTCCGAGCGCGAGCGCCGTGCCGACGAAGCCGAGCGCGAGGTCGACGAGCGTTACCGCGCGGCGTGGATGGAAAAGCACGTGGGCGACCAGTTCGACGGCGTGATCAGCGGCGTGACCAGCTTCGGCCTGTTCGTGGAACTGGACGAGTCCAAGGTGCAGGGCCTGGTGCATGTGACCCAGCTGCCGCAGGACTATTACAAGTTCGACGCCACCCGCAAGACGCTGACCGGCGAACGCCGCGGCAGCAGCTACCGGCTGGGTGACCGCGTGCGGATCCTGGTGCTGAAGGCCAGCATGGAAGAGCGCAAGATCGACTTCCGCCTGGTCGAGCACAAGGGCGAGGACGAGGGCGATGGCCTGCCGCCGCCGCCCGAGCGGGGCAAGCCGGCCAAGCGCACCAAGAAGAAGTATTGAAAGGTGTGCCGACCAACGGTCGGCACCTACCGCAACTGGTAGGTGCCAACCTTGGTTGGCACGACGTTCCGGAGGAACCCCAGCATGCAAGGCCAACCCGAATACAGTGGCGGCTGCCAGTGCGGCGCGGTCCGCTTCCAGGCGCGTGGCGAGCTCACCGACAGCTCGATCTGCCATTGCCGGATGTGCCAGAAGGCGTTCGGTGCCTATTACGCGCCGCTGGTATCCGTGCGCGGCGTGCAGTTCAGCTGGACCCGCGGCCAGCCGCGCTATTTCCAGTCGTCCAACGTGGTGCGGCGTGGTTTCTGCGCCGACTGCGGTACACCCCTGACCTATGAAGCCCCGGATGGCGTGGCCGTGGCTGCCGGCGCCTTCGATGAGCCGGAACGCCTGCCACCGACGATCCAGTACGGGGTGGAGCGCAAGCTGCCGTTCGTCGACAGCCTGTCCGGCCTGCCGGCGCGGCGCACCGAGGACGACGTCGCCGCGCTGGAGTTCCTGGCCACCATCGTCTCCCACCAGCACCCCGACCACGACACCCCGCACTGGCCGCCGCGCAGTCGGTAACGCCCCTCTAGCGCCGAGCCCACGCTCGGCTGCTCCGGGTTCAGGCTTCATCGGCCCCCCGCCAGCCGAGCATGGGCTCGGCGCTACAGAGGGGCGGCCGGTCGCAGCGCCCGGCCTGCCGATGCTCTACCATAGCCACCCCCTTTCCGGTCCCCGCCCGCATGAGCAAGAACAGCCAGTGGATTGTCGGCGTCAACGCCGTCGCTTCCTCCATCGAGAACGACGCCGAGAACGTCCGCGAAGTGCTGGTCGAGGCCGGTGCGAAGAACCCGCGCCTGACCGAGATCGAAGAGAACGCCCGCCGCAAGGGCATCGATGTGCGCAAGGTGAACAGCCAGGCGCTGGACGGTGTTGGCGGTTCGGTGCGCCACCAGGGCGTGGCCGCGCGCTACGCCGCCGCCCGTACCTACAGTGAGAACGAGCTGGAAGGGCTGGTCACCGCGGCCGAGGGCAAGGCCCTGCTGCTGGTGCTCGACGAGGTGCAGGACCCGCACAACCTCGGCGCCTGCCTGCGCTCGGCCGCTGCCGCCGGGGCGACCGCGGTGATCATCCCGAAGGACAAGTCGGCCACGGTCAATGCCACTGTGCGCAAGACTTCGGCCGGTGCCGCCGACCTGATCCCGGTGGTGGCGGTGACCAACCTCTCGCGCTGCCTGAAGGACCTGCAGAAGCAGGGCGTGTGGATCTACGGCCTGGCCGGTGAAGCCACGGCCTCGCTGTACCAGCTGGACCTGAAGGGCAACATCGCGCTGGTGCTGGGCGGCGAAGCCGATGGCCTGCGCCGCCTGACCCGCGAGAACTGCGATGGCCTGGTCAAGATCCCGATGCCGGGCGAGATCGAGAGCCTGAACGTCTCCGTCGCCGCCGGCGTCAGCCTGTTCGAGGCCGTGCGCCAGCGCGGTTGATCGGCCAGCGCGATGTGATCGGGGTCAGATCCCTTTTCCAATGGGAAAAGGGATCTGACCCCGTTTCATGTCCCGCCTCACCCCGCGCTGCCGCCCAACGCCTTGAACAGCGTCACGTCGTTGTTGAGCTGGCCCTGGCGCGCACGTGCCAGCGACAGTTCGGCATCACGCCGGGTCTGCTGCGCTTCCAGCCAGGTGCGCAGATCGGTGGCACCCACGCGGTAACGCACTTCCTGCGCGCGTTCCACTTCCACCGCTTCGTCGTATGAAGCCTGCGAGGCCGCCACCTGGCGCGCCAGCTGCTCGCGCGCCGACAGTGCGTTGTCCACTTCCGAGAGCGCGGTATACAGCGTCTTGCGGAAGTTGCTGGCGGCGATCTGGTAGGTGGTGCCGGCGATATCGGTATCCAGCTGCGCACGCTGCAGGTTGAGGAACGGCAGCGACAGGCCGGCGCCCAGCGTGGCCACCGGGTTGCGCAGTACGTCGCCCAGCGAGGTCGCGCTGGAACCGAGGCTGCCGGTCAGGCTCAGCGCAGGGTAGTACTGGGTGGCGGTGACCTTGATGGTCTTCAGGCTGTTGCGCAGGCGAAGTTCGGCCGCGCGCAGATCGGGGCGGCGGCCGAGCAGATCGGTCGGCAGGCCTTCGCTGATGGCTGGGCTGCGTGCGCCCAGCAGGTCCTGTGGTTCGTCCTGCTGGGGCCAGGGCGTGCCGTCCAGCAGCACGGTCAGCGCGTTGCGCACCTCCACCCGCTGCTGTTCCAGCGCGTTCTGCGAGGACCGCTGCGACTGCAGGTTCTGCAGTGCCTGGCGCACTTCCAGGCGCGATACCGCACCGGCGTCGAAGCGGGCCTGCACCAGTTCGCGGGTGCGTTCCAGGCGCTCCAGGTTGGCCTGGCCGGTGGCGATCGACTGGTTGAGGTAGGCCAGGTTCCAGTACTGGATGATGGTGTCGCTGATCACCAGCAGCGCGGTGTTCTGCCGATCTTCCTCGCTGGCCTCGGCTTCCCAGCGGGCGATGTCGCGCTGGGTGCGCAGGCGGCCCCACAGGTCCACTTCCCAACCCAGCGAGACGCCGGTGGAATAGCTGCGGCGCCAATCATCAGACTGGTCGGTGGCGCGGCTGGCGCTGCCGCTCACGCCGGATGACGAGGGCTGCGGCCACAGTGCGTTGCTGGCCAGGCCGGCCTGCAGGCGCGAACGCTGCACGGCCAGGCCGGCGGCGGCCAGATCGCTGTTGGCGGCCAGCGCCTGCGCCACCAGGCGGTCCAGGCGTTCATCGCCGAAGCCGGTCCACCAGGTGTCCTGGCGGATGTCGCGGCCCGGTGTATCCAGGCTGCTGCGCGGGTCATCGGCTGGCGCGTTGAGGGTGGCATCGCCACGTCCATACTGCGCGGCCACGGCCGGGTCGTGCACCGGGTAGCGGCCGACCGACGCGCAGCCGGACAGGGCGAGTAGAACGGCACCGGCCAGCAGCAGGTGCCGGGGAGCGGGGAAGGGCAGTCGGGTCATCATCTTCATTCGCGGGCCAGGGCCTCCACCGGGTCGAGCTGCGCGGCGTTGCGCGCTGGCAGGAAGCCGAACGCAACGCCGATCAGGGTCGAGCAGGCAAACGCGGCGACGATCGAGGCGGTGGAGAACAGCACCTGGAAGTCGCTGGCGAAGCGGCCGATCATCGAGCCCAGCAGCAGGGCCAGGCCGATACCGAGCACGCCGCCGAGCAGGCAGACCAGCACCGCTTCGATCAGGAACTGCTGGCGGATATCACTCTGCCGTGCACCGACGGCCATGCGCACCCCGATCTCGCGGGTGCGCTCGGTCACCGATACCAGCATGATGTTCATCACGCCGATGCCACCGACCAGCAACGCGATGGCGGCGATGGCACCGATCAGCAGGGTCATCGTGCGCGTGGTCTGCTCGATGGTCTCGCGGATCTCGGCGCTGTTGCTGAGGAAGAAATCCTCGGTGCCATGGCGCAGGGTCAGCAGGCGGGTGATCGCTTCCTGCGCGGCGTCCATCGGCGTGTCATCGTCCACGCGCACGGTGATGCTGGACACGTGGCTCTGGCCGAGCATGCGCGACATCACCGTGGTGTACGGCACCCACACGCTGAGGCTGGTGCTGCCGCCGAAGCCGAAACTCTGCCGCTTGGCCACGCCGACCACGCGCGCCGGCACGTTGCCGAGCAGGATCACCTGGCCGACCGGGTCGACATCGGGAAAGAACTGGGACTGGGTGTTCTCGTCGATCACCGCCACCTGGCCCAGGCCCTTGACCGCATCGGCATCGAAGAAGCTGCCGCTGAGCAGGGTCACGCCCTTGACCCGGAAGAACTGCTCGCCAACGCCGCTGACCTGGGCGGTGGACGACTGGTTGCGGTAACGCGCGGTGACCGAAGTCGATACGCTGGGGGTGGCGCTGTCCACGTAGCTCTGCCTTGCCAGTGCATCGGCATCGCTGGCCTTGAGCGTCTGTACGCGCGCCGAGCGCATGTCGCCGAAACCGCGGCCGGGATAGACGTCGATGGTATTGGTGCCGAGCGCGCTGATGTTCTGCAGGATCTGCTGCTGGGAGCCATTGCCCAGCGCCACCACCGAGACCACCGAGGCGATGCCGATGATGATGCCGAGCATGGTCAGGAAGGTTCGCAGCCGATGTGCGTTCATCGCCAGCAGCGCCATGCGGAACGCTTCGGTGAAGCGGTCGCGCGCGGCCCGCCAGCTGTTGCCGCGGGCGACGCCGGTACTGGCCTCGCGCTGCGCACGGTAGGTCGGCGCATTCGGGTTGGCGCGGTCGGCGATGATCTCGCCATCGCGGATTTCGATGATGCGCTGCGCGTGCTCGGCCACGCTCATGTCGTGGGTGACGATGATGATGGTGTGGCCTTCGGCATGCAGCTCGCCGAGGATCGCCATCACTTCCTCGCCGGATTTCGTGTCCAGCGCGCCGGTCGGCTCGTCGGCCAGGATCACCTCGCCGCCGTTCATCAGGGCGCGTGCGATCGACACGCGCTGCTGCTGGCCACCGGACAGCTGGCCCGGCTTGTGATGCATGCGGTCGCTCAGGCCCAGCCGCTGCAGCAGTTGCTCGGCACGCGCGTTGCGCACCGGGCCGGGGCTGCCGGCGTACACCGCCGGCACTTCCACGTTGCCGCGCGCGTCCAGGTCGCCGAGCAGGTGGTAGCGCTGGAAGATGAAACCGAAATGCTCGCGGCGCAGTTCGGCCAGTTCGTCCGGTTGCATCTTCCCGGTTTCGCGGCCGGCCACCTGGTAGCTGCCACGCGTGGGACGATCGAGGCAGCCGAGGATGTTCATCAGCGTCGACTTGCCCGAGCCGGACTGGCCGACGATGGCCACCATCTCACCGGCGTGGATGTCGAGATTGACGTCGCGCAGCACGGCGATCACATCATCGCCGGCCGGGAATTCACGTCGCAGGTCGCGCAGGCGCAGCAGCGGCGCCGTCGTGCTCATCGGCGCCCCATGCCCGGGCCGCCAACCCGCATCTGCATGCCGCCGCGGTTGCCGCCGCCGGCGCTGGCACCGGCCGCACCCGCTTCGCCAACCACCACGCGCTCGCCTTCCTTCAGCCCGGAGAGGATCTCGGCCGAGGCGCCATTGTTGATGCCCACCGTGACCTTGCGCGGCTGCGGCTGGCCCTTGTCGTCCAGCACCCGCACCATGCGCTCGTCGCCACGGCGCTTCGGCCCCAGCGCCACTGCCGGCACCATCAGCACGCCCTTGGCCTGCTTGAGCAGCACCGAGACCTGCGCGGTCATGTCGATGCGCAGCGTGCCATCCGGGTTCTCCACGTCGAACAGCGCGTTGTAGTAGACCGCGCTGCTGGAACTGGAACTGGAGGAGCTGCTGGAGCTGGATGAATTCTCGTTGGCGATCGAGGCTGGCGCCGGATTGATCTGGCGCAGCGTGGCGTGGTACTTGCGGTCCGGGTCGCCGAGCGTGGTGAAGTACACCGGCATGCCGGCCTTGATCTTGACCACGTCGGCCTCGGAGATCTCCGCATTGACGGTCACCACGTCCAGCCGCGCCAGCATGACGATGGTCGGCGCGGTCTGGTTGGCGTTCACCGTGCGGCCTTCCTCGGCCACCACCGCCACCACGGTGCCATCCATCGGCGCGGTGATGCGGGTGTAGGCCAGGTTGGCGCGGGCGGTGCCCAGCTCGGTTTCGCGGCCCTTGATCTGTGCCTCATAGGACTGCAGCTGGGCGCGGGCGGTCTTCAGCTGTGCCTCGGCGGCATCGTACTCCTGGCGCGAGGTGGCCTCGGCGGCCAGCATCTGCTGCTGCCGCGCGAATTCCAGTTCGGCCTGGCGCAGGGTGGCCTGCTGCACGGCGCGCTGCGCGGTGACCTGGTCCAGCGAGGCCTGCGCGTTGAGCACCTGGTTCTGCTGGGTGGTGGCGTCGATCTCGGCGATCAGGTCGCCTTCCTTTACCGTATCGCCCAGCTGCACCTTCAGCGACTTGATCTGGCCCGAGGCCTGCGCGCCGACGCTGACCAGCTTGTAGGCATCGATCACGCCGGTCGCGTCCACGGTCTGCTCGATGTCACCGCGGCTGACCGGCGAGGTGGCCACGGCCGGGGCGGCGGGCTTGCGCAGCAGCCACCAGGCGGTGGCGGCGACGATCAGGGCAAGCAGGGCGATCAGCATCAGGCGACCCCGGCGGGTCGCGGGCAACAGGCGGAACGTCACGTGGTGGCTTCACTCTCGGGGCCGCGCGTGCGGCGTTGGCAGGCATTGTGAAGACCGGACGATGGACCGCTCAATCCTCGGGGTATGTCTGTGTGTAACACTGTCGGTGAATACGCGTAACCACAGGTATCCCGTCCCCGGGTGGATACACTGGTACGCATTGCCCCGGATGCGGTTCAGCTGCCGACACGGGATGATCGCGACATGGAGACTGAAAACCCGATGCATCGACTGCTGATCGTCGACGACGACAACGACATCCGCACGCTGCTGGCCGAGCAGCTCGGCCGCGCCGGTTACCTGGTGAGCACGGCGGCCGATGGCACCGCCATGCGCCAGCTGCTGGACCGCGAGCACGTGGACCTGATCGTGCTCGACCTCAACCTGCCGCGCGAGGATGGCCTGACCCTGTGCCGTGACCTGCGTGCGCGTTCGAACACGCCGGTGATCATGCTGACCGCACGCGCCGAGCCGATCGATCGTGTGCTGGGCCTGGAAATGGGCGCCGATGACTACCTGGCCAAGCCGTTCGAACCGCGCGAGCTGCTGGCACGCATCCGCAACGTGCTGCGCCGGACCGAGGCGCTGCCGGCCAACCTGGAGCCGCTGGCGGTGCGCCGTGCGCGCTTCTCGCGCTGGGTGTTCGACCTGGAACATCGCCACCTGGTCGATCCGGATGACCGCGTGGTGGTGCTGTCCGGCGCCGAGTTCCGCCTGCTGCGGGTGTTCATCGCGCACGCCAACAAGGTGCTGTCGCGCGAGCAGCTGGTCGCGCTCAGCAGTGGCCGCAACTACGAGGCACAGGACCGCGCGATCGACCTGCAGGTCAGCCGCCTGCGCAACAAGCTGGGCGACGACGGTGGCCCGGACGGACTGATCAAGACCGTGCGCAACGAGGGCTACGTGCTGGCCTCCGCGGTCAACCTGGAATAAGCCGCGATGAAGCGCCTGCGCCATTTCCTGTCCTCGATGGTCGGGCGGTTGTTCGTGATCCTGTTGCTGGGCATGGCGGTGGCTGCGATCGGCGCGACCATGCTGGCCACTTCCAAGCGCCAGCAGGAGTTCGAGCGGCAGAACCTGAACCGCATCGCCGACCGCCTGCAGGGCTACGTCAACCTGCTGGACGGCAATCCGGAGCTGCGCGAGCGCCTGCTGGCGATCGGCGGGCCGAGCGTGCGCGCGCTGCAGCCCGGAGCCCGCCTCGGGCGTGCCGACACGGCGCTGATGGAAGTGCTGGAAGACCGCCCCGGACCGGTGTCGCGCGCGCATGTGCACTTCGCTTCGTGCCGCTCCTGCATTCCCAAGCTGCAGGACCTGCTGCCGCCGCCACCGCCGGGTCACCGGCGGCCGCCGCGCGAACGCGACCCGGCGTTCATCCCGCCCAAGTGCCGCGCGGTGGACGTGACCCTCAACGACGGCACGCTGCTGAAACTGGCGCTGGACTCGCCGGCGGTGGCGCACAACGGCATCCTCGCCGTGGACCCGTGGTTCCTGACCCTGCTGGTGCTGGCGATTGCCGTGCTGGCCTATATCGTTGCGCGCATGGCCAGTGCGCCACTGCAGGAACTGGCCGCCGCTGCCGAGGATCTCGGCGACGATCTGCAGCGCGACCCGTTGCCATTGCGCGGGCCGCGTGAAGTGCAGCGCGCCGCCGAAGCCTTCAACGCCATGCAGCACCGCCTGCAGCGGCACCTGGCCGAACGCACGCAGATGCTGGCGGCGATCACCCATGACCTGCAGACGCCCCTGACCCGGTTGCGCCTGCGCCTGGAGAATGTCAGCGACGAAGCCCTGCGCGAGCGCCTGATCGGTGACCTGGCGGCGATGCAGGCGCTGGTGCGCGAGGGCCTGGAACTGGCCCGCAGTGCCGAGAGTGCCGAGCAGCGCGCCGCACTCGACCTGGATTCACTGCTGGAGAGCATCGTAGAGGACACCGCCGAAGGCGGCGCCGACGTGGTCTTCGAGGGGGGCAGTGGTTCGGTGCTGATGCTGCGTCCGCTGGCCATGCACCGCCTGTTCTCCAACCTGGTGGACAACGCGGTGATGTACGCGCAGCGGGCGCGGGTACGGGTCGAGCGCAGCGGCGGTGCGATCACCGTAGTGGTGGCCGATGACGGCCCCGGCCTGGCCGAAGAGCAGCTGGAGGCGGTGTTCGATCCGTTCGTGCGGGTGGAAACCTCGCGTTCGCGCCAGACCGGCGGGGCCGGCCTGGGCCTGACCATCGCCCGCGCCCTGGCCGAGAAGGACGGCGCGCGGCTGTGGCTGCGCAACCGGGCCGAAGGTGGCCTGGAGGCGGTGGTGCAGTGGCCGGCCAGTGCCCAGGTGGTGGCGCCCGGCCGCGCCGGCTGAGCCGGCGGGCCGCGGACGGTGACGCCGGGGCCGGGGTTTGGCCTATCATCTGCCCATCTCCCCAGTCTCCCCTCGATGAGCCAGCCCGTTCCCGCCGGCATGCCAGTGCGCGCTGCCCGGCTGTTCCCGCACGCTGCCGCGCCCTGCAGCCGCACCTGGCCGCCGCTGCTGCGGTGATGGGCGGGCAGGGGGACGAGGGGCGTTGGGTGGAGCGCCGCGCATCAGGATTCAGGCGGGCACTGCGGCAGGGCCTGCTGTGGTTGCTGCTGGCCCTCGCGCTGCCGCTGGCGGCACAGGAGGGCGCGCCCCCGCTGCGCGACTACGCCATCGACGTATGGACCTCGCGCAACGGCCTGCCGCACAACTCGCTGCGCGACATCGCACAGACGCCGGAGGGCCATCTGTGGTTCGCCACCTGGGAAGGGCTGGTGCGCTACAACGGACTGGACTTCACCGTGTTCGACCGCAGTACGCGCCCGGGCCTGCGCGACAACGGCATCGGCGCACTGTTCGTCGACCGCCAGGGCGGGCTGTGGATCAGCGATTCGCGCGGCAACGTCAGCCACCGCGGCAGCGACGGCCAATGGCGGGTCTGGGAGCACCAGGCCGGTACACCGCAGGTGCTGATCCAGTCCATGCAGATGGACAGCCAGGGCCGGCTGTGGCTGCTGTACGAAGGCAAGGGCATCGGCTACCTGGCGCCGGATGCCGGCATCGTCTACCAGGCACCGGCGGCGGACCTGCCGATGGCGATGAGCTTCACCAAGCTGGTGGTCGATGCCCAGGACCGGGTATGGGTCGGCACGCTCGACGGGCTGGTGCTGCGCGACAACGACGGCGTGCTCAAGCGCGCGCCCGCCGCGTGGGGGCTGGGCGCCGGCAGCGGCCTGTCGTGGCCGTACCGGGCACCGGATGGCGCGCTGTGGATCGTCGCCGGCGAGCGCCTGTACCGGGTGGAGGACGACCAGCTGGTGCTGGTGCACCGCCTGCCGGGCCAGCTGCACATGACCTCGATGCTGCAGGACCGGCATGGCGATCTGTGGCTGGGTACCGAGAACCAGGGCCTGCTGCGCATTTCCGCCCATGGCCTGGAGCGGCTGCCGGCCGGCCTGAACCTGCCGGGCGGACGCGTGGTCAGCCTGCGCGAGGATGCCGAAGGCAGCATCTGGGTGGGAGCCAATGGGGGCCTGTACCGCCTGCGCGAAACACTGTTCAGCAGCTTCACCGAGCGCGATGGGCTCAGTGGCGACTACGTGCGCACGGTGTTCGAGGATCGCGACCGCCAGCTGTGGGTCGGCAGCGCCAGCGGCCTTGACCTCCAGACCCGCGACGGTCGTTTCCGCGCGGTGCCGCTGCACAACCGCGGCGGCAAGGCGCCCTCGGTACTGAGCCTGGCACAGGGGCCGGACGGTGACCTGTGGGTGGGAACCTTCGGCGACGGCGTTTACCGGCTGGGTCGCGATGGGGGCCTGCGCCACAACTATGCGGCGGCTGACGGCATGCCGGGCGGCAACATCCGTGCGATCACCGTTGACCCGCAGGGCGTGGTCTGGGCCGGCACGCAGAAGGGCGTGGTGCGCATCGACGGCGACCGGGTGCAGGTCTCGAACGTGCCGGGCATGCCCGGCGGCCTGATCACCGCGCTCGAGCATGATCACCAGGGCAACCTGTGGATCGGCACCATCGAAGGCATCCGCGTGCTGCGTGGCGACCACGTGCAGTCGATCGACCTGGCCCCGCTGGGGGGCGGCCGCAGCGTGTTCGGTTTCCACCAGCTGGGCGATGCGATGTGGATCAGCAGTGATCGTGGCCTGTACCGCTGGCGCAACGGTACGCTGGCGCGGGTCGGCCTGGAGCAGGGCATGCCGGTGGACGCGGTGTTCCAGCTGGTGCCGGACCGCCTCGGCAATGTCTGGATCAGCAGCAACCGTGGTGTGCTGCGCACCGACATGGCCACCCTCAATGCGGTGGCCGATGGCCGCACGCCGCGGGTGGTGCTGGAGCGCTACAACGAGATCGACGGCATGGCCAATGCACAGGCCAATGGCAGCTCCAGTCCATCGGCGATCCTGCGCCAGGATGGCACGTTCTGGGTGGTCACCGCCGGTGGCCTGAGCACGGTCGACCCGCAACGCCTGCAGCGTTTCCGCGAGCGGCCATCGCCGCCGGCGGCGATCGAGAGCGTGCAGGTGGATGGTGCGCCGGTGCACTGGGAGGGACCGGATCGCAATTACATTCCCGGTGGCCGCCGGTTGGCGGTGAGCTATGTCGGCCTGAGCTACCTGATGTCCGACCGGATCCGCTACCGCACGCGGCTGGATGGCCTCGATGCCGGCTGGGTCGAGCGTGGCCCGCAGCGCAGCGTCGAGTTCGTTGGCCTGCCGCCGGGCGACTACACCCTGCATGTGGCTGCGGCGCATCCGGGCGGCAGCTGGGGCCAACAGGAGGCGGTGTGGAGCTTCAGCGTCGAGCCGTTCTGGTGGCAGCGGCGCAGCGTGCAGGCGCTGGGCGGGCTGTTGCTGCTGGCCGGCCTGGTGGCACTGTACCGCCTGCTGCTGCAGCAGCTGAAGGCCAGCAACCTGCGCCTGGCGCGGCGGGTGGACGACGCGACCTTCGACCTGCAGGCCAAGACCGTGCACCTGCAGGCGCTGAACCAGGAAAAGACCGAGCTGGCCGAACGCCTGGCGCGCCAGGCCGAAGCCTTCGAGCGCCAGGCCCGTGAGGATGCGCTGACCGGGCTGGCCAACCGCCGCGGCTTCGACGAGACGCTGGCGCGTGACTTCGCCCGTTCGCAGCGCAGTGGTCATCCACTGTGCCTGGTGGTGCTGGACATCGACCATTTCAAGGACGTCAACGACCGCCACAGCCACAGCATCGGCGATGCCGTGCTGGTGCAGGTGGCGACGCTGATCGCAGCCGCCAGCCGCGACTCCGACCTGCCGGCGCGAACCGGCGGCGAAGAGTTCGCGCTGCTGCTCAATGACACCCGCCTGGAGGAAGCCGCGCAGCTGTGCGCGCGCCTGCGCGGCCTGTTCCATGACCACCCCGACTGGGCCGGTGTGGAAGGCCTGCGCGTGACCTTCAGTGCGGGGCTGGTGGAGCTGGATGCCGACGACCGCACCCCGGCGCTGCTGTACCAGCGCGCCGACCGCGCGCTGTACCGCGCCAAGAGCGACGGCCGCGATCGCACGAGCATTGGTTGATCGCATCCACGCATGGCGTGGATCTACTGTGCGGCGATTGATTCGCCACCATGCATCGATGGAACGACGTCGGCCTGTAGAGTCGAGCCGTGCTCGACCACCGCGCGGCAGCGCGGAAAAAGGTGCAGCCGAGCATGGCCCGGCTCTACAGAAAGCGCTTTCTTACCGCGGCCAGGCGTTGGCGATGGTGCAGAACAGCCGCGCGGTCTGCTCGGTGTCATATACCGCGCTGTGCGCTTCATTCGCATCCCAACCCAGCCCGGCGGCAGTGGCCGCACGCGCCAGCACGGTCTGGCCGTAGGCGATACCGGCCAGGGTGACCGTGTCGAACACGCTGAACGGATGGAACGGGTTGCGCTTGTGGCCGGTCCGCGCCACGGCCGCGTTGACGAAGCCGAGGTCGAAATGGGCATTGTGGCCAACCAGGATCGCGCGCTGGCAGCCGTACTTCTTCATCGCCGCACGCACCGGAGTGAAGATGTGGTCCAACGCCGCTTTTTCTTCCTTGGCCAGCCGGAACGGATGGTCGAGGATGATGCCGGTCACTTCCAGCGACTTCGGGTCGATCTCCAGGCCCTCGGCCGGGACCACGTGGGCACTGGCGGTCTGGCCGGGGTAGAGCAGGCCGTTCTCGTCCATCTCGATCGGCACCGCAGCGATTTCCAGCAGCGCATTGCGCTGGCTGTCGAAGCCGCCGGTTTCCACATCCACCACCACCGGCAGGAAGCCGCGGAAGCGTTGTGACATCGCGCGCTGCGCCTGGGGAACTGCGGAATCGGGAACGGCGGCAGGTGCGGGGATGGGGTCAGTCATGCGTGAATTCTATCAGAGCAGCCCTGAGCGCCCGGCCACGCAGCCCATGCCAGCCACCGTGGTGGCACGAACGCAGAACCCGGTAGGTGCCAACCTTGGTTGGCACATGACGCGCCGACCAAGGTCGGCATCTACCGAACCGCTGGCCGCGCAGGTGTGGCCGAGGGAGACCACCGCGCCAACCAGGCGTCCACGCTCAGCTTGCCGGCGCCGGTGAAGATCAGCGGCAGCAGCATGGCCATGAACAGCACCGGCAGCTTGAAGTTGCCGAAGCCCTGGTCGCTGATCGCATAGCCCATGGCCAGGTCGGCCAGCGAGTTCCACTCCATCGGCCAATGCACCGTATAGGTGGCCACCACGGTCAGCACCAGCAGGCTCGCGGCGGCGAAACGGGTGCCGAAACCGAACAGCAGGCAGGCCGCCCCGAGCAGTTCGAACCAGGTCGCCAGTTGCCAGTTCAGGGTGGCCGGCAACTGGTCGAACGGGAATGGAAAGGCGTCCTGCAGGTCGGCGAACCAGTTCTGGCCGCGCAGCTTCTCGCGGCCGGATTCGAAGAATTCCCAGGCCAGCAGCAGGCGCAGGCCGAGCGGGGCCAACCAGGGGGCGAGACGGTCCAGCTGGCCACGCGCGGCGGCCAGGGTCGGAAGGTTCATCAGGGGATCTCCGCAAATGGGGTGTCAGGGCGGGGCGGTGAGCGGGCCGATCACGCCGGCCTGCAGGAACTGCCGCAGCAGCGCGGCACCGGGGCCGGCCAGCGCGTCTTCGGCCAGCCCATGCGTGGTGGCGAGGCGTTGCAGGTACGTACGGCCTTCCAGCCCAGGCTGTTCACCGATGCTGGACAGCAGGTGCACCGCCAAGGGGCTGAGCGCGGCGAATCGCACTTCACCGTCGGCTTCGCGGCGGACCAGCAGGCCGGTGGGTTCTGGGAGGGGCTGGGTCGGCGCATCCTCTGCACCGAGACGGTGCACCGGCCACTGGTACAGCAGCGGCCACGCCAGCGGCGAACGCTGCAGCGGCACCCGCAGCGGATCGACATCGCCAGGCGCAGGAAGTGGCTCGGCCTGCAACTGGTACAGCGCGGTTTCCACCCACTCGTAGTGGGCCAGTTCGGCCAGCGCCGGGTGCGGCAGCTGCGGCTGTGCCTGCAGCCACTGCACGAACTCGGCGGCCAGCTCGGTGAACAGGGGGGTCTGGCAGCGATGGGTGGCGAAGTAGTGGCGCACCAGCGCGCTCCATGCCGGTTCGCCGAGCAGGCGGATGCAGACCGGGAAACCGTTGCTCAGGAGCCCGAGCAGGTTGTTGAACAGCAGGTGCTGGTACACCGCCAACCGGCGTGCATCCAGGCCGGCCGGTGCCGGCACCGCCTGTGGATCGCGCAGGTGCGCGGTGAACGCGTGCTGCTGCGCGCGCAGGGTGTCGATAGCGTCAGCCATGTGCAGCCCCGGCGTGTGCGGCCTGCAGGCGGCGGATGGTCTGCAGTTCGCCCTGCAGTTCCGCATAGGGCGGGAAATTGAAATCGCGTTCGAGCAGGGTGGGGCGTGGGCCGATGCGAGCATAGGTACGCGCCAGCAACTCCCAGACCGGATCAATCACCGCGCTGCCATGGGTATCGATCTTCAGGTCGGGTGCCTCGTCCAGGTGCCCGGCCACGTGCAGGCAGACGATGCGCTGCGCGGGCAGGCCGGCGATGAAGGCATCGGCATCGTAGCCGTGGTTGCAGGCGTTGACGTAGACGTTGTTGACGTCCAGCAGCAGGTCGCAGTCGGCTTCGGCGAGCACCGCATTGGTGAACGCCAGCTCGTCCATCGCCGGTTCCGGCGCCAGGTAGTAGGACACGTTCTCCACCGCGATGCGGCGGCCGAGCAGGTCCTGCACGCGG
The DNA here is from genome assembly GCF_017876915.1 of Stenotrophomonas sp. PvP093. Classification (NCBI taxonomy): domain Bacteria; kingdom Pseudomonadati; phylum Pseudomonadota; class Gammaproteobacteria; order Lysobacterales; family Lysobacteraceae; genus Stenotrophomonas; species Stenotrophomonas sp. PvP093. The sequence goes on along the minus strand of NZ_JAGIOX010000004.1, from coordinate 3,192,460 downwards.
CGGATGCGCTGCGCGGTATGGCGCACGGCTTCGTCGGTGAAGGGGATCGGCAGCAGGTCGTACAGGTGGCCGTCGTCGCTGCAGTAGCTCAGGTGCTCGCTGTACAGCGGCACGCGGTGCTTTTCGAGGAACCGGCCGACCTGTTCCAGCAGCGGGGTGTCCAGGGCGGCACTGCCGCCCAGCGACAGCGACAGGCCGTGGCAGCTCAGCGGATGGCGGTGTGCCAGTTCGGCCAGGGCATCACCGGCCGGGCCGCCGACATGGATCCAGTTCTCCGGCGCGCATTCCAGGAAGTCGAAGTCGCCTGCCGGAGCGTCACGCAGATCCTGCAGCAGCGCCCGGCGCAGGCCCAACCCTGCAGCCGCCGCGCGAAGCGGCGACTGCGGGTGGACGAGGCTGGCGCGGACGTCAGTGCTTGCCACCGCACTTGCCTTCGCCGCACTTGCCTTCAGCCGACTTCGTGTCGCCGGTCTTGGCCTTGGCGCCCGCTGCGCCGGCAGCCTTGCCCTTGTCGGCACCGCACTTGCCTTCGCCGGTCTTGCCGTCGGCACCACACTTGCCTTCGGCGTGCTTGGTCGCGTCGGCTGCCATCTTGGTATCGGCGGCCTTGGCATCGGTGCTGGCCTTGGCTGCCTGGCCGGCCACCAGGTAGCCCTGGGCGAGGTCGCTCATGCTCAGCGCCGAGGCGCTGGCGGTCATGCCCAGGCCGGCGGCCAGGGCGGTAGCGGTCAGCAGGGACAGGGTCTTGTTCGAACTGCTCATCGGTCTTACTCCTGGGTGGTGGGCAGGTGCCCGGGGTGAATCGATGGTGCAGCGATCCTACTCAACGAATCCTCGCCGAGACCTCAAATTTTCGTGAGATCTGTTACAGAAGCCTCCGGCAGGTCCGCACCGGGCAAGCCCGGCGCCCACAATCCTGGGGAACACCGCAAAGAAAAAGGCCGCTGTCACCAGGACAGCGGCCACCTTGGAGTCGACTCCGGTGTTGCAGTGCAGCGTCAGGGCTGGCCGGTGCTGGAGGTCTCGTCGCGCTTCTCGCGCGGCGGCAGCGGCTGCTCGCCGTGCACCAGGAACCACACGTTTTCGGCGATGTTGGTGGCGTGGTCGCCCACGCGCTCCAGGTTCTTGGCCATGAACAGCAGGTGCGTGCACGGGGTGATGTTGCGCGGGTCTTCCATCATGTAGGTCAGCAGCTCGCGGAACAGCGCGGTGTACTGCGCGTCCAGACGGGCGTCGTCCTCACGCAGTTCCAGCGCGGCATCAGCATCGTTGTCGCGGTAGGCGGCAATGGCACGCCGGACCTGCTGCGCGGCCAGGCGGCCCAGCGCACGCAGGCCCTGGATCTGCGGCAGCGGCGGCACCTTGCCCAGCGCGATCGAACGCTTGGCAACATTGGCCGCGTAGTCGCCGATGCGCTCGATGTCGGCCGGAATGCGCAGGCCGGCGAGGATCTCGCGCAGGTCGCGCGCCATCGGGCCGCGCAGGGCCAGGCGCATCACGTCATGGCTGATCTGCTGCTCCAGCGCATCGATGGCTTCGTCGTTGGCGATGATGCGATGGGCAGCGTTCTCGTCGCGCTTCTCGATCACGTCCATCGACGCTTCGAGCTGGGCGACGGCCATCTCGCCCATGCGCACGATCTCGGCCACCAGGCGCTGCTGCTCTTCGTCGTAGCTCTTGACGATGTGGTCGTTGGGAAGGTTCATGGTTGTTCCACTCTGTAGAGTCGAGCCACACTCGACTGATGGTGTCTGCAGGGTCGAGCCGTGCTCGACTGACGTTTCAGCCGAAGCGGCCGGTGATGTAGTCCTCGGTCTGCCGCTGCGACGGCTGCGAGAAGATCACTTCGGTGCGGTCGTGCTCGATCAGGTCGCCCAGGTACATGAAGGCGGTGTAGTCGGACACGCGTGCGGCCTGCTGCATGTTGTGGGTGACGATCACGATGGTGTACTCGTGCTTGAGTTCTTCCACCAGCTGCTCGATGCGGCTGGTCGAGATCGGATCCAGCGCCGAGGTCGGCTCGTCCAGCAGCAGCACCGACGGGCGCAGGGCCACGGCACGGGCGATGCACAGGCGCTGCTGCTGGCCGCCGGACAGGCCCAGTGCGCTCTGCCCCAGCTTGTCCTTCACTTCGTCCCACAGCGCGCCCTGGCGCAGCGCCTGCTCGACGCGGTCTGCCATGTCGGCCTTGCTCAGCTTCTCGTGGTGGCGGATGCCGTAGGCCACGTTCTCGAAGATGGTCATCGGGAACGGCACCGGCTTCTGGAACACCATGCCGACCTTGCTGCGCAGGCGGTTCATCGGGTACTTCGGCGACAGGATGTTCTCGCCGTCCAGCAGCACTTCACCGCGCGCTTCCAGCTTCGGGTACAGCGCGTAGATGCGGTTGAAGATGCGCAGCAGGGTCGACTTGCCGCAACCGGAAGGACCGATCAGCGCGGTCACGCGCTTTTCCGGGATTTCCAGGTTGATGCCCTTCAAGGCGTGGAACTTGTCGTAGTAGAAGTCCAGTCCACGCGCAGCCAGCTTCACCGGCGACGGCGTGTGCAGGCTCTCGTGCGAGGACGGCACGGCGATGCGCTGCATCGGCACGGCGTTGGAAAGGTCGTTCATGGCGTTATCCACGGAAAGGTCAGTCATGGGAGATACGGTTGCGCAGCAGGATGCCGCGGGCGGCAAGACTGACCAGCAACACGAAGACAGTCAGCACCAGGGCACCGGCCCAGGCCAGCACCTGCCAGGATTCATACGGGCTGCCGGCGAACTGGTTCATCACCACCGGCACCGAGGCCATCGGCTGGAAGATGTTGTTGTTCCAGTACTGGTTGCCGAAGGCGGTGAACAGCAGCGGTGCGGTCTCGCCGGAGATGCGGGCCAGTGCCAGCAGGATGCCGGTGATGATGCCGGCCGAGGCACTGCGGTACAGCACCTGCACGATCACCTTCCACTGCGGGATGCCCAGCGACAGGGCCGCTTCGCGCATCTGCGAGGGCACCAGGCGCAGCATCTCGTCGGTGGTGCGTACCACCACCGGCAGCACGATGAAGGCCAGCGACAGCGCACCGGCGAACGCCGAGAAGTTGCCGCCGGTCTGCATCACGTACAGGGTGTAGACGAACAGGCCGAGCACGATGGACGGGGCCGACAGCAGGATGTCGTTGACGAAGCGGACCACGGTGCCGGCCTTGCGGGCGTTGCCGTACTCGGCCAGCCAAGTGCCCGCCAATACGCCCAGCGGGGTGCCGATGCCGATGGCCAGCGCACACATCACGGCGCTGCCGAAGAACGCGTTGGCGAGGCCGCCTTCCTGCATCGGCGGCGGCGTCATCTTGGTGAACAGATCCAGGTTGATGCCGGCCAGGCCCTTGGAGGCCAGGGTGAACAGGATCCAGCCCAGGAAGAACAAACCGAACAGCGCGGTGGCGCAGGAGGCGGTGATCGCAACGACATTGCCGATGCGGCGGCGCAGGTACAGCGAATCAGCGGTGCTGGACATCAGTTGCCCTCCTTGCGGGACAGGCGCATCAGCATCAGGCGGGCGATGGCGAGCACCACGAAGGTGACGATGAAGAGGACGAAGCCGAGCAGCAGCAGGGCCGAACGGTAGGTTTCAGTGGCTTCACCGAAATCGTTGGCGATCAGCGCAGCAATGGTGGTGCCCGGTTCCAGCAGCGACGGCGACAGGCGCACGCTGTTGCCGATCACGAAGGCCACCGCCATCGTCTCGCCGAGGGCGCGGCCGAGGCCGAGGAAGATGCCGCCGATCACCGCCGAGCGGGTGTAGGGCAGCACGATGTCCCAGCTCACTTCCCACTTGGTGGAGCCCAGCGCATAGGCCGATTCCTTCAGGCGGGTCGGCACGGTCAGGAACACTTCGCGCATCACCGAGGAGATGAACGGAATGACCATGATCGCCAGCACGAAACCGGCGGTGAGCATGCCGATGCCCAGCGGCGGGCCCTGGAACATCGGGCCGATGATCGGCCATTCGCCCAGGGTCTCGTTGAGGAACGGCGTGACGTACTCGGTCATCACCGGCACCAGCACGAACAGGCCCCACATGCCGTAGATGATCGAGGGAATGCCGGCCAGCAGTTCGATGGCTGTGCCGACCGGGCCACGCAGCCAGCGTGGCGCGACTTCGGTGAGGAAGAAGGCGATGCCGAAGCTGACCGGCACGGCGATGACCATCGCGATGACGGCGGTGACCAGGGTGCCGTAGATCGGGGCGAGCGCGCCGAACTTGTTTTCGACCGGATTCCAGTCGGCGGAGAAGAAGAAGCTCAGGCCCTGCATCTGCAGGGCATGGCGGCCGCCCCACAGCATCGACAGCGCGGCGCAGGCCAGGGCGATCAGGACGAAGATGACGGTGCCGACCAGCACCCATCGGAACAGTTTGTCGTTGCGGGCATCACGCGCATCACGCGTGGACGGGGCGGCTACAGGCTGGGCGATGGCATTCATGGGGACGGCAGGGCCAGGAAGGGGCGGGGCGGCACGGCGTGGAAGCGGTGCCCGCGCGGGGCGGGCACCGTCGAGTCCGTCACTTCAGGTCGGTCGCCCAGTAGGCCTCGATCTGCTTGACCAGTTCGGCCGGCAGCGGCACGTAGTGCAGCTCGTTGGCCTGGGCCTGGCCGTTCTCGAGGGCCCACTTGAAGAAGGCCAGGGTGTCCTGGTTGCGCTTGGCGTCCTTCGGCTGCTTCTGCATCAGCATGAAGTTGGTGGCGGTGATCGGCCACGCCTGCTCGCCCGGGGCGTTGGTGATGACCAGGTTGAAGTCCTTGGCGCTGGCCCAGTCGGCGCTGGCGGCCGCCGCGGCGAAGGTTTCCGCGCTGGGCTCGACCCAGTTGCCGGCGGCGTTCTGCATGGCGGTGTACGGCATGCCGTTCTGCAGCGCGTAGGCCAGCTCGACGTAGCCGATGGAGCCCTTGATCTGCTTCACGTACGAAGCGACGCCTTCATTGCCCTTGCCACCGACGCCGTCCGGCCACTGCACCGAGGTGCCTTCGCCGACCTTGCTCTTCCACTCCGGGCTGACCTTGGACAGGTAGTTGGAGAAGTTGAAGGTGGTGCCCGAACCGTCCGAACGGTGGACCAGGGTGATCTTGCCGTCCGGCAGCTTCACGCCCGGGTTGGCGGCGACGATGGCCGGATCGTTCCAGGTCTTGACCTTGCCCAGGAAGATGTCGGCCAGCAGGGCGCCGCTCAGGCGCAGCTTGCCGGCTTCCAGGCCTTCGATGTTGACCACCGGCACCACGCCGCCGATGGCCGACGGGAACTGGGCCAGGCCGGCCTGTGCCAGCTCTTCGCTGCTCAGCGGCTTGTCGGAGGAGCCGAAGTCGACGGTGCCGGCCTTGATCTGGGCGATGCCGCCGCCGGAGCCGATCGACTGGTAGTTGATCTTGGCCCCGGTGGTGGCGTTGTAGTCGGCCGACCACTTGGAGACCAGCGGGAAGATGAAGGACGCGCCCGCGCCGGACACTTCGGCGGTCACCTTGGCACCGGCAGCGGCCGGGGCAGCGGCACCGTCGGCCGCCGGCTGCTGCGCGGCCTGCTTGTCGCCACCGCAGGCCGACAGGCCCAGGGCGATGGCCAGGGAAAGGGCGGCAAGGCCGGCCGAGTGCAGTTTCATGGTCACTCCATAGCGGGGAAGAGCCGACGTGGTCGGCGGATGCGGCTATGAAATGATGTTTTTGTTACAGCCGTATTACGACCATGACAGAGGTGTCCTGGATCACGTTCTGACAAGGGTTTCACCGGGTTGGCCCCCATCCGGCAGAGCCCCGGAGACCCCGGATCTGCGCACCGGTATGGCGGCCGGTTGGCCCTTGTGGAGTCAAGCCATGTTCGACGGCTCCCTGCCCTCGGTAGGTGCGGACCGTCGGTCCGCACGCTCCAGCACCCAGCCGAGCGTGGGCTCGGCGCTGCAGAGGCAGATGCATGCATCCCCGAAAACAAGAAGAGCGCGAGATCTCGAGGATCTCGCGCCCGGTTGGGGCCGGCGGGGGAGAGAGGACCCGCCGGCCCCGTTCCTGCGGGGGAACGTGCTTACTTCAGGTTCTGCGACCAGTAGGTCTCGATCTGGCGGACCAGGCTGTCCGGCAGCGGCACGTAGTCCAGCTGGCGGGCCTGGGCGTCGCCGCTCTTGTAGACCCAGCGGAAGAACTCCTGGGTGGCCTTGCCGTTGGCAGCGTTCTTCGGCTTCTTGTGCACCAGGATGAAGTTGGTGGCGGTGATCGGCCAGGACTCGGCGCCCGGGGCGTTGGTCATCACCAGGTAGAAGTCCTTGGCGCTGGCCCAGTCGGCGCTGGCGGCAGCGGCGGCGAACGATGCATCGCTCGGCTGCACGAACCTGCCGGCAGCGTTCTTCATCGCCGTGTACGACAGCTTGTTCTGCAGTGCGTAGGACAGTTCGACGTAGCCGATGCCGCCCTTGATCTGCTTCACGTAGGCAGCAACGCCTTCGTTGCCCTTGCCGCCGATGCCGGCCGGCCACTGGACCGAGGTGCCTTCACCGACCGAGCTCTTCCACTCCGGGCTGACCTTGGACAGGTAGTTGACGAAGTTGAAGGTGGTGCCCGAACCATCCGAGCGGTGCACGACGGTGATCTTGGCGCTCGGCAGGGTCACGCCCGGGTTCAGCGCGGCGATGGCCGGGTCGTTCCAGGTCTTGATCTTGCCCAGGAAGATGTTGGCCAGCACGGTGCCGTCCAGCTTGAGTGCGCCCGGGGCGATGCCGGCCACGTTGACCACCGGCACCACGCCGCCGATCACCGACGGGAACTGGGCCAGGCCCGAGGCGGCCAGTTCTTCCGGCTTCAGCGGTGCATCGGAAGAGCCGAAATCAACGGTCTTGGCCTTGATCTGCGCAATGCCGCCGCCGGAACCGATCGACTGGTAGTTGACCTTGTTGCTGGTGGCAGCGTTGTAGTCGGCCGACCACTTCGACATCACCGGGTAGATGAACGAGGCGCCCGCGCCGGTGATTTCAGCGGCGTTGGCGGCGAACACGGACGACGCTGCGAAGACGGCAACGGCAACGCGCGACTTGAAGGCGTGGATCACGGGGTGGCTCCTGGGTTGATTGGGATGCGGGGTTACCCGCCCGGCGCACATTCCATAACGGTTCGATGACAGCGCGGGGACCGTTGTGTGACGCATCCGTTACAGCGCTGGCTGACGCTTGCGCAGCGCGGGCCGTGAAGGTTTCGCGCAGCGGCTGAGGCGGTCGTGCGGGCACAAGGGAGGTGCGCCGGCGCCGGTTGCGGTCACCTTGCATGGGTGGCCGATGAGGTGACGGCTGCCTCCCTTCGCGCGGTCTGCGCCTGGCGTTGCGCAGGGATTCCGCGTCATCCGCGCGAAGCCGGGCGGTGCGGACCAGGGTGACCCGGCGGCTTGCCCGCGTGTCGGTGCCGATACACCACGCCATGGGGCGCAACGGATCGATAAGCATGTGCGCGCAAATGAGTCGTACGCATGACCGCACGAAGAAATCTGGGGTTGGTGCTCAATCTGTCATTCGGCTGTCATGGTTTTAACGGAACGTTCGCAAAACGCTTGACCGGCCTGCCGGCGTGGCGTTCTGCCCAAGCCATTCCAACCCTCTGGAGAAATCCAAAATGCGTTCCCATTTGCTCGCCGCCGCGGTCGTTGCAAGCCTCGGTCTGGTTTCCGCCGACGCCTTCGCAGCCCCCGCCAGCTCGGGCGTGTCCCAGGCACAGTTGCAGCAGCTGCAGGCACAGATCGCTGCGCTGCAGGCCCAGGTCCAGCAGTTGCAGAACGATTCGCAGGCGCTGCAGGCGCAGTCCGACGCGCAGTCCGAAGTGAACATCACCCAGGCGCAGGCCCTGGAAGGTGCGCAGAAGACCCAGACCAGCGTCGACAAGCTGGCCAAGCTGGTCAATGACAACAAGATTGGCGGTCGCATGTTCTTCGACCTGACCAACATCGACAAGACCAGCAACGGCAAGGACACCGCCGCCAGCGGCACCGGCCTGGACGTCAAGCGCTTCTACCTGACCGTCGACCACAAGTTCAACGACATCTGGTCGGCCAACCTGACCACCGACTTCCAGTACAGCTCGGCCATCGGCAACACCGAACTGTTCGTCAAGAAGGCCTACGTGCAGGGCAGCTTCGACCCGGCCTTCAACCTGCGCGTCGGTGCCGCCGACATGCCGTGGATCCCGTACGTCGAGAAGTTCTACGGCATGCGCTATGTCGAGAACACCCTGACCGACCGCCTGAAGTACGGCAACTCGTCCGACTGGGGCCTGCATGGCTTCGGCAACCTGGGCAACAACTTCAACTACGCCGTCTCGGTCGTGTCCGGCGCCGGCTACAAGAACCCGACCCGCAGCAAGGGCATGGACGTGGAAGGCCGCGTGGCCTACACCCCGAACGAGAACTTCGTGGTCGCCGTCGGCGGCTACAGCGGCAAGCTGGGCAAGGAAACCGACATCCAGAGCGCCGAGAACACCTACACCCGCGCCAACGCGATGGTGGCCTACGCCGACAGCAACTTCCGCGTCGGCGGCGAGTACTTCCAGGCCAAGAACCTCAACAACGTGCTGACCGTTGCCACCGACAAGACCAGTGGCTGGTCGGTGTGGGGCAGCGTGCGCGTGACCGACGGCGGCATCAACGTGTTCGGTCGTTACGATGACACCGACGTCAGCAAGACCCTGGACCCGACCCTGAGCGACAAGTACTGGAACGTCGGCGTCGAGTTCCCGGTCATGAAGAACCTCAAGCTGTCGACCGTGTACAAGTACACGCACCTGGCCAACGCCAGCGACAAGAAGAACGACAAGACCAAGGAATTCGGCGTCTGGGGCGACCTGTCGTTCTGATCTCCTGAAGCACCCTTGTCCATACACGCGGACGGCGGGCCTGGTGCCCGCCGTCTTCGTTTCGTCACAACACGATCCGCGTCACGTCTCGGCTGTGGTCTTTTCCTTGAACCGGCACAGGTCGGCGATCACGCAGCCCGGGCAATCCGGCTTGCGCGCCTTGCACACGTAGCGGCCATGCAGGATCAGCCAATGGTGCGCGTCGAGCAGGAACTCGGCCGGAATCACCTTCACCAGCGTGTCTTCCACTTCGCGCACGTTCTTGCCGGGGGCCAGGCCGGTACGGTTGGAGACGCGGAAGATATGCGTATCCACCGCCATCACCGGCTCGCCGAAGGCGGTGTTGAGCACCACGTTGGCGGTCTTGCGGCCCACACCGGGCAGCGCTTCCAGCGCTTCGCGGTCGCGCGGCACTTCGCCGCCGTACTTCTGCAGCAGGATCGCGCAGGTGGCGATCACGTTCTTCGCCTTGGCGTTGAACAGCCCGATGGTGGCGATGTACGGCTTCAGGCCATCCTCACCGAGCGCGAGGATCTTCGCCGGCGTGTTGGCGACCGGGAACAGGCGGCGGGTGGCCTTGTTGACGCCGACGTCGGTGGCCTGGGCGGACAGCGCCACGGCCACCAGCAGTTCGAACGGCGAGCTGTACTCAAGCTCGGTCTTCGGGTGCGGATTGAGCTCGCGCAGGCGGGTGAACATTTCCACCACGTCGGCGCGCGGCATGCGGCCGCCGCGCCGCGCCGGTGCGCGGGCAGTCTTCTTCGCGGTGGCCATTACGGCTCCTTGCCGGTGACGCGGGCCTTGGCCCGGGCGAGAATCGCGGCCGCCGCGGCGGGCAGCGGGGGCTTCACGTCCGGCGCCGGGGGCGGGGTGCGACGTGCATCGCGCTCGGCTTCGCGGCGGGCCAGGCGCACCGCGCGGGCGCGATAGCGTTCGCGTGCGGCCCAGGCCGTACGCAGTTGCTGCTGGGCCTGCTGCAGCCGCTGAGGAAGGTCCGGGTGGCCAGGCAGCAGCTGTTCGTCGCCGGCTCGGGCGACGTAGTCCATCAGCCCCGCCTGCAGGGCGCCATCGAGATCGTCTGCCTGGACCCGGGCGAACAACTGCGCGGGGTTGGGTCGGGATGCCATGGCGTCAGCGGTTCTGGAAGGCCGGCGGGCGGCGCTGCAGGAAGGCACTGGTGCCTTCACGCATGTCCTCGGTGGCGAACAGCAGGCCGAACTGCGCACTTTCGTATTCCAGCCCGGCCTCCAGGCTGCACTCGCCGCCCACGTGCACCGCGTCGAGCAGGCCACGCAGGGCCAGCGGCGCTGAGCGTGCCAGCTGGCGGGCGACGTCCTGTACACGGTTGTCCAGCGCGTCGGCCGGCACGACTTCGTTGACGATGCCCAGCTCCAGCGCACGCGCGGCGTTGATCGGCGCCCCCAGCAGGCACAGCTCCAGGGTGGCGGCGCGGCCACACAGGCGCAGCAGGCGCTGGCTGCCGCCGAAGCCGGGAATCAGGCCGAGATTGATTTCCGGTTGGCCGACCTTGGCGGTATCGGCGGCGATGCGCAGGTGGCACGCCATCGCCAGCTCAAGCCCGCCGCCCAGCGCGAATCCGTTCACGCGTGCGATGACCGGCTTGGGCATGCGTTCGATCTGGCGCATCAGGGCCTGGCCCAGCAGCGAGAAATCACGTCCCTGAACGGCGCTGAGGGTGTTCATTTCCGCGATGTCGGCACCGGCCACGAAGGCCTTCGGGCCCGCCCCGGTCAACACAACCACGCGCACCTCCGGATCGGCAGCGGCGTCCCTGAAGGCATCGGCCAGCGCCTGCAGGGTCGCGGCGTTCAGGGCATTGAGCTTGTCCGGGCGCTGGACGGTCACGGTGCGGATGGCGCCTTCGTCGGCAACAGCGATCAGGGCATCGGCCACGGGGAAACTCCTGGAACGTTAAAAAAAAGTGATATTGAACTCTGCAAACGCAGACGGGTCATAGCCTGCATCGTGAGTAGCGGTTACACGTTGTGCCCGTTATCCTAACCCGTCGCCTCAGGGCGGCGAAGAACGTCCCTGAGTTACCACCCCTGGAGAACTGTTTGATGAAGTTGCGTTCTATCGCGGTCGCCGTCGCGGCCCTGGCCCTGACGGGCAATGCCTTCGCCCAGGACATCGCGTCCGAGAAGGGCAAGCTGAGTTATTACTTCGGTTACGACTACGGCAACAACCTGGCGGAGCTGACCGGTCGCGGTGAGCAGCTGGACATCAACTCGGTGGTGAAGGGCCTGCAGGATGCCTACGCCAAGAAGCAGCCGGCGATCACCGCCGAGCAGCTGAAGCCGGCCGTTGAAGCGTTCCAGAAGCGCGAGCAGGGCCGTGCCCAGGCTGCCAAGGCCGAGTACGAAAAGGCGGCTGCCGAAAACAAGACCAAGAGCGATCAGTTCATCGCGGCGAACAAGGCCAAGGCCGGCGTGCAGTCCCTGCCGAGCGGCGTCCAGTACCGCGTGATCGAAGCCGGCAAGGGCGCCAAGCCGACCCAGGCCAGCACCGTGCAGCTGGAAGTGGCCGGTCCGTTCCCGTACGGCCAGCGCCCGACCGAAGCCCGCCCGGCCCAGCAGATCCCGTCGATCAAGGTCAGCGAAGTTGAAATGAAGGCCATGCGCGAGACCCTGCTGCAGATGCCGGCCGGCTCGAAGTGGGAAGTCACCCTGCCGCCGGACCAGGCCTACGGTGCCGACCCGCGCACCCCGTTCCCGCCGAACGTGGCTGTGCAGTTCGAGATCAAGCTGGTCAGCGTCAAGTAAATCGAAACAGCAAACGAAACGCGCCGGTGATCCCACCGGCGCGCTTCTGTTTGTGCAGCCCCTGGCGGTGAAACGCCCGCGCTGCGCGCGAGCGTCGACTGACAGTCGACTCTACCGTTGGGCCGGGCCACCCGCGCAAATTCAGCCCGATCGCGCTACTGTTGCCGGGTGCAAACAATGGAAGAAACGGCGCGTGTTGTCGCAAGTCCCTGCATCGGAGTGTGCACGCTGGATCCGCACCGGCAATGCACCGGCTGCGCGCGGCATATCGATGAGATCGCGCGGTGGTCGTCGATGAGCAACGAGGAACGCAGCCGCATCCTGCACCGCGTGCAGCCCCTGCGCGAACAACTGCAGCAATCGCTGCGTGGCTCGCTGGCCGACCACGAGCGACTGATGCGCGCGCTGCACCCCTTGGCCCAACCGCCGGCCGGCGACGGCTGGAACCGCAGTGAGCTGATCGACCTGCTGCCGCCCGGGCCTCCGGTGGAGGCTGCGGTGCTGGCCGGCATCGTCCCGCGCGCCAACGGCGCACAGGTGATCCTGACCCGCCGCACCGAAACCCTGCGCACGCACGGGGGCCAGGTCGGATTCCCCGGCGGCCGCACCGAGCCCGATGACCGTGACGCATTGGCGGCCGCGCTGCGCGAGAGCCAGGAAGAAATCGCATTGGCGCCCGGCCAGGTGCAGGCGCTGGGGTATCTCGATCCCTTCGTCACCATCACCGGCTACCGGGTCACGCCGGTGGTGGCGGTGGTGGATCCGGATTTCGTGCCGGTGCCGCAGCCCAGCGAAGTGGCCGAAGTGTTCGAGGTGCCGCTGGATTATCTGATGGCGCCCGACAGCCTGCGCCAGGTCGAAATCACGCATCGCGGCCGGGTCCGCCACGTCCTGGAGTATGGCTGGCCGGGGCAGCGCATCTGGGGCGCGACCGCCGCCATTCTCTACAACCTGCGTCGTCGCCTGGAGCAAGTGAAATGAAGCCGATCGATCCGCCGTGGACGACCCTGGTCGATGTCACCACCCTTGCCGCTGCGCTCGGCGCAGGCGTGCGCGTCGTCGACGCGCGTGCCACCGCCAGCACCGCCGTGCGCGTGGTCGATGCGCGTGCTTCGCTGGCCGATCCGCAGGCGGCGGGCGGCCAGTATCTGGCAGGGCACATACCGACTGCGGTGCATGCCGATCTCAACCGTGATCTGTCGGATCTGACCCGAAGCGGCCACGGCCGGCACCCGCTGCCGGACAGCGATGCGTTCGCCGCGAAGCTCGGCACGTGGGGCATCGGTCCCGAAACCCAGGTGGTGGTCTACGACGGCAGCGACGGCAGCATGGCCGCCTCGCGCCTGTGGTGGCTGCTGCGGCTGATCGGGCACACCCGGGTGGCCGTGCTCGACGGCGGTATTGCCGCCTGGCAGGCCGCCGGTCACGCGCTGGCGAGCGGGCCGACTGAAGTGACGGCGTTACCTGCCTACCCGGGCCGTTTCGACACCACCCAGATCGCCAACGCCGATGAAATCAGCGCACGGCTGAAGCACGCGCCGGGCTGGTTGGTCGACGCGCGCGCGGGTGAGCGCTTCCGCGGTGACGTCGAGCCGCTGGACCCGGTCGCCGGCCACGTGCCGGGCGCGGTCAACCGCCCGTTCGCCTTGAACGTACTCGATGGCCACCTGCGCGACCCACAGGCGCTGCGCGCCGAACTGCAGGGCGTGATCGGCAACCGCGATCCGCAGCAGGTGGTGCTGATGTGCGGCTCCGGCGTGACCGCCTGCCATCTGCTGCTGGCGATGGAAACGGCGGGCCTGTCCGGCGCGCGCATCTACGCCGACTCCTGGAGCGGGTGGGTCAGCGACAGCAGCCGCCCGGTGGCGACCGGCGCCTGAGCCGCGCGGGGTCGGATCCGTTTTCCAACGGAGAATGGTTCTGACCCCATCAACCGAAAATCGGGTCAGAGCCCGTTGCGTAGCAACGGGATCCGACCCCGTGTCGATTCGAAGGATCGCGGAGAACTGTCGAAGGCGGGGTGGGGCCGGTTGCGGGGGTGTCCGCAACCGGACCCACCCCGCCATCCCACGGAATGCCAGCGTTTGACGTTGACGTTGACGTTGCCGTTGCCTCTGCGGGTGCAGGGCGCAGCCCTGCCGCTTACCCAACCGGCTGCAACGGCACCTTCGCCAGCACCCGCGCCCACGGGAACAGCGGCCCCGGATCGCGCTTGCGCGCCACCGTCAACGTCGCATCGTCGCTGGCCGGCACCCGTTCCAGGTCCAGCTGGTCATGCCCGGCAATCCGTCGCAGCGACGGGTAGTGCGCCACCAGCGCCAGCAGCAGCTGTTCCAGCGCCTGCAGCTGTGCCTCGGTGTACGCCTCGTCCATCGCCTGGTGGCGGCTGTCGAACCAGTCCGGATAGCGCCCGGTATTGACCAGCTCGATGCCCAGCGTATGCGCGTTCATGCCGCGCACGTGATGGGCCACGCGTTCCGGTGCCACGTACTGCACCACGCTGCCATCGCGGTCGATGTAGAAGTGCCCGCTGTTGCCGGCGCCGCTGTCGTACAGCACGCGCTCGCCGTACTCGCGGGCCGTCGCCAGATCGGGCAGCTCGGTGCAGTGGATCACCACCATCTCCAGCGTGGCCGGGTCGCGCAGCGGCAGTCGGTCGTGGTAGGGCAGGGGCTGCAGCTGCAGGCCGGGCAGGAGCGGGTTGGGCATCCGGCGATGCTAGCATTGCGGCATGAACCTGCCTTCTCTTTCCTCGTTGGCCCGCTCGCACGGAGCACGTGCATGAGCCGCGGCCACTGCATCCTGTCGCATGGCTTCGAGAGCGGCCCGGAAGCGACCAAGGTCACCGCGCTGGCCGACGTGGCCCAGCGCCTGGGCTGGACCCATGAGCGCCCGGACTACACCGACCTGGACGCGATGAGCGAGGTCAGCCGGGTAGGCGACGTGCCGACCCGCCTGCGCCGCCTGGTCGAGCGCGCCGCCATCGCGGCCCGGCAAGGGCCGGTGGTGCTGGCCGGCTCCAGCCTGGGCGCCTACATTTCCGCCATCGCCTCGTTGCAGGTACCGGTGGCCGGCCTGTTCCTGATGGTGCCGCCGACCACGATGGGCCCGATGCCGGCGCTGGATGCCGCCGCCGTGCCGACCACCGTGGTCCAGGCCTGGCATGACGACGTGGTGCCAGCAGCGGGAGTGATCGCGTGGGCGCAGGCGCGCTCGGCGCAGCTGCTGCTGGTCGACGACGGCCACCGCCTCGAGCGCCACGTGGAGGCGTCCGCGCAGGCCTTCGAGCGCTTGCTGCGGCAACTGTGAAGCCCGGGCGCACGGCGCGCCCGCCCGCATTGACTACAATGGCAGCCCCGCCGCCCCCGGCGCGGGCCTGCCGGCCGTGCCTACGGCCCTCCTTTCCGACCGGCCCGGCCCCTGTGCCGCGCCCGACCACCTGCGAACCGATCCCGTGAAATTCTTCGTCTCCTGCGCCAAGGGCCTGGAATACCTGCTTGCCGATGAACTGTCGGCCCTGGGCCTTGGCAAGGCCACTGCCACCATTGCCGGCGTCAACGCCGAGGGCGAACTGGCGCAGGCGCTGCGGATCGTGATGTGGTCGCGCCTGGCCAGCCGCGTGCTGTGGCCCATCGACGAGTTCGAGTGCCCGGATGAGCAGGCCCTGTATGACGGCGTGCGTGCGCTGCCGTGGCACGAGCACATCACGCCGGAGATGACCCTGGCGGTGGACGCGCACGTGTCCGGCGACAAGATCACCCACGCCCGCTTCGCCGCGCAGCGGATCAAGGACGCCATCGTCGACCGCATGCGCGATGAAGGCCTGGAACGCCCCTCGGTCAACACCGATCTGCCCGACGTGCGCGTCAACCTGTCGCTGCGCAAGGGCCGTGCCTCGTTGTCGATCGATCTCGGCGGCGGCCCGCTGCATCGCCGTGGCTGGCGTGGTGCTGCCCACGAGGCACCGCTGAAGGAAAACCTGGCCGCCGCGCTGCTGCTGCGCGCGCAATGGCCGCGCCTGCACGCTGCCGGTGGTGGCCTGCTGGATCCGATGTGCGGCAGCGGTACCCTGCTGATCGAAGGTGCGCTGATGGCCGCCGACGTCGCTCCCGGCCTGATGCGGCATGGCAGCCTGCCGCCGAGCCGCTGGCTGGGCTTCGACAAGGCCGCCTGGAAGTCCATCCAGAGCGAAGCACGTGAGCGCGAAGCGGCCGGCCTGGCCGCGCTGAAGCCAGTCATCCACGGCAGCGACATCGATCCGACCGCGATCCAGGCGGCACGCGAGAACGCCGAGGTCGCGGGCGTCGCCCACGCGATCCGCTTCACCCGCGCCGATGTGGCCGACCTGGCCGCGCCGGAACAGGAGATCGGCGCGGTGGTCTGCAACCCGCCGTACGACGAACGCCTGGCCGCCGATCCGGCGCTGTACCGCGCGCTGGGCAAGGCCCTGCAGAAGGCGGTGCCGCAGTGGCGCGCCAGCCTGCTGTGCGGCAACGACGAACTGGCCTTCGCCACCGGCCTGCGCGCCGGCAAGAAGTACCAGATGTTCAATGGTGCGCTGGAATGTGCGCTGATCGTCTGCGACCCGATCGCCGTGCCGGGCCGTGATCCGGCACAGCCGCGCGAGCTGAGCGAAGGCGCGCAGATGGTGGCCAACCGCCTGCGCAAGAACCTGAAGAAGTTCAAGAGCTGGCGTGCCCGCGAAGACATCACCTGCTTCCGCGCCTATGACGCCGACCTGCCGGAGTACGCGGCCGCCATCGACGTCTACGAGGAAGACGGCGGCAAGCGCCGTACCTTCCTGCACGTGCAGGAATACGCCGCACCGGCTGCCATTCCCGAGAACGACGTGCGCCGCCGCCGCAACGAGCTGCTGGCCGCTGCGCGCGAAGTGTTCGGCGTGCCGCCCGAGCAGGTCTCGATGAAGTCGCGCGAGCGCGGCAAGGGCGGCAGCAAGTACGGCCGCTTCGAGCAGCGTGACGAATTCATCGTGGTGCGCGAGAACCATGCACTGCTGCAGGTGAATCTGTTCGACTACCTGGACACCGGCCTGTTCCTCGACCACCGCCCGCTGCGCCGGATGATGGCCGAGCAGGTACGTGGCAAGCGCTTCCTCAACCTGTTCTGCTACACCGGCGTGGCCAGCGTGCAGGCGGCGGTGGCCGGTGCCGCCAGCACCACCAGCGTCGATCTGTCGGCGACCTACCTGCAGTGGTGCTACGACAACCTGGCGTTGAACGGGCAGGGCGGCAACCAGCACCTGCTGGTGCAGGCCGACGCGATGGCGTGGCTGGAGGGCGACCGTGGCCAGTACGACGTGATCTTCTGTGACCCGCCGACCTTCTCCAACTCCGCGCGCGCCGACGATTTCGACGTGCAGCGCGAACAGGTGAAGCTGCTGCGGGCGGCCGTGGCGCGGCTGGCACCGGGTGGCGTGCTGTACTTCTCCAACAACTTCCGCCGCTTCAAGCTGGAAGAAAATGCGATCGCCGAATTCGCCCAGTGCCGCGAGATCACCGCACGCACCCTCGGCCCGGATTTCGAACGCAACGCGCGCATCCACCGCGCGTGGGAACTGAAGCGGTTGGGGTGATGCGACGCCCGGGGTCGGATCCCCTGCGCGAAGCGCAGGGGCTCTGACCCCATCCGGATCTACGCACCAGGGGTCAGAGCCCTTGCGCTTCGCGAAAGGGATCCGACCCCGGTGGCCCGGCTACAGCACCGCCACCACCAGCCCCAGCACCGGCAGCACGATCGCCAGCGGCGCGATCCAGTTCGGCCGGTACGGGTACAGCCCGAACGACAGCGCCACGCCGCCCAGTGTCATCGTGCCCAGCCACAGCACCGGGCCCATCGCCCAGCCGTGGTCGATCACGCACAGCGCGAACGCCACCGTCAGCAGGGCCCAGCCCAGCACGCGCCACTGGGTGCGCCGTGCGGGCGTGGCTGCGGCCCTGCCGTGCAGGTCGTGCTGGTGCTTTTCCATCGCCAGCGACAACGCGGTGAACGCGGAGAACGACAGGGCCAGTGCCAGCAGCATCATGCGCTGGCCTCCGCTTCGGCGGTTTCCGCAGCGTCCACCGGGGCCCTGGGTGCTGCTGCGGCGGCGGCGCGCTTCTTCTTCTCGGCCGCGCTCAGCGGTGGCGTCCAGCGCTGCATGCGCCAGCCGCACAGCGCCAGCATCGCACCGAACGCGATCATCGACAGATCGACGCCAGCCAGTACCCAGTCACCGCTGCGCAGTGTGATGCCAAGATGCGCGTGCGTGGTCAGCGCGTTGACCACCGGTACCAGCGCGAACGCAGCCGCACCCAGGTACAGCTGCCACGCCCACATCATCCGCTTCGGCCAGATGAAGGCGGCCAGCAGCGCGCCGCCCCAGGCGTAGAAGAACACGTTGGCCTCCGCACTCGCGCGCCCGGCGATGTCCAGCGGCAGCAGGCGGTTGCCCCAGAAGTAGGCCGCGAAAGCGATCGGCAGGCCGGCCACGGTGCCGATGTTCAGCGCATCGACCAGGCGCAGGCCGAAGCCGGTGCGGCCGCTCTTGGCATGCCTGGGCCGTTCCTTCACCGCCCACAGCACCACGCCGCTGGCCACCATCAGGCAGCCGACCAGGCCGGACAGGAAGAACAGTGCACGCAGGCCCCAATCGGCGAAGCGCGCCAGGTGCAGGCCGTACAGCACGCCACGGGTGGCGGTGGCGCCGCCGGACGGCGGCGTCTCTTCCAGCAGCGCGCCGTTGACCATGTCGTAGCGAACGGCGGGAGTATCGGTGGACAGGCGCTTGCCGTCGCGTTGGCGGATGTCGATCACCGCATTGGCCGCCCCCGGGTTGGACACGGTGAAGCCGGCCACTTCCACGCCGTGCCAGTGCGCACGTGCGCTGTCCAGCAGCTGCGCGATCGGCAGCGGCGTGGCGCGTCCTTCGGCCGGCGCGGTCACCTCCGGCATGCCGCCGAAGGCTTCGCTGAAGAACTTGTCTTCGTCCTGCGGGTAGGCGACTTTCACCCCCCACGGCAGGTACATGACCATCAGGGTGACGATGCCGGTGTAGGTGATCATCGCGTGGTAGGGCAGGGCCATCACCGCGCTGACGTTGTGGAAATCGAGCCAGGAACGCAGGCCCTTGTCCTTGCGGAACGTGAAGAAGTCCTTGAAGATTTTCTTGTGGGTGATGACGCCGGTGATGATCGCCACCAGCATGAACATCGCGCAGAAGCCGACCAGGTAGCGCGCCCACAGCACCGGGATGTAGTGCAGGTCGAAATGCAGGCGGTAGAAGAAATCACCGCCCCGCGTTTCGCGTGCCTTCAGTGCCTGGCCGGTATTCGGGTCCAGCGTGGCTTCGCCGAAGCCACCGCGACGGCCGCGACTGGGATCGGCCAGCTCCGGTGGCAACCGCCAGAACATCTGCATGGCCGGGTTGCGCGGCTGCGGCAGGGTGACGAACCAGTTCCCGGCCTGCGCCGCATTGGCCTGCAGGTAATCCACGGCGCGCTGCGCGGCGACATCGATGCTGACCTGGCTGGACGGAAGTTCCGGTCGCATCCAGCGGCTGATTTCCTCGCGGTAGTAGCTGGCGGTGCCGGCCATGAAGATCAGCAGCAGCAACCAGCCGACCAGCAGGCCGGTCCAGGTGTGCAGCCAGGCCATCGATTGGCGGAACCCGTTCTTCATGCCCAGGCTCCCATCAGGCGCGCAATGGCCACCATCAGCAGGGTGGGAGCGAGAATGCCGACCCAGGCGCGCAGCGCGCTGCGGGTCGCGAACGCCCACAGCGCTGCGCAGGCGGCCACCAGGATGGCCAGCAGCATGCCGGTCAGCACGGCCTGGCCGCGCGCACCGGGCAGCGCCACCGCGCAGAACACGCTGGTGGCCGAAGCCAGCGCGTAGCCGCCGAAGATCGCGGCCAGCGAGCGTGACAGCACGCCCCAGCGTGGATTGGAGAAGAAGGTGCGGGGGCTGGCGGTTGCGGGCGAGCGGTCCACGGCGTTCCTGCAGGTAGGGGAGGGGATGGAACGCGTCCGCGGCCCCCTTGCGCCCTGCGCATGTCGCCCAGCGTGTCCCATCGACGAAGCACTGCCCGCGCAGGCGGGCAATCCAGAGGTCGGGGATGTACACGGGCGATGGGCGCGTCTTCCGCGCCGCTTGGCTAAGCGTACAACCGATCAGTAAATGATAGGCATTCGCATTTTATGAATCAAGCATGATGATCCGGGGGCGCACCGAGGCCTAGAACCTGAACACCACTGTCGCCGCATGCAGCAACAGGCCGATCAGCCCACCCACCAGCGTGCCGTTGAAGCGGATGAACTGCAGGTCGCGGCCCACGCTCAGTTCCAGCTGTTCGACCAGATGGCGCTCGTCCCAGCCCTTCACGGTCTGCGCGATATGCGTGGTCACACCCTCGCGCAGGCGGCCGGTCAGGCGTTGCGCACCTTCCAGCAGGTGCTGGTTGAGGGCCTCGCGCAGGGCCGGGTCGGCCTGCAGGCTGGCGCCCAGCGAGGCGAGGCTGCGCTGCAGGTGTCCGACCAGCGCCGAGTCCTCGCGCTGCAGGTCGTCGCGCAGGCTGGCGTGGATGCGCGCCCACAGCCCCTGCACGTAGTCCTGCAGGGCGGGGTGGTCGATCATTTCCCGCTTGAGCTGTTCGATGCGCTCGGCCAGGGCCGGGTCCTCGCGCAGGCGCTGCACGTAGTTCTGCAGCCAGGTCTCGTAGTCCTGGCGCAGCGGATGCTGCGGCTCGGCCAATACCTGCTGCAGTTCTTCCAGCACCGCCCGCGCCAGGCGCTCGGCCAGGCTGTCGCCGATCTCATCGATCGGCTTCACCCAGTTCACCGTGCTCGACAGCGTCGGCCATTCGCGCTGGATGTAGCGCACGATCAGCTGCGAGGCGCGTTCCTTCACTTCTGGCTGTTCCAGCCAGCGGCCGAGCCGCTGCAGGCCCTCGTCCAGCACGCGCTGGTGGCGCCCGTCGGCGGTCAGCAGGGCAAGCAGCTCACCGGCGGTGGCGGCGGCATTCCACTGCCGCAGCTGCTGCACCACGAACGCATGCAGCTGCCGGCGCACCGCTGTCTCGTCGAAGAAGTCCAGTGCCTGCAGGGCCCAGCCGCGTGCCATGTCGGCCAGCATCCGCGAGCGCGCCGGGTCGGCCAGCCAACTGCCGAGGCGGCTGGCCGGATCGAACACCTGCAGCTTGGCCAGCAGCACCTGCGGTTCCAGGAACTGGTCACGCACGAACAGGGCGAGGCTGTCGCCGATGCGTTCCTTGCTGCGCGGGATGATCGCAGTGTGCGGAATCGGCAGGCCCATCGGGCGCCGGAACAGCGCGACGACGGCGAACCAGTCGGCCAGTGCGCCCACGGCTGCGGCCTCGCAGAACGCCGAGACCCAGGCCCAGATGCCGCGTTCGCCCTGCCAGTGGCTGACCGCGAAACCGGCCAGCATCAACAGCAGCAGGCCCAGTGCGAGGGCTTTCAGGCGTCGCAGCTGAGCGCGGCGCGGATCGTGGGCAGGCGTCATGCCGGAAGTCTAACCGGCACGGCATGAGCATCTGGTAGTGCCGGCCGCTGGCCGGCATCCGCTACGCACGCGGAACGTTCATGGGGTTGCCGGCCAGCGGCCGGCACTACCCGCTGGTTCAGAGCGCTTCCAGTTGCTTGCGCAACGCAGCCAGCTGCGCGCGCAGGGTGTCGTTCTCGCGGGTCAGCGCGACGACGCGGCGGCGCAGTGCCGGGGCATCCTCGCCCAGTTGTTCCAGCGCCGACAGCACCTCGGCGTCGCGGCTGGCGATCTGCTCCTCGTCCGGTTCCTCGAAGTCCATCTCGGCCGCTTCCGGCTTCGGTGCGCGCGGCTTGCGCTTGGACTCGCGCACGCGCTTGGCGGCCTGCTTCAGCTCGTCCTTGCCACCGGCGGCGGCGGCGCGCTGCTCTTCTTCCGGCAGGTCGGCCACGGCGGCGGCGGCGCTGATCGAGATCACGCCGGCCTTGACCGCTTCCACCACCTCGGCGGCGGCCTGGGCGTGGATGCGCTCGATCATGCCGACCTGGCTGGTGCTCAGCTTGGCTTCGCGCGCCAGCTCGGCGCGGCTGATCTTCGGTGCCGGTTCCCACGGCGGACTGTCTTCACCGGTCTCATCGGCGACGTCGGCGGTGCCATCGCTCTCGCGCTGCAGCTGCGCCTGCTCGACCTGCTTGCGGGCGGCCAGGATGTCGCGCTTGCGCAGCGCCAGCACGCCGCGCTGGAAGTCGGACACGCTGCGGCGGCCCAGATGCTGTTCGATCATCCACAGGTGCACGTCTTCCATGCTCTGGAAGCGGGTGTTCTGCACGGTATTGAAGGGCAGGCCATGCTTCTGGCAGATGCCGAAACGGTTATGGCCATCGACCAGTACATTCCCCCACAGCACCAGCGCATCGCGGCAGCCTTCGGCCAGGATGCTGCGCTCCAGCGCGTCATGTTCGTCCGCGGTCAGCGGGTCGATGTAGGCCTTGAGTTCTTCTTTGACGACGATATCCATGGGCACGGCAGCGAGCAGGAGCGGAACCGCCCATTGTACCCGCTCGCCACCATCGGCCCGGCTCAGGCGGTGGCCCGGATCATCTCGCCCAGGGTGCCGGTGATCTGGTCGATCTGCGCCTTGTCCACGATCAGCGGCGGCGACAGCGCGATGATGTCGCCGGTGCAGCGCACCAGCAGTCGGCCGTCGTGGAAGCAGCGCCGGTAGACCTCGTAGCCCCGGCTGCCCGGCGCATCGCGGCGAGGCGCCAGCTCAACCGCGCCGACCAGGCCGAAGTTGCGGATGTCGATCACGTTGGGCAGGCCCTGCAGCGCATGCAGTCGTTCCTGCCAGTACTCGCCCAGCTCGATGGCGCGCTCGAACAGACGCTCCTCGGCATAGACCTCCAGCGTCGCCAGCGCCGCGGCGCAGGCCAGCGGGTGCCCCGAACAGGTATAGCCATGGAAAAGCTCGATGGCCTGTGGCGGTGCCTGCATCAGGGTTGCATGCACGGCGTCGCTGGCCAGCACGCCACCCAGCGGTACCGCGCCGTTGCTGACCGCCTTGGCGAAGGTCAGCAGGTCCGGGGTGACCCCGAAGCGCTGCGCGGCGAAGGGCATCCCAACCCGGCCGAAACCGGTGATGACCTCGTCGAACACCAGCAGGATGCCGTGCTGGTCGCACAGTTCGCGCAGGCGCTGCAGGTAACCCGGTGCGGGCAGGATCACCCCGGCTGAGCCGGCAATGGGTTCAACGAATACGGCGGCAATCGTCGAGGCATCATGCAGCGCGATCAGCCGTTCCAGGTCATCGGCCAGCTCCGCGCCCTGGCGCGGCAGGCCCCTGCTGAACGCATTGCGCGGCAGGTCCAGGGTGTGGCGCAGGTAGTCGACGCCGCCCAGCTGCAGGCCGAACGGCTTGCGGTTGTTGGGCAGCCCGCCCAGCGCCATGCCGCCGAAACCCACCCCGTGGTAGGCCTTCTAGCGGCTGATGAAGCGGGTGCGCTGGCCCTCGCCGCGCTGGCGGTGGTAGGCCAGCACGATCTTCATCGCGGTATCCACCGCCTCGGAACCGGAGCTGGTGAAGAACACATGGTTGAGCGGGCCCGGCGCCAAGGCGGCCAGCCGCTGCGCCAGGGCGAAGGCCGGCGGCGAGCCCATCTGGAAGGCCGGCGAATAGTCGAGCGTGCGCGCCTGCTCGACGATGGCCTCGACGATGCGCGGCCGTGCATGGCCCGCGTTGCAGCACCAGAGGCCGGCGGTGCCATCGAGGATCTGGCGGCCGTCGACATCCTCGTAGTGCATGCCCTCGGCACGCACCAGCACACGCGGCGCGGCCTTGAACTGGCGGTTGGCGGTGAACGGCATCCAGTACGCCTCCAATGACTCCGGGCGTCGGGTGGCCAGATCGTGCAGGTCGCTCGCGGAACGCTTCATGCCAGCTCCATCGGGTCCGATGGGGGAAATGTAGCGCAGCCACGTCACGGTGGAGTCGCGGCCGCGCCGGTATAACCGGGGAAACTGTTCCGAGGAGCCCGACATGGCCGACTTTCCCGACCGCAGCCACTGGCAGGCGCTGGCCCAGCAGCTTTCGATACCCGGACAGGCCTTTATCGAGGGTCGTTACACCGACGCTGCCAGCGGCGCGCGCTTCGACTGCATCAGCCCGATTGATGGTCGCGTGCTGGGGGTGGTCGCCGACTGCGATGCACAGGACGTGGAGCGCGCAGTGGGCGCGGCGCGGCGTGCCTTCGATGCGGGCCACTGGTCACAGGCCAGCCCGGCCCATCGCAAGCGCGTGCTGCTGGCGTTGGCGGCGTTGGTGGAAAAACACGCGGATGAGCTGGCCCTGCTGGAAACCCTGGACATGGGCAAGCCGGTGCGTGATGCGCGTTGTATCGACCTGCCCGGCGTGGTGCGCTGCCTGCGCTGGACGGCCGAAGCGGTGGACAAGCTGTACGGTGAGGTCGCGCCCACCGGCCCGCATGAGCTGGGCCTGGTCACGCGCGAGCCCGCCGGCGTGGTGGCGGCGATCGTGCCGTGGAATTTCCCGTTGCTGATGGCGTGCTGGAAGATCGCGCCTGCATTGGCCATGGGCAACTCGGTGGTGCTCAAGCCTTCCGAGCGCTCGCCCCTGAGTGCGTTGCGGCTGGCGGCGCTGGCCGCCGAAGCGGGCCTGCCGGAGGGCGTGCTGAACGTGCTGCCGGGCCACGGTGCGCGCGTCGGTGAGCCGTTGGCCCTGCACATGGATGTGGACGTGCTGGCGTTCACCGGCTCCACGGCCACCGGCGCGCGGCTGCTGCAGTATTCAGGGCGGTCCAACCTCAAGCGGGTCTGGCTGGAGTGTGGTGGCAAGAGCCCGCACATGGTGCTTGCCGATGCCCCCGATCTGGATGCCGCTGCGAAGGCGGTGGCACGGGGCATCTTCTTCAACCAGGGCGAGGTCTGTACTGCCGGGTCACGGCTGCTGGTGCAGCGCTCGATCCGCGAGGATTTCGTGCACCAGGTGGTTGCCTACGGCCAGCACATGCAGCCGCGCCACCCGCTTGACGCCGACGCACCGATGGGCGCGCTGGTGGATGCCGCGCATCTGGACAAGGTGATGGGGGATATCGTGCGTGCCGAAAGCGAGGGCGCCCGCCTGCTGCTGGGCGGTCATCGCGCCGATGTCGAGGCGGGCGGTTGTTATGTGCAGCCCACGGTGTTCGATCAGGTGAGCCCCGACCAGGCATTGGCGCGCGAGGAAGTATTCGGGCCGGTGCTGGCGGTGCTCGGATTTGACGACGAAGCCGAAGCGGTGCGCCTGGCCAATGACAGCCGCTACGGCCTCGCCGCCGGCCTGTGGACGCGCGATCTGGGCCGCGCCCACCGCGTCACACGCCAGCTGCGCGCCGGCAGCGTCTGGGTGAACGGCTGGGATGGCGGTGACATGACCGCCCCGTTCGGTGGCTACAAGCAGTCCGGCAATGGGCGCGACAAATCGCTGCATGCGTTCGACAAGTACAGCGAGATCAAGGCCACCTGGATCCAGCTGTAACGGCGTCGGGACTTGCGCCCACCTGTGGAGCCGAGCCGATGCCCGGCTGCATTTCGTGGAATGTGGTCGAGCAGGGGCGAGAACCTGCAGAACAATGGCGCCTGCCACCCTCGTTGGCATCGGTGTCGGCTGAAACCATCGTCCCGTGCGGCCACCGGCCCGTGGCAGAATCGGGCGATCCGCCGTTACCCGTGTTGCCGATGTCGACGATCACCGCTGCCGCACCGCCCGTGAACTCTCCCCGCCGCGTCCTGTTGGCCAGCCTGATCGGCACCACCATCGAATTCTTCGATTTCTACATCTACGCCACGGCCGCAGTGCTGGTGTTCCCGCACCTGTTCTTCCCGGACAGCAGCGAACAGGCGGCGCTGTTGCAGTCACTGGCGACCTTCGCGGTGGCGTTCATCGCACGGCCGGTCGGCTCGGCGGTGTTCGGCCATTTCGGCGACCGCATCGGCCGCAAGGCCACCCTGGTCGCCGCGTTGCTGACCATGGGCCTGTCCACGGTGCTGATCGGTCTGCTGCCGACCCACGCGCAGATTGGCCTGTGGGCGCCCGCGCTGCTGGCGCTGTGCCGCTTCGGCCAGGGCCTGGGGCTGGGCGGCGAGTGGGGTGGGGCGGTGCTGCTGGCCACCGAGAACGCGCCGCCGGGCAAGCGCGCCTGGTACGGCATGTTCCCGCAGCTGGGCGCGCCGATCGGTTTCCTGTTGTCGGCGGGCATTTTCCTGGCGCTCGGCCGCTGCCTGAGCCAGGACGACTTCCTGCAGTGGGGCTGGCGTATTCCGTTCGTGGCCAGCGCGCTGCTGGTCGGCCTGGGCCTGTGGGTGCGCCTGAACATCCATGAGACGCCCGACTTCAAGCAGGCACTGGAGCGCAAGGCGCCGGTGCGGCTGCCGATGTGGACGGTGCTGCGTGACCATCCGGTGGCGATGCTGCTGGGCACGCTGGGGGCGTTCGCCACCTTCGTGCTGTTCTACCTGATGACCGTGTTCAGCCTCGGCCATGGCACCGCCGTGCTGGGCTACAGCCGCGAGCAGTTCCTGCTGATGCAGATGGCCGGCATGCTGTTCTTCGCGCTGGGCATCCCGTTGTCGGCGCGCTATGGCGACCGCTGGGGCACGCGTCGCACGATGATCGTGGCCAGCGTGCTGATCATCGGCTTCGGCGTGCTGTTCGCTCCGCTGTTCCAGCCGCGCAGTCCCTGGCTGGTCACGGCGTTCCTGTGCCTGGGCCTGTTCCTGATGGGGCTGACCTACGGCCCCTGCGGCACCTTCCTGGCCGAGATCTACCCGGTGGAAGTGCGCTACACCGGCGCCTCGCTGTCATTCAACCTGGCCGGCATTCTGGGTGCGGCGCCGGCGCCGTACCTGGCCACCTGGCTGGCGGAACGCTTCGGCCTGGTCGCGGTCGGCTACTACCTGTGCCTCACCGCGGTGGCCACGCTGTGCGCGCTGGTGGCCCTGCACCGGCGCGCGCTGCGGCTCAGCCAAAGAAGCGCTTGAGCGTGCGCCCCAGCCAGCCACCGCCCTGGTGTTCGCGGGCGAACTGGTTCAGGTGTGCCTTGACCTGTTCGGCATACGCCTGGTCGTCGCCACGGATGTGGTTGAACAGCCAGCGCGAGAGCATGGTGCGCAGCTCGTCGCTGATGTCCTCGCCGGCCTGGAAGCGCATGCGGTACTCCGATACCCGCTTGATGAAGACCTCGTGCACGCGCTTGTGCGCGGCACAGAACGGATAGCCCGCTTCCTCCATCAGTTCTTCCTCGAACGCGAAGTGCGACATGGTGTAGTCCACCACTTCGTCGATCACTTCGCCCACTGCCGCACGCTGCATGCTGGCCTGGGCCACGTGCAGGTGGTTGAGCATCTCGATGATGCGGCGGTGTTGTTGGTCGATCACATCGATGCCGATGTTCAGATCGTCCTGCCAGACCAGTAGTGCCATCCCCGGCTCCCCTTCATGCGTATGTCGGGGCTGACTGTAGAGCTGCCGCGGCGGCGCGGCATTGATCTGGATCAAGGCTGCCCGGTCAGGTCAGCGCGGGCTCGCGCGGGCGCAGCGGGCTGGCCACCGTGGTGCAGCTGACCCGGTTGCGGCCACCGGCCTTGGCCAGGTACAGCTGGCGGTCGGCTTCGGAGATCAGCCGGTGCAGTGCATCGCGCTGCGGGCGCAGGCAGCACAGGCCGATGCTCACCGTCATGCGCAGGCTGGCCGTGCCGATGTCCACTTCCAGCGCGGCGATGCGCTGGCGCAGTTCCTCGAAGTACAGCAGGGCCTCGTCCTGCTCCATGTCCGGCACCAGCAGGCAGAACTCCTCGCCGCCGAAGCGGGCGGTCAGGTCGTGGCTGCGGGCATGCGCGGCCACCGCTCCGGCCACCGCGCGCAGCGCGTCATCGCCGGCTTCGTGACCGTAGGTGTCGTTGATGTGCTTGAAGTGGTCGATGTCGATCATTGCCACCGCCACGCACTGTCCATGCAGCTGCAGCTGCGGCAGCTGGCGCTGGCTCTGTTCCAGGAAGCAGCGGCGGTTCGGCAGGCCGGTGAGGAAGTCGCGGGTGGCCAGGTCCTGCAGGGTGCCGATCAGCTCCAGCTGATCCACGTTCTGCGAGACCCGGCAGAAGAACTCCTCGCGCGAGAACGGCTTGCGCAGGAAGTCGTTGGCGCCGTTCTTCAGGAAGCGCGGAATCAGCGAGGCATCGGTATTGCCGGAAATGCCGATCACCGCCACCTTGTCGCGCGAGCGCAGGGTGCGCAGGCGACGGGTGAACTCCACGCCCTGCATGCCCGGCATTTCCTGGTCGACCACGGCGAGGCGGATCGCAGGATGCGCTTCGATCGCTGCCAGCCCCTCATTGCCATCGGCTGCTTCGTGCACCTCATGGCCATACATGCGCAGCAGGGCGGCGGCATAGCCGCGGGCCGAAGGCGAATCGTCCACCACCAGCGCCGCAATGCGCCGGTTGCGCTCCAGGCGCTGCACCAGCCACACCAGGTAGTCGATGCTGCCCGGCGTGTTCTTCAGCACGTAGTCGATGATCTGCTGCTGCAGTACGCGCTTGCGCAGGTCCTCGTCGTAGACGCTGCTGACCACCACGGTGGGCAGGCCGCGCCTGAGGAAGAACTCGACCACCGCGTCGCGGTCGCCGTCGGCCAGCACCAGCCCGGTCAGTACCAGGAACCAGCCGCCCTCTTCACTGAGCAGGCGGTCGGCCTCGGCCAGGGTGGAAACGATCACCACCGGCAGTTCCAGGCGCTGCTCGATGGCCTCGCGCAGCATGCCGGTGAACGCACGGGAGTTTTCGACCAGCAGGATCCGCTGCGGCAGCGGATCGGCCAGGTCGCCATCGACGGCGGCCTGCGGCAGGACGGGCATGATACGGTGGCTCACGAGGGAGGGGCTCGGCACGGATAGCGGCAGTTTCGGGTGCAACTTTAGCGTGGCGCGCCCGATGTGCGTGCAAGAGGCCCGCCGGTCGGACAGACCCCGTAGGTTCACGTGCGTGCTTCAACCGATCCAAGTGAAGTTACGCGCTGTCGGTAACGTCCATCCGCAATAGCAGGCGGGCTCTGGCCACGGAGGGCGCTCGGTGCAATCCGTGCGGGCGCATCGCGCGTTGCGGGCAGTTTCCAGTTCCCCACCGCCAATGTCGTGCAGCGGACACGATTATCCAGATCCTTCGCGATTGTGTGCCGCTCTGTATCAACGGAGTCAGTAGACATATAGTGGTTGCCGCACGTCCGACAGATGCAGCGACGTTATGCGGGGTGCGTCGAGGGCGGCCTCCGGCCACCACTGGAGAATAGTTTCATCGTGCTCACCATTTTCTTTGCCGAGGAGGCAACAGTGCGAATAGTTAACGTTGGAGTGGCGTTGGGAGTGTTCGTGGCCGCAGGTCTGCCGATGTCGGCATTGGCCCAATCCGATGATCACGGCATCAGCATGAGTGGGCAGGGCCTGGGCAAGGCATACCCCGCGGCAACCAATCTGAGCCAGGATCCTGCCTGGCTGGTCTACGGATTCCAGCGTGATGGCATTTCCTACTACCAGGTCAACGATCTTGCTGGCCGGGTAGAAATGATCATCGGCAATGCCGACGGTACATTCTGGGCGTTGCCGGCCGGTGAGACGCAGGTGTCGGTATCGCTGCCCAGCCAGCCGCTGCCGGTACCGGCCAAGGCGACCCGTTCGCTCATCTATCGTGGCAACGGCTTCGCACTGGTGCGATACAGCACGGGTTCCCGCGTGCTCTGGGCGATCGAAACGCAGTAACCAACGATCAGCAGGTGACAGCCGTCGCCTGCTGGTCGGCTGTCTGCGGAAGGGGCGCGTGCGACCACGTCGTGCGGTACGCAGGGCAGGCCGGGGTCAGGCCTGTGCCTGCTGACCATCCCAGCTGTGGGATGCGATGCTGGTGCCCGACACGGCGCTCTCGGCGGATTCGCGTCGCAATGGCGCGGCCGATTCCACCAGCACCATGATGATGCGGTTCTGGCGGCAACGCACCGAACCTCCGAATGCCAGCGTACGACCGGCCAGTCTGTCCCTGACAAGACGCGTGGTGGCGTCGGACAGCGCGCGATGCCGGTCCAGCAACGAGGCCGTCATGACGATCCCGCGCTGGCGCTTCAGGCCAATGCAGCGCGCCCGCACGATCACCTGGCCGGGCTCGCTCTTCAGTAGCAGGGACACGGCGTCAATGAGCGTCCGGTAAGCAGCCAGCTGCAGATCCAGGCTGAGCCGACACGGGTCACCGGCCAGGCGGGGCTCGGCCACACGGTGCGTGTTGACCCACGCTGCGCGTACGCCACCGGCCTGCAACGCGACATACAGTCCCAGCTGCTCAAGCGCGGTCGGGTAGACCATGCTGGCCTGCTCGCGGAACAACCGGGAATGGACGTTGGCCGTGTGGGTCAGGCTGTTGGCGATGGCCGAGTGACCGTGGCTGTTGAGCCAGTTGATGACTTCCGACAGCGAAAGATCGATGCCATCGCCCAGTTTGCGCAGGTGGATGGCACGTTCGCGAAGGTCGGATTCACTGGCCATGTGTGAACTGCGCGCGAGGTTGATGGCGTTCTTCTCGCCGACCTCACGGAGTTGATAGCGCCGATGATAATGGCTGATGCGGGAACCGAGCAGCAGCAGTGCCACTCCGGTAATGGCCATGATCTGCTGGGTCGTGAACGCCGAAGCATCGAAGGCTGCGGCATAGGGTTTCGGCGTGGTCAGGCCGATGATCAGATTCAACGCCGGCACGCCGACGGCCGCGCCACGCCAGCCATGCAGGCACGTCAGCGCGATGGCCGGCAAGCCCATCAGCAACTGCAGCGATGTCCTCAGCGCGCTGGCCTCGGAGGGAATCAAGGTCGCGGTTACGCCAAGCAGCGTCATCACCGACAGTGCGACGGCAGTGGGACCGGTGAAGATGGTCTTCCAGCCCTGTTCGACGTTGCGTCTGGCCCAGAGCAGTGCAAGTGGTGCCACGGTGAGGATGGCGATGAAGTCTCCGACGCTGAAACGTACGGCGCGGGACAGGAACGCGAGCACGGAATCCGCAGGCGGCGTCGGCCAGAGCAACTGCGACAGGCTCACGTTCAGGACCGTGACCAGCACGGAGGACAGCAATGCGATCGCCAGCAGGCGCGCGTTGACCGAGTTTGCCAGGACCTTGCGGCAGCCATGGGTGATGAGCATCACTGCGGGCATCAACGAAGCCGATGCAAGGACCGCCCAGGCCATCCCGTACTTCTCGATCATCGGGTAGCGCATCTGTGCGAAATAGGCATATTCGCCGAGCAACAGGTACGGCCAGAACCGAGGAGGGCAAAGCAATACCGCCGCCACGCGTATTCCCGCCGGCAGATAGAACTGATCCAGTGACAACTGCCGGGTCGCCCAGCAAGCGACCGCATAGAACACCGCCAGGACCAGGCCTGCCGGATGGATGCGCAACTTCAGCTGCAGGCCTTCATTCCACCAGTTCAATCGCACTTCTCCCTCGAGTACGTTCCCTGTCAGCATCCATTCGCCGCGGGACCCGGTTCCAAGGGACGGTATCGAGATGAATTGGATAATGCAATTGCAGATTTGATCTTTCGGTCAAATGAGAATTCCATCACGCGGGTCTGAATGTGCGGTCTTCACACCGTCGCACTTCCGGACACGCCACCAAGGGGCACGCCCGCCGCTGAAAATGCCGTACGCGGGCTGCGGTCGGCACGCGGCTTCACCACAGCGCATCCCGCAGCTTGTACCAGGACATCGCCGCCACCAGCAGCGGCGTGCGCAGCAGCCGGCCGCCGGGGAAGGGCGCATGCCGCAGGCGCTGGAACACGTCCAGGCGCTCGCTCTGGCCGGCGATGGCGGCCGCGATGACCTCGCCGGCCAGCCCGGCGGCGGCCACCCCATGGCCGGAGAAGCCCTGCGCAAAATACAGGTTGCCGTCCAGCCGGCCCCAGTGCGGGGCGCGGTTGCGGGTAATGTCCACATAACCGCCCCAGACCTGGTCCAGGGCCACGTCGGCCAGCTGCGGGAACACCTGGTGCATGCGCCGCTGCATCACCCTGCGCAGACCGGGCGGTGGCAGCGCCGAATAACTGGCACGGCCACCGAACAGCAGCCGGTGGTCGTGGCTGAGGCGGAAGTAGTCCAGTGCCCAGGCGGTGTCGGCTACCGCCATTTTGTTGCCGATCAGCGCCCGGGCACGCTCGGCCCCGATCGGCTCACTGGCACCGATATAGGTGCCGACCGGCATGATCCGGCGTTCCAGCTCGGGCAGCAGGCCCTGCAGCCACGCATTGCCGGCAATCACCAGGTGTGCAGCGTGCACGCTGCCCAGTGCGGTGTGCAGGACAGGCCGCGGCCCACGCTGCACGCGGGTTACCGCTGAATGCTCGTGGATCACCACGCCGGCCGCGCGCGCGGCGTCGGCCAGGCCACGCGCATAGGCCAGCGGATGCAGGTGCGCGCTGAGCGGATCGAACATCGCGGCACGGTAGCGCGGGCTGTCCAGCTGCGCGCGCAGGGCGTTGCGGTCCCACCACTGCATCGGGTAGTCGTAGTGGCGCTGAAGATGCTCGCAGTTGGCGTGCAGGTCGCGCTCATGGCGTTCGCGTATGGCAACGCTGGCGTGGCCTTCGACCCAGTGGCAGTCGATGCCGTGGCGATCGATGCGCGTGCGCATGGCCTGCACCGCATCGCGTGACCAGTCGAACAGGTGGCGCGCATCGTCACGACCGAGCTGCCGCTCCAGTTCGTCCACCTCGCAGCCGTAGCCGACCAGCGCCTGGCCGCCGTTGCGGCCGGACGCGCCCCAGCCGATCCGCTGCGCTTCCAGCACTACCACGCGCCGGCCACGGGCGGCCAGTTCCAGTGCGGCGGTCAGGCCGGTGTAGCCGGCGCCGAGCACCGCCACATCGGCCTGCACATTACCCTGCAGCGGGGGCAGTGCGGGCGGTTCGGGCAGGCTGGCGGCGTACCAGCTGGGCGGGAACGCGGCGCTCACTGCAGGCCTCGCGGGTGCAGGGCGGGAGGGCGGAGCGGGGCAGGTCGATCGGCGTTCACCCCGGTAGTTTCGCCGATGCGTGACGGCTGTGGTGTGACGGCACCGACTTGCCGCCTTCGCCGGACGGCAGGTAACGTGTCGGCACGCCAAGGAGTTTTCCCATGCGCCGCCTGCCCTGGGTGGGCCTGCCCACCGACAGCACCGTGCTCGGCCATCACCGTTTCGCGGTGGCCGGCGAGAAGTACGTGCGCGCGCTGGCCGAGGCGGCCGAGGTGACCCCGGTGGTGTTGCCGAGCCTGCAGCCACCGCTGCCGGCCGGCGACTGGCTGCAGGGGCTCGATGGCCTTCTGCTGACCGGCGCGGTCAGCAATATCGAACCGCAGCACTACGAAGGTGGCCGCAGCTGGCCAGGCAATCCACATGACCCGGCCCGCGATGCCAATGCCTTTGCGTTGCTGCACGAGGCACTGGCGCTGGACCTGCCGGTGCTGGCGATCTGCCGCGGCTTCCAGGAGTTGAACGTCGCGCTGGGCGGCAGCCTGCATCCGCAGGTTCACGCGGTGCCTGGCCTGGCCGACCATCGCGAAGAACCGCAGGCGCCGGTGGAGGTGCAGTATGGGCCGGCGCACGCGGTCACGCTGGCCGCCGATGGCTGGCTGGCGCAGTGGCACGGCAGTGGCCGCGCGCAGGTCAATTCGGTACACGGGCAGGGTGTCGCCCGCCTGGCGCAGGGGCTGCAGGTCGAGGCCGTGGCCGACGATGGGCTGGTCGAAGCGGCACGCAGCCTGCACCATCGTTTCGTGCTCGGCGTACAGTGGCACCCGGAGTGGCGTGTCATGCAGGCGCCGTTCTATCACGCTATTTTCCGTGCGTTCGGCCAGGCTTGCCGGCAGCACCAACAGAACCGACTGGATTCCCGATGAGTTCCCGAACGCGCCCGCGCAAGACGGCCACGCCCCCCGCACCGCAGGAAAGCACGCTGCTGCGCTGGCTGAAGGAGCGGCGCATCACCGAGGTGGAATGCCTGGTGCCGGACATCACCGGCAACGCGCGCGGCAAGATCATTCCCGCCGACAAGTTCTCGCACGACTACGGCACGCGCCTGCCTGAGGGCATCTTCGCCACCACCGTCACCGGCGAGTTCCCTGACGATTATTACGAGCTGACCTCGCCGTCGGACTCGGACATGATGCTGCGCCCCGATCCGGACACGGTGCGCATGGTGCCGTGGGCGGCCGACGCCACCGCGCAGGTCATCCACGATTGCTACACCAAGAGCGGTGAGCCGCACGAACTGGCGCCGCGCAACGTGCTGCGCCGCGTGCTGGCAGCCTACGCCGAGCTGGGCCTGCGCCCGGTGGTGGCGCCGGAACTGGAGTTCTTCCTGGTGCAGAAGAACACCGACCCGGACTTCCCGCTGCTGCCACCGGCCGGCCGCTCCGGGCGCCCGGAGACCGCGCGGCAGTCGTACTCGATCGATGCGGTCAACGAGTTCGACCCGATCCTCGACCTGATGTACGACTACGCCGATGCGATGAAGCTGGACGTGGACACGCTGATCCACGAGTCCGGCGCGGCGCAGCTGGAGGTCAACTTCACCCATGCCGATGCGATGGACCTGGCCGACCAGGTGTTCCTGTTCAAGCGCACCATGCGCGAAGCGGCGATGCGCCACGGGGTGTATGCCACGTTCCTGGCCAAGCCGATGGAAAACGAGCCGGGCAGTGCCATGCACATCCACCAGAGCCTGGTGCGGGTGAGCGATGGCAGCAACGTGTTCGCTGGCGAGACCGATGCCGAGGGCGAGTTCAGCCCGGTGTTCGGCCACTACCTGGGCGGCCTGCAGAAGTACGCACCGCAGGCGATGGCGTTCTTCGCGCCGAACGTGAACTCCTACCGCCGGCTGGTGTTCGGCGAAGTCTCGCCGAGCAACGTCCACTGGGGCTTCGACAACCGCACCTGCGGCCTGCGCGTGCCGCTGGATACGCCGGAGAACATGCGCGTGGAGAGCCGTTTCGCCGGGTCCGATGCCAATCCCTACCTGGCGATGGCCGCGACCCTGGCCTGCGGCCTGCTGGGCATCCGCGAGCGGCTGGCACCGGATGCGCCGGTGACCGGCAGCGCCAAGGAACTGGGCTACAACCTGCCGCGCTCGCTGGGCGAGGCGCTGGACGGGCTGGAGCGGTGCAGCGAGCTGCAGGCCCTGCTGGGTGAGCGCTTCTGCCGGGCCTACATCTCGGTCAAGCGCAAGGAATACGAGACCTTTTTCAGGGTCATCAGCTCGTGGGAGCGCGAGTTCCTGCTGCTGAACGTCTGAGCATCCGGAATAGAAAAATCCGCCGCCGGGGGGTAGGCTGGCACCCGTCGCCGGCCCCGCCGGCCCCCCTTCCCGCATTCTGGAGCACCCGATGAAGCTGCGTATCCTCACGCTCGGCCTGGCCTCCGCCATGCTCGCCGCCTGTGGCGGTGGCAATGGCGGCGCGCAGGACAGCCAGGTCCTGAACGTCTACAACTACAGCGATTACATCGCCGAGGACACCATTCCGACCTTCGAGAAGGAGAGCGGGATCAAGGTGACCTACGATGTGTTCGACAGTGACGAGATGGTCGAGACCAAACTGCTGGCCGGCAACAGCGGCTATGACGTGGTGGTGCCGACCCTGAACTTCTTCGGTCGCCAGATCCAGGCCGGTGTGTTCCTGCCGCTGGACAAGAGCAAGATCCCGAACCTGGCCAACCTCGATCCGGCGGTGATGAAGCGCATCGCCACCCAGGACCCGGGCAACCAGTACGGCGTGCCGTACATGATCGGCACCACCGGCATCGGCTACAACGTGGACATGCTGAAGCAGCGCTTCGGCGGCAGCGCCGACATCGCCAACAGCTGGGACCTGGTGTTCAAGCCGGAGAACATCAGCAAGATGAAGGACTGCGGCGTGACCATCCTGGACACGCCGGCGGACATGATCCCGATCGCACTGCATTACCTGGGCCTGGACCCGCACAGCGGCGACCCGGCCGAGCTGCAGAAGGCCGCCGACCTGCTGAAGTCGATCCGCCCGTACGTGCAGAACTTCCACTCCTCGCAGTACGTGGGTTCGCTGGCCAACGGCGGTACCTGCCTGGTGGTCGGCTGGTCGGGTGACATCATCCAGGCCCGCGACCGCGCCGAGGAAGCCAGCAATGGCGTGCACGTGGCCTATTCGATCCCGAAGGAAGGCGCACCGCAGTGGTTCGACATGCTGGCGATCCCGAAGGACGCCAAGCATCCGGAAGCCGCGTACGCCTTCATCAACTACCTGCTGCAGCCGAAGGTTGCCGCGGCCAACACCAACTTCATCCACTACGCCAACCCGGTGCCGACCGCGACCCCGCTGGTGGACGAGGCGATCCGTACCGACCCGACCATCTACCCGCCGGCCGACGTGGCCGAGAAGATGTTCACCTACTCGATCAACACGCCGGAGACCGACAAGCTCTACACCCGGCTGTGGACCGAGGTGAAGACCGGGCGCTAAGGGCTGGCTGGCAGGTGGGTGCCGACCGTTGGTCGGCATGCTTTTCCGGCAGGGCCGACCAACGGTCGGCCCCCACCAGATCTGCAGATCCCCCCGGCCCGGTGGGTGCCACCCGTCGCCGTCATATCCCCTGCAGCCCCCGGCCGTTAGAATGGCGGCCGCTGTCCACCGCCCGCTCCCGGAGCTCCCATGCCCGTTGAAGCCCAGCCGGTAGCCGCCGTCGTCGACACGACCGGTGCGCCCGGCTATCTCTCCATTCGTGATTTGCGCAAGGAATTCGACGGTTTCGTCGCCGTCGACGACGTCAATCTGGACGTGCGCAAGGGCGAGATCTTTGCCCTGCTCGGTGGCTCCGGCAGCGGCAAGTCGACCCTGCTGCGCTGCCTGGGCGGCTTCGAGACGCCCACCAAGGGCAGCATCACCGTCGATGGCCAGCGCCTGGACGCGCTGCCGCCGTACCAGCGGCCGGTCAACATGATGTTCCAGTCCTATGCGCTGTTCCCGCACATGACGGTGGAGCAGAACATTGCCTTTGGCCTGAAGCAGGATGGCCTGGGCAAGGACGCGATCAGCAAGCGCGTCGGCGAGATGCTCGACCTGGTGCAGATGGGCCACCTGGGCAAGCGCAAGCCGCACCAGCTGTCCGGTGGCCAGCAGCAGCGCGTGGCGCTGGCGCGGTCGCTGGCCAAGGGGCCGAAGCCGCACCAGCTGTCCGGTGGCCAGCAGCAGCGCGTGGCGCTGGCGCGGTCGCTGGCCAAGGGGCCGAAGCTGCTGCTGCTGGACGAGCCGATGGGCGCACTGGACAAGAAGCTGCGCTCGCAGATGCAGCTGGAACTGGTCAGCATCATCGAATCGTCGGGCGTGACCTGCGTGATGGTCACCCACGACCAGGAAGAAGCGATGACCATGGCCACCCGCATCGCGGTGATGGATGCCGGCTGGATCCAGCAGGTCGGCAAGCCGGACGAGGTCTACGAGCAGCCGGCCAACCGCTTCGTTGCCGAGTTCATCGGCTCGGTCAACCTGTTCGACGGGGTGATCGACGAGGACCTGCCCGAATACGTGACCGTGCGCTCGCCGCTGTTCCCGGCGCCGATCTACATCGCCCATGGCATCACCTGTTACGAAGGGCAGCCGGTCGCATTCGCGCTGCGCCCGGAGAAGGTGATGATCGGCAAGGACGAGCCGGATGGGCACACCAACAAAGCACAGGGCGTGATCGAGGACATCGCCTATTTCGGCAGCCATTCGGTCTACCACGTGCGGCTGCCCAGCGGCGCCAAGGTGCTGGCCAACTTCGCCAACTCGCAGCGCTGGGCCAGCGACGGCCTGACCTGGGGTGACAGCGTATGGGTGCACTGGCGTGACAACGACGGCGTGGTGCTGACCTCATGAGCGTCGCCGGCCTGAAGCGCTGGCTGCCGGGGCTGCGTGCCACGGTGATCGGCATTCCGTACCTGTGGCTGCTGCTGTTCTTCGCAGTGCCGTTCCTGATCGTGCTGATGATCAGCTTCTCGCTCAGCCGGGTCGGCTCGCCGCCGTATACCTGGCTGCTGCAGTACGCCGACGGCGGCTTCTCGCTGAAGCTGAACCTGGAGAACTACCTGGCGCTGTTCCGCGATTCGATCTATGCGCAGGCGTTCCTGAGCTCGATCAAGATCGCGGCGATCTCCACCTTCTTCACCCTGCTGATCGGCTATCCGATGGCCTATGCCATCGCGCGCCTGTCGCCGGCCGCACGCAACGTGGCGATGATGCTGGTGGTGCTGCCGTCGTGGACCTCGTTCCTGATCCGCGTGTATGCGTGGAAGGCAATCCTGGACCGCAATGGCCTGCTCGACCAGTTCCTGCAGTTCACCGGCCTGCAGACGCTGATGACGTCGATGGGGCTGCCGAAACTGCAGCTGATCGATACGCCGACCGCCGCCTATATCGGCATCGTCTACTGCTACCTGCCGTTCATGGTGCTGCCGCTGTACGCCAACCTGGTCAAGCATGACCACCGCCTGCTGGAAGCGGCCTACGACCTCGGCGCCAAGCCGTGGCAGGCGTTCCTGCGCATCACGTTGCCGCTGTCGAAGGCCGGCATCATCGCAGGCTGCATGCTGGTGATGATCCCGGCGGTGGGTGAGTTCGTGATCCCGGAAATGCTCGGTGGTTCGGAGACGCTGATGGTCGGCCGCCAGCTGTGGAACGAGTTCTTCAACAACCGCAACTGGCCGGGCGCTTCGGCGATGGCGGTGGCGATGATCCTGTTGCTGCTGGTGCCGATCCTGCTGTTCAACCGTTCCCAGCAGCGCCTGCTGGAAGGGAAGCAGGCATGAGCCCGCGTACCGCCAAGGGCCTGGGGCTGGGCGTGCTGCTGCTCGGCTTCGCCTTCCTGTACCTGCCGATCCTGTTGTTGATGTTCTACTCGTTCAACAGCTCGCGGCTGGCGATGGTCTGGGCCGGGTTCTCCACCCGCGCCTACAGCGACCTGTTCGCCGACCGCGCGCTGATGGACGCGATGTGGACCAGCCTGGTGGTGGCGTTCTGGACCGCCTGTACCGCCACCGTGCTGGGTACGCTGGCGGCGATGGTGATGACCCGCTTCAAGCGATTCCGTGGCAAGCCACTGTTCGGCGCGCTGGTGACCGCGCCGCTGGTGATGCCGGACGTGATCCTGGGCTTCTCGCTGATGGCGCTGCTGGCATCGATGGGCGCGATTCCCGGCTTCCCGGCGCGTGGCCTGGCCACCATCTGGATCGCGCACGTGACCTTCACCCTCTGCTTCGTCACCGTGGTGGTGTCCTCGCGCCTGCAGGAAATGGACCTGTCGCTGGAAGAAGCGGCGATGGACCTTGGCGCCAGCCGGTTGACCGTGTTCACCCGCATCACCCTGCCGATCATCGCGCCGGCGCTGGTGGCGGGTTGGCTGCTGGCCTTCACCCTGTCGCTGGATGACGTGGTGGTGGCCAGCTTCGTGGCCACGCCGGGCTCGACCACGCTGCCGATGAAGGTGTTCGCTTCGGTGCGCATGGGCATCAGTCCGAAGATCAACGCGTTGGCCACGCTGCTGGTGTCGGCGGTGTCGATCGCTGCGGTGATCGGCTGGTACATCAACGCCCGCGCCGAGAAGCGGCGCCAGCGCGACCTGCAGCTGGCGCGGCAGGACAACGGCTGAGCACACGGCCTGTCGACAGCGCCGGCAACACCCGGCTCACGGACAGCGGCGCACAATGGGGGTCTTCCAGATGGAGATCCCCCATGACCGTCGAGATCATCGACCCGGCCACCGGCCAGGTGACCTACCGCCATGAACTGATGGGCGCTGCTGACATCGAGCAGCGCCTGCAGGCTGCCGCCGATGCCTTCCCCGGCTGGGCCGATCGCTCGCTGCAGGATCGCGGTGCCGTCCTTCGCCAGATCGCCGCGCAGCTGCGCACGCGTCGCGACGACCTGCAGCAGGCGATGACCCATGAGATGGGCAAGCTCAAGGCCGAGGCGCTGGCCGAGGTCGACAAGTGCGCTGCCGCCTGCGAGTACTACGCCGACCACGCGGCCGACTATCTCAAGCCGCAGCTGATCGATACCGAAGCCCAGCGCAGCTACGTGCGTTACGAGCCGATCGGCTGCGTGTTCGCGGTGATGCCATGGAATTTCCCGGTCTGGCAGGTGTTCCGTTTCCTGGCCCCGGCGTTCATGGCCGGCAACGTGGCCCTGCTCAAGCACGCCAGCAACGTGCCGCAGTGCGCCGACCTGATCCTGGCGGTGTGTCGTGACGGAGGCCTGCCTGAGGGCGTGTTCGACGTGCTGCACATCGACAACGACCAGGCTGCCGAGGTGCTGCGCGACGCACGGGTGAAGGCGGTGACGCTGACCGGCAGCGAACGGGCAGGGCGCTCGATCGCCTCCAATGCCGGCAGCCAGCTGAAGAAGTCGGTGATGGAGCTGGGTGGCAGCGATGCCTTCGTGGTACTCGACGATGCCGACCTCGACAAGGCCGTGGCGGCGGCGGTGAAGTCGCGTTTCGACAACAGCGGGCAGACCTGCATTGCGGCCAAGCGCTTCATCGCGGTCGATGCGGTCGCCGATGACTTCACCCGACGCTTCGTTGAAGCCGCGGGCCAGCGCCAGTATGGCGATCCCAGTGAGCGTGGCACCACGCTGGCGCCGATGGCCCGTGCCGATCTGCGCGACGAACTGCACAAGCAGGTGCAGGCCAGCGTCGCCAAGGGCGCGCGCGTTCTGGTCGGCGGCGAGCCCATTGCCGGCACCCATGCGGGCTATCCGGCGACCGTGCTCGATCGGGTCGGCCCAGGCATGCCGGCCTACGACGAGGAGCTGTTCGGGCCGGTGGCTGCGGTGATCCGGGTCAAGGATGAGGCCGAGGCGCTGCGCGTGGCCAACGACACCCGCTTCGGCCTGGGCGGCAGCGTGTGGACGCGCGACCCGGTGCGCGGCGAAGCCTTCGCGCAGCGCATGGAATGCGGCGCCGCGTTCGTCAACGCCATCGTCAAGAGCGACGCTCGGCTGCCGTTCGGTGGCAGCAAGCAGTCCGGCTTCGGCCGGGAGCTGGCCGACCACGGCATCCACGAGTTCATGAACATCAAGACCGTCTACGTGGCTTGATGCCGAACGGTAGTGCCGGCCACTGGCCGGCATTGCCCTGGTTGCCGGCCAGCGGCCGGCGCTACCAGAAGCGGGGCATGTGCCACGACCAACGGTCGTGGCCTACCGGATTGCCGGGTATCGACGCCCCCCCGTGCATGGTGGGTATCGACCGTTGGTCGATACGCGCTACAACCACTTCGCGCGCTTGAACAACCGGTACAGGCCCACGCACACGCCGCCCACGCCGACAATCATCAGCGGATATGACCACGGCTGGCTCAGCTCCGGCATGTGGCTGAAGTTCATGCCGTACCAGCTGGTGATCAGCGTCGGCGCCGCCAGCAGCGCGGCCCAGGCGCCGAGGCGCTTGACCGTCTCGCCCTGCGCCAGCGTCACCAGCGACAGGTTGACGCTGAGCGCGGTGCCGAGCATCTCGCGCAGGGTGTCGATCACATCGTTGATGCGTACCGCGTGGTCATGCACGTCGCGCACGTAGAGCTTCACTTCATCGGGAATCAGGTCACCCTGGTAGCGGCGCAGCTGCGCCAGCACATCCTGCAGCGGTGCCACCGCCATCCGCATCTTGTTCAGTTCGCGCTTGAGCTCGTAAAGCCGTACCACCGTGCTGCGCTTGTAGCTGTCGGCAAAGATGTCCTTTTCCAGCATGTCCAGGGTGTCGCGGAAGCGGTGCACGATCGGCAGGTAGTTGTCGACCACGAAGTCGGTCACCGCGTACAGGCAGTACGACGGGCCCATCTTCAGCAGCTGCGGTTCACGCTCGACCCGTGCACGCACCGGGGCGTAGGACAGCGAGGCGCCGTGGCGCACCGTCACCAGGAAACGCGGGCCGAGGAAGGCGTGGGTTTCGCCGTACTGGATGCGTTCGTCCACCATCTGCGCGGTGGTCACCACCACGAACAGCGAATTGCCGTAGGTCTCGACCTTGGGCCGCTGGTGCGCATTGCGCGCGTCCTCGATGGCCAGGTCGTGCAGGCAGAACTCTTCCTGCAGTTTCAGCAGCACATCGTCGTTGGGGTCGTACAGGCCGACCCAGACGAAGCCGTTGCCACTGGCAATGACATCGCTGATGGCATCCAGGCTGATGTCGTGGCGTTTGCCGTCGTCATCGTAGTGGACGCAGTTGATGACGCAGGCGGGATTGGCCGAGGCAGGGGCGGAAGCGGAGGCGGGCAATGACATGCCCGCCATCGTGCGTCAGTGCCGTGTTTCGGACAAGTGAGGACGGCGCCCCAGTACCCATGCCAGCGCGACGTGGACGGGCAGCAGAAGCACGATCCACTGCACGTTGTACTGCGCCTGCAGGCTCAGCCAGTGCAGCACCAGCGCCGCCAAGGCCTGCACCGCCAGCAGCCACAGCACGACCCTGAACATGCGGCCCGGCGCGCGCCGGCGCAGCAGCGCGA
This sequence comes from Stenotrophomonas sp. PvP093, assembly GCF_017876915.1. NCBI lineage: Bacteria > Pseudomonadati > Pseudomonadota > Gammaproteobacteria > Lysobacterales > Lysobacteraceae > Stenotrophomonas > Stenotrophomonas sp. PvP093. The sequence continues at coordinate 3,150,257 of NZ_JAGIOX010000004.1, read as the reverse complement.
TCGCGCCTGGCAGCAGCAGCACGGCCAGTGGCGAAAGCAGCAGCAGGTTGCGGTTGGCCCAGGCGGCGTAGTGGGTGCTGAAGCCCCACAGGAACACCAGCAGGCTGCCGGCGATGGCACACAGCAGCCAGAACGGCAGGGCCAGCCCGGCCAGCAGGCGCGGGCGGTTGCGCAGCGCCAGCACGCCGCCGGCCACGACCAGCCCAAGCAGCAGCCACGGCCACCAACGGCGTGCGAATTCCTTCGGCTCCGGGTCGATGCGGTGCGGCAGCAGTTCCTGTTCGGACTGCACCAGCGGCCGGCCATCGCTGTTGCGTGCCTGGCGCAGCGCATCGGCCAGGCGCATCGGCACGAAGGCTTCCTGCCAGCGCGACAGCGGCTGGTCGGCGAACGGCCCGAGGCCGACATCGAAGCCCAGCCACATCCATGGTGCCGGCGAGGCCAGGCGCACCGATTCACTGCGGTAGGTATTGCCGCGCGAGCGCCCCGACAGCTGCGACTGCAGGCCGCCACCCAGCGCCTTGTCCACCGTGTCGCGTACCATCGTGGCGCAGTTGGCGGTGTAGTAGTCGTAGTGGTAGCGCGCGTTTTCCGGCTTGGCCCGCTCGGCCAGGTCGTCGGCCAGTGTACGTGCCTGCTCCGGGCGCAGGTCCAGCCACTGCACGCTGGCGCCGCGGCCGGTCTCGTCGTAGTACGACAGGTCCTGCTGCAGCGGCAGCGCCACCAGGTAGTACATCATGTCGCCGCGCACGAAGCGGCTGATGAAATCGTCCTCGGACGGATCGAAGTAGCCGAAGTTGTACGAGGTCGCTTCGCCGCTGAGCGGATCGATCACGACGATGGCGTCGTGGCCGAAGCGCTCGAAGAACACCGTGCCCGGCTGCATGGTCACCACCCCGATGCGCGGGGCGGGAGCCTCGGCGCTGGCGGCGGGTGCAGCAGGAGCGGGTGCCGCCGGCTGCGCGAAGGCGGCCAGCGGCAGGGCCGTGGCCAGCACGCACAGTGCCAGCCACAGCCTCAGGCGCAGTGCCAGAAGGGCGCCGCGCTTCAAGCGTCGTCCTGCGCGTCCGGCGGCAGCACGGTCACGTGGAAGGCCTGGACCCGGCGCGCATCGGCGCGGGCCACGCGGAACATGAAGCGGTCCAGCGCCAGCTCGTCACCGACTTCCGGCAGGTGGCCCACGGCCTCGGTGACCAGGCCACCGATGGTGTCGTAGTCCTCGTCGGAGAAGGTAGCGCCGAAGCGTTCGTTGAAGTCGCCGATCGGGGTCAGCGCGTCGACCACGTACTGGCCGTCGGACTGGATGGCGATCTGCGCCGACGGATCCTCGGCCTCGTCATGCTCGTCGTCGATCTCGCCGACGATCTGTTCCAGCACGTCCTCGATGGTGACCAGGCCGGCGACACCGCCGTACTCGTCGACCACGATGGCCATGTGGTTGCGTGACAGGCGGAATTCCTTCAGCAGCACGTTGAGCTTCTTCGCCTCCGGGATCAGCACTGCCGGGCGCAGCAGCTCGCGCACGTTGGCCGGGCCGTTGTCGGCGACCACGCCGCGCAGCAGGTCCTTGGCCAGCAGGATGCCAAGGATGTCGTCCTTGTTCTCGCCGTGCACCGGGAAGCGCGAATGGCCGGATTCGACCACCTGCTTCATCAGTTCCAGGAAGGGCGCTTCGACCGGCAGCGAAACCATCTGCGAGCGCGAGATCATCACGTCGCCCACGGTCAGCTCGGCCACCGAAATGGCGCCTTCCATCATCTTCAGGGTATCGGCGGCGATCAGGCCCTCTTCCTGCGCGGTGTGCAGGACAGCGACCAGCTCGTCGCGGGTATGGGGTTCGCCGGAGAAGGCGGAGGTCAGGCGTTCAAGCCAGCCGCGCTTCTTTTCACTGGGCTCCTGTGCGGAGCTACTACTGTCGTCTTCTGACATCTCTGGAAAAAGGGCACCCGGCAAGCCGGGCGTTGGCCCAAGTCTAGCAGGATGTGGCGGCCTGTCAGTGACCGTCGCTGCCCGGTCCGGTGATCGGCGGCGGGGCCAGTTCAGGCCGGGCGGGGGCTTCTTCCTCGGGCAGGTCCAGGCTGTAGGTGCAGCCGGCCAGGGTTTTGCCGGGATGGGAGGCCACGGTGGAGACGCTGAGGATGATCGACTCGATCCGGGCCTCGCCGGTCTTCGGATCGGTCACGTCGCGGCTGACCAGCTCGCGGCCGGCCATGAACTTGCCGTCCTGGTCGTAGCCGGTCTCCAGCCCCAGCTGCCTGGCCAGCGGCCGCGGATCGGCCTGGTCGAGGATCGCCATGACGCTGGACCCGGCCACGGCGACCCGTTCGGTGCGGGCGCCGAACACGCTGATCGGCTGGGCCAGCCGGTACTCGCTCATGAACTGGTTGCCCTGCGGCAGCGGCTGCAGGCCGTGGGCGACGGCTTTCAGTGGATCAGCCAGCAGGGGCGCCAACGCGGCCTGCTCGGCCACGCCCTGGCGGCATTCAATCAGGGCCGGCAGGTCCAGGGCAGCGGCCGGGGCGGACACGGCGAGCAGCAGGGGCAGGGCAATACGCAGCACGGGCACGGGATCCGCAACGGGAGGCAGGCCGGTGATCGTACCGGTCCCGGCCAGCCATCGCGAGCGCCCCAAGGCAATCAGGGCGGATACCGGCGCGTGGTCGCAGGGTACCAGCGCAGCCTGACCGGATAGCCCAGTTGCACCTGCAGGTGATCGCGCACGGCCGCCGCCGTCGCGCGGTTGGCCGGGGTATCCCGCAGCTCAACCTCCAGTTCCCCGGTCGTGACATCCAGGCTATAGCCGAACAGGTCGGGCAGCTGGGCCAGCAGCCAGTCCCGCTGTGCGTGCAGGCGGCGCTGCATCTCCGCTTCGGTCATCGCGGCGCCGGTGATGTAGCGCACGCGTTGCGGGCCATCCGCCCCTGGATGTGTCTCATCGGCCGCGGGTGCTGGGCCACTCAGTCGAACGACGACGTTCCAACCTGCCGCGTTGTCCACCCAGATTCCGGCGAGGCGTGCCGCGTGGCGCGCTTTCAAACGTTCCATCAATGCGTGCTGCTGCGCCTCGGCGACCGCCTGACGCGCCGTCTGTTGGCTGACGTCAAAGAACGCCTGCACCTCGGCGACCTTGGCGGCAATGTCGGCGGCGCTGTCGCTGGCCGGGAACGGCGACGGTCGTTCCCGGCCGGGGTCGATGCCCGGGGCAGTGGTCACCTGCAGAAGAGCGGCGATGAGTGCGGGCAGCAGCGCGATGGGCGCGTCCTCCGTGAAGATCCCGGTGTGCGTGGGCCTCAGCGCTCGCCGGCGTAGGGGTCGGCGATGCCGAGCTCGGCCAGGATCTCGCGCTCCAGCTGTTCCATGGCGTCGGCTTCCTTGTCGTCCTCGTGGTCCCAGCCGAGCAGGTGCAGCACGCCGTGCACGGTCAGGTGTGCGTAGTGGGCGTTGAGCGCCTTGCCCTGTTCATCGGCCTCGCGGGCCACCACCGGTGCGCAGATCACCAGGTCGCCCAGCAGCGGAAACTTCACGCCCTTGGGCAGCCCTTCGGGCACTTCGGCCGGGAAGCTGAGCACGTTGGTCGCGTAATCCTTGCCGCGATAATGGCGGTTCAGTGACTGCCCTTCCTTGGCATCGACCACGCGGATGGCCAGGTCGGCCTCGCGGATGCGGCCTTTCAGCGCAGCAGCCACCCACTTGCGGAAGCTGACCGCCGCCGGCAGGCCGGTGCGCGGCAGGGCATAACTGACGGCGACGTCCAGTCGCACGGGACCACGGGTCATGGAGTTGCTCCAGGTTGGATCTGATGCAGGTCACGGCGATCGTAGGCGCTGACGATGCGCGCCACCAGCGGGTGGCGGACCACGTCGCGCGACTCGAAGAAGGTGAAGCTGACGCCCTCGACCTCGCGCAGCACGTCGATGGCATCGCGCAGGCCGGACTTCACGTGCTTGGGGAGATCGGTCTGGGTCAGGTCGCCGGTGACCACGGCGGTGGAACCGTAGCCGAGGCGGGTCAGGAACATCTTCATCTGCTCGATGGTGGTGTTCTGTGCTTCGTCCAGGATCACGAAGGCATCGTTGAGCGTGCGGCCACGCATGTAGGCCAGCGGCGCGATTTCGATGACGTTCTTTTCCAGCAGCTTGACCACCTTCTCCACGCCCATCATCTCGTAGAGGGCGTCGTACAGCGGTCGCAGGTAGGGGTCGACCTTCTGGCTCAGGTCACCGGGCAGGAAGCCCAGCTTCTCGCCGGCCTCCACCGCCGGGCGCACCAGGATCAGGCGCTGCACCCGTGATTCGTTCAGCGCTTCGACCGCGCTGGCCACGGCAAGGAAGGTCTTGCCGGTGCCGGCCGGGCCGATGCCGAAGTTGATGTCATGCGTGGCGATCTGGTGCAGGTAGCGGCCCTGGTTGGCACCGCGGCCGCGCACCGTGCCGCGCTTGACCTTGATCGCCACCTCCTGCGCTTCGTAGGAGCGTTCGGCGATCTGCTCGACGTTGGCCTGCGCCAGGCGCAGGTGGATGGCGTGGTTGTCGAAGGTGGTTTCGCCGGCTTCGGCGTACAGCGCTTCAACCAGCTTCTGCGCCTCGACGATGGCTTCGTTGGGCCCGCTGATGCGGAACACGAAACCGCGGTTGGCGATCTCCACGCCGAGCTTCAGCTCGATCTGGCGCAGGTGCCCATCGAAGGGGCCGCACAGGTTGGCCAGCCGCTCGGTGTCTTCCGGCGACAGGGTGAAGTCTCGATGTTCGATGCTTTTCATTGCCTTGGGTGGGGCGGAAGCCTTCCACCGCAGTGTATTCAGGGAGGACAAGGGTAGCGCGCGCAGCGGGCGCGCGGCCAGCACGGGGTCGATACATGCTTTTCCACACCCGGTGTGGACGGGGGCTGCGGAAACCTGTGGATAGACCTCTACAGTGCTTGTGCCACAAGCGTCATGAGGGGGTGGTGAAAAAATCGTCACGGACCCGGGCGTGCCGGCACCCGCAGGACGGGCGGACCGGGAGGGAGGGCACGTCGCAGCGCGTGGCCGAGAACTTCCCGGGCACGCCGGCGTTCTTCGTGATCGCAGCGCAGGTTCCGCTGCCAGGCGAGCAACAGGATCCCGTGTTGCCGGTTTTCCACACCGGTTGTGGAATGATGCCGAATCAACCTGTGGATAGGTGGCGCGGAGCCTTGCAGCCAAAGGCTCGCCAACGCGTGGTGAAAAAACCGTCAGGGCTGATCGGAATCATAGAGGGTGCACGGGGCGGATGGCACCGTGGCGCCGTCGCAGGAGGGGATGGCATGGGCATCGGCAATGGGATGCGTGGAATCGGATTGGTGGGTATCGGCCTGCTGGCCGGGTGTGGGCAGGCGCCGCCTGCAGCGCTCGGCACGCTGGAGTGGGACCGGATCACGGTGCCGGCGCCGGCGGCCGAAGTGATCGCCACGGTGGAGGTACGCGAGGGGCAGCAGGTCAAGGCCGGAGCAGTGCTGATGCAGCTCGACCCCGCCCGCGGCGACGCGCAGTTCGCCGCGGCGCAGGCCGACACGGTGCGCGCGCAGGCCCAGTTGGAAGAACTGAAGATCGGCCCGCGCCAGGAACAGATCGCGCAGGCCCAGGCGCAGCTGGCCGCGTTGCGCGCGCAGTCTGCTGAAGCCGCGGCCTACTACCGTCGGGTGCAACCGCTGGCACGCCAGCGCCTGATCGCCGCCTCCGAGCTGGACCGTGCACGGGCGGCTGCCGGCAGTGCCGAGGCCAGCGTGCGGGCCGCCGAGCAGGCCTGGCTGGAACTGGTGCACGGCAGCCGCGCGCAGGACATCGCCCAGGGCCAGGCGGCCGCCGATGCCGCGCAGGCGCAGCAGGTGGTGCAGGGCGTCAACCTGCAGAAGCTGCAGCTGCGCGCGCCGCGCGATGGTGTTGTCGATGCCCTGCCTTACCGGCAGGGTGACCAGGCGCCGATCGGGGCGCCACTGGCGGTGATGCTGGTCGGCGAGCGCCCCTATGCACGCGTCTACCTGCCGCAGCCGCTGCGCCTGCAGGTCAAGGTCGGGCAGGCTGCGCAGGTGCAGCTGGAAGACGGCAGCACCGTGCTGAAGGGGCACGTGCGCTCAATCCGCAGCGAGCCCTCGTTCACCCCGTACTACGCACTGACCGGTGATGACGTCGAGCGCCTGAGCTATCTGGCCGAGATCGAAGTGGACACGGCCACCGACATGCAGAAGCTTCCGGCCGGACTGCCGGTGCAGGTGCGCTTCTGAACACCGGCGACGACATCGCGGTGCATGCGCAGGGCTTGACCCGCCGCTTCGGCGATCTTCTGGCCGTGGACAATGTCGACCTGACCGTGCCGCGCGGGCAGGTGTACGGCTTCCTGGGGCCGAATGGATCCGGAAAGTCGACCACCATCCGCATGCTGTGCGGCCTGCTGGAGCCGAGCGCTGGGCAGATCCAGGTGCTGGGGCTGGCGGTTCCCGAGCAGGCCGAAGCACTGCGCCGGCGCATCGGCTACATGACCCAGCGCTTCTCGTTGTATGAAGACCTGTCGGTGCGCGAGAACCTGGAATTCCTCGCCGCCATCCAGGATCTGCCACGCGCGCAGGCCCGGCGGCGGGTCGACGAGCTGCTGCAGCAGTACCGTCTGCTGGACCGGCAGCCGCAGCTGGCCGGAACCCTCAGCGGTGGCCAGAAGCAGCGCCTCGCCCTGGCCGGCGCCGTCGTGCACGCGCCCGAGCTGCTGTTCCTGGACGAGCCGACCAGCGCGGTCGATCCGGAATCGCGCCGTGATTTCTGGGAAGCCCTGTTTGAACTTGCCGACGCCGGTACCACCGTGCTGGTGTCGACCCACTACATGGACGAGGCCGAGCGCTGCCACCGGCTGGCAATCCTGGATCGTGGTGCACTGGTTGCCGATGGCACGCCGGCTGAGCTGTGCGCACGATTGGACGGCCGCACGTTGCAGGTCACGTCGTCGCAGCCGCGGCAGGCCAGCCGCGCACTGTCTGAGCTGCCCGGTGTGCTGAGCGTGGCGCAGATCGGCACCCAGCTGCGCGTGCTGTGCAATGAGGGCGCAGCGGACGTCGCAGTGCTGGCCCGTGCACTTGCCAACGCTGACCCGCAGGCCCGCATCCAGACGGTGGCGCCAAACCTGGAAGATGTGTTCGTGGCCGCCACCCGTGGCCGCGGCCGGGAGCCGGCGGCATGAACCTGCGCCGGCTGTGGGCGATCATGCTCAAGGAGTTGCGGCAGCTGCGCCGCGACCGCATCACGCTGGCGATGATCGTTGGCATTCCGGTGATGCAGCTGTTGCTGTTCGGCTATGCGATCAACCTCAACCTGCGTCATCTCGATGCGGGTGTCGCCGATCAGGCCAACAGCGCCGCTTCGCGCGCGCTGGTGCAGGACATGGTGGCCACCGGCGTGATCACGCCGCGCAGCGAAGCCTACACGCCTGCCCAGCTGATGCAGGCGCTGCGCCGTGGCGAGATCAGTGTCGGCATCGTGGTGCCGGCCGACTTCGAGCGTCGCCGCTTCGATGGACGCGAGGCGGTGCAGGTGCTGGTCGATGGCAGTGACACCGTGGTGCAGAGCGCGGCGATCCAGCTGGCGCAGGTGCCGCTGGACACGCGCCCGACCAGCAACACCCGTCCCCTGCGCGAAGGCAGCATCGCCAGTGGTCCGGTCAGCGTGACCAGCTTCTACAACCCGCAGCGGCGCTCGGCGGTGAACATCGTACCGGGCCTGATCGGGGTGATCCTGACCATGACCCTGGTGATGTTCACGGCGGTAGCGGTGGTGCGCGAACGCGAGCGCGGCAACATGGAACTGCTGATCGCCACGCCGGTGTCGCGCAGCGAGCTGATGGTCGGCAAGGTGCTGCCCTATGCGGCCATCGGCCTGCTGCAGACCACGCTGGTGCTGGTGCTGGGCACCTGGCTGTTCCAGGTACCCATTCGCGGCAGCCTGCTGGACATCTATCTGGCCGCGGTGCTGCTGGTGCTGGCCAACCTGGCGCTGGGCCTGCTGATCTCCACGCGTGCGTGCTCGCAGTTCCAGGCGATGCAGATGACGCTGTTCCTGTTCCTGCCGTCGATCCTGCTGTCGGGCTTCATGTTCCCGTTCGCAGGCATGCCGCGGCCGGTGCAGTGGCTGGCCGAGGTGCTGCCGCTGACCCACTTCCTGCGGCTGGTGCGCGGCATCATGCTGCGCGGCGCCTCATTGTGGGAGCTGTGGCACGACGCGCTGGCGCTGCTGGCCTTCATCGTGGTGATGATGACCCTGGCCATCCTGCGTTTCCGCAAGCGCCTGGATTGAAGGCAGGGGGTCGGATCCCCGCAGGGGCTCCGACCCCAATTTATCGGGCCGGCGGGTCGGAGCCCCTTTGGGGCTCCGACCCGGAGATTCATTCCGCCACCACCCGCGCGCGCAGCGAATTGGTCAGCGCTTCGGTGATCACCACATCCACGAACTGGCCGATCAATCGCGCCGGCGCCGGGAAGTTCACCGAACGCATGTTCTCGGTCTTGCCGGTCAGCTCGTTCGGGTTCTTGCGCGAGGGCCCTTCCACCAGCACGGTCTGCACGGTGCCGACCATCTTCTCGGAAATGCCGGCGGCATGCGCATTGATGCGCTCCTGCAGGCGCGACAGGCGCGCGTGCTTCTCGGCATCGCTGATCGTGTCCTCCAGGTCCGCGGCCGGCGTGCCGGGGCGGCGCGAATAGATGAAGGAGAAGCTGTGGTCGAAGCCGATGTCCTCGATCAGCTTCATGGTCTTCTCGAAATCGGCGTCGGTCTCGCCGGGGAAGCCGACGATGAAGTCCGAGCTGATCGAGATGTCCGGGCGCACCGCCCGCAGCTTGCGGATCTTCGACTTGAACTCCAGCGCGGTGTAGCCGCGTTTCATCGCCGACAGCACGCGGTCGCTGCCGGCCTGTACCGGCAGGTGCAGGAAGTTGGCCAGCTGCGGCACGTCACGGAACGCATCGATCAGCGAATCGCTGAACTCCAGCGGGTGCGAGGTGGTGAAGCGGATGCGGCCAACGCCATCGATCTCGGCGATGGTGCGGATCAGCAGGCCGAGGTCGGCGAACTCACCGTCACCATAGGGCCCGCGATACGCGTTGACGTTCTGCCCGAGCAGGTTGATCTCGCGCACGCCCTGTGCGGCCAGCTGCGCCACCTCCACCACCACGTCCTCGAACGGGCGGCTGACTTCGGTGCCGCGGGTGTAGGGCACCACGCAGAACGAACAGTACTTGGAACAGCCTTCCATGATCGACACGAATGCCGAGGGTCCTTCGGCGCGCGGCTCGGGCAGGCGATCGAATTTCTCGATCTCGGGGAAGCTGATGTCGACCTGCGGGCGCTTCTGTTCGCGGCGTGCGCGGATCAGCTCCGGCAGCCGGTGCAGGGTCTGCGGGCCGAACACCAGGTCGACGAACGGCGCACGCTTGATGATCGCTTCGCCTTCCTGCGAGGCGACGCAGCCGCCGACGCCGATGATGACTTCACGGCCCTTGTTCTTCAGGCCCTTCCACACGCCCAGCTGGCTGAACACCTTCTCCTGCGCCTTCTCGCGGATGGAGCAGGTGTTGACCAGGATGACGTCGGCGTCGTCCGGGCTGTCGGTCAGTTCCAGGCCATCGCTGGCGGCAAGCACGTCGGCCATCTTGGCCGAGTCGTACTCGTTCATCTGGCAACCGTGGGTCTTGATGTACAGCTTGCCTTTCACCTGGTCGGGCTTGCGCGGACCAGCGGGCAGGGCAACGAGCGGGGTACCGCCCGGTGTGGTGGGCGGAAAGACGTCTGGCGTCCCGGTCATGGCGCTTAATCCATTCGGGTGGCGGGAAAGCGGGCAATTCTACCCGCATCCCACGCCAGCCGCCGCGCCCGTGCAACCGAGCCCATGCCCAGCGTGGCCATGACCGTAGAGCCGAGCCCGTGCTCGGCTGCCTTTGCAAGGCGGAGGAGCAGCCGAGCGTGGGCTCGGCTCTACAAGGGGCCGCTGCTTACGCCGCCAGCTCCGCATCGATCTGCCGCGAACGGTCGAAGGCGGTCATCGCGCTCATCCGTGCGATGTAATCGGCCGTGGCCGGCGCGGGCTGCACCAGGCCGAAGGCCGTGGTCCAGGCCAGCGCATTGCCCCACAGCACGTCGGCGGCGCTCATCGTCTCGCCGAGCAGGTAGGGGCCCTGCGCCAGCTGGGCCTCGATCACCTGCAGCACGGTCTCGGCGTCGTTGTACGGCGACATCAGGCGCGGCGGCGGCTCGCGGTGCATCGCCTTGTCGATCATCGCCGGCTCGAAACAGGCGCCATAGAAGGCCATCCAGCGCAGGTAGGGCCCGCGCAGGGCGTCGCCGATCGGCGGTGCCAGGCCGGCCTCCGGATACAGGTCGGCCAGGTACAGATAGATCGCCACCTGCTCGGTCACCAGCGCACCGTTGTGGACGATCGCCGGCACCTTGCCCATCGGGTTGATGGCCAGGTAGGCCGGGGCCAGGTTGGCGCCCGCCTTCAGGTCCAGCACCTGCATGCGGTAGTCGGCACCCAGTGCTTCGAGCAGGGCCACGGCGCCGCTCGAGCGGGAACGGGCGGCGTGGTACAGGGTGATCTGGCGTGAATTCATGGCATTGCTCCTTGCGGTGGGTGGTGAACTGGAGGCCATCCTGGGGCACTATTGCGGACGACTTCTGTCCTCGATCCTTCATGCGCCATACCGCCCATCGATTGCTGCGCCTGATCGCCCTGCTGCAGGCCCGTCGCCAGTGGTCCGGGGCCGAGCTCGCCGAGCGCATGGGCGTGGACCGGCGCAGCATCCGCCGTGACGTCGAGCGCCTGCGCGAGCTGGGTTATCCGGTCCGGGCCTCGTCCGGGGTTGGCGGCGGCTACCAGCTGGGGGCAGGGGCGCCGGTGCTGCCGATGCTGCTGGACGAGGAGGAGGCGACCACCCTGGCCATCGCCCTGCGCGCGGCCTCGGCGACCGTCGCCGGCATCGACGACACCGCGCGCGGCCTGTTGTCCAAGCTCGATCCGCTGGTGCCGACCCGTCGCCGCCAGCAGGCCGGCGAGGTGCATGCCGCCACCGCCACCCTGTCCGACCTTCCGTCCACCGACGCACGCCTGCTTGGGCAGCTGGCCCAGCACTGCCGGCAGGCGTCACGGCTGGCCTTCGAATACCGCAGTGCCCAGGAAGCGGTGACCCAGCGCGAGGTCGAGGCGCAGCACCTGGTCAACTACGGGCGGCGCTGGTACCTGCTGGCCTGGGACCTGGGCCGGCAGGACTGGCGCACCCTGCGCGTGGACCGGATGGGCGCGGTGCGCGAATGCGCCGAGCCGGGCATGCACCGCCGTACGCCCGCACCGCCGGATGTGATGGTGCGGCAGGCGGTCAGCCAGGCCCCGTTCGCCCTGCAGGCCATCGTCCGCCTGGCCGGCAGCCGCGCCGAGCTGGAAGGCCGCATCCCGCCCTGGTGTGGTGTGCTGGAGGACGATGGGCCCGACCATTGCCTGCTGCGCATGGGCGCCGAGAGCCGCGGCATGATGCTGGCGCAGATCCTCAGCCTGGACCGGGTGCCGGTGGCGGTGTGGACCACGCCGCCGGGCCTGCGCGATGAACTGGCACAGCGCCTGGCCGGATTGGGGCAGGTGCTGGCTGTGCCGCCGGTCACAGGCTGAGCCGCGTCGCTTGGCAAGCCCCGGCGAAGCTGGGACACTCGCCGGCATGAAGGGGATACTGGGGACAACGGCGATCATCATCGCTGCGCTGACCGCTGCGCCGGCCAGCGCGGGCACCCTGTTCAAGTGCCAGGGCGCCGACGGGGTCACCAGCTATGTCAGCAAGCGCCTGGCCGGGGCCCGCTGCAGCGCCATCAGCTACAGCCGCGACCTCCGCCCGGCACCGCGCCCGGTGGTGGCCGCGCCGAAGCCGGCGCCGACCACCGTGGCCAGCATCGAGCGCAACCCGGTGGCGGTGGCGGCCAGCACTGCGGCGCCGGCGGCTGCGCCAGCCGCCGTACCCGCGCCCCCGGTCGCCTCGCGCAGCGGGCGCATGGTCAGCGGCCAGGTCTATTCCTTCATGAAGGACGGCGTGCGCCACTACACCAGTGCGCGCCCGACCCAGGTCGCCAACCTCGGCCCGGTGCGCACCATCCGCTACAGTTTCATGGAGCGCTGCTACGCCTGTGGCGTCAACCCGCGCGTGGACTTCGGTTCGGTGCGGTTGAACACCACCGCGTTCCAGACCGAGATCAGTTCGGCCGCGCGCGAGTTCGGCGTCGACGAAGCCGTGGTGCGCGCCATCATCCACGCCGAGTCGGCCTACAACCCGACCGCGCTCAGCCGCGCCGGCGCGCAGGGCCTGATGCAGCTGATGCCGCCAACCGCGGCCCGTTTCGGAGTCAGCGATTCCTACGATGCCGGGCAGAACATCCGCGGTGGCGTGCAGTATCTTGCGTGGTTGTTGAAGCGTTTCAATGGCGACCTGACCCTGGCCGCGGCTGGCTACAACGCGGGCGAAGGCGCGGTTGACCGCCACGGTGGCGTGCCGCCCTACAGCGAGACCCAGTACTACGTGCGCCGGGTCGGGCAGCTGGCCGAGCGTTACCGCACCGCATTGACGCACCAGTAGTGCCGGCCGCTGGCCGGCAACCTTGGGCAATGGCCGGTACCGACCGGCCACTGGCTGGCAGCCCCGTAATCAATGTTGTTGCAATGCGTTGTGTGGCGCTCGACGGTTCCGCTACACTCGCCCATGATTCAATGCGGCTCTGGCCCCCACCGGATCCGCTGGCAGCCTTAAAGCTACCTAATCAATATCGGAGTGCCGGATGGCCAACGATGGGGTACACGATCCAGTCAACACCGGACGTCGGCGTTTTCTTTCTGCCACCACAGCCGTGGTGGGCGCCGTCGGCGTCGGATTCACCGCTGTTCCTTTCATCAAATCCTGGAACCCCAGTGCCCGTGCCAAGCTTGCCGGCGCACCGGTGGTGGCCGACATCAGCGCCCTGCAGGAAGGCCAACGCCTGATCGTGGAATGGCGTGGCCAGCCGATCTGGATCGTCAAGCGGTCCAAGGCGATCCTCGATGCACTGCACGGGCTCGATGGCCGCCTCAAGGACCCCGAGTCCGGCGAGAAGGACCAGCAGCCGGACTACGTGCTGAAGCAGAACCCCGAGCTGCGCTCGATCAAGCCGGACATTTCCGTGCTGGTCGGCCTGTGCACGCACCTGGGCTGTTCGCCGGAAATGGTCGCCGAGATCCGGCCTGAACCCTATGACCCGCAGTGGAAGGGCGGCTACTTCTGCCCCTGCCACAAGTCGCGCTTCGACATGTCCGGCCGCGTCTTCAAGGACGTGCCGGCGCCGATCAACCTGAAGGTGCCCGCGCACCATTACCAGGACGACAACACCATCATCATCGGTGTCGATCCGCAGGGGGCAGCCTGATGGCCAATATCCTCGCTCGTACCGCCAGCGGCGTGGCCGACTGGGTCAATGCCCGCGCGCCGGGCCTGATGCCGGTCTACCGCAAGCATGTCACCGAGTACTACGCGCCGAAGAACTTCAACATCTGGTACTACTTCGGTTCGCTGGCGCTGCTGGTGCTGGTCAACCAGATCGTCACCGGCATCTTCCTGACGATGCACTACAAGACCAACGCCGCCGAGGCGTTCGGCTCCATCGAATACATCATGCGTGATGTGGAGTGGGGCTGGCTGATCCGCTACATGCACTCCACCGGGGCCTCGCTGTTCTTCATCGTGGTCTACCTGCACATGTTCCGCGGCCTGCTGTACGGCAGTTACCAGAAGCCGCGCGAGCTGGTGTGGATCCTGGGCATGCTGATCTACCTGGTGCTGATGGCCGAAGCCTTCATGGGCTACGTGCTGCCGTGGGGGCAGATGTCGTTCTGGGGCGCCAAGGTGATCATTTCGCTGTTCGGCGCGATACCGGTGATCGGCAACGGCCTGACCGAGTGGATCATGGGCGACTACCTGCCCAGTGACGCCACGCTCAACCGCTTCTTCGCGCTGCACGTCATCGCACTGCCGCTGGTGCTGCTGTTGCTGGTGGTGCTGCACCTGGGCGCGCTGCACGAGGTGGGGTCGAACAACCCCGATGGCGTGGAGATCAAGAAGGGGCCCAAGGGCAACCGCTGGTCGCCGAACGCCCCGGCCGACGGCATTCCGTTCCATCCGTACTACACGCTCAAGGATGGCGTCGGTGCCGGCTTCCTGCTGATCATCGCCGCCTTCATCATCTTCTTCGCCCCCGGTTTCGGCGGCCTGTTCCTGGAGCACGACAACTTCACCGAAGCCAACCGCCTGGTGACCCCGGAACACATCAAGCCGGTCTGGTACTACACGCCGTACTACGCGATGTTGCGCGTGGTGCCGAACAAGCTGGGCGGCGTGCTGGTGATGTTCTCGGCCATCGCGATCCTGTTCCTGGTGCCGTGGCTGGACAAGGCGAAGGTGAAATCGGTGCGCTACCGCGGCTGGATCTCGAAGGTGATGCTGGGCGTGCTGGCGGTGTGCTTCGTGTGGCTGGGCGTGATTGGTTCCGGCCCGGGCACCGATGTGCACGAGACCTACATCGGGCGGGTGTTGACCTTCCTGTACTTCGCGTTCTTCATCACCATGCCGCTATGGACAAGGTTGGACAGGACCAAGCCGGTACCGGAGAGGGTGACCACGCATGACTGAGCGCTGGATGGTCCGGCTGGCCCTGGCGGCCACCCTGATGCTGGGCAGTTTCCTGGCCTCCGCCGCCGAAGGCGGCACCCCGCTGCTGCAGGCCGGCAACGACCTCGGTGACCGCGCCTCGCTGCAGCGCGGCGCGCAGCTGTACATGAACTACTGCTCCGGCTGCCACGCATTGAAGTACCTGCGCTATTCGCGGATGGCGCAGGACCTCGGCCTGACCGAGGAAGAGGTGATGAACAACCTCAACTTCACCGGCTCGGCGATCGGCGACCCGATCCCGGTGGCGATGCCCAAGGAGAACGCGGAGAAGTGGTTCGGCAAGATGCCGCCCGATCTCAGCCTGATCTCGCGCGTGCGAGGCAGTGACTGGGTCTACACCTATCTCAAGTCGTTCTATCTGGACAGCAGCCGCCCGCTGGGCTGGAACAACGCGCTGTTCGCCAATGCCTCCATGCCCAACCCGCTGTGGGAGATGCAGGGCCTGCAGCATGCGGTGCACGGCAAGGCGGAAGCGCCTGGCATGGACCCGCCGGTGACCGGCCTGAAGATCGAAACGCCCGGGTCGGTCGATGCCGGCCAGTACGATCAGGCCGTTCGGGACATCACCAACTTCCTCGAATACGCCGGTGAACCGGCCGCGCTCAAGCGGCAGCAGCTGGGCGTATGGGTGATCCTGTTCCTGGCCCTGCTGACTTTCCTGCTGTACCTGCTGAAGAAGGAATACTGGAAGGACGTCCACTGATTCTGCCGCCGGCCATCGCCCGGGCCTATTGGCTTTTGTGATGGTCGGTTGCACACTCGGGGTGGAGTCGACCGCTGGCACGGTGCCGGCGGCGCCGATGCGGCAGGCGGTCTCCTGTCGTGGGAGAGCCTTTGATGGCGGCGAGCGTACGCATGCGCAATACACTGACGCTGTTTTCCTCGAACGACGACGTACTGTGCCACCGGGTACGCCTGGTGCTGGCGGCCAAGGGGGTCACCTTCGACTTTGTCCCGGTCGATCCGCAGAACCCGCCTGAAGACCTGATCGATCTCAATCCGTACCACTCGGTGCCGACCCTGGTCGAGCGCGAGCTGGTGCTGTACGCCGCGTCGGTGGTCAGCGAATACCTGGACGAACGCTACCCGCATCCTCCGCTGATGCCGGTCGATCCGCTCTCGCGTGCGCGTATCCGCTTGGCCATGCTGCGCATCGAGCACGACTGGGTACCGCAGGTGCAGGCCATCCAGCTGGGCAACAAGACCCAGGCCGAGGCCGGCCGCAAGCGCCTGAAGGAACTGCTGACCGCCTCGCTGCCGCTGTTCAAGGCCAGCAAGTTCTTCCTCAATCCGGAAATGAGCCTGGCCGACTGTGCAATGGCACCGATCATCTGGCGCCTGCAGTCGCTGGACGTGCCGCTGCCGAAGGACGGCAAGGCGATCGAGGACTATGGCAACCGCATCTTCCGTCACCCGGGTTTCGTCCGCAGCCTGACCGACCAGGAAAAGAAGCTGCGCGATCTGCCGGTCTGATCCGACCTTGCGTAACCCGTCTGCACGCCGACCGGCGTGCAGGCGATCCGCCCCGGCGGGGCGCCGGGCGCGTACACTTCACGCATGACCGAAGACTTCTTCCACATGACCAGCCACCGCCCGTACCTGCTGCGGGCGCTGGTGGAATGGATCAACGACAACCAGCTGACCCCGCACATCCTGGTCGACGCCGGCGTCCCCGGCGTGCAGGTGCCGCCTTCGGCGGTCAAGGATGGCCGGGTCGTGCTCAACATCGCCGAACGCGCCGTCGTGCGGCTGATGATCGACAACGAAATGGTGAGCTTCTCGGCCCGCTTCTCCGGCACCAGCTACCCGGTGCAGGTACCGATCAGCGCCGTGCTGGCGGTCTATGCCCGCGAGACCGGGCAGGGCATGGCGCTGCCGGATGACATTCCGGGCAGCGAGACCGCGCCGACCAGTGACGAACTGCTGCACGAGGACGGCACGCCGCCGGACGATACGCCACCGGCCAGTCCGCCGCCCAAGGGCCGCCCGAACCTGCGCGTGGTCAAGTAACCATTCCGACGCCGCCCCGATGGGCGGCGTCTTCCTTTGCAGGTTTTACCGGTGGGTGCCGGAATTGTGTGGGTGCCGACCGTTGGTCGGCACACCTTCAGTTCTTACACATCCTCGGCATCCTCCACATCCGGCCGGATCTGGCTGATCCGCGCGGCACCGGGGCCGGTGAACGAGATCAGCTGGTCGCCGCGCAGCACCATGCGGCCCACGTGGCGATCGATGCCATCGTAGGAATACTCGAACTTGAAGGTGCGCTCGAAACCGAGCCGTCCGTCCTCGCCACGCGACAGTCGCAGGCCGGTGGCATGTACCGCCTGATCCAGCCACTGCACGTCGGCAGCGCGGCAGGCATTGCGGCCCAGCTCGACCGCGCGCTCGGCGGCCGAACGCGCCGCATTCCAGAAGAAATAGATGATTCCGCCGGCAATCAGCAACAACAGCAGGGTGGGCATGGCGTCAGCCGTCAGAGGTGGATCCGGCAAAGATGGCGGCGAACGCGCGCTGGATCAAGCGCTGCACTCACCGCCGTGGCTGCGGTTCGCTGGACATCGGTGATGCGGGCACGTTAGACGGCGCCGTCGCCGGCACCGTCTGCATCGGCGCGGCGGAGGGCGAAGGCATCACCAATGGCGCGGTCGCCGTCAGCTGCAGCAGCGCTGCCCAGTCCTGGCGGTTGAAGCTGCATTCGTCCTCGCGGCCCGGCGTGCAGCTGGGCTCGATGCCGGTGCTGTTGCGTTCGCGCGCCGGCGGCAGCTTGATCAACCCGGTGCGGTCCAGCGGCAGCAGTCGCATCGCCACCGTGTTCATCACGTTGCCGCCCACCAGGTACAGGGTCTGGTCGCCCCCCAGGTTGGCGGCCACCACTACTTCGCAATGTGATTTCCAGTGGCCCACCGAACCGTTGCCCAGTGCCTGCACCAGCCCACTGTAGCTGAGCGTGGTGCTGCGATCGCGCAGGAAGCACAGCAGGTCGCCCGGTGCGGGCTTTGCGGTCGCGGGATCGACCAGCCGGTACGGCACGCCCGAGGGTCCGCCCTGGTACGCGGCACGGATGTAGTCGATGTGGCGTGGCGACGCGTTGAAGCCGGGGACGCCGGACTGCACCATCACCCAGGAAATGAACGCGGCCGACCACGGGTTGTCGATCAGGAAGGTGCGGCAGTCGCTGTCGGTGTAGCGCGTGCCCAGTGGTGCCAGACAGCTGCTGGCGCCGGCGATGCTGCCCATCGCGTTGAGCGTGCCGCTGTTGCGCCAGTAGCCGGCCACGCGTTGCCAGGCAATCAGCCCGTTGTCGGCCAGATGTTCGTTCTCGGCCTCGGTGACACTCAGGCTCGCCGCGCGGCCATCGCGATCGATGAAAGGCCGGAACCAGAGCCGGTGTTCATTGCAGGCAGTATTGCGGATGGCCACCGCCAATGGGCTCAGGCCGAAACGCGGTGGCACATCGCAGGCTTCGGCCGCCGCTGCGGACAGGGGGGCCGCGGCCAGCAGCAGACAGGCAGGCAAGAGCATCCGGCGCATGCGCGGCTCCTGTGGGGGATGCCGGCAGCGTCGCAGAGGCGGCCGTAGCCGAGCCGTGAAGGCGTCCCGGGTCGTGTAGAGCCGAACCCATGCTCGGCTCATCGCGCGAAGCGCGCGCAGGGCGTGCCGCAAATCGACAAGCAGCCGAGCGTAGGCTCGGCTCTACAAGTCCTGCAGGCCTCAGCCCGGCGGTGGGCCGAGCTTCAACGACAGATCGATGGCCTGCACGTGCTTGGTCAGGCCGCCGATGGAGATGCAGTCGACGCCATCCTCGGCGATCGAGCGCAGGCCACCCAGGCCGACGCTGCCGGACACTTCCAGCGGAATGCGGCCGGCCGTGATGCGTACCGCCTCGCGGCGCAGGTCGGGGCTGAAGTCGTCCAGCAGGATGCGTTCGCAACCGGCGTCGAGCGCCTGGCGCAGCTGCGCCAGATCCTCGACCTCGACCACCAGCGGCAGCGCAGGCCACTGCCGGCGTGCGCCCGCCACGGCGTCGGCCAGTGAGCCGGCAGCGCGGATGTGGTTCTCCTTCAGCATCACCGTGTCGTACAGGCCGAAACGATGGTTCTCGCCACCGCCGCAGCGCACCGCGTACTTCTGCGCCAGGCGCAGGCCGGGCAGGGTCTTGCGGGTGTCAAGGATGCGCGTGCCGGTACCGGCCACCGCCGCCACGTAGCGGGCGGTGGTGGTTGCCGTACCGGACAGCGTCTGCAGGAAGTTGAGCGAGGTGCGTTCGGCGCTGACCAGGCTGCGGCTGCGCCCATGCAGCAGGGCCAGCACGGTGCCTGCGGTGACCGCGTCGCCGTCGGAAACCTGCCATTCGATGCGTACGTCCGGGTCGAGCGCGCGGTGGGTGGCGTCGAACCAGGGGCGGCCGGCGATCACCCCGTCCTGCTTGCACAGCAGGTAGGCGCTGTCGGCCTGGTCGGGCAGCAGGGCGGCGGTGACATCACCGCTGCCCAGGTCCTCGGCCAGTGCACGCGCGACATCGGCGGCGACAACGGCCGCATCCGGCGTCGGCAGCGTGCTCATGCGGTCGGGAAATCGGCGATCTGGGCGGTCGGGATGGCTTCCTCGGCCAGCAGCACCGGGATGCCGTCGTCGACGCGGAAGACCTGCTTGCGGTCGCGGGTGACCAGCGCTTCGCGCAGCGGCTGCGCCAGCGGGTTGCCATCGGCCTTGTTCACCGCGCCGGCGGAAATGGCCTTGTTGAGGGCTTCCAGGCCCTTGCCATCCAGCAGGGACAGGGGCTGGCGGGTGTCAGGCGACACCAGCAGGTCGAGCAGCTTGCGATCCATGGTTCTTCGTCTTGCGTGGAAGATGGCTAGAATACGTCTTTAAGGCAGGTGACGGCCAATGACCCCCAACCCGATCGCGCCGCTTGTCGGCATCGTCATGGGTTCCCGTTCCGACTGGGAAACCATGCAGCACGCCGCCCAGAAGCTTGAAGCCCTGGGTGTTCCGTTCGAAGTGAAGGTGGTGTCCGCGCATCGGACGCCGGATGTGTTGTTCAGTTACGCCGAGCAGGCGGGCCCGCGTGGCCTGCGCGCGATCATCGCCGGTGCCGGCGGGGCCGCCCACCTGCCAGGCATGATCGCCGCCAAGACCGCCGTGCCGGTGCTGGGCGTGCCGGTGCAGTCCAAGGCCCTCAACGGCATGGATTCGCTGCTGTCGATCGTGCAGATGCCGGCCGGTATCCCGGTCGCCACCTTCGCCATCGGCAATGCCGGCGCGTCCAACGCGGCGCTGTTCGCCGCCGCGATGCTGGCCAGCGACCAGCCGGCGATCGGCCAGGCGCTCGACGCCTTCCGTGCACGCCAGACCGAAGACGTGATGGCCCACGACGATCCGCGCCAATGAGCCTGACCGTCGGCATTCTGGGCGGCGGCCAGCTCGCCCGCATGATGGTCCTGGCCGGTGCGCCGCTGGGGCTGCACTTCGAACTGTATGACCCGGCGGCCGACGCCTGCAGCGGCCCTCTGGCGCCGCTCACCGTCGGTGCCTTCGACGACCGCCAGGCGCTGGCGGACTTCGCTGCCAAGGTCGATGTGGTCACCTTCGATTTCGAGAATGTGCCCGCCGACAGTGCACAGTTCCTGGCCGACCGCGTGCCGGTCTACCCGCCGCCGGCCGCGCTGGCGGTGGCCCAGGACCGGTTGAGCGAGAAGACCCTGTTCCAGCAGCTGGGTATTCCGCTGCCGGCCTTCGCTGATATCCGCAGCCGCGACGAGCTGGCGGCGAAAGCCGTCGAATTCGGCCTGCCGTGCATCCTCAAGACCCGCCGCCTGGGCTACGACGGCAAGGGCCAGTTCCGCCTGCGCAGCGAAGCCGACATTGATGCCGCCTGGGATGCGCTGGGTGCACAGGTCGAGCGCACCGGACTGATCCTGGAGGGCTTCGTGGCCTTCCAGCGCGAGGTCAGCGTGGTGGCCGTGCGTGGCCGCGATGGCAGTTTCGAAGCCTGGCCGATCACCGGCAACTGGCATGTCGACGGTGTGCTGTCGGCCAGCGTGGCCCCGGCCGTGCTGTCCGCCGCCGAGCAGCAGGCAGCCATCGGCTATGCACGCCGTGTCGCCGAACACCTGCAGTACGTCGGCGTGTTCGCGCTGGAACTGTTCTGCCGCGATGGCGAGCTGCTGGCCAACGAGATGGCGCCACGCGTGCACAACTCCGGGCACTGGACCATCGAAGGCAGCGAGACCTCGCAGTTCGAGAACCACCTGCGCGCCGTGCTGGGCCTGCCGCTGGGCAGCACCCGCATGCTCGGCCATGCCTGCATGCTGAACTGGCTGGGCCGGATGCCCGACCCGTTGCCGGTGCTGGCCCAGGCCAGTGGCCACTGGCATGACTATGGCAAGGAGTCGCGCGAAGGCCGCAAGGTCGGCCATGCCACGTTGCGCGATGACGATGCCGCGGCACTGGCCGACGCGTTGGACCAGGTGGGCCTGGAACTGGACCGCCAGGCCCAGGTGGCACCGGCGGTGTACGCGCTGCGCAACCGCTGAGTCCGGTAGTGCCGGCCGCAGGCCGGCAGTGCAACGGTGTGGCGCACCGGTGCAGCCATCGGCGCAACATTCCCGGTGGTAGCGTGGAGCTCCTTTCACAGGAGTCACGACCATGCTCGACTGGAATGCCTACCGCAAGGAACTGAAGGGCCGCATCGGCGAGATCGGCAAGCTCTCGCCGGATACGGTCAAGGGCTACGCCACCCTGGCCAATGCCGGTGCCCAGACCAACCACCTGGATGCCAAGACCCGGGAGCTGATCGCGCTGGCGGTGGCGGTGACCACCCGTTGTGACGGCTGCATCACCGTGCACGTGGACGCGGCGCTGAAGCATGGCGCCAGTCGCGAGGAAATCGCCGAGGCGCTGGGCGTGGCGGTCTCGCTCAACGCCGGCGCCGCGCTGGTGTACTCGGCGCGGGTGATGGATGCGGTGGCCGCGCATGAGAGCGCGTGAAGCCACGCTCTGCTGCCCGGTAGTGCCGGCCGCTGGCCGGCAACCCCGGCATCCTTGTACGTCCAGTGAGTTGCCGGCCAGCGGCCGGCACTACCCGGTGACAGAGCCGCTGCCTCAGCGCAGCTGGCTCTCGGCGAATTCCCAGTTGACCATCTGCCAGAACGCGTCCAGGTAACGCGCGCGGTCATTCTGGTAGTCGGTGTAGTACGCGTGCTCCCACACGTCGCAGCACAGCAGCGGGGTGCTGTCGCCGGTCAGGGGCGTGCCGGCGTTGCGGGTGGCCTGGATGCCCAGCTGGCCCCCCGGGTGCTGCACCAGCCACACCCAGCCCGAGCCGAACAGGCCCAGTGCAGTGCGGTTGAATTCCTCGCGCAGGCGCTGCGCGTCACCGAACTGGCGCTTGACCAGCTCGCCCAGCCGGCCCTGCGGTTCGCCGCCGCCGCGCGGGCGCAGGCACTGCCAGTAGAAGCCGTGGTTCCAGGCCTGGGCGGCCGCATCGAACAGCGTGCCCTGGGCATGGCGCACGATCTCTTCCAGCGACGCCTCCTCCCACTCGGTGCCGAGGGTGCCGGCGTTGACCGCGTCGACATAGGCGCGGTGGTGGCGGCCGTGATGCAGTTCCACGGTCTGCGCGGACAGGTGGGGCTGCAGGGAGCCGGAGAGGTAGGGCAGGGCGGGCAATTCGATGGGCATGTGCAGGTTCGTGGCCAGGGGACGACGGCAGCCTGTTCCATCCGCTTACAATGGCGGCTACCGTGGGCAGTCTAGCCGACCATCACGGTCGGGTTGTCCGGCGAAGCAAGGAGTGTGGTTGTGGCGGTAATGCAGCAAATCCAGGCCGAGGTCGATCGTTACCCGCTCGTGCTGTTCATGAAGGGCACCCCGCAGTACCCGATGTGCGGCTTTTCCAGCCGCGCCGTGCAGGCGTTGATGGCTGCCGGCGCCGTCACCCTGCGCACCGTCAACGTGCTCGAAGAACCGGAGATCCGCGCCAACCTGCCGCGCTTCTCCAACCTGCCGACCTTCCCGCAGCTGTTCATCAACGGCGAGTTGATCGGCGGCTGCGACATCGTCATGGAACTGTTTGAATCCGGCGAGCTCAAGCGCATCGTCGAAGAGGCGACCCAGGGATGAGTGCCTGGCCGTCGACGTCACCGACTGACGGGGCGCTCGATGGCCGCCCGTTGCAGGACCGCGTGGTGCTGGTTGCCGGTGCCGGCGGCGGGCTGGGCAGTGCGGCGGCGATTGCCGCTGCGGCGGCCGGGGCTACGGTGGTCCTGCTGGGGCGCAAGCCGCGCCGGCTGGACCGGGTCTATGCCCAGGTCCAGGCGGTCGGCCCGGAACCCCTGCTGTACCCGATGGACCTGGAGGGTGCCGGCCCCGATGACTATGCCGAACTGGCCCAGGCCCTGCAGCGTGAGCTGGGGCGGCTGGATGGCCTGCTGGTCTGCGCCGCGCATTTCCCCGGCCTGACCCCGTTCGAGCTGGCCGACCCGGCCAGTTTCGCCCGCGCGGTCCATGTCACCCTGACCGCCCCGGCCTGGCTGGCCCAGGCCTGCCTGCCGCTGCTGCGGCAGCGCGAGGATGCTGCCCTGGTCTTCGCGGTCGATGCCCCCGAACGGGTGGGGCAGGCCTACTGGGGCGGGTATGGCGTGGCCCAGCACGGCCTGCGTGGCCTGATCGGCAGCCTGCACGATGAGCTGGGTCGCAGCCCTGTCCGGGTCAGTGGCCTGTACCCGGGGCCCCTGCGCACGGCCCTGCGCGCCCGCGCCTATTCCGTCGATCAGGACCCGGCCGCGCAAGGGCCCGAAGCGGCCGCCGCTGCGGCCGTCATCCTGTTGTCCCCGGCCGGCCATGCCTGGCGGGGGACGATTCTCGATGCCAGCGAGGCAGCTCCCCGCGAGTGAGCCCCGGGGAAAGGCGGAGTGAAGAACCCGTCACGATTGCGTTGCGAACCGGTGCCGTTTGTCGCACAACCGTCACATTGATGGCGTAGCGTGTTAATCTAGTGTTAACCGTTATGGCTGCCTTCAGCCAAGCGGTAGGGAACCCCAGATAACTCTCCGACCAGCCACCCGCAGGGCTGTTTGGATGCGCTTTTTTTTCCGCCATCGCCAACTCGCATCGAGGCTACCGAAAAATGACCCACCCACTCCGGATGTCCAAGCTTACCCTTGGTCTCGTGGCTGCACTTGCTGCCGCTCCCGCCTTCGCCCAGAGCACCTCCGCTGGTGTCGGTGGCCAGGTCGTGACCCGCGGCGGCCAGCCCGTCGCTGGTGCTGAAGTCACCATCACCCACACCGAGTCGGGCACGGTTTCGCGTGCTACCACCGATGCGGCCGGTCGCTACAACGCACGCGGCCTGCGCGTGGGTGGCCCGTACAGCATCACCATCACCAAGCCGGGTGAAGGCACCAAGACCGAAGATGGCGTCTACCTGGGCGTGAACCAGACCGGCACCATCAACGCGACGCTGACCGGCGATCTGGCCGGCGCGACCAATCTGGACACCGTACAGGTCACCGCCGTCGGCGGCGGCTCGGAAGTGTTCAGCGCCACCAAGATGGGCTCGGGCACCAACATCAGCCAGCAGCAGATCGAAGTTGCGCCGTCCGTCGGCGGCAACATCCAGGATCTGATGCGCCTGGATCCGCGCGTCACCTTCATCGATCGCGCCTCGGGCTCGATCTCGGCCGGCGGCCAGAACCCGCGCTTCAACTCGATCAACATCGACGGCGTCTCGGCCAGCGACACCTTCGGCCTGGAAGGCAACAACATGCCGACCCGCCGCCAGCCGGTCGCGATGGAAGCCATCGAAGCGCTGGACATCAACCTGTCCAACTACGACGTCAGCATCGCTGCCGCCGCCGGTGCCACCGTCAACGCGGTGACCAAGTCGGGTACCAATGAATTCCACGGCTCGGTGTACGGCACCTACCGTGATGGCGACTGGTTCGGCGACAACCCGGAAGGCCAGCCGTTCAAGGGCTTCACCAAGGAAGAAACCTACGGCATGACCCTGGGCGGCCCGATCGTCAAGGACAAGCTGTTCTTCTTCGCCAACTACGAAAAGTTCAAGCAGGCCGCCCCGGGCGCCGACCTGAGCGGCACCGCGCTGGGCAAGGCCAACCCGCAGTTCACCCTGGCCGACGTGACCCGCGCGCAGCAGATCGCGCAGGGCTACGGCATCAACGCCGGTGGCCTGGAAAGCAACGGCGACACGGAGATGGAAGAGTACGCGCTGAAGCTGGACTGGAACATCAGCGAGAACCACCGTGCCAACATCCGCTACAGCAAGATCGACCAGAGCAAGCTGCGCATCAACGGCATGGCCACCAGTTCGGCCTCGCTGAGCTCGTATTGGTACCAGCATGACAAGACCAACGAGAGCTACGTCGCCCAGCTGTTCAGCGACTGGACCCCGAACTTCTCGACCGAATTGAAGGCGTCGTACCGCGAGTACTCGGCGATCCGCAACGTGTCCACCGACGCACCGAGCATCCGCATCTTCTTCGGCGGCAACGAGGCTGCACCGTCGGGTGACTCGCTGTACCTGGGTACCGAAGTCAACTCGCAGAACAACATCCTGGAAACCAAGGCGTGGAACTACTACGCCGCAGCTACCTGGACCCTGGGTGACCATGACGTCAAGTTCGGTGCGTCGTACGACACCAACGACATCTACAACTACTTCGGCGCCAACTCGTGGGGTGCCTACACCTTCTACGGCCTGGACAACTTCGCCGCTGGCCGCTGGAGCAGCTACAACTACAATCCGGAGCGCACCCCGGGCTCGATTCCGGCTGACTACAAGTACAGCAACCTGGCCCTGTTCGTGCAGGACACCTGGTATGTCAACAACAATCTGACCCTGACCCTGGGTGTGCGTGCCGACCGTGCCGACACCAGCCCGGCCCCGGCCTACAACGCTGCGGCGTCGACCTTCTTCGGTCGCGATAACAGCGAAGTGCTGAGCAACAAGTTCCTGATCCAGCCGCGCGTCGGTTTCAACTACACCTTCGACAGCGAGCGTCCGACGCAGCTGCGCGGCGGCGTGGGCCTGTTCCAGGGTGATGCGCCGCAGGTGTGGCTGAGCAACAGCTACTCGGCCACCGGCTTCAACAATTCGGTGTACGCCTACACTGCCTACGATCGCACGCTGCCGTTCAACCCGAACAAGGACAGCCAGCCGGTCCCGACCACCCCGGGCTCGAACCGTCAGAACGTCAACTTCGTCGGCAGCGACTTCAAGATGCCGTCGGTGTACAAGGCCAACCTGGCCTTCGATCATGAAACGCCGTGGTACGGCATCGTGGCTTCGGCAGAGCTGCTGGTCACCAAGGTCAAGGATGCCCTGTACTACAGGAACCTGAACCTGGGCCCGGTGCAGCAGCTGGGTCCGGACGGTCGGGAGCTCTATTACGCTGCGTCGCGCAACGGCAACCTGTGGACCAACAACGATGCCCGCTTCGGGCGGAACCGCGGCTACGACGCCGTCTACGAAATCGCCAACACCGACAAGGGCCGCACCTCGCAGTTCACCGTGTCGCTGAGCAAGCCGTGGTCGGACGCCAGTGACTGGTCCTGGAACATCGGTTACACCTACACCGACGCGACCGAAGTGGGCTCGCTGACCAGCTCCACCGCAAGCTCGGGTTGGAACTACCAGTACGCCTTCAACGCCAACAGCGAAACCGAGAACACCTCGCGCTACCAGATCCGTGACCGCCTGTCGGGCTCGCTGAACTGGAAGCACAAGTTCTTCGGCGACTACGAAACCAAGGTCGGTCTGGTGTATGAGGGCCGTAGCGGCCGTCCGTACAGCTACGTGTACTCGAACGATGCCAACGGCGACGGCCGCTCCGCGAATGACCTGTTCTACGTGCCGAACCCGGGCGAGGTTCTGTTCGGCAATCTGGCGGGCAGCACCTTCACCCCGGATGCGGAAATGGAGAAGTCGTTCTACGCATGGCTGGCCGCCAACCCGCAGCTGGCCAAGTACGCAGGTGGCTACGCTCCGGCGAACCAGTTCCGTACCGGCTGGATCAACACCTTCGATATCCGCATCAGCCAGCAGCTGCCGGGCTTCATGAAGGGTCACAAGTCGGAAGTGTGGCTGGACATCCAGAACGTCGGCAACATGCTCAACAAGAAGTGGGGCAACATCTACGACTACGGCTTCTTCGCCGATGCGCGTGTGGCTACCCTGCAGGGCATGAAGGACGGCAAGTACGTCTACAACTTCCGCGGTGCTGACCTGCCGACGGTGGCCAACAACGACGCAGACGGCTTCGACGTCGGTGTCTCGCAGTGGTCGCTGCAGCTGGGCTTCCGCTACCAGTTCTGATGCACTGACGTAGCGCTGCTGTAAACGGAAACGGCCGGGGAAACCCGGCCGTTTCCCGTTCAGGCGAAAGTCCTTGCGGGGCGCTGGGCAACGGCGTAGCATCTGGAAATGTGCGCGGCGTCAACGCCGCCCAGGCGGTCCCGGACAGGCGAACGCGGGCAGCACACATCCAACGGTCGGGCTTCCCGGCCGTTTTGCTTTTTAAGGGGGCGGCAGTACAGTCGGAAACCTTGAAGGAAGCGAAAAATTGGATATGACCACGAACGAAAAATCAGCCCGTGCACTGCCGGTGCAGGATGCGCGGATCTACCCGCGCGGTGGGCTGGATGTGCTGTCGCGGGCCGAGGTCGCACGCCTGCGCGATGCCTCCGCCGGCGGCATGCATGAGCTGCTGCGCCGCTGCGCGCTGGCTGTGCTGACCAGCGGCAGCGCTTCGGACGATCCGCGCGCGGCGCGCGACCTCTACCCTGATTTCGACATCCAGGTGGCGCAGCAGGATCGCGGCGTGCGCATCGACCTGGTCAACGCACCGGCGATGGCCTTCGTCGACGGCGAGATCATCCGCGGTGTCGCCGAACTGCTGTTCGCCGTCGTGCGCGATCTGGCCTACATGGCCATCGAGATGGGCCCGGCCTACGCGGCCGAGCTGGAATCGTCCGAGGGCATCACCAACGCGGTGTTCGGCCTGCTGCGCAACGCGCGCATCCTCAACCCGGGTGACCCGAACCTGGTGGTGTGCTGGGGCGGCCACTCGATCTCGCGCGACGAGTACCTGTACACCAAGCAGGTCGGCTACGAGCTGGGCCTGCGCGGCCTGGACATCTGCACCGGTTGCGGTCCGGGTGCGATGAAGGGCCCGATGAAGGGCGCGACCATAGCCCATGCCAAGCAGCGCCGCACCGTCACGCGCTACATCGGCCTCACCGAGCCGGGCATCATCGCGGCCGAGTCGCCGAACCCGATCGTCAACCACCTGGTGATCATGCCGGACATCGAGAAGCGCCTTGAGGCCTTCGTCCGCATCGGCCACGGCATCATCGTGTTCGCCGGTGGCGTCGGCACTGCCGAAGAGATCCTGTACCTGCTCGGCATCCTGCTGCGCGAGGAGAACAGGGACCTGCCGTTCCCGCTGATCCTTACAGGCCCGACCGTGGCGGCGCCGTACTTCGAGCAGATCGACCGCTTCATCCGCCTGACCCTGGGTGATGAGGCTGCCGAGCGCTACGAGATCATCATCGGTGACCCGGTCGCGGTGGCCAAGAAGATGGCCAACGGCATCAAGCGCGTGCGCGAGCACCGCCTGGCGCAGAAGGACTCGTTCTTCTTCAACTGGTCGATCGAGATCCCGTGGGAGTACCAGCAGCCGTTCGTGCCGACCCACGAGGCGATGGCCGCGCTGGACCTGCACCACGGGCGTGCGCCGCACGCGCTGGCGGCCGACCTTCGCCGGGCGTTCTCGGGCATCGTGGCCGGCAACGTGAAGGAGGACGGCATGCGCCGCATCGAGCAGTTCGGGCCGTTCCAGATCCACGGGGACCCGGACATGATGCAGGCGCTGGATGCGCTGCTGCGCGCCTTCGTCGAGCAGCGCCGGATGAAGATCTCCGGCGAATACCAGCCCTGCTACCAGGTGCTGGCCTGAGCCCGGGCCGGCGCGATGGGGATCGCGCCGGCACTGGCAGGGGAGGGCGGGTCGTCAAGCCTTTGACGCCCGTCGCCCCGGATTGACCGTTCATCCTGCCGCCGCTTGCCGGTGGCGGGGCGATGGCCCATCGTGGCCACCAACACGCTGGGGAGCGTCCAATGTCTTTGCGCCGGCAAAACGGTTTCACGCTGGTTGAACTGATGGTCACGCTGGCCGTCTTCGTGATCCTGGCGTCGATCGCCTATCCGAGCTTCCGCGGGATGATCCGCTCGAACCGGCTGGCGACCGCCAACAATGAACTGATCGCGCTGGCCAACCTGGCCCGCAGCGAAGGCATCCGCAACAGCAACGGTGGCGGTGTCTGTGGCAGCGCCGATGGCAAGGCCTGTGATGGCGACTGGTCCAAGGGTGTACTGGCCTGGTCGGACCTGGATGGCGACGGCCAGATGGGCAGCAATGACGTCGCGCTGCGCTTTTCTCAGGGCAATCCGCAGCTGAGCGTAGTCGGCCCACCGGGCGCGGTCATCGCCTTCGACGGGCGCGGCCGGCGCAGGGCGGTCGCTGATCAGACCCTGGTGCTGTCGCCGGATGCGTGCAAGGCCGGTGAATCGAAAAGCACGTTGACGATCAACCAATCCGGCCAGGTCCGGGTGACCAAGGGAGCCTGCTCATGAGCCGCCGCAACCTGGCCCGCCCGCGCTCGTCGCAGGGTGGCTTCAGCCTGATCGAAGTGATGGTGGCGGTGCTGATCCTGGCGTTCGGGCTGCTGGGCTTCGCTCTGCTGCAGACCACCAATGTCCGCTTCGTGCAGAGCGCGAATTACCGCACCCAGGCCACCAACCTGGCCAACGACCTGATTGAGCTGATGCGCGCCCAGCGCACCGATACCCTGGCCGGTGGCGCCTACTCCTCTGCCTCGTTCTCGGCCGGCTCGGTGAAGCCCAGCGGCGTCTGCGCCTGGCCGACCGGCGCTGCCGTGACGCCGAAGACGAACGTGGCGCGCTGGCAGTGCGAGGTCGCGCGCACGCTGGGCGAGAAGGCCAGCGCGCAGGTGACCTTCGTGCAGAGCACCGGCCAGGTCACCGTGGCCATCAGCTGGGGTGACCAGCGGTGGGATCCGAAGGATCCCGACAGCCTTACCACCTTCGGCCTGACGACCTTCCTGTGAACGCGCCCATGAGTCCAATTTCGCGAGCCCGAGGCCTGTCGCTGATCGAACTGATGATCGCCATGGTCATCGGCCTGGTCCTGATGCTGGGCGTCACCCAGATCTTCATCGCCTCGCGTGCGGCGTCGCGGCTGTCCGAAGGCGCGGCCCGTACCCAGGAGAACGCGCGCTTCGCGCTGGATTTCCTGCAGCGTGACCTGCGCATGGCCGGCCACTTCGGCTGCGTCAACGACCAGGCCCACGTGGTCAAGAACACCGGCGATATCGGCTATCACCTGGGCATCAGCTCGGGCAGTGGCGACCCGCAGGATTTCTCGGTTCCGGTGCAGGGGTATGAGGCAGCAGGTACGGCGCCGGGCGCCACGCTGACGCTGGGCCGTGCGTGGAGCGCGGCGCAGTCGGTACCGAAGAGCATCACCAACCTCAAGCCGGCGCCGTTGCCTGGCAGCGACATCCTTGTGCTGCGCCTGATGAGTCCGGAAGGGGCCGTGGTGACCGGCATCTCCGTGGCCGCGGGTGCGACCACGCTGACCGTCTCCAGTGATGGCATGGCCCGACTGAAGGCCAACGCCGCAGGTACGCCGACGGTCTTCGGCATAGCCGACTGCACCCGTGCCGACGTCTTCCCCGCCACCATCAGCGGTTCGACCTTGAAGGTGGACAAGGTCGACCTGAGCAATTATTCGATCAACAACGCGATGACCATGCTGTATCGCGCCGATGGCATGGCGTACTACATCGCGACCAATCCCAATGGCGAGCCGGCGCTTTACCGGGCACGCGCGAATGGCGCCGGCGGCTACGCCGATGGCGAGGAGCTGGTGGAAGGCATCGAGAACATGCAGTTCCTGTACGGACTGGATGCCACCCCGGATATCGCCCTGCCCACGCCGCCGACCGGTCGCATCGTCGACCAGCGCGTGGCCAGTGCGGTCAGTACCGGTACCGATGCCACCGCCGCAGGGCAGTGGCGCCGCGTCGGCATGGTGCAGGTCGGCCTGCTGGCGCGCAGTCCGCAGCGTGCGTCGGCCGAAGCGCCGGGCAGTGCGGCCACGTATCCGGCCATCCTCGGGGTGGGCTTTGCCCCGGCCGATCCTTACGACCAGCGCCATCGTGGCGCCTATGAAGCGTCCGTTGCGCTGCGCAACCGCTTGTTCGGGAACTGACGACCATGCGCACTCATCCTTCCTCCCGACGCCGTCCCTTCGTTGCCCAGGCACGACAGCAGGGTGCCGTTCTCTATGTCGCGCTGATCATGCTGGTGCTGCTGGCCCTGCTGGGCGTGATCGGCATGCAGGTGGCCGGCATGCAGGAACGCATGGCGGCCGGCTACCGGGCGACCAACATGGCGCTCCAGAACGCGGAAGGCGCGGCACGCAGCGCCGAGAACGCCGTGGAGAACATCGCCAACCGCAAGGATGCCGGCGCCAATCCGGCCGTGGCCTCCTCCGACATCAACCAGCAGTGCGATGACGGCTTCGACCCCTCGGCCTGGGTCGCGAAAACCAAGCTGGGCAGCAAGCCGGCCATCTATGTCCGTGAGATCCAGGGCTGCATCCAGGGGGAGGGTGCGCTGGACATGGGCAAGTCGGTGGAGAAGCCGACGCCGGTCTACCAGATCACGACCTATGCCGGTGATACCACCAGTGATGCGACGTCGCGTGCGGCGATCGATACCGTATTCAAGCTGTGAGGGTGGGGAGCCCATGAACACTCGCAACCGCAGGATCCTGGCAGGCGTTGGCCTTGCCGTCTTGGCCGCTGGCGGCTATCTGGCGCATACCTTGTTTGCCGCACAGGCGCAGGGCGTGCTGGCACAGGAGCCGATGAACGTGCAGACGCGCGCGACACCGGCGTTCATCATGGCGGTGGACGATTCGGGTTCGATGAACTTCGAACGCATGTTCCCCGGTGGTGACGGCCGCATGCGCTGGAACAGCAACACCAACAGCTTCTTCAACAACGATGGAAGCTTCTTCAGCGTGGGCTCGGCGTGCGCCAGCAACTCGGTGGACTGTTACCTCTACCTGTATCCGCACGCGGAGTTCAACAAGGAATACTCGCCAGGCCGCGCCATTCCGCCGCTGGATATCTACGGCTTCGCGCGTTCGCATGTCTACAACGCCAGTTACTTCAACCCGGCAGTGACCTATCGGCCGTGGACCAATGCCGATGGCACGCTGTGGGCAGATGCCTCGATCACCCAGACCCGCGCCGATCCCCGGTCCGGCCAGCGCGGCTACAACGCCGTGTACAACATGACCGTCAATCGGGCCGACACGTCGGAAAAGTTCCAGTTCGTCAACGGTATGCGGATTCCCGACCTTTCCGGTACCGGCAATGAATACTATGTCGACAGCTGGTGGGATGGTGGATGGAAGACCGCCGCGATCAGCAACACCGGCAATACCACATACTCCATCAGTTATTTTCCGGCGACCTTCTACCTGCCGGCTGCAGCGCCTGCACCGGACGGATACAAGACCGACGACGCCAGTCGCCCGGTGATTACCGGTGCCTGTGGTCCGGGCTGCAACCTGCGTCGCTACCAGATCAAGCCGGGCAATTACTCGAGTCCGGCCGCCTACAACGCCGCGATCCAGAATTTCGCCAACTGGTTCCAGTATCACCGCAACCGCGTGCTGGCCATCGTCGGTTCGTCGACCGCCGCCCTGGTGAGCGTGGATACGATGCGGGTGGGCTACTTCACCATCAACAAGCTCAGCAACGCGACCATGTATGACATGGTCACCAACCGAGCTGACCTCTACAAGCAGATTTATGCGCTGACGGCCAACGGCGGCACGCCCAACCGTCGCGCGGTGGAGTATCTGGTCGACCAGTTCCGTCGTACCGACGCCGATGCCCCCGTGCAGCTGGCCTGCCAGCGTAATGGCGGCATGCTGTTCACCGATGGCTACACCAACTCCGGCAATGCACCGAGCGCGTCCTTCGGTGACGCCGACTCGGTGAACTCGACCCACCTGCCGTCCATTCCGTTCTCCGACGGCTACAGCAATACCATCGCCGACATCGCCGCGGCGGCTTATGCAGGCGCCCGGACCCCCCTGCGCACCGGGACCAGCTTCCCGGCGGGGCAGGTGCCGGTCAGTGACAAGTGCAGCTCCCTGGACAAGAGCAGCCCGGACTGGAAGCGCCTGGACTGCCAGACCGACCTGCACATGAACTTCTACGGCGTGACCCTGGGCGCGCAGGGCAAGATCTACGGCGTCAACCAGGCCGCAACCGCCGATCCGTACAAGACGGCGCCGAACTGGGCCGGCAATGGCAATCCGCTGGACGTCGATGACGGTACCGTCATCGATGAGCTGTGGCATGCGGCCGTCAACAGCCGTGGCGAATTCATCAACGCGCAGACCCCGGCGGACGTCACCGAGGCCATGCGTCGGGTGCTGTCCTCGATCAGTGGTGGTGCGTCGCCTTCAGGCACGATCGGTATCAGTGGTGCGCGCATCGGCACCGGCTCACTGGCGGTCACCCCACGCTATGACATCACCAACAGCGGCACCGACTGGTCGAGCAAGCTGACTGCGGCCAGCGTCAAGGTCAACGCCGACCAGGTCGCGGAGCTCACCGAGGTGTGGGAAGCCTCCAGCCGCCTGACGTCGTCCGGCCGCCGGATCGTGGCCAACAAGCTGGGTTCGCCGGTGGACTTCAACAGTGCCCGTATCAGCCTGCAGGATCTGTGCAGCAAACCCGACGGCAAGTACGCGTCGATGCTGGTCTGCTCCACCGACAAGCTGACGACGATCAAGGCCGATCTGGCCAGTGCCATCAACTATCTCAGTGCCGACAGCTCCACCGAGGTCCGCAACGGCGGCAAGTATCGTGACCGGACCACGCCGCTGGGTGACATCGTCAATTCGGCGCCGGTGGTCAGCTCGCCGCTGGACGACTACGGGTACCGCCAGCTCGGCGGCACCTACGCCAAGAGCTACACCGACTACCTGGCGACCAAGGCCAAGTCCCAGCGGTACATGGTCTATGTCGGTGCCAATGACGGCATGCTGCACGCCTTCGATGGCGGCATGAAGGCCGATGCCAAGCAGGACGGCACCGGCGGCACGGAGAGCTTTGCCTACATCCCGGCCACCGCGCTGGGGCACATGGCCAACCTGCTGTTCCCCTACAAGTCCGATACGGCCGACCAGACCTTCCGCCACCGCTATTACGTCGATGGCCCGATTGCCGTGGCCGATACCTACAACGGCACCGCGTGGCAGACCAGCCTGGTAGGCACCACGGGTGCAGGTGGCCGTTCGGTGTTCGCGCTGGACGTCACCACGCCGGGCAGCTTCGGCACCGGCAACGTGCTGTGGGAAATCAGCGACATCAACGCGTCGCTGAGGGACGAGGTGCGCAACAACATCGGATTCGTGCTGGGCAAGCCGGTGATCGTGCCGGTGAAGAGCGGCACCGGCGTCGCCTGGAAGGCGATCTTCGGCAATGGGTACGGCAGCGCCAATGGCAAGGCGGTGCTGTTCGTGGTCGACATGGCCAGTGGCGACATCCGGATGATCGAAGCCGTCGAGGGTACGTCAGGCGCCGGCATCTCCGGGAGTAACGGACTGGGCAATGTTGTGGTTGTCGATCGCTGGACCGGTACCAACCAGGATGCGCGCGGCCGTGATGGACTGGCCGACACCGTCTATGCCGCCGATCAGCGTGGCGCCGTGTGGAAGTTCGACCTGACCAGCAGTGCGAACACCACGCTGACCGTGCCGATGTTCACCAGCCAGGTTGCCCAGGACTCCTCCACCAAGACCTACCGCCAGCCGATCACCGGTGGCATGACTGCTGCCACCGGTCCTTCGGGCGGCGTGATGCTCTATTTCGGCACCGGCAGCTTCTCCTTCACCAGCGACAAGGATGACAAGGCGCAGCAGGCGCTGTACGCCGTGAACGATCTGTCGGGGAAGACGGTGACCTCGACGGTGACCGCTGCCAACCTGGTTCCGTACACGGCCGCGGCCGCCACTGCAGGCGTTGATGAACGCAAGATCACGGCGGGGACGGCCCCGGCAAATGCCCGGGGCTGGATGATCCAGCTGCCTGCCGGCAATGGCGAGCGTGCGGTGGGCAACCCGATCCTGGTCAGTGGCATCGTCTTCATGCCGACCTACGTGCCCAACATGCAGTCGGTAGGCTGTTCGACCAGCGGTTCGAACTGGCTGTTCGGGCTGTCGTCGATCAGCGGCTTGCCGATGTTGGAGAACGTGCGCTATGGCTCGCCGACCGGCAGCCGGCCCGGGGCAGCGACCGCCGCCATCGCGTTGAAGACCGGAGGAACTGCGCCGGTCCGTGACGTTTCGCTGTCGGTGCTGCCGCGTCCGACGGACAACAAGGCGCCGCCCGGAGGCAGCTCCTGCTGGATGGCCGTCGGCGCGGCGGGCAGCCAGTCGCTGTATCTGCCTTACCCTTGCGGTCGCCAGTCCTGGCGCCAGCTCCAGTAACCCCAGTGCGAGGATCCACGCTCATGCTGCACACTCACATGCCTCGCCGCGCGGCTGGCTTTACGCTGATCGAATTGATGATCGTGGTGATCGTCATCGGCATCCTGGCGGCGATCGCCATTCCGTCCTATCAGGAATACGTGCGCCGATCGCATCGTGCCGTGGTGAAGGCGGACCTGGCTGAGTACGCACAGCGCGCCGAGCGCTACCACACCAGCAACAACTCCTACACCGGCTACGCGCTGCCGACCAAGGTGTCGCCCCGTGATGGCGGTACCGTGCGCTACAACCTGGACTACAAGGGGGATGGCACCAGCTTCACCATCACCGCCACCCCGCAGGGCACGCAGGCCAAGGACAGCTGCGGCACGATGAGCGTGGACCAGGCCAACCGCAAGACGGCCGACGGTGGCGTTGCCAGCTGCTGGTGAAACAGGTGTTGATCTTCCTGTAATCGACCAGTACAATGCGCCTCCCCGCCCGAATAGCTCAGCCGGTTAGAGCACTTGACTGTTAATCAGGGGGTCGTTGGTTCGAGTCCAACTTCGGGCGCCAGACACTGCAAAAGCCGCGAGAAATCGCGGCTTTTGCTTTTCTGCGCAGGCAGTCAGCAGGGCGTATCGCGGTCCACGCGTTCACTTCGCACGCGGCCGCCATTGTTGACGATCAACGCACCGTGCAGCCGGTTGCCCGCGCAGATGCGCAGGGTCAGGTTGGCCCCCGGGCTGCGTCCGTCTGCCTGGAAGAACAGCTGGGGCCGCCCGCTGCTGGCCTGGGCAAGGATCGATATGTCCGAGCGCCCGGTGTGATGGTTCAGGATCGCCTCCGGCGACGTTGGCTCCCCGCGCTGGTCGCCACTGCGGTAGATGATCCAGCCGGCGCTCCAGTCGTCGCTGCAGTGCAGGCCGTCGATACTGGCGCAGAGGCCGATCAGCTCGCGTCTGCGCAATGCCTCGCTGCGCGCGCCGGCCAGGCTGGCGTGCAGGGTCAGTTGTAGTGCATCGGCGCGTTGCCGCAGCAGCAAAGGCTGCAGCGCCGGCCAGGACGCCGCCAGCAGCACCGCCAGCACGGCGATGACCACCAGCAGTTCGGTCAGGTGCACGCCCCGCGCAGAGCGGGGGCCGAGGGGGCAGGGGGCATGGGTCGGGTGCATGCATCCAGCCTCCGCGCCCGGCTGCGCGGCCGCCATCGGGAATCCCCGTGGCGGGCTGCCCGGCCACTCCTCAGCCAGCCGTCACCCCTCGCCCCGTATACTCATCCTTCCCGGGAACTGGCAACACCATGAGCGACAGTTTTGAACTTGTCTCGCCGTATTCGCCGGCGGGCGACCAGCCCGATGCCATCGCGAAGCTGACCAGCAACTTCGAGGCCGGCATCGCCAAGCAGACCCTGCTGGGCGTGACCGGCTCGGGCAAGACCTACACCATCGCCAACGTCATCCAGAACATTCAGAAGCCGACGCTGATCATGGCGCCGAACAAGACGCTGGCGGCGCAGCTGTATGGCGAATTCAAGGCGTTCTTCCCGCACAACGCGGTGGAGTATTTCGTCAGCTATTACGACTACTACCAGCCGGAAGCCTACGTGCCGTCGTCGGACACCTTCATCGAGAAGGACAGTTCGATCAATGAACATATCGAGCAGATGCGGCTGGCCGCGACCAAGACCCTGCTGTCGCGCCCGGACGCGATCGTGGTGGCGACGGTGTCGGCGATCTATGGCCTGGGCGCGCCGGAAGACTACCTGTCGCTGCGCCTGATCCTGTCCAAGGGCGAGCGCATCGACCAGCGCGACCTGATCAACCACCTGACCCAGCTGCAGTACACGCGCAATGAGTACGAACTGCAGCGCGGCACCTTCCGCGTGCGCGGCGAAGTGATCGATGTGTTCCCGGCCGAGTCGGACAGTGAAGCGCTGCGCCTCGAGCTGTTCGATGGCGAGGTCGAGAAGATCACCCTGTTCGATCCGCTGACCGGCGAGACGCTGCGCAACATGCAGCGCTTCACCGTGTATCCGAAGACCCACTATGCGACCACGCGCGAACGCGTGCTGGCGGCGATCGAGACGATCAAGGTGGAGCTGAAGGAGCGGCTGGAGCAGCTGTACGCGCAGAACAAGCTGGTGGAGGCGCAGCGTTTGGCGCAGCGCACCCAGTTCGACCTGGAGATGATGGCCGAGGTCGGTTACTGCAACGGCATCGAGAACTACTCCCGGCACCTGACCGGCAAGGCCGCCGGCGAGCCGCCGCCGACCCTGTTCGACTACCTGCCGGCCGATGCGCTGCTGGTCATCGACGAATCGCATGTGACCATTCCGCAGATCGGCGCCATGTTCAAGGGCGATCGCTCGCGCAAGGAAACCCTGGTCGAGTTCGGCTTCCGCCTGCCGTCCGCGCTGGACAATCGTCCGCTGCGTTTCGAGGAATGGGAGGAGCGTTGCCCGCGCAGCATCTACGTGTCGGCCACGCCGGGTCCGTATGAATACCGCGAGGCCGGAGACGAGATCACCGAACTGGTGGTGCGCCCGACCGGCCTGATCGACCCGGTGGTGGAGATCCGGCCGGTGGGTACCCAGGTCGACGACCTGATGAGCGAGGCCAACGCGCGCATCAAGGCGGGCGACCGCGTGCTGGTCACCACGCTGACCAAGCGCATGGCTGAAAACCTCACTGAATACCTCACCGAGCATGGCATCCGCGTGCGTTACCTGCACTCGGACGTGGACACGGTCGAGCGTGTGGAGATCATCCGCGACCTGCGCCTGGGCAAGTTCGACGTGCTGGTCGGCATCAACCTGCTGCGCGAAGGCCTGGACATGCCCGAGGTATCGCTGGTGGCGATCCTCGATGCCGACAAGGAAGGCTTCCTGCGCTCCACCGGCTCGCTGATCCAGACCATCGGCCGCGCCGCCCGCAACGTGCGCGGCAAGGCGATCCTGTATGCCGACCGGATCACCCGTTCGATGCAGGCGGCGATCGATGAAACCGACCGCCGCCGCGCCAAGCAGGTCGAGTACAACGAAGAACATGGCATCGTGCCGCGTTCGGTGGCGCGCCCGATCGTCGACGTCCTCGAGGGCGCGCGTTCGGATGCCGCGGAGAAGGAAGCCAAGAAGGGCAAGGGCAAGGGCCGGGCGGGCGTAGCCGAAGAGGCGACCGACTATCGTTCGTCGCTGTCGCCGGCGCAGCTGGCTGTCCGTCTCAAGGCGCTGGAACAGCAGATGTACCAGCACGCCAAGGATCTGGAATTCGAGGATGCCGCGCGCGTGCGTGACCAGATCCGCCAGCTGAAGGAAGCCAGCCTGGGCTGAACGCGGCAGTGCAGCATCATCTTCACAAAAGTGTTGCGCTTCCCTGCCGGCATCCGTAATATACGCGGCCTGCACCGACGCAATCGCGGAAATGCAGAAGCAAAACGGGCGGTTAGCTCAGCG
Source organism: Stenotrophomonas sp. PvP093 (assembly GCF_017876915.1). Classification (NCBI taxonomy): domain Bacteria; kingdom Pseudomonadati; phylum Pseudomonadota; class Gammaproteobacteria; order Lysobacterales; family Lysobacteraceae; genus Stenotrophomonas; species Stenotrophomonas sp. PvP093. The sequence continues at coordinate 3,111,474 of NZ_JAGIOX010000004.1, read as the reverse complement.
GTAGAGCACTACCTTGACATGGTAGGGGTCACAGGTTCGAACCCTGTACCGCCCACCACGAAGTCCTCGCAAAAGGGCTCTCGTGAACTGCAAAGCCCGGCCCTGGCGCCGGGTTTTTACGTAACAAGGCCAGCCTTCGGGCGGCAAGAACAAGATGGGCGGTTAGCTCAGCGGTAGAGCACTACCTTGACATGGTAGGGGTCACAGGTTCGAACCCTGTACCGCCCACCACCTGTTCCCGGCGTTGCCGGTGAAGCGGTGGAAACGATGAAAGCCGGCCCTGGGGCCGGCTTTTTTTCTTTCCAGGGGCAGGACCCCGGCGTTCCCGCGAAGCCACATTCCTGCAGGTTCAGTGGCGTGAAATCAGTGGGTGATGGTGATCGAACGCTGGATCCGCCAGTGGCCATCGACGCGTTCCCACAGCTGCGCTACACCTGCCCGGGCCAGCGCAGCATGCGGGCTGCCGCCATGGTCGCCTGCCAGTTGCTGGCTGCCCAGGCGCAGCACGCGGTCCTGGCGCAGGTGATAGAGCTGCAGGGGCAGCGCTTCATGCGTGTCCTGCGGTCCTTCGGTGCGCAGGATCTGGCTGCGCAGGGCATCCTCGGTGGGCCCGCTGCCGTCGCCGAACAGGCTGGAGAACAGCAGGACCAGGGCAAGCATCGGCATGGCACGGTGCTCCAGCGGGAAAGTGCGTGCAGGCTGGCATGGCCGGCCGGGCGCCGCAGCCGGCCTGCGACGAAGGCGGGGATTGCGCCGCCAAAGGCAGGCAGGCGGCGATGAATCCGGGGCGCGCAGGCGTAGACTCGGCGCTACCGCGCAACCGCGCCGTCACTTCAACGAGCTGCCGCATGAGCGATCACGTCCCGGTGTCCAGGCCCAATCCATTCCTGGAACGCCTGTTCGGCGGCAACATGCTGGAAGGCACGTTCAAGGCAGTGATCTGGGTGGCGATCCTGTGCGCGCTGCTGGCCTGGACCACGCTGCGCTGAGCGACGCTACCGCGTGGGCTTGGCTGCTGATGCAGTGAATACGGGTGCCGCGGCAAGGGTGCGGTGGCAGTGTCCGTGCATGTGCCGTCAGGCGCTGAAGGCCTGGCGCAGGCTGCGCAGGGTTGCCTGGCGGTGCTCCCTGGCCGTCGGCTCGCCCATCTCCAGTTCCTGCAGGCGCAGTCCAACCAGGGTCATCGACAACGCATAGCCGCGTGCCGCGTCGGCAACGCGTGACAGGCCCACTGCACGGCGTGCCAGTGCATTCACATGTTCAAGGTCGGGCATCAGTCCCAGATAGACGCGCTCGGCGCTGTCCAGGTCGGGCGCGCGCAGGATCGCGTGGGCTTCGGTGGCGGAGGAGACGGAGGCCATGGGGGTCCTTGTCCGTAGGGGGCGCTCGCTCAGAACGAGCGCATCAGGGAAACGAAGGCCGACGTCTGCGTGCCACGTCGTGCCATCGGGCTGTCCTTCACTGCATCACCGAACCACTGGTTGGCCACCACGCCGGTGGCGCGCCATTTGGTGCCCAGTGGCGTGCTGACCGCGATCTGCAGGCTCGGTGACGTGGTGCTGCCGGGGCGGTAGGCGGCAAGGCCCGAGCGCAGGGCTTCTTCATCGCTGATGCCGTAGTAGTAGTCGAGCAGCCGTGCACTGGAGTGCACCACGCCCGCCCGCGGCACCCAGGTGAAGCGACCCGCCTGGATCGGGTAGCTGTAATGCAGGCGCGACTCGAAACCGCCGCCATGGCCGGTCACTTCGCGCATCACGCTGGCCTCGACCATGCCCCAGTCGGCACTGTACTCGCCGTTGATGCCGGCCATGGCCGACATCTGCCGGCTGTGCAGGCGGCGCAGCTGAGCATCGTTCACGTCGTCGGTCTTGAAGCGCAGCGTGTAGGGCGTGACCGCCGCCGACAGGCGCAGTCCCTGGCCCTTGTAGAGGTACATGCCCAGCGAGCCGGGGCTGGCGAAGAAGCGCTCGCCCTGCCAGGCAATGGCCGGTACCACCAGCGGTTTGACGTCGTAGTGCGCGTACGCACCGGAGGTCGCGCCAGCGCTGATGCCGGCCTGTACGCCCGGGTTCTGCTCGGCAGCGTGGGCGAGCAACGGCACGCCGAGGGCAGCGGTGAACAGCAGCGGGCGCAGCAGGGTCGGGGACAGCGACGGCATCGATCAGCCACGTTGCGGAGGATGGCTGCGCATGGTGAGGGGGCAACATTGTCAGAACATTGCGCCCGCGTGATCGGCACGCATGGGCGCAAAACCCTGGCGCCAGGCACTATGATCGGCAGCGTTTCCGGCAGACGAGTTCCTGATGCGCATCCTCCTGGTCGAAGACGATCCTGATCTTTCCCGCGCCCTGCAATCGGGCCTAGAGCGGCAGGGCGTGGTCGCCGACGTGGTCGGCAGCCTGGCCGAGGCCGCGCTCGCGTTGCGCGAACCGGTGCACCAGCTGCTGCTGCTCGATCGCCAGCTGCCCGATGGCGATGGCGCCGGATTCGTCGCGACGGCGCGTGCGCTGCGGCCGAACCTGGCGGTGATCATGCTGACCGCCAAGGGCACGCTGTCGGACAAGGTCGAAGGCCTGGACGTCGGTGCCGATGACTATCTGGTCAAGCCGGTGGCGATCGAGGAACTGATGGCGCGCATCCGCGCGGTATCGCGCAGGCCTTCGGCGATGGTGACACCGAGCCTGCGGCTGGGGCGGCTCGAGTTCGATTTCGAATCGCTGCAGGCGCAGGTGGAGGGCCAGCCTCTGGCGCTGCCACGTCGGCAGGTACTGGTGCTGCAGGCATTGGCGATGCGGCAGGGGCGCACGGTCACCCGCAGTGCGTTGGAGGCTGCGGTGTACGGTTTCGACGATGAGATCCAGTCCAATGCGCTCGACGCGCACATCTCCAAGCTGCGCAAGGCACTGCAGCAGGCCGGTGCCGGCGTCGAGATCCACGTGATACGGGGCGTCGGCTACCTGCTGGCGGAGGCCTGAGATGGCCCGTCCGATCCGTTCGATCACCCTTGGCCTGGCCTGGCGCCTGTTCCTGGCGCAGGCCTTCACCGTACTGTTCGCGGTGGTCGCGCTGATCCTGACCTGGGGTGACAAGGACTCCTGGGGCATGGACATGTTCGTTGCCGAGGCGGTGGCCAAGGCGGTGCACAGCGAAGACGGCCGCCTGGTGCTGGACCAGGCGCGCTGGGACAAGCTCGATGCCAACGCCGGGGGAAATCTCTGGTTCGCCGCGGTGGATGACAAGGGCATGTGGCTCGAGCGCGGCACCATCCCCGCGATCCACGCGCCGATGCTCGCGCGGCTGCCGACCGTGGGTGCCACCGAGCTGGGTTCGCTGGTACCGCCCTACCTGGACGTGGCGCGGGTGATGATCCGCAACGAGGATGGGCGCCGCATCACCGTGATGGTCGGTGGAGCACCCAAGGGCGGGCTGCTGGACGGTGCGCTGATGGTGCTGCGCCTGATCGGCCTGTGGTTCTTCCTGCCACTGATCGTGGTCACCCTGCTGGTGATGCCGACCGTGATCCACCGTGCCATGCGCGGTGTGCGCCGTTCCGCGCAGCAGGCCAAGGAACTGGACATCGGCCAGCCCGGTGCGCGGCTGGATGCGCGGCTGGTCTCCACGGAAGTGGCGCCGCTGGTGGAAGCGTTCAACGATGCCATCGACAAGGTGCAGCAGGGCTACGCCGCGCGCGACAAGTTCCTTGCCGACGCAGCGCACGAGCTGCGCGTGCCGATCGCCGTGGTGCAGGCGCGCCTGTCGCAGCTGCCGCAGGGCGAGCTGAAATCGCAGTTGCTGACCGACGTGGCGCGGCTGGGCAATGTTGCCGAGCACCTGCTTGATCTGCAGCGGCTTGACCGCAATGTCGGCGCATTGCAGCGGCTGGACCTGGCCCTGCTGGTGCGTGAGGCAGCCGCGGACCTGGCGCCGTTGGTGGTGGGCGCCGGCTATGGATTCGAAGTGGACGCGCCGGAAGCGCCGGTGTGGATCCACGGTGACAGCCTGGCGCTGGGGCGGGTGATTGCCAATCTGGTACACAACGCGATCGTGCATGGTGGTGGCCGTGGCACCATCTGTGTGCGGTTGGACACGCGCGGGTTGCTGGAAGTCAGCGACCAGGGCGCGGGCATTCCAGTAGGCGACCGCGAGGCGATCTTCGAGCCGTTCCATCGCCTGCGCGCGGCGGGCAGCGGCAGTGGCCTTGGCCTGCACCTGGTGAAGGAGATCGTGCAGCACCATGGCGGCTCGGTCAGTGTCGGTGAGGCCGCGGGCGGCGGCGCAAGCTTCCGGGTCAATTTCCATCGCGGCAGCGCGCGGCGCTGACGCGTTTGCGGGGCAAGTCCCGATAGGCAACCTGCCGCCGGCAGCGGCAGGCTGGCCTCATGGCCATCGAGCGCTCCCCGTCTCCCTTGCTGGGCAGTGGCACCGCTGGGGCGCTGACACTGGGGGCGTTGGGCTGCGTGCAGCTGTCGCAGCTGCCGCCGCTGTGGGTCTGCACGGTGATGATCGTGCTTGGCATGGCCGGGTGGGGCCTGCGATGGCGGGGGCGCCTGCCGGCGGTCATGCTGCTCGGTGCCGGATGGACGTCGATGCACGCGCACTGGGCAATGCAGGACCAGCTGCCACCGGGCCAACCGGCTCGGGATGTAGTGGTCAGTGGCCGGGTCATCGATCTGCCGGATCATCGGGCCGCGCACACCCGCTTAGTGCTGCAGGTCAGCGAGAGCCGCGAACTGCCATCGCTGCGCGGCAAGCGCCTCCAGGTCACCTGGAACGACGGCTGGCAAGGCAGGTCCAGCGCCGCTGCCGAGGGGCGGCGCAGGCAGGTCCTGGCCGGTGCGCAGTGGCAGCTGGCGCTGCGTGTGCGGGCCCCTCGCTCGCGGATCAATCCCGGGGGTTTTGACAGTGAGCGTCATGCGCTGCTGCGTGGCGTAGCCGGCACTGGAACGGTGAGGGCGCCGGCCAGCGCGCGTGAGCTGCAGGCCGGACATGGCCTGCCGGCATGGCGTGAGCGCACCAGCGCCGCCATCGCGCTGCAAGTGGCCCATCCGGCCGCCCGTTTCGTGCAGGCGCTCGCCCTGGGCGACACGCGTGGCCTGTCCGACACCGATTGGGATCAGCTGCGGGCGCTGGGGCTGACCCATCTGGTGGCCATTTCCGGATTTCATGTCGGGGTGGTGGCGGGGCTGGGGGCGTTGCTGTGCCGAGGGCTGTGGTGGCTGTGCCCCCTGCTGGCCCGGCATTGGCCACGTCCACAGGCGGCGGCCTGCGCCGCGGCGCTGTCCGCAGCGGGCTATGCGGTGCTGGCCGGTGGTGAGTTGCCGACCGTGCGCACGGCACTGATGATCGGGCTGGTGGCCCTGGCGCGCAGCGGGCGGCGCCCGCTCGGTCTCGTGCAGGGGCTTGCGCTGGCGGCGCTGGCGCTGCTGCTGCCGGCGCCCCTGTCGGTGCTGTCAGCGGGCTTCTGGCTCAGCTTCGGCGGCGTACTGTGGCTGGTGTGGTGCTTGCCGCAGGGACGTCCGCGCGGGGTGGCCGCCAACCTGCGCGGGTTCCTGGCCGCACAAGGGGTGGCCAGCGTCGGCCTGTTGCCGCTGGGCATCGCCTTGTTCGGTGGCACCGCCTGGCTGGGGCCGCTGGTGAACCTGCCGGTCATCCCGTGGTGGACATTGCTGGTGGTGCCCCTGTCGCTGCTGGGCACCGCCCTGCAGGCGCTGCACGACGGCGCTGGGCGCTGGGCGTGGCGCGCGGCGGCGTGGCTGTTCGAGATCAGCTGGCAGGCCCTGCAGCCACTGGCGGCGCACCCGCAGGCGATGTGGTGGCTGGCCGAGGCGCCGGCCTGGGCGGTGCCGGCGGCGCTGCTGGGGGTGTTCTGGTGGCTGCTGCCACGGGGGGCCGGGGGCTGGCTGGCTGGCCTGCTGCTGTGCCTGCCGCTGCTGTGGCCGGCGCGTGAGCGCCCGGCCGAGGGAGAGCTGGAGCTGCTGGTGCATGACGTCGGCCAGGGCACGGCGGTGTTGCTGCGTACTGCGCGGCATGCCCTCTGGTATGACGTGGGGCCGCCGAACGGGGGCGAGGGCAGCGAGCGGATCCTGGTTCCGTCACTGCGGGCCCTGGGCCAGGCGCCGCCCGAGCGGGTGCTGCTCAGCCACGACGATCTCGATCATGCCGGCAACCTGCCGAGCCTGCGTCTTCAGCTGCCGGGGCTGCCATTGCTGGCGCCGCCGGGAAGTACGATCGCCGGGGCCGGCCGTTGCCAGCGCGGCCTGCGCTGGCACTGGGATGGCGTCGATTTCCAGGTGCTGCACCCGGATGCCGGCAGCCAGCGGGCCGAAAACGAAGACAGCTGCGTGCTGCGCGTGGCCGGTGCCCATGGCGTGGTCCTGTTGCCGGGGGACATCGGCCGTCCGGCCGAACAGGCGCTGTTGCGGGCGTCTGCGGCGGCGCTGAAGGCGGATGTGGTGCTGGTGCCGCACCATGGCAGCGGCGGCAGTTCCAGCGCGCCCTGGGTGGCGGCGGTGTCAGCCCGGCTGGCACTGGTCTCGGCCGGCCACCAGAACCGTTTCGGCCACCCGCGCAAGGACGTGGTCCGGCGCTGGCAGGCGCAGGGCGCCGAGGTGGTGTCCACTGCGGAGTCCGGGGCGATCCGCGTATGGCTTGGCGCACAAGGGCTGCAGCTGCGTGAACAGCGCATCCATGCATCCCGGTGGTGGGATGCCGCTGGGCGGGCGCGGTCGGCTGCTATCCTATCGCCGATCGAACAAGCGGCCGTTGGGCCGGAGGGTTGAAACGTGTGGGAACTGGTCAAGGCCGGTGGCTGGCCGATGGTGCCGCTGCTGCTGTTGGGCGTACTGGCTTTGGCGATCATCCTGGAGCGTTTCTGGTCCCTGCGGCGAACGGAGGTGCTGCCGCCCGGTCTCGGCCAGGAAGTGCGCAACTGGGCCGCGCGCGGCAAGCTTGACCCCGCGCACCTGCAGACCCTGCGTGCCAACTCGCCGTTGGGCGCGCTGCTGGCGGCCGCGCTGGAAGCCCGCAACCGCCCGCGCGACCAGATCCGCGAGCGCATCGAGGATACCGGCCGTCACCTGGTGCACCGCATGGAGCGGTTCCTCAACGCGCTGGGCACCATCGCTTCGGCCGGCCCGCTGCTGGGCCTGCTCGGCACCGTGATCGGCATGATCCAGATGTTCCTGGGCATCCTCGACCATGGCGTGGGTGATGTGAACCAGCTGGCCGGTGGCATCGGCAAGGCCCTGGTGTGCACCGCCACCGGCATGATCGTGGCCATCCCGGCACTGATGTTCCATCGCTACTTCAAGGGCCGCATCCACGGCTACGTGGTGGAGATGGAACAGGAGGCCAGCGCCCTGCTGGATACGCTCGACGGCCGCCCGGGGGTGATGAACCCGTCCCCGTCGGCGCGCCCGGCCAACGCCGCTGCGGCGAAGGCCTGATCGATGCGTATCGGCAATGACCGATCCCAGGATGAGCCGCATATCGATCTGGTCCCGCTGATCGACGTCATCCTGGTGCTGATCATCTTCTTCGTGGTCACCACCACCTTCGATGCGCGCTCGACGTTGCAGGTGCAGCTGCCCACCGCCAGCCAGCAGCCCAACAACGAGCCGCCGCGTTCGCTCAGCGTGCTGATCAACGCCGAAGGCCGTTATTTCATCAATGACCAGGAAGTGCTGCGCAGCGATGTCGAGTCCGTCAAGCAGACCATCGCCGCCGTCGCCGGCAGTGATCGCAGCCAGCCCGTGCTGCTGCGCGCCGACGCGCGTACTCCCTACCAGGCCGTGGTGACTGCGCAGGACGCGCTCGGTCAGCTCGGTTTCCGTCGTATCGCCATTGCAACTGCGCCAGAGGTGCGTCCATGAGTTCCCATCACGCGCCGGTGTGGCCGATCTACAAACGTCTGCTGGGCTACACCCGCACCTACTGGGTGTTCATGGTCGGCGCGGTCATCGCCATGGTGGTCGAAGCCCTCGCCGGCTACCACTTCACCAAGCTGATGGAGCCGCTGGTCAACGAAGGTTTCGTCGATCCGCAGCCGCGCGCGGCCGTGGTGCTGCCGCTGACCATCCTCGGCCTGTTCCTGATGCGCAGCCTGGCCACCTGGGTCAGCGACTACACGCTGGCCAAGACCGGCCGCAGCGTGGTCCGCGACCTGCGTGAGCAGGTGCTGCAGAAGTACCTGCACCTGCCGTCGTCGCACTTCGATACCGAAGCGACGCCGGTAATGGTCAGCCGCCTCAACTTCGATACGGAACAGGTCACCCAGGCCAGTGCCGACGCGCTGAAGACCGTGGTCGCCGATACCCTCACCATCATCGCGATGCTGGCAGTGATGCTGCAGATGAGCGTCAAGGTGACCCTGGCGATGCTGCTGGTGGTGCCGCTGATCGGCGGCATCGTGTCCTACGTGGGCAAGCGCTACCGTCGCATCAGCCGCGGCATCCAGGACGGCATGGGCACGATGGCGCAGACTGCCGAGCAGTCGCTGGCCGCGCAGCAGGAAGTGAAGGTGCACGGCACCCAGCAGCATGAGATCTCGCGCTACTCGCGCCTGGCCAACCGCATGCTGGCGCTGAACATGAAGGTCGAGGTCACCCGCGCCGCCGCGTCCAGCGTGGTGCAGTTCCTGGCCGCACTGGCGCTGGCGGTGATCGTCTGGGTGTCGACCCGCGAAGCCCTGGCCGGCCGCCTCAATGCCGGCCAGTTCATGGGCCTGATGACCTCGATGATGGCCATCATTCCCTCGCTGCGCCGACTGACCAGCGTACAGACCTCTATTTCGCGCGGCGTCTCCGCCGCCGAGCGCCTGTTCGGCATCCTCGACATGCCGGTGGAGCGTGATGAGGGCCAGCACCGCGTGCAGCGCGTGCGCGGCGAACTGGCGTTCGACCACGTCATGCTGCGCTACCGCGAAGATAGCGGCATTGCCCTGGACGACATCAGTTTCGTTGCCAGGCCGGGCACGGTGACGGCCATCGTCGGCCGTTCCGGCAGCGGCAAGACCAGCCTGATCCGGCTGGTTCCGCGCTTCTACGAGCCCAGTGGCGGCGTCATCACCCTCGATGGCGTGGCCCTGGATGACTATCCGCTGGCCGACCTGCGCCGGCAGGTGGCGATCGTCGGGCAGAAGGTGATGCTGTTCGATGACACCATCGCCGCCAACATCGCCTACGGCATGGAGGCGACCGATGAGCAGATCCGTGCGGCGGCCGAAGCGGCCAATGCCTGGGAATTCATCGCACGCATGCCGCAGCAGCTGCAGACCCCGGTCGGCGAGAATGGCGCGCTGCTGTCCGGTGGCCAGCGCCAGCGCCTGGCGATTGCCCGCGCGATCCTGCGCGACGCGCCGATCCTGATCCTCGACGAAGCCACTGCGGCGCTGGACAACGAATCCGAGCGCCTGGTGCAGGATGCGCTGCAGCGCCTGATGCCGGAACGCACCACGCTGGTCATCGCGCACCGCCTGTCGACCATCGAGCATGCCGACCAGGTGCTGGTGATGGACCATGGCCGCATCGTTGAACGTGGCACCCACAAGGAGCTGCTCGAACTGGGCGGCCTTTACCAGCATCTGCACAGCATGCAGTTCCGCGAAAGGCAGGACTGATGGCCGGCAAGGGTACCCAGACCCCGGCGTACTGGTACGACGGCAGCCCCGTTCCGTGGACGATGCGCCTGCTGGCGCCGCTGTACGCAGGTGTCACCGCGCTGCGTCGGCGCGCCTATCGGCGTGGCTGGCGCAAGCGCCACTCGCTGCCGGTGCCGGTCATCGTGGTCGGCAACATCACCGCCGGTGGTACCGGCAAGACGCCGCTGACCATTGCCCTGGTCGAGCGCCTGCGCGCGGCCGGCTGGAAGCCGGGCGTGGCCAGCCGTGGTTATGGTCGCGAAGACGCCGACAAGCCGCTGTGGGTGCAGGCCGACACGCCAACTGCCAAGGGCGGTGACGAGCCGGTGCTGATCGCCTGGAAAACCGGTGTGCCGGTGCGCGTGGACCGCGACCGTGTCGCCGCCGGCAAGGCGCTGGTCGAGGCCGGCTGCGATGTGATCGTCTGCGACGATGGCCTGCAGCACTACCGCCTGGCGCGCGACATCGAGATCGAAGTGGTCGATGCGCAGCGTCGCTATGGCAATGGCCGGATGATTCCGGCCGGGCCGTTGCGCGAGCCGGTCAGCCGCGCCAGCGAATGCGATTTCCGGGTGGTCAACCTCGGCCAGGCCGATGAGGAAACCGCAGCGCAGGCCTGTGGCTTCGGCCAGTGGCCGATGGCGCTGCACATCGACAGTGCACAGCCGCTGGCCGGTGGCCGCGCTCGCCCGCTGGCGTACTTCAAGGGCCAGCGCGTGCATGCGGTGGCCGGCATTGCCCATCCCCAGCGCTTCTTCGACATGTTGCGCGCGCGTGGGATCGGTGTGGTGCCGCATGCGTTCGCCGACCACCAGGCCTACCAGCCGCAGGACCTGTCCTTCGGCAGCCAGCTGCCGGTATTGATGACCGAGAAGGACGCGGTGAAATGCCGTGCGTTCGGCAACGACTGGCACTACGCGGTTCCGTTGCGCGCCGAGCTGCCCGCGGCGTTCTGGGTGGCGCTGACCGATCGCCTGGACAAGCTGCGGCCGAACTGAGTGGCGCGGCGGCGCTTGCATTCACGCGCTGCTGCCCGCATTCCCGTTGTAACGAGCCTGCCGAGTACCGCCTGCATGACTGAATTCGTCGTCGCCATTCCGGCCCGCTATGCCGCCTCGCGGCTGCCGGGCAAGCCGTTGCGCCCGCTGGGCGGCGAGCCGCTGGTGCTGCATGTGGCGCGCCGCGCGCTGCAGGCCGGTGCCCGTGAAGTCTGGGTAGCGACCGACGATCAGCGCATTGCCGATGCGCTGTCCGGGCTGGCCGAAGTGAAGGTGGCGATGACCGCGACCACGCACGCCTCCGGCACTGATCGCCTGGCCGAATGCGCACGCATTGCCGGCTGGGCCGATGACACGGTGGTGGTCAACCTGCAGGGCGACGAACCGTTCGCACCGGCGGCCGGTATCCGTGCGGTGGCCGATGCGCTGGTCGCAGGCACTGCGACGATGTCGACTCTCGCCACGACCGTCGAGGACGCGCACACCCTGTTCGACCCGAACGTGGTGAAGCTGGTGCGCAACGTGCGCAACGAGGCGATGTACTTCAGCCGCGCGCCGATCGCCTGGCACCGCGACGGCTTCGCACGCAGCCGCGACACGCTGCCGGACGGCCACCACTGGTTGCGCCACATCGGCATCTACGGCTATCGCGCCGGCTTCCTGCAGCAGTTCGCGGCGATGCCGCCGGGCCAGCTGGAGCAGGTCGAATCGCTGGAGCAGCTGCGCGTGCTGGAAGCGGGCTATCCGATCAGCGTGGCGATCTCGCCCGAGCCGTTCCCGCCGGGCATCGACACGCCCGAGGACCTGGAGCGCGCCGAGGGGCTGCTGCAGGCGATGGCGCCGCGATGAGGCTGCTGGTCGTCTGCCTCGGCAACATCTGCCGTTCGCCGATGGCCGAAGGCGCGCTGCGCGCACGCCTGGTTGCCTCGCCGCTGGCCGGGCGGGTGCAGGTTGATTCGGCTGGCACCGGCGACTGGCATGTGGGCGAGCCGCCGGACCGCCGCGCGATCGCCTGCGCGGCCGGGCACGGCGTGGACATCGGCGGCCTGCGCGCACGCCAGCTGCAGGCCGTGGATTTCGACCGTTTCGACTGGATCCTGTGTGCCGACGAGGCCAACCTGCGTGATGCCGGGCGCCTGGCGTCGGCGGCCCAGCGTGAACGGCTGGCGTTGTACCTGCCCTGGTCGGGCGTTCAGGGGCGGGTAGCCATCCCCGACCCCTACACCGGCGGCAGCGATCATTTCGAACAGGTCTGGTCGCTGGTCGACGATGCTGCAAAACGTGCGGTGGCACGACTGTTGCATGACGCCGACTCCGGCATAATCGGGTCATGAACGTCCAGCCCGTCCCGGACCTGCCCGAGTTCGCCACCTGGCTCAATGCCACCCCTTGCACCCTGACCGAACTGCGCGGCCGGCCGGTCGCGCTGCTGTTCGTCAATGCGGCCTCCGCCTGGAGTGCGCAACGCCTGGCCGAGTTCGGGCAATGGCTGTCGCGCCACCCCGGCAAGCTGCAGCCGCTGGTGCTGCAGGTGCCGCGCTTCGATTTCGAGCGCGACGCCAGTGCCGCACTGAAGCTGCTGCGCCGCCAGGGTCTGGCCATGCCCGTACTGCTCGATGCCGATTGGGATGGCTGGCGCCGCTTCGGCGTTACCGCCTGGCCGACCGTGGTGCTGCTGGACGCGCAGGGTCGCGAGCAGCAGCGGCTGGTCGGGCAGGGAGCACCCGGTGAACTGGAGCGCGCCCTGAACACGCTGTGCCAGGGCGCGCCTTCGGCGCCGCCGCGCGGCGGCAGCGAACTGCATCCGGAACCACGCCAGGCGCTGCGGTTCCCGCTGGGCCTGGCGGTCAGCACCGAACGCCTGTACATCGCCGACAGTGGCCATCACCGCATTCTCGAATGCAGCCATGGCGGCCGCATCCTGCGCCAGTTCGGCCTCGGTACCGCCGATTTCATGGACGGCAACCTGGCCGAAGCGGCGTTCCACCGCCCGCAGGCGCTGGTGCTGGAGCGCGATTCGCTGTACGTCGCCGACACCGGCAACCATGCGGTGCGCCGCATCAACCTGCTGACCGGCATCGTCGACACGCTGTGTGGCAACGGACGTCCCGGTGCGCCGATGGAAGGTCCGGTGGCGCAGGCGCGGCAGGTCTCGCTGGACCATCCTGTCGGCCTGGCCATCGCCGACAACCAGCTGCACATCGCGATGGCCGGCGACAACCGCATCTGGAGCTACCACCTGGGCCAGCGCAGCCTGCAATGGCGCGCCGGCAGTGGTTCCATCGACGAGCGTGACGGCAGCGGCCACCTGGCTGCCTTTGCCCAACCGACTGCGCTGGCCGTGGTGCAGCAGGTGTTGTACGTCGCCGACGCCTTGGGATCCTCGATCCGTGCACTGCAACTGCGCGGCGACCTGGTGCAGACGCTGGTCGGGCAGGGGCCCTGGCGCTTCGGCAGCGAAGACGGCCCGCGTGCGCAGGCCAGCCTGCAGTATCCGCAGGCGATCGCATTGAGCGCGGACGCTCCGCTGCTGTGGATTGCCGATACCGGCAACGGTCGCCTGCGCACGCTGCGCCTTGGCGGCGGTGAACTGACCACCCAGCCGCTGCCGCGCCGCCTGCATGGCCCGGCCGGATTGGCGGTGGGCGCCGGTGCGGTGTGGATCGCCGAGACTGACGCCCATGCCGTGCTGCGATTCGACCCCGACAGCGGCGTGCTCAGCGAAGTCCCGATCAGCGAATGACCGACGTTCCCGCCCCGGCCTTCGACGGCAAGGCCTTCGCGGCCCAGCTCAGCACCGCCCCTGGCGTGTACCGCATGTACGCCGCCGACGACACCCTGCTGTACGTGGGCAAGGCGCGCGCGCTGCGCAACCGTGTCGGCAGCTATTTCAACGGCAGCCCGAAGAACGCGCGGATCATGTCGATGATCTCGCAGATCACGCGCATGGACGTGACCGTGACGCGCTCGGAAGCCGAGGCGTTGCTGCTGGAAAACCAGTTGATCAAGTCGCTGTCGCCGCGCTACAACGTCTCACTGCGCGATGACAAGACCTATCCGCATGTGCTGCTGACCCGCGAGGACTGGCCACGCATCGCGCTGCATCGTGGTCCGCGTGCCATTCCTGGGCGCTACTTCGGACCGTATCCCGGCGTCACCGCCGTGCGCGAGACGCTGAACCTGATGCACAAGCTGTTCAAGCTGCGCAGCTGCGAGGACAGCGTGTTCCGCAACCGCTCGCGGCCGTGCCTGCAATACCAGATCGGGCGTTGCAGCGCGCCGTGCGTGGAGCTGGTCCCGGCGCCGGAGTACGCCGAGTCGGTGCGCCGCGCCGCCCTGTTCCTGGAAGGCAAGAGTGACGAGCTGACCCGCGAACTGGGCGAGCAGATGCAGGCCGCCAGCGAGGCGCTGGAGTTCGAGCAGGCCGCGCGCCTGCGCGACCTGATCTCCTCGCTGCGCAGCATGCAGACCCGCCAGTACGTGGATGGCCGCGCCGCGGACCTCGATGTGCTGGCCGTGGCCATGCAGGGCTCGCAGGCCTGCGTGCTGCTGCTGGCCTTCCGTGATGGCCGCAACCTCGGTACCCGCCCGTTCTTCCCGCGCACCAATGGCGAGGAAAGCCCGGAAGAGGTGCTTGCCGCCTTCGTCTCGCAGTACTACATCGAATTCGAGCCGCCGCGCGAGATCCTGCTGGACCGCGAGATTCCCGACGCCGACCTGCTGGTCGCCGCGCTGTCGGCCTCGGCCGAGCGCAAGGTGCAGCTGAAGTGGAACGTGCGCGGCGAGCGCGCCGGCTATGTGGAACTGGCCAGCCGCAACGCGCAGCTGACCCTGGCCACCGAACTCAACAGCCGCAATGCGCAGCACGCGCGCAGCGATGCGCTGCGCGAGATGCTGGGCCTGGCCGAGCCGGTCAAGCGTGTCGAGTGTTTTGATATCAGCCACACCCTGGGCGAGGCCACCGTAGCCTCGTGCGTGGTGTTCGACGCCGCCGGCCCGGTGCGCGCGCAGTACCGCCGCTTCAACATCAGCGGCATCGAGCCGGGCGACGACTACGCCGCCATGCGCCAGGCCATCGACCGCCGTTTCCGCCGCGCAGTGGAAGAGCAGGGCGTGCTGCCGGACGTGCTGCTGATCGACGGTGGCGCCGGCCAGCTGTCGCAGGCCCAGGCCGCACTGGCCGATCTGGGCGTGGAAGGCGTGCTGCTGGTGGGCGTGGCCAAGGGCGTGGAGCGCCGTGCCGGCCACGAAGCGCTGGTGATGCCCGATGGCCGCGAGCTGCGCCCGGGCGCGGCCAGCCCGGCGCTGCAATTCATCCAGCAGGTGCGCGACGAGGCGCATCGCTTCGCCATCACCGGCCACAGGGGGCGCCGCCAGAAGGCGCGGATGACCAGCAAACTGGAGGATATCCCCGGCATCGGGCCGCGCCGCCGCGCCAGCCTGCTCAAGCATTTCGGCGGCCTGGTGGGCCTGAAAGCCGCTGGCGAAGCGGAAATCGCCAAGGTGGAAGGCATCAATGACGCCCTCGCGGCACGTATCTACGCTAACCTGCACGGGTTGGCCACGCCTGATGCGGCCGAGTAGAGAGAGAAGCACGCAAGCATGAAGTTGACCCTGCCCACCTGGCTGACGTTGTTGCGGATCGTGATGATCCCGGTGCTGGTGCTGGTGTTCTACCTGCCCTACACCTGGACCAACTTCGCTTCGGCGGCGATCTTCGGCCTGGCCGCGATCACCGACTGGCTCGATGGCTGGATCGCACGCCGTTACCAGCTGGAGTCGGCCTTTGGCGCCTTCCTCGACCCGGTCGCGGACAAGCTGATGGTGGCGGTGGCGCTGTTCCTGATCGTGCAGGGTCATCCGACGCCGTGGATGGCGTTCTGGGCGGCGGTCATCGTCGGCCGCGAGATCGCGGTGTCGGCGCTGCGCGAATGGATGGCCGAGCTGGGCCAGCGCGCGAAGGTGCGCGTGGCGATGATCGGCAAGGTCAAGACCACCGCGCAGATGGTCGCGCTGTTGTGCCTGCTGTATTCGGTGGCCCCGAACGTGCCGGTGGAAGACATCTGGATGGGCTGGCCGGTGTTCCATATCGGCGACTGGACCCTGGCCATTGCCGCCGTGCTGACCCTGTGGTCGGGCCTGCAGTACCTGCACGCCGCCTGGCCGAGCCTGCGCGACGATGAGCGCGCTGCGCGCGAGCGTGCGCGGCAGAAGAAGCTGGGCAACTGAGCCCGGGGTCTGAGCCCCGGGGTCGCCCGGGGTCGGATCCCTTTCCGAAGGAAAGGGCTCTGACCCCATCGATGCGCCTATCCCCGCATGGCGTGGACCTACTGGAAATGCTGCGTCCACGGATGGTGCGGATCCATCAGTTTGCGGAGACGCTGTGGTAGATCCACGCCATGCATGGATACGCGGTGCAAGGCGCCTCGCAGGCCCCGAAAAAACCGCTTGACGCCATCCTTGGAACAGGTAGAATTTCGCCTCCCAAGCGGGAATAGCTCAGTTGGTAGAGCGCAACCTTGCCAAGGTTGAGGTCGCGAGTTCGAGTCTCGTTTCCCGCTCCAGATTCAAGAAGAACGCTCCCGGAAGGGAGCGTTTTTTCGTTTGTGTGCAGGGCACTTCATCCCTGCTTCACCGCCACCCCATCGCCTCACCACGCGTGCTCGCGAAGCTGTATCTCCGTTCCAGCCCGGCGATGCCGCGATGCCTCATCAATCCTCTGCTTACGACCACGATGTGGTCATCGTCGGCGCCAGTTTCGCCGGTGCCGCCTGCGCCTTGGCCGCCGCGCAGTACGGTCTGCGCGTCTGCGTGCTGGAACGCAAGGTCGACCCCGGCGAGCGCCTGCACACCACCGGTATCGTGGTGAAAGAAGCGATGGAGGAGACCTGGTTGGGGCGCATGCCCGAACATCTGGTGGACCGGGTCGCAAACGTGCGCCTGTATGCGCCGAACCTTCGCAGCGTGTTGCTGGCCGCACCGGGCTATTACTTCCTCACCACCGATACGCCGAACCTGATGCGCTGGCTGGCCAGCGAGCTGCATGCGAACGGCGTCGACCTGCGCCTGCAGCAGTCCTTTACCGACGCCCATCGCAGTGGTGACGGCTGGCAGGTGGATGGGGCAGGGCGATGCGCCTATCTGGTTGGCGCTGACGGCGCACGCTCACGCGTGGCACAACGCACCGGGCTTGGCCAGGTGCGTGACAACCTCTACGGCGTCGAGCGTGAGTTCGCCGGCCTGCAGGTGTCGCAGGGCGATGCACTGCATTGCTTCGTCAGCAAGCGCTACGCACCGGGCTACATCGGCTGGGTCGCGCAGAATCCGACCGGGCTGCAGGTGGGATTGGCGCTGCGTCATGACCCGCAACAGGTACGGCCGCCGGATATCGATGGCTTCCTCGACCACGTGCGCAATGTGGTCGGCATTCCGCCTTCGGCGCGTCCCTCGGCCACCCGCGCCGGCTTGGTCCCGTGCGGCCGGCCGGATGGGCCCTTCACCGGCCAACGCGTGATCCTGACCGGCGACGCGGCAGGCATCGTCTCGCCGCTGTCCGCCGGCGGCATCCACTCCTCGTGGCGGCACGGCTGGGCGGTCGGCGAGGCGATTTCCCGCCATCTGCGTGGGCAAGGGCCGGAAGCGGAACGGGTGGCGCGGCAGGTGGCGCCGGCATTCCATGGCAAGCGCCTGCTGCGCTGGGCGATGGACCATCTGCAGGCCGACTGGCCGCTCAACGCACTGCTGCACACGGGGGCCACGCGGCGCATCGCCGAGCAGGTCTACTTCCACCGCCGTGGCCTGCGAACCTGAGGTGTCGGTCCTGAGGGCCTGAACGCCTCCCGCAATGCCGGTGAAAATTCCTGTTGACGCCGTGCAGCAATATCGACACAATAGCGCTCCTTCGACGCAGGTCGAACGGAATCTGCGGGAATAGCTCAGTTGGTAGAGCGCAACCTTGCCAAGGTTGAGGTCGCGAGTTCGAGTCTCGTTTCCCGCTCCAGATTCAAGAAAAACGCTCCCGCAAGGGGGCGTTTTTCGTTTGTCATGACGTTGGCCAGGCGGGTCGCTACAGGCGGGCCACGACATTTTCATGGTGGGCGTGGTAAGTCTGCAGCTGGGGGCGATTCCGACATTGGTGTCGCAATCGGCATGACGGGGGGCGCAGCGATCGTGGGGACGATCGGAAGCACCTGGCACGAGGGGCTGCAACAGACGCAATGACCTGGAATCCGCACCAGTGTTCCGCCTGCTGCAGGCGCTGAAAGGCTGGCGAAAGGCCTGCGCCGGCGTTGCCTGAACCGCACGCGTGCTGTGACCTTTTTCGGACCATTTCTCCATGTTCGCTCCACAATCGCACGGTAGCCTTCATGCTCCTTCTACACGTTGGCGGGCTGGTGGTCAGGCGTATCACTTCAGTGGCAGTGCCCAGGACGGGGCGCGGACTCTCCCTGCAGGCAGTGCTGCGACCCGGCGCGCTGCTCGCAAGTCTCGCATTGGCGGGCTGCATGTCGGTGCCGGTTCCGGATCTGCCTGATCGCACGCCCAGCACCTGGACCCAGGTGCCGCAGGGCCAGGGCGTGGCGGTGGACGCCAAACAGTGGTGGAAAGTGTTGTCCGACCCAGCGCTGGATGGACTGGTCGATCAGGCCATCGCCGGCAACCTCGACCTGCAGCAGGCCACGCTGCGCCTGCAGGCCGTGCGGATTGTCGCCGGCACGTCCGATTCGCGCTTCCTGCCGGAAATCACGGCCAGCGCCAAGCAGGTGCAGGATGCCGCTGCGGTCGACACCTACTTCCACGCGGGTATCGAAGCGATCTGGGACCTGGGCCTGTTCGGCGCCGCCGAGAGCGCGCAGTTGAGTGCACAGGCGTCGGCCGGCAATGCCGAGGCGCTGCGTGGTGCCGCGCAGGTCGCGGTGATCGCCGACGTGGTGCGCAGCTATCTGGATCTGACCGTGGCGCAGGCCCAGCAGGACCTGTTGGCCCGCCAGCAGGCGGTGGACGATCGCGGCGAACAGTTGGCCCTGGTACGCCAGCGCCTGCGCCTTGATGAGCCCGGCGAACTTGATCGCCTGCGTGCACGCCAGGCCGCCACCCGCGCGGCCACGGCACAGGCACGGGAAAACGCGGACAACGCTGCCCGTGCGTTGGCTTTGCTGCTGGGACGCGATGGCCCGGACCCGGCCTGGCGTGCCTATCGCACGCCGCCGACGCTGGGTGCGTTCTCGCTGCAGCAGGTCCCGGCCGATCTGCTGCGCCATCGGCCGCAGATCCTGCTGGCCGAATCGGAGGTGATGCAGGCTGCTGCCAGCAAGGGTTCGGCACGCGCCGCGATGTATCCGCGTGTCAGCCTCGGTGGCTCCATCCTGTACGCCTACAACCTCACCCAGAACGCCCGCTCCAATTCCGATTCGAGCCCGTCGATCGGCCCGTACATCGATATTCCGCTGTGGGACTGGGGCCAGCGCCGCGCACGCTTCCATGCCGATGAAAAGCAGCTGGATGCCGCCTTGCTGGGTTACCGCAAGGCGGTGCTGGAAGGCGTGAGCGAAGTGGAAGGCGCGCTCGGCAGCCTGGCGCGCCAGGACAGCAGCATCCAGTCGCTGCGCGCGGCCGATGATGCCGCCGGGCAACAGGTCAAGCGGCAGGCGCGGCAGGTGCAGTTGGGGCTGTCCAGCGAATTCGACGGGCTTGACGGGCAGCGTGCGGCACTCGCCGCGCAGGCCGACCTGATCGGTGCACAGGGTGCGCGCGTGCTGGCCTTTGCGTCGCTCTACCGCGCCCTCGGTGGTGCTCCGTTGCCTGTCGAGGGTGAGGGCGAATCGCAATGATCGCGCTGGCCCGCAAGACCCTGGCCTATGAGTGGCGCCGGTTCCTGCCGGTGGTGCTGGCGATGTGCTTCGCCGGTGTGCTGTTGATCGTGCAGGCGGCACTGGTGCTGGGCATCTTCGGTACCGCTGCGATCTACGTGAAAGCGTCCTCGGCCGACATCTGGGCGGGTTTCCCCGGCACCCAGAGCGTCAATTACGGCCATGCGATCAGCGCCGACGTCGAAAGCCACCTGCGCATGGACCCGGATGTCACCCGCGTCGAACCCTACGAGTGGGTCGATGGCGAATGGCGCTCGGGCGCGCAGGGTACCGGCAACGTGTCGGTATACCTGTCCGGCATCTCCACCGGCGATGACGCAATGATGTTCGCGCGCATCCTGCCTGCCGACCTGCGCGCGCAACTGCGCGAGCCGGGGGCGGTGATCGTCGACAGCGCCGACCTGGATACGCTGGGCGTGGACCTGCAGAGCAACCGTGCATGGATCAATGGCAAGGCGGTGCGCGTGGTCGCCGCGCAACCCGGCCTGCGTGGCCTCGGTGGCGTCAACGTGCTGGCCTCGCTGGATACCGCGCGTGCCATTGCCGGTACCGATCCGCACGAGGGTAGTACCTATTTCGTGGCGGGCCTGCGCTCGCCGGACCTGGCCGACCGCGTGCGCGACCGCCTCGCTGCGTCGATGGGCCAAGCCACGCCGGTCGAGTTCTGGACCGCGCCGGCGTTCGCCAGCCGTTCGCAGCAGTACTGGTTGTTCGACACCGGCGCCGGCATCGCGGTGCTGTTCATGGCCGTCATCGTCTGCTTCGTCGGCGCGGTGATCACCAACCAGTCGTTCGCCTCGGTGGTGGCTGGCTCGGTGCGCGAGTACGCCACGCTCAACGCGCTCGGCGCAGGTCGCTACGCGCTGGCACGGGTGGTATTCGAGCAGGCATTGCTGATCGGTGGCGTGGGCATGTTGCTGGCGGCGGCGTTCAGTACCGTCGTGCTGTTGATCGCACAGTCCCAGCGCGTGCCGGTGCAGCTGACGCCGATGGTCATCATCGGCTGCGTGGCGCTGGTCGCGGTGATGGCCATGCTGTCGAGCATCATGGCGGTACGCAGTGTGGTCCGCTCCGATCCATCGTTGCTGCTGCGTTGAGGACCGGCCGATGACCTCCAAACATGCCGTCGCCCCCACGTTGCAGGCCGACGCACTGGAAAAAGGCTTCATGTCCGGCGATGTACAGGTGCCGGTGCTGCGCGGCCTGTCGCTGGACATCTATCCGGGCGAGTTGACCCTGGTCTCGGGCCCTTCGGGGTGCGGCAAGAGCACGCTGCTGTCGCTGCTGTCCGGCCTGTCCGCGCCGGATGGCGGTCGCGTGCACGCGCTGGGTCAGGACGTGGGCCACATGACCCGCGGCGAGGTGGAGCGCTTCCGCCTGCACCATGTCGGCTTCGTGTTCCAGGGCTTCAACCTGTTCCCGGCACTGACTGCGCTGGAGCAGGTGCAGCTGCCGCTGGGCTACCGCGGCATGCGCAATCGCGAAAGCGAGCCGCTGGCGCGCAAGGCGCTGGAAGAAGTGGGCCTCAGCCACCGCAGCCACATGCGCCCGGCGCAGTTGTCCGGCGGTGAGAAGCAGCGTGTGGCCGTCGCCCGTGCCTTCGCCAAGTCGCCGACACTGATCTTCGCCGACGAACCCACCAGCGCGCTGGACGCCGAGAACGGCCAGCGCGTGATCGACATCCTGCATCGCTACGCACGTGCGCATGGCGCCACCGTGCTGTGCGTGAGCCACGATCCGCGCCTGATCCGGCATGCCGATCGGGTGATCGCCATGGAAGACGGCATGGTCCGTGATGACCGCCGCCAGAACGAAACCGTAGAGTCCGCCCCATGACCAAGACGTCGCACCTGCTTCCCCTCAGCCTGGTACTGTCCGCGGCACTGCTGCTTTGCGCCTGTTCCAGGGACGCGCCCGCCCAGGCACCTGCAGGTAAAGCCAGCACTGCCACCGCCGGCAAGGTTGCGGTGGCGCGCGGCATCATCGATGTCGAGGGTGGCCTGATCGCGCTGGCGCCGCCGGTGGATGGTTCGATCACCGCCGCGCTGGTGAAGGAGGGCGCCACGGTGAAGAAGGGGCAGCTTCTGCTGTCGCTGGACGGTGCGCTGCTGCAGCAGGAAGTGGCGATGGCCACCGCTGATCTCGCACTGGCCAATGACCGCCTGAAGGGCAGCCAGGCGCAGCTGCGCGAACTGGAGCGCAATGCCACCCGCCTGTCCACGGGTGCGAGCGAAGGCGTGTCGTCCAACCAGCAGGCCGATGCGGCCAAGCAGCAGCTGGCTGGCGTACGCGCCGATGTCGACGTGGCCGGTGCGCAGGTCGACATGGCCCAGCACAAGCTGGAACACGCCAGGCTGAAACTGCAGCAGATGTCGCTGAGCGCGCCGGAAGCCGGCACCGTGGTCAGCCAGGTGCCGGGCCTCGGCGCCTTCGTGCAGGCCGGCAAGCCGGCGATATCACTGCTGCCGGCGCGCCCGCTGCAGGTACGTGCCGAACTCAGCGCGGCCTACGCCGATGCCGTGCAGGTCGGCATGAGGGCCACCGTGGTGCCAGACAGCGATGGTGCCGAGAACGCCAGCACGCTGCCGCCCGCACGCGTGGTACGCATCAGCCCGGTGTTCGCGCAGGCTCGCCTGCCTGAAGACGCGGGGCGTGGCGTGGCCAAGGTGGTGGAGTGCGTGCTGGAGTTCGATGGCGAGGCCAAGGCGCGCTTCGGCCAGCATGTGCGGGTGGAATTCCGGAAGTAGGCCTAGTGCTGCAACGGGGGCGCATCCGCGCGCCCTCGACGCCTGAACGCCCGCCACGCGCTCACCGCCGACACCATGCACAGCGCCAGCAGCAGGCCCACGTCCAACAGCAGCAGCCACAGCAGATGCATGCCTTGTACCGGCGGCTGATGCATCGCCGACAGCATCCACGGCACCGACCACAGCAGCAGAAGGGCGAAGGCGATCAGCAGGCGCAGCCACAGGCGTTTCAGTCTCCACGGCCGCACGATCAAGGCGGCTACCACCAGTTCGACGGTGCCCAGCAACGCGAAGACGATGACGGTGCTGGTCGGGTAGGGCAGTTCGGCGCCTTCCAGGTGGTGCAGCAGCCAGTAGTCCGGAGTGAAGCCGGCATTGACCAGTGCGGCGATCAGCGCCAGCCAGGTCAGCGCGACCAGCAGCCAGAACAGGCGGATGTAACGTCTAGGCATCGGTGGTGTCCGTGGTGTAGCGGGAGGTTGCCCGCGACGAATAGCGCAGGCTTGCGGCGATTGCGGCCAGTGCCAGCAGGCCAGGTCCAGCGGTGAAGTACACCAGGCGCAGCGGATGGTCGTGCATCAGCGTCCAGCTGGCGAACGCCAGCGGCGCCGCCAGCACCAGCAGCTTGGCGAACAATGGCCGCAACACTGCGATCAGCAGTTGGGCGCCAATGAACATCCAGAACAGATGGAACTGGGCGACGCCCAGGCCGATGTCGCGATGGGCGGTGAAGCCGAAATGGTCGCGATACCAGTTCATTCCCAGCGGAATCAATGCCCAGTACAGCAGCGCCACCAGCAGATGCAGCATCAGGGCGATCAACAAGGGTTTGCCGCGAAGGAACATGGGCGCATGGGGCTGGGCGGGGCAGCGTACCCCAGTGCGGACGCCCGTGACCGCATGATGTGAAGACTGTTGACGGCGTGAAGGAATTTGGACACAATAGCGCTCCTTCGACGCAGGTCGAACGGAATCTGCGGGAATAGCTCAGTTGGTAGAGCGCAACCTTGCCAAGGTTGAGGTCGCGAGTTCGAGTCTCGTTTCCCGCTCCAGATTCTACAGGGCCCCGGCAGGGGCCTTGTTTTTCTCCCGCCACGGCAAGGCGGGGCACGTTGAGCCACAAGGCTTTGCGCGCAGTCAGAAAGGTGAAATCGCTGGTGTGTTTTCCGGATTTCCGGTAGCATGTCGGCTTACGCGGGAATAGCTCAGTTGGTAGAGCGCAACCTTGCCAAGGTTGAGGTCGCGAGTTCGAGTCTCGTTTCCCGCTCCATGTTCCGACAGGCCCCATCATGGGGTTTTGTCTTGTCAGGGTTCCGTTCCTGGCGCGCAGTACGTTGGCCTCATGGCAGAGTGGCTATGCACCGGATTGCAAATCCGTTTACAGCGGTTCGATTCCGCTTGAGGCCTCCAATTGAAAAGCCCTGACTCCGGTCAGGGCTTTTTTGTTGGCTACGATTGCTTTCCCGCTTGCGCGATCGTTGCGCGGCCTGGCGGCCAGTCATGGCGGATCCGGTGGCGCTACACTGGTCTGATGAACCAGATTGATCACTTCCGCGGCGCCTTGCTCGGCCTCGCGTGCGGCGATGCCGTCGGTACCACGCTGGAGTTCAAGCCTCGTGGCAGCTTCACCCCGATCACCGACATGGTGGGCGGTGGGCCGTTCCAGCTGCAGCCGGGGCAATGGACCGACGATACCTCCATGGCGATGTGCCTGGCCGAGAGCCTGGTGCGTTGTGACACCTTCGATGTGCACGATCAGATGAACCGCTACGCCAACTGGTACCGGCATGGGTACTGGAGTGCGACCGGCGAGTGCTTCGATATCGGTATGGCAACGCGGGCTGCGATCGACCGGTTCCTGCAGGATGGCCATCCGCTGGCGGGTAGTGACGACCCACGCAGCGCTGGCAATGGCTCGATCATGCGTTTGGCGCCGGTGGCATTGCGCTACGCCGGGACCCCCGACCTGCAGGCAATGGCCGAGCTGAGTTCGCGAACGACGCACGCTGCGCAGGAGTGCCTGGAGGCGTGCCGCTTGCTGGCGGTCGCGCTGGAGCGGGCGTTGGCAGGTGGCACCCGTGACGCGGTGCTGGATCTCAGCAATGTCCCCGTCGAGAGCGCGCGGCTGCAGCAGATCGCGGCGGGCGGCTACCGCGGTGCCGCGCGTGAGCAGATCCGTGGCAATGGCTATGTTGTCGACAGTGTCGAAGCTGCACTCTGGTGCTTTGATCGCCACGACACCTTTGAAGCCGTCGTACTCGAGGCGGCCAATCTTGGCGAGGACGCCGACACCACGGCCGCCATCGCGGGGCAGCTGGCGGGCGCATTCCATGGTGCGCGCGGAATCCCCGGGCGGTGGTTGCAGCGGCTGGCCCTGCGTGCCGAAATCCAGGCGCTGGCCGATGCGCTGCACGCCTTGAACCAGGGCAGCGACCGCGCTGCGTGAGTCGGGTTCCCTGCCTGTGAACTGCGCCGGCAGGACGCTCCCTGCCGTCGCCATTTCCGACGCCGCGAGGGAACCCGTGCGGCAGCTCGCATGCCGCGGCCGCCAGTCTCAGCAGGCCACGACATGGAAAGGCGCTATGGTCGGGTTCCACGTCTCAGGGAGCCGCAATGTCGAGCAAGGACATCACGCGTCGCTTCAGCCACGGAGCGAAACGGAAATGAGCAAAGTCATGGCAGATGTGCGTTGGCTGACCTTTCGGTTGAAGAACGGGCAATCCATCGGGCCGGAGCGGCTGAAGGACGGATGGGTGATTGCCTCGGAAACCGCCCGCTGCGAGGTCCGCCGCGAGCATATCGAGGGATCGGGCCTGGTGTATGCGCTGTATGCGCCGGCCAGCCTGGCCTCACCGCGGCGCGCGGAAATGCGCATGCGCGAATTCCTGATGAGCTCGGGCTACACCTTCACGATGGGCACGCTGGGCGGCTGACTGGGCCCGTCATGGTTGCGCTCGCACGGTCAGCGCCTGGCCCTGCATGCCGATCGGGCGGCGTGCATTGTGCAGCACCATGCTGGTCAGGCCGAGGCCTTGGCGGCTGAACGACACACGCCACCCGAGCAGCCCCTTCCCGCGCGGTGGTGATGCGTTGCGGCACGCGATGGACTCAGCGTTGCACTGCTTTCAAGGCGTCGACCACCTGTGTCCCAGAAAAACCACAGTGTCCTTCGCCCAGCGGCGGCAACACGCGTGGCAGCGGGCGTGCGCCAGCCCGTACGGCCAATTGCGGATACACCGTCTGCATGTGCGGCACGATGGTCGGGTCGTTGTGGTTGAACTGGATCACCAGCGGTCGCTTCAGTGCGCCGGTGATTGCCAGCGAGTTGCGGACATGCGCCTGCGCCGCGGGAACAGCGCTGACACGCTGCACGCCGGCATTGAACGCGGTGTCATCGCCAAAGCCGCTGTAGACCACGCCGATGTTGCCCATCGGCATGCCGCCGCTCCGTGCAGCCAGTTCATGCAGGACCAGCGCGTGCAGGCTGATCGTGCCGGCCAGTGCATCAGCGGAGACCTGCAGCCGCCGTGCCAGCACTGCGGCGTGCGACGGATCACGTTGCAGTGCATTGGCGATGCCCTGGTACAACTCGCCCTGCGGCAGCGCCGCCGCTTCGCGCGATAGCAGGCCGGTGGGCGGCAGCCCATCAGCCTGGGGGAACAAGTAATCGAACGCGACCAGCGTGGTCAGCAGATCGGTCGCGATCTGTTCGCCACTGAGATTGGCGCCGCACAGCGATACACCGCCGGTGTAGTGCTGCGGGAAGCGTTCGAGGCTTCCGATGGTCACGGCACCGCCCATCGAGAATCCCAGCATCCAGGTGTGGCGGACATGCTTGAGTTCACCCACTGCCTGCTGGCGCAGGCGTTCCATGTCGGTGATCGCATCGGCCACCGCCCAGCCCTGGCTGGCATAGGCGCTCTGCGCGACGGCGTAACCTGCTGCCAGCAGTGGTGCGGTGCTGTCATTGGCCGCCATGGGGGCGGTGCGCGGCACGCCGACCGGTTCATAGCCATGGGCCAGCATTACCAGGTCGCCGTTCCAGTCGGCAGGCACATCCAGCCGCCACGGTGCGCCCTGCCGCTCGCCGCTGAGCGTACGCGCTGCTGGCGGCGGTGCAGCCAGCGATGTGATCCAGGGCAGCAGGCAGAGGGCAAGTGCGCATCGAAGCAAGGGTCGCATCGGGGTCATTCCATGCGGGAATGGCGCCGAGCATAGATCCCTGCACCACCTTGCGCGCGCTGCACTGCCGCAGGGCATTGCCGGTCGGCGGTGCCGCGCTCTACGCTGGCGGCATGGCCCTGCACAGCATCGCGTCGATTATCCGCATTCCCCACGGAAAGGCGGGGTAGCGCGCGGTCATCACGGCCAGGCAACCTGCCCGGGAAGGCGGGTTGCATGCAGCGCTCTCCCGGGTAATGAATCCACCAAGGAGAATGCAGATGCACGACCTTTCATCGAACGACGCTGCGCCGACCCTGCACCTGGTGTGCGGCAAGATCGGTGCCGGCAAATCCACCCTGTCGCAGCAGCTGGCGTTGAAGCCGCGCCACGTATTGATCAGTGAAGACACGTGGCTGGCGGCGCTGTATCCGGGCGAAATCCATTCCATTGCCGACTATCTGCAGCGTGCAGCCACGTTGCGCAATGTGCTGGCCGATCATCTGCGCACATTGCTGCGCATGGGCGTCTCGGTGGTGCTCGATTTCCCTTTCAACACGCCGGCCGCGCGGGCATGGGCGCGCGAGCTGTTCGAACCGGAGGGAGCCGCGCACCAGCTGCATTTCCTGGATGTTGCCGACGAGGTCTGTAAGGCGCGGCTGCGCGCGCGCAATGCTCTCGGCGAACAACCGTTCCAGGCCAGCGACGAGGAGTTCGAACGTATCACCCGCCACTTCGTTGCACCGGCCGCGGAAGAGCGCTTCGTGGTGATGCGCTATACCGAGGCAGACCCGGCGTAGCGCAGCACCAGGCGGCCGTCGTCATGCTGGCGCAGCTGCATGAATCCGAGACGGATCACTCAGCCAGTGCCGCCCCCTCAACCGCCGATTCCGATACGATCTGTCACATTGAGTTAGTCTCGCTTGACCCGGAGTCCCGTCATGGTCGACCGTCTCGCCATTCTGCTGGAACGTTTTTCGGTCACCGCCTCGGTGTTCCATGCCGGCGCGCTGTGCGGCATCAACACGCTGGAGGGCGAGGATGAAGCCGGGCAGTTGCACCTGGTGCGACGTGGCCCGCTGCAGGTCAGCCACGGCCAGCAGACCGTGCAGGTCGAGGTGCCGAGCCTGCTGCTGTACCCGCGGCCGATGCCGCATCGGTTCAGTACCGATCCGCAGCACGGCGCCGACATGGCCTGCGCCAACCTGCATTTCGAGGGTGGACGGCTCAACCCGATCAGCGCCGCATTGCCCGATTTCATCTGCCTGCCGCTGGCCGATCTGTACGGCGGCAACGCAGCGCTGGAACTGCTGTTCGAGGAAGCCTTCGAGCAGCGCTGCGGGCGTGCGGCGATGGTCAACCGGCTGTTCGAGGTGGTGATGATCCAGGTGCTGCGCCAGCTGATGGAAGGTGGCGAAATGCGTGGTGGCCTGTTTGCCGGGCTGGGTCATCCGCGGCTGCGGCTGGCGCTGGTGGCGATGCATGAAGCGCCCGCACAGTCCTGGACCCTGGAAGATCTGGCCGAGGTCGCCGGCATGTCACGCAGCGTGTTTGCTGCCAGTTTCCGTGAGGCGATGGGCACCACGCCCGGTCAATACCTGCAGGGCTGGCGGGTGGGCCTGGCGCAGCAGGCACTGCGCCAGGGCAGACCGCTCAAGCGGATTGCCGACGATGTGGGGTACGGCAGCGAAGCCGCGCTGTCGCGCGCATTCAAGGCGCACACCGGGCAGTCGCCGCGCGAGTGGCGTGGGCAGGCCCGCGCCGGCGCGGCCTGAGCTTCAGCCCAGCACCAGCCGGGCCAGTTTCATGCCACCGAACAGGCCGACCAGGCCCAGTGCCACCGAACCGCCGGCGTACAACGCTGCCAGGCCGTGCTGGCCGCGCTGCAGCAGCACGCCGATTTCCAGCGCATAGGTGGAGAACGTGGTGTAGCCGCCGAGAACGCCGGTGGCCAGCAGCAGGCGCAGCTGCGGCGAGGCGCCATTGCGCAGGGCGAAGGCTTCGACCAGCACGCCCATCAGCAGCGCGCCGCTGATGTTGATCAGGAAGGTCGACCATGGCCACGGGCTGCCGACTGCCACCCGCGTACCGATCAGGTTGCAGGCATGGCGAAGGCAGGCGCCGAGCCCGCCGCCGATGAAGACCAGCAAGTAGTTGTTCAATGCGTGCATCACGTGCCTCGGGTACGGGTTCGCTGATTCGATGGCGAACGCCGAGGGCAGGCACGGCCTGCCATCGACGAACGCCGGTTCGTCCTGGCAGGAGCCATCAGCCCTTTCAGGCGGTTATCGGGGGAGCCCCATCCCCATCGGCGACCATGCTACCAGCGGTAGTGCATTCACGTCATCGAGGTCGTCAGCACCCGGATGACCTTGCTGCGGCTGAAGCCGTCCATCAGCAGTTCGAAGGCCAGCAGGTCCAGGGCCGCGTGGCGGCGGTGGTCGATCTCCAGGCCCTTCTCTTCCACCAGATGGCTGACCAGTTCGTAGGCGTCCTGCCAGACATCCAGGTGGGCCTGGCTGGGGATATAGGTATTGCCCCGCTCACCGACGCCAAGCCCGCTCACGCCATACAGCAGTTCACGCGCGTCCAGCTTGGCCGCATCGGCGATGCGGAACAGCTGTTCGGCCTTCACATGGGCGGGGCTGACGTGGTCGTTGAGCCAGTTGCTGATGGTTGCCGTCGTCGAATCGGCGGCGCGGGCCAGATCGGCCGGGCGAGGGTGCCCGGCTTTCTTCATGGCAATGGCGAGTCGTTGGCCGAGAGTATTCATCTATGCAAGCCAGCTTAACGCGTGGATCGCAAAGATCCCTTGTTCCAAGAATAAGTCTGGTTAACAGAAGGACCGACCGTGACCGAATTCTGGAGCAAGGGGCAGGTGCGCACCCGGCTGGGTTTCCGCACCGATGCCGAACTGGCGCGCTTTTTTGGCATAAGCCGATCTGCAGTGTCGCAATGGCCCAAGGATTTCCCGATTCCTGCGTTACGCCAATACATCCTGCATCAGCGCTATCCCAACCTGTTCCCGGCAACTGAAGCCACGCAGGGCGAATAAGCCTCAACTGCGCCGCCTTTTGTCGCATATAGCACTCTAAGTGCCATTTGCTAAGTATGCTTAGCAACATAGGAAACTTCGATGGAACGGGGTCGGGCTATCGATGAGGCCTACCAGGGCAGAGGCTGGAGGAATCGGGTAGGTTGTCGGCTCCGGCCCATCCGGGAAGCCTGCCATCCCGTATGTGGTTTCGTGAACGATTAATAATTTCGATCACGAAAGTCGCTGCATGTAATTGACCTGTCGTGAAATCTATGACTAATTGGCATCAACCGGGCGTGAAGCCCGGGAGTCTTTCAGTAGCTCGCAAGTGAGTCGGTAGACCGTCAACGATGCAGAACAAGTCCAACGGAGGTCGTATGGAATACGGCATGCATGGCTTGGCTGAACGGGTACGCCGCGAACTGGAAGCCAGTTATCACAAACACGGATGCGGTCCGGCGTTCTGGGATACCTACCAGCAGGTGCTGGACCGCCTGGTCCCGCAGGGGACCGAGCGTACCGAAGTCACCAATGAAATGGCGCTGATCATCGAACAGCTCGGCATCGTCCGACGTGCGCAGCTGGTGCCGCCGCACGCCAACGGGCCGCGTTGACCCGTTGATTCAAAGCAGGCGCCAGGCGCCACAGGCCAACAGCGCCAGCAGCATTGACAGCAGTGCCAGGGTCCGCGGTCGCCACCATTGCCGCGGTTGCCCGGCCATGGCCTGCGGACTGCAGTAGCGCACCAGCCCCGGGCCGAAACCGGCCTGGTGCTGCTGCCGCGAGCAGGCGTCCAGGCAGGCGCCGCAGGCCAGGCAATCGGCCTGCGGTCCCTGGCGGATGTCCAGCTGCATCGGGCAGGCGCTGACACACGCGGCGCAGTCGGTGCAGTCGCCCAGGCGATCGGCGCTGAAGGTGGGCATCGGTCCGGCCAGCAGCGGATGTGCGGCGCGGAACACGTAGTCCTGTGCGGTGGTCGGGTCGAGCAGGCCGCGTCCGCGTCCGAGCACGCCCCCCATGCCCGGAGGGCGCATGCCGCGCGGTTCGCCGCGGCGCGCGTCGTACAGCATGCGTGGTGTATGTGGATCGATCAGCAGTGGTTGCATGCGCGCGAACGGGCACAGCGAACGGCACACCTGCTCGCGCAGGAAGCCGGCATTGCCCCAGGTGGCGGCGGCATAGAACAGCACCCAGAATGTTTCCCAGCCGCTCCAGCCGGCATGCGGAGCGGCGGCCAGCAGTCCGGCGATCGGGCTGAACAGGCCGACGAAGGTGATGCCAGTCCACAGCGACAGCAACCCCCAGGCGACCTGGGTGGCCGGGCGCACGGCTGGCACTGGCAAGACCTTGGCCATGCCGTGCGCGATCCAGTCGAAGGCACGACGCCACAGCGTCTGCGGGCAGGCATGACCGCACCAGATGCGGCCGGCGAGGTGGGTGAGCAGCGCAAGGCCCACCGCCAGCACCGCCAGCAACCCGATCAGCACGCCGACATCGCCGGGCCACAACGTCCAGCCGAACAGGTCGAAGCGCCGTGCGTTGATGTCCAGCAGCAGGGCCTGGTGTCCATTCCAGCGCAGCCATGGCAGGGCATAGAACAGGACCAGCAAGAGCGCGCTGAGCGCGCCGCGCCAACGCCAGGGGCGTGGGGTTCCGGTTCCGGTACAGGGCGTACTCATCCCAGCGGCAGCTCGTCGTCGTCATCGCTCGGCAGGGGCCGCTGCAGGTACCAGGTGACTGCGCTGGAAAGTGCGGTCACCGACCAGAACATGAAGAATCCTGCCGTATAGCCCAGTTCACGGCTGATCGCCTTGCCCGGGAAGCTGATCGCCTGCAACCGCAGCGGGTCGACGAAGGCGAAGAACACCACGCTGGCCACGCCGGCCGCGATGAAGCTTGGCCAGAGGATGGCGCCCCAGTGCTGGATCAGCTGCTGGCGGCGGCTGGGAGAGGGTCTGTTCATGCTGTCCCGGATCGGAATGAGGGCGGCGCGTATACTCCGCCGAGGCCGGCGCAGCATCCGCAGGGCATGTTTCCTGCAGGCGTGCCAGCCTAGGTGCAGCGGACTGCGCCGACATTGATCTGGATCAACGGCGGTGCGGCCCGGCTGGGGCACGCTGCCGGCACGCTTTGGGTACCCCGATGAACGCAACACCGCCGCCTGTTCTTGCCGTCGCCTCGCCCGAGTTGTGTACCGAGCAGGAAGTGACCCGCCTGGTCCACGACTTCTATGCGCGCGTGCGCGAGGAAGAGCGGTTGGGGCCGGTGTTCCAGGCGCATGTCCACGACTGGCCGGAACATCTGGCGCAGCTGGTCGATTTCTGGTCGGCGATGCTGCGCGGCACGCGCCGCTTCAAGGGCTCGCCGATGTCCAAGCACATGGCCATCGAGCTGGACAAGGACTTGTTCGATCGCTGGCTGGTGCTGTTCCGGATCACCACCGCCGAGTGCGGCAACCCGCCGATGCAGGAGCTGGCCAACGACGTCGCCGCGCGCATCGGTGACACCTTCTGGAAGCGCTACCAGATGCTGCGCTGGCCGCAGGTGGGTCTGCCGGTGCTGGGAATCCCCACCCGCGATTGATCTGGGTCAAGGCGGTCATGGTGGTCCGGCGCGATGCTGGCGGCATGGACACGTTCTCTCCCGCCGCCGGTGGCCTGGCCTGGACCTTCGACCCCGACCTGCTGCGCCGGCATGACCGGCCGGGGCCGCGCTACACCTCGTATCCGACCGCGCCGCACTTCCACGATGGCTTCGACGCGCCGGCCCTGCGCCAGGCGATCGCCGACAGCAACCAGCTGGCGCGCGCGCTGTCGCTGTACGTGCATGTGCCGTTCTGCTCCAGCCCCTGCTTCTACTGCGGCTGCAACCGGGTGATCACCCGCGACCGCGGTCGGGGCCACAGCTACGTCGCGCGCGTGCTGGCCGAGGCCGACCTGCTGGCGCCGCAGTTCGAGGACGGCCGTGAGGTCATCCAGCTGCATCTGGGCGGTGGTACGCCGAACTTCCTCGAGGCCGAGGCGATGACCACGCTGGTGGAGGGGCTGCGCCGGCGCTTCGATTTCAGCGATTCGCCGCAGCGCGATTTCTCGATCGAACTCGATCCGCGCTTCATCGATACCCGCGATGTCGCCATGCTGGCGCGGCTGGGCTTCAACCGGGCCAGCCTGGGCGTGCAGGATTTCGATCCGCATGTGCAGGAATCGATCAACCGCATACAGGGCGTGCAGCAGACGCTGGACATCCTGCATGCCTGCCGCGACAGCGGCATGCGCTCTGTCAACGTCGACCTGATCTATGGGCTGCCTGGACAGAGCCTGCAGGGATTCGGCCGCACCCTGGAACGAGTGCTGGCATTGCGACCGGATCGCCTGGCGGTGTATGGCTACGCACACCTGCCACACCTGTTCCGCGCGCAGAAGCAGATCGACGAGCGCCGGTTGCCTTCACCGGAAGACAAGCTGGCGCTGCTGGGCCTGGCGGTGGAGAAGCTTTCTGCTGCGGGTTACCAGTACATCGGCATGGATCACTTCGCGCTGCCGGAAGAGGACCTGTCGCGCGCGCAGCGTGCCGGCCAGCTGCATCGCAACTTCATGGGCTATACCACCCACGCCGATACCGACCTGCTCGGCCTGGGCGTGAGTGCGATCAGTCATATCGGTGCCACCTACAGCCAGAATCCGCGCGACCTGCCGTCGTGGGAGGACGCGGTGGACCAGGGCCAGCTGCCGGTCTGGCGCGGCGTGGCACTGAGCGCCGACGACCAGCTGCGCGCTGAACTCATCCAGCAGCTGATGTGCCAGGGCGAGGTGGACGGTGCCGTGCTGGGCCAGCGCCATGGCGTCGATTTCGAGCAGTACTTCGCCGAGGACCTGCGTTCGGTGCAGCGGTTGCAGGAAGACGGCCTGGCCGAATACCGCGACGGTGTAGTGCGCGCCAGCGAGCCGGGTCGGCCGCTGCTGCGGCTGCTGGCGATGTGTTTCGACCCCTACCTGCGCGCGGCGCATGAACAGCCGCGTTACTCGCGTGCAATCTAAGGTGTACTCGCGCAGCGCGGTTGGTGCCCGGAGCCGGAATCGAACCGGCATGGGGTTGCCCCCGGCGGATTTTAAGTCCGATGCGTCTACCAGTTTCGCCATCCGGGCCTGCAGCGCGGCGCCGATTGTAGCCCAGCTGCAGAATCGCAGCTGGATTGCCGTGGAGCGGCAGCGTGTTTAACTGTCGCTCCCATTCATGTCATAGTCCCAACCATCGTTCCCAGGGGGGGAGCCGCACGATGTCGCTGCACGCGATTGCCTATGCCAGTGAGGCCCGCGCCGATCTGCAGACAACCGATCTTGACCGCCTGCTGGCCGATGCCACGGCATTCAACCGTGTAGCCGGTGTCACCGGTGTGCTGATGTTCGATGGCAGCCGTTTCCTGCAGTACCTGGAAGGCCCGGAGGACGGTATCGATTCGGTGTACCAGCGCATCGTCAATGCGCGCAGCCATGGCCAGCTGAAGGTGCTGTGCCGCGCGCCGGTGGCGCAGCGGGCGTTTCCGCGCTGGTCGATGGGAACCCGGCGCATTGATGCGGAGCTGCTGGCACAGATCGTTGAATCGGCGTGGCCGGGCTTCCTGCTTGGCAGCGGTGGCTTCGAGCGCCTGCGGCAGGCCTGGACCGGCGCCGATGGCGAACTGGAACCGGCCGCGGTCGCACTGGGCTCCTGATCCCATCTTGGCGGGCAGGCGCCCGGGCCGTTACGCTGTCGCCTTTCTGGCGTGGAATTACACGGAGTGGTGCAGCGAATGAGCAGGTCGGCCGAATCCATGGCGGCATGCATGCCGTTGCGCGGGACATGCCAGTGAGCGCGTCCCTTGCGGCAGCGGAGACCCCGCGTTTTGCGGTGATCGGCCTGGGCTACGTCGGGCTGCCGTTGGCGGTGGCCTTCGGTCGGCACTGGCCGACGCTGGGCTTCGACATCGATGCCGATCGCATCGCCGAGCTGCGCGATGGCCAGGACCATACGCTGGAGGTGGAGGCCGACGAGCTGGCCAGTGCTCGGCAGCTGCAGTACGGCAGCGATCCGGCCTTGCTTGATGCATGCAACGTCTACATCGTCACCGTGCCGACGCCGATCGATGCCTATGAGCAGCCCGATCTGGAGCCGTTGCGTTCGGCGACGCGGCTGATCGCCAGCCATCTGCGCGCGGGTGACCTGGTGATCTACGAATCCACGGTGTACCCCGGCACCACTGAAGAAGTCTGCGTGCCGCTGCTGGAAGAAGGCTCGGGCCTGCGCTTCAACGAAGACTTCTACTGCGGTTACAGCCCGGAGCGGGTCAGTCCCGGTGACCGCCAGCGGCGCCTGGCCGACATCCGCAAGATCACCTCGGGGTCGACAGCGGAAGTGGCTGCGGTGATCGATGGCCTGTACCAGCGCATCATTGCCGCCGGCACGTTCCCCGCGCCATCGATGCGCGTGGCCGAGGCGGCCAAGGTGGTCGAGAACATCCAGCGCGATGTGAACATCGCGCTGGTCAATGAGTTGGCGCTGATCTTCGACAGGCTGGGCATCGATACCCAGGATGTGCTCGATGCCGCCGGCAGCAAGTGGAACTTCCTGCCATTCCGGCCGGGCCTGGTCGGCGGCCATTGCATCGGCGTAGACCCGTATTACCTGCTGCACAAGTCCGAGAGCGTGGGCTACCACCCGGACCTGATCCACACCGCGCGGCAGGTCAACAACCGCGTCGGTGAGCATGTGGCGTCGCGGGTGCTGGCGATGCTGGCCGAACGCGGCCGCGAACCAGTGCAGTCGCGCATCCTGGTGCTCGGTGTGACCTTCAAGGAGGATTGCCCGGACCTGCGCAACAGCCGCGCGCTGGAGCTGGCGCAGCGCCTGCGTGATGCCGGCGCTCAGGTCGAGGTCAGTGATCCCTGGGTCGGCCCGGCGGCATTGGCCGATGAGGGCGTGCAGTGGCTGGCCGAACCCGTGGCAGGGGCCTATGACGCGGTGGTGCTGGCGGTTGCCCATGCCCGCTTCAAGGCGATGGACGAGGCGGGTATCCGGTCGCTGCTGGCGCCGGGCGGCCTGGTCTACGACGTCAAATCGGCCTGGCCACGCAACGTGGTTGA
This sequence comes from Stenotrophomonas sp. PvP093, assembly GCF_017876915.1. Lineage (NCBI taxonomy): Bacteria > Pseudomonadati > Pseudomonadota > Gammaproteobacteria > Lysobacterales > Lysobacteraceae > Stenotrophomonas > Stenotrophomonas sp. PvP093. The sequence continues at coordinate 3,075,905 of NZ_JAGIOX010000004.1, read as the reverse complement.
CGATCGCCTGTAAACCCGGGCGGCGGGCAGCACGGTAGACTCGCAGGCAGTTGCAACCAAGGAACGCCATGCACCGGTATATCGTCTACCTGCTCGCCATCCTGATGTTCCCCATCTGCCTGTGGTTGGCCACGATCTGGCCGGCCTGGTACTGGGGCGTCGGCCTGACCGCCGCGATGGTGGCTCTGGGGACCTGGGACCTGCTGCAGAAGCGCAGCACGCTGCGCCGCAACTATCCGGTGATGGCACACTTCCGCTACGGCCTGGAATCGATCGGTCCGGAAATCCGCCAGTACTTCGTGCAGAGCGACCTGGAGGACGTGCCGTTCTCGCGCCAGCAGCGTGCACTGATCTACCAGCGGGCCAAGAACGAGATGGACACGGTGCCGTTCGGCACCCTGCGCAGCACCTACGCGGTGGATTACGAGTGGATCAACCACTCGCTGGCGCCGACCGCCATCGCCAAGCACGATTTCCGCGTGCTGATCGGCGCCAATTGTGCAAAGCCGTATTCGGCGAGCGTGTTCAATATTTCGGCGATGAGCTTTGGCTCGCTGTCGGCCAACGCGATCCGCGCACTGAACGAAGGCGCACGGCGTGGTGGCTTCTACCACGACACCGGTGAAGGTTCGATTTCGCCGTACCACCGCGAGATGGGCGGCGATCTGGTGTGGGAGATCGGCTCGGGCTACTTCGGTTGCCGTGACGAAAAGGGCGGTTTCAGTGAAGAGCGCTTCGTCGCCAACGCCACCCATGATCAGGTCAGGATGATCGAGATCAAGCTGTCGCAGGGCGCCAAGCCCGGTCATGGCGGCGTGCTGCCGGCGCCAAAGGTGACCGCTGAGATCTCGGTCACCCGTGGCGTGCCGATGGGCGTGGACTGCGTATCGCCGTCGCGTCACTCGGCGTTCTCGACGCCGGTCGAACTGCTGCAGTTCGTCGCCCGTCTGCGCGAACTGTCCGGCGGCAAGCCGGTCGGTTTCAAGCTGGCCATCGGCCACCCGTGGGAGTGGTTCGGCATTGCCAAGGCGATGCAGGAAACCGGCCTGCTGCCGGACTTCATCGTGGTCGACGGTGCCGAAGGCGGTACTGGCGCAGCACCGGCGGAGTTCGTCGACCATGTCGGCGTGCCGATGCACGAAGCACTGCTGCTGGTGCACAACACGCTGGTCGGCCTGGACCTTCGCGAGCGGATCCGCATCGGCGCGGCGGGCAAGATCACCAGCGCCTTCGACATCGCGCGCACCATCGCGCTGGGTGCCGACTGGTGCAATGCCGGCCGTGGCTTCATGTTCGCGCTGGGCTGCATCCAGTCGCTGAGCTGCCATACCGACAAGTGCCCGACCGGCATCGCCACCCAGGACCCGGCGCGCTGGAAGCACCTGGATGCACCGGACAAGGCCACCCGCGTGTACAGCTACCACGAGCACACGCTGCACGCCCTGAAGGAGCTGTTGTGTGCGGCCGGCCTGAACGATCCGGCCGAACTGGGGCCGGAGCACATCCTGCGTCGTGTTTCGCCTGTCGAGATCCGCTCGCTGGCGTCGCTGTACCGCTACCTGGAACCGGGCGAGCTGCTGCACAAGGTGCCGGATCATGCGGTGTTCCATGCATTCTGGGCCGATGCACGCAGCGATTCGTTCCAGCCGCCGCCGAAGATCCAGGCGCTGCGCGCCAGCAAGTCGCGATAATGTGTTGCTGTAGAGCCGAGCCCATGCTCGGCTGCTTCTTTCATCGCGATGTTGGAACGAAGAACAGCCGAGCCGAGCACGGGCTCGGCCCTACAGGGAGATGTCATGCGGTTCAGGACCGGCACCATCGACGATGTCGCCATGCTGTGGGCACTGCGCACGCGTTGCGTTCGCGAGACGTGCAGCAGCCACTACCCGGCGGAGGTGATCGATCCGTGGTCTGCTTCGCCGCCGCCGTCGCAGTACGCACGGCTGCTGGGGCAGGGAGGCTGCGTGGTGGCCGAGGACGGGCAGGGTGTCCTGCTCGGGTTCGGCGTGTTTGATGCCGACGCCAATGAAGTCGATGCGCTGTTTGTCGATCCGGATCGTGGCGGCACAGGCATCGGCCAGGCGCTGATGCAGCGTCTGCTGGCGATGGCCGATCGTGAGCGCGAGGTGGTGCTGTCAGCCTCGCTAAACGCCGTGCCGTTCTACCAACGGCAGGGATTCATTGCCGTGCGGGAGGAAGCCTACCCGCATCCCAGCGGCGTGGCGCTGGCTTCGGTGAGCATGCGCAGGCCGTGGTGAGCGCCCGGGGATTGTAGAGTCGAGCCATGCTCGACTGCTTCATCGCCTGAATCAAAGGCAGTTGAGCATGGCTAAACTCCACAATGCGGGTGTCACCGCCCAGCCAGCCACCCGATCACGCCCTCGGCGGCGCGCAGGCCACTGGCATAGCACGCCGTCAGCAGGTAGCCCCCCGTGGGGGCCTCCCAGTCCAGCATCTCGCCGGCACAGAATACGCCGGGTGCTGCCCGCAGCATCAGGCCATCATCCAGCGCATCCAGGCGCACGCCGCCGGCAGTGCTGATCACCTCGGCCATCGGCCGTGGACGCAGAAGGCGCAACGGCAGGCGCTTGAGCGTGGTAGCCACGGCAGGCAGGTCGTGGCCCGCATCCTTGCCAAGGATCTCGAACACCAGGGTGGCCTTCACCGCATCCAGGCCGGCCTGGCGGCGCAGATGCTCACCAAAACTGCGACCCTTGCGCGGCCGCGAAAGATCGGCCAGCAGGCGTGCTTCATCGCGTCCCGGTACCAGGTCCAGCCACAGCATGGCATGGCCATCACGGTTGATGGTCTCGCGCAGGTCTGCGGCCAGCGCGTAGATCAGGCTGCCTTCGATGCCGTACTCGCTGGCTACGCATTCGCCCTGCAGCGACTGCGGTTGTCCGGCCAGGTCGAGCCAGTGCGCGACCACCGGCTTCAACGGTGCGCCTGCATTGCGCTGGGCGAAGAACGGCGTCCAGTCGATGTCGAAGCCGCAGTTGGCCGATTGCAGCGGCGCAATGTCCACGCCTCGTGCCTGCAAGGGGGCGACCCAGGCGCCATCACTGCCCAGCTGCGGCCAGCTGCCGCCACCCATCGCCAACACGCTGGCATCGGCGTGGACATCGATCTCGCCGGCTTCGGTGGCGAAGCGCAGCGCGCCGTCGTTGCCCCAGCCGATCCAGCGGTGGTTGGCATGCAGGCGCACGCCCTGTTCCTTCAGTCGGCGCACCCAGCCGCGCAGCAGCGGCGCAGCCTTGCGGTCGACCGGAAACACGCGGCCGGAGCTGCCCACATAGGTCTCCACGCCAAGGCCGGCAGCCCAGTCGCGCAGCGCCTGCGCGTCGAAGCCATCCAGCCAGCGGCCCACGGCCGTGGATTGCTCGCGGTAGCGGCTGTCGAACAGCGGCCGCGGATCGGAATGGGTGAGGTTGAGACCGCCCTTGCCGGCGATCAGGAACTTGCGGCCGGGTGAGCCCTTGGCCTCGTACAGGTCCACGTCCAGCCCCGCGGCGCGCAGGCGCTCGGCGGCGAACAGGCCGGCCGGGCCACCGCCGATGACGGCGACCCGATGGGGCAATGCGGTATTACGGCTTGACATCGAGCAGCTCGACATCGAACACCAGCGACGAACCGGCCGGAATCGGGCCGACCCGGCGGTCGCCGTAGCCGTAATCCGGCGGGATCATCAGCGTGCGCTTGCCGCCGACCTTCATGCCGGCCACGCCCTCATCCCAGCCGCGGATGACCTGGCCGGCGCCGAGCGCGAAGGTGAACGGCTGGCCGTGCTTGAAGGAGCTGTCGAAGGTCTTGCCGTGCTTGGTTTCGGTGCGGTTGTCGTAGATCCAGCCTGTGTAGTGCACGGTGACCTTGCTGCCGGGAACGGCTTCGGTGCCGGTGCCAGCGACGGTATCGATGCGCTCGAAGGTGGTCAGGGTGCCGCCCGGCGGCGGACCGGAGGGCTCGCTCGAGCAGCCAGCGGCGGCGAGGGACAGCAGCAGGGGAAGCAGCAGGCGGCGCATCGGGCGTCTCCAGAAGGGCGCAGGGCGAGGGCGGCAAGGGTAGCGCATCGGCGCCGGGTATCATGGCGGCATGGCAAAACTCCTGCTCAATCTGCGCAATGTCGGCGACGACGAATATGCCGATGTCTGCACGCTGCTCGACCAGCACGGCATCGCCTGGTACCGCACCGAACCCAGCCCCTGGGGCATTTCCAACGGTGGCCTGTGGCTGCGCGAGGACGCCGATCATCCGCGGGCGAAGGCGCTGATGGCCGGGTACCAGGCGGCGCGCGGTGTGCGCGTGCGGGCCGAGCGTGAGCAGGCGTTGCGGGATGGCACGGCGGAGACCTTTGGCAGCCTGTTCCGGCGGCGGCCGGTGTTCGTGGTGCTGGTGCTGCTGGGCATGGCCGCTGCGGCGGCGCTGGTGCTGCTGCCGTTCATGCTGTTGCGGGGGTAGGGGGCGCGGCCGGGTTGCACCCGGCACCCGCGGTAGTGCCGGCCGCTGGCCGGCAACAGCAACAGCAACAGCAACGGCAGGCAATCCGTGGCGGGCAGGGCGGTGTCGGCAGGCGGGACACGCCGTAAACCCATCCTTGGGGGCTCGATGGCGCCATCCATGGCGCCAACGGTCCCGCCTGCCCACACCGCCCCGCCTCTGACAGATTCCGGGTGTCTGCCGGGCTTGGGGTCGGATCCCTCTGCTGCGCAGAGGGCTCTGACCCCTGAATCTGTCTGTGCGGGCGGGAGGCGCTAAAATGGCAGGATGATCGCCAACACCGCTGCCTACCATTTCGCCGTCATCGACGCCCCCCAGTCCCTGTGCGACCAGCTGCTGTCGCGTGCCCAGGCGGCCGGGTTGCGGGGCACGATCCTGGTGGCGGGCGAGGGACTGAACCTGTTCCTGGCCGGCGCGCCGGAGGCGGTCGAGGATTTCTACGCCGCGCTGCATGCCGATGCGCGTTTCGCCGGGATGCGGGTCAAGACCAGCCTGAGCGAGCACCAGCCGTTCGCGCGGCTGAAGGCCAAGGTGAAGGACGAGATCATCAGCTTCCGCCGCGATGACGGCCAGCCGCTGGACTATCCGCGTGCACCGGCGGTCGATCCGGCCACCGTGCAGCGCTGGCTGCGGCAGGGCCACGATGACGCCGGCAAGCCGGTGGTGATGCTCGATACCCGCAACCTGCAGGAAGTGGAGTACGGCACCTTCAAGGATGCGCTGGTGCTGCCCATCCACAAGTTCACCGACCTGCCCGAGGCGCTGGCGCCGCATCGCGAGGCGCTGAAGGACAGCACCGTGGTCAGTTTCTGCACCGGCGGCATCCGCTGCGAGAAGGCCGCACTGTGGATGGCCAACGATGGCATGGACAACGTGCTGCAGCTCGATGGCGGCATCCTCGGCTACTTCGAGGAGGTCGGCGGCGAAGGTTATGAAGGCCGCTGTTTCGTGTTCGACGAGCGCGTGGCGCTGGATGCCGAACTGAAGCCGATGGTCGACCAGCCGCTGCCGGAGCCGCGCCCCAGCGCGTTCTGACACGCTTCTGTAGAGCCGAGCCCATGCTCGGCTGCCTTTTGTTGATCAACAGCAGCCGAGCATGGGCTCGGCTCTACACGGTCCGGCAGGCCCTGAACCGGCTCCGCGGGAATCAGCATCCCGCCACCGTCACTGGCCGCTGCGCCTGGCCGACCCCATGCAGGGGGGATACTGAGACGGAAAACCGCTGATGATCCCGTTGTCGATCCTTGACCTGGCCCCGGTCTGCGAGGGCAGTGACACCACCGCCGCCTTCGCCAACATGCTGGAACTGGCCCAGCACGCCGATGCGCTGGGCTACCGCCGTTACTGGCTGGCCGAACACCACAACATGCCCGGCATCGCCAGCGCGGCCACGGCCGTGCTGATCGGCCACGTCGCGGGCGGCACCCGGCGCATCCGCGTCGGTGCCGGCGGCATCATGCTGCCCAACCATGCGCCGCTGCAGGTGGCCGAGCAGTTCGGCACGCTGGCTTCGCTGTATCCGGACCGCATCGATCTCGGCCTCGGCCGTGCGCCGGGCACCGATCAGCCCACCGCGCGTGCACTGCGCCGCTACTTCGACAGCGCCGACCAGTTCCCGCAGGACGTGCGCGAACTGCTGCACTACTTCGAGCCGGTACAGCCCGGGCAGGCGGTGCAGGCGGTTCCGGGCGGTGGCCTGCGGGTGCCGACCTGGATCCTGGGGTCCAGCCTGTTCGGCGCGCGCATGGCCGCCGCGATGGGCCTGCCCTATGCGTTTGCCTCGCACTTTGCGCCCGATGCCATGGACGAGGCGCTGGCGGTGTACCGCCGCGAGTTCCGCCCCTCGGCCACGTTGAAGCAGCCGCACGCGATGCTGGCCCTGAATGTCGTCGCCAGTGACAGCGAGGCCGAATCGCGCCGCCTGTTCACCAGCCAGCAGCAGAGTTTCGTCAACCTGCGCCGCGGCCGGCCGGGCAAGATTCCGGCGCCGATCGAGGACATCGAAGCCTTCTGGGAGCCGCACGAAAAGCTCGGCGTGGAGCGGGCCCTGGCCTGCACCGTGCTCGGCGATCCGCAGCAGGTGGCCGATGGCATCGCCGCGTTCGTAGAGCGGCACTCGCCGGACGAGCTGATGCTCACCGCCAACCTGTATGACCACCGCGCGCGCCTGCGTTCGTTCGAACTGGCGATGCAGGCCTGGCATGCCCGCCACGCGGGCTGAACAATGGCGTCACGGCCCGTTGCAGCCGCGACGGGTCTGATGGTGGCTCTTCCCATTGGAGCCTCCCATGGCGGATACCCGCGCTGAACACATCGCCCAGCTGGCAGAACTGATCAAGGACGTGGAGGTGGCGATGTTCACCACCACCGGCGTCGACGGACGACTCTACAGCCGGCCGCTGGCCACCCAGCAGGTCACCTTCGACGGTGACCTGTGGTTCGTCATCACCGCCGACAGCCCGAAGGTTGCCGAGATCGCGCTTGATCCGCACGTCAACGTGGCCTATGCCTCGCCGTCGAAGAACACCTACGTATCGGTGGCAGGGCGCGCGCGCATCGTTGACGACCGCGCGAAGATCGAGGAACTGTGGTCGCCGGCGATGAAACTGTTTTTCCCGGGCGGCAAGGACGACCCGAACCTGCGCCTGATCCACGTGCGGGCCGACTCGGCCGAGTATTGGGATGGTCCGGGTACGCTGCTGGGCAAGGCGTTGAATTTCGTGCTGTCGGCGGTGCAGGACGAGCCGGCGCAGTTGGCCGACAATGGCTTCATCGATCTTCGGTGAGGATCGATGTCCGGTATTGGTAGTGCCGGGCGCTGGCCGGCAGACCTGGAAACGTGGCAGCCGGCCAGCGGCCGGCTCTACCGGATTCCGGCTCAGAACCAGCGCTGGAACAGGTCCACCGTGTAACCCACCAGCTGTCCCGAACTGAAGCCGAAGAACGCGATCGCCGCCAACGCGGCGATCCAGTTGAACAGCATCAGCGCGCCATCGCGTTCCAGCAGCGCCAGCGAGAACAGCAGCAGCTGGAAGCCGAACAGGAAATTGGTGAAGGGGATCGGCAACGACAGCAGCAGGCCCAGCAGCACCAGCAGCAGGCCGCTGAAGGCGTGGGCGGGGAGGGGTGTCAACAGCTGCGGCAGGCGTGGCCTCAGCATCCTGTCCAGGCGCCGCAGTGGGCGGTCGATGCGGTCCAGGAAACGGTGCATGGTGCCGCGCTTGGGTCCGCGGCGGGCAATGAAGCCGGGCAGCCACGGCCGGCGCAGGCAGAACAGCATCTGCAGGCCGATCAGGATCACCAGTGGGCCGCTGACCGCGCCGCCCATGCCCGGGATCGGGATGAACGAAGGCAGGATCGCCACGAACAGGAACACGCCGAACGCGCTCTGCTGCAGGTTGCTCAGGATCTGGCCGAGCGGCATGTGCTCGGCCGGGTCGCCGGAAGCGAACATCTCCAGCAGGGTGCGGATGCCCTCGTTGCGGTAGGCCGGGCGCTCGGCGCCTGGACCCTGGCCGGCCTCAGGCGGTGAGCTCATCGGCCTGCTCGTCGGACAGCGTGCGCAGCAGCAGCTTGTCCACCCGCGCACCGTCCAGGTCGACCACTTCGAAGCGCCAGCCGGCCCAGTCGAAGTACTCGCCTGCGTGCGGGATGCGGCCGAAGTAGTGGATGCACATGCCGGCCAGGGTGTAGTAATCGCCGTCCTCGGCATCGGGCAGCTCGTTGCTGCCGATCAGTTCGCGCAGGTCTTCGATCGGCAGCGAGCCGTCCACCAGCAGCGAACCGTCCTCGCGGGTCACCACCAGCGCGTCTTCATCGGCATTCTCCACCGCCTGCAGGCGGCCGACCACGGCGCCCATCAAGTCGCTGATGGTCACCAGGCCCTGGATCTCGCCGTACTCGTCAACCACCAGCGCCATCGACTGCTGTTCCTCGCGGAAGATCTCCAGCAGCTTCATCGCGTGGGTCGATTCGGACACGTAGAGCGGTTCGCGCAGGGTCTGGAACAGCGCGTTGTCGCCGCGCGCCATGCGCGTGGCCAGCGATTTCAGTTCAAGTACGCCGACCACGTCCATGTCGTTGTCGCGGTACACCGGGTACCGCGAGAACTCGTGCTCGGCCATGATTTCCAGGTTGCGCTCCAGCCCGGCCTGGGTGTCCAGCCAGGCAATGCGGTTGCGCGGGGTCATCAGGCTGTCGGCGGTGCGGTCGCCCAGGCGCATGACGCGGTTCATCATGTCACGCTCGTGGGCGTCGATCACACCGGCTTCGTGGCTCTCGGCCACCAGCATGCGGATCTCTTCTTCAGTCACCGAGGCGACTTCATCCTTGCCCAGGCCGAACAGGCGCAGCACCAGCTGGGTGGTCTTGGACAGCAGCCAGACGAAGGGCAGGGCCAGCTTGGCCAGCCAGCTCATCGGCATCGCGACCAGGCCGGCAATGGCCTCCGAGCGGGTCAGCGCCAGGCGCTTGGGCACCAGTTCGCCGAAGATCAGCGTGATGAAGGTGATCAGGCTGACGGCCAGCGCGGTACCGATGTTGCCCGCGTACGCAAACCCCGGCATCAGCCCCTGGATCCAGCCGGCGAAGGCCTCGCCCAGCGCCTCACCGCCGAGGTAGCCGGTCAGCACGCCGATCACGGTGATGCCGATCTGCACGGTGGACAGGAAGCTCTCCGGCTTCTCGGACAGCTCCAGTGCCTTGGCCGCGCGCTTGGAGGTGGCAGCCATCTGCTTCAGGCGGCTCTTGCGCGAGGTCATGACCGACATCTCGGACATGGCGAAGAAGCCGTTCAGCAGAACAAGCGCGAAGACAATCAGGATCATTTCAAACACGGGCGTCGTCCCCGGTTGGTGGCAGGGAGGGCGGGTGCTGGCGATGGCGGCAGGCGCTCAGGAACGGGGTCCGGCGCGGCGCAGGGGGATAAGGGTCGTCGTCCATAAGGTGCGCCCGAAGGCGCGCTGGCATCTTAGCAAAGGGGCATGGCAGGGTGGCAACCGCCTGTTCAGGTTGGGAGTTCCAAGGCCTCGAAAGGGGGCGGGGATACCCGTGATGGTCATCTAGCCGTCATAATTCCGTCTGGTGCCGTCCTTCCCGCGACGGCTGACAGGTTTCTCAATGTTCTCTCTGCAGACCATTTTCGGTTCCGGCAAACAGTTCTACACCCTGCTCGATGAGGCTGCCGTCGCGGCTTCCGACGCCGCCAAGGCGCTGCATTCCATGCTGCGCGAGGCCGACCGCCAGCCCGCGCTGGACGCCTTCAAGCTGGCCCGCCTGCGCGAACGCGCGGCCTCGGACAAGATCAGCCAGGCGCTGGTGGACAGCTTCATGACCCCGATCGAGCGCGAAGACATCGAAGCGCTGGGCTCGGCGCTGTACAAGATTCCCAAGCAGATCGAGAAGTTCGCCGATCGCTATTCGCTGGCCACGACGCACCTGGAGCACATCGACTTCGCGCCGCGCGCGGCGATGCTCGAACAGGCCGCCGGCGTGGTGGTGGAGATGGTGGCCGATCTGCGCCACATGAACCTGGACCGGATGACCGCGCTCAACGAGAAGCTGCGCTCGCTGGAGAACGAGGCCGACCGCCTGATGCTCGAGCTGTACCGCGACATCTATTCGGGCCGCCTGGACAACCTGCAGATGTTCCTGCTGAAGGAATTCTTCGAGATCCTGGAAAAGGCCATCGACCGCTGCCGCGAGGCTGGCGTGGTGGCGTACCAGATCGTGTTGAAGAACAGCTGACGGACGCCGCCGCATGTTGACCCTTGTCCTGGTGGTGATCCTGGCCGCGCTCGTCTTCGAGTTCATCAACGGCTTCCACGACACTGCCAACTCCATTGCCACCGTGGTGGCGACCAAGGTGCTCTCGCCCGGCTGGGCGGTGATGCTGGCCGCCTTCATGAACCTCATCGGTGCACTGACCGGTACCGCGGTGGCGCTGACCATCGCCTCGGGCCTGCTCAACACCAACGTGGTCGAGGTCACCCCGCAGGTGATCCTGTGCGCCCTGCTGGGCGGCATCATCTGGAACCTGATCACCTGGTGGAAGGGCCTGCCGTCCTCGTCCTCGCACGCCCTGATCGGTGGCCTCTGCGGCGCCGGCCTGGCTGCCGCCCACAACAACTGGGACGCGCTGATCTGGTCCGAGCGCCTGGGCAGCTGGGCGCAGAACAAGGGCCTGCTGTGGAAGGTGTTCGTGCCGATGATCACCTCGCCGATCGCCGGCTTCCTGCTCGGCATCGTGGTGATGGTGCTGCTGTGGGCGCTGATCGCCGGCCTGGCCAAGATCGGTGGTGCCATCGGCCGCCTGGCCCGTCCGCGCATCGTCAACGCCTTCTTCGGCAAGGCGCAGATCGCCTCGGCGGCCTACATGGGCTTCGCCCACGGCCACAACGACGCGCAGAAGACCATGGGCATCATCGCCATGACCCTGATCGGTGCCGAAGCCACCGGCGCATTGAACGACCTGCCGTCCTGGCTGGCCTTCATGCACCCGGACGCGCATGCCGGTGACGGCATCGCGATGTGGATCGTGCTGACCTGCGCGGTGGTGATGGCGGCCGGTACCGCTTCGGGCGGCTGGAAGATCATCAAGACCCTGGGCCACAAGATGGTCAAGCTGCACCCGATCCACGGCTTCGCCGCGGAGACCAGCTCGGCCACCATCCTGACCCTGGCGGCCCACTTCGGCATGCCGGTCTCGACCACGCACAGCATCTCCACCGCGATCATGGGCGTCGGCTTCGCCAAGAACCCGCGCTCGCTGAAGTTCGGCGTGATCGAGCGCATCGTCTGGGCCTGGATCCTGACCATCCCGGCGGCCGGTGGCTGTGCGTACCTGATCCTGAAGCTGTTCGAGCTGTTCGGCTGGACCTGATCGCCACGCCAAGGTTGTAAACGAAAAGCCCGCCATATCAGGCGGGCTTTTTCATGGGCAAGAATTTTTCCGCACCCACCGTGTCGACCAAGGTCGACACCTACCAGAGCAGAACCAGGGTCAGGGCCCGTTGCCAAGCAACGGGATCCGCCCCGTGCCGACCAACGGTCGGCACCCACCAACAGCCCTCAGGAAGCCAGCTTTTGCAGTTGCCGTTGCCGTGGCTGTCAGCGGGTGCCGGGCCGCAGGCCCGGCCAAACCCCTTCAATTACGCTGGAACAACGCCTGTACATCCTTGCGGAACGCCGCCTGGCTGTCCGCCCGGCTGTAGAACATGTGCCCGCCCGGATAACTGCGCACCTGCACCCGGTCCGGATTGCTGCCCATCGTCGGCATCTGGTCCACGGTCAGGATCGAGCCCATGAACGGGCACGACAGGTCGTTCCAGCCATGCACGATCAGCACCTGCAGATGCGGGTCGATCGCCACCGCCTGGCGCAGCTGGGTCACCGCACCCTGGCGCAGTTCGCCATTGCGGTCCCACAGCCGGTTCACGTCGTAGTTCAGCGCCTGGTAGCGCGCATCTACTTTCCAGCCGACCACGCGCGTCACGAAGTCGACCATCGCCGTGGTGGTCGGCGCGATGATGCTGTCCAGCAGTGGGTCGTTGGCGCGCTGCTCCGGATCATTCGGGAACGGATCGAACGCGGTCACGTTGGAGTCGTAACGGCTGCCCAGCGTGCCCTTGTCGCGGAACACTTCACGCAGGTAGGCCTGGGTCTCCAGGCGCCCGCCAGCGCGGCGCACGAACTGCGGGTCCAGTCCGGTCAGCGCGGTGACCCGGCGCAGCATGGCCTCCGTAGCCTGCGGATCGCTGCGGCCCTTCATCAACGCGGTGGCGTAATCGCCACGGGTGTACTCCACCACCTCGCGCATCGCCGCATCGGTCAGCTTGCCCTGGCGCTCCAGGTGCGCCGCGGCGATCGACGGCAGCGTCTGCATCCACGCCATCGGCGAGACATCGGCGTTGTCTTCCAGGGTCGGGCTCAGGTAGGGCGAGACCAGCACCAGTCCGTTCATCGCCACGCCCAGCCGGGTCTGCAGGAAGTGGGTGATGCGCGGGCCGCGGTAGCCACCGTAGCTCTCGCCGGTCAGGTACTTGCGCGAGGCCATGCGCTGGTTGCGCAGCAGCCAGTCGTAGATCGAGCGCGACAGGTATTCGACGTCGGCACTGGGGTTGTAGAGCGCTTTCTTGGCTTCATCGTCGCCGATCCGCGCGCGGCTGAAGCCGGTACCGACCGGATCGATGAACACCAGATCGGTGAAGTCCAGCCAGGTGCCCGGGTTGTCGTGCAGGGTGGCCGGCGCCGATGCGCTGTCACCCTCGGAGCCGAAGGTCACCACCTTGGGCCCGATCGCGCCCATGTTGAGGTACACCGACGACGCACCGGGGCCGCCATTGAGCGCGAAGGTCACCGGCCGGTCCTTGCCCGGCATCGTGTAGGCGGTGAACACCACATCGGCGATCACCTTGCCCTTGGCATCGCGTACCGGCAGGGTGCCGACGGTGGCGGTGTAGTCCAGGGTGCGGCCGGCCAGGCGCATGCTCTGGCGGGCCGAGGCGTCGGCGGGCAGCGCAGGCGCTTCGGTCTTGTCGTCTTTCGGGTCGGGCTTGCCCTCGGCGTCGGGCGCGGCCAGCACGCTGGCAGGGGCGATGAGCAGGCCGACGCAGAGCGCGGCAGTGTGCAGCAGGGACTTCATGGCACCGGTTCGGCAGCGGAAGGGGGTTCCGATGCTAGGCCGGTGGCGGGCCATGCCGTATGTGTCCAAAGGCATGGCCGTGCGTTGAGCCCGCTACTGGCCAGATTGGGTCAAGCGGGGAGGGTGGCTGCGGCGTCGTCATCGGCCAGCAGGCCGTAGACGGCCGAGTCGGCCAGCTGCCCCTGGATGCGCCAGCGCTGGCGCAGCACCCCCTCGCGGTGGAAGCCCAGGCGATCCAGCACGTGCGCGGACGGCGCATTGCGCGGGTCGATCTCGGCTTCCACCCGATGCAGGTGCAGGGTGCGGAACAGGTAGGCCAGTACCTGTTGCAGGGCCTCGTGCATATAGCCCTGGCCCTGGCGATCGGGTGCCAGCAGGTAGCCGATCTCGGCGCGCGCCGCATCGCGGTCCACCGCGAATACCACGCAGATGCCCAGCAGCGGACCTTCCAGCGACTCGCGCACGGCCAGCTTCAGCTGGGTGCCGATGGCATGGGCGGCGAGGTCATCGTCGATCTGCTCGCGCGCTTCGGCCAGTCGCGTCCAGGCTGGATGGTTCCACCATCGCATGACATCCGGGTTGGACTGCAGCGTGAACAGCGCGGCGGCGTCGTCACGACGGATCGGGCTCAGGACCAGCCGTGCACTGTGCAGCGGCAGGCCGGGGAACAGCAGCGAGTGGCTGGCCAATACGATGGTCCACACGGGTGGACGCGCATTATGGCGCTGCCGGGTTTGCCGATGGGGGCGTAATGCCGAGGGCGCATGAACCGGTAGTGCCGGCCGCTGGCCGGCAGTCGAGGTTGCCGGCCAGCGGCCGGCACTACCGGGCAACCGGGTCAGAGCCCTTTGCCAGGCAAAGGGATCCGACCCCGTGCCGGGATCAGACCTCCAGCGAGGCCAGATCGCCCTTCGACTCCAGCCAGCCCTTGCGGTCGGACGCGCGCTTCTTGGCCAGCAGCATGTCCATCAGCGAACGGGTCTGCTCGCCATCGTCCACGGTCAGTTGCACCAGGCGGCGCGTATCCGGATGGATGGTCGACTCGCGCAGCTGGTTCGGGTTCATCTCGCCCAGGCCCTTGAAGCGGGTGACGTTGACTGCGCCCTTGATCTTCTCGCGCTCGATCTTGTCCAGCATCGAACGCTTCTCTTCCTCATCCAGGGCGTAGAACACCTGCTTGCCCACGTCGATGCGGAACAGCGGCGGCATTGCCACGAACACGTGGCCGGCATCGACCAGCGCCGGGAAATGCCTGAGGAACAGCGCGGTCAGCAGGGTGGCGATATGCAGGCCATCGGAGTCCGCGTCGGCCAGGATCACCACCTTGCCGTAGCGCAGGCCGGTGATGTCGTCCTTGCCGGGGTCGCAGCCGATGGCCACGGCCAGGTTGTGCACTTCTTCGGAGGCCAGCACGCTGTTGGACGACACTTCCCAGGTGTTGAGGATCTTGCCGCGCAGCGGCAGGATCGCCTGGAAATCCTTGTCGCGCGCCTGCTTGGCGCTGCCGCCTGCCGAGTCACCTTCCACCAGGAACAGCTCGGTGCGCGACAGGTCCTGGCTGATGCAGTCGGCCAGCTTGCCGGGCAGGGCCGGGCCCTGCGTGACCTTCTTGCGGACGACCAGCTTCTCGGTCTTCAGGCGCGCACTGGCGCGCTCGATGGCGATCTGCGCGATCTTCTCGCCCAGCTCCACGTTCTGGTTCAGCAACAGGCTGAACGCATCGTGCGCGGCGCCCTCTACAAAGCCGGCGGCCTGGCGCGAGGACAGGCGTTCCTTGGTCTGGCCGCTGAACTGCGGGTCGGTCATCTTCAGCGACAGCACGAACGACACCCGGTCCCACACGTCTTCCGGGGCCAGCTTGACGCCGCGTGGCAGCAGGTTGCGGAAGTCGCAGAACTCGCGCAGCGCCTCGGTCAGGCCGGTACGCAGGCCGTTGACGTGGGTGCCATGCTGGGCGGTCGGAATCAGGTTGACATAGCTTTCCTGGACCAGCTCACCTTCCGGCAGCCAGGCCACGGCCCAGTCCACCACCTCGGTGTCCTTCTTGAGGTTGCCGACGAACAGGTCGGCCGGCAGCGATTCGCGCTCGCCCAGTTCCAGCTTCAGGTAGTCGCGCAGGCCGTCTTCGTAGTACCAGGTATCGACTTCACCGGTGGCTTCGTCGGTCAGCTTGACGGTCAGGCCCGGGCACAGCACGGCCTTGGCGCGCAGCAGGTGCTTCAGCGCGCGCACCGCGAACTTGGGCGTGTCGAAGTACTTCGGGTCCGGCCAGAAGCGCACGCGGGTACCGGTGTTCTTCTTGCCGACGGTGCCGACCACCTCCAGCGGCGTGGCGCGGTCGCCATTGCGGAAGGTGATGCGGTGTTCGGCACCTTCGCGCTTGATGTGCACCTCCACCAGGGTCGACAGCGCGTTGACCACGCTGACGCCGACGCCATGCAGGCCGCCGGAGAAGGTGTAGTTGTTGTTGCTGAACTTGCCGCCTGCATGCAGGCGGGTGAGGATCAGTTCGACGCCCGGGATCTTCTCTTCCGGATGGATGTCCACCGGCATGCCGCGGCCGTCATCGCTGACCTCCACGCTGCCGTCCTTGTACAGGGTGATCTCGATCGAGCGGGCATGGCCGGCGAGGGCCTCGTCCACCGAGTTGTCGATCACTTCCTGCGCCAGGTGGTTCGGGCGCGCGGTGTCGGTATACATGCCGGGACGGCGCTTGACCGGGTCAAGGCCGGACAGGACTTCAATATCGGCGGCGTTATAGCGGGCGTTCATCTATCTTCTAAAGCGCGGAGCGACGCGCAAGTGTGCGGTCTGGACGGCGATTTTGCACGCCTGCGGTTCAGCCTCGGCGACGGGGAGGGGGTAAAATGGCAGCCGCTGGAATCTGAACGCCGGCGGCCCCATCGGGTCGAAACATCCAAGCCATACCGCGAGGAGGACCTCATGAAGAAGTTGCTGACCGTTGCAATCCTGGCCGCTGCCGCCGTTGCAGTGCCGCTGGTGGTGGCGCAGAACGCGGGCCAGCCGGCCCCGCAGCAGGGTGACCAGGCCGACAAGGCGCAGGCCGAGGCCGATGCCAAGGCCAAGCGTCGTGCCCAGGCCAATGCCGAAATGAAGGCGCAGGGCCAGCCGGCCCCGCAGTAGGAAGAAGAGGAAGAAGCGCGCAAGAAGCGCTGATCCCGCAACCTGCCAAGCGCCCTTGCGACAAGGGGTGCGCAACGGAACGCCCCGCTCAGCGGGGCGTTTCTTTTTAGGAACGTGGCGTCTGCCCCTTGGGTTGGCGGCCATCAATCTGTAAACTATGGCTTTCCGGGAGTAAGTGCGTGTCCACCCTTTGCGAATGGGCTGGAGCGGCCAAGCGTGGCTTCCAGCATGGCGGGTCGCAGGTGACGGTCGATTTGGCCGGCACGGCCGCCCCGACCTCGCACGATGGTCCCCGTCCGGCGCCTGCCGCCGCACGGATCCGCACCTCCCTCGCTGTCCCAGCGAACCGGAAAACCCCCTCCGAGCACCATGCCCGCCCTACGGGTGCGCGTGGTGTTGCCGTTTTCCATTTCCAGACAGGATGCTTGCAGCCATGACTCCCTTGATTTTCGTAACCGGCGGCGTGGTGTCCTCGCTCGGCAAAGGCATTGCCGCCGCGTCGCTGGCCGCCATTCTCGAAGCCCGTGGCCTGAAGGTCACGATGATGAAGCTCGACCCGTACATCAACGTCGACCCGGGCACCATGAGCCCGTTCCAGCACGGTGAGGTGTATGTCACCGACGACGGCGCCGAGACCGACCTCGACCTGGGCCACTACGAGCGCTTCGTGCGCACCCGCCTGAGCCGCAAGAACTCGGTCACCACCGGCCGCATCTACGAGAACGTGATCCGCAAGGAGCGCCGCGGCGACTACCTGGGCGCGACCGTGCAGGTCATTCCGCACATCACCGACGAGATCCGTCGCTGCATCGACGAAGCTACCGAAGGCTACGACGTGGCGCTGGTCGAGATCGGTGGCACCGTCGGCGACATCGAGTCGCTGCCGTTCCTGGAAGCGATCCGCCAGGTGCGCACCGAGCGTGGCCCGGAGAAGGCGCTGTTCATGCACCTCACCCTGGTGCCGTACATCGGCGCCGCCGGTGAGCTGAAGACCAAGCCGACCCAGCATTCGGTGAAGGAACTGCGTTCGATCGGCATCCAGCCGGACGTGCTGCTGTGCCGTTCCGAGCAGGCCGTGCCGGATTCGGAGCGCCGCAAGATCGCCCAGTTCACCAACGTCTCCGAGCGCGCAGTGATCAGCGTGCCGGACGTGGACGTGCTGTATCGCATTCCGTCGGGCCTGCACGCGCAGGGCCTGGACGAGATCGTGGTCAACCAGCTGAAGCTGGCCGACAAGGCCGGTCCGGTCGATCTGTCGATGTGGGAGGACGCAGTCGATGCGACCCTGCATCCGCTGGATGAAGTGACCATCGCCGTGGTCGGCAAGTACGTGGATCACCAGGATGCCTACAAGTCGGTCGGCGAAGCACTGAAGCACGGCGGCCTGCGCCAGCGCACCAAGGTCAACCTGAAGTGGCTGGAAGCACAGGATCTGGAAGGCACCGACATGGCCGCACTGGCCGATGTCGACGGCATCCTGGTGCCGGGTGGCTTCGGTGACCGTGGTTTCGAAGGCAAGGTGCTGACCTCGAAGTTCGCCCGCGAGCAGCACGTGCCGTACTTCGGCATCTGCTACGGCATGCAGGCGGCCGTCGTCGATTACGCGCGCAACGTGGTCGGCCTGGAAGGCGCCAACAGCACCGAGAACGACCGCCAGTCGCCGAACCCGGTGATCGGCCTGATCACCGAATGGCGCACCGCCACCGGCGATGTCGAGAAGCGTGACGACAAGAGCGACCTCGGCGGCACCATGCGCCTGGGCCTGCAGGAACAGCGCCTGAAGCCGGGCACGCTGGCCCGTGAGCTGTACGGCAAGGACGTCGTCGCCGAGCGCCACCGCCACCGCTACGAGTTCAACAACCGTTACCGCACCCAGCTGGAAGATGCCGGCCTGGTGATCGCCGGCAAGTCGATGGACGACACCCTGGTGGAAGTGGTCGAACTGCCGCGCGACGCGCATCCGTGGTTCCTGGCCTGCCAGGCGCACCCGGAATTCCTGTCCACGCCGCGTGACGGCCACCCGCTGTTCATCGGTTTCATCCGTGCCGCGCGCGAGCGCAAGGCCGGCGGCAAGCTGCTTTCCGAAGCGCGCGCCTGACTTGTGAATGGGGGCTTCGGCCCCCATCCTGCATGCTTCAACCCCCAGCGCACCGGCCCGGCCGGTGCTGCGGACAACAAGGAAACGCCATGAAACTGTGTGGATTCGAGGTCGGGCTGGACCAGCCCCTGTTCCTGATCGCCGGCCCCTGCGTGATCGAGTCGATGCAGCTGCAGCTCGATACCGCCGGCAAGCTGAAGGAAGTCACCGACAAGCTCGGCGTCAACTTCATCTTCAAGTCCAGCTTCGACAAGGCCAACCGCACCTCGGGCACCGCGTTCCGCGGCCCGGGCATGGAAGAGGGCCTGAAGGTCCTGGCCGAGGTCAAGAAGCAGATCGGCGTGCCGGTGCTGACCGACGTCCATGAGTACACCCCGATGGACGAAGTGGCCTCGGTGGTGGATGTGCTGCAGACCCCGGCGTTCCTGGTCCGCCAGACCGACTTCATCCGCAAGGTGTGCTCGGCCGGCAAGCCGGTCAACATCAAGAAGGGCCAGTTCCTGGCGCCCTGGGACATGAAGCCGGTCGTGGAGAAGGCCAAGGCCACCGGCAACGAGCAGATCATGGTCTGCGAGCGCGGTGCCAGCTTCGGCTACAACAACCTGGTCAGCGACATGCGCTCGCTGGCGGTGATGCGCGATACCGGTTGCCCGGTGGTGTTCGATGCCACCCACTCGGTGCAGTTGCCGGGCGGGCAGGGCACCAGTTCCGGTGGCCAGCGTGAGCACGTGCCGGTGCTGGCCCGTGCCGCCGTCGCGGTGGGCATCTCCGGCCTGTTCGCCGAGACCCATCCGGATCCGTCCAAGGCCCTGTCCGATGGCCCCAACGCGTGGCCGCTGGACCAGATGGAAGCGCTGCTCGAGACCCTGATGGAGCTCGACGCGGTGACCAAGAAGCACGGCTTCTCGCGCTTCGCGTGAGTCGTGACCCGAGGGTGGCGCTGGAAGCCCAGCGTCATCGCCGGCACTGGAAACAGTGGCGCTGGGGCCTGATCGCACTGGGCCTGGCCGTGCTGTTCACCGTGGGCATGTTTGGCCTGGTGCTGATCGGTGCGGCGTCGGTGCGCCCCCCGGGTGATGGCAGCAGCGCGCTTGATCTGCGTGCGTATTTCATTGCGCTGCTGGTCGCGGAGCTGCTCGGTGCCGCGGGCTGCCTCGCGGCCGCGGTGCTGGCCTGGCGGCTGAATCGCGGCAAGGTGGCGGCTGGCTTTGCGATCATCCTGCTTTCGCTGTGGCTCGGCGCCCTGTTCTACGGATTGCTTTGATGAATACGAGCACGTCGGCGCGCGGCTGGCCCTGGGGCCTGGTCGCGCTGGGGCTGTCCGTGCTCGCCTGGGCGTCCCTGCTGCTGGGAGTAATGGCCTTTGCGGCCAGCTTCGGCTCGCCGGGTGACGGAAACCATGGCATCCAGGCCATGCAGTACTGGATCGTGGCCGCGCTGGTCGCGCTGGGTGTGTCTTTCGTCGGCAGCCTGGTGGCGATGGTGCTCGCCTGGCGACGCCGTCGTGGACCCGTCGCGGCGGCGGTGGCCGGTGCGTTGCTGGTGATGCTGGTGTCGCTGGCCCTGATCGTGATCGGGTCCAGCTGGGGCTGATGCCGCCCAGGCCATTTGGCAAGTGGCGGGCAGCCGGGGATAATCACGCGGCATTCGTTTTGTCGCCCCCTCTCCAGACAGGTAACCGGCCCGACCATGAGTACGATCCGCAGCATCCACGCCCGTGAAATCCTTGACAGCCGTGGCAACCCCACGCTGGAAGCCGAAGTCATCCTGGAGGACGGTTCGTTCGGTCGTGCCGCGGTTCCCTCCGGCGCCTCGACCGGCACCAAGGAAGCGGTCGAGCTGCGTGACGGTGACAAGACCCGTTATCTGGGCAAGGGCGTGCGCAAGGCCGTCGACAACGTCAACACCACGATTGCCGCCGCGCTGAAGGGCTTTGAGGCCACCGACCAGGCCGGCCTCGACCGTCGCCTGATCGATCTGGACGGCACCGAGAACAAGGGCCGCCTGGGTGCCAACGCGCTGCTGGGTGTTTCGATGGCCGCCGCGCATGCCGCCGCTGCATCGAACAAGCAGGCACTGTGGCAGTACTTGGCCGCCAGGACCGGCGTGACCCCGGCGCTGCCGGTGCCGATGATGAACATCATCAATGGCGGCGCGCATGCCGACAACAACGTCGACTTCCAGGAGTTCATGGTGCTGCCGGTTGGCTTCACCTCGTTCTCCGAAGCGCTGCGTGCCGGTACCGAAATCTTCCATTCGCTGAAGTCGGTGCTGAAGGGCCATGGCCTGAGCACCGCGGTCGGCGACGAAGGTGGCTTCGCGCCGGACTTCCGCAGCAACGTCGAAGCGCTGGACACCATTCTCGAAGCGATCGGCAAGGCGGGCTACACCGCCGGTGAAGACGTGCTGCTGGGCCTGGACGTGGCCTCCAGCGAGTTCTTCGAGAACGGCAAGTACAACCTGGTCGGCGAGAACAAGCGCCTGACCTCCGAGCAGTTCGTCGACTTCCTCGCCGACTGGGCCGCGCAGTACCCGATCATCACGATTGAAGATGGCCTGGCCGAGAATGACTGGGCCGGCTGGAAGCTGCTGACCGACCGCATCGGCAAGAAGGTGCAGCTGGTCGGCGACGACCTGTTCGTGACCAACCCGAAGATCTTCCAGGAAGGCATCGACTCGGGCACCGCCAACGCGATCCTGATCAAGGTCAACCAGATCGGCACCCTCAGCGAAACCCTGGAAGCGATCGCCATGGCCGATCGTGCCGGCTACGCCGCCGTGGTCTCGCACCGTTCGGGCGAAACCGAAGACACCACCATCGCCGACATCGCAGTGGCCACCACCGCCACCCAGATCAAGACCGGTTCGCTGTGCCGCAGTGATCGCGTGGCCAAGTACAACCAGCTGCTGCGCATCGAGGAAGCCCTCGGCGCCGGCGCGCGTTACGCCGGTCGTGACGCGTTCGTTTCGCTGAAGCGCTGAGCCGATGCGCGACTGGCGCTGGATGCTGCTGGTGCTGGCCCTGTTGCTGGGCTGGCTGCAGTACCGCTTCTGGTTTGGTCCGGGCAATTCGGGTGAAGTGATGATGCTCGAAGCCCAGGTCGCCAACCAGGAGCGGGACAATGAGGGCCTGCAGCAGCGCAATGATGCGCTCGCTGCGGAAGTGAAGGACCTCAAGGAAGGCCAGTCCGCCATCGAGGAACGCGCGCGCAGCGAGCTGGGCATGATCAAGCCCGGCGAGAAGTTCTATCGCGTGGTCGAGGATGCGCCGGTCCACCCGGCGCAGCCTGCGGCAGGTGTCAGTGCGCAGGGTGGCGACCACCCGGCGGACGTGCCATGAGTTCGGCGATCTGGGTCGTGGTTCCGGCTGCTGGCCGTGGCACCCGCTTTGGCGCGCCGTTGCCCAAGCAGTACCTGCAGGCGGGCGGGCAGATCCTGCTCGCCCATACCCTGGACGCCCTGCTGGCGCATCCGGCCGTAGCCGGGGCAATGGTAGTGATCGGCCCGGACGACGCCGACTGGCCCGGCTGGAACGAGTGGGCGGGCAAGCCGGTGCTGACCTGCATCGGTGGCGCGACCCGTGCCGCTTCGGTGCTGGCTGGCCTGCAGGCGCTGCCGGAGACGGTGCGCGCTGATGAATTCGTGCTGGTCCACGATGCCGCGCGGCCGAACCTGTCCCTGGTCGATCTCGGCCGCCTGCTTGAAGTCGGTCGTGCCGATCCGGTCGGGGCGATCCTGGCCGCACCGGTACGCGACACCCTCAAGCGTGCGGGCGACGACGGTGGCATCGATGGCACCGAGCCGCGCGAGCGGCTGTGGCGCGCACTGACACCACAACTGTTCCGCCGCCACCAGCTCAGCCGCGCGCTGTCCGAAGCCGCCGCCGCCGGTGTTGAAGTCACCGATGAGGCCATGGCCATGGAGCGCCAGGGCCAGCGCCCGCTGCTGGTGGAAGGCAGCGAGGACAACTTCAAGGTCACCACCCCGGCCGATCTGGACCGGTTTGAATTCGTACTTTCCCGCCGCGCCGGCTGACCGTCCGCGCGGCCCTGCAGCAAGGGTTGCATCCATGAGCACCGCACCGTTCCCGCCCGTCCGCATCGGCCAGGGCTACGACGTCCATGCCTTCGGTGAAGGCGACCACATCATGCTTGGCGGAGTGAACGTGCCGCACAGCTGCGGCGTGCTTGCACACAGCGACGGCGACGTGATCCTGCACGCCCTGTGCGATGCCATGCTCGGCGCACTGGCGCTGGGCGATATCGGCCAGCATTTCCCGCCCAGTGACGACCGCTGGAAGGGGGCCGACAGCAGCGAGTTCGTGCGCCACTGCGACAGCCTGCTGCGTGAGCGCGGCTGGCGCGTCGGCAACACCGACATCACCGTGATCTGCGAGCGGCCGAAGGTCGGCCCGCATGCGCTTGCGATGCGTGAGCGCATCGGTGGGTTGCTGCAGCTGCCGCTGGACGCGGTCAGCGTCAAGGCCACCACCTCGGAGAAGCTGGGCTTCACCGGCCGTGGTGAAGGCATCGCCGCGCAGGCGGTCGTGTTGCTGGTGGCGGCATGATCCCGCTGCCGTTGGCGTTTGGTGCGCCGTTGTTGACGGCGCGCATCCGCACCACGCCGGACGATTTCCAGGTGGATGAACTGCCGGCGTTCGAGGCGAGCGGTGAAGGCGAGCATCTGCTGCTGCACATCCGCAAGCGCGGCGCCAACACCGTGCATGTGGCCAAGGTGCTGGCAAAATGGGCGGGCCTGCCGGAAATGGCGGTGAGCTACGCCGGGATGAAAGACCGCCACGCGGTCACAACCCAGCGTTTCAGCGTGCACCTGCCCAAGCGCATTGCGCCGGACCTGGCCGAGTTGGCCAGTGACGAAATCGAAGTCATCGAGGCAACCTGGCACAACCGCAAGCTGCAGCGCGGCGCACTGGCCGGCAACCGCTTCAAGCTGGTGCTGCGCGAGGTGCAGGGCGATCCCGCCGCGATCAGCGAGCGCCTGCAGCAGATTGCCGCGCGCGGCCTGCCGAACTGGTTTGGTGAACAGCGTTTCGGCCGCGACGGTGGCAACGTGCCGGCTGCACTGGCGATGTTCGGTGGCCGCCGCATGCGCAAGGACCAGCGTTCGCTGCTGCTCTCTGCAGCCCGTTCGGCGCTGTTCAACCGCGTGCTGGCCGCGCGCGTGGAGCAGGGCAGCTGGGACCAGCCGCTCGATGGCGAAGTCTGGATGCTCGATGGCAGTCGCAGCGTGTTCGGCCCCGAGCCGTACACGGATGTGCTGGCCGAGCGGCTGGCGCGTTTCGACATCCATCCCAGCGCGCCGTTGTGGGGCGAAGGCGAGCTGCGCAGCACCGACGCTGCGCGTGAGCTGGAGCTGGCCGCGCTGGACGACGACGAGTCGAAGGCACTGCGGGCCGGCCTGGAAGATGCGCGCCTGAAGCAGGAGCGCCGCGCGTTGCGCCTGCGTCCGGCGCTGCTGCAGCACCAGTGGCTGGCCGACGACGTGCTGGAACTGTCGTTCGCGTTGCCGCCAGGCTGCTACGCCACCGCCGTGCTGCACGAACTCGGCCCCGTCGAAGACGCCTCGCAGGCCTGACA
Source organism: Stenotrophomonas sp. PvP093 (assembly GCF_017876915.1). Classification (NCBI taxonomy): domain Bacteria; kingdom Pseudomonadati; phylum Pseudomonadota; class Gammaproteobacteria; order Lysobacterales; family Lysobacteraceae; genus Stenotrophomonas; species Stenotrophomonas sp. PvP093. The sequence goes on along the minus strand of NZ_JAGIOX010000004.1, from coordinate 3,051,931 downwards.
GAAAAAAAGGGGACGGAGGGAATTAAGTCGTTTGTGGCACAAACGACTTAATTCCCTCCGTCCCCTTTTCAACGCCGCGCCAGCAGCACCAGTACCGCGCCGGTGCCGCCTTGTCCGGTCGGTGCCGAATGGAATGCCAGCACGTCGTTGCGCAGCCGCAGCAGGCGATCGACCAGGTTCTTCAGCACCGGTGCGCCGCCATCGGACTGCAGTCCCTTGCCGTGGATGATGCGCACGCAGCCGTACTCGTGTGCATGCGCTTCCAGCAGGAACTGGCGCAGCAGGGCTTCGGCCTGTGCGGCGGTGGCGCCGTGCAGATCCAGTTCGTCCTGCACCGAGTACTGGCCGCGCTTGAGGCGCTGGAACAGGCGTGGTGGCAGGTTGTCGCGGCGATAGCTGGCCACGTCGCCGGCTTCCAGTGGCGCACTGTCGCGCAGCAGCCGGGCGAACTCGCCGGCCGCTTCGGCCTCGTCACGTTCGGCCATGCGCGCACGCGGTTTCGGCCGGGGCGCGGCAGGTGCCGGCTCGGCATCCTTGCGCAGCGGCTTCACTTCGCCGATGGCCGCACGGAACAAGGCGGCCGGATCTTCGTCATCAGGGTGCGACATGCGCACAGGGTAAACCGCCGGCGCAGGTCTGCCTATGACGGTTCGATGTCGGCCGTGACCGCTGACAGGGTAGGACCGGCGGCCCGCATGCGGCACAATAGACGATGCCCTTGCAGGGTCGACCGCTTCCGCAGGGGAGCGCGACGGTCCCGCCCACACTGCACGGTGATGGAATCGAATTCTTGGAAAATCAAGCGGTTAAATCGAAGATGCGAATCCTGGTCAGCAATGACGATGGTGTCGACGCCGCAGGCATCCGGATGCTTGCCGCGGTCCTGCGCGAGGCCGGTCACGAAGTCACGGTGGTTGCGCCCGACCGCGATCGTTCCGGCGCCAGCAACTCGCTGACCCTGGACCTGCCGATCCGGCTCAAGCGCATCGACCATTACACCGTTTCGGTGGCCGGTACACCCACCGACTGCGTGCACCTGGCGCTGACCGGCCTGCTTGAATTCGAGCCTGACATTGTCGTGTCCGGCATCAACAACGCCGCCAATCTCGGCGACGACGTGATCTATTCCGGCACCGTCTCGGCGGCGATGGAAGGTCGCTTCCTCGGCCTGCCGGCGGTGGCGGTCTCGCTGGTCAGCCGCAACCACGATCCGAAGCACTTCGAGACCGCCGCGCGTGCTGCGGTGGAGATTGTCGCCCGGCTCAAGGCCGATCCGCTGCCGGCCGACACCATCCTCAACGTCAACGTGCCGGACCTGCCGTGGAGCGAGGTCAAGGGCTTCGAGGTCACCCGCCTCGGCAACCGCCATCGTGCCGAAGGCTGCATCGCGCAGAAGGATCCGCGCGGCAACGAGGTGTACTGGATCGGCCCTGCCGGCCGTGAGCAGGATTCCGGTCCAGGTACCGATTTCCACGCGGTGCGCACCGGCCACATCTCGATCACCCCGATCCAGGTCGACCTCACCCGCTACCAGGCGCTGGAGAAGGTCGCCAGCTGGGTCGGCGGCCTCAGCGCCGCGCTGGACCAGCCGGCATGAGCCCACGCCTGCGATTGCAGCCGGAAGCCGTCGGTATCGGCATGACCTCGCAGCGCGTGCGTGACCGCCTGGTCGATCGCCTGCGCGAAGCCGGCATCGTCGACGAGCCGACCTTGAACGCGATCCGGGTGGTGCCGCGCCATCTGTTCATCGATGAAGCCCTGGCCTCGCGTGCCTATGAAGACACCGCGCTGCCGATCGGCCATGGCCAGACCATCTCGCAGCCCTGGGTGGTTGCGCGGATGACCGAGGCAGTGCTCCAGGTCGCGCCGAAGCGGGTGCTGGAAGTCGGTACCGGTTCCGGTTACCAGGCCGCCATCCTTGGCGCGTTGGGCCTGGAGGTCTACACCGTGGAGCGCATTGGTGATCTGCTGCGCCAGGCCCGCAAGCGCTTCCGTGCGCTGGGCATGAACATCCGCACCAAGCACGACGACGGCCGCGTCGGCTGGGCCGAGCACGGCCCGTTCGATGCCATCGTGGTCACTGCGGCGGCGCCGGCACTGGTCGACGCCCTGATCGAGCAGTTGGCCGAAGGCGGCCGCCTGGTGGCGCCGGTCGGTGGCCCTGGGGCGCAGTCGCTGGTACAGCTGGACCGCAAGGCCGACGGCAGCATCGAACAACACGTGCTGGCGCCGGTCACGTTCGTGCCGCTGCTGTCTGGCATGCTCGACTAATCCACGGAGCAGGGTTGCATGAAGATTTTCGGGCCGCTGTACGAGCGGGCGATGAAGTGGGCGGCGCACGAACGCGCGCCGACCTACCTGACGGTGTTGAGCTTCTTCGAGGCGATCATCTTCCCGGTGATGCCGGAGGTGATGCTGGCGCCGATGTGCGTGGCCCAGCCCAAGCGCGGCTGGTGGTTTGCCACCCTCAGCCTGGCCGGCTCGATGGTCGGTGCGCTGGTCGGCTACGCGCTGGGTCACTACGCTTTCGAGGCGATCAAGCCGCTGTTTGAAGTGCTGGGCATGCTGCCGGCGATCGAGCAGGGCATCACCACCGTGCAGGCGAAGATGGCCGAATCGCCGTGGGCGGTGTTCACCTTCCTGGTGCTGGGCGGCTTCATGCCCATCCCGATGAAGGTCTTCACGTGGGCATCGGGTATCGTCGGCGTACCGATGCCGCAGTACCTGTTGAGCATGCTGATCGGTCGCGGCAAGCGCGTGTTCGTGCTGGCTGCGGTCATCCGTATCGGTGGTGCGCGTGCTGAAGCGGCACTGCGTCGCTGGATTGAACCGCTGGGCTGGATCGCCACCGCGTTGGTGGTGGTGCTGATCGCCTGGCTTGTATGGAGGTCGAAGTTCGCATGAGTCCTGATCGTCTGAGCAAGGGAGTGCGCATCGGCGCGCTGGCGTTGCTGGTTTCCACCCTGGCCGCCTGCGGCACCGCCACTGTGGTTCGTCCTGGTGGTGGCAGCACCGGTGGTGGCGTGACCACGCCGAAGACCTCGGTGCCCAAGCCCGGGCAGACCGTGGTGGTGCGCAAGGGCGACACCATCTATGCGCTGGCCCGCATCCATGACATCACCCCGGCCGACCTGATTGCCTGGAACAGCCTGGACAACCCCTCGACCATCCATCCGGGGCAGGTGATCCGGCTGTATCCGGCCGGTGCCAGCGGCGGCCGCGCGCCGACCACGGTGGTCACCGCGCCGCGCCCGGGCGGCAGCAGCGCCGGCAGCACGGCGCCAACTCCGGCGCCGGCCGGTCCGGTGAAGAGCAACATCGCCTGGCGCTGGCCGGCCGACGGCGCGATCGTCGGCCGCTACGTTGCCGGCGATGCGACCAAGCAGGGCGTGGACATCGCCGGTACCAGCGGCCAGCCGGTCAAGGCCACCGCCAACGGTGTGGTGGTGTACTCCGGCGCCGGCCTGGTCGGCTACGGCGAGCTGATCATCATCAAGCACAGCGACCAGTGGCTGTCGGCCTATGGCCACAACCGCAAGCGCCTGGTGAATGAAGGGCAGAGCGTGAAGGCCGGTGAGCAGATCGCCGAGATGGGCCGCACCGGTGCGAACCGCGACATGGTCCACTTCGAGATCCGCTACAACGGCAAGCCGGTCGACCCGCAGCAATACCTGCCGGCGCGCTGAGGCAGTGGGATCAGGTGGCGCCGGGCAATGCTCGGCGTTCCCGACCTGTAGCGTCGAGCCGTGCTCGACTCACTGTACGCTGGCCGCCGTGGGTGGCCGTTTGCGACCTTGAGTGGCACATCTCAAGCTTCCCCGACAAGCCAGGGAAGCGGCATGCTTCAACGGAACCAGCCTCCCGATCCGGTGCCGCATGTCTCGCCCAACAGCCCTTTTCGCGCTGCTCATCGTCGCGCCGTTGGCGACCGCCGCCAGCGATCCACGTGACGTGGTCACCCGCCTCTACGACGCCATCCAGGCGCCGCAGTCGAACGAAACGGCGATTGCTCCGCTGCTGGGTGATGCCCTCCGCTCAGCCATCGATGCGCAGCGTGCATATGAACAGGCCTGCACCGCACTGGCCGCGCCCGACGAGAAGCCGCACATGCTCGACCAGAGCCCGTATCTGCTGGCGCCGGACCGGCCGGAGACGATAACGGTGGGAGCGCCCGGATCGAGCGGTGACGCCACCTGGGTCCATGTCGACATGGCCGTGGGCGACTATCGCTGGACCGACCGGGTCCTGCTGCAGCGGCAGGGCCCGGACTGGAAGGTCACGGATATCCGCTGGGGGCAGGGTGGCAACCTGATCGGTCGGCTGCAGGCGTTCTCCGCGTTCCGCTGCACACCTTCGGGCAGCTAGTGCCCGGGCGCACCCGGCGGCTCGAACTCAGCCTTCCAGGATGAAGGCGGCCGCGACCTTGCGGCCTTCGCCGGCCAGAATGTTGAAGGTGCGCGCGGCGGCCGGATTGTTCATCACCTCCAGGCCGATGCCACGCGACAGACAGGCGGCCATCACCACCGCGGGCGGGAATACCTGACGGTCTCCCGTGCCGAGCACGATCAGCGCCGGATTCAGCGCCAGGATCGGCTCCAGGTCCGCCAACTGCAGCGCGGCGGCACTTGCCACCGGCCAGTGCGTGACCAGTTGGTCCGGGGTGAGGAAGAAACTGCCGCCCAGCACCCGGTCATTCACCTTGGCCGAGCGGCCATCTGCGGCACGCAGGCTGTAGGCGTAATCCGGCGGTTCGTGGTTCAGCTGCATGACGGTAGGACGATCAGCCGCGCGGCAGCACGATCTGGCGCTGTTCCTTGCTCGGGCGGTACAGCACCGCGACGTGGCCGATGCGCTGCACCAGCGCGCTTTCGGTGGCTTCGACGATCTCGCCGATCATCGCGTCACGGGCGTCGCGATCCTCTGCGGCGACCTTCACCTTGACCAGTTCGTGGCGCTCCAGCACTTCGTTCAGCTCAGCGATGAAGGCTGGGGTCACACCCTTGCCGCCGGTCTGCAGCAGGGCCTTCAGGTCGTGGGCTTGGCCGCGCAGGAAACGGGTCTGGGAGGCGGTCAGGGCGATGGACATGCAGGAAAACACGGTTGAATGGGACGATCAGGGTATCATGAGGACCCCATCAGCCCCTATTTTCAATGGCTACCCGCAGCAAAAGCAGCCAGCGCTGGCTCAAGGAACACTTCTCCGACCCCTTCGTGAAGAAGGCGCAGGCCGAGGGCATGCGCTCGCGCGCCGCCTACAAGCTCGAGGAGCTGCTCGAACGTGACCGCCTGCTGAAGCCGCACATGGTGGTGGTCGACCTTGGCGCGGCCCCCGGCGGCTGGTCTCAGCAGGTTCGGAGACAGATCGGGGATACCGGTCGTGTGCTGGCGCTGGACATCCTGGACATGCCGCCGCTGGCCGGCGTGGAGTTCCTTCATGGTGACTTCAGGGAAGAAGCCGTCCTATCGCAGTTTGAAGCCATGCTCGGGGATCAGCCGGTAGACCTTGTGCTGTCGGACATGGCCCCCAATAAGAGTGGTGTAGGCGCGGTCGACCAGCCGCGGATGATGCACCTGGCGGAGCTGGCCCTGGATTTTGCCGACAACCACCTGAAGACCGGTGGGGCGTTCCTGATCAAGCTGTTCCAGGGTGAGGGCTTTGACGACTACGTGCGCGACATGCGCCGCCGTTACGACAAGGTCTCCATCCGCAAGCCGGAGGCGTCGCGCAAGCGCTCTCCCGAGGTGTATGCCTTGGGTCAGGGAAAACGCGCCCACATGAAGTAAGCTCGCAACGTACGCAAGTTCGACCCCAACGCAACGCCAGCACTGAGAGGAACACCGGAGCCAATGAGGATGAACGACTTGACCAAGAACCTCCTGCTATGGGTGGTCGTCGCCGTCGTGCTGATGGTGGTCTTCCAGAGCTTCTCGCCGAAGTCCTCCGGGGCCGGCGCGCAGGGCGCGTCGTACTCGCAGTTCCTGGACCAGGTGGACAGCGGCAACGTGCAGAAGGTCGCCTTCGGCGGCGACATGCGCGGGGGCACCAGCCAGCTGACCTACACCACCCGCGGTGGGCAGTCGTCCACCATCACCGCGCCGTTCGATCGTGACCTGATCAACGTGCTGCGCACCAAGAACGTGGAGATCGTGCAGGAGGAGCCGTCCAGCGGCATTTCCCTGGGCGCGATCCTGATGAATTTCCTGCCCGTCATCCTGATCATCGGCTTCTGGCTGTTCATCATGCGCCAGATGCAGGGCGGTGGCGGCGGTGCCAAGGGCGCGATGTCCTTCGGCAAGTCGCGCGCCAAGCTGCAGGGCGAGGACCAGATCAAGGTCACCTTCGCCGACGTCGCCGGCTGCGACGAGGCCAAGGAAGAAGTGGGCGAGCTGGTCGACTTCCTGCGCGACCCGTCCAAGTTCACCAAGCTGGGCGGCAAGATTCCGCGCGGCGTGCTGATGGTGGGCCCGCCGGGTACCGGCAAGACGCTGCTGGCCAAGGCCATTGCCGGCGAAGCCAAGGTGCCGTTCTTCTCGATCTCCGGTTCGGACTTCGTGGAAATGTTCGTCGGCGTGGGCGCCAGCCGCGTGCGTGACATGTTCGAGCAGGCCAAGAAGCACGCCCCGTGCATCATCTTCATCGACGAAATCGACGCCGTCGGTCGCCACCGTGGCGCCGGCCTGGGCGGCGGTCATGACGAGCGCGAGCAGACCCTGAACCAGCTGCTGGTCGAGATGGACGGTTTTGAAGGCGGCGAAGGCGTGATCGTGATCGCGGCGACCAACCGTCCGGACGTGCTGGATCCGGCGCTGCTGCGTCCGGGCCGTTTCGACCGCCAGGTGGTGGTCGGCCTGCCGGACGTGAAGGGCCGCGAGCACATCCTGAAGGTCCACATGCGCAAGCTGCCGCTGGCCGACGATGTCGAGCCGATGGTGATCGCACGTGGTACCCCGGGCTTCTCCGGCGCCGACCTGGCCAACCTCTGCAACGAGGCGGCCCTGTTCGCCGCGCGCGGCAACGAGAAGGAAGTCCGCATGGACCACTTCGACCGTGCCCGCGACAAGATCCTGATGGGTGCCGAGCGCCGCTCGATGGCCATGAGCGAGGACGAGAAGACCCTGACCGCGTACCACGAAGCGGGTCACGCCATCGTCGGCCGCCTGGTGCCCGAGCACGATCCGGTCTACAAGGTCACCATCATTCCGCGCGGCCGTGCGCTGGGCGTGACGATGTACCTGCCGGAGGGCGACAAGTACTCGATGAACCGCGTGGCGATCCAGTCGCAGCTGTGCTCCCTGTACGGCGGCCGTGTCGCCGAAGAGCTCATCTTCGGCGAGGACAAGGTCACCACCGGCGCCTCCAACGACATCGAGCGCGCAACCAAGATGGCCCGCAACATGGTCACCAAGTGGGGCCTGTCGGAGCAGCTCGGCCCGATCGCCTATGGCGAAGAGGACGACGAGGTATTCCTGGGGCGTTCGGTCACCCAGCACAAGAGCGTGTCCAACGACACGGCGCGCCGGATCGACGAGGAAGTGCGCAACATCCTCGACAAGGCCTATGCCCGCACCACCCAGCTGTTGACCGAGAACATCGACAAGCTGCATGCGATGTCGCAGCTGCTGCTGCAGTACGAGACCATCGACGCACCGCAGATCGACGCCATCATGGAAGGCCGCGATCCGCCGCCGCCGGCGGGCTGGAGCAAGTCGAACAAGGACGGTGGCAACGACAAGGGCGGCGACGCCCGCCCGCTGCCGCCGATCGCAGGCCCGGCCGAATCGCATTGACGGCCCGCTGCACGTAACACCAGACGAGGCCGGGGAAACCCGGCCTTGTCGTTTCCGGGCCTTCGGCCCCTTCCGAACCGAACTGATGCTGGAGCCTGCATGTCCGCCCCGAAGCCTGAACCGATTTCCCACACCGCCGAAATGATCATCGCCACCGTGGTCGGCGTGGGCGTAGGGCTGGGCGCCGACAACCTGCTGCTGGGCTGCGCGGTGGGTATCGGTGTCGGCATCGTGCTGAGCATCGCCAGAACCCTGTACGTGGACCGCAAGCGCCGCCGCCGTTGAGGGGTGTCCGCAGGGCTGCGCCCTGCACCCGCGGTAGTGCCGGCCGCTGGCCGGCAACCTCAGCAGCAACAGCAACAGCTGCATTCCGCGATTTGGTGGGGCGGTGTCGGAGGGCGGGGACGCCGTGAACCCATCCATGGGGGCTTGGCAGCCGCATCCATGCGGCTGACACCCCGCCCTCCGACACCGCCCCACCTCTGACAGATTCCTGCTGCTGTTGGTGGTTGTCGACCTTGGTCGACACGGTAGATCCACGCCATGCGTGGATGAATCTCTGTCAGATATCGAATCAATTCGGGGTCAGATCCGTTTTCCGTAGGAAAACGGATCTGACCCCACGCCATCCCTCAGTACACCTGCTGTTGCTTCGGCTGTTGCTGTAGCCCGGGCCTCTGCGGGTGCAGGGCGCCGCCCTGCCGAACTAAACTACCCGCCGTCGTCCCTGCAGGATTGCCCATGTTCGATACCTCGCCCCAGCTCGATTGCGCCGGCCGCATCCTGCGCCTCGACCGTGCCCGGGTCATGGGCATCGTCAACGTCACCCCGGACTCCTTCTCCGATGGCGGCGCGCATGACACCACCGAGGCTGCGGTCGCCCATGGCCTGAAGCTGGTCGAGGAGGGCGCCGACCTGCTCGATATCGGCGGCGAATCGACCCGCCCGGGCGCTGCGCCGGTATCGGTCGAGGAGGAGCTGCGCCGGGTGATTCCGGTGATCGAGCAGCTGGCCGCACGCACCCGGGTGCCGATCAGCATCGACACCTTCAAACCGGAGGTGATGCGCGCGGCGGTGGCCGCTGGCGCCGGCATGATCAACGACATCTTCGCCCTGCGTCAGGAGGGGGCGCTGGACGCCGCCGCTGAAACCGGCGTACCGGTGGTGCTGATGCACATGCAGGGCGAGCCGGGCCACATGCAGGCCGATCCGCACTACGACGACGTGGTCGCCGAGGTGCATGGTTTCCTGGTGCAGCGCCTGTTCGCTGCCGAGATGGCGGGCATTGCGAAGAAGAACCTGCTGATCGACCTTGGTTTTGGCTTCGGCAAGAGCACCGCCCACAACATGACCCTGCTGGCGCGTTCGGAGCGCTTCCTGGAACTGGGGGTGCCGGTGCTGGCCGGCCTGTCACGCAAGCGCAGCCTGGGAGAACTCACTGGCCGCGACACGCCCTCCGAACGCGTGGCGGCTTCGGTGGCCGCGCACCTGATCGCGGTCCAACGTGGCGCGCGCATCGTGCGCGTGCATGACGTGGCGGCCACCGTCGATGCGCTGAAGATCTGGCAGGCAGTGGAGGCCGTGCCGACGCCGCGTGCCGACGCTGCGCCGACGATCCTCTGGCCGGACGAAGACTGATGGGCGTCGATCGGCGGCCGCTGGCGATCGCCGTGATGGGGCCGACCGCCAGTGGCAAGACCGCCACCGCAATCGCTTTGGCACAGCAACTGGACGGCGAAATCGTCAGCGTCGATTCGGCGCTGGTATACCGCCACCTGGACATCGGCTCGGCCAAGCCTGATGCGGCCGAGCGTGCACAGGCGCCGCACCATCTGCTGGACCTGCGCGATCCCTGGCAGACCTATTCGGCGGCCGAGTTCGCCGCCGATGCCGGCCGGGTCGTGGCCGACATCGTGGCACGCGGCAAAACGCCGATCCTGGCAGGTGGCACGGGGCTGTACTTCCGGGCCCTGCTGCAGGGCCTGTCGCCGATGCCGGAGGCCGACCCGGTGATGCGCGAAGCACTCAGCACCGAGGCGGCCGAGCGGGGCTGGGCGGCATTGCACGCAGAGCTGGCCGAGGTCGATCCGGCCGCCGCCGCACGCATCCATGCCACCGACCCGCAACGCATCCAGCGGGCACTGGAGGTCTATCGCCTGACCGGCACGCCCATCACTGAATGGCAGCGCCGTCCGGGCGTAGCGCCGCTGCCGGTGCGCACCCTCAAGCTGATCCTGGCCCCGCGTGACCGCGCGGTACTGCACCAGCGCATCGAGGCGCGCTTCGACACCATGCTGGCGCAGGGCTTCCTGGACGAAGTGCGGGCACTGCGCGCGATGCCGGAAATGGCCGCCGTGGAGGCCCCGTTGGACCTGCCGGCGGTGCGTGCGGTCGGCTATCGCCAGGCCTGGGAGTACCTGGACGGGGAGGGTGATGCCGCCCGTTTCCGTGACAAGGCGATCTTCGCCACCCGCCAGCTGGCCAAGCGCCAGCTGACGTGGCTGCGCGGCGAGCTTGATGCGCGCTGGTTCGACCCCCATATCGACCAGGAGCGCCTTGCCGGCGCGGTGTCGGCCTTCGTCGCACGCTGAACCCCCGCCAGCCGTGTAACATCATCGGTCGGCGGGCGGCTCGGGGGCCGTGGCAACCGTCGGCAACCCAATAAGAACAATAATCAGGAGTGTGCAATGTCCAAGGGGCAATCGCTGCAGGATCCTTTCTTGAACGCACTGCGGCGCGAGCGCGTGCCGGTTTCGGTGTACCTGGTGAACGGCATCAAGCTGCAGGGCACGATCGAGTCGTTCGACCAGTTCGTGGTCCTGCTGCGCAACACGGTCAGTCAGATGGTCTACAAGCACGCCATTTCCACGGTGGTTCCGGCACGCAACGTGAAGGTCGGTCCGGGCGGTGGTTACGTGCAGTCGGGTGAAGGTGGTCAGGCAGGTGATGAAGCAGACGAGTAATACCGGAGCGGTGAATGTTTGACCGCTCGAAAAAGGGCGAACACGCCCTGTTGATCCAGCCCCATTTCGGCAAGCTGGAAGACGATGTGCTGGAAGAGTTCGGTGATCTGGCCCGCTCGGCTGGGGCCAGCATCGCCGCGACGATCACCGCGCGCCTGGACCGTCCGAATCCGTCAACCCTGATCGGCAGCGGCAAGCTGGACGAGATCAAGGCCGCGGCCGATGCCAGTGGCGCCGACCTGATCCTGGTCAACCATGCGCTGAGCCCGGGTCAGGAGCGCAACCTGGAACGCTTCCTCGAGCGCCGGGTGATCGACCGCACCGGTCTGATCCTGGACATCTTTGCCCAGCGTGCACACAGCCACGAGGGCAAGCTGCAGGTCGAGCTGGCGCAGCTGCGTCACCTAGCCACGCGATTGGTGCGCGGCTGGACCCACCTGGAGCGCCAGCGCGGCGGTTCGATCGGCCTGCGTGGCCCGGGTGAAACCCAGCTGGAAACCGACCGCCGCCTGTTGCAGAAGCGGGTCGAGCAGCTGCAGAAGCGCCTGGAGAAGGTTGAAGTGCAGCGCACCCAGATGCGCCGTGCGCGTGTGCGCAGCGAGCTGCCGCGCGTGGCCCTGGTGGGCTACACCAACGCCGGCAAATCGACCCTGTTCAACGCCATGACCGGCGCCGAGGCCTATGCCGCCGACCAGCTGTTCGCCACCCTGGACCCGACCGTGCGCCGCATCGCGGTCCCGGCCGGCAGCGTGGTGCTGGCCGACACCGTCGGTTTCGTCCGCGACCTGCCGCATGATCTGGTCGCCGCGTTCCGCTCGACGCTGTCCGAGGCACGCGAAGCCGATTTCCTGCTGCATGTGGTCGACGCCGCCGATCCGCACCGCGAGGAGCGCATCGCCCAGGTGGACGAGGTGCTGACCGCGGTCGGTGCCGGTGACCTGCCGCAGCTGCTGGTGTTCAACAAGATCGACCGCATCGACGGTGCCGACGTCCGCCACGATGGCCAGGATGGCGTGCCCGACGAGTCGCGTCGTGAACGTGTCTGGATTTCCGCGCGTGACGGGCAGGGCCTTGAGCTGCTGCAGGCAGTGCTGGGCAAGCGCCTGGGCCTGCAGCACGTGACCGGTGAATTGCGCCTGCCGCCGGATGCCGGCCGCCTGCGTGCGCGCCTGCACCAGCTGGAAGTGATCCGCAGCGAACAGGCCGATGAAGAGGGCTGGCTGCTGCAGGTGGACCTGCCGATTGCCGAAGCCGAGAAGCTGGCCGCCAGTGCCGATGGCGCGCCGATCCGGGCGCTGCTGCCGGAGAAACTGCCGGAGTGGTGAGCTAGCGGCCCATGGCTGGTAGTGCCGGCCGCTGGCCGGCAACGCAATCGTGCCGGAGGGGCGCGACATCCGGCTGTCATCTGCGGTACAACGGGGTTCTTCACCCCACCGTCATGCCGATGTCCATCCCCACCGACGCCGATCTCAATGCCCAGTCCGCCGCGCTCGGGCAGCGCCTGCAACAGGCCTCGCTGCAGCTGGTCACGGCCGAAAGCTGCAGTGGCGGCTGGATCGCCAAGTGCATGACCGACATCGCCGGTTCTTCGGCGTTCTTCGACTGCGGCATGGTGGTCTACAGCTATGAAGCCAAGCAGCGCCTGCTGGGCGTGCGTGCGCAGACGCTGGAACAGTTCGGCGCGGTCAGTCGCGAAACCGTTCTGGAGATGGTGTCCGGTGCGCTGGTCAATTCCGGTGCCGGCATCGCCGTGGCGGTGACCGGTATCGCCGGCCCCGGCGGTGGCAGTCCGGACAAGCCAGTCGGCAGTGTCTGGATCGGCTGGAAGCGCCGCGGTGGCTACGCCCGCGCCGAGCTGTTCCAGTTCGATGGCGACCGCGAAGCCATCCGCCGGCAAACCGTGGCGGCGGCATTGCGCGGTATCGACGCCCAGCTGTGACATGCTGCTCCGGTAACCGTCCGGAGCACGCATGATGTGGGAAACGCTGGGCACGGTCCGTGACCTGGGCCGACTGCAGGAAATCGCCGTTGTCCTGATCCGCTACGGCTTCGGCGACGTGGTTCGGCGCATCGGCCTGGCCAGCACGCTGGAGCGGGCAGGGCGCCTGTTGCACTGGAACGAGGACCGGCAGGAGCTGCTGCGGATGACCGCACCGGTGCGCGTGCGCAGTGCGATGCAGGATCTTGGCCCGACCTTCGTCAAGCTTGGCCAGGTGCTGGCAACGCGCGTCGACCTGTTGCCGCCGGAGTGGATTGCCGAGCTGTCCGAACTGCAGAACGCGGTGCCGGCCCTGCCGTACGCCGAGATCCGCGGGCAGCTCGAAGCCGACCTGGGCGCGTCGCCGGCGGAGGTATTCGCCTTCCTTGACGAAACCCCGATGGCCGCCGCCTCGCTGGCGCAGGCCCATCGCGCCCGGCTGCATGATGGTCGTGAGGTGGTGCTGAAGGTGCGGCGTCCCGGCATCCGCGACGTGGTCGAGGCCGACCTGCGGCTGCTGGCGCGGCTGGCCGAGATCGTCGAGGCCCGGTTGCCGGACCTGCGTCGCTATCGCCCGGCCGAGGTCGTGCAGCAGTTCACCGTATCGCTGCGCCGTGAGCTGGATTTTGCCGCCGAATGCCGCAATGCCGAACGCATCGCCCGCAACTTCAGCGGCCGTGACGACATACTGATTCCGAAGGTGCACTGGCAGTGGACCTGCGAGAGCCTGAACGTGCAGGACTTCGTCGACGGCATTCCCGGCCGCGATCTGGCCGGCGTCGATGCGGCGGGCCTGGACCGGCGCGAGCTGGCGCGGCGTGGCGCCGGCATCGTGCTGAAGATGGTGCTGGAGGACGGCAGCTTCCACGCCGATCCACACCCCGGCAACATCATCTACCTGCGTGACGGCCGCATCGGCGTGATCGATTTCGGCATGGTCGGCGCGCTGTCCGAAGTGCGCCGCTTCCAGGTCGCGCAACTGCTGCACGGCCTGGTCGAGCAGGACCCGCAGGGCGTGGCCGACGTGTTGCTGGACTGGGCCGGCGGCGTGGAAGTGGACGAGAACCGGCTGCAGCACGACATCAGCCAGTTCGTCGACCAGTACCGTGGCGTGCCGCTGAAGGATCTGCGCATCGGCCTGATGCTGGGCGACATCACCCAGCTGCTGCGCAGCTACAGCCTGACCCTGCCGGCCGACCTGGCACTGATGATCAAGGCCTTCCTGACCCTGGAAGGCATGGGCCGGCAGCTGGATCCGGATTTCGACATGGCCAGCGCCGCCCGCCCGTTCCTGGAGCGCGTGGTGCTGCAGCGTTATGCGCCCAGGGCGCTGCTCAAGCGCGGCCGGCGCAGCCTGTTGGGCCTGGTCGACTTCGCCGGCGAGTTGCCGCGCGACCTGCGCAAGCTGGTCCAGGCGGCGCGCCGTGGGCGCCTCCAGCTGAAGGTGGAGACCACCGCGCTGCAGGGCTTTGGCGAGCAGGTGAACCGGGCCGCGAACCGACTGGTGGTGGGCGTGATCACGGCCGCGCTGATCATCGGCTCGTCGATCGTGATGCACAGCGTCGGCGGGGTTTCCAGCCGCTGGTTGCTGGCGCTGGGCGTGTGCGGATTCATCGGCGCCGGCTTCTGCGGCGTATGGATCCTGGTTTCGATATGGAGAAGCGGCAAGCACACGTAGGCAGGTGCACGAAGTGCGCCTGTTGCGGTTCCACAGGAACCGCAGAATCGCGCAGCGATTCCTGTAGAGCCGAGCCATGCTCGGCTGCTCTTGCCTGGGTCGGCCCCGTCATTCGCGCGACTGCCGAGCACGCCTCGGCCCAACAAGCCCGCACCACCCCGATCGCCCCGGCACTTGCAGTCGCGCATATTAGTAGTAATACTACTAACCATGGACCTGACCGACACCCAGCAGGCGATCCTGCAGTTGATCGCCGAGCGTATCGAGAGCGAAGGCGCGCCGCCGTCGCAGACTGAAATCGCACGCGCATTCGGCTTCAAGGGCGTGCGCGCGGCCCAGTACCACCTGGAAGCCCTGGAGCAGGCCGGTGCGATCCGTCGCATCCCGGGTCAGGCCCGCGGCATCCGCCTGGTGCAGGCACCGCCGGTCGAGAAGCTGGCCGAGCCGGGCCTGGCCGACAGCGTGCTGCGGCTGCCGGTGCTGGGCCGGGTTGCGGCCGGCCTGCCGATCGGTGCCGACATCGGCTCGGACGATTTCGTGGTGCTGGACCGGGTGTTCTTCTCGCCGGCGCCGGACTACCTGCTGAAGGTGCAGGGCGACTCGATGATCGATGAGGGCATCTTCGACGGTGACCTGATCGGCGTGCACCGCACCCGCGACGCCCATTCCGGGCAGATCGTGGTGGCCCGCATCGATGACGAGATCACGGTCAAGCTGCTGAAGATCGCCAAGGATCGCATCCGCCTGCTGCCGCGCAATCCCGACTACAAGCCGATCGAGGTGCTGCCGGATCAGGACTTCGCGATCGAGGGCCTCTATTGCGGCCTGTTGCGGCCCAACCGTTGACCCGTTCCGTAGCGCATTACCCCGCGGTCTTTTGTGGCGATTCTCTGGTTCCACTGAGGTTGGTACGGATGTCCGATAATTCTTTTCAGAGCGCCGGGCAGAATCTCAGCCTGTGCGATACGTCCGACTTAAAGTGAGCCCATGGCAAAGAAGACCCCCAAAGACAGCACCTCCAACGACACGACCTCTGCAAGGACCAATCCGATGGACGAGAACAAGAAGCGCGCCCTCGCTGCAGCTCTGGGCCAGATCGAAAAGCAGTTCGGCAAGGGCTCGGTGATGCGCATGGGCGACCGCGTGGTCGAGCCCGTCGAAGCCATCCCGACCGGTTCGCTGATGCTCGACATCGCGCTGGGCATTGGTGGTCTGCCAAAGGGCCGTGTCGTTGAGATCTACGGGCCGGAATCCTCGGGCAAGACCACCTTGACCCTGCAGGCCATCGCCGAATGCCAGAAGATGGGCGGCACCGCGGCCTTCATCGACGCCGAGCACGCGCTGGACCCGATCTACGCCGCCAAGCTGGGCGTGAACGTGGACGACCTGCTGCTGTCGCAGCCGGACACCGGTGAGCAGGCGCTGGAAATCGCCGACATGCTGGTCCGTTCGGGTTCGGTGGACATCCTGGTGATCGACTCGGTTGCCGCGCTGACCCCGAAGGCCGAAATCGAAGGCGAGATGGGCGACCAGCTGCCAGGCCTGCAGGCCCGCCTGATGAGCCAGGCGCTGCGCAAGCTGACCGGCAACATCAAGCGCTCCAACACCCTGGTGATCTTCATCAACCAGCTGCGCATGAAGATCGGCGTGATGATGCCGGGCCAGAGCCCGGAAACCACCACCGGTGGCAACGCGCTCAAGTTCTACGCCTCGGTCCGCTTGGACATCCGCCGTATCGGCGCGATCAAGAAGGGTGACGAGATCATCGGTAACCAGACCAAGATCAAGGTCGTCAAGAACAAGCTGGCACCTCCGTTCAAGCAGGTCATCACCGAAATCCTGTATGGCGAAGGCATCAGCCGTGAAGGCGAGCTGATCGACATGGGTGTGGATGCCAAGCTGGTGGAGAAGGCTGGCGCCTGGTACAGCTACGGTGAAGAACGCATTGGCCAGGGCAAGGACAACGCCCGCGGCTACCTGCGCGACAACCCGACTGTCGCCGCCAAGCTCGAGGCCGAGCTGCGCGAGAAATTCCAGCCGGCCGAAGCGGCCCGCGAGGAAGGCGACGACGAAGGCGAAGACGAATAAGGCTTGCTGTGGGGCAGGGTGGCGCCGTCAGTGACGTCGCCCTGCCCCGCAGGTTCGAATCGCCCAGGGATGGGCTGGGCGCCACGGATGGCGCCACCCTTGGAGTACCCATGTCCGACGCCGAAGACATTCCGACCGGCCGCAAGCGCCGGCCGCGTGAGCAGACCCCCGTGCAACGGGCGTTGGGCCTGCTGGTCCGCCGCGAGCACTCGCGCAAGGAACTCACCCGCAAGCTGACGGCCCGTGGCATCGAAGACGAAGCCGCGCAGGCCGCTGTCGCCAAGTTGACCGAGGCCGGCTGGCAGGACGACACCCGTTTTGCCGAGAACCTGGTGAGGATGCGCGCCAACACCGGTTATGGGCCGATCCATGTCCGCGCCGAGCTGGGGACCCATGGCCTGGACAGTGCCGCGATTGCCGCAGCGATGGACAGCTACGAAGGCGACTGGCAGGAAAACGCCCGTGATCTGGTCCGCCGACGCTTTGGCGAGGCCGGCCCGCAGGACCTGACGCAGCGGCGCAAGGCTGCCGATCTGCTGGCCCGGCGGGGCTTCGACGGCGACAGCATCCGCCGCGCGACCCGTTACGACCCGGATGACTGAGACTGGCGGCGCCGGGCCTGATACCCTTTAGGTTTTCGGCGGTCCCTCGCGACCCTGGCCAACGCGGCCGGTGGTCCGGGTCCGCCGGCCCGCAGACTGCCAGCCCCCAATGAACGCATCCGCCAAATTCACGACATCCCAGATCCGCAGCGACTTCCTTGAATTCTTCAAGGGTAAAGGCCACACCATCGTGCCGTCGGCGCCGCTGGTGCCGGGCAATGATCCGACCCTGCTGTTCACCAACTCCGGCATGGTGCAGTTCAAGGACGTGTTCCTTGGCGCGGAAAAGCGCAGCTACGTGCGCGCGGCCGACGTGCAGCGCTGCCTGCGCGCGGGCGGCAAGCACAACGACCTCGACCAGGTCGGCTACACCGCGCGCCACCACACTTTCTTCGAAATGCTGGGCAACTGGTCGTTCGGCGACTACTTCAAGAAGGACGCGATCGACTGGGCCTGGGAGCTGCTGACCCAGGTCTGGAAGCTGCCGGCCGAACGCCTGCTGGTCACCGTGTACCAGACCGACGACGAAGCCTACGAACTGTGGCGCGACATGGTCGGCGTGCCGGAAGAGCGCATCGTACGCATCGGCGACAACAAGGGCGCGCCGTTCGCTTCGGACAATTTCTGGCAGATGGCCGACACCGGCCCGTGCGGCCCGTGCACCGAGATCTTCTACGACCACGGTGATCATATTGCCGGTGGTCCCCCGGGTTCCCCGGACGAAGACGGCGACCGTTTCATCGAGATCTGGAACCTGGTGTTCATGCAGTTCGACCGCCAGCCCGACGGCACCCTGGTGCCGCTGCCGGCACCGTGCGTCGATACCGGCATGGGCCTGGAGCGCCTGGCTGCGATCCTGCAGCACGTGCACACCAACTATGAGATCGACCTGTTCCAGGCGCTGATCCGCAAGGCTTCCGAGCTGACCGGCACCGCCGACCTGGAGAACAAGTCGCTGCGCGTGATTGCCGACCACATCCGTGCCTGTTCGTTCCTGATCGTCGATGGCGTGCTGCCGTCCAACGAAGGCCGCGGTTACGTGCTGCGCCGTATCATCCGCCGCGCCCTGCGCCACGGCTGGATGCTGGGCGTGCGCCAGCCGTTCTTCAGCAAGCTGGTGCCGACCCTGGTCGAGCAGATGGGCGAGGCCTATCCAGAGCTGCCGGCGGCGGTGGACACCGTCACCCGTGCGCTGCAGGCCGAAGAAGAGCGTTTCGCCGAAACCCTCGACGCCGGCATGAAGATCTTCGAGGACGTGGCCGGCAAGGCCAGCAATGGCGTGATCCCGGGCGTTGACGCGTTCCGCCTGTACGACACTTATGGCTTCCCGCTCGACCTGACCCAGGACATTGCCCGCGAGCGCGACCTGACCGTCGACATCGCCGGCTTCGATGCCGCGATGGAACAGCAGCGCGAAACCGCACGGGCGGCCGGCAAGTTCGGCGGCGGCGTGACCCTGCCGGCCGAGCTGGTGGCTACGCTGAGCCCGACCCTGTTCCTGGGCTATGACCGCCTGCAGGCCGACGGCCTGAGCGTGCTGGCCCTGCTCAAGGACGGTCGTCCGGTGCAGTCGGCCGATGCCGGTGATTCGGTCATCGTCATCACCAACCAGACCCCGTTCTATGCCGAATCCGGCGGCCAGGTCGGTGACACCGGCGTGCTGGCCGGCAACGGCGTGCGCCTGGCGGTGGAGGACACCCAGAAGTTCGCCGGCCAGTTCCATGGCCACGTCGGCACCTTGTCCGAAGGCGGCCTGAAGGTCGGCGATGTGCTGTCCGGCCAGGTCGATGGCGAGCGCCGTGGCGCCACCATCCTCAACCACTCGGCCACCCACCTGCTGCACGCTGCGCTGCGCGAAGTGCTGGGCACCCACGTGCAGCAGAAGGGCTCGCTGGTCGCGCCGGACCGCCTGCGTTTCGACTTCTCGCATTTCCAGCCGATCAGCGCGGAAGAGCTGGCGGTGATCGAGCGCAAGGTCAACCAGCAGGTGCGTGCCAACAACGCCGCTGAAGTGCACACCATGGCCATGCAGGAAGCGCTGGACTTCGGCGCGATGGCCCTGTTCGGCGAGAAGTATGGTGAGCACGTGCGCGTGCTGAAGATGGGTGACTACTCCACCGAGCTATGCGGTGGCACCCACGTCAACCGTACCGGCGACATCGGTCTGTTCAAGATCACCTCCGAGGGCGGTGTTTCCGCCGGCGTGCGCCGCATCGAGGCGGTTACCGGCCAGGGCGCCCTGGACTACGTGGACGCCGAAGAGGCCCGCTTGGCCGAGGCCGCTGAACTGCTCGGTGGCAGCGCTGCCGACGTGGTCGAGAAGATCCGTGCCCTCGGCCAGCGCCAGAAGCAGCTGGAACGCGAACTGGAGGCCGTGAAGGCCAAGGTCGCGGCCGGTGCCACGGCCGACCTGTCCGGTCAGGCCGTCGAGGTCGCCGGCGTGAAGGTGCTGGCTGCCCGCCTGGAGGGCTTCGACGCCAAGGCCCTGCGTGACGCCATGGACCGCCTGAAGCAGCAGCTGGGCGACGCGGTGATCGTGCTGGCCGGAGCCCAGGACGGCAAGGCCGCCCTGGTCGCGGGTGTGAACGGCAGCGCAATGGGCAAAGTCAAGGCCGGGGAACTGTTGTCCCATATCGCCGGTCAGATCGGGGGCAAGGGCGGCGGACGCCCGGACCTCGCCCAGGGTGGTGGCGAGGACGGGCCCGCCCTTGCCACTGCGCTGGCTGCAGTCGTCGAATGGGTCAGCCCCCGCCTGTGATGAACCCTGCCGTCCCCCTCCTTGTAGGAGCGGGACGGCTGACGGTACCATTGCGAATCTTTTCCCTTTGTCGTGGTAGCGCTTCTTGACGGAGCGTCAAGCCGGTGGGGGATACCCTTCCACACGGTTCCATGGAGACTTACAAAAATGTTGATCCTGACTCGCCGCGTCGGCGAAACCCTGATGATCGGTGACTCGGTGAGCGTCACCGTGCTTGGCGTCAAGGGTAACCAGGTGCGTATCGGCATCACTGCGCCGAAGGACGTCGCTGTGCATCGCGAAGAGATCTACCAGCGCATCCAGCGTGGTGATGAAGCCGGTGGCACCGGTAGCGAAAATTCTGCCGAATAACGCTTTACCTTCGCACTCGATTAACGTTATGATTCACGCCCCGCTGAGGTGCAACGCACCAGACGCGGAGAATACCCCGGAGTGATGCCCGAGTGGCCGAAGGGGCTCCCCTGCTAAGGGAGTATAGGGTCAAAAGCTCTATCGAGGGTTCGAATCCCTCTCACTCCGCCAGATACAAAGAAGCGCCTGCAGATCCTCGATCTGCAGGCGTTTTTCTTTATGGCCGGCCTTCAAAGCCGTATCGTCACGCCGACCTGGAAGCCCCGCCCCGGCAGGGGCGCGATGTACTTCAGCGGCGAGTTGTGCGGCCGCGCTTCTTCATTGAGCAGGTTGCTGCCATTGACGAACACTTCCACGCCTGCGATGTAGCTGTTGCGCACTGGAAGTTCGCGGCTGACCTGCAGGTCGACCAGGTTGAATGCGTCGAGCGGAACTTCCTCACTGACATTGCGACCCAGGTACTTCTGCGCGTCGTAGCAGGTGCTGGACAGTTGTGCCTTCCAGCCTTCGCGCTGCCACTGCAGGTTGGCGCCGTAGCGGTTGGTCGGCATGTTCGGCAGATACTCGCCGTCGTTGTGGGCGCGCAGCGAATCCGGGTGGTCGGCCTTGTTCTTCACCAGGTCGGCGAAGGCGGAGACGTTCAACGTGCCATAGCGGCCCAGGTCCAATGCCTGCGACGCGTCGATCTCGAAGCCCTTCACCGTGGTGTCGGTCTGCTTCCAGTACTTCAGCGGCAGGCGGTTGGCGGTCTGCAGGCCGGAATAGCCGAGATAGAGGTAGTTCTCGTACCGCATCCGGTACGCGGTGGCGGACAGCTCGAAACCGCCGAGGTGGAACAGGCCGGTCAGTTCCAGGTTCTTCGCGCGCTCCGGTTCCAGGTTCTGGTTGCCTTCTTCCTGTGTCATCACCGAATAGTGCGCGTTGCTGGCATACAGCTCGTTGATCTCCGGGGCGCGCTGTGAGGATGAGTAACGGACCTTGGCCGCGAACCAGGGGCCGAGCTCGACGTACGAGCCGAGGCTGTAGCTGTTGAGCCGGTAGTCGCGGTCCTGCAGTTTCGTGTTGGCGGCATTGCGCGCGGTCTTGAAGCGGCTGGGCTGTAGTGCGTGGTCGACCCGTTCGTGGCGTACGCCAGCATCGAAGGTAACCCAGCCGACGTCCACCGTTTCCTTCAGGAATACCGCATTGCTGCGGGTGTCCACGTCCGGCAGGTAGCGCTGCGAGCCGCTGCCGCTGACATCACGCGACTGGTGGCTGAAACCGACCAGGCCGCTGAGCGGGCCGACGCGTTGATGGCTGAGCAGTAACTCGGCCTGGGTGCTCTCGAAATCGTAGTCGTTTGCCCTGGTGGTACCCAGCCGCTCGCCTGAAGTGTTGTCCAGCCTGGACACGCGGAGTTCCGCGCGCTCGAACCACGGCAGCGGATCACGCAGCAGGGCTTCCAGCGCGTAGCGCTGCTGCTTGATCACCACGCCCACCGGCAGGCCATCGGCATGGTTGGAACCGAACGACAGGTTCTGCATCGAGAAGCCCGGCACGCCGTACTCGCTGTCCTTGGCATCGATGCTGACACCGACGTAGCCGCGGTCAAAGAACAGGGTCGAGCCGAAGGCCACCTGCGAGTTGCGCGCATGGCTGTTGCCCAGCCGATGATGGTAGTCGGGCGTCACATCATTGTTGATCTGCTTCTGCACGTATGACGGCGTGCCGGCGACATAGGCAGGATTGACCGGGTTGATATAGGTGCGGCGCTGCCAGACCGAGGTCGGGTTGTTGGTGTAGAACGAGAATTCACCATCGGCCCAGTCAGGATTCTCGGTCATGAACTGGTCGATGTAAGGCTGCGAGGCCTTGTTGTAGATCTGCTGTACGCGTGCTTCCTTCTGGCAGCTGTCGGCCAGCGCCGAGTTGACGCCGCCGGTCGGCGGGAACAGTCGGGTGTTGCAGACACGGGCCTTGCTGTTGCCGGGGATGTCGTAGTGCGAGACGCGCTGGCGCGAGACCTGCAGGTTGGTCGAGAGGTTGCGCTGGTTGTTGAAGTTCATGCGGAAGCCCTGCGCATCGGCGGCATTGAAGCCCTTGCGCAGGACCAGTTCCATCGACTGGTCCTTGTCTTCCATGCTGCGCGAGATCAGGCCCGAATCGATCTCCACGCTGCCGCCGATCGCATTGCCGCCATAGCGCACCGTGTCCGAGGACTTGTTGACGGTGACGCTGCGCACGAACAGTGGATCGAACGGAATGTTGATGTCGCCGCTGATCGCGTTCATGCCGAGGATGGACTGGCCGTCCTGCAGGATCTGCACGCGGTTGCCACTGAGGCTGCGGATGACCGGGGCGCCCGCGTTCGGCCCGAAGGCGGTGCTCTGCACGCCGGAGACGTGTTCGAGCAGGCCGCCGAGGGTGCGGTTCTGCGCCTGCGGATTGTCGACGGTGACCCGGCTGTCGATGCGCGAGGGCTGGGAGGCCTGGACCTGGAGGGTGGGGAGGGTGGGTTCGTCCGCGGCCTGGGCGGTGTGGACGGCGAACAGAATGGCAGCAGCAAGCAGGTGGCGACGCAGGGCAGGACTCGTGAAGGCGAAGTGAAATGTTATAACGTAACTCTTTGTATCGGCAAGGACGGATGAGACCTTGCCGCCAGACCGAAATCGCGGGGGCGCGAATGAGGTTGCCGCGTGTTCAGCGCCCCGCCTTGCGCCGGGCGCCGATGCTGTGCACGATCCGAGGCGCTGCGCCCCACAACGCGTCACGCAGAATCTTCTTCACTGGAACGGAGCAACGTATGAAGCTGTTGTCCGCTGTGTTGTTGTCTGCGCTTTCACTCCCCGCCGTTCCGGCGCTGGCAGTGGAGACTTCGCCTTCCCCCCTGCTGGGGCGCTGGTCGCTGGATATCGCCACGTCTGCGCTACCCGAAGCGCAGCGCCCGAAGCACGTGGTGCTCGAGTTCAAGGACGCCGGTGGTGGCCGCTGGAGCTCGCACGTGGACATCGTCCTGAACGACGGCAAGACCATGAAATCCGACGGCACGCTGGCCCTGGATGGCACGCCCGGCGCCCTGTCCGGCACCTATGGCGCGGACAAGGCCAACCTGAAACTGCCTGCACCGAACACGCTGGTGATGCAGCTGGTGGACCATGGCACGCCGGCCTCCACCCGCATCTACACCGTGGCGGATGACCAGGCGACGATGACCGAGACCAAGGCGTTCTACGGTCATGACGGTACGCCGATCCTGCAGACCAACCTGTTCAAGCGCATGCCGTAGCGATGCTGCATTCACCACGCCCGCAGGGCAGGCGTGGTGAATGCAACGGCGTTACACGGCGGCGGCCGGATCGCGCTTGCCGGTGTCGATGCCGTACTTGTCGATCGCGTCCTGCATCCGCGAGCGTTCGATGCGGCCTTCGTCGGCCAGCGACTTCAGGGCCGCCAGTACGATGAAGTGGCGATCCACTTCGAAGAACGTGCGCAGCGATTCACGCGTGTCGGAACGGCCGAAGCCATCGGTCCCCAATGCGGTGAAGCGGCGGTCGTTGATGAAGGGACGGATCTGGTCGCCGACGATCTTCATGTAGTCGGTGGCCACCACCACCGGGCCTTCATGACCCTGCAGGCACTGCTGCACGTAGGGCACGCGCGGTTTTTCGGCCGGATGCAGCAGGTTCCAGCGCTCGGCGGACAGCCCGTCGCGGCGCAGTTCGGTCAGGCTGGTCGCGCTCCACACATCGCTGGCGATGCCGAAGTCCTGCTGCAGCAGGTCTGCCGCGGCTTCCACTTCGCGCAGGATCGAGCCGCTGCCCATCAGCTGCACGCGTGGCTGCAAGGCGTTGTCGGCGGCTGCCGGATGCAGCAGGTACAGGCCCTTCAGGATGCCGGCTTCGGTGCCTTCGGGCAGTGCCGGCTGCGGGTAGTTCTCGTTGAGTACGGTGATGTAGTAGTAGATGTCTTTCTGGTCGACATACATGCGGCGCAGGCCGTCGTGGATGATCACCGCCAGTTCGTAGTTGTAGGTCGGGTCGTAGGACACGCAGCTCGGAATCACCGACGACAGCACGTGGCTGTGGCCGTCATCGTGCTGCAGGCCTTCGCCCATCAGCGTGGTGCGGCCCGACGTGGCACCGAGCAGGAAGCCGCGGGTACGCGCGTCGGCAGCGGCCCAGGCCAGGTCACCGACGCGCTGCAGGCCGAACATCGAATAGAAGATGTAGAACGGAATCGTGGCCAGGCCGTGGTTGCTGTAGGCGGTGCCGGCGGCGATCCATGAACAGATCGCACCGGATTCGTTGATGCCTTCCTGCAGGATCTGACCGTCCTTGGCTTCCTTGTAATAGCTCAGCTGGCCGGCATCCTGCGGGGTGTACAGCTGGCCCAGGTAGGAGTGGATGCCGATCTGGCGGAACAGGCCTTCCATGCCGAAGGTGCGCGATTCATCGGGCACGATCGGAATCACCAGCTTGCCCAGATCCGGGTCCTTCAGCAGGCTGGTGAGGATGCGCACGAAGCCCATGGTGGTGGACTGGCCGCGATCGCCACTGCCCTGCAGCTGGGTGTTGAAGATCGACAGCGGCGGCAGCGGCAGCGGATCCACCTTGGCCAGGCGCGCCGGCAGCTGCCCACCCTGGATGCGGCGGCGTTCGGCGAAGTAGGCGGCCTCGGCGCTGCCCGGTTCCGGGCGCAGATAGGGCATCTCCTCCAGCTGCTCGTCGCTGACCGGCAGGTTGAAGCGGTCGCGGAAGGCGCGTACTGCATCGGCGCTCATCTTCTTCAGCTGGTGGTTGATGTTCTGGCCTTCGCCGGCTTCGCCCATGCCGAAACCCTTGACCGTCTTGGCCAGGATCACCGTCGGCCGGCCGCGGGTGTTCACCGCCTGCTGGTAGGCGGCGTACACCTTCTGCGGATCGTGGCCACCACGTGCCAGCGCCCAGATGTCGTCATCGCTCATGTGCGCGACCAGCTCCAGCAGCTCGGGGTAACGGCCGAAGAAATGCTCGCGCACGTAAGCACCGCTCTGCGACTTGAAGGTCTGGTAGTCGCCATCCACGCATTCCATCATGCGCTGGCGCAGCAGGCCGCTGTGGTCGCGGGCCAGCAGGTCGTCCCAGCCACTGCCCCAGATCAGCTTGATCACGTTCCAGCCGGCCGCGCGGAACGTGCCTTCCAGTTCCTGGATGACCTTGGCGTTGCCGCGCACCGGACCGTCCAGGCGCTGCAGGTTGCAGTTGACCACGAACACGATGTTGTCCAGCCGCTCGCGGCCGGCCAGCGAAATCGCCGCCAGCGATTCGGGCTGGTCCATCTCGCCGTCGCCGAGGAAGGCCCAGACCTTGCGGTCCTGGTGCTGCTTCAGGCCGCGGTACTCGAGGTAACGCATGTAGCGCGCCTGGTAGGCGGCGGTCAGCGGGCCCAACCCCATCGACACGGTGGGGAACTGCCAGAACTCCGGCATCAGGCGCGGGTGTGGATACGAAGACAGGCCGTCACGACCGGCTTCGCGGCGGAAGTTGTCCATCCGTGCCGGATCGATGCGCCCTTCCACGTACGCACGGCCATAGATGCCCGGCGCGGAATGGCCCTGGATGTAGATCATGTCGCCGTCGAAGGTGTCGGTACGGCCACGGAAGAAGTGGTCGAAGCCCACGTCGTACAGCACCGCCGCCGACTGGTAGGTGGCGATGTGGCCGCCGACGTTGGAGTGCTTGCCGGCGCGCAGCACCATCACCATCGCATTCCAGCGGATCATCGCGTTCAGGCGGCGCTCGATGGCCAGGTCGCCCGGGTAGGCCGGCTGGCGCTCCGGCGGGATGGTGTTGACGTAGGCGGTCCACGCGCGCGCATGCAGATCGCCGTGCCGCTGCGCATCCAGCTCGCTGAGCTGGTCGATCAGGTAATGCGCGCGTGGCCGGCCACCGGCCTGCATCACCGCCTCCAGCGATTCACGCCACTCCCGCGTTTCCAGCGGGTCGGTATCGAAGGGGGTCAGGGCTTGGTTCATGACTGTCTCCAGAGGGCGCCGGCTCTGCCTGGGCGACAACACCGGCAGGGCGCACAGCACTGGAGCGGGGTCGCAATGGCGGGGCCGTGACGCGAAGGGCGACCGTGGCGGCCACCGGGGAGGCAAGCGTAGGCCTGGCCCCGCGGCTTCGATAGGCGGGCCCGGCTTGGGTCTCTGGCAAGCAAGGGTTGGCACGGTGCGCCGTATCATGGGCGAATGTGCCGGGCGGAGAGTGCCTGGCATGGCCGCCTGCTGCAACGCCACTGTCATCGATGGTCGTCACCCTGCGGGGCTTTCCAGCCTCGGGGTGTTGGCCGGCCGTGAACAGCGTGAGGATCTGGGAGAAGAGCTACGCGCTGCGCCGACGGCTGCTGCGTGGCTTCTTCCTGCGTCGCGGTTCTGCCAGCGAAGACGCCGAGGACCTGGCGCAGGAGGTGTACCTGCGGCTGCTGCGGGCCACCGGCGAGAATGCCGCAGCGATCGAGAACCCGGAGGCCTACCTGTTCACGGTCGCGGCCAACCTGGCACGCGAGCACGCGCGCGCGCGTTTGTCGCTGCCGCCGCTGGAAGACGTGGATCAGCTGGCCGAAGTGCTGAAAAGCGAAGAAGACATCGAGGGCGAGTTCGAGCGCGCGCAGCGCTGGAACGATATCCGCAGCACCATCGCACGTCTGCCGGCGACCACGCGACGGGTGATGGAGCTGCATTACCGCGACGGGCTGGACTGCCCGGCAGTCAGCCGGCAGTTGCAGGTGTCGGTGCACATGGTGCGCAAGCACATCGGCAAGGGTCTGGAGGCCTGCAGGAAGGCGCTGGGCGCCAGGGAGCACGCATGAACCGGAACGCATCGCCCATGGCCGACGACACGCTCGCCTGCGAGGCAATGGACTGGTTTCTGCGCAATCGCGAGGGAGTGCTGGACGAGGCCGAGCGGATTGCGTTCCTGGACTGGATGAAGCGCTCGCCCGAGCACGTGCGCGCCTATATGCACGCCCTCGCGCTGCACCGGCAGGTCGGCGAGGCACTGCAATCGCCGTTGCCGGAAGAGGCGCCGGCGCCGCCACGGCAGGCGGCCGCCAAAGTGGTGCCTCTGTTCGATAGTGCCCCCGCCGCGCCGCACGCCGCGCCGCTGCGCCGCCGCACGCGCGGGTGGGTGATGGCTGCCGCAGCCTGCATCGCCCTGCTCGGCGTGGGCCTGGTCCCGCAGCTGATGCCCACCGAACAGCTGTACAGCGCCGACCACGGTGAACTGCGTGACCTGGTGCTACCTGACCGGACACAGGTGCGGCTCAACGCGGACAGCCGCCTGCGGGTACGCATGGGCTGGTTCAGTCGCAAGGCGGAACTGCTGCAGGGCGAGGCGACGTTCGACATCGCACGCGACCGCCGCCCGTTCGAGGTGCAGGTGAACGGCCTGGAGATCCGGGACATCGGCACAGTCTTCGACGTGTCGCGACGGCTGCAGAGCACGCGCATCGGTGTGGTTTCCGGCGAGGTCGAGGTCTGGAGCCAAGGCGCGGGTGCCCGCCGCCTGGCCCAGTTGGGGCAGGGCCGGGTGGTGCAGGTCGACGCGCGCAGCCATGCGGTGGAGTCCTTGGACATGCCACTGTCGATGCTGCTGGACTGGCAGCAGCGCAAAGTGTCCTTCCTTGACGAACGCTTGGACGAAGTGGCTGCTGCCTTCAACCGGCACAACCAGGTGCAGGTGCGCGTGCTGGACGAGGGCGCGGCATCGGCACGGTTGTCCGGCAGCCTCGATGCGCATCGCATCGGTGCGCTGCAGGCCTTCCTCGAACGTGACCCGCGCTTCGTGGTGAGCCGCGAGGGCGACACAGTGCGGGTTGGCAGCCGCTGAGGCCGAGGTGGCCGTGGACTGTCAGAAAAAATTCATCGAATCCGCGTTCTCCACTTTGGTGGATGCGGGCTCTTACTTGGGAGAAGCCGCTGCCGATCCGCGCAGCGGCGCCTGCTGCCTTCTCTCTTCCAAGGACCCGTGATGCGCAACACGCTCTACCTGTCGATCATCCTCGCCCTGTCTCCCGGCAGCATGCCATTGGCCTTCGCCGCCGCCGCCGATGGCCTGGAGGCGCGTGTGTCCACGCCGATCGCGGCACAGCCGCTGGCGCGTGCACTGGAGCAGTTGTCACGCAGTTCCGGGGTGCAGTTCCTGTACTCGGCCGATGGCGATGCCCGCATGGCCGGTGCGGTGCCGCGCGGTGCCACCGTCAGGCAGGCGCTGGATGCACTGCTGGCCGGTACCGGCCTGGGCTACACCGTGGTGGATGGCAATGTCATCGCCATCGATCCGGCACCGGTACGCAACGCGCCGAACCCCGGCGCACCGAAGCCGCGCGAGGCCGAGGCGGTGGTGGCGCCGACCCTGGACACGGTGAAGGTGATTGCCGCGCACGAGGTGATCGACCAGAAGAAGACCTCACCGGTGATCAAGGATTCGGTGGTCTACGACGAAATGGACAGCTACGGCGACGAGACCTTGGCCGAGAGCCTGATGGCCGCTCCAGGCCTGAGTGCGGTGGAGGATGCCGGCGAGCCACGTTACGTGACGGTGCGCGGCGTACAGGCCAACCTCAACTACACCACCATCGATGGCATCGCGATTGCCAGCGTGGGTGGCAGTGGCTCCGGCGAACGCATGAACAACCTGCAGCTGATTCCCAGCGACATCGGCACCCGTACCGACATCTACAAGAGCTTCAGTGCGGAGCAGGCACCGGATGCGATCGGCGGCGTGATCGACATCATCAGCCGCAGTGCCTTCGACCGGTCCGGCAAGTACGTGTTTGCCGACGTGGCAGGTATCTATTCCACGGCCGAGACCAACGTCGAGCGCAGCGCTGGCGGCAACCACGAAACCCTGGGCCACTTCGGCAAGAGCGCCAAGATGGTGTTCTCCAACCAGTTCGGCGCCGGGCAGGAGTTCGGCATCGTTGCGGTGGCACGCTATGAGCAGCGTTCGCGCAACAGCGTTAAGCGCTGGGTGGAGTCGAACTACTACTACAACGACGCCGGCAAGTACCTCACCGACGGCACCACCGGGCCGGATGAGGCCAAGGGTTGGAACGGGCTGCGTGCGCCCGGCAATTTCAGCACCGGCACCTACACCAACTTCATCACCAACTTCGGCGGCTCGGCCAAGCTGGAATGGAAGCCGTCGGACGATCCGTTCTACGCATCGCTGCTGCTGTACTCGTACCGGTTCTACGAGAACTCGACGATGAACAAGACCGACCTGTACGGCAACGCCAAGTTTCCGATCCGCAACCAGACCGAGGACAGCGGCACCACCCAGATCAACAGCATCTACATCAAGAACCGCCACGACCGCTGGGACCGCAGCAACCGCGGCGCCATCGCCAGCTTCAACTGGGACATCGGCGACCGTTCGCGGCTGAGCCTGCGTGGCGGCCATACCGAAGAGACTTTCCACAACAACCAGGTCTACTGGGGTGTGCGCGCCTACCCAAGCAGCCTGTTCGTCGACTACGAGAACGACAGCCACGGTTTCCCCAACGCGGTGGCGGTGTCCGATTCCAGCCTGTTGACCAGCTCGGCGTTCAAGCTCAATCCGGCGCAGGCCTATGTCTCCCCGCGCGATGCCAAGGAGAGCATCGACAACCTGCGCGCCGACTTCAGCTACAACATCGACGCCGATGCGCGTGGCTTCGGCCTGGCCACCGGCGCGGAATACCGCCACCTTAAGATCTGGCAGGACATCGACTTCGACTACTTCAGGAGCAGCGCCACGCTCAACGATTACCTGTATCCGGGATCGACGCTGCTGGGCAGCGTGCCGGGCTTCCCGCTGATCGACAACCGCAAGTGGAACGAGGAACTGCTACCGGAACTGGGCAACAACAATGCGGCGTATCCGAATGCCAACTTCACCAGTGACTACAAGTACGTGGAGGACATCACCAATGCGTACGTGTCCGCGCACTACGCCTGGGACCGGCTGCTGCTGATCGGTGGCCTGCGCCATGACCACACCCGCTTCGATGCCTACAGCCCGTTCAGCAATGATGGCGGCACCACCTATACCTCCGCCTTCCGCAACACGAGCGGTGGCTACAACAACCTGTTGCCCTCGTTGAATGCGACGTTCAAGCTGAGCGAGGACCAGCGCCTGCGCTTCTCCGCCAGCCGCACGCTGGGCCGGCCGACGCCGAGCAACATTGCCCAGGCCACCAGCACCAGCTGTGGCGATGACGAGGAGGGCAGGGGCTTCTGCACCATCAAGCAGGGCAATGCGAACCTGCAGCCGCGCCGTTCCACCAACATCGACCTTGCATGGGACCTGTACTTCAACGGCAACAACGGCCTGGTCTCGGTGGCGTTGTTCGACAAGGTAATCAAGGACGACATCTACACCCTGACCACCTTCGAGAACGTGGGCGATACCCGTTACCGGGTGACCCAACCGATGAACACCGATGAGTCCAGGCTGCGCGGCGTCGAGTTCGCGGTGGCCAACCGCAACCTGCAATGGGGCCGCCAGCGCTTCGACATGTACTTCAACGCCACGCGGCTGGAAGGCAGGACCAACTACCGCATCACCGATGGCACCGAGCGACGCCTGGACCGGCTGCTGTACCAGCCGGACTGGTCGCTCAATGGTTCGGTGATCTGGCGCATGCCGTGGAAGAACTCGCAACTGCGCCTGTCCGGAACCTACCGCAGCCGGATGCTGGTCGACTTCGGCGACACCCAGTGGCTGGATTCGTACTACGACCCGTACATGACCTTCAACATGGCCTTCAGCCACAAGGTCAGCAGGCACGTGACGCTGAAGTACGAAGCCAAGAACCTGTTCAACACCCAGCCGACCTACAGCACCGGCCCGAACGGGCGCTTCCGTACCGAGATCGACGACTACGGCCGCTTCTTCTACTTCCACATCATCTACAACTGAGGGCACAGCCGTGGAGACGATCAATCGCAGGCGATTCCTGGCCCTGGCCGGCCTGTCCGCTGCCGGCGCCTGGATGGGCACGGCACGCGCGCTGGCCGCGCAGGCCGATGCCACCACGCTGAACCCGCGCAACCTGCTGGCCAAGCCGCGCTTTGCCAGCACGCCCTTCACCCTGGGCGTGGCCTCGGGTGATCCCACGGCCGACGGCATGGTGCTGTGGACGCGGCTGGCGACGGAGCCGCTGGTGTTCGGCGGTGGCATGCCGACCCGGCCGATGGTGGTCGAATGGCAGCTGGCAGCGGACGAAGGCATGCGCAAGGTGGTACGCCAGGGTTCGGCGCTCGCGCATCCCGAACTCGGCCACGCGGTGCACGTGGAACTGGAAGGATTGGCGCCCGGACGGCCCTACTGGTACCGCTTTACCGTGGGTGGCCACGCCAGTGCAGTCGGTTGTACCCGCACGCTGCCGGCAGCCGCGGCAGCGGTGGATCGCGTGCGCTTTGTGGTGGCCGGCTGCCAGCACTACGAAGAAGGCCACTACACCGCGTGGCGGCGCATCGCCGAGGAACCGCTGGATTTCGTCTTCCACTACGGTGATTACATCTACGAAGGTGAAAGCCAGCCTGGCCTGCGGAAGATGAACGGCCAGCCGTTCACCAACCTGCGCAACCACGTCGGCCCGCAGACCTACACGCTGGATGATTACCGCCGCCGCTATGCCCAGTACAAGAGCGATGCCGACCTGCAGGCCGCGCATGCGTCGGCACCGTGGTTCGTCACTTTCGATGACCATGAAGTGGACAACAACTGGGCCGGCGCCGAAGACCAGGACGATACGCCCAGCGAAGTGTTCCTGCTGCGGCGCGCACAGGCGTTCCAGGCCTACTACGAGAACATGCCGCTGCGCCGTTCGGCATTCCCGCGCGATGGCCACATGCAGCTGTACCGGCGCGCACGCTACGGAACGCTGATGGACCTGCACCTGCTCGACACACGCCAGTACCGCAGCAAGCAGGTGAACATGGCGCTGCGTGAGGACGTGGAATCGCCGGAGCGCAGCATTGTCGGTGCGAAGCAGGAGCGCTGGCTGTTCGATGGCCTGGCCGATGCCGCGCCGCGTTGGCACACCATCGCCCACCAGGTAGCGCTGGGCAACTACATGCGCGAGAAGGACGGCGTGGTGCAGTCGTCCGATGACCAATGGTCGGGTTACCTGGACAGCCGCCGGCGCCTGCTCGACCACATCCAGAAGGTCGGCTTCGGCAACGTGGTGACCGCCTGTGGCGACGCGCACCGGCATTACGCCAGCGACCTGGTGCAGGACCACCGTGACTCGGGCGTGGTCTCCAGCGAGTTCCTCGCCACCTCGATCACTTCCGGTGCTGACGGCCAGGGCGTGGACGCTTACGCCCGCAACCAGCTTGCGCACAGCCCCAATCTGAAGGCGACCACCGACAAGCGTGGCTATGTGCTGTGCGATGTCACCCCTGATGCGTGGATCGGCGACATGAAGACGCTGGATACGGTGATGCGGCCGAACGGTACCGTGCAGAGCTGGAAGCGCTACGCGGTGGAGCACGGCCGGCCGGGGCTGCAGGAGGCCTGAGTCTACCGGTCTGCGCTGTAGAGCCGAGCCCACGCTCGGCTGCTTTTTTCGGGGCAATGCGACCGGGGCGAAAGCAGCCGAGCATGGGCTCGGCTCTTTAGGGATTCTTCAATCGTGCTCGAACCGCAGCGGTTCGGTGCCCATCGCCGGGTCACTGGTGCCGGGGCGACCATCCTCGGCGCGGCCGGCCAAACGCAGCACACTCCCACCCGCGCTGATGCGCAGGTCATACCAGCCGGCGGTAGGCGTTGCATCCCACGCCAATGAAGTCTGCGCATGTGCGGGCAGCGCCAATGTCTGTTCGGGCATGTGTCCTGCATAGGCGCCGCCATGCACGCGCACCTGCTGTGCACTGTCACCCAGATTGCGCAGGTGCAGCCGCAGCTGGCCATCCGCGCGATCAATTGAAGCCTGCACGGCAGGAGCCTTGGCCGCACCCTGGAAGTGGCGGTGGAAGCCGTTCGGACCGAGCAGCCACAGGTCATAGCGGCCCTGGGCGTCCAGCGGCCAACGCTCGCGCAGCGGCATGCCCGGCAGCAGCGTGTAACGGCGCGGCACCGCCTCCAGCCGCAGCCGATCGTAGACATGCAGCACTGCCGCTGCGCCCTCGCAGGACAACGCCAGGTCAACGCCCGCGACGTCGACCGCAGCAATCGATGCCTGCGGTCGATAGGGAAGGGCACGCGCCGGGCGTACACCGCTTTCCTGTTTCGCTGGCTTCAGCCCCTCTGGCAGCGCGGGCACGGTGCGCCCCGGCAAAGCAGCGGCGCGTGCGGCCACCGCGCTCACGTCGGGCAGGCCGCGGACGAACGGGCGGGTATCGCGCTGGGCAAAGTCGAACGCAGTGCTGAGGTCGCCGCAGACCGCGCGGCGCCACGGCGAGATGTCCGGCGCGGACACACCAAAGCGGCGTTCGATCAGTCGAATGACCGAGGTGTGGTCGTACACCTGCGAATCGACCCAGCCACCGCGGCTCCAGGGCGAGATCACGTACAGCGGCACGCGCGGGCCCAGTCCATACGGGCGGCCGCGCAGTTCGGCGAAGTCG
The DNA here is from genome assembly GCF_017876915.1 of Stenotrophomonas sp. PvP093. NCBI lineage: Bacteria > Pseudomonadati > Pseudomonadota > Gammaproteobacteria > Lysobacterales > Lysobacteraceae > Stenotrophomonas > Stenotrophomonas sp. PvP093. Next base: position 3,018,149 of record NZ_JAGIOX010000004.1, on the reverse strand, counting down.
TACTTCTCATCTCCCGGTGCCGGATGGCGGTGGTACTCGCCTTCAGTGCTGACCGAGGACGCACCCGCCCAGCCACCGTCCACCGGCGAAGGCGGTGCCGGTGGTGGCATGTGGTCGAAGAAACCGTCGTTCTCGTCGAACATCAGCAGCAGGGCGGTGCGGCTCCACACCTGCGGATCGGCGGTCAGTGCATCCAGCACGCGCGCGGTATAGGCCGCGCCCTGGGCCGGGCTGGAGGGGCCGGGATGCTCGCTGCCGGCCGCGTCGGCGATGATGAAGCTGACCTGCGGCAGGCGTCCGTCGATGACGTCCTGGCGCAGCTGCGCCAGGCCACGCGTGCTGACCCCGCGTGCGCGCAGCTGCGGGTCATGCCCCGGCGCAGCGCGGTAGGCCTGGCGGAACGCCTCGAAGCCGGCCAGCGGGTTGTCGGTGAAGTTGTCGGCCATGTCCTGGTAGATCTGCCAGGATACCCCCGCCTTCTGCAGGCGTTCGACATAGCTGGCCCAGCGGTACGACGCAGGATGCCCGCCGTGCTCGGGGAAGTTGTCGTGCGAGTTGGCGATCACCGGGCCGCCGGCGCGGGCGGCAGCATCGTTGTGGCCGGTCCACAGGAACACCCGGTTCGGGTTGGTTCCGGCCTGCATCGCGCAGTGGTAGGCGTCGCAGATGGTGAAGGCATCGGCCAGGGCGAACTGGAAGGGCAGGTCGCTGCGCTGGAAGTAGCCCATCGAGTGGTTCTGCTTGGCTTTCGGCCATTGCCCCATGCGTCCGTGGTCCCAGGCCCGCTGTGCATCCGGCCAGGTGTGCGGCGTGCCTTCCACGCGCATGTAGCCGAAGTGCGCGGCGGTATCCAGCGGGAACGGCGCAATCGCGCGCTTGCCGCTGGCGTCGGGCTGCAGCCACAGGCTGCGCGCGCGGGCGCCGGCCTGCAGTGCCTGCGCCGGAGCGACGAAGCGATCGCCGAAACCCCGCACACCCGGCAGCGTGCCGAAGTAGTGGTCGAACGAACGGTTCTCCTGCATGAACACCACGATGTGCTGCAGGTCTTCCAGGCTGCGGGTCCGCGCGGCGGGGGCGATCGCGGCGGCCCGGGCGATGCTGGGCAGCAGCGGGGAAAAGCCGGCGGCAACGCCGGCCTGCAACAACCGGCGTCGGCCGATATCGGTCACGGGCTCACTCACAGGTCCACACGGAAGGAGATGCCGACGGTGCGCGGAGCGCCGATGAAGGCGTTGTCGCGGCCGTCCACCCCCGCAAGATACCGCTTGTCGGTGAGGTTGCTCACCACCAGGTTGGCACCCATGCCCTTCAGGCGCGGCGACAGGCCCTGCAGGTCGAAGCCGATGTTCGCGTTGAACACGGTGGCCGAGGGCAGCTTGTTGACGTTGGCGGCGTCGAGGTAGCGGGTGCCCAGGTAACGGCCGGACAGGCCGAAGTTCCAGTTCTCGCCCTGCCAGTCCGCCGAGAGTACGAGGGTCTGTTCGGGTTGGCCGATCACCTTGGCGCCGTCGACGATGTCCAGCTGGGTATCACGCGCGGCATCGCCACTGCCCAGGTACTTGGAGCGGTTGTAGGTATAGGCGGCGTTGAGGCGCCAGCCGTTGTCCCAGCCATAGCCGAACGCCGCTTCCAGGCCGTTGCTTTCCACGCCGCCGAAGTTCTCGTAGACGCCGTCGGTCTCGCCCAGGTAGTCGATGCCGCTGACGAAGCCGGCCGGCAGGTAGACGATGCGGTTGTCGAATTTGATGTTGTACAGCGTGACCGAGGCGGTCAGGGGCCAGCGGCTGATGCGCATGCCCATTTCAATGTTGTCGGCGGTCTCCGGCTCGACGTTGCGGAAGCGCTGCGGGTCGGTCTCGCCGAGCACGCCGGAGGGGATGGCGGCGAAGTTCTGCGAGAAGCCCGCGAACAGCTCCATGCCTTCCACGCCGGGCGCCCAGGTGAAGCCGGTGGACAGCAGCGGATCGGACCTGGAGTCGGATGTGACGTGCTCGCTGGCACCGATCACGCGGCGGCGCGACTGGTCCACGAAGAACTGCTTCACGCCGAGGCGCGCGCTGAACGGGCCGAAGCGGGCCACGTCCTCGACGTAGTACATCTGTTCGTCGACCTTGTACTTGTCCTCGAACTGTACCCAGTACGGCTGGTGGTCGAAGGCGATGTCCTGGCCGACGTTGAGCAGGCGATGCCAGTCGCGGCGTGCCGAACGGTCCAGCTTCTCCACCCACAGGCCGCCGCGGATCGTGTTGTCGACTGCGCCGAAAGTCTGGCGCCATTCGACGTCGGCGGTCACGCCCATGCGGTCGTTGTCGTAGTGGGTGTGGCGATACGACTGCGCGCCCAGCACGTTGCCGGCGTAGCAGTTCGGATCGTACTCGGCGGTGAAGCCAAGGCGCGGGCTGCAGCTGGCCAGGCGCTGCGCGCCACTGCCATCGGGATTGACGAAGAAAATCTGGCCACGGTTGCTGCCGCCGTACACGGTCTTGCCACCGAGGTATTCCGACTCCGGGCGACCGGCTCCGTCATCGCTGACCTGCGCCAGATACGGTGGCAGCCAGTCGCCGCGGCCTTGCATGCGGTGCCCGTAGGCGGCCACCGAGGCCTTGAAGCCGTTGCCACCGTCGAAGGCCGCGCGCAGGTAGCCGAAGGTGTTCTCGCGCAGCGCACGCGAGCCGGAACGGTAGTTCTGGTCCAGGTAGGGAATGCCGGTGAGGGTACCGACCAGGTTGTCGCGATCCGGATTGGTCGCGAAGCCCTTCGGTGAGACGCTGGTGTACTCCGGCTCGTCCGCATCGTTGTAGGACAGGTAGCCGGTCAGGGTCCAGCGATCCAGTTCGGTGATGAACTTGCCGGCGATGTGGTCATTGCTGGTCTTGCCGCTGCCATCGATCCAGTCATGCACGCGCGCCGACGAGGCACTGACCCAGGCGCGGGTGTGGCCGCCGAGCAGGCCGGTGTCGTAGCGCACGTAGTACTTGCGCGCCTCGTTGTCACCGGCGCCGACCACGAAGCGCAGGCGGCTGTCCTGCAGCGGATCGCTGGTGAGGAAGTTGAGGGTGCCGCCCAGGGCCTCGTTCGAGCGCGAGGAGATATCGGCGGTGCCCTGGCTGACTTCCACCGTTTCCAGGTCGAGGGTGTCGATGTAGCGGTTGGCCAGCGAGCCGCCGCCGTAACCCGAGCCACCATTGGGCAGGCCGTCGATGGTGGTGCCGATCTGCTGGGTATCACGGTTGGTGACGAAGCCACGCATGCTGATCTGCGTGCCCCACACCGACGAGCCGGTGGCATCGGCCTCGCTGACCACCACGCCGGGCACTTCGTTGAGCGCGTCGTTGACGCTGCTCATCACGGTCTGCCGGTTCAGCGTTTCCGCACGCACGGAAGTCTTGGCATAGCTGGTGGCCTGGCCGATCACCTGCACCTGGTCGAGGGTGCGGGCCTCACTGCTGCGCGCTTCAGCGGCATCGCCCTGCGGTGCTTCGGCCAGGGCGTCCAGTGCGGGAGCGATCAGCAGGGCAAGCAGCGAGACACGGGGAAAGCGCGCAGACGTTCGCATCGAGACCGGACCTTCAGAGCAGGGAAGCCCCGGAGTGTCGGCAGCGCCAATGACATCGGCATGACGTGGCGATGCAGGAATCGTGTTGTGCGACGGCCGGCACCCGCCGCCTGCTTCAGTACCGTGCGTCCTTGGGCTTCGGGTCACGCGGCCAGTCCTTGCCCTTGTTGGCAAAGTCCGGCCGCGGCTGGTTGATGAAATAGCCGGCGATGTCCACCGCATCCTGGTCCGGCATCACCTGCTGCCCCAGCGGCGGTGCGCGGGTCACTGCCGGTGGCATGTTGTGCTTGATGAAACCGGCCGCCTTGTACAGGCGCGCCATGCCGGCACCGATGTTGAAGCTGTGGTCGCCCCACAGCGGCGGGAAGGCGATGTCACCGCTGGCATCGCGTCGGCCTTCGCCGTTGTCGCCATGGCAGGCGGCGCACTGCACGGCATACAGCGCCTGGCCGCGGACCGGGTCCGGAGTCAGCGTGCTGTCGATGGGGCCCTCACTGGGCGCGGCCACTGTTGCACCCTCTGGCACCGGGCTGCTCAGCCACGCCATGTAGTCGAGCATCGCGCGCATCTGCGGTGCGTCCTTCGGCAGCGGCTTGCCGTTCATCGAGCGCTGCAGGCAGCCATTGATGCGCTCGGTCAGCCCGATCACCTTGCCCGGGCGCGGCATGTAGCGCGGATAGGCACCGCCGCCGGTATTGAAGTAGTGGTTGCCGAACGGTCGCTTGCCCTCGGCCATGTGGCACGAATTGCAGTTCAGATCGTTGCCGACGTTGTCCGGAAGCAGGCGCGCGGTCTCGTTGAGGATGCGCCGGCCGAGCATCACCGATTCGGCATTGCCCAGGCCGGCGATCTCCTCGGCACTGGGCGCGTGGTAGTGGGCGACCAACTTGCCCTGTGCATCGAGGATATCGATCGTACTGGCTACGGCGGCATCCAGGCCCGGGTGCAGGTGACGATAGGCGAGGGTGCCCGCACCGGCCAGCAGCACCACGGTGATCGCACTACCGAGCAGCAGGCGGGAACGTTTGCGCGAACGCTTCATCGTGCGGCCTCCTGCGGAACGAAGTGCACCGGCTTGTCACGCACCACCCGGCGCATGCGTGCCACCTCGACCTCGCTCACCGCGCTGGCCTGGTTGCCCCAGCTGCTGCGGATGAAGGTCAGGATCTGTGCCAGCTGCGCGTTCGGCAGCTGCTCGAAGCCGGGCATGGTGAAGGCCATGCGGTCGTGCGGGGTGTGCGGGGTGCGACCCCCGATCAGGGTCACCTGCACCAGCGAACTGGGATCATCGGCGAACACGATCGAGTTGCCTGCCAGGGCAGGATAGACGCGTGGCATGCCGCGCCCGTCGGCACGGTGGCAGGCCTGGCAGTGCTCGGCATAGGCCAGCGAACCGGCCACGCGATAGTCGCCACTACGCAGCGCGGCGGTGGTGGTGTCGGTACCAGGCGACCACTGCGCACTGCGTCCCTCACGCGCCGGCAGCTGCTTCAGGTAGCGCGCCATGGCCAGCAGGTCAGCGTCGGACAGATACTGCGTGCTGTGCTCGACCACGTCGGCCATGCCACCGAAGGCTGCCGATCGATCGGTGCGCCCGGTGCGCAGGAAGTCGACGATCTCGCCCTCGCTCCAGCTGGCCAGGCCGGTCGATTCATTGCGCAGGTTCTTCGCATACCAGCCTTCCAGCACCGAGCCGGACAGGAACTGGCGGCTGCCATCGTCGGCCATCGCCTTCTCCTGGAACGCCAGCCCACGTGGTGTATGACAGGCGCCGCAGTGGGCCAAACCCTCAACCAGCTCAGCGCCACGCTGCTGGCCCACATCCAGCGACGGATCCGGGTTGAAGCTGCGCGGGCGCGCGAACAGCAGCTGCCACCATGCCAAAGGCCAGCGCATGTTGGCCGGCCATGGAATCGTGCTGTCGGCGTTGCTTTGCTTCACCGGCTTCACCGAGCCCATGAAATAGGCATACAGCGCCTTGATCTCGGCATCGCTGGCGATCACGTACGAGGCATACGGCATCGCCGGATACAGCGGCTGGCCGTCGTGGCGGATGCCGCGGCGGACCGCGCGTTCGAAATCGGCGTAGTCGTAGGCACCAATGCCGGAGTCCGGATCGGGGGTGATGTTGGTCGAATAGATCGTGCCCATCGGCGTCTGCATGCCCAGGCCACCGGCGAACGGCTTGCCGCCCGGCGCGGTGTGGCAGGCCGCGCAGTCGGCGGCACGTGACAGGTAGCGCCCCTGCGCGATCAGCGCCGGATCGTGGATGTCGACCTGCGCGGTCTGTCGCGGTGCGAACCAGTAGGGCGTGCTGCGGGCGATGCCGTAGGCGGCGGCCACCGTGGCGGCCAGGGCAATGGCGAGCTTGAACGAGATGCGCATGGCGGCACTGTGGGCACTCCCGGGCGCGCGTTCATTGATCCGGATCAATGACTGAACGGATACAGCTTTTACACCAAACTGAATCGTTCCTGCGTTGTCATCAAGCCGTCATCCGTGCGCGATAGATGGCCGGTCTATTGGGCGTTACCGTCCCAATCTGTCTGATTCACCCCTATGACGTGATATGAAGCGCCTGCTGCTGTTGTTGCTGGCGTGCGCCGGCCTGTGGCTGGCCGCATGCTCATCCTCGATCAACGCCTCGTCCACCTCACTCGCCGATCAGCTGATCGCGCCGGGCGGCGTGTCGACCCTGCTCGATCGTCCGCGCATCGCCGCGGCCATCGCCGAACTGCCCAACCGCCATGGCTTCGCGGCGGGCCGCGATGGCGTGCCGATCTTCTGGCGCGTATTCGATCCGGGCGACTACGGCGCGCGTTACCGCTACCTGCCGCAGCGCCACGAGAACGGCCTGCCGCTGGATACCGGCCTGAGCCTGGCCGTGCCGCAGCCGTTCCGCGCGCAGGCGCCGCGCGGCACCGTGGTGCTGCTGCATGGGTGGATGATGAACGGTGATTCGATGCTGCCATGGTCGCTGCAGCTGGCCGAATCCGGCTACCGCGTGGTCACGCTCGACCTGCGCAACCATGGCCAGTCCGGCACCGGCCCGTCCGGCTATGGCACCTATGAGTCGGATGACGTGGTCGATGTGATCGGCGAGCTGCGCGCGCGCGGCGAAGTGACCGGGCCGCTGTACCTGTTCGGTGTGTCCTATGGTGCGGCCACGGCGGTGTTCACCGCCGACAAGCTGGGTGACCAGGTCGAAGGCGTGGTGGCGATGGAATCGTTCGCCAATGCCGGCGTGGCGATCCGCACCATGATCCCGCACCTGATGGGGCTGCAGCCGGAAGGCCTGAAGGCGCAGGCGGTGGCGTCGTACGCGCGCTGGCGCTACGGCGGCCAGGACATCAACCAGGTGATCGCCGCCGCCAGCCGCCGCATCGACGTCGATCTGGACCGCGTGGACGTCGCGCGTGCGTTGGCCGATACCCGCGCCTGCGTGCTGTTGCTGCACGGGCAGGGCGACCAGCACATTCCGGTCAGCCAGGGCCGCGAACTGGCCCAGGCCAACCCGCGCGCGCACTACATCGAAATGCGCGGCGAGGACCACATCACCCTGCCGCTGCGGCTGGACCTGCTGGCGGGCGTGGTCGATGACTGGATGGCGCGCGACGAGCACCATCCGCAGAGCGCGTGCCCGGCACCGCAGCTGCCGGCCCAGGCTGAGTGGCTGGCGCGCAGCTGAGAAAAAGGGGACGGAGGGGATTAAGTCGTTTCCAGGCCAGGTGTGCGGGAAACGACTTAATCCCCTCCGTCCCCTTTTTCTGTCAGGCCACGCGTCGTGCCAGTGCGCGGGCAGACGCCGCGACGCCGAGCAGCAGCGCGGCCACGCACAGGAAGGCGAAACCGAGGCTGGTGGCATGCGCCAGTGCGCCGATCGCTGCCGGACCGGCGAGGATGCCGGCGTAACCCAGTGTGGTCACCGCGGTGATGGCGATGCTCTCCGGCATCACCCGCTGCTGGCCCGCCATCGAGAACAGCGCCGGCACGATGTTGGCGCAGCCCAGCCCGACCAGTACGTAGCCGGCCAACGCCACCGGGAACGAGGGCACCAGCGTGGCCAGGGTGAAGCCCGCCGCAGCGGTGATGCCGCCGATGACCAGCGTGCGGGTCCGGCCGAGGCGCTCGACGATGCCGTCGCCGAACAGGCGCATCGCGGTCATCGCCAGGGTGAACAACGCAAAGCCGGCCCCGGCCTGGTCGCGCGGTACCTGCCGCACTTCCGCCAGGAACACCGCACTCCAGTCCAGCATTGAGCCCTCGGCAAGGAACACCACGAAGGCCAGCACGCCGATGAACAGGACCACGCCGTGCGGCAGCGCCAATAGCGGGCCTTCGTGCAGGATCCGTTGCGGACGCCAGTGCGGTGCCGACAGCACGGCAACCAGCAGCAGCGCGGCCACCGAAAGCAGCGCGGCCAGCCACAGCGGCGTGCCGAGGATCAGCAGCCCGGTCATGCAGCCGGCGCCGACAAACCCACCGATGCTGTAGAAGGCGTGGAAGCCGGACATCATCGCGCGCCCGGCGTCGCGCTCGACCGCCACGGCCTGCATGTTCATCGCGCAATCCAATGCACCGACGCCGGCGCCGAACACGAACAGCGCTGCGCCCAGCGCCACGGGCGAGGGTGCCAGCACCAGCAAGGGCAGGGCGCCCAGCATCATCGCGCAGGTGATCACCATCACCCGACGGCATCCCAGTCGCCCGGTCAGCGCACCTGCCAGTGGCATCGCCAGCAACGAACCCAGCCCGAGGCACAGCAGCACGGCGCCGAGACTGGCGTCGGACAGCCCGGCCTTGGCCTTTGCGTAGGGCACCATCGGCGCCCACGCGGCGGTGGCGAAGCCGGGAATGAAGAAGGCGGCACGGGTGGCGTGCTGCTGGGCACGTGGGGATGAAGGCGTCATGCGCGATGCGAAGCTCCGGGAGAGCTCCATGAAATCGTTATCAGGCCAGGTCGGCAAGTGCCATGCACGACATCAAACGACGCATACGATTGCAGTGACCCGATTGCGTCACCAGCGATTAACGCCACGCACGGACAGTGGCTGCACAGTCGGCATCCCGCCGGCCGCTGCCGGAGACCTGTACATGAGCACGACACCGACCATCCTCCTTGTCCATGGATTCTGGGGCGGGGCCGCACATTGGGCCAAGGTGATCCTGGAACTGCATCGCAACGGCCACGACCGCGTGCAGGCGGTGGAACTGCCGCTTACCTCGCTGGCCGACGACGCAGGACGCACCCGGAAAATGATCCGGCAGATCGACGGGCCGGTGCTGCTGGTCGGCCACTCCTACGGCGGCGCGGTGATCAGCCAGGCCGGTAGCGAGCCCAACGTGAAGGGCCTGGTCTACATCGCTGCCTTCGCGCCTGATGCCGGCGAGAGCCCCGGTGGCATCACCCAGCAGCACCTGCCGGAGGCAGCGCCGAACCTGGCACCCGACAGCGATGGCTACCTGTGGCTGCGTGCGGACAGGTTCCATGAGAGCTTCTGCCAGGACCTGAGCGCCGACGAGGGCCGGGTGATGGCGGTGACCCAGAAGGCGCCGTTGGCGAGCACCTTCGGTGATGCGGTCAGCGATCCGGCCTGGAAGCACAAGCCGAGCTGGTACCAGCTGTCCCGCCAGGACCGCATGATCGCGCCGGACAACCAGAAGGCCATGGCCACGCGCATCCAGCCCAAGCGATTGCTGGAGCTGGATGCCAGCCATGCCTCGCTGGCCTCGCAGCCGAAGGAAGTGACCGCGCTGATCCTGGAGGCCTGCGCCGCCATCGGCGGCTGAGCCCGCGCGGCGCGTCGCACCGCACGACAGGATTCCACCTTCGGCGAGATCACCAACCCGGCCACGCAGGCCAAGGTGGTACATCGCACCCAACCGTATTGGTTGCTGGATGCGATGGCGCGTTATGAATTCAGTGATCGCCTGTCGGCCACGCTCAACGTCAACAACCTGCTGGACAAGCGCTACTACACGATCTTCAGCTGGTACAGCACCTACACCTGGGGTGAGCCGCGCAATGTGCGGCTGGCGATGACGTACAGGTTCTGACGCGGGTCCTGTAGAGCCGAGCCCGCGCTCGGCTGGCTGTCACACCGCAGCCGAGCGTGGGCTCGGCTCTACGGAAATACGCCCGCGATGCTTTGCAGCTTCGCGGGCGTTGTGGTTACAGCGGCAGGTCGAACACCAGCACTTCGGCGTCGTTGCCGTTTTCCAGGGTCAGCTGCGCTTCGTCGCTGACCTGCAGTGCATCACCGGCTTCCAGGGTGATGCCATTGACCTGCAGCTGGCCTCGGGCAACCTGCACATAGGCACCACGGCCATTGCCGAGCGCGTGGTGCAGCTTCTGGCCGCCATCGAGGATGGTGGCGAAGATGCGGGCATCCTGGTGGATGCGCAGCGAACCGTCGGCACCGTCCGGCGAAGCGATCAGGCGCAGCTGGCCGCGCTTGGTCTCCGGGGCGAAGTGGGTCTCCTCGTAGGACGGCGTGATGTTCTCGCGGTCCGGGAAGATCCAGATCTGCAGGAAGTGCACGGTCTCGTCGGCCGAGTGGTTGAATTCGCTGTGGCTGACACCACTGCCGGCACTCATGCGCTGCACGTCGCCGTAGCGCAGCACCGAGCCGGTGCCCATCGAATCCTTGTGCTCCAGCGCGCCGCCCAGCACATAGGAAACGATCTCCATGTTGCTGTGGCTATGGGTGCCGAAGCCCTGGCCGCCGATCACCTTGTCTTCGTTGATCACCCGCAGCGGGCCGAAGCTGACGTAGCGGGGGTCGTAGTAGTTGGCGAAGGAGAAGGTATGGCGCGAGGACAGCCAGCCATGCTCGGCCAGGCCACGGGTAGCGCTCTTGCGGATCTGCAGCATGATGGAATCTCCTTGTTCGATGGTTTCGATGGGGCGGGGTGAGGCGGTAGTTGCCGTGTTTCCCCGTTGGAGAGAAGTATCCGCTTGCGCCCGGGGTTTGAAAAACGGATAGTTTTGACGGCCATCATCGAAAAATTCGAATGCTCAAGCTCAGCCTCGATGCCCTGCAGATCCTGGATGCCATCGACCGCCGCGGCTCCTTTGCCGGCGCCGGCAAGGCCCTGCACAAGGTGCCCTCGACCATTTCCTACACCGTGGCCAAGCTGGAGGAGGACCTCGGCGTGCAGCTGTTCGACCGGGTCGGCCCGCGTGCCGAACCGACCGAGGCCGGACGCGCCCTGCTGGACGAGGGTCGGCATCTCCTGCGTGCGGCCCGCGAGCTGGAGCTGCGGGTGCGCCGGGTGGCGTCGGGCTGGGAGACCGAACTGACCCTGGCGGTGGACTCGGTGTTCCCGACCTGGCTGCTGGGCCCGGACATCGCCGCGTTTCGTGAGGCGGAGGCGCCGACCCGGCTGCGGCTGATCGGCGAGGCCTTGTCCGGCACCTGGGAGGCCCTGCTGGACCGCCGCGCCGACCTGCTGGTCGGGGCGCCGGGCGAGGGGCCCAGTGGCGGTGGTTACGTGGTCGAGCCGCTGGGCACGGTGGAGTTCGTGTTCGCGGTCGCACCGGATCATCCGTTGGCCAAGGTGCCGGGCGTGCTCGGTCGCGAGCAGCTGGTCGAGCACTGCGCGATCGCCGTTTCTGATTCGGCGCGGCGGTTGCTGCCGCGCACGGTGGGCCTGTTGATGGGGCAGGAGATGCTGACCGTGCCTGACATGGCCAGCAAACTGAAGCTGCAATGCGAAGGTGTGGGCTTCGGCTTCCTGCCCGAGCCGTGCGCGCGCGCTGCAGTGGCGCGTGGCCAGCTGGTGATCCGCGAGGTGGAGGAACACAAGCCGGAGGAAACGTTCTGGCTGGCCTGGCGCACCGGCGAGGACGGCGCGGCACTGCGGTGGTGGCGCGAGCGCCTGCGCAGGCCGGAGCTGCTGTCGCAGTGGTGGCAGGCAATGGCCAAGGGGTAGGGGTTTGGCAGGGCTGCGCCCTGCACCCGCCGAGGCCAAAGCAACAGCAACAGCAACAGCAACAGCAACAGCAACAGCAACAGCAACAGCAACAGCAACAGCAAAAGCGTGCATTCCGTGAGATGGCGGGGTGGGTCCGGTTGCGGGGGCCGCTGCAAGTACGTCCATGTAAGCTCGGTCGCCGCATCCATGCGGCTCACGCCCCCGCAACCGGACCCACCCCGCCTTCGACAGTTTTCCGCGATCTGTCGGAACGGCGTACTGCTCTGGTAGGTGTCGACCTTGGTCGACACGGTGGATCCACGTCATGCGTGGTTGAATTCACTCGATATCTGACAGATGTGTCGACCAAGGTCGACACCTACCAACAGCCGCGTGAACCTGTCGAAGGTGGGGCGGTGTCGGAGTGCGGGGTGTCAGCCGCATGGGCCCGAGGCATGCCTCGGGCGGGTTGGGCAGGACGCCCAACCCCGGTCTTGCCGTGTGCGCAGGAAAGCGCACACGAGCAAGCGGCTGCCAAGCCTGCATGGACGTACTTGCGGCGTCCCCGCACTCCGACACCGCCCCGCCAACCCACGGAATGCGTGCTGTTGCTGTTGTCGTTGAGGTTGCCGGCCAGCGGCCGGCACTACCAGGGGTGCAGGGCGCAGCCCTGCCGAAAAACACGCATAAAAAAACAGCAGGCCGAGGCCTGCTGTTTCGGTGTAATGGTGCGCCCGGAGAGATTCGAACTCCCGACCGCCTGGTTCGTAGCCAGGTACTCTATCCAACTGAGCTACGGGCGCCAATTACATAAACTTGTTGTGCTGACTGTGTATGGTGCGCCCGGAGAGATTCGAACTCCCGACCGCCTGGTTCGTAGCCAGGTACTCTATCCAACTGAGCTACGGGCGCGCGGTACACAATCAAATTTTACTGCATTTCCAGCGGCGGATGCTGAAAACCTGTCGAGTGGTGCGCCCGGAGAGATTCGAACTCCCGACCGCCTGGTTCGTAGCCAGGTACTCTATCCAACTGAGCTACGGGCGCCCTGCGACAGGAGCGGAATTATGCGGATGTCGGCGCGTACCGTCAACAGTTTTGTGAAAATTTTCATCCAACTGAATGAAAAAGCGGTCCGCCACAGCGTCAGGGGCCTTCAGCCAGGCGAAATGATCGGCACGCGTGCCCAGTTCCTGCCCCGACAGCACGCGCAGCTGCGCGTCCACATTCGGCAGCTTGGCCAGCAATGTCTGCATCGATCCGGTCGGTGCCAACCAGTCGTGTTCCATCAACACCGCCTGCGCGCTGCCATGCACGCGCGCCATCTGTGCGTCGAGGTCTTCGTCCATGCCGGCCGCGGCATAGTGGTTGTTCAGGCCCACGCGCGCCCAGTCGGCGATCAGTCCGCGCGCTTCGGTGCCGCCGAAGCCGAGGCGCCGACCATGCAGCACGCCCTGGCGCTGTGCGATCCACGGCAGGAAGCGGTAGACCAGCGGCAGCAGCCAGCCGCGCGGCGGTGGGAAGCCACGCCAGAACGGTGAGCCGCTGGCCGCCAACCACAAGCGGTTGAAGTGCTGCGGATTGCGGCCGGCATGCACGCAGGCCAGCTGACCGCCGAGGCTGTGGCCACCGATGATCCAGGGCAGCGCGCCGGCCTCGTCATCCGCCGCGACAAGGACCGCCTGGCTGGTGGGCAGATCCTGTTCGAGTACCTCGCGATAGCCCCAGTCCTGCGTGCGCGACGGCCGCAGTGAGCTGCTGCCATTGCCGCGCCACTCGTGCAGGTACACCGCCACGCCCTTCGCCGCCAGCGCCTGCGCCAGCGGCAGGTAGTGGCGAGCGGCCACGCCCAGTGCAGGCAGCCACAGCAGGCGCGCGATGGGCTGTGCAGGCACGCAGGCAATCACTTCGTAGCGATGGCCATCAGCGCACTGCACGGCGAGGACGTCCGGTGTGAGGCTCATGCGTGTGGTGCCGCGCCGAAGTGATCGAGCACCAGCACCTCGCTGCGGCCGGGGGCATAGCCCTGCTGCAGGCCGCGTGCAACGTAGTCGATACCGGCTTCGCAGGCATTGGCCAGGCTCAAGCCGTTGCACAGTTGCGCGGCGATGGCCGAGGCCAGCGTGCAGCCGGTGCCATGTGCGTCCAGCGGCAGGCGGGCATGGATGAATTCTTCGCTGCTGACGCCGTCGAAGTAGCGGTCGATCACGCGGTTGCCTTCCTGCAGATGGCCACCTTTGAGCAGCACCGCACCGGCGCCCAGGTCGAGCAGGGCGGAAGCGGCGCGCTCCGCGTCATCGCCGTTGCCGATCTTCCGTCCGACCAGCAGCTCTGCTTCCGGCGTGTTCGGGGTGATCAGCGTGGCCAGCGGGATCAGCCGCTCGCGCATCGCCTGCAGGGCGCTGTCTTCCAGCAGGCGCGCGCCGCTGGTGGCGACCATCACCGGGTCCAGTACCACGTGTGGCGGGCGATGGCGCTCCAATGCATCGGCGACGGCATTGATCACCTCGGCGTTGGCCAGCATGCCGAGCTTCACCGCGTGGATGTCGAAGTCGTCGAAGCAGGCGTCCAGTTGCGCGCGCAGGAAATCGATCGGCGGCACATGCACGGCGATGACGCCGCGGGTGTTCTGCGCGGTCAGTGCAGCAATCGCGGAAAGGCCATGCACGCGGTGTGCGGCGAAGGCCTTCAGGTCGGCCTGGATGCCGGCGCCACCACCGGAGTCGGAGCCGGCGATGGTGAGGGCGGAAACGGGAGTGGTCGGGCTCATCCAGCGATTGTGCCGTGGTCACCGTAAAGGAGGTAGCGTCGCCGCTGATAGATGGGGTCAGATTCCTTTTCCGCAGGAAAAGGGATCTGACCCCCCGGAGCGCCGCCCTCAATGCCGCCAACGCGCCCACTGCTGGTACAGCACATAACCCAGTCCGGTCAGGCCGGTGAGCAGGGCGGGGGCAAGCAGGGCGTCGTACTGCCAGCGCACGAACAGCCAGGCGCCGAGGATGCCGCCGGCGAGGAAGCCGCTGATGATCAGGCCGCTGAGGGTCAGTCGCCGTACCTGCAGTGGCAACCCGCGCAGCAGGTGGCCCAGGCCGATGCCGAGGTCGGTGAACATGCCGCTGAGGTGGGTGGTGCGCACCACCGCGCCGCTGAAAGTGGTGGCCATTGCATTCTGCAGGCCGCAGGCCATGGCGGCGGCCAGTGCGCCCCAGATCTGGTGCTGTTCGAACAGCGGAATGGACACCAGCAAAAGAGCCGATTCCAGCGCCAGCGCCACGCCGTAGCGTCGGCCCAGCTGCAGGGTGCTGTCCTGGATCAGCAGGCCGCTGAGCATTGCGCCCAGCGAGAACGCGATCAGCAGTCCCCACAGGTGGCCGACCGCGCGCCAGTCACCCTGGGCCAGTGCCATGCCGAGCTGGCTGGTACTGCCGGTCATGTGGCTGACCGCCTGGTGCTCGAAACCGAGGAAGCCGACCACGTTGACCATGCCGGCCACGCACGAGAGCGCGACCGCGCCGATCCAGACCCAGGTGGGCAGGCGTATTCCCATCGGCGGGGCCCCTCAGGGCCCGCCGAAGCCGCCGTTGAACTGCAGCTCGCTGAAGGTGTTGCTGGCCGGGTCGAACACCGCGCCCCAGAACTGCGCGCCGCCATCGCAGACGCGGATCGCTTCGCGGGCCGGATTGATGCCGCTGTCGTCGGGCAGGTGGAAGGCATTGATGTAGATCAGCCGTCGGCCTGCGCTTTCGATACCGACGTACTGCCGGTCAAAGTCGAGCACCTTCGGCACCTGGGCCTCCAGCGAAGACAGATTCGCTTCCAGCTGGTCGATCTGCTGCCGGCTGGGTGCCCAGTAGCCGCTGACCCGCCCGGCCTCGCGGCCGGGGCTGGGCCGCGAGCAGGTGTCGAGCACCTGCGCGGCGATGATCGGGCGGGTGACCACCCAGGACTGGCCGGTGCGCTCGGCGGTGGGCACACTGGCCGGGCCGCGCGTAGTGGTGCAGGCGCCCAGCACGGCTGCGAGGGTGATTGCAGCCGTGGGCAGCAGCAGGCGGGTGCAGCGGTTCACAACACCTCCGAAGCGTAATCGGCCAGGCGCGAACGCTCGCCACGGCGCAGGGTGATGTGTGCACTATGCGGCCAGTTCTTGAAGCGATCCACCGCGTAGGTCAGGCCCGAGGTGGTCTCGGTCAGGTACGGGGTGTCGATCTGCTCGACGTTGCCCAGGCAGACGATCTTGGTGCCGGGGCCGGCGCGGGTGATCAGCGTCTTCATCTGCTTCGGGGTGAGGTTCTGCGCCTCGTCCAGGATCAGGTAGCGCGACAGGAACGTGCGGCCGCGCATGAAGTTCATCGAGCGGATCTTGATGCGGCTGGCCAGCAGGTCGTTGGTCGCCTGGCGCCCCCACGTGCCGCCTTCCTGGTTGTGCGTGAGCACTTCCAGGTTGTCGGTCAGCGCGCCCATCCACGGCGTCATCTTCTCTTCTTCGGTGCCGGGCAGGAAACCGATGTCCTCGCCGACGCTGACCGTGGCGCGGGTCATGATGATCTCGCGGTAGCGCTGCTGGTCCATCGTCTGCGCCAGGCCGGCGGCCAGCGCCAGCAGGGTCTTGCCGGTGCCGGCGGTACCCAGCAGCGTGACGAAGTCGATCTCCGGATCCATCAGTGCGTTGAGGGCGAAGTTCTGCTCGCGGTTGCGTGCGCTGATGCCCCACACGGCGTGGCTGCCGTGGCGGAAATCATCGACCAGCGACAGCACCACCTTGCCGTCACCGACCACGCGGCTGACGCGCAGCTCGACTTCATCTTCGCCGGGCAGGTAGACGTACTGGTTCGGGTACCACTCCTCGCCGTCCTGCGCCTGGATTTCGTAATGGGTACGGCCCTTGTCGCTCCAGCTGCGCAGGTCGTCGCCGTGGCGCTTCCAGAAGTCTTCCGGCAGCTCGGTAGCGCCGGTGTAGAGCAGGCTGAAATCGTCCAGCGCGCGGTCGTTCTCGTAGTCCTCGGACACGATGCCGGCGATGGCGGCCTTGATCCGCAGGTTGATGTCCTTGGAGACGAACACCACCGGCAGGTCGGGGGTTTCTTCCTTCAGGGCCAGGATCGCGCCGAGGATGGCGTTGTCCGGGATCACCTTGCCGAAGCTCTTGCCAGCGTCGAAATGGCTGGTCTGGAAGCGCAGCTTGCCGGCGCTCTGCTTGCCGCGCAGCTGCAGCCCATTCGGGCGCTGCAGCGGAATGCCGTCGGCCAGGTTGTCCAGGCCGGAGGCCTGCACCAGCTCGTTGAGGAAGCGGCTCACCTGGCGGGCGTTGCGGCTCGCTTCGGAGGTGCCCTTCTTGCCGTTGTCCAGCTCCTCGATCACCTGCATGGGCAGGTAAACGTCGTGCTCCTCGAATTTGAACAGCGCGGTCGGATCGTGCATCAGCACGTTGGTATCCAGCACGTAGATGCGCTTGCCTCGGGTCATCGTCGATTCCTGGTTACGGACAGGGAAAAACCACCACGGCCTGCTGCCTGGCAGGGTGATGGCAGACACAGTAGGCAGTGGGACTCACTTGGACTGGGAGGCCTTCAGTTCGGCGAGAACGGCATCGGCATGGCCGGCGACCTTGACCTTGCGCCAGGACTGCACGATGCGGCTGTCGGGGGAAATCAGGAAGGTGCTGCGTTCGATGCCACGTACCTGCTTGCCGTACATGTTCTTCATCTTGATCACGTCGAAGGCGCTGCACAGCGCTTCGTCGCCATCACTGACCAGGGGGAAGCCGAAGCCCTGCCTGGCACAGAAATTGTCGTGCGACTTCACCGAATCGCGCGAGACGCCCAGCACGACCGCGCCGGCCTTCTTGAACTTCGGCAGCAGCGCGTTGAAGTCGATACCTTCGGTGGTGCAGCCGGGAGTGCTGTCCTTGGGGTAGAAGTACAGCACCAGCCACTGGCCGGCATAGTCGCCGAGGGTGGCCTGGTCGCCACCGGACAGCGCCAGCGGCAGGGAGAGGGTGGTGCTGTCCAGGGTATCGCCGTTGTTCATGAGGTCCTTCTGTCGAGCCTGGGTTCTTTCCAAGACAATTGCATGAAACGCCACGCGCCCGTGAGAGGCGCGCGAAAAATCAGGAATTCATTCAGAACTTCATCGGGTCCATGATCGCGTCCAGGTTCAGGTGGTCGCAGAACTCAAGGAAATCGTCGCGCAGCGCGGCGATGTGCATGTTGGCCGGCACGCCGATGGTGACCTGTGCACTGAACATTTCCGCACCGGTCTGCATGGCGCGGTAGCGCGTGCTCTGCAGGTTCTCGATGGTGATGCCCTGGCGGTCGAAGAAGTCGGCCAGCTGGAACAGGATGCCCGGCTTGTCGGCGGCGATCACTTCGACGATGTACGGCAGCAGGTTGGACTGCGCCTGCTTGGCGGCGGTGCGGTACCAGACCAGCTTCAGGCCCTCCTCGCGCTCCAGCCGGGTCAGCATCGCCTCGAGCTTGGCCACTGAGTCCCAGGAGCCGGTGGCCAGGGCGGTGACCGAGACATCGCGGCCGACCGTGGCCAGGCGTGCGTCCACCAGGTTGCAGCCGCTGTCGGCGATGCGGCGGGTGACGGACAGCAGGGGGGACTCCGGATGCGTCGTATAGGCGTTGATCAGGAGGTGGTTTTCGCTCGGCGCGGGGCGCGGGGTGGTGTCGGTCAAGGCGATTCCGGGTAATGCATGCGTGAGTCTGAATGCCCGCCAGAGGCGGGGATCCACCGGTGTCCAGCATACTTGCCCGTGCTTTCGCGCCGCAAGTAACATTCAGGCCGCCCCCAGCCTTTCGTGGCGGGCGTTTCCCTTCCCAGCCAAGAGCAGCACGTCCTTGTCCCTTTCCGGCCTCATCACCGCGCTGGCGACCCCGTTCCGGGCCGACGGCGCCCTCGATCCCGATGGTTGGCAGCGCCTGCTGCACCTGCAACTGGAGGGTGGCGTCCATGGCGTTGTCGTGGCTGGCTCGACCGGCGAAGCGGCGACCCTGACCGATGCCGAGTACGACCAGCTGCTGGCCAGCGCCGTCGAACGCATCGGCGGCCGCATCCCGGTCATGGCCGGCACCGGCCTGTCGGGCACCGCCAAGACCATCGAACAGACCCGCCGTGCCGCCGCCCTTGGCGCCAGCCACGCACTGGTGGTCACCCCGCCGTACGTGCGGCCGACCCAGGCTGGCCTGATCGCGCACTATCGCGCGGTGGCCGACCAGGGCGGGCTGCCGGTCGTGCTCTACAACGTGCCCGGCCGTACCGGCTGCGACATGCAGCCGGAGACCGTGGCCGAACTGGCCAGCCACCCCAATATCGTCGGCATCAAGGAAGCGGTGGGTGACACCGGCCGGGTGCAGGCGCTGCTGGCGCTGCGCAGCCCGAAGTTCGCCGTGCTCAGTGGCGACGACGGCACCGCCGCGCGTTCGATCCGGGCCGGCATCGATGGCCTGATCTCGGTCGGTTCCAACGTGCTTCCGGGCGCGTATCGCCGGATGTGCGAGCTGGCTGCCGCGCACGACCACGAAGCCACCGAGTCGTGGGACGCGCGCCTGCATCCCTTCCATGATTTCTGTGGCGTCGAACCCAACCCGATCCCGGTCAAGGCGCTGCTGCGCCGCATCGGCATCGGCCATGACCTGCGCCTGCCGCTGCTGCCGCTGTCGGCAGCACATCATCCCGCGGCCGACCACCTTGCCGGCGACATCGCCGCCCTCGAAGCCCTTTCCAGCCACTGACCTTCCGTCTTGGTCTGACCCAGGAGATTCACATGCGTCAATCCGTTTCCACTGTCCGCGTGCTGTCCTACGCCCTGCTTGCTGTAGCTGTTGCGGCCGGCACCACCGGGTGCTTCAAGCGTGGCGTCAAGGGCGACTACGCCCTGGCCCCGGAAATGCGCCCGCTGGAAGTACCGCCGGACCTGAACCTGCCCAACGCCACTACCGACAACAAGGTGCCGACACTGGCCTCGGCCACCAAGCCGGCGGCGCCGGTCGCCGCAGCCCCGGCGGTGGGCAACACCGGTTTCACCATTGCCGGTGGCAAGGATGAAGCCTTCGCCAAGGTCGGTACCGCACTGGAAGGCGTGGAAGGCGTGACCATTGCCAGCCGCGCGCAGCTGCTGGGCTCGTACGACGTGGCCTACGAAGGCAGCAACTTCCTGGTCCGCGTGGTGGCGGTTGATGCAGGTGCCTACATCTCCGCGGTCGACCCGCGTGGCCTGCCGGCCACCGCCGAAGCGCCGGTGAAGCTGATCGCCGCGCTGAAGGCGAAGCTGGCTCAGTAAGGGCCGCCCTGGTAGAGGCCGACCTTGGTCGGCGCTTTTGTGCCAACCAAGGTTGGCACCTACCGGAAGACGTGCCCTGGTAGAGGCCGACCTTGGTCGGCGCTTTTGTGCCAACCAAGGTTGGCACCTACCGGAAGACGTGCCTTGGTAGAGGCCGACCTTGGTCGGCGCTTTTGTGCCAACCAAGGTTGGCACCTACCGAGAACAGAAAAGGGCGCCATGGGCGCCCTTTTCCGTTGCCGCCGCGGGCGCTTCTCAGCGCTCCAGCAGCTTCAGCTTGTCCGGCTTGCCGTCCCATTCGCCGGCGTCGGCGGGCGGGTCCTTGCGCACGGTCAGCACCGGCCATTCCTTCGCCAGCTCGGCATTGAGGGCAACGAAGCCTTCCTGGCCGGCGGGGACGTCGTCCTCGGGGAAAATCGCGTTGACCGGGCACTCCGGCTCGCAGAGGGTGCAGTCGATGCACTCATCCGGGTCGATCACCAGGAAGTTCGGGCCTTCGTGGAAGCAATCCACGGGGCACACTTCCACGCAATCGGTGTGTTTGCACTTGATGCAGTTTTCGGTGACGACAAAGGGCATGGGCTGGGGGTGGATCGATTCCTGAACCCGCCAATTCTAGAACAGGTTGGCCCCCGGTGTCGGGATGGGACGGAAAACGGGCGTCTGGCAGGCGCGGCCATTGGCGGCACGGCAGGGCGTGTGCGAGGCTGCGCGACAACCGGTCCTGGTGGCCGGGCTCCCTTCCCAGCAGGATCGTCCATGTCCCAGGCCCCGTCCCGCACCGCCTCCCACGGTGGTGAAAACACGGCGTTCATCGTCCTGATCAGTTGCGTGGCCACGCTTGGTGGCTTCCTGTTCGGCTTCGACAGTGGTGTCATCAACGGCACGGTCGATGGCCTGCGCCAGGCCTTCAACTCCAGCGAGGCGGCGCTGGGTTTCGAAGTTGCCTCGATGCTGCTGGGCTGCGCGATCGGTGCCTTCCTGGCCGGTTGGTTGGGCGACCGCCTGGGGCGCCGTGGTGTCCTGATCGTGTCCGCGCTGATGTTCCTGGTCTCGGCGCTGGGCGCCGGGGCGGCCCACGCGTCCTGGCTGTTCATCGCGGCCCGCGTGCTGGGCGGCTTTGCGGTGGGGGCGGCCAGCGTGATGTCACCGGCCTACATCGCCGAAGTCGCCTCGGCGCGCTATCGCGGCCGGCTGGCCACGGTGCAGCAGATGGCCATCATCTGCGGTTTGTTCGCGGCCTTCCTCAGCAATTACTTGCTGGCCCGCGCCGCCGGCGCCTCGACCGAGCCGCTGTGGCTGGGCCACGAAGCCTGGCGATGGATGTTCTGGATGCAGGCGCTGCCCTCCGCGCTGTTCCTGCTGTTGCTGCTGGTGATTCCGGAAAGCCCGCGCTTCCTGGTGCTGAAGGGCCGCCAGGGGCAGGCGAGGGCGGTGTTGTCGCGACTGTACGGCGAGGCCGCTGCCCGGGCCAAGCAGGCCGAGATCGAAGCCAGCCTGGCACAGGACCAGCACAAGCCGCGCTTCGGCGACCTGCGCAGCAGGGCTACCGGCAGGCTGCGCCCGATCCTCTGGGTGGGCATCGGCCTGGCCATGTTCCAGCAGCTGGTCGGCATCAACGTGGTGTTCTACTACGGCGCGGTGCTGTGGCAGGCGGTGGGTTTCTCTGAAAGCGACGCACTGCTGATCAATGTGCTGTCCGGCGCGCTGAGCATCGGCGCCTGCCTGCTCACCGTGCTGCTGATCGACCGCATCGGGCGAAAGCCGCTGCTGTGGGTCGGCTCGGTCGGCATGTCGGTGGCGCTGGTGCTGATGGTGGTGGCGTTTGCCAGCGGCAGCCTGGCCGGCGGGCGCCTGCAGCTGTCCGATGGCATGGGACGGCTGGCGCTGGTCGCCGCCAACGTCTACGTGGTGTTCTTCAACATGTCCTGGGGCCCGGTGATGTGGGTGATGTTGGGCGAGATGTTCCCCAACCAGATCCGCGGCCCGGCGCTGGCGGTGGCGGGTGCGGCGCAATGGACCTCGAACTTCGCGATCACCGTGACCTTCCCGATGCTGCTGGCCGGCATCGGCCTGGCCGGCGCCTATGGCATCTACGCGGTCGCGGCGATCCTCTCGATCGTCTTCGTGGTCCGCTACGTACGCGAGACCAAGGGCAAGGAGCTGGAGCAGATGGAAGGCTGACGGCGACTGGCTTCGGTTGCGTTCCGTTGGCGCCTGCTTGTCCAGAGTGTGAGGGGGCAGGCTGATCTGGCCCCCTCCTGACAGTTTCATGGTGCGTGCGGATGCGGCGAAGCGCTGGTCGGTTGTTGCCGCAGCTGGCGGGAAACCGTCCAGAGTCGGTGGGGTCACCCAGGGCAGGACCGTTGGCGCCAAGGATGGCGCCATCGAGCCCCCATGGATGGGTTCACGGCGTGTCCTGCCCTGGGTGACCCCACCGGCTCGAGCCGATTGCAGGGAGGCGCCAGAGCGACCAACCCGACCGCAATCACTGCAATCCCGGAAAACAGAAAAGCCCGCACAAGGCGGGCTTTTTCGGTTCCTGCTGCGGCGACTGGCGCTCCCTAGGGAGGGTCTGAACAACGCACTCTGACACTTGGATTTCAGCGTCAGAGCGCCGGACCAGCGTCGATTTG
This sequence comes from Stenotrophomonas sp. PvP093, assembly GCF_017876915.1. NCBI lineage: Bacteria > Pseudomonadati > Pseudomonadota > Gammaproteobacteria > Lysobacterales > Lysobacteraceae > Stenotrophomonas > Stenotrophomonas sp. PvP093. Next base: position 2,995,756 of record NZ_JAGIOX010000004.1, on the reverse strand, counting down.
ATCAATTTCCCGCCCTTTCAGGCGGTTTCTGGCGGGTTTTCCCGCCTTACAGGCGCACCACCCCCATCGCCGGCAACAGGCGCCGGCGCGCCATCCACAGGTTCGACAGCGCGAACAGCGTCAGCACCTGCGCCGCGTTCTTCGCCAGGCCGCGGTAGCGCACCTTCGTGTAGCCGAACTGGCGCTTGATCACCCGGAACGGATGCTCGACCTTCGCGCGCAGGCTCGCCTTGTACCGCTCCCAGCGCTCGGTGTAACGCCGCTCGCGCGGGTTCTTCATCGCCCGCAACTTCGACGGCTTCTCCGCGATCAGGAAGCCGGCCTCCACATCCTTCAACTCTTCACGCTTGTCGGCACCGGTATAGCCGCTGTCGCCACAGATCGTGTCTTCCCGGCCGTGCAGCAGCCTGTGTACCCGGGTCACGTCGGCCACGTTCGCCGCCGTGCACTCGACGTGGTGCACCAGGCCGGATTCATCATCGACGCCGATGTGCGCCTTCATGCCGAAGTGCCACTGGTTGCCCTTCTTCGTCTGGCACATTTCCGGATCGCGCTTGCCTTCGGCGTTCTTCGTCGAGCTCGGCGCGGCGATGATCGTCGCGTCCACGATCGTGCCCGCGTGCAGGCTCAGGCCCTTGCGCGCCAGATGCGCATTCACCCGCTCGAAGATCCGCCCGGCCAGGCCGTGGGTTTCCAGCAACCGGCGGAAGTGGAGGATCGTGGTCTCGTCGGGAATCGCGTCCACGCCGCCCAACCGCGCGAACCGGCGCATCACCGGCGTGTCGTACAAGGCCTCTTCCATCGCCGGGTCGCTGAGCGCGTACCACTGCTGCAGGAAATGGATGCGCAGCATCGTCGCCAGCGGGTACGGCTGGCGGCCGGGACGGCCCAGCTTCGGGTAGTGCGGCTCGATCAGCGCCAGCAGCGCCTGCCACGGCACCACCTGCTCCATCTCGGCCAGGAAGATCTCCCGCCGCGTGCGCTTGCGCTGGCCCAGGGTCTCGGCATCACCGAACGTCAGCTGCATCGATCGTCACCCCAATCTGGTGCGCTATTGTCGCCTGCAGCAGCGGAGTTGTTCAGACCTTCCCTAGGGGACTCGAACCCCTGTTTTAGCCTTGAGAGGGCCACGTCCTAACCACTAGACGAAGGGAGCGTAACTGTGTCGCTGCCGAGGCAGGAGCGCTAGTATATGCACCTCGATGCCATTGGGCAATCCCGAAACTTCAACCGGAAGCGCCAACATCATTTCCTCTGCTACATCACCGTTCAGCCTGCGCGTCATCCCGCGCGACCAGCACACGATCTCCCGCAAGGACATCAGCCCGAACGCCCTGCGCGTGCTTTACCGCCTGCGCGATGCCGGCTTCGGCGCCTACCTTGTCGGCGGCGCGGTGCGCGATCTGCTGGTCAATGGCCAACCCAAGGATTTCGACGTGGCCACCGACGCCACGCCCGAGCAGGTCAAGCAGCTGTTCCGCAACTGCCGCCTGATCGGCCGCCGGTTCCGCCTCGCCCACGTAGTGTTCGGTCGCGAAATCATCGAAGTCGCCACCTTCCGTGCCAACAGCGATGACGGCAGCGGCGACCGCGAGATGGAAAACGGCATGCTCGTGCGCGACAACGTGTACGGCACCATCGAAGACGACGCCATCCGCCGCGACTTCACCTGCAACGCCCTGTACTACGCCATCGAGGACTTCTCGGTGCGCGACTACACCGGTGGTTTCGAGGACGTGCAGGCGCGCCTGATGAAGCTGATCGGCGACCCGGTGCAGCGCTACCAGGAAGACCCGGTACGCATGCTGCGAGCGGTGCGCCTGGCGGCCAAGCTCGGCTTCCAGATCGAAGAGGGTACTGCCGCGCCGATCCCGCACCTGGCCGGCCTGCTCAACGAAGCCGCGCCAGCGCGCCTGTTCGAGGAAGTGCTCAAGCTGTTCCTGTCCGGACACGGCGTGGCCAGCTTCGAAGGCCTTGAGCGTTACGGCCTGCTCGACGTGCTGTTCCCGGAAAGCGCCAAGGCGCTGAAAGCCAACCGCACCGGCGCGCTGCGCCGCATGCTGGTCGAGGGCCTGGCCAATACCGATGCGCGGGTGGCCAACGACGAACCGGTCTCGCCGGCGTTCCTGTTCGCGCTGCTGCTGTGGCCGGCGTTCTGCCGTGCACAGGCGACCCTGCTCAAGCAGGGCGTGGCACCGGAAGAGGCGCAGCGCCGCGCCGCCGACCGCGTCACCGTGCAGCAGTTGAGCACCATCGCGCTGCCGCGCCGCTTCTCGCTGCCGATGCAGGAAATCTGGCTGCTGCAGTCGCGCTTCAGCTCGCGCCAGCGCAAGCGCGTGTTCCGCACCCTGACCCATCCGCGCTTCCGTGCCGCGTTCGATTTCCTCAGCCTGCGCCAGGTGGCGTCGTCCGAGCACGCCGCCGATGTCGAGTTCTGGCGCGAAGCGCAGGCGCAGTCCGGTCGTGAGCTGGAGTCGTCGCTGGATGCGATGCACAGCGAAGATGGCGATGACGAGAGCGGAGCGCCGCGCAAGCGCCGCCGTCGCCGCCGCCGTCCGGGTGCCGCGGCCGGTGCAGCGGGCGAGTAGGCGATGACCCTTGCCTGGATCGGCCTCGGCGCCAACCTCGGCGACGCGGCCGCCACCGTCGGCGCGGCGATTGCCGCGCTGGACGGCCTGCCCGGGACCCGGCTGCGCCAGGCCTCGCGGCTTTACGCAACGCCGGCCTGGGGCAATGAAGACCAGCCGCCGTTCGTCAATGCGGTGGCCTCGGTCGAAACCACCTTGCCGGCCGATGAGCTGCTGCAGGCCATGCTGGCGCTGGAGCAGCGCTTCGGTCGCACGCGTGATCCGGCAGTGCACTGGGGCCCGCGCGCGCTGGACCTGGACCTGCTGCTGTATGGCGCGCAGGCGCTCGACCAGCCTGGGCTGAAGGTGCCGCATCCGTACCTGCACGAGCGTGCCTTCGTGCTGGTGCCGCTGGCCGAAATCGCGCCGGAACTGACAATTCCTGGCCATGGACGCGTGCAGGATGCAGTGATGCGGGTCGATGCCTGCGGGATCGCGCCGATAGGGTGATAATGCCCGGGTTATCTCCCCCGGTTATCAGCACATGAGCACCCACGCAGACAGCAAGCCCTGGACCGTTCCCGCCCTGGCCGAGGCCAAGCGCAATGGCCAGAAGCTGGTCATGTTGACCGCCTACGACGCCGGCTTCGCCCGCACCTTCGATGCCAACGGCGTCGATCTGATCCTGATCGGCGATTCGCTGGGCATGGTCGTGCAGGGTCATGATTCGACCCTGCCGGTGACCGTGGCCGACATGGTCTACCACACCCGGGCCGTGGCCCGCGTGCTGCAGCGTGCGCTGCTGGTGGCCGACCTGCCGTTCGGCGCCGATGCCACCCCGGAACGCGCGCTGGATGCCTCGCTGCAGCTGCTGCAGGCCGGTGCCGAGATGGTCAAGATCGAAGGTGCCGGCTTCAAGGTCGACATCATCCGCTACCTGGTCGAGCGCGAGATTCCGGTCTGCGCGCACCTCGGCCTGACCCCGCAGTCGGTGCTGCGACTGGGCGGCTTCAAGATCCAGGGCCGCGGCGATGCTGCGCGCCAGCTGGTGGAGGACGCCAGGGCCGTGGCCGCCGCAGGCGCCAGCATCATGGTGCTTGAATGCGTGCCGACCCCGGTCGCTGCCGAAGTGACCGCTGCGGTGGATGTGCCGACCATCGGCATTGGCGCGGGCCCGCAGTGCGATGGCCAGGTGCTGGTGCTGCACGATTTCCTCGGCCTGGACAGTGGCCATCGCCGTCCCAAGTTCGTCAAGGATTTCCTTGCCGAAGGTGGCTCGGTGGCCGGTGCCACCCGCGCCTTTGCCGACGCGGTGCGCGACGGCAGCTTCCCCGACGAACAGCACGCCTACGCCCAATGATCCAGACCTTCAACGAGCTCGGCGCGTTGCGCGAGCAGATCGCCCAGTGGAAGCGTGAGGGCCTGCGCGTGGCGCTGGTGCCGACCATGGGCAACCTGCATGGGGGGCACCATTCGCTGGTGACCCTGGCCCGCCAGTACGCCGACAAGGTGGTGGCGAGCATCTTCGTCAATCCGACCCAGTTCGGCCCCAACGAGGATTTCAGTCGCTACCCGCGCACGCCCGAGGCCGACGTGGCCGGGCTGGAGCAGGTCGGCTGCGATGCCGTGTGGCTGCCCAGCGTGGAGACGATGTATCCGCTGGGCGTGGACAGGACCACGCGCATGCACGCGCCGGGTGTCAGTGAAGTGCTGGAAGGCGCCAGCCGCCCGGGGCACTTCGATGGCGTCTGCACGGTGGTGGCGCGCCTGTTCCTGCAGGTGCAGCCGGACGTGGCCGTGTTCGGCCGCAAGGACTACCAGCAGCTCGCCGTGATCAGGCAGATGGTGGCCGAGCTGTCGTTCCCGATCCAGATCGTCGGTGCTGAGATCGTGCGCGACGAGGATGGCCTGGCCAAGAGTTCGCGCAACCAGTACCTGAGCGACGAACAGCGCCCGGTCGCGACCACCATCCACCGCACCCTGCTGGGCATGCGCGAGGGCTACGTGGCGGGGCAGGCATGTGATCGCATCGAAGCCGACGCCACGGCCGCATTGCAGGCAGCCGGGTTCCAGGTCGACTACGCGGTGCTGCGCACCCCGGAGCTGGCCGAGCCGACCTTCGACGGCGGTGGCCGCGTGGCGCTGATTGCCGCGCGCCTGGGAACCACCCGGTTGATCGACAACCTGGAGTTCTGAGTTCCGGCGGCGCCGCGCGATGCATGGGGTCAGATCCCTTTTCCAGGGGAAAAGGGTTCTGACCCCGGTTTCACCGGCTACCTGAACAGGTTGCCGGCCGTGATGCCCCGCGCTGCGCGGGTGCTAGAATCCGCTCTTTCCTTTGCCGTTGCAGCGCCCCCATGCACCTGTCCCTGCTCAAGACCAAGATCCATCGCGCCACCGTCACCCATTCCGAGCTGAACTACGAAGGCTCGATCGCCATCGATGACAACCTGCTGGCTGCCACCGGCATCCGCGAGTTCGAGCAGGTGCACATCTGGGACGTGACCAATGGTGCGCGTTTCTCGACCTATGCCATCCGCGCCGAAGCCGGCAGCGGCGTTGTCTCGCTCAACGGTGGCGCCGCGCGCCACGTGCAGGTCGGTGACATCATCATCATCGCCGCGTTCGCCAGCATGACCGAGCAGGAAGCTGACAGCTTCAGGCCGAAGCTGGTGTACGTTGATGGCAACAACCAGATCACCCACACCAACGACACGATCCCGACCCAGGCCGCATGACAACGAACAACGGATTCGACTCGCTGCATTCCCACGCCCAGCGCCTGAAGGGCGCAAGCATTCCCAGCCTGCTCGCCGCCGAACCCGGCCGTGTACAGGAGCTGGCGCTGCGGGTCGGTCCGTTGTACGTCAATTTCGCCCGGCAGAAATACGATGCCGCGGCGTTGCAGGCGCTGTTGGCGCTGGCTGCCGAGCGTGGTGTCGGTGGTGCCATCACGCGCCTGTTCCGCGGCGAACAGGTCAACCTGACCGAAGGGCGCGCCGCGCTGCATACCGCGCTGCGCGGCGATGTGGTCGATGCGCCGGTGGCGGCCGAGGCCTATGCCACCGCGCGCGCGATCCGCCAGCGCATGGGCGTGCTGGTGCGCGCGCTGGAAGACAGTGGCGTGACCGATGTGGTCAGCGTCGGCATCGGTGGTTCCGACCTTGGCCCGCGCCTGGTCGCCGACGCGCTGCGTCCGGTCAGCGGTGCGCGCCTGCGCGTGCATTTCGTCTCGAACGTGGACGGCGCCGCCATGCAGCGCACGCTGGCCACGCTGGATCCGGCCAAGACCGCCGGCATCCTCATCTCCAAGACCTTCGGTACGCAGGAAACGCTGCTCAACGGCCAGATCCTGCACGACTGGCTGGGCGGCAGCGAGCGCCTGTATGCAGTCAGCGCCAATCCGGATCGCGCCGCCAAGGCCTTCGCGATCGCCGCCGATCGCGTACTGCCGATGTGGGACTGGGTGGGTGGCCGCTATTCGCTGTGGTCGGCGGTCGGTTTCCCGATCGCGTTGGCGATCGGCTTCGAGCGCTTTGAGCAGCTGCTGGAAGGCGCCGCACAGATGGATGCGCATGCGCTGGATGCACCGCTGGAGCGCAACCTGCCGGTGCTGCATGGCCTGACCGACATCTGGAACCGCAACCTGCTGGGCCATGCCACGCATGCGGTGATGACCTACGACCAGCGTCTGGCGCTGCTGCCGGCCTACCTGCAGCAGCTGGTGATGGAAAGCCTGGGCAAGCGCGTGCAGCGTGATGGTGCGCCGGTCACCACCGACACCGTGCCGGTGTGGTGGGGTGGGGCAGGCACCGATGTGCAGCACAGCTTCTTCCAGGCGCTGCACCAGGGCACCAGCGTCGTTCCGGCCGACTTCGTCGGCTGTGTGCACAACGATGATCCCTACACGACCAATCACCAGGCCCTGCTGGCCAACCTGTTGGCACAGACCGAGGCGCTGGCCAATGGCCAGAGCAGCGACGATCCGCACCGTGATTACCCGGGCGGGCGGCCGAGCACGCTGATCCTGCTCGACGCGCTCACCCCGCAGGCACTGGGTGCGCTGATCGCCATGTACGAACACGCCGTGTACGTGCAGTCGGTGATCTGGAACATCAACGCGTTCGACCAGTTCGGTGTCGAGCTCGGCAAGCAACTGGCCAGTGGCCTGCTGCCGGCGCTGCAGGGCGAGGATGTGGCGGTTGCCGATCCGATGACCCGCGAGATCCTGGCGCAGCTGAAGCGCTGATGCTCTGGTAGTGCCGGCCGCTGGCCGGCATCCAGGTGATGCTTCAATCGTTCATGAGGTTGCCGGCCAGCGGCCGGCACTACCGCGGCGAATGGGTTGCCGGCCAGCGGCCGGCACTACCGCAGCAGATGGGTTGCCGGCCAGCGGCCGGCACTACCGCAGCAGATGGGTTGCCGGCCAGCGGCCGGCACTACCGCAGCAGATGGGTTGCCGGCCAGCGGCCGGCACTACCGTGTCACCGGCTCGGGTCGCGCTCCGGGCTTGGCCGCTTGGCCAGTTTGCGCTGCAGCGAGCGCCGGTGCATGCCGAGCAGGCGCGCGGCCGCTGACACGTTGCCGCCGGTCTCGTGCATCGCCTGCTGGATGTGTTCCCACTGCAGGCGGCTGATCGGCGTCATCGCGTCCGGCACTTCCATTTCGCCATCGTCGGCCGGGCCGTCGTCTTCCTCGCCGAGGGCGCGCAGGATCATCGGCACCGTGGCCGGCTTCGGCAGGTAATCATCCGCACCCAGCTTGATCGCCTCCACCGCGGTGGCGATGCTGGCGTAGCCGGTTACCAGCAGGATCCGCATGTCCGCGCGCAGCGCGCGCAGCGGCTGGATCAGTGCCAGGCCGGAATCGCTGCCCAGCTTCAGGTCGATCAGCGCGAACGCCGGTGGATGCTGCCGGGCCAGCGCCAGCGCACTGGCGGCATCCTGTGCGGTCTGCGTTTCAAGCCCCTTGCGGGCCAGGCTGCGTTGCAGGGTACGCAGGTACAGCTCGTCGTCGTCGACCAGCAGGCCCAGGGTGGAATGGTGAAGGCTCATGGGGTGTCCTCGCGTGGGGCCAGCGGCAGGCGGAAGCCGACGCGGCTGCCGGCCCCCTGGGCCGGGCGCATCCACATCTCGCCGTCGAGGCGTTCGATGGTGGCATGGGACAGGGCCAGGCCGACGCCCATGCCCTCGCTCTTGCTGCTGCCGAACAGCTTGCCCGGCAGCACGGCGGCACGGGCGTCGAAGCCATGGCCGTAGTCGCGGACTTCGCCGATCAGGTCGTCGCCTTCGATGCGCAGGTCCAGGTCCACGCGTGGCCGGCCGGCTTTCTCGCCGGCATCGGCGGCGTTGTTGAGCAGGACCATCAGCAGATGGCCTACGCCCGGGTCCAGCGGCAGCCGCAGCGGCGCATCATCGTTGCGGTGCAGGTCGATGGTCGGCCGCACCAGGCGCCATTGCTCCAGCACCTGCTGTGCGCTGGAATGGCTGCGGCCCGGTGCGTCGGCCGAGGCCGGAGCAGCCAGCGCCAGCACGCGCTCCCGGCACTGCACCAGCAGCTCGCGCAGGGTTTCCATGTCCTCGCGCACTTCCGGCTCTTCGCTGCGCTCGGCCACATCGTCGGCGAGCAGGGTCATGGTCGCCAGCGGCGTGTTCAGTTCATGCGCCACCGAGGCGGCATGGGTGGCCAGCGCGACGATGCCCTCGTTGCGGGCGAAGCGCTCGCGCAGTGCCGACAGTTCCAGTTCGCGCTCCCGCAGGGCCAGCGCCAGCCGGGTGGAGAAGGCCAGTACCACCGCGGCGGAGATCAGGAAGTTGGCGACCACGCCCCAGCGATTCAGGTCCTGCGCGCGGAAATAACCGTCCGGCAATGGCTGGCCGAAGATGCCGCTGGCGGCGTAGCCGAGCAGGCAGGCCAGTGCGACCGCCAATGCCCAGCGCAGGGGCAGGGCGAACGCGGCCAGCGCGATCAGGATCAGGAACAGCGAGCTGAACGGGTTGGCCATGCCGCCGCTCCAGCCGACCATCCAGGTCAGGATGATCACGTCCACCAGGATGTGGCCGAACGCGGTCAGCGGTGCGGTGTCAGCCGCGTCCGGACGCAACTGGGTATAGATGTTGAACAGGGCCAGCACCGCCACACCGGCCCATAGCGGCAGCTGCGGCAACGGCAGGCCCAGCACCCAGGTGGCAACCAGGATGGTGGCGGCCTGGCCGCCTACGGCAAGCCAGCGCAGGCTGCACAGGGTACGGAGAAACGGGGCGTCGGGACCGGTCATTCACGCTCATCGTATGCGTTCACGGGCGGCTGTGCCTGCGACAATCGGCCGCAGCCGTGACACCGGCTGAATGCGAGTCACCCGGAATGCGGGGGCGGGCGGTAGAATGCGCCCATGCACGACGCCGTCACCCGCCCGACTCCTCCCTCCGATGCCACCTCCTGGCCCCGCCGCCAGACCCATGCCGTGCAGATCGGCGGGGTCACCGTAGGCGGAGGCAAGCCGGTCGTGGTGCAGTCGATGACCAACACCGACACGTCCGACGTGGCCTCCAGCGTGAAGCAGGTGGCCGAGCTGTGGCGGGCCGGTTCGGAAATGGTGCGTTTGACCGTCAATACCGTGGAAGCCGCTGCGGCGATCCCGCGCATCGTCGACAAGCTGGCGATGATGGGCATCGACGTGCCGCTGATCGGTGATTTCCACTACAACGGCCACCAGCTGCTGACCGCCGAGCCGGCATGTGCCGAAGCGCTGGCCAAGTACCGCATCAATCCGGGCAACGTCGGCTTCGGCAAGAAGAAGGATCTGCAGTTCGCCCAGTTGATCGAGTTCGCGATCCGCTACAACAAGCCGGTGCGCATCGGTGCCAACTGGGGCTCGCTGGACCAGGCCCTGGCGGCGAAGTTGATGGACGAGAACAACCTGCGCGAGCAGCCCTGGGATGCCGGTCGCGTGCTGCGCGAGGCGCTGATCCGTTCGGCGCTGGATTCGGCCGAGCAGGCGGTGGAGCTCGGCCTGCCGCGCGATCGCATCGTGCTGTCGGCCAAGGTCAGTGGCGTGCAGGAGCTGATCGCGGTGTACCGCGACCTGGCCCAGCGCTCCGATTTTGCCCTGCACCTGGGCCTGACCGAGGCCGGTATCGGCAGCAAGGGCATCGTCGCCTCGTCGGCGGCGCTGGGCGTGCTGCTGCAGGAAGGCATCGGTGACACCATCCGCATCTCGCTGACCCCGGAACCGGGCCAGTCGCGCACGCAGGAAGTGATCGTCGCCCAGGAACTGCTGCAGACCACCGGCCAGCGTGCCTTCACGCCGCTGGTCACGGCTTGTCCGGGCTGCGGCCGCACCACCTCCGAGTTCTTCCAGGAACTGGCCAAGGTGGTGCAGAACCACGTGCGCGAGAAGATGCCGCTGTGGAAGATCCACCATCCGGGTGCGGAGAACATGACCCTGGCGGTGATGGGCTGCATCGTCAATGGGCCGGGTGAGTCGCGGCACGCCAACATCGGTATTTCCCTGCCGGGCACCGGCGAAACCCCGGCCGCGCCCGTGTTCGTCGATGGCGAGAAGAAGGTGACCCTGCGTGGCGAGAACATCGCCCAGGAGTTCGTCGCCCTGATCGACGATTACGTCGAACACAAATATGTCCGAAGCGCCGGATAAGCCTGCGATCCTCGCTGCGCCGGAGTCCGCCTCCGGTTTCCGCCACTGGATGGCGCACAATGCCTGGCGCCTGGTGCTGCTGTTCGGTGGCGTGCTGCTGCCGTTGGCGGGTTTCGTCGCCCTGGCCGACGAAGTGCACGAGTTTGAATCGTTCCATTTCGATGCGCCGCTGCTGTGGCAGATGCATGGCCTGCACTCACCGCTGCTGGACCGCTTCTTCGTGCTCATTTCCAGGCTGGGCTACGAATGGTTCCTGATTCCTGCCGACGTGCTGATCATCGGCGTGCTGCTGGGCTACCGGCGTTGGCGTGAGGCCACGTTCGTGGCGGTCAGCTTCGTCGGCTCGGCGCTGCTGAACATGGGCAGCAAGCATTTCTTCCAGCGCCAGCGCCCCAGCCTGTGGGAATCGATCGCGCCGGAATCGACGTTCAGCTTTCCCAGCGGCCACGCGATGGGCTCGATGACCCTGGCCGTGACCCTGGTGCTGCTGGCCTGGAACACCCGCTGGCGCTGGCCGGTGCTGCTGCTGGCGCCCGCGTTCAGCCTGCTGGTCAGCGTCTCCCGGGTCTATCTGGGCGTGCATTACCCCTCCGATATCCTGGCCGGATGGTGTGCCGCGCTGGTTTGGGTGGTAGGGTGCTATCTGGTCATGTTCAGTCGCCGGCATCCTTGGCGACGTCAGGATTCGCCGCCAGCGACGGCCAGCGAAGCATCATCACAGGGGGATTGACGTGGATGGCCCCTCCGGGGCGTCTACGTAATAGATCAGTTGTTTCGTTGCAGCAGGTTCTGCAAGACAGGGGGCAAGCACAACGCGCGGTACTGTGATGCGCAAGGCAGAATGCCCGGGTCGCATCTCGAACGCGCTTGCAGGGGTATCGGCGCCCTGCCTAGGGAGGGTCTGAACAACGCACTCTGACACTTGGATTTCAGCGTCAGAGCGCCGGACCAGCGTCGATTTGATCAATTTCCCGCCCTTTCAGGCGGTTTCTGGCGGGTTTTCCCGCCTTACAGGCGCACCACCCCCATCGCCGGCAACAGGCGCCGGCGCGCCATCCACAGGTTCGACAGCGCGAACAGCGTCAGCACCTGCGCCGCGTTCTTCGCCAGGCCGCGGTAGCGCACCTTCGTGTAGCCGAACTGGCGCTTGATCACCCGGAACGGATGCTCGACCTTCGCGCGCAGGCTCGCCTTGTACCGCTCCCAGCGCTCGGTGTAACGCCGCTCGCGCGGGTTCTTCATCGCCCGCAACTTCGACGGCTTCTCCGCGATCAGGAAGCCGGCCTCCACATCCTTCAACTCTTCACGCTTGTCGGCACCGGTATAGCCGCTGTCGCCACAGATCGTGTCTTCCCGGCCGTGCAGCAGCCTGTGTACCCGGGTCACGTCGGCCACGTTCGCCGCCGTGCACTCGACGTGGTGCACCAGGCCGGATTCATCATCGACGCCGATGTGCGCCTTCATGCCGAAGTGCCACTGGTTGCCCTTCTTCGTCTGGCACATTTCCGGATCGCGCTTGCCTTCGGCGTTCTTCGTCGAGCTCGGCGCGGCGATGATCGTCGCGTCCACGATCGTGCCCGCGTGCAGGCTCAGGCCCTTGCGCGCCAGATGCGCATTCACCCGCTCGAAGATCCGCCCGGCCAGGCCGTGGGTTTCCAGCAACCGGCGGAAGTGGAGGATCGTGGTCTCGTCGGGAATCGCGTCCACGCCGCCCAACCGCGCGAACCGGCGCATCACCGGCGTGTCGTACAAGGCCTCTTCCATCGCCGGGTCGCTGAGCGCGTACCACTGCTGCAGGAAATGGATGCGCAGCATCGTCGCCAGCGGGTACGGCTGGCGGCCGGGACGGCCCAGCTTCGGGTAGTGCGGCTCGATCAGCGCCAGCAGCGCCTGCCACGGCACCACCTGCTCCATCTCGGCCAGGAAGATCTCCCGCCGCGTGCGCTTGCGCTGGCCCAGGGTCTCGGCATCACCGAACGTCAGCTGCATCGATCGTCACCCCAATCTGGTGCGCTATTGTCGCCTGCAGCAGCGGAGTTGTTCAGACCTTCCCTAGCTTGACCTGCAATGGCCGCATTCGAAGAGGTACGTGAATGACGATTCGAGTCTACCTGGTGGATGACCACGCACTGGTCCGCACCGGGATGAAGATGATCCTGTCGGGGGAGACCGACATCGAGGTGGTGGGCGAAGCCGAGACCGGCGAAGATGCGCTGCGCGACGTCCGCCAGCTGCTGCCGGACGTGGTGCTGTGCGACCTGCACCTGCCCGGCGTGAGTGGCATGGAGGTGACCGAGCGCATCGTCCGCAGCCATCGCAACACCCGCGTGGTGATCGTGTCGGTGCTGGAAGACGGTCCGCTGCCGAAGCGCTTGCTGGAAGCCGGGGCTGCGGGCTACATCGGCAAGGGCTGCGATGCACAGGAGCTGCTGCGTGCGGTGCGCGATGTGGCCATGGGCCGTCGCTACCTGGGCACCAGCATCGCGCAGAACCTGGCCTTGTCGACCGTTGAAGGCAACGGCTCTCCATTCGACAGCCTGTCGCCGCGCGAGCTGGAAGTGGCGTTGCTGCTGACCCAGGGCCTGCGCCAGGAAGACATCGCGCGGCGCCTGAGCCTGAGTGCGAAGACGGTGAACACGCACAAGGCGCGGCTGTTCGAGAAGATGGGGATCCACGACAACATCGCGCTGGCGCGCATGGCCAGGCAGTACGGGCTGGTGGATCCGGCACGGCCGCTGTAAGGGATTCGGCCAACGGCTGAGCCCTCCGCAGGGCCACCGACAGGTTCCGTGCGCCGTCACTGCCGATAGAGGAAATGTAGAGCCGAGCCTATGCTCGGCTGCTTTCCGGCCTGCGGGCGCGGAGCCGAGCGTGGGCTCGGCTCTACAGCTGTGTCGGGCTCAGTGGCCGCGTACGCGCTTGATGATCTTCGCGGCGTCGGCGGCGCTGGCGCGCACCTTGTCCCACTGACCGTCGGCGATCCAGCTGCCCGGCACCATCCACGAACCGCCGATGCAGACCACGTTCTTCTGCTCGAGGTACTCGGCGGCGGTGTTTTCGGTGATGCCGCCGGTCGGGCACAGCTTGAGGTCGGCAACCGGGCCGGCCAGACCCTTGATCATCGCCAGCCCCCCCACGGCGGTGGCAGGGAACAGCTTGCACACGCGGAAGCCGCGCGCATACAGCGACAGCAGTTCGGTCGGCGTGGCCGCACCCGGCACTACCGGCAGCGGTGCCGCCGCCAGCGCATCGGCCAGCGCCGGTGGCGTACCCGGGGTCACCAGGAAGTCCGCGCCCGCATCGATCGACTGCTGCATCTGCTCCACGGTCAGCACCGTGCCGGCGCCCACCACCACGTCCGGCAGCTCGCGCTTGAGCATCGCCAATGCTTCCATCGCCACTGGCGTACGCAGCGTCAACTCGATCGCCGGCAGGCCACCTTCCAGCAACGCCGCACTGACCGCACGCGCCTGGTCCAGCGTATGAATCGTCACCACCGGCAGGATGCCCGCCGCACGCAACAGCTCCGCCGCCTTCACCTGATGTTGTTCGATACCCATGCTTTTGCCCTTGCCTTTGCTCTTCTTGATTCAGTGGCCGCAGCGCAAATGACGCGCCGGGAATTGTCCAGGGCGCTCTACTGCCCAGGCCGGGAAGCCTGCCGCGGCTTTTTGCTTCAGGCGTCTTTTGCCTCATGCGGCGCCGCCGCCGCTGCGGCATCGTGCCCCAGCTCGTACTCTGCGTCGTATTCCCACGGCCCGCCATCGGCCGCCGCCGGCCCGCACGAAATCGAAATCGCACCCTGATCGGCCGGCCCCACCACGCGTCGGTTGATCGCGAACAGGTTGCGGCCCAGGTCATGCGCGGCAGGCGCCGTGTTCGGGGCCAGCGGACGCGCGGCCCACTCGGCCGCGTCCACCAGCACTTCCAGCGTGCCGGCCTCACCATCGAGGCGGATCATGTCGCCTTCGCGGACCTTGGCCAGCGGACCACCGCGTGCCGCTTCCGGCGTCACATGGATCGCCGCCGGAATCTTGCCCGAGGCACCGGACAGGCGGCCGTCGGTGACCAGTGCCACGCGCCGGCCCTGGTTCTGCAGCAGCCCCAGCAGCGGCGCCAGCGAATGCAGTTCCGGCATGCCGTTGGCACGCGGGCCCTGGTAACGCACCACCGCCACGAAGTGCTCGGGCAGCAGGCCGCCGGCATGCAGCTTGTTCAGCACCTGCGGCGCATCGACCACCACGGCCGGTGCTTCGATCGTGCGGTACTGCGGCTTCACCGCCGACAGCTTGATCAGCGACTTGCCCAGGTTGCCGCGCAGCAGGCGCAGGCCGCCCTGGTGCTCGAACGGATTGTCGACGCCACGCACCACTTCGTCATCGGCGCTGTGTTGCAGGCCCGGCAGGTAGACCAGCTGGCCGTCGCGCAGCTGCGGCTCGCGCGCGTAGTCGGCCATGCCGCCGCGCGCCACGCTGACCAGGTCACCGTGCATCAGGCCCGCCCTGATCAGCTCGCCGAACACGAAGGCCGGTCCGCCAGCGGCCGCGAAACGGTTCACGTCGGCCTCGCCGTTCGGATAGACGCGGGCCAGCAGCGGAATCAGCTGCGACAGTTCGTCGAAGTCGTCCCAGGTCAGCACGATGCCGGCGGCACGCGCCACTGCGATCCAGTGGATGGTGTGGTTGGTCGAACCGCCGGTGGCCATCAGCGCGATGACCGCGTTGATGATCGCGCGCTCATCGATGATCCGGCCCAGCGGACGGAAGTCGTCGCCGAGCGCGGTGATCTCCAGTGCACGTTCGGTGGCTTCGCGGGTGAGGGCGTCGCGCAGCGGCGTGCCCGGATTGACGAACGATGCGCCCGGCAGCTGCACGCCCATCGCTTCCAGCAGCACCTGGTTGGAATTGGCGGTGCCGTAGAAGGTGCAGGTGCCGGCGCCGTGGTACGAGGCGGACTCGGCTTCCAGCAGCTCTTCGCGGGTGGCTTCGCCGGCGGCATAGCGCTCGCGCACTTCCGCCTTCTGCTTGTTCGGGATGCCCGGGGTCATCGGGCCAGCCGGCACGAACACCGCCGGCAGGTGGCCGAAGGCCAGCGCGCCGATCAGCAGGCCCGGCACGATCTTGTCGCACACGCCGAGGTAGACGGTGGTATCAAACATGTCATGGCTGAGGCCGATCGCAGTGGCCTGGGCGATCACATCGCGCGAGAACAGCGACAGTTCCATGCCGCCGCGGCCCTGGGTGACGCCGTCGCACATCGCCGGCACGCCGCCGGCCACCTGTGCCGTAGCACCCAGCTCGCGGGCGATCTCGCGGATCTGCTCGGGATAGGTCTCGAACGGCTGGTGCGCCGACAACATGTCGTTGTAGGCGGTGATGATGCCCAGGTTCGGCGTCACGCCGCCCCGCAGGCGGCTCTTGTCGGTACCGCCACAGGCGGCGAATCCATGGGCGAGGTTGCCGCAGCTCAGGCGGCTGCGGAACGGGCCTTCGCGCAGGGAGGCGTCGATCGCGGCCAGGTAGGCGGCACGCGAGGCGGCGCTGCGGCGGATGACACGCTCAGTGATGGCTTGCAATTGCGGATGGAGGCTCATTGGCTACCGGCGTTCAAGGTGGCGAGAGGCAAGCGGCGGCAGGGCACCGCCGCCGACATCAATCAGCCCAGTGGACGCGCAGGCGCGCGCCTTCCAGGTTGATCGCGTTGAGGATCGGATACTGCTGGGCGTCGTTGCTGTCCAACGCTTGGCGCAGCACCTGCAGCTTCTGCTTGCCGCGCAGCAGCAGCAGGCGCTGTCGGCACTGGCGCAGCCCATGCGGGGTCAGCGTGATGCGCAGCGGCCACTGGTTCGCACCCGGGCAGCCGGTGGCATCCAGCGCGGCATAGGGCAGGGTGCTTTCCAGTGCGCGGGCGAGGTCCTTCGAGCCCGGGAACAGCGAGGCGGTGTGGCCGTCGTTGCCCATGCCCAGTGCCACCAGGCTCGGCGGCTGGCTGTGCTGTGCCTGCAGGTTGGCGGTGTACACGCATTCGGGCAGGGGCTTGCCGATCCGCACCAGTGGATCGAAATGCGCACCCTCGGCGCGTTTCAGCAGGTGCTCGCGCACCAGCCAGGCATTGCTGTCGCGATCCTGCGGCGACAGCCAGCGCTCGTCGGCCAGGCTCACTTCCACCCGGTCCCAGTGCACGTCCAACTCGGCCAGCGCCTGGTAGACCGGCGCCGGTGTAGTGCCGCCAGACAGCAGGATGCGGGCGCGGCCCACTTCGTTGATGTCGTGGTTGAGGGTGTGCGCCATCTCGGCGGCAACGGCTTCGATCCAGCCATCGGCATCGCCATGGTTGATGAACTCGATGCGGTCGTCGTGGAAGGTGGTGGGGCTCATGCGGCAACTCCAGGTGCGTCACGTTCGGCGTCGGCGGCATAGGCGGCGGCGCCCAGCAGTCCTGCGTGGGGATGCATCACCGCCAACGAGGGCACGCGCGCCATGATGGAAGAGAACCGGCCCTTGTGCTCGAAGCGCTGGCGGAAACCGGAGTGCTGCAGCGAATCGAGCATCTTCGGGGTCAGCCCGCCGGTCAGGAACACGCCGTCCCAGGCGCCCTGGGTCAGCACCAGATCGCCAGCAATGGCGCCGAACACGGCGCAGAACACATCCACGGTGCGCATCGCCTGCGGATCGCCGTGCAGGGCGCGGGCGGTCACGTCCACCGGCTGCAGCTGGCCCGGATCGATGCCGGCCATCTCGCACACGGCGCGATGGATGTTGACCAGGCCGGGGCCGCAGATCAGGCGCTCGTTGGAGACGCGGCCGAACTGCTCGGACAGGATCTCCAGGATGCGGATCTCTTCCGGGGTTCCCGGCGGGAAGCTGACATGGCCGCCTTCGGTTTCCAGCGGATAGCAACGGCCGTGGCGCATGATCAGGCCGCCGACGCCGAGACCGGTACCGGGCCCGATCACCGCGTAGTTGCGTGGCTGGCCGGGCTTGCCCGGTACCCAGGCAGCCCCGCCGACCTGGACCACGTCATCGGGCTGAAGCAGCGAAATCGCCATCGCCTGCGCGGCGAAGTCGTTGATCAGGTGCAGTTCGTCGAACCCGAGCATGGCAGCGGTGCGGCTGCGCGAGATCACCCATGGATGGTTGGTGATGCGTGCTTCATCACCATCCACGCGACCGGCCACGGCGAACACGCCGCGGCTTGCCGTGGCGCCGATCTGTTCGAGATGGTGGCGCGCGGCATCACCCAGCGACGGGAACTCCGCCACCGCGTACTCGCGGATGCTGTCCTTCTGCAGCGGTGCGTCCAGCGAGGTGTCGGCCAGGGCGAAGCGCGCGTTGGTGCCACCGATGTCGGCGACCAGCACTGGCTGCGAGCTGGCACTCATGCCGACGCTCCGCTGTCGGGCGCGTCCAGGTCCTGCGGCAGGAACCCGCCCGCATTGCCCGGGCCCCATTGGCCGGCGGGGTAGGGCTCCAGCGGCAGCTTGGCGTCCTTCCAGGCGTCGGCGACGCTGTCGATCCAGGCCCAGGCCGCACGCACTTCGTCATCGCGCACGAACAGCGTGTGGTTGCCGTTGAAGGCATCCAGGAACAAGCGTTCGTAAGCGATACGGCGGTGCAGGCCGGTCGGCACCGACAGTTCCAGCTCCAGCGGATGCAGCTCCAGCGCGCCCCATTCCGGGCCTGCCAGGCTGCTCATCAGGCCCAGTTCGATGTTTTCCTGCGGCTGCAGCTGGAACACCAGGCGGTTCGGTGCGGCCTGCGCGCGCTGCGGGCGCTCGAACAGCCAGTGGGTGACCGGCTTCAGCGTTACCACCACGCGGGTGGTGCGCTCGGGCAGGCGCTTGCCGGTGACCAGGTGGAACGGCACGCCGCTCCAGCGCCAGTTGTCGATATGCGCGGTGACACCGGCGAAGGTTTCCACGTCGCTGCCTTCCGGCGGCTGGTAGGCCTGTGCCGGCTGGCCATTGATGGTGCCGGCGGTGTAGCGGCCACGGATGCTGTCACGCGCGGCGTGCTTGGCATCGAGCGGGCGCAGGGCGCGCAGCACCTTGACCTTCTCGTCGCGGATGCGATCGGCTTCCAGCGATGCCGGTGGTTCCATCGCCACCATGCACAGCAGCTGCAGGATGTGGCTCTGCACCATGTCGCGCAGTGCGCCGGAGCGGGCGTAATAGGCATCGCGGCCATCCACGCCTTCGCTTTCGGCCACCAGGATGTGCACCGATTCGATGTAGTTGCGGTTCCACACCGCTTCCAGCAGCGTGTTGCCGAAGCGCAGTGCGATCAGGTTCTGCACCGCGGCCTTGCCCAGGTAGTGGTCGAGGCGGAACACGCGGTCCTCGTCGATCCACTGGCCGATGGTGCGGATGATTTCCTCGGCGCTCTCGCTGTCGCTGCCGATCGGCTTTTCCAGCATCAGGCGTGCCGGCGCGGCGAGGGCGCCGCCCTTGGCCAGGCCTTCGCAGGTGGAGATGTACAGGCCCGGCGGGATGGCGAGGTAGCTGACGCACTTGCGGTGCACGAGGTCGGCGACCGCGGCGGCAACCGAGTCGACGTCGCGCAGGTCCACAGAGCGGTAGTCGATGCGACGCAGCAGGGCGCTGATGTCGTCCTGCGTGGCCATCGGCATGGCCTGCTGCAGGCGCGGCCGCAGGATGTCATGGAAGGCTTCGGTGTCATGCCCGGACAGGGCCAGCGCACGGATGCGGAAGTCCTCCGGCAGCAGGCCGTCGCCAAGCAGGCGAAGCAGCGAAGGGAACAGGTAGCGCTGGGCCAGATCACCTGTGGCACCGAACAGGAAGAGGGTGTCGTGCATCGCTCGAGTTTCAGATCCGGGTGACATCGTTGTCAATCGCTTCATGGCTGGGTTCGGGGGACATCCGCGCAACTGCCTGTCCGAGGTTCGTCAGGGGCGTTCTCCGGGGTGCCGGAAGACCGTTCCATTCGAAACCACTGCCTCGGCGGAACCTTCGTTCAACCGCCGACGCAGATCGGTGCGCACCGATCATCGGATAGTGCCACGTGAAAACGTTTACATGGCAGAATGGGCAACTGTATTCGATTGCAGTGCTCGCCGTCATGCGGCAAGCGCGCAATCATCACTGCCATCGGGAGGGCCGAGGCAGTCCCAAAAGACAGCCCGGCTTCGGGCGGACCGGATAGGTGATATGGCAAAAGTGCAGTTGCAGGGTGTGCGCAAGGTCTATGACAACGGCCAGGTCGCGGTGAAGGACGCCAGCTTCGAGGTCGCCGATGGCGAGCTGATGGTGCTGGTCGGCCCGTCCGGCTGTGGCAAGTCGACCCTGCTGCGGATGGTGGCTGGCCTGGAGGAGATCAGCGGCGGCACGCTGACCATCGGTGATCGCGTGGTCAACGACGTGGCGCCGAAGGATCGCGACATCGCGATGGTGTTCCAGAGTTATGCGCTGTACCCGCACATGACCGTGGCCGAGAACCTGGCCTTTGGCCTGAAGCTGCGCGGTCACGACAAGGCGACCATCGACAAGCGCATCGCCGAGGCGGCGCAGACGCTGGGCCTGACCGAGATGATGGACAAGCTGCCCAAGGCGATGTCCGGTGGCCAGCGCCAGCGTGTCGCGCTGGGCCGTGCGCTGGTGCGCGAGCCGGCGGTGTTCCTGCTCGACGAACCGCTGTCCAACCTGGATGCCAAGCTGCGTCACAGCGTGCGTACCGAGATCGCGCAGCTGCACCGCAAGCTGGGCACCACCATGATCTACGTGACGCACGACCAGGTCGAAGCGATGACCCTGGGCCAGCGTATCGTGGTGCTGAAGGATGGCGTCATCCAGCAGATCGATACGCCGATGGCGCTGTACGATCGCCCCGCCAACCTGTTCGTGGCCGGCTTCCTCGGCAGCCCGGCGATGAACGTGCTGCGCGGTACGCTGCAGGGCGATGCCGGTGGCGTGACCGTGGTCGATGGTGAGTGGCGTGCACCGCTGGGCCAGGCCACCATCGATCCGGCCTGGCTGCAGAAGCCGATCGCGGTGGGCGTGCGTCCGGAGCACCTGCAGCCGGCGGCCGCCGACGATGCGCATGCGTTCGTCGCACGCATTGAAGGCATCGAACCGGTCGGCAACGAGATCTTCGTCAACCTGAGCAGTGGCCAGCACGCGCTGACCATGCGCGTGGCGCCGCAGGCGCTGCCCGAGGTGGGCGAGCAGATCCGCGTGGCGATCCATCCGCAGGGCCTGCATTTCTTCAACCCGGAAACCGGCGCGCGCCTGTAAGGGGTAGTGCCGGCCGCTGGCCGGCAACCTCAACCCTGCATGGTTGCCGGCCAGCGGCCGGCACTACCATTCCTGCACCCACCCGTGCAGGTCCCCGCCTGCTTCAGCGGGCCAGGCCATCCAGCAACGGCACGCGCTGCGCAATGGCATCGCCCACCTGCAGGTCAGCGTCGCTGGCCTCCAGTGGCAGTACCGCCAGTGCCAGGTCGCCGGCCACGCTGGCAATCGTGCCCAGCCCCGCGCCATCCTGCTGCACGCCATCGCCGGCCTGTGCCGGTGCTGCGGTATGCAGCAACTGCACCGCACGCTTGGCCTTGCCGAGGAAGTGGGTGCGGGCGACGATTTCCTGGCCGGGATAGCAGCCCTTCTTCACGCTGTAGCCGTTCAGGCGGTCCAGGCCCAGCTGTTGGGGGGTCCACACTTCGCGCTGGCCTTCTTCCAGCCGCGGCAGGCCGTAGCGCAGGTCGGCCTGGCGCCAGGCCAGGGCGAAAGCGGCCTCATCGGCTTCATTGCCGGCAGCGAACGCGTCGGCGCTGCCAATGCGCAGGGTGCGCGGCAGGGCATCGCTGCCCAGGTCCAGCTCCCAGCCGTCGCCTGCGGTCTGCGCAATCGCCGCGCTGCTGGCGGCCTCGGGCGCGGTGAACGCGCCAGCCGCCGCCAGATCGCTGCGCACCTGCACCTTCACCTTGCGGCGGAACACGAAGCGCTGCAGTTGCGACGCAATCGCATCGGCATCGCCGTCAGCCAGCACCAGCATCACGTGGTCGTCGGCCAGGCGAAGCAGCTGGAACACCGCCAGGGTACGGCCCTTGGCGCTCAGCCAGGCACTCCACTGCCAGTGCTGCAGGGGCAGGGCGGTGACATCGCTGCTGAACTGGGCGTGGGCAAAGACAGCCGCATCCGGGCCCTGCAGGCTCAGCAGCTGGTGGCCGGGCAGGCGCGGATATCCGACGAAAGCAGGGGGCAGGTTGTCAGGCACGTGAACGAGGTCTAAAATTTGTGCGTTGCGAGACCGAACATGATAGGCCAAACAACCCCCACTCCCGACGACGAATCTGAAGCCCCGCTGGTCCCCGCGGCACCCGTGCCCGTGGAACAGGAAAAAGCGGAAGAATTCGGCGGCCGCGGCGGACTTGATCCGGTGCGGTATGGCGATTGGGAGAAAAACGGACGCTGCATCGATTTCTGATCAGCATTGAGCCAACGCGGCCGTGTGCCGCCCAGCCGAGACAACGAGCCCAGCGAATGGCGACCAGACAACGCCCACTTTCCCCGCACCTTCAGGTGTATCGCTGGCAGATTCAGATGGCCACCTCGATCCTGCATCGAGCCACTGGCGTCTTTCTGTCTGTTGGTGCCCTCATCATCGCCGCCGGCCTGCTGGCCCTGATGATGGGGCCCGAGTCCTGGAACTGCTTCACCGGCCATGCCGGGGCCTGGTATGGCCGCGTGTTCCTGTTCGCGTGGACATGGTCGTTCGCCTATCACCTGTGCAATGGCATCCGCCACGTCGTGCAGGACTTCGCCATCGGCTTCAGCATCCCCGCCTTCATCCGCAGCAGCTGGCTGTCGGTCATCGGCAGCCTGGTGATCACCCTGCTGGTGTGGGCCTATGTGATGTTCGGAGGTGCCGCGTGAGCAAGTTCCGTACCCCGTTGAAGAACGTGCGCGGCCTTGGCTCGGCCAAGACCGGCACCGAGCACTTCGTGCACCAGCGCCTGACCGCCGCCGCACTGGTGGTGCTGGGCATCTGGTTCCTGGTCTTCGTGCTGGGCCTGCTGGGCTCGGACTACGCCACCGCCGCCGCCGCCGTGGCCAAGCCGTGGAACGCGGTGCCGTTGATCGGCCTGCTGATCGCCATGTTCTGGCACGCGCAGCTCGGCATGCAGGTCGTGCTGGAAGACTACATCCACGAATCGCTGCTGGCCCTGGTGCTGCAGACCGCGGTGAAGTTCGTCGCCGTGCTCGGCATGATCGTCAGTGTGTTTGCGGTGGGCCGCATCGCCCTCGGCGTTGCCTGAGCCCAGGCACCTACACAGGAATCCAGATTAGATGTCCGCTTACAAGATCACCGAACACAAGTACGACATGGTCGTGGTCGGCGCCGGCGGTGCCGGCCTGCGCGCCACGTTCGGCCTGGCCGCCAAGGGCCTGCAGACCGTGTGCCTGACCAAGGTCTTCCCGACCCGTTCTCACACCGTTGCCGCCCAGGGCGGTATCTCGGCCGCGCTCGGCAACATGGGCGAGGACGACTGGCGCTACCACTTCTTCGACACCATCAAGGGGTCGGACTGGCTGGGCGACCAGGACGCCATCGAGTACATGTGCCGTGAGGCCATCCCGGCCATCATCGAGCTCGAACATTACGGCGTGCCGTTCTCGCGCACCGCCGAAGGCAAGATCTACCAGCGTCCGTTCGGTGGCATGACCACCAAGTATGGCGAAGGCCCGGCGGCGCAGCGTACCTGCGCGGCGGCCGACCGTACCGGCCACGCGATGCTGCACACGCTGTACCAGCAGTCGCTGAAGCACGACGCGCGCTTCATGATCGAGTACTTCGCGCTCGACCTGATCTTCGACGAGGAAGGCGCCTGCCGCGGCGTGCTGGCCCTGGACATGTCCGACGGCACCCTGCACCTGTTCCGCGCCCAGGGCGTGGTACTGGCCACCGGCGGCTACGGCCGTGCCTACTTCAGCGCCACCTCGGCGCACACCTGCACCGGCGACGGTGGCGGCCTGGCCATGCGTGCCGGCATCGCCATGCAGGACATGGAGTTCGTGCAGTTCCACCCGACCGGCATCTACGGCGCCGGCTGCCTGATCACCGAGGGTGTCCGCGGTGAAGGTGGCATCCTGCGCAACAGCAGCGGCGAGCGCTTCATGGAGCGCTACGCGCCGCACTACAAGGACCTGGCCTCGCGCGACGTGGTCAGCCGTTCGATGACCATCGAGATCCGCGAAGGCCGCGGCGTCGGCGAGCACAAGGACCACATCCTGCTCGACCTGACCCACCTCGGCCCGGGCGTGATCGACGAGAAGCTGCCGGGCATCGCCGAGAGCGCCCGCATCTTCGCCGGCGTCGACGTGCACAAGCAGCCGATTCCGGTCATCCCGACCGTGCACTACAACATGGGCGGCATTCCGACCAATTACCACGGCGAAGTGGTGCAGAAGGTCGGCGACAACGACAATGCCGTGGTGCCGGGCCTGTACGCCATCGGCGAAGCGGCCTGCGTGTCCGTGCATGGCGCCAACCGCCTGGGCTCGAACTCGCTGCTGGACCTGGTGGTGTTCGGCCGTGCCGTGGCCAACCGCTGCGCCGAGACCATCAAGCCGGGCGCCGCGCACAAGCCGCTGCCGGCCGATGCCTGCGACAAGGCGCTGGGCCTGCTGGACAAGCTGCGCCACGCCAACGGCGATACCCCGACCTCGGTCATCCGCGATCGCATGCAGCGCACCATGCAGGCCGACGCGGCGGTCTTCCGCACCAGCCAGACGCTGAAGGAAGGCTGCGAGAAGATGGACAAGATCTTCGACTCGTTCCAGGACGTGAAGGTCTCCGACCGTTCGCTGGTGTGGAACTCGGACCTGATCGAGACCTACGAGCTGAACAACCTGCTGCTCAATGCGGTGGCGACGATCAACTCGGCCGAACAGCGCAAGGAAAGCCGCGGCGCGCATGCGCACGAGGACTTCCCGGACCGCGACGACGTCAACTGGCAGAAGCACACCCTGGTCAGCGTCGACGAGAAGGGCAAGTGCAGCTTCGACTACCGTCCGGTGCACATGTACACGTTGACCGACGACGTGTCCGTGGTGCCGCCGAAGCCGCGCGTGTACTGATCCGACCCCGCCTACCATGCAATCCGCGCCCACGGGCGCGGGCCGCCTGAGCCAACGAGAGCAGCCATGGCCGAGTTTTCACTCCCCAAGAATTCCAAGATCACGAAGGGCAAGCATTTCCCCGTCAAGAACGGCGGCAAGAATGTGCGCACCTTCAAGATCTACCGCTGGAGTCCGGACGACGACAGCAACCCGCGCACCGATACCTATGAAGTCGATCTGGACGCCTGTGGCCCGATGGTCCTGGACGCCCTGATCAAGATCAAGAACGAGATCGACCCGACCCTGACCTTCCGCCGCTCGTGCCGCGAAGGCATCTGTGGTTCGTGCGCCATGAACATCGACGGCACCAACACCCTGGCCTGCACCCGAGCCATCTCGGACTGCGGCAAGAAGGAAGTGCCGATCTACCCGCTGCCGCACATGAACGTGGTCAAGGATCTGGTTCCGGACCTGACCCACTTCTACGCGCAGTACGCGTCGATCAAGCCGTGGATCCGTACCCAGACCCCGGCACCGCCGGACCGCGAGCGCCTGCAGTCGCCGGAAGACCGCAAGAAGCTGGACGGCCTGTACGAGTGCATCCTGTGCGCCTGCTGCTCGACCAGCTGCCCGAGCTACTGGTGGAACGGCGAGCGTTACCTGGGCCCGGCGATCCTGCTGCAGGCCTACCGCTGGATCATCGACTCGCGCGATGAGGACACCGGTGCGCGCCTGGATGATTTGGAAGATCCGTTCAAGCTGTACCGCTGCCACACCATCATGAACTGCGCCCGGACCTGCCCGAAGGGCCTGAACCCGGCGCTGGCGATCGCCGAGATCAAGAAGCTGATGATGGAACGCCGCGCCTGATCAGGCCCGGCTGTACCGGGTAGAGCCACGCCACGCGTGGCTGTGCCACCCCAGTAGAGCCACGCCATGCGTGGCTTTGCTGTATCTGGAGAAACACGATGGAAGAAGACGTTCTGCTGAAGAAGCTGCGCTGGCGCTGTCGCCGCGGCATGCGTGAGCTGGACCAGCTGTTCGGCCGCTACCTGGACCACGAGTGGAGCACTGCGCCGACCGAAGAGCGCGAGGTTTTCCTGTTCCTGCTCGACTGCGAGGACGATAAGTTGTGGCGCTGGTTCATGGGCTACGAGGCCTGCCCGCATGCGCACGCGATCCCCCTCATGCAGAAGATCCTCGCCCTCAAGCCTTGAGTGGCGCCCCTCGCGGCTGCAGGCCGCCGCCCAGCTGGCGGTGCTGCTGGCTGCGCCGTGGCTGCTGCGCGCATCGGATCTGCCTTCACGGCTGCTGATGCCCGCAGTGGTGCTGGCCTGGTGCACGGGCCTGGCCGAACTGGCCTGGCGCCAGCGCAGGCCGCGCGTGCAGGTGCTTCTGCCGCCGCTTCCCGAGCCACTGCAGGTGGCCGGGCAGGACGTTGATACGCCACGGCTGGTGGTGCGTGGCCCATGGCTGTTGTTGCTGTGGCGTGAGGATCGGCGCCGCCAGCGCCTGCTGTTCTGGCCGGATGTGCTCGATTCCGGGCAGCGACGTGAACTGCGACTGGCCGTAGCCGCACGCGCCGTTTCCCGTCAGCCCCGGACGATGGCACCATAAGCTGAATTGACCGGCGTGCCTGCATGTTCAAACCCATTCCCGTGGCCATTGGCCTGCGCTACCTGCGCGCCAAGCGCCGCAACGGCTTCATCTCCTTCATCTCGATGGCATCGATCCTGGGCATCGCGCTCGGCGTTACGGTGCTGATCACCACGTTGGCGGTGATGAGCGGATTCCAGAAGGAAATCCGCAGCCGCCTGCTGCAGATGACCGCGCACACCACCATCAGCCGCGACGGCGAGCCGATGCCGGACTGGATGCGGGTGGTCGACGTGGCCCGCGAGGATCCGCGCGTGGCCGGTGCCGCGCCGTACATCGAGATCCAGTCGATGATCAGCGGCCCGCGCGTGCAGGGCGCGATCATCCAGGGCATCGATCCGGCGCTGGAGCCGAAGGTATCGGTGATCGACAAGAAGGTCACCAAGGGCAGCTATGCCAGCCTGACGCCGGGCAGCTTCAACCTGCTGCTGGGCAAGGAACTGGCGATCTGGCTCGGCGTCGACGTCGGTGACCAGGTGCTGGTGACCTTCGCCGAAGTGCAGGGCACGCCTGCCGGTGCCGTGCCGCGGATGAAACGCTTCACCGTCAGCGGCATCTTCGAGGCCGGCTACAACGAGGTCGACCGGGGCGTAGGCTTCGCCAACATGCAGGACCTGGAGCGCGTGCTGCGCAGCGACGGTGCCACCGGCGTGCGGTTGAAACTGCACGACATGGACCGCTCGCTGGAAGTGGGCGTGGACCTGGCGCAGAGCCTGGGTGGTGCCTACCGCGTGAGTGACTGGACCCAGCAGAACGCCAACCTCTACCACTCGCTGCGCATGGAGAAGGTGGTGATGGGCATCCTGCTGTCGCTGATCATCGCCATGGGTGCGTTCAATCTGGTGTCCTCGCAGGTGATGCTGGTGACCGACAAGCAGGCCGACATCGCCATCCTGCGCACCCTCGGCCTGACCCCGGGCGGGGTGATGCAGGTGTTCATGGTGCAGGGTTCGCTGATCGGCATCTTCGGCACGCTGGCCGGCCTGATCGGCGGCATCACCCTGACCCTCAACCTGGAACGCATCCTCGGTGCCATCGAGAGCGTGTTCAACGTCAAGCTGCTGCCGGAGGATGTGTACTACATCACCGGCCTGCCGACCGACATGCAGACCGGCGACGTGGTGGCGATCACCGTGGTCGCGCTGCTGATGAGCTTCCTGGCCACCCTGTATCCCGCCTGGCGGGCAGCACGCACCCAGCCGGCGGAGGCCCTGCGTTATGAATAAGGTCTTCAACCGCGGCGATGAGGTGATCCGCGCCGAAGCACTGGGCAAGACCTACGCCGAAGGGCGCATGCAGACCCCGGTGTTCGATGGACTGGACCTGACCGTGACCGCCGGCGAGACGGTGGCGATCATCGGTGCCTCCGGTGCCGGCAAGAGCACGCTGCTGCACCTGCTGGGCGGGCTGGATGTTCCGACCGCAGGCGAGGTGTACGTCACGGGCCAGCGCATGTCGGCGCTGTCGGATACCGCGCGCGGCCTGCTGCGCAACCAGGCGCTGGGCTTCGTCTACCAGTTTCACCACCTGTTGCCGGAATTCACCGCGCTGGAAAACGTGATGATGCCGGTGCTGCTGGCCGGCACTGCCGTGGCCGAAGCGAGCAGCCGGGCCACCACGCTGCTGGAAGCGGTCGGCCTCGGACATCGCCTGGACCACAAGCCGGGCGAGCTGTCCGGCGGCGAACGCCAACGTGCCGCGGTGGCACGTGCGCTGGTCAATCATCCGGCCTGCGTGCTCGGTGACGAGCCGACCGGCAACCTGGATGACCGCACCGCGGGCACCGTGTTCGAGCTGATGCTGGAACTCAACCGCGCGCGTCATACCAGCCTGGTGCTGGTCACCCACGACCGCAGCCTGGCGCGGCGCCTGGACCGGGTGCTGGAGCTGCGCGAAGGGCGCCTGCACGCACTGGCCCACACCGACGTCTGAGCGGCCGGCAACGGCCGCCTCCCGGTGCCTGAACGGGTTTACCTGCCCTCGCGCCGGCCGCACATCGGCCGGCGCATGATCGCAGCAGGTTCCCCGAGGAGATCGCCATGAAGACCCCGATCCTGATCGCCGGACTCTGCCTGGCGCTGGCCGCCTGCGCGACCACCGGCCGGCTCAGCAGTACCGAGAAACTGGATCTGTACCGCGCCCACGCCGGCGCGCCGCAGAACGACATGCAGTTCTTCGGCAGCCTCAATGGCTGGACCGAACTGGGTGACAGCGCGCTGGCGGTGTGGACCCGGCCGAGCGAGGCTTACCTGCTGGAACTGAGTGGTCCGTGCCCGGACCTGTCGTACGCCACCGCCATCGGGTTGACCAGCAGCATGGGCCGCGTGTCATCGCGTTTCGACAAGGTGCTGGTGCGCGACCCGACCGATGGCCCGCGCATGCCGTGCTTCATCAACAGCATCCGCAAGCTGGACGTGAAGGCACTGCGTGCCTCCGAGCAGGAGCTGCGCCAGGCGCAGGTGCAGGAGCGCGAGGAAAATACGAAATAGCGCGGTAGTGCCGGCGCTGGCCGGCAACCTGGCATCTGCGCGATGCCGGCCAGCGGCCGGCACTACCCGTGCGTCAGGTTTCCGGAGTGAAGCCAGCCGGCTTTTCCGCGTCCTTCTCGAACAGGAACTTGACCAGTTCGCCTTCAAGGAACGCGCGATGCTCCGGGGTACGCGGCGACAGGCGGTTTTCGTTGATCAGCATGGTCTGGTGCGCAAGCCACGCCGCCCAGGCCTGCTTGCCGATGTTGCTGAAGATGCGCTGGCCCAGTTCGCCGGGGTAGGGCACGAAGTCCAGGCCCTCGGCATCGCGTTGTTCGTACTGGCAGAAGACGGTTCGGGACATGGTACTCACTCGTGGTTGCGGGGTTTCTTGGGCGTTCGTTTCGGCGCCTTGATCGTGGCGCCATCGAGCAGCTTGCGGATGGGGGCCGGCAGGCCCAGCGCGGGCAGTTCGTCGGTGGCGACCCAGCGCAGCGTGGGTTCTTCCACGCGCAGGCCGTGCACCTGCCGCGACAGCACCTGCAGGTGCAGCTTGTAGTGGCTGAAGGTGTGCTGCAGCACGGGCAGCTCCTCGGCGTCTTCCAGCGTGCCGTCAACGTGCGCGTCGAACCAGTCCTGCAGTTCGCTGCCGGCCTCGGCCTGCGGCAGCGTCCACAACTGTGCCCAGATGCCGGTGTCCGGCCGCTTCTGCAGCAGCACGCGCTGCTGGGCGTCGCGCAGCAGCAGGGCCATCGCTTCGCGCTCGGGCAGGGCCTTGCTGGGCTTGGGCGTGGGCAGTTCGGCGGTGCGGCCTTCGTGGCGCGCCGCGCACGCGTCCTGCAGCGGGCAGATCACGCAGGCTGGCTTGGCGCGGCTGCACACCGTCGCACCCAGGTCCATCTGGGCCTGGGTGTAATCAGCCATTCGCCCGGCCGGCACCTGCGCCACGTGCGCCTCGGCAATCGACCACAACTGTTTCTCGATGGCCGGCAGGCCGGGAAAGCCGTCGATGCCGTGGTAACGGCTGAGCACGCGCTTGACGTTGCCATCGAGGATCGCGAACGGATCGTTCCAGGCCTGGCTGAGGATCGCACCTGCGGTGCTGCGGCCGATGCCGGGCAGGGCATGCAAGGCATCGAAATCGCGCGGCAGGTCGCCGTCGTGCAGTTCCACGCAGCGCTTCGCGGCGGCATGCAGGTTGCGTGCGCGGGCGTAGTAGCCGAGCCCGGCCCACTGCGCCATCACCGCGTCATTGCTGGCGGCGGCGAGGTCGGGCAGCGTCGGGAAATGCTGCAGGAACCGCTGGAAGTACGGGATGACCGTGGCTACCTGGGTCTGCTGCAGCATGATTTCCGACAGCCAGACCCGATAGGGGCTGCGTGGGTGCTGCCAGGGCAGGTCGTGGCGACCATGGTCGTCGAACCAGTGCAGTAGGCGGGCGACGAAGTCGTCGGTCTGCGTGGTTGCGGCGCTGGCGTGCGACTGGCGGGGCATTGGAGTTCCAGAGAGGCAGCCAACCGTGGGGTGGCTCTACCAGGCTGCGGTAGAGCCACCCCATGCGTGGCTGCGCGGTGTATCAGGCGCCCAGCGCTTCGGGCAGCAGGGCGTCGACGAACGCTTCCGGATCGAACACGCGCAGGTCTTCCGGGCGCTCGCCGATACCGGCAAAGCGGATCGGGATGCCGAACTCGCGGGCCAGCGCGAACACCACGCCGCCCTTGGCAGTGCCGTCCAGCTTGGTCACCACCAGGCCGGTCACGTTCACTGCGGCATTGAACTGGCGCAACTGCGACAGCGCGTTCTGGCCGGTGGTGCCGTCGATCACCATCAGCACTTCGTGCGGGGCGGTGGGGTCGATCTTGCCGAGCACGCGGCGGATCTTGCCCAGCTCGTTCATCAGGCCGGACTGGGTGTGCAGGCGGCCGGCGGTATCGGCGATCAGCACCGAGGTGCCGCGGGCCTTGCCGGCCTGCAGCGCGTCGAATGCCACCGAAGCGGCATCGGCGTTCTGCCCCTGCGCGACCACGGCTACGCCGTTGCGCTCGCCCCAGGCCTGCAGCTGGGCCACGGCGGCGGCGCGGAAGGTATCGCCGGCAGCCAGCATCAGGCTGTGGCCGTCATCCTTGAAGCGCTTGGCCAGCTTGCCGATGGTGGTGGTCTTGCCGACGCCGTTCACGCCGACGGTGAGCACCACGAAGGGCTTGGCGTTGCGGTCGATCACCAGCGGCTTAGCCACCGGCTGCAGGATCGCGATCAGCTCGGCGCGCAACGCGGCCAGCAGCGCATTGGCGTCGGCGAACTCGCGCGACTTCATGCGCTTGCGCAGGCCCTCGACCAGATCGGTGGTGGCGCCCACGCCGACGTCGGCGGTGATCAGTGCGGTTTCCAGCTCGTCCAGCAGATCGTCGTCGAGCTTGGGGTTGCGCGAGAACAGTCCACCGAAGCTGCGCGCGATGACGCTGTTGCGCAGGCGTTCGCGCCAGCCGGGCTTGCCG
Source organism: Stenotrophomonas sp. PvP093 (assembly GCF_017876915.1). Lineage (NCBI taxonomy): Bacteria > Pseudomonadati > Pseudomonadota > Gammaproteobacteria > Lysobacterales > Lysobacteraceae > Stenotrophomonas > Stenotrophomonas sp. PvP093. Next base: position 2,964,839 of record NZ_JAGIOX010000004.1, on the reverse strand, counting down.
GCAGGCGCCGGAACGGCATCGATCGAGGCGGCGGCAGGCAGGTCGTCGGTGACCGGTGCCGGGGTGGGCTGAGGCACTGGTGCGGGTGCCGGTTCGATGGCCAGGGCCGCCACCGGGGCGACGTCGATCCGGGCGGCCGGTTGCGGAGCGCTCGGAGCGGGAACGACCTGTGCCGGAACCACCGGGGTGGGCTCGACAGCGACCGGAACGACGGCTGCCGGCGGCGGCTCGACCGGCGCAGGCGCGGCCGGTACGGCTACCGGTGCTGGCTCTTTGTCCTCGACCGGCGCGGCCGACGGGAACGCCGCCGCCAGCTCTTCAGCCGAGTAGTGCTGGGTCTTGGGTGCCTCCGCTGCGGGGGCATCCTGGGGCTTCTTGCGGCGGAAAAAACTGAGCATTGGCAAAAGGCGCTGAAATCAGGGGGATATGCTACCACTCGGGCCTGTCGGGCCGATGTGGACTCAAGGTCGCGGCCCGCCGGCCGTTAACCGGTCCGGAGGGCCGCGTCGTGCGGCCCGGAGACCGCCATGGACAACGTGATGGGAATTGCCCTCGGCGGGATGCGTGCGGCCCAGCAGGGCGTGCAGGTGGCTGCGCACAACGTGGCCAACCTGGCGACCCCGGATGCCCAGCGCCTGCAGCTGCAGCGCAGTGCTGCCGGGCAGGGTGGGGTGCAGGCCGCGGTGATTCCCGTCGGCGCCGATGCCGGCGCGCCGCTGGGTGACCTGCTGGCCGCGAAAGCCGAGGTGGTGGCCTTCGCCGCCAATGCCGCGGTGATTCGCCGCCAGGACCAGATGCTGGGTTCGCTGCTGGATCGCGACGCCTGAACCCCTTTCGGCAGGCGCCAACCGCCGCCCCTGGTGGGTGCCAACCTTGGTTGGCACTCTCCACCCGCGCCGGTAGCTGCCAACCTTGGTTGGCACGCTCGATCCGCCCCGGTAGGTGCCAACCTTGGTTGGCACGCTTTTTGGGCGCCAACCAAGGTCGGCCTCTACCAGAGCACCGCCGGGTAAGCCGGGCCATGCCCGGCGACCACCCTGTCGATCAGGCCGACAGCTCCAGCAGCAGCTTGTTCAGCCGCGCCACGTAGGCACCCGGGTCCTTCAGGCTGTCACCGGCGGCCAGCGCGGCCTGGTCGAACAGCACCCGGCCGAGGTCGTCGAAACGCGCGCCATCGGCTTCGGCATCCAGCTTGGCAATCAGTGGGTGGCCCGGGTTGATTTCCAGCACCGGCTTGCTGTCCGGCACCTTCTGCCCGCTGGCTTCCAGGATCTGGCGCATCTGCAGGCCCAGGTCCTGTTCGCCGATGGCCAGTACCGCCGGCGAATCGGTCAGGCGGTGTGACACGCGCACTTCGGCCACGTCATCGCCCAGCACGGTCTTCAGGCGCTCGACCAGGCCCTGCTTGTCCTTCGCCGCGGCTTCCTGTTCCTGCTTGTCCGCTTCGGTTTCCAGCGCGCCCAGGTCGAGATCGCCACGAGCGATGTCGACGAAGCCCTTGCCGTCGAAATCGGTCAGGTAGCCCATCAGCCACTCGTCGATGCGGTCGGTCAGCAGCAGCACTTCCACGCCCTTCTTGCGGAACACTTCCAGGTGGGGGCTGTTGCGCACCTGGCTGTAGCTCTCGCCGGTCAGGTAGTAGATCTTGTCCTGGCCTTCGGTCATGCGGCCGAGGTAATCGGCCAGCGACACCGTCTGCGCATCGCCGTCGCCGCGGGTGGAGGCGAAGCGCAGCAGCCCGGCCACCTTCTCGCGGTTGTTGTAGTCCTCGGCCGGGCCTTCCTTCAGCACTTGGCCGAATTCCTTCCAGAACGTGGCGTATTGCTCCGGCTTGTCGGTGGCCAGCTTGTCCAGCATGTCCAGCGAGCGTTTGGTCAGCGCCGCCTTCATCGAATCGATGACCGGGCCGGACTGCAGGATCTCGCGCGAGACGTTCAGCGACAGGTCGTTGGAGTCGACCACGCCCTTGATGAAGCGCAGGTACAGCGGCAGGAACTGCTCGGCCTGGTCCATCACGAACACGCGCTGCACATAGAGCTTCAGGCCCTTGGGCGCATCGCGGTGGTACAGGTCGAACGGCGCGCGGCCGGGCACGTAAAGCAGCGAGGTGTACTCCAGCTTGCCTTCGACCTTGTTGTGGCTCCACGCCAGCGGATCGCTGTGGTCGTGCGCCACGTGCTTGTAGAACTCGGTGTACTCGGCGTCGCCGATCTCGGTGCGCGGACGGGTCCACAGCGCGCTGGCGCGGTTGACGGTCTCCCACTCGACGGTGGCGCCTTCTTCGCCACCTTCCTTCGGCATCTGGATCGGCAGGCCGATGTGGTCCGAATACTTCTTGAGGATGCTGCGCAGGCGCCAGCCGTCGGCGAAATCATGCTCGCCATCCTTCAGATGCAGGACGATGCGGGTGCCGCGCTCGGCCTTGTCGACGGTGGCGACGTTGAAATCGCCTTCGCCGCGCGAGGTCCAGCGCACGCCTTCACCTGCGGCCAAGCCGGCGCGGCGCGAGGTCACTTCGACCTCGTCGGCAACGATGAAGGCGCTGTAGAAGCCGACGCCGAACTGGCCGATCAGCTGCGAATCCTTCTTCTGGTCGCCGGACAGCTGGCGCAGGAAATCGCCGGTGCCGGACTTGGCGATCGTGCCGAGATGGGCAATCGCCTCGGCGCGACTCATGCCGATGCCGTTGTCTTCGATGGTGATGGTGTGGGCGGCGGGGTCGAAGCTGACGCGCACGCGCAGTTCGCTGTCGCCTTCCAGCAGGGCCGGCTGGGTCAGGGCCTCGAAGCGCAGCTTGTCGGCGGCGTCGGCGGCGTTGGAGACCAGCTCGCGCAGGAAGATCTCCTTGTTGGAGTACAGCGAGTGGATCATCAGCTGCAGCAGCTGCTTGACTTCGGTCTGGAAGCCAAGGGTTTCGGTCTGGGTGGTCTCGGTCATCGATAGGGCTCCATGTGCAATGCCGCGCCAGCGCGTGCGGCCTCGCCAAGGGGTATGGCTGATTGTCCCGAAATCAAGGGGTTGGTCGGCCGGGCGGCGCCCGGCACCTGCAGAGGCCGAAGCAACAGCAACAGCAACAGCAACAGGGGGCGATCCGTGGGATGGCGGGGCGGTGTGGGTTGGCAGGACACGCCGTAAACCCCCCTCCGGGGGCCGGCCCAGCCGCTGGCGGCTGTGCGTTCGGGCGCTTGCGAAGCAGTGCTTCGCAAGCAAAGCGCCCTCACCCATGGGGGCTCGATGGCGCCATCCATGGCGCCAACGGTCCTGCCACCCCACACCGCCCCGCCTCAGACAGGTTCACGCGGCTGTTGGTAGGTGTCGACCTTGGTCGACACATCTGTCAGACATCGAAATAAATCTGGGGTCAGATCCGTTTTCCGCAGGAAAACGGATCTGACCCCAAGAGCCGTTCCGACAGATCGCAGGGAACTGTCGAAGGCGGGGTGCATCCAATGGGGTCAGATCCGTTTTCTGCAGGAAAACGGATCTGACCCCAAGAGCCGTCCCGACAGATCGCAGGAAACTGTCGAAGGCGGGGTGGGTCCGGTTGAGGGGGCGTGAGCCGCATGGATGCGGCGACCGAGCTTACATGGACGTACTTGCAGCGTCCCCCTCGACCGGACCCACCCCGCCAAGCCACGGATAGCCGGCTTTTGCCGTTGCTTCGGCCGTTGCCGTGGCTTCGACGGGTGCCGGGCAAAGCCCGGCCGAACTACAATCCCGCTCATGCTGAATTTCTCGAATTCCTCCCGCCGGGGGCGCCGATGAGCGGCCGCGGTGGCAATGACGGCCAGGTCCGCATCATCGGCGGGCGCTGGCGCAATACCCGGCTGCCGGTGCCGACCCTGCCGGGCCTTCGCCCCAGCAGCGACCGCGTGCGCGAGACCCTGTTCAACTGGCTGATGCCCAAGCTCGGCGGCGCCCGCGTGCTGGACCTGTTCGCTGGCAGTGGCGCGCTGGGCCTGGAGGCGGTCTCGCGTGGCGCTGCCCACGCCACCCTGGTCGAGCGCGATGCGCAGCTGGGACGCAACCTGACCGCCGCCGTCGCCAGGCTGCAGGCCAGCGACCAGATCACCGTCGTGCAGGCCGATGCCCTGCGCTGGCTGCAAGGGGCGCAGGCGCAGCAGGCCGACCTGGTCTTCATCGACCCGCCGTTTGCCGATGGCCTGTGGCAGGACGTGCTGGCCCAGCTGCCGCGGCACCTGGCCGCCGACGCCTGGCTGTACCTGGAATCGCCAGCCGGCCACGTGCCGGTGCTGCCGCCGGACTGGCTGCTGCACCGCGAGGGTGGCACCCGCGAGGTGCGCTTTGCCCTGTACCGCCGTGCCACTGCTACACTTTGACCTCATCTGAACATCTGCATCCGCCCATGACCGTGGCCAATCGCCGCATTGCCGTCTACCCCGGCACGTTCGACCCCATCACCAACGGTCATATCGACCTTGTGAGCCGGGCCGCGCCGCTGTTCGAAAAGGTCGTGGTCGGCGTGGCGCAGAGCCCGTCCAAGGGCCCGGCGCTGCCGCTGGAGCAGCGCGTGCAGCTGGCGCGTGGCGCGCTGGCCCACCACGGCAACGTCGAGGTCATCGGCTTCGATACCCTGCTGGCCCATTTCGTACGTTCGGTGCAGGGCGGGGTGCTGCTGCGCGGCCTGCGCGCGGTGTCCGACTTCGAGTACGAATTCCAGATGGCCAGCATGAACCGCCACCTGATCCCCGAGGTCGAGACCCTGTTCCTGACCCCGGCCGAGCAGCACAGCTTCATTTCGTCCTCGCTGGTCCGCGAGATCGCGCGCCTGGGCGGCGACGTGTCCGGTTTCGTGCCGGCCGCGGTGCTCGAAGCCCTGCGCAAGGTCCGCGAAGCGAAGTCGGCACAGTCGTAAGCCCCGCTGTACCCGCACCCCATTACGTACACCACCACGCACCATTCCGGGAGGAAACCCATGAACACCACCATGCGCGCGATGCTGATCGCTTCGTTGGCCCTGGCCTTCACCGCCTGCAAGAAGGAAGAGGCCGCTCCGGTCGACGAGGCCAAGCCGGCCCTGGTCGCCCCGGCCAAGGACGACGATGCAGGCTGGAAGAAGTACCTGCAGGAAGTGGCGATCCAGAACATGGGCAACATCGCCAACAGCCCGTTCCTGTACTACCTCTCGCCGGAATCGGACCCGGACTTCCAGGCCAAGTACGAGCGCCAGACCGAAAGCGCGACCCAGGCCGTGGCCCGTGGCGTGCAGCCGGGCAACATGCTGGCCTTCGGTTCGTCGGCCTCGGGCAAGATGGCTGACATGATCCAGGCCGTGTTCAAGGACGTGTCGCCGGATTCGATGAAGGGCGTGCGCGTCGTCTTCATTGGCCAGTCGGCCGACAACGCCCGCGTGCAGGCTGCGATCCAGCCGACCGGTGCCGAGTACATTTTCGTCGAAGCCAAGTAATACCGAGCCATGGCGGCCATGCTCCGGCATGGCCCGGGCGGCATCCTGCAAGGGCGCCGCTGATGACCTGACCGGCCCGCGCGCCCGCGCTGGCCGGTCCTTTGTCCCAGGGCGCGGGCGAGGAGTATCGCCGTGTCGCTGAAAATCAACGAGCTCTGCGTCAACTGCGACGTGTGCGAGCCGGCCTGCCCCAACCAGGCCATTGCGATGGGTGAAACCATCTACGTGATCGACCCTGCGCGCTGCACCGAATGCGTGGGTCATTTCGACGAGCCACAGTGCGTGGTCGTCTGCCCGGTCGAGTGCATCGACCCGGACCCGGAGATCGTGGAAACGGAAGACCAGCTGCTGGCCAAGCTGCGCCAGCTGCAGCACGATCACCCCGAACTCTACGCGGAGCCCCCATCCGAATGAAGACGCTGATCGTCCGCCCCCTGTTGCTGCTCGGCCTGCTGCTGAGCCCCATGGCCTGGGCTGACAGCCCGGCCCGTGCCGATCGCCCTGATGGCGCGGCCATTGCCAGCGGCCACGCACTGGCCACCCAGGCCGGCATCGACATCCTGGCGCAGGGCGGCAACGCCTTCGACGCTGCAGTGGCGGTGTCGTCCACGCTGGCGGTGGTCGAGCCGATCAGTTCCGGGTTGGGCGGCGGCGGCTTCTTCCTGCTGCACGACGCGGCCACCGGCAAGGATGTGATGCTGGATGCGCGCGAGACCGCCCCGGCCGCGGCGACCCCGCAGGCCTTCCTCGACAAGCAGGGCAACCTGGACCGTGATCGTTCGGTCAACGGTGCCTGGTCGGCGGGTATTCCCGGCCTGCCCGCAGCGCTGGTCGAGCTGTCGGCCAAGCATGGCAAGCTGCCGTTGTCGGCCTCGCTGCAGCCGGCGATCCGCATCGCGCGCGAAGGTTTCCCGGTGTACGACCGCATGGCCAAGGGCTACGCGTCGCGGCGTGAAGTGATGGAGCGCTATCCCGGCACGCGCGAGGTCTACCTGCGCAATGGCAAGCCGATCGCCAGCGGCGACCTGTTCAAGCAGCCGGAACTGGCGCAGACGCTGGAGCGCCTGGCCGCGGGGGGCTTTGATGGCTTCTACAAGGGCCAGACCGGAAAGCTGTTGCTGGCGGGCGTGAAGCAGGCTGGCGGCAAGTGGACCGCTGAAGAACTGGCCGGTTACCGCGTCAAGCAGCGCGAGCCGATCGTGTTCAACTACAACGGCTGGAAGATCACCACCGCGCCGCCGCCGTCGTCCGGTGGCATCGCGCTGGCGAGCATGCTGCAGATCCTGGAAGGCTGGGACATCAGGAAGATGGACCCGGCCCACCGCACCCACCTGGTGGTGGAGTCGATGCGCCGCGCCTACCGCGACCGCACCTTCTTCCTCGGCGATCCGGACTTCGTGCAGATCCCGCAGAAAGTGCTGACCAGCAAGGATTATGCGCAGGGCCTGCGGGCGACCATCCATCCGGAGAAGGCCACGCCCAGCGACCTGCTGTCGGGCAATCCGACGCCGCTGGAAGACGACGAGACCACGCACTTCTCGATCATCGACCGCGACGGCAACCGCGTCGGCGCCACCCAGACCGTCAACCTGCTGTATGGCTCGGGGCTGATTCCCAAGGGCACCGGCGTGCTGCTGAACAACGAGATGGACGACTTCGCGCTGAAGCCGGGCACGCCCAATGCGTTCGGCGTGATGGGCTATGAGGCCAATGCGCCGAAGGCCGGCAAGCGCATGCTCAGCTCGATGACGCCGACCTTCATGGAGAACGCCGACAAGGTCGTGGTGCTGGGCACCCCGGGTGGCAGCCGCATCATCACCATGGTGCTGCTGGGCATCCTCGGCTACGACGACGGCCTGGATGCACAGCAGGTTGCCGCGCTGCCGCGCTACCACCACCAGTGGCTGCCGGACCTGATCGAAGCCGAGGACGATGCGTTCGACGCGGCGACGGTGAAGCAGTTGCAGGCGATGGGCCACAAGATCGACCTGCCGGGTGACGTCGCCGCAGGCGGCCGCGGTTCCAGTCACGTGTGGGGCAACCTGCAGACCGTGGAATGGGACCGCAAGGCGAACAAGCTGTTCGGCGGCAGCGACCCCCGCAACCCGGTGGGCAGCGCCCAGGTCGTGCCGGCACGCTGATCCGGTAGCGCCGGCTGCTGGCCGGCAATCCGGCAGATTACCGAAACCCCGCCTTTGCCGGCGGGGTTTTCTGTTTCCTTTCTAGCGATTATTTAACGGGCCGGCGCCGATAATCGACGCATGAAACTCTGGTCTATTCGTGGAAACTCGCAGCGCCTCGATGGCGGTGCGATGTTCGGCAACGCACCGCGTGCGTTGTGGGAAAAATGGGCGGCACCCGACGAGCTCAATCGCATCGAGCTGGCCTGCCGCGCACTGCTTGCCAGTCCGCTGGAAGGCAAGACCGTGCTGTTTGAAACCGGTATCGGGGCGTTCTTCGATCCGCGCATGCGCGAGCGCTACGGCGTGCAGGAAAGCCAGCACGTACTGATCGATTCGTTGCGCGAAGCCGGCTTCGAGCACGAGGATATCGATGTGGTGGTGCTCAGCCACCTGCATTTCGATCATGCTGGCGGCCTGCTGGCGGCATGGAGCGAAGGGCGTGAACCCGAGTTGCTGTTCCCCAACGCGACCTACGTGGTCGGTGCGCAGCATTGGCAGCGCGCCGTGCAGCCGCATCCGCGCGACCGTGCCAGCTTCATTCCGGAACTGCCGGGCCTGCTGCAGGCCAGTGGCCGGCTGGAAGTGGTGGACGGGGAGTACTCGAAGGCACTTGGCCGCAGTGTGCGCTTCAGCTACAGCGACGGGCATACGCCGGGACTGATGCTGGCCGAGATCGTCGGTCACGCGCATGCCGGCGAAAGTGCGCATGGTGGCGTGGTGTTCTGTGCCGACCTGATCCCGGGGCGCTCATGGGTACACGTGCCGATCACCATGGGCTACGACCGCAACGCCGAGCTGCTGATCGACGAGAAGCGGCAGTTCCTTGAAGACAAGCTGGCGCGCAACGTGCGGCTGTTCTTCACCCACGACCCGCAGGTGGCGCTGGCGCAGCTGGGCCGTGATGACAAGGGACGTTTCGTGACCCTGCACGAACAGGGCGAGCTGAAGGCGCGCGCCCTGGGGTAATGAAAAGGCCGGGCAATGCCCGGCCTTTCACTGACGGTGGTAGATCCGCGCCATGCGTGGATGGCGTTCGATACGGACGCGACGATTATGACGACTTCAGGCAGCTGCTCATGAAGGTCTTGCGCGCATCACCGGCCAGCTTCTTCGCGCCCGCGTCAGCGTTGCACTTGCGCATCCGTTCCTGCTGCGGATTGACCGCCTTGGTCTCGGCGGCGTGGCCGCTGAGGCAGGAGCTCTGCGCGGTCTTGTAGGCATCACCCTTCAAGCCCTTGTTCTTGGCCGAGCATTCGGCCATGCGCTGCTGCTGCGGGGTGGTGGCGTTGGCAGCCAGGGGCAGGCCGACCAGCAGGACGGCGGCCAGCAGGAAAGAGGCTTTCATCGGGAGCTCCAAGGGTGGCGGGTGCGCGGAGCATTCGCTTCGGGCTGGCAAGGCCACGTGAAGAATCACGCCAGTGCCGCGCCTGCTTGCGGCAACGTTCAGACCGGCGTATTACTTAGCCATATGGGTAAGTATTATCCCGCCATTGAAGAGGTCTTCCAGGCACTGGCCGACCCGACCCGTTGCGCGATCGTAGCGGCGCTGGGGCAGGGACCGCGCACGGTGTCGATGCTGGCCGAACCCTTCGAGATGGCCTTGCCCTCGCTGATGAAACACCTGGCCGTGCTGGAGCGCAGCGGCGTGGTGCGCAGCCACAAGCAGGGGCGCACACGCACCTGCGAACTGGTGTCGGCGCGGCTGGGCCAGGCCGAACAATGGCTCGCAGAACAGCGTGCGGCTTGGGAAGCGCGTTCCGACCGCATGGTCGATTTCGTCGAAACCTTTCACCGACAGGAGCAGGCCCATGGCCGTAGACGCAGGTAACAACCCCGACACCGATCTGGTGATCAGCCGTGTGCTGAACGCACCGCGCGCCGCCTTGTGGCGGGCGTGGACCGACCCGGAACTGCTGCGCCAGTGGTGGTGCCCGAAGCCGTGGACCACCGAGGTACGCGCATTCGACCTGCGCCCCGGCGGGGCCTTCCACACCTTCATGCAGGGTCCCGATGGCGGCAGCAGTGACAATCCGGGCAGTTTCCTGGAGATCGTGCCGCAGCAGCGCCTGGTGTTCACCTCGATGCTGGGTGCGGGCTGGCGACCGCAGTCACCCTGGCTGGGCTTTACCGCCGTGATCACGATGGAGGACGAGGGGCAGGGCTGCCGCTACACCGCGCGGGTGATGCACCCGGACAAGGCCCTGCGTGACCAGCATGAGCAGCTGGGCTTCTTCGACGGCTGGAACACCGCCATCGACCAGCTGGAAGCCTTCGCCGCCGGGCTGTAGGCCGGAATGCGGGGTGGTGGGGTCAGAGCCCTTTCTGCGAAAGGGGTCCGACCCCCGCGATGTTGGGGTCGGATCCCTTTCGCTGTGAAAGGGCTCTGACCCCGGTTCACCGGATCAACCGACGCGGGTACCGAAGATGCGGTCGCCGGCGTCGCCCAGGCCCGGCAGGATGTAGCCCTTGTCGTTGAGCTGGGCATCGATGGCTGCGGTGTAGATCTCCACGTCCGGGTGCACGGCCTTGACCGCTTCGATGCCTTCCGGCGCGGCCACCAGGAAGATGCCCTTGATGCGGCGGGCACCGGCACGCTTGAGCATGTCGATGGTGGCGATCAGGGTGCCGCCGGTGGCCAGCATCGGGTCCAGGATCAGCGCGTCGCGCTCTTCCAGGCGGCCGGTCAGGCGCTCGAAGTAGGGCACCGGCTGCAGGGTTTCCTCATCGCGCTGCAGGCCGACCACGCTGACGCGTGCCGCCGGGATCAGCGACAGCACGCCGCTGAGCATGCCCAGGCCGGCACGCAGGATCGGCACCACGGTGATCTTGGCACCGGCGATGCGCTGCACGGTGACCGGACCGGCCCAGCCGGGCAGGGTGTGCGGCTCGGTGTCCAGGTCGGCGGTGGCCTCGTAGGCCAGCAGCGTACCCAGCTCGTTGGCCAGTTCGCGGAAATCCTTGGTGCTGAGTGCAGCGTTGCGCATCAGGCCGATCTTGTGCTGCACCAGCGGGTGGCGCACTTCGACGATCTTCATGGTCGGGAAGGGGGGAAAGGAGAGAGGAGGCCATTTTGCCGGATTGGCGTGTCGAACCCCAAACCGGGCCTGGATCTGATGTACATGAAATGTGCAGGCGCATGTCACGGCCATGCAACCTTGCGGACATACCGTGCAGACCCATTCTTAACAGGAATGGGGATTCCCAGTGCATATCAAGACTCCGTTGGCCGTTGCCATCACCCTGACCCTGGCGATGGGGGCCGCGGCACCGCTGCAGGCTGCCGGGCAACAGGCGGTAGCCGCTACCGGCGCCGTGGCGGCCGACGCGGTCGACCTGGACCGTATCGAAGTGCGCGCCCAGCTCGAATCGCAGATCCGCGCGGTCGACCTCAAGCGCAGCAGCGACGCCATCGAGGACGCGGTGTCCTCCGATGCCCTGGGCCAGTATCCGGACAAGAACGTGGCCGAATCACTGCAGCGCCTGCCGGGCGTCAGCGTGACCCGCGACCAGGGCGAAGGCCGCTTCGTGGTCATTCGCGGCCTGGATGCCAATCTCAACAGCGTCAGCGTGGATGGCATCGCCATCGGTACGCCGGAAGATTCCAGCCGCGCCGCGCCGCTGGACGTGATCCCATCGGACTCCACCGAGCGCCTGCGCGTGGTCAAGTCGCCGACCCCGGACATGCCCGGTGATGCCATCGGCGGCGCCGTGCTGGTCGAATCGGCGTCGGCCTTCGACCGCGACGGCCGCAGCCTGCGCGGCAAGATCGAGGGCAGCCACCAGCAGCTGTCCGGCGAGACCAGCCCCAAGGCCGCCTTCAACTACAGCGAAGTGTTCAACGACACGTTCGGCGTGGCGCTGGGCGTGAACTACCAGAAGCGGAAGTTCGAGTCGGACAACACCGAAGTGGAATATGACGGCGAGGACGATGCCGCCCCCGGTGACGTGACCGCGATCAACCTGCAGCACCGCAAGTACGAGATCGAGCGCAAGCGCATCGGTGCCAACCTCAACCTCGACTGGCGCCCCAACGAAGACAGCAAGTACTACCTGCGCACGCTGTACAGCCAGTTCGACGATGCGGAGACCCGCCAGCGCGTGATCTTCAACTTCGACGACGCGAAGATGGTCAAGACCGGCACCGACCAGTACCGGCTCGATGGCATGCCGAAGGACTCGATCGACAAGCGCATGCGCTACCGCACCAAGAAGGAGAACACCTTTGCGGCCAGTCTTGGTGGCGAGAACAAGCTGACCAACGCCGTGGTCGATTACCGGATCGGCTACACCCGTACCGAAGAGCGCGTGAACGACGAGATGGAGGCGCGCTTCAAGCTCAACGGCAAGGCCTTCAATGGCACCCTGGACCAGAGCAGCCGCCTGCCCAGCTACAGCTTCGATAACCCGCAGTGGCTGGACAACGGCAACTACGCGTTCGACCGCGTCGTGCTCTCGCCCAAGCAGGTGAACGACAAGGAACACAGCGCGCAGGTCAACGTGCGCTTCGACGGCGACAGCAGCAGCATCAAGTTCGGCCTGCTCGGCCGCTGGCGCGACCGCGACGTGAATGTCGATGAGCGCGAACTGCGCGTCGGCCCGAAGGTGGTGCTGTCGAGCTGGACCACCTCTTCGCCGGAGCATCGCCACGGCAACATGGGGGATGGCATGGACTCGGCTGCGATGCGCGCGTTCTGGGCCGCCAATGGTGGCCAGTACAGCGCCCGCCCGCAGGATGTCGGCGGCAATGCGATGACGTCGCTGGAAGAGGATTACGTGGCCAGCGAGGACATCTTCGCCAGCTATGCCATGGGTACCTGGGATGTGGGCGCGCTGCGCATCATCGGCGGCGTGCGCGTGGAGAACACCCGCTTCAAGGCAGTCGGCAACCAGGTGGACGTGGCCGCCAACGGCCGCAGCTTCACCGTCACCCCGCGCGTGGCCAACAGCAGCTACACCAACGTGCTGCCGGGCCTGCATCTGCGCTATGACGCGGCCGATGACTGGGTGCTGCGCGCCTCGGCCAACAAGACCGTATCGCGCCCGTCCTTCGGCGACGTCTCGCCGCGCGTGGGTTACAGCCGCGGTGACGAGGAAGTGCGCCTGGGCAACCCCGAACTGGATCCGTACGAGTCGAAGAACATCGACCTGTCGGTGGAGAAGTATATCGGCAGCAGCGGCATCGTTTCGCTGGGACTGTTCCACAAGTCGATCGATGGCTACATCGTGGAGACCGTGCGGACCAATGATCCGGCCTACGGTGGATTCGACGTGACCCAGCCGATCAATGGTCGCAAGGCCACCGTGCGTGGCGCGGAGTTCAACTGGCAGCAGCAGCTGGCCTTCCTGCCGGAGGGCCTGGATGGCCTGCTGGTCGGTGCCAGTGGCACCTGGCTGGACACCACGTTCGATGCCGGCATCAAGGGACGTGAGGGCGAGGACTTCACCCTGCCGCGCGCTTCCAAGCATGTCTACAGCGCACACATCGGCTATGAAAAGTACGGTGTAAGCACGCGTCTGGCGGCCGTGTACCGCAGCGAGTATCTGGACAGCATCGGCAAGGGGCGTGCATTCGACATCTACGTGGCACCCAACACCCAGCTCGATTTCTCGCTGGACTACAAGTTCACCCCGCGCGTGAGCATGTACTTCGAAGCGCAGAACCTGCTGGACAAGCCGCTGGAGCTGTACCAGGGCACCCGCTCGCGCACCCTGCAGATGGAAGAGTACGGCCGCACCTATGCGCTGGGCCTGAAGGTGGCGCTGTGATGGGGCGTGCCGTCACTGTCCTGGCCGCCGCGCTGGCGGCTACGCTGGTCGCCGGCTGCACGCCGGCCACCGGCAACGATCCGGTTGCGGGAGCGGCCGCGCCGGCCGCCAATGGCGAGCGCGTGGTGAGCACCATCGCCGAAGCGTTCCTGTCACCGATGACCCCGGCCGACAACATCGACTCGCCGGCGGCCTGGCGCGCGCCGGACGGCGCGCTGTGGCTGATCGCCACCGCCAAGGCCACCGACAAGCTGGTGGTCTACGACGGCAGCACCGGCCAGCACCTGCGTGACGTCGGCAGCAGCGGCACCGCACCGGGGCAGTTCGACCGCCCAAACGGCATCGCGGTGACCGACGACCTGCTGTGGATCGTCGAGCGCGACAATCACCGCGTGCAGGTGCTGAGCCTGCCGGACTTCGCGCCGCTGGCGACCTTCGCTGCGGACGACCTGCGCAAGCCGTACGGTCTGTGGGTCGACCGCGGTGCCGATGGCTACAGCGTCTACGTCACCGATTCCTGGGACAACGGCGAGGATGCGCAGGGGCGTGACATCCTGCCGCCGCTGGCCGAGCTGGACAAGCGCGTGCGCCAGTACCATGTGACCCGCGACGGCGCGAAGGTCGAGGCGAAGCTGGTGGCCAGCATCGGCGATACCACCGAGGCCGGTGCACTGCGCGTGGTCGAGTCGATCTGGGGCGACCCCGAGAACGACCGGCTGCTGATTGCCGAAGAGGACGAGCGCTACGCCAGCGAGTTCAAGGTCTACACCCTGGCGGGCCGCTTCACTGGCACCACCTTTGGCCGCGACGTGTTCAAGGCCCAGGCCGAAGGCGTGACCCTGCGCACCTGCGGCAAGGACGGCTGGTGGATCACCACCGAACAGGGCAAGCAGCGCAGCGTGTTCCACCTGTTCGACCGGCACACGCTGAAGCCGGTCGGCGCGTTCCAGGGCAATACCGTGGCCAACACCGATGGCATCTGGATGATGCAGCAGCCCAGCGCGCGCTTCCCACACGGTGCGCTGTATGCAGTACATGACGACCAGGGCGTGGTGGCCTTCGACTGGGAGAGGATCGCCAAGCAGCTGGCGTTGCCGCTGGAGTGTGGCGCATGAGCGGGCAGTGCGTAATGCGCGCGCTGGCGCTGGGCCTGCTGCTGGCGCTGCCGTCGCTGTCGTTCGCGGCGGCCGAACCGAATACCCAGGTGCCGGCAGGTAGCCGCCACTACGCGGCGACGACGGTGCCGGACCGCATCGTCGCCTCGCCGGCGGTTGATTCCAGCCATGGGTTCGCCGTGGCCTGGCGTACCGACGACAGCGTGCAGGCGCCGCTGCTGGAAATCGCGCTGGCCGCAGATTCGCCGGCCATTGAAGGCATCCGCCAGGTGCGTGCGACGACCCGCGCGCTGCAGACCGAGAACGGTCTGTCGCACCACCATCGGGCAGATATCGATGGCCTGCAGCCGGATACCCAGTACGTCTACCGTGTGCAGGGCAATGGCAGCTGGAGCGCCTGGAACCAGCTGCGCACGCTGGCCAGCGCCGATCAGCCGCTGACCCTGCTGTACTTCGGCGATACCCAGAACAAGAACGTCAGCCATGTCAGCCGCGTGGTGCGCGCCGCGCAGAAGGCCGCGCCGCAGGCGCGCATGAGTCTGTTTGCCGGCGACCTGGTCAGCGGTGGCGACAACATGGATGACAGCGAGTGGGGTGAGTGGTTCGCTGCGACCAGTTGGCTGGCGCAGGAAACGCTGGTGGCGCCGGCCATCGGCAACCACGAGTACTTCGAGGAATTCGAGGACACCCCGCAGGAGCGCCGCGTGCTGGGCCGCCACTGGCCGGTGACGTTCGCGCTGCCGGGCAATGGCGCTACCGCCGCGCAGCAGACCAGCTACTGGTTTGATGCGCAGGGCGTGCGCGTGGCCGTGGTCGATGGCACATCGGCACTCGACCTCGGCACCGCCAAGGCACAGGCACAGTGGCTGGACAAGGTGCTGACCGGCAATCGGCAGGCGTGGACCATCGTGCTGCTGCACCAGCCGTTCTACTCGCCGCGCGAAGGGCGCGAGAACGCCGCGTTGCGTGACGTGCTGCTGCCGGTGGTACGCCGCCACAACGTCGATCTGGTGCTGCAGGGCCATGACCACACCTATGGCCGCCGTGGCGAAGGGCAGGCCGCGACGCCGCAGTATGTGGTGACCGTGGCCGGACCGAAGCAGTACCGCCTTTCCGACGAAGCGCGCAGGACGATGGACCCGGTGGCCGAGGATACCCAGCTGTTCCAGGTGCTGAACATCGACCCGCAGCACCTGCGCTATGAAGCACGCACCGTGACCGGCCGTCTTTACGATGCCTTCGAATTGCGTCGTGATGCCAAGGGTGGAAAGCAGCGCACGGAGCTGACCGAAGGCCGCATCACGCCACGCGACTGCCCGCGTGCGCAGACCGCCAAGGGTCGCGCCGACCGCTGCTGGGAATGAGGAGACGCCGATGACCACACCCCGCCGCATCATTCCATTGGCTGCCATCGGCGCGTCCCTGCTGTTGCTGGCCAGTGCGGTAACCGCCGCCGATACCGTGCTGCATCCCTTCCTGGTCGCCCAGCCGGCGCAGGCCCCGCAGGAAGTGAACCTGGCGGTGGAGATCCCGGCCGGCAGCTTCACCAAGTACGAGATCAAGGAAGACGGCCTGGTGCACGTGGACCGCTTCCAGTCGATGCCGGTCGCCTATCCGGCCAACTACGGCTCGATGCCGCGCACCCTGGCCGGCGACAACGATCCGCTGGATGCGCTGGTGTTGACCCGCGAACCGCTGCATCCGGGCGTGATCGTGCGTTTCCGGCCGATCGGTTACCTGAAGATGATCGATGGCGGCGAGCACGACGAGAAGATCATCGGGGTGCCGACCGACAAGGTCGACCCGACCTACGCCAGTATCCGCGACCTGGCGGACCTGCCGGAGGCCGAACGGCAGCGGATCGAAGCATTCTTCCGCGTCTACAAGGACCTGCCGGCCGGGCGCAACCCGGTGCAGCTCAATGGCTGGGGCAACGCCGCCGAGGCACGGTCAGTGATCCGCGAGGCCATGCAGCGGTTCAAGCGCTAGAACCCCGCCGTGGGTGGGTGGCCGGACGCGCGCATCACCTTCACCGCCCCTGGCTATCATGTCCGCCTTCCACATCGAAGGCGGTGCATGTGTCGGTAGCGTTGGTATGGTTCCGCCGTGATCTGCGGCTGCAGGACAATCCGGCCCTGCAGGCCGCGCTGGATGCGGGTCACGACGTGGTGCCGGTCTATCTCCACGCGCCGCACGAGGAAGGCGAGTGGGTGCCTGGCGCGGCCTCCGATGCGTGGCGCCACCGTTCACTGGGTGCCTTGGACGCCGACCTGCGCACGCGCGGTTCCTCGCTGGTGCTGCGTAGCGGTGACAGCCTGCCGGCCCTGCAGTTGCTGGTCGAGCAGACCGGCGCCGAGGCGGTGTACTGGAACCGCAAGTACGAGCCGGCCACCCAGCCACGCGACGCCACCATCAAGCGCACGCTGCGCGAGCAGGGCATCGACGCACAGAGCTGCAATGGCAGCCTGTTGTTCGAGCCCTGGGACATCGCGACACAGCAGGGTCAGCCGTACAAGGTGTTCACTCCGTACTGGCGCAACGTACTCAGTCATTGGCGCCTGCCGACGCTGAGTGCCGCGCCGAAGGCACTGACCGCGCACTCGGTCGACGGCCTCGCATTGGACGAGCTGCGGCTGGCGCCCACGCTGGACTGGGATTCCGGCTTCTGGGAGCACTGGCAGCCGGGCGAGGCCGGCGCGCTGGAGGCGTTGTTCGTGTTCGAGGACGGCGCGTTGCGCGGTTACCGCGAGCAGCGTGACCTGCCGGACCGGGTCGGCACCTCGCGGCTGTCGCCGCATCTGCATTTCGGCGAGATTGCACCGTGGCGCATCGCGCATGCGCTGGAGAGATTGCGCAGTGCCGGCACTGATGCCGACATCGACGGCTATCTGCGGCAACTGGGCTGGCGCGATTTCGCCTACCACCTGTTGCATCACTTCCCGAAGACGCCGACCGACAACCTCAATCCGCGTTTCGACCGCTTCCCTTGGGCCACGCCCACTGCAGCGCAACTGCATGACTGGCAGCGCGGCAACACCGGCGTGCCGATCGTCGATGCGGGCCTGCGCGAGCTGTGGCACACCGGTTACATGCACAACCGGGTACGGATGATTGTTGCCAGCTACCTGTGCAAGCACCTGCGTGCGCACTGGCTGCAGGGCGCGCGCTGGTTCTGGGACACCCTGGTCGATGCCGACCTGGCCAACAACACGATGGGCTGGCAGTGGGTGGCAGGCACCGGCGCCGACGCGGCCCCGTACTTCCGGGTGTTCAACCCGGTCACCCAGGCGGAGAAGTTCGACCCGCAGGCGCGCTACATCAGCCGCTGGGTGCCCGAACTGGCGGCGCTGCCGGTGAAGGCGCGCTTCGCGCCGTGGCAGCATCCGCTGCTGCTGGCGGCGCATGCCCCGGGCTATCCGCGTACGCCGCTGGTGGATCTGGCCGCCGGCCGCGATGCTGCGCTGGCCGCCTACCGGCAGACGGGGGCTGGGTAAAGCGCGGGCTGAGCGTTCCAGTCAGTTAGCTGAACGCGGCCCTGTTGCCGCGACCGATCATCATCCCGACATCGCATCGGGCTGTTTATTCTCTCTGCGCCCGTAAGCCGCCGACCCGACCGGAAAACAAGGAGAACCACATGATCCGCAACACCACCCGCAACGTCGCACTGGCCCTGATGAGTGCGGCCGTCCTGTCGGCCTGCGCCACCGGCGGCTCCTATGTGCAGAGCGACCAGTACGGCAACCCGACCGAACAGCAGAACCGTACCGGCCGCAACGCGCTGATCGGTACCGCCATCGGTGTGGCTGCCGGCCTTCTGACCGGTGACAGCGCCACCGAGCGTCGTCAGCACGCACTGATCGGTGCCGGTATCGGTGCGCTCAGCGGCGCCGCCGTCGGCCAGTACCAGGATCGCCAGGAACGCGCGCTGCGCGAGCGCACCGCCAACACCGGCATCGATGTGCAGCGCCAGGGCGACAACATCATGCTGAACCTGCCGGACGGCATCACCTTCGACTTCGGCAAGGCCACCCTGAAGCCGCAGTTCTACGGCTCGCTCAACGGTGTGGCCGGTACGCTGCGCGAGTACAACCAGACCATGATCGAAGTGGTGGGCCACACCGACAGCATCGGCAGCGACGCGGTCAACAACCGCCTGTCGAAGGAACGCGCCGATTCGGTGGCGCAGTACCTGATCGGCCAAGGCGTGCAGAGCGTGCGCATCGAAACGCTGGGGGCTGGCAAGTCGTATCCGATTGCCGACAACAGCACCGATGCCGGCCGTGCCAAAAACCGCCGCGTCGAGATCCGCGTGATTCCGCTCAAGCAATAACGCGTAGCGTTGTTGCTGTTCCGGCCTGGCCGGAACGAAAATGCCGCCCTTGCAGGCGGCATTTTCTGTAGGTGCCGAGCTTGCTCGGCACGCTGATAGCGCTTCCGGTTGCGGCTTCTCCGAACGGCGCCGACCAAGGTCGGCATCTACCGGACGCCCGGCGCAGCGGGAAGGAAATGCCGCAACTCATCTCCTGGTAGATGCCGACCTTGGTCGGCGCGGTTCCAACCGCAGTCGAGCATGGCTCGCCTCTACGAAATCCGGTTACGCCGCCGAGGCGGCGACCTTCTCCAGGATGCGCTTGCCGCTGCTCTCCAACGCCGCGTCTTCCTGGGCCTTCTGCTGCTGTGCCAGCTTCGCACCCGGGCACTGCGCCAGCATGTAGTTGGCGTCGAAGTTGAGCTTTTCCACCAGGAAATCGACGAACGCCCGCACCTTCGGCGAGACCAGGCGGCCACCGGCGAACACGGCGTTGAAGTCCACTTCCGGGCCGGTCCAGCCGGCCAGCACGCGCCGTACCATGCCGGACTCCACGAACGGCTTGGCCATCACATCACCGGTCAGCAGCAGGCCTTCGCCACAGACCAGCGCACCATTCAGCGCAGACATGTCGTTGGCGGTCATCAGCGGGGTGACCGGGAAGTCACGCAGTTCGCCGCCGTTCTCGCCCAGCTGCCAGGTGAAGCGCGGTGAATTGCCAGTGTGATACGGCTTGCGCATCGCCAGGATGCGATGGAACTGCAGTTCTTCCGGATGCAGCGGCTCACCATAGCGCTCGATGTAGGCCGGGCTGGCGAACACCTGCGTGCGCAGGCTGCCCAGCTTGCGCGCGACCAGGTTGGAATCGGGCAGGGCGCCCACACGCAGCGCCAGATCCGCTTCGCCGGCAATCAGGTCCAGCTTCTCGTTGCCCATGTGCATGTCCAGGCGGATTTCCGGATACTGCGCATGGAACTGGCCCAGCAGCGGGGCGATCCAGGTGATGCCGATCGAATAGGGCACGGTGAAGCGCAGCCAGCCGCGCGGGCCGGACTGCAACTGGCTCACCGCGCTTTCGGCTTCTTCCAGCTCGCGCGCGATGCGCTGGCAATGCTCGTGGTAGATCGAGCCGGCTTCGGTCAGGCCGAGGCGGCGGGTGGTCCGGTGCAGCAGCCGCGCGCCCAGGCGCGTTTCCAGCTCCTGCACTTTGCGGCTGACCGTGGTCTTGGGCAGGCCGAGCGATTTGGCAGCGGCGATGAAACTGCCTTGCTCGACCACCTTGACGAAGATCAGCGTCTCGTTGAGATCGTGGGACATGGTCGGGGATCCTGGACGTCGGGGATGGGACAATCGTGA
The DNA here is from genome assembly GCF_017876915.1 of Stenotrophomonas sp. PvP093. Classification (NCBI taxonomy): domain Bacteria; kingdom Pseudomonadati; phylum Pseudomonadota; class Gammaproteobacteria; order Lysobacterales; family Lysobacteraceae; genus Stenotrophomonas; species Stenotrophomonas sp. PvP093. The sequence continues at coordinate 2,944,682 of NZ_JAGIOX010000004.1, read as the reverse complement.
CAGAACGATTGGACCGGGAGCGGGATGATTATTCCCCTTAATCAGGACTAATCAAGTAAAGGTTTGAGGTCTATCGTGGCGCCATTCGTGAAATGGAGCCCCCTCGCCATGAGCCTGCGCAACATTCTTGCCCGCTTCCGGCATGTCGGCCAGAACACCCTGGACCTGGCGATGACCGTCGAAGCCCGTCCGAGTTCCTTGGTACACAAGGACTTTCGTGAGTTTACCGCGCCCATGCGTCAGCAGCGTGGCGGTGCCATCCGCCTGGCCCCGCACAAGGGTGACCGGCTGCGCCGGATCGGGACTATCCCGGATTTGGGAGGAAATGTCCCGTGAATGGGATACTGACGCCCGAAGTCCTGGTCCTCGGCGGCACCGGTGCCGTCGGCCAGGGCGTGGTCGGCGCATTGCTGGAAGCCGGCAGCCCGGTGCTGGTGGTTGGCCGCGACCCGGGTCGGCTGGCGGCGCTGCATGAGCAGTTCGCCGACGAGCCCGGCCTGGAGACGCTGCTGGGCTCGCTCAGCGATGACGGCTCGGCGCGTGCCTTGGCCGAACGCATCGCGCAGCGCCCCCGTCCGCTGGCGGCGGTCATCGCCGCAATGGGTGGCCCCTACCGTCGCGGCCGGGTGACCGACCGCAATGGCGAAGAGCTGTTGGGGGCGATGCAGGCCGATCTGATGCCGCACGTGCACGCGGTGCGTCACCTGCTGCCGCTGCTGCAGGACAACGTGCATGCGCGCCGCTACGTGATGATCGGCAGCCCCGCCAACGCCAAGCCCTGGGCGGGTTACGGCGAGACCTCGATCACCACCGCCGCGCTGCGCATGTACGCGCAGGTGGTGCACCAGGAAGCGCAGGCACTGGGTGTGCGCGCGCAGATGCTGGAAGTCTGCAGTCCGGTGTGCACCCCGGCCAACGCGGCCAATGCGTGCATCGAGTGGCCAAGCTCGTTGCTGGTCGGTCGTCGTGTGGTCTCCCTGCTGGACGGCTGCCGCGACAACCGCGCCATCGTCCGCTGCGACAGCAGCGATGCCGAACTGCCGCGCGGCCTGCTGCACCTGGATGTCCCTCCACTGTGGCGCGATACCGCGGGCATCGCTTGACCTCGACCATGGTTGAGGTCGCAGTATGCGCCGCCGATTTTTGCAACACGTTCTCATATAGCTGTACCACCCCTCCGTACGGATGCATGCCATGACTTCCCCCAATACCACCCCACATCGTTTCGGCCATCGCATCGCGATGGTCGGCGTGTCGATCCTCGCCGCGGCCTTGCTTGCGGCCTGCAGCGGCGGCCATGCCGAAGAGGCCGGTGCTCCGCCGCCGCCGCAGGTCAGCGCCGCGCCGGTGCTGGTCAAGCAGGTCAGCCAGTGGGACGAGTTCAGCGGCCGCGTCGAAGCGGTGCAGAGCGTCGAACTGCGCCCGCGCGTGTCCGGCTACATCGACAAGGTCAACTACGTCGAAGGCCAGGAAGTAAAGAAGGGCGAAGTGCTCTTCACCATCGACGCGCGCAGCTACCAGGCCGAGTACGATCGCGCGGCCGCCGAGCTGGCCCGCGCCCGCACCCAGGCCACGCTGGCCCGCAGCGAGTCCGAGCGTGCCAAGCGGCTGTCCGAGCAGCAGGCGATCTCCACCGAGACCGCCGAGCAGCGCCGCGCGGCTGCCGACCAGTCCGGCGCCGCCGTGCAGGCCGCGCAGGCGGCTCTGGATGCAGCCCGCCTCAACCTGGAGTTCACCAAGGTGCGTGCACCGATCGATGGCCGTGCCGGCCGCGCGATGGTCACCGCCGGCAACCTGGTCACCGCCGGCGACAGCGCCAGCGTGCTGACCACGCTGGTCTCGCTGGATACCGTGTTCGTCTACTTCGATGCCGACGAAAGCACCTTCCTGCGCTATGCACAGATGGCACGCAAGGGCGAGCGCCCCAGCGAGCGTGACAGCGCGCTGCCGGTGAAGGTCGGCCTGTCCGGGGAAGAGGGCTACCCGCATGCGGGCAAGGTCGACTTCCTCGACAACCAGGTGGCCCGCAGCACCGGCACCATCCGCGTCCGTGCGCTGCTGGACAACGCCGACCGCCAGTTCACGCCGGGCCTGTTCGCCCGCGTGCAGCTGCTCGGCAGCGGCCAGTTCCAGGCCATGCTGATCGATGACAAGGCCGTGCTGACCGACCAGGACCGCAAGTACGTCTACGTGGTCGACAAGGATGGCAAGGCCCAGCGCCGCGACATCCAGCTCGGCCGCACCGCCGACGGCCTGCGCATTGTCGAGCACGGCCTTGCCGCCGGCGACAAGGTGATCATCGACGGCGTGCAGAAGGTCTTCATGCCGGGCATGCCGGTGCAGGCCAAGGCCGTGGCGATGCAGCCGCAGGCTGCGCCGGCACCGGGCCGCGATGCCACCGCCTCCCTGAACCACTGATCCGCCGGCTCCTGATCCGCGTCCCCGCTTAGCTGCCGGCGCCAGCGGCAGCCTTCCCTGCCTTCGTCATCCCGGCGAGGGGCAGGGTGGCTGTTGCCCGCCGGACGCCTTTCCCAGGAATTCCTCCATGGACTTTTCCCGTTTCTTCATCGACAGGCCGATCTTCGCGGCGGTGCTGTCGATCGTGATCTTCGCCGCAGGCCTGATCACGATTCCAATCCTGCCGATCAGCGAGTACCCCGAAGTGGTGCCGCCGTCGGTGGTCGTGCGCACGGTGTATCCGGGCGCCAACCCCAAGGTCATTGCCGAGACCGTCGCCACGCCGCTTGAAGAAGCGATCAACGGCGTCGAAGGCATGATGTACCTGAAGTCGGTTGCCGGCTCGGACGGCGTGCTGCAGATGACCGTCACCTTCCGCCCCGGTACCGATCCGGACGCGGCGGCGGTGAAGGTGCAGAACCGCGTGGCGCAGGCGCAGGCGCGCCTGCCCGAGGACGTGCGCCGGCAGGGCGTGACTACGCAGAAGCAGTCGCCAACCTTCCTGATGGTGGTGCACCTGACCTCGCCGCAAGGCAAGTACGACACCCTGTACCTGCGCAACTACGCCCGCCTGCACGTCAAGGATGCGCTGGCGCGTATTCCGGGCGTGGGTGACGCGCAGATCTTCGGCGGCGGCGACTACGCCATGCGTGCCTGGCTGGATCCGGACAAGGTGGCTTCGCGCGGCCTGACCGCCAGCGATGTGGTGCGTGCCATGCGCGAGCAGAACGTGCAGGTGTCGGCCGGCCAGCTCGGTGCCGAACCGTTGCCGAACAGCCAGTTCCTGACCCTGATCAACGCCCAGGGCCGCCTGAAGACCGAAAAGGAATTCGGCGATATCGTGCTCAAGAGCGGCACCGATGGCGAGATCGTGCGCCTGGCCGACGTGGCCCGCCTTGAACTGGGTGCCGGTGACTACACCCTGCGCTCGCAGCTGGATGGCAAGAACGCGGTCGGTATCGGTATCTTCCAGTCGCCCGGTGCGAATGCGCTGGAGATTCGTGACCAGGTCATCTCGACGATGGACGAGATGCAGAAGACCATGCCGGCCGACGTGAAGTACGAAGCGGTGTATGACACCACCATCTTCGTGCGCGACTCGATCAAGGCCGTGGTCTCCACGCTGCTGGAAGCCATCGCCCTGGTGGTGCTGGTGGTGATCCTGTTCCTGCAGACCTGGCGTGCCTCGATCATCCCGTTGATCGCGGTGCCGGTGTCGGTGGTGGGTACCTTCGCCGCGCTGTACCTGCTGGGCTTCTCGATCAACACGCTGAGCCTGTTCGGCCTGGTGCTGGCGATCGGCATCGTGGTCGACGACGCGATCGTGGTGGTGGAGAACGTCGAGCGCAACATCGAGGAAGGCCTGTCACCCACCGCTGCGGCCCACCAGGCCATGCGTGAAGTGTCCGGCCCGATCGTGGCGATCGCGCTGGTGCTGTGTGCCGTGTTTGTGCCGATGGCCTTCCTGTCCGGCGTCACCGGCCAGTTCTACAAGCAGTTCGCAGTCACCATCGCCATCTCCACGGTGATCTCGGCGATCAACTCGCTGACCCTGTCGCCGGCCCTGGCCGCGCGTCTGCTGAAAGCCCATGGTGCTCCGAAGGATGCGCCGAGCCGCCTGATCGACCGCCTGTTCGGCTGGGTGTTCCGTCCGTTCAACCGCTTCTTCAAGTCCAGCTCGGAGAAGTACGAGCGTGGCGTGGCCCGCATCCTCGGCCGTCGTGGCGCGGTGTTCGTGGTCTACGCGATCCTGCTGGTCGGTACCGGCGTGATCTTCAAGCTGGTGCCGCCGGGCTTCATCCCGACCCAGGACAAGCTGTACCTGATCGCCGGTGTAAAGCTGCCGGAAGGTTCGTCGATCGCGCGCACCGATGAAATGCTGCGCAAGGTCGCCAAGATCGCCCAGGAAACCGATGGCGTGGCCCACACCATCTCGTTCCCGGGTCTGAACGCGCTGCAGTTCACCAACACGCCGAACACCGGTGTGGCGTTCATCCCGCTCAAGCCGTTCGCCGAGCGCCATGGCCGCACCGCCGCACAGATCAATGCCGAGATCAACCAGAAGATCGCCGGCCTGCAGGAAGGCTTCGCGTTCGCGATGATGCCGCCGCCGATCCTCGGCCTGGGCAACGGCAACGGCTACCAGATGTTCATCGAGGACCGTGGCAACCTGGGTTACGGCGCGCTGCAGAACGCGGTGCAGGCAATGCAGGGCACCGTTGCGCAGACGCCGGGCATGGCCTTCCCGATCAGCAGCTACCAGGCCAACGTGCCGCAGCTGGATGCCGAAGTGGACCGCGTCAAGGCCAAGGCGCAGGGCGTGCAGCTCACCGAGCTGTTCGACACCCTGCAGACCTACCTCGGTTCGGCCTACGTCAACGACTTCAACCAGTTCGGCCGTACCTGGCAGGTGATCGCCCAGGCCGACGGTCCGTTCCGCGAGACGGTCGAGGACATCGGCAAGCTGCGTACCCGCAACGACCGCGGCGAGATGGTGCCGATCGGTTCGATGGTCACCATCAAGCAGACCTTCGGCCCGGACCCGGTGCTGCGCTTCAATGGCTATCCGGCAGCAGACCTGGCCGGTGAGGCCGACCCGCGCCTGCTGTCCTCGGCCGAGGCGATGAACAAGCTGACCGAGATCGCCGGCAAGGTGCTGCCGGTGGGCATGACCACCGAATGGACCGACCTGAGCTACCAGCAGGCGACCCAGGGCAAGGCGGCCTTCATCGTGTTCCCGGTGGCGATCATGCTGGCCTTCCTGGTGCTGGCCGCGCTGTACGAGAGCTGGTCGCTGCCGCTGGCGGTGATCCTGATCGTGCCGATGACCCTGCTGTCCGCGCTGTTCGGCGTGTGGCTGACCGGTGGCGACAACAACGTGTTCGTGCAGGTCGGCCTGGTGGTGCTGATGGGCCTGGCGTGCAAGAACGCGATCCTGATCGTCGAATTCGCCAGAGAGCTGGAGATGGGCGGCAAGGGCATCGTTGAAGCCGCGCTGGAAGCCTGCCGCCTGCGTCTGCGCCCGATCGTGATGACCTCCATCGCCTTCATCGCCGGTACCGTGCCGCTGGTGCTGTCGCACGGCGCGGGTGCCGAGGTGCGCTCGGTGACCGGTATCACCGTGTTCGCCGGCATGCTGGGCGTGACCCTGTTCGGCCTGTTCCTCACCCCGGTGTTCTACGTGGCCCTGCGCAAGTTCGTCACCCGCAACGGCGGTGGCCAGCTGGTGCAGCACGGCGAGCCGACCATCCACCACTGACATGGAACCCCGTCGCCGCCGGTCACTGGCCGGCGGCGGCTTTCCCCTCACAAGGCATGCATCCATGAATACCCATCAGAACAAGATCGCGCTGGTCACCGGCGCCACCCGTGGCATCGGCCTGGAAACCGTGCGCCAGCTGGCCCAGGCAGGTGTGCATACGCTGCTGGCCGGTCGCAAGCGCGATACGGCGGTGGAGCTGGCACTGAAGCTGCAGGCTGAAGGCCTGCCGGTCGAAGCCCTGCAACTGGACGTGACCGACGCGGCCAGCATCGCCGAAGCGGTCGAGCAGGTGCGCCAGCGTCACGGCCGCCTCGACATCCTGGTCAACAATGCCGGCATCATGATCGAGAACCCGGCGCAGGCGCCGTCGGAGCAGTCGCTCGACACCTGGAAGCGTACCTTCGACACCAACGTGTATGCGCTGGTCGCAGTAACCCAGGCATTCCTGCCGCTTGTCAAGCAGGCCAAGTCCGGGCGCATCGTCAACGTGTCGAGCATGCTCGGCTCGCAGACCCTGCACGCGGATCCCTCATCGGGCATCTACGACTTCAAGATTCCCGCCTACAACGCGTCCAAGGCCGCGGTGAACAGTTGGACCCTGAGCCTGGCCTACGAGCTGCGCAACACCCCGATCAAGGTCAATACCGTGCATCCGGGTTACGTGAAGACCGACATGAACGGCGGCAACGGCGAAATCGAAATCGCCGAAGGCGCGCGCTCCAGCGTGCAGATGGCGCTGATCGGCGAATCCGGTGCCAGCGGCAGCTTCACCTACCTGGGCGAGGTGCTGCCATGGTGATCCGCACGTTGGCGATGGCCGTCTCCAGCCTGGTGCTGGCAGGCTGTGTCAGCGTCGGCCCGAACTACAAGGCCCCGGTGCAGGAACCGGTGGTCCTGCAGAGCGCACAGCAGCCGGTCTTCAGCACCGTTTCGCCGGTGGCCAGCTGGTGGGCGCAGTTCGATGATCCGGTGCTGGAACAGCTGGTGCATGGCGCCCTGTCGGACAACCTGGACCTGCGCGTGGCCGTGGCCCGCGTCAGCCAGGCCCGCGCGGTGTTCGTCGAAAGCCGTTTCGACCAGGCGCCGCACATCACCGCTGGCGGCAGCTACGACCGCCGCAAGCAACCCGATCCGCAGCTGGGTGGGCAGCGGGTGTTCAGTGAAAGCTACCAGCTCGGCTTCGACGCCGGCTGGGAGCTGGATCTGTTCGGCCGCAAGCGCCGTGCCGCTGAGGCCGCACGCGCCGACCTCGGTGCCGAGCAGGCCAACCTGGCCGATGCGCAGGTACTGGTCGCCGCCGAAGTGGCACGCAATTACTTCGAGCTGCGCGGAACGCAGAAGCGCATCGCGGTGGCCCAGCACACGCTGGAAAACCTGCGCGATACGCAGAAGCTGACCGAGGCGCGCTGGGAACTGGGCGCGGGAAGCGAGCTGGATGTGCAGAGCAGCCGCGCCCGCCTGAAGGCGATCGAGGCCGACATCCCGTTGCTGGAAGTGGCCGAGGCGCAGTCGCGCAACCGGCTGGCCGTGCTGCTCGGCCAGCGCCCGGAAGTGCTGACCGACATGCTCGCGCCGCACGACGTGCCGGCCTTCGCCAAGGCGCTGCCGCTGGGCGATACCCGCGAACTGCTGCGCCAGCGCGCCGACGTGCGCGTGGCCGAGCGTCGCCTGGCCGCTGCGACCGCACGCGTGGGCGTGGCCACCGCGGACCTGTTCCCGCGGTTGTCGCTGTCCGGCTTCGTCGGGTTCCTCGGCGGCGATGCCAGTGGCCTGGTCAATGGCAACAACAAGGCCTGGTCGCTGACCCCGTCGCTGAGCTGGGCGGCATTCGACTTCGGTACCGTGCGTGCACGCCTGCGTGCCAGCAAGGCTGAAGCCGAAGGCGTGGCCGCGCAGTACGAGCAGGCCGTGCTGCTGGCGCTGGAAGATACCGAGAACGCGCTGACCCGCTATTCCAAGCAGCAGGCACGGCTGGCGATCGTGGTCGAGCAGGCACAGGCCGCACGGCGTGCCGAATCACTGGCACAGATCCGCTATCGCGAAGGCTCGGAAGACTTCCTGACCCTGCTGGATGCGCAGCGCACGCAGCTGGCGGCCGATGACGCCCTGGCGGCGGCCGAGTCCGAAGTCAATGTCAGCGTGGTGGGCGTGTACAAGGCGCTGGGCGGCTGGGGGCAATCACCGCAGCAACCGAGCGTGGCGCAGGTGCAGTAACCGCAGGGGACGGAGGCAGTGCTTCCGTCCCCTCCTGCTTTCAGGGCCACTGATTGGCCGGCACCTCGCGCTCGCGCATGCGCACGATGCAGAAGCGATGGCCGGTCGGTGCTTCCATCACCCACCAGCGTTTGACGAAGCCTATCCGGCGCGCGCCGAGCTTCTCCAGGCGGTCGGCCTCGGCATCGATGTCGTCGCTCTCGATGTCCAGGTGCACCCGTGACGGGTGATCGACCCGCTGGACTTCCACGTTCAAGCCCGCCGGTGCACCCAGCAGGTCGGCATACTCGGCGCCCCCTTCGACACGCGCCGCCTGTGCCTGCAGGCCGAGCGCGGCGGCCCAGAAGCCGGCACCTGCGTCGGCGGGAAGGTCCTGGCAGTCGATGATGAATCCAGCCAGCCGGCTCTGGTGGGCCATGTCCTGCTCCGCAGTTGGGGGGAGGAGGCAGGGTAACGCGATGCGTTCCGCGTACATCTTCACCTTCGTGACGTTTCTGACTCTGCCGGAATGCCGGCCCGACGTGTAACAAGTGGGTCAGGCACTCGGGAGGACAGGCGATGGCGGATGGAAGGCGGGATACCCAACGGATGTTGTTCGGCGATCCGGGTCCACCCGGTGCGGGTCTGTCAGTGGCGGTCGTGGTGCTGCTGGTGCTGGCGACGATGGCGGCGGCGGTCGGTTTCCTGCGCCTGCAGGATTCGATGTTGGGGCTGGGCCTGATTGGCGTGGCCGTGTTCCTGGCGATCGGGGCCCGCATCTGCCAGGCGCGCGACCAGCATCAGGCGCTGTATCGCCTGCTGTCGCGGCAGCCACCGCCGTAGCGGCGGCTGCCGTGGCTGCTCAGTGCCTGGGCCAGTCCAGTTCGACCACCAGCGGGAAATGATCCGATGGCAGCACGCCACTGATGCGGCGGTCATCGGTCAGGAAGCTGCGCGCATGGAAGCCGCGCACCAGGACCCAGTCCAGCTGCACGGTGGCCTTGCCGGTGAAATCGTGGAAGGTCAGCCGCGGGCCCTGCGGAGCCTTCACCTGGGTACGGGTGTCCTGCAGCACGCGGGTGAATGCCTTGTAGGTGTCGCCGCCGGGTTCGCTGTTGAAGTCGCCGGTCAGCACGACGGGCAGATCGGCCGGCAGGTTGGCCACGCGCTTGCCGATCAGTTCGGCACCCTTGACCCGCCGCGGCTCGTCTTCGTCGCGGTAGGGCAGGTGGGTGTTCATGAAGTAGAAGCGGCGGCCGTCGTCGATGCGGCGGAACAGCGCCCAGGTGACCATGCGTGGATACAGGTTGCCCCAGGTGATGCTGCCGGGCACATCGGGCGTATCGGACAACCAGAAGTTGCCTGATTCCTCGATCGCCAGCACCTTGCTGTCGTAGAACACGCCCATGTGCTCGTCGCCGCTGCCGCCGCGGCGGCCCTCGCCGAACCAACGGTAGCCGGGGAGGTGTCCTGCCAGGTACTCGGCCTGCTCCTGCACCAGTTCCTGGGTGCCGATCACCGCCGGGTGCGCATCGAGGATGACCTTCACCATCGCGTCGCGACGGTCGGGCCAGCGCTTGCCCGGCTCGGTATCGGCCGGGGTGCGCACATTGAACGACATCACCTTCAACGGCGCGGGGGCTGCGGCCCAGGCGCTGGTCGCAGGCAGGGCAAGCGCCAGCAGCGCAGACAGTACAGGGCGACGGAAACGCGACAACATCGTGGAATCCCTCCATTCCATGAAAACGGTTTCATGGAGCATCGCACGGATTGCCTGTTCATGGCTGTGCGCGCGCTGGCGGTATCCGCCGGTCGCCGCGGCGTATTCAGCAGGGCCTTTGACAGCGCATTGACCCGCCCGCGCGGGCCTGCGTGCTAGAACGGCGCTGCCGGCCACTGAACCCGGCACCGCAGCAACCATCAACGGAACCACAAGGAGCTGTGCCATGACACGATTGATTCGCGCCCTGCAGGTGTCGCTGAACCTGCGTTCGGACAATTCCACGCAGTGCATCCGTTCCAAGTATCGCTACTGGAATATCTTCTGACCGGAAGGACTCCACGTATTCGATGACATCGCCAGGGAAGGTCGATGATCTTCCCTGGCATTGGAGGCAGGGCATGGATGAGCGTGCAGCGGATGCGGAAGTGGTTTCCATCGACGACCTGCTCGAACGCGTGCGTCGCGAAGGGCCGGTACTGCGCTTCAACAATGATGTTGTCGGCATCTTTGATCCGGCCTTGGCGGTCAGGATCGACAAGGCCAACACCGACCAGCACACCGTACCGGATTCACTGATTGATTTTCTTGGGCTGCGCAGTGGCAGGGACCCCGTTGCGTGGCGCGAGGTGCGGGCGTTGCTGAGCGAGCAGGCCGGGCGGCTGGCCAGTCCCGGCCACATGCGCGACCTCTACACGCGCATGCATGGCTTCCTTGCCCAGCGCGCGGACAGGCCGCATGACCTCAGCGAACTGAGCTGGTGGACGATCTCGCAGTCGCTGTTGCCGATGCTGATCGACGGCCTCAGTCGATCCGACGTCGATGCGCTCATCGGTGAGCAGAAGACCCGATACAACGCCATCGTGCTGCAGAACTTCTCGTTCTGGCGGCGGATCATCGACTTCCATCTTTCCCGCCGCGCGGCGCGCACGGTGTCGCGGCACATCCGGCGTCGTGCGCGCCAGACCGTGCCACGCGAGGACTTCCTGCAATCCCTGCTGCCGCTGGTGCAGCGGGTCGGGGTGGACCGCGTGGCCTATCTGGTGTCGATGGTGCTGGCCGGCATGTCGGGCCTGCCGGGCATCACGGCGGCCAGCCTGCTGTACGCGATGCATCGATTTCCGCACTGGCAGGCGCGCATCCGCGAGGAAACCTCGGCGCTGAGCCTGGAGCAGTTGTATGCGCTGCCGATCAAGTCGCTGCCGTGCACGTCGCGTTTCGTCAAGGAAACCCTGCGGCTGTGGCCGGGACTGTTCGCCCTGCATCGTCCGGCCTCGCATGATATCGATATCGAGGGCGTGTGCATCCGCAAGGGCGGGGCATACGAGTTGTCGTCCTACTTCCAGCATCATTCGCCGGAGTACTGGCAGAACCCGGACAGCTTCGATCCTGATCGCTGGCTGCCGGAGCGACGCCAGGCCAACAAGGGCGCCTACGTGCCCTTCGGATTTTCCTCGCGGGCCTGCATCGGCAGTGCGGTCGGCCACGCGCAGCTGCTGCTGTTCTGCGCATTGGTGACCCGCGATTTCGAGTTGACGGTACAGGATGAGCCCACGCCGTGGATGCAGCTGGAAGGCTTTGCCATTCCGGTCGATTTCATCGGTACGCTGACGCCGCGGCGCGCCTGACAGCATCTGTACTGCCTGGCTCAGTCTTCAATCTCGCCACGGCGGCCTGCCGCGCGCACCGCCTGCGCGGTGGTGGCCACGCGGAGCCGTTGTCGCGCTCGCCGCAGGTGGTTCTCCACCGTGCGTGCAGACAGCCCCAGCGTGGCCGCGATCTCCGCCTGGCGCCGTCCAGCGGCGACCCAGCGCAGCACCTCGCGTTCGCGTGCGCTCAACGCGCCTGCGGGGATATCCGCAGGCGCCTCGGCGAACTGGCGCGCCGCACGGAAGGCTGACGTTCCGACCATTTCCAGCAGCAGGCGCGCGCTGGCGGATGCATCAATCGAGGTGCCGGCGAAACTGACCGCACCCTCCAGGCCGGTCGGGCCGAACACCGGCACCTGCAACCCATGCAGGCCATCGCCGCGCGGCTGCTTCACCACCTGATAGCGTTCGCCGCGCACGCCCTGGCGCTTGCTCCAGAAGAACGGTGCATTGCCGTCCAGTACATGGCGGTTGACCGGGCAGGCATGCAGGTAGCGGGCAAGTCCGGTATCGCTGCCGTCGCCGAACCAGTCACCCTCGATCCAGTACACGCGCTGCGCGTCGCGTTCCAGCCCGGTCCCGGTGGCAAACACCAGCAGTCGATCGTAGCCCAGGGGTGAGGCGGCGGCGCGCAGCACGCCGCCCACCGCGGGCAGTGACCGCGCCTGTTCCAGTTCCAGCAGCGCGGGCACCAGCGCAGGCATGTGCTCAGCGCCCCGCCAGTGCATCGAGCAGCGTACGCGCGGCCAGCTTGCCCAACGCGTTGCCGGCCAGCGGACTGTCGCCGGTCAGCAGCAGGCGATCCTGCAGCACGCTGCCATCGATGCCCTCATTGACGATCTGCACGCCCTGCTGGGCCAGTCGTTCACCGAAGAACCAACGCAGCTGCCCCGGCATGTAGCCGATCTCCGGTGTCTGCCGGTCCATTGCGTCGGGGAAGGCGCAGATGCGGTAACCACGGAACAGCGAGCCACCGTCGGCTTCGTCGACGCCCGCCGCCAGCAGCGCCGCCGGGCCATGGCAGAGCGTGATGATGTGGCGCTGCCCGGCCATGGCCCACTGCAGCGTGGCCTTCACCGCCGCGCTCTCCGGCAGGCCGATCAGTGCGCCGTGGCCACCTGGAATGAAGATGGCGGCATAGTCCGAATCGGCTCCCAGGCCGGCCACCACCTCATCCAGCTGCAACGGCTGGCGGAAGCGCGCCTCATAGCGTTCGTACAGGGCGCCGATCTCGCGGTCCTCGCGCGGGAAGGCCCACCATTCGAACTTGACGGCGTTGCCGGACAGCGTCGCCACGTCGATGTCGAAGCCGGCCTTGTCCAGGTGGTACATCGGCAGCAGGGTTTCCACCGGGTGGTTGCCGGTGGAGAACAGATGGCCATTGGCGGTCGGCAGATAACGCTCGTCGGCGGCGATCATCAGCACCTTCCAGCGGCCGTCGCGGCGTGCATCCGGATAGTCGGCCCCGGACAGGTCGCTCTGGGGCGAGGTGAACTGCGACAGCGAGTACGGCGACGGGAAGAAGGCATCGCGCTCGGCCGGATCGGGGCTGGGCTGGCGGCTGGGCTCTTGCGTGTTCATGCGGACCTCCGTTGGGGGAAAGTGAGCCCAGCATAGGAGGCCGCGTGCGCAGGCGCGATGAGGGATTCCCCTCAATGGACCACCACCCGGATGCTGCATCGCGCCACCGGCCCGGTTGGACAGCGGGATTATGTCGTGTTATCTAGCCGGTGCCGGGATAATCCCGGCATAACCACACAGCAAGCAAAGGAATGAAAATGAAAAGATTCGCCCGAGCATTGCGCGTCACTCTGAATATCCATCCGAACGAGAAGAGCAGTGTGTGGAATACCTGGCCGCTCTGGGTCGAGTTCTGATCCCGCGGGGCAACCCCGCCATTGAGCGGTAGCAAGACGAAGGGACTCGTCTTTCGAGTCCCTTCCTGCCGGAGACGCACTGCATGCAAGGGATGTCGAATGAAGGCAGTGCCATTGCTGCCGAGCGCTTGGCTGCGCGGGTGGAGCGCGAAGGACCGGTGCTGAAACTGGAAACCGGCGGTATCGGGGTGTTCTGCCCAGAGCTGGCCGGCAAGGTCGACAAGGAGAATTCCGAGCACCTGTTCGTGGTCGAGTCGCTGGCCGACCTGTTCCGCCGGCACGAACGCGTGCGCTGGACCGAAGTGCGCAGCCTGATTGCCACGCGCAGTGCTGAGCTCACCAGTGCACAGACTCTGGAGGCGTTGCAGTCGCGCATGCGGCAGGCATTGGACGCACTGTGCGGGCGCGAGCTGGATGCCACGCCAGCCGTGTGGAAGGTGATGGCGCATCCGCTGGTGCCACTGGTGATCGATGGGCTCGACGCGCGCGGCACCGCGGCCATCGAACGCGCCCTGCATCTGCGCTATACCACCCAGGTCGAGCAGGTCATCCATCGGCGTCATCTGCTGCGCAACTTCCTCATCGGTCGCGGCGAATCGCGGGCGATCGCCGCCGAACTCAAGCGCCGGGTCCGCAGCGGACGTTCGGCGCTGGACTACGCGCAGTCATTGCTGAGCCTGCGCGAGCGCATCGGCCTGGACAAGGTCACCTACCTGGTCACCGTGCAGCTGATCGCCATTTCCGGCGTGCCTGGCATGATGGCCGCCTGCCTGCTGCTGGCGATGCAGATGCATCCGCGCTGGCGCCAGCGCATCGAGGAGGAATTCGCGCCGCTCTCGGATGCGGAGATCCATGCGCTGCCGATGGCCAGGATTCCCTGCACGATGCGCTTCCTGAAGGAAGTGATGCGACTGTATTCCACGCCCTTCAACAACCGTCGGGTGGCCGCCTGCGATCTGCAGGTGGAAGGGCAGGCCATCGCCGAGGGCACGGTGTTCGAGCTGAGCTCGTTCATCCAGCATCGCTCGGCGAAATACTGGGATGACCCGCTGCTGTTCGATCCCGATCGCTGGCTGCCCGAAAGGCGCAAGCGCACCGCCGGCATCTATGTGCCTTACGGCTTCCCCACGCGTTCCTGCGTGGGATCGGCGGTCGGCAATGCACAGCTGGTATTGCTGTGCGCGCTGCTGGCGCGCGAATTCCGTTTCACCCCCAGCGCCGACTACCGGCCCGAGGTGCGCATGGAAGGCTTCGCGATTCCTGCGGCGCTGCACGGCACGTTCTCGCGCCATACGGCCGGTGCCTGATCTGCAGGGGCGGGCGGCTTACTTTGCCGTACGCCCATGTTCCTGCATGTCCTCATGCAGGATCCGCCGCAGCTCGACGATGGCCGGCGTGGCTTCCTGCACGCTGTGACCGGACACGATCACCTTCTCCGAAACGGCGTGTGGCAGGTGCGAGCTCCAGTAGGGCACCAGCCCGTCATCGGTTTTTTCCAGTGGGCCATCGGCCTTGGCGCGGGCGATGATCGAGTGGTAGTGCACCTTCGGTGACATCGGCAGGTCGGCCACGGCGCGGACGAACGGGTCGTCCTTGTCCAGGTTCTGGATGCTGTTCATCTGGTAGCCGTGCTTGCCATCGTTGCGATCGATCTGGCCGTCGTTGGCCAGCGTCGCCACGTCCTCCAGCACGGTCAGCGGCAGCCGTACCAGGCGGCCGATCCAGCGGCCGAGGCGGGTACCGGCCACGTCGGTGCCGCGATGCGGTGTGGCGATGAAAACCACCCGCGATACTTCCGGTTCCGGCAGGAAGGTCAGTACTGGCGCGCCCTTGGTGCGCAGCAGCTCGCGCTGGGCGGGCGTCATCTGCGCGGTGGCCAGCAGGGTGTCGACCAGGTGGTCGCCGGAGGAAGAGACCATCAACCGCGCGATCACCCCGCCCATGCTGTGCCCGACCAGCACCATGTCATGCGAGGCCTGCGCCTTGCCGCTGGGGTCGAAGTGCTTGAGCACTTCGGCCAGCGTGTGGCGCATCGCATCGTGGCTCATCGCGATGGGCATGTTGGTCGGGTAGTAGAACTGCCAGACCTGGAAGTCCTGGCGGATCTCGTCGTCGCGCATCAGTTCGTTGGCCACGTTCACCCAGGCCTCGGGACTGCTGGCCAGGCCATGGATCATCAACAGCACGCGGCGGTTCGGGTCGTAGGGCTGCATCATGTACAGATGCGGCGCGTCGATGCCGCCCTTGCCACCAAACAGCGAGCGCAGCGACTGGTGGCTGAAGTTGGAGCGTGCCAGCCACAGTGCGTAGCCCGCAGTGAAGTTGGCCGCCAACGGCACCTGCTGGCCGTGCAGGGTTACTTCCGAGACCTGGTAGGGATCGTGGATCTCCAGTTCCGGCTCGTCGTCGTGCAGCACTTCCCACAGGTTCTTTCCCGAGAAGCGCAGCAGCACCGTCATCGAAGGCGAGGGCATCTCGCTCCAGCTCTGCGCGGCCGGGGTGCTTGCCTGCGCGGCGGGCGTCGCTGCCGAAGGCGGGGTGGCCGTGCTGCCAGCCGGATCGTCCATCACCGCCACCAGCTCGGCACCGAAGCCATCGCGGCGATGCACGCTACGCAGCGTACCGGTGAACGACAGCGAGGCCGCCGGTACCAGCTCGGTGGGGGTGCGCGTGTCCAGCGGCGATGCTTCGCCTGAAGGGGCCAGCACGAAGGTCCAGCGGCCCAGCTGGAAATGGCTGGCCTGGCTGTGCACGCGCCCGGTGGCGTACGCGTTGTACAGCTGCACCGAGGCTTCCTGCACAGCCAGGTTGTAGTAGTCGCGCACCTGGGTCTGGCGGTCCTCGAAACCACGCTGATTGGCGGTGCGCTCGGTGAAGAACAGATAGGCATAGGCCTGGCGCGCGACCTGCATCCACGCATCGAGGCGCGGCTGGAAGTCGGCATCCAGTTCGGTGATCGCGGTCTTGGCGCGGCCGGATGCCGAGTACTCGCGCTTCGGTGCCGGCAGGGTCATCGCATGCTGCAGCCACAACTCGGCCAGGCTGGAGCGCTTGTCTTCCTCGCGCACCACGATGCTGCTTTCCATGGCCTCGATGCAGGGCAGGCCGGGCTTGGCACAGACGCCCTCATCGAGCCCGGCCACGCGCAGGGTCTCGGTGGTCGCCGCGCTGAGCTTGCCGGAGGTGAGGATGTCACCGCGCTTGAGCGCGATGTACTGGCCGGGCGTGACCGAGGCGACCTGCACCGACGGTCCGAACTGGCGCAGCGTCGCGCAGCCCCCCAGGGTGAGCAGCACGGTGATGATGAGGGTCGTGCGGCCGATGAAGCCCATGCCCGTGGTAGCCATACGATGCTCCTGCGCGGTGGCGTCACTCTAGCGGCCGGCCTGTCAAAGCGGAATAGACCGAACGGTCGGTTTGGGCCTGGCCGCCGTGGGCGATTCAGCCATTCCCGTGTGACACTGCGGCGAATGGAAGGGACACGGTGATCGCGATGGCCTGGCTGGAAACCCGCATTCCCCCGCCCGTGGTGATGCTGCTGTGCGCCGCTGCGGGCTTTGCAGCACGCTGGCTGTGGCCCGGTTTCCACCTTCGGGTGCCGGTGCCGGTTCTGCTCGCAGGCGTGACGGTGACGCTGGGTGTCGTGCTCAATCTGCTGCCCAAGCTGTCTTTCCAGCGCGCCGGTACCACCGTCAATCCTCTGCGACCTTCGGCGTCGAGCGCGCTGGTTACCAGCGGAATCTACCGCCGCACGCGCAATCCGATGTATCTGGGCCAGGCGTTGGTCCTGCTTGGCGCCATGGTGTACCTGCAGAACCTGATCGCGCTGCTGGTGGTGCCGCTGTTCCTGGTGTACATCACCCGGCTGCAGATCCTGCCGGAGGAGCGGGCACTGATGGCCCGCTTTCCCGAGGCGTACGCGCAATACCGTCATCGCGTGCCGCGCTGGCTGTAGCGTCGGCTACGCCATCAGCGGCTGATCTGGCACTTCACCGCAGCCGAATAGCCCTCGTAGTCGTCGCCCGCGATCACGTGCAGGGTGTGGCGCTTGTCGATGCGCTTCACGTACGACGGCTCTTCGGTGTTGGCATGCTCGTTGACCTCGGTCACCGACCAGGCCTTGGCCAGGCGCTTGGAATCGACGCCGTTCAAGTACACGAAGAGGCTCTTCTCGCCTTCGGCCACGTTTACATCGGCACTGGTGACCGTGCCGCCAAACAGCGCGACCGGCTTGTCCTCCGGCTCGAAGGTGCCGCCCGGTTTCTTGGCCAGGCCGGCGGCCTGCAGCGCATCGATGGCGTCGGCCGCACTGAAGTTCGAGCCGGCCTTGCAGGCCAGCAGCGCTTCCAGCGTGGCGGTGCCGGGGGGCGCGATGGCCGGCGCCGCAGCGTGCGCGACTGGAACTGCGGCGAGGGCAGTGAGGAGCAGGGAAACCGTTAGGGCAGCTTTC
Source organism: Stenotrophomonas sp. PvP093 (assembly GCF_017876915.1). Classification (NCBI taxonomy): domain Bacteria; kingdom Pseudomonadati; phylum Pseudomonadota; class Gammaproteobacteria; order Lysobacterales; family Lysobacteraceae; genus Stenotrophomonas; species Stenotrophomonas sp. PvP093. The sequence goes on along the minus strand of NZ_JAGIOX010000004.1, from coordinate 2,927,074 downwards.
ATGGCAGATCCTTCTGATGGGAGCAGGAATCAGAACGCCGGTTCGATTACCGGGAACTCTTCAGCGGAGGAGTAGAGGCGATACGCCTGCGTGGCACCGGCACGGACGTTGATTTCGGTCGAGCGCCGACGGGAGTTGTTGGTCTTCTCCGATTGCAGCACGCCGCACAGGCCCCGCCCCTGGACAGGCGTGGCGGTCAGTACGTGGCGCCCCTCGGCCAGGACAAGGGACAGGCGCTCGGCGGGGTCGAGATGTGCGGCCATCTTGCCGTCGACCATGACGCCCATGTAGCAGCCGCTGCCTACGAATCCGACATCGCGGGTGACCGTGATGGTGCCCGTGGGTTCACCCTGGGCATCGATCGGGAAAATGCGCGCGGCCGGAGCGTCCTTGATCTGCTCGGGCGACGCCTGCTTGGTCGGCATGCAGCCGGACAATGCGGCAATCAGCAGGGCAGGGACGAGCAGCTTCTTCATCACAGTTCTTCCTTGGCGGAGATCGGGGTCTCGATGGCCGGAATGATGCAATGAAAAGGGCCTGGAGTTACAGCCTTCCAGGCGTGCAGGGACGAAGATGGCCGGAACCCCGGTCGTAACGGGATCCGGCTTCTTGCCTCGGACGGGCAGATTTTCCTTGAACTTGTCGGCCGGGTAGACTCGCAGGCCTACAGGGAGGACGCATGAAGAAGGTTTCGGCTCTGGGGTTCTTGGTCCTACTCGCCACCGGATGTTCCTCAACGGCAGTAGCCCCGGGGACAGCGAAGGCTGTGTCAGCCGGTCGGTTGTACGACGCCAGTTACCTTGAAAGCAGTCCCGATCGCTCTGCCACAATCAACGTGACTCGTGATAAAGGATTTGCGGGCGGTGGCTGCTCGTTCGACATCCTGATAGACAACCAGAAGGTCGTTGCGTTGAAGCCAGGCGAATCGGTCAGCATGCACGTGGTGCCTGGAACTTACTTCCTGAAGCTTGAAGCCGGTGGCGGTCTTTGCCAGAACGTCTCAACGTTCCAGAACTTGACGGTCGCTGCTGGCGATGTCTTGGCCTATCGCATCGCCTGGCCTGCCGGTGGACGGCCAACGATGGAGCGGCAATAGGCTGCCTCTCCTCTAAGATTTGCAGTACTTCTAAGCGACGCATTCCAGGCGCTGGATGTGCCCCGAGGTCGTACGGCCTGCAATGGGAACCTGGGCAACATTGGACAAAAAAAAGCCGGAGACCCTTGATTTCCTCGGGTTCCGGCTTCGTTTTGGTCCCGACTGGACCGGCAAATGGTGGAGGTGGGCGGAATTGAACCGCCGTCCGAAGGCACTCCATCCCCAGCACTACATGCTTAGCTCACCGTTGGATCTCGTCCCCGAACAGCACGGTGCGCAAAGCGCATCCGGGAACCAGCCTGTTGTGTTCTAGTGCCGGACTGACAGGCAGCCATCCAGCGCGATTCCATGATAGTGACTCTACACCGCGAGCATGGACACAAGCGGTTTCGAGGCTTAGGCCTTAAGCGGCCAGAGCGTAGTTGTCGTCGTTGGCAACTAGAGTTTTGCAGCTGGATTTACGAGGAAAGCTACCCCCTCGGCATGCGCCAGGCGACTTCACAACCCCCGTCGAAACCAATGCACCCCCGGTTTCTTCAAGTGCTGCAAGGCTTTGGGGTCCAAAGCTGACCAAAAGCTGGCAAAGGACCCTGCCCAACGACGCGAATGTTACGGCAATCTTCCTGAACAGTCACGCGTGGCCAGGGTTGCCAGCGAATCGGTTCAGTCGCCGCTGCCATCCAGCAGCAGGCTGCGGGGCAGGGGGGCCGTGAGCGGGCTCCAGACCGCGGCGGCCTTGGCGCCGGCATCGGGGACCATCGATGGGATCCACCGGCCGTATTTCTTGGCGGTGATCGTCCAGTCGCGGTGGCCCATCTGCCTCGCCACCCACATGACGTTCTCGCCGGCGCTGAGCGCCTGGGAGGCGAAGGTGTGGCGCATCTGATACGGGTACCGGTACCGGACCCCGGCCTTGCGCAGCGCGCGCTGCCATTCACCGGCGCGGATGCTCTGATCCGACCCCCACCGTGCGTTCGTCCTGGGATCGTGGAAGACGAACTCGCCGGCAGTGGCGGTATGGGCACGCTGGGCTTTCAGGGCATCAATCGCCGGCTGCAGCAGCTGCACCTCGCGCACGCCGGACTCGGTCTTGGGGGCCTTCATCTGCCCCATCACCCAGGCCCGACGGATCTTCACCTTGCCGCTGCGGAAGTCGATGTCCGACCAGCAGAGACCGATCATTTCCGAAGTGCGCAGGCCCGTGGCGAAGTTGAACTGGCAGTAGTTGCGCACCTGGTCTTCGCGGCACGCGGCCAGGATCGCCTGCACCTCGAGCGGGGTGAACGGATCCACCTCTTCCCGGGCGTTTGCCTTTGCACGGCGCTTCACCTTGAACCCGTCGAGCGGGTTGGTAGCGATCAGGTCGTCGGCCACCGCCTCGTCCAGGGCGCCGCGCAGGGGGCCCAGCACGTTGTTGATGCGCTTGGCCGAGGTCGACTCGTCGAAGGTAGCCACCAGGTCTTTTACCGCCAGGCGGTCGAAGTCGCGCAAGGCGATCGCGCCGCAGCGCGGCACCAGAATGTTGTTCACGATCCGGCGGTACCCGATCATGCTGCTGTGCTCGAGCTCCGGCTCCTTCAGCGCCAGCCAACGTTTCAGCACCTGCTCCAGTGTGTCCAGGGCGGCCGGCTTGGCCACCACCTGCACCGCCCGCTTGCTGTCGGGGAAGTGTGCGGCGTAGTCAAAGGTGCCTTTCTCGATCTCGATCTTGATCTGGCCAAGCAGGTTTTCGCAGTACCGCAGGTTCCGCGGTGTGGGAGCCAGCTTGATGCGCTCCCGGCAGCGCTTGCCGCGGTACCGGAAGTCAATCTCGATGCTGACCTTGGTGATTGGCCTCACCCCGCCTTGCCGTGCATTACCCACGTTTCGTACCCCTCCAAATCGATCAGGTTTCTTCCATCTGGCGCCTTGTGGAACACGGCGCCCTCCAGCCAGTCACCACGCTTGATCTTCGAGTTGACCGCGTCGACCGTGTAGCCGGTCAGCGTCTCGAACTGCTTGAGCGTGACGAATCGGACCGGGCGCAGATTCGCGGGGGATGCGCCCCTCGACAATCCTCGCGCTGAGGGGGCGTGGCTACTCATGGGACACCGCCTGCAGGCTCCAGAGGACTGACGGGCGTTCGTCAGGGCCGTGGAAGGGCGCGCGTCGCACGCGGCCGGTCTTGGCCAGTTGGTGCAGGTAGCTGCTGACCCGGTTCGAAGGCAGCTGCAGTTCGGCGGCCAGCTCGCCGGCCAGGCCCGGCCCCTCCTGCAGCAGCTGCAGGATCCGGGTGGCAGTGCCGTCGGCAGTGCCTGTATCAGCCATGGTCTGCCTCAGCTTCTGCCAGGTGGCCCGGGCAGCCGGTACCGCTGTAGTCGAAACCCTCACAGGGAGCGAGGGGGATGACGTGGCGGCCGTTGGCCAGGTGGTCGGTCAGCACCCGACGAGCTTCAGCGGCAGTCAGTGGCTCCCCAGACGGATTGCGCTGGAAAAGTCCGTCCAGATCCCGGTCGGTCATGTTGATCAGTGCGCCGGCGACGTCCAGGTGCACGTGGTAGTGCACGGGAACGCGGTCAAAGGTATTCATGCGTCGGGCTCCTGGTGTTCGGTGCTGCGCTCGGCAGCATTCAAGGCGGCACGCCGCTGGGCGAAGCCGCGGCAGGCGCTGATGGCGTTGCCGTGCTCGTCGACGGCTTCGTGGCAGAGGAAGGGGCGCTCGCCCGGGGTGGAGCAGTAGTCGGCGTCCTCCGTGGTCGGGAGGCACTGGTTGGCCACGGTGCCGGCACGGAACGCACAGCCCCCGCAGAGCGGGCCAGGGTCGATGCCGGCGGCCAGCACAATGCCGTTGAGCGCGCCCAGGATGCAGGGCATGTTGACGCGCTCGGCCTCGTGCGGCCACACGTGGCCCTGCAGCACCAGCAGGTCCTCGGCCTGCTCGCGGGCGTTGCGAGCGACCTGGTTGGCCAGGCCAATGAACTCGCCGAACAGGTCGGCCATAGCGCGGGTGCCGATCCGCGCGGCCAGGCGCCGCAGCGCCGGCCGGCGGAGATCCATGGGTACCGCCGCGATCGCGCGTAATTCCATGGCCAGATCTGGGTGGATGTTGTGGTCGGTGGCGTTGGCGCGCGCTGCTGGGTCAGCCATTGGGCTTCTCCTTCGCGACGGCGATCATGTGCGTGGAACCCATGATCTGAACGCTCTTGACGTACCGGTCGCCGGCGCAGATCACCGCATAGTCGTTCACGAGGATCCGCTCCTGCAGGACTTCGCCCGTAGTGGGGTCGGTGACAGTTACCTTGATGGGGTCAGCCATGATCGGCCTCTTGGGGCAGGAGTTTCTGCTGCTGCACGTGCTCGATCACCGTCTGGCCGCTTGACAGCAGGATGTGCGACAGGAATGCGGCCTCGAACGTCAGCATGCCGATCTCGATTGCCGTGACCTGGCCCTTCACCCAGTCGCGCAGGATCGAGTAGACGGCCACGCCGCCGATCTTGAGCGCCTTGGCTTCGTGTTCGGCTCGAGTGGCCCGGATCCGGGGGCCGTAAGGGTGCTCGCGCAACCAGGCGGCTGCGTAGCCCCGCGCGCTGGCCTTGAGCTGCACCTGTCGCCCGCGGTGCTCGAACTGGATGAACAGTTCGCCGGTCTCGTAGTCCTCACCGGTGGCGAAGCGCTGGCACCCGAAGGACCGCAGCATCTTCTGGATGTCATTGATCGCGTTGTTGCCGCTGGTTGCGTTCTCGTAGGGGAGGCTCATTTGCCCACCGCCTGGCTGTCGACGTTCGGCAACAGCGCCTCTACGCGGTCGAGCGCTTCACACAGGTGAGCGTCACGCCCAGCGGTGCCACCCGAGGTGCGGGCGCTCACTACCAGCATGCGCACGGCTGGGAGGAACTCCCCGAGGTCCACTGCCGGCGCGGGCTGGCTCGATGCCATGCGATAGACGGACCGGTCCCACGCAACGCCCGACATGCCGCCGTTGTGCTGGCCGCTGGCTACCAAGTCGCGGTACAGGGTGTTGAGGCGCGCGTCGATCTCGGCATCGGAGAGCTGCCCCACCGGTTGGCCGGCGCTTGGGAAGCGCTGGAGCGCCCAAGCCTCAGCGCGAGAAAACGCGTCGAAGTCGTGGGCCACGTCGGGTTGTCCGCGCTCCAACCAGTAGTCAGCCCATGAGAGTCCAGCCACCGGCTGGCGGGCGCCGAGGGCGGCCTGCAGTTCGGCCGCGTGTCGCATGGTGCAGTTCGCGATCTTCTGGCAGAGCGTGTTGTCGCTGATTCCAATCTCGTCGGCGTCCCTGCGCCAGCGGGCGACCAGCGATTCCAAAAGCGCATCCCCCTGACCACCCTGGGAGGGCTGGGCGGATAGGGCGACATAGGGAGCCCAATGCGTCGGCCCACACTGAGTGTCTACGGCATGGTTGATGAACGCGGATCCGTTGTTGAAATCAATGAATGCCCAGGGGAATCCACCCGTATCGGTCGGCCAGGTTCCATCGTCGTTCTGCACCGGCGCCACCGGCGCAGACCACCAGCCTGGCGATACATGGTCTTCACCCCACCGCAGACGAACCACGGTTCCGTCGCGCGGGCACGTGTCCATCGAGCGCCACGGCGCCCGCTCGGCCTGATCCCCCAGCCTCACCCTCCCACCGGGCTGCACATCCGCCAGGGGCGGATGGACCGGACACGGGTGACGCAGGGAGCCGTCACCGCTCGGGCAGGAGCAGGCCTTGTTGACGTCGTTCATGCTTCGATCCTCTTGAAGGTGATGGCCCAGACCCAGGGGTTGCTGTTCCAGTCGCCGCAGGCCGTGTTCCGCAGGTGGGCGAAGGCCAGTTGTGGTGTGGCGTGCAAGCCGCTTCCATCGCCCGCGCTCCATTCGCGCAGTCCGGGCGGGCGTCGCATACCTTCGGCGTAGGCGTCCTGGTAGCTGATTTCCTGCAGCCGCTCCACGCGGACTGCGGCTATCTCCAACGTGAGGCGGCAAGCCTCACGAGGCATGCGGACGCCGGGCTGCCACTTCCTTTCGAGGCCGAGGTAATCGCCCATACGGGATCCGCGGCTGTAGTCCGCGCGATAGTCCACCTCGATGATTCGCCCATCTGTGGTCGAGTGGACTGGGTAGAACGCCTCGCGAACCCATAGGCGGTCGCCTACCCGATAGGGCGATCGATCGAGGTAGCAGCCCGGAGCGCCTCCCGCGGTGATCGTATCGGTGCCGTTGCCGTCTGGCCATGCGACGCCGTAGGTATCAGTGACCGTCACATGAGGCTGGTGTCTGCAGACCCGTCGCGCCTGCGTCTTCGTGCCGGCCACGAGCGCGCGCACCATGGGGTCGGTGAAATGGATGGGACGCTCACGCATGTGCGGCCTCCGCGAGCGGTGCCGGCGCGGCAATGTCGCTGGGCAGGCCGGTTGGCTCGGCAGCGCCGGCAGCATCGTCGTAGGCGCGGACCGCTCGAGCGATCGCGTACAGGCGCCATACGAAGTGGAACGTGTACTGCTGCAGGGACGATGCGTACTCCCAGGCGTCGGTGATCTGAAAGTCGCTGTAGTCGGGGTCGCTCGGCTTGAAGTCCGACATCGAGCTGATAGCGTTGCTCAGGGCATCGTGGTCTTCCGACTCACTCAGCACCTCGAGCTCGAGCTCCTGCCACAGCCGGGCCACCCATTCCGGCGCCGACGTGTCCGGATCCGCCAGGTCGTCTGGGTCCACGCGTTCCTCGACGTGTTCCTTGAACAGTCGCGTCACCAGGTCACGGAAGAGGCGCGCGCTGAATTCCTGCTTCGCGCCGTCGTTGGCCACGCACTTCTCGGCCCAGTAGCCATCGTTCACGAACAGGCCGCCGGCCTTTTCGTGCTCCGCCGGCTTGGCGCGGAAGAACTCGAACATGTCGTGCAGGCGGCTGAAGACGGCCGTGCCCATGTCGCCGGAGATCGCCAGGTGCCCGGGCCAGGTGACGATGTCGAAGCCGTAGCAATAGGTTCCCGGGCGACGGAACTGCAGGTGCCGGTGCACGCCATCGTTGACCACGATCCGGAGCTCGTGGCTGGCCGTATCGGCGAGGAAGCGGGGGAGGACGTCACTGCGGTTCATGGTGATCTCCGGACTGTGCGGTCGAGGCCTGGGCGGCCTTCAGGGCGGTTTGCCACGCGGGTATTGGGCTGTCGTCGGCGCCAAGCAGCTGCAACAGGCCGGGCCGGTGGCCCGCGGCGATGCGGCCGCCGGCCTGCAGCACCTGGAGCACCTCCGACTTTTTTGTGAGCGGGTCTTGGCGAGGCAGATGGCGGACGTTAATGACCTTGCCGTCCACGATCTCCGCGACGGAGGTGAGGTCAGGGCCCGTTGCCATGTCACAGCCGATGGTCGGTGTGGGTCGTTTGGCGGTCATCGTCAGCGCCTCTGGCCGGGTGGCAACGTGGGGAGCTGCTGGGGCTCGGCAACTGCCGCGGTCAGGTTTCCGGTTTCATGGGCCAACCGGATTGCGTCGAGCTCGACCTTCACCGCGCCGATGTAGGTGGTGGCCACAATGGTCGAGGCCTTGGCGCGCTCGATGACCTGGCCCATCTGTTCGGCACTCAGATCGTCGTCGCCCAGGCGTTCGAGCATGGCGACCAGGTGATCGCGGACGTCACTGACCTTGTTCTTCATCTTCTTGCTCCTTGGTTCGCCTCCTGACCCGGCGGGTGATTCGCGCCTTCAGGTGGACAAGTTCTTTCAGTTCCGGCGGGTACCGGTTGTGGTAGCTGTTGCGCCGCATGTTCTCTGCGAGGGTTACGGCCTCGAGGCGATCAGCAGTGATCTCGGCGGCGACCAGCGTTTTCATCCCGGGCCGGAACACCACAATGTGTCCCTCCGGTACCCGGCCGTTTGCCACCTCCCAGACCAGGACGTGCACTGGGCGCCAGCGTTGGGTCGGGAAGATGGCTGGATCGTCGGTGACCTTGCGCATCAGCACCTTCCGTTTCGGATCCACCTTCTCGGTCCCGATCGGCACGTAGTTGCGCGCCTCGCTCGCCGGCCGACCCTTCTTGAACTGGGTTTCGCGCATTCGGCCGGCGTACCAACCAGGTCGGCGCAGCCCTTTGTTCGGCGCCACATAGCCGGGCTTGAAGCGCGCCGCGATCGATCCCGGTTCCTGTGTCCCGTTCCATAGAGACGCCAGTGGCTGTGTGTGGAAGTCGTCTGCCTTCTGCAGGCCAAGCGCCGATGCCCGTCGATACACCGCGGTCTTCGGCCTTTTCAGCACATGGGCGATCAGGAAGGCGGGGAACCGCGGCCAGTTCAGCCGCAGCGTCTCGTCCTCGTCGGCCGTCCAGGGCCGACGCGCGTTGGGGTGTGACTTCCGCGGCATGGCTCATGGATTCCATTCCGAGCGCTTCGGTGCGTGGATCTGCTGCCGCGCGCGCTGCCGAACGGCTTCCTTCCGGAAGTACTCGCGGTGCTCGATCTTCTGGCCGCGGACGCGGAAGCCCCAGCTGAAGGCGCGCGGCGGCAGCGTCAGCACCAGGGTCCAGGTGCCTTCGGCCTGCAGGTCCTCGACAAGGGCAATGCGATGCCAGCCCTCGGCGCGCCGGAACAGCAGCTGGCCAGCGCCGTACCAGGTCGACGAATACGGTTCCTCTGCGATCGCCGACGGCACCGCGTCCGGTACCGCCGGCAGCGGCCCGTCGAAGGGCCGATGCTCGAAGTACCCACCGCGCAGAATCAGGCTGAAGAATGACCAGGGGTGATCATGGAAGATGCCGCCGTGGTCGCTGCTGCGGATGTGGTGCAGGCGCAGGGCCAGCCAAGGCCGGGGCTGGCCACGGTCGTCGACGCCGGCGCGGCCGATGCGCAGCAGCCAGAATCGATCCATGTACGGCGTGCCGTCGGCGTTGGCCAGGTGGAAGTAGGGGGTGCGGGTGCCGCGCTGGATCAGTGCGGTGGCCAGCCGATCCAATACGCGGCGGCCCATGGTGCGCGGCGGCGCCTGCAGATCCATGTAGCTGCCGCAGCGCCCGCACGATTCCATATCCGGCCAGTCACGGGCGCAGCCGAACAGGGCGCAGATGAAGGCGCGCACGCGGCTCACGGCTGCTCGCCCCTGTAGGTCGGGACCAAGCCGCCGGCAGTGGTCAAGGTGCCGGCTTCGATCTGACGCAGGCGGCGAGCACGTTCGGCCCGGCCACCGCCGGCCGGTGCCCAGGTGGTGCGGTGGCGTGCCGGCATGCGACGGACAGGGACAGCGCTCGCAGCGCGCTTCGGCTGGGCCAGCAGGGCGGGCAGCAGGACGTCGAGGGAGAAGCGGCCAGTGCCGAGAAGATGCGGATTCATGGAGACCTCATGCGTAGGTGGTAAGGCGGAAGTGCTCGCGGACCAGGTCGTAGAGCCGGCCGACTTCGCCGATCTGCAGGGCGAAGCGGGCATCGAACTCGGCGCGCCGGCCGTCTTCATCCCCGTGCTGCAACTGCTCCACGGCGCCGTCAAGGAAGCGGAGCTTTCGGACGATCAGGTCGTCACCGAGGACGAAGGAGAGGTGGTCCTCCAGCACCAGGGCGAGCTTGGTGACCTGCTTGCCTGTCTCCAGGTGCAGGTCGACCTCGTCGCAGCGCAGTTCGTGGTGCTGGCAGCGAACGATTGCGCCGCCCTCGACCGGATCGCGCAGCTCGCATTCCTCGCCCAGGCTGAGGCCGTCGGGCAGGGGCTCACCGGCAACCCAACCGGTCAGAATCGCCCGTGGCGAAACCTCGGCGTTCAGGGGCAGGGCGGGGAAGCTGCCGACCACGTTGCGCAGCTGGCTCATGGCGGCCTCGCCGGTCTTGCGGCTGCTGGTGTCGACGAACACCACGCCGCGCTGGTGGTCCAGGTAGAGATCCGTGCGGGACGGGCGGACGAAGGCCCGCGGCAGCAGCTCGTGCAGCAGGTCGTCCTTGATGCGTTTCCGCTCACGGCCGCCGGGGCGGCGCCCGTCGCGTTCCTCGATCTCCAGCAGCTTGAGCTCGAGCAGGTTGTTCACCACCGCCGGCGGCAGGATCTTCTCTTCGGCGCCGATGGCCATCCACATGCAGCGGCCGATCTCGTGCGACAGCAGCTCTTTCTCTTCGCGGCCGAACGGCGAAATGAAGCCGGCGGAGCACATTTCCAGGGGGCCTACCGGCTTCAGAGCGCTCGCCTTCAGGCCGTCCTGCCAGTCGAACATCTGCAGCTGCGGGTAGGTGAACATCGTGAGGTTGCGGAAGAACATCAGGTGTCTCCGGTCTGTTCAGAGGTGACGCTGCTGCCTTCGGGCAGCTCGGAAAGGCCCAGGGTGTAGAGCGCGTCGTCGATCGCGGCCTGCTCGGCTTCTGCGATGACGCTGTGCGGTCCAGCCACGCCCGGGATGTGGACGTGGAAGAGCCTCATGGACGGCAGGCCTCGGCGATGCGCTGGAACTTCCGCGCCCAGGTGGCCAGGTCGGGCTTCATCCCCGCGCGCCAGGCGATCTGGAAGATCGTGCCGAAGCGGATCCGCAGCGCGCGCCACTGGTCCGGCGGTGCGATGGAGACCGCGCGCTGGTAGCGCTGCACGCGCGCTGCGGGGGTGATCGCCGGCGGCATGCGGTCCAGGTCGTGCTGCAGGATCGCGTCGAGGCCGTGGCCCAGCAGGTGCAGGTCTGCCGTCATGACATGGCCCTCCCGTGCACCACCCAGAAGAGGTCGGCCAGTGCCCGCGGTACTGAGGGCATTGCCCGCGTCTCATAGAACGCAGCTTCGATGATCTGTTCGAAGCTGCGGCCATCTGGCGCGCGCGCGGCTTCGCCTTCAACCTTCAGGAGGCGGGCCAGGTAGTCCCTGCTGAGAGGCCCCAGGTTCCCGACCAGGTCATCGAGGTCGATCTCCGCGTCGACGTTCATGGTCACCAGGTTCATGACAGCACCGCCCGGGATCCGAACCCTACTGCCACGCCCACCAAGAAGCCGGCCGTGCCACCAATGGCCAGCACCCGCCGGAACAGCACTGCCGTGGCCTCGGCGATGATGTCTTCCGCGTTCATGCGGCCTCCGATTCAGTGATGTGCTGGTCGACCCACGCGCGCATGCGCGTCCATCGCTGCTCAGGCGTTTCGTTGTCCCATCGCCACTCGCCGTCGTTCTCATGAACGATCTCCGCTGCCATTGCTTCGGCGATACCGAACGCCTTGCTCACTGCCGCGCGGTCGTCGGGGTCTAGGCCGGTCATATCCAGGCCACGCTTGGAACCGATCACCCCAAGCGCGCAGTGGCAGCCGGTGTTGTCCTGCAGCTGTTCGGCGATCAGTCGCTTTTCTGGCATCGCGTCGAGTGCTTCTCGCAGCTCCACCAGGAACTGCTGACCCCGCCTGCCCCGAAGTGCGGAAGCAACCGCGCCGCGCCAGCAAATGAGCGGCCAGGAGTCGCAGTCGTCGCTGTATCCGCTGCGGCTCATGCGGCACCGCCTTTGCCGCGCGCGAGGGCGCGTTGGCAGCGAGGGCAGGTCACAGGATGCGATTCGCAGGCGGTCCAGCCCACGGATCGGCGGCCTGGTGCTGCTCCGCACAGCGCCTTGCCGGTGGCTTCGACATGTCCGCCATGGCGCCGCACCTGCGAGGACGGGATCGCGTGCAGGTTGGTGCCCTGTCCCCGCTCGAGGCCGTTTGCACAGCGGCCGGCCAGCTTCGCCGCCAGCACTTCAGCAGCGGCGCTCATGCGGCACCCCCTTGAGGCATCACGAAGCGGTAGCCGCGCAGGCGGATGGTCTCGATCGCGTGCTGGAATCCCTCGGCGGCGAGCTTGCGGCGCACGCGCGACACCAGCACCTGCAGGACGTTGGATTCACGCGACGGTGGCTTGCTGTCCGGATACATCGCGGCATGCAGCGTGCCGATCTCGACCAGGCGGTCCGACGCCGAGATCAGCGTCTGCATGACCAGCGTCTCGGTGCGGCTCAGCTTGATGGCCCTGCCGGCGATCAGCAGGCGCTGCCCCATGACGACGGGCGCGGTGTGGCTGGCAGCCTCGCCGCAGCTTCTGCAGAGATCCTTGTCGATCCAGGAGCAGCCGCCGCGGCAGGCCTGCAGCTCGGTGCAGCCGCAGATGCGGCAGCGGCGTTCGGTGAAGGCCATCAGTGCACCTCCAGGAAAGCCAGGTCATAGATGACGCACTGCGCCCGGGCCACCACAGGGGAGGTGGCTTCACCCGTCGACAGGGGGACGACGGTATTGGCCCGGGCGCAGGCGTCGGGGGAAACGGAATAGGTACCGCCGACAACGGCGTCGACAGCGTCAAGCGCGAGCTGCCAGCGGTAGGGGGAGAAGTCCTTGGCCAGCGCGGCTGACACGCCGGCGGCGCAGTCCGGCACGCGGCCGGCCTCGTTGAAGCCGTTGAGCACGGCCTGCGCGATGGTGGTACGCAGGCCCCAGTCGTTCTCGTTGGCCAGGGTGTAGACCTCCAGCGCCGCGCAGATGCGCGGGCTGGTGATCACCAGTGCAGCTGGTGCCCGGACGGCCTGGCCGGGATCGTCTGTGGAAGGGGACGATGGGGAGAAGAGGGCGCCGACGCCGGTGGCTCCAAGAGCCCCCAGTGCCAGGTACAGCGACGAAGACAGTGCAGACATGTGCTCAACCATCCGTGCTTGGGATGTTGAGCAAAGTATTGCGCAATAATTAACGTGTCAAGCAAAAGTTTGCTTAATCCTCGGGAGGGCTACTCAGAAGGGCCACTTATCGAGGTTCTTCCACGCGGTGTCGTCGTTGAACTTCCGGGAAAAGGCAGCGCATTCCCGCAAGATTGCCTGGCGCTTGACGGGAGTTCCTGACCCCGCGGGCCATGTGATTCGCTTGCCCGTCTTCGCCGCAATCGAGTCGGCGATCGACTCAATGAGGGAGTCCCGCGGCGCGCTACGGACCAGCTCGCAGCTATCCAGCACGTCCACTGCATCCTGGGCGGTAACGGATGCGCCTCCGTATGTGAGGCAGGCGACCAATCCTAGGGTGCACTTGATTGACACGACAGTTCCTTGTCGGAAGGAGAGGTTAGGCGGACTTCTTGCCCTGCGGGCTACTGATCTCTGAGAACCGTTCCTCTGCGCTTGCTACGCGATCAACGGTTTCCCGCCCCGTCTCGCTGATCTTCACGTAGGTGCTGATCAGAGTGGAGAGCCGCGGTGACACCAGAAGCTCTAGCGGGACGTCGGGTACGAACAGAAGCCAAGCTGGGATTCCGAAGGCCGCAGCCAACCCGTCCACAGTCCTCACCGTTGGCGACGTCTCGTGCGTAGTCCCATAGGTCATCACGTTGCCCACATTTCGCTGCGACAGACCTGCGCGCTTGGCGACCTTCACCTGAGAATCGCCGGTAGCCTCCATGAGGCGACGGACGTTATCGGCCAGGATCAAATTTGAATCGGTACCCATCCAAGCAGAGTATTCAGCGCCGCTCGCAAAGTATTGCTTCCAATATGAGCAAAAGTTTGCTATTTCTTCACTCATGGACGCCGATACCCTCTTGCATCAAACCGTGGTGCGCCTGCGTGCGCATGAAGGGAAGTACGCCGAGATCGCCCGGCAGAACCCGGACATCGGCTATTCGTGGCTGACGAAGCTGGCGCACGGGCAGATCACGAACCCGACGATCGCCAGCCTGCAGCAGCTGATCGAGGCGCTGAATGCCTTCGAAGGCTTGGAGCGGGGCGGCCCGGCCGAACTGGTGGCGCAGGCCGATCCGGTTATGGATCCGGTTATGGAACTGCGCGCCGAACCGAGCGGCGACGTGGACGCCGGCCGCATCGTTCCGCTGGAGACAGCCTGATGGCCCGTCGACACCTCAGCAATCCTCGCGAAGGGGAGGGCCAAGGCCACGGGCGTGAGATCCGTGAGCTGCGCGCGCTGCGCAACCAGGTCCGGGACCTCCAGCGCCAGGTCGACGACCTCAGCGCTTGGCGCGTCCAGCAGCACGAAGATTCCATGCGGACCGCGACGAAAGCGCCGCCGCCGCCGGTCGGATTCTGGGGCCGCCTTCTGGTGGTGTTCGGTAAGGGGGCGCGATGAACAGCGGCCGCAATACCGCAGGCCGGTCGAACGCGCTGCCTGCGAGCACGCCGACCGTCATGACCGCGGCGCTGAAGCGCATCGGAGCGCTGGAGCGCCGAGTGCGCGCGCTGGAGCAGCGGCAGCCGGCGTCTAGCGTTCCTGCTCAGAACCAGCGCGCTGCTGTTCCAACAGCCGCTCCGCTTCCGCCGCCTCCGCCAGCTCCTGGCGGCTCTGCTGCGCCTTCAGGATCTGACGCTCGATCTCCAACAGGCGAAGCACGGTCGCAGCGGCCACGCCGGCTGGGGCTTCGGGCGAGGTTTTGCCGCGCAGTGTTTGGATGGCGGCGCGAACCACCTCCAGCAGCATTTCTGTGTCGGGATGACTGCCAATGACGGCCAGCGTGAACCAGCTGTTCGCCTGCTTTTCAGCCTCCAAGGCGGCGATTCGTTCGTCGTATTGGGCGAACCGGGCTTCCAGCTCGGATGGGGTCATGGGGGAGATTGTCCTTTGGGCGGGGGTCGATTCTGTCAGTAGTCGGCAACTGATGCCTACGAACAAGGGTGTGCCACGTTCATCTGGAGGTGCCGAGTGATGTCTGGCGATTGCAAGCCGATGGCCGACAAGCATGTCGGCGCATCGGACCTGGTGTTTACCGCCGAAACTCGAGATCCGAGTCGACCAGGGCATTGGGCGCCGGTTTTCGACGACAACTCCGGGGAAATCAGACCCCCGGATGAATCTGATCGAAGAAGGCGCCATACCGCTGAAGCATCCGGGTCAGGGAATCTCGTCTCTGAACCGCCCAGTCTGGCGTACCCGCTTTCTCTACCTGTCCGACAAGGTCTTGGACCCGAGCCTTCAGAGCGGCTGGGTTTGGATGAGTAGCGATCAGCGCATGAATCCATAGGTCCATGGCTGCCTTCTCACCATGGAGTACGTGCATGTCCTGAGCGACCGCCTCGAACTGTCCGCGGACGCGGTGCTGGAAGCCGTCAAAGTCAATTGCAAGTTGCTGCAAATCTGCCATGGGTGTCTCCGGTTGGTGTTTGGGTTGGGTTGCACCGCCATTCTGCCAGCCGGAGGACCCGCCCTTACTACCGAGGACTCCCATGCCCTGGATCGATGAAACCTGGCTGCAGGACGCACTGGCGGCCCTGAAGGCCACGTGCGAGGTCGACGCACACACCCGCAACGCGATGATTCAGTTCCTGCTGGACAACGGCTTCTGGGACCAAGAGAAACTGAAGGACTGGACCAGCGCTGTTGCCAAGTTCAACAGCTGCCTCAATCCGAACAAGGCCGAGTTCTTCAAGATCGGCGAACTGTGGGCGCTGATGCGCCGCTTCGGCCGCCACCAGCTCTTCCTGGCCATGGCCGCGGATCTCGGCTACGAGGTCCGCCCGATCCCTACCGAGCATCGCCGGCAGGAGCTGATGCAGCAGCTGCTCGACGCCCAGGTGCAGTGTGCCGCCGCCACGGAGCGCGTCGCAGGCCAGCTGGAACGCCTCAACACGCCGGCGCCGGAGCCGCGCCCAGGTGCCGTCCATGGACAGGGTCGCGCGCATTTCAGCACCAGCCCGAGCGATTGGAGCGCGCCCACCAGGGGCAACGCCGTCCAAAGCGTGGGCTGCCCGTAACGGGATAGGCCTGCGTAATGAGCAACGAAATCACGAAGCTCTGCTGGCCACTGCAGATGCCGCCGCCCGCAAAGGCGGTGCTGATGGCGATCGCGTGGCACGCAGACGACTTCGGCATGGCCTTCCCGGGCTTCACCACGCTGATCGAGAAGACCTGCCTGAGCAAGACAGCACTGCTCAGCGCGATCGCGTGGCTGGAAGACAACCAAGTGCTGACCATTCGCCGCGGCGGCAGCGACGCCGGCGGGACGAAGTACAGCAACCGGTACAGCCTCAACCTCAGCCGCCTGGACAAGAACGCATTCGCGTCGAAGCCCCGGCGCCCATCCAAACCGGTGCGGCAGACGGACCGGTCTGAGAGCGGCGAAGGGGTTGACCGGTCCGCCACGAACACCGGTACGGATGCCGAACCGGTACGCGTCGCGGACGGGTCGGAAGAGACTGAAGGCGCCGACCGGTACGCGGGAAATACCGGTACGCAAGAACGACCGGTACGTCTCGCGGACTCGACCGGTACGTCTGGCGGACCTGACCGGTCCGTCTCGCGTACTCAACCGGTCCGCGAGACGGACCCTAAAGGTCATGAAAGGTCAGTAAAGGTCATTGAATCGTCAAACGCGCAGGCGCGCGACGACGACGCGGTGATGCCGCAGCTCAGCGCCGACGAGGTCAAGCGCGAGCTGATGGGCATCCCCCGTTTGCCGGCGGGTCTGGACCCGCAAGTCCTGGCCAGGTTCGTGCGGCACCGCCGTGTGCTGGGCAAGCCGATGACGATCAGCAGCTGGCTGGAGCTGCAGCCGCGATTCCGCCAGCTCGCCGCCGACGGCCACGACCTCAACCGCTCCCTGCGCCAGACGATGGCTGCAGGTCTGGCACTGCCCGTAACACCGAAACCCGAGGGGACCGATCATGCCAACAATTCAGGCTCTGCTGCCGAACGCGTCCGACGTCGAGCAGAAGAGGACGAGCTCCGTGACGCCGCTGCAGAGGCAGACGCAGCCGCCGGCGCAGCAGGCGCCCTTGACGGCCCGGGCTACGCGAACGCTGTGGGTGCGCATGGCTGAGATCTACGGCTACCGCTGGACCAGCGCCTACGGCGAGGATCCCAGCGGCGGCGCCGCCGCGACGTGGGCGAAGGGGCTTGCCGGGCTCACCGGTGAGCAGCTGGCTGCGGGCCTGGGCTCGAGCATCGCCTCGGCTGACCCGTGGCCACCGACCCTGCCGGAATTCCGTCTGCGCTGCCTCGGCGTGCCGAGCTTCGCCGCCGTCCGCAACGACACCGGCCGCCAGGATGGCTTCACGCGCCTGGTGTGGCAGTACCTGGATGGCCATCGCTACCGCACGTCGAGCGCCGACAAGGGCGATCGCCTGTTGCGCGAGGCCTACGACCAGGCGCGCGAATACGTGATGCGCGGCGGGAAGCTGCCGGAAGAGCCGGTGGCGGTCCTCGGCCAGGCCGTGGTGGCCACGCCGGTACCGGCCAGCCCTGAAGCCCTCCGCCGTGCTGAGCGCGAGATCGCGGAGATCTTCGGCAAGGGATCTGCAGAGCCCGGCAATGATGACCACCCGCCGGCGACGGGCAAGATGGCAGCAGCAGGACTGGATCGATGATCGACCAGGAGCAACTGCGCAACTACCACCGGCAGCAGGTGCTGTATGCCCTGCAGCAGGCGAGCGAGCCGATGACGGCTTCGGAAGTGCACGAAGGCATGACAACCTTGGCGCTGGCCATGGGTCACCCTCGGGAATGCGCGGCGATCACCCCAGCGGCTGTGGCCGGGATTCTGCGCGGCATGCTTGGCGAGCAACTGGTCACCCAGGGTGGCGACAGGACAAATCGTCGTTACGGGCGTGCCGAGCCGACCTGGTCGATCGCTGCTGGCCAGGCGCGGGTCCTGCAGCCGTCGGCTCCGGGCAGGGGCACGGCCGCGATGGCTGCCGCGTCACCGATGGCGGGGCAGGGCACTCAGCTCCGCCAGATCACCATTGATCAGCGCCTGGCATTCCTGCAGGCCGAGTGCGCCGCGCTGCTGGCGGACGTGACAAAGGAACATGCGGCGTTCGAGCTCCGGGTTCGAAACCAGCTGGAGGCGTTCGAAGCGCGCGCTGCACGGCTGCTCGGTCTGCCGCGGGACGGTGGTCAATGAGCAATCGCGGACTTCGCTACAACCGCATCGAGGACATGCCGCAGGGCATGCAGCAGCTGGTGCACAAGGCTGGCCAAGTCGCGCTTAAGCGCGGGCCGGCCGAGCACCAGGAACACTCACCGGTGGAGAAGCGGCCTGGATTAGACAGGCATGCGAAACACTCGGCAGGAGAAATGAACAAAACCGAGGCTCGATACGCACAGTACTTGGACGCGTTGAAGACAGCTGGTGAAGTCGATTGGTGGGCATTCGAGTCAGTAAAGCTACGACTGGCGAAGCGTGCATGGTTCACGGTCGACTTCGTCGTGCGATATGTGGACGGTCACATCGAGCTCCATGAGGTGAAGGGTCGAAAGGGGGAACGGTACTGGGCAGAAGAGGATGCGAAGCTGAAAGTGAAGTTCGCAGCTGAGTCCTTCCCGTTCTGGCGCGTGAAGGTCGTGTGGCCTGGCGCCGGCGGTGTCTGGAGGGAGGAACTGTTTTGACTATGGTGGAACGCATGAACGAAGAACGATGGGCGTCGGTGCCGGGCTGGGAAGGCTGCTACGAGGTTAGTGATCGCGGATCAGTGCGGCGTGTTGGCGTCGACACGCTTGGTCGATTGAAAACTCGCACGCTGTCCCCTGATCACTCTAAAGGCGGGTACGCGAGAGTCCACCTCAAGCATGGAGAGCGCCAGGAGAGGCTGTTCGTGCATCGCTTAGTCCTTGAGGTATTCGTTGGAGAAAAACCGGAGGGAATGGTCCCGGATCACATCGATCGCAATCCATCCAACAACGCGGTAAAGAATCTCCGCTGGGTCACGCCAAGCGAGAACCAACTGAACCGGGACACGGGAAGATTTCGAAGGGGAGAGGCCACGCCTTGGGCGAAGCTGACCTCCGTTCAGGTTGAGGAAGCAAGAAGGTGCGCAGCGAATGGGGTCAGCATCCGGTCACTTAGCCGCCTATGTTGCGTTGCCGAGGAAACGATGCGTGATGCGGTCAGCGGCGTGACCTGGCGGGCACCGGGAAGCGTTGAGGGAACCCAATGAGCAGTTGGAGGCCCGGCACCCGCGTCGACCTCAGCGCGGTGTCCACCACCGCCCTGCTGCAGGAAATCGAGCGCCGGTGTTCGGCTGCCGGACCGCCCAAAGTTGATCGGCCGGCCAAGGAACGGCCGTTCGCGACAAAGGCGCTCTGGGCCCAGGACAAGGTCAACCAGGCACGTGCCCGCCTCGCGGAGCTCCGCGCGCTGCCAGTCCCAGCCTGCGAGGCTGAGCGCGCTGCTCGTTCCGCTCAGGACTCCCAACTGGTTGCCGACGTCGTCAAGTACGACGGCATGGCCAAGGCATTCGCGAGGAAGGGTCAATGAAACCTGCAGAGCTCAAGGCGCGGTTCCCAACCGAGGCTGCCCTGTGCACGTGCCTGATCGACTGCCTGACCGCGGCGGCAGGCTGGGAGATATACCCTGAGACGGCCGGCTTCGACATCCTGGCTGTGTGGAAGGCCACCGGGCACCAGCTCGGCATTGAGGCAAAGCTGCAGCTCAACGCCAAGGTGGCCGATCAGATCCTGCCGGCGCACTGGAGCAACGCCGACCAGCGGGGCCCGGACTTCAGGGCCGTGCTGGTGCCCTGCACGACGGCAGCCAACTACGGCATCGCACGGATGCTCGATGCGCTGGGCGTACAGGTCCTGGTCCCGGACAGCTGCACCGCCCGGTGGAAGACGGAGCCCGGGCAGCAGATTCAGCGCGTGGTGCATCGGCATGGCCTGCACCAGGCCGCCCCATGGGACTGCGCATCCGGCGATCTCCGCGAGTGGGGACCCACAGCATGGTTCGACTGGAACCCCACCAAACGCTGTGAATTGCCTGAGTTTGTGCCGAAGGTGGCCGCAGGCGTGCCGGCGCCGCTGCAGTTGACGCCCTGGAAGGTGGGCGCGCTGAAGGTGCTGGCCGATCTCGAGCTCGATGGATTCACGACGGCGAAGGGTGTCCGGGCCCATGGCGTGGATCCGCGCCGCTTCTGTGCAACAGATGGATGGCTGAAGCAACTGGGCGGCGGGAAATGGGCCCGCGGAACCCTCCCTGCTTTCGAGGACCAGCACCCCGAGGCCTATGCCCGGGTGCTGGCCCAGGCGCGCGCCGCGCGCGCTGCAGCGGCACCAACGAAGACCCAGGTACAGACGCCATGAACGAAACTGCAGTCGGTACCAATGCGCTCGCTGCCGCGCGCGAGCTCGAAGTGGCGTTCCTCAAGGGGAAGAAGATCCCGTCCTGCGCCAACTGCAACGGCAAGGCGAGGGTGTGCTGGCCTGGCCGCGAGTCGCAGCTTGTGCAGCTCCAATGCCGACACTGTGGGCCGCGCGGAGCCATCTTCGACAGCAGCGCGCCAGTCCAATGCGGCCGCTGTGGTGACGCCCCGACCGGCCTGTTCCCGCGCGGCGCGCAGATTCAGTGCTGCAGCTGCGGGGCATCCTCAGCAGTGTTCGTTGGCCAGGATCCTGCCGGTGCTCTGGCGGCGGCGCTGGATGCCTGGTGCCGCCGTGCACCGGTTCTTCCAGCGGCGGCGGACGACAGTGCAGGCCAGCGGCGCCGCGGCGCAGCGCCGGATGGATTCGATGACGAGGGCAAGGGCGACGTCCTGGAGCTGCTGTCGCGCCTACTGGTCGGCGGGAGCTACCGCATGCCCGTTGAAGGCCGCAGCACCTTGGCGCCGCTGGGCAGCAGCGACATCGCCGGCGCGGTCGGCTATATGCGCAATCCGCTGGAGAAGCACACCGCGCTAGCCGTAGCGACGAGGATGGGCCCCGCCGCGATCGCACGGCTCTCCCTCGCTGCCTATCGTCAGGTGGCCAAGGACGTGCGTGCAATGCGGCCGCGGCCGCTGGACCTCGGCAAGCCCGCCGATCGCTGGCGCCTTCGCCTGGTGATCTACGACGCAGCCCACGAGCTGGTTTGGCCGGAGCGGCGGCAGCCATTCGCCGGCCTGGCCAAGTCGGCCAAAATGCGAAAGGGCAACTACATCAAGGCGCACAAGTGCGCCACCGCCGTCCTGCAGGAGGCGCTGCACGGAGGCAGACGGGGATTCCGGCAGGCGATGTGGGCAGGAGAAAGCTACTCTAGTGCTGCAGAGTGAGGTGCGGCGCAACGATGGTTGGAAGCACCAGAGTAGCCTTCGAGGCGGCCCCAAGAGCTGCCTGATACCTTGCCTTCAGTTCTTCCTCATTCCCGGCTGCAGCTTGCTTCCGTCTTGCGTCCATTGAGGCAACCAACTCCTGGAATGGGTTGGCGACCTCCTTTCGCAGCTTATCGGCAACCTTTTCGCCGTATAGCCACCTCGATTCTGCAAGGATCCGCTGCACTTCGCGCATTGCGTCTGCGTCACCGCCATGAAGGCGGTTCAGTGCTCGCAGGAAATCGACATAGAGCGAGTAGCGACGGTCGAACAGGTCCGCCTTCAGCTTGTTTCTGGCGGTGCTCCATTGGCGCCATGCAATGAAACCGACAGCTATCGCGACAAGGATCTGCCCGATCGCGGTGAAAAGCTTGATCTGTAGGTCCGTCATTCCCCAAACCGTCTCAACCATTGCGACACCCTCCCTGTATTGGCCGGGATTATCACATTTGTTAAGGTTTGTTAGGGGCTGATGGACAGACCCATGGCTGCGCCCATTGCTTGCGCCGAGAGGGGTAGATCGTTGAGCGGAAAGGACAAGTGGTACGAGTTTGGTGAGGCCCTGGCCATCACTGCGGGCCTGGTGACCGCAGCCGGTGCAATGTTCGCTGCTCCGGCTCGGTTGTTCCCAATTCCAGGACTGAACTACGTCGTAGCGATTGCCGTTGCCTTTCTGGCGTTGAGGATATGCATTGGTGCGGGGTGGAGCCTAGGGGGAACATTCGCCCACCGGCGCACGGCGGCATTCGTGGCCATTGGCACGTCGGTTATCTACACGACGATGATCGGTGGCCTAGTCGTGGCGCTGGTCGAAGGCAGCCGCGGCGCCTGACAAACGTTCACCTACCTGACCTCACTTGTTCCTCATGAGGAGGATTTCTTCCTCATGAGGAACCGCAGTTGCCTCGGGAACCGAAAGTAGGTTTGAATTCCTACAGTGGGCGTTCTTGTGGGCGCCTCAATTCAAAGGCCGTTGATTGACCAGGACGTGGGAGTCCACTGGTCGATCAGCGGCCTTCTTGTTTGCGGGGTAGAGCAGTCCGGCAGCTCGCGTGGCTCATAACCACGAGGTCGGTGGTTCGAATCCACCTCCCGCTACCAAACGGCCGGTAGTCATGGCCACCACTCAAGCCAGCACATAGGCCGTCGTGAGACGCGCTGCTGGTGTCCGCGCGACCTTGCAACCGCGGTAGTGGTGGGCCATGCCGGCCTCCTTTCATTGGGGGAACCGCGGTGGGCATCAAAGAGCAGATCACTACGGACCTGGCGGTCGCGGGTTCGAAGATCGGAGCGGCAGCCAGCGTCACCGCAGCGACGTACTCGCCGGGCTACACCCTGAGCGACTGGGCCCTGATCGGCACGATCATCTTCACCATCGTCCAGACGTTCACCGTCATGGTGAAGAACTGGGGCGACTGGTCAGCCTGGTGGTCCGCGCGCATGGGCAATGCCAGGCGCTTCTGGGCGTGGATCCGCCGCCGTGGCTGACAGCACGCTCAGCACCAAGCAGCGGATCGGCTTCGCCGCCGCACCGCTGGCGCTGATCGGCGCGTTGGTGGCCGCCCTTGGCACGAACGACTCGGCGCACGAAGGACGCCGCTACACGCCGTACTACGACTCGGCCGGCATCCTGACTGTCTGCGCAGGCATCACGGGCCCGGCGGTGGTGAAGGGCAAGCGTTACACCGACGACGAGTGCACCCGGTTGGAGACGGCCTACGTGCGCACCATGCTTGGCCACATGGGGCAGTGCGTCCGCGGCGAGTTCGAATTCCACGAGATCAAGGCCTGGGGCCACTTCGCCTACAACATCGGCACACCGGCCTTCTGCGCCAGCACCGCGGCGAAACGGCTCAACGCCGGCGAGCGCCAGCCTGCTTGCGCCGAAATGTGGAAGTGGAGGTACGTCACCATCGGCGGCGCGAAACGTGACTGCGCGCTGCCGCAGTGGAGCTCGAAGTGCGGCGGAATCATCGATCGCCGGCAATGGGAAATGGCCACCTGCCAGGGCCGCCTGCAGTGATCACCAGGGCGGCGGTCAGTGCCTGGTGGGCAGCCTGGAAGTGGGTGGCCATCTTGGCCGGCCTGCTGGTCCTGTCGCTGTGGCTCAACGTCAGGCAGTACGGCGATCGCCGCGAGACTGCAGCTGCAGCGCGCGCCGCCACCCTCGAAGACACGCTCGGGGTGACGGCGGAGATCGCGCGCCAGGCTCAGACCGACAACGCCCAGCTGCTGCAGCGGCTCGAGACGATCGCCGCACGCGGCGAGCGAACCAGAACGATTTACCGAGCAGCAGCTGCAGCGCAGCCGTTGCCAGCCAACTGCGCCCCGGGTCAGGTCCGGGTCGATGCCATCAACCAGGCCCTCGGGCCGACCAGCGGGACCGCGAAGTGACCCAGCAACCATCGACCGGGCGGATCGTCCACTACACCCTGAGCGATACCGACGCGCTCCGCATCAATGCGCGCCGTACCGATGGCCCGGCCATCCAGGAACGCCTGCTCGACAACACCTGGCCAGTGGGTGCCCAGCCGCACATTGGTAACAAGGCCGCCGCCGGCGACGTGCTGCCCGCAATGGTTGTGGCGGTCCAGCCGAATGGCCAGATCAACGCCCAGGTGTTCCTGGATGGCAATGACGTGCTGTGGGTCACCAGCCGGGACGAGGCCAGCGACGAATCCGGCAGCCACCCCGGTCGCTGGAACTGGCCGCAGCGCTGACGTCATGCAGCTGCGCCACGCTCTCGCGATCGCGGCACTGATGGTACTGGCCGGCTGCGCACAGCACCTGCAGCGCGTGCCGGCCCAGTGCGACGCGATGTGCTTCCGCCCGTGCGTCGATGCAGGTGAAGACACCGGCGTGCGTGTGACTGCAGATCCTGCCGCCGCTGACGCCTGGGACAACATCGGCGGGGACGTGGTCGGCCAGCTGGCCGACAAGCTCCGTACCTGCGACGCGCGGCGAAAGGCTTGCGAACAGTGCCTGCGCCGGCTCGACGCCAAGAACGTAATCCAGCTTTGAGCGCCATCCCGGCGCCATAGGAGAGCAGCATGTTGAACCAGCAAGCCGGCACAACCCCACTGGCGGAGCCGCAGACCCCGATCGAATCCGCCACGAATGACTTGACCCGGGCGCAGCAGGATCTGCACATCGCTGTCGAGCAGCTTGCGCGGCGTCTTGCGCCAGTGCTGGCAGAGGCGAAGCCCGACTCGGCGGCATCCACCGGACGTGCCGTCGGCGCGTCCCCGTTGCTCGAAGACCTGTTCCAGAGGCGAGACGCAGCTGCGCAGACCCTCGCCGCCGTCAACGCACTGCACGCCCAGCTGACCCTGTGAGCCGGACACCCGCCAGCTTCAGCCTCACGGTCGTGCGTGGCGCGACGTGGGAGGACGACTTCACCTACACCAACCCGGATGGGAGCCCGTTCGACTTGACCGGCTACCAGGCGCGGATGCAGGTGCGGACGCTGGCGGGCCAATTCGGGCTGACCCAGGCCGACACCCTGGTGCTGGAGCTCAGCACTGCGGCCGGCTCGCTCGTCATCGCGGAGCCAGAGAACGGCGTGGTCGCGATCACGGTGCCGGCGGCAGCCACCGAAGTGCTGAACCCGGCGAATGCGCGCAAGGTGAAGCACTGCTACAGCCTGGAGCTGTTCAAGCCCGCAGGCGCGGATCCTGAGTACGTGATCCCGCTCGTGGCCGGCAAGGTCACTGTCCAGGGCGAGACGACACGCTGATGCCTGTGATCCGAGCCAGCGAGGGCGCGGCACGCGTGATCGTGGTCGAGCGCCGCGGCGCCGTCGCCATCCGCGACCCCCGCACGCCGATTGTCGCTACGGCCCGGCCGACGCATGTCGAGGCAATCCAGGCAGATACGCGGACAGTTGAGGTTGCAGCGCGCGGCGCGCAAGGCCCGGCCGGTCCGGCCGGCACCTCGCCAGAAGCGACGTACCCAGTTGGCCAGCCGATCCATGGGCACCGCGTGGTCCGCCTGGACAACGGCAAGGCCTACCACCCCGACACAGCCGTGCTGGAACACGCGCAGGCCTGCATCGGCATCGCCCTGCAGTCGGCCAACACCGGCGAAGTCGCCGTGCGCCTGGCCGGCACGATCGTGGAAGCCAGCTGGACCTGGACCGAAGGCGCGGTGTGGTGCGGCGTCGACGGCGCGCCGACGCAGAACCCAGGCACTACCGGATGGCTGCTGTGCGTCGGCCGCGCGCTCAACGCCACCACCCTGATGATCGACTTCGACTCACCCATCGCTCGGATCTGAACCCATGGCCGACAAGACCCTGCAGCTCAAGAACAACATCACCACCGAGGTCGAAGGCGTCACCGCCTCGGCGGGCGCTTCCGACGCAGGCAAGATCGCGGCCCTCGGCCCTGATGGCCGCTTCGATGACTCGCTGCTGCCTGCTGGCATCGGTGCGGACACCAAGATCTACCCGGCCAGCGAGGTGCTGGCCGCCGGCGACTACGTGAACATCTGGGACGACGCCGGCACGGCCAAGGTGCGCAAGGCTGATGCCAGCGCCGCGAACGCTGGGAAGCGAGCCCATGGCTTCGTGCGCGCCGGCGTGGGCACCATCGGCAGCGACGCCACCGTGTACTTCGAAGGGCCGAACAGCTCGCTTTCGGGCCTGACTCCAGGCGCGACCTACGTGCTGAGCCACACCACGCCAGGCGGTGTTGTGCCGCTGGCGTCTGGCACCACGACGGCGGGCCACATCCTGCAGATCCTGGGCGTGGCCACCGACGTGGGAGAGATCAACGCCGAGATCGGCTATCCGGTGGTCCGGGCCTGATATGGCAGCGCGCCGTCCGCTTGTTCTCGATGCGAGCAACCGCACCAGGGAGCTGCCCGCCGGTGACATCTTGATCGGTGTTCCGCTGCAGCTCGCGGTCGGACTCCGGGCTGGCGGGGTGTTCAACGTCGCCCTGACCTCGACCTACGCGATGACGATCGGCCTGCGCGCAGGTGGCACGTTCAACGTACAGGCGACCACCTGATGGCTACCCGAACTCCACTGATCCTCAACCAGGTCACGGCCCGGGTCGAAGAGTTGTCCGTAGGCGACATCATCCCTGGCACGTTCGTTGAAGGCTACACCGGCAAAAACGCGCTCATAAACGGCGACTTCAGTATCTGGCAGCGAGGCACGAACTTTACTGCCCCAGGCTATACGGCCGACCGCTGGACGTTCAATGCTGGTGGAGTTGCGTCGCCGAATGTGTGGCGAAACACTATGACCCCGCAGCAATTCCCCGGCGTGAACGCACCTGCGTTGGCGCGCGTGAGCTACGGCGCTATCACGGACGCCGCCGCGCACTTCGTGGTGTTCGAGCAGCTTATCGAAGACGTGAGCACCTTCGCTGCCGAAACCGTGTCGATGCAGTTTTACGTCTATAACAGCGGAGCGGCAGGGCGACAGATTTCCGTGGAGTTCCGGCAGGGCTTCGGCGTCGGCGGTTCCTCCACCGTCGACAGCCTCGGGGTCAAGAAGTTCACACTGGCTGCGGGCCTGAACTTCTGCACGCACACCTTTACGCTGCCGTCGGTTTCAGGCAAAACGGCCGGAGCGAACAATTCCCTTGCCTGCACGTTTTGGGTGTCGGCTGGGTCCAACTGGAACACCCGTTCGGGTAGCCTTGGGTCGCAAACTGGCGACGTACATTTCACGCAAGTGCAGCTGGAATCCGGCTCTACTGCAACAGGTTTTGAAAGGCGGCATCCGGCCATCGAGCTTGTGATGTGTCAGCGTTACTACGAGAAATCCTACAACCTGTCGGATACTCCAGGCGCTAGCGTGAACCAAGGCCGCGAGGCGCACGCGTACACCGGCGTCCAAGCGAATACCGGCTGGGCGACTGTGCGGTTTTCTCAGCGAAAGCGCACGACGCCGGCCGTCACTATCTATCCGGCGAACACCAGCGGCGGAAGCCCCGGTAACGTTGCGCAGAATGATGGATCTATTACAGGTGCAGCGGTCGAGAACGCTGGTAGCTACGGTGTCCAGGTTGCATGGAGCAATCAAGCCGGTAAGTTTGGCGCATGGTTCCACTGGGTTGCGGACGCGGAGATTTGATTTGTACCGCCTTACCAATGATCCTGACATTCTTCGCTGCATCGAAACCGGCGCTTTCATTCCGCGCGGCCACTATCTGTGGCCGACCGAGTGGCTGAAGACGAACACGCCGCTGCCGATCCCGCCGCCCTACGAGCTGCACACGCCTGAGCACTACCGCGCCATCCGCGCGTACGCGTGGAAGTGGATGACAGAGTTCGTGCAGGAACGGCGCTACGACACGATCGAGAGCTGTTGCAGCTACTTCGACAGCGGTGTGGAGCGCTACCGCCTCGAAGCCCGCGCAATGGTCGCGTGGCGCGACGCTGTGAATCAGGCGTTGGAGGCGCTGGTGGTAAGCCCGCCAGCCAACATCGAGACCTGGGAACAGGTGCGTCCGCTGCTGCCGCAACCCTCCAAGTTCAATTGGCCGTCCAGCGTAGAGCTCCCCCTTGGGGTAGGTGACGGCCCCGCAGTTCTGCTTTGACACCACCTCCGAGGAACCCAGCCTGTGGCCGGAAAGATTGACCCGGCGACGGGCCTGCAGGACCAGCAACGGCGGTTCGCGGACGAGTACCTGGTCGACTTCAATGGCACCGCGGCCTACGTGCGCGCGGGCTACAAGGCCACCGGCGCCGCGGCCAGCGCTGCCGCCGCGAGGCTGTTGGCCAACCCCAAGGTGCAGACCTACCTGGCCAGCAGGAAGGAAGAGTTGCTGCTGTCGCAGCGGGTCGATCAGGAAGCGGTGCTGGCCCGGCTGGCGTTCATGGCGCTGGGTGACATCCGCACCTTGTTCGACCAGCACGGCAACCTGAAGCCGATGAGCGAGCTCACGGTGGAAGAGGCCAGCCTCGTCCAGGGCGTGGAGGTCTTTGAAGAGTGGGAGGGGCGAGGCGACGAGCGGCGCGCGGTTGGCCTGACCAAGAAGGTCAAGCTGGTAAGCCGCCTCGATGCGGTGAAGACCCTGGGCACTCACTTCGGCATGTTCGCCAAGAAGGTCGAGCACACCGGCAAGAACGGTGGCCCGATCGAGAGCCAGACCCGGATCCTGGGCGATGTGATGGATCTCATCGATGGCTCCGACACCGGCCCCGGTCCTTCGAGCTCACGGAGCAAGTAAGCCGTGGAGGAACTGAGCGACCAGGACGCCAGCCGAATCATCGAGAAGCTGGGCGATCGGTGGTGGCGGCTGAACAACCTGTACTACATCACCGACAAGTTCGGTCGACGGGTGCAGTTCAAGCTGAACGAGGTGCAGGCGGACCTCGACGACAACCTGCACACGTTGAACCTTGCACTGAAGTCGCGCCAGCACGGCATCACGACCTGGGCCTGCATCCGCGCCCTGGACATGGCGCTGTTCAAGAAGAACACCAAGGCCGGTGTGGTCGCCCATACCGCCGGCGATGCCGCCAAGTTCTTCCGCAGCAAGGTGCTCTACGCCTACGACAACTTGCCGGACTGGCTGAAGAAGATCCGACCGGCAGTCCGGCGCGACATGCGCGACGGCGTCCTGGAGCTGGCCAATGGCTCCAGCATCGAGGTCTCGGTGTCCCACCGTGGCGGAACGCTCACGTTCCTGCATATCTCCGAGTACGGCCCGATGTGCGCCATGTACCCGGAGCGGGCAGGGGAGGTGGCCTCCGGCGCGCTGAATGCGATCGCCTCCGGCAACATCGTGGTGATCGAGTCGACCGCCTATGGCGCCGCCGGCGACTTCTACGAGCGCTGCCAGACGGCGATCGAGCTGGACCGGCAGATCCGCGCCGGCACCGCCAAGCTGACGGCGATGGATTACCGCTTCCACTTCTATCCGTGGTTCCGGGATCCGATCAACGAGCTCGACCCGGACGGCGTCACCCTGACCGCCGAGGACGAGGCCTACTTCGCCAAGGTCGAGGCGGAGATGAACTACACGCTGCGGCCCGAGCAGAAGGCCTGGTACGTCAAGAAGGCGGCCGAGCAGCGCGACAAGATGAAGCGGGAACACCCCAGCACGCCGGAAGAGGCATTCCAGGCGAGCACGGAAGGTGCCTACTACGGCAAGGAAATGGCCGCCGCCGACAGCAGCGGGCGGATCACCGACCTCCCGATCAACCCGCAGGTACCGATCCACACCTTCTGGGACATCGGTCGCAGCGATGCAACGAGCATCTGGTTCATGCAGGAGAACGGGCCCTGGCTGGACTTCGTCGACTTCTACGAAAACTCTGGCTTCGGCGTGGCGCACTACGCCAAGGTGCTGAAGGAGCGCGGCTACCTATACGGCAAGCACTACTGGCCGCATGACGGTGCCAACGAGGACTGGTCGGCCAACGAGAACCGCGTGCAGGTCGCCGGCAAGCTGGGGGTCAAGCCAGTTGTCGTCGTGCCCCGGATCAACGACATCACCGAGGGCATCGACATGGTCCGCAACATGCTGCCGCGCTGCAGGTTCGACAGGGTTCGCTGCGGTCCGCCCAAGGCGGGCGAGGGCCGAGGCGGGCTGGAGGCCCTGCGCCGTTACACCAAGGTCTGGAACGACAAGACTGAAACGTACTCCGACCTCCCATTCCACAACTGGGCCAGCAATCCCGCCGACGCGATCCGGCAGGCGGCTCAGGGCTACGTCAGCAGCAGCGGCCGTCGCGTCGGCGAGTCGCGCGGCACGGCCAACGACAACTGGAGAACTGCATGAACGTTTCCCCGCGCGAGCGGAACACCCCCACGGCGGTCGAGCTGGTCGACCTGCTGTCACTGCTGGTCGCCGCCGCAGACGAGGGGCAGCTGGTCAGCATTGCATTCATGCTGCGCTCGCCGTCCGGCGACACGATGGTCGACTACCGGGGCAGCCACGAGCTGAGCGAGCTTACGGCCCGAACGGTCCTGCAGCGCATTGCCCAGGACGTAGCGGGCACCCACCCGGCGATCGCCGCCCAGATCCACTCCGATCTCGGTAGGAAGGCGAACTGACGTGAACAATCGCACGGTCGAGCAGCTGGCCATCCACCTGCAGCAGGCCCGCAGCTACGCGCGCTACCTGCCAGGTGGCGAGAACCACGGCACCGTTGTCGAGGACCATGTCCTGTCGCCCGACCAGGCCGCCGCGGCCGTGGTGGAAGAACTGGACGCCGCACTGCAGCTGCTGGGAGCTGAGGCATGAGCACCGAGGTCGAGCTCGCCCCGGATGGCTTCGTGTGGTGCGGCAAGAAGGGGGATCTCACCCTCTACCTGACCCACATCGTGCGCGACGGCGACGACGATGCCGCCCTCTACATCCGCAACGAGAACCGCCGGGTCGAGGGCGTGAACCCGGTGACCGGGGCGATCGCCTACGGCAGCCCAGCATACCTGGTGCCGTTCCGCGACTTCTGGATCTTCCGGCCGGAAGACAAGGACCGTGGCCGGCATCACCACATCGGCGACATGGTTGCCCGCCTGCAGAACGCCTCGGTCGCGCTCTATGGCCTGGACGTTCCGGCCTACCGGCACCGCATCCACGACGCCATCCTCGAATTCTGCGACGACGTGAAGAACCTGCGCCCGCCGGCGGAGCAAAGCCGCGAGCAGTGGCTTGGCGAGATGGCCAGCATGGGGATCCAGATCAAGATCAATGGGCAGAAGGTGAACTGATGCAGACGATCGAGAACTTGCGCAGCGAGCCGGCCTACGATCCTGGTGCCGTAGACCTGGCCAGCGCGGCACCGCCCGATGTGGAAGGACACCCGCTCGACAGCCTGGAGAACCGCCGCCTCCACGCGAAGGTGCTGGACTACTGGTACACCGCCCTCGATGCGTTCTACGACAACCGCATCGAGCAAATGCTCGACTACGACTTCTACGACCACATCCAGTGGTCGGAGGAAGACCGCGCTGTGCTGGCAGCCCGGCACCAGGCGCCGCTGACCTACAACAAGATCAAGATGGCCATCGACTGGGTCATCGGCACGGAACGCCGCACCCGCATCGACGGAGTGGTACATCCGCGAGCCGAGGACGATGTCGATATCGCCGCGGTCAAGTCGGAGCTGATGAAATACCTCAGCGACACCAACCGTGTGCCCTGGGCGCGCAGCCAGGCGTTCAAAGACGCCGCGATCGCCGGCTGCGGGTGGACCGAGGAATCGATCCGGACGGACCGTGCTGAAGAGCCGGTGATGATCGGGCATATCCCGTGGCGCCAGATGCGTCGAGACCCGGTAAGCCGCGCCCTCGATCTGAGCGACTGCCGCTTCCTGCTGCGGGAGAAGTTCGCAGACCTGGACTATGCGGAGGCCATGTTCCCCGACCGGGTCGAGCTGGTGAATCGAGCAGCCCAGGACCACTACGACGGCGACAACGGTGCGTTCGACGAGGAACTGGACCTGCCGCAGGTATTCCGCCGCTACGACAGCCGTGGTCACACGGTTACCGGCCGTCGCATCACAGGCCGGGCGTCCCTGGACAGCCGCTGCCGGCTGCGGGTGCGTCTGATCGAGTGCTGGTTCAAACGCCCCGTAGCGCATAAGAGGCTGTGGGGTGGCGAGTACCGCGGCGATCGCTTCGACCCGAGCAACGCCCAGCACCAGCAGGCACTGGCGGCGATGAAGAGCGAAGCTGCGCCGGTCTACTCCCTGTCCGACGCCGTGGTCGAGGAAATGTGGTGCGCGATCTTCACCGAGGGCGGCCTGCTGCAACTCAAGCGCAGCCCGTTCCGACACGGGAAGTTCCCCTACACCCCGTACTGGTGCTATCGCCGCAACCGGGACGGCATGGAGTACGGCCTGGTCCGCGGTGTGCGCGACTCGCAGGAAGATCTGAACAAGCGGATGAGCAAGCTGTTGTGGGCCCTGAGCACGAACCAGCTGTTCTATGAGGATGGCGCCATCGATGAGGACCGCATCGAGGAAGTGAAACGCGAGATCGCCAAGCCCAACGGTGTGATTGCACTGAACACTGGCGGTCTGAAAAAAATCAAGGTGGAGCGAAACCTCGATGTGGCCGAGGCGCAGATCCAGCTGCTCGAGTTGGACGCCGCTCACATCCACGATGGTACCGGCGTGAACCGCGAGCTCTTGGGCCGCGAGACCAACGCGGCCAGCGGCCGTGCAATCCTTGCCAAGCAGCAGGAAGGCGCGGTGGGCACTGCGGAGCTGTTTGACAACTACCGCTTGGGAATCCAGCTCAGCGGCGAAAAGCAGCTGTCGCTGACCGAGCAGTTCATGACCGAGGAACGGCAGTTCCGGATCGTCGGCGAACGCAAGGGTCTGGACTGGCGGGTGATCAACCAGCTGCGCCTGGACACGCTCAACAACGTCTGGGTGGTCGACAACGACATCAGCCGCAACCAGGCCGACTTCATCGTGGACCAGCAGGACTTCCGCGAATCCATGCGCCAGGCTTTCGCCGAGCAGTTCTTCGACATGCTGGGCAAGCTGCCACCGGATATGTCCATCCAGCTGCTGGACCTCGCCTTCGACATGATCGACATGCCCGGCAAGGACGAGGTTGT
Source organism: Stenotrophomonas sp. PvP093 (assembly GCF_017876915.1). Taxonomy (NCBI): domain Bacteria; kingdom Pseudomonadati; phylum Pseudomonadota; class Gammaproteobacteria; order Lysobacterales; family Lysobacteraceae; genus Stenotrophomonas; species Stenotrophomonas sp. PvP093. Next base: position 2,894,512 of record NZ_JAGIOX010000004.1, on the reverse strand, counting down.
GCAGCGCATCCGGAAGATCACCGGCCAGTCGGACAACGACCAGGACGTCGACAGTCCCGAGGCGCAGGCCCGCCAGCAGCAGGAATCGCAGGAGCGAGACGTGGCCCTGCGCGAGCGCATGGCGAAGGTGGGCCTGGATGAAGCCAAGCGCGAAGAAGTCATGGCCAAGGCCAAGGCCCTGCAAATCAAGACCAAGGGCGACGCGCTGAACGTCGCCGAGCTGATCGAGATCCTGCTCCCCCTCGCTCCGGCGGCAGACCGCCTCCTGAGCACCCAACAGCCCCCCGAGGAAACCGCTCATGCAGCAGCCTGACAACGCGGGCCAGCAGTCGCTGGCAGCGAACGAACTGGAAATGACCGAGGGCGAGCGCGCGGCGCTGGCCAGCGCTGACGAGACCGCCCCTGGCGCCGCAGCCGCGGCAACCGGCGCGGCCGACCCGACCGCCGCCGCTGGCGGTGCAGCGACGCCGGCAGCTGGCGCCTCAGCTGCTGCCGCTCCCGTTGAAGGAGCGACCCCGCCTGATGCGCCGGCGGCTGCAGCCGCTGGAGGCGCAGCAGAAGGCGCGCCGGCAGCACCGGCTGCAGTATCCGAGCCGGCCCCTGCGACGCCGTTCGTTCCCACGTACGCGGCCGACGAGCGCGACTACGGCAAGGAAATCGGGGACATCAACGGCAAGCTGCAGGCCCTGAAGGAGAAGTACAAGTCCGGCGACGTCGAAGACGAAGCCTACGAGCAGCAGTACGAGGATCTGCGAGACGAGCGCAGCCGCGTCGAGCGTGCCCAGGACATGGCCACCCTGCAGCAGCAGATGAGCCAGCAGAACGCCGACCAGTCCTGGGCGTACCTGCAGCGCCAGTTCCTGTCCCGCCCGGAGAACGCCGGCATCGCCGCAAGCCCCATGCGCTTCGCCGCGTGGGAGCAGGCAATGCAGAGCGTGGTGAACGAAGCCGCTGCTGCAGGGCGGCAGGTCACCGACTGGGACATCCTGGCTGGTGCGCGGGATCTGCTGGTGAGCGAGGGCCTGCTGCAGGCCTCGACCGCCGCGACCGCGCCCCCCGCGGCGCAGCCGCCGGCGAAGCCGGATCGCGCCGCGCCGCTGGGCGATGTGCCGGCTACCCTCAGCACCGTGCCGGCCGCTGCCGACCCGACCTCCCGATCGACGGCTGACGCCGCTGCCGGCATGGACAACATCGAGGACATCGAGTCGTTCCTGGCCGGCAAGTCGGAGAGCGAACGCGATCGCATCCTGCGTGACGTGCCCGGTTCCTTCGTGGCGGACAACTGAGCCCCATGCCCAAGCTGCACACCACCTTGGAGCCCGGCGACGTGGTCCTGATCCCCTCCGGGTCGGGTGCGTCGATCACCTTCACCGAGAAGAGCGGCAAACGCTCGCGGGTGATCATCGAATCCAACACGCCGGTGACCATCACCCGAGCCGGTGAGCAGCAACCAACTGGCGGCGCGCTGCAGCGAGTAGCGCGTCGGCCAACGCCCACAACGGGCTGAACATCCTCAAAAACCTGCGCAGTAGTGCGGGTCAACGACAGAGGCGCAGAAGTGCCGTGATCTCCCTGGAGAAGCAACATGGCACAGACGATCGTGGGTCTGAACGACCCGAAGGCCCGGAAGCTGTGGTCTGCGGACCTCATGGTTTCGGTATCCAAACAGTCCTACTGGACGCGCAAGATGATGGGCAAGGGGTCGGAGACCTCGATGCCCGTGATGCTGCAGACCGACCTGGAGCAGGAAGCCGGCGACACCATCAGCTACGACCTTTCCGTGCAGCTGTCCGGTGGCGTCATCGAAGGCGACCAGAAGGCCGAGGGCAAGGGCGAGAAGCTCGACTTCTTTACCGACAAGGTCTTCATCGACCAGGCCCGTAAGCCGGTCAGCTGCGGTGGCCGTATGAGCCGCAAGCGCACCGTCCACGACCTGCGCAAGGTCGGTCGCAACCGCCTGACCGAGTTCTGGGCGCGCTTCTACGACGAGCTCTTCTTCATGTACGGCTCGGGCGCCCGCGGCATCAATGAGGACTACAACGTCCCGCTGAACTACGCCGGTCGTGCGGGCAACACGTTCGAGGCACCGGACAGCTCGCACATCCTGTTCGGTGATGGCGCCAGCAAGGCTTCGCTGACCTCGGCCGGCAAGATGAGCCGTGTCCTGATCGAGCGCGCCAACACCAAGGCGGCATCGCAGGGTGGCGGTTCGACCCAGGTGGCGGAGATCCAGCCGATCACCATCGCCGGCGGCGAGCACTTCGTCACCGTCATGCACCCCTTTCAGGCGCATGACCTGAAGACCTCCACGGATCCGGGCAACTGGTTGGACATCCAGAAGGCTGCTGCAGCCTCCGAAGGTGCCAGCAACCCGATCTTCAAGGACAACCTGGGCATGATCGGCAACACGATCCTGCACAAGCACAAGTCCGTGGTGCGCTTCGGGGACTATGGTGCCGGCGGCAACGTCGCAGCGGCCCGCGCGCTGTTCCTTGGTCGCCAGGCCCTGGTGCTGGCCTTCGGTTCGCCGGGCAATGGACTGCGCTTCGACTGGTCCGAGGTTCCGCTCGATCACGGCAACGACATCGAGATCTGCGCCGGCGCGATCTTCGGCATCAAGAAGACCCGCTTCAACGGTAAGGACTTCGGCACGATTGCCCTGGATACCGCCGCGGCCGATCCGAACCCGCAGTAAACGTCACTGCAGGAGCCCCGGCATGCCGGGGCTCCTGCGTTCAGAACCCACATCCTTCGCAGGAGAAATCCATGTCCACGAAACTCGCAACTGGCCGCAACAGCGGCGCATCGTCGCCGGCCGCCGGCCTGGTGGTGGTCAACGACTACAGCTGGCCCGTCGAGGCCGCCGCGGATGGCGATCTGGTGCTGATCGGTGAGCTGCCGGCCAACCACAAGCTGCACAGCCAGGGCTCGGGCCTGTTCGCCAAGCTGGACGCCGCCGGCAAGCTGGCGGCCCAGAACGTCACCGTTTTCATTCCCGACGCAATCGACGGCGCATCGGCGGCCGACAACACCGTCATCGCCCCGACCGCGGTGGTTGCGGACACCGCGGCATTCACCCCGGTGGCCCTGCACCTGATCGCGGAGGCCCTGGGCTCCAAGCCGGTGAATCGTCCGGTTTACGTGAAGCTCAATACCGCCCCGGGTGCCCAGCAGGGCGAGCTGATCCTGCGCCTGGCCAGCTTCCCGGCCTGAGCCCCCTAACCGTAGCGGGGCTGCGGCTGCAGCCCCGCCTACCAGGAGCATCCAATGCTGATTGCATGCAAATTCAAGCGTCCGAAGGCGCCTGTTGAGCTGGAAGGCACCGTGTATTTCTTCGTGCCGATCGATCCCGCCAATGCCGACTCGGAGCACGTCGCCGACATCGAAGACTCTGACCACATCCAGCGCCTGCTGGGCATTCCCGAGGCGTACTACATCGCCCGGGCACAGAGCCTGCAGACCGTCGCCAAGCCAGCACCGCCGACCGGCCCGGCCGCAGACCAGCTTCCGCCGCCGCCGGCAGGCGGCAGCATCGGTACCGATGCCGGTGGCTCGGGCACTGATACCAGCACCAGCACCAGCGAGCCGCCGGCAGGCGCGAACGTCGCAGCTGCTCTGCCGCCGGAGATCGTTGAAGCCGCGGCCCATCTGAACGGGTTGACCTGGCAGAAGCTGAAGGCCGAACTGGCCAAGGGTGGTATCGACAAGGTCGTCATCAAGGCCGCCCTCGACCTGGAACTGGCCAAGCCGGAACCCGACCAGCGCGGCACCACCCTGAAGGTGCTTGGCCAGGCGCTCGAGGAAGCCTGACGTGGAGGCGCGCACCCTCAGCCAATTGATCGAGGAATGCCGGGAAGAGCTCGACGACGACCGCGCTCCATATCTGTGGAGCAACGACGCGTTGACCCGGCACCTCAACGAAGCTGTGGAAGAGGCGTGCATTCGGGCGCGGTTGCTCGTGGAGAGTGGCCGCCCCGAAATCTGTCACATCAACCTGGAGCCCGGCCGGGCCGACTATCCGCTTCATGCGACCGTTTACGTGATCCGACGTGCGGTGTTGGCCAGCAACCTGTCCGACCCACTCTGCAGGACCACCAGCGCCGCCCTGGATGGAAGGCATCACCACTGGCGCACTGAGGCAGGGTGCCCCGCGTACCTGGTGCGCGATCGACAGGCCCGCGAGGTGTCAGTGAGCCCGGTACCTACAGAGGTCGACGTCCTGCAGCTCACGCTGTGGCGCGTGCCGCAGGCGGCCGAGGCGATGGAGGACGGCGAGGACGAGCCGGTGATCGACGCCATCCATCACCGGAAGTTGGTGCACTGGGCCTGCTGGCGTGCCCTGAACAAGCGCGATTCCGAGCAACGGAGCACTGCGGACGCCGACCGCCACCTTGCACTGTTTGAGAGCTACTTCGGCGAGCGCCCGACCGCGCGCGCGCTGCAGCAGCTGTCGATCGACCCCACCACCGGCACCCAACCCATGTGGTTCTGACATGCCCGTTCGCGATGACGACCTTCGCCCGGGTGGCCCTTGGCCACTGGGCATCAACAACGTCGCCGGGGAAGGGGCGTTGCCGACCGATGATGACGGGATCCCGCGCGCCCTTCGTGAGGCTGACAATGTCGACCTCGACGCCGCTGGCAGGCCGCAGCGGCGCCGCGGGCACCAGCGCTTCCGCCCCGGTGCATTGACCCACTCGTTGTGGAGCCATGAGCACCTGCAGTACGGGCTCTTCGTCGATGGTGGGCAGCTGCATGCCCTCCACGAGGATGAGCAAGTGGAAGCGCTTGGAATCGACGTTGGTCTGGATCCGCTGAGCTACGCGCTGATCGGCGATCGCGTCTTCTTCAGCAACAGCACGGCCAGCGGTGTCCTCGACATCGACCTGCAGGGACATCCTTGGTCGCCTGAGCACCCCGCGGGCCAGCCGGTCCTGACACCGTCCGCCGCAAGTGCGCTGGCTCCAGGGCAATATCAGGTCGCGGTGACGTTCATGGATCGGCTCGGCCGCGAGTCGGGCAGCACCCTGGCCGCGGCGATCGACATTGCCGAGGGCGGCGGGTTCGAGCTGAGCGATATTCCGCTGCCAGTGGCACCGGATACGGTTTCGGTTGCGGTGTACGTCTCGGGGCCGAATGATCAGGTACTGCGGCAGTACGCCGTGCTCCCGGCCGGCACCCGTTCGGCACCCGTGCTGTCAGCAGGCGAGGGAAGGGCGCTCACCACACAGTTTCTGCGGCCGCTGCCCTCGGGCCACATCGTGCGCGGCGGCCACGGCCGGCAGTTCGTTGCCTGTGGCCAGGAGGTGCTGTGGTCGGAGGCACTGCGCTACGGCATGTTCCGGCCAGCGGCCAGCCGCATGCGCTTCAATGCCCCGATCGATCTGATGGAGCCTATCGGCGACGGATTGCCGGACGGTGCTGGCCTCTACGTTGCAGCAGGTGCGCGTACCTATTGGTACGCCGGCGCCGACCCCAAGGACTTCAGCCAGGCAGTGGCGCGCGGCAGTGGCGCTGTGCCTGGCTCGGCCATGGTCGTCAACGGTGACGTGCTCGGGCTGCAATCCGCAGCACCGGTGCTGGTCTGGCTTGCCCGTGACGGGTACTTCTGCGTCGGGTTGCCTGGCGGCCAGGTGCAGGTGCTGAAGAAGGGGGAGGCGGTCGTCGATGATGCCGACCATGCCGCACTGCTGCTGCGCGAGCAGGACGGCCTCAGCCAACTCGTGGCGGCGCTGCGGGCACCCAAGGGCCAATCGCTGGCCGTCACCGACCGGGCAGTCGCCCACGTCATCCACCGAGACCCCTGAGCCATGGCTGTGTTGGCCAAGCCGGACGACGTGAAACGTCGCCTGGAGATCTGCCGTGCCTGTCCGAACGCCGAACGGCTGGGACGTCGCCTTTTCCTGCGCTGCAGTCTCTGCAGCTGTCCCCTGGCAAGCAAGACCCGATTCCAAGGGGCTTCCTGCCCCGCGGGCAAATGGTAACCACCGAAGGAGAAACCCGATGAACGTCATGAAGGCCCTGCAGAACCTGGGCACGGTGGGGCGCGACGCCGTTCGCGCCATCCGCCAGCACAGTTACGAAGTTACCGAGGCGGGCATCTACCTTCCTCGCGCGCGCGCGACCATCGGCGGTGTCTTCCGACATGCCCATGCGTCGGCAGGCGGTGCGTTCGGGCCGTGGCAAGTCGATCCGAACCGACTGGTCAGCGAAGGCCTGAACTACATCCTGAACAGCGCACTCGGCGCTGCCAGCCAGCAGACCGCCTTCTACCTGGCGCCGTTCTCCGGCAACGTGACGCCGGCAGCGGACTGGAAGGGATCCACCTTCAAGGACGTGGCCACCGAATTCACGGCCTACACCAACGCCAGCCGTCTGCCGTGGACCACCACGCCTTCCACGGCCGAGGCCATCGGCAACAGCGCCGCCCTGGCTGCGGCGACCCTGATCTATTCGGCTGGTGGACCGTACAACCTCTACGGCATCGGACTGCTGACTGGCTCGGCCAAGGGCGCGACGGCGAACATCCTGGTCGCTGCCACCCGCTTCGCCACGCCTCGCACCAACCAGCTCGCTGGCGACAAGCTGGCGCTGGAGTACGTGCTGTCCGCCAAGGACGAGGGCGACGTCACCTGATGAGCGGGTCGCGGTACAGCGGGTGGACGCCGATCGTGGTCGTTGGCGATCGAGAGGTCGCGGCTCAGCACGTCCCGGAAGCAAGGAAGCTGCTGGGCTTCGTGCTCGAAGAGGCCAAACGGAATGGCCTCGGAATCGCGAATCTGCGCCGGGAACTGCAAGACGGCACGGTGCTGCTGGCCGAGAAGATCGGCGAGCTGCCACGGGTCACGATCATAGCCCCGGGGCCACCACCGGTGGAGGAACCGCCGGAGCCCCGCGGCGGCTTCATCGTCTGGCCACGATGGGACGTGCCCACGGGCGATCCGGCGCAGCGCGGCACGCAGGTGGATCCGACAGGCAACGATCCGACCGGGTGGCTGGAGTTCGCCGGCAGCCGGGTGGTGACCCGCTACTGGCAAAGATGGGATGTGGTCGATCAGATCCAGGGCGCCCGCTACGAAAGCTACAACCGGCCGGACCTGTATCCCGATGGGCTGTACTTCTTCGGGAACATCGACTGGAAGGACGGCGAGGATCTGGCGCTGTCGTTCTATGGCTTCTGCTCGAGGTACGTGCACGACGTTGCCTTGCTCGACATCGGCGCGCGCTGGGTGCTGCAGCAGGGCCAGGCGCTGTTCGACCGGATCTCGTACGCCCAGGAACTGCAGCAGGATCCGCCCGAATACCTGTCGTGGCGCGTCAACTCCGCCTGCGTGCGCAAGACGTCAGCCGGCGTCCAAGAACTGCTGGTGGCATTCACGAACTACACCCAGGGGCAGCCCACCACCGCGCAGTCGGCCTTCGTGGCCTTCAGGTTGCATCGCAACGAGGGGACGTCGCAGAAGGGCGACTGGGTCGTAGAGCCCGGCAGCCACCGCCTGCTGGGCATGACGCCCGGGCAGATCAATCCCGAGGGCAGCACTTCGGGGAACACGTTCACCGATTCGGCCATGCCGTGGTTCTTCAACGGTGATGGCACCCGGGCGATCCGCACCGTCAACAGTGAGCAGACGGCGGTCGCTGCGTTGATCAACACCATGACCCAAGAGGTGGAGATCTCCGACAGCGGCATCACCCACAACGCAGTCCAGGCCGCCTACCTGCAGGGCAACTACGCCGGAAGCGGTGGGAACTTCGCATTGGTGGCGCCCACGCGCGGCCTGGTCGTGTCCGACTTCGCCGGCATGGAGCGGAAAGATGCCTATCTGGCGCTGCGCCGGAGCGAGGGGCGGTTTGCTGTGGAGGCCAACAACTACCAGGGAATGGTGCGCGTGTCGGTGGTGCTGGAGTTCGACGGCGGCGAGATCACGTTGATCGATCGGGACTTCGCGGTTGGCAATGACCGCCAGGACTATCACCTGTTGGCGTACATGGACGTGCGCCACAACCTGTTTTCGGGATGGCGGATACAGGGTTTCAACGGTAGCCACACGATCCAGCCGTTCGCCTACATGGCAGGCCGGATGGTGTATGGCCAATCCGAGCCTGTGGCGTGGGATCCGAGCTCCGGCATCGGTGCGCCTTTCCCGGGTCTGGATACCCGTGCGCCGGGCGCCGTCAGCGACGGTCTCGTGTTCGGTAGCTACTGGGTCGGTGCCAGCGGATCCGGGTGGGGCCCTCGTACACCGAACCAGACTGGTGTGATCTGGAACAAGCACCCACGCGAAGGCCTGATTGCGTTCAGCGGTTCCTCGCTGCTGGTGCCGCTGATGATGGACCGACAAGGCGTGAGGGACTTCCTCGGCTTCGATTGGGCCGGGGGCTGGAACTACAACAAGGGGCGCTACTGCGTCTCGATACCTGGTGCCTACACCGGTGCACTGAACTACCTGACGGGTCATGACCTGGGGGCGTTGCTCGGCGTTACCGCCGAGGACAGGCGCTTCTACCCGCTGACCGTCCTACCCAAGCCCATCTAGGAGCCTTCATGGCCGTGAACACTTCAACGGGGTTCGAGGCGTCGATCCTTGGCCCGTCGGCATTCGAGGGGATCTTCCGCGCCGGTTGCATCGAGATTCGCACCGGGCCCCAGCCGGAAACTGCAGATATGCCGGCCACCGGTGCGTTGCTGGCGAGAATCACCGTTGACGGCGGCGTTTGGCAGCCAGGCGTTTCCGCCAATGGCCTGAGCTTCGTGCGCAACGGCCGCTACGTCTACAAGGACGCCGCCCAGCGGTGGGTACTTCGCGGGCTCGCCGCGGGAACCGCGGGCTGGTTCCGCCTGGTCGGCAACGCGCCCGACGCCGGTGCGGTCTCCTTCGAATCTCCCCGCATCGATGGCGCGATCGGTCTAGACGACGACAGCCCGGGCGACTTCCAGATGCGCCTGCCCACCCTGGCCATGGCCACCGACACCAGCATCGAGATCGGTGAATGGTGGTTTGCGATCCCCCCACTCTGACGAAGGAACAGCACCATGACGATCTCCATCCCGCTCGCGCAGGCCCTGCTTGGGCAGGTCAAGAATGCCCTCGACGGCGGCTTCCTTTACGTGTTCGCTGGGCCGGTACCGGCCTCGGCCGACGCTGCCCTGGATATGGTGGGCAGTCACACGCAGCTGGCGAAACTCTCGGTCAGCGGCGGCGGCCTGACCTTCTCCGCTCCCGTCGGCAATGTCCTGCCCAAGGCACCGAGCGAAGAGTGGGAAGGCCTGATCCAGTTTGAGGGTGCCAATGCCGGCGCCACGAGCCTTTCCCCCTCGTTCTACCGCTTCTGCGCTGCAGCCGACGATGGCCGTGGTTCCACCACCGGCGTTCGTCTGCAGGGCACTGCGGGCGGGCCTGCCTCCAATGCGGCCGTGCTGTTCAGCAGTGATGTGATGACGGCCAACGGCAGCAACAGCACCGGCGTGAGCATCTTCAACGTGGTTGTCGACCAGGCCAGCTGACATGTTGTCCAAGCCGCCAGTCTCCAGGTACGTCCCGCCCCAACCCGCGAAACCTGCGGTGCCGTACCGGGCTTCCTATACCGTCTGCGGCGCCTCGCCGGCCCAGGGCTACTGGCGGCAGGAGTGCAGCGAAGGCCGGATGCCGGCTCCGAGCAATGGCGCTGTGCAGTTGCCGAAGGGCGCCACCATCCTTGCCTATGAAGAGCAGAACGGCGTCACCTACGTGCGGTACATGCTGTGCAGGAGCCTGTTCGTTCAGACCTCGCCGCCTGGACCAGTCACCTGCACCACGTACCCCGAGCAGAAGGCTGAGCCTCCAGTACCAGCCGTTCCGCCGCGCCGGAAATCCCTCTCGGTGTTCGAGTGGAACGCCGGTGCCGACAGTGTCGACGAGCTCAACGGCGACGTAGCGATGCGACTGACGATGGGCCGCGCCGTGGGCGTGGTGGTCGGGTTCGCCATCCTGGGCGAGGCGGAACTGTTCGACCCTGCCCGGATTCGACACGGCCTGTACTTCCATCAAAGCGAGGGCGGCCGCCTGCAGGCTTGTGTGCTGGAGCGCGGCCGCCGCGTATCGCCGACCCGGTTCTATGTACCCCAAGACCTTTGGGAGGCAAGGCGCATCGGCGGCACCGTCCACTACCTGCACAACGGACAGCGCTTCTACACGTCGCAGCAAGCCAGCCATGGGCTCGTGGTCGTGGGTTGTGCGATCTACGCGACCGGAGATTTCATCGAATGACCATCGAGTTCCTGCCGCTGCAGCATGCGGAGATCGAGGGGCGTGGCCAGGTCACGTTGTCACTGAGGGCCGTGGGGGTTGGCTCAGGGCTCGGCGCAGCCGGCAGTGCCGTGCTCCGCCTGGGCTCGTCTGGACAGGGGCAGATCTACTTCGGCGGCGGGGTAGACCCGGTGGTACCCGCCAACGGCGCCGCCGCATTGAACCTGATCACATCCGGGCAGGGCTACGGCCGCGACATCGGCGGCGGTGCCGCGGGGATCAGCGTGCGCGCTGCGGGCTTCCAGACTGCCCCCGGCCGTGGAGCAGGCGGCGCGCGCCTGGCGCTGTATGGCAGCGGTCGACAGATCACCACGCCGCTTGCCTATGCAGGTCTGTCTGCCCGACCGCGCATGATCTCTGCGTTCGGCGGGCGCTGGTTTGCGTCGCCGCGTTCATCGCTGGCTATCGGCGAGACCCGAAGCAGCCTGCCAACGCACGTGCTGAACGAAGTGCTCTCCATCGACGAGACCCGGCGCAGCGCGCTGCTGGCCAGCTGCAGGACGGCAGACACGCTGAGCCTGGAAGATGCAGCGGCGGTGGTGTTCATGCTGCTGGTCGAAGAGGGGATTGCCTTCAGCCCGGAAATTCGCGCTGACTCGATCAGGCTGGAGCGCGTCATCGACCGCCTGCTGATGCTGGGAGTGGCCACGTCCTACGCCGATGCGTTGAACGCCCTGGTCGGCGGCCTGTGGTTCGGCGCCCTCACCGAGGCACTGCGCACGGAGACGGTCACCGATGGACTGCTGGGCTCGGACCTGGTGGCCAGCCTGCAGCGCGCGGCAGAGCGCGTGGTGGACGGCATGCTGGCTGATGCCGCGGCATTCGAAGCCGGTACCGGTGTTGTGATGGTGGATGAGCAGCTGCTCGTCGGCGCCGCCGGCGGCGCGACGGCCGAGCTGGCCCAGCTGCTGAAGGACGGGTTGGGATTCGTGACCCGCCTGGCGCTGGACACCGGCGAATACGTCGCATGGGTCATGAACACCGAAAGCCGCGCGCTGAGCCGTTACACCCAGTATCCATTCAACAGCTTCGCCAAGATCGGCGGTCGCTACTACGCGGCGGCTGCAGACGGCCTGCATCGGCTTGACGGCGATGACGACGACGGCACCCCGATTGCTGCGCGGCTGCGGCTGGGCCTTTCCGCACTCGGCACGCGCCGCCTGAAGCGGCTGCCCGAGGCGTTCGTCGGCTACACCGCCACGGGCGCACTGCTGCTGCATGTGATCACGGTCAACGAGCAGAGCGGCCAGAAGGAATCGGCCATCTACCGGATCCTGGAGCGACCTGCATCGAGCGAGCGAGAAACCCGCTGGAAGCTTGGGAAGGGGATCAAGGCCGTCGACTTCGACTTCGTGATCGAGAACGTGGACGGCGCCGACTTCGAGCTCGCAGCCATCGACTTCAGGCCGATCTATCTTGATCGCCGGACCAGGGGATGACCATGGCAGGACCTTGCTTCTGGCGCGAGCCATTCAACCTTGTTCAGGACTGTGGCGAAGATCCGCAGCCCAGTGACTGGATGCTCACCTTCAACAACGGAATGGTCGAAGCCGAAGAGGCATCCGAGCTCCCCGGATTCGCCGTGGGCACCGACTTCCTGCTGAAGATCGAGGGCGACGTGGACGGGCGCACCCTCGAGATGCGCTATCGCATCGACAGCGACCGCTATGCCGCCTACTACATGGGCGAGCAGACCAGCTACAACGGCCCCGATGGGGCTGCCGCCGTGGCGACACAAGGTGCAAATCGTTGGGACGTAACGGTCTACGTCCTGTGGAGCTGACCGGAGAAGCATGAATGGCAACTACCTGGTGTCCTGACCTGTCGGCTGATGCCGCGATCACGTTGGTTGGAAGCGCGCATGACAAGTTCATGGATCTCGGCACGACCACGTACAACATGGCCGTGTCCAACCTGCAAGGTCTCAACAGCGTCAGGCTGGATCCGATCGACTTCAACGTCGATTTCCGCTTTGCGGACCCGCAGGCCACGTTCCAGCGGCCGCGCCGGCCCGACATGGATGAAGGGGCGCTTGAGTTCCGCGCGCCGGACGTGCCGTTGCCCAGTGCGCCGGGGTTCGTTGCGGCTCCGATTTCGATCAGCGAAGCGCCCGAGCTCGATGCTCAACCGCCGACGCTGGCATTCGGCGCAAAGCCGACCACGCCGAATGTGCTCGAGCCGACACTCCCGGTGGACCCGGCTCCGATTGTGCTCCCGGCGGAGCCTAGCTACGTCCTGCCGCAGGTACCGACGTTCGAGGCGCTGAACCTGCCCGACGTGCCAAATATCTCCCTGCCGGAGTTCGACGCGGAGAAGCCGATCTTTATCGAGCCACCGTTCAACGAGACCTGGCAGTTTGAGGCCACACCCTACGTCAGCACGCTGGTGGACACGCTCACGGCCACGCTCAAGCCGATGATCGTCGGCAGCCAGGCGCTGCCCAGGATCATCGAGGACGCGATCTTCCAGCGAGCCCGCAGCCGCATCGAGCTGGAGACCCAGCGGAGCGTGGACCAGGCGGTGTCCGAGTTCGCCGCCCGTGGCTTTACCGAGCCCCAGGGCATGCTGGCCGGAAGGATCCTGGAAGTCCGGCAGACCGGACAGGGTGCCGTGGCCGAGGCCTCCCGTGACGCAGCGATCAAGCAGTTTGAGGAATCGCTGGCCAACCAGCGCATGGCCATTGCCCAGGGAGCGGCGCTGGAAGGAACGCTGGCGCAGCTGCACACGGAAGAGCAGAAGGTGATGCTGCAGGCAGCAACGTTCCAGCGCGAGACCGTCATCGCCGTGCTGAACGCCCGGATCTCGGTGTTCAACGCGCGCCTGCAGGCGTATCAGACCGACGCCCAGGTGCTGCGCGATCGCATCCAGGCGGAGCTGGCCAAAGTCGAGGTATTCCGGGCCCAGATCGAGGGCGAGCGGGCGCGCGGCGAGATAAATGAGCAGCGGGTGCGCCTCTACGAGTCCCAGCTGCGCGGCGTGACCACCCTGGCCGACTTCTACCGCACCCGCGTCGAGGCGGTGAAGGTGCAGGCCGACATCAATCGCTTCGGAATCGACAAGTACCGCGCCCAGGTCGACGCCTACGAGGCGCGTTGGCGTGCCCATGTTGCCGAGTGGCAGGGCTATACGGCGAGCGTAGAGGGTGAGGGCAAACGGGCGGATCTGTACCGCACGCTGGTCGACGCCAATGCCAAACGCGTCGATGCCTGGGCGGCCAGCAACAACATGCAATTCGAGGCCGAGCGCCTTCGCATGGCTCAGCACGGGGTCGACCTGGACGTGTGGCGCGCCGGCATTGCCCGCTGGGACGCGACCCTGAGCGGCGAGCGTGCACGCTTGGCCGCGGTTGGCCAGGCATTCGATGCGAAGGCGCGGATCTACAGCGCCGACGCCGGTGTGGAGCAGGCCGCCTCGGCCGCTGCCGATCGCAGCTTCGAACTCGGCCTGGCGCGGGAACGTGCCGACGTCGATGTCCAGCTGCAGCAGGCCCAGATGCGCATCCAACAGATGCTGGGCTTGCTGGCGCAGTCGGCGGAGATCCAGCGCGCGAAGGCGCAGATCTCGAGCCAGCTCGCCGCCAGCACGATGAGCGCTGTCAACTACGGGGCCAGCGTTTCCAGCGGCCGCAGCAAATCCAACTCCTGCTCGCAGAACTACAGCTTCCAGGGCGAGATCGCGGACGCGTGATCCGCCTCCACTTCCAAAGGGGAACCGCATGGCCATCAACGATCGAGACGAACTGAACCCCGCCGGCGTCGCGCCCGGACAGCCCCGCATTGCCGCCCGGCCAAGCCCTGGCACGGCCTTCGGCTCGGCGCTGCGCAGCGGTGTCGCCGGAACCGCCACGTTGGCGCGGCAGGCCGCCGGCGCAGGATTGCGTGCCGCCGGTACCGTCGCGGATGCGGTGACGGCGCCAGGTCGGGAGGCGGCAGGCTTCGTGCGCGATGCAGGTCGAGCTGCCGCCGGCGCGGCGCCGTCGCCCCAGCAGGGGCAGCCGTTGAGGGCGCCCAGCGAGCTCAATCCGATCGGCGGCGCCGCCAGCGCGCTGAGCCGCCTGGCTCCGGTGAGGCTTGGCGGTGCCGCGAAGCCGAAGCCCACCTTCGCTGGCGTGAGCTCGAGCGTCGACTCGACTGCAGGCCTCGCCGGTTCACGCCTGGCCAGCCGGCCGTCGATCGGGGCGGACTTCACCGGTGTCAGTTCCAGCGTGAACTCCACTGCATCGCCTGCAGGTGCAGCAGGTCCGGCAGCTCCCCGGGCCGCCGCGGCTGTTGCAGCTGCTCCCAGCACGTACACGACGCAGGACGGCCGCACGGCGACCCTGCCGGCAGGCATCACCCGCACCGTAGATGCCAACGGCAACTCGGTGTTCACCGGATCCTCCGCCACCATCGCAGCCGCTGGCGGGCCGGCGCCGGCCGCTTCGGCCAGCGGCGCACCGGCGCCGCCCCTCGTGCCACCCCTCGCGGCTGCACCTGCAGCGCCGACAGTGGTTGCTCCGCGGCCGACTCCGCAGATTGCGCAGCGAGGGCGCCAGGGCGGGATCATCGAGAATCCGGCCGACACCACGGTGGACAAGCTCACGCGCGCGATGGGCAGCGCAAGCCTGAAGGGCAGCCCGAGCGGCCGCGCCGCAGTAGCGCAAGCGATCTTGGGCGAGGCCGGCGCGCGCCAGGCAGAGCGCGCATCTGCGCTCCGCACGCAGGACGAAGCCGATCTTGCCGCCGGCCAGGTCAACGCCGTCGCTGCCCAGGGCGATGCGAACCGCGCGCTGCAGGCCGGCCAGTTCAATGCCCAGATGCAGGACAACGCCGCCAATCGCCAGGCGTCGCTGGAAACGGCCCGCATCGCTCGGCGGCCGGAGATCTCGGTTGCGGCGGATGGAAGCATGGGGGTTGTGGGCAGCGACGGCGGCTGGCGCCCCGTGACTGGTGCCGACGGACAGAACGTGCGGGCGGCCCAGGCGCCGCGCCAAACCGGCGAGCTCACCGATGCCGACCGCCTGAAGTCCTACACCGATCGATTCAACGCCATTTCCGGGAACGTCACGATGGACGAAGCCGCGAAGACCGCCGCTCTGGCCCAGCTCGATGCGGATCCGCTCTATGCCGGCCTGCGCCCGCAAGAAGCCCCGCCTGTGGCCGGTGCGCGTAGGGCACCCGATGGCAACTGGTACGTGCAGAACAACGACGGCAGCTACTCGAAGGTGAATCTCTGATGGCAACGTTCGAGAAGGTTGATGGAAATCCGTTCGGTGCGAGCCCGGCGCCGACTCAGGCGCCAGCACCAACCACCGGCAAGGTTGCGCGCCGGCCGACGCTTTCACCCGTCCAGGGCGACCCGTTCCAGAAGGTGGCCAAGCGCCCTGAACGTACCTGGGGCGAAGCCATCAAGGACACCGGCCTGGGCATCGCATCCGGCGCCGCCAACATCATCGGCGGCGCCGTGGAGCAGCGAAACTCCATGGAGCCGACCAACGTCGTGCGGCAGGGCCTGCGCTTCCTGGACAGGCTGGGTGTCAAGGGCGCATCCGAAACCGCTGCCCTGGTGCCGGGAACGCCCTCGGAGATCTTCGGCGGGCGCCGTGCTGGGTCCGATACAGCGGCCCTGTCCAAGGCAACGCAGGCGGCCACCGACTACCTGGCCGATAGTCAGTCGGATGCGCTGAAGCAGGAGAAGCAGGACCTGCAGGACACCAAGGGGTTCTTCCCCAGCGCCGGCAAGGTACTGTCCTCACCGCGACTGATCGGCAACTTCCTGGCAGAGCAGGTGCCCAACGTCGCCGCGATGGGAGCCGGCACTCGACTTGCTGCTGCGCGTGCCGGTGAACGCGCACTCGCGGGTGCGGTGGCCAAGGGTCTCGGTACCGAGGCCGCAGAAACGGCTGCCACGGCCGCCGGTCACCGCGCAGCGACCGCCGCTGCCACTGGCATGACGACCATCATGGAGACCGGGTCGGCGGGCCAGCAGACCTACCAGCAGGCCATGGCGCAGCCGCAGTCGGTCTGGGATGCCAACCCGGAGTACAAGCGCATGGTCGCCGCCGGCGGCGATCCGCAGACGGTGAAGGAAACGATCGCGCGCGGCGCATCGATGGAGGCGCAGGCGATCACTGCGCCGATCGCGGCGATCGCCGGCCGCATTGCGGCACCCTTCGAAGCGGACGTGTTCACCCGTGGCCTGGCCCGCAAGCCCAAGGCAATGCTCGCCGGCGCTGCGCGCGAGACCGTGGAAGAAGGCATCCAGGAAGGCGGCTCACAGCTCGCCGGCAACCTCGGCCAGCGACAGATCGATCCGACCCAGGCTGCATGGGAGGGTGTCCCCGAAGCGGCCGGTACCGGCGCGGCGATCGGTGGCTTGCTGGGTGGCGGCATGGCCGCCGGTGGCGCAGTGGCCAGCCGCGGCGACAACCAGGCTGCGGTGGCAGCCGATGCGGAACGGGAGCGCCTGGCGCGTCGGCCGACCCCGACACCCCCAGCACTGCCGCCACCGCCGATTCCCCAGATGCTGGCGCTGCCTCCGCCGGAGGTAATGACTGCAGGACCCGATGGCACTATCACGCCGGGCAGTGTTCGCCCGGAGGTCATGGCAGAACCCGAAATGCGGTTCCCACAGGGTCGCGGCATGTCCGCGCCTTTTGACGGGCGCCGAGTCGCCGCGCGGCCGCAGCCGACGGTCCCGTTCCCGGATGCCGCACCTGACTCGATCGCCGGCGTCGCCAACCTGGTATCGCGTGCTCGTCGGTCGGCGGATCCAGCTGCTGCCGGTGCACCTGCAACTGCAAGCACGGAGGGCCCAGCTCCGCAGGTTCAAGACGTGCAGCCCGGCCTGTCGACGCCGGAGGTCCCCGCGCCGGCAGCACCTGCATCGCCGCCGCCGGCGGTGGCGCCGCCGTGGGTCGATGCGCAGACGGGCGAAACTCTGCGGGAGCCGACCTCGACCGACATCAAGCAGCTGCTACACACCGGTCTGCAGTACCAGGTCGAGACCCATGGCGGGATCAACACGCCGACCCTGCTGCGCTCCATGCGCGACCAGTACGGGCTGCCCAGCGCCCGGGTGCGGCCGCTGCTGGAAGAGGTCAAGGGCGAGCGTCGACGTGGCTTGACCGAGCCGCCGGCGGACGCCGGCAACGAGGCAACGGGTGAGGCAGCAAGCGCGGCGCAGAAGCCGCCGAAGGGCGCGGCGCCGCAGGCTGATCTGCAGCTGGATGGCACCGCAACCGCCGACCGTGCCGCGCCGGCTCCACTGGCCAGCGAACTGCAGCTCGAGCCAAGGCAAGCAGAGGTGCAAGGGGATACCGGTTCGTCTCGCGAACCGGTCGGCGAGCCGCGTGCCGTTGGCACCACGCAGGCCACCAGCCCGGCCGATACCGCTCCGGAGCAGCCCATTGCAGAGGCGTCGGCTGGCCAGAACAGCGCGGCGGTGCCCGCGGACGCACCGAAGGTGGCCACCGCGGCAGCCGAGGCTGCGACCAACCCGGGGAACGACTTGCCGCTGCCTTCGGATGCGCAGAAGGAGGCCGGCAACTACAAGAAGGGTCACGTCCGCATCAACGGCCACGACATCAGCATCGAAAACCCCGCCGGCAGCCAGCGGGATCCACGTTGGCCGGCGCTGAAGAACCACTACGGCTACTTCAAGGGCACGGTCGGCAAGGACAAGGACCACGTCGACGTGTTCATGACCGACCGCGCAGAAGATCCGTCCCTGCCGGTGTACGTGGTCGACCAGGTCAATAAGGACGGCTCCTTCGATGAGCACAAGGTCATCATGGGAACCGCGTCGGAGCAGGAAGCGCGCGACACCTACCTGGCCAACTATTCGAAGGGCTGGACCGGCCTGGGCGGCATCAAGGAAATGTCGCAGGAGCAATTCAAGGCGTGGGTGCGCGACCCGAAGAAGACTACGCGCCGGGTAACCAAGGCTGTGCCGGCGGCGCCGGCGCCAGCCACGAACGTAAGTGAACCAGGGCAGAGCGTCAGCACTTCGGCCGAAACCGTCAGTGCGCCGGCAGAAAGCGACAGTGCGTTGGCCAAGACCGGGATGGAACCTGCAGCAGCTGCAGCTGCTGCAGCGCCGGCCGCAGGTGAGCCTGGCCCGGTCTATACGCCCAAGGTGCGACGCATCGGTGGCTCCCCGCAGTACGACCGCGGCGACATTGGCACCCTCGGTGCGTACTTCGCGCCGGGGCGCGTCGTGAACGCCTATGGCAACACCCGGGATCGAGTGATTGAGTTTCGACCGCCGGGGAAGGATCCGCGCTGGCAGGTGAAGGTGCAGCAGGTCGATTCCGCCGGCAATCCGCTGTCTGGTGAGGAGCCGCGCTGGCACAGCACGATCCCGTCGCCGAACGACTTGGAGCAGGTGCTCGGCAAGCCGGTCGCGAAGGCGCGCAAGGCTACCGCCTCTGCACGGAACAGCACCGCGGCGACCGACGCCGCGCCCGCGCTGCCGCAGAAGCAGGCCGCCACTCCGGCGGCGATCGAAGACCTGGGTGAGAAGCTGGGCGGTGCGCGCAAGGATCTGGCCAAGCCGACCGGTGCCAGGCCGCAGCGTCGGGCAGATCCGGACGGCGACCAGGACACCGGCGCCGCCTGGTCAAAGAAGTACGTCGCGATGGAAGACACCCGCAACCCGGGAACCTGGCGCCTGTTCAAGGCGAAGAAGGGCCGCTTGGGCAACCCGTTGGCCAGCCGGCAGACCTTTGCCAGCCAGGCCGAGGCCGACGCGGCAATCCCGATGGTCGAGCTGGCTCGCAATCACCGCGCTGTAGAGCGCGAGCCCAACAACTGGGCGATCGTGCGCGACGTCACCGACCGCAAGCGCGTCTATCTCAAGGACGGCTTCGACACCCGCGCGGCGGCGCTGCAGTACATGGCGGAGCACGCGCCAGCGCTGATCGATACCAAAACCACCGTGGGCGAGGATGCACTGCCGCGGCCGGACAAGGTCATGCGCATCGGTGAGGCGCGGCGGGAGGGGGATGTCCAGGGCCAGCAGTTCATGGACACCTTCGGCTTCCGGGGTGTCGAGTTCGGCAAGTGGAACAACCAGGACGAACGCCAGGAGGTGATGAATCACGCCTTCGACGCGCTGGTCGACCTGTCCGAGCTGCTGAACCTGCCTCCGCGGGCGATGAGTCTGGACGGGCAGATCGGCCTTGCCTTCGGCGCTCGTGGCCACGGCCTCAGTGGCGCTCGCGCGCACTACGAGCGCGACTACGCCGTGATCAACCTGACCAAGCTCAAGGGAGCCGGCTCCCTGGCCCACGAGTGGATGCACGCGCTGGACCACTACCTCGGCCGGCAGGACGGCAAGGGGGCGGAGCAGATCACCAACCGCCGCGGCGACAAGGTCATGAAGGCGTCCGGCGTTGACGACTACCTGAGCAATGCCAGCCGGCTCCGTGGCAATGTGCGTCCGGAGCTCCGCGAGGCATTCCAGGAGCTGATGGACACCATGCGAACCCGCGCAGAGCAGTACGTCGAAGACACCGCGCGCGCTGAATCCTTCCTGGGCAAGGCCCGTGACCAGGTGCAGAAGCAACTGGGCGATCTGCGCGCCCACATCGAGAAGGAGCGGGCGTGGGGCTCGCGCAAGCGCGCTGCCACGCAGCAGGAGCTGGCTACGTTCGACGCTGCAGCCGATCGCCTGCTCAACGGTGAGACGTTCAGCACCGATGCGAAGCCGACCAAGGGCGGCGGCGTCCGGTTTACGAACGACGAGCTGGACGCGTTGGACGGCGTCCTGAAGTCGGTTACCAACCGCACCGGCTTCAATTCCGAGCGCACCGGTTCACTCGATCGGCTGCGCGATGCGATGGGCACCTACCAACGTCGGGTAGCGCTCTGGCAGTCGGCAGACGCCGGCGAGGCCAAGACCAAAAACGTCCCGACCTCGTTCCTAACCGAGGCTCGAAAGCTGGACGATGGCCGTGTGGGCAACTACTGGACCACGCCGCACGAGCTCCTGGCACGTGCCTTCAGTTCCTACGTGGAGGACCGCCTGCAGGATGTCGGCCGCGCCAGCGCCTTCATGTCCTTCGGTTCGGATCCGCGCTTCGCTGTCCCGGTGGGCACCGAGTTTGCTCGGCCGTTCCCCGGCGGCGCCGAGCGCCAGGCCATGAACGCAGCGTTCGATCGCTTCTTCGCCGAGGTCAAGCACGAAGAGACCCCGGCCGGTGGTGTTCGTCTGTTCTCCCGTCGTGGCTGGGAGGCCGATTTCCCGGATGTCGTGACAGCACATCGCCCCGGGCGCCTCAGTGCGCATGCGGACTACACCGCGGGCAAGGCTGGCGACGATGCTGCCGCGCTGCGCGTTGTTCGCGACGTCATCACCCCGGAGTTCGTCGACAACGTGCGTGCGGCGCTGCCGGAGGGGAGCAAGCCGCTGGTGGTGGCCGTACAGTCCCGGGAAGCGACGGGAAACAACCGTATCCCCCGGATGGCGGCCGAGGTGCTGGCCCAGCGGCTGGGGCTGCAGGTGTCCGAGGACATCGTCCAGGCGGCGAAGGTCGACCGCAGCGGCGGGGATGCACTGCATCGGCTGGCCAACCAGCCGCCGTTCACTGGCAAGGTCGAAGCGGGGCGCGACTATGTGCTCATCGATGACACGCTTACCCAAGGCGGCACGCTGGCCCAGCTGAAGACGCATATCGAGGACAACGGCGGCAAGGTGGTGCTGGCTACCGCTTTGACCGGCAAGGACTATTCGCGGAGAATCGCCCTCAACACCCAGAGCCTGGCCGACGTCCGTGAACGTTTCGGATCAATCGAACCCTGGTGGCGCGACCAGTTCGGCTACGGCTTCGAAGGCCTCACCGAATCCGAAGCCCGCACCATCCTCACCCTCGACAAGGGACGTCTCGATGCTGACGCCCTCCGAGATCGCGTCGCTGCAGGCCGAGTACCGGGCCTCCGGGCAGTGGGCGAAGGAACAGCTGGCGAAGGATCCGGAGTTGAAGCACCTCGGACCGGCGGGCGGGTAAATCGCTCCGCCGCCCCGGCCGCCAGTGGCGGCCTGGACTTCGACCGCGCGCTGCAGCTCAAAACCGACCTGACCCAGCACTGGGGCGAGAACGCGCCGAGCGTTGTCGTGGTGCGCTCGGCCGAGGATTTCCCGGCCAGCGCCAAGGTCGATCCGGGGTACCGCCGCGCCGAGGGCGTGTATGACGGCCGGCCCACGGTCTGGATCAACGCCGGCAACATCGCCACCGAGCAGCGCTTCGCGCAGGTGCTGGCCCACGAGGCAATCGGGCACTACGGCGTCGAGTCCGTGGTGGGGGCCAGGGACTGGACCCAGATCGTGGACGCGATCGACCAGCTGGCGGCGAACGGATCCGGCACCGCTGCAATGAAGTCGGTGCTGGCCGACGTGACCAGGCGCTACGGCACTGTCGATCGCGAGACCTTCGCCAAGGAAGCGATCGCCGTCATGGCCGAACGGGGGATTCGCAACAGCTTCACCAGCCGCGTCGCCGCCGCAGTCCGCCGCTTCCTGCGGCGCGTCATGCCGTCGCTGAAGTGGTCCGAGGCTGAGGTTCGGGACCTGTTGAGCCAGGCCGACGGCTTCCTGCGTGCCGGCATGTCGGCGCAGGCGCAGCGGGAAATGGTGCGGTCCTACTCGTTCGCACAGCCGCAGATCGACGGCCGCGGCGAGGCTTTCCTCGAGCAAAATGGCGGCCGTTTTCTCCGCCGCGACGATCAGTGGTACCTCGCCGACGAGCGCGGCCGCCCGGCTGACTTCCTGACCCTTGGTGCCGCGCGCGCTGAGGCGGAGCGCACCGGTGGCCAGGTGCTGGCCGATCCGGTTGAGAGTGGGCCGCGCACCTGGAGCGTGGTGCTGCCCAACGGTGCCGAGGTGACGCGGGCCGCCCGCGGTCGCCTCTTCAGCATGCCGCCTGCAGACGCGCTCGAGGACATCGATGCGATCCAGAGGGGAATTCAAGGTGAAGGCGTGCTGGCGCGTGCTCGGCAGAAGTTGGCTGATTTGACCCCGAGCAATGTGAAGGATGCCCTCCGATCAACGTGGCTGGGATTCCTGGCCACTCGCCATCTGACCGAACTGGGGGGCGACTACTTCCCCACTATCGATCGCTACTCCGATTACCTGGCTGAGATGCAGGCAGATCGGAACAAGCTGCAGGCGGAGTCAGAGGCGATCGCCGAGCCTGCCCGTCAATGGGCTAGCAAGAACAAGGACGAAAGCCGGCGCCTGTTCGATCTCATGCACCAGGCAACCATGGACGGTGTAGATCCGTCCCGTGAGTACCAGCCCCTGCAGTTCCGGATGCCCGGCGAGAAGGGCCTGCAGGAGGTCAATCGCAAAAACGTGCTGCACGCCATTAGGGTGAAACAGCAGCAGATGCGCGAGCGAAGCGGCGACAGCAAGACGAACATCATGAACGAGATCAAAGCACTGAAGGCCATGCTGAAGGCAGAGCCCCGGCGTCGCCGGCAGTACGTTCCCTTGGTGGAGCAGTGGTCGCAGCTGTCGCCCCAAGCGCGCTCCTTCTACCTGCAGTTCCGTGACGCCTATCGGTCGAGGTCCGATGCGGTAGAAGAGGCATTGGTCCAGCGCATCGAGGACCTGAAAGGTGGTGATTTGGTAGGAGGCCAGGTTATCAGCGACAGCAGCCGCCGCATGCTGGTGCACAAGATCCGCGAGCAGTTCGAATCTGCACGTCTGCAGGGCGTCTACTTCCCCCTGCAGCGATTCGGCAAGTTCTTCGTTGCAGCGGAGAAGGACGGCACCAACACCTTCCTGATGTTCGAATCGCAGAACGAGCTGGACCGGGCGGTGAAGGACCTGCAGCGCAGGGAGTGGGCTGTCACCGCCAGAGGTATGAAAATGGAGGGCAAGGCGGCTGACGCACCGAGTGGCACCTTCGTTGCTGATGTGATCGACCAGCTGCGGACCGCGCACGTTTCCGACGCTATCCAGGACCAGATCTACCAGCTCTACCTGCAGACGATGCCGGAGCTGTCGATGCGCAAGCACCAGATCCATCGCAAGTCGGTGCCTGGTTTCGACCCTGATGCTGTGCGCGCGTTCGCCTACAACATGCAGCACGGGTCACACCAGCTGGCGCGATTGCGATATGCCCACAAACTGCAGGGTGTGCTGACCGACCTGCAGGACGCACAAAAGAAGATCCAAGCAACCCCTAGCGTTGACACACGAAAGATCGTGGCCGGCGATGCGATCCTCGAAGAGCTGGGCAAGCGGCACGACTGGATCATGAACCCGACCGACTCGGCGCTGACGAACATGATCTCGTCCTTCGGTTTCACCTATTACCTGGGAGCCACGCCGGCGGCGGCGCTGGTGAACGTGACCCAGACCGCCTTGGTCAGCTATCCCTACTTGGCCGCACGTCACGGTGGGGTCAAGGCCATGAACTACCTGCTGGCCGCCAGCCGCGACGCCGTGCGCACGGTGGGCAACATTCAGAAAACCCTGACCGACCCCGACGAGCTCCGCGCCTACCAGGCGCTGGAAGTCGCCGGCGCGATCGAGAAGACGCAGGCCCACAACCTCGCCGGCATCGCCGAGGGTGGCATGACGGGTTACAACCCGGCCTGGAGCAAGGCCATGGAGATCATCGGCTGGGGCTTCCACAAGACCGAGGTCATGAACCGCGAGGCGACCGGCATGGCCGCCTATCGCCTGGCGCGCGCGGATGGCAAGTCGTTCGACGAGGCGGTGAAGTTCGCCCGCGACGCCATCTTCGACACGCACTTCGACTACAGCAACGCCAATCGTGCCCGCTTCATGCAGAGCGGTACCGCGAAAGTGCTGCTGATGTTCCGGCAGTACAGCTTGAACATGACCTGGGCGCTTGGGCGAATGGTCTGGAATGCAGGATTTGGTGGGGACCCCGAGGTCCGGCGTTTGGCACGTCGCAACTTGACCGGCCTGCTGGGCATGAGCGCACTGTTCTCCGGAGCCATGGGCCTGCCGATGATGGGAATGATCATGGGGGCGCTCAACGGCATCCAGGCCACCTTCGGGGATGACGACGAACCGTGGGATGCAGAGACCGAGCTGCGGGCTTTCCTCACCGGCATGCTGGGGCAGGGCGGGGCGGATCTGTTGCTGCATGGCCCGGCCGACAAGCTGACCGGCGCGAACATTTCCGGCCGCGTTGGATTGGACAGCCTGTGGATCCGCGACGCCGATCGCGAGCTCGACGGCCGCGGCATGTTCAACAACCTGCTCGAGCAGGCCGCTGGCCCGATGGGCGGCGTGCTGAAGAACGTGCTGGTCGGCAAGCAGCAGGTCGACGAGGGTCACATCATGCGCGGCGTCGAGACCATGCTGCCCAAGGGACTCAAGGACATGATCAAGGCCGGCCGCTACGCCACCCAGGGCGTGAACACCCTGCGCGGCGATCCCGTCGTGGCCGATCTGTCGCCCTGGGAGATCCTGCTGCAGGCGAACGGCTTCGCTCCGGAGAAGGTGTCCAGGCAGTACCAGACCACCCGCGCGCTGAAGAACTATGAGCAGCACATCCTCGATCGTCGCAAGTCCCTGGTGAATGCCTTCGCCATGGCGCTGCGCAATGGTGGGGCGGGGGACAGGGCATCCGTGTTGGCCAAGATCCGCGACTTCAACAAGGTCAATCCGGAACTGGCGATCACTTCGAGCGGGCTGCAGCAGTCCATCAAGAACCGTGCCCGCTACAGCGCCAGGGCAGAGGCTGGCATCGTGCTCAACCCCAAGCTGGCCGCGCGGCTGAACAAAGCAGTGACGGAGTAATTGCAGGGACGCTGTGCCCCCATCGGATCCGACCGGATGAAAGCAATGTGAAGACGCCGGCGCTGGTGCCGGCGTTACCGATACAGGGGTCAGTAACCGATGGACAAGAAGGACTCGCAGGTAGTGGCCATTGGAGAAGGAAAGCAGGAGAACGGCCAGCCCATGGACAGTGGTGCTGGCTTTCTTTCCCCTGCAACAGGCTTGGAGGTAGGGCCCAAGGCATCCAGAGGGCGGCACTCCCGCCGCCAGACGCTGGAGAAGGGCATGGAAGATGAGCGCCACAAGGCTCAGGTGGTCTCGATGGAGGCCTTCAAGGCAGGCCGGGTAGGGCAGATCCCCCCGGAGGTGCTGGACATGTATGACCAGCTGACCCGTGACCAGCACGCGCTGGTTCGAAGCTCGATCGTGCTCCTGGCCGCCCTGCGGCGACGATTGGGCCTGCCGGACCTGTAAGGTCCACGGGGCCGCCACGGCGGCCCCCTTCAGCGTCCCAGGACGCTCACGGCGCCATAAGGCCGGCGTGCTGTAATCCGGCCATGTGCTACTCCGCCCAGATCACCGCCGCCTATCAGAAGCTGGTCCGTATGACCGGCGCCACGATCTCCCTGCAGGAGTTCGCCGCGCTGTATGCCCATGATCCCGGGAAGAAGCGGCCGAAGACGCCGAAGGCGATGGATGATGCGTTCCGCGCCGGCGCCAGCCCGGCCGAGCTCGCGGTCTGGGCCGAGATCGAACAGTGGAATCGTGCCGAGGCCGCCATCCTGGAGCAGGAGCTCTTCGCGAACCGGAAGCGCCTGGCCGACGCGGAGCGCGCGCTGCAGGTGAAGGAAACCAAGAAGGCCAGGGAAGACGTGCGAATCGCCGGCAACAAGATCGAACGCGCCCTGGCCAAGCTGGCCGATCTCAAGCGCTCCGAACCGAAGGACCGCGACAGCCGGATCTTCCCCGGGGTCTACGCCCCGGTGATCATTTCCGAGGGCGGCAAACTGGTCATCAAGCCCATGCGCTACCAGTGCCGCCTGGCAGGAAAGCCGGCCAACTATGACCAGCGCTTCCCGGGCACCTACAACGCGCGCCGGGATAGCCTGGAGAAGTTCTGGGCGCCGGCATTCGGCCACACCCACGGGCTGATGGTGGTGGAGACGTTCTACGAGAACGTGGAAGGTCCGGACGGCAAGAACCAGGTGGTGCAGTTCACCCCGCGCACGGGCGAACCGATGCTGGTGGCGTGCCTGTGGTCGCACTGGACGGACCCCGCGGGGAAAGAGCCCGATCTCCTTTCGTTCGCGGCGATCACCGACGATCCCGAGCCCGAAGTCGCTGCGGCTGGCCACGATCGGACGATCATCAACATCAAGCCCGAGCACGTCGACGCCTGGCTCCATCCGGACCCGGCTGACCTGGCCGCGTTGTATCGGATCTTCGACGACAAGCGTCACCCCTTCTACGAGCACCAGCTCGCGGCGTAGGAGGGGAGCGACGGTGGCGTGGCAATAGAGTGCTCACAATCGCAGCCGCTGCGACCGAGATTCGTATCCTGCCGGCCATGCCGCTTCCCGACTCCTTCTACTGGACCACACGCTCTGCCAGCTGGCCAAGCGACCCGCTGACTGTGATCGCCTGCCAGGGGATCTGGGTCGTCTCCATGACCCAGCGCGTCGATGACGGGATCTGGATGGCACACCTCGATCGACATAGGAACGGTCCTGGCGGACCGTCGCGGCGCTGCAGCAGCTACGACCAGGGCCGCGCCGGCGCCGAGCTCTGGGTCACGAGGCACCAAGCTCGATTGCGGGAGGACGTGGCCAAGATCACCGCCTGGCGGGAGGCTGTGCGGGCAAACAGGCTGGCCAAGGCAAACACTGAGCCACCGTTCGGTTGGATGGGGTGAGGTCGACGGTCGCTTTGGCGGTTTGCAGAAACCCCCGATTTGATCAATTCGTCAAGTCGTTCAGGCAAGATGTCCGCGGGAACTAGGGGGTCTGAAGATGCTGGAAGCTCTTTTAGTGGCAACGGCCAAAGCCGTGCCGGCGGCCGCTGGCTACGACTGGAAGTGGATGGTACCCGTCGCCACGTTGATCTTGGGCTTCGGATTGAAGTGGTTCCAAGATCACGTAACCGAGAAGGGGCGTAGGCGGCACGAGACAGTTCTGCGACGGGAACAGCGTTATGACCAGTTGCGCATGAGGCGTCTCGATGCGGAGCGAGCCAACCTCCTTGCATTGCAGCCGGCCGCTGTCCGATTTGTCCGCGCGGCGACTGTTGCGGTGAACGAAAAGCGACGGTTGTTCCGGGATGGGATGCCATGGGCCGGGATACACCTGGCAGGCCCTGTCGAGGCGGAGGTGCGGCAGAGTGCGCTGGAGCTGATACCGCTGCAGGCGCGAATCCACTCCAAAGCAGTTTCAGTGCCCTTGAATGACGTGATCAACCTGATCACGGCTGCATTGCATGCAGACACAGTCGAAGGCTTTGAGGCCGCATGGGCAGTTCTCGACCCTGCCAACAACGAGCTGCACCGGGTGACGGGCGAGACGATCAAGCAGCTCGAGGACGAGAACCAGCAGCTCGCGGATCCGCCAGGAAGGTGAGCGGGGCACCTTGCCAGCTTCAAAAGCTGGCAAGAAAGCTGGCAAGTTGCTGCCAACGCATGCCCATTCCTGACCATGCGGCAGTTATGAACAAAAAAGCCCATCAAGCTAAGGCATTGATGGGCTTCATTATTTCTGCGGTTTGGAAACCGGCGCCGATGGCGTCACGGGGACAATGCACCCCCGGTTTCTTCAAGTATTGCAAGGCTTTTGGGGTCAATGCTGGCAAAAAGCTGGCACTAACCCTGCCCAACGACGCGAATGTTACGGCAATCTTCCTGAACAGTCACGCGCGGCCAGGGTTGGCGCCATAACCGTTCAGTCCCCGCTGCCGTCCAGCAGCAGGCTGCGGGGCAGGGCGGCGGCGAGGGGGGTTCCAGACCGCGGCGGCCTTGGCGCCGGCATCGGGGACCATCGAGGGGATCCACCGGCCGTATTTCTTGGCGGTGATTGTCCAGTCGCGGTGGCCCATCTGCCTCGCCACCCACATGACGTTCTCGCCGGCGCTGAGCGCCTGGGAGGCGAAGGTGTGGCGCATCTGACACGGGTACCGGTACCGGACCCCGGCCTTGCGCAGCGCGCGCTGCCATTCGCCTGCGCGGATGCTCTGATCCGACCCCCACCGCGCATTCGTCCTGGGATCGTGGAAGACGAACTCGCCGGCAGTGGCGGTATGGGTACGCTGGGCCTTCAGGGCATCGATCGCCGGCTGCAGCAGCTGCACCTTGCGCACGCCGGACTCGGTCTTGGGGGCCTTCATCTTGCCCATGACCCATGCGCGCCGGATCTTGACCGTGCCCTTGCGCCAGTCGATGTCCGACCAGCAGAGACCGATCATTTCCGAGGTGCGCAGGCCCGTGGCGAAGTTGAACTGGCAGTAGTTGCGGACCTGGTCCTCGCGGCAGGCGGCCAGGATCGCCTGGACTTCCTCCGGCGTGAAGGGGTCGACCTCTTCACGAGCGTTGACCTTGGCACGCCGCTTCACCCTGAAGCCATCGAAGCGATTGCTGGAGATCAAGTCGTCGGCGACTGCCTCGTCCAGGGCGCCGCGCAGAGGGCCCAGGACGTTGTTGATGCGCTTGGCCGATGCCGACTCGTCGAACGTGGCCACCAGCTCCTTCAGGGCGATACGGTCGAAGTCACGCAGCGCGATCGCGCCGCAGCGCGGCACCAGGATGTTCTCGACGATGCGGCGGTAGCCGATCAGGCTGCTGTGCTCGAGCTCGGGCTCCTTCTGCGCCAGCCACCGGGTCAGCACCTGCTCCAGGTTGTCCAGGGCTACAGGCCGAGTGGCCACCTGGCGAGCACGTTTGCTGTTGGGGAAGTGCGTGGCGTAGTCGAACGTGCCTTTCTCGATCTCGATCTTGATCTGGCCCAGCAGGTTTTGGCAGTACCGCAGGTTCCGCGCGGTCGGGGGCAGCTTCAGTCGCTCGCGGCAGCGCTTGCCGCGGTAGTGGAACGTTATCTCGATGCTGCCTTGTGAAACTGGCCGGACGCCGCTTTGCCTTGGACTACCCACTCTTCGTACCCCTCCAAATCGATCAGGTTTCTTCCATCTGGCGCCTTGATGAACACCGCGCCTTCCAACCAATCGCCACGCTTGATCTTCGAGTTGGTGGCGTCGACCGTGTAGCCGGTCCCGCCTCGAATTGCCTGAGCGTCACGTATCGGACCGGGCGCAGATTCGCGGGGGATGCGCCCCTCGACAATCCTCGCGCTGAGGGGGCGTGGCTACTCATGGGACACCGCCTGCAGGCTCCAGAGGACCGATGGGCGTTCGTCAGGGCCGTGGAAGGGTGCGCGCCGCACGCGGCCGCTCTTGGCCAGCTGGTGCAGGTAGCTGCTGACCCGGTTCGAAGGCAGCTGCAGTTCGGCCGCCAGCTCGCCGGCCAGGCCCGGTCCCTCCTGCAGCAGCTGCAGGATCCGGGTGGCAGTGCCGTCGGCAGTGCCTGTATCAGCCATGGTCTGCCTCAGCTTTTGCCAGGTGACGCGGGCAGCCGGTACCGCTGTAGTCGAAACCCTCACAGGGAGCGAGGGGGATGACGGGAGCTACCGCATGCCAGTGGAGGGGCGCAGTACCTTGGCGCCGCTGGGGAGCAGCGACATCGCCGGCGCGGTCGGCTACATGCGCAACCCGCTGGAGAAGCACACCGCGCTGACTGTAGCAACGCGAATGGGCCCCGCTGCGATCGCAAGGCTCTCCCTCGCTGCCTACCGGCAGGTGGCCAAGGACGTGCGCGCAATGCGACCGCGGCCGCTGGACCTCGGCAAGCCCGCCGATCGCTGGCGCCTTCGTCTGGTGATCTATGACGCGGCGCACGAGCTGGTGTGGCCGGAGCGGCGCCAGC
This sequence comes from Stenotrophomonas sp. PvP093, assembly GCF_017876915.1. Taxonomy (NCBI): domain Bacteria; kingdom Pseudomonadati; phylum Pseudomonadota; class Gammaproteobacteria; order Lysobacterales; family Lysobacteraceae; genus Stenotrophomonas; species Stenotrophomonas sp. PvP093. Next base: position 2,864,527 of record NZ_JAGIOX010000004.1, on the reverse strand, counting down.
CATTCGCCGGCTTGGCCAAGTCAGCCAAGATGCGCAAGGCCAACTACATCAAGGCCCACAAGTGCGCCAGCGCTGTGCTGCAGGAAGCGCTTCACGGTGGCCGGAAAGGGTTTCGAAAGGCGCTATGGTTCGGGCAGCCCGTGCGTGACCGTGCGGAAGAGTGCGATGCAGCGGGCCGGGCTTGATACCGGCTTCCCTATTCGCCTTGCTCCAAGGGACCATTTCCGCTGGCAGGGTGTCCATCCACACCGCCGCTGCATCGCGTCGTCACTCTACGGGTTGCCCGGAGGGGCGGCACGGCACCCGGTCTAACGGCCAGGCAATCAGTGGGTAAGAGTCAGGAATCCGGCCATCGTTTCGTCGAGCACCTTCAGTGAATTGCCGAGCATTTTTCTCAACTCGTTCTGCCTGACAGTTGCCGCTTCGTGCGATTTTCGCACCTCTGGCTCGCTGAGCCGTCCTGGCTCAGCAATAGTGGCCTTGGCCGAAGACAGGTCCACCAGCGGGAGATAGAGCTCGTTCCAAACGAAGTCGCGCACGGTCTCGCCAAACAGCCATCGGAGTTCGGCGAGATGAGAGGCCATCTCCAGCTCAACGTTTGCCCGCCAGTCAGACGTAATTGAGCGGTAGGCCACGGATCGCACTGCCTCATAAACCGCCAAGCGCCGGTCGAATAGGTCGAGCTGCAACTTGTTCCGAGCAGTGGAAGCCTGCTGTTGTGCAGTTCGCCATTGACGGTAAGCAACGTAGCCCACAGCGACAGCTACACCGATCTGCCCAAGCGCCGTGAACAGTTTGATCTGCAGATCGGTCATACCAAGCACGGTCTCAACCATTGCGACACCCTCCCTGTATTGGCGGCGATTATTACATTTGTTAAGGTTTGTTAGGGGGCGGGCCGCTTCCCTACAGTCCTTCAAATGGGGCGCTGGATGGATCCTTTGTGCGAGAACAGTTTGATCGGCCTCGGGACTGGGCTGGCCACAGGGCTGTTGTCCGGCTACTACTCCGGCATGGTGATAAGCCGGACGTCTCGATTTCACTCGCTGCTTAGAGACGCGCAACGCGTGTTGAAGCAAGTTGACTTCGAGCAGCAGGATACGGGTGTCTTAGTTCGTGGCTGGGAACCCAGGCAACTTGGCGCGGTTGCCGACGATCTGGCCTCGGATCGCGAGGCGCACGCCGCGTCAGTTGTGCGGGCGCGATCCCTGGATTTGACTAAGGCGACCTTTACTGCGTTCGAGGGGAAGCTGAACGCAACGTAGTTTGAAGCCGTGCTGGCACGTGCTCGCAATGATATTTCCAAACTCCGACCTTCGAAGCGCGTTCTGATTCCGTGGGGCCAGTTATGAGCTGTTGGACATTGGCAATCGATTGGCCCGTAGTCACACAAGGATTTGGTGCGCTCGCGCAGGGAGCGGGCGCACTCGTCCTGGCTTGGGTTGGCTGGGCAGGCCTTTCGTCATGGCGGAAACAGTTGAAGGCCACGAAGAGTCAAGCGCTCGCAGAGGATGCGCTAACCCTCGTCTATGGAGTGCGGGACGTGATTAAAGACCTCCGTCGCCCGGTAGTGGCAGAGGCCGAATCGAAAATGATCACTCCCAAAGAGGGCGAATCTCCTGAAGACCACGAGCGCAGGCGGGTCTACGGAGCGATCGAGCTCCGCTATGTTCCCCACGCTGATACGACGGCTCAGCTTGAGGCGATTCGATACAGGGTGCGTGCTGCCTTGGGAGAAGAGGCAGCAGATTCAGTGGAAGCCGTGCTGCGGATACTCAAGATTGTTCGACAGAAGGCTGTAGATGCGCAGATTCATCTGAAGCGAGCAGCGCAGTCAAAGGCGAACATGCTGCTCTCAGGAAAGGCAGATGACGCAGACGCGTACGCCGCCTACACCGACCTGGCCTTCGATGCCGACACTTGGGTGTTCTCTTCACTGGAGAGCGACGACCCGGTTGAGCTTGAGCTTAGCGCTGCCGTTAGAAATACAGAGACCGCGCTTCGGGGCTTCGCGATGATGGCAGCCGATCGTTCATAAAGCTGACCTCAGTTGTTCCTCATGAGGAAGATTTCTTCCTCATGAGGAACCGCATTTGCCTCGGGAACCGAAAGTAGGTTTGGATTCCTACAGTGGGCGTTCTTATGGGCGCCTCAATTCAAAGGCCGTTGATTGACCAGGACGTGGGAGTCCGCTGGTCGATCAGCGGCCTTCTTGTTTGCGGGGTAGAGCAGTCCGGCAGCTCGCGTGGCTCATAACCACGAGGTCGGTGGTTCGAATCCACCTCCCGCTACCAAATGGCCGGTAGTCATGGCCACCACTCAAGCCAGCACATAGGCCGTCGTGAGACGCGCCGCTGGTGTCCGCGCGACCCTGCAACCGCGGTAGTGGTGGGCCATGCCGGCCTCCTTTCACTGGGAGAACTGCGGTGAGCATCAAAGAGCAGATCACAACGGACCTGGCGGTCGCAGGTTCGAAGATCGGGGCGGCAGCCAGCGCCACCGCAGCGACCTACTCGCCGGGCTACACGTTGAGCGACTGGGCGCTGACCGGCGCGATCGTGTTCACCGTCGTCCAGATGTTCACCGTCAGGTTGAAGAACTGGGGCGACTGGTCCGCTTGGTGGTCCGCGCGCATGGGCAATGCCAAGCGCCTCTGGACGTGGATCCGCCGCCCTGGCTGACATCACGCCCAACACCAAGCAGCGGATCGGGTTCGCCGCCGCACCGCTGGCGCTGATCGGCGCGTTGGTGGCCGCCCTTGCCACGAACGGCTCGGCGCACGAAGGACGCCGCTACACGCCGTACTACGACTCGGCCGGCATCCTGACTGTCTGCGCAAGCGTCACGGGCCCGGCGGTGGTGGACGGCAAGCGTTACACCGACGACGAGTGCACCCGGGTGGGGCATATCTTTCCGAAGTTGCTGGAGATGTACGACCAGCTGACCCGCGACCAGCACGCGCTGGTGCGGACCTCGATCGTGCTCGTGGCGGCGCTGCGGAGGCGGTTGGGCCTGCCGCACCTGTAAGGTCCATGGGGCCGCCACGGCAGCCCCTTCCTAGAAGCCTCTTTCAATCGAGGCATGAGTTAAAAGGCCTCCCTGACGAGGAGGCCTTGGCAAACGGTTCATGCTTTAGCGCGAACTCAGGTAACTAGCGCGAGTTCTCGGCCGCCTTACACCTGGCAGGTCACGGCTGATTCGACAGACTTTGCGAAGACGCCATCAGCATCATAGAGCTTCGTCCTTACTGTATGCGTCGCGTTTGCGCCGACGTTGCCACATGTAAAGTTCCATGACAGCTTTCCATCGGCGAGTGTGACCGGAAGGCCTTTCGCGCCGTTGCAGGTGTTGCCCGGTGCGCACTTAACAATCTCCACATCTGCCTTCATTGCTCCCTGCGGATAACCCACATAGGTGAACGCCACAGGTACTTTGCCGGGGGACTTGCCTGCAGCCGGACCTACCGATGTAATGGCAAAAGGTATGCAGGCCTTCCCCTCTCTGTACATGCGATAGCCCTTTTCGATACCTCTCATCGAAATGGTACGGAACTCTGTGGTCTGAAGTAGTGCAGCGTCTTCGGCGTTGCTATGGAAGCCCACCTCAACCAACACGGTCTCCATATCCGCCTCCCGGACCTCCCCGTAGCCCACTCCATCATTGGGGCCTGAGCGGATGGGGAATGTTGGGTAATCAGGGCGCTGTTTGATTTGCTCCTGCACGTAGCACTTGACGCTCTCGGCAAGCGCTACAGATTTTGGATCGTTGAGATTCGTGAAGACAGACAGCCCCCGTGCTGACGGGTTCGTGTCGCTACCATCCGTGTGGATGGAGATCATTGTTTCAGCGTTTAGGAAGTTTGCAAAATTTGGGCGAACAGCAATATCGTCATCATACTCACGGAGGTCTGCACGGTTCGGTTTTCCATTAGGATACTGATTCCACATCCCGGTTTCATTGGGATAGAGCCTGGCCAAGTAATAGCGTGCAGCGAGCTCTGCCCATTTCAAGCCGCTGTTAGGATCAATCGCAGTGTTGCCAATGTCTCGAGTCTGACGTATTGACGTGGCATGCGTCGGGCTCCTCAATGTCAGAAGGCTCTGCAGCATCGAGGTGTAGCCCGGGGTAATAGTGTCCTCATGGACGACAGTGGAGTTCACATAGAGCGGGCGCTGATACTCCCATTTGTTACTGCCGTAGTGAAAGTATTTTCCGTGCGATGGACTGAGCACGACTAAGCCATCTACTGGGGTAGTCAGTTGTGAAGTGGCGCGTGCCCTCTGCTTGGACTTGTAGCGAGGAGGATAAATCTCATCCAGGCGCTTGCCATCGACCCTGATGACGACGGCCTTGAACTCTACGATGCCTGTAAGAAGATCCACGACATGGTTCTGAATATCCCTAATGAGTTGCCCAAGGTCCTCCCCCATTTCGCTTCGGCCCTTGGGTAGAAAGGCACCATCAAGATCCACATAAATCCACTGGCGCGACGGATCTGGGGTGATCCGAGCCAGTATATTCTTGCCTTGTCCATCGATTCGCTTCTGGGCATTGACGAACCGCTGCACATCATTCTGAATCTCTGACGTGACAAGCAGCTTATTCTGATCCGATAGCATCGGGACGGCCTCGGGATCCTGTTGCGCACCTGCTGTGTAGGTGCTGCCCAAGGTCAGTCCGACCGAAAGCGCCAAAATTCCCCACTTCCTATCCATTCTCATGCGCTACAACTCCCTATTGGAAAAGGTAATCAGGTTTCGTGCAGAACGTGTTCTTTTGTCGATGCCTCCGCTTGGGTTTGCAGCTGCATAAGGCTGCGCCCACGTTCTCAAGTGCGCTATCGGAGTCTATGCCTCTTACTCGTAGGAAAAACCCTATAGCAGTCACAGGATTAGGAATGCGGCTCGACAGAGGTGTGGTGGTCGGTGACCTGGCTGTGGTCGCATTGGCGAGAGCGAGGAGGCTGGCACTGGACTACCTGATCGGCCAGCTGCCGGGCGCCGGCTCGGGGGCGCGATCTGAAGGAGTTACTACCGCTGCTTTGGCGATTTGCACGCACCGCCGACTTAAACTATTCGTCAGATCGTTCAGGCAAACTTGTGACAGGATCTAGGGGAACTGAAGATGCGGGAAGCTCTTTTCCTGGCGACCGTCAAGGCCGCGCCGGCGGCCAGTGCAGCGGCGAGCGCTGGCGACGACTGGAAGTGGCTGGTGCCGGTGGCCACGCTGATTCTCGGCTTCGGTCTGAAACGGTTCCAGGACCACCTGACGGAAAAAGGTCGCCGGAGGCACGCGAAGGAGTTACGGCGAGAGCAACGCTACGACGCCCTACGCATGCGGCGCATAGATGCTGAGCGCGCGAACCTCATCTCCGTTCAACCCCTATTGCTGAAGCTCATGCGGACGGCGGCAGTTGTTCACCTCGAGGACATCAAAGCGTACGACAGGACCGGGCGAGTGGGGGACGTACAAGTTAACTCCTCAGGTTGCGGAGGATTTCAGGCTCGCTATAGCCGAGGTCGTGCCGATACACGCGAGAATTCACACGCGCACTGTTTATGAACAGCTCTCTGAGTACCGGGAGCTGCTGTATCAAGTGACCAACTCGGTGGCGAAAGCCGAAGCGCGAGCTTTATGGGAGCAGGTGCACCCGATCTATGACCGCCTGCACATAGCTCTGGGTGATGAGATAAGGAAGCTGGAAGACGAGAACCTGCAGCTCGGAGATCCATCGGCGCGCTGACGACGGCAACGGTCAACATCGAATGTTGACTAAGAAGTTGACCAAACGCTGCCAATCGATGCCCATTTCTGCACATCCGGCAGGCGTGAACGAAAAAGTCCATAACGCTAAAGCATTGATGGGCCGCGTTATTCTGGTGTTTGCGAAACCGGCGCCGATGGCGCCACGGGGAGAATGTACCTCCGGTTTCTACAGCGCTGCAAGGTACAGGGCCGATAGGGCTGGGCCCAGCTCAAAGCCCGCCCGCCTCCGGCCATTCGGGCGGGGGGAAGGTCGTGGCCAGAAGCACCAGCTCCTGGTTGCTCGATACCCCGAGCTTTTTCATGGCGCTGATCTTCTGCGCGCTGATGGTCTTCTTACTCCGCTGCAGCAGCGTTGCGATGGCGGTGACGTTCATGCCGGAAAGATAGAGTCGAAGGACCTGCTGCTCGCAGGTGGACAGGGCACCGGTGCCGACGATCACTGGACGCTGGTTGTCGGCAGCAGCGGGAGCGCCGCCCTTGAGCGTGTCGATCACGCCCCGGATGAGGGTGTTGATGGGGCAGGTCTTGTCCTGCACGAGGTGGGCACCCGCACGAAGAATGCGCCGGTGCAGCGCGTCGCTCGGTTGCGATGTAATGGCGATGATGCGGGTGCTCGGCGACAAGCGGCCGATATCCGCGATCGGTGCGTGGCCGGGGTGCGTGCTGCCTTCCACCTGCAGGGTGTAGCCGGTGATGACCACGTCGGGCTGCTGCTGTTCCACCAGTTCCAGCAGGACGGTGCGACGGGTGGTCTGGCCGGTCACCACAACCTGCGGAAGCACCCGCAGCGAGCTCACCATGCCGAGCACGAAGATGGCATGCTCGTCCGCCACCACCACGGTCTTGCCGGTCGCAGCGGTCTGGGAGCCCGTACCCTGCAACCGTTCACCCCGATGCAGCGCGCGCAGCACGGGGGCGCAGCAGCCACGAGAACACGCCATATCCGGCAGGGCGCGCCGGTGGCGTTGTGCCGACAAACGCCGGCCACGCTTTCCTGGCCTGTTTCAGGCCGTGCAGTGCGAGCTGTACATCCTGCAGTCGCATCTGCGTGCGGCGCGCAATGTCGTGCGCACTGGCACCCTTTTCCAGCATCGGCGCGACCCGGTCCAGGAAACGCTGGAGCTCCAGTGGAAGCGCGGCCTTCTTGGCCTTGATCAGCATGAACACCGTGTCCGGATTGGATAGCGGGCCCGTCACCGGGTCTGTCGCTGAAACGGTCGGCTGTCGGCGTGGAAACAGCTGCAGCAGGTCCAGATGCAGGGCCTGCGTCGCGTAGATCGGCTTCTGTTCAAAACTGAAACTGCAGCGGTGCCTGGAGAACCACCGGGCAAGTTTGAAGATCCGGTCCTTGCCCTCGATGTTCTGCTCGATGGAGAACGATGCGACCAGTCCCGCGGCCACATGCAGGTTCAGGGTTTTTCCCTGGATCGGGCCGAGCGAAAGCACGCCCGACCGTGCGCCAATCAGCGCGATGATGTCTTCCAGGTCGATGCCGTCCAGGTCGCCATGAAACGCCATGCCTCTGCCCTCCCGATCCATTCCATGTTGCGGTCCCGGACACTGCAGGAACGCCGCGACTGTGAGGTGGCGAGAATAATGCGGGGAGCACGTTGGCCCGCATGAGACCATTCCGATTCTGGCGTGCCGCACCCTGCTGCAAGGCCTGGAGTACCTGCAATCAACGCTGTTTTCGGGGTTGTCTTATTGGGTGCCGGCATGCGCGTGCCTACCATTTTCTCCTTCACTGGAGTCCCTGCTTTCGGCGGCGGGCACACATAGGGAAGGAGTGGGTGATGGCCTCGATCAGGGTCCTGCTGGTGGGTGAGCGAACAATGGAGCGACTTGCGATGGAGTCGCGCCTGTCGATCGATGCGCGGGTCAGCGTTGAAGTGGTCGGCGACGCGTGCAGCGCGGCAACGCTGGTGGAATGGCGGCACTACAGCCTGCTGGTGGTGAATGTCGTCGGTCTGGGGCGGTCGCTGGTAGACCTGATCAACACGTTCTCCGAGCACTCGCGCGAATCGCGTATCGCCTTCTTCGGTGGCAGGTCCACGGCGATGGTGAAGGCCGCAGAGCTGATTGCCCAGGCGCGGGGGCTGGACCTGCTGAAGGTTCCCGGGCTGGATCAGCCCGAGGATGGCAACCGGGAGTACCGCCGGTTCGTCGGTGAGCGTGTCTGCGCCGTACCGGTCGGCTCTGTGCATGAACGTTGCCAGGCGGTGCCCGTCGTGACGCGACCCTCGCTTCCGGCCTGAGCTGATCCGGCGCTCGGTCCCGGCTGTGGGGGCGACGGTGCGCGCGCAGCGTTGTCAATTTCCAATAAGTTGCACTGCATTGGCCATAGCGGATTGGTAACTTCATTGGCACGAATTTGCGACACACTGGCGGCGACCATCCGGACCAGGAAAGACACGGAGACTGTGGGTGACCGAGGCAAGCCAACAACGCAGCCTGCGACAGCTGGTCGGACCCGTCGGGGCCGACTACCAGCGGCGCGCCCTGCCGCCCGGCTGGGTCTGGGCGGTGCTGGCGGTGTTGCTTGCGGCCACCGCGCTGACCGAGCTGCCGGCGACTGCGGCCGCGGCATTGGTGGCCAGTGCGGTGGTTGTGCACTGGTCGCAGCGCGGTCGCATCCATTGGCTGGGCTGGCGCCTGCCGGGCCTGGCAGTGTTGGCGGCCCTGCTGTGGGGGCCGGACGTGCTGTCGCAATGGTTCGAGCACGGGTTGGCCGTGGTCCTGATGTCGTTGGCCAGCCTCAGCATCGGCGTGCATGTATGGCAGTCCCGACAGATGGCGCGGCAGCTTCAGGGCGCGGCCGATTCGCTGGATGACGCCCAGCTGCTGGCCCTGCTGCCGGCCGACGCGGCCCAGCTGGCGCAGCGGTGGCGCGCCGGCGATGACCGGCATGCGCCGGAACTGGCAGTGGTGATGCACCTGGCCGTGATGCACGCAGCGCTGGCACCGCGCATGCGCGGGCAGGGCCTGCTGGCAGGGTGACCGGTCGGCGGTTTCCGCGGCCGCGGTCAGGAACCTGACAATGGCTTGCGCAGGTAGATCCGCTCGTGCCCGGGCGGGCAATCGGGCAGCCGCCCATAGACGGTGTAGCCCTGCCGCAGGTAGAAAGCTTCGGCCTGCCAGTCGAAGGTGTCCAGCATCACGTTGCGGGCGCCAAGCTGGCGCGCGGCGGCTTCTGCTTCCGCCAGCAGGCGCTGGCCGATGCCTTGCCCGCGCAGTTCCGGATCCACCCACAGCACATGTACCTGCAGCCAGCCGGCACAGACGTCGGCCAGCACGCCACCGCGCAGCGCGCCGCGCTCGTCATGCCAGGCCAGGCGGACTGGAGTCTCATCGAGTGAATCGCCGCCGTGGGCCTGGTTGAAGGCCAGCAGGCGCGCGCACAACGTGCGCGTTTCATCGGCGCTGGCAGTCACCAAGGCGCCGATGGGGACGGTCATGCGTCGCGGTTGCCGCGACGCATCACACGCTGTTTCTCGATCGCCCAGTCGCGGTCCTTGGCGGCATCGCGCTTGTCGTGGGTCTGCTTGCCCTTGGCCAGCGCGACTTCGAGCTTGATCTTGTTCTTGCTCCAGTACATCGCAGTGGGCACGATCGTGTAGCCATCGCGCTCGACCTTGCCGACCAGCTTGTCGATCTCGCTCCGGTGCAGCAGCAGCTTGCGCTCGCGCCGGTCATTGGCCACCACGTGGGTGGAGGCCTGGATCAACGGGGTGATCTGCGCGCCGATCAGGAAGATCTCGCCGTGCTTCACATAGGCGTAGGCGTCGATGATGTTGCCGCGGCCAGCGCGGATCGACTTCACCTCCCAGCCCTGCAGGGCCAGGCCGGCCTCGAAGCGCTCTTCGATGTGGTACTCGTGGCGGGCACGCTTGTTCAACGCGATGGTTTTGTTGGCCGTCGCGCTCTTTGCTTTATCCTTGCCGCTGTTCTTGCTCATTTCCGTATTGTCTCCGATTCGGGCCCGCCCGGTCGATTGCCGAAACGTCCTGTATTCATGCCTACTATCCGCCGCAGCGCCCTGGTCGAACATTCGGCCGCGCGCATGTTCGACCTGGTCAACGACGTCCAGGCCTATCCGCGCCGTTTCCGCTGGTGCTCGGCTGCCCAGATCCTGGAGCAGGGCGAGGACCGCCTGGTGGCGCGCCTGGACCTGGGCCTGGGCTCGTTCAGTACCTGGTTCCAGACTGAAAACACCCTGCAGCGCCCGCACAGCATCGACATGCAGCTGCGCGATGGCCCGTTCAAGCAGCTGCACGGCCGCTGGGAATTCCATGCGCTGGCCGAGGATGCGTGCAAGGTCACCCTGACCCTGGAGTTCGAACCCAGCTCGCGCCTGCTCGGTCCGGCCCTGGCGATCGGCTTCCAGGGACTGGCCGATCGCATGGTCAATGATTTCGTCCGCGTCGCCGACGAGGGCTGAGCGATGATCGAGGTCGAGGTGGTGCTGGCTTGGCCGGAGCGCGTGCTGTCGCGCCACCTGCAGCTGGAAGAGGGAGCGACCGTGGCCGACGCCATCGCCGCCGCTGCGCTGGAAGGTAGTGCCGACTGTCCGGCCGCCGCGGTGCATGGCGTGCTGGCCCGTCCACAGCAGGCGCTGCTGGACGGGGACCGCATCGAGCTGCTGCGCCCGCTGCTGGCCGACCCCAAGGACAACCGCCGGCGTCGCGCGCTCGGCGGTTGATCCCGGCAACCCGTCCCTGCGGACGGGCAGGCCTCAGCGGCCCTTCTTCTTCTTGTCCTTCGGCAGGTTGCGGCCGAACTGGCGCACCGTCTGCTGGGCCAGGGCCTTGTCGTTGCCCGGGAAGTAGTCGCCTTCCCAGCGGGTAACGGCGTCATTCTCGAAGAACACCACGAAGTTCTTCACTTCGGTGCGGCCGAGGCGGTTCACGCGCTGGCTGGAGGTGTAGTCCCAGCGCTGGGCGTGGAACGGGTCGGGGATGGACGGGGTGCCCAGCAGCGCGGTGACCTGCTGCTTGCTCTGCCCGACCTGCAGCTTGGCCACGGCATCTTCCCGGATCAGGTTGCCCTGATAGATGGGTTGCTTGTAGATGATGCCGCACCCGGTGGTGGACAGGGCGACGGCGGCGACCAACAGGAGATTGCGCATCGGGACTGGCGGTTGGGGAAATCAAACCGATGATACACTCCCGGCGTGCCACCGCGACCCAATCCGAGGCAGCTGGCGCTAAATCGCCAATGAACGGAGACCTATGGAAACCCACGACCTGCGTAAAGTCGGCCTGAAGGTGACCCATCCGCGGATGCGGATCCTGGCGCTGCTCGAACAGCGCAATGCCCAGCACCACCAGCACCACATGACCGCCGAGGACATCTACCGCCAGCTGCTCGAGCATGGCGACGAGATCGGCCTGGCGACGGTCTACCGGGTGCTGACCCAGTTCGAGGCCGCCGGCCTCGTGCTCAAGCACAATTTCGAGGGTGGCCAGGCCGTTTACGAGCTGGACCGTGGTGGCCACCACGACCATATGGTCGACGTGGACAGCGGCAAGATCATCGAATTCGAAAGCCATGAGATCGAGGAGCTGCAGCGCAAGATCGCGGCCGATCACGGCTATGAGCTGGAAGAACACTCGCTGGTGCTCTACGTGCGCAAGAAGCGCAAGTAGGCCGTTCCGGCCAGCCGCTAGCGACGAAACCCCGGGCTTGCCCGGGGTTTTTCGTTGCCGGGGTCAGGGCCCTTTCCCTCCAGGAAAGGGGGCCGGCCCCGGGCGCTCTGCGGGGTCGGATCCCTTTGCGCCAGCAAGGGGCTCTGACCCCTTGCAACCGAGCAGGATCTCCAGGTCCACCGCCTCGGCCATCGCCCGGTTGCCGGCATCCCCCGGGTGGAGGTGGTCGCCGGAGTCGTAGGCGGCGGCCATCCGTGACGGATCGGCCGGGTCGCGTAGCGCCGCGTCCAGGTCGATCACCGCGTCGAACGGGCTGTTGCTGCGCAGCCATGCATTGAGCTGTTGGCGCAGGGCCTCCTTGTCCGGGTGGTAGTAGTCGTCCAGCGGCGTGCCGGGCAGGGCGCCCGCGAACGGCATCAGGGTGGCGCCGAATATGCGTAGACCCCGCCGGTGGGCCTGTTCGGCCAGGGCACGATAGCCGGCCTGCAGCTCGGGCAGGCTGGGCCGGGGCTGCGCGCGGGCGAAGGCAGTACCGGGCCAGCTGATGTCGTTGATGCCGATCAGCACGATGACGCTGGCGACGCCGGGCTGATCCAGTGCGTCACGCCGCAGGCGGGCCAGAACCGACTCGCCCATGCCGTCGCTCAGCAGCCGATTGCCGGAAATGCCCGCGTTGACCACCGCGACGCCGCGCGGTGCCAGACGCGCGGCCAGATGGTCGGTCCAGCGCTGGTCCTGGTCGAGGCTGGCGGTGGCGCCGTCGGTGATCGAGTCGCCAATCACCACCACGCTACGCGCACTGGCGGCGGCCTCGACCTCGATCCCGGTGAGGAACAGGCGTGCGGTAGTGGAACTGGCACCCTGCAGGTCGCGCGCCCGGGCCTGATTGCCGCCGGCGATCCAGCTGGTCTGGCGGCCGTCCCAATGGAACGTCTGCACCGGCGTCGGCCCCGGCACGAAAACGCTGACCTGCAGCGCCTGGTGGTCTTCCGTGGCCACCGCCAGCGGATCGCTCAGCCGTTCCTGACCGGCACCGATCAACACCCCAGGCTGGCCGTCGAAGCTGAGCGGTTGCGGGGTGGCGCCCGCGCCCGCGGCCACGCTGGCCGCCCCGATCCGCAGCGGCTGGGTGCCGTAGGCATTGCTCAGCCGCACCCGCAGCCGGGGCCCGCCCAGGCTGATGCGCGCGGTCTGGCGGAAGGTCTGGTCCTGCAGCGTGGCCGGAACCAGGGTCGGGAACAGGAAATCCGCGTCCCAGACCGGTTGCGGGCTGGCCTGCCAGCTGGCGACCCAGTGCGGGGCGGATGCGGCACTGGCGACGCCGGACAGGGCGAGCAGGGCGGTGGCGGTGAGCTGGCTCAAGCGGTTCATCGGGCAATCCAGGTGGGAGGGAACGCCATGGTGATTCCGGGGTCATCTGTGAACTAGACTGCGTATGGACAATCATCTGTGAACTGGATTCATCGCCATGGCGCGACCCGACATCAACCGATCCGGCGAACTGGAAGTGTTCGTGCGGGTGATCGAGACCGGTGGCTTCTCCGCCGCCGCACGCACCCTGGACATGACGCCGTCAGCAGTGAGCAAGCTGGTGGCCCGGCTGGAGCAGCGGCTGGGTACGCGCCTGCTGCAACGCTCCACCCGCCAGCTGCAGCTGACCCCGGAAGGCTGCGCGTTCTACGAGCGCGGCCTGCGCGTGCTGGCCGACCTGGAGGAGGCCGAGCGCTGTGCCAGTGCCCATGCCGAGCCGCGTGGACGGTTGCGGGTCAACTCCAACGTGCCGTTCGGCCAGCATTTCCTGTTGCCGCTGCTGCCGGCATTCCTCGAACGCAACCCGCAGGTAGGCGTGGACCTGACCCTCAATGACGAGGTGATCGACCTGCTTGAGCAGCGCACCGACGTGGCGGTGCGGGCCGGTCCACTGAAGAGCTCCAGCCTGGTGGCGCGGCGGCTGGGTGCGACGCGGATGATGATCGTGGCTGCACCGGCCTACGCGCAGCGGCACGGGCTGCCACGCACTGCCGAGGAGCTGCAGTCGCACAACCGGCTGGATATCGGCCATGCGCGCGCGATGCAGGGCTGGCCGTTGCTGCAGGACGGGCGCGAACGCATGCTGCTGCCCAGTGGCAACGCGCGCGCCAGCAACGGCGATGCGCTGCGCCAGCTGGTGCTGGGTGGGCTGGGCATGGCGCGGCTGGCAGCATTCCAGGTGCAGCAGGACATTGCCGCCGGGCGCTTGCTGCCGGTGCTGGAGGACGCCAATCCCGGTGACCTGGAAGAGGTGCACGCGGTGTTCCTGGGGCAGGGCGGCTACCTGCCGCTGCGGGTGCGCGCGTTTCTTGATTTCCTGGTGGAGAACGTCGATCTGACGCAGCCACAGGGGTAGTGCCGGCCGCTGGCCGGCAACCTCATGATCTTCATCCACCCGCATCGGGGTGCCGGCCAGCGGCCGGCACTACCGTGCGGAAGCCGAGCCAATGCTCGGCTCGGCCGGCGTTACACCTGCAGCAGCTTGCGTGCGGCGGCGCGCGCTTCCTTGCTCACTTCCACGCCGCCGAGCATGCGCGCCAGTTCTTCCTCGCGCGCCTTGCTGTCCAGCTTTTCCACTGCGCTCTGGGTCATGCCTTCCACCGGGGCCTTGCTGACCCGGTAATGGGCATGGCCCTTCGAGGCGACCTGCGGCAGGTGGGTCACGCACAGCACCTGGCGCTTCTCGCCAAGGGCGCGCAGCTTCTGGCCGACGATGTCCGCCACCGCGCCACCGATGCCGGAGTCGACTTCGTCGAACACCATGGTCGGCACTGCATCCAGGTCCAGCGCGGCCACTTCGATGGCCAGCGAGATGCGCGACAGTTCGCCACCCGAGGCCACCTTGCGCAGGGCACGCGGTGGCTGCCCGGCATTGGCCGCCACCAGGAATTCCACGCGCTCGGCACCCTGCGGGTCGGGCTTGCCGGCGTCCTGCGGTTCCAGCTCGATCAGGAACTGGCCGCCGCCCATGCCCAGCTCGGCGATGATGCCGGTGGTGGTGGCCGACAGCTCGGCAGCGGCGGCGCGGCGGCTGGCGGTCAGCAGCCCGGCCTGCACGCGCCAGGCCGCAGCGGCCTTGTCGATCTCGCCGGCGAGGCGCTGCAGGCGTTCGTCAGCACCACGCAGCTGTTCCACTTCGGCGTGCATGCGCTCGCGCTGCGCGCCCAGCTCGTCCATCGGCACACGGTGCTTGCGGGCCAGGTCGTGCAGGCGGCCGAGGCGACGCTCGTTCTCCTCGAACTGTTCCGGGTCGGCGTCGAGGTCGTCATGCACGCGGTCCAGCAGCGACAGGGCTTCGTGCAGCTGGATCGAGGCGTTCTCGATCAGGCCGTCGACCTCGCCCAGGCGCGGGTCGTGTTCGATCAGGCGCGACAGCTCGTGGCGCACCTGCTGCAGCAGGTCCAGCGCGGAACTGCCGTCGTCGCCATTGAGCTGGTTGCTGGCCGCCTGGCAGGCACTCAGCAGGGCACTGGCATGGGCCTGGCGGCGGTGGCTGGCGCCCAGCGCGGCAATCGACTCCGGTTCCAGGTCTTCGCGGTCCAGTTCGCGCAGCTGGTGCTCCAGGAAGCCGATCCGGTCACTGACGTCGCCCTGCTGCGACAGCGCCAGCGATTCATCGACCAGCGCCTGCCAGGCCGCAGCGGCGCGGCGCACCTGGCGGCGCTCGTCCTCGTTGCCGGCATAGGCGTCCAGCAGGGCCAGCTGCGACGGGCGCGTCAGCAGGGCCTGCTGTTCGTGCTGGCCGTGGATCTCCACCAGCAGCGAGGCCAGGTCGGCCAGCTGGGCCAGGGTCACCGGGCGGCCGTTGATCCAGGCCCGCGAGCCGCCATCGGCACGGATCACGCGGCGCAGCTGGCACTGCTCCTCGTCGTCCAGCTCGTTGTCGGCCAGCCACTGGCGCGCGGCCTGCAGCTGGTCCAGCGCGAACTCGGCCGACAGCTCGGCGCGCGCGGCGCCGTGGCGGACCACGCCGCTGTCGGCGCGCAGGCCGGACAGGAAGCCCAGCGCGTCGACCATCAGTGACTTGCCGGCGCCGGTCTCGCCTGAAACCACGGTCATGCCTGGCCCGAACTCCAGTTCGGTGGCGCGGACGACGGCGAAATCCTTGATCGAAAGATGTCTGAGCATGGGTAAGGGGGTGTCAGCAGCCGCGCAACGCTAGCACGCGGGCGCGGGAGGTCCAATGACTTGCCAAGGTGATCCGCCGCCATTATCTAGTGTCCGTGTCTCACAGGTTGATTCCATGCACGGTTCTCCCGACCAGCTTGCCCCGCGTGCGCGCCATCTGCTGCGCACGCTGATCGCGCGTTACATCCAGGACGGTGAGCCGGTCGGCTCGCAGACGCTGGCGCGCGTGGCCGGGCTGGAGGTCAGTCCGGCCACCATCCGCAACATCCTGGGTGACCTGGAAGACCTGGGGCTGCTGGCTTCGCCGCACACCTCGGCCGGGCGCGTCCCGACCGCACATGGCTACCGGGTGTTCGTCGACAGCCTGCTGCAGATGCAGCCGCCGGGCGAAGGCGAGCTGGCCCGGCTGCGCCAGGAACTGGCCGGCGGCGGCAGCACCCAGGCCCTGCTTGGCAGCGCCTCGGAGCTGCTGTCGGCGATGAGCCACTTCGTCGGCGTGGTCAGCGCCCCGCGGCGCGAGCAGTTCGCGTTCCGCCAGATCGATTTCGTGGCGCTGGACGGGCGCCGGGTGCTGGCGATCCTGGTGTTCGCCGACAACGAGGTGCAGAACCGGGTCATCGAGACCCGCCAGGAGTTCGCGCCGGGCCAGCTGGAACAGGTCGCCAACTACCTCAACGCGCATTTCGCCGGCCTGCCGATGGCCGAGATCCGCACCCGCCTGCTGCTGGAACTGCGTGATGCCCGTTCGGAGCTGGAGCAGCTGCTGGCGCACAGCATCGAGCTGGCCGAGCAGGCCCTGCAGCCGGCGGCCGATGACATGCTGGTGGCCGGGCAGACCCGTCTGATGGGGGTGCAGGACCTGTCCGACCTGGAGCGGCTGCGCGAGCTGTTCGAGCTGTTCTCCAGCAAGCGGGAGATCCTGCAGCTGCTGGAGCGCACCATCCAGGCCCCGGGGGTGCGCATCTTCATTGGCGAAGAGACCGGGATGATGCCGTTGCAGGGGGTCTCGCTGGTCACCGCCCCCTATGCCGCCAATGGCCAGGTGCTGGGCGTGCTGGGCGTGATCGGCCCCAAGCGGATGGCCTACGACCGGATGATCCCGCTGGTCCAGGCTACTGCCGATGTACTCGGCGCGGCGTTTTCGCCAGCCGGGCGCACTCCTGGAACATCCGACGCTTGAAACGCAGCATCCCGCCCACACTAGGGTGGGTGGAGGCGGAGACTGACCGCCAGGGACCCAGACATGAACCACGAACATCCAGATATCGAATCCCAGCAGACTGCCGCCGATGCGGCCGCCGCCGCCGGCGTCAACGACGAAGTGGAGCGCCTGCGCGCCGAGGTCGAGCAGATCAAGGCCGATGCGCTGCGTGAGCGCGCCGACCTCGAGAACCAGCGCAAGCGCGTTGCCCGTGACATCGAGCAGGCCCGCAAGTTCGCCAACGAGAAGCTGCTGGGCGAGCTGCTGCCGGTGTTCGACAGCCTGGATGCCGGCTTGAAGGCGGCCGGCGATGACCCGCATCCGCTGCGCGAGGGCCTGGAGCTGACCTACAAGCAGCTGCTGAAGGTTGCCGCCGACAACGGGCTGGTCCTGCTGGACCCGATCGGCCAGCCGTTCAACCCGGAACACCACCAGGCCATCAGCCAGGTGCCGGCCCCAGACGCCGCCCCGGGCAGCGTGGTGACCGTGTTCCAGAAGGGTTACCTGCTCAACGAGCGCCTGCTGCGGCCGGCGCTGGTGGTGGTGGCCGCCGACTGACCCCTCCAGGGCCGGAAGGCGGGAATGTCCCGTCACCCGGCCCGACGCTGAACGCGCCGGGCGACCGGAAACACAGCGTTCGGGAGATGGCTTGAATGTTCCACGAGCCTCCCCCACATCGTATTCATCCACCGGCCGAACGGCCGGACTGACCCCAACAAGCATCCTCAGGAGTCTCCCCCATGGGCAAGATCATTGGTATCGACCTCGGCACCACCAACTCGTGCGTGGCGATCATGGACGGCGGCAAGGCCCGCGTCATCGAGAATTCGGAAGGCGATCGCACCACCCCGTCGATCGTCGCCTACACCAAGGACGGCGAAGTCCTGGTGGGCGCCTCGGCCAAGCGCCAGGCCGTCACCAACCCGAAGAACACCTTCTACGCGGTGAAGCGCCTGATCGGCCGCAAGTTCACCGACGCCGAAGTGCAGAAGGACATCGCCCACGTCCCGTACAGCATCCTGGCCCATGACAACGGCGATGCCTGGGTGTCGACCAGCGATGGCAAGAAGATGGCCCCGCAGGAAATCTCGGCCAAGGTGCTGGAGAAGATGAAGAAGACCGCCGAGGACTTCCTCGGTGAGAAGGTCACCGAAGCGGTCATCACCGTGCCGGCCTACTTCAACGACAGCCAGCGCCAGGCGACCAAGGATGCCGGCCGCATCGCCGGCCTGGACGTCAAGCGCATCATCAACGAGCCGACCGCGGCCGCGCTGGCCTATGGCCTGGACAAGGGCGACAACAAGGATCGCAAGATCGTGGTGTACGACCTGGGCGGCGGCACCTTCGACGTCTCGGTGATCGAGATCGCCAACGTCGACGGCGAGAAGCAGTTCGAAGTGCTGGCCACCAACGGCGACACCTTCCTGGGCGGCGAAGACTTCGACAACCGCGTCATCGAGTACCTGGTTGAAGAATTCAACAAGGACCAGGGCATCGACCTGCGCAAGGATCCGCTGGCCCTGCAGCGCCTGAAGGACGCTGCCGAGCGCGCCAAGATCGAGCTGTCCAGCGCCCAGCAGACCGAAGTGAACCTGCCGTACGTCACCGCTGACGCCTCGGGTCCGAAGCACCTGAACATCAAGCTGACCCGCGCCAAGCTGGAAGCACTGGTGGAAGACCTGATCAAGAAGTCGATCGAGCCGTGCCGCGTCGCCCTGAACGATGCCGGCCTGCGTTCGAGCGACATCAGCGAAGTGATCCTGGTCGGTGGCCAGACCCGCATGCCGAAGGTGCAGCAGGCGGTGACCGAATTCTTCGGCAAGGAACCGCGCAAGGACGTCAACCCGGACGAAGCCGTGGCACTGGGCGCTGCGATCCAGGGCGGCGTGCTGGGCGGCGACGTCAAGGACGTGCTGCTGCTGGACGTGACCCCGCTGTCGCTGGGTATCGAAACCATGGGCGGCGTGTTCACCAAGATCATCGAGAAGAACACCACCATCCCGACCAAGGCCTCGCAGGTGTTCTCCACCGCCGAGGACAACCAGTCGGCCGTGACCGTGCACGTGCTGCAGGGTGAGCGCGAGCAGGCCCGCTTCAACAAGTCGCTGGCCAAGTTCGACCTGTCCGGCATCGAGCCGGCTCCGCGTGGCCTGCCGCAGGTGGAAGTGTCCTTCGACATCGACGCCAACGGCATCCTGCACGTGTCGGCCAAGGACAAGAAGACCAACAAGGAACAGAAGGTCGAGATCAAGGCCGGTTCGGGCCTGTCCGAGGAAGAGATCGCACGCATGGTCGCCGACGCGGAAGCCAACCGCGAAGAAGACAAGAAGTTCCAGGAGCTGGTGCAGGCCCGCAATCAGGCCGATGCCCTGATCCACGGCACCCGCAGTGCCATCACCGAGCACGGCAGCAAGGTCGGCGGCGATGTCATCGGCAAGGTCGAGGCGGCCCTGGCCGACCTGGAAACCGCGATGAAGGGTGACGACAAGGCACAGATCGAAGCCAAGTCGAAGGTGCTGGAGGAAGCCGGCCAGTCGCTGTTCGCCGCTGCTTCGGCCGACCAGGGCGGTGCCCCGGGTGCCGACGCCGGCAACGCCGGCAAGGCGCAGGACGACGTGGTCGACGCCGAGTTCACCGAAGTCAAGGACGACAAGAAGTCCTGATCCGGACCGACACGGGACGCTGGCCATCAGCGTCCCGTTGTCGCATCAGGGTCCTGACCGCCCACCGGCGTGTCGGGGCGCCCGACGCAAGAGCGGACCTGGTTCCGCTCTTCCGCTTTGACGAATCCCGACTTTCCGGAACCAGATTCACCATATGAGCAAGCGCGATTACTACGAAGTGCTGGGCGTTGCCCGCACCGCCACCGACGACGAGCTGAAGAAGGCCTACCGTCGCTGTGCGATGAAGTTCCACCCGGACCGCAACCCGGGTGATGCGGCGGCCGAAGCCTCCTTCAAGGAGTGCAAGGAAGCCTACGAAGTGCTGTCCGATGGCAACAAGCGCCGCATGTACGACAGCCACGGCCACGCCGCGTTCGAGCACGGCATGGGCGGTGGTGGTCCGGGCGGCCCGGACATGAACGATATCTTCGGCGATATCTTCGGCAACATTTTTGGCGGGGGCGGCGGTGGGCCGCGCCAGGCCCGTCGCGGCGCCGACATCGGCTACGTGATGGAGCTGGACCTGGAAGAAGCGGTACGCGGCGTCGAGCGCCGCATCGAGATCCCGACCCTGGCCGAGTGCGGCGACTGCGATGGCAGTGGCTCCGAAGACGGCAAGGTCGAAACCTGCAATGTGTGCCATGGCCGCGGCCAGGTGCGCATCCAGCGCGGCATCTTCGCCATGCAGCAGGCCTGCCACAACTGCGGCGGCCGTGGCCAGATCATCGCCAAGCCCTGCAAGACCTGCCACGGCAACGGCCGTGTCGAGGAAGACAAGGTGCTGTCGGTGAAGGTGCCGGCGGGCGTCGATACCGGCGACCGCATCCGCCTGCAGGGTGAAGGTGAGGCCGGTCCGGCCGGTACGCCGCCGGGTGACCTGTACGTGGAAGTGCGCGTGCGCGAGCATGCGATCTTCCAGCGCGATGGCGACGACCTGCACTGCGAAGTGCCGATCCGCATCTCGCAGGCAGCGCTGGGCGACACCGTACGCGTGGCGACCCTCGGCGGCGAAGCGGAAATCCGCATCCCGGCCGAGACCCAGACCGGCAAGCTGTTCCGCCTGCGCGGCAAGGGCGTGCGTTCGGTGCGCAGCCGCAGCGAGGGCGACCTGTACTGCCGCGTGGTGGTGGAGACCCCGGTCAACCTCACCAACGAACAGCGCAAGCTGCTGGAGCAGTTCGAAGCCACCTTTGTCGGCGAGGAAGCACGCAAGCATTCGCCGAAGTCGGCGACGTTCATGGATGGCGTGAAGGGCTTCTGGGACCGGATGACGTCCTGAGTTTTTCAACCGAAGCGTTGAGCGGTAGCGCCGGGCCATGCCCGGCGTTTTCGTTTGCGATCAGCGGAAAAACGCCGCGGGCGTCTGCCCCAGTTGGCGCTTGAACATGCTGGTGAACGCGCTGGGGCTGTCGTAGCCCATCGCCAGCGCCACATCGATGACCTTGTCGCCGACTGCCAGCCGCTCCAGGGCGGCCAGCAGGCGCGCCTGCTGCCGCCACTGCCCGAAGGTCATGCCCAGTTCGCCGGCGAAATGGCGCTGGATGGTCTTCACGTCCACCTGCAGGGCCTGGGCCCAGTCCTGCAGCGTGGCGTCGTCGGCGGGATGCTTCTGGATGTGCTGGCAGATCCTCTGCAGGCGCGGGTCGGTGGGCGAGGGCAGGTGCAGCGGCAGCACGTCCATGCGGTGCAGCTCGTCCAGCAGCAGGCGCACCACGCGACCGTCGCGGCTGTCGTCCACGTGCGCGGACTCGATCAGGCTGGCCGCCAGCAGTAGTTCGCGCAGCAGCGGCGCCACCTGTACTGCGAACGCCCCATCCGGCAGTTGCGGTGCAAAGTCCGGTTCCACGTACAGGCTGCGCATGTGCACCTCGGCGATGCAGTCCACCGCATGCACCATGCCGGCCGGAACCCAGATCGCGCGGGTGGAGGGCACGACCCAGCGGCCACCGTCCGCGCGCACCACCATCAGGCCGGACATGGCGAAGACCAGTTGGTGACGGCGATGCCGGTGTGGCGCGATGTGGGTACCGGGCGGGTAGTGCCGGGCGCGGCTGGTCACCGGGCGGTGTACCGGCACTTCGTTCCACGGCGCGGTCTCGCGGATTGGGCAGGGAGTGTCCTTTTTGCGATAGGCCATGACCCGAACGCGGCAGAAGGGAGTGGGGGCCCACCGTAGCATGCGTGGCTCGCCCCCAACCTGACTGTGTCCATGTCGACCCTGGCTTCTCCCGCAACGACCTCACGCCCGGTGGCTCCCGGCGTGCTGGCCGCCATCTCCACCTCGCATGTCGTCAACGACATGATGCAGTCCCTGATCCTGGCCATCTATCCGGTGATCAAGGGCGGCTTCAACCTCAGCTTCACCCAGATCGGCCTGATCACGCTGACCTACCAGCTCACCGCGTCGATCTTCCAGCCGTTGATCGGCATGGCCACCGACCGCCGCCCGGCACCGTACTCGCTGCCGATCGGCATGGCCTCGACCCTGTGCGGCATGCTGCTGCTCGGCTTTGCGCCGAACTACGCGGTGGTGCTGATGGCTGCGGCGATGGTCGGCATTGGTTCGGCCATCTTCCACCCGGAGGCCTCGCGCATCGCCCGGCTGGCCTCGGGCGGTCGCCATGGCTTCGCGCAGTCGGTGTTCCAGGTGGGTGGCAACTTCGGTACCGCGCTGGGGCCGTTGATCGCTGCGGCCGTGATCGTGCCGTATGGCCAGCGTGCCGCATCATGGTTTGCCGGCGCCGCGCTGATCGGCATCGCGCTGCTGACCTATGTTGGCCGCTGGTATGCACTGCACCTGGGCACACCGCGTCCGGCCAGCACCGCGTCTATGGCCCCGCGGCATTCGTCGCGCACCGTGGCCAAGGTGCTGGCGATCCTGCTGGTGCTGATCTTCAGCAAGTACTTCTACATGGCCAGCATCGGCAGCTACTTCACCTTCTACCTGATCCACCACTTCGGCATTCCGGTGGCACAGGCGCAACTGCATCTGTTCGCGTTCCTGGTGGCGTCTGCCGCCGGTGGTTTCCTCGGCGGCCCGCTGGGTGACCGCATCGGCCGCAAGCCGATCATCTGGACCTCGATCCTCGGCGTGGCCCCGTTCGCGCTGATGCTGCCGCACGCCGATCTGCTATGGACCACAGTGCTGGCAGTGCTGATCGGCTTCGTGCTCTCCTCGGCGTTCTCGGCCATCGTGGTGTACGCGCAGGAGATGATGCCGCACCGCATCGGCATGGTGTCCGGCCTGTTCTTCGGCTTTGCATTCGGCATGGGCGGGCTTGGCGCGGCCGTGCTGGGCATGCTGGCAGACAGGACCAGCATCGAATACGTCTATCAGCTGACCGCGTTCCTGCCGCTGCTGGGCATCGTAGCGGCGTGGCTGCCGCCGTCGCGGCCTGCTGCTCGCTGAGGGGTTTGGGTTTGCAGGGCTTGCAGCCCTGCACCTGCAGAGGCAACGTCAACAGCAGAAGCGGGCTATCCGTGGGTTGGCGGGGTGGGTCCGGTTGCAGGGGACGCCGTAAACCCATCCCTGGGGGCTTGGCCGCGGCATCCATGCCGCGGACACCCCTGCAACCGGACCCACCCCGCCTTCGACAGTTTCCTGCGATCCGTCGGAACGGCTCTTGGAGTCAGATCCGTTTTCCGAAGGAAAACGGATCTGACCCCGATTTATTTCGGTATCCCACAGATGTGCCGACCAACGGTCCTGACCACCCACACCGCCCCGCCATCCCACGGAATGCGGCTCTTGATCTTGCTTCGGCTTCGCCTTCGGCAGGTGCAGGGCTGCAAGCCCTGCCGAAAACTCCCTTGGGCGTAGAATGCGGCCATGAGCGAATCCCTTGATAACCACCTGGTCCACGGCCGCCGCCAGCGGCCGGATGGGCCGTCGCCGATCGATGTCATCTCGGTCCAGTCGCAACTTGTGTACGGCCACGCCGGCAACAGTGCCGCCGTCCCGCCGATGCGCGCACTGGGCGTGCGCGTCGCCGAAATCCCGACCGTGCTGCTGAGCAATGCGCCGTTCTACGACACTACGCGGGGCCGCGTGCTGCCCGCCGACTGGTTTGCCGACCTGCTGCTGGGTACCCACGAGCGTGGCCTGCCGCAGCGGGCGAAGATGCTGGTGTCCGGCTACTTCGGCAGCACCGCCAACGGTGCGGCCTTCGCCGACTGGCTGGACAACATCCTGCCGGCCTGCCCACAGCTGCGTTACTGCCTGGACCCGGTGATCGGTGATACCCATACCGGACCCTACGTGGAACCGGGCCTGGAAGCGATCTTCGCCGAGCGCCTGCTGCCGCACGCCTGGCTGGTGACGCCCAATGCCTTCGAACTGAATCGCCTGACCGGCATGCCGGCACTGGCCGAGGCCGATGCCATCGCCGCCGCGCGCACGCTGCTGGATCGTGGCCCGCACTGGGTGATCGCGCACAGCGTAGGCGGCAACCCGGGTGAGCTGGTCACCCTGGCGGTCGGGCACGAGGAAACCTGGCGCTGGACCTCACCGCTGCTGCCGGTGGACGTGGCCGGTACCGGTGACGTGCTGATGTCGCTGGTGGTGTCGTTCCTGCTGCGCGGTGAGTCGATGCAGCAGGCGATTTCGCGCGCGATTGCCGGCACCCATGCGGCGCTGGAGGCGACCCTGGACAACGGCTTCGAGGAGTTCGACGTGATCGCTGCCGCGCCGGCGGCGCTGGCCGAAGGAACGCGCTTCCGCGCTGAACGCGTGGCATGAGCGGCCTGGATCCACGCACGCCGCGCACGGTCGGCATCGTCGGCAGTGCTGGTGCCTATGGGCGCTGGCTGTGCCGCTTCTTCCAGCAGCACCTGCAGCTGCAGGTGATCGGCCATGACCCGGCCGACCCGGACTCGCACACGCCGGAACACCTGCTGGCGCAGGCCGATGTACTGGTGTTCTCGGCACCGATCCGGCACACGCCGGCGTTGATCGCCGAGTACGTGCGGCAATCGGCGGGCCGCGAGCAGGGCAGGCTGTGGCTGGATGTGACCTCGGTAAAGGAGGCACCGGTGCAGGCGATGCTGGCCTCGCAGGCCGAAGTGGTCGGACTGCACCCGATGACCGCGCCACCCAAGGCGCCGACCCTGAAGGGGCGGGTGATGGTGGTCTGCGAAGCGCGGCTGCAGCACTGGCGGGCATGGGTCGATACGCTGTGCACCGCGCTGCAGGCCGAGTGCGTGCGCGCGACGCCGCAGCACCACGACCAGATGATGGCGCTGGTGCAGGCGATGGTGCATGCCACCCACCTGGCGCAGGCAGGCGTGCTGCGCCAGTACCAGCCGCAGCTGGGGGATCTGGCCGCGATGATGCCGTACCGTTCGGCGTCGTTCGAGCTGGACACGGCGATCATCTCGCGCATCCTGTCGCTGAATCCGGCGATCTACGAAGACATCCAGTTCGGCAACCCGTACGTGGCGCCGATGCTGGAGCGGCTGGTGGGGCAGCTGCAGGCCCTGCAGGTGCAGGTCGGACAGGGCGACGACGGCGCACGGGCTGCATTCCGTGAGCAGCTGCTGTCAGCCAATCGCAGTGCCTTCGGCGACCAGGCCCTGGCGGATGGCAACTACACGTTCGAACGCGTGGGGTATCTGCTGGCCGATCTGACCGAGCGCAACGCGCTGTCGGTGCACCTGCCGGAGGACCGGCCTGGCTCGCTGCGCGAGCTGTTGAACGTGTTCGAGCAGCATGGCATCAGCCTGGCTTCGATCCATTCCTCGCGCACGCCCGGCGGTGAAGTGCACTTCCGCATCGGATTCGTGGCCGGCAGCGATCCGGCGGCGATCACCCGGGCCGCGGCCGACGTGGACGCCAGCGGCATCGGACGGGTGCTGGGCTGAATTCATCCACAGGCGGTGTGGATGGTTTCTGAGCAAACGTGTGGATAACCCTGCGCAGCCCTTGTCAGGCAAGGCTGTCAAGATGCTTGGTGAAAAATTGATCACGCCTTCTTGTGGAGTCGAGCCTTGCTCGACTGCCCTTGGCAAAGCGCGTGTCGACCGAGGTCGACACCTACCAGAGCAGGGCGACACGGCCAGTGCCCACCAAGGTGGGCAGCGCCAGATCATCAACCGCAGTTCGCCACCGCTGGTGGTGAATTCGCGGCCATTGCGAACCAGATGACGCCCGTCATCCAGCTCGTAACGCGGCGTGGATTCAGAGTGATGCCCGCTGCCATTCGCCTCGGGCTTGAACTCGATGATGATGTGGCTTTCGCCATTGCTGTCGACTGCAGGGAACTGACGGAACGACATCGCGTACCTCCTTCAGCGGATGCTGCTGATGCGAGGCCAGCTTGGTCCGGCCGATGTTAGCCGGCCGTCATCAATCGATGAACTGCAGTCGTGCCAGTTCAGCGTACAGTCCGCCTTCGGCCAGAAGCTGGGCATGGGTACCTTCGGCCACGATGCGGCCCTGGTCCATCACCACGATGCGGTCGGCCTTGAGCACGGTGGCCAGGCGGTGGGCGATGACCAGCGTGGTGCGACCGGCCATCAGCCGCTCCAGCGCCTGCTGCACGCTGTGCTCGCTCTGTGCGTCCAGCGCGCTGGTGGCTTCATCGAGCAGCAGGATCGGCGCGTCCTTCAGCAGTGCGCGGGCGATCGCCACGCGCTGCTGCTGGCCACCGGACAGGCGCGCACCGCGTTCGCCCAGCTCACTGTCGTAGCCCTGCGGCAACGCGCGCAGGAAGCCATCGGCCTCGGCCGCACGCGCGGCAGCTTCGACCTCGGCGTCACTGGCCTGCAGGCGGCCATAGCGGATGTTGTCGCGCGCACTGGCCGCGAACAGCGTCGGCTGCTGCGGCACCAGCGCCAGCTGCGCGCGCAGCTCGGCCGGATCGACCTGGCGTACGTCGATGCCATCCACGCAGATGCGGCCGCTGGCCGGATCGTGGAAGCGCAGCAGCATCGACAGCACCGTGCTCTTGCCCGCGCCCGACGGGCCGACCAGGGCCACCGTCTCGCCCGGGCGGACATGCAGGTTGAAGTGGTCCAGCGCGGCCTGGTCCGGACGTTGCGGATAGTGGAACACCACGTCGTCGAACTGGATTTCGCCGCGCAATGGTTGCGGCAGAACGTGCGGCTGCGCCGGCGCACGGATCTCGATGTCTTCCTGCAGCAGCTCGCCAATGCGGCCCATGCCACCGGCTGCACGCTGCAGTTCGTTCCACACTTCGGCCAGCGCGCCCACCGAGCCGCCGCCGATCAGCGCGTACAGCACGAACTGCCCCAGCGTGCCGGCACTGAGGCGCCCGTCGATGACATCGTGCGCGCCCAGCCACAGCACGCCAACGATGGCGCCGAACACCAGCAGGATGGCGCTGGCGGTGACCAGCGACTGCGCACCGATGCGTCGGCGCGCGGCGCCGATGGCATCGCCCAGTGCCTTGTCGAAGCGTCCGCGCTCGTAAGGCTCGCGTGCATGTGCCTGCACCGTGCGCACGGCGCCCAGCGTCTCGCTGGCCAGGCTGTTGGCATCGGCGATGCGGTCCTGGCTGCTGCGTGCAACCGTGCGCAGCTTCCGCGCGCCGATGATGATCGGCAGTACCGCCAGTGGGATGCCGAGCAGCGACCATGCCGCCAGCCTGGGGCTGGTGACGAACAGCATGGCCAGGCTGCCGACCACGGTGACGCTGCTGCGCAGGGCGACCGACATGGTCGAGCCGACCACGCTGCGCAGCAGTTCGCTGTCAGCGGTCAGGCGCGAGACCAGTTCGCCGCTGCGGCTGCGGTCATGGAAACCGGCACCGAGTTGGATCAGGTGTGCGTACAGGCGGCTGCGCAGGTCGGCCACGACTTTTTCGCCCAGCAGCGACACGAAGAAGAACCGTGCGGCCGTTGCCAGTGCCAGCACCACCGCCACCAGCATCAGCAGGGCGAAGGCACGGTTGATCTGGCCACCGCTGGTGAAGCCGTGGTCGATCATCTGCTTCACGGCGGGGGGCAGGCTCAGCGTGGCGGCCGAAGAGACCGCCAGCGCCAGCAGCCAGGCGGTGAACAGCCCGCTGTGGCGGCGCACGAACGGCCACAGCGTCCGCAGGCTGCCGAGGCGGCGCAGCGGTGGGGCCGAGGCGGGGGCGTCGTCCTTGTCAGTCATCCTGGTCGTCGTCTTGTATGCGGATACGGTCACGGGTGGCGTCGCGCAGGCGGATTTTCAATGCATCGACCTGATCGGCCGGCAATTCGACCCGCAGGCACACGCCGTTGGCATCGAACTGTTCATCGCGCTTCACGGCGCCGAAGCTGGGAAGGGTGGCATGCAGGGTGCCCAGATCCTCGAAGCCGGCCAACAGCTGCAGCCGGGCCATCGCCACCAGCGGCAAGCGCGGGGCGGTACGCAGGCATTCGGCGGCGGCGCCACCGTAGGCGCGCACCAGTCCACCGGCGCCCAGCTTGATACCGCCGAACCAGCGCGTCACGACCACCATCACCCGGTCGAAGCCCTGGCCGTCGATCGCAGCCAGGATCGGCCGCCCAGCGGTGCCGGCGGGCTCGCCATCGTCACTGGAGCGGTAGTCCTGGCCGTGCCGGTAGGCCCAGCAGTTGTGGGTTGCGTCGGCTACGGCCACCTGTTGCAGGAACGCCAATGCTGCCGCGGCGCCATCGATCGGCGCGGCATGGGCAATGAAGCGGCTGTGTTTGACTTCCAGCGTGTGGCTTACCGGCTGGGCGAGGGTATCGGGCATTCCCGCCATTCTACGGGGTCGCCGGAGGTCACTGCCCGCTTCAGTCGTCCAGCAGCGGGCGCAGGTCGCGCGGCAGGCGTGCTTCCGGATACTGCTGCACATAGCGCTCCAGGCTGGCGCGAGCCAGGTCGCGCTGGCCGTCATCGCGGCGCGCGCGGATCTTCTGCAGCCACTGCCGTCGCGGCAGCTGTGCATCGGCGTCCACCTCGGCCTGCACGGCATCCGCACTGAGCCGCGCGTCGGCGCCGCGGCGCATGACGCCGGGCGCGGAGCGGCTCGGGGCCGGCCGCTTCATCGAGGTGATCTCTACCCGATCCAGTGCCTGCGCCCGTTCCGCATCGGCAGCGTTGGCCACTGGCGCCTCGGCGGTGCGCGCTTTCAGCTCCCCTGCCGGGGCCGGCGCCAATGCCGGTGCAGGTGCCGAATAGGCAGCCGGTGCGGGAGGCGCGGGCGGTGCCGCTGCCGGTGCGGCGGCCGGACCAGGCGGGAGCGCCGCAAAGGACGTATCGGCGGCCGCATCCGCCGCCATCGATCGTGCAGCCTGGGCCGGAGCTTCAGCAGTCTCGGTCGGCGCAGGCTTGGCTACCCGCGCGACGGACGGTGCCGGGGGAGCAGCAACAGGGGCCGCCTCGGGTGCTGCAGGTTCGGTGGCCGTTTCCGATGCGGCAACCGCGCTGTCGGCTGGACTGCTCCCAGCGGCCTGATCGGCGGCCGCGACGTCTGCCGCAGCGGGCGCCGCAGCAACAGCGGCCTCGCCTGCCGGAACCGGCGGCGGTTCCGGGCGCAGCTGCCAGGCGATGCCGATGGCGAACACCATCGAGGCGGCGATGCCGAACACCGCCGGCCAACGCGGACGTGTGCGCTGCCTGCGCGGCGCCTCGGCGGAGACAGCAGCATCGGCCGCCGGTGCGTGCACGGCAGCGCGCGCCGCGGCCAGGATGGTGGCGTCCAGCGCGGCCGGCGGGGCCTGTTCGACGCGACGGCCGAGCAGGCGCGCCAGCTCGCGTTCTTCCGGCGTCAGCGGTTCGTCTCGGTTCATGCGTTCAATCCCGCACGCAGCTTGTCCATCGCATAGCGCAGCCGCGATTTCACGGTTTCCCGGCCTACGCCGGTGATCTGGCCGATCTCCTCCAGGCTCAGTTCCTGATCCAGCCGCAGCTGCAGCACTTCGCGCTGCTCGGGCGGCAGTTGCTCCATCGCCAGCTGGATGCGGCGACGTTGTTCGAATTCGGAAAGCTCGGCTTCCGGGGTCTGCCCGTCCTCGATCGCGGCCAGGCGCAGGTCGGCGTCGGCCGGTGCGGCAGGGCGATGGCGAGCGGCCCGCCAGTGGTCGTTCAGGCGGTTGTGGGCGATGCGGAACAGCCAGGTGCTGAATGCAGCGTCAGGCTGCCAGCCCGCGCGCGCGCTGATCACCCGCTGCCAGACATCCTGGAAGATCTCCTCGGCCAACGCGTTGTCGCGCAGTTGCCGCAGCAGGAAGCCGAACAGGCGCTTGCGATGGCGTGCATACAGGCTTTCGAACGCGCGCAGGTCGCCACCGGCCCAGGCCAGCATCAAGGCTTCATCGGTTGGCAGTGCGCTGGCTTCCACGGCGTACAGGGTAAGGCCTGCAGGCGGTGGCGCATAGCCGGCGACGGGGGCGGGCAGGGCGAGGTTCATGGCGTGGAAGCGGCTACGGGCAGGAGGAAAAACGTACGGGCGCACGATTCGGGGTTTACGGGCTTCCATTGCCCCCCGGGTGGCGCGCTATGCTCGGCGGCTCAGGGGAGGCGACGCACAGACGGCGCCGAGAGATTGTCATTTGTCCACGCACGTTGAACCGGCGGAAGAGCCACCACACGAGGCCGTGCTGAGCACGGCGCTGGTGCGCGCATTGCATGCGCTGCTGCCGGACTCGGCCGTGGTCCGCGTTGGCTGGGATGACCCGCAGCTGGGCCGCGGACAGGGCGGCTGGCCGGCTGTCGCGGCGGCCGACGCATTGACGGTGCCCGGCGTGGGCAACGGTTGCCATGGCTGGGAATATGACGGTGCCCGCCTGCAGTTGTCGGTCGAAGGTGCCGTGCCTTCAGCGGCGTGGTGGGGGCTGGCCCGGCAGGCCATGGAGCTGGCGCTGCAGCGCGGTCGCCAGGCCGGGCAGATCAAGGCGCTGGAAGAAGCTGAACGGCTGCAGCAGGCGCTGTTCCAGATCGCCGATCTGGCTGGCGCCGACCTGGAGATGTCGGAGATGCTGCGTCACGTGCACGGCGTGCTTGGCACGCTGATGTACGCGGAAAACTGCTACATCGTCGAGTACGACGATGTCCGTGACCAGATCCGCTTCCTGTACTTCGCCGACCAGGTCGATGACTTCGTCGCCGATCCGTCGCAGAGCCATGACGCCGACGAGATGCCGCGCAGCCTGACCGTGGCGTTGCTGCGCCACGGCAAGCCGCTCAGCGGCCCCTCGCGCGAGTTGCTGGCGCGCGTGGTCGAGCAGGAGCACGACCCGCAGCGTGGACCGGAGAGCCTCGACTGGCTGGGCGTGCCGATGCTGCGCGATGGCCGGGTATGCGGCGCCATCGTGGTGCAGAGCTATGAGCTGGCGGCCCGTTATGGCGAGGCCGAGCGGGCGCTGCTGGGTTTTGTCGCGCAGCACGTGCAGACCGCGATGGACCGGCGCCAGGCGCAGGTCCGGCTGGAACAGCAGGTGGAGCGGCGCACGCTGGAGCTGCAGCGTGCCAACCACAGCCTGCAGGATGAAGTGGCCGAGCGCCGCCGCGCAGAGCAGCTGCAGACCGCGCTGTACAACATCGCCGAGATGGCGATGTCGGCCGACAGCCTGGCCCAGTTCTACGGGCAGGTGCATGGCGTGGTCGGGCGCCTGCTTGACGCGCGCAATTTCTACATCGCGCTGGTGAACGGGGCCGGCAGCGGCCTGGACTTCGTCTACTCGGTGGACGAGCACAACGCCAGCCGTGCGCCACGCCCGTTCAGCCGCGGCCTGACCGAGTACGTGGTGCGCAACCGGCGTCCGTTGCTGGCTTCGCGGCAGCAGATCGACGCACTGCTGGCCAGCGGCGAAGTACGCGAATCGGGCGCACGTTCGCATTGCTGGCTGGGTGTGCCGCTGCTGCGCGATGACGAGGTGGTCGGCGCGATCGTGGTGCAGAGCTACAGCGAGAACAGCACGTTCAGCGTGCACGATCAGCGCTTGTTGACCTTCGTTGCACAGAACATCGGAACCGGGCTGGCGCGCCAGCGCGACCAGCAGCAGCTGCGTTCGGCGCATGCCGAGCTGGAAAAGCGCGTGGAGGAACGTACCCGCGAGCTGGCCGAGGTCAACGAGAAGCTGCTCGGGCAGATCGGCGAGCGCCTGCGTGCCGAGCAGCGCCTGACCCATCAGGCCATGCACGATGCGCTGACCGGCCTGCCCAACCGCCTGCACCTGCTTGATCGCCTGCAGGATGCGCTGGCGCTGGCCAAGCGCGAGGGTGGGCCGGTGTTTGCCGTGCTGTTCCTCGACCTGGACCGCTTCAAGCTGGTCAACGACAGCATCGGCCACGCTGCCGGAGATCGCATGCTGGTGGAGGTGGCCAAGCGCATCGTATCGATGGCCGGCACCGATGACGTGGTGGCGCGGCTGGGCGGCGATGAGTTCGCGGTGCTGCTGCAGTGTCCGCAGGGGCTGGCACAGGCGCTGGAGTTCGGCCAGCGGCTGTTGCTGGCACTGCAGGAATCGATGTGGATCGCCGGGCGCGAACTGTTCCCGTCCGGCAGCCTGGGCATCGCCTTGTGGAACCCGCGCTACCGGACCGGTGAAGAACTGCTGCGCGACGCAGACGCGGCGATGTACCGGGCCAAGGCGCAGGGTCATGACCGCTGCGCGATCTTCGACGAAGACATGCGCGAAGAAGCGATGCGCAGCCTGGACCTGGAAGCGGATCTGCGGCGTGCGATCAACAACCGCGACTTCGTGCCGTTCTACCAGCCGATCGTGCGCCTGTCCGATGGCGAAGTGGTGGGGCACGAGGCCTTGCTGCGCTGGCGCCACGAGCGTCGTGGCCTGTTGCTGCCCGGGGCGTTCCTGGAGCTGGGCGAGGAAAGCGGCCTGATCGAGCAGGTCGACTGGCTGATCTACGAACAGGTCATCGCGGGACTGGCCGAAGGCGGCCACGGCTATGTCTCGGTGAACGTATCGCCACGCCATTTCCGCTCGGCCGAGTTCAGTGGCCGCCTGTTCGGTCTGCTCGATGCATGCGGCGCCGACCCACGCCGGCTGCGCCTGGAGATTACCGAGGTGGCGCTGCTGGATGATGGCCCGCACACGCTGCGCATCCTGCAGGGCCTGCGCGAGCGTGGCATCCAGGTGCAGCTGGACGATTTCGGTACCGGCTTCTCGGCGCTGTCCTACCTGCACCGCTTCCCGATCAGCACGTTGAAGATCGACCAGAGCTTCATCGCCGGCCTGCATGGGCCGGAAGTGCAGAGCACGCGCGCGCTGGTCGAGGGCGTGCTGTCACTGGCCCGCACCTTGGGCATCGAAACCATCGGCGAAGGCATCGAGACCGAAGCGCAGCGGCAGACGCTGCGCGAACTTGGTTGCGACTACGGCCAGGGCTACCTGCTGGGCCGCCCGGCGCCGTGGGACGGCGCGGTGGCCTGAGCCACCGCGCCGGGTCGCCTCAGCGCAGGGCGGAGCGACGCTTCTCGTCGATCCACTTGGAAGCCTGGGCCGGCTGATAGTTCTGCATCCACTCCAGCATTTCCTCGATGTCCGAGCCGTACCACAGGTCCTGGCGCTGGTCCGGATGCAGGAAGCGCTCTTCCACCATGCGATCGATCATGCCGATCAGCGGGGCGTAGAAGCCTTCCACGTCGAGGAAGGCGCATGGCTTGTTGCCGATGCCCAGCTGGCGCCAGGTCAGCATCTCGAAGATCTCTTCCATGGTGCCGAAGCCGCCGGGCAGGGCGACGAAGCCATCGGCGAGGTCGAACATGCGCGACTTGCGCTCATGCATCGAACCGACGATCTCCAGTTCGGTCAGGCCGCGGTGGGCCACTTCCCAGTCGGCCAGCTGGCGCGGGATCACGCCGGTCACCTCCCCGCCGGCGGCGAGCACGGCATTGGCCACGGTTCCCATCAGGCCGACGTTGCCGCCGCCATACACCAGGCGCAGGCCGTCACGGGCGATGCGATCACCCAGGGCAATGGCGCGTTCGGTGTAGGCCGGCTTGCTGCCAGCGTTGGAACCACAGTACACACAGATCGATTTCATGGATCTTCCTGTCTCTTGGCCGGAAACGAAAACGCCCCGTCGCCAACCGCAGGGCGGTCAGGGACGGGGTGTCGGTGGATTATGAGGCCTTGACAGGCCTTCTGTAGAGCCGAGCCACGCTCGGCTGCGCTTCGTTCAGATCGCGGCAAAGGCTGAGTCGAGCATGGCTCGACTCTACAAACGCCAAGCAGGCTTACGCGGCAGCCGCCTGTTCGCGACGCGGGCCTTCACGCAGGGCGCGGCCCACCATGCCGACCAGCAGGTCCAGCTCATCGCTGTCCATGCCGAAGTGCGGGGTGAAGCGCAGCGAATTCTCGCCGCCGTGGATCACGTTGATGCCGTGCTGGCGCAGCCATTCCTCGGTGGAATTGGCGCCGTAGCACTTGAACTGCGGGGCCAGCTCGCAGGAGAACAGCAGGCCGGTGCCCTGCACCTTGGTGATCAGGCCACCCAGTTCGCTCTTGAGCTGTTCCAGCTTGCGCACGGCCTCGGCACCGCGTTCGGCGATGTTGGCACGCACCTGCGGGGTCAGCTGCGCCAGGGTGGCACAGGCCACGTCCAGCGCGCGTGGGTTGCTGGTCATGGTGTTGCCGTAGATGCCCTTGCGGTACAGCTGCGCGGCGTGCTCGGTCACCGCCAGCACCGACAGCGGGTACTGCGCGGCGTTGAGCGCCTTGGAGTAGGTCTCCATGTCCGGCGGATCCAGGCCTTCGAAGCCCGGGTAATCGACCACCGACAGCACGCCATGCGCGCGCAGACCAGCCTGGATCGAGTCCAGCAGCAGCAGGCTGCCGTGCGCACGGGTCAGCTCACGGGCCACGGCATAGAACGCCGGCGGCACCGAACGGCCCGGGTCGCCTTCGCCCATTACCGGTTCCAGGAACACCGCCTCGATGAACCACTGGTTGCGTGCGGCGTCCTCGAACACCTTGCGCAGGCCGGTCTCGTCGTACGGCGCCACGGTGATCACCGAATCCTCGCCGCGGTAGCTGGCCAGGTGCTGCATGTAGCTCTTGCGGCTGGAATCGGAATACAGGGCAGGGCGGTCGGTACGGCCATGGAAGCTGCCCTTGACCACCACGCGCTTGATCGTGGCGCCGGCGTGGCGCGCGCCCGGGTCGGTCTGCAGCTTGGCGTTGACGTCGGCGATGCGCGCGGCCAGGCCGACCGCCTCGGAGCCGGAATTCAGGCACATGAAGCGCGCGAACGGGCAGCCGCCACGGCGGTGGCCGATCTCGGCGCGCAGGGCCGTGATGAAGCGCTGCTGCGACAGGCTGGGGGTCATGATGTTGGCCATCACCTGTGGGCGTGCCATCGCCTCCAGCACGGCATCCGGGGTATGCCCGAAGCCGAGCATGCCGTAGCCGCCGGCGTCGTACAGCACCGCGCCCTTCAGGGTGACCACCCAGGGGCCACGCGCGGCCAGCGCCACGTACGGGGTCACTGCATCATCGGCGTAGAAATTGACGAAGCCGTCCTGCATCGCGTCGATCTGCGCCTGTTCGTCCTGCGCCAGCAGCGGCCCCAGGTCGGCCTGCACGCGCGCGAACTCCTCGGCGGCGGCATCCACTGCGGCGATCAGCTGCGGGTGGCGGACGGACAGGGCGGTCAGGGTGGCGTCGTCCAGGCCGGTGGTGAGGCGGGTGCCGGGCTGGGTGCGCAGGGGGGCGAGGCGTTCGATGAAGCTCATTGCAGATCTCCTGAAACGATGGGTCGCACGGGCCTTCAAAAGCAAAACGCGCGTCAACGCGCGCTTGGGGGCAGGCTCGTGCAGCGGACTTCCGACTCGATGCTAGCACTTGTTTTTTTGCGCGATAACCCCGCAAAAACCTGCTGCATAGCAGCATTTTGCGCGACGTTCGCCGCGAAGCACGCCGGCTCGCAGACGCTGGACGTACAATGCGCGCCATTGTCGACCTGTTGCCGCCCACTGCCTTGAAGAAGTCCGATTTCAACTACGACCTGCCGGCCGAACTGATCGCGCAGGCGCCCCTGGCCGAGCGTTCCGCCAGCCGCCTGCTGCTGGTGCCGCAAGCCCCCGCCGCGTTCACCGACCTGCAGGTGCGTGACCTTCCGTCGCTGCTGCAGCCGGGCGACCTGCTGGTGTTCAACGACACCCGGGTGATCCCGGCGCGCCTGTTCGGGCAGAAGGCCAGCGGCGGCCGCGTGGAGATCCTGATCGAGCGCCTGCTCGGTGGCCAGCAGGCCCGTGCGCAGGTCGGTGCCAGCAAGTCGCCGAAGGCGGGCAGCCGTATCGCGCTGGATGCCGGCGGCGAGGCCGAGGTGCTGGGCCGCGATGGCGAGTTCTATGTGCTGCAGTTCCATGTGCCCGAATCGCTGGAACAGTGGCTGCTGCACGCCGGCCGCCTGCCGCTGCCGCCGTACATCCAGCGCGAGCCGGGCGTGGACGACCGCGAGCGCTACCAGACCGTGTTCGCGCGTGAAGTGGGCGCGGTGGCGGCACCGACCGCGGGCCTGCATTTCGACGAACCGTTGCTGGCCGCACTGAAGGAAAAGGGCGTGGAGTTCGGCCACGTCACCCTGCACGTGGGCGCGGGCACCTTCCAGCCGGTGCGTGCCGAAGACCTGAAGGACCACGTGATGCACCGCGAGTGGCTGAATGTCGGTGCCGAACTGGTGCAGCAGGTGCGGCGCACGCGCGCCGCCGGCGGCCGCGTGATCGGCGTCGGCACCACCGTGGTGCGCGCGCTGGAAAGCGCGATGCGCGATGGCGAGCTGCTGCCGTTCGCCGGCGAGACGCAGATCTTCATCACCCCCGGCTACCGCATCCGCAGCGTGGACGCGATGGTGACCAACTTCCACCTGCCGGAAAGCACGCTGCTGATGATGATCTCCGCGTTTGCCGGCAAGGAGCGCGTGTTCGAGGCCTACCAGCACGCGATCGAGCAGCGCTACCGCTTCTTCAGCTACGGCGACGCGATGCTGCTGTTCCCGCAGGCGGGGTAGCGCGCCCCGGGAGGGCAGGGGCCCCCTGTGCGTGCGCACCTTGGTGCGCACGCCTTCTTGGGAGACAATAGGCAACTATTTGCCCCAATGACCGCTCCATGTCCCGACTGCAGTTCCAGCTCCAGACCCGCGACGGCCGTGCCCGCCGTGGCCGCCTGACCTTCCCGCGTGGCACGGTGGAAACGCCGGCCTTCATGCCGGTGGGGACCTATGGCTCGGTCAAGGGCATCCTGCCGGACCAGGTGCGCGCGCTGGGCGCCGAGATCATCCTCGGCAATACCTTCCACCTGTACCTGCGCCCGGGCCTGGACATCATCGCCGACCACGGCGGCCTGCACGGCTTCTGCCGCTGGGATGGCCCGATCCTGACCGACTCCGGCGGCTTCCAGGTGTTCTCGCTGGCGCACCGCCGCAAGATCACCGAGCAGGGCGTGACCTTCGCCTCGCCGACCGACGGCGCACGGGTCTTCCTCGGTCCCGAGGAGAGCATGAAGATCCAGAAGGTGCTCGATTCGGACATCGTGATGATCTTCGACGAATGCACCCCGTACCCGGCCACCGAGGACGTTGCCCGCCGTTCGATGGAGTTGAGCCTGCGCTGGGCGCAGCGCAGCCGCAACGCGCATGACGAACTGGGCAACGACGCGGCCCTGTTCGGCATCGTCCAGGGCGGCGTGCATACCGACCTGCGCAGCCGCTCGGCCGACGCCCTGCAGGCGATCGGCTTCGACGGCTACGCCATCGGCGGCCTGGCCGTGGGCGAGCCGGAGCACGAGCGCAACGCCATGCTCGACCACCTGGACCCGGAGCTGCCGGGCGACCGCCCGCGCTACCTGATGGGCGTGGGCCGGCCGGAGGACCTGGTCGAGGGTGTCGCACGTGGCGTGGACATGTTCGATTGCGTGATGCCGACCCGCAACGCCCGCAACGGCCACTATTTCACCTCGTTCGGCACCGTCCGCATCCGCAACTCCCAGTACGCGCGGGACATGGACCCGATCGAGCCGGGTTGTGGCTGCGTGGCCTGCACCGGCGGCTACACCCGTTCCTACCTGCGCCACCTGGACCGCTGCAACGAGATGCTGGCGCCGATGCTGGGCACCCTGCACAACCTGTTCTACTACGAAAAGCTGATGGCCGACATCCGCGCGGCGATCGAGGCGGGAACCTTCCTGGCCTTCCGTGAGTCCTTCTACGCGGCACGCGGGGCGGTGGCCCCGCCGCTGTAACCCGAACGCCCCCTGCCAAACGGCCCAAGGACGAACGCCCGGGGCCGTGGCATACTTCAAGGCTGACCCAGATCCGCGGTCGACACCCCCGTCCCTGAAGGGACGGGAGCGCCGCCCAACCAAAGGACCAACGATGAACCTGCTTGCTTTCCTGATTCCCGCCGCCCACGCCCAGGCCGCCGGCGGCCAACCGCAGGGCATGGGCCTGACCACGCTGCTGTTCCCGATCATCCTGATCGCCATCATGTACTTCCTGATGATCCGCCCGCAGATGAAGCGGCAGAAGGAACACAAGTCCATGCTGGAGAAGATCAAGCGTGGCGACGAAGTGCTGACCAACGGTGGCATCGCCGGCAAGGTCACCGACATCGGCGACAACTTCATCACCATCGAAGTGGCCGAGAACGTGCGCATCCGCGTGCAGAAGGGCGCTGTCGGCAGCGTGCTGCCGACCGGCACCCTGGATTCGGCCAAGTAAGCCACTCCCTTTCCGAAGCACAACCGCGGCGCCGGGGATGGCGCCGCGCGGGACCCAAGCAATGCTCGAATTTCCACGCTGGAAGTACGTCGTCATCCTGATCGTACTGGCGCTCAGTGCGCTGTACGCGCTGCCCAACATCTACCAGAAGGACCCGGCCCTCCAGATCACCGCCAACCGTGGCGGGCAGATCGACGATGCGCTGCGCGACCGTGTGCTGGCCGACCTGAAGAAGGCCGGGGTCACTGCCATCGGTGCCGAAAAGGAAGGGGAAAGCCTGATCGTCCGTCTGCCGGACCTGAAGTCGCAGTCTGCGGCCAGCGATGCCCTGCGCGACACCGTCGGCGAGAAGTACACGGTGGCCCTGAACCTGGCCTCGACCGTGCCGGACTGGCTGGCACGGCTGGGCGGTCGCCCGATGGTGCTCGGCCTGGACCTTCAGGGTGGCGTGCACTTCGTGCTGCAGGTCGACCAGAAGGCCGCCCTCGACAAGCGCCTGGATGCCTACACCGAAGACGTGCGCAGCACCCTGCGTGACGCACGCATCGCCTACCAGTCGGTGGAGCGCCGTGCGGACAACAGCATCGTGGCCAACCTGAGCCCGTCCGCCGGTGACGACGCCGCGCAGCGTGCCCGTGCCGCCCTGGTCAAGGCACAGCCGACGCTCGGCTATGACGTCAGCGGCAACCGCATCACGGTCACCGTGCCGGAGACCGAGATCACGCAGATCGCCAACGGCGCCATCGAGCAGAACATCAACACCCTGCGCAACCGCGTGAACCAGCTCGGCGTGGCCGAGCCGATCATCCAGCGCCAGGGTGCCGACCGTGTGGTCGTGCAGCTGCCGGGCGTGCAGGACACCGCCGAAGCCAAGCGCATGATCGGTGCCACCGCCACCCTGGAGTACCGCGCGGTGGTCGAGGGCAATGCGCAGGACGCCATCAATTCCGGCCGCATCCCGCCGGAAGCGAAGGTCTACCAGCAGCGTGATGGCCGCGGCCCGATCCTGCTGAACAAGCGCGTGATCGTCACCGGTGACCAGATGGTCGGCGCGCAGGCGGTGACCGATTCGAACAGTGGCTCCCCGGCCGTCAGCGTGACGCTGA
The DNA here is from genome assembly GCF_017876915.1 of Stenotrophomonas sp. PvP093. Taxonomy (NCBI): domain Bacteria; kingdom Pseudomonadati; phylum Pseudomonadota; class Gammaproteobacteria; order Lysobacterales; family Lysobacteraceae; genus Stenotrophomonas; species Stenotrophomonas sp. PvP093. The sequence goes on along the minus strand of NZ_JAGIOX010000004.1, from coordinate 2,825,354 downwards.
ACAATGTCGGCGGCCAGCGCATGTTCGACTTCACCAGCGCCAACGTGAACAAGCCGATGGCGGTGGTCTACACCGAACGCGTGCCGACCGTGACCGTCGTCGACGGCCAGGAAGTGCGTGGCTTCAAGGTCAACGAGGAAGTGATCTCGGTGGCCAACATCAACGGCGTGTTCGGCAAGAACTTCCAGACCACCGGCCTGCAGAAGAAGGAAGCCGAGGACCTGGCCAAGCTGCTGAAGTCCGGCTCGCTGGCCGCGCCGATGGACTTCGTCGAAGAGCGCGTGGTCGGCCCGAGCCTGGGCGCCGAGAACGTCAAGAACGGCATGCGCGCGGTGGTGTTCGCGTTCCTGTTCACCCTGGTGTTCTTCAGCATCTACTACCGCATGTTCGGTGTGATCACCTCGGCGGCGATGCTGTTCAACCTGCTGATCGTGGTGGCGGTGATGTCGCTGTTCGGCGCCACCATGACCCTGCCGGGCTTCGCCGGCCTGGCGTTGTCGGTGGGCCTGTCGGTGGACGCCAACGTGCTGATCAACGAGCGTATCCGTGAAGAACTGCGCGCCGGCGTGCCGGGCAAGACCGCGATCGTGACCGGTTACGAGCGTGCCTCGGGCACCATCCTCGACGCCAACCTGACCGGCCTGATCGTCGGCGTGGCGCTGTTCGCATTCGGTACCGGTCCGCTGAAGGGCTTCGCGCTGACCATGATCATCGGTATTTTCGCCTCCATGTTCACTGCGATCACCGTGTCGCGTGCGCTGGCGACGCTGATCTACGGCCGTCGCAAGAAGCTCCAGAACGTGGCCATCTGACGGGACGACACGCACAATGAAACTGTTTCCGCTGCACATCCTCCCGAACGACACCAAGATCGACTTCATGCGCTGGCGCCATGTCGCCATGGCAGTCACCATCGTGGTGTTCCTGGCCTCGGTCGCCATCATCGGCATCAAGGGCTTCAACTACGCACTGGACTTCACCGGCGGCACCCTGATCGAAACGCGTTTCGAGAAGGCCGTGGACGTCGAGCAGGTCCGCGCCAAGCTGGAGCAGAACGGCTTCGACGGTGCCCAGGTGCAGAGCGTCGGTGGCAATACCGACCTGCTGATCCGCCTGGCGCCGCACGGCGAGCATGCGCCGGGCACCGGTGATGCCGCTGCCGAGGACAAGGCCACCGCCGCGGCCGTGGTGAAGGTGCTGTCCAGCGCCGACAACCAGGCCACGGTGATGAGTACCGCATTCGTCGGCCCGCAGATCGGCAAGGACCTGGCGAAGAACGGCCTGTACGCCACCATCTTCATGCTGGCCGGCTTCCTGATCTACATCGCGGTGCGCTTCGAATGGAAGTTCGCGGTCACCGCCAGCATCGTGGCGATGTTCGACCTGATCGTGACGGTCGCCTACGTGTCCCTGCTGGGCCGTGAGTTCGACCTGACCGTGCTGGCCGGCCTGCTGTCGGTGATGGGCTTTGCGATCAACGACATCATCGTGGTGTTCGACCGCGTCCGCGAGAACTTCCGCAGCCTGCGCGTGGACTCGATGGAGGTGCTGAACCGTTCGATCAACCAGACGCTGTCGCGTACGGTGATCACCGCGGTGATGTTCTTCCTGTCGGCGCTTGCCCTGTACCTGTACGGCGGTGCGTCGATGGAAGGCCTGGCCGAGACGCACATGATCGGTGCGGTGATCGTGGTGCTGTCCTCGATCCTGGTCGCGGTGCCGATGCTGACGATCGGCTTCCTGCGCGTCAGCAAGCAGGACCTGCTGCCGAAGGCGAAGGACGTCGAGGCCCTGGCCCGTCGCCCGTAAGCATCTGCTGCACGCGGCACACAGAGAACCCCGCGCAAGCGGGGTTTTTTGTGTGCAGGGCTTGCAGCCCTGCACCCCCGGTAGTGCCGGCCGCTGGCCGGCAACAGCAACAGCAACAGAGTGCATTCCGTGGTTGGGCGGGACGGTGTCGGAGTGCGGGGACGCCGCAAGTACGTCCGTGTAGGCTTGGCAGCCGCATCCATGCGGCTGACACCCCGCACTCCGACACCGCCCCGCCTCTGACAGATTCCTGCGGCTGTTGGTAGGTGTCGACCTTGGTCGACACATCTGTCAGATATCGATAATCAGACTGGAACCAGATCTACCGTGTCGACCAAGGTCGACACCCACCAGAGAAGAATGCTGTCCCGACAGGTCGCGGAAATCTGTCGAAGGCGGGGTGGGTCCGGTTGCGGGGGCGTGAGCCGCATGGATGCGGCGACCGAGCTTACATGGACGTACTTGCAGCGCCCCCCGCAACCGGATCCACCCCGCCAACCCACAGGAACTCAGCTTTTGACGCTGCTGTTGAGGTTGCCGGCCAGCGGCCGGCACTACCGCGTGTGCAGGGTGCAACCCTGCAAAACAAACCTCACCCTACGCCAGCGTCGGTTGTGCAATCGTCCCCCGCGCACTACGATCCTGCGGTTCGCGCGCGCAGGCGCGCGCCCGTATTCCTGCTGAGCGCCCCGTGCGCCGCATCTGCCAACCCGAGGTATCCATGGTCATCAAACCGCGCGTCCGCGGCTTCATCTGCGTCACCACCCACCCGACCGGCTGCGAGGCCGCGGTCAAGCAGCAGATCGACTACATCCGCGCGCGCCCACCGATCCAGAACGGTCCCAAGCGGGTGCTGGTGATCGGTGCCTCGACCGGCTACGGCCTGGCCGCGCGCATCACCGCTGCCTTTGGCAGTGGCGCCGCCACCCTCGGCATCTTCTTCGAACGGCCGGGCAGCGAGACCAAGCCGGGCACGGCGGGCTGGTACAACTCGGCTGCGTTCCACAAGTACGCCGACGAAGCCGGCCTGTATGCCAAGAGCATCAACGGCGATGCCTTCTCCGATGAAGTGAAGGCGAAGACCATCGAAATGATCAAGGCCGATCTCGGCCAGGTCGACCAGGTTGTCTACAGCCTGGCGGCGCCGCGCCGCAAGCATCCGAAGACCGGCGAGATCATCAGCTCCTCGCTGAAGCCGATCGGCGAGCCGATCACCCTGCGTGGCCTGGATACCGACAAGGAAGTGCTGACCGAGACCCACCTGCAGCCGGCTACCCCGGAAGAGATCGCCGGTACCGTCGCGGTGATGGGCGGTGAAGACTGGCAGATGTGGATCGACGCGCTCGCCGATGCCGGCGTGCTGGCCAACGGCTGCACCACCACCGCCTTCACCTACGTGGGCGAAGAGATCACCCAGGCGATCTACTGGAATGGCTCGATCGGTGCGGCCAAGAAGGACCTGGACACCAAGGTGCTGGGCCTGCGCGAGAAGCTGGCCAAGATCGGTGGCGATGCACGCGTATCGGTGCTGAAGGCGGTGGTGACCCAGGCCAGCTCGGCCATTCCGACCATGCCGCTGTACCTGTCGCTGCTGTTCAAGGTGATGAAGGAAAAGGGCACCCACGAAGGCTGCATCGAACAGCTGGACGTGCTGTACGACATCCTCTACGGCGGCAAGGCCGACGGCGTGGCGATCGATCGCCTGCGCCACGACCTGGTCGATGGCGATGGCCGCACCGTTGCGCTGATCGATGAGGAAGGCCGCCTGCGCGCCGATTACAAGGAAATGGCCGCAGATGTGCAGGGCAGGGTGGTCGCGCTGTGGCCGCAGGTGACCAACGAGAACCTGTACGAGATCAGCGATCTGGCCGGCTACAAGGCCGACTTCCTGCGCCTGTTCGGCTTCGGCGTGGAGGGCGTGGACTACGAGGCCGACGTCAATCCGGACGTGAAGATCGAAAATCTGGTCGACATGACCTGATCAACGAAAAGGCCGGCGAACGCCGGCCTTCTCGTTTGTGTAGAGCCGAGCCATGCTCGGCTGCTCTTCGCTTGAGTCCCGCAGCCGAGCGTGGCTCGGCTCTACAGAGAGGCGTCACCCGAACTCGAAGCCCATCTCCGGCAGCGCCGGGCCGACGAAGTCGCCCTGCACGTAATCCACGCCGGCACTGAACAGCAGCGTCATCGAGTTGGCATCGCTGACGAACTCGGCAATGGTGCGGATACCCGCTTCCTGTGCGCGCGCGGTGATCTGGCTGATGCGGTCGATGTTCTCGCGCGTGGCGGCCAGGTCGCTGGTGAAGCCCCGGTCCAGCTTGAGGAACTGCGGCTGGAAGTGGGCCAGCAGCTGGAATGAATCCAGCCCCGAACCGAACTGCTCCAGGCCGATGCGGCAGCCCAGCGGCGCCACTTCGGCTAGGAACTGCTGCGCACTGCGCAGGTGGGTGAAGACCTTCGCTTCCGGCGCATGCAGCCACAGCCGTTCGCCGGGCACGCCCTGTGCCTGCAGTTCGCGGCGCAGCGTGGCGATCATCTGCGGGTCGTCGAACGATTCCGGCGTCACCTTCACCAGCACCTGGGTGGCGTTGCCCTCGCGTGCCCGCTGGCCGAGCACCGCGATGGCCTGCGAGACCACCCAGCGGTTGATGTCGGCCAACAGGCCGTGTTCCTCGGCGATGCCCAGGAACGCGGTCGGGCTCAGCAGCTCGCCATTGTTCTCCAGGCGCAGGTAGGCCTCGTACAGCTCCAGTGGCTCGCCCTGCAGGTTCAGCACCGGCTGGTAGTGCAGCTGGAAGCCGTCGCCGGCCAGCGCCTCGCGGATGCGCGCAACCCAGCGCTGTACGCGTTCTTCCTCGACACGGTCGGCGGCAGCCGGGTCGAAGATGCGGCAGGTGTTGCCCAGTTCGGCGGCGGCCTGGGTGCAGTCGCTGGCGCGCGCCAGCACCTGGCCGATGCTGGCGATCTTCTCGCCCACCTGCACGCCACCGATGCTGACCGTCACCGTGGCCGAGCGTGCGCCGATGCTGAAGACATGTGCGGCATAGGCTTCGCGGATGCGCTCGGCCAGCGCCACGGTCTGCGCGTAGGGCCCGGCCTGCAGCACGGCGAAATTGTGTTCGCCGAAGCGGGCCAGTTGCGCGTCCTCGCCGACCACCTCGGCCAGCAGGGCGGCGAGAGCGCCGATCAGGATGTCGGCCGACGCCAGGCCGATATCCGGCAGCAGGCGCGCGTAGTGGTCAGGCTCGATCAGCAGCAGGCCGAACTGACCCTCGCTGCGCCCGGCCTGGGCCACCGCGCTTTCCAGCTGCAGCATGAAGGTCGGGCGATTGAGCAGGCCGGTGACCTGGTCGCGCTGGCGCAGGTCCTCGACCTCGCGTGCCAGCTCGGGGTCGAACTCCATGCGGCGGCGGAGCACCACCTGCAGGCAGGACTCGCCCTCGTAGGTGGCCGCGGCAAATTCCATCGTCGCCGGGAAGGAACTGCCGTCCTCGTGGCGCGCGTCGAGCTGGTACTGCGGCGGCGGCGCCTCGCCACGGCTGAGGCCTTTGAGCAGCTGTTTGAAGCCCTCCACGTGCTGGGCGGCGACCATGTCCAGCAGCGAAATGCCTTCGATGTCCTCGAAATGCTCGTAGCCGAACATCTCCAGATAGGCGTCGTTGGCGCGGATGTGCATGCCTTCATGCACATAGGCGATGGGGTCGCGCGAGGAGGCGATCAGCGCGTCGCAGCGGCGCTCGGTCTCGCGCATCTGCGCCTCGATCCGGCGCAGGCCGCGACGCGCCTGCAGGTCGACCCACTGGTCGCGGACCACGGCGAGCAGATGCTCGGGGCGCTGGCGCAGGGCGAGGGCGCGGATGCCATGGCTGCTGGCCTGCACCAGTTCGTCCTCGTCGATGCGCTCGGCCAGCAGCACCAGCGGGATGTCCTTGCCGCTGGCGGCGATGTGCTGGGCCGCCAGCTGCAGCGGGATGCCCTGCGAAGGCGAGGCCAGCACCAGGTCGATGGCCTGGCTGGCCAGCACCTGGGCCAGCTCGGCCGCATCCTGCGGGCGCCACGGGCGTACCGCGATGCCGCTGTTGCGCAGGGTGCTGACGATGGCTTCGGCATTCTCGCCGCTGTCATCGACGATCAGCAGGCGGATGGTGATGTCGTTCGCGTTCTGCATGCACTGCTCCCCAATCTGCGAATCTAGATACACGATGCGCGGCGAACCGTCCATGCGCGCACCCCTGGCGCGCCTCGAACGGCGAAGTGGTTCACACCACGCCGCCCGCTGCGTGGCCGCTGGCCCAGGCCCATTGGAAGTTGTAGCCGCCCAGCCAGCCGGTCACGTCCAGCACCTCGCCAACGAAGTGCAGGCCGGGCACGCGCTTGGATTCCATCGTCGAGGATGACACTTCGGCGGTGTCCACGCCGCCCAGGGTGACCTCGGCGGTGCGGTAGCCTTCGGTGCCGCTGGCCACCAGCGGGAATGCGCCCAGCAGCTGCGCAGCCTGGCGCAGCACCGGCTCGTCCAGCTGGCGCACGGGCCGGTCGGGCAGCCAGTGCTCGCACAGGCGTTGCGCCAGCCGCTTCGGCAGTACCTCGCCCAGCACCGTGCGCAGCTCGGCGGCCGGGCGGTCGCGCTTCATCTGGCGCAACCACTCGCCGGCATCCTGGCCCGGCAACAGGTCCAGCTCCAGCGCATCGCCGGGCTGCCAGAACGACGAAATCTGCAGGATGGCCGGGCCGCTTACGCCACGGTGGGTCAGCAGCATGAAGTTCTGGAAACTCTTTCCGTTGCAGCGCGCCTCGATCGGCAGTGCGACGCCGCTGAGGTCGGCCAGCCGCTCCTGGTGCTTGCCGCTGAGGGTCAGCGGCACCAGCCCGGCGCGGGTCGGCAGTACCTGGTGGCCGAACTGGCGGGCCACCTCATAGCCAAAGCCGCTGGCCCCCATGCTGGGAATCGACAGGCCACCGGTGGCAACCACCAGCGAGGCGCAATGGAACAGGCCCTGGGTGGTGTGCACGCGGAAACCATCGCTGCCGTGCTCGATGCGCTGCACGCTGCACTCGGTACGGATCTGTACGCCGGCCGCCTGGCACTCGTCCACCAGCATCTTCACGATCTGCTTGGACGAGATATCGCAGAACAGCTGCCCCAGTTCCTTTTCGTGATAGGCGATGCCGTGCTTGTGCACCAGCTCGATGAAATGCCAGGGCGTGTAGCGGGCCAGCGCCGACTTGCAGAAGTGCGGGTTGGCCGACAGGAAGTTGGCCGGGGTGGTGCCGGTGTTGGTGAAGTTGCAGCGGCCACCGCCGGACATCAGGATCTTCTTGCCGACCTTGTTGGCATGGTCGATCACCTGCACCTGGCGGCCGCGCTGGCCGGCAGTGATCGCGGTCATCAGCCCGGCTGCGCCGGCACCGATGACCACCACATCGCAACGGATGGTGCTCATGCCTTGGCGCGCTTGCGCCAGTCCGGGATCACGTCGAGCTGGATCTGGTCGTTGAGCAGCTGCACTTCGCCGTCCTGGATCAGCACGCTCCAACGCATGGCACGCTGGATCTGCTGGCCCCAGCGCTCGACGAATTCGCCGTCCAGATCAACCACCGAAAGATTGTCGAAGCGCGCCAGACCCTTGCCCTGCTTGCCCCACCAGATCTCCGAGGCGTTGCCGCCGTAGTTGACCACCTGCACCTGGCGGCTGCGATTGCTGGCCTTGCGGATGCGCGATTCGTCCGGATGGCCCAGGTCGATCCACTGCAGGATGTCGCCGGTGTAGTCGTGTTCCCACAGATCGGGCTCGTCATCGGTACTCAGGCCGCGGCCGAACTCCAGGCGATCGCCGGCGTTCAGCGCGAAGGCGAGCAGGCGCACCATCAGGCGCTCGTCGGTCTCGGACGGATGCTGGGCCAGGGTCAGGTTGTGGGTCGCGTAGTAGCCGCGATCCATGTCGCTGATCTGCAGTTCGGCCTTGCGGATGGTGGCGGTAAGAGCCATGGGGGATCCGTGGACTAAAGAGGACAATGATAGAGGTTTGCTCCGGGGGTGTCCGTGGCCGGACTGTCTGCGCACCGTCAACGGTGGCACTCTTGCGCTCTTTCCCGTGGCCGGAGTGGACGCCATGAGCTTGCCCAGCCGGTTGCAGCTGCCGCCCGGCCCCTGGGCCACCCTGCTGGATGGCCTGTGTGCACGTTTTCCGCGCATCGCGCGCGCGCAATGGCAGGATCGCTTCGCGCGCGGCCGCGTGCTGGACGCGCAGGGCAGGGCGCTCACTGCGGACATGCCCTGGCAGGTCGGGCTGGACATCCAGTACTTCCGCGAGGTGGCCGACGAACCGGTGATCCCCTTCACCGAAACCATCGTCCATCTGGATGCGCACCTGCTGGTGGCCGACAAGCCGCATTTCCTGCCGGTGACACCGGCGGGCGGGCATGTACGCGAGACGCTGCTGGCGCGGCTGGTCGCCCGCACCGGCAATGCCGATCTGGTGCCGCTGCACCGGCTGGATCGGCTGACGGCCGGGCTGGTGCTGTTCTCGACCCAGCGTGCGTCGCGCGATGCTTACCAGCGCCTGTTCCGTGAGCGGCGCATCGAAAAGACCTATGAGGCCTTGGCACCGGCGCTGCCGGGGCGGGAGTTTCCGCTGCAGCGGTACAGCCGCCTGGTGCCGGGCGAGCCGTTCTTCCGCATGGCCGAAGTGCCCGGCGAGGCCAATGCGCGCAGCCGGATCGAGCTGATCGAGGCCGAAGGGCCGATCTGGCGCTACCGCCTGCTGCCGGAAACCGGCCGCAAGCATCAGCTGCGCGTGCACATGGCCATGCTGGGGGCGCCGATCATGGGTGACGACCTGTACCCGCAGCTTCGGCAACGGGCACCGGACGTAGCCGAGGCGCCGCTGCAGCTGCTGGCGCGGGCCCTGGCTTTCGATGACCCGTTGAGTGGTGCACGACGGATGTTCAGCAGCGGCCGCAGCCTGAGCCTTCCGGCTTAGGGCGGCCAGGCGCTCAGCGGGCCGGGCGTCGCGCCAGCCAGCGGTCCAGCTCGGCGGCGAACAGCTGCCGGTCGCGGGGGCCCAGGGGCGGCGGTCCGCCGGTCTGGACCCCGGCGCCGCGCAGTTCCTCCATGAAATTGCGCATCGACAGTCGCTCGGCCATGTTGTTCGGTGTGTACAACTGGCCGCGCGGGTTCAGCGCGACGGCCTGCTTCTTCAGCACCAGCGCGGCCAGCGGGATGTCCTGGGTGACCACCAGGTCCCCCGCGGCGACCCGCTCGACGATGGCGCTGTCGGCCACGTCCAGCCCCTGCGGCACCTGGATCGAGCGCAGCCAGCGCGAGGGCGGGGTGCGGATCCACTGGTTGGCGACCAAGGTCAGTTCGATCCCGACCCGTTCAGCCGCACGGAACAGGGTGTCGCGGATGACGGTGGGACAGGCGTCCGCATCCACCCAGATGCGGGGAGAGGCGTGTTCAGCGGGGGTTTCAGCTTCAGTCATTTACCCAGTGTAGGGTAGGAAAAACCTGAATGGGGACTCGGAGTTAGCCGCGAGAGGCTGCCAACCCTTGTCACGCCTAGCGGGTGACGTATTCCCATGAACGTCGGGGCTATCGCTTTTTGCAGAAAACACGCGTATCGTGCGAGCCACTGTGTTTGCTAGGGTCACCGTGAATCGTGGCCTGGTGCAGTTGATCTCACGATCCGCTCATCGATCCGCTTTACCAACGCCTGCAACTCAGTCTCGGCCCCGATACCCGGTGGCTGCGATTTTTTTCAACATGTGTTTCAGGAGTTAGTAAAAATGTCTGAACGTCAGACCGGTACCGTCAAGTGGTTCAACGACGCCAAGGGCTTCGGCTTCATCACCCCGGAAAGCGGCCCGGACCTGTTCGTGCACTTCCGCGCGATCCAGGGCACCGGCTTCAAGACCCTGCAGGAAGGCCAGAAGGTTACCTTCATCGCCGTCCAGGGTCAGAAGGGCATGCAGGCTGACCAGGTGCAGGCGGTCTAATCCGTCTGCTACCGTTGGGTAGCCAGAACGCCGGAAGCGAAAGCTTCCGGCGTTTTTTATTGCCCGCCGTTTTTTTTGTAGAGTCGAGCCATGCTGGACTGCGCCCAAAGACAGTCGAGCATGGCTCAACTCTACAAAGGACATGCAGCCGGCGCGGTACGATGCGCGTCTCCCCAAGGGATCACCCCCATGCGCATCGTCCACCATCTGGAAAACTCCCGTTCGCTGCGCGTGCTGTGGATGCTGGAGGAGCTGGGGTTGGACTACGAACTGCGCCGCTATCCGCGCGATCCGAAGACGCTGCTGGCGCCGCCGGAACTGCGCAACGTGCATCCGCTCGGCAAGTCTCCGGTACTGCAGGATGGTGAGCTGGTACTGGCCGAGTCCGGCGCGATCCTCGACTACCTCGCTGACCGTTACGACACGCAACGCCAGCTGTCGCCGTCACCAATGCCGGCAGACGGGGCCGAACGCATCGCTTACCGCTACTGGCTGCACTACGCCGAAGGCTCGGCGATGCCACCGTTGCTGCTGACCCTGGTGATGGGCCGCATACGCAACGCGCCGATGCCGTTCTTCGCGCGCCCGATCGCACGCAGCATTGCCGACAAGGCCGAGCGCGGCTTCATCGGCCCGCAGCGGCGCCTGCACCTGGACTGGATGGAGCGCCGCCTGGCCGAAAGCCCGTGGTTTGCCGGCGAGCGTTTCAGTGCGGCCGACATCCAGATGAGCTTCCCGATCCAGGCCGCTGCCGCGCGCGGTGGTGGCCTGGACGACAAACCGGCACTGCGTGGCTTCCTCAAGCGTATCGGTGAACGCCCGGCCTACCAGCGTGCCGAGGCCCACGGCGGCCACCTGCAGGCGCTCGGCGGCAATTGAGGAGGGCGGCCGTCGCCCTCATCTCCAGCACCATGGATACCGACACTCCCCGTTTCGACAACCGCCTGCTGCACACCCTGCCGGGCGACCCCGAATCCGGCCCGCGCAGGCGCGAAGTGCTGGGCGCCGCCTGGTCGCCCGTGATGCCGACCCCGGTGACGGCGCCCACGCTGTTGGCCTGGGCGCCGGACGTCGCCGAAATGCTTGGCTTCGATACCGCTGAAGTCGAAAGCGAAGGTTTCGCGCAGGTATTCGGCGGCAATGCGCTGTACGCCGGCATGCAACCGTGGGCAGCCAACTACGGTGGCCATCAGTTTGGCCACTGGGCCGGCCAGCTCGGCGACGGGCGTGCGATTTCGCTGGGTGAGCTGGTTGCGCCGGATGGCCAGCACTGGGAGCTGCAGTTGAAGGGGGCCGGGCCAACGCCGTACTCGCGGGGGGGCGATGGACGGGCAGTGCTGCGCTCATCGATCCGCGAATTCCTGTGCAGCGAGGCGATGCATCACCTTGGCGTGCCGACTACGCGCGCGTTGTCACTGGTCGGCACCGGTGAGGACGTGGTGCGCGACATGTTCTATGACGGCCATCCGCGTGCCGAGCCAGGCGCCATCGTATGCCGGGTCTCGCCGTCGTTCCTGCGCTTCGGTTCGTTCGAACTGCCGGCCTCGCGCGGTGAAACCGCCCTGCTGCAGCAGCTGGTGGATGCCTGCATCGCCCGCGACTTCCCCGAACTGCAGGGGCAGGGCGAGGCGCTGTACGGCGACTGGTTCGCGCAGATCGCGGTGCGCACCGCCGAGATGATCGCGCACTGGATGCGTGTCGGCTTCGTGCACGGCGTGATGAACACCGACAACCTGTCCGTGCTCGGTGTGACGCTGGATTACGGCCCCTATGGCTGGGTCGAGGACTTCGATCCGGACTGGACGCCGAACACCACCGACGCCCAGGGGCGCCGCTACCGCTTCGGCACCCAGCCGCAGGTGGCGTACTGGAACCTGAGCCGATTGGCGCAGGCGCTGTCGCCGCTGTTCGCCGATGTCGCACCGCTGCAGGCAGGCCTGGCGGCTTACCAGTCCACGTTCGTGGCCTGCACGCGTCGCGATGCTGCAGCGAAGCTGGGGCTGGCTGCTGCCGACGATGATGACCTGCAGCTCTACCAGCGCTGGCAACAGCTGATGCAGGAGGGCGCAATGGACATGACCCTGGCTTGGCGCGCACTGATGCGCATCGACCCGGCGGCAGCAGATGCGACGGTTCTGGACGCGGTGTACTACGACGAGGCGCGGCGACAGGCAGTGCAGGCACCGCTGCAGCACTGGCTGCAGGACTACGCAGCGCGCCTGCGCCGCGATCCGCTGGCGGCCAGCGAACGCCAGGCGAAGATGGCAGCGGCCAACCCGCTGTACGTGCTGCGCAACTGGCTGGCCCAGGAAGCGATCGACCGCGCAGAGCAGGGGGATCTCGGCGGCGTCCATGCACTGCAGGACGTGCTGCGCGACCCGTACACCGAGCGTGCCGGCCTGGAACACTTCGCTGGCAAGCGCCCGGCGTGGGCCGACAATCGCGCCGGTTGCTCGATGCTGTCCTGCAGTTCCTGAGGGTGGGTTTCGGCAGGGCTGCGCCCTGCACCTGCGGAGGCCAGATCAACAGCCAGAGCAAAAGCGGATTCCGTGGTTTGGCGGGGCGGTGTCGGAGTGCGGGGACGCTGCAAGTACGTCCCTGTAAGCTTGGCAGCCGCATCCATGCGGCTGACACCCCGCACTCCGACACCGCCCCACCTCCGACAGATTCCCGCGGCTGTGGGTAGGTGTCGACCTTGGTCGACACATCTGTCAGATATCGAATGAAATTCCGGGGTCAGATCCGTTTTCCTTCGTAAAACGGATCTGACCCCATGAGCAATTCCGACAGATCGCAGGAAACTGTCGAAGGCGGGGTGGGTCCGGTTGCGGGGGCGTGAGCGCCATGGATGGCGCGACCGAGCCTACACGGACGTATCTACGGCGTCCCCCGCAACCGGACCCGCCCCGCCATCCCCCGGGATGCAGGCAGTTGCAGTTGCAGTTGCAGTTGCTGTTGAGGTTGCCGGCCAGCGGCCGGCACTACGGCAGGTGCCGGGCGCAGCCCGGCCGGACACCACCAGCAGGCAGGCGGCGCCCGGAACAGGTACCCTATGCCGCCATCAGATAGCCAATGTGACATGACCGACGCCATCGTCGCTCCGCAGTGGGCCTCCCGCCTGCGCGACATCGCCGACTTCCCCAAGCCCGGCATCCTGTTCAAGGACATCATGCCGCTGCTCGCCCATGGCGAGGATTTCCGCGGCGCGATCACCGCGATGGCCGACCGTTGGCGCGACCAGAAGCTGGACGCAGTGGTCGGCATCGAATCGCGTGGGTTCATCCTCGGTGCCGCGATGGCGCTGGAGCTGGGCGTCGGCTTCGTGCCGGTGCGCAAGCCGGGCAAGCTGCCAGGCCAGGTCCTGCGCGAGGAATACACGCTGGAATACCGCAGCGACTGCATCGAAGTGCATGCCGATGCGCTGCCGGCCGGCGCCCGCGTCGTGATCATCGATGACGTGCTGGCCACCGGCGGCACGCTGGTCGCTGCGCTGTCGCTGGTGCGCCGCCTGGGCGTTGAAGTGGTCGGCGCCGGTGTACTGGTCGAACTGGACGGCCTCGGAGGTCGCGCCCGCTGGGAATCGGACCTGCCGCTGCACACCGAACTGGTGTTCTGACCGAAGGGTGGGTGCCAACCAGGGTTGGCACCTGCCAGCGCGAATGGCCGGGAGCCGGTCGTTGCCAACCTTGGTTGGCAGCACTTTTCGCGACGGGTGCCATGGACGGGCCAACCAAGGTTGGCCGCTACCAGGCCAGATCGTTACCAACCGTAGTTGGCAACGCTGCTTCAATCACATCATCCGCACGCGGAAACGACGGCCCTTGATCTTGCCGGCTTCCAGCTTGGCCACGGCCTTGTTGGCCTGCTCACGCGCGATCGCCACATAGGAGCGGGTCGGGAAGATCGCGATCTTGCCGATGAACTTGCTCGACAGGCCGGCATCACCGGTCAGCGCACCGAGGATGTCGCCCGGGCGCAGCTTGTCGGTCTTGCCACCGTCGATGCGCAACGTGCGCATCGCGGCCTGCGGCAGTTCGGCCGGGCGCGAGGTTGCCAGCGGCGTCTTCTGCCAGTCCAGCGGCTGCCCCATCTGCGCTTCGATGGCGTCGGCGCGGGTCTTCTCGCGGCCGGCCACCAGGCTGATCGCCAGGCCGCTGGCACCGGCGCGCCCGGTACGGCCCACGCGGTGCTGGTAGCTCTCCACGTCGGTCGGCAGTTCGTAGTTGATCACCGCCGCCAGCTCTTCCACGTCCAGGCCGCGCGCGGCGACGTCGCTGGCGACCAGCACGTTGCAGCTGCGGTTGGCCAGCAGCAACAGCACTTCCTCGCGGTCGCGCTGTTCCATGTCGCCATGCAGGGCCAGTGCGGAGAAGCCGAACTGCTGCAGCGAGTTGGCCACTTCGTCCACGTCCTTGCGGGTGTTGCAGAACACGACCGCCGATTCCGGCGTGTACTTCAGCAGCAGGCCGGCCAGCGCCTTCTGGCGATGCGCCGGTTCCACCTCGCAGAACAGGTGGCGGATGGCCGGTGCCTGGTCGGCGCCTTCCACGGTCACTTCCACCGCGTCGCGCAGCAGGTCACGCGCCATGGCGCGGATGCTGTCGGGGAAGGTGGCGGAGAACAGCAGGCTCTGGCGGTCCCTATGGGTGCGGCCGGCGATCTCGCGGATCGGCTCCTCGAAGCCCATGTCGAGCATGCGGTCGGCCTCGTCCAGCACCAGCGTGCGCACCGCGCCCAGGTTCAGCGCGCGCTTGCGTGCCAGCTCCTGCACGCGGCCGGGCGTGCCGACCACCACATGCGGATCGTGGCCTTCAAGCGAGGCCAGCTGCGGGCCCAGCGGCACGCCGCCCACCAGCAGCAACAGCTTCAGGTTGGGGATGCCGGTGGCCAGCTTGCGGATCTGCTTGCCGACCTGGTCGGCCAGTTCGCGGGTCGGGCACAGCACCAGCGCCTGCACGCGGATCAGGCTGGGGTCGATGGCCTGCAGCAGGCCCAGGCCGAAGGCGGCGGTCTTGCCGCTGCCGGTGGGTGCCTGTGCGATCACATCACGGCCATCGAGGATGGCCGGCAGGCTCTGCGCCTGCACGGGGGTGAGGGTGGTATAGCCGAGGGCATCCAGGCCGGGCTGCAGGGCCGGGCTCAGCGGCAGGGTCGAGAAGTCAGTCATGGCGCATTGTACCTGCCTGCGCGGCCGGTCCCGCCTGATCGGATGGGGTCGAATCCCTTTCCGCAGGAAAGGGCTCCGACCCCATCGGAGTCGTCATCCACGCAGGGCGTGAATATACCCGGGGGGCGTCCACGCATGGCGTGGATCTACGGATGGATGCCGACCTGGGTCGGCACGCTCCTGCTCAGCCAAGCACCGCCAGTACACCCTGATGGATCGCCAGGCCACCGAACAGCAGCCAGGCGAACAGGATCAGCGCCAGCAGCAGCGGCTTCAGCCCGGCCTGGCGCAGCGCCGAGACGTGGGTGGTCAGGCCCAGCGCGGCCATCGCCATCGCCAGCAGCACGGTATCCAGCTGCACCAGCCCCGCCTGCAGGCCCGCCGGCAGCAGATGCAGCGAGTTGAACCCGGCCACCGCCACGAAACCAAAAGCGAACCACGGCACCACGATGCGCGCCTTGCTGCCGTCGGCGCTGGCCTTGCCGCCACGCGCCAGCCACAGCGACAGCGCGACCAGGAACGGCGCCAGCAGCATCACCCGCACCATCTTGGTGATCACCGCCGTGTCGGCCGCTGCTTCGTTGACCGCGCGGCCTGCCGCCACCACCTGTGCCACTTCATGCACCGTCGCACCGGTGAACAGGCCGTACTGCCGCGCGTCCATTGCCAGCCAGCCGTGCGACTGCACCAGTGCATACAACGCCGGGTAAAGGAACATCGCCAGCGTGCCGAACACCACCACCGTAGAGACCGCGACGGTGACCTGCGCAGCGCGGCCGCGCACCACCGGCTCGGCGGCCATCACCGCCGCCGCGCCGCAGATCGCGCTGCCGGCGCCGATCAGCATCGCCGCTTCGCGCTCCATCTTGAACACGCGCATGCCCAGCCAGCAGGCCAGCCCGAAGGTGCTGGCGACCACCAGCACGTCCATCAGCACGCCGGCCACGCCGACGTGGCCGATGTCCTGGAAGGTCAGGCGCAGGCCGTACAGCACGATGCCGGCGCGCAACAGCCAGTGCTTGGAGAAGCCGACACCGGCCGCGCTGCTCGGCGCCAGCCGCGGGTAAAGGGTGTTGCCGACCACGATGCCGGCGACGATGGCCACGGTCAGCGCGCTCAGGCCATGCGCCTGGAGCCAGGGAAGCTGGGCCAGGTACAGCGACGCCGCCGCGATCAGGCCCACCAGCAGCAGGCCGGGCAGGCGAGGCTGCCAGCGTTGGCGCAGGGCGGGCAGGGACCAGGAGGAGAGAGCGGTGGCGTTCATGGCGCGACAGGACTGGAGTGATGGGCCAAGCGTGCGCCTGTGTCACTGACCTGTAAAACGAATAATATGGGTGAAACCTACCTATAAAGCGGGTACATTCCATGCGCCTGACCTTGCGCCAGCTGCAGGTCTTCGTCGCCATCGCCGACCATGGCACCACCACTGCCGCCGGCCAGGCCGTCGCGCTCTCGCAGTCGGCCAGCAGCGCCGCCCTGCAGGAGCTGGAGGCGCACTTCGGCACCCCGCTGTTCGACCGCATCGGCCGCCGCCTGGCGCTGAACGGGCACGGCCGCGCGCTGCTGGAGCCGGCGCGCACCTTGCTGGTCAACGCCGCCGATCTGGAGCGGCAGCTGGCCGCCGGCGGCGACCCGTCGCAGGGCGCACCGCTACGGCTGGTGCTGGCCGCCAGTACCACCATCGGCAACTACCTGCTGCCGCCACGCATCGCCGAACTGCTGCGGCAGGCGCCGCAGGCCGAGGTCGATCTGCGCATCGACAACAGTGCCGGCGTGGTCGCCGCGGTACAGCGCCTGGACGTCGACGCCGGCCTGATCGAAGGCCCGTGCCATGAGCGTGGCCTGCAGGTGACCGCCTGGCAGCAGGACCCACTGGTGATCGTGGCTGCCGCCGATGCCCGCGCACGCTGGTCGCTGGATGAACTGCGCCGAGCACGCTGGCTGCTGCGTGAGCCTGGCTCCGGCACCCGCGAAGCCGTGGAACAGGCCCTGCTGCCGCACCTGCGTGGCTTCGCGCAGACCCTGCAGCTGGGCAATACCGAAGCGATCAAGCAGGCCGCCATCGCCGGCCTCGGCCTGGCCTGCCTGTCGCGCCACGCGCTGGAAGAGCCGCTGGCCCTGGGCCGCCTGCGCGTGCTCGAGACTCCGCTGCCGGCCCTGCAGCGCACCCTGTGGCTGGTGCGCCACCCCGGCAAGCAATGGCTGCCGGGGTTGCAGGCGTTGCTGGGGGAGGTGGGGTAGACATCAGATTTCCAGTCGATTCCATCCATCGACCCTTCTTGTAGCGCTCATCCACGCATGGCGTGGATCTACCGTGTCGACCAAGGTCGACACCCACCAGAGCAGAATGTAGTTCCGACAGATTGCAGGAATCTGTCGAAGGCGGGATGGGTCCGGTGGCGGGGGTGTCCGCGGCATGGATGCCGCGGCCAAGCCCCCAGGGACGGGTTTACGGCGTCCCCCGCGACCGGACCCATCCCGCCATCCCACAGGAAACCAGCTTTTGACGTTGCCGTTGAGGTTGCCGGCCAGCGGCCGGCACTACCGCGGGTGCCGGGTGCAACCCGGCCGACGCCCCCAACCCGTACAATATCCGGATGCCTCTGATTACTCTGCAGAACGTCGACTTCAGCGTCGGCGGCCCGTTGTTGCTGGAAAAGGCCGAACTGTCGATCGAGCCGGGCGAACGCATCGCCCTGATCGGCCGCAACGGCGCCGGCAAATCCACCCTGCTCAAGCTGCTGTCGGGCGACCACAAGCCCGATGACGGCGAAGTCCGCGTGCAGCAGGGCGTGCGCGTCACCCGCCTGGAGCAGGAAGTGCCACACGGCGCAGCCGGCTCGGTGTTCGACGTCGTTGCCGATGGCCTCGGTGAACTGGGCCAGTGGCTGGCCGAGTTCCACCATCTCAGCCATGCCGAGGTCTTCGATGGTGAAGCCCTCGGCAATGTGCAGGCCAAGATCGATGCCGCCAACGGCTGGGGCCTGGACCAGCGTGTCAGCGAAACGCTGACCAAGCTCGACCTGGACGGCGATGCCGAATTCGGCCGCCTGTCCGGCGGCATGAAGCGCCGCGTGCTGCTGGCCCGTGCACTGGTCTCCAGCCCGGACGTGCTGCTGCTGGACGAACCGACCAACCACCTGGACATCGAAGCCATCGACTGGCTCGAAGCGTTCCTGAAGGGCTGGAGCGGCAGCGTGGTGTTCGTCACCCATGACCGCCGCTTCCTGCGTGCGCTGGCCACCCGCATCGTCGAGATCGACCGCGGCCAGGTGACCAGCTGGCCGGGCGACTGGGCCAACTACGAGCGCCGCCGCGAGGAACGCCTCAACGCGCAGGCGCAGGAAAATGCCCGCTTCGACAAGCTGCTGGCGCAGGAAGAAGTCTGGATCCGCCAAGGCATCAAGGCGCGCCGTACCCGCGACGAAGGCCGCGTGCGCCGCCTCAAGGCGATGCGCACCGAACGCTCGCAGCGCCGCGACCTCAGCGGTAACGTCAAGATGGAAGCCGCGCAGGGCGTCAGCTCCGGCAAGAAGGTCATCGACGTCAAGGACATTTCGTTCGCCTTCGGCGAGCGCACCATGGTCCGCGATTTCACCACCACCATCCTGCGTGGCGACCGCATCGGCCTGATCGGCCCCAACGGCAGCGGCAAGACCACGCTGCTGAAGCTGCTGCTGGGTGAACTGCAGCCGGCCAAGGGAGAGGTCAATGCGGGCACCAACCTGCAGATCGCCTATTTCGACCAGTACCGCGCGGTGCTGCGCGAAGACTGGAGCGCGATCGAGAACGTGGCCGAAGGCCGCGATTTCCTCGAGTTCAACGGAAAGCGCAAGCACGTGCATGCCTACCTGCAGGACTTCATGTTCACCCCCGAGCGCGCGCGTGCGCCGATCACCCGCCTGTCCGGTGGCGAGCGCAACCGCCTGCTGCTGGCCAAGCTGTTCGCGCAGCCGTCCAACCTGCTGGTGATGGACGAACCGACCAACGACCTCGACGTGGAAACCCTGGAGCTGCTGGAAGAGCTGCTGGGCGAGTACACCGGTACACTGCTGCTGGTCAGCCACGACCGTGACTTCATCGACAACGTGGTGACCTCCACGCTGGTGATGGAAGGCGACGGCGTGATCGGCGAGTACGTCGGTGGCTACAGCGACTGGCAGCGCTATGCGGCCAGCGTGGCTGCGCCTGCCGCGGCCCCGGCTGCCAAGCCGGCGACTGCTGCACCGGCCGCTGCTGCGGCCGCGACTCCCGCAGCCCCCAAGCGCAAGCTGGCGTACAAGGAAGCGCGCGAGCTGGAGCAGCTGCCAAAGACCATCGAGAAGCTGGAAGGCGATGTCGAAGGGCTGACCTCGGCGATGAACGACCCATCGTTCTACACCCGCAGCAGTGCTGAAGTGACGGCGCACACCCAGCAGCTGGCCAAGGTGCAGGCCGAACTGGATGCCGCTTACGCGCGCTGGGAAGAGCTGGAAGGCTGAGCGTTGACCGGCGCCAGCGATCGCGCCGATTGATGTAGAGCCGAGCCCACGCCCGGCTCAGCAGATCCACGCCATGCGTGGATATCCGGAATCTGTGCGGACCAACGGTCCGCACCTACCAACCAACGGTCCGCACCCACCAACCGACGGTCCGCACCGACCGGGGGGCCGGCCGTCATTTGACCCCGTGCAGATCCCGCAGCTGGCTCGGCCGGCTGCCGAAGTACGCCGCCAGATCGGCGATGTCCTGATCACTCAGGTCCTTCGCCTGCGGCGTCATCAGCGCATGCTGGCGGTCACCGGCGCGGTAGGCCTGCAGCGCGTGCGCCAGGTAGTCACCGTACTGCCCACCCAGCTTCGGATAGGTCGGATCGATCGGCGCGTTGCCGTCGGCCCCATGGCAGTCGATGCAGCTCTGGTTGGTGGCCTTGCCCTTCACCTTGGCGCGGGCTTCACCGGCGGCCTCGCGGCCAGCGGGCAGGCCGGCGGAGGACGATGAACCGTGCTCGCCGCTGGCATGGCCCGGGTCGGCGGCCGATTTTTCGCTGTTTTCCACCTGCGACTGTGAGCAGGCGGCCAGCAGCAGGGCAACGGACAGGGCGATGGCGTGACGCATCGGATGCGCGGCTTTCGACATGGGCGGGCCTTACTTGACGGTGGACAGGTAAACAGAGAGATCGGCGATCTCCTGTTCGCTGAAACTCATCGACTGCGCCTGCATCGTCGGATGCCGGCGCTTGCCCTGGCGGTACTCGGTCAGGGCCTGGGCCAGATACTGCTGGGTCTGGCCGCCGATCTTCGGCACCCGATAACTGGGGTAGGCGTTCTTGTAGCCGGTGATCCCGTGGCAGCCCTGGCAGGTGTAGGCCAGGACGCGGCCATTGTCGAAGTTGCCGGTGGGTGCGGCGGGCGCTGGCGCAACGGCGGGAGCCGGGGCCGGGGCGGGTGCGGCAGGAGCAGGAGCGGGCTGTGCGGCGGCCCCAAGGGGCAGGAGGACGGCCAGAGCGAGACAAGCGGCGAGCGGCTGCGGGCGCATGGTGTCGTTTCCGGGGATTCGGGTCTGGTCGTTCCGGCGTGGGGTACGGAACGACCCGAGTATAGCCTCAGGTTTCATCTAGCTGAAATGGGGTCGGGCCGACCGGTGGCGTGAAGGCACCATGACCTTTGGGATATGGTGTTTCCGTGAAGTGGTGAATTACTTTGCTACCACACCTGTCCACGCATCCTTCAGGGACCCGACGATGTCGCACCCAACCTTCCTGTCCGGCCGTCGCAGCGGAATCTGCGCTGCCGCACTGCTGATCTCCACCTCCCTGCTGCTGGGCGGTTGCGCCGCAGGGCCCAATTCCGAAGCCAAGGCTGCCGAGACCAAGGAGGAGAAGAAGGTCGACGCAGTCCCGGTCGAAGTGGCGGTGGCCAGCCATCGTGCCGTAGCGGCCAGCTACACGGGCACTGCCGCGCTGGAACCACGCGCCGAGTCGCAGGTGGTCGCCAAGACCTCCGGCGTGGCGCTGGCGGTGCTGGTCGAGGAAGGGCAGCGGGTCACCGCCGGCCAACCGCTGGTGCGGCTGGACCCGGATCGTGCACGGCTGGCCGTTGCACAGAGCGAAGCGCAGATGCGCAAGCTGGAAAACAATTACCAGCGCGCACAGAAGCTGGTCGGCCAGCAGATGGTCAGCGCCGCCGATGTCGACCAGCTGCGCTACGACCTGGAAAACGTCCGCGCGCAGTACCGGCTGGCCACGCTGGAGCTGTCCTACACCACGGTGGTGGCGCCGATCTCCGGCGTGATCGCATCGCGCTCGATCAAGACCGGCAACTTCGTGCAGATCAACACGCCGATCTTCCGCATCGTCGACAACTCGCGGCTGGAAGCCACCCTCAACGTGCCCGAGCGTGAACTGGCCACCCTGCGCGCCGGCCAGCCGGTGACGCTGGCGGCCGACGCGCTGCCGGGGCAGAGCTTCACCGGCACCGTTGATCGCATCGCGCCGGTGGTGGATTCGGGCAGCGGCACGTTTCGCGTGGTCAGCGCCTTCGACGGCGCCGCACACGCGCTGCAGCCCGGCATGTTCGGTCGCATCCGCATCGACTACGACCAGCGTGCCGATGCGCTGGTCGTACCGCGCCTGGCGTTGCTCGACGACGGTGAGCCGGCGGTGTTCCGCGTGCGCGAAGGCAAGGTCGCACGCGTTCCGGTCAAGCTGGGTTACGCCGAGGGCCCGTGGGTGGAGATCCGTGATGGCCTGGCGGCCGGTGATCAGGTGGTCACCGCCGGCAAGGTCGCCCTGCGCGACGGCACCACGGTGCAGGTGATTGCCGATCCGAAGGCGAAGACGGTCGCTGCGGCCGCCAAGCCCGCAGACAAGGCCGGGAGCAAGCAATGACCGCCCCGGGCCACGACCACGGTGCCTCGCCGGCGAGCGACGGCGCCGCCGCCGGCATGCGCGGCGGCCTGGTGGAGTTTGCCACCCGCCGCCGCGTGACCATCGCCATGTGCACGGTCACGCTGCTGCTGTTCGGCCTGATCGCGCTGGGCAATCTCAAGGTCAACCTGCTGCCCGACCTGAGCTACCCGACGCTGACCGTGCGCACCGAATACACCGGTGCAGCGCCGACTGAAATCGAAACCCTGATCACCCAGCCGGTTGAAGAAGCGGTCGGCGTGGTCAAGAACCTGCGCAAGCTGAAGTCGGTCTCGCGCACCGGCCAGAGCGACGTGGTGCTGGAATTCGCCTGGGGCACCAACATGGACCAGGCCAGCCTGGAGGTGCGCGACAAGATGGAAGCGCTGAACCTGCCGCTGGAGGCCAAGGCCCCGGTGCTGCTGCGCTTCAATCCGTCAACCGAGCCGATCATGCGCCTGGTGCTGTCGAACAAGACGGCGCCGACCAGCGATGCCTATGCGGTGCGCGAGCTGACCGGCCTGCGCCGCTATGCCGATGAAGACCTCAAGAAGAAGCTGGAGCCGGTCACCGGTGTGGCGGCAGTGAAGGTGGGCGGCGGCCTGGAGGACGAGATCCAGGTCGACATCGACCAGCAGAAGCTTGCCCAGCTGAACCTGCCGATCGACACCGTCATCAAGCGCCTGAAGGACGAGAACATCAACATTTCCGGCGGCCGCCTGGAGGAGGGCTCGCAGCGCTTCCTGGTGCGTACCGTCAACCAGTTCGCCGACCTGGAGGAGATCCGCAACCTGCTGGTGACCACCCAGGCCGCCAATGGCAGCGCGGCGGACTCGGCGCTGCAGCAGATGTTCAACATCGCCGCGTCGACCGGTTCGGCGGCCGCCATCGCGGCGGCGTCGGCGGCACAGAGCGCATCGTCCGGCGGTGGCTCCAGCGTGGTTGCCAACGGCGTGCCGGTGCGCCTGAAGGACGTGGCCACCGTGCGCCAGGGCTACAAGGAGCGCGAAGCGATCATCCGCCTGGGCGGCAAGGAGTCGGTCGAGCTGGCCATCTACAAGGAAGGCGACGCCAACACCGTGTCCACCGCTGAAGCGCTGCGAAAGCGCCTGGAGCAGATCAAGGGCACGTTCCCGTCCGATGTCCAGCTGACCACCATCGAGGACCAGTCGCGCTTCATCGAGCACGCCATCGCCGACGTCAAGAAGGATGCCGTGATCGGCGGCCTGCTGGCGATCCTGATCATCTTCCTGTTCCTGCGCGATGGCTGGAGTACGTTCGTGATCAGCCTGTCGTTGCCGGTCTCGATCATCGCCACGTTCTTCTTCATGGGCCAGCTCGGCCTGAGCTTGAACGTGATGTCGCTGGGTGGCCTGGCATTGGCCACCGGCCTGGTGGTGGATGACTCGATCGTGGTGCTGGAGAGCATCGCCAAGGCCCGTGAGCGTGGCCTGGGCATCCTGCAGGCGGCGATCGCCGGCACCCGTGAAGTGAGCATGGCCGTGGTCGCCTCGACCCTGACCACCATCGCGGTGTTCCTGCCGCTGGTGTTCGTCGATGGCATCGCCGGGCAGCTGTTCCGCGACCAGGCGCTGACCGTGGCGATCGCCATCGCGATCTCGCTGCTGGTGTCGATGACCCTGATCCCGATGCTGAGCTCGCTGAAGGGGCGGCCGCCGCTGGCGTTCCCGGAAGAGGCGCCGAACGCAGCATGGCAGCCGCAGAAGCGTTGGCAGAAGCCGGTTGCACTGGGCCGCCGTGGCGTGCTCGCCAGCGTGCGCTGGAGCTTCTATGCGCTGGCCTGGCTCGTGGTGCGCCTGTGGCGCGGCGTGGTGGCGGTGGTCGGCCCGGTGATGCGCAAGGCCAGCGACCTGGCGATGAAGCCCTATGCAGGCGCCGAGCGAGGCTACCTGCGCCTGCTGCCGAGTGCGCTGGCGCATCCCGGCAAGGTGCTGGGCGTGGCAGCCATCATTTTCGTGGCGACCATGGCGCTGGTGCCGATGCTTGGCGCCGACCTGATCCCGCAGCTGGCGCAGGACCGTTTCGAAATGACGGTGAAGCTGCCGGCCGGCACGCCGCTCAAGCAGACCGATGCGCTGGTGCGCGAGCTGCAGCTGGCGCATGGCAAGGGCGAAGGCGTGGCCTCGCTGTATGGCGTCAGTGGCAGCGGCACCCGGCTGGATGCCAGCCCGACCGAAAGTGGCGAGAACATCGGCAAGCTGACTGTGGTGATGGAAGGTGGCGGCAATGCGCACACTGAAGCGGCGATCACCGAGCGCCTGCGCGGCACCATGAGCCAGCACCCGGGTGCCCAGGTCGACTTCGCGCGGCCGGCGTTGTTCAGCTTTTCCACGCCGCTGGAAATCGAACTGCGCGGGCAGGACATGGCGACCCTGGAAGTGGCCGGCCAGCGCCTGGCGGCGATGCTGCGCGGCAACGCCCACTACGCCGACGTGAAGTCGACGGTGGAAGAGGGCTTCCCGGAAATCCAGATCCGCTTCGACCAGGAGCGCGCCGGTGCACTGGGCCTGACCACCCGCCAGATCGCCGACGTGGTGGTGAAGAAGGTGCGTGGCGACGTCGCCACCCGCTACAGCTTCCGTGACCGCAAGATCGACGTGCTGGTGCGCGCCCAGGAAGGTGACCGCGCCAGCGTGGAGAGCATCCGCCGGCTGATCGTCAATCCGGGCAGCACCCGTCCGGTGACCCTGGACGCGGTGGCCGACGTGGTCGCCACCACCGGCCCCAGCGAGATCCATCGTGCCGACCAGACCCGGGTGGCGGTGGTGTCGGCCAACCTGCGCGACATCGACCTCGGCGCCGCCATGCGCGAAGTGCAGCAGATGGTGGCCGAGCAGCCGCTGGGCGCGGGTGTCGGCCTGCACATCGGTGGCCAGGGCGAGGAACTGGCGCAGGCGGCGAAGTCGCTGATCTTCGCCTTCGGCCTGGCGATCTTCCTGGTCTACCTGGTGATGGCCTCGCAGTTCGAATCCCTGCTGCACCCGTTCGTGATCCTGTTCACCATCCCGCTGGCGCTGGTCGGCGCGATCCTGGCGCTGATGCTGACCGGAAAGCCCATCTCGGTGGTGGTGTTCATCGGCCTGATCCTGCTGGTCGGCCTGGTCACCAAGAACGCGATCATCCTGATCGACAAGGTCAACCAGCTGCGCGAGGCCGGCGTGGCCAAGCATGAGGCGCTGGTGGAGGGTGCGCGTTCCCGCCTGCGCCCGATCATCATGACCACGCTGTGCACGCTGTTCGGCTTCCTGCCGCTGGCGGTGGCGATGGGCGAGGGCGCCGAAGTGCGTGCACCGATGGCGATCACCGTGATCGGTGGCCTGCTGGTGTCGACGCTGCTGACGCTGCTGGTGATCCCGGTGGTGTACGACCTGATGGATCGTCGCGGCGACGCCTACTACCGTGAGCGCGGCCGCAAGCACGCCGGTGAGGGCCTGCATGGCGACGAGGGCGGCACAGCGGGTGTGGAGGAACCGGCATGAGTGTTGCCGAGTTCTCCATCCGCCGTCCGGTCACCACCATCATGTGTTTCGTGTCGCTGGTGGTGATCGGCCTGATCGCTTCGTTCCGGCTGCCGTTGGAGGCGCTGCCGGACATCTCCGCGCCGTTCCTGTTCGTGCAGATTCCCTACACCGGCTCGACCCCGGAAGAAGTGGAACGGACCATCATCCGTCCAGTCGAGGAATCGCTGGCGACGATGACCGGCATCAAGCGCATGCGCTCGTCGGCCACCTCCGAGGCGGCGCTGATCTACATCGAGTTCAGCGACTGGGACCGCGACATCGCCATTGCCGCGTCGGACGCGCGCGAGCGTATCGACGCGATCCGCAGCGACCTGCCCGACGACCTGCAGCGCTACAACGTGTTCAAGTGGTCCAGCAGCGACCAGCCCGTGCTGAAGGTGCGGCTGGCCAGCACCACCGACCTGACCACCGCCTATGACATGCTCGATCGTGAGTTCAAGCGGCGCATCGAGCGTATTCCCGGTGTGGCCCGCGTCGATATCACCGGTGCGCCGCCGAACGAGGTGGAGATCGCCATCGATCCGAACCGGCTCAACGCGCATGGGTTGAGCATCAACGAGCTGAGCGAGCGCCTGCGCACGCTGAACTTCTCGATCTCGGCCGGGCAGATCGATGACAACGGCCAACGCGTGCGCGTGCAGCCGGTAGGCGAGATCACCGACCTTCAGGAGATGCGCGACCTGGTGATCAACGCCAAGGGCCTGCGCCTGGGCGACATCGCCGACGTGCGCCTGAAGCCGGCGCGGATGAACTACGGGCGCCGCCTGGACGGCAACCCGGCGGTGGGCCTGGACATCTTCAAGGAACGCAGCGCCAACCTGGTGGACGTTTCGCGTGCGGCACTGGCCGAGGTCGAGGCGATCCGCGCGCAGCCGTCGATGCGCGACGTGCAGATCAAGGTGATCGACAACCAGGGCAAGGCAGTGACGTCCTCGCTGCTGGAGCTGGCCGAGGCCGGCGCGGTCGGCCTGATCCTGTCGGTCACCGTGCTGTTCTTCTTCCTGCGCCATTGGCCGTCGACGCTGATGGTGACCCTGGCCATTCCGATCTGCTTCACCATCACCCTCGGCTTCATGTACTTCGTCGGGGTGACACTCAACATCCTGACCATGATGGGCCTGCTGCTGGCCGTCGGCATGCTGGTCGACAACGCGGTGGTGGTGGTGGAGAGCATCTACCAGGAGCGCGAGCGCATGCCGGGGCAGCCACGGCTGGCCTCGATCATCGGCACCCGCAACGTGGCCATCGCGCTCAGCGCCGGCACGCTGTGCCACTGCATCGTCTTCGTGCCGAACCTGTTCGGCGAGACCAACAACATCAGCATCTTCATGGCGCAGATCGCGATCACCATCTCGGTCTCGCTGCTGGCCTCGTGGCTGGTGGCGGTCAGCCTGATCCCGATGCTGTCCGCGCGCATGGCCACGCCCAAGCTGGTGCACTCGCAGACCGGCCTGATCGCGCGCCTGCAGCGACGCTATGCGCAGCTGCTGGACTGGTCACTGCATCACCGCGGTTGGAGCCTGCTCGGCATCCTGCTCGTGGTGCTGGTCAGCCTGGTGCCGATGAAGCTGACCAAGGTCGACATGTTCGGTGGTGAGGGGGGCAAGGACATCTTCATCGGCTACATGTGGAAGGGCGCCTACACCTACCGCCAGATGTCCGAGGAAGTGGCGCGGGTGGAGAACTGGATCGACCAGAACCGCGAACGCCTGCACGTGAAGCAGGTGTATTCCTGGTACAGCGAGCAGGAAGGCAGCTCCACGGTGGTCACCCTGGACGAAGAATACGCCAAGGACATCAAGTCGCTGCAGGAGGAACTGCGCAAGGGCCTGCCGAAGTCGGCACGCACCGATTACTTCGTCGGCAACCAGGGCGGCGATGGCGGTGGCGGCAGCAACCAGGGCGTGCAGGTGCAGCTGGTGGGTGATTCCAGCTCGATGCTGCAGGAGATCGGCCAGGAAGTGGTGCCGTTGCTGGCGCAGCGTGCCGAGCTGCGTGACGTGCGCATCGACAACGGCGAGAAGGGCGGCGAGCTGAAGGTGCGCGTCGACCGCGAGCGTGCCGCAGCGTTCGGCTTCAATGCCGAGCAGGTGGCCAGCTTCGTCGGCCTGGCGCTGCGCGGCGCGCCGATGCGCGAGTTCCGCCGCGGTGACAACGAAGTGCCGGTGTGGGTGCGCTTTGCCGGCGCCGAGCAGAGCAGCCCGGAAGACCTGGCCGGTTTCAGCGTGCGCACCGGCGATGGCCGCAGCGTGCCGCTGCTGAGCCTGGTCACCGTGGACGTTGGTTCGTCCGCCACCCAGATCGGCCGCACCAACCGCCAGACCACGTTGACCATCAAGGCCAACCTGGCCGAGAAGGTCACCGCGCCGGACGGGCGCAAGGCGATCGAAGCCGTGCTCAAGCCGATGAACTTCCCGGCCGGCTATGGCTTCACCTTCGACGGCGGCGACTACGGCAACGACGACGAGGCCATGCAGCAGATGGTGTTCAACCTGCTGATCGCACTGGTGATGATCTACGTGGTGATGGCGGCGGTGTTCGAGTCGCTGCTGTTCCCGGCGGCGATCATGAGCGGAGTGCTGTTCTCGATCTTCGGCGTGTTCTGGCTGTTCTGGATCACCGGCACCTCGTTCGGGATCATGTCCTTCATCGGCATCCTGGTGCTGATGGGCGTGGTGGTGAACAACGGCATCGTGATGATCGAGCACATCAACAACCTGCGGCGCAGCGGTATGGGCCGCACCCAGGCGCTGGTGGAAGGCTCACGCGAACGCCTGCGCCCGATCATGATGACCATGGGCACGGCGATCCTGGCGATGATCCCGATCTCGCTGACCGATACGCAGATGTTCGGCAATGGCCCGGAGTATTCGCCGATGGCGCGCGCGATTGCGGGCGGCCTGGCGTTCTCGACGGTGGTCAGCCTACTGTTCCTGCCGACGATCTATGCGGTGCTCGATGACCTGCGCAATGCCGTGACGCGGTTGATCCGCCGTGCACGCGGGCTGGAGAGGATGGAGCCGGGCGCTGCCCGGCTGTAATGCGCGCCAACGTGTTGTGGTGTGGGGGAGGCCGGTCGTAGTGGGGCGGTCTCCCCCTTTTTTTCTGCTCGCCGCGTCGCCGCGTCGCCGCGTCGCCGCGTCGCCCGAGCATGGGCTCGGGCGCTACAGATTCTGTGGCCGGTTGAGAGGCTTATCCCGCCACCTTGCCCCACACCTTGAAGGTGGTCAGCCACAGGCCGAGCATGCTGCCGATGTTGGTCAGCATGAAGGTCAGCACCACGCGGGTAACGCGATTGCGGTACCAGCCCTTCAGGCTCTGCGCATCGTCGCGCAGCTTCAGGAAGTCCTCGTAGGCCGGCTTGCGCAGGCGTGCTTCCACCAGCGCCGAGAATGCGCCGGTCGGGATGCTCAGGCGGAACGGCTTGAACGGGGCCACCGCGATCGCGGTGAGAATGCTCAGCGGGTGACCGCCTGCCAGCAGGCAGCCCAGGCCCGCCAGGCCGCCGGTATACATTGCCCAGGTCGCCAGCAGCTCGGTGCCCACGCCCAGGCCGCCGCGGTAGAAGCCCACACCGATGCCGGTCGCCACGATCGTCAGGATGCCGAGCGTGAACCACGGGATGTTGCGCTTCTTCGGCACCGCCTCCAGCTCGGCGCGCAGCGGCGCCGGTGCCTCGGTATCGGTTTCCAGGTAGCGCGCCAGCCCGGCCAGGTGACCGGCACCGACCACCGCCAGCACTTCACGCTGCTGCGGGGTGTGCTCCTCGCGCAGGCGCGTGGCCATGTAGCGGTCGCGCTCGCCGATGATGGTTTCGTACAGCGCCGGGCTCTCGCTGGCGAACTCACCGAAGCTCGATTCCAGCATGTCGCCCTGCTTGAGCTTTTCGATCTCGTTCTCGCCCACTTCCTCGGACGAGAACAGGCCGGCGCCCAGCCCGGCAACCAGCTTCAGCTTGCCGAAGAACCCAAGCCGCTGCGACGCCCGGCGGAAGGTCAGGCCGACCTCGCGGTCGATCAGGCGCACCGGCAGGTCGCGTTCGCGCGCCAGTTCCACCGCGCGTTTCAGTTCCGCGCCCGGCTCGATGTCGAGCTGTTCGGCCAGGCGGCGCTGGTAGGCGGACAGGGCCAGGTTGGCGGCGAACAGGGCGACGCGGCCCTTGCGGATCACCTCGACCAGGTCGAGCTTGGCCAGCGTGTCCGGGTCGCTCAGTGCCTGCAGGCGCTGCGGGTCCAGTTCAACGGCCACGGCGTCGAAGCGACCGCTGTCGATGGCTTTTTCCACGGCCTCGACGCTGGCGCGTGAGACATGGGCGGTGCCCAGCAGGGTGTAGCGGACGCCGTCGCGTTCGACGACGCGCACCGGCTGGCCGGCGAACAGGTCGTCACCGGTCTCGGGAAGGGTTTCGGTCATGGGTTCATTCATTGGAAGGTGCGGTGTCGGCGCCATCGCCGAGCGCGCGCTGCATCTGCACGGTGTCCAGCCAGCGGCCATGCTTGCGGCCGAGGCCACGGAACACGCCGACCAGCTCGAAGCCGAAGCGTTCGTGCAGCTTGATTGAAGCGGTATTGGTCGGTTCGCCGATCACCGCCACCATCTGCCGGTAGCCACGCGCCACGCAGGCGTCGATCAACGCCTGCAGCAGGCCGGTGCCGACGCCCTTGCCCTGAAACGCGGCATCGACGTAGACCGAGTTTTCCACGGTCCACTGGTAGGCAACGCGGGTGCGGTAGGTGTTGGCGTAGGCATAGCCGGCCACCTGGCCGTCAATCTCGGCGACCAGGTAGGGGAAGCCGCGGTCGATGATGTCGCGCATGCGGCGCAGCATCTCGGACGCGTCCGGGATGTCGTACTCGTAAGTGTTGACGAAGTCGGTCACTTCCACCGCGTAGATCGCGGTGATCGCGTCGATGTCGGCCGGGCCGGCATCACGGATGAGGACGGCCATGCGCGGGCTCCGGCTCAGTCGATGTAGCGCTTGAGCAGGTCGCCGTAGGCATCGATGCGGCGATCACGCAGGAACGGCCAGATGCGGCGCACGTGCTCGCTGCGCTGCAGGTCGACGTCGCACAGCAGCACGGTGGCCTCGGTGCCGGCCTCGGCCAGGAACTCGCCCTGCGGGCCGAGCACGTGGCTGTTGCCCCAGAACTGGATGCCCGACGCGCCCAGCGGCGAAGCCTCGTGGCCGACGCGGTTGCAGCTCAGCACCGGCAGGCCGTTGGCCACGGCATGGCCGCGATGGCTCAGCACCCAGGCGTCGCGCTGGCGGGTCTTCTCGTCCTGCACGTCGTCCGGATCCCAGCCGATCGCAGTCGGATACAGCAACAGCTCGGCGCCGGCCAGCGCCATCAGGCGCGCCGCTTCCGGGTACCACTGGTCCCAGCACACCAGCACGCCCAGGCGGCCCACCGAGGTATCGATCGGCGTGAAGCCGATGTCGCCCGGGGTGAAGTAGAACTTCTCGTAGAAGCCCGGGTCGTCCGGGATATGCATCTTGCGGTACTTGCCGAGCAGCGTACCGTCCTTCTCGAACACCACGGCGGTGTTGTGGTACAGCCCGGCAGCGCGGCGCTCGAACAGCGAGCCGACCAGCACCACGCCATGCTTCTTCGCCAGCGCGCCAAGGCGCTCGGTGCTCGGGCCCGGAATCGGCTCGGCCAGGTCGAACTCGTCCACCGATTCGTGCTGGCAGAAGTACGGGCCGTTATGCAGTTCCTGCAGCAGCACCAGCTTGGCACCCTGCGCAGCCGCCTCGGCCACGCGTGCTTCGATCACCGCCAGGTTGGCGGCGGCATCACCGTGGTTGCGCTCCTGGATCAGGGCGACGGTAAGGGGGCTGCGCGAGTTCATGCGGGGCGTTCCTGCGGGGGAAAACCAGCATGTTAGCGCGGATGGGCGGCGACGGCGTGTCGCGCGCTGAATGGCGCAGCGGGTAGTGCCGGCCGCTGGCCGGCAATCCCGTGGATCCATCAGGCATTGCAGGGTTGCCGGCCAGCGGCCGGCACGACCGTTACGCCTTCAACAGCCCAGCCGGCAGCTGCATGGTGATGCAGTGCAGGCTGCCGTTCTGCCAGATCAGCGAGCGGCAGGGCACCTGCACGATCTCTCGGCCCGGGTGCGCCTGTGCCAGCACGTCGCGGGCCAGGTCATCGGCCGGGTCGCCATAGGCCGGCATCAGCACCGCGCCATTGACGATCAGGTAGTTGGCGTACGAGGCAGCCAGGCGACGGCCTTCGTCGATCACCGGCCGGGCCCACGGCAGCGGGAACAGGCGGTACGGCTGGCCATCCCTGGTGCGTAGCGCGGCCAGCTCATTGCCCATCGCCTGCAGTTCGGCGTAATGCGAGTCGCTCTCGTCGTCGCAGGCCTGGTAGACGATGCTGTCAGCGGAGGCGAAGCGGGCGAGGGTATCGATGTGCGCGTCGGTGTCGTCGCCTTCCAGGTAGCCGTGGTCCAGCCACAGCACGCGGTCCTGCTGCAGCCAGTCGGCCAGGTCGGCGCTCAGGCTGGCGCGGTCGCGGTCCGGGTGGCGCTCGTGCAGGCACTTCCAGGTGGTCAGCAGGGTGCCTTCACCGTCGGTCTCGATGCCGCCGCCTTCCAGCGCGAACGGAATGCTGCGGACCGGCGCATCGTTGAATACGCCGGCCTGGTCGAGCACGCCCACCAGCTGGTCATCCAGGGTGGCGTCGAACTTGCCGCCCCAGCCGGTGAAGCGGAAATCCAGCAGCTGGAAGCCGCCGTCGGCACGGCGCAGGGTGATCGGGCCGGAGTCGCGCAGCCAGGTATCGTCGTAGGCCGCCGTGGTGAAGTGGACCTTGTCCATGTCGATGCGGTTGGAGCGCAGTCGCATCTCGGCGTAGGTCTCCACATCGTCGTCGGCCACGCAGATCAGCACCGGCTGGAAGCGGGTGATGGCCGCGACCAGGGCGATGTAGGTCTCTTCCACCTGGCCCAGGCGGTCAGCCCAGTCGGTATCGGCGGTGGGCCAGGCAATCAGGACGCCGCTCTGGGCTTCCCACTCGGCAGGAAAACGAAGGGTCTGGTTCATGGTCTCGCTACACAGGCCCGCCCACGGCGGGTAATGGGATCAACGGATCGGCGGTTTCGGGCCGATTTCGTTCGGGTCCGCCTGGTTGGCCACCACGTCGATCACCTTCTGCTTCTCGAAGTAGACGGTGAACTGCGGGTACACCCAGCGGTTGATGGTCGGCCATTGCCGTTTCTGCCCGCCACGCGGCTGCAGCTGCTCGCTGGGCGCGCCGAACTGCGCCTGCACCTGCTGCATGCTCTGGCCGCGCACGGGCAGGGCACCGGCCGGCTTCTCGCGGGCGCGGTCGACAAGCAGGGTATCGGCCAGTGCCGGTGTGGCGGCGGCCAGGGTGGCCATCACGGCCAGGGCGGACAGGTAACGCTTCATCTCGATCTACTCCCCAGTGGTCAAGAAAGGCGATTACAGCAAAAACGGCAGGAAAAAGCCGCATAAACAAAAAACCGCCCGAAGGCGGTTTCTTGCATCGGGTCGGCCCCGCTTAGGGCCAGCCGCAGCCGTAAGGCTGTGAGGCTTAGCGCTGACGCGCCTTGAAACGCGGGTTCGACTTGCAGATGACGAAGATCTTGCCACGACGACGCACGACCTTGCAGTCACGGTGACGGGCCTTCGCCGACTTCAGGGAGGACAGGACTTTCATGGCATACCTCGGCGTAAACAGTAGTTGTTCGGGTGGAGCGTGGCCGCGATATGCGAAAGACAATCGGCAGTTGACGCTCGTTCAAGCCCGCCATTCTACCGGGCTTTTCCTCGTGGTTTCAAGTGGTTGCACAAAAGATCCCGCTGGGGGCGTCTGGCAGGGGCTAGAATGGCCTCTTCACACGCTCTGGGACCCCCATGAATCCACTCGCTCCCGTCCTGACCATCGACGGCCCATCCGGGGCCGGCAAGGGTACCATCAGCCGCATCATCGCGCGCCGGATGGGCTGGCATTACCTGGATTCGGGCGCGCTGTACCGGGCGGTGGGCGTGGCCGCAAGCTGGGCCGACATCGATACCTCCGACGCCTCGGCGCTGGTGCGTTGCACCTTCGACACCCACGTTCAGTTTGTCGAGCAGGGCGATGCCATGCGGGTCATGGTCAACGGCACCGATGCCACCGACGAGCTGCGCCTGGAGACCACCGGTGCGCTGGCCTCGGCCATTGCCGCCATTCCCGAGGTCCGCGCTGCCCTGAAGGAGCGCCAGCGCGCATTCAGGGAGCTGCCGGGCCTGGTCGCCGACGGCCGCGACATGGGCACGGTGATCTTCCCGGACGCCTCCTACAAGGTCTTCCTGACCGCCAGTGCCGAGGAGCGCGCCGAGCGCCGGCATAAGCAGTTGAAGGACAAGGGGGTTTCTGTTAACTTTGATGACCTCCTGCGCGAGATCATGGCCCGCGACGCCCGTGATGCCCAGCGTACCGTGGCGCCCCTGAAGCCGGCAGACGATGCTGTCCTCATCGACACCACAGGCATCGGCATCGATGATGTCGTTGCCAGAGTGATGGATCTGCTTCCGGTTCCGGCTGCCTGATCCGTTCGCGCGGGAGCGCTGCCAGCAGCATCGGCGGCGGTCGCGCATAGCAGTGCTGTACCAGCTCCGCCGCGCAATGATGCGTGGCGGTTTTCCTACTACACACGACCTGCGTTTCCGGGGTCGACCAACAGGCGGGCGGTCGCCATTCCCCTGAAGGGGACGCCACCGACCCATGTGTCCAACAGAGTAAATCTAATGACCGAATCATTTGCCGAACTGTTTGAAGCCAGCCAGGCCAATCTGGCCAAGCTGAAGCCGGGCGCCATCGTCAGCGGTACCGTTGTTGAAGTCCGCGGCGACGTCGTGGTGATCAACGCTGGCCTGAAGTCCGAAGGCATCGTGCCGATCGAACAGTTCCGTAACGACGCTGGCGAAATCGACGTCGCCGAAGGCGACATCGTCAAGGTCGCCCTCGACTCGATCGAGAACGGCTTCGGCGAAACCGTCCTGTCGCGCGAGAAGGCCAAGCGCGCGATGGTGTGGGACGAGCTGGAAGAAGCGTTGGAAAAGAACGAAACCATCACCGGCCGCATCAGCGGCAAGGTCAAGGGTGGTTTCACCGTGGACATCAAGGATGTCCGCGCCTTCCTGCCGGGTTCCCTGGTCGATGTGCGCCCGGTGCGCGATCCGGCCTACCTGGAAGGCAAGGAACTCGAGTTCAAGCTCATCAAGCTGGACCGCAAGCGTAACAACGTCGTGGTCTCGCGCCGCGCTGTCGTCGAAAGCGAGCACTCGGAAGAGCGCGAGCAGCTGATGGACAAGCTGCAGGAAGGCGCGATCCTGAAGGGTGTCGTCAAGAACCTGACCGATTACGGCGCGTTCGTGGACCTGGGCGGTATCGACGGCCTGCTGCACATCACCGACATGGCGTGGAAGCGCGTGCGTCACCCGTCGGAAGTCGTGAACGTCGGCGACGAGCTGGACGTCCGCGTGCTGAAGTTCGACCGCGAGCGCAACCGCGTTTCGCTGGGCCTGAAGCAGCTGGGCGAGGATCCGTGGGACAACATCGGCCGTCGTTACCCGGCCAACAGCCGCGTCTTCGGCAAGGTCTCCAACGTCACCGATTACGGTGCGTTCGTTGAGATCGAGCCGGGCGTCGAAGGCCTGGTGCACGTCTCGGAGATGGATTGGACCAACAAGAACGTCAACCCGTCCAAGGTTGTCCAGGTTGGTGATGAAGTCGAAGTGATGGTGCTGGACGTCGATGAAGAGCGTCGCCGTATCTCGCTGGGCATGAAGCAGGTTGCCGCCAATCCGTGGGAAACCTTCGCTGCCACCCACAAGAAGGGTGACAAGGTGTCGGGCCAGATCAAGTCGATCACCGACTTCGGCATCTTCATCGGCCTGGACGGCGGCATCGACGGCCTGGTCCACCTGTCCGACATCAGCTGGAACACCACCGGCGAAGACGTCGTTCGCAACTTCAAGAAGGGCGATACCCTGGACGCCGTCGTCCTGGCTGTCGATCCGGAGCGCGAGCGCATCTCCCTGGGCGTGAAGCAGCTGGAGCAGGATCCGTTCGGCCAGTACATGGCTGCCAATCCGAAGGGCTCCAAGGTTGAAGGCGTGGTGAAGGAAGTCGACGCCAAGGGCGCGATCATCGAGCTGGCTGACGGCATCGAAGGTTACGTCTCGGCCCGCGACATCGCCAACGAGCGCGTTGACGACGCCACCCAGCACCTGAAGGTCGGCGACAAGGTCGAAGCCAAGTTCGTGGGCATGGACCGCAAGGGCCGTACCCTGCAGCTGTCGATCAAGGCCAAGGACGACGCGGAAATGCGCGAAGTGCTGGAGGAATACCAGTCCTCTTCGGCTTCCAGCGGCACCACCCAGCTGGGCGCGCTGCTGCGTGCACAGCTGAACGGCAACAAGTCCGAGTAATCGGCCTTACGCTGTTCGTTGTTTCCTGGACGGCCCGGGCATTGCCCGGGCCGTTTCAGGCTGAGATGCCCCTGATGTGAGCCGGTAATGACCAAATCCGAACTGATCGAAATCCTTGCGCGCCGCCAGGCGCACCTGAAGGCCGATGATGTCGATCTGGCGGTGAAGTCGTTGCTGGAAATGATGGGCGGATCGCTGTCCGCCGGGGATCGCATCGAAATCCGTGGATTTGGCAGCTTCTCGCTGCACTATCGTCCGCCGCGCCTGGGTCGCAACCCGAAGACCGGCGAATCGGTTGCCCTGCCGGGCAAGCATGTCCCCCATTTCAAGCCGGGCAAGGAACTGCGCGAGCGGGTCAGCAGTGTGCTGCCGCTGGACGCCGATCCGGCCTGAGCCTTCCGTCGCGCCACCGCGTGCGAATCCAGCCGCGAGTCGGATAAGCTACGGACTCCTGCCACTGGAGCTGTCGCATGAAGGTTTTTCGTCTGCTGGTCCTGCTGGCGGTACTCATTCTTGGGTTGATCATCGGTGCCATGAACATGGACGAGATGACCATCAACCTGCTGTTCACCCAGCTTAAGACCTCGGTCGGCGTGGCCATCATTGCCGCGTTGCTGATCGGCGTCATCGTTGGCGCTGGCCTGGTGCTGGTGAGCGTGGTCATTCCGCTCTACAGCCAGCTGCGCCGCGCCAACAAGTCCGCTGCCGCCACGCCGGCACCGGTTGCTTCCCCTCAATCTTTTGATGGACGCTGATCGAAGATGGATTTCGTCACCGAGTGGTTCTGGTTCTTCCTGTTCGTTCCGCTGGCCGCCCTGGCTGGGTGGGTGATCGGGCGGCGCGGTGGTCAACGCCACGGTGACAGCCAGGTCAGCCGCCTGTCGAGCACCTATTTCCGTGGCCTGAACTACCTGCTCAACGAGCAGCCGGACAAGGCCATCGAGCTGTTCCTGCACATCGCCGAGCTGGACAAGGAAACCTTCGAGACCCAGGTCGCGCTGGGCCACCTGTTCCGCCGCCGCGGCGAAGTCGACCGCGCCATCCGCCTGCACCAGGGCCTGGTCAACCGCCACGACCTCAGTGATGCACAGCGCGTGCAGGCCCTGCTGGCGCTGGGCGAGGACTACATGAAGTCCGGCCTGCTGGACCGTGCCGAGACCGTGTTCACCGAGCTGGCGCAGCTGGATCAGCGCGCACCGCAGGCGCTCAAGCACCTGATCGGCATCTACCAGGCCGAGCGCGACTGGGAAAAGGCGATCGACAACGCGACCCGTTTCGAGGACGTCACCGGCGAGCCGATGGGCAAGCTGATCGGACAGTTCGAATGCGAACTGGCCGAACGTTTCCGTGGCGCCGGCAAGCTGGAAGAGGCGAGGGCAGCGATCGCCCGCGCCTACCAGGCCGACGCGATGTCGGTGCGCGCCGGCATCATCGAGGGCCGGCTGGAAACCGACGCGGGCAATCCAGAGGCCGCCGTGCGCGCCTTCGAGCGCGCCGCGCGCAACGACCCCGAATACCTGCCGGAACTGCTGCCGGCACTGATGCAGAACTATCGCAGGGTCGGCGATCTGGCAGGTGCACGCGCGTTCCTGTCGGAGATGACCGAGCACTACCGCGGCATCGCCCCGGTATTGGCGCTGACCCGGTTGATGGAAGAGCAGGAAGGTGTGGCGCCGGCCCGTGCCTACCTCGGTCGCCAGCTCAAGGATCGCCCGTCGGTACGTGGCGAATCCGCGCTGATCGATCTGACCCTCGCCGAGGGAGCCGATTCCACCGCCACCCTGCATGACCTCAAGCACATCACCGACCAGCTGCTGGTGCGCAACCCGGCCTATCGCTGCACGCGCTGCGGCTTCGGTGCGCGTACCCACCACTGGCAGTGCCCGAGCTGCAAGGAGTGGGGGACGGTCAAGCCGCTGCTGAACTACGCGGTGCTCTGATCCATGCCCTGGCTTGTGATGGGCGCGCTGCTGGGGCTCGCCCTGCTCAGTGCGTTGCTGACCTGGGCTGCGCGGGGCTATGCACTGCGCCAGCAGTTGATGGACCAGCCGGGCGAGCGTCGCAGCCATAGCGTTGCCACCCCGCGCGGTGGCGGCATCGCCATCGTCATCAGCCTGCTGGTGACCGCCGGCGTGGCCATCTGGGCCTGGCCCGAAAGCACGCCGACGGTGCTGGTGGCCAGCCTTGGGCTGGTGCTGGTGGCCGGTATCGGCTGGTGGGACGACCACAAGCCCCTGCCGGCGATGCGTCGCCTGCTGGTGCATTTCATCGCCGCAGCGCTGTTGGCCGGCCTGGTCAAGGTGAATGGTGGCAGCTGGCTGTTGGCGGTGCTGGTGCTGCTGTTCACCGCGTCGCTGATCAACATCTGGAACTTCATGGACGGCATCAATGGCATCGCCGCCAGCCAGGCCGTTGTGGCGATGCTGGGGCTGGCGCCGGTACTGCCGTGGCCCTATTCACTGGCCGCCGTGGCGCTGGGCCTGGCCTGCCTTGGATTCCTGCCGTTCAACTTCCCTCGCGCCCGGATCTTCATGGGCGATGTTGGAAGCGGCGCGCTGGGGTATGCGGTCGCAGTGGTGCTGGCGATCGCCAGCGTGCGTACCGATATCAACTGGATCCTGCTGCTGGTACCGGTTTCGCCGTTCCTCGTGGACGCGGGCTTCACACTGCTGGCGCGCATCATTTCCGGACAACGCTGGATGGAACCCCATACCCAGCATGTCTACCAGCGCGCGGTGCAGGCAGGAGCCAGTCACCCGCAGGTGACAGGGATGTACTTTGCTTTGGGTCTGTTCAGTATTACAGTGTTCAATGTCTGCTCCAATTTGCAGCCGAGGTGGGAGGCTGTCGTGGCGATCGCGTGGTTCATCGCGCTGAGCGTCCTCTGGCTCCTCCTGCGCAATGGAATGCGCCACCGACAAGGAATTACCTGAATTATGGCTTCACCCTGGCGGGACAGAATCCTCGGCCTGATGCCGCGTTCGGCCATCGTCTGCCACGACCTCTTCATGGTCTGGGCATGCTGGCAGCTGCTCCATGCAGGGCGTTACTCGATCCTGCCCAACGCCCCGGCGCTGCCCCTGTGGAACGTCGATACCACCCTGGTCCTGCTGCTGCAGGGCCTGGTGTTCTGGCGCGTGGGCCTGTACCGCGGCCTGTGGCGGTTTGCCAGCGTCAGCGACCTGCTGAACATCTTCAAGGCCAGCTTCATCGGCATGGTGGCCATCATCCTGGTGCTGATGTGGAAGCGCTTCGACGGCGTACCCATGTCGGTGCTGGTGATCTACCCGTTCGCGCTGTCGGCACTGCTCGGCGCGCCGCGCCTGCTGTACCGCGCCTGGAAGGACTACCAGGCACTGCAGTCCGATTCTAGCGCCCGCCGCGTGCTGATCCTCGGCGCCGGCCAGGCGGCCGAGACCCTGGTGCGCGACCTGCGCCGCTCCGGCAACTTCGAGCCGGTCGGCCTGCTCGACGATGCACCGCACCTGCGGGGCGCCAAGCTGCAGGGCCTGCCGATCCTGGGCACGCTGGATGACGCGCCGACGGTGGTCCGCGAGACCGCTGCCAAGCTGCTGGTCATTGCCATGCCGTCGCTGGACGCCGCAGGCATGCAGCGCGTCGTCGCGATCTGCGAAAGCACCGGCGTGCCGTTCCGTACCGTGCCCAAGCTCAGTGACATCCTGCAGGGCCAGTCGCTGCCGGGCCAGCTGAAGGAAGTGGCGATCGAGGACCTGCTGGGGCGCAAGCCGATCATGCCGGACTGGAACCTGATCCGCGGCTGGTTGGGTGGGCGCACCGTGATGGTTACCGGCGCCGGTGGTTCGATCGGCTCGGAGCTGTGCCGCCAGTGCGCGCGGCATGGTGCCGGTCGCATCATCCTGCTGGAGATCAGCGAGCTGCTGCTGCTGACCATCGAGGGCGAGCTGCGTCGCAGCTTCCCCGATGTCGAGATCGAGGCGGTGCTGGGCGACTGCGGTGACCCGGCGGTGATCCGCCACGCGCTGTCGCTGCACCCCGTCGATACCGCTTTCCATGCGGCCGCCTACAAGCATGTACCGGTGCTGGAACGCCAGCTGCGTGAAGCAGTGCGCAACAACATCCTGGCGACCGAGAACGTCGCGCGCGCCTGCCTGGAAGCCCGCGTGGAGCATTTCGTGTTCATCTCCACCGACAAGGCGGTCGACCCGGTCAATGCGCTGGGCGCGAGCAAGCGCTACGCCGAGATGATCTGCCAGAGCCTGGACCAGAAGTCCACGCATACCCGTTTTGTCACGGTGCGCTTCGGCAACGTGCTGGCGTCGGCCGGCAGCGTGGTGCCGCTGTTCCGCGAGCAGATCCTGCGC
The DNA here is from genome assembly GCF_017876915.1 of Stenotrophomonas sp. PvP093. Classification (NCBI taxonomy): domain Bacteria; kingdom Pseudomonadati; phylum Pseudomonadota; class Gammaproteobacteria; order Lysobacterales; family Lysobacteraceae; genus Stenotrophomonas; species Stenotrophomonas sp. PvP093. The sequence goes on along the minus strand of NZ_JAGIOX010000004.1, from coordinate 2,785,165 downwards.
GGTGGCCCGGTCACGGTCACCGACCCGGAAGTCAGCCGCTACTTCATGACCATTCCCGAGGCCTGCCAGCTGATCCTGCAGGCGGCCGCATCGGCGTCGCATGGTGCGATCTATACCCTCGACATGGGCGAGCCGGTGCCGATCCGCGTGCTCGCCGAACAGATGATCCGCCTGACCGGCAAGCAGCCGTACAAGGACATCCAGATCATCTATACCGGCCTGCGTCCGGGCGAGAAGCTGCACGAGACGCTGTTCTATTCGGACGAAGATTACCGCTCCACCGCGCACCCGAAGATTCTTGAAGCCGGCGTGCGTACGTTCTCGCGCGACCTGGTGCTGGGCAACGTTCCGCGCCTGCGCGAGGCGATTGCCAGCTACGACACCGCCCGCATCCAGGAAATCCTGTTTGCGACGATGCCGGAATTCTCGCCAATCGAACAGGATGCTTACATTTCATCCGCTAAAGTCGTGCCTTTTCCGGCACGTGAGGCCAACAGGCACCAATGAGCAAGCGAATTCGCAAAGCAGTTTTCCCGGTGGCAGGATTGGGGACGCGTTTTTTGCCAGCAACCAAGACTGTGCCGAAGGAGATGCTGCCGATCATTGATCGGCCGCTGATCCAGTACGCGGTGGATGAGGCGATCGAAGCCGGCTGTGACACGCTGGTGTTCATCACCAACCGCTACAAGCACGCCGTTGCCGACTATTTCGACAAGGCGTACGAGCTGGAGCAGAAGCTTGAGCGCGCTGGCAAGCAGGAGCAGCTGGAACTGATCCGGCACGTGCTCCCCAATGGTGTGCGCGCGATCTTCGTGACCCAGGCCGAGGCGCTGGGCCTCGGGCACGCGGTGCTGTGTGCCAGGTCGGTGATCGGTGACGAGCCGTTTGCCGTACTGCTGCCCGACGACCTGATCTGGAACCGCGGTGCGGGCGCGCTGAAGCAGATGGCCGACCTCAACGAAGCCAGTGGCGCCAGCGTGATCGCGGTTGAAGACGTGCCGCACGATAAGACCGCCAGTTACGGCATCGTCGCCACCGACGCGTTCGATGGCCGCAAGGGCCGTATTTCGCAGATCGTCGAGAAGCCGAAGCCGGAGGACGCGCCGAGCGATCTGGCGGTGGTGGGCCGTTACGTGCTCAGCCCGAAGATCTTCGAGCTGCTGGAACAGACCCAGACCGGTGCCGGCGGCGAGATCCAGCTGACCGATGCGATTGCCGAGCTGCTGAAGACTGAAGAAGTCGATGCCTATCGTTTCGAGGGCACCCGCTTCGACTGCGGCACGCACCTGGGTCTGGTGGAGGCGACGATCCGCTTCGCGCTGGACAACACGAAGCTGGCTGGCCCGGCGCGGGAGAAGCTGGCGGCGATGCTGGCGGAATAAGGGTTTTATCAAGCGCTCCGTGCGGCGCCTTGATTGATACGTGGGGGAGGGGGCGGATGGCCCTCTCCAAAACACGCCAAAGCCCTTCCATGGTGCTCGATGGCGCCATCCATGGCGCCAACGGTTTTGGAGAGGGCCATCCGCCCCCTCTCGACAGTTTCCGTGTGGCGCGGACGGGAAGGGCGGAATCAAAGGCAGAAGCAAAAGCAAAAAGGCAGCCACTGGCTGCCTTTTTTCGTGGGTTGGGGTCAGATCCCTTTGCGCAGCAAAGGGATCTGACCCCAACCTTTGACCCTGCCTTTGCTCATCCCTCCGCCGCGGGGAGGCTGGAAGGGCCGGGTTGGCAGGGCTGCCCGGGACCGTTGGCGCCATGGATGGCGCCATCGAGCCCCCATGGAAGGGTTCACGGCGTGTCCCGGGCAGCCCTGCCAACCCGACCCACGCCATGAAGCCCAACGAGGCAACGCCTTGAACCTTACAGCGCCTCGAAAATACCCGCCGCACCCATGCCGGTGCCGATGCACATCGTCACCATGCCGTACTTCTGCTGGCGACGACGCAGGCCGTGCAGCAGGGTTGCGGTACGGATCGCGCCGGTCGCACCCAGCGGGTGGCCCAGGGCAATCGCGCCGCCCAGCGGGTTGACCTTGGCCGGGTCCAGGCCGCAGTCACGGATCACCGCCAGCGACTGCGCGGCGAAGGCTTCGTTGAGCTCGATCCAGTCCAACTGGTCCTGGGTCAGGCCGGCCTGCTTCAGTGCCTTCGGGATCGCGGCGATCGGGCCGATGCCCATCACTTCCGGGCGCACGCCGGCCACCGAGAAGCTGACGAAACGGGCCAGCGGGGTCAGGCCGTAATCCTTGATCGCCTGCTCCGAGGCCAGCAGCACGGCGCCGGCGCCGTCGCTCATCTGCGACGAGTTGCCGGCGGTGACGGTGCCGCCGAACTGGCCGTTGCGGAACACCGGGCGCAGCTTGGCCAGGCCTTCGGCCGAGGAGTCCGGGCGGGGGCCTTCGTCGGTGTCGGCGATCTTGTTGCGGGTGATGATGCGCTGGCCGTCGGCCAGGTCCGGCAGGTGCGAGACGATCTCGTACGGGCTGATCTCGTCCTTGAACTCGCCGTTCTGGATCGCGGCCATGGCCTTCTGGTGCGAGGCCAGGGCAAAGGCGTCCTGGTCTTCGCGCGAGACCTTCCACTCTTCGGCGACCTTCTCGGCGGTGATGCCCATGCCGTAGGCGATGGCAACGTGGTCGTTGTCGAACACGCTCGGCGCCATGGCGATCTTGTTGCCCATCATCGGCACCATCGACATCGACTCGGTGCCGCCGGCCAGCATCAGGTCGGCGTTGCCCAGGCGGATCGCGTCGGCGGCCTGCGCCACGGCCTGCAGGCCGGAGGAGCAGAAGCGGTTCACGGTCTGTGCGGCGATGGTGTTCGGCAGGCCGGCCAGCAGCACGCCGATGCGGGCCACGTTCATGCCCTGCTCGGCTTCCGGCATGGCGCAACCGATGATGGCGTCATCGATGCGGTTGACGTCCACGCCCGGGGCTTGGGCGACGACGCTGCGCAGCACGTGCGCAAGCATGTCGTCGGGGCGGGTGTTGCGGAACATGCCCTTGGGCGCCTTGCCAACCGGGGTACGGGTGGCGGCGACGATGTAGGCGTCCTGGATTTGCTTGGTCATTGCAGTGATCTCTTGAATTTTTTAGCCGGAGTGCCGACCAACGGTCGGCACCCACCGGAAGCAGGGATGGGCGATCAGTTACGCAGCGGCTTGCCGGTCTTCAGCATGTGCGCGATGCGGGCCTGGGTCTTTTCCTGCTGGGCCAGTTCGACGAAGTGCTTGCGCTCCAGGGTCAGCAGCCACTCTTCGTCGACCAGGGTGCCGCGGTCGACCTTGCCACCGCACAGCACGGTAGCGATGCGCTCGGCGATCTCGTAGTCGTACGGGCTGATGAAGCGGCCTTCCAGCATGTTGACCAGCATCATCTTGAAGGTGGCGATACCCACGTCACCGGCCACCTGGATGCGGCGTGCCGGCAGCGGCGGGCGGTAACCCGCTTCGGCCAGGGCGCGTGCTTCGGCCTTGGCGATGTGCAGGGCCTCGTAGCTGTTGAACACCACCTTGTCGGTGCTGCGCAGCAGGCCCAGTTCCTTGGCGTTGACCGCCGAGTTGGACACCTTGGCCATCGCCACGGTCTCGAAGGTCTTCTTCAGTTCGGCGAACACGTCGCCGCCCGGGCCCGCAGCCTGCGAGGCGCGCACGGCCAGTTCCTTCAGGCCACCACCGGCCGGCAGCAGGCCGACGCCGGCCTCGACCAGGCCGATGTAGCTTTCCAGGAAGGCCACGGTCTTGGCGCTGTGCATCTGGAACTCGCAGCCGCCACCCAGGGCCAGGCCGCGCACGGCAGCCACCACTGGCACCAGCGAGTACTTGATGCGCTGGCTGGTGCGCTGGAAGTTGGCAACCATTTCTTCGAACTGGTCGACCTTGCCGGCCTGCAGCAGGCCGAGGGCACCGGCCAGGTCGGCACCGGCGGAGAAGGGTTCCTTCTGCTGCCAGATCACCAGGCCCTGGAAGTCCTTCTCGGCGCGGCTCACGCATTCCTGCAGGCCGTCCAGCACCTGGTCGGACACGGTGTTCATCTTGGTCTTGAAGCTGACCACGGCGATGCCATCACCGTCGTGCCACATGCGCAGGCCATCGTTCTCGAACACGGTCTCGCCCGGCGCGAACGTCTCGCCCAGCAGCGGATCGGGGAAGCGCTGGCGCTGGTACACCGGCAGCGACGAGCGCGGCAGCTTGGCGTTGCGCGACGGGCTGTAGCTGCCTTCGGCGGCATGCACGCCATCGCGGCCATCGAACACCCAATCCGGCAACGGGGCATTGCTCATGCTCTTGCCGGCGACGATGTCATCGGCGATCCACTGCGCCACCTGCTTCCAGCCGGCGGCCTGCCAGGTTTCGAACGGGCCCAGCGACCAGCCGTAGCCCCAGCGGATGGCCAGGTCGACGTCGCGCGCGGTCTCGGCAATGTCGGCCAGGTGGTAGGCGCTGTAGTGGAACAGGTCGCGGAAGGTCGCCCACAGGAACTGCGCCTGCGGGTGCTGGCTCTCGCGCAGCTTGGCGAACTTCTCGGCCGGGTTCCTGATCTTCAGGATCTCGACCACTTCCGGCGCGGCAGCGCGATCGGCCGGACGGTAGTCCTGCTTCTCCAGGTCCAGCACCACAATGTCCTTGCCGACCTTGCGGAAGATGCCGGCACCGGTCTTCTGGCCCAGCGCGCCCTTGGAAATCAGCGCGTCCAGCCACTTCGGCGACTTGAAGAATTCATGCCACGGGTCATTCGGCAGGGTGTCGCCCATGGTCTTGATGACGTGGGCCATGGTGTCCAGGCCGACCACGTCGGAGGTGCGGTAGGTGGCCGACTTCGGGCGACCGACCAGCGGACCGGTCAGGCCGTCCACTTCATCGAAGCCCAGGCCGAACTGCTGGGTGTGGTGGATGGTGGACAGGATCGAGAACACGCCGATGCGGTTGCCGATGAAGTTCGGGGTGTCCTTGGCGTACACCACGCCCTTGCCCAGGGTGGTGACCAGGAACTCTTCCAGGCCTTCCAGCACGGCGGCGTCGGTGGTGGTGGCCGGGATCAGCTCGGCCAGGTGCATGTAGCGCGGCGGGTTGAAGAAGTGCACGCCGCAGAAGCGGTGGCGCAGCTGCTCGGGCAGCACGTCGGCCAGCTTGTTGATGCCCAGGCCCGAGGTGTTGGAGGCCAGCACCGCGTGGTCGGCCACGAACGGCGCGATCTTCTTGTACAGGTCCTGCTTCCAGTCCATGCGCTCGGCGATGGCCTCGATGATCAGGTCGCAGTCCTTCAGCTGCTCCAGGCCGGACTCGTAGTTGGCCGGAGTGATGGCTTCGGCCAGCGACTTGCTGGCCAGCGGTGCCGGGCTCAGTTTGCCCAGGTTGGCGATCGCCTTCAGCACGATGCCGTCGGCCGGACCCTCCTTGGCGGGCAGGTCGAACAGCACGGTGTCGACGCCAGCGTTGGTGAGGTGGGCAGCGATCTGGGCACCCATGACGCCGGCACCCAGCACGGCGGCGCGGCGGACTAGCAGGGAATTGGACATGGTGTAGGGCCTTTGTTGGTCAGCAGTTACTGGGTGGAATCAAAGGGAAGCGGGCAGGGCGCTGGCGCGAGCGGCGGCGCGGAACCCGGCTTCGGCGAAATGGATCAGTTCGTGGGCGGCATGGGCACGATGCGCCGCTTCAGTGACACCGGCGGGACGCTTGATCAGCCCGAAGTCGGCCATGGCATAGGTGAGCGAGCCGGCCAGGAAATCCAGGCGCCAGTACAGCTCTTCCTTGCTCAGGTCGGGTACGCACTCGCCGATGGCCTTGCCGAACGCACGCAGCACGTGGCCGTAATGGTCGGACAGGAACTTGCGCAGGTTGTCGTTCTTCTCGGCGTAGGCGCGGGCGATCACGCGCACGAAGGCACCGCCGTTCTGGCGGTCCTGGGCCAGCGCCAATGCCGGCTCGACGAAGGCGGCCAGCACCGGGCGCAGCTGCCCGGGGTGTTCGCTGCGGGCGCGTTCGAGCTGCGACAGGCGGGCGCCGGTCATCTCGTCCATGCGGCGGCGGAACACCTCGTTGACCAGGTTCTCCTTGGAGCCGAAGTGGTAGTTGACCGCTGCGATGTTGACGTCGGCCTGGCTGGTCACCTGGCGCAGCGAAGTGCCGGCGAAGCCGTGCTGTGCGAACAGCTCCTCGGCCGCGCCGAGAATGCGGTCCTTGGTCGAGAAGTGGGCGGGTTTGGCCATCGGCGGGCGGACCTTAATCAAACGATTGTTTGATACTAGGACCAGACGGTAGCGTATGGCATTTTGCAGTGCAGCAAAATCGGCCGGTCCGGTCAGATTTCACTCAGGTGGGTGAATGGGGTAGGGGTCGGATCCCCGCAGGGGCTCCGACCCCGACACTGGGCCCGGAATGGGGTCAGTGCCCCTGCGGGGATCCGACCCCTGCAGTGAGGGTTTGCCGGCCGGCGACCGGCACTACCATGCCGCCGCTTTATCTTTTACAATTCGCCCACGTTTATCAGGCTAAGCCCGCGTCCCGACGCGGGTTTTTTTCATGTTACCCTTCGGGCCATCAGCGGCCCGATTCCATTGGAGACATCCCATGGCGCTGGAGCGCACCCTTTCGATCATCAAGCCGGACGCCGTTGCCAAGAACGTCATCGGCGAAATCTACGCCCGCTTCGAGAAGGCCGGCCTGAAGGTCGTGGCCGCCAAGTACAAGCAGCTGTCGCGCCGTGAAGCCGAAGGCTTCTACGCCGTGCACCGCGAGCGTCCGTTCTTCAACGCGCTGGTCGAATTCATGATCTCCGGCCCGGTGATGATCCAGGCCCTGGAAGGCGAGAACGCCGTCCTGGCCCACCGCGACCTGCTGGGCGCCACCAACCCGAAGGAAGCCGCGCCGGGCACCATCCGCGCCGACTTCGCCGAATCCATCGATGCCAACGCCGCCCACGGCTCGGACTCGGTCGAGAATGCCGCGATTGAAATCGCCTACTTCTTCGCCGCCACCGAAGTCGTTTCGCGCTGAGAGTAATGCCGTGAACGAGGTCGTACAGTCCCCCGCCATCCAGCCGCTGCCGAAGTCGGCACCCACGGCTGGCAAGCAGAACCTGCTCGACCTCGATCGCGCGGGCCTGGAGAAGTTCTTCGTCGAGGTTCTCGGCGAAAAGAAGTTCCGTGCCCACCAGGTGATGAAGTGGATCCACCATCGCTACGTCACCGATTTCGATGAAATGACCGACCTCGGCAAGGTCCTGCGCGCCAAGCTGCAGGCCCATGCCGAGGTGCTGGTTCCGAACATCGTGTTCGACAAGCCCTCCGCCGACGGCACCCACAAGTGGCTGCTGGCGATGGGCGTGGATGGCAAGAACGCCATCGAGACCGTGTACATCCCGGACAAGACCCGCGGCACGCTGTGCGTGTCCTCGCAGGTCGGTTGCGGCCTGAACTGCACGTTCTGCTCCACCGCCACCCAGGGCTTCAACCGCAACCTGACCACCGCCGAGATCATCGGCCAGGTGTGGGTTGCCGCGCGCCACCTGGGCAACGTGCCGCACCAGATGCGCCGCCTCACCAACGTGGTGATGATGGGCATGGGCGAGCCGCTGATGAATTTCGACAACGTCGTGCGCGCCATGAGCGTGATGCGCGACGATCTGGGCTACGGCCTGGCCAACAAACGCGTGACCCTGTCGACCTCCGGCCTGGTGCCGCAGATCGACCGCTTGTCCGCCGAGAGCGACGTGTCGCTGGCAGTGTCGCTGCATGCGCCGAACGATGCGCTGCGCGAGACCCTGGTGCCGCTCAACAAGAAGTACCCGATCGCCGAGCTGATGGCCTCATGCGCACGCTACCTGCGCGCCAACAAGCGCCGCGAATCGGTCACCTTCGAATACACCCTGATGAAGGGCATCAACGACAAGCCCGAGCATGCCCGCGAATTGGCCCGCCTGATGCGCCAGTTCGACAACGCGGTGCAGGCCAAGGATTCGGGCAAGGTCAACCTGATTCCCTTCAATCCGTTCCCGGGCACCCGCTACGAGCGTTCGGAAGAAGCGCACATCCGCGCCTTCCAGAAGATCCTGCTCGACAGCAACGTGCTGACCATGGTCCGCCGCACCCGTGGCGACGACATCGACGCCGCTTGTGGCCAGCTCAAGGGCCAGGTGATGGACCGCACCCGCCGCCAGGCGGAGTTCAACAAGACGCTGCAGGCGGGGAAGGGGAGCGATGCCGCGGCCTGACCGCCTCTGGCTGGCGCTTCTCGCAGGCGTGCTGGCCGTTGCGGTCGGCGGCTGCAAATCCCATCCCAAGGCCAAGCTCGGTCCGAGCCAGGCGCCGGTCTATTCGGTGGGTGACCCGGAAAGCGTGCGGCGCGAAGTGCGCTGGCGCGACCTGTTGACGCTGGCGACCCGCGACATGCAGGTCGGCAATCTCGATGCCGCCGAGCGCAAGGTGCGCGAAGCACTGAAGCTGGCGCCCGAGGCGCCCGAGGCGCCCGACGCGCTGGTGCTCCAGGCCGGCATCGATGACCGTCGTGGCCGCACCCGCCAGGCCGGTGAGAACTTCCGCAAGGCCGCCGAACTGGCGCCGCAGCGCGGCGACGTGCTCAACAACTACGGTGCCTGGCTGTGCCAGCAGGGCCAGCCGGCCGAATCGCTGGTCTGGTTCGACCGCGCGTTGCAGGCGCCGGGCTATGCCACCCCGGGCGAAGCCCAGGCCAATGCCGGCAGCTGCGCACTGGATGCGGGCCAGCTTGAACGTGCCGAACGCGACCTGCGTGCGGCGCTCGTGGCGGCCCCGGCCAACCCGGTCGCGCTGGAGTCGATGGCCCAGCTGAGCTACCGCCAGGGCCGCTACATGGAGGCCCGGGCCTTCGCCGAACGTAGGATTGCGGCTGCACCCGCAACGCGTTCCGTGTTACAACTTGCGTCTCAAATCGAAGTGAAGCTGGGCGATCGGGCGGCATCTGATCGTTATCTGCAGCGGATTCGACAGGAATTTCCGCAGGACGCGGGCTCCTAACTCCAGGGTTGATGCATTGTGATTGATGACCAGACTGTGAGCGCTCTCGAGACTGCGGCCGGCTGCGGCACCCGCCTGCGCCAGGCCCGCGAAGCGGCCGGACTGACCCTCGAAGATGTCGGCTCGCGCCTGCGCATGCCGGTCCAGGTGGTCAAGTCGCTGGAAGAGGAACAATGGCAGAAGCTGGGGGCGCCGGTGTTCGTGCGTGGCCAGCTGCGCAGCTATGCGCGCCTGCTCGACGTGGATGTCGGCCAGCTGCTGGAACAGGCCCAGGTCGGCCCGGTGGTTCCGCCCACCCTGGTCAGCCATACCCATACCCCGCGTGCGCGCCGCATCGCCGAGAACCTCGGCCGGCGCGTGCTGTATGTCGGCATCACCGCCGTGCTGGCGGTGCCGGTGTGGTTCGCCACCCGTGGCCACTTCGACGGCAGCGCGACCCCGTCGCCGAGCACCGCCTCGCTGGATGTGATCCCGGCCGCCGTGCCGGTCACCCCGTCCACGGCCGGTGCCGAGGCTGTTGCGCCGGCCGAAGCGGCCACTGCCCCGGCCAGCAAGCCCGCGGCCACCCCGTACGTGGCCTCGCTGGCCCCGGTGCCGCGCCCGGCGCCGGCTCCGGCGGCTGCCGGCAACGCGCTGGAAATGCAGTTCAGCGGCGACAGCTGGGTCGACATCGGCGGCCCGGACGGCAGCACCGTCGAGAAGGCGCTGATCAGGTCCGGCGAGACCCGCAGCTTCACGCCGGGCCAGGTGACCCGGGTGACCCTGGGCAACGCCTCGGCGGTCCAGGTTCAGCAGAACGGCGCTATCCTCGATCTGACCCCCTACCAGCGAGCCAACGTGGCACGCTTTCAGGTATCCTCTGAAGGCTCCGTTGTCCCGGTTTCGCACTGAGGCGCGGTTTCACCACCTTCGATAATCCCAATGGTCCCTCCCGACGGGTGGGGCGAGAGTACGCATGGCGATCGACGATCTGCTCGACGAGCACGAACAAAGTGAACGCGTCCGCAGCTGGCTGCGGAAGAATGGCGCCAGCATCCTCGGTGGCGTAGTCATCGCCATCGGTGCCATTGCTGGCTGGCAGTGGTACCAGAAGGATCAGGGCGGCAAGCTGGCCTCGGCCAATGTCGAGTACCAGAAGGCCCTGCAGGGCCTGCAGCAGAACAAGCTTGACGACGCCGCCAAGGCGGTCAAGGCGCTCGAAGCCGGCCCGTCCAGCATCTACGGCGACCTCGCGGCGCTGCAGCTGGCCAAGGCCCAGGTCGACGCCGGCAAGAATGAAGAGGCACTGGCAACCCTGCGCAATGTGAAGGTCGAAGGTGACCTGCAGCGCGTGGTCGACCAGCGTGTGGCCCGCCTGCTGGTGGCCACCGGCAAGAGCGACGAGGCCATCAAGCTGCTGGGCAGCGCGACCGACAGCAGCAGCCTGGAAATCCATGGCGATGCGCTGATGGCGCAGGGCAAGCGTGATGAGGCCCGTGCACAGTACGAGAAGGCGCTGAAGACGCTGGACGTGGCAGCGCCGCAGCGGCGCCTGCTGGAAACCAAGGTTATGGACGCCGGCGGCACCGTCGCCGCCCCTGCGGAGTCGGTTTGATGAGTCAGAAGGTCATGATCACCCGCGTCGCCACCGTGCTCCTGATGGGCATGGCCCTGACCGGCTGCAGCACCATGAAGGGCTGGTTCGCCGGCAAGGACGCGGCCGCGAAGAAGGCACAGGAACCGGCTGAGCTGGTCAAGTTCGAGCCGACCGTGAAGGTCAGCAAGGCCTGGTCGGTCAACCTCGGCAAGGGCGAGCGCCGCATCGGCGTGCGCCAGGGCCCGGCAGTGGCCAACGGCCACGTGTTCGCTGCGGCGATCACCGGTGGCGTGCACGCCATCGACCTGCAGACCGGCAAGAAGGTCTGGACCTGGGAGCCGAAGAAGGAAAAGAAGAAGGCGAAGCTGCGCCTGTCCGGCGGCCCGGGTGTCGGTGAGAACCTGGTCGTGATCGGCACGCTGGATGGCCAGGTCATCGCGCTGGATATCAACGATGGCAGCGAGAAGTGGCGCGCCCGTGTTCCGGGTGAAGTCATCGCCGCGCCGGCCGTGGCCCAGGGCATGGTCTACGTGCGCAGCAACGACGGCCGCGTTACCGGCTTCGATGCCGGCAACGGCACCCAGAAGTGGTTCAACCCGAGCGAGCTGCCGGCGCTGACCGTGCGTGGCAACGCGCCGGTGGTGACCGGCCCGGGCGTGCTGTTCATCGGCAAGGACGAGGGCGCGGTTGCGGCCCTGGCCCAGCAGGATGGCCGCACGCTGTGGGAACAGAACCTCGGCAACGGCGAAGGCCGCACCGAGCTGGAGCGTATGGCCGACGTCGACGGCGCTCCGGTGCTGGAGGGCAACACCCTCTACGTGAGCAGCTTCAAGAACCAGACCATGGCCATCGAAGGCCCGACCGGTCGCCCGCTGTGGGCGCGCGACCATGGCGGTGCCGGTGGCGTGGCGGTGTCGTCGGGCAATGTGTTCGTCACCGACAACAAGGGCGGCGTGTTCGGCCTGGACAAGGCTAGCGGCGCGGCCATGTGGTCGCAGACCGCGCTGGCCCGTCGTTCGCTGACCGGCCCGGCGCTGCACGGCGACTACGTGGTGGTCGGCGACTACAAGGGATACGTGCACTGGTTGCAGGCGTCCGATGGTGCGATGGCGGCACGGGCAAAAAGTGGCGGCGACGCCCTGCTGGCCCAGCCGGTCGTCGCAGACGGGGTGCTGCTGGTGCAGAACGTTGATGGCAAGCTGACCGCCTTCCGGTTGGCAAATTAAAAATTGGAGTAATCGCGATGCTGCCTTTGGTCGCCCTGGTTGGACGGCCGAATGTCGGCAAGTCGACTATTTTCAATGCGCTTACCCGCACCCGTGACGCGCTGGTCCATGACCAGCCCGGCGTCACCCGCGACCGCAACTACGGTGTCTGCCGGCTGGACGAGGACAATCATTTCCTCGTCGTCGACACCGGCGGTATCGCGGAAGAGGAAGAGGGTCTGGCAGGGGCTACCACCCGCCAGGCCCGCGCCGCTGCGGCGGAAGCCGACCTGATCCTGTTCGTGGTCGACGCCCGTGAGGGTACCTCGGCGATGGACGACGAGATCCTGGCCTGGCTGCGCAAGCTGTCGCGCCCGACGCTGCTGTTGATCAACAAGATCGACGGCACCGACGAGGACACCGTGCGTTCGGAGTTCGCCCGTTACGGCTTCGGCGAGATGCTGACCGTGTCGGCCGCGCATCGCCAGGGCCTGGACGACCTGCTGGACGAAGTGATCCAGCGCCTGCCGGAAGAAGGCAGCGGCGAAGAGCTGGACAACGATCCGAACCGCATCCGCATCGCCTTCGTCGGCCGCCCGAACGTGGGCAAGTCGACCCTGGTCAACCGCATCCTCGGCGAGGAGCGCATGATCGCCTCCGACGTGCCGGGCACCACCCGCGACTCGATCGCGGTGGACCTGGAGCGTGATGGCCGCGAGTACCGCCTGATCGATACCGCCGGCCTGCGCCGTCGGTCGCGCGTGGACGAGGTCGTCGAGAAGTTCTCGGTGGTCAAGACCATGCAGTCGATCGAGCAGTGCCAGGTGGCCGTGCTGATGCTCGACGCCACCGAAGGCGTGACCGACCAGGACGCCACCGTGCTCGGTGCCGTGCTCGATGCCGGCCGCGCGCTGGTGATCGCCATCAACAAGTGGGATGGCCTGACCGAGTACCAGCGCGAGCAGGCCGAAACCATGCTGTCGCTGAAGCTGGGCTTCGTGCCGTGGGCCGAGTCCGTGCGCATATCGGCCAAGCATGGTTCGGGCCTGCGTGAGCTGTTCCGCGCGGTGCACCGCGCGCACGAATCGGCGAACAAGACCTTCACCACCAGCGAAGTGAACAAGGCGCTGGAAGTGGCCTACGAGACCAACCCGCCGCCGACCATCCGCGGCCACGTCTCCAAGCTGCGCTACGTGCACCCGGCCGGTTCCAACCCGCCGACCTTCATCGTGCACGGCACCCGCCTGAAGGAGCTGCAGGAGTCGTACAAGCGCTACCTGGAGAACTTCTTCCGCAAGCGCTTCAAACTGATAGGCACGCCGGTGAGCTTCATCTTCCGCGAGGGTACCAACCCGTACGAGGGCAAGAAGAACGTCCTCACCGAGCGGCAGGTCAAGGCCAAGCGGCGCTTGATGAAGCACGTCAAGGGCAAGTGATTCACGAGAAGGCGGCCGCAGGGCCGCCTTTTTCGTTGCGGCGAACCGGTCTGTAGAGCCGAGCCCATGCTCGGCTGCTTTTCGCGGATTGACGAGGCGCGCTGCGTGCGTCAGCCGAGCATGGGCTCGGCTCTACAGATCTCGATCTGGGCGACCGCCGCGACGTGCGCGGCAATGTGGCAAGGCGCATGGGATGCTGCGGGGTGCGGCCATCATCGATTCCGGCAGCCGCGCCTGCCCCGTGATGCTTGCCCAGACCAGGGTGGTACCCAATGCTCCTGCCAGGTACGCCACCGACACCGCCCCGGTCACCAGGCCTGCGGCATGCTCCAGCCACGGAAGCAATCGACAATACCTCCGTGCCCAGCGCAGATGGCTGCCGAGCCATGCCATCAGCAGGCCGAGCGACAGCGCGACGCCGCTCAGGCCAGCCACGTAAGCGGCCTTGGTGCCAGTGTCGGCAACGAGGCCGGTAAGCAGGGCAGCCGCCGCAAACTGCAGCATCCAGTTGCTGCTGCTGGCGAGCGCCAGCAGGCACCCAGCTTCGGCGTGCGGCCAACGGGAGCGGGCGCTCAGGCCCCAGGGCATCTGCAGGGAAAGCGGAGAGAAGCTGGTCAGGCCGGCGTCGCGCAGGCACATGCCCGCCAGGCGCAGCAGCAGGAGGCAGCCCGCGCACTGCATCGCCAGCGTCCACAGGCCGCGGTTTCCCAGCATGTCCGCCGCAACGAAGGCCGTGGCGCAGATGACGCCGGTACCGATGGCGATACCGAATGATGCGGCCATGGCGGCGTGCCCGCCCGCGCCCATCGCGGTGCGCAGGATCTTCGCGTGATTCGACGCAGGCAGGAGCATGGCGAAGCCGTACAGCACCGCGACGATGAAGAACTGCTGCACGTAAACCTGCCACTGACCTACAGGAAGTGCAGAGTGTGGGCGGGTGTGAATGCGCGGTATTGAACGCCATTGCGACAGGCGCGAATCGCCGGCATCAGCCCACCCACAGCGACACGACGATCCATAACGCCAGTGCAATCATCAGGAGCCCTGCGGCCCGCTCCAGCCAGGGCAGGGCACGTGCGAACCGACCCAGCACCCATGAGTGGCCGACCAGCGCGGCTACCAGCAGATCCCATAGCAGGACGATGCCGAACATCCATGCGCCATAGAAGAACTTCGTTGCGGTGCTGGCCTGCGGACCGTTGAGCATTGCCGCCAACGTTGCGTAGAACAGCGCATTCTTCGGGTTCAGCAGCGCAGACAGGGCGCCCAGTCCTGCCGCCTTCCACCATCCGTGGGCACCACCCGCTCGCGATTCGTCCGCAGCTTCAGATGCCTGCAACGTCGTCGAACCCGCATGGCGCAGGAACAGCGTGCCGAGGTACAGCAGGAACCCGCAGCCCGCCAACTGCACCGCAATGAACCCTGCGCTGCCTGCGCGAAGCATGGCCGTTCCGGTAAAAGCGGCCACGATGAAGACGCCATTGCCGAGGGCGATGCCTGCGCAGGCGCCACTGGCGGTGCGCCAGCCCGAGGTGATCGCGGTGCGTGCAACGAGGAAGAAGTCGGGGCCGGGCGAGAGCAGGGCGAGAAAATGTACGGTGGCGATGACCAGGAACTGTTCCATCGGGTCCGGCGGCGGCTGGCTGGGGCGCCAGTCTGGGGATGCGCCGCGCGATGGTATTGAACGTTATTGCAGGCTCAGCGCCGGTACTGGCCCGGGGTAGCACCAGCGTGGGCCTTGAAGACCCGCTGGAAATGGCTCTGATCGGCAAAGCCCAGCGCATGTGCGACCACGGCCAGCGCCTGCCCTTCGCACAGCCGCCGGCGGGCCTCCTGGATGCGCTGGTCGATCTGCCAGGCGTGTGGCGTCAGGCCCGTGGCACGTCGGAAGGCACGGATCAGCTGGTAGCGGCTCATGCCTGCCAGCGATGCCAGCTCCTGCAGGGCCGGGGTGTGTTCGAGCCGCTGGCGCAGAACGTCCATCACCGGCTGCAAGCGCTGCTGTAACGCGGCATCTTCAACCGGGCCGGCGACGGCTATACCATCGTGTTCATCCAGATCGCCGACGAACGCGATCAGGGCCGCTTCCTTGACGCTGACCGGATCGTCGGAGAAGAGCGTCTCGTTGAGCTGGCAGTACTGCTGGTAGCGCGGGCGGTGGTTGGAAATCCGGATCGGCTCCTGCTGCCAGTCGGGTTCGGGCAGGTCGTCATACTCGGCGCGAACCTCGGCCATCCAACGCGGGTCCAGATGTAGCATCTGGTAGCTCCAGACCTGGCCGGGCAGGGGGTTGCAGGCGTGCACGCGGCCTGCAGGTACGCCGACCAGGTTGCCGGGCTGCAGCAGGCGCGGCCCTTCCGCGGCGCCGGTGAACAGGCTGCTGCCGGCGTCGACGGCGCCTATCGAGAAGGTGTCATGGCTGTGCGGGCGATGGCAGGCGCGGCTGTCGCACGCCCGTCGGCTTTCGACGAAGGGCATGCGCGGGTCACGCCAGAATTCGGTGGCAGAGCGCATGCAGAGGTTCCGGGATGCAGGGGCAACGCCCGCATGGTGCCATGTTCGGGGCAGGGCGCGTCGAGGGTGTCTGCGCGATAATGCGGCCATGAGCATCCAAGAGCTTTCCCCCGCGCAGGCACGCGAGCGCCTGGCCCATGGCGCGGTGCTGATCGATGTGCGCGAGGCGCACGAACGGGCCGGCGGCATGGCCGAGGGCGCGCGCGGCGTGGCCAAGGGCGAGCTGCAGGCCGACCCGGCCGCGCATCTGCCAAAGCACGACCAGGAAATCCTGTTGATCTGCCAGAGTGGCAAGCGCTCGGCCGATGCCGCGCAGTTCCTGCGGGAGACCGGCTACACCCACGTCGCTTCCGTGACCGGCGGCACCGTGGCCTGGCGCGAGCAGTCGCTGCCGCTGGTGCAGCCGCTGGCCAGCGCCGCCGACCGCGACTTCTACGATCGCTATTCGCGCCACCTGCTGCTGCCACAGGTGGGCGAGGCCGGCCAGCGCCGGCTGCAGCAATCACGCGTGCTGGTGCTGGGCGCGGGTGGGCTGGGCGCGCCGGCGGGCTTCTACCTGGCCGCCGCCGGGGTAGGGCACCTGCGCTTCGCCGACCATGATCGGGTGGAGCGCAGCAACCTGCACCGCCAGATCGTGCATACCGAAGCCAGCGTCGGCCAGTTCAAGGTCGATTCGGCGCGCGAGCGGCTGCTGGCGCTGAACCCGTCGATCGACGTCGAGGCGGTGCCTGAGTGGGTCACTTCCGAGAACGTGGATGCGCTGCTGGAGGGCGTGGACGTGGTGCTGGATGGGTCGGACAACTTCCCGCTGCGCTACCTGCTCAACGACGCCTGCATCAAGCACACCACGCCGCTGGTGTATGCCGCCATCGAGCGCTTTGACGGCCAGGTAAGCGTGTTTGACGCTGGCCGCCAGCGCGGCGTGGCGCCGTGCTACCGCTGCCTGTTCCCGGAGCCACCGCCGCCGGAGTTCGCGCCGAACTGTTCCGAGGCCGGTGTGCTGGGCGTGCTGCCCGGCCTGGCGGGCGTGCTGCAGGCCACCGAGGTGCTGAAGCTGCTGCTGGGTATCGGTGAGCCGCTGGTCGGCCGCCTGCTGCGCTTCGACGCGCTGGGCATGCGCTTCCGTGAGACCGGCATCCGGCCGGACCCGCATTGCCCGGTGTGCGCGCCGGGCGTGCCGTTCCCGGGATATATCGATTACGCCGCGTTCTGCCGGGGTGGGTGAGGCTGGCCGGGGCGTCATCCGCGCATGGCGTGGATCTACTGTAGAGCCGAGCCCGTGCTCGGCTGCTTCTGGCCTCGGCACGAAGAGCAGCCGAGCGTGGGCTCGGCTCTACAGGTTGTGGTTGTGCCAACCAAGGTTGGCACCCACCGACGCGGATGCATGGTTTCGGGATGATGCTGGGGGTCACTCCCGGTATCGTTCCATCTCCAAGACAATCCGGCGCAACATGCGTGCTATTGCCGTCATCGGCATTGCTCTATTGTTGAACGCGATTCTGGATCTTGGGGAACACACCGCATGGCGGTAGAAGCAGCGACCAGCGAGCTGGTCAAGGTCGTCGCCCTGTTGGGCGCGGCGGTGGTGATGGTGCCTTTGTTCCGTCGGGCCGGCCTGGGCTCGGTGCTGGGCTACTTCGCCGCCGGCCTGGCGATCGGGCCGTTCGGGCTGGGCTGGTTCTCCGACCCGCAGGCCATCCTGCATACCGCCGAACTCGGCGTGGTGATGTTCCTGTTCGTGATCGGCCTGGAAATGCGGCCCTCGCACCTGTGGAGCCTGCGCAAGGAGATCTTTGGGCTGGGCACGCTGCAGATCGTCACCTGTGCGCTGGTGCTGACCAGCATCGCCAAGCTGTTCGGCCTGCCGTGGCAGGTGGCCTTCATCGGTGCCACCGGCTTTGTGCTGACCTCCACCGCAGTGGTGATGCAGTTGCTGGCCGAGCGCGGCGACATCGCGCTGCCGTCGGGGCAGAAGATTGTTTCGATCCTGCTGTTCGAAGACCTGCTGATCGTGCCGCTGCTGGCGCTGGTGGCGTGGATGGGCCCGAGCGCGGGCAGTGCCGACGGCGAGGGCTCGCGCTGGCTGTCGGTGGCGATCGGCGTGGGCGCCATCGTCGGCCTGGTGCTGGTCGGCCGCTTCCTGCTCAATCCGTTGTTCCGCGTGCTGGCCGAATCGAAGGCGCGCGAGGTGATGACCGCCGCCGCGCTGCTGGTGGTGCTGGGTGCGGCGCTGCTGATGCAGCTGTCCGGCCTGTCGATGGCGATGGGCGCGTTCCTGGCCGGCGTGCTGCTGAGCGAGTCGACCTTCCGTCACCAGATCGAAGCGGACATCGAGCCATTCCGCGGCATCCTGCTCGGCCTGTTCTTCCTCAGCGTGGGCATGGCGCTGGACCTGGGCGTGGTGGCTGGCAACTGGCAGCTGATCCTCGGCTTGGTGCTGGCGCTGATGGTGGCCAAGGCGCTGTGCATCTACGTGGTGGCGCGCATCATGGGCAGCGACCACGCGCAGGCGCTGGATCGCGGCGTGCTGATGGCGCAGGGCGGCGAGTTCGCCTTCGTGCTGTTCTCCGCTGCCGCCTCAGCCGGCGTGATCAACCTGGAGATCAATGCCAACTTCACCGCCGTGGTGGTGTTGTCGATGGCGCTGACCCCGCTGGTGGTGCTGGTCTACAAGCGCATCGCGCCGAAGCCGACGGTGAACATGGACGGCGTGGACGAGGCCGAGGGCCTGTCCGGTAGTGTGCTGCTGATCGGCTTCGGCCGCTTCGGCCAGGTCGCCAGCCAGTCGCTGCTGGCGCGCGACGTGGACGTGACCATCATCGACAACGACGTGGAGATGATCCAGAGCGCCGCGCGTTTCGGTTTCAAGATCTACTACGGCGACGGTACGCGACTGGACGTGCTGCATGCCTCGGGCGCGGCCACCGCGCGTGCGATTGCGGTGTGCGTGGACAAGGCCGAGGCCGCCGACCGCATCGTCGAACTGGTGTCGCACGAGTTCCCGCAGGCCAAGCTGATGGTGCGCTCGTTCGACCGCGAACATTCGCTGCGGCTGATCCATGCCGGCGTCGATTTCCAGATCCGCGAGACGTTTGAATCGGCGGTGTTGTTCGGCCAGGCCGCTCTGGTGGAACTGGGTGCGGATGAAGACGACGCGGTGGAGATTGCCGAGCAGATCCGTCGCCGCGATGCCGAGCGTTTCGAGCTGGAGATTGCCGGTGGTGGTTTGAATGCCGGCGCCAAGATGGTGTTCGGCAATTCAGGCCAGGGCGTGCCGACGCCGACGCCGTTCACCGCGCCGAAGCGGGCAAGCAAGACGTTGAACCCGCAGGACGTGCCGGAAGAGGAAGAATAACGTTTGCGGGTCAGATCCCTTTCCAGCGGAAAGGGATCTGACCCCGCTACGTCGTGCTGGGGTCAGAGCCCTTTGCCTGTGGCAAAGGGATCCGACCCCGTCAGGACCCCATCCTGCGGTGGGCGAGGGGGCCTGAATCAGGGACAATAGCGTCCCCGCCGCCCCACGCCTGCTCCCGATGACCGATTCCGCCCCCCAGCATCCTGCCCGCATCCTTGACGGCCGCCGCATCGCCGAGGACCTGCTCGACAGCCTGAAGGTGCGCGTCGACGCCCGCGTGGCCGCCGGCGGCAGCCGTCCGGGCCTGGCCGTGGTGCTGGTCGGTGGCGACCCGGCCTCGACCGTGTACGTGCGCAACAAGCGCCGTGCCGCCGAGAAGGTCGGCATCGAAGCGCATGACTACGACCTGCCGGCCGGTACCACCGAAGCCGAGCTGCTCGACCTGATCGACCAGCTCAACGCCGATCCGAAGATCAACGGCATCCTGATCCAGCTGCCGCTGCCGGGCATCCCCGATGCGCGCCGGCTGATCCAGCGCATCGACCCGCGCAAGGACGTGGACGGCTTCCACCCGGAAAACGTCGGCCACCTGGCCCTGCGCGAGTTCGGCCTGCGCCCGTGCACCCCGCGCGGCATCACCACGCTGCTGGGCCACACCGACCAGCCGGTGCGCGGCCGCAACGCCACCATCGTGGGCGTGAGCAACCATGTGGGCCGGCCGATGGGCCTGGAGCTGCTGATTGCCGGCTGCACCGTGACCAGCTGCCACAAGTTCACCCCCAAGGACGTACTGGAACAGGCCGTGCGCAACGCCGACATCCTGGTGGTGGCGGTGGGTCGCCCGGGCATCGTGCCGGGCGAATGGGTGAAGCCGGGCGCGGTGGTGATCGACGTGGGTATCAACCGGTTGGACGACGGCCGGCTGGTGGGCGATGTTGGGTTTGAGGCCGCTGCCCAGCGGGCGAGCTGGATCACCCCGGTGCCGGGCGGCGTGGGCCCGATGACCGTGGCCACGTTGATGCAGAACACGCTGGAAGCGGCGGAAGCGCTGAGCTGACCTTTTGGGGTGGGGGCAACCGTTGGCCTGCTCCTGGTAGGTGCCAACCTTGGTTGGCACACATCCATCGGGGCCATCGGCCCATCTGGGGTGCCGGTGCCGGACGGATCGTGCCAACCAAGGTTGGCACCTACCAAAGGCGGTTCCGTGGGGGTTCCCAGGCGGCGCGTGGCCCCGGTCCGTCGCCCTGAACCAATCGCCGCCGGCGCGACACTGCGTCGCATCTACCCCCTGCCACGCGGCACGAAAACAGGGTAAAATGTCGCGCTTCCCCACATCTCGGGTATGCCGATGCTGCGCATCCAGGCTGAAGCACTCACTTACGACGACGTCTCGCTCGTCCCCGCCCACTCGACCATCCTGCCCAAGGACGTCAACCTCGAAACGCGGTTGACCCGAGACCTGAAGCTGAAGCTTCCGATCCTGTCCGCAGCCATGGATACCGTCACCGAGGCCCGCCTGGCCATCGCCATGGCTCAGCTCGGCGGCATGGGCATCATCCACAAGAATCTCAGCCTGGAACAGCAGGCCGCAGAAGTGGCCAAGGTCAAGAAGTTCGAGGCCGGTGTCATCCGCGACCCGATCACCGTCGGCCCGGAAACCACCATCCGCGACGTGCTGGCCCTGACCCAGGCGCACAACATCTCCGGCGTGCCGGTGGTGGGCAGCGACGGCCAGCTGGCCGGCATCGTGACCCACCGCGACATGCGCTTCGAGACCGAGCTGGACGATCCGGTCCGCCACATCATGACCAAGAAGGATCGCCTGATCACGGTCAAGGAAGGCGCCGCCTCCGACGAAGTGCTGCAGCTGCTGCACCGCAACCGCATCGAGAAGGTGCTGGTGGTCAATGACTCGTTCGAACTGCGTGGCCTGATCACCGTCAAGGACATCCAGAAGAACACCGACTTCCCGAACGCTGCCAAGGATCTGTCGACCCGCCTGCTGGTCGGCGCTGCCGTCGGCGTGGGTGGCGATACCGATCGCCGCGTGGAAGCGCTGGTCGCCGCCGGCGTGGACGTGATCGTGGTCGATACCGCGCACGGCCACTCGCAGGGCGTGCTGGACCGCGTCAGCTGGGTCAAGAAGAACTTCCCGAACGTGCAGGTCATCGGTGGCAACATCTGCACCGGCGAAGCCGCACTGGCGCTGCTGGACAGCGGCGCGGACGCGGTCAAGGTCGGCATCGGCCCGGGCTCGATCTGCACCACCCGCGTGGTTGCCGGCGTCGGCGTGCCGCAGGTCACCGCGATTGATCTGGTGGCCGAAGCGCTGCAGGACCGCATCCCGCTGATCGCCGACGGTGGCATCCGCTACTCCGGCGACATCGGCAAGGCGCTGGCCGCCGGTGCCTCGACCATCATGGTCGGCGGCCTGCTGGCCGGTACCGAGGAATCGCCGGGCGAGACCGAGCTGTACCAGGGCCGTTCGTACAAGAGCTACCGCGGCATGGGTTCGCTGGCTGCCATGGAGAAGGGGTCGAAGGACCGTTACTTCCAGGACGCCGCCACCGCCGACAAGCTGGTGCCGGAAGGCATCGAAGGTCGCGTGCCGTACCGCGGCCCGGTGGGCGGCATCATCCACCAGCTGATGGGCGGCCTGCGCGCCACCATGGGCTACGTGGGCTGCGCCACCATCGAAGACATGCGCAGCAAGCCCAAGTTCGTGAAGATCAGCGGCGCCGGCCAGCGTGAGAGCCACGTCCACGACGTGACGATCACCAAAGAGCCGCCGAACTACCGCGCCTGACGCGGGCCGAGCAAAGAGGAACGGGGAAGCACTTCCCGTTCCTCTTTCTCCATCTGCCGCCGTAAATCTGATTTCGTTTTCCCTACTGCATTGCCGGGGCGCCATGACCAACATCCATAACGACAAGATCCTCATCCTCGATTTCGGCGCGCAGTACACGCAGCTGATCGCCCGCCGCATCCGCGAGCTGGGCGTCTACTGCGAAATCTGGGCGTGGGACCACAACCCGGCCGAGATCGCAGCGTTCGGCGCCAAGGGCATCATCCTGTCCGGTGGCCCGGAATCGACCACGCTGCCGGGTGCGCCGGCCGCGCCGCAGGAAGTGTTCGACAGCGGTCTGCCGATCTTCGGCATCTGCTACGGCATGCAGACCCTGGCCGCGCAGCTGGGCGGTGCCACCGAAGCGGCTGACCAGCGCGAGTTCGGCCACGCCGAAGTGAACGTCATCAACCCCGATGCACTGTTCAAGGGCCTGAGCGACCACGGCGGCGAGCCGAAGCTGAATGTCTGGATGAGCCACGGCGACCACGTCTCCGTTGCGCCACCGGGCTTCACCATCACCGCCACCACCGACCGCATTCCGGTGGCCGCCATGGCCAACGAAGAAAAGCGCTGGTACGGCGTGCAGTTCCACCCGGAAGTGACCCACACCCTGCAGGGCCAGGCGCTGCTGCGCCGCTTCGTGGTGGACGTGTGCGGCTGCCAGACCCTGTGGACCGCCGCCAACATCATCGACGACCAGATCGCCCGCGTGCGCGAACAGGTGGGCGATGACGAGGTGATCCTGGGCCTGTCCGGCGGCGTCGATTCGTCGGTTGTGGCCGCGCTGCTGCACAAGGCCATCGGCGAGAAGCTGACCTGCGTGTTCGTGGATACCGGCCTGCTGCGCTGGCAGGAAGGCGACCAGGTGATGGCGATGTTCGCCGAGCACATGGGCGTGAAGGTGGTGCGCGTGAACGCCGCCGACCGTTACTTTGCCGCGCTGGAAGGCGTGAGCGACCCGGAAGCCAAGCGCAAGATCATCGGCAACCTGTTCGTTGAGATCTTCGACGAAGAGTCGAACAAGCTGAAGAACGCCAAATGGCTGGCGCAGGGCACCATCTACCCGGACGTGATCGAGTCGGCCGGCAGCAAGACCGGCAAGGCGCATGTGATCAAGAGCCACCACAACGTGGGTGGCCTGCCGGAGCATATGAAGCTGGGCCTGGTGGAGCCGCTGCGCGAGCTGTTCAAGGACGAAGTGCGCCGCCTGGGCGTTGAGCTGGGCCTGCCGCGCACCATGGTCTACCGCCATCCGTTCCCGGGCCCGGGCCTGGGCGTGCGTATCCTGGGCGAAGTGAAGCGCGAATACGCCGAGCTGCTGGCCAAGGCCGATGCCATCTTCATTGATGAGCTGCGCAAGGCTGACCTGTACGACAAGACCAGCCAGGCGTTCGCCGTGTTCCTGCCGGTGAAGTCGGTGGGCGTGGTGGGCGATGCGCGTGCGTATGAGTGGGTGATTGCGCTAAGGGCCGTGGAGACGATTGACTTCATGACCGCGCATTGGGCGCATCTGCCGTATGAGTTCCTGGGGACGGTGAGCAACCGGATCATCAATGAGTTGCGGGGGGTGTCACGGGTTGTCTATGACATCTCGGGGAAGCCGCCGGCTACTATTGAGTGGGAGTGAAATCAGGTCCTTCGAGGACTATCGCCTAGTATCGAAAAACTGCCGTAACGTGTTGATTTAAAAGTAAATACGTCACGGCAGCTATCAGTGGCTATCGCCGGCCAGCGGAACAGGTTGGCGGGAATACTGGCGGTAAGAACCGAAGGCCGGATTAAGACCCTTCCGTTCACTATTGAGACCAAACCGGTCTTTGACGGTAAAAGTCTTCTCTGGAAAGCTGATTTCATGCGGCTTTCCGGGCATCAGCAGGTCTCCTGACCCCTGACGGTAAAAGCCGTCGCCAACAGGAGGAAAACCTCGATGCTTACCGACACTGCACTGCGTAATTTGAAGCCTAAGTCCTTGACTTATAAGGCTCTGACCGGGATGGGATGTACGTGACGGTATCGCCCACCGGTACCGTCACCTTCCGCTACGATTGGCTGCAAGCCAAAGGCACTATTCGCTGGCCAAGGACGTTTTCGGAGTGGCGCGGGTGGCCTTGCAGGTCAACGTTGCGAAGGAGGGGCGGCGCGTGCCGCGCTCGGCGTCCAAGGCGCTGGAAGCCTTGGTTGGATGACGCAGGTACAACAAGCTGACCATGAGTGACGACGATACCGGCACAACTCCGATAGAGATCGACAAAGTTCGAGCCTCAAAGGCGGGCCATGCCTTTCATGAAGCTTGGGCCGCGCGCACCGCTCTTGAACTCCTGCCGCCGTCGACCGACCTTACTGCGATCACGCTCGAGGGCTTCGATGAACGAGACGAACAGAGCTTGGGAACGGGTGCGGTCGAGATTGCCGATCTTGTCCGGTACCACGGCGCTACCGATGTTGCCCGGGCGCATCGAGTCACGGTCGTTCAATTCAAGTATTCGATCGCAAGCGCCGCCATGGCAGTGCGAGCTGCTGACCTGGCATCAACTCTTACCAAGTTTGCCGTGACCGATGCTGAGCTTCGAGCAACGCATGGCGATGATCATGTTCTCACCGTGGTCCGGTATGAATTTGCTACGAACAGGCCTATCCACGAGAACTTGGGGAAGGCGATCGCGGCGGTTGTCGCAGGCACGCAAGAAGCCGGTGATGTCGCCCGCCAAGCAGGCCAGATCAGTGACGCTCTGAAAGAGTATCCCCATCCCTTTGCAGACCTACTGCGGCGATTGGAAATGGTCGGTAGCAAGGGAAGCTTGATAGAGGCTGAGCGTGCGATCTCAACGACGCTCGCCGCATGGAGCGAACCAGGGGACCCGGATGCGGAGAAACGCCTGCTCAAGTTGCGGAATCTCATCAGGATCAAGGCCGGTCCCGGTAGTGAGGCGGACAAACGAGTTGATCGGGTAGCCGTATTGGCCGAGCTGGAGGTAGAGCACGAGGACCGCCTGTATCCCACGCCCGATGCGTTCCCCGAGGTTGAGATAGTCATTCAGCGTGACGTCCTTGGCGACATTGCAACCCTGGCCCGCGAAGCTGGTCTTCCTCTCGTGGTCCATGCTGCGGGCGGGATGGGCAAGACTGTCTTGATGCAAGGCCTCGCCGATCGATTGCGAGCCGATGGTCCCGTTGTGCTCTTCGATGGCTTCGGTGCCGGTCGCTGGCGGGATCCTGCCGACGGTCGGCACCTCCCGGAAAGGACGCTTGTCCACCTTGCCAATCTCATGGCGGGGCAAGGCCTGTGCGATATTCTGTTGCCAGTGGCGGACGTCACGGGCTTGCTGAGGGCGTTCCGCCGGCGGCTCGCCCAATCGGTGGAGACTGCTCGGCGAACTCGCAGCGATGCATGTGTTTCATTGGTGCTCGACGCAATCGACCACGCCGGACTTGCCGCGCGGGAAACCGCGACCTCGTCGTTCGCACACCTTCTCATGCGCAGCATCAGCGTCGATCCAATCGACGGCGTTCGCATCGTCGCATCGTGCCGGACTGAACGGCTCGCACTGGCAACCGGCGATGCCTCGCACCGTCCGTTCACGGTTCCACTGTTCACTGACGTGGAAGTACGTTCCCTCGTCGAGCAGCGCGTGGCGGATGCTTCGGCCGACGAGATCGCCGCTCTGCTGACACGGTCAGGCCGCAACCCACGCTGTCTCGACAACCTGATTACGACCGGACGACCGTTTGATCCCGTGTCTTTCCCTGACGCTCCGGGAGAGCCGCAAGATCTGCTCGACGCGCTGCTTCGCAAGCGTCTCACCGAAGCGCGCGAAACTGCACGCGCCCGCGGTGCAAGCGATGCGGACATCGACCTCCTGCTCACAGGCATCGCCATACTGGCGCCCCCAGTTCCAATTGAAGAGCTTGCTGCGGCACATGGTTTGATCGCGGAGCAGGTTGAAAGCTTCGCGGCCGACCTCGCCCCCTTGCTAGAGCGAACGCCTCACGGCCTGATGTTCCGCGATGAGCCGACCGAGACCCTGATCCGATCGAGCTATGGCGCGAGCCAGGCCGGTCGAGATCGCGTTATCGCCGCTCTCCAAGAGCGTCAGCTCACCTCAAACTATGCAGCCCGGGCGCTGCCAGCCTTGCTCACCTCGCTACGCGATGCCGATCAGCTCATCCAGCTGGCCTACGATTTGCGTGTTCCCCGAGGCGCTTCACAGGTAAGCGCACGCGACATCCGTCTATCGCGAATTACTGCCGCGATAGCACTGGTGGGAGAACTGAAGCGGCGCGACGATCTTCTGCGCCTGCTGCTGGAAGCGTCGCTCGTTGCCGCGGGCCATGAGCGATCCGACCGCTTCCTCTACGAGCACCCAGATCTCACCGCAGTGGCGGGTGACCCCGAAGCTTTGCGACGGCTTTCCGCGACCAATGTTGGCTGGCCAGGGGGGAAACACGCCGCGCTTGCACTAGCGAACGCCTTCGCCGGGGACCGAGACGAGGCCCGTCGCCACGCCCGGCGATCAATCGATTGGCACAATTGGGCCGCGCATACCAAACGCAGCGCTCGCTTTCGCGAATCGAGCACCTCAAGGCAGTGGGACGATATTGGCTTCGCCTATGTCGAGATGCTGGCGGGCAATGACGTGCGCGTTGCGGAGTTCTTCGCCCGTCGAGAAGACGATGTGGCCTTTACCAAGTTTCGGGACTTGTTCGATCTTTTGGATCGACACCAGCATTCGGCGCATCCGCCAAAGAAGCGCATCGCAACGCGGCTCTTGCGTTGTCGACTGCCATCTCGCGCACTCTACGCCGCTGCGCTTCCATTTTTTGGTCATGACCCATCCCACGCCAGAAGGCTTGTCGCGGCCCTTGCGGCCGCAGCTTCTGCGAAGGGAAAGAGCGAAGGCTTGGCGATGGCCAGCGTGCTGGCATCAGCGCTGGCGATAGAACTCGGCATGGAGAGAGAGGCGGCAAGCATCCTCGCTGGAACTGCATTTACATCGCCAAGCGTCTATGACTATTCCAGTCAGTATCCGAGCGACCGTGCGATCCACGTGGCCGTACTGGCCGCCGGTGTTCGAGCCGCCTTGAGTCGGAAGCGTGCCGCCTTGATTGACATAGCGCCGGCGGAATTCATCGGATTGGTGCCTGCAAGTGCCCGATCGCGGGGCGCAGCGACCTTCAGTCGAGTGCTTAACCAGAAGCTGGCGGCGCCGAAGTTCGATGGGACTCGGCGCCGACGGAAGAGGCATGGTGGACTCGATGAGGAGAAGCGATCGAAGTATTCGCGCGCGCTTGCCAGCCGGATCTTGCCGATGCTGAGCTATGCACAGGATGTCGCCGACATCATTCGCCTGCCCAAGGGAAAGACGCGGGACGAAGTGGTGGTCACAGCCTTTGACCGGCTTGTCCGTGATGTTGAGCAGTCATCCAACTATCCGTGCCGGGACGGGAAGGCGTATCTCGCGCGAAACGGTTTCCGAGTGATTTTCGATCTTGCTGATGCGTTAGGTGCGTTCAATGCCTCGCTTGCGAAGCGCATGGCCGAGTGGGCGGCGAGTGCGCCAGGCCTATTCACGCCGGAGCTGACCAATGCGGTTGCTCGACTGTCGCGCACCCCCCAGTGCCACGATGCTGCGCTCCTTCTTGCCGGCCATATCGAGCGCAAGATTCAACTCGATACCGATGTCGGATCCAGAATCTCATCCTACGGTGATCTCGCTCGCGCAGCCTGGCGAGTAAGCACTGAAGAGGCTTCAGCGTATTTTCGCCGTGCGCTCGATCTTGCCGAGGCAATTGGATCGGATGACTTCGATCGCACCAACCACTTGCTGGAGCTGACCGGTCACTATTCGGGGCCCGAACTTTCGCCGGCAGCGGCGCACACCCTGGCGCGTATCCTTGAACTAAATCAGAACGAGGATGGCAAATTTGCCTGGACTGAGTACGCGAAAACGATGGTGCCGATTGCGGGGCGGGCGACGTTGGCTACGCTGGCACGGCTGGACGATCGTGACGCTGCTCGGCTCGGACTGTCATTCGGCCCAGCATTGACCGTCCTTGTTCGTGATTCGAAGCTTTCTGTTGAAGCCGCCGTTGCTCTATTTGGTTTGGCTGCTCCCGTCGAAACGTGGACGTGGCACATCTCGGGCTTCGCGTCAGAGGTCATTTGCCGTCTACCTCAGGAGCGATGGGAATGGTTCTTCGACATCCTTTTGGTCGAAATCGATCGCGAGGATCAGCTGTCTCCCGCACGGGAGACGATCGAACGGCTACATGACCTCGCTGAGCGCAGTCTCCCTGCCGCTTCTGATGCTCGAACACGAATCGAGGGCTTGCTCGCTCGCCTTGGACCCCAATCCGAATCGCGAACGGTCACGCCTCCGTCGACCGCGTCGGAGCAACCGTCGGTCTTCCCGGTGGACCTCACGGACTCAGACGACATTGACCGTCAGATCCTCAGCGAGGAGATTGGCCAGTCAGGGCGGCCCTGGCCGGTTCGGATACTGATCGATTTGGCCAAGCGAGCAAACTCTCCCGCCGAGCGCCTTGGGTTCGTGCGCGCGGTCGTTGAATCAACGGCTGCCACGCTTGCCGACAAAATCCACGCGCTGGACGACTACTTGGAGGAATGGGGTAGGTCGTCGGCGGCAATGCGCGATGCTCTGCCTGAGTTGGGGCTGCGCTTGGCCACCAAGCACGCCGCCGAACTTGCCAGTTCAAGCACTGACGCGTGGGGTGGCTGGCGGGGGCTGGAGCAGCATTTTCATGCCGACCGCGCGGCCCTCGTCGAGTACGTAATTGCAGCGCTTCGGAGCACCGCGAACAGTCTTGGCGGCAATGCCTGGCTCGCACTCGCCGCGAAATTGGCGTCTGACGTCAGTGCCGGCGCCATTGCCGAAGGCCTCGAACGGTTTCTGGCGAACACAGATGAGAAGCTGCCGCCCGAAGTTGGGGACGGACCGTGGGACACGCGTTTTACGATTCCGTCCGACGAGGCGACATTCGTGGCGGGGCTCGTGTGGGCGAGACTCGGCCATCCCGTCGCAGCAATGCGCTGGCGTGCCGCCCATGCGGTGCGGCGATTGGTGGCGGCCGGACGGTCTGATGTCATTGAACGACTGATCGAACGTTTTGGGGCTGCTTCGAGCTTACCTTTCGGCGATGCGAAGCTACCTTTCTACGTAATGCATGCACAGCTCTGGCTGTTGATAGCGTTCGCGCGCGTGGCGAAAGACGCTGCTACCGCATTTAATCCCCATCGCGCGTTCTTTGAGAGGATCGCCTTTTCCGCTGAGTTTCCGCACGTCGTCATGCGTGCGTTCGCAGTAGACATACTTCGTGAACTCGCGGATGCCCTCGCACCCGAAGAGCGCGAGGCGCTTCTTGCTAAGCTTGGCCCGGCAAACCAGTCGCCCTTCCCATCGGTTCCTCGAGCCGACTACCGCGAGTTCCGACATGCCCGCAGGCCAGACGCCTCGCCGCAATCAGAGGACGGTTTCCATCTCGACTACGACTTCAACAAATATCAGGTCGAGCGCTTGTGCCATGTCTTCGCTTGCCCAGGCTGGGAGGTGAATGACCGCATCAGCGCTTGGGTGCGGCGGTGGGACACGACCGTTCGAGGAATGCACGATTGCCCACGTAGCAGAAGCAACGACACATCTTGGTCCTCGGGATATGTTCCTGACCAAGATCGGTACGGGGGATATCTCGGATGGCATGCGCTCATGCTTGTTGCCGGCGAGTTGCTGGCGACACGGGCAGTTGTCGCCGAAGGCTGGAGCGGTGATGTTTGGGCTGCGTTCCTGGGGGCATACACGCTTTCAAGGAACGACGGTCTATGGCTTGCCGATCTCACCGATCCGTTTCCGCTCGACCTTACCAAGGTGGCGGACATGCCTATGCCGGAGAGCGGAGATAGAGGCACTGTCCGCGAAGACAGCAATTTGCTGGCTCCATTGCTCGGCTTGCAAGCCGGCAAGGTGGCGACGGATTGGCTCCCGGTCGCAGGACGTTGGTCGATCGGGCGCGACACAACTGTCACGCTTCAAAGCGTACTGGCGAATGCCGGCAATGCGCGAGCGGTAGTCATGGCCGTGCTGTCAGCTGAAGCATTCTTTAGATGGTTGCCTGACGATGAAGATGAGATTGCCCGGCACTTCGGCGGCGATGGTCACACGGTTCAGCCATTGGCCGCAAAGACTCAGAACACCGAGCGCCACCTCGATCAGTATGATCCTTATGGTGCCGCCACCGCACTCGACAGGCCTTTCCCATCGGATTGGACGCGAGACCTGCTGGGGACTGTAGCGGATGATGAGGTGATCCGCCGTTGGTCAATCGGCGGGAGAACAGCGTATCGCGCCGAAGCCTGGGGTGCTGAGGGCGGACGGGGCGAGTACGCCTGGAGCGAGACTGGATGCCGCTTATTCGTCAGTCGTGGCGCATTGCGTTCCCTGCTCAAGGTATCCGAGCGTAGTCTTGTTGTTGCGCTCACGCTCCAGAAATACCATAGAGGGAAGTCGAGCGGACGCGTCGGGGACACGAGCGGCTTTACCCATCGATCGCTGGTGGTCGTCGTCGATGAACGCGGCCACATTTGGTCTCCGCGAGGACTCTCTCGACAAGCCAAGCAAGCTCTTGCGACGCTCGACCCTGATCGGCGTCACGATTTCTATCCGCGGTTTCGCGCGATCGCGGGCTTGGCCGATGAATGGCTATCTCGGCGCAACGATCCACCGATTAGTGAGGAACTGTATCGAATAGTCATCGAGCGCTTATCGTCCGAATAAGGGGACGGCCTCACTCCTCATGCGAGCTCGCCCGGACAGGACGGGCTTTTCGTAGGTGGACATCCGGCTTTGAAATGCCGCTGCGTGGGGTTTGCTTGCGCTCCTCGATCCACGCTTCGACTTCGACCAAGTCCCATACCACGCAGCGCGGTGTCAGGTTGAAGCGACGTGGGAACTCGCCGCGGCGCTCCATTTCGTAGATCGTTGTTTCGGCCAAGGGGACGATTTGCCGCAACTCCTGGCGGCGGATGGTGCGCCGGAAGGGTAAAACACTGCGTTTTGGAAACTGCGGTAGCTCGTCGTAGGCGTCCGAGCCGGGCAGGGGAACGGTTACGGGGTGCTTAGGCTCCTTGGAGCCGTTGTCTCGGCTGATGAGCTGTGACGGGTTATTCTCCATGTCGCACTCCATAAGTGTTCGGCGCTGCCAGGCTCACTACCGCACGATGTAATGGTGGCTTTCATTGGCTATCGCGGAAACTCGTTGCAGCGTAGGGGAGCGTATTCAAGAACAGCATTCACGTGAAAAGGGCAGGGTATGGCGACGGTGACGGTTTCTCCGGTTCATTTCGAGGACTACAGTGGCATCCACGTTGCCGAGTACCTCACCACCTCACCACCTTGCCGCCGCGCGCGGTGCTGGTCGAACGATTGCACCAGGCGGCCCAGCGCGCGCAATTCCAGATTCAGCAGCACGCGCGGGACTGAGCTAAGAAGGCCGCCGGCTTCGCAAGCGTCAGGCGGGAAACAACACCTCAAGGCGTCCTGCCATCCACTCAAACGCTTCCCGAGGTGTTTCATGCGCTGGTGGCACGGTCGCTGGGTCAAGAACGGCCTTAAACAGATAGAGCGCATTCTCCAACCCCGCGCTTCGTTCTCCCGCCTCGAAGTGCGCCACGACCTCCCTGAACCGAAGGATGGTCCGGGGATGCGTCGTACCCGGCCCCTTCTTTTCCGACTCGCACACGAACAGCCATGTCAGCGCGACCGCGATCATGAGGACACGGAACTCCCGTTGGAGTCCTTGACCCGCATTGTCCAGAATCCACTCCGTTGCAAAAGCATCTGCCCCGTGCTCTTGGCGCAGAGAAATGCTGCTGGGGACAAACTTCTGATCGCCGCGGTGAACGTGCCCGATCTCGTGCAGGAGTATCCAGCTCAGTGCGCCCAAGTAGACGTTGTTGATCCGCCATTCAACAGAGTCCTCCGACGGCGCGTTGGTTGGCCTTTTCAGGTTGCTTGGCCACGGACGATCGGCATGGACCAGTGAGCGAGCAAATGCGATGTACTCTTCGAGGTGATGTGCTGCGAAGTACTGTCCAATGTCTATGCACGCATCCTTGTCATAGTCCACGGCACGCTGAAGCCGTGAGGCGAAGTCCATGACATGGAACGCCACGTAGGAGATGCACCACAAGCTCGCTTGCCCCGCGCCGGTGAGGTAGATGGCCTTGTCTTCCGGTATGGCGAAGAACTGTGCGGGTTGGTTGCTCCGCTCAATCGCCCATGTGTCCGCACCAATGACCTCCGAGGTCAACTCTGCACCTCGTTCTGGCGCAATGTTGAGTGGCGTCCGTTGGGCAATCTTGAATAGCCACTCCATCGCCTCCCATGTTGTGGTGTTTGTCATCGTTGAATCTCCGTCTTTCCTGTAGATATTGATATTCGATTTGGTCCTGCGCATCGGCATGACCGATAGTACTCAACGCCGATGGCCACCAATATGGCGGCGCTTCGATGCTGAGTTAAATTGCTCATTTCAAGAGGGCTGGAATGAACTATTAACTCTTAGAGGATTCAGCGTGGCGCGGTCCTCTCATGCTGACGATGCAGCGTGCCATCGTGGCCGATTTCAACGAGACGGATTGGCATGAACTTGGCTATCTGACACGATTCCACGACTACATTTGTGGGCATGCCCGGCTGCTGCGAAGTTTGGGGTTCGGGGACGATGACTACGGTGCTTGTGTCTTTCAGGCACTTGAGCATTTTGCGAACAACGACATCCGGGCCTTGGTTGCCGTCGTAGATCATCCCAAGGTCCGCCCGCATCTTGAACGGGAACAAGCAGCCAAGCTCATTGAGCTGGGATGCCAAGCGGGTCATGTTCCCGCTGTGCTATCGACAATCTCAGCCTCGGAGGTTGTGCGTCGCGCGCTGCAAGATGCCGATCACTTGCTTGCTACATCGGGGGCACCGAGTGCGATTGATCGGCTTCACACCGCCATGCACGGATACCTAAAGTCCACTTGCCAGGACTGCGCGATCTCGCTTCCCGAAGGGGCGACGCTCACGCAAGCCTATAAGGCGCTTCGTGCTCACCATCCCGCATTGCAGTCATTGGGGGAGCACGACGGTGAGATCGGCAGAGTGCTGGGATCATTTGCATCTGTTCTCGATGCGCTCAACACCCTCCGCAATCACGAAAGCGTCGCCCATCCCAACGAAGACATCGTTGAGCGAGCCGAGGGTGAGCTGGTGGTCAATGCCGTCCGAACGATTTTTCACTACTTGAGCCAGAAGATCCGTTCATAGGAGCTGCATGCCGGCACCCTTATGCAACTTCAGTCCCTTGGGCCTGCGCGTTGCGCTTGTCACAGAGGTGGCGGTGCGCAAGGTGGAGTGTGAGCGGCTTCACGTCCCCTTCACCTTATCACGGCGTGCTTTGCCGTCAAGGGCTGCGCGTGCCTCGCACGCTTGCGGCCTGTCGGCCGTCCTCGACCCCTGACGGCTTGCGCTGCGCCGTGCTGGCGACGGTTCCGGGTCACTCCGCCCGTGCAGCCGGAGAGCCCATGAACACACTCGTCACCAACGAACAACGCTTCGTTCTACCTCAGCATTGAGCCTTGAGGTTAGATCGAGCTGCTTTCGGCTCCGTTGCGCCCACGCTGAAGGAGGCGCTTCACACAGGCTTCGCCCACCAGCTCGTCGGGGCCAAGACCCAAGGCACAGTTCGCCAATGAGGCCAGTGTCCGGTCAGTGAGCTTGAACTCCCTCGGCAGTTGGCCGTAGTTCTCCGCGCTGTTTTCCTCGATCGAGGCGAACAGTGCCTTGAAGAAGTCGGCCTTGGAGGGACGGGTCGCCGCAGTCGCGGCGGCCGTCAGTGGGTCTGTGGCAGCCATCTCCGCCACCTCCGCATCCGATGCCAGTGCGCGCATGAAGTCGCCCAACGAGGGCCAATACTTCATATCGAACTGGCCTCGGAGAGCATCCAGTTTCTCTTGGACGTATGACTGGGACAGGTAGTTGTTCTGGGATGCTGCTTCGATCACGTCGCCAACGTGATAGTGGGTTTCGCTGCTGAAGCCCGAGGTGTCGTGCAGATCGGAGCGCTGATCTAGCAGTTCTGCCAGCTCGGCCGCTTTCCGCGCGATTTGCTCATTGACGTTGGCCAGGTCGCTACGTGCAGCGCGTGCCTCCTGCATCTTCTGCGGATTCCAGAAGGCGGCGGTGCTCAGCACGAGGCCAAGAAACACTTGGAGTGCCGGCGGACGTGGGTGGAGTTTTTCGTGCAATTTATCGTAAGCGTCTTTCAATTCGACGCCACGCGCCAGCAGTCGTTCCGCGACCGCGTTCTCGCTGGGCAAGATGTGGTGCTCGATGTTGTACCGCTTCCCCTCCAATAGGAGGTTTTCACAGACGCGCTGCGGATTCATGGTTTGAGGCGAACTCACGGCCTGTCCTTAATCTTTTAGACGCTTCACAGCGTATTGAACCCTGCCGCATTTGTCGGTAACCGAGCAATTGTCGATGAACTAGCTCTGAGGTACCTACGTAAATGCAATCCGGGCGTCCCCGGCCACCTGGGAGATGGCCGGTCGCGCTGTCGTGCTGCGCATCGAGCCCCCTGCGGGGTCTCGCCCCTGTCGGGCTTCCATCGTCCCCTCGCTCCGCTCGGCTGACGCCTCCGGCCCGGCTTCCAGCTTCGGGCCTGCGCGCTTCGCTTGCCGTGCGGTCAGCGCTTGGGGAAGGCCGTTGCCATGTCCAGCCGTCTTCCCTGACTTCATCACCTTGTCCGCGACTGTAGCCCGCGGCCGTGTGCCGTCAAGGCGCGTATCCGACGCACTATGGGATGGTGATAACGTCGAATGTTCCAGTGGAGCGCACCGATTCGTCCGTTGCCATGATGGTGATGCGATCGCTCATCATGCAGCCTCCGAGCGATGTCAATCTGGATCGGTTCCTGAGTTCATTTGAAAGCGAGGGCTCGTATCTCTTGATTCCGCTTGTGCTGGCACCCGGGCAGCCGCCGGAGCCGATCACCGACCTCACTCTGGCGAAGCGGAGACTGTCCATCAAAGTTCCCTCCCAGGTCGGAGAGCACGACGTTGAAGCGCGCTTCCTGTCACCTCACGGGATGAAGAAAGAGCCGATTCGATAGCCGGCGCAGGGTGCCATTCCATCAGCAGAAAGTGCGTGAAGCCGGGAAAGCTGCTCAAACAACACGTGCAGCAGGTCTACACCTGGCTGCTCAACATGAAGGGTGAAGGCGTCGTCGTCGGCAACTAGGCGGTGATGAGAGGCAAGTTTGGGCTTCAGCACAAGAACTACGCGCACTAGGGGTTCGGGGTCTTGGTGTTGTGTCTTTGTGGTCTTGCAATATTTCCGGAAGAGCCGGACTCTTACGATGCTTGATGCTTGATGCTTGATGCTTGATGCTTGATGCTTGATGCTTGATGCTTGATGCTGCACCTCGTTCTCAGCTAAATGGCCAGCGGATTGTCGAGTCTGTATTCTGAGTTGAACAGGTAAGTTGGACGTTTCCCATTCAAGGAGTGACAGTGAAGGTCGTTGATGCTTCAGGCGCGGAGGTAAACGGTGGCCTTAAAGTTTGGCTGGGAAATCAAAAATCTCTGGGCTCGCAATCACCTGAGAATTCAATTTTCATCGCCGCAGTGAATGATGGTTGGAACGATTTTGGAATTCAGACCTTAGTTAAATTCAAGGTTAGGGTTCAGGAGGGTGTTCCAATTGAAGCTCGTGGTTATTTTGGGTTCGTTGATTCAAAGTCGACCGCAGGTCAAGGCAATGACTGGATATCAAAGAAGCTAGCGGAAAATAATAAATCCAAGGTTCTGCTAGGCGGTGATGCGCCATTCTTCACAATGCTTCCCGATATGGAGTCCTATCGCAAAATGGTGTCTGAACTGGGAGCTGCGGATGCTGTCTCCGTGCTTCTAGCAATCCATGACCTGGTGGCGCTCACAGAATTTGACCAAAGGCGTGAACTTTTGGAGGCGGCTCAAAAAACCGAAGTATTTGGTCGCTCATTCATAAGAAATTCTGGGGCGTACTTTGCGGTAAAAAACGCAGGTCCAATTCTACGTGGCTTGGATTCTGAGCGTACGGGTGTCCTGTCACAGTCTCTATCAATAAATTTCCAGCTTGCGGCCTTCCCAAATGAGCACCGTCTATCGTTTGACTTTGATCACGATGGAGATCTTCCGAAGCGAATGGCAGTCATTATAGGAAAGAACGGCGTAGGAAAGAGTCAGGCGCTAGGAAGGATAGCGAAGGCCGCACTCAGGGGGTCCGAGAGCCTAACTGATGGGGCGGCGGGTGGTCGTCCATTAATTAACCGGCTGCTGGCTTTCGCTCCGACGAATGAGGCTTCATCCGTGTTCCCTCGCGCAACCGGCGAGAATCCAAGAATCTGGTATCGACGATATTCGTTAAACCGATCACGCGCCAGATCTGATGGGGATAGAGTTTCAGATTTAATTGTTCAGGCTGCTCGTTCGGAGCAGTCAATTGGCACAAGAACCCGCTGGGAGATATTTAGTTCTGCACTGAGTGCGATAGGTGAGTCTGGGCAGTTGAGTTTAGTGTCATCTCATGATTCTTCGCAGTATGTATCTTTCTCTAGTCTCAACAGTGGTCCTGAGCAGAAGCGGCTTGATCGCTTTGCGTCCATTGATCTAAGTAAGGATCCAGTTCGCGTTATTGATGGAAAAGGATACGCACTGAGTAGTGGTGAGCTATCATTTGTTAAATTCTGTGCGCAGGTTAGTACGTCTGTGGAGAACGGAACACTGCTTCTGCTGGATGAGCCGGAAACGCATCTTCACCCAAATTTTGTAAATAGATTCGTATACTTGTTGGATACGCTTCTTGAGCTTACGGGGTCTTCGGCGATAATAGCTACTCATTCGGCATTTCTTGTTCGAGAGGTTTTTCGCGAGCAAGTGACAATCCTTGGTGTGGATGAGGATGGTTTCGTGAATTCATCCAGGCCTACACTAAAAACGTTTGGCGCCGATGTCGGTGCGATTTCATGTTTTGTATTTGGCGAAGATATGCCATCAAGGCTTGCGAGGCAAGTTGAACGAAAATTGATTGGAGGCAAGAAGGGCTGGGAGGAAATCTATGAGAAATACAAGGGGGAGCTTTCCTTGGAGGTGCTTGCAGATGTGCGCGCTCAGCTAGAGGAGCGGGATGCAAAATGAAGAAATTGCCTCTTCCAGCCTACGACGATGCTGCCGCCTTTGTCGAGCTTTCAAAAAACTCAAGACTCAGTAGCTTTCCGGATCTATTGCCGGTTGTTAATGCTATCAAGGCCGGATACTTGAGTTATGTCCGTGCTGGTGGAAATCCTGCTTTGGTGCGAATTCCAGAGATAAGTGAGCGTGTTGGGGGGAGGATTAAGGCGCACTATTCTAGTCCCTGTGCTTGTCTTTCTCATATCGATGAAATGCGGGAGTTGACCGCGCACAACGTATGTCCAATGTGTGGATCATTCCACAGTGGGACGTTGGATCATTATCTTCCAAAAGGCGATTATCCGGCGTTTTCCATCTTTTCAGCAAATCTCGTTCCTGCGTGTATGTGCAACAGCAAGCGAGGCAATATTCTTCTAGGGGAGGATGAAGGGGAGCGCGTTCTACACCCCTATTTCGACGATTTTTTGGCTGAGAGGCTAATTGTTGCGGATTTTCGTTGCCTTGGAGACGTGCCTCGCGTTGATATCCGATTGGCGGTGGATGATCAGCATCCAAACTATCGGGCGATACGTTTTCACGTGGATAGATTGATTCGGTGCACTCCAATTCTAAAGTATTTGAGGGATCGATGGGCCTTAATGCTCCGTCGGCCAAGTTTGGTTGTTAGAGGGTTGAAGCTGAATGTGGGTTCGTGCGTTGAGCTCAGGAGCACAATTTCTGATGAGCTGGAAATGCTTGATGATATGCATGAAAGCAAGAATAACTGGATGTCTGTTTTTGTTGCGGGCTTATTGGAGGAGGAGGTGGTTGCGTGGCTTTTTGATGCCCTAAACAATCCTAATCGCTGCCATGATGGACCATTGCTGGTTTAGAGCTTCGCTTTAGCTGTGATCGTTTTGAGAGGCTGCTGGTTCCCCACCAATGTGGATACGTGGATTATTCCGGCCTAATCTCGTGGCAAGCCCACTCAACCAGCCCTCGGCAAGCCAAAAACAGCCCATCAACCACCCCCTCTTCCAAATGCCGCTCCGGGTCCGCTGCTACCCGGCAGCGGTCCGCTGCGTGCAGCAGCTCCAGCACTGTGAGTGCGCCAACCATCGCGCGCTCACTTCTAGCCAGGCTCACGCGGCGGCCGGGTGAGACATCGGTTTCCGGCCAAGGGTGCCCATCAGCGCCCTCGCAGCCGCGCATGCGCTTGAGGATGCCGAGCAGGGAGTTCAGGTCGGGCAGGGGAGTGTCGTCGTTGATGGGCTCAACAACGGTATACGAAGAGAAGGTGTCGGATTCGTTCATGGCGTCGGCTTCCGTGGCTGTGCTTAACAGCGCCACCGTGAAGAGGTGGCGGACGATGCGTGGCTGCAAACCGGGATGAGATAGCACCATAGACCGGTGGGCCCGAAGGCCCCCACGCACCGCCCGCCAGAAAGGCCGACGGATTGCCCGCCGGCACCGGTTAAGGACGGTGCCGACGGGCAAGCGCAAACTACAGGTGCATCTCTCATCACGGGTTTGCAGACCCGCCGCCACCCTTTGTCGGTGGCGCGCCATGTTGTTTACGCCGCCGCTCCGAACGCCAATAGATATTCGCGAAGCAATCGCGGAATCCGAGAGCGAAGACCTATTGTTGCACGCACCATTCGAGCCTCTGGCGACACCACCAGACGCATTCGCGCAGCTGCTCTGTTGATTCCGAATCAAAGTGGCGCAATCGCCCACGCCACAAGCGCATAGCGCGACGGCCTTCTTTGCAAAAGTTCTTAGTCAGCCTCGCCACGCAACAGCGTGCGATCAGCTGCACACCCCGAAAATCGGTTCAAACCCGACACCGCCAGCGAGCCTTGGGGCTTCAACCGACGCCAGCCTCAGCCGCATTCCCCACCAGCAACTCGATCATCGCCCGCGCCGCCGCCGACTGCCGCCGATGCGGCGCATAGATCACCGAGAACGGGCGAGATCTCCCCCGCAGCTGCGGCAGCACCTCCACCAGCTGCCCGCGCTGCATCCGCTCCCGCACGATGAACGCATAGCTCTGGCAGATGCCGATGCCCTGTTCGGCCAGCGACACCACGCCCAGCACATCGTCGGAGGTCTCGATGGACGAACGCGGCAGCCAGTCCACGTCGCGCCCGCCGTCGCGGAAGATCCAAGGCGCCAACCGCCCGGTGCGCGGCATCACGAAGGGCAGGCACAGGTGCTGCTGCAGATCGTCCAGCGTCTGCGGCGTGCCGCGGCTCTTCAGGTACTCCGGCGAAGCCACCAGCAGCAGCGGCGCGTCTTCCAGCTTGCGCCCCACCAGCCCGCTGTCCGGCAGCTGGCCCAGGCGGATGGCCAGGTCGAAGCCTTCGGCCACCAGGTCCACGTTGCGGTTGGTGATGTTCAGTTCCACCTGCACCTGCGGGTACTGCTGCGCAAAGCGCGCCAGCACGGGCGGCAGCCGGTAGTGGCCATAGGTGGTGGGCACGCTCAGGCGCACGCGGCCGGCCAGCGCACCGTCCTGGGCCAGTACGTCGCGCTCGGCGTCGTCCAGCAGGCCGAAGGCGGTGCGCACCTGTTCCAGATAGAGCCGCCCGGCGTCGGTCAGGCCCACGCGGCGGGTGGTCCGCTGCAGCAGCTGCCGGCCCAGCCGCGCTTCCAGGCGGGTGACCGCGCGGCTCAGCACCGAGGGCGTGGTGGACAGCGCCACCGCACCGGCCGTGAACGAGCCGTGCTCGGCCACCGCCAGGAACACCTCCACATCGCCCAGGTAGTCGAACTTGCGGCTCATTTGGCTCTCCGGCGAACAGATGTTTTGCGATGGAGCCAATTTATCGCCGCTGGGGCGATGAATAAAGTGGCCGTCATTCCCCGATAGGAGTTCCCCATGAACCTGATGACCCGGCTGGCCGCAGCGCTGGCCCTGACCCTGGCCGCGACCGGCGCGCAGGCCGCCAACGTGCTGGTGGTGCTGTCCGACGAAAACCACCTGGACCTGAAGGACGGCAAGGTGCTGTCCACCGGCTTCTATCTCAACGAGTTGATGCAGCCGGTCAAGCTGTTGCTGGACGCGGGCCACGAGGTGACCTTTGCCACGCCGCAGGGGCGGGCGCCGACGGTGGATGCGTCCTCGGTGACGCCGGCGTACTTCGGCAACGATGCCGCGCAGCTGACGCTGCACAAGGACCTGCTGGAGAAACTGGCGCTGACCTCGCCGACGGCCTCGCCGGTGGTCAGCCTGGCGCGCATCGAGCAGCAGGGCTACGCGCGTTTCGATGCGGTCTACATTCCCGGTGGCCACGCGCCGATGCAGGACCTGCTGAAGAGCCCGGCGCTGGGCCGGCTGCTGGCCGACTTCCACCAGCGCAACAAGACCACCGCGCTGGTCTGCCACGGGCCGATCGCGCTGCTGTCCACGCTACCGGATGCTTCGGGTTTCGTGGCGAAGCTGGAGGCGGGTGCGACGCCGGCCACGCCGAAATGGATCTACAGCGGCTACCAGATGACGGTGATCAGCAACCAGGAAGAAGAGCAAGCCAAGCCGCTGTTGGGTGGCGGTGAGATGAAGTTCTACCCGCAGACTGCATTGCAGCGGGCGGGTGCGAAGTTCAGCAGCAACACCACGCCGTGGACCGGGCATGTGGTGGTGGACCGCGAGCTGATTACCGGGCAGAACCCGGCTTCGGCGCTGGAGGTGGGGCAGCGGTTGGTGGAGCGGTTGAAGTAGGGCGGGGCTGCACAGCAGGTTGCCAGCCTTGGGGCCGAGGGGCCAGCGCCTCGGCCTGTCTGTGGAAGTGCCAGCGTGGTCGGCAGAGCGGGCATCAGCCCTTCGCGAGCGCTGCCCCTGACAGATCTTCAATCTGGGAAAGCGCGTGACGCGTCGCGGCCCAATCGCCGGAGTGCCTGATCGCCACGCCTCCGGCGGCTGTCCAGGCATCACAGTTCGCTTCGAAATCGTCGATCAGAACATCGCCCGGCTGGTGCATGAAAAGAGGCTTGTGCCTGCCGCCAAGCACAGGCAACACCAGACAGGTTACTGACAGGCGTTCGCGAACCCACTGCCGCTTCTGCATCGCAGCGAGTGGATAGTTTGATTTCGGACAGGCGGTGAGAATCACCGGGTTCAAGTGGTGGATGCTGTGGAAGAACTCTACTGCACCGTGCATCGGCGGAAGGTCGCGGAAAAATGACGGGTGACTATTGATGTGCCCCCACATTTCATCGTCGGCAAGCACGCGGTGGTCCAGTCCAAACAGAGCGGGAAATGCCGCGTCGAAGTCGGCCATTACGCCATCGAGATCTACGTAGATGGTGCGTCGGGATGCACTCGATCCACCTGTGTGTTGGTTGGCGGGCGGGTCCATCACCGGCATGGTCTTCACATCGTCAGCGTTCATTTGCGCGTTCTCCTTTCAAGAGTGGGCTTTCTTCTTCATCGGTTCCCCAGTAGCGGGGCAAAGTGCTTGGTGATTGCGACAGATATGGCAGCAATCGCGATGCCGCTGGCGTCGGTCCAGGGCGAAAGAGTGATGGCCTGCAACCCCGCCAATGCGGAACGCCAGAGTGCCTTTTGAGTCCATCAGGCGCTGCTGCAGCGGGACGGTGCACCGTGCAGTAACAACACAATACGGGCACCACCAACCAGAATTGAAACTGAGATGGGCATCGCCTCACGGCGATGCCGCCCGGCAGATGCCGTAATCGGCATGCTTGAAATGCGGTATATATCGCGGCGATTCTTCAAAGGCGTGCCGAGTGGCTGCTCTGGCCGTTGCCCAAGACGCATGGCCCCAGCCACTGGCTCATTTCGCCAACCAAGGAGCAATCTGGCGCGCTGGTGATTGGATAATCCCAACGCGCTACGGAAAGGCCGAACGGGGATATGCCTGTGGCGCTCGTTCCAGACTGATCCAGGAACGTCACTGAACATGCATGTCCAGGCGCACTCAATATATCACGCCGACCAGCGCTAGCGGCTTGAACCCGCTCGATCTCCAGCAGTTTGATTGGGCAGGGCAAGGCTGGCATGGCACCATGGTGGGCTGGCCTCGTCCTTCCGGCCGGGGCCGTTTTCCCACGGAAGCCCACCAACACGACATGCGAACGTCCATCCTCTTCACCTTCTCCGCCCTGTGCCTTGGCCTGCTGTCCGGCTGTGCCAGTGGCCCGGAGGAGCACGCCTCAAGCCGCGAGATCACCAGTGCGTTCGTGGCCGACGACGGCCAGCTGTACCTGTTGCCGCGCTATGACGAGCCGATGCGCTTCAATGCCGCGCCGTTCCGCGAGTACCGCGCGCTGATGGACAGCCCGCTGCGCGAGGCGGTGGCCTGCGCGCAGATGTACTTCCATGAGGATTGGCGCGACCCGGCTAACAAGTCCAAGGTGCACGGCAGCTATGCGCTGCTGCTGCGGCCGGAGCAGGTGACGGCGGAGCAGGCCGCGCAGTTCAAGCTGGAGCGGATTGAGGTCCCCTCGCGTGAGGCCAAGGCCGTGGAGGAGCGTGCGCGCTACTACCTGCCGATGGACCGGACCCGTTACGCGCTGGCGTTTGACCGGGCCTGCAATCTTTCAAGGAAGGGCGGCAGCTATTACAGCGCGCTGTTCGAGGGCGACGGCGAGCGGGTGCAGTTGCCGGATGCTGCGGCACTGGCGGAGAAGGGGAAGCTGGCACAGCCGATCAATGCGCGGGCGCAGCGGATCCTGCCGGAGAGGGAGGACAAGCCGGGTGCGGGTTCGGCGGCGGGCAAGGTGCTCGGCGCGGCGCTGATTCCAGTGGCCGTTCCGGTGTTTGTGTTGAGCCTGCCGTTCCTGGGGCCGGATCATTGGAAGTGAAAAGGCATTGAGGGAGAGTCATCCACGCGTGGCGTGGATCTACTTGGGTATCGCCTTAAAGTTCATCCTGGAGATCTGTGTGCCTAGCACGCTGGAAACTGTTTTGAAGACTGTAGGTTTCATTGTCCTCGCGGCCCTTCCGTTGGTGATCCTCTGGTTCACCCTTCGGCGGATGTCAGCAACTGCTCGCTCGTCCGTGAAATCGGGGCTGCATTTGCATGCCCCGCGCCGGATTTCCGGCAGGTCCATGACCTTGGTGATGGTGGATGGAAAAGAGGATCGGGAGCACTACTTCTTTGATGCGGCGTCCTTTTACCTGCGGCGTGGGCCGGTGCCCACGGCGGTTCCGCTTTCGCAGATCAACTCAGTCACTCGCACCTCCGACAAGATCTACGGACGTTATGTCTGGCAGGTGTGCTTCAGCAAAGCATCGGGCAGAAAGTGCGTGACGTTCACCAACAACCTGACGCTGTTCAATCGGGATTTCCTGCTGTTCCTTGAGGCGGTGCGGAAAGCCAATCCGTTGGCGACCGTTGATCGGGCAGGCATCCGCTTCTAGCTGTGGGCCGACTTGAGGGTGTCAGTTAAAGCGGCGAGCCGGTAACGCTACACTGGCAGCCCACCCCCAATGGAAGCTCGCCCATGCTCAGTGGAAAGGTCGCGGTGGTCACCGGCTCCACCAGCGGTATCGGTCTTGGCATTGCGACCGCGCTGGCCCGGCAAGGCGCGGACATCG
Organism: Stenotrophomonas sp. PvP093; assembly: GCF_017876915.1. Lineage (NCBI taxonomy): Bacteria > Pseudomonadati > Pseudomonadota > Gammaproteobacteria > Lysobacterales > Lysobacteraceae > Stenotrophomonas > Stenotrophomonas sp. PvP093. The sequence continues at coordinate 2,741,477 of NZ_JAGIOX010000004.1, read as the reverse complement.
TGCTGAACGGCTTCGGCGATGCGGCGGAGATCGAGCGGATTCGTTCCAAACTGGAAGCCGAGTTCGGCGTGCGCGTGGCGCATGACGGCGCCGACCTTTCCCATGGCGAGGCGGTGCGCGGGATGATCGATCGCGCCGTCGCGACGATGGGGCGCATCGACATCCTGGTAAACAACGCGGGCATCCAGCACACCGCGTCGATCGAGGAATTCCCGGTCGAAAAGTGGGATGCGATTCTGGCGCTGAATCTCTCGGCGGTGTTCCATGCAACGGCGGCGGCCTTGCCCCACATGAAGCAGCAGGGCGCCGGCCGCATCATCAACATTGCGTCGGTGCACGGGCTGGTGGGCTCGGTGAACAAGTCGGCCTACGTGGCGGCCAAGCATGGCGTGGTGGGGTTCACCAAGGTGACCGCGCTGGAGAATGCGGGTACGGGCATTACCGCCAATGCGATCTGCCCGGGCTGGGTGCGGACGGCGCTGGTCGAGCAGCAGATCACCGCGTTGGCCGAGCGCGAAGGCACGGATCAGGAGACCGCCGCGCGTGAGCTGCTGGCTGAGAAGCAGCCGTCGTTGCAGTTCGTGACGCCCGATCAGCTGGGTGAGACGGTGGTGTTCCTGGCCTCGGACGCTGCGGCGCAGATCACCGGAACGGCGCTGCCGGTGGATGGGGGCTGGACGGCGCGCTAGCTGGCTGGCTGCGCCTTGCGCTGCAGCATCGGCAGTGCCACCAGCGTGGCGAGGAGGGTGAACAGCACCAGCGACGAGCCGACTGTGCCGAAGCCCAGGCCGCCCTTTTCCAGCGGTTTGGTGAGCAGGTCGCCGAAGGTGGCGCCGAACGGGCGGGTGAGCACGAAGGCGATCCAGAACAGGATGACCCGGTTGATGCCCTTGATGCGGCTGGCCAGCGCAGTGAGCGCGATGAGGCTGCCGATCAGCAGTGCGCCGCCGGTGAAGCCCAGCCCGGAATCGTCGGCGAGGAAGTCGCCCAGCGCGGTGCCGAGCGTGTTGGAGAACAGCACGGCGGTCCAGTAGAAGCCTTCGGCGCGGCGCGATGCGATGTTGCTGACCGAGATCGACTTTTCCGATACCCGCCAAGCCAGCAGCACCAGCGCCAGGCAGCCGGCCAGCAGACTGGCGCCGGTGGCGTAGCCCAGGCCGAGCGTGCGGTCGATCAGGTCGGACAGGGTGGTGCCGGCGGTGCTGGTCGCCAGCACCACCGACCAGAACAGCACCGGATGGAAGCGCCGCGCCGACAGTTGCAGGCCCAGCAGGCCGGCGAAGATCGCCAGCAGGATGGCCGAGCTGGCCACGTAGCCCAGGTTGAGCGTCATCGACAGCAGATCGCCCGCAGTCTCGCCGAGGGTGGTGGCGGCGATCTTCATCACCCAGAAACCGAGGGTGACCGCCGCCACTTTGCTGTGCAGGGAATCTGCGTCTGAAGCGCGCATCGAACGTCGCCTGGGGAGCCCGCGGGTGATGCTGTGGCGGGCGGCGTCGGAGTGCAGTCGGAACCAGGTTTGGCGAGGGTGAGCGTGGGGGCGGCGTTCAGCCGGCGCTGGCGTGGGCCGAAAGGCGCGCCAGCAGGGCGCCCCAGTCGGCCACGAAACAGCCGTCGCGGCCGCGGTTGCATTCGGTGATCCACGCGTCCAGCGATTCGCTCCGTGCGCGGTAGCCGCTGACATCGCCCAGGACGGCGAAGTGCAGGCGGTAGTTCACCAGCATCTGCAGCCATTGCCCGGCCATGCCGGAGCGCAGCTCGAAGAAGTCTGCCGAAAGGCGCTGCACCGGAACGGCGATCCACTCGGCCTGGTGCCCAAGGGCATCGCCGACCAGGTCGTGCAAGGCGTTGCCATCCAGCAGCGGGCCTGTATCGGCGCTGCGCAGGACGCGGGTGCTGCCGATCTGTTCGAGATGTGTGTGCATCGTGCGCTCTGAAGTCCGCATCGTCCGCCCAGTATGGCCATGGGAGAGGCCGACAGTAAGCAGATGCAGCATGAATCTGGCGAACGAACGCGCTAGGCTGCGCCGGGCGCCCGCACGAGGCGGGTTCACGATACCGGGGAAGGGCATGGCAGGGTGGAGGAGTCGTTCGTTGTTGAGCGCGGTGCTGGTGTGTTCTGGCCTGCCGGTTGCAGCCGCCGAGCTGTGCACGGTCAGTGCCTACGGTGACGGGCAAGGCAACATCGTGGTGCTGGGCGCACCCGCTGCGGCGCCGGCCACAGGCCAGCGCTATCTGATGCTGGACGGGCGACGTGGCGCCACCGGCGATGCCAACGCACCGGTGAGCTGCAGCGGCGATGTGGTCAGCTTCAGGTCACCCGCGGGAGCCACGCAGCGCTGGCAGCGACTGCCGACCCGCGATACCGAGACGACCTTCAGCAGTGCCGGAACAAAACTGGTCGGGCAGCTGATCGAACCAGCCGGTCCGGCCGACCCCAAACGGCCGTTGGTGGTGCTGGTACACGGCTCGGAACGCACGATGGCGGTTGCGGCGATCTACCAGCGCATGCTGGTGGCGCAGGGTATTTCGGTGTTCGCCTACCAGAAGCGTGGCACCGGCGATTCGGACGGCGAGTACACACAGAACTTCGAGCTGCTGGCCGACGACGCGGCGGCGGCGCTTGCCAAGGCGCGCGAACTGGCGAGAGGCCGGTTCGGCCGCGCCGGCTACTTCGGTGGCAGCCAGGGCGGGTGGATCGCGCCGCTGGCGGCGACCCGCTCGCAGGCGGATTTTGTGGCGATCGGTTTCGGGCTGGTGGTGTCGCCCATCGAGGAGGACTGCGAGCAGTTGTTCGACGAGGCACGGCGCATGCAGCTGGATGCGGCGGCGTTGGCGCAGGTTGGGCAGCTTTCAGACGCAACCGCGCAGTTGATGCGCACGCATTTCACTGAAGGGTTCGAGGCGCTGGCGAAGGTGCGTACGCAGATCGGTGCCGCGCCGTGGGCAAAGACGATCAACGGCGAGTACAGCGGCGACATGCTGCGCATGAGTGACGCCGACCTGCGCCGGATCGGCCGAGCGCGCTTCGACAACCTGGAGCTGATCTGGGACTACGACGCCGAGGCCGCGCTGCGCCGCCTGAAGGTGCCGTTGCTGTGGGTGCTGGCCGAGCAGGACCGCGCCGCGCCGATTGCCGCCACGCGTTCGATCCTGTCGCGCCTGCGCGCGTCGGGGCAACCAATCGACACCTACCTGTTCCCGGATACCGACCACGGCATGGTCGAGTTCCGCACCGATGCCGAGGGCAACCGGGTGTCGACACGGATCACCGACGGCTACCTGCGCCTGCTGGCCGATTGGATCAAGCAGGATGTGCATGGCAGTTATGGGCGGTCGCGCAGATTGAGCGAAATGAAAAAATAGGGAGCCTCGATTGCGACCTATTTTTCTGAAGTAGGCATGGTAGTTGATCTACGTCGTTTTCGCTCCCGAGCCACGCTCCTCACTACACTCTCTGCCATTCTTCCGGTTTCCAAGTAGTACACCTCGGCCGTTATTCTGTAATTTGAGAAGAACTCTGCAAGTTGACGATGTAGCTCCGTTGCCCATCTCAATCTTTGACCATCCTGCGAGAAAAACGCTTCTAGAGCGTTGGAATCAGTGAGTAGATGGAAGACATTGTTTCGCAGAATTCTTAGGGAATTAGCGTGCTTCTTGAATAGGCTGTTCAGTTCGTCTAGCAGCGGAATCGCTTCCTGAAAAGAGTGATGGCGCCTTCTCTGAAGTAGTAGTCTTACCCCGATCGACTGAATGCCTTCCATTGTTGAGTGCAGATATCCCAGCCATGACAGCAGGTAGACGCGGAGTCCTATTCTCTTCAATCGACTCAGTCCCTTATGCTTCTCTGCGTAACGGACGGTTGAATTGTAGTGTCCGAGCATCACGTCGGCCGAGAGAAAGCATTCAGAGTACAGGGTTAGTATCCTGTCCTGAGACTGGTGGGGCAGGCCACAGCCATCCGTCAGGATTCGATTTACATCCTGGTTCTTGCTGATTGCAATGTCTGCAACGTAATACAGGCCATAGGGGGCTTGAATTAGTTCACCTTTGATGATCCCATCTTTCAGCCATACTCCGAGCTCGGGGCGAGTCGAGGTCGGGTAGGCATCGCGCCTGCTGTCCAAGAAGCATTCAAGACGCCATCTGTCAAATCCAGTGGTCTCTCCTTGATCTCCAAAGTCAAAATCAACTTGTCCATCAGGTAGATCCAGCCAGATTCCGCGGCCATGCCTTTGGTAGCTCACACCTCCGACGAGCTTTCCCTCTCGGGGATCGGTCCGAAGGGTCCACTCGTGGCTGCTATATGGCATTTCAATGCCAGATTCTCTCAGAATCTTTACTGCGTACGATACTTGCTTCTGATAGTCGCGAATGAGATTCGCGAAGGCTAGTTCCATGGTCTGTCGTCAATGATTGGCGATGTCTGATTCTGGTGAATCTATTCTGCTCATCTCGGCTTCGCAAACACATCCAGCCCCTTGCCGGTTTCCAGCAGCGACTTCAGGCTCGACAGCACGATCGGCCAGCCCTGGCGGATGCCGGTATCCATGCCGCTGCCGGGTTCCAGTTCCTCATGGGTAACCGTCAGCCGCACCATGTCCTGGTAGGGCACGATCTCGAAGGTCACCCGGCTGTAGGCGTCCGGGTTGTCGGCCTGCGAGGCGGCGGCCCAAGTGATGACCAGGCGCGAGGGCGGGGTGCTTTCCACCACTTCGCCGACCAGCTCGACCGAGCGCGTTTCATTTGCACGCACGTGCTGCCAGCGCGAGCCCGGTTTCCAGTCCGAGACGTTCTCGTGGCCCCAGTAGCGACTGGCGATCTCGGGGCGGGTGATGGCCTCGAACACCTTCTGTGGCGTGGACGCGATGTAGATCACGTGGATGAAGCGGGTTGACTCTGCGGACATCGTCATTCTCCTTCCAGCTCTCGTTTCAGGTCATGCAGCAGGCTCAGGCGCTGCTGCTCGAACTTGCGTACCCAGCGTTCGTAGACTTCATGCAGGGGCACCGGGTTGATGAAGTGCAGCTTCTCGCGGCCACGGCGCACGGTGCTGATCAGGTTGGCGTCTTCCAGCAGGCCCAGGTGCTGGGTGACCGATTGCCGGGCCATGTCCAGGTGTTCGCACAGCTGGCCCAGCGTCTGCCCGTTGTCCTTGCAGAGCAGATCCAGCAGCGTGCGGCGCGTGGGATCGGCCAGTGCCTTGAACACCTTGTCTGCGTCGCGTATGTGGTCTACCGCCATGGTGAGGTCTTCAATTCCAGTTGTCGATCCTGACGTCGTGTGGGTTGGGCTGGCCCTTGCCGGTTTCCAGCAGTGCCTTCAGGCTCATCAGGAATACCGCCCACTTGGTGCTGCAGTGGGAGGTGAACTCGACGCGCTCTTTCCAGCCTTCATGGGTGAACAGGACGATGCAGTAGTCGCCTTCCTGCTTCAGCGCGAAGCGCGCGTGGGTGCCGATCCATTCGGCGGGGCCGGCGAGGAACCGCCACAGCACGAGCTCGCCTGGAACAAGCTGCTCAAGCTTCATCTCCATGGCGCCGATTTCCTGGCCGTTGTTGGTGAAACGGACCTTGACCGTGCCGCCGGCTTCGCGCTCGCCGTGCGCGTCTTCGGCCCACCAGGCGGCCACGCCTTCGGGGGTGGCCAGCGCCTGATACACCTGGCTTGCGGGGGCCTTGATGCCGACCCTGTGTGCGATATCCACCATTGCAGATTCCTCGCGATGGGCCGGCAGGCGCCGCCCTTGAGCGGACTATAGGCAGGTAAATGCCTGCATGTCAAGCCCCGCCACGAACGCCCGGGCGTGGTAGTGCCGGCCGCTGGCCGGCATCCCGGTGGCGTTGGGTGACTGCAGTTGCCGGCCAGCGGCCGGCACTACCGGGGGCGATGCTTCAGTTCTCGCCGTCCTGAAGGGCGGCATGCAGTTTGTCGGTGATCCGCTGCAGTGCGGCACGATCATCCGCGGAGAGATGGTCGAGAAAATACCGGCGGACACCGGCGGCGTGTACCGGCCGTGCCGCGCGCAGCTGCGCGTGACCTTCTGTGGTCATGCGGATCACTACGACGTTTTCGCTGTCGGTATCGCGTTCGATCAGGCCACGGCCCGCCATGCGGGTCAGCTGGTGCGAGAGGCGCGTCTTGTCCCATTCCAGGTAGTCCAGCAGTTCGCGCTGGCGGCGGCAGCGATCCTTGGACTGGTTCAGCTCCATCAGCACGATGAAGTCGGCCCTTGAGAGCCCGGTGCTGCGGGTGATGTCCTGGACGATGCGGCCGGAGGTGATTTCTGCCATGCGCCGGAAGCCGCGCCAGGTGGCCCATTCGTCGGGTGTGATGCTGGGGGAGGTCATGGCCGAACGTTGCCGGGCAATGGTTGACATGTCAACCCTCGCGGCATACGGTTGACGTATCAACTAACCTGGATCGCGCCATGCAGCACCCTCCCCGTATTGCCGTCATCGGCGCAGGCCCCGCTGGCCTCACCGCTGCGCTCATCCTGCATCGGGGCGGTCACCCCGTGAGCGTGTACGAGGGCGAAGCATCCGGGCAGCAGCGCACACAGGGCGGCACGCTGGATCTGCACGACGATTCCGGGCAGGTGGCGCTGCAGCGCGCGGGCCTGCTGGAGGCCTTCCGTGCGGTCGCACGGCATGAGGGGCAGGAGGCGCGGATGGGCGACCCGTGGTCCGGGGAGATCACCACCGGCGGGTTCGGGCCGGAAGGGAGCAAGGACAAGCCAGAGATCGACCGCGGCGACCTGCGCCAGCTGCTGCTGGACGCGCTGCCGGCGGACACGGTGCAGTGGGGCCACAGCCTGACCGCGCTGGTATCTGCACAGGCGAACGGCCACGGCCTGCGATTCGCCAACGGCGTGCAGCGCGAGGCGGACATCGTGATCGGTGCCGATGGTGCGTGGTCGAAAGTGCGCGCGGCCTTGAGTACGTGCCAGCCGCTGCCCACCGGCATTACCTTCTTCGAAGGTTGGATTGAACAGCCTGCTGCGGACATCGCAGCGATGGTCGGGCAGGGCAGCCTGTTCTGCTTTGGCGGCGAGGAGGCCTTGTTCGTGCAACGCAACAGCCGCGATCGGCTCTGCGTGTATGCGGCGCTGAAGCGCTCTTCCGAATGGCTTGATGCACAGATCGCGCAGCACGGCATACGGACGCTGGTGACAGGCTGCTATACCGGGTGGGCCACGAACCTTCGGCGCCTGCTGGAGGCCTGCACGGACTTCGTGCGGCGGCCGATCTACAGCCTGCCAGCGGATTTTTGCTGGACCCCGCGCGATGGCGTGACCTTGATCGGCGATGCGGCGCATCTGATGCCTCCGGTGGGCGTGGGCGTGAACCTGGCGATGCTGGACGCGTCGGATGTGGCGATGGCGTTGTGCGCGCGGCCGGATGCGATCAGCGCGATGCGCGACGCCGAAGTGTTGGTGCGTGAACGCGCCCGCGCCCTGATGCCGGATGCGATCGAGGGGTTCCAGCGCTGGTTCACTACCGGAGGGGATGCTCCACGCGGTTGATGAAGCATCGAGTCTGTACGCACCTGCGACACTGGGGACAGCAGCAGATTCCTGGCGGCGCGCTGGAAGTCACATGGACTTCCGACTGCTTTGGTCCGGTACAGGTGGCCACGCTGGGGTACGCGCTAGACTGGTTGAACCGGCCAATGCTCCCCCTGTTTTCCAGGGTTGGGGAGCGTGGTATGACAGGAGCGGAACCCATGACTGAAACCGGAAAGGACGCCTTGAACATCCGCCGCGCCAGCGCGGCCGATGCCCCCGCAGTGTTGGGGCTCTTTGACGAGGTGATCGAGTGGTTCGTGTCGATCGGCAATGTGCAGCAATGGGGCAGCGAACCGTGGTCGACGATGCCGCGCCGGATTGCCCAGGTCACCGAGGCGTGTGCACTGCCAGGCGCATGGGTGGCGCAGAACGAGCAGGGCGACGTGCGGGCGTTCCTTGCACTGGGCGAGTCGATGCCCTATGTGCCGGCCCCCACCGGGCCGGAGCTGTATGTGCGGGTTCTGGTGGCCTCGCGTGATGTGCGCGTGCGTGGCATCGGCCGCCGCCTGATGGCGTTTGCCGACGAGCAGGCGCGCGCTGCCGGTGTCGACCATCTGCGTGTGGACTGCTACGCCGGAGGCAGCGGCGACCTGGTGCGCTTCTATGAATCCTGCGGGTATACGCGCATCGCGCCGTTCAACGTGGACGGCTGGCCAGGCATGCTGCTGGGAAGGACGCTCTGACGCGGCTGCGTCATTCCGTCGCAGCCTGCGTGCAGGAAACGATAGACCGGTTCGGCGCTAGAGTAGGGTCATGACCTGCATCGGATGGCTGTGTCATTCCGCTGCCGGTTCCTGATGACCCCCTCCAGGAAGGTGCAACGCATGTATTACAGCAGTGGCAACTACGAAGCTTTCGCGCGCCCGCGCAAGCCGGCCGGTGTGGATGGCAAGCGCGCCTGGTTTGTGGGCTCGGGCCTGGCCTCGCTGGCCGGCGCCGCATTCCTGGTGCGCGACGGCCGCATGGCCGGTGAACGCATCACCATCCTTGAACAGCAGCAGATTCCTGGCGGCGCGCTGGATGGCCTGAAGGTGCCGGAGAAGGGCTTTGTGATCCGCGGCGGCCGCGAGATGGAAGACCACTTCGAGTGCCTGTGGGATCTGTTCCGCTCAATTCCGTCGCTGGAGATTGAAGATGCCAGCGTGCTGGACGAGTTCTACTGGTTGAACAAGGACGACCCGAACTACTCCCTGCAGCGCGCCACCATCAATCGCGGCGAAGATGCGCACACCGATGGCCTGTTTACGCTGACCGAGCAGGCCCAGAAGGACATCATCGCGCTGTTCCTGGCCACCCGGAAGGAGATGGAGAACAAGCGGATCGACGAGGTGCTGGGCCGCGACTTCCTGGACAGCAACTTCTGGCTGTACTGGCGCACCATGTTTGCGTTCGAGGAATGGCATTCGGCGCTGGAGATGAAGCTGTACCTGCATCGCTTCATCCACCACATCGGCGGCCTGCCGGATTTCTCGGCGTTGAAGTTCACCCGGTACAACCAGTATGAATCGCTGGTGCTGCCGCTGGTGAAGTGGTTGCAGGACCAGGGCGTGGTGTTCCAGTACGGCACCGAGGTGACCGACGTCGACTTCGATCTGCAGCCGGGCCGCAAGCAGGCCACGCGTATCCACTGGATGCGTGATGGTGTAGCCGATGGCGTGGATCTGGGCGCGGATGATCTTGTTTTCATGACGATCGGTTCGCTGACCGAAAACTCGGATAATGGCGATCACCACACCGCGGCGCGTTTGAACGAAGGACCGGCGCCGGCCTGGGACCTGTGGCGCCGCATCGCCGCGAAGGACGAGGCCTTTGGCCGCCCGGATGTGTTCGGCGCGCATATCCCGCAGACCAAGTGGGAATCGGCGACAGTGACGACGCTGGATGCGCGCATTCCGGCTTACATCCAGAAGATCGCCAAGCGCGACCCGTTCAGTGGCAAGGTAGTGACCGGCGGCATCGTCAGCGTGCGCGACTCGCGCTGGCTGATGAGCTGGACGGTGAACCGCCAGCCGCATTTCAAGAACCAGCCCAAGGACCAGATCGTGGTCTGGGTGTACTCGCTGTTTGTGGATACGCCCGGCGACTACGTGAAAAAGCCGATGCAGGAGTGCACCGGCGAGGAGATCACCCGCGAGTGGCTGTACCACCTGGGCGTGCCGGTGGAGGAGATCGACGAACTGGCCGCGACCGGTGCGAAGACGGTGCCGGTGATGATGCCGTACATCACCGCGTTCTTCATGCCGCGCCAGGCCGGTGACCGCCCTGACGTGGTGCCGGAGGGTGCGGTGAACTTCGCCTTCATCGGCCAGTTCGCCGAATCGAAGCAGCGCGACTGCATTTTCACCACCGAGTATTCGGTGCGTACGCCGATGGAAGCGGTGTACACGTTGCTGGATATCGAACGTGGCGTGCCGGAGGTGTTCAATTCAACCTACGACGTGCGCTCGCTGCTGGCCGCCACCGGTCGCCTGCGCGATGGCAAGGAACTGGATATTCCCGGGCCTGCGTTCCTGCGCAATCTGCTGATGAACAAGCTGGACAAGACCCAGATCGGTGGCCTGCTGCGCGAGTTCAAGCTGGTGCAGGAAGACTGAGCGGGCAGGGGGAGGCCGCCGGTGAGGGCATCGGCGGCCTCAAGATCTCACGCTACGCCGTCGGTCGAACGGCTCAGCTGTTCCCACGCGTCGATGCTACCGGCCATCGATGCCAGCTTTGCCCTCACCAGCTGCAGTGCATCACTGCCCAGCAGCAAGTGGCGGGGAGGAGCGTCGCTGTCGATGACCTGCAGCATGGCCTGCGCAGCCTTCACTGGATCACCGGGCTGGTGGCCACTCTTCGCCTCACGCGCGCTGCGGATGGGATCGAACAATGCGTCGTAGTCGTCAATGCTGCGCGGTGCCCGCACCATCGAGCGGCCTGCCCAGTCGGTGCGGAAGGAACCCGGCGCGACGGCCGTGACGTGGATACCAAACGGCGCGACTTCCTTGTCAAGCACTTCACTGATGCCCTCCAGCGCGAACTTGCTGCCGCAGTACCACGCGATGCCCGGCATCGTGATGAAACCGCCCATGGAGGTGATGTTGAGGATATGGCCGCGGCGCCGGGCGCGCATGTGCGGCAGCACGGCCTTGATCAGCGCGGCCGGAGCGAACACGTTCACCTCGAATTGCTGCCGCAGCTCGGCGAGCGTGGATTCTTCGAGGATGCCTTCGTGGCCGTAGCCAGCGTTGTTGACCAGCACGTCGATGCTTCCGATGTTGGTTTCGATATCGGCGACGAGCGCATTGATGGCGGCGGTATCGGTTACGTCCAGCAGGCGACCGAATGCGCGGCCGGGAGCGAGCGCTTCGAGTACCTGGCGGTCGGTTTCGTTGCGCACGGTGCCGACCACGCGGTGGCCGGCCAGCAGGGCCTGCTGGGCAAGGGCGCGGCCGAATCCACTGCTGACACCGGTGATGAGGAGAAAGCGGGAAGGGGGCATGAGGGGGCGTTCGTGGTGGGCAGGGCTTGCACGTTAGTTCTTGAACGACCGGGGTCACAGGCCTAGGATTCGGCCATTCTTGCCTATTCCTCTGGGGTGCCTGTGGTCGATTCCCTGCAACGGCAGGTGCAGGCGCGCATGGTCGGCCTGCTGAAGACGCTGGCGGTGGAGGAGGGCTATACGCTCACGCGCCTGCCGGGGGTGCGGTTGCTGCGATCGGACCGGCCACTGGCGCGCACGCCGGTGTTGTACGACCCCGGCATCGTGATCGTCTGCCAGGGCGTGAAGCGTGGCTATCTGGGCGGGCAGGTCTACCAGTACGACGCCCAGCACTACCTGGCAGTGTCGGTGCCGGTGCCGTTCACGATGGAAACCGATGCGTCGGCCCAGGCGCCGCTGCTGGCCATCTACCTGCACCTGGATCTGCAGCTGGCGGCGGATCTGCTGATCGAACTGGGTGAACAGGAGGGCACCCCGGCGACACCGGCGCAGAGCATGATGTCCAGCCCGATGCAGGCGCCGATGCAGGCCACGGTGCTGCGCCTGCTGGAGGCACTGGCTGAACCGTTGGAGGCTGCCGTGCTCGGCCCTGCGTTGGTGCGTGAGGTGTACTTCCGCGTGCTGACGGGTGCACAGGGCGGCGCAATGCGCGAGGCGCTGGCCATGCGCGGGCGCTTCGGCAGCATCGGCAGAGTGCTGCGGACGATCCATGCCGGATATGCCACCACCCTGGACGTGGGGCAACTGGCCACCGAAGCGGGCATGAGTGTGGCGACCTTCCACGACCACTTCCGCGCGATTACCGGCACGTCGCCGATGCAGTACGTGAAGTCGACCCGCCTGCACCAGGCACGGTTGCTGATGCTGCGGCAGGGGATGACTGCCGAAGCGGCATCGCTGGCGGTGGGGTATGCCAGCCCATCGCAGTTCAACCGTGAGTTCAAGCGCCTGTTCGCGTTGCCGCCGGCGGCCGAGGTCGCGCGGATGCGGCGCAGTTTCGCGCTGCCACCTCCGCCAGCCGATGCGGTGTACGTATCTGCGCATTGAGGGGCAATCAAAGGTCACGTTGCCAGCAAGCCGGCCAGCGGCCGGCTCTGCCGGGAATGATGCCTGGCGGGTGCAGCAGAGAGGGGTTGACAGGGTGTCTACCTACTAGTAGGTTTAATTGCCATGAAAGAGTCGCTCTCGCCCAAGGCACAGGAAATCCTGGCCCATGCCCGTGCGCTGCTGGAAGCCGGTGGCTACAACGGCTTCAGCTACGCCGACGTGTCGGCGCGGGTGAACATCAGCAAGGCCAGCATCCATCACCACTTCCCCAGCAAGGCGGATCTGGTGCGCACGGTGGTCGAGCTGTACCGGGCCGAGGCGCGCGAAGGCCTGGCGCTGCTGGACCGGCAGTTGGCCGACCCGCTGCAGGAGCTCAACGCCTATGTGGATTACTGGTCCAGCTGCATTGCAGGGGGTACGTCCTCGTTCTGCATCTGCGCGATGCTGGCCGCCGAAGCGCCGATGATTCCGGCAGAGATCGCTGAGGAAGTGCGCGGCCATTTCGAGGACCTGAGCGGCTGGCTGGCAGTGACGCTGGAGAAGGGCGTTTCGATGGGCCAACTGCAGTTGCAGGGCTCGGCGGCCGATGAGGCCAAGGCGTTCATGTCATCGGTGCACGGCGCGATGCTGGCCGCGCGCGGTTTCGGTGATGCGGCGACCTTCGCGGCACTGGCGCGGTTGGCGATTGCGCGGGTGAGCGCGGCGTCCTGAGAGATGTGTGGTGGGCCTGCGGCGACGCGGGCCTTCTTTTTGAGTCCAATGCCTACCTACTAGTAGGTTCATTCTGTCCCTGGAGATGTCCCATATCCCACCCTCTGTCCACACTTGGCGTGATCCATACCGCTGTCAGCCTGATCCCGGTGTTGAGTGGCCTGTATGCCTTCATTCGCCACCGCGCAATCGATCCCGCCACGCGCGCGGGCAAGCTGTACCTGGTGGGGCTGGTGCTATCGGTGGCCACCTCGTTCACCGTGTCCAGCACGGGCGGGATCAACCCCGGCCACGCATTCGGGGTGATCGTGCTGCTGGTGGCATTCGGCGGCGTGCTGGCCGCGCGGCTGCGCTGGCTGGGGCGCGCCGCGCGTAACCTGTCGACCTTCGCACTGTCGTTCAGCTTCCTGCTCTCGTTGGTGCCCGGTGTCAACGAAACGCTGACCCGCTTGCCGGCGGCGCATCCGATTGCTGCGGCACCGATGGCCCCGGTGGTGCTGCACACGCTGCTGGCCTGCCTGGTGGTGTTCGTGATCGGCTTTGCCGCGCAGTGCTGGAGGCTGCGAAACCGTGGTTTGGCAGGACGATCCTGAGACGCCGCCGGTCACCCCGGCGCGGCAAGTGCGCCCAGCAGTGCCGCCGGTTCGATCAGTGCAGCCGAGCGCGCCGGATCGAGTTGAATGTGCCGGCTGCAGAAGCAGAACGATTGGCCCGCTGCAGGCTCGGGGGTGTTCGCGCTCGCGTCCGGCGTCTCGATCTCCAGCACTTCGTCCACGGCCAGCGCCAGGGTTGCGGTGCCGGCGTTGATCAACAGCATGGCCGGGCTGCCACCCTCGAATGCCGGTTGGCCGCTCATGCGGCGCAGGTCGACGACGGGTAATGGCTGCCCACGAACTTCCAGGGTCGGCCTGCCGTTGCGGTCTGCAGGGCCGAATGCCTCCGGACCGCGGATTTCGACCGCTGCCTGGATGTCGATGGCGAACAGGACGGTGCCTGCACGCACGACGACGATCTCGAACAGGTCGGCAGGCGATGCGCGTGTTTCCGTTACAGGGTGGGCGGGTACGGGCATGCGATGGGCGTGGCGAAGACGATGGGAAAGGAGATCTGGATGATGACGCCTGGACGCAACGCGCGGCCGCGTCGGCGTGCGCGTGCAAGGCGATGGTTCAGTGTCTATCAGGCGGCTGCGCGTGGCGCGCCGACGGTGCCGACGCGTGGAAAATGCGGACGCAGCAGGCCGACGAGCTGGTCCATGCCCGGAATGGAGTGGCCGAACTCGTCCCAGCGCGCATTCACCAGGCCGGACACCACGATCTGCCCGGTCTCGATGTGGGTCATTGCCCAGTACGGAACGGCACGCGCGCTGATGGCCATGTCCAGTACCGGCACGACGGCAGCATGCGAGCGGCTGTCATGGATGCGGCGCTTGACTGCTTCCAGGGCGTCGGGCGGGCCTTCGATGTACTGGAAAAACCGCTGCCCGTCGACGATCAGCGCACCGGTAACGTCCACCCGGCGATTGAACGTGGCAGATTGCGAGACGATCTGGTGGAGGGCTTGATTGGACAGCTCAGCCGACATGCGGCTGGAGTAAGCAAATGCATGGAGCATGGAAGGGGCTTCTTGTGACGCACGTCACTATACGCACGCAAGCCCGGACCGTCGTGAGGCTTTGCTCACGCCGCGATTGGCTTCGCGCACTGGATCAACAGCCCACCAACCGGTCGGCACCGAGACCGCCGCGATGCTGGCTGCGGTACTCGGTAGGGCTCGCGTCGACCTGACCGCGGAAGTGCCGACGGAACGATTCCTGCGAACCAAAGCCGGCCTGTTCTGCAATCCACTGCAGCGGCCGGTCAGTGGTTTCCAGCAGCTCGCGCGCGAAAGCCACGCGTTCGCGGATCAGCCAGTCGATCGGCGACAGGCCGGTGGCGTCCAGGAACTGCCGCTGCAGCGTGCGTTGGCTGAGCGCGGCCTGCTCGGCGAGGCTGCCCAGTGAGTGGGGCTCGCGCAGGTTGCGGCGCATCCATTCCATCAGCTTTGCCAAGCGGGTGGGCTCGCCGTGGGGAATGGCGCGGCTGACGCGCTGGCTGCGCCCGGCATCACGCCACGGTGCCAGGACCAGCCGTTCGGCCACCAGGTTGGCCACGCGCGCGCCGTAATCCTTGCGCACCATGTGCAGCATCATGTCCATGCCGGTGGCCGAGCCGGCCGAAGTGATGATGCTGCCGGTATCCACGTACAGCGCATCCTCGCGCACATCGATGCGTGGGAACTCGCGTGCCAGCGCTTCGGTGAGGCGCCAGTGGGTGGTGGCCTGGCGGCCATCGAGCAGCCCGGCCCAGGCCAGCACGAAGGCACCGGAGCAGATCGAGGCGATGCGCGCGCCACGTGCGTGGGCACGGATCAGTGCATCGAGCAGTGCCTGCGGTGGGCGCTCGCTGGGTTCGCGCCAACCGGGGATGACGATGATGTCGGCGTCATCAACCGCGCTGAGATCGTAGGGAAGCTGCACCTGCGCATTGCCGAGCATGCGCAGCGCACCGGGTTCGCCCGCGCACAGCTGGGTGCGGTACCAGGCCACGCCGAGTTCCGGCCGCACCGGCGCGAACAGGCCGACCGCGCAGCCGAATTCGAACAGCCCCTGGCCGTGGCAGGCGACGATGGCAACGAGCGGCGCGGTGGGATCGGCGGGTGGGCTGGGCATGGCCTGATGCTACGGGTGGCGGTGCGTGGCGTTGCGTGATGCGCGGGCATGAGGTGATGCCGGGCGGGCATATGGGAACCGGGGTCGGATCCCTTCCGCAGGAAGGGCTCTGACCCCGTGGTGGGGAGGCGTGCGTGGGGTCAGAGCCCTTTCCTATGGAAAGGGATCCGACTCCGTGGGGGACCCCGTGCGTGTGCGCCGCCTAACGTCATTACCAGCGGTCATGTGGGTGGCCGGATGTTACGGCTGGGTGACGCGATCGCGCCTGTCGCACCAGGTGAACAGGCCCTTGAATGGAAGCGTGTTTCCGGCCCACCCCCACGAGCCCCCATGCCTGCCGCCCACGCCCCTGTCCTGAGCGCTCTCGCTGTTCTGATCACAGCCATCCTTGCCGCCTCGCCCAGCCATGCGGCTGAAGCAGACGCAGATCCTGCTGCCACCGCCGCGACGGCCAACGTGGCCGCGTCCACGCTGGATGCGGTGGTGGTCACCGGCTCACGCACCAGCACGCGCACGGTGAAGAACAGTTCCACGCCCATCGATGTGATCTCTGCAGAGGACCTCGCCGCCACCGGGCAGGGCAACCTGCTGGAAGCGCTGCAGCGCAGCCTGCCGTCGCTGAGCCAGATCGGCGGCTACCAGAGCGACCAGGAGAGCCTGATCCGTGGCTACCAGCTGCGCAACCTGTCACCGGGCTACACGCTGGTGCTGGTGAACGGCAAGCGCCGCAATGCCAGTGCCTATGTGAGCGGTGCCAATGGGGGCGGCTTCCCAGGCCATGCGTGGGCGGACCTGGCGTTGATTCCGGTGTCGGCCATCGACCACGTGGAAGTGCTGCGTGATGGTGCGTCGGCCATCTATGGCTCGGACGCGATCACCGGCGTGGTCAACGTGATCCTGAAATCGCAGGCGCACGGTGGCGATGTGTCGGTGGAGAGCGGGCAGAGCATCGATGGTGATGGTTCGCGTACCAGCGTGCGCGCCAATGTCGGGCTGCCGTGGGGCCAGGATGGCTTCGTCAACCTGTCCGGCGAGAACACGCGGCAGCACCACGCGATCCGCACCCGTCGCTACATCGATGGCTACCTGAGCTATCCGGCAGTAGATGCCAACGGCAACCGGGTCGCACTGCGCCCGAACAATCGCTTGCCGACGGGTGCATCGCCGAACCCGGCCGAGGCCAACCGCGATGCCGAGGCCAACACCATCCTCAGTTCGCCGTCGTACGCGTTGAAGGCTTTCGCAGTGAATGCAGGCCATGGCCTGGGCGAGAGCGCGCAGTTCTACGCCAACGCCACGGCCAGTGACCGCACCGCGCAGGCGATCCAGAACTTCCGCCTGCCGGCGACCATCTTCACCACCTACAAGGCACCCGGCGTGCTGAGCGTGTTTCCCGATGGCTTCCTGCCGGTGCTGGAGACCAAGGAAAAGCAGTACACCGGCACTGCGGGCGTGAAGGGGCAGATCGCGGGCTGGGATTACGACGCCAGCCTGACCGGCAACCGCAGCACGGTGCGCACCTATACCCGCAATTCGGTGAACTACTCGCTGCCGTATCCCGGTTCGCCCACTGACTTCTATGACGGCAAGCTGGACTACCAGCAGGGGATCGCCAACCTCGACCTGCGCCGTGGCTTCGAGGTGGCCGCCTTTGCGTCGCCGCTGGAAGTGAGCGCAGGCGCCGAGTACCAGCACGAACAGTACGAACGCGGGGCCGGGCAGTGGGAGTCGTACACCGGCTTCGGTGCCGCAGCCTTCGTCGGCTATTCGACTGCCGACGCGGTGAAGGCGACGCGCAACAGCAAGGCGGTCTATGTGGGCGCGGCCAGCAACATCACCTCGCGCTGGTATCTGGATGCCGCGGCGCGCTGGGAAGATCATTCCGACTTCGGCAGCGTGTCCACTGGCCGCCTGACCACGCGCTTCGACTTCACCGACGCGTTGGGTGTACGCGCGACGGTCAGCAACGGCTTCCATGCGCCCAGCCTGGGCGCACAGTACTACCAGGCCACGGGCAGCTGCCCGTGCGGGACCACGCTGGTGGCGCAGGTGTCTTCACCGGCGGCGGTTGCGCTGGGTGCTGCGCCGCTGAAGCCCGAGAAAGCCACCAACTACAGCCTGGGCGTGACCTGGGACCCGAGCCCGGCGTTCCATCTGGCCGTGGATGCGTACCAGATCGACATCCGTGGCCAGCTGGGCCAGTCCAGCCAGATCGGCTACAACGCGCAGGATCCGGCGCGCATCACCGACAACAGCGGTACGGTGCTGAGCGCGGCGCAGAAGAACACCATCGATGCGCTGCTGGGTTCCGCCGGCATCAGCATCCTGCCGGGTGATGCGTTCTACGCCAGCTACTTCACCAATGTGGGCAATACCCGCACGCGCGGTGTCGAGCTGACCCTGGAAGCCAACCAGGACACTGCGTGGGGCAAGCTGCGCTGGAGCTACGCGGCCAACGTCGGCCGTACCACCATCCAGAAGGTGAGCGACATTCCGGCGGCGCTGCAGGGGCTGCCGAACATCAACCTGCTGACCAAGAGCAGCGAATACGCGCTGCGCTTCCGCACGCCCAGCTACACCCAGGTAGCCGGGCTGGGCTGGCAGAACGGGCGCTGGCGTTCGAACGTCGATTTCACCTACTACGGCCCGATCAAGCGCCTGAACAACGGCGTGGAGTACAAGCAGCCGCCGGTGCTGGTAACCAACCTGTCCGGCGGCGTGGAGCTAGGGGCGGGCTGGAGCGCGGCGCTGGGGATCAACAATGTGTTCGACAAGCGCACGCGCAAGGTGCCCGCGTATGCGCGCAGTGCCACCGATGTGGCGAGCATCGAGACGACGTGGGACAGCGGCGATGTGCTGGGCAACGTCGGGGCGTATTGGTATGGGCGGATCAGTTACCGGTTCTGATCTGGGGCAGCCGAGCATGGCTCGGCTCTACAAAGGCGGGAAGCAGCCGAGCATGGCTCGGCTCTACAAAAGACGAAGGGCGGCCGGAGGTAGTTCGGCATTATCGAGGAGCAGTTCATGTCTTCTGCATTGAAGGTGGTTGCATTGGTGGGGTCGCCGACCAGTTCGGCGGCATCGCGCACGTTGCTGCTGGTGCGGCATCTGCTGGCGTCGCTGCAGCAACGCGTGCATGCCAGCGTGGAGCTGGTGGAGCTGGCGCCGATCGCGCGCTCGCTAGGCCAGTCGTTATCGCGCGATGAGGCGGGGCCGGAGGTGGAACAGGCGCTGCAGAGCATCGAGGCCGCAGAGCTGCTGGTGGTGGCCGCGCCGGTCTATCGCGGCTCGTATCCCGGGTTGTTCAAGCACCTGGTCGACTTCGTCGGGCTGGAGGCGCTGGTGGATACGCCTGTGCTGCTGGCGGCGACCGGTGGCAGCGAGCGCCATGCGCTGGTGATCGACCACCAGTTGCGGCCGTTGTTCAGTTTCCTGCAGGCGCACACGCTGCCGATCGGGGTGTATGCCACGCCTGCCGACTTCGACGGCGAGCACATCAACAGTGCTGCCTTGCAGGCACGCATCGCGCTGGCAGCCGAGCGTGCGGCCGGCCACCTGGCGACGCAGGCGCTGACGGTAGCGGCGCCGCTGCGACGCATCGCCTGACGCCATAACCGGCGGCGCTTTGCTTATGGCCACGCCGCATCTGCATGGCCGGATCTGACCGCCGATTGTCGCCAGGCGTCGCTGCCGCAGCCGCCGGCATCTCTAGCATCGATATCGAAGCGGCATCGCATTGCCGCCCCCGATGAGGACGACCCCGTGAGTCTGGACGCAACCGATAAGCCCATCCTGTTCCTGCTCGATCGCGAGTTCGAGGACGGCCAGATTCCCGGCCAGCGCTTCTTCTGCCGGCACAGCCTGTTGCTGGAAGGTGCACTGTCGAGCATCGACGGCCTTGATGCGCAGCTGGACGTACGTCGCATCGGCTTCGCGCGGCCGCGCCGCGAGGTGATCGCCGAGATCGGCGAGCAGGACCAGTCGTTGCCCAAGCTGGTGCTGCCGCAGGGCGTACGCAGCGACCTGGCCAGTGGCGCGCACCAGGACCGGCAGTACATCTCCGGTGCCGAACCGATCCTGGCCGCACTGAACGGATTGCTCGGCATTCCCGTGGCCCACCCCTGAGCGAGGACGCGACCGTGAGCTATCAGATCAGCGTGCTGGACAAGAGCCCGGTAGCCGAGGGCGCTTCGCCGGAGCAGGCGCTGCGCAACAGCCTGCAGCTGGCGCAGCGCGCCGAACAGCTGGGCTATCACCGCTACTGGTTTGCCGAGCACCATGCCGCACCGACGTTGGCCAGCCCTGCACCGGAAGTGCTGGCGGCCTGGGTGCTGGCGCAGACCCGGCGCATCCGCATCGGCAGTGGCGGGGTGATGCTGCGCCACTACGCGCCGTACAAGGTGGCGGAGAACTTCAACCTGCTGGCGGCGCTGGCGCCGGGGCGCGTGGATCTGGGCGTGGGCAAGGCCCCCGGCGGCCTGCCGGCCTCGACCGCCGCGCTGGCAGCCGGGCGTCCGCCGTTCGCCGACTTCGACCAGCAACTGCGCGACCTGGAGGGTTATCTGGCCGGCGCCGAAAGCGAGGCGCTGGCGCGGCCGGTTCCGCAGCAGGCGGCGGAGCGTTTCCTGCTCGGCGCAAGTCCACAGAGCGCAAAGCAGGCGGCCGAACTGGGCTGGCGCTTCGTCTACGCCGCGCACTTCGATGGTGACCCGAAGCACATCGAGGCCGCGTTCGACGCCTACCGCAGCGTCGCCTCGCAGCCGCCGCTGCTGGCCACGGTGGCCTTCGCCGCACCGACTGCGGAAGCCGCTTCGCGTCATATCGGTGCGCTGCGCGTCTACAAGCTGCACCTCGGTCCCGGGCAGGCGGTGAACCTGCCCAGCGCCGAGGCAGCTGCCGAGTACGCGCGCCAGGTGGGGGTGGCCGACTTCCGCATCGAGGAAACGCGCCCCAGCGTGCTGTCCGGCGATGCGCAGCACGTGCGTGACGAACTGGATGCGCTGCACCGGCGTTTCGGCGTGGGCGAGTTCATCCTCGATGCGCCGGTGGCCGACCTCGACGCACGCCTGACATCCCTTGAACTGCTGTCGCCCGCGCCGCGCGCGGCGGTGGCCTGACCTGCAGGAGCGTTTCCCATGAGCACGACCCCGCGCCACATTCCGTTGGGCATCATGCTGCAGGGCCCCGGCAGCCACATGCATGCCTGGAAGCACCCGTCCAACCCGGCCGATGCCAGCGTCAACCTGCAGTTCTACATCGACATCGCGCGCACCGCCGAAGACAATGGCATCGCCTTCGGCTTCGTGGCCGACGGCCTGTACATCAACGAGAAGTCGATCCCGCATTTCCTCAACCGCTTCGAGCCGATCTCGCTGCTGTCGGCGCTGGCCACGGCCACGAAGAAGATCGGCCTGGCCGGCACGCTGTCGACGTCCTACAGCGACCCATTCACCGTCGCCCGCCAGTTCGCCTCGCTGGATCTGCTCAGCGGCGGCCGCGCCGGCTGGAACGTGGTGACGTCGCCGTTGGAGGGCTCGGGTCGCAATTATGGCCGCCCACATCCCGAGCATGCACTGCGCTACCAGATCGCCGACGAGTACCTGGAGGTGGTGCAGGGGCTGTGGGATTCCTGGGATGACGATGCCTTCGTGCGCGAGCGCGACAGCGGTACGTTCTTCGCGCCGGAAAAGTTCCGCCGCCTCGACCACAAGGGCCGCTTCTTCCAGGTGGAAGGCCCGCTCAACATCCAGCGTTCGCCACAGGGCCAGCCGGTGATCTTCCAGGCCGGTTCATCCGACGATGGCATCGCGCTGGCCGGCAAGTACGCCGATGCGGTGTTCACCCATTCGCCGTCGCTGGAAGAAACCCGCGCGTTCACCCAGAAGGTGAAGAACTCGGCGATCGCGCATGGCCGCAGCGGCAACGACGTGAAGATCTTCCCGGGCATCGGCCCCATCGTCGGCCGTACTGTCGAAGAGGCCGAGGCCAAGTACCAGGCAATCGCCGCACTGGCCACGCTGGAGGATGCACTGGCCTACCTGGGACGCTTCTTCGACCACCACGATTTCAGCCAGTACGATCCGGATGCTCCCTTCCCGGACCTGGGTGAGATCGGCAGCAACTCGTTCCGTTCCACCACCGATCGCATCAAGCAGGATGCGCGGGAGAAGGGGCTGAGCCTGCGCCAGGTGGCACTGGAAGCCGTGAGTCCACGACCGAACTTCATCGGCACGCCGGAGCACGTGGCCGATGAGTTGATCCGCTGGTTCGATGCCGGTGCCAGCGACGGCTTCATCCTCGGTTTTGCGGCGCAGCGCGAAGGCCTGGACGATTTCGTGACCCAGGTGCTGCCGATCCTGCAGGCGCGCGGCTACCACCAGCGCGAGCTGGAGGGGCAGACCCTGCGCGAACATCTGGGCCTGCCGTACAAGGCCAGCCGCCATTCGACCGATGCCGAGCCGGCGCGGAAGGCGGGGTAGGGCAATGCGCGGAGACACTGCGGCAGCACCGGGCCATGTCCGGCGGGATTCCCAATCGACGGGCATATTGCCCGAGATCGCGGCACGCGCCGAGGCCACCATCGCGATCCGCCATGACCTGCACCGCCACCCGGAGCTGGCCTTCGAGGAGCACCGCACCAGTGCCCGTGTGGCCGAGTTGCTGCAGCAGTGGGGCTATGAGGTGACCACCGGTCTTGGCGGCACCGGCGTGGTCGGCACATTGCAGCGTGGGCAGGGCGGCCGTCGGCTGGGGCTGCGTGCGGACATCGATGCCTTGCCGATCCACGAAGACTCGGGGCTGGCCTACGCCAGCCAGACCGACGGCCTGATGCATGCCTGCGGCCATGATGGTCACACCGCCATCCTGTTGTCCGCCGCGCATTACCTGGCCCATCACGGCACTATCGACGGCACCTTGCAGCTGGTGTTCCAGCCAGCCGAGGAAACCGGCTCGGGTGCATCGAAGATGATTGCCGACGGCCTGTTCGAGCGCTTCCCGGTGGATGCGATCTATGGGCTGCACAACTGGCCGGGCGTGCCGGTGGGCCACTTTGGCTTCGTCGACGGCCCGGCGATGGCGTCGGTCGACTGGGCGCGGCTGAAGGTGATCGGCAAGGGCGGCCACGGTGCCGAGCCGCAGGGCAGCGTGGACCCGATCCTGGTCGCCGCGCACATCATCACTGCATTGCAGAGTGTGGTGTCGCGCAATGTCGACCCGCGGCAGATGGGCGTGGTCACCGTCGGTTCGATCCATGGTGTGCAGGCCGCCAATGTGATTCCGGACGTGGTCGAGCTGAAGCTGACCGTGCGCGCCTACCTGCCCGAGGTGCGCGACACGCTGCGCCGCCGGGTGACCGGAATTGCCGAGCAGACCGCTGCCGCTTTCGGGGCACGCGCCGAAATCGAGTTCCCGCGTGGCTTCCCCAGCGTGATCAACCACCCGCAGCAGACCGCCTACATCCGCGATGTGGCCATACAGGGCTTCGGCCACGAACAGGTGGTGCCGGAGTTCGCGCCGCGCACCGCCAGCGAGGACTTCGCTTTCCTGTTGCAGGCGCGGCCCGGGAGTTTCGTGTTCGTCGGCAACGGCGACAGCGCGCCGTTGCACAGCCCGCGCTATGTGTTCAACGACGCCGCCATTGCACCCGCTGCCAGCCTGTGGGCGCGACTGGCCGAAGACTATCTGGTGAAGGACGTGGCATGAACAGCAACGAACGCTTCCTCTATACGTCGGTGGATGATCCATTGGCGCGGCCGCTGTTCGATGGCCTGGAGCAGGAGTACGACAGCCGTTACGCCGACGTGCGCCGACGCATCGGCGGCAGCGCCCGCGAGGAGCTGCAACGCTATCCGGCGCAGGCCTTCGCGGCGCCGGTAGGCGCGTTCGTGCTGCTGCTGCGCGATGGTGTGGCGATCTCTGGCGGCGCCTTCATGCCGCACCGCGATCCGGACACCGCCGAGTTCAAGCGGATCTGGACGCTGCCCGGGCTGCGCCGGCAGGGCATCGCCCGGCGCGTGCTGCAGGAACTGGAAGAGCAGGCGGCGCGCCAGGGCTATCGGCGCGTGTTCCTGACCACCGGCTTCCGCCAGCCCGAGGCGGTCGGCCTTTACCTCAGCCACGGCTACACCGCGCTGTTCGACCTGGACGCGGACCCGGAATCCATCGCGCACCTGCCGTTCGAGAAACATCTGCGGGCGCCCGCGCCTGTCGTTGCGCCTGTGCAGGCGGTGCTGCAAGGGGTCCACGCATGAGCACGCCCTCGACGGCGCTGGATGGGATCGGCGCACGGCCGGCACCCGCACCGGCCTTGAAGATCGTGCCGGCCCGGCACCCGCTGCAGGTGGTCGGCACGGTATTGGCGCTGGCGCTGATCCTGATCGGGCTGCAATCCGTGCTGGGCAATCCGCGCTGGGGCTGGGGCACGTTCGCCGAGTGGTTCTTCGCACGGCCTGTACTGGAAGGCCTGGGTCGCACGCTGCTGCTGACCGCGCTCGGTACCGGCCTCGGTTTCGCGCTGGGCACCATGCTGGCGTTGGCCCGGGTGTCCGGCTCGCCGCTGCTGTCGGCGGTGTCGTGGGGCTATGTATGGCTGTTCCGTTCGATCCCGCTGCTGGTGCTGTTGCTGCTGCTGAACAACCTGGGCTACCTGTACAGCACCATCGAGCTGGGCGTGCCGTTCACCGGCATCAGCCTGTTCTCGTACCCGACCACGCAGCTGATCGGCGTGTTCACCGCCGCAGTGCTCGGCCTCACCTTGAATCAGGCCGCGTTCTCGGCCGAAGTGATCCGCGGTGGCATCCTCTCGGTCGACCATGGCCAGTACGAGGCGGCAGCGGCACTTGGCCTGCCGCGTGGCCGCCAGGTGCGCCGCATCATCCTGCCGCAGGCGATGCGTTCGATCCTGCCGGCCGCGTTCAACGATGTGATCGGCCTGGCCAAGAGCACCTCGGTGGTCTACGTGCTGGCGCTGCCGGAGCTGTTCTACACCGTGCAGGTGATCTACCGCCGCAATCTGGAGGTGGTGCCGCTGCTGATGGTGGCCACCGTCTGGTACCTGGTGATCCTTACCGTGCTGTCGCTGTTGCAGCGGCGCGTGGAGCAACGCTTCGCGCGCGGCCAGCTGCAGCGCGAGCGCTCGGTGTCGCGGGAGTCATCGCCCCCGCGTGTGCAGAGCGAAGCTGCGCCGCGCGTGGCCAGCCGCCCGCGTATCGCCACCCAGGTTGAAGCGGGCGAGGGCGCGGCGGTGTCGCTGCATGGCGTAGGCAAGGTGTTTGGCGACCAGCCGGTGCTGGAAGACGTGAACCTGGACCTGCGCGCCGGCAGCGTGACCGTGCTGATCGGCCCTTCGGGCGCCGGCAAGTCCACGCTGCTGCGGCTGATCAACCACCTGGAACGCGCCGACGGCGGTTACGTGACTGTCGGCGGCCAGCTGATCGGCTACCGCCGCGAGGGCGACACCCTGTACGAGCTGCCCGAGCGCGAGATCCGACGCCGCCGTGCGGAAGTGGGCATGGTGTTCCAGGGCTTCAACCTGTTCCCGCACCTGACCGCGCTGGAGAACATCATCGAGGCACCGATCGCGGTGCGTGGCGTGCCGCGCGCGCAGGCCGAGCAGCAGGCGCGCACGCTGCTGGAACGGGTCGGCCTGGCCGACAAGGCCGATGCCTTCCCGCGCCAGCTGTCCGGTGGCCAGCAGCAGCGCATCGCGATTGCCCGCGCGCTGGCCCTGCAGCCGAAGGTGCTGTTGTTCGATGAACCGACCTCGGCGCTGGACCCGGAGCTGGTAGCCGAGGTGCTGAGCGTGATCGAGGAGCTGGCCCGCTCCGGCACCACGCTGGTGATCGTCACCCATGAGCTGAGCTTCGCCCGCCGCGTAGCCGATCACGTGGTGATGATGGATCAGGGCCGGGTGATCGAGCAGGGCACGCCCGAGGTGCTGTTCGAACGCCCGCGCCAGCAGCGCACCGCCGATTTCCTGGCCAAGACCCTGTAACCGAGAAGGGAACACCATGAGCCCTGCAGCACCGCGTCGTCCCTCACGCAGCACCCTGTTGATCGTGGGCGTGCTGGTCATCGGCATCACCGGTATCGTCTATTCGCGCGTGCGGCAGGCACCGGATGCCGGCACCGTGGCCGCGACCAGCCTGGCCGGTGCGAACACGGCGGTGTTGAAAGGCACGTTCGATCCAGAGGCGCAGTCATTGATCCCCAAGGGGTATCGCTTCGTCACGCCCGGGTCGTTCACCGTGGCCACCCATCCAGGGCAGCTGCCGCTGGCCGACTACGGGGCCGACAGCAAGGACGTTGTGGGCATCGAGCCCGACATCGCGCGCCTGATCGCCGATGCGCTGGGCCTGAAGCTGGTGATCGTGCCGGTGGCCTGGGCCGACTGGCCGCTGGGTCTGGAATCAGGCAAGTACGATGCGGTGCTGTCCAACGTGACGGTTACCGAAGAGCGCAAGAAGAAGTTCGATTTCTCCAGCTACCGTTTCGACCTGCTCGGCATCTACACGCGCGCAGACGGGCCGATCCAGAAGATCGAGAAGCCGGCCGATGTGGCCGGGCTGAAGGTGGTGGTGGGTGCCAGCACCAACCAGGACCAGATCCTGCGGCAGTGGGACCAGCAGAACATCGCGGCGGGATTGAAACCGGTGGAGTACCAGTACTTCGATGACGCCGTGGTCGGGCGGCTGGCGGTGATCACCGGCCGTGCCGATGTGTCGTTCGAGCCCAACGCCACCGGCGCCTATTCCGCACGCGACGGTAAGGTGCGGCGCGTCGGCCTGTTCCCCGGTGGCTGGCCGAACGCTGCGGCGATCTCGGTGACCACGCGCAAGGGCAGCGGCCTGGCTGATGCAGTGACGCAGGCGCTGAACACCCAGATCGCCAGTGGCACCTACGCGCAGGCGCTGAAACGGTGGAATGTGGCCGAGGAAGCCGTGCCGCAGTCGCAGACCAACCCGCCGGGATTGCCGACGTTGCAATGACACCGGGCGTGGCCCGGCGCGACCTCCGCTTTTGTAGAGCCGAGCCATGCTCGGCTGCTTTACCAACGCGCCTCCAGCGTTCTGAACGGTTTCGCCAGGCGCACGCCCTCGGCGTCGAAGTCGGAAACGCTGCGTCCGTCCACACGCACCGTCTTCGGCATCGTGCGCGCCGGCCACCAGACCTTCACCGCCGTTCCGCCGCGCAGCCCTTTGCCAAGCCCCACCCTCAGCACTCCGTCGCGCTGCCGCGCCTGCATCTGCAATGTGCCATACGCCGTCGGCAGGCGTTCCACCGCCAATCCATCCCCCGCCACCCACGAGGGCGGTGTGCCCGGCAGCAGCGAGAGCGCATCATCGTCTTCGCGCATCAGCATGCCGAACAGGGTGCGGCCGTATTCGGCGCCGATCCAGGTATGCGGCATGTCGCCCAGGTACCGCGGGAAGCGCAGCCGTGAATGCACTACTTCGGCCAGCACCTGCCATTCAAGCGGGCGCCGGTCATGAAGCAGGCCCTGCAGCAGCTCGTCAGCCACGTCTGGCTGGCCCAGGTGCACATAGCTCAGCACGTTGCGGATCTCGTACGGCGTGTAGGCATACAGCGCACCGGGCTGGCTGCGCTTGCGCACGTCTTCCAGGTAGCGGGCGAAGGTGGTCCG
The DNA here is from genome assembly GCF_017876915.1 of Stenotrophomonas sp. PvP093. Taxonomy (NCBI): domain Bacteria; kingdom Pseudomonadati; phylum Pseudomonadota; class Gammaproteobacteria; order Lysobacterales; family Lysobacteraceae; genus Stenotrophomonas; species Stenotrophomonas sp. PvP093. The sequence continues at coordinate 2,714,317 of NZ_JAGIOX010000004.1, read as the reverse complement.
CAACGCATCTGCCGGCAACACGCTCTGCGCGCCGGTCGGGTCCAGGGCGATCGACACGCCGGTGGGGTCACCATCGCCCAGATCGGCCGATGACGGAATGAAGTCGATGCCCTTCCACGCCATCGTTGCGCGGATCGAGGCACGCAATGCGTCGTACAGCGCTTTGTACTGCTCGCGCGCCCAACGGGCGGTTTCGTGGTCGCCCAGCGCCTCGGCCAGCCACGCGCCGTCGTGCCACCCCTTCAGGCCCCAGTAGTCATCCCAATAGCTGTGGGTGGGTGATGGATAGCCCTCATGGCTGATCGATGGTGCAAGGATGCCCGCAAAGCGTTCCGGGGCAGGCTGGTCAGCCTTGTAACCGGGCACCAGCGTGCGCTCGCGCAGTTCCTGCAGGAAGTGCAGCGCGGCCTTCACCTTCGGCAGGTAGTCACGCACCGACTCGGGTCCGCCATCCAGCCGTGCAACGTCGGCGACCAGCGCCACGTACTGGCCCTGGCTGTCGTACTCGATGTCCGAACCGAAGCCGGTGTTGACGCTGCCATCGTCATTGAGGATCGGCGAGACCAGGCCGTTGGCATGTACGCCGTGTTCGCTGTACCAGGCCAGGTAGTCGCGCGCGACCTTGGCCTCGCCCATGCGCAGCAGCACGGCCGAGGTGGCCATGCCGTCGCGGATGAAGGAGCGGTTGTAGTTGCGCGGGCCGGGCTGCATCGCCGGGCCGGTCTGGTTGATCAGCATGTAGGCGGCCTGCGCGCGCAGCATGTCCACCAGTGATGGGTCGGGCAGGCGCAGGCCGACCTGGCCCAGCCGTGCCTGCCAGTCCGCGGACGCCTGCGTGGCCAGTGAATCGAACGCCGCATTGGCATCGCGGGGAAGCGTGGCCAGATCCAGCGCAGGCGCTTCGGGCAGCACGCCATTGGCATCCGCGGCGGCGGTGCCCAACGGGAACGCGACCACGATGGCATCGCTGGTTCCCGGCGCCAACGAGACGCGGTAGTCCAACGCAGCCGAGGCAAGACCCTGGTCATCATGCGCCTGTTGCGCGGAAGGCAGTTGGCCGGCAGCGATGTCCGCGGTGATTTCCGTGGCGCCATCCCTGCCGAACGGCGCCGCGCCGGACGCAGCCACTGGCGTGAGCGACTGCAGCAGCGTGCGGCCATTGATGCGCACGGATTGCCTGTCGATGGCCACATCGCGGATCGGCGACAGCCCGCCGTTCTGCCATGGCGGATTCATCTGCATCGGGCGCACGACCAGGCTGAGTGTGCCGTCGATCCGGGTTTTTCCGGTGTTGTGCAGGCGATGGCGGAGGAAGGTTACCGGCTGGCCATCGCGCTCGATGGCGAACACTTCACTGCGCAGCTCCAGGCCGGGTTGCGGTGACCAGGTGGCGGAGGGCATGGGCTTCCAGCCATCCCGAAGCGCGTGCTGTATCGGCTGTCCTGCCGCGCCAGCGGCGCGGCCGTCAGCACTTCGCCAGATCGGCTGCACCAGTGGCGCGCCCTTGAAGGCTTCCAGATTGCCGTATTCGTCGAAGATCGACTTCTGCCGGCCCGCATGCACGCCCACTGCGGTCCAATAGGTCTGCTGCATCTGCAACGACGCCGGGAACAACGCGCGCTGCGCGCCGCTGGCAGCGATCTGGTAGCGCTTCATCGGCGTCATCACGGCTTTCGGGCCGAGCAGGCGCAGGCGCGCGATCTGCGGTGCAGCGCCGTCCACGCTCAGGCGGAATGTACGTAACGGTTGTGCTGCAGTGGCGGCCAGCCAGCTTTGTCGATGATTGGCCGCTTGTGCATCGTGTGCGAGGTCCTGCCAACGGCCCTGTGCATCCTGCACCTGCAGTCGCGCGGCGCCGCGCGCGCCATCGGCCCAGTCGACGACCAGGCCAGCCGTTGATTGGGCCCGCGGCAGCGTGATCTCGAACGTATGGGATCCATTTACCCCGGCCGGCATCGCGACGGTGCCGCCGCCTTGCCAGAGCGCCGCTGCCTGCGTTGCATCGATACCGCTGATGCGTGCGCTGAGCGTGCTGTCCAGTGGCTCCATCTCGAAGATCGACACGCCCCAATCGGAGGTGCGCTGCGGGCTGGCCAGCCGCAGGTAGCGTGCCTGCCGCGGCGCGAAGTACAGCGTTTCCACGTCGCCCAGCGAATCGGCCATCGTGTACGCGGTCTGCCACTGCGTGCCGTCCAGCGAGGTCTGCAGTGAATAGCCTTCCGGGTTGGAGACATCCCAGGTAAGGCGCGCACCGGCCAGCAGGGTAGGCGCGCCCAGATCGATCTGGAACCAGTGGCCCGGACTGAAGGCGCCGCCGGTCACGGTCTTCGGGTCGCCGTCGATCAGGTGGCCGATCGCCATCGCCGGTACCTGCTGCGAGGAACTGCTGGCCTGCCATTGGCTGCGCGGGGGGAGGGTCTGTGCCTGTGCGCTGGAGGCCAGGGCGGCCAACAGCAGGGCGGCGGCAGATCGCCATGGGATAGCTGAGCGGGAGACCTTGGAGCGTTCGGCGCGCAACGTCATTACGGACTGCCTCGCAGGTTCGACCGGAATCGGGCGAGCGCTACGCTAGCAAGGGATGTAATCGGTTACATGACGCACTGCAGCGCCGCAGGCCGCTTCCGTGGTTGACGCAGCCGAGCATGGCTCGGCTCTACATGGCTTCCGGCAGGTCAAACGGCATCCCCCGCTAAAGCTCCACCGTCTCCCACCATCGCGTACCCGCCTGCGGCGCCTGCATGTCCAGTGCTTCGCCCATCATCGGCGTGGCCACCGGCACATTCTTTGCGGCCGCCAATGCCGTGATGCGCTCGAACGGCTGCTGCCATGCGTGCAGGGCCAGGTCGAAGGTGCCGTTGTGGATCGGCAGCAGCCACTTGCCGCGCAGGTCCAGGTGCGCCTGCAGGGTCTGTTCCGGCTGCATGTGCACGAACGCCCAGCGCGGATCGTAGGCGCCGGTCTCGATCATGGTCAGGTCGAACGGTCCGTACTTCTCGCCGATGGCCTTGAAGCCATCGAAGTAGCCGGTGTCGCCGCTGAAGAAGATGCGGAAGTCGCCGTCCTGGATCACCCATGACGCCCACAGGCTGCGGTCGCTGTCACCCAGCCCGCGGCCGGAGAAGTGCTGGCCCGGGGTCGCGGTCAAGCGCAGGCCACTGGCTTCAGTCGACTGCCACCAGTCCAGCTGTTCCACCTTGCTGGCGCCCACACCCCATGCAATCAGCTGGTCGCCGACGCCGAGCGGTGCGATGAAGCGCGCGGTCTTGCCGGCCAGCTGCATTACCGCGGCACGGTCGAGATGGTCATAGTGGTTGTGCGAGAGGATCACGCCGGCGATGGGCGGCAGTTCGTCGATGCTGATCGGCGGTGCGTGGAAGCGCGCCGGCCCCATCCACTGCACCGGTGAGGCGCGCTCGGAGAACACCGGGTCGGTCAGCCAGTACTGGCCACGCAGCTTCAGCAGGATCGTGGAGTGCCCAAGCCGGAACAGGCTGCGATCCGGCGCAGCATCCAGGGAGGCGCGGTCCAGCGGCTGCACCGGAATCGGGTGGGCGGGCACGGTGCCCTTGGGCTTGTTGAACAGGAACGTCCACCAGATCTCCGCACCGTCGCGCAGGCCCATCGCCGGACGGGGCAGGGCATTGCGGAACTTGCCGTCGCGGTACTGCGGCGAATCGGGGAAGTCGGGGAGGGACCAGGACTTGCAGAAGGTGTAGGCGGTCACGGCGAGGATTCCAAGCAGGAGGACAAGGAGCAGGCGCTTCATGGGTGACGTCCGCTGGGTACACTGCACAGTGTAGTTTCGCATTTTTCAAAAGTACACTACTGGGTGTAAAATGGTGCCGTCCGTTCAGCTATCCGGTCTCCGCCATGCCCCGTGCCCCACAACGCCTGACCGACCGCAAACGCGAGGCCATCGTGCGCGCGGCGGTGGAGGAGTTCCGTGCATCGGGCTACGAGGCGACCAGCATGGACCGCATCGCCGAGGTGGCCGGGGTCTCCAAGCGCACCGTCTACAACCACTTCCCGAGCAAGGAAGCGCTGTTTTCGATGATCCTGGAGGAGCTGTGGGAACGCAGCGTGGCCAGCGACGCACTGCCGTATCGCGCGGACCAGCCGTTGCAGGCGCAGCTGCTGCAGTTGCTGGGCCAGAAGCTGGAACTGCTCAGCGATGCCAACTTCATCGACCTGGCACGGGTGGCGATGGCCGAGGTCATCCACTCACCGGAGCGGGCGCAGGCCATCGTCTGCCGCATGGGCGAGAAGGAAAGTGGCGAGAGTGCGTGGATCCGCGCAGCGATCGCCGATGGCCGGTTGCGAGAGGTTGATCCGGAATTCGCCGGCCACCAGCTGCATGGGCTGGTGAAGAGCTTCGCGTTCTGGCCGCAGGTGACGATGGGGCAGCCACCATTGACCGCGCAGGAACGCGCACGCGTCGCCGAATCGGCGGTGGCCATGTTCCTGGGTTTCTACGCGGTCTAGCTGGCGGCGAAGCGACGGAACTCGTCGGCCGGCAGTGCGGCCGAGTACAGATAGCCCTGGCCGACATCCACGCCCAGCGCGCGCAGGTGCTGTTCCTGCGCCAGGGTTTCGGTCCCCTCGGCCACCACGATCGCGCCGCAGCGGTGCGCGACTTCGACGATGAAGCGAACGATCGACTGCGACTTGGCGTCGGACAGCGTGGCGATCAACGCCTGCTCGATCTTGACCTCGGCGATGGCCAGCTGCGAAAGCAGGATCAGGGTCGAATAGCCCGCGCCGAAATCATCCAGCGACAGGGTGACTCCGGCCGCCAGCAGCTGTGCGATGTTGGCATCGACCAGGTCACGCTCGACGATCTCGGTCCACTCGACGATTTCCAGCCGCAGCATCGCGCCGGGGATGTCGTGCAGCTGCAGCAGTTCCTGCAGGCGCAGGCCGAAGTCGGGCAGGCGCAGGGATTCGGCTGACACATTGACTGCGATGGTCAGCGCCGCGCCGTCCTGCCGGCAGTGCTGCAGGAAGTGCACCGCCGACTGCAGCGTGGCCCATTCCAGGTCTGCCAGCCGGCCCTGCCGGCGCAGCAGCGAGATCACCCGCATCGGTGCAATCGGCCGGCCTTCGCCATCGCGCATGCGCAGCAGCGCTTCGGCGCCGACCAGCTGGCGGTCCTGCAGGCGATGCTTGGGCTGGTAGCACAGCGGTGCGTCGCCCTGCTGCAGCCAGCGTTCGAGGGCGAATTCGATCAGGGCGTCGATCTCGCCGTCGCGCTGGATCGGGTCGTCGAAGAACACGACGCCGGATTCGATCGCGCTCAGTGCCACGGTGATCGCGCGGAACGGAAGATGTCCTTCGTCGGCATCAACGGGGGGCTTCAATTCAACCACCGCACAACGGAACAGTGGCCGGAAGCCAGGCCAATCGCGGCCGACCCGATCGGCCAGGTTGCTGGCCAGCTCGGTGATCTGCGGTTGTATGCGCAGTTCGGACAAGGTCATGCCGCGCACCAGGATCGCCAGCGCGGCATCACCGAACTGGTAGACCTCCACGTCGTCCACCGCCAGCGATGGCAGCAACCGGTGGACGTCGGCCGGTGTATCGCGCTGCCACAGGCCGTTGTCCTGCAATGGCCCGTAGCGCAGGCGCAGATCGCGCAGGTTGCCCATCTCGGCCACGATCAGGCAGGCCTTGCCGATGCCGTCGTTGTCGCGCCAGTACCGCTGCAGGCGTTCACCGAGCGCACGCATGTTGGGCAGGCCGCTGATCGGATCGATGCGCAGCCACGCCTGTTCGCGCTGGCGCTGCGCATCGATCTGGGCATCGTTGTAGACCAGTGCGAACACTGCGCCGAGTACCAGCAGCGAGACCGGCAGTGCCAGCACACGCTGGATCGCCAGTTCGGCCACCGGTAGTTGATCGGCCCCAATGATCGCCACACCCAGCGCCAGGCCCAGAGCGGTCATCCCGATACGCACGGACCACGCCTGCAGGATCATGCGTGGCGAGAGTTCGTTGAGCATGCGCGGGTGCAGGCGCCTGCGCAGCCAGACGCCGGCCACCATCTGCAACACGGCCTCGAGGCTGGCAGGCAGGAAGAACTGGGTGCCGACGAACTGGTAGCGGGCGAGCAGGGCGGCGGCCAGGCAGGCCAAGCCGCCGCGCCAGCCACCGAGCAGGCCACTGACCAGCAGGATGTCGAAGCCGAGGTGCAGCTTGACCACACCCTGGGTGTAACGGGCCACGAACCAGGAATTGAACAGGTAGATCAGGCCCAGCGCTACGCCGACATACAGGCGCCGTCCTTCAATGGCGTGCCCGGCGCGACGGGTGGCGATCAGCAGCACGCCGATCATGCCGATCACCGCCGTGGCCTGCAGCAGGTACAGCGGCAGGCTGGGCAGGGCGCTGTCCAGGACCTGGGCCGAGACCCGTGAAAGCGCATCCATAGCAGGTTCCCGCCTGTGACCGACGGCCAGTGACGAGCAGGGTAAACCACAGGCGCCTGTGCGGCCACCAAGGGCCAGGCCAAGGTCCCTGCGGTCAGTAGCGCGGGTCGGCGATGGCGGGCAGCACCAGTTCGCGCACGAAGGAGGACGGTGACAGCTGCAGCAGGGCGCGTACCATCGCCACGACATCATGGACCGGCACCAGTGCGCCGTCGCCGCGCGCTGCGGCGTCCGCTACCGGCACTGACAGTGCATCGTCGGTGTTGAGGTAGCCCAGCTGCAGGCTGGTTACCGCCAGGCGCCGATCCCGGAAGCCTTCGCGCAGCGCATCGGCGATGCCGTTGAGCGCGAACTTGGATGCGCCGAACGCCACTTCCGGGCGGCCGCTGCGCGGCAGCGCCGAGGTCGAGCCGGTCAGCACCAGCTGTGGACGTGCTGCGCCCAGTACCCTCGGCAGCAGGCGCCGCAGCAGCACCAGGGTGGCGGTGATGTTGACGTCGACCAGCTGGGCAAGCGCGGCATCGCTTTCGTCGAGGAAGGCGTACTCGTCGCTGAAGGCCGTCTCTTCCCAGATGCCCAGGTTGTGGATGAGCACATCCAGATCGGCCGGCGCCTGCGCTGCGATGTGATTGGCAGCAAGGGTGGGCTGGGACAGATCCGCTTCGATCCACTGCAGGGTGACGCCCTCGGGGCATTCAAGGTCGTGCGGGCGGCTGCGCGAAACGCCGATGACGGTGTCGCCCGCACTGCACAGGCCTTCGACGAACGCTCGACCGAGGCCCCTGCTGGCGCCGATGACCATCAATTTCATGTGGCTTCCTTGTTGTGCTGCGGCGGCCTCAGTCGGCCGCCAGAATGGTGTCCCAATCGGCGAACGCGCGCAGGCCGCTGCGTCCGGCGGTGATGATCGAGGCGGTGTTGTCGAGCTGGCAACGGTATTGCGGCTGCAGCCCGGACGCCCGCGCGGACACGGCCATGGCGTGTACCAGCTGTCGCGCGTGACCGCGACCGCGGGCCTCGGGCAGGGTCAGTACGCCCATATCGGCGAAGGCTGGATCCAGGCTCCAGGGGTACATGCTTCCCGCAGCGACCAGGCGCTCGCCGTCGAAGGCACCGAACACCTGCCAGTGATCCAGCTCGACCCATGCGGCATCGAGATCGTCCTCGCTGGCGGTGGCCTGGAACGCGTTGAACGCTGCCGCGTCGGTCGCGCCGAGGCGGCGGATATGTGGTGGGGCAGGGTGTTCGGCGAGGGCGGCGAGTGTTGCGGTGGGGAAGTAGAAGACACGATCCGCGCCGTGCGTATGCTGGCCGAGCTGCTGCAAGCGCTGTTGCAGCTGCGCCAGTGTCCAGTGCGGTTGCGCACGCAGTTGCAGGCGAGCGGCCAGGGCAGGACGCAACAGCGCTCGGGCGGGGCCCGCGACCGGCTGTAACAGCATGCCGTCCTCACCCTCATCGACATCATCGCTGCACGCCAGGTGCAGCTGCGGCCCCTGCTGCAACGTGCGCTGGCCGGCGAACACGCGCTGCCAGGCAGCATCGATCAACGGGGAAATCGCATCATCCATGACAAACGGTTCGCTTAGTGTCGGGGCAGTTCAACCTGCAGGCCTGCGGCCTTCCATTCGGGATAGCCGGCGGCCAGTCGCTGCGCGCTGAGGCCGGCTTCGCGCAGCATCATCACTGCATCGTTGGACAGCACGCAGTAGGGCCCGCGGCAGTACGCGACAATGTGGACGGCGCGCGGCAGTTCGTCCATCCGCGCGTGCAGTTCCGTAGCGGGAATGTTCAGCGCGCCGGGCAGGTGGCCCAGATCGAATTCCTCGCGCGGCCGCACGTCCAGCAGTACCACGCTGTCGCGTTGCTCCAGCAGCTGCTCGACGGTCAGCCCTTCCAGTGCATCGCGGCGCTGCAGGCTGTCGGTGAGGACGCCCTGCATTTCGCTGCGCTGGTGGTCGGCATAGTCGCGCAGCGCGGCCAACAGGTTGGCCAGTGGGCCGTCAGCGCTGCGGTAGAGGATGCGCTTGCCGTCACGGCGGGTCTGCACCAGGCCGGCACGACGCAGCTGCTGCAGGTGCTGGGAGGTATTGGCCACCGACAGGCCGCTCAGTTCGGCCAGGCGCTCGACCGCACGCTCGCCTTGGGCGATGTGCTCCAGCAGGGCCAGGCGGTGCGGGTGGCCCAGGGTGCGGGCGATCTCGGCCAGCGCTTCCAGCGGGGACGGCGGCAGCTCGGTTGCAGCGTTCATGCCGGGCACGCTAGCATCGATCCATCATTCAAGCAAATAATTGAAGTTTGGCGGAATGAGTGGCTGGGCGACGACATTGGTGATCGATGCGGTAGTGATCGGCGTGGGCGCGACCGCGCTGATGGATCTGTGGGCGTTGCTGCAGCGCAGGCTGCTCGGCATTCCGTCGCTGGATTTTGCGATGGTCGGCCGCTGGCTCGGCCACCTGCGGCGTGGGCGCTTCCGCCATGAGGGCATTGGTCGTTCGCTGCCGGTGGCCGGCGAACGCGCGCTGGGGTGGACCGCGCATTACGTGATCGGTGTGGTCTTCGCCGCGTTGTTGCTGGCCGTGGTCGGGAACGGTTGGGTGCAGGCACCGACCCTGCGGCCGGCGCTGGCCTTCGGCATTCTCAGCGTTGCCGCGCCGTTCTTCATCCTGGAGCCGGGCATGGGCGCCGGCATTGCCGCTTCGAAGACCCCGGCGCCTGGCAAGGCGCGGCTGCGCAGCCTGGTGGCACACAGCGTGTTCGGCGCAGGCATGTACCTTTCCGCGATGCTGTTGGCCGGGGTCCGTGCAGGATGAGCGAGAATCCGTGGGGTCACCGGCAACAGGAACATCCCCGCATGGAAGTACCCGATCCTTTCACTGATGGCATGCCGCTGCCGTGGGCGTGGCGGGAAACATTGGCCGATGCGCGCATCGAGCGACAGTCGATCGGCGTATCGCGCGCAGACGTCGCCCGTGTGCATCGCCCGGGACAGGCTGATGCCTTCCTGAAATCGGAAGTGATCGACGCCTTCAGTGAGCTGGGCGATGAGATCGCGCGCCTGCGTTGGCTGCAGGGCCAGGGGCAGCCGGCGCCTGCAGTGATTGCCACTGCCGAAGAAGCGGGCCGGCGCTGGTTGCTGATGAGCGCGCTGCCCGGCCGCGACCTGGCCTCGTCGCCTGAGCTTCCGCCCCAGCGCCTGGTGGAACTGCTGGCCGATGCGCTGCGGGGCCTGCATGCCATACCTGTGGCGGCCTGTCCGTTCGACCAGCGGCTGGCCTCGCGCCTGCAGGCCGCGCAGGCACGGGTCGAGGCGGGCCTGGTCGACGCCGATGACTTCGATGACGAGCGCCTGGGGCAGAGCGCACAGCAGGTGTTCGCCGAACTGCGCGCTACCCGGCCCAATCACGAGGATCTGGTGGTCAGCCACGGCGACGCCTGCCTGCCGAACCTGCTGGCAGCCGAAGGCCGTTTCAGCGGTTTCATCGACTGTGGCCGGCTGGGTGTGGCCGATCGCTACCAGGATCTGGCGCTCGCCGCGCGCAGCCTGGTCCACAACTTCGGCGACACGCGCTGGGTCGCGCCGCTGTTCCGGCGCTATGGCGTTGTGCCCGACGAACGGCGGCTGGCGTTCTACCGTCTTCTCGACGAGTTCTTCTGAAACCGCACAGGGCAGCGTAGGGCAGGGCTGAACGGTGCCCTGCCGGCGGATGCGTGCGCCCTTAAAAATGGACGAACGTTCGTTCACTATTTGTGGCATGAACCGAACCGACCGCAACGAGCAACGCATCGCGCAGATCCTGCAGGCCGCCCTGCAGTGTTTCCTCGTGAAGGGCTTCCACCAGACCAGCATGCGTGACATCGCGCAGGCGGCCGGCGTCAGCCTCGGCAATCTCTACAACCACTTCCCGGGCAAGGAGGCGATCATCCTTGCGGTGGCCGTGGCCGAAGGCGAGGAACTGGCACCGTTGCTGCACCGACTGGCCGCGTCCGATGGCGAGCGCGCACGGGTGCTGGTTTTCCTTCAGGACTTCCACGCACTGTGCCGGCAACCGGAGTGGGCAACGCTCGCCGTCGAAGTGCTGGCCGAGAGCGCACGCAATCCGGCCGTGGCCGAGGCATTTGCGGCCAATCGCAGGCAATTGCAGGCGACGCTGGCCGAAGCCCTGCAGCAGGTGGCACGGCGCGAACGTCGGCGCCCCGTGCTGGCCCCGGCACTGCAGGCACAGGTGCTGCTGGATGCCATCGAAAGCGATGCCCTGCGCCGAGGGCTGGGCGAAGCCGGGGGCACCGATGAGGCATCGCTGGATCTCGGCCTGCTTGCGCTGCTGCTGGGCGCACGCGCATGAGCGCCGTCGACCGGCGACTGCACGGCGTTGATCTGGCGCGTTACCTGGCCTTGGCCGGCATGGTGCTGGTCAACTTCCGCCTGGCGATGGCCGTGCCGGCAGAGGGCGCCGGATGGTTGGCAGGCGTCTTCCACTTTCTGGAAGGCAAGGCTTCGGCGACGTTCGTTACGCTGGCCGGGTTGGGCCTGGTACTGGGCACGCATCGGCAGGGTTGGTGGCCGGCCAGTGTGCAGACCTGGCGGCGCGCACTGTTCCTGCTGGTGCTGGGCCTGCTCAACCTGACGCTGTTCCCGGCCGATATCCTGCATTACTACGCGGTGTATTTCGCGCTGGCCGTGCTGTGGCTGCGGGCCTCGCCGCGGGTGTTGCTGGCCAGCATCGTGGGGATCGCGGCCTGTTCGTTCTGGGCGTTGCTGCACTGGGACTACAGCCAGGGATGGAACTGGCAGACGCTGGAATACGCCGGTCTGTGGCAATGGCCGGGCGCGGCCCGCAACCTGCTGTTCAATGGGTTCCATCCGCTGCTGCCGTGGCTGTGCTTCTTCCTGCTGGGCATGCTGCTGGCGCGGCTGCAACTGTCGCAACCGCAGGTCCAGCGCGCGCTGCTGGTGCTGGGCCTGATGCTGATCGTGGCTGGACATGGCGTGCAGCAGCTTGCGCAGGGAACGCCCTGGCAGGCGTGGCTGGGAACGCAGCCGATGCCACCGGGACCGGCCTACGTACTCACAGGCGCGGGCGCGGCCTGCAGTGTCATTGCCGCCTGCCTGTGGCTGACGCGTGTACGACCGGGTGACTGGCTGGAACCGTTCACCGCGGCCGGGCGCATGACCCTGACCCTGTACGTCGGCCATATCCTGCTGGGCATGGGCACGCTGGAAGGCCTGGGCCTGCTCGATGGCAGCGCGTCGCTCGCGTCGGTGCTGCTGTGGGCATTGTTGTTCCTGATGCTGGCCACGGGCGCAGCGTGGCTGTGGTCCTGGCGGTTCGCGCGGGGCCCATTGGAAGCGGTGATGCGACGCGTCGCCGGCTAGCACTTTGGTCGCGCAGGCACGATGTTGTGACGGACATGTCTGTGTCGTGGCGGGCACATCTGCGATAGTTGTCGCAGATAACACTTTCCGCTTGCATCCATGTCATTCGCTTCGGCGCAGCATCTCGGCGAAGTCCTCCAGCAGTCCTATGGCATCACCGCGACCGCCGTGGTGCCACGCCCGGTTGGCGCCGATGCCAACGCCAGCGTGTATCGCATCGATGCACGGCGCGGGCAGTGGTGGTTGAAATGCCGCAGCTACCAAGTGGCCCCTGCCGTCTGGGACACCCTGCATTGGCTGCGCGGCACGCTGGGTATCGAGGAAATCGTTGCGCCCTGGCCGGCGCTGACCGGCGGGGCATCGGTGCAGCGCTGGGGCCTGCAGTTCACCCTGTTCCCGTATGTGGAAGGCCAGTCCGGTTTCGAGGCGGCATTGAGTCGCACGCAGTGGCAACGATTGGGCGAGGTGCTGCGGCGCCTGCACGAGGCGTGCCCGCCACCGGCGCTGCAGGAAGCGCTGCCGAGCATCCGGACGGAAACCGCGGCGCTGGAGACCGTCGGGCAATGGCTGGCCGGCGAAGGCCTGGCGGCTGCCAGGGATGGGCTGGGCCGTGCCTTCGTCTCGGTCTGGGACCAGCAGCACGCGCGCATCGCGGCACTGCACGCGCAGGCACTGCAGCTGCACGCGGCGTTGCAGGATGTGCCGGTGCGGCTGCACCTGTGCCACACCGACCTGCATGCCGGCAATCTGCTGATGGGCAATGACGGCAGCCTGCACCTGATCGATTGGGATGGCCTGTCGCTGGCCCCGCGCGAGCGCGACCTGATGTTCATCGGTGGCGCGGTCGGTGGGCGCTGGGGGCGCGAGAACCCGTTGGGATTCGAGGAAGGCTATGGCAGTGACCGCGGCGATCCACGCTGGACCGCCTGGTACCGGCACTGGCGCATCCTGCAGGACCTGATCGAGTTCCAGCAGGTCCTGCTGGGCAGCGATGGAGAGGACCGTTCGCCGCAGCTGCGCCGGCAGTCGCTGCATTTCCTCAGCGAACAGTTCGCACCGGGCAATGTATTCGACGCGGCCGAGCGGGTGTATCGCGCGCTGTAGATCCACGCCATGCGTGGATGGCATTTCCACGATGAACCCTCACGCTGCGCGATGAGTCGAGCATGGCTCGGTTCTACAGGGGGCCGCGGTGTCTGCGCGGGGTGTGGATCTACTCTGCGGGCTTGGCCGCTGCAGAGGCCGCCGCGCTTGCAGCGCGGCGTGACAGCACGGCTTCGCGGTGGGCGATGTAGGCGTTGGCGGCGAGGATGATGCCGGCACCGATGATCGTCCAGCGGTCCACGCTTTCGTTGAACAGCAGCCAGCCGAACAGCGTTACCAGCGGCAGCTGCAGGAAGCTGATCGGGGTCAGCGCCGAGACTTCACCCAGGCGCAGCGCCCGCGTCCACAACAGCTGGCCGATGGTGCCGAGCACGCCGGTGGCCAGCAGCCACAGCCAGGCCACGCCGCTCGGCCAGACCCAGACGAACAGCGCCGGAAGCAGCGACAGCGGCACCCAGAACACGTAGGTGTAGAGCACCACGGTATCGGCGCTGTCGACGCGGGTGAGCTGCTTGATCTGGATCGCCACCAGCGAACTGAGCACCGCGGCGGCCACGGCGACCAGGCTGCCCGCGGTGAAGCCGGCGGTACCGGGTCGCACGATCACCAGCACACCGATGAAGCCGACCACGACCGCGGCCCAGCGGCGCACGCGCACGGTTTCACCCAGCCACAGCACGGCGGCAATCGTGACGAACAGCGGCGTGGAATAGGAGAGCGAAACCGCCTGCGCCAACGGCAGGTGACCCAGCGCCCAGAATGCGCACAGCATCGAGCCCAGGCCGATTGCACTGCGCACGAAATAGCGTGGCAGCTGCTGCGTCTTCAAGGGCGCACGGCCGGGCCGCAGCAGCATCGGCAGCAGCGCCAGCAGGCCGAAGGCGTTGCGGAAGAACGCCACTTCCTGGGTGGGCACGTAGCGCGTGGCATAGCGGATCGCCACCGCCATCAGGCCGAACGCCATCGTGCTGCCGAGCATCAGCAGCGCCGCCCGCATCGGGGTGGCGCTGGGGAAAAGGGTAGGGCTGTTCACCACTGTGCGCCGAGCAGGCGGGGCTCCGGTTCGATCGGCACGCCGAATTTTTCCAGCACCGAGGCCGAGATGCGGCGCGCCAGCGCCAGCAGTTCAGCGCCGCTGGCATTGCCATGGTTGACCAGCACCAGCGCGTGGCTGGGGGCCACGCCGGCATCGCCGTCGCGGAAGCCCTTCCAGCCGCAGGATTCGATCATCCAGGCCGCCGAGACCTTGCGCTTGTCGTCCTGCTCGGCCGGGAACACCGGCAGGTCGGGGAAGTGCTGCAGCAGCACGTCGACCTGCTCCAGCGGCAGCACCGGGTTCTTGAAGAAGCTGCCGGCATTGCCGAGTACCTCCGGGTCGGGCAGCTTGCGGCGGCGGATCGCGATCACCGCATTGGCCACGTCCACCGCGCCCGGCAGCTCCACGCCCTGTGCCTGCAGCTCTTCGCGGATGCCGGCGTAGTCCATGCGCAGATCGTGCAGCAGTGGCAGTTTCAGTTCGATGGCGGTGATCAGGTAGCGATCGGGCTGTTGCTTGAACACGCTGTCGCGGTAGGCGAAACCACACTGTTCGTTATCCAGGCGCACCCAGGCCTGCTCCTGGCAGTCCCAGGCTTCGACCGCCTGGATGAACTCGCCGACCTGCGCGCCATAGGCGCCGATGTTCTGGATCGGTGCGGCACCGGCGGTGCCGGGAATCAGCGCCAGGTTTTCCAGGCCGGACAGGCCTTCCTGCAGCGACCACATCACCAGGCCATGCCAGGGCACGCCGGCGCCGGCGCGGATCACGGCATGGTCGGCGCGGTGTTCAAGGAAACTGATGTCGCGGTTGCCGAACACCAGCACGGTACCGGGCAGGTCCTCGGCGATCAGCACGTTGCTGCCGCTGCCCAGCACCAGCAGTGGGCCGTTGGCCACCTCGGGCAGTGCCAGCACCTCCGGCAGCAGCGCGGCATCGTGCAGTTCCAGCAGCTGTTCCGCATTGGCCTGCACGTGGAAGGTGTTCAGTCCCTGCAGCGGCGCATTTTGGGTGAGCGTCCAGCGCAGCGGGGCGTTGCCGTCGATGGTGTCCATGGGCGCGCTCACAGTGGGGCCACCGCGCCGCGGCTGGGCGCTTCGCGGCGGCGACGGATCGCCTCCACGCATTCGGAAACCAGCGCCGGTCCACGGAAGATCAGGCCGCTGTAGCACTGCACCAGCGCGGCACCGGCCGCCATCTTGGCCACGGCATCGGCACCGGACAGGATGCCGCCGACGCCGACCAAGGGCACCGACTCGGGCAGGCGCGAGCGCAGGCGGCGCAGCACCAGCGTGGACTGCTCCAGCACCGGCGCACCGGACAGGCCACCGGCCTCGTTGGCCAGCGGATCGCCGGCCACCTTGCTGTGGTCGATGGTGGTGTTGGTGGCGATCACGCCGTCCACCTGCAGCTCGCCCAGCACGCGGGCGGCGGCATCGATGTCGCGCTCGCTGAGGTCCGGTGCCACCTTCACCAGCATCGGCACGCGGCGGCCGTGGCGAGCCGCGAGCTCTTCCTGGCGGTCACGCAGTTGGCTGACCAGCTGGCGCAGCGCGGTTTCTTCCTGCAGCTCACGCAGGCCGGCGGTGTTGGGCGAGGAAATGTTGACAGTGATGTAGTCGGCCAGCGGGTACACCTTGTCCAGGCAGGCGATGTAATCGTCCACGGCCTGTTCGTTGGGGGTGTCCTTGTTCTTGCCGATGTTGATGCCGAGCAGGCCGCGGCGGTTGCGCGCGCGCTCGACGTTGCGCACCAGTGCGTCCACGCCTGCATTGTTGAAGCCCATGCGGTTGATGATCGCGTTGTGTTCCGGCAGGCGGAACAGGCGCGGCTGCGGATTGCCGGCCTGCGGGCGCGGGGTGATCGTGCCGATTTCGACGAAGCCGAAGCCGAGCGCGAACAATGCATCGATGTGCTCCCCGTTCTTGTCCAGGCCGGCGGCCAGGCCGACCGGGTTGGGGAACGTCAGCCCGAACACCGTGCTGGGCATCGGCGCGATGCGTGCGGCCAGCAGCGGCGTGGTGCCGGTGCGATAGGCCAGGTCCAGTGCGGACAGGCCGAGGCCGTGGGCGCGCTCGGCGTCGAGCGAGAACAGGAAGGGGCGGGCAAGCGAATACATGCGTCGGTTCAGTCCAGCGTGCCGAGGAAGGCTCGGGTTCGATATTCAAAAGCGACCTGGCCGTCGACCGCGTGGGTGGCGAACAGGTGCTGCAGAGCGTCGATCATCGGTGCGTGGCGCGGATGACCGGGTTGAGGGGCGTAGGAGGAGGACAGCAGGCGCCCGCGCAGGGCGTCGAAGTCCAGGTGCTGCACGTTCGGCAGCTCCACCCTGCCGCGCAGGCCAGCGCCGAACCAGGCCTGCATGGTGGCGTCGTCCTGGTAGCGCTCGGCCACGGCGGTGTAGTCGGTGCCGTAGTCCAGCAGCAGCTGTTCGTACCCGACCAGGAACGGGCTCGCATCGAGCAGGCGAGAATTCCAGTAGATGAGGGCCTGGCCGCCGGGGCGCAGGATGCGCTGCCACTCGGCGCGTACCGCCACGGTGTCGAACCAATGGAAGGCCTGCGCGACGCTGACCAGATCGATGCTGGCATCGTCCAGCGCGGTGGCCTCGGCGCGGCCGTCCACCGCACGGAACTGCGGGTACTGCGGTGCCAGCCATTCTTCCGCCGCGCCCCGCATGGCCGCATTGGGCTCAACCGCGACAACAGGATGGCCGCTGGCCAGGAACAGGCGGCTGGAAATGCCGGTACCGGCGCCGATGTCAGCCACACGCGCCTGCTGGCTGACACCCATCGGGCCATGCAGCCACTCCAGCAGCGCGGGTGGATAGTCGGGCCGGTAGCGGACGTAGTCGGCTACTCGGCTGCTGAAGCGTTCAGTGCTGTCGGAGGCGGTCATGGCGTCAGTTCGACACCGCCGCCAGCCACGCCAGGCCGCCGAAGAACAGGATGAAGACCACGATGGCGGCAAGTGCCGCGCCGACCATGACCCAGCCCAGCACCAGGCCGGTGACGGCCAAGCCATCGCCTTCCAGTTCGTGCGGGCGGCGGCGGATTTCGGCGCGGGCCATGTGGCCGGTGATGATGGCGACGATGCTGGCCACGAAGGGCAGGACGGTCCAGCTGGCGATGCCCATGACCAGGCTGACCACGGCCAGGGCGCTTGTCTGTCGGGGTGCCACGCTCATCGGGGTCCTCCTTGGCAGTGTGCACATGATAGTGCCTCTGCCCCGGCAATCCCATGCCCGGCGGATGGGATGGCAGGCGTCGACCCTGGCCGACGAATGGGATTTCGGCCCTGGTAGGCGTCGACCTTGGTCGACGAAAGGCATGCCAACCAGGGTTGGCGGCTACCGAAGTGCCGGTATCAGCCCATCAACACCTGGCCGCCATCCACATTGAGCACGCTACCGGTGACCCAGCGCGCCAGCGGCGAGCACAGGAACAGGGCGGCGTCGGCGATCTCGCGCGGGTGGCCGAAGCGGCCGAACGGAATCTTCGCCAGGGTGCCGTGGTACAGCGCAGGGTCCTCGACGCGGCGACGGTCCCAGAGGCCGTCATCGAACTCGATCGAGCCCGGGGCGATGGCATTGACCCGGATCCGGTCCTTGGCCAGCGCCAGCGCCTGTGACGTGGTGTAGTGCGAAAGCGCCGCTTTGGCCGCAGCATACGGCGCGCCACCGGGGCGCGGCTGCTGCGCGGCAATCGACGACAGATTGAGGATGCAGGCGTCGCTGGAGGCACGCAGCCATGGCAGTGCCAGGCGCGAGGCACGCACGGCCGCCATCAGGTCGATCTGCAGGCTGGCGGCCCAGCCGTCCTCGTCGTCGGCCATGCCGTAGCCGGTGGCATTGTTGACCAGTACATCGATACCGCCGAGGGCATCGGCAGCGGCCTGCAGCCAGGCCTGGATCTGGCCGGGATCGGCCAGATCGGTGGAAAACGCGTGCAGTTCGAAGCCCTGCGCCCGTGCATCGGCACGCAGGGCATCCAGGCCGGCCTGGCCGCGGGCGCAGACCGAGACCTGTGCGCCGGCGCCGGCAAAGGCCAGCGCCATTTCACGGCCAATGCCCTTGCTGCCGCCGGCGATGAGCACGCGGCGGCCGCTGAAATCGAGGGTCGGAGCCCCTGCGGGGATCCGACCCCTCGCTGGGGCCAGGTCCCCGGAGGGGCTCTGGCCCACGGACGTGTCTGCGTCGTTTGCCATCACAGGTCGAACTTGATGCCCTGGGCCAGCGGCAGCGAATCCGAATAGTTGATGGTGTTGGTCTGGCGGCGCATGTAGACCTTCCACGCATCCGAACCGGATTCGCGGCCACCGCCGGTGTCCTTCTCGCCACCGAAGGCGCCGCCGATCTCCGCACCGGACGTGCCGATGTTGATGTTGGCGATGCCGCAGTCGCTGCCGGCAGCCGACAGGAACTTCTCGGCAGTCTTCAGGTTCTGGGTGAAGATCGAGGACGACAGGCCCTGCGGCACGCCGTTCTGCATGTCGATGGCTTCATCGAGGGTGTCGTACGGCATCACGTACAGGATCGGCGCGAAGGTCTCGTGCTGGACCACGGCGTCGCTGTTCTTCAGGCCGGAGACGATGGCCGGCAACACGAAGTTGCCCGGGCGGTCGATGCGGCTGCCACCGGTTTCGATGGTGCCGCCGGCCGCCTTGGCCTGGGCGATCGCATCGAGGAACTGCTGCACGGCGCCTTCGCTGTTCAGCGGGCCCATCAGGTTGGCCGCATCGGTCGGGTCGCCGATCTTGCCTTCCACCTGCTTGTAGGCCTTGACCAGGGTGGCCAGCACGTCGGCGTAGATCGAGCGGTGCACGATCAGGCGGCGGGTGGTGGTGCAGCGCTGGCCGGCGGTGCCGACGGCGCCGAACACGATGCCCGGCACGGCCAGCTTCAGGTCGGCGGTTTCGTCCAGGATGATGGCGTTGTTGCCGCCGAGTTCCAGCAGGCAGCGGCCGAGGCGGCGCGCGACCTTCTCGTTGACGGTGCGACCGACCTGGGTCGAGCCGGTGAAGCTGATCAGCGGCACGCGTCGGTCATCGACCATCTTTTCCGACAGCGCGGTGCCGGCATCGTTGATCAGGAAGAAGATGTCCGGGAAGCCGGCTTCGCGCAGCGCGTCGTTGCAGATCTTCAGCGAGGCGATGGCGGTCAGCGGCGTCTTGTTGGACGGCTTCCAGATGCACACGTCGCCACAGATGGCGGCCAGGAACGAGTTCCAGCTCCACACCGCGACCGGGAAGTTGAAGGCCGAGATGATGCCGACCAGGCCCAGCGGGTGGTACTGCTCGTACATGCGGTGGCCGGGGCGCTCGGAATGCATGGTGTAGCCGTACAGCATGCGGCTCTGGCCCACGGCGAAATCGGCGATGTCGATCATCTCCTGCACTTCGCCATCGCCTTCCGGCTTGCTCTTGCCCATTTCCAGCGCAACCAGCGAACCCAGGGCGTCCTTGTGCCTGCGCAGTGCTTCACCGCACAGGCGCACGGCTTCACCGCGGCGCGGGGCCGGCGTGGTGCGCCAGACCTTGAAGGCTTCCTGGGCGCGGGCAACGACGGTCTCGTACTCGGCCTCGGTGGTCGCGCGGACCTGCGCGATCGGCTCGCCGGTGGTCGGGTTGACCGGGGTGATCAGCTCACCGCTGGTCGCGCTCGACCACTCCCCGTTGCCCAGGTACGTGCCAGCGTTGATCGCGTCCAGGCCAAGGGACTTGAGCAGCTCGGAAGACATGCAGACTCCTGTATTTCGTTACGTTGTTTGGTGCCATCGCGGGCAGGTGGGGGACGCGATGAACTTAATCGCCGATGGTAGCAGAGCGCCCCGCCCGGCCATGGTGCAACGCGCCAGCCGGGCCTGGCCGAACATGAATGCTTGGAGGGCAGGGCACGTTGCCTGTAAACTTCCCGGCTGCATGGCCCCGTAGCTCAGCTGGATAGAGCGTCCCCCTCCTAAGGGGAAGGTCGCCCGTTCGAATCGGGCCGGGGTCACCAGAATCAATGGAACAGGGCGAGCGGCGTCGTCGGGCTTGAATGGGTCTACTTCGGACGGACCGGGATGATGGGTTTCACCGTGACAACCCCGCTGCCACCTCCTCCGCAGCTTCCATAGCAGCCTCCGCCAGGGTTAAATCCGCCGGTTCCACCAGCACCTCCGCCGCTGCCACCGCCGGCACCTCCACCGCCACGGCTGGGCGGCTGCTGAGTTCCCGGCAGGGGCTGGACGCAAGGGCTTCCAGTGAGGCAAGTAACAGCGGCTTCTTCGACGGACCCGTCACCCCAGGTCACCTTGATCCTGCTGCCGACAGGCAAAGACGCAATGCCATGCGTGATTCGGTACATGCCCGCCAAACCGACAAGGCCGGCGCGTCGCAGCTCCACCATTTCGTAGGCGGACAAATTCTGCGCAACTGCAACCTGGTTATACGGATACGAACTGGCGTTGATCGATACTGTTGCAGCAACGGCGGCAAAGGCCGTGAAAACCAGCCCGGCGATACTCCACTTCGTTCTTCCGGAGATTCGATTCACTGCGGCGTCCTTTTCAAGATGGCTTCTTCCCAACTGCTCTGTTTACTTCTCCTATTGCTCTATCAAGCGACTCTTGCTGTCCAGCAGGAACCACCCTGCTCCTGATGGCGTCTTCAAAATTCTCTGATCCGCACACGCCCGAATTGACACATAGTGAATCCATGCGGAATGAGCCGGCTCCGCAATCTGCCCCCATTCGGCAGGCGACGATGCCCCAGGCATAGTTGGCGTATGGACCCGTAGCGCTTGCATTGAAGGCACCGAGATCGGTTCCCTCTGGCGCGAGCGCTAGCAGATCTCCCAGTGCAAAAATTGCCTCCGGGTCTGCAGAATTGACCGCATCGCGTGCCAGTAGCTGATAGTCACCAGGTTTGAGGCTGGTCCACTTGCTGGATGCCATGTAAATCCTGGCGTAAGGATCGCCGTGATCTGCCGCGCGTTCAAACCATTTTGTATAGTGCTCTTCGAGTATCACGTCGCCGCCGTCAACGACCGAGCAGGTCGCTGCGAAGCGCTTCTTGATGTCATCGTATGCGCCTTGCGTTTTCCCGCTGAGGCGCGCGTATGCGTCCAACGTCGCATACATGTTCGAATGGGAAATGCTGAAAACGGAGCAATGCTGATAAATCTGCCCCAGCTTGCGCTGTGCTGCTACGTCCCCGGCTTCTGCACGTGAACGAAGTTCAAGAAATCCGGCTGCTGCATCCTGTGTGTTGGAACTCAACTCAGGACCTGTGAGGGATGAGGCGGTATGGCTAGAGTTGGCCTGATCCTTGGAGTTTGGCTGATTGGTTTGAGAATCAGGTTTGCGCTGTTGTGTGTCCGCTTTGGTTGGGACATACCAAAAACTGACTCCCGCCAAGACGACCAGTATCAATGCAGAGAAGCTCAGGACTTTGACTCGTGGAGACATGGCGTTCCTTCATGACCGATCAGCGCGGTACGCGTGCAGGGATTGTCACGGTGCCCAATCAGGGGCTGGGCTCCGACCGCCGCGCACTTTGGCAGGTCCCATGCCTACAAAACGGGATGGGGCGACGCTCCCCCCATCAGGCCATAGGTCTAGTTCAGTATTTGTTTATGACTGGACGCTGAGTGGAAGCCTGGACACGCCTAATCCTGGTTCAGGCCGAGCCCCACCTTCGCTGGGGTGGATCTTTGACGATAGAGGGCACTTGTTCGAATCGGGCCGGGGGCGCTATTGCATGCACCGCGCGTGATGCCCCTTCGCGCAGGCTACAGAGCAACTCCAGGCCTCGCAGCACCTCCGCCACGTGCGCCTGCTCTTCGCCTCGCAACCCAAGCAGCGGCCGCGGCAGGCAGTCGTAACTGCACAGGCCCATCAGTGCCGCCGCGCATGCCATGACACGGACGCCGCCGAAGCGGTTGTACAGCGCCCAGAGCGGCGCCGGAGGATCCCGAGGGCAGAAGGAAAAGAGGGGTTGTCAGGTGTGGCGGCGGTGGACGATCGGCATTGCTTATTGCCCTGGGACAAAATTCAAGCGCTGCCGTGCAACGTGATTCGGCCACCGGGATCGCACACCATGGCGGCCATCCTTCCTTGCGGGCACGCCATGAGTGAGTACCTTCGCCCCGTGCAGCCTCCGCACTTCGCCGCCATCGGCGCGTGGCTGGATTCGGCCAGCGCAACCCGGCGCTGGGCCGGTCCCGGCGTGGCGTATCCGCTCGTGCCGGACGCATTCGCGCAGGCACTGCAACTGCAGCAGCGCCCGGGCTGGGTGCTGCTGGATGCGCATGGCCACTGCCTTGGTTTCGGCCAGTACTGGCCAACGACCTCCGGCACGCTGCACCTGGGCCGCATCATCGTTTCGCCGCGGGCACGCGGACGTGGACTGGGACGTGTACTGATGCAGGCGCTGATGGCGCAGGCGTTGCAGTCGCCCGGGGCGGAGCGGCTGACCCTGCGTGTCTATCGTGACAACGTCGCGGCGGTGACCCTGTACCGCGACCTGGGCTTTCAGCCGATGGAAGACGCTTCGACGCCGGAACTGCTGTTCATGCAGCACCGTGCCGGCTGAGTCGTAATCACTCAGGCAACAAGGCATCCTGCTGCGCGCGCCATTGCTCGCGGGTGATGCGGCTGATGTGTTCGGTGCGGTAGTCGCCGAGGAAGCTGTTGAACTTGTTCACTTCGGTATGGTGATGCTGGAAACCGCATTTGCTCTGTACGCTCAGGGACTGCAGGTTGTCGGCGAAGTAGCCGCACCACAGTGCGTCCAGGCGCAGGCCGAGGAAGGCGTGCCGCATCACTTCGCGCACTGCTTCGGGTACCAGGCCGCGCCCCCAGTACGGCACGCCGATCCAGTAGGCGATCTCGCCTTCGCGTTCGCCCATCTCGAAGTTGCTGTCGGCACCGATCAGGATGCCGACGCAGCCGATGGCGCGGCCATCTTCGCGGCTCTGCAGGGCATAGACCTCCGGCCGGTTGAACACGGTGCGGATGATCTCGGTACTTTCCTCGACGCTGGTGTGGGCTGGCCATCCGGCGATGGGCCCGACGCGCAGGTCGCGGGCGTATTCGTACAGGTCGGCGGCGTCGGTGTCGCGCCAGGGGCGCAGGATCAGGCGTTCGGTGTACAGGGACATGGTCATTCAAGGGCAGGGAGAGAGCGCACAGGCTAGGCCGCGTCGGGCGGAGGGCACAGGGCGGGACCTTGATGGTTTCGGTATTTTTCACAACTCCCCGGCGTTGCCCGGTATGCTGTGCCGCGGAATGCAGCCGGATCGGCCAATGGACCGCATACCCCAGCTTCTGGATCAGGACGAATCGATGCGCCTGGAGGTCAGTACGCTGGCCGAGGGGCAGGGGGTTCCGCTGTCGTTCGGGCGCGCGTATCTGGCGGTACTGGTGTGCGTGTCCGGGCGTGCGCGCTTCGCACTGAACTTCCGTGAGGTGGCGGTGCAGCGGCACGACGTGCTGGTGCTGGCCGAGGACACGCTGGCGCTGCTGCGGAAGCGATCGCGTGGCTTCCTGGCGGTGGTCTGCCTGATGCCGAAGGCGCTGGCGTCGGAGGTGGCCTACGTACTGCCCAACGCGCTGTTCAAGTTCCTGCATGAGCATCCCCATTGCGTGCCGTCGCCGCTGGAGGTGCCGCTCCTGCAGGGCTGGCTGCAGCAGCTGATGGACGCACAGCATACTGGGGGCCGCTATCGGCACGTGATGCTGCGCAATCTACTGCAGACCTTTTTCCTGAAATTCGCCACGCTGTTGCCGGCACAGAAGGGGGCCGCAGCGCCGGTCAGCCGGCGCGAGCGCCTGGCCTGGAATTTCTGGGAACTGGTCGGCCAGCGCAGTACCCGCCAGCGCGACGTGCGGTCTTATGCCGATGCGTTGTGCATCACGCCGTTCTATCTTTCACAGCTGACCCGCGAGTGCTTCGGTGAAACACCCAAGGCGTTGATCGACCGCCAGGTGGTGCTGGAGATCAAGGCGCTGCTGAGCTACAGCGAGCTGCCGATCGGGCGCATCGCCGAGCGATTGTGCTTCGAGGATGCGTCCTACCTGTGCCGCTACTTCCGGCGGCACACCGGGCAGTCGCTGACCGGCTACCGCCGTGCGGGGCAGGGCGGCGCTAGTGGGATGCGAACAGCGGTGCCGGCACTTCGGACAGCAGATCCTCGGTAACCCCGCCGAGCATGCGTTCGACCACGCAGTCGCGGCGGTAGGGCCCCGGCACCCGTAGATCGGCTTCGCCAGGCCTGGCGAAAGGTCAATCCTGCTTCAACAGCTCGACCAGCTGGCGCAGGCGATAGGGCTTGGGCAGGAACTCCACCTGCTCCGGCAGCGGCGGCAGCTGCGAGCGCGCATAGCCGGAGGACAGGATCATGCGTGCCTGCGGCTGTTCGCGGGCGACGTGCTCGCTCAGTTCGATGCCGGACATGCCGTTGGGCATGCTGACATCGCTGAACACCACGTCAAAACGCGCCTCGCCCTTGAGCAGCTCCGCCGCCTCGTGGCCATCGGCGGTGGTGGCGACCTCGATGCCAAAATCGCGCAGGGCCAGGCCGATCATCTCGCGCAGATCGTTCTGGTCCTCCACCATCAGTACGCGGATCGGTTCATCGGTCATGGGTTGCTTCCTCTGATGCGGGTAACAGCAGGCTTACCGTCGTGCCGACACCGGGCGTGGTGGACACATCGACGAAGCCGCCGCTCTGGGTAGTGAATCCGAACACCTGGCTCAGGCCCAGGCCGCTGCCCTTGCCGATGTCCTTGGTGGTGAAGAAGGGCTCGCTGGCGCGCTCGGCGATGTCGGCCGCCATGCCATGGCCTTCGTCACAGACGCTGAGGGTGACATAGCCGCGTTGCAGCGTAGTGTCCGCATCCGGGTCGAGCCGATGTTCCAGCGCGGTGCCGATCAGGATGCGCCCGCCATCGATGGTGGCCTCCACGGCATTTGCCACCAGGTTGGCCAGGGCAGCCTGCAGCTGCATCGCGTCGGTGCACACCTGCGGCAGGCCCGGCGTGAGGCAGGCGTCCAGCGTCACCGTGGGTGGGCAGGCGCGCTGCAGGCCCGGCAGCCATTGCTGTACCAGCGTGTTGATGTCCAGCGGTTCGCGGATCAGGGTCTGGCCCGTGCTGAAGGCCAGCAGCTGGCGGGTCAGCAGGGCGCCGCGGTCGGTGGCCGCCTGCGCAGCGTCCAGCAGCTCGGCGGCGCGTGCATCGTCACCGCGGACGCGTAGCGACAGCAGGTCCAGTGCGTTGCCGATGGTGGTCAGCAGGTTGTTGAACTCGTGCGACAGGCCGCGGCTGAGCCGGCCGACCGTCTCGAATTGCTGGGTGTTGCGCAGCGCACGCTGGGCATCGCGCAGCAGTCGCTGTGCCTGCCATTGCTCGGTGATGTCGCGGGTGATCTTGACGAAGCCAAGCAGTTCGCCCGCTTCAACGACCGGCTCGATGACCACGCTGGCGCGGAACGACGAGCCGTCGCGGCGTACCCGCCAGCCCTCGCTGGCAACATGGCCCTGCTGCGCCGCGAGGCGGAGCAGGCGCTGCGGTTCGCCGGCCTCGCGCTCGGTGGCCAGGTAGAATCGACCGAAGTGCGTACCCACCACTTCATCGGCTGAATAGCCCTTGATGCGCTCGGCGCCCGGGTTCCAGCTGCAGACGATGCCTTCAGGATCAAGCAGGTACAGCGCATGGTCGCGCACGCTGTCGATCAGCAATCGCAGTTGTCGGGAAGGGTCCGTCAGCACGGACGTCGTAGAGGCGGCTGCGTCCACGTGTAGATAAGTGTTACCCCTGTGAGGGACGTGAAGCTAGGCATTCAAGTGTGAAGGATGCGTGCACACCTGACACGTGCCATTTGTCCTGTGCGGCTGAATGCGACACGGAGTACCATCTTCCACCCTTTGCCTTCTGGAACCGACCTGCATGCGTCCTGGTGCGACTACGCGTGACCGCTGGATCTGGATGACCTCTGCCGTATTGCTGGCGGCGACCATCGCGCTGGAACTGGTGGTACCGCTGGGATACGCGGTCTGGCTGGCCTATTTCCTGGCCGTGGGCGTCACGGTGTTCCAGCGCAGTGCGCGCGCGCCGTTCGTGGTCGCGATGATCGCCTGTGTCCTGCTGGTGATCGGCTTCAACGTGGCGCCCGCCAGCAACAACTCGTCGTTCTCGTTCGTCAACCGCACCATCGGTGGCTGCGCCTTCCTGATGATCGCGCTGATCGTCTCGCGCGCCATCCAGGCCCGCCGCCAGGCCATGCGCGCGCTCTGGCTGCAGGAGGCCGAGAACGCGGTGGCGTCGAGCCTGCGCGGCGACCTGGGGCCGGAGCAGATCGCCGAGGCGGCTGCGACGAGCCTGGCCGGGCAGCTGGACGCGGAGGTCGGTGCGGTCTATCGGCTGGAAGGCGGACGGCTGCAGCTGACCGGTGGCATGGCGCTGCCTTCGGGCGCGCCGGCCTCGCTGGCCCTGCACGAAGGGCTGGCCGGGCAGGTCGCTCGTGATGAACGGATCCGCCACCTGCATGGCGACGATGCCGCCGTGCTTGAACTGCAGACCAGCCTGGGCCGGCTGCCGGTGCGCGAGCGCATCCTGGCGCCGCTCAGCAGCGACGGTGCCGTGGTCGGCATCATCGAACTGGGCCGCGCCCGGGTCGGTGAACAGCGTGATCTGGATCGCGAGCTGCTGGAGCGCTGTGCCGAGACCATCGGCTTGGCGCTGCGCGCATCGCTGTTGCGTGCGCAACTGGTGGTGCTGCTGGAAGAGTCGCAGCGCCAGGGCGAGGAGCTGCAGGCCCAGCAGGAAGAGCTGCGCGTGGCCAACGAGGAACTGGAAGAGCAGAGCCGCAGCCTGCTGCAGTCGCAGAGCCACCTGGAAGAACAGCAGGCCGAGCTGGAACAGAGCAACGTGCAGCTGGAAGAGCGCACCCACGAGCTGGAGGCGCAGAAGCAGGCGCTGCTGGTCGCGCAGAGCCAGCTGGTGCGCAACAGCAACGAACTGGCCGCGACATCGCGCTACAAGTCCGAGTTCCTGGCCAACATGTCGCACGAACTGCGCACGCCGCTGAACAGCTCGCTGATCCTGGCCAAGCTGCTGGCCGACAACAAGGACGGCACGCTCACCGAAGAACAGGTGAAGTACGCCCGTGCGATCCTCTCGTCCAACAACGATCTGTTGGCACTGATCAACGACATCCTCGACCTGTCGCGCATCGAGGCCGGCCATGTCGAACTGTCCGATGAAGTGGTGGTGGTCGACAGCGCGCTGCAGCGCCTGCGCGAGACCTTCGAGCCGATGGCGCGGCAGAAGGGCCTGGCCCTGCAGATCGAAGCCGATGCGCTGGCACCGAGCCAGCTGGTGGTCGACAGCCAGCGGCTGCAGCAGATCCTGAAGAACCTGCTGGCCAACGCGGTGAAGTTCACCGAGCACGGAAAGGTCAGCCTGCACGTGCGTGCGGCCGGCAATGGCCGCATCCGGTTCGAGGTCTGCGACACCGGCATCGGCATCGCCCGCGAGCAGCTGGACGTCATCTTTGAAGCCTTCCGCCAGGCCGACGGCAGCACCCGCCGTCGCTACGGCGGTACCGGCCTGGGCCTGTCGATCTCGCGCGATCTGGCCGAGCGCATGGGCGGCCGCATCCAGGTCGATAGCGAGCCCGGGCGCGGCAGCTGCTTCATCCTGGAGCTGCCATTGCAGGGCGCCCCCGCGGCGAGCGCAGCCGAGGCTGCCGAGGCCCCTGTGGGAGTGCCGGCGCCGGCACGGACACCGGCCGTGCTGCCGCCCGCGCCGGTGCGCGCTGCCACTGCGGCGGCGCCGGCCACTGCGTCGGCCGGCGTGGCCGACGACCGCGGCCGCCGCGAGCGCGCCGGGCGCCTGATCCTGGCGGTCGAGGACGATGCCACGTTCGCCGAAGCACTGGTGGCCCTGGCCCATGAACTGGACTTCGACTGCGTGGTGGCGGGTACGGCGGAAGAAGCGCTGACACTTGCCAGTGAGCTGCGTCCGAACGGCATCCTGCTTGATATCGGCCTGCCGGACGTGTCGGGCCTGAGCGTGCTGGAGCGCCTGAAGCGCAACCCCGAAACCCGGCACATCCCGGTGCATGTGGTCTCGGCAACGGACCGCAGCCAGGTGGCGCGCGAGCTGGGCGCGATCGGCTTCGCGATCAAGCCGACCACGCGCGAGCGGCTGGTGACGGCCATCGAGCAGCTGGAACAGACCAGCCAGCGCGACGTGCGGCGCCTGCTGATCGTCGAGGACGACAGCGAACTGCGCAGCAACCTGGAACTGCTGCTGGGCCGCGACCAGCTGCAGATCGTCGCGGTGGGCACCCTGGCCGGCGCACTGGAACAGCTCAGCACGGTCACGTTCGACTGCATGGTGATGGACCTGTCGCTGCCCGACGGCAGCGGCTACGACCTGCTTGAACACATGGCCGGCAACGATGAGGTCGGTTTCCCGCCGGTGATCGTCTATACCGGCCGCGCGCTCAGCCGCGAGGAAGAGCAGCGCCTGCGTCGCTATTCCAAGAGCATCATCATCAAGGGTGCGCGTTCGCCGGAACGCCTGCTGGATGAAGTGACCCTGTTCCTGCACAGCGTCGAGGCCAGCCTGCCGACCGACCAGCAGCGCCTGCTGCGCGAAGCGCGCCGTCGCGACACCGTGCTCGATGGCCGTACCGTTCTGCTGGCCGAAGACGATGTCCGCAACATCTTCGCGCTGTCCAGCGTGCTCGAACCGCTCGGCGTCACGCTGGAGATCGCGCGCAATGGCCAGGAAGCGGTGGATCGCCTCGCCGAGCGCGAGGTCGATCTGGTGCTGATGGACATCATGATGCCGGAGAAGGATGGGCTGGCCGCGATGCGCGAGATCCGCGCGCAGCGCCACCTGCAGGACCTGCCGATCATCGCGCTGACCGCCAAGGCCATGCCGGACGACCGTGAGCGATGCCTGCAGGCCGGTGCCAACGATTACATCGCCAAGCCCATCGATGTCGACAAGCTGGTCTCGCTGTGCCGTGTCTGGTGCTCGCGGCAATGAACGAGCAGGCGCTGTTCGACCTGGAACTGAAGGTGCTGCTGGAAGCGCTGTACCAGCGCTACCACTACGACTTCCGCAGCTACGCGGTATCGTCGCTGCGGCGGCGCATCCGCCAGGCCATGCAGCGCTACGAGTGCGAGCGGCTGGCCGACCTGCAGCACCGCCTGCTGCACGAGCCGGACCTGTTCGCGCAGGCGATGCAGTTCTTCACCGTGCAGGTCTCGGAGATGTTCCGTGACCCGGCCTATTTCCGTGAGCTGCGCGAGCAGGTGGTGCCGGTGCTGCGCACCTATCCCTCGGTGAAGCTGTGGGTGGCTGGCTGCAGTACGGGCGAGGAAGTGTGGTCACTGGCGATCCTGCTGCACGAGGAAGACCTGCTCGAGCGCAGCATCGTTTACGCCACCGACATCAATCCGGCAGCGCTGGCCACCGCCGAAGCCGGCGCCTATGGCATCGACCGCATGGCCCAGTTCAGCCGCAACTACCTGGCGGCCGGCGGCACCGCTTCGCTCTCCGACTACTACGCCACGGCCTACGATGGCGCGGTGTTCAACCGCCAGCTGCGCCGCAACGTGGTGTTCGCCGACCACAGCCTGGCCACCGACACCGTGTTCTCCGAAGTGCACCTGGTGTCGTGCCGCAACGTGCTGATCTATTTCAACCGCGACCTGCAGGATCGCGCGGTGGGCCTGTTCCGTGATGCGCTGGTGCATCGCGGCTTCCTTGGCCTGGGCAGCAAGGAGTCGCTGCAGTTCGGGCGCCACCACGGTGCGTTCGAGGTCTGCTCGCGCGAGCATCGCCTGTACCGGAAAGTCGCCTGATGAGCCTGCCGATACGACCGGCCGTGCTGGTGATCGGGGCCTCTGCGGGTGGGGTCGCAGCGCTGCAGACGGTGCTTGGCGCGCTGCCTGCGGCACTGCCGGCGCCGGTGCTGGCAGTGCTGCACCTGCCACGCGATCGCAGCAGCCGCATCGCCGAAGTGCTGGCGCCGTACTGCGCGCTGCCGGTGCGCGAGGCCGAAGACAAGCAGCCGCTGCAGCCTGGCACGGTGACCTTTGCGCCACCGGACTATCACCTGCTGGTGGAAGACGCCGGTTCGCTGGCGCTGTCGGTGGACGCCCCGGTGCTGTTTTCTCGCCCGGCCATCGAGCCGCTGTTCGAGTCGGCGGCCGCGGTGTTCGGCGCGCAGGTGCTGGCCTTGCTGCTGACCGGTGCCAGCAGTGATGGCAGCGAAGGCGTGGCCGCCGTGCGCGCCGCTGGTGGCCGCGCCTGGCTGCAATGTCCCGAGGAGGCCGAGGCATCGATGATGCCGGCCTCCGCCCTGCAGCACGCTGGCGCCGATGCCGTGCTGCCCCTTGAACTGATGTGCCGTCGCCTGAAGGAGTTGTTTGCATGAACCTGTTGCCACCGGACCCTGCGCAGTCGCAGACCCCGGTCAACCTGCTGATCGTCGATGACGTGCCGCAGAACCTGGTAGCCATGCAGGCGCTGCTGCAGCGCGAGGGCGTGAACCTGTTGCTTGCGGGCTCGGGTGCGCAGGCGCTGGAGCTGCTGCTGGAGCACGAGGTGGCGCTGGCATTGCTGGATGTGCACATGCCGGAGATCGATGGCTTCACCCTGGCCGAGCTGATGCGCGGTTCGCACCGCAGCCGCGATGTGCCGATCATCTTCCTGACCGCCTCGCCGGATGACCCGGTGCGTGCCTTCAAGGGCTACGAAACCGGTGCGGTCGATTTCCTGCACAAGCCGGTCGCACCGCAGGTGATCCTGAGCAAGGTCAACGTCTTCATCGAGCTCTACCAGCAGCGCCAGCTGCTGAAGGCGCGCAACGAGGCGCTGGAACGTTCGCTCAAGCTCAACGAGACGATGGCGGCCGTGCTCACCCATGACCTGCGCACGCCGCTGTCGGCGATCCTGCTGTGTGCCGACAAGCTGGCGCTGGAGCTTCCAGAGGACAATGCCGGTGCGCAGCAGACCCTGAAGCACCTGGAAGCCAGCACCCTGCGCATGGCGCGGATGGTCGAGCAGCTGCTGGACTTTTCGCGGATCCGCAGCGGCGGCCTGCGCCTGCAGGCAAGTGCCTGCGATCTTGCGGAAGTGACGCGTGCCGTGGTGGCCGAAGCGGGCAGCGCCCACGGCCACGCACGGGTGCATCTCGACATGCAGGGCGATACCCGCCTGCAGGGTGATCTGGATCGGCTTGGCCAGGTCGCCGCGAACCTGGTCGGCAACGCGCTTACCCATGGCAGCGAGGCGAGGGTGGAGGTGGACGGCCGCGATCCGCGCAGCGTGCTGCTGCGGGTAAGCAACGCCGGGCGGATCGACGACGCGCTGCTGCCGCGATTGTTCGAGCCGTTCAAGGCCAGTTTCCACCCCAGCAATGGCCTGGGGCTGGGCCTGTACATCGTTGATCAGTTCGTCCGCGCGCACGGCGGCCACATCGGCGCGCGCAACGAGGCGGGGCAGGTGGTGTTCGAGGCGACGCTGCCACGGCGCTCTGAAAGCCCGGCAACGGCGGCCAGCTGAATCCTTCAGCAAGCGACGCGTGGATCTGAGACGGGCTCGTCCGCAACTGCTACCGTGGCGGCAGATATTGCCAAGGAAGCACCATGCCACTGCGTGCGATCGCCTATGTCAGCCGGGCGCTGCCGGATCTCTCCGCTCGACGGCTGCAGGCGCTGGTCGACGATGCGGCCCGCTTCAACAAGATGGCCGGCGTGACCGGCGTGCTTCT
The DNA here is from genome assembly GCF_017876915.1 of Stenotrophomonas sp. PvP093. Lineage (NCBI taxonomy): Bacteria > Pseudomonadati > Pseudomonadota > Gammaproteobacteria > Lysobacterales > Lysobacteraceae > Stenotrophomonas > Stenotrophomonas sp. PvP093. Next base: position 2,682,600 of record NZ_JAGIOX010000004.1, on the reverse strand, counting down.
GCACGACGGCGGGCGTTTCCTGCAGTACATCGAAGGGCCGCCGGATGGCATCGGTTCGGTCTACGAACGCATCCTGCAGGCCGGCAGCCATATCGACATCATTGAACTGGCGCGCGGCCGCCTGGGCCAGCGCCAGTTTCCGTACTGGTCGATGCGCGCGCTGCCGGTGGAGGAGGCGCTGTTGCGCCAGCTGTCATCCAGTGACTGGTCGGGCTTTACCCGTACGCTGCAGGGTGATCGCTCCGCGCCGACGCCGGTGGACCTGCTCGACAGCGTTGTGCAGCCAGCACTGCACGCCGGCTGAGCGTCAGCCCGAGGTGCCGCCGCCGCAATAGGCGGCATGCAGCGCCTGCAGCACGCCCAATGCGGGCCCTTCCTGCATGCGGTAGTGGATGGCCTGTGCTTCGCGCCGGGTCGCCACGATGTCCATATCGCGCAGCACAGCCAGGTGCTGCGACAGCGCGGACGCACTCAATCCGGTCAGCGCCTGCAGCTCCGGTACCGGCGCTTCGCCTTCGACCAGGCGGCACAGCACGCGCAAGCGGGCAGGATGGGCCAGGCGCTTGAGCAGGGCAGCGGCCTGCGCGGCGTGCTTGGCCATCGCGGCACTGTCGAGCGGGGTGCTGGGCATGGTTGACCTTTTTGTTTAGACGTGTCTAATTTAGATAAATCTAAATAAAAGGGCAATCCCATGAAGGGCGTGAATGAGGCCAGGGCATGAACCTGCCGTGGACTGCGTTGGCCGGCGGTGGGTTGATCGGCGCCGCCGCAGTGCTGTTGCTCGCCACCCTCGGGCGTGTGGCCGGTATCAGCGGGATCGCCGCAGGCAGTCTGCGCGCAGCGGAAGGCGAGCGCGGATGGCGCTGGGCCTTCCTGTCTGGCCTGCTCGCGGCGGCCGGGCTGGTGCTGTGGTGGCAGTCGCTGCCCGACGCCTCGCCGCGGGTTCAGTTGCGCGATGCCTTGCCTGCCTGGCAGTTGATCGGCGCCGGCCTGCTGGTGGGCTTCGGCACCCGCTTGGGCAGTGGCTGTACCAGCGGTCACGGCGTCTGTGGCATGGCTCGCGGCTCGAAGCGCTCGCTGCTGGCGGTGCTGGTGTTCATGGCCTGCGCGATGCTGACGACGTTCCTCATCCGCCACGGCGGAGGCCCGGCATGAGCCGCGCGACAGGGGCCGCGGCAGCGGCGGGTGCGCTGTTCGGTGCGGGGCTGGCGCTTTCGGGGATGACCGACGCGCGCCGTGTGCTCGGCTTCCTCGACATTGCGGGTGATTTCGATCCCACCCTGGTGTGGGTGCTGGGCTCGGCGCTGCTGGTCAGTGCGGTCGGCCAGCGCTGGGTGCTGCGCCGCGCGCAGCCGTGGTTCGCGCTGCGCTTCCAGCTGCCCAGTGCGCGTGATGTCGATGCGCGCCTGCTGCTGGGTGCCGCACTGTTCGGTATCGGCTGGGGATGGGCTGGCTATTGCCCGGGACCGGCCATCGCCGGGCTGGCAGTCGCATCGCGTGAAGCGCTGTGGTTCGTGCCTGCAATGCTTGCAGGTTTCTGGCTGCACGATCGGGTCGTACGCTGAGGCTTCACCCCTGTGTCACCCTGCGTGCGGTCAGATCCGGGGTTCACGGGGAAAGGAGCACAACGACATGGTACGGATGAAGTGGACGGGCAGGGCAATGCTGGCGGTCGCACTGGCCGCTGCGGTGGCACCGGCGCTGGCCTGCACGCGCGCGGTGTACCTGGGTGACAACGGTGATGTGATCACCGCACGCTCGATGGACTGGAAGGTCGACGTGGCGACCAACCTCTATGTGCTGCCGCGCGGCATCGCGCGCACCGGCCAGGCCGGACCGAAGTCGCTGGCCTGGACAGCGCGCTATGGTTCGGTGGTGGCCACCGGCTACGACGTGTCGACCACCGATGGCATGAACGAGAAGGGCCTGGTGGCCAACCTGCTGTGGCTGGTCGAATCGGAGTATCCGCAGCAGCGCGGCAACAAGCCGGGACTGGCGATTTCGCTGTGGGCGCAGTATGTGCTGGACAATTTCGCGACCGTGGACGAGGCGGTGGCGGCGCTGAAGCGTGAGCCGTACTCGATCGTCACCGACAAGGTGCCGGGCGAGGACCGCCAGGCAACGCTGCATCTGTCGCTGTCCGACGCGAGCGGCGACAGTGCCATCGTCGAGTACATCGGGGGGCGCCAGGTGATCCACCATGACCGGCGCTACCAGGTGATGACCAACTCGCCGATCTTCGAGCAGCAGCTGGCACTCAACAGCTACTGGCAGCAGATCGGTGGCACGGTGATGCTGCCAGGTACCAACCGCTCGTCCGACCGCTTCGCGCGTGCGTCGTTCTACATCAATGCCATTCCCAAGGCCGAGGACCCGGTGGAAGCGCTGGCCAGCGTGTTCAGCGTGATCCGCAATGCGTCGGTGCCGTATGGCATCACCACGCCGGGCGAGCCGAACATCTCATCGACGCGCTGGCGCACGGTGGCCGACCACAAGCGGCGGTTGTACTTCTTCGAATCGGCGCTGACCCCCAACACCTTCTGGATCGATCTGAACAAGGTCGATTTCGGCGGCCAGGTGCTCAAGCTCGACCTTGGCAAGGACCAGCGCAACACGTTCGCCGGCGATGCATTGGGTCACTTCGTACCCAGTGCACCGTTCGCCTTCCTCGGCGTGGACGGCTAGCGCGAGGCCTGGTCCGGCGCGTCCTTCGGATAGACCGCCAGCACGCTGCAGCCCGGGCGGGCGAAGCGCGGCGTGCTGGCGCGCATGTCGCCGGGGATTCCGGACGGCGTCTCCACGATGCGATCGCCCGGATTGCCACAGATCAGGCCGTTCTGGAAACCGGACTGGAATTCCACCGAGGTCGCCCCGGCCAGGATCGAGCAGCTGCCGGCCAGTTCGACGCGGTAGTAGCGATTGCCGCCATTGCGGCGCGGATTGGTCTCCACCACCACGCCTTGCGGATCCTCGTTCCAGCTGCGCACATGGCGGGTGGCGAAGCAGAACGCTGGCGAGGCCTGGAAGGTATGGCGCGGGCTGCTGCCGCCACGGCTGGGCTTGCCTGTGGCGGTCACGTTCACCGGCGGCAGGGTGGCCGCGTACAGGCGGCTGCTCTGGCGAGCGGTGCTGGCGAACTCCCGGTTGTCGATGGGGGTGACACTGCCGACGCCGCAGCGGCGGCCATCCACCATCACCTGTTCACTGGGGCGGCCGCAGGCCCAGCCCGAAGGCGCCTCCAGCCGCAGTGTGCTGGCTTCGTTGACACCCGGGCAGGCTGCGCTGAAGTCGATGCGGAAGGCCTGGCCCCTGCCATCACGGACCGCGATGGCGGTCGGTGTCTCCTGCTCGACCTGGCGTACGTCACGTGCGTCCAGGCAGTGCGGTGCAGGTGCGATGCGCTCGGCGGCCGATGGCGCGGATGGCGCCTGGGCCAGGGCGGCCAGGGGTAAGGCGCTGGCCAGTGCCAGCGGAAGCAATCGGATCATGCTGTTCATCCTGCCATCCCTGCGTCTGTAACTGGCTGGAACATAGCATGGCCGGTGCCGGGGCCGCGTTGCAGGGAAATGCCAGCACGCGCACACTCGTCATATGGGCGCGATCTTCCACCTGCGGCACTACGGCCAGGCCACCGGCCTGGACCGTCATGACTACGCGCAGTGGGTGCTGCCGCTGCAGGGCGAACTGCAGTTCGAGATGCAAGGCCGCGGTGGTCGCCTGGACCTGCTGCAGGGGGCCTTCGTCGCGGCTGGCGAAGCACACGACCAGATGGCCGATGGCCCGAATGCTTTCGTGATCGTCGACTGCCCCCCGGGTGTGCTCGATGACGGTACCCAGGAACACCTGTGCCGCCAGCGCTGGCTGCATCTGCCACTGGCGCTGCGACAGCGCCTGGCGCAGGTGTGTGAGGGCCAGGCACTGCCGGCCCTGTTGCCGCAGCTGCTCCAGGTGTTCGCACCGGCGGGCAGTGGTGCGCGCCTGCAGGGCCTGTGCGCGGCGGTGCAGGTTGATCCGGGCCAGGCGTGGCCGGTAGCACGCATGGCCGCCTTCGTCGGTGTCAGCGAAAGCCGGTTGCATGCGCTGTTCCAGCGGGAGTTCGGGCTGAGCCCGCAGGCCTGGCTCAGTGCAAGCCGGTTGCGTTGGGCCAAGCACCAACTGCGTACCAGTGCGGCGCCGATCAGCGATATCGCGCTGGCGGCAGGCTATTCCGAGCAGAGTGCACTGACCCGTGCGCTGCGTCGTGAGTGCGGGCAGACACCGGCCGCCTGGCGCAGGGGCGCCATCTGACCTGTAGAGCCGAGCCCACGCTCGGCTGCCCTTATCTGCACAGCGGCCAATCGCAGCCGAGCATTGGCTCGGCTCTACAGAGATGACAAGGCAATAGCCTCGGTCAAGAGGGCGCCACTGGTGAGCGCTTACACTGCGCGGCCCGTTCTCTTCCCCCGAAGAACCCGAATGCGCAACAACCCGATGGCCCTGGGCATCGCCAATGGCGTTGCCGCTGGCGCGCTGTGGGGCGTGGTCTTTCTCGCCCCCGCCGTGCTGCAGTCGTTCAATGCCCTGCAACTGTCCGCCGGTCGCTACCTGGTCTATGGCCTGATTGCCATCGCTCTGCTGCTGCCGCGCTGGAAGCGGCTGGCACCGCGGCTGGGCCGCGCCGAATGGTTCGGGCTGCTGTGGCTGAGCCTGGCCGGCAACCTGGTGTACTTCCTGCTGCTGGCCACGGCGGTGCAGTGGGCCGGTGGCGCGGCGGCGTCATTGATTGTCGGCCTGATTCCGGTGGTGGTCACTGTGGTTGGCGTGCGCGAGCAGGGCGCGGTGCCGTTGAAGCAGCTGCTGCCGGCGCTGGGCCTGTGCGTGCTCGGCGTGGCGCTGGTGGGCTGGGAAGCATTGATGTCCGAACACCTCGCAACACCGTGGCGGCAGCGCCTGATTGGCCTGCTCTGTGCGTTCGGTGCGCTGTTCTCGTGGGCGCTGTACTCGATCGGCAACAGTCGTTGGCTGGCGCGCCGGCCGGACCTGTCCAGCCACGACTGGTCGTTGCTGACCGGCGTCACCACTGGCGGCCTGGCCCTGCTGCTGGTGCCGATGGCCTTCATCGGCCACAGCGGTACCCACACCGCGGCGCAGTGGAGTGGCTTCTGGGCGATCAGCGCCGGCGTGGCAGTGGTGGCCTCGATCCTCGGCAACGCGTTCTGGAACCGTGCCAGCCGCCTGCTGCCATTGACCCTGACCGGGCAGATGATCGTGTTCGAGACGCTGTTCGCGCTGGCGTATGCCTTCGCCTGGCAGCAGCGCTGGCCCTCGCTGCTGGAGGCGCTGGCGATCGTGTTCCTGGTGGCCGGCGTGATGCTGTGCGCGCATGCCCATCGCTCGCCACGGGCGATCGCCGAACATGCAGGCTGAATGTGGGCGTCAAGCGTGCTGATGCCGCCTTGGTCTCAGATGCAACCAAATGCCGGCACGTTTGCCGATGATCGCCGCAATGATTTTTTGCATCGCAGCACTTGACAGCGGACCGGCGCACAGTGTTTTCTGTGCGTCATGGTCCTTGATGCCGCCCACGCCAGCCTGATCGCCCCCGCCATTGCGGGCCGTCCGACTGCGCCGGTCGCCACCACCACCATTACCACCACCACCGTCACCACTGCCCTGGTGCGGCCCGTCGTCTTCGTGTAACTCCCGAAAACCACGGCCCCGCACCATCCAGGTGGCGGGGAAACTCGACACCTGCATGCGACGGGGCCTCCTAACGAGGTCTGCATGTCTTCCCACGCCCCCGCCCATCCCGTTGCCCCGGCCGATCTGGCTGCACCGTCCACTGTCGTGCACAAGTTCGGCGGCACCTCGGTGGCCGATGCCGAACGCTATCGCCATGTTGCCGGCCTGCTGCTGGCCCGTCCTGAGTCGCTGCAGGTCACTGTCGTCTCGGCGATGAAGGGGGTCACCGACGCGCTGATCGATCTGGCGCAGCTGGCGGCAAAGGGTGACCAGGGTTGGCGCGAGGCCTGGCATGCCCTGCGCGCGTGCCACCGTGGCGCCGCCGTGGCGCTGCTGGGCGAGCAGGTCGGCGAGACGGTCGAATGGATCGACGCCCGCTTCGATCAGCTGGCCGAAGTGCTGGCGGCGCTGGCGGTGATCGGCGAGCTGCCGCGCGAGGTGCTGGACCGCGTGCAGGGCCTGGGCGAAGTGTTCTCCGCGCAGCTGCTTGGCACCCACCTGCGTGCCTTGGGCGAAGACTGTGCGGTGCTCGATGCACGCGATGTGCTGGTGGTCGGGCATGGCGAGCTGGGCGTCGATGTCGACTGGGAAGCCAGCGCCGACCGCCTCGCGCAATGGCGCCTTCAACATCCTCAGCCGCGCCTGGTCGCCACCGGTTTCGTCGCGCGTGACCGTGATGACCGCATCACCACCCTGGGCCGCAACGGCAGTGACTACTCCGGCGCGATCTTCGCCGCGCTGTTCAATGCCGATGAACTGCACATCTGGACCGACGTCGACGGCGTGCTGTCAGCCGACCCGCGCCTGGTACCCGAAGCCGTGCAGCTCGAATCGCTCAGCTACGACGAGGCCTGCGAACTGGCTTACTTCGGCGCCAAAGTGGTGCACCCGCAGACGATGTCGCCGGCGATCCGCCTGGGCCTGCCGATCTTCATCCGCAATACGTTCCAACCGGCGCATCCGGGTACGCGCATCAGTGCCGAGCGCTCGCCGCGTGGGCCGGTAAAGGGCCTGACCCTGAGCCCGGGCCTGGCCCTGTTGAACCTGGAAGGCACCGGCCTGATCGGCGTGCCAGGCACTGCAGAGCGCGTATTCGCTGCCCTGCGCCAGGCGCAGGTGTCGGTGGTGATGATCTCGCAGGGTTCGTCGGAACATTCGATCTGCTGCGTGGTGCGCGCCGCCGAAGCTGCACGTGGCCGCGAGGCGCTGCTGCATGCGTTTGCGCATGAGCTGTCGGTGGGCCAGGTGCAGCGCGTGCAGGTCAGCGAGGGCGTCAGCGTTCTGGCGGCAGTGGGCGACGGCATGGCCGGCCAACCTGGCGTGGCGGCGCGCCTGTTCGAGGCGCTGGGCCGCGCGCAGGTGAACATCCTGGCAATCGCGCAGGGCTCGTCCGAGCGCAACATTTCGGTGGCGGTGGACAGTGCCGATGCCACCCGCGCCCTGCGCGCCGCGCATGCCGGCTTCTGGCTGTCGCCGCAGACCTTCGCGGTGGGTGTGATCGGGCCTGGCAACGTCGGTGCCGCGCTGCTGGACCAGCTGCTGGCCGCGCGCCCGCAGTTGCTGGCCAAGGCCAATGTCGACCTGCGCCTGCGCGCACTGGCCTCGCGTTCGCGCATGCGGCTGGATGCGGATGGGCTGCATGCCGACTGGCGCGAAGCCCTTCAGCAGGCGGGTGAGCCCAGCGATCTGGATCGCTTCACCGAACACCTGCTGGCCGCGCACCTGCCGCATGCGGTGGTGATCGACTGCAGTGGCAGTGCCGAGGTGGCCGAGCGCTATGAGGGCTGGTTGGCAGCCGGCATCCACGTGGTCACCCCGAACAAACAGGCCGGCGCCGGGCCGCTGCCGCGCTACCAGCGCATCCGCGCCGCGGCGGCGGCCAGTGGTGCGCGTTTCCGCTACGAGGCCACGGTGGGCGCGGGCCTGCCGGTGATCACCACGCTGCGTGACCTGGTCGATACCGGTGACGAGGTGCTGGCCATCGAAGGCATCTTCTCCGGCACGCTGGCCTGGCTGTTCAACCGCTTCGATGGCAGCCAGCCGTTCTCGCAGCTGGTCGCGCAGGCGCGGTCGATGGGCTACACCGAGCCGGACCCGCGTGACGATCTTTCGGGCGTGGACGTGGCGCGCAAGCTGGTGATCCTGGCCCGCGAAGCCGGCCACGCGCTCAGTCTTGAGCAGGTGGAAGTGGAAAGCCTGGTGCCGGCGCTGCTGCGCGAGGGCAGCGTGGATGACTTCATGGCGCGGCTGGGCGAGTCCGACGCCAGCCTGCTGCAACGCCTGCAGGATGCGCGGGCGCGTGGCGCGGTGCTGCGCTATGTGGCACAGCTGGGTGCCGACGGCGCCTCGGTGGGGCTGCAGGAACTGCCGGCCGATCATGCCTTCGCCAACCTGCGGCTGACCGACAACGTGGTGCAGTTCCGCACCCGTCGCTACTGCGACAACCCGTTGGTGGTGCAGGGGCCGGGTGCGGGTCCGGAGGTGACGGCAGCGGGTGTGTTCGCGGACCTGCTGCGGGTCGCCGCCGGTGAAGGAGCGCGGCTGTGATCGCACGTGCGTTCGCGCCTGCCTCGGTGGCCAACGTGGCAGTGGGCTTCGACATTCTCGGCCATGCCATTGCCGGTATCGGCGATACCGTGAGCGTGCGCCGCATCGACGAGCCGGCGGTGCGGATCGATGCGATCCGTGGCAGTGCTGTCGCGCTGCCACTGGACGCCGCCGGCAACACCGCCGGGGCTGCGCTGATGTCGCTGCGCGAAGGCCTGGGCCTGGATTTCGGTTTCGCGGTCGAGATCGACAAGGGCATCCCGTTCGGTTCCGGCATGGGCGGTTCGGCAGCGTCGAGTGTCGCGGCGCTGGTCGCCGCCAATGCGCTGCTGCAGGCCCCGTTGCCGCGCGAGGCGCTGTACCCCTACGCGCTGGACGGTGAGGCGGTGGCCAGTGGTGGCCGTCACGGTGACAACGTCGGCCCGCTGCTGCTGGGTGGCCTGGCGCTGTGTACGGCCGATCGCCTGTTGCCGGTCCCGGTGCCTGCCAGCTGGCACAGCCTGCTGGTGCATCCGCACGCGGTGCTGGAAACGCGCCGTGCCCGCCAGGCCCTGCAGGGCAGCTATGCGCTGGGCGAGTTCGTGGCCCAGAGCGCGAACCTCGCGCTGGTGCTCAGTGGTTGCCATCGCAGTGATGCGACGCTGGTACGCGCGGGACTGCGCGACGTGCTGGTCGAACCGCGACGGGCCGGATTGATTGCCGGCTTCGAGGCCGCCCGTGATGCAGCGCTGTCGGCCCATGCAATGGGCGCGGGCATCTCCGGTGCCGGACCCAGTGTGTTCGCCTGGTTCGAGGATGCCGACCAGGCCCGTGCCGCCGTGGCGCCGGTCCAGGCAGCGTTCGCTGCGGCCGGCTTCGACAGTGACGCCTGGGTATCGCCGCTGGATGCGCCGGGAGCCCGGCTGTGCTGAATCCTTCCCCTTCTCTGGAAACCGATCCCATGCAATTTGTTTCGACCCGCGGCCAGTCGCCCGCCGTTGGCCTCAGCGCGGCGATCGCCGCCGGATTGGCGCCCGATGGCGGGCTGTATGTTCCCGCGCATCTGCCGGCCGCGCGCGAGCTGCAGGCCGGGGCGACCCTGGCCGATACCGCCGCCGATCTGCTGGCACCGTTGTTTGCGGGCGATGCACTCGAGACTGCGCTTCCGGGGATCTGCCGCGAAGCGTTCGACTTCCCGGTGCCGCTGCGTGCGCTCGGCGAGGGTGACCATGTGCTGGAGCTGTTCCATGGGCCGACGGCGGCATTCAAGGATATCGGCGCGCGCTTCCTGGCCGGTACGCTGTCGCGCCTGCAGGGCGGCAAGGATCGCGATCTGACGATCGTCGTCGCCACGTCCGGCGATACGGGTGCCGCCGTTGCGGCGGCCTTCCATCGCCAGCCGGGCGTGCGCGTGGTGGTGCTGTATCCGGAGGGTCGCGTGTCTCCGCGCCAGGCGCATCAGCTCGGTTGTTTCGGCGACAACATCCAGGCCCTGCGCGTGACGGGCGCATTCGACGATTGCCAGGCGATGGTCAAGCAGGCGCTGGCCGACCGCGAACTGCAGGCGCAGGTGCCGTTGAGCTCGGCCAACAGCATCAGCCTGGGCCGACTGCTGCCGCAGATGAGCTACTACGCGCATGCAGCGTTGACCCACTACGCCGCGCATCGTCGCCGGCTCAACCTGGTGGTGCCGACCGGCAATCTGGGCAACGCGATGGCAGCCGTGCTGGCGCGCGCGCTGGGCGTGCCGATCGGCCAGGTCGTGCTGGCCACCAATGCCAATGCCGTGCTGCCGGCGTACTTCAATGGTGGCGACTACCAGCCGCAGGCCAGTGTGGCGACGGTGGCCAATGCAATGGACGTGGGTGCGCCGAGCAACTTCGAGCGACTGCGCTGGCTCTACCACGGCGACGACGCAGAGCTGCGTGCAGCTTTCCGCGCGTTCGCGGTGGATGACGTGACCATCCGCGCGACGATTGCCGCAGCGCACGCCAGCCGCGGCGAGCTGTTCTGCCCGCACACGGCGACGGCGGTGAAGGTGCTGCAGGATCTGCGCGCGCGCGGTGCCAAGGGCGACTGGGCGGTGGTGGCTACGGCGCATCCAGCCAAGTTCGAGGCTGTGGTCGAGCCGCTGATCGGCGAAACGGTGGCGGTGCCGCCTGCGCTGGATGCGTTGCTGCAGCGACCGGCGCACGCCGAACCATTGGCGGCAGATTACGCGGCGTTGCGCGAGGTGTTGCTGCGTTGATCGCAGATGGAGGCGGTTGCCGGCCAGCGGCGGGCACTACCCGTGTTGCATCCGTCCGGTAGTGCCGGCCGCTGGCCGGCAACCCAACCAACCGCGATGCGGTCAGATCAACCCTTCACCGGCCAGCGTGCGCAGCCCATCCTCGTCGAGGATCTCCACCACGTTCAGGTGGGGCAGGGCGATGAGCCCCTGCTGGCGCAGCTTGGTGAAGGTGCGGCTGACCGTTTCCATGGTCAGGCCCAGATGGTCGGCGATATCGCCGCGGCCCATCGGCAGCGACACGCGCAGGCCGTCGCCCCCCAGCTTGGCCTCGCGCGCGGCCAGGCGCAGCAGGAAATCGGCCAGCTTCTCGGCCGGCTGCAGGCGTGCCAGCGCCAGCGCAGCATCCTGTGCGGCATCCAGTTCCTGGCAGGCGCGCTGCAGCAGCTTGCGCTCCAGGTGCGGGAAGCGGCTGCGCAGGGCCTTCATCTGTGGCAGCGCGACACGGCACACGCGGCTGTCGGCGATGGCCTCGATGTCGTAGCGATGGTGGTCGCTGCCGCTCAGGCCCAGATAGTCGCCGGGCAGCACGAAACCGTTGATCTGGCGCCGGCCGTCGGCCAGGGTGCGCACCAGGCGCAGTGCGCCTGCGGTCAATGTATAGACATGGTCGCGCTCTTCGCCGGTGCGTGCCAGCGTGCTGCCCATGCTGACCTGCTGCGAGACGGTGACCTGTTCCAGCGCCTGCACTTCGTCTGGCGACAGCGCCGAGCACACCGCAAGGTGCCGAACCGAGCAGTGCAGGCAGTCCAGCGTGGTGCAGGACGGCGAGGCGGGATCGTTGGTGGCGGGCGGAGCGCCGGAAGGCCGTGACATGTTGCGGGGGGCGTATCGCGGGCGGGGAGGGCCTTATGATACTTCAAGCGGCCGTTCGACCCTGCCCGAGGCGGGGGCGCTAGAATGTCGCCCCCTCCCACGTCCCGTTCCAGCAGGAGTTCCGCCCGTGATCAAGCCCCGTACCCCGCCCGGCACCCTTGAGCTGCTGCCGCGCGAGCAGATTGCGTTCCAGCGCATGCTGGACGTCATCCGCCGCAACTACGAGCGCTTCGGGTTCCTGCCGGTGGAGACGCCGGTGTTCGAGCTGTCCGACGTGCTGCTGACCAAGTCCGGTGGTGAGACCGAGCGCCAGGTGTATTTCGTGCAGTCCACCGGCGCGCTGGCCAACGCGGCCGAGTCGGGCGACCGTTCGCTGCCGGAAATGGCGCTGCGCTTCGACCTGACCGTGCCGCTGGCACGCTACGTGGCCGAGCACGAACACGAACTGACCTTCCCGTTCCGCCGTTACCAGATGCAGCGCGTGTACCGCGGCGAGCGTGCCCAGCGCGGTCGTTTCCGCGAGTTCTACCAGTGCGACATCGACGTGATCGGCAAGGACAGCCTGAGCGTGCGGTACGACGCTGAAGTGCTGGCGGTCATCCATGCGGTGTTCTCGGAACTGCGCATCGGTGACTTCAGCATCCAGCTGAACAACCGCAAGCTGATGCGCGGCTTCTTCGAGAGCCTGGGCGTGGCTGAAGGCGAGCGCCAGCTGGCGGTGCTGCGCGAAGTGGACAAGCTGGACAAGCGTGGCGCCGATTACGTTCGCGAGACGCTGGTGGGCGAGGGCTTCAACATCCCGGCAGAACAGGTCGAGAAGATCCTGGCCTTCGTCGCTGTGCGTTCGCAGGGCCATGCCGATGCGCTGGCGCAGCTGGCCACGCTGGAAGCCGACGCCGGTTCTTCGGAGATCCTGCGTACCGGCGTCGCCGAACTGCGCGAAGTGCTGCAGCTGGTGCAGGCGCTGGGCGTGCCGGAAACCGCGTACTGCCTGAACTTCTCCATTGCGCGCGGCCTGGACTATTACACCGGCACCGTCTACGAGACCACGCTGACCGACCACCCGCAGATCGGCTCGATCTGTTCTGGCGGCCGTTACGAAGACCTGGCCAGCCACTACAGCAAGTCGAAGCTGCCGGGCGTGGGTATCTCCATCGGCCTGTCGCGCCTGTTCTGGCAGCTGCGCGAGGCGGGCCTGATCGACGGCATCGAAGCCAGCAGCGTGCAGGCGCTGGTTGCGCTGATGGATGAGCAGGGCATGCCGCAGTCGCTGGACATCGCGCGCCGCCTGCGCGCCGGTGGCATCAATACCGAAGTGCAGATGGAGCCGAAGAAGATCGGCAAGCAGTTCCAGTACGCGGCCAAGGCCGGCATCCGCTTCGTGGTGCTGGCCGGTGAAGACGAGCTCGCGCGCGGCGTGGTGGCGGTGAAGGACCTGCTGCGTGAACAGCAGTTCGAAGTGTCGCGCGACGAGCTGGCCAGCGCCCTGCTGGTGGAGCTGGAGCAGTCCAGGGCAATGGCGTGATGCGGGCCGCCGCAGGGGCGCTGTGCGTGCTCCTGCTGGCGGGCTGCCAGAGTGACCCGGTGCTGCGCAGTGATCGGCTGGGCCCGGCGCAGTACCGGCTGCAGGTTGATCGCTGTCACGTGATCGACCGCGCGCAGCTTGAGGGCGACCTGCGGGCCCTGGCCTCGCGGACGTGTCCGGCGGGTGCAGGGGCGTTGCAGAACATCCAGTCCCTGCCGAGCCGGCAGGGCAGCCTGTTCGGGGAGTGCCTGCGGCGCGGGACGCTGCAGGCGGAGGTGCGTTGCCTGCCCTGAGTCGAGCCAGGTTGTTGATTTGAAAGCAGAACGCCCGCCCTTTGGTGGGCGTTCTGCATTTCCGGCATCCGGTCCAGGGGTCAGATCCGTTTTCCTTTGGAAAACGGATCTGACCCCATGAGGCTCCGATTTGACGCACCGCGCAAGAATGCGCTAATGTACTAACGCGCTATTACATTGATGCATGGACCCGACCCCGTGAAAGCCCGCCCCGAGATTGCCGCCAAAGACCCGAAGGCCGACCTGGAAGCCCTGGCCCGGGCCTTTGCCGCGCTGCGCGAGCCGGAGCAGGTCGAGGCATTCCTGCGCGACCTGTGCACCCCGGCGGAGCTGGAGGCCATGGCCGACCGCTGGAAGGTGGTGCCGCTGCTGCAGCAGGGCGTCCCGTACCGCGAGATCCACGAGCGCACGGGCGTCAGCGTGACCACCACCGGACGGGTGGCACGCACGCTCGAGCATGGCCATCGAGGCTATGCCGCCGCCATCGACCGCCTTGCTTCGCGCTGATCCGCGCCCCGTTCCGAACTTCGAGACCTCCCCCATGAGTGCAACCCAGGCAGCGCCGGCACGAGACCGGCTGCGTATCGCCATCCAGAAGAGTGGCCGGCTGGCCGAGCCCGCCCGCAACCTGCTCAGCGCCTGTGGTCTGAGCTGGCGCGAAAGCCGCGACAAGCTGTTCTGCTACGGCGAATCGCTGCCGGTGGACCTGTTGCTGGTGCGCGACGACGACATCCCCGGCCTGATCGCCGATGGCGTCTGCGACCTCGGCATCGTCGGTCGCAATGAACTGGACGAGCAGGCCGCAGCGCGTCGCCAGATCGGCCTGCCGGACGCCTACCAGGCGCTGCGCGGGCTGGGCTTCGGCCAGTGCCGGCTGATGCTGGCGGTGCCCGAGGAATGGCAGTGGCAGGGTCCGGCGCAGCTGGCCGGCACCCGCATCGCCACCAGCTACCCGGCCATCCTCAAGCAGTGGCTGGCGGAGCAGGACGTGGACGCGCAGGTGGTCGAGCTGTCCGGGTCGGTGGAAATCGCCCCGCGCCTGGGTACCGCCGACCTGATCTGCGATCTGGTCTCCAGCGGCGCCACGCTGCGTGCCAACCAGTTGACCCCGGTACACAACCTGCTCGACAGCGAGGCGGTGCTGGCTGGTGCGATGCGCGTGCCGGATGACGCACGTGCATCGCTGCGCGCGATGCTGCTGCGCCGCCTCGACGGCGTGGTGCAGCGCCAGGACCGCAAGCTGCTGATGTTCCGTGCCAGCGAAGATCGCGTCGACGCGCTGGCGCAGCTGCTGGCCGATGCCGAGCCGCTGGTGCGGCTGCCGGCCGATGGTGGCGCGCTGCGCCTGCAGACCATGTGCCCCGGCCCGCTGAGCTGGCAGCGCATGGAAGAACTCGAGCGCGCGGGCGCGCAGGGCCTGATGGTACTGAGCGTGGAGCGATCACTGGCATGAACCGTCTGATCTGGTCCCGACTTGATGAGGCCGCGCGCAGCGCGGCATTGACCCGCCCGGTGCAGGCCGTGGCGCAGCAGACCCGCGATGCCGTAGCGGCCCTGATCGCGCAGGTGCGTGCACAGGGCGACGATGCGCTGCGTGCGATTACGGCGCGTTTCGATGGCGTCGAGCTGGCCTCGTTTGAAGTTTCCGAAGCCGAATTCGCCGCTGCCGAAGCCGCCGTGCCCGCCGAACTGCGACAGGCGATGGTGGACGCCGCCGAACGCATTGCGCGCTTCCACGCCGCTGGCATGGGCAAAGGCTATGCAGTTGAAACCGCGCCGGGCGTGGTCTGCGAACGCATGCTGCGCCCGATCGGCCGGGTGGGCCTGTACGTACCGGCTGGCAGCGCGCCGTTGCCGTCCACCGCGTTGATGCTGGGCGTTCCGGCGCAGCTGGCCGGTTGCCCGCAGGTGGTGCTGTGCACCCCGCCGCGCGCCGACGGCAGTGCCGATCCGGCAGTGCTGGTAGCCGCCCGCCTGACCGGCGTGCAGCGCGTGTTCAAGCTGGGCGGCGCGCAGGCGATCGCGGCGATGGCCTATGGCACGGCCAGCATTCCGGCCTGCGACAAGCTGTTCGGGCCGGGCAATAGCTTTGTTACCGAAGCCAAGCAGCAGGTCGCACAGGACGGCGCCGCCGCCATCGACATGCCTGCCGGTCCTTCGGAGGTGCTGGTGATTGCCGATGCTGGCGCCAATCCGGCGTTCGTCGCCGCCGACCTGCTGTCGCAGGCCGAGCACGGTCCGGATTCTCAGGTGCTGCTGCTGACCGACGACGCCGTGATGCTGGCGGCGGTCGAAGCCGAGGTTGAGCGCCAGGTGGCCCTGCTGCCGCGCCAGCAGATCGCGCGCCAGGCACTGTCGGCATCGCGGCTGGTGCAGGTCGATGCGCTGGACGAGGCGTTCGCGATCAGCAACCGCTATGCACCAGAGCACCTGATCCTGGCCCTGCGTGATCCGCGCGCATGGCTGGACAAGGTGCAGGCGGCCGGCTCGGTGTTCCTGGGCGATTACACCCCCGAAGCACTGGGTGACTACTGCAGCGGCACCAACCACGTATTGCCCACCGCCGGTGCCGCGCGTGCCTACAGCGGCGTGAGCGTTGCCAGCTTCCAGAACCTGATCAGCGTGCAGAGCGCCAGCGCCGCCGGCCTGGCCGCGATCGGCGGCTGCGCGCGCATCATCGCCCGTGCCGAAGGCCTGGATGCGCACGAGCGTGCCGTTGCGTTGCGCATGGAGGTGGCGGCATGAGCGCGGCGATCGATGAGGTGCTGGCACTGGTGCGCCCGGACCTGCAGGCCTTCGCCGGCTACAGCTCGGCACGCAGCGCGGCGGTGCAGGGCGAGGTCTGGTTGAATGCCAATGAGTCGGCCTGGGCCAATGCGGCCGATCCCGCAGGCAGCAGCCGGCGCTATCCGGAGCCGCAGCCGCTCGCGCTGCGCGAGGGACTGGCGGCGCTGTACGGCGTGACGCCACAGCAGCTGCTGATCGGTCGCGGCAGCGACGAAGCCATTGATCTGCTGGTGCGCGCGCTGTGCGTGCCGGGTCGCGATGGCGTGCTGGTCACGCCGCCGGTGTTTGGCATGTACGCCGTCTGCGCTCGCCTGCAGGGTGCCGCCTTGATTGAAGTGCCGCTGGTGGACAGCGAGGATGGACTGCGCACCGATCTGGATGCGGTGATCGACGCGGCCAAGGCGCAGGGTGCCAAGCTGGTGTTCCTGTGTGCGCCGTCGAACCCGGCCGGCAGTGACATCGCCCTGGATGAGGTCGAGCGCGTGGCGGTTGCGCTGCGCGGGCAGGCGCTGGTCGTGGTGGACGAGGCCTATGTCGAGTATGCACAACGGCCGTCGGCGACCACGTTGCTGGCCGCGCACGCCAATCTGGCGGTGCTGCGCACGCTGTCGAAGGCGCACGCGCTCGCGGCCGCCCGCGTTGGCACGCTGATCGCTGCCCCGGAGCTGATTGCCCTGCTGCGTCGCTGCCAGGCGCCGTACCCGGTGCCGACGCCGTGCGCGGAACTGGCCGTGCAGGCACTGCAGCCGGCCGCGCTGGCGCGCACCGCCGAGCGCGTGACCACGGTGATCGCCGAGCGCGAGCGCCTGCGTGCAGCCCTGGTCGGCCTGCCCGGCGTGTGCCGGGTGTATGCCTCGGCCGGCAACTACCTGCTGGTCCGCTTCGCCGATCCCCAGTCCGCGTTCGATACGCTGCTGGCTGCGGGCGTGGTGGTGCGCGACCAGCGTGCTGCGCCGCAGCTGGGTGATGCGCTGCGCATCAGCATCGGCAGCCCCGAAGAGAATGACCGCGTGCTTGCGGCCCTGTCGGCGCGGAGGGCCGCAGCATGACCCCGATCCTCTTCATTGACCGCGACGGTACCCTCATCGAGGAGCCGTCCGACTTCCAGATCGACGCCTACGAAAAGCTGCGCTTCGTGCCGCAGGTGATCCCGGCGCTGCTGAAGCTGCGTGATGCCGGCTACCAGTTCGTGATCGTCACCAACCAGGACGGCCTCGGCAGCGACAGCTACCCGCGCGCCAGCTTCGATGGCCCCAACGACCTGATGCTGCAGATCTTCGAGAGCCAGGGCATCACCTTCCGTGACGTGCTGATCGATTCCAGCTGGCCGCAGGACAATGCGCCGACCCGCAAGCCGGGCATCGGCCTGATGACCGCCTACCTGCAGGACCGCAGCATCGACTGGGCACGCTCGGGCATGGTCGGTGACCGGATCACCGACCTGCAGTTTGCCGCCAACCTCAACATCCGTGGTTTCCAGCTGCGCACCGCGCAGTTTGGTGGGGAGTGGGACTGGCCGGGAATCGCCCATGCGCTGGCCGACGCGCCGCGCACCGCCGTTGTCCAGCGCAACACCAAAGAAACGAAGATCCGCGTTGAGCTGGACCTGGACCGCGCGGGCGATGCACGCATTGCCACCGGCCTGCCGTTCTTCGACCACATGCTGGAGCAGATCGGCAAGCACGGCGGCTTCGCGCTGGACATCCAGGCCGAGGGTGACCTGCACATCGACGAGCACCACACCATCGAGGACACCGGGCTGGCCCTGGGCCAGGCCCTGCGCGAGGCGTTGGGCGACAAGCGCGGCATTGGCCGTTACGGCTTCACCCTGCCCATGGACGAGACCCTGGCCAGCGCTGCGCTGGACTTCAGCGGCCGTCCCTATTTCGTGTTCGAGGGCGAGTTCAAGCGCGAGCGCGTGGGCGATATGCCGACCGAGCTGGTGCCGCACTTCTTCCGTTCGCTGTGCGATGCCAGCGGTTTGAACCTCAACCTGCAGGTGCGCGGCGACAACGATCACCACAAGGTGGAGGCCTGCTTCAAGGCGCTGGCGCGCGCGCTGCGTCCGGCGCTGGCCCGGCAGGGCACGGCACTGCCGAGTACCAAGGGGGCGTTGTGAGCGATGTTGCGCTGATCGATGCCGGTGGCGCCAACCTGGGCTCGGTGCGCTACGCACTGGAGCGCCTGGGCGCGACGGTGCGGCTGGTGCGCGATGCGGACGGCCTGGTTGGTGCGCGGCGGGTGATCCTGCCCGGCGTCGGCGCCGCCGGTCCCGGCATGCAGCGCCTGCACGCTCAGGGCCTGGTGGAACCGCTGCAGCGACTGGAGGTGCCGTTGATGGGCATCTGCCTTGGCATGCAGCTGCTGTTCGAACGCTCCGAGGAAGCGGGCGTAGAGACACTGGGACTGATTCCGGGCGTGGTACGCAAGCTGGTGCCGGCCTGTGGCATCCGCGTGCCGCACATGGGCTGGAACCGCCTGCTGCCGCTGCGCGAATCGCTGTTGCTGCAGGGCGTGCCGGAACGCGCCAGCGCCTACTTCGTGCACAGCTATGCGGCGCCGCTCAATACCCACACCGTCGCTGCCTGCGACCACGGTGGCCTGTTCACCGCCGTGGTGGAGCAGGGGCGCTACTGCGGCGCACAGTTCCATCCCGAGCGCTCCGGCGAGACCGGCTCGCTGATGCTGCGCAACTTCCTCGAGGGCACTGCTGCATGAGTTTCATCGTCTACCCCGCGCTGGATATCCGCGACGGCCGCGTGGTGCGGCTGCGCCAGGGCGACTACGCGCAGGAAACCTCCTATGGGGATGACCCTCTGCCGCGCGCGCAGGCCTTCGCCGCGCAGGGCGCGCAGTGGATGCATCTGGTCGACCTGGATGCCGCACGGGCCGGTGGCTACACGCTGGCGCCGCTGTTGGCATCCATTCGTGCGCAGACCCCGCTGCAGGTGCAGACCGGCGGTGGCGTGCGCGGCCGCGACGATGTGGCGCGCATCCTCGACGCTGGCGCCGGCCGCGTGGTGGTGGGTTCGCTGGCGGTGCGTCGTCCCGATGAAGTGGTCGGCTGGCTGGAGGAATTCGGCGCCGATCGCATCACGATTGCGCTGGACGCGCGCCAGGACGCACAGGGGCAGTGGCAGCTGCCGGTGCACGGATGGACCGAGAACGCCGGGGTGACCCTGGATGACCTGGCCCGGCGCTACGCGCGCGCCGGCATGCGCCATCTGCTGTGCACCGACATCGCCCGCGACGGCATGCTGGCCGGGCCCAACATCAGCCTCTACCAGCACCTGTCGGCGCTGTTGCCGGGTGTGGCGGTGCAGGCGTCCGGTGGCATCCGTGACGTGGCCGATGTGGCCGAGGCGCGTGCCGCCGGCTGCGGAGGTGCCATCCTCGGCAAGGCACTGCTGGAGCAGCGCATGGACCTGAGCGAGGCGTTGGCATGTTGAGCCGCCGCATCATTCCGTGCCTGGACGTGCGCGATGGCCGCGTGGTCAAGGGCGTGCGCTTCCGCGATCACGTCGACATGGGCGACATCGCCGAGTTGGCACAGCGCTATCGCGACCAGGGCGCGGACGAGCTGGTGTTCTATGACATCGGCGCCAGTCCCGAGGCACGGTCGGTTGACGTCGCCTGGATCGAGCGCATCGCGCGCCTGATCGACATTCCGTTCTGTGTGGCCGGTGGCATCGACAGCGTGGAAACCGCGCGCCGCGTGCTGTTCGCCGGTGCTGACAAGGTGTCGATCAATTCGCCGGCGCTGGGCCGGCCGGAGCTGATCACCGAGCTGGCGGACGAGTTCGGCGTGCAGTGCGTTGTGGTGGGGGTCGATTCGGTGCGCGAGGCCGACGGGCAATGGCGGGTGCGTCGTTTCAGCGGCGATCCGGACAAGACCCAGGCGGTGCCGCTGCGCACGCTCGACTGGATCGTCGAAGCGCAACGGCGTGGAGCCGGTGAGATCGTGCTGAACTGCATGGACAGCGACGGTGTGCGCCGTGGCTACGATGTCGTGCAGCTGCAGCAGGCGCGGGCGCTGTGCCAGGTGCCGCTGATTGCCTCCGGTGGTGCCGGAGCGATGGAGCACTTCGCCGACGCCTTCGACCAGGCCGACGTCGACGGTGCGTTGGCGGCCAGTGTGTTCCACAGCGGCGCCATCGCCATTCCAGAATTGAAGCGCTACCTGCGCGGACAGCAGATCGAGGTGCGGGATGTCTATTGAAGTGAGGCCATCGCTGGATGCGCTGCAGGCGCTGGACTGGGGCAAGGGCGACGGCCTGCTGCCGGCCGTGGTGCAGGATGCCGATACCCTGCAGGTGCTGATGCTGGGCTATGTCAGCGCCGAATCGCTGGCGGCTACGCTGGCCATCGGCCACATGACCTTTTTCAGCCGCAGCAAGCAGCGGTTGTGGACCAAGGGCGAGCAGTCCGGCAACGTGCTGGTGGTGCAGTCGATCCGTGTCGACTGCGACGCCGATACGCTGCTGGTGATGGCGCGCCCGGCCGGGCCGACCTGCCACACCGGTGCCGAGAGCTGTTTCGACCAGGCGCCGAAGGATTTCCTGGGTGGGCTGGGCCAGCTGGTGGCCATGCGTGACGCGCAGCGCCCTCCCGGCAGCTACACCACCAGCCTGTTTGAAGGCGGCATCCGCCGCATCGCGCAGAAGGTGGGTGAGGAGGGCGTGGAGACCGCATTGGCCGCCGTGGCGCAGGATGATGAGGCATTGCTGGGCGAGGCGTCGGACCTGCTGTACCACCTGCTGGTGCTGCTGCGCGCGCGCGGGCTGTCGCTGGATGATGCGCGCGCGGTGCTGGAAAAACGCCATCGTTGAGGAAGGCGTACGGACCAACGGTCCGCACCCACCTCTGCAATGCAGCCGAGCATGGCTCGGCTCTACAATAGGTGGTCTTCTTCTTTCCCGGACCGCCCATGAAACTGCCTGCCGCCTGGCTGTGCTGCCTGTTGCTGACCTCGCCGGCCTGGGCCGCGGACACCGTGGTCAGCGGCAAGGTCTATCTGGAGCGTGACGGCAAGCCCGGCCGCGGTGCGACCGATCCGGGCCTGGCCGGGGTGCAGGTTTCCAACGGCGAGACCATCGTCAAGACTGCCGCTGACGGCAGCTACAGCCTGCCGGTGCGCGACGGCCAGACCGTATTCGTGATCAAGCCCGATGCCTACGCCTTCCCGAAGGCGGCGGACGGCCTGCCTTCGTTCTGGCGCCATTACCGCCCGAACGGCTCGCCGGCGCTGAAGTACGGCGGCATCGCCGCGACCAGCGACGTCACCCGCAACTGGGACTTCGCCCTGCAGTCGGATCGGCATGACAGCCGTCGTGGTTTCCAGATGCTGGTATTCACCGATTCGCAGACCGCCAGCCTGAAGGACATCGGCTACTACCAGCAGTCGATCGTGGCGCCACTGGTCGGCCAGACCAGGGCACGCATGGGCACCACCCTGGGCGACATCGTCAACGACGACCTGACCCTGTACCCGGCGATCAACAAGGTCACCACCGAACTCGGCGTGCCGTGGTTCCACGTGCCGGGCAACCATGACCTCGACTTCGATGCGGCCAGCGACGAACACTCACTGGACAGCTGGCGCAACATCTACGGCCCGGACACCTACGCGGTGGAAGAGGGCGGCGCCAGTTTCGTGTTCCTGGACGACGTGGTGTACGACCCCAAGGCCAGGCCGAAGTACATCGGCGGCCTGCGCGAAGACCAGTTCGCCTTCCTCGCCAGCTACCTGAAGGGCCTGCACAAGGACCGCCTGCTGGTGCTGGGCATGCACATCCCGCTGTTCGACGCGGCGCCGGGGCGCGAGACCTTCCGCCATGCTGACCGCCAGCGCCTGTTCGACCTGCTGAAGGACTTCCGCAACGTACTGGTGCTCAGCGGCCACAGCCACACCCAGCAGCACGTCTACCACGGCAAGGCCGAGGGCTGGAACGGCGACAAGCCACTGCACGAATACAACGTCGGTGCCAACTGCGGTGCGTTCTGGTCGGGCGTGAAGAATGCCGCTGGCGTGCCGGACAGCACCATGAGCGACGGCACGCCGAAGGGCTATGCATTGCTCGACGTGGCCGGCAACGGCAGCTATCGCCTGCAGTACCGCGTGGCCGGCAGGCCGGCCAGCGAGCAGATCGGCCTGCACGCGCCGAAGGTGCTGCGCCAGGGGGCCTACCCGGCGTGGGGTGTCTACGCCAACGTCTACATGGGCGAGGATCGGAGCGTGGTCGAGTACCGTGTCGATGGCGGCGCCTGGCAGCCGATGAAGCAGGTCAGCCAGCCCGACCCGCGCCTGATGGTGGAGAACGTGGCCGATGATCTGGCCAGCAGCCTGCGCGGCTACGACCGTTCGCCGGAGGCCACTGCGTCGCCGCACCTGTGGCGTGGCGCGCTGCCGACCGATCTTGCAGTGGGCAGCCATAAGGTCGAGGTACGCTCCACCCAGCCTGATGGCGCAGTGTTCACCGCCACCACCAGCTACAGCCTGCAGACTGCCCAGCCCTGACCCCCGCGCACCAGCGCTCCAGCGAAAGGACCCCGCATGGATATCCGCTTCATGGCCGGCACCACACCGGTGACCCTCAGCCGCCACTGGTTCACCGGCGCGATGCTGCTGCAGAGCGCCACCGAGAAGGTCTGGGTGCAGCACCCGCTGCATCCGGGCACCCACTTCTCGTTCTCGCTGGTACAGTCGTGGCTGCGCCACATCGCCGGCCACGAAGTGCTGGTCGAGCGCACCCGGCCGCTGTTTTTCGCCGGCTTCCGCCCACAGCGCCTGCGCGTGCTGGTGGATGGGGTGCAGGTGGCCGAACAGGAAGGCATGTAGGTTCACCTGAACCACCGGCGCGCTAGGCAAAGCCGTCCCGATGCCTGAGAATCGGGGCGATTCAATCGATCCAAGCAGGCCAGCGTGACCATCGCAGCAGCGTCAACGGTTTCCTCCGACTCCGCCCGCGGCGGTCTTCCGCGCCGTCTGGTCGTCGCCGATGTCGGCGGCACCTTTGCCCGGCTCGCGCTGGCGGAAACCCGACCCGGCCAGACGCCGCTGCTGGGCAGCCACCGTACCTATGCCTGTGCCGAGCATTCCAGCCTGGCCGCGATCCTGGCCGATTTCACCGCCGGCCTCGGCCACCCGGTGCAGACCGCGGTGGTCGCCATCGCTGGCCTGCTGGATGGCGATGTGCTGATCAACTCGAACCTGCCGTGGACGGTCTCGCTGTCGGCCACCCGCGCGCAGTCCGGGCTGCACGACCTGCAGCTGATCAATGATTTCGAAGCGGTGGCGTTGGCCATCCCCTACCTGCAGCCGGAAGCCCTGGTGCCACTGAACGGTGACGCCGATCCGGCGAAGGCCTTCCCGGCGCTGGTGCTGGGCGCGGGTACCGGGCTGGGCGCCGCGCTGCGTTTCGCTGATGGCGAGCGTCCGGTGCTGGCCAGCGAGATCGGTCATGCCGCGCTGGGCGCCGGCAACGCGCTGGAACTGCAGGTGCTGGGCCGCCTGCTGCAGCGTTGGCCGCACGTGGACAACGAACGCGTGCTGTCCGGCAGCGGCCTGATGAACCTGTATCCGTGCCTGTGCGAACTGCGCGGCGTCACTCCGGTGTGGAACAGTACGGAGGCGCTGATCGGCGCCGCGCGTGGCGGTGAGGATGCACTGGCGGTGGAAACGTTGCAGGTCTTCTGTGCGTGGCTGGGCAGCCTGGCCGGCGACGCGGCGATCGCCGTCGGCGCGCGCTCGGTGTACCTGGCCGGTGGCATTTCCGCGCATGTGCAGGATTTCCTGGCCGATGGCCGCTTCCGTGAGCGCTTCCTCAACAAGGGCGTGCTGACCGAGGTGCTGCGCCAGGTGCCGGTGTGGCGCGTGGAGCATGGCCAGCTGGGCGTGCTCGGCGCAGCGGTCTGGCACGCCGCACGGCAGCCCACGCACGACTGATCGGCAGGGTTGGCATCGGGCCGGCCGTGCATTGCAGACTGGGAGGGGAAAATGGTGGATCGCAGGCAGTTCCTGCAGGCCGGTGCACTGGCCGCAGGCATGGCGGCATTGCCGGGCGTGCAGGCGCGCACGCAGGGTGGGGCCCGGGTGGTCTCCACCTGGGACTTCGGCGTACCGGCCAACCAGGCCGCATGGAAGGTGCTGGCGCAGGGTGGCAGCGCACTGGATGCGGTGGAGGCGGGCGCACGCTGGGCCGAGAGCGAGCTGTGCAACCCTACCGTTGGCCATTGCGGCAATCCGGATCGCGACGGCGTGCTGAGCCTGGATGCGAGCATCATGGACGGCGATGGCCGTTGTGGTGCAGTGGCCGCGCTGGTGGACATCCTGCATCCGGTGTCGGTGGCCCGCAAAGTGATGGAGAACAGCCCGCATGTGCTGCTGGTCGGCGAGGGCGCGCAGCAGTTCGCGGTGCAGCAGGGATTCGAGCGCAAGCATCTGCTGACGCCGCAGGCCGAAGCGGCCTGGCGCGAGTGGCTGAAGACCGAGAAGTACCAGCCGCAGATCAATGCCGAGCGCCGTGGCATTCCCGGCAACAGCGACAACCACGACACCATCGGCATGCTGGCACTGGATGCCAAGGGCCAGCTGGCCGGTGCCTGCACCACCAGCGGCATGGCGTGGAAACTGCACGGTCGCGTTGGCGACAGTCCGATCATCGGCGCCGGCCTGTACGTCGACAACGACGTCGGCGCGGCCACTGCTTCGGGGGTGGGTGAAGAGATGATCCGCAACGCGGCTTCGTTCCTGGTGGTCGAGCTGATGCGCCAGGGGCGTTCACCGGCGCAGGCCTGCCGTGAAGCCATCGACCGCGTGGTGCGCAAGCGCCCGGAAGCGAGCAGAACGTTGCAGGTGTGCTTCCTGGCCATGAACAAGCAGGGCGAGGTCGGCGCCTATGCGCTGCATCGTGGCTTCGTCTATGCGGTGTGCGATGCGCAGCGCCAGGATGACCTGCGTGACTCGCCGTCGATCTACACGAGCACCCAGGCGTGAGTACGCGGCTGACCCTGGAGATCGCCAGCAACTCGCTGGCCTCGGCGCTGGCCGCGCAGGCTGGCGGCGCCGACCGCATCGAACTGTTCGACAATCTGGCCGAGGGCGGCACCACGCCGTCGTTCGCCAGCATCGCGATGGCCCGCGAGCGCCTGTCGATTCCGCTGTTCGTGCTGGTGCGGCCACGCCCGGGCGACTTCCACTACGACGCGCTGGAAACCGAACTGATGCTGCGTGACATCGCGCAGTGCCGCGCGCTGGGTTGCGATGGCGTGGTGATCGGCGCGCTGGACGTGCAGGGCGGCATCGACCTGGCGCTGTGCCGGGAACTGGTGCAGGCCGCCGGGCCGTTGCAGGTGACCTTCCATCGCGCCTTCGACGCCGCCCGCGATCTGCCGGCGGCGCTGGAGCAGGTGATCGGGCTGGGCTGCCAGCGCGTGCTGACCTCGGGCGGGCAGGCCAGCGCCGAGGCCGGTGCCGATGTGCTGGCGGGCCTGGTCACCCAGGCGGCGGGGCGCATCACGGTGATGGCTGGCGCCGGATTGGCCCCGGGCAACATCGCAACCGTCGCGCGGCAGACCGGCTGTACCGAACTGCACGCCTCCGCAAAAGGCCTGCGCCGCTCGGCGATGCAGTTCCAGAACCCGGCGCTGCGCGGTCTGGACCCGGACTGGAGCCAGACCGCCGCCGCTACCGTGGCCGCGCTGCGGCAGGCGCTGGACGGCTGATCGAATCCGTCGGGCATGGCCCGGGGTCAGATCCCTTCTGCGAAGGGATCTGACCCCTGTCGCAACCCCGGCCGCAGGCACGCGACGGACAAAACCGTTCCGCGCGCGATTGTCGTGATCATGTCACTACTTCGTGCGCCGTTCTGTCAGCGATGCGTCGCAACTCTTTGATTGTTCTGGACACCGGCAGCCGATAGCGGCATCTCGCCGGCTGTTGCTGCGTTGCCGCATGCCGGGCGTGGTTCAGCTGTGCTTTAGTTTGGATCGATCCACAGGGGAGGTGCCATATCGGTCGTGAACCGATCCAAGCGCCTGGATCCGTCGTAGTGCCGCGCCACCGTCCGCCCGTGCGTCCACATCTTCGAAGAGCAACCACCCATGGCTCAGATCGTCCACAAGCGTCGCCACCTGCTGTCCCAGGCCCTGATCCTGGCCCTGTTGCCGCTGGCGGCCAGCGCGCAGGAAGCTGCCAGTTCGTCCACCAAGGATCTGGACGCGGTCACCGTCACCGGCTCGCGCATCAAGCGCGCCAGCGTCGAGGGCCCGGCGCCGGTCAACGTGATCACCGCCGCGCAGATCCAGAAGGAAGGCTTTGTCAGCGTGTACGACGCGCTGAAGACCCTCACCGAGGCCACAGGCACCGTTGAAGCCGCATCGCAATGGGGCTCGCATACGCCCAATGCCAGCGGCCTGAACCTGCGCGGGATGGGCCCGAACCGCTCGCTGCTGCTGGTCAATGGCCGTCGTGTAGCGGATTACCCGCTGCCCTACGGTGGCGAAACCAACTTCTCCAACTACGGCAACATTCCGGCCGCGGCGGTGGAGCGCATTGAAGTGCTGACCGGTGGCGCCTCGGCCATCTACGGTTCGGATGCGATCGCCGGCGTGGTCAACGTCATCCTCAAAACCAACTACGACGGCGACGAAGTGCGCGTGCGCGGCGGCACTTCCAGCGAAGGCGGACGTGATACCTGGGATCTGTCCTGGGCCGGTGGCAAGACCGGCGACAACTGGAGCGTGACCTACGCGCTGCAGTACACCAAGCGCGACCCGCTGTTCGGGCGTGATCGCCCGCAGATGGACGATGCCGACGATGCGCCGTACCCGTCCTGGAACATGGAACAACGCAAGGTCGGCTTCCGTCCCACCGCCGGTCTGGCGCTGATCGATCCGACCACGGGCCAGCGCCTGGCGCCGCCCACCGGCACCTGCGAAAAATTCGACGGCGAGTACTACACCGCCGATCGATTGGTCTACAACTACGCCGCCAACCGCATCACCAACACCGGCCGCCTGTGCGGCATGAGCGCCGACTACGCCAACTGGCTGCTTACCGGCGGCGCCGAGAACGTGTCCGGAAACCTGTACGCCACCTTCGATTTCAGCAATGACCTGCAGGCCTGGACCAACCTGGCGGTGTATCGCTCCGAAGCGATCTGGGGCACCAATCCGCCCGGCGTGTCGCTGATCGACGATGACAACGGCTATTACTGGGATGCCAACCGCAACCGGCCGATCCTGGGCGTGCGCCAGTTCACCCCGAACGAAGTCGGGGGCCTGGATACGCTGCGCAACACCAACCGCGAACTGTCCTGGGACTGGAGCGCGGGCCTGCGCGGGCGCCTGGCCGACCGTTTTGACTGGAGTGCCACGGTGGGGCGTTCCTATTACCGCGTGGAAGAACGGCAGAACGTGGTCGACAAGCAGAAGTCGTATGACTACTTCCTTGGCCCGCGCCTGGGCACCACCGCCGATGGCGAGGCGATCTATGCGTTGAACGAATCGCGCTGGTGGAACCCGCTGACGCCGGACCAGTACTGGCAGATGGGGACCGTGGCGAAGAACCGCGCGGCGTCATGGGTCAACCAGGCGTCGGCGGATATCACCGGCGAGCTGTTCCAGGGCTGGGCCGGCCCGATTTCGTTTGCGGCGGTGGCTGAAGTCGCGCAGCAGGGCTATCACCTCAGTCCGGACCCGCGCGCTGGCATCGACTTCGACCTGCAGAATGTCGATCGCGGCGGCGGCGAGCGTACCCGCTACTCGGCCGGCGTCGAGTTCAAGATCCCGCTGCTGGACAGCGTGACCGCCACTGCGGCCGCGCGCTACGACCGCTATGGCAACTACAAGGCCGATGACAGCAGCGAAGCGCTGGACATCGGCAGCCAGAAGGAAACCACCTGGAACGTCGGCCTGGAATGGCGCCCGGTCGAATCGCTGCTGGTGCGTGGCTCGTACGCCACCAGCTTCCATGCGCCGGACATGCATTACCTGCTGGGCCAGCCGAGCAGTTCGGAAGTGCAGACCTATGACCGCCTGCGCTGCATCCAGAGCGGCGCGTACCTGGTCAACAACTGTGGCGTGGGCAACACCGACGTCTGGTACACGTTCGACGTGAACCGGCGTGGGACGCCGCTGCTGCGCTCGGAGACCGGTGATTCGTGGACGGTCGGCTTCGTCTGGGACGTGCTGACGAACCTGTCGGTCAGTGCCGACTACTGGGCGATCAAGCTGGAAGACATGATCGTCGACGTCGGCGCCGATGAGGTGCTGGCCAGCGAGGCCGGCTGCCTGACCGGCAAGAACATGGACGGTACGCCATGGGCCAACCCGGCCGGTGGCGAGTACTGCGCCGGCATCCTGGCCCGCGTGAACCGTGACAGCAACGGTCGCCTGGTATCGATCGAGCGCGGCCCGTTCAACCTGGCCAGCCGCGAGGTGCGCGGCATCGACCTGACCGCGCGCTATCGCCTGGAAACCGCGCGGTGGGGCAGCTTCCAGCTGGGCGTGAACTACACCAACCAGATCTCGACCAAGGAGCAACGCTACGCCGCCGACCCGAATCCGGAACGCCGCGATCGTGACCTGCGCAGCAAGCTGCGCGCGAGCCTGGCCTGGCAGCGCGGCAACTGGAACGCCAATGTCTATGCCGACCGCATCGGTTCGGTGCCGGGCGTGCGCTACCACTGGGGTACCGACCGCCTGGACAACCCTGGTGGCTGCCTGCCGTTCGCCGATGGCTACGTGCCCAGTGACAGCCCGTCGCTGAACTGCCTGGAGCCGGCACGGCTGCCGGATGGTTCGGTGAACCCGAACCCCAACGCCGGGCAGCAGACGGCGCGCTACTACGGTCGAGTGGGGCCGTTCATCACCTGGAACTTCAACGTGGGCTACCAGGTGACCGAACACGCGAAGGTAAACGTGTACGTCAACAACGCCTTCAACGCCGCCAGCTGGAACCACAAGGACCCGTACAAGCTGGATTACGACTTCGCTCCGACCCGCCTGCTGGGCGCGGTCGGCCGCGAGTTCGCGTTGGAGTATGTGTTCACCTTCTGAGGTGACCTGCCTCCGCCGGTAGGTCCACGCCATGCGTGGATATGGACACCCGGGTGCCCATTCAGGAAATGCGGACAGGCTGGATTTGACCTTCCCACGATGGCAAGGTTTAGCCTGTCCGCATCCAGAAGGAGCCCCGGGAATCCGATCATGAGCACGCCCCGCGCCACTGCAGCCCCCGCAAGCCCTGCCACCATCAGCCTGCCCATCGAGGGCATGACCTGTGCCAGCTGTGTCGGCCGGGTCGAGGCGGCGCTGTCCAGGGTCGAAGGCGTGGGCAGTGTTTCGGTCAATCTGGCCACCGAGCGCGCGGATATCCGCCCGTCCGGTCCGGTCGATCGGGCCGCGTTGATCCAGGCGGTGGAGCGGGTGGGCTACGACGTGCCCGCTGCCACCACCGAGCTGTCGGTCGAGGGCATGACCTGTGCGTCCTGCGTGGGCCGAGTCGAACGTGCGCTGTTGGCCGTGCCCGGCGTCAGCCAGGCCAGCGTGAACCTGGCCACGGAGCGCGCCACGGTGCGTGGCATGGCGGAAGTTGCAGCGCTGGTCGCCGCGATCGACAAGGCCGGCTATGACGCACGCGTGATTGAAGCCGGCGTGCAGTCCGATGACGAGGCCGCGGAAAAGAAGGATGCCGAGCGCGCCGAACTGAAGCGCGACCTGATCGTGGCGTCCGCGCTGGCGCTGCCGGTGTTCGTGCTGGAGATGGGGTCGCACCTGATCCCCGGCATGCACGAATGGGTGATGTCCACCATCGGCATGCAGGCCAGCTGGTACCTGCAGTTCGTGCTGACCGCGCTGGTGCTCGCCATCCCGGGCCGCCGCTTCTACCAGAAGGGCATCCCCGCGCTGCTGCGGCTGGCGCCGGACATGAATTCGCTGGTGGCGGTGGGCACTGCCGCAGCGTTTGGCTACTCGGTGGTGGCCACGTTCCTGCCGACGCTGTTGCCGGCGGGCACGGTGAACGTCTACTACGAAGCAGCGGCGGTGATCGTTGCGCTGATCCTGCTCGGCCGCTTCCTTGAGGCCCGGGCCAAGGGCCGCACCTCCGAGGCGATCAAGCGACTGGTCAATCTGCAGGCGAAGGTTGCCCACGTGGTCCGTGACGGCCGGACGGTGGATGTCCCGGTCAATGAAGTGCTGAGCGGCGACGTGGTGGAAGTGCGCCCGGGCGAGCGCGTGCCGGTCGACGGCGAGGTGGTCGAGGGCCGCAGCTACATCGACGAGTCGATGATCAGCGGCGAGCCGATCCCGGTCGAGAAGCAGCCGGGCAGCAGCGTGGTGGGCGGTACGGTCAACCAGAAGGGCGCACTGACGGTACGTGCCACGGCGGTGGGCGCGCAGACCATGCTGGCGCAGATCATCCGCATGGTCGAACAGGCGCAGGGCTCGAAGCTGCCGATCCAGGCGGTGGTCGACAAGGTCACCCTGTGGTTCGTGCCGGCGGTGATGCTGGCCGCGCTGGCGACCTTCGCAGTCTGGCTGATCTTCGGGCCCTCGCCAGCGCTGAGCTTCGCGCTGGTCAATGCGGTGGCGGTGCTGATCATTGCCTGCCCGTGCGCGATGGGGTTGGCGACGCCGACCTCGATCATGGTCGGGACCGGCCGTGGCGCCGAGATGGGTGTGCTGTTCCGCAAGGGTGAAGCGCTCCAGTTGTTGAAGGATGCACAGGTGGTGGCGGTGGACAAGACCGGCACGCTGACCGAAGGGCGCCCGCGCCTGACCGATCTGGAGATTGCTGCCGGCTTCGATCACAACACGGTGCTGGCGGCAGTTGCCGCAACGGAGTCGCGCTCGGAGCATCCCATCGCCCGCGCGATTGTTGATGCCGCGACCGGCCAGGGCATCGCGTTGCCGGGCATGGTCGACTTCGAATCGGTCACCGGCATGGGCGTGCGGGCCAGTGTCGAGGGTGCACGCGTGGAGGTCGGTGCCGATCGCTTCATGCGCGACCTGGGCGTGGACATCACTTTGTTTGCGACGCTGGCGGCAGAGCTGGGCATCCAGGGCAAGTCGCCGCTGTATGCCGCCATCGACGGCCGCCTGGCCGCAATCATCGCGGTATCCGATCCGATCAAGCCGAGCACGCCGGCCGCAATCGCGGCACTGCATCAGCTTGGCCTCAAGGTGGCGATGATCACCGGTGACAACGCTGGTACCGCGCAGGCGATCGCGCGCCAGCTCGGCATCGACGACGTGGTGGCCGAGGTGCTGCCGGAAGGCAAGGTCGAGGCGGTGCGCCGCTTGAAGGCCACACATGGCCATGTCGCCTTCGTCGGCGACGGCATCAACGATGCGCCGGCGCTGGCCGAGGCCGATGTCGGCCTGGCCATCGGCACCGGCACCGATATCGCGGTCGAGTCGGCCGATGTCGTGCTGATGTCGGGCAACCTGCAGGGCGTGCCGAATGCCATTGCACTATCGAAGGTGACGCTGGGCAACATCCGCCAGAACCTGTTCTGGGCCTTCGCTTACAACACCGCATTGATTCCGGTGGCGGCCGGCGTGCTGTATCCGGTCTGGGGCGTGCTGCTCTCGCCGGTGTTCGCGGCCGGTGCGATGGCACTGTCCAGCGTGTTCGTGCTGGGCAACGCGCTGCGCCTGCGCCGCTTCCAGCCGCCGATGGCGGACGCCCCCGCCGCGATCCATTGAGGGAGAACCGCATGAATATCGGTGAAGCCGCCAAGGCCTCCAGCGTGTCGGCGAAAATGATCCGCTACTACGAACAGATCGGCCTGATTCCTGCGGCTGATCGCACCGAGTCGGGCTACCGGGCGTACTCGCAGGCGGACATCCACCGCCTGCGCTTCATCCGCCGCGCGCGCGACCTCGGCTTCCAGGTGGCCGAGATCACCGATCTGCTGGGCCTGTGGAATGACACCTCGCGGCACAGCGCCGACGTCAAGCACCTGGCCGAACAGCACATTGCCGACCTGGAGCAACGCATCGAGCACATGCGGCAGATGGCCGACACGTTGAAGTCGCTGATCAGCTGCTGCGCGGGTGACGAGCGCCCGGAATGCCCGATCCTGGAGCGGTTGGGCGAAGACCATGATGCCCCGGTGCCGGTCGTCGCCGCCAAGACCGGCGCGGTGCGGCGACGCGCACAGAAGCATTGAATCGATATCGCGTGCACTGAAAAGCCCGCCCTGTGACATGCACGGGGCGGGCTTGGTTCTGGATGCAGTTCAGGGAATCAGGCAGTGCGAGGCGGGAAGCCGGCATCGTTCACCGCGGCGAACACCTGTTCCTGCGACGCGGTGGTCTGCACCTTGACCAGCCCGGTCGGCGGATCGGCCACCACGCTGGCGTTGGGATCGATCTGCTGGATCGCACGGGTCACGCTGCGCGCGCAGCCGCCGCAGGTCATGCCGTCGACATGGAATTCCATCTGTAGCTCCTTCGCTGCTCTTGGGATGGGACCAGTGTGCACCTTCCAACGATGGCAGGGTCAAGCGTCGGGCTGAACGACGAACAAGGCGCGGACAAAAAAAACGGCAGCCACCTGTACCAGCGCGGCTGCCGTGGAGGAACGTCCCCGCCAGGGCAGGGCACGGGTTGCACCGGGGCGCGCCCGGGCAACCCGGTGCGGGCTTAGAACTTCCAGTTCACGCCGAAGTACAACTGGCGACCGGCGTACAGGTTGGACAGCAGGCGGGCCTGGCTGTCGTTGCCGATGTAGCTGCGCAGCTCGGACTTGGTGGCGTTCAGCACGGCAGCCGTCACCGTCCAGTCCGGGGTCAGGTTGTAGGCCACGTTCAGGTCAAGCTGGCTGTACGGCTTGGTGTAGGTGGTCATGCCATTGTTCAGCCCGCCGACCACTTCACCGCGACGGTTGTACGAGGCACGCGCCAGGAACTTGTCGTTCTCGTAGAACACGGTGACGTTGGCCTGGTTCTTGGCGCTGCCGACCAGCGGCGATGAGCCGATTTCCTCGCCGTCCAGCACGATCGAGGCCAGGTTGGTGTCGTTGTAGGTGTAGTTGGCCTGCACACCCAGGCCGAAGTCGAAGGTGTACTGGCCATACAGCTCCACGCCCTGCGAAACGCCATCGCGGCCGTTGGCCTGGGTCTCGTACTTCTGCACGGTGACCGACTGCCCGCCGACGTTCATCTGCTGGTCGCGCACCACCGGCACGGTGAAGTTGTCCACGTTCTTGCGGAACAGCGAAACACCTGCGACCGCGCCCGGCTGGAAGTACCACTCCAGGCCCAGGTCGAACTGGACCGCCTTGAACGGCTCCAGCGCCTTGTTGCTGCCCGAGCCGTACCAGCCGGGCGTGTCGGTGCCGCCGGTGACACGGCGATCGTTGGCGTACTCCTCGCTGATGTAACGCAGGCCACCGGGATAGGCGATGCTGGTGTAGCTCGGGCGCGCGACCACCTTCGACGCCGCACCGCGCAGCACCAGGTTGTCGGTGATGTCCCAGGCAATGTTGAAGCTCGGCAGCACGTCGGTATAGGTCTTCTCCAGCGACGACAGGGCGTACACCTTGTCGCGCACCTGGGCGTCGGGCAGGCGGACGAAGCCACCCTGGCAGCGCAGGTTCGGATCGGCGGCCGGATCATCGCAGCTCATCGGCGCGCCGCTGGCGTTGTCGACGAAGTAGTCGTTGAAGCGCTCGACCGAGTCGCTGGACTGGGCGAACTGCTTGGTGCGCACCACGCGCACGCCGACGTTGCCGCGCACGCGCTCGGTGCGGAAGTTGGCCTGGAAGTAGCCGGAGTAGATCTTCTCGTTGACGTCGTAGACGAAGTCTTCTTCGGTGCGGTTGTGCGAGCCGCCGTAGGTCTTGTTCAGGTAATCGATGTAGGCCGGGTAGTTGATGCCCGGGAACACATTGGCGTTGAAGGCGCCGGTGATGTTGCTGATCGGGTTGGACAGGAAGAAGCCCGGCTGCGCGTTGCCAGCGGTCGGATCGCAACCGGCCTGGTAACGGTTGTTGTCATAGTCGGACGGGTCCAGGCCCGGGCACACCCAGTAGGTGTTGCCGGTGTTGCGGTGGACCTTGCCGTCGCGGTACTTGGCACCGAACTGGATCGAGTCCAGCCAGCCGGCCTCGAACAGCTTGGTGACGTCTGCCTGGAAGTAGTTCTGCTTGACTTCGGTCTGCATCCACGACGAGTCGGTGGAACCGGTATCGACTTCGGCGACGCCGGCCATCAGCTGCTGCTGCAGGTCGGGAGAGAACTGCACCGACGGCGTGCCGGTGAGGTCCCACGCGGTGTACTGGTTGCCGGACTGCCACTGGTTGCCCACCTTGCGGCGCGGCTTGGCCGACATGCGGAAGTTCATCGACGGACCACCTTCGGACCAGGTGCGGCCGCCGGTGAACGAGGCTTTCCAGAGGGGGCTGATGTCCCAGTCAATGGTCAGGTCCGCGGTCTGCGACAGTGCCTTTTCCTTGCTGTAGCCGCCGGTGAGCTGCGGGGTGGGGATGGTGCAGTCGTCCGGGCCCCAGCCACCGGGCTTGAGGCCGGCGGCAGCCGCTTCATCCTCGCTGCAGTAGTAGGTCTTACCGGCCAGCTTCTGGTACTGCGCGCCGGTGACGATGCTGCCGCTCGGATCGAAGTCCAGGCCATTGAGCAGACGGCCGCCGGCCCAGTTGCCGTCCTGGTTGTAGCGGGCCAGGTTCCACTCCGGCACCTTCAGCATGTTCTGGGTGTAGTCACCCTGCAGCTCGAAGCGGAAGTAGTTGGCCGTCATCGTGACGTTGTCGACCGGCTTGAACTGGAAGGTCAGCTGCCCGCCCTTGCGTTCGCGCTTCTCTTCCTTCACCGCGAAGTTCACCGAGGTCGGCATGAAGAACTCACTGTAGTTCTTGCCGGTCTGGTTGTTGAAACCGGACTCGCCCCACCAGTAGTGGATGCCATCCTGCTCCAGCAGGTTGCCGTTGGCATCGCGGGCGGTGGTGCCGTTGCCGTACCACTGGTAGTCCTCGGTGCTGGCCTCCATGGTGCGGGTAGTGCGTTTCTGCTGGGTCACGCCGACCAGCACGCCGAAGCGCTCGTCCTTGCTGTGCCAGGAATACAGCGCCGACACCTGCGGATCGACGTCGTGGCTGGTGTCTGAGGTGGTGCCCTCCAGGTTCACGTAGCCGGAGTTGGATTCCATGTCGAGCGGACGGCGGGTATGCAGGATGACCGTGCCGCCGATGCCGCCTTCGTCGATGCGTGCTTCCGGCGACTTGAACAGCTCGGCGCTGGACAGCATGTTCGACGGCAGCAGGGTGTAGTTGAAGGAGCGGGTCGCTTCGTTGTTGGTCTCCGACGAGGCGACGAAGTTGCCGTTCAACTGGGTCAGGGTCAGGTCCGGTGCAAGGCCGCGCACGCTGACGCTCTTGCCTTCGCCACCGCTGCGGGTGATGACCACGCCGGGCACGCGCTGCAGGGCGTCGGCCACATTCTTGTCGGGGAACTTGCCGACGTCTTCGGCGGTGATCACTTCGACCACGGCGTTGGCATCGCGCTTCTGCTCGAGGCTCTTTTCAATGGCGTAGCGGTAGCCGGTGACCTGGACGCTGTCCAGAGTCGTGGCGTCCTGCGAGCTGGTGGTCGTGGCCTGCTGCGCGGCGGCGCCTGCCGGAATGACGGCGGCAGCCAGGGCCAGCGCGATGGCCAGCGACAATGCGTCCTGGCCGTGCGTACGTGTTGAATGCTTCATTCCCATCTCTCCCTCTCTCCTGGATTGATCCGGTGACGTGGCACGGACAACTTGAATCGATCTAATTTGAAGTGAATTTGTCGCTGTCGCCATGCAGTGGCAGTAGCACCGCACGCGTGGCCTGGTGTACGTCCTGTTGCTGCTCCCCCAACTCCCGGCCATCGCAGCGTCGTCTTGGATCGATCTAAGCGATGGGCGGGCGATTTTTAGCATGGGTCGCCCTTGGGCGCATGCTGCTCCGCAATATGGTACTGGCGTGGCGTAGGGATGACGGTTTGCTGAAATCAGTGAAATCGTTTTCGTGCGCAGGGAGGGGGGCGGCAGGGCTGCGCCCTGCACCTGCGGGTAGTGCCGGCCGCTGGCCGGCAAGAGCCAAAGCCAAAGCGGCTCTGGGTTGTCTGGGTTTGGCGGTGCGGTGTGGACTGGCAGGACACGCCGTAAACCCTTCCATAGGGGCTCGATGGCGCCATCCATGGCGCCAACGGTCCTGCCAGCCCACACCGCCCCACCTTTGGCAGTTTCCCGGTGACGGTTGGACTGATCCTGGAGCGACATGGGGTCATGGGGTCAGATCCGTTTCCCGTTGGAAAACGGATCTGACCCCGGATTGATTTCGATATCTGACAGAGATTCATCCACGCATGGCGTGGATCCATCCACAGTTCGCGGAAATCTGTCGAAGGCGGGGTGGGTCCGGTTGCGGGGGTGTCCGCGGCATGGATGCCGCGGCCAAGCCCCCAGGGATGGGTTTACGGCGTCCCTCGCAACCGGACCCACCCCGCCATTCCACGGATCGCCGGCTTTTGCTGTTGCTTCGGCTGTTGCTTCTGAGGTTGCCGGCCAGCGGCCGGCACTACCGCGGGTGCAGGGCGCAGCCCTGCCGAATACCCCCTCATGCTGCGCCGCAGAATGCATTCGGCTGAACCTGCATGCTCTACTTGAATCGATCTAAATCCACGGTCACGTGGGTCGGGCGTCATTCCAGGGGGAGCCTTCTGCCGGTCCAGGCAGAGCTCAGCGGAACGGTGCCGGAAGGCCCGGGCCGTCTGTCTCTGCGTCATCGACTACAGGAACCCGACATGCGTCCAGTGCCGTCCGCTCCCGCCGTCCCATCATCCTCGCGCCCGCTGGCGCGCCTGGCCTGCCTGCTTGCGCTGTCGGCGGCGCCGATGCTGCTGCAGGCCGCGCCGGCAGCGCTGGAGCGCGAGGTCAACACCTTCATCGGCAGCAAGGACGACGGCAACACGTTCCCGGGTGCGTCGGCACCGTTCGGCCTGATCCAGGTCAGCCCGATCGGCAGCCACTATTCGGGTTGGCGCTATGACGACGAGAAGATCCGTGGCTTCGGCCACTCCTTCATCTCCGGTGCCGGCTGCTGGGAACAGGGCGGCCAGGTGTCGGTGCTGCCGGTCACGGGCTCGATCGGTCCGGGCGGCGATTTCGATACCGGCAACGCCAGGCAGTTCGACCACAAGGCCTACGCCGCGTCCTACACCCACGATGGCGAGGTCGGCCAGGCCGGCTACTACAAGGTGCGGCTGACCAGCTACGGCGGCATCGATGCCGAGGCGACCGCGCGTACCCGTGCTGCGGCCGAGCGCTACACCTTCAGCCAGCGCAGTGGCGATGGCCACGTGCTGGTCAATGTCGGCCAGGCCAACGAGCGCCATTCGGTGATCGGCAGCGTGGTCGATGTGGTCGGCGACCGCGTGGTCGAGGGCAAGCTGGTCACCAAGAGTTTCTGCGGCGGCCATCAGTACACCACCTGGTTCCGCATCGAGTTCGACCGTCCGTTCAAGGCGCATGGCACCTGGGGTGAGGGCGGCGGCCTGCCGGGCGCGCGCCACAGCATGGAAGGCGAGCAGAAGCCGAACGGTGCCTGGCTCAGCTTCGACCTGGCCAAGGGCCAGTCGGTGACGGCGGTCAGCGCGATCTCGCACGTGGATGCCGAAGGCGCGCGCACCAACCTGCGTGCCGAGGGCATGCAGGGTGGGTCGCTGCTCGGTTTCGACCGCATGCGCGCGCTGTCGCAGCAGGCCTGGCGTGAGCAGCTTGGCCGTGTACGCGTGCAGGGCGGCACCGCCGATGACCGCACCGTGTTCTACAGCGCGGTCTACCACGCGCTGCTGCAGCCGATGACCGGCAACGATGCCGATGGCCGCTACCGCGGCTATGACGATGGCATCCACCGTGCCGAAGGCTGGACCTATTACGAGTACTTCTCGCTGTGGGATACCTACCGCGCGCAGAACCAGTGGCTGGCACTGACCCGCCCGGACGTGGCGCGCGACATCGGCCGCACCCTGCTGGCGATCGATGAGCAGGGCGGTTGGCTGCCGCGCTGGGGCTATGCCAACTTCGAAACCAACATCATGACCGGCGATCCGGTCACCCCGTTCATGGTCGACCTGTGGCGGTTCGGTGCACTCAAGGGCCGTGAATCGCAGGCGTGGGATGCGCTGCGCCGCAATGCCTTCGGCACGCCGCCGCTGAACTCGCGCATGGCCGGCCGCTCCGGCAACCCGACCTACCTGGACAAGGGCTACGTGGCCTATGACCGTGCGTTCCCGTCCAAGGGCATGGACGTCGATCCGCACCACGGTGGTTCGGCCACGCTGGAGTACGCGCTGGCCGACTGCGCGCTCTCGCAGATGGCCGACGGCCTGGGCCATGCCCAGGATGCGGCGACGCTGCGCGAGCGCGGCCGCAACTGGCGCAAGGTGTGGGACCCGCAGGTGCGCGACGCCGAGACCGGCTTCACCGGGTTCCCGCGCCCGCGTACCGAGGACGGCCAGTGGTACACCCCGTCCGACGGCCATTACAGCCCGCGTTCGCACCACGGTTTCCACGAGGGCACGGCGTGGCAGTACCAGTGGCTGGCGCAGCAGGACGTGCCGGGCCTGGTCGAAGCGATGGACGGCCGCGAGCAGGCGGGCCGCCGCCTCGATGCGTTCTTCGCGATGGACGCGCTGCAGGCCGATCCGCTCAATGCCGCCCGCAAGGCGTGGGTGGTCGGGCCGTACAGCTACTACAACCAGTTCCGCTACAACCCGAACAACGAGCCGGACCTGCACTCGCCGTGGCTGTACACGCTGATCGGCCAGCCGTGGAAGACCGCGGCCGTGGTGCGTGCGGCGCAGCAGCTGTTCACCAATGCCCCCAACGGTGTGACCGGCAACGATGACCTCGGCACGATGTCGGCCTGGTACCTGTTCAGTGCCATCGGCGTGTACCCGGCGGTGCCGGGCAGCGGCCAGTTCCTGCTGCACACCCCGCGCTTCAGCAAGGTGGAAGTGGACATGGGCAATGGCCGCACCCTGCGCATCGACGCGCCGGGCGCCGATGGCCGCCGCCTGCAGTATGTGCAGGGCGTGCAGGTCGATGGCCAGGCGCATGCACCGGTGTGGCTGGACTGGAACCGCCTGCAGCAGGGCCCGCGCGTGCGCTTTGCGCTGGATGCGAAGGTGCCGGAGCAGGGCTGGGGCACGGCGGTGAAGGATCTGCCGGTATCCTGGTGCGCGGCACCGGGCAGCCAGCTGCGCTGAGCCGGACGGTGCCGTTCGCGGTGACCCAGCGAACGGCACGGCACGACACGGCCCTGATCCATTAGGCTTGAGCTTCCAGCGGAGTCCGGGAAGACGATGAACGACAACGGCAGCAGTCCCAGCAAGCGCGCCGGTAAGGCGGTGACGGTGACCGACATCGCGCGTGCGATCGGCGTGTCACGGGCAACCGTGTCGCTGGTGCTGCGCGGCAGCCCGCTGGTCAATGTCGATACCCGCGCCAAGGTCGAGGCCGAGCTGCGCCGCCAGCGCTATGTCTACAACCGCGCGGCGGCCAACCTGCGCCGGCGCACCTCGTCGAGCATCGCGCTGGTGATCAACGACCTGTCCAACCCGTTCTTCGCCGAATTCGCGTCAGGCGTGGACGAGGCGCTGGGCGGGCGCGGTTACGTGACGTTGCTGGGCAGCACCGGGGAATCGCCAGAGCGCCAGCAGGCCGTGCTGTCCACGCTGATGGAGCACACCCCGGCCGGCCTGATCCTGTCGCCTGCCGAGGGCAGCGACACCGCGCAGTTGCGGCAGGCGCTGGGCGCCAATGCCAACGTGCTGCTGTTCAACCGCGAACTGGCCGGGGCTGACTGGGACTTCCTGACCCTGGACAACCAGCACGGCGCCTATCTGGCCACGCGCCACCTGATCGAGCGCGGCCATCGCCAGATCGCCTTCTTCGGCGGCCACGCCGCATCCAGTTCCTGCCACCAGCGCCGCGCCGGTTTCCAGCAGGCGCTGGCCGAGGCCGGGCTGTCGCTGCCGCCGGGTTGGATGATCGAGTCGGCGCCGAACCGCCTGGAAGCAGCAGCGCGCACCGATGAACTGTTTGCCGATGGCCATCGTCCGAGTGCGGCGGTCTGCTACAACGACACCGTCGCGCTGGGCCTGATGCTGGGCTTGAACTCGCGTGGCATCCGTCCCGGTGGCGACTTTGCCGTTACTGGTTTCGATGACATTTCCGAGGCTGCGGTGGCGGTGCCACCGTTGACCACGCTCACTGCCGACCCGCGCGAGCGTGGCCGGCAAGCGGCCGCGCTGCTGCTGCAACGGCTGGACGAACCGGATGCGCCGCCACGGCGCACGGTCGCGCCGGTGCAGCTGCGCATCCGCGAAAGCAGTGCTGCGCGACCGAACTGATTCCTTTCATACACCCCTTCCACGCAACAACGACCTTCCGCGCATCGAGGCGCGTACCGCATGCCGATTTCCGCAACGCCCCGTCCATCGGGTTCCTCGGGCAACGCACCCGCCGTCACCAACGGCAAGGCGTTGGCTGTCGTCACCACGATCTTCTTCATGTGGGGCTTCCTGACCTGCCTCAATGACATCCTGATCCCGCACCTGAAGGCGGTGTTCGAGCTGAACTACGCCAAGGCGATGCTGGTGCAGTTCACCTTCTTCGGCACCTATTTCCTGATGTCGCTGCCGGCGGGGCGGTTGGTGGCGGCGCTGGGCTACAAGAAAGGCATCGTCGCCGGCCTGGTGATCGCCGGCATCGGCGCGCTGGGCTTCTGGCCGGCGGCCGAACTGCGCGTCTATGGCGCCTTCCTCGGCGCACTGTTCGTGCTGGCCACCGGCATTACCGTGCTGCAGGTGGCCGCCAACCCCTATGTCGCGCTGCTGGGCCCGGAGCAGACCAGCTCCAGCCGCCTGACCCTGGCGCAGGCGCTGAACTCGCTGGGCACGGCCATCGCCCCGATCTTCGGCGGCATGCTGATCCTGTCCAACACGGTCAAGAGCGCTGACGACATCGCGGCGCTGCCGGCCGCCGAGCAGCTGGCCTACCGTGCCGCCGAGGCGCAGGCTGTGCAGGGTCCGTACGTGGGCCTGGCGGTGGCGTTAGTGCTGCTGGCGCTGTTCGTATTCCTGTTCCGCCTTCCGGCGCTGAGCGACGCCACCGAGCAGGCCGACCAGGGCCACCACCACAGCTACCTGGATGCGCTGCGCAAGCGCCACCTGCTGCTGGGCGTGCTGGGCATCTTCTTCTACGTCGGCGCCGAAGTGTCGATTGGCAGCTTCCTGGTCAACTACCTGTCGATGCCGAACATCGGTGGCTTCAGCGAGCAGCAGGCCACGCATTACGTGTCTGCCTACTGGACGATGGCGATGATCGGCCGCTTCGCCGGTTCGGCGCTGCTGGCGCGCTTCTCGCCCAGCCGTCTGCTGGCGATCTTCGCGCTGGTCAACGTGGCGCTGCTGGTCACCACCATGCTGAGCTCCGGCAACGTCGCGCTGTACTCGGTGGTGGCCATCGGCCTGTTCAACTCGATCATGTTCCCGACCATCTTCGCGCTGAGCATCGAGCGCCTCGGCCCGCTGACCAACAAGGGGTCCAGCCTGCTGATCATGGCCATCGTCGGCGGTGCCGTGGTGCCGTACCTGCAGGGCGTGCTGGCCGACCACATCGGCGTGCAGGCCAGCTTCATCCTGCCGCTGCTGTGCTACGGCTACATCATTTTCTACGGACTGGTCGGTGCGCGTACGCCGGCCTCCGCAACGCAGGGAGGCTGAGTCCGGAATGGGTGCCATCGTTTGCTTCGGCGAAATTTTGATCGATCTACTAGCACAGCCGCCGGCCTCGGCCGACACCCCGCGTGCGTTCCTGCAGTACGCCGGTGGGGCGCCGGCCAACGTCGCGGTGGCGGCTGCGCGGCTGGGTGCGAAGACCCAGTTCGTCGGCATGCTGGGCCGTGACATGTTCGGCGACTTCCTGGCCGACAGCCTGGTCGAGCACGGCGTGGGTACCGATTACATCGTGCGCACCGACGCGGCCAAGACCGCACTGGCCTTCGTGGCTCTGGATGCCAATGGCGAGCGCAGCTTCAGTTTCTACCGCCCGCCGGCGGCTGACCTGCTGTTCCGTGACAGCGACTTCCAGGCGGCGTGCCTCGACAGCGCGCAATGCTTCCACGTCTGTTCCAACAGCCTGACCGAGCCGGCCATCGCCGAGGCGACCTTCGCCGGCATGGAACGGGCCCGCGCTGCCGGTGCGGTGGTCAGCCTGGACCTCAACCTGCGTCCTGCCCTGTGGCCGGCGAACGAGGACCCGGCGCCGCGCCTGTGGCAGGCGCTGGAACGCGCCGACCTGGTCAAGCTGTCGCGCGAGGAGCTGGACTACCTGGCCGCGCCGCTGGGCGCCGATGGCGAGGCGGCGGTGCTGCGGCGCCTGCTGGCCGCGCGGGCGCGCTGGGTGATCGTCACCGATGGTGCAGCCACGCTGCACTGGTACACCCGCGACAACCACGGCACGGTCACCAGCTTCCGCGTGGCCACGGTCGACACCACGGCGGCCGGTGATGCCTTCGTCGGCGGCGTGCTGGTCGGCCTGCTGGAGCGCGGCGGGGCCGGTGCCGGTTTTACCGCCTTCTGCCAGGACCCCGAGGCGATCACCGCCACGCTGCGCTTCGGCGCTGCGGTCGGCGCGCTGGCTGTTACCCGCAAGGGCGCGTTCGCCGCGATGCCCTCGCTCGATGAAGTGCAGCAGCTGCTGCAGGCACAGGACATTACCGCATGAGCACCGCGCCCGATTTCCGTTCGCCCGCGTTCCTGCGCGCGCACATCGCCGACACCATGGCGTTCTACCACCCGCGCTGCATCGATCCCAATGGTGGCTTTTTCCACTACTTCCGTGATGACGGCAGCATCTACGATGCCAGCCATCGCCACCTGGTGAGCAGCACCCGCTTCGTCTTCAACTACGCGATGGCCTACCGCGAGTTCGGCAATGCCGAGTACCGCGACGCGGTCGAGCACGGCGTGCGCTACCTGCGCGAGGTGCACCGCAACCCCGCCACCGGCGGCTACGCCTGGACCCTGCGTGATGGCAAGGTCGAGGACGACATGAACCACTGCTACGGCGTGGCCTTCGTGCTGCTGGCCTACAGCTGCGCGCTGAAGGCAGGTATCGAGCAGGCCGGCGCGTGGATGGACGAGACCTGGCAGCTGCTGGAAGCGCGCTTCTGGGAGCCGCAGCACGGGCTCTACAAGGATGAAGCGGATGGCCAGTGGAACTTCACCGGCTACCGTGGACAGAACGCCAACATGCACATGTGCGAGGCGATGCTGGCCGCGTTCGAGGCCAGTGGCGAGCAGCGCTATGTGGAGCGCGCGCTGCAGCTGGCCGACAACATGACCCGCCGCCAGGCGGCCAAGGCCGGCGGGCTGGTCTGGGAGCACTACGATGAGAACTGGGAGATCGACTGGGACTACAACCTGGACGACCCCAAGCACCTGTTCCGCCCGTGGGGCTTCCAACCGGGGCACCAGACCGAGTGGGCCAAGCTGCTGCTGATCCTTGATCGCCACGTGCAGGCCGACTGGCTGGTGCCGACCGCGCAGCACCTGTTCGACGTGGCCGTGGCGCGCAGCTGGGACGACGCGCGAGGCGGCCTGTACTACGGCTTCGCACCGGAATCGCGCCGGCAGCCGGGCATGGATGGCGCGCCGATCGGCGGCGACAGCTTTGTCTGCGACGACGACAAGTACTTCTGGGTGCAGGCCGAAACGCTGGCGACCGCCGCACTGATGGCCAAGCGCACCGGCGATGACCGCTACTGGCAGTGGTACGAACGCATCTGGGCGTATTCGTGGGAACACTTCGTCGACCATCAGTTCGGCGCCTGGTTCCGCATCCTCGATGCCGACAACCGCAAGTACAGCGACGAGAAGAGCCCGGCCGGCAAGGTGGATTACCACACCATGGGCGCGTGCTACGAAGTGTTGAACGTGGTGCGTTGAGGCGCGTGTCGCCATACGCATGATGAATCGGAATCAGTAGCGCCGGGCCACGCCCGGCGGAAAAACAGGAGCTCCGCGTGCATCGTCTTTCCCTCGTTGTCCGTCTGCTCCTGCTGCTGGTCGCAACGTCGGCCTTCCCGGCAATTGCAGCGCCTCTGCAGGCACAGTGGGAGTTCCGCATGCTGCCCGGCGACGCGCAGGGCGCCGCCCACCCAGGCCTGCAGCAATGGCGTGCGGCAACGGTGCCGGGCAGCGTGCACACCGACCTGCTGGCGCATGCGCTGATCCGCGACCCGTACGTGGGTGCGCCCGAAGCGGAGCTGCAATGGATCGGCCTGGCGGCCTGGGAGTACCGCGCGCGCTTCGACGTGGACGCGGCGATGCTGGCCAAGCCCCATGCCGAACTGCGCTTCGACGGGCTGGACACTTATGCCGAAGTAAGCCTCAACGGCAAGCCGCTGCTGCGCGCGGACAACGCGCACCGGACCTGGCGCGCGCGCGTGGAAGGGCATCTGCGCGCCAGGGGCAATGAACTGCAGATCGTGTTCCGCTCACCGATCCGCACGCTGCTTCCGGGCGTACAGG
Source organism: Stenotrophomonas sp. PvP093 (assembly GCF_017876915.1). Taxonomy (NCBI): domain Bacteria; kingdom Pseudomonadati; phylum Pseudomonadota; class Gammaproteobacteria; order Lysobacterales; family Lysobacteraceae; genus Stenotrophomonas; species Stenotrophomonas sp. PvP093. The sequence goes on along the minus strand of NZ_JAGIOX010000004.1, from coordinate 2,638,047 downwards.
CGATGCCACACAGGATCGCTGGCAACTACCCGTCGCCGTATGGCGATGAGCCGAAGGACGCGATGGTCGGAAACTTCGCGCGCAAGCCGGCCTACCACTTCGGTTGGGACTGGGGCCCGCGTTATGTCACCGCCGGGGTCTGGCGCGGGGTCGACCTGCAGGCCTGGGATACGCACCGCCTGACCAGTCTTGCCGTGCGCACCGATGCATTGAGCGCGGAGCAGGCGAAGCTGGCGGTGCTGCTGCAGGTGGAGCAGGGCAGCGCCACCGGTTCTGCGGTCGTCAATGTGGAAGTCCTCGATCCGCAGGGTCGCAGCGTGGCCCAGCAGCAGCGCACCGTACTGCTGAAGCCCGGGCAGAACAGTGTTGAACTACCGATTGAACTGGCGGAACCGAAGCGGTGGTGGCCGGTCGGCCATGGTGCGCAGGATCGCTATACCGTGCAGGCGCGCCTGGATGGCGGTGCCGACGCAACGCTGGTGCGCGAGCAGCGCATCGGCCTGCGCACGGTCGAACTGCGCCGCGAAGAGGACGGCAAGGGCGGGCAGGGCTTCGCCTTCGTCATCAACGGCGTGCCGATCTTCGCCAAGGGCGCCAACGTCATTCCGTTCGATGCCTTCCCCGCCCGCGTCGACGCAGCACGCCTGCGCCAGGTGCTGACCGCCGCGCGCGACGCCAACATGAACATGCTGCGCAACTGGGGCGGTGGCTACTACGAGGACGACGCGTTCTTCGACATCGCCGATGAGCTGGGCCTGCTGGTCTGGCAGGACTTCATGTTCGGCGGCGGCATGCAGCCGGGCTATGATCCGGCCTTCCGTGCCAGCGTGGTGGCCGAGGCGCGCGACAACGTGCGCCGGCTGCGCCATCACCCCAGCATCGTGCTGTGGTGTGGCAACAACGAGGAAGAAACCGCCTGGAAGGACTGGGGTCACGGCCGCGACCTGAAGGCGGCCGACCCGGCATTTGCGGCGAAGGTCTGGCAGGGCTATGTCGACCTGTTTGGCAACGACCTGCGCCAGGTGGTGGGCGAGGAAGGACTGGGCGTACCGTACTGGTCCAGTTCGCCCAGCAACGATCTGGACGAGAAGGCCAACGATTCCACCCGCGGCGACAAGCACTACTGGCAGGTCTGGGGCAATCCGGCGCTGCCGGTGCAGGCCTACCTGCGTGAGACGCCGCGCTTCATGTCCGAGTACGGGCTGCAGGCGTGGCCGTCGGTGGCGACGGTGGACCAGATCGCCACCCGCGCCGAGCAGCGCATCGACAGCCCGGTGATCCGTGCGCACCAGAAGTTCATGGCCGGCGAGGGCAACAGCCGCCTGTTGCACTACATCGAACAGGGCTATGGCACGCCGAAGGACTTCGAGGACTTCGTCTACCTCAGCCAGGTCATGCAGGCCGATGGCATCGCACTGGCGGCGCTGCATCATCGCGCCTCCCGGCCATACACGATGGGTTCGCTGTACTGGCAGCTCAACGATGTCTGGCCAGGCGCCTCGTGGTCCAGCGTGGATTATTTCGGCCGCTGGAAGGCGCTGCACTTCGCCGCGCGGCGCTTCTTCGCGCCGGTCACGGTAGCCGCGCTGCGCGATGAGGGCAGCACGCGGGTACGCCTGATCAATGACGGTGTGGCGCTGGATGCACGTTGGCGGCTGCGGGTGATGGACGTGGAAGGGAAGGTGCTGCGCCGTCGCGAGGATGCGGTGACGCTTGCGGCGTCGGGCGTCACCTCGATCGGTGATTTTCGCGATGCCGAGTTGCTGGCCGGTGCCGATCCGAAGCGCACGGTGGCGGTGTTTGAACTGCTGCAGAACGGGGCGGTGAGCGCACGGCAGGTGGTCGGATTCGTCGAAGCCAAGGACCAGGTATTGCCGCGGCAGAAGCTCAAGGCCACCTTGTCCATCGAAGGCGACCACTATCGACTGCGGCTGGAAAGCGCGGCGTACGTGCGCGCGGGGTGGATCGACTTCGGCGCGCTGGACGTGCAGGTCGAAGAAAACCTGCTGGATCTGCTGCCGGGCGAAACCCGCGATATCGCGGTGCGCGGCCCGGTGGATCTGGTTACCCTGCGCGAGGCGCTGAGGGTGAAGACCCTCAACGACCGTTGAGGGATATCCCGCTTTGGCAGGTGCCAACCTTGGTTGGCACACCAGGAGCCTGCCAACCAAGGTTGGCCTCTACCATTTTGCTTACAGCTGGATCTGCTGGAAGTTCTCGACCCGCTCGTGGCCGTTGGCGGACTGGCCGGTACGCGGCATCGGGTAGTCATCCAGGCGGTCGATCAGCCGGGTCTGCAGGCCGGCTTCGCGGGCAGCATCCAGTTCTTCGACCACATCGGACAGGAACAGGATTTCGCCGGCCGGCACGCCAATGGCCTGCACGATGCGGCGGTAGCTGTCGGCCTCACGCTTGCCACCCATCTCGGTATCGAACCAGCCCGACACCAGCGGGCTGAGGTCACCGGCATCGCTGAAGCCGAAGAACAGCTTCTGTGCCGGCACCGAGCCGGAGGAGTACACGTACAGCGGCAGGCCGGAGGCATGCCAGCCCTTCAGCACCGGTGCCACTTCCGGGTAGAAGTGCGCGGTGTAGTCGCCGCGACGGTAGCCCTCATCCCAGATCAGGCCCTGCAGCGCCTTCAGTGCGGTGTGCTTGCGGTCCTGGTCAATCCAGCCCTGCAGCGTCTCGGCCACCAGGCTGTCCTGGCAGGCGCCGCCGATCTCGGTAGCCACCGCGTCCAGCCAGCGGCGGACCTCCGGCTGCTGGCCATGTTCGGCGACGAACGCGGGCAAGGCCTTGCGGGCATAGGGGAACAGCACGTTCTTGACGAACGAGATGCTGCTGGTGGTGCCTTCGATGTCGGTCAGGATGACGCGGGGCTGCATGGATCAGGACGCCTGGGTAGGTACGTAACGGGGGAACTTCTGCGCGATGTCGGTGCCGGTGAAATGACCCACCCAGCCGTCCGGCTCGGTGAAGAAGCGGATCGCCACGAAGCTCGGTTCATCGCCCATGTCGAACCAGTGGGTGGTGCCATCGGGCACGGCGATCAGGTCGTCCTTCACGCACTCGATCTCATAGACCTTGTCACCCACGTGCAGGGTGAACAGGCCCGAGCCTGCGACGAAGAAGCGCACCTCGTCTTCCTTGTGGAAGTGCTCGTCGAGGAACTTCTTGCGCAGCTCGGCGCGGTTCGGGTTGTCCGGGGCGATCGAGGCCACGTCCACGCTCTTGAAGCCGCGCTCGGCGACCAGGCGGTCGATGTCTGCACGGTAGGCGGCGAACACTTCCTCCTGGCTGGCGCCCGGCGCGACTGGCGCGGTGGCCTGCCAGCGCTCGAAGGTGACGCCGATCTTCTGCAGCTCGGCAGCGATGACCGCGCCGTCCTGGGTGTCCAGCAGCGGCGATTCGGGGCGGGTGTCGTCGTAGATGCGCAGTCGGCTCATGGCGGCAGCTTGAACGTCTCGGGGGGAAGACAGGGTAGCAGGGTGGGGGCGAGGCGCAGATTCCGGATCGGCATCTGCACCTGCGCGCAGGCTCAGCCGCGCAGCTTGCGCAGCTCGAGCTCGCAGTGGAACAGGAATTCGAAGGCTTCCAGGTGGCGGCGCGCCTCGGCCATGTCACGGCCCCAGGCATACAGGCCGTGGCCGTCGATCAGGTAACCCCACAGGTTCTGCCGGTCGAGCAGGTCGTCGACCTGCGCCGAGAGCACGTTCATGTCCTGGGTGTTGGCGAACACCGGCACGTCGATGGCCATTTCATGGGTGCTGTTGCCGGCGAAGGCCTTCAGCAGCTCGTAGCCTTCCAGGCGGATATGACCCTGCGGCGCGTACAGGCGCGAAGCGATGGTCTGCACCGGCGAATGCGTATGCAGCACACAGCCGATTTCCGGGAAGCGGCGGTACAGCTGGGTGTGCAGCAGGGTCTCGGCGGACGGGCGCAGCGGGCGACCGACGGCCAGGCCGTCGAAGTCCACCACCATGATGTCGTCCTCGATCAGCCGGCCCTTGTCCTTGCCGGACACGGTGATCGCGGCGTGGCGGTCATCCAGGCGGTGGGAGAAATTGCTGCTGGTGGCCGGGGTCCAGCCGGCGTGCGCCAGTTCGCGGACGTTGTCGATCAGCAGCTGGGCCAGTTCGCTCAGGCGCGCGGTGTCGTACGGGAAGGTGGGGGCGTTCATGCCGGCGATTTTACTGGATTCGGCCAACGGCTGAGCCCCTCGTGGCGGGTCGTGTAGAGCGGTTCATGGGCGGGCGGGGCGGGTGGGCCGTGCAGGGGACGCTGCAAGTACGTCCCTGTAAGCTCGATGGCGCCATACATGGCACCAACGCCCCTGCACGGCCCACCCACCCGCCTCGGACAGGTTCCGGCGTGCGGCCAGCCACGGAGTGAAGAAGGAAAAGCGAAAAGCGGGTCGCGGCGCTGGGCTTGCTCGGAGCCGAGCATGGCTCGGCTCTACAGGGGATTCATCGACCGGAGAGAATTCATCTCTCAGACGCAATTCATCCACGCATGGCGTGGATCTACTGGACGTGCCAGGAGACTGTCGGAGGCGGGGAGGGGGGAGGTTGCGGGGGCGTGAGCCGCATGGATGCGGCGACCGAGCTTACAGGGATGTACTTGCAGCGTCCCCCGCAATCTCCCCCCTCCCCGCCAAACCCTCAGCCCAGCTCTTGCCGTCGCTCCGGCTTCAAAGGCGGGTGCAGGGCCGCAGGCCCTGCAATACAAAAACCCCTTACTGACCCCGCAGGCGGCTGTGCCGGAGCCCGTAGCAGAAATAGATCACGAAACCGACGACCGTCCACACCCCCATCAGCATCCAGTTGTGCATCGTCATCGCCGACAGCAGCGCCAGGCAGCTCAGCACGCCCAGGCTGCAGATCAGCCACGCCATCGGCATGCGGAACGGGCGCGGCAGGTCCGGCTGGGTGCGGCGCAGGATCAGCACGCCGGCACAGACTGCGGCGAACGCGATCAGCGTGCCCATCGAGGTCAGCTCGCCGAGGATGTCCAGCGGGAACAGCGCCGCCAGCAGCGCGATGCCGATGCCGGTGATCACGGTGTTGATGTGCGGCGTGCGGTACTTCGGGTGGATCCGGGTGAACACCGGTGGCAGCAGGCCGTCGCGCCCCATGATCATGAAGATGCGCGGCTGGCCGATGATCATCACCAGCACCACCGAAGACAGGCCGACCAGCGCACCGACCTCGACCACCCAGCGCAGCCAGCCCAGCTGTGGGTGCGCGGCCACGGCAGTCACCACCGGCTCGTCGGTGCCCAGCAGCTGGAACGGCACCAGGCCAGTCATCACTGCGGCCATTGCGATATACAACACGGTGCAGATCACCAGCGACAGCATCATGCCGATCGGCATGTCACGCTGCGGGTTCTTCGATTCCTGCGCCGCCACCGATACCGCCTCGAAACCGATGTAGGCGAAGAACACCATCGCCGCGCCACGCAGCACGCCTTCCATGCCGTACTTGCCCGGGCCTTCATTGGCCGGAATGAACGGGGTCCAGTTGCTGGTGTCCACGTATTTCCAACCGACCACGATGACCAGCACGATCAGGCCGGTCTTGAGCACGACCATCGCCATGTTCATCGCCGAGGACTTGCTGATGCCGACGTAGCACAGCCAGGTCAGCAGCAGCACCAGTGCGGCGGCGGGCAGGTTGGCGATCGCGCCGGTGGGGCGCAGCTGCGCGTCCAGTGGCGCGCTGACCAGTGCCGCCGGTAGATGGATGTCGAACTGGCTGAGCAGGCTGAGGAAATAACCGGTCCAGCTGACCGCCACCGCCGAGGCGGAGACGCCGTACTCGAGCACCAGCATCCAGCCGATGAACCAGGCCGAGAGCTCGCCGAAGGTGGCGTAGGTGTAGGTGTAGGCGCTGCCGGAGACCGGCACCATCGAGGCGAATTCGGCATAGGCCAGCGCGCAGAAGGCGCAGCAGATGGCGGCCAGCACGAAGGACAGCATGATCGCCGGGCCGGCGTGGTTGGCGGCGGCCTGGCCGGTGATGACGAAGATGCCGCCGCCGATCACCGCGCCGATGCCCAGGGCGGTCAGCCCCCAGGGGCCAAGGTGGCGACGCAGGCTCAGGCCGTTGGCGTCTTCATGGGCGGCATGCGGATGCTTGGTGGCCCACAGTTGCTTGAACATGTGTGGTGGTCTTGTCGAAGCGCGCCATGGGCGGCGCGCGGGAAAACGGACGGGCCGGCGCGAGGCCGGCCCGAAGGCGGATCAGGGCGACTTGGCGAGCTTGCTGTTGCGGATGCCGTAGCCCAGGTAAATCAGCAGGCCGAGCAGCGTCCAGCCAACGAACAGGTGCCAATGCACCACGAACGCCTGCCAGAACAGGAACAGGCAGGTGGCCGCGCCGAGCGGGCAGATGATCCAGACCATCGGCACGCGGAACGGGCGGTGCAGGTCCGGCTTGGAATAGCGCAGCACCAGCACGCCGATGCAGACCGTGGCGAAGGCCAGCAGGGTGCCCATCGAGACCAGCTCGCCCAGCACGTTCAGCGGCACCAGGCCGGCCAGCGCGGCGGCGATCACGCCGACCACGATGGTGGCGACGTACGGGGTGCGGAAGCGGGCGTGGACCTTGCCGAAGAACTTCGGCAGCAGGCCGTCGCGGGAGATGGTGTAGGCGATGCGGGTCTGGCCCATCATCATCACCAGCACCACCGAGGACAGGCCGGCGATGGCGCCGACTTCCACGAACGTCTTCAGCCAGGACAGGGTCGGGTAGGGCTCCAGCGCGGTCGCCACCGGCTTGTCGGTGCCCAGCAGGTGGTACGGCATCATGCCGGTCAGCACCGCACAGACGATGATGTAGACGATCGTGCACACGGCCAGCGAGCCGAGCAGGCCGATCGGCATGTTGCGTTGCGGGTCCTTGGTCTCACCGGCAGCGGTGGAGACCGCATCGAAGCCGATGTACGCGAAGAACACGATGGTGGCGGCGCGGAAGATACCGCTCCAGCCGAACTCACCCGGCACGCCGGTGTTTTCCGGAATGAATGGGTGCCAGTTGGCCGGGTCGATGTGGGCCGCGCCGATGCCGATGAACAGGCAGATGACGGTGACCTTGATCGCCACGATGATGGCGTTGACGAACGCCGACTGGGTCACGCCCACGTACAGCAGGCCGGATACCGCCGCCACGATCAGCACCGCCGGCAGGTTGAACAGCTTGCCGGAGGAGACGAACTCGCTGCCGGTCCAGGCGATGGGCGCGGCGCTGAGCATGTCCGGGAAGGGCATGTGCAGCGTGGTGGTGATGAAGCTGATCAGGTAGGCCGACCAGCCCACCGCGACCGAGGCCGAGGCGAACAGGTACTCCAGCACCAGGCACCAGCCGATGAACCAGGCCATGCCTTCGCCGAGGGTGGCGTAGGAATAGGAGTAGGCACTGCCGGAGACCGGCATCATCGCCGCGAACTCGGCATAGCACAGGCCTGCCAGCGCACAGGCGAAACCGGCCAGCACGAACGACAGCATGACCGCCGGGCCCGCGTGGTTGGCTGCGGCCTGGCCGGTCAGCACGAAGATGCCTGCGCCGATCACCGCACCCACGCCCAGCAGGATGAGGTGTTTAGCCGTGAGGGTCCGTTTCAACGTGGCTTCGCCGTCCAGGCTGCCTTCGATGGGTTCGCCGGCATCGACGTGCCCGGCCGGCTCGACCGGCTTGACCCTCAACAGAGCTTTCAGCATGCAGTACTTCCTAGTGATCGGATGGGGTGGGCGGCCGATACGTTGCCGGCTGCCTTGATGGTGAAGGCCGTGCGAACGGCCCGCTGTACCTTAGCCAAAGCTGAAGCCAACGCACAAGCGCAATCGCAACAATGAACGGCGATAATGAGCAGTATTTTTCCGAACCGCCCCCATTCATGAGCCAGACCGCCGAAACCCTTGCCGCGCTTGACGATCGCCTGCGCGGCCTGCTCCGGGACTACGCGCGCCGCGAACCCGCCCACGACGCCCTGGCTGCCGAATTCGGCACATTGCTGGATGATCCGGAAGATCCGTTCCGCCGCGAGCGCCTGGCCGGCCACTTCACCGCCAGCTGCTGGCTGGTCAGCGCCGATGGCCAGCGCCTGCTGCTCACCCACCACCGCAAGCTGCAGCGCTGGCTGCAGCTGGGCGGCCACGCCGACGGCGACCGTGACCTGGCCCGGGTGGCGCTGAAGGAAGCCGAGGAGGAGTCGGGCCTGAGCGGCCTGGTGCTGGAAGACCCGGCCATCTTCGATCTGGACAAGCACTGGATTCCGGAGCGCAAGGACGTGCCGGGACACTGGCACTACGACGTGCGTTTCGTGATACGGGCGCTGGGGGGCGAGGCCTTCGTGCTCAGCGAGGAATCGCTCGACCTGGCCTGGCGGCCGGTGACCGAGGTCGCGGCCGATCCGGAATCGGATGAATCCATGCAGCGCATGGCACACCGCTGGCTGGCGCGCTAGCCATATGTAGAGCCGAGCCAATGCTCGGCTCAATGTCGGCCAGAAGTGCAGCCGAGCATGGGCTCGGCTCTACAAGTGCAAGGCGGAACGCGCGTCAGTACAGGATGCGCGTCCGCAGCGTGCCCGGAATCGCGGCCAGTTCGTCGCGGACGGCGGCGGCCTGCGCCTCGCTGGCGGTGATGTCGATCACCACGTAGCCCACCTTCGGGTCGGTGCGCAGGAACTGGCCGTCGATGTTGACGTTGTGGCGCGAGAAGATCTCGTTGACCCTGGACAGCACGCCCGGCACGTTCTGGTGGATGTGCAGCAGGCGCAGGCTGTCCTCGTGTTCGGGCAGGGTCACTTCCGGGAAGTTGACCGCCGACAGCGTGCTGCCGTTGTCGCTGTAGCGCACCAGCTTGGCCGCCACCTCCACGCCGATGTTGTCCTGCGCTTCCAGCGTGCTGCCGCCCACGTGCGGGGTCAGGATCACGTTGTCGTGGCGGGTCAGCGGCGATTCGAAGATATCGCCATTGCCCTTCGGCTCGACCGGGAACACGTCCAGCGCGGCACCACCGACGTGGCCGCTGGCCAGGGCCGCGTCCAGTGCATCGATGTCGACCACGGTGCCGCGCGCGGCATTGATCAGGTGCGCGCCCTTGCGCATCTTCGCCAGCTCGGTGCTGCCGATCATCCATTGCGTGGCTGGGGTCTCCGGCACATGCAGGGTGACGATGTCAGCCCGTGCCAGCAGGTCGTCCAGGCTGGCCGCTGCACGGGCATTGCCCAGTGCCAGCTTGGTTTCCACGTCGTGGAAGATCACCTGCATGCCCAGCGATTCGGCCAGCACGCCGACCTGGGTGCCGATGTGGCCGTAACCGATGATGCCCAGCGTCTTGCCGCGCACTTCATGGCTGCCGCTGGCCGACTTCGACCAGCCGCCGCGATGGCATTCGGCGTTCTTCTGCGGAATGCCGCGGGTCAGCATGATCGCCTCGGCGATCACCAGCTCGGCCACGCTGCGGGTGTTGGAGTAGGGCGCGTTGAACACCGGGATGCCGGCCAGCTCGGCTGCGTCCAGGTCGACCTGGTTGGTGCCGATGCAGAAGCAGCCCACCGCGATCAGGCGCTTGGCCTCGGCCAGCACCTCGGCGCTGAGCTGGGTGCGCGAGCGGATGCCGACGATGTGCGCCTCGGCGATGCGCGCCTTCAGTTCGTCCTCGGGCAGCGCCTTGGTGTGCGCCTCGATCTGGCTGTAGCCGGCGGCGCTGAACACCTCCACGGCGGTCTGGCTGACCCCCTCCAGCAACAGCACGCGGATATCCTGCTTCGGGAACGAGGTCTTCTTCGGCGACATGGGGCAACACGGCCAGTGGGACAGGGGCTGACCACTATGCCAGATCGAAGCGCCCATGGTGCAGTGCGCAATTGGTTGCATCCGTAGCTATCTGTATCGCTGCGGGGCTGGACGCTGGCGCGTACCGCTGGCACGCTTGCCCGTCTTCACGCACCGCGTTGGACCGTCATGACCGATTCCCGCATTGCCTCGCTGCAGCAGGCCTGTCCCGGCCTGAAGCTGAAGACCGACCCGGCCGACCTGGAGCATTACGGGCGCGACTGGACCCGGCGCTGGACGCCAGCGCCGCTGGCGATCGCACTGCCGGCCACGGTCGAGGAAGTACAGGCGGTGATGCGCTGGAGTGCGGGCGAGGGCGTGGCCGTGGTGCCGTCCGGCGGACGTACCGGCCTTTCCGGTGGCGCGGTGGCCGCCAACGGCGAGCTGGTGCTCAGCCTGGAACGGATGAACAAGGCACTGGCCTACGACGCGGTCGATCGCACCCTGGTGGTGCAGGCCGGCATGCCGCTGGAGGCCGTGCACAACGCCGCGCTGGACCACGGCCTGATCTACCCGGTGGACTTCGCTGCGCGCGGGTCGTGCACGATCGGCGGCAACATCGCCACCAATGCCGGCGGCATCCGCGTGATCCGCTATGGCAATACCCGCGAGTGGATCGCCGGGCTGAAGGTGGTTACCGCCAGCGGCGAACTGCTGGAACTCAACAAGGGCCTGATCAAGAACTCCAGCGGCTATGACTTCCGCCAGCTGCTGATCGGTTCGGAAGGCACGTTGGGCGTGATCGTCGAGGCGACAGTGAAACTCACCGATCCGCCGCCGGCCAGCAACGTGATGCTGCTGGCCGTGCCCAGCTTCGAGGTGCTGATGCAGGTGTTCGCCGCGTTCCGCGCGCGCCTGCAGCTGCAGGCCTTCGAATTCTTCACCGACCGGGCGCTGGAGCACGTGCTGGCGCATGGCGCGCAGGCACCGTTCGACGAGGTGCATCCGTACTACGTCGTCACCGAGTTCGCGGCCAACGACGAGGCACAGGAAGCCGCGGCGATGGCGGCCTTCGAGGACTGCATGGGCAACGGCTGGGTCAGCGACGGTGTGATCAGTGCCAGCGATGCCCAGGCCGCCCAGCTGTGGCGCCTGCGCGAAGGCATCACCGAGTCGCTGGCGCGCTACAAGCCCTACAAGAATGACGTCTCGGTGCGGATCTCGGCGATGCCGGCGTTCCTGGCCGAGACCCAGGCACTGATCGGGCAGGCCTACCCGCACTTCGACGTGGTCTGGTTCGGCCATATCGGCGATGGCAACCTGCACATCAACGTGCTCAAGCCGGACGACACCAGCGACGCCGACTTCGTGGCGCAGTGCGAGCACGTGACCAAGCTGCTGGCGCAGGTGCTGGCCCGCTTCGATGGCAGCATCTCGGCCGAGCACGGCATCGGACTGGTCAAGAAGGGCTACCTGGACAGCACCCGCGGCCGCGCCGAGATCGCGCTCATGAAGGCGGTCAAACGCGCGTTCGATCCCCAAGCGCGGCTGAATCCCGGCAAGCTGTTCGACGCCTGAGCCGGGCAAATCCTTCACGTACCCGTTACGCTCCACGCACCTTCACAACCGGCTTCGAACCGATGACCCGTCCGCTTCTGCTGCTCGCCCTGCTGTCCCTGCCGCTGGCCGGCTTCGCTTCCAGCTTCGCTGGCACCTCGGCCGGTTCGGCGACCGGTGCCTCCTCCGGTTCCTCGGGCAGCAGCTCGGGCGACGACAAGGTGGTGCGAGCCGCGCGCGACGATGCCGCTGCGTTCGTCGCCAGCGACGGCCAGATCCGTGGCGCCCGCCTGCAGGCCGCGCTGGTCCACCTGCGTGAGCAGAGCGCTGCCGCACAGCAACAGAGCGACCTGGAACTGGCCCGCGCGCTGCTGGCGCGTTGATGCGGGCTGCATGACCTCGGCGTCATCGCTTTCTGCAGAGCCGAGCCATGCCCGGCTGGATGCCCGGCGCACCCGGATCGCAACAGCAGCCGAGCATGGCTCGGCTCTACGGAAGCACAGCGTGCGGTGCGGGTGGATCGCCGCATTGGCATGGCTGCTCATCCCTTCCGTCCACGCGGCTGATCGGCTGCAGCTCGATCCCTCCGGTCTCGATCCGACGCAGCAGCAGCTCGCCAGCCAGACCCTGGCCGACGTGCAGTCCCTGCTGCCGGAAGGCCTGCTGCGCGCTTTGCCGGCTCAGGTGCAGGTGCGCTGGAGTGATGACCTTCCCGCCGAGGTGCACGGGCGCGCTTTCGCCGGCCGCATTACGTTGCGCCGCACCCTGCTGGATGACGGCATGCCCGGCAACCGCCGTGCGCGCCGCAGTGCGCTGGTGCATGAACTGACCCACGTCGCCGACCGTGGCGGTGCGAACTGGTCGCAGAGCGTGCGATGGCGTGACCTTGCGGGCTGGCAGCGCAGGCCCTGGCACCTCGGCCGGGGCGATAACGATTTCCGTGATCGCAGCCCGGATGTCTATGAACTGGCGAACCCGGCCGAGTACCTGGCCGTGAATGCCGAGCATTTCGTGCTCGACGGCGAGTTCGCCTGCCGGCGGCCCGCGTTGGCGCAGTGGTACCAGGCGCATTTCGGAACACCACCGTCGCTGCCACGGCCGCGGTGCGCCACGACGCTGCCCCTGCTGCAGGCCGAATCGGAGGAGGGCGCTGCATCGCTGCTGCAGCTCGACCCGGCGCGCGTCTACGCGGTGGACTACCTGTTCGCCGAAGGCAGTGCGCAGCCGATGAGTCGCTGGGGCCACAGCATGCTGCGGCTGGTGGTCTGCAAGCCGGGCCGCGTACCTGGGCCGGACTGCCGCCTGGACCTGGAGTACCACCGCGTGCTGTCGTTCCGCGCGTTCGTGGGCGACGTGCAGATATCCAACTGGCGTGGCCTGACCGGCGGCTATCCGTCGCGGCTGTTCGTGCTGCCCCTGCAGCAGGTGGTGGACGAGTACACCAAGGTCGAGCTGCGCGGGCTGCAGTCGCTGCCGCTGCAGTTGGGCCGCAGCGAAATCGCCAGCCTGCTCGAGCGCACCGCGCAGGTGCACTGGAGCTATGACGGGCGCTATTACTTCGTCAGCAACAACTGCGCGGTGGAAACCGCCAAGCTGCTGCAGGCCGGGGTGCCGCGCCTTGGCGAGGCGGGCCTGGCCCAACTGAGCCCGCGCGGCCTGAAGCGGCGACTGGTGCGGCTGGATGTGCTCGACGAGAGGGTACTGGCGGACCGCACTGCAGCGCAGGCGCAGGGCTACTACTTCGCCTCGGCGCGCGACCACTACCAGCAGTTGTTCGCAGTGGCCGCGGCCCAGCTGGCCTTGCCCGCTCGTGATGTGCGCGGCTGGTTGAAGCTGCCTGCACAGCAACGCGCACCGTGGCTGCTGCAGGGTGACCTGCGTGCCAGTGCCGGCCTGTTGCTGCTGGAACAGGCCGCGCAGCGGCGCGCCGAGCTGCGCGCACGCGATGTGCTCAAGCGGCAGCTGCTGGCCGCACCGGACAGCGCTGAAACGCGCAGCCTGCGCGGGTTGCTGGAGCAGAGCGGGCAGTGGCTGCGCCCGGGGACGCTGCTGCAGGATGACGGCTATGGATTGCCGCTGGGCGACGAGCAGGCGCTGCTGTCCGCGGCCGTGGCCACTGCCAGTGCGCAGGCCGTCCCGGCGTGGCAGGCATTGCGCGGCCAGCTGCGCCAGCAGCTGCCGATCCGCCAGCGCGAGGAAATGGATGCGATCGACGCCAATCTGGCCGCACTCGGTGCACACCTGCGTACGCAGGCAGCCCGCCCGGCTACTGGCGCGGCAGTTCGATGACGAAGCGGCTGCCGCCGGCGCTGCCCGGGATGCAGTAGACGCGGCCACCGTGCGCGTCGGCGATGGCCTTGACCACCGCCAGGCCGAGCCCGCTGCCGCCGCCCTGTCGCGAACGCGAACCGTCGCCACGCATGAACGGGGTGAAGATATCCGCGTGCAGTTCCGGGTCGATGCCCGGACCCTCGTCTTCGATCGCCACCTGCACGTGGCCGGGCGTGTCATGCACTGCAATCCGCACCTTGCCCGGGCTGGCATAGCGCCGCGCGTTCTCCAGCAGCGCCAGCAATGCCTGGCGCAGGCGGGTCGGGTCGCAGTGCGCGTTGTGTTCCTCGCGGCTGGTTTCCAGCTCCAGCACGAAGCCGGCGGCGCGGAACTGTGGATCGACCAGGGTCATCACCGAATGCACCTCGGCCGCCACGTCGGTGCGCGCGCGACGCACGTCCAGCCGCGCGTTGTCGGACAGGCTCAGCACGCGCAGGTCCTCGATCAGCCGTGACAGCCCTTCGACCTGGGCCAGCAGGCTGCGGAACTGCGACTCGTCTGGCTGGAACACACCCTCTGCCAGCCCCTGCAGGCGGCCACGCAGGATCGTCACCGGCGTGCGCAGCTCATGGGCGATGGCCGCGTGCCACATCGCGCGCTCGCTCTCCATGTGCTGCAGGCGGCGCGCCATCGCATTGAAGTCCTCGACCAGGGTCGCCACTTCGCCCGGCGAATTTTCCTCGACGCTGGCGCGTGCACCCAGGTCGCCGCCCGCGAGCGCACGCACGCTGTCCACCAGCGAATTCAGCGGCGACAGGATGCGGTGGGCGAGGCGGAACGAGGCGGCGATGGCCAGCGCCAGCCCGGTCAGGATCACGCCCACCATCCATGCCAGTTCCGGGCCGGTCGGCAGCCAGCTTTCCGGCTCCTCGGCACTGCCGGGGAAGAACTCGACCAGCACCGCGTACAGCAGCCACGATGACAGGATCATCATCACGATGACGCCGATCACCATCAGCGACATCGAAACGATGATGTGGCGGCTCAGCCCGGAGCGGCGCAGGGAGGGCATCAGCGATCGGCCATCAGCCGGTAGCCGACGCCACGCACGCTGGCTGGGACGTTGACCATGCCCACTTCATCCAGCTTGCGGCGCAGCTTGCTGACATGGCTGTCGACGGTGCGCTCCAGTGCTTCGCTTTCCGGCAGGCATTCGTGCATCAGCTCGCTGCGGCTGAAGATGCGCGTCGGCGCCAGCGCCATGCAGTGCAGCAGCTTGAACTCGGTGAGGGTGAGCAGCACTTCGTGGCTGTAGCCTTCGCCCTCCACGTGCACCGCGTGGGTGGCCGAGTCGATCAGCAGCGGGCCGACGCGCAACGCGGTGGGTGCGTCCACGCGCGCGGCGCGCAGCGTGCGCCGCAGTACGGCGCGCACGCGCGCGGCCACCTCGGCCGGGTTGAAGGGCTTGACCACGTAGTCATCAGCGCCCATCCGCAGCGCGGTCAGCTTGTCCAGGTCCTGGTCCAGTGCGGTCAGCATGATCACCGGCGTCTCGCCGCGCTGGCGCAGCTGGGTCAGCACGCTCCAGCCGTCCAGGCGCGGCAGCTGCACATCGAGCAGGACCAGGTCGGGCCGGGCGCTGCGGTGCAGGTCCAGTGCGCTGTGGCCATCGGCGGCGCGCAGCGTGCGCAGTCCTTCGCGTTCCAGGTAGGCAGTAAGGATGTCGGCGATCTCGGCCTCATCCTCGACGATCAGGACGAGGGCGGCGAGGGCAGGGGAGGCATGCATGCAGGGGCGGGGCCGTAAGGTGCTTGCCTCCATCGTATCTCCACAGTTCCTCCATCGAAACCCCATCATCGCCACGCAGACTGCGCGCTTCAGAACCTATCCGCCGCCTGCGCGGCATTGTGCACAGCAATGAGAACCTTCAGGACTCCGGTCGCGTTGATCGCGGCCCTCGCCTTGGCCATGACGGCCTGCTCCACTCCCGAAGCCACCCCCGAGGCGGCGCCGCGCGTCAGCGTGATCAGCGTCGGCCCGCAGGTGGTGCAACGTGACGACGAACTGCCAGGCCGCGTCGCGGCGGTGCGCACCGCGCAGATCCGCGCACAGGTGGGCGGCATCGTGCAGCGGCGCCTGTTCGACCAGGGGGCGGAAATCAGTGCAGGCCAGGCCTTGTTCCAGATTGACCCGGCAGCGTTCCGGGCCGACGTCGATTCGGCGCTGGCCGCACTGCAGCGCAGTGAGGCGGCGTTGGGCCGCAGTCGCGTGCAGTCGCAGCGCCTGCACGCCCTGGCTGCCGCGCAGGCGGTCAGCCAGCAGCATCGGGACGACGCCAGCGCCGAGTACGAGCAGGCACGCGCGGCAGTGAATGAAGCGCGCGCGATCCTGTCCCGTCGCCAGCTCGACCTGCGCTATGCCACGGTCAGCGCACCGATTGCCGGTCGTATCGATCAGGCATTGGTGACCGAAGGTGCGCTGGTCGGCGTGGCCGATGCCGAGCCGATGGCCGTGGTACAGCAGATCGACCAGGTCTACGTGGATGTGCGCCAGCCGGCGGCGCAGCTGGAGTCGCTGCAGCGCAGTGCGGCCGGCGGCGACAAGCTGCCGGTGACCATCATCGGTGCCGCCGGCAAGCCGCTGCCCGAGCGTGGCCAGCTGCTGTTCTCCGGTATCAATGTCGATGCACGGACGGGTGATGTGATCCTGCGCATCCTGGTGGACAACCCGCGGCGGCAGCTGCTGCCCGGCATGTATGTGCGCGCGAGGGTGCCGCGGGGTGCCCCGGCCAGCGCGTTGACCGTGCCACAGCAGGCCGTGCTGCGCAGCGCCGGTGGCCAGGCCTATGCCTGGGTGATAGGCGCCGACGGCAGGGCGGTGATCCGCACGCTGGAGGTGGACGGCAGCGTCGATCGCCAGTGGCTGGTGCGCGCGGGCCTGAAGGCCGGCGAGAAAGTGGTGGTCGAGGGCCAGGAGCGCCTGCAGGAAGGCGTGGTGGTCGATGCGCGCGACTGGCAGAAGCCGGTCGCCAGCGCCGGTGCGGTGCAGGCCGGCAGCAACGGCTGAGCCTTTCCCGGGACAGCCCCTCCAGGAAAATCCAACATGGCACGTTTCTTCATCGATCGCCCGGTGTTCGCCTGGGTGCTGGCGATCTTCATCATCCTGGCCGGCGCGCTGGCGATTCCGCGCCTGGCCGTGGAGCGCTATCCGGCGGTCGCGCCGCCCAGCGTCAGCATCTATGCCAGCTACCCGGGTGCGAGCCCGCAGACGTTGAACGATGCGGTGGTCGGCCTGATCGAGCGCGAGCTGTCCAGCGTCAAGCATCTGCTGTACTTCGAATCGTCGGTGGACACCTCCGGCGAAGCCTCGATCACCGCCACCTTCAAGCCCGGCACCAATCCGGAACTGGCGCAGGTGGACGTGCAGAACCGGATCAAGGCGATCGAGCCGCGCCTTCCGCGCAGCGTGCGGCAGAACGGCCTGTTCGTGGAGGCCGCCGATTCCGGCTTCCTGATGCTGGTCGGCCTGCGTTCGCCGGATGCCAGCGTCAGCGAGGCCGCGCTGGGCGATTTCATGGCGCGCAACATCATCGAAGAGCTGCGCCGCATCGATGGCGTCGGTCGCGTGCAGTTGTTCGGTGCCGAGCAGGCGATGCGCGTGTGGCTGGACCCGACCCGGTTGACCGGCTACGGCCTGACCATGGGCGATGTGGCCACTGCCATCGAGCAGCAGAACCTGGAGATCTCGCCGGGGCGCATCGGTGATTCGCCGGGTGTTCCAGGCCAGCGCATCACCGTGCCGCTCAGCGCCGACGGCCAGTTGTCCACGCCGGAACAGTTCGCGGCGATCGTACTGCGCGCCGGGGCCGACGGTTCACGGGTGGTGCTGGGTGATGTCGCCCGCGTCGAACTGGGCGCGCAGAGCTATGCCTGGGGCACCCGCGAGGATGGCCATCCGGCCACCGCCGCCGGGGTGCAGCTGCGGCCGGGCGCGAATGCGGTGCGCACGGCGTCGGCGGTCCGTGAGCGCATGGCGGAACTGGCGCCGCTGTTGCCGCGCGGCGTGGAGGCGAGCATCCCGTTCGACACCGCGCCGTTCGTGAAGATCTCGATCCAGAAGGTGGTGCAGACGCTGCTGGAGGCGATGCTGCTGGTGTTCGCGGTGATGTACCTGTTCCTGCAGAACTGGCGCTACACGCTGATTCCGGCGCTGGTTGCACCGATCGCGCTGCTCGGTACCTTCGCGGTGATGCTGGCGCTGGGCTTCTCGATCAACGTGCTGACCATGTTCGGCATGGTGCTGGCGATCGGCATCATCGTCGACGACGCGATCGTGGTGGTCGAGGGCGTGGAGCGGATCATGGCCGAGGAGGGCCTGCCGCCGCGCGAGGCGACCATCAAGGCGATGCGCGAGCTGACCGGCGCGGTGATCGGCATCACCCTGGTGCTGACTGCGGTGTTCATTCCGATGGCCTTGGCCAGCGGCTCGGTGGGCGCGATCTACCGCCAGTTCACCGTGGCGATGGCGGTGTCGATCCTGTTTTCGGCGCTGCTGGCACTGAGCCTGACACCGGCGCTGTGCGCGACCCTGCTGCGCCCGAACACCTACGGCCATCATGGTCGTGGCGGGCTGTTCGGCGCCTTCAATCGTGGCTTCGAGGCGTTGACCGGGCGCTACCAGCGTGGCGTGGCCTCCGTGCTGCAGCGAAGCGGCCGGGTGATGGGCGTGTTCGCCGCGCTGGTGGCGGCGCTGCTGCTGGGCCTGCACTGGCTGCCGGGCGCGTTCCTGCCGGAAGAGGACCAGGGCTATTTCATGACCTCGATCCAGCTGCCGGCCGAAGCCACCGCCGAACGCACGCTGGCGGTGGTCGAAGCCTACGAACGGCACGTGGCCTCGCGCCCGGGCATCGGCTCCAACCAGTCGATCCTCGGTTACAGCTTCTCCGGTTCCGGCCCGAGCGCGGCGCTGACCTACACCATGCTGAAGGACTGGGGCGAGCGTGCTGGCGCCACCGCGGCCGGCGAGGTGGAGGCCGCGCAGCAGGCGATGGCCACGGTTGCCGAGGGCGAAGTGATGAGCGTGATGCCGCCGGCGATCGACAGCCTGGGCCGTTCGTCCGGGTTCTCGCTGGCCCTGCAGGCGCGTACCGGGCAGAGCCAGGCCGAGCTGCGCGCGGCCCTGCAGCAGCTGCTGAAGCTGGCCGACGCCAGTCCGCTGCTGTCGGAGGTGCATGCCGATGGCCTGCCGGCAGGTACCAGCGTGCGGCTGGACATTGATCGCGCCAAGGCCGAGGCGATGGGCGTGGGCTTCGAGCACATCAGCAGCACGCTGTCAGCGGCGATGGGCTCGCAGTACGTCAATGATTTCCCCAACAAGGGCCGGTTGCAGCAGGTGATCCTGCAGGCCGACGCGCCGCATCGCATGGAACTGGAGGACGTGCTGAATCTGTACGTGCGCAACAGCGAGGGCGGCATGGTGGCGTTGTCGGAACTGGTGACCCCGCACTGGACCGAGGCGCCGCTGCAGCTGCAGCGCTACCTCGGCTTCCCGGCGTTGAATCTGTCCGGCGCACCGGCCTCCGGCGTGTCGACCGGCCAGGCCATGGCGGAGATGGAGCGGTTGGCTGGGAAGCTGCCGTCCGGTTTTGCCCTGCAGTGGACCAGCCAGTCGCTGCAGGAGCGTGAGTCGGGGGCGCAGGCGCCGTGGCTGCTGCTGTTGTCGATGCTGGTGGTGTTCCTGGTGCTGGCGGCGCTGTACGAGAGCTGGTCGATCCCGCTGGCGGTGATGCTGGTGGTGCCACTCGGCCTGCTCGGTGCGGTCGCCGCGGTGCTGTTGCGTGGCATGCCCAACGATGTGTTCTTCAAGGTCGGCATGATCACCGTGATCGGGCTGTCGGCGAAGAACGCGATCCTCATTGTCGAGTTCGCGCGGCAGCTGCAGCAGCAGGGGCGCGGCCTGGTCGAGGCGGCATTGGAGGCGGCCAGGCTGCGCCTGCGCCCGATCGTGATGACCTCGCTGGCATTCGCGCTGGGCGTGGTGCCGCTGATGCTGGCGCAGGGCGCGTCGAAGGAAACCCAGCAGGCGATTGGAACCGGTGTGTTCGGCGGGATGGTCAGTGCGACCGTGCTGGCCGTGTTCTTCGTGCCGGTCTTCTATGTAGTGGTGCAGGGCGCGCGGCAGTGGATCGCGCAGCGCCTGCGCAGGCGCCGGCCGATGCCGGGAGGAACCGTGGATGGAACGGAACATCGTTGAAGATCTGCATGAGCAACAGTTGATGGCGCTGGAGCAGCGCCTGTGCGCGGCGCTGCTGGAAAATGACCACGATGCGTTGAACGCGCTGGTATCGCCGGCCTTGTTCATGATGGAAGGCCACGGCGGCCGCATGCTCGATCTGCCATGGCTGGGCGATTGGCTGGCCGGCAGCCTGCAGGTGCGAAGCCTGCAGCTGCACGCGGTGGAGGCGCTGCTGTGTGGCCGCCTGGCGTTGCTGTCCAGCGACGTGCGGTTGTCCGTGTGGCGGCAGGGCCGGGAGCGTGAAGTGAAGCTGCGCCTGCTGCGGGTCTGGACCTGCAGTTCCGCCGGCAGCGGTGCGCAGCTGTTGTCGATGGCGGTACTGGCCGCGTGAGTACGGTCAGGCCGCTTTCAGGCCGCGCTCACCGGCAGGTGGTAGGGTCGAAGGTCTCTGTAGTGTCGACAAGGAGTCGAGCCATGCGTGTAGTTCCCAGTCTGTTGGCAGCCTCGCTCGGGTTGGTGCTGGCCGCGTGCCAGCCGGCCCAGGCACCCGCTGCGGGCGGCACCGATGCCGCGCCGCCGGCGGCGCCCGAACCGGCTGCCAGCACCAGCGCCGGTACTGGCAGCGAGACCACGTACCAGTGTGGTGATCTGAGCGTGCGCGCGGCCTTCAATGGCGAGGATGCGGCCACGGTGGTGATCGGCGAACGTACCTTCGCCATGACCTCCGAACGTACGGCGTCGGGTGCCAGGTACGGTGATGGCCAGGGCAACAGCTTCTGGGCCAAGGGCAGCGATGACGGCCTGTTGAGCCTGAAGGGCGAGGCGGACCGCGAGTGCCATGCGGTCGAAGCGACCGAAGGCGATGGCAGCGCGGGCACGGCCGCGTTCCGCGCCACGGGCAACGAGCCGGGCTGGTTGGCGGTCGTCGATGGCGACGCGCCGGGCCTGCGGGTGGAAGTTGACTATGGCGAGCGTCGCTTCGACGTCGCCACGCCCACCGAAGGTGCTGACGGTTGGAGTGGCAAGGCGTCCGACGGTACCGACGTCAAGCTCAGCTTCCAGCGCACCACCTGCCAGGACGACATGAGCGGCGAGGCGTTCGATGCCAAGGTGAACCTGACCATCGGCACCCGCCAGTACCACGGCTGCGGCAACTTCGGCGCGAAGCAGCCGTAAGCCTTCTGTAGAGCCGAGTCCACGCTCGGCTCTACACGATCGCTACATCCGATGCGCTGCCCGCTGCCTGCGGCGAGCACGCCGCAAGCAGGGACAGGCAGCCGATCAGCGCAAGGCGCTTAGTCGGCGCGGCCGGCGAATTCGCCGGTGGCGGTGTTCACCAGCACGCGTTCGCCGTTGACGATGTATTCCGGCACCATGATCTCGATGCCGGTGTTGAGCTTGGCCGGCTTCGGGCGCTTGGTGGCAGTGCCGCCCTTCAGTTCCGGCGGGGTCTCGATCACTTCCAGCACCACCGAGGCCGGCAGCTGGATCGCCACCGGCTGCTCGTCGATCACCTGCACGTAGATGCCGGTCAGGCCGTCGGTGATGTAGCCGGCGTCGTCGCCGATCACGTCCGCGTCCAGGGTGTAGGGCGTGTAGTCCTCGTCATCGAGGAACACGAAGGCATCGCCGTCCTTGTACGAATAGGTGGACTGGCGGCGCAGCAGTTCGACCTCGACCAGGTTGTCGTCGGCATCGAAGCTGGCGTCGAGCTTGTTGCCGCCCGGCACGCTGTACATGATGAAGCGGAAGCGGACGTTGCCGCCGCGACCCTGCGGCGAGCTGCGCTCGATGTCGCGGATCTGGTACACGCCGTTGTTGTACTCGACGACGTTGCCCTTCTTGATGTCGTTGGCTTTCATGGTGATCTAGGTCGTTGGGGGAGGGCGCCGTCCCGGCGCCCGGGGGGAATCACTTCGGAGCGAGGCGGGTAGCGCCGTCCAGGCGGATGGTCTCGCCGTTGAGGTAGGTGTTGCCGAGGATGAAGCCGACCAGGCTGGCGAAGTCTTCCGGCTTGCCCAGGCGCGACGGGAACGGGATCGAGGCGGCCAGCGACTGCTGCACGGCTTCGGGCATGCCATCGACCATCGGCGTCCAGAACACGCCAGGAGCAATCGTATTGACGCGGATGCCGAAGCGCGACAGTTCGCGCGCCATCGGCAGCGTCATCGACACCACGCCGCCCTTGCTGGCGGCATACGCGGCCTGGCCGATCTGTCCTTCATAGGCAGCGATGCTGGCGGTGTTGATGATCACGCCGCGCTCGCCGTCTTCGCCGGCGTCGTTGTGCTGCATGCGGTTGGCCGCGGCCTTGGCGACGTTGAAGCTGCCGACCAGGTTGACCATCACCGTGCCCTGGAAGCCGGCCAGCGGCATCGGGCCTTCCTTGCCGAGCACGCGACCGGCGCCGAGGATGCCGGCGCAGTTCATCGCCACGTTCAGGCCGCCGAGGAAATCGTGGGCTTGGTCGATGGCTGCAGCCACGGCCGCCTCATCGCTGACATTGACATTGAAATAGCGGGCCTTGTCGGCACCCAGCCCGGCAACGGCAGCTGCACCCTTGTCGTCGTTGAGGTCGAACAGAGCCACCTTGCCGCCCTGGGCGACGAGGTGCTGGGCCACGGCCAGGCCGAGGCCGGAGACGCCGCCAGTGATCACGGCACGTACGGAAGACAGCTGCATTGAACGGTCCTGCAGGTTCGAGAGCCGCCGATTCTAACGGAAGCGGCGACCGTCGCCGTTGTGCGCTGCGCCGCCCGAGCGGGAGCGGCGCAGCGGGGTGCTCAGCCGGCCGCTGCGAGCGCCTGGCCGGTGCGGCTGGCGGTGGCGCGGCCGAGCAGGCCGGCCAGCCAGCGGCCGGTCTCGGCCAGTGCCGGCAGGTCCACGCCACTGTCCAGGCCCAGGCCCTGCAGCAGGTAGACCACGTCCTCGCTGGCGACGTTGCCGCTGGCCCCCTTCGCGTACGGGCAGCCACCGGCGCCCGAGACTGAACTGTCGACCACGCGCACGCCTGCTTCCAGGCAGGTGGCGATGTTGGCGATGGCCTGGCCGTAGGTGTCGTGGAAGTGCACGGCCAAGGCTTCCATCGGGATCTCGGCAGCGACCGCCTGCAGCATCGCCCGTGCCTTGCGTGGGGTGCCGACGCCGATGGTGTCGCCCAGCGAGATTTCGTAACAGCCCATCTGGTGCAGCGCGCGCGCCACCCGCACCACGTCGGCCAGCGGCACCTCGCCCTGGTAGGGGCAGCCGAGCACGGTAGAGACGTAGCCGCGCACGCGCACGCCATCGGCGGCGGCGCGGCGCAGGATCGGCTCGAACCGGGCCAGCGATTCGTCGATGCCGGCATTGGTGTTGGTGCGGTTGAAGGCCTCGGACGCAGCGGTGAACACCGCCACTTCCTCCACGCCCACCGCGCGGGCGCGGTCGTAGCCCTGTTCGTTCGGCACCAGCACCGGGTAGTGGATGCCCGGCCGGCGCTGGATGCCGGCGTAGACCTCGGCGGCATCGGCCAGCTGCGGAATCCACTTCGGGCTGACGAAACTGGTCGCCTCGATGCTGCGCAGGCCGGTGGCCGACAAGCGGTTGATCAGTTCGATCTTGTCGGCGGTGGACACCGATTGCTTTTCGTTCTGAAGGCCGTCACGCGGGCCGACCTCGACGATGCGGACGTAGTCGCTCATGCAGCCACCTCGCCGATGGGGCGATGGCAGACCGCTTCGATGTTGTTGCCGTCCGGGTCGAGCACGAAGGCGGCGTAGTAATCCGGGTGGTACCACGGGCGCAGGCCCGGCGCGCCGTTGTCGCGGCCACCGGCGGCGAGGGCGGCGGCGTGGAAGGCGTCCACCTGCGCGCGGCTGGCGCAGGCGAAGGCCACGTGCACGCCGTGGCTGGCGGTGCCGCCATTGCCGAGCCAGAAGAACGGCTTGCCGTCGCTGCCGAAGCCGATGTGGTCGTGGTCGCCGGTCTGTTCGGCGCTCACTTCCATCACCACGCCGATCTGCAGCGGCGCCAGCGCCTGCAGGAAGAAGGTCTTGCTGCGCGCCAGGTCGGCGCTGGTCAAACCAAGATGATCGAGCATGTTCAGGCTTCCGTGACCCAATGGGGGGCGCGCTTGTCGAGGAAGGCGCCCAGGCCTTCCTGGCCCTCGGCGGACACCCGCAGGCGCGCGATCAGGGCGGCATTATCCCGATCCAGCGCGTCGCGGTCATGGCTGTCGCGGACCTGCCGGACCAGCTGCTTGGCGGTGGACGAGGCGATCGGGCCGGCCTTGTCGAGCAGGGCCAGCTGGCGCTCCAGCGCTTCGTCCAGGCGCTCGGGCTCGACCAGCTGGTGGACCAGGCCGATGCGCAGTGCGGTATCGGCGTCGAAGTGCTCGCCGGTGGCGAACCAGCGCCGCGCCTGGCGCGGGCCGATGGCCTCGATCACGTAAGGCGAGATCACCGCCGGCAGCAGGCCAAGGCGGCTTTCGGTCAGGCCGAAGCGGGCCGAGGTGCTGGCGATGGCAATGTCGCAGCAGGCAACCAGGCCGACGCCGCCACCGAAGGCCGCGCCGTGGACCCGGGCCAGGGTCGGTTTGGGCAGCTCGTCCAGGGTGCGCATCAGCCGTGCCAGTGCCAGCGAGTCCTCGCGGTTGTCGGCCTCGCTGGCCGCCGCCATGCCGCGCATCCACTGCATGTCGGCGCCGGCCGAGAAGGAGGCGCCGTGGCCGGCGACCACCACGGCCCGGACCGAATCATCGCGGCCGGCGGCTTCCAGCGCGGCGGTCAGCCGGGCGATCAGGCTGGCGTCAAAGGCGTTGTGCAGCTCCGGCCGGTTCAGCCAGAGGGTGAGGACGGCGCCACGGCGCTCGATCTGCAAAGCATCGTTCATGGGATTCCAGGGTCACTCCATACCTGTATGGATCATAGCGGGCCATTGGTCATGGGCCATGACGCGACGCGGGAATGTTAGAATCGAGAACCATTTACATCCAGCAGAGAACACGCTAGATGACGCTGTCCGAACTGCCGCTGCACACCTCGGCCGTGGTCGAGTCCGTGCAGGACCTGCATGCCAACGATGCCATTGCCCGTCGCCTGCGCGAGCTGGGTTTCGTGAACGGCGAGGAAGTGCGCCTGGTGGCCAAGGGCCCGGTGGGCGGCGAGCCGCTGCTGGTGCAGGTCGGGTTCACCCGGTTCGCGCTGCGGATCAGTGAAGCCAAGCGGGTCGTGGTCGACGCCGCCAGCCAGGAACGACGTGCATGACCGCAATCGCCGCCACCGCCCCCCTGCGCATTGCGCTGGTCGGTAACCCCAACAGCGGCAAGACCGCGCTGTTCAACCAGCTGACCGGCAGCCGGCAGAAGGTCGCCAACTACACCGGCGTCACCGTCGAGCGCAAGGAGGGCCGCCTGCGTGCGCCGTCCGGCCGTGAATTCGCCGTGCTTGACCTGCCGGGTGCCTACAGCCTGCATCCGGCCAGCCTGGACGAGGCGATCACCCGTGACCTGTGCCGGGGCTTCTACCCGGGCGAGGCCGCGCCGGACGTGCTGCTGTGCGTGATCGACGCCACCAACCTGCGCCTGCACCTGCGCTTCGCGCTGGAGCTGCGCGAACTGGGCAAGCCGATGGTGGTGGCCCTGAACATGGTCGATGCGGCCCAGCGCCGCGGCATCCAGGTGGATGTGGCCGCGCTGGAGCGCGAGCTGGGTGTGCCGGTGGTGGAGACCGTGGCGGTGCGCAAGCAGGGCGCCAAGGCCCTGGTCGAGCGCCTGGACGCGATGGTGCCGCACCTGGATGCACCGGTGCCGGGCCCGGAAGGTGGCATCGACTACCACGCCAAGGTGCGCGGGATCCTGTCGGTCGCCGTGCGGATGCCGGCACGGACCGCGAAGATCGACGACGCGCTGGACCGCTGGCTGCTGCACCCGGTGTTCGGCCTGGTCAGCCTGGCGGTGGTGATGTTCCTGATCTTCCAGGCGGTGTACGCCTGGGCGACGCCGCTGATGGACGGCATCGAGGCTGGCTTCGCCTGGCTCGGCACCTTTGTTGGCAGCGTGCTGCCGGAAGGCCCGCTGGCCAGCCTGCTGACCGACGGCATCATCGCAGGCGTCGGCGGCGTGGTGGTGTTCCTGCCGCAGATCCTGATCCTGTTCTTCTTCATCCTGGTGCTGGAGGAGTCCGGCTACCTGCCGCGTGCGGCGTTCCTGCTCGACCGCATGATGGCGGCCGCCGGCCTGTCCGGTCGCTCGTTCATCCCGCTGCTGTCCAGCTTCGCCTGCGCGGTGCCGGGCATCATGTCCACGCGCAGCATCCAGGACCCGCGTGACCGCCTGGCCACGATCCTGGTGGCGCCGCTGATGACCTGCTCGGCGCGCCTGCCGGTGTACGCGCTGCTGATCGGTGCGTTCATTCCGCAGAAGACGGTGTGGGGCGTGTTCAACCAGCAGGGCCTGGTGCTGTTCGGCCTGTATGCGGCGGGCATTCTCAGCGCGCTGGCGATGTCGTGGATCATGAAGAAGTGGCGTCGCGACAAGAGCGAGCACCCGCTGATGCTGGAGCTGCCGTCGTACCGCCTGCCGCATGTGCGCGACCTGGCCGTGGGGCTGTACGAGCGCGGCATGATCTTCCTCAAGCGCGTCGGCGGCATCATCCTGGCGCTGACCATCCTGCTGTGGGTGCTGCTGTCGTTCCCGGCGGCACCGGCCGACGCCACGATGCCAGCCATCGACTACAGCTACGCCGGCCAGATCGGCCATGCGATGGCGGTGTTCTTCGCGCCGCTGGGCTTCAACTGGCAGATCTGCATCGCGCTGATCCCGGGCCTGGCCGCGCGCGAGGTGGCGGTGTCGTCGCTGGCCACCGTGTATGCGCTGTCGGCCGCCGATGACGATGCCGCCAGCCAGGCGCTGACCCCGCTGATCAGCGATGGCTGGTCGCTGGCGACCGCGCTGTCGCTGCTGGTCTGGTACATCTACGCCCCGATGTGCATCTCGACGCTGGCCACCATCAAGCGCGAGACCAATTCGTGGAAGCAGATGGGCTTTGCCGCGTTCTACCTGTTCGCAGCGGCTTATGTGGCCGCACTGATCACCTACCAGGTGACCAGGGCGCTGGGAGGCGGCTGATGGATACCGGCCTGCTGATCCAGTACCTGATCATCGCGGTGGCTGTGCTGGTCAGTGCCTGGGTGGTGCTGAAGAAGCAGTTCCCGGGCACCGTGCGCACGCTGCGCGGTGCGTTGGCGTTGGCCCTGTTGAAGCCGGGCCGCGCCGCCTGGCTGCAGGCGCTGGGGCGGAAGATCGCGCCGCCGGCAACGGGTGGTGGTGGTGCCTGTGGCGGTTGCGACAGCTGCGGGCCGAGCAAGAAGTGAAGTAGCGTCGAGCCTGTTCGGCTGCGGCCGCCTGGTGGGCGCGAACCTTCGGCCGGTGGGTGCGGGCCTTCGCCCTGTGGGTGCGAACCTTCGCCCTGTGGGTGCGAACCTTCGCCCTGTGGGTGCGAACCTTGGTTCGCACGCTCTCGGGGTTCAGACTTCTCTGCGGATGATTGCCCGGAAGCTCCCGTCCCGGTTCAATCGCCGCACCGATTCCCTGTTCCCATGGGCTGCCGCGAAACCCGCCACGTCGGCCAGGGCATCGAGCAGCAGGGCCTTCAACGCGTCGCGGTTACCGGCCTCCAGCAGATCTTCAAGATCCTGCTGGATGAAGGTCCGGCGCAGGCCCGGCGTTTCTTCGATCCGCCAGTCGACATGGGGCGTGGGGATGCTGGAGCGGTACCGGAAAGCCGTTTCAAGATCGTCAGGCGCGAGGGGATACGTGAGCAGTTCCGGAAAGTAGAGTCCAGCATTCACATAGAAGCCCCGGCTTTCGCTGGCGCGCTGGTGATTCACGACAAGCAGCGCGGCGTCCAGCAAGCGGTAGCGGGTCGTCGACGTACCGGCAAAGCCGGTCTTCCTGGCGCACTTGCTGAAGACGGTCGAGGATTTCATGGGCTTTGCCTGGGCCGTAACAAGGGCCCACAGCCTTGAGGCGCAGTGCCTGACGGTCAATTGGCAAACGCGACACCCGCAACGAACGCCCCAGGTGGGTGCGAACGCTCCAGGTGGGTGCGAACCTTGGTTCGCACGCTCTTCCAGCTAGTTGGCCCGTGAGCCCAGCTCCGCTGCCAACGCCAGCCACCGGTTGCGTTGCTCCGGCGAGCTGCTGCGCACCGCACCGAGTCGGCTGACCCGCACCGGGCGGATGCCGCAGAATTCCAGAATAGTGGCGCGGATCTGGGTGATGCCCGGGTCGCGGTAGATCCAGCGGTAATACCAGGGCGGCGTATCCAGCGTGGTGATCACCCGTGCGCTGCGACCGGCCAGCAGCCGGTCCCACCAGACTGAATCGCGCCGGTAGCGGAAGGCGTACCCCGGCAGCAGCACGCGATCGAAGAAGCCCTTCAGCAGCGCCGGCATCGCGCCCCACCAGGTGGGATAGACCAGCACCAGATGGTCGCAGGCCTCGATCGCATCCGCAGTGTCCTGCAGGTCGGCTTCCAGCGGCTGGATCTGGCGGTAGCCATGGCGCAGCACCGGATCGAACTCGAGTTCGCCCAGTGCGATCAGGCGCACCCGATGGCCAGCATTCTCGGCGGCGGTGGCGTAGCGCTGGGCGAGGGCACCGCACAGGCTGTCGCGGTCGGGATGGCCGAGCAGGATCAGGATGGAACGGGACACGGCAACCTCGGGCAATGGAAAGTGCGCGAGGTTGGGCTATGCCCTTGGGGCAGAGTCAACCACCAGCGGCGCAGCAGCTGGGCTCCAGGATGCAGTCACCGCTACCGGAGTGCAGCCACTGCCGCAGTTCGTCGCTGACCTGCTGCAGGTCGAGCTCGACCTGCGCCAGCCGTGCCCGCTCGCTGGCGATGCGGCTGCGTTGTTGCTCAAGCAGGGCCAGCACCGCGGGCCAGTCGAGCCGTCCGTCGCGGCCCTGCAGGCGTGAGATCGCGGCCAGGGTGATGCCCAGCGCCAACGCCTGGCGGATCAGCTGCACCCAGGCCACATCCTGTTCGCTGTAGTCGCGATAGCGGTTCAGCCGCGGCACCGGCGGCAGTAGTCCGCGCGCCTCGTACAGGCGGATGGCCTTGGCGCTGGCGCCGGTCAGGCGGCTGACCTCGGAAATGCGCATTGGCTCAGTCCCGCACCAGCCCGCCATCGACCACCAGGTTCTGCCCGGTCACCGCGCGCGACCAGGGGCTGGCGAAGAACAGCGCGGCATCGGCGAATTCTGCTGGCGTGGTAACGCTGCGCAGTGGCGTGTTGGCGGCGATGTAGTCGAACACTGCCTCCGGCGTGGCAGCGCTGGCATCGGTGGTGCGCAGCAGGCCGCCGGACAGCATGTTCACGGTGATGCCATGCGGGCCGAGGTCGCCGGCCAGCGTGCGCGTGAGGGACAGTAGCGCGGCCTTGGCGGCGGTGTAGTCGTGGTAGGGCACGACCGGGTTCTGGAACAGGTTGGTGCCGATGTTGATGATGCGGCCGAAGCGGCGGGCCTGCATGCCGGGCAGGGCGGCCTGCACGGTGTTCAGCGCGCCGCGCACGCTGCCCTCGAACTGCGCCTGGAACGCCGGCCAGCCGATATCGGCGGCGCCGTCGCGGGCATCACCATTGAACGAGAACGCGGCGAGCGCGTTGTTGACCACGGTGGTGACGCCCTGGCCGAAGTGGGCCAGGGCGTGCTGCAGCATTGCATCGACCTGGCTGCGGTCGGTGACGTCGGCCGGCAGCGCGATCGCCTGTCCGCCCAGCTCGGCGGCCAGCGCCCGTGCGGGGCCTTCGCTGCGGTGGTAGTTGACGATGACGCGCGCACCCTGCGCCGCGAACGCGCGGGCGATGTGCTGGCCAAGGCCGCGGCCGGCACCGGTGACCAGCACCAGCTGTTCGCTGATCTGCATGAGGGAGCTGCCATCCATT
Source organism: Stenotrophomonas sp. PvP093 (assembly GCF_017876915.1). Classification (NCBI taxonomy): domain Bacteria; kingdom Pseudomonadati; phylum Pseudomonadota; class Gammaproteobacteria; order Lysobacterales; family Lysobacteraceae; genus Stenotrophomonas; species Stenotrophomonas sp. PvP093. Next base: position 2,608,271 of record NZ_JAGIOX010000004.1, on the reverse strand, counting down.
GCATGAAAGGGCATGCAGCGTAGCAGTGATGGCGCTTGCCGGAGCAGGCGTGCTGCCGCTAGCCTGCAGGCATGAACCAGACTCCCCTGCGATTCCTCATTCACGGCGCCTCCGGGCGCATGGGCCAGGCCCTGCTGCGGCTGGCCGCCGAACATCCCGAAACCCTGCAGATCGTGGCCGCAGTGACCGGCCGTGCGCCGGCACAGCGCGTGGTCGACGGCGTTCCGTTCTTCGGCGCCAGTGAGCTGCCCGGCGCGCCGGTGTTCGATGTGGCGATCGACTTCAGCCTGCCGGAGGGCTTCGACCCGATGCTGGCGCTGTGCGTGGAGCGGGGTGCCGGGCTGGTGTCGGGTACCACCGGCATCTCCAGCACGCAGCGCCAGGCGCTGGAGGCCGCGGCGGCGAAGATCCCGCTGGTGTGGGCCTCGAACTTCAGCCTGGGCGTGGCGGTACTGGACGAGCTGGTGGAGCGCGCGGCGCAGGCGCTGGCCGGCTGGGACTGCGACATCGTCGAATCGCACCACACCCAGAAGAAGGATGCGCCATCGGGCACCGCGCTGACCCTGGGCGCGGCCGCGCAACGGGGCGGGGCGGAGCCGCACTACGCCAGCCTGCGTGCCGGTGACATCGTGGGCGAGCATCTGGTGCAGTTCACCGGTCTGGGCGAGCGCATCGAGCTGGTGCATCGGGCCACCAACCGCGACATCTTCGCCCGCGGCGCCCTGTTCGCCGCCCGCCAGCTGCAGGGGCGGGCGCCGGGCAGCTACCGGGTGCGGGACCTGCTGCAGTAGGGCGGGCTGATTCGTGGGGTCGGATCCCTTTCCTGCGGAAAGGGCTCTGACCCCATCCGAGGGCGCCTGGGGTCAGAGCCTTTCCCATTCGGGAAATGGATCCGACCCCGCCTCCGGCCCGCATACGCCGCCGGATTGAAATGAATGCGCAATCGCCTGTTCATGAAGCGCGATAACCGCTGGCGCGAGCGCCCCGGCAGCGCTACAATTCGCACTCGCCGAATCACGAAAGCCGGACCGGTCCCAGACCGTACGTCCGCGCTTTTTTGCAACCGGATTTCCGTGAAGCGCAGGCGTGACTTCGGCAGCCCCCTCGGTAGCCAAAGTGAGATTCCCGTGACCCAAGCCGCAATCCTCGTCCTCGAAGACGGCACCGTATTCGAGGGCGAATCCGTAGGCGCGCCCGGCCTGTCCGTCGGTGAGGTGGTGTTCAACACCGCCATGACCGGCTACCAGGAAGTGCTGACCGACCCGTCCTACGCCCGGCAGATGGTCACGCTGACCTATCCGCATATCGGTAACACCGGCATGACCGACCAGGACAACGAAGCGTCCAAGGTGTGGTCGGCCGGCCTGATCGTGCGCGACGTTCCGCGCCGCCCCAGCAACTGGCGCAGCCAGGTGTCGCTGCAGGACTGGCTGATCCAGCGTGGCGTGGTTGCCATCGCCGGCATCGACACCCGCAAGCTGACCCGCATCCTGCGCGAGAAGGGCGCGCAGAACGGTGCGCTGATGGCCGGCGACATCGACGTGGAAAAGGCACTGGAAGCCGCCCGCAAGTTCCCGGGGCTGAAGGGCATGGATCTGGCCAAGGTCGTCACTACCGAGAAGACCTACACCTGGACCGAGGGCCAGCTGGACCTGGATGCCAACGCTTTCGTCAGCGTGCCGGCCCGGTTCAAGGTCGTGGCCTACGACTTCGGCGTGAAGACCAACATCCTGCGCATGCTGGCCGAGCGTGGCTGCGAAGTGACCGTGGTACCGGCGCAGACCCCGGCCGCCGAAGTGCTGGCCCTGAAGCCGGACGGCGTGTTCCTGTCCAACGGCCCGGGTGACCCGGAGCCGTGTGACTACGCCATCGAAGCGATCAAGACCTTCATCGATGTGAAGATCCCGACCTTCGGCATCTGCCTGGGCCACCAGCTGCTGGGCCTGGCCTCGGGCGCGCAGACCATGAAGATGGGCCATGGCCACCACGGTGCCAATCACCCGGTGCAGGACCTGGACAGCGGCCGGGTGATGATCACCTCGCAGAACCACGGCTTCGCGATCGATGAAGCGACCCTGCCGCCGACCCTGCGCGTGACCCACCGCTCGCTGTTCGACGGCACCAACCAGGGTGTCGCCCGCACCGACGTGCCGGCGTTCTCGTTCCAGGGCCACCCGGAAGCGTCGCCGGGCCCGACCGATGTCGGTCCGCTGTTCGACCGCTTCGTGGTGCTGATGGAGCAGGCCAAAGCGTGATCAGTACGCCGCCGGCCCCCCGGTGGCGTCGCGATGGACCGTAAACCCCGCATCGCTGCTGCCGCTGGCGCGGCGCTGCGGATCAAGATTCCTGATCGACAGCGTGCGATCACTCCCCCTTGTCACGCTGTACTGACTTAGAGAAGAAAATGCCCAAGCGCACTGACCTCAAGACCATCCTCATCATCGGTGCTGGCCCGATCGTCATCGGCCAGGCCTGCGAGTTCGACTACTCCGGCGCCCAGGCCTGCAAGGCCCTGCGTGACGAGGGTTACCGCGTGGTGCTGGTCAACAGCAACCCGGCCACGATCATGACCGACCCGGAGATGGCCGACGCCGTCTACATCGAGCCGATCAACTGGCAGACGGTCGAGAAGATCATCGCCAAGGAAAAGCCCGATGCGCTGCTGCCGACCATGGGTGGCCAGACCGCGCTGAACTGCGCGCTGGACCTGGCCGACAACGGCGTGCTGGAGAAGTACAACGTCGAACTGATCGGCGCCAAGCGCGAAGCGATCCGCATGGCCGAAGACCGCGAGCTGTTCCGCGTGGCCATGGGTGAGATCGGCCTGGAATGCCCGACCGCCGCCGTCGCCCACACCCTGGACGAAGCGCTGGAGATCCAGACCCGCGTCGGCTACCCGACCATCATCCGCCCCAGCTTCACCCTGGGCGGCAGCGGTGGCGGCATCGCCTACAACCGCGAAGAGCTGGTCGAGATCGTCAGCCGCGGCCTGGAACTGTCGCCGACCACCGAGGTGCTGGTGGAAGAGTCGGTGCTGGGCTGGAAGGAGTTCGAGATGGAAGTGGTCCGCGACACTGCGGACAACTGCATCATCGTCTGCTCGATCGAAAACCTGGACCCGATGGGCGTGCACACCGGTGACTCGATCACCGTGGCGCCGGCGCAGACCCTGACGGACAAGGAGTACCAGCGCCTGCGCGATGCCTCCATCGCCGTGCTGCGCAAGATCGGCGTCGATACCGGTGGCTCGAACGTGCAGTTCGGCATCAACCCGAAGACCGGCCGCGTGGTCGTCATCGAGATGAACCCGCGCGTGTCGCGTTCCTCGGCGCTGGCCTCCAAGGCCACCGGCTTCCCGATCGCCAAGGTCGCCGCCAAGCTGGCCGTGGGTTACACCCTGGACGAACTGAAGAACGAGATCACCGGTGGCCTGACCCCGGCCTCGTTCGAACCGTCGATCGACTATGTCGTCACCAAGATCCCGCGTTTCGCCTTCGAGAAGTTCCCGGCCGCCGACGCCCGCCTGACCACCCAGATGAAGTCGGTGGGTGAGGTGATGGCGATGGGCCGCACCTTCCAGGAGTCGGTGCAGAAGGCCCTGCGTGGCCTGGAAACCGGCAAGGTCGGCTTCGACCCGACCGGCCTGGACCTGGCCAACGAAGACGACCTGCAGACCCTGCGTCGCGAGTTGAAGGCGCCGGGCCCGGAGCGCCTGTTCTTCGTCGCCGATGCGTTCCGCGCCGGCATGAGCGTGGAAGAGATCTACGCACTGTCGTTCATCGACCACTGGTTCCTGGACCAGATCGAGGAAATCATCGCTGCAGAAGGCGAAGTCGCTGCCGGTGGCATCGACGCGCTGGACGCCGCACGCCTGCGCAAGCTGAAGCGTGCTGGCTTCTCCGATGCGCGCCTGGCGCAGCTGACCGGCACCAATGAAGCCGCCATCCGCGCGCTGCGTCGTGCGCACAAGGTGCGCCCGGTCTACAAGCGCGTGGACTCCTGCGCCGGTGAATTCTCCACCGGCACCGCCTACCTGTACTCCACCTACGAGGACGAGTGCGAGGCCGCGCCGAGCAACCGCGACAAGATCATGATCCTGGGCGGTGGCCCGAACCGCATCGGCCAGGGCATCGAGTTCGACTACTGCTGCGTGCACGCCGCACTGGCGCTGCGCGAGGATGGCTATGAAACCATCATGGTCAACTGCAACCCGGAAACCGTGTCGACCGACTACGACACCTCCGACCGCCTGTACTTCGAACCGCTGACCCTGGAAGACGTGCTGGAGATCGTCGAACTGGAACAGCCGAAGGGCGTGATCGTGCAGTACGGCGGCCAGACCCCGCTGAAGCTGGCGCGCGCGCTGGAAGCCAATGGCGTGCCGGTGATCGGCACCAGCCCGGACTCGATCGACCTGGCCGAAGACCGCGAGCGCTTCCAGCAGCTGGTCGACACGCTGGGCCTGAAGCAGCCGCCGAACCGCATCGCCCGCAACGACCAGGAAGCCCTGCTGCTGGCCCGCGAGATCGGCTACCCGCTGGTGGTGCGCCCGAGCTACGTGCTGGGCGGCCGTGCGATGGAAATCGTCTACGGCGAAGCCGACCTGGCCCGCTACGTGCGCGACGCGGTGAAGGTGTCCAACGATTCGCCGGTGCTGCTGGACCGCTTCCTCGACAACGCCGTGGAGTGCGACGTCGACATCATTGCCGATGCCCAGGGCAACGTCCTGATCGGTGGCGTGATGGAGCACATCGAAGAAGCCGGCGTGCACTCGGGCGATTCCTCGTGCTCGCTGCCGCCGTACTCGCTGTCGGCTGAAACCCAGGCCGAGCTGCGCCGCCAGGTGGTGGAGCTGGCCAAGGCCCTGAACGTGGTCGGCCTGATGAACACCCAGTTCGCGATCCAGACCAGCGACGAGGGTGCCGACACCATCTACCTGTTGGAAGTGAACCCGCGTGCCTCGCGCACCGTGCCGTTCGTGTCCAAGGCCACCGGCATGCCGCTGGCCAAGATCGCCGCCCGCTGCATGGCCGGCAAGACGCTGGCCGAGCAGGGCGCGACCAAGGAAATCGTGCCGGACTACTACTCGGTGAAGGAAGCGATCTTCCCGTTCGCCAAGTTCCAGGGCGTCGACCCGATCCTCGGGCCGGAGATGCGCTCCACCGGTGAGGTGATGGGCGTGGGCCGCACCTTCAACGCCGCCTTCGCGCGTGCGCAGGAAGCCGGCGGCATCAAGGCCCCGCCGGTTGGCAAGGCCTTCGTCTCGGTGCGTGATCCGGACAAGAAGCGCGTGCTGCCGGTGGCCAAGGCGCTGCTGGCGCGCGGCTACAGCCTGGTCGCCACCCGTGGCACCGCCGCCTGGCTGCAGCAGCACGGCATGGACTGCGAGATCATCAACAAGGTGGTCGAAGGCCGTCCGCACATCGTCGACTCGATCAAGAACGGCGAGATCGTCTACATCGTCAACACGACCGAAGGTCGTTCGGCGATCAACGACTCGTTCTCGATCCGTCGCGAGGCGCTGCAGCATCGCGTCACCTACTCGACCACCATTGCCGGCGCCAAGGCGCTGGTGGATTCACTGGAATTCCGCGGCACCGGTCCCGTCTGGTCGCTGCAGGAGCTGCACAAGGAGTTGAATGCATGAGAGCCCCCATCACCATGAAGGGCGCGCAGAAGCTGCGCGACGAACTGGATCACCTGAAGTCGGTCAAGCGCCCGAAGGTGATCGCCGCCATCGCCGAAGCGCGTGAGCATGGCGACCTGAAGGAGAACGCCGAGTATCACGCCGCGCGCGAGGAACAGGGCTTCATCGAAGGCCGCATCAAGCAGCTGGAAGGCGAGCTGTCGCACGCCGAGATCATCGACGTGAGCAAGCTCAACGCCGGCTCCAAGGTAGTGTTCGGCGCCAGCGTGACGCTGGCCGACGTGGAAACCGACGAAGAGAAGAAGTACCAGATCGTCGGTGACCTGGAAGCGGACATCAAGCTGGGCCTGATCGCGATTTCCTCGCCGGTGGCGCGCGCGATGATCGGCAAGCTGGAAGGCGATTCGATCGTGATCGACGCCCCGGCCGGCCAGCGCGAGTACGAGATCGTCAGCGTCAGCTACGTGGACTGACACGGTGGCAACGGCGACCCTGCTGTTGCCGGCCCGCAGCCGCTTTGCCGCGGCTGCGTTGCCGGACGATGTGGCACGTGCGCTCGGCCGTGCCACGACCGTGCAGGTCGCGCCGGGCGAACGCGCGCAGCTGACGCGCCATTTCGCGGTTGCCGCGCCGCACTGGCCGGTGGCCGCGTTGACCCGCCAGCGCGACGTCGGCGATGCGGCCGGCGCCAGCTGGCTGCGTGCCGATCCGGCCTGCATGGTGCCGGACATGCATGGCGCGCGGATGATGGCCTACGGCGAAACGCTGCGGCCGACGCTGGCCGACAGCCTGGCCCTGCTGCCGGTGCTGCAGCCCTTGTTTGCCGATGCCGGGTTCGTGCTTGACGCACCGGACCCGTCGCGCTGGTACCTGCGGCTTCCAATCGACCTGGTGCTGCCGGACTTCAATAGTCCGGACGAGGTGCTGGGCGATGACCTGTTCTCGCATCTGCCGGAGGGCGAGGGCGGCCGTCGCTGGCGGGCGCTGATGACCGAAGCGCAGGTACTGCTGCACAACCATTCCTGGAACCAGCAGCGCGCCGCTCAGGGACAACAGCCGATCAATTCGCTGTGGTTCTGGGGCGGTGGCGTGATGCCGGTGTCGGTCAGCACGCCGCACGCACAGGTGCGCAGCCGCGATGCGCTGCTGCAGGGCCTGGCCCTGGCGGCTGGCGTAGCCGTCGATGGCGACCAGGCGGTGGATGCACTGGTCGACCTGCGCCAGCTGCGTTCGCTGCAGCAGCTCGGCAATGATGCAATCCGGCCGCTGCTGGCCGCGCTCAAGCGTGGCGAGCTGCAGCGGCTGGTGCTCGATTTCGAGGACGGCCTGCAGTTCCAGCTGGACCGCGGCCAGCGCTGGCAGTTCTGGAAGAAGCCGCGGCAGCTTCACGATTGATCGGGGTCGACCGATCGGGGTCGGATCCGTTTTCCATCGGAAAACGGCTCTGACTCCCAGGGTTTGTCGGGGTTGCCGACCAGCGGCCGGCACTACCGCAGGTAGCGGCGCCTCAACGGACCTCGCTGACCACCGTCGGCAGTGTCCAGTGCCCGCCGAGCATATTGCGACACTGGCCCGTCGTGAAATCGCTGCTCTTCACGAAGCGCTCCCCGTCCCACACCCAGTCATTGGCGGAGATGCAATCGCCGACACCGCGGCCTCGGGAGCGGCCTCGCAGCGTAGCGTCATCGCGGTCAAAATCTTCGGCCAGGTTGGTGACAAAGGTCGCCTGGTACGGCGATCTGTCTCGCACCACCCAGTAGGCGTTGCTCATGTTGTAGGCACCCACGAAGCAACTGGTGCTTGCCAGTACATGCTGGGCGTCCAGTCGCTGGATCTCGATCTCATCTGTCCCGCCATCGCTCAGGCGGCCGCACTCATCCGGCTTCGGCAGGCTGGCGATCAGCGCCTCGCGCAGGCCCGGTGCCTTGGCCAGCGCCGCGTCCGAGGCGCGCGGTGCCATCAGCGTGCCGCGCACGATCACTGGTACCGGCAACGCCGCAGGCACGCTCGCCCCGGGCTTGTCGCCACGCCGCACCAGCGCACCGGGCGTGCCCAGCCGGCCCTGGGCCTCGTCCATCTTCAGCAGTACGGCCGCTGCGCCGCTGTCGGAGATCGGCCACGCCTTGCCCTTGCCGTCGATGATCTCGATGCGTGCCTGGCGCGGCAGTGCGGCGACCAGTGCATCGGTCTGTGCCTGCTGCAACAACACGTTGTCCCCGTCGCCGGTGTCGTGCACCGGGCCCAGGTCCTTGCCGTTCAGGCGCAGGCGCAGCGCCCCGGTCGGCGTCGGGCTTTCGCTATCCTCGCCATTGCGCAGCCGCGCGAGCACCTTCGTACCCGGGCCGCCCGCGCGTTCCAGCATCAGGCTGAGCAGATTGCCGGGTTGTTCCGGACTGTAGCCGGCGGCGCGGCAGGTGCGGGTGTTGTCACAGGCCAGCGACCAGTCGTTGTGCTGGAACTGCACGCCGGCCTTCGGTTCGGGCGTGGCGGCGTGGACGGCCGGGGCCAGGGCGATGCCCAGCAGCGCGGGAAGGAGCGTGCGATGCATGCGTTGAAGTCCATTTCCGGGCCGACAAGCATGGAAGATATGCTGGCAAATTCCAAATGCTCGCGATCGGGGTGGAGCCTCCTGCGGGCAGAGAGATCCGACCCCGCGCTATCATGGGGATGTCTTCCGCAACCCGGCGATGCCGATGTCCCTTGCCGCCGATGCTGCGCACTCCTCCTCCGATACGCCGATGATCCGCCGCCGCGATGCGGTCGTACCCGGCAGCTGGCCAGAGGGCACGCTGCCACTGCTGGCGCGCCTGTATGCCAGCCGTGGCGCAGGTACGCCAGAGCTGGCGCTGCCGAAACTGGGCAGCCTCCACGCGCCCGAGTTGCTGACCGGCATCGATGATGCGGTGGGTCTGCTGATCGAGGCCATCGCCAATGACAGGCGCATCCTGGTGGTCGGCGATTTCGATTGCGATGGCGCCACCGCCTGTGCGGTCGGCGTGCGCGGCCTGCGCATGCTCGGCGCGCAGCACGTCTTCCACGCGGTGCCGAACCGCATGGTGCATGGCTATGGCCTGTCGCCGTCGCTGGTGGAGGAACTGGCCGCGCTGCAGCCGGACCTGCTGGTGACTGTAGATCACGGCATCGCCTGCCATGCGGGCGTGACCGCCGCCAAGGCGCGCGGCTGGCAGGTGCTGGTCACCGACCATCACCTTCCCGGGCCGCAGCTGCCGCCGGCCGATGTCATCGTCAATCCCAATCTCGACGGTGATGCCTTCCCCAGCAAGTCACTGGCCGGCGTCGGCGTGATCTTCTACGTGCTGATGGCGCTGCGCCGGCACATGCGCGAGGCCGGCGTCTTCGCCGATGGCAAGGGGCCGGACCTCACCACGCTGCTGGACCTGGTGGCGGTCGGCACCGTCGCCGACTTGGTGGCGCTGGATCCGAACAACCGGGCACTGGTCAGCGCGGGCCTGCGCCGTCTGCGCGCGGGGCAGGGCTGTGTCGGCCTGCGTGCGCTGATCGAAGCCAGCGGCCGTGATGCCGCGCGGCTCACTGCCACCGACATCGGCTTCGCGCTCGGCCCGCGCCTGAACGCCGCGGGCCGGCTGGAAGACATGGCGCTGGGCATCGCGCTGCTGCTGACCGAAGACCCGCGCCAGGCGCGCGAGATCGCGCAGACGCTGGAGCAGATCAATTCGGAACGGCGCGCCGTGCAGCAGTCGATGACCGACGATGCCGAGCAGGCGTTGACCCGGGTGGTGCTGGACATGGCCGGTCAGCGACCGGTGGCGGCCTGCCTGTTCGATGCCGACTGGCATCCGGGTGTGGTTGGCCTGGTCGCATCGAAGATGAAGGATCGCCTGCATCGCCCGGTGATCGCCTTTGCCCCGGCCGAACCGGGCGCCGACACCCTGCGTGGCTCGGCGCGCTCGATTCCCGGCCTGCACATCCGTGACGCCCTGGCGCTGGTCGACGCGCGCCATCCGGGCCTGATCGAACGCTTCGGCGGCCACGCCATGGCGGCCGGGCTCAGCCTGCGGCGTGACCACGTCGATGACTTCAAGGCCGCCTTCGTCGCCGTGGTGCTGGAAATGCTCGACCCGGCGGCACTGCAGCAGCAGGTCCTCAGTGATGGCGAACTGGCGGCGGACGAGCTGGACCATCGCCACGCCGATGCGTTGCGCCTGGCCGGGCCGTGGGGCCAGGGCTTCCCCGAGCCGCTGTTCGACGGCCACTTCGAAGTGGCCAACTGGCGCGTGCTGAAGGAGCGCCACCTGAAGCTGGAACTGCGCCTGACCGGGGTACCCGGCACGATCAACGCCATCCATTTCGGCGGCTGGCACGGCAACGCGCCCGGTCGCCATGTGCATCTCGCCTATCGCCTCGCCTGCGACGACTATCGCGGCGGCAGCGCCATCCAGCTGATCGTGGAGCACTGCCTGCCCGCATAGAAAAAGGGGACGGAGGGGATTAAGTCGCTTGTGCCTCGTTTGCCACTTGCGACTTAATCCCCTCCGTCCCCTTTTTGGGGGCGCCAACCCCATTACGGTTGCTGGTGCGTTCAAAGGTTCACGATCCCACTGGAGTCCGGTCATGGTCTTCGCCCGTTGCTGCACCGTATTGCTGCTGGCCGTTGCGGCCTGGCCCGTTGGCGCACAGTCGCCGACGATCTCCCGGCCGCAGGCCGCCACGCCGCTGCTGATCGCGCCGGCGGCTGAGCAGTCGGTTCAATTACGACACGCCCGCATCGAAGGCGAAGTCCAGGCCGGCATCGCCCAGACCCGGATCACACTGGAATTCCACAACCCGAACCGGCGCGTGCTGGAGGGCGAGCTGCAGTTCCCGCTGGCCGACGGTCAGCAGGTCAGCGGCTTCGCGCTGGATATCAACGGCGAGATGCGTGACGCGGTGCCGGTGCCCAAGGATCGCGGCCGCCAGGTGTTCGAGGAGATCGCCCGTCGCGGGGTCGACCCGGGCCTGCTGGAACAGACCGCTGGCAACCAGTTCCGGTTGCGCATCTACCCGCTGCCGGCCGGCGGTAGCCGGCGCGTGGAGCTGGTGATTCGCGAGCCGTTGGCCTTCGCCGGCCAAGGCTGGCAGTGGACACTGCCGCTGCAGTTCGCCGCCGGTGCAGCCTCGGTTGAGCTGAAACTGCAGGCCCCCGACACGGCCACCGCGGGTACGGCGCCCTTCCGCATCAGCGCGGGCCAGCTGCAGTGGCAGGGCAGGGGCGCGCAGCTGCCGCAGCAGCTGCAGTGGAGCCTGCCGGCAGCCCGACAGGCACAGGTGCAGGCGGCGCCCTGGCAGGACGGCCATTACCTGTTGGCGCAGCTGCCGGTGGTGGCCAGCAGCACGCCGCGCACGTTGCCCAGCGAGATCGGCCTGCTGTGGGACGGCTCCGGTTCGGCGGGACAGCGCGATCGCTCGCGTGAGTTCGCCCTGCTGGATCGCTACTTCGCTGCGATGGGTGACGGCACCGTGGCCTTGACCGTGCTGCGCGATCGCGCCGAGCCGGTGCGTCGATTCCGCATCCGCGCCGGCAACTGGAACGAGCTGCGCGCAGCACTGCAGGCCGTGCGTCCGGACGGCGCCAGCGCACTGGCGCAGTGGCAGCCGCAGCCGGGCGTGAAGGAATACCTGCTGGTCAGCGATGGCCTGCTGACCTATGGGCCGGAACAGCTGCCGGCGATGGCGCCGGACCAACGCCTGTTTGCGGTCAGCAGCGCCGGTGCGCGCACCGATGCGGTGCGGCTGCGTGGTTGGAGCGAAGCGCATGGCGGCCGCTTCGTTGCGCTGGGCAAGGATGTCGAATTGGCCGCCCGTGAGCTGCTGTCGTCGCCGCTGGATGTGCAGGTCGATGCAGGGCGCGGCGTGCAGGACGTGGTGATCGATCGTCGCAGTGAAGCCCAGGGCTGGTTGTGGCTGCATGCACGACTGGCGGCCGACGGTGTGCCGATGCGGGTGCGCGTGGGTGGCGGCGAATGGCAGGCGCTGCCCGCCACGCAGAAGAGCAAAGACGGTGAACTGCTGGCAGGCTTGTGGGCGCAGGCGCGCCTGCAGCAGCTGGCCGCCGACCGCCGTGGCAACCGTGAGGCGATGCAGCGCCTGTCACAACAGTTCGGCCTGGTCGGGCCGGATACCTCGCTGATCGTGCTGGAGACGCTGGAGGACTACCTGCGCTATGCGATCCGCCCTTCGGGCACGTTGCGCGCCGAGTACGACGCCAGGTTTGCAGTGCAGGTAAGTGATCGCGCCGCAGCCGATCGCCAGCGCCTGGATGAAGTGGCCGCTCGCTGGAAGGAGCGCCAGCAGTGGTGGAACCGCAGCTGGCCGAAGGGTGTGCCGCCGCAGCCGAAGGGCGGGGCACTCGAAGTGGCCTCCGCGGACTACGCGATGGAATCAGCGCCGGTGGCGATGCTCGCCGCGCCGGCCCCGGCGGCACCACCCGCCCCGGCACCGATGGCCGCCGCCGCCGAGCAGCGCATGGAAGCCAGCAGCGCGCGTGCGCGTCGCTCAGCGCCTGCATCGAACAAGGCCCTGGATTCAATCACGGTCACTGGTGGCCGTCTCGCTGCGCCCGCTGCTGCCAACGACGGCCAACTCGGCATCCAGCTGGCGGCCTGGCAGCCGGACTCGGCCATCGCCCGGCGCCTGCGCGAGGGCCCGCCGTCGCAACTCTACGACCGCTATCTGGCCGAGCGCGATGCCCACGCCGACAGCAGCGCGTTCTTCCTCGATGTGGCCGACCTGCTGCTGGGGCAGGGCCAGCGCGAACTGGCACTGCGGGTACTGTCGAACCTGGCCGAGATGGATCTGGACAACCGGCATCTGCTGCGCGTGCTCGGCTACCGGCTGATGCAGGCTGATGCCCCGGCACTGGCGGTGCCGGTGTTCGAGCAGGTGCTGGCGATGGGCCAGGAAGAACCGCAGAGCTTCCGCGACCTGGGCCTGGCGCTGGCAGCGGCCGGCAAGCCGCAACAGGCGCTGGCGCCGCTGTACCAGGTGGTGGTGCGGCCGTGGGACAGCCGCTTCGATGGCATCGCCCTGATCGCATTGGATGAGCTGACCAACCTGGTGGCGCGCAGCACGCCACGGCTGGATACCTCGGCCATCGACCCGCGCCTGCTGCAGGCAATGCCGCTGGACCTGCGCGTGGTGCTGTCCTGGGATGCCGACAACAGCGACATGGACCTGTGGGTGACCGACCCGAATGGCGAGCGTGCCTACTACGGCAACCGCCAGACCTACCAGGGCGGGCGGATGTCGCAGGACTTCACCGGCGGCTATGGCCCCGAGCAGTTCTCGCTGCGCAACGCCAAGCCTGGCAAGTACAAGGTCGAGGCGAACTATTTCGGCAGTCGCCAGCAACTGGTGACCGGTGCGACGACGCTGATGCTGCGCCTGACCACCCATTGGGGCACGGCCAAGCAGAAGGACCAGATGGTGACGATGCGGCTGAAGGATCGCGCCGAAACCGTGCTGGTGGGCGAGTTCGAGGTGCGTTGATCGCTCGGGCACCCGTGTAGAGTCGAGCTGGCTCGACTGCCTTGACGTAGCGCCGGGCACATGCGCGGCTCATGGCAGAGGCAGCCGAGCGCGGGCTCGGCTCTACACTACTGCGGTGCGCGCCATTGGCGCCGCCGGCGGATTCGCACGCAGGCCGAACAGGGGCCGCAGCCAACGCACGCGACGGATCAGCAACTCATGGATCAGCAGGCAGCCGCCGACAGTACCGGCCAGCAGCAGGGCCGGTTCCATCCACGGGCCCAACTGAAGTGGCTTGAGCCAGAACAGCAGCACGATGATCAGGCTCTGGTGCAGCATGTACCAGGGATAGATCGCCTCGGTGCAGTACGGCAGCCAGCGGAACGGGCGATCGAGGAAGACCTTTCCCCAGCCGAGGATGGCCAGCAGCGCGGTCCATACGTAAAGCGACTGGCTGGCCCGGCCCTGCAGGTCCCAGAACGGTTCGGGCCATTGCCGCAGCGGGGAATCGGCGGGCAATACCTGGCCGAGGATGCGCAACCCCAGATACCAGCCGACGGCAGCCAGCGCCAGCCATAGCGTGGTGCGGCGCAGGGCGACCACGCGCTCCCAGAACACCGGTTCGCGACCCAGCAGGTAGCCGGCCAGGAACACCGTTGCGTATTTCGCGTGCTGGTACCAGTCGCCGAGCAGGGCATTGGTGGACGGGTAGATCGGCTCCAGCCAGATCACCCAGGCCAGCAGCAGGGCGGACGGAAGGCCGATCAGCAGCATCGGCGATGCTGCGCAGAGCGCCATCGCGCGGCGAACCACCGCCGTTCCCAGCAATGGCATCAACAGGGCCAAGGCCAGCGTGTAGTTCCACAGATAGGCCAGGTACCACAGGTGGTTCCAGGTGATGCCGTACTGCCAGCCGGCGAAGCTGCCTTCCGGCCACGGCCGCACCTGCCAGTAGCGCAGCAGGAACTGGCCGAAGCCGGGTGCCACGTGGCCGTTGGCCACGCCTTCGCAATAGGGCTGGATCGGCACGATCACGAACATGCCGAACAGCAGCGGCAGCAGCAGCCGCCAGGTGCGCAGGCCGGCGAAGCGCAGCAACCTGCCTTCCGGCCGCATCAGCGCGATGGCGATACCCGAGATCAGGAACAGCAGCGACATCCGCCAGCGGTTGACGAACAGCATCGGCCACTGCAGCCATTCGGCGGTATGCACGCTCTTGAGGTGAAAGCCCCAGTCGTCCACGTAGGCCATGGCGGTGTGGTAGAGGATCAGCAGGGCGAAGGCGAACACGCGCAGGGCGTCGATGTCGTAGCGTCGGGTCATGGTGGTGGTGTGCCGGAGAGTCGAGCCAAGGTGACGCCGCCCGGTCCGTGCGGCGACTGGCAAGGGGCCGCTGGAACCGATGCAGTGACCAATGGCGGGGGTGGTGGGATCAATGGAGCCGCTACCCTTTGTCCCTTGAGGCAGGCTGGAGCACCGCAACGACATGGATGCAGCAATGACTCAGGGCCGACCATCGCGCTGGCGTACTTCAACCCGCCTGCTGGTATGGGCGGCGATCCTGTCGGCCTCGGCAGTGACCAATGCGCTGGTGGAAGTGATGGACGCCAGTCGCCGCGGCGCCGATCTCGGGCTGTGGGAGCCGATGATCTGGGAGTTCAGCAGCCTCGGCCTGGTCCTGTTGACCCTGCCGCTGCTGTGGTGGGGCTGCGAGCGCTGGCCGCTGCATGCCGATACCTGGAAGCGGCGATTGCCGCTGTATCTGCTGGCCAGCGTCGGCTGGTCGCTGCTGCACGTGGTGGGGATGGTGCTGCTGCGGCACCTGGCCTACGGGTCGCTGGGCCATCGCTACCAGGATGATGCCGGCTGGCTGGAGCGTTTTGCCTACGAATACCTGAAGGATGTACGCACGTTTGCGATGTTCGTGGCACTGGAGCACTTTGCCAGCTGGTTCGGCCGGCGCAGGCAGGGCGAGGCGAGCCTGCTGGCCGAGCCGGACGTCGGCCCGCCGGTGGAGCCGGTCGAGCGCCCCCAGCACTTCCTGGTGCGCAAGCTGGGCAAGGAGTTCCTGGTCGCCACGGCGGACGTGGAGTACGCCCAGGCCGCGGGGAACTATGTGAACCTGCGGGTACGCGGCCACGACTATCCGCTGCGGATCACCATGGCGGTGCTGGAGCAGCGGCTCGACCCGGGCGAGTTCCTGCGCCCGCACCGCAGCTGGCTGATCCATCGGGGCCAGCTGCGCTCGATCGAGCCGCTGGACGGTGGCGAGGCCCTGCTGCACATGGCCGACGGGGCGAAAGTGCCCTGCAGCCGGCGCCAGCTGCCGCTGCTGCGGCAGGCGCTGGGGGCAGGGTGAGGCCCTCATTCCGGGCACCCGCAGCCTGCGGTATTATTACCAGTCATCTTTTGAATGCATAACCGCCGACATGATCGAACTGAATCCTGTCCGCCAGCGCATCACCGATCTGACCGATCGCGTGCTGTCGCTTCGGGGGTATCTTTGACTACGACGCCAAGAAAGAGCGTCTTGAAGAAGTAACGCGGGAGCTGGAAAGCCCCGACGTCTGGAACAACGCCGAGTACGCCCAGAACCTGGGCCGCGAGCGTTCCAGCCTGGAAAAGACCGTGGGCGGCATCGCCTCGGTGCTGGATGGCCTGAACGACGCCACCGAGCTGCTGGAGCTGGCCGAGTCCGAGCAGGACGAGGACACCGCCCTGGCCGTGGTCGCCGACCTGGACAAGCACCAGGCCCACGTGGAGAAGCTGGAGTTCCAGCGCATGTTCTCCGGCGAGATGGACAATGCGGCGGCGTTCGTCGACATCCAGGCCGGTGCCGGCGGCACCGAAGCCCAGGACTGGGCCGAGATCCTGCTGCGCATGTACCTGCGCTGGTGCGAGTCGCGCGGCTGGAAGACCGAACTGATGGAAGTGTCCGGTGGCGACGTTGCCGGCATCAAGTCGGCCACGCTGCGCGTGGAAGGCGACTATGCCTATGGCTGGCTGAAGACCGAGACCGGCGTGCACCGCCTGGTGCGCAAGTCGCCGTTCGACTCGGACAACCGCCGCCACACCAGCTTCACCTCGGTGTTCGTGTCGCCGGAAATCGACGACAACATCGACATCACCATCAACCCGGCCGACCTGCGTACTGACGTGTACCGTTCGTCCGGTGCCGGTGGCCAGCACGTGAACAAGACCGAGTCGGCGGTGCGTATCACCCACATCCCGACCAACATCGTCGTGGCCTGCCAGACCGGCCGCAGCCAGCACCAGAACCGCGACAACGCGATGAAGATGCTGGCCGCCAAGCTGTATGAACTGGAGATCCAGAAGCGCAATGCCGAGAAGGACGCGGTGGAAGCCACCAAGTCCGACATCGGTTGGGGCAGCCAGATCCGCAACTACGTGCTCGACCAGAGCCGCATCAAGGACCTGCGCACCGGCATCGAACGGTCGGACACGCAGAAGGTGCTGGACGGCGACCTGGACGAGTTCGTCGAGGCCAGCCTGAAGGCCGGCCTGGCCGTGGGCTCCAAGCGCGTCGATGCCTGATCGGCGCGCCTGCGCGGATATCGTCACCCTCGTGCGCAACGCCGAGGGTGGCTGATCACGCTTCCGATGTGGGGCCGAGCCCATGCTCGGCTGCTGTTGGCGCAGTAGCAGATGCGTCGAGCATGGCTCGACGCTACAACGGGTACGGCGGTAGCGATGATGCGCAGCGAAAGTGAACGCAAGGAACTCGGCGGCTTTCTCAAGGCCTGCCGCGCCCGTGTCGATCCTGCCACGCTCGGCCTGCCGGCCGGGCGCCGGCGTACCCCGGGCCTGAAGCGCGAGGAAGTCGCGCTGGCGATCGGGGTGAGCGTCAGCTGGTACACCTGGATCGAGCAGGGCCGTGAAGTGCGCGCCTCGCCCGAGGTGCTGGAGCGCCTGGCGCAGGTGCTGCGCATGAGCGACGACGAACGCGCCTACGCGTTCGCGCTGTCCGGCTACGGCGTGCCGCTGGAATCACCGGACGAGAGCGTGACCGACGGCTTGCGCCAGCTGGTGGAGGCGATGCAGCCGATCCCGGCCTATGTGCGCAACACCCGCTTCGACATCCTGGCCTGGAACCCGGCCATCGCCGATCTGTTCGTGGACTACAGCCAACTGGCGCCGCATGAGCGCAACACGCTGCGGCTGATGTTCCTGTACCCGCCGTACCGCACGCTGATCCTCAACTGGGAAGAAATGACCCGCGGCCTGCTGGCAGGCTTCCGTGCGGCGATGGCGCAGGCGCCGGACAAGGCGCCGTTCCTGGCGCTGGTGGAGGACATCGCGGCGCATAGCGAGGAGTTCCGCCAGTGGTGGCCGGAGCACGACGTGCGCCGGTTCGATGAGGGTGCGAAGAAGCTGAACCATCCCACGCGCGGGCTGCTGGACCTGCAGTACGTGGCGCTGGTGCCGGAGAGCCGGCACGATCTTTCCCTGGTGACTTACCTGCCGCGGAAGTAGGTTGGTCGGCAGGGCTGCGCCCTGCACCCGCAGAGGCCGAAGCGACAGCAACAGCAACAGCAACAGCAACAGCAACAGCGGGCTATCCGAGGGATGGCGGGGTGGTGTGGGTTGGCAGGACACGCCGTAAACCCGTCCATGGGGGCTCGATGGCGCCATCCATGGCGCCAACGGTCCTGCCAACCCACACCGCCCCGCCTCTGACAGATTTCCCGCGGCTGTTGGTAGGTGTCGACCTTGGTCGACACATCTGTCAGATATCGAAAGAAATTCCGGGGTCAGATCCGTTTTCCTATGGAAAACGGATCTGACCCCAAGAGCATTTCCGGCAGATCGCGGAAAACCGTCGAAGGCGGGGTGGGTCCGGTTGCGGGAGTGTCCGCGGCATGGATGCCGCGGCCAAGCCCCCAAGGACGGGTTTACGGCGTCTCCCGCAACCGGACCCACCTCGCCATCCCACGGATTGCCCGCTGTTGCTGCTGCTTCGGCTGTTGCAGTTGCCTCTGCGGGTGCAGGGCGCAGCCCTGCCAAGAGCCCCCATTCAGACAGGTAAGTGCAGGTCACAGGATAAGCAGACGCCTTGTTGCCTCCGCCAATCGGGTCCACATTCCTGTGCAGGAGACGGGCCGCCGCCCGTCGTCGAGACACCAGGAGACCTGCATGTCCGCTGCCCCCAGCACCGCCATTTCCCGCGATCCGGCCACCGGCCAGCAGATCGCCAGCCATCCCTTCGCCACGGATGCCGAGCTGGAAGCGATCCTCGATCGCGGTCAGGCCGGTTTCGCCGCCTGGAGCGCCCGCAGCCTGGAACAGCGAGCGCAGGTGTTGCGTGCGATGGCGGGCGTACTGCGCCGTGACCGCGAGACGCTGGCTGCGCTGGCTACCGCCGAGATGGGCAAGGTGCAGGCCGAAGCACTGGCCGAGATCGAGAAGTGTGCCGTGCTGTGCGACTGGTACGCCGACCACGGTGCGCAGTTCCTGCGCGACGAGCCGACCCAGGTGCCCGACGACAAGGCTTACGTGTCCTACCTGCCGCTGGGCGTGGTGCTGGGCATCATGCCGTGGAATTTCCCGTACTGGCAGGTGATGCGCGCGGCGGTACCGATCCTGATGGGCGGCAACGGCTTCCTGCTGAAGCCGGCCGAGAACATCGTCGGCACCGCGCAGCTGCTCGATGCCGCCTGGCGTGATGCCGGGCTGCCGGAAGGCACCTTCATCGCCGCCAACATCAGCCGCGAGGGTACCAGCCGTGCGATCGCCGATGACCGCATCGCCGCCGTCACCCTGACCGGCAGCGTGGCCGCAGGCCGCAGCATCGCTGCCCAGGCCGGGCAGGCGCTGAAGAAGGTGGTGCTGGAACTGGGCGGCTCGGATCCGTTCATCGTGCTGGCCGACGCTGACCTGGATGCGGCCGTCGATGCGGCGGTGACCTCGCGCTTCCAGAACACCGGGCAGGTCTGCATTGCCGGCAAGCGCATCATCGTTGAAGACGCGGTGTACGACCGCTTCGTGGCGCAGTTCTGCCAGAAGGTGCAGGCGCTGACCATTGGTGATGGCCGTGAAGCGGGCAATCGCATTGGTCCGATGGCACGCCAGGACCTGCTGGAACAGTTGGACGCGCAGGTGCGCGCCTCGGTGGACGCAGGCGCGAAGCTGCTCGTCGGCGGCCATCAGCTCGATCGCCAGGGCGCGTTCTACGCGCCCACCGTACTGGCGGACGTGGAGCCGGGCATGCAGGCCTTTGACACGGAAACGTTCGGGCCGGTGGCCTCGATCAGCCGCGCCCGCGATGCCGACCACGCGGTGGAACTGGCCAACCAGAGCGAGTTCGGCCTCAGCGGCAACCTGTGGACCGGTGACCGCGCGCGGGCCATGCAGCTGGCGCGCCGGCTGCAGACCGGCGGTGTGTTCGTCAACGGCTTCTCCGCATCCGACCCTCGCGTGCCGATCGGCGGTGTGAAGAAGAGCGGCTTCGGCCGCGAGCTCTCGCACTTCGGCATCCGTGAATTCGTCAACGCGCAGACAGTGTGGTTCGACAAGCATTGACGCGCGGCTCTCATCCTTCCTGCAACGATCCACCATCAGTCCAGCACAAAGGACGGCATCCGATGTCCAAGGGTTCAGATCTGCTCGTCGCCGCACTTGAGAACGAAGGCGTCGAGCGCATTTTCGGCATTCCCGGCGAAGAAAACCTCGACGTGGTCGAGTCGCTCCGCCATTCCAGCATCGAACTGGTCATCACCCGCCACGAACAGGCGGCGGTGTTCATGGCGGCCACTTACGGCCGCCTGACCGGCAAGCCGGGCGTATGCCTGGCCACGCTCGGCCCGGGCGCGCTCAACTTCACCACCGGCGCCGCCTATGCGCTGCTGGGTGCGTGGCCGGTGATCATGATCACTGGCCAGAAGGGCATCGTCGCCAGCAAGCAGGCGCGCTTCCAGATCGTCGACATCGTCGGCACGATGAAGCCGCTGACCAAACAGGCGCGGCAGATCGTCTCGGCACGCACCATTCCGACCATCGTCCGCGAGGCGTTCCGTGTCGCCCAGGAAGAGCGCCCGGGCCCGGTGTTGCTGGAGCTGCCCGAAGACATTGCTGCCGATGAGGTCGAGGGCGTGGCGCTGATTCCGCCGCACGCGGTGGACCGTCCCATTGCCAGCCCGGAGGCGCTGGATCGGGCAGCAGAGCTCATCCGCAATGCAAAGCGGCCGCTGCTGATGATCGCTTCGGCGGCCTCGCGGCCGCAGTCCAGCGACGCGCTGTCCGCGTTCGTGCTGCGCGCCGGCATCCCGTTCTTCACCACGCAGATGGGCAAGGGCGCGGTGGCCGGTGGTTCAGGCCTGTACATGGGCACCGCGGCGCTGACCGAGCGCGATTACGTGCACATGGCGATCGACCAGGCCGACGTGATCGTGACCATCGGCCACGAGGTCACCGAGAAGCCGCCATTCGTGATGCGCCCGGGTGGGCCGACGGTGATCCATATCGGGTACTCGCAGGCGGCGGTGGAACAGGTGTATTTCCCGCAGGTGGAGGTGATCGGCGATATCGGTCGTTCGCTGACCCAGCTGGCCGACCGCATCGAGGGCGCGGTGCCGAATGCCGCTGCGCTGCTGCCGCTGCGCGCGACCATCCTCGAGCACCTGGCCGACCGGGCCGAAGAGGCCGGGTTCACCCCGCAGCGGCTGGTGCACGACGTGCGCCAGGTGATGCCGCCGGATGGCATCGTGGCGCTGGACAACGGCATGTACAAGATCTGGTTCGCGCGCAACTACCGCACCCAGGTGGCCAACACGCTGCTGCTGGACAACGCGCTGGCGACGATGGGCGCGGGCCTGCCGTCGGCGATCATGGCCTCGATCCTGTATCCGCAGCGGCGGGTGCTGGCGGTGTGCGGCGACGGCGGCTTCATGATGAACAGCCAGGAGCTGGAGACCGCCCGCCGGCTGGGCCTGAACCTGGTGGTGCTGATCCTCAACGACGGTGCCTACGGCATGATCCGCTGGAAGCAGGCCGTGGACGGATTCACCGACTACGGCATGACCTTCAGCAACCCCGATTTCGTGAAGTACGCCGAGGCCTATGGCTGCAAGGGCCACGAGGTGACGGCCATCGAGCAGTTCATCCCGACCCTGGAAGCGGCCTTCAACGAGGGCGGGGTGCACCTGGTGTCGGTGCCGGTGGACTATTCGGAGAACCAGCGGGTGCTGGTGGATGAGTTGCGCCAGGCGTTCCCCGGCAACAGGTAGCGGCGGAGCAGGGCCGGCCGATCCGCCCGGTAGGTGTCGACCTTGGTCGACACGCACGGCGCCAACCAAGGTTGGCGGCTACCGGGGCGGGCCCGGCCCAGGGCTGGGGCTGGGCGGTTTTGGTATGCTGGGCAACCGGCTGTGCCGGGCGCTGCATCCCCCCTCACTACACGATTCCCGCAGATCCATGAGCGAAGCTACCGATACCCCCCCCGTCGACGAAAACAAGTTGATCGCCGAGCGCCGTGAGAAACTCAAAGCGCTGCGTGGGCAGGGCATCGCGTACCCGAACGACTTCCGTCGCGAGGACTTCGCCGGCCGCCTGCAGGAAGAATTCGCAGATGCCGAAACCTGGACCGCCGAGGCCCTGGAAGGCAACGGCCGCCAGGTGAAGATGGCGGGCCGCCTGATGGCCAAGCGCATCATGGGCAAGGCCAGCTTCGCGCAGATCCAGGACGAGTCCGGCCGCATCCAGCTGTTCCTGCAGGGCGCGGTGCTGGGCGATGCCTATACCGCCTTCAAGGGCTGGGACGTGGGCGACATCATCGCCGTCGAAGGCGGCCTGACCCGTACCAAGACCGGCGAGCTGTCGGTCAAGGCCGAATCGATCCGCCTGCTGACCAAGTCGCTGCGCCCGCTGCCGGACAAGTGGCATGGCCTGGCCGACGTCGAGCAGCGTTACCGCCAGCGTTACGTCGACCTGATCGTGACCCCGGAGTCGCGCGCGGTGTTCATCAAGCGCTCGAAGATCATCCGCGCCATGCGCGCGTGGCTGGACAACCGCGACTTCCTGGAAGTCGAGACGCCGATGATGCATTACATCCCCGGCGGCGCGGCGGCCAAGCCGTTCACCACCCACCACAATGCGCTGGACCTGGACCTGTACCTGCGCGTGGCGCCGGAGCTGTACCTCAAGCGCCTGACCGTGGGTGGCCTTGAGCGCGTGTACGAGATCAACCGCAACTTCCGCAATGAAGGCGTCAGCACCCGCCACAACCCGGAATTCACCATGATGGAGCTGTACGAGGCCTATGCCACGTACAACGAGATCATGGACCTGACCGAAGGCGTGATCCGTGACGTGGCCAAGGCCGTCAACGGCGGCACCGAGGTCGAATGGGACGGCGCGAAGATCGACCTGGGCCCGGCATTCCGCCGCTGGCGCATGGACGAGGCAGTCCGCCACCACAACCCGGAAATCTCCGTCGCCGATTGCACCGACCGCGATGCGCTGCTGCGTCATTGCGAGCGCCTGAAGATCCGCGTCAAGCCGTCCTACGGCTGGGGCAAGCTGCTGCTGGAGATCTTCGAGGCCACCGTTGAGCACACCCTGATCCAGCCGACCTTCATCACCGACCATCCGGTGGAGGTCTCGCCGCTGGCGCGTGCCAACGACAATGACCCGGGCTACACCGACCGCTTCGAGCTGTTCGTCAACGGCAAGGAGCTGGCCAACGGCTTCTCCGAGCTGAACGATCCGGAAGACCAGGCCCAGCGCTTCCAGGCCCAGGTGGCGGCGAAGGAAGGTGGCGATGACGAGGCCATGCACTACGACGCCGACTACATCCGTGCGCTGGAGTACGGCATGGCACCGACCGGCGGCCTCGGCATCGGCGTGGATCGCCTGGTGATGCTGCTGACCGGCAGCAGCTCGATCCGCGATGTACTGCTGTTCCCGTACATGCGTCCGGAGCAGTAAGTCGCCTTTTTGACTCCCGATTGTGCGCGCCGTCCCGAAACGAGACGGCGCGATTGACGCGTCCCGCACTCGGCGTATCGTAATTGCACTACCTTGACGCCTGTTATGGCTTGATCGGCGCCAGGGGAGGGCACGGTGTGGGGAGTCCGCTTCACATTGTGATGACGATCATGAATCGGAACGCATGACACGGGAGTCAGGCCGATGCAGGGTGCGAGCGTTCGCAGTGGCAGAGTATCCTCGCCTGCTGATGATCCAGCGTGGTCGAGAAACCAGGCAGAGTACGCGTTGAACATCGTCATCGTTGACGACCAGACTTCGGCCCGGACGATGCTGCGTCACGTCATCGAAGACATCGCGCCGGAACTGAGCGTGTATGACTTCGGAGACCCGCTGACCGCATTGGCCTGGTGCGAAGCCCATCCGGTCGACCTGCTGCTGCTCGATTACCGCATGCCGGAGATGGATGGGCTGGAATTCGCCCGTCGTTTCCGTCGCCTGCCCAAGCACCGCGACATTCCGGTGATCCTGATCACCGTGGTCGGTGACGAGCCGATCCGGCAGGCGGCACTGGAAGCAGGCGTCATCGACTTCCTGGTCAAGCCGATCCGCCCGCGCGAGCTGCGTGCGCGCTGCTACAACCTGCTGCAGCTGCGCCAGCAGACCGAGAACGTGAAGCAGCGGGCGCTGTCGCTGGAGCAGCGCCTGCTGGCCAGCATGCATGAGGTCGAAGAGCGCGAGCGCGAGACGCTGTCGCGGCTGGCACGCGCGATCGAGTTCCGTGATGCCGGCACCAGCGCCTACCTGGAGCGCATGGCGCGCGTGGCCGGACTGATCGCCGAACAGCTCGGGCTGCCCGAAGAGGAGGTGCGCCTGATCGAAATGGCTGCGCCGCTGCATGACATGGGCAAGATCGCCATTCCCGATGCGGTGCTGCTCAAGCAGGGCAAGCTCAACGAGGAAGAGCTGGCGATCATGCGCCGGCACCCGCGGATTGGCCATGAACTGCTGAGCGGCAGCCAGAATCGCTTCATCCAGGTTGGCGCGTTGATCGCACTGCGTCATCATGAGCGCTACGACGGCAGTGGCTATCCCGATGGGCTGGTCGGCGACGCGATTCCGCTGGAAGCGCGCATCGTGGCCGTCGCCGATGTCTTCGACGCCCTGATTTCGCCCCGTCCGTACAAGGAAGCATGGACCATGGAAGCCACCCTGGCTTATCTCTACGCCCAGCGTGGCCGCCTGTTCGATCCCCGATGCGTGGACGCGCTGCTGCGCGGCCGCGAACAGCTCGACCAGATCTGCGCCGAGCATTCGATGGCGTCCGCGCGCCCGGGGCTGGGCGCGTGAAACGCCTGTTGTCGCAGCTGCGGCTGCGCCTGTCCCAGCGCCAGGACAGCGAGCACGGCCAGCAGATCGTCCGCATCGTGCTGATCAGCCTGATCCTGGCCTACGTACTGTTGCCGGCACCGCGCCACGATCTGCCGCACACCCAGTACGTCGGTGTGCTGGCGATCGTGCTGACCGGCCTGAGCCTGTCACTGTTGCTGTTCGGCTGGCTGCTGTCGCGGCCGGCGCGTTCCGATCCCCGCCGCGTGCTGGGCATGCTGGCTGACTACGGCCTCATTGCTGCCGGCATGGTGCAGATGGGTGAGCCGCTGGCCTGGGTCTACATCGTGGTGATGTGGGTGACGGTCGGCAATGGCATGCGCTTTGGCAACCACTATCTGTACGTGGCGGTGGCCATGGCGATGGTGAGCTTCGGTTGCACCGTGATGCTGACGCCTTACTGGCAACAGAATTTCCGCCTGGCCATCGGCCTCTGGCTGGGCCTGGCAGCGGTGCCGCTGTACTTCTCGACATTGCTGCGGCAGTTGACCGAAGCAATGGCCGAGGCGCGCCGCGCCAGCGAGGCCAAGAGCCGGTTCCTGGCCAACATGAGCCATGAGTTCCGCACGCCGTTGAACGGTCTCAACGGCATGACCGAAGTGCTGGCCACCACGCGCCTGGATGACGAGCAGCGCGAGTGCCTCAACACCATCCAGGCGTCGTCGCGCAGCCTGCTGGCACTGGTGGAGGAAGTGCTGGACATCTCGGCCATCGAGGCCGGCAAGCTGCGCGTGGTGGCCGAGGACTTCGCCGTGGCCGACGTGATCCAGGCGATCGGTCTGATCCTGTTGCCACAGGCCAAGGCCAAACGGCTGGATTACCGGGTGAAGGTGGCCGATGGTGTGCCGCCACGCGTGCGCGGCGATGTCGGGCACCTGCGGCAGATCCTGCTGAACCTGGCCGGCAACGCGGTCAAGTTCACCGACCATGGCCGGGTCGAGATACGTGTCGGCGTGGTGCAGGCCGATGCCAGCGGGGCGGTGCGGTTGCGCTTCGACATCCTCGACACCGGCATCGGCGTGCCACCTGCCATGCGTGCACGGCTGTTCGACGCGTTCGAGCAGGCCGATGTCAGCATGGCGCGCCGCCACGAGGGGACGGGGCTGGGCACGACCATCGCCAAGGGCCTGGTCGAGGCGATGGACGGTGACATCGGCTATCTGGAAAACCCGCCGCGCGGCAGCCACTTCTGGGTCGAGCTGCCGTTCGCGCCGCCGCAGCCGCAGGTGCCGGGCGCGGTGCCGAGCCTGAGCGGCGACGAAGACGCGGGCCCGGGCGGCAACGTGATCGCTTTTGCCGATCCGTTCCTGCGCCATCGCGCCCGCGTGCGCAGCATGCAGATCCTGGTGGCCGACGATCACGAGGCCAACCGCATGGTCCTGCAGCGCCTGCTGCAGAAGGCCGGCCATCGCGTGCTGTGCGTGGACGGCGGTGAGGCGGTGCTGGATGCGCTGGCCGACAGCGAGTTCGACGCGGTCATCGTCGATCTGCACATGCCGGGCATGAGCGGGCTGGACATGCTCAAGGAACTGCGGGTGATGCAGGCCGGCGGCGGTCCGCGCACGCCGGTACTGGTACTCAGTGCGGATGTAACGCCCGAGGCGATCCAGCGCTGTACCCAGGCCGGCGCACATGCCTTCCTGGCCAAGCCCGTCGTTGCGGTGCGCCTGCTCGATACGCTGGCCGAGATCGCCAGCAATGCCCAGCTGAAGACCATGGCCGCACCGGTGGTGCGACCGGCGGCGCCGCTGCAGGATGGCGTGCTCGACAGCAGCGTGCTGGACGAACTGGCTTCGCTGGGCATGGGCGAGGGCTTCGAACGTGAGTTCATCCGCCAGTGCCTGGAGGACGTGGCGAGCTGCATGGGCAAGGCCGAGCAGGCCGGCGAGGCCACGCAGTGGGATGTGTTCCGCGAACAATCCCACGCGATCAAGGGCGTGGCCAGCAACCTCGGCCTGATGCGCGCGTCCAACCGTGCCGGCGAGCTGATGCGGATGGCCGACTGGCAGCTCAAGACCGAATGGCGTCAGCGCCTGGGCATCCTGCAGGAGGCGATCAAGGAAGGCCGGCGCGCGCTGGACGCGCGGGCCGAACGCCGCATGCGCGGCGCCGCCGATGATGGTGAAGCGCGCTGAGGCGTGGCGTGAACCCAAAAAAAGCCCGGTGGCCAGCCGGGCTTGAACCCATCCTGGGGGAGGGGAGGAATCAGGCCGCGTCGAGACTGGCGCGACGGGTCTGGGCCTTGATCAGGCGATCCATGGTGCGCAGCGAGCGGTCGCCGAGTGCGAGGGCGGAATCGACCCATACCTTGGTGATCTCCAGCAGTTCGTCGTAGCTGACCGGCTGGGCGATGGCGCGTGCGGCATTCATCGCCAGATAGGACTGCGGCGTGCGCTGCTGCTGGCGGATCAGTTCCTCGACCGCCGCCCGGCCTTCGCCCTTCTTCACCAGCACGTCGACCACGCCCATGGCATGCATCTCCTCGGCACTGTAGACCCGGCCGTCGAGGATGATCTTCTCGGCCAGATGGGGGGACACGCGCCGGCACAGGAAGGAGTACGCACCCATGCCCGGGAACAGGCCGAACAGCACCTCCGGCAGGCCCAGTCCGCTGCCTTCCTCGGCGACGATGGTGTGGCAGGCCAGGGCCATTTCCAGGCCGCCGCCGAGCGCGTCACCCTGGATCAGCGCGATCGAACGGACGTCGCCGCCGAACCCGGTGTGCAGGTGGTGCACGCCCTCCACGCAGCGCTGGGCGTAGTTCAGCAGGAGGTCGCGGTTGCCTTCGCGGATCAGGCGGGTGAACAGGTCCAGGTCGCCGCCCAGGTTGTAGGCGACGGCATCGGAGGCCAGCACGAAATGCCGCAATGTCCCGTTGTGGCGTTCGGCAGGGCTGCGGGTGATGGCCGCCATGTAGCTCCACATTTCGTCGAGCATGTCCTTGCGGCAGCAGGGACGGATCCCGGTGGCGGCATCGGCGTGCATGAACAGCCAGTGGGCAGCGCCGTCGGCGCTGTCTTCGGTACGGATGGTGGCGAACGGTGAGCCGCTTGAAGGCAGCTTTTCGATGGTACTCATGGAAGGGTCCTCGGCATGCGGCCCGCAGTGTCAGGTGGGTGGCCGGCGGGCCGAACGGTCCACACACGCGGCGATGCTACACCGCCTCAGCGGCGTCGCATGCGAAAGGGCCCGGGACGTTTCCGCCCCGGGCCCTGCACTGTCCAGATTGCCGCAAACCCTTACTGGGCGGGCGTATCGCGGAGTTCGCGACGGAGGATCTTGCCGACGTTGGTCTTCGGCAGCTCCTTTCGGAATTCAACGATTTTGGGGTGCTTGTAGCCCGTCAGGTTGGCTCGGGCATGCTCCTTGACCATTTCGGCGGTCAGGTTCGGGTCCTTCTTCACGATGACCACCTTCACCACCTCGCCGGACTTGTCGTCCGGGACGCCGACCGCGGCCACTTCCAGCACGCCCGGCATCATCGCGATCACGTCCTCGACTTCGTTCGGGTACACGTTGAAGCCGGACACCAGGATCATGTCCTTCTTGCGGTCGACGATGTAGAAGAAGCCGTGTTCGTCCATCTTGGCCATGTCGCCGGTATGCAGCCAGCCGTCCGCGTCGATGGCCTTGGCCGTTTCCTCCGGGCGCTGCCAGTAGCCCTTCATCACCTGCGGGCCCTTGATGCAGAGCTCGCCGACCTCGCCCAGCGGCAGGATGGCACTGTTGTCATCTTTGATGCAGGCATCGGTGGAGGGGATCGGCAGGCCGATCGAGCCGTTGTACTCGGTCAGGGTAAGCGGGTTGATGCAGGCTGCCGGCGAGGTCTCGGTCAGGCCATAGGCCTCGACCAGGGTCACGCCGGTGACCTTCTTCCAGCGCTCGGCCACGGCGCGCTGCACGGCCATGCCGCCGCCCAGGGTGACCTTCAGCGAGGAGAAGTCGACCGTGTCGAAACCGGGGGTGTTGAGCAGGCCGTTGAACAGCGTGTTGACGCCGGTGATGGCGGTGAAACGCACCGACTTGAGCTCCTTGACGAAGCCCTTCATGTCGCGCGGGTTGGTGATCAGGTGATTGCAGCCACCGAACTTCATGAAGACCAGCCCGTTCGCGGTCAGTGCGAAGATGTGGTACAGCGGCAGGGCGGTGATGATCCACTCCTTGCCCATCTCGATGCCGGACGCACTGATCCAGGCCGAGGCCTGCTGCATGTTGGCGATCAGGTTGCGGTTGGTCAGCATCGCGCCCTTGGCCACGCCGGTGGTGCCGCCGGTGTACTGCAGGAACGCGATGTCGTCGTGGTCGATCTCGACCTTGGGCAGGCTGTGGCGGCTGCCGAGCTTGAGCGCCTGGCGGAAGCGCACCGCGCCCTTGAGATGGTAGTTGGGCACCATCTTCTTGATGTACTTCAGCACGAAGTTGACGATCACGCCCTTGGCGCCGAGCAGGTCGCCCAGGCCGGTGGTGACCACATGCTTGACCGGCGTATCGGCGATGACCTGCTCGACGGTGTCGCCGAAGTTGTCGACCACCACCAGCGCGGTCACGCCGGCATCGACCAGCTGGTGCTTGAGCTCGCGGGCGGTGTACAGCGGGTTGACGTTGACCACGGTCAGGCCGGCGCGCAGCACGCCGAAGGTGGCCACCGGGTACTGCAGGCAGTTGGGCATCATCAGGGCGACGCGGTCACCCTTCTTGAGCTTGAGCTCACCGAGCAGGTAGGCCGCGAACTGTTCGACCAGCGCGTCGGTCTCGCCGTAGGTGAGGACCTTGCCGAAGCTGGAGTAGGCGGGACGGTCGCGGAATTTCGCGACGGAAGCGTCGAAGACCGAAGCTACCGAATGGAACTCGTTGACGTCGATCTCGGCGGGAACGCCTTTCGGATAGCTCTGCAGCCAGGGACGATCCAGACTCATATTCCCCCTCCAGGAATCGTGATGTATTAGGTCCGGCCCTGAGCGTATCGACAACGGCCGGTCATTGCAGCATACCCCGCCGTAGGGAAAACGCGAAGAGGCCCCGAAGAGCCCCTTGCTGGGTAGTGCTGGCCGCTGGCCGGCATCTGCGCTGGACGGACCATACGATGGATGCCGGCCAGCGGCCGGCACTACCGTGGCCCCAAGCGGGCCGGCTGCGTCAACCCTGCTTGCGAACGGGTGCGCCGTTGGCCTTGTAGTACGGCGCGGTGCTACGGGCGAGCGGGGTGCGGCCGCGGATCACGTCGGCCAGCTTCTCGGCCATCATGATGGTCGGCGCGTTGAGGTTGCCGGTCACCACCTGCGGCATGATCGAGGCATCGACGATGCGCAGGCCTTCCAGCCCGTGTACGCGGCCCTGGCCATCGACCACCGCCATCGGATCGTCGGCATGGCCCATCTTGTTCGAGCACGACGGGTGATAGGCAGTCTCGGCGTGCTCGCGCACGAACGCATCGATCTGCGCGTCGGTCTGCAGCGCGCTTCCCGGCGAGATCTCGCGGCCGCTGTACGGGGCCAGCGCCGGCTGCGCGAAGATCTCGCGGGTGATGCGGATCGCCGCACGGAACTCGCGCCAGTCCTGGTCGTGCGACATGTAGTTGAACAGGATGCTCGGATGTTCGCGCGGGTCCTTCGAGCGCACGTGGATGCGGCCGCGGCTGGGTGAGCGCATCGAACCGACGTGCATCTGGAAGCTGTGCGCCTTGATCGGGTTGGAGCCGTTGTAATTGATCGCCACCGGCAGGAAGTGGTACTGCAGGTTCGGCCAGTCGAATTCGGCGTCGCTGCGGATGAAGCCACCGGCCTCGAACTGGTTGCTGGCGCCGATGCCGGTGCCCAGGAACAGCCACTCGGCACCGATCGCCGGCTGGTTGTACAGCTTCAGTGCCGGCGCCAGCGACACCGGCTTCTTGCACTCGTACTGCAGGTACATCTCAAGGTGGTCCTGCAGGTTGGCGCCGACGCCCGGCAGGTGGTGCACCAGGTCGATGTCCAGGCTGCGCAGCAGGTCGGCCGGGCCGACGCCCGAGCGCTGCAGGATCTGCGGCGAGGCGATGGCGCCGCCGCACAGCAGCACTTCGCGGCGGGCGGTGGCGCGCTGCGGCCGGTCGCTGTGCAGCCACTGCACGCCCACGGCGCGCTTGCCCGAGAACAGGATGCGGTCGGTCAGCGCGTGGGTGACGATGGTCAGGTTCGGGCGCGGCTTGGCCAGGTCCAGGTAGCCGCGGGCGGTGCTGGAACGACGGCCCTTCGGGGTCACCGTGCGGTCCATCGGGCCGAAACCTTCCTGCTGGTAGCCGTTGAGGTCGTCGGTGCGCGGGTAGCCGGCCTGCACGCCGGCTTCGACCATCGCAGCGAACAGCTCGTTGTTGCCGGCCTTCGGCGTGGTAACGCGCAGCGGGCCGTCGCCACCGTGGTAGTCATTGGGGCCGATATCACGGGTTTCGGCCTTGCGGAAGTAGGGCAGGCAGTCCAGGTAGGTCCAGTCTTCCAGGCCCGGCATGCTGGCCCAGTTGTCATAGTCCATCGCGTTGCCGCGGATGTAGCACATGCCGTTGATCAGCGACGAGCCGCCCAGGCCCTTGCCGCGGCCGCAGTCCATGCGGCGGTTGTTCATGAAGGGCTCCGGATCGGTCTTGTACGCCCAGTTGTAGCGCTTGCCCTGCAGTGGGAAGGCCAGTGCCGCCGGCATCTGGGTACGGAAGTCGAGCCGGTAGTCCGGGCCACCGGCTTCCAGCAGCAGCACGCTGACATCGGCATCTTCGGTGAGGCGGGTAGCCAGCACGTTGCCGGCCGAACCGGCGCCGATGATGATGTAGTCGTACTCGTTGTGGGTGCTCATGGGTGTCTCCTGCAGGCCGGGGCGCGCTGCATGCAGGCGTCCCGGCGGGATGTCGGATCGGCGCGGTGGCCGGACGATGGGGCGTGCTGGCGGCGCGCCGGTCAGAACACGCTGGCGTAGTCGCCCAGCTCGACCTGCACCGACTTGATGCGGGTGTAGTGGCCGAGGGTCGAGATGCCGTTCTCGCGGCCGACGCCGGATTCCTTGTAGCCACCGACGGGCATTTCGGCCGGCGATTCGCCCCAGGTGTTGATCCAGCAGATGCCGGCTTCCAGGCGGTGGATGATGCGGTGGGCGCGGCTGACGTCCTTGCTGACCACGCCGGCGGCGAGGCCGAAGGTGGTGTCGTTGGCACGACGCACCACTTCGTCTTCGTCGTCGTAGGCGAGGATGCTCATCACCGGCCCGAAGATCTCTTCCCGGACAATCGTCATGTCATCGCGGCAGTCGGAGAACACGGTCGGCAGCACGTACGCGCCATTGGCCAGCGCGCCTTCGGTGGCACGGCCGCCGCCGGTCAGCAGGCGGGCGCCTTCGGCCTTGCCGCTTTCGATGTAGCGCAGCACGTTTTCCATGTGCGGGAAGCTGGTCAGCGGGCCGAAGTTGGTCTCGGCGGCCATCGGGTCGCCGATGCGGATGCGCTTGACGCGCTCGACAACGGCGGCCTCGAACGCGGCCAGCATGCTGCGCGGCACGAACACGCGGGTGCCGTTGGTGCAGACCTGGCCGGAGCTGAAGAAGTTGGCCATCACCGCGATGTCGGCGGCGCGGTCCAGATCGGCGTCATCGCAGATCACCAGCGGCGACTTGCCGCCCAGCTCCATGGTCACTTCCTTCAGCGACGAGGACGCCGCGCTGGCCATGACCTTCTTGCCGGTGGCGACGCCGCCGGTGAAGGAAATCTTCTCGATCACCGGGTGCTCGGTCAGCCACTGCCCGATCTCGCGGCCCGGGCCCTGCACGACGTTGAACACGCCGGCCGGCACGCCGGCTTCGGTGTAGATCTCGGCCAGCCGGATCGCGGTCAGCGGGGTCACTTCGGACGGCTTGAACACCATCGCATTGCCGGCGGCGAGGGCCGGGGCCGACTTCCACATGGCGATCTGGATCGGGTAGTTCCAGGCGCCGATGCCGGCCACCACGCCCAGCGGTTCGCGGCGGGTGTAGAAGAAGCTCGATTCGCGCAGCGGCAGCTGGATGCCTTCGATGGCGGTGGCCAGGCCAGCGTAGTACTCGACCACGTCGGCGCCGGTGACGATGTCCACGGTGGTGGTCTCGGCCAGCGCCTTGCCGGTGTCCAGGGTTTCCAGGTGGGCCAGTTCGTCGTTGCGCTCGCGCAGGAGCTCGACGGCGCGGCGCAGGATGCGCGAGCGCTCCATGGCCGTCATCGCGGCCCACACCTTCTGGCCTTCGGCCGCGCTCTGCACGGCGCGCTCGACGTCGGCCTGGCTGGCAACCTGCACTTCGGCGATCACCTCACCGGTGGCCGGGTTGACGGTCTTGAAGGTCTTGCCGCTGGTGGCATCGACGCGCTGGCCGTGGATGTAGAGCTGTTGGACGGGCAGGGTGGTCATGGGGCGTACTCCTTGGAAGGGGGCGGGTGCTGAAGCGCTTATAGCGCGGCAGCCTGCAACTGGAAGTCGATGTAGCCGTAGGCGATGCGCCGCGACTTGTCGGCGTTGAACTGGCCGCCGACCAGGCTGCCACGCAGCCACAGGCCGTCGATCATCGCGGCCAGGCCACGGGCGGCCAGGCGGGCCTGCGGGTGGGGCAGCAGGCGGTTGAACTGGTGGCACAGGTTGGAGAACAGGCGCTGGTCGTTGGCGCGCTGCAGCCGGGCCAGTTCCGGCTGGTGCATGCTGGCGGCCCAGAACGTGAGCCAGACGCGCATTGCGGTACCGTTGATCTGGCTGTCGTCGAAGTTGCCATCGACGATGGCACGCAACTGCTCGCGGGGGTCATCGCTGGCCTCGGCGCGGTAGCGGGCGACGGCGTCCTTCAGTTCGCGCAGGATCTGCCGCATTGCAGCATTGAGCAGGCCGTCCTTGTCGCCAAAGTAGTGGGCGACGATGCCGCTGGACAGCCCTGCCTTCTTCGCGATGGTGGCGACGGTCGCGTCGGCCATGCCGATCTCGTCGATGGTCTGGAAAGTGGCCCGGATCAGCTGTTCGCGCCGTACCGGTTCCACGCCTTTCTTCGGCATTGTCTCTCCACGGATTGCGACCCGAAGGATCGGCTGCCCGCCATTATGCTTTTTATTGATTGAACGTTCAATCAATAAACCCTAGGATGCGCTCGCGCCCCACGCCATGGGCCCGGTTTACCGGTCCGGCCCCGCCCATGTGCTCCCCCGGACTGATGAGACGATCCCATGTCTTCCCTGGCTCATCCCAAGCGTTCGCCCCTGCGCTTGAACCGTTTTGTCTTTCTCAGCTCCTCGGTGTCGATCGGCATCCTCGGGCTGCTCACCGTTCTCTATCCCGAAGGCAGCGAGCACTGGCTGCAATGGGCGCAGGCCGAGGTGTCGGCCGCGTTCGGCTGGTGGTACATGCTGCTGATCGTGCTGTGCCTGGGCTTCGTGCTGTGGCTGGCGTTCTCGCCGTATGGCCGCATCCGCCTGGGCCACAACGAGGAGTCACCGGCGTTTGGCTACGTTGCCTGGGTCTCGATGCTGTTCTCGGCCGGCATCGGCATCGCGCTGCTGTACTACGGTGCCTACGAGCCGCTGGACCATTTCCTGCATCCGCCCGGGCAACCCGGCGGGACCGTGGCCGCCGGCCGCGAAGCGATGGTGCTGACCTTCCTGCACTGGGGCCTGCACGGCTGGGCGCTGTACGCGCTGGTCGGCGTGGCGCTGGGCTACTTCGCGTACCGCCGCGACCTGCCGCTGGCGCTGCGCTCGGCGCTGTACCCGATCTTCGGTGAGCGCATCCACGGCCGCATCGGCGACATGGTCGATGGTTTCGGCATCCTGGCCACGCTGATCTCGATGGTGACCAACCTCGGCATCGGCGCGCTGGTGGTGCAGTCCGGCCTGGTCTACCTGTTCCACATCCCGGATACGCCGCAGGTGCTGGTGGCCATCGTGCTGGTGATGATGGTGGTGGCCACCATCGGCGTGGTCGCCGGTGTGGAAAAGGGCATTGCCTGGCTGTCCAACCTCAATGTGCGCCTGCTGTGTGGCCTGCTGCTGTTCGTGCTGGTCACCGGCCCGACCCTGCACCTGTTCGACGGCCTGATCCAGAACACCGGCGATTACCTTGGCGCGTTCGTGCGCAAGAGCTTCGACATGTACCTCAACGACCCGAAGGGCCGTGAGTGGATGGGCTCGTGGACGCTGTTCTACTGGGCCTGGTGGATCGCCTGGGCGCCGTTCGTCGGCCTTTTCGTGGCGCGCATCTCGCGCGGCCGCACCATCCGCGAAGTGATCATGGGCGTGCTGCTGATCCCGCTCGGCTTCACCCTGGCCTGGCTGTCGATCTTCGGCAACACCGCCATCGACCTGGTGCTCAACCACGGCCAGGCGATCCTGGGTGAGGTGGCCCAGCACGATGCGGCGATGACGCTGTTCAAGCTGCTGGAATACCTGCCCGGCGCGCCGTACGTGGCCGGTGCCGCAGTGGTGATCGGCTTCGTGCTGTTCCTGACCCCGGTCGACTCGGGCACGCTGATGATCGCCAACCTGTGCACCCGTCGCGTTGACGATGGTGTGGAAGACGGCCATGACGCGCCGATCTGGCTGCGCGTGTTCTGGGCGGCCGGCATCACCGTGGCCAGCGTCGGCCTGCTGCTGGCGGGCAATTTCAGTGCGATGCAGACGGCGGTGGTGCTGTGTGGCCTGCCGTTCTCGTTCACCCTGGCGTTCTACATGTGGGGCCTGCTGAAGGCGCTGCGCACCGACCCGGACGCACCCCGCCGCTGAGCGCCTCTGTAGAGCCGAGCCCATGCTCGGCTGCTGTTGGCGCAGAAGCAGCCGAGCGCAGGCTCGGCTCTACAGGGGGGCATCGCAGACGGAAAGGGCCGGACCCGCAAGGATCCGGCCCTTTTCCGTTACTTGGCTGCCAGCTGGCGCAGCACGTACTGCAGCAGGCCGCCATGACGGAAGTACTCGACTTCCTTCGGGGTCAGCAGCATCACCGAGACCTCGAAGGTCTTCTTCGTGCCATCGGCCTTGGTCGCGGTGACCGTGGCGCGCTTGCTGGCACCGTCCTGCAGGCCGGTGATGTCGATCACTTCCGAGCCGTCCAGGCCCAGGCTCTGCGCGTTCTCGCCGTTGCGGAACTGCAGCGGCAGCACGCCCATGCCGACCAGGTTGGAGCGGTGGATGCGCTCGAAGCTTTCGGCGATGACCGCCTTCACCCCCAGCAGCAGGGTGCCCTTGGCCGCCCAGTCGCGCGACGAACCGGTGCCGTATTCCTTGCCGGCCAGCACCACCAGCGGCACCTTGTCGGCCTTGTACTTCATGGCCGCATCGTAGATCGCCAGCTTCTCCGGCTGGCCACCGCCGGCGGGGTAGTACAGGGTGTTGCCGCCTTCCTCGCCACCGAACATCAGGTTCTTGATGCGGATGTTGGCGAAGGTGCCGCGGACCATCACGTCATCGTTGCCGCGGCGGC
The DNA here is from genome assembly GCF_017876915.1 of Stenotrophomonas sp. PvP093. NCBI lineage: Bacteria > Pseudomonadati > Pseudomonadota > Gammaproteobacteria > Lysobacterales > Lysobacteraceae > Stenotrophomonas > Stenotrophomonas sp. PvP093. The sequence goes on along the minus strand of NZ_JAGIOX010000004.1, from coordinate 2,572,373 downwards.
TGCCGTAGCTGTTGAAGTCGGCCGGCTGCACGCCGCGTTCCTGCAGGAAGCGGCCCGCCGGCGAGTCCTTCTTGATGTTGCCGGCCGGGGAAATGTGGTCGGTGGTGATCGAATCGCCGAACAGGCCCATCACGCGTGCGCCGTGCACGTCGTCGATGCTGCCGGTCTGCATGGTCATGCCATCGAAGTACGGCGGGTTCTTGATGTAGGTGGAGGCATCGCTCCACGCGTACAGGTTGCCGTCCGGCGAGGCGATGGTGTTCCAGCGGGTGTCGCCCTTGAACACGTCGGCGTAGTTCTGCTTGAACATCTCCGGGCCGATGGTGGCGGCGATGACATCGCCGATTTCCTTGTTGCTCGGCCAGATGTCGCGCAGGAACACCGGCTGGCCATCGCTGCCGGTGCCCAGCGGCTGGGTGGTCAGGTCGATGTCGGTGGTGCCGGCGATGGCATAGGCCACCACCAGCGGCGGGCTGGCCAGGTAGTTCATCTTCACTTCGGGGTGCACGCGACCCTCGAAGTTGCGGTTGCCCGACAGCACCGAGGTGACCACCAGGTCGCCGGTGGCGATGCCGGCGCTGACTTCGGTCGGCAGCGGGCCGGAGTTGCCGATGCAGGTGGTGCAGCCGTAGCCGACCACGTAGAAGCCGATCTTCTCCAGCTCCTTCAGCACGCCGGCCTTTTCCAGGTAGTCCGTGACCACGCGCGAGCCCGGCCCGAGCGAGGTCTTCACCCACGGCTGGCGGTTCAGGCCCTTGGCGGCCGCATTGCGGGCCAGCAGGCCGGCACCGATCATCACCGCCGGGTTGGAGGTGTTGGTGCAGGAGGTGATGGCGGCGATGACCACCGCGCCATCCTTCAGCCGCACCTTGCGGCCTTCGATCTCGATGTCGGCGAAGCCCTTGGCCAGCTGCTCGTTGCCGACCGCCGCGCCGCCGCCTTCATTGACGAACGAGGAAACATCATCACTGCGCTTGTCGCGGTTGCTGGTCATGCCAACCAGTGCTTCGCGGTAGTTCTTCTGCACGTCCTCCAGCAGCACGCGGTCCTGCGGACGCTTCGGGCCGGCTAGCGACGGCTTCACCGTGCCCATGTCCAGTTCCAGCGTGGTGCTGTACTGGGCATGCGGGCTGCCCGGTTCGTGCCACAGGCCCTGTGCCTTGGCATAGGCTTCGACCAGGTCGATCTGCTCTTCGCTGCGGCCGGACAGGCGCAGGTAGTTCAGCGATTCGGCGTCGATCGGGAAGATGCCGCAGGTGGCGCCGTACTCCGGGGCCATGTTGCCGATGGTGGCACGGTCGGCCAGCGGCAGGTGCTGCAGGCCGTCACCGTAGAACTCGACGAACTTGCCGACGACGCCCAGCTTGCGCAGCATCTGGGTGACGGTCAGCACCAGGTCCGTAGCGGTGGCACCCTCGGGCAGCTTGCCGGTCAGCTTGAAGCCGACCACCTGCGGAATCAGCATCGACGACGGTTGGCCGAGCATGGCGGCCTCGGCTTCGATGCCGCCCACGCCCCAGCCAAGCACGCCGATGCCGTTGATCATGGTGGTGTGGCTGTCGGTACCGAACACGGTATCGGGGTAGGCGACCGCCTTGCCGTCCTTGTCGGCGGTCATCACTACGCGGGCCAGGTTCTCCAGGTTCACCTGGTGGACGATGCCGGTGTTCGGCGGCACCACCTTGAAGTTGTCGAAGGCCTTCTGGCCCCAGCGCAGGAAGCCGTAGCGTTCCTGGTTGCGCTGGAACTCGATCTTGCCGTTGAGGTCGAGCGCGTCCGGCTTGCCGAACACATCGACCTGCACCGAGTGGTCGATGACCAGTTCGGAGGGGATCTGCGGGTTGATCTGCTCCGGCGAGCCGCCCAGCTTGACGACCGCGTCGCGCATCGCGGCCAGGTCGACCACGCAGGGCACGCCGGTGAAGTCCTGCAGGACCACGCGCGCCGGCATGAAGGCGATCTCGGTGTCCGGCTCGGCCGCCGGGTTCCAGCGGGCCACGGCTTCGATGTGGTCCTTGCCGACGGTGATACCGCCGTCCTCGTGCCGGAGCAGGTTCTCCAGCAGGATCTTCATCGAGTAGGGCAGGTGGGAGATATCGAAGCGCTGGCCCAGCGTGGGCAGGCTGAAGTAGTCGTAGGTCTTGCCGCCGACGTTCAGCTGGCTGCGGGTGGAGAACGAATCGCTCATGCGGGGTAACTCCTTCTTGCGGATGGCTTGCAGTGGCCCGCGCATGGGCGGGCCTGCTTGCGGTCGCCGCGGGCCTGACGGCCCCGGTCGTCCCAGTATGAACCTCAGACTGAATGGATTCATCCGGGCCGGGTTCCGGCCTGCGGCAGCGGTTCCAGACTACAGGGGAAGGTGTATGGCGTATGTCACGTTTGTGGCCGATCCTTTGCGAGGCAAGGGCTGGCGGGGCGCCGGTCCTGTTCAGGGTGGAAGTATGCCCGGGGAAGTATGTATAATTTGTGCATACTCTGGAGGGCCTACCGATGGAAGCCACTGTTGCAGAACGCGGACAGATCACCCTGCCCAAGGCGGTGCGTGATGCCCTCGGCCTGACCAAGGGCACGCTGCTGAAGGTCGAGCTGGACGGCAGCCGCATCATCCTGCGCAAGAGTGTTGACGATGCGATTTCACGGGCGCGCGGCAAGTTTGCGCTGGACGGCTTCGAATCGTCCGACGCAGCGGTACGCGCGGTGCGTGACGAGGAATAAGCCGTGATGATCGCCGTCGATTCACCGGTGCTGGTCGAGCTGCTCAGCAATGGTCCGCAGGCCGATGCCGTGGAAGCCATCCTCCGGCAGAGCCTGGTCGGTGGCCGCGTGGTGGTCTGTGGCGCGACCCTGGCCGAGGTCTGCGCATCGCTGCGCGGCGGCGCCGAGGTGCTCGAAGCGCTGGAAGAAATGGGCGTGCACTTCAACCCGATGGAAGCCAAGTCGGCGCTGCGCGCCGGCGAGATGCACCGCCGTCATCGCCAGCGCGGCGGCAGCCGCCGCAGCCTGGACGAATTCATGGTCGGCGCCCACGCACTGCTGCAGTGTGACGGCCTGATCACCTGGAACGACACGTTTTACCGCGACTACTTCAAGGGCCTGAAGCTGATCGTGCCGCACGCCTGAGCCCACTTTGTTATTTCAACCTACGCATTACCCGGGAGTTGTCATGTTGGAAGCCTACCGCCACCACGTCGCCGAGCGCGCTGCGCTTGGCATCCCGCCGCTGCCGCTGAGCGCGCAGCAGACGGCCGATGTCATCGAACTGCTGAAGAACCCGCCGCAGGGCGAGGCCGAGTTCCTGCTCGACCTGCTGACCCATCGCGTGCCGGCCGGTGTCGATGACGCGGCCAAGGTCAAGGCCTCTTACCTGGCGGCGATCGCCCTGGGCAGCGAGCAGAACCCGCTGATCAGCCGCGAGCGCGCCACCGAACTGCTGGGCACCATGCTCGGCGGTTACAACGTCGCCCCGCTGGTGCAGCTGCTGGACGACGCCAGCGTCGGCACCATCGCCGCCAACGGCCTGAAGAAGACCCTGCTGGTGTTCGATGCGTTCCATGACGTGCAGGAAAAGGCCAAGGCCGGCAACGCCAACGCCCAGGCCGTGCTGCAGAGCTGGGCCGATGCCGAGTGGTTCACCAGCAATCCGGAAGTGCCGCAGAGCCTGACCGTCACCGTGTTCAAGGTGCCGGGCGAGACCAACACCGACGACCTGTCGCCGGCACCGGACGCGACCACCCGCCCGGACATTCCGATGCACGCCCTGGCGATGCTGAAGAACAAGCGCGACGACGCGCCGTTCACCCCGGAAGAAGACGGCAAGCGCGGCCCGATCCAGCAGATCCTCGACCTGAAGGACAAGGGCCATCTGGTCGCCTACGTCGGCGATGTGGTCGGCACCGGTTCCTCGCGCAAGTCGGCCACCAACAGCGTGCTGTGGTGGACCGGCGACGACATTCCGTTCATCCCGAACAAGCGCGCCGGCGGCGTCTGCCTGGGTTCGAAGATCGCCCCGATCTTCTACAACACCATGGAAGATGCCGGCGCGCTGCCGATCGAGCTGGACGTGTCGAAGATGGAACACGGCGATGTGGTCGAGCTGCGTCCGTATGAAGGCAAGGCGCTGAAGAACGGTGAAGTGATCGCCGAGTTCCAGGTCAAGTCCGACGTGCTGTTCGACGAAGTGCGTGCCGGTGGCCGCATTCCGCTGATCATCGGCCGTGGCCTGACCGGCAAGGCGCGCGAAGCGCTGGGCCTGGCCCCGACCGATCTGTTCCGCCTGCCGGTGCAGCCGGTCGACACCGGCAAGGGCTTCTCGCTGGCGCAGAAGATGGTCGGCCGCGCCTGTGGCCTGCCGGAAGGCCAGGGCATGCGCCCGGGCACCTACTGCGAACCGAAGATGACCTCGGTGGGTTCGCAGGACACCACCGGCCCGATGACCCGTGACGAGCTGAAGGACCTGGCGTGCCTGGGCTTCTCGGCCGACCTGGTGATGCAGTCGTTCTGCCATACCGCCGCGTACCCGAAGCCGGTGGACGTGAAGACCCACCACACCCTGCCGGAGTTCATCTCCACCCGTGGCGGCGTTTCGCTGCGCCCGGGCGACGGCGTGATCCACAGCTGGCTCAACCGCATGCTGCTGCCGGACACCGTCGGCACCGGTGGTGACTCGCACACCCGTTTCCCGGTGGGTATTTCGTTCCCGGCCGGTTCGGGCCTGGTCGCCTTCGCCGCGGCCACCGGCGTGATGCCGCTGGACATGCCGGAGTCGGTGCTGGTGCGCTTCAAGGGCAAGATGCAGCCGGGCGTGACCCTGCGTGACCTGGTCAACGCGATCCCGCTGTACGCGATCAAGTCGGGCCTGCTGACCGTGGCCAAGGCTGGCAAGAAGAACATCTTCTCCGGTCGCATCCTGGAAATCGAAGGCCTGCCGGAGCTGAAGGTCGAACAGGCGTTCGAACTGTCCGATGCCTCGGCCGAGCGTTCGGCGGCCGGTTGCTCGGTGCGCCTGAACAAGGAACCGATCATCGAGTACCTGACCAGCAACATCACGCTGCTGAAGTGGATGATTGCCGAGGGTTACCAGGACCCGCGTTCGCTGCAGCGTCGCATCGAGAAGATGGAAGCGTGGCTGGCCAACCCGCAGCTGCTGGAGCCGGATGCCGACGCCGAATACGCCGCCGTCATCGAGATAGACCTGGCCGACATCCACGAGCCGATCGTGGCCTGCCCGAACGACCCGGACGACGTGAAGACCCTGTCCGAAGTGGCCGGCGCCAAGATCGACGAAGTGTTCATCGGTTCGTGCATGACCAACATCGGTCACTTCCGCGCCGCTGCGAAGCTGCTGGAAGGCAAGCGTGACCTGCCGACCCGCCTGTGGGTGGCCCCGCCGACCAAGATGGATGCTTCGGAGCTGACCAAGGAAGGCGTGTACGGCACCTTCGGCGCTACCGGCGCGCGCATGGAAATGCCGGGCTGCTCGCTGTGCATGGGCAACCAGGCGCAGATCCGCGAAGGCTCCACCGCGATGTCGACCTCGACCCGCAACTTCCCGAACCGCTTGGGCCGCAACACCAACGTGTACCTGGGTTCGGCGGAACTGGCGGCGATCTGCTCGCGCCTGGGCCGCATCCCGACCAAGGAGGAGTACATGGCGGACATCGGCGTGATCAACGCCAATGGCGCGGAGATCTACCGCTACATGAACTTCGACCAGATCGAGGAATACCAGGACGTGGCCAAGACGGTCGCTGCCTGATGCGGTAACTGAAAACCCCCGGCTCGCGCCGGGGGTTTTTTTGTGAGCGGACGACGCATGGTAGTGCCGGCCGCTGGCCGACAACCCGTTGAAACGAAGAACCTCCGGTGAAAGCCGGGTTTTTATTGTGCCCGGCCAGGTGGCCTAGCCCATGCGCATCGCGGTTCGGGTCTGCTCCTGGGCGTGGTCTTGCTGACCGACCTGCTGTGCCTGCGCAATCTGTTCGGCCTTGGCGATCGACTGCTCCACCGGCGTATTGATTGCCTCGCTGATCGGAACCGACGCCCGCAGGTGTGCCGGATTGCCCGGTGCTCCCTGCACAACGAACAGGCGAGGGCCCGAGCCATCGCTGGGTGGAATGCCCAGGACCACATGATCAACGCGTTCGAGGCCGCTGCTCTTGGCCGTCGCAAGCAGGCTGGCCGTCATGCGCTCACTGGTTTCATCGAAGCTGCGCCCGTGCCTGGCATCCACGGCGGATACACCATCGCGGCTCTGCTGGTAGAGCACATGGTCTGGATGGCCTTCCTTCCTGGGATCCAAGCCTGCCTTGTCCAAGGTTGACTCAATGCTCTCCTGCAATGGACTCCTGGGAGAGAAGCCGGGATTGCCGAGAGAGGGCGAGCCCTTGTCGGTTGCATCCTGGGTCAGTTGCTCCCCCGGCCTGAGCGCATTCTGGGCCCGCTGCTCCGCTTCAGCCTCGCGGCGGGCATATGCACCGGCTTCCTCAATGCCGCGCAGGTAGTTGACCCCGTCGCGCAGCAGGCCAGGTCCGCCGCCGACCAGCACGGTCGCGCCTGCGCGCAACTGATGAACATCACTGCGGTAGTCGGCAATCCTGCGCAGGTCTTCGGGATCTGTGATCCGGGCCTGGGGATTGTCCAGTACAGACGGCACCGGGCCCTTGTCGGTCACGCGATCAAGGAAATGAACCAATCGATGGGAGTCGCCCAACTGGACCGCCACCGCGGCGGACATGACATGGCCGCTTTTCATCCCAGGTGTTCCAAGCGAGGCGATGCGCTGGCCGTGCTCGGCGTTGCGCAGGACCTCCAGTTCCCTGGGCAGCGCATACATCTCGACCTTGCCGTAATGAGGACCGCCCGCGCTGACCAGGTCGCCTGCCATCACATGGTTGGTGAAGGGCGCCGCGTTGGCCGGCTGGCCCTCAGGTAGGCGATACGCCAGCCCGGCAGCACCGTAAGGATTGAATGCGTCGCCGGGGAGGTTGTAGTGGTGTGCAGTGATCTGGGCGAGCGCGCCGCCCAGCGAGTGGCCGGTGACGTACACCGGACCATACCCATTCTCTTTAGCCAGATCGATCGCCTGCTTGGTCAGTGCGAGGGCATCACCGAGTTGTGCGTTGACTCTTGCGGTGACCATCGCAGCGTCGATGCCGCCGTCAATCAGAGGCTGGCGATCAAACTCGGTACCGCGATGGGTGACGATTACTTCTTTGGATTCGAGATTATGGTAAATGACGCCTTGGTAGCCGGTGGCGGAGTTTAGGCTGGCCAATACACGATATTCCGTCCCGGCAATGGTAACAATGGCCTTGGGCGCAGGGAGCGGATCCTTGTAGACATGATCTGAGAGGGCTGCATTTGCTCCAGGATTCATTGGGCTGTTCCTTCAGTCCGTGTGGAGATTTCGATTGGGAAGTAATCCTTTCGCTTATCTTGAGGCATCTTCTCGTACCAAGTCGAAGGCTCGGTAGGCGTCCACTCTGGCGATCCCCCTGAAGTCATGGGGCGTAAGGCGCGATGTACGTAGGTAGTAGCGAGTTTCTCGGTTTCAAGCTTTGTGAATGAAGTCCATGCGGTTGCTTGGATAGGGCGATCATCGATGATGAAGGCGAATGAAGCTTCCACGAGCACGGGCGTCCAAGTGCACGGGCCGCGACCGTAATAGTCGGCAACTTCCATGCCATCGTTGAATACAACACTGCTGAATTCAGTGGCACTGAGGCGCTGTGCCTGAAGCTCAACCTTGTGCTGGTTCGGCTCGTACTGCACCCCCTCCCAATTGTTGACCGGAGGGAGACAGAGTGGGTCTATCTCATACGTGACAAAGACCGAAGGAACGGGGACATCCACGGGTGCATCGTGGACCCGAATCACAATAGGCAGCGCATCCCTGGGTGCAGGATTCTCGCGATAGACCGGGTATGAGCGTTCCTTGTTGCAGCCCGGAACGGCCAGTGTGATCGAGGCGATCAACGCAACGTGAGCAAGGGTCGGGAGAACTTTCAGCATGAGCGGTCCATGTCGCTGCAGGATTTTCCTTGATCCCTGGAACATGCGGTCTCATCACGAACGACGGCGCCGCATCCGGGCAAGTGCGACAGGTTGCGCAGTGGGTATTGCCCGCTATCCGGACCTCCCTCCCTGCGTACCCGAGCAGCGCGGCCTTGCGGGGTAACGTTCATCGGCGTTCCATTGCTGTGCGATACCTGACTATACGACCCGCTCCAGCCGCGCTCCAAGTCGGTGTCCTGCGGGCCTCCCGTTTGGCGCGCATGGCTTGCGGCAGGATCAAACCTCGATCAGCGTCGTTGAAACATCAATGGTCGAAAGTGCTGGCGGCGGATCGGCAATGGAGCCTGACGTCTCTTGGAGGTGTCCAGCAGGGTGCAGAGCCGAGCGTGGGCTCGGCTCTACAGGGGCCTGTCAGCCGCGGGCGAGGGCGAGCAGCCGCTCGGCGATCCGCTCCAGTGGCACCTGTTCCTCGGCCGCGCCCAGCTTGAACGCGGCACCCGGCATGCCCCAGACCACGCTGGTGGCCTCGTCCTGCACCAACGTCGGCGCGCCGGCCTGGCGCATTTCCAGCAGGCCGCGTGCACCGTCATCGCCCATGCCGGTGAGGATGGCACCGATCGCATTGCCACCGGCGTTCTGCGCGACCGAACGGAACAGCACGTCCACCGCGGGCTTGTGGCGGTTCACTGCCGGGCCATCGTCGACGCGGCAGCGCCAGCGCGCACCGTCGCGGATGATCCGCAGGTGCTTGCCGCCGGGTGGCAGGTAGGCATGGCCAGGCAGCACTGCTTCGCCATCGCTGGCCTCGCGCACGGCCATCGCCGAGTGGCGGTCCAGGCGTTCGGCGAAGGCACTGCTGAAGCTGGCCGGCAGGTGCTGGGTCATCACCACGGCGGGCGCGTCGGCAGGCATGCCTTCCAGCACCACGCGCAGCGCTTCGGTGCCGCCCGCCGAGGAACCGATCGCGATCAGCCGGTCGGTGGTGCGGAACTGCGGCGCGGCCGGGCGTATCGCGGGCGCGGCGTCCAGCATGAGCTTCGGCGCGGCAGCGCGCACCAGCGGACGTACCCGCGAGCGCGCCGCCATCTTGACCTTGGCGATGATCTCGTCGGCGTAGCCCTGCAGGCCGCGGGCCACGTCCAACTTCGGCTTGGATACGAAATCCACGGCGCCCAGCGCCAGTGCCTGCAGGGTGGTGTCGGCGCCGCGCTCGGTGAGCGAGGAGATCATCACCACCGGCAACGGGTGCAGGCGCATCAGGTTTTCCAGGAACGCCAGCCCGTCCATGCGCGGCATTTCCACGTCCAGGGTGATCACGTCCGGGGCCAGTCGCTTGATCTTTTCACGGGCCAGCAGCGGGTCGGCGGCGGTGCCGACCACGTCGATGGCGGGATCGCTGGACAGGATCTCGGTGAGCATCTGGCGCACGACGGCAGAGTCGTCGACGATCAGCACCCGGCAGGGGGCGTTGCCGGTAAAGGTCATTCGAACAGCTCCACGCCACCGGTGACCGGCGCCTTGGACAGGCGCGCACGCACCGCCGATTCGGTGGCGGCCACTTCGGCCTCATGCGCATGCGGCAGGCGCTGCACCACCACGCGGCCGGTGTCGGCGAAGAACCAGATCTTGCGCGGATGGATGCCGCACAGGTCCTCGGCGATGATCGGGATGTGCTCGGCCTGCAGGTACTGGCGCACGAACTCGGCGTTGCGGGTGCCCACTGGATTGCTGGTGAAGCCCTTGAGCACGTTGGCGCCGCCGAACACCTTGGCTTCGATGCGCTTGCGGTGGGCGCCCCGCTTGAGCATGTCGTTGATCAGCAGTTCCATCGCATAGCTGCCGTAGCGTGCGGGTGCGCCGTCACCGGCGTTGCCCTCCGGCAGCAGGAAGTGGTTCATGCCGCCGATCTTCAGCACCGGGTCGCGCAGGCAGGCCGCCACGCAGGAGCCCAGCGTGGTGGTCAGCGCAGTGGTGTCATCGACCACCAGGTACTGGGTCGGCAGCAGCTTGGCGGCGATGGTCTGGAAGCGCGCATCCTGGTAGCGCATCACATCGTCGGTACGCAGCGAGGCATTCATGCGCCGGCCTTTGCCGCACGGCGGTACAGGGTGCGGCCGCAGGGCTGGATCAGGTCGGCGGCGTGCAGGTAGTTCTCCGAGTGGCCGGTGTAGAGCAGGCCGTCATCGGCCAGGTGCTGGACCAGGCGACCGAGGATGGCGCGCTGGGTCGGCTTGTCGAAGTAGATCATCACGTTGCGGCAGAACAGCGCGTCGAACGGGCCGCCGACGTCGTAGCGCGGGGCGAGCAGGTTCAATGGGCGGAACTCGATCAGTTCGCGTAGCGCCGGCAGCACGCGGCACTGGCCCTCGTTGGGGCCGCTGCCGCGCTGGAAGTAGCGGCGGCGCAGGTCCGGATCGAGGCTGGCGACGCGATCGATGTTGTAGACGCCGCGGCCGGCGGTGGCCAGCACCTGGGTATCGACGTCGGTGGCAATGATGCGTACCGGCGGCTTCAACGTGCCGAAGGCCTCGCAGGCGGTGATCGCCATCGAGTAGGGCTCTTCGCCGGTGGACGCCGCGCACGACCACAGCAGCAGTGGGGTGCGGCTGGAGCGCTGTTGGAGTTCCTCGCGCAGCTTGTCGAAGTGATGCGGTTCGCGGAAGAACGAGGTCAGGTTGGTGGTCAGCGCGTTGGTGAACGCCTGCCATTCGTCACCATCTTCCTGTTCCAGATGGTCCAGGTACTGCTGGAAGCTGCGCATGCCCAGCGTGCGCAGGCGGCGCGACAGGCGGCCATAGACCATGTCGCGCTTTGCCGGCGCGAGGGCGATGCCCACGCGCTGGTAGATCAGGTCGCAGACGCGGCGGAAATCGCGGTCGGCGAACTCGAATTCGCGCGGGCCGGTGACGATGGGGGTAGGACTTTGCACGGGGGACGTGTCCATCGGCAGAGGCGGCGGCCGCAGCCGCCGCGGGTGGGTCTCAGAATTCCTGCCAGTCGCTGTCGCTGGCGGCGAAGGTGCTGGCGTTGCTGCTGCGGCGGACCGGAGCGGGCGTGCTGGTCGGCTGCGGGCGTGCCACGGTGGTGATACGGGCCGGCTCCGCGCGCGCGGCCACGGCCTTCACTGCGGCGGACACCTGGTTGTCGAGGCGGAAGATCGCCACGGCGTCAGCCAGCTGGCCGGCCTGGTCCTCCATTGCGCGTGCCGCAGCAGTGGCTTCTTCCACCAACGCAGCATTCTGCTGGGTGGTTTCGTCCATCTGCACCACGGTCTGGTTGACCTGCTCGATGCCCGCCGACTGTTCCTGCGAGGCCGCAGAGATCTCGGCCATGATGTCAGTCACGCGCTGCACCGAGGCGACGATCTCGCCCATGGTCGCGCCGGCCTTGTGCACCAGCGCCGAGCCGTCGTTGACCTTGCCGACCGAGTCGTCGATCAGGCCCTTGATCTCCTTGGCGGCGGCGGCCGAGCGCTGGGCGAGGGTGCGCACTTCGCTGGCGACCACGGCAAAGCCGCGGCCCTGTTCGCCGGCACGGGCGGCTTCCACTGCGGCGTTCAGCGCCAGGATGTTGGTCTGGAAGGCAATGCCGTCGATGACCGAGATGATCTCGGCGATCTTCTTCGACGAGGCTTCGATGGCCGACATGGTGGTGACCACCTGGCCGACCACTTCACCCCCCTGCAAGGCGACACCGTGCGCGCCGATGGCGAGCTGGTTGGCCTGGCGTGCGTGCTCGGCGTTCTGGCGCACGGTGGAGGTCAGTTCCTCCATCGAGGCGGCGGTTTCTTCCAGGTTGGCAGCCTGCTGCTCGGTGCGGCGCGACAGGTCGCTGTTGCCGGAGGCGATCTCGCCGGCGGCCAGGGTGATGCTGGAGGCGGTGGCCTGGATCTGGCCGACGATCTGGGTCAGCTGTGCAACGGTGGTGTTGGCATCGTCGCGCATGCGTGCGAACACGCCCTGGTAATCGCCGTGCATGCGTGCGGTCAGGTCACCTTCGGCGATGGCCGACAGCAGCTGCGAGAGCTTGCCGAGGTTGTCATCGCTGACCGCCATCATCGCGTTGAGGTTCTCCAGCATCAGGCGGAAATCGTGATCGAAGCGCTGCGCATCGCCACGGAGGCTGAAGTCGCCGGCGGCGGCGGCGCTGGCCAGCTGCTTGATCTCGGCATTGATGCGGCCGAGGTTGGCCTTGACCGTATCAACGGTGGTTGTCATCGCGGCCTTTTCGCCCGGGTAGCGTGCAATGTCGCGGCTGAGATCGCCAACCGCGTACTGCTGCACCACGTCCAGCACGTCGTGCAGGGTCTGCACGTGGCCGCCGACCAGGGCGTTGGTTTCCTGCACCATCAGCCCGTACTCGCCGGGGAAGGCGCTGGCGTCGATGCGGTAGCTCAGTTCGCCACCGTCGTGACGGCGCGCCATTTCGCGCTGGCCGGTGATGACTGCATGCAGCTGCTGCTGCATGCCGGCCATGGCCACCAGCAGGCGGCCGGTTTCGTCGTGCGGCTGCGGGCCGATGTGGCTGTCCAGCTTGCCGCCGGCGATGCCTTCGGCCACGGCGGTGGCCTGCTTCAGCGGCACGGCGATGCGGTTGCCGATGACCCAGCTCAGGGCCAGCACGATCAGCACCAGTACGCCACCAGAGACCGCCATGATGGCGGTGAACACCAGCGCCTGTTTCTGCACGTCGTCCATGTAGACGCCGCTGCTGACCACCCAGTTCCAGGGCGCGAACAGGCCGGCATAGGCGACCTTCTCGACCTCGCCCTTGCTGCCCGGCTTGGCCCAGCGGTAGTTGACGAAGCCGCCGCCGGCGCGAGCCGCTTCGACCTGGTCGTAGTAGATCCGGACGCCGTCGTCGGTGCGGAAGTCCTTCATGTCCTTGCCGACCAGGTCCTTGCGGAACGGGTGCATCAGCAGGCGGTAGCCGGTGTCGTAGATGTTGAAGTAGTAGGTATCGTTCCCGGCGCGCATGACCTCCAGCGCCTGCAGCGCGGCGCTCTTGGCGGCCTCTTCGCTGAGCTCGCCGGTACCGGCCAGGCGGTGGTAGTGCTGCAGGATGCCGTAGCTCAGTTCGACCTGGGTCTTCAGCGCGCTCTTGCGGGTTTCGGTCAGGTCCAGGTACTGCATGCGGGCGGCGATCACCGAGAGCGCGATCACGCCGAGCGCGATGAGCAGCGTCAGCAGGTTGAGCTTGCGCCGGACGGAAAGATTGCGGAAGTAGTGTTGCCAGCGATGCAGGAGATTCATCGAGCAGGACCAGGTCGAAGCGGGCGGGCGGCGCCGTGCCGGTCAGCGGCGGGATACGCCGTGACAACCCCGTTATCGGCCGCGCGGGCGGGGGATTGAGGTGCGGTGTCCGAACGTATTCAGGTTTCCTTGCAGCGGCGGCTGCGGCGCTGCCTGCGGCAGGCTTTTGAAGCAACGGCAACGGCAACGGCAACGGCAGGTCATGGCGATGGGTAGCTACGGGTTGGCCGGGTCGGGATGGGCAGGCAGGACACGCCGTGAACCCATCCATGGGGGCTCGATGGCGCCATCCATGGCGCCAACGGTCCTGCCTGCCCACCCCGACCCGGCCCGCCAGGGCTTCACTTCGGCGGACCGCAAGAGCATTGGGTTTCCAGGTGGAAGGAGGGGTCAGATCCGTTCTCCTGCGGAAAACGGATCTGACCCCGGAAGTGACCTGGCTTTTGTCTTTTGCTCTTCTTTCTTCAATCCGGGGTGGACGCGCACGGGAAGTGTCCGTGGCCGGGAGGGTGGGTTGCGCAGGGGCGCGAGCCGCATGGGGTCGAGGCATGCCTCGGGCGGGTTGGGCAGGATGCCCAACCCCGGTCTTGCCGTGTGCGCAGGACAGTGCACACGTGCAAGCGGCGACCGAGCTTACAGAGACGTACTTGCAGCGTCCCCTGCGCAACCCATCCTCCCGGCCCAAACGAAGGAAGTCCGCCGCTCTCAGCGACCACCCCGAGGGGCTTCGCCGTTGGCTGGATAATCAGATACCCCCTAAACAAAAACGCCCCAGCACAGGGCCAGGGCGTTCTTGTAACTCAGGTCAGGCAGGCATCAGAACTCCTGCCAGTCCCCGTCGGCCAGTTCGGTGGCCATCGGGCGACCACCCGCCGTGCGGCGGGCCGGCGGGGCAGCCGGGGCCGGGGCAGCCGGTGCAGCGGCGCGCGGCGCCGGGGCGGTGACGCGCGGGGCGGCGACGACCTCGGCTTCGTCCACCACGAAGATCGACACGGCCTCGCTGAGGTGGCCGGCCTGTTCTTCCATCGCACGTGCGGCGGCGGTGGCTTCTTCCACCAGCGCGGCGTTCTGCTGGGTGGTTTCGTCCATCTGCACCACGGTCTGGTTGACCTGCTCGATGCCGGCGCTCTGTTCCTGCGAGGCGGCGGAGATCTCGGCCATGATGTCGGTCACGCGCTGCACCGAGGCGACGATCTCGCCCATGGTCGCGCCGGCCTTGTGCACCAGCGCCGAGCCGTCGTTGACCTTGCCGACCGAGTCGTCGATCAGGCCCTTGATCTCCTTGGCGGCCGCGGCCGAGCGCTGGGCGAGGGTGCGCACTTCGCTGGCGACCACGGCGAAGCCGCGGCCCTGTTCGCCGGCACGCGCGGCTTCCACTGCGGCGTTCAGCGCCAGGATGTTGGTCTGGAAGGCAATGCCGTCGATCACCGAGATGATCTCGGCAATCTTCTTCGACGAGGCTTCGATGGCCGACATGGTGGTGACCACCTGGCCGACCACGTCACCGCCCTGCGAGGCGACACCGTGCGCGCCGATGGCGAGCTGGTTGGCCTGGCGTGCGTGCTCGGCGTTCTGGCGCACGGTGGAGGTCAGTTCCTCCATGGAGGCAGCGGTTTCCTCCAGGTTGGCGGCCTGCTGTTCGGTGCGGCGCGACAGGTCGCTGTTGCCGGAGGCGATTTCACCGGCAGCGGAGCTGATCGCGCGGCTGGACTGCTTGATGCGGGTGACGATCTCGCTCAGCTGCGCGGCGGTGGCGTTGGCGTCGTCGCGCATGCGGGCGAACACGCCCTGGTAATCGCCGTGCATGCGCACGGTCAGGTCGCCCTGCGACAGCGCGGCCAGCAGGCCGGAGATCTGCTCGATGCTGCCGGCGTTGGCGTCCAGCAGGCCGTTGATCTGCTGGGCCAGCTGCAGGAAGAAGCCTTCCTTGTCGCTGGCATCGATGCGGCCGGACAGGTCGCCAGCGGCGGCCTGGGCGATCACGCGGGCCACTTCGGCTTCGACCTGCGCTTCCTGGGTACGGTCGCGCCATTCCACCACGTAGCCGACGGTGTCGCCGCCTTCATTGCGGATGGTCGAGACCACCTGGGCGAACTGGGCATCGCCGTACTGCATCGGGCGACGGGCGACGCCGTGTGCCTTCAGGTTGCCCAGCAGGGTCTGGTCCATCTCGCCGCGGTGTTCGAGCACGGTGACCGGCTTGCCGATCAGCGAAGCCTGCGCATCGAAGTCCGGCAGGTCGCGGCGCAGTTCGTCCTGGTACTGGCTCAGGGTCTGCTGCAGGGCGCGGTTGCTGTAGACGATGGTGTTGCTGGTGTCGGTCAGGTAGACGCCGGTCGAGCTGTAGTCCAGCGCGGTACGGATGCGCAGGTTCTCGCGGGCGATGGCCTGGTCGGTCTCGATGCGCTCGCGCAGGTCGCGCTGCATGCGCTGCATGGCCTGCATCAGTTCGCCCACTTCATCCTGGCGGCTGACGTCGATGTGGCCATCGAGCTTGCCGCCGGCCACGTCGTTGGCCACCGAGACGGCGCCACGCACGCTGCCGACCAGGGCGCGGGCAAACAGCCACACCAGTACCAGGCCGAGCGCGGCGCCGCCCAGCAGGGCGATCACGGTCAGCACGGCCGAGGCGGAGTAGGTGGATGCGGCCTCTTCGCGCGAGGCGCGGGCGAGGCGGTTGTCTTCGGCGATCAGCGCCTCCAGCGCGGAGGCGGCCTTGCGGTGCTTGGTGCGGGTTTCGCCGACGAAGGTATCGATGGCGTCGTCCGGGAGGTCCAGTTCCAGCATCTCGGTGACGCTGTCATAGGATGCCAGGGCGTCCTTCCATTCCTTGGCGAAG
Source organism: Stenotrophomonas sp. PvP093 (assembly GCF_017876915.1). Lineage (NCBI taxonomy): Bacteria > Pseudomonadati > Pseudomonadota > Gammaproteobacteria > Lysobacterales > Lysobacteraceae > Stenotrophomonas > Stenotrophomonas sp. PvP093. Next base: position 2,556,269 of record NZ_JAGIOX010000004.1, on the reverse strand, counting down.
GCGTCGAACAGCTTCTTCTGCTGCGGGTTGTCGACCAGCTTCGGATACTCCTTGATCGACTTGTCCATGCTGGCGCGCAGGTCGACACCCTGCTTGCGCGCATCGGACTTGACGTCATCGCTGGCGCGGATCAGCTGCTGGTAGGCGGCATTGCGGTACTCGCCCAGCATGCCGCGCATCTCGCCGGCCATGCGGATGCTCTCCATGCGCGAACCGGCCAGCTCGGTGGTCACGTTGTTCAGCGAATGCAGGCCGCGATAGGCGACGATGCCCTGCAGCAGCATCACCAGCAGGAGGACGCCGAAGGTCAGCAGCAGTTTCGGCATCAGTTTCAGGTTGTTGATCCACGGCATGGGCGTTGCGAGCTCCTAAGGCAGACGCGCCCGGGCATCGGGCCCGGTTGCAGCAGAAACCACGCCAGGACCAGGCCCGGCGTGGTCCGACGAACGGCGGATTACTTGATGTTGGCCAGCTTCAGCCCGGCCGGCGAGCTGACTTCGATTTCCGCACGCGAGGCGTCGCGCTGGATCTTGCCGATCACGCACACGGTCTTGCCTTCCAGGGTTTCCAGCGGGAAGGAGAACTTGCCGCGGTTCTCGCCGGCGATACGCGCCGAGAAGGTGTGGCGCGGGAAGGCGCCGCCCATGTACAGGAAGGTCGGCTGGCCTTCGGAGCCTTCTGCGTAACGGGCCTTTTCGACCTTGCCACAGACCATGCCGTCCTTGCCGACCGAACGCGGCGCCATTTCCGGCGGGATCATGTCGGCCGACTGGGCGAAAGCGGAGGCGGCGGTGGTGGCCAGGACAGCGGCCGAGACGAACGCAAACAGGGACTTCATCGAGGGTATCTCCGGGGATGGTAACGATCGGGCCGGTCCTGCGCGCTCCTGCGCGACCGGCTTCTGTCCCCCTATCGGCACCGCCGAAGGGAACTGAAGGGTTTTGTGACTGGAACGTGAAGCAGTTCCGTTTGCTCAGGCAGCGACGTCTTCGGCGAGGTTGGCCTGGCCCATGTCGGCGCTGTCGAGCAGGGTCTCGATGTCCAGCAGGATCAGCATGCGATCGTCGTGGGTACCGATGCCGGAGATGAAACGGGTGTCGACGGCCGCGCCGAATTCCGGGGTCGGGCGGATCTGATCGGCCGACAGCGGGATCACGTCGGAGACGCTGTCGACGACGATGCCGACCACGCGGTCTTCCACGTTCAGCACGATCATCACGGTGAAGGCATCGTAGCGGGCGTTGTCCAGGCGCAGCTTCAGGCGCAGGTCGATGACCGGGACGATGGTGCCGCGCAGGTTGATCACGCCCTTGATGTAGTCCGGGGCGTCCGGCACGCGGGTGACGGCGTCGTAGCCGCGGATTTCCTGCACCTTGAGGATGTCCACGCCGTAGTGCTCATCACCAAGGGTGAAGCTGAGGAATTCGCCACCGGCGCTGGCGGCGGAGCTGGTCTTGTCGTTCATCGAGGGGTCCTGGTTCTGCCGGAAGTCCCGGTGTCAGGCTCGATATCGGCCCCGCCGGGGGGGACTTTAGGTGCCGGGCAGTGCCGTGGATGGGGTCAGATCCCTTTTCAGGGAAAAGGGATCTGACCCCGGCACGCGTTCCAGGGTTGCCGGCCGGCGGCCGGCACTACCGGTCGGACGGCCTCAGAGCTCGCCGTTGCGGCGGGCCTTGCGCTGGCGGTCGATGCGGAAGATGTAGCGCTGGATGGCGCTGTCGGCGCCGCGTGGCAGGCATTCAAAGCGCATTCCCACGCGCTTGACCTCGATGCCATTGGGCTGACGCTGCGGCAGCAGGTTGCAGACCACCAGTTCGATATCCAGGTCGGGGCCGTCCGGCAGCGACAGCCGCGCCGGATAGCGCTTCTGCAGACCAAACACCGCGCAGTCATTGGGCACCACCACGGCCAGGCCGCCACCGCTGATGTCCACTACGCGCATCGACAGGGCTTCGGCGCGCGCTTCGCCAAGCGGCAGCAGCAGGTGGGGCGAGTCGGTGACCGGCGTCTCCAGCCGGTACAGCTCGCGGCGCTGCAGGTGCACCAGTTCGTCAGGCAGCGGCGCACGGAAGGCCACATGGCCGTCGTTGTCCACGCGCTGCAGTTCGTGCAGCCGGAAACGTACCAGCACGCGTTCGAGCTGGGCGAAGCACAGCAGGTGATCGGCCTGCTCGGCGGCGCGGTTGGAGGCTTCCTGCGGGCTGCCATCGAGCAGCAGGAAGTCCTCGTCCTCGTCGAGGTCGAGCAGGGCGGTCGGGAAGGAACGGTCGCGGCCGTCGATATGGGCATTGATCAGCGATCGCTGGTCGATCAGCGAGCGCAGCAGCTGGCGCAGCTGGCGCGGGTTGCGGACCAGGAATCGTTCGTCCGCGGCATCGGCCGCGTGGACATCATGCACTGCAGTGTCGTTGCCGTCGGACATGGAATCTACGGTCAGGGGCGGGCGCCAGCACGCATTGGCGCGAGGCTCGATGGGGATATCGGCTCGTGCACCGGATTATGAAGTGGGATTTGCATCACTTTCCACGCGTAAGGGGTCAGATCCCTTTCCCACAGGAAAGGGATCTGACCCCGTGCTTCTGTCAGAATTCCTGCCAGTCGCCGTCCGTGGCCAGCGCCGGCTGGGCCGTTGCCGTGCGCAGCGCACGTGCCGGGGCCGGCTTTGCCGCAGGCGCGGCGGCTGCGACCTGTCGCGGTACCGGTGCGGCCAGCGGGCGTGCCGGGATGGCCATCGTGCCCTGCGATGCCAGCCGGAAGCGGGCCACGGCTTCACCCAGCTGCACGGCCTGGTCTTCCATCGCGCGCGCCGCAGCAGTGGCTTCTTCCACCAGCGCAGCATTCTGCTGGGTGGTTTCGTCCATCTGCACCACGGTCTGGTTGACCTGCTCGATGCCCGCCGACTGTTCCTGCGAGGCCGCAGAGATCTCGGCCATGATGTCGGTCACGCGCTGCACCGAGGCGACGATCTCGCCCATGGTGCTGCCGGCCTGGTGGACCAGGGTGGAGCCTTCGGCAACCTTGCCGACCGAGTCGTCGATCAGGCCCTTGATCTCCTTGGCGGCGGCGGCCGAGCGCTGGGCAAGGGTGCGCACTTCGCTGGCGACCACGGCGAAGCCGCGGCCCTGTTCGCCGGCACGGGCGGCTTCCACTGCGGCATTCAGCGCCAGGATGTTGGTCTGGAAGGCAATGCCGTCGATGACCGAGATGATCTCGGCGATCTTCTTCGACGAGGCTTCGATGGCCGACATGGTGGTGACCACCTGGCCGACCACGTCACCGCCCTGCGAGGCGACACCGTGCGCGCCGATGGCGAGCTGGTTGGCCTGGCGGGCGTGCTCGGCGTTCTGGCGCACGGTGGAGGTCAGTTCCTCCATCGAGGCGGCGGTTTCTTCCAGGTTGGCGGCCTGCTGCTCGGTGCGGCGCGACAGGTCGCTGTTGCCGGAGGCGATCTCGCCGGCGGCCAGGGTGATGCTGGAGGCGCTGGCCTGGATCTGGCCGACGATCTGGGTCAGCTGTGCAACGGTGGTGTTGGCATCATCCCGCATGCGCGCGAACACGCCATTGAACTGGCCTTCCATGCGCGCGGTCAGGTCGCCGGCGGCGATCGACTGCAGCAGCTGCGAGAGCTGGCCGAGGTTGCCGTCGGCCACCTGCATCATGGTGTTGAGATGCTCGATCATCAGCTTGAAGTCATGCTGGAAACGCTGTGCGTCGCCGCGCTGGCTGAAGTCACCGGCAGCGGCCGCCGCGGCCAGCTGCTGGATCTGCGAATTGATCGCCAGCAGGCTGGCCTTGGCCGCGTCCATCGATTCGTGCAGGATCGCGCGGCTGCCGGGCAGGCGGCGTGCATCCGGGGTGAGATTGCCGATGGCGTACTGGTTGAGCACGTCGATGGCATCGCGGATCGCATCCAGGTGCTCGAAGATCACCGTATTGATGCCGCCGGCCAGCTGGCCATAGACACCCGGGAAATCTTCCGGAATGCGATGGCTGATGTCCGGTCCCGCGTGCATCTGTGCCATCAGCTGGGTCTGCTCGCTGAAGCGGCGGAGCATTGCGGTCATCTCGGTCGTGGCGGCCAGCATCCTGCCGGCTTCGTCCTTGCTGGTGGCCTGGGTGCTGACGCTGAGGTCGCCGCGGGCAACCGCCTGGATGGCATGCACGGCCTTGCCCAGCGGGCCGGTCACTGCACGCGAGATGACGATGGCCAGCGCGGCGGCCACCAGCGACAGCAGCACGATGCAGCCGATGATGGCGATCATGCTGGTGCGATGGGTGGCGTTGGCGTCGGCGATCTTGCCGTCCATCTGCCCGGCGATGTGGGTGCCCAGTGCCTTCATCGCAGCGAACAGGTCGCGGCGCGCCGGGCGTGACTGCTCATCGGAGATCTGCTGGGCCTGCGCGCCATCACCGGCGGCCACGGCGTCGCGCATCGCCTTGTTGGCGGCGAAGTAGCGATCCAGCTGGGTGCTGGCGGCGCGATACAGTTCGCGCTCCTTGTCCAGCGCCGGCAGCGCCGCGTACGCCGCCAGTTCGTCATGTACGGCCTTGGCGGTGTCGTCCATGCGCTTGTTGTAGTCGGCGACCTTCTCCGGCTGGTCGAGCATGCTCAGCTGGGCCAGTTCGTAGGTGCGGAACTCACCGAGCTGCGAGCGCGCCTCGCCCAGGTGCTGGACCGAGGGGATATCGTTGCCGGCCATCTCGCGCAGCTGTGCGTTGGCTTCGCTCAGTCGCAGCAGGGCGAACGCGCCGAGGACCAGGGTCATCAGGGTGGTAAGGGTGAACCCCACGGCCAGCTTGCGGGCGATGGGCAGATCTTGGAACCACTTCATGCAGGGTGCTCCAGGTGGGCAGAGTGCCGGCGTCTGTGCGCCGGTTTGGGGGTGGTTGCAGAGCGAACGGTGGTGCCCGGTGGGGTTCGGTGACGGCCGTCAAAGCGAAATAGCGGCGCAGTCCGGATGGACTTTATGGACGCATGTCACATTCGGTGTCGTAGGGATGACGGCGCGGAAGTGGCGCAGCGGCGGGGCTTTCGCTTGCATGGCGTAGTTGCATGCGAAAGCACGGCGCCGACGGAGTTCACGGAAGAGGTGGGGTCAGATCCCTTTCCGCAGGAAAGGGATCTGACCCCACCGCCGGGGAGCGCGCAAACAAAAACCGCCGCCCCGAAGGGCGGCGGTCCAGTACACGCATGCAGTGTGGATCAGGCGGCCTGCGGCATCCGCAGTGAACGCACCAGCCCGCCGATGTCGACGATCAATGCGACGCGGCCGTCGCCGAGAATGGTCGCACCGGACACCCCGCCGATGCGGCGGTAGTTGTTCTCGATGTTCTTCACCACCACCTGCTGCTGGCCGACCAGTTCGTCCACTTCCAGGGCGATCTTCTGGCCATCGCCCTCGACCACCACCACCAGCGATTCGCTGCCGGGTGCACGGTTGCCGTAGCCGTAGTACTCGCTCAGCGACAGGATCGGCAGGTATTCACCGCGCACGCGCAGCACGCGGCCTTCGCCGGCCATGCTGCGGATGTCCTCGGCTTGCGGCTGCAACGCCTCAAGCACATAGGCCAACGGCAGGATCAGGGTCTCACCGGCTACCGCCACGGTCATGCCATCGAGGATGGCCAGGGTGAGCGGCAGGCGGATCAGCGTGCGGGTGCCAGCGCCGAGGCTGCTTTCAATCTGCACCTCGCCCCCCAACGCCTGGATGTTGCGGCGGACCACGTCCATGCCGACGCCACGACCGGACAGGTCAGTGACTGCATCGGCCGTGGAGAAGCCGGGCTGGAAGATCAGGTCCCAGACCTGCGAATCGGTCGGGTTGTCCGGCACCGCCAGGCCGCGCTCGGTGGCCTTGGCCAGGATCTTGGCGCGGTCCAGGCCGCGACCGTCGTCGCTGACTTCGATGACGATGTGGCCGCCCTGGTGCGAGGCCGCCAGGGTGATCGTGCCGGTTTCGTCCTTGCCTGCACCGCGGCGCACGTCGGGCATTTCCAGGCCGTGGTCGATCGAGTTGCGCACCAGGTGCACCAGCGGATCGGCGATCTTCTCGATCAGGCCCTTGTCCAGCTCGGTACCTTCGCCGACGGTGCGCAGCCGCACCTGCTTGCCGAGGCGGCTGGACAGGTCGCGGACCAGGCGCGGGAAGCGACGGAACACCGCATCGACCGGCAGCATGCGCACGCCGATCACCGCTTCCTGCAGGTCGCGGGTGTTGCGTTCAAGCTGGTCCAGGCCAGCGAACAGGCTTTCGGCGTGGACCGGGTCCAGCGCATGCGAGACCTGCTTGAGCATGGCCTGGGTGATGACCAGTTCGCCGACCAGGTTGATCAGCGCGTCGACCTTGTCGACGCTGACGCGGATGGAGGTTTCCGCTTCCTGGCTGGCGCCACCGCTGGCGGCAGGCGCGGCGGGTGCCGACGGCGACGCTGCCGCCGGAGCGGGAGCAGCCGCGGCCGGCGCCTGGGTGGCCAGGCTCGGCGGTGCGGCCGGACGGATGTCCAGCTCGCAGTCGTCCAGTACCCACGCGAAGGTGTCTTCGATCTTGCTGCGCGGCACCTTGCCGACCAGACCCAGGTCCCACGCCAGGTGGGCTTCGAGCGGATCGAGCTGCGCGAAGCCCGGCAGGCGGTCCATGCGCGCGGCGACCTGCAGCGAACCGAGGTGTTCCAGTTCGCGGATGATGCGCAGCGGGTCGTTGCCGCTCATGAACAGCGACGGCGCCGGGGTGAAGCCGATCTGCCAGGCTTCCGGCGTATCGTCCACCTTGGCTGCGGCGGCCGCCGGGGCGCTCGCTGCGGCCTGGCCGGACAGAACCGCCTCCAGGCGTGCCTTCACCGCAGCGACGGCAGCCGGATCGGCAGCCTGGCCATGTTCGGCTTCGCGCAGCAGGGCGCGCAGCACGTCCACCGAAGACAGCATGGCGTCGACGGCGTGGCCTTCCAGTGCCCGCTTGCCGGCGCGCAGCTCATCGAGCAGCGTTTCCAGCACGTGGGTCAGGCCGGCGATCGCGTCGAAGCCGAAGGTGCCGGCGCCGCCCTTGATCGAATGGGCAGCGCGGAACACCGAATTGATGATCTCCGCGTCCTGCTGCCCCGATTCCAGGGCCAGCAGGCCAGCCTCCATCGCGTCGAGGCCTTCGCGGCTCTCCTCGAAGAAGGTGGCGTGGAAGCGTTGCAGGTCCATGCTCATGGCAGTGGTGGTCCGGAAGCGAAGAGGGGGAGCGGTGCCGGGCGATCAGCCCAGCACTTTCTGCACGGTGGCGACCAGCTGTTCGGGATTGAACGGCTTGACCAGCCAACCCGTAGCGCCAGCGGCCTTGCCTTCGGACTTCTTGTCGGCGGCAGATTCGGTGGTCAGCATCAGCAGCGGGGTGAACTTGTAGTCCGGCAGCTGGCGCAGTTCGCGGATCAGCGCGATGCCATCCATGTTCGGCATGTTGACGTCGGTAACCACCGCATTGAAGCGCTGGCCCTTGGCGCGACCGAGCGCGACCGCGCCGTCTTCAGCTTCTTCGACGGCAAAACCGGCCGAGGTGAGGGCGAAGGACACCATCTGGCGCATCGACGCCGAATCGTCCACCACCAAGATACGTGCGCTCATGCAGCGTTCTCCACAGATTTCAGGTTGTCATGGGTTACGTCCAGGCCGAGGGCCTGGGTGACGCCCAGCAGGCGCGCGGCGTCACGGAAGGTTGCAGTGCAACCGTGGAAGCCGGTGCCCAGGCCTGCCTCGCGGCGGGCCTGCACGAACGCACACAGCACCTGCACGGCGGCCGTGTGGATGCGGGCGACCTGGCTGGCATCCAGGGTCAGCTCGCCTGCCTGCTCCACCAGGGGGGCAAGGCGGTTCTTGAGCTCGGTAGTGCTCTCGATGCCGAGATCCCCATCCAGTTCGACAGTGCTCATCGTTGCTCCGGACAAACGGTTCCGTGATCCATAACGGCATCCCGGTGGGGTTCTTTAGAAGAATCGACGCGGTGCGTCGATGTGGTCGCTGTTGAAAAGGGGACGGAGGGGATTAAGTCGCAAGCGACCTGGCTCTGCCGCAGCCCCCTCGGCAACGGCGACCGCGCAGTGGGGATGTAAGGTGTTGATCCAACGGATCAACTCCTTGCGTCCCCGACAGGCACCGCTTCGGCGCCAAGCGCCGAGCCACTTGCGACTTAATCCCCTCCGTCCCCTTTTTGGGGGTCAGCTCAACAGCCGTGTGGCGTCCAGCAGGATCATCGGGCGCTGGCTGACGCGGGCCACGCCGCGGAACAGGTCGTTGGAAATCTGGCAGATGCGTGCGGTATCGGGAGGTTCGATCTGCGAATCGGTGAGGTTGGCGACATCTTCCACCGCCGACACGCGCAGGCCGATGGTCTCGCCGTCTTCTTCCAGCACCACGATGCGGGTCTGGGCGTCGTCCTCGGCGGCAGCCGCGCCCAGGTGCAGGCCCAGATCCATCACCGGAACCACCTGGCCGCGCAGGTTCATGATGCCGAGCATGGCGGCAGCGGTGCCGCGCAACGGCAGTAGCGGCACCGGCAGCACGACCTCCTGGACCTTCAGCAGTTCCAGCGCATAGGCCTGGGTGCCGCAGCGCAGGCGCAGCCAGCGCGAGGTGCGTTCACCGGCGCGACGGTTCTGCGGATGCGGGCTGCGGGCCGGTTGGTGGGCCTGCGCCTGCAGCTCCTGCCAGGTGCCGGGGCGGTTGCCTGCGGGTGCATCGACGGCGACGCGCGGCGGCGGCGTGGCGGCGCGTGCGGCCGGGGCCGGTGCAGGGCGTGCCGCCGGGGGGGGCACCGGCGCTGCGACCACGGCGGGCGGCGGCGCAGGCACGTCTTCGCCACCAGCGGCTGCCTCGAAGGCGGCCTGCAGGCCGGGGCTGTCGGTGTGGGCGAGACGATGGCTGTCCGCCGGGTCGGTCTCGTAGATCACTTCGTCCGGCAGATCGTCCCAGGTGGGTTCCGGGCCGGTGTTCGCAGCGGCCGCAGCGGGTGCCGGCGCGGTTTCGTGGATGACCTCGTCGGGCAGGTCATCCCAGGTCGGCTCGCGTTCGGTGGACGAGGCGCTGGCCGGCGCGGCGGCGGCCTCGAAGGCGGCCTCCAGTGCAGCCTCATCCTCGGCCGGGGCCGCGACGACGGCATCCGTTTCGTAGACCACTTCAGCGGGCAGGTCGTCCCACGTGGGTTCGCGTTCGGCATCGATCACGCTGACGGGCGCGGACGCGGCATCGAAAGCGGCTTCCAGTGCGGCATTGTCCACGGCAGGGGCAGCGGCAACGCTCTCGGTTTCGGTTTCGTAGATCACCTCGGCCGGCAGGTCATCCCAGGTGGGTTCGCGTTCGGCGGCGGCTTCGGTGGCCGTGGCCGGGGCGGTGCTGATCGGCGCGGGGAGGGGAGCGGCGGCCGGGGCGATCGCCTCGCCCAGCAGTTCGTCCAGGTAGTCGTCGAGGATGCCGGTGCTGTTCATGCGGCCTGCTCCAGGGCGCGGGCATCCTCGCCGAGGATCCAGTTCAAGGCGCGCCGGTAGGCAGCCAGGCCACGCCCCGGGTAGTCTTCGCCGACGCTCGGCAGGGTCAGCCCGGCGGCGTTGCTGATGCGGGTGTCGATCGGAATCGCGTCTTCCCAGACGCGGCTGCCATGGCGGTCCTGCATGGTGCGCAGCGATTCGTTGCCGGCGCGGGTGCGGCGGTCGAACAGGGTTGGCAGGATCGAGATCGGCAGCGGCCGGCGGCGCGAACGCTCGACCATCTCGCCGGTGCGGACCATGCCATCCAGGCCGTGCAGCGCCAGCGGCTCGGCCTGGGTCGGAATGATCAGGCGATCGGCGGCAGCCAGTGCGTTGATCATCAGCAGGCCGAGCGTCGGTGCGCAGTCCAGCAGGATGTAGTCGTGCTGGCCCTGGTGGCGCGCCAGCGCGTTCTGCAGGGCCAGGCCGAGGCCGGGTTGGTTGGCGCTACGGCGTTCCAGCGTGGCCAGCGCGGACTGCGCGCAGACGTAGTCCAGGCCCTGGATGTTGCTGGCATGGCACAGGCCGGACAGGTCCGCCGGCGGTGCGCCGAACAGCTCCAGCACGCCGGCCGGCGGCGGGTCCACCGGCACGCCGAAGGCGCGGCTGAGCGAAGCATGCGGGTCGAGGTCGATCAGCAGCACGCGATGGCCGAGCGCGGCCAGGCCGCGGCCGAGGGCGAGGGTGGTGGTGGTCTTGCCGACTCCGCCCTTCTGGTTGGCGACTGCCCAGATGCGCATCGGATTACTCCTTCATTGCCGGGGGAACGGCGGCGCCGACGCGGCTGCCAGCCGGCACCGGTGGCAACGTCACCGGTGCGATGGGGGAGGTGGGGGCGCTGGCCGGCGTTGCGGCGGCCTGTTCGGTGACGGTGCTGCCGGTGGCGCCGGTGGCTGCGTTCAGGCGCTGGCCGAGCGGGTCCACCGAATGCGAGGTGTCGGCCAGGATGATGACCATCACCCGGCGGTTGCGGTTGCGGCCCTGTGCGCTGTCGTTCTCTTCGCGAGGGCGGAACTGGCCATAGCCGACCATCGCCAGCCGCGACGGCTGCACGCCCTGGTCGGCGAACAGATGCACCACGCTGGCGGCGCGTCCGGCCGACAGCTCCCAGTTCGACGGGAAGGTGGCGGTGGCGATCGGCACGTTGTCGGTGTGGCCTTCCACGCGCACGCTGTTGGGCACGTCGCGCAGCACCTCGGCCAGGCTGGCCAGGGTCTGCCGCGCATGTACGTCCAGTGCGGCCGAGCCGGTGGGGAACAGGATGTCGCTGTTGATCTCGACCTCGATCCACAGTTCCGTGCGGCGCACGCTGATCATGCCGCGGTCGATCAGCGGCGCCAGGGCGGCGGTGAGGCGGTCGGCAATCGTGTTGAGCTGGCGCTCGGCACGGGCGATCTGCTCCTGGTTGTGCACCGACACCGGCATGCGCATCTGCGAGGCCATCGACGGCAGCAGCGTCGGGTCGTGCGAGGGCGCCGGCGCGGACGGTCCGATCTTGGTGCCGGACTTGATCACCGACGGGCTGTCCCAGCCGCCACCCTGCACCTGCTTGTTGCCCACCTGCACCGGATTGATCGTGCGCGGCGCGCCACCGAAGGCATCGGTGAGCGCGTCAGCCATGATCCGGTACTTGCCCTCGTTCACCGACGAGATCGCGTACATGACCACGAAGAAGGCGAGCAGCAGCGTCATCAGGTCGGCATAGGGGATCGCCCATGCTTCGTGGTTGGCGTGCTCTTCGTGGTGCTTGCGGCGGGCCATGTCAGTGCAGGAAGCCGGAGAGGTTGGTTTCGATGTTGCGCGGGTTCTCGCCCTGGGCGATCGAGATCAGGCCTTCGATGACCATTTCGCGGTCGCGCGTGTTGTGCGAGATCACGCTCTTGAGCTTGGCGGCGATCGGCAGGAACAGCAGGTTGGCCGAGGCGATGCCGTAGATCGTGGCGGTGAACGCCGCAGCGATGCCGTGGCCGAGCTTGCTCGGGTCGGCCAGGTTCTTCATCACCGCGATCAGGCCCAGCACGGCGCCGATGATGCCGAGCGTCGGTGCGTAGATGCCCATCGCTTCGAACACCTTGGCGCCGGCCTGGTCCTGGTGTTCCTGGCTGCCCAGTTCGATTTCCAGCATGTGCCGCATCGATTCGGGCTCGACACCGTCCACCAGCAGCTGCAGGCCCTTGCGCAGGAACGGGTCCTGCTGCGCTTCCACCTGCGATTCCAGGCCGAGCAGGCCCTGGCGGCGGGCGATGTTGCTCCACTCGACGATCTGCTGGATCAGTTCGCGGCGATCGCTGTGCGGCGGGCGCACGACCCAGCGCACGATCTTGAACGCATGCTTGAACACCGCCGGCGAGGTGTGCAGCAGGATCGCGGCAACGGTGCCGACGATGACGATCACGAACGCCGCAGGCGACCACAACGACGCCAGGCCGGCGCCCTTGAGGATGCTGCCGCCGACCAGCGAGGCCAGGGCGAGAAAGAGTCCAATGAGGCTGAGTCTATCCATGGATCCGGTATCGGCTTGTATGAATGGGACTTGAGACACCGGTACGGGCTACTGGTGCGACTTCACGGTTTTACGGGTTCAGCAAGCGGGTCAGTCGTGCGGGCTGCGCAGGCCATCCACATCCAGGATCAGCGCCATGCGACCATCGCCGATCAAGGTTGCACCGGCGTAACCGCGCAGGCCGCGCAGGGCCTTCGGCAGTGGTTTGATGACCACTTCCTCGCGCCCACGGACCTGGTCCACGACCAGGCCGAAGCGCGCTTCGCCGGCCTGCAGCACCACGATGGTCAGCAGGGTCGATGCGGCCGGCGTCACATCCAGCCACTGCCGCAGATCGACCAGTGGCAGCGTGTGCGAACGGCGGTCGAGCACGGCACGGCCATCGAACCAGCCCAGCGAGGTGGGCGGCGCGTGCAGTACCTCCATCACGCGCGCCAGCGGCAGCGCATAGACGTCCTCGCCGGCCTGCACCAGCAGGGTCGGCAGGATCGCCAGGGTCAGCGGCACGCGGATCAGGAAGCGGCTGCCGCGGCCCAGCTCCGACTGGATCTGGATCTGCCCGCTGAGTTCGCGGATGCGCGACTGCACCACGTCCATGCCGACGCCGCGCCCGGAAATATCCGTGACCTGCTGCTTGGTCGAGAAGCCGGGCAGGAACACCAGGTGCAGGCACTCCTCGCTGCTCAGGCGGGCGGCGGCTTCCGGATCGATCAGGCCCTTCTCGCGTGCCTTCGCGCGCAGCTTTTCCGGATCGATGCCGGCGCCATCGTCCTGCACCTCGATGCTGACGTAGTCACCTTCCTGCTGCGCCGACAACCGCACATGGCCCATCCGCGGCTTGCCCTGCGCTTCGCGCAGGTCGGGCATTTCCACGCCATGGTCGATGGCGTTGCGGACCAGGTGCACCAGCGGGTCGGCCAGCGCTTCGACCAGGTTGCGGTCGAGCTCGGTCTCGGCGCCGATCAGCTCCAGGTCCACTTCCTTCTTCAGCGAGCGGGCGACGTCGCGGGCGACCTTGGGGAAGCGCGAGAATACCTTGCCCACCGGCTGCATGCGGGTGCGCATCACCGCCGACTGCAGGCGCGCGGTGGCGATGTCCAGGGTGGACACGGCGCGGTCCAGCTCCTCGTCGCGCAGGCGCGCACGCAGGGTCTTGAGCCGGTTGCGCGACAGCACCAGTTCGCCGATCAGGTTGACGATCGCATCCAGGCGCTTGGTGTCCACGCGCACGGTGTGTTCGGCTTCGGCCAGCGGCTTGGCGGCCGGCTTGGCCACCGGTGCCGGTGCGGCGGCCGGGCGCGGGGCGGCGATCGGTGCCGGCGCCACCGCAGCCGCGGGCCTGGCGCCGGGTGCGGCGCCACCGTGCAGCTGGTCGAGCAGGGCTTCGAACTCATCTTCGCTGATCAGGCCGTCGTCGGCCTTCTTTGCCGGCGCCACCGCAGTCGGTGCGTTGCCACCGTGCAGCTGGTCGAGCAGCGCCTCGAACTCGTCGTCGGTGATCAGGTCGCCGGCACCGGCCGCCGGTGCGGCGGCAGCGGCGGCAGGCGCTGCTGCACCTCCATGCACGTCGAACTGGGCGATCAGGTCCGGCGGTGCATAGCCCGGCTCGGTGCCGCAAGACACGGCATCGAGCATCGACTGCAGGTAGTCCAGCGATTGCTGGGCGGCGTCGAAGTGATGGGCCTGCAGCACGGCCTGGCCGGCACGTGCAGCGCCCAGCGCTTCTTCAGCGGCGTGGCACAGCTCGACCATGGCGGTGACACCGAGGAAACCCGCACCGCCCTTGAGCGTGTGGTAGCCCCGGAACACCGCGTTGAGCTGTTCGGTGTCCTGCGGTGCCTGCTCCAGCGACACCAGCTGTTCGCCGAGGCGATCCAGGATTTCCTGTGCCTCGATGATGAAATCGGCAGTGATGTCGTCGGATACCGCGCTCATGCTTACAGCCCCAGATCCGACAACAGGTCGTCGGCGTCGTTCTGCGAGACCGCGTGGCGGTCCAGTCCCTTCAGTGCCGGCCCGGCCAGTTCCGGGTCGGTGCGATGCTGTTCCGGCGGCAGGCCGAGCGCGCCGAAGCCTTCATGCACGCGGCGGACGATGCCGACCACGCGACGGATGATCTGCCCGGTCAGGTCCTGGTAGCTCTGGGTCAGGGCGATCTCGGTCAGGTTGTGGCGGATGCGCTCCAGCTGCGCGTCCTGGCCTGGCTGCAGGCCTTCGGCGCGCAGCTGCTCGGTCAGGCTGCGGCATTCCTCGGCCAGGTCCAGGGTGCGGTGGGTGGCCTGTTCGGTCATCGCCACCACGTGGTCCAGGCGTGCGCACGCATCGTCCAGTTCGCCGGCCTCGCTGGGCACGGTCGGCAGTTCGCCCAGGGCCTGCCCCAGCTCGCGGGCCAGCCGCGAGAGGCCGCTCATCATCGGCTGCGTGCGCAGCGCGACCAGTCCGTCGATGCGTTGCCGCCAGGCGGCTTCGTCACCGGACTCCAGGGCATCCAGGGCTTCCTGCAGGCGCAGGGCGAGGGCGTTCTTGTCGACCGTGGTATCCATCAGGCGCTGGCCGCCAGGCGTTCGAAGATCTTGCCCAGCTTCTCTTCCAGCGTCTGCGCGGTGAACGGCTTGATGATGTAGCCGTTCACGCCGTTCTGGGCCGCTTCGATGATCTGCTCGCGCTTGGCTTCGGCGGTGACCATCAGCACGGGCAGGGTCTTCAGCTTGGCGTCGGCACGGATCGCCTTGAGCAGTTCGATGCCGGTCATCACCGGCATGTTCCAGTCGGTGACGACGAAATCGAAGGGCTGGCTCTGCAGCAGCGACAGCGCGGCATGCCCGTCCTCGGCTTCGGCGGTGTTGGTGAAGCCCAGATCGCCCAGCAGGTTCTTGACGATTCGACGCATGGTCGAGAAGTCGTCGACGATGAGGATGCGCATGTTCTTGTTCAAAGCAGAGTTCCTTTGTTGTTCATTCCGGGCGACCGGGGGCAGTCGCCTCGGGGATGTTCATTCTTCCAGGCCGGCGTCGACGGCCTCGAAAATCTTCAGGCGGCCGCGCAGGCGCAGCACGGCCTGGCCATGGATCTGGCAGACCCGCGACTCGCTCACGCCGAGCACCGCGCCGATCTCCTTCAGGTTCAGCTCCTGCTCGTAGTACAGCGAGAGCACCAGCTGTTCGCGCTCGGGCAGGTGGCCGATGGCCTTGCCCAGCTCACGGCCGAACTCGCCGCGCTCCAGCACCTGTTGTGGAGTCGGGCCGCCCTGGGCGACGGTATCCAGTTCGCCCTGGTCTTCGATGCGCGACTCCAGGCTCAGCACCTGGCCACGTGCGGCGTCTTCCATCAGGCGCAGGTACTCGGGCAGCGGCATCTCCATCGCGGCGGCCACTTCGGTGGCGCTGGCGGCACGGCCCGTGCTCTGTTCCAGGCCGCGGATGGTGGCGGCGGCATCACGGGCACGGCGGTGCACCGAGCGCGGCACCCAGTCGCCACGGCGGATCTCGTCGATCATCGAGCCGCGGATGCGGATCGAGGCATAGGTCTCGAACGAGGCGCCCTGGTCGGCGTCGTAGCTGCGCGAGGCTTCGATCAGGCCCATCATGCCGGCCTGGATCAGATCATCGACTTCGACGCTGGCCGGCAGGCGCGCGGCCAGGTGGTGGGCGATGCGTCGCACCAGGTCCGAATGCTGGGCGATGACCTCGTTGGCCGCCGAGCGCTGGACTTCCCTGTACTGGTGGGCTGCGCCTTTCATGCGGCCACCCCACGCTGCTTGAGGATGCGTTCGAGGAAGAACTCGACGCCACCGCGCGGTTCGGTCGGTGCCTGCCAGCGCGCGGTGCGGCGTGCGATCTCGGTGATCGCCAGCGCCGACGGGCTGGACGGATAGGCCTTCACCACCGGCTGCTGGCGCTGCACCGACAGGCGCAGCCAGTCATCCTGCGGCACGCAGCCCAGGTAGTTCAGCGAGACATCGGCGAGGAACTTCTCGCAGACGCGGGTCAGCTTCTCGTACAGCACGCGGCCCTCGTTCGGGTCGCGCACCATGTTGGCCACCACCTGGACGCGGTCCACGCCGCGCTCGCGCGACAGCACCTTGATCAGTGCGTAGGCGTCGGTGATCGAGGCCGGTTCGTCACAGACCACCACCACGGTGTCCTGCGCGGCCTGGCAGAAGGTCAGCACGCCGTCGGTGATGCCTGCGGCGGTATCGACCACCATGATGTCCAGCTCGCGTTCCAGTTCGGAGAACACGTTGACCAGGCCGACATGCTCGGCCGGGGCAAGCTCGGCCATGTGCCGGCGGCCGGAAGCGGCCGGGACCACCAGCACGCCGTTCGGGCCTTCGACGATGACGTCGTCCAGCGAGCAGCGGCCGGCCACCAGGTCGGCCAGCGTAAAGGTGGGGTTCAAGCCCAGGATCACGTCGATGTTGGCCAGGCCGAGGTCGGCGTCCAGCAGCAGCGTGCGCTTGCCCATGCCCGCCAGCGCCACCGCCAGGTTGGCGGACACATTCGTCTTGCCCACGCCGCCCTTGCCGCCGGTCACCGCGATGGTGCGCACAGGGCCGAGCGGCTCGCTGCGGGTGGCCGACAGCGGGAAGGTCTTGGTCAGCTTGGCGTACTCACGCGACGGCATGGTTCAACTCCGGGTTGCAGGGCATATCGGCCGCTCGGCGCAAATCTTCAAGGCGAAGTACAAGATTGGCTGCACTGGCCCGGTGCAGGTCCTCCGGGACGTCCTGGCCATCGGTCACCCAGGTGATCGGCAGGGCGTGGTCCACGGCCACCGACAGGGCGTTGCCGAAGCGGCCGGTCTCGTCCAGCTTGCTCAGCACCAGGCCCTGCAGGTTGGCCGCACCGAAGCGGCGCACCACCTCGTCCATGTCGCCGAAGCTGGTGTTGGCCGGCAGCACCAGCAGGGTGCGCACCTGGCGCGCGGCGCGCAGCCACTGCAGCTGGGCGGCCAGGGCACGGTCGCGCGGGCCCAGGCCGGCGGTATCGATCAGCACCAGCTTGTAGTCCTTCAAGCGTTCCAGCAGCTGGTCCAGGTCGGTGCCGCTGTTGGCCTCGTGCACGGCGATGCCGAGCTGGCGGCCGTAGCCATACAGCTGTTCACGGGCGCCGATGCGGGTGGTGTCGGTGGTGACCAGGGCGACGTCACGCGGGGCGTGCTTCTCGGCGAAGCGCGAGGCCAGCTTGGCGATGGTGGTGGTCTTGCCGGCGCCGGTCGGGCCGACCAGCGCGATCACGCCGCCTTCTTCCAGCGGGTCGACCGGGGCGATCGGCAGCTTGCGCGAGATCAGCCCCAGCATCAGGCCGCGGCCACGATGGGCTTCGGTTTCCAGCGGGATCTGCATGGCCACGTCGCGGGCCAGCCCGGCGTCGAAACCGTACTCGTCCATCAGGTCCAGCGCGGTGGCGCGCACCGGGCTGCCACGCAGGCGCTCATCGGTGAAGCGGTTCATCTCGCGCTCGATCACCTGGCGCATGCCGGCCACTTCCTGGCGCAGCTGGCGGATCTCGGCGTCGTCCTGGGCAACCACGGTCAGCGTCGGTGCCGGGGCCAGCATGGGGGCCGGGCTGGCCTCGATAGCGGCTTCGACCGCTGCCGGTTCGCTGGCGGCGATCCCGGGCTGCGCGTCGATCACGGCAGCGGTCGGCAGCGGCGGCGGCAGCACGGCCGGGGCCACGCTTTCGTGATGCGCCTCGTGCGGCGGGTCGATCTGGAAGCGCGCGCGGTTGGCCGGCACGGTTGCGGCCGGTGCAACGATGGCCTCGGCGAACGGGGCGAAGATCTGGTCCGGCGGTGCCGGTTCGTTGACGGCGGCGCGGGCCAGGGTGGCGGCGAAGCCGGTGCTGCCCCGGGTCGGCACGATCTCGTCGGCGCTGTCCAGGGTGCGGCCGGTGGCACCGACGGCGGCGCGGGCGAGGGCGGCCACTGCCGAGGTGGTGGCCGCGACCGGTTCCGGCGCCGGGGTGCTGCTGCGGCGGCGGGTGACGGCGGCGATCACCGCGTCGGCGGCGGTGCGCGGCTTGGGTGCCGGCGGCGGTGCAACGTCACGGCGCGAGGCTTCCAGTGCACGCTGCACGGCGCTCTCGTCGTAGTTGGCGGCGGCGACGATCTCGATGCCTTCCTCGATCCGGCGGTTGGACAGGATCACGGCGTCAGGACCATGTTCCTTGCGCACTAGGTTCATGGCCGAGCGCATGTCGGCGGCGACGAATCGTTTGATTTTCATGCTGTGGTCACGGGGCGAAGACGGCGGGGTGGCGGTCGGAGAACTCGGGTGGTCGGTGGTCTGCACGGTGCGGGTTCCCCTTGGTATCTGTCTGTTGCGTTGGTTCGAAAGTGGTGTCTGTTTTCTGGCGCATCGCAGGGCGGCGTCAGCTGATCGTTCCGACCAGCTTCAGGCGCTTGTCCTCCGGCACCTCGCTGTAGGCCAGGACCGACAGCGACGGAACGCTGTGGCGGACCAGGCGGGCCAGCGCGGCGCGCACCGGGCCAGGTACCAGCACGACCGCGGGCTCGTTGCGGGCTTCCTGCTTGCTGACACATTCGGCCAGGCTCTGGTGCAGTCGCTCAGCGAGTCCGGGTTCCAGCGCGGCGCCGTTGCCCTGCGTGGACTCCTGCAAGACACGTTCCAATTGCGGGTTGAGGGTGAATACCGGCAGCTCCGCCGACATTCCGGCGATCTCCTGCACGATGAAGCGGCCCAGTGCGGTGCGAACAGCGGCGGTCAGCACGGCCGGGTCCTGGCTGCTGGGCGCATGTTCGACCAGTGCCTCGGCGATCTTGCGCAGCTGGCGGATCGGAATGCGCTCGACCAGCAGGTTCTGCAGCACGCGCACCACCGCCGACAGCGGCAACGCCTTCGGCGTCAGATCTTCGACGAGCTTGGGCGCGCTCTTGGCCAGGTTGGCCAGCAGGTGCTGCACTTCTTCGTGGCCGAGCAGTTCCGGCGCGTGCTCACGGATCAGGTGCGACAGATGGGTGGCGACCACGGTGGCCGGATCGACCACGGTGTAGCCCAGCGTTTCTGCCTGGGCGCGCTGGTGCGGCTGGATCCAGGTGGCGTCCAGGCCGAACGCGGGGTCCTTGCCGGCGATGCCTTCCAGCGCGCCGAGCGCGCTGCCCGGGTCCAGCGCCAGCTCGCGGTCGGGGTGGATCTCGGCGGTGGCCACCGGCACGCCGTGCACCAGCACGCGGTAGCCGTTGGCCGGCAGTTCCAGGTTGTCGCGGATGTGCACCGACGGGATCAGGAAGCCGACATCCTGGGTCAGCTTGCGGCGCACGCCCTTGATGCGCGCCATCAGTTCGCCGCCCTGGTTGCTGTCCACCAGCGGGATCAGCCGGTAGCCGACCTCCAGGCCCAGCGGATCGACCGGGCGCAGTTCGTCCCAGCTCAGTTCGGCAGTCGGTGCCGGTGCGGCCGGGCGGCCGAGTGCGTTGAGTGCGGCGGCATCGGTGCCACCGCCTGCCGCATCGGCAGCCGGCGCCTTGCCCTTGCGGTACAGCTTCCAGGCGATGAAGCCGAGGATCGCGGCCAGCGTCAGGAAAGCGACGTTGGGCATGCCCGGCACCAGGCCGACCACGCCGATGATGCCGGCGGTGATCGCCAGCGCACGGTACTGGCCGAACACCTGGCCGGTCATGGCCTGGGCCATGTCCTGCGAGCGCGAGGCGCGGGTAACCAGCATGGCCACGGCGCTGGAGACCAGCAGGGCCGGCAGCTGCGCTACCAGGCCGTCACCGATCGACAGCAGGGTGTAGGTGGCGGCGGCTTCGCCGAACGGCATGCCATGCTGCAGCACGCCCACGGCCAGGCCGCCGAGCATGTTGATGAACAGGATCAGGATGCCGGCAATGGCATCGCCGCGGATGAACTTGCTGGCGCCGTCCATCGCACCGTAGAAGTCGGCTTCCTCACGCACTTCCTCGCGGCGCAGCTTGGCTTCTTCACGCGTCAGCAAACCGGCGTTGAGGTCGGCGTCGATCGCCATCTGCTTGCCGGGCATCGCGTCCAGGATGAAGCGCGCGGTCACTTCCGAAACGCGGCCGGCACCCTTGGTAATGACCACGAAATTGATGATGGTCAGGATCGCGAACACCACGATGCCGACCGCATAGTTGCCGCCGATCACGAATTCACCGAAGGCGGCGATGACCTTGCCCGCGGCATCATGGCCGTTCTGGCCGTTCAGCAGGATCACGCGGGTGGAGGCCACGTTCAGCGCCAGCCGCAGCATGGTGGTGATCAGCAGCACGATCGGGAAGATGGTGAAGTCCAGCGGGCGCTTCACGTAGACCACCGCCAGCAGCACCATCAGCGAGATGGCGATGTTGAAGGTGAACAGCGCATCGAGCACCGGCGCGGCCAGCGGCACCACGACCATGGCCAGCAGGGCCAGCACGATCAGCGGCGCGCCAAGGCCCTGGCGGATCATTTCCAGGGCGCGGCGGGTGTTGAAACCGGCGGAGGGCTGGGCGCTCACGGGCGGCCTCCCTTGCCGAATTCATCCACCTGGATGTGCGGGGCGTCCGGCATCGGGCCAGTGCGCCAGGCGCGCAGCTGGTAGACGTAGGACAGGACCTGGGCGACGGCCGAATACAGTCTCACGGGGATTTCCTTTCCGAGTTGGCCTTCCCGATACAAGGCGCGTGCCAAAGGCGGGGCGGAGACGATCGCCACCTTGTTGCCGTCGGCCACTTCACGGATGCGCAGGGCGGTTTCGTCCACGCCCAGCGCGACCACGGTGGGGGCGTTCATGGCGCCGCCCTCGTACTTCAGGGCCACCGCGTAGTGGGTGGGGTTGACCACCACCACGTCGGCAGTGGGCACCGCCTCCATCATCCGGCGGTTGGCCATCTGCTGCTGCAGCTGGCGGATGCGGCCCTTCACCTCGGGGCTGCCCTCGCTTTCCTTCATTTCCCGGCGCAGTTCCTCGCGGGTCATCTTCAGCTTGCGCATCCAGTTCCAGCGCTGGTACGGCGCATCGATGGCGGCCAGCACCAGCATCGCGCCGGCGGTGGCCAGCAGCAGGCGCAGGGTGAAGCCCAGGCCATCGGTGATGGCGGTTTCCAGCGGGTGGTGGATCAGCCCGCGCAGGGTGTCGAAGCCGGTCCAGACCACCAGCCCGGCGGCGACGCCGACGAAGGCCACGCGCAGCAGCGATTTGGTGAATTCGGCAATCGCCTCCGGGCCATACAGGCGCTTGAGCCCGCTCATCGGGTTCATGCGGTTGATGTCGGGCAGCAACGCCTTCTGCGACCAGCGCAGGCCGCCCATCACCAGCGGGGCGACGAAGCTGGCCAGCAGGCAGACCAGCACCAGCGGTGCGATCACCAGCAGGAACTGCAGCAGCAGGTCGCCGAAGTGGCCGAACAGTTCCTTCGGGTTCTGCCGCAGGCTCTGTTCGGGGCTGAGCGCGTGCTTCATCCAGGCCGTGGCGCCACGGCCGATCGAGCCGCTCATGGCCATCACCGCCAGCACGCCGGCGCCGAACACGGCGGCGGTGCCAAGTTCGCGCGAGCGCGGCAGGTTGCCCTGTTCACGGGCATCGCGCAGGCGTTTTTCGGTGGGTTGTTCGGTCTTTTCGCCGGCGGATTCGTTCTCGGACATCACGGGCACTGCGGCAGGGGGTGCCGGGGTGCGTGCAAGAACTGTTCCACGCATGGCGTGGATCTACCGACGGCCCGTTCTGTAGAGCCGAGCCCACGCTCGGCTACGGTTGGGGCCAGGCGCGTAGCACCGCCGAGCATGGGCTCGGCTCTACAGGAGGGTGCCGCAGGAATCGTTCCGTGATGGCGGGCGCGCGTGGCCCGGTGTCAGCCCGGCGGGTATTGCGGCGGCGGGCTCTGCGCCAGTTCCACCCGCGGCCGCGGCAGGTCGTGCAGCTGCATGAAGCGCGCCGCGTCGACCGGGCGGCCCAGCAGGTATCCCTGCAGGAAGTCGCAGCCCAGGCGTTCCAGGTAGGCGCGCTGCGCGGCGGTCTCCACGCCCTCGGCGACGATGTCCATGTCCAGCGCATGGCCCAGCGCCACGATCGCCGAGACGATCACCACGTCTTCGGCACTGTGTTCCAGGTCGCGCACGAACGCATGGTCGATCTTGATCTCGGTGGCCGGCAGCCGCTTCAGGTACAGCAGGCTGGAATAGCCGGTTCCGAAATCATCGATGGAGATGCCCACGCCCAGCGCCGACAGCGCCTGCAGCAGGCGAAGGCTGGTATCGGTATCGCGCATGACGGTGCTTTCAGTGATCTCCAGCACCAGGTGGCGCGGGGCAATGCCATGGCGCTCGATCACCTCGCGCACATCCTGCAGCAGGTGCGGCGAACTGAACTGCACCGGCGACAGGTTCACCGACATCGACCAGCTTTCATGCCCGGTGTCGTGCCAGCGCCGCAGCTGCTGGCAGGCCTGGTCCAGCGCCCAGCGCCCGATCTCGTTGATCGCACCGCTGCGCTCGGCCAGGCGGATGAAGCGGTCGGGGGGAATCAGGCCGTGTTCCGGATGGCGCCAGCGGATCAGCGCTTCGGCGCCGGCCACCTTCTGCGTGGCCACGCGGATCTTCGGCTGATAGTGCAGGAACAGCTGCTCGCTGCCGATGGCACGGCGCAGGTCGGCCAGCAGCCGGAACTGCTGCTCGGCACTGTCGTTCATCCAGTCGGCGAACAGCACGAAGGCGTTGCGGCCGGACTCCTTGGCCTGGTACATCGCCGCGTCGGCGAAGGCCATCAACTGGCGCTCGCTGGCGGCGTGGTCCGGGCAGATCGCCACGCCGATGCTGGCGGTCACCTGCAGTTCGTTGTCCGGCAGCAACGGGCCGCTGCCCACCGCCTGCAGGATGCGCCGGGCCAGGGTCGGCAGGTCCTCGTCGTGCTCGATGCGCACCACCAGCACGAACTCGTCGCCGCCCAGCCGTGCCAGCATATCGTGCGGGCGCAGCAGTTGGCGGGTGCGTTCGGCCACCGCCACCAGCAGCGCATCACCGGCCTGATGGCCATAGGCATCATTGACCTGCTTGAAGCCGTCCAGGTCCATGAACATCACCGCGAAGCGGTTGCCGCCCTGTTCGGCCTCGGCCAGTGCCTGCACGATGCGCCGCTGCAGCAGCAGGCGGTTGGGCAGGCGGGTGAGCGGATCGTGCAGCGCGGCCTGGGTCAGTTCCTGCTGCGCGTCGGTCAACGAGGTGCTCAGCATCGAATTGCGCAGCCGCAGCAGTTGCGCTTCCACGCGCTGGTCCAGCCATGAGACCACCAGCACCACGGCCAGGATCGCCACGGTCAGCACTACCACCAGCATCGCCAGCCACTCGTTCTGCAGGCCATCGCCGACCGCCGCGCCGCAGACGCTGCCTTCCGGGAAGCGCGCAGCGGCCATGCCGGTGTAATGCATGCCGACGATGGCCAGGCCGAGCAGGCCCGCCGCCGCCAGTCGATCACCGATGCGGGTGCGCTGGGCGCGCAGCCGGAACGCCACGTACAGCGCGGTCCAGGAGGCAGCCACCGCCACCATCAGCGAGAACAGCAGCCAACCCGGGTCGTAGTCGATGCCCGGCTGCATGCGCATTGCAGCCATGCCAACGTAATGCATGCCGGCGATGCCGGTGCCCATCAGCAGGGCGCCGACCGCCAATCGCGGGTGGGGCAGGGTGCGCAGCGAGACCAGCCACAGCGCGAACACCGATGAGGCGATGGCAAGCGCAAGCGAGAGCAGGGTGATGGGAAGGTCGTAGCCCAATGGAATGGGCAGGTCGAAAGCCAGCATGCCGATGAAATGCATCGACCAGATGCCCAGGCCCATGGCGAAGCCGCCGCCCAGCCGCCACCACCAGGCCGCGCCCCTGCCCGGTGCGGTCACCGTGCGCCCGGCCATCGCCAGCGCGGTGTATGAAGCCATCACGGCGACCAGCAGCGAGATCGCCACCAGCCACGGGTTGTACGTGCCTACCAGCATTCGTCAGTCTCCCGGACCTGCCTGTCGACGGAAACCACGGTGGGGCATGCATGAGGCAGGCCGACGCACGACGCCGGCCATGTGCGGCATCCCCCCGGTTGCCGCGCATTCACTCTAACGCGCAGACCGGGGGGGACTTCAAGCGGCAATACGTGAAATTGCGCCTCTGTAGAGCCGAGCCCATGCTCGGCTGCCTTCGGCAGGAACGGCAGCCGAGCATGGGCTCGGCTCTACAGAAACAAATGCATGGCAAGCAGTAGAACGTGATGATCGGGTCAGTGTGTGACCGCGTCCG
Source organism: Stenotrophomonas sp. PvP093 (assembly GCF_017876915.1). Lineage (NCBI taxonomy): Bacteria > Pseudomonadati > Pseudomonadota > Gammaproteobacteria > Lysobacterales > Lysobacteraceae > Stenotrophomonas > Stenotrophomonas sp. PvP093. The sequence goes on along the minus strand of NZ_JAGIOX010000004.1, from coordinate 2,532,027 downwards.
CAGCCTGGAAGGCGGCGTCGAACAGGCGCTGTACCGGCGGCCCCATTTCCCCTGCCAGCAGGGCCAGCAGGAACAGGCCCAGCAGCAGCGAGACCGGCAGGCCCAGCTGGATCGGATTCAGCGCAGGGGCGGCACGCGCCAGTACGCCGAAGGCCAGGTTCACCGCCAGCATCGCCACGGTGAGCGGAATCGCCAGCGTCAGCGCGCCGCGCAGCACGGTCAGCAGGAAGGTCGGGGCGATGCTGAAGAAGGCGTGCGGGTCCGGCAGCGGGGCGCCGATCGGCAGTGCGCGGTAGCTGTCGACCAGCAGCGAAATCAACGCCAGGTGGCCGTTGGCGGTGAAGAACAGCAGGCCGAACAGCAGGTAGAACCACTGGCCGATCACACCCGAAGTGCCACCGCGCAGCGGGTCGCTCATCTGCGCGAAGGCCAGGCCGGTGCCCTGCGCGATCAGTTCGCCGGCCATCGCACCGGCTTCGAATACCAGCCGCAGCATGAAACCGATGGAAACGCCGATGGCCAGTTCGCGCGCGATGGTCAGCACCGTAGCCGCGTCGAAGCCGGTCCAGTCCGGTACCGGTGGCAGCAGCGGCGCCAGTGCAATGGCCAGGGTGCCGGCCAGTACCACGCGCACCCGCGACGGCACCGCGCGCGTGCCGACCATGGGCATGGCCATGGCCACCGCGCCGATGCGCAGCATGGTCCACAGCACGGTGCCGATCATGCCGAAGGCCTGCAGGCCGTCGGCCGCCATCTGTGTCGCGGCGTCCATCGAAGCGCGTGTCCTAGCCGATCAGGTGCGGAATGCGCTGGAACAGCAGCGTGGTGAATTCAACCAGGTGGCCGATCAGCAGGCTGCCCAGCGCGAACAGCACTGCGGTCAGCGCCGCCGCCTTGGCGACGAAGGCGATGGTCGGTTCATTGAGCTGGGTCGCGGCCTGCACGACACCGACCACCACGCCCACCACCAGTACGGTGAGCAGCAGCGGGCCGGCCACCCACAGCACGGTGATCAGGCCGCCACGCAGTTCGGTCAAGGCAAGTTCGGGAGACATTCGGGTTCCACCTTCTTATATAGAGTCGAGCCATGCTCGACTGTCTTTCAATCGCGCCGGATCGCGTCACGCGGGATTGAAGCTGGCCGCCAGCGTGCCCACGGTCAGCACCCAGCCATCCACCAGCACGAACAGCAGGATCTTGAACGGTGCCGACACCAGCATCGGCGACAGCATCATCATGCCCATGGACATCAGCACGCTGGCGACGACCAGATCGATGATCACGAACGGAATGAAGATCAGGAAGCCGATCTCGAAAGCGGTCTTCAGTTCGCTGGTGACGAACGAGGCGACCAGCACCGGGAACGGGATCGCATCGGGGCTGGCGTAGGTGCCGTGCCCGGCGATGCCGGCGAAGGTCATCAGGTCGGTCTCGCGGATCTGCGCCAGCATGAACCCGCGCAGCGGCTGCGTGGTCAATGTCCAGGCGGTCTGGAAGTCGATGTCGCCGTTGAGATAGGGCGCCATGCCCGTGCTCCACGCCTTGTCCCAGGTCGGCATCATCACCATCGCGGTGAGGAACAGGGCCAGGCCCAGCAGTACCTGGTTGGACGGCGTCTGGCCGGTACCCAGTGCCTGGCGCAGCAGGCCCAGCACGATGATGATGCGGGTGAACGAGGTCAGCACCAGCAGCATCGACGGGATCAGGGTGATCGCGGTCATCAGCAGCAGGGTCTGCAGCGGCAGGCTGACCGGCTGGCCGCCGATCTTGCCGACGTTGACGTCCGGCAGCGGGGTGGCCGGGGTGCCGGGCGCGGCGAACGCCAGCACCGGCAACAGGCACAGGGCAAGCAACAGCAGCCACGGCATCAGGGTGGCAACACGGGTACGGGTGACACGCATGTCAGGGGTCCTTGCGCAGCCGCTGCTGCAGCAGCTGGGCGAAATTCGGCAGGTTCTTGAAATCCGGCACGCGCACCGGCGCCGGTGGCGGCAACGGTTCGGGCAGGGTATGCAGGGTGTTGATGCCGCCGGCAGTGACGCCCAGCAGCAATTGCTGGCCGTTGACCTCCACCACCACCACGCGCTCCTTGGCGCCGACGCTGAGGCTGGCCACCAGCTTCATGCCTTCGGCCGGGCGGAAGCCGCTGCCGGGCATGCGCTTGAGCAGCCAGCCCAGGCCGATCACCAGCGCCAGCACCGCCAGCAGCGCCAGCACCGCACCGAACAGGCTGGGTGCGGCGGCCGCGTGCTGGCCGACCTGCGGGCCGATCGGCGCTGCGGTCTTGCCGACCGCCAGCAGGGTGGAGGCCAGCAGGCTCAACGCAGTCTCCGGATCCGCTCGCTCGGGCTGACCACGTCGGTCAGGCGCACGCCGAAGCGGTCATTGATCACCACCACTTCGCCGTGGGCGATCAGGGTGCCGTTGACGAACACGTCCAGCGATTCGCCGGCACCGCGCTCCAGTTCCACCACTGAACCCTGGTTGAGCTGCAGCAGGTTGCGGATCGGCAGGCGGGCACGACCGACTTCCAGCGACAGGGTCACCGGCACATCGAGGATCACGTCCAGGTTCAGGTCCGGACCGTTGGCCTCGTCGGCCTGCAGGCTGCTGAACTGGGCCGGGGTCGGTTCGAGGGCGTCGATATCGTTCATTGCGGGTCTTCCTGGATGACGGGTACGCGCGGGCGGGTGCCCGGCGGATGGGTAGCGGTGATCTTCACGGCGTTCATGCCGTTGGCGATGCCGAACTCGCCGGTGAACACCGGAATGTTCTCCACGCACAGCGGCACCTGCGGGCTCAGCTCGATCGGCAGGATGTCGCCGACCTTCAACTGGGTCAGGTCGCGCAGGGTCATGCGCTTGCTGGCCAGTACGCTGGACAGGGTGACTTCGGCGATGTTGAGCTGCTCGCGCAGGGTCTTGCCCCAGCTCTCGTCGCGGTCGTTGCGGTCGCTCTGGATGCCGGCGTCGAGCAGTTCGCGGATCGGTTCCAGCATCGAGTAGGGCAGGGTGACGTGGATGTCACCGCCGCCGCCGTCGAGCTCGACGTGCAGGCGGCACACCACCACGTACTCGCGCGGGGTCACGATGTTGGCGAAATGCGGGTTGATCTCCGAGTTGATGTACTCGAAGTCGACGTCCATCACCGGTGCCCACGCTTCGCGCAGGTCGGCGAAAGTCTGCTTCAGCAGCAGGTGGATCACCCGCATTTCGGTGGCCGTGAATTCGCGGCCCTCGATGCGGGTCGGGTAGCGCCCGTCGCCGCCGAAGAAGTTGTCGACGATGGCGAACACCAGGGTCGGCTCGAACACGATCAGGCCGGTACCGCGCAGCGGCTTGAAGCGGATCAGGTTCAGGTTGGTCGGCACATACAGCGAGTGCATGTAGTCGTTGAACTTGATCAGTTCGATGCCGCGCACCGACAGCTCGGCCGAGCGCCGGATCAGGTTGAACAGGCCGATCCGCCACAGGCGCGCGAAGCGCTCGTGGACCATTTCCAGGGTCGGCATGCGACCACGGATGATGCGGTCCTGGCTGGCGAAGTCGTACGAGCGCGCTTCGCCTGACGGGGGTTCCGCATCGGTCTCGACCGCGCCGCTGTCCACGCCGTGGAGCAGGGCATCGATCTCGTCCTGGGACAGCAGATCATTCATCGGGGGGCCCTTACTGGGTCACGAAGCTGGTGAACAGCAGATCGTCTGCGCCGTTGCTGCCGGTCTCGGCCTTGAGCACCTTCTGCACCTCGGCCAGCGAACTGGCCTGCAGCTTCTGCTTGCCGGCGACATCGGCGATCTGGTCCGGGCTGACCTGCGAGAACAGCATCAGCAGGCGCGCGCGGATGGCCGGGGCATGGGTCTTGATCGCTTCCAGCGCGGCCGGGTCGCGGGTCATCAGCTGGACCTCCAGCTGCAGGTAGCGCGGGCCGTCGACCGGGCCATTGAGGTTGACCACGAACGCCGGGTCCAGCGCGAAGTACTGTGCCGGGGCCGGGGTCGCGCTCTTCTTGGGCGCCTGCGCGGTCTTCTCTTCGTGCTTGGACTGGGTGAAGAACCACACGCCGCCACCAGCGGCAGCGGCGGCCAGTACGGCCACCAGTGCGGTGATCAGGATCGGACTACGCGGCTTGGCGGCCTTGTCCTTCTCGGCGGTCTTCTTGGTTTTGTCAGCGGCTGCGGCCACGGGGTGAAGCTCCTGAGGGTTGCTTCACCGGGATATGCAAGGGGTGTGCCGAAGGCTGGGCCCGCAGGGTGCGACGGAATTCCGTCGGGGTGCAGGTAGGGCCGTGCGGAGCAAGCTCAGCACCCACCAACGCAATACGGGGAGGTGCCGACCGCCTGCCCTGGTGGGTGCCAACCTTGGTTGGCACACCTGTCAGGCGTAGGCGTCCAGCAAGCCGCGCTGGCGGATCAACTGCGCGGACGACACGCTGGCATCGCCCGGCGTCGGTTCTCCGTCGCCGGTCATGCCCCCGCCACCGGGTTGTCCCGACGCATTGCCGTCACCACCAGACGCCTGGTGGCCGACATCGGCGTGAGCCAGCTGGAAGCCCTGTTCGCCCAGCAGCTCGCGCAGGCGCGGCAGGCTGCTTTCCAGTGCCTGGCGCACGTCCACGTGCGGGCTGCTGAAGCTGGCATGCACCTTGTCGCCGTTCAACTGCAGGCGCACGTCGACCGGCCCCATGTCGTCCGGGCTCAGGCGGATGTGGGCATGGCCGATCTTCTGGTCGGCCAGCCAGCCCAGGCGTGCGCCGATGGCCTGGTCGAAGCCATCGTCACCCAGCACGGGCTTGGGCGTGGGTTCGCCATTGAAGATCGCGTTGCCGGTGGCGAGCGCCGCCTTCAGGTCCTGCACGGCGGCGGCTGCCGGTGCGTGCAGCAACGGTGTATTTGCGCGGTCGCCAACGGCGGCCACGTCACTGCCTTCGCCGCGCTCGCTGCGCTTGCCGGGCAGGCTCATCGCCGGCAATGGCAGCGCGGTGGCATCCTCCGCGCTGGTCGCCGCCGGTTTGCCGTCGGCCGCCACGGGGGCTGCGGTTGCCGCTGCTGGCGCTGCTGCAGGCAGTGTCGGGGTCGCGGCGGGGGCAGTGGTGGGTAGCGCCGTACCGCTGGCCAGTGATGGTGCAGCGCTGCCCGCCAGAGCGACGGCCGGATCGGCAGGCGTCGGCATCGCCAGCACCAGGCCGGCCAGGCCGATCGGTGGCCACGGGGCGTCCTCGGTCGCGGCGGGCTTGTCCTTGTCGGTGCCGGGTCCAGCCGGGGGCAGGGCAACGGGCGGTAGCGGCGGCGTTTCGGCAGTTGCCGCTTCCGCGTCCGCGCTGCGTTCGCCCGGTGCCTGGCCATTGCTGTCGGCGGTCGATGGCTGGCTGGGCGTGGACGGCGTCGGTGTGGTAGCGCTGCCGGCAGGCGCGGGCGCGGAGGGCGCACCGCCCTGCAGCAGCTGGCTGAAGTCCTTTGCGCCTTCGCTGCGCGCGGCGCGTGCGGCACTGTTGCTGGTGGCGGGCGTGGCCGGGTTGGCGCTGCTGGCGAGCGGGGCGGGCATCACGGGCGGCCTCCCTGCTCGGCGCCGTCCTGGTCTTCGGCCTGCACCACGCGCGCGCGCCGCGCGCCAATGTCGTCCATCTCGCGCTGGTCGCGGCGGTCGGTCACCACCTTTTCCTGCGCGCGGTAGCTGGCGGCCAGCTGCTCCAGCACCGCCTTGTCACGGCTGGCCAGGATCAGCCGCGCGCGCTCGGCCTCCACTTTTTCGCGGTTGCCGTTGACCGTGGCCTGCTGCTGCTCGACCGCACTGTCCAGGCGATCAAGGAAGGCGCGGCGGTTCAGCAGCTGTGCCGGGCTGGTCGCTGCCATCTGGGCGTTGGCGTACTCCTCGGCATAGCGGCGCAGTTCGTCCAGGCGCGACAGATGGGTGTCGAGCACGCGCTGGCGTTCGGCCAGGTCGCGGGCGACCGCGTCCTCGTGTTCCTGGGCCCGCTTGAGCAGGGGATCGATGCGCTTGGACTGGTTCATGGCTTAACTCTCTTGTTCCACCAGGCGCTGCAGCGCCGCCTGGCTGTGCGGGAGATCTGCGGCCTTTGCAACGTCCTGGCCGAGGAACTCCATGATTTCCGGCCAGCGTTCCAGGGCTTCGTCGGTGGCCGCGTCGTTACCACGCTGGTAGGCACCGATCGCGATCAGGTCACGGTTGGCCGAGTACGCCGAGACCAGTCGCTTCAACTTGCGGATGCGCAGGCGCCACGGCTCGTCGGCGATTTCCGTGACCACGCGGCTGACCGACGATTCGACGTCGATGGCCGGGTACAGGCCGCTGTCGGCCACCCGGCGCGAGAGCAGGATGTGGCCGTCGAGGATCGCGCGTGCGGCGTCGGCGATCGGATCCTGTGGATCATCGCCTTCGGTCAGTACGGTGTAGAACGCGGTGATCGAGCCGCGGCCCTTTGCGCCGTTGCCAGCGCGTTCGACCAGCGCCGGCAGCTTGGCGAACACCGAGGGCGGGTAACCGCGGGTGGTCGGTGGTTCACCGACCGACAAGCCGATCTCGCGCTGCGCCTGGGCGAAGCGGGTCAGCGAGTCCATCAGCAGCAGCACGTTCAGGCCCTGGTCGCGGAACCACTCGGCGATGGCGGTGGCACGGTAGGCACCGTGCAGGCGCGCCAAGGGTGGCCGGTCGGCGGGGCTGGCCACCACCACGGCGCGGCGCAGGCCTTCCTCGCCCAGCGTGGTCTCGACGAAATCGCGTACTTCGCGGCCTCGTTCACCAATCAGGCCGACCACGATCACGTCGGCAGCGGTGTAGCGGGTCATCATGCCCAGCAGCGTCGACTTGCCGACGCCGGAACCGGCGAACAGGCCGACACGCTGGCCGCGGCCGATCGGCAACAGCGCGTTGATCGCGCGCACGCCCACGTCCAGCGGCTGGGTGATCGGTTCACGCGCCAACGGATTGATCGACACGCCGGCCATGCCGACATGCCCTTCTGCGCGGATCGGGCCCTTGCCATCCAGCGGCACGCCGTCGCTGTCGATGACGCGGCCGAGCAGGCCTTCACCCACTTCCACGCCGCCACGTCGCGCCGACGGTACCACGCGGGCGTTGGGCAGCAGGCCGTGCAGTTCGGCGCTGGGCATCAGGTAGGTGCGCTCACCGGCAAAGCCGACCACTTCGGCATCGACCCAGCCACCATCGACCACTTCCACCTTGCAGCTGGCGCCCAGCGGCGCCTCGCAGCCGACCGCTTCCAGGGTGAGCCCGACCGCGCGGCGCAGCACGCCCTCGCGGATCAGCCCACGGCCATGCGCGGTATCCACGCGCAGGCCGTCCAGGCGCCGGGCCAGGCGCAGGTTGCGGGCCACGGCCCAGTCGGCCGGCGGCGGCGTCGTTTGCGGTGCGGCGCTCATGCCGTCGCCCCGGTCTGGCGGATCACCGCATCCAGCGCACCGCGCAGGCGGGCCTCCAGGGTGCCGTCGATGCGTACGGCTTCGGCGTGCACGCGCAGGTCGCCACGGCTGAGGCTGGTATCCGGTACCAGGCGCTGCGCCGGCGACAGGTTCAGCAGCGGGGCAAGCGCGGCGATGTCATCCGGGTGCAGCCGCACTTCCACCTCGCGGGTGCTGCCGCCCACGGCGTCAATCGCTTCGCCGACCAGCTGCGCCAGCAGTGCCGGCTCGGCCTCGTAGGCGCGGCCGACCAGCGCGCCGGCGATGCGCACCGCCAGTTCACCAAGGGCGCCGACCACTTCGTTCTCCAGCCGCACCAGCGGCCGGCTGAAGTTGTCGAGGATGCCTTCGATCTGCGCGGCGAGGCGACGCACCTCCGCCTGGCCCTGGCCGTAGCCTTCGGCATGGCCCTGATCGAATCCTTCCTTCTCCGCGCTGTCCTGGATCGCCTGGATTTCCTCCAGGGTCGGCAGCTGCAGCGGCGGCTCCGGTTCGTGTTCCGGGTCCGGCTCGGTGAGTTCGAACGCGTCCTCCTGCTCCAGCGCCGGTTCGGGCTGGGCCAGCAGGTCCGGGGCAAGCCAGCGCACGACGTTGCTCACAGCATGGCCTCCGCGCTGCCGCCGATGGTGACGGTGCCTTCATCGGCCATGCGCTTGACGATGGCCAGGATCTCGCGCTGCGCGCCTTCCACGTCGGACAGGCGCACCGGCCCGCGGGCTTCCATGTCTTCCAGCAGGATCTCGGCCGCGCGCTGCGACATGTTGCGGGTGATCTTGTCGCGCACCTTGATGTCGGCGCCGCGCAGGGCCAGGCCCAGGCGCTCGCCGCTCACCTCGCGCAGCACCAGCTGCATCTCGCGGTCGTCCAGGTCGACCAGATCGTCGAACACGAACATCAGGTCCTGGATGCGGTTGCTCAACGGCGCATCGATGCGGGCGATTTCGCCCAGGATCGCCTGGTCCTGGCCGCTGTCCATGAAGTTCAGGATGTTGGCCGCGCACTGCACGCCACCGATGTTCGACGACTTCAGGTTCTGGTTGCCGGCGAACTGGCGCTCCATGATCTCGTTGAGTTCATTGAGCGCGTTCGGCGGAATGCCGTCGAGGGTAGCGATGCGCAGCAGCACGTCCACGCGGGTACGGTCCGGCAGCAGTTTCAGCGCGTCGGCGGCCTGGTCGGTTTCCAGGTGCGCCATCACGATGGCGATGATCTGCGGGTGCTCGTTGCGCACCAGGTCGGCCACCGCACGCGGGTCCATCCACTTCAGCGCGTCCAGGCCGGTGGTGTTGCGGCCGAGCAGGATGCGGTCGATCAGGTTGCCGGCCTTCTCGCTGCCCAGCGCCTGCACCAGCATGTTGCGGATGTAGTCGTCCGAGCCAACGCCGAGTGAGGTCTTCGAGCCCAGCTCCTGGCCGAACTGGTCCATCACCCGCTCCACCTGCTCGCGGGTGATGTCGGTCATGGTGGCCATGGCGATGCCGATTTTCTGCACCTCCTTGGGTTCCATGTGGCGCAGCACTTCGGCCGCGTCCAGCTCACCCAGCGAAAGCAGCAGTACGGCGGCGCGCTGCACGCCAGTCAGTGCGGCCTCAGTCATTTGCCACCCAACCCTTGACCACCTGGGCCACGCGCTTGGAGTCGGTCTTCACGGCTTCACGCGCCATCCGCAATCGTTCCTCATATGAATCCACCGGCAGGGCCAGTGCTTCCGGCCCGCCCAGGCTGGCCCGGTCAGCGCCCAGCGCCGGCAGCGGCATGCCGTCGTCATCGACCAGCTGCACGTCCGCGGTATGCGGCTCGAGTGCCTGTTCGTCGTTCTTCCTGCTCTGGCCGGTGATCGCGCGCAGCGCCGGACGCAGCACGCCGAACAGCAGCGCCAGCACCACCACCGCGCCAAGCAGCATGCGGCCGGCATCGTGCACCCACGGCAGCTCCCACCACGACGGGCCTTCGACCGGCGTGGTGTCACGCACGAACGGGGCATTCATCACCGACACGGTGTCGCCACGCTCGGCGTTGAAGCCGACGGCCTGCTTGACCAGCGCTTCGACGCGGGTCAGTTCGGCAGCCGACAGCGGCTGCGGGCTCATCTTGCCGTTGGCGCCGGCGCGCGGCACGTTGTCCACCAGCACCGCCACCGAGACGCGCTTGATGCGGCCGGCCGGCTGGCGGGTGTGCTGCAGGGTGCGGTCCAGCTCGTAGTTGCGGGTCGCGTTCTTGCTGCTTTCGGTCGGGGCCTGCGCGGTGGCCGGTGCGGCCTGCTGGCCCGGCGGGCTGTTGCTGGTCGCACCCGGCACGCCCTGCGGGCCCGGCGTGCTGGTGGTGTTCTCGCTCATCTGCTCGCTGCGCAGCTTCTGCGGCTCGCCGTTGTAGAGCTCGCGGGCTTCCTCGGTCACCGAGAAATCCATGTCCACGCTCACTTCCGGGTTGACGCGGCCGGGGCCAGTCATCGGCTCCAGCAGTTCGCGGATGCGCTGGTTGAACGAAGTTTCCTGGCGGCGCACCTGCTCGAACTGGGCCGCGTTGACCGCCGCCTCGCTGTTCGGGTCGGTGATGCTGAGCATGCGCCCGCTCTGGTCGACCACGGTCACCCGTTCCGGCGCGAGGTCCGGAATGCTGGCGGCGACCATGTGCACGATGGCATCGACCTGGCTGCGTTCCAGCTGCTGGCCGCCACGCAGTTCCAGGGTGACCGAGGCGCTGGCCACGTCACGCTGGCGGGTGAACGCGCTGGGCTTGGGAATGGCCAGGTGCACGCGCGAATCGCGCACCGGGCGCAGCGTGTTGATGGTGCGCGACAGCTCGGTTTCCAGCGCGTGCTGGTAGCGCGCGCTTTCCACGAACTGGCTGACACCAAAGCCGGGGTCGCGTTCCATCAGCTCGAAGCCCAGCTTGCCGCTGTCGGTCAGGCCGGAGCCGGCCAGCTTCAGGCGGGCATCGTGCAGGTTCTTTTCCGGCACGGTGATGCCACCGGTGGCCGGGTCGAGCGCGAACGGAATCTGCGCGGCGCGCAGCAGGTCGGTCGCTTCAGCGGTCGCCTTCTGGTCCAGGCCGGTGTACAGCGGGACCATGCCCGGCTTCTGTGACCAGAAGAACACGGACAGGCCTGCCGCCACCGCCACCGCGATCATCGCCATCAGGCCCAGCCGACGGGTGATCTGCAGACTCTGCAGGCGGTCGAACCATTGCCCGGCCTTCTCGGCGTTCAGGCTGTCCTTGGAGAGCGTCAGTGCCATGCGTCAACGTTCCTTACAGCGGCATGTTCATCACGTCCTGGTAGGCCTGGACGAGACGGTTGCGGACTTCCACGGTGGCGCGGAAGGCGATCTGGGACTGCTGCGAGGCGACCATCACCTTGGCCAGGTCGGCGCTGGGGTCGCCCATCTCGAAGGCCTTGGCGAGGGCGCCGGATTTCTGTTGCGCATCGTTGACGCCGGCAATCGCACCACGCAGGGTTTCGGTGAAGCTGGCCGGCTGCACCTGCGGCGCATCCAGCACCGTGCCCGGCAGGGCATTGCTGCGCGGCGTTTCGCCCAGCGGGTTGAGCGCCGGCTGTCCCATCTGGGTCTGATAGGAGCGGATCTGCGAAAGGATCGAAGTGACGGAGTGGGACATCTGCAACGGTTCCAGAAACAGGGATGGGGTTGTCTGCTGGAGCCAGTGCAAGTGCCGTGCCGAAACCGGTTTTCGATTCAGTGAAGTGAGGGTGGGGGGTGGGTGTGTGGTGGCAGGGCTGCGCCCTGCACCCGCCGACGCCACGTCAACATCAACGTCAAAATCGGGCTATCCGTGGGGTGGCGGGCTGGGTCCGGCGGCAGGTGGCCGCGATCTGTTGGAACCTGCTGCTGATGGTGGGTGCCGACCGTTGGTCGGCACGGGGTCGGATCCCGTTGCAACGCAACGGGCTCTGACCCCATTGGCGGCGCCATTTAACCGGCGTCGGTTTTCTGGCCTATGGCTGCAGGGTCCATCGGCCGGAATTCTGGCGCTGGCGCGGGGCGATGGGGCCGTCATGCTGGGTGTAGATGAAACGGCCCTGGCGGTCGCTCTGGCAGGTCAGCAGCAGGGTGTGGTGGGCGAGGCCGGCCGGATGGGCCTCGGTCATCTGGATTTCCGCGATATGCGGGGCCAGGCGCTGGTAGCGGTAGCTGCCGCCGATGCGGAGGTCGGTGCCGAGGATGTCCAGCACGTACTGGCTGCCAGCAAAGCTGAGCTGCACCATGCGTCCGGCGTTGGGGTTGTCCGGCGCGTACAACGGGTCGCTGAGGTTGGTGAACTGGCGTTGGTCGAGCGTGGCGGGCAGGGTGCAGTTGGCCGCGGTGGCCAGGGCCGGGCAGAGCAGGACGGCGAGCAGGATCAGGTGATGCATGGTGGGACCTCCTTGGGATGTCCCTGCCATGCTCCGCACTGCGATTCCGTTGTCTCTAGGAAAACGTGCAAATGCAATGGGGTCAGATCCCTTTCCGCAGGAAAGGGATCTGACCCCGGGCACCACAAACACCAACGCCCGGGCAAGCCCAGGCGTTCGTGCCCCCTTCATGCGGGTCGCGCGCTTCAGCCGGCCAGTTCGGCCTGCTCGCGCTCGATGCCGTACTTGCGCAGCTTTTCCACCAGCGTGGTGCGGCGCAGGCCGAGCAGTTGGGCGGCGTGGGCGACCACGCCCTGGGTGCGTTCCAGCGCTTCGTTGATCAGGCCCAGTTCGATGTTGGCCATGTGGTTGCGCAGGTCCAGGCCATCGTCGGGCAGTGCCGCCGGTGCCGCCGGGCGATTGACGGCGATGCCGTGCTCCAGCGCCGGCTGGTTGCCGCTGCCGGGCGTGTGGAACGAGAAGCTGCGCAGGTCCAGGCGTTCTTCGCTGGCAACCGGCGCTGCAGGTACCGCTGCGGCCACCGCTGCCAGCGCGGCATCGCCACGATAGCGGGCCGGCAGGTCCTGCACGCGCACCGAACCACCCGGATGCAGCACGGCCAGGCGCTCGACCAGGTTGGTCAGCTCGCGCACGTTGCCCGGCCACTCGTAGTCGGCCAGCGCCTGCAGCGCTTCCGGGGTGAAGCGCACTTCGCCACGGCCGGTGCGGGCCAGCTGCGCGGCGATGGTTTCCACCAGCGCCGGCAGGTCTTCGCGCCGTTCGCGCAGCGCGGGCACGTCGATCGGGAACACGTTGAGGCGGTAGAACAGGTCCTCGCGGAACTTGCCCTCGGCGATGCGGGTCTCCAGGTCGCGGTGGGTCGCGGCCACCACGCGCACGTTGCAGCGGATGGTCTGGTTGCCGCCAACGCGCTCGAAACTGCGTTCCTGCAGCACGCGCAGCAGCTTCACCTGCATCGGCAGGCTCATGTCGCCGATTTCGTCGAGCAGCAGGGTGCCGCCCTCGGCCATTTCAAACCGGCCCTTGCGCGCGGTCAGTGCGCCGGTGAAGGCGCCCTTCTCGTGGCCGAACAGTTCGCTTTCCAGCAGGTCGGCCGGAATGGCGCCACAGTTGATCGCCACGAACGGGCCATCACGGCGCGGCGAGCGCTGGTGGATGGCGCGCGATACCACTTCCTTGCCGGTGCCGGATTCGCCCAGCACCAGCACGGTGGTGTCGAACGCGGCCACCTGCTCGATCATGGTGCGCAGCGCGGTGACCGCCGGGCCGTTGCCGGTCGGGCCTTGATCCTGCGCGGCGCCGGCCTGGTGCTCGGCATCCAGGCGCTTGAGGCTGGCACGGCGCAGCAGGGCTTCCATCTGCGCGTGGCGCAGCGGCGTTTCCAGCGGCCAGATGTTGGCTTCGTGCAGCCCGTGCTGCTGGGCAAACGCTGCAGCATCACCATCGGCCAGCAGCACCGGCGGCGGCAGGCTGCTGCCGCCCAGCCAGTGGTACAGCGCGGTACTGGCGGCGCTGTCATCCAGGCTGCCGACGATCACCGCCATCCAGTCGTTCTGGCGCTGGCGGCCCAGGTCGAAGTCGGCCGCGTCGGACACCCAGCGCGGGTTGAAGTCCATGAATTCCAGCAGGGCAACGGTGCGCTCTGCGCGCACGGCGTCGTTGTCCAGCACCAGGATGCGCGATTCGCTCACGATCGATCCTCCCTGAGGCCTTCCAGGATCGGCATGACTTCCTGGATGTAGGACAGCTTGCTGACAAAGTTGTCGGCGCCGGCGCGCAGCGCGTGTTCGCGGTGCTCGGCGTCGTCGAAGTGGCTGGCGATCACGATGTACGGTGCATCGTCCTGCGACTTGATCAGGCGGGTGGCCTGCAGGCCACCCATTTCCGGCATCGCCAGGTCCATCAGCACCACCTGCGGGCGCAGCGTTTCCGAGCGCTCGATCGCTTCCAGGCCGTTGCCGGCACTGCCGACGATCTGCAGCCAGTCGATCTTGCGGAAATGGCGCATCGCCGCGTTGATGAAGCCCTCGTGGTCATCGACCAGCAGGACCGTGAGCTTGTTCATGTCCAACATCCTTTTCAGCCCACCCGGGCCAGCTGGGGTTGCCTGGCGCTGAGCCGGCGCCGTTCGCGGGCCGGGGCGATATCCAGTTGTTCTCGGTATTTTGCGACGGTTCGGCGGGCAATGTTCACCCCCTGGCGTGACAGCAGGCCGGCAATGGCCTCATCGGCCAGCGGGCGGCCGGCCGGTTCGGCGTCGATCAGGCGGCGGACCATGGCCTTCACCGCCTGGCCGGAGACGCTGGCGCCTTCCAGACGCACGGCGAAGAAGTGCTTCAGTTCGAAGGTGCCGCGCGGGGTCTGCAGGAACTTGCCGGTGGTGATGCGCGAGACGGTGGACTCGTGCATGCCGATCTCCTCGGCCACTTCCTTCAGGGTCAACGGCGCCATGGCCTCTTCGCCACGGACCAGGAAGGCGGCTTGGCGCTCGACGATCACCCGCGCGGTGCGCAGCAGGGTGTCGTAGCGCATCGACAGGCCGCGGCTGAACCAGCGCGCCTCCTGCAGCATTTCGCGCAGTGCCGGGGCGGCGTCGCTGGTCTCGGCCAGGGCCTGTTCGTACTGGCTGTTGATCGACACGCGGCGGCTGGTGGCCGGGTTCAGTGCGACCTTCCACTGCCCATCAGCGTGCCAGGCGACCACGTCCGGCACCACCACGGCGTTGCGTTCGGGCAGCAGGCTGTCGCCGGGGCGCGGCTGCAGCGAGAGGATCAGGCGCACCGCCTCGCGCACGTCGTCGATCTCGGCGTCGTGCTGGCGGGCGAGGGCGGGGTAGTCGTGGGCCGCGAGCGCGTCGAGTGCGCCATCGAGAATGCGTGCCGCCAGGTGGCGGGCCGGCACCACGCCATGCAGGCTGCGCAGCTGCGCCTGCAGGCCTTCGCGCAGGTCCTGCGCGGCCATGCCGGCGGGCTCGCCATGCAGCAGCTGCTGGCGGATCGCTTCCACGCCGTCGGCGGTGATGTCGAACTGGGCACTGGCCAGCAGCTGCAGCTGTGCCAGCGGCGCCTGCAGGTAGCCTGCCTCATCGCAGTGGTCCAGCCAGAACGCGGCCACCGCCAGCTGGCGGTCGTCCATGTCCAGCGCCAGGCGCTGCAGCACGCGCAGCTGCGGGTCGGTCGACTCGCCGGCGGCGATGCGCGCCATGCGATCGTCGTCGCCGTCCTGCCAACTGGCGCCGGCCACGTCCCACATCGACGGCTCGGGCAGTTCGTCAAAGGCGGCGGTATCGAGGGTGGTGGCACTCGCTTCGGTGGCGTCGGCAGCGGGCGCTTCGGCCTCCTCGATCTCCAGCAGCGGGTTGGAGTCCAGCAGGCGCTGGATTTCCTGCTCCAGGTGCAGGCCATCGAGCTGCAGCAGTCGGATCGACTGCAGCAGTTGCGGGGTGAGGTGGAGTTGCTGGCCCAGCTGGGTCGAGAGTGCAGCCTTCATCGTGGTTCCCCGGCACCGCTCCCCGGCGCCTTGTGGAACGCATCTTGCTTTTGATCCGGCGGGGGCGGAATCGGGGGGTTCCTGATGCATTTCGTGGAACTCCCGACAGGGTGTAGGGGAATTCCCTACACCGACGCGGGAAATTGACGAAATGCGTCGCCAAGTCATTGATTTGTGGTGGCGAAGCCGCTGGGCGCGCGGCGGTCGGGGCACGGATTCCTGTCAGGGAATGTCGGGGTGACGGGATGTCGTCGCCAACGCAGGGTGTCGCGGGGTCAGATCCGTTTCCGCGGGAAAGGGATCTGACCCCGATGCCGGCGCCTACTCGAGCTCGTGCTGATGGCGTGCGGCCAGCAGCAGCAGGTCATTGGCGCGGCGGCAGCCCAGCGATTCCATCATCCGCGCGCGGTGGGTCTCCACCGTCTTGACGCTGATGCCGAGATCGGCGGCGATTTCCTTGTTGCTCTCGCCCTTGCCGATGCGGCGCAGGATCTCACGCTGCCGTGGTGAGAGTGCGGCGATGCCGGTGGGTTTCTCGCGGCCCAGCATCGGCGCCAGCATCTTGGCCGAGATCTGCGGGCTCAGGAACACCTGGCCGGCGTGCGCGGCCCGCAGTGCCAGTTCCAGTTCCTGCGGTGCGGCGTCCTTCACCACGAACCCGACCGCGCCACGATCCAGTGCATCGCGCACGTGGGCGGCATCGTCGTGCATGGTCATCATCACCACCCGGGTACCGGGGGCACGCAGGCGGATGTCGCTGAGCGCTTCCAGGCCGGTGCGGCCCGGCAGCGAGAGGTCCATCAGCACCACATCCGGTGCGTGCTGCAGGGACAGTTGCAGTGCCTGTTCGGCGTTGCTGGCCTCGGCCACGAGCTGCACGTCGGCAAACCCCTGCAGCAGCCGCGCCAGGCCGGCGCGGACAAGGGTGTGATCGTCGACGATGAGAACTCGCACAGGCACGCAGCAGATCCGTGTAGGGGCATCCACCTTAACTTAGCTGAACGGGCGCGCCAAGGGTCGGCCGTACAGCGCCAAGGGGGCGGGTTTCAGCGTGCGCGGCGTGCCTCGGCCACCTGGCGGCGGTGCAGG
Source organism: Stenotrophomonas sp. PvP093 (assembly GCF_017876915.1). Classification (NCBI taxonomy): domain Bacteria; kingdom Pseudomonadati; phylum Pseudomonadota; class Gammaproteobacteria; order Lysobacterales; family Lysobacteraceae; genus Stenotrophomonas; species Stenotrophomonas sp. PvP093. The sequence goes on along the minus strand of NZ_JAGIOX010000004.1, from coordinate 2,515,645 downwards.
CGGAACAGGTGCCGCTCCATCGCCATCTCCAGGCCATCGCCCAAACGCTGGAAGCGCAGCCACAGGAAGTGCCCGCCGCTACCGTCGGCGGCTTCTGCGACGACCTCCACCGGCAGGTCGATGTGGTCGGGCAGCCAGTCGCTGGGCTGCAGGCGCACCACGCCGGCCTGGCCGGGGCTTGCGCCACTGCGCGGGCCCAGCTGCAGGCGGATGCCACGGCGCGACCAGCGCACCGGTCGCAGGGTCAGCTCCTGGCCCTGCTGGCGCACCAGCCGGCCGAGCAGCACCATCGCCAGGTCCAGCTTGGCTTCCAAGCGCTGCAGCTGCAGGCTGGCTTCGTTGCGTTCGTCGTGCTCGTCGCCGCGGCTGTCCTCGACCAGTGCCAGGCTGCGCAGCAGGCCTTCGGCGCTGCTGGTGCGGCCGGCCGCGCTGCCCGCCTGGAACTCGGCCGGCAGGGCCAGTTCGCAGCTGAGCGTCTCGTCGAACAGCTCGCTTTCGGCCGGGTGATGCAGCGAGGTGGTCGGCAGCGAGGTCATGCCAGCGATTCTGCCTGCAGATAGGCATGCGCCGCGCGAAGGGAGCGCTGGCCGTCGTTCATCAGTGCGGCCACGGCATCACGGCGCTGGCGCAGCAGGCCGAGCAGACTCTGCTGGCGCTCGAACAGGGCGCTCAGCGGCGCGTGGTCCGCAGCGGTCAGCGGCTGGCTGAGCAGGGCGTGCAGGGTGCTGTCGTGGCCGTCGAGCAGGCTGTCTGCCTGGTCGAGGGATTCTTCGCCCAAGGCTCTCTCGAAGGCATCCAGCTGCGCATGCAGTTCCTGCAGGCTCATGGCGCCACCGCGGCCGGGCGGCGCTGTTCGTGCGGGATCGCGTTCCAGGCGCTGTCGATCTCGCCCAGCAGCTGCAGCGATTCATCCAGCGCGGCACGGTCGTTGTGCAGGTTGGCCTCGGTCAGGCGCTGCAGCACGTAGTCGTACAGCGCAGACAGATTTCCGGCGATCTCGCCACCGGCCTCATGGTCCAGCGAGCCGTTGAGGTGGCCGACGATCGCGCAGACTTCGCCGATCGCCTTGCCCTTGCCGGCCTGGTCACCGCGTTCAAGGCTGGCCAGGGCGCGGCGCACGCGCTCCAGCGCGCCGGCCAGCAGCATCGCCACCAGCTTGTGTGGATCGGCATCGGCGACCGCACTGGTCACCCCCACCTGGCGGTACTGCTCGGCATATTGACGGCTGGAACCGTACATTCGTGATTCTCCTTGCGCGGGGTGCCGTCGGGTGATCGCGGGGACCGGTGCCGACGGCGCGGCGATGATTGCTGTTGCGTCCGTTATCGGTGCATTGCGCGGCAAACTTGAGTGCCGTGCATGTTCCGTCAGCGGTTCAACTGGGCCAGCTGCTGCTGCAGCGCGGTGTTGCTCTGCTGCAGCTTGCCCATCAGGCTGTCCAGCGCCAGGAACTGCTTCTTGTAGCGCTCTTCCACGCTCTTCATGCGCGTGTCGAGGTCCTTGCGGCGCTTGTCGATGTTGTCCAGCGTGGTGTTCAGGCCCTTGGTGCGGGCAACGAAGGCGCCTTCCTTGCCGACCGTGGTGCTGACATAGCCGTCGACCAGCGTGTACAGCTTGCCGGCACCGCCGGTATCACCGGTGATCGCCTGGCGCATCTTCTCCGGCTGGCTGGCCAGTGCGGCGGCGAACTTGGTGGTGTCCAGGATCAGCGTGCCGTCGGCATTGGGATAGCCACGGGTATCCAGGCCGATCGCCTTGGCATCGAGCTTGTCACCGGCCAGGTCCTTGAGCACGCTCGACATCACCGAGCGCAGCTGGCTGGTGGCGCCGCGCATCTGCGCATCGCCGGTCAGCGTGGAGGCTTCCTTGGTCTTGGCGTCGTACTTGGTTTCGGTGTTGATCGCCGCCAGTGCAGCGTTGTAGGCGGTGACGAACTCCTGCATCACCTTGGTGGCTGCCGCAGTGTCCGTGCTGATGGTCACCGTGCTGGTGCCCGGCATCTTCAGGTTCAGGGTCAGGCCCGGAACCGCATCGGCCACGGTGTTGCTGGCGCTGACGACCTTCACACCATCGATGGTCAGCTCGGCGTCGGCGGCGGCGGTGTTCTGCTTGAGGCTGTTGACCAGGCCGCCCAGTTTGGCGTCGCTGCCGGCGTATTCGAGCTTGATCGCGTTGGCGGCACCGGTCTTCTCCTGGGCGATCGACAGGTACTGGTTGTCGCCGGAGCTGATCAGGGTGGCCTGCACGCCTTCCTTGCGGCCGGCCGCATCGATCTTGTTGCGGATGGTGGTCAGCGTGTCGCCGTCCTCCACCTCCACGTTCATGGTCTTGGCCTTGTCGCCCACGCCAACGGTCAGCGTCAAGGTTCCGGCAGCAAACGTGTCGGTCTTGGGTACCGAGGTATCGGCGATCAGTTTGTGCGCTGTCGCCAGCGAGGTGACATTGACCACGTGCGTGCCGTTGGAGGCCGCAGCCTTGGTGGTGCCAACGTCATACAGCGCGACCGATGCCGTCAGGATCTCGTCGGTGCCCTTGTCGCCGCCCTTGCTGGCGGTCACCGTGCGCGTGTCGAACGCCGTGGTGGCCTTCAGTGCGGTCAGCGCCGTCTTCAGCTTGTCGAAGGCAGAGGTGATGGTGCCGATCGACGACAACTGCATCTTGGCCTTGGACTGCTGCAGGTTCAGCGCATTGTCGGCGGGCTTGCGGTCAGCTGCGACCAGCTGGTTGACGATGCTGGAAATATCCAGTCCCGAGCCAATGCCACCGTATCCAAAGTCTGCCACGTCGTTTCTCCTGGTATCCGGGCCCGGCCGCCGTGCGGTGGCCCGTCGTCAACGAAAATAGCGGCCTGCGCCGCTGGGTCTTGAGGACTTCGTCGATGCACGTGCCGTGCCAATCGCCTGGCGCGGGTTCTGGCACGCGGGTTGCAGGAGGGCTGGGGCAGGGTGCGGGTAGGTTCACCGCGGGCTGCCGGGAGTCTGCAAAAAGCCCTCCCCCAATGCAGGGGAGGGATCAGGCTACTGACAATCGGGGGGAGACGAAGCCGCCCGGTACGTACAGTCAAAGGTACAGCGCTGAAAGAGAGGTCCGCAGGAGCGGGCGATGCCAAGCCGGTTCGGGAGTGATCCCGGGCCGGGCATGGCCCGCGCCTTCGTGCATCGTGGCTTCCCGGTTGCCGCTACCGTCGGTTCGACCCGACGGTAGCGGCGCCTTCTTGCCGTGGATCAGCGCAGCAGGCTGAGCACGCCCTGCGGCACCTGGTTGGCCTGGGCCAGCATGGCCGTACCGGCCTGCTGCAGGATCTGGGTGCGGGTCAGTTCGGCGGTTTCCTTGGCGAAGTCGGTGTCCTTGATGCGGCTGCGCGATGCCGACAGGTTTTCCGACGAGGTCTGCAGGTTGGCCACGACCGAGGTGAAGCGGTTCTGGATCGCACCGAGGTCGGCGCGGGTGCTGTTGATCGCACCCAGAGCCTTGTCGACCACTTCCAGCGCCTGCTGGGCGCCGAGCACGGTGCTCACGTCCAGCTTCTGCACGTTGGCCGAGGTATCGGTGCCGGCAGTGTAGGCGCCCGCAGCTGCCGCGGTGCCCCAGGTCTTGGCGGTCGCGTCGTAGTCGCTGCGCATCAGGGCGATATCGGCGGCGGCGACAGCCTTGCCTTCCTTCACCGAGCTCAGCTTCAGGGTGCCGTCGGCATTGGCTTCGGCGTAGATGCCGGCCTCGCCGATCTTGGCGTTGATGGCGGTGGCGACGGCCTTGGAGGCATCGGCCGTGGTGGCGCCGGCCTTCACTTCAACCGTGCCGATGTCCACGCCCATCACGGTGCCGGAGAAACGGGCGCCGTCGGTGCTGGCAGCCAGGGCGGCAGTCGCGCCGGTGGCGAAGGTCGAGGTGCCCAGCGAGCCGGCCTTGGCATCGATGGTCTTGTCGATGGCGATGGCCTGGCCGGCATTGGCGCCGACCTGGAACAGCTGGCTGGAGAAGGTGCCGTCCAGCAGCTTGGTGCCGTTGAAGTCCGACTGCTTGGCGACGCGGTCGATTTCCGAGACCAGCTGGGTCACTTCGGCCTGCAGCGCCTTGCGGTCGCTGGCCGAGTTGGTGGCGTTGGAGGCCTGCACCGACAGCTCGCGGACGCGCTGCAGGTTGTTGCCGATTTCGGTCAGCGAACCTTCGGCGACCTGGGCCAGCGAGATGCCGTCGTTGGCATTGCGGATGGCGACGTCGGTACCGCGGATCTGGGTGCCGAAGCGTTCGGAGATCGCCAGGCCGGCGGCGTCGTCCTTGGCGCTGTTGATGCGCGAACCGGAGGACAGGCGCTGGATGGTGGTAGCCAGCGAGCTGCCGCTGGTGCTCAGGTTGCGCTGAGCATTCAGGGACATCGTATTGGTGTTGATGACTTGTGCCATGGTGCTTTTCCTTTGGCGAAGGTGGAACGTGTTTCAGGATCCGGGCGCCGCGTCATGCGGCGCCCGGAGGTCGATCAGCGAGCGGATCAGCGCAGCAGGCTGAGCACGCCCTGCGGCACCTGGTTGGCCTGGGCCAGCATGGCCGTACCGGCCTGCTGCAGGATCTGGGTGCGGGTCAGTTCGGCGGTTTCCTTGGCGAAGTCGGTGTCCTTGATGCGGCTGCGGGAAGCCGACAGGTTTTCCGACGAGGTCTGCAGGTTGGCCACGACCGAGGTGAAGCGGTTCTGGATCGCACCGAGGTCGGCGCGGGTGCTGTTGATCGCACCCAGGGCCTTGTCGACGATTTCCATCGCCTGCTGGGCGCCCTTCACGGTGCTGACGTCCAGGTCGCTGGCGTACTTGGCGGCCGGTGCGGCCGTCGAGGCGGTGAAGGTCGGCGCGGTGGCGCCGGTCCAGGTGCCCGGGGTCGCGGTGATGGCCTTGAACGAGCCATCGGCGTTGACGCTGTCCTTGACCGAGGTCAGGGTCACGCCAGCGGTGCCGTTCACTTCCGCGAACACGCCGGTCTCGCCGATCTTGGCGTTGATCGCGGTCACCAGTGCTTCACGCGAGGCCTTGCCGGTGGCAGCGGCGTCGGCGCCCTGCTTGACCGAGACATCGGCAATGGCAACGCCATTGATCTGCAGGCCGCTGGTGCTGAAATCAGCGTTGGTGCCCGGGTCGGCCAGGGCCAGCGCGTTGGTGTCGAACTTGGCGCCGCCCAGGGCGTTGGCCTTGGCATCGATGGTCTTGTCGATGGCGATGGCCTGGCCGGCGTTGGCACCGACCTGGAACAGCTGGCTGGAGAACGAACCGTCCAGCAGCTTGGTGCCGTTGAAGTCCGACTGCTTGGCGACGCGGTCGATTTCCGAGACCAGCTGGGTCACTTCGGCCTGCAGCGCCTTGCGGTCGCTGGCCGAGTTGGTGGCGTTGGAGGCCTGCACCGACAGCTCGCGGACGCGCTGCAGGTTGTTGCCGATTTCGGTCAGCGAACCTTCGGCGACCTGGGCCAGCGAGATACCGTCGTTGGCATTGCGGATGGCGACGTCGGTACCGCGGATCTGCGTGCCGAAGCGCTCGGAGATCGCCAGGCCGGCGGCGTCGTCCTTGGCGCTGTTGATGCGCGAACCGGAGGACAGGCGCTGGATGGTGGTAGCCAGCGAGCTGCCGCTGGTGCTCAGGTTACGCTGAGCATTCAACGACATCGTATTGGTGTTGATGACTTGTGCCATGAGGAGAGGTCCTTGAGCGGTTGCACGTGAGTTGGGTTAGACGCCCCCGACGTGCCCCGGGGGCGGCTCATGTCAGCGCTGCAACAGGCTGAGCACGTTCTGCGGTACCTGGTTGGCTTGGGCCAGCATGGCCGTACCGGCCTGCTGCAGGATCTGGGTGCGGGTCAGTTCGGCGGTTTCCTTGGCGAAGTCGGTATCGCGGATGCGGCTGCGCGATGCGGACAGGTTCTCCGAGGAGGTCTGCAGGTTGGCGACCACCGAGGTGAAGCGGTTCTGGATCGCGCCGAGGTCGGCGCGGACGCTGTTGACCGATTCCAGGGCCTTGTCGACGATCGACATCGCCTTCTGTGCGCCTTCGGCGGTGGTGACGTTCAGGTCCTTGACGAAGCTGGCCGCTGCACCGGTCAGGGTGCCGCCGTTGGTGCTGGTCTCGGTCAGGCCCAGGCCGGCGAGGGTCGCGGCGGTGGCGCCGGCCGGCGGAGTCGCCGCGCTGACACCCAGGGCGAAGGTCTGGCCATCCTTGACCGAGGCCAGGCTGACGACGCCGGTATTGACCGAGGCAACCACGCCGGTTTCGCCCAGCTTGTTGTTGATCGCCGCGGCGGTGGCCGAGGTGATCGATTCGCCGGCCTTCACCGTGAAGTCGCTGATGGTGACCGTGGTGGCGGTGCCGCCGGGCGGGGTCACCGAGACCTGCAGGCCGGAGTAGGTGGTGTCGGCCGTCGCCTTGTCCACCGCCAGTGCGGTGCCGGTATAACCGTTGGCGAAGGTGGCCGCGCCCAGCGAATCGGCCTTGGCGTTGACCACGCTGTTGATGGCGATGGCCTGGCCTGCGTTGGCGCCCACCTGGAACAGCTGGCTGGTGAAGCTGCCGTCCAGCAGCTTGGTGCCGTTGAAGTCGGCCTGCTTGGCGACGCGGTCGATCTCGCTGACCAGCTGGGTCACTTCAGCCTGCAGGGCCTTGCGGTCGCTGGCCGAATTGGTGGCGTTGGAAGCCTGCACGCCCAGTTCGCGGATGCGCTGCAGGTTGTTGCCGACTTCGTTCAGCGAACCTTCGGCGACCTGGGCCAGCGAGATGCCGTCGTTGGCGTTGCGGATGGCCACGTCCAGACCACGGATCTGGGTGGTGAAGCGCTCGCTGATGGCCAGGCCGGCCGCGTCGTCCTTCGCGCTGTTGATGCGCAGGCCGGACGAGAGGCGCTGGATGGTGGTGGCGAGCGAGCTGCCGCTGGTGCTCAGGTTGCGCTGGGCGTTGAGCGACATCGTATTGGTGTTGATTACCTGTGCCATGGGGTCGTCTCCTCTTATATGGAACCCGTTGGTGAATGAAACGAAGCGCCGCCTGTTTTTTTGTGTGGCTGTGTGCTTCGCCGTTGCCAAATGAATAACGGCGCTTTGTCAACAACCTTTAGCCGTGAATTCCGTTGAAGCCAGAATTCGTTGCCTGAAGCTGTTTTCCCGGGGTTTTCAGCCCTGTTGCCAGGGTGGAAGCGGCCCCGGGAGGGGCGGTCGGGCAGGGCCTGACCAGCGCTGATGAAGGTATCGGCGGGGTCGGGCCGGGCTTGATGGAGAATCACGGAAAATCGGTCGGCGACGGCCAGGTGGCCGCGCAGCGGCGGGCAGGCGCGCAAACGAAAAAGGCCGCGATGCAGGGCATCGCGGCCTTTCGGGACTGACGCGGGCGGCGCGTCAGCGCAGCTTGTTGAACAGCGACATCGACTGCATCTGCGAGAAGATCGTCTGCGCCGCCTGCAGCGCGGTGCTCTGCAGCTGGTACTGGCTCAGCGCATCGGCGTAATCCAGGTCGCGCATCTGCGACAGCGTGGTCTTCAGGGTCACGCCATTGGCCTCGCGCATGTCGGCGGCATTGTCCAGCGCCTTCAACTGCGCACCGCCTGCGGCACGCGAATCGATCATCCGCTCGGAAGCGCGCGCCACGTCGCGCAGTGCGCTCTGCAGCTGGTTCTGCTGCGCAGTCATCTGCGCGGTGGTACCGGTGTCGGCACCCAGCGCCGCCACCAGGTTGTCCATGGTGGAGAAGATGTCGCGGCTGCTGGCGGCCTGTACGCTGAAGCTGTCGCCCGCTGCCGGTGCGCCGGTGATGCGCAGGCGCACACCGTTCACTTCCAGATCGTCGCCGGCCTTGTAGGTGCCGGTTCCGGTCACGTTGCCCGCACCGTCCACCACCTCGTATTGGTTGCCAGTGGTGAAGCGCACGCTGAAGCCCTGGCCGTTCCAGCTGTCGCTGCCGTCGCGGGTGATGTTGGTGAGCACGCCGTTGCCGGTGTTGCCGGCCGCAGCGCTGCCGTCGACGAAGCCATCGCCGGTGGGAATGCGCATGAAGATCTCGCTGCCGGGCAGCGCGTCCTTCACGTAGGTATCCGGACCGACTTCAACCTGGCGCTGGGTCTGGTCGCCACGGTAGACCACTTTGCCGTTGATCTTGGCAAACGGCGGGTCGCCGTCGTTGGTGCCACCGAACACGTAGCGGCCGGTGCCATCATCGGCGTTGGCCAGCGACAGCAGGCCGTCGCGGATCTGGTTGACCTCGGTGATCAGCGTCTTCTTGTCCGCCGCGCTCAGCGCCGGATTGCTGGCCTGGATGGTCAGATCGTTGACGCGTGCCATCAGCTCGTTGACCTGTGCCAGGGTGTTTTCCTGCACGCCCAGGCGGTTCTGCACGTTGCCGGCATTGAGCTTCATGCGGTCCAGTGCAGCCAGGCTGCGGTCAAGGCCGACCGCAGTGCCGGCGGCAACCGGATCGTCCTTGGCGCTGACGATCTTGCTGCCGGTGGCGATCTGCTGCTCCAGGTGGCTGAGCTTGGCCTGCTTGGCCATCATCAGCGACACCGACTGGTTGAACATCATGCTGGTGGAGATGCGGCTGCTCATCGGCGGACGGCTCCCAGGATGGTCTGGAACATGCTGTCGGCGGTCGAGATCAGCTGCGAGGCGGCCTGGTAGGCCTGCTGCAGGCGCAGCATGTCCGCCGCTTCCTCGTCCAGGTTCACGCCGGAGACTTCGTCGCGGGCTTCCTGCGCCTTGTCATTGATCACCAGCTGCGCGTCGAGCGAGTACTCGGCCGAGCGGGCGGCGGCGCCGACCTGGGTGGTCAGGCCACCCAGCGCGCCGTTCAGTGTCACCGTTCCGGCGTTGAACGCCTTCGCGCTTTCCACCTTGGCCAGCTTCGACGCGTTGCTGTTGTCCGACGAACCGGCCGGGGTCGGGGTGATGTTGAAGGTATCGCCCACCTTCGGTGCACCGTCCAGCACGAAGCTCCAGCCGTTGGCGCTGATGGTCTGGCCGGGCGTGTAGGTCTGCGGCGGCCCACCGTCGATGGTGTAGGTGGTGGCCGAGGTGAACACGATCGCCGACGGATTGCGCAGGTTGGCGTTGGTCGAATCGGTGACGGTGACACCGCTCAGCTTGCCGGTACCGGTGTTGGCGGTGGCGGCCGCGCCCTTCACCGCTGCAGCGGCGGCGATGCGCGACGGATCGGTGATTGCCACTTCCATGCTGCCGGCCACGCCCGCGGTCGGCTGCAGCAGGAAGCGGTCATTTGCAGCCGGCGTACCGCCGACGACCAGCTTGACGCCGTTGATCACCAGCGGATCGGCGGCGGTGCCGGTGCCGGTCAGCGGGATGCTGGCGCCGGTGTCGGCGCGGCTGGCCTTCCAGTTGGTGCCATCGAACTGCAGCACCACGTTCTGCGCGTCCAGCTTGCCCAGGTCGCCGTAGGTTGCGCTGAGGCTGGCGGTGCCGGTATTGCTGTTGTTGCCGGTGACGCGCGGGTTGCCGATGGTGAAGAAGTCCCCGCCCAGCTGGCCATACAGGTCCACGCCCTGGTGGTGCGCCTGGTTGAAGCTCTCGGCCAGGCCCACCGCCAGCTTGCCCAGTTCAGCCTGGGCAGGGGTCAGCACGGTGTCGCGGAATTCCAGCAGGCCACCGATCTGGCCGCCGACCGCCTTCGGGTCGAGGCGGATGGTGTTGCCCTGGGTCTCCAGCGCCAACTGCAGGCGCTCGGGCTGGTACGGGTCGGCCACGGTGGTGACCTTGGTCGCCGTGGTACCCACCACCAGCGCGTTGCCGCCGGCGGTGTAGACATTCATGATGCCGCCGTCCTGGATCACCGCCGTGCCACCGGTGTAGCCGATCAGCTGGGTGATCAGCTGGTCGCGGCGGTCGAGCAGATCGGGTGCGGCAGAGGCGATGTTGGTGCCGATGGCGCCGTTGATCTGCGCGATTTCCTGCGCCAGGCGGTTGACCTCGGTGGCACCGGCCAGCAGGCCGTTGTTGACCTCGCTGTTGAGGTTGTTCAAGTGCGTGTTGAGCTGCACGAAGCGGTTGGCCAAGGCCTTGCCGCCGTCGAGCATGTTCTGGCGGTCGGCGGTGCCGGCCGCGTTGGACGACAGGCCACTGACCGAATCGAAGAAGTTCGACCAGACGCCGGCCACATTGGTGGCCGCATCGGAGAACAGCGCGTTGACCCGGTCGGCCATGCCCGAAAGCTGTTTCAGGCGCGCCAGTTCACCGCTGCTGTCGAGCAGGCGCGAGATCGCCAGCTGGTCGGCAGTGCGGCGGATGTCAGTGATCCGGGTGCCGTTGCCGACCGTGCCATAGCCGTAGTTCTGCGGGTCGGCGGTAGCGAAGTTGACCTTCTGCCGGCTGTAGCCGGGCGTATTGAGGTTGGCCACGTTGTGGCTGGTGGTCGCCAACGCACGCTGGAAGGCGAGCAGGGCACCGGTACCGGTGGAAAGTACGCTGGACATGGGGTTCCTCAACGACGGGTGATACCCAGCGCCGCGGTCGCGGTGCTGGCGAAGGTCTGGCCAAGGCGCGCGCCGGCGTCGGTCACGGCCGCTACGGCACGCTCGATGGTCGGGCCGCCGGCGATCGCGGCGATCTTGGCCGCATAGCGCGGGTCGGTGGCATAGCCGGCGCGCTGCAGGCCACGGGCGAAGCCCTGCACGTCGGTGCCGGCCTGCAGGGCCTGCTGGTAGCGCGGGCTGGTCTTCAGCAGGCGCACGTAGTCGGCGAAGCTTTCGGCCGGCGAGCTGTAGGCGCGGAAGCTGGCGGTTTCGTTGCGGCGTACGCCATCCACGTATTCGTGGGTGCCGGCTTCAACGCGCTGGCCGCTCCAGCCGGTGGCCTTGATGCCGAACAGATTGTGCGAGGTACTGCCGTCGGACTGGCGGATGTGGCGCTTGCCCCAGCCGGTTTCCAACGCGGCCTGGGCGACCAGCGCACGGGCATCCACGCCCAGTTCCCTGGCCGCGCTCTGCGCGTGCTGCCAGATGCTGGCGACGAAACCTTCCGGCGTGTGCGGCCCCAGCTGGGCCACGGCGGTGCGGGTAGCCATCGCATCGGCTTGGCTCATGGCCGTACCGCGGTTGCTGGCCGTCGCCGACCACTGGTCGTTGTTGGTGGACCAGTCCTCGCCCTGCAGGTTGCCGATGTACGGATCCTCGGTGCCCAGCGAGCGGTGCAGGCTGCTGCTTTCGCGACCGGCGATCAGGTCCAGTGCCTGTTCCATCGGTGCCAGCGCGGCCTGCGCGCCGTGCTGTGCGCCGGCCGCCATCTGCTGCAGCATGCGCACGGCCTGGCTGCCATCTTCCAACGGCAGCGACGGTGCCGGCTTGTCCGGCGCGTTGAGCTGGTAGGCGCGGCTGGCCTTGGCCGGATCCACGCGGGTATCCAGCGCGGGGCCGTCGGCGGCCTGGCCGGACAGCTGGCGGCTGATCATGCCGGACAGGCCCAGCCCCTTGCCGCGGGTCATCGCCTCGGCGATCTTCTGGTCGTACATGTCGCGGAACATCTTGTTCTCGCCGGGAAACAGCGAGTCGCCGAAACTGGCATCACGCATGCTCTTGACCAGCATCTGTGCGAACTGGCCTTCCAGCTGGCGTGCGACCTTGTCGATCTTCGCCGGGTCGTTCTGCTGCGCCGGGTGCAGGTCGAATGCGGGATTGATGCGCATGTCAGATCACCTCGAGCTCGGCACTCAATGCGCCGGCCTGCTTCAGGGCTTCCAGGATCGCGATCAGGTCGCCCGGCGCCGCGCCCACGGCGTTCACCGCGTGCACGATCTCGTCCAGGGTGGTGCCGCCGCTGAACTTGAACATGCGGCTGCCGTCGTTGGTGGCGGTGATGGTCGACTGTGGGCTGGCCACGGTACGGCCACCGGACAGGGCATTGGGTTGGCTGACGTTGGTGTTCTCCTGGATCGTCACCGTCAGCGAACCATGCGAGATCGCGGCAGGGCCGACCCGCACCTGCTGGCCGATGACCACGGTGCCGGTGCGGGAATTGACCACGACCTTGGCCGGGGCGCTGCCCGGGGTCAGCTCCAGGTTCTCGATGCGGGCCAGCAGGCCGATGCGTGCGCCCGGATCGGTCGGCGCAGTCACGGCCACGGTCACGCCGTCGACCGCACGCGCGGCGCCTTCGCCGAACGCGTTGTTGAGTGCGGCGACCATGCGCGAAACGGTGGTGAAATCGTTGTTGTGCAGGTTCAGCGTGATGTCGCCGCCATTGGTCAGCGGGTCGGGCAGGGCACGCTCGACCGTGGCGCCATTGGGAATGCGGCCCACGCTCGGTACGTTCACCGAAACCCGCGAACCATCCTTGCCCTGCGCACCAAAGCCGCCGACGATCAGGTTGCCCTGCGCGATCGCATAGATCTGGCCGTCGGCGCCGCGCAGCGGGGCCATCAGCAGCGAGCCGCCGCGCAGCGAGACGGCGTTGCCGATCGACGACACGGTGATGTCGATCGGCTGGCCCGGCTTGGCGAACGGCGGCAGCTCGGCATGGATCGCGACGGCCGCAACATTCTTCAGCTGCGGATTGACGTTGGCCGGTACGTTCACGCCCAGCTCGCCGAGCAGGTTCTTCAGGCTCTGCACGGTGAAGGGCGCCTGGCTGGTGCGGTCGCCGCTGCCATCCAGGCCGACCACCAGGCCGTAGCCCACCAGGGCGTTACCACGCACGCCGCCGACCTGGGCCAGGTCCTTGATGCGCTCGGCGCTGGCCGGGGCTGCCACGACCAGCAGCATCAGCGCGACGAACGACGCCACGCGGCGCTGCCAGGAAGAAGAGGGGAGGAGTTTCATGGCCATACTCAGAACGGCGTCAGGCCGGAATTGAAGAAGCGGCTCAGCCAGCCCATCGCGTTGGACTGCGCGACCGGGCCGCGGCCGCCGTAGACGATGCGGGCTTCGGCCACGCGGCTGGAAGGAATGGTGTTGTCCTGGTTGATGTCGCCCGGGCGCACGATGCCCTGCACCTGCACCAGTTCATCACCCTGGTTCAGTCGCAGGTTCTTCTGCCCCTGTACCACCAGGTTGCCATTGGGCAGGCGCTGGATCACCGTGACGGTGACACTGCCCTGCAGGCGGTTGCTCTGCGCGCTGTTGCCCTTGCCGGTGAAGTCACGCGCGCCCTTGGCCGTCGCACTGAGGATGTCCTTGCCGCCCAGGGTGACCGGCGCACCGAGGATGGACGGCGTGCCCAGGCTCAGGTTGGATTCCTTGTTGGTGGCCGTGTTGGCGCTGGTCTGCGCGGTGGTGTTTTCCAGCAGGGTGATGGTCAGCAGGTCGCCGACATCGCGTGCGCGGCGGTCCGAGTACAGCTGCAGGGTCGGGCCGGCAGCGTAGATCGCACCGGCGGTCGGCGCGGCCTGCGGCGGCATGATCGGCTGGATCGGTGCCATCGCCGCGTAGGGGCGCACGTCGCCGGCGATCACGCAGCCACCGAGCAGGGCGACCACGGCGCAGGCGAGGGCAGTGCGGGTGAATCTGGAAATGGGCGACATGGCGGTTTCCCGGTTGGGCCGGTCAGAGCTTGTTGTTGAGATAGCCGAGCATCGAGTCGGTGGTGGAGATCGCCTTGGCGTTCATTTCGTAGGCGCGCTGGGTTTCGATCATCGACACCAGCTCTTCGACCACATTGACGTTGCTGCCTTCCAGCGCGCCCTGCACCACGGTGCCGAGGCCGTTGAGCCCGGGATTGCCGTTCTGTGCCGGACCGGAAGCGGTGGTTTCCAGGAACAGGTTCTCGCCGCGCGCCTGCAGGCCGGCCGGATTGACGAAGTCGGTCAGGGTCAGCGCACCCACTTCCACTGACGCCGCGCCGTCGGCCATCTTCACGCTGATGGTGCCGTCGGTACCGATGGTCACCGACTGTGCGCCCTCGGGAATCTGGATGCCCGGCTGCACCGGGTAGCCGCTGTTGGTGACCAGCTCGCTGTCCTGGTTGATCTTGAACGAGCCATCACGGGTGTAGGCCGAGCTGCCGTCGGGCATCTGCACTTCGAAGAAGCCGCGGCCGTTGACCATCACGTCCAGCGCACGGCCGGTCTGCTGCTGGCCACCCTGCTCAAAATTCTTGGCGGTGGCGACCACGCGTACGCCGGTACCCAGCTGCAGGCCGGTCGGCAGCTGGGTCTGCGCCGACGAAGAGCCGCCGGGCTGGCGCACCTGCTGGTACAGCAGGTCCTCGAAGCTGGCACGGTCCTGCTTGAAGCCGGTGGTGTTGGTGTTGGCGAGGTTGTTGGAAACCACCGACATGCGCATCTGCTGCGCATCCAGTCCGGTTTTCGCGATCCACAATGCCTGGTTCATCTTCGGTGTCCTGTCTGGGTAAAGCCGGCCGCGCGATGCGGCCCCTGGTAACGGGTGTGCAAGCGGTGTGCCAGCGCCGCGCCCGGGCGGCGCCGGAATTCCGTCAGCTGCCCAGGCGCAGCAGGCTGTTGGCACTGCGCGCGTTGTCGTCGCCGTGCTTGATCACCTGCACCTGCATTTCGTACTGGCGCTGCAGCTGGATCATCTGCACCAGTGCACCGGCGGCATCGACGTTGCTGCCTTCCAGCTGGCCGCTGTGCACGGCCGTGCCCTGTGCCGGTGCGAACGGCTGCAGTGGGTCGGTGTTGCGGAACAGGCCATCCAGGCCACGCTCGAGGCGCTCGTCCGGCGCCTGTACCACCTTGATCCGGCCGATCTGCGCCATGGTCTGCGGGCCTTCGCCCTGCGGGATGATCGAGAGCGTGCCGTCGGCACCGATTTCCATCGCCTGGTAGGGCGGAATGGCGATCGGGTTGTTGTTGTCATCCAGTACCGGACGGCCGCTGGAGGTCACCAGCTGGCCGTTCGGGGTGACCGACAATGCAGCGCCGCGCGTGTACGCCTCACTGCCGTCGCTGGACTGCACGGCCAGCCAGGTGCCGGTCTGCAGGGACAGATCCAGCGGCTTGCCGGTGATGTGCTGCGAGCCGGGCGTACGGTTGAAGCCGGCGTCGACGTGCAGCGCATCCACCCGCGAGGCAAAGCCCGGGCCCTTGATCGGGAACGCTTCGGTGTTGGCCAGCGCTTCCTTGAAGCCAGGGGTGTCCGAGTTGGCGAGGTTGTGGCTGAGCGTTCCCTGCGCCTGCAGGGAGGCGCGGGCACCGGTCATCGCCACGTAAAGGGCTTTATCCATGCGGGGAGTTCCGTGACAGGGTCAGCAGCTCATCAACGGATGTTGATGACGGTCTGGGTGATCTGGTCCTGCGTGGTGATCATCTGCGCGTTGGCCTGGAAGTTGCGCTGCGCGGTGATCATGTTGACCAGCTGCTCGGTGAGATCGACGGTGGACGCTTCCAGCGAGCCGGCCTGGATCTTGCCGAGGTTGGAGGTGTCCGGCATGCCGGTGCGCGGCGTGCCCGATTCGAAGGTCTCCACCCACAGGTTGTTGCCCTTCGATTCCAGGCCCTGCGTGTTGTTGAAGGTGGTCAGGGCGACCTGGCCCAGCGGCTTGTCGTCGCCGTTGGAATAGCGGGCGTAGACCACGCCGGATTCGGACACGGTCACTTCGTTGAGCTTGCCGGCGGCATAGCCGTCCTGCTGGGTATTGCGCAGGGCGAACTTCTCGCCGTACTGGGTGGAGCCGCTGATGTCCAGCGTCATGTTCAACTGGCCGGCACCGGTGGTCGGGGTGAAGGTGCCGAGGCTGACCTTGCCGTTGGCAGGTGCGACCAGCTTACCGCTGTTGTCGAAGGTGACCGGCGTCGGTGCGCCGGCCGGCTGGCCATCGACGTAATTGCGCACGGTCCATTCGTTGGGGTTGGCGCCCTTGACGAAGTACGAGACCTGGATGTGGCTCACGCCCAGCGAGTCGTACACGGTGATGCCACCGCTGGAGTGGTTGTAGCTGTTCGAATCGGCCGGGTCGAAGGTCGCCACCGTCGGTTGCTTGGCGTTGGCCGGCAGGGTGAAGCCAACCTTCACTTCGCTGGTCTGCTTCGGCGGGCTGTCGGTGGTCAGCAGCTGCAGGTCGACCAGGCGGCCTGCATCGAAGTTGGTGCCATCGGCATTCGGCGCGAACACCTGCAGGCGCGCACCCTGCGGGTTGACCACGTAGCCGGCCGAGTCGGTCTGGAAGTTGCCGGCGCGCGAGTACACGCGCGAACCATTCATGTTCATGGTGAAGAAGCCTTCACCGGAAATGGCCATGTCCAGGCTGCGCCCGGTCTGCTCGTTGTGGCCCTGGATGAACTGCTGGGCGACGTTGGAAACGCGCACGCCCGAGCCGGTCTGGTTCTTCGACAGGCCGTAGCTGGTCGAAGCGAACAGGTCGGCGAACTCCGCGCGCGACTGCTTGAAGCCGGTAGTGTTGACGTTGGCGACGTTGTTGGCGGTGACGCTCAGGTCGGTGTTGGCGGCGTTGATGCCGGACAGCGAGACATTGAAGCCCATGGGATGCTCCTGGTTGATGCGGAAGGTGCGGCTCAGCTGACGCGGAGCACGTAGTCGATCGGGGCCGTGCCCAGGCCCTTGAGGTTCAGGTACAGGCCGTCGGAACCAACGGTCACGCTCTCCACCGGCGCCTGTACGTAGGTGGACAGCTTGGTGCTCTTGCCGGCGGTGTCGACATGGTTGGCGACGATGGAGTACTTGCCCGGCTCCATGCGCTTGCCGTTGGCATCCTTGCCGTCCCACTGGAAGGCGGTTTCGCCGGCAGCCTTGGCTTCCACGCTCAGCGAGGTGACCTTGGCGCCGTTGGCGTCGGTGATGTCCACGGTGATGATGCCGGCCGACGGTGCAGCCACCGTGCCTTCGACATTGCCTTCCTTCTCCAGCACCAGCTTTTCCGACGGCACCAGCACCTGGTGGCCGACCAGCGCAGCGCCACGCAGCACCTGGTCGCTGGCCATCGACTCCTGGAAGCCCTTCACCGTCTTGTTCAGATCGGTGATGCCCTGCACGGTGGACATCTGCGCCATCTGCGCGACCATCTGCGTGTTGTCCATCGGCTTCAGCGGATCCTGGTGCTGCAGCTGCTCGGTCATCAGGCGCAGGAAGTCGGCCTGGTCCAGCGTGTTCTTCTTTTTCGTGGCGTTGCTGTTGGGGGCGTTCAGGCCCAGCGCGGAATAGACGTCCTGGCTGGTCTGGTTGTTGACGGCGGTGGTCATGGCGGTATCCGGTGCTGCGGGCCTCAGCGGCCCATGGTCAGGGTGGCCAGGGCCAGTTCCTTGGCGGTGGTCAACATCTCCACGCCGGCCTGGTAATTGCGCGAGGTCGAGATCAGGTTGACCATCTGCGCCACCGGATCGACATCGGGCTGGTAGATGTAGCCATCGGCGTCGGCCAGCGGGTGGCCTGGCTCGTAGCGCTTGATCGGCGCGGCCTCGCTCTGGGTGATCTCCTTCACCTTCACCGAGGTGATGTTGGGATCGTTCTTGCTGGTGACGGCCTGGAAGATCGGTTCCAGCGGCTTGTACACGGCGTCGGCGGAACCGGCGACGGTGTCGGCATTGGAGAGGTTGGAGGCGATGGTGCTCATGCGCACCGACTGTGCCTGCAGCGCGGAGCCGGCGATGTCGAAGATCGGCAGGTTGCTCATGGCTTATTGCCCCGTGATCGCGGTCAGCATGGAACGCACCTTGCTCTCGACGAAGCTGAGCGAGGCGCGGTATTCCAGTGCGGCGCGGCCATAGGCGGCACGCTCGGCATCGGGGTCGACGGTGTTGCCGTCCAGGCTGGGCTGCACGCCTTCGCGCGCGATCTGGAACGGGTTCAGGCCACTACTGATCTCGTAGTGCTGCTCATGGGTGGTGGCCATCAGGCCATTGGCATCCTGCCCCTGGGCGTGGCGCAGGGCGGCATCGAAGTCCAGGTCCTGGGCCTTGTAGCCGGGAGTGTCGGCATTGCCGAGGTTGCTGGCGATCAGCTTCATCCGCTGTTCGCGCAACGGCATGGCCTGGGCGTGGACGCCCAGGTAGTCGGTAATCAGGTTGCGCACGGTGCACTCCCACGGGAACGTTGCCCGGGGAGCTGCAAGGGGTGTGCCAAATGGAGAGGGGGTCAGATCCCCGCAGGGGCTCTGACCCCGTGGTTGACGCGTTGCGATGCGGGGTCGGAGCCCGTTCCGGCATCCGACCCCTCGGCGGGCCTTACGCCGCCAGCGCCACCTTGCGCAGGCGGTCCAGCACGAAGTCGGCCAGCTCGTGCGGCGAGTACTTGGCGACGAACGCATTGGCGCCG
The DNA here is from genome assembly GCF_017876915.1 of Stenotrophomonas sp. PvP093. Classification (NCBI taxonomy): domain Bacteria; kingdom Pseudomonadati; phylum Pseudomonadota; class Gammaproteobacteria; order Lysobacterales; family Lysobacteraceae; genus Stenotrophomonas; species Stenotrophomonas sp. PvP093. Next base: position 2,497,456 of record NZ_JAGIOX010000004.1, on the reverse strand, counting down.
ACGCGCTCGACCATGGCGTTGTTGAAGACGCCCGACAGTGAGGTGTGCAGCAGCACGTACAGGCCGGCCAGGCCCGGGTGGCGCCGGATTTCCGTCGTCAGCGTGTAGCCATCCATGGCCGGCATCTCGATGTCCGAGATGACCATGGCATAGCGCTCAGCCGGGTTTTCCCCCGAGGCGTGGACCTGCAGCAGGTGGTCCAGCGCCTGCTTGCCGTCGGAAAGCAGGGTGGCACCCACGCCCAGCTGGTCCAGCACGCTGCGGATCTGCTGGCGGGCCACGCGCGAGTCGTCCACCACCAGCACCTGCAGCTGCGGGCCGTCGGCGGGCATGGCCATTGCCGGGTCGAGTACCGCTTCTCCGCGCATCTGGGCGATATCGGCCAGCACGCTCTCAACGTCGATCACCTGGATCAGCTCGCCCTGGAAGCGGGTCACCGCGGTCAGGTAGCTCGACTCGGCGCCCAGCTCCGGTGGCGGGTGGATGTCTTCCACCGCGATGTTGACGATGCGTTCGACGCCACTGACCAGGAAGCCCTGGATCGAGCGGTTGAATTCGGTGACGACCAGGTAGCCGGGCGAGGTGTCCGCGTCCGGTTCGCGCTCGGGGTGGCCGATCGCCAGGCCCAGGTCCAGTACCGGCACCGAGCGGCCGCGCACGTCGGCCACGCCGGAGAACTGGCTGGGCAGGCCGGGCACCTGGAACAGCTCCGGGCGGCGCAGGACTTCCTGCACCTTGAAGACATTGACGCCAAAAAGCTGACGTCCGCCGAGGCGGAACAGCAGCAGCGCCAGGCGGTTGTGGCCGGCCAGTCGGGTCCGCTGGTCGATCCGGTTGAGCAGGTCATGGGACATGGCTGCTGTATCGGCGTGGTGGGGGCGGAACTTGAGGGCGCTCTGTCGTCCGCGCGCTCCACACCGCTTTTGTAGAGCGACTGTCAGTCGACTGCTCTTCGATCCGATCACGGGAAACCCCGCGCTTCGCGCGAAAGTCGACTGGCAGTCGACTCTACCCATCCGGTCGAATCCCCATCCCGGATCCGATCAACGGGACCCGGTCTCTGGCACACCCCTTGCACGCTGCTGGGCCAGATCCCATCGACAGGAGGCGCCATGCGCCGGATCACATCCCTACTGGCCCTTGCACTGGCCGCTGCTGCGCCGTGGGCGGCGGCTGCCGACTGGCAACCGGTGGCCAGCATCCGCGCGGCCGCATTGTCGACGCTGCCTGCCGGCAGTGAAGGCGAGGCGCAGGTGGCCGATGCGCTGCGCCTGCCGAAATGCGGCAGCGCGTTGCAGGTGCAGCCCACCGCCAACACCACGGTGGAGGTGAGCTGTCCCGATGCGGGCGGCTGGCGCCTGTTCGTGCCGGTGAAGGTGCGGCGCAACCAGACCGTGCTGGTGCTCAACCGCGGAATCGGCACTGGAGAAACCCTCACGGCCGCCGATATCACCACTGCCCAGCGTGACGCTGCCCGGATTGCCGGCGCGGTGCTGTCCGATCCCAATGCAGCGATCGGCCGCATCGCCCGCCGTCCGTTGCAGGCCGGAGCCCTGCTGTCGAACAACGATCTGGTGGTCCAGCGTCTCATCAAGCGAGGAGACAATGTAGCCCTGGTGTCGCGTCGCGGCTCGGTCGAGGTGCGCATTGCCGGCCGTGCGATGGGTGATGCCGGTGAGAACGAGCGGGTCTCGGTCGAGAACCTGTCCTCGCGGCGGATCGTGCAGGGCACGGTCGACGCCGCAGGTGACGTAATCGTGGCGCGTTGATTTACCGCAAAATATCCCTAAAGATCACGGCCCTGCGGCCGTTATCCCTTGTGAACGGCAACTCCAGGACACCCCATGAGCCAGAAAATCGACGGCAACCTGCAGGTCCCCCAGGCACTGCGCAGCGTGACGACCCCGGCCAGCAAGCCCGGCGTCAGCACCGATGCGGCGGCGCGCCCGGTCGAGGCGGCCGACAGCCTGCGCCTGACCGGCGAGGCCACCAACCTGCAGGCCATCGAGCGTGAGCTGACCACCGCCCCGGCGATCGACGCCCAGCGCGTGGCGGCCGTGCGCGAGTCACTGCAGAACGGCACCTACAAGATCAACCCGGACGCGATCGCATCGCGCATGCTCGATCTGGACCAGCAGCTGCACGGATGACTGCGGCGATGAGCGAGCCGCTGCAGCGCCTCGCCCAGGCCCTGGACGTTGAGCGCCAGGCCCTGGTCGAGCACGACGTGCACGCCCTGATCCGGGCCACCGGCGCCAAGCTGGAAGCGCTGCGTGCGCTGGAAGGCGCGCCGCCGGTGGGCGAGGGCGAACAGCTGCAGGAACTGGCCGAGCGCAACCGCGCCAACGGCGTGCTGCTGTCGCGCCGTCGCCGCGAGGTGAACTGGGCGCTGCGCCAGCTCGGCCGTACCGAAGATGCCTCGGCCTACGATGCCAAGGGCCAGTCGCACACGGTCAGCATCGGCCGGCCACTCGCCGTCGCCTGACGCGACGGCGGTCGCACACCCCCTCCCGGTGGGCTGAAGCCCGCTGCATGACCGCGTATATTGGGCGCCTGTTCGAACGCCCCGAGTCGCCGTGTCCGCTGCCAACGCCCTGGTTACCGCCCCCCTTCCGCCGCAGCCGGTGCTGCAGGCCCTGCTTGAGCGCCTGCGCGAAGGCCTGCTGCTGTTCACTGAAGACGGGCAGGTGGCCCTGGCCAACCCGGCCGCGCAGAACCTGCTGGCCAGTGGCTCGGACGGCGGATTGCCGCCGCCGCAGCGGCTGCGCGAGCTGCTCCCCCCTGATGCACTGGAGCAGGCCCGCCAGCATGGCCACTGGAATGGCAGCCTGCCGCTGGGCGAGGGCGTGGTCATCGCCCACCTGTACCACCATGGTCCGGTCGGCGAAGGGCATTTCCTTGCGTTGTTCCGCCACATCGAAGGGCAGGAAGACTACGAGCGCGAACTGCAGCAGCGCCACGCCGAGCTGCGCCAGGCCTACCTGCGCCTCAATGGCACCCAGGAAAAGCTGCTGCAGTCGGAGAAGATGGCCTCGATCGGCCAGCTCGCCGCCGGCGTCGCGCACGAGATCAACAACCCGATCGGTTACGTGCACTCCAACCTGGGCAGCCTGCAGGAGTACCTGCGCAGCCTGTTCACCGTGATCGAAGCCTACGAGCGCGCCCTGCGCGCGCCGGACCCGAAGGCACTGATTCCGGAAATCGATGACATCCGTGACCGCCTGGACATCGACTTCATCAGCCGCGACCTGCCGCAGCTGATGGCGGAATCGCGCGAAGGCATCGAGCGCGTTACCCGCATCGTGCGCGACCTGAAGGACTTCTCGTATTCCGGTCGCGACGAATCGTGGAAGCTGGTCGACCTGCACGCGGGCCTGGAATCGACCATCAACATCATCTGGAACGAACTCAAGTACAAGGTCACCCTGGTACGCGAATTCGGCCAGTTGCCGCTGGTGGAGTGCCTGCCGTCGGAGTTGAACCAGGTCTACATGAACCTGCTGCTCAACGCTGGCCATGCCATCGCCGAGCGCGGCACGATCACCGTGCGCACCGGCGTTGATGGCGATCACGTGTGGGTTGAATTCGAAGACACCGGCGGCGGCATCTCGCCGGAACTGCGCCAGCGCATCTTCGATCCGTTCTTCACCACCAAGCCGGTCGGCAGTGGCACCGGTCTGGGCCTGTCGATCTCCTACAGCATCATCAACAAGCATCACGGCCGCATCGACCTGGACAGCACCCCGGGCGTGGGCTCGCGCTTCCGCGTGGTGCTGCCGGTGAAGCAGCCGCGCTGACCGCTTCCGAAGTGGAACCGGACACCCAGAGCAGCCGGCCAGCGGCCGGCTCTACCGGGGCCTATCGATGGTAGTGCCGGCCGCTGGCCGGCAACCTCATTGAAACCGGACACCCAGGGCAGCCGGCCAGCGGCCGGCTCTACCGGGGCCTATCGATGGTAGTGCCGGCCGCTGGCCGGCAACCTCATTGGAACCGGACACCCAGAGCAGCCGGCCAGCGGCCGGCTCTACCGGGGCCCATCGATGGTAGTGCCGGCCGCTGGCCGGCAACCTCATTGAAACCGGACACCCAGGGCAGCCGGCCAGCGGCCGGCCCTACCGGGGCCTATCGATGGTAGTGCGGGCCGCTGGCCGGCAGCTTCATTGAACCCGGCCACCCAGAGCAGCCGGCCAGCGGCCGGCTCTACCGGGGCCTATCGATGGTAGTGCCGGCCGCTGGCCGGCAACCTCATTGAAACCGGACACCCAAGGCAGCCGGCCAGCGGCCGGCTCTACCCGATCGTCACCGCGGCGGCCGATCCTCGCCACCATCCCCGGTTTCCACCGGTGCCGGGCCGGCATTGCTACGGCGCTGTTCTTCGTACGTGCGGAATGCCTGGTGGATGTGCTTGCGCAGCTCGTCGTCGTTCCACGGCTTGGTCAGGAAGCGATAGATCGCGCCGCGGTTGATCGCATCGGTCACCGTGTTCAGATCGGTGTAGCCCGACAGCACCAGGCGGATCGTATCCGGGTACAGCATCTTCACCCGGCCCAGGAACTCGGTGCCGCTCATGTCGCTCATGCGCTGGTCGGACAGGATCACCTGCACGTCGTTGATCGCCAGCAGATCAAAGGCGTCGCGCACGTTGCCAGCGGCCAGGATGCGGTAGCCGTCGCGGCGGAACAGGCGCACCAGCGAGCGCAGCACGTTCTCCTCGTCATCCAGCAGCAGCAACGTGCGGTCCGGGCGCGTTTCGGCGAAGGCTTCCGGGCGCAGGTAGCGGCGGCGCAGGGTCATGCCGGCGGCATCGGCCGACATCGGCTCGCCGAACAGGTAGCCCTGGAACACATCGCAGTCGTTGCGGCGCAGGAAGCCCAGTTGGGCCTGCGATTCCACGCCGTTGGCAATCACGGTCATGCCCAGCTGGTGGCCCATGGCAATGATCGCGCGGGCAATGGCCGCTTCGCGATTGCCAGCCGGTGCGCTCTTGATGAAGCTGCGGTCGATCTTCAGCTTGTCCACCGGGTAGCGCACCAGCGCGCTGAGGCTGGAATCGCCGGTGCCGAAGTTGTCCAGGCTCAGGCTGATGCCTTCGTTGCGCAGGTTGGCCAGCGTTTCATGGACGAAATTGACGTTGTTGGTCAGCGCGCTCTCGTTGATCTCCAGCGTCAGCATGTGCGCCGGCACGCCCGCGGCCTGCAGCAGGGACATCACCTCGGCGAAGAAGTTCGGCCGCAGCAGCTGCAGGGTGGACACGTTCACCGCGATGGTGAAGTCATCAAAGCCCTGGTCGCGCCACAACCGCGCCTGCTTCAATGCGCCTTCCAGCACCCAGGTGCCGATCTGCACGATGATGCCCAGGCGCTCGGCGGTGCGCATGAAGCGCTCCGGCACCAGCATGCCCAGGGTCGGCGACTGCCAGCGCAGCAGCGCTTCCATGCCGACCACGTGGCCGTCGCGGGCGCTCACCAGCGGCTGGTAACGCAGCTTCAGCTCGCCATTGGGAATGGCATCGACGATCTGGCGCGCGATGATGCTCTCGCTGTGCGCGCTCGGCGGGGTATCCACGGCATGGATGCGCACGGCATTGCCGCCTTCGCGGGCGGCCTGGTACAGCGCATCTTCGGCATGGTCGAGCAGGCGCGAGGCGCTGCTGGCATGTTCCGGGCACAGGCTCACGCCCAGCTTGCCGGTCATGAACAGCGTGTATGGAAGCACCGACAGCGGCAGTTCCATCTGCTGGCGGATCTCTTCAGCGAAGTCCTCCGGCAGCGGCAGGTCCGCGGTGCGGGGCACCGCGATCAGGAACTCGTCGCTGCCATGCCGCCACAGCTTGCCACGCCCGCGCAGGTAGGACTGCAGGCGCTGCGCCACCAGTACCAGCGCCTGATCGCCCACTTCGGCACTCATGTTCTCGTTGACCGATGCGAAGTGGTCGATGTCCACGTGCATCAGCATCAGCGCAATGCCGCCGGAGGCCGCCTCGGCAACCATCGCCTGCAGCTCGGGGTTGCCGGCGCCAAGGCGGTCGGGGGCATCATCGATGCTGACCGGGGGCAGGTTGGGATTCCACATAGGCTCAGTATTCCGGTGAATCGACGGCGGCCATGCTGGTCGCCTGGTAGGGGAGGTGGACGTCGATCAGGGTGCCCTCGCCATGCGCGGATTCGATCCGCACGTGGCCACCGACGCTCTGCGCGCGCTCGCGCATCACGATCAGGCCGAGGCCGCGCGGGCCGTCCGGATCGAAGCCTTCACCATCATCGCGGATCTGCAGGTGCAGGCCACGCTGGCTGACGTCGCGCAGCTGCAGCAGGACCTGGCTGGCGCGCGCATGGCGCAGCGCATTGGTCAGGCTTTCCTGTGCGATGCGGAAGCAGGCCTGTTCGATGCTGTTGTCGGGGCGGTGCGGCAGCGGCTCGATCTCGGCCAGCAGCTCCACCGGCGAAGAGCGGAACAGCACCCGCGCCTGCCAGCTCAGCGCCGCCTCCAGGCCCAGTGCATCCAGCTGCGGCGGGCGCAGCAGGGTGGAGATGTCGCGCAGCTTGGCCACGGTGGTGTCGGCCAGGCTGACGATCTGCGCCAGGTCCTCGCCACGACGCTTCGGATCGTCCTCATCCTGCGCCGCATGCGCCGACAGCTTGATCGCGGTAATGGCCTGGCCGATGTCATCGTGCAGGTCGCGCGAGATCGCGCGACGCTCGTCCTCCTGCAGCGAGAACAGCCGCCCGGCCATCGCCTGCAGCTCGCGATTGCTGGTTTCCAGCGCCCTGCGGGTGCGTTCGGAATCGCTCAGGTCGCGTACGATCAGCAGCTTGCAGTCACGACCGCCGTAGCGCACTTCGCCCACCGCCAGGCCGGCATGGAAGCTGCGGCCGTCCGCACGCTGCATGGCCACCACGCTGCTGTGGCCCGGCCCCAGGTGTGGCTGGCCGGCGCGCAGCTGGCTGCGCACCCGTGGCAGGTCGGCGGCAGCGACCAGTGCCGACAGCGGCTCGCCCAGCAGGGTGTGGCTGCCGTAGCCGAACAGGCCGGCGGCCCAGGCGTTGGCGTACAGCACGTGCTCGTCGGAGAGGATCACCACGCCGTCGGGCAGTACCCGCACCAGCTCGCGGAACTGTTCCTCGCGCTCGCGCAGCAGGCGCCGCGACTGCTCGCGCTCGGTCACGTCCTGCAGCGTGCCCAGCACGCGGCTGCGGCCGGCTTCGTCGATACCGCTGGCCGCCCGCAGGTGCACCATCAATGCACGGCCGTCCATCGACAGCAGCGGCAGCAGCACGTCCACCTGTACCGGCTCGCCGGAGCACAGTTCGGCCAGCAGCTGTTCGGTCTGGGTGGCGGTGGCCGGGTCGGCCGGCACCAGCAGCTCATCGAAGCGGTGCCAGCGCCGGGCCTCGGGCGGGCGGCGGCCGAGCAGGCGATAGACCTGGTTGGAATAGCGGCCCAGCCCGGTGGACGGGTCCAGTTCCCAGGCGCCGATGCGGGCCAGCTCATGGGCTTCCTCCACCCGGGCCAATGCCTGGTCGCGGCGCAGCTGGGCCAGATCCTCGGCGGTGCGGTCGATGGCGATCAGCAGGCGGGCGTTGTGGCCGTCGTAGCTGATGGCGTTGGAGCGCAGCTCCATCTGCCGCAGCGCGCCATCGCGCAGCTGCAGCTGAGCGCGCAGGATGCACAGCTCCTCGGGCGCCTCGCGGATCGCCTCCAGCTTGGTCTGCAGGGCCTGGTCCTGGCCCGGCGGCCACAAGGCGTCGATGGTCTGTTCCAGCAGCTCGTCGCGGTCCCAGCCGAAGGCGCTGCAGGCGGCGGGGTTGGCATCGAGGATCGCCAGCGTGTCCAGGTCGTAGACGAGGATCGGCCCGGGGTTGCCCTCGAACATCTGCCGCAGGCGCAGCTCGGAGGCCTGCTGGCGCGCATGGGTATGCAGCACGTGTTCGGCCAGCGGGCGCAGCAGCAGATAGAGCAGGCCCGCGCTGGCCAGCGCGAAGAACGAGCCCTTCAGGCCCTGCCACAGGGCCGCCTGCTGCGGATCGGGCACCAGCGCCTGCACCACGCTGTCGGTGGAGATCATCCAGGCCAGCGCCATCACCAGGTAGCTCAGCACCACCCGGCGCCGGTCACGGCTCAGCGCCTGCGCCATCCGCGGGTCGGGAACTGGGGCGTTGCCGGTCGGTTCTGCGGGCATGGACGGGGCGGGTGACAGGGGCGCCGGTCATCTTACCCCGCAGCGTGCCGTGACCACTCAATTATCCGCCGCAGGCGCCGTTAACCACTGCGTGCCCCGCTGACGGGCGTGTCATCCGGAGCAAGATCGCGTGGACCAAGGGATCATCGCCAGCCTGCTGCAGCACCCGCTTGCGTCGGCGCTGGTCATCGTCGACCGTGCCGGGCGCCCGCTGGCGGCCAATCCGGCCGCGCGCGAGCATGGCCTGCCGGCCACCGTGGCGGCCTATGCGCCGATGCTGGAAGATCTGCGCCTGATGGCCGCCGATGGTGGCATCGTCGCCTGCACGCTGCCGGGCGGCCCGCGGGGGCACTACGACGGGCACCTGCGTGCGGTGCACGACGGTGCCGGCAACCTGCTGGCGTTCACCCTGAGCATTCCCGAGCCGGTGCCGGTCGATGCGGGCGGGCGCTGGGAACTGGCACTGGACAGCGCCGGCCACAGCCTGTGGGACTGGGACATCCCCAGTGACCGGGTGGCGCGCACGCCGGCGCTGGGCGACGAGACCGCCACTGAATTGCTGTCTCGCGTGCACGGCGAGGACATCGTGCAGGTGCGCGCCGCGCTCGACGAGCACCTGCGCGGGCACAGCGAGCAGTACAGCGCACAGTTCCGTTTTCGCCAGGCCGACGGCCAGTGGCGTTGGGTGCTCGATCGCGGCCGGGTGGTCGCCCGCACCGCCGATGGCCAGCCCCTGCGCATGGTCGGCACGCATACCGATATCGAGCAGCAGAAGCAGCTCGAATCGCTGCTGCAGGAACAGCAGCTGCACCTGAGCGAGGCCCAGCGCATCGCCAGCATGGGCAGCTGGTCGTTTGATCCCAACAGCGGGCATTTCTGGTGGTCGCCGGAACTGCGTTCGCTGCTGGCCCTGGAGCAGGGCGCCGTTCCAGGCCAGCGGCGTTGGCTGAAGCAGCTGCATCCACGCTCCCGCGGCGCGCTGCGCGCGGCATGGCGGCGGTTGTGGCGCGATGGCCGCGCTGCCAACCTCGAGCTGGAGCTGACCCGCGGCCATGAGCCTTCGCAGCACCTGCGGCTATGGATGCAGCCGCTGCTGGACATGGACGGGCAACCCAAGCGCCTGCTCGGCCAGGTACAGAACATCACCGAACAGCACCAGACCGATGCGTTGATCCGCTGGCGCACCGAACTGCTGAACCGGGTCTCCGCGCTGGGCCGCATCGGCGGCTGCGAGATCGAAGTGCAGACCCGCAGCATGCAATGGACCGAGGAGTGCTACCGCATCCATGGCCTGCGCAAGGAACCGATCACCCTCGACCAGGCGCTGGCGCTGTACACGGAGGACTCGCGCAACGCGTTCGAGGCGGCGCTCGCCCGTATCGCCAACGGCGGCCTGCCCGAGCAGCTGGACCTGTGCTTCTACCGCCAGTCCGGCCTGCGCGTCTGGGTGCAGGTGCTGATCGAACTGGACCGCCGTGACGGCCTGCCGCCGCGGTTCGTTGTCCTGTTCCGTGACATCACCCGCGAGCGCGAAGCCAACGAACGCATCGAACTGCTGGCCCACTACGACCTGCTGACCGGCCTGCCCAATCGCGTACTGCTCGGCGAACAGACCGCCGAAGCCATCGAGGAAGCACGCGACCGCGGAACCTCGCTGGCCATGCTGTTCATCGACCTGGACGGCTTCAAGACCATCAACGACAGCTTCGGCCACGCCACCGGCGATGCGCTGCTGAAGGCCGCAGCCACCCGCCTGCACCAGAACCTGCGCAACAACGACCTGTTCGGCCGCTTCAGTGGCGATGAGTTCATCGTGGTGCTGCGCGACCTGGCCGAGCCGGAAGATGCCGGTCATGTCGCCCGCAAGCTGATTGCCTCGCTGGCTGAGCCGCTGCGCCGTGGCGAGACCACGTTGAAAGTCGGCGCCAGCGTCGGCATCGCGATGCTGGGCGATGCGCAGACCGATTGCGACTCACTGCTGCGCGCGGCCGACGCCGCGATGTATGCGGCCAAGGAAGCCGGGCGCAACACCTACCAGTACTACAGCCAGGACGCCCTGGCCCGCATCCAGCGCCGGCTGGACGTCGAGCATGCCCTGCATGGGGCGATCGAGCGCGACGAGTTCAGCCTGGCCTACCAGCCGCTGCTGCACGCCCACCACGGCGAGCCACCGGCGATCGAGGCACTGTTGCGCTGGCACCGCCCCGGCATCGGCTACTGCAGCCCGGCCGAGTTCATTCCCATTGCCGAAAAGTGCGGCGAGATCGTGCGCATCGGCGACTGGGTGCTGAACGAGGCCTGCCGCCAGGCGACCGCCTGGGACCGTGCCGGACTGCACTTTGATCGCATCGCGGTCAACGTGTCGGCGGTGCAGCTGCGTGATCGCGGCTTCGCCGAGCGCGTGATCGAGATCTGCCATGCCCATGGCTGGCCGCCGCAACGGCTGGAACTGGAGCTGACCGAGTCGGCGCTGATCCGTGATACCGACATCCTGCGCCATTGCTTCGACGTGCTGGAACGGCATGGCGTGCCGCTGGCGGTGGATGACTTCGGCACCGGCTTCTCCAACCTCAATTACCTCAATCGCTTCCCGGTGGGGCGCCTGAAGATCGACCGCAGTTTCGTGCAGGGCATGCTGCATGATTCGGGCACGGCCGAAGTCACCCAGGCCATCGTCCACCTGGGCCACGCGCTGGGCATGAAGGTGGTGGCCGAAGGCGTGGAAACCCACCAGGAAGAAGACATGCTGCGCCGCCAGGGCTGCGACGAGATCCAGGGCTACCTGTACTCGCGCCCGCTCAGCCCGCGTGATCTGGCGCAGTGGCTGCGCCAGCAGCGCCCGGCGCCAATGCGCACCGACGCCAGCGGCGAAGCGGTGCTGGTGCGCTGAGGGTCTGCGCTGGCGGATGCCGGCGCGGTGCGGCCTGACTCTGGTGCGCCCAGCTCTGGTGGGTGCCGACCGTTGGCCGGCACGGATGCCCTGGCGCTCGCGATCATCCACGCATGGCGTGGAACTACCTGGGAAACTCCGCCTTCAACTGCATGCGCAGGGCCTCGACGATGGCCGCATAGCGCCGCTTCTGGACCAGGTAGCTGGCCAGGAACAGCGGCAGCACCAGCAGCATCGGTGCCACCATCGGGCGCATCGCCACCAGTGGCAACAGCAGCAGTGACAGGATTGCCACGAACCAGCTGCACAGGCCGATCACCCGCACCTCGTGCCGTTGCGCGTTGAGAACGATGCGTCCACGCATCACCGGGAAGTAGCGCAGGCCGAAGCTCGGTGCGAAGCTCTCGCGGAACGCCATGCTGCCATCGGGCAGCGCATGGAAGGCCAGTTGCAGCCATCTGTCCTGCGGCAGGTCACGTTCCAGGCTGCCCAGCGAGAGCCGGGCCTGCATGGCCGGTGACGCCGCGATGCGTTCGTTGAACAGGGTGATGCCCCAGCTGAAATAGCCGGCCACCCAGGCCATCAGAAGGACGGCTTCGATCAGGAGCATTGCGATCAGGGCGATGGCCATCGGTCTTCCATGAACGGGACCGGTGGATCATGCCATGCGGGACGGCCCATCCACGCAGGACGTGGATCTACTTCAGGGCTTCGCCATCCAGGCCCAGGTCCCATGCCAGGCCCAGCAGTTCATCGTCGGCTCGGGAGGGGGTGGGGCGCGCATCGGCCAGCTGCTGCAGTTCGAGCAGTTCCTCGCGGGCCACGTCTTCCAGCCGCTGCAGCTGCTCACGCACGCTCGCGTTGCGCGGGCGCTCGGTGTCGGTGAGGGCGGGCAGGGCGCGGATCAGGGTCATGGTGCGCGTACAGGATGCATCCAATGGCAGGTTACAGGCAAAGGCCCCGGACGAACCGGGGCCTTGCGGGCTGCCGGCGAGGGCAGCGGACATCAGGATCAGAACAGCTCGACGGTGCCGGCGCCCATGCTCTGCTGGGCGACGGGCTTGTGCGGCGGGCGTTCCCATTCGCTGCGCAGCTCGCGCAGGCGATTGCCGGTGCGCTGCAGGGCGCTGGCGATCTCTTCGTCGAACACGCCGCCATTGCGGTGCAGCAGTTCCTGCAGGGCCACCGCTTCGCGGTTGATCGCGGTCAGGCGGTCCAGGTGGGTGTGCACACCGCCCAGCGCCTGGGTGGCGATGTCTTCGAACTGCAGGGCACGCACGGCTTCGGCCACGCTGCCATCGATCGCACGGGCGCACTCGGACACTTCGCGCATGCCGTCGCCCAGCGAGGCGTTGATCTGCGCGACGTTGTCGAGCATCGCTGCTGCTTCCTGGCGGGCTTCGCGGGAGCGGTCCATATCGCGCGAGGCCATGTGCGAAACCGTCTCGCGCACCTTGGCGATGGCGTCCTTGGAGCTGTGCGCCAGCTTGCGGATCTGCTCGTTGAAGGTGGTCGAGCGCTCGGACAGGTTGCGCACTTCGTCGGCGACCACGGCGAAGCCACGACCGGCTTCACCGGCGCGCGCCGCTTCGATGGCCGCGTTCAGCGCCAGAAGGTTGGTCTGGTCGGCGATCGACTTGACGTCTTCCAGCAGCGCGAAGATGCCATCCAGGTGCTGCGCCATCTGGTCGATGTGCTGCACGGTGGTGCTGCTCTGGCCGCTCACCTGTTCCAGCGCTTCCACCAGCTGTTCCATGCGATGGCTGGCGTGCTGGGCGAAACGGGCAACGTCGAGGCCGGCATTGCCTTCATCACCGGCGCGGTCGACGATGCGCGACAGGGCCTGGCTCTGCTGGCGCGACTTGCGGTTCATGGCATCGAAGCTGCCGCCCAGGCTGGAGACGGCCTGGCGGATCAGGTCACGGGCGCGTTCCACTTCGCCACGCGAACCGTCGATCTCGTTGCCGACGAAGTTGCGCAGCTCGGTCAGCAGCTGGTCCTGTTCGCGCAGGACACGGGCGTGCTCGGGGGAACGATGTGCCTGTGCGCGGGTGGTCCACCACGCAAAGCCGAGCCAGCTCAGCGTCATCGTGGTCAGGATCGCCCAGCGCAGGGCGGCCGGCCATTCGAAACCGATGGCGAAGGGGAGCAGCAGGGTCAGAGCCAGGGGGGCGGCCAGACGGATGAAAATGCGTGAGTACATGGACGTTCTCGGGAGGTGCACGGAGGATGTATCGGCCGTACCCCCTTTCTCTTTAACGTCGATGTGCCTCGAAGTGCATTCTGAATGCGCCGGTTTTCCGGCGCCTTGGCGGCCTCGGGGTCAGAGCCCTTTCCGTGCCGGAAAGGGATCCGACCCCTTGGGCAGGCGCAACGGGGTCGGATCCCTTTTCCATGGAAAAGGGCTCTGACCCCACACCCTCAGGCCAGCAGGCGGTCCACGGCCTCGATCATCGCCTTGCGGCTGAACAGGAAGTCCCAGTAGCTGCCGCCCAGCTGGCGCCACAACACCGCCGAACGCACCGCGGCCAGCAGCAGGGCACGGATCTCCGCCACCACGCCGGCCTGGCCCAGGTAGTGCGGGTTGCCCTGCACCATCACCCGCGGTTTCAGGTGGCTGATGGTGTCGGCATACAGGCCGCCCAGGTTGGCCAGTACGTCCGGGTGGCCACTGTCGCCCAGTTCGGTGGCCTGGCGCTGGGCGCGCTCGATGCCCGAGGCGACCTTGTTCACGGTCGCCCCATCCTGCACGAAGCGGCGCTCCAGCTGCAGCACCGACAGGGCCAGCTTGGGCAGGATCGGGTCCTGGCCCTGGCTGCGGAAGTAGTTGTGCAGCAGGCGCAGGCCGGACTTCAGTGCATGACGGTCACCGAACACCGCCTGCGGCGAGGACGCATCGACGCGGAACACGCTGTCCACGGCGGTGCGCACGGCGGCGGCGTCGGAATGGCCGGTATCGGCGATGCGGCGCACCTGCTGCAGGGCCTGGGCAATGCCGGCCAAGGCCAGGACGCGGTCGTCGACAGTGAAACTCATGCAGCGATTACCTCAAAAGGGGAGGGGGTGGTGCGCAGGCGTTGTTCCAGCGGCGCATCGGTGGCGGCGATCACCGCGCCGCCCAGGCACACATCACCGTCATACAGCACCAGCGATTGACCGGGGGTAACGGCACGCTGCGGGCGCGCAAAGGTGACCAGCACGCTGCCATCGTCCAGCACCTGGACCGTACACGGCTCGTCGGGCTGGCGGTAGCGGGTCTGGGCGGTGCATTCGAAGCGCCGTGCCGGCGGTGAGCCGGCGATCCAGTGCGCGGTTTCCGAACGCAGGCGGTCGGACAGCATCCACTTGCTGTCGCGGTCCTGGTCCACGTACAGCACGTTGCTGGCCACATCCTTGCCAACCACGTACCACGGCGCGGCCGGGCGGCCACGCACGCCGCCGATGTTCAGACCCTCGCGCTGGCCCAGGGTGAAATAAAACACGCCCGGGTGTTCGGCAATCACGCTGCCGTCGGCCGGGTCGAGGATCTGGCCGGGCTTGGCCGGCAGGTAGCGGCCGAGGAATTCGCGGAAGTCGCGCTCGCCGATGAAACAGATGCCGGTGGAGTCCTTCTTGGCGTGGGTCGGCAGGCCGACGTCGCGCGCGATCCGGCGCAGGTCGCTCTTTTCCAGGTCGCCGATCGGGAACAGGGTGGCTGCCAGCTGTTCCTGGCCCAGTTGATGCAGGAAGTAGCTCTGGTCCTTGGATCGATCGGCGCCGCGCAGCAGCAGCCACTGGTGGCCGCGCTGGGCCACCCGTGCGTAATGGCCGGTGGCGATGCGCTCGGCGCCCAGCTCGCGGGCGGCGTCCAGGAAATGCTTGAACTTCACTTCACGGTTGCACAGCACGTCCGGGTTCGGGGTGCGGCCGGCCGCGTACTCGGCCAGGAAGTGCTCGAACACGCCCTGCCAGTACTCGCTGGAGAAGTCCCGGAAGTGGAACGGGATGCCCAGCAGGCCGCACACGGCCACCGCGTCGCGACGGTCATCCTCGGCACGGCAATCACCGCTGCCATCGTCGGCCCAGTTCTGCATGAACAGGCCGGCCACGGCCTCGCCCTGCTGTACCAGGCGCCAGGCGGCGACCGAGGAATCGACGCCGCCGGAGACGCCCACCATCACACGCGGAGTGCTCATGCGACCTCCCGGACCAGCGAAAGCGGGTGGCGCTGGCCACCCAGGTAATCCGCCACCACCTGCCACACCAGCGGGCTGCGCTGGCGCTCGCCGGCGGCCTGCAGCTCGGCCGGGGTCAGCCACAGCGCGCGGTCGATGCCGGTGTCCAGCGGCTGCGCCGGATCGTGCGAAACCGGGCGCGCCGCGTAGCAGAAGCGCAGGAAGGCCGTGCCGTCGCCGGCAGTCCACTGGTAGCAGCCAATGAAGTGGGTCAGCTGCACCGTCCAGCCGGTTTCCTCGCGGGTCTCGCGCAGGGCGGCCTCGGCCAGGCTTTCGCCCGGCTCGAGGTGGCCGGCCGGCTGGTTCAGCACCTGGCGGCCGTCAATGGTCTCCTCGACCAGCAGCACGCGGCCGCCGTCGATCACCACGGTGGCAACGGTGGCGTGCGGTGCCCAGCGCGGGTCCGGCGTGGCGTTCAACTCAGAACTCGTCCTTCTTGGTCAGTTCCAGCTCCATCGCGTCGGCGGTGCGGATGGCCGCATCGATGGCGTCGCTGAGCTGGTCGGCGGTGGCATCGGCGTCGATCTTCACCACGAACATGGCAGTGGTGTCCTGCTTTACCCAGCCGCCCATCTTGGCGTCCTGCGAATCTTCCAGCAGGCGGTTGGCCACGGCCACCGGGAACTGCTTGGTCTTGGCGCTGTAGGCCGGCGACCAGATCTCGCGGATGTTGTGGCTGCCGAAGTCTTCCACCGCCGAGCGCACGTAGACCATCTGGGTGCGGTCACCCTCGACGTCGAAGACCATGCGGTAGTCGCCATCCTCGTCGACCTCGTAGGTGTAACCCAGCTTGTCCAGGTGGCGGGCCACGGACTTGTCGGCCTGGGGCGCGGCGGTGGCAGCACCGGCAGCGGCCAGGGTGATCAGCAGGGCGGGCAGAAGGGTCCTTTTCATGAAGATCCTGTGAAGCAGTGTTGAAAGAAGCTGCAATTGTGACGTTGGGCGTGCGTGCCGTCCAATCTGCGGCGGGCCGACGCAGGCGCGGTGCAACCTCTATAATGGATGGATGCCCCATGAGTCCTCCCCCGATTCCCATCACGAGCACGGCGTTGCCGTGGAGCCCGCGCGCCCGGAAGTGGCGCCGCCGCCGTTCTACCAGGTGATGCTGCTCAACGACGACTACACCCCGATGGATTTCGTGGTGGATGTACTGCAGCAGTTCTTCAGCATGGACCTGGACAAGGCCACGCAGGTGATGCTGCACGTCCATACCCGCGGCCGCGGGGTCTGCGGCGTGTTCACCCGCGAGGTCGCCGAGACCAAGGTTGCCCAGGTCAACGAGTATTCGCGGATGAACCAGCACCCGCTGCTGTGCACGATGGAAAAGGCCTGACCGGCTGCCGATCCTCGTCCGGGTACATCGACTCCGGACACGGCGTGCCCACCAAGGTGGGCACCTACCAAGGCAGAAACCTGTAGAGCCGAGCCCATGCTCGGCTGCTTTTCGTCCCGGCGCAATGTCCCGGATGGAGTGCGCCCACCACGCGCGGAGGTCACGCCTCCGCCAACGCCTCCAGCGCCATGCGTGCCACTGCCTCGTCGACCTCGGCGGGGTCGCCGTCGCCCCGGAACCACACCGCTGACAGCCCCGCGCTGGCCGCGATCCAGCGCAGCAGGCGCGTGCGTTCCAGGCCGGCCAGTGCGCTTACCTGTTGCAGCCGGGCGGCAAACCGCTCGGGCCGGGTGGCCACATGGATGCCCGGGCCACAGAGGTCCGGGTTGCTGAACATTGTCGTGTAGTCGAACGCGCGGTCGCCCAGCAGCCGCTTCGGGTCGATCGCCAGCCAGCCACGCGCGCCGAAATCCAGCACGTTGTCGTGGTGCAGGTCGCCGTGCAGCGGCCGGATCTCACGTTCTTCCTGCAACACCCGCTCCGCCAGTGATCTGCACTGTTCCAGCAGTGGCGGCAGCGCGGCCCTTGGCTGCAGCAGGTCGGCGAACCATGTACGCAGGCAGACCAGTTCCGCTGGTGGCGCGCTCCGTGGCCGGTGCAGCTGCCGCAGGACCTGGCACAGGATCGTGGTACAGGCGTCATCGTCGCCCTCGATCGAACGTTGCCGCAGCGAATCGCCGCCGGCACGCTCGATCAGGATCGCCGGCCCCTCGTGGGCCAGCAGGCGGGCGGCACCATCGCCGTCCCACCAGCGCAGCAGGCGATGGCCGTTCTGCTCCTCGGTTTCGCTGCTGACCTTCAGCATCGCCGGTTCGCCGTCGGCGGTCAGCACCGGCCAGAGCTGGGCGTGGGGCGTCTCGATGGCCGCGCCATCACGCCGCAATCGCCAGCGGCTCAGGTAGGGTTCGCTCATGCTGGGTGGGCTGTCCTGGAGTGAATGAAGATCAAGCGATCTGCACTGCTAACGCCATCTGAACGCAGCAATCCGCTAGGGTGATGGAAATCGCGTAGTCAGGCCGCATATTGTCCCCATCTGCCGCCGGAGTAATCCATGTTCAGCAAAGACCTCGAACACACCATCGGCCAGTGCTACAAGCGCGCCCGTGAGGCCCGGCATGAATTCATGACGGTCGAACACCTGCTGTTGGCACTGCTCGACAACCCGTCCGCCCAGGCCGTACTGAAGGCCTGTGGTGCCGACGCCGAACGCCTGCGCCAGGAGCTGGAGCAGGCCATCGAGGCTTCCGTGTCCCGCCTGGCCGAAGATGACGGCCGTGATACCCAGCCGACCCTGGGCTTCCAGCGCGTGCTGCAGCGGGCCGTGTACCACGTGCAGTCCTCGGGCAAGAAGGAGGTCACCGGCGCCAACGTGCTGGTCGCCATCTTCGGCGAAAAGGACTCCCATGCCGTCTATTACCTCAACCAGCAGGACGTGACCCGGCTGGACGTGGTCAATTACCTGTCCCACGGCATCGCCAAGCTGGGCGAGGAAGGCGAGCAGCCGTCCTCCTCCTCCGAGGGCGAAGGCCGCATCGAAGGCGGGGAGGGCGAGCCGAAGGGTGATGCCCTGACCGAGTTCGCCAGCAACCTCAACGAACAGGCGCGGTCGGGCCGCATCGATCCGCTGGTCGGCCGTGCCGACGAGATCGAGCGCACCATCCAGGTCCTGTGCCGCCGCCGCAAGAACAACCCGCTGTACGTGGGCGAGGCCGGCGTGGGCAAGACCGCGATTGCCGAGGGCCTGGCCCGCCGCATCGTCGAGGGCTCGGTGCCCGACGTGCTGGCCGACGCGGTGATCTACTCGCTCGACCTGGGCGCGCTGGTGGCCGGCACCAAGTACCGCGGCGACTTCGAGAAGCGCCTGAAGAGCGTGCTGACCGCACTGAAGAAGGTCCCCAATGCGGTGCTGTTCATCGACGAGATCCATACCATCATCGGTGCCGGTTCGGCCTCGGGTGGCACCATGGATGCGTCCAACCTGATCAAGCCGGCGCTGGCCTCCGGCGAGCTGCGCTGCATCGGCTCGACCACCTTCCAGGAGTACCGCGGCATCTTCGAGAAGGACCGGGCGCTGGCCCGCCGCTTCCAGAAGATCGACATCGTCGAGCCGACCGTGGGCGAGACCTACGAGATCCTGCAGGGCCTGAAGTCCAAGTACGAGCTGCACCACGGCGTGACCTATTCGGACGAAGCGCTGCAGGCGGCGGTGGACCTGTCGGTGAAGCACATCGGCGACCGCCTGCTTCCGGACAAGGCCATCGACGTGATCGACGAGGCCGGTGCCCGCCAGCGGCTGCTGCCGGAAGGCCAGCGCAAGGAGCTGATCGACGTCGAGGAAGTGGAGGCGATCGTGGCCAAGATGGCGCGCATCCCGACCAAGCAGGTCAGTGCCACCGACAAGGATGTGCTGCAGCACCTGGAGCGCAACCTGAAGATGGTGATCTTCGGCCAGGACCCGGCCATCGAGACGCTGTCCTCGGCGATCAAGCTGGCCCGCTCGGGCCTGGGCAATCCGGAAAAGCCGATCGGCAACTTCCTGTTCGCCGGCCCGACCGGTGTTGGCAAGACCGAGGTGACCAAGCAGCTGGCGCTGCAGCTGGGCATCGAGCTGGTCCGCTTCGACATGTCCGAGTACATGGAGCCGCATTCGATCAGCCGCCTGATCGGTGCCCCTCCGGGCTATGTCGGCTTCGACCAGGGCGGCCTGCTGACCGAAAAGATCGTCAAGACGCCGCACTGCGTGCTGCTGCTGGACGAAATCGAAAAGGCGCACCCGGACATCTTCAACATCCTGTTGCAGGTGATGGACCGCGGCGCGCTGACCGATACCAACGGGCGTGAGGCCAACTTCAAGAACGTGGTGCTGGTGATGACCACCAATGCCGGCGCGGCGCAGGCCTCGCGGCGCTCGATCGGCTTCACCAAGCAGGACCATGCCACCGACGCGATGGAGACCATCCGCCGCAGCTTCACCCCGGAATTCCGCAACCGACTCGATGCGGTGGTGCAGTTCCAGGCGCTAGGCTTCGAGCACATCCTGCGCGTGGTCGACAAGTTCCTGATCGAGCTGGAGATGCTGCTGCAGGACAAGCACGTCAGCCTGTCGGCCACGCCGACCGCACGCGACTGGCTGGCCCACCACGGCTTCGACCCGCTGATGGGTGCGCGCCCGATGGCCCGCGTGATCCAGGACAAGATCAAGCGTCCTCTGGCCGACGAGCTGCTGTTCGGCAAACTGGTCAACGGCGGCAAGGTGAACATCGATGTCCGCGACGACGAGCTGGTCGTAGAGACCCAGGCCGAGCCGGAGCGCCTGCTGCCGGTCACGGTGGAGTGAGCTGACGCCGGGCCTGGCCCGGCGGACCTGAAACGACAAGGGCGGCTTCGGCCGCCCTTGTCATATGCGCCATCAACGGCCGCGCTGGCGGGCCTTCTTCTGGAAGGTGGCTTCGTCGATCGGTTCGATCTGCGCCACCCGGCAGTGGTCGGCATCGGTGCGCAGCTGGCTGCGGCCGGCGCTGCACAGCAGGCCCTGCTGGCCTTCGGTGATGAAGCTCAGTTTCCGCGAGTAGCCGGCAGTGGAGCAGTCGTTCTGGAAGTGCACGACATAGTGGTCCTGGCCATTGCGCAGCAGGATGTTCCGCGAAACGCCGGCGCGCACGATCTGCTGGTCGCTGCCCAGCTGGATGCAGTCACTGGCCGTGGAAGGGGGCTCGGCGGCGCGCACAGGCGATGCGCTGGCGGACGCGGCAACGGCGACGAGCAGGGCGGTCAGCGGGAGCATGTTCATGGCGGGGCAGGGGAATGGCGATCCGGACTGGATCGGGTCCCACGATGCCGCCACGGATGAAGATGCGAATCTGCCGCAAGCAGGGCTGACCGACGCCACGGTGCGTTCGGTCACGATGACCTCCGGCAGGGCCGGATTGCAGGCATGACAAAAGGCCAGCAACCAGGGCTGGCCTTGTCGCAGTGGCGCAACGCGCCGACCGCTTACTTCATGCGGTAGGTGATACGACCCTTGGTCAGGTCGTACGGGGTCATTTCAACCTTGACCCGGTCACCGGTGAGGATGCGGATGTAGTTCTTGCGCATGCGGCCGGAAATGTGGGCGATGATTTCGTGCCCATTTTCCAGGCGAACGCGGAAAGTGGTGTTCGGCAGCGTCTCGCTGACGGTGCCCTCGAACTCGATGGAATCGTCTTTCGACATGTAGTCCTGTGCGGTTCAGAAAACGGCCACGCTGGGCCTAAGGCGCAGTATTTTACGCGTGACCGGCCCAGCTTGCAAAGTTTGTGTTAACCCCCGGCCAAACGCTGTGCCGGCAGGCGTCCGACCGCCTGCGTCCACGGGCCTTCACGGCCGTCATGGCGCACCGCGTGGCGGACGTGCTGCAGGAACGCCGCGCGCGGCAGGTGCTCGGCGCCCATCCGCAGCAGGTGCGGATTCTCCACCTGGGCATCGATCAGCGCCCAGCCCCAGCCGTGAAGCGTGGATGCCAGCGCGGCCAGGGCGATTTTGGAGCCGCCGCTGGCGCCACTGAACATGCTCTCGCCGAAGAACATCGTCCCGATCGCCACCCCGTAGATGCCGCCGACCAGGGTCTGCCGGTCCCAGACCTCGAAGGAGTGGGCAAAGCCGAGGTCATGCAGCTGGCTGTAGGCCTCGACCATGTCGGGGCTGATCCAGGTGCCGTCCTGGCCGGGCCGCGGTGCCGCCGCACAGGCGCGCATCACCCGGCTGAAGGCGGTGTCGGCGGTGACCTCCCATGTGCTGCCGCGCAACTGGCGCCGGAAGCGGCTGGACAGATGCACGCCATCGGTACGGAACACCATGCGCGGGTCGGGCGACCACCACAGGATCGGCTCGCCCTCGCTGAACCATGGAAAGATGCCGCCCGCATACGCGTTGAGCAGGCGCGCCGGGTGCAGGTCGCCGCCCACGGCGAGCAGGCCGTCGGGCTGGCGCAGGGCGGTCTCGGCCGGCGGGAAGGGGGCGTCCGGCGCGTCGGCCAGGCGCCAGGGCAGCTGGCGGGTCATGCCGGCATTGTATTCGTCGCGGCCCCGCGTGAATGCCGCGGTAGATGCCAACCTTGGTTGGCAGGTCACCCGTCCGCGCGAAATGGGCTGTGCCCCTGCAGCTCCTGCTGGTAGCGCCGCACATCCCGTCGCTCCTGCCGGCACCACTCCTGCAACGCCTCGGCGAAATCCGCATCAGCCACCCAGTGCCGGCTGCGCACCAGTGTAGGCAGGAAGCCGCGCGCCAGCTTGTGCTCGCCCTGTGCGCCGGGTTCGAAACGGCTCAGGCCTTCGCGCAGGCAGTACTCGATGCCCTGGTAGTAACAGGCTTCGAAGTGCAGGCCGGGCAGGGTGGCGCCGCCCCAGTAGCGGCCGTACAGCGTGTCACCGCCGCGCAGGCAGAGCGCGCCGGCAATCGGCTGGCCTTCCTGCTCGGCCAGGAACAGTACCAGCCCGCGCCCCAATGAAATGGCCAGATGGCGCAGGAAGGCCTCGGTCAGGGCCGGGGCATTGCCGTACTCAAGGAAGGTCTGCAGGTAGAAGCGGTACATCGCCTGCAGGTCGGCGCGGCTGGCGTCGTCGCCATGCACCACGCGGAAGCTGATGCCCTGGCGGGCGACCTTGGCCCGTTCCTGGCGGATGTTCTTGCGGTGCTTGTGGTTCATCGCGCCGAGGAACTGGTCGAATGTCGCCCAGTCACCCGGGTTCTGCCACTGGAACTGCACGTCCTCGCGCAGCAGCCAGTCATCGCCGAACAGCGCCTCGTCCGCTGCGGCGTGGAAGTTGATATGGGCCGATGACACGGCCAGTCCCGGCAGTGCATTGCGCAACGCCGACAGCAGCGTGGTGCGCTCTGAATCGTGACGGGCCAGCAGGCGCGGCCCGGTGACCGGCGAGTACGGCACCGCGCCCAGCCATTTCGGGTAGTAGTCGCGGCCATGGCGGGCATAGGCGTTCGCCCAGGCATGGTCAAACACGAATTCACCGTGGGAGTTGGTCTTCAGGTAGCCCGGAATTGCGCCGATCAGGCGCTCGCCCTCCCACAGCGTGAAGTGCCGGGGCTGCCAGCCCCAGTCCTCGCGCAGGCAGCCGTGCTGTTCCAGGCCTGAGAGGAAGGCGTGGCTGACGAACGGATTCTGGCCGTCGTGCAGGGCATCCCAGTCGGTGGCGGGAATGGACTGCAGGGAGTCGAGGAAGCGGGGGGAGGGCATGGTTGGCAAGGATAGGCCAGGTGGATCGCGAACGGTGCTGGCGGAGCTGGGTTGGTTTGTTCCGGTTGGGGGTGAGGAAAGTTTGAATTGTCCATCCGTGTGCGCTTGGTTGCGGAATGCCTGAATGCACAGGGGCAGAGTGAGCTGCGCCGCTGGAGCGGTGCATTCACTCTTTGCATGGAGTAGCCAAAATGAACCAGAAATTTCGCCTTGGATCCCTTTCTGTCCTGCTGTCTCTTCTGGGTGGCGGACTGTTGATAAGCCCCGCGCAGGCCGTTGACGCTCCTCCTGCGGTGGAGCAGGACACTGGGCTCGACATCCTCTTGACCCAGAAGGCGCGCGAAATTCTGGAGCGCGTTCGTCTCGTGGATGGCCAGGCACGTAGTCGCCGGGTTGAGGTATCAGCAGATATCGCCAACGGTGTAGTGACCGTGGCGCTGGATCGTGACTTCGTTCCTGCCGATTACGGACCGTCGTTCGAGGATCAGCGAAGCGAGATCAGTTTTGGACTACTGCATTGGGCCGAGCAGGTGGCGCCGTTCAGTCGTGTCGTTTTTCTGTATGACGGGAAAGAGATCGAATACTACTTTCCTGAGATAAAGGCTGCGGACGATGCGGCGCGGAAAGCGGGGGATGCGCTGAGGCGGATGCGTGGAACGCCTGGGTCCGGGATGGCATTTGTCGCAGCCGGCCATGGGTATTTCTACAGCTACAAGGACAACCGGTGGGTGACCTCAAGGGATGAATGGAATGGCGTCTCCGAGGGGTTGTTGACTCCGTCGTACGCTGCGGAGCTGAAGGCGATGATCGAGCAAAGGAGCCAAATGCCTGTCGTCCGTCCGCGCGTTCAGATCACGGGAACGACTCATCCTCCGAGTGGTGAGGAGTGGTGGACCATAGCTGCGCGCTACGCGATTGCCGAGCAGTATCCGGCCGAGACAAAGATATGGAACACGTACGCAGGCAGTACGCTTTGGGATCGGGAGGAGCGTGAAGACATCAACAGTCGGCCGCTTCTCGCAAACCACCACGGAGCTGAGGTAGCGATTCATCTGCACAGCAATGGAGAACCCTCGGGGGCCGCGCGCGGTACTCGTGTGATCGTGCAACCTGGTAGGCCGATGGATGCTGCTCTTGCAGAGAGTGTCCTGTGCTCGATGAAGGAGCTGATTCACTCGCTACCTGAGTATGCGGCATTCACCGTGGCTCCCGCTCCGCACGCGGTGAACAAGGGGGAGAACCGAGAGGCGCACATGCCATCGATCATCGTAGAGACGGCGTTTCACACGAATCCGGATGATGCCAAGGCGCTGCAGGACCCCGCCTTCCGCTCGGCGTCGATGAAAGGGGTGGAGAAGGGCTATCGCCTGTGGGCAACGGGAAAGACGTGTGAGCCGCTGTCCGGGCAGCCGATCGCAGATGTCGACGTTCCATCCGGCGACTCGCGCGAGGTGGACGTGGCGTTTGCGGGCCATCCGCAATTCCCGATCAGCCTGATCACCCGCAATACGCTGTGCCCATCAGGGTGGAACTGCAGCGGACGGACGGTGGTCATCGATTCGCCTGACCAGCCCAGCAGGATGCAACTCAGCTGCGGTCGCGACAGCGTGGGGACGCTCGGCTGGGAGACGCATGTGTTGGATGCGGATGGGGTCAAGTCGCAGCCCGTGCCTCACACCGTTCGTTGTGTTCCCGATGCGGCCGGCCCTGATCGAAATGGCTTGCCTGAGAATACGGCTGCCGCAGGGATGTAACGAGAAAGGCCGACGCTTTCGCGTCGGCCTTTCTCCTGAGTCGAGCATGGCTCGACTCTACAGAGCATAATCAGCGCTTCAGCTGGCCTTGCCCTGCGCGTCCAGATAGCGCTCGGCGTCCAGAGCGGCCATGCAGCCGAAGCCGGCCGAGGTGATCGCCTGGCGGTAGTGCTGGTCGGCCACGTCGCCGGCGGCGAACACGCCTTCCACCGAGGTCTGGGTAGCGTTGCCGCCCAGGCCCGAACGGATTTCCAGGTAGCCGTTGTTCATCGCCAGCTGGCCGTCGAACAGGGTGGTGTTCGGGTGGTGGCCGATGGCCACGAAGAAGCCGTGGGCATCGATGTCGCGGGTGCCGCCGTCCAGGGTGGACTTCACGCGCACGCCGGTCACGCCGGCGTCGTTGCCCAGCACTTCCTCCACCTGGTGGTGCCAGACGGTCTCGATCTTGCCTTCGGCCACCTTCCTGAACAGCTTGTCCTGCATGATCTTCTCCGCCTTCAGGGTGTCGCGGCGGTGGACCAGGTAGACCTTGCGGGCGATGTTGGACAGGTACAGGGCCTCTTCCACGGCGGTGTTGCCGCCGCCGACCACGACCACGTCCTGGTCGCGGTAGAAGAAGCCGTCACAGGTGGCACAGGCGGACACGCCGCGGCCCTTGAACTCGTCTTCGGTCGGGATGCCCAGGTACTTGGCGGTGGCGCCGGTGGCGATGATCAGCGCGTCGCAGGTGTACTCGTGACTGTCGCCGATCAGCTTGAACGGGCGCTGCGACAGGTCGGCGGTGTGGATGTGGTCGAAGATGACCTCGGTCTCGAAGCGCTCGGCGTGGGACTGCATGCGCGCCATGAGGTCCGGGCCCATCAGGCCGTGGGCGTCACCCGGCCAGTTGTCCACCTCGGTGGTGGTCATCAGCTGGCCGCCCTGCTGCAGGCCGGTGATGACGACCGGCTTCAGGTTGGCACGGGCGGCGTAGACGGCGGCGGTCCAGCCGGCCGGTCCGGAACCGAGGATGACGAGGCGCTGGTGGCGGGAGGGCAGGCTGGTGCTCATGTAGACTCGCGAAAAGGTAGATGGGACAAGGCGCTGGCGATGTTTGCGCAGCATCCGTGGCTGGTCATAGAGTGGCGGCTGGGGCAGGGCGATTCAAGCCGATGAACAGAACGCCGTCATCCAGCGGTGGTTTCGGCCCTGTCCGGGCCCGGTCAGAAGTCGCATAACTGAAAACTGACGCCGTCTCATTTATTATCAATCACTAACAGCGCATTCCAAAGGTATGGTCTAAGGTGGCGAAGCAGGTCCCTGAACGCTCCAAGTCGGACGACAGCAAGGCGTCACGTCGCACGGCCGCGGCGGCGACGACCGACAATCCACGCCGCCAGCGCCTCTGGCGCGACCTGGGCCTGATCGCGATCGCGCCGGCCCTGCTCTATCTGGCGGCAAGTCTTTTCACCTATTCAGCGACGGATCCGGGCTGGTCGCATACCGGCAGCGTGGTCGCGCCGGTGCACAACCTCGGTGGTCGCGCGGGCGCCTGGATCGCCGACGTGCTGCTGCAGTTGTTCGGCTACATCGCCTTCCTGCTGCCGGTGGTGCTCGGTGCGCTGTCGTGGATTGCCATGTTCGGCCTCAAGCGCGAGAGCAAGGGCGAGAACGACCTGGACCCGGCGCTGCGCCTGGTCGGCCTGGTCGGATTCCTTATCGCCGGCACCGGCTTCCTGCATGTACGCCTGTTCAGTTGCGATGTCTCCAGCGCCGGCGGCATTCTCGGCAAGCTGGTTGGCAATTCGCTCACGGTGGGCTTCGGTGCGCTGGGCGCGAACCTGTTCGTGCTGGTGCTGCTGCTGGCCTCGATCACCCTGGCCACCGGGCTGTCCTGGTTCACGGTGATGGAAAAGATCGGCCGCGGCGTGATGTCGCTGGCACCGTTGCTGGCGCGCAAGAAGGAAGAAGTCACCGAGTGGCAGCAGACCCGGGTGATGCGCGAGGAGCGCCAGGAAGTGCGCAAGGCCGATGCCGAGGTCCGCGCCAAGCGCGAGCCGGTGAAGATCGAGCCGCGCCCGGAACCGGTGATCGAGAAGAGTGACCGGGCCAAGCGCGACACGCAGATCCCGATGTTCCGTGGCGTCAACGGCGACGGCTCGGACCTGCCGCCGTTGGCCCTGCTGGACGACCCCAAGCCGCAGCCGGTGGGCTACGACAAGGAAACCCTGGACGCGCTGTCACGGCAGATCGAGTTCAAGCTGAAGGATTTCCGCATCGACGCCCAGGTGGTCGGCGCCAATCCCGGCCCGGTCATCACCCGCTTCGAGATCGAGCCCGCGCCGGGCATCAAGGTCAGCCAGATCAGTTCGCTGGACAAGGACATCGCGCGCGGCCTGTCGGTGAAGTCGGTGCGCGTGGTCGACGTGATTCCGGGCAAGTCGGTGATCGGCCTGGAAATTCCCAACGTCACCCGCGAGATGATCTACCTGTCCGAGCTGTTGCGCTCGAAGGAATACGACAAGTCGGCCAGCGTGCTGACCCTGGCGCTGGGCAAGGACATTGCCGGGCGCTCGACCGTGGCCGATCTGGCGCGCATGCCGCACCTGCTGGTGGCCGGTACCACCGGTTCGGGCAAGTCGGTGGCGGTCAACGCGATGGTGCTGAGCCTGCTGTTCAAGGCCTCGCCGAAAGACCTGCGGATGCTGATGATCGACCCGAAGATGCTCGAGCTGAGCGTCTACCAGGGCATCCCGCACCTGCTGGCGCCGGTGGTCACCGACATGAAGGAGGCTGCCAACGGCCTGCGCTGGTGCGTGGCCGAGATGGAGCGCCGCTACAAGTTGATGAGCGCGGTGGGCGTGCGCAACCTGGCCGGCTTCAACAAGAAGGTGAAGGAAGCGCAGGATGCCGGCCAGCCGCTGATGGACCCGCTGTTCAAGCCGAACCCGGAGCTGGGCGAGGCGCCGCGTCCATTGGAGACGCTGCCGTTCATCGTCATCTTCATCGACGAATTCGCCGACATGATGATGATCGTCGGCAAGAAGGTGGAAGAGCTGATCGCGCGCCTGGCACAGAAGGCGCGTGCGGCCGGCATCCACCTGATCCTGGCCACGCAGCGCCCGTCGGTGGACGTGATCACCGGCCTGATCAAGGCCAACATCCCGACCCGTATCGCCTTCCAGGTCAGCTCCAAGATCGACTCGCGCACCATCCTCGACCAGTCCGGCGCGGAAACCCTGCTGGGCCACGGCGACATGCTGTACCTGCCGCCGGGCACCGCGCTGCCCGAGCGCGTGCATGGTGCGTTCGTGTCCGATGACGAAGTGCACCGCGTGGTCGAGCACCTCAAGGCGATGGGCCCGGCCGACTATGTCGACGGGGTGTTGGACGAGGTGCAGACGATGGGCGACGGCGTGGTCGTCGGTGCCACCGGCCTGCCCGAGACCAGTGCGGCCGGCGACGAGTCCGACCCGCTGTATGACGAAGCGCTGCGGGTGGTCACCGAGACCCGCCGCGCCTCGATTTCCGGCGTGCAGCGCCGGCTGAAGATCGGCTACAACCGTGCAGCGCGACTGATCGAGGCCATGGAAGCGGCCGGCGTGGTCAGCCCGCCCGAGCACAACGGCGACCGCACGGTGCTGGCACCGCCGCCGCCGAAGTAAGGCCCGACGTATCCCCCACGACGTCCAAGGAACCGACGCATGCTTCACCCCGTACCAAGCGCGCTGGCGCTGGCGCTGGCAGCCTTCCTGGCTGCCGGCCCGGCACTGGCAGAAACCGCCACCTCCGCGCCCGCCACGGCGCCGCCTTCCACCAGCGGCGATACCGAAGCCAGCAATAATTTCAGCATTGTCCGTTACCGCGCCGACTACCAGGTGCGGCCGGATGCGGGCAATGTGCAGACCGAAACCTACGAAGTCCTGCTCAAGACCAAGGCTTCCGTCGAGCAGTTCAGCCAGGTGCGGCTGAGCTACAGCGAAAAGATGGAGACGCTGGAAGTGCTCGGTGCCTACACCATCACCGCCGATGGCCAGCGGCGCGACGTGCCGGCCGATCGCATCTACACCCAGGAGAGTTACTCCAGCGCCTCGGCGGCGATGTATGCCGACCGCAAGGTGCGGGTGATCGTGTTCCCGAACCTGGCCCCGGGCACGCGCCTGTACTACCAGGTGCGCCGCACCCAGGCCACGCCGTACTTCCCGGGCTATTTCGGCTTGTGGGAGACCTTCAACGTCTTCACCGAGTACGAAGACGCCGAGGTCACCCTGACTGCGCCGGCCAACCTGCCGATGTTCGTCGACAGCCGCGGCGTGCAGGGCAGCGATCGCCCGACGGTGAAGAACGGCCAGGCGCAGTGGCGCTGGCGCTACCAGCGGCGCGAAGCCATGCCGGCACAGAACTGGTCGGCGGCGGGCTGGGAGTTCGGCCCGAACATCATGGCCAGCACGTATCGTGACTGGTCGCAGATGGGACGCGCCTACCAGCTCAAGGCCGGCCCGGCGGCCGACGTGACCCCGGCGCTGCAGGCGCTGGCTGATGAGATCACCGCTGGCATCAGCGACCGGCGCGAGCAGGCCGATGCGCTGTACCGCTGGGTGGCGCAGAACATCCGCTATGTGGCGGTTTACCTGGGCAATGGCGGCCTGGAGCCGAACAGCGCGCAGAGCATCCTCGACAACCACTACGGTGACTGCAAGGACCATGTGACGATCCTGGAGGCGCTGCTGGCGGCCAAGGGCATCGCCAGTTCGCCGGTGCTGATCGGTGCCGGCGGCGGCCCGACGCTGCCGAAGATTCCGGTGCTGGGCCGCTTCAACCACGCCATCACCTACATCCCCGAGTTCGATCTGTACCTGGATTCGACCACCGCGTGGGCGCGCTTCGGGCAGCTGCCGGAAGGCGACCTCGGCGCACCGGTGATGCGTACCCGCGACGCCTCGTTGGCGCGCACCCCGGCCAACACGCCAGAGCGCAACGCCACCTCGATGGAGGTGCGTTTCACCTTCGACGCCAACGGCAACCTGCGCGGCGAGACCATTCCGAAGCTTGGCGAGAACGCCGAGATCGGCATGCGCGCCCAGTTCTCCCAGCTCAACGCGCAGAATCGTGCGCGCGCCGAGGAGCAGATCATGGCCGCGTCCGGTTTCGACGGGCGAGGGCAGCTGCAGATCCAGGGCGTGCCGGTCGACCTGACCCGGCCGTTCGGCTATCGCATGGCCTTCCAGGCCGAGGACTACGCCGACTTCAGCGTGGCCGGCGGCATGGCCGTGCCGGATCCGCCGGGCGGCGAGTCGGTGCGCGGCCTGTACGCCACCGCTTCTGCGCCGGCCAACGAGACGCCGTTCTACTGCAATGCCAGCCTGCGCGAGGAAACCTATCGCCTGCAGTTCCCGGCCAATGCGCCGATCATCGCCATCCCGGCCAACCAGCGTTTCACCAACGCCGCTGGCGAGTACCGCGTGGACTGGAGCCGCGAGGGGCAGGACGTGATCGTGCGCCATCGCTTGCAGCAGAACGCGGTGCGTGGCCCGGAGGCGCTGTGCCAGCCGCAGGACTACACCGCGTTCCGCGCGTTGTATCGCGAAGTGCGGCGTGGCTTCCGTGGCCAGGTGCTGTACGGCAAGCTGCCGGGCTCGGGCGGCTGAATCGCCGATGGACGTTCAGGGCGGCATAATGTCGCCCTGATCGCCCATTCATCTTTCCCCGGGCACACTGGCAACCACCTTTCCTGGCGCCCGCGCCCACAGGATTCCCGCATGAACTTCCGCTTCCGTCGTTTCCTTGCCACCACCACCCTGGCCGTGGCCTGCGCCGCCGCCGGCAGCGCCTGGGCAGGCGCCCGCGATGACCTGAAGACCTTCACCAGTGGCCTGAAGGGCCTGGATGGCCAGTTCAGCCAGCAGGTGTTCGACAGTCGCGGCAAGGTGAAGGAATCGACCAGTGGCCGCGTGGCCCTGTCGGCGCCGCGCCTGTTCCGCTGGGAATACGTGCGCCCGCACGAGCAGTTGATCGTGGCCGACGGCAAGAAGGTCTGGATGTACGAACCGGACCTGGAGCAGGCCACCGTGCGCGAGCAGGGCAAGGAAGAGCAGAACAGCCCGCTGACCGCGCTGATCAACCCGGCACTGCTGGAACAGCAGTACGACGTCAGTGAAGAGGCTGCGCAGCGCGACGGCCTGCAGTGGCTGTCGCTGTCGCCGAAGCGCGAGACCGAAGCCAGCTTCCAGTATGCCGCGCTGGGCTTCAATGCCCAGGGCCTGGCCAAGATGGAAATCACCGACGCCGTCGGCCAGCGCACCGTGATCAGCTTCAGTGGCTGGAAGCGCAACCCGGGCTTCGCGGCCGGCACCTTCAGCTTCACCCCGCCGAAGGGTACCGACGTCATCGGTAATTGACCTGTGGGCGGAGGCGCTTTGGTGGGTGTCAACCTTGGTTGACACGCTTTTGATCTGCCGGCCAGCGGCCGGCACTACCGATCCTGTGGCCTGATCTGCCGGGCAGGGTTCGGTGCTGTCTGCTCTGGCGGGTGTCAACCGGCACCGTCATGGTGGGTGTCAACCTTGGTTGACACGCTCTTGATCTGCCGGCCAGCGGCCGGCACTACCACCCGTGCGGCCTGATCGCCGGCATGGCCCGGCGCTTTCTGCTCTGGTGGGTTTCAACCGGGACCGCCTTGGTGGGTGTCAACCTTGGTTGACATGCTTTTGATCTGCCGGCCAGCGGCCGGCACTACCAGACATCGCGTCCCGCCGCCGGGCACGGCCCGGCGCTACCGTTGGGCGGCGCGGTACAATGACCGGGTGGCAAGACATCGTTCAACTTCCTTCCCTGGTCCCGATCTGCTGAGCGTCCATCGGGAACACCTGCGCCCGCTGGCCGAGCGCATGCGTCCGCGCACTCTCGACGAAATGGTTGGGCAGAAGCGCCTGCTGGCGCCGGACAGCGCGCTGCGTCGCGCGGTTGAATCCGGTCGCGTGCATTCAATGATCCTGTGGGGGCCGCCGGGCTGCGGCAAGACCACGCTGGCGCTGCTGCTGGCCGAGTACGCCGATGCGGAATTCCGTGCCATCTCTGCCGTGATGTCCGGGCTGCCGGAGGTGCGCCAGGTGCTGGCCGAAGCCGCGCAACGCTTCGCGGAGGGCCGGCGCACCGTGCTGTTCGTGGACGAAGTGCATCGTTTCAACAAGGCGCAGCAGGACGCATTCCTGCCGCACATCGAGCGCGGCACGATCCTGTTCGTCGGCGCCACCACCGAGAATCCGTCGTTCGAGCTGAACTCGGCGCTGCTGTCGCGTTGCCGCGTGCATGTGCTGGAAGGCGTTTCGCCCACCGACATCGTCGAGGCGCTGGAACGTGCGCTGGGTGATCGCGAACGCGGCCTGGGCGAAGAGGGTATCGAGGTCGCCCCCGAACTGCTGCTGGAAATCGCCACCGCCGCCGATGGCGACGTGCGCCGTGCGCTGACCCTGTTGGAGATCGCCGCGGAACTGGCGGGCGGGGAGGGGGGGCGCATCACGCCGCAGACCCTGGCCCAGGTGCTGGCCGATCGCACCCGTCGCTTCGACAATGGCGGCGAGCAGTTCTACGACCAGATCTCGGCGCTGCACAAGTCGGTACGCAGCTCCAACCCGGATGCCGCGCTGTACTGGCTGACCCGCATGCTCGATGGTGGCTGCGACCCGTCCTACCTGGCGCGCCGGCTGACCCGCATGGCCATCGAGGATATCGGCCTGGCCGATCCGCGCGCGCAGAGCATGGCGCTGGAAGCCTGGGACATCTACGAGCGGCTGGGCAGCCCGGAAGGCGAGCTGGCGTTCGCCCAGCTGGTGCTCTACCTGGCCAGCACCGCCAAGTCGAACGCCGGCTATGCCGCCTTCAACCAGGCCAAGGCCGACGTGCGCGAGAGTGGTACCGAAGAAGTGCCGCTGCACCTGCGCAATGCACCGACCAAGCTGATGAAGGAGCTCGGCTACGGCGCCGAGTACCAGTACGACCATGACGCCGAGGGTGGCATCGCGCTGGACCAGACGGGTTTCCCGGATGCGATGGGCGAACGGGTGTACTACAACCCGGTGCCGCGTGGCCTGGAAATCAAGCTGAAGGAAAAGCTGGACCGGCTGCGTGCCGAGCGCGAAGCGGCGAGGGCGGCAAAGGGTCGCTGACCCGGTTTATGTAGCGTCGAGCCGCGCTCGACTCCGCTCTGGACCGGGCCAGCAGCGCCTGCGGCAACGGCAGCCGAGCATGGGCTCGGCTCTACAGGGCCAATGGCAGCCGAGCATGGGCTCGGCTCTACAGGGCCAACGGCAGCCGAGCATGGGCTCGGCTCTACAGGGCCAATGGCAGCCGAGCATGGCTCGGCTCCACATTGTTCCCGGCGGCGGTCTTTGGCACACTGCGCGGCCACTTTTTCAAGGATTGATGCCGTGCAGGAAATGATTCTGCCGTTGAAGCGCTACGCCCAGTTCGAGGGGCGTGCCAACCGTCGTGAGTACTGGATGTTCCAGCTGTTCATGCTGATCGTCTCCGCCGTCCTGATGGTGCCGCTCGTTGCCGGGCTGGTGATGCAGTCCGACGTCCTGGGCATCGCGTCGATCATCCTGTTTGTCGTGTTCTGGCTGGCCACGTTCGTGCCGGTCATCGCCGTCACCGTGCGCCGCCTGCACGACTGCAACCAGTCGGGCTGGATGTACCTGCTGGCCTTCGTTCCGTTCGGCGGCCTGGTGATCTTCGTATTCGCGCTGCTGCCGGGCACGCCGCAGGAAAATGCTTATGGTCCGGTGCCTTCGGGGCCGTGACATTCCGCGAGTCGGGCATGGCTCGACTCCACAAGAGGCAAAGAAAAGAAGCCGGCATTTCGCCGGCTTCGTCTTTACTTGATGGTGCAGTCGCCGAAGGACAGGTAGTCCGTGCCGGAACTGAACTGCAGCGTGCAGCTGGCGGTGAACGTCGCGCCTTCTTCCAGTGCGCCCAGCTTGGCCGCCTGCTGTTCGTCGTCGCTGGTCAGCCGCGCCAGGACATTGCCCTGGTCGTCGCCGGCCTCGATCAGCGGCTCGCCCGCCAGGTTGCTGGAAACGCTCAGGGCTACGGCAGTGAATGTCACCGTCTGGTTGAGTTGGTCCATGCCCAGTGACGAATTGCCGGCTTCTTCAAAGGCCTGGTAGAGCGTTGGCAGGTCCTGTGCGGCATGGGCGGCCAGCGGCGCAAGCAGGCCGAGGGAGAGGGCGATCAGGGTG
Organism: Stenotrophomonas sp. PvP093; assembly: GCF_017876915.1. Lineage (NCBI taxonomy): Bacteria > Pseudomonadati > Pseudomonadota > Gammaproteobacteria > Lysobacterales > Lysobacteraceae > Stenotrophomonas > Stenotrophomonas sp. PvP093. Next base: position 2,463,582 of record NZ_JAGIOX010000004.1, on the reverse strand, counting down.
GTGTGCTTCAAGGGAGTCTCACAATCATGGGATCCAATCCCATGCCGGTTGTGTGCAGATGAACGCGACCCGGATGGCGGCAAGTGCCCGCCATCCATGGCTGCGCTGGAAGCGGGGCGATCCAATGCCCCGATGGGCGGCAAAATAGGGGAATTGCTGCCCCTTGCGCAACCCGGGCATGCGCGCGCGTGATACACAGCGTGACGTTTGATCGATGTGATAATCATTCGCGTTTAAGGTAGACTGCGGTCCCTTGTGAACCGGCGGCCCTGGGCCGCTTCTGCCGCCGCTGATGAAGCACTTTGTTCCGCCTTCGCGCCGTGGTCCGCTGGCCCGCGGCTTGGCCGCCTTGATGATGGGTCTGCTCCTGGCCACCCCATATGCCCATGCACAGCAGCGCAACCCGCTGCAGAAAATCGGCCACACCGTACTCGACGAGCCGGCGGCCAGCTATCGCTTCGAGCATTTCGTGGTGGACAGTCCCGACCAGCAACGCCGCTGGCGGGTGAACCTGGCGATTCCGGCCAAGGCCGGCAAGACGCCATCCCCGGTGCTCTACGCGCTGGACGGCAACGCCGTCGCCATGGTCCTGGATCAGCCGTTACTGGCCGAGCTGGCCGCGCGCAAGGCGCCACCGGTGCTGGTGCTGATCGGCTACGACAACGACCTGCGCATCGATTCCAAGGCGCGCACCCGCGACTACACCGCATGGATCGACCGTGCCGACGATGAGAGCGGTACGACCCAGGCGGTCGGCGGTGGTGCTGCGGCCTTCCTGGATGTGATCGAACGCCGCATCAAGCCGGAAGTGGAGCGTCGCGCACGCATCGATACGCAGCAGCAAGCGCTGTGGGGCCACTCGCTGGGTGGATTGTTCGTGCTCAATGCGCTGTACACGCGTCCGGCCGCCTTCCAGTCCTATCTGGCCGCCAGCCCGTCGCTGTGGTGGAGCCAGGGTGCGGCGCTGGGGGATCCGGAACAACAGTTCGTGCAGAACGTGCACGGCCAACCGGCAAGGCTCTGGCTGATGCTGGGCGGTGCCGAGCGTGTCGGTGATCGCGGCAAGCGCGACATGAACAATCCGCGCGTGGTCGCGCACCTGCGCCGCATCGGTGGCGCCACCCCGGATGCGGCGATGCAGCTGTCCGAGCGCTTGGGCAAGGTGCCGGGCCTGAGCGTGCAGTACCGCGAGTTCCCCGGCCTTGGCCACGGCCCGATGCTGCCGGCGTCCTTCCATGCGGCGCTGCATGAGCTGTACGGCGTGACCGATCGCAGCGCCGGCGATGGCGCGCCCAATGGCGGTGACAACGCCGCCGAATGAATCCCTTCGCACGCGCTGCCGTGCGACCCCACTACCCAGGCGAGGCTGCCGACGTGCAGCGGCCCAGGCAACCGATGACCCCCGCGCCACGTGGCGCGGCCTACGTGTGCAAGGAGCCTGCCATGTCGTTCCGTCCGTCTCTCCGTCTTACCTCTCTCGCTGCCGGCCTGCTGCTGGCAGTGACCGCCACCGCGCAGCCGGTGTTCGACCAGCCGGCCAACGCCACCTTCAAGGGTGAGGTCGTCTCACGCGGTGAGAACGTGGTTCCCGGCAGCACCGCCGACGTGGTCGGCCGTGGTTTCGTGCCGGGCCAGAAGGTCAGCCTGCTGCGTGGCGACAGCGTGCTCAACGCACAGCCGGTGGTGGTCGATGCCGATGGCAACTTCAAGACCCAGCTGAGCATTCCGGCCGACGCGGTGCCGGGCACCCACCCGGTGGTGGTGCGCGCCAGCCAGCCGGCTGCGGCCACGGTGCTGAAGCTGCGCGTGTCGCCGCAGTTGCCGCTGTCCGGCCAGGCGCAGTTCGCCACCCGGTCCAGCAAGCTGGTGCCGGGCCTGTACCAGTCCGCCTACAGTGCCGCCAGCAACGCAGTGTTCGTGACCTCGGCGGTGGGTCGCCCGCCGGTGACCCAGTCGCAGCTGCTGAAGCTGGACCCGACGTCGCTGAAGGTGACCAGGGCGATCACCCCGGCGCAGGTGCCGGGCAGCACCAATGGTGCGGTGTACGCGGTCTACGGCGTGGGCGTGGATGACACCAACGGCAATGTCTGGGTGACCAACACCCGCCAGAACTCGATCGCGGTCTACCGGCAGAAGGACCTGTCGCTGGTCCACCAGTTCCCGGCCGACACTGTGCCGCACACGCGCGACGTGGTGGTCGATGGCACCCGCGGCAAGGTGTTCGCCTCGGCCACGGGCGAGGACCACCTGTCGGTGTTCGACGCCAGGACCTTCAAGGAGCTGCCGGCAGTGACGCTGGAATCCGGCGTGGACGACGGCACGTTCACCCCGATGAGCCTGGTGCTGGACGAGAAGGGCGGCAAGCTGTTCACCGTCAGCATCGGCACCCCGGAAGCGGCGGTGATCGATGTGGCCAGCGGCAAGGTCGAGAAGGTCATCGATCTGGGTAATTCGATCAGTGCCTCGGGCGTGGCCTTCGATGCGGCACGCAACCGCCTGTACGTCGCCTCGCAGGGCACCGACAACCTGCTGATCGTCGACGTGGCTGCCGGCAAGGTGCTGCATGACGTGCCGGTCGGCGCCGGTGCGCTGAACGTCGCCTTCGATGATGCTTCCGGCCTGGCCTATGTCAGCAACCGTGGCGCTGGCACGGTCACCGTGGTGAATGGTGACGGCAAGGTGGTCGCCAATCTTGATGGCGGCACGCTGCCGAACCACGTCCGCGCCGATGGCAAGGGCAACGTGTTCGCGGTGAACAAGTCGCGCGGCGCTGAGGACCCGAAGGGTGACCGCATCACCCGCATCACCCCGAAGCAGTAAGTCACACGGTGGGGCGGCGTGCGCGCCGCCCTGCCAGCAAGGAGAACGAGCATGAACATCGCGTCCCGTCTGCGCCTGTGTGCGCTTCCGTTGGCTGTTTCGCTGGTACTGGCCGCCTGTGGCGGCGCGTCGACACCGCCTGATGGCCAGAAGGCCGCCGAGCCGCCCGCCGCACCGGCCGCTGCCGAAACCGCGTTGCCGGCAGGCTGGCAGCGCGTGGCCGGTGCCGAGCTGCCGGCCATGCATGACCAGAAGGCGATGCTGCCGGCCAAGGTGCATTCCGATGACGGCGCCGATATCGAGGTGACCGATACCAGCCGGATCATTGCCGGTGGCGACGACGTCATCGCGGTGATCGAAGCACTGGGGCTGGGCACGCAGGTATTCGCCGCGCCGACCAACACCACCACCCAGGCCGGCCTGGCCGCGCCGCACCAGTTCCTGTTCAACCGCACCACCGGCGTGGAGGGCGTGCTGAGCCTGCAGGGCTCGCTGTTCCTCGGCAACAGCCTGCGCCGCCACACCGAGCTGGCCAAAAAGCTGCGCGAAGTCGGTGAGCCGGCGGTGGTCATCGATGATCTGCAGCCGGCGCCGGACAAGGTGCGCAAGGTCGCCGCCGCACTAGGGCTGGCCGAAGCGGGGCAAACACTGGCCACGCAGGTGCAGCGCCAGCTCGACGAGGCTGCAGCGATTGGCAAGGGCCTGGGCCATGCGCCACGACTGATCCACGTATCGGCCACCGGCGCTGGCGGCTCGCCCACTGTCGCCGGTGCCGACAGCGCGTCAGCGCAGCTGATCGCGCTGGCCGGCGGCATCAACATCGGCACCGAGGCCGGGGTGAAGAACTACTCGCAGCTGAGCAACGAGGGGGTGGTCGCCGCGGCACCGGAGGTGATCCTGGTGACCGAGCATGACCTGCGGCTGTTCGGCGGTGCCGAAGGCCTGTGGAAGGCGTACCCGACGCTGAAGCAGACGCCGGCCGGGCAGTCCAATCGGGTCTGGGTGATGCCGGATGTGCAGCTGAAGTACACCAGCGTGGGTTCTGGTGCGGGCGCGCTGGCGCTGGCCAAGGCCCTGGCAGCCTTGCCGAAGGCATGAGTCCGGCGGATCGGCGCCGCCGTCGCGGGCGGACGATGTTGATGGTGGCGTTGCTGGCGCTGCTGGGGGCAGTGCTGGCGTCGTTCGCCGTGGGTCCGTTGCGGTTGCCGCCGCTGGAGGTGATGCAGGCGCTTGCGGTGAAGCTGGGCCTGCTTGACCCAGGGGCAGTCAGCAGCCGTGATCTGGCCGTGGTCTGGCAGCTGCGCATTCCGCGCGCCCTGTTGGGCGCGATGGTCGGTGCGTCGCTGGCGATGGCCGGTGCCAGCCTGCAGGGCCTGTTTGGCAATCCGCTGGCCGACCCCGGCATCGTCGGTGTCAGCCAGGGTGCTGCGCTGGGTGCGGTGGCTGCCATTGTTCTCGGCGCTGCCGGTGCGGCCGGCTGGCTGGTGCCGGTGGCAGCCTTCGTCGGCGGCGCGCTGGCGATCGGCCTGACCTATGCGCTGGCCCGGCCCGGCAAAGGCAGTGGGAATGCCACGCTGCTGCTGGTCGGCATCGCGATGGCCGCGTTCTGCTCGGCGCTGATTGGTTTCCTTACTTACATCGCCAGCGAAAGCGAGCTGCAGTCGCTGGTGTTCTGGCAGATGGGCTCGCTGGCGCGCGCCAACTGGGCCGACGTGGCCGCGGTGGTGCCGCTGTTTGCGCTCGGCGTGTTTGCGCTGCAGCGACTGGCCACGCCGCTGGACATGCTGGCGCTGGGTGAGCGCCAAGCGCAGCACCTGGGGCTGGACGTGACCCGTACGCGGCGTCGCCTGGTCGCGTTCAGTGCGCTGCTGGTGGGCGCAGCGGTGGCGTTCGCGGGCTCGATCAGCTTCGTCGGCCTGGTGGTGCCGCACGTGGCGCGACTGCTGGTCGGCCCGGGTCATCGCTGGCTGCTGCCGTTGTCCGGGCTGCTCGGTGCGCTGCTGATCGTGGTGGCCGACACCGCCGCGCGCACGCTCGATCCACCCGCGGAGATTCCGCTGGGCCTGTTCTCGGCCGCGCTGGGTGCTCCGTTCTTCCTCTGGCTGGTGCTGCAGCAGCGCCGCAAGGCGGCGCCATGAGCGTGCTGCTGAAACTGCACCAGGTGGTGGTGCGCCGCCAGCAGCGCGAGATCCTGCATGGCATCTCGCTGGCGTTCGAACCGGGCACGGTGACCGCGCTGGTTGGCCCGAACGGCGCGGGCAAGTCTACGTTGCTGGCGGTGGCGGCCGGTGACCTGCGCGCCGATGCGGGCGAGGTGAGCCTGTTGGACAAACCGCTGGCCAGCTACAAGGCCGGGCCGCTGGCACGCGAGCGCGCGGTGATGCCGCAGGAACATGGCGTGCGCTTCGCCTTCAGCGTGGAAGAAGTGGTGGCGATGGGACGGTTGCCGCATCCGCCGGATCCGCGTGTGGACGATGCACGGGTGGAAGCTGCCATCGATGCCGCCGAACTGCAGGCGCTACGCCTGCGCGAAGTGCAGCAGCTGTCCGGTGGCGAGTCCGCCCGGACCACGTTCGCGCGCGTGCTGGCGCAGGACACGCCGCTGCTGTTGCTTGATGAACCGACCGCGGCGCTGGATCTGCGCCACCAGGAGCGTACGTTGCGCAGTGTGCGTGCCTGTGCCGAAGCCGGTGCGTGCGTGATCGTGGTGCTGCACGATCTGAACCTGGCCGCCGGCTATGCCGACCGCATCGTGTTGCTGAAACAGGGCAGGGTGGCCGCCGATGGCACGCCGCTGCAGGTGCTCACCGAAGACAACCTGCAGCGGGTCTATCAGCAGGATGTGGTGGTGCTGGAGCATCCGCGGCGCGGGGTGCCGTTGGTGGTGGTGACGTAGTCCGGATCTGCTGCCGTCGCCGCGTATCATGTCTGACCGGTATTCCCTCAATGGACTGATGCAATGATCTGTAGCATTTCGCGCGGCACGCTGCTGGCCGTGTTGGTTGGCTTCGCAGGCGCTGCGACTGCGGCTTCCACCTCTCCGGTTTCGCTGACCGATGCGGCGGAGAATGCCTCGCTGATCGAGATACGGCATTCCGCTGGCGCGGGTTCTCCTGTTGCGTCCATCCGGACGCAGTACTTCGCCAGCGAGGAAATGTCCGTGAGTTGGGATGACCAGCAGGTGCTGGTGCTTTGCAAGGAGGCGGCATACCTGCAGATTCCCCCTGCCAAGCTCAAGGCCGGTGCGTTGAGCACCGAGCAGCGGCAGATGATCGTCTACCAGGCGCTGATGTCCGGCCTGGGTGCTGTCGCGGGCGTGGTCGGGCCGGCGGGCGAGATGGTGGCTGTGGCGGATGACGGAAGCGAGACCCGCAGCATTGGCGAAAGCCATTGGGCGTACGGTATCGAGCGCTACGACGTCACCACCCAGCGCATGCCGGGCGGCGCGCTGCGTGTGCATTCCCGCAAGACCGAGACCGTGAACACGACGCCCCCGGCGAGCCCGGACGACACGTTCAGCACCGAGGATGACCAGGCGGCACGCCTGTCCGAACTGGCGCCGGTGGGGAGCTGGACCGAGGTGCTGATCCATGGTGGCCCGCGGCTGCCGCACATTGACCCGGCGACGTCGCTGAAGGGTTGGGTTTCGATGGGGGATGACCAGGCGGCGACCGTGGCCGAGGCGCGCACGCTGCACGGCTGCAAGTAAGGGCTGAGAGGAGGCAGATCCCTTTGCCCAGGGGCAAAGGAATCTGACCCCGATCATTGTCGGCCTCATCGTTCCATTTATGTTTGCAATATTCACTTGCGCGCCAGATTGGCAGGTCTAGAATGCGCCCCATGAACCGGATGCCGCTCCTGAAGTTTTTCACCCTGACCCGCGCCAACGCGGAACGGGCGTGTCTGCCTGGAGCCCCACGAGGCCGTTGAAGCGGCCATCGCTGGACCTTCGACAGAGCGCCCCCCGGGGCGCTCTTTTTGTTTTTGTTAGTCGACTAACAGTCGACTCTACCCAGTCGACGCTACCCAGTACTGCAAAGGAGAACGTGCCATGCACCAGATCGCCGAGACCGAACGCTAGCCGCGCACCCTGTCGCCAACCGGGGTGCGCGGCCCCTGAAGTTGGCCTTGCAGGAACCTCTTTATGAACACCCAGACCCTTTCCCGTCGTCGCAACCTTGGCATCATTGCCCACATCGACGCCGGCAAGACCACGCTGACCGAACGCCTGCTGTGGAAAAGCGGCGAGATCCACCGCGTCGGTGAAGTGCACGACGGCAACGCGACCACCGATTTCTCGGCGATCGAACGCGAACGCGGCATCACCATCGGCGCTGCCGCCGTGCAGGCGCAGTGGGCGCCGCGCGACCTGCCGCCGCATCGGCTGACCCTGATCGACACCCCCGGCCACATCGACTTCGCCATCGAGGTCGAGCGTTCACTGCGCGTGCTCGACGGCGCCGTGGCCGTGTTCTCGGCCGTGGATGGCGTGCAGCCGCAGTCCGAAACCGTGTGGCGCCAGGCGCGTCGCCACCGCGTGCCGCTGATCGCTTTCGTCAACAAGATGGACCGCGTCGGCGCTTCGTTCGAGCGCGTGCTGGAGCAGCTGCAGGACAAACTGCGGGCGCGGCCGTGGGCGCTGGGCGTGCCGTTGGGCAGCGAAAGTGGCTTCAACGGCTGGGTCGATCTGGTCGATGAGCGCGTGCTGCAGTGGCAGGATGGTGCCGCAACCACGGTGACCCCGTGGGACCAAGCGGCGCGGGCCCAGTGGCAAGCCCAACGCGATGCGCTGGTCGAGGCCGTGGCCGATCACGATGAGCAACTGGCCGATGCCTGGCTGGAAGGTCGCGTGATCGATGCCGGGCAGCTGCGCGCGGCGATCCGCCGGGCGACGCTGGCGGGTGCGGGCGTGCCCGTGCTGGCCGGTGCTGCGTTCAAGGACAAGGGTATCGAGACGCTGCTGGACGCCGTGGTCGATTACCTGCCGTCGCCGCTGGATCGCCCTGCCGTCAGCGCCGAAAGCGATGAGGGCGAGGTCGTGCTGCCGCCGGACCCGGACGGTCCGCTGGCCGGCCTGCTGTTCAAGATCACCCACCAGCAGCACGGCGCGTTGAGCTTCGTGCGGCTGTACTCGGGCACCTTGAAGGTGGGTGATGCGGTGGCCAGTTCGCAGCATCCGCAGGGGCGGCGTGTCAGTCGCCTGGTGCGGGTGCAGGCCGACCAGACCCACGACATCGAACAGGCCGTGGCCGGTGACATCGTTGCAGTGCTGGGCTGGAAGGATGCGGTCAGTGGTGAAACGCTGAGCGGTCGTGCGCAGCCGCTGCGCCTGGAGAACATCCAGGCACAGGCACCGGTGCTGGCGTGGCGGTTGGAGCCGGCGCGTGCGGCCGACCTGATCCGGATGGCACAGGGTTTGGCCAGCCTGGCCCAGGAAGATCCCTCGTTCCGCGTCGAAACCGATCGCGACACGGCGGAGACCCTGGTCTGGGGCATGGGCGAACTGCACCTGGAGGTGATGGTCGAGCGCCTGCGCAGCGAATGGAAGGTCGACGTAGGCGTAGGTGCGCCGCGCGTGGCCTACCAGGAGACGCCGATGCGTGCGATGACCGGCGTCGTCGGGCGGCTGGTCAAGCAGACCGGCGGCCAGGGCCAGTTCGCGCACGTGGTGCTGGATGTATCGCCGCGCGAGGACGACCAGGTCGTATTCAACGACCGCATCGTCGGTGGCGTGGTGCCGCGCAGCTTCATCGCGGCGGTGGAGAGAGGTGTGCGTGCTGCGCTGTCAGAAGGCCCCCAGGGCCATCCGGTGGTCGGCATCGAGGTCAGTCTTGTCGATGGCCAGACCCATGCCAAGGACTCCTCGGAGATGGCGTTCCATCGCGCAGGCGCCGAGGCGATCAAGGCGGCGCTGGCCGAAGGCGGCACGCAGCTGCTGGAGCCGGTGATGGCGGTGACGGTGCATTCGCCGTCAGCGTCGGTGGGTGATGTGGTCGGCGACCTCAACCGCCGCCATGGTCGCATTGCCCGCATCGACGATCAGGATGGTCGCGCCGAGGTCAGTGGCTTCGCACCGCTGGCGCAGCTGGTGGGCTATACCACCTCGCTGCGTTCGCTCAGGGAGGGTCTGAACAACGCACTCTGACACTTGGATTTCAGCGTCAGAGCGCCGGACCAGCGTCGATTTGATCAATTTCCCGCCCTTTCAGGCGGTTTCTGGCGGGTTTTCCCGCCTTACAGGCGCACCACCCCCATCGCCGGCAACAGGCGCCGGCGCGCCATCCACAGGTTCGACAGCGCGAACAGCGTCAGCACCTGCGCCGCGTTCTTCGCCAGGCCGCGGTAGCGCACCTTCGTGTAGCCGAACTGGCGCTTGATCACCCGGAACGGATGCTCGACCTTCGCGCGCAGGCTCGCCTTGTACCGCTCCCAGCGCTCGGTGTAACGCCGCTCGCGCGGGTTCTTCATCGCCCGCAACTTCGACGGCTTCTCCGCGATCAGGAAGCCGGCCTCCACATCCTTCAACTCTTCACGCTTGTCGGCACCGGTATAGCCGCTGTCGCCACAGATCGTGTCTTCCCGGCCGTGCAGCAGCCTGTGTACCCGGGTCACGTCGGCCACGTTCGCCGCCGTGCACTCGACGTGGTGCACCAGGCCGGATTCATCATCGACGCCGATGTGCGCCTTCATGCCGAAGTGCCACTGGTTGCCCTTCTTCGTCTGGCACATTTCCGGATCGCGCTTGCCTTCGGCGTTCTTCGTCGAGCTCGGCGCGGCGATGATCGTCGCGTCCACGATCGTGCCCGCGTGCAGGCTCAGGCCCTTGCGCGCCAGATGCGCATTCACCCGCTCGAAGATCCGCCCGGCCAGGCCGTGGGTTTCCAGCAACCGGCGGAAGTGGAGGATCGTGGTCTCGTCGGGAATCGCGTCCACGCCGCCCAACCGCGCGAACCGGCGCATCACCGGCGTGTCGTACAAGGCCTCTTCCATCGCCGGGTCGCTGAGCGCGTACCACTGCTGCAGGAAATGGATGCGCAGCATCGTCGCCAGCGGGTACGGCTGGCGGCCGGGACGGCCCAGCTTCGGGTAGTGCGGCTCGATCAGCGCCAGCAGCGCCTGCCACGGCACCACCTGCTCCATCTCGGCCAGGAAGATCTCCCGCCGCGTGCGCTTGCGCTGGCCCAGGGTCTCGGCATCACCGAACGTCAGCTGCATCGATCGTCACCCCAATCTGGTGCGCTATTGTCGCCTGCAGCAGCGGAGTTGTTCAGACCTTCCCTCAGCCAGGGGCGGGCCAGCAGCGAGGCGCACCTGCATGGCTACGAGCCGGTGCGCGCTGCATGAAGAAGGTGAGGGGAGCCCGTTCGCGGGCTCCCTTTTTTGTGGGTTCGGGTTTCCGCATCCATGCATGGCGTGGATCTACCGGGTGATCGGGTCGCGAGCGCTGCACTAGATCCAGACCATGCGTGGATGGGGCCCTCGCGATGCGTTCTTTTGCATTGCGATGCAACAAAACTGCAGAAAAAGCTGGATTAAAGTGATGCCTCACGATAAATTGCGCACCCCCCGTTGCTCGCCGCCGCCCGCACCCCTCTCATGCGTGATGACAAAGACCCCGGAACCCTGGAGCTGACCCTGCCGCGCAAGCGCGGTCGTCCGCCCAAGTTCGGGTATGCGATGAGCGATGCGCAGCGGGCCGCACGCTATCGTGCGCGCCGGGCAGGGCAGGCCAACCACGCCGATGTGCGCTCCTGCAGCGACATGGTGCTGCTGGACAAGATCCGTGCAGCGGTGAGCGCGCGCGACACCGAACTGGCCGGGTTCCTGGTCCACGTGCTCTGGCAGCGCTACCCCCTGCAGCTGAAATAGTTCGCTGGCGGGGTGGCCGTTGTCATCGAGCTTGTTGATAATGCGGGATTCAGGTTGTTCCCGCTGGCGTGCCCGGGATGGCAGGCGCGCATGATCGAACGGTTCCCAAGATGACCACCACCAGCGACACCACCACCGAAGCGGCGCCGAGCGGCGCTCCCCTGTTCTATACCCGTCCGGTGCCGCTGCAGGCCGATGTGCACGCCGATCTGCGCATCCTGCCGGGCAAGCTCGAGTTCGCCGCCGGCAACAACGCCATTCCGCTGGTGCTGGGCGAGTTCTCGCTGGCGCTGCATCATTTCCCGATCCTGTTCGCCGGCCCCGGTGCGGTTCCGATGGCTGCCGTCGGCGTGTCCGACCAGAACCTGTTCATCAAGGACGGCCTGTGGGAAGACGAGGCCTATATTCCGGCCTACCTGCGCCGCCACCCCTTCATCTTCATCGACACCGGCGCGGAGAATGACTTCCTGCTGGGCATCGACGAAGAAAGCCCGCGCGTGGTCAAGGGCGGCGAGGAAGGCCAGCCGCTGTTCGTTGACGGCAAGGCCACCGAAATGGTGCAGCAGGCGCTGGAGTTCTGCGGCCAGTACACCCGCGAGCACGAACAGACCCTGGCCTTCTCCAAGGCCCTGACCGACAACGGCCTGCTGGTCGAGCGCAACGCCACCGTGCGTACCCCGGATGGCCGCGAGTTCAACCTCAATGGCTTCCTGGTGGTGGACGTCGAGAAGTTCGTTGCGCTGCCGGAAGCCACCGTGGTCGAGTGGCACCGCAGCGGCTGGCTGGCACTGATCCACCAGCACCTGATGTCGCTGGGTCGCTTCAATGACCTGACCCGTCGCCAGGTCGAGCGCCTGGCCGCCTGATCAAGGCATTGGCAGGGTTCCCGCTGGGCGGGAGCCCTGTCCGGCCTTCAGTACGTCCAGCAGGCGCCGCGCATCGGCCCAGTCCGGCGCGGCGTCATGCGCCAGGTCGACCAGCTCCGCCGCGATGGCCGCATGCTCGCATTGGCCAAGCATCTGCAGCGTGCCCTGCAATCGGTGCGCGTGATGGCCCAGTGCCGATGCATCCGCTCGATCAATCACCCGCTCCATGTTGCCGAGCTCATCGTGGATGTCGGCGATGTAGGCCGCGTCCATGTCAATCGTCTGCGCGGCTGCGCCCTGGCCCTCTGGTCGCGCAATGCCGAGCGCAGGCAGCAGCTGGGCGGCGCGCAGCGGCTTGGCCAGCACTGCGTCGAAGCCCGAGCGGTGGCAGCGTGCGCGATGACGCCGTCCGGTGCGGGCAGACAATGCGATCAGGCGAACGCCGCGCCCGGCAGACCCGCGCAGCTCGCGCGCCAGCACGTGACCATCGGCGCCAGGCAACCCAATGTCGATCAGAGCAACGGAGCGGGGCTGTCGTGCCTGTTCGGCCAGGGCACTGGCCGCATCTTTCACGGCGCACACTTCTGCGCCCCAGCGCCGCAGCTGTTCGGCGATCACGTGGCGATTGAGCTCGTGGTCCTCGACCAGCAGCAGGTGCAGTCCGGCCAGTGGCGTATCGCCCACGGGCATGTCCTGGGCATCCACGCCGGTGCCAGCCGGGCACACCGGCAGGCGCAGGATGAAGCGACTGCCACGGCCCAGCACGCTGTGCACGGTGAGGTCGCCGCCCATTGCGCGGGCCAGCTCGCGCGCGATGGAAAGCCCCAGGCCACTGCCGCCACGCCGCTGTCCGCTGCTGCCTTGCTGGAAAGGCTGGAACAGGGTGGCTACCTGCGCCGGCGCGATGCCGATGCCGCTGTCGATCACCTCCAGCAGCAGCGCCCGCGGATGCGCCGCCGGCATCAGTTGCAGGCGCAGCTCGATGCGGCCGGAATCGCTGAACTTCACTGCGTTCGCCAACAGATTGCTGGCAATCTGGCGTAGCGCATCGGCGTCCACCAGGATGTTCGACGGGGATGCGCCCTGGGCATCGAGATGCAGCTGCAGGCCTTTCCGCTGGGCCTGTGGCCGGATCGCCTCCAGAGCCTGCCGGCACAGCTGGGTTGCATCGCAGGGTTGCGCATGCGGCTTGAAAGCGCCGCTCGCAAGGCGCGAAAAATCCAGTGCGCGATTCAACAGGCTGCGCAGGGATTGGCTGGCGCTGCTGGCAGCGGCGAGCAGGTCACGCTCGCCCTTGGGCAATGTCGATTGCCCCAGCAGCTCGATCGAGGTCAGCACGGCCTGCGCCGAGTTGCGCATCTCGTGGCTGATCACGCCGATGGCATGCGCGCTGCTTCGGTCACCGCGCGCCCGCAGGTGGCGCATTGCGAGCCACAGCAGCGGCAGGGCAATCAGCAGTGGGGCCAGCAGCAACCATCCGCGCGGGGGCGACGCCTGCATCCAGTCCAGTGCATTCCCGGCCGCGGCAGGCAGGGTCTGGCCTGCCCACAAGTGGAGCAGGCCTGCGTGCTCTTCCAGAGTGATCTCCCGCAATGCCTGTTCGATGCGCCCAAGCAGTTGCTGGTCTTCCCGGCGAACCAGCAGGTAAAGGTCGGTGGAGAAGCCGCTATCGAACGGCTGCAAGCGCAGGCTGCCATTGAAATGGCGTCGAACCAGGGGGCGCAGCGTGGGCTCCAGGCCAATCGCCACGTCCGCCAGGCCGGCTTCGACTGCCGCCAGTGCTGCATGCCGGTCTGGCAGCTGCCGCAGCCGGACCTGCGGGTGATGCGCGTGCAGCCAGCTGGCGTAGGGCCCGCCTTCAACGACGGCGATGACCCGGCCGTCGAGTTCGCGCATCTCCCGTGGCAGCCACTCGCCGGCGCGTCCGGCCAACAGGGTGGCGCCGCCACGGAACGGGGTGGACGCGGCAAGGCCGGGGCAGGGCAGCGCCTGGTGCCTTGCGCCGCCAAACACCATGACCAGGTCAGCCTCGTGATGGCATACAGCGAGGATCGATGCGGCGGTTGTCGGGTAGGGGTGTTCCAGGAAACGGAATTGGGCGTGCCGCGCCACCAGGTTGGCATAGCCATGGGCGAGCGTTGGCGGTGATGACGGATCGGCCAGGGCCGCGGGCAGGGGGCGCAGGGAGGGAGTCGTGGCGACCCGTACAGTGCTGCCCGGCAGCCAGCGTGGCGAGCGGATATCTTCGGCCGAGGCAGCCGGCAGGAGAAGGAGCGCCAGCAGCCCCGTGGACAGGAAGCGGCGGCGCAACGGCGGCTGGCGCCTCACGGTGTCTCCAGTCGTTCGCGCAGTGCGTAGATTTCCACGTCGCTGCGCAATCCCAGCTTGCGCAGCACAGCCACCTTCTGCGTGCTGACAGTCTTGATGCTGCGGTGCCGCCGCAATGCGATCTCGGAGACCGTCAAGCCTTCCAACAGCAGCCCGAGTACTTCGCGCTCGTTGCGGCTGAGCTCGCCGCGGTCGCCGGCCAGCCTGACGTCCGGTGGAACCCGGGTCAGGCCCTGGGAAACACGTACGATGGCGTCGGACAATGCAGCAAGCGGTTCGGCCTTGCTGACGAATCCGTGGAGTCCGGCATCGATCAGGCTGTTGAGGTTGGTGGTGGGGCAGAGCGTGGCGAAGGCCAGCAATTGCGTGCGCGGAAATTCCCGGCGCAGCAGCGCAACCAGCTCGAGGCTACCCAGGTCGTCACGGGCAAGCGTGAGATCGATGATGGCCACATCTACCGGTGTGCGTTGCAGGCTGCAGAGCAGTTCGTTGCTGCAACCGTGGCTGGCGACGATGTCGAAGCGGAGATCGCCTGACAGGTGCAGGGCGGTGCCGCGACGGACGACTTCGTGATCGTCCAGGAGCGCCAGGCGAAGCCGACGCGGTGCAGGAAATCCATTCATGCGCGGGAGGTGGTCGGCGCCCATGGGCGTGGCCGCCATTCTGGCGCCGCTGTCGCGTCGAACATCGAATTCGTTGCGTTTTTACGACTATTCCTAAAGATCGATGGATGCAGTTGATCGGCCGGGGCTTACGCATTCGTGACGTAAATGGATGGGGTGCTGCAGGCGTCCCGTCGTGGCTGCCGGAACCATTAATGTGACGCGTCACGCTGGCGTGACCCTGCGCCCCTGACCTGAGTCGTTGACGCCGTCAGGGCAGGGCTATCGAGTCTGCACGCGGGGGATCGACATGCGACCCAGGAACTGCGCCGGGGTGATGCGGGGCAACTGTTTGGCATGGGCGTCTGAGAAGTGGCGCAGGCCGCCCCAGAGTGCGGTGTCTCCGATCAGGAAGCAGCGGTGCTGGGCACGGGTGACGGCGACGTTGAGCAGATTGGGCTTGCTGGAGGCCCAGTGCGCCGCGCCCACCGTGTCCGTGTCGCAGCCCAGGACCATCCAGACAATGCTTTCCTCCTTGCCCTGGAAGGTGTGCACGGTGCCGACGCGCTCCCTGCACCACGTGCGCAGTTCGGTGGTGCGTGGCGCCTGCGTGCCGGGTGGGGCATCCGGGCCAAGCCAGGCGTCCTGGCTCCGCAGTCGCTCGAGCAGGGCATCCTTGATGCGCTTGAAGGGCGAAATGATGTAGACCGGGGGAAGGCTTCCGGTGCTGTGGTAGAGCGCGGCCAACGCCTGCTGCACCAGGTCGATCTGGCACGGCACGACCTGCTTGTCGCTGGTGCGGCCGGGGGCGTGTACCCAGGCGCTGCTGCCGATGTCCAGGCTGTCGGCGGGTGGCCGCGCCGCACTGGGTTCCCAGGGGTTGGAGAAGATCATCTTCCCCTCGTAGGCAATCGTGTTGGCAATGGAGAACATCGGTTCGACGCAGCGACGATGCACGCGCAGCGGACTGCCGATCCAGAGCGGCGAGCCGCCGGACTCCATGCGGGCACCGAGCGGGTTGGCCTCGTCGGCCAGTACCTGTACGGAGGTCTTGTCGGGCGAGACGTTCACGCCTGCGGGCAGTGCGCTGGTTCGGCCCAGCGCCTGAAGCAGTTTGACCGGCACGGTGAACACCGGCTCGATCTGCAGCGGATCACCCACCACGACCGCGCGCCTGGAGCGCAGCAGTGCACCGACTGCCGCCTGCGGCACGGCCTGGCCAGCTTCATCGATGAACAGCCAGCCGATCGAGTCCGGCCCCAGATGTCGGAACTGGCGTGCGACCGAGGCGAACGTGCTGGAGACAACCGGCACGATCATGAACAGGCTCTGCCAGATGGCCAGCGCATCGCGTGGCTCCTGCAGCCGCTTGCCACTCAGCAGGTGGCACAGTGCAATGACGTTCTGGGCGAAGCCGCCGCCCTTCTGCACCACTTCGTGCAGCCAGGCCTGGTGAAGCTGCAGTGCCGCCACGAAGAGATTGGCGCGCTGCTCGTTGAGCTGCTCGCTGTTCCAGACTCCCTTGATCTGCCAGTCCTGACCTTCCAGTTCGGCCGCGTTGGCGGGATGGGACGCGGTGCCGAATTCGGCTTTCAGTTGTTCGAGCTGTTGCGTCATTCCAGCCCATTGCTGCGCCCGTGCCTGCGCGGCGGCCGATGCCTCGGCCAAGGTGCTCGCGGTTTGGCCCAGGTGCTGTTGCGCCGTATCACATTGCGTGCCGAGTTCGAGCCCGCGCTGGGTCCATCGGTGCTGATGATCTGCGTTCTGCACCATTGCGGCCGCATGGCTGTGCGCGCGCTGCCGGTCGAAGATGCGGGCCCACCAGCCAGGCTTCTCTTCCCTGAGCAGGATGCGTTGCGCCTTGAGCAGGGCGAGCTGTTCATCGGATCTGCTGCGCTGGCTCTCGAGTGCACGGCACTGCTGTGCAGCTTCCTCATGCGCGCGCTGTGCATCGCGAAGCTGAGAAGTCGTTTGCCGGCAGAAGCTCTCCTCATCGTTGCCGCTGATTTCACGGCTGAGCGAGGCAAGCCGATCCAGCTTTTCGACCAGGCCATTGACGATCGCATCGGCCTTGCCGAACGCCTGCCTGGCCTGCTGGAAGCTCATGGCTGCTGGGTTGTCCCGCCACTCCCAGAGCGACTGGTGGCGGGCGCGGTCGTAGCCCTTCGGGGTTTTGCCATCTTTTGGGGCGCTCCTGCTGATGGCCCGCACAAGTGCCTCGCGGTTGGCCTTCCTGCCCAGCGCGCAGCTGATCAACCCCCAGGCATCGCTGTCTGCCGCCGGTCGTTCATAGGCGCCCCTGCCGTTCCATTCGAGCAGGTTGCGGGCCAGTGGCCGCAGGTAGTCGAAGGTCACGTCCCCTGTGCTGTTGCGCCAGCGCGACCCTCCGGGCTTGCCCAGTGACCGGCTCTTCGGCAGGTCACGCGAAATATTCTCCACGGCGGCATTGTTCGACGATGCGACCACCATCTCGAAGCCGGTCAGGTCGGCCTTCAGTGGCGAGACCCTGCACGGCTTCTCACCTTCGAAGTTCACTTCGCGGGCTGGGCCGAGCGCAGCGGCTGGCGTTGCGTACTGTGACAATGCACGTGCACGCCGCACGATGTTCTCAGCGAAGACCTCACGCAACAGCGTGGTCTTCCCGGTTCCGGGCGGGCCATTGACCGAGAAGATGCCTGAATCGCGCACCTGCTCGAAGATGCTGTTCACAGCGAACTGCTGCATCAGGCTCATCGTGTGTGCAGGATCGCCGGGCCAGTGGCCCCGATTGATGTGGCGCGGGCGCAGCCGGTCGGCAATCAGCGCATGGCCTTCTGGGGTGTAAAGGTCTTCGCGTCGGCTTTCAGGCAATGGGCTCAGATAGGCGCGTAGCGGTGCACTGGCCTTGCCCTGGTCGAGTGCGCCGATGGCCCGCGCGATATCCTCGACGAAGAAACTGTTGAGGATGCTGATCTCCGCGTCCTCTTCGGGCTGGGCCTCGTCGTCCTCGGCGTCGTCCACTTCCGCCGTTGGCTCGTTGTCCGGCCCTGGGGGTGTGGCTTTTGCTGCCCGTTCCGGCTTCGGCTTGTCTTCAACGCTTTTCGCCCGGATGACCAGCAGCGGAGCGGACGCGTCGCCCGCGGAAGGGTCATGACCCGACCAGTTGCACAGGATGTCGAGCAGGCGCAACAGGTCGTCGGGGCTGCAGGGCGTTGGGCCCTCACCCTGTCCGGCGGGGGTGGCAGCGGCGCTGCGGAACGTTGCTACGTCGCGCTTGAGTGCTTCAAGGCTTGCCTGGAAGGCGTCGAAGTCCAGGCCCTGCAAGCCACGCCTGGAGATCGTGCCCAGTGCCCACGGAACGGTCGATACCGAGATTTCACCCAGCTGCAGCACGCCCTCGGCGCTTGCCCGCAGGCTGGCCGCGCAGGTCAGGCCTTCCAGTTCGGCCCGTTCGTCCTGTTCCAGCGACTCGTCTCCGCTTGGCGTCTCAGGCAGTACCCGCTGGGTGATATCGGCCAGCTGGGCTTTGTCGAATATGCCGAGGTAGACATCGAATCCGCTCAGCCTGCGACCGAATGGCAGGGGTGGGGACCACAGATCCTTCGGGTCCAATCGCTCGAGCTGATCCCTGGACAGCTGCCGTACGCTCCAGTCCGCGTCCTTCGACTCAAGGACCTGGCCCTGCAGATCGTAGGGTATGAAGAACTCAACCCTGTGCCAGAAGCTGAGGATCGCGCGATGACTGGCCTGCAACGCGTTGCGTCGTTCTTCCTTCAACTGCCTGTTCCTTCCATTGTGAAATCGGCCACGACCGGAATGCACCCTTCGTCGGCCATTGTGACCGGCGCGCACAGCCCTGTATTGGCCATTAGCGGCCGCCGCGGTCGAGTCTTGAGTGTTCGCGGCCCCGGCGCCAGCTACTGCAGGCAGGGCAGGGGCGGCGTCGCTGTACGCACGGGTCCGGCAGCGGCTGCGCGCGTGCCGGATGAACAATGCGGCAGCGGTGATGAATGCGACATCCGGCGCAAGCAGATGTCGACACGCCCTGCCGTCAGCAGGCGCTGCGTGGATGACCGATGGCTCAGCGCACCGACTGCGGCACGCGCCTCAGCTTTGCGGTGTCGTAACCCATGGCCGCGATGCGCTGCACGGCCTGCTGGTAGTCGCTCTCGGACACCTGTGGCGTGCGTGCCATGTACCACACGTAGTCGCGCTTGCTGCGCGCGACGATGGTCTGGCCGTAGTCATCGCGCAGCCAGGCAATCACATACTCGGCCTGGATCGGCCAGATGAACTGCATGCCCCAGAGGGCGCCGTTGCCGTCCTTCTCGACCCGTCCCACAGGGTGCATCGACTTCTGGGGGGCGTCGAAGCTGCCCTTGCGATAGGTGAAGGTGGTCTGGATGCGCCCGTCGGGCTTCAATGCGTAGCTCTCCACCGCATCGAAAGCTTTGCGCTCCGGCCATGAGGGGATGTGGGCGATCACATACCAGTCGCCCATGAAGCGTGGCACGTCCACTGAGGGCGGGCGGGGCAGGGGACGGGTATCGGTGGAGCTGCAGCCGGAACCAAACAGGCTCAATGCCAGCAGGGGAAGCAGCGAGCGCATGCGCATGTCACACCTCAACGGGGGCGGAACAGATAGTGGGCGACCAGCCACTGCTGGCCGTCGTCGTAGCCGAACAGCTCGGCGCATGCCATCCAGAACATGCGCCAGCGCTGCCACCAGATCTTCGCGGCGGCCTGGCCGTAGGTCGCGACCAGCACCGGCATCACCGCCTCGCGTGCTGCATCCTGGTTGGCCAGCCAGTGGTCGGCCGTGCGCTGGTAGTGGGTGCCGTCCAGCAACCAGCGCTGGTCAAGCCGCAGGTCGCGCTGGAAATGCAGCAGCGTGTCGGCCGCCGGCATCAGGCCACCAGTGAAGAAATGGCGGCCCATCCAGTTGTCGCCGCCCTCGGTCTCGAACGGGTACATCAGCGTGCGGTGGGCGAAGATGTGCACGAACAGCGCGCCGTCGGGCTTCAGCCACTGGCTGATGCGCGCCAGCAGGCGCTCGTAGTTGCGCACATGCTCGAACATTTCCACCGAGACGCAGCGGTCGAAGCGTGCGGTTGGCAGCTCGAGCTGGTTGACGTCGCGGGTGATCACCTCGACGTTGTGCAGCCCCCGGGCCTGGCACTGCGCCATGATGTGCTGGCGCTGGCTGTGCGAATTGGACACGGCGGTGATCGCGGCGGTGGGATAGCGCTCGGCCATCCACAGGGTCAGCGAACCCCAGCCGCAGCCCAGTTCGAGGATCTGCTGGCCATCGGCCAGTCCGGCGCGCTGGCCGTACAGCTCCAGCATGGCGTCCTCCGCCTGGTCCAGCGTTTCGCGCCCGGTGGCGTAGTAGCAGCTGCTGTACTTCAGGCGCCTGCCCAGGCAGGCCTGGAAGAAGGCCGCCGGAACCTCATAGTGCTGGCGGTTGGCCGCGTCGGTATGCAGCGCGAGCGGGCTGTCGGCCAGCTCGGCGATGCGACGGCCGAAGCGTGCGGACTGTGCTTCGATACCGCCCAGCATTTCCTCGTGCAGGCGTTGCGCGCACAGGCGACGGATGCCGGCGCGCAGCGCGGCATCGGGAACCAGGCCGCGTTCGGCCCAGGCGATCAGCCCGGTTTCCGCGTCGTCGGCCGGGGTCAGTGACGGAATCGCGCTCATGCGGAATGCTCCTTGGAAGGACGAGGGAACCAGGGGAAGAACATCGGCGTGCTGCGCTGGTAGGCGCGGTAATCGTCGCCGCGGCTGCGCAGCGCCTGCTTTTCGGTGAATGGAATGCCGCTCAGGTAGCGCAGGAACACATACATCAGCAGCGGGCCGGACCACGCCAGCCACCACAGCGGCGAGCCGACCGCGAGCAGGACATAGCTGAACCAGTGCAGCCACTCGAAGAAGTAGTTCGGGTGGCGGGAGTAACGCCAGAGCCCGTCGCGGCAGGTGCGACCCTGGTTTGCAGGATCCGCGCGGAACCGGGCCAGCTGATGGTCGGCCAGGCTCTCGCCGCCGACGCTCAGCAGCCAGACGAGTGCGGCGGCCACGACCCACAACGTCATGCTGGTCTGTGGATTGGCAGCCACCGCGACGAAGGGCAGGGCGAACAGCACGACCAGCAGTGCCTGGGCGATGAAGAAGCCGAAGATCTTGGCTTGATGCCCTTGCCAGTACTCGCGCAGATAACGGTAGCGACCGTCTTCCTGTTCATGGCGGACCCGATGCCACAGGTGCAGTGCCAGTCGGCTGCCCCACAGGCCACCGAGCACGCCCAGTGCAATGCGTGGCGCCGCCGCACCATCGCCGAGCCACGCCAGCAACAGGGCCGAAGCACCCACGCCCTTGGCCCAGAGCACATCGACCACGCCGATGTTGCGGTGGCGCCGCTGCCAGGCCCAGCCCCAGCTCATCACCAGCACGGCATACAGCAGTACCCACACCAGATTGATCATGACGGCGCTCCGGCCAAGGGCGGCGGGATGGTGCGGGAGCCGCGACGAGCGGCCATGCACAGCAGCGAAAGCGCGATGCTCCAGCCCACCCCCAGTACCAGCAGGCCCTGCCACAGCGGCGTAGTGAATCGAACCGCATCGAAACCGCGCGCTGCGGAGAGATAGGCCAGCGGGGCCAGCAGCAGGCCGAACGCGGCTGGCAGGGCAGGGTGGCGAAGCAGGGAGCGCATCGAAGTGGTCAGCGTCATCGCAAACGCGGCCCACAACGCCATGATCCAAAGGGGTGGCGTCCAGCCCAGCGGGGCCGCGGCGTAGCGTACGGTGCCGCTGGCGGCGGCACTGGCGTCGACCAGCCACGCGCAGGCCAGCGCCAACAGCATCAGCCGAAGATCCAGCCGAGGTTGCGACGAGGTCAGCAGCTGGCTGCCGATGTAGAGCGACGCTGCCAGCAGCGCCGGCCATTGCCAGCCGCGCCCGGCGCCGGCCACGGCGCACAGCCAGACCAGCTGGTTGCCCAGCAGATTGGCCCAGAACCGGCGCACCTCAGCCGCCTTGACCCGATGCGCCAGCGGGACGATGCCCGGGGCGCGCCAGCAGCAGATGCGAAACGCCGATCGAACGCTCCAGGAAGCCGCCCTCGCAATAGGCCAGGTAGAACTCCCACATCCGGCAGAAGCGCGTATCAAAGCCCTGTGCCTGCACAGCGGGCAGCTGGGCAAGGAAGCGTTGGCGCCAGGCGCGCAGGGTCAGTGCGTAGGAGTGACCGAAATCCTGCTGGGCGACCAGCTGCAGGTCACTGGATCGGGTCTTGGCCGCCATGATCGCGTTGATCGACGGAATGAAGCTGCCCGGAAACACATAGCGCTTGATGTAGTCGACGCTGCGCCGTGCCTGCTCGTAGCGGTGATCTTCGATGGTGATGGCCTGCAGCAGGGCGACACCATCGGGCTTGAGCAGGCGCTGCAGCGTTGCCATGTAGGTGTCCAGGTATTCGGCGCCGATGGCTTCGATCATCTCGATCGATACCAGCTTGTCGAACTGGCCCTGCAGGTCGCGGTAGTCCTGCATCAACAGCGTGACCTTGTCCTGCAGCCCGGCGACGCGGACGCGCTCGCTGGCCAGTGCATGCTGCTCGGCGGAGATCGTGGTTGTGGTGACGTGGCAGCCGTAGTGCTGCGCCGCGTGCAGCGCAAAACCACCCCAGCCGGTACCGATCTCCACCACGCGGTCGCCCGGCTTGAGCTGCAGCTGCTGGCAGATGCGGTCCAGCTTGCGCCGCGAGGCGGATTCCAGCGACTCGCCCTCTTCGGCGAACAGGGCCGAGGAGTACATCAGGTCCGGTGACAGGAACAGGGCGAAGAAGTCGTTGCCGAGGTCGTAGTGCGCGGCGATGTTGCGGCGGCTGCCTTCGCGGCTGTTGCGGCGCAGGCGGTTCCAGCCGCGCAGCAGCCAGCCTCCCACGCGCGCCGGGCCGTGTTCCATGCTGTCGAGCAGATCGCGGTTGCGCACCAGCAGCCGTATCAGGGCGACCAGGTCGTCACAGCGCCATTCGCCATGGATGTAGCTTTCGCCGGCGCCGACGCTGCCCTGGGCCGCCACCTTGCGATAGAACGCCGGGTCCTCGATGGTGACGGTGACATGCAGCTCACCGCGGGCATCGCCCAACCAGACTTCGCCCAGCGCGTCGCGCACGCACAGGCGGCCGTCGCGCATCGGGGCGAGCTGGGCCAGCAGGCGGCGGCGCAGGAAGGCATCCAATGCGCCGGGGCGCGGCAGCGCGACCGAAGGAATCATCGAATTCATCGCGGTTTCTCGGCAAGGGTAGGGTGGTCGTGTACGGGATTGCGTTTCAGCCACAGCCGCAACGCATGCCAGTGGATGGCGGCCACCACCTGGGTGGTCATCAGTGGATAGCAGGCCAGGACGCGGGCCAGCCCGCGGCCATCCAGGGGGTGTCGTTGCATGACCTGGGTGGCATCAAACTGGCGCGCGCCGTCGCGCCAGACCTGCATGTGCACGCGCAGGTCCTCATCAGGGCAGTTGAACCGCCAGTCGTAATGACAATCCATCGGCATGAAGGGCGAGACATGGAAGCACTTGTCGAACCGCCAGCGCAGCGAGGTGCCTTCCTGCGTGGCCGTTGCGACCGGCAGCACGTAGGCGTGCCGTTCCTTCCAGGGTGTGTTGGTGATCTCGGCGACGATGCAGTCCAGCGTGCTGCCATCGGCCCGGTAGCAGTAGTAGAAGCTGACCGGGTTGAACACGTGACCGGCGAAGCGCAGATGGGTGAGCAGGCGGACCGGGCCGGTGGGCCGGTAGCCCAGGGTTGATGCAGCGTGGTCGCGCACTGCATCGGCCAAGGGCCGCGCGGGATCGCCGAAGTAGTCGCTGCGACGGAACTCGGCCAGATTGCGGCGATTGATCGACCACAGCCAGCGCCCGGCGAACACGCTGTCGAGTTCATCCAGGTCGAGCAGCAGCTGTGCGATCGGATAGCGGAACGCATGCGGGTGTGGCAGGTGCCTGCGGTGCGCCACCTGCCCGAAGTAGAGCGCACTGGCGCTCATGCGGCCACCTCGCCGGGAGCCGCCATGACGTGGTGCGGTTCACAGGTGCGCAGTGCATCGACCACGCGGCGGGCGCTGCGGATGCCGTCCTCATGGAAGCCCCAGCCCCAATAGGCGCCTGCGAACCAGGTGTGGCGGCGGCCCTGCAGCTCGGCCCAGCGCTGTTGCGCGCGCACTGCGGCATGGTCGTGCACCGGGTGCGCATAATGCAGGGTGCGCAGCACCTTGCCCGGGTCGATTGCCTCGCTGCGGTTGAGCGTTACCACCAGGGGCGTGCTGCCGGGCAGGCCCTGCAGCTGGTTCATGCAGTAGCTGACCGTGCAGGGCGCAGCAGGGTCGCGGGGCACATGGGCATTCCATGCCGCCCACGCCTTGCGGTTGCGCGGCAGCAATGACGCGTCGGTGTGCAGCACCGCTTCGTTGGCCTGGTAGCGGATGGCGCCGAGCACGTCGCGTTCGATGGGGTCGGCGTCACGCAGCAGCGCCAGGGCCTGGTCGCTGTGGCAGGCCAGGATGACCTCATCGAAGCCTTCCACGCCGGCCGCGCTGTGCACGCGAGCGCCCCACGGCATGCGCTCGACCGACTGTACCGGGCACTCCAGCCGCTCATGCACCCGCCAGCGGGCGCGCAGGGCGTCGACATAGCGGGCCGATCCACCGCTCACCACCCGCCAGGGTGCACGCCCGGTCATCTGCAGCATCTGGTGGTTGGCCATGAACTGGGCCAGATAGCGCGCCGGGAAGTCCATCACCGTGGCCGTCGGGGACGACCACAGCGCGGAGGCCATCGGCAGCAGGTGCTCGTCGATGAAGGCATCGCCGTAGCGCTGGCTGCGCAGGTACTGCCCCAACGTTGGGCCCTCGTCTTCTGCCAGCAACAGGGGGGCATCGCGGTAGAACCGGCGCAGGTCGGCCAGCATGCCCCAGAACCGCGGCGACACCAGGTTGCGGCGCTGGCAGAACAGGCCATCCAGCGAGGTGGCGTTGTACTCCACGCCGCTGCGCTCGCTGTGCATCGAGAAGCTCATCGTGGTCGGCTGCGAGGCTACGCCCAGCTCGTCGAACAGTGCGGTCAGCAGCGGGTAGTGCTGGGGATTGAACACGATGAAGCCGGTGTCCACCGCCATGCGGACGCCATCCACCTGCACGTCGTGGGTGTGGGTATGGCCGCCCAGATAGTCGTTGGCCTCGAACAGCGTGACGTCGTGTTCGCCGTCCAGCCACCAGGCGCTGGCCAGTCCGGCAATGCCCGAACCGATGATCGCGATGCGCATGTCAGTACCTCGCCTTGGCCAGCACCCACTCGGGAATCGGCTTGAGCCCTTTGACCAGCCCAAGCGCCGCCATCGCGCGCAGTCCATACCAGGTCAGGTCCACTTCCCACCAGCGGAAGCCCTGGCGGACGGTGCCCGGGAAGAAGTGGTGGTTGTTGTGCCAGCCTTCGCCGAAGGTGAGCAGCGCCAGCCAGAGATTGTTGCGGCTGTCATCGCGGGTCTCGAAGCGGCGGCGACCGAAGCGATGGGCCAGCGAATTGATGGTGACCGTGGCGTGGAACAGCACGATCGTGGAGATGAAGAAGCCCCACACCAGCAATTGCGAGCCGGAGGTATGCAAGCCTGGCGCCCAGCGCTCCAACCCGGCGCCCAGTGCATACAGCGCTGCGGCCAGCAGTACCGGCACAGCCGTATCGAAGCGGTCCAGCCAGCGCAGCTCCGGGTAGCGCGCCAGGTCGGGCACCCGCGACAGGTCGGTGGCAAAGGCCTCGCGGGTCAGGAACCAGCCCATGTGGCTGCGCCAGAAGCCGCCCTCACGGGGGGAGTGCGGGTCCAGCGGCTGGTCGGCGTGACGGTGGTGGTGGCGATGGTGGGCGGCCCACCACAGCGGCCCGCGCTGTACGCTGGAGGCGCCTATCACCGCGAACACGAACTGCACCGGCCGCGATGCCTGGAAGGTGCGATGCGAGAAGTAGCGGTGGTAGAACGCCGTGATGGCGAACATGCGCACCGCATAGAGTGCTGCAGCCACGATCACCGCTGTCCACGAGATGCCCACCCAGATCACTGCGATGCAGGCCAGGTGCATCAGCGCGAAGGGCACGGCGCGCACCCAGTCGATCCGCCCCGGCCGCTCGCCGGTGGCCTCTGCGGCGTTGCCGGTATCGAACCAGCGCTGCAGCGTGCGCAGCAGGCGCCAGCGTCGACGGGGGAGGGGCGCTACAGAGGCCATGGCGGATCTCGGCGGGTTTCGTGTCTTCCTCTACGCGGCAGAAGGCCCACTGGATGCGGAGCGCGGCAGGAAATTTGGATTTCACCTGGCCGTAACGGTGCAGCGATCTGTCAGCGGCTGCGCCCAGGCCTGCTGCCATTCGCTGGCGGGGCGACCAGCCGCTGCGGCGATGAAGCGCACCGTCACCTGTGGATAGGCACCGCGTTGATCGCGCAGGTTGCTGGTGCCACGGAACTCCAGCAGGCGCTGGTCAGCGCTGGCATATACCAGCGCAAGGCGTGGCGCGATGCCGCCGTACCAGGTGTCCAGGCTGACCTCGATCGACTGCGCATCGATCCCCTGCCAGCGCTGCGGGCCGGTGCGCCTTACCTGTACCGGGAAGTAGCGCTGCCGCGCTGGAACCAGGAAGGGCAGGGTCACACGCTCGCCGCGCATGAGCGCCTGCCAATGCAGGCGCACCGCCGCGTCGAACCCTGCGTCGATGACCGCGCCGGTCGGCAGGTCGAGCTCGCGCTGCACCGGTGGGCTGCCGGCATCCTCCTTCCACGCGATCGAGACCCTGCCGCTGGCGGCCTCGACGTCGGCCTTCTGGCCGCTGCGCCGGTCCTCCAGGGTATAGCCGCGCGCCTGTGGGTCCGCGCTGGCCGGCAGGTGCTTGCGGGCGAAAGGCCGCCCGTCCGCGCATTGGTACTGCACCCAGCGCTCGGCACCCTCGGCCGCATCGCGTCGCCAGTGCACCTCGCGGTAGAGCAGGTCGCCGCGCGACGACGTTGCTACCCCCTCGCTTCGCAGCCAGGGCGCGGCCAGCGCGACATGGGGCAGGCACAGCAGCAGCCAGGCGGTACGCATCGCGTTCATCCGGGAAAGGAGGGCTGAGGTCATACGGCGGTGATGGGCGGTTGGATGCGTCTGCAGCGGCTGCATCCAATCACGGCCCCTGCGCGTACAGAGGACAGACCTTCACCCGCCCGCCGCGAACGCCGATGTACCCTGACGCCGCCAGCAACCCCCTCAACTTCGATACCGCACGCATCGTGTCCAGTTCCCAGCAGCCGAGCAGCGAGCCGACGAACTGGGCCGGTGACATGGACGGCGTGGCACGGCTTC
Source organism: Stenotrophomonas sp. PvP093 (assembly GCF_017876915.1). NCBI lineage: Bacteria > Pseudomonadati > Pseudomonadota > Gammaproteobacteria > Lysobacterales > Lysobacteraceae > Stenotrophomonas > Stenotrophomonas sp. PvP093. The sequence continues at coordinate 2,436,739 of NZ_JAGIOX010000004.1, read as the reverse complement.
GTGACCGCGACTGTTTCATGCGGATCTATGATTACTTCATGCCGCGGCTGTGCGTATACCTGCGGGGCCTGGGCGTGCCTGACGCGGTGGCCGAGGAACTGGCGCAGGAGAGCCTGCTGCGGCTATGGCTGCGCGCGGCCGACTTCGATCCCGCGCAGGGTGCGCTGAGCACGTGGCTGTATCGCATCGCCCGTAACCTGCACATTGACCGCATCCGCCGCGAGCGCAGCTGGATGCAGGTGCAGGCAGCCGTCGAGGACGCAGCAACCCTGGATGTGATCGAACGCAGCAGCGCCGAACAGTTTGCCGACCAGGCCCGGCTGCGCCAGCGCATCAACGAACTGCCCGCCGTGCAGGCGCGCCTGGTGCGCATGTCCTATTTCGAGGCCAAGAGCCACAGCGAGATCGCCGAGGCGATCGGCATGCCCTTGGGCACGGTCAAGTCGCATCTGCGGCGCGCGTTCCTGCAGCTGCAGGCCAAAGTGGGAGGTGCGCTGTGAACCCGCGCCACCACCTGCACGAATCGACGTTGATGAGCTATGCCGCAGGCGCGCTGCCCGCGCCACTGAGCGTGGTCGCGGGTACGCATCTGGAGCAGTGCCCGCACTGCCGCCAGCGCCTGCGCGAGGCCGAGGCGATCGGCTCGGTGCTGCTCGAGCAGACCCAGCCGCCCGCGCCTGATCCACGCCGCGAACAGCTGCGCGAGGCCATGCTGATGCAGCTGGCTGCGGAAATGCCGATTGCCATGGACCAGGCCGCGCGTCCCGTGCCGAAGGAGCGGCCCGAGGCCGACCCGGACCATCTGCCTGCCTCGCTGCACCCCTACTTCGGGGCATCGCTCAGTGGGTTGCGTTGGCGCTGGATGGCACCCGGCGTGCACTGCATCCGTGCCGAGCAGATGCCTTCGCTGATCATGCTGAGGATCGCCCCGGGCAAATGCCTGCCCATGCACAGCCATGGCCGCAGCGAGCTGACCCAGATCCTGCGCGGTTCCTACAACGATGCGCTGGGGCTGTTCGCCCCCGGCGACGTGGCGGACCTGGATGAAGACGTGGAGCATCAGCCGGTGACCGCGCCGGGGGTGCCGTGCATCTGTGTGTCGGCGCTGGATGCACCGCTGGTGTTCAGCGGGTGGCTGGCGCGCAAGATCCAGCGGTTCGTGAAACTCTAGTGCGGCCCTGGCCATGGCTCAGGCACGGACATTGCGGATTCTCCTGACCGGCGCTGCAGGCCTGGTGGGGCAGGGCGTTGCCCTGGCCTGCCAGCGCTCGCCGCAGGTTGCCGGCCTGACCGCGCTGGTGCGGCGCCCGGGCAGCCTGCGCGGGCCCGGCAGCGAACGGGTGGTCCCGGATTTCCTGCACATCGACGCGCAGCGTGATGAACTGGCCGGGTACGACGCCTGCTTCTACTGTGCCGGTGCGCCTCCGGTCGGCACTGCCGAGGCCGAATACCGGCGCGTGACCCTGGACACCACACTGGCAGTGGCCCGCGCCTGGGCTGCGGTGAATCCGCAGGGGTCCTTCCTGTATGTCTCCGGCGCAGGCGCGGACCCGCAAAGCCGGCTGATGCCGCTGCGGGTGAAGGGCGAGACCGAGCGGGCGTTGCAGGCGCTGCCGCTGCGCGCGGTGATGCTGCGTCCGGGCGGGGTCCGGCCGGTGCCGGGGACAGGTACCCGGCATGCCCTGTTGAAGCCCCTGTACTGGGGCGGCGCACCGTTGATGAAACTGGCCGGTGCGCTCGCGCCCTCGCTGATGACCAGCAACCTGGCGCTGGGCATGGCCATGATCGCCCTGGCCGGAAGAGAAAACCCGCCGGCCACGATCGAGTGCGCGGATATCAACCGGATCGCGGCAGGCATGCGCGATGCGTCCGCCTGACCTCAGCGCGGCGCAGCCTCCAGCGCGGTGCGCACTGCCAGCGCAAGGTCACTGCGGGTAAATGGCTTTGGCAGCAGGGCGGCTGCACGTCCCTGCGCGCCAACCGCATCGTGGTCGCGTGGATAGCCTGACGTGAACAGGACCGCGATTGCCGGCCAGCGTTCACGCACCTCACGCACCAGCTCCCAGCCGGACATGCCCGGCATCACCACGTCCGAGAACAGCAGGTCGACCTTGGTGTCCGGCCGTTCCAGCAGCCGCAACGCCGAGGGGCCGTCGTGCGCTTCCAGCACGCGGTAGCCCAGCAGGCGCAGCGCATCGACTGTATGCGCACGGACATCGTCGTTGTCCTCGGCCACCAGCACGGTTTCCTCGCGTGGCGAGTAGCCGGCCAGGCCCGTCTGCGGGACGCGAGCCTCGCAAGGCAGCGCCAGAGGCGAGCGCGGGAACATCATGGTGATGCTGGTACCGCCGCCTTCCACCGAATCGATCAGCACGTGGCCACCGGACTGCTTCACGAAGCCGTGCACCATCGACAGGCCGAGCCCGGTGCCGCGGCCGACCTGCTTGGTGGTGAAGAACGGCTCGAACACGCGCGCCAGGGTGGCCGCGTCCATGCCGTGGCCGTTGTCGCGCACCCGCAGCATCACATACTCGCCGGGGGACGCATCCGGGAACAATGCGGCGTAGTCGTGGTCGAGGTGGCTGTTGTCGACTTCGATCACCAGGCGGCCGCCGTGCGGCATCGCGTCGCGCGCATTGACCGCCAGGTTCAGCACCGAGGCTTCCAGCTGGCTGATGTCGATCTCCACGCACCAGATGTCCTCGGCGGTGCGGATGTCCAGTTGCACCAGTTCGCCCAGTGCCCGCTGCAGCATGTCCTGCATGTCCAGCAGGCACTCATTGAGGTTGGCTGCCTGGCTGCGCAGCGGCTGGCGCCGGGCAAAGGCGAGCAGGCGCTGGGTGAGGCTGGCGGCACGGCCAACCCCCTTCAGGGCATTGTCCAGGGCGCGGCTGGCCATCGCGCCGGGCTCGCCGGCCCGTTCACTGAGCAGCATGGCGTGCTCGATGTTGCCCGAGATCACGGTCAGGATGTTGTTGAAATCATGCGCGATGCCGCCGGTGAGCTGGCCGACCGCCTCGATCTTCTGCGACTGGCGAAGCGCATGCTCGGCCTGCCGCCGCGCAGTGGTTTCCACCGCCTCCGATACCACGGCGGTGACCACGCCGTCGGCGTCCAGCAGCGGGCGCAGCGAGACGTCGAAGCTGCGCCGGCCGGTGGGCAGTTCCAGCTCGAGGGAATGCAGCGAGCTGCGACCCTGTGCCGCCGCGGCGACGGCCTGGTCAACCACCGCGCCGACGCCGTCGGTGTTGGCGAACCACAGGGATTCGCCGAAGCGCTGGCCGACAATGTCCTTCTTGTCCGCCAGCACGGCGGCCAATGAGGCGTCATTGGCATCGACCACGCGCCCGGACAGATCCAGCAACACCTGATGCTGGAAGCTGGATTCGAAGATCGCCTGCAGCCGCCGCTTGCTGGCCCGGAGTTCGGCGGTGCGCGCCTGCACCTGCTGCTCCAGGGCCTGGTTGTCCTCACGCAGGGCCAGTTCGGCCTGCTTCAACACCGATACGTCGCTACCCATGCAGATGTAGCCGACCACGCTGCCGTCGGCGGCATGCTCCGGCACGCAGTCCATCTGCACGAATCGTGACTGGCCGCTGCGATGCACGAGCTCGACCTGGAAGCTGGTGCGCTCGCCCTGCAGCACGCGTTCCAGGCTGGGGAGGGCACGTTCGAAGGCGCTGATGCCGCTGACATCGCGGGCAAGGCGTCCCAGCAATTCGGCCTGGCTCACGCCATGCCAATCCAGGAACGCCTTGTTCGCGAAGCGGTAGCGGTGGTCCTTGTCGAGCCGGGCGATCAGCGCCGGAACGGCGTCGGTCACCTGCTGCAGCTGCGCCTGGCTCTCATTGAGCGCAGCCTGCGCCTGCACCAGCTGGTTGCGCTCGTGGGCTTCCTGCCGCGCGCGACGGATGGCATCCGGCAAGCGCTGCAGGCGCTGCTTCACCACATAGTCGCGTGCGCCGCGGGTCAAGGCCTGCACGGCCAGCTCTTCGGTCAGGGTGCCGGAGACGAAGATGAATGGCGTGTGCGGGATGCGCTCGCGCGCCAGCGCAAGGGCGGCATCGCCATCGAATCCGGGCAGTACGTGGTCGGCCAGGATGATGTCGAAGGGGCGATTGTCGATCGCCTCGATGAACGCATTGCGGGTCCACAGCCGCTCGGCCTCGAAGTCGAGGCCTGCGCGCTGCAGCTGTGCGCTGATCAGCTCCGCGTCAAGCGCGCTGTCCTCCAGCATGAGGATGCGCAGGCGCTCACTGCGGCGCGATCCATCACGCATGGTGCTGCCCCGAACCGTTGGGCCGGTGCGGCGGTGGCTGGTTGGTGATGCCCCAGAACATGCCCAGCCCCTGGATGGCATCGAAGAATTCCTTGAAATCGACCGGCTTGACCACGAATGCATTGACGCCCAGTTCGTAGCTCCGCACCAGGTCCTGTTCCTCGCGCGAGGAGGTCAGCATCACGATCGGGGTGCTGCTCAGCTGCGCGTCGCCACGGACCTGTTCGAGCACTTCCAGGCCATTGACCTTGGGCAGCTTCAGGTCCAGCAGCACCACGACCGGGCCACCGTGCATGGCGCCGGCGAACTTGCCTTCGCAGCGCAGGTAGTCCAGCGCCTCGGCGCCATCGCGCACGTGGACGACGTCGTTCAGCAGCTGGCAGCGTGACAACGCGGCCATCGTCAGCTCGGCGTCTTTGGGGCTGTCCTCGACCAGGAGGATCGGCCGCAGGTCCCTCATGGGTGATCTCCTGTGGAACGGGGTAGGGTGAAATGGATCGTGGCGCCCTTGCCGGGTTCGCCCTCGGCCCAGGTGCGGCCGCCGTGGCGGCCGATGATGCGGCGCACATTGGCCAGGCCGATGCCGGTGCCTTCGAATTCCTCGACGTGATGCAGGCGCTGGAACACGCCGAACAGCTTGTCCACGTAGCGCATGTCGAAGCCGCAGCCGTTGTCGCGTACGAAGAAATGATCTTCGTCGTTGTTGCGTTCGTGGCCGACCTCGATAACCGCCTGCTCGCGCTCGCGGGTGAACTTGATCGCGTTGCCCAGCAGGTTCTGCCAGACCAGGCGCAGCATGGTCGGATCGGCCTCGACTTCCGGCAGCGGCGCGAGCGTCCATTGCACCTCGCGGCCGGCATAGTCCAGGGCCAACGTCCTGCGCACGTCCTCGGCCAGTGCAGCCATGTCCAGCCGCACCCGGCCCACCGTCGAGCGGCCCATCTGCGAGAAGCTGAGCAGGTCATCCACCAACGTGCCGGCCGATTTCGCCGATTCCACGATGGTGTCGAGGAAGCGGCGTTCGGTGTCGTTGAGGCGCTCGCCCGCAGAGCTGCCCAGCAGCTCCGAGTAGCCGACGATGTGGCGGAAGGGAGCGCGCAGGTCGTGGCTGACCGAATAGGAGAACGCTTCCAGTTCCTTGTTGCTGCGCACCAGCTGTTCGTTCAGCTCCGCCATTTCCTCGGCCTTGCGCAGCACGATGTCGACAATGGCGGTGCGCATTTCGTGCGCGGCATCGCAGTCGGCATCACTCCACGGCAGGCTGCGCTGCTGCACGGTCTCCTTCCACGCCTCGAACGAGTTGCGCGGCGACAGGGCCACGCCGGGTGCCTCGGTCTTGCGCGGGTCGCCCCCCCAGCGCACGGTGCGCACGACCTCCGGCCGGAACCACATCAGGTAGCTGTGATGGAGCTGCGAGATCGACACCGCCAGCAGGCCACTGGCCACGTCGGTCAGGCACGCGGCAGGCGACCAGTCGGCGGCCAGATGATCGGTGCAGTACATTTCCTGCCCGGCGTGCTGGTTGGCCAGCCAGTCGGCCAGGGCCAGCACCTCGCTGGGGGGCGGGCACTGCCCCACGCGCATGCAGTCCCCCTTGTGCACGATGGCCGCGCCGGCCGCGCCGGTCAGGGACAGCAGGCTGGCCTCATCGTGGCGCAGCGCCGCCATGAACTCTTCGTCCCCGGCCATGCGTGCCAGCAGCTTGACCAGCACCGAGCGACGGGCCACGCGTTCCTCGATCGCGCGCGCGCGCTCCTTCAGCGCGATCTGCAGCGACAGGATCTGGCCCATGAACTCACAGGCCGTACGCACGTGGTACGGCAGGCGGCGCGGCTGCACCGCGTGGCAGGACACCAGGCCCCACAGCTGCCCTTCGTGCACCAGCGACACCGACATTGATGCCCCGGTGCCCATGTTGCGCATGTACTGCAGGTGCACGGGCGAGACGCTGCGCAGCACGGCCAGGCTCAGGTCGGTGGGCGGCGCGTCGCGATGCGCTTCCGCGCGCAGCAACGGTGCAGGGGTGTAATCGCTGTCCGCAATCAGGCGCACCCGGTTGCGGCGGTACAGCTCACGCGCCTGGGCGGGGATGTCCGATTCGGGGAAGCGCAGGTCCAGATAGGAGGGCAGCAGGCCGTTGCCGTCCTCGGCCACCACCGTGCCATTCCAGCCTGCATCGAACTGGTAGACCAGGGTGCGGTCGAAGCCGGTGAGGCGTCGCACATGCGCGGCGGCCAGCCTGCACAGGTCTTCCACCGTCGTGGCGGTCTCGATGCCGGACATCAGCTCGCGGATCGCCGGGTACAGCTCTTCCAGCGAACCGGGCTGGCCCGGAACCGGCGCCTCCAGTTCAACCAGAAGGTCGGTTGCAGACCGGTGCACGAGCAGCTGGTGGCGGCCATGGCCATCCAGATGCACCGCGCCTACGTGTGCGCTGCTGCCAACCGTGGCCTGCTGCAACACCGCCTGGAACGGCGCCAGCACGCCACCCATCACCTCGGCGACGTGTTGCGTCAACGGCTCGCCGAACTGCTGCAGCAGGGCGGGGTGGCTGATGGCGCGCTCACGCACCTGCAGCGAGTGCGGTTCCACCACCAGAAGCACACCGTACGGCTGGATCGCGCCGGGGGTATGGATCGGTTCGCGCGCGCAACGCGACAGGGCAGCGTCGTGCGTGGGCTCAGCAGAAGGCATCAAGGGCGGGACTCATGATTCGTGAAGGGCAGGAACGACCCAGCGGTGTATCCGGTAACCATGGATGGTGAAGCAAAAGAGCGTATCCGCCTACCTCCCTGTGCATGTGGCGTGTCCTCCCTCTGAAACTGAATTCTTCATACAAGCAGCGATGCGCATGCGGCAGGCGTCTCTGCCGGCTTCGCGGCCAGTGCATCTGCGCTGCACGCCAGCTCGACAGCGGCTGCCCTAGGGTGGCTCGACTTCCGTCGGATACCACGCCCGTGAACCTGCAGACCCTGCCTTCTACGCCGTACCGCATGCTGGCTGACAGCTGCCAGTTCGAACTGCTGGATGTGGATGCACTGCAGGACCCCGCCAGTGGCCGGTTGCTGCACCTGTATTCGCTGGTGGCCCGCTGCCTGTCCTGCGAGACGGTGTTCAAGGCCGAAGAAGGACAAGGCCTGGTCAGCCATTCGTCGGCGCGCGTGGTGCGTTGCCCCACCGGCTGCGGGCAGCAGGCGTTCAAGCCGGCGCTGCTGAGGAACTGGCGCCCCCAGGTCGTGGCCCAGGCGTAAGTGATGCGGCGCGCTGTCACAGCAGCCCGGGGTTGGCACGCCAGATTGCGAAGTTGAGCGCCGAGGCGAAGCAAATCCAGGCCAGATAGGGCAGCAGCAGTACGGCTGCCATCGTGCGGACGCGCACGAACGCGAGCATCGTCGCGCACACCAGCGCCACCAGCACCAGGATGTCGACGAAGGCCAGGGCGCCCAGCTTCCAGCCGAAGAACAGCCAGCTCCACAGTGCATTGATGGCCAGCTGCACCAGATAGAGCCACAGCGCAGGCCGCGCGCCGCGCCAGCCGCGCTCCCGCCAGACCAGCCACGCCGCAATCGCCATCATGGCGTACAGCAGGGTCCATGCCGGGCCAAACACACCGGCAGGCGGCGCCCATGCAGGCAGGACGAGGGTGGCATAGAAGCTGGCGGCGGACGTCGAGGCCCACGCGCCCAGTGCGGCGGCGGCGAAGGTGATCGCCACCCATCCCAGAAGGCCATAGGCCTGTGTGCGCTTGTTCATTGCGTGCAACTCGTCAATTGGGGCGTCGGTGTATACGCACCGGGGCCGCCAATGGATGCAGACGGTTGCCTTCAGGGCGACGAGCCTGCAGCACCCGTGCCCTGGCCCGCTGGCAGCAGCGAAGGCTGCTGGTCAAACCACTCGCGTGCCCTGGCCAGATGCCATTGGCGCTGGTCGCCGTCCAGCTCGATGCCCGCACCCAGCAGCCCCCACCGTAGATAGAGATCACCACGCTTGCGCTGTTCCAGCAGATCCAGCCGCGCGCGTACCGACAGGCGGTCGTTCTCGGCCCGCAGGCCATCGATGACCAGATGGCCAGGGCGCCAGCGCAGCGTCGCCTGCGCCTGTACCTGTCCGGAATCCAGCAGGGACAAGGTCCAGCGCGGGTAGTCGGTGCGCTCTGCGAACAGCGCCAGCAACGGTCGCGCATCGCTGAGATCGAGGTCCGTGGTGGCATCCACCTGGAACGGCGACTGCGCATCGATGCGCCCACGCCTGAAGTCCACGCGGCCTTTCCATGCCGTCGAGCCCTGCGTGCCCGCCACCTGCACGTTGCGCAGCTCGACCTTGGTGCCGGACAGATCGAAATGACGCTGGTTGAAGTCTCCCCGGCGCAGTGTTGCGTTCACGTCGATATCGCCGCCCATGTCCAGCCCTGCCACCTTTGCACTGGCGTTGCGCCCCAACAGCCGGGCCGTGCCATGGCCAACGCGCCCGTCGGTATCGAGGGTCGCATCACCACTCACGGTGCCGGTGCCACGGAGCAGTCGCACCTGGGGCGAACCCAGGTAGCGGTTGTAGGCGGTCAGATCAGGGATGGTGGCTTCACTGAAGCGCAGCTGCGCGCGGACGCCTTTGCGCAGTTCCTGCAGGCGGCCATCGCCGGTCAGGTCCAGGGCCAGATCCCGGCCGTCGAACAGGCGTACGTCCTTGGCATCGCTTGGCCGCGCGGTGAAGCGGGGCAACCGGACGGCCAGCCGCGCCTGGCTGGGCGTGCCGGCCTTCAGTTCGCCGTGGGCACTGGCCGTGCCTGCCAAGCGCACACCCGCCACCTCGGCCACGGCTTCGGCCGCAGGAATGTCCACGGTGCTGCCTTCGGTCAGCTCGCCGTTGCGAAGGCGCAGGTCCGCCTTCAGCGTGCCGCCGCCATCCAGCTGCAGCCACGGCTTGCGCAGGAACAGGGCAGGGATCCAGTTGAGCGAGGTGAACGTCCATTCGCCGCGCACTGTGCCAGAGCTGCGTTCCAGCAGCTGTGCGGGCTGTTGGAAGGGAATGTCCCGGCCACTGATATGCAGATCGGCATCCACCTCGGTGCCTGAACCGGACTTTGGCGGCAAGCGGGCCTGCAGGCGCAGGTCCCTGGCCACATTGAGTTGCAGCGCCAGCATGCCGCGATCGGGGGCGCCGTCGCCCAGGTAGAGCGGCACCTGCCACAGCGCGTGGTCTCCGGGCTGCAGTTGGCCATCGATCAGGCGGAGTGCGGCCTGCAGCCGTCCGGGCACTGGTGCGCTGGAGATCTTCGGCGTTGTGGCATTGGTGTCCATGCGCAGGCCCTGGCTGCGGGCATCGACCTCGAGCTGGGCATGCAGCAGCTTCAACTTGGCCAGGCCGGGCGCCTGGTCCCGATAATGGCGCGGATAGCTGAAGCGCGCGGTGAGATCCATGTCGCCCAACAGCTGCACGCCGTCAAAACTGGTGTCCGCATCGCTGAATGCAACCTCGGATTCGAACAGTTCCGACGGCCCGCCGCGCAGCTGCTTGAGGAAGCCCACCGTGCCCTGGCCCTGGCCGATGATCAGCAGCTTGCCGAAACGTGCGCTGCGGATACTGTCGCTGTGGATGGCATCGAAGCGCAGGGTCCAGCCGCGGTCGCTGCGCGGCGGTGGCGGGATGGCCTCTTCCACGCGGCTGATCTCGGCCGAAACCCCTGTGGCCTGCAGCCGGGGCACCCGCACCTCGCGCTGGAACAGGGGCAGTACCGCCAGACGAGCGCTGGCGCGGTCGGCGTGCAGCACGTAGACCGTGTGGTTCACATGGCCGCGCATGTGCACGTTCCAGGCGATGACATGGCCTGGCAGCACGGTAATGGCCGGCCCAGTGGTCATCACGAACTTGTGCGGCTTGCGGTTGGTGACCTGGTCGAACAGCGGTGTGTTGAGGAAGATGTTGCCGGCCAGCAGGTACAGCAGGTAGATGCCCAGCAGGACGCAGGCAGGAACACGCCACCGTCGAAGCCGGTGCGGGATGTGCGCGGAAACAGGGGGCATCTACTGCTCTGAAGGCCGGAATATCTGCAACTATTGCCGAGCCGATGGCGGTGGCGCGTGAAGCAGCTACGGAGCAGGCGTTGGATTCTGGTAGTGTCCGGCCTGGTCACCACCACAGATCTGCAGGAGTCGCATGGATATCCGGCCCGCCCGTGCAGGCGATTTCGACGTGATGTGGGGCATGTTCAAGCAAGCCATTGCGACGCAGAATGCGCTGCCCTTTGCTGGCTCTTTCGCCGTCGAGACGTTTCGCGCGCATTGGTTCCAGGCCCAGGCACCTCATGTAGCTGTGCTGGAGGGCCGGGTTGTGGGCATGTACAAGATGGGCCCGAATTTCCCTGACCTTGGGACGCATGTGGCCAGCGCCACGTATGTGGTCGACGCCGCGACACAGGGGCGGGGCGTGGGCCGAGCCCTGGTGGAACACAGCCTGGAGCGGGCGAGGGCGGAAGGGTTCCTGGCCATGCAGTTCAATTACGTGGTCAGCACCAACGGCCCGGCGGTGGCGCTGTACCGGAAGCTGGGGTTTGCGGTGGTTGGAACGCTGCCAGAGGCCTTCCGGCATGGCAGGCGCGGGTTGGTCGATTTCTTCGTAATGCACAGGTTCCTGTAGTGCCGTCGCCAGGTCGGCCGCATCAATCAGCATTCTTCGGGAGTGTGATGACGAATGAGGTGCGGCCATCACGCCATCGTCCACGAACAGTGCCGCGGTGCGCGTGGCAGATTTCCCGCACCAGGAACAGGCCGAGGCCAAGGCTCGCGTGTTCTCCCTGTGACGCGTTGTGCGAGCCTCGGCGCAAGGGATCGAACAGGCTGTTGAACGCTTCGTCCGACAGTTCGGCCCCCGTGTTGCTCACCGTGATCAGGATCTGGTCGGCGAGGCCCTCAACGCTGATCCGCACATCGGTGCCGTGTTCGCCGTACTTTGCGGCGTTGGTCGTGAGGTTGTGAACCGCCTCGCGCAACGAAGAGGCATCGAAGCAACCGCGGGCATCGCCTTCAACCTCATACGTGATAGGGACGTGGGGCAGGGCAGCGCGAAGCAATTCGACTTCCTCGCCAAGCGATTGGGCAAGATCGCAGTCCACCGGATGAATGGCCATCCCATCGCCCAGCTTTCTGCGGCTGTAAGCCAGCAGGTCGTCCAGCAGCTTTTTCATGCGCATGCTGCCGTTGATGATCCGCTCGGCCTGCTTGGCCAAAGCTGGGTCCTGCAGCCCACTGGCCAGGGTGTCTGCCGAGAAGATGATCGCTGCCAAGGGGCCTCGGAGATCATGCCCGAGCGCCGCGAGGAAGATCTGCCGCCAGGATTCGACCACGGCAGAGAACTGAGCAAGGGATTCGGCCACCGCCTGGTCGATGGCCTCATTGAAACGAAGGATGTCATCGATCGATGAAGTGACCAGCCGCTGGTCGGATGCCCATCGCCGAAGTACCGAAGCCCGAAGCGCTCGATACTCAGCCACCATCTGGTTGAGGCCAAAGCCGGCGATGGCGCGGGTTCGGCCATGATAGGACGCGGCGGACTCGGGGCCGGGTTTCAACGGTGCAAGCCCGTGGGACTTTGCGAGCTGCTGGGAGTCTGTCTGCGGCGATCTGAGATCGTCTATGACCGCCTGAAGAATCTGGGGAAGATGATTCCGAAGTTGCTTTGCGCTGAACTCGACGGTATCGGGTGCCTGCGTTTCGGCGAATGCCACCGCGTCGTCGAGGATTTCCCGCGCATTCCGTTCGATAAAATCAGCCAGGCGCATCGCCAAACCCGTCCTTAAGTGGTGCGCCGAGCCTACACGAGGGCGTTTGGATACGGGGTGAGAAAGGCTCGGCCTGTGGGGCGCGGTTCCGCCGGTGTTGGGGCGGCCATTTGAAGGGGGAGCCTGCAGCGCGGGTTGGGCCCGGGCGGCGGTCGCCCGGGCCAGTCTGGCTAGAACATAATATACATTATGCGAAATGATGTATCGGGCTGTGGCGGCGTTCGTTGACTGCCACAACGGAAACGCCCCAGATCCCACAGCTGTCCGCCCGTATTTCCCCACAAGGACGCCCGCGATTTCCAGATCTCCCCCAAAGATGCCCTTGATTCCTGGATCCGCACCTAAGACGCCCTCGATTTCTGGCTCCACATCCAGCTCGCCCTTGAGTTCCCAACTGCGCACCTGATCGGTCAGAGCTTGTCGCCTGCACTTCCCAGTTCCGCCAGTCGCGACATTGGTCGCAAGAACAATTAGACGAGATCTCGGGCCTGAACGTGCGAACAGTTCAGCGGGTTGAGCAGGACTACAACACCGCGACTTCCCTGGGTGACGCGCCACGCCCCGCTCCACCTGCTCAAGCGCGTCGCTCGCCCCCTGACCAAGCTTTGACCTTAACTGGGCGTCGGTGACTCCCTCCCGTTCTGGTCGGCATCTGGGCCTTGTAGCGGCTCAAGCGCTGAGCTATAACGCCTTAGCCAGTCGCTATAAAGCGCCGGTGTTGTGCCCGCATAGCCAATAGGCTCCGGGTGCCCGAGGTCCACCCAATGGGGGCACGGGAATCCTTCGATTCCGGAGCCATCCATGACCGCCAAACGCCGCAGATCCCTTCGCACTTCTGCCTTCTACGCCCAATCGGGCCGTTGCTTCTATTGCGGCCTGCCGATGTGGCTCACTGCACCCTCAGAGCTCGGGCTGAAGGCCAGTAAGGCCCGAGCCTTTCAATGCACCGCCGAGCACCTGGTGGCCCAACAGGACGGGGGCAGAGACGTGTCCGGGAACGTGGTGGCCGCGCATAGCCGGTGCAACCAGGGCAGGCACCAGCGGAAGGGACCAGCCCCTTCCGCTGAAGCGTTCCGGGCGCTGGTTCAGACGCGGCTGGCAATGGGGAGATGGTGGTCCCGACTGCCATCAGGGATTGCACGTGCTTCCGTATGGCCAATTGAATTGAATCTTTGCAAGGAATCGGCAGCTGCTTGCCTGATTCGCTAGTCCACACTAGTGGCGCCCGGTTGCGGTGCTAGAACGGCGAGTCTGCTGCGAAATGGTCGCGCATTGGGCCTAACAAGGTCTGCGACCCTGTCAACACGTCCGAGAATTCCACCTGTCGCCACCTTCTCGTTCCAATATCGTTCCATCCACTCGGCTTTATCCAGGATCTTACCCGGAGCGCCTAGCAGCCTCTTGGCGATGAAATGCCGGATGAGAGCGGCCTGGCTATCGAGAATCACGACGCCCGCCCTTGGATTAGAGTCATAAGCGCTGTACGAGATCAGATAGTGGACATAGTGGCGGTCTGGCTCTTCGTCATCCCACGTCAACAGGTTGCTTAACCCCGCAGCGCGAGCATCCGATCGCACCTCTTCGCTCACGAGCACCATGGGATTGCGTGCTTCCTTACATTCCATGCGATAGGCGTCCAGCATCGCCGGTCCGAAGATCATCTGAGAATCATGATGAATGCTTCCAACTGTGAGCCCTCCACGTATCAATATATCAACCACTAGCAGGTTCTCGGCCAACATTCTGATGCAGCTCAGGATGTCGGCAAGGCCAGCAGGAGAGCGGCTGCTTGATATGACGATGCAGTCGCTGAAGTAAGTGAACAAAAGTCCTGTTGCTGGGTTGCAGCACGCTGTGTTCTTTAGTCTGTCGATGGCCTCTGCTATTTCATCAAGCTTGCTCATGTCGGCTGCCGACTCTTGGACAAGTGCGGAGAACCCGAGCATGTCGATGAAGGCGACGTACTTATCTTGGTAGAGCATGAAGAACTCCTTAGATGGTCGTGCCCATGGTGCCGAGGGCGGTTCCATTTGACCAGCGGGTGCGGGGCACGTCATAGGCCATGGAGCAATGTCAGCGACCTGGCTCGCGCACTAGTCTCGCAGAGGCTTGTTACGGCGCATCTTCGCATCGGATAGAAGCGAGCGAACGAGAGAGTTGAAGTCCATCCTGGCCCTAAAAGTTTCCTTCACCCTTGGTTAAACGAATGTCCGCTTTCGGTCAGAAGCGGACCAAAGTAGCCGGTGCTCTTCGCAGCCCGTACGCGACTTGGAGTCATATCATCAATCTGTATCAGGGCTCAGACCTAAGTGCCTGATGGTCCAATTCAGCGACACTATCCAGCTTCGGCGTCATCGCACACTTCGGGATACAGCCAGCGCGATCCGCTTATGGAACCAAACCGCACTGTGCCTTACTCTTAAGGAACATTGCCAACGGCAACCTTCGGCAATTGAATTTAGAGAATCCGGGCGGTTCATCCCGCGCGGCCCGTTAATGTCTACAGCTGTGGAGTTGTGAATGGCAGAAGATCAAGGTGGTGAAGAGGTAATTAGGGAGATAGGGAAGGCGCTAGCCCTTGCGTCTGAGCTTGATCCACAAATTGTTAGATCGCTTCGCTCCGCGATTGTTCAGGCGATGTCTGATTACGAGGACGACACGAATGCACAAGCTGCAGCCGCACTTGCGGCGGTTCTCGATTTTAGACCTGTGACGACCCAAGACGCCCTCTCGCAAACCTTGGGTGAGATCGGGAAGCTGGTCCAAGGTCTCACCGGACTGGAGGACGTTCATTACACTGTTGAGACACCAGAAGGTCGCCGAGTTCGCTCAATCCGGTCACATCTACCAACTGTATCACCCCAGCGTTTGACGGATCACGAGCAGGCAGATCTTGAGGCCTATATCGCTCGATATCTGCCACCGGACGACCCTCGCGAGGAACACGCGCCACGAGGACCGCGACTGTGACGATCAGTAAGTTAGCAATCCTCAACGCTGTGAAAGCAGCCATTTCGCGTGCTAAGGCGAGCGGGTCTCCCTACGCGCAAGGAAAGGCTTACGAACTTCGGGTGCTGCTTAGGCTTCTGCGAATCATCGATAGTGCGGGCTACAAGCTCACGTGTACCCCCAAGATGGCAGGCGTCCTGACGTTTGGAGGATCTCCATGCAAAGCAAACCATCCGGATCACGATTACATCAGTGGATCTACGTCTACTGAGAAGCTCGAGATTAGGATTTCAGTGCAGGTCACCACACTAAGCCATAGCTGGAAAGGCACGACGGTGGTCAAAGCGGCTGACCGTCACGAGATTGACGTCGGTGTATATCGTCCGATTAAGACCCGTCGCTATCCCGCATTTACGGAGTTACTTCTTGGGGTCTCGTGCAAGACTGGCGGCTGGAACAAGGCGTACGTCCGCGAGGCGCTAGGTATGCGTAGGGAGCTAGGATTCCTCACATCACCTAGGACGAGCTTGACGAGCTCAGCTCCGTGGTTCATCGCAACAGTTCCCTGCGATCCTCCGGTTCCCTTTGCCTTGTACGCGACCAACGCTGGGTCCGCCGTGTATGCGTCGTTGGCAGCTTTGGGGCTCTACGTCGAGCACTACAAGGGGTAGCGGAAACAGGCTTTGGAGTACGGATCAACTCAGGTGTGTCGAGAACGATGCCCGCTTTGGGTCGAAGGCGGATGCCATCACCGGGCCGGTCGCCGCCCAATGTCCGCTTCCGGCCAGAAGCGGACATCCACCCTGCCCTCGATAAACATCCCAAATCCACGGACGACCTTGGTCTGCTTTGGCCTTCTGCCTTAGGGCCAGACCTGAACTTCGATTTCAGCCCCTAGCGTATTTGACTCCCGCGACCTAGATCTCTCCTAGATCCTTGAGCAGGGCTTGCCCCTTCTGCAGAAACCCAACTAGCAGTCGACCTCCTGCTACTTTCCGGCCCAATTGCCCATTGAGGTAGCTGACCTGGAGACGCGCATGGGCCAGCAGATCCACCTGGGCCATGCTAGGGGTCGCGGCCTGGAGCGGTTCGCCCGGCGACGCCATCTGCCCCCCGATCGGCTGGACAACGCAAGGGCGCCGGCTGTCACTCTTCGCATACGCCGTGGCCATCATCCGGCCGTTCTTCAACGACCATCCACCAAGCACCAACTCGGTCCCGAGTTGCTCGATCGGCAATCCCGCTTCGCTAACCGCTTTCTCAAAGTTCGGCCAGAGTTGGTCCACCACCAGCCCTAGCTCGGCAGATAGCTGTTCTATTGTGAAATCTGCGCGGAAGCTGGCCTGCAGTGCAAGCTCGTAGATGCGGAGGAAGGGGGAACCGCAGAATTCGGAAAAAATCGTACGCTAAGCTAACGGTGTTCTCGTGACAGCTCTTTGACTAGGCTTTCTAAGGGGTCGTCTCAGAAAACGGAAAATAAAGCACGCTAAGGCATAGCCGAACCTGCCAAGCTTGCTCCACCCTGTAGTGACGCGATCAGCGGGCAGGAAACGTTCCCCCTTCGCGCATGGCAGGCGCGCACCAACTCAGACAGCACGGCCTCCATGCGCGCCAGGTCAGCCATTTTCTCGCGCACGTCCTTGAGCTTGTGCTCGGCCAGACTGCTGGCTTCCTCGCAATGGGTGCCATCCTCCAGCCGCAGCAGCTCGGCGATCTCATCCAGGCTGAAGCCCAGCCGCTGGGCTGATTTCACGAAGCGCACCCGCGTTACATTCGCCTCGCCATAGCGGCGGATGCTGCCATAGGGCTTGTCAGGCTCCAGCAACAAGCCCTTGCGCTGATAGAAACGGATGGTCTCCACATTGACCCCGGCCGCCTTGGCGAAAACGCCAATGGTCAGGTTCTCCAAATTGTTTTCCATATCGCTTGACTCCGTACATGAGTACGGAAGTAAGGTTACGCTATCCAATTTCAATTCGAAAGGACAAGCGCATGTCTGAACCAAAAACCGGGCGCGGCGCGCTCTTCACTGGAGGGCTTGCCGCCATCCTCGCCTCGGCTTGCTGCCTCGGGCCGTTGGTTCTGATCGCCTTGGGGTTCAGCGGCGCTTGGATCGGCAACTTGGCGGTGTTGGAACCCTATCGCCCCATCTTTATCGGCGTGGCGCTGGTGGCGTTGTTCTTCGCCTGGCGGCGCATCTACCGGCAGGCAGCGGCCTGCAAACCGGGTGAGGTCTGCGCGATTCCCCAAGTGCGAGCTACTTACAAGCTCATTTTCTGGATCGTGGCCGCGCTGGTTCTGGTCGCGCTCGGATTTCCCTACGTCATGCCATTTTTCTACTGATCGGAGTTCACCATGAAGAAACTGTTTGCCTCCCTCGCCCTCGCCGCCGTTGTTGCCCCCGTCTGGGCCGCCACCCAGACCGTCACGCTGTCCGTACCGGGCATGACCTGCTCCGCCTGCCCGATCACTGTCAAGAAGGCGATTTCCAAGGTCGAAGGCGTCAGCAAAGTTGACGTGACTTTCGAGACACGCCAAGCGGTCGTCACCTTCGACGATGCCAAGACCAGCGTGCAGAAGCTGACCAAGGCAACCGCAGACGCGGGCTATCCGTCCAGCGTCAAGCAGTGAGTCACTGAAAACGGCACCGCAGCACAACGGACGTCATTGTCTGGCGCCACAAACGATAAAGGATCTGTTGCATGACCCATCTAAAAATCACCGGCATGACTTGCGACTCGTGCGCGGCGCACGTCAAGGAAGCGCTGGAAAAAGTGCCAGGCGTGCAGTCGGCGCTGGTGTCCTATCCGAAGGGCACAGCGCAACTCGCCATCGTGCCGGGCACATCGCCGGACGCGCTGACTGCCGCCGTGGCCGGACTGGGCTACAAGGCAACGCTAGCCGATGCGCCACTGGCGGACAACCGCGTCGGACTGCTCGACAAGGTGCGGGGATGGATGGCCGCCGCCGAAAAGCACAGTGGCAACGAGCCCCCGGTGCAGGTAGCGGTCATTGGCAGCGGTGGAGCCGCGATGGCGGCGGCGCTGAAGGCCGTCGAGCAAGGCGCGCAGGTCACGCTGATCGAGCGCGGCACCATCGGCGGCACCTGCGTCAATGTCGGCTGTGTGCCGTCCAAGATCATGATCCGCGCCGCCCACATCGCCCATCTGCGCCGGGAAAGCCCGTTCGATGGCGGTATTGCGGCAACTGTGCCTACGATTGACCGCAGTAAGCTGCTGGCCCAGCAGCAGGCCCGCGTCGACGAACTGCGGCACGCCAAGTACGAAGGCATCCTGGGCGGTAATCCGGCCATCACCGTTGTGCACGGTGAGGCGCGCTTCAAGGACGACCAGAGCCTTACCGTCCGTTTGAACGAGGGTGGCGAGCGCGTCGTGATGTTCGACCGCTGCCTGGTCGCCACGGGTGCCAGCCCGGCGGTCCCGCCGATTCCGGGCTTGAAAGAGTCACCCTACTGGACTTCCACCGAGGCCCTGGCGAGCGACACCATTCCCGAACGCCTTGCCGTAATCGGCTCGTCGGTGGTGGCGCTGGAGCTGGCGCAAGCCTTTGCCCGGCTGGGCAGCAAGGTCACGGTCCTGGCGCGCAATACCTTGTTCTTCCGTGAAGACCCGGCCATCGGCGAGGCGGTGACAGCCGCTTTCCGTGCCGAGGGCATCGAGGTGCTGGAGCACACGCAAGCCAGCCAGGTCGCCCATATGGACGGTGAATTCGTGCTGACCACCACGCACGGTGAATTGCGCGCCGACAAACTGCTGGGTGCCACCGGTCGGACACCGAACACGCGCAGCCTCGCGCTGGACGCAGCGGGGGTCACTGTCAATGCGCAAGGTGCCATCGTCATCGACCAAGGCATGCGCACGAGCAACCCGAACATCTACGCGGCCGGCGACTGCACCGACCAGCCGCAGTTCGTCTATGTGGCGGCAGCGGCCGGCACCCGTGCCGCGATCAACATGACCGGCGGCGATGCGGCGCTCGACCTGACCGCAATGCCGGCCGTGGTGTTCACCGATCCGCAAGTGGCGACCGTGGGCTACAGCGAGGCGGAAGCCCACCACGACGGGATCGAGACCGACAGCCGCACCTTGACCTTGGACAACGTGCCGCGTGCGCTCGCCAACTTCGACACACGCGGCTTCATCAAGTTGGTTATCGAGGAAGGCAGCCATCGGCTGATCGGCGTACAGGCGGTCGCGCCGGAAGCGGGTGAACTGATCCAGACGGCGGCTCTGGCCATTCGCAACCGCATGACGGTGCAGGAACTGGCCGACCAGTTGTTCCCCTACCTGACGATGGTCGAGGGGTTGAAGCTCGCGGCGCAGACCTTCAACAAGGATGTGAAGCAGCTTTCCTGCTGCGCCGGGTGAGAAAAAGGAGGTGTTCAATGAACGCCTACACGGTGTCCCGGCTGGCTCTTGATGCCGGGGTGAGCGTGCATATCGTGCGCGACTACCTGCTGCGCGGATTGCTGCGCCCGGTGGCGTGCACACCAGGCGGCTACGGCTTGTTCGATGACGCCGCCTTGCAACGGCTGTGCTTCGTGCGGGCGGCCTTCGAGGCGGGCATCGGCCTCGACGCGCTGGCGCGGCTGTGCCGGGCGCTGGATGCGGCGGACGGCGACGAAGCGGCCGCGCAGCTTGCCCTGCTGCGTCAGTTCGTCGAGCGTCGGCGCGAAGCGTTGGCCGATCTGGAAGTGCAGTTGGCCACCCTGCCGACCGAGCCGGCACAGCACGCGGAGAGTCTGCCATGAACAACCCCGAGCGCTTGCCGTCCGAGACGCACAAACCGATCACCGGCTACCTGTGGGGCGGACTGGCTGTGCTGACTTGCCCCTGCCACCTGCCCATCCTCGCTGTCGTGCTGGCCGGCACAACCGCCGGTGCTTTCCTCGGCGAGCATTGGGTCATCGCGGCGCTCGGTTTGACCGGCCTGTTCCTTCTGTCCCTGTCGCGGGCGTTGCGGGCATTCAGGGAAAGAGAATGAGCGCTTTCCGGCCGGATGGATGGACGACGCCGGAACTGGCCCAAGCGGTCGAGCGCGGGCAGCTTGAACTGCACTACCAGCCCGTCGTCGATCTGCGCAGTGGTGGGATTGTCGGCGCGGAAGCCCTGTTGCGCTGGCGTCATCCGACGCTTGGACTATTGCCACCGGGCCAGTTCCTGCCCGTGGTCGAATCGTCCGGCCTGATGCCTGAAATCGGCGCTTGGGTGCTGGGCGAAGCCTGCCGCCAGATGCGTGACTGGCGAATGCTGGCATGGCGACCGTTCCGGCTGGCCGTCAATGTTTCGGCGAGCCAAGTGGGACCGGACTTCGACGGGTGGGTAAAGGGCGTGCTGGCTGATGCCGAGTTGCCCGCCGAGTATCTCGAAATCGAGCTGACCGAATCGGTCGCGTTTGGTGATCCGGCGATCTTCCCCGCCCTGGACGCCTTGCGGCAGATCGGTGTGCGCTTCGCCGCCGATGACTTCGGGACGGGGTATTCCTGTCTGCAACATCTGAAGTGCTGCCCAATCAGCACGCTCAAGATCGACCAATCGTTTGTCGCCGGGCTCGCCAACGACCGCCGCGACCAAACCATCGTGCACACCGTGATTCAGCTTGCGCACGGGCTGGGCATGGATGTGGTGGCTGAAGGCGTGGAAACATCGGCGAGTCTTGATCTATTGCGACAAGCGGACTGCGACACAGGACAAGGCTTCCTGTTCGCGAAGCCAATGCCGGCGGCGGCATTCGCCGTCTTCGTCAGTCAATGGAGGGGTGCCACCATGAATGCAAGTGACTCGACCACCACCAGTTGCTGCGTGTGCTGCAAGGAAATCCCGCTCGATGCCGCCTTCACCCCGGAAGGCGCGGAATACGTCGAGCACTTCTGCGGGTTGGAGTGTTATCAACGCTTCGAAGCGCGTGCCAAGACAGGGAACGAAACCGATGCCGATCCGAACGCCTGCGACTCGCTACCGTCAGATTGAGGCATACCCTAACTGGATGTCAGGCAGGGCCGCGCCGCTTAGTCAGAATAGAGTCATCTTTCGCATTTTTTGACACATGCCTGCGAAGGTCATAGATTTCAGCCTGACAGAAACGGGGTTTGAGGCACAACGGAACAGAAGGAGCACTTAAGCCGCCTTCAACCAAGGAGACATCGTGCAGGGGCACCGCATCGGCTACGTCCGGGTCAGCAGCTTCGACCAGAACCCGGAACGCCAGCTGGAACAGACACAGGTGAGCAAGGTGTTCACCGACAAGGCATCGGGCAAGGACACCCAGCGCCCCCAGCTCGAAGCGCTGCTGAGCTTCGTCCGCGAAGGCGATACAGTGGTGGTGCACAGCATGGACCGGCTGGCCCGCAACCTCGATGACCTGCGTCGCTTGGTACAGAAGCTGACTCAACGCGGCGTGCGCATCGAGTTCCTGAAGGAGGGCCTGGTGTTCACTGGCGAGGACTCGCCGATGGCCAACCTGATGCTGTCGGTGATGGGGGCCTTCGCTGAGTTCGAGCGCGCCCTGATCCGCGAGCGGCAGCGTGAGGGCATCACCTTGGCCAAGCAGCGTGGCGCGTACCGGGGCCGCAAGAAAGCCCTGTCCGATGAGCAGGCTGCTACCCTGCGGCAGCGAGCGACGGCCGGCGAGCCCAAGGCGCAGCTTGCCCGCGAGTTCAACATCAGCCGGGAAACCCTCTACCAGTACCTCCGCACGGACGACTGACACATGCCGCGTCGCTTGATCCTCTCGGCCACGGAGCGGGGCACCCTGCTCGCGTTGCCAGAAAGCCAGGATGACCTGATCCGCTACTACACCTTCAACGACTCCGACCTGTCGCTGATCCGTCAGCGGCGCGGCGACGCCAACCGCCTCGGCTTCGCCGTGCAACTCTGCCTGCTGCGCTACCCCGGCTATGCGTTGGGCACTGACAGCGAGCTGCCCGAACCGGTCATCCTGTGGGTGGCCAAGCAAGTCCAGACCGATCCGGCGAGTTGGACGAAGTACGGCGAGCGCGATGTGACCCGTCGCGAGCACGCCCAGGAACTGCGCACCTACCTTCAACTGGCCCCGTTCGGCCTGTCCGACTTCCGCGCCCTGGTGCGCGAGCTGACCGAACTGGCCCAGCAGACCGACAAGGGCTTGCTGCTGGCCGGCCAGGCGCTGGAGAGCCTGCGGCAGAAGCGACGCATCCTGCCGGCGTTGAGCGTGATCGACCGGGCTTGCTCGGAGGCCATTGCACGGGCCAATCGGCGGGTCTACCGCGCCCTGGTTGAACCGCTCACGGACTCGCATCGGGCCAAGCTGGACGAGCTGTTGAAGCTCAAGGCCGGCAGCAGCATCACCTGGTTGACCTGGCTGCGCCAGGCACCGCTGAAACCCAACTCTCGGCACATGCTTGAGCACATCGAGCGGCTGAAGACATTTCAGCTGGTGGACTTGCCCGAAGTCCTGGGCCGGCACATCCACCAGAACCGCCTGCTCAAGCTGGCCCGCGAGGGTGGGCAGATGACGCCCAAAGACCTCGGCAAGTTCGAGCCGCAGCGGCGCTATGCGACCCTGGCCGCCGTGGTGCTGGAGAGCACTGCAACCGTGATTGATGAGCTGGTGGATCTGCACGACCGCATCCTAGTCAAGCTGTTCAGCGGCGCGAAGCACAAGCATCAGCAGCAGTTCCAGAAGCAGGGCAAGGCGATCAACGACAAGGTGCGCCTGTACTCCAAGATCGGCCAGGCGCTGCTGGAGGCCAAGGAAGCCGGCAGCGACCCCTATGCCGCCATCGAGGCGGTGATCCCCTGGGACGAGTTCACCGAGAGCGTCAGCGAAGCCGAGCTGCTGGCCCGGCCGGAGGGCTTCGACCACCTGCACCTGGTCGGCGAGAACTTCGCCACCCTGCGCCGCTACACGCCGGCTCTGCTGGAGGTATTGGAGCTGCGCGCCGCCCCGGCCGCGCAGGGCGTGCTGGCAGCCGTGCAGACGCTGCGCGAGATGAACGCCGACAACCTGCGCAAGGTGCCGGCCGATGCTCCCACCGCCTTCATCAAGCCGCGCTGGAAGCCACTGGTGATCACCCCGGAAGGCCTCGACCGGCGCTTCTACGAAATCTGCGCCCTGTCCGAGCTGAAGAACGCCCTGCGCTCCGGCGACATCTGGGTCAAGGGCTCGCGGCAGTTCCGCGACTTCGACGACTACCTGCTGCCGGCCGAGAAGTTCGCCGCGCTCAAGCGGGAACAGGCCCTGCCGCTGGCGATCAACCCGAACAGCGACCAGTATCTGGAAGAGCGCTTGCAGCTGCTGGACGAGCAGTTGGCCACTGTCGCCCGCCTGGCCAAGGACAACGAGCTGCCCGATGCCATCCTCACCGAGTCCGGGTTGAAGATCACCCCGCTGGATGCGGCGGTGCCGGATCGGGCGCAGGCGCTGATCGACCAGACCAGTCAGTTACTGCCGCGCATCAAGATCACCGAACTGCTGATGGACGTGGACGACTGGACGGGCTTCAGCCGCCACTTCACCCACCTGAAGGACGGGGCCGAGGCCAAAGACCGGACGTTGCTGCTGTCCGCGATCCTCGGTGATGCGATCAACCTCGGGCTGACCAAGATGGCCGAGTCGAGCCCCGGTCTGACCTACGCCAAGCTGTCCTGGCTGCAAGCCTGGCACATCCGCGACGAGACCTATTCGGCGGCCCTGGCCGAGCTGGTCAACCACCAGTACCAGCATGCCTTCGCCGCCCACTGGGGCGACGGCACCACCTCATCCTCCGATGGCCAGCGTTTCCGGGCTGGCGGCCGGGGCGAGAGCACCAGACACGTCAACCCGAAGTACGGCAGTGAGCCGGGACGGCTGTTCTACACCCATATCTCCGACCAGTACGCGCCGTTCAGCACCCGCGTGGTGAATGTCGGCGTGCGCGATTCCACCTATGTGCTCGACGGCCTGCTGTACCACGAGTCCGACCTGCGGATCGAGGAGCACTACACCGACACGGCCGGCTTCACCGATCACGTCTTCGCCCTGATGCACCTGCTGGGCTTCCGTTTCGCGCCGCGCATCCGCGACCTCGGCGAAACCAAGCTGTACGTGCCGCAGGGCGTGCAGACCTACCCGACGCTGCGGCCGCTGATCGGCGGCACCCTGAACATCAAGCACGTCCGCGCCCATTGGGACGACATCCTGCGCCTGGCCAGCTCGATCAAACAGGGCACCGTCACTGCCTCGCTGATGCTGCGCAAGCTCGGCAGCTATCCGCGCCAGAACGGCCTGGCCGTGGCCCTGCGCGAGCTGGGCCGGATCGAACGCACGCTGTTCATCCTAGACTGGCTGCAAAGTGTTGAGCTGCGCCGCCGCGTGCATGCCGGCCTGAACAAAGGTGAGGCGCGCAACTCGCTGGCCAGGGCGGTGTTCTTCAACCGCCTTGGGGAAATCAGGGATCGGAGCTTCGAGCAGCAGCGCTACCGGGCCAGCGGCCTCAACCTGGTGACGGCGGCTATCGTGCTGTGGAACACGGTGTACCTGGAGCGCGCCACCCAGGGGTTGGTCGAGGCCGGCAAGCCGGTGGACGGCGAGCTGCTGCAATTCCTGTCGCCGCTGGGCTGGGAGCACATCAACCTCACCGGCGATTACGTCTGGCGGCAGAGCCGCAGACTGGAAGACGGGAAGTTTCGGCCCCTACGGATGCCCGGAAAACCTTAGCGTACGATTTTTTCCGAATTCTGCGAGCCCCCCAGGAAGAATTGCGTAGACCCGCGCGCAGCAAGCACTACGTTGTGCTGAGGGATCAGCAGCAGCTTTGCCCCCGCGGAATACGCCCCTGTGAGAGCATCCTCTGCCAGGGTATCCGCTGCGACGACGAGGTGGTCACGAGTGAGGAGAACGTTGAGGATGCTCATTGCGGGATCGTCTAGACGTTTGCAGACTATCGCCTTCCCCTCCCCTCCTGTCCAGACTGCTATGGCCTCCGCGATCACACAAATTCTTGGTCGCCCCAATGCTTGCGAGAACGCACTTGAGATACGCCGCGGCTACCTCAAGGCGATGGAAGATGCGCTGCGGGTTTCGCTTCTGATCCACCAAGATCCAAGGCTTCTGTTCGACACGTGGGCCAGACTGCTCCCCTTGATCGCTCAAAGCCACGAGAGTGACGGCAGCCAGCCATTTGCGACCGGGATCGTCCGCTCGCGCGATCATGGATCCCGGCGGTTGGCTGGCTGAGCGTATGGTTGCAATATAGGAAGCAATCGCGCGCGGACCAGAACGCTGTTCATCGCAGACATTCTTAGGGTGCCATTGCAGAGATTTCAGCTTTTGAGGAATAAAATTTCAGTGCAAGACGGTCCATTGCAGAAAAATTTGACTTGCGACTGACGCAACGCAGAAATTGCTGATGCACGGATGATGCAATGCAGAGATTACCGGCTAACAGATGCTGCAGCCCAGCCGGCCAACTGAGGGCTTTGCCCGATGGACGAGCCGTTACTCTTGCCTGCAGATCACGATTCTAGGATGACTTGTGCCTCAATCGGCTGACCAGGATCGGGCGTCTGTGCTGGAGGGCTCCTTAGAGCTCTTGGGTGAAATTCGAGCCGCTTGGATGGAGATAGAGCATGGACGTGACCGAAGATCGACGGCGGTGGCGGCACTTTGCCAGATGTCCCTTGATCACGCCGTGGCAGTACAGTCCCTGATCGCTACTCTGCCCCAGTCAGCAATCTCGCTGGTCCGGCCCCAGTATGAGGCCCTCGTGCGTGCAACCTGGGCATGTTATGCAGCTACCGACACCGACATCGAGAAGCTTCTTGCGCCCCTGACTCTGGAGAGTCAGCAAGCGGCAAAGAGGCTCCCTGGCGTTCAGGACATGCTCGTAAAGCTTGAGTCCTCTGGGCCCCGAGGAGCATCACAGTTGTTGGGCAGAGCCAGACAATGCCTTTATGTCGGCTTGAACTCCTATCTCCATGCCGGGATTCACCCCTTGGCAAGGCAGTTAAATGGCTACCCGGGCGCGCTTCTGGCGGGGGTGGCCATGAACAGCAATGCGCTTGCCATGCTAACCCTTCTGAATCTGGCGCACCTGTGGCCAGGCGAACCAGTTCTGGCATGGATGAATGCACTGCATCATCAATTTGGGGGTGTTTTGCCAGAGTTGGAGCCATTGACCCCCCATCAGCCCTCGCCATAGAGCTGTCCCGGATCGCCTGCGCGTCTAGGGTGGGGTCTGTGGTGAGTGACTAGGCAGTTGGGCCTCGCCCCCCTCTGGGGGCACGGGGAGAACATCACGGGCGCATAAGCAGTTGCCCCGGATTTCTCGTTGGGGCAAGTCCTGGCAGTTGATCTGTGTCGGGGGCCTGTCGGGCGACTGTCATGTTTCCAAGTTCGGCACCCTCCTAATCTGGGCTCCCTACCCCTCCGGAGTTATCTTCTATGACCACCAAGACCCCGCCTCGCCTGCTTACCGCTGCTGAGGTTGGCGCCTGCATTCGCCAGTTCCGCCAGTTGCGTCATTGGTCGCAAGAACAATTGGCCGAGATCTCGGGCCTGAACGTGCGAACAGTTCAGCGGGTTGAGCAGGGTGACTCGGCCAGTTTCGACACCCGTCGCGCACTGGCGCGCGCCTTCGATTTCAATGACATCGATGCACTCAACAAGCCTTTCTCGCTGCCGACAGACGAGGAACTGCAGGCGGCGCAAGCGCAGTTTGAGCGCGACTACATCCCCCTGGCGGTGTCCCCGCTTGCTGCTGGGCGCGAGCTGGCCAGCCTGATCGTTTCGTGCGACATGGATCTGTCCGAACCGGCTTTCGAGCTGTCGCGCGAGGCGGCGAGCGAGTTTGCTGCACTGGTCGACTACTACCGTTAGTATCGCGACTGCCAAGACCTGTATTCAGAAGTCGACAAGCTAGACATCTACGACGGGCTGCAGCAGCGCATTGAGGTCCTGCGGGAACTGGGAGTATCACTGTCGCACGGTCAGCGTAAGGTCGTCATTCGGATGGGCTCAGGTATGCCGATGGATGCCACGGTCCTGTACGTCGTGGCGTTTCGCCTCGGCCACGAGTGCAGTCAGATCGTAACTCCTAAGGCAGCACGCATCGGCTGAGTCAGCATTCATTAGATCGATAGTGGTGGCGATACATCTGACAGATGTCTATTGATCGCGCCGTCGCAGTACAGTCCCTGGAGGTTGCCCTGCCTTAGTCAGCGATAGCGCTGGTCCGGCCCCAGCACAAGACCCTGATTCGTGCGACAGCAAGGTTCTTAGCTTTCGAGGCAGCGAATTTTTGATGTGCCCTGAACCCTCGCGAAGATCCACTATGGAGACGCCGTCGATTTCTGGATCCAGACCTAAGAAGCCCTCGAGTTCTGGATCCACAGGCAACTCGTCCTTGAGTTCCTGACTGCGCACCTGAGTGGTCAAGCTCCGCCCGGGTGAAGGCTCTGCGCCCAGTACTCTAGGAACTCCTCTTGAGCAATCGTTTCGATTGCGCCTGGCCTGGCATGCCGCACCATGTGGATGGCATCCGATGCCCGCTTGGCCTCGCCAGACTGCAGCAAAAGCATGGCAGCGACCGTTCCCGCGCGTCCCAACCCCCCCTTGCAGTGGACCACGATCCTTTGACCGCTCAGCATGTCAGCGACGAGCTCAGCACTTAGCTGTAGCCAATCTTTGAGGAGTCTGTCGTCTGGTGCGGCTCCAT
Organism: Stenotrophomonas sp. PvP093; assembly: GCF_017876915.1. Lineage (NCBI taxonomy): Bacteria > Pseudomonadati > Pseudomonadota > Gammaproteobacteria > Lysobacterales > Lysobacteraceae > Stenotrophomonas > Stenotrophomonas sp. PvP093. Next base: position 2,409,043 of record NZ_JAGIOX010000004.1, on the reverse strand, counting down.
CAGTGATTGGCAGTCCATGCCAAGAGATGCCCTTCCCCGCCACTATCGCCGGTAAGCTCTCGATTCGAAGGTCCTTGAGCTCCCAAGGCTCAAGCAAGGTGACTAGGTGAGTGGCACCCCAGTCCTGAATAGCCGAGACGTCCACATCTAGGTCTCTCGCCCATGCTCCAGTCATGGCGACTTCCTGGTACTTGCCTGGCGCAAATGTCACCCCTATGCCGCCTCCATGGGCTCCAACAGGCAACTCTGCAATCAGTAACGGGTGGCTAGCGCTGGTGCGCATCATTTCGGCTCTCCCAACATGCGGTAACGTTCTGCGTCGTGCGCCGGGGCGCTCCCCGCTCATTCGCTGCACGGCTAGGATATCGGATGTTCAGATATCGTTGAACTGGAGAGAACACCTAAGGGTCAATATCGGAAAGTCAGATAGACAGTCTGTGGGCAGGTTGATATCCTGACAACTGGTATCGCGATTTGAGGGCTGTGTGGCCTATGTCGTTAGCCAACCGACCCTCATCGCGCCCTGGCCAGAACTGGACAATTTCGTTCGTTCAATAGGTCCCTTTCTTGCGTGCGCGTGGTGCGCGCTAGAGCGCTCAAGAACGGCTAGTTCGCCGGTAGCTGCTGAGGGGTTGGCCTCGCAGGCACTTGACACGCTTGCGACGCTGCGCGTCCTCCATCGCGAACCAGTCGAATGTTCTCGGCTTGCCGCAAGATCTCTGTATGAGCCCCTGGCTTGGTCCTACAAATCTCCGTGGTCTCGCAGTGACTTGAACCTTGAGTCGGCATTGACCCGGTCGCTCACCCAGTGGGCGGCTGAGTGCACGCCCAGTGCGAGGCGGAATCTCGGAATTTCACTGGCATCCACCGAAGCTCGAGCGTACTTGGCAAACCTTCTGCGGAAGCATCGGTTGGACCCGAAGCTAGGCGACGGGCTTCAGTCGATTGGATCGCCTGAATGGAATGCGCTCAGCTTGGGGCGTAAGCGCTACGTGCTGTGGGCGAGCATGCGAAATTCTGCCTCGGAGTTCATACAAAGCGGTTTGGATGAGCATGCCGCGAGGCGAGCACTTGATCGCGAGATAAAACGCAGATGCATCTGGTTAGCTGGACGCGAGCAAGCTGGAACCCTCGCCCGGAAGGATTTTTGCTTCTTGCCTGGTCAGGGTTGGCGTCAGCCGTTGATCCTGGACGTTGCAATGGAGACTTTCCTGCCGCTGGGCATGGCGTACTGGCTGGAACCTAGCGGCAGTTGGCAGCTTTAGCTTCTAGTCTGAGTAGACCGACCAGCTGCCACGGGTCCATGAGATGGTTTGAGGGGGCTCAGGACTCTATCGCGGTAAACGCCCCCCCAGGTCTATATCGACGGTTCTCCAACGAAGCGCTGGACCTTGGTTGACCGGCGAGCCTGTGGCCCATTGGACGCTGGCCAAGAGATGGCCCTCTAGTACTCGTTCAGTCGCTTACGGATTGCCTCGATGGCATCGTCCAGTCCCGCGTCGTCCTCGGGGTAAGGAGAACAAAACAGTTGAACCGGGACCCAGCAATGTTCCTGTCCCGGTTGTACATAGGGGGCGTAATCATCTAGTAGCCATGCAGAGCCGATGGGCTGGGAAACGTTGGCAAGATCCTTCGTCGGCCCAGTCCAGTCTATGTATGGCAAGCGGGCAAACCAACCCGGGGCCGCTCCTTCGCAAGCCAATAGGTCGGCAATCTCGCGAAATCTAGGCTCCGGAACTGTGGTGAAGATGACTAGACCCTCAAAGAGCGACTTTGCCGACTCCAGAAATTCGTAGAGGCCCGGGCGCGGGATCTGGCTTACAGCGTTGGAAATCAGCGTTCCTTCTAAGTCCAAGGCGAGGATGGACGGGCGCATTGTGTAATGGTCCTCTTTGGCGGGGGTGAACGTCGGTACCGCTACCAAGCCCCGCCGGAGGGTGATCCGCCGGCGGGGCTTGGTAGCATCAGACATCTTCGAACTCGCTCGCTTGCTTGAGTTGGTTCTCAAGGAAATCAATGCGCTTCTGAAGATCGGCACTTAGATAGGCTTTGTCCGTAAAGTCCATTGCTGTCTCAGGGATCATCTCCAGCTCGACGCGTGTGGATGTAGCTTGACGAATTGCCAAGGTGGTCCAGGCCTTATCGCCCTTGACGAATCCGACAGTGAATCGAGCCGTAACATGGTGTTCGGGCTTGAGGCCTTCGATGGAACGGAAATCGCTGCGCACCTTCGACGTGGCTACAGGCTGTACATCGCCATTGATGTACAGCGCCGCATTCCAGCTCGCTTCGCTCAATGGCAGTGTTGAGCGGTTGATGATGCGGGCGGTGATGACTGGCTTGGGCCCAAAGAAGCTGTTTTCCATCCGGAACTCTGGATCAACCGCACTGACCCTCTTTAGCTCGGCGATAGTAGGAAGTTGATCGTTGGCCTCCTGTCGTAGCGCTTCTATCTCCTTGGGATTGCTATCCCTGATGTGCTTAACCTGCCCTCTCACCACCTGCCTTACGGAAGCGTTTGGGTAGGTCTGGTTCAGTTTTTCAAGAAGGTCGGCAGGGATTCGTGAGAAAAACAGCCGAATCGTCTCTAACACCATGATTCAACGAGGAAACACCCCTCGACGTCAGGCAGTTCGTGGATTACAGACCTAGGCTTGATTGAACCAGAAGCCGCGTGACACAGGCATTCCTGGAGTACTGCTCAGGCACGCGTGCCCTTCTTGAATATTGGATTCAAGAGTTTCCACGCTCCTGACCCAACGGAAACCTTCAAGAAGGCTCTGACCGTCGCCTGATCCATTGCAGTAGTTCCTCGTGCGGGATCGTACGTCCAGCGTCGACGTCGGCCATACCCTCGCGGGTCCGCCGTTCCTTCTCTTCCTCGGTCAATCCCGGAAGGAGTGCTAGTAGCTTATCTTCAGGGCTCATAGGCCGATGAGCTGTGCTCAAGTTGGCTTGATTCTCGTGAAAAAATATGGGCAGGATCTGGGGATCATCCAAGCCCGCCGGCAAAGGCAGCGATACGTCGTGGACCGCCAAGTCGATGATGACGTCCAAATCTGAGCATAAGGGCTGTATGGCGGTGGTCACCAGACGAGCCGCCCGCTCGGCGAAAGCCAGGTCCACCACCAGCCAGATCAACAGACCGGGAGGCTGTTCGACGCCCCCTGACGAGTGAGTTTCCAGGAGATAGGCCGACGAGACGAAGTCGGCGTGCTCAAGGCTGCCGCTGATGGCCGGAGCGAGCCAAGCCGGCGCGGCCTGGGCAGGTCTCACCGCGAACTCCGCCGGCGCCAGACGTTCCACCCTGGCCAGAAAGCCCGTATCCAACAATGTCGCAACCTCTTCCGGGTACAGGACAACGCCGCCGTAGTTGGGATTGAGCATCAACGTCGCGCCGCGAGTACCGGTTAGCAGCTCACGGCCTGAAACTCCCAGAATTCTGACAGCAGACGAGCTGGCCGCCTGCGCCTTGTCGAGCGAGGTAAAGAAAGGGATCGCATCGAAACCGTCAGGATGGCGGAACTGGACCAGCCGCAGTGTCTGCGCGTCGTCCGAGATGGGCGCATGCACGTACACGATCGCATCCATCAGTCGCTTGAAGAATGCGCGTTCCTCGGCCGCACTGTCGCGGGCCCGTTCAAAGGAAGCCTCCAGCGCTGTCTCCGCAGACGTAGTCCCTCTTCCACGCGGCCTGCTCGGTTGCTTCATGGTCAGATGCGATGAGGGCCGAGCGGGTACCCGGAGAACCAATCCGCCTCGATCTCGCTGCTCAGGTAGGGTCGTACGAAGGCCGACTGGGTCAGCGCTCGCAGCCGCTCTTCGTGCTCAGCAATCGCCTCGATGTCGCTGACGGTTGGATAGTGCCGCAGCAGTCGATATGCCTCTTGCCGCACCTCTTTAGGCACGGCTTGGCTGGCCGCTAGCTGCCTGAGGAACGCGCCCGCCTGCAGCACATTGCGGGTGCGCTCAGATGGCATCGTCATGACATCAAGAATGACTAGCACTAAGGAATGCTTAGCTTATCGCGTTTGTGGCCGGCCAGGGCACGGTGCAACTACAGACCTTGCGATTCCTGTATTAATGTAATATAATCAATAACTTAATTCGCATAAGTGAGCGTTATGTCCATGGAGTGAGGGCCAATAGGAACGAGCAGGTAGCCTGAGCCTTCCCATGATGGGAAGGTCAACAACGCGGGACGGATTACCACTCAACTTGCCTGTCGTTTGACCTTCCCACCGTGGGAAGGCTCATCGTCACGCCGTCGGCAAACCGCCGATGCTTTTGGATGGTTGTCCATGAATCTCGTTGTTGAAGGTATGACCTGTGGTCACTGTGTCCGAACGGTCACCCAAGCCATTCAGGCCCTTGACCCCCACGCCCAGGTGGACGTCGATCTGGGCAGTGGCGTGGTCAAGATCGAGGGCCTGCTTGCCGTAGAACAGGCGGTTGAGGCTATCCAGCGGCAAGGCTATGTGATCGCTGCGGTGCTCCCTTCTGAGGCTGGTACGCCGGCCGCCCCGGCCGTCGCATCCTCCTGCTGCGGCGGATGCCACCGCTGAGTCCGCGCGAGGGCTTGATCCTGATCAATGACAGTCGGCCCCAAGAGGGCTAGACTGGCCATCATGAGAGCTCGCACGTCCCCTGCCCTGATCTGCCCAGCGTCCGCAGGCGCTGCTTCGGGCGTGCGGGAGCTGTCATGGTGAGGCTGCTGAGGCGATGGCGGCGACCCCGTTCTCGTGCCCGACTGGCATGGCTGGGACTGTGGGCGCTGCTGCTGCAGCAACTCGCGCTGGTGGCTTACGCCTGTCCGCTGGAATCGGTGGAAGCTGGACAAGCGACCCTGATGGTCGGTTGCGAAGAGATGTCCACGCCGGATCCCGATGCTCCGGCGTTGTGCGACCAGCATTGCCAGCGCGATCACATCGCCACGGCCGATGCGAAGGCCCCTCAAGTGCCTTACCAGCCCGCGCTGGCCGCCTTCGCGCTGGTGCAGGCTCTGTTGCCACCGGTACACGCGCAGTTGTATCGGGATGTTCCGGTGTGCGTGTCCGATCCGCCTCCCCTGCAGCGCTTCTGTAGCCTGCTGATTTAAGCCCCCTCCTGGATTGACCCGTGCTCGTGCTGCATGCGTTGCAGCGCGCTCGTTGTCGTTTCCCGGAGGTCTTATGGAGATGTCTTTCTTCTTGCGTGCAAGGCGCAAGATGGCGTGTGGGTTCGTGTTTGCCCTGGCGCTCAGTGGTCCTGTGCTGGCGGCATCGCCCGCTATCCCGATCAGCTACACAGAAGCCCTACAACGGGCGCTTGCTAACGCCCCAACCCTGCAGGTGCGCCGATCGCAGATCGATGCCAGTACCGAAGAAGCCGCGCGTGCTGGCGCGCTTCCCGACCCACGTTTGATCGTGGGGCTGGCGAACTGGCCCGTCAGCGGACCCGATGCCTTCAGCTTGCGGGCCGATGAGATGACCACCCAGCAAATCGGTCTGATGCAGGAGTTTCCTGCGCGTGCGAAACGACGTGCCGAGCACGCGTTGGCGCAAGCGACGCTGGCGCAAGCGCGCTCACTGTCGATGGCCGAACAGCAGATGGTGGCCCAAGCGGCCGCGCTGGCCTGGATCGAGCTGTGGAGTACGCAGCAAGCCGTAGATGCGTTGGAAGGTCTGCGCGAGCCGGCCCGTATAGCCGAGCGTGCGGCGCGTGCTCGCTTGGCAGGCGGCACGGCCGGGGCCAGTGATGTGCTTGCCGCCCAGGCCGCCCTACTGCAGTTGGACAATCGCCTGGAGCAGGTACATGCGGAGCACGCCGCCGCGCAGGCCGGCCTGGCGCGGTGGTTGGGTATTGCACCAGAGGCGATCTTGGCCAGTGGTGCGGCACCGGATTTTTCGCAGTTGCCATTGGAGCCCACCCAACTGCTGGCCAAACTGGACCAACACACGCCACTACTGGGCTGGGAGGCACGCGAGAGCTTAGCCCAGGCCCAGGTGGATGCGGCCGTGGCCGAAACCCGCCCGGATTGGAGTGTGGAGCTCACCTACGGACGTCGCGAGCGCGCACCCGACGGCATGGCGCGCAGCGACATGCTCATGGTGGAAGTGGGTGTGGGCCTGCCGCTGTTCCAGAAGAACCGCCAAGCACGAGGCATCGCGGCACGGCGGGCCGAGCTGGAGGCGGTGTCCGCAGAGCGCGATGAGGCCCGGCGCATCCAAGCCGAGTCGGTGCAACGCGCGATAGCGCGATGGCGCGGGTTAACCGGCCAGTTGGAGCGCCAGAACACGCAGAGCCTGCCTTTGGCGCGCGATCGTGCACGCACGGCGTTGGCCGCCTACGGCGCCGGTGCCGACCTGCAGCCGTGGCTGGAAGCGCGGCGCGATGAGATCGAATTGCACCTGGAGAACGCCCGTCTGCTGGGCGAACAGGGCCGTGCCTGGGCGGCACTGGCCTATCTGCTACCCCATGAGGAGAACACGCCATGAGCCCGACCAAGACGCGTCTCACACAGCTCGCCGTGGCCCTCGGGTTGCTGGCGCTCGGCTTTGCCGGCGGCTACGCCTGGATGACTCGAACCTCTGATACCACCCCGCCCCCCGGCACGAGCGTCGCAGATCAAGCACGCAAGGTGCTGTACTGGTACGACCCCATGGCGCCGGAGCAGCGATTCGACAAGCCGGGCAAATCTCCGTTCATGGATATGGAGTTGCTGCCCAAATACGCAGATGAGGCCATAGGGGGCGGAACGCAGATCGATCCGCGCCTGCAGCAGAACGTGGGCATACGCACTCAGGAAGTGACGGTAGAGTTACTAGGGACTGCCGTACGCGTGCCGGGCACACTGACGTGGGATCTGACCCAGGAAAGCGTGATCAGTGCGCGCATGGAAGGCTTGATCACCCACGTGCAGGTAAAGGCGCCGTTTACCGAGGTTCGTCGTGGTCAAACGCTGGCCACCGTGCAGGCCCCGGCATGGAACGCGGCCATCGCCGAAGCACATGCCCTGAGCCAAGCTCAGTCCGCGGGCGCGCGTGAGCTGCAGGGTGCGGCGCAACAACGGTTGCGTTCGTTGGGTGTTCCTTCTGGCGCCTCGGCCAGAAGTGGCGTCGTGCTTAGCGCAGACCACAGTGGTGTCGTGACCGAGATCCTGGCACGCGAGGGACAGACGGTGATGCCCGGTACGCCACTGTTCAAGATCAATGGGCTGGACACGTTGTGGCTGGAGGCCTCGGTACCCCAGGCAGCGCTGGGCACCTTGCGGCCGGGGACCTCAGTGCAGGCCACGGTCAGTGCCTGGCCGGCAGAGCGCTTTGCCGGACAGATCCAGGCGTTGCTTCCCCAGGTCGACATGGCTAGTCGCACGCAGCGGGCGCGAATTGTGCTGCGCAACCCGCAGCGTCGGCTGGTGCCGGGCATGTTCGCCGAGGTTCTGGTGCAGCCCGACGCCGAGCAGGCCCTGCCAGTCGTTCCCACGGAGGCGCTGATCGCCACCGGGCGGGACAGCCGGGTCATCGTGCAGGATCCGGACGGGAGCTTCCGGCCAGTGCGGGTGAGTGTGGGACGTAGCGTGCAAGGGCGCACGCAGATCGTGGCAGGCTTGGCCGGTGGTGAACGCGTGGTCGTCTCGGGTCAGTTCTTGCTCGACTCCGAAGCCAGTCTCTCCGGTGCGTTGGAGCGCCTGGGTGCTGCACAACCGACACGCCCTGCCAGCGCATCAGGTGTGCACGAGCGCCATGACGCCGGGCACGAACCACGCACTGTCGTGCCGTCACCGTCCAGACAGCCGGCGCCTGTCGCGCCAGACACCTCCACCTCTACGCCGCCGCGCTGCCCGGTGCAGTACTGGTATGACCCGATGGTGCCGGAGAAGCATTTCGACAAGCCGGGCAAGTCACCGTTCATGGATATGCAGTTGGTACCCAAGTTCGGCCCCGCCGCAGCCGCTGATTGCCAGGCAAGCGAGGTCATGTCCGAAGCGATGGAGGGCACACCATGATCGCGCGCCTGATCCATGCTTGCATCGCCAATCGCGTGCTGGTGCTGGTTGCCGCCGCGCTGCTGGCGGTGGTCGGTATCTGGTCGGTAAAGAACACGCCGCTGGATGCGCTGCCGGACCTGTCCGATACCCAGGTCATCATCCGCACGCAATGGGCGGGGCAAACCCCGCGCATCATCGAAGACCAGGTCACCTACCCGTTGGCCACCACGATGTTGTCCGTGCCGGGCGTGAAGGCGGTACGCGGCTTCTCCTTCTTCGGTGATTCATTCGTCTACATCCTGTTTGACGATGCCACTGATCTTTACTGGGCGCGCTCTCGAGTGCTCGAGTACTTGAGCCAGGTACGCGATCGACTTCCGCCGAATGTGAATCCGGCGCTGGGTCCTGATGCGACAGGACTGGGCTGGATCTACCAGTACGCCTTGGTGGATCGGACAGGTCAACGTGATGTGGGGCAGCTGCGTGCGTTGCAGGACTGGTTTCTTCGTTATGAGCTAAAAACCGTGCCGGACGTGGCTGAAGTAGCCAGTGTGGGCGGTGCGGTGCGCGCCTGGCAGATCCAGCCCGATCCGCAGGCGTTGGCGGCCCGTGGACTGACGGTGGCCGAGCTCATCGAGGCGGTGGATGCGGCCAACGGCGCTACCGGGGGCTCGGTGATCGAACAAGGCGAAGCCGAACTGATGGTGCGCAGCGAAGGCTACCTGCGCACACAGGAGGCGTTCGAACAGGTGCCGGTAACCGGCAACGACGGCATCCCCGTCCTGCTCGGCGAGGTGGCCACGATCAGTCGCGGGCCGGTCTTCCGTCGTGGTATCGCAGAGTTGGATGGTCAAGGTGAGGTGGCCGGCGGCGTGATCGTCCTGCGGACCGGCAAGGATGCCTTGGGGGCCATTCGGAACGTCAAAGCGCGACTGCAGGCGTTGCAATCCAGCTTGCCCGAGGGCGTGGAAGTGGTGCCGGTGTACGACCGCTCCGAGCTGATCCAGGATGCGGTACGCAACCTCACCCACAAGCTTGGCGAAGAGTTTCTGGTCGTAGCGCTGGTATGCCTGCTGTTCCTGTGGCACCTACGCTCGGCGTTGGTGGCCGTCATCACCCTGCCTTTGGGTATCCTGGCGGCCTTCATCGTGATGCACGCCCAGGGGATCTCCGCCAACTTGCTGTCATTAGGCGGCATCGCCATCGCCATTGGTGCGATGGTCGATGCAGCGGTGGTGATGATCGAAAATGCACACAAGCATCTGGAGCACTGGCGGGAGGCGCACGGCCGGGAACCTCAGGGTGAGGAGCGCTGGCAGCTGATGGCCCGCTCGGCGGCCGAGGTCGGACCGGCCCTGTTCGCCAGCTTGCTGGTCATCACCCTGTCTTTCGTGCCGGTTTTTGCCCTGCAGGCGCAGGAAGGGCGATTGTTCTCGCCTCTGGCCTACACCAAGACCTACGCGATGGCCGCCGCAGCAGGGTTGTCGGTGACCTTGATCCCCGTCTTGATGGGCTACCTGATCCGCGGCCGCATCCGCCCGGAACAGCAGAACCCCATCAATCGCATCCTGATCGCTGGCTATCGGCCCATCCTGCTGTGGGTCCTCAAACATCCCGGTGTCACCTTGCTGCTCAGCGGCCTGCTGCTAGTGCTCACCTTGATCCCCTTTAGCCGGTTGGGCAGTGAGTTCATGCCGCCCTTGGAAGAAGGCAGCCTGTTGTACATGCCCACGGCCCTGCCCGGCCTGTCCGCCGACAAGGCCCGTCAGTTGCTCCAGCTCTCGGGCCGGATGGTCAAGACCGTACCGGAGGTTGAGCACGTGTTCGGCAAGGCGGGCCGTGCCGAAAGTGCGACCGATCCGGCACCGATCGAAATGTTTGAGACCACCGTGACCTTCAAGCCGCGGGATCAATGGCGCCCGGGCATGACCCCCCAGAAGCTACGCCAGGAGTTGGACGCAGCGGTCAAGATTCCCGGTCTGACCAACCTATGGGTCCCGCCCATTCGCAATCGCATCGATATGTTGGCCACCGGCATCAAGAGCCCGATTGGGATCAAGGTCTCCGGACCCGATGTGGAGCAGATCGAGCGCCTGAGCCAGCAGATCGAGCAGGTGGCCAAGACTGTGCCCGGCGTGAGTTCGGCACTGGCCGAACGCGTCACGGGTGGGCGCTATGTCGATGTACAGGTGCGCCCGGAAATCGCTGCACGTTACGGATTCACTCAAGGCCAACTCCAGCAACTGATTGCCACGGTCGTTGGCGGTGATCCAATCGGGGAAACGATCGAGGGGCGCGAACGCTATCCCATCGTCTTGCGCTACCCCCGTGGCCAGCGTGACTCGTTGCAGGCCTTGCAGGATCTGCCGCTGATCGCGCCAGGCGGTGTGCAACTGACCTTGAGCCAGGTGGCGGAGCTGTCAATCAGCCCAGGCCCGCCGATGCTCAAGAGCGATAACGGCCGGTTGGTGGGCTACATCTACGTGGATGTGGCCGATCGCGACTTGGGATCGGTGGTCCAGGACCTGCAAGCCGCGGTGCAGACCCAGGTGAGTTTGCCTGCCGGCTATGGTCTGGCGTGGTCGGGGCAGTACGAGTATCTGCAACGGGCTTTGGCACGCCTGCAATGGGTGGTGCCCGCGGCGTTGGCGATCATCTTCCTGGTCATCTGGATGGTGTTTCGCCGGCTTAGCGATGTATCCATCATCCTGCTCAGCTTGCCCTTGGCGTTGGTGGGCGGTTTCTGGTTGATCTGGGGGCTGGGCCATGCGATTTCGGTGGCCAGCATGATCGGATTCATCGCCCTGGGCGGCGTTGCGGCTGAGTTCGGCGTCATCATGCTGCTGTACCTGCGTCATGCCTGGGAGCAGCGCTTGGCCAGCGGTGCGCCGGAAGATGTGTCTACCCTGCAAGAGGCTATCTACGAAGGCGCCGTGCAACGGGTGCGCCCGAAGGCGATGACGGTAGCCGTCATCCTGGCCGGGTTGTTTCCGCTTTTCGTCGGTGCCGGTGCCGGCTCGGAGGTCATGCAACGTATCGCCGCGCCGATGCTGGGTGGCATGCTCACCGCACCGGTGCTCTCTATGGTGGTGATTCCCGCAGCGTTCTATCTAGTGCGGCGACGTGGATTGCGCGCGGCGCGGGGCGACCAATGAGAGACAGACTGAGCACTTGAGGTAAGTCCCCACAAAAAGACGCCAGTCATGGAAGAAGTCATGACTGGCGTCAAAGGGGAGAGTACCGCCTACATGCTTACTTATCAGTGCCCGGCGTGCGGGGAAATCTCAAAGCTCAGCGACGCCCGATCCGACACAAAATCCAAACCCTTTTGTGTAGAGGGCACAATGTGATTGGTGTGGATGTACCAGGTCTTGGCGGTGGTCACCTGGAAACTGGCTTGGCCTTGGGCATCGGTGCGCAGGAGCGTAGCGCTACCGTGCCCACCCTTGACCGGTGCGTCAGCACGATGACCGACGTACACGCGTAGGTTGGGCACTGGCGTGCCCTGCTGCAGCACCTGGAACGACAGCTGTTCGCCGACCTTCACGCTTCCAGGATTGCGGGCCAAGCGGATCTCCAGCGGATAGCCCAGCGAGGCAGCGAAATCGTCGGTCAGTTTTGTGCCCACCTGTCCAATGGTACGAGCATGCTTGGTATAGCTATAGGTGACCCCTTTGGGAAACTTGCTCGCATCATAGGTGGCCAGGGTATCGGGCAAGTCTTCCAACTCCAGGTACTTGCCGAACTCGCTGGCCGTACGCGTGCTGGTGGAGGCCATCGTCGAGACCCCCAGCAGATAGGTGCCCTCGCCCGCCGGATGCACGGTGAGCTGGCTCTGCTTGCCGACCTCTTTCCAACTGGCCAAGTCCGGTGCAGCCTTAGCGCCGCCCTGACTCAGCGAAACGTCCTGTAGACGCGCTCGGGTGACTGCACCTGCACTTTCATCGAAGGTGCCATTGTTCACCAACGCTGTGTTCGCCTCGCCCGCTGCGGTGCCAGGCTTGGAGAAAGCGACAAACAGGTCGTGCGCACCGGCACTGCCGGCCACAGCGAACAGCAGTAGTGTGGCGGATAGTTGCGTGTTTCTCATGATGTGTAGCTCCTCGTGATCGTGGCTTACCAGTGGTAACCAAAGCGGACATTCCAGCGACGACCCAGCAAGTCGTACGTCATGGTGTCGGTGTCGGTGTTGGGGTTGTTCTTCACGAACGGCGCCTTCTTATCGAGCACTTTTTCAACGCCGGCGGAGATATCCCACTTCTTCTTGATGCCGTAGCTCAGTTGCAGGCTGTGGTACACCACGCTGGACACATGCGAGCCGATCGTGTCGGGCACGGCGATGATGTCGTCCGCGCTGCCGATGTACTGCGCCGAATAGACGCCGGTCCAACGGTTCTTGCCCATACGCAGTGAGCCCAAGCCACGCCACTGGGTGTAGCTACCCAAGCCGCTGGTGATCTTGCCGGCGTACTCAATGGTGGTGGCCCCGGGCGTGAGCGCCCCCAACCCACGCGGGGTGAGTCTGGAGGTCCTGGAAGCCCTGCTGGATCTGGTCATGGCCTCGGGCAAGGTACGTGTGGTCGACGTGGCGGAACTGTGTCCGCCCCTGGATCCGGATCAAGCCACCGCACGTGTGGCCGCGCGTTTGATCCACCGAATGGTCAGTGCGCAGGCTCAGTGAAGTGATATCGGCTGGCAAAAGGCAGTGAGCTAATGGGAACGCTCAGCCAGCAACTGCTTCATTTGCGCGATCTCCTGTGTCTGCGAGGTAATAATGTCCTGGCAGAGCTTCACCAACTCAGGATCCTTCAGACGATTCTCCTCACACATCAGGATGGCGCCAGCGTGGTGGGGAATCATCGAACGGATGAACTGTTTGTCAGTGACCGCTGCTTGAGTGCGAATGCCCCACCAGCAGAACAGCATGAACGCCACCGTCAGACCAGCCAGAATCAGATTGCGTCGGCGATCGGGGTACATGCTGGACATTAGCCACAGCTCGATCAGCAGCATGGGAGCGGCCATCAGGCCCGCCATGTAGAACTGGTTCACGTTGTTATAGACGTTAGCCCACTGATCGACCATTGCGTACATCAATGCGTACATGGCCACGAAAGACAGGCCCATCATCAACAACAGGCGGCCGTAATGGCCTTGATGCCCTTGTTGTGCCTGGTGGGCAGGTTGGTGTGAGGCGTGCGGTTTTGCGTGCTGGGACTGCGGGTCTTGCGCGTTTTCGTGCGTACCGTGCGAAGAGGACATAACAATCTCCGTGGGAATGGCAGAACGGCGGAAGAACCCGCGAACTGTTGGAACAGCTCCCGGGCTGAGAACACTTACATACCCTTGCCGGCAGCGAATTCCTGCGGGCTCAGCTTGCCATCTTTGTTGCTATCGAGCATGCCAAAGTGCGGCGCCAGCTTGTGCTTGGCCAGTTCTTCCTTGGACAGCGAGCCGTCCTTGTTGGCATCGAGCTTGGTGAAATCGGCATCGGCCGCCGCCGGCTTGTGCTGACCGTGGTCGGTGGTGGGCGTGGTGGTCTGGCCGCCGGCGAAGGCCGCGCCCGCCATCAGGAACAAGGCCATCATCGAGAGGGAGGCATAACGCTTCATTGCAGTACTCCTTGTGGGATATGAGCCATCAGTGACAGGAATGGCCGCGCGCAGGCTCATCGGCGCGGTCAGGGTGGGGGGTGGCAACAACGGTGGAGCCGGACAAACGCAGGGCATTGGTGACCACCGAAACCGAGCTCAGGCTCATGGCCAGGGCCGCCATCATCGGACTGAGCAAAAGGCCGAAGCTGGGATACAGCAAGCCGGCGGCGATAGGCACGCCGATGGCGTTGTAGACGAAGGCGAAGCCCAGGTTCTGCTTCATATTGGCCACCGTCAAAGACGAGATGGCACGGGCTTGCACGATGCGCCTCAAATCACCCTTGACCAGGGTGAGCTGGGCGCTGGACATGGCCACATCCGTGCCCGTCCCCATCGCGATGCCCACATCGGCTGCCGCCAGGGCCGGCGCATCGTTGATGCCATCGCCAGCCATGGCCACGCGACGACCCTGGGCTTTGAGTTGCTGGACCAGGTCGGCCTTGTCCTGCGGCTTGACGCCACCACGCACATCCTCGATGCCCAGCGTGCGCCCCACGGCCTCGGCCGTCGCCTGTGCGTCACCGGAGGCCATCACCACGTGCAGGCCATCGGCACGTAGCAGGTTCAAGGCAGGCAAGGTCGTGGCTTTGATGGGATCAGCCACCGCAATGGCGCCGGCCAACCGACCATTGACCGCCAGGAACATCACGCTAGCGCCTTCTTTCCGAAGACGCTCGGCGCTGCTTTGCAAAGGTGCTACATCGGCGCCAACCGACGCCATCAGGCTTTGGTTGCCGAGCACGACATCCTGATCGGACACGCGCCCGCGGACGCCTTGGCCGGTGAGCGAATCAAAATCTTGGGCGGCCACCAGGTTCAAGCCACGTCGCTGGGCTTCAGCCACGATGGCCTCGGCCAAGGGGTGCTCACTGCCCTGCTCCAAGCTGCCGGCCAAACAAAGGATCTGATCGGCGTCGAAGCCGGCGTTGGAGAGCGTGTCGCGAAAGGCTGGACGCCCCTCGGTCAACGTACCGGTCTTGTCCACGATCAACGTGTCGATCAGACGTAGCTGCTCGATCGCCTGAGCATCGCGGAACAGGACCCCGACCTGCGCAGCGCGGCCAGTGGCGACCATGATCGACATGGGGGTAGCCAAACCCAAGGCACACGGGCAAGCAATGATCAGAACCGATACGGCATTGAGGACGGCAAAGGTCCAGGACGGTTCGGGTCCAAACAGACCCCATCCGAAGAACGTGAGCACCGCCGTGGCCAGCACGGCCAGGACAAACCAGTACGCCACCTTGTCCGCCATACGCTGCATCGGCGCGCGGGAGCGCTGGGCTTGGGCTACCAACTGCACAATCTGCGCCAGTACCGTCCCGGATCCGACTTTGTCCGCCCGGATGACTAAGGCGCCCGTCCCGTTGAGCGTGGCGCCTATAACGTGATCACCGACAGCCTTCTCCACCGGAATGGGTTCACCGGTCAGCATCGACTCATCGACACTGGCGCGGCCTTCGATGACTTCCCCATCGACCGGCACCTTCTCGCCCGGTCGTACGCGAAGCAGATCACCCACGTGCACGTGATCCAGCGCAACGTCCTCTTCGCCCCCATCGGGTTTGACGCGGCGAGCCGTCTTGGGCGCCAATCCCAGCAGGGACTTGATGGCCGCCGAGGTTTTGGAACGCGCCCGCAGTTCCAGCAGCTGTCCGAGCAGGGTGAGCGAGACGATGACCGCTGCCGCCTCGAAGTAGACCCCTACCCGTCCATGCTCGCGGAAAGAGTCCGGAAACAGGTCCGGTGCCACGGTGGCCACCACGCTGTAGCCAAACGCGGCGGCCACGCCGATGCCGATCAGCGTCCACATGTTGGGGCTGCGATTGCCGATGGACTGTAGGCAGCGCTCAAAGAAAGGCCACCCCGCCCAGAGCACCACCGGGGCGCTCAGCACGAGCTCAATCCAGGTGCGCGCCTGCGTGGACAAGCCGGGCAGACGGTGTCCCAGCATGGCCAAGACCAGGACGATCAACGTCAAAGGCAACGTCCACCAGAACCTTCGGGTGAAATCGCGTAACTCTGGATTGTCGTCCTCCTCCAGCGAGGGCATCTCCGGCTCCAGCGCCATGCCGCAGATCGGACAGGTGCCGGGACCTGGCTGACGAATCTGCGGATGCATCGGGCAGGTGTAGACCGTGGCGTGGGTACCGCTGGGTTGGGCCACCGCTGCTGGGGCGGTCACTTCAACTTGCTGGGGAGCATCGTCCGTATAGCGGACGGGATTGGTGATGACCCGTCCATCCGCAGCCTCGACAGGGGCTGCGCCTGCAGAATGGTGATGGTCATGGGACGACGGTGAGTTCATG
The DNA here is from genome assembly GCF_017876915.1 of Stenotrophomonas sp. PvP093. Classification (NCBI taxonomy): domain Bacteria; kingdom Pseudomonadati; phylum Pseudomonadota; class Gammaproteobacteria; order Lysobacterales; family Lysobacteraceae; genus Stenotrophomonas; species Stenotrophomonas sp. PvP093. Next base: position 2,393,111 of record NZ_JAGIOX010000004.1, on the reverse strand, counting down.
CCGATGCTCGCTTTAGTGGGGATGGACTGCCAAGGCAGTGTGCCATTGCGGGTTACACAGCTATTCGGGGCTGAGCGTCCCGAGCACTGAAACAACAATCAGGATCAAGATGGCCAGCGCGGCCTCAGCCGTAACACTCTGCCGCAAAGCCCGCACCTCCTGCGCGGGATCTCCGCTGGTCAGCGCTCGTTCCAAGCGCGGCACCAGCGTCCATCGGTGCAGCGCTCCCAAACCCAGCATTCCAGCGAACAGGGCCAGTTTGAAAAGCAGCAACTTCCCGTAGGTGCTCTGGAACAGGGCCGAAAACGACCACGCGGTGAGATCCCCGTAGTGCGCGATGCCGGACACGATGAGCGCACCAACGAAGATCGTTCCCAGCGTCGAAAAACCATGCAGAAAGTCATGCGTTGATCGCAGACGCCCGCTGCCGTTCGTCTCTTTGCCGCGCAGCAGCATGGCAAGGAACATCAGGACCGCTGCGATCCAGCCGCCTGCCGCGAGAAGATGGACGATGCCTGCAGCAAGCCGGACCGCGCCTGCCAAGCCCTCGCCAGCGGCGGCGTGGCCGTTCCATGCCAGCGAAGCGAGTGCGCCGCCCGCCAGCATCGCCCCCAGCGGGAAGGCGGTCTCCACCTTCCCGCGGCGACGATGCCATCCGAGCACGAACATCAGGGCGACCAGCAGCGCGCCTCTCGCCATGGCTGCCCGGCCCGCGGACGTCTCGAGCAGATACCAGCCAAGCGATGCGCGATCAACCTCGGCAAGCGGCATTCCCATGATGCCCGCGGTCTTGAAGACGACATCGAGCCCGGTGAGCACGAGACCGGCTACGGCACCCGCCAATAGAACGCCCATGAGTGACCACCCGGCCAAGGCGTCGGCGAGTGCCGATCGACGCGACCCGTACCAACCGAAGAGTGGAACCCCGAAAAGAACCATGATGACAAGGTATTCCAAGAATCTCAGTGCATAAGCCGACAGGTCGAACATTCGCGACTCCTCAGCGCACCGTGAAGCTGAAGCTGCCCGGCATGGGGTGGTTGTCACCACCGACGGCGCGGTATTCCACGGTATAGACGCCCGGAGCCAGCGGTCCAGGCAACTTGGCACGCAGGGTCTTGCCGTTGTTGACGATCTCGGTCGTGAAATTCTCGATCGGCATGGTGGAACTGCCGTGCTTCATGAGCAACTTGAGACGCGACGCCCGCGGAATCAATGTCTCGTTGAACACGAGATCGATCTGGCCTGGCGAGGCCACCACCGCATTTGCCGCCGGTGTGGACTGCTGCAGCGCGGCGTGGGCGTGCGCGACCTGCAGCGAAAACTGCCCGGCCGCGATTGCGAGGACGAGCGCGAAGGAGCGAATGACGTTGGACGACTTCATATGGATAAATCCTCATTGGAATGTGATGCAAAGCCCGTTCGGGAGGGGCCGCGCTGTGTTCGATGCGACAAGCGTTAGATGTCGGACTGTCACTGAAACCACGATTTGTCGGATTTTCTTGATACTTCCGCTTTCGCGAGACGAGGATCCCACCGGCTCAGGCGGGATCCTCGACGCATTACGCTGCCATGGCGCTGCAGCTTTCCGCGCAGCGGCGACAAACTTCGGCGCAGCGCGTCATCTCAGGGTCGTTCATGGCGTCGCATGCATCGGCGCACTGGCGGCAGATCTCCGCGCAGGCACCGCAAACCACGTCGTGAACGCTGGCACCGCGCAGCATCGCGTCGGCACTGGTTGCGCAGGTATCGGCACACGTCGCCAACAGGGCGATGTGCTCCGGGGCCGCGTGAACACCTCCTTTGGTCAGGCAGTAGTTGATGGTCTCCAGGCAGATCGCATGGCATTGCGTGCAGTTGTCGATGCACTCGTTCATGGCCTGGGGCCGGTGTGCTGCGGAATGGTGAGTCATGTAGTTCTCCTTCTTCCTCGCGGGCGAGAATCGGCGCGCCCGCAACACCGTCCCCTGTTGCTGCGACGGATCAGTGCTGTGCGAACGGTTCAGTGGTTCCGTCGCGATGTATCAGCTCGACCGTGAACGGCTGCTGGCGTCCCTCCGGGACCTCCATGCCCGGAGAACCAAGCGGCATCCCTGGGAGGACCAGGCCGCGTGCGTTCGGCTTTTCTTCGAGGAGACGCTTGATGTCCGCGGCCGGAACGTGGCCTTCGATGACGTATCCGCCGATCTCGGCCGTGTGGCAGGAGCCCTTTGCATAGGGGACACCCAACCGCTCCTTGACCAGACCCAGGTCATCCATGTCGTGCACATCCACGGTGAATCCCGCCTTCTGCACGTGGTCGATCCAGACACCGCAGCACCCGCAGGTCGGGGTCTTGTGGACGGTCATGCGTGGCAGGGCTGCTGGAGTCGCGTCGGCTGATTGGACGACAACCTGTGCGGAGGGCGAGGTTGTGGGTTGCGCGGATGAAGCATCCTGGGTGCAAGCACCCAGACCAGCCACGGCAAGGACCACAAAAGTCAGACGGTGCAATGTGAGCGTAGTCATTTCAATCTCTCGACTCAGCGCTTGGTCCGCGAGGACCAGTGGATGTGGACGATCCGCCAGCCGTCCGCGGTCTCCTTCAGCACCATCGTCTCGTCGCTCTGGACGGTCAGTGGCTGGCCGTCCTTCTGGGCATGCAACTCGCTTTCGGTTCCGACCCACGCGAACTCGCCAGCGGCTCGTGCGCGCTGACGGAGCAGCTGGCGATGGGCGCCCTTGAGGAACGCCGCATCGCTGACTGCGTGATGGCCCATGTATTCCTCGCGGCTGCGTTCGGCGCCCCCGGACTCGAGGATGAGAACGTCGGCAGCGAGCAGGGCTTCGACCGTGGCCAGATCGCCGCTAGACAGGGCCCTGTTGAAACGCTCCGCTACGGCGACCGCGGCCTCTGCAGTGACTGGGACGTCGACGTCCGCAGATGCCGCGGCAGCGGGGTGATGTGCGTGCGGCTGTGTCGCCTGCGCCATTGCGGGGGACACGACGGCCAGTGCCAGTGCGAGGGTGAACGAGATTGCTGTTGCGTTCATTGCGTGGGCTCCAAGAAGATCAATGGGGGTGCGCATGGCCGTCATCGGCCACGGGCGTGTGTGGTGCAGGGTGCGACTCCACCTTGCCGTCGGGATGGCCGTGGCTCACCAACCCGACTTCCGTGTCGCTGGGTGTCGGGCCGTGGTGATCGTCGTCCACGCCCGGCGGGTGCGCATGCGGCATGGAGTGTTGCCCGGCTCGAATAAGGCAGGGTGATCCTCGGCCTTTTCGTCGTCATGGTGGCCTTGCGTCTCGCCGCCGCCATGCGAATGGCCCTCGCTGCTGTCGACAAGTTCCTTGTACGCAGTCGCGTCCAGCGTGGGCAACTTCTGCAGGAAGGCCGACATGTTCCATATGAACTCATCGTCCATGCTGCCGCCCCAAGCGGGCATGCCGCTGGCCTTGATGCCGTGCTTGATCACCCAGAACGCCTCAGCTGGAGCGACCGGCTGTTTGCTTAGGTTCGGTGGCGCGGGGTACAGGCCCTTGCTCATCTCGGTGGCCGCCGCGTCTGGTGAAAGATGGCAGGTCACGCACATGGCGTTGTAGTTGCCCGCACCCTGGCGGATACGCTCAGGATCATCAAGGTTCGTGGGTAGCTGAAGCTTGGCGGCGCGCACCTCAATGGAACGCTCGCGCGCCGTTTCAAGTAGCGCATACACCGGGCGACTATGCGGATCGTCGGCGGCCACGTTGTACACGCCCAGAGAGAGCGTGGCGGTTGCGACCACCGCAACCAATGCCACGCCGGCACCGAGCCATACCCACATCTTTTTGTTGGATTTCATTGTCAGTTCCCCTTAGAACCAGGTACGAAGGCCGATGACCAAGCGCGTGTCTTCAAAGGACTCGCCATGCTCGCGTCGCATGTCTGCGGTATTGCCAAACGCGCGCTCGTACACCACGCCGATGTAGGGAGCGAACTTTCGGGTGAACTCATAGCGAAGTCGTAGCCCCGCCTCAGCGGCACTCAGACCCGAACCTATCCCGCGCAATGGATCGTTCTTGCCATAGGCGGTGACTTCCACCAGCGGCTGCAAGATCAGCCGGTTGGTTAGCAGCAATTCGTACTCGGCCTCGACATTGGCGGCAGTCTGGCCCCCTTCGCCGAGATAGGCTGTGGCGGACACTTCGAACTTCATCGGCGCCAAGCCCTGTACACCGATAGCGGCGAAGTTCTGCGATGCCCCAGGCTTGAAGTCATGACGCACACCGGCCACCACATCCCACCACGTGGAGATACTGCGGCCGTAAAGCACTTCCAGATCAGCCGACTCGGTCTGACCATCCGTGCGTTCGCCTTCACTGCGGAGCCAGACGCGATTGAGGTCCGTACCGATCCAGCCCTGGCCCTCCCAGCCCAGCCCGGTGCCCGGATCGGCATCCCAGGTTTCCAGGCGATTGAGCAGCACGTAGCTCTTGATCGAGTTGTCATGCACCGGATGCGCGTGTTCCGGCGCGATGGCCGCCTTGCGATCCGCGTCCGTCACCGCGGGAATCGGGGTGCGCGGCTGCGTTGGCGCTGCAGGCCCGTGTCCCATCTGACTGTGGTCCATGCCCTCCATCGATTGCATTCCCGCTTCTGGTGTAGCGGGCGCGGGCGAATCATGGCCCATCTGCGAATGGTCCATCCCCTGCATCGCAGGCGTGGCCGTGCCGGAGGTGTCGGCTGCAGCGGGCTGTGCCATCTGACTGTGATCCATGCCCTGCATCGACTGCGCCTGCGCTGTGGGCGCCGCAGGTGTGCTCGCGGGCGAGCCGTGCCCCATCTGCGAATGGTCCATGCCCTGCATGGCAGGCTCGGCTGCGTTAGCCTGCGGCTCGGCGTGGCCCATCGCCGCATGATCGATCGTCGCTTCGCTCGTCTTGGCCGGTGTTGCAGGCTTTTGGGCTGGCGCAGGTTTTGATGTCGGTGCCTGATGTGCAGAGTGATCCTGAGTCTGGGTCTGCGCGCCCTGCTCCATCTGCATGGAGCCGTGCTGCATAGATTGGGCGCTGGCCGCATTGGCCAGGGCCAGCGAGATAGCCGTCAGCGCAGTCAGGGTGGTATCGCGTCTATTGATGTTCATTCGTCGACCCTCACCGTGCGCATCATTCCGGCTTCCATGTGATAAAGCAGGTGGCAATGGAACGCCCAGCTGCCCAACGCATCGGCACGCACGCGATACGTGCGTCGGCTACCTGGCGGCATATCCACCGTGTGCTTGCGCACCATGAAGTTGCCGTTGTCGTCCTCCACGTCACTCCACATGCCGTGCAAATGGATGGGATGGGTCATCATCGTGTCGTTAACCAATACGATGCGCATACGCTCGCCGTAGTTCAGCCGCAGCGGCTCGACATCGGAAAACTTCTGACCGTTGAAGCCCCAGGAGAATTTCTCCATGTGTCCGGTCAGATGCAGCTCGATCTCGCGACCGGGGTCGCGTCCGTCAGGGTCTTCAAAGGTGCTCTTGAGCATGGAATACGTCAGCACATGACGGCCGTTATCGCGCAGGCCATTGCCCGGATCATCCAAGCGCGAACTCACGCTCATGGCTTGGTTGTCCAACAGGGGATTGTTGGTCTCGCTAGCAGGGTGTGATTGCATGCCCCCGTGCTGCATGCCTGCCATGGCACCATCGCCGGCGGCGGGCATCGCATGGCCTGCATGGGCCGAGGTCGCGTTACCGCTGACAGGTGGGGTCATGCCAGGCATGCCCATGGCCGCACCACAGCCGCCTTCCATGCCCTTGCTGCCGCCAGACATATCCATCGACCCATGATCCATGCCCATGTCTGCCATCGTCAGCAGCGGCCGGGGATCCACAGACGGAACGGGCGCGCGTAATCCTTCGCGCACAGCGAGCGTGCCGCTGATGTAGCCGGTGCGACCGGAGTCTTGGGCAAAGATGGTGAATGCGTCCTGCCCGGAGGGCTCCACGATCACATCGAAGGTTTCTGCTACCGCGATGCGGAACTCGTCGACGGAAACCGGATGGACATACAAGCCATCTGCCGCCACCACGGTCATCTTCAGCCCCGGAATACGCACATCGAAGTACGTCATGGCAGAGCCATTGATGAAACGCAGGCGCACCTTCTCGCCACTGCGGAACAAACCGGTCCAGTTGCCCAGTGAGGTCGTGCCGTTCATCAGGTAGGTGTAGGTGTTGGCGTTGACGTCGGACAGGTCCGTGGGCGTCATCCGCATCACGCCCCACATCTTGCGATCTTCCAACGTGGCCGACAGGCCGTTGCGCTTCACATCGCGCGCAAAATCGCCGACCGTGCGCTTGTAGTAATTGTCATGGCCCGGCATCTTCTTCAAACGATCGAACAGGGCCGTCGGGTCCAGGTCTGTCCAATCGCTCAGCATCACGACGTAGTCGCGATCGAAACTGAAGGGCTCCGGCTCCAATGGGTCGATGACGATCGGGCCATAGAGCCCGGCTTGTTCCTGGAACCCTGAGTGGCTGTGGTACCAGTAGGTTCCGCCCTGATGCAGGGTGAACCGGTAGTGGTAGGTCTCACCACGTCCGATACCGTCAAAGCTCAGACCCGGCACGCCGTCCATGTTGGCCGGCAAAATGATGCCGTGCCAATGGATGGAGGTGTCCGCGCCATGGATGGAGTTAGCGGGCAATGCATTAGAGACGCGCAAGTTGACCGTGGTGCCTTCCCGCCACCGCAGCAACGGCGCCGGAACGGACCCGTTGACCGTGATCGCGGTGCGGGTCTTGCCGGTGAAGTTCATCGGCGTCTCGCCAATGGTCAGGTCAAACTCAGTGCCCGATAGTACGTTGGGTTGTCCCGGCCCCTTGAGCGCCCAACTGGCTTTGGGCCAGAAACCTAATCCTGCGACTGCGCCTCCCAAGGCCAAGCCTTGGACAAATCGCCGCCGCGAAGGCAGCAGCGGTCCACCGCGTGGACCACGAAAATCATCATGCGACATGAAAATGCTCCAAGCGTCGTGTTGCCACCGGCGGGCGGTGGTACAGAGCGGGCGGCTGGCCTAAACAGGCATGCAAGCCACACCAACGGCGCCATTGCGGCGCCTAGGGACGCTTAGCCGATCGGTGGTCGGATCAGATGAGGCAAGGCAGGTGCCGCATGCCCTAGGGGCAGCGGCATGACATCCAGGCCCAAGGCCAGTTGCACCGAAACATGCAGGCGCGCAGGAAGTGCGCTCGCGCAAGCGTGTACGCAGGCGCACCGGCACGCAGAAGACTTGCAACAGTCGGGACCGGCATGGTCGCCATGCCCAGTGCCAGCCTTTTCAATCGATGTGGCATCGGGATGATGCTCAGCACTGTGATGGGCGAAGCAGTCTTCGTCGACTTGCACCGCGGCAGCCACTTCGCTGGCCTGCTCTTCCATGACCGGGTTCATACTGACGGACGCAAACGCCGACCACGCGCCGTTAAGCACGAGCATGGCGATCAGGAACAGTCGCAGTAGAAGTGAGGAGGCTGACACGGGCGACATGGTATATCACTTTAGACAAGGCGCGTGTGTATCGGTCGTGAACAAAATCTCAAGTAAGCCTGAGATGTCGCGACTTGTCAGTCGCACTAGCCGCGGACACTGCAGCTCCCTCCAGAAGCGCCCAAAGGGCGGGTTGAGGCGAAGAGTTGCCCATAGGGCGAGCGCTTGTTCGGTTTACTTCTCGGGCGTGGCCTCGATCAGCTTCACCAACTCGCGCTTCTGCTGCTTGCTTAGCGAGCCCCAGCGCAGGAGCAACTTGGCCAGCAGATCATCGTCGGTGTAAAGGAAGGCGGCGGGGATCCCCAACGCTTGGGCCAACCGCTCAGCAATCTCCAGCATGGGCTCGTGCTTGCCACGCTCGTACTGGTTGATTCGGGGGCTGGCCACGTGAGGATCCAGACCGGCCCGGATGCCCAACTCCTTCTGCGACAAACCCGTGTGCAGGCGGGCTTGTTTGAGGCGTCGAGCGAAGGTCGGTGTTGAGTCGACGGACAAAGTCACGCGCGCACCCCATGGAGACCCCATAAGGATGGCGGATGTACCCAGCCTTGCATACTAAGATATTCTTAGCTTTGAGGCAACCGGCGACACCGGTAGCGCCGCCCCCCCCCCCCCCCCAGGAGCCACGCCGCTCCCTCATCCCCGGAAACCGCATGCCCGGAACCTCGTCAATGACGCCATCTGGGGTCGCCAGCATCGAGGAGTTGGGCCTTCGTGGCACCCTTTTCCTAGCCGCACTGTTAGCCGCGCAGCTACGACGCCTACCGGTGGCGCCCACACGCCGCTCCACCTTGCTGGTGCTGGACACGCTGCGAGACTTGGCCTTGATCCAAGTTCCCTGGCCAGCGGATCGATGGCAGATCCGCCCCGATGCCGAGGTCACGCCCATCGAAGATCTGCAATGGGCTTTCGCCTGGTCTACCCACGAGCGCAGGCACCTGCTCCCGGTGCTGGAAGACCAACTCGGCGATATGGCACACGATGTAGACTTGGCGGACGCGAAACTGGAGCTGTGGGATGAACTTGCACTCTGGGAGACCGAGCAGTTTCTGGAGCAGCAATTGCTCAAACATCACTTCGACCCAGGCTGGGCACGTGATGTGGGGTTCGTCTTTCAATCCGGACCGCGGGGCTTGCCGATCGCGCGGTGGCGTTACTGCTGCTGGGCGGCGGTACGCCAAGGTGCCTCGGTGGCGATGCGTCTTGGCGTGCACGACAGCGCCCATGTGCGGGAAGCCATCTTTCAGGAGGTCCAGAAGCGCCTGCGCTACCTGATGACCAGTTCGCCCGAGCAAGGCATGTTCAAGCCCTATCATTTGGCACCGGAGTCCTCAGTAGCCAAACTGTTTGTAGATTGGGTCGTCCCTATGGAATGGGCGTACTGGACAGGTGAGCGCCACCCCAGCCGCTAGCAGACAAACGAGCAGCCTCGTCAGTCGGCTCCCCCATCTTGCGCATGGCCGCGCCGAGTTTTCTTCACCGCATTTTGTGCTGGCGTCAGTTGATTCAGTAGAGGCTCTAGCGCTTCAAGACGTGCATTGGCACGCAACGCATCGGCTTCAGCGCTCTCGCGGCGCTCACGCTCCCGCGCAAGGGTGTCTTGAACTTGAGCTAGCTCGTTGCGCATGGTATCCAAGGTCTTGGCGTCAGTCTTCCAGCGCTCCTGCAGTGCCAAATAGTCCGTCGCGGTCTGGCGCAACGCCACGACCTCGCTGTGTTGGCCTTCGTGGGCCTGTCGTAGCTGGGCAAGCTCACGCTCAATCCGCCCGTGGCGCTCCAGCCATTGACCATTGTCGCGGTTCAGCACCAACAGCTCCTGATTCTTCGCGCCCAAGGCTTCATTGGCCTGACGTAAGGCTACTTGCAGCTCTTGGACCTGATGCTCGTGACGGCGAAGCTCTTGCTCACGCTGCTCTTTGGTTGAAGTGCGGTAGTGCTCAAGCGCTTCCCGGGCATGGGCATGCTTGTCCTCCAGAGAACGCGTATGCGCCTCATGATCAGCCAGCCGCACCGTCATGCCAGCGATGCGCTCGTTCAACTGGGCGATTTCCGCGATCCTGTCACCTAGATTCTGTTGAAGGAGGGCGTGAGCAGCTTGCTCTTGGTGCAGGCTTGCTTCGGTGCGCTGCAGCCGACTGCTCAAGGCGGCAGCCTCCTCTTGGGCACCGGAAAGCGCCTGTTGCCGACTGTGGAGCTCAGCCTGATGGCGCTCACGCTCCTGGGTGAGGATGGCCTCTGCTTCCTCCTGGAGCCGCGAGGCCAAGCGCGCAACCAAGTCCTGCAAAGCATCACTAACGGCTACCGTCCTCGCCGGACCGCCGCCTTCCTCTCCTTCCAGTTCACGCAAGTAGCGGTGGATCGTGGTCTTGGAGCCCGTGTTGCCCAAGGCCACTCGCACCGCGTCGACTGACGGCTTCTTGCGTTGGGCCAGCAGCGCGTCGCGCGCCTTCTGGACGTCACTCTTATAGAGTCCTGCGCGCGCCATCGTGCCACCTCACTTTATTTCGTAATGTATTACATACCATGTAATTACATACTATTAAAGCAGGTAGACGACCGCTCGTCGGCGAAAATAGTTATACGGGATAATATTGAATTATCCCGCGTAAGGCGGATTCTGACCCTTCCCGGCGTCCCAAGCAGTACGAAACCGCCCAGGGCCGGCGATCGCTGGGTAGTATGGCCCAGAGCGGAAAGGAGGCCAGCCAGGGTGCAGGCAGGCTCCGCCACCGAGCCCGTTGGCCATCATAGGACTGTGCATGCCGATCGAACGTATCGTCATCGACAACTTCAAGTCGTTTCGCCATCTGGACCTGCCCCTCAATGCCCACATGAACCTGGTGGTGGGCGACAACGAGGTCGGTAAATCCACCCTGCTGGAGGCCATCCACGCGGTGGTCACCGGCCAGCTGCATGGGCGCAATCTTGCCTACGAGCTCACGCCCTACCTGTTCCACCAGCCCACGGTGCAGGAGTACTTGGGAGCGCTTGCCACGGGCACGCCGGCCTCGCCGCCACGGATCTCCATCGAAGCCTATCTGGGCGCCGACGCCGCGCTGGCGTCGTTACGCGGCACCAACAACTCCCTGCGTCTGGATACCGCCGGCATCCGGCTGCTGGTCGAGCTCAACGACGACTACCGCGAGGAGTTCAACGCCTACCTGCAGCAGCACCAGGGCGCGGTCAGCCTGCCGGTGGAGTACTACACGGTGCGCTGGTACTCCTTCGCCAACAATGGCGTCACCGCCCGTAGTATTCCGTTCGACTCGACCATCATCGACACGCACGGCATCAAGACCTTGTCCGGTGCCGATCGCTATATCGCCGGCATCATCGAGCAGGCACTGACGCCTGCGCAGCGCGTCTCGCTGTCGCTGAGCTTCCGCCGCATGCGGCAGAGCTTTTCCGAAGAAGCGGATGTGGCAGCGATCAATGCCTACTTGACCGAGCACACCGGGGACATCAGCCACAGGGCATTGACGGTAGGCGTGGACACATCGCCGCGCTCAACGTGGGAAACCAGCCTGTCACCCTACCTGGATGAGCTCCCGTTCACCCAGGCCGGCAAGGGCGAGCAAAGCGCGGTGAAGATGAAGCTGGCGATGCACGCGGCCGGCGCGGCTCACGTGCTGCTGATCGAGGAGCCGGAGAACCATCTGTCCTATTCCAGCATGACCCAGCTGATCGACAAGATTGCGGCCCTCTCCACCGCCCAGCAGGTGATCATCGCCACCCACAGCAGCTTCGTGTTGAACAAGCTGGGCGTGGACAACGTGATCCTGTTCAGCGCGCAAGGCCAGATGAAGCTGGACCAGCTGCCCAGCGATACCCACGACTATTTCATGAAGCTGCCGGGCCACGACACGCTGCGGTTGATCCTGGCCAAGCAGGCGATCCTGGTGGAAGGCCCTTCCGACGAACTGATCGTGCAGCGTGCCTACAGTGACCATCACGGCGTGGCGCCGATGGCTCACGGCGTAGACATCATTTCGGTCAAGTCGTTGGCATTCAAACGCTTCTTGCAGATTGCCGATCGACTGAGGATTCAGGCCAAGGTGATCACCGACAACGACGGTGATATCGCAGTTGTGCAAGAGCGCTATGCCGAGCACATCAACGCGATCTATTACGATTCCGACGAGAGCGCCCCTTCGCTGGAAGAGCAGCTGATCAAAGCCAACTCGCTGGCCGAACTCAATACCGTGCTGGGCAAGGCCTTTGCCGATGAGGTGGCGCTGCTCAAGTACATGAAGGGCCATAAGACCGATACGGCCTTGGCGATTTTCAATAGCCCGCACTCGATCAGGTTCCCGGACTATGTCCAGCGTGCCATCACCTAACCGGGTCCTGCTCTCGGCAGCCGGCTCGGGCAAGACCACGTTGCTGGTCCGGCAGGCCTTGGAGCGACCTGAGCGCCGCATCGCGATTGTCACCTACACGCTGGAAAACCTGGAAGAGATCCGGCGCTCGTTTGAGGCCCACGCAGGCGCGGTCCCCGCGCATGTCACCTTGCACAGCTGGTATGGCTTTCTGCTGCGCCAGTGCATTCGCCCGTACCAGGCTGCGCTTTGCCCTGAGCCTCGCATCGAGACCATCCTGTTCGTAGAAGGTGTCACCAACAACCGCGCCCCACGCACCCAGGTGGCGCGCCACTACCTGGCGGGCAACCGGATGTATTCGGACCGAGCGGCCGATTTCGCTGTGCGCTGCGATGAGCTGACCCAAGGCCAGGTCGTGGCGCGATTGGCGGCGATGTACGACGAGCTCTACATCGACGAAGTCCAGGATCTGGCCGGCTTTGATCTGGATCTGGTCGAACGGCTGTTGAAGAGCGAGATTGCCATCACGTTGGTAGGCGATACGCGCCAAGCCACGTATGCGACCAACTATGCGCAAAGGTACAGCCAATACCGTGGTCCGAATCTGGCAGCGCTGTTTCAGATTTGGGAGGCCGACGGCTTATGCCGGCTGGATCACCGCCTCACCAGTCTGCGCTGCGTCCAGGCCCTGTGCGATATGGCTGACACGCTCTATCCGCAGATGCCGCGGACCCAATCAGGCAATGGCGAGGTCACCGGACACGATGGCATCTACCTCGTCGCTCCAGGGGATGTGGCCGCGTACATGCAGGAGTTCGCCCCCACCGTGCTCCGGCATGACCGGCGGCAGGCGTGCGACGGACTGCCGGCGGTGAACTTTGGGCAGTGCAAGGGCCGCACCTACAGTCGGGTCCTCATCTTTCCGAACGGGCCGTTGACGCAGTACCTGCGCACGGCCGATGCAGCGCGTATCACCGCGCCGCCGAAATACTACGTGGCCTTCACCCGGGCGCGGCAAAGCGTGGCCTTTGTGTATGCCGGCGCGTGCGCGTTGCCGGGTCATCAGCTCTATGCGCCTGCCAGCGCAGACGCATAGAGCCAGGGGCTGCGATCACATCTTCTTTAACGGCGCCGCGGTGGGCGGCGGCGGTACCGGGCCCGGGTCGTTGAAACACAGCATGATCTGATCGATGCCGAATTGATCGGCCAGGACCTGGGCAATCACAGCATGCACCAGGTCCAGGTCGACCGAGGGCGCCGCGACCGTGATGGTGGCCGCGATCGCACGGCCATGCTCACCGGCGACCAGGCGCAGGTCGTCCACCGCTTTCACGCCCGGGTCGGTAAACATCGCCGCACGGACCTGTTCCAGGTTGAGCTCGTTCATGGGGACTCCAAAGCAGTGCTACCGGCGCGGGGAGCTCGGTCGCGATGCAGCCAACGATAGAGCACCGGCAGCACCAACAAGGTCAATGCGGTGGATGAGACGATGCCGCCGATGACGACAGTGGCCAGCGGCCGCTGCACTTCCGAGCCAGCACCGACATTCAAGGCCATGGGTAGGAAGCCCAGCGAGGCTACCAGGGCGGTCATCAACACCGGTCGCAGGCGTCCAAGGGCGCCGTCGCGCACAGCGTCGTCTAGCGGATCGCCCTGTTCGCGCAGACGGCGGATGAAGGCGATCATGACCAGCCCGTTGAGTACGGCCACGCCCGACAGCGCGATGAAGCCCACGCCGGCAGAGATCGACAACGGAATCCCGCGCAGAGCCAGTGCCAGCACACCGCCGGTCAGCGCCAGCGGCACGCCACTGAACACAATGGCCGCATCCTTGGCCGAGCCGAAGGCCATGAATAGCAGAGCGAAGATCAACGCCAGTGTCACCGGAACGACCACGCCCAGGCGTTGGGTGGCCGAGATCAGCTGCTCGAAGGTGCCGCCGTAATCGATCCAGTAGCCCTCTGGAAGCGCGACATCCTGGCCGATGCGTGTGCGCAACTCGCCGACGAACCCGCCCAGATCGCGCTCGCGCACGTTGGCGGTGATCACCACGCGGCGCTTGCCGTTCTCGCGGTTGATCTGATTGGGCCCGCGCTCTACCTGGATCTTCGCCACTTCCCGCAGCGGCACCGTGCGAGGCCCCCCATTGGCGCCGGCGGCCAGACGGCTGGACTCATCGACACTGGTGCTTGCCGGCAGCGGAATGGGCAGATCTGCCAGCACAGCGGGGTCTTGGCGCTGCGCTTCGGGCAGGCGCACGACCAGGTCGAAGCGGCGGTCGCCCTCGATCAACTGGCCGGCAACACTGCCCCCAATGGCGGTGGCCACCGTTTCCTGCACATCGCCCGGGTTCAGGCCATACCGTGCCAATGCCGCCGGATCTGGCGTGATGGTCAGCAGCGGCAGGCCGGAGACCTGCTCGGCCTTGACGTCTTCGGCGCCGGGGACGCTACGCATGACCCGCTCGACCCGGCTGGCCAGGCGCGTCAACTGGTCAAGGTTGTCGCCGTAGACCTTGACCGCCACGTCCGAACGGACGCCGGAGATCAACTCGTTGGTGCGCATCTGGATGGGCTGGGTGAACTCGTAGTTGCTGCCCGGGATTTCCTTGGCCGCCGCCTCCAGCTCTTCCACCAGCTCGGCCTTGGGCTTGCGCGGGTCGGGCCACTGGTCGCGGGGCTTGAGCATCAGGAAGGTGTCGGCCATCGACGGCGGCATAGGATCGGTGGCCACCTCGGCGGTGCCGATCTTTGAGAAGATGTTGGCCACCTCCGGGAACTGGGCCAGGCGCTTCTCCAGCGTTTCCTGCATGGCCACCGACTGCTCCAAGCTGGTGCCGGGAATACGCATGGGCTGCAAGGTGATGTCGCCCTCATCCAGGCTCGGCACGAACTCCGAACCCAAGCGGGTGGCCAGCACGCCACAGCCCACCACCAGCACGGCCGCGCCGGCCAGCACCACCACGCGCCGACGCAGGGCCCAATCCAGCAGCGGCGTATAACGGGCACGCGACCAGCGCATCAGGCGGTTGTCGTGCTCAGCCACACGGCCGCGCAGGAAGCTGGCGATCGCCGCCGGCACGAAGGTCAGCGACAACACCATGGCGCCGGTCAGGGCCAGCACCACCGTGATCGCCATCGGGTGGAACATTTTTCCTTCTACCCCGGACAGCGAGAAGATCGGCAGGTAGACCGCGGCGATGATGCCCAGGCCAAACAGGCTGGGACGGATCACCTCGGCGGTGGCCGAGGCGGTCAGGTCATAGCGCTCTTCATCGTTGAGCTGGCGGCCTAGCGCGTGCTGCGCCTCGCCGAACCGGCGCAGACAGTTCTCGATGATGATCACCGCCCCGTCCACGATCAGGCCGAAGTCCAGCGCGCCCAGGCTCATCAGGTTGCCCGACACGCCGCCACGCACCATGCCGATGATGGTGAACAGCATCGCCAACGGGATCACCGCCGCGGTGATCAACGAGGCGCGCACATTGCCCAGCAGCAGGAACAGCACCACCACCACCAGCAGCGCGCCCTCGATCAGGTTCTTGGACACCGTGCCGATGGTGCGATCCACCAGCGCGGTGCGGTCATAGACGGCCTTGGCATGGACGCCGGCAGGCAGGCTGGCGTTGGCGGCATCCAGCTTGGCCGCGGCCGCCTGGGAGACTTCCCGGCTGTTGGCGCCGAACAACATGAAGGCGGTACCGACCACGACCTCGTGGCCATTCTGGGTGGCCGCGCCCGTGCGCAGCTCCTTGCCTTCGCCCACGCTAGCGACGTCGCGCACCCGAATGGGCACGCCATCGCGCCGGTCCAGCACGATGTTGCCGATTGCCTCCAGATTGGCTAGCTGGCCCGGCACGCGCACCAGGAACTGCTGTCCGTTGCGCTCGATGTAGCCGGCGCCGATGTTCTGGTTGTTGCGCATGACCGCGGCGACCACGTCGTTCAACGTGAAGCCCAGCGCCACCAACTGAGCTGGATCGGGAGTGATGTGGATCTGCCGCTCGAAGCCGCCGATGGTGTTGACCTCGGTGACGCCGGGCGTGGTGCGCAGCTGCGGCCGGATCACCCAGTCCTGCAGGGTGCGCAGGTCCGTGGCCGTGTACGGGGTGCCGTCGGGCTTGCGAGCGTTGGGCTCGGCCTCCACGGTGTACATGAAGATCTCGCCCAACCCGGTGGAGATCGGCCCCATTTCCGGGTCCAACCCTTCGGGAAGCTGGGAGGCGATCTGCTGCAGGCGCTCGGCGACCTGCTGGCGGGCAAAGTACAGGTCGGTGCCGTCCTTGAAGACGACGGTGACCTGCGAAAGCCCGTAGCGCGACAGCGAGCGGCTGTAGTCCAGCTTGGGCAGACCGGCCATGGCCGTTTCGATGGCAAAGGTGACCCGTTGTTCGGCCTCCAGCGGCGAGTAACCCGGGGCCTGGGTGTTGATCTGGACCTGGACGTTGGTGATGTCGGGTGTGGCGTCAATGGAAAGGTGACGGTAGCTCCACACGCCCAGCGCAACCAGCGCAGCGGTGAGCACTAGCGTCAGCCAGCGATGGCGGATAGACAGCCCAATGAGGCGTTCGAGCATGGCGGGCCTCATTCTTCTTCCACGGTGGACTTTTCGATGTCGGCCTTGATCAGGAAGCTTTGGGCCACCACCACCTGTTCACCGGCCTTGAGGCCTTCCAGCACTTCGGCGCGTTCGGCGTCGCGGCGCCCCAGCTTCACCGGCCGGGTGTGGTAGGTTTCGCCCTGCTGCACGTAGACCACGTCCTGGTCTTCTGCGGTCTGCAGCGCCGTGATCGGCACCACCAACGCTGCCGATTGGCGATCCACGGTGACCCGCGCCTTGACCGCCGACCCCGGCCGCCACAGGCCATCGGTGTTGGCCACCGTGCCGCGCGCAATGGTGCTTTGGCTGGCGGTGGCGGTGCCGGGCAGGACGCGCTCCAAGGTGGTCTGTGCGGTGACGCCATCGCTCAAGCGGGTAACCGTCACCGGCACGCCAGCACCGATGTGCTGGGCGTCGGCGCCGAAGATGTGCAGGTCCACCCACAGCGTGGACAGGTCGGCGACCTCAAACAGCGGCGCGCCCTCAGCGGCGGCCATGCCTACGGCGGCCGTGCGCGCCATGACCACGCCACTGATCGGCGCGGTGACGGTATAGGTGGTCAGGCTCAGGTTGCTCTCTACCGTGGCCAGTGCCTGGCCGGCCCGTACCTGATCACCCACGCCCGCACGCACGGAGCGGACCGGTCCGGGGAAGCGTGCCGTGACCTGCGCGATGCGACCGTCAATCGGGGTCAACAGCCCTTGCACCTCATGCTCGTCAGCAATCTCACCGGGGCCTGCCGGTGCGACCTGGATACCCGCTGCCTGCGCAGCTTTGGCGGCAATCTTGGTTTCCAGCGGCGCTTCCTCGTGCTCGCCGTGCTCTTCGCCCTCAGCGGCGGCGCCGCCTTCGGACGCTTCGTTGGGGGCCGACGCGTTGCAGGCGGCCAGCATCATCAGGGCCATGCCCAGTGCGGTCCAAGAAAAGCGATTCATGGGGTCTCTCCGGTGGAAGCAGCCGCCGGCGGCGCGACAAGCGCTTGGCCGGTCAGGCGTTGAATTTCGATCAGGGCGCGCTGCGCATCGAGCGCCACGTCCAGCTGCTGCTGGGCCATGGCCGTGCGTTCGGACTGCAGCTGTGCCCATTCCAGGTAGCTGATCGCGCCGGCGCGATAGGCGCGCTCGGCGGCCTTCTCAGCCCGGGCCAACTTCGGCAGCACCTCGCCTTGCAGCCGTGCCACCTCGGCCTGCGCCACGGTGTAGCGACCATGGGCTTCGACCAGCGTGGAATACAGCGACAGGCCCTTGGCCTCGCGCTCGATCGTCAGAACCTCCAGCTCGGCTTCGCCGGCGCGGATCTCCGGCTGCGCGCGGCTGCGGCTGCCCAGTGGCATGGACAGGCTGGCCACCAGCGCGGTGTCGTCAGTCTCCTGCAGGCGGCGCACGCCCAGCTGCCACGACAAGTCCGGCGAGGCCGCCGAACGCGCCAGCTGCAGTCGTGCCTGCGCGATCCGGCGGGCATCGGCAAACTGCGCCAACTCGGGAGTGCGCTCCAATTCCTCGGCCAGCGACTGCATGGACGCGATCGCCGGCAGGGTCATGGGATCCGCCGCGGCCACCTCGAAGCTCGGAGCACGTTCGCCCCAGAGGGCAGCAAGGTGCTGCCGGGCGGCAATGCGCTGCTGCTCGGCCCGATCACGGGTCAACTCTGCTCTCGCCAGTGCTGCTTGTGCGGTGAGCATCACCGATTCGGGAGACGCGCCAGCCTGCAGGCGCTGCCGGGCAGCGGCGACGGTCCGCTGGCGCTGGCCGACATCCATGTTCGTCAGGCTGCGTTGCCGGTCGGCACCGACAACGGCCAAATAGCGCTGCGCCGTCTCGGCGAGCAGGTCCAGCCGCCTGGTCTCGCGCTGCACGGCCAGTGCATCAATCCGGCTTTGGGCCAAGGTGCGGCGGGCGTCGAGCTTGCCGCCGCGCTCCAGGACCGAGCTCAGGCTCAAGGTCAACTCCGCGCTGTCCAGGCCACGGGCCGCGCCCGTGCCCAGCGCATTTTCAACCTCCGCCCCCAACGTCCACGGTGGCCGCTGCACGGCCTGGTCGCGCTCGGCAGCGAGCACCGTGGCTCGCGCATCGACCAGGCGCAGCTCGGGGTGGGTTTGGGCCACGCGTGCAAACGCGTCGTCCAAGGTCATCAGCTCTTCTGCTGTCGCCGGCGTTGCCGCCGCGCTCAACAGTAGCCACGCGGCCAGGGCCGCCAATCGCACATGCATGAAGTACTCCAGAATTTTCGATAGCCAACAGGGATCCGGCGCACGCCGGCGCGCATCACCCTGCGGTCGGCGGCCGGAACGGCGCGAGCAGGTGCTCATGCCGATATCTGTCCGCATGGGCTGTCGCCGACGGCCAATGCCGGCCGATATGAGCAATGGCCAACACTATTTCTGGAGCCGGCGCGGCCTGGCTACAGCACAGCACCAGCTGCTGTAGCCGGTGCAGCGCGGCGTCTACGCCACGCTCGGAAGCTGGTGATGCCACTGCCGGGTCATGGTCGGCCGCGGCCAGATGGGTTTGAACATGGAGCTCGCCAACCACTGCCAGCACCGGCTGCGTCACAAGGCCCACGGCCAAGTGCGCCAGCAGCAGCCAGCGCAGGCCACAGCTCAGCCGGCCAAGCGCTGTCATGCAGGCGTTTTGCGCGCGTCGGCACGCGCCCGGCGAGCATCACCCAAGATCTCGAAAGCCTCCTTGATCACATACAGGCCGATCAGGGCGCCGATCACGAAATCCGGGTAGGGGCTGGCCAGCCACCACACCAACAGGCCGGCCAGAATCACCCCAACGTTGGCCACCACATCGGCGCGGGTAAACAGCCAGGTCGCTCGCAGATGCACTTCGCCAGACTTCAAGGGGGCGAGCATACGGAGCACCTTCAGGTTCACGGCCAGCGAGACCAGAGCGGTACCGATCATCCAACCGCTGACCGGCTCGGCGCCGTACATCACCCGGCGGCCGACTTCGACCAGCACGCCTACGCCCAGCACCAGCAGCACGCTGCCACTGACCCACGCGGCGTTGGCCTTGAAGCGCGCCGTGCGCCCGATAGCGACCAGGCCAATGGCATAGGCGGTGGCGTCAGACAGCATGTCCAGCGCGTCAGCCAGCAGCCCGGTGGAATGGGCAATCCAGCCGGCAATGCCGCCGATCACGGCCATCGCTGCATTCAGGACCAAGGCGATCCAGAGGATGCGTCGCTCCTCCTTGTTCTTGGCTTCGTGGTGGCACCCGCAATCACTCATGTCTTGGTCCTCTGCTGTGTTGTTTCATTGCTTGTTTGCGCCTGGCTGTCTACGCACACCGGAACGGGCATTGGCGAGGAACCCCACGATGGCGGCGGTGCCTACCAATACCTGCGCCAGCAGCGACTGCCAGGTGGGATACAGGCCGATCCACTCGATGCGCGGCAACGCGAGCGGTGTTTGAGAGATCCAGCCCGCTTCCTGCAACGCGGCCACGCCTTTACCGATCAGGATGACCGCCATCACCGCGATGAGAATCGAGCTGATCGAAAAGAACCGGCCAATCGGCAGCCGCCTGCTCATGCGCAGCATCCAGTACGCCACCGCAGCCAACACCGCGATTCCCGCCGCCAGGCCTGCGAGGATGGCGGTGGACGCCTGATCGCTCCACATCGCGATGTAGAACAAGATCGTCTCAAACACCTCGCGGAACACCGCGACAAAGGCCAGCATGAACAGGAAAACAGCCGAGCGCCGTGTCAGCGCAGTCGTCAGCTTGGCGTGCAGGTACTCCTGCCACCGCCCTGCAAGGCTCTTTTGGTGCATCCAGATGCCTACGCTGAGCAGGACAGCGGCAGCGAACAAGGCCGAGACGCCCTCAGTGACTTCCCGGTTCGCACCGCTGATATCAACAAAGTAAGTGGCCACCGCCCAGGTAGCTGCGCCTGCCAACAACGCGCAGATCCAACCCGCATGCACATACGGCAACACATCAGACCGCTCGGCTTTACGCAAGAACGCCACGATACCAATCACGATCAGCAGCGCTTCCAGTCCTTCGCGTACCAAGATGGTAAAGCTGCCTAGAAACGCGGTGCTGGCGCCTATTCGGGTGTCCTGCAGCGCCACGTCCGCGCGATCAAACAGCTGGGCAATTTGCGCTGCCTGCCCGGCAACGTCAGCCGCGGGCGCATGCTGATCCAGCTGCGCGCGGTAGCCTGCCATGGCCGTCTCGATCTCTCGCAGCAATGACGGATTGCGCGTGGCCAGCGTGGGTTCAAGCGGCTCTACACCATCCAGATAGGACGAGAGCGCAAGCTTTTTGGCTTGAGCCAGGTCCTCATCAGCGTAAGCGCGCTGGCTGGCGGCCAGTCGCTGCCGCGCCACCGCAAAGCGATCGGCTCCTGGTACCGCTTCGTTTACTACCTGTGGCTGCGAACGCAGGTAGGCGATGATCGCGTTTGCCTGATCGGCGGGCATCGTGGTGGCAAGATCGGCCTCTCGCGTGCGTGTCAGCGCTTCGAGCGAGGGAATGTGCGTATGGGCCTCGGCACTGGTGCGCCATAACGCCTCACCTTGAGCCTTGGCTTGCGAGGAGTACCCCAAGCTGCCCACATAGAATGCCAACGCCCAGCGATCACTTTCTGACAGCCCAGAGAAGCTGACCATGCCGGTACCCGGCACACCCTGGGAAATGACCTCGTACAACGACAGCGGCGTTCGCTGCGCGGCGCGAGTGGCATCGGTGAACGCGATCGGCGGCGGACTTAACGCTTGCGCGGCGGGGCCATCACCGTGACCTGTGGGGCCGTGACAGGCCGCGCACTGCTGGCTGTAGATGGACGCGGCCTGGGAGGTCTTCGGCGCGCTCGCCGGAACAGCGCCGATCGGGTAGCGGGCCAACAGCGTCGTGCCGAGCCCGCGCGCCAACGTTGCCACTTGCGCCGGGTCGGCCTTCTCTGCCACCGCCTGGACCAGGCGGTCGGCCTGGGCCGTCAGCTCCTGCTGGTTCTGGCCACTGGGCAATGCTGCCAGCTGACTGCGCACGGCGCCGGCAAACTCGCTCATTTCGGCGTATTCGTTGGGGGCAATTACGCGACCGGCCTGGACCGCGCCGGGGTAGTCGACCGCGATGTAATCGAGCATCTGCCAGGTTTGGCGCAGGTCTGCTGCGGCAGGCTCCGCCTGAGCAGAAGCGGGCAGAACCCAGCCGATCAGCAAGGCAATCAGGCAGTAGCGAATCAAGGCGATGGGCAGTGGCATGGTCGTCACATGCAGCGCCGCGGCCGGAGTGGCGGCGGATACGGGTTCAGCGTAAAGTCCGTAGCTACTACGGAGTCAAGCGTACTACGAATGAAAATCAGTGAGGCTGCCGACGCCAGCGGATGCCACTTGGAGACGATTCGCTATTACGAGCGGATCGGGTTGCTGCCGCGCCCGGGGCGCACGGGCAACGGCTACCGGGTCTATGGCCCGGCCGACATCGAGCGGCTGCGCTTCATTGCGCGTGGCCGGGACCTGGGCTTCAGCCTGGAGGAGGTCCGCAGCCTGCTGCAGCTGGCCGGCGATGAGGAGCTTTCGTGCGGGGACGTGGACCGGTTGGCCCGCAGCCATCTGGCCGACGTGCGCGCCCGCATGGCCGACCTGCAGCGCATGGCCAGCGAGCTGGAACGGGTGATTGCCAGTTGCCATGGCGGGCAGCGGGCGGAATGCACCATCCTGTCGACGCTGCGCCAGACGACCTCGGTGGAGGCCACGCGCCAGTGACCGAACTGGACCGCTACCTCGATGCGGCCACGCGCCAGAACACGGTGCGCAGCTATGCGTCGGCGCTGCGGCACTTCGAGGTTGAATGGCAAGGCCACCTCCCAGCGACACCTGACAGCGTGGCCCGGTACCTGGCCGCTTATGCGCAGACCTTGGCGACCAGCACCCTCCGCCAACGTCTGGCGGCCATCGCCTCTTGGCACCGCGACCACGGCTTTGTCGACCCGACCCGATCGCCGCTTGTGCGCAAGGTGCTCAAAGGCATCCAGACCCTGCACCCGGGCCAGGTCAAGCAAGCCGCGCCGCTCCAGATTCGGCGGCTGGTCGAGCTCGATGACTGGCTGGCCGCGGCGATCGCTGCGGCACATGCCCGGGGCGATGGGCCGGCGGCGCTGCGCCATCAACGAGACCGAGCGCTGGTGCTGCTCGGGTTCTGGCGGGGATTCCGTGGCGATGAACTGCTGCGTCTGGACGTGGCCCATCTCACGCTGGTGCCGGGACAGGGGATGACCTGCTTCTTGCCACGCAGCAAGGGTGATCGCCAAGCAGCCGGCGTCACCTACAAGGTGCCGGCGCTGTCGCGGTTATGTCCGGTGGAGGCGACCCAGGCGTGGCTGCAGGCGGCCGACCTGCAAGAAGGGCCGGTGTTTCGGGCAGTCAACCAATGGGGCCAGGTGAGCGCCGAAGGCCTGCATCCCAACAGCTTGGTGCGCCTGCTGCGCGAGTTGCTGACCAGTGCAGGCTTTGCCGATGCGGGGCTCCACAGCAGCCATTCGTTGCGCCGCGGCTTTGCCAGCTGGGCCAACGACCAAGGCTGGGACATGAAGGCCTTGATGGAGTACGTGGGCTGGCGCGATGTGCAGTCGGCCATGCGTTACCTGGACGGGCGTGACCCGTTTGCCCGGGACCGCATTGAAGCAAGCCTGCCCAGTCCAACCGTGCCGGTACCGGCGATGGCACTGCCGGCGCCGGAGGGCAAATCGGCCCTGCAGCTGCGCCTGCGCATGGTGCTGACCCCGTTTGCCCGCACGGGCCGCGGCGCGGCCAAGGCCCGAGGCCGAATTGAAGAGATCTGCTTGGCCCCGTTCCAGGCTGTGCGCCTGAACACCGCCAGCAGCGAGTACCAGTTGACTGCTCCCACCGATCCCGAAAGGGATCTGGATGAAATCCTGGCCACGTTGCTCGATGACATGCACCGCATGGCCGATACGCACCAGTGCTTCCTGGAAGCGTCGCTCAGTACAGACGACGGCCGGCACTGGGACTGATCCCCCTCACACCCTCCGGATCCAATGGCTACCCTTCACGAGACCGCCTACCCGCGACTGAAGCCTGATCCCACCGCCAAGGAACTGGAGGAGATCTATACCCCGACCGCCGCTGAGATTGCATTCGCCAAGCAGCTGACCACCCAGCCGGGTCCGCAGCTGGCGGTACTGATTCATCTCAAGCTCTTCCAACGCTTGGGCTACTTCACGCTGTTGGCCGACGTACCCGAGCGGATCCGGAAGCACATCGCCAAGGCCGCCCGACTCGGGCGCGTATTGGACACCGACCAGCTCGAACGCTACGACGCTTCCGGCAGCCAGCGCCGGCATATGCCGCAGCTTCGGCAATTCATCGGGGTACGTCCCCTGGATAAATCGGGCTTGGCTTGGCTGGACACAGTGGCCACCGGAGCAGCCCAGACCAAGCACACCATCCCGGACATCGTGAACGTCCTGCTCGAAGAGCTGGTGCACCATCGCTACGAACTGCCCGGTTTCCGCACTCTGGAGCTGGCCGCCATCGGCGCCCGTGAGCGGGTCAATCTGGGCTACTACCGCAGCATCAGCCACGCGCTGACGCCTGCCACGCGCACGCTCATCGACGAACTGCTGCGCGCACCGGAAGGGTCCAGGTTCACCGGCTGGCAATCACTCAAGCGCGAGCCCGGCCGGCCCACCAACAAGGAAGTTCGGTTCTACCTGCAGCACATCCGCATGCTGCAGCAGTTGGCCGACCAGCTGCCTCCCATCGATGTGCCGGTGCCCAAGCTCAAGCAGTTCCGTGCAATGGCTCGGGCCTATGACGCCAGCGAGCTGGCCGAACTGGCTCCGGACAAGCGCTATGCGCTGGCCACCATCTTCATTCGCGCCCAGCATGCCAAGACACTGGATGATGCAGCCGAGTTGTTCATCAAGCAGGTGCGCGGGCTGGAGAACACGGCCCAGCAGAAATTGCTGGCCTACCAGCTCGAACATGCCAAACGGGCCGACTTCCTCATCGGCCAGCTCAAGGAAATCCTGCAGGCCTATCAGCTAGACGGCAGCGATAGTCAGCGCGTGGATGCCATCGACAACAGCCTGGAAGCGGAAGTGTCGACCTTGCTGGCCGAATGCGAAGAACATATGGCCTACGCCGGGAAGAACTACCTGCCTTTCATGCTGCAGCCCTATGGCGCGGTCAGGCCGCTGCTGTTCAATGGGCTGGAGCTGATGAAACTTCGGGCGACCAGCCACGACGCCGGCATGGAGCCGCTGATCGCAGCGGTGCTCTCGCTGCGCAACCAGCGCCGTGAGCTGATCGAGGTCGCCTCCCTCGGTTTGGACCCGGAAAAGGACTTTGACTGGATGTCCAAGCTCTGGTGTCAGCACGTGTTCGGCAAGCGGGCCAGTGCAGCCGGCGCCGGCTGGATGCACCGTAAGTACTTCGAGCTGGCCGTGCTGGTGCAGGTCAAGGACGAACTGAAGTCCGGAGATCTCTTCATTCCCAGCAGCGAACGGTTTGATGACTACCGTGAGCAGCTGGTCGATGAAGCCACCTTGGCCCAGGAACTGGAAGCCTACGGCCAGGTGTCAGGCCTGCCCACCGACGCCGAGTCTTTCGTGGCGGGATTACGTGCACAACTGACCTCCCTGGCCGATGAGGTCGACGCGCGTTTCCCGGAGAACGTACATGCGGACATCCTGGATGGGCGCCTGGTGCTGCGGAAGGGGCAACGCGCCGAAGTCTCCAGCGCGATTACCACGGTGGATCGCCTCATCGCCGAACGGCTTCCAGAATCCAGCATCGTCGATGTCCTGATCGATGCCAGCCAATGGCTGGATCTGCACCGTTTCTTCCGCCCGATCGCCGGCACCGAGAGCCAGGTCGAAGATCTGCCCCGACGTGTGATCACCACGCTATTCTGCTATGGCTGCAACCTGGGGCCGACGCAGACGGCGCGGTCGATCAAGGGCTTCAGCCGGCGCCAAGTCGCTTGGCTCAACCTGAAATACGTGACCGAGGATGTGCTTGAGAAGGCCATCGTGGAGGTCATCAATACCTACAACAGATTCGACCTGCCTGGCTATTGGGGCAGCGGCAAGAGCGCATCAGCTGATGGCACGAAGTGGAGCGTCTACGAGGACAACCTGCTGTCGGAGTATCACATCCGCTACGGCGGCTACGGTGGCATCGGCTACTGCCACGTGTCCGACAAATACGTAGCGCCGTTCAGCCACTTCATTCCCTGTGGCGTGCACGAGGGCATCTACATCCTCGACGGTCTGTTGGCCAACACTTCCGACATCCAGCCTGAGATCGTCCATGGCGACACGCAGGCCCAAAGCTATCCGGTCTTCGGCCTGGCCCACATGCTGGGCATCCAGCTGATGCCCCGGATCCGGAACATCAAGGACCTGACATTCTTTCGGCCCGAACCGGGTAGGGCTTATAAGAACATCCAGGCACTGTTCGGGGACAGCATCGACTGGCAACTGATCGCCACCCATCTCCACGACATGCTGCGGGTGGTGATCTCAATCCGATTGGGCAAGATCACCGCGTCCTCGATCCTGCGCCGGCTGGGCACCTACAGCCGGAAGAACAAGCTGTACTTCGCCTTCCGGGAACTTGGCAAGGCCGTTCGAACGCTGTTCTTGCTGCGCTACATTGATGACAATGAGATCCGCAAAACGATCCATGCTGCCACCAACAAGAGCGAGGAATACAACGGCTTCGTGAAATGGGTGTTCTTTGGCAGCCAGGGGATCATTGCTGAGAACGTCCAACACGAGCAGCGCAAGATCATCAAGTACAGCCAGCTGGTGGCCAACATGATCATCCTCCACAACGTGGAAGGCATGAGCCGGACCTTGGCCGAGATGAGGAAGGAGGGGATTGAACTGACGCCCGAGATCCTGGCCGGCCTGTCGCCTTATCGGACCAGCCACATCAATCGCTTCGGCGACTACCACCTGGATCTTGAAAGGGAAGTGGCGCCGCTGAGCTACACAGCCAAGGTGCTTGAACAGACCCCATAGATGGGGAGAACCTGATCGAGAGACGAGCAATCAACTTTGAAATTCAGTCGCTTAGGCAGCTTTTGGCCCTGTACGTAATGATTCCCTGCCGACCCTCTTCAAGGTTCATCCCAGCGACTGCCCAGTTGAAGGCCGCTCTTTCGTGGGCATTGAGTTCCGCGTCGATAGCGTCAATTGACTGCCGGTATTGCTGCTGGGTTCCATTCGTAACCATCTTCTTGTCTGTCGGACCGCTGCAGGCAGCTAGCAGTGCTGATGCTGCCAGGATCAGTGTTGCTCTGCTTCTGGCCGCGGTGATGAAGCGGTATGGCTGTTCGCTCATGCGTCCCCCTGTCAATGAAGAAGACAGAATATCTGGTTTTTAGATATCGGAGAACTGGATATAGCTTTCTAGGCCGCTCAGCCAAGGCGCGGTCGTGTCGAAGTCCATCCATCGAAAAGAGTACGCTGCCCTCATTGAGGCTGTTCGCGAGGCGCGGCTAGCTGCCGGTCTGACCCAGGCCCAGGTGTCCAGCATGCTGGGCCGCAGCCAGTCATTCATCAGCGACGTCGAAACAGGCAAGAGAAGGGTTGATGTGGTGGAGCTGAGAGATATCGCCCGCCTGACAGGCCTTTCGCTGGGCAAGTTGATCACAAACTTTGAGAAGCGAATCAAAGACTAAAGCCCCTTAGGGTGTAGCGGTAGGTTCGCGCTTCTTGCCGGCCGGTCGGGACCAGGCGCACACGCCAGTGACAGACGGCCAACCGGATGGAAGGGGCACGCCCTGCCGGAAATCCGTGACGTAGATCGGCCTCGGCGTGCCGGGTCGAAACTTTAGGCTGTTTTGTGGAACCGTGGGGTCTGAACCCTCGTGTAGATCCGGGTGAAGCGACGTCTTTACAGTTGTTGATGTGAAGACATTTCTCCGGCCCACTCCACAGCAGCTCCACAGGTCGCTAAAGCGAACCCCTAAATGCCTCCGATGGGCTTGTCGCGGGGCCTATACCCTTTCGGCGCGACTGTCTGACGTGGAGGATTGCGCCCTACACAAGCTTCGAGACGCAAAGGCTATCGCTTGGCGGCGGCAGCGCAAGATGCGCAGCTGGGCCGCGAAGCATCCCCGGTTCCTACTGTTAGCCTTTCCGCTTTGGGGTGATCCCCGGTCATTCGCTGAGTTACCGGAACAGAAGCTTTGGCCGCGCATTCTTGGCGTTTTCGCGCTTGTTAGCCCCCATCATCGATGCGCTACAAGCCGATCCAGGAAGTGGCCAGTCACTAGTTCAATGGGCAGAAGTTGCTGGCGTATCCTCTCGGACTCCTGCAAGACGCTGGGTTGCCGCTACTGGCCTGGGATGTTGTGAGTGGCGCCAGAGGCTGAAGCTTGCTGCGTCCCTCCCTCTCCTCCAGAGCGACTGCAAAGTTGGTGATGTTGCCAAGCGGCTGGGCTATAGCGGCCCCTCCCCTTTTATTGCAATGTTTCGCCGACTAACCGGCATGTGCCCAACTCAGCTGAAGAGCGCTGTCTAGATGCAACTTCACCTTGAGGAGAGGGCCCTTTGAACCTGGCTAGCCGAAGAAGCGTTCCCCGAACAAGGAGAACGGGCCTCAAGCGGCCCGTTTTCATTTGAACTGCAGCTATGCAATTGTCTTTCAGCGCTTGGTCGAGGTGTCATCCACGACCATGACCTCGTCAGGCTTCTTGCGAGCTGCGTACTCCGCCAGTACCACACCAAATACTGCCATCAAACCGCCACCCACGACCCAGGTGCTCAGAGACTCTTTGAGGACCACCACCGCAAGCAATGCAGTGACGATCGGGACGAGATTGAAGAACCCGGCCACGCGAGCAGAGCCCAGCCGATGCAGGCCGGTCATCCATGCCAACGGTGCCATGATCGAAGCGCCGATTGCTGCGAATGCAATGCAGCCGCTGGCTGCGCCACCCTGGACGCCAGTGCCTGCGACAAGGAAAAGAGGTAGCAGCAGGATCGTTGCAGACATGGCTTGAAGAAACAGGGATTCGATCAGCGTTACGGGAATGCGCCACTTGTGCATCAGCAAATTGTAGGTGGCAAAAGCCAAAGCGCCCAGCAGCATCAGGGCGTCACCTTTGTTGATTCCATGGGAAACCAAGGCTTCAAAGTCACCATGGGACACTACCGCTATCACCCCAACCAAGGAGATGATCGAACCAATCACTGCGCCACCGCGGACTGCGTGACCCATGAAGATGCGCGACAAGGCAAGAGCGATCAACGGGATGAGTGCCTGGATAACGCCCATGTTGGTCGCAGAAGTGAAATGTGCGGCGTAGTACGCCAGGCATTGGAACATGACACCGCCCAAAGCACCGAGCACGAGGAAGCGTGCCCAATTGGCTTTCAGGACCGCTAGGTTCGACTTCAGGCGCGGCAGGGCGAATGGGAGCAAGATGATGGCCGCAGCAAGCCATCGCCAGAAGCTAATATCGACCGGGCCGACGGTCCCTGCAGCGAGCTTTGTAACGATGGTGTTGGCGCCCCAGAGAAGGCAGGCCAGGAGGGGGAGCAGGTAGTACATGGCATCCTCAGATACTGGATATCAACAGCCAGTAGCGTAGACTTGGCGGAATTTCGTTACATCCATAATTTGCGCCAATCTTCATCTTGAATGCGACATGGCAATGGACCCCGTCCCCTCGTTCAGCTCCATCCCTGGAGACATCTACGTTCGGCAAGGGACTTTGCCTCCCTCCGACTGGGATGCTCGTGTGCATCCGTGGGGGCAGTTCAACTATGTTGCGCAGGGTGTCATGGAGTTACAGGTAGGCGAGGACTGGATGGTGTCCCCTACCCACTATGCGATATGGATTCCGCCTGGTGTTCACCACTCATCCCGAAACCGTGGTGCGGTTGCTTATCGATCCGCATACCTTTCGGTCGGCGCGTCGGCGCAGATGCCCAGCATTCCGACTGCGTTAGCGGTTAGCTCGTTGCTTAGGGAGATCTTGGACGAACTGGCCCGTCGTGACATCGGCGAGGCCGTTAAGCCAGAAGACCGGCGACTCTCCGCGGTCGCCCTTGACCTGATTCTGGCCGCGCCGGTGATGTCGAGCTTCCTGCCGCTGGCCAGCGGTGACGTGCTAAAGCGGATTCTGAGCTATGCCGAGACCTCCCTTCAGGACTCTCCGTCGGCACTTGAGGTCGCAGAGCGCCACCACATTAGTGTTCGATCACTTGAGCGCTTGGCAAAGCGCGAGCTAGGGATGGGGTTCGGAGAGTGGCGCAGTCGGCTTCGTTTTCTGAGGGCAATTGATGCCTTGGGTTCAGACCGATCAATTACGCAGATTGCAGACGATCTGGGCTATGCAAACTCAACGTCTTTCAGTGAGATGTTCAAGCGACACTCTGGCCGGACCCCAGACCAGTATAGAAGGGGCCTCAGTCCGCTCCAGCGAGAGGTGGAGCCCTCCTCCCGCTGAATCGAGGCAGGCCTCGAAGCTGTTGGGTCAACCATTTAGCTGGCCCAGACAGTGGCCATTCGGATCGATGGATCATCCAGAGGGTGTCAACCACCGGAGATCCACAGTCAACCACCTCAATTGCGTCTTGCCGAGCGAAGGATTCACGGGCGTGTCGCGGAATGACAGTGAATCCCAGCCCGAGCGATACCGGCTCAAGGATGAGCGCAACCTGATTGGTGAAGCCGTGTATAGGAAGCGCGCGTACGCCTGGATTTCCTGGGAACTTGCGGGCGAGAAGGCGGGTGGCCATAGCCTGGCCATCTGGATGATCAACGAAACCCAACTTTTGAAGATCCGCCCAGCTGTCCGCGCAGGCACCTCTCGGAACTACCAGCTCAAGCGCCTCCTCGGTGAAGGGCTCAGCCCGCAGCCGAGGGTCATCCGGCCGAAGTGCAAGTAGACCCACCTCGTACTTCTTCTCCAGTACCGCCGATAGGATTTCTGGGTCCGGCGAGAAGCGATGACGAATGATCAAGCCGGGATGGGTGCGCTGGAAGTCCAGCAACACCGGGTAAAGAGCAAGGCCAACACTCCCGGGGGTTATCAGCGCAAACTCCCCCTGATCGCTGTCCGCGCTCGCGAGCTTGGCTTGAAGCCGGCGATCGGCCGAATCCATCTCTTGGCAGTACTGCAATAGAGCCATTCCCGCCGGCGTCAGCTCAATAAATCGTGGTCTGCGCAGAAACAGGGCACCCAGCTGTTGCTCAAGATGACGTACATGCTGACTGACCGCAGCCTGGGTGAGCTGCAGCTGGCCTGCGGCCCTGGTAAAGCTCCCGACCTCTGCGATAGCCCGAAAGGATCGGAGCCAATGCTCATTCAGCATAAGAATATTTTATCAATCTGATAAAAATGGATCAGATCATGGTTGAGTTGCAGGGTCTAATCTTGCGGCTACCCCTCTCTTCAGTGGTGTGCCGTGCCTGCCCTACCCCCTCCCTACCCTCGCGCCTTCTCCCACATCGGCCTGTCTGTTACCGATCTCGATGCCGCGGTTTCCTTCTATACAGAAGTCTTGGGCTGGTACCTCGTCATGCCGCCGACCAGGATTGCTGAAGACGAAAGCGCAATTGGCGTGATGTGCACGGATGTGTTTGGGCCTGGATGGGGCAGCTTCCGCATTGCACATCTATCCACTGGTGACCGGGTTGGAGTCGAAATCTTCCAGTTCAATAACGCCGAGCGTCCCGCGAACAACTTCGAGTACTGGAAGTCGGGCGTCTTCCACTTCTGTATTCAGGATCCGGACGTTGAAGGCCTGGCCGCTCGGATTGTGGCAGCTGGTGGAAAGCAGCGAATGCCGGTTCGAGAGTACTTCCCAGGGGAGAAGCCCTATCGGATGGTTTACATGGAGGATCCGCTGGGCAACATCCTGGAGATCTACAGCCACAGCTACGAGCTTACGTATTCAGCTGGCGCGTACGTCTAGCTCCACGCACACCCTCAGCCAGCTTTCGACTGCCAGGCAGTCCTCGCCAAACTGAGACACGACGGTACGGAGCAAGTGTCTCGGCTGTAGAAGTCAGAGGTCTGCAAGTTAGAAGCTGGCGAACGTAATTTTAACGATTCATCGGCGAGCCGCGCCGCTAGCCCTAAGGAGCATATGATGAAAATGAACGGCATTCGTTGGCCGGAAGGCTACCTTCCTGGTTACACCGAAAACTTTGTCTCGAATGAGCTGATCGTCCTCGGCCTTGCCGCAGCTGATGTTTGGCCGTTGCTTGAAGAGCCACGTCTGTGGCCGACCTACTACGGAAATTCAGCCAATGTGCGCTTCCACGATGGCGCCGGCCCTCTGTTGCGAAACGGGGATCGATTCTACTTTGAAACCTTTGGCTTCCCCGTGGAGGCTCAATGCGTCGAGCATGAGGCTCCTACCTCCGAGGGTCCGGGCCGGATCGCTTGGCATGGCTGGGCCGGTGAGCCCGGGTCTGCCGATCGACTTGACGTTCATCATGCGTGGATTGTCGAAGACCTTGATGGTGGCCGAGTGCGGATCCTCACGCAGGAGACGCAGAAGGGACAGCCTGCAGAAGCCCTGCGTCTGGCCAAGCCGAATCCAATGATCAATGGTCACCAGGATTGGCTGGACGGCCTGGTGGAAGCAGCTCGAGCCGCCAAGTCAACGTCCTAAGCCGGAGTAAATCCCCGTGCTTGCTCCTCTTGCTCTCCCCAAAGCCCCGTTTATGTCTGCCCTGTTTAGCCCATTCGAGCTCAAAGGTGTCACTCTTAAGAATCGTATCGCGGTGCCGCCCATGTGCCAGTACAGTGCGGAGGACGGCCGTATCAACGATTGGCATCTCAGCCACTATGCCGCGCTTGCGCGCGGAGGCGCTGGGCTCGTGATTGTCGAGGCTACCGCCGTGTCTCCGGAAGGACGCATCACCCCGGGATGTGCTGGCCTGTGGGGTGATGAGCAAATTCCAGGAATGGCAGCCATCGCTTCTGCCATCAAGCAAGGCGGTGCCGTAGCTGGCATCCAGATCGGCCACGCAGGGCGCAAGGCTAGTGCAAATCGGCCATGGCAAGGCGATGACCACATCGCAGCCGATGATCCCGCAGGATGGGCGATCCTTGGTCCCTCGCCGATCGCCTTTGGCGGCTCGCTCGATAGAGTTCCCAACGAGATGACGGTTGAGGACATTCATCGCGTTCAAGCGGATTTCGTCGCTGCAGCCAAGCGTGCGCTTGCTGCAGGATTTGAATGGCTGGAGCTTCACTTCGCTCATGGCTATCTGGCGCAGAGCTTCTTCAGCCCCGACAGCAACAAGCGGGAGGATCGCTACGGTGGCAGTGCGGAGAACAGAGCACGCTTCCTGCTGGAGACATTGGCGGCCGTCCGTAAGGTTTGGCCCGAGCATCTGCCGCTGACCGCGCGCTTTGGAGTTGTGGAGTACAACTCGCGCGATGGCCAAGCACTGGTCGACTCCATTGAGATTGGCAAAGAAATGCGAGAGTTGGGGCTTGATCTGCTCAACGTGAGCATTGGCTTCAGTGCTCTTGGTGGCCGCGTCCCATGGGGTACACAGGCGTTCCTGGCACCCCTTGCTGAGCGATTTGCTAATGAAACTGGGCTTCCGGTGGCCACAGGTTGGTGCATCGATGATCCACAGACTGCCGAGCGCGTTGTAGCGGACTGTCAGGTTGACCTAGTGATGATCGGGCGGGCCCACCTATCCAATCCGCACTATCCGTACCAAATGGCCATTGCGCTTGGCCAGGAGCTCCCAGCCAGCGTGCTACCCACGCCTTACAGCTATTGGCTGAGCAGATACAAAGGCCCGGGCAAGGCGTCGGCTCAATAGGAGCGAGCCAGCCCCCTCCTCCATCGAGCAATAGGGGCAAATGATCTGGCTCCCATCGAGAATCCCTAACGCCATTGCAAGCTGCTACCCCGCCTCAACACAGGCGGGGACAGGCACCATTAAAGTTGCTCCGCCTTGTCCGCCAGGGGTCACCGAAGCGGCTGCGTGAGCGAGACGGGATGGGAGGTCTGACTAGGCGCCGAAGAAGACTCGAGCTAGCGAGAGGCACTTGGCCGACGCTGCCTTGCCGGCATGCTCAAGCGCGAGCGCTCCGCCGCCGACAAGATGACCATCAGCACAAAGGGGTTGGCTACCTGAATCATGACTACGGACGTCTCTGAGATTGCACCTTGCAGCAGGAGAATCATCGGAATAGTGAGTAGGGCATGGAACAACACTCCCGCACCAACCAAAAGGGCTAGTGCTCGATAGCTCATACGACCCGCGCCAAAGGATGTGTAGATCATCCAAGCGCAGAGGGGGATGAAGATGATGATCGCAGTTAGCGTTCCCGCGCCGTAGCCGACCCCGAGAATCAGCGGGATCACGTGGAAGACAACGTTGATCATGATGATGCTGTAGATCGCATAGCCCCTTGAGCCAGGGCAAGGCTGGAAAGATTGAAGGCGGCGATCGCCTGCCCTGGGTGAAGACGCGTGGTGAGGACAACTACGCGATCTCAGAGCAAATCGGCTGGCAGGTCCATGTCTATGGACGAGCCAGTACTGAACTAAAGGGCTGGTGCGACAGCCGCGGCATGGCTCTTCGCGAGTTTACCTGGCACGAAGAACATGGCCGCGCTGGACGTCAGCAGGACGCTGTCTACGTTCTGCGGCCTGACACTTGGGTGGGATTGGCACAGCCAACGCAGTCCCTAGACGAGCTGCAGCGCTATTGGGATTCCCGCATGGGCAAGAGATTGAGCACGTGAGCGAGATGCAACCTAAGTGGAGTCGTCGCAAGGAGGCGCGGCCGCTCGAGATTGTAGACGCTGCGGTAGATGTTTTCCTTGAGAACGGCTTTGCTGCCGCAAAGCTCTCTGATATCGCGAAGCGCGCACGAGTCGCGAAGGGCACGATCTACCTCTACTTTGAAACCAAGGAAGAGCTGTTTCGAGCCGCAGCGCGCCAGTTGATCTCCACAAATCTGGAAGGCCTTGAGACGGCACAGGCGACCTTCGACGGGTCGATTGAGGAGCTAATCCCGACGCTCTTCCAGCGAGCGGTCTCATCAGGTGGCGATGCCCGCTTGTCTGCAGCATTGCGAATGGTGCTATCGGAGAGCCGAATGTTTCCTGAGCTTGCGAGGATCTGGCATGACGAAGTTGCATCTCGCATGATCCGGCTGGTGGCAAGCGCTGTCGAGCGGGCGCAGGCCAAGGGGACCGTCCGCGCCGGCGACTCAAATCTCATGGCCTTTTCAATCATGGCTCCGATCGTAATGGGTGTGCTGTTCCACGAGCTGTTCGGGACCTCGAGTCCGCATGCACCTGCGCTGGACAAACTTGCGTCCCAGCATGCTTCAATGATCCTTCATGGCATCACTGTGGATGCGATGTAAGCCGCCCTCACGGAGTTGTTAAGGGTTAGGCCACATCTATCCCTCCATGATTGAGATCAGTTGTCCTAGCCCTGCGACTTCGAGGGTGATCGTCTGCCGGCCAGAAGCAGATTCAGCGCGGCACAATCCTAGCCAGCGCATGCGCCCAAGGCATTGCTACTTGAGGGATGGGCAGCCATTGGCAAGCCACCAGCAGGCTACCGTCCTTCGTCGCCCCATGCGCACCGTCACGCAGTTCGAGCAGGGCATCCGGCCCGGGTTAGTCGTCCATCCCGCTGCAGACGATCAGGTCGAAACGACCCGTCGGCCACTCCTGCAGTTTCTGGGCGCAGGCCGCCGGAAGCGATAGAACGTTGAGTGTCGGTCCGAGGGCTGGCGCACCTCGTAGCCGCTGCCTCGATATCCCCCCGAGAACCGCTGGCCGAACGCAAGCGTCAGCGCCTCCACGCTCAGCACCACGTTCCAGATCCTTCGTGGCCCCACTTGCCGCTTCGCTTCCTGCGTTACGACGGCCAGCGCAACGGCCCCGATGACCGCGGACTGGTACCGGAGTTCAGGCACCACTCGCCGAGCTCCCGCGCGCCTGCGATCAGACGAAGACCTCATCGAGCAGGTCCCGCAGCGCGCCGTTCAGCCTCGGGTCGCCCTGTCCCTGCAAGGACAGGTACAGCGACAACGGGTCCACGACGGTGCCCGCGCCACCCAGGCGGGTGGAGTACGCCCAATGCTGCACGTCTGCATAGCCCTCGCCGGCCACGGGAAACCATTCCGGCTCCGGATGCCGACGGAAGCAGTCTCGTCCGATCGCAGCGATCGGACGCGATGGCGCCGCCAGTTCGGTGAGAACGGACAGGCCGGTTTCTCCCGCAGCACGACAATGATCGGCCAGCAGCATGTCCAAGCCACTTTTGCCGATGCAAGTGGTGCGCAGCACCGGCGAGCGCAGCCGCGGCAGCGCGACCGCCCACAAGGAGCGGCGCGCTTTCAAGAACCGTAGCTTCGTCTCCCGCCCCTCGCGCTGGGCGCTGACGAGGTTAGCCGCCACCAGTTCACGGGCGACCCGCGAGGCAGTCATGCGTGAGTAGCCTGCCTCGCGCGCCAGGTCGAGCGGCACCCACGGGACGCTGCCAGGGATGCCGCGCTCCTCCAAGTCGGGCCGCAACAGGGCCGCGATCAGAACCGCTTGTGCCGGATGGCTCAACCGCTCCCCAGCGGATGTGAGCACCCTTGGAGACGAATCGCGCTCGCGTAAGCTCATCAGGAAGCTCGGAGCGAACAGTTGGCTACCAGGCACAACGAAATCCACCCGAGACTCGATGAGCTTGGAGCGAATGTAGGGCGAAACGCCGGAGAGCACGAGAATGACCCTCAAGCCGGCCTTTTCCGCCAATCGATGCACCTGCGCGATCAGCCGCAAAGGTGGCAACGGTTCCGTCTGCGCCGGGACGGTGGCCAGCAGCACCCTGTGGCCGAGCAGGTCAAGCTCGGCCAGGCCGAATAGGGTGGCGAGGAAGTGGGGTAAGCCGCGCGTCTTGGAGCTGGGCCAGGGCTCGAGCTCACCGACCATGTCGGGTAGTAGACCCTGAAGATAGCGGGCTGCGGCGTCGAGGTCGTTCATAGCAGCGAATGTAACGGAGGTTCTTTACCGTAACAAGGCGCGGTGACAGTGAAACTGCTCTGTTACAGTCCAGTGCACCAGGCCCCTGCTACATCGCCAGGCGAGTTCCCCCGTTCAGACGCCAGCTACTCCCTCCGACTCCGCACGATTTGCCGGATAGCCCTCGGCAGTGGATTACTAGAGAGAGGTTTGTGACT
The DNA here is from genome assembly GCF_017876915.1 of Stenotrophomonas sp. PvP093. Taxonomy (NCBI): domain Bacteria; kingdom Pseudomonadati; phylum Pseudomonadota; class Gammaproteobacteria; order Lysobacterales; family Lysobacteraceae; genus Stenotrophomonas; species Stenotrophomonas sp. PvP093. The sequence goes on along the minus strand of NZ_JAGIOX010000004.1, from coordinate 2,356,523 downwards.
ATTACCGCGTAGTTGTAACGAACAGCATTTGCATGGGCTATTCATTAGGCAGCACGATTGTGTCGTAGTTGAAGTCTCGAGGCCGCTGACCGGTTGCCTTGATTGCTTCTTCGACGGCTCTATCGAGCATGAGCAGGTACTTTTTAACGATCTCGCTCCCCCGCCCCTTTTTCATCTCTTCTTTTCTCAGAAAGAGTTCCTGGATCTCCTTAAGTGCACTCACAGCCGTTGCTGATTGCTGCAGCGCAATCGCCAAGGATCGGTTCGGCACGTCAACATAGTTGACTGAATCGAAAGCCTTATGAAGCTGGGTCAGATGCGCCAAGATCAGCCGGGGGCCGCCGAATCCGCCCTCGAACTGCGCCAGCATCAGTGTCGCTGGAAATCGCGCATAGGAAATCAGCTCTATGAGGGACTGTGTGACCTCCCGTCTCCTGACTCTGGCGTGCCAAAGGGGGATCAGTCCCGCGGCGATGATGGCTGCGATGCTGCCGATCGCTTGCACCCACGCCGGCCAGTCAAGCGCTAACGTGGCGGATTTGGGACTCGGCTTGCTCATGAGTGCCCAAGTCAAGACGGCTCCTGCGGCAAAGGTCATCACAGCGACCACCGCCCAATCTCTGTCAGTTCTTCCCTGCTTCATGGCGTTCCTCCTCCGGCGTGCTGGTTTCTACCGTTCGTACGGGGCCTGTCGCGCCGTGCTCTCGGGCGCGGTCGAGGATGAACTTTGGGGGGGGCGTGTACGTCCTCCAAGTCTTTCGGGAAAGAAGCCTTGATCGAATGGATGGCCTCAAGTCTTAGATTTCCTGCTATTGGGTTCTTGTGTCGGCTCGCCCACTCTTCTGGGCGCGGTGCGGCGTGGCTTGCTTTGCCTGCTTGGCGTTGCCGTGTTCGCTCTCCCTTGTCGGAGTGCCTCGGTAACTTGCCGAGTGGTTTCCTTCAGTGACGTCAGCTGCGCCTCCAAGCCATCAGCCCGCGCGTTCACGCCTTCCAGTCGGCGCAATGCCTGTTGCTCGCGGTTGGCAGCAGCAATGGCTTGTTGCTCGCTCTCTCGCAATGAGGTGGCCAAGGCCATGCGCTCCCGCCCCCACTCCTGCTCGGCTGACCGCAACGCCTGGCGATGCCGGTCAACCTCCGTATGGGCACGATCCTCCACTGCCCTGACGTGCGCCTGGAGCGCCCTCCTCTCTTCTTCGTGAGCGGCCGCGGCCTCGCCCAGACTGCGGCGTACGGCATCCAGTTCCTGCTCGAGTCGCTCCGCCCGTCCATAGGCTCCATCGCGTTGGCGCAGCAGGTCTTGTACTTGTGCCGTCATCTGGGAGACCTGTGCCGCCAACTGCTCCGCGGTGGTGGCGGCGGCCTGAGTCTGGACCTGAGCCTCCCTTTCGCGCTTCTGGCTGGCCTCAATCGCCAGCGTCAGGGCCACCCGGTCCTCCTCCAGCAGGCGCTCGCGTTCCTCCAGTGCGTGCCTGGTCGACTCCAGCTGGGTCTGAGCGAGCTCGCCGGCATCCTGCAGCGCGGCCTGCCACAAACGCTGGCTCAGGTGAGCTACCCGCTCTGGGATGCCTGGAACCGCCGCCTCAATGGCGCGCTGGCGCAGGCGAAAGCCTACGGTCTGCCACCAGGTCTCCAGCCAACGCGTGACGGTGTTGGGCGAGCCGGTGCCCAAGTGGGCTCGGATTCGCTCGACGGTGGGACGTTCGCCGGCGGCGATGATGTCGTCCGCTGCCTGGTGCACATCCAGTTCGCTGATGCCCTTGGCCATTGGGTGTCCTTCTGCGGAACGGTGAGAATTGGCAGGCCATGTCTGATAAGGCATATTTATCAGATGTAGCTCAACCTAATCATAGTGCACAATACATAGTACATATGAATAATATCACTGCTGCGTCAGGGGAACTCGTTTCGGGGCTGGTTCCGGAGCGGCTGGCCACTTCCGCCGCAGAAGCGGTGCGAGACATCCTGCAGGAGGCCGAAGCGCCTAACACCATTCGCAGCTACGCCGGCGCCCTGCGCTATTGGGCGGGCTGGTTCGAAGGGCGCTATGGCAGGCCCATCGCCCTACCCGTCCCCCCGGCGGCAGTGGTTCAGTTCATCGTGGATCACATGGGGCGCTCAGGCGATTTGGGGCTTCGTTGGGATCTGCCTGCAGACTTGGATAGTGCCTTGGTGCATGCGGGCCTGAAGAAGAAGCCTGGGCCGCTGGCGTTCTCCAGCCTGGTCCACCGGGTGGCGGTCTTGTCGGCGGCCCACAAGCAGGCCCGCCAAGACAACCCTTGCGAGGATCGCGCCGTGAGGACCCTACTGTCCAAGGGGCGCAGGGCTTCTCACAAACGAGGCGAGCGCCCGGCCAAGAAGACCGCGCTGTCAGCCGCAGATCTGCGCGCAATGGCGGCCACCTGCGACACCTCGCTCAAGGGGAAGCGCGATCGCGCCCTGCTCTACTTTGCCTTTGCTAGCGGCGGGCGCCGCCGCAGCGAAGTCGCCGAGGCGACGGTGAATCACCTCACCCGACTGCCCGAAGGCGGCTACACCTATCGCTTGGATCACGGAAAAACCTTGCAGTCCGGGCCAGTGGTTGGCAGCAGCCCCGACAAGCCCATCCTGGGAGAGGCAGCCACCGCACTGCAGGACTGGCTGGACATGGCCGAGATTACCGACGGCCCCCTGTTCCGGCGCGTCTGGCCACGGTCATTGGGCGGCGCGCTCAGCGGCAAGGCGGTCGCCGCCATCGTTAAGGACCGGGCGCGGTTGGCCGGTCTGGACGGGGACTTTGCCGGCCACAGCCTGCGCTCGGGCTTTGTTACCGAAGGTGCGCGGCGTGGGGTGGCCCTGCCGGCGCTGATGGCGATGACCGATCACCGCTCCGTGGCCAGCGTGATCGGATATTTCCAGCAGGGCGGCGTCGGCAGCAACCCCGCCGCGCGCCTGATGGATGAGGACTGAGCCTCCGGCCCGAGCGGCCAGCAGTGCGCGTTGAATGTGCCCCGCTCGGGCCCTATCCTGCACAAGACGCGCACCATCCACGGCAGGAATCAGGGGGCAGCATGAAGCTAGTCAAGGCACGGATCCGAAACTTCCGTTCTGCAGAGGATTCCGGAACGTTCGATGTCGGAGAGCTGACCTGCTTGGTCGGTAAGAACGAGGCGGGCAAGACTGCAATTCTGACGGCGTTGTTTGGTACCCGTCCCATCGCCGACCAGTTTGCTTACGACACGGTGCACGATTACCCCCGCCGCTTCCTCACGCGGTATGAGGAACGCCACGACGACGAACCCGCACCGGTTGCCACCCTGACCTGGGAGCTCAGCCACGAAGACCAAAAGGCGGTCGCCGACGTCCTGGGTGCCGGCGCGTTAAGTAGTACGACCGTTGACGTAACGACAGATTACAGTGGCCACAGCACTTGGAGCATTCACGTCGATCCCAACGTGGTGCGCGCGTTTCTGCTCGACCAGCACGGTGTGGCAGGCGAGGAGCGGGAGAAGTTTTCCAAGATATTGCTGGATCGACTCGTGGTCGAGATAGATGCGCACCCCGAGCCGTCTGACCAATTGCAGGCGGTCAAGCGGTCCATCAGCGGCTTCCGCAAGGGGAAACCAGTGCTGGCGGCCATCGATATCCTGCAGAAAAGGATGCCGGCGTTCTTCTATACCTCTCACTTTGATCGCATGTCCGGGGAGATATCGCTGGACAAGCTGTCTCGTGACACCCAAAGCGGCGCGACGATCTCCCCGGGTGACCAGATTTTCCTCGACTTCCTCGAGTACGCCGGGACGTCGGTCAGCGAATTGCAGTCCAGCACACGCCTGGAAGAGCTCAACGCACGTTGCCAAGCCGCCTCCAATGAAATTACCGATGAGATCTTCGAGTTTTGGAGTCAGAACGACGCGCTCAGTGTAGAGATAGCGCTTGCCCAAGGCCTCTCCGAGGATCCCGCCCCCTTCAATAGCGGGACTGTTGCCAAAATCCGCATTCGGAATGACAACCACAAGGTTTCGGTGCCCCTGTCTGAGCGCAGCGCCGGATTCGTCTGGTTCTTCTCCTTCCTGTCGCAGTTCAAGCAGATGCGAAAGAGGAACCCCGGTGCGATCATCCTTCTGGATGAGCCTGGATTGACGCTACATGGAAAGGCGCAAGCTGATCTGCTCCGCTACATCATTGAGCGTCTACTCCCCGACCCCCAGGTCATCTACAGCACCCACTCGCCCTTTATGGTGCCGGCCGATCGTCTTGCGGACGTTCGCGTCGTCGAGGACGTTGTCACCTACGACCAGCGTCGCCGCCCCACCGTTAAGGGCACACAGGTCTCCGCGGACGTCCTGAGCGTCGATCAGGACACGCTGTTCCCCCTTCAGGCCCATCTCGGTTACGAGGTTACCCAAAGCCTGTTTGTGGGAGCGCATACCCTGTTGGTCGAAGGACCTTCGGATGTGCTCTATCTTCAGGCGGCATCGCACGCGCTCAAGCAACGCAAGCGCCAAGGCTTGGACAGCCGGTGGGTGATCTGCCCCACAGGCGGCATAGACAAAGTGCAATCGTTCGCCTCGCTCTTCTCTGGCAAGGGCATCCACATGGTCGCCTTGTGTGACTACGGCAATGGCGATAAAGGCAAGGTGCAGCGGCTGAGGGAGTCTCAGATCATGAAGACTTCCGGCGTCTTGGTAGCCACGGATTTCACCGGAAAGGCGGAGAGCGACATTGAGGACTTCTTCGCACCCGCCGTCTTCGCCGACATCCTCAACGGTGCCTACGGTCTGAAGGGAAAAGGGCAAATTTCCGCCCGGCAGTTCAGCCAAGACGGTGCCCTGACGCGCCAGGTCAAACAGGCCGAAGCACTGTTTAATGTCATGGGGGCTTCCGTTCCGCCCCTGGATCATTTCACTCCCGCCAACTGGCTCATCCAGAATCAGCACGTGCTGGCCGCGGAAACTACGGCCATCAATGAAACGCTGGAGCGCTTTGAGAAGGCCTTCGCTGAGATCAATGCGGCGCTAGGGGCCGGTGCGTAGATGAACCTCTGCCAGAGCTCCGCAATGGCAGCGGGTTCCTCTCCCGGCGCGCACTCATCGGAGGGCAGGACTCGGCTGCCTGACTCCCGCGCCATGAAATCGGCCTCTAACAGTGCGCCCTTTCCCTGCCATGCTGGCCCTGCGAATGCCGGGTCCGCAGAGGGCGCTTTAGACGCGCCAAGCCCAGTCTGATCCGTGAATGCGGCGACCACCCTGCCGGTTCCAGCGGAACGCCTCCCACATCAGAGTCGGCGGCGTTCCACCGTACTTCAACTCATCAGCCAACCGGATGAACACCTCATCGGTAATCCAGGTTGACGGGGCAAGGTCCAGGTCCGTGAGCTTGGCCGCATGATTGGCCGCGCGTCCAACCCAGACGATGTCGTTGCCGCCTCGAATACCCGTGCGAGCAGCTCGGATTGGGCTGCTGTCGATTCCGACGACATGCCTCACGGTACCTGTCCAGTCGGGGTACTGCTGTTTCAACGCTGGCATGACGATCATCTTGACCGCATAGTTGATTTTCAACCCGGCCTTAGCCGCCGGCGTGGCTTGCCGGTCACCCACCCAGATGCCCATGACACGATCTCCGTCGTAGGAGGTGATCTTGCCGCCCTCTTTCCTGATGATCGTCGCTGCACAGTGCAGGAACGCTTTGTAGATCTCTGCACTCAACTGCCAGGCTTCGGTGTCGACCATATTCGTTGAGCCGTTCAGGTCCGCGTACAAAACAGTGGCACGATCAAACTCCACTGCGTCATTGCCCAATCGCAGATCTTCTGGATCGGGTACAACTTGACCTCTCCGTGTAGACCATCGGGTTTGTGCTATCGCCTGCACGGCGGCCGTCATCTCTTCCAGCAGTGCCACCGTCAGTCCCTCGGCCCAGCTTCGAGAATGCGGGAGCGAATTTGTTCGCATGCCGGTGCAATCAAAGCCCGGGCGTCCGGGCCAGGGGTGTATCGGTAGGGGACGGTCGTGAGCCCCGTGAGATCACTGGGAAGCTTCAGCTTGTCTTCGCGCGGCTCCATCAAGAAGGCGCGCCGACGCCCCAGGAATCCAATGAACATACCCAGTTCAAAGACGACGTTGTCGCGCATGACAGGCCACTCGTCACCGCGGCTGATGACCATGTCATCCGCGTGGGCCACGGCAATGGCAAAGTCTGCCTGTTCCAGCTGGCGCTCGAGCTCGTCAAGTGTGTAGTTGGCGGCGCGGAACACCCCGTGGTCCCATACCACCGTCAGGAACGGGTCGTGCTCGAAGTGCTGTACCAGCAACCGCGTGACAGGGAGCGCCTCCACCGACGACATCACAAAGACCCGGACCTGTCCGCGAGGTTGGGTAATCATGTGATTGCGCTCTTTTAGACGGCGCGAAAGGGTCGCGGCCAGCCGCCGCCAGATGACGGGGTGTGAATCCGCAATCCTGCTGAAATCGATTTCCGGCACCTTTAGCACTACGGTCGGCTCGCGTGCAGTAACAGTTGCCGCCCGCAGTTGCGCCGGTTCGATGGCTGCCATTTCGCCGACGTGGTCCCCAGCCCTTCGGGTATTAACCACTTTGCCGTTGACCAGCACGTCCACGGAGCCGGAGACAATGAAGAAAACGTCGGTCTCTGGGGCGCCCTGAGTGATAAAGGCCTGCCCTGTCCCCACGTCGAGCAATTCCCCGGCCTGTGCCAGCTGGGCTGCGGCCGCGTCCAAGCCGGCCAGCAGGCGGAACTCAGCCAAGGCGGCGATCAGTCGCCTGCCATCATCCGCCGCGAGGCGCTCGACGATCCCAGTCCCCATACTGCCCCCTTGAAAGTGTGAACTGGGTCCCAATATACGCCCAAAGGAGCTGGAATGAATCCGGCTGCCAGCCACGCCGTAGGCGACGCGACCCGCCCGGCCTGGCCTCCTCTTGGGCGCAGGGAGTAGCACGATGGGACACAGCTGGAAAAAAGATCGCACCAAGAAGCGCATTGCCACCCGTTACGCCGAAGTCCGCGACGTGGACATCCGCGATTACAAGCGGGAAACCTCGCTGGTGGATATTCCAGTCAATCGCGCCTATCGCGTCCAAGGGGCGCATGTCTACATCGACATCGTCAATCTGGCGGACATGCTTAGCTGCACTGACATCGAAGGCGAAACCTGCCACAAGCGGGCCCTTCGATTCCTGAATCAGCACTGCCGCGCCGTCCATCGCATCCTCGTTGAAAGTGATGCCATCCGTGTGGACTTTCACAACCAGCGGCTGCATGCGGTTGTGACCAAGCCGTACGGCGATGCCAACGAACGCGCCCGGATCGAGCGCGCGGTTGCGATCGCCCAGCTCGCCATCGATGTGCTGGCTGAAACGGGCGACTCGGACGCGCACATCCCCAATGCCCAGGTTCGTGTCGGCATTGACAGCGGGATGGCGTTGGCCGTCAACAATGGTCGTCGCGCCAGCCGAGAACCTCTTTTCTTAGGCTCCCCAGCCAATCAGGCGGCCAAGTGTGCCGGGCATGGAGGGGCTGAAGGCATCTACCTGACGCACGGCGCACGTGCCGTGCTTGAACTGCCTACCTTGACCGGCAACAAGGACCGCACCACTTCGCTGACCGATGCTCAGATTTCCGCATGCGTCGAGGCCGCTGCACTCGGCATTTCCAAGTCGCGCATCATCGAACTCTGGAAAGATGAACAGGCCGAGCTCCCTATCGGCGAATTCAAGTTCAGTCGACCGACGCCTCCGCTTTCTGATCTGGACTTCTCCCTGCTCAGCGCGGCGAACTCAAGGCGATTTGATGGCGTTTCGATCTATGCCGACATTGACGGATTCACCGACTTCGTGGACAAGCACTTAGAGGAGGATCCCGAACATCTGGTTCGAACACTGCACGTATTGCGCTCTGAGCTGGATGCGGTCGTACACGAGGATTTTGGAGGGCGTCGTGTCCGTTTTATTGGCGACTGCCTTCATGGGGTGCTGCTGGAGGGCACGTCACAGACGACAGATGCGCAGGACACGGTCAGCACCGCTGCCCAGTGCGCGGGTGCATTGCGCAGCAGTTTCTCCACTGCCCTGGAGCAACTGAGCGCCGAAGGCGCGGAAGTGGCAGAGCTGGGATTGGCCATTGGCTTCGAACTTGGCCCCCTTGCCATTTCCCGCCTGGGCATGAAGGGGAGCCTTCTGCGGTGTGCCACGGGGCGAGCGGTGTTGGAATCTGAAGCCCAACAACGACTCTGCGACGGTGTGGAGACGGCCATTGGTGAAAATGCCTACAAGGCCGCCAGCGCCGCGATACGGACCGTCTTTACCGACAAGCGAAAGGCGGCGAACCTAGACTATGCCGCAGCGGTGGAGGAACTCGCCGCATCCGGGGACCGCGTGGCGAAGGCAACACTGGAGGCACACTACGCTGAAGTGGCACCCGCAGTGGCTCCTGCGCTCGCGCAGCCGATCCGTCCTCATGTGGCCGCGACGTGACGCCAAGGCCTTTGGAGCTGCTGCAGCGCGTGGCACCGGACTACGGTGCCACGTTGATCGTAGACCCTGTCGGGGGGCTGGTTGGGATCACAGTGGTTCGGGCCGGCGGAGCCGAGTACGCATTTAGATTGCTCGTCTCCGTTGCAGGCGAGCACGTCTCAGTGCGCGAGATCGCCGACCCCGGCATGCTGCCGGGGTTCTGTCCCGATCGGCATATCAACGGTGACCGTAGCTTCTGCCTCGGCTGGGGAGAAGACAATCCGAGCCGGATCCAAGACGAAGCAGCAGCGAGGCATTGGTGGGCCACGGTCTACCAGTACCTGACCTACCAGATCGGCGCGAACGCCCGCCGGGTCTTTCCTGGAGCGGAGAACGGCCGCGCGCACGGTCGTGCTGCGCAGCATCAGGCCAATGCTGAGCAGGCAGCCGAACGACTGGGTCCGGCATTCAAGGCAGATGTGCTCGCGGGGCAGTTCATGGTCCGCAAGGATTCGCGCCCTCAGAAGCGGAGGCTCGAGCTCTGGCACGGCAAACTACTCCTTGCTCGGGTGTCGACGCGCACTGAAACCTTGGTCGGGAGACCCCCAGTCTGCCCATGTGGCCGCGATCCTGACGGTGCGATCACTGCATGTGGCGACCACGCTGCGGCCCTGGTCACTTTCATCTTGGAACAGCACCGATGTGCGCTGGCCGACACAGCTTTCCTTGAGGATTGTGCGGCTGCAGGAGCGCGCTGCTGCGGAACGCTGGACATCTGCGGTCTTCGATCTGCCATCAAACGAACACAAACCGTATCCCTCAAGACAGAGAACTCACCCCGTGCAAGAACCTCAAAATTCTGGCGGCCACCCGCCAAATCAAAGCGACCGCGTTAGTGCCGCTTGGCAGCAGCTGAATTTGGTCTTGGGCTTCTTCTCCCGTGTAGACACAAAACTCTCGGTCGGCCTGGGTATCAACCTGGGCATGCTTGCCATGATCGCGACGCGGCTGCCGAAACTTGATGAACTAACGGCCCTGATCTCGGTTGCGGGCGTTTTGTTCCTTACACCGCTTACTGTTAGCTTCTGGCACCTGTGGTACGGATATTTTCCGGAACTGCGAGGCGGGTCAAATTCGCTCATCTTCTTTGAACGGGTGTCGAGCATGGCCGAGCACGAGTTCTTGCAGAAGTGCGCGGAGCGTACGCTGATGGAGTTCGAGGAAGACCTCCTGGGTCAATGTTGGCGCAATTCCAAGATTCTCTCGTCAAAATTCAGCTGTTTGAAGTACGCGTACATTGCCACTGTTCTGGCAATCGCCCCATGGATGGCACTCATCGTTGTGCTGCCTCCGCCGGCAAAGTGACACACAAGTGGCTTCTGCTCATCCAGTTGTTGAGCCGGAGCCCCGGGCAGCGCTGACAGGGCCGGGCCTTCCGGCCCAAGTCGGCCCAAGGTGAGAAACGGTGCTGGCCATTGCCGGAGTTTGGCCATCGGCTATCACACGCACGTCGCAGTTAGCTCCCTTTCGGAAGGGGATGCCAGCCTAGACGTGCAGCAAACTCACGACGATAGACGGTGTCAATCTGGGGCGGGGCTCGCCGGACGTACTCTTCTGCGAGCGTCGCAGTTTGCCCTGAGAGGCTTGCGAGGTAGGCAACTGCTTCTTCCACTGATGGGACGCGTTGATTTTCCCCGTTGAACTTCGGTGGCAGCGCCGTCCATAGCACAGTGGTAATCCCGCGAGCAGCGGCCCAGTCAGCGAGCCCAGGAATACTCGCCGGTGCTGGACAGCCATGTGTCCAGACCCCCAAGTGTCGCTCCATGTTCTTTGAGGGAATGGCTTCCCGCTCACGCAAGGCTCGCTTGGCGTCGCCCTCGTCGTCGGTACCAGCCTCAACCCAGAAGGAGGTGACAGCAGACGCGGCCGCATGCATGACCAACGTAAGCCGTCCATTGCCGGATTGCCTTAAAAACTCTACGCAAACCGTTGGCCCGTCTGCCAGCCACCACGAACCGGTAGACCGTCGGGTTGCCATACCAGCGACCCCCAACCAAGATAGGCAATCATCTTGAGCCTCTACTCGACTGCGACAGCCGTGCCGCCCACCACAAGCGGCTCATTTCGTAATCGGTCGAGCCTTTAGTCTCTGCGCTCACCATCCTGGATGCCTCCTCGTCTCAACAAGACTCTGTATTGATAGCGCTACCGCGCCATCTGCCGCGATGTTGCGCTGCAGGGTCCGACGCCGGGCGAGAAGAAGCGCGAAGACGGAGCATGCTGCTGATTGCGGACTACCCGCAAGAGCGGGTGACGCATGCCTGGGAGATAGTCGAACCCGCTGTCTTCAAGCTCAAGTACGAGGCGGGAGAGAACCTCATGCTGCAGGAGCAAGCGGCGTCGCGACGATGCAATCCGAACACCCCGGCACCCTGTGAAAGGAAGCACGAAATGGCTGAAGTACCAGAACAGCTCTTCGGCAATAAGCTGGATGGGACTATCCTGCCCCACCAGTAGCAGGCAATCGTGCAGTGCACGCCCCAAGGCAAAGCAGTCATGCCGTCTGCCCTGCTCATGGGCGACCCTCAACATCACCACTAGTGCCGCCAGGCTATCCAGAGTGCCCAGCCCGCACAAGCCCTCGGTGATCTCTCGTAACCGACGGTCTCGGCGGACAAACATGCCGGCTCGCAAGCTCGCTCCGCTGAACACTTCCAGTTGCACAGGTGCACTGAGCGACATGAGTATTGATTCTCCACAACCGCCAAGTGCCTCGTGGACATTCAGAGCGGCCCAGACCGGTGAACATAGAACCATGCGGGAGCCGGGATAGCGCGCCTCGGCTGCTGCCTGCGTCGCCTGGGACGGGACGTGTTCCGCATGGGCATATTTCACCCACACATTGGAGTGGCAGCCGGGACGCTCCGGGGATATCGACTGTCCGAGCGCGTATGCGCTGGATAGGCCCATTCGGCTTCGCAAGCATTCAAACCACAATCCGACACTGAGTGATCGCAGGCAGTACGGCACGGCTCGGTTGGCGGGAAGTATGCTCGTGCTTGCACGCATGCGGGCAAGTCGCGCCTCGCCGTAAAAGGGTATCTCTTTGAGCGCCATGGCCGTGCCCCTCCCCATTCACCTTTGATGGGTAACGAAACGCGAGTTTGTTACTCCTTCCACCATCCGTATTAGAGGGGCAGAATCAGGAGGACACAAGCGACGGGGTGTGACCACGCCATGACGGAGCGGACCAACGAATCAATCCTGGCCCCGGAACGCCGTGAGATCGAAAGAGAATTGACCTTTCATTTCGGGCCTCTCATCGGCTATGAAAACTTGCCGCGAGCTCTTGGCTATCGCTCCAGCCACGCGCTCCGCCAAGCAGAGGCACGCGGAACCTTGCCCGTGAAGATATTCAAAGTGCCCGGCCGCCGCGGCAAATTTGCCTTTGCGATGGACATCGCCGACTGGATGGTTGGGCTGAGGGCCGCAATCAGTCCGCCGGCAGTATCTGGCACCCCGCAAGATGAAGCGGCTGCTCTGAAGCCCAACCAGGAATGACGCCCCACAACCCAAACTCAAGGGGCCGGGCTTGTAGCGTTTCAAGAACAGACTCAAGACGTCCCCGAAGATGCGCTCGCCGAGCGCCGAGGAGAGTACCAAGAGCCGGAAACTAACATCTCCGAACCCTGGAAATGACTTGCCCCCGTTGGCGCGGGGGCAAGTGACATCTGTTGGAGCAGATGGTGGTGAAACTCAGCCTGTACCCTGAGGCTCACCCTTTTCCTTGACAAAGTCAAGCGACTTCCCGTTCGCGCGGAGGGGTGCGCCCATTTCCTCCCCATCTCATATGGCGGAGGCGAACCTGAATGGGCACCTTGTTCCAATCTCGAGACCGGGCAGACGTTCGCAAGCCGACGGCTGAGGAGCAGGATGATGACCGCAGGAAAAAGCGCGACCGCCAAACCGACGGACGAAGACCGCCGTGAGGGGCATCTGCCCCATTCCCCTCTCGAGCTAGCACGCGGCAAGCGCGACCGCCGCGAAATCTTTGTATTTCAGTCCCCGAAGAATGGGCGGACCGTAACGGTGGCCGACCTGGTCAACTTTTGCCAGGCGCTGATGCTCGAATTTGACCCCCAGGTGGAGATGTATGTTGAGAGGCCGCGTCGAATCACGGTAGGCGAGAAGCGCGACCTTGAGTTGAGCTTCTGGGTCGGGCGGAGGGATGGCACCCAGCACTACCAGTTTGTAATCCCTACAAAACGGGTGGCTTCACTGAGCGTTGGCTTAGTCAAGCTTCCCGCAGATGACGAGCTCATCCACATGGCCTTGAATCAAGGGCTCGTATTGCGACTTGTCCACGAAAACTCTCTGGCATCTCGCGCCAGCGAGGTCGCTGTTGCCTACGAACTACTTCCGCTTGTCTGGGCCAATGCAAAGATCGCGGGGGCCAGGCAGTTGGAAGTGAGGATTGAGGACATGCTCCAGAACGTTGAGCGCCTCACCATGAGCGCATTACAACTGCAGACGGGCCAGGCCCGGTTCGCAGTGGCTTGCGCAGTGGCAAGCCTCGTCTACACCGGCCGCGTACAACTCGTGGACTATCGCCCAGGGGATCCGGATGCCCTCGTGGAGGTGCGTCATGGCTAGGTACGAAATCTATGATCAGGCGACACTCGACGAGTGGTACTCCCCACATCCGGTTGATATTGCACCAGATCATCTCTCCAAGTTCCGCGTGGCCAAGGAAGCACTCACCGCCTTGCTTCTGGGCCGTTCCACCATCACCGCTATATCCCGGAGATATGGAATCTGCCACAAACGCCTGAAGCGCATGGCAATGAAAGCGCCCACGATAGCCCACGATGGCATGCCGCACGGATTTCGCGTATGCATTCCATGGGGCAGTTACTCGACTGAGCTTTCCTTCGAACCCGCGGAATTGCCGCTGGTTCCAGGAAGATTTGCGTGGCACAAAGTCTCCGAAGCTGTGCCGAGTGTTAAAGCCTTGATCGATGGCTTTGCAACCCATCTGCCGCCGGGCCGCCCTCCAAGCGCGTTCGTAAAATTGCACCAACGAGTCCTTGCGGAGCTGAAGCAGCACAACCTGGAGGACAAATTCCCCCTGAACGATCCTGGCAAGGGGAAGCGCTCGCTGCTTGCTTTGCTCAAGCGGCGGCAGTCGGCAGTAGCCGACGTGGACCTTTATGAACCTCAATCGGCATCGAACGCTCCTGTCGCTTTGGAGCAAGCAGTACGGATGGGCCTGTTCGCCAGAACGGAGTTTGACGCGCACCAAATCGATGTTGAATGCAAGATCTCCATCGATATGCCCAATGGCGCGCGTGTTACGCGCAAAGTGTCACGGCTATGGCTTCTCATCGAAATAGAGACTGAATCCAGGGCGGTAACGGGATGGCTTCTCTGTGTCGGCCAGAGCTATGACAATCTTGATGTAGCGCTCTGCTTGTCCAAGTCAATGGAACCCTGGGCTCCCAGGGACCTGACGATCCCGGACCTCTTCTACGCACCTGGCGCTGGAATGCCCGTCTATCAGGCAGCAACGCCGATAGTCACGCGCTCGGCCGCTGTCGCACTGGACAACTTCCTTGCGCACTCGGCCCATGCACTCGAAGCAGCATTCTGCAGGGCTCGGGGAGGTGTGATGATCTTCGGAAAGTCGCACACACCGCGCTCACGACCCATTGTAGAGCAATTCTTCTCGCGCTTGGAACGTGGTGCGCTGCGTAAGATCCCCGGCGGTTTTGAGCCCGCCAAACGGCTGGGGGAAAACAAGATCAGGATCAGCAACTTCTCTCCGGATGCCCATCCCATCCAGATGCACCTTCTCGAGGAGCTCCTGGACGTCATCATAGCCAACTACAACGCGACGCCTCACTCCGCACTCGGACAGATGACGCCGCTAGCGTATCTCACGAATCGCAAAGAGTCAGCGTTTGCGTTTGCGCCGGAAACCTGTGGCCTGGATGCTGCAGATATGGCTTCGACAATCGTAAGCCTGCCCGTAAAAGGCAACAAGGATAATGGGGAGTTGCCCCATGTCACCTACTTGTATGCGGACTACCGATCCCCTTCCCTTAACGATAAATGGGGACTGATTGGCACCAGGATTCTTGCGCGCGTGAATAGGCGCGATCTTCGTTCAATCGTGCTACTTCAAAGTGCCACCGTGCCATTCGGAGTGGCTACCGCGCGAGCGCCTTGGTCGCGCGCGCCGCATGACGAGAGGACGCGAAGGATCATCTGTCGTTGGTCCAAACAGCGCAGTGATTTCTCAATCGCTGGCGTGGAGTGTGCAATTGAAGCCTTCATAGCGCATCTTCGATCTACTGCAGACACGTCCCAACCCGCAGTCGACCAACTTGCGCGCTTGCAGCAGTTGCACTTCGGCCGTCTGCCCGACATTCGGTCCCAGCCAGCTCACATCCCGGTAAGAGTCCCCCGGGGAGGCAAGGTGAATCTTGATGACTAGATCGGACCTTGCGGAGGCCATCATGGCCGTCCGTCGCCTTGACCCCGACCATCCACTTTTCATTGAGTCTGGCTACCGTATCAACACGAAGCCTGTCGAACGCATGGCGGATTTCGTTCTGTACAACATTCAGCAGGGTCATCATGGGTGCTCTCTTTATTCAGAGAGCGGGGTTGGCAAATCCACGGCGCAAGACTATCTAGTCGAAACCGACTGGCGCTGGCTCGTGGAGGACGGACGCCGCGCAGGTGTGGCCAGGGCAATCGTCGCAACCTCAGATGCATGCAGGAGCCCGCTGAGCTTCTGGCACGCGCTTTCACATCAACTGGGAATGCCGCGCTGGTCATCGGCCAGGCCTCACGAGCTGAGGGCACGAATACACAATCACATGCGCGCCGCGTGTGGGCACGCCGACGTACGCAGGTACGTATTGTTCATCGACAGTGCTCAACGGCTCACCAATCTTGAGTTTCAGTGCTTAGAAGATCTTGATAACTTGATGAGCAAGGACAGGCTTACTCTCTTTTTGGTCTTTGTGTACCAAAGTGACCAGCAGGGCATCGAGCTTGGCGACATGTGGCAGCACCATCCGTCACATGTTGTTCGCCGGTGGTTTCTGGACTCAGCCCCATTTCTTCCTCTTGCGGCGCGAGATGAGGTCAGGCATGCCCTGTCGCGCTACGACGGCGCAGCATGGTGGCCGACAGAGGACATGCCATTTTCTAGATACTTCGCCACCGACGCATTTGATCGCGGATGGCGGCTGGAATCTGAAACGGAGATGATTTGCGATGCTGTGTCCGCCCTCCGGAGGGAGGTGGGACTTCCCGAACATAGTGGCTGGCCGATGTGCTCCTTCACATCGACCGTGCGGAATCTGCTAACGAACGCTTGGTTTCAGCAGAGTTTCGAACGCTTCACTCCATCTGACGTCCGTGCTGCGCTTGTGCATGTCGGGTACCTGCGAACCGAGTTCATTCGCATGCGCGAGAAGATGTCCGACAAGGCAATCGCCATCATTGAGAAGATACAGAATACGGCAAACCAGGTAGGGGGAAGCAATGAATAGCTCTCGCGCCGTAAATCCTTCTACGCCTCGGATTGTCGGCGCAGAGCATGAGTTCTATCCATACATATCGGGCTACGGCGTGCTGCAGCGGATCGTTGCACTGGGCATGCCAACAAGTGAGCAACTCATGATCATGGGGGTGAGGCGTAAGACTGGGCGCTCCATGCTCCGCCCTTTGCTTCTGCCGGGCCGGGTGCAGGATACTTTTGCGTCAGCCATCGAAGTCCGTGACGTCACAACGAAGAATCTATGGAATCCGGCCGCGTGGCTTCCAGTTCAATCACTTCGACTTCTCGCGGGTAGTGAGCTTCCATATATGCGGTGCCCCGCATGCGCACTTCACGGCTACCATTGTTCACTATTTCTCCTTCCTTCCATCTCTGCGTGCCCTTGGCATGGCGAGAAGCTCATCAGCCACTGCGAGGCATGCGGAAGGACGCTGGGCACCAGTTTTGACCACTCCGGTGGTCTCGGGACTTGTACTTGTGGATTTCAGCCAATCGACGCCCACACAGCGCTACTGGACGTCAGGCAATTTCCCGCTCGTGAAGTGTCGCAGTGGGTGGATGACTACCTTCATTGGGCATCACGCCAGCGGGCAGGCCGAGTGATTCACTTCCCCAGTGATGCGCAAAGCTGGCCTTCAGCTCTGGCGCGCCTGATTGATAGAACGACTCCTATGCCGCCCGTCCACCAGGACGATGGCAATGCTCACGTAAGGTATGAGGCTTTCCAGCCATCCGCTGACGATCCGGAGCCAGGGGCGTTCTGGGGCTGGGCAATGATTGGCGGCAACTCGGGCCTCATGTGCGCTCCGCTCCCATTGATGGCCTACGATGCTTTGACGCGGGCCACTGCAGCGGCATGCGCCAGGGTCGGACTTGAAGGCCTATCTGTCCTGAGCTTCCGCTCAACGCACTACGACACCCAAGGACCCACTGAGGTAGAGCGGCACGAGTCGTTCCTAGCTCCCTATGGTGTTTCTGCCAGCGGCGCGACTTGGCTCAATCTCTCGGTTGTCGACCCGATGGTAACGTTAGCGTGCGGCACAGCGCTGGAGCTGGCCGCTGCGGCCTTTGGTATCGCGAACGACAAGCCGGATAGGTCCCCTTCCGTAATCGTCGCTTCG
This sequence comes from Stenotrophomonas sp. PvP093, assembly GCF_017876915.1. NCBI lineage: Bacteria > Pseudomonadati > Pseudomonadota > Gammaproteobacteria > Lysobacterales > Lysobacteraceae > Stenotrophomonas > Stenotrophomonas sp. PvP093. Next base: position 2,339,379 of record NZ_JAGIOX010000004.1, on the reverse strand, counting down.
GTATTGGACAGCATTAAGGGAAGATCCGCCTTGGTCGACGCGCTTGTGTGGGTTCTGGCAACCGCTTATGAGGAAGGCTTGGCGTTGACGCTTGCAAGGGTGTTCAAGCTGAATCCGAAGGATGTACTGCCTTCAGGTGGGTATCCGGTCATCGAGCTTCAGGGTTCCGCCCGTTCCTTGAGAGAAGTCCGGGTCGCCTGGGTGACACCTCGAAAAACAGCTAGAATCCAGCAGAAATCCTAAGGCAGGCAGTTCTTAGCAATTTTTGCCATCATTGGGGCAACGGCACTGTCTCGTGCCGGACTGCGAACGGCAGTAGCCTTCATGCGAGTACGCAACACAAGGGGAGGCTTTGCCGCCGCGTGGGCTAATTGGCAATTCTAATGAACCCCCGGCAGTCGTGGGCGTGTTTTATGGGCTTCCGGAACTGTTGGGCGTTATTTATGTACTTCTGGAAATGCCGGGCGTCTTTGGTGAACTTCCGGGAATATCGGGCATCTTTGGTGGACTTCCGGAAATATCGGGCATCTTTGGTGGACGGAAGCTGCCAGGAAGAGGCTAAGCTCACCCCATCCATATCTTCTAAAATCAATGCGTTAGAGGCCGGGCGTTTTCGGTGCGGCAGACACGCACCTTTAGCCTGGCGTCGATGGATATTGGCATGGCGTCTATTTGTCTTCTGGATAGGATCTGGCGAGGCCAGTGATATATGCAAGCGGCCTACTTGCAAGCCGACCAAACCATGTCATCCATGCGGCGGCCGACCATGTAAGGCCGGTTAGAACCGTACATGCGGAAAACACGCTCTCGCTCGGCCTTGGCGGCTTCGCATGCTTCCGGGTCCCTGTACTGAGAAATGTTGTGGAGGCGTGCGCCACCACCGCCGTTCCGATAGACAGGCTGCGTTGGTGCAGGTCGGGGCGCGATAGACGCTGAATTCTGCTGTCGAATTGCGTCCAGGCGGCGCTCACTCTCAATGACGCCCTCAGATCGAGGCGCGACCTCCACGGCCCACGTCTTGGCCGCCTCGCCGTTGGCGCACGGCGCTGACTGGTATTTGGTCCCGGCCTTGGTGACGCATTTGTAAATCTGCTGGGCGACCGCAGGCGCGGCGAGTGCACACAGCAGCAATCCAGCTGCAATCCTTGTGAACATGGCATCCCCCTGATGCTTGAGCGCCAAGGAAATGGCTGGCGCTCACGGCGGCAGTATAAGCGCCACCAGCCCAAGACACGCCAGATGCCCAACTTAGTAGCCGTAGAAGGCCCACCGGCCACGCGGCACCGGCCAAGCCACCCGAGACATGCCCAATGCGACCGGAATCGCTGCCAGCGCCCACAGGTTGCCGTTGAACCAGCAGATCGCGGCGAAGGCCGAGACCAGTACCAACCAAGCCGAGCGTCCACGGGAGACTTGTGCTCCCAGATCGCGCAATGGCCCGGGCAGCGTCGCCCCCATTCTTTGCCAGTATTTCCTGTGCTACGGGATAGCCGAACCTGTTACTGATCTTCGGCAAAAGAGTATCCAGTGGGCGACCACGATAGTAGGACTTCAGAGCATTTCTCGCCGCCACTGTCTGTTCCAAAGACAAGCCTGCCCTCGCAAGTTGAAGCGCGGGAACCTACTTGCCAGCTGTCTTTTTTCCCGATAGTGCAGTCAAAAATATCAGAACAAGCGCAATGCAAACTGCCACGTTGAACAAGAGAATGGGGCGTATGGCGAGATAGATTTCACCGACTCCGATGGAATAAGATCCATGAGTGGACTGCGACCCCAGCGCTCTGGCAATGATCTGAATCCACACAAGCGCAGCAATCTGAACGGCAGCTATTCCAATCGCGGATAACAGCCGTCTGGTAGGAGTTCTGCCGGTCATTGCGAAATACGTAAGCACCGCGAGAACAGCGTAGAAGGCAAGCAGCGTCCAGGTCATCATTCTATCCCCCGCAGCCGCAGCCTGTAGGCCGGTTGCCCAGCGTCTCATGCATCGCTTCGATTGCACCTGCGTCGATATCGGCTCGACTATCCGCATCCCAGTTGTGAGGTGGCTGTGTGCCCCCCCCCCTCGATAAAAAAACCCTTGTCGCGACTGCATGGGCTACGACCCGTGCATCCCTTCCATCGAGCAACCCGCTAGTGAATGTCGAGGCCTGATTCCTTGCGATCCACGGAGCCCTTGCGAGGCGAAGTCTCGACTTTGCCCTGGCTCGGATTTTTCGGGAGTGGCTCGTTTTTTGCGCAAATATCTCGCATATCTGGAAAGGATTTTTGACACCAAAGCACCCACTGAGATGCGTTATTCTTCCGCTCTATTGCTGTGCCGCCGTTATATACAAATACAAAACTCTGGCCAGTAGCCTCATTGAGTATTGCTGAAATTACATCGTGAACAGTCTCCGGGGTGTATTCGCGGCGACTTTCAAATCCAGAAGGATCTCTATTCGTCATTACGAGGCCTGGGGAGGCGAGCGGTCGATTATCTTCAAGATGCCCAACAAGATAAGGGATTGCACCTCCCCCCAGTAACTCGATCTGATCAACAGCGGCCTGGCGCTGCTTCTGCGTCCCTGCCAATCTTTTGACAAGGTCGGATACTATTGGATCTAGGTCTCGCCCAGAAAAATCCGTCGTGCAGGCCGAGAAAGAAATAAACAGGCCTATCGACATGGCAAGCAACTTAAGGATCGAACGCATGATATCAGCCTCCACAGTCGCAGTTGCATCCTAGGGCGTTCAGCACTCCCTGGCGATCGGCGGGCGTCACCTCGCCGAGGTGCTCTGCCATCACCGTGCCCTCCCAGCCCGGTTGGGGAGTGGTGTGACCTGGTCGATCTTCTATGTATCTATCTCCCAGTTTCATGATGTGACCAACTTCGTGGCTTGCGACCCATGTGTCTTCGCCAGTATACCAGTTTATCCTATTGGATCGCCCCTTGCCGGGCAATAGGTTAACTTCAGTCGCGCCAATCCCCCCTATTTTAGTTTTTACATCGAATCCTGGGGCTGACCAACTTCTTTCAACGCTGGAGAGGAGTGATGTAATGCGAGCACTATCTGAAGCCGCCTCCCCCTTGAACTTGAGCTTTACAGTGATCTTTGCTCCTTCCTTCGTGCATTTACATGAGGCCTTCAAACCGAGTTCGTCAATTCGATCCGTTGGCCGGGCGGCCGAATAGCCATAAGTGCTAATCCCCCCCATCAACCCAATCGGATCACTCTGCGAATACCGCCCCACAGCCGGGTCGTATTCCCGCTGGTAGTTATAGAACAGCCCACTTGCAGCCGTCGCCTGCTGGCCCGGGAAGCGCAGCGCCAGCTCGAACGCCACACCATCACTATCCGGGTCGGCACTCGGAATCTGGTTGCCAAATACCTCGCTCTTGTTGCTCCACTCCCAGATCGCCACATCGCGCACCGGATCGATCACCACGCGCGGTGTGCCCAGATGATCCGGTTGCACGTAGGCCAGCTCTGGCACGCCGGTAGCCGGCACATTGATCAGCGCCACCGGATAGTTGTCCAGCCAGATCGCCTGCTGCTGCGCCTGACCCGTGGCCGAGTAGTTGCCCAGCCACTGCCCCGCCTCGTCGTACAACGTGATCTGCGCAGCGCCACCGGCCGGGGTACGCAGTACGCGTTCACCGCGATGGTTGTAGGCGTAGCTTTCCAGTACAGCATCGCCCTGCTTCACCGCGTTCATGCGGTTGGCATCGTTGTAGGTGAAGGTCTTGCCGCCGATGCCGGTGGTGTTGCCCGCCGCGTCATGGCTGCGTACCTCGCCATCCACGGCCGTCAGCCGGTGGCTGGTTGCTGGATAGGTATAGCTGGCGGTGCCTGCCGAGGTGGTCAGCGCGGTGCGATTGCCGGTGGCGTCGTAGGTATAGGTTTCAATCGGTGTACCGGTCGTACCGTCCTGGGTCTGGGTCAGGCGACCCAGCGTGTCGTAGGCGTACTGGGCCAGCACCGTCGAGCCTGCGCCGTTCTTCAATTCGGTGATTGAACCGACGGGATCGTAGCCATAGCCCAGCGACAGGCCGCCCGCGGCCGGGTCATGTACCGCCTGCGGGCGGTAATCCAGATCCAATGGGCGTTGTAGCTGGCGACCATTGCCATAGGTCCAGCCAGTCGCCGGGCCGAGGGCCGCATAGGTCACGTTGTTCACCACGATCTGGCGCGCCTGGCCGGGTCGGCTCAGGCCGATCTGGCTGATGCGCCCCTGGGTATCTCGCACGTAGTCGGCCACACTGCCATCGGGGTACGTCAACGCCGTCAGGCGGCCCGACTTGCTGTAGGCATAGCGCAGCGTGCTGGCAACGTCGTTGACGGTCTGCACCTTGCGGGTGACCTGGCCGAAGCGGTCGTGGCAGTACTGGGTGCTGCCATTGGCGTGCAGCACCTGCCCCAGGCGTCCCTTGGCAAAGCGCTCGTCGGCAGCACAGACCGCTGGTGCGACGTCGTAGTTGTAGCCCAGGTCGAGATTGGGGTCCGGGTAGGCGACGCCGATCAGGCGGTTGAGTGCATCGTAGTGATAGGTGGCGGTGACGCTACGAGCATCGGTGGCCGTCTTGCGGTTGCCTGCCGCATCCACGGTAAAGCTGCTAGCGCCACTGTCTGGGCTGACCTGTCCAGTCAGATCGCCGAACCCGTTATAGGCGTACGTGGTATGCAGGCCCTTCGGGTCGGTGACCTGGGTGACCTGATCCAGCGCGTTGTACTGGCTGCGGATCTCCGCCGCCACGCCATCGACATCCTGCAATGTGCTGGCCAGGCGATTGAGCGGATCGTATCCGAGCTGGGTTCTCCGCCCGAGGGCATCGGTAACCTGGGTGGCGTTGCCATTGGCATCGTAGCCAATGTCGGTGGGGTCACCGCTGGAGGTGGCCAGTGTTGTCAGCTGGCCGAGCTGGTCGTAGATGCGCGAAAGTGTGTGTGTGAGTGCGCCGCTGGCATCCAGCGTGTCCTCTGTCACCCGATTGCCCGCATTGTCGAGGGTGTACTGCCGCGTGTTGCCGGCATTGTCGGCAATGCTTGTCAGCCGCTTGGCCGCATCATAGGTGAACACAACAAAGGCGCCGTCTGGCTGGGTCGCCTGCTTGACCAGGCCGTTGGGCCAATAGTCAAAGCGCGTGATCTGATCATCGGCCTGGCTCGAATCATCAGGTCCACGAACGATGCGGGTAGAGAGCCAGCCACGTGGGTGATAACCGTAATCGGTGACTACGCCGTTGGCGTCTCGCATCGAGAGTACTCGGCCTGCACCGTCGTAGGCCAAGTACTCGGTGATGTGCCCCAGTGCATTGCTGACCTTCCACAGATCCCCCTTCCGGTGCGGGCAAGTGGTCGGGGTACCGGCACAGGCCGCGTCATCGGAGGCGTAATACTGATAGGTCGTAAGCTCCGCAACATCGCTGCGGGGACCTTTGATCGAAGTCAACAGGCCTACGAATGGGCAGTTCCCCGCGTTGACGTCGGCCTGCTCGCAGTAGGTCGTGGCGGTGGTCCGAGCCAAGCTGGAAGCCGGATCGTGCGACGTTGCGCCTACTGCTTGCCCGCGTGCGTTGTATGCCCAGGTCCAGCGTGAGACCGGTACGTCCGCTGCATCGTAGATGCGGCGCTCGATCGGTACCCGGAACTGGGGGTGCCAGTCAGTCTGTATGGTGCGCCTGTAGCCTTGGGTGTCGTTGGAGGCGCTGATCTGCTGGGTCAGCAGGCCCCGGGCATCATAGTCCTCGTCGGTAGTAACCCCGTTGAAGTCCGTGAGGACGTCGGGATAGCCATTTGCGTCGTAGCTGCGCTGGCTGATCTGCGAGCCGCCGCACTGACTGCATAGCTGGTCAATCGACGTTTGCTTGGCGCGACCCAGGGCAAGGGTATAGGCATAGGTGGTGGTGTTGCCCAGCGCATTGGTGACCTGTGATTGTTGTGAACCATAGGACACCGACACCCGATCAATCGGGCTGTCCAAGCCGCCATGCCAGCTTGCAACGGCGCGACCCTGGGTGTCGTACTCCCAATTCGCAAAGGCCTGGCCGGTTTCATCCACGATTCCTGTCAACAGCAGCGGGTCGTCGCTGTCGGTGTAGGCATAGCCGACGGTGGAGAACGTCGCGCTTGCTCCTTCCGTGGTGTCATACCGCACCCGGCTGAGGTTCTGCTGGGTGTAGACGTACTTGACGGTGCGCCCATCTGGGCGCGTCACCGTGCTGAGGCGACCGGAGGAATAACTCATGCTCAAGCGGCGCCCTCGCCTGTCGGTGACGTCCCTTAACGCCCCGCTCGAGGTGTAGCGCAAGCTCAACACATCGCCGTCAACGTAGCTTATCCGTACCAACTTGCCATCGAGGTTGAACTGGTAGCGGGTATCGTCGTCACCGGCGACCTCCCATCCGGTTTGCGTGCCATTCTGTTTGACCACCTTCAAGCGCTCACGCACGTCCGCGTCGGGTAGCCAGACATCCTGGTCTTGGCCGACAAAGCGATAGCTGTCGCCGCTGGGCAGGTTCAGCCGGCGCACCAGTACTGCCCCCTCGTCGGCAGTGGCCAGCGAAATCTGGAAGCTGTGACGCCAGCGCGGCCCCAGCTCGATGCCGGGATTGCTGTCGATGGACAGGCTGTTGTAATGACGTTGCAACGATAGGTGGCCAGACGCGTCCGACGCATCCGTCTCGGTCTGAACCTTGATGCCCAGCAGCGCATTGATCGGATTACCCACCTGCTTGGCGCCGGTGGTCACGTCGCACTGGTTGTTCTTGCCAGGATCCCAAGGCAGCAGCACCACGCCGCCGCAGTACTCGTCGATGATTCGCGGGTTTTCGCAGTGGTAGGTCCCGAGACCGAACAAGGCGTTTGACGCATTATCCCGGCACGATTGTGACCCAGGGCTCGCGCCCGCCTCCTGGTACAGCTCCACACATTCGGGAGGGACTTCAGCCCACGCCGGTCCTGCAGCCAAGCAAGCGAAGACACCCATCCATGCAATTCGACCCATCCTGTGGTCTCCCGGCAATCCATTAAGCGGCAGAACCCGCATTAACGCGGCATCCTTCCGGCGTCGTTCACCGCCGCAACAGCAGCCAGTGAGTGCAGCAGAGTCTAATTTGCTCCGGGGCGGCCATACGTTATGGCCATGTGAGGGTCATTCTGGTAATTACCCGTTTCCACCGTACCCCTCCCCCACTATAGTTCCACCCCTCACAAGGACGAGGCGGCACACATGCCCTATATCGGAATCGGACTCCACGTACTGGCAGCCATCTACTTCGCGGTGCACGCCATCCGCTCGGGCCAGAGCCTCTATTGGCTCATCCTGCTCTTCTCCTTCCCACTGCTAGGCAGCATCGTCTACTTCCTGGCGATCTACTTCCCGGAAGCCCGCAACTCGCGCGGCGCGCGGCAGGCAATCCGCTCCGCCAAGCAGCTCATGGACCCGGGCCAGGACCTGCGCAACGCGCGTGCCGAACTGGCGCGTACGCCCACCGTGCAGAATCGGGTTCGCCTGGGCATGACACTGCTGGATGCTGGCCAGGCGGAGGAAGCCAGAACCCTGCTTGAGCAGGCAGCCAGCTCGCCGCTGGGCGACGATCCCTACATTCTGACCGGCCTGGCGCGTGCCCGCCTCGATTCCGGGCAGCCCGCGCGTGCGGCGGAGACGCTGGACGGCCTGTTCGCCCGCCATCCGGATGTGCGCCGCAAGCCGGAACAGACCCTGCTTTACGCGCAGGCACTGGCGGCTGCCCAAGCGCCCGGCACCCGTACCGCGTTCGAGCGCGCCGTGGAATGCGGAAACGATGCCGCCGCCCGCTGCCTGTACGCCGAGTGGTTGATGGCACAGCCGCAGCCCGACGATCGTGAGCAGGCCCGCAGCCTGTTCGCCAGCATCATCGATGATGCCCAGCACTGGTCGCGTCACGCACGCAGCCACAATGCCGCATGGCTGGAACGGACCAAGGTCGCGTTGAAGGGCTACTGACGCCTGGCGGCCTTTGGCAACCCTGTCGCATCCGCCTCGTTCACGGCCCCGCCGGGCGGATGCCGACACTCGTCAGGCGTGCACCGCCGACATCGACAACAGCCTTGCGGCGCAAGGCTCCAGGCCCGTTGCGCCATATGCAACGATTCTGAAAATGTTGAATGTGGTGACGGCATCGGCCTTACTGCATTGGCATCGCGCACAGCCGGGCGTATTCCTCTCCGTGCCACCGAAAACAGGTGGCCGGGATTCGAAACCCCGGTAGTTCGCTGAAGTAAACGCTTGCCAGCCGGCATCACCCTGTGTGGTGCCGGCTGGCAATCCGTCGGCCGGCTATGGCGGGCGGTGCGTGGAGGCCTTGTGCCTGCCGGTTTAGCGAACACCGGGTTTCGAACCTCGCACCGTCCGCCACCTTTATCGGTGGCGGCTTCTGCATGCACGCAAGGAGCCCCGCCATGACCCAGCCCCACTCCCCTGCCCCGCACCCGATTCGCGACACGCCTGCGAATGGCCCTGCGCTGGACCCGAACACCCTCATCGCCCTGCTGCACAGTATCGGCGCCGGCGCCGCCTCCGATGGCCAGCCCTGGCCTGAGCGCCATCAGATGCCGGGCCGGCGCATCGCCTTGGCGGATACCGACTGCTCGCTGGCGGGTCTTCGGGTGGTGCTGGAGATCCTGCTGGCCGCACAGCGCGCCCGCGAAAATGGCGAACTGGAGCAGTACGTCGGCCCTCGCGTCATGGAGGGCCTGATCATGGCTGGCATCGGCCTTACCGCACACGCCAGTACGCGCCTGCATCCGGAGGGGTGAGTGGCGTGGTGCCGCTGGGCGGCCAACGCGCTCTGTCTTGTGGTGGTGGTTGCGGCACAGGCGCAGTGGCCGGCGACGCTAGTGCCCTCGCCTGTCGCGTTCCAAAACATCAACGACGATCGATTCTCACAACTGCGCCGCCAGGCGATGCAGTTCGTGGACTCTCGGCCACGACAGGGCTTCCAGTTCGTAGAGCGGCACCGAGATGCCGAGTTCCAGGTTCTTTGCCGGGGCATACCCGTGCTGTGGCTGGAGAGGCGCTCGCACCATCTGCTGTTGCAGGTCTCACTGGACGCGGAGCAGCGGGCGCCCGCCATTGTGCAGCTTGGTGCGTTGCTTCAATGGCAGTTGGAGCCGTTGGATTACCTGGAGCAGGTACTGGCTGGCGTGCCGGAGCCTGTTCTGTTGGATCGTGTGCTGCAGATTCTTGCTAGTGATGTGCCTGATGGGGCGCGATGTGGCGTGCCGTAGTCGAGCATGGCTCGACTCTACAGGGCTGCGGGCAGCAAGGGTTAGGGCTCCAGCCCTGCCGCTCGTCACCTGCGCGACAGGCATTGGCCCAGTGACCATGCGGGTCACCTCCCGGCATCGATCCAGCCCGCATCGCGCGCACGCGCGAGATCTTCTGGCGTATCGATATCCAGGCCCAGTTCCGGTGCCTGCAGGACATGCACCGTATCGACAGGAAGTTGCCGCAGGCGCGCTCCGAAGCCGCGGTCACCGGATGCACCGACAGGGGTGAACCAGGCGCGCGGCACGACTGCGGGAACGCCAAGCGCATTTCCGTGGCGGGTGCCCGCGCACGTTGACGCTGCGGCGCGGGCACCGGAAAGCAGCGCCTGCAGATGGGAGCGCTCGATTGCGGGCTGGTCGCATGCCACGATCATCACCGCGGTCACCGTGGGCAGCAGGTGTGCGCCGGCAACCTGCAGACTGCTCGCCAGGCCACGCTCCCAGTGGTGATTGGTTACCGGGGTGGCATCCAGCCCGGCAACGCTGGATGTCACGGCCTGTGCGTTCGCGCCCACCACGACCAGGACTTGCGCTGGCGCGAGCTCCAGCGCTAGCCGCACTACGCGATGTACCAGGGTCTCGCCCTGCCGGGTGAGGAGCTGCTTGGGCTGGCCAAGTCGGGTGCTCCCGCCGGCAGCAAGCACGACGATCGCATGCGCGTCAGTCACCTGCCGTGCGCGCTTCGCCATTGCTGCAGCTGTGCGGCGATGCTGAGCGAAATCGCCTCTGGCCCTCGGCCGCCGATGTTCAGGCCGACCGGTGATTGAAGTCTCGGGGAAAGGTAGTGGCGCTGATCCGGTGTCAGCAGCTTGAACAGGTCCTCGCGCCTTCGCCGCGGACCCAGCAGTCCAATGAACGCGACGTTGGTATCAGCCAGGGCCACCAGCGCCTCCCGGTCCAGTTCGAAATCGTGATGCATCACCAGTGCCGCGTCGCACGGGTCGCCATGAAGGGCCTCGGCCGGGCTGGTCTGAAGATGCGCATCCGCGCACTGCCCGGCTGAGGCCCAGCGCGCTCGACGTTCGGCCACGCTGACCCGCCACCCCAGGCCGCGCAGCAGCGGAACCAGGAAGGGCGTTTCGGGACCGCCCCCCAACACCAGGGCCCGCGGAAGCCGAGGCAACGGCAAACACCACGTGCCCTCGCCAAAGGGCTGTGTACCCTCCATCGGATGCAGCGGCCACGCCTGCTCGCGATGGCCGGCACGGAAAATGACCTGCCCCGACGTGCGAAGGTCGCGCTGGAGTGACACGCCCTCTCGCAACCAGACCTCGATGACGTCGTCGAGGCCGGCCATGGCACGCAACGGCAGCAGCGCAATCCGAAGCCGGCCGCGGCAGCCGAGCGCGGACCCGCTCAACAGGTCGTCGTCACTGCGGGTGTCGATCTCGATCCAGTCGACCCGCCCTGCCGCGCTCACCTGCTCCGCGCGTCGCGCGAGCTCGGGCTCCAGGCATCCGCCGCTCAGCCAGCCGACCTGGCTGCCGCTGCAGAACAGCACCATGTCGCCGGCACCGGCGTAGGTGGAGCCATCGGTTTCCAGCACCAGCGCGAGCACGGCGTGCTCCCCCGCGCGCACGCGCGTCAAGGCCGTCTCGAGTACGCCGCGCGGGCTGCCTTCGGCGAGGAAGCCCGGCGCTGCGGACAGGTCCTCGGCAAGATCGCCGGGCTCCCCTCCGCCTGCGGCGGAGACCTCCAGAGTGGGCGAGGCTACGGGTCGGTCCATGCGCACCGTCAGCCTATGTCGGGCAAGCCGGGCAACAGCTTGTCCAGGGTGATGGGATAGCTGCGCACGCGCACGCCGGTTGCGTTGTAGATCGCATTGGCGATCGCGGCGCCAACCCCGCAGATGCCCAGTTCACCCACACCCTTGGCCTTCATCGGCGAGATCACCGGATCCAGCGTGTCGAGGAAGACCACCTCCTGGTACGGGATGTCGGCGTGCACGGGAACCTCGTAGCCGGCCAGGTCGTGGTTGATGAACAAGCCAAGCCGTTTGTCGACCACCAGCTCCTCCATCAGGGTCGCACCCGCACCCATCACCATCCCGCCGATGACCTGGCTGCGTGCTGACAGCGGATTGAGGATCCGGCCGCCATCGCATACGGCAAGCATGCGGCGAATGCGCGTTTCTCCAGTGTAGGCATGCACGGCGACCTCGCAGAAATGTCCTGCATAGGTGCCGACGTCGTAGCCTTGTTTGAAGTCGCCGAAGGCAATGCCGTCCTCCGCCGACAGGGTTCCCGCCTCCGCCAGCGTGATGGTCCGCCCATCCGCCTGGATGCGGCCATTGGCGAAGTTTGCGGTGTCGCCGTCGAAGCCGAGTTTCTCGCCCACCTTGCGGCGCAGGCTGACGCACGCCGCGTACACGCCCGCGGTGGAGCTTGCCGCGCCCCACTGGCCGCCGGAACCGGCGGAGGCGGGATGACGGGAGTCACCGAGGGTGACCTGGACCTGGTCCAGCGGCACGCCCATGGTCTCGGCTGCCGTCTGCGCGATGATCGTGTAGGAGCCGGTGCCGATGTCGGTCATGTCGGTCTCGACAATCACCCCGCCCTGGCCGTCAAGCCGGACCCGCGCCGCCGACTTCATCGTCGGTGCGCCGCGGTAGCCCGCGGACACGCCCATGCCGACCAGCCAATGCCCTTCCCTGACCTGCGCCGGCCTGGCGTTGCGCTTGTTCCAGTTGAAGCGCTCCGCGCCTTCGCGCAGGCAGCGCACCAGGTTGCGGTCGGAGAACTTCTTGGACGGATCGCCGGGCACGACCTCGGGCTCGTTGAGGATGCGGAACGCGATCGGATCAAGGCCCAGCTTCTCGGCCATTTCGTCCATCGCCACTTCCAGCGCCATGTGGCCCGGTGCTTCACCCGGTGCGCGCATCGCATTGCCTTCGGGCATGTCGAGCGTGGCGATGTAGTTGGCCACCAGGCGGTTGGCGCCTGCATAGAGCTTGGGCGTCTGCAGGGTGCCGTTTTCGCCATCCTCGCCGTTGATGTTGCCCGACCAGTTCTCATGGGCGATGGCGGAGATCCGGCCATCCTTTCCGCAGCCGATCCGCACGCGCTGGAGGGTGGCGTGCCGGTGCGTGGTGTTGTTGGGCATCAACGGGCGTTGCAGCGCGATCTTCACCGGTCGCCCCACCTGCTTGGCCGCCAACGCGGCCAGCACCGCGTCGGCGCGGATGAACAGCTTGCCGCCGAAGCCGCCGCCGATATAGGGCGAGTCCACGCGCACCTTGGCAGGATCGATGCCGAGGATCGCCGCCATGCCCTGCCTGGCCCAGTCGATCATCTGGTTCGCCGTCCACAGCGTGAGCGTGTCACCCTCCCAGGCGGCGATGGTGGCGTGCGGCTCCATCATCGAATGACTTTCGTCGGAGGTGTGATAAGTCTCGTCGAGCTTGACCGCGGCGCTCGCGTAGGCGGTGTCGAAATCGCCCAGCGCCTGCCGGTCGGGCTTGCCGTCACGCCCCTTTGCCAGCGGCGCGGTCGGTGCCAGGGCCGGGAAATCGAAGCGGCCCTTGCTGCGCTCGTAGCGGGTGCGGATCAGCGCCGCGGCGGCGCGGGCCTGCTCGAAAGTCTCTGCCACCACGCAGGCGATGGCCTGGTGGTAGTGGGCCACTTCGGGTCCGCCGAACAACGGCGCGTTGTTCCAGTTCGATTTGCCGACCGGCTTGGTTTCCGGTGCGGTGATGACCGCCAGTACGCCGGGCGCGGCACGTGCGCGGGAGGCATCCATCGAAATGATGCGCCCCTTGCCGATACCCGCACCGACGATGTAGCCGTAGGCCTGGTTCGGCGCCACGTCATGGCGCTCGTAGGCATAGGGGGCGGTGCCGGTGGTCTTGCGCGGACCCTCGATGCGCGGCGTCGGTTTGCCGACGACCTTGGCCTTGTCGAACAGGTTGTCGCCGGCGGGGGCGTTGAATTGAAGGGGCATCAGCGCTCTCCTTCCACCAGCACGGCCGCGAGGGTGCGCTCGGCGAGCGCGATCTTGAACGCGTTCTCCGGCGTCGGACGGGCGCCGGCGAACACCTGCCCGGTCGCGGCCTTTACGCCGTCGCGCAGCAGCGGTTCGGCTGCCTCGACGCGCCACGGCTTCGGCGCAACTCCACCGAAGGCGAACCGCGCCGAACCGTCTCGCTGCACGACCGCAGCGACCGACACCAGTGCGAACGCATAGGACGCGCGGTCACGTACCTTGTGGTACACGTGCCGACCGCCCAGGGGCTCCGGCAGCGTGACGTGGGTGATCAGCTCACCGCGCTGCAGCACGTTGTCCTGCTGCGGCCTGTCGCCGGGGGAACGATGGAAATCGGCAATCGGGATGCTGCGCGTACTGCCGTCACCGCTGACGGTCTGGATCGAGGCGTCCAGCACCCGCAGGGCCACCGCCATGTCGCCCGGATAGGTCGCGATGCAGCTGTCCGAGGTGCCGATCACGCCCATCTGCCGGGAGAACCCCTCGAGTGCGCCGCACCCTGATCCGGGCAGGCGCTTGTTGCAGGGCAGATGGGGATCGTAGAAATACGGGCAGCGCGTGCGCTGCAGCAGGTTGCCGCCGGTGGTGGCTTTGTTGCGCAGCTGCCCGGAGGCGCCTGCCACGATCGCGCGGGTCAGCACCGCGTAGTCGCGGCGCACGCGCTCATGCGAGGCCAGCGCGGTATTGGTGACCAGCGTGCCGATGCGCAGGCCGCCCTCGTCGGTGGGTTCGATCCTGTCCAGGCCGATGTCCTGCACATCGACCAGGTGCGCTGGCGTCTCGACCTCCAGCTTCATCAGGTCGAGCAGATTGGTCCCTCCAGCCAGGAACTTCGCGCCCTCGATACCGGCGACGGCCCTGGCGGCCTCGGCCGGGGATTTGGCGCGTTCGTAACTGAAGGCCCTCATGCGCGCCTCCCCGCAGAGGTCACGCCAGCAACCTCTTCCATCGCCTCGGCAATGTTGGAATAGGCCCCGCAGCGGCAGAGGTTGCCGCTCATGCGTTCGCGCATCTCCATGTTGGTGGCCCGGGGCCGTGCGCTGACGTCTGCCTGCACATGGCTGGGGACACCCCGCTTGATCTCGTCCAGTACCGCCACCGCCGAGCAGATCTGCCCCGGCGTGCAGTACCCGCACTGGTAGCCGTCATGCTTGATGAAGGCGGCCTGCATCGGATGCAGGTCATCGGGGGTTCCGAGTCCTTCGATGGTGGTGATGGCATCGCCCTGGTGCTGCACCGCCAGGCTGAGGCAGGCATTGATGCGCTCACCGTTGACCAGCACGGTACAGGCACCGCATTGACCGTGATCGCAGCCCTTCTTGGTCCCGCTCAGCTTCAGGTGTTCGCGCAGGGCATCGAGCAGCGTAGTCCGCGTGTCGAGCTCAAGCTCCCGCCGCTTGCCGTTGACGGTCAACGCCACCGTGCTGATGACCGGCGGCCTGGGCGGCGGGGGCGTCGCCAGTTCGGCGGCGAGCGATGACGCCCCCGGTGCGGCGGACATTGCCACGGTCGTGACGCCGCCGGCGATCACCTGGCGACGCGTCAACTTCATTCCTTCATCACAACTTGGCACAGTGACCTCCTGGCGTTCGGGAAAATCCCGTGGCTGGATGGACGCGCTCACACTACCCAAGGGGCACTATGCCCATCTGCGGGGTACAGGCCTGTGAAGTCGGCGAAATGTACGACCCTGCCAAGGCAGGCAACCGCGACTTTTACTCTTCAGCGCGGCACTCTTGAGCCATGCGCATGCCTCACCGGATGGCTCATAGTTCTGTTTGTCCCTCAAGGCGCTGGCTTCGAGGGTTCGGGCTCGTGGATAGAGCCCTCCAACAATGCCACGTAGGTATCCAGCCTGGTGCGAAGGCCGATCAGCATCCAGCCCAGCAGGTACAGCAGCACCATGGCGAAGATAAGCAGTGCGCCCAGCAGGCCAACGTCGAAAGCGCCCGCCCAGTCGCCCCATTTCCATCCGCGGAACTGCAGGTAGAGGGCAATCAACAGCGGGAATGGTCCAAGCCGCTGCAGCCCGCCATACATCATGCCCATGCGCTCAATCATGTTTGTGCGCAGGTGACTGACGTACTTGAGGCGCCGCTCGCGCTGGACGCGCGGGAATCCGCGAAGCTCGGTCACCACCGCTTGCCAGTGCGCGAAATCGCCATCCATCTCCCGCGCGTGCGAGAGCCGAGGCTGGCTGAACTGGCGAATGCCCCTGCGGGCGGCCAGGACGCCCCCGGCAATGAACCCTCCAATTTCGATTGCCAGGCAGGCAACAACCACCTGGAGCACTACGCCAACAGGCAGCCATCGATCCGGAAGCTGGCCTGTGAGAATGCCGACGATCGCCGCACCCATGCCGATGCGGAACGCCCACGTCTCCACCCTGCCCGCCTTCGGGTAGATGCTGTGCTCAACCAGCCCCTGCACCCGCTGATAGAGCCAGTGGAATGTCAGTTCCTGCGAATCGGTCGTTGCCGGCGGATCGACGCCGCCCCTTGCGTGCATGTCCATTGCGCCCCTGCCCCGGCCGGCGCAGATGCCGGTCGCCCCATCGTACCTGAGCGAGCTTCGGAAGGCGCCTCAGCGGGAATCACATACCCAGCTCCGACAACCCCGGATGATCGTCCGGGCGACGCCCCAACGGCCAATGGAACTTGCGGTCGCTTTCCTTGATCGGCAGGTCGTTGATGCAGGAGAAGCGGCGCTGCATCAGGCCATCCTCTCCGAATTCCCAGTTTTCGTTGCCATAGGAACGGAACCAGTTGCCGGAGTCGTCGTGCCATTCGTACGCGTAGCGGACCGCAATGCGGTTTTCGGTAAAGGCCCAGAGCTCCTTGATCAGGCGGTACTCAAGTTCCTTGTTCCATTTGCGTGCCAGGAACTGCCGGGCTTCCTCCCGGCCATTGGTGAATTCGGCACGGTTACGCCACTGGGTGTCGAGCGAATAGGCAAGCGCCACCTTGTCGGCATCGCGGGAATTCCAGCCATCCTCGGCAAGACGCACCTTCTGCATGGCCGATTCAAGGGTGAACGGAGGAAGCGGCGGACGGGGCTGTTCTGCGGACACGGGGAGACCTCCAATCGAAATGGATATACGGGTTGCTTCAAAGGATCTGGCGTGCCCAGGCGCTAACGCTTGGCCTGTTCCAACAACAGCTTTGCAACGTCCTTCGCGGTGTCTGCGGCGCCGTAATCACCCATCACGCGCGACAGGGTGATGGCGCCTTCCATCAGGACCAGCAGCTGACGGGCCAGGTCGGCCGGCTGCTCCACATCCAGTTGTTCGGTAAGTTCCCGCGTGTAATCGAGCAGCTTCTGCTTGTGATTCCGCGCGATTTCCCGGATCGGATCGGCAGGGTCGCCGACCTCCCCTGCGGTATTGATGAAGGCGCAACCGCGATAGCCCTCGGACTGGAACCAGTTCTTGAGCACGGTGAACATGCCGAGGATGCGTGCTTCCGGGCTGTCCGCCTTCTCGCACTCATGCCGAAACCAGGCGAGCCAGCGCACGTCGCGCGCCTTCAATGCAGCGGCGGCCACGTCGTCCTTGTTCTCGAAGTGGCGGTAGATGCTCTTCCGCGCCACGCCCGAGGTCTTCACCAGCAGGTCCATGCCGGTGGCGTGGATCCCGTTCTGGTAGATCAGGGCCTCCGCCGTGGCCAGGATCTTCTGTTGGGTGTCGGTGGTGACCATGCTCATGGCTGCATGGTAGAACGGGCGTTCTACCCTGTCAACAGGCGATCGCGATCGATTGGTGTGCGCACATCCATGCAAGACGATCTATCAAGAAATCCGGACACTTCATCACCCGGACGCCTGATTGCAGGCGCAAAGTACGTCTCACCACCCACCCATGAGAGTTTCCGCATGAACACCTTCGCCCGTACCCTGGCCGTTGCCGCCCTCGCCCTCTCGGTCCAGGCCGGCCTGTCCGCGCAGGCCGCCGAACCGGCCAAGCCGGCTCCGGTCACCGCCATCGCGCGCACTGCCAGCTACATCACCACCGCCGACGGCGTGCAGCTGTACTACAAGGACTGGGGCCCGAAGGACGGCCCGGTCGTGACCTTCAGCCACGGCTGGCCGTTGAATTCGGACAGCTGGGAGTCGCAGATGATCTTCCTGGCCAACCATGGCTACCGCGTCATCGCGCATGACCGTCGCGGCCACGGGCGCTCCAGCCAGCCGTGGGACGGCAACGACATGGATCACTACGCCGATGACCTGGCCACGGTGATCAACACACTGGACCTGCACGATGTGACCCTGGTGGGCTTCTCCACCGGTGGTGGCGAAGTGGCGCGCTACATCGGCCGGCATGGCACCGGCCGGGTCAAGAAGGCCGTGCTGATCAGCTCGGTGCCGCCGTTCATGCTGAAGACCGCCGACAACCCCAACGGCCTGCCGATCGAAGTGTTCGATGGCATCCGCAAGGCACAGATGGATAACCGCGCGCAGCTGTACCGGGACATTCCGTCGGGCCCGTTCTATGGCTTCAACCGCCCCGGTGCGAAGGTGTCGCAGGGGCTGATCGATGCGTGGTGGGCGCAGGGCATGCAGGGCGGCCACAAGAACACCTACGATTCGATCGCCGCGTTCTCGGCCACCGATTTCCGCGCCGACCTGAAGAAGTTCGATGTCCCCACCCTGGTGATCCACGGTGACGACGACCAGATCGTGCCGATCGATATCTCTGGCCGCCAGTCAGCGAAACTGATCAAGGGCGCCAGGCTGATTGTCTACCCGGGTGCGCCGCATGGCCTGACCGACACCCACAAGGACAAGGTCAACCAGGACCTGCTGACGTTCCTGCAGGAAAAGTGAGTGGCCAGGGCTCCGGCGCGGTGCCGGAGCCCTTCTGTTGCCTGGCGCCCACCTTCATGGACGCGCCGCAGTCGGCATCTGGAATGTGAACACGGTGCCGTCGCTCTCACTCGACTGCACGTCCAGTGTGCCGCCGTGGGACTTGGCAATTTCCGATGCAATGTAGATGCCCAGGCCAAGCCCTGGCCTGGGCAGCTCGCCCTGCTCACGCGAAAACGGGCTGAAAATCGTCCCCAGCCGCTCAGGCGCAATGCAGCCGGCGTTATGCACATCCAGCGTGAGGCGATGGGATGCGGCCTGAACCCTCAGCGTGACTGGGGCGGAGCGCTCGCCGTGCTGGGCTGCGTTGGTCAGCAGGTTGGCCAGCAGCTGCGACAGCCTGCCGGTGTCGCAGACCACGCCACCTTCGATCCGCATCTGGACGTTGATGTCCTGCCGACCGGTAGCGATCGCCACTTCTTCTGCAACCTGTTCAAGCGCCGCCTGCAAGGTGTGGCTTTCCTGGAGCGAAACCGGAATGCCTCCTCCCAGCCGCCCCCTGGCGAAATCAAGCACATCACCGATGAGGCCATCCATCCGGGTGACGCCGGCGGCGATGTGCGCGAGCATCCGCTGCTGGCGCTCGGAAGTTGCCTCACGTTCCAGTGAATCGGCGGCCACGCTGATGGCCTGCAGCGGGCTGCGGAGGTCATGGCCCAGCACCGCGATGAACTGATCGCGCAGATCGGAAACACGCTGTGCCGTTGAAAGGGCTGTCTCTGCCTCCAGCAGCTGATCCTCTTTGTCGAGGTAGTTGCCAACGAGGTCGGCAAGCAGCTCCATGGATCGTTGGACATGCGCCTCATCGAAGTTGCCCGGCGACGAATCAATGGCACACAGGGTGCCGAAGAAACTGCCATCCGGCCGATGGATCGGCACGGAGGCGTAACTCTCCAGCCCATAGATCCTGGGCGTATGGTGTTTGGAATACAGCGGATGTGCACTGGCGTGCGCGAACACCACCGAGGTCGATGACTGCCTGATCTCGTCACAGAGGGTGGTTTCGAGGACCAGCTGCCCGCCCGGAACGAGCCCGAACCCCAGGGTGTCCAGGGTGGCGCAGGCGGTCCACGTGGTTTCTGTCACCCGGGCAATCGCGGTGAATCTTGAGCCTGTGATATGGGCGACGGTTTCAAGGATGCGCGGCACCGCTTTAATACGGCCGATCTCAGCGATGTCATTCAGCAGGTGGGGATCGGTCAGTGTGTGCATGTAGTGGCAGTCGGGCGCAGTGGTGCATCTTCCCATGAATCCAGCCATGAACACTCAGTCCGCCCCGCCCCGTGCGTTGCGCCGCAGCGATTGCGGCGGCTGGCCGAAGGCGCGCAGGAAGGCACGTCGCATGCGTTCGGTATCACCGAAGCCCGTTTCAGTCGCCACTTCATCCATCGTGTAGCGGCTCTGCTCGATCAACACGCGAGCGGCCTCCACCCGCAGGCCCTCCACTGCCTTGGCGGGGGATTGCCCGGTTTCCTCGCGGAACGCGCGACTGAACTGGCGGGTGCTCAGATGCGCGGCCTGCGCCAGTTCTTCAACCGACAAGGTGGCGCGCAGATTGCGGCGTGCAAAGGTCAGCGCGTTCTGGATGCGATCAGACCGGGCATCCAGCTCGAGCAGCACCGAATGCTGGGACTGCCCGCCTCCGCGCCGATGGTAGATCACCAGCTTCCGGGCCACCGCCCTGCACAGATCCGCACCGAAGTCCTGCTCGATCATGCCAAGCGCCAGGTCCAGCCCCGCGCTCATGCCGGCGGAGGTCCAGATCGGGCCATCGGTGATGAAGATGCGGTCTTCCTCCACCTGCGCGGCGGGAAAGCGCTGCCTGAGCGCACGTGCGTGGAACCAGTGCGTGGTGGCGCGGCGCCCGTCCAGCAACCCCGCTTCGCCGAGAAGGAACGCGCCGGTGCACACCGACGCGGTCCTGCGCGTGCGGGCGGCCGCGTGACGGATCGGATCGATCAGCGCGCCGCTGGACGGGGCTGGCTCCAGCAGGCCGGCCACGATCATGGTATCCAGCGGCTGCTGCGCAAGCGGCGCTGTCTGCATGGCCATGCCAAGCGAGCTGGGCACCAGCCCGCCCTGTTCGGACAGCATGTGCAGATCGTAAAGGCGCGCGCCTTCGGTGGCATTGGCCAGTTCGAAGGCGGACGCCGCGGCGATCGCCATGGTCTGGAATCCGGCGGGCAGGACAAATCCAACACTGGGCATGACGGTTTTTCAGGGGTGGCCGTAAACGAGGTATATACGACATTTACGACACGTACAAGCCGGCCTAGATTTCCCCTGACCCCGGCGACGTTCGCCGGTTCGGACTGACCTCTGTGAACGACCCTACCCATCACGGCACCGCACTCATCACTGGCGCATCGTCCGGCATCGGGGCGATCTATGCCGATCGCCTGGCCCACGCCGGCCATGACCTGATCCTGGTCGCGCGACGCGCCGACCGCCTGCGCCAACTGGCCGAAGCGCTGGCCCGCAGCACCGGCCGCACGGTGGACATCGTCGCCGCGGACCTGACCATCCCCGACGGGCGTGCCGAAGTTGAAAAGGTCATTCAAGGCCGAGCGGATATCCAGGTGCTGGTCAACAATGCCGGTATCGGCGCTACGGCGCCCCTGCTGCAGTCGGACATCGGCGAGATGGAGCGCATGATCACGCTCAACGTGAACGCCGCGATGCGCCTGGCCTATGCTGCAGCGCCGGTGTTTGTGGCACGTGGCCGGGGCACGATCATCAACATCGCCTCCATCGTCGCGCTGGCACCGGAGCTGCTCAACGGGGTCTACGCGGGAAGCAAGGCGTTCGTGCTGGCGTTCTCGCAGTCGCTCCACCATGAGCTGGCCGACAAGGGCGTGCGTGTCCAGGTCGTCCTGCCGGGCGCCACCGCAACCGACTTCTGGCACCTTTCCGGCCTGCCGGTGGAGCACCTGCCACAGGGCATCGTGATGAGCGCCGAAGACATGGTGGATGCGTCCCTGGCCGGGCTGGCGCAGGGTGAACTTGTGACCATTCCCGCGCTTCCGGACATCGCTGAGTGGGACGCCTTCGAGCACGCACGCAAGGCGATGGCACCGGGCCTTTCGCTCGCGCAGCCGGCGCCGCGCTATGTGAGCGGCGCCTGATCGGCGAACGGCGTGCAGCTGCCCGGCGTGGTGGAGTGCGATAGCCGGGGATGACGTCGCTACAGCGCCAGTTCCCTTGCAAGGAACGGCGCCGTCCTGCTGTCCTTGGCGCGGGCCACCTGGCGTGGCGTACCCTTCGCCACGATGGTTCCACCTGCGCCGCCTGCGCCCGGGCCGACGTCAATCACCCAGTCGGCCTGTGCGACAGAACGCATGTCGTGCTCGATCATCACCACGGTGTTTCCCGCGTCCACCAGCCGCTGCAACTGCACCAGCAGCCTGTCTGCGTCCAACGCATGCAGGCCGGTGGTGAGTTCGTCCAGTACATAGAGCGTGCGGCCGCGTTGGCTGCGCTGCAGCTCGGTCGCCAGCTTGATGCGTTGCGCCTCGCCCCCTGAAAGCTCCGTGGCCGGCTGGCCGAGCCTGAGATAGCCCAGGCCGATCTCCTGCAGCAGCTGCAGCGGCCGCGCGATGGCTTCCTCACCGGCGAAAAATGCCTGTGCCTGGTCGACCGTCATCTGCAGGACTTCGGCAATGTTGCGGCCGTTCCACAACACCTTCAGCGTGGCCTCGTTGTAGCGGGCGCCATGGCAGGCGGGGCATGGCGCATAGACACTGGGCATGAACAGCAGTTCGACGCTTACGAAACCCTCGCCTTCGCAGGTCTCGCACCGGCCCTTGGCCACGTTGAACGAAAAGCGGCCGGCGTCAAAGCGGCGGCGTCGCGCGTCGGGGGTCGCAGCGAACAGCTTGCGCACGTGATCGAACAGGCCGGTGTAGGTGGCCAGGTTGGAGCGTGGCGTGCGGCCGATCGGTTTCTGGTCCACCTGCACCACGCGCTGGATGGCGTCCACGGCTCCGGCAAGCTGGCCCCGCGTCGCTTCGATCACGGTTGGCCCGTCCTCGGGCGTGCTGTCGGCGCTGTCGTCCACGGGCTCGTGCCCCAGGTGCAGCAGCATCAGCTCGGGCAGCGCCTGCGCCATCAGGCTGGACTTGCCCGATCCGGAAATGCCGGTCACTGCGGTCAGCACTCCCAGCGGCAGCTGCGCGTCCACGCCCTGCAGGTTGTGGCGGTGGACGCCCTTCAGCTCCAGCCAGCGGTCGGTGCTGCGTTCCCGGCTGGCAGGCGCAGGCACCTGGTCGAACAGGTACCGCGCGGTGCGCGAGTCCTCGATGCGGCGCAGGCCGTCGGGCTCGCCACTGTAGAGAACGCGCCCGCCGTGCTCGCCCGCTTGCGGTCCCACGTCCACCAGCCACTGTGCACGTCGCATCAGTTCCAGATCGTGTTCAACGACGAACACCGAGTTGCCGCCATCGCGCAGCCGGTCCAGCGCGTCGTACAGCGCCTGGCTGTCGGCCGGATGCAGGCCGGCCGAGGGCTCATCGAGCACGTACAGCACACCAAACAGCAACGAGCTGAGCTGTGTGGCCAGCCGCAGGCGCTGCAGTTCGCCGGCCGACAGGGTGGGCGTGGCGCGATCCAGCGAGAGATACCCCAGGCCCAGCTCGCGCAGCTGCCGTACCCGCGCCATGACCCCACCCGCCAGTCGCTGCGCGGCCAGGCGTTTCTCCTCCGACAGGGCCGAGGTCAGCCGCACATCGGGCGCGCCTTCGTGGGTCGCGTGGCCACTTGCTGCGCGCTTGGCGCGATCGCGGGGCGTCGCACTCCTGCGGGTGCGTGCGCCGTGGCTGTGTGCACTGAAGTCGCCCTGCGCGATGGGCTCGAGCAGCCCGGCCAGCTGATCCAGCGGCAGCCGCATGAATTCACCGATGTCCACACCGGCAAAGGTGACCGAAAGCGCTTCGGGCTTCAGTCGCTTGCCCTGGCAGGCGGGGCACAGCTTGTCTTCCATGTAGCGCGAGACACGCTTGCGCATCAGCGCGCTCTGGGTGTTGGCGAAGGTGTGCAGCACGTAGCGGCGGGCGCCGGTGTAGCTGCCCATGTAACTGGGCTCCAGCTTGCGCTTGAGTGCGGCACGCGTCTCGGCAGGCGTGAAGCCGGCATAGACGGGCACGGTCGGCGTGTCCTCGGTGAACAGGATCCACTCCCGGTCCTTCTTCGGCAGCTTCTTCCACGGCACGTCGATGTCGTAGCCCAGGGTGACCAGGATGTCGCGCAGGTTCTGGCCATGCCAGGCCGGCGGCCAGGAGGCGATGGCGCGCTCGCGGATGCTCAGCGACGGGTCCGGCACCATCAGCGCTTCGGTCACTTCGTAGACGTGGCCCAACCCATGGCAGGTGCTGCAGGCCCCCTGCGGCGTATTGGGCGAGAAGTCCTCGGCGTACAGCATGGGCTGGTGGGCCGGGTACGCGCCTGCACGCGAATACATCATGCGTACCAGGCTGGACAGCGTGGTCACGCTGCCCACCGATGAACGTGCGTTGCTGGCACCGCGCTGCTGCTGCAGGGCCACCGCCGGCGGCAGGCCGTCGATGGCATCCACGTCGGGCACGCCCGCCTGGTCGATCAGGCGGCGCGCATACGGTGCGACGGATTCGAAGTAGCGCCGCTGGGCCTCGGCGAAGACCGTGCCGAACGCCAGCGAGGATTTGCCCGAACCCGATACCCCGGAGAACACCACCAGCGCATTGCGTGGAATGGTGACGTCGACGTTCTTCAGGTTGTGCTCGCGTGCGCCGCGGACCTCGATGCAGCCGCTGGCCGCGGCTGCGCATGACGACTCGCCAAAGGGGGTGTTGGACATCTTCGCGATCCTGCTGCCAATCAGTGGAATACGTGCATGCGCACACGGGCGGTTATTGTCGCTGTTGCAGGGTGAATGGAGTGAGGGGATGTGTGATTGCGTGCAGCGTCGGAACACCAGGTGGCCGACGCCAACCGCGCCACGCGGCTGATTGTTAACCTGCATTGGCTGAAGGCTTGACGCCACGTTGCCGCACCCTTGATGCAGCCGCTCACAGTGCGGCTCCTATGCTGGGCCCGCCACTACGGCAGTGGGACCCAACCTGGAGATTCACCATGCAACGCGATCAGAAAGACCTGCCCCAACCGGACCCGGAAGCACAGCGCACCGATCCGGTCAGCCCGCTTCAGGCCAGGCTGCATAACCATCGCAATCATGAAGAGGCGTTGCAGGAGACGTTCCCGGCCAGTGACCCGATCTCGCCCTTCGTCGCAGCCCCGACGCCCGACGAGCAGGCCGCGCGCCTGGGTGAGCGGGTCAAACTGCCAGACCGCCGGACGGATGAGGAGGCCGGCGGAGGTGAGCAGTGATCCGGCGCGGCTTTGCACGCGTCGCGGCGGCCACGGCGCGGTTGTCCGGCAGTCTTGGGGCATTCGTCGCGGCACTGGGGGTGATCATCGCCTGGGCCGCCAGCGGCCCGGCCTTCCACTTCAATGACACCTGGCAGCTGGTGGTGAACACCGGCACCACCATCGTGACGTTCCTGATGGTATTCCTGATCCAGCATACCCCGAACGCTGACACCGCTGCGCTGCACATCAAGCTGGACGAGCTGATCCGGGTCAGCAAGGACGCCAACCAGGAGCTGCTGAACCTGGAATCGATGGAGCCGGCCCATCTTGAAGAGATACGCCAGCGCTACGAGGCACTGGCGAAGACCGCAGCGGACATCAAGTCCAAGAAGGAGCGCTGCATGCCCTGCGAAGCGGATGCAACCGCCGAAGCCTGAGGTCACCGCTGCGGCGGCGGCCTACAGCGCCGCCGGTGTGAGGCCCTGCCTGGCGGGGCCCTCCAGCAGGGCCCCGGTGGCGGAAAAGCGGCTGCCGTGGCACGGGCAGTCCCATGTGCGTTCATGGCCATTCCATTGGACGACGCACTTGAGGTGCGGGCACAGCGCCGACATTGCGTGCAGCTGGCCATCATCATCGCGGTAGATCGCGGTGCGCTCTCCGCCCACGTCCAGCAGCGCACCGCACCCGCGGCCCAGCTCGCTGGGAGCGCGCGACGACGCGGTTCCAAGGCGATCGCCCACCATGTGCCGCGCAACCGTGGCGTTGGTGCGGGCCCAGCCTGCAGCCGAGCGCAGCGGAGTAAAGCGCATGGGGCTGAGCAGCTGCTCGATCTCGCTGGTCGTTCCCGTGATTCCCTCCGTGATCGCGCGCGCGGCCACGCCCGCCCAGGTCAATCCGTCCGGCCCATAGCCGGTAGCGACCCATACATTGTCGTGCGCGCTGCTGCCGATGTAGGGCAGCTGATCCGCGGCCCGGAACTGCTGCGCGGACCAGCACAGCGGCTCGCCCTGCACGCTGAAGTTGCGACGCGCGTCGGCGACCAGATGCTGGGCCGGATCCATCGCCGGGGTTTCGCCAGTGCGATGTGTCTCACCGACCAGCACCAGCCAGTCGCGGCCATCAGCGCCATGCACCCCGCGCAGCGAGCGGTGCCGGTCGGCGATCCAGTGAATGCCTGCCGCTGGCGGATTGGCCACCGGTACCGCTACGCCGTATTCGCGGTACACCTCCATCTCGGCCTGCACCAGGTTGAATCCTGCTGGCGAGTGGGTGGCCAGCACAAAGTGCCTGGCATGGATGCGGGCACCAGGGGCCGTCGCCACTCCGGCTGAAGCCTCGATGCGGGTGATCCGGGTCCAGTCGTGGATGCGCACGCGGCCCACCAGATGCCGGGCCAGTTCCCTGCAGAACGCCGCCGGACGCAACTGCGCCTGGTCGGGAACGCGGAAAGCGTGGGCCAAGGTGAACGGCAGCCCGGATTGGCGGTGCTCGCAATGCAGGCCAACGCGTTGGTAGGCCTGCAGCTCGCGTTCGAACTGCGCCGTGGCCTCGCGCGAACGCTCCTGCACGCCGTACTGCATGGCCACGCGCTCGAAGCCACAGTGCAGATCGTAGCGGTGGACCAGTGTTTCGATGGAACGCACCGCGTGTTGCCGCCACTGCACCACACGACGTGCCGTGTCACCGCCCCAACGCGCGATCAGGTCTGCCAGCCGGGACACGGGAGCGTAAAGATTGCCGGTTGACATCACCGTGTTGCGCCCGCCGATGGGGCCGGCATCCACCACCACCACATCCAGGCCGCTGTCGGCCAAGCGGGCGGCGGTCAACAGGCCCGTCATGCCTGCACCGACCACGAGCACGTCCGCGCGCGTGGTCCCGGCGAGCGGGCGGAAGCCGTGCGGATCGGAATCAGCTGACCATAAGCTGGCGCGCGGGGACGGGTCGGCCATGAAAAGGATCCTTGCAGGTTCATCGGAGAGCCTTCCCTGATACGCCCTGCCGGGTGAAACGACGGTGGCGTGCCCGTGCAGGAAATGCTCACGTGCGTGGCACTGCCGCGGTGAGGATCAAGACGGGGTGAGTGCCGCATGGACACGATGCCAGCGTCGCCTGTGCGAACCGCGACCCTCTGCTTGCAGCGTGATTGCTAACGTGGCTGCATGGAGGGCCAGGCAGTGAGCACGCATCTGGAAATCGACCTGATGATCGCGCAACTGGAGGAAATGCTGCCCACCTGGGCGGCGTTCTATCCCGAGCCGCAGTTCATCCGCATGCTCGCCGAGGCGCTGGACTACATCGCTGCCAGTGCGGACCCGGATGCCCGCCTGTACTGCGTGATGCGCACCGCGCACCTCGATTCGTGCAGCGGCGAGATCCCCTGGGAAGCGCGCTATGGAGGCCGCTAGGCCGATCGATCACGCCGCGACGGCATAGGGATCCACCAACCTGGCCAGGACATCCATGGCCGTCTCGGTTGGCGCATCGTCACCGGTCCGCTGGGCGAACCCTGACCAGTCCGCGCGGGCAAGACTCTTCAACTGCTCGGGTTGCGTCGGCAGCCAGCGCATCGGCCAGAACGGGAGACGCCGGTTGCCTACCCTGCCGCGCTGCAGTTCGATCAGTCCCGTGTGGCTTGCAGCACCGAGTACCCGCGAGTACGCCACATTCAAGCCATCTTCGGGTCCTTCCATGTACTGCAGGAAGCGGGCGCCATCAAACAGCAGTACGCCGGTAACGCCGGCATTCCGGTTGAAGCGCGCGGCATCATCGACCAGGTCGTCCAGCTTCCCGCTGCGCAGGTCCAACGGGTCACCGGCCACGGCTGGGCCCGCTTCACTTACGTATGCGACTGCCCTGATAGGCATCGGCTGCTCCGGTAGCGAATCCCCCCAGATTCCGTATCGCAAGCATAGGCCAACCACGCCGACGATAGGTTCCGGCCCTGTGTATTCTGCGGATGGGTCGGCTTCTGGCAGACAAACGGTATGCAGCGCGGCCCGGCTACGGGTCGGCCTGTGCCCATCGCGCGAGATTCTGCTTCACTTCCGCGATGCCGGCCCAAGGATCCTTGCGTCGCCGCCTGAGCTTTGCGGGTACGTCCTTGATCGTGAACGCATCGGCGCGCTGGAGTTTCGACAGATCGCCCCAGGCGATCGGCAGCGCCACCGGCGCGCCCGGCCGGGCGCGCAACGAATAGGACGCGACCGCCGTTGCGCCGCGCCCATTGCGCAGATAGTCCACGAAGATCCGCTTGTTGCGCAGGCTCTTGGTGGCGGTTGCCAGGAACCGCTGCGGTTCGGACTGTGCCAATGCATCGGCGAAACCCTTCGCAAAACGCTTGGTCAGGTCCCAATCGCACCCTGGGTTGAGCGGCACGACCACGTGCAGGCCCTTGCCGCCGGAGACGCGCAGGAACGATTCCAGCTCCAGCTGCGCCAGCAGTTCTCGGATGTCGGTTGCCGCTTTCTTGACTTCGGCAAAGGGCACATCCGGCCCGGGATCCAGATCGAACACGACCCGGTCGGCCTTGTCGGGCGCCTCGGCATGGCTGCCCCAAGGGTGGAACTCCAACGCGTTGAACTGCACCAGTTCCAGCAGGCTGGCTGCGTCCCGCACCACCAGGTAATGGGCGTTGATGCCGCTTTCCTCCTTCAGCCTTACCGGATCGACCAGCGCCAGCCCGGCCGTATGGTGTTTCTGGAAGAAGCAGGGCTTTGCGGTGCCACTGGGGCAGCGGATGATCGACAGCGGACGATCCACCACCTCGGGCAGGAGGTGCTCCATCACTGCTGCGTAGTAATCCCACACGTCCTGCTTGGTGTAGCCGTCGCCGGGAAACAGGATCTTGCCTGGGGACGACAGCACGGGGGGCGCGCGATCCGTTGCCGGCGCCCTTTCCACCCGGCGCCCACGCCGCGCGGGCGCTTGCGACCGCGCTGCGGCCGGGGCCGCTCCGGCGCGATCGGAATCGGCGAGGTCGGCGATATCCTTGTCCGCCCGCACCGCCTTCAGCGACGCCTGGCGCAAAAGTTGCTGCCCAACGATTCCGCGGTAGAAGACCTCCACCACGAAACGCGGTTCGAACCAGGTCGCAGCGCGCAGATCGGTGTCCTGCGTGGGCACGTACGCGGTTGGCTTGCGGCCGCCGCCGCCCTTGATGCGCTTGCTGATGTCGCCAATCAGTTCATCCGAGAACCCGGACCCGACGCGCCCTGCGTAGAGCCAGCCATGCGTTGCGTCTGGCCGGGCCAGCAGCAGCGAACCAAAGCCGGTGCGGCTGCCTTTGGGTGCGGTGTAGCCCACCACCGCGAACTCGTCGCTGGCCAGCTGCTTCGTCTTGCGCCAGTCCTCGCTGCGGCCGCTGTGGTAGCTGCGATCGGCGCGCTTGGAAATGATGCCCTCGAAGTGCCGCTCACCGGCCAGACGATAGGCCTGGTCGCCATCCCCCTGTACATGCGAACTGAAGGCCAGTGGGCTGCCCTGCCCCTCCAGCACCGATTGCAGCAGGGTCTTGCGCTCAAGCAGGGGCGCATCGGCCACATCCACGCCATCAAGATGCAGCAGATCGAACAGCGCATACGTCAGGACGCCTTGCTTCTCGCCGGAAAGCGTGGCCTGCAGCAGGTTGAAGTCTTCCTTGGTGCCGGCGCCGGCGATCAGCTCGCCGTCCAGTGCCGCCGAAGTCAGGCCCAGGGCCGCGATCGCGTCACGTATTTCGGGAAGTTTGGCGGTCCATTCCAGCGCGTTCCGTGACCACAGCTGCACGTTGCCCTCAGCCACCGTAGCAAGGATGCGGTACCCGTCCCATTTGATCTCATGCACCCACTGCTCGCCCTGGGGCGGTGCTTCACCCAGCTTGGCCAACTGCGGCTCAAAC
The DNA here is from genome assembly GCF_017876915.1 of Stenotrophomonas sp. PvP093. NCBI lineage: Bacteria > Pseudomonadati > Pseudomonadota > Gammaproteobacteria > Lysobacterales > Lysobacteraceae > Stenotrophomonas > Stenotrophomonas sp. PvP093. Next base: position 2,310,020 of record NZ_JAGIOX010000004.1, on the reverse strand, counting down.
GGCCCGGACGGCGCTGCCGCCTTTTTCGCCTTGCTGAGCGCCAGGGCCTTGTTCGACCAGTTCTTTCGCCGGGCGCGTCTGGCAGGTACCGCCGTCAGCCGCTTCTTCCCGGTCTTGCCGGCGCCGGCTCGCTTCAGATCCTCCGGTGGCGCTTCAGCGACGTCCCCCAGCAGATCGTCTGCCTCGATATCGCTGGCAAATTCGTCGTCGTCCTTGAACAGCAGCCACTGTGGCTGGCGCGCGGGCTTTCCCGACCGGACCAGATGCCAGCCGCCTTTCAACTTGGTACCGAACAGCTCGAAGCGCAGATGGCCCTTGGCGAGCTGGGCTTCCGGATCGCCCTGCGTGGCCCATACACCGTGGTCAAACTGGGCGACATGGCCGCCGCCGTACTGGCCCTTGGGAATATCACCCTCGAACGCCGCGTAGTCCACCGGGTGGTCTTCCACTTCCACCGCCATGCGCTTGACCTTCGGGTCGTAACTGGGGCCTTTGGGCACCGCCCAGCTCTTCAGCGCATCGCCAACCTGCAGGCGGAAGTCATAGTGCCTGCGGCTGGCATGATGCAGCTGCACCACGAAAATGGCGCGCTGGCCTTTCGGCAGCGCCTTGCCCGGCTCGGGCTCCTTGGTCTGGTCAAAACGACGCTTGCGGCGATACTCGACCAGGGACATGGCCAGCTCCGCGCTATTTGCCCAGGTGCTTCCGGACAGCAACCGCCGTGGGCCCGACTGCCGCGACGGCCGCGCGAAGTTCGTCGGCGGACACGCCCAGCGTCGTGGTCCAGTACCGCAGTTCGTAATCCTCATTGACGTTGATGCGGTCCCGGTCCGGGCTGCCGGCGTTGTTCTTGTCATCGCTCATGGGAGTCTCCAGCGTGATCGGGGGTGAACTGACCGTACCGGCCACTCCATGGGCACGGAGCGATGCCACTGTGAAGCCATGGCGAAGGCCGCCGGCACGGCGTCCTGCCGATGCGCGAAAGACGCTGCTTCGTGAAGGCAGCGCGCAGGGTCCGCGTGGGAATTCACATGCCGCCTTCACTCCTTCCCCGCCTGATCGCAACCGGACGGGACCTACTCTGAGCACTCCATTCACAGCGGAGCCCAGCATGGCTATCAAGACGGCGGAAGATCTGTTCATCCACGAGCTCTCGGACATCTACAGCGCCGAGAAGCAGCTGACCAAGGCGCTTCCGCGCCTGGCCCGTGCGGCCGAGAATCCGGATCTGGCCGCAGCGTTCGAAACGCACCTGGAAGAAACCCAGGGGCAGATCGAGCGCATCGACCAGGTGGTCGAGGTGCTCGGCATCCGCCTGAAGCGCATCAAGTGCGCGGCGATGGAAGGCCTGGTCGAGGAAGGCAAGGAGGTGATCGACAGCATCGACAAGGGGCCGGTGCGCGATGCTGCCCTGATCGGTGGCGCGCAGAAGGTCGAGCATTATGAAATAGCCTCCTACGGCACCATCGCCGCGCTGGCCAAGCAGCTGGGCTACAAGGATGCCCTGCCGTTGCTGCTGGAGACGCTGGAGGAAGAAAAGGCGACCGATGAGAAGCTGACCCTGCTGGCCAAGGGCGGCGGCAATGCCAAGGCCGCGCAGGCCGCCTGAGTCGAATCGCATGCCCCTCGGCCGCCATGGAAGGCGGCCTCAGGGTGGGTAGAGCACCTGATCGTTTGGGCAGAAGAACGTGCGTCGCCGCGTCGTACCCATGTATAGCTTGCTGACCGGGCCACCGCAGAGCGGGCACACCTTGCGCGTATGCACCTGCCAGTGCTTCTTCAATTCGAAGCGCCGTTTCCATTCCAGGAAGTCGAAGCTGTAGGCACGGGCCTGGTTGATCAGGGCGGTGAGCTTGCGCGGTGGCAGGTCGCCCAGTCGCGTGGCTGGATGCACGCGGATGCGGAACAGCACCTCATTCTTGATGATATTGCCGACGCCGGCGAAGATCGTCTGGTCCAGAAGCGCATCACAGACCAGGGTGTCCGGCAGTGCCTTCAGCTTGCGCCGGGCCAGCTTTGGATCCCAGGCGTCGTTCATCACGTCCGCCCGCCAGTCGTAGACGTCGTCCAACGGCTGGTCGATCAGCCGGACGGAACACGCATAGAAATTCAGTTCCCCGTTGTCGAATGCCAGCGACACCCGTGCAGGAGCTGGCTTCCGTTCGTCGATGCGCCAGCTGCCGAACATCATCAGATGGATGCGCAGCGTGTGGTGGCTGAACTCCAGCAGGACGTGCTTGCCCCAGCTGCGAACGGCCTTGACCCTGCGTCCCTGCAGCGGTGACAGGTCGATGCGGCTGTTGCCGGAGACGCCGCGCACGACGTGACCCTTGAAGCGGCTGGCGGCTTCGCGCAGCAGGACAATGGACGGGCCCTCAGGCATGCGCGTTCTCCTGCAGCAGTGCCTGCAGGTGCAGGGCGTTGCCGGTCGCGTGGCCCAGCGCGGTGTTGTCCAGTACGCACCAGGCGCGGCGCTGCGCAGCGGCTTCACGCTGCAGGTGCTGGGCCAGCCCCGCCAGCGCCTGTTCGCTGTAGGGGCTGCGATAGATCTGCGGCTGCCCGTGCCAGCGCCAGTAGCTCCACGTGCGGTCACCGCCCGGGACAGCTGCTGCCGGTACCCGGGCCGGGTCAGCCGCGACCCGTGCGATGCCATGGTCGCTCAGCAGCGTATCGACGTCTGCAGTGAACCAACTGGGGTGGCGCGGTTCGCAGGCGACATCAACCGAGGTGCGTGCGCGCAGTCCGTGCAGGAATGCCTTTACGGTTGCCGGCTCATACGCCAGGCTGGGCGGCAGCTGGAGCAGCAGCGGCCCCAGCCTGTCCCCCAGCGCGATCACGCCATCAAGGAACAGCGCCAGCGGCTGCATCGCGTCGCGCAGCCGGCGTTCATGGCTGATCACGCGCGGCAGTTTCACCGCGAAGCGGAAACCCGCAGGCACGCTCGCCGCCCACCGGGCGTAGGTCGCCGCCTGGTGGGGGCGGTAGAACGAGGAATTGATCTCGACCATCGGCAGGCGGGTGGCATAGCGCTGCAGTACGCTGTCGCCTGCGCCGAACGCCGCCTGCGCCGCGCGCGACAGCGACCAGCCTGCGCAGCCGATCCGTACATGTCCTGGCGTGCCCGGGGCGGCGCCTGCGCTCATCGTGCTACCGGTCCGTCCGGCTCCAGCAACCGGCCATCGCCGGCGCTTGGCGGCGCCTGCGCCACCGATTGCAGTCGATCAAGCGCACTGGTGCCAGGAGCGAGCGCGGAGGCGCTGCGCACGAAGCCGGTCCAGTCGGAGATCGCGATCTTTCCCAGCGCCAGCTCATCCACGCGCACGCTGTGCATGCGCCAGTGCGGGAACTGCCGCCGCCCCACCCTGCCCCGGTTGAGTTCGACCAGACCGTTGTGGCTGCCGGCCGCCAGGATGCGGGTGTACGCCGCGCTGACACCGGACTCCGGGCCTTCGAGATATTGCAGGAAGCGCGTGCCGTCGAACAGGAGGACGCCGGTCACATCAACCGACTCGTTGAACAGCATCGCGTCCGCGACAAGCTGCTGCAGCCGTTCTGCAGTCAGGTTTCGGGTGGCTTCACTTACATATGCAATGGCACGAAGAGGCATGACAGCACCGGGTTGTTGCAGATGGCTCTACCTTAGCGGTGCGGATCAAACGCGCGGTGACACCGGCGTGGAGGCGGCGTTGAACCTGTACGTGCCAACGCCGCGCTGCGTTGACACCCGGCTCGAGCACCACGACCGGCATGCCGTGTCTTCCGCCGATGGATTTGCTTTCGTGGAGAATGCATGAGGAAGCGCGTGCCTGCGCATGACATCACGTTGGCGGTGGTGCCACCGCCGTCTAGCGGCGGATCTGGAAGATGGTCGCTGCCGCCAATCGGGCGGCTCACTCCAAGGAGACTTTCCATGGCCAACCAGAACCAGAACCAGAACCAGGGCAGCAGCAACCGCGGCTTCGCTTCGATGGACGAAGACAAGCAGCGCGAGATCGCCGCCAAGGGCGGCCGCGCCGCGCATGAGTCGGGCAACGCCCATGAATTCAGCTCTGAAGAAGCGCGCGAAGCCGGTCGCAAGGGCGGCGAAGCGGTGAGCCAGGATCGCCAGCACATGGCCGACATCGGCCGCGAAGGCGGCCAGAACAGCCATGGCGGCGGCAACCAGGGTGGCAACCAGGGCGCTCGTCAGCAACAGCAGGAGCGTGGCGGCAACAACAACCGCGGTGGCCAGCAGCGTTGATCGAGACTGACCGGTTGCACCCCATGTGGGCGGACAGCGTGTCCGCCCACTTTTTTTCACGCGAAACGTGGGGCGGACGCCCGCCCGGCCTGTCCCGCGTCAAGGCTCCCGTGGCGGCAGGTCGAGCGCACCGGCGCCCGGCCCGGCGCCCAGTTCGGCAGCGGTTGTCGGCCGTGCTTCGGGATCGGAAAGCGTTCGCAGGGTCATGGCCTGCACCGCCGCCTGCTCGCGTGGGTCCAGGCCCACCGTGGCGCTGCCGTCACCGCCGTCCACAGCGGCCTGGGCCTCGCGGTCGCTGACCCGCTCCCACAGCTCGCCGCTGTTCCAGCTGCCCAGCAGGTCATCGGCGCCGTCGCCCTGCGACATGTCCATGTACAGGTCGGTAAAGGCGGGGTCACCCGGCTGCTTGCCCGGCGGGAAGTTGGGCTGGATGCTGTGCAATGCCTTTTCGAAGGACTTCTGGTGGGCGATTTCGCGCGTCATCAGGAAGCGCAGTGCGTCCTTGATGCCTGGATCATCGGTCACCGTGATCAGTCGTTCGTAGACCAGCTTGGCGCGGGCTTCGGCGGCGATGTTCGAGCGCAGGTCGGCGGTGGGCTCCCCGATCGAATCGACGTAGGCCGCCGTCCACGGCACCCCGCTGGAATTGACCAGCGCCGGGCCGCCCCCATACAGGATCTGTTCGGTATGGCTGGTGCTGTTCTGGCCCAGCAGCCGCATGTCCTCGGCTTCGGCAAGACCCTCGGACTGGACGGCCTTCGGGCCGCGGTTGAGCATGGCGATGATGGTGCCGATGATCTCCAGGTGGCTGATCTCTTCGGTGGCAATGTCCATCAGCAGGTCCTTGCGGCCCGGATCGCATTCACCGAGTCCCTGGGTGAAGTAACGCATTGCAGCCGCCAGTTCGCCTTGGGGGCCGCCAAACTGTTCCAGCATGAGGCTGGCAAGCTGCGGGTTGGATTCGCGCACGCGCACGGTGTACATCAGCTTCTTGTGGTGAAAGAACATGGGACTGTCTCCTGGGTATGGCAGGCGGGACCGGGATCAACGCTTGGCTTGGGCGCCAGGCGTTTCGTCACGGTTGAGGAAGGCGCCGACCAGGCTGTCCTGGTGCTCTTCCAGCCAGCGCGCCATGGCGATCTCTTCCTGCAGGATCTGGCCGCACACGGCCGCGATATCCGGCGCGGCGGCCCGCTCGGCCGCGATCACCAGCGCCCGGTAGGTGGCGATTTCGGTGTTCTCGAAGCCAAAGGAGATGCCGATGCTCTTGACGACCTCGTCCTCCATCAGGGTGTTGCCGGCAGCGTGGATCGCTGCGGTCATGCTCGCGAACAGCCCCTTGGCGGTGGGCACGCTTCCGCCGAGCGCTTCAATGCACTCGCGCACGGAGGCGGCCTGCTGCTGCGTCTCCAGCACGTGCTGGCCGATGCGTGCGGCAAGATGGGGATAGTTCTGGATGCGCGAAGCCATGGCCTTCATCATGGTCTCCGCCTCCTGCTCCATGGCGTAGGCATCCTGCAGCCATTTCAGCAGGCGCTCGCTGCGGACGGTGTTCTGGTTTGCCATCATGGTCTCCGGTAGTGGGGCGACATGCCTCCGGAGACCATGGTGGCGAGGCAGCAATCACTGCCCCGTCGGCCGGCGTGAGCCGGCGGGCGTGCGCGCTGCACCTGGCGCTGATGCGGTCATAACATCCGCTGTTGCGTGGCAACGCCTGCCGCGAACTCAGGCGGGCATTGCGCCGGACACTACAGCGCTGCCGGCGTCGCGACGGGGGCTTGCTGCGGGTGCGCGCGCGCCTGCGGACGCCTTCAACGCCTGGATCACCCGGTGCTGCGCACGGTGCGCGCCCCCTTCCACGCCCACGACGTAGACAAAGCGGCCATCGAACTTGGCCTGGGCACCCTCCAGCACGTCATCCTCCTGCAGGGCGCGCTTGAGCGACTTCATCCATGCCCGTTCGGGGGTGCGATCCAGCTCCACGACGATCGCAGCGCCGCCGCAATCCAGGGACATGCACTCCACGCGCAATGCGCAGGGGGCGGTGGGGTCGGTGGCGGATCGAGGCATGGTCATGGCTCCAGTGCTGGGGGACGGCGGCAGTATCCATGGCCGCCGCCAACGCGCCGTCAAAAAAGGCGCACCGCCTTCCACGCCGCATCGACGGCATGGACCACCTGCGCGGGGCGGCTTCGCGCTGGGCTGACACGGCCCACGCGCGCCGTTGATGCAATACAGCACACACTGCAGTTCCCAAGGCAACACAGGCATGCGCGCATGCAATCGGAAATGGACCAGCGCAGGTGCAACCTGCTGCTGGTTGAAGACCAGCTCGACCTGGCTGCACTGATGGAACAGGCGCTGGAAGACGGCGGCGGCCGGGTGACCCACGCCTACAGCGTGTTCGATGCGCTGGGGCTGCTGGATACGCAACGTTTCGATGGCGCGGTTCTGGATGTGGAGCTCCGCGATGGCGTGGTGTTCCCGGTGGCCGATCGGCTGGCGGAACTCGGCATTCCCTACCTGTTCGTGTCTGCCGTCTATGACCAGCTGGTGCCGCTGCGCCACCGCCGCGCAACCTTCGTGGCCAAGCCGTTCCACATCGACCAGTTGCAGGAAGCCGTCCAGCAGGTCGTGGGAGACGCCTGCGCGCCCCCTGCCACGCATTGAGCGGCAGACGCCGGGATTACGGCAGGTGTGGGGCTACCACCTGCCCCAGCTGGCGCAGCGCAGCACCGCGGGAGAGCCCGCTCCAGTTGCCACGAGCGACGCTGCGGATGTCGGCAGGGTCGGTCCAGAGCAGCCGCATCGACCAATAGGGAAAGAACCGGCCGGACACCCTGCCCCGGCCCAGCTCAAGCAGTTCGCAATGGCTGCGGGCACCGAGGATGCGGCTGTACACCACGTTGATGCTGTCTTCCGGTCCCTCGATGTACTGGAGGAAGCGGTGCCCATCGTAAAGAAGCACACCCGTCACGCCTGCTTCGAAGTTGAAGTGGGCAGCGGCCCTGGCGAGGTCGTCCAATTGGTCCATGGAAAGCCCCGGTATCGCCTCACTTGCGTAAGCGATTGCGCGGAGGGGCACGTTGATTCCTTCTGACGCAGGAAGTGTCCTGCCCTTCCATGATGCTGCCCTTGCCGTAGAGCCAAATGAGGCGGTTCACAACCTGCCTCGCTCCATCCTCTCCCCTGCGGCACACTGCAGTAACAGGTATCCGGCTCAGGCGGCCTTTGCGTAGGGCTCGACAATCAGCAGCAGCTTGTCCATCGCCGTGGCATCGGCCTGTCCGGTCGCTGCCCGCTGGATGAAGCTGGTCCAGTCGGCACAGGCGATCTCGCGCAGCTCATCTGCAGTGACGGACAGGCAACGCATGGCCCAGAACGGCAGCCGCCGCTGGCCGACACGCCCCCGCGCAAGTTCGATCAGGTGGATGTGACTGCTGGCGCCGGCGACACGGGAGAAGGCCACATCCAGTCCATCGGCAGGGCCCTCCATGTACTGCAGGAAGCGTTCGCCGTCGAACAGCAGCACCCCGGTCACCCCTGCGCCCCGATTGAAGCGCGCGGCATCGTCCATCAGCGCTTTCAGACGTCCCGGCGAGAATCCACTGACGGCCTCGCTGACGTAGACGATGGCTCGATTCGGCATGGTGCCACTCCTGCTTCCCAGCGCTTCACTCTAGGACGGGCATCGTGGCGAAACCGTAAACGCCAGCCGGGAAAACATCACATCATGCTCAATTCAGCGTGGTTTCCGAGGCGCTTCCAGGTACCGCCATCCGCCGATCTGCCGCCGTGGCGGGGCGCGCACCCTCCATTCCGGCCAGGTAGGCCGAGAACCCTCCGGTCGCGCGTCCCACCAGGCGGGCACTGGTCATGACGATGGGAGCGCCGGCCCACCTTACGTCAGCGCCGAGGCGTTGCAGCCTCCTCACCAGTGCAACATCCTCTCCACAGCGCAGGGGAGCAAATCCCCCTGCCGCCAGATAGGCCTGGGCGGAGACGCCGAAATTGGCACCGTGGATGCGCCCATGATCGTCGCCCCACTGCTGCCGTTTCTGGAACGCGCGTCGCAGGCGCTTCTCCGTCCTGGAGGTGGTTGCTATGTCCACCAGTCCGCAGAAGGCGTCGCACCGGCCCTCAAGCTGGGCAACCAGCCATTCGGGAGGTACCTCGCTGTCGGCATCGGTGCTCGCCAGCCATCTCGCACCGCGTCCGAGCAGCTCAGCGGCGGCCGCTGCCCTGGCAACGCCGACGCAGCGTGCTTCCAGGCGCACCGTATCGACCCGCTGCTGCTGGCAGATGGACGCGGTGGCATCCGAGCAGCTGTCCAGTGCAACCACCACCTGCACTGCTTCGCCGTGCAGCCCGGGATGCAGGGCTGCCCTTCGGATCGATTGCAGGCAGCGCTCCACGCTGGCTGCCTCGTCATGGGCCGGAACCAGGATGCCGATCATCGCAGGCCCTCGTTGCGGGCCAGCGATAGTGCGCTGCGCGTCCAGCCCTGCAGCACGAAGTCCGCATCACGATAGTGGAAGGCTTCGTGCAGGCCTTGGCCAAGGCACCGATGCACGACGTCGGTGCGACTTGCGCGCCCATGGAACGAAGGCAACCAATGGCAGGCGACCAGCAGTCCGTCGTCGCGAAGGGCCGAATCGATGCCGGCGCGCAGCTCGTGCAGCGCTGCTGCACCCAGGTAGTAGCCCATTTCCCCGCAGACGATCAGGTCGAAGCGGCCCGGCGGCCATTGCTCGGGATGGCTGGCGCAATGGACCTGCACATGCGGCAGGTGGGCCAGATTGCGGCGGGCCCGGAACGCTGCGCGTGGGCTGATGTCGGTGGCCAGCAGGCGCTCGCAGCGGGCGGCCAAGGCCTCGGTCAGCACGCCGTTGGAGCATCCCAGCTCCCAGCCCCGAGTGAACTGGCGCTGGCTCAGGCTGGCCAGCAGCAGCGCACGCTTGCGTTCTTCATACCACCGGCTGCGATAGCCGAAGGGATCCTCCTGCTCATGCAGTTCATCGAAGTACGGTTGCGCGCTCATGCCAGGAATACCTCGTAGTTCCGGAAGAATCGGGTCAGTACATGTGCGGGCAGCACCGGCGGGCTGTTCAGTTCCGGCACCTCGCCGGTCTGGGTCCGGAAGTGCGCGATGGCGTTTCGTTTTGCGGCAGCCACTGCTGAAATGTCGATCAGCCTGGGAACCTCCCACGCCATATGTGCGCAGGCGGGGTCAAGCCAGTGCCAGCCCCACACCGGGTACTCCAGGCGTCGGCAGCCCACTGCCCGCACCGCCCTGCAGGCAGCACGCCCTGCGGCTTCATGATCGGGATGCCCATCAAAGCGCCAGGGTGCCAGGACCAGGTCGCTCGGCTGGAGGTGCTGCTGCAGCCAGTCTTCCAGGCCCTGTTCGTGCGCACTGACCGCGCCGTCGGCGATGCCGAGATGAAACGCGGATCCAGGCCGGATACCGAGTTCGCCCAGCGCTGCGGCAAGCTCGGCGCGTCGCGCCGAGCGCAGGCGTTCTGGCGTCCACCAGTGCTCGTCCGGATAGCACGCTTCGCCATCGGTCACGGCGACGACGCGTACCTCCATGCCCTGCTCCGCAGCGTGACGGAGCAGTCCACCACAGCCGAGGATCTCGTCGTCTGGATGGGGTGCGACCACCACGACGCGATCATGGCCGGCGCACAGGGCATTGGCCGATGTTGCCGGCCGCTGCCACAGCCAATCGCAGCGCAGCCATGCCTGCTCCTGCGTTCCTTCCCCCTGCAGGGGTGTCCTGGCTACAGCGCCCATGTCGCCTCCTGGCTCGCCCGCTGGCCGCCCAGCCATTCCCAATCGCGATCTGCGTGGTTCTGCCGAAGGAACACGGTCAGGTCCGCGCAGCGACGGGCGTGGGCATCCTCCAGGCACATCGGCGCCGGGCCCAGTGCGCGCCCCGCCAGATCCAGGACACGCGTCGCCGCGCGCTCGACCACGCAGCGCAGGCGCACGACCTCTTCGCGATGCGCCGATTCCGGCGCGGCGTCGATGCGCGCCGCCACTTCGCGAAGCAGCGCCGCCGCCGGGCCCAAGGCGAGGTCCACTTCACCCAGTAATCGCGCGCGATTCCCCTCGCTGCAGGCTGGCCGCATGCGCTCGGCCAAGGCGGCCGCCGCGCCGAACCAGACTGCCGCGATGCCCGCACCGCCGTGCCAGAAACCCGGTCGCTGCAGGTACTCATCGCGCGTTCCCAGAAGCGCCATCGGTGCGCCGTCGAACCGCACCGTGGTGGACGGAACGCCGGCCATGCCAACGGCCGGCCAGGGCTCATCTGCAAGCGTGCGCCAGTGTTTCGCCGCGACCTGGCACAGCCACACGCCCTGCGCGTTGCGGACGGTTACCAATGCCGCATCCACCCACGCGCTGCCGGAACACCAGGGCTTGTCACCATGGAGCTGACCGTGAACATCGAAGCGGAGTGTGTTGGCTGGACCTTCCGCGGCCCAGACCGCCAGTAGCTGGCCTTCAGCCAGGGCGGGCGCGTTCAGTTCGGCAATGATCGCTTGGGCGTCGTAGTGCGCCTCAAGCACTTTGGCCAGGCACAGGTCTTCCGCCCCCCATGCCGCCAGCGCCTGCCACCGCCGCAGCGTGAGGCCGCTTCCGGGCAATGGCAGGTCGGGCCGCTGGACCACTACCTCGCGAGCGCGGCTCTCCAGCGGGGATGGCGGCGTCACATGCTGCATGAAGGGGCCTGAAATGGAGAGACATGTCGAACGTAGGCGGCAAGCGGTCACATCACTGTCTGGGAGGCGTAGCCGGCGCATGAATTCTCTGCGCGATGATCCTCACGCGCTCGCTTGCCGGCGCTGCCGTCGTGCGCGCAGGCACTGCAGCAGCTCCCACAACCATGCCAGCACGACCACGCCCAGCGCCGGCAGCAGGACCAGCCACCAGACGCCCGGTGCTGCAGGCTTCACTTCGAGCGACCACCGGGGGTGGACCTGCCAGCCCACCCAGCCCAGCAGGACCCACGGCGCGGCATCGAGCACGCTGTGCACATGCTGCTCTGCCGGGCTGATGCGTCGTCTGCCGTCCGCGCTGACGGTGTCGAAGTAGCCGGCGATTGCGTGCGCGAGGACCAGAAGTGCCAGAAACGTGACGAGCGACAGCGTGTTTTCCAGCAGGAGCCATGCGAGCACCCCGCTTCCGATCAGCAGCAACTGCACCCCATGCAACAGGCTTTCGCGCATCGCAGAGGTGTGTGGAAGGTCGGTCCGCCGGTGAAAATGGAAGTCCAGCCAGCCGGCAGCCAGCCACAGTGCGTAGACACCGGCGGCAATCGCGCTCATGGCAGCATGCTCAGGGTGTCAGCACGATCTTGCGGCAGTCGTCATCCTTGGCATCGAATATCGCGTAGCCCTGCGCAGCGTCAGCCAGGCGCATCCGGTGCGAGATGATGTCACCCGGATCCAGCTTTCCTTCCATGATTGCGTCGAGCAGTTCCGGCATCAGTCCCTGCACATGGGTCTGGCCCATCTTGAATGTCAGACCTTTGTCGAACGCATCACCCAGCAGAAAACCATGGATGAAGCCGGCATAGACGCCTGGAATGCTGACCACGCCGCCACGGCGCGTTGCCGCGATGCATTGCCGTATCGCCACGCCACTGCTGCCTTCCAGCTTTACAGCGGTCAACGCTGACTCCAGCGCACTGCCCTCGGCCTCGAAGCCTACGGCCTCGATGCAGGCGTCTACGCCCCGCCCACTGGTCTGGGCAAGGATGTAATCGGCCGGGTCTTCGATCTCCTTGAAGTCGATGGGGGTCACGCCGTAAGCACGGCGTGCATAGTCCAGGCGGTAACGAAGGTGGTCGACCATGAAGATGGTCTCTGCTCCCAGCAGCCGGCAACAGGCCGCGCTCATCAGCCCAACCGGACCGGCGCCGAAGATGGCCACCGTCGAGCCGGGCTTCACACCCGCGTTCAGCGCGGCCTGATAGCCGGTCGGGAGAATGTCAGACAGGAACAGCACCTGCTCATCGGCCACGCCTTCCGGAATGCGCAACGGGCCCACGTTGGCCTTCGGCACGCGTACGAATTCGGCTTGGCCACCGGCTACGCCGCCATACAGATGGCTGTATCCGAACAAAGCAGCTGGAGGCAGCAGCCCTTTCTGGTTCAGCGCGGCGCCCTTGCCAGGATTGGTGGTCTCGCATGCGGCATATTCGGCCAGCCTGCAGTGGAAACACTCACCACAGGCGATCACGAAGGGAATCACCACGCGATCGCCCGGCTTCACCTGGGTCACGCCGCTGCCGACCTCTTCCACCACGCCCATGAATTCGTGGCCCAGTACATCGCCATCGTGCAGATCAGGAATCTTGCCGCGGTAGAGGTGCAGGTCCGAACCGCAGATGGCGGTGGCGGTCACCCGCAGTATCAGATCGTCATCCGCCGCCAGTACCGGGTCGGGCACAGTCTCGACGCGCACATCCCTGCGGCCGTGATAGGTCAATGCCTGCATCGTGCTGCTCCAGGAGCTCGGGCCTTCAGCATCGCAAGGCCGCCATCCGGCTGCAGTGACATCCCGGTGTGCGCGGCGTTCATTCTGCAGCGTCGTGGCGTTAACCCGGCGCGGTGCAGGCTTCACTCTCTCGCCGCAGGAGCTGCCCATGAACGACAAACTGCCCTTCAATCCAACGACGCATGTGGACGATCAGTCAAAGGCGCACACGCCGGACAAACGGCGCAACGACCGAGCCAGATGGAAGGAGCACGACATGCCCGACGACGGCGACGGCCCCAAGGCGGTACCGGAGGACTACGAGCGCCCTGATCCCGATCCGACGGGAAAGCGTTGAGTCCGCCTCACATCCCGGATGCGCAGCAATCACGAGGCATGGCCCTTTGCCCACGCAAGCTTCATGGACGGTCTTTGGAGCAGCCTCAACGAGGTCTTGCATGTGGAGACACAACGGTCTCTCACTGGTGCTGCTTGCGCTCACGTTGGTGTTCATTGTGGGGCAGGCAGTTGCGGGGCATCACGTGCACAACCAGGAACTGGTCGAGCACGGACGCGTGCCGATCGATTTCTGCCACTACCTGGCTACCGGGCACTTCGTCAGCGCTACGTTCGAGAACTGGGAGAGCGAGTTCCTGCAGATGGGGATGTACGTTCTGCTGACGGTCAGCCTGCGCCAGCGCGGTTCGGCCGAATCGCGGCCGCTGGACCCTGGGCAGGAACAGAATCGCATCGAACCCGGCCGCACGCCCTGGCCATTCAGGCGCGGTGGCCTGTGGAAGGTTCTTTACGGTCACTCGCTGGCGATTGCGTTCGGGCTGTTGTTCCTGTGCAGTTTTACGCTGCATGCATTGGGGAGCTGGCGCGCCGAGGAGGCCGAACAGCTGTTGAAGGGATTGCCGCCGCCAGGCTTTGTGGAGCACCTCGCCAGCAGCACATTCTGGTTCGAATCCATGCAGAACTGGCAAAGCGAGTTCCTGGCCGTGCTGTCTCTGGTGGTGCTGACGATCTTCCTGCGCCAGAAAGATTCGCCGCAGTCCAAGCCGGTCGAGGCGCCGCATACCCAGACAGGAGATTGAACCATGGCAGATGATCGGTCGACGGCCTTGCTGATCATCGACATGTTCAGCCGTTTCGATTTCCCGGGCGCGCAGGAGCTGGCGCCCGCGGCAGAGCGGGCGGCCCGGCAGATCCGGCGCCTGAGGGATCACTTCGACGAACGCGGGTGGCCGGTCATCTACGCCAATGACAATTTCTCGGATTGGAAGCGCGATTTCCGCCAGCAGGTGGAACAGTGCCGGCGCGACGGCGGTCCGGCGGGGCGAATTGCCAGCCTTCTCTCGCCCTTGCCCGGTCATTACTTCGTGCTCAAGCCCAAGCACTCGGCGTTCCTGGCCAGTCCCTTGCCGATTCTGCTGGCCAAATTGGGCGTGCGCCGCCTGTGCCTGAGTGGCATGACGGCCGATTCGTGCGTTCTGGCCACCGCGCTGGATGCCAACGCCAGAGAGTTCGACGTCGTGCTGGCACCGGAGGTCGTGGCGGGGCTGCCATCCCGGAAGCGGCGCGCACTGGCGCTGCTGGCTGATTCGGGTGCAGCCCGGATCGCGCGGCATTCTTCGCTTGTCTCTGGGCAGGAAGCAGGAGGGCGCTGAAGGCAGCTCAGGCCCGGTCGGCTATCCCCTGTACGCCGGCATGACCGGCGCAATGTGCACAGCAGAAGATCTGGCCATTTCCTTCAACGCCATGCCCAATGACGGCGCATTTGCAGTGTGCGCAGCGGGGTGCGAATGCGTGGATCGCGCACTCGAACGAATCGAACGTGCCGCTGCGCCCGCCCTGCTGCAGGGTAAAGCTCTTGTCGTAGTTGTTGCCGCAGACATCACAGGTAGCCATGGGGCACCTTGTGCTGTGGAAGGAACATGCAGTGTGGCGAGCGCGAATGTCGGTGGCCGTGAATGCACCGTGTTGCGAGGGTGTAGGACGTCCGCATCGTCGCCAAGCGGGCGCGGCGTGCTTCATTGGTCATTGCCGGGCTCGGCACTGTTGCCACGTGGTGTGCCGCGACCACAGGGAAACGCCGTGCGCAGCCCTTCGACAACCAGTGGCGACGCATCCTGCTGCAATCGCTCGCGGGGCAGTTGCCGGAGATGGGAAGACACATGGTCGACCAGTTCATGCGGAAGGATCTGGCCCTGCCCGCACCACTGTCCGCGGCTGGCATCGGCGACGCCCAGGATATAGCCGCTGGCGCGAGCGCTGGACAGGATCCGGCACTGTTCACCGTCGCAGAACCCGTCATCGCCTTTCCCCTGCAGGAGGGTGATGAGTTCCGTGCCGCTGACAAGCCAGGTCCGTGCCGGCTGCGTTGTTCCGGCCACGGCGGACCCAGCCAGCGCACAGAGGCCAAGTGCGAGGAGCCGAGGCATGCGGTGGCGCGCGTTGGGAGTGTGATGTCCTTTCATTTCGGGGCCCTGGCTGTTGCTTTCATGGATGCCACGCGGCAGAGGTCAAAGCCGATCAAGCTGGCCGAGAAACGCGATGAGATCGTAGAGGCTTCCAGAATACGTCGTATTGGCCGTTTTCCATGCGCCACTGCCCGGAGATGCCTCGCCAGTCGGACCAACGGGATGATGAAGGCACGGGCGCTGCCAGCCATCTGGAAAGATCGTGGTGGGAAATCTTCAGGCGGAGCAGTGCTGAATAGGGCTCTGACAAGGCGATCCTCCACTGTGTCTGCGTACAGTTGGCTTGTAGCAGACAACGCATGACCCGCCAACATCTGGCGGCTGCCGCAGGCCGGTGCCGGACTATCGCCCAGCCGTCGACCCTCTCACCACGCACCTTCCCGTCATCACCAGCCTGCGCACGGGCAGCTCCGGCATGCGCAGGCGTTCCAGCAACAGCGACATCGCAGCGCGCCCCATGTCTTCAACCGGCTGCTCGACCACGGTAATGCCAGGTTCGACCAGCTCGGTCCAGCGCTCGTTGTCGAACCCTGCCAGCGCCAGCTCTCCTGGAATGGCGAGACCGGCGCTGCGTGCCGCCTTCAATGCACCCATGAGCAGCAGGCTGTTGCTGGTGACCAGCGCGTCGGGACGCGAAGGGCCGGCCAGCCATTGGTCGACCGTTGCGATGGCGGCCTCGGCCGTTGGCTCGACTTCACGGTAATCCGGCTCCAATCCGTGCGTGCGCATCGCAGCAAGATAGCCGTCGCGGCGCTCGGCCGCCGTGGTGCTGGTGCTGCCGAACAGGCCGCCGATGCGGCGATAGCCACGCTCGACGAGATGCTCGACCAGGGCGCCCATCGCCGCGGGATTGTCCAGCACCACGCTGTCGATCGACCCGCTGGCCGCGGCGCGGTCCACCAGTACCGTCGGGAAGTCCAGCGTGAGCCGTTCCAGCCGCCCCACCGTGGTCCGTGTGGGCGCAAAGATCAGTCCACTGATGCGCTCCTCGTGCATCAACTGCAGGTACAGCGCCTCGCGCTCGGGGTCTTCGTCGGTGTTGCAGAGCGTGACGCGCAGGCCTTCGCGATAGGCGACCTCCTCCACCGCACGGATAAGCGCAGTGAAGAACGGGTTGCGGATATCCGCAACGATCAACCCGATGATGCCGGTGTGCCGGGAGCGCAGCCGCCTTGCCTGCAGGTTCGGCCGATAGCCGGTCTGGCGGATCGCCACCTCGACCCGGCCGCGAACCTCTTCGCTGACCGGGCCGCCCCCGAGCACCCGCGACACGGTGGACTTGGATACCCCCGCTACACGCGCGACGTCATTGATGCTGATACTCATTGGAAACGTTCCCGGAAAAGTGCGCCTGCCATGGCCCGGCGGCTGTTCAGGAGAATGCTAACGCCAAAGAACTATTGGCATTTTGTGCAGTGCACATTGAAATAGGCGGTGGGAACGTTCCCAATATGCCCAGCCATCCTTTTGCCGGAGCCGCCCTTTGTCGCCCCAGAACTTCCCCTCCCCCGTCAGCCGGGAACTGATCCGCCTGGACGCGCGGGCGCAGGACAAGACCGATGCGATCGCCCAGGTCGCGCAGATGCTGGTCGCGGCCGGCTGCGTGGCGCCGGGGTACGAGGCCAGCATGGGACGGCGCGAAGCGCTGGCCAACACCTTCCTTGGCCATGGCGTGGCAATCCCGCACGGGCTTGGCGAGGACCGCCATCTGGTGCGCCGCGATGGCATTGCCGTGCTGCAGTTGCCGGAAGGCGTGGAATGGAATCCGGGGCAGGTCACCCGCCTGGTGGTTGGCATCGCTGCCCAGTCCGATACCCACATTACCCTGCTGCGCCGCCTGACCCGGCTGATCCAGGATGAGGCAACGCTGCAGCGCCTGTTTGCGACCACCGATGCGGGTGAGATCGTCAACGCGCTGACCGGCGACATTGCGATCACGACCGCCCAGGTACCGGCCACCGATCTGGCCGAGCGCTTTGACTGGACCATTGCCTACCCCAGCGGCCTGCACGCGCGCCCGGCCACGCGCTGGGCAGAGACGGCGCGCCGCTTTGCGGCCCGCGCCCAGGTGCGTGCCGGCGACCAGGCAGCGGACGCCAAGAGTCTGGTCGCGCTGCTGCAACTTGGCCTGCGTCATGGCGATGCCGTCAGCGTGTCTGCCGAGGGGGCGGATGCCCCTGCCCTGCTGACCGCGCTGCGCAGGGTCATGGAGGACCTGGTGGCACAGGAAAAGGCCGACGCCGAACGCGCAGCACAACGCAAGGCCACGCCGGTGGCAGGCTGGAATCCGCCCGAGGCACAGGCTGCCATCGTCGGCATCGGTGCCAGCCCTGGGCTGGCAATCGGCCCGGTGCATGTATTGGCCAGCACGCAGGCCGAGGTCGCCGATCGCCCGGCCCCGCTCGGCGAAGGCGGGGCGCGTCTGCAGGAGGCGCTCGCACGTACCCGCCAGCAGTTGGCCGCGCTGCAGGATGACACCCAGCGCCGGCTCGGCGCCTCGGACGCCGCCATCTTCAAGGCCCATGCCGCGCTGTTGGACGACACCGACCTGATTACCCGTACCTGCCAGCTGATGGTCGAAGGCCATGGCGTCGCATGGTCCTGGCACCAGGCCATCGAACACATCGCCTCGGGCCTGGCCGCGCTGGGCAACCCGGTGCTGGCCGGGCGCGCCGCCGACCTGCGTGACGTTGGCCGCCGAGTGCTGGCGCAGCTTGATCCGTCGGCCGCCGGTGGCGGCCTGGCCGACCTGCCCGCGCACCCGTGCATCCTGATCGCGGCGGACCTGTCGCCGTCCGACACGGCCAACCTCGACACTACCCGCGTGATTGGCCTGGCCACCGCGCAGGGCGGGCCGACCTCGCACACCGCCATCCTCTCGCGCACCCTCGGCCTGCCGGCGCTGGTCGCCGGGGGGGGCGAGCTGCTCGCGATCAGCGCCGGTCGCGAGGCGATCATCGACGGCAGCAGTGGGCGGCTCTACCTGTCTCCGTCCGAGGCCGACCTCGCCTCGGCGCGCGCGTGGATCGCCGAACAGCAGCAGATCCGCGAGCGTGAAGCGGCGCAACGCGCGCAGCCGGCACAGACGCCGGACGGCCACCGCATCGACATCGGCGCCAACGTCAACCTGCCCGAGCAGGTGCCGCTGGCACTGGAGCAAGGCGCGGAAGGCGTCGGCCTGATGCGCACCGAATTCCTGTTCCTTGAACGTGGCAGTACGCCCAGCGAGGATGAGCAGTACACCACGTATGTGGCGATGGCCAAGGCACTCGGCGGCCGCCCACTGATCGTGCGTGCGCTCGATATCGGTGGCGACAAGCAGGTGGCGCACCTGGAGCTGCCGCATGAAGAAAACCCGTTCCTGGGCGTGCGCGGCGCGCGCCTGCTGCTGCGCCGGCCGGACCTGCTGGAACCGCAGCTGCGTGCGCTGTACCGCGCGGCGAAAGACGGCGCGCGCCTGTCCATCATGTTCCCGATGATCACCTCGGTGAGCGAGCTGGTCGCACTGCGCGCCATCTGCGAGCGCCAGCGCGCAGCACTGCAGGCGCCCGGGGTACCGATCGGCATCATGATCGAAGTGCCGGCCGCTGCGGCGCAGAGCGATGTGCTGGCCCGCCACGCCGACTTCTTCTCGATCGGTACCAACGACCTGACCCAGTACGTGCTGGCGATCGACCGCCAGAATCCGGAACTGGCCGCCGAGGCCGACAGCCTGCATCCGGCCGTGCTGCGCGCGATCCGCGCCACGGTGGAAGGCGCACGACTGCATGGGCGCTGGGTGGGCGTCTGTGGCGGGCTGGCCGGCGATCCGTTCGGCGCACTGCTGTTGGCCGGCCTGGGCGTGGACGAACTGTCGATGACCCCGAACGACATCCCAGCCGTGAAAGCACGCCTGCGTGGCAGCGCGCTGGCCGATCTGCGAACGCTGGCTGCGACGGCGCTGGACTGCGAAACCGCCGAGCAGGTGCGTGCGCTCGATGGAGCGCGCGCATGAGTTCCCGCGCCGTCACCATTACCCTGAACCCGGCAATCGACCAGACCGTGCGGCTGGCGAACCTGCAACCGGGTCACGTGCATCGCGCCCGCAGTTCCCGCGACGATGCCGGCGGCAAAGGCATCAACGTGGCCGCCTGCCTGGCAGACTGGGGCGTGCCGACCACTGCGCTGGGCGTGCTCGGCGATGGCAACGACGGCGTGTTCAGCGCACTGTTTTCCGATCGGGGCATCGCAGACGCGTGTCTGCGCATTCCGGGCCGTACCCGCACCAACATCAAGCTGGTGGAAGACGCCAACGGCGAGACCACCGACATCAACCTGCCCGGCCTGTCACTGTGTGACGCCGATCTGGACGCGGTATCGCGCCGACTCGACGCACTGCTCCAGCCGCAGCTGCCGGTGGTGCTGTCCGGCAGCCTTCCGTCCGGGCTGCAAGCCGATGCATGGGCCCGACTGCAGGCGCAGGTGCGCGCCGCCGGCGCGCGCGTACTGCTGGATACCAGTGGCGACGCGCTTGCCGCCGCGTTGAGTGGTGCACAGGGTGCACTGCCCTACGCGGTCAAGCCCAACCGCCATGAACTGGAGGCCTGGGCCGGCACGCCGCTGCTGGATCGCAGCGCCCTGCGCGCCGCGGGCCGGGCCCTGGTCGAACGCGGAGTTGCACTCGTAGCGATCTCGATGGGCGCCGACGGCGCGCTGTTCATTGATCGCAGCGGCGCCCTGGTCGCACGACCGGCGCGACTGGCGCAGGGCAGTACGGTCGGTGCCGGCGACGCCATGGTCGCCGGCATCGCCGCCGCCTTGTTGGAGCCCTCCCCCGACCTGGCCGGTTGTGCGCGACTGGCCACGGCGTTCTCGATGAGCCGGCTGGAGAGTGGCGACGCGCGACGGCTGGACCCGGCGCAGGTGCGCGCGTGGACCGGCGATGTACTGATCGAGCGGTTGGATTGAAACCCCTGCAGAGGGGGCTGCGGCTGGCCTTGGGCCACCGATGGCCCCTGCTGCAAGGACGAACCCGAACAATTCCAGGAGTTGCCATGCAAGCTTCCACCGTAGTCATCGCCGCTGGCGAACGCAGCATCGAGGCCGTTCTTGCCGCCGAAGCGCTGCGCCGCGCCGCACGCCAGCAAAGGGTCGAATTGGCGATCGAAATCCGCAGCGATCAGGGCGTGACCGGGGCATTGCCCGACGCGCAGGCTGCCGCCGCAACGCAGCTGCTGCTGGTGGGTGACGGCGAGGCGGACAGCGCCCGCTTCGGCAATGCCCAGATCGTGCGCGCCGGCCTCGGTGAAGTGCTGGACGACCCGCTCGCCGTGCTGGCGCAGCTCGCCGCAGCATCGGCACCCCCTTCCAGGGATGACGCGGGCAAGCGCATCGTCGCCGTCACCTCCTGCCCGACCGGCATCGCCCACACGTTCATGGCGGCCGAAGGCCTGCAGCAGGCGGCCAAGGCACTGGGCCACGCGATCCGGGTGGAAACCCAGGGCTCGGTCGGCGCGCAGGATGCGTTGAGCGACGGCGAAATCGCTGCCGCCGACCTGGTGCTGATCGCCGCCGACCGCGAAGTCGATCTGTCGCGCTTTGCTGGCAAACGCCTGTTCAAGAGCGGCACCAAGCCGGCGATCAATGACGGCCAGAACCTGATCCGCAAGGCGCTGGCCGAGGCTGGCGTGCAGACCGGCACGGTGGCTTCAGGTCGCACCACCGAGAAGGCCAGGGTCGCCGGCCCCTACAAGCACCTGATGACCGGCGTGTCGTTCATGCTGCCGTTCGTCACTGCCGGCGGCCTGCTGATCGCACTGGCGTTCGCGCTCGGCGGCATCTATGCCTTCGACGATGCACACAAGGGCACGCTGGCCTGGTCGCTGTTCCAGATCGGCGCCAAGTCCGGCTTCATGCTGATGGTGCCGGCACTGGCCGGCTACATCGCCTACTCCATCGCCGATCGCCCGGGCATCGCCCCGGGCATGATCGGGGGATTGGTGGCAGTCAACATGGATGCGGGCTTCATCGGCGGCATCCTGGCCGGTTTCATCGCCGGCTACGGCGTGCATTGGATCAACCGTGCGCTGCGCCTGCCGCGCAGCCTGGAAGGCCTCAAGCCGGTGCTGATCCTGCCGGTGCTGGGCACGCTGCTGGTCGGCCTGTTGATGATGTATGTAATCGGTACGCCGGTGGCTGGGCTGCTGGCCTGGCTGACCGACTGGCTGCGCGGCATGCAAGGCAGCAGCGCGATCCTGCTTGGCCTGCTGCTGGGCGGCATGATGGCGGTGGACATGGGCGGACCCGTCAACAAGGCGTCCTACGCCTTCTCCACCGCATTGATTTCCAGCCAGGTCTACACGCCGATGGCGGCGACGATGATCGGCGGCATGACGCCGCCGCTGGGTATCGCACTGGCGACATGGCTGTTCAGCAACCGCTTCACTGCCGAGGAGCGTGGCACGGCCGGTGCCGCTGGCGTGCTTGGCCTCAGTTTCGTGACCGAAGGCGCGATCCCCTATGCCGCGCGTGATCCGCTGCGCACCATTCCGGCGCTGATCCTTGGTTCTGCCGTGGCCGGTGCGATCTCGATGGCCGCAGGCGTCGAACTGAAGGTGCCGCATGGCGGCGTGTTCGTGCTGCCGATCCCGAACGCAGTCACCCATCTTGGCATCTACCTGCTTGCACTCGTGGCCGGCGTGGCCGTCACCGCGGTCGCGCTGCGCGTGCTCAAGAAGCCGGTCACGGCTCCCACCCTGTAAAAGGAACCCGCCCATGACCTCCCCTTCCCGCCGCCTGCTGCCGACAGTGATCCTGCTGGCCCTGCCATCACTGGCCGCAGCCGCCGACGCGAGCGACGTCTTCGCTCCGAAGCTCGCCTACACCGGCGAAGCGGCCGCCACGCTCGACGGTGGCAAGCGCAGCGGCACGGCCTATGCCGGCCAGCTGATGTTCGGTGCCGACGTGGACCTGGACGCGGCGTTTGGCTGGCGAGGTGCGACGGTCAAGGCCTACGGCATCAACCGCCATGGCACCAATCTCGCCAACAGCAGTACAGGCAACAGCACCTCGGTGCAGGAAATCTACGGCGGCCAGGGCACGCGCCTGGCCAACCTGACCCTCGAACAGAAGCTGTTCAACGACCGGTTGGTACTGGAAGCAGGGCGCAGCGTCGCCAACATCCACCACCTGGGTTCGGACCTGTGCCAGTACTTCCAGGGCAACTCGGCCTGTGGCAACCCGACCTACGTATTCCGCACCAGCAGTTTCACCTGGTGGCCGGTATCGAGCTGGATGGCCGATGCCACGGCCTGGGTGACGCCCGATGTCTATGTCCGCGTCGGCGCCTACCAGGTTGATCCCAGCCAGGCTGAGGATGGCCAGCATGGCCTGAAGTGGAATACGAACCAGGCCACCGGCTGGATCGTGCCCTACACGATCGGCTGGCGCAGCCCTGCTTCGGCACGACTGAAAGCCCGCTACGAACTCGGTGGTTGGCAGGACAACTCGACCTATCGCGATCCGCTGCGCGATGCCAACGGCATTCCCGCGCTGCTCAGTGGCCAGGAGTACGCGACGCGTCACGGTCGCTCCGGTGCGTTCGCCCGCTTCGAGCAGCAACTCACCAGTGATGGTGCCGGCCGCGGCCTGACCCTTTTCGGTGCGGCGCTCACGGGCACCTCCGGCCAGTTGATCGAGGATCATTTCCTGCAGGCCGGGCTGGTGCAGAAAGGCACGTTCGCCCGGCGGCCGCAGGACAGCATCGCTTTCGTCGTGACCCAGCAGAAGTACAGCAGCATCGCGCTGGAAGACCTGCGCCTCGCCCGCGCCGCAGCCGGTGGCAGCGGCACCCCGCACGGGAGCCAGGTGATGATGGAGCTGAGCTATGGCATCCAGCTCACCCCGCAGCTTCGTGTTGCACCGAACCTGCACTACATCGTGCACCCCGACCAGTTCAATGAGCCCGCACGCCAGCACGACCTGCCGGATGCGCTGATCGCGGGCATGCGGATCGACTGGAACCTGTAGGAAATGTCAGGTGGTCCTGGGGCGCCGCCCGTGTCAGGCACCGGGTCCACGGCCGGTCCAGGCGGCGTACCGACCGCCCGGCACCCGGGTGATCGCCTGCCCTGGCCGGGGTTTCAGGTGCTGTCCGCCGCCCACGCCAGTTCGAATGTCAACGCGAGGCGCTGGCCGGGCTCCAGCCGGTGCGGTGCCAGGGTGTAGCCATCTGGCGGGCCGCTCTGCGGTTCGACACAGGTGGCGTGCGGCGAACCATCGTAGACCACCCAGTGGTCGTGGTCCGACCTCAGCCGCAGGTGCTGGCCTTCGCGTATCAGCGTGACGTCACCGTCGGCGATGAAGCAGTCATCCCAGGGGCCGGTGGTGGGCTCCACGCGGGGCAGCGTGGCAATACCTTCCCTGTCCCGCGGATACATCGAGCGAGGACTGAACAGCAGTCGTTCCGGCTTCCGGAACCAGGGGTGCCAGCCCAGCACCGCCGGCATCGCCTGGCCGCCGGCCTGGACCGAGAGGTCCATCTGCAGGCTGTGAGCCTGCAACTGCAGGTCCAGCACGGCAGCGCCACCGAAAGGCCAGTAGCCGTCGCTCGGCAGCTCCAGCGACAACCGGGCTGCCGCCGCGTCCAAGCGGTCGATCCGCCAGGGTCGCGAGAAACCCACCCCATGGATGGCGTGCCCGTCGAAGTTGAGCGGCAGCCGATGCGGCCTGCCGTCAAAATGGAACTGTCCACGGCGGATGCGCCCGGCCCACGGCACCATCGGGTAGCAGCCCCACGCGATCGCCGCCGGGCCTGCCTGCTGCGCATCCACCAGCCATTCCACGCCCTGGTAGCGCAGGTGCGCCACGCGCCCGCCCGCCCCTGCGGCGAACGCAACCTCCAGTTCGCCGCACCTCAGCCAGTGCAGCTCGCCGGCTGGCAGCGGAGCCAGCGCATCATCCACCGGCAGCATCCGCTCAGGCCCCATACGGGTTGATCGTGCGGATGCTTCCGTCCGGCTCCATGTGCAGCGGCGTGCACTTGGCCGAGCGCAGGTGGGTGATGCCGCCGGACATCAGTGCATCGTGATAGAACAGGTACCACTGTCCTTCGAACTGGCAGATGGAGTGGTGGGTGGTCCAACCGACCACGGGGGTGAGGATCACGCCAGCGTAGGTGAACGGTCCATACGGGCTGTCGCCGATGGCGTAGCACAGCTGGTGGGTGTTGCCAGTGGAGTACGACAGGTAGTAGCGACCCTGGTACCTGTGCAGCCACGGACCTTCGAAGAAGCGGCGCGCATGGTCGTCCGCGCGCAGCGGCTGGCCATGCTCATCCAGGATCTGCACTTCGCGGGTGGGTTCGGCCAGCTCGGTCATGCCGGCATCCAGGCGGCCCACGCGCGGGCCCAGCGCCGGTGCGCTGCCCTCGGGCTCCTCGTGGGCCTCGCTGTACTGGTTGTCACGATACTTCTGCAGCTGCCCGCCCCATATGCCGCCGAAGTACAGGTAGTGGCTGCCATCCTCGTCTTCGAACACGGCCGGGTCGATCGAGTACGCACCCTTGATCGGCTCCGGCTGGGGCACGAACGGGCCCTCCGGCCGCGTACCGATCGCCACGCCGATGCGGAACCGGCCCTCGGCATCCTTGGCCGGGAAGTAGAGGTAGTAGCGGCCATCACGGCAGGCGGCATCGGGGGCCCACATCTGTTTCCGGGCCCAGGGCACATCGCGCACATGCAACGCCATGCCGCAATCGACGGCCGTGCCGTCGGGCGTATCCATCTTCAGCACATGATAATCCTGCATGCCGAAGTGGCCACCTTCGTCGTCGAATGGCTGGCCGCCGTCGATGTCGTGCGACGGATAGATGTACAGGCGCCCCTCGAACACATGCGCCGAAGGGTCGGCGGTATAGATGTGGGTCACCAGCGGTTGCGAAATGGCGTGCGCGGTGAGCTGCGCAAGACGGGCTTCGCTGGCCTGGCCGTCTTCGCCGGCAGAGAGGTCGATCATGGTCGTCATCTTGGAGTTACACGGAGGCGTCGGCGGAACGGCGACGCAGGTGGAGGTCCTGCTCGATGCGGGTTTCGGTGCGCTTGTCGATCCTGTAGAAGACCAGCAGCGCCACGGCGAGCAGGAAAGGAAGGGAGCAGTAGACGCTTACGGTCAGGCGGATGCCCTGCACCACGGCCTCAGGCTGCTGCGCCAGGCCGGCCTGGTAGCCGTAGTGGGCGAGGATCGCGGCGACCAGCGCGCCGCCCACGCTGAGGCCGATCTTCAGCCCGCACAGCATCGCCGAGAAGATGATCGCGGTTGCCCGCCGATGGTTCTTCCACTCCGAGTAGTCCGCGACGTCGGCGATCATCGCCCACAGCAACGGGATGGTGATGCCGTAGCAGAAGCCATGCAGCATGAAGGCGCCGAACGCCACCGCCACCGCCGTGGGTGGAAACAGGTAGAAGGCAAGCAGGAACAGGGTCGAGACAAATAGGGCGCCACCGAAGACGTCGCGCTTGCCGAAGCGGTCCGCCAACCGTCGCGATGCGCCGATACCCAGGATCATGCAGAGGATGCCGCACGCGTTGAACAGGCTGAACGCCGAGGTGGCCGCGTCCTTCGGCCAGGTGAACGCCGCGAAGCCGGCGCTGGCCAGCGCAGCATTCAACGCGCTGACCAGGCCGTTGAACCCCGAGTTTTCAAGGAAGCCGGCCAGCGCCGCTTCACTCATGTAGTACTGGAAGTAGTAGATGTAGGTACCGCCTTTCAATGCCAGGTTGATGAACACCAGCACGGTCAGGGCCAGCATCACCTGCCACGGGCGGTTGTGCAGCAGGTCCGACAGGTCCTGCACTATGCCGCCGGTCTGTTCACGCGTCGGCACGATGCGTTCGCGGGTGGTGGCGAACGTGATCAGGAAGAACGCCGTGCCGATGATGGCGAATGCGGTCATGACCTGCTCGAAGCCGCGCACCCGGTCGCCGTCACCCAGGATCAGCACCAGCGGCATCAGCAGCACCTGGATGATGAACTGCGCGATCATCACGGCCACGAAGCGGTAGGCCGAAAGGCTGTTGCGCTGGGCCATGCTGCCGGTCAGCACGCCGCTCAGCGCCGAGTACGGCAGGTTGTTCGCTGCGTACACGCACACCAGCAGCGCGTAGGTGGCCAGTGCATAGATCACCTTTCCGCGCTCGCCCAGGTCCGGCGTGCTGAACGCCAGCAGGGACAGTACGCCAAAAGGAATGGCCGTCCACAGGATCCACGGCCGGAAGCGGCCCCAACGGGTGGTCGTCCGGTCAGCCGCGATGCCGATCAACGGCGTGAACACGAACGCACCCAGCAGGCCCACCACGAAGATGATCGTGGCCGCGGTCGCAGCTGGCAGGCGGTAGACGTCGGTGTAGAAGAACGCCAGGTAGGTGATCAGGGTCTGGAAGATCAGGTTGGCGGCGAGATCGCCCAGGCTGGAGCCGAGCTTCTCGCGTACCGATAGCGCGTGTTCAGTGCTTGCCATGCAGCGGACGTCCTGGAAAAGGGATC
Source organism: Stenotrophomonas sp. PvP093 (assembly GCF_017876915.1). Taxonomy (NCBI): domain Bacteria; kingdom Pseudomonadati; phylum Pseudomonadota; class Gammaproteobacteria; order Lysobacterales; family Lysobacteraceae; genus Stenotrophomonas; species Stenotrophomonas sp. PvP093. The sequence continues at coordinate 2,283,293 of NZ_JAGIOX010000004.1, read as the reverse complement.
TGGGCGGAGGGAAATCGATGCCGGCGAGAGCGATCAGTCATGCGCGGACACCACCGTGAACCTGCCCTGCGCGCGTGCATCGGCACTGGACGCCCCCACCCTGACCTCGTAGGCACCGGGCCGCACCTCATACGCGGCGCGCGCTTCGTCATAGTGGCGCAGGGCCTGCGCTGCCTCCAGGGTGAACGTCACCGTGCGGTGTTCGCCCGGGGCCAGATGGATCCGCTGGAAGCCACGCAGCTCCTGCACGGCATCGCCGCTGCCAGCGTGCTCGCGCCGCACGTACAGCTGCACCACTTCGTCACCGCTGCGCGTGCCTGCGTTGGTCACATCGACCGCAACGCCCAGGCGGCCATCGGCCCGGAGCCTGGCTGCATCGAGGCGGAGCGTTCCATAGTCGAACCGCGTATACGACAGGCCGTGACCGAACGGATAAAGTGGCGTGCCGCGGAAGTAGCGATAGGTGCGGCCCTCCATGGCGTAGTCGTCGAATGCCGGCAACGCTTCGCTGGCCTTGTAGAACGTCACTGGCAACCGGCCGGCGGGATTGATGTCGCCGAACAGCGCCTGGCCGACGGCGGTGCCGCCGCGCTGCCCGGGGTACCAGCTCATCAGGATCGCCGGCAGATGCGACTGCGCCCAGTCCACGGCAATGGCCGAGCCGCCGGTGAGCACCATCACCACCGGCTTGCCGGTAGCGTGCAGGGCCTCCAGCAGGGTGCGCTGCGGCGCGGGCAACCGCAGGTCGGTACGGTCGCCACCGGCAAAGCCTGGATAGTTGACCGTCATTTCCTCGCCTTCGACATCGCCGGTAAGGCCACCGACGAACACCACCACATCGGCTTCGCGTGCGGCATCGAGCGCTTCATCGAACGGCGCCTTGGCGCCGGGCATGCGCCAGCCCAGGCGCACGCCGGCATCGCGCTCGTCGTCGTAGTACTCCAGCGTCATCGCGTAGGCACGCCCGGCCTGCAGCTCCAGTTCGATGCCCTCGGCATGCAGGCGATCTGTGTTCACCCAGTGATCGATCACGCGCTTCCCGTCCAGGTACAGGCGGTAGCCATCGTCGCCGGCCACCTCCAGCCGGTAGCGGCCGGACACGGGTGGCAGCAGTTGGCCGCTCCAGCGGATGCTGAAGCGGTCGTTCGGGATCCCCTGCCCCGGTGCCGCTTCGCCGCGTGCCAGCAGGTTGTCGGTCGGCGAGCCGCGGTCCCAGCGGAAGCCGATCTGCGCGTCGGTACGCACCAGGGCCGGCGTACCGGACAGGTCGGGCGTGCGGAAGTACTCGCCACGCAGGCCACGCTCGGGCGAGTCCGCCGAAGGCCGCAGGAAGGTCGGCTCGATCAACGGCGTGGCACCGGGATCGTCGCGGCCCTCCACCAGGTCCACGCCGCGGGCATAGCGAACCTCGACGCCCTTGGCCGCCTCGCGTATGCCCTGCAGGATCGTGACCGGCGCGGCCGGTGTGCCGAAGTAGTTGCCGAGCAGCGCCATGGTGTCGTCGGCAGTGGGTCCGACCACGGCAATGCGCTTGATGTCGCGTGACAGCGGCAGGATGCCGTCGTTCTTCAGCAGCACCAGCGACGCCTGCGCGGCCTTGAGCGCCAGCGCATCATGTGCCGGGGCCTGGTTCACCGAGGCCGGAATGCGCGCCCAGCGCACCCGCTCCGGCGGGTCGAACATGCCCAGGCGCATCCGTGCGGTGAACAGACGGGTCACCGCATCGTCGATCTCCGCTTCGCTGATCAAACCCTGACGCACGGCCGACGGAAGCGTGGCGTACTCCTGGCCGCATTCCAGCTCGGTGCCATTCCTGACCGCCAGCGCCGCAGCGGCTTCGCGCGTGGTCACGATATGGTGGTGCTTCCAGATGTCGACGATGGCCCAGCAGTCCGAGACCACGTAGCCCTTGAAGCCCCAGTCGCGTCGCAGCACATCGCGCAGCAGGAAACGGCTGGCACTGGCGGACTCGCCGTACACGCGGTTGTAGGCGCCCATCACAGCATCGACGTCGCCCTCCTTGACCAGCGCCTCGAATGCCGGCAGGTAGGTGTCATACAGGTCGCGCCGGCTGGGCCGTGCATCGAAGTGATGGCGGTCGGCCTCCGGCCCGCTGTGCACGGCCAGATGCTTGGCGGTGGCGTCCAGCTTGCGGTAGACGGGGTCGTCGCCCTGCAGGCCACGTACGAAGGCCACGCCCATGCGCGCGGTGAGGTACGGGTCCTCGCCATAGGTTTCCTGTCCGCGGCCCCAGCGCGGGTCGCGGAAGATGTTGACGTTCGGCGACCAGAAGGTCAGCCCCTGGTAACGGCCGTGCGCGCCTTCGCGGAGGAACTGGTGGTGCTTTGCGCGGGCCTCATCGCTGATCGTCGTGGCCACCTGCCCCATCAACGGCACATCGAAGGTCGCGGCCAGGCCGATCGCCTGCGGAAAGACCGTGGCCTGCCCTGCCCGTGCCACGCCATGCAGTCCCTCATTCCACCAGTCGTAGGCGGGCACACCCAGGCGTTCGATTGCCGGCGCGGCGTTCTGCATCTGCGCGGCTTTCTCTTCCAGCGTCATCTGCGCGACGAGTGAGGCAGCCCGTTGCTCGAAGCTGGCCGAAACGTCCAGCCAGGGCCGCGGCGCGGCTGCGGATGCGGCCGCCGCGATGCAGGTCAGAACGAACACAGTGAGCCCGCGGCGCAACGTGCGGCGACGGGCGTTGGACGACAGCGACAGCCTCATTTGCTTCTCCCGGTGCGCTCATCGCGCGCGAAGGGACCCAGCAGTGCGCCTACGAAGCCGCCCGCCCGGTCCGTGCTCAGAACGGTGCCATCCACCTTGCCTGCAAGCAGTTGCCAGCCCTGCCCGTCGCCGGTATCGAACGAGAACGCGTAGTCGCCCTCGTTGCCGTCGATCTTCAGGCGCAACGCGTCCGGTGCCCGCACCTCGCGGGTCGCCACGATGCGCGTACTGCCACCGCCATCACGAACTTCCAGGAAGAGCGAAAGTCGCTCGTCCGGAAGGCTGCGAACGCCAAGGAAGTACCAGTACGCCTCGCTCTGGAACGCCGCCAGGCCGGCCGCCACGCCAGGCCCCGGCCGGCTCATCGCGGCGCTCGCCTCGAAGCGCAGGTGCTGCTGGCGTCGGCCAAGGAACGCGGGATTGCGCAGCGTGTCCAGATCCTCGGCAAGCGGGTGCACGGCCAGCATTCCCGGGCGCGTGGCCAGGTCGGCCCAGGCGTGCTTGGGCACCCGCACGCGCAGCCACTGGCGATCGAGCCTCGGTCCATCGAAGTTGTCGCGCTCGACGAAGTTGCCGGTCGAGGGGGCCTGGGATGCCTCGCCCTGCATCCACGACGGCGCCTTGACCACGTAGGGGATGGGCTGGTCGGCCGGCAGGATCCGTGGCCAGCCGTCCTGCCAGCGCACCGGCAGCAGATAGGTCTCGCGCCCGGTGTTGTAGTGCCGCGTCTGATAGTTGCGGCTGGCCAGGAACACCGCCCACCACGAACCGTCCGGGCCTTCGACCAGGTCGGCATGGCCGGCATTGGTGATCGGTAGCGGTCGGTCGTCGGGCAGCTCGCGCTGGGTCAGGATCGGATTGCCCGCGTAGGGGTCATACGGGCCCCACACGGCGCGGCTGCGCAGCACCACCTGGGAGTGCTGCGGCCCGGTGCCCCCTTCGGCATCGGACAGGTAATACCAGCCCTGGCGCTTGTAGATGTGGGGTCCTTCGATCCAGATCGGGTTCTTCGCCGGCTCCACGCCCGCGTCGACCAGCACCCGGCGCGGCCCGACCGGCTTGAAGGCAGCCAGATCGATCTGCTGCATCCAGATGGCGCGGTGCCCGTCGTAGCGCGGCGGGCCGGGCGGTGCATCGTTGTTGACCAGGTACACCTTGCCGTCGTCATCGAAGAACAGTGATGGATCGATGCCATCGATGCCGGGCAGCCAGTGCGGATCGGACCACGGACCGGCCGGGTCGCGCGCGGTGGCAATGAAGTTGCCGCCACTGTCGGTGGCCGTGGTCACCACGTAGAAGACCCCATCGTGGTATTCGATGGTGGGCGCGAAGATGCCGCGCGAGACGCTCAGCCCGTCGAAATCCAGCTGCGTGGCGCGGTCGATCACGTTGCCGATCTGCTTCCAGTGAACCAGGTCGGCACTCTCGAACACCGGAATGCCCGGGAAATAGGTGAAGCTGGAATTGACCAGGTAGAACCGGCCGTTCGCGCTCACGATGCTGGGATCGGCATGGAAGCCGGCCAGCACCGGATTGCGGTAGTGGCCGGCCGGCAGCGGCGTGTCGAAGGCCGCGTCGTGGCCGCGGTATTCGAACCAGTCAAAGTACACCGGCGGTGCGTCCGGCGGCGCGCTGGCCGGGCTGGTTGCGGCCGACAGCAGGAGTGCCGCCGCCAGCAGGTGGCGCGCCATCGACCTCAGGCCGGCCCTGTCGCGGACCGGAGGGGACTGCTTGGACAACGTCATCATCGTCGCGTCTCGGCTTCGGCAATGGGAAGTTCGAACGGGCCTGCCGGTGCCCCGCTGCGGTCGCGTAGCGTGCACACCGGGCCATCGGCCCAGCAATAGCGGACATGCGTTGCGTGCGTCGACAGCGGGCCGCGCAGCAGGATCCGGCGCCCATCCAGTTCGGCGTCGCCGTAGTCGCAGTGGCGGGTATCACCCCTGGTCCCGCACAGTTCAAAACCAATCGGACGCAGCGCGCCGGTCGCGGTGAGCACGCCTTCGACATCCTCGAACGCAATGGCCACGCCAGCGGGCGTCCGCACGGCCGTTACCGCTCGCGGACCCGACGGCGCCACGTCCTGCTTGCCGTACACCACGTGGCGCGCCACGCGCGCCAGGCGGCGCCCGAGCTCCTGCTTGTTCGGCGGATGGATGTCGTAGGCGTCGCCGATGTCGATGGCAATGGCGAGCCCGCTCCGCGCATCCTCGGCGGCGACGCGCCGCTGCGCCTCACGCACCTGCGCCCAACCGCTGGCGGCGGGCACAACCGGCGGCTGGCCGTAGCCGGCCAGCTGCACCAGCAGCAGTGGCGTGCGCGCACCGAACTGCCGCCGCCAGTCCTCGCGCAGCGCACGCAACCGCATCGCATACGCCGCACCATCGCTGGTGTTCGATTCACCTTGATACCAGAGCATGCCGCGCAGCCCGAAGCCCCCGAGCGGTGCGATCATCCCGTTGTACAGCGTCGACAGCCCGGTGGCGGCCTGCCATGGCGCGAAAGGCGGCGCCTGCTGGCCCGCCGCCACCCGGTATTTCCAGAGGCCCTGCAGTGCCACGCGCTCGCCGTTGTCGAACTGCAGGCCGTATGCCGTTGAGGGGCCGGCCAGGCCGCCTTCGCCGTAGGTGTCCAGCACGTTGACCGCAATGCTGTTGGATCCCGCCTTCAACAGGCCACTCGGCAACGGATAGCGCCTCTGGCCGGCGCCGTACTGGCTGCCGACGGCGACCCCGTTCACCCAGGTCACGTCCACCTCGTCGGCCGATGCCAGCTCCAGGGTCGCGCCGCGTGCAGCCTGTTCAGCGCTCAGCACCACCTGCGTGCGATACCAGACCATGCCGTTGTAATCGGCAAGCGCGGGCTCGTTCCACCGCTCCCATGCGCCCAGTGTGGCCGGTGCGTGCGACCATGCGCGGTCATCGGTATCCGCGCGCCAAGGTGCGTCGCCCGGCAGCGCCCCTTCGCGCGTCTCCCACCAGTGCTGCCAGTGGCGGCCCCAGGCTGCGCGTGCCTCCAGCGGATCACGGGCAGAGCGCGCGAGAATATCGAGGGCCTCGTCCATGCCACCTTGCCCGCGCAGGGCATCGGTACTGGTCCAGGCCTCGATCCGCGAGCCGCCCCACGCTGCCTGGATCAGCCCCATCGGTACGGTAACCGTGCGCTGCAGTTCGCGGGCGAAATAGAAGCAGGCTGCAGAGAAACCGCGCACCGAATCGGGCGTTGCCCGCGTCCATCCAGGGTCACCCTTGAAGCTCTCCTGCGCCTGCACGGCCGCGTCCTTCGGCACGCTGAACAGCCGGATCCGTGGCAGCGTGGCCGAGGCGATCTCGCTGGCTGCGTTGAGCGAGCGCCAGACCGGCAGCTCCATGTTCGACTGCCCCGCGCACAACCAGACGTCGCCGACCAGAAGATCCCGCGCCGTCTCACGCCGGGTCCCGGCGGTTGCCTCGAGGGTGTACGGGCCGCCTGCGGCGATGGCGGGGAACATGGCCTGCCAGCGGCCTGCCCTATCGGCCTGTGTGGCCACCGCCTGGCCCGCGAAGGTGGCCGATACCGCCTGCCCAGGGCTTGCCTGGCCCCAGACGGTGATCGGCCGGTCGCGCTGCAGGACCGCATGGTCCTGGAACAGCGGGTGCAGCAAACCCGTCGTTTCGCCGGCCGCCACCGGTGCGGCAAGCCACGCCAGCACCATCAACGCCGCCGCGCGCGCGGACCATCCGAACCGGTTCATCGCCCATCTCCGGGTGCGAAAGGAAACTGCAACGCCTGGTAGTACGACAACGGCTGTGGCGGTGGCCGTTCTCCCGCCGGCAGCGGTCGGCCGCTGACTGACTGGAAGTACGCCACACTGGCATCGCGCCACCACTGCGCTTCCTCGCGCTGGATCTGCAGGAACGCCGCCACCTGCTGGTGCCGCTGCGGATCGATCCGATCGCGCAGGCCCGCCCAGGTCGCCTGCATCGACTGCACCTGGCGCACACCCCGCGAATAGCGCCCGACCAGTTCGTCCCACAGCGTCCTTCCCGAGCGCATGCGGCGGTCCCACGGCACGTGATGGAACCACAGCAGCAGCGACTCGGGCACCCGCGCCGGATCGCCATAAACCCCGGCAACCGGCGGGAAGTACTGCCCCACGGCGTTGCTTCCGCTTGCGCCGCGGTCAAAACCGATGCCGTTGCGGTCTGCACGGTGGTAGTAGACCGACGTCCAGTCCGCACGCGGGCCGCCGTCCACCCAGGGGCCGGGCCCGTAGTGATGGCCGCGTGCCATGAGGTGATGCAACCCAAGCGGCGTCATGTAGTCCACTGCCGCCTCGCGCGAGTCCATCATCATCCGCACGATCGGGCCGGTCACCTGCGGGTCGGGCGAGAAGGTCAGCGCGGCCCAGTCCTCGGCAATGCCGCGCGCGGACTGCTGCGGATTCCATGCCAGTCGCCCGAACGCGTACCAGTTGGCCTGGTCGAAATGCGAGCCGCTCCAGGTGCGGTCTACGCCGATGTTCGCAACGCCGGCGATGCCGGTCAGTGCATGACCTTCCAACGAGCCATCGACCACGCGGGCGACCGTGGAGCCCTCGCCGCGTGCATGGGTGTCGGCCTGCAGCACTTCTTCGTAAAGCGTTCCCAGGTACACCAGGTGCGTCGCAAAACCCAGGTACTCCTTGGTGATCTGCAGTTCCATCATCAGCGGCGTGCGCGGCATGGCGCCGAACAGCGGATGGAACGGCTCGCGCGGCTGGAAGTCGATGGGGCCGTTCTTCACCTGCACGATCACGTTGGGGCGGAAGGCACCGTCCAGCCCGACAAACTCGCTGTACGCCTGCTTGGCGCGATCTTCGGGGACCTGGTGCGAGTACACGAAGGCGCGCCACATCACTACGCCGTTGTAGGGCGCCAGTGCCTCGGCCAGCAGGTTGGCGCCGTCGGCATGGGAACGACCGTAATCCTGCGGCCCGGGTTGCCCCTCCGAGTTCGCCTTGACCAGGAAACCCCCAAAATCCGGAATGCGCGCATGGATCTCATCGACCTTGTCGCGCCACCAGCGCCGCACAGCCGGATCCAGCGGATCAGCCGTTGCCAGGCCGCCAAGCTCGATGGGCGCACTGAGGCGCGCGCTCAGGTAGACCCGGATGCCATAGGGCCGGAACAGGTCGGCCAGCGCGGCGGCCTTGGCCAGATAGGCCGGCGACAGGCTCAGCGCACTGGCATTGACGTTGTTGAGGACGGTGCCGTTGATGCCGAGCGAGGCGTTGGCACGGGCGTAGTCGGTGTAGCGCGGGTCACGCCACTGCGGCAACGTCTGCCAGTCCCACAGCGAGCTGCCTGCATAGCCACGCTCGACGTAACGATTCAGGTTGTCCCAATGGTTGAGCACACGCAGTGCGACCTGCGGCGACTCATGCACATCCAGCGCCTGCAGTGGGGTGCCACGCTGCATCAGCCGCAGCAGATGGAACATGCCATACAGCACGCCGACATCCTGGCGTGCCGCCACAAGCAGCACGTCGCGCCCCTCGATCCGGACCCGCCGGATCAGGAACCCCTCGTTGCCCAACGTGGCGATCTCGTTGCCGTACGCGGCGACGAGTGTCGAAGATTGCGGCGTGCCCAGCACCAGGGCACGCTCGGTACTGATTGCCGTTCGCATTGGCGGCGACGCTCCCAGCAATCCAGGGAGGCTGCGCGCAAGCTCGTCGCGGGTGGCGCGCTGCATTGGCGTGCGATCCGGGGCCACCACTTCGGCCAGTTGCCGCCGGTAATCGGCAGCGACCGTTGCGGCAACCGGCTGGTAGCGCATCCACAGCGCATAGCCATCCTCCGCCCGTGCCCCGCCAACACAGGCCAGCAGCACGGGCAGGGCCCACAGGTGCGTGCCGACAGCGCGCAACAACGGCGTTAACATGCGCCTTTGTAGACTACGTCCGGGCCCGGGGCAGCGCATCATCGTCCTTCGCACCCGCGCGGCAGCGCCACCAAGAACAAAGGGATCGTGCATTGGACAAGCCGAAGAAATCGGTTCGCCGCAGAACCGCAGGCGTGACGATCGACGAGGTTGCGGCCCTTGCCGGCGTTTCGCCGATGACCGTGTCGCGGGTAATCAACCAGGGCAAGGTGCGCGACGTCACCCGCGAGCGCGTGCTGCGCGCCGTGCGTGAGCTGGGCTATACGCCCAATCTTGCCGCCAGTTCGCTGGCCGCTGCACAGCACACGCGCATTGCGCTGATCTACACCAACCCCAGCGGCGCCTACCTGCGCGAACTGCTGGTGGGCCTGCTGCGCGTTGCCTCCAGTTCCGCCATCCAGCTGGTCATCGACTACTGGGACAACCTGGATGCCGAATCCGAACGCAGGGCGGCGCGTGCGCTCGCCGGACGCGTCGACGGGGTGATCCTGCCGCCGCCGCTGTGCGAATCGCAGGCCGCCGTAAGCGAACTGGTCAAGGCTGGCATTCCGGTGGTGGCCATCGCATCGGGTCGCCTGAGCGAGGCCCTGTCCTGCGTCCGCATCGACGATTTCAGTGCGGGCAGGGAAATGACCGATCACCTGCTCCGGCAGGGACACACCCGCATCGGTTTCATCCGTGGGCGCGATGACCTGAGCGCAAGTGCGCTCCGCTACGACGGCTTCGTCACCGCCCTGCGCGAGGCCGGGCTGGCGGTGGAGCCCGGCCTGGTCCAGCACGGTGACTACACCTACCGGTCCGGCCTGGCCGCGGCCGAGAAGCTGCTGTCCCAGCGCCGGCCACCGACCGCGATTTTCGCCAGCAACGACGACATGGGCGCCGCCGCCATCTCCGTGGCGCATCGGCGCGGGCTGGAAGTGCCACGCGACCTGTCGGTGGTGGGTTTCGATGACACCTCGGCCGCCACCACCGTGTGGCCGGAACTGACCACGATCCACCAGCCCATCGCCTCGATGGCCAACGCGGCCATCGACATCCTGCTGCGCACCATCCGCCGGCCTGCGGGGGACGCAACGGTGCTGCGCGAACATGTGATGCCGCATCGGCTGATCGCACGCGGTTCGGTAGCCGCACCGCCCACGCGCCGGTAGCGAAGGCCCCGCCCTCATGCCTGCGCCTGCGCAGTAGGCGGCAGGGTGCCGGTCAGGCCGGCAGCAATCATGCGCCGCATCCAAGGGCGACCTCGGCTTCGTTCAGTGCGCCCAGCGCGACGCGTGACACGGAGATCGTCATCGCATCGGCCGTCACCACCGACCACGGTCGGTCGATCGCGTCCAGCTTTGCACCCGCCTTGGCCAGGCACTTCAGCGGCACGCCAACGCGCTTCCACTGGCCTTGTGGAAGCGCCGCCAGCGACGGCCCGATGGCGATGCGTGCCGAGCAGCCCACGCCGCAACCGACCGACAGCCATGCCTCACCCTCCGGCGCAGCGTCCACGCGCAGCGTGGTCAGCAGCATCAGGTCACCGTTGGATTCGCGCTGCAGGTCCAGCGCCGTGTGCGAGTGCAGTGCAGCAACGGCCTCGCCCTTGCCCGACCAGGCCAGGCGGCGCCCATCCTCCTGCGCCAGATGATCCACGCCGGTGATCTTCAGCCGATCATCGGGCAATGCGTCCGGCACGCGGGTCACGGTCAGGCCCTGGCCTGCGGCCTGCTCAAGGCGCAGCGCCATGCCGGGGCCTGCATCACCGCGCGCGAAGAACACGCCGGTCGCACCCTCGTTGCCGGTCACACCCGATGCCTCCGGCAGCGCGGCCAGGTCGCCGTTGTCGGCGTAGGTCAGGCCGAAGCCGAACGCAAACAACGGATCGTAGTCCTTCTGGCCGACGTTGTTGGCGTACTGGGTGGCGGTGCGCGGCCAGCTGAAACTGAGCTTGCCCTTGAAATCGTGCTGCACCCGGCCATCGCTTCCGCGCAGCAGTACATCGGCAATGCCGGCGCCTTCCGAGCCCGGCAGCCACGCGGCCACGAAGGCATCGGCGGCATTGATTTCCCGGTTCACCCAGAGCGGCCGCCCGCTCAGGAAGACCGCGACGACCGGTATGCCATCGGCCTTGAGCCGCTTGAGCAGCGCCAGATCCGTTTCGTTGCCGGGCTTGTAGGCCAGCGTCGGCCGGTCTCCCTGGAACTCGGCATAGGGGTCTTCGCCAAACACCACCACCGCCACGTCGGGTTTCACTGCATAGCGACCGTCAACGGCAAGCACGGCTTCACCACCGGCCGCCCTGGCCTGGTGCGCGATGCCCTCATAGATGGAGTCCGCATTGGGGAAGTCCTTGCGGGTGGTGCCGGTGCCCTGCCAGTTGAGCGTCCAGCCCCCGGCCTGCTTGCCGACATCGTTGGCACCGTCGCCGGCCACGAGGATCCGCTGCTTCGGCGACAGCGGCAGGACGCCGTTCTGGTTCTTCAGCAGGACCAGCGATTCGCGCACGGCCTGCCGGGCCACCGCGCGATGTGCCGGCGCGCCGATCAGTGCGAACTGGCCGCCAACGGCCCGCGTGGACGGCCTGCCGGCCTCGAACAACCCCAGGCGGAACTTGACCCGCAGTATCCGGCGCACCGCATCGTCCAGGCGCTGCGGCGTTATCCGGCCGTCCTTCACCGCAGCCAGCGTCGTCTCGTAGAAGCCTTTCCAGCTGTCCGAGGCCATCGCCATGTCCAGGCCCGCGTTGATCGTGGCCGGGCAGTCCGTGGTGGTGCAGCCCTTGACCTGGCCATGACCATTCCAGTCGCCCACCACGAAGCCACCGAAGTTCATGCGTCCCTTGAGCACATCGGTGAGGTAGTGCCGGTGCCCGTGCATCTTTTCACCGTTGACGCTGTTGAACGATGCCATCGCGGTCTGCGCGCCGGCGGCGATGGCCGGCGGGTATCCGGCGGCGTGGATGCGTACCAGGTCCGGCTCACTGATGCGGGTGTCGCCCTGGTCCTTGCCGTCGGTGGTGCCGCCATCACCGAGAAAGTGCTTCACCGAGGCGATCACATGGCGGCCATCGAGGAACTCCGGTGTTCCCACCCTGCCCTGCAATCCCTCCACCATGGCGCCGGCATAGCTGGCCACCACCTCGGGCGATTCCGAGTAGCCCTCGTAGCTGCGGCCCCAGCGATCATCCTGGGGTACCGCAACGGTCGGCGCGAACGTCCACTCCATGCCGGTGACGCGGGTTTCCAGCGCGGTGATGCCACCGATCTGCCGCAGCAGCTCCGGATTGCGTGTGGCGCCCAGCCCGATGTTGTGCGGGAACAACGTGGCGCCAATGATGTTGCTCTGCCCATGCACGGCATCGATGCCGAACAGCAGCGGGATGGCCTTGCCGCCTTTCGACGTGTCCATGGACGCGTCGTAGAAGGCGTCTGCCAGCGCCAGCCACTCGGCTGGCGACGCATCGTAGCGGCCACCGGGGTCGGAATTGCCACCGGCCAGGATCGAACCAAGGCGGTAGCGCCGCACGTCATCGGGGGTGAGGCTGGCAATGTCGCCCTGCACGAGCTGGCCGACCTTTTCCTCCACCGTCATGCCGGCCATCAGGTCGGTGATCCGCTTCTCCAGAGCAGGATCCGCGGCCAGTGGCCAGGTGACCTGCGGCCACGGGTCGCTGGCGGCTCCCGCAGTGGCGGCGGGCCGGTCCTGGCCGTGGCAGCCCAGCAACGCCAGCGTCAGCACGGCGACCAGCACGCCGCTGCGGGATACGGAGGTCTGCGATGTCATGGCGCTCATCCTTCCATCTGCTCCAGTTCCTTGCCCTTGGTCTCGTGCACATGCCGGACCACGAAAATCACCGAGATGATCGCCGCCACCAGGTAGATGCCGTAGGTGGCCGCCAGCCCGGCCGCGGCCAGCAGCATCGGGAACGTCACCGTGACCACGAAGTTGGAGGTCCATTGCGCTGCGCCGGCGACCGCCAGTGCCGAACCGCGGATCTGGTTCGGAAACATCTCGCCCAGCATCACCCACATCACCGGCCCCCACGACAGGTTGAAGAACACGACATAGGCATTGGCCGCCACCAGCGCCAGCGTGCCCATGCGCCCGGGTAGCTGCAGATGCCCGTCGGCCAGTGAACCACTTGCAAACGCGACCACCACCAGTGCAAGCGACAGCGACATCCCGGCCGAGCCGAACCACAGCAGGGGCTTGCGGCCGATCCGGTCGATCAGCAGCACCGTGACCACGCAGGCGCCGATGCTCAGCGCGCCGGACAGCACGTTGATCAGCAGCGCGTCGTTTTCGGAAAAGCCGACCGCCTGCCACAGCACGGCGCCGTAGTAGAACACCACGTTGATGCCGACCAGCTGCTGGAAGCAGGCCAGCCCGACGCCGACCCACACAATCGGGCGGATCCGCCCGGTCGCCAGGCTCTTCAGATCGGACAGGCGCGGGCGATGGTGGTCGTTGGACAGCGAGGCATCGATCTCTTCGAGCGTGGCGCGGGCCTTGTCGTTGCCGAGCAGCCGGGTGAGCACGCGCAGCGCGTCGTCCTTGCGCCGCTTCACCACCAGGTAGCGCGGGCTCTCAGGAATGGTCAGCAACAGCAGCAGGAACACCAGCGATGGCGCGGCCTGCATCCAGAACATCCAGCGCCAGGCAGCCTGCCCGGCCCACAGCGGCTCGGTCGACGCGCCCGCTGCGGCCGCCAGCAGGTAGTTGGACAGGAAGGCAGCGGTGAGCCCGGTGATGATCGCGATCTGCTGCACCGTGGCCAGGCGGCCGCGATAGCGGGCCGGAGCGACCTCGGCAATGTAGGCCGGCGAGATCACGCTCGCCGCGCCTACCGCGAACCCACCCACCACCCGCGCCGCAATGAACCAGCCCGACGAGGCCGCCGCCCCGGCACCGAGTGCCGACAGCAGGAACATCACCGCCGACAGGATCAGCACGTTGCGACGGCCGAGGCGGTCGGCCAGGCGGCCGGCACTGAACGCGCCCACCGCACAGCCCAGCAGCATCGACGCGATCTCGAACCCCTGCATCCATTCACCGGACCGGAACGCCTGGTGCAGGCCGTCCTGGGTGCCGTTGATCACGCCGCTGTCGAAGCCGAACAGAAAACCGCCAATCGTCGCTACCACGCTGATCAGTACGATCAGCCGGGTGTTCTCACCGCTGCCTGCTGCCTGGTTCATTCCCGTCCCCTTGCGTGCACCGTTGCCGCGCTCAGCGCAGCAGGTACTGGTTGAGCAGGTTTTCGTAACGCTCCTGCTTGCCGCTGGCCTGGTGCGGTTCGCCGAGGCGGGCGGCCAGGCCCGCCAGGTCCGGCAGGCTGAGCGCGCCACGCTCGAACTCCTGGCCGGCGCCGCTGTCGAAACTCGCGTAGCGCTCCTTGCGCCATTGCTCCCAGGGCGACTCGGTCAGCAGTGCATGGGCAACCTCCAGCCCGCGTGCGAACGCATCCATGCCGCCGATATGGGCAATGAACAGATCCTCAAGGTCGGTCGACTCACGGCGCACTTTGGCATCGAAGTTCAACCCGCCCTCCAGCCCGCCCTGGCGCAGCACGACCAGCATCGCACCCACCGTGTCGTACAGATCGCTGGGGAACTGGTCGGTGTCCCAGCCGTTCTGCGCGTTGCCGCGGTTGGCATCGATGCTGCCGAGCAGGCCATGGTCGGACGCAACCTGCAGGTCGTGCTCGAAGGTGTGCCCGGACAACGTGGCGTGGTTGGCTTCGATGTTGAGCTTGAAGTCCTTGTCCAGCCCATGCTCCTTCAGGAAGCCCACCACCGTGGCACTGTCGAAGTCGTACTGGTGCTTCATCGGCTCCATCGGCTTGGGCTCGATCAGGAAGTTGCCCTTCAGGCCGATGCTGCGGCCGTAGTCGCGGGCCATGGTGAGGAAGCGCGCGAAATGTTCGATCTCGCGCTTCATCTGGGTATTGGCCAACGACGCATAACCTTCGCGTCCGCCCCAGAAAACGTAGTGCTCGCCGCCGAGTTCGACCGTGGCCTCCAGCGCGGCCTTGACCTGCACCGCTGCGCGCGCGACCACCGCGAAGTCGGGGTTGGTCGATGCGCCGTTCATGTAACGCGGGTGCGAGAACAGGTTGGCCGTGCCCCACAGCAGCTTGACGCCGGTGGCCTCCTGGCGCGCCTTGGCCAGGGCCACCATGTGCGAGAGGTTCTTCTGGTACTGGCCGATGTCGTCGGCATCCGGCGCCAGGTCGATATCGTGGAAGCACCAGTACGGCACGCCCAGCTTGGTGAAGAACTCGAACGCCGCGTCCACCTTCGCTTCGGCCGTGGCCAGTGGCGAGGCTGCCTCCCACGGGAACTGCCGGGTACCCGGGCCGAACGGATCGTGCCCGGCATTGCAGAAGGTGTGCCAGTAGCACACGGCGAAGCGCAGATGCTCCTGCATGGTCTTGCCACCGATGACCCGGTTCGCATCGTAGACCTTGAAGGCAAGCGCATTGTCCGAGCCCTTGCCCTCGAACGGAATGCGGCCGACGCCGGGGAAGTATTCCTTGGCGCCGATGAAGGGCTGCGTGCTCATGGTGCGTGCTCCTGTCGTTGTACGGGGTGTCGTGGAGGAGCCATCAGCCGCGCTGCAGCGGCGTGATGGCATCGAGATGACTGAGGAAGCGTGCGTAGGCCCGTGCATAGGCATCGCTGCGGGCCGGATCCGGCCGTGCAGACAGCGCCGGATCGACGGTGACGTGGCGCGCGGTGATGTCGCTGATCGAGGCGGCGTCTCCCTGCGCCCGGGCGAGCGCCCACAGCGCCTGCAGTGCCGCACCAAACGCCGCGCCTTCGGCCTGGACCGGGACGTCCACCGGCAGGCCGAACACATCAGCCACCAGCTGACGCCAGGCCGCGCTGTTGCTGCCACCGCCGGTGAGCACGATGCGATCGAACTGCATGCCCGCGCGGACGAAGGCGTCGTAGCCGTACTTCAGGCTGTAGGTCGCGCCCTCCATGGCGGCGCGGTAGAGGTGCGCCGGGGTGAAATTGGCGATGTCCAGGCCTGCCAGCACGCCCTTGCCGAGCGGCAGGTCGGGGGTACGTTCGCCATTGAGGAACGGCAGCATCACCAGCCCCCCTGCGCCCGGCGGCGTCGCGTGGAGGTGCGCATCGCCGTCGCGGGTGCTGAAACCGAAGGCGCTGGCCACGCGTTCGGTGGCTACGGTGCAGTTCATGGTGCAGATCAGCGGCAGCCAGCCACCGGTGGACGAGCAGAACGCCGCCCACGCGCCGTCCGGATCGATCATTGGCGAGCCGGAATACGCAAACAGCGTTCCGGAGGTTCCCAGGCTCATCGCCAGCCGCCCTTCCGTGACGCAGCCGGTGCCGATTGCCGCCATCATGTTGTCGCCGCCACCAACGGCAATCTTCACGGCCGCCGGCAGCCCCAACTCGGCCGCTGCCTTCGGCGCGATATCGAACAGGGCATCGGGTGCTGCGATCGGCGGCAGGCAGGCGGCAAGATCACGATCAGGATCGGTGGCGCGCAGCAGTTCCTGCGACCAGGTGCGTGTGCGCACGTCCAGCCAGCCGGTTCCGGACGCATCGCCAAGCTCGCAGAACCGCTGTCCGGTCAACACGAAATTCAGGTAGTCGTGTGGCAGCAGGATGGTCGCCAGCCGCGCATAGGCGTCGGCACGGCGGATCCGGGTCCAGGGCAGCTTGGACGCTGTGTAGCCGGCCAGGATCGGGTTGCCCGCCAGCGCGATGGTCCGTTGGAACCCGCCCACGGCGTCCATGATCTGGATGCATTCGGCCGAGGTGCTGGTGTCGCACCACAGCTTGGCCGGCGCCAGCACCTCGCCGGCATCATCAACCGGCACGAACCCATGCTGCTGCCCCGATACCGCCAGTGCGACGATGCGAGCGCGCAGCGAGGGGTCGATCCTGGCAAAGCAGTCGCGCAGGGCCGACACCCAGCCGGCAGGCGCCTGTTCACGGCTGCCGTCGGCACCGCTGTCCAGCGCGAGCGGCACGCTGGCCGAGGCCACCACCACCTGCGTCCGCGGGTCATAGACCAGCACCTTCAGGCTCTGCGTCCCTGCATCGATCCCTGCAACCAGACCCATCGAAACCGCCTCCGATCAAAAAAGGTAGCGCTAACATTCCGTGGACTCAAAAAGGGGGCGTGGTGTCCGGCCCCCTCGTTGCCACCGCGCGCGTCATCGCCAGCGGTGTTGCCGCACTGTAACCAGCTGCAGCGGAAAAAGCGTGCTGCAACGCAAAACCCTGCTACGCGCTTGCTGCCGTCGAACGCCACACGTCCACGCCGGACCTGCAGTACTGCGCGATGAACTCCGCCTGCGCCGGCATCTGCGCGGCAGCCTGCTGCACGGGCTGTTGGATGCCCTTCAACAGGGTGCGCAGATCGGCGTCGCTCACGGCCCGCGCCAGCGGGTGGGCGGGACCCGGCGCGATGCCCTGCCCGAGCAGCACGCTGGTCCAGGATTCCACGCGGAAAACCTCGCCGGGGTCCTGCCACGCATGTGCACGCTCGCGCCACGCGCTCAGCCGCTGCTGCAGCGATTCGGGCACGCGCATTTCGCGACACGCCTTCCACATCGGTTCGGGGCGCTGGGTTGCGTGGTAGTGCAGGATGATGAAGTCGCGCACGTGCTCCATTTCCTGGCGGCTGACATCGTTGTACAGCTTCACCAGCGACGCACTGATGCCGTCGAACGGGAACAGCTGGATCAGGCGCACTACCGCGCTGATCGTCAGATGGATGCTGGTCGACTCCAGCGGTTCGATGAAGCCGCTGGCCAGCCCGAGCGACACCACGTTCCTGTTCCAGGCCTTCAGCCGGCGCCCGCTGCGGAACGGCACCTTCCATGGATCGCGCAAAGGTGGAGCCCCGGCATCGCGCAGCAGCTTCGCTGCGGCCTCGTCATCGGACAGGTGGCGGCTGTCATACACCAGCCCGCAGCCAACGCGGTGCTGCAGCGCGATGTGCCAGCGCCACCCCGCTTCGTGGGCGATCGCCCGGGTATAGGGCACCGGCGGCGCCACCGCTTCGGTCTGCACCGCCACGGCGCGGTCGCACGGCAGCCATTCGTGCCAGTCCTCGTAGCCGGTGCCCAGCGTCTGCTCGATCAGCAGGCCACGGAAGCCGGTGCAGTCGATGAACAGGTCACCCTCGATCACCTGGCCGTCGTCCAGTACCAGCGCCTGCACCGAACCGTCGTGCGCGTGCTGCCTGACCTGGGCGATCCTGCCTTCGATCCGGCGCAGGCCGTGGGCCTCAGCCCTGCGGCGCAGGAACCGCGCATACAGGCTGGCATCGAAATGATACGCATAGCTGGCCTGCGGCTGGGTGTGCAGCGAGAAGCGGTCGCCATGCGATGCGATGCTCTCCAGGCTGAAGTCGCCCAGCTCCGAGGGCATGCCGCGGCGCAGGCTGTCCAGCCAGAAGTGATGGAAGGGTGCCGCCCAGGTGCCGTGGCCGATGGTGCCGAACGGATGGAAGAAGCGATCCCCCGGCAGGCGCCAGTTCTCGAACGAGATCGACAGCTTGAAGGTGCCGGCCACCGCGCGCAGGAACTCCTGCTCGTCAATCTGCAGGAAGCGATGGAAGGTGCGGATCGGCGGCACGGTGGACTCACCGACGCCGACCGTGCCGATCTGCTCGGACTCGACCAGCGTGATCTGCAGCTGGTCACGGAACTGATGCGCCAGCGCGCAGCCGGCCAGCCATCCCGCCGTACCGCCACCGGCAATGACCACCTTGCGGATGCGCCCTGCAGGCGTGCTCTGGGTATCCAACACGGTGCCCTCTCTCAACGGTTGAGCCTGCCCAGCAGCATCGCGCGCATGCGGCGGGCGCGCTGCTCGTCGAACGGTGCCAGATCCCCGCGCGCCGTCTCAGGCAGGTGCTGACCGGCGCGCTCGCCGGGGCCGAATACGTAGTAGCGGAAGAGCCCTTCCCAGGCCTGCTTCTCACGCGCTGGCAGGTCGCGCACGGACCACATCGCGTGCTGCATCGCCGCCAGCGGCGACCCCAGCCAGGCCGGCGAGCTTCGCCACCAGTAGTTCACCAGCACGTTGAACGGTTCCAGGCTGCGTACATGGTGCCACCACATGCTGGGAATGAAGATCGCATCGCCGGGCCCAAGTACCGCCCTGCGTGCATGCGCCAGCGCCTCGCGGAAGCGTGGATGCCGCTCGAAGTCGGGGCGCTCGAAGTCCACCACGCTCACTACCTGCCCCCCCGGCGTGGGTTCGAGCGGGCCCGGATAGAGGTTGTCGACCTGGGCGGGCGGGAACAGCGTGAACTCGCGCTGCCCCACCGCGCAGAAGGCGAGGTTGTCGGGTGTGTCGAAATGGCACGAGGCCGTCACCCGGTTGCCGATCCAGATGCTGGCGGTGGCGTCGATGCCCTGCTTCGCCAGCCCGGCATCGTTGGCCTGCGCGAATGCCGGCAGCAGTGCCCGCGTGATCGGCAGCGAGGCCACGTAATAGGTTGGCGGCCGCGGCGCATGCAGCGTCGCGGCGATCTCTTCCAGCACCTGGGCGAGTACACCGCGCCGCACTTCGAAGTTCAGCCGGGTGAAGTCCGCGCTGTAGAACGGGCGGCCCGCGATCTCGGCGCCGCCGAACGAGTACTGGATGGGCGCACCCGCATCGACGCTGCACAGGTACGCCATCGCGTCACGCACGCCGCCCAGTCCGGCCTGGACCAGTGGCCAACCGCTGGCGATGCCGCGCAGTACGACCGGCTCACCGGCCTCCACCAGGGCGGCCAATGGCAAGGCAGCAGGATCGATGCCTTCCAGGATCCGTATCGGCAGGCGGGCTTGCACCGGTCAGTTCCTGACCGCCTGCGCGTTGCCGTCCTGGACGCGGAGACGGCGCTGCTTCTCGGCGATCAGGCGGCGCATGTTATGCAGCGAGGCAAGCATCAGGTACGCACCTTCCAGGTAACCGGCGCGGTTCAACGCAGCCAGGCGTGAACTGTCCAGCGCCGCCAGGCGCTCGCGGTCGATGCCGTGCAATCCGCTCACGCCCACGCGGTGATGCGGCGCGAGCTGCACATCAAGCGTGACCGGCTGGATGAGGCCACAGTCGTCGAGCATCGTGAACATACTGGCCGCGAAGGCACTGCCCTCGTGGATGCCGCGCAGCACGCCGGCGATGTGGTCCAGGTAAGGCGTGTTTCCACCCTGCGGCAGGAACACCGGCTCACCGGCGCCGGAGGTGACACGCGGATGGTCCAGGTCGACGTGCATCACCGCGTCCTGGGTGAGCAGGCCGTCCACGTAGTGCTCCTGGAAGCCGATCAGGAACGGCCCTTTTGCGGCCGCGCCGGGCAGGTAGGAGGCATTCCAGCGTCCGTCCTGCAGGTACAGGTTCTCGTGCTGCTCGAAACCCAGCAGGGCCACGGACTGCCACGCCCCGGTCCCGGCCTCCCGGCGCAGGAAGATCGGATACTCGCGCTGCAGTTCGGCGAATTCGCTGGGATAGGCCGGCACCATGCCCACCGCATCGCCGAACTGCGGCCCGAATCCGGTGGCGACCCTCAGGTCCCGATGCGCGATGTTGTTGAGCATTTCATAGCGGGCCATCGAGGTATCCAGTCCAGTGCGGGGTGGCTGGCCAGCAGGGTAGCGCAGGCGCGCGACAGGTGCGGCGACTCGGCCCCGGGCGGCACCGCCGCGGACAGCGGTGCCGTGCCGGGCGCATCGGCAACCAGGCTCAGAACTTGTAGCGGACGCCCAGCATGTAGCGCGGGCTCTGGTCGGCCAGCTTGACGATCATCTGCGAGGTGCGCGAGCGCCACCGCACATCCTCGCCGGTCAGGTTGATCGCCTCCAGGCTGAAGGACCAGTGGTCATCCAGCGCGTAGTTGACGCTGAGATCCCACTGCTCGTACGGCTCCACGTAGTACGGATTGCGGCTGGAACCCTGGTTGGCCAGGATCAGGTACTGGTCGCGCCAGTTCCATGCCAGGCGCACCGACCACCCGTACTTCTCGTACATCAGCATGGCGTTGGCAGTGTCGCTCAGGCCGGTGAGCGAGAACTGGTCGATACCCGGATCGCCGCCATTGTTGTAGCCGACATCACCTTTGACCACGGTGTAGTTGGCCAGCACGCCGAAGCCGGTGTCACCGAAGAAGTACTGGCCGCCCAGTTCCCAGCCATGCAGCTTGGACTTGTTCTGGTTGATCGGGCGATTGACGTTGAACTGGTAAAGCGGGTCGTTGGCCTGCCCATACAGATCGTAGGCCGCTTCGGTGGCCAGTACCTGCGCATCGGTGCCGTTGTAGGCGCCCAGGCCAGCTGGATTGTTGCGCAGCAGCGCCAGTGCGGTGAACAGCGAGGTGTCGTTGGCTGAGCAGGCGGCCGCATTGGCCGGCCCGACCTGGGCCACGCAGGCGCCGCTGGTCAGGAAGTCCAACGCCGCCCGCGCATCCGGCCCGGAGGTCGGGTCGGTGAGGCCGTACAGGCTCTCCTGGACGACCGTGTTGCCGATGAAGTTGCTGACCGACTTGTTCCAGTAGGTCAATGACACATAGCTGGCGTCGGCGAAGTACCACTCCAGCCCCAGGTCGAGGTTGTCCGATTCCAGCGGCTTCAGGCTCGGGTTCTGCGAATTGCCGCTGGCGCGCGACGAGGGATCGATCAGCACCGAGCCGAACGGCTGCTGGGCACCGGGCCCTGCATACAGGTTGCCGTACGGCGCGCGGGCGATGCTCTTGCCGAACGAAACGCGGCCCTTCAGTTCCTCGGTGAGGTCGATGCTGAAATCAAGGTTGGGCAGGATGTAGCTGTACCGCGCCTTCTCGGTGAAGGGCTGCTGCTCATCGGACAGCACGATGCGGAAATCGTTGTTGGCCTGCCACTCGATGGACTCGGGAACGGCAATGACCGAGGTCGACACCACGTCGGTGGTTTCATAGCGCACGCCCAGGCGGGTATTGGTGCGCATGCCGCCCAGCTCCCCGTCCAGCTCCACCTGGAAGTACGCCGCCTTGGTCTTCTCTTCCACGAAGTTGTCGGCAGCGCGTTGCGGGTCCACGCCCAGGCCGACGCCGTACTCGCGCGACGCCCATTGCGCGAGCTGCCCGGCATTGCCGCGCCAGGCCGGCCAGCTGTTGGCACTGTAGTCATCGAACAGGCCGACGATGCTGACCGGCTGCAGCAGGTCCATCAGGCCGGCGGCGGTATCCCGGTCCACGTTGGCCACGCCCCAGTCGCCCAGTGTCGAATAGGCCTCGGCGGCCTGGATGCGGTGGGTGGTGGACTTGTTCGTATCCACGCCGAACTGGAAGCGGCCGTGGTCGAAGTTCCATTCGCCGTCGACACGCGCCTGCTTGATCTTGCTGATCTGGGTCTGCGCGTTGACGCGCAGCACCTGGGTGCCGATCTCGCCTTCCTGGAAGCCCGGATTGACCACGCCATTGGTCCCGGCGATCGCATCGGCAGTACTGGGATACCAGACCTGGGTGCCGACCGGCAGGCCATTGTTGAAGTTCAACTCCTGTACCCAGGAGCCACCGCAATGCGGGCCACGGGTGCAGTTGTTGGTGCCGGCAATGCTCATGAAGATGGAGCCGCCGCCGGTCAGTGGGTCATTGGGGCGGCTTTCATTCTTCGAATTGTGCGCATCGAAGCTGAGCTTGAAACGGTCGCTGACATTCCACACCGCGTTGAAGCCCAGCGAGCCCAGCTTGTACTCCTGCATGCTGCGCTGCTGTTCCAGCCCGAAGTCCTTGGTGCCGGCGATCTCGCGGATGTAGACCGGGGTGGCGACCGCACCGGAGGTGTCGAACTGGACATTGGTGTAGTTGCTGTTCTGCAGCCACATGCCCTGCTCGCCACGATTCTCGGTGATCTCGTTGGTCGAGTAGGTGTAATCCATCGTCAGGGTCAGGCTGTCCGTCGGTGCGAACTGCAGCACGGCCTGCCCATTGACTCGCTCGCGCTCGAATTCGGAGAACGCGTAGCGCAGGTCGTTGGGCCGCGCATAGAGCTGGCCGACGGCCGGGGCGTTCACCACGGTCGGGTTGCCCGGCATCGACCCCGTCCAGGGCTGCACGTTCCAGTAGTTCTCCGTGGCCTGCACCGAGCCGCCCTTGCGCTTCTGCTGGCTCGCGCTGAGGCTGACGCCAAAGGTCTTTTCCGGATTGCTGTAACTGAAGATGCCCGACAGCTCCGGCGTCAGGTCGTTGTCGAACGGCTGGCTCTGGTCGGAGACCAGCTTTGCCCCGGCATTGGCCACGATGCCGGCGTGGTCGAGCGGGCGCGAGGTCAGGATGTTGATCGTCGCGCCGATGCCACCGCTGGGCACCTGTGCCTGGCTGGTCTTGTAGACCTCGATGCCATTGATGGCCTCGGCGGCCAGCTGCGCGAAATTGAAGGCGCGAGTGCCGCCGTCGACACCGCCGATGGCCACCTGCCCGGAGGCACCGAATGCATCGGCGCCGGGCATCTGGCGACCATTGAGCGTGACCATGTTGAACTGCGGACCAAAGCCACGCGCGGTCACCTGCGCGCCCTCGCCGTCACGGCGCTCGATGGAGATGCCGGTGATGCGCTGCAACGACTCGGCAAGATTGGTATCGGGGAACTTGCCGATGTCCTCGGCGCTGATCGCATCGACCACGCCCGCCGAGTCGCGCTTGATGTCCATGGCCTGGCTCAGGCTGTTGCGTATGCCCGTGACCTGCACTGCATCGAGCTGGGTGGGCTGCGACTGGCTCTGCGGCTGCTGCCCGGTTGCCGTTGCTGCGTCCTGCGCAAACGCAGGATTGATGACCAGGGCGCCACCCACGAAGGTGAACATGGCCCGGGACCGGAACTTCGCCAACGCGCGGCTCATGAACCGGACCTCGGGCCCGGGGTGCCACGGAAACTGCAAGTGCTCATGAAAGTCCCCTCTGACATACGATCGAATGGATGTACCGCCCCCTCCCAGGGGCACGCACGGGCGTGGCCCGCATTCCAAACCGAACAGCACGGCTGCTGGAGCACGCCGCGACTTACACTTGCTTTTCAAGCCTGCCAGGACAAACACGCGGCAAAGAAGGCAGCCCCTTGGACCCTGGATCCCCGTCCGACTGGTAGCGCTACCATCGCGTTGCAGCGGAGAGTAATCACCCGGGTTCGCGCTTGTCACCATGCAGCGCAGCAAATCGGCAGCGCGCGTAGCGGCGCTGGAATCACCCCGCTACTGATGACCGGGCTGCTGCTGCATCCGGTCACCGCTCACCCGCCGCAGGAAAGATGCCCGCGCCTGCGGGTCATCCAGAAAGGAACGCACCGTGAACGCTCTCCAGCGCATCGTCGCCGCAGTCGGCTCGCCGTACTCGTTCCGTCCGGCTCCGCCGTTTTCGCGGCCAACGCCGTGATCGTGGACGGAGCAGATGAGCCGCTCACCGTGGTGCTACGCAGGGGCTACCACTCCGGTCCCAGCAGCTTCATCACTTCGACCTCCAGTTTCTGCGCGGCCTCGTCCTGGGAGGCGACCTTGATGCACAGCCCCGACTGCGCCGGCCCGGGCATCAGCTGGTATCGGTTGATGGTGCCGCCCCCGTCGCCGTCCAGCGCCACGCGCGCCACCACCGTGCGCCCATTGGCGTGGAAGGTCCAGTCCTGGTAATCAAACATGCTTCAGTATCCCGGCGGCCAAGGGGTCATCCCACCTTAGGCGGCACGACAGTGAAGAAGGCTCCAGGAAGTTGTTCAGAGCGCGTGGACATGATGATGGCAGCACCTACTGCAGTGCCCGCGCCAATTGCAGGACATCGGCGAAGAAGGACGCGTAGTCGTCCTGTGGGGCGCGGTGGCTCTCGCGCCGATGGATCAGGCGCACTGCGACGACGCGTTGTTCCGGAACGATCATCAGGTATTGGCCCAGGTAGCCGTTGGCGGCAAAGCCGACGACCGGTCCCCGTGTGATGTCGTAGAGATCGGCGAGCTTCAGGCCGCGCGCGGTGATCTGGCTGGCGTAACGCTGCGGCCCGTCTGCGCCCAACCGTTCGGTGAGGAATGCGATCAACTGCCCCCGGCTGTCGAATGTGCGCCCCGCGCTGGCCTGCACGGCGCGGCGCACGTCATCGTCAACGCCGTGCCCGGCCAGCAGGTCATCCAGCCGGGGGTTGAGCTGATAGCGTTCCCACGCTGGTATCCGCCACCACAACAGGCCCACGTCAGGCGAACGGGCACTTTCAGCAGTGATCAATGCCACTGACCGTTCACTCAACAGTCGTTTGCCATCCGGCGCCACGCCTCCATCCAGCAACAGTTGCCCGATGGCGGCAAGATCGGCGGCACGCAGGGACAGGCCCGCCATTCCCAGCGGAGTGCCTGCCTCATCCTTCATCCAGGTGTGGTGGGCAATGCCCAGCGGCTTGAACAGGCGCGCATCCAGGTAGGCATCCAGCGGCTCGCCCGCCAGGCGCTCGACAATGCCGGGCAGCAGGTTGGTGGCCTTGTTGTTGTAGGAAAACACGGCGCCCGGGTCGTCACTCAGCTCGGCTGCCAGTGCCAGTTTGACCAGGTCCGGGGCCCCTTCCAGTTCGGCGCCCGCGTTGGCCTCGTTCTGCAGGCCGGAGGTGTGGTCCAGCAGCATGCGCACGGTGATGCGGCTCTTCCTGCCCTGTTTCCATTCCGGATAGATCTGGCTGACCGGTACGTCGATCGAAGCCAGCTTGCCTTCGTCCAGCAGCAACGCAATGCCCAGCGCGACGACGGACTTGGTTGCCGACATCAGGTGCACGGATTCCTGCGCTGGGGCGGGCTTCAGCTCAAGCAGCGTGTCCCGGTCATGCATCACGAGCACCGCATCGGAATGCGAAGCACGCGCGTTGCGCTCGATCGTGGCGAGGGCGTCGGCACGCGGCGTCGCATGGGTGGGCCCCGCGATGCCGATCACGAGGGCCAGGGCGCAGGACAACCAGCAGGACGTTGGCATTGCGTTCTCTTCCAGTGAGTGTGCGCCCAGTGTGACTACATATGTAGTCACGCTGCAGTGCCTGAAGTCACGCCGCGCTTGATTGCCCATCCGCACCGGACGCCGGGTTCGTCACCAACGCGCCCGGCCCCCCAGCAGTCGCCATGCCAGTGCGCACGGTATGATGCGGCGATCCCGGAACCTGCGATGATTGCAGCGGCCGCCCATCCGCTGATCGCGTGCGCCAGGAGCACCTGCGCCGGGGTCGCTGCCGGTGCCGCTGAAGCCCCCACTCCATGCTCGCCCCCCATTCCCCCCTCGTGATCTGGGCAGCGGTCGCCGTTGCCACCATCGGCCTGCTGTTCCGTCCCTTCCGCATCCCCGAGTATGTGTGGGCGCTGGGTGCTGCCGCCCTGTTGCCGCTGCTGGGCGCGGTATCGCTGCAGACCGCATGGGGCGCGGTAGTCGAAGGCCGCGACGTCTACCTGTTCCTGGTCGGCATGATGGTGCTGGCCGAACTGGCGCGGCGCGAAGGCCTGTTCGATTGGCTGGCGTTGTACGCGGTGCGGCATGCGGGCGGATCGGGGCGACGCCTGTTCGACCTGGTGTTCCTGGTCGGCACGCTGGTGACGGTGTTCCTGTCCAACGATGCAACGGCCGTGGTGCTGACACCGGCGGTCTACGCGGCCTGCAAGGCGGCGCGCGCCAATCCCCTGCCCTACCTGTTCGTCTGCGCCTTCATTGCCAATGCGGCCAGCTTCGTGCTGCCCATCTCCAACCCGGCCAACCTGGTGGTGTACGGCCAGCACATGCCGCCACTGCTGCAGTGGCTGGCGCAGTTCGCGCTGCCGTCGGCGGCGGCGATCGGTGCCACCTACCTGGTGCTGCGCTGGGTACACCGGCGCGAAATCGCGCAGCCGCTGGTCGCCGCACCGGAACATCGCCCGCTGACCGAGGGTGGCCGACTGAGTGCATTGGGCGTGCTGTTCACCGGCAGCGTACTGCTGGTGACGTCCGCGCTGAACGGACCGCTGGGCCTGGCCACGTTCTGCGCCGGCGCGCTGAGCGTGGCGGTCGTGGTGATACGCCAGCGCCATAGCCCGCTGCCGCTGCTGCGGCATGTCGCCTGGGGCGTGCTGCCGCTGGTGGCCGGTCTGTTCGTGCTGGTGGAGGCGGTGGCGCAGACCGGCGTCATCCAGACTGCGGCAAGCGCGCTGCAGGCCATGGCGCAGGCTTCTCCCCACCAGGCCAGCTGGCTGGCCGGTGGCGCCGCTGCACTGCTGAGCAACGTAGCCAACAACCTGCCGGTCGGCCTGGCCGCCGGTTCGCTGGGCCAGATGGCTGAACTGCCCGCACAGACCCGTGCCGCACTGCTGATCGGCGTGGACCTGGGCCCGAACCTGTCGGTGACCGGCTCGCTGGCCACGATGCTGTGGCTGGTGGCGCTGCGCCGCGAGGGCGAGCATGTCAGCGCGCTCGGCTTCCTGCGCGTCGGCGCGCTGGTGATGCCGCCTGCACTCATCGCTGCGTTGTTGCTGCTGTGACCAGAATGCAGGCGGCGGCCCGGCGCTAGAAGACCAGCTGCAGACGGGTATTGAAGGTGGTGCCTTCATCCCTGCCCGCAGCACTGCCGCTGCGGTGGCGGGTCTGCCAACGCACGGCTTCGAACATCACCCGGCTGAAATCGTTGAGGTACCAGTTCGCGCCCAGTGTCCACGCGTGACCGGTACCACCACTGGGCAGTTCGGCATAGTCCACGTCCTCATAGCGGCCCTTCAGCTCCCACGCACCGCTGCCGCCGCGCGTCACCGGATCGGCCACCTTCACCTTGCCCCACGTGCCGGCCTTGCCCGAGTAGGACGGCAGCGCGCCCGCCAGGAACCAGCCGGCCGAGATCGCCCACGCTTCGTGGTCGCGATCATAGCGCCCGCTGGCATCGGCCCCGCGCAGGCTTCGCGTACCCCACTCGCCGGTTGCCCACGCCGGGCCGAAGAAGCCGGCCAGTTCCGCGCCGTAGGCGGTGCTGCGCTCGGCGCCCACCAGCGTGCCCGGTGTGATCCTGACCAGATCGTTGAAATGCCCCGCGATGGCCGAACTGCGCACCACGCCGCTGGCCCCGGCGGGAATCTTCTCGTGGAAGGCCCATGCGCCCAGATGCACCGTGGCGTCGGCGGTGTCCAGCGGATTCCAGTGGACGCGGGTGGCCCAGGTCTGGCTGTCGTTGTCGGTGCCGGCGTTGTTGAGGTCGTTGCCGGCCACCGACAGGCTGGCATGCCAGCCCCTTCCATACACCCGCTCGGTGAGCCCGACACCAAACAGGCCGCGCTGCGGCAGCAGCAGCGTGCCGACCACGTTGCGTTCCTGGAACGGCGTGTTGGAGGTGCTGCTTGAGCCATCGATACCGCGATCGTTCAAGCGGTTGCCGATCGTGAGATCGGCCGGCAGGCCGAACAGCGTGTGGTCCAGCGTGGCGTAGACCGACTTCCACGCCACCGCGTTGTCGGCGAAGTCGCCCTCCACGACCCAGCCCAGGGTGCCGTAGCGCCCCTCGGCCCCCAGGCGCACCGAACGGACCTCGGTACCCGAAACGTTGCGGCCGGCGACCGCCGAACCGTCGGTGCTGGAGGCATCGACGAACAGGCGGCCACGTGGGCGGAACACCGTCGTGCCGTCGGCACTGCTGAACTCCGGTGCACCCTTGGCCCAGGAGACCTTCGGCAGCCTGGACTGGCTGGTTTCCAGTGCGGCCACCCGCGTTTCCAGCGCAGGCGCGGGCGGCGTTGACGGTGCCCCCTCACTGCCCTGCCCGCCTTCGACGGCGCGGAGGCGTGCTTCCAGTTGCTGGATCTGCAGTGCCTGCTGCTGCACCAGGCGTGACAGCTCGGCCTGGCTCAGCGGCGCGGGCAGCGACGACGTGGACTGTGCGTCGGCATGGCCACTGGCCAACAGCAGGCCGAGCGCGACCGACAGCGCTGCCAGCGGCAGCACGTTGGAATGGTTCATGGGCTCTCTCCGGCCAGCCGGCCCCCTGGCCTGGCGCTGGCCCGTTGCGGTGGTGCGGGGGAAGATCGGGGAAGGAAGCACGCGCCGCCGGATCGGCCCGGCGGCGCGGCAGGCGGGCTCAGCCCGTCCGGGTCAGCTGGTGGCCTGTGCCTGGGCGTTGGGACGCCAGGTGATCAGCTTGTTCTCGACCACGTCCAGCAGCGCGTCGATGACCAGCACGAAGGCGGCCAGGATGATGATGCCGGCGAACACACCCACAGCGTTGAAGTTGCCTTCTGCCTGCGCGATCAGGTAGCCCAGGCCCGCCGAGGCGCCGAGGTATTCGCCGATGATCGCACCGACCACGGCAAAGCCGACCGAAGTACGCAGCGAAGACAGGATCCAGCTCGCCGCTGCGGGGAAGTAGACATGGCGCAGCAGGTCACTGCGGCTCGCCCCCAGGATGCGGGCATTGGCAAGCACCACCGGATTCACCTCGCGCACGCCCTGCATGGCATTGAAGAACGTGGTGAAGAACACCAGCGTGACCGCCAGCGCCACCTTCGACCACAGCCCCAGGCCCAGCCACAGCACGAAAATCGGCGCCAGCACCACGCGCGGAATCGCGTTGAAGCCCTTGATGAAGGGATCGAGGATGCGTGCCGAGCGGCGGCTCAGGCCGAGCCAGACGCCGCCGGCCACACCCAGGCCGGTGCCGATGATGTAGCCCAGCGCGGTTTCGGTCAGCGTGATGTAGACATGCTGATAGAACGACGTATCGGACAGCCAGGTCCAGGCCTGCTGCACGATGGCGGTTGGCGATGGGAAGAAGAACGGGTCGATCACGCCCAGCGCGATGCCGCCTTCCCAGCCACCGAACACGGCGACCACCAGCGCGAGCTGGATGAACTTGTCAGTCTTGGCGTGCATAGCTCTTCTCCACTTCGCCGCGCAGGCAGGCCCAGATGTCGCGGTACAGGTCGGTGAAACGGTCATCCAGCTTGATTTCGGCCACGTTCCTCGGCCGTTCCAGATCCACATCGAAACTGCGCACCACGCGGCTGGCCGGGCCGGAGGACAGCACCACCACGCGGTCGCCCAGGGCGATCGCTTCTTCCAGATCGTGGGTGATCAGGATCACCGAGCGCCGGTCTTCCTGCCACAACCTCAGCAGCTCGTTCTGCATGAGGTGGCGGGTATGGATGTCCAGCGCCGAGAACGGCTCATCCATCAGGATCACCTTCGGCTCGACGATCAACGCCTGGGCCATCTGCACACGCTTGCGCTGGCCACCGGACAGCTGGTGCGGGTAGCGATGCTCGAAGCCGGCCAGGCCGACCTTGGCCAGCCACGCGTCGGCCTTGGCCTTGCGTTCGGCCTCGGGCACACCACGGAAGCGCAGGCCGAGTTCAACATTCTGGTACGCGGTCTTCCACGGCAGCAACGCGTCCTGCTGGAACAGGTAGCCGACCGACTCCTGCACGCCGCTGACGGCACGGCCATCGATGCTGACCTGGCCCGACGACGGCTTCAGCAGGCCCGCCACGGAATTGAGGATGGTGCTCTTGCCGCAGCCAGTGGGTCCGACGATGGCAAGGAACTCGCCGTCACCCACCTGGATGTCGACATCGCGTACGGCGGTGAATTCGCCGAAGGACATGGTCACCTTGTTGATGGCGACCATGGTCTGTGCAGGCTCCAGCTGCGGCGCGCCATTGAACTGGCGCACGGTGGCATTGAGGGCCATGGTTTACCTCCGCTTACGGTTGGGCAGCCGGCGCCGCAGCGTTGGCACGCTCGACGAAGGCATTGGTATAGGTCCGGGACAGATCGATATCGGCCTTGGCGACATCCGTGTTGAACTCACGCAGCACCTTCAGCGGTGTTTCCAGATCGGCAGGCGTGAAGTGACCGTCCCGGGTGAAGATCGCGCGCGCGTTCTCCACCGCGCGGGCATAGGTGGCGCGGTCACCGGAGACGTAGCTGTCCGGCAGCGCGGCCACGATGTCTTCAGCACTGTTGTCGGCGATGAACTTCAAGGCCATCTGCTCGGCGCGGGCGATCTTCTCGGCCGCTTCGGGTCGCGTGTCCAGGAAGCTCTGGTTGGCGTACATCACCGAGGTCGGGTACAGGCCGCCATAGACCTGGCGGGCGCCGTCGTCGCTGCGCGCGTCGAGGATGATCCTGCCGACCTTGCGCTCGGTGATCAGGGTGGCGGCAGGATCATAGTTGACGAGCAGGTCGATCTTGCCCTGCTCGAGCGCGGCCACCGCTGCGGCGCCCGAGCCGACGCCGATCAACGAGATGCTGTCGGCCGGAATATCGTGCTGGGCGAGGAAGTGACGGACGAAGAAGTCGGACGAGGAGCCCGGCGCGGTGATCCCGACCTTCTGGCCCTTGATGGTCTCCGGGCGCGCCGGATCGAAGGTGGCATCCTCGCGGCCGGCCATCACCAGGCCGGAGTTGCGCGAGAGCAGTACGAAGGCCACCACGTCCTTGCCCTTGGCCTGCATCTGGATGGTGTGGTCGTAGAAGCCGACGGCCACGTCGGTGGAATTGGCCACCAGCGCCTGCAATACCTTGGAGCCGCCCTGGGCGAAGTTCTCGGTCTTCACCTGCAGGCCGACGTCCTTGAAGTACCCCTTGGCGTCGGCGATGAAGAACGGCAGGTTGTTGAGGTTGTAGGAGCCGACGCTGATGCGTACCGGGGCATTGTCGCCACCGCCGGCGGATGCGCCTTCGCTGCGCCCGCTGTTGCTGCATCCGGCCGCGGCCAGACCGGCCGCGCACAGCGCGGCCAAGAAGAACTGCTTGTACATCATCCCTCCCAGGAGTGAAGCATCTACGTTGTAATGGCGGGCATGCGCGTCTACGCAGGCCCGTCCGGGTTCAGATCATGCCGCTGACGTCCATTGGCGGGCTTGGGTGGCACTGGCCGTGGCGGGCGCGGGCGAAGTCGCGTACACGCGCCCCTCGAACAAGCGGCGTGCGGTGCGGACCACGCTGGCAATCACCGGCGAATCGCCCGAGCTGCGACTGAGGCCCACCTCCAGGGCCCCACTCGGATGTTCGAGGGTAATGCTGCCGGGAACGGACCGGCATCCGACCAAAGTGTGGGCCAGCGTGCCCGGCGTGACGGCGGCGGTGGCCAGGCCGACCGCACCGGTAATGGCCAGTGCGGTGTGGCATTGGTGCGGCATGAAATAGCGCACCTGCAGATCGCCGCCCTGTTGCGGCGCCGACAGCAGCACCGGCTTGGGAATGACCTTGTTGCCGGCGTCGGCGATGCCCATGCGGGCGCCCGCCTCGATGCGCAGCGCTTCCAGCCGGCGCATGAACGCCGCGTCCGCGTTCAGTTCGGCGGGCGAGGCATCACCGCGCACGCCCAGGTCTTCGGCACGCACCAGCATCATCGGCATGGCGCAGTCCACCAGGCTGGCCGGCACGCCATTGATGGTTTCCTGCGCATGCCCGCTGGGCAGCAGCTTGCCGGTGCGGGCGCCTGCCGCATCAAGGAAGGACAGCCTGACCGGCGCGGCTGCGCCCGGCGCGCCGGCAATGCGCGTATCACCGCGGTAGGCCACAGTGCCGCCCGGCGTTTCCACCGTGGCGATGATCAGCTTGCCGGTGTTGACGTTGTGGATGCGCACCTCGGTCTGCGGATCCTGCGCCTGCACCAGCCCACGCTCGATGGCATACGGGCCCACGGCCGCCAGCATGTTGCCGCAGTTGGGCGAGGTATCCACCACCTGCTGCTCCACCCGGACCTGGGCGAACAGGTAGTCCACGTCGGCGTCCGCCCGGCTCGAGCAGTCGATGATCGCCACCTTGCTGGTCAGTGCGTTGCCACCGCCGATGCCGTCGATCTGCAACGGATGGCCCGAGCCCATCACTTCCAGCAGCAGGCGATCCCGTTCGGCGGTGTCCGCCGGCAGGTCGCTGGCCAGGAAGAACGGGCCCTTGGAGGTGCCGCCGCGCATGAGCACGCAGGGAATGCTGAGCAGATCGTTGGACATACGTGTGCTAGATTGATGCGTATAGGGGATGAATGACCCCTCTGTGATTCGATACTGGCATGACCCTAATTGATCTGTGAATTGCTGATTTTTGGATGATTGATACCCAATGAGCATCAATTGCGAAATCCTGGATCTACGCGCGTTCCTGCTGGTATCGGAGACACGCAGCTTCCATCGCGCCGCTGAAATCCTGCACGTCTCCCAGCCGGCGCTCAGCCGACGGATACAGAAGCTGGAGCAGGCCGTGGGTTCGCCGCTGCTGGAGCGCACCACGCGCAGCGTCAGTACCACCGCTGTCGGCGAGAACCTGCTGCCACTGGTGCGCCGCATGCTGGAGGAATTCGATGGCTCGCTGTTCTCGCTGCGCGGCCGCGAAGACACCCGCGGCGCCACCGTGACCATCGCGTGCCTGCCGACGGCGGCGTTCTACTTCCTGCCCAGCGTGATGGCGCGTTTCCACGAAGCACACCCGAACGTGCGCTTCCGCATTCTGGATATCCCGGCCACGGAGGGTCTGCAGGCAGTGGAACGTGGTGAAGTCGAGTTCGGCATCAACTTCATGGGCGCCAACGATCCGAATCTCGACTTCGACGTGCTGGCCGAGGATCCCTTCGTCCTCGCCTGCCGGCGCGATCATCCGCTGGCCCGCAAGCGCAAAGTGGAATGGGCTGATCTGGCCGAGCACCAGCTGATCACCGTGCATCGCACCAGCGGTAACCGCACGCTGCTGGACGGCGCGCTGGCGCGCGAGAACCTCAAGTTGAGCTGGCACTACGAGGTGACGCACCTGTCGACGTCACTGGGCATGGTCGAGGCCGGCATCGGCGTGTCGGTGCTACCGAAGATGGCCACGCCGGACGGGGATCACCCCACCCTGGTGACGCGCGCGATCGGCAACCCGGTGGTGTCGCGCACGATCGGCATCGTCCGCCGACGGGGTGCCCTGCTCTCGCCCACCGCAGAGCGATTCCTTCAGATGCTGATGAGCCAGTGGCGTGGGGAGGCGTGAGCAACCGCGCGGTTCACGCGCTTGTGCTGTCCTGACTCCAGGCGAATGTGCTGCTGCCACCCATCAATCGGGCCGTCTGCATCGACCATTCCTGCAGAAGCTGCCGCGCGCCTGATTCGCCACCTCGCCCGATTGCCTCCAGCATCCTGTCCAGTCTTCCGCGGATCGCGCTGGACACCGGCAGTGCGAGCAGATTCTTCAGTGCAGCGTCTGCGGCCGGGAAATCGCCCAGGCGAATGGTGGACAGGTACTTCACCCATTGGCAGTAATCGCCCTCGAAACCGGCCTCTTCAACATACATCAGAAGGTCCGCAGCTGTTCTCACCCCTTCGAGCATTGCGAGGTGAGCCTCGTGCGTGCCGCGGAAAAAGTCCTTTGGATCTTCCGGGCAAGCGACCCTCTGGCCGAGAGACATATGCAGGTGTGGCAGGCCGTCATAGACCGGAAGTGCGAAGGTCCATACATAGATGGAGGACGGCGCTGGGTCCATGGCAAACCCGGAGATCACATCGCGCGTGTACGAAACAATCAGAAAGTTGCCAACCACCCGCAACCCAGCCTTCCTGGCGTTCCGTTTCATTGTCCACAGATCAATGGATCTCATGCGTGCGCCCGACGGTTGGCGAGGACGCAGGACGTTCGATGTTCAACTGGATGCCCTGCACCATTCGCCTTCCGTCGCGCAGGACAACAAGGGCTCGATCCAGATCGCGCCTTGCAATGGAAATCGATCTCAGACCAAGCGATTGAGCGACCTCGCACTGCGAAAAGAAGATGTCATAGGTCTCCATCAACTCGGCATGAAACAGCTGATTGGGGGCGTTGTCGATCACCCTGGAGAGGTCCGTCATGAAATTCCATGCATCCACGACCTCCCCGGGGTCGACCTCCCGCCCTGAATCTACAGACGAGATCAGCGAGTCGAGGTCAATGACGGACTCTCCTTCCCAGTCCAGGACTCGGCCGCGCGCGGCAACCTGACCCTCCAGCCCTTCCTTGCTGCTATCGCAGACAGGCCTTCCATTGCTGGACATCACCCGATCATGGTCACCTGATACCCAGGCAAACCAGATGATCCGCATTCCCCCTGCAACGCCGACCGGATATATCGCTTCCACTATCGATTCCTGCTCAGATGGTTCCATCCATCCCGGGCTCTCACGGGAGGTGCAGCCGCTCCGATGGTAACGCCAAACTCGATTGCCGATGACCTGCGGAGCCTCCAGCGACCGGCACTACCAGGTCAATCAACCTGCGGTTTCCAGTCCCTTCCCCGCCGCATCCATCCGCAGCGAGGCCAGGTAGCGACAGTACTTGCCCACGAAGACGCCAGTGAACCCGCCGGTCAGCAGCAGGTAGGCGGCGCTGAAGCCGGCACTGGCGGTCAGCGTCGGCGACACCGCAAATGCGACCTCGAAGCCGTACTTCACCAGGAAGGTGACCAGCAGCAGCGGCAGCAGGCTGAAGTCCGCGCTGCGCCAGAGCTTGCCGGTGCTGCGGTCCAGCGTCAGCTTCAATCGACTCAACAGCAGCCAGGCAAGCGCGGCCCCCGTGGCGATGCCGGCCAGCCACTCGCTCCAGGCGATCAGCGACGCGCCGAAACGATGGCTGATCGACCACGCGCCCCAGACGGCAAACAGGCCGGGCACGATCGCCAGCTTCTGCAGCGAGGTCTGGGCCGGCTTCATGGCGGCAATGCCACGGGTGACCAGGAAGGCCAGGAGCAGCCAGACCCAGATCGGCGTCTGCGAGGCGAGTTGCTGGAGCATGTTCATGAGCGGTCCCCCTGGTGAGTGGTGGCTGAGTGGTGGCGAGGTGTCCTCGCCTTGGCGCTCACTATTCGCTTCCGCCCGGGTTGCAGCCAGTGACAGCTGTCAGCCATCGCGGATGACCCGCCGGCATGCTGCGCGTCCCCGGCAGCTGTCGGGGTGAATTCACCCGGTTCACCCTGAGCGGGCCGGCCCTCGGTCCGCGCTACCATCACCACGACGCCGCTGCGAGCCACGTGCATGTACCACGACCCTGTTCGACGCCGCCTGTGTGCGGCGCTGCTGGCTACCGGCTGCGGCCTGTCAGCACCATCGGCGCTGGCGAGCCGGGCGACGTTGGCGGGATGCGGTTCGCTGACCGCATTGCTGCAGGCCGAACGGCAGCCTGGCATGGCGGCCGTTCTGGTCGATCACGGGCGCATTGCCGCGCTGTCCACGACCGGGCGGCTCAATGACACCCGGCCTGCACCGATTGATCGCCATACCGTGTTCGAACTGGGGTCGATCACCAAGCTGTTCACGGCCCTGCTGATATTCCGGCTCCAGCAGCGGCATCTGCTCGACGTCACCGCGCCCATCGGCGAGTACGTGGAAGGGTTGCCTTCCGTATGGGCATCCACTTCGCTGCTGCAGCTGCTGAGCCATACCTCAGGCATTCCCAACTATCTGAATGAAGACAACTTCCTGCGGTTGATGCCGACGAATCCAGCCCCCCGTGAATTGCTCGCAGAGGTGGCCGAGCGGCCGCTGGCGTTTGCGCCCGGTGCGCGGCACGCCTATTCCAATACGAACTACATCCTGCTCGGCCTGGCCATCGAGCATGCAACCGGCATGGACTACTGGGGGGTTCTGCAGGAGGAGATACTGTCGCCGCTGGGCATGCGCGATGCGGGACCGCGTCGTGCCGACGATCGGCGCCGTGTTGCCCAGGGGCATCTGTTCCAGGATGGCCACTGGCGCGCACCGCCACCCACTGCTCCGGGCTCGGCATGGGCCGCTGGCGGCCTGCTCGCCAGCATCGACGACATGGCGCGCTTTGCTGTGGCGCTGGACCAGCATCGACTGTTGCCCGAGTCGGCCCTGAAGCGGATGTGGTGCGACACACTCCTCGCCAATGGTAGCAAGGCGGGCTGGGGGGCCGGCTGGGAAGTTTCCGATGGCGGAAAGGTAGTCGGCCATGGCGGCGGGACCGCAGGCTTTACCGGGTATCTCCGGCACCGTCCCACCGATCGAAGAACGCTCGTCGTGCTGATCAATCGCGCCGGAGATATCAACCCGCAGGGCATTGCAGAGCGCCTCGACCTGGGCATGCGTGGCTGCAATGGGAGGCTTTCCAGGCCGGCGCCTTCGCTGGATCAACCCGGCACCCGGACAACGCGATCCGTGCCATGATGCAGATCATCGGCGCTGGCTGATGGAAATGCGCCGCCGGTACTGCGCCACCCACTCCAGCGACGGCGCAATACCGCCGAACGGGAAGAAATGCGGGCTGACCTGGCCATGGGCGCGGGTCAGCCCCTTCACCAGGCAATCGACGAACACCTCCGGCCCTGCCGTGCCGAGCAGCCGGCCGATCGAGATGCCATACCGGGCCAGCATCGATGCACTGGCGCCCACGCCGCACATCGCGGCGTAGCGCAGCAGGCGAGAGACGCTGGCCGGGCCCGGCACGCCGACCAGCACCGGGACGCTGATGCCACGCGCGCGCAGTGCATCCAGCCAGGCCAGCACGGCATCGGCATCGAAGGCGAACTGGGTGACGATCAAGGGGGCCATGCCGCGCGCTTCGATGCTCTGGCATTTACGCTCAAGCGCCTGCCAGCGTTCGTCACTGCTCATTACCGGATGCCCTTCCGGGTGTCCGCCGATACCAACGACCTTGATCCCGGAGTGCTCCAGAAGACCGGTCTGGATGATCGAAGCACTGTCGGCAAACGGTCCGGCGGGCGTGGCCAGGTCGCCCGCGATCAGCAGGCAACGCGCGACCCCGGCGTCGCCGGCCGCACGCTCCAGGAAGCGCGCAAGCGATGCGGCTGACCGGATGCGGCGGGCAGAGAGATGCGGCATCGGCTCGAATCCGAGCGCGCGCACGGTGCGCACGGCGGCCAGGCGGGCGTCGTCATCCTCGCTGGCCAGCCAGGGAATGGAGATGACCGTACCGCGCGGGATCCGATCCGCCTCGGCGCGCAGCGCAGGCATGGCCTTCGCGCTGACTTCCAGTGAAAAGGCGTTGATGAAGGCTTCCGCGTGCGCTGAGGTACCGGCCGGCATCAGCGCGCCTCGCGTGCATTGCCGGCAAGCGGCGAGCTGTTGCGGGCCAGTTCGATGAAGGCCTGCAGGTAGTCGATACCGGTATCGGCCTCGCGCGCACCCAGGTAGATCTGCTTGGGGATGCCCTTGGCGCCCAGCCGTACGGGCACCACGTCCATGCGCGTGGCGTACTCCTCCACCAGCCAGCGCGGCATGGCAGCCACGCCGCGGCCGCTGGCCACCATCTGCATCATGATGTCGGTGGTTTCGATGGCCTTGTGGCGCCGCGGGGTGATGCCGGCCGGCAGCAGGAACTGGTTGTAGATGTCCAGGCGCTCGAACGGCACCGGGTAGCTGATCAGCACTTCCTGGCCGAGCTGGCGCGGCTTTACGTGGTCCACCTTGGCCAGGGCGTGGTTGCTGGCGACCACCAGCACCTGCTCGTAATCGAACACGGGGATGAACTTCAGGCCCGGCTTCAGCAGTGGATCGGGCGTGACCAGCAGGTCGATCTCGTAACCGAACAATGCGCCGATGCCACCGAACTGGAACTTCTGCTTGACGTCCACATCCACGTCCGGCCACGCCGCCAGGTAGGGAGAGACGATCTTCAGCAGCCACTGGTAGCACGGATGGCATTCCATGCCGATGCGCAGCGCGCCGCGCTCGCCCTGCGCGAACTGGCCCAACCGCTCCTCGGCCAGGTCCAGCTGCGGCAGTACCCGGTTGGCGACCGCCAGCAGGTACTGCCCGGCCTGGGTCAGGCGCAGGCTGCGGCCCTCGCGCAGCCAGACATCGGTGCCCAGCTGCTGCTCCAGCTTTTTCATGCTGTGGCTGAGCGCCGACTGGGTCAGGTTGAGCACGCCGGCGGCCGCGGTGAGCGAGCCCTGCTGTTCGACCTGCTGCACGATGCTGAGGTGGATCCGTTCCAACATGACGATGAATCTCATTCATGGATTGGTGAAGTAATACCATTTTACGTCATGGAAGGGCATGGCTAGGATCGGGTCATGCCTTCGGTTGCCTGCCAGCCTGCTGACCCAGCCGGCCTGCAGGGCTGCGCACCTGCAGATGCCCGAAGGCGCTCCCCTCCCCCGCTGATAGCGAACAGATGACCCGCCCCCTCCGTATCGTCGCCGTTTCCGGCGGACTGCAACGCCCCTCCCGGGCCGCCGCCCTGGCCGAGCATCTGCTGGACCTGATCGGCGAGGACATCCACAGCGAACAGCAGCTGATCGAACTCGGTGAGCTGGCACCGCAGCTGGCCGGTGCGCTGTGGCGCTCGCAGCTGCCCGAGGCCGTGGAGCGGCAGCTGGTTGCGGTTGAACAGGCCGACGTCCTGGTGGTGGCCACGCCGGTCTACCGCGGCTCCTACACCGGCCTGTTCAAGCACTTCTTCGACTTCATCGACCAGGATGCGCTGGTCGACACCCCGATCCTGCTGGCCGCCACCGGCGGCAGCGAGCGCCACGCCCTTGTGATCGACCACCAGCTGCGCCCGCTCTTCAGCTTCTTCCAGGCCCGCACCCTGCCCCTGGGCGTCTACGCCACCGACCGCGATTTCGCCGAGGGCCGCGTGCACAACGACGCACTGATCCAGCGTGCGCGACTGGCCGTGCAGCGGGCGATGCCCCTGCTGGCGCTGTCCCATCGCGCCGCGCCTCCCGCTACCGCAGAGGCCACCGCAACGCTTTGAATGCCAGACGCCGCCGACCTGCATCTGGATGTCACCCCGCAACCCGGAACGCCGCCATGACGACCGATACCTTCACCTTCAGCATCACGCACATCCCCTTCAACGAGGATTACCAGCCGGCCGAGGGCACGCGCATCACCACCAACTTCGCCAACCTGGCCCGTGGCGCGTCGCGGCGGGAGAACCTGCGCAACACGATCAGCATGATCAACAACCGCTTCAACGACCTGGCACATTGGGACAACCCGAATGCGGACCGCTATGCGGTCGAGCTGGACATCATCACCGTGGAGATGCACATCGACGGCGCCGACGGCAGCGATCCGTTCCCGTTGATCGAAGTGCTGCGGCCGACCATCGTCGATACGCAGACCGGCGTGCGTAGCGAGGGCATCGTTGGCAACAACTTCTCGTCCTACGTACGCGACTACGACTTCAGCGTCGTGCTGCCGGCCAGCAACGAGGGCAAGGACACCTTCGGCATTCCGGAGGGCTTTGGCGACCTGCACGGCAAGCTGTTCCAGCACTTCCTGCGCTCGGACGCCTACCGCGCCAACTTCAGCAAGGGGCCGGTGATCTGCATCAGTGTTTCCAGCAGCAGGACCTACCACCGCACCGAGAACCATCACCCGATCCTGGGCGTGGAATACCGCCAGGGTGAGTTCTCCCCCACCGACCAGTACTTCGACAAGATGGGCCTGCAGGTGCGCTATTTCATGCCACCGGGCAGCGTCGCGCCGCTGGCGTTCTACTTCCAGGGCGACCTGCTGGGCGATTACTCGAACCTGGAACTGATCGGCACCATCAGCACCATGGAAGCCTTCCAGAAGATCTACCGCCCGGAGATCTACAACGCCAATTCCGTGGCCGGCAAGGTCTACCAGCCCAGCCTGAAGCACCAGGACTACTCCTCCACCCGCATCGTCTACGACCGCGAAGAGCGCAGCCAGCTGGCGGTCAAGCAGGGCAGGTTCACCGAAGAGCACTTCATCAAGCCGTACCGCGCCGTGCTTGAGCAGTGGGCCGCCCGCTGATCCATCGATTTACCAACCGCCCCAGGACACACGACACAATGCCGACGAAGACGCTGCTCCCCACCTCCACCGCAGGCAGCCTGCCCAAACCCTCCTGGCTGGCAGAGCCCGAAACACTCTGGTCACCCTGGAAGCTGCAGGACGAAGCCCTGCTTGAAGGCAAGCAGGACGCCCTGCGCCTGTCCCTGCAGGAACAGCAGCACGCCGGCATTGATATCGTCAGCGACGGCGAGCAGACCCGGCAGCATTTCGTCACCACCTTCATCGAGCATCTCAGCGGCGTCGACTTCGAGAAGCGCGAAACCGTGCGCATCCGCAACCGCTACGACGCCAGCGTGCCGACCGTGGTTGGCGCGGTGAGCCGCCCGAAGCCGGTGTTCGTGGAGGATGCGAAGTTCCTGCGCCGCCAGACCACGCAGCCGATCAAGTGGGCGCTGCCGGGCCCGATGACGATGATCGACACGCTGTACGACGCGCACTACAGGAGCCGCGAGAAGCTGGCCTGGGAGTTCGCGAAGATCCTCAATGAGGAAGCGAAGGAACTGGAGGCCGCCGGCGTTGACATCATCCAGTTCGATGAGCCGGCCTTCAATGTGTTCTTCGACGAGGTGAACGACTGGGGCGTGGCCGCCCTGGAGCGTGCGATCGAAGGGCTGAAGTGCGAGACGGCGGTGCACATCTGCTACGGCTACGGCATCAAGGCCAACACCGACTGGAAGCAGACGCTGGGTTCGGAATGGCGCCAGTACGAGGAGTCGTTCCCGAAGCTGCAGACCTCCAGCCTCGACATCATCTCGCTGGAATGCCACAACTCCCATGTGCCGATCGACCTGATCGAGCTGGTGCGCGGCAAGAAGGTGATGGTCGGTGCCATCGACGTGGCCTCCACCACGGTGGAAACCCCGGAGGACGTGGCCAACACCCTGCGCAGGGCGCTGCAGTTCGTGGACGCCGACAAGCTCTACCCGAGCACCAACTGTGGCATGGCGCCACTGGCGCGCGACGTGGCCAGGGGCAAGCTGCGCGCACTCAGCGCGGGAGCGAGGATCGTTCGCGAAGAACTCTCGGCATAACCCTGGCTGGGGAGGAATTGTTGTTCGAATGTCGGTTTGACGGAGCCTGGCCGGGTATCGACCAGGCTCCACCCCGCCCCTGCACTTCCGGTCGGGTCTTCATCGCGGGCTGTCGCGGCGCCAGTGCCTGCTTGATCCGTACCACCTCCCCCGCCCCGGCCTCGGCCAGGCGGCGGGCCTGCTGCCGTTGTTCCCGCGAAAGCGCGGGCAACGGCGCAGCGCATGTTTCCGGCGCTACGTCCACCAGGCGTGCCACTGCCTCGCGCAGCCGCAGCTGTGGGCAGAGCCGCGCAGCACACCAGCGCTCGGCGTAGCGCTTGGCCTGCCGCACATTCGTGGCGGCCACCACCTTGGTCTGGGACATCCTGCGTGC
This sequence comes from Stenotrophomonas sp. PvP093, assembly GCF_017876915.1. Taxonomy (NCBI): domain Bacteria; kingdom Pseudomonadati; phylum Pseudomonadota; class Gammaproteobacteria; order Lysobacterales; family Lysobacteraceae; genus Stenotrophomonas; species Stenotrophomonas sp. PvP093. The sequence continues at coordinate 2,241,547 of NZ_JAGIOX010000004.1, read as the reverse complement.
ATCCAGGTAGACCCGGAAGCCAAGTTCGGCATGCGGCACGATGTTGGCCACCGAGCGCCCGTTCCACCACAGGTCCCAGCGCTCGCCGCTCCGTACCCAGCCGGAGGGCCGGGTGACCGTCATGAACTCTGGAAGATCGAAGGGAGGACTCATGTCGGGAAGGATACGAGCGCCCGTCGCACCGGCTGAGATCCGCACCGTGCGCTTGTTCGAGACCATGAATCGTTAAGGCGCGCTTGCTTCCGCTACGCCTGCTCCGCACCGCCGGGCTACGGGAACAAGAATTAAAGTGACGCGTCACGCTCGATGATGCTTTCGATCCAGTCGATGTAGCGGGACACACGCACGTTGTAGACCACCTGCCCATAGAAACCCGCTTCCAGCGCATGCTCGGGTACGGCGGTGATCCAGGAACCGAGGCCCACCAGCTGCCAGGCCCCATCTTTCTCGATCACCAGCGGGCCGCCGCTGTCGCCGTTGCCGAGCACGCCTTCAAGGGGAAGGCCCTGCGGAGGCGGATCAAACCGGTACCAGAGATAGCGCGTGTTGCCGCCTGTGATCGCGTTGCAGGCCCGCCGCAGCGTCGTACGATGCGGCCCGCCGGGCACCAGGCCAGTCGCACCATTGCCGGTGGCGCCTCTCCCTATCAGGGCGGCAACCTGCGTGACCTCGTCGGCGCCACGGTAGAGTGCGACCGGCGGCACATCGCTCACCGGTGCGGCGAGTTTGATCAGTGCAATGTCATCCGATGCTGCCAGGAACGCGTGGATTTTCGACGCGCTCCCGGTTGCCATCGCTTCCTTGCCCAGCGCCTCGGGCATCCTCCGGTAGCCGGGGTGCAGGAAGACACGCTCGACGCCGTAGCCGTTCCCATTGATGGTGATGGTGGCGCCCCTCCCTTCCATCGGCGCGGCATGCGCGGCGGTAAGCACCCAGCGCGGCGCGATCAGGACGCCGTGCCCCTCGCCCCGCATGTCGGCCAGTGCCGGGAACACCGATGCATCGATCTGATACCGGGTGTCGTCCACATCATCACGGATGACCACGGCACCGGCAGTGAACGGGAGCGTGGCCAATGCCAGGAAAATCCAGCGGTTCATGGTTGCTTGCATCCCAGCAGTTCAATCACAACAGCCTAGGGCATGGCCCTGCCATACGGGGAGATCGTGCGACCGATCCCCGGCGATGGCCGACGAATGCGGGGAAACGGGAGTTGAAGCCAGGCGGGCCATGCCCTACCTGCGGCCGCGATAGGGTTCGCAGCCCACGCCATCATTGTCACGATCGAGGTGCGGGCCATAGCCCGGATCACCACGCCGTACCGGCGCAGCCCCGGCGGCGCGGGCCTCCGCGCAGTTGGCAAACACCCGGGAACTGCGCGCGGGCGCGGGGGCGAAACTGCTGCGCGGAGTGTCGACGTATCGAGGTGCCGCTGGAGCGCCTCGATGACAGTGATACTCACCCGTTTTCCGGTTGGTGTGGCACCCCTGCTTGTCGAGCCCGCCCGGATGCGCGAGCGCATTGGCGGACAGTGCCAGTGCGAGCATGCCGGATGCAGTCAATACGCTGCAAACGCGGCGTCGTGTGTCCATGCCTTCCCCCTGTCAGGCACTCCTCTGCCAAGGGGAAGGCTAGCATGGTGTCTCGACCGCCAGGCTTGACGCTGCAGCGGCTGCCACTCAACGCAGGTAGTGCTTCAGGAACAGCCAGGTGATCAGCGTCGGCAAGATCAACAAGAAGAAGCTGCGCGTGCTGCACGCCCCGGAGGCAGGCGCCGGCAGTCGCTGATCCCTGGGCGGCCACGGGCTCTGCGCCAATGCGGGGAAATCAATGCACCCGCGCTCCTGTTCCGTCGGTTCCGCCGCATACATCGTGGCTGGCGCCGATCCTCCCTCGCCCCTCGCTCCTACAGTGGATTCGCGGCGACGCACGGCCTGCGCCCCGATGGCAACGCCGCCAAACCCCCACTTTTCGAGCCCACAGGAGCGAGACATGGCACGCCTTTCCCGGACTACCGCTGGCACACCGGCAATGCGCCCGGCCCCCTCCACGCAGGTTGAACGGAGGGGTGCACCATGAACCAGGTCTACGTCGCAGTCTGGGATGGAGCCCACTATCTGGTCGTCCGCAAACGGGTGCTCAACAGCTGGTGGGGCAGCAATTCCGTTGTCGTACTTTCTGCCGAGGCGATGGCCGCTGTGCTGGCCATCCGCAACGCGTCCGGTGGTGGCACAGAGCAGGACTGGGATCTGGTGAAGAAGCTGCTTTCCGGCGCCTGGCGCGCCGCTGGGTCAGTCGCCTACCGCGGCGAACGCACGCTGCCCCGCACCATGGACGCACTGGACCGGGCGCTTGAAAGCGCCGAACGCGCGCATCCGCAAACCGATGACATCGCCATGGAGACGCTGGCCGCTCTGCAGAGCCTGTTCCGCGAGGACGCAAGAACCCCTCCCCCGTTCAGCGCTGCGCGTACGACCTTGCGGGAGCTCTCCATCGCGTTGCCGCCGCCCACCCGGGGTGCGCCGAACTGGGCCGCTGCGTTGATACTGGCACAACGCCTGGTGGCGGAAGTCGGAGCGTGGTCGGATGGCCTGCCCCCGGCGCTGGTGAACCAGGCGGGGCAATGGGCCCTGCCCGGCGGCGGCCGCCTGAACAACGAACGCAAGGAGCGCGCCGCGCGCCGCGAGTTCGAGGAGGAGCTTGGCATCTGGCTTGGGCAGGGACGCGCCGCATGCGATCTGCGTGCCCGGCTGTTTCCGGATGGGGGAGGCAGCTTCTCCCTGGTTCGCTTCCGCACCACGGCCGAGGAGCTCCTGCGGATGGCGCAGGAGGCCGAGAACAACGTCCAGGCCAGTGCCAGCAGCCCTGTGCGCCCCCAGTCCTGCCTGGTGACCGACTGGGAGGTGGCGAGCATCGGACGGGTGCCGGTGGCCAATCTGCGCAATGTCCTCGGGGCACGTGTGGAGGTTCCGGGCGAAGGAACACTGGAGGTTGACGAGGCCCTGGCCAGCGCCAGGCCCGGTAGCCAGGAGATCGACTGGTACCGGGAGATCGCCGCTCTGCTGTCACCCGCCTGAGCCTCCAGCGCGAACCCGTGTGATCCCCTGCAACCCCAGCGAGGCCCCTCCATGAAAGAGAGCACGCCCGAGCGCGAGGCCCGGCGCCACATCAGCAAGCAGCTCACCGCGCAGATCAACAACGCGCAGGCGTATCCCGACGTCCGCTCGGTCGTGGTCAAGGCCCTGTCGGACATCAAGGACCAGCTGCGCAGCCTGTCCAGCAAGGTACGGCGCGACTACAGCCTGAAGCCTGACGAGCCGCTGATGTTCTTCTACGTCAAGGGCGGCAACGCACTGGACGCACTGCTTGAACGCCCGGCCCAGCCGCCACCGACGCTGTTCGATTTCGGCCGGTCCGACTGGGATACGCAGGTGGTGATCAATCCCTGGATTCCGATCCCGGCCCAGGACGCCCTGCACGGCGGCGTGGAGGACATCGTGATCGAGGTGATGCTCGGCGCCGGCCTCAATATCGCATTGGAGATCAGCGTCTTCCCACCCAACCAGAATCCGCTGGCCGGCCAAGTGGTGGATCTTGCACCGGTGGACATCCATGTGCCGCCCGGCCAGCAGTGCCTGGTGATCTGTGACACTCCGCAGACGTTCCGGAAGGTCTACCAGCGTGACCGCGCGGGCCTGCATCTGTTCACCAGCGAGCCATTGAAGGGCATCGGCACGCCCGCGCCGGTGACAAGCCCGTCCGTGCTGCCCCCGCCGCAGCCGCCACTGCCCGTGCAGCCGCCACCTGCCCCTCCGCCGCCACCCGGCATCATCCTCAACGACGGCATCAAGCCGTTCGTGCTGTACCGCATGGGCTACACCTGGCACGCGCGATGGGTGAAGGATCCGAAGGCGCCTGCCGGCGACGACCCGGTGACGCCGCGGCCGATCCTGATGGAACTGATCGATGTGACCACGCCGCGCCGCGATACCGTGGAGGCCGTGACAGTGTGGTCGGACATCATCCGCAACCATCTGGTGATTGCCGAGGATGCCGGCGCGGAAGAGCGCTGGCGGCTGCCCCTGCCCAGCATGGAGTACCACCTGTGGGAAGGCCTGACCATGCTGTGCGAGATCGCCGCCTATCCCGGCTGGCCGGGTGCGGACAAGCTGGAGAAGCGTCGCCGCAATGTGCAGCGCATCCACGACTGGTACCGCGACCAGCAGGGCGACCTGGCGACGTTCGGCAGGGTGATCGATGGCATCTCGGCGGCGCCGGTGTTCGCCGATGACAGGGACTGCATGCAGCAGGTCGATGCCTGCATGCGTGAGGTCAAAATGCGCATGCAGGCGTCATCTTCGGGATTCGATCACGGCGCCCTGTCGGCCACCCACACGCATCGCCTGCGGCAGGGGCGGCAGTGGGTCGCGCAGCGGGTCGCAACGCTGCTGCAACGCCTGCAGACATCTGCCGCATCCTGTGGCTACAGCGACGATCTGGCGTTGATCGGGACGCTGGCACAGAACCCCTACCTGGATGTCACCCAGGTACCGATCTCCGACGTCGACTGCGCGATGATCATCCGCACCGACCCTGCAACGCTGCGCAGGGCGACGGCGGCCAACTGCTTGAATGCGCTTGCCGAGGATCTCGGCGCGCACATGACCATCGAGGATTCCCTGCACTCGACCGTACGTGCGACGGGTATCAGTTACGAGCGAACGCTGGTGATCTTCGATGCGCCGCGTTCGCCGTCGGCGCGCGTGGCCAAGGCGATCCTGACATTCACCACGGCTGGCCCGGTCGGTTGCCCGTTCCGGGACAGCCCCGACGGTTCCGGGCAGGCCATCGCACCGTTGCTGGACATGGACAACCAGCGCAAGGTGGCAGCCTCGATCGTCCAGGGTTTCGTGCAACGGGCGAATCTGTCCAGGCAGCACGAGATGATCCGGGTGCTGTTGCCACAGGGGGAATGATCCTCCATCAGCGCAGCGCGGGCGGCGGGTTCCGATCAGGTCCGATCAGTCCCTGCCCTCCAGGATCCATGCCTCCAGCGCCTGCGTGTCCCGCATGTCCCCCGCGTAGCGGCGATCCGGCACGTAGGGCTCGTTCGAACCGCGCCCGCGACCGCGGTAGACCTTCATGGGCACCGAAATCCGGCTCAGCCCACTGGGCAATGGCTGAGGCCTGATATCCATGTAGACACTGTCGGCGGACGTCTCGACCCCCACCTGCAGAGCGCCCAGCCGCTTCCATAGATCCAGTGCATCCAGGCAGGCTGAGCCGCAGGAGGCGTCCGCCACGATCACCACCCTGCCGCTGCGATCCGGAACGGCTGCAGCGGGCGGACGCATCGGCCCAACCGGCGCGTCCGCCGGTTCGCGCCACAGCGCCTCACCGTTCGCACCGGCACGGGCCATCCCTGCGGTGACCGTTTCCAGCATGTGCAGCAGTTCGGGCGACGCGTCGTGTGCTGCCTTCAGCTTCTGCAGGAAGCCGCGCAGCTGCGCGACGTTGGCCTCCGACGTCCGTCATTCCGCCCAACTCTCGTCACGCAATGCATCCACCGCTGCAGGCCCCCAGATCAAACGGGCCAGCGCGATGCTCCAGTGCGACGCACCTCCGGTATTGCCGCGCACGTCCAGCACCACCCGCGGTGCCTGCTTCAGTGCGTCGGCCACCGGGGTGAGTTGCTGCAAAAGCTCGGTCAGCTGCTGGGCATTGCGCGTGGCTGGATCGGCATTGAAGCTGCTGGTGGTGATCCAGTAGCCGCCACCGGCCAATGTGTGCCAGCCATTGGCTGGGCGGAAGCTGCGACGGGTATCGGCCAGTCGCGCTTCGCGTGTTGCCGTATCAATCGGAAGCCATTGCAGCGTGTAGGCGCTCTGGCGCCCATCCACCCAGAAAACGCAGCTGTGCAACGTCGGCACGAACGGGTTGCCCTGTTCAAGCAGCACCTCGCCGCCAGCGTGGATACGGCTCGCCTGCAGGTTCCAGCGCCCGTTGAAGTCGCCCACGCGCCACTCAGCCAGTGCCTGTGCATCGACGCCATCACAGGACAGCAATCGCGCGCCCATGGGCGGCCGACCGGGGCGTCCATCCACGACCATCACCACCTGCGCGTCACCTTCGAAGCCCGTCAGGAACCCGGACCATCGGGCCGGCAGCATGGGGGCGCCCGCCAATGGATTGAGACTCACGTGGCCATCGTTGAACGTGGCCGCATAGCCCTTCATCGCCCACCAGTAGCCGGCGAAACTGTCGACTTGGCGCGCGCGCGACCGTGCAAGTGACAGGGCGCCGTCCATCTGGGCGACGAAGCCGGGATTGTGCGGGTCAACCATCCCGGGATGGCTGTCGCGCAGGGCCGCGTCAGCAGCCTCCAGATCCATCAACAGCGTGCTCGGCCAATCTGTGGCAGAGCCTTGGGTGCCTGCTGCCAGTACCGCGCCGACCAGCAACGATGCGAGCGCCATCGATTCACCTCTCGACTGGATTGCGCTCCAGTCTGGCAACTTTCAGGTCTGTCGTGCCGCGCCCGCCGCAACGGGCGCGGCGCCACGTCAATGCAGGGGCACCTTCAGCACCGAAGGCGCGTTGGCCGGTGAGCTGAAGGTCACCGCACCGCCCAGCTGGCTGATGCCTGCATAGCGCAGGTCCACGGTATCGACCACCAGGGTCAGGCGGCTGCCGGCCGGGAGGTTCCAGCTGCTGGCTTCCAGGCGGAGATCGATTGTTTTCGGCTGGCCGGGCGCGGCCCCGCGCAGGGTGTAGGGCTTGTGGCTGACCAGCTGGCCGTTGCCCAGCGCGTCTTCGGCATACAGGTAGGCATACAGCGTGGTATTGGCGCGGCTGGGCGTCACCGTCACCCGCACTTCCGGTGCGCCATCCAGGCGACGTGCGCTCCAGTAGATCGGGCCCTGCCAGACGCCGGCGGCGTTGCGGCCGACGAACGGTACATAGGCGCCGGGCGGCAGGTTGATCATCTGCAGTGCACCGGAGGCCATCACCACGCCGGAACTGGCAGCCGTCAGCAGCCCGCTGCCGATGCGGTAGCTCCAGCCGGTAGCGCCACCGTTCTCCGCCAGGCCGCCGGTGGGAAGCAACAAACCGGAGGGTGCGGTCAGGCCGTAGCTGACGGCGCCCGCATTGGTGGCCTGCCAGTCCGGATAGCGGCTCCAGCTGCCCTTCTGCGACTTCAGCTGCACCGCTGCCTGGCGATCGATGCCATTGTCCACGCCCTTCAGGTAGTGGTCGAACCAGTCGCCCACGGCGGCATAGACCTCATTGGGAATGCCGAACGCACCGAAGGCCTCGTTGAGGGCATGGTCGCCGTGGCGCAACTGCAGCTGCTTGGGCCCCTTCAGGCGGTTGAAGAAATCGACCAGCTGCCCCGGCGGGAACAGGCTGTCATTGAAGGCATTGGCGAGGAATACTGCCGGCTGGTTGGCGTTGATCTCTTCAAGGCTGCTGGCCGGGCTGCGCTGTGCGGCCACCGGCAGCAGCGAGTCCACCGCCCCCTGGTAATTGCCGACCAGCACATTGCGGTTGATGGTGGCCAGCTCCGCGCCGGGGCGGCCGGTGGCCAGACCCGCCGCCACCAGCAGGGCGATGCCCTGGGCGCTAGGTGTGTCATGGCTGTACAGCGACGCCTGCAGGTCGGCCCAGCCACTGAGTGCAGCAACGGCCTTGATGCGGGGGTCGCGCGCCGCCGCCAGCAGGCTGGTGCCGGCGCCATAGGAGATGCCCGAGACCCCGATCCTGGCCGGATCGGCACGGGTGTTGTCCAGCGCCCAGTCGATCAGCGCGCTGACATCCTCGACCGTGGCGGGCCCGGCGATGTCGATGCTGCCACCCGACTCCCAGAAGCCGCGCGAGCTGTAGCTGATGACCACATAGCCGCGCTGCGCCAGCGACTGTGCCACGCCCACGTACTCAACGCTGGGCACCGCCCAGCTGCTGGGCATGACCAGCAGCGGATAGCGCCCGCTGCCGGCATCCTGCGGTTCGATGACGAAGGCCCCGAGAGGCGTGCCATCCCAGCTGGGAATGCTGCGATGGGTGGTCTTGACCGTGGCGGCCCAGGCAGTGGGCGCCAGGCCGGTCAGCAGGATCAACAGCAGCAAAAGCTTGCGCATCGTCGTCTCTCCCCGTCGGTGGTGGTGCAACGGGTCGGACCGTACCAGTGCGAATGGTGGCTGGCACCTTGCGACGCAGCATGGCGCAAAGCGCACCTTGGTATGCTTCGCGGCACTGCGGTCCTCCGCAGGCTCCCATCAATGCAAGGATGCCCCCCCGATGCGCAGGACGCTCTTCGTCGGCACGCTCTTGAGCGTGGCCAGTCTGTTCGCCCCTTCAGCCGTGGCGGCCCGGGACCCCGACGTCACGGATGACTGCAGCGAAATCGCGCAGTTGATGTCCAACGACGACTTTCCGGCACTGGACGCGATGGCCGCGCGCCTCCGCACGGGCGAGCTCAACGCCGCCGGCGAATCCCGGCTGGGCCGTTTCTACCTCTGCATGTCGCGTGCAATCGGCACGGCGCGGCAGGAGGTGGAGGCCTGGAACCGCTGGTCGGCCTGGGCGGCGCGCTGGGTTCAGCATGCGCCAAAGTCGCCGGCAGCCCACCTGATGACTGCACGGATTCCGCTCAACCTGGCCTGGAGCTACCGCGGAAATGGTTACGCCAACACCGTCAATGCCGAAGACTGGGCTCAGTTCCATGAGTACAACGCGGCTTCGCAGGCCTACCTGCAATCGCATGAGGGCGTTGCCGGCGGCGACCCGTTCTGGCACGAGATGAGCGTGCTGATCGCGCTGCGCGAGGGCGCGGATGACGAAGAACTACTGAGGCTCGTCGACCGTGCAGCGAAGGCCTTCCCCGACTACGAGCCGCTGCACTTCATTGCCCTGCAGCACTTCACGCCGGCCTGGGGCGGCAGCGCACAGAAGATGGAAGCCTTCGCACGGCGCTCGATGGCCAGTATCGCGAAGAAAAAGCGGGCCATGCGCTACGCACGGCTGTACTGGTCAGCCACCGCGTATTCGGCCGATCACTTCCGCGCGGCGACACCCGATTGGCCGCTGATGCGCCAGGGGCTGGACGAAATCGCACAGCGCTACCCGACCATCGACAATCTGGAGACCATTACACGCTACGCCTGTTGGGCGCGTGACGGCGATGCCCTGGATCGGTGGAATCGCCTGTACTTGAGCCGAAGTGGTTTCAGCGAGGCGGTCATTGCGGACTCGAGCGAGCAAAGCAGGGCCGCCTGCCTGGCGCCGGATGCTGGGCAAGAGGCTTCCTTGTAGAGCCAATCGGTGCGGAACCGGGCCGCGGAGGATGCGCGGTCCAGCATGCACTTCACACCTGCAGGGTGCTTAGCACGTACGCATGTCAGCCACGGACCGCGTGATCTGACACATCACCAGTGCTTGCACCCGGTCACAGCTTCGCGTTCTCGTCGTTGACCAAAAGACGACAGCTTGTGACGCTTGCGACACCGCGCGGCCCTCCGGGCCTCCTCATCGCGGCCTCGCTCTACTGCACTCCGCATCACCCGTATCCGCAACGCCTTCACATGACACAGGCCCGGCCTGGTCGTGGCGGGCAGCTGCGTCCTGAACTCTTTGCTGGAGAATCGCAATGCGCCTTGCAAGCTTCGTCTTTGCCTTCGTCCTCAGCGCCTTTGCCGGCGCAGCCCAGGCCCAGGTAGTCACCCTCAACAAGGGCGGCTTCGTGCTCACCTACGACTGCGGCATCCACAGTGCCACCCGCTACGAGTACACGCTCACCGCCGATACCGGTTCGGCCGCACGGCCGTCCAGCTTCTACAAGGACCCGGACCTGCCGGCCGGTTGCCTGGGCCAGACCAGCACCGCGTCCTACGCCAGCATCAAATCCGGCTATGACCGTGGCCATCTGGTCACGTCCAACCACATGGATTACGACGCGACCTACATCCGTCGCGCCAACTACATGACCAACATCGTGCCGCAGGTGTCCAGCTTCAACCAGGGCATCTGGGTGAAGGCCGAGAACGTGGCCGAGTGCTACCGCGACATCGCGCCGGTGGACGTCTACGGTGGCGTGGTCTACGGCGATGCCGCCAACGATTATTTCCTGGCCAGCCATGGCATTCCGACGCCGGAGTTCTTCTGGAAGACGATCATCACCCGCGACCCGAACACCGGAACCGCCAAGGCGATCAGCTGGATCATCCCCAACGAGGCCAACCTGGGCAGCCTGGACAACTACCTGGTGACGATTGCGGATCTGGAGGAACTGCTGGGCGCCAGCTACGTGGCGATCAACGCGCCGGCCTCGCTGAAAAACATGCTGCCGGCCACCACCTGGCCGCAGCCGGCCGGGTGTGACCTGGGCTGATCGGGGGGCAGAGGAACGTCACGATGCCTGTGCGCGCAGCCATCGTGACGCCAGCACTCTGGCCAGCAGGAACTGCACTGCGGCGCCGACGACGGTGGCAACGACAAGCCCGCGACCTGTCGTCGGCGCCCCAGCGGACAGCGCTCGCAGAAGATAAGCCATGCTGGCCAGGATGATCAGCAGCGCCGTGGCAAGCAGGATCAGCGACACCACCATCGTGCGCGCCGTCGATGCGGGTTCCGGCGACGGCGCGCCGGCCCATAGGCCGGCAAACGTGGCCAGCGCGCAGGCCACCAGCAGGATCAGGCTCGTAATCTGCAGCTGCGCGGCGCCGTCGGCAACGGGCATGATGAACTCGCCGGGCGAGAATCCCACCGGCAGCTGCGCCACCAGGATGGGAAGCAGGCAGCTGCCGGCCACCAGCGTCACCGCGCCGGCGATGCTGGCACTGATGAGGTGATGGTGCCCGCCCTCGGCAGGGATGCGCCGCTGCATCAGCAGCGCCGGCACCAAGGCCAGCAGCGTGAGGAGCAGTGCATGCGCAAGCATGCCCAGACTGATGGCGGCGACGCTGTAGACGGGAAACTGCGCCTGCGCCAGTGGAATGCGCATGGCGCGATCAAGCACGATCAGCAACCCGAAAAAGGCGACCGAAGCGATCACCGGATGCCGGATCCGCAGCGCGCCGCGACGCCCGAACAGCAGCATCGACACCAGTACCGCCGCTCCGGCAGACAGACTCAGGTGGAAACCGAGCTCCGCCAGCGCGTAGCCGATTTCACGTGAGGCCTCGGGCGGGCCCAGACGGCGCCCGAATTCGACCAGGCGGAGGGCTACGGGCAGATACAGGCAGAGCACATAAAGCTTGGCGGCCATCGCGAAATGGATGGGGTACGCACTGAAGAATGATCGCAATCGGTTCAAGGCGTATTCCCGTGCAGGCGCTGGGCGGGCTGACCTGGCAGTCTAGCGTTCCTGTGGCCCGCGTGCCCCGCCCGACCCGCTATGGGAAAATGGCGGGCACGTCGCCCCTTTGGCTGTTCCCGGAGTAGTAGATGTCCCGTTTCCCCTTCGATGCCGTGCTGTTCGACTGCGACGGCGTACTGGTCGATTCCGAGCCGCTGGTGGCCCGTGTGCTCTCGGAAATGCTGACCGCACGCGGCTGGCCGCTGACCCCTGCGCAGGCGGGCGAGGTCTTCCTCGGCCAATCCGTGGCTCATCTGGCCGGGCTGATCGCAGAGCGCACCGGCAAGCCGTTCACCGAGCAATGGCTGGAGGAATTCCGCCAGCAGCGCAACCGTGCGCTGGAGCAGGACCTAGAGGCGATCCAGGGGGCGCCCGAGGCCGTGCGTGCGATTGCCGCGGCCACCGGCGGGCGGATTGCCTGCGCCTCCGGTGCCGATCTGTTCAAGGTGAAACTGCAGCTGGGCAAGGTCGGCATCCTTGATGCCTTCGGTGTCCATGTGTTCAGTGGCCAGGACATGCCGAACACCAAGCCTCACCCGGATGTCTATCTGGCCGCCGCCGCAGCGCTGGGCGTGGACCCGAAGCGCTGCGCGGTGATCGAAGACACCGTGACCGGCGCCACCGCCGGCGTCGCGGCAGGTGCGACCGTGTTTGGTTTCAGCGAGGGCGGCCCGCACCACAGCACGCCGGAGGCCCTGCGCGCTGCGGGCGCGAAGGTGATCTTCCAGCGCATGGAGCAGCTGCCGGCAGTGCTGGCGGCCTACGCCGCCGACGCAGCCGCCTGAGGCGGCCTCAGCCCGCAGCGCCCAGTGCGGCGCCGCGGCGTTTCCCGGCGTAATGCAGCACGAACAGGTACAGGCCGGTGAACAGCTGCAGGAACAGTGGCGGCAACGGCGAATAGGTGATCCACGCTGCAGGCTCGCCCTGCCCCAGCCCGCGGACGACGAAGTTGGCGATCACCGCCAGGGTGAAGACGATCGAGGTCCAGCGATGTACGGGCCGCGCCCAGCCACCGCGGCTCATTGACGGCGCCTCGCTTCGGAGCGCGCTTCGATCATCTTCCAGCCATTGCCGGACGGGTCGCGGAACCCCGCATCGATGGCGCCGTAGCGTTCGACCGGCGCCTGGGTGAACTCCACGCCCTGCGCCAGCCATTGCGTGTAGCGCGCCTGGCAGTCATCCACGGCCAGCACCAGCGGCGGCATTGCGCCCTTGGCCACCAGCTGCTGCAGCGCCTGCGCGGTGGCCGCATCGTGGGTGGGCGGACCGGGCACGAACAGGCCCAGCTGGAATCCGTCCTGGCCGGGGCTGCGCACCGTCAGCCAGCGGTAGCTGCCATTGCGCACGTCGGTATGCACTTCGAAGCCGAGCGTGCCGACGTAGAACGCGAGCGCCTCATCCTGGTCGCGCACATACAGGCCGACCGTGTTCACAGTGTTTGTCATGGGACCTCCCTCAGGTGGGATCCACGTTAGCAACCGCCTCGCGGCGGCGCTTCTCCAAAACTGCGATGTTCAAGTCCGGTCGCTGCGCGGCACGTGCGTGGCATTCCGGCACGCTGGCCGGCGTCGCCTCGCCGGCGCGCTCGCGCTGGCGCACATTGCCCGGGCTGTCGCCGGTGATGTCACGAAAGATGCGCCCGAAGGTGCCCAGGCTGCTCCAGCCGGTCTGCGCGGCGATCTCGGTGACCGGCAGCTCGGTGTCACGCAGCATCGCCACGGCCCGTTCGATGCGGCGGCTGAGCAGGTAGCGGTGCGGCGGCAGGCCGAATGCCTGCTTGAACGAACGCGCGAAATGCGCAGGCGATACCGCACTGACCTCGGCCAGGCGGGCCACCGGCCAGTCCTCGTGACTGGCGTGGTCCATCCGGTCCTTGGCACGCAGCAGGCGCCGCAACAGTTCCGGGCTCTGGTTCATGGCGTCACCGCGCGTGCCAGATGATGTCGCGACGCACGCCTGGCCTGCGCGGCCTGCTCGCCCAGCCAGTCACCGAATGCGATGACCTTGGTGCTGCGGCTGCGCGCCGTCGGTGCCACGAACCAGAAACCACGCCCGTCGCTGGCCACACCGGGATGTGCCTGCACCAGGCGCCCACTGTCCAGTTCGGCCTGGAACAGGATCGGCGAGCCGATGGCGATGCCCTGCCCGGCAATGGCAGCACCGACATCCAGATGCTCCATCGCAAAGGGGGTGACGAAGCTCTCCGGGTCCGGTGGCCGAACAGCACCATGTGCGGAAAACCACAGTGCCCACCAGTCAGGCCTGCCGAGCAGTGGAACCTCCAACGCCCGCCGACCGAGCCCGTCTGCCGCCGGCAGCAGCGCTGGCGCGCACAGCGGAGTGAAAATGCTGGGGAACAGGGGCGTGGCCTGCAGCCCGGGCCACGCACCATGCCCGTTGCGGATGGCGGCATCGAAACGCCCGGCGGCCAGGTCCTGCGGCTCTGCCGACAGGTCCAGTTCCAGCACGATGCTTGGATGGCGCGCGCGGAAACTGCCCAGGCTCGGCGTCAACCAGCTGGTGCCCAGCGTCGGCAGAACGGACAGGCGCAGTCGTGCCGCATCCATGTCAGCGGCGCGCATGAAACTGGCGCGCAGCGCGTCGAAGGCCCGGGTGGCCTCCACTGCGACGCTCGCACCGGCGGCGGTCAATTCCACATGCTGGGCGTGGCGCAGGAACAGGCAGGTACCGGTCTGGGCCTCCAGCCGGCGCACGTGGTAACTCACCGATGCCGCACTGGTGTCGAGCTCCTCGGCGGCGCGGGCGAAACTGCCCAGCCGTGCCGCCGCCTCGAAGGCGCGGATGGCGACAAGCGATGGCAGCTGGCGTTGGGTCACCATAAGTGTGGCTTAGCCTGAGCCCCGATTTCCGCGTGGTCAATCCCCCTCGCACGCGCAACGATGGAGGCACCTCCGGCACGGGATCACGCACATGGATCGACGGCAGTTCCTGGCCACCCTGGCCGCCACGGCAGCGTCCACCGCCCTGCCCTCCGGGTGGGCCCTGGCCAGCCCCAGCGCAGACTGGAAATGGTTGCAGGGCAACTGGCAGGTCCGGCACCAACGCCTGAAGGAGCGCCTGGTGGGCGATACCCGCTGGGACGCCTTCACCGGCGCCAGCGCGGTCTGGCTCACCCTGGGCGGGCTCGGCACCATCGATGACAACGTCATGGCACTGCCTTCGGGCCCCTACAGGGGCCTGGGCGTGCGTGCCTTCGATCCGGTGTCTTCCACCTGGTCGATCTGGTGGATCGATGGGCGCACCCCTGCCCATATCGAAGCGCCCGTGCGCGGCGCCTTCGCAGGCGATGGCGGCAGCTTCCGTGGTCGCGATGACTTCAAGGGACGCCCCATCGAGGTCTGGTTCCGCTGGCATGACATCCACGGCGATGAGCCGTGGTGGGAGCAGGCGTTCTCCGACGATGCCGGTGCCCATTGGGAAGTGAACTGGCGCAACTGGTTCCGGCGCACTGCTGCGATCCCCACTCCGCTTCCGAAGCTGCCGGATGCACCGGGCGATTTTGATTTCCTGGTGGGCCATTGGAACGTGCGCCATCGCCGCCTGCGAGCTCGGCTGGCAGGCAGCGATGCGTGGGACGCGTTCAATGGCACCCTGCACAACTGGCCGGTACTGGGCGGATTCGGCAACGTGGGCGACAACCTGATGGACGTGCCTGGAGCACCGCTGCGCGGCATGGGCATCCGCGCCTGGAATGCGGCCGAGCGGCACTGGCTCAGCTGGTGGCTGGATGGCCGCGCGCCGACCCGGATCGGCGCGCCACTGCGCGGGGGGTTCGAGGCCGGTGTCGGCCGCTTCTTCGGCGAGGACCAGCACGAGGGACGGGCGATCCAGACGCGGGTGATCTGGTCACGCATCACCCCGCGTTCGGCGCGCTGGGAACAGGCGGCCTCCGCCGATGGTGGACGCAGTTGGGAAACCAACTGGGTCAGCGACTTCGAGCGACAGGCATGAAGGCGCTTCTGGCAGTGATGCTGCTGGCATCGGCATTGCCCGTGCCCTCCCCGCCCGTGGTGCTGCGGATCATCGGCCCCGCCGAGCGCTTCGCCCCCGGCATTGCCTCCACACAGCATGACGAGATCCGGCTGACCCTGAGTCCGGACGGCAATACCGCCCTGTGGTTCAGCCGCAACCGGCCGGGGGGGCCTGGGGGCTACGACATCTGGATCTCGCACCGCGAAGGTGACCGCTGGCGGCCGGCCACGCCAGTGCCGTTCAACACGCCGGGGCGCGACTTCGATCCCGCATTTTCCGCAGATGGGCGCGTGGTGTATTTCTGCTCGGACCGCGCAGGCGGCCAGGGCGGTGACGATCTGTATCGGGTCAGCATGGGGAGCGACGGTCGATTCGGGGAGCCAGTCAATCTTGGCCCCGCAGTGAACAGCGCGGCCGATGAGTTCGCGCCGATGCTCTCGCCCGACGGTCGTACGCTGTTGTTCTCCAGCGATCGTGCGGGCGGTGCTGGCGGCCATGACCTCTACAGCGCGGCGATGATCGGCGGCGTCGCGCAGCCGGCACGGCCGCTGGCGGGAGAGCTCAATACCGCAGCGCAGGAGTTCGATGCCACCTTCCTGGGCGACGGCCGAACGGTGGTATTTGCCCGCGCCCAGGACTTCGGCAGCGCACCGGTGCGCCAGTTCATTGCCTACGAACGTGGAGGCCGCTATGACGCAGGCCATGCATTGCCATCGCCCTTGAACGCGCCCAGCGGCGACAGCTACGGCGCGATGCTGGATGGCTCGCGCCGTGACACGCTGACCTACTCGGCGCGACGCGCCGGTGGTGAGGGACTGGACCTGTACCGCGTCCGCTACCGGATGATGCCGCGCTGAAGGCAGTGGGTGTCGATTTCCCACACGCCCGTTCGTCGAGAGGTTGAGTACCCCAGGAGAAAATGCAGATGCCTTCCCAACAGTCCCTTGCCTGCGCCTGCGGCCAGGTCCGCCTGACCACCACCGGCAGCCCCATCGCCAGCGTCGAATGCTGCTGCGACAGCTGCCGCAGGGCCGGCGCCCGGATGCAGGCGATGCCCGGCGCACCGCAGGTGCTGGGGCCGCAGGGCCAGACGCATTTCGTAATGCAGCGCAAGGATCGCATCCGCATCGAAGCCGGGCATTCCCGGCTGCACGCGTGGCGGTTGTCCAGCACGGCCGGCAGCCGCCGCGTCGTGGCGGGCTGCTGCAATACGCCGCTCTTCCTGGAGTTCAGCGGTGGCCATTGGCTGAGCCTGTATGGGCTGTTGTGGCCGGACGCGATACGCCCCGCCGTGGAGATGCGGACGATGGTCAACGATCTTCCCGACGCGTCTGTCCTTCCCGGCGATGTGCCCAACCTGAAGACCCACTCGCTGCGGTTCCATGCCCGGCTGTTGAAGGCGTGGATCTCCATGGGCTTCCGCAGCCCACGCATCGAGATCACGGGAGACAGCCATGCCTGAGCCCGAGCGGATCGAGATCGAGAGCATCACCACGCCCGGGCACATCCAGCGCGTGGATCGCGCCAAGTACATGGCCATGCGCGCGGCCCTGCTGCGTGCCTTGCCCAGGCAACCTCCCGGGATGACGGTGGCGCAGGCGAAGCAGGCGCTGTTGCCGCACCTGCCCGCATCGCTGTTTCCGCAAGGCGCCACGGCCGGTTGGTGGCTGAAAGCCGTGCAGCTGGACATGGAGGCCAAGGGCGTGATCGAGCGTCTTCCAGGCACGCCACTGCGCCTGTTCAAGCACGTGCCGGCCGGCTGATCAGCGCTGCGCCGGCAGCTCCAGCCGATGCTTGCGGCACAGCCGATACACGGTCACCCGCGAGATCTGCATCTGCCGCGCGCACTCGGAGACGTTGTAGCCGGTCTGCCGCAGCGTCTGCAGCAGCACATCACGTTCGGCCTGGCCGCGGGCATCGTGCAGCATCGCCCCCGGCGGCGCATGCACGGGCCCTCCCAGTTCGAGGTCACGCTCGCTGATCAGCTCGCCTTCGGCCATGATCGCCGCCCGCTGCACCCGGTTCAGCAGTTCGCGCACGTTGCCGGGCCATTCGAAACGCCGCATCGCCTGCAGCGCAGCGGGTGCAAAGCCACGTGCACGCACGCTGTGGCGCAGGCGGAAGCAGCGCAGGAAATGCTCGGCCAGCAGCTGCACATCAGCGCCGCGCTCGCGCAATGGCGGCATCAGCAGGCGCAGCACGTTGAGGCGATAGTAGAGATCACTGCGGAACCGCCCCTGCGCCACCGCGTGCTCCAGTTCGACGTGGGTGGCCGCGAGCACCCGCACGTCCGCCCGCAGCGGCTGGCTGCTGCCCACGCGCTCGAACGTGCCCTCCTGCAGCACGCGCAGCAGGCTGGTCTGCGCTTCGGCCGGCAGGTCACCCACCTCGTCAAGGAACACGGTGCCGCCGGATGCGGCCTCGAATACGCCGATCTGGCGCTTGTCGGCACCGGTGAACGAGCCACGCTCGTGGCCGAACAGCTCCGACTGCACCAGGTTGGCCGGAATGGCACCGCAGTTGACCGCGATGAACGGCTTGCCTGCACGGCCGGACAACGCGTGCAGTGCATGTGCCGCCAACTCCTTGCCGGTGCCGGTCTCGCCGGTGACCAGCACCGGCAGATCGACCGGCGCGAACTTGTGCAGTACGGTGCGCACCGCATGCAGCGCAGGACTCTCGCCGATCAATGCGCGCGGCCCCTGCCCGCCGCACACTTCGTCGGCAGACGTATCCTCCGCGTCGAACTGCTGGCGCATCGCCGCCACCAGGTCCTGCAGGCCGAAAGGCAGCGTGAACCGCGAGATGCAACGCTGCAACAAGGGCAGCCACGCTGCAGGCGTGGGCCCTGCGCCAGGCGGCAGCACCGCCAGCCAGGTCAGATGCGCGTGCTGTTCGATCCACGGCGCCAGCAATTGCTGGGCTGGCGCATCCAGATGGCGAAGATCCAGCACGGCGAGCAGCCGGTCGCGCCCGCGCAGGCCGATGGCCATCGCCGGGTCGGGATGGATGCGACGCACGTACCAGCCTGCGGCCGCCAGCGCGCTGCGCTCGTTCGCCAGCGGCTCGCCGAACCAGAGCACGCATCGTGACGCAGAAGCCTCCGGGACCGCTGCCATGCTTCCCCCAGCATCCGGACACCGTCGGCGGACTGTCAGGCAATCACCGGCGTGCCGCCCCTCCGCCGGGACCTCTACGGCCACCGCGGCGGCCTTTGTTGCGCGGATCCTAGCGCTGCGCTAAACGGCGGCGCAATGAGCGGCGCGTCAAGAAAGCACTGGCTGAAGCGGCATCGTTACAGTCCGCGGCGGCACCTGTAACACCCGTGCGACAGTCGGGCGCCTGCCTTGCCCTGCGGCGCTTGGCGCTGCGCAATCCCAACATTTTTTCCACACGGCTGTATCAGTGCAGCAGCAACGCCCCACGCCCGCCAGTGCCCGCCCCCCTGGCGGCCAAGCCTTTCAGGGTTGGCACGGATGATGCGTGGTTCCGCCGCACCCATCACGGGAGATCGGCATGGACGGCATCACCCCCATTCGCGGCCTGCTGGCAATGCTGGCCGTGGCCCTGCTGTCGGCAGCCGCGGGCGCCTCTGCCTCCGGTGCCCGCCAGGGCGTGAAGGCACAACCGGGCGAAATCGTCCTGTTGCGGGATGTGGCCGCGCGACCGGCCTATCGCATGGCGCCCCCGGGCATGGCGCTGATCGCCGATCCGAAACCGCAGCGCGAGATTGCGTTGGCGCTCGGTGCGGGTACCCCGGCAAACGCGATGGATGAGCTGAGCGATGAGGACTATGCCGGCATGGGGGCGGGGCACACGGCTGCGACCGCGACCCCCACTGGCACCACCGTCGAACGGGTCGCCCAGCAGGCCCTAGGCGGCACGCTGGGACGCAGCAGTGACGGCATGCTCGGCAGCAGCCTCGGTGGCGCACTGGGTGGCCCACTGGGCGCGGTCGGGAACAGCACCCGCGGCATCGGCGATACCGTGCGCGGCGCGCTCGCCCAGTTCCCGTTGCAGGGCCCGGCCCCGGCAGGTGGCAAGTGAAGCGGGCACGTTGGCTGCTGCTGGTCCTGTTTGCCACGCCGTTGATGGCGCAGGCCGACGACTACAGCGGCATGCTCGCCTACCTCGACGTGGCCCGCATCGACGGTCACGCCCTGGCGGGTGCAAACGGCGCCATCGCGGTGAACCAGGCGGCCGGTGACCTCAACCTGCAGGCCAACCTGCATGGCATCGCCACCGGCGAACGCGCCGACGTGTCGATCGGCAACCGGCAACTGCGGGCCGGCAACCGCGTGCTGAGCGCACCGGCGCACGCCACCGCCGCCATCGGCGGCAACGCACTGGCAGGCGCCAGTGGCATCGCATCCATCAACCAGGCCAGCGGCATCGCCAACACGACGCTCAACGTCGTCAGCGCGACGCTGGCCAGACAGGGCATACGCGAATCCGACGATACGGCCTTGGCCGCCGAAGGTTCCGCGTTGGCAGGGGGGCGGGACGACGCCGGTCGCGGCGTCGCGACCGGCACCCGCAGCGCCGGTGTCACCAGCACCGCGCTGCGGGGATTCGACGGGGTCCTGCAACTCAATCAGATCGCGGGCAGCGGCAACGACACGGCCAATGTGCTGGGCCTGGTCGTGCAGGACCGCCCGTGACAACCACCCAACCGATGCACCACCCGATGAGAGAGAGGGCACCATGAAAGCGACCGTCAAACGGACCATGCTCGCCATGGCGATTGCCACTGCCTCGACCGCCGCTGCGGCCAATGGCTGGGACAACCAGAACGCCAACGCGAACATCAACCACAACCACACCGTCAGCGAGACCCGCAACGACACCCACAACCACACCGACAACGACGTACGCAACCGCACCGTCAACGTCAATGTGCAGAAGCACAGCACCATCCAGGCCGACGAGCGCAAGGAAAAGAACAACCACGGCGTCGACGTGAACCTGGAGAAGGACCTGCGCCTCAGCACCGACGTCAATTTCTCCGGCGACCCCACCATAACCGGCGACATCGACCTCGACTCGGCGGCCATTGCGGTGATCGACAACCGCCAGTCGATCAGCAGCAACGCCACCAGCAACAGCCTGGTCACCAACAGTGCCTCCATCGGTGACAGCGTGGGTGCCGGCGCCTCCGGCAACCTCGGCTTCAACGTGGTATCGGGGGACAACAACGCCCAGGACAATGCCGCGTCATTGTCCGCTGCCGATGCGTCCTTCAGCTTCGGCATGGCCGACGCCGAGGTGTTCGTCAACCAGGCCGGCTTCGGCAACGCGACCATGAACTCCGGCGTCACCAATGCCGCAGGTCTCGGTGGCAATGCCTTCGGCGGTGCGTCAGGCAACATCGGTGTCAACATTGCTTCGGGCAACAACAACGAGCAGAAGAACGCGCTCGCGGCCTCGGTCGCAACCACGGCGGTGGCGCAGTCGAGCATCAGCTCCAACCAGGTCTCCACCGGCAACACGGTCAGCAATGCCGGCTTCGTGCAGTCCTACACCGATACCGTGCAGGTCGGCCTGCATGGCGGCGTCAGCGGCCTGACGTGGGGCTATGGCGCCGGCACCTACCGCGGCACCGGCAATGCCTACCAGATGGCCAACTATTACCTGGATACGTGGAACGGCGCACTGCCGCACCCGGGTGGCAACAGTACCGGCCACATCGACCTGGACAACGAGATCCAGAACGCCACGATGAACCCCAACCGGCCGGGGGTGGGCGGCCTGGGCTTCGATACGCGTGAAAGCGGCACCAGCCAGTTCGTCGAACTGGGCGTGGCCGATCTGTACGCCAGCCTGAGCGGCACGGTCAGCACCACGCGCTGGGTGAACGTCAACGCCACCAACACGTCGGCCTTGTCCGGCAGTGCCTTCTCCGGCGCCTCCGGCAACATCGGCGTGAACGTGGCGGCGGGCACCGGCAACCTGCAGGCCAACAGCCTGGCTCTGGCCGTAGCCCAGCCCAGCACCGGCGGTGGTGGCGGCAACGGCGAGTAAGTGCACCACCCCGGCCGTCCGCCAATGGCCGGGTTCCCGGGAGCCCCTGTTCCTCCTCCCCCTTGGGGCAGGGGCTCCCTCCTGCTGCTGGAGAACGTGATGATCGGCCACCGTCTGTCGATATGCCTGCTGGCCTGCCTGCTGTTGCTGGGCGGTGCATCGGCGCGGGCGGGCGACGTCGGCTTCGCCGCCGTGCTGCCCAATGGCGCACTGCTGCAGCAGAAGGTGGAAAGCATGCAGGAACGGCGCTACCGCAACGTGGTGCGGCAGCACACCGATTACAGCTGCGGGGCGGCCGCACTGGCAACCATCCTGCGCCATGCCTATCACCTGCAGACCGACGAAGCGACGGTGATCGAAGGAATGATGGGGGTGTCCGATCCAGCGCTGGTGGCCGAGCGTGGTTTCTCGCTGCTCGACATCAAGCGCTACGTGGAATCGCTGGGCATGCGCGGGCGCGGCTATCGTATCGATGAAACACGCCTGCGCACGCTTCGCGTTCCCGGTCTTGTGCTGATGGACGTGCGCGGCTTCCGCCACTTCGTGGTGCTCAAGCAGGTGCGCGACGGTGTGGTCGAGGTGGCTGATCCCATCCTCGGCAACCGCAGCCTGGCGCTGCCTGAATTCCTCGCTGCGTGGCCATCGCGTGCCGTCTTCGTGGTGATCGGCAGCGATTTCGATCGCAACACGGTTCTGCTGCAACCCAGCGAACGGCCCAGTGCCCGCGCGCTCTACGCGCGACAGGGGCCGATCACCGATGCCGAACTGGTCGACTTCGGCTTCAGCCACGCCGACCTGTTCTGAAGGAGGTTCCGCCATGTTCCGTCACCGCCTGTTGATGGTCCTGCTGCTGGCCTGCCCCGCCCTGCCCCTGCAGGCGGCGGACGCGGCGCCCGGGCGCGGCCTGAAGGAAATCCCGGATCCCGAACTGAACCTGATGCGGGGCCGTTACACCGTGGGCGGCAATACCGTCGCCTGGTTCGGGGTGACGATGGTCTCGCAGTGGCAGGCCAGCAACGGAAGCGTGTTGCAGGGTGCGTTGACCCTGGGCATGGACTTCCGCGGCGGGGGCAGCCCGAAAATGAGCTTCCAGCCCAGCGTGCACGTCACCGCCGCAGATGCGCCGCTGCCGGACACGCAGGGTCGCCACATCGACAGCAGCGGCCTGGCCAACGCCAGCGGCGTGGTGCAGAGCGTGCAGGTGGCCGGCGATGGCAACGTCGCCCGCAATGCGACCACGCTGGTGGTACGCAATGGCGCGGTGCCGGCCCTGCCGGGTGACGGTGCCCATTCGATCAGCGCACAGGCCGAAGGCGTCTCGGCCTCCGCGGTGCTCGACGGCAACCAGGCACGCCTGCTGTTGCAGGTAGATGGCCAGGGCCTGGTTCAGCAATGGATACGCAACGGCAGCGTCGGCCAGGGCATCGCCCTGGCCGGTGACGGCCAGATCGCCAGCAACCAGCTGCGGCTGGAGCTGGTGCGGGATACCGCGGGCGGCAACCTGCCGTTGAGCCAGAACGTGGCCCAGGCGATTGCGATGAACCGCGGCATGGGGCCGGGCCGGTAGTACCACGGCACGGCGTTGGGGGAAGCGTTCCACAACGCAGGACACGAACATGCACACCCTGATGAGGATCACCCCGTTGGCGCTGGCGGCGCTGGCGGGCACCGCCTTCGCCGCGCCACCCGCGGCGGATGATGGCGCCGACGTGCAGGCGCTGGCCAACCAGCTGGAGCAGCTCAAATCCAACTACGCGCAGGAAGTGCGGCGGCTGCGCGAACTGGACATGCAGGTGCAGGCGATGCAGGCGCGCCTGAGTGGGAAGGTTGGCCCGATGGCCCCGTCTACGACTGCGCCCGTCGAGCATGGCTCGACCCTGCAGACGTCACCGGGCAGCGAAGGCTATGCCAGCAGTGCCGCCGAGGCGCAGCAGGCAAAGCAGGAATCGCGGCGCAGCGTGGATGATGTGAAACAGCAGCAGTCGGCGCTGTTCTCGCGCCGCTTCACCGTCGAGAACAGCCTCACCTACGCCCGCTACGACCGCAAGCAGCTCACCCTCAATGGCTTCCTGGCGCTGGATGCGATCTTCCTCGGCAACATCGCCATCGAGAACGTCGAGTCCGATTCGCTCACCTACAATCTGGCCGCGCGCTGGGGCGTCAGCCCGAACCTGACGCTCAACCTGGACGTGCCATACCTGGCGCGGCGCACCGTCTACCAGAAGGGCGGTGCCGGCGGTGCGGCGGCCGCGATCGCGCAGGAAGAAACCAATGGCAACGGCCTGGGCGATATCGGCCTGAGTGCGAATTACCGCTTGTTCGGCGAGCGCGGCTGGCGCCCGGAAGCCGTACTCACCGCCGGAGTGACCGCGCCCACCGGGCGTGCGCCTTACGGCCTGGACTGGAAAGTGATCGAGCGCGATGACGATGACTACATCCGCTTCGCCGTGCCCAAGGAACAACCGACCGGCAATGGCGTGTGGCAGGCCAACGTCGGGCTGTCGATGGTCAAGACAGCCGATCCGGCGATCCTGTTCGCCAACCTCGGCTACGTGCATTCGTTCCCGCGTGGTTTCAGTGACATCGACAGCAACCCCGACACGGTCAACCCGGGTGACGTGAAGCTCGGCGGCTCGGTCTACTTCGGCGCCGGCGTGGCCTTTGCGTTCAACGAGCGCACCAGTCTCAGCCTGTCCTTCAGCGACCGCATCAGCGCCCGCGCTTCCACCCGTTTCCAGGGCGGGAAGTGGATGAAAGTGATTGGCAGCGACGCCAACGCGGCGTCACTGAATCTGGGTGTGACGTATGCGCTCAACCAGCACACCACGCTGGTGACCCTGCTGGGCATCGGGCTGACCCCGGATGCACCGGACTTCACGCTGGCGTTCAAGATCCCTTACATGCTCTGACCCGCCCGATCCGGCGACGCTGTGGCCGACAGCCCCTCGCCGCCGGATCGCGCTGCCCACGCGCAGGCCCTGTGTGTGCTCCAGGGCAACGCGCCAGCGCTGGCGACGACGGCGATGATCATCAGTTCCGCCGTATTCACGCCGCACCTTCACGGTGATCCCACCGCATTCTCCGTCGATTCCGCCAATCCGGCGGCGGCGCCATTTCCTACTCTGGCCCCACGGTGAAGCCCAGGCCGCTGCAGGCAACGCACCGTGACACTGGATACCACGCACTTCCACCCTTTCGCAGGAGCAGGACATGGCATTTCCAACCGCGGTAAACGACCAGATCACCGACTCGGTCACCCAGGCCAACACCAAGGTGCTGGGCGACGCGCCCGCCGTGGCAGTGGGCAATCTGTACCAGGCCACCGCACAGGCGCTGGCCAATGCCGCCCACAACGCCACCAACGCGCAGCAGCAGTCCTACGTCACCGCGCAGTCGGCCACCACCATGGGCGTGGCCACTCTGTACTCGATCGATACCGCCACCACGGCGGTAGCGAGCAAGGAAATCCTCAGCACCCGCGTCCGCGGCCTGGGCTCCTGATCTGTCGTTCCATCGCTGACCCGCCAACCTCAAGGAGATCGACATGGCATTCCCGACCGCTGTAAACGACCAGATCACCGATTCGGTCACCCAGGCCAACACCAAGGTGCTGGGCGACGCGCCCGCCGTGGCCATGGGCAATCTGTACCAGGCCACTGCGCAGGCGCTGGCCAACGCCGCCCACAATGCCACCAATGCGCAGCAGCAGTCCTATGTGACGGCGCAGGCGGCCACCACCATGGGCGTGGCTACGCTGTACTCGATCGACACCGCCACCACCGGCGTGGCCACCAAGCAGATCCTCGGCGCATGATGCGCCGGCAGGCAAGGAGCTGAGCCATGGCATTTCCCACGGCCGTCAACGACCAGATCACCGACTCGGTCAGCCAGGCCAACCTGCAGGTGCTGGGCGTGGCGCCTGCCACGGCAATGGGCACGCTGTACCAGGCCACCGCGCAGGCGCTGGCCAATGCCGCCCACAACGCGACGCTCGCCCAGCAGCAGATGTATGTCACGGCGCAGGCCGCGACCACGATGGGCGTCGCGCTGCTCTACGCCGTCGATACCGGCGCCACCGGCGCCGCCACCCGGAAGATTCTCGGCTGATTCCATTGAGTGCCGGCAATCTCCGTTCCTGTAGTGCTGTCCACCCTAGGAGCTTCCACCATGGCATTTCCCACCGCCGTCAACAGCCAGATCACCGATTCGGTCTCGCAGGTCAACACCAAGGTGCTTGGCGATGCGCCGGCCATCGCAATGGGCAACCTGTTCGTGGCCACCAGCCAGGCGCTGTCCAACGCCGCGCACAACGCCACCAACAACCAGCAGCAGTCCTACGTGACCATGCAGGCGTCGACCACCCAGGGGGTGTCCACGCTGTATGCGATCGACACCGCCTCCAACGGCGTGGCCACCCGCGAAATCCTGGGCCTGCGCTGACGTGTCGGCCCGGCGTGACGCCAACCACCGCGCCCCCGCCCAGGGCGGCGTCACGTCGGGCCCCTGATCGATGGCCGCATCGCCCGCCACCGGCTACCTGCTGGCAACCACCAGCGCCGGATCCGGTGTGGCGATCGCCCTTGCCCCCTCGTTCGCGATGTCCGCCACCTACCTGGCGATGGCCGACAGCCTCGGCCTGGCAATGCAGAACGCGGTGGCCAACCAGCAACGCGGCCAGGTGACCGCCGGCGCAAGCCTGGCCCAGATCCTGGCCCTGATCATCCAGAAGGGAGCCGTTCCGTCATGAGCAGTGAGAACACCGTCAACAGCCAGATCGTCGACAGCGTCAGCGCCGCCTCGACGTTGCTGGTGGCCCAGGGTCCGGCGCAGTCCTTCAGCATGCTGGACATGGTGATGCTGGAGACGCTGGGCACCGCCATGCACAACGCCGTCGCGCGCCAGCAGGGTGCAGGCATGGTCAGCAACGCAGCGGTGACCGCCACCTGCGCGAAGATGATCAACGCTCCCTGGCCGGTGCCGCCACCCGCTCTGGAACCCCCTCCGCCGCCACCACCGCAGGTCATCCCCCTGCCCGGCCCGGTGCCGGCGCCCCCTTCGCCTGCGGCGGTGATCGCCGCGGCCACCGCAGAAGGAAAGACCGCCATCAGCGTCCTGCAGGCACAGACCCACGGTGCCACTGCCGACGCTGCGGCCGCTACCAGCAGCCTGCATGCACTCCAAACGCTTGCAGGCAATGCGGCAGCGCCCGCGCCCGGTCCTGCGCCCGACCCCGCGTCCGGTCCGGATCCGGACGCAGGTCCCGCCCAGGATCCCGCGCCAGACTCCCCTTCCCCTTCCCCTTCCCCGGCAGACGACGCTGACGCCGGGGCCTGACAGACTGCAGGCCGCCTGCGGCCCCACCCGCCCATCAAGGAGCCCGTATGGACCCGAGGAACGTCAACGCCCAGATCATCGATGTGATCAACCAGGTGCAGACGGCCACCATGTCAGCGACCGTCGTGACGACCAGTGGTGCCGGCAAGGCCTACCAGTCGGTGGCCCAGTCTGCGGCGATCGCCGTACAGGATGCCGCCGACGCCCTGCGCAATGTCTCAACCATCGCGACCACCGCGGCCGGCGTGGCCATGGCCCAGTACCTGGCGACGGGGGACGAAAAGTACGCGAGGGTACTCACGCAGGCGCAGAACATGATGCAGGGGGCCACCGCCGACTTCAACCGCGTCGGCAATGCCGCTGCGACCGTCCTCAAGGAATTTCCGGCCCAGTGAGGCCGCCAGGAGATCCACGCATGAGCATTTTCATTGCCGGCCGTTCCATCCCCCAGGCCAACCTGATCAGTCAATCCTGCAGGCATGTCCTTCAGTTCATCGACGGCGGCGAGCACTGGTTGAAGTGGGCCATGGAATCGCACGAGCACCGCTACGCCTTCTCCGACGAGGGCACGATGCTCGATGGGGTGCAACAGGGCCTGCACGGTTCGCGCATGACATGGTTGCCGCGCACCGGGTTGCAGATCGGCCCGGTCAAGCTGCTCAGCCTGGGTGCCAGCGACCTCGGTGCCCTGCGCAACATGGAGTTTGATGACGAGACACGCCTGTCGCACATCGAGGCACAGCGAGTGCTGGAAAAACACCGGCTGCTGACCAACGCCGAGCTCGGCGCCTCGCGCGCGTTCCTGGCTTCGATCGGCGCGGCCGACGCACCCCTGCTGCAGCAGCTGGACTTTCGCGAATCGGTGGCGCTCCACCAGCTGGCGGGTGAGGTGGGCATGTCCGCCGCAGGGCGCGACGATCTGGCCGACGCTGCCGGCTTCGCGCTGCTGCACGCACGCAGGCCCATCGAGTTTGCCGACTACTTCCGCTTCTACCAGCGGGTGAGCGCAGGAGGTGGCAGCCGCGAGCATCGGCTGACGCGTGCCACCCGTGCGTTGCAACAGGTGCTGCCGATCCTGTTCGGCTTCCTGGACGGGCCGCAGCTGCCACAGTTGCCGTCGCCAGAGCAGGTGCGCGAGGCGATCGACGCAAGCCTGGCCGCGAACCGGCAGATCGGCTATGCCCGCATCTCGCTGGCCGCCCAGCAGATGGCGGCCTGCTTCGACGACGAACCCGACCTGCTGCAGGATGACAGCCGGTTGCGCGAGGCCGCGCGGTGGCAGCTGCGCGATGCGCAGGAATTCCTCAACGAACATCCGGTTTCCCGTGGCCGGCTCGGCCAGGACGGTGCCAGCGTGCAGTTCGCGATCGATGGTTCCAGAGCGAAGGCGCTGATACAGGTGGAGGACAATGTGATCACCCTGCAGGATTACCGCCGAACCCGCCGCTGCCTGGGCGATGAAGCGCGGGTGGATTATCAGAAGGATGCAGTGTGAACCCGGCTCCGGCGCCAGATGGCGATGGCGTGCAGGCAGCAACAGAGGCCTTTGCTTCGGCAGCCGGCGCGGCCGTTGCTGCCGGACGCCTGGCGGCCCGGCAACAGGCGCAGAAGATCCTGGCCGATGCCCAGGCGGCATTGCGCCACATCCTGGGGGAGCGCAGCGACGGTGTTCCCCCCTCATCCCCAGCAGGAGCACCGACGATGACCTTCCCGACCCCGCTTCCCGGCAAGCCCACTCCCGCCCATCCGGCGGGCAGAACCCCGATGGAGATCGCCCAGGAACTGGCGGACGCCGCAATGGCTGCCAGTGAAGAAGGCATCCGCGCCGCGATGAAGGTTTCGCAACGCGCGGTCGAGGCCGCCGCCGAGGCCGCGCGACGCGCGGACGAAGCCGCCGAACAGGCCGTGCAGCGCGCTGCCGAAGCCAACGCGCGCTGACGCCGCATCTGCCATCCCAACGCCCCGGGCAGGCCCGCGCCTGCACCGGGGCGTTGCTTTTACTGGTGCGGGCTTCGCCGGTAGCTGCGCGGGCTGACCCCTACCGCGCGCCGGAAGCTCTTTTCGAAGTGGCTCAGGTCACCGAAGCCGACCTGCAGTGCGACATCGGTAATGCGCAGGCGCTGCCCATCCCGCAGCAGCTGCTTGGCGTGCTCGATGCGCAGTTGCTGCAGCAGCAGCTTGAACGTCGTGCCCAGCTCGCTGCGGAACAGGAATCCCAGGTGTGACTGGCTCACATGGGCCTGACGGGCAAGGTCGCCCAGCGTGAGCGGCTCCGCGGCATGGTCCTTCAGGTAGGCCAGGGCGCGTTTCAGGCCGTCGTGCAGGCCTTCATGCGCTGCCCGCGGCGTATCCGGCTGCGCGGGCGCAGGACCGACGGTCTGCTCAACCGCGGGCAGCCGTTGCGGGGCGCGCCCGGCATCGCTGGCAACGTGGCCTGCAGCCAGATCCGGCGCGTGGCGTGCAAGATCCTCACGACGGATGCATCGGCCACCGGTCATCACCGCCAGCCGGACCACCACCCGCTCCATTTCCAGCAGATTGCCGGGCCAGTCGTGCGCGCACAGGGCTTCCAGCACATCGTCGCCCAGCACGCGGGGATTGAATCCATGCAGCTCCAGCGAACGCGCCGCCAGCGCGCCGATGTCCTCCACCCGTTCGCGCAGCGGTGGAATATCCACGGTCAGGAACTCCAGCCCGGCCAGCAGGGCGCGCGAGAACTGCTTCTCTCTCACCCGTTGTTCCAGGTCCGCGCTGGTCGACGCGATCACCCGTATCGGGCCGGCCGCCAGCGCTTCAGCATGAGCGGCAGGCAGCCCACGCATGCGATGTGACAGCTGCCCCTGCAGCGGCACCGGCAGTTCGTCGACTTCGTGGAAGTACAGCGTGCCGCCCTGTGCGCGCGCGAACCAGTCGCTGGCTTCGCCCAGCGGGTGAACACAGTTCACTTCGACAAACGGGCCCTGCCGGGAAGGGCCGCCACTGTGCAGGGCGGCGGCCAGCTCCATCTTCTCGGTACCAAACTCGCCGCGCAGCAGGACCGGCAACGGGCTGGCCGCCGCGCGTTCCACGAATTCATCCATCTGCTTCAGCGCCTCGCCGGCGCCGACCAGCAACAGCGGCCGGCTCAATGCCTGTTCGGCCCAGGCCTTGGCTTCGTAGCGCTTGATCAGATGCGCGCAACGCTGGGCAAACTGCTCCCCCAGCGCCAGGGCACTGCCATCCAGCCGGCCCTTCTCGCCTTCCAGGTGCAGCTCACCCAACACCTCGCCGCCATAGCGGATGGGAACCCGCTGCAAGGAAACCTCTTCCTCGGACGCAGCTGGCAACCCCGCAGCCGTCCCTGCCACCGCACCACGCAACCGCACTCGGCCACCCCGCATCACCTTGTGCTGGGACAGCTCCTTCACGAACGCGCCCAGCAGCTCGGGCAATGACGGATAGGGCCGATAAGCGCGCTGCAGCATCTCACTGACTTGCCTGTGCATCGAAACTCCCCTTTGGAATGGCGACCCGATGCATCTGCAACGGGCGATCTCGCGATGCAGGCCCTCCGGCATCATCGCGGGATGCTGCGACGTCCACGCCGCATGCCGTACCCGCTGGTCGCACCGCTGGTGCCGTGCACGCTGTCCGCTCCCGCAGTGCCGGGAACTGCCATCGCTGCTGGAGGTCGGCAAGGCGGACGTCGTCCAGGCCGGGGGCGTGCGCCACAGGGCGGCACTTCCTGTGACGCGGCGCTCCCTGTGTTCCGGCCATCGCGTCCCTGGATTATGGGAAACGAGTTTCCAGAAAATAAGCATGATAATGACGTGAATATCCGCGCCGGATATTTGTCGCCGCGTTTCCGTGCGCCGCGCACCGCAAAGCAGGTGAAGGCAAGGCGCCGGGATTCCATCCACGCTGATGATCAACGCGTCTGAGCGATCCAGGGGCGGGCACGTATTGCGCCGCCGTGACGGCTGCACCGCCTGCTCGCCCAGGCCCGCAGGCCACCGCGCCTGCCTGCCGCGCCGCCGCCCCCGATCAATGACCCCTCGACCAGCAGAAGATTGCGCACCACGCACGGGTGGCATGCCTTCCGCTGCAACTGGCCTGTCCGCATACTCGCGCTCCCGACCGCAGCACGATCAAGGAGATCGACCGCATGGACCGCACCCCGCCACCCGTGCCCCCCAGGAACTACCTGATGTGGGCCATCCTGAGCATCATCGCCGGCTTCTGGCCGTTCGGCATCGTCGCCACCGTCTACGCCAACCGCAGCACGTCACTGGTCGCCAGCGGCCAGATCGGCGCGGCCACCGAGGCTTCGCGCAAGGCGCTGCGCTGGATGATCGCCTCCTTCGTCACCCTGCCACTGTGCCTGGCACTGATGATCGGCTATGCCCTGATCGCGCGCGGCATGGCCTGATCGCCTGCCGCCGCCGTCGCGCCATGATGAATGGCAGGCGCGCGCGGCGGTGGCGGCGGCCCATCCCGCTCCTCTATAGTCAGTCCAGCTCGGCAGGCATGGTGCCTGCCCTCGAATCACAGGGAGTTGGACATGGGTCTGGTACAGGCGGTGAAGGGTGCGGTGGGTGGTGTGCTGGCCGACCAGTGGAAGGACTTCTACACCGTGCCCACGGGCCTGCCCTCGACGGCGGCCCTGTTCGCGGCGGTACCGCGCGGCACCAATGCCGGCCGCGGCTCCAATACCAGCGGCTCGTCCAACATCATCACCAACGGCTCGAAGATCATCGTGCCGGAGGGCTACGGCCTGCTGCTGTTCCAGGACGGCGCGATCACCGCGTTCGTCGCCGAACCGGGTGGCTACGAGTGGCGTTCGGATGATCTGAACTCGCAGTCGATCTTCGCCGGCGACGGCCTGGTCAGCACCTTCATCAAGCAGAGCTGGGAGCGCTTCAAGTTCGGCGGCCAGCCGGGTTCGCAGCAGGCGGCGTATTTCGTGTCGCTGAAGGAACTGCCGGACAACCGCTTCGGTACCCAGTCGGAAATCTACTGGGACGACGGCTTCCTCAATACCCAGGTCGGTGCGGTCACGCGTGGCTCGTACACGCTGAAGATCGTCGACCCGATCCTGTTCGTGAAGAACTTCGTGCCGGCCAGCTACCTGCAGGCGGGCCAGGTGTTCGACTTCACCGACCTGGACAACGCCGCCGCCAGCCAGCTGTTCAATGAAGTGGTCGGTTCGCTGGCCCCGGCCTTCAGCCTGTACACGAACGACCCGGGCAAGGGCAACCGCATCACCAAGCTGCAGCAGGATTCGCTGGGCTTTGCACAGAGCCTGTCTGCCGCCGTCGAGCAGGGCTACCAGTGGAAGTCCGACCGCGGCCTGGCCATCGTCAAGACCGCCATCGTCTCGATCGAGTACGACGCCAACACCCGCGAACTGCTGAAGACCGTGCAGCGCGCCGATGCCCTGTCGGGTTCGCGCGGCAATTCCAACCTGCAGGCCAGCGTCGCCCAGGGCATCCAGTCCGCCGGCGAGAACGGCGGAGCGGCTGGCCTGGTCGGTGTCGGCATGGCCTCGGGCATGTTCGGTGTCGGCGGCATGCAGCAGCCGGTCGCCCCGGCTGCCGACGACCCGGTGGCCAAGCTGAAGAAGGCCAAGGAAATGCTGGATCTGGGCCTGATCACCCAGGGCGACTATGACGCCCTGAAGGCCAAGGCACTGGGCCTGTAACAGCGGGACGCACAACGAACATGTCCGATCCCCGAAACGGCCCGCCGCCGCTGCCCGGATCCGCGCCCGCGACGCCGCCGCCCTTGCCGGCGGCGTCGTTGGATGGGCCCGGTTCGCCGCAGGACGTCCCTCCCCTGCCCGGCAGCTTCCCGCTGGACACCTCGAAACTGCCACAGGCCATCCGTGATGAAGTGGAAGCGCCCGACCCGGTGGCCATCGATACGTCGGCCAGCGAGCTGAAGGACGGCCTCAACCGCTGCCCGAAGTGCGGTGCCACCGACATCCGGCCCAAGGCCGGCACCGACATCCTGGTCTGCCTGTACTGCCGTCACGAATGGCATGGCGCACGCGTCGAGGAAGAATTCGGCCTGGGCGAGGCCATCGACCAGCTGCGCGGTACGGTCATTGCCTCGGGCGCACGTGACATCGACGCCGACACCTCGGCACTGATGACGTTCAAATGCACCGGGTGCGGCGCTGAAGTCACGGTCAATACCGAGAGTACGATGACGGCGCGCTGCCACTGGTGCCGCCATGTGTTCGGCGTCAACGAGCAGATCGCCAACGGCGCGGTGCCCGATGCAGTGCTGCCCTTCCATATCAGGAAGGACGATGCGGTCGCGCGCATCCGCCAGTTCGTCGACAAGCGCCGCATGTTCGCGCTGAAGGCATTCAAGGACCAGTTCACCCCGGAAAACGTGGTGGGCGTGTTCCTGCCCTACATGATCGTCGACAGCAATGTCAGCGCGGCCGTGGCCGGCAAGGGTGAGATCCAGACCCGGCAGTACACCGTGGGCAGCGAGAAGAACAAGCGCACCCTGTACGACGCCGATGTCTACCAGGTCGAGCGCCAGGTCGACTTCACGGTCGATGACCTGCCACTGGAATCCTCCGCCGAGCGCGGGAATCTCGATACCCGCGCCAACACCAACAACATCATCAACACCATCCTGCCGTTCGATACCAAGAACGCGGTGAAATGGAACGCCTCGTACCTGGCCGGCTTCACCTCCGAAAAGCGCAACCTGGATGTGGAAAAGCTGCGGCCGCGGCTGGAAGACCAGCTGCTGTCGATCGCCCGCGCACAGCTGGAAGGTTCGGTAAAGCGCTACAACCGTGGCGTGCGCTGGGAACAGGAGCAGCTGGAGGTGCATGGCACCCGCTGGGTGTCGATGTACCTGCCGGTGTGGTTGTACTCCTACCACCAGCCCGGCAAGAACGGCGGCATGCTGCACTACATCGCGGTGAACGGCCGTACCGGCGAAACCATGGGCAGCGTGCCCGTGCAGCAATGGAAGATGCTGCTGGCGGCACTGGCCACCGGCACCGTCATTGAAGCCCTCGCAATTGCCTTCCTGGTGGCATCGACATGAGCGACGACAGTGGCCTCTGGCTGTTGGCGGCAGGTCCGGCCGGCGCAACCGCGCTGTACTGGGCGCTGTACCGCTATTACCGCAACACCGACAAATCGCACTCCTTCGAGCACGAGACCGCCATCGAGGCCAAGCCGGTCACCGGCTCGGACCAGCAGGTAGGCCGGGTTACCGGCACCGAGGAAAAGCGTATCCGCGGTGACAATGTGTATGAGTACCGGAAACGGGTGGTGCGGGTAAAGCCCGACCCGTAGCGCCAGGCCCTGCCTGGCTGCGGGTAGTGCCGGCCACTGGCCGGCATTCCTTCGGTTCCTGGGCGCCAAGAGGGAGCCGGCCAGCGGCCGGCACTACCCTTCGCTGGGCTGCCCCAGCGCACACCCTCACACCGTCTCCCGCCCCACCGGTTCGATACTCGCGCGGTCCACCCTTCCGAGGATGCTGCAATGGCTGCCGTGCTCGGCCGTACCTGCCTGTCCGCGTTGTGCTGCCTGGCCCTGCCCGCCCTGGCCCAGGACGCCTCGTTCGGCTTCGGCGAACAGACCACCCACACCGACCAGACCACGCAATCCAGCAGCACCCGGACCCAGAGCAGTGGCGCGGTGACCACCCAGACCACCACCAGCGGGAGCTCGCAGTCCGGGTCACGCAGCGAAAGCAAAGAGATCGACGTGGGCTTCGGTTTCCACGACGACAACGACGACTGGGGCCACGACCGCCACCGTGGCGGCCGCGATGTGCGCGACAGCGATCTGTTCGGCAGCTGGACGCTGGGCCAGGAGAACGGCAACACCTGCTCCATCGAGCTGAAGAACATCGAGTGGTTCGGCGGCTACAGTGCCTACGTGCCCGCCGGCTGCCCGGATGGCTGCTTCTCGGCCAACCGTTGGGTACTGTCGGGCAACCAGCTGCTGCTCACCGACACCAGCAACACCGTGTTCGGGCGCTTCCGCGCGTCAGGCGGTGGGCGCTGGACGGGCTACCGTGAATCGGATGGGGCGCGTTTGTACCTCAATCCCAAGGGGCACTGATCGCGCCGTGCACGCAATGGGCACGCGCTGATCGGGAAGATCAGGCGTCCGCCCCGCCCCGCCGCCGAAATGTCCGCTCCCACCGGTTCCCGTCTGGTCATCTATGCCGCCCTCGCGGGCAACCTGGCCATTGCCATCGCCAAGTTCATCGCTGCCGGCATCTCCGGCAGCTCGGCCATGCTCAGTGAGGGCGTGCATTCGCTGGTCGACACATTGAATGAACTCCTGCTGCTGTACGGGCTGCGCCGTGCCGGCAAGGCGCCAGACCCGGTACATCCATTCGGCTATGGCCGCGAGCTGTACTTCTGGAGCTTCATCGTCGCCCTGCTGGTGTTCGCCGCTGGCGCCGGCGTCTCGGCGTACGAGGGCATCCAGCACATCCGCCGGCCGGAACCGGCTACCAACCACGCGTTGAGCTACAGCGTGCTGGGCATTTCCATCCTGTTCGAGGGGGCCTCCTGGTGGGTGGCGCTGCGCGAGTTCCGGCGTACCAAAGGCAAACTTGGCTACTTCGAAGCCTTCCGCCGCAGCAAGGATCCGTCCACCTTCACCGTACTGCTGGAAGACAGCGCTGCGTTGCTCGGGCTGGGCTTCGCGTTGATCGGCCTGGTGGCCGCGCAGGTGCTGGATATGCCGGTGCTTGATGGCGTGGCGTCGCTGTGCATCGCCGGCGTGCTGGCCGCAACCGCCTTCCTCCTGGCCCGTGAAACCAAGGGCCTGCTGGTTGGAGAGCCTGCCCACCCTGCGGTGGCCGAGCGGATCATGGCGGTGGCCGAAACCGATCCGGACCTGCGTCGCGCGAACGGCGTGACCACCATGCAGATGGGACCGGAACAGGTCGTGGCCATGCTCAGCGCCGAGTTCGAGGACGATCGGCAGACCCCACAGATTGAAGCCTGCATCACCCGCATCGAAACGGCGGTAAAGCGCGAGTATCCGGAGCTGGTGGCACTGTTCATCAAGCCGCAGACGCCCGAGGTCTACGCCGCCCGGCGCGCCACGCTGGCGGCACCGTCCGCGCCGGAATGACGCTGCGTCTGCGCCCGTTTCACCAGTCCAATGCCACAGTGCCACCAACATCTGCCCGAGCCTGCCTCTACCGTGCCGGATTGGTTGCCCGCCTCTCTTCAGATCCTCCCGCGCAGCTTCTACCGGCGCCCGCCCGTCGAGGTTGCGCCCGAGCTGCTCAACAAACTTCTGGTCCATGACGATGGCCGAACGGGTCGCATCGTTGAAGTCGAAGCGTACGCGGGCAGCGTCGATCCGGCGGCGCACTCCTATCGCGGGCAGACGCCGCGCACGGCCAGCATGTTCGGTGAGGCCGGCCACCTGTATGTCTACTTCACCTACGGCATGCACTGGGGCAGCAACGTGGTCTGCGGAGAGGTCGGTGAAGGCGTGGCGGTGCTGCTGCGGGCTGTCGAGCCATTGGCGGGCCTTGAGCGCATGCACGAGCTGCGCCCCGCCGCGCGCCGGGACCACGACCTGGCCAGCGGCCCCGGCAAGCTCTCGCAGGCATTCGGGCTGGACCGCAGTTTCGACGGCGCCGACCTGGTGACTGGC
The DNA here is from genome assembly GCF_017876915.1 of Stenotrophomonas sp. PvP093. NCBI lineage: Bacteria > Pseudomonadati > Pseudomonadota > Gammaproteobacteria > Lysobacterales > Lysobacteraceae > Stenotrophomonas > Stenotrophomonas sp. PvP093. Next base: position 2,205,202 of record NZ_JAGIOX010000004.1, on the reverse strand, counting down.
AGCCATGGCATCGTGATCGCAAGCGATGGGACCCCACCTCCGTCCGACCCGGTAATTGGTCCACGCATCGGCATCACCCGCGCTGTCGATTTCCCTTGGCGCTGGCACATCCGTGACAATCGTCACGTATCGATTCAGCCACGTCGTACTGCCGCCCCTGCGAGGAAACGATGATGACCCCGCTCGACAAACCACTGCGACGCGAACTGGACATCGATGGCCGGCCCCATACCCTCACCGTGGACCCCGAAGGCCTCAAGCTGGTCGAAAAGGGGCGACGCAAGGGCATCACGCTACGCTGGCAGGACCTGGTATCCGGTGATGCCGCACTGGCCACCGCCCTGCAGGCATCGCTCCAGCAACACTGAGCGGGCGCGGCCACCTCACATCGGCATCACTCCGCCATGGCGATACATAACGCCGTGCGCACTAGCGTAGCGCCAGCCAGCCGCCGCAACCGCCCTCGCCACCCAGCCCTGAAAAGCGCCATGGACGAAGCCGAACGTCTGCTCGAAATCGAACGACTGCACCTGCTGGATACGCCCCCCGAGCCGGTGTTCGATGCCATCGTCGCCGCCGCCCGTGCCGCGACCGGCATGACCATGGGACTGATCACCGTGGTGGCCGAAGACCGGCAGTGGTTCAAGGCCAATATCGGGCTGGAGGGCGTCACCGAAACGGCCCGCGAGATCTCCTTCTGCACGCATGCGATCCGCCACGACGAGCTGTTCGAGATACCCGACGCGCGCCAGGACCCTCGCTTCTCGACCAATCCCCTGGTGACCGCCGGGCCGCGCATCCGGCATTACGCCGGCATCCCGCTGGGCTCGGCCCATGGTGCACGCATTGGCACGCTGTGCCTGCTCGACCCGATGCCCGGCGTGCTGTCCCCCTCCCAGCGCGAACTGATGGTGCATCTGGCGCGGGTCACCACCCAGGTGCTGGAACAGCGCAGTACCCTGATGGCGCAGGTTGGCCAGGCGAAAGCGCTGCATCGCGAGCTGAAACGCAGCGAAGACTTCCTGGAGCGGACCAACCGCGCCGCCCGGGTGGGCGGCTGGGAGATGGACCTGGTCACCAACGAAGTGCGCTGGACCCGCGAGACCAAGCAGCTGCACGGCGTGCGCAGCAACTTTGAACCGACGCTCGACACCGCGCTGTCGTTCTACCGCGAAGACAGCCGCAACATCATCCGCGCGGCCGTGCAGCGTTGCATCGACGAAGGCACGTCCTGGGAGGTGCAGCTGCCAATGACCACCGCCGACGGGCGCGCGATCTGGACCCGGGTGGTCGGCAGCCGGCAACAGGTCGACGGCCATCCGCGCCTGGTCGGGGCGATCCAGGACATCACGGACGAGCGAGCCGCGCTCGACGCGCTGGAAGCGAGCGAGACCCGCTACCGGCGGCTGTTCCACTACAGCCTGGGCCTGATCTGCTCCCACACGCTGGACGGGACATTGACCTCGGTGAATCCCGCGGCGGTGCAGTCGCTGGGCTTCGAGGAAAGCCAGATGGTCGGGCGCAGCCTGTGCGACCTGATGCCACCGGAAAAACGCGAGGGCTTCAAGGCCTACCTCGCTCGGATCCAGGCAAACCACACCGACGCTGGCGTGATCGAGCTGATTGCCGCCGACGGTACGCGCCACTACTGGGCGTACCACAACGTGCTCGACAGCGAGGCCAGCCCGCCCTACGTGCTGGGGCATGCACAGGACGTCACCGCGCTGAGGATGCAGGAGCAGCAGCTGCGCGAAATGTCCTTCAAGGATCCGCTCACGCAGTGCTACAACCGGCGTTACCTGCACCGGCTGGATGAACTGATTGATGAGCGCTGGGCCTGCGTGATGTTCGATCTGGACCACTTCAAGCACATCAACGACACCCAGGGCCACCGCCGCGGCGACGCCGTCCTGGTCGAGTTCGCCACCTTCCTGCGCTCGCCGCTGGGCAAGGAGGAGACGGTGGTGCGGCTGGGCGGCGACGAATTCATGGTGGTACTGGTCGCGCCCGCGGATGGCCGGTTGAGCGAACTGGAGCACTGGTACCAGGACCACGCTGCGCTGTCGCCCAGCGCATTCTCGATGGGTGCAGCCATCAACACGGCCGGTGAGCCCGTGGCCGACACCATCCAGAAGGCCGACAGCCGCCTCTACCGGACCCGCGCGCGCGTGCGTCGGGAGCGACGCGAAGACCCTGCCGCGCGTTGATCAAGCCCGCACCGTCACCCACGTCGGCGCGTGGTCGCTGGCCTTTTCCTGCAGCCGCACCCAACGGTCGACGCCCGCATCCTTCAGTCGCTCCGCCAGTACGGGATTCAACAGCAGATGATCGATGCGCAGCCCACGGTCGCGCTCGGCGTGCTGGCGGAAATAGTCCCAGAAGGTATAGATCGTGGCATCGCCGTGCACCTTCCGCAGCGCATCGGTCCAGCCCTGCGCGAGCAGCCGCTCGAAGGCATCGCGAACCTCGGGCTGGAACAGCGCATCGCGCCGCCAGGCCTTGGGATCATAGACATCGGCGTCTGTGGGAATCACGTTGAAATCACCCAGCAGCAGCGCCGGGTGCGGCAGCTCGACCAGGCTGCGTGCATGCCGGATCAGGCGTTCCATCCAGCGCAGCTTGTAGTCGAACTTGGGTCCGGGCTGCGGGTTGCCGTTGGGCAGGTAGAGGGCACCCACGATGACGCCGTGCACCGCCGCCTCCAGGTAGCGACTCTGCGTATCCTTGGGTTCGCCCGGCAATCGGCGGCGGCTCTCGACCGGCATGGTCCCCCGGGCCAGCAGCGCCACGCCGTTCCAGCGCGCCTCACCTTGCCAGAGCGCACCGTACCCAGCCTCCTCCAATGACGCAGCCGGAAACGCCGCGTCGGTCGCCTTCAGTTCCTGCAGGGCAACCACGTCCGGCGATTCCCTGTGCAGCCAGTCCAGCAGCTGTGGCAGGCGCGTGCCGATGCCGTTGACGTTGAACGTGGCAATACGAAGCGTCTTGCGTCGGGCCATGCAGGAAGCCTCCTCGGTGCCGGGAATGAGCATTCACTCTGCGCGCCCGGGCATGCACGGGCCGTGGATGCCACGTCATGATGCGGTGCCATTCGTTTCACGAACCGCTGCCACGCGCGACAGCAGGCTGGTCACCCGTGAACAGTGCCGGAGAAGCCCATGGCGGTGCGTCCGCTGCGCGCCATCTACCAGATCGACCCCTACCTGTTCCGCGACAGCGACGGCCGCGGCTGGGGCACGCTGGATGGCATCACGGAAAAGCTGGACTACCTGCAGGGGCTTGGCATCAGCCATGTCTGGCTGCTGCCGTTCTACTGCAACGCCGGCCGCGATGGTGGCTACGATGTCACCGATCACTACCGTATCGATCCACGCCTGGGCGACCAGGCCGCGTTCCAGCGCCTGGTCGATGCCGCCGACGCACGTGGCATCGGCATCATCGTCGAACTGGTGATGCAGCACACCGCCAGCGCGCACCCGTGGTTCGTCGCCGCGCAGCAGGGTGACCCGGCCTGGCGCCGCTGGTACCTGTGGAGCGACCACATGCCTGACGACGGCCTGCAGCCGATGTTCCCGCCGATCGAGGCCTCTGTCTGGACCTGGGATGCCGAGGCCGGCGCGTTCAACCGGCACATGTTCTACCGGCACGAGCCAGACCTCGACCTGGCCCATGCGCCGGTACGCGAGGAACTGCTGCGGTTAATGACGTTCTGGCTGCAGCGCGGCGTGGCCGGCTTCCGCGTGGACGCCGTTCCGTACATGGTCGAGCGCGCGCGCCACGCGGACCCGCGCGACGACGGGCTGTGGCTGCTGGAGGCGATGCGCGCCACGGCAGACGCGCAGCAACCAGGGCTGCCACTGATCGGCGAAGCGGATGTCCGCGCGTCCCACTACGGTGACTTCCTGTGCCACGGGCGGCGGCTTTCGCACCTGCTCGATTTCCACCTCAACAATCACTTCTTCCTGGCACTGGCACGCGGCGATGCCAGCGAAGTGGCGCGGGTCATGGCCGAGTACGGCTCGCACGCGCCGCCGGACACACGCATTGCCTGGCTGCGCAACAATGATGAACTGGACCTGGAGCAGCTGGAGCCGGATGAGCGCGAAGCGGTGATGGAACGCTTCGCTCCTGAGCGTGGCATGCGCATCTATGGCCGTGGCGTCCGCCGCCGCCTGGCACCGATGCTGGACGGCGACATCGCATGGCAGGCAATGGCCTGGGCGGCGCTGCTGTCGCTGGGCCAGGTGCCGGTGATCCGCTATGGCGAAGAGATCGGCCTCGGTGATTGCCTGGAGCTGCCCGAACGCAATGCTGTGCGCATGCCGATGCACTGGCATGACGGCCCAGGGGCTGGGTTCACCGACCAACCGCGGCATGCGTGGCGCGCGCCACCGGCGGACGGCCCCTACGGTTACCGCACGGTGAATGTCGAGGCGCAACGCGCGACGCCGGGCTCACTGCTGCTGCGGGTGCGCGAGCTGCTGCAGCAACGCAATGCCCATCCCGTGCTGCAGCAGGGGCCACACACGCTCGACCCACCCTCACCCGCGCTGCTGATGCTCCGCTTCGGTGAGGCACCCCATCAGGCACTGGCACTGATCAACTTCGGCGACAACCCGGTTGAGGTGGACGTACCCCTGCACGGCCCGCTGCACACGCTGGTGGGCCACGGCGCCAGGCTGCAGGATCGCCGCTGTTACCTGCAGGGCCATGGCTATACGTGGCTGGCTGCCGAGGGTGCCTGAGTGCGCAGCGCGGGCAGTACGTGTTCGGCGAAGTCGTCGATGAAGCGTTCCTGCTCGCGGTTCACGTTGTGCAGGTAGATGCGATCGAACCCCAGGGACTGCAGCTCCTGCAGCCAGGCCCGATGCTGGCCCAGGTCTGCCGAGACATGCACGTGCTCGCGCACCACCTCGGCGCCGACCGATCGGGCCTGTGCTTCGAACTGTTCGGGCTGGTCCAGGCCTTCGGCCAGTTCCGGCGGCAGCACGTTGGCGCTCCACTGCTCCATCGCGCCTTCCAGCGCCGCCTGTTCGGCGCGCGCGTAGGAGAGCTTGGCCTGCAGGTACATCGGCTTGCCCCTGCCGCCGCCGTCCTCGAACGCCGCCACCACACGCCGCAACTGCGCCAGTGGCTGGCTGATGGTGATCAGGCCATCGGCCCAGCCCCCCATCCAGCGTGCGGTTTCCTCGGTGACGGCCGCCCCCAGCAGCGGCAGGGGAAGCGCCGGGCGACTGTAGAGCCGTGCCTGGCGCACCCGGAAGCCACCGTCGTGGTCGACCTGCTCGCCGCCCCACAGCCGCCGCATCACCTCGGCCGCATCGCGTAATGCCTTCTGCCGCTCGCGCTTGGCTGGCCACGGCTGGCCGGTGATGCGCTCGTTCAGGGCCTCGCCGGTACCCAGCGCCAGCCAGATCCGGCCCGGCGCCAACTGCTCCAGCGTCGCCGCTGCCTGTGCCACCAATGCCGGGTGCTGGCGCAGCATCGGGCAGGTCACCATGCCCAAGGTCAATGCGCTCTGCACCGCCAGCGCGCCGGCCCATACCCAGCTGTGGCCGGACTGCCCTTGCGCGGCCGTCCACGGGTGGAAATGGTCCGAGCACATCAAAGCCTCGAATCCCGCCTGTTCGGCGCGCAGCGCCAGGCCCAGCAAGGTGGCGGGCGGGAACTGCTCATGCGATGCGTGGTAGCCGATGGTCATCACGGATTCCGTGCGGGGACTGGACACGATGGCAACACCCCTCCAGCTAAAACGGCGTCATGGAAACGAACACTTCCTGCATCGGGCATCGACGCTGGGCTATCGCCGAAGGCTACATTCCAGCCTGGAGCAACGGCCCGTCGCCGGAGATGCAGAGTCACGAGACCTGCTGCGTCCTCAATGCGGGCAACGAGGACGCGCATGTCACGCTGACCCTCTACTTCGAGGACCGCGATCCTGTCGGTCCCTACCGGATCACCGTGCCAGCACGACGCACCTGCCACCTGCGCTTCAACGACCTGCAGGATCCGGCGCCGGTACCACGCGGCACCGGCTTCGCCACCCTCATCGAATCCGACCAGCCGATCATCGTGCAGCACACGCGGCTGGATTCACGGCAGCCGGCCAACAGCATCATGACCACGATCGCCCATCCGTTGTGAAGCACCGTGCGCAGTCGTCCACGCTGCCACGACACCGCGCCCTCCGGCCGTTTACCCGCTCCGAGCGAGACTGCCGCCAGGTTCCCTTTCGGAGAGTGACGATGGCCCTGCCCGACTACCCACGTCCGCCCTTCCCGGCGCAGCAGCAATCCTTCCCCGGCAAGACCGCGCAGATGCAGCCGCGGCCGGACCACGGCGAGGACAGCTACCGCGGCCATGGCCTGCTGCAGGGCAAGAAGGCACTGATCACCGGCGGTGACAGCGGCATCGGCGCAGCGGTGGCCATCGCTTTCGCGCGCGAGGGTGCCGACGTCGCCATCGCCTTTCTTGATGGCGAGCAGGACGACGCCCGCCATGTGCAGCAGCAGATCGAACAGGCCGGGCGCAAGGCCGTGCTGGTACCCTGTGACATCAGCGACCCGGCGCAGGCGCGCTCGCTCGTCGACCGCGTGGCCAGCGAGCTGGACGGTCTCGACATCCTGGTCAACAACGCGGCCTACCAGCGCTACTACGAGCACTTCGACGACATCACCCTGGATGACTGGAAGCGGACGTTCGATACCAATGTCCATGCCGTGTTCAATCTGACGCGGTTGTGCGTGCCACACCTGCGCGGTGGCGGCGCGATCATCAACACCGCATCGGTCAATTCCAAGCGACCGACCCCGAACATCCTTCCGTACTCTGCGACCAAGGGCGCCGTCGCCAACCTGACGCTGGGGCTGGCGGGCCTGCTGGCCGAGCACCAGATACGCGTCAACGCCGTGCTGCCCGGCCCGATCTGGACACCGTTCATTCCGGCAGGCATGGCCGCCGAAGAGGTCGAGCAATTCGGCTCGCAGACGCCGTTTGGCCGCCCCGGGCAGCCCGCGGAACTGGCCTCGGCCTACGTGATGCTGGCTTCGGACAGCGCCAGTTATACCTCCGGTGCCTTGCTGACCATCTCCGGCGGCGCGGCAACGCTGTGACCGCCCATGGCCGGAATGCCTGCCCGGATCGCGGATTGGCTGCTGGTGGTGGTACCGGTGGCCGAGGTGCTGGTCATTCTCGGGGTGGCCTGACTGATGGTGCGTGCACTGGCGTGGCTGCTCGTGCAGGCCCGGCAGCGCGGCAGGCTGGCTCCAGAGCTTCATGTGGGCCTGCGCCGCGGCGGTGCTTTGCTGCTGTATCTGGCGGCTGCGCTGCTGATACTGGAGCGACTTGGCGTTTCGCGCTCGGTGCTGTGGACCGCGCTGACCGGGTTCATGGCGGTCGGTGCGGTGGCGTTCTTCGCCGCATGGAGCGTGTTGTCCAACCTGTTCTGTTCGTTCCTGATCGTGGCTACGCGCCCGTTCCGCATCAACGACACGATCGAAGTGCTGGAAAGCGTGGACAAGCCGGGCCTGTGCGGCCAGGTGGTGGACATCAACCTGATCTACACCACGCTGAGTGACCGTGGCGAAGGCGCGCGCGGTTGCCTGCTGCGCGTGCCGAACTCGTTGTTCTTCCAGCGCATCACCCGGCACTGGGGTGACAGCGGCTATTCGCAGCTGCCGGGCAGCCTGCCGATAAAGGGCAAGGTGCGCTGAGCAGCTGTAGAGCCGAGCCCATGCTCGGCTCGCTGCGCGCAGCGCAGGGTGCGTCGCGGCCGAACGGAGCGCAGCCGAGCGTGGGCTCGGCTCAACAGGTGCCACAGCGGGCGACCCTACTCCGCTGCCAATGCCTGGATCGGGTCCAACTGTGCGGCATTGCGTGCCGGGAAGTAGCCGAAACCGAGCCCGATCGCAGACGAACATGCCAGCGCGGCGAGCACCGGCCCTGGCGTGAACAGGAACGGCACCCCCAGCGACAGCAGGCTGGACAGCGCACCCACGGCGAAGGCCAGCAGTACGCCCAGCACGCCACCGGACAGGCAGATCAGCACCGCCTCGATCAGGAACTCGCGCAGGATGTCGCCCTGCCTCGCCCCCACCGCCAGCCGCACGCCGATCTCGCGCACGCGCTCCTTCACCGACACCAGCATGATGTTCATCACGCCCACGCCGCCAACCACCAGCGCCACCGCCGCGATCGCCGAAACCAGCGCCGCCATGGTCTGGCTGGATTTCATCACCGCCTTGCGGATCTGGTCCGAGTTGTAGATGAAGAAATCGCGACGACCATGCAGGCGCTCCAGCTCGGCGCCCAGCGAGGCCTCGGCGGCATTGGTGGGTACGTTGTCGCGTACGCGCACGGTGATGCTCTCCAGGCGCTGGCTGCCCAGCAGCCGGGAGGCAGCCGACGTATAGGGAACGTAGACGGTTGGCGTGGCCCCACCGGCGAATGCATTGGCACCCACCACGCCGATCACCTCGACCGGCATGCCGCCCAGCAGCACCGTGCTGCCGACGGGGTTGCCAGTGAACAGTGCCTTCGCTGCCTTCTGGTCGACCACGCCCACTGCCCGATGCGCCTCCACCTCGGCATCGGTGAAAAACCGGCCGGCCTTCAGGCGCAGCCCGCGCACGCGCGGCAGATCGGCACCGGCGCCCAGCACCTGCGTATTGGCTCGTCGGCCGCCCTGCAGTGCTGCTACCGAACCGCTGAGGTTGGGGCTGACACTGTCCACGTAACTCAGGGCGGCCAGGTGATCGGCATCGCCTACCACCAGCGTCTCGATCTCCGCCGAGCGCGGGTCACCGAAATCGGCGCCCGGGAAGATCTCCAGCGTGCTGGCGCCCAGCTCGTTTATCTGCGCCTCGACCTGCGCCTGCGCGCCTTTGCCCAGCGCAACCACGGTCACCACCGCGGCCACGCCGATGATGATGCCGAGCATGGTCAGCAGGGTGCGCAGGCGATGGGCCAGCATCGAACGCACTGCCATGCGCGTCGCCTCGCGCACGGCATCGATGCGGGCGCGCCGCTCGGTAGCCGCCGTGGATGTGCGCGCCGGTGCGTCCGAACGCTGCCGCACCGAAGGGCCTCGCTCCTGGCGATCCGCCACCACACGCCCATCGGCGATCTCGATCACCCGTGACGCGTGGGCAGCAATCGCCGCATCATGGGTGACCAGGATCACGGTATGGCCCTGCGCATGCAGGCGCTTGAGCTCCGCCATCACCTGCCTGCCACTGGCATGATCCAGCGCGCCGGTCGGCTCATCGGCCAGCACGATCGCGCCGCCGTTCATCAGCGAGCGTGCGATGGAGACGCGCTGCTGCTGGCCGCCGGACAACTGGCTGGGCCGGTTCGCGGTCCGCTCGCCCAGGCCGAGCGTTTCCAGCAGCAGGCGGGCACGCGTGGTGCGCGCATGGGCCTCCACCCCGGCATAGACGGCGGGCAAGGCCACGTTCTCGGTGGCACTGAGGTTCTCCATCAGGTTGTAGCGCTGGAAGATGAAGCCGAAGTGCTCGCGGCGCAGGCGCGCCAGCTGGTCAGGCGACATCTGCTCGGTCGCAGCCCCCTCCACGCGGTAGCTGCCTTCGGTCGGCCGATCCAGGCAGCCCAGGATGTTCATCAGCGTGGACTTGCCCGAACCCGAGGGGCCGATGATGGCGATGAACTCGCCGGCATCGATGCGCAACGAGACCTCCTTCAGCACCACCACCTCGCCGGCGGCCGAGCGATAGGCGCGCGATACGCCCTTCAATTCCAGCAGTGCGTCGGCCATGCTCACATCCCCAGCAGGCTGGTGGGTTCGGCATCGCCACCGCTGGGCGCCTGGCCGACCACCACGTTCTCGCCCGCTTCCAGGCCAGAGAGGATCTGCACCGCGGTGGCGGTGCGCAGGCCGGTGGTCACAGCGCGCTCGTGGGCGCGGCCTTTCGCATCGACCACCCGCACGGTTGCGGCGTTGCCGTTCTTGTCGTCGGACTCGCTCAGGGCGGTCAGCGGCACCTGCAGTGCATTGGCCACGCGTGCCAGCTGGATCGTCACCTTCACCGTCATCGAGGGCTTCAGCATCAAGCCCGGATTGGCCACGTCGAACAGCCCCGCGTAGTACACCGCTTTCGGCGTCTGCGCCGATCCGCCGCTGTTGCCGCTGGACGCGTCGGCAATCGACGACGGCGCTGGCTCAAGCTGCTGCAGGTGCGATTCATAGCGGCGCCCGCTCGGTCCCAGCGTCGAGAACCACAACGGTTGGCCGGGTGCGATCAGTTCCACGTCAGCCTCGGCGATCTCGGCGCGCACCGTCATCGTGTCCATCTGTGCCAGCATCACGATGGTCGGCGTGGTCTGCATCGAGTTCAGCGTCTGCCCCGCCTTGGTGACGATGGCCACGATGTAGCCCTCGGACGGCGACACGATACGGGTGTAGCCCAGGTTGATGCGGGCGGTTTCCACCTGGGTCACCGCCTGGTCGATCTGCGCCTGCAACGCAGCGGCATCCGCGCGCGCCGCATCGCGCGCCACACGTACCGCTTCGAAGCCTTCCTGCGAGACCAGCCGCGACGCCACCAGCTGCGATTGGCGATCGTACGTGCGAAGGGCCTGGCGGTAGCGCGCCTGGCTGGCCGCATGTTGCGCACGCAGCGCGTTGGCGGCGGCTTCGGCACTGCGCAGGGCAATGCGCTGCGGTTGTGAATCCACTTCGGCAATCAGGTCGCCGGCCTGCACGTGCTGGCCCAGCACCACATGCAGGCGCGTGACCTGCCCGGAGACCTGCGCGCCCACGGCCACCAGTTCTTTCGGATTGACCCGACCGACCGCCTGCACGGTCTTTTCCAGACGGGCGACCCTTGCCGGTGCGGTGATCAACGCGGCATCCTCGCCATCGGCAAACGCCCACCAGCAACCGCCGCCGGCAAGAACGGCCAGCGTTGCGGCAATGATCCAGGTCCTGCGGTTGTTCATCGAAACTTCCGGGGGTGCGTGCAGTCGCCCGGTGCGACCGCCAGGGCCGCAGTCTGGAAGCCCCAGGTGGATGTTTCTTGGAGCGGCTGTGGAGATTGGATGGAGACGCGACCGCCGTTCAGGCACCGCGTCGGCCGCTGAATCCATGGCGCGGCTCCACGCAATCTCGACACAATCTCGACCAAGTCTCCATCAACGGTCGCTAGCCTCGGCGGCCTCGCCGACTGCCAGCCTGCCGTGCCCCTTTCCTACCCGGACCTGCCACCCCTCGATGTGCGCCGTGCCTACCTGGCGTGGTGCGCGCCTTCGCCGTGGTTGATCGCACTGGTGCTGGCATCGACCAGCACATGGATGTGGGTCGCACCGTCTCCGCTACTGCCGTTGCTGGCCGGCTTCGGGGCCGCCGCCCTGCTGGGGTTCCGCAGTGACGGGCCCGGACGCACCCGCCGCTCCGGGTCGCTCGCATCGCTGGCCTTGATCGGCCTGGCGTTCTGGTCGGCAACACCTCCGGCCGCCAACGTCAACCTGCATCTGCTGCTTGCGCCCGCCACCGCCGTGGTCGCCGCCCTGCTGGCAGTGCGCCTGCGCGCCATCGTGGGCATGGCCTCGCGGCTGCAGGCCCGGGTGAACGCCACCCCCATGGCCTCGCGCTGGAACGCGCTGCCTGCCGCGGTGTCTACCCTGACGCTGCGGCAGCTGCGCAGCGCGGGTTCGGTGGACCCCAGCCTGCAGCGCTCGCTGGTGCTGGCCACGCTGGCCTGGGCGGCCAACGAAGAGGCGCAGGCCAGGGAACGCCGACGATGACCCCGCCCCTGTCCCGCCCTGCCCGCCCTTGGCCTCGAACCTGCCGCTCGCAATGAAACACCAACTCCGTAACCGACAGCCGCCCTTGGTGCTGATTGCCGAAGATGAGGGCGAGATCGCCGACATCCTCGGTGCCTACCTGGCCCGTTCGGGCCTGCGCAGCGCACGCGCCGCCGACGGCGAGGCGGCGCTTGCCAGCCATCGCCAGCTGCGCCCGGACCTGGTACTGCTGGATGTGCAGATGCCCAAGCTGGATGGCTGGCAGGTGCTGAGCGAACTGCGGCGTCGCGGCAACACGCCGGTGATCATGCTCACCGCGCTCGACCAGGACGTGGACAAGCTGACCGGCCTGCGCGTGGGCGCTGACGACTACGTGGCCAAACCATTCAATCCCGCTGAGATCGTTGCGCGCATCCAGGCCGTGCTGCGCCGCAGTGCCCGCAGCGTGGCCGAAGAACCCACCGGGCTGATCCGCCAGGGCCCATTCGAGATCGACCTGCGCAGCCACGAAGTGACGGTCCGCAACGGCGAGCAGGCGCACGCACTGAACTTCACCCTCACCGAATTCCGGCTGTTGGTGCACATGGCGCGCGCGCCGCGCCAGGTGCATGCGCGGGTGGACCTGCTGCACGCCTGCCTGCCCGAGGGCGATGCGCAGGAGCGCACCGTCGACAGCCATGTCAGCAAGCTGCGGCGCAAGCTCGAGGATGTCGGCGTGATCGGCATTCCCGCCACCATCCGTGGCGTCGGCTACCGCTTCCTGAACTGAATGATGACTGCGAAAGGCAAGAGCATCGGCCGCCAGATCAGCCTGTCGATCACCGTGGCCTCGCTGTGTTCGACGGTGCTGTCGATCAGCGGCTTCTACCTGTTCTACTACCTGCTGGAGGTGTTCTATCCGCGCTGGTATGACGAGCCGAAGTCCATGATGCCGTCCGGGCTGGAGTGGCTGTGGATCGGCCTGACCGCCACCGTTGTGGTGGCGTTGGCCACCCTGATCGCGTCTCGCCTGACCCGGCGCATCATCACCCCGTTGAATTCGGTGGCCGCAAGCCTGCGTCGCGTGGCCAGCGGTGACCTGGAGGCGCGCGCACGCGGCGGCGACACCTCGATGGCCGAGGCCGCCACGCTGGTCAACGACTTCAATTCCATGGCCGAGCGGCTCAGCCGGATGTCCGAGAACCGCGTGTTCTGGAACGCGGCCATCGCACACGAACTGCGCACGCCGATGACCATCCTGCGTGGCCGCCTGCAAGGCATCGCCGAAGGTGTATTCGAGCCGGGCCCCGAGCAGTTCAACAGCATGCTCACCCAGCTGGAGGGACTGACCCGCATCATCGAGGACCTGCGCGTGGTCAGCCTGGCCGAGAGTGGCCACCTGGATCTGCGCCTGCAACGCAGCGACGTCAGCGTGCAGGTGGCGGCGGTGGTGGAGGCGATGTCCGAGGCGCTGACCGAAAGTGGCTTCTCGGTGAGCCTGGACGCGCGGCCGTCCCTGGCGGACTGCGATCCGGCCCGCATCCGCCAGGCGGTGCTGGCATTGCTGGAGAACGCCCGTCGCCATGCCATCCCCTGCCCGCTGCGGGTGCGCGTCACCCTCGCTGAGGGGCACTGCGCGGTGGCCGTGGAAGATGGTGGCCCCGGCGTGCCGGACGACCTGCGCGACAGCATTTTCGAAGCCTTCCAGCGCACCGATGTGTCGCGCTCACGGCAGAGTGGGGGCTCAGGTCTCGGCCTGGCGGTCGTGCGTGCGATTGCCGTGGCACATCACGGAACGGCGCAGTGCCGAGCTACCGAGCGTGGCGGCAGTTCGTTCGAGATCCGCTGGCCGGTGCACGTGCGCCGTTGAGGCGGTAGACGCTGCCCTGGTAGCGGCCCACCTTGGTGGGCACCACGCGCGTGGCTGAACGCCGCCGATTTCTCCACGCAATCTCCATCATCCCTCCATGCCCGCTCCAAAGGGCTGCAGATACTGGGCGCGACCCGGCAGATGGCAGGCATCCGTCCCCTGCCCTGTCCCCGACCCCCCCAGGCATCCCATGGAACTCCCCCACGATCCGGCGGCCGCCGCCGGCAGCATCGGCCAGCAGAATGCGGCCGCCACGCTCAAGTCCATCCTGCGCACCTACCCCTGGCAGCTGACCGGCACGTTCTCGCTGGTGGCGCTGGAGAACACCCTGTTGCTGGCCTATCCGTTGTTCGCCGGCTTCGCGGTAGACGCGATCATCAGCGGCAACATCGGCCATGCCATCTCCTATGCCGGCGTGGTACTGCTGTTCTGGCTGGTGGGTGCCGCCCGTCGGGCGGTGGATACGCGCACCTTCACCCGCATCTATGCCGATCTGGCAGTGAGCGTGGTGCAGGCGCAGCGCCGGTTGGGCCAGGCGACGTCCACTTCGGCGGCACGCGTGGTGCTGGCCCGCGAGTTCGTCGACTTCTTTGAAAAGCACGTGCCGATCATCGCCACCGCGCTGGCATCGATGTTCGGTGCAGTGGCCATGCTGCTGGCGATCGAGCCGATGGTCGGTGCCGCTGGCCTGGCCACCCTGCTCGGCGCCCTGCTGGTGCTGCCCTCGTTCGCACGCCGCAACGAGCAGTTGCACGGCCGACTGAACAACCGCCTGGAACACGAAATCCGGCTGGTCGACCGGGTCAGCCCCTCGGTGCTGCGCCGCCACTACACCACGCTGTCGCGCCTGCGCATCCTGCTGTCCGACCGCGAAGCCGGCGCCTATGTGGTGATCGGCCTGGCTGCCGCGGCATTGTTCGCGCTGACCATCGGTCGCCTTGCCACCAGTGAAGGCGTTACACCGGGCCACGTCTACGCGGTGATGACCTACCTGTGGACCTTCGTCGGCAGCCTGGACGATGCGCCGTCAATGGTGGATCAGCTTGCGCGGCTGAAGGATATCGGCCGCCGTGTCAGCCCCGGCATGGACGATGCGGACCACAAGGGCGCCGCTTGACCGGTCGCTGCCCACCTTGGTGGGCACCGATGGAAGCCAGCGCCAACCAAGGTTGGCTGCTACCGGGCCTGAGCAGCGTTGCTCTGGTAGCTGCCCACCTTGGTGGGCACCGACGGAAGCCAGCGCCAACCAAGGTTGGCGGCTACCGGGCCTGAGCGGTGTTGCTCTGGTAGCTGCCCACCTTGGTGGGCACCGATGGAAGCCAGCGCCAACCAAGGTTGGCGGCTACCAGGCCTGAGCAGTGTTGCCCTGGTAGCTGCCCACCTTGGTGGGCACCGACGAGAGCAGCGCCAACCAAGGTTGGCGGCTACCAGGCCTGAGCGGTGTTGCCCTGGTAGCTGCCCACCCTGGTGGGCACCGATGGAAGCCAGCGCCAACCAAGGTGGGCGGCTACCGGGCCTGAGCGGTGTTGCTCTGGTAGCTGCCCACCCTGGTGGGCACCGACGGAAGCCAGCGCCAACCAAGGTTGGCGGCTACCGGGCCTGAGCGGCGTTGCTCTGGTAGCTGCCCACCTTGGTGGGCACCGATGGAAGCCAGCGCCAACCGAGGTTGGCGGCTACCAGGCCTGAGCGGTGTTGCTCTGGTAGCTGCCCACCTTGGTGGGCACCGACGGAAGCCAGCGCCAACCCAGGTTGGCGGCTACCGGGCCTGAGCGGTGTTGCTCTGGTAGCTGCCCTCCTTGGTGGGCACCGATGGAAGCCCGCGCCAACCAAGGTTGGCGGCTGCCGGGCCTGAGCAGCGTTGCTCTGGTAGCTGCCCACCTTGGTGGGCACCGATGGAAGCCAGCGCCCACCGAGGTTGGCGGCTGCCGGGATCGATAGATACCTATGCGCCGCTTGGCGCTACAGGAACTCCGCCATGCGCTGCAGCTCGTCGTCCAGCGCGCCAAGAAATACCTTGTCGCGGGCCAGCGACTTGCCGGCATAGCCCACGCTCGACACCAACTCACCCTCGCGCACGCTCAAGTTGGCCCAGCCCACCACCTGCTCATCCCACAACACCGGCAGTGCGTAGTAGCCATACTGGCGTTTCGGTGCAGGCGTGTACGCCTCGAACTTGTACACCCAATCCCACAACAGCTCGAAGCGGCGGCGGTCCCACACCACCGGGTCGAACGGCGCGAGCAGGCGCACCTGCTCATCCGGTGCATGGCGGCGCGAGCGCGGATTCTCGTCCGCCGGCCAGTACCAGGTGGTGCCTTCCAGCGTGCAGCTGGCCAGTTGTTGCTTGGCCAGCGCCAATGCCTTGCGGGTCTGCTCGGCCAGGTGCGGCGCGCCATAGCCCAGCAGGCGCACCAGATAGGTCAGGCTGGCCGAGGGCAGCGGCGCGTACTTGCGCACCACCAGGTCGATCAGGGCGGCGGCACGTTCGATCTGCGCCTGTTCGCTGGAGTCGGGCTCGGCATGATCGGCCACCGCATAGATGCGCGTACCGCTGTCGCGCCGCTGCACCCGCAGCAGGCCGCGGTAGTGCATGCCATCCAGCAGATGCGTGCTGGCGTTGCTGGTGCCGCCCCAGTAGTTGGTCACCCGCCCATGCGCGAACGCCTGGTCGACCTCGCGCGGGTGCACGCTGCCACGCTCGCGCACAAAGGCCAGCACATCGGCCGCACGGCGATGGGTCTCGGCATCCCACTCGCGCTTGGAAACCCGTGGGTGCATCAGCGCCAGATGCTCGCGCGGCAGGAAGCCGTAGTTCACCAGGCAATCCTCTTCCACCGGCAGACGCGTGTAGCGGCGCTCAAGATCGCCCGCGCGGTAGTCCTTCACCCGGTGGCGCAGGGTCAGGTCCTGCGCGCGAGCGGGTGCGCGGATCGGGTCGGCCTGCACGAAGCCCAACCGCCGGATCGCGGTCAGCAGCGTGGTCGGCTTGAACAGGGTGCGCGCCACCGCGTAGCGGCGAAGGTCATCGAGAGTGGGCGTGGCAGGCATGGCCGCATTGTATTCTCGACACTACGCGATCCGTCCAGTAGAGCCAGGCCACGCCTGGCTGGCGTCATGGTGAACGGCCGCGATCATCCACGCATGGCGTGCATCTACCGAAGCCGCGATACCTCCAGCGAACCGATCACCAGGGCCCGCATGCCCTGCTTGAACTCGGTGATCACCTGCCCTTCTTCGTCATCCGCAATCGCGTAGATGGTGTCGGCACCGGCGATGCAGTAGAACGCGATCGTGGCCAGCAGCCAGCGCGCCTTGTCCACCGGCAGGCCGAACACCTCGGCCACGTGCGCCTGGTGCGAGGCGATCTTTTCCAGCATCGGCGCGGTCGCCACCGTGCGCCGCAGCAGGTAGGGCGGTAGCCCGGGATGCGCCTTCACCACTTCGCACAGCGACTCCACGAACCCCATCAGATAGGCCTCCAGCCCACTCGGTGCGTCGACCGACGCGCGCGGAATCTGCCAGCGCTGGAACACCGCCTCCGCCACCAGGCGCTTCAACGCCTCCAGGTTGGCCACGCGCTTGTACAGCGCTGCCTGGGTCACCGCCAGTTCGGCGGCCACGTTGGCCATGGTCAGGTTGGGCAGGCCCAGGCGGATGCCGATGTCGGCCAGACGCTCCGGGGTGATGGTGGGCGGGCGGCCACGGGTCGGCGCCGTTGGATCGGGGTGCGTGCTCATACGGTGCCTGCTCTTACGGTGCGCGTCCATACCCTGCTGAGGGTGCCAGCAAAGGGACCCTCTTGTCCGCTTCGACTGATTTAGTTTACTTTACTCAACTAATTCGGAATGCGTCCGCCGCGCACCCGTAACCGAGCCCATGGCTCACCTCCCGCCAGGTCCCCACCCAGCCAACAACCCTGCGCTGCGCCCTTTCCCCGTGCTTGCCGTCGGCAGCGCGCCAGGCGCGCTCGCGCCTGCGATTCACAGGACTCTGGCATGACCGTTTTCAACTTCACTTCTGCACAGCATCGCGCTGCCGCCGCATCCTCCGGCCTGATGTATTCGCCGGGCATGGTCCGGCGCTACCGGGTGTCCGCCCTCGCGCTGGGGCTGCTGGCCTCGTTCGCCGCGCTGGCCGACGCCGCGCCGTCCACCCTTCCGTCGGTACAGGTGCAGGAACAACGCCGGGTCACTGCAGACTATGCGGGCGGGCAAGTGGCTGCCGGCAGCCGCGTCGGCCTGCTCGGCGACAAGGATTTCATGGACACGCCGTTCAATACGATCAGCTACACCGAGTCCTTCATCCGCGATCGCCAGGCCAAGGACCTGACCGACGTCATTGCCGCCACCGACCCCACGGTGTTCAGCAACGGCGTCACCGGTGCATGGAGCGAGAACTACGCGATCCGCGGCTTTGCCTCCAACACCAGCGACACCACGTTCAATGGCCTCAGCGGCATGGCGCCCTACTACCGCACCTCGCCGGAAATGTTCGAGCGCATCGAGGTGCTGAAGGGACCGTCTGCGCTGCTCAACGGCATGCCGCCGGGCGGCTCGGTCGGTGGCAGCGTCAACCTGGTGCCCAAGCGCGCAAGCGAGCAACCGCTGCTGCGGGTCAGTGCCAACTTCGCCTCCGATGCGCAGTTCGGCACCCACGTGGATATGGGCCGTCGCCTCGGCGCCGACAGGCAGTTCGGCATCCGCTTCAACGGTGCCTACCGTGATGGTGACGGCGCCGTCGGCAAGCAGCGCAAGAAGGTACAGCTCGGTTCGCTGGCACTGGACTGGCGCGGCGAACGTATGCGGCTGTCGGCCGATCTGTACGGCGCCGACGACCGCGTTGACGGCCCGGCGCGTGGCGTCGGCCTGGCACCGGGTGTGGCCATTCCACGCCCGCCACGCGGGGATACGCTGATCAACCCGGATTGGGCCTACGTGGACAGCCAGGACAAGGGCGCGATGGTGCGCGGCGAGCTGGATGTCAACGATAGCCTGATGGCCTACCTCGCGTACGGCACCAGCAGGACCGACTACCGCTACAACGGTTCGATCAGCGCGCAGATCCTCAATCCAGCCGGCGACTTCACCACGGTGATCGGCCAGCTCGCCTTCGATATCAAGAAGCAGTCCGCAGATGCCGGCCTGCGCGGTTCGTTCCACACCGGCAACGTCGGCCACCAGTGGGCCGCCAACGTGACCCACTACCAGCACACCCAGAACGACTACGGCCGGCGCAGCGTACCCGGCTGGGACTGGACCACCAATCTGTACAACCCAGTGTGGGGCCCGGCGGCGCCGTTCGTGGCACCGCACATCTCGCATACCGAGCTGACGCTGGACAGCCTCGGCTTCGCCGACACCCTCGCCTTCGCCGATGACCGCGTGCAGCTGACGCTGGGCGTGCGCCGCCAGCAGGTGGTCAGCGAGACCTTCAACGTGTCCACGGGTGCACGCACCTCGCGCTACGACGAGAGCGCCACCACGCCGGCAGCGGCCCTGCTGGTGAAAGCCACCGACGCGATCTCCCTCTACACCAACTACATCGAAGGCCTCAGCCAGGGCGCCACCGCGCCGATGACCGCCGCCAATGCCGGCGATGTGTTCGCACCGTTCCGCACCAGGCAGAAGGAGCTGGGCCTGAAGCTGGACCTGGGCAGCTTCGCGCACACCTTCAGCGTGTACGAGATCAAGCGACCGAACAGCTACACCGACCCGGTCACGAATATCTTCTCGTTTGGCGGCGAGCAACGTAACCGGGGCGTGGAATGGGGCTTCTTCGGCGCACCAATGGACGGCGTGCGCCTGCTCGGTGGAGTGGCCTATGTGCAGCCGAAGCTGGCCCGCACGGCCGGTGGCGTGAATGAAGGACGCATCGCCACCGCCGTGGCGCAGCGGCAGGCCAAGCTGGGCGTGGAATGGGATGTGCCGACCTTGCAGGGCCTGACCCTGACCGGCAATGCCACGGCGATGTCGAGGCAGTACATCAGTACCGACAATAGCCTGTCGGTGCCGGGGCGTACGTTGTTCGACGTGGGGGCGCGCTACAGCACCACCGTGGCGGGTCGACCGCTTGCGCTGCGGGCCAGCGTGAACAACGTGACCAACAAGTCGTATTGGGGCATGCCGTTGTTGTCGAGCCTGGCGCTGGGTGCACCGAGGACGGTGCTGGTGTCGGCAACGATGGATTTCTAAGCTGGCGTGGAACCCCTGTAGAGCCGAGCCATGCTCGGCTCCGTTTCGTCCGCTGAGCCGAGCATAGGCTCGGCTCTACAGGACGTCGGGCAATCCGCGAACGGCATCCACGCATGGCGTGGATCTACGTGTCATTCGGATGCAGGCGATAGATGGCGTGGCTGGTCAACGCCAATGCCGCCAGCTTCAGCCCTTCCATTACGCGATCGCCCACGTACTGTTCCGGGCCGCCTTTCTGGCGGGCGCGTTCGGCCGCCAGCAGGATCTCCTGCACGATACGCAGCCCGGCCAGTGCACCGTCGGCGTCGGCCAACGCCAGGCACCGGCCCGGCAGCTGATGGCGCTCGGGCCAGGGCTGGCCGTCGGCAGCCGCGCCCAACCCGATGCGATGCAGCAGGGCCGTCAGGTTGTTGGGATCGGGCGGGATGTCGTGCCCCTCATCGGCATTGGCCGGGGCGCGCTGATGGGGAAACTCCGATGCGTTCATGGCAGGTCTCCGTGCAAGGCATGCGGGACCACCACCCTTAACAATCAAGGCGGCGGACGGTGCGTGGCTGGAAATCCCGTGAGTCAGTGCTATACCCGGGCGGTGGGCTTGCGCCCACCTCCACGCACCGCCCGCCATGGAACACGAACGGAATGCCAGCCGACGCCGCGCAAGGCGACGCCGGCTGGCAAGCGTAAACAGCACTTACTCAACGGGGTTTCCAGGCCCCGGCCACCCTTTTTCGGCGGCACCCCATCATGTGCACAACGGGGTGGCAGGCGCCAACAACCCAAGTGCAAAGACAGCAACGTTCACGCAGTGCCCGCATTGTCGCATATCGACAATCGAGCCGAAGATTCAACAACTTGCGCCACGCCAACGGCGGCGTTCCCCGCCCGCATCGGCACCACGCGTTCCTTGACCGCATCCGGCTTTCAAGACGCGCGACACGCCAGTTCCGACATTACACAAGCAGATGGGCAATCAACGCCAGCACCGCCAGATGTCCCACGTAGTACCCATAGAACATCCAGCGCCAGCGCGGCAGTTGCCACGGCACCCGCGTCGCCAGCACGACCACCGGAACGGCCAGCAGTGCCCAGCCGTTGTGGTTGGCCCAGCACACCGCCGCAAGCGCGACCAGCAGCGGCCACCACGCCCGATGCCGGAACGCGATCCAGGCCAGCAGCACGGCGCCAACGCCGGCCCACTGGTAGTCCACGAACATCGGCAGCACGCCGGCAGCCAGCAACAGCAGCACAGGCCGATGGCTCGCAAGCGCATGCACGGCCACCGCCGCCAGGGTGAAGGTGAGCAGGATGTTGAGCGGCAGCCAGGAACCGAACGCAAGTGCGTGCAACGGCTGCGCGATCAGCCCCCATAGCGCGAGCCGGCGCATCGATTTGCGCAGGTCGGCGCCCGGCTGGGCCAGGTTGCAGGCCATCACCAGCGCGAACAGCGGGAAGGCGATACGCCCCAGTTCGCTGACCACCGGCACGTAGCCCCCGAAAACCACCTTGGC
The DNA here is from genome assembly GCF_017876915.1 of Stenotrophomonas sp. PvP093. Lineage (NCBI taxonomy): Bacteria > Pseudomonadati > Pseudomonadota > Gammaproteobacteria > Lysobacterales > Lysobacteraceae > Stenotrophomonas > Stenotrophomonas sp. PvP093. The sequence continues at coordinate 2,183,894 of NZ_JAGIOX010000004.1, read as the reverse complement.
CACGTGGTCGCCGGTCATGGCCAGCAGCGCGATCCACTTCAACAGCTCGCGCGCGCCGCTGCCGAGGCTGAGGTTGAACGTGGACGTCCCGGTCGTGGTCGCTTGCATCGCGGAAGCTTATGCGCATCGGCCAGCGCATTTCCAGCGCCGCGCAGGAGCCCGCCACTGCAAGCCGTAGATGGCGGCGCTATGCTGGCCGCCCCTGCCTGTGAGTCACCCGCCATGCGCACCCTGTACCCGGCCATCGAGCCCTACCGCGAATTCACCCTGCCGGTGAGCGATCTGCACACGCTGCATATCGAAGAGTGCGGCACGCCGGAGGGCATTCCGGTGGTGTACCTGCACGGTGGCCCGGGCGCCGGTATCTCGCCGACCCATCGGCGCTTCTTCGCCCCGGCGCGCTACCGCATCGTGCTGATCGACCAGCGCGGCAGCGGCCGTTCCACGCCGTTCGGCGAGCTGCGCGACAACACCACGCAGGACCTGGTGGCGGACATCGAAAAGGTGCGTGAGCACCTGGGCATCGAGCGCTGGCTGGTCTATGGCGGCTCCTGGGGCTCCACGCTGTCGCTGGCCTACGCGCAGGCGCATCCGGAACGCGCCACCGGCCTGATCGTGCGTGGCGTGTTCCTCGGTCGTGAGATCGAGAACCGCTGGTTCGCCGAGGCCGATGGCGGTGCGCGCTGGATCTTCCCGGAGCGCTGGGACCGCTACGAGGCCTATATCCCGGAAGCCGAGCGTGGCGACATGATCGCCGCCTACTGGACGCGCATGGATGGCCCGGATCAATCAACCCGCATCGAAGCCGCGCAGGCCTGGTTGGGCTGGGAAGACAATGCGGCCACCCTGCAGCACGACGTGGATGCCGAATCCACCGATGATCCGCTGGATACCCTGGCGAAGGCCCGCATCGAAGCGCACTACTTCCGCAACGGCATCTTCCTGGAGCCGGACCAGCTGCTGCGCAACATCGATCGCATCCGCCACCTGCCCGGCGTGATCGTGCAGGGGCGCTACGACATCATCTGCCCGCCGCGCAGCGCGTGGGACCTGGCGAAGGCCTGGCCGGAAGCGCGCCTGGAGATGGTGACCTCCGGCCACAGCGCCAACGAGCCGGCCACGGTCGATGCGCTGGTGCGGGCGACGGATGCCTTTGCCGACCGGTTCTGAACGCCTGGGGTAGTGCCGGCCGCTGGCCGGCACCCCCGCAACACACTCCTGCGTGCGACTACGGGTTGGCGTCAAACACCACGGTCATGTTGCCTTCCCAATGCGAGCCTGGCGCCTTCAGCATCTCTGTTACGGCGTCCCGTCCTGCGGTGAACCGCAAGGTCGACCGCCGCTGCATCAGATAGCCATCCGGTGTGAAGCGCGGCGCCTGTGCGTCGTCGGGCGACAGCGGTGTATCCTGCGCCGGGCGCCCATCGCGCAGATTGCGCATGCCGGGCAGGGTGACGTCCACATCCACCGGTACAACCTCCCCAAGCGCGTGGTTGCGAATGCCGCAGCGATTGCCTGCGTCGTGCTCACAGCGCAGCTTCATGCTGAAGTCCATCGAGCTGGTCAGATGGAATGGCAGCTCCTGAAAGAGGCGTGCCGGGGCACGGCCCTGATCGGTCCACTGCGCCCAACCGTCCTCCGGCGCCAGGTGCACCTGCGGATTGTCGCTGGGGAAACGTACCTGGAACTGGTGGGATACCGTGAAGCGGAACTTCAACGTGATCGGCTCGGTGGTGACATCATCGCCAAAGTCGATGTCGCTGCCCGCGCCTCCTGCAGTGTAGGTCAACGCACCTTCATAGATACCATCGCTCAGGGACAGGGGCGAAGGTGCAGTTATGAGAAGACCCAAGCCGAACCAAGACATCGCATAATCGGCCGGGTGTGGAAGTGCTGCATCTCCTTGCGAGTTGCACGGCACCGGCGTCTCTGGATTGCTGACGATCCATCCGAACCTGACAAATGATCCGACGCCAGCCGTATAAACGTAGCGACAGCCTCCGCGTACTGATCGTGTGTATACGGGATTGGTTCCACCCCCAGGCGTCATATGACCGCTGACGGTGGCTATCGCGATTCGTACTTCAGCTTCAGAACCCGTGGTGGTGTTCCGTAGCATGACCGACCGAGCAGCGGGCAATCCAAGATAGAAGCGCTGACGAACGTCACCATTGTGCACGTAGGTCTTGCTCCACTGCAGCGGAACATCGACAGAGTAGGCACCATCGTCAGTGCAGAACTCTGGGCGCCACGAGCAGTAGGTGCCGCGCGGCGTCGTATTCCGGAAGACCATCCGGCCCGGGTCCAGGGCTGACGGGGCAAACTCTGCCGTGACCAGCACTTCTGCCGCAGGCGCCTGCGTTGCTGACCCCATCCCAAGCGCGACCAGCGCCGCGCCTCGCAGCGCCGCCATCAGCGAGCGGATTCTCATTTCGCAGGCTCCTCGGTTCTCGCGATCGACGGCGGGCATCCCGTCGCCCCCACCATCAACACATCCCCTTCCGTGGGGTAGCGCCCCTCCTCCATCGTCAGCGTGCAGCTGACCATCTTGGGGTAACGCAACTCCACCACCGGGGCACGGGCGCTCAGTTCCAGGGTAAAGAAGCCATCCTCCTGGCTGACGCTGCGGCCGGCGTGGTTGATCACCTGCACGCCGCGCACACCGTTGCCGTCTGCATCCAGTACCTGGCCCATGACGGTGAAGGTGCGCAGCACGTCCAGCGTGGCATGCATCACGCCCCCCTTGTTGAGGTGATAGCTGACGACCGAGGGCTGCAGCGTTGCCGACGGCGCATGCCGCCCCTGGAAGTCGAACTGCACGTGGCCTGCGCGATACGCGGCCACCGGAACGAAGTTGCGGCCCGGGCGCAGCGCAACGCCGCCGCCGTGGCTGTCGTCCGCACGCAGGGCAAGATCGGGATAATCGCTGCGGACATCGACAATCAGCCCGGTGTCGGCGCTTCTGCCGCGCCCCTGCCCCAGCACGGTGGCGCGCCCACCGCCAATGACCACGGTGCTGTCGAGGTTGGCGGTGCCGCTGATGCGGCCCGACGCCGCGCCGCGGTAGACCTGCATGTCACCCTCCACAAACGCGCTCTGCAGCGAGGCACCCGCGCCTGCGCCCAGCCCGCCCCGTTCGGCGGTGACCGTGCCATTCACGCTCTGCAGTACGGCGCCGTCCACGCGCTGTGTGGAGGAGGCGGTCACATAGGTATCGCGGCGACCGGCATCGCCGGTGCGGCTGCCCAGGCTGCCGCTGTAGCTGCGTTGATCGCTGCCCAGCGAGACGCTCACCGTCAGGTCGATGCCGCGTTGCCGCCGGTAGCCTGTGTAGCGGGCGCCAGGGCGGTCATAGGCGGAAACGCGCCAGTTGACATCGTGCTTGCCGAACACCGTCTCCCGGCGCCCGTAAGAGACATCGATGCCGGTCCCGCGCGTGAAGCCCGAACTGCGGGCCACGCGCACGCTGGCGGTATCACGGTGCCCGAAACGATGCGTGATCGAGACGGCCGTTGTGTCCTGCCAGCCGCCGCGGGTCTCCCAGCGTGGTGCGCTGCCGGCATCCGCCACGACGCGCTCGCGCTGTTCCACCCAACCGCGCGCATGGTTGGCCACCACCGAGCCGGCACGATAGCGGTACAGGCCCTGCAGGTCCACGCCGCGCCCGGCGTCGCTGGAGGTATAGACATTGGTGTAGGTGCTGAGGCGGTCACTGGCCTGCCAGTCCATCGACACACCCGCCGCATGCCGCGCGCCGATCCGCTGCACGGTGGCCCCGGCCACCGCACGGGAATGCAACAGGTAATTGACCACGGCACCCGCCGCGGCACCGCCCTCGCGGGTGCTTCCGGCGCTGGCCAGCAGCCCGCGCTGCTGCCCTGCGAATGCGCTGTAGCGCCAGCGGCGGCTGGGATCCTGCCAGCGGCTGGGCTTGTGGATGGACGCGCTTTCGCGGGACGCTTCGCGGCCGTCCTGGACCACCCGCAGTTCCACATCGTAGATCCCGCCGGGTAGCCGGCGCGTATCGACTTCCTGGATGCCGGGCTTGACGGCCTGCGTGGACAGCAGGTTCCCGTCGCGATAGATCTCCACCACGCCTTCGCCGCTGGCGGTGACATAGACGGGATAGACACTGGGGCTTCGCGTATCGGCCAGCAGCACGTCCGAGGATCCGAACATCAGGCCCAGCGCCGTATCGTTCTGCGTACCCGGCGCGCGGGGCTGGCGCACAATGCCCTCGAAGGTGGGCAGGAAGTAGCCGGCGCGAACGAAGTGATCGCCCAGTTCGCGCTGGGCATACAGGGCACTGAGGTAGTGCTCGCTGCTGCCGGGCTGGGCGTAGTACTGGTAGCTGCCAACCGTGCTCCAGTGGCCGGCACTGCCGCGCAGTTCAGCGCTGTAGCGCACAGTGGCCTGCTGTTCCTGGCCACCGTGCACGGCAAGACTGTTACGCACGATCAGCCCCCGGCTGCCCGCGTCCGGCAAGGCGATGTGGCGCCCCTCCTTCTGCGCGCCGGCAGGCGTCAGCACGCTCAGCAGCGAGTTGGACAGACTGTAGTGCAGCGCTGCCATGCCCCGGCACTGCTGCCTGCATACGCCCAGCGCCATCGGTTCAGCGAGCTGCTCGCCCCAACGGGCACGCTCGGTCTGTGCCAGCCGGCTTTCGTGGCTGTCACCAAAGCCGATCACCTGCACCCGGTTGTCTTCGTGCAGCAGAACCTCGGCGTCACCCAGATACTGGCCGTCCAGCTCCGCGCGCACGGTGAGCGGGTTGCCAAACAGGTGCTCGCGGAACTCGGCCGGCATGCGTTCGCGCTGCTGCAGCAGGCTGGGCAGCTCGCCCGGCGCGAGGCCGGCCGCATGCGCTGAGGTGGCAAGGACCACGGCACCGATCGCGGTCGCGAGCCGGGCCAGTCGGAATCGACGGTGGTTGGAGGACGAGAGCATGGGCGCTGTTCCGGCGTCCCCGCCGCATCATTGGATGCGACGGGGCGCCTGAAAGGACTCAGGGGGTGATGTCGCTTTCGAAGATCATGTGGAACTGGCCGCCGTAGCTGCCCTGCTTGTAGCCGCCCGTCGGCGCAGTCGGCGCAATGGCGAAGGCCAGCGACTTGCCCGCGGCGGCCTGGGCCGCGTTGGCAACGGTGATCTTGGCGGCGGCGGTTGCCGGAACCTCCACGTTGTCCAGCTTCACCACCAGGTCCACGACGTCTGCGGCCGACGCCATCTGTGCCGGCGACGTCAGGTAGGCGGTGATGGCAGCCGGCGACTTGATGTTGATGACGCGCCCGGTCAGTTCGCCCAGCGTTTCGCGCGCGGTGTCCCACGGCAGGTTCTGCGGCAGGCCTTCCCAGCCGTCAGGCGTGGACACCTGCAGGCCAGCGGTGTTCGGGACGTCGGCGGTCACGTTGACGGTGATCGACTTGGATTCGGTGGCTGCCAGGCTGACAGCCGGTGCGATGAGGGCTGCAGCGGCTGCAGCCAGGGCGTACTTCTTCAGGGACATGGAAATGCTCCGGGATCGGTGGATGGATACGATGGGATACGACGCCAGGACGAAGACACAGCCTCCCCGCCGGGCGCCTGGCGAACCCGGTGGGGACGTTGCAGAAAGGGGAGATGGGCGGACGATCAGCGGCGCGAGTCGATGCTGCGGCGGTCGTCGCCCTCCCTCAGGTCGTAGCGGGCGAACCGGCTGTCGTCGGCCTGCAGCGCATAGGTTCGCCCGGGCCGGACATGGACGATGATGCCGGGCGTGCAGGCATCCGGACTGCTTCGCTCGCAGTAACGCAGGTTGTCCAGCACCACCGTGGCGTTGCCACCGTTGTGCACGTGACCGTCCTGCACACGGGTGTCATAGCGCGTGTTCCGCGGTGCCACGAACAGGATGGTGCCGTAGCCGGTGAACACGCGAACTGCCGAAGTCAGCCCGGTGATCTCCTGCACCTGCGCATCACTGAGCGAAAACTCCTCGGCGCTCGGCACCACCGGAATGAAGCGCAGTCGGTAGTAGCGCTCCTCATCGCGGTCACCGCGATAGACCAGGCGCGTCGCCTGTTGGCCATTGGCGGCAATGATCAGGCGGCTGGGGCTGGCGATCACCCCGTGCGCGCCAGGTGCATTGCGTACCAGCGCCACGGTGTCCACTGGCGTTTCGACAACCTTGCCGTCTGCATCGAAGTGCATCTCGGTGACCTCAACGCGCAGGTATGCGGTCACACCACCGGTATTGCGTATGCGCTTGAGCAGGTTGCTGTGCGCTGGCGCAAGATGATCGAACAGGAGGCCCACATTGATCTGTGGTGTCGTGGCTTGGGCACTGCTGGCGAACAGGGCCAGCAGGAGGAGAAGGAGTGCGCGTTGCATGACGAACCCGCGGGGAGAGGCGAGCGATTAGTTTCACGGCATCTTTACAATCAGGCCATGCAACAACTTGCAAAAAGGTCAGATATTTCCGACCTCGCAAAGTGGCTCCGCCCAGGTCAACCCGGAAATCCTGTCCGCGCACTCGGCCGCGGCGGTCTGGCCCGTTGCACATCGCGACGGCACGCCCTGGATCAGCATCGGCGGCTGGCACACGCATGGGGTGTGCGGGTGAACGGGCGCCCACCGCTGCATGGCGACCCCGCCGGTTCTTCGCAGCTCGCTTACGGCCCCGGGCCGAAGATCCGGCCGTGGCCATCCACCCCCATGGCCCGCGCCCCCACTTCTGGAGCCTGTCATGACCGGTATTCGCTGCGTTCCTGCTGTCCTCCTCATCACCATCGGCCTGCTGCTGGGCGCCTGTTCCAGAACCCAGGAGGCGAGCAAGGCCACCGCCGCCGAGGACGTCACCGAAGTGAAGCTGATACCGCCGTATGAGTCGCTGGACAAGGACAAGGACGGCATCGTCACGCTGGCCGAAGTGGATGCCGTGGCACCCGACTGGGCCGAGCGCCTGCATGCCTGCGATACCGACCGTGACAAGACGTTGACCCGTGGCGAGTACGACGTCTGCAAGCAGACCAGCGGCGCGCATTGACCCACCACTGAACCCTCGATCGGCACCGCATACGCCCGGCTATACCTAGGTATAGCCGGGCTAACCCACGGGCCTCTAGGACTACCCCATTCAGGGGCGGACAATAGCGCCACTGGCCAGGGCAACCCTGGCCGGCCCCCTCCCCTCATGGAGACGCAGATGGACCCCGACCCTGCCGGGCGCACCGCGCCCCGGATGCCCGCTTGTTGCCTGTTCCTGGCGCCTGCCCGCCGGTCCCTGCCTGCCTGAGTGACGGGGGGACCGCCAGGTGCCGCCTGCCTGGAGATCACCCCCATGTCCTACAAGATCCTCTACATCACCCTGCGCCGCCTGATTGGCGAGCGCGATGTTGCCGCCCTCCGCAGCCAGCTGCTGCAGCACGGCCCGGTCATGTTCGCCCGTTCGCTGTCGCTCGGTTCGCCGCGCGTGGTGGCCGACGCGCTGTCGCTGCTGCCGATCAGCGAGCGGATCACCGTGCTGCGCCATCTGCCCTACCCGCTGCGCGATGCGATGAAGCCGCTATGCATCGGCGGCAGCCAGCGCCTGCACATGCAGCCGTGGTCGCCGGCGGTGCTGGCGATGCGCCACGCCTGATCTGTCTCACCCATTCCGTTCGTGTTCCGGCTGCGGCCGGCTCTGACATTCGAGGAGCGTCCCATGAGCCTGCTCAACGCCTGGTTCAACGCCTTCCTGCGCAGCCGTCGCGCAGGCAACCTGTTCCGCCGTCGTGCGATGCCCGAAGCCGGCTTTGGCCCGGGCAGCGCCGAAGCGGCGCCGTTCGCGCTTACCACCGGTCTGGTCACCCTTGCCCAGCAGGAAGAAGCCGAGCTGCTTGCAACGCTGGAGTCGCATGCCGATGGCCTGAGCCCGCATGAAGCCGAGGCGCGGCTGGCCACGCTCGGCCCCAACGAGGTGGATCACGAAAAGCCGCTGCCGTGGTGGCGGCACCTGTGGCAGTGCTACCGCAATCCGTTCAACCTGCTGCTGACCGTACTGGCCGCGGTGTCCTGGCTGACCGAGGACATCAAGGCCACGATCGTGATTGGTGCGATGGTGCTGCTGTCCACGCTGATCCGCTTCGTGCAGGAAGGCCGCTCCAACCGTGCCGCCGAGCGGCTGAAGGCGCTGGTCGGCAACACCGCGCGCGTGCTGCGCCGCAATCCGGGCACCGAGGCCGCCGATGTGGCCGACCAGTACTTCGGCGCGCACCTGCACAGCCGTCGTCCGGCTCGCCTGCTGGACCTGCCGATCCGTGAGCTGGTGCCCGGTGACCACATCGTGCTGTCGGCCGGCGACATGATTCCGGCCGATTGCCGCGTACTGACCGCCAAGGACCTGTTCGTGGCGCAGGCCGCAATGACCGGCGAGTCGCTGCCGGTGGAAAAGTTCGCGCACCCCGGCGACGGCCTGGCTGGCCTGCTGGAGCAGCACAACCTGCTGTTCATGGGCACCAACGTGGTGTCAGGCACCGCCACCGCCGTGGTGCTGGCCACCGGCAACCGCACCTACTTCGGCACGCTGGCCCAGCGCAGCACCGCCACCGACCGTGCGCCCACCGCGTTCCAGGCCGGCGTCAACAGTGTCAGCTGGCTGCTGATCCGCTTCGCGCTGGTGATGGTGCCGTTCGTGCTGCTGATCAACGGCTGGACCAAGGGTGACTGGACCGAGGCGTTCCTGTTCGCGCTGTCGGTGGCGGTGGGCTTGACGCCGGAGATGCTGCCGATGATCGTCACCTCCACCCTGGCCAAGGGCGCGGTGCTGCTGTCGCGGCGCAAGGTGATCGTCAAGCGCCTGGATGCGATCCAGAACTTCGGCGCGATGGAAGTGCTGTGCACCGACAAGACCGGCACGCTCACCCAGGACAGGATCGCGCTGGAGCGCCACACCGATGTGTTCGGTCACGATTCGGAAGACGTGCTGAAGTTCGCTTACCTCAACAGCCACTTCCAGACCGGGCTGATCAACCTGCTGGACCGCGCGGTGCTGGAGCACGTGGAGCTGCAGAGTTCGCTGCGGCTGTCGCAGGACTACCACAAGGTGGACGAGATTCCGTTCGACTTCGAGCGCCGCCGCATGTCGGTGGTGGTGTCCGAGCGCGAGGACCACCATGAGCTGATCTGCAAGGGCGCGGTGGAAGAGATGCTGGCGGTGTGCAGCACCGTGCGCGAGAACGGCCAGGACATGCCACTGGACGAGCGCCGCCTGGCGCGGGTGCGGCAGACCACCGAGGAACTGAACGAACAGGGCCTGCGCGTGGTGGCGGTGGCGATGAAGGAGACCGCGGCCAGTCAGAGCGCCTACTCGCAAGCGGACGAGTGCGGGTTGACCCTGGTCGGCTACGTGGCCTTCCTGGACCCGCCGAAGGAGTCGGCTGCGCAGGCGCTGCAGGCGCTGGCCGCACACGGTGTCGAGGTCAAGGTCTTCACTGGCGACAACGAACTGGTGACCGCCCGTGTCTGCGCACAGGTGGGGCTGGACGCGGACACCATCCTGACCGGCCCGCAGATCGAGCGCATGGACGACGGCGCGCTGTCGCGGGCGCTGCACCACCATCGCGTGTTTGCCCGGCTGACGCCGCTGCACAAGGAGCGGCTGGTACGCGAGCTGCGGGCGCAGGGCAAGGTGGTCGGCTTCCTCGGTGACGGCATCAACGATGCGCCGGCGCTGCGCGCAGCCGATATCGGCATCAGCGTGGACAGCGCGGTGGACATCGCCAAGGAGGCGGCCGACATCATCCTGCTGGAAAAGAACCTGATGGTGCTGGAAGAAGGCGTCATCCAGGGCCGGCGTACGTTCAACAACATGCTGAAGTACATCCGCATGACCGCCAGCTCCAACTTCGGCAATGTGTTCTCGGTGCTGGTGGCCTCGGCCTTCCTGCCGTTCCTGCCGATGCTGCCGCTGCAGCTGCTGGTGCAGAACCTGCTGTATGACATCTCGCAGATCGCCATTCCGTTCGACAACGTGGATGAGGAACTGGTACGCAAGCCGCTGAAGTGGAACCCGGCGGACATCGGCCGCTTCATGGTGTTCTTCGGGCCGATCAGCTCGCTCTTCGACCTGAGCTGTTTCGCGCTGATGTGGTACGTGTTCGATGCACGCACGCCGGCCGACCAGGGCCTGTTCCAGTCCGGCTGGTTCGTGGTCGGCCTGCTGACCCAGACCCTGATCGTGCACATGATCCGCACGCCAAAGGTGCCGTTCCTGCAGAGCATCGCCGCGCCGCCACTGCTGCTGATGACCGGCCTGATCATGGCCATCGGCGTGGCCCTGCCGATGAGCCCGCTGGCCGGCTACTTCAAGCTGCAGGCGCTGCCGGTTGGCTATTGGCCGTTCCTGGTGGCGATCCTGTTCGGCTATGCGGTGCTGACCACCGCGCTGAAGAAGTTCTACATCCGTCGTTACGGCTGGCAGTAAGCACCCGCCGCTTGTCCAGGGAGAAACGCAATGGACATCAATCCGAACCTGCCGGCGTTCAACGCCGGCGCCACGCTCAGCTCGCTGATCAGCCTGTCGGTGGCATTCGTGCTGGGCACGGTCATCGGCCTGGAGCGGCAGCTGCGGCAACGCACCGCCGGCCTGCGTACCAATACGCTGGTGGCGGTGGGTGCGGCAGTGTTCGTCGATCTGGCGGTGCGCTTCCATGACCTGTACGGCGGACCACCCTCGCCGCTGCATGTGGTGGCCTATGTGATCTCCGGCGTCGGCTTCCTCGGCGCCGGCGCGATCATGAAGGACGGCGCCCAGGTGTCCGGCCTGAACACCGCCGCCACCCTGTGGGGATCGGCAGCGGTGGGAGCCTGCGCGGGTATCAAGCTGCTGCCCGAAGCAGTGCTCGCAGCGGTGTTCGTGCTGGCCGCCAATACCCTGCTGCGGCCGGTGGTGAACCGCATCCAGCGGCAGCCGCTGTCGGAAGCGTTCAGCGAGGCGACCTATGCGATCAACGTGGTCTGCCAGCGCGAGCAGCAGGCCGAGGTGCTGGACCAGCTGTTGCTGCTGCTTGAGCAGGCGCAGTACCCGGTGCGCGCGGTGGACCAGCGCCCGTTCGGTGAGCGCGATGTGGAGATCGAAGCGGTGCTGTATGCCACCACGGTGGATGCCGGCGAACTGGACGCCGTACTTGCGACGCTGGCGACCACGCCCGGTGTGCTGCAGGGATTCTGGAACGCCAGCCTGGAGGAGTAGTGCCGGCCGCTGGCCGGCAACACCGTGCACCGCTTTGGTAGGTGCCGACCTTGGTCGGCAGAGAACCTTCAGAGACCGTGTCCATCCCTGCGGTAGTGCCGGCCGCTGGCCGGCAACCTCATGAGCTCCGGCAACACCGTGCAGTTGCCGGCCAGCGGCCGGCACTACCAGGCATCGTTCTGGCTTGTGCCGACCAACGGTCGGCACCCACAGCAAAAGAGCCTGCCGACCAAGATCGGCATCTGCCGATGGCGGCTTTGCTATCCTTTCACCCCACGCCAGGGAGCCGTCCCGATGCCATCGCTGTCGCCCCGCCGCCCGCTGGTGCTGCTGGCCCTGATCGTCGTGATGGCCGCGATCTTCCTGATCGACACCGTCACCGATTACGCGGTTGCTGCTGCCTGCTTCTACGCAGCGGTCATCCTCGCGGCATCGCGCGTGCTGGCCGCCCGCGGCCTGATCACGCTGGCCATCGCCTGCATCGCGCTGACCGGGCTGAGTTTCTTCCTGACCCGCTTCGGCACCTACCGCATCGGCCTGGTCAATTCGGTGATCGGCATGCTGGTGATCGGCATCACCACCTACCTCGCCCTGAACATGGAAGCGGCCAAGGCCGCCGTGCAGGAAGCACAGGGCCGTCTGCTGCGGGTAGCGCGCGCCTCCACCGTAGGCGAGCTGACCACCTCCATCGCCCACGAAGTGAACCAGCCGCTGGCGGCCATCGCCAGCAGCGCCGAAGCCTGCCAACGCTGGCTGGCGCAGGACCCGCCGAACGTGGACAAGGCCCGGCAGACCGTAGCCCGCATCCTGGCAGACGCGCACCGCGCCGGTGACGTGATCGCCCGCATCCGCGGCCTGACCCAGGGCGCGGCACCGGAACGGCGCGCCTTCGACCTGAACCAGGCGGTGGAGGAAATGCTGGCGTTGTCGCGCAGCGAACTGGACCAGCATGGCGTGGCCGTGGCCCTGCTGCTGGACGCCGACCTGCCGCCGGTGCAGGCCGATCGCGTACAGGTGCAGCAGGTGATCGGCAACCTGATCCTCAATGCGGTGGATGCAATGGAAGCCGTACCCGCAGGCGACCGGCGTCTGTCGCTGCTGACCCGGCGTGAGGGCCAACGGGTCAGCCTCAGCGTACGCGATCGTGGCGTCGGCCTGCCCGCCGAGCATCCCGAGCGCGTGTTCGACGCGTTCTGGACCACCAAGTCACACGGGTTGGGGCTGGGCCTCAGCCTGAGCCGCTCCATGATCGAGGCCAACGACGGCCAGATCCGCGCCGAACGACCGGCAGGCGGCGGTGCCTGCTTCGTCTTCGACCTGCCCGTCGCCACGGATGTCCGCCATGCGTAAGCCCACTGCACCCATCGCCGATCCGGCGCCCATTGTCTATGTGGTCGACGACGATCCGTCGGTGCGCGCGGCGCTGGAAGACCTGCTGGCCTCGATGGGCCAGCAGGTGCGGGCCTTCGCCTCCACCCAGGCCTTCCTCGAACACGACCTGGAAGACGCGCCGGCCTGCCTGGTGCTGGACGTGCGCATGCCCGGCCAGAGCGGTCTTGAATTCCATCGCACGATGGGCAGCCATGGCCTGCAGCTCCCCGTGGTGTTCATCACCGGCCACGGCGACATCGCGATGGGTGTCAACGCGATCAAGGACGGTGCCATCGAATTCCTGACCAAGCCCTTTCGCGACCAGGAACTGCTGGATGCGATCCACAAGGGCATCGAGATCGACCGCCAGCGCCGCCGCGACGGCGAGGCGCTCGATGCCCTGCAGCAGCGCTGGAACACGCTCAACGCGGGTGAGCGCGAGGTGGTCGATGGCGTGGTGCGTGGCCGCCTCAACAAGCAGATCGCCGGCGACCTCGGCGTCAGTGAGATCACGGTGAAGGTGCGCCGCGCACAGGTGATGCGCAAGATGGGCGCGCGCACCCTGGTCGACCTGGTGCGCATGTACGACCGCCTGCAGGCGGGGACGCCATGAACATCCACGTCGCCTTGCTGCGCGCGGTCAACGTCGGCGGCACCGGCAGGCTGCCGATGCGCGAACTGGTGGCGATGTGCGAGGACGCAGGCTTCGCCGATGTCCGCACGTACATCGCCAGCGGCAACGTGGTGTTGCGCAGCTCGCTCGACGAGGCGGGCGTGCGCCAGGCCCTCGGCCAGCGGCTCCAGGAATATGCCGGCAAGCCGGTAGGCGTACTGGTGCGCTCGGCCAGCGAGATCGCAGGCGTGGTGGCACGCAATCCGTTTCCGCAGGCCGTCGGCAACCGTGCGGTCGCCCTGTTCCTCGACGGCAGCCTGCCTGCCGACCCGCTTGATGGCGTGACCGGCCGGCGCGACGAACAGCTTGCACTCGGCACGCGCGAGATCTTCATCCACTACGGCGCCGGCATGGCCGACTCGCGCCTGCGCATTCCCGGCTCGGCACAGGGCACGGCGCGCAACCTCAACACCGTCGCTAGGCTAGCGGCGATGGCAGCGGAACTCCGCTAGGGTTCTTCCGGCAGGCTGTAGACCAGCCGGTAGTCATGGCGGCCCTCGCTGATGGTGATCTCCAGCGTGCCGCTCAGGCCGAGCAGTCCTTCACTGCCCGAATCGGGCACCACCACCACGCTCAGCTGCGGCGTGCCACGGGTCATCAACCCGTTGTGCTGCAGGGTGAACCCACCCTGGCGCCCGGCCAGCGTGGCCGCTACCCGCTCCATCGCCACGTAGCCGGCCGAGCCCTGCACCGGCGTGCGGAAGGCCAGCATCTGGCCGACGCTGCTGCCGTGCAGGTCGCCGGCGAAGGTCTTGTTGATCGACATCACCGCAATCGGGCCATCATTGCCACCGATCGGCCGCAGATCCACTTCAAACGTACCGTGTGCTTCGCCCTGCATCCTGCTCTCCCCTCTGGTCGGTTCAACGCTGCTACTTCTTCGTGGCCAGCACGATCACCCCGGCCAGCACCAGGCCGATGCCGCTCCACTCCCGCAGGCTGGGCCGCTCGCCCAGCAGAAGATAGGCCAGCACGATCACCAGCACCACGCTGAACTTGTCCACCACGGCCACCTTGGCCAGCTCACCGCTCTGTAGTGCGCGGAAGTAGAACAGCCACGACGCACCGGTGGCCAGCGCCGACAACACCAGGAACAGCTGGGTCCGCCCCGGCAGCAGCAATGGATTGGACCATTTGCCGGTGACCATCACCAGCGGCAGGATCACCGCCGCCACCACCAGGGTACGGATGGCCATGGCCAGGTCCGGGTCGACGCCCTTGACGCCGACCTTGGCGAACAGCGCGGTCAGCGCTGCGAACACGGCGGACAGTCCAGCCCAGAGCAACCATTGCGGTACGTTCTGCACGAAGCCCTCGCTTGCCGGAACCGATGAGCGTGCGCCAACGCTACTCCACCCTGCCATCGGTGGGGCTTCACCTGCCCATCACCGCCGCTACAATGGGGACGGAATCGCCAGGGGGGCGATCTGCAGGGAATGCGCCATGCTTGAACAGGACACCACCCTCGCCCATACCGGGCCGTCGGCCCTTTACCGGGCCCGTCTGCCGTGCAGCGCACGGCTGTCGCTCCCCTTCCCCTTCGTTTCGCAGCAACCTGCCCGTTCCGCGCGGCAGGTTCCTCATTGCCTGCCCTGACCGGAGCCGTCGAAATGTCCGAGAACACCCTCCTTGCCACGCCGGCTGCTACCGCGCCGATCAAGTACCTCGACCGCGCCATGGCCACGCTGCGCAGCCTGGGCCTGGCCGCTCCCCAGGACAACAACGCACCGGCCATCGCGCTGGTCTCGCAGCTGTCCACCCTTGACCAGGGCCGCGTGGTGGCCATTGCCCGCGTGCTGCAGCAGTCCGGGCATTTCAATGCCGTGATGCGTGATGAAATCAGCTCGGCGAAGGTGTCCGACCGCTATACCGAGATCATCCGCGCCTTCGACAGCATTCGTGACGATGCCAGCACCATGGTCGAACAGGTGCGCGACGGCAGGATCGACATGGGCGAGCGCCTGCAAAACCTGTGGATGAAGGTCACCCGCGGCGACATCCCGAGCCGGTTCGAGAAGATCCGCCGCACATTTCTGGAAGTCAGCCGCGATTCGGCCGAGCAGCTGCAGCGCGAGTCGCGCGTGCTGGAGATGTACGGCGACTTCCGCCTGTCGATCAAGGATGCCGAGATCCAGGCCCATGAGCTCTTGAAGCTGCAGGAGCAGGCGCTGGCCGATGCCCGCGAGGCGCTGAAGCAGGCGCAGCAGCGCGTGGAGTCGGCCGATCCGGCCGCCGATGCCGCCGACACCGGCCGCCTGGTCATGGCCCGCGATGAGGCCCTGCGCAACAACCAGGCCGAGGAGTCGCGCTACCAGCTGGCCAAGGACCTGGCCGAGAACCTGCAGGTGAATTACGCCACCTCCGAGGCGATCATGCTGCGCGTGCACCAGTCGCACGAGATCAAGCGCCGCGTCAACGAGCGCTCGGTGGTGTTCTTCTCCACCAATGAAACCAGCTTCACCGCCTTGAACCTGGCCTTCACCACGCAGATGGGCCTGCATGAGTCCACGCAGGCGCTCAATGCGATGACCGAGGGCACCTCCAAGGGCCTGGAAGCGGTGGCCAACATCGGCGATGACGTGCTGCACGAGGGCCTGAAGGCCGGCTACGGCGCCACCATCGGCGTCGATTCGGTGCGCAAGCTGGTCGATGCGGTGGTGCGCTTCCAGGAGACCTCGCTGCAGGAGATCGAGCAGCTGCGCGGCCAGGCGACCCGCGACTCGGCCGAGATCGCCGAGTATGTCGAACAGGGCAAGCAGCGCTTCGCCGCCCTGCTGCAGGCGCCGCCGAGCCCGGAGCCGCGCTGAGGTGAGTGCGACGATGGCCCCTGCCGAGCTGCAGGATGCGCTGCTGACCATGGATGTGGTCGACCAGCTGCGCTACCGCAACGCCGAAATGAAGGCGCTGGCCGACAGCGGCCACGACAAGGCGACGCTGAAGCAGCGCCTGCTTGAGCTGTACCGCTCGCAGGGTATCGAGGTCTCCGACGAGATCCTTGAGGCCGGCATCCAGGCCCAGCGCGAGCAGCGCTACCTCTACACCGCGCCGCGTGGCTGGAAGGCGTGGCTGGCGCGGCGCTGGATCGATCGGGCCCGCCTGTTGAAGTGGGCGCTGCTGGCGGCCTTCCTGCTGCTGGTGCTCGGCATGCTGCTGGTCATGGCGCGCAGCTTCGGAGCGTTCGTGCACGAGAGCAACGTGCAGAAGAACGTGCAGGTGCTGAACGACAAGGTGGCCGCGCAGCAACAGGAGGCTGCTGCAGCGCGCGCCCTGCTGGCGGCACAGGAACAGGCCCTGCAGGGGCTGCTGCCACGTGCCACGGCCAGCGGTGGGCGCCTGCAGCCACTGGCCGAAGGCGCACAGGCCGCGCTGGCCGAAGCACAGCGGCGCTTCGCCGGGGTTCCCGCCGCACTGGCCGCACAGCCGACCCTTGTGCGCAAGGACAAGCTCACCCGGCTCAGCAGTGGTGGCAGTGCCACCGGCGAGCAGGCGGCCGCGCAGGTTGAGCAGCATCGGCAGGCCGCCGCGCAGCTGCTGGCGAATGCCAGGGAAACCCTGCCGCCGCTGACCGAGCGGGTGAACATTCTCGGCCAGGCGATCGAGGCCAGCGAGCTGCTGGATACCACCAACGCCGCCGCAAAGGCGGCACGCCTCGCGCCGGATGCAGAGCAGGCGCGCGCACGCGCCTACACCGGCGGCGACGTGGCACTGCGCGCGGGCGACATCGCCGCGGCCGGCCAGGCGGTAGCGACCCTGAAGGAGCTGATCGGCAGCGCCGACACGCTGGCCGCGCTCAACGAGCGGTTGGCCCAGCTCAAGGCCGACGGCCTCGCCACCGGTGTCGCCGGCGAAGACCGCAAGCGCTTCGAACGTGCGCTGGAGCAGGCCGCCCGCCTGATCCGGGTCGAGACGCTGGCCGAAGCCGGGCCGGCCCTGGACGAGGTCAGCCAGCTGGTGGGGCTGCTGTCGCAGACCCTGGTCTACCGCATCGTCAACCGTGACGATGAACGCACCGGCGTCTGGCGCTACAACGAGAAGGCCAATGGTGGCCGCAACTACTATCTGGTGACCGAAGCGCTGGACGAGGCCGGCAATGCTGCCGAACTGCCGATCCGCAACGAGGAAACCGGCAAGGAGGAACGGGTCTCGGTGTTTGCCGTACGCGTGCCCGAGGCCACCTACAACCGGGTTGCCGCCGACAAGCAGGACAACGGCATCATCGAAGACGACCAGATCGGCAGCAAGCCGCGCGGCAGCCTGTCGCCGCGGTTCCGCATGCCCGCCACCGGTGGCTACATCACCCAATGGTGATGGGTAAGGAACTGACATGAGAGACCTGAACGACGCGATTGCCGATGTCGAAACCGATATCGGCCAGGTGCAGGCACAACTGGCCGCGCGTGGCGACCAGTGCCGGGAGCTGATCAAGGAACAGGAAGCGCTGCACGGGCGGGTCCGCGACGACTTCAACGCCCTGGCGCGCCTGCAGGCCGAGGCCGCAAACGATGCGCCGCCGATGCTGGCCCGGGACCTGCTGCAGCAGTCCAGCGCCGATCTGCAGCGCCGTGACCGCAAAGCGGCGGTACTGGACGACGAACTGCAGGCGCTGCTGGACATCGAGCAGTCCTTGCAGCAGCGGTCGCAGGAGGCCGTTGCCGCACGCGACGCCGCCGGCGAACGCTGGCAGGCCCTGCAGGACCAGGTGGACACCACGCTGGAAGCGGAACCCACCTACAGGGTGCTGCAGGACGACCTGCAGCTGGCCGTGGCACGCGCCGACACGGTCGAGCGCATGGCTTCCTCTGCCCAATCGGAGCATGACGCCAAGGCCGGCGCCTATCAGGCCGACCCGATCTTCATGTACCTGCACCGGCGCAGCTACGGCAGCACGGCCTACCGCGGCTGGCCACTGGTGCGCACCGTCGACGGCTGGCTGGCCGAACTGTGCGGCTTTGACCGTGCCCGTCGCGAGTACGCCACGCTGGTCGAGCTTCCGCCCTATCTGCAGGAACATGCCCGACGCGCCCGCGACGACCTGGAGGCGGCCCGCCAACCGGTACAGCAGGCCCGCGATGCCGCCCTCGCCCGCGCCGGTGGCGACCCGCTGCGCCAGCAGCTGCAGACGGCACAGGGCGCAGTAGCGCAGGCGCTGCTGGCCGAGCAGCTGCATCGTCAGACCGTGGATGCCAAGCAGGCACAGATCGACGGCTTCCGCAGTTGGACCGATGCCGAAGGCAGCGCCCTGCTCACCGCGCTGGCGCGCACGCTGTCGGCCAAGAGCATGGACGACCTGTACCGGCGCGTGGCCGCCACCGCCTCCGGCGAGGACGATGCCGTGCTCGAGCGCATCCATCGCAGTCGCCTGCGCCTGGGCGAGATCGATGGGATGGTAGGCGAGCACACCCGCGAAATGGCCGTGCTGAAAAAGCGCTTGGACAGCCTGCAGGCGGCGCGGAGGAGCTACCAGGCGGCAGCAGACATCGAGCGCCAGGCCTACGAGGCGCCGAGCTACCGGGCCGCCGCGCCGGCCACCGTCGCCGCATCCTTCTTCAGCACCACCAGCAGCCGAAGCACCACCCGCTCCTCTGGCGGCCTGTTCGACCTGCTTTCGGGCGGTTCCAGCAGTTCCGGCTCGGGTTCGAGCTCCAGTTCGAGCTCCAGCTCCAGCTCCAGCTCCAGTTCCAGCGGCAGCAGCTTCCACAGCGGCGGTGGTATCAGCGGCGGCGGTGACTTCAAGACCGGCGGCGGGTTCTAGCCCGGCAACGGCCGGGTGCGCCGCTTCAGCCGCGCATCCAGCAACCCCACGCCCAGCAGCACCAGGCTGGTCAGCCATCCGGCGGCCAGCAGGTGCATCCAGGGCAACACCAGGCCCAGCATCAGTAGTGCGGCGGCGCCCAGCAGGTGCGAGCGCGGCGCGCGCCCATAGACCACGTGCTTGTACAGGGCACTGCCCAGCAGATAGATCAGCGGGCCCGCCACCATCACCGTGGCGTACACCGTGGTGACGGCCGCCGCCGGATGGTCCATGACCAGATCGTTGCCCACCGCGGTGGCGATGATGCCGGCGATCAGCAGGGCATGCACGTAATGGAAATTGGCGCCCATCCGGCCCGGGTCTTCGGCGTGGGTGATGGCCTCTGTGGCATCGCGGCTGGAGATGCCGAAGTACAGCCACCACATGGCAATCGTGCCAGCGAAGGTGGCCAGCACCGCCGAGATCACCTGCAGGCTCCAGTGCTCGACATCGCTTAGCACGCCCCCGGTGGCCAGCAACGTCTCGCCCAGTGCGACGATGACGAACAGCTGGCAGCGTTCGGCCAGGTGACCGCCCTCGATGGTCCAGTCGCGGGTGTGCGACCGGCCCATGCCCGGGAACGCGAAGCCGAACATCGGCGAGATGTATTCGCAGGCCGCCGCCATCGCCCACAGTGCCAGCCGCAGGTGGCCCTCGGCCGCCGCGCCGGCCAGCCAGAAGCAGGCCGACACGCTGACCCAGGCCAGCATGCGGCGGAAGTTCGGCGCCAACGTATGGTTGCGGCCGACTTCCAGCAGCACGAACGCGGTGCGTCCGACCTGCATCGTGGCGTACGCCCCGGCGAAGATCCACGCACGATCGGCGAACGCCTCGGGAATGGACGAGGACATCAACAACGCCAGCAGCATGGTGGCGAACATCAGGCCCCGGATGCGCGGCGCCTCCGGGTCGAACCAGTTGCTGACCCAGCACGCGTACTGCCAGCCGAGCCAGACCGCGAACCACAGCACCAGGGTCTGCAGCACGCCGGCCAGGTCCAGGTGGTGCAGCAGATGGTGGCTGAGCTGGGTGACCGCAAACACGTAGACCAGGTCGAAGAACAGTTCTTCGTAGGTCACGCGGGCATGATGGCCATCGCGGTGGCGCAGCGCGGGCAGGCGCAGTCGGGTACTCATGGAACTCCTTCAGCGCGCCAGGCGCCAGTACAGGAAACCGGCAAGTAGCGCCGGCACGGCGAATACCAGCAACAGGATCGGCAGCTCCTCGCGTACCGCGTAGCCGGCCTTGCTGACCCCTACCCACATGTTGGCCACGGCCACCAGCAGCCAGGTGGCGATGAAGGCGATCAGCGCCGTGGGCAGCTGCGAGGTGCCCGTGCTCCAGAGATGGCCAAACAGCACGAATACCCCCAGCAGCAGTACGCCACCCAGCATCACCATGAGCACGTGCATGGTCCACCTCCTTGAGCCTGGTAGCAGGCTAGCCCCGGCCGATTCTGCGCTCCAGCCCGTGGAGGTGGATTCACAATCCATGGCCAGCGAACAATCCCTGGGCAGGCTGCGGCGCACCTTATTGCAGCCATGAATTATTCGCGAAACGGTCCGCCCCGCCCGCGTGCTAGTTTCATCCGACCCTGCCCAGACACCTCTCCGCCATGCGCCTTTGCCTGACGACCCTTGCCCTGACTGCCACACTTGCCTTTGATGTGACTGCCGCCGACGCACCGCTGCCGCAGCTGCAGGCCTACACCGTGGACGCCTCATGGCTGCAGCCGATGGCACCGCTGCAGATTGCCGACCACACCTGGCAGATCGGCACCGAGGACCTGACCGCGCTGCTGGTGCAGACCGCCGACGGTGCGGTACTGCTCGACGGCGGCATGCCGCAGATGGCCGGTCACCTGCTGGACAACATGAAGGCACGCGGGGTGGCAGCACAGGATCTACGGCTGATCCTGCTCAGCCATGCGCATGCCGACCATGCCGGCCCGGTGGCGGAGCTGAAGCGCCGTACCGGCGCCAGCGTAGCGGCCAACGCCGAATCGGCGGTGCTGCTGGCGCGCGGCGGCAGCAACGACCTGCACTTTGGCGACAGCATCACCTTTCCGCCGGCCAGCGCCGACCGCATCCTCATGGATGGCGAAGGGGTCACCGTAGGCGGCATCGCGTTCACCGCGCACTTCATGCCGGGGCACACCCCAGGCAGCACCGCCTGGACCTGGACCGATACCCGCGATGGCCAGCCGGTGCGCATCGCCTACGCCGACAGCCTGAGTGCGCCGGGCTACCAGCTGCAGGGCAACGCCCGTTATCCACGCCTGGTCGAGGACTACCGGCGCAGCTTCGCTACGGTGCGCGCCCTGCCCTGCGACCTGCTGCTGACGCCGCATCCGGGCGCCAGCAACTGGAACTATGCCGCGGGTGCAGAGGCCGGAGCCAACGCCCTGACCTGCAAGGCCTACGCGGATGCGGCCGAGAAGAAGTTCGACGCACAGCTGGCCAGGGAAACAGCCACGGCACGCTGATCCTGTAGAGCCGAGCCCATGCTCGGCTTGCCGGCCAAACACAGCCGAGCATAGGCTCAGCCCTACACAAGACGCGTCGAAGGGTGCCGGTCAGGACGACCGGCACCCGCCTTCCATCAGCCACCCTGCCCGTGCTGGGCAAACGGCTCGGTGCTGCCGTCGGTCCGCACCAGCTCGACGGTGTACGGCTGCACGTAACCATCCGGCATTTCCATGCCCGGCGAACCGGCCGGCATGCCGGGCAGCACCAGCCCGCGTGCGGCCGGGAGTTCGGCCAGCAGTCGCTTGATGTCCTCGGCCGGGATGTGGCCTTCGACCACATAACCGCCGATCTCGGCGGTATGGCAGGAGGCCTTGCCGACCGGCACGCCCAGGCGGACCTTGATCGGATTCATGTCATCGGTATCGCGCACGTCCACCTGGAAGCCCGCGGCCTTCAGATGGTCGACCCAGATACCGCAACAGCCACAGCTGGCGGTCTTGTGCACGATGGCCACCGGCAGGGCCGGATCGACCTTGGCCGGGCTGGCCTGGATCGGTGCCACCGGAGCCTTGCTGGCGACCGGTGCGGCGGCGGATTCTTCGGCGGCACGTGCACAGGCGGTGGTGGCCAGCACGGTGCCCAGCAGCAGGCCGAGGGAGAGAGAACGGTTCATTGAGTGATTCCTTTGCTGAGGCGGGCAACGCGGCCCGCCGCCCGCGCATCGAAGGCGCAGGCAGAGGCGAGAAAGAGCCGAACAGTCATGGCAGGCGCTTGAGCGCCTGCAGGACATCACACGATGGGGGGACGCAACGGGTCCGGCATCGGCGGCAATGCGCGTTGCTGGGAACGGGCAGCTACAGGCGCCTCACGCCACGGCGAGGCGGGCGTTCCACTCAACGTGGCCAGCATGCCAAGGCAGGCCGGCGGGCATTCGCACTCACCGCTCTGGCAGGCCGCCCGGGCCGCATCATCGCAGCAGCCGGCTGCCGCCAGCGCAGCCGCGTGCGGTGGAGCGCAGTGATCCTGGTTGGCCGACCCGCCGTACGAAGACGAGGCAAGCGCCAGCGCCGGTGCATTCAGCACCAGGGCAACGAGCAGCATCCATCGCAGCAGCAGGCCAGGCAGGTTCACCCGCCGATGATAGCCGATGCGCGTCACGCAATCGCC
Source organism: Stenotrophomonas sp. PvP093 (assembly GCF_017876915.1). Taxonomy (NCBI): domain Bacteria; kingdom Pseudomonadati; phylum Pseudomonadota; class Gammaproteobacteria; order Lysobacterales; family Lysobacteraceae; genus Stenotrophomonas; species Stenotrophomonas sp. PvP093. The sequence goes on along the minus strand of NZ_JAGIOX010000004.1, from coordinate 2,161,218 downwards.
GCCGCCATTGCCCGCATCCGCACCGGGATCGACTTCGCTGCGGGTGTGCCGCTGATCCTGTCGTAGTAGTCCAGCGGCAGCAACGGGTTCAGTTCCGGGTAGTAACCGGCCAGCGCGCCGCGCGGCATCGGGTAGTCCAGCACCGTCAGGCCCTCGATGCGGCGCTGCACGCCATCGCCGCTGATCGTCTCCAGGCTGACCAGCGCCTCCTTCTCCAGCCCGCGCGCCAGCCGGTCCTCGATGTTCATGAACAGCACCATGCGATCGTTGTACACGCCGCGATAGCGGTCGTTGTAGCTGTAGATGGTGGTGTTGTACTGATCATGCGAGCGTACCGTGGCCAACCGCAGCATGTCCGGATCGTGCACCGGATCGTCCACGTCCAGGCCAGGCATCACCAGGATGTTGGCCTTGCCATTGGGCGTGGGCCACACCTGGCGGCGCGGCGGAATGTCCAGATGGAAACCGTGTGGCTGCTGGATGCGCTCGTTGAAGCCGGTGTAGATCTCCGGATACACCGCGGCAATCAGCTCGCGGATGGGCGCGTAGTCGTGCATGCAGCCGGCCCAGTCAACCCTGCTGTCCGGCAGCGTGGCCAGTGCCATCCGGCAGACGATCTCTACCTCGGGCAACACCTCGGCACTGACCGGCTCCAGTACCCCGCGCGACGCGGTGACATTCGACATCGCGTCTTCGATGGTGACGAACTGCTCGCCGGCCGGCGTAACGATGCGTTCCGAGCGCGCCACCACCGGCAGGATCAGTGCATCGCGGCCATGGACCAGATGCCCGCGGTTGAGCTTGGTGGCGATGCCCACGGTGAGCTCCAGGCCGCGCATCGCCTCATACGCACGCGGCGTATCGGGCACGGCATGGATGAAGTTGCCACCCAGGCCGATGAACACCTTGGCGCTGCCGTCCAGCATCGCCTCGATGGATTCGACCACGTGATGGCCGTGCTCACGCGGCGGGTCGAAACCGAACACCTGCTGCACGCGGTCCAGATAGGCCGGCTTGGGCTTCTCGTCGATGCCGACGGTGCGGTCGCCCTGCACATTGGAATGCCCACGGATCGGTCCGATGCCGGCGCCGGGCTTGCCGAAGTTGCCACGCAGCAACAGCAGGTTGGCGACCTGCTGCAGCAGGCGCGAGCCGTACTGGTGCTGGGTCAGCCCCATGCCGTAGCAGATCACGGTGGCCTTGGAACGGATGTAGATCTCCGCACAGCGGCGGATCTGCGCCTGCGAAATGCCGGACACCTGCACGATCTGCTCCCAGTCCTGCGCCATCACGTCTTCGCGCAGCGCCTCCAGGCCCACCGTGTGTTCCGACAGGAAATCATGGTCGAGCACGCGCTCGCCCTGTGCCTCACGCTCGAACATCACCTTCATCATGCCCTTGATCAGGGCCAGGTCGCCGCCGATGCGGATATGCACGAACTCGCTGGTGATCTCGGTCGAACCGAACGTGGCCATCTGCACCACGTCCTGCGGCTCGGCGAAGCGGATCAGCGCACGCTCGGGCATCGGGTTGACCGCCACGATCGGAATGCCACGTTTGCGCGCCTCGACCAGGTTGCTCATCATCCGCGGTGAATTGGTGCCGGTGTTCTGGCCAATCACGAAGATCGCCTCGGCGTGCTCGAAGTCCTGCAGCACGATGGTGCCCTTGCCCACCCCGATGGCCGGCGGCAGGCCCCGGCTGGTCGGCTCGTGGCACATGTTCGAGCAGTCCGGAAAATTATTGGTGCCGAACTCGCGCACGAAGATCGAATACAGAAACGCCGCTTCGTTGGGCGTGCGTCCGGAGGTATAGAACTCGGCCTGGTGCGGGCTGTCCAGCGCCTGCAGGTGGCGGCCGATCAGCGCGAAGGCATCGTCCCAGCTGCACGGCACGTAGTGGTCGGTGGCTGCGTCGTAGCGCATCGGCTCGGTCAGCCGGCCCTGCATCTCCAGCCAGTAGTCGGTCTGCGCCATCAGTTCGGTCACGGTGTACCGGGCGAACAGTTCGCGGCCGGCGCGGAACTGGGTGGCTTCCCAGGCCAGTGCCTTCGCGCCGTTCTCGCAGAACTCCAGCTTCTTGCGTTCGTCGGCATCGGGGAACGCGCAGCTGGGGCACTTGAAGCCACCGGGCTGGTTCATCGCCAGCAATGCCTTCGATCCCTTGCCGATCACACTCTGCTGCAGCAGCACCTTGGCCGTGGCGCCGGCGGCACCCCAGCCTCCGGCGGGCTGGTTGTAGGGCTTGTAACGCGGCGGTTTCTGCTCGGACATGTTCGGGAACCTGGCGGAAGGAACGCAGCAACGAACGGCACAACGCGGTCCGGCGGTGCATTCAGTGGCACGACCAGCCGCACAGTCAAGCACGGCCCACGGCGCTTCGCCAGAGGGCACAGGCTGATTTCAGCACAACCTGCCATGGCAACGGTTACAGCCGCGTCTGCGCGCGACCACTGCGCTATCCTCGAAACCGCAGGCGGTGGCCCGCCCGCGTTTCTCCCTTGTCCGGACGCGCTGCATGCCTGATTCGATCCCGCCGCACACCCCGCCTGCCGGCACCGCCCAACGCCCGTTGCAGCGCTGGTGCGGCGGCACGCAACAGCAGCAGGTCGACGTGGTGGCCGAGGAAGTGCCGGTGGCGCTGCGCTACAACGGTGCCGCCTTTGCCGTGATGATGGCCACACCCTGTGATCTGGAGGACTTCGCACTCGGATTTTCGCTCAGCGAAGGCCTGATCAGCGCGCCCTCGCAGCTGCTGTCGATCGATATCCACCCACAGCTGGAAGGCATCGAGCTGCAGATGACCGTGGACGAGGCTGCGCCCGGCGCAAACCTCGACCCCGACAAGGGGCGCCTGCTGCCCGGCCGTGGTGGCTGTGGCCTGTGCGGCACGCGCCAGCTGGAAGAAGTGCTGCGCCCACTGCCGCAGATCCGCGAACGCCGCAGCTATTCCGCCACCGCCCTGCAGCGGGCGTTGGCCAGCCTGGCGCAGCACCAGCCGATGAATGCGGCAAGCGGCTCGATCCATGCCGCGGCCTGGGCCGACGCCAGTGGGCGCATCGGCTGGGTACGCGAGGACGTCGGCCGCCACAATGCACTGGACAAGCTGATCGGCGCCCTGCACCACAACGAACACGCCATCGAAGGCGGCCTGCTGGTGATTTCCAGCCGGGCCAGCTACGAGATGGTGAGCAAGGCAGTGCGCGCCGGCGCCAGCGTGCTGGCGGCAGTGTCCGCGCCGACCGCGCTGGCGATCGATCTGGCCCGCAGCGCCGGCCTGTGCCTGGTCGGGTTCGCGCGGGAAAGCGGGTTCAATGTGTATACGCATCCAGAGCGGCTGCAGGCGCACGACGGCCACGCCCGCTGAGGATGGCCGGGAGCACTGCGTCCCCCGGCCCGGTACGCCTCAGCGCAGCGCGACCTTCGGGAAGTCCACCGGCACGTCGAACGCCACGTTGACGTAGTTGGTGAACAGGTTGAGCGCCACATGCGCGAGGATCTCGACGACCTGCTCATCATCGAAGCCGGCCGCGCGCAGCGCCTGCACGTCGCCGTCGGCGATCTGCGCACGCTGCTCGACCACCTTCAACGCGAAGTCGAGCGCCGCCGCAGTGGCCGGGTCGCTGGACTGGCCGATCTGCGCGGCAGCCATCTGCTCACCGCTGGCGCCGGCCTTGCGGCCCAATGCCGTGTGCGCGGCCAGGCAGTACTCGCAGGCGTTGCGGTTGGCGATGGCCACGGCGATCTGCTCGCCCAGCAGCGGCGACACGCGACCGCCGCCCAGCGCGCCGAACGAACCCCACATGCTCTGCAGGGCAGCCGGCGAGTTGGCCACGGCGCGGAACATGGCCGGGGTGGCGCCGAAGGCGGCGTGGACCTGGCCCAGCAGGGCCTGACGGTCGGCGGTGGTGTTGGCGGCATCGATCAGTGGGACACGGGACATGGTGGATCTCCTTGGGAAAGCGCCCGGAATTGGACGACCCGCTCATCCTAGGTAGACTCCCCGGACGAATCAGGCGCAATAAACCACACATGTTGTCCATTCATCCATGAACGTGTTCGCCGACACTTCCGCACCCGACCGCCTCTCCTCCCTGCTTGAACGCTTCCGGGTGCAGGCCGCGCTGTTCCACAGTGGTCCGCTGTGCGGGCGCCACGTCTTCGAGCCGCAGCCCGGTCGTGCCTTCCTGCACATCCTGCGCCAGGGTGAAATGGAGGTCCGTCATCCCGGGGGTGATATCGCGCTGCCCCGGTTGAAGATCGACACACCCAGCCTGCTGCTGTATCCGCAGCCGCTGCACCATGTGTTCTTCAACGCACCGCTGGATGGCCCGGATTTCACCTGCGCCACGCTGGACTTCGATGGCGGCGCGCGCAATCCGATCGTGCAGTCGCTGCCACCGGTGATGGTGGTGCCGCTGGCCGCGATCACCGAACTAGATGACACCCTGCAGCTGCTGTTCGCCGAAGCCGATCGCCAGCGCTGCGGGTCACGGCTGCTGACCAACCGCCTGTTCGAGGTGGCGCTGATCCAGATCCTGCGCTGGGTGGTCGACCACCCGGATGCAGCCGGCGTCAGCCACGGGTTGATGCGGGGGCTGTCCGATGCGCGGCTGGCACGCACGCTGGTGGCGATGCACCAGGCACCGCAGGACGAATGGACGCTGCCGCGCATGGCCGCGACCGCCGGCATGTCGCGCAGCGCGTTCGCGGCCGTGTTCAAGGACGTGATGCAGGCAACGCCAGCCAGCTACCTGCTGGACTGGCGGCTGAGCCTGGCCTGCGCGCAGCTGAGGGCCGGCGTGGCGGTCAAGCAGGTGGCGATCGAGGTGGGGTTTGCCGATACCGCATCGTTGTCGAAGGCGTTCCGCAAGCGGTTGGGGGCTTCGCCGAGGGCGTGGCTGGCCGCGGGCGCCGCGCAGGCTGGGTAAATGGATGAGGGGTAGAGTCGACCGCTGGTCGACTATCGCGCGACGCGCGGGATTTTCGTTGTCCGACCGAAGGGCAGTCGACTAACGATCGACTCTACCGATGCGGCATTTTCGTGATCTGACCGAAGAGCAGCCGACCAGCGGTCGGCTCTACCACGGACGATCGAAGCGGCATTTCCGTGGCCTGACCGAAGAGCAGCCGACCAGCGGTCGGCTCTACCACGGGCGATCGAAGCGGCATTTCCGTGGCCTGACCGAAGGACAGCCGACCGGCGGTCGGCTCTACCACGGGCGAAGTCGGCGCGCCGGCTGCCCGCTCAACTGGACGTTCCATCGGGCTTCGCCAGCAGCCCGGCGATCCGTTCGGCCACCTGGGCGCGCACGCTTTCATCCAGCTGCCCCTCGTACATCGCCTCGTAGATCCACAGGCCGTCGGCGGCCAGCCGTGCCACGAAATTGTCGAGCGCGGCCGGGTCGCTCTGCCCGGTCGACGGCGGCAACGGCGCCCAACGCCGTACCGCCGGCCCCCACGGGCGCTCATCGGCGTCCGGGTCGGCCGATTCGAGCATGAACATCAGCTCGGCACGGGTAGCGCTCTGCGCCGAGACGCGCACGAAGGTCTGGTAACGCTCCAGCGCCGAGGCTTCGTCTGCACGCTTGCCCAGCAGCGTTTCCATCGACGTCTCCCAGGCCTGCACCAGGTGCTCGTCGATGCCGCGCAGCAGCGCCTCGCGCGACGGGAAGTGGTACAGCAGGCCGCCGCGGGTCAGCTTGGCCTCGGCCGCCACCGACTCGAAGGTCACTGCGCGCACGCCATCACGATTGATCACGTTGACGGCGGCGTCGAGGATGCGGTCGCGCTTGCTGGTTCTCATCGCGTCATTTTACGCGATCGGCCGCACCCTCGCGGCTGCCGACGCGCCCGCGCAGCAGGCGCGCGATGATCGACGCGCCCAGCGCCAGCACCACCGTGATCACCAGCAGCACGATCTGGTAGCCGCGGTCATACGCGGCCGTGGCCAGTGCGAACCACTCGCCCTGCCCGCTTTCACGTGCCACGTGCAGCGCCTGGGTGAAGCCTTCCCGTGCAAGCGCGGGCATGTCGGCCGAGACCGGCAGGAATGCGCCATACATCGCCGCGCTCAAGCTGCCCAGCATCGCCACCGCCAGCAGGCCGCCGAACTCGTAGGACACCTCTTCCACCGACGAGGCCATGCCCGCACGGTGCGCCGGTACGTTGTTGAGGATGGCGGTGGACGCCACCGAGATGGCCGAACCCATGCCGAAGCCGGTGATCGCCATGCCGGCGACCACCCAGCCGAGGCCGTGCGGGAAGCCGAATGCCACCACGCCGACACCCAGCGCACCTGCGGCCAGGCCGCCACAGATCAGCGGGCGCAGGCCCACCCGGTGCAGGATGCTGCCGCCCAGCAGCGCACTGGGCAGGCTGCCCAGCGCGGCCACCGACACCAGCAGGCCCGCCTGCAGCGGCGAAAGGCCCGCCACCAGCTGGAAGCGCTGGGTGGTGACCAGCTGCAGGCCGGCCATCGCAAACAGGGTGAACACCGCCGACAACGTGCCGGCCAGGAACGCCGGATTGCGGAAGATCGCGAAGTCCAGCAGCGGGTACGGCAGCTGCTGCTGGCGGCGCGCGAACGCCGCACCACTGATGGCGGCCAGCAGCAGCGCGCCTGCACCCAGCGCATACGACGGCGGCGTAGCGATCAGTGACTTGATCGCCAGCACCAGGCCGGACAGTGCAGCCAGAGCCAGCAGCGACGAAATCAGGTCCCACGGTCGCGAGGTGTCGCGCTGGCCTTCCGGTGCCAGCAGCAGCGTGGCCACGAACGCGACCACCACCACCGGCACGTTGATCAGGAACACCGAGCCCCACCAGAAATGCTGCAGCAGCCAGCCACCGATGATCGGGCCGAGTGCCGCGCCGACGATGGCCACCGAACCCCAGATCGCGATGGCGATGTTGCGTTCGCGCGCTTCGTGGAAGCTCAGGCCGATCAGCGCCAGCGTGGCCGGCATCATCGCGGCCGCGCCGACCGCCAGCAAGGCGCGCGCGGCAATCAGCAGCCCTGCGGTGTCGGCGAACGCCGCTGCCAACGATGCCACGCCGAACACCACCAGGCCGATCAGGAACATGCGGCGGTGGCCGATGCGGTCGCCCAGCGTACCCGCGCCCAGCAGCAGGCCGGCCATCACCAGCGGATAGGCGTTGATGATCCACAGCGCCTGGCCGGCACTGGCCGAGAGTTCTTCGGTCAGCGTGGGCAGGGCGGTGTAGAGCACGGAGTTGTCGAGCGTGACCAGCAGCAGGCCGGCGGCAACAGTGAACAGCAGTGCCCAGCGACGGGCACGCGACAGGGCCGGAGCACCGGCCAAGGGCTGGGACAAAGCCATGGGAGAACCTGATGGGGGTGGATTACGATCATAACTATACCGGATGTCCTGTATAGTTATGAAGGCGGCGACAGCGGCTCAGATTGCGGTCCGGGCAATGTTCATGTTGCCGTGCCCCTCATGCCGGGTCTTGGCTGGTGTCCGGGATCATCACCGGCAGTCTTCCGGCAGCGCAGCAATCGCCGCTGCCACCGCCGCCTGCATGCCCTGCCCCACGGCCATGTCCAGCTCCCCGCCCGTTGCCCCGTGCTGGCGCCGCAGCTCGTCCTCGCACAGGCCGCGCACCCGCGCGCGGGCATTCGCGCGCAGGCTGCTGCACCGCCAGTCGGTGCCACCCAGCGGCAGCACCGAATACACCACGCTGTTGCAGGCGTTGCCAGCGCGCTGCTGCAACGACCGTCCACCAAAGTCCCGGGGTTCACTGCTGCGCTGCGGGTCGAAGTAGCTGTCCGGGAAGGTGCGCGCGTACTGTTCGATGTCCAACACCATGCTGCGCCCACCGGTCAACGGCATCTGCAGCGGATGGCCGCACTGCGTCGCGTCGGCGCGGTGCTGGATGTACTGGTAGATCGGCCGGTCCAGCGATGGATCCTGCTGGGTCACCGCACTCACCGCCGCCAGCACCGGCAGCGACGCACGATTGGCCATGCGCGCCAGCAGCCCCGCCTGCGCTGGCTGGCAGCGGTCGCGCACTGTTGCCGCAAGCAGGAACAGCACGTCGTTGCGGAACGCGTGGTCGTCACCCAAACGCTGTTCGATGCGCTGGCTGGCGTCGGACGCCGGTGCTGGAAACGCGACCAACGGCGGCGCGGTGGGTGCGCGCTGCCGCTGCCACCACACCAGCAGCACGACTGCGCTCACCAGCACCCCGGCAGCCAGGATCCAGCGCATGCGCATCAGTCGTGGATCGCCGTCAGCGTGGCCGCTGCGGCATCGTAGGACGCGCTGGCAATGTCCGCATCGAAGCGCTTCACCTGCAGGCGGCCGGCCAACCGGTACGGGTCCCAAAGATCGCCCAGCGCGATCGGCGTGGCCAGGGTCACATGGATGATCTGGTTCGGTGGCGGCGGCGGCACGTGGATGCACGCACCGTAGAACGGCACGAACAGCAGCTCATCGACCAGGCCGGCATCATTGGTGCCCAGCGGTACCACGTAGCCATCCAGATCCACCGCGCGACCGTCGACAGCGTCGACCACGCGCGAAGAGCCGAACTGCTTGGCGCGATCCGGGCTGGAATGGTCGATTTCCTGCCCCGGTGGCGTGCCCGAGCCGGTGTCGTCGATCAGGCCGCCCACCCCGTCCATGCCATTGCGTGACAAGCCGATCTGCGGGGGCGGGCGCTGATAGGTCACTTCGTCCGGCCGCAGCGCGTCCCAGCGGTCGATAGGCGTTTCGGGCGCGGCGGAGGGCAACGGCTTGTCGCGCGGCGTGGCCACCACGGCATCACCGCCCGGTGACGTGCAGCCTGCCAACCAGACGCATCCAAGCAGCAACACAGCGCTACGGTTCATAGGGCCTCAGCTGGGCATCGCGCATGGTGTAGGCGGAACCGGCCAGATCATCATCCAGCCGCTCGTCACGCAGGGTGCCGGCCAGGAAGAACGGCGAGTACATGTCCGGCATGGCGATCGGGCGCGGCAGCACCACGTGCACGATCTGGTTCGGTGGCGGCGGTGGTACGTGGATGCAGGCGCCGTAGTACGGCACGAACAGGAATTCGGTCAGGCGCCCGTCCTGCGCAGTGGCCAGCGGCACCACGTAGCCGGGCAGGCGCACCGGACGCTGCAGCACCGTATCCACGGTACGGAACGTGCCGAACTGCGGCATGCGCCGGTTGCCGTTGTGCTCCACCTCCGGGCCCTCTCCGCGCTCCAGCGCGGCCAGCTCGTCCTTGGGCATCATCTGCAACCAGTCCAGTTCCTGCTCCGCCGCATCCGCAGCGCCAGCGTGGTCGACAACCGGCGGAGGTGGCAACGCCTGCACAGCGGTATCCACCGGCCGCTCGCAGGCTGCCAGCGCCAGCACCATCGGCAATGACAGCATCCAGCGCATGCTCAGCCTCCCGGCGACAGGCCATCGGCCAAGGTGCGCCGGTAGGCCAGCAACGCCGGCACCAGCCCGGCCACCGCGCTGATCGCCAACACACCCGCCACCCAGGCCAGCTCGCGGCCATCCGGCCAGACATGGGTGATGGACAGGCCGAACGTGGCCAGGGCCCAGCCGCGTCCGGCCATGCTGGCGGCCACCAGCAGCGCCAACGCCAGCACGCAGGCCACGGCACTGGTCGCCACCGCTTCCACTACCAGCAGGCCGGCGATGTAACCCGGCCGCGCGCCGGTCGCACGCAGGATCGCCATCTCGCGCCGCCGCTGCTGCAGCGTCGAGACCAGCAACGCCACCAGCGAGACCATGCCCAGCAACACCACCAACGCGCTGATCAGCTGCAGGGCGCGCTCGGCCGTGCCCAGCGACTGCCACAGCTGCTGCAGCGTCACCCCGGGCAGGATCGCCAGCATCGCCTCTTCGGGATACTCGTTGATCCTGCGCTGCACCGAAAAGGTGGCGATGCGCGAGTTAAGGCCGAGCATGAAAGCGGTGATGCTGGTCGGGGTCAGATCGAGGTGGCGCGCCTGCTCGGCACTGACGCTCTGGCTGCGCAGCTGCACACCCGAGCGCCAGTCGACGTGGATGGCCTCGATCGCCGGCAGCGAGACCAGCAGCGACGAATCCACCGGCGTGCCGCTGCGCTGCAGGATGCCGGAGACCCGGAACGGCTTGTCGGCATGCGTGGCCAGCGTCACCGCGCCGGTGCCGTGCGCCAGCACGATCTCGTCGCCGAGGCCGACCTTCTGCGCGCGTACCACCTCCGCGCCGATCACCGCGTCATACAGATCATCAAAGGGCCGCCCCTGTGCAAAGGCAAGCGCATGACCGGAACCATAACGATAGTGTTCAAAGTAGCCGCCAGTGGTACCCACTACCCGGTAGCCGCGCCAGGAATCGCCCAGCGACAGCGGCACCGCCCACTTCACCTGCGGCATTGCGGACAGCGCCTGGTAGGACTGCCAGGACACGTTGTTGGTGGGGTCACCGATATGGAACACCGCGTACAGCAGCAGGTTCACCGGCCCCGAACGCGCACCGACAATCAGGTCCGTGCCCGACACCGTGCTGGCGAAGCCTTCGTGCGCCTGCGTGCGCACACGCTCGACACCCAGCAACAGCACCACGCTGAGGGTGATGACCAGCACGGTCAGGCCCACGCTCAACGCGCGGCTGCGCAGGCTGGCCCATGCAAGCTCAAGCATGGTCGGCACCTGCCTGGTTGATCTCCGACAAGACGATCGTGCGGTCGAACAACGGCTGCAGGCTGTCGTCATGGCTGACCACCAGCACCGTGGTGCCGGCCGCCTCGCATTGCGCCGACATCAGCTTCAGGAACGCGGTCGCCGCGTCGCGGTCGAGCGCCGAGGTCGGCTCATCAGCCAGCAGCAACGCCGGGCGGCCGATCAGCGCGCGTGCCGCCGCCACGCGTTGTTGCTGGCCGACGCTGAGCGTGCCGGCGCGGCGCTGCATCAGCCCGGGGTCCAGCTGCAGGGCCTGCAGCAGTCGCGCGATCTCGGCATTCAACGGCCCGCTGATGCGCGCACTGCGCAGGCGCGAGAAGCGCAGGCCCAGTGCGATGTTGTCGCGCACGCTGAGAAACGGCAGCAGGTTGAACTGCTGGAAGATCACGCCCAGGTGGTCGGCGCGGAAGCGGTCCCGCGCGGCACCACGCATCGCCTGCAGCGCGTGGCCGGCGACCTCGATGCGGCCCTTGCCGGGCAGCAGCACGCCCGCCAGCAGGCCCAGCAGCGTGCTCTTGCCACCGCCACTGATTCCGCGCAGCAGCACGCTGCTGCCCTGCTCGATCCATAGCCGCGGCACGTCCAGCACCAGCCGCCGGCCATAGCCGAACTGCACGCCATCCAGCACGATCACCGGTCGCATGCTCACGGTGCCAGCACCACGCGCAGATTGTCCGCAGTCAACACGCTGCGGTTCTGGCCATGGGCGGTGGTGCTGTTGACGATCACTTCGTGCAGGCCCGGGAATACTGCGGGCAGGCGCACGACGATGGCCCGCAACCCGGCAGGCTTGGTGCACTGGTACCGCAGCGTTGCGCTGAACCCTGCGTGGCGATGCTGACCGGGCGGCGGCGCGGCAGCCATCGCATCGAAGCCCTCGGCCCTGGCATCGTTCGCGATAAGGCGGCAGCCCGCGGCGGTGGGCAAGGTGACCCAGCTGCCGCCCTGCAGCAGCGCAGTCGCACGCGCCAGCGCGGCCTGCTCGGCTGCATTGGCCGGCGGCCGCTCGAAATCAAGGATGCCGATGCCGGGCGCCTGCAGGGCGAATTCCAGCGTCTGCTGGTCAAGCGCAAGATCAACGGTGGCCTGGCCGTGTACGTGCGCACCGGGCTGGCGGACATCATGGGCCTGTGCAGCGCTGGCAGCCAGCAGCAGGAAAAGAGCAGCAGAACGCTTCATGGGAGAGACTCCAATTGTTACTATGTAACATTATGGACCACATCCCCGCGACGCCTGCAAGGGCCCTGGCCCAGCCGCCAGCTTCGGCACGCTGGCACCCCCGCTTCGATCTAGCCGGGGCCTGGCTGTCCCTGGCCTGCGCCGCCCATTGCATCGCCCTGCCCCTGCTGCTGGCCTTCGTGCCGGCCGCGATGATGGCGCTGCGCTCGTTCCAGCATCCCGCCCATGGCGCGATGACGTTTCTGCTGATGATGTCGCGCTGGGAATGGCTGTTTGCGCTGCTGGCGTCGTCGCTGGCCTTGGCGAGCACCTTGGCCGGGGTTCACCGGCATGGGCGCTGGCGACCTGCAAGGCTGGCCTGCGTCGGCGCCCTCCCGCTGTTGTCGGCCTCGCTATACCTGCCGCTGAAGGAATCACTGCTCTGGCATGGCGTGGCGACAGCTGGTGGTGGCGTGCTGCTGGCATGCGCGCACATCGGCAACCGCCGCGCGCTGCACAACCGCCGGTAGTGCCGGCCGCTGGCCGGCAGCTGCGGGATCCCGGCAGCCGGCCAGCGGCCGGCTCTACCCATCCGTACATGGGCCACGCATCAGATGAAACACAGTTGGTAGTGCCGGCCGCTGGCCGGCAGCCCCAGAGACCCGGCAGCCGGCCAGCGGCCGGCGCTACCCATCCGTACATGGGCCACGCATCAGGTGATACACAGCTGGTAGTGCCGGCCGCTGGCCGGCAGCCTCAGGGACCCGTCAGCCGGCCAGCGGCCGGCTCTACCCCTCCATGCATGGGCCACGCAACAGGTGACGCTCAGTCGGTAGTGCCGGCCGCTGGCCGGCAGCCCCAGAGACCCGGCAGCCGGCCAGCGGCCGGCGCTACGCCGCCTTATTCGTCAAACGGACGCTGGCCGAGCGTCTGCGTCACGTGGTCGACGAAACAGGTGATGCGCGCGGCCAGCGCGGTGTTGCGGTAGTACACCGCGTTGATCGGCTGGCGCACCTCCTGCGTCTGCTTGGCGAACAACTGCACCAGGCGGCCGTCACGCCGGTCCTGGCGGGTCAGGAAGTCGGACAGGCAGGCGATGCCCAGCCCGGTCACCGCCATCTGCCGCAGTGTCTCGCCACTGGACGAAGCAATCGCCGGCTCGATCACGAAAGGGCCGCCATCGGCATCCTGCAGCGGCCATTCGTTCAACGAACTGGGCTGGGTGAAGCCAAGCAGGTCGTGCTCGCGCAGCTGCTCCACCCGCGTGGGCGTGCCATGCCGGCGCAGGTACTCGGGGCTGGCCACCACGCGGATGCGGCTGTGGCCGATCGGCCGCGCATGCAGGGTGGAATCGCGCAGCACGCCAATGCGGAACGCCACGTCGGTGCGCTTCTCGATCAGGTCGGTGATGCCTTCATTGGAATTCAGCTCCAGCTCCACCTGCGGGTAGCGCTCGCGGAAGCCCTCCAGCAACGGCACGATGACGTGCAGCATGAACGGCGTGGCGGCGTCTACGCGCAGGCGCCCGACCGGCTGCAGCCGCCGCGCGGCCATCTGTTCCTCGGCCTCGTCCACCGTGGCCAGGATCGTGCGCGCGTACTCCAGGAATGCGGCTCCCTCCTCGGTCAGCTCCAGCCGCCGCGTGGTCCGCCGCAGCAGCGTGGTCTGCAGCTTGTCCTCCAGCCGCGCCAAGGTGCGGCTGGTGGCGGAGATGGTCAGCTCCAGCTCTTCGGCCGCGGCAGTGATCGAACCGCTGTCGACCACGGCCACGAAGGCCTTCAGCTCATCCAGGGTGGTTTTCATTTTTTACCTCGGCGCAAAAGCATTTCCCGTATACACGGCTTAATCAACAAATGTAAAGCGCCCACACTTCGCCCTGTCCCGAGCCCACCGGCTCTCAACGAAGTCCCTGGAGTCCATCATGAGCGTTCCTTCCTTTGGCGTCGGCACCTTCCGCCTGACCGGCCAGACCGTCATCGATTCGGTGCGCAACGCCCTCGACGTCGGCTACCGTGCGATCGATACCGCGCAGATCTACGGCAACGAAGCCGAGGTCGGCCAGGCCATCGCCGAATCCGGCGTCCCGCGCGACGAGCTGTTCCTGACCACCAAGATCTGGGTGGACAACTACGCCGCCGACAAGCTGATCCCGAGCCTGCGCGACAGCCTGGCCAAGCTGCGCACCGGGTACGTCGACCTGCTGCTGATCCACTGGCCGGCGCCGGGCAATGGCGTTGAACTGCGCGAGTACATGACCGCGCTGGCCGAAGCCAAATCGCTGGGCCTGACCCGTCAGATCGGTGTGTCCAACTTCAACATCGAACTGACCCGGCAGGCCATCGAGGTGGTCGGCGCCGGCGAGATCGCCACCAACCAGATCGAACTGAGCCCCTACCTGCAGAACCCGGCACTGACTGCCTTCCTGCAGGAACAAGGCATCACCGTCACCTCCTACATGACCCTGGCCTACGGCAAGGTGCTGAAGGACCCGGTGCTGGCCGCCATCGCCGACAAGCACCAGGCCACCGTCGCCCAGGTCGCGCTGGCGTGGGCGCTGCAACTGGGTTACTCGGTCATCCCGTCCTCGACCAAGCGCGAGAACCTGGCCAGCAACCTGCTCGCCCAGGACCTGCACCTGGATGCCGATGACATGGCCGCGATCGCTGCGCTTGACCGCAACGGCCGCGAAGTCGATCCGCCGGGCCTGGCACCGGCCTGGGACTGAGGAGCCTCGCCATGGGCAATGCGTTGACGCGTCTGCAGGCCGGTGGCTTCAGCATCGGCATCGAAGCACCGCTGGACAATGACTGGACGCCGCTGGGCGAACAGGCACGACACGCCGCGCGACGCCTGCCCGGCGAACCGGACCTGCAGCGCCATGCGGAGCTGGCACGGCTGGCCGACCGCCTTGGCTTCCGCGCGCTGTGGGTACGCGACGTGCCCATGTACGACCCGGCCTTCGGCGATGCCGCACAGGTGTTCGAGGTGTTCAGTTACCTCGGCTACCTGGCCGGCATCACCGAGCACATCCTGCTGGGTACCGGCGCGGTGGTGCTGCCGATCCGCGAGCCGTTGCTGACCCTGAAGTCGGCACGCAGCGTGCAGCGGCTGAGCGGTGACCGCCTGCTGCTGGGCGTGGCCAGTGGCGACCGCCCGGTGGAGTACCCGCTGTTCGGCCGCGACTTCGACAGCCGTGGCAGCCGCTTCCGCGAGCACATCGCACTGCTGCGCGAAGGCGCTGCCGCGCACCTGCCGCAGGGCCTGGACGTGCTGCCCGCGGATGGCCCGGCCCTGCCGCTGTTCGTGGCCGGCCTGGCCCAGCAGCAACCGGCGTGGATCGGCCAGCACATGGATGGCTGCCTGGCCTACCCGGGCACGCCGCAGGACCATGTACAACGCGTGGCGGCCTGGCGCGCCGTGGCCGGCAACAAGCCCTATGCCAGCTTCATCCACCTGGACCTGGTGGCCGATGCCGATGCTCCTCTGCAGCGCTGGCGCTTCGGCCTGCGCGGCGGCCGCAACGCCCTGCTGGCCGAGCTGCACGCCATGCAGGCGGCCGGTGTCGACCACATCGGTCTGCAGTTCCGCCGCAACGAACGGCCGTTGGCCGAAACCTTCCACGAAATCGCCGAGTACGTGCTGCCGCACTTCCCGGCCCACGCCGGCGCCGCTGCGCCGCATGCCCCGCTTGCCGCCCCCGCGACGGCCTGACAGTTACCGGAGCTTTGCAATGAAGATGAAGACCCTGGCCGCGCTAGCGCTGGCCACCCTGCCGATGTCCTTCCGGGCCACCGCCGAGGACTGGTACCCCTCTGCCTACGGCGCCAACGACGAGATTGGCGCGGCCAACCTGCTGACCGCCGACGTGGTCAAGCACGCGGTCACGCTGGTCAGGACTGGCAAGACCTATCCGCTGGCGGTGCCGGTGGACAAGAACCTGCCCGCGTTCCGCCACCGCAGCTTCCGCCTGTACAACGTGCAGGTCGGCCAGCAGGCTGGCAAGTCGCTGGGCCCCAACAAGTTCACCTTCAACGATGAACTGGTGAACGCCTGGACCGGCGTTGGCACCCAGCTCAACGGCATCGGCCATATCGGCATCGACAACGTCTACTACAACGGCAACAAGGCCGCCGACTTCGTCACCGTGGACGGGGTGCGCAAGCTCGGCGTCGAGAAGGTGCCGCCGATGGTCACCCGTGGCGTCGTGCTGGACATGACCGCGTACTACGGCAAGGCGATCGTGCCCGGCGGCACCGAGTTCACCGTGGCCGACATCCAGGCCGTGCTGAAGAAGCAGGGGCTGCGCCTGCGCAAGGGCGACGTGGTGCTGTTCAACACCGGCTGGCTGGAACTGATCGGCAAGGACGACAAACAGTTCCTGGAAGTGGAACCGGGTATCGGCATGGAGGCGGCGAAGTGGCTGGCCGACCAGGGCATCGTCGCCTTCGGTGGCGACACCTGGGCCTCGGAGGTCTACCCGAACCCGAACGGTGCCGAGGAGTTCCCGATCAACCAGTACATGCTGGCCAAGCGTGGCATCTACAACCTGGAGCTGATCGACAGCCGTGCCCTGGTGCGCGACAAGGCCTGGGAATTCCTGTTCGTACTCGGCCAGCCGCTGTACGTCGGTTCGACCCAGGTCAACATCAACCCGGTGGCAATCCGATGAACACCGCCGCTGACCTTCCCGTGTTCGTCGGCCGCCGCTTCCGCGTCAGCTATGACGGCCTGGCCGCCGACAATGTCTACAGCGCCGATGGCCGCCACGTGCAGTACGCCATCGTCTCCGGCGCCTATGCCGGTGCGCGGGGCGAAGCCGCCTGTGAGTGGCAGCGGATCAGCGTCGGGGTCTATGCCATTTCGTGGCAGGAAGCCGATGGCGCTACGGTCGTGCATGTCGATGACTTCGCGGGCGGGCATTCGCTGGCCTGGTTCACCGCCACCGATGGCAGTTTCCATCGCATGCAGGGGCCGCTGCACGCGCTGTGATGCGGGCCAGCGGCCGGCGGACGAAACATTACAGATCGGTAATGCAGGGGTCAGGGCAGCGAAAGGCGCTGCCCTCCACCCTGTGGGCCATGTCTTCCACAGGTGTCCCACGCATGGCCCGTCCCCTGCTCCGCTCCACCGCCCTTGTTGTCCTCGTTTCCGGCCTCGCGGTTGCGCCGCTGGCCCTGGCCCATCCCAGCCTGGTGCGCTCGACGCCGGCCGCCGACGCGACCGTGGCGCCGGCCAGCCAGATCGAGCTGCAGTTCAGCGAGAAGGTGATGCCGCGTGCCACCCGCATCGAACTGAGCATGGACCATGGCCGCATGAAGATGGCCATGCCCACCACTGCGCAGGAGCTCTCCGAAGATGGCCACACCCTGCGGGCACGCTTCGCCAAGCCCTTGCCGGCAGGCAGCTACGCACTGCAGTGGCGCGCGGTGGGCCAGGACAGCCACCCGATCACTGGCACGTACCGTTTCACCGTGAAGTAAGGCTGCCGTCGTGGCCGAGCTCTCGCCGTATGCGCTGCGGCTGGCGCTGTACCTGGTGCTGATGCTGCTGTTCGGGCGGATGCTGTTCGTCCGTCCGGGGCTGCCGCGCGGCGTCTCGCTGGCGCTCGCCCTGATCGCGGTGGCCGTGGTGGTCACCGATGCCATCACCCGCTTGTCCGGTGTGCTCGGCATCGCGCCGGCCGACATCGACCCTGCAACGGCGCACTGGTTCCTCACCGGTACGCCGGTGGGTAAAGCCGGCCTGCTGCGTACCGTGGCGGTGCTGGCGATGCTGCCCCTGCTGGCATTCGCCACGCCGCTGCAGGGCCTGCGCCGCGTGGCCCTGCTCGCTTTGTCTGCCACGGCGTTGGCCAGCCTGTCCTGGAACGGCCACGCCGCTGCGGGCGATGGGTTCGGCGGCACCTTGCGGCTGCTGGCCGGCATCGTGCACCTGCTGGCCGCCGGTGCCTGGGTCGGCGCGATCGCCGCCATCCTGCAGTTGGCGCTGCGTCCACAGGGCCTGCGCCTGCGCGAGCGCACCTACGAGTTGTGGCGGGCCGCGCACAGCTTCGCCCTGCCGGGCACGGTCATCGTCGCCCTGCTGGCAATGACCGGCACCTATACCTATGTCGATCTCGGCGGTTCCGTGCAGACCCTGACCGGTACCGCGCATGGGCGCTGGCTGCTGCTCAAGCTGGCCCTGGTGGTCGGCATGCTGGGGTTGGCGGCGCTGCATCGCTGGCGATTGGTGCCGGCCTTGGCCACCTCCATCCGCGACGGCTGGCAACCGCGGCCGCTGCGTTCCCTGCGCCACAGCCTGGCCTGCGAGTCGGTGCTGGCCGTGCTGGTGCTGGCCTGCGTGGCGGTGCTTGGTACGCTGGACCCGTTGGCGTGAGCCTGCGCAGCCAGCCCACGTGCAAGCTGCGATGATGGGCACATCATGAAACTGCTGATCGTCGAAGACGAACCCAAGACCGGCAACTACCTGCGCCAGGGCCTGATCGAGGCCGGCTACGTGGTCGATCTCGCCTGCAACGGCGTGGACGGGCTGCACCTGGCCGGCAGCGGCGAGTACCAACTGGTCATTCTCGATGTGATGCTGCCCGGCATGGACGGATGGAACGTGCTGTCGCGGCTGCGCGCCGCCGGATGGCAGGTGCCGGTGCTGTTCCTGACTGCGCGCAGCAGCATCGCCGACCGCGTGCAGGGCCTGGAACTGGGCGCCGATGACTACCTGGCCAAGCCGTTCGCCTTCGCCGAGCTGCTGGCGCGGGTACGCACCCTGCTGCGTCGCGGCCAGGCACAGCCGCAGGCCGAGCGCATCATCATCGCCGACCTGGTGGTGGATACCCTGCGCCGCCGGGTCGAACGCGGCGGCCAGCGCATCGCCCTCAGCCAGAAGGAATACACCCTGCTGGAGCTGCTGGCGCGTCGCCAGGGCGAAGTGCTGCCACGCTCGCTGATCGCCTCGCAGGTGTGGGACATGAACTTCGACAGCGACACCAATGTGATCGACGTGGCGATCCGCCGCCTGCGCGCGAAGATCGACGATGACTTCGATGCCAAGCTGATCGTCACCGTGCGCGGCATGGGCTATGTGCTGGAGGCGCCGGACGACGGTGCCGTGCACAGCGGATGAGCCTGCGCCGTTCCATCGCGGTACGGCTGACACTGCTGTTCGCCATCGTGGCCACGCTGGTGCTGGCCGCATTGGGCGTGGCGATCTATGTCAGCGCCCGCCATGATCTTGTTGCCCAGGACTTCATCGAACTGGAAAACAAGGTCGCGTTGATCCGCGACCTCGCTGACAATGGGCCTGCCGCCGCGCGCGGACCGCGGTTGGCAGAGGCGCTCGGCCATCATCCGGGTATCGCCTTCCACATTGTTGATGGGAGCGGAACCGTACTGTTCTCCACTGCGCCGGCACTGCTGCGCGAGCATGCACGCAGCCAGCCCATCGACGCCGCGCCACGGCGGCACGACTGGATCCTCACCGATGGTCGCTGCATGCATGCCCTGCACCTGCGCCAGACGCTGGCCGACGGCAGCCAGCTGGTGACTCTGCTGGCCATTGATGACAACCGTCACGCCGACTTCCTGGAGCGCTTCCGCCACCTGCTGGCAATCGCCATCATCGGCGCCGCCGTGGCCAGCAGCCTGCTCGGCGGCTATGTGGTGCGGCGTACGCTGCGGCCGCTGCGCACGCTGGCCGATGAGGCCAGGCAGATCACCGCCGGTCGCCTGCAGCGCCGCCTGAGCGCGCGCAGTGCACCGGCCGAACTGGAGCAGCTGGCGCAGACCCTCAACGGCATGCTGGCACGCCTGCAGCGGGACTTCGCGCGGCTGACCGAATTCTCCGGTGATCTCGCCCACGAGCTGCGCACGCCCATCACCAATATGCTCACCCAGGTGCAGGTGGTGCTGGCGCACCCGCGCAGCAACGAGGCCTACCGCGAGACGCTGGCGTCGTGTGCCGAGGAACTGCAGCAGCTGGCACAGACCGTGGGTGACCTGCTGTACCTGGCGCAGGCCGAGGCGCCGGGTGCGCTGCCTTCACGCGAGCCGGTGGCGCTGCATGGGGTGGTGGATTCACTGTTGGAGTTCTACGAGCTGTTGGCCGAGGACCGGCAGTTGACCCTGCATCGCGAAGGTGTGGCGAGCGTGGAAGGCAACCGCTTGATGCTGCACCGGGCGATTGCCAACCTGCTGTCCAACGCGTTGAAGCACGCCGCTGCCGGCAGCGAGGTGCGGGTACGGCTGGCCGAGGCCGATGGCGTGTGCAGGGTCAGCGTGCACAACGTCGGCACGCCGATTTCCGCCGAAGCGCTGCCGCGCCTGTTCGATCGGTTCTACCGCGGCGAGCGTGGCCGACACGAAGGTGCGGGGCTGGGGCTGGCGATCACCCGCGCGATTGCACAGGCGCATGGCGGCAGCGTGAGTGTTGCGTCCGATGACACCGGCACCGTGTTCGAGTTGGTGCTGCCGAGCGCCGCAGCCCGGTAGTGCCGGCCGCCGGCCGCCCCCCCGGGGTACATCAAGCGCATTGCGGTTGCCGGCCAGCGGCCAGCACTACCCCCTGCGGTCGGACAGCTTCGCGTGCCGCTCCGGTAGTGCCGGCCGCTGGCCGGCACCCCCGGTCTGCTCGAACACCCCGGCCACCCAGTCGATGAACACCCGCAGGCGTGGCGACGGCGTGCGGTTGCGCGGGTAGACCAGGCTCAACGGGCTTTGGGTCGGCGGCGCGTCCGGCAACAGCTCCACCAGCTGCCCGCGCGCGATATACGGGGCCATCCGGTAGCGCGGAGCCTGGATGATGCCCAGGCCCGCCAGCGCGGCGCCGAGGAACGCATCCGCACCGGACACACGCACCCGCACTGGCAGCGGCACGTAGCGCACCTGCCCGCCCTGCTGGAACTCCAGCGGAATCAGCTGGCCGGTGGCGCTGGAGCGATAGCCCACCATTTCATGGCCGCCCAGTAGCGACTCGATGCTGCCTGGCACGCCCTTGGCCTGCAGGTAGCCCGGCGCGGCCACCGTGACCTCGCGCAGCATCGCCAACCGGCGCGCCGCCAGATCGCTGTCGGCCAGCGTGCCCACCCGCAGCGCCGCATCCACACCTTCGCGCAGCAGATCGACATAGCGGTCGCCTTCGCTGACCTCCAGTTCGATCTCCGGGTAGCGCTGCAGGAACTCCGGCAGGTGGGGAAACAGCAGGTGCCGGCCCAGCGTGCCATGCACCTCAATGCGCAAGGGGCCGCGCGGCGGCGCGTCACGGAATGCGGCCTCGGCGTCGTCCATGTCGGCGATCAGGCGCAGGCAACGGCCATAGAAGGCCTCGCCTTCCAGCGTCGGCACCACCAGCCGCGTGGTCCGGTGCAGCAGGCGCACGCCCAGCCGCTGTTCCAGCGCCTTGATCGCGTCGGTCACCGTGGCCCGCGGCAGGCCCAGGTCCTCGGAGGCCCGGGTGAAGCTGCGGCGCTCGACGATACGGACGAAGGCGCGCATGGCCGTGAAGCGGTCCATTGTTCGGCTATCCGGATGATGTTGGCGGATTATGCAGGATTATCCGAAAGCGCGATTTCGCGAAGATGGCGCTGCGCCACTTCGGCGTGTCCCCGTGGAAGCCACCATGACCCTCTCCCCCGCCCGCTCTGTCGCCCTGGTCACCGGCGGATCCCGTGGCATCGGTGCCGCCATCTCGCGTCGGCTCGCCGCCGATGGCCACGCGGTCGCGATCAACTATGCGGGCCGCCGCGACGACGCCGAAGCCTTGGCGGCCGAACTCAACGCCGCCGGCGCGCAGGCCACCGCGCTGCAGGCCGATGTGTCCGATCCGCAGGCGGTGCGCCAGCTGTTCGACGCCATCGAAGCCCGTTTCGGCGGCATCGACGTGGTGGTCAACAGCGCCGGGGTGCTGCAGCTGGCACCACTGGCCGATACCGACGACGCCCTGTTCGAGCGGGTGATCGGCATCAACCTCAGGGGCGCCTTCAACGTGCTGCGCGAAAGCGCGCGACGGGTGCGCGACGGTGGCCGGCTGATCACCCTGTCCACCAGCGTGGTCGGCATCCGGCTGGAGAACTACAGCGTGTATGCGGCCAGCAAGGCGGCGGTGGAGACGATGGGCGCAATCCTCAGCAAGGAGCTGCGCGGACGCAATATCACCGTGAACGCCGTGGCGCCGGGCCCGACCGCCACCGATCTGTTCCTGGATGGAAAATCGCCCGAGCTGATCGAGCGGTTGGCGAAGATGAACCCCCTGGAGCGGCTGGGTACGCCGGAGGACATCGCCGGCGCGGTGGGGTTCCTGGCAGGTGCCGATGGCGGATGGATCAACGGCCAGGTGCTGCGCGCCAACGGCGGGATGGTATAGATCGCACAGGTGGCATCCACGCATGGCGCGACGCCCTTGTAGAGCCGAGCCCATGCTCGGCTGCTCTTCGCGCAAAGGCCAGAAGCAGCCGAGCGTGGGCTCGGCTCTACAGGTAGGTCAGGCGATGCGCGCCTCGCGGCGGCGATGCACCCAGTAGTACAGCGTCGGCGCGGTGGGGTTCCTGGCAGGTGCCGATGGCGGATGGATCAACGGCCAGGTGCTGCGCGCCAACGGCGGGATGGTATAGATCGCACAGGTGGCATCCACGCATGGCGCGACGCCCTTGTAGAGCCGAGCCCATGCTCGGCTGCTCTTCGCGCAAAGGCCAGAAGCAGCCGAGCGTGGGCTCGGCTCTACAGGTAGGTCACGCGATGCGGGCCTCGCGGCGGCGATGCACCCAGTAGTACATCGCCGGTGCGGTGGGGTTCCTGGCCGGTGCCGATGGCGGATGGATCAACGGTCAGGTGCTGCGCGCCAACGGCGGAATGGTGTAGATCGCACAGGTGGCATCCACGCATGGCGCGACGCCCTTGTAGAGCCGAGCCCATGCTCGGCTGCTCTTCGCGCAAAGGCCAGAAGCAGCCGAGCGTGGGCTCGGCTCTACAGGTAGGTCACGCGATGCGGGCCTCGCGGCGGCGATGCACCCAGTAGTACAGCGTCGGCAACACCAGCAGGGTCAGCAGCATCGCCGACAGCAGACCACCGATCACCACCACCGCCAGCGGCTTCTGGGTCTCGGCACCGATCGCATGCGAGGTGGCCATCGGCAGCAGGCCGAACATCGCCAATAGTGCGGTCATCAGCACCGTGCGCAGGCGCTGCAGCGAACCCTGCACCACCGACTGCAGCAGGTCCATGCCCTGCTCGCGCAACTGGGCGAAGCGGCTGAGCATCACCACGCCGTTCAGCACCGCTTGCCCGAACAATGCAATGAAGCCGATTGCCGCCGACACCGACAGCGGAATGCCGGTCAGCCACAGGGCCAGGATGCCGCCGATCATCGCCAGTGGCACGTTGGCCAGGATCAGCGCGGCGCTGCTGATGTCCTTGAAGGCATCGAACAGCAGCACGAAGATGATCAGCACCGACAGCGGAATCACCCAGCCCAGCCGCTTCATCGCACGCTGCTGGTTCTCGAACTCGCCGGACCACTCCAGCCGATAGCCTTCCGGCAGCTGTACGCTGGCATCCACGCGCTTGCGCATGTCAGCCACCACGCTGCCCATGTCGCGGCCGGCGATGAAGATGCTCACCGCCTTCACCCGCTGTGCGTTCTCGCGCGAGATGTTGATCGCGCCGCTGGCCATGCGGAAGTCGGCCACGTCGGACAGCGTCACCGTGTGGCCATCGCCGATGCCAACCGGCACCGTACGCAGCCGCTGCAGGTCACGATCGGCATCGTCCAGGCGCAGGGTGATGGGGAATCTGCGGTCACCCTCCCACAGCTCGCCGACCTGGCGCCCGCCCAGTGCGGTCTCGATCACTTCGTCGACGTCGCGTACGTTCAGGCCATAGCGCGCGGCGCGGTCGCGGTCGATCTCGATCTGCAGCTGCGGCAATGACCCGTCGCGGTCGATGAAGGCGCTCTCCACGCCCTCCACGCCGCGTACCTGGCCGAGGATCGCCTGCGCCTGCTGGTTCAATACGTCCAGATCCGAGCCGCTGACCTTGATCACCACCTGGCCCTTGATCTGCGAGATGCTCTCCAGGATGTTGTCGCGCACCGGCTGCGAAATCGAGAACTCGGGGCCCGGAATGCGCTGCTCCAGCGTGCGCTGCAGGTCGCTCACCAGCTGTCGCTTGCCCACGCCTTTCGGCCATTCCTTCTCCGGCTTCAACGCCACCAGCGCCTCGATCTGGTTGGCGCCCTTGGCATCGGAGCCGTCTTCCGGGCGTCCCAGCTTGGCCACCACCGTCGATACCTGCGGAAAGCTGCCGACCAGCTCACGGATGCGCCGCGACTGCTGCTGCGCTTCGCCCAGGCTGGTGCTCGGGTCGAGCGTGGCCGTCAGCCAGATCGATCCTTCGTCCAGCTCGGGCAGGAACTCCGAACCCAGCCGCGTGCCCAATGCCAGCGTGCCGACCAGCAGCGCAATCGCGGTCAGCACTACCGCACGCGGGCGGGCCAGTGCGCGCTCCAGGACCGGCCGGTACCAGCCGGTCAGGCGGTCCATCAGCGGATTGCCGTCGCGCATGCGGTCGCGCCGCAGCCACCAGTAGCAGAACAACGGCACCACGGTCAGCGCCAGGATCAGCGCGCCGATCAATGCCGAGGTCACCGAGTACGCCATCGGCGCGAACATGCGGCCTTCCTGGCGCTGCAGGGTGAAGATCGGGATGTGCGCGGCGATGATGATCAGCATCGAGAAGAACGTCGGCCGGCCCACTTCCGACGCTGCCGAAAGAATGGTCGAGAACCGTGTCTTACGGTCGGCCGCAGGTGGCAGCTTCGACAATCGCGAGACGATGTGCTCGGTCACGATCACCGCGCCATCGATGATGATGCCGAAGTCCATCGCACCCAACGACAGCAGGTTGGCCGGCACGCCCCACAGATGCAGGCCAAGGAAGGTCGACAGCAGCGCAAGCGGCATCATCGCCGCCACGATCAGCGCGGCACGGGCGTTGTACAGGAACAGCCACAGCACCAGGAACACCAGCACCGCGCCTTCCAGCAGGTTGCTGAAGACGGTTTTCAGCGTGGTCGAGACCAGCCACGAGCGGTCGTAGAACGGCTCGATGCTGATCCCGGCCGGCAGCTGGTTCGCTTCGATCTCGGCGATGCGCGCATGCAGGGCGTCGAGCACGTCGGACGGGTTCTCGCCCTTGCGCATCAGCACCATGCCGAACACCGCATCGTCGTTGTCATCCTGGCCGACCAGGCCCTGCCGGGGCAGGCCGGTATCGGCGATGCCAGCCAGGTCGCGCACCAGGATCGGCGTGCCACTGCGCTGCGCCACGACCACGTTGCCGATGTCGGCCGGCGAACGCATCAGTCCCACGCCGCGGATCAGGAACTGCTGCTGGCCACGTTCCACGTAGCCGCCGCCTGCGTTCGAGCTGCCCTTCTCCAGCGCCTCGGCGAACTCAGCCAGGCTGATGCCGCGGTCACGCAGCTTGTCCAGGTCCGGCTTGACCTGGAACGTACGCGCGAAGCCACCGAAACTGATCACATCGGCTACGCCCGGCACGGTGCGCAGGCTGCGCTCCATCGTCCATTCCTGCACGGTGCGCAGCTGGGTCGGTGTCAGGTGCGGGCCTTTCAGCACGTACCGGTAGATTTCGCCCACCGCCGAGCTCATCGCCTCCAGCTCCGGCGTCACCCCTTCGGGCAGCTCCACGCCCTGCAGGCGTTCCAGCACCTGCTGGCGCGCGAAGTAATCGTCGGCCTTGTCGTCGAAGGTCAGGATGATCATCGACAGGCCGAATTGCGTATGCGAGAACACCCGCACCGAATGCGGGATGCCGGACAGTGCCACTTCCAGCGGCATCGTCACCTCGCGCTCCACCTCCTCGGCGGCCCGGCCCGGGTGCAGCGATACCACCGTCACCTGGGTGTCGGACACATCCGGAAAGGCTTCCACCGGCAGCACGCGGAACGCGGCAATGCCAGCGCCGATGAACAGCAGCAGCGCCAGCATCACCATCAGCGGCTGGCGCAGGCAATAGGCAATCAGGCGATCGATCATGGCGCGGCATGCCCCGTCCCGGTGCTGGCGGCTGCGGGCGCACTGTCGACCAGCTGCTGCAGCAACAGGCCCCCTTCGACCACCACCCTGGCGCCCTGGGCCAGGCCCTCGCGCACCCACAGGCGGCCATCGCCCAGTTCCTCGGCACGCACGGCGCGGCGCGCGAAGCGGCCCTTGGCCTCCTCCACGAACACCACCTGCTTGCCGTCGATGAGCAGTACCGCAGCATCGGGCAGCGAGACACCGCCCCCGGCCGGCACTGCCACCTGCGCACGCACGTACTGGCCCGCCTTGAAACCGCGCGCACGGTTGTCCAGTTCGGCGCGCGCCTGCACCACGCGGCGTTCGCTGTCGACGAAGTCATCCACGTGCTGCAGGGTCGCCTGCTGCGGCTGCCCATCGGCGCCGGGCACGCTCACCTGCATGCCCGCCTTCAGGCGTCCGGCCAGGCTCTCCGGTACATCCAGCAGCAACCACAGGCGGTCAGGATCGCCAATCATCGCCAGCGGCTGTTCGCTGTCGGGGCTGACTGCCATGCCCGGGCTCATCCGCCGCTCCACCAGCACGCCATCAATGGGTGCGCGCAGCGGCAGCCGTTGGTCGACGTGCTGGCCGTTGCCATACGCCCTGGCGAAGGCGGTCGCGCGCGCGTGATCGGCCTGGCTGCCGGCGAAGCTGGCCTCGGCCTCGTCCAGTTCACGGCCCGACGCCACCCCTGCCGCGTGCAGTTCGCGGGTGCGGTCCAGTTCCCGGCGTGCCAGCTGCAGCTCGGCACGGCCACGCACGCCCTCCGCCTGCGCCTGGCCGAACTCGGGCGAGGTGATCCAGGCGATCACCTGGCCGGCCTTCACCTTCTGCCCCGGTTGTGCCTCGATGCGCG
Source organism: Stenotrophomonas sp. PvP093 (assembly GCF_017876915.1). Classification (NCBI taxonomy): domain Bacteria; kingdom Pseudomonadati; phylum Pseudomonadota; class Gammaproteobacteria; order Lysobacterales; family Lysobacteraceae; genus Stenotrophomonas; species Stenotrophomonas sp. PvP093. The sequence continues at coordinate 2,134,446 of NZ_JAGIOX010000004.1, read as the reverse complement.
CCACCTGCCCCGCCAGCGGGGTGCGCAGCGCGCTGGAGCGGGTCTCGTCCCAGACCACCCGGCCCGGCAGCTGCAGGCTGGCGCTGGCACCGGCGGTCACCGCCTCGCTGCGCAGTACATCCAGCTGGCGGATGCCGGCCGGAAACAGGATCTGGCCGGCACTGACCTGCGGCGCATCCTCGGTATACGACGCCGGTTCGCGACCGCAGCCGCCCAGCAGGGCCAGCGCCAGCAGGGCCGGCAGCGTGGCATGTCGCGCCCGCGGGCGATGGGCGACGGTGGACTTCATCGGGACTCTCCTTCAGCAACGGATGTGGCCGCTTCCCAGCGCGCCAGGGCAATGGCATGGTCGGCACGCGCATCAATCAGCGCGGCCTCGAACTCGCGCCAGCTGCGGCGCGCGTCGAGCAGATCCGTCAGGCTGGCGGCGCCACGGCGATAGGCCAGTTCGATGCCCTCCACCGCCTTGCGCGCAGCGTCGGACTGCAGCCCCTCGTAGTCGCTGCGGCGCTGCGCGGCAGACTGCACGCTGGCCTGCAGCTGGTCCAGTTCAGCGTGTGCTTCGCGCTGCAGCAGCTGCAGTTCCAGCGCGGCGCTGTCCCGGTCGGCCTCGGCACGCTGGATCGCGCCGCGTGCGCGCGACGGGCCGCCCAGCGGAATGGTCAACGACACGCCCCAGGTGACACCGCTGATATCGGTGGGCTCGCGCTCGGCCTCCACACCCAGCTGGATGTCGCGGTGGCGCTCGCTACGTGCCAGGGCCACGCCAGCGTCGGCGGCGGCCAGGCGCGAGCGTGCCGCGCGCAGATCGGCACGCTGCTGCGGATCGAACGCGCGCACCTTGGCCACGCTGCTGGCATCCGGCCAGGGGTCATCGGCACTGAGGTCGCGGCTATCATCGCTGCCGAGCAGCAGGCCCAGCGCATGCCGCGCGTCACGCAGATCCAAGGCCGCCTCGCGCGCCGCATCGGCCACCGCCAGATGGTCCACCGCCATCCGCGCGCGATCCACCGGCGCCATCGCCCCGGTGGCCACCTGCTTGTCGGCCGCCGCCATCTGTTCGGCCGAATTCTGGCGGTTGGCCTCGGCAATCTGCGCCCGCTCCTGCGCGCCCTTCAGGCCAAAATAGGCTTCATGCAGTGCCACCTGCTGCCGGCGCCGGGTATCGAGCATGTCCAGCCCGGCCACTTCCAGCAGCGCGTCCGCCTGGCGGATGCGCAATGCGCGCTTGCCGCCGCGCTCCCAGGTCCAGCCCAGGCCCAGCGTGCTGTCCACCCGCCTGTCCTGCCAGCGCCCCGGGCCGATGCCGTGCTTCGGGCTGATCTTGCTGCTGCCGATCGACAGCTCGGCCGCTGGCCGCAACGCAGCGGTCAGCGCATCGCCCTGCACCCCACGCAGTTCCAATGCCGCCGCGCGCAGGTCCGGGTTGTGCGCTTCCATTGCACGCTGTGCATCCTGCAAGGACAGCGCCGAAGTCGCAGGCGCGCACGAAAGGGCGGCCAGCAGGGCCGCAAGACGACGGGAGAAATTCATGCACGTCACGGTAAGGTGACGCACTTGCGCCAAACTTGCCCCAACCTTGCACGAAGCTTGCAATGCGAATCCTGCTGATCGAAGACGACGCCGCCCTGGCCGATGGACTGATCCGCGCCCTGCAGGGCGCCGGCCATCTGTGCGACCACCTTTCGCGCGGGCTGCACGCGCCGGCTGCACTGGCCAGCGCGCCGTATGACGTGATGGTGCTCGATCTTTCATTGCCCGACGTCGATGGCCTCGACCTGCTCTCGCGCCTGCGCAACGACGGCGTCACCCTGCCGGTGCTGATCCTCACGGCGCGCGATGGCGTGGAGGACCGCATCCTCGGCCTTGACCGCGGTGGCGACGACTATCTCGCCAAGCCGTTTGCACTGGGGGAACTGGAAGCCCGCCTGCGTGCGCTGTCGCGTCGCCGCAGCGACGCACCGGCGCACAAGCGGTTGGGCCGTTTGTGCTTCGACAGCATCCGCAATGAAGTGCAGGTGGAAGGCCAGCGCATCGAACTGACCGCGCGCGAGCTGTCGCTGGTCGAGGCACTGATGCAGCATCCTGGCCGCACCGTCACCAAGCAGCGCCTGTTCGACGCGCTGTACAGCTGGGATCACGAGGCCAACCTGTCAGTGATCGAAGTGCATGTCAGCCGCCTGCGCCGCAAGCTGGAACAGGCGCGCGCCGGCGTCGGCATCCGCATGCTGCGTGGCCTGGGCTATCGGCTGGAAGCCGGTGGTGACTGAGCGTGTGCACAGCCTGCGTGGCCTGCTGCTGCGCCGCCTGTGGCTGCCCCTGCTGGTGCTGCTGCTGTGCAGCGCGATCGGTTCATTCGCGTTGGCCCGCTTCTATGCCGGCCAGGTCTATGACCGCTGGTTGCTGGACTCGGCGATGTCGTTGTCCGAGCTGGTGAAGGTGCAGGACGGGCGCGCCTCGATCGAGATCACGCCCGCGGTGTCGCGCATGTTCACCTGGGATACCGCTGACGAAGTGCATGGCGAAGTGGTCGACGCTGCCGGCGGGCGCCTGTATGGGGACCTGCCCGAAGCGCTGCCCCGCCCCGCGATCGCTGCCGGCAGCGACGATGCCGTCTACTACGACGCGCGCCTGCGTGGGCAGCCGGTGCGCATGGTCGAGGTCGTGGTCAGCGCTGGGCCGGGCCATGATATCCGCCTGCGCGTGGCCGAGACGCTGCGCAAGCGGCACCGGCTGGAGCGCAAGCTGCTGCTGGCCAGCATCCCGTTCCAGGCCGCGATCCTGGCGCTGGCCGCGTGGCTGGCCTGGTCCGGTACCGGCGCGGCTGCACGCCATGCCAACCAGGTGGCGCGGCGGCTGGCCAGCCCGCGTCCGGACCCGCTGGCGCCACTGGAGCCCGCGCAGGAAGCCCCACGCGAACTGTGGCCGGCGGTCGAAGCCTACAACGCACTGCTGCAACGGCTGGACGCGATGCAGGCCGCGCAACGGCGCTTCGTCAGCAATGCGGCGCACCAGCTGCGCACGCCGCTGGCGGCAATGCAGGTGGAGCTGGAGAGCTCACTCCGCCAACAGGATCCGCAGGCCCAGCAGCTGGCGCTGTCCGGCACGCTGGCCGGGCTGGCACGGCTGCAGCACCTGGTCAACCAGCTGCTGATGCTCAGCCGCTCGGAAGATCCACAGGGCAGCGCACTGCCGCTGCAGCCGCTGGATCTGGCCGCGTTGGCACGGGGCGTGGTCGAGCGCTACGCCGACCGTGCGTTGGTGGCGGGCGTGGACCTGGGTTACGACGGACCCGACGACGGCGTGAAGGTACAGGGTGATCCGCAGTTGCTGCGCGAGGCGCTGGGCAACCTGCTGGACAACGCGCTGCGCTACGGCGCCGTGCCCGGTGTGATCACCCTGGGACTACAGCGGGATGCCGAGGGCGTGCAGGTGTGGGTGGACGATGACGGTACAGGTATCGCCGAAGCCGAGCGCGCGCGCGTCACGGAACGGTTCTACCGGGCCAGCAGCGAGGGAGATGGCTGCGGGCTGGGGCTGGCGATCGTGGCCGAGATCGCGCAGCGGCATGGCGCGATATTGATGATCGAAACGGCCCCGCTCGGTGGCGCGCGCGTCGGGTTGCGTTTCCGTTGACCTTTGTCGAATTGCCCTTGTAGAGCCGAGCCCATGCTCGGCTCAGGCACCGTGCCAAAAGCAGCCGAGCATGGGCTCGGCTCTGCAGGTTCCAGGTCACCCGTGAAGCGTGCCGGCCAAGGTCGGCACCTACCACGTGCGCATCACCGGCTCATCGAATACGGCGCCTGCGCGTCCTGCCCCGGCCAGTCCTTGTTCGGCTCGGCCTGCATGCTGAAGCGCAGTTCGCCGCCAGCCAGGATCTCGTCATGGCGCAGGAAGGTGCGCTGCAACGGCTTGCCGTTGAGGCTCACGCTGCCCACATAGGTGTGTTTGTCATCCAGGCCCTCGGCCACGATGGTGAACGACTTGCCGTTCGGAAGACGCATCGCGGTCTTCGGCAGGAACGGACGGCCCAGGATGTACTCGCCCGAGCCCGGCGCCACCGGGTAGAAGCCCAGCGCGGTGAACACATACCAGGCCGACATCTGGCCAACGTCATCATTGCCGGCCAGGCCATCGGGGCGGTCGGCATACTGGGTGTCCATGATCTGCTTCAACCGCGCCTGGGTGCGCCATGGCTGGCCCGCGTACGAATAGAGGTAGGCCACGTGGTGGCTGGGCTCGTTGCCGTGCGCATACCAGCCGATCAGGCCGGTGATGTCTTCCATGTGCTCGAAGATCGATGGATCCACCTTGGCGTTGAACACCTCGTCCAGGCGCGCGAGCAGCTTGTCGCTGCCACCGTGGGCTGCCGCCAGGCCGGCAACGTCCTGCGGCACGTACCACGAGTACTGCCAGGCGTTGCCCTCGGTGTAGTCGGTGCCGTAGCCGCTGGCGCTGGGGTCGAACGGCGTACGGAAGCTGCCATCGCGCTTGCGCGCGCGCATGAAGCCGGTGTCCTTGTCGAACGCGTTGCGCCAGTTACCCGCGCGTTTGTCGAAGGTGGCCGCGATATCGGCCTTGCCCATCGCCTGCGCCATGCGTGCGATGGTCCAGTCATCAAAGGCGTACTCCAGCGTCTTGCTGGCCGCTTCGCCTTCCTCGTCGATCGGCACATAGCCCAGCTCACGGTACTGCGCGATACCGTCATACGGGCCGTAGTTGGCGGTCTCGACCATCGCCTTCAATGCCTTGTCGGCGTCGAAGCCACGAATGCCCTTCACGTAGGCATCGGCGATCACCGGCACGGCGTGGTAGCCGATCATGCACCAGTCTTCCAGGCCATGGAACGACCACACCGGCAGCATGCCATACGGACTGTGCTCATGGTGGGCCAGCATCGAATTGACGAAGTCGCTGTTGCGCTTCTCCGGCTGCACCAGCGTCAGCAACGGGTGCAGCGCGCGGTAGGTGTCCCACAGCGAGAACGTCGAATAGTGCGTGAAGCCGTCGGCCTTGTGCACCGCGTTGTCCGAACCGCGGTACTGGCCATCGGCGTCCATGAACAGCGTCGGCCCCAGCATCGTGTGGTACAGCGCGGTATAGGCACTGCGCCGCGCATGCTCGGGGGCATCGATATCGAGCACGGACAGTGCCTGCGTCCAGTCCTGCTTCGCCTGTGCACGCACGCGGTCGAAATCGAAGTCAGCCACTTCCGCGTCGAGGTTGGCGATCGCGCCGGCTTCACTGACCGGCGAAATGGCCACCTTCACCACCAGCGGTGCGTCGAGCTTGCCGAATGCGAACGTGCCGACCAGCTGGCGACCCTCGATCTGTGCGCGCTGCCCCGGGTCCTTCTCGCCCGGCGGCGGGAAGCCCTTGTAGACGATGTCCTGCTCGGTGTTATGCAGTTCATGGCCAGCCAGCGGCCGCGAGAAACGCATCGCGAAGAACAGCTGGCGGCCCGGCGCCCAGCCGCGCGTCTCGCGGAAGCCGGTCACCGTGCCATCGGCGCGCACCCGCACCCGCGACCACAGCACCTTGCCCGGGTAGTCGTACATGCTGGTACGCATGTCCAGCAGCACCTTGGCGTCGGCACCTTTGGGGAAGGCATAGCGGTGCACGCCCACGCGCGCACTGGTGGTCAGCTCGGCACGCACCTTGTAGTCGTCCAGGGTGACCGCGTAGTAGCCCGGCTCGGCCTTCTCGTCAGCGTGGCGGAACCGTGAGGCGTAACCGCTGCGCGGCTTCTCCGGATCGCCGCGCTCCAGCCCGGGGTTGCCGGTGAACGGCATCAGCAGGATGTCGCCCAGGTCCGAATGACCGGTGCCGGAAAAATGCGTGTGCGAGAAACCGACGATGCTGCTGTCGTCGTAACGGTAGCCCGCTGCCCAGCCATAGGCCTTTTCGCGCGGCTGGATGCGCGTGTCCGGGCTGAGCTGGACCATGCCGAACGGCACCGTCGCCCCCGGGTAGGTATGGCCTTCCCCGCCGGTACCGATGAACGGGTCGACCGAGCCATAGGCGCGTTCGGCGGCGGATTTCGACGGAGCCGCCAGCACCGCCCCGGAGGCAAGCATGGCGGTCGCGACGAAAGCGATCAGGAGACGACGGTCCAGCGTGGGCATCGGCATTTGGATCGATTCAGGTGGTAGTCGGATCCTAGCACCGGCCCTGCCCTGTCGCATGCTGCAGTGCGGCCGCCGGAACCGGCACGATGCTTTGCACGTAATTGCATGGCCGCACGACGAATCACCTCATAGCCTTCCGGTCTCCCGCGTCCCGATCGGTGCCGATACGGCAATGGATGTCCAGACATGCACTTCTGAAAGACCGCGCCTTCCGAACGGGACAAAGCGAGACAAACCATCAATTGGTGCGCAGCGCCTCGATCTGCCCAGGATTGCGCCGCAGCGGACATCCCGCTGCCGGGATTGGAACCCCCGAAAAGAAGGACAGAGATAGCCCGTCGTAACTACGGCGGGCGCTGCGTGTGGCCGTCAGGCCTTCCGGTTTTCTCTGTTCCTTCCGGGAGTTCCAAGCACGCATCGCCCGCCACCCTTGCGGTGGCCCTCGCACCCAAGGAGTTCCCGCATGAAACACACGCGTCCGCTCAGCCCGGCCATGGAGTCGCTCTTCCAGCGCATCGAACACGCCCTCAACAGTGCAGAAGGCATGGCCATCCTCATCGGCGAACAGTACGGCCCCGAGCCGAAGCCGCCCGCACCGATGGGCTACAACGCCAGAGAGATCGCCAATGCGATGGTCATGCTGAGCCAGCATGGCCGGTCGTTGTTGCAGAAGCTGCGTGCGGAAGCGGAAAAGGTGACCTATCACTAGCCCGCCCTGCAACCGAGCCTGCTCGGCGCCGTGCGCACCGCACGCAGTGATTGCTGCCCTCAATCTGGCAATGCGCCCTGCAAGGTGGCGAGGTCGGCGCTGTCGACCGGCCTCACCACGCGCGCCACTTCCTGGCCGTCATGCAGCAGCACCACGGTGGGCCACAGTTTTACCTTGAACGCACGCCCCAGCGGCTTTCCCTTGCCATCCTCGATCTTCCAATGCACAAGATCGTGGGCGTCCACAAACGCCTGGAGTGCGGGCTGCGCGGCCTGGCAATGGCCACACCAGGGTGCACCGAACTCCAGCAGCTGCCAGCCCGCCTGAGCTTCCACGTCCGCGCCTGCAGGCTCCGCCGCCGGGTAGTCACGCATGAACGGCATGCCGGTTACGCCGCCAGCGCTTTCTGGATATCCGCCAGCGGGGCGTTGGTCAGGTCCTTGGCGATATCGCCCAGCAGACGCGCCTGGACCTCCTTGTGCAGCAGCGGGCGGATACGGCCCAGCGTGGTCGGGTCTGCCACCAGCACCAGGTGTGCATAGCGGTTGTTGAGCGCATCTTCGTTCAACTGCTCCGCCACCTGCTTGGCGAACGTCGCCTCGTTGAGCTGCGCAATGGACATGTCCTTCGGCACCGCGCCGGCCGGGCCCTGACCAGAGACGCCCTGCTCGCTGATGTCCTGCAGGCGCAGCTCACCTTCCTGCTTCAACGCCAGCTGATGTTCGCTGCCGACGTTGGTGAACACGCGGGCCGAACCGCCATCGGCGACGATGATCAACGTGCCTTCGGGAATGCGACGGGTCATGCGATGCTCCTTCTCGATTGCGTCCAGCGCTACCGTAGACAGCGTCGCGTGAGCGCTGCGGCCAGAGTTCGTTCAACACTTGTCATTGCATGCCGCGCGGATGAACAGGCGCGATGGAACACAGCGTGCAGATCAGTCCGCTTCGCTGCATGCTCACGCCGATGCCGCTATGATGAACGGATGATCGACACGACCCACTACGTGACGGGCGCACCTGTTACGTGGGAAGCACTGCCGACCGGCGCTTCGCTTGCCACGATGGCTCCCGCCCTGCCGTTCCACCGCCTCGCGCTGGATCCTGGCGGATGACGCCCGCAGGCCCTCGGCCTGCACTCCCCACGCTGCTGTGACCGCCGGCCGCTGATTGCGCGACCGCTGTGATCCCGTTGCTGCGTTTCCGCCGTTGCGGCGGTGCTTTGCCGTGCGCATGGCGCCGTGCCTGCACACATTCTCCGGCCCCCACGCCACTCACCGATGCCCCTGCGCCACCTGCGCCTGCATCGCCGTTTCCGATTTCCGGGACCTACCTCACCGCTCACTTCCCCTCTTCTGCCTACAAGGGAGCCCCCATGCAGGACACCCCCGATGCCCATGCCCATTTCGGCTGGTTCAAACGCCGCCGCCACCTGAAGGTCGATGAGATCACCGTCGTCGACAAGCCCATGCTCAAGCGCGCCGTCGGCGCGGCCGCACTCGGCAATGCCATGGAGTGGTTCGACTTCGGTGTCTACGGCTATCTGGCCGTCACCATCGGCCAGGTGTTCTTCCCCTCCAGCAACCCCACCGCGCAGGTGATCGCTGCGTTCGCCACCTTCACCGTGGCGTTCCTGGTGCGGCCACTGGGCGGCCTGGTGTTCGGCCCCCTGGGTGATCGCTACGGCCGCCAGAAAGTGCTGGCGTTCACCATGATCCTGATGGCGCTGGGCACGTTTGCCATCGGCCTGATTCCCGCCTACGAGCGCATCGGCATCTGGGCACCGGTGCTGTTGCTGCTGGCGCGCGTGGTGCAGGGCTTCTCCACCGGCGGCGAATACGGGGGCGCGGCCACCTTCATCGCCGAGTATTCCACCGACCGCAACCGCGGCCTGATGGGCAGCTGGCTGGAGTTCGGCACGCTGGGCGGCTACATCGCCGGCGCCGGCACCGTCACCGCGCTGCACATGCTGCTGAGCAGCGAGCAGATGCTGGACTGGGGGTGGCGCATTCCGTTCCTGGTGGCCGGCCCGCTGGGCCTGCTCGGCCTGTACATGCGCATGAAGCTGGAGGAAACCCCGGCGTTCCGCGCCTTCGCCGAGGAAGCCGAGAAGCGTGAGCACGAGCGGCCGGGGCTGGGCGCGCTGTTCCAGGTGCATGGCCGCCAGCTGCTGGTGTGCATGGGTCTGGTGCTGGTGTTCAACGTGACCGATTACATGCTGCTGACCTACATGCCCAGCTACCTCAGCGTCACGATGGGCTATGCCGAGAGCAAGGGCCTGCTGCTGATCATCATCGTGATGCTGGTGATGATGCCGCTGAACATCGTCGGCGGGTTGTTCAGTGACCGGCTGGGCCGGCGCCCGATGATCATCGGTGCGTGCATCGCGCTGCTGGTGCTGGCCATTCCGTGCCTGCTGCTGGTCGGTAGCGGCAACGACGGGCTGATCTTCCTCGGCCTGATGCTGCTGGGGCTTGCGCTGGTGTGCTTCACCAGCTCGATGCCGTCCACGCTGCCGGCGCTGTTCTACACCCCGGTGCGCTACAGCGCGCTGTCGATCGCCTTCAATGTGTCGGTGTCGCTGTTCGGTGGCACCACGCCGCTGGTGACCGCGTGGCTGGTGGAGCGTACCGGCGACCCGCTGGTGCCGGCCTATTACCTGATGGGCGCGGCGGTGATCGGCCTGGTAACCATGCTGTTCGTGAAGGAAACCGCCGGCCTGCCGCTGCGCGGTTCACCGCCAGCGGTTGGCAGCGACAAGGAAGCAGCCGCGCTGTTGAAGAGCGATGTGCCGGTGACGGTGGACCCGACCTTGCCGCCGCTGCCGGACGTTGCCGAGCCCGAGCAGGCGAAGCCGGCGTTGTAGAGCCGAGCCCGTGCTCTGCTGACTTCCAGGGGATCAGCCGAGCATGGGTTCGACTCCGCACCCCGTGCGGCATCAATCACCCGGGGTGTCCAATTCCATCGCGCGCATCACGATGGGCTTGGCCCAGCCCGGCGTGTGCAACAGGTCGGCCACTGCGACCGGGTAATGCAGCTGGCCTGCAGCCATGGCCAATACCGGCAGCGGCACCACGCAGCCGTCGGCATCGGCCGGCGCGCTGTTGTCGTAGACATGCAGCTCGGCCAGGTGCGGCAGCAGCTCCAGCAGATTTGCGCGCGCCGAATCGAAACGCGCGTGGATCTTCTCCACCGGAATATCGTGGCCACCGGCGGCCACCCGCGCGGCCACACGGGCGACGTGCAGCCCGACATCGGCCAGCCCACAGAACCAGATCGCCACCTGGTGCCGCTCGCAGGCCTCACGCAGCAGACGCGGAATGGTGTTGCCACCGAGCGTGGTCTCGAAGGCGAAGTCGGTGCCATCGGCCATGGCCTGGCGCAGGCGGCGGGTGCCTTCCTGCCAGGCCTCGGCATTGGCGTCCGGCAGCGGCCAGCCGGCGTCGACCAGGCGGCGGGTGAACGAGTCCGGGTTGAACCAGCTCAGCCCTTCGGCGTCCAGCCAGGTGCCCAGCAGCGAACTCTTGCCGGCGCCATTGACACCGGCCAACGCCAGGATGCGTCCCATCGATCAGAGCGGACGGCCAAGGGTGACCTTGCGGCCGCGCCGGATCGGCTGGCCCAGCACCTTGCCCAGCCCTTCCCCGCGCTGCAGCCCGGCCAGGGTCTGGTCGAACTCGCTGCGCAGGCGCTGCAGCTCCTCGCTGCGCTCACCGGCATCACCGCCGGCGGCCTTGGCCAGCAGTTCCTGGTAGGTGCGGATGTCCACGATCACCGCTTCCGGGTGGTTGTGGTTGGTGATGACCAGCGCCTGCTTTTCGCGCACGGTGCGCATCAGGCTCGGCCAGCCCCGGGTCTTCACCGACGAGGCCGGGGCCTTCTCGAGGCCAGGCAGATCCAGCGGCAGGGTCATGGCACGGCTCCAGGCGGGGTGGATGAGCGACACTATACCCAATTTGGCCAAATTGGGGATAAATCCCCTTTTACCGCAGGGGCCCGGTGTCCGGAGCATCGGTCTGCAGCAGGCTGTCGCGTTCGCGCAGCGGGAAGCGGATCCACGCATCCAGCCCCTGTGGGCCAAAGTGCAGCTCGCCGCTGCCAGCCAGCTCGTAGGGCACGCGCTGCTCGATCAGCGCCCGGCCCAGGCCGCGCTGTCGTGGCATTTCCCAGCCCTCCACGTCGGCATGGCGCTCGCACCAGTGCAGGCCCAGCCACGGTTCGGCGTCCTGCACCTGCAGATGCCAGGACACCTCGATCCGCCCCGCCGCGCGCGCGGCCGCGCCATAGCGCAGCGCGTTGCTCGCCAGCTCATGGATGGCCAACGACAGCACCTCGGCCGCTTTCGGTGGCAGCAGCACGTCCTCACCGTGCAGCTCGCACAGGCCCGTGCCCGGCATCTGCGCCGACACTTCCTCTTCGATCATCCCGCGCAGGCAGACCCCGGCATTGCCGCCGCGGGTCAGCAGGCTCTGCGTGCGCGCCAGCGACATCAACCGCCCGCACAGCCGCTCGGCGTACTCGTCCACGCTGGCCACGGTACTGCGCGTCCGCCAGGCAAGGGCATGGATGGTGGACATGATGTTGCGGACCCGGTGCTGCAGTTCGGCCAGCAGCACCGCCTGGCGCTCGGTGGCGCGCTTGAGGTCGTCGATATCCACCGCAATGGCGAACACCCCGGTCACCTCGCCGTCTGCATCGCGCAGCGGCGCAGCGGCGACGCGTGTCCAGCGGGCGCGCCCGTCGTCATGGATGAACTGGAACTCCAGGCCAGGGACCACCGTCTCCCCCCGCAGGGCGCGGGCGATGGCGAAATCATGGGGCTCGATGCGCGAGCCGTCGGGGTGCCATCCCTGCCAGCGGTAGTGGTTGGGACGATCGGTGGACGGCACCTTGCCGGTGGGCAGATAGGTCCGCATCCGGTCATTGGACAGTTGCAGTCGGCCTTCGGCATCGACAATGCAGACGCCCACCGGCAGCACCTTGAATGCCAGCGCCAGGCGCCGGTCGCTCTCACGGCGCTTCTGCTCCTCGCGCTCGCGGGCCGCCTGCGCGACATGCGCGGCGGTCGTTTCGAACATGGTGACAAGCACGCCGTTGATGCGCCCTTCCTCACCGCGGATGGGGCTGTAGGTGATGGTGAACCAGACATCCTCCAGCCGCCCCCGCCGCGCCAGCGGATAGAGCTTGTCCTCGTAGGTGATGGTCTCGCCCTGCCACACCCGCTGGTAGATCGGGCCGTTGATGTGCCAGACCTCAGGCCAGCACTCGCGGGTGGGCTGGCCAAGCCCGCCCGGATGCTTGTCGGCGAGGATCTCGGCATAGCCATCGTTGTAGAGCTGCACCAGCTGCTCGCCCCACAGCACGATCATCGGGAAGCCGTGGGCCAGCATCAGGTCGACAGTGGCGCGCAGGTGCGGCGGCCATCGCTCGATCGCACCCAGTGGCGTGCCTGACCAGTCGTGGCGGGCAATACGGGCGGCCATGCCGTCATGGCGCGCATGCGCCTGCAGCGACGGCGGCATGCCCGCCGGGCGCTCAACAGCCGGGAGACCTTCGATGCGGTGTGACATGCCGCGCAATCAGGCGATGTCCGCAGCAGCCTGCGGGCCTGCCACCAGCCGTGCCAGCTGCTGCACCAGTGCCTCGATGTGATAGGGCTTGGTACAGCGGGGCGCGCCAGCGAAGCGGCTGGGCAGATTGTCATCGTAGCCGGAGGTCAACATGAACGGCGTGCCGGCGTCCGCCAAGCGGTCGGCCAAGGGGTAAACCAGTTCACCCCCCAGGTTGATGTCCAGCAGGGCGACATCGATGGGGTTCTCATCGACCAGACGCCCCAGCGCCTGCAGGTCACCGGCCGGTCCCACCACCTGCGCCCCCTTCAGTTCCAGATAGTCCGCCAGGAACATCGCGATGGCGAATTCATCTTCCGCCACCAGCACCCGCAGCCCTTTCAGGCCCTCTGGCTTGTTGCCCGCTTCCAGCACGACCCGCGCTCCTCGATACACGCGGCGCACCTCTGCCGCAACGCCTGCAGGATGCGCGAAACGGGCTACAAGGGCGCGTGATGATCGATGAAGATCGCCGCCACGGCCCGTTCACCCAGGCATTGCAGCGGCGCGTTCAGAACGCACGCTCCCATTTCAGGCTGAGCAGGCTGCGGTCGTGGCTGTACAGCCAGCCGACGTTGCTGTCGATGCGGGCGTAGCGCAGGCCCAGGCTGGGCACCAGCCCGGCCACCGCCAGCCGCTCGCTGCGCACGATGGCGATCAGGTTCTGTTCGTCGTCCTGCCTGCGCGCCTCCAGCAATGGACTCCAGGCGTCGTAGTCGCGGCGGCGCAGCGACACGAACACCGTGGCCGTGGTGCCGCTCCACTGCCGCGCCGCGCCCAGCCGCAAGCCGCGCTGGCGGTAGCCGTTGGCCGGGTCGGCAGCGCTGCTGCCGGTGACATCCAGCCCGGCGAAGACCGTCCAGCGCGGATTGAGCGCACGGAACCAGATGGCATACACCGATGCCAGCTCGCCGTCATAGTTGCTGGCCAGGCCCTGTTGGCGATACCGCTGGCGCTTCCAGTCGGCCTCCAGCTTGAGCAGGCTGCGTGCATCCGGGGCGTACTGCCATTCGCCGTGCACGCCACTGCCGCCCTGCAGCGCATGGTTGCCCAGGCCCTGGACGTCATAGCTGGGGGCAAGCAGCACGGTCTGCCGCGCACTGCGCCAGCTGTAACCTGCCTGCACATTGGCATTGAGCTCGTTGTAGGCACGGTGCCCGCGCCATGCCTGACCGAAGGCGAGACCGCGCACGTACAGCCCATGATGCCCGTCGAGGACCCAGCGCCGTTCCAGGCTGGCGTCGTAGTCGAGGCCCCCTGCGTGCTGGGCGTCGGGCAGTTTCCGTTCGATGAGGCAGGCGTCGCCTACGCCGAACAGGCAGGTGCGGCTGGCCGAGCTGCGGTTGATGTTGTCACTCCATGCGGGGCCGGCGGACAGCGCGCCTTTCCAGCGCTGGCGCGCCTGCAGGGCACCCAGGTAACCGTCCACGCGCGCGCGGACGCCGGCCGTGGCCGGATCATCAGCATTGATGCCTGCAGCGATGGCCGTGAACAGCGCGACCGCATCGCGATCACGCTGGTCTTCCGCATAGACACGTGCCAGCTCGAGTCGGGCCGGCAGGAAATCCGGCTGCGCCGCCAGCAGCGCTTCGTACTCCTTCGCCGCGCGACGATGGTCGCCGGCCACGCGGGCCAACGCCCCCTGCGCGTAATGGCGCAGCAGCGGGTCATGCCCCGGCAGTTCGATGTACTCCTCGAGGAACGCCGCGGCGGCCCGCCATTGCTGATGCTGCAGTGACAGGTAGAGGGCCTGGCCGAGATCGTCGACGCTGCGCTCCACGCGCAGCGTCCTGCCGTCGATGGTGATGGTCGGCCGCTCCGACTCGACCTGTTGCAGGCGCTGCCGGTCCTGCTGCTGGTGGCGCAGTTCGCTGCCCTGTTCAAGCACGCGGCGCAGATCGTCCTGCTGGGCGCGCACATCAGCGGCAGCCAACAGCAGTACGACAAGGAAGGTGGAATGGCGCATGGTCGATCCGTGGTGGTGCATGCAGCGGCCGAAGCAGGGACTGGCGGATCGCGGCTTGTCCCTGCCCTGCCCCGTCAGGGGCGTGGCGATCAGTTCTTGCTGCCGCCGAAGGCGGTGTCGTACTGGCTGTTGCCGGCGAACGTGGCGATACCGGCGAGCGTGGCCGCGTTGGCGCCGAAGAACTGGCCCTGGCTGTTGCCGGTGACCGAGCCGTTGGCCACGGCGGTGCCGGCGAAGGATGCATCGGCGCTGTTGATGTTGGCGCTGATCGCCAGGGTCTGGCCACCACCGGTCAGGCCGCCGGTCAGCTTGCCAGTGCCGAAGTTCGCCGCGAAGGTACCGCTGAGCAGGTTGCTGCCATTGAACCGGTTCAGGCCGGCCACCGCGTAGGTGGCGGTACCGCTGGGCAGGGTGGTGCCGGCGCGGTCGCCAGCGAAGTACACCTGGCGGTTGTTGAAGCCACCCGCAGCGCCGTCCTTGGACCATTCGCCGAACCACACATCGCCACTGCCCACCTTGACGAAGTTGAAGTGGCCCATGCCGGAATGGCTGCCCGGCGTACCGGTGATCGGCATGGCCAGGGTACGCACGGTAACGCCGTTGACGGTGGTCGGGGCCGAGTAGGCCGCCAGCCCCTGGAAGTCGACCGGCTTGCCGTTGGAGACGGTGCCGACGCCGATGCCGGCCTTGCCTGCGCTGTGCGGGCCGCCGTTGACTTCGGAGGCACCGACCTTGACGTACAGCTGCGAATCGGTGGCCGGGCTGGCCGCACCGACGATGTCGGCGGCCTGGGCGGCACCGGCCAGGGCGAAGGTGGCGGCCATGGCCAGTACGGAACGGGAGATCATCTTCATGGAACTACTCCTTGGGTTGAGGGAACAACGGGTACAACAACGAGGCAGGTCATCAGAAGCGTGCAGTGACACCGAGCTTCAGCGTGCGCCCCGGCGCCGGCAGCGTGGAGCGCGTGGCCGGGTCGACGTAGTAGCGGTTGCCTAGGTTGGTGCCGACCAGCTCGACGCTGGCGTGGTCATTGAAGCGCCAGCGCCCGTAGGCATCGACGGTGGTGATGTTTCCCCAGGTGAACGGCACGTTCTGCCAGATCAGGCCACCGCTGCCGGCGTACAGTCGGTCACGGTAGGCCTGCAGGTCCGGGTTCTGGTGGCGTTGGTAATGCACGATGCGGCTGCCCAGCTCCAGGCGCTCATCGAACAGCCGGGTGCCCAGCGACACGTTCACCGACAACCGGGGAATGGCCTGGGTCAGCAGGTAGCCACTGACGAAGCCGTCCTGCACGCAGTTGGGCACCTTGCCGGCCAGCGCATCGAGCTGCACCGCCATGCTTTCGTCGCAGACCTTGTTTTCCAGCGTACGGGTGATGCCCAGGTCGGTGAAGAAGCGCCGGTTGTCGAACCGCGCCTGCAGCTCCACGCCGCGGATGCGCTGCTTGTCCAGGTTGTCGAACAGGAAATTGCCGTCGCGCTCGATCACGTTGCGGGTCTTGTGCACGTAGTAGGCCAGCTTCACGTCGGCATCGGCGGTGTTGCCGAACAGTGCGGACAGGTTGTGCACATAGCCCACTTCGTAGTTGTAGGCGTGCTCGGGCTTGAGCGGGTACAGCGGGTTCAGGCTGCTGGAGAACGCGATGGTGCTCTCGAACATGCTGGGGAAACGCACCGCCTCGCTGTAACGCACATAGGCGCGCGCATTGGGCGAGAAATGCGCGGTGGCCGAGAAGGTCGGCAGCCAGGCATGGTCGCGCCTGCGCTCGTTGCGGCCGGCCACCGTCTGCGACCGCCCGCTCTGGATGCTGCACAGGATCTGCGCGCCCTGCACCGGCAACAGCCCGGGAATGGCCGCCACCTGACCATTCAGGCACGGGTTGCTGGCACGGCTGTAGTTGCCGTCCGCATCCGGCAGCCACGGAATGCTGTGCTCCACCGCCACCGGCGTCTCGTACCTGCTCAGCAGGCCCTTCAGCAGATCATCGACGATGAAGCCCATGCCGATGCTGTCCCAGAACGCGCGCTGCGACTCGATGGCGTCGATCTCGCCCTGCAGGCTGGCCGGGCGTACGGGCAGTTCGTTGACCCGGTAGCGGGCCTCTTTGGGGAATACAGAGGTGGTCATCAGCTCCGGGTGTTCCTGCAGGAAATCATCGATGGCCCAATAGCGCGCGTAGCGCACGCCGGCGCTCAGGGAGAGGAAATCCACCGGCCGCCAGTCCAGCACCAGATAGCCCTCGCCTTCCTGGCGGCGCCCGGCGCGCGGGTACATGCGCCAGCCATCGCTGACGCCAAAGTACGGGTCCGCCGAGCGCAGTTTCTCGAACTGCCAGTTGCCGCCCACCGTCAGGTCCAGGGTGGAATGCAGCGCGAAGCGGTTGCTCAGGGTCAGGCCGGTGCGGTCGTTGCGGGCATTGGCCAGCGCGGTATTGCGCAGGATCGGGCTGCTGCCGGGGTTCCAGTCGGGGTTGCTGGCAAAATTGGGGAAGCCGCCAGCGGTGTAGGTATCGCTGGTGGTTTCGGTGCGCCACAGGTTGGCACGCAGGTCCAGCCAGCGGCTGCCGGCAGGCTGCCAGTGGTATTCCAGGTTCCAGGCATCGGCATCGACGCGGCTGAGCGGCCACTGGATGCGACCGTAGTCGGGCGCGGACAGGATGCGCGAGGGCATGATCTCGCCGTAGTGGGAGAGCGTACGCCGCCAGGTGGCGCGCAGCTGCTGGTCATCGTTGATCTGCCAGGTCGCCTTCAGCAGCCACGATTCCTGCTCGCTGGAGGTGTTGGGCACCTCGTCGCCGGGCTTGAAGTAGCGCGCCAGCGTGGTGATGTAGTCTAGGCCCTTGTACTCGAACTGCTCGCGCGGGTCCTGGTCGTAGTACGCCGTGCCCTGGGTGCCGGAGAAGTAGTTGCCGCGCTTGCGCCAGGCATACGCGGCCATCAGGTCCACGTGTTCGCCGCGCAGGCCCAGCGCCAGCCGCCAGGCCTGGTCCTCGCCGGCGAACACATTGGCTTCCGAACCGCGCGACTTCACCGGCACCAGCAGCGTGCTGTCGGCATACGGTGCCGAGGGCGAGCCCTGCGGGAACCCGGGCACCGTGCGGTAGTCCTCGCCGGTATGCAGCCGCGGCAGGCGTGGCGCCACCGCATTGCTGCTGCCTTCGATCTTCAGCTCCCCGCCGAAGCGCTCACCCGCTTCCACGATGTCATCGACGTCGATGGTCTTGATCACCAGCGCGCCACCGATCCCGCTGTGCACATCGCGCACCAGCCCCGGCCCCTTGATGACCTGGATGCCACCTATCAGGTTGGGATCGATGTAGTTGCGGTTGCTGACGCCGTTGTAGCCGCGCCAGACCGTAAGTGCCTGCTCGCCGCCGTCGATGCTGACCGGCACCCGCCCCGGCCCCTGGATGCCGCGGATGTTGATGTCCAGCGCGCCACTGTTGCGCGCATCGCCGCTGAACACACCGACCAGATCCTTGACCACGTCGGCCGGATTGGAGCCGCGGTAGCGCTCCACCCGGTCGCGCCCCGAATACGCCGTGGCCATGTCCAGCGCGAACACATCATCGTAGCCGCGCCGATCGCGGGCCTCGCCCCCTTCCGACTGCAGGCGACCGGCCACGTCCAGTGTCTCGGTCACCCGCACCCCTTCCCCTTCACCCGCCTCCGCTGCGGCACGCAGGCTCCAGGTGCCGTCCATGCCACGCTGCGCGCGCACGCCGCTGCCACGCAGCAGCAGCTGCAGGGCCTGCATCTGGCTGTACTCGCCGCTCACCGCGCTGGAGCGACGGCCTTCCACCAGGTCACTGCGGAACACCACCTGCACATCGGCCTGGCGGCCAAAGGCACGCACGGCGTCGGCCAGGGGCTGTTCCGGAATGGCGTACTGGCGCAGCGGCGCGACGACCGCCGGTTGCGCCTGCCCGGCCGGCACCCAGGCCAACTGCAGCAATGCGGTGGAAACAGCCAGGGCCAGAGCGGTGGCGCGACGATGACAGGCGGATGCCGTGGACGGCATGGACAGGAACTCCTCAAGCGGGGCGGGACAACGGACACGTCCGGTGCCCGGTGGTGTGTCTGGCTTGAGAAGAAACGCTGTTTCGCTCTGGCTATACCTCTATAGACAGCGGGCTGCGACGACTGCCCACGGTTTTTTCATGTTTTTTTTCATGCGACCGGTTCGTCCATGTTCCGCGGGTGCTTCACCACAGCAGCAACGCACCACCGGGCAAGCGCTGCACGCGCAGTCCCGCCTGCGCGGCCACGGCGACGATGGCCGTGTCCGGTTGCTGCAGGTGGAACAGGCCACTGACCCGTATGCGTGCGCCCTGCCCGCCCAGTACCCAGACCGGGGCACGACGGTAGCGCGCCAGGTCGACGATGGCCTGCGCGGCCGGCCGATCATCGATCACTACCTCGCCACGCCGCCACGGCGCCATGCTCTCCGGATCTTCCAGCTGCACCGGCTGCAGCCAGTGCCCGTCACGGAACACGCGTGCCTGTCCGGCATGCAGGCGCTGCACGCTGCCATCGCCCGGGCGCACATCGACCACACCCGCGCTGACCTGGGTGGTGACCGTGGTATCCAGCATCGACACGCTGAAGGCAGTACCGATGTCACGGACCAGGCCGCCCGCTGCCTCGACCTGGAACGGGCGAACCTCGTGCGCCACCTGGAACCAGGCCTGCCCGCGCAGCAGGCGTACGCGCCGCTGCTGGCCATCGAACGCAAGTGCCAGCGCGGTGCCGGCATCGAGTACCGCCGTGCTGCCATCGGCCAGCTGCACCACTCGTGGCGCATCGCTGCTGCGCACATCACTGCGCGCCAGCAGCAACGCATGCGGAGCGGCCGCGACCATCAGCACCACGGCCGCAGCCGATGCCAGCAGCCACGGCAGGCGACGGCGCGGTGCGATCGGACGCAGCCCCTGGCGGTCGGCGGTCAGCTCGGGCAGCGCGGCCAGCACCTCGGGCCCGGCAGCGTCCAACCGCTGCCAGAAGGCCTGCTGCTGGCGCCAGGCCAGCGCATGGCGCGGATCGGACTGCAGCCAGCGCTGCAGGGTGCGTTGCTGGCGTTCCGGCAACGGGCCTGCACTGCACCGTATCACCCAGCGCAACGCCTGCCTGGCCTGACGCGGCGAGGGTTCGGACGTGGTCATGGTTGTGGCCTGCCGCACCGCGAATGGGTGCGCTTTCCTGTTGTGACAACGGCGGGCACGATCTGCCCACGGCAATCGCCGCTCATCGGCCCATTCCCCGCTGCTGTTGCTGGATCAGCAGCGCTGCGCGCAGCACATGCTTGCCGACCAGGCTCTTGGAGATCCCCAGGCGCGCGGCAATCTCGCGTTCGCTCAGGCCCAGGTAGCGGTTGAGCACGAAGCACTCGCGTACCTGGGCCGGCAGGGCCAGGATGGTCTGGGTGATCTCGCGCAGCTGCGCCTGGTCCAGCGCCTGCGCCTCGCCGTCGTGGCCTGCCTCGGCCATGCCGGTGGCGTACTCGGCCATCGCGCGCCGCTCGCGGGCGTCGGCCTGGCTGCGGTTGAGCGCGTGGTGGTAGGCCATCCGGTACAGATAACCGCGCGGCTCCAGGATCGGTGGATCGCCGGGCACGCTGCTGGCCTTCAGGTAGAGGTTCTGCAGGGTGTCCTCGGTGCTGGCCGGGTCGAGGTAGCGCGCGACGAAGCGGGACAACGCACGGCGCTCGCGGATCAGCAGCTCGACCAGCGCCAGGGCATTGGGAGACATAGGTGCCAAGGCCGGACCGGGGAATGATGGGCGTGATGGCGACGGTCCGCACGTGGATTGTGGGCTGCGGGGCCGCAGGCGGCAAGCCGCGCCACGAAAGCATCATCGACGCATGGCGTGGATGGAGGATCTACGGTTCCTCCAGCGCCTCGAAGCGTTCGGCGAGGTAGTCGATCAGCGCACGCACCGCAGGCAACAGGCCGCGTCGCGACGGGAACACCGCGTGCACGATGCCGTGCTTGGGCACCCACTCCGGCAGTACCGGCACCAGCGCGCCACTGGCCAGCTCGTCGCTGATCATCATCCGCGGCAGCATCAGCAGGCCCACCCCGGCCACCGCGGCGGTGCGCAACGCGATCATGTCATCGCTGACCAGCCGCGGGCGATGGTGCACGCTGGCCAGCACATCGCCCGGCCCGGTGTATTCCCAGGCATGCTGCTGGCTGGGCGATGCCAGATCCACGGTCGGCATCATCGCCAGGTCGGCAGGCACCTGCGGCGTGCCCAGCCGCTGCAGCAGCGCCGGGCTGGCACTGGTGCACCAGACCCGGCGCGCCAGCACGCGTACCACCAGGTCACTGTCCTCCAGCGGCGGCGGCCGCACGCGGATCGCCACGTCCACACCCTCGCCCACCACATCGACGCGCCGGTTGGTGGCGTCCAGCTGCACCGTCACCTGCGGGTGCAGGGCCAGGAAATCGGCCAGCATCGTGCCAATGCGCGCGTGCAGGATCGCGATCGGGCACGCCAGGCGGATGGTGCCGCGCGGCTCGGCACGTGACATCGCAATGGCTTCCTCGGCCGCTTCGGCTTCGACCAGCATGGCCTTGCAGTGGCGGTAGTAGTCCTGGCCGACCTCGGTGACCGAGAAACGCCGGGTCGAACGCTGGATCAGGCGCACGCCCAACCGTTCCTCCAGCAGCGCGATGCGCCGGCTCAGTTTCGACTTCGGCATCGCCAGCGCCCGGCCGGCCTGCGAGAAGCCGCCATGCTCGACCACCATGGCGAAGTAGAACAGGTCGTTGAGGTCACAACGGCGGATATCTGCGATGAACACGGGGCGATCTCCTGCGGCCACGGCCTGCAGACATTGTTCACCAGATAGGACTATGACGGCAAATACTGGCGTCTACCGGCCTTATTGTCACGGCAATATCGTCTTCGCAACGAAGAACAGCGGCCGGCAGCCCCGGTCAGGAGATCGCCATGAAGCGTGTCACCGGTACCTACAGCGCCCCCCGCCCGCACTGGGTGGGCGACGGATTCCCCGCCCGCTCGATGTTTTCCTACAACACCCACGGCCAGCACCTCAGCCCGTTCCTGCTGCTGGATTACGCCGGCCCGTACACCTTCGCCCCCAGCAATACGCCGCGTGGCGTCGGCCAGCATCCGCATCGCGGATTCGAGACCGTCACCATCGTCTATGAGGGTGAGGTCGCCCACCGCGATTCGACCGGGGCCGGCGGCACCATCGGCCCGGGTGACGTGAAGTGGATGACGGCTGCCTCCGGCATCCTCCACGAGGAATTCCACACGCCGGAATTCAGCAGGCGCGGCGGCACGCTGGACATGGTCCAGCTGTGGGTGAACCTGCCGGCGCGCGACAAGATGGGCGCACCGGGCTACCAGACCCTGCTCGACGCAGAGATTCCCTCGGTGGATCTGCCCGATGGCGCCGGCCGCGTGCGGGTCATCGCCGGCCGCTTCCACGGTCATGCCGGCCCGGCGCGCACCCACACGCCGATGGATGTCTGGGACATCCGCCTGCAGCAGGGCCACCACACCGACCTGCCGGTGGCCGAGGGCCGCACGCTGGCGCTTGTGGTGCTGAAGGGTACGGTGCGGATCAACGGCGGCCAGCCGGTCGGCGAAGCGCAGCTGGTCACCTTCGACCGCAGCGGCGAGGACGTGTTCGTCGACGCCGACAGCGACGCCACCGTACTGCTGCTCAGCGGTGAGCCGATCGACGAGCCGGTGGTGGGCTATGGCCCGTTCGTGATGAACAGCCAGGCCGAGATCGCGCAGGCGGTCAACGACTTCAACAGCGGCCGCTTCGGCCAGATCGCGCACTGATCGTTTCAAAGCGGCGGGCGATGGCCCGCCGCACCCTCCGGGCCATCGCCCGCTTTTTCCAGGAGACTGACCATGAGTACCCCCGCCAACTTCAACGGTGCCCGCCCGGTGATCGATCCGGACAACGCCGCGATGCTGCTGATCGACCATCAGAGCGGCCTGTTCCAGACCATCGGTGACATGCCGTTCACCCGCGTGCGCGCCCACGCCACCGCGCTGGCCAGGATGGCCACGCTGGCAAAGATGCCGGTGATCACCACTGCCTCTGTTCCGCAGGGCCCGAACGGCCCGCTGATCCCGGAGATCCACGACGCAGCCCCGCATGCCCGGTACGTGGCGCGCAAGGGCGAGATCAACGCCTGGGACAATCCGGAATTCGTTGCAGCAGTGAAGGCCACCGGCCGCAGGCAGCTGATCATTGCCGGCACCATCACCAGCGTGTGCATGGCCTTCCCGTCCATTGCCGCCGTTGCCGATGGCTATCAGGTGTTCGCGGTCATCGATGCCTCGGGCACCTATTCGAAGATGGCCGAGGAGATCACCCTGGCCCGGGTGGTGCAGGCCGGCGTGGTGCCGATGGACACCGCCGCGGTGGCCTCGGAGATCCAGCGCAGCTGGAACCGCGACGATGCCCAGCAATGGGCCGAGGTCTACACGAAGATCTTCCCGAACTACCAGCTGCTGATCGAAAGCTACCTGAAGGCGCAGGACGTGCAGAAGAACCACGAGCCGCTGGATTCGCAGCGCAGCTGACCTACGCCCGGGGTGCCGGCCCGCTGTCGGCACGCCTCTCAACCGGAGACCCATCATGTCCAGTGAACCGATCCGCGACCCGGCCAGCGATCATCTGCTGACCCCGCAGAACTCCGCCTTCATCATCATCGACTACCAGCCGGTGCAGGTGAACTCCATTGCTTCGATGGACCGCCAGTTGCTGGTCAACAACATCGTCGGCACTGCCAAAGCCGCAGTGGCTTATGGCCTGCCGATCGTGCATTCGACGGTGAACGTCAAGACCGGCCTGAACAAGCCGCCGATTCCGCAGCTGCGCCAGGTGCTGGGTGACTATCCGACCTACGACCGCACCACCATCAATTCCTGGGAAGACGTCCAGTTCCGCAGGGCGGTGGAAGCCACCGGCCGCCGCAAGCTGATCATGACCGCGCTGTGGACCGAGGCCTGCCTGACCTTCCCGGCCTTGGATGCGTTGAAGGAAGGCTATGAGGTGTATGTGGTGGTCGACGCCGTCGGCGGCACCTCGCTGGCCGCGCACGATGCCGCGCTGCGCCGCATCGAACAGGCCGGCGGCCAGCTGATCAGCGTGCCGCAGCTGTTCTGCGAGCTGCAGCGCGACTGGGCCCGTTCGGAAACGGTGCCGGCCTTCATGAACCTCTTCATTGAAACCGGCGGTACGGCGGGCATCCAGTTCTCGTACGATCGTACCGAGTAACCGGGTGGCGGCGCCGGTCCTGGCTGGCGCCGCCTTTGGGGAGCCGTCGAACATGGCTCGACGCTACAGTGGGTTTAATCGAGCGTGGCTCGACGCCATGGACAGATGGAGAATGTGATGGCCTACGCACGCATTGTTTCAACCGCCGACAGTTACCTGCACCACATCAGCAATGGCAGCGTCGATGTGGATGCGGACGAGCCCGCCTCGTTGGGCGGCCAGGGCAAGGGCTTCGCGCCGTTCGACCTGTACCTGGCCTCGCTGGCGGCGTGCACCGCCATCACCCTGCGCATGTACGCGCAGCGCAAGGGCTGGGACCTGGGCGAGTTCCATGCCGAGCTGCGCTCGGAACGTGATGAGGACGGGCGCCTCCACGTGCACCGCGTGCTGCATGCCAGTGCCGAGCTGAGCGATGCGCAGTGGCAGCGATTGCTGGAGGTGGTGGAAAAGACCCCGGTGACCCTGGTGATGCGCGAAGGTGCACGCATCACCAGTGAGCGTGGGGCGACGGCGTAACAGAAGGGTCAGCGCCGTGAATGCAGCACGGTGCGTTGGCGCATCGCGTTGAATTCCTGCTCCACCTGCTGGATGTCTTCGGCCTGGAACCCGGCGGCATCCAGCAGCTGGTCGGCGGCCGCGGCCGCCAGCGGATCATCGTCACGCTGGCGCCAGCAGCGCGCCGGCAGGAAGTAGCCCACTTCGCTGCGCCCGCGCATGATCACCACCGGCCGGCCCGCGTACAGCAGGAACTCGGCCAGGTGCTGGCGCAGGCCCTCCACGGAAACATAGGCCGGTCCAACACCCAGCATCTGGCTGGACGGTTCGGGACTCTCGAACAGCTTGCGACGGCTCATCCACTCCTCCTTTTGAACAACGCGTGGTCTCCTTTCCCTAGACGGGCGCATCGCTGCGCCCCCGCCACGCACTACGTGATCCGCATCACGCCGTCACTCAGAAGCCGGTGTTGAACTCCAGCTGGAACACGTCGATCGACAGCGGCGCACCGGACACTTCCTTGGCCGCCATCCACTTGCCGCTGATCCAGCTGCGCGCGTCCAGCGCATAGGCACCGCCCACGTAGTAGCCGCGGGCATTGGTGCCACCGAGGTGGAAGTTCGGATCGTTGTAGGCATCCGGCAGCGCATCGGCCTCGATGTGCTTGTAGCCCAGCAGCGCCTGCCAATGGCCCTTCTCCTTCAGCTCGGTGGCACCGAAGGTGGCCTGCAGCATCCATGCCGTGTCGCCGCTGCGGAAGGTATCGATGCTGGCGGCACCACCGGCACCGTAGTTGTTGACGATGCCGTTGTTGGCGCGACTGAACATCGCCTGCTTGTCATAGGCCAGGTTGCGGATGTAGTCGCCTTCAAGGCGCAGGCCGACGTCCTGGGCCAGCTGCGTATCCCAGCGCAGGTTCAGCGTGGCCAGGCGGAATGCCGAGGCCAGGCCGACATACTGCGGGGTGGGCGTATTGGCCGGATCCAGCGGATTGCGCGCGATGTCGCGGATCAGCATCAGGGTGTTGCCCTTCTGCATGAACGCCGGACGCGACCAGTCGGTGTCGCAGCCCACCGCGCCCGCATACAGCGCGCACGGCGAGGACAGGTGGCCGCTGATGTTCTTGAAGTCGTAGTAGCCCAGTGCCGCGCGCAGCGCGTTGTCGTCATTGAAGCGCCAGTTCACGCCCACCTGCGCACCGGACAGCCACTTGTTCTCGTTCGGGGTCTTGACCCGGCTCTGGCTGGGCGCGCTGTCGGAGGTGTATTCCAGCGGTACCACCGCCAGGTTGCCGAACAGGCCGAGGTCACCGCCGCCGAAGTCGTACTGCAGGTTGGCGGCCAGGCCATCGAAGTTGAGGTCGTTGGAGAACAGCGTGTCGCTGGTCCAGAACGGATTGCCGAAGCGGCCGCCGCGCACCGTCACCCAGTCGGCCGGGCTGTAGGCCAGCCAGGCCTGGTCCAGCCACACGTCCTTCTTGCTCAGGCCACCGCCCAGCTGCTCGGTGGTCGACACCGGGCCATTGCTGCTGCCGCTGGCCAGGCGTACACCGGCCGTGGTGTGCTGGCCGATGGTCGCCTCGATGCCCAGGCGGGCGCGGATGCGCCACAGGTTGCGGCGGTCCTGGCGGGTGTTCAGCAGTGGTGGCAGCTGCAGGTTGGTGTTGGTGTTGGTGTCGAAGCCGTTGCCGGAATTGATCGACGACCAGTTGCTCACGATGTCGCTGTTGCGTTCGGAGAAGAAGCGCGATTCGCTGCGCACGCGCATGTCACCGGTGACCTTGATGCGCTTGGTCCACTCAGCCACTTCGTTCGGTGCCGCCCAGCCCTCGGACCTGGCCTGCGCCATCACGTCCTGGCGTACTTCGTCACGGATGCCGTCGCGCACGCTCTGCGGCACGTAGGGTACACGCACGTCGCCGGCTTCCAGGGCGACACCGCCACTGGCGGCCGAGGTCGCGGTGGCTGTACTGCGCTGGGCGGCCGCCGCTTCGGCCTCGGCCTGCACCAGCAATGCCTGGCCATCTTCGGGTTTCAGTGCGCCGCTGGCGATCAGGCCCTTGATCAGCTTGACCATGGTCGTTTCGGCGGCCATCGCACCGGTCGGGGCGGCCAGGCTGAGCAGCACGGCGCAGCACAGCAGCGCCCGTCGGGCCGGCCGCGGGCGGCGGGAATCGGTTCGTGCGCGGACGTGGTCGTTCATCACGGTTCTCATCGAAAGAAGGGAAATCACGGAGGTCGGGAATCAGGCCCCGGGCCGGCGGCCCTGGATCAGGACGCGGGCGGGGAAATCAAGCGACGGTGGGGGTGCCTGGTCGACCTTGCCGATGCGACGCAGTGCATCGAGCACGGCCGCGTCGGCCTCCTCGTTGCCACTGCCACGCACCAGCTCGACCTTTTCCAGGCGGCCATCGCTGGCCAGCCACACATTCACCTGCAGCTGGAACGCCAGGCGCTTGACCCTGTCGTCGCGCGAGATCGCCTGCTGCATCAGGTAGCCGAGGTAGCGCCCATAGGTGGCATTGCCGGCACCGCCGCGACCGACACCGGACGAACCGCCACCACTGCCGGACTGGATGCCGAAGTTGTCACCGCCGGCCTGCGCATCGGCGTTCATCGTCACCGGATCGGCATTGTCCGGAGTCGGTGCCGGCTCTTCAGCCGGCGTCGGCTGCTCCAGCGGCTCCGGTTCGGGCATCGTCTCCTCCGGCGGCGTTTCCGGCTCCGGCGGCTTTTCCGGCGGCGGCGGGGGTGGCGGAGGCGCTGGCGGCAGCGCCAGCATCGGCGGCTGCACCACCGGCCGACGGGTGCTGGCGGTGTCCTTGAACAGCATCCACCACACGGCGATGCCGAGCACCAGCAACGCGGCCAGCACCAGCGCGACAGTCACCAGCAGCTGGCGACCGCGCATGCCGGGCTCCGGCCGAGGGGGTTGATGGGCCGTCATGCCTCAGCCCTGCGCCTTGCCGGTGACCAGGCCGACCTGGGCGAGCTCTAGGCGCCGCAGCAGGTCCAGCACCTCGACCACGCGGGCGTACTGCACCTGCGCGTCACCGCGCACGATCACCGGGAAATCCGGCGTGGTCGCGCGCTCGGTGCGCAGGCGGTCTTCCAGCTCCGCCATCGTCACCGGGTAGGCATCCAGAAACACCTGGCCACTGGGGTCGATGGTGATCGCCTTGGTCTTGGGCTTCTCCAGCGCGACGCTGTTGCTGGCCTTCGGCAGGTTGACCTCGATGCCGGGGATGGAAGCGTTGCTGGTCAGGATGAAGATCACCAGCACCACCAGCAGCACATCGACGAAGGGCGTCACGTTGATGCCCTTCTCGCGCTTCTTGATGCCGAACTTCGCCTTCTGGCCCATGGCGCGCCCCTCAGCCCTGGACCGCGGCCGGGCCGCGCCCGTCCTGCTCTTCGGCCAGGCGCGCGGCGAATTCGTCGATGAACACCGCCATGTCCGCGCCGATCGCTTCGGCACGCGCGCCCAGGTAGTTGTAGCCGAACAGCGCCGGGATCGCGACGCCGAGGCCCGCGGCGGTACACAGCAGCGCTGCGGCCATGCCCGGTGCCACCGAGTTGATGTCCACCGCGCCGGCCATTGCCGCAACCACGAACACCAGCATGATGCCGATCACTGTGCCGAACAGGCCCACGTAGGGCGCGCCTTCGATGGTGGTCGACAGCCAGTTCATGCGCCGCGCCATCGCTTCCTGCTCGCGCACCATCACTGCATCCATCGAGGCGCGGATCGCCGCGATGGTGGCACCACTGAGGTAACCGCTGTTGCCATCGCGCTGGTGGCGTTGCTGCATTTCATCGATGGCCACCTGGTAGATGCGCCACAACGAGCCATCGTGCATGGCGGTCGGCGCCTTGCCCTGGCGGTCCATGTCGGACAGGGTGCGCAGCGGTACGCCGGACAGCTTTCCGAAGCTCTCGGTGAACACGGCATTGGCCTTGCTGGTACGGCCGAAGTGGCGGCTCTTGGCGATCATGATCGCCCACGACAGCAGCATCATCAGGCCGAGGATGGCGACCACCACCCAGGCATCGAACGGCATCGCCTTGAGGATGAAGGCGAAGTGGCTCTGCCCGGCGGACTGCTCGTCGGCGCCGTAGCTGACCAGGCGCGAGTCGGCGCCCTGAGCGGTGGCGTCGGCCAGCAGCAGCGCGGCCGGGCGTGCCACCCGCGAAATGCGCAACTCGTCCAGGGCACCTTCGAAGTTGGCCAGCGGCTGCGCCGCGCCCGGCGCATCGGCGCCGACCACCGGCGCGGTGGCCAGCGCCGGCAGCGCACCGCTCAGCTGGGCAGCTACGCGCCCATTGAGGTACAGCTGCAACGCGCCCTTCTCTGCCGTCAGTGCAACATGCGCCCACTGCCCTTCCGGAATCGGTTGCGCCGGCGTGCTGCGCTGGCCATTGAGCTGCACGAACGGCACGCGGTTCTCGATGCCCAGCACCAGTTCGGAAGCACCATCACGGCGGGCGTAGATTGCTTGAGCCGCATTGTTGCTGCCCGGCTTGATCCAGCCCGAAACGGTGAGCGGCGCGCCCGCTTCCTGCGCCAGCGACGCGCTGGCCGGCAGCGGCAGCGGGCCGGCGCCCAGCTGCACGCCGCGGCC
Source organism: Stenotrophomonas sp. PvP093 (assembly GCF_017876915.1). Classification (NCBI taxonomy): domain Bacteria; kingdom Pseudomonadati; phylum Pseudomonadota; class Gammaproteobacteria; order Lysobacterales; family Lysobacteraceae; genus Stenotrophomonas; species Stenotrophomonas sp. PvP093. Next base: position 2,105,646 of record NZ_JAGIOX010000004.1, on the reverse strand, counting down.
GATCACCGCGCCTTCCGACGGCGGCACCACCGCACCGGCATTGTTGCCATAGGCGGTGGTGTCGCGTGCCGGCGCATTGGCCTCGGCAAAGTGATAGACCAGCGTGTAGTCCGGATCGAACACCTGCTGGCCGTTGCCGCTGGCCGGGGCTTTTTCATTGCCGTAGTACATCCAGATGGTCTGCGGCGCGGCGGCACTGACCGCCGGCAGGTCCACCCAGACCAGGGCCAGGCCCAGCGTGGGATCGAACTGCTCGATCTGGTGGGCCAGCACGGTACGGCCATCACCCGAGACGAAGCGAAGGTCGTTGCCCGCATCCTGGGTGCCGTCGAAGCCGAAGTTGCCGGTATGCAGCCGCAGCAGCAGTGGCGTGCGGCCCGGGTCACCGGCCAGGCCCGCGCCCTGCGGGCCGGCGTCGACGGTGATCGGCTTGCGGTATTTCCATTCGGCCTGCCACCAATTGGCATCGGCCGCAGCCGCAGGCAACGCAACCAGCGCGGCCAGCAGCAGCAACACTCGGGAAAGCAAACGGTCCATGCGAAGGGTCTCCGGAGAACGCATGTTCAAGGGAAGGGTCAGTAGCTGGTGCTGATGTTGAAATGCAGGCGCGGGTCGTCCTTGCGCGTGACCGGGCCATCGGCATAAGGCCAGGCGTAGTCCAGGCGCAGTTGCAGGTGTTCACCCAGGCGCAGCTGCGCGCCCAGGCCGACCGAGGCCAGGTTGTACTTGTCACGCTGCTCGGGCAGCGGCCGGCGCAGGCGCAGGTAGGCCGCGTCGGCGAAGCTGTAGACACGCAGATCGGTGCCGCTCCACAGCGACCACGCCGGGGTGCGCCATTCCAGGCTGGCCAGGCCGCCGTAGTCGCCGATCGCCTCGGCCGACAGGTAGCCACGCACGGTGTACATGCCGCCAGCAGCGAACTGCTCGGCCGACACCAGTGGCGCATCGGTTACCTGCAGCGAGCCACGCGCATACCACTGCCAGTCATTGCTGAAGGTGTGGGTGTTGGCCACGTCGGCCTTGAAGGCCACGAAGCTCGGGTCAGCCCAGTAGCGCTTCTGCCCGAACGCGGTGGCGTCGCTGCCGTAACCGAACAGGCGGCGGGTACCGGCCACCAGCTGGGTGTTGATGCTCAGCTGATCCTGCTCGCCCTGGCGCACGCCGACGAAGGCCAGGGTGATCGGCGCATACTTCAACGGTGTCTTCAGGCTGTCCTTGCCCATCTGCGTGTCTTCCTCGGTGTCCTTGAAATCCACACCGAGGCTGAGCTGGCGCCACCACTGGCTGCTGCCGGCAAGGCGGTAGTTGAGCTTGAGGCCGATCGAATGGCCGTTGCCGATCACGTTGGTGCCGGTGCCGGTACCGACCTGCCCGCCTGCATTCAACACGCGGCTGTCGGATCTGTAGCCGGAGGCTTCCAGGCTCCACGGCGTACCTTCGAACGGCATCGTGTACGAGGCCGAGAACACCTTGGCCTGCTTTGTATCTTCCGGCGCCAGGTACACGCCGATGTTGGCGCTGTGCCCGCGCTTCCACAGGTTGTCGTAGGCCAGCGACGCACTCAGGCGCAGCTTCTCGGTGTCGGCACTGTGGTCGTTGTTGAGTGACGCGCTGGCACGCCACGGCGACTTCTCCTCGACCTGCAGGTCCACGTCCATCGTGCCCGGCACCTGGCCTTCGCGCACCAGCGGCATCACCTGGCGACGCCCGCCTTCGTTCAGTGCGGTCAGTTCCTTCTGGGCCTGGTCGAAGTCCGGCACCTTGCCCTCGGCCAGTGCCGGTACGCGATCGCGTATGCGGTCGGGCGATTCGTAGCGGGTGCCGACCACGCGCAGCTGGCCGATCGGCGTCTGCTGCACCTTCAGCAGCACCACGCCGCCACTGACCTGCTGCTCGGGGAGTTCGACGTAGACCGACTGGTAGCCCGCCTGCTGGTACAGCGCGTGGACCGCATCGCGCGCCTTCTCGACATCGGCCAGGGTCCTGCCCGGGCCGAGGAACGGCTCTACCGCCCGTTCGATCTGGCGCGGATCGAGCACGGTGTTGCCGCGCACGATGTATTCATTGATGTTCACGCTGGGCGCAGGCGCTGCCTCCTGCGCGGACAATGGCAGCGGCATCGCGGCCAGCGCCAGCACCAGCGGATGCAGGCGCAACGGAAAGCGGACGGCTCGGCACGGAACAGGAGTCATCGAAGGCATCGCGTCGTATCGAAGGGAGGGGCCAGGGAGCGGCGCGTGGGTCTACCAACAGGACGTGCACGTCGCGTCAAAACCGCCACCAGTTTTGTGACAGCACTGTCATCTTGTGACAGCGCCAGAGCACCAGCGGGCGGAGACTGCCCTCGCCACACGTCTTCATTGCAGAGCGTCGGTTGTTGCAGGAGATTCGAGATGAGTGAGCCATTGAAGGCGGGCCTTCGCCCTGCCCTCGCCCTTGCCTTGTTGCTGGCGTTGCCATCGGCCTGGGCCGGAGAGGCGAAGAAGCAGGACGGTGTTGCGCCGTGCATCGAAGTACAGGTCAACGGCGAGCGCATCCCCGCGTGGGAATGCCTGCAACGCAGGCTGGCGCCGGCGCCGAAATCGGCGAAGTCAGCGGCGCTGCCGGATGCCGAACGCCTGATGCGGCAGCCCGGCAACCAGCTGATGCAGTACAACCTGGAAGGCACGCGGCAACGCATGGGCGATGCCTTCGGGCGGTCCGTGGTACCGCAGCGTCCGGCGCGATGAACCCATGCATCTGCAGAGCCGAGCCCACGCCCGGCTGCGCTTGCACACCGTTCAACAGCCATGCCGAGGCAGCCGAGCGCGGGCTCGGCTCTACCGAGCGCCGCCCTTCGGAGCGGCCGGCACGATGCCATCGTTCGGCACCGGTGGCAGCGCGGGCACCGGCAGGCTGCGCGATTGCCCAGCCTGGTTCAGTTCCACCGCGTTGGCGCTGATGCTGGCCAGCACCGTACAGGGCCCCAGCCGCTGGCCGGGCGCGTGAGCCTCCGGCGGGCGTCCATCCACCGACAACAGGGCCAGGGGCGCGTGGTCACCCGCCATCACACCCAGCACGACCACCTCGGTCTGCACCGCACCGGGCGACAGCAGCCGCACCAGCGGCAGACTGGCCACCGCATCGAACAGCGGCCGGGCCGGCGCATCGGCATGCGCTTCGCTGGCCGCCGCCGCAGGCGCCACCGCAGACAGGGTGACGCTCCAATAGGCCACCACCGCCAGCAGCAGGGTGGCCGCCAGCAGGGTCAACATCCGATTGCGATCCCAGCGCCTGCCATCCATGTTCCGCACCATCGCCACGTTCGTGTCCGCCCACGCTAGCAGCCGCCGCTGACGCTTTTGTTTCATCATGCGGGCCTACGCTGGCAGGCATCGACCTGGACAGGAGGCAACGTCGATGCAGCACGTGCCGCGTGGTTTCACCCTGCTGGAACTGATGGTGGTGCTGGTGATCATCGGCATCTGCACGGCGGGCATCGGCCTGGGCCTGGGCAGCCTGCTCGACCCCGCGCGCCAGCTGCGGCAGGAGGCCGAACGACTGGCGCAGCGCCTGCAGGTGGCGCGCGACGAGGCCCGCATCGATGGCCGCCCCCTGCGCTGGCAGGCCGACGCCGCCGGCTACCGGTTCAGCAGGCGCGAAGGCACCCGCTGGGTGGACGTGCAACGCGACGACCTGCTGCGCCCACAGTCATGGCAACCGGCCGGCATCGTGGTGCAGCCGGCCACCCCGGTTGAACTGAGCCCGGAGTGGATCGGCGTGGCATGGGAACTGACGTTGTCGTTGCAGGGCCGCCAGCTGCGTCTTCGTGACGATGGCAGCGGACAGTTGCAGGTCGTGCAGTGAAGCGGAACATGCGCGGATTCACCTTGATCGAAGTGCTGATCGCACTGGCGATCGTTTCGATTGCGCTGGCTGCGGTCATGCGCTCGGTCGCGGTGGCCACCGACGATCAGTCACGCCTGCGCGACCGTCGCTTGGCGCTGTTGTGCGCGCAGGACCGCTGGCAGGAGCTGCGCCTGGCCGGGCAGCCGCCGCAGGATGCACGGCTGCGCTGCGTGCAGGGGCGAAGCAGTTTCCTGGTGCTGCAGCATATCGGCACGGGGAGTGACGGACAGCCGCAACTGGAACTCAGCGTGGCTGCCGAAGATGCACCGCGGCAGTCGCTGGCGCGGATGCAGCTGCCGTGGACCGCGGCGCAATGAAGCGTACCGCAGCAGGCTTCACCCTTATCGAGGTGATGATCGCGATCACCATCATGGGCGTGCTGGCGCTGATCTGCTGGCGAGCGCTCGACAGCGTGGCCAGCAGCGACCAGCGCCTGCGCCGGGCCGATGCCGAGACCACGACGGCACTACGCGTGCTGCAGCAGTTCCAGCGCGATATCGAGATGCGTGCCGACGATGCGCTGATGAACGGCGCGGTGCGCCCGGCGGATCGTCCGCAGCGACTGCTGCCGCCTTCGCTGGTGAGCGAACGGTACCCGGATGGCAGCTTTGCGCTAGAAATCACCCGCAGCGTCGACAGTGATGGGCTGCGCTGGCAGCGGGTGCGCTGGTGGCGGCAAGGCAACACGCTATGGCGCGCCAGCGGTACGGCGACGGACCGCTATCCCCTGCCCGCACCGGTTCCTTCGGAAGGCATTGCAGTGGCAAAGGATGTGCAGCGGTTCGAGGTGCGCGCCTGGCAACCCGGGGCCGGCTGGGCGATGCTGCCGAGCGAGGGCGAGGTGCTGCCGGCCACCGGGCTGGAACTGCGGCTGGGCCTGCGTGACGGGCGTGGACCGCTGGGCTACCGGCGCGTGCTGGAGCTTTAGGATTCCTCCCAGGCAAAGCATCCACGCATGGCGTGGATCTACTGCCGAGCGGCTTCTAATGCCCGGCCTGCCCTGGTGGGTGCCGACCGTTGGTCGGCACTGAGGCTGGCCCAGCCATCCACGCATGGCGCGGATCTACTGCCGAGCCCGCCGCCGGGCGCGCTCCTGCACCCGGCGGCGCCGTGTCGGTGGTCCTCACCGCTGATGGCCGCTCCCTGCCCTCCGTGCCATCCTGGCTGGGGCCGCTTCCGTTCCGTGGCGGCTGGCCCGATGCTGTTCGTTCTTTCGGCCCGGTCGCATCCACGCATGGCGTGGATCTATTGCCGACCTTGGTGGGCAGCAACGTGTGCCGACCAAGGACGGCACCTAGCGGCGCTGCGTGCCCTCGTCGCGACTTGCCTGCGGGAACTGGAAGGCACTGTTGGCGTCATAACCGCTGTTGGCAGTGTTGCCACGCGCCGGCGGATTGATGGCGCTGGTGCCACTGCCGAAGCCGAGGATCTGCACGCTGATCACCGACGGCTGGTTGCGCCGTGCCTCGTCCTGGCTCTTGCGCATCACATCCTGTGCGGCCTGGCTGGCGCTGTTGGCTGCCGCACTGGCCGAGGCCAGCGCATTGACGTTCACCGATGCCAGCACCGGCAGGCCCTTGCTCTCGCCCTGTACCTGGATGTTGGCGGCGTTGAGCACCTGCAGCGCCGCCAGGTTGATGTTGCCCGAGACGCGGATACCAGCCTCGCCCGCGTCGATGGTGCCCAGCGGCGCGACCAGGTCGACGTCGCCCGGCGGCACTTCGGCGATGGGGTTCAACGTCGCGATGCCTGCGCCACTGGCGGGAGCCTGCGGCGACAGGATCACATTGCCCCAGCCGTCATAGACGCGGCGCGGTGGCGTGTACAGCAGCGTCGTCTGCGAACCACGACCGGCATTGATGTCACCCTGCTCCGACCACGCCAGGATGTCGCCGCCGAAGGTGGTCATCACCCGCGACAGGCCGAGCAGCACGCTGTCCTGGCTGAACAGCCGGATATCACCTTGCCCCTGGGTGACAAGGCCGGCGCTGGCGGGTGGCACCACGCCCTGCACACCGATCACGATCTGCCCACCCGGTGCCATCAGTTCGATGTTGCCGCCCGCCTCGGTACGCACGCCGGAGCCACCGTACATCACGATATCGCCGGTACGGTCGATCGTCGCACCGGCCGCATTCCTGTCCGGCATCAGCGTGGCGATGGCTTCGCGCCCGCGCAGGTAGGAGCCGAAGCGGGGCCCTTCTGCATCGGTATACTCGCGTCCACCTTCGCGCAGCTCTGCGTAATAGACCTGGCGCAGGAAGATACGCTGCTGTTCCTGCGGCAGCGCATCGAACGTGGCCAGCGCCCCGTCGCCCTCGGCCGCCACGCCGAAGCGTCGCTGCAGCCACTGCTTCAGTTCCTGGTCGTACACCTTGGCTGCCTTGCCCGGCTGCGACGCAAGCGATTGCGCGGGATCGGCAAGGTTGGCAGGGTCCAGATAGCGTGCACGCAGGGCCGCGAAATCGATCTGCTGGTTGCCGGCCGTCAGCGCGATGCTGGCGCCGGGACGGGTGTCGCCCTGCACGATGCCACCGAGGCTGGCGATGCTGCCCGCATCCTCCTGGCGCAGCTGGCGGCCGGCACTGATCTCGACGTTGCCAGGGCCAGCAATGGTCGCATTCAGATGCACGATGTCGCGGCCTGCCGCCGCAACCGTGATGTCGGTGGGCGCGGTGTTCAACGCGGTCATCGACACCCCGAGGATGTCCCGGCCTGCCCGCAGTTGCACGGCGCCGGCGGCCTCGAACCAGTTCAGCTGCGTGCGCTGCCCCGCGTTGACATTCAGCGTGCGCTGGGCGCCGGTGGCCAGACCCATGATGTCGCCCTGCACCGCGTAGAAGCGGCTCGGCGCCAGTGCCGCAGACACAGTGGACAGCGGCGTATTCGGACCGAATGCGAACAGTGGGAGCGACCCCGCCGGCGATGCCGTGTTGCCGTCGACGGACAGGTTGTGCCGCGTGCGGGTCACATTGCCTGCGGAATCCCCCTGCTCGGCCATGAATGCCGGGTCGAAGGGTCCCGGCAGGCGCGCGTCACTGGCCGAGCGCGCGATCTGGGTCGCGCCAGGCTGGGCGAAGATGCCGCCACCGGCCAGGACGTCCAGCCGTCCTGTCGCCGAGGGTGCCAGCAGGATCACATCCTGCGTCCCCGGCGTGGCGCTGATCCGGTCCAGCTTGATGTCACCCTGCGCAGCAATCGCGCTGAAGCGCGAAGGATAGAGCCAGTAATTCAGCAGATCATCACCGCCACGCACAACAAGCTGGACCTGCTCCCGCCACAGATTGCTGCCCGTCACGTTTTCCGGCCCGGCGAGGCCTGGCGCGAGGTCACCACCGGCACTGAACAGATCCACGGCCGTGTTGGCGGTCCACAGGGAGAACCACGTACTGCCTGCAGCGCGCGCGCCGTCATCCTGCAGCACCGCGCTGTAGTTGGCCAGCGGAACCCGGCCGGCATCGGCGACGCCGCCGAGCACCACATCGCCCCGCGCCTGCAGCTGCGCGGCGGCGTCGCCCAGCACCAGCACCGGCCCGCCCATCGCGCGGGCGGCGTCGGGCGCAAACAGGTCTGCCGCCCGCTGCTTACCCAGCGTCGCGTAGCTTTCCAGGGTGACGCCCATTGCACCGATGCGCCCCGCATCGAGCTGCAGGCTCCCACGCAGGTTGCTGAAGGTACCGTTGAGGTCGAGATTCTGTCCCGCCCTGGAGGGGTTCAGGCTGGAGATCGTCGCCTGCAGGTTCGGATTCAGCGCGCCACCGATACGCAGCTGCAGGTCGCCGCCGCCGGTCAGATGCAGCTGGCCATCGCTGACCCGGCCGGTCGATCCCACCGCAGCAATGATCGCACCCGAGCGCGGTGCGATCGTCGACACCAACGCGTCACCTATCGCATCGCGCACGCCGGCGTCACGCCCGGCCTCCAGCGTCAGGTTGCCCCCGCCCAATGTGCCGAAGCCGGTGAAACCAACCATCCGTGGAGAGGCGCCAGCGGCAGCGGACACGTTGGTGTAGGCGCCAAAGTTCACCCACCAGCTGGTCGGCACCGGCTCCACCCCAGTGGTGCCGCCGGTACCCTGCCGCCACAGCCAGTTGCCGACCGCGGCACTGGAGTACAGCGCCCAGTCGCGATCGCTGCTGCCCGACTCTGCGCGCGCGGTCCAGGCGTCGCCGACGATATCGCGCCCGGCTTCGACGCGCAGGTTGCCACCATGATCCGGATACCAGGCCTGGTAGCCTGCCATCGCGGCGTCATAGCTGCCCGGCACCAGGTTCGGTCCCAGCACTGCGGTGTTCCAAGGGGCCGCTGCACGGGGCGAATTGAAGGCAGCGTCGCGGCCCCCACCCAGCGCGGCGGGAGTGCCGGCGGTGTAGACGCCAAAGCCTGACTTCATCACGACGTCAGCGGCCGCGAGCAGCTCCATGTCACCCTTGCCGGTGCGCAGCACGCTCCACGCCGGCGTGCCTGCGCGCTTGCCGTAAGTGGTCACTTCGGTCTGCGTGCCGCCGCCGGCGCAGTAGGTGGGCGCGGTGCTGCAGAACTCGTCTTCGGTCATGCCAAACATCGCGGCGAAGTCCTTCGCAGGGGTGCCTGCGTAGGACTCGTCGCCCCAGTAATCCAGCGAGCCCTGCGCGGCCACCTGGCGGGGTGCCGGGCCGCAGTAGTCGGCCGACATCGCGCAGAACTCGTCTTCGGTGAAGCCGAACATGTCGGCCAGCTCCGCGATCGGACGGCCTGCATAGGAGGTGTCGCCGATCCAGTCCAACGATGCCTGCTCGGTCAACGCGCGATCCCCCACCCAGATGATTTCCGTCTTGACCGTGCCGATCGAGCCCTGGTGGGTATCGGCCAGCACCACGCTGCCTTCGCTGCCCCAGCGCCGGCTGCGTGGGTCGGCTGCCCCGGCATCGGCACCGGCAACAACGGTCAGGTCCCAGGAGGTGGTACCCTCGGCCAGCATCGGCGCCAGCGCCCAGTTGCGCCCCTGGTTGCCGCCGGCATCGGCCGGCCTCAGATTCAGCGGCGCGTCGCCGGGCAGCTCCACCTTGGTCAACGACGGGATGTACGCGCCCACCTTGAGCGCGACTTCGCGTGCCAGGCGCAGCGCAACCGGCAGCACCGCGCCGGCGGGCCACTCCTGTGCCGCCATCTGTACCGCACTGCGCAGGCGGAAGCCGGCCCCCAGCCGCGCACCGGCCGCCAGCATCAGCGGCTCCTGCAGCACGGTGCCCGCGGCCAGCGTCTGCCCGGAGTCGGTGGTCACCGCCGCACCCAGCACCGTGCCTGCAGGCAGCCGCAGGTTCTGCGAGATCACCATCGGCGCGGGCAGCACGGTACCGACCGGAAGCGTTACCGATTCGACCGGCACGTCATAGTTCAGGCGGGTGCCGGCCTGGAACTCGGTGCCGGGCTGCAGCTTCACTCCGTCCACCGGCACCACCAGCCCACCGCCAAAGGGGGTGTGCCCCGCGCTGCCATTGCGGCCCTCGTACAGCTGCCAGCCGCCCTCATCCGGCGTGGACGGCGGCGGTGCGAACCCATCGTTGATGCTGCCGTAGACGTTGATGTTGCCTTCGGCGCGCAGCACCAGCGAGGCCGATTCGCCGAAGCCACGCCGCGATGGATCGGCGCGGTTGGCATCGGGGCCATAACGGTAGCCGGACAGATCGATGTCGCCGGCGATGGTCAGGTCGCCGTCCGGGTTGGCGTCGCTGCGCCGCGCCAGCACCTGCACGCCGGGACGAAGGCGCACATCGCCCAGCGCCCGCGTGCGCTGCTGCAGATCCGCGTTGCCCAGCGCACCATCGATCCAGGCCACGCTGTGCGGATCGACCACCTGGTCCAGCCACTGCTGGGTGACCAGCTGCGCGCGGTTGCCGCGCACGTCAGCGGTGGTTGCCAGGGGCGCATCGTCGTAGCGGCGAACACCATTGAGCTGGATGTCGGCCGCGCCATCGATGCGCAGGCCGGTGGCCGCGGCAATCGCCGCGTCGTTGCTGCCCAGCCGCGGCACATCGATCTTCAGCGTGCCGCGCGGGGTGCCATCGTTCTGGCCAGGACGTCCACCGACGGTAACGTCGCTGCCCGCACGCAGGTCCAGCTGCGCCGCGCTGCCCAGGCCGACGGCACCTTCGGCGCTGCCCAGCGTGATGGTGGCCCGGTTTGGACTGTCGATGATCTTGCCATGGCTGTCCACGCGCAGGCCGGTACCGTGCGCGTCCAGCGTGCCGTCCACCTGCAACTGATCGCGGGCGTACAGGCGGATGCTGCCGACCTGCTCGCCGCTGGCATCGATGCGGCCGGCCACGGTCAGGCTGCCCGCATCGACGCTGATGTCGACCCGGCGCGCCTTCACTTCGTCGCCGATCCGCAGATCGCCCTCACCGATCTGGAAGCTGCGACCGCCGACGACGCCGCCGGCGGTCAATCGCTGGTTGAGGCCGGCGAAGTCCTGCAGCTGGTGTGCCCGCACCACCAGTTCGCCACCGTCATAGGGCACCAGCGTGCCACCGGCATCGTAACGACCAGTGGCGGCACCCTGCAGAACACCGGCCAGATCGGCTCGGCCGGCCATTGCGGTGACCGTCAGGCGCCCGCCGCGGTTGTTGCGTGCGGAAACATCGATGCGGGAGGCCGCATCGGAGCGGATGTCACCCGTGTCGCTGGACAGCAGGACATCGCCGCCCCAGCTGAACTTGTCCACGTCGTACAGCGAGACCTTGCGCCCGGCCAGGTCCAGCGCGGCCCGGCTGCCAAGCGTGATGCCCTCGCGCGCGTTCGCCGACAGCCGTCCGGACGCCAGCGCGACCGTGCTGTCCAGCGTGATCCGGTTGGCGTCGATGCTCAGCTCACTGCCCAGTGCATCGCCACCCGCCCTGCCGGTGCCCCCCTGCAGGCGGAAGTCGCCGCCGGTGCGCACGCGCAGCTGCGCGGCGGGATCGGCCGTCAACAGCGGTGTATCGATACCCAGGCTGCCTCCGCTGTACTGCCAGCCCTTGTCGGCCAGATAGTCGCCGCGCTGCTGGAACACGTCCAGCGTGCCCTGCGCGGAGAACGACAGCTGCTCCGAGGCACTCAGGTTCAGCGCACTGAAGCCGAGCACCTGCCGGTTCGCAGGTACTTCAGAGCTGGGACGGCTGAATGGCGCCCGCCCCAGCTGCAGCTGCCGGGTGACGATGTCCAGTTGCCCGGCCCCGAGCCGGTCCACCATCGGATCGGCCGGCGGCACCGTCGCGTCGCTGCCCGGCGCCTGGCTCGCCGCCAATGAGCCGTCCCAGACCAGCGTGTCCACCAGAATGCGCGCGCGGTCGGTCGCCGCACCGTAGCCGCGGATGGCCTGCGCACCGAGCACAAGCGTCTGCAGGCCACTGCGGCCGGTGGCACTGTCGCGCGCATCCAGGTCGACGCTGCCGAACACGTTGACAGACTCCCGCGCGACCAGGCTCAGCGTGTCCAGCGCCGGCGCGCCGGTCGCATCATTGCCGCGCAGCAGTTGTTGCAGCACGGACTGGTTCATGGTCATGCCACTGGGCAGCGCCCCGGCCGCAGCGGCCTGGGCGATCGCTTCGGCACTGCCGAGGTTCAGCGCCGCCATGCTCAGGCCGAGCTGGCGGGTGCCATAGCTGGCCGAGTCGCGCATCTGCAGCGCGCCATCGGTCGCTACCGCGATGCTGCCATCGGAAACCAGCCGCGTCTGGCCGTCGCACGCCGCCTGGCATCCGCCGATGTCGATCGCCACCGGACCGGCCTCCACCCCGGTGGTGCCGGTGATCAGGTTCAGGCGCTGGTTGGACACCGCCAGCAGGCCGCCGGAGACCTGGTAAGGCAGGGTCGCGCTGGCATTCGCGTTGGCGGATGCGAACGGCAGTGTATCGAGGGTCGCACCGGCCTCGACCAGCACGCCGCTGCCACCGGAGGCCGCTGCCACCAGCACTTCCGGTGCGTTCAAGGTGACGCCGGAACGGATCGCCACGCTGCGCGCCTGGCCGGTCACCGCAACCTGCAAGGCCTCCTGGTTGAACTGCCCGCCGATCATCATCCGCGCCGGCAGGAAGGCATTGAGCGCGTCGTCGCTGAAGGTGGCGCCGCGATCACGCGCCTGCGATGGCGCGCTGCCATCGACGATCTCCAGCGAACCGACCGCCGGGCTCGCCAACGTGGCTGCCAGCGTGCCACCACGCCCCTTGTCGGTGGCAGCCGCGAACCGCGCGGTGCCGGCGAAGTGGATGGCAGGCGTGTCTGCACGACCTGCACCTTCGCCCAGCGCAAGGGTCAACCCGAGCGCATCGATGGTCTGCCAGCCACGCGACTCGCCGCGGCGGTCAGCTACCGATTGCGCGAAGCTGTTGTAGGAGGTTTCGTTGTAGCCCGAGTGCCGGCGTACCACTGCCGCGGGAGTCAGCAGGATGTCGGTCAGCAACGGCGAGATTGCCGCGCCCAGCGCCGTGCGCTGCTGCCCGGACACACGCCAGGTGCCGGTGCCGGTCGCAATCGGTTGCACGATGCCGGAGGTGCCGGTGGCGCCCAGCTCCACCCGGAATGCGCCGGGCTGCAGCGCATAGCTTGCCGGCATCAGCGTGTAGGTGCCGGCCGCCAGGCCGGGCACGCCAGCCGGCACGGTGATCTGCTGGCCCACCGCCGGAGCTGCGAACCCTTCTTCGCCACTGGGGGCGAACGCCCCGGCGCGTCCCGGTACGATCGCGTACACCGGGTTGCCCGACGCACTGAACCCGTAGCGCGGGTTGGCGTCGGCCAACGCCGTACGCAGGACGTCGACAGAGCCACCGCGTCCTGACACGAAGGCGGCGCCGGTCAACTCACCACCGCCGGACATGTCCAGCAGGGCCCCCGGCGCCACCTCGATCTCGTTGGCCTTCAGTGTCACCCCCATCGAGGAGATGCCGGCCGGCGTCAGCGAGCCCAGGCTGCGCGTACCGACCCGCCAGTCCACACCATCGACGGTGCCACCATAGGGCAGCGACAAGCCGGCGCCGCTGGTCGAGGTTACGCTGCCTGGCAGCAGTTCCACCCGGCTGCCGACGGTTCCGTTCTGGATCAGGCCACCCAGCTGCAGCGTGCCCATCGGCGCCTGTACGTTGCCGCCCTGCTGCACCGTGGCGGCCACCAGGCGAAGCGTACCCAGCGCCGATTCCGGCGCCGGCTTCGTGGCCGCACCGGTGCCGTGGATGCGCAGCACGGCATCCGGATCGGCCCAGTAATCAGCGGTCTGCACGGTCTGCGCCGACGCGCCGGCCACCAGCGTGCCGACCGCGCCTGTGGTGGGATACAGGCGCGCAGCGGTCACGTCCATCGAACCGGCCGTCATCAACGCGCTGGCGTTGCCAGTGCTGGCAATGCCATTGGTCAGGCGCACATCACTGCGGCTGTCCAGCGCCACGTGTTCGAACCCCGGCAGCCAGGTGACGTCGCGGATGTCGATCAGCCCCGCCTGCACCGCCAGCGCATGCTGGTCCGGCGCCGCCGAGGCAACTGCGGCGGTGCCCTGCAGGTTCTCGCCCGGCATCTGGCGCCAGCGCGCCTGCGCCAGGCGAACGTAGGGCGCACTCAGTCGCAGCCCCGACGATGGCCCGGCATCCACGGCCATGCCCAGGCTCGAAGTACCCTGGCCGTGGATGCGCAGGCTCTGGGCCAGGCGCAGGTCGACGTCACCGACCGCGCGGATGTCACCGAACACGGACAGGTTGTCGAAACCGCCAGCCTGCAGCTGCTCGACCGACAACGCGGCGTGGCCATACTCCAATGCGGCCGGCAGTGGCTGCCCCGGTGCGCTGTGCTGGCTGAGGGTGATCGCACGTGACCGCAGTACCTCCTCGCTGGCGCCACGTGCATGGATGCTGCCGCCAAAGGCCAGCCCCAGGGTGCCGCCACGTGCGCCGGCACCACCGGCGGCCGCGTCCATCCCGCCGTCCAGGTACAGCGCATTGGCCGAGCGCAGCACGATCTGCCCACCATCGCTGTCCACGCGCACACGGCCCTGGCCGTCGACGTCCAGCTCGGCCGACGCACCCCGCGCCCGCAGGCGCGCACCGCGTTCGACCACCACGAAGGCTTCCGGTGGTCGGTTGTCGACGAACGCTGTGGTCTCCCAGTCCAGCGCCCCGCCAATCTCGATGCGTCCACCCGCGCGCACCTGCCCGCGCAGACGGCCGCCGGAATCGGGCAGCGAAATCGCGTCTGCATCGGCATCCAGCAGCGCGCCTTCGGCGAAACGCCAGGTGCGTTCGGTGCGCTGCCCGGCGTACAGCGCGTTCTCCGGGCGCACATCGTCGATCAGGATGCGTCCGCCCTTCGCGCGCAGCGTGCCTTCAACATCGATGTTGCCCGCACCAAGCAGCGAGATCGTCTGGCCTGGATCGACCGCCACCAGTGCATCCTTGCCGACCCGCAGGTCACCGCCCACGCTGTTGCGCTCCGAACGCAGGCTGATGCTCGCACCCGCGCGCTGGCTGACGCGCCCGCTCGACGGATCGGCGCTGTACAGCGGTTCGTCCCACGCCGCCAGTGCGGACGCCCGGTCGGTCGCCATCGGCGCGTCCTGGGTCAGGCGCAGGCCTGGCAGGGCAGCGACCAGCCGCGCGCCATCGGCCACCTCCACGCCGTGGTGGCCATTGATGTCGTACTGCGCGAAGCCACTGCCGAACAGGCCGGGGTCCAGTCGCAGCGACGCGCCCGCCAGGTCCGCATCGCCCACCCGCACCTGGCCACCGGTCCCCAGCGAGAAAGAACCACCGCCCTGTCCTCGACCACTGAACCGGCTTCCCTCACCCAGTTGCACCCGGCCACTGCCATCGGTCGTCACCGTACTGCTGTTCGCCTGCAGGCTGACGCTGCCGCCTTTACCGATATGGGCCTTGCCGCGCAGGTCCAGCGCAGCACCGGCCTCGACGTCAACCGTTGCCTTGGCGCCCACGGCCACGTCATGACTGTTGCCCAGGCTCAGGCGGCCGCCATCCGTCCAGGCACCGCTCGCGTCGCGCGGCATCGCCAGTGAGGCGTTGCTCCATTCGCCGGAGAGATCGATCCGCGTGCCGTCGGCAATGACGGTGCGGGCGCGGCCATCGTGCAGCAGCGCCGTCGGCCGGCCCTGGACATCCAGCAGGTTGCCCGCCGACAACTGGCCGCCGGCAATGCCGATGTCGCCTGCCAGCTCCACCTCGCTGCCGGTCAGGTTGAGCTGCCCGCCGGCCTGAAGCCGAAGGCTGCTGTCGATGCGGATGCGATCGGCGGTCGCCAGGTCGATCCGCCCCCACTGCTGGGCACTCAGCCCTGCGATATCCAGCCACACCGTGTCACGCCGCTCCTCGTTGACCGGAGCCGCCAGCGACCACGCCGTCTTCGTCGGAGCCTTGTCACCCAGGCGCACATCCGAGCCGAACACACCACTGCGGCCCTGGCCGTCATAGCGCCCCAGGTACAACTGCGCATTGCGCGCGACCGCCGTCTGCGCCTGTGCATAGCCATCCAGTGCGGCATCCGGCCTGCGGTTCTGCTGCGCGCCCTGGAAGGTGGCAGTCTCAACCTTTCCATCCAGCACCGCGGTCGGTGCGGAGACGATCAGCCGTCCTGCATCGCGTCCGACCGTGTACCCGTTATCGACCCGCTGCGCCGCGAATACGATCGGATCACGGAAGGTCTCGGTGATGCCCCAGCGTTCCTGCTTCACTTCATGGCCGCTGTACAGGCCATCGAACAGCATCTCCGCTGGCGCCTCATCAAGACGGTAGACCTGGCCATCAACGCCGCGCACCCAGCTCTGCCGGACCACGCCGCTCTGCACATCCAGGCTGCCGCCGGCAAGGTTGATGCGTGAGCCACCCTGCGTGATCACTTCCCTGCCGCCCAGCAGGACGGTGCCTCCCTGCGCAGCCCATTCGCCGATCGAGTGCCCCTGGTTGTCGAGGTAGCCCCCCACTTCCAGCAGGCCGCCTGCGGCGTACCAGCGCTCACCCGCGTAGCCCCCGGTACCGGCCGGAACGTGGACCAGCCTGCGGCGGTCGACCCAGACTTCGCTGCTGGTCAGCTTGCCGCTGTCGCGGTTGTCCAGGGCATCGCGCAGTTCGTTGCCCTGCACCTTGACCTGGACATTGTTGCTCTCCATCGACACCCGCACGCCCACTGCGCCGGACACGTCCACGCGCGCGGCATCGTCCACGTAGCTACGGGCCGCCGCATCGGCGATGATCTGGCCGCCCGTGGCAACCGTCAGCGAATCCGCGCTGAAATGGATGTTGCCCCCCGAGACGATCTCCACCCGCGACTGGTCCCGGCGATCATTGTGCTGGGACAGATTGTCGAAGGTTGCCGAACGCGCGCCAGCGCGGATCGCGTCCTGCTCGGCCGATTCCTTGATTAGGGCGTCGCGCTGCGT
Organism: Stenotrophomonas sp. PvP093; assembly: GCF_017876915.1. Classification (NCBI taxonomy): domain Bacteria; kingdom Pseudomonadati; phylum Pseudomonadota; class Gammaproteobacteria; order Lysobacterales; family Lysobacteraceae; genus Stenotrophomonas; species Stenotrophomonas sp. PvP093. The sequence goes on along the minus strand of NZ_JAGIOX010000004.1, from coordinate 2,089,370 downwards.
ATCCAGCACCGTGGTCTTGCCATCGTCCTCGATCAGCACCGCCGTGGTGGCTCCGTCAGCAAGCGTGACGCTGCTGCCTGCATCACTGGCCGAGGCCAGAAGATGCACGGTGCCGCGCTGTGCAAGCGTGGTGCTGGCCACGGCCACACCGGCCTGCTCGACGCTGCGTCCGGCCAGGGTCACGTCCCCCTCGAGTGCGCGCAGCAGGCCGGTATTGCGCACGCTGCCAGCCGTGCTGCCAGCGATGAAGCGCGGCGCGATTTCATTGCCGCGGGTGGTGGAACTGGTGTTGGCGGCCGTACCCACGCCGCGCCGGATCACGAAACTGTCACCGGCTGCGAGCTGCACCTGGCCCTTGCGCGCTTCGATCTGGCCAGCATTGTCCACGCTGTGCCCGGCCAGCAGCACGTAGCCACCGCCGCGCGTCGCACTGGTCGGCTCATGGGTCGCGATGCGGGCGCCCCGCTGCACCATCACCTTGCCGAATGCATCGCTGAGCGCGCTGCTGCTGGCGTCGGGGCTGTACAGGCCGTTGTCGCCGAACTGCGCATCGCTGATCCGTGCTGCAGCCGCCAGCAGATTGCGTACATTGACCTGGCTGTTGTTGCCGAACACCACGCCGTTGCGGTTGGCCACGAACACCGTGCCACTTGCCTTCAGCTGGCCCAGGATCTGGCTGGGCCGCGCCTGCGGATCGTTGACGCGGTTCAGTACGGCCCAGTCAGGGTTCTGCAGGAAATTCAGCGTGGTGTTGCCGCCGATGTTGAAGGTCTCCCAGTTCAGGATCGCCTTGTCCGCGGTCTGCTCGACCGTGACCTGCACCCTCCCGTCGCTGCCCTGCGACTGGATCGCGTCGCGCGCATTGAGCCAGCCACGGGTCAGCGGGTTCTGGTCGACGCTCAGGCCGTCCTTGCCGAGGCCATCGGCAACGATGAAGCCAGCCTCGCGGCGCGCCTGCCGCGCCTGTTCCTGCAGGCGCTGCTGCAGGGCAATCGCCTGCGCCGCAGTGCCAAGATTGTCGATCGACTGCTGCAGCTTCTGCCGTGCCGCATCCTGCTGCTGGGCCGGCAACTGGAACTGGATCGGCACGCCGTTGGGCATCCGGCCACCCTGTGCCGCGCTGCCCTGGGCCGCGCCCCGTTCGGCGAACCAGCCCGGACTGAACGCCTGCTGCGCCTGGCTGGCCGGGGCCACCATGCTCCCCAGTGCGACCGCGATGGCCCACGCCATCGGATGATTGCGGCGCATCGACGCGGCCGGATGAACAGCGGACGGGAGCGGGTGCGACATCGGAACCTCATCAACCTGGTGGGCCGCAGCTGCGGCGACGATCGGGGAGGCACACGCAACGCATGCCCTGCCACTGATAGACGGTTCACGCGAGACGAAGCCGACAGCCAAACGCTGCAACCGCGGCACCGTCGCGGAAATGGCGACGCCGGCCCAGAGGCCGGCGTCGGGTCAAGCAGGATTCAACCCGTGCTGCGGATTACAGCGGACGGCCGATGCCGGCGCAGGTGCTGGGGTTGTTCAGGCCGGCAGTGCTGCTGGCCAGCACGAAGCGGTTGCGGATCGCATCGCGCCAGGCCTTGGTCAGCGGGATGAAGCCGTGGTCGGTGATCGACTTCTCATACGCGACGGTGTAGGTCGCCGGATAGTGGCGCGCCAGGAAGCCGCGCAGGCTGGTGGCGACGCTCGAATCCTTGTAGCACTGGCCGATCACCAGGTTGGTGTAGCCGGCGATCGGATAGCCGGCCGACGGGTTGCCGAACACCGGCACCCAGTTGGTGGGGTTCTCTGCATCGGTGCCGGTCGGCGGAGCGACGGTGTCCAGGGTGGCCTGCACGCTCACCTGGTCCGGCGAGAAGCCCTTGACCTTGGCGACCTTGGTCGCATCGGTCAGGTTCGGGATCACGTCCGGGCCAACGTAGCCGATGCGGCCTTCAGCCGCGTAGACAGTGTTGTACAGCGAGGTGCCGCCGGTGGCCGGGGCGGCCACCAGGAACGCCGGCAGGTTGCCGTTGGCATCGCGCTTGTACAGGTCGGCGAAGGTCGACTTGATGGCGAACTTGCCGCCCACCAGCTTCGAGGTGTCAGCATTCTCAGCGGCACAGGCCGCGGTCAGGAAGCGGCTGAACATTTCGCTGGTGCCGCTGCTTTCCGCGCGATACACCACATGGATCGGGCCGCTGCGGTTGGCATCGATGGTCGACCAGTCGCTGATCGCGCCCGAGAACACGCCGCAGATCTGCGCCACGCTCAGGTTCACCGCCGAACCGGCCTTGTTGAACGGGATGGTGACCGAGGTGGCCACCGACGGCACCTGGATCAGCGCGCCGTAGCGGTTGGCATTGGTCGGCTGGTTGAAGTTGGTGGTGTAGGTGTTCAGCTCGGTGCCGCTCAGTACCGAATCGCTGCCGGCGAAGTGCACGGTGCCGGTGGTCGAGAACAGCAGCGAGTTGTTTTCCAGGAAGGCCTTCTTGCCGGTGCCCGAACCGGTCACGGCGTAGCTGAAGTTCGCCGGCAGGATGCTGTCGGACGAACCCTTGTAGAGGTCGGCCGGCAACGAGGCACCGCCGCCGGTCACGGTCTGCGCCGAGGCGGCGCCCACGGTGGCGAGCAGCGCGGTGGCAACCAGCGCGGCCAGGGTCTTGCACTTGTTCATGATCTTCTCCTGAAGGGTTTACTGCGAAGGGAAACACCAAGGGAGGAACGGTCACTACACGCCTGCTGCCGCCGAGGGCCTCCCAGCCCACTCTGCGGCGACGTGTCCATGCTGGTCCGCGCCGATGACAGGCCGCTTAAGAAACCTGTGGAAGATCGGAAAAAGGTGTGGAGGATTGTGTGGAGAATCGAAGACGGCGACCGGGTAGAGTCGACTGTGCGTCGACTGGTGCACGGAGCGCTGGTCCTGTCGAAGTGTGCTTGGGAAGCAGTCGACTGACAGTCGACTCCACCCGTGATGCGCGTTGCGCATCACTGCACCAGCTGGTTCATTTCCATGATCGGCATCAGCACCGCCAGCACGATCGTCAACACCACGCCGCCCATCACCAGGATCATGGTCGGTTCCAGCAGTGCGGTCAGCGCCATCGCGCGACGCTCGATCTCGCGCGAGATCGTCTGCGCGGCGCGTTCGAGCAGTGGCGCCAGCGAACCGGTCTTCTCGCCGCTGGCCACCAGATGCACCAGGATCGGCGGATAGACCTTCTGTACCTTCAACGCAGCACCCAGTGCCGCACCTTCGCGTACGCGAGCAGCCACATCATCGGCACAGCGCGACAGCAGCGCATTGCCAAGCGTCTGCCGCGCCGCTTCGAGCGCACGCAGCAGCGGCACACCCGCATCCAGCAGGATCGCCAGCGTCGAGGCAAAGCGCGCACTGTTCACACCCAGCACGAAGCGCCCGACCATCGGGACCCGCAGCAGCATCGCGTCCCAGCGCAGGCGCAGTTCCGGCCGGCGCAACGCCAGCCGCCAGGCCACCACCAGCGCAGCCATGCCCAGCCCTGCCCACGCACCCCAGCTGCGTACGAACGCGCTGGCGGCCAGCATCACCTGGGTCAGCATCGGCAGCGTCTGCCGTGCCTGAACGAACGCGGTCACCACCTGCGGCACCACGTAGCTGAGCAGGAAGATCACGATCGCCACCGACACCAGGCTGATCGCCGCCGGATAGATGAAGGCGGTCAGTACCTTGGCCTGCAGCGCATTGCGTTCTTCGATGTAGTCGGCCAGGCGCTCCATCACCCGTGCCAGGTCACCAGAGTCTTCACCAGCGCCCACCAGCGCCCGATAGATCGGCGGAAAATCGCGCGGCCGCGCTGCCAGCGCCACGGTCAGGCGCTGGCCGGCACGCACGTCGGCGCGTACTGCGGTGAGCGCCTGGGCCACGTGCGGGCGTTCGGCCTGGTCGATGACCGCACTCAACGCAGCTTCCAACGGCATGCTGGCGGCCAGCAGGCTGGCCAGCTGGCGCGTGGCCCAGGCCAGCTCGCTGGCAGACAGCCGCCGGGCAGCCCAGCCACTGCCGGCACTGCGCGCCACGCTGATCTGCACGGGTGTCAGCCCACGACCGCGCAGCACCTGTCGCGCACCGCGCGGGCTGTCAGCGTCCAGCTGGCCCTTCTCGATGCGGCCCTGCGCGTTGGCGGCCTGGTAGTCGAACAGCGCCATGCAAGCCTCAGTCGTCGCCGGTGACGCGCAGGATCTCTTCCAGCGTGGTCACCCCGCTGTCGATCCAACGCTGGCCGTCCTGACGCAAGGTCCGCATGCCGGCACGCCGCGCCGCCTCGCGCAGTGCAGGTTCACCCTGCCCTTCATGGATCAGCGTACGCACGCGATCGTCCACCACGAACAACTCGTGGATGCCGGTACGCCCCCGGTAGCCGCTGTTGGCACAGGCCGCGCAACCCACCGCGCGCCATACGGTACGGCCGTCCCCATCCACCTCGGCACGCCGGCATTGGGTGCACAGCCGCCGCACCAGCCGCTGCGCCAGCACACCGCGCAGCGACGAGGCCAGCAGGAACGGTTCCACGCCCATATCGGCCAGGCGCGTCACTGCCGAGATCGCGTCGTTGGTATGCAGGGACGCCAGCACGCCATGGCCGGTCAGCGACGACTGCACCGCAATCTGTGCGGTCTCCAGGTCGCGGATCTCGCCGATCATGATGGTGTCCGGGTCCTGGCGCAGGATCGCGCGCAGCGCGGTGCCGAAGCTCATGCCGATGCGCGCGTTCACCTGGATCTGGCCGATGCCGGCGAAGTCGTACTCCACCGGGTCCTCCACGGTGAGGATGTTGCTGGTGCTGCTGTCGAGCTGGCCCAACGCGGCGTACAGCGAGGTGGTCTTGCCACTACCGGTCGGGCCGGTGACCAGCACGATGCCATGCGGCTGCCGGATCAATCCAGTGAACGTGGCCAGGGTGTCATCGGCCATGCCAAGGCGCTGCAGCTGCAGACGGCCGGCATCCTTCTCCAGCAGTCGCAGCACGGCGCGCTCGCCATGCCCGGTCGGCACCGTGGAGACTCGGATATCCAGCGGACGCCCACCCACGCGGATCGCGATGCGCCCGTCCTGCGGCAGGCGCTTCTCGGCGATGTCCAGGTGGGCCATGATCTTGATGCGCGATACCAGCGCTGCGTGCAGTGCGCGCCGTGGCTGCACCATGTCGCGCAGCGTGCCGTCCACCCGGTAGCGCACCACCGAATGGGTCTCGAACGGCTCGATGTGCAGATCGCTGGCGCCATCACGTGCGGCCTGCGCCAGCAGCGCGTTGATCATGCGGATCACCGGCGCATCATCCTGCGCGTCCAGCAGATCGGTGACTTCCGGCATGTCCTGCATCAGCCGGTCCAGATCGACTTCGCTCTCGGCGGCACCGACCACGGCAGCGGCGTCGCCGCCGTCACGATACTGCTCAGCCAACCGCTGCTGCCACGTCGCGGCATCCAGTGCCTGGAAGGGCAACGGTCCATGCCGGCGGCGCAGTTCGGCCACAGCCCACGCTGCGGTATCGACGGTACCCAGCAGCACAGGCTCACCGCCAACCTCGGACAGCATCACCCCATGGCTGCGCACCCAGGCGTACGGCAGTGGCGCGGCGGCGCTCACGGTCCGATCACCAGTTCCGGCGTGTAGCCCAGCCCGCGCAGTTGCTGCAGTGCCGGATCCAGCGTCGCCGGGTCGCGCGGCAGCCGCACCCGCAGGCGCTGGCCACTCTCGCCCGGCGTCGCCTCGGCATAGGCCTGCAGGCCCAGCGCCCGCACCTGCGCCACGCCCTGGCGGGCACGGGTCGGGTCCACCCCCTGTGCGAACTGCACCAGCTGCGCATCGCCGTCACCGGCCGGATACAACGCTGCCAGGCTGGTGTTCTGCAGCGGCTGGCCCTGGCCATCGCGCGCATTGCCCTGGCCGAGTACAGACAGGTCCTGCGGCGGCAGCTGCGGTGCCGACAGCGCCGGCAATGCCCAGCTCTGCACCGGTTGCGCGCCAGCCTGCGCGTTGCGCATGTAGTCATAGCGGTCGCGGGTCAGGCGCTGGCCGGCGGCCGGGTCACGCACTACGTGGGGACGCAGGAACACCATCAGGTTGGTCTTGGCGCGCCTGCGTGTGTCGCTGCGGAACAAGGCACCCAGCACCGGAATCTTCCCCAGCCCCGGCACCGCGTCACGGCCATGGCTGACGCTGTCTTCCAGCAGGCCACCCAGCACCATGATCTGGCCATCGTCCAGCAGCACGCTGGTATCCAGTGCGCGCTTGTTGGTGATGATGCCGGCCGTGCTGTTCGCGCTCTGCGCATCGATGCTGCTGACTTCCTGGTAGATGTCCAGCTTCACCGTGCCGCCCTCGGAAATCTGCGGGCGTACCCGCAGCTTCAGGCCCACGTCCTCGCGCACGATGGTCTGGAATGGATTGTTGCTGCCGCCGCCACCGTCGGTCACGTAGCGGCCGCTCACAAACGGCACGGTCTGCCCGACCATGATGCTGGCCGCCTCGTTGTCCAGCGTCATCAGGTTCGGCGTGGACAGGATGTTGGCACCGCCCTTGCTCTGCAGCGCGTTGGCCAGCGCCTTCATGTTGAGGATCTGGCCGACGCCGGGCAGGTTGATGGTGCCGTCGATCACCCCGATCTTCAGGCCATCCTTGGGCAGCACGTCCAGGGTGGTGCGCGCGGTGGTGTTCAGCCCGCTGCCACCGCTGGTGCCGCCAAAGTGGGTGCCGCCGAAGGTGCGGCCATTGCCCAGCATCCACTGCACGCCCAGTTCGGCCGCGTCGGTCTGGTTGACCTCCACGATCAGGCTTTCCACCAGCACCTGTGCACGGCGCTGGTCAAGCTGGTCGATCACCCGTCGCAGGTTGCGGTACACCGGTTCCGGCGCCGAGATCAACAGCGTGTTGGTGGCCACGTCCGCCTGTACCGAAATGCCGTTCTGGCTGAAGCCGGTGCTCCCGGCGTCGATCGGGTCGCGGCGGTTCGGATCCAGCCGCTGCGATTCCAGCGCATTGCTGCCGGTCCTGGCCTGTTGTGGCTGCGACGGCTGCGCCGGTGCGGAACGGCTTGCATCGCCAGGCAGTGGCGTGATGCCTTCATTGCTGCCCACTGCCGGCGCATCGCTCTGCCCCGCAACCACGCCGCGCAGCACGCCGGCGAGCTGATTGGCCTGGGCATTGCGCAGGTAGACCACATGCAGGTTGCCGGACTCGTCCTGCGCGCGGTCCAGCTTCTCCACCAGCTGCCGGGCCAGACGGGTGCGCCCGGGACTGCTGGAACGCAGCAGCACGCTGTTGCTGCGCGGGTCGGCCATCACCACCACCTTCTGGCTGGGCTCTGCGCCCTGCGCATCCAGCAGCGGCGCGACCATCGCCGCGACGTCTACGGCGATGCTCTGCTGCAGCTTCACCACATCGGTGTCCATGCCGGCCGGCGTGTCGACGCTGGCGATCACCCGCGCGATGCGCTCCAGGTTGTCGGCATAGTCGGTGATCACCAGAGTGTTGTTGCCCGGGTTCGCCGTGATCGGATTGTCCGGGCTGATCATCGGCCGCAGCACCGCCACCAGCGCGGCGGCGTTCTCGTAGCGCAGCGGAAAGGTGCGCGTGGCGACCTCGCCTCCTGCACCGCCACTGCCCACCCGGCCACCGAGCAGCTTGGCGTCGGCCTGCGGCACCACCCGGCTGACGCCGCCATTCTCGACCACGGCGAAGCCGCGCATGCGCAGCGCGCCCAGCAGCAGCTGATAGGCCTGGGTACGGCTGATCGGGCCATCGGAGACCACCGTCATCTTGCCGGTCACCCGTGGGTCGACCAGGAACTGGCGGCCGGTGAACCGTGCCGCCATCCGCAGCACGCCACCGATATCGGTATCCACCAGGTTCAGCTGCACCGGCTCATCGCGTGTGTCCTGCGCTGCCACCGGCGCCGGCACGTGGGCCATGCCCACGATCAGGGCCAATGCAGTACTGCAGGCAAGGCTGCGCATCGCCCTCATGGATGGGCACCCGCAGTGGCCACCATCACGATGTTTCCGGAAATCCGTGCCGCCGGCATGTTCGCGTCCCCTGTGCGTGTCAGTTGCAGCTGCTGCAGCTCGATGGCCGGGTCGGCCAGCAGCGGCAGCAGCCAGTTCCATAGCGCATCGGCGGGCACCGCCTGCACCTGCAGGTGCCAGCGCCCGTCACGCGCTTCGATATGCAGGCCGTCGGCAAGGCCGGCGGTCTTGATTCCATCGCGCAGCCCAGGAAGTGTCGGATGCTGGCCCTGCGCCAGCTGCTGGCGCTCACGGACGCGCAGCAGCGGTGCCAGTGCGCGCGACTGCGCCTGCAGCCGCGGTAGCTCGGCCTGCCAGTGCGTGCGCTGCTTCAGCAGTGGCTCCAGCCACAACGACCACAGGCCCGCCACCAGCAGCGCCACCACCATCACCCACAGCATCCGCCGGTCGCGCGGTGGCAGGCGTTGCCAGCGCTGCTGCAGGCCGGCCAGCCCCCCGCCCAGCCGCAGGGTGCGGGCCGTCACTGTCCCGCTCCGCTCACCCGCAGGCGCCCACCGGCGTCGCGCGCCAGCAGCAGGCCCTGCACCTGCAGCGCCTGCTGCCAGTGCTCAAGCCGCTGCGGATCGTCGGCCAATGCCTGGGCATCGGCATCCAGCTCCATGTCGAGCTGGCCGGGCTGGTAATGCAGGCTGCGCACCTGCCCGGCCAGTTCCGGAACCGCCAGCAGCGTGCTGGCTACCTGCCGTTGCAACGGCGGCAACGGTGGCGCTGGTGGCGGCACCGCCAGAGCACGCCTTGCCTGCAGCACCGGATCCACCACATCGGTGATCTCCGGGAAGCGTGCGCTGAACTGCCGCGCCATGTCCTGTTGCAGCGCCTCGCCCTCGATCCGCCAACGCCAGACCTGCAGCTGCAGGCCGAGCGCGGCCAGCAGCACTGCCGCCAACGCGAGGCCGATTGCCAGGCGTGGCGCTTGCCGACCCGCACCGGGCAGCGGCAGTGACCACCCCGGCAGAGGGCCACATGCCTGCCGTTCCTTCATGACGGCGGTGGCCGGCAGGCTGTCCGGCCACGCCGGCGGTACGCTGCCGATCCATTGCACGGCCTGCACGCCGGCCTGTCGCAGGCGCACGGCCAGCGCCTGCATGACTGCACACGCATCACGCCCGCCATACCACTGGACGAACCCCCGATCGCGCCCGCTTCGCACCAGCAGGTGCTCGCCGCTGACCTGCAGGGTGGCCTGTCCGTCCTGCCAGGGCAGCAGCAGGGGCGTCGGATGGAGTGCCTGCAGCTGCAGTCCGCACGAAGCCAGCAACTGCTGCGCCTGCAGGACCGCCTGCTGGCCGAGCCAGGCCACCGGAACCGTGCCGTCAGCCGCCTGCGCACCGTGGGCCAGCGCGACGTCCTGCAGGTCATCCAGCAACATCGCCTCCACCTCACCCTGCAACGCCAACTGCAGGCGGCGCCCGGACAACGGTGGCAGCTGCAGTTCCAGCAGGATCAGGTCGCTCGGATCGAGGCAGGCATGCACCGCAGCCCGCGGATGCCGCAGACCCAGCGCCGCCAGCGTGGCGCAACCATGGGCCAGCACCTCGCCCTTGTGCAGCTGCGCCCAGTCCACCGCGCTGTCGGCGTGCAGACCCTCAAGCGTCGGCAGGCGCACCCGAAGCTGCCCGTTCATGCGCCGATCCTCGTCCACACGCGTTGCACACGCACGCCATCGTCGCGGTACTCGCGCCAGAGCAGCGCGCGGAAATCAACCGTGCTGCCGTCAGCCTGCACCTGGCCGACGGCCAGGAACCACTCGCTATGGATACCCAAGGGAAGTACCGCCATCTGTTCGTTGCTCAGTTGGAGTCGGTTGGCGATGTCGCCGCGATTGAGCAGCCAATGGCCAGCGTCGCGCTCACCGAGCAGCGCCTGCAGCCGTGCCGGCTCGACCGCAGGCGTCACCGCCTGCAGAACGCGCAGGTCGCTGGTGTTGGCGTTGACCAGGGTCTGTGCCGGCAACACCACGGTGCGTCGCGCCAGCGCCTGCAACGCCACCGGATCGGCACCCGGCAGCACCTGTTCGATCAGTGATTCGCGTGGCAGCGGCGCCTGCGCCTGCATGTCGCCATCGCGCAGGCGCGCCTGGATGTGGTCCGCGGCGGATGTGCAGGCGCCCTGGCCCAGCCCCTGCCCGGCACACAACGCGATGAACGCGCGCCGCGCCTCGGGGTCCGGCCTGCCATGCGCAAGCAGATTGCGCAGGTTGAACATCGACTGCGCATCGACCAGCTGCAGCTGCACCGGCAACGGCGCCTGCAGCTCCAATGGGCGCGCCCAGCGCCCGCTGCGCACCGTGGTCAGCTGTTCCTTTGCATCCTCACGCAACTGCTGCGCCGCACGTTCCAGCGTTGCGTCCACGGCCATGCGTACCTGTGCGCGCAGCTGGTCACCACGCAGCGCGCGCAGCTGGGCCGACTGCCGGGTGAGCAGTGCAGTGGCAATCACTGCCACCAGTGCCACCACCAGCAGGGCGACGATCACCGCCATGCCACGTTGACGGACACTCGAAACAGACCGCATCCGGGCTGACATCGGCCTGCCTCACAGCTGCCACGAGCCGATGTCCGCGTTCCCGGCGTCGCCACCGGGCTTGCTGTCCGCACCCAGCGAGAACACATCGATGTCGCCATGTGTGCCAGGCACCTGATATTGGTACGGATGGCCCCACGGGTCGTTCGGCAGGCGATCCAGATAGGGCGTGACCGGCATCGCGCCACTGCCCTGCGGCGGCTTCACCAGCGCCTGCAGGCCCTGCTCGGCGCTGGGATAGCGACCATTGTCCAGCTTGAACAACTTCAGCGCCTGCATCAGCGCCGCGATGTCCTGGCGCGCTGCCACCACGCGCGCCTGGTCGGGACGGTCCATCAAGCGCGGCACGATCAATGCCGCGAGAATGCCGATGATCACCACCACCACCATGATCTCGATCAGGCTGAAACCCTGCTGCCGAGCCCTGCGACCGCCCACCTGCCTTGCCATTGTTCCGCCCTCGTCATCCTGGAAGAGACCGCTGCGCCATGGTCAGCGGTGCATGTGTCAGTACGATAAACATCCGCCGGCAATTCGCTGCGCATGTGCCTGCGCGGGCGTCGGCGCAGCCGGTACGCGTGCCGCCTCGAGCAGGTGTGGCGGCACACTGGCCAGCGTTTCGTCGATGCAGCCGCGCAGCAGGGGAAGCGCGCACGCCTGCAACAGGCGCACGCACTGCATCGGCGACCACGCGGTGCCATGGTCGAGGCCGATGAACGTGCGGTAGGCCTGGTGATAGCGCAGATCGTCGTACACACGCTGCGCACTGTTGAGGTCACGCACGACCACCAGCAGGGCCGCACGTTGCAGCAGCCGCACATCGCCTGCGTCAAGCGGCAGCGCGTTCATGGCTGCTTCGGACCACGGCCGCAGCTGCAGATCAAGGGCGCGCCGCAGCGCCGCCAATGGATGCGCGCTGCTGTCCAGTGCCGCCCAGCGCGCCGCATCGGCCCAGGCATCACTGGACAGCACCCAGACCCACGAGTGCCCGTAGCGTTGCACATTCAAGGGCGTGTGCCGCGCCTGCTCCAGTGACCGGCTCAGGTGGCGATCCAGCTCCAGCATGCTGACCCTGCGACTGTCTGCCATCTGCGTCGCCCGTGCTCCGCGACGCGCGGTGCGTCGTACTCTGGAGAAGACGTCAGCAAGGCAGGTGAAGCGACAGCGCGAATGCCGCTCTGTGCGCTGGGTGGTGCTTCATCGGCAACGTCATCGCAGCGTCATCCGCCTGCAGGCTTCGCGCTGCAGGCGCGGTGCGTCACCCCCGCAGCGGCGGGCCAGCACCGCAACGTCGCTGCGCGCGGCGAACGCGACCAGCGCGTCTGTCATGTCCACGTCATCGCACCACGACGCCATCGCAATGCGCACCGCCGGCAGCTGCCAGCCGTCCATCACCCCGCGGGTGCCCGCCACGAACCAGTGCCACAGCCGATGGTGCAGCACCTGCTCGTGCAGCTGCGCGAGATCCCTGATGCCATGCACGTCCATCAGCAGCAGCGCGCGTGCCAGCGCCGCAGGCGGCAACACACCGGTTTCAGCCAGCGGCAGCACCTGCTGCTGCAGGCGCAACAGCATCGCCAGCGGGTGCGACTGCGGATCGAAGTCCAGCAGCACGGCCTGTTGCTGCCACTGTGCGTCCGATACCACGCATACCCATGGCGAGCCGTAGCGGTGCACCATCAACGGCCGTCGCTGGGTGGTTTCCAGCAACGCCGACAGATTGCGGCGCAGATCCAGCACACCGATGGTCTCGTTGCGCATCCTTGGCGTCTCCTTGCTTGCAACAGCCCTGCGCGGCGCGCACGGCCAGCATCTTCACCTAACCAAGGACGGCAATGCCACCTGGAAAGCGACGCAGATCCAGCGACATCGTCAGTCGCAGCTGCTCCAGCGCCGCATCCGGATCATCGATGCGGAAGCGGCCGCTGACCGGGGCGCGCGCCAATGCCGATTCACCCAGCAGCACCTTGCCGCGGCGGTAGCGGTTGATCTCCTCCACCACCTCGCGCAGCGGCGCCCGGCGGAACACCAGCATGCCTTCGGTCCAGGTACTCACTTCCGAGGCCACGGCTTCGGCCACCACGCCACTGAGGCGCTCGTCGTACCGGGTCTGCTGGCCCGCCTGCAGCTGCAGGCGGCCCTGCGGGTGCTCGATCCGGGCGCTGCCCTGCAGGCAGGTCACCCGTACCTGGCCGTGGGTGTTGCGCACGTCCAGGCGCACCGCAGCTTCATCGGCAATCACGCAGCCCGCCCCTGCGAACAGGGCCAGGCGCAGGCCGGCCCGGGTCTCGATCGCGGCCTGGCCCTGCACCAGCTCGAAGCCTTCGCCCTCCGTGTCCGCACGGCGGCGCAGGCTGCTCTGCGTATCCAGCTCGATCTTCAGCTGTGGCGAAGGTGCGATCTGCAGCCGTTCACCGGTACCGGTGTGGAAGTCGGCCGTCATCGCCGTCACCGAGGGCCACAGCCCCAGCGGCGGACGGATCGCCGCCACCACTGCCAGGCTGGCCGGGGCGGCAATCGCGGCGCCCAGGAAGGCACGCCGGCTCCAGCGCTGGGTCGGCGTCGGCGCGACCGGTTGGCGTGCGGCGGCAGGCAGCTGCTCGCCGGCCAGGCGTACCTGCTCCCATTGCCGGCGCGCACGGCCGAATGCTTCGCGATGACGGGGATCAGCCTCGCACCACGCGCGGAAGCTGCGCCCGTCGGCCGCGGTAGCCTCGCCCGAGGTCAGCCGCACCACCCACGCGTGCGCCTGGCGCTCGACGGCATCCAGCGGGCGTTGCGGGTGATCGTCAGGATCCATGGGGGCTCATGCCGGACCCGCACGCTGCGGGGTTCTGCTCGGCGTCAAAGTGTAGACGGATGCCGCCGCTCAGAACCGCACCTGGCGCCCCTGCCCGCTGCGCTCGGCCAGGTAGTCCTGGGCCGCCTTCAGCTCACGCTGCACCAGCCGCAGCGACACGCCGAGGTGATCGGCGACGTCACGCTGCTGCAGGCCATCGACGCGGATTGCCAGCAGGATGCGGCGACGCCGCTCGGGCATGCGCTGCAGCAGGCCCACCATGTCCTCCAGCGCGAAGTCCAGTTCGGCCGCCTGCGCCGGCCCCGGTGCCGGGTCGGCCATGTCCATCAGCGTCTCCACCTCTTCCAGGCTCAGCAGGCGATGGTCGGCACGTTGGCGGTCGATCACGGTATTCATCGCCATGCGCAGCAGGTAGGCCGCAGGGTTCTGCACGGCGTCCAGGCGGTCACGGCGCGCACTCAGGCGCATCCAGGTGTCCTGCAGCGCGTCACCGGCCAGCTCCTCCGATCCCAGCTTGCGCACCAACCGGCGTTTCAGCTCGTCGTAGGCCCCCAGAAGGTGGTCCATCAGGTCAACTGCGCCAGCCGCACCGTTGCTCATGTTCGAATCCTTGAAGTCATGGAAGGGGCGCGCGCCGGCCACAGTCGTGGTCGGTGCCGGAAGGACGGATCTGCAGGGTCACCGGCTGCGCCAGCGCGGCGGCCTCGGTCGCCAGCACCAGGCCCTGCAGCGCCTGCAGCAGGCGTGCATCGCGGCGGGCACTACCACTGCCGGACAGCAGCTCGGGCTCGCTCACCCGGCCCGCACTGTCGATGCGGAAGCGCAGCGTCGCGGCGTAGCGGCCGGGCGCGATCTCCGGGTCGTCACAGAACGCCGCACGCAGGCGCTGCTGCAGGCCACCGTAGCGACGCCGACGCTCGGCCTCAGGGAGTTCAGCACCAACATCGGGGCCGGTCGCCAAGGGCGTGCCCCGGCGCAGCACCACACGCTGCTCGCCGATCACCTCGGCCTCGATACCGGAGTCCTGCAACAGCACCTGCAGTGCCGGCAGCGGCGGCAGGTTGGCGTGCAGCGGATAGCTGCTGCGCCCGGCGGCAAGGTCGCCCGGGTACATCACCGACCACCCGCTGATGACGCTGAAGCGCTCGACCGCCTGTTCCAGCGGCTGCGCAGGGATGTCGTAGGCATGAACTCCGTCCTGCCCGGCAGCGGCAAAGGACAGCAGCAGCCACGCGACGATGGCCACCTTCCAAGTTCTGACCGCATGGTGTCCATTCAGCCCCCTGACGTAGAACACATGACCCTCGGCAGCGACAGCAGCTGCAGTGGACGCGCACCAGGACCAGCACCCGGCCCGCGCGCGACCCGCAAGCGGGCTCAAACCGTACCGGGGCCACATGTCATTGCGATGACCGCCGCCTACAGCCGACGTGAAGCCAGTCACCCATCAGGAATCAATAAATCGAACGGACCACCTCATCCACGCCTGGGGTCAGAGCCCGTTGCGCAGCAACGGGATCCGACCCCGTGCCGGCCCAAACGTGTCGACCAAGGTCGACACCCACCAGGAGCAGTTCATGCCGTTCCGGCAGATTGCGGGGAACTGTCGAAGGCGGGGTGGGTCTGGTTGCAGGGGTGTCCGCGGCATGGATGCCGCGGCCAAGCCCCCATGGAAGGGTTTACGGCGTCCCCTGCAACCGGACCCACCCCGCCATCCAACGGAATGCACGCTGTTGCTTCGGCTGTTGCTTCTGGGGTTGCCGGCCAGCGGCCGGCACTACCCGCGGGCGCCGGGTGCAACCCGGCCGCAAACCCCCGCCCTTCACAGCGGCAGCTGGGTCGTCTGCTTGATCCGCTGCATCGGAATCTCGGTCTTGGTGTTCTGCACCCCGGCGATCCGGTTCAGGTGCTGCATCTGGAACTGCCGGTAGGCATCAAGGTCGGCCACCGCCACCCGCAGCAGGAAATCGCAGTCACCGGCCATCAGATGGCATTCAAGCACTTCCGGGAAAGACTTGATGCTGTTGATGAAGTGATTGGTTGTGTCCTCGTCCTGCCCGCGCAGCCACACGCGGACGAATACCGTGAAGCCACGGCCCACCTTGGCCTCGTTCAACAAGGCCACGTAGCGGTCGATGTAGCCGCCTTCCTCCAGCAGCCGCACCCGACGCAGGCAGGCCGACGGCGACAGCCCGACCAGCCGGGCAAGCTCCAGGTTCTGCAGGCGGCCGTCGCGCTGCAGGGCGTCGAGGATACGCCGATCGAGGTTGTCGAGCTGATACTGCATGGGATTTCGCCCTTGTCACTTTTGGCCGCATGAAATATCAATCATCCAGAATCCAGTGGCATCAACGCAACCCGATTTCGCGATCGGACCGCTAGCATGGGCCACCCCCCACCTCGTTGTGCCGTTCCATGGACGCCCGTACCACCCTCCCCCTGCCCGACACCTGCGATACCGCGCCGCGTGCCGAATTCCTGCGCGGCCTGCGCGCCGCCGTGCCGGTGATGATCGGTTTCATTCCCTTCGCCCTGGTGCTCGGCGCGCAGGCCGCCCAGAAAGGCCTGAGCGCACTGGAAGTGCCACTGATGACGGGCCTCAACTTCGCTGGCGGCTCGGAGTTCGCCGCCGTCGAACTGTGGACCTCGCCACCGCACATCGCACTGATCGTGGCGATCACCGCACTGGTCAACAGCCGCCATCTGCTGATGGGCGCCAGCCTGGCCCCACTGCTGCAGCACCTGCCGCGCCGCCGGGTGCTGCCGGCGTTGTTCTTCATGTGTGACGAAAGCTGGGCGATGGGCGTGGCCGATGCGCGCCGCCGTGCGCTCGGCTTCAGCCTGGCCTATTACCTGGGCGTCTCCGCGGGCCTCTACACCGTCTGGGTGGCCTGCACCGCGCTGGGTGCGATCGTCGGGCCGCTGCTGGGCGACATCCACGCCTACGGCTTCGACATGGCCTTCCCCGCCGTGTTCCTGGTGCTGCTGCGCGGCATGTGGCAGGGCATGAAGGCCGCGCGCCCGTGGCTGGTCAGCCTGGTCGTGGCCGCCGCCACCTATCTGCTGATCCCGGGTGCGTGGTACGTGGCCAGCGGCGCATTGGCCGGCCTGGCCGCCGCCTGGCTGCTGGCGGAGGACGCAGCATGATCTTCAACGGCCTGATCCACTGGTCCTCGGTGCTGACCATCGTGCTGATGGCCGCCGCCACCTACCTGACCCGCATCGTCGGCTTCCTCGCCCTGCGCAACCGCACGCTGGGCAAGCGCGCGGTGACGGTGATGGAAGCCGCCCCGGGCTGCGTGCTGATCTCGGTGATCGCTCCGGATTTCGTCGCCGACAAGCCCGCCGACCTGGCCGCGCTGGCGATCACCCTGCTGGCCGCCACGCGGCTGTCGATGCTGCCGACGGTGCTGATCGGCGTGGTCTCTGCGGGTGTGTTGCGCTATCTGATGGGGTAGCTACCGGACCGCCGGGCAATGCCCGGCGGTCCGTAGTGGCGCAGCAGTGCAATCACGCGCTGCTGCTTGCCGCCAGCAGGCACAGGCTGCGCGGCGGCAGGGTCCAGGCACCTGCCTCATCCGGCTCCAACGGCGTTTCGTCGGTCTGCAGGAGTACGCGCCGGAACGACAAGGCTTCATCCGACACACTGAACCGCTGCGGCTGGTCCCCGGCGTTCAACAGCAAGGCCAGGCTGACATGCCGCCCGGGCTCGCGCAGGCCGCTGTCCGGGCTGCGGCCGTCCAGCACGATCAGCAGCGCACGCAGCCCTGCGTCATGCCAGTCCGCTTCCTCCATGCTGCGGCCGTCAGGATGCCGCCAGTCGATATCGCGCAGGCCCAGCGCTTCATCGTATTCGCCGCGCAGGAACCGGTTCCTGCGCAGCAGGCCATAGCGTCGGCGCAGCGACAGCGCCCGGCGTACGAACCCCACCTGCGCCTGTGCAGCCGGCGATGCCGCACGCTCCCAGTCGATCCAGCTCAGCGGGTTGTCCTGGCAGTAGGCGTTGTTGTTGCCCTGCTGCGAATGGCCGAACTCATCGCCGGCCAGCAGCATCGGCGTGCCCTGCGCGAGCAGCAGCGTGGCCAGCAGGTTGCGCATCTGCCGCGCACGCAACGAGAGGATCGCCGCATCATCGGTGTCGCCCTCCACACCGTGGTTGCTGGAGAGGTTGTGCGAGTGGCCATCGCGGTTGTCTTCGCCGTTGGCCTCGTTGTGGCGATCGTTGTAGCTCACCAGATCGTGCAGGGTGAACCCATCGTGCGCCGTCACCAGGTTGATGCTGGCCGAGGGCCGCCTGCCATGATGTTCGAACAGGTCGGCCGAGCCGGTGAAGCGCGTGGCGAATTCCGGCAACTGGCCGCCATCGCCGCGCCAGAGCGCGCGCACCGTATCGCGGAAGCGGTCGTTCCATTCCGCCCAGCCCGGCGGGAACTGGCCCAGTTGATAGCCGCCCGGGCCGATGTCCCATGGCTCGGCAATCAGCTTCACCTGGCTCAGGACCGGGTCCTGGCGTACCGCATCAAGGAAACTGCCCGAGGCATCGAAGCCATGCCGCTCGCGGCCAAGGATGGTGGCCAGGTCGAAACGGAACCCATCCACCCGCATCTCGGTCACCCAGTAGCGCAGCGAGTCCATCACCATGCGCAGCGCGCCGGCATTGGTCAGGTCGAACGTGTTGCCGGTGCCGGTATCGTTGATGTAATAGCGGCGATCATCGGCCAGGCGGTAGTAGCTGGCATTGTCGATGCCCTTGAAGGACAGCGTAGGGCCCAGCTCATTGCCTTCGGCGGTGTGGTTGTAGACCACGTCCAGGATCACTTCGATGCCGGCACTGTGCAGCCGCGCGACCATCTGCTTGAACTCGGCCACGGTGCCCAGCGAGAGGTAGCGTGGCTGCGGCGCGAAGAAGCCGATGGTGTTGTACCCCCAGTAGTTGCGCAGCCCGCGTTCGAGCAGCTGCTGGTCATCCACGTAGGCATGCACCGGCAGCAGCTCGATGGCGGTCACCCCCAGATGGCTGAGGTGGTCGACCACCGCGTCGTGGCGCAGGGCAGAGAAGGTGCCGCGCTCGGCCTGCGGAACATCGGGGTGCTGCATGGTCAGTCCGCGCACGTGCGCTTCGTAGATCACGGTCCGGTCCCAGGGCGTTGCGGGTGCACGTTCGACACCCCAGCTGAAGGCCGGATCGATCACCGCGCAGCGTGGCATGTAGCTGGCGCTGTCGCGGCGGTCGAAACTGAGATCGCCATCGCGGTGGCCCAGGGTGTAGCCGAACAGGTGCGGCGCCCACTTCAGCTCGCCGACGATCTGCTTGGCGTAGGGGTCCAGCAACAGTTTGTTGGGATTGAAGCGATGCCCCTCCTCCGGCGCATACGGGCCATGCACCCGATAGCCATAACGTTGCCCGGGCCGCACGTCCGGCAGGTAGCCGTGCCAGATCTCGTTGGTGTACTCAGGCAGGACGATGCGCTCGACTTCACGGTTGCGCGCATCGAACAGGCACAGCTCCACCCGGGTGGCATGCCGCGAGTACAGCGCAAAGTTCACGCCCAGCCCGTCCCACGTCGCGCCCAGCGGGAACGGCCGGCCTTCGCGCACGCGCGAGGTCTGCGTCCACTTACGGCTGGCCATCGGTGCCCTCCTCGCCGCGCGCCGCGGCAATCTCGGCCTCCACCAGGCGCTCGGCCATGTGCCAGTGCCGCTGCTGCTGATCGTCCGGGCGCCCCTCCGCTTCCCAGATCTGGTGGGCCAATGCCTCAATCCGCTGCCGTCGTTCCCTGCTGTCCATCCCTACCTGTCTCCTCGTTGATCCATATCGCCAGCGGGCTGCCAGCCAGAAGCCTGCCCACGTCCGCGGTTGCGTTGAAATGTTCGATGCGCCCGTCCAGGAGGTTGCGCATGGGGCCTGTCGGCACACCGTGCAGTGCTACGCCGGTGCCGACGTCGTGCGCGGCGTGCAGGCTGGGCCCAGGCACGGCGGCGGGCGAACCCCGCCGCACGATCACCAGCAGCACCTGCGCCTGATGCCTGCGCGTGAACGCCAGCCACGGCGAGCGCGCAGGCGCGGACAGCGGCTGCAACTGGCCATGCAGGAACAGGTGCGGGTGCCTGCGGCGGCACTCCAGCAATTGCCGCAGCAGGAATGCCTTGATGCCACCGTCCCGCCAGTCTTCCAGCAGCGCGGGCCACCCGCGCGTATCGCGCAGCCACGCCTGCCGCGCTGGATAGTCCACGGCACGCCGGTTGTCCGGGTCCACCAGGCTCAGGTCCCAGCCTTCGCCGCCCTGGTAGAGGTCGGGCACGCCGGGCAGGCAGTGCTGCAGGCACAGCTGCGCCAGGCCGTTGCAGGCGCCGGCCGGCGCGATGCGCGCCACGAACGTCGCCAGCGCCTCGCGCACCGGCTGCAAGGGCGCTGCGTCCAGCAGCGCGTGCAGCCACTGCGCGGCGGCCTCCTCCACGGCCACATCCGGGTCTGACCAGCTGCTGACCCGCTTGCCCTCGCGCAATGCCTTGGTCAGCCATTGCACCATCCTCGAGGCGAAGTCGGCGCCAGGGGCACCGTGCATCGGCCATGCGGCCACGAGCGCCTGCCACAGTGCGTAGGCCTCGGCACCCGGCAATGGCATCGGCGCGCCGGCGCGGGTCAACATCCGGTTCCAGCGCCGCACAGCGTCCCGCCATTCGAACGTGCAGGTACTGAGAACCGCCAGCCTTGCCCGGCTGTCGGCGCCGCGCTTGTGATCGTGGGTCGCAAGCGCAAGCAACGCCCTGGGATGGCGACGCAAGCGCGCGGCGGCGTGTTCCAGCAGCGCGCGCCCCTCCATGCCCAGCCGCTGCGGATCACTGCCGACGTCGTTGCGCGAGAGCAGCCTGAAATAGCGATAGAAGCCGGTGTCTTCCACCGACTTGGCATTCAACGGCGCGGCCAGTTGACCGAAACGCGCACGCAGCACGCGCTCGGCCTGCGCCTCGCCGGCAAGCGCTGCCAGCAACAGGTCCAGCGCCGCGCGTGCGGCACCGTCCAGTGCCTGGCGCGCTGCGGCGGAAGCGTCCGCCAGCGCCTTTCGTTCACCCGCCCCCTGCAGCGAATAGGGCCGGTAGGTGCGGTAATGCCCCAGCACGGAAGCCAATGCGCGGGCCAGCGCAGCCACTCCGATATCGGCTTCGGCCATCCGCGGCTGCAGGACCTGCTGCGCGCTGCGCAGCAGCCGCTGGAAGTCGGCATGAAGGCCCTGGCGCAGCAACATGGCGCGGGCGTCCTGCTGGATCCGGTCGAAGCTGCGCGGGTCACCGCCCAGCGCCTGCCACGTGCGCGAGAGCGCGGGTGCAGCCGCCGGATCGTGCAACCAGGCACCGGCCTGGTCCATGAAGTCATAGCCGGTGGTGCCGTCGCAGGCCCAGCCGTCGGGCAGCTGCTCGCCCTCGGCCAGTATCTTCTCCACATGCAGGCTGACGGTCTGCGGGTCACGACCGCCGGCCGCGCAGGCGGCGTCGAGCGATTCACGCAGGCGCTGCAGGTACGCGCCCGGGCAGGACAGGCCATCCACGTGGTCGATGCGCAGGCCGTCCACCCATCCCTCGCGTACCAGCCGCAGCGGCAGCGCATGCACTGCCTCGAACACATCCTCGCGCTCCACCCGCAGCGCGGCCAGTTCGTTGATATCGAAAAAGCGCCGGTAGTTGACCTGATCGCCGGCCGTGCGCCACCAGGCCAGACGGTAGTGCTGCCGCTGCAGCAGCGTGTGCAACCGTTCAACGCTGCGGTTGCAGCGTTCGGCCCACGCCGGCCACTGCGCGGGTTCCAGCGGATGGCTGCGCGGCGACAACGGCAATGCCAGGCCATGGTGGCGCAGCACGGGCCGCGCGTTGTCCACCACCACGCGCACCACGCCGTCGCGTACCGCGTCGTGCAACGGCCGGTCCAGTACCGGCAGCCAGAGCCGGCCCTCGCAGCCCGGCGCCTCCCAGTCGATGTCAAACCATGCTGCGTGCGGGCTTCGAGGCCCGTGCATCAGCACATCGCTCCACCACTGGCTGTGCGGGGACGCCGCCAGATGGTTGGGCACGATGTCCAGGATCAGGCCCATGCCGTGCGCGCGCGTCACTTCCGCCAGCTGCCGGAAGCCCGCTTCACCGCCCAGTTCCGGATTGATGCGAGCCGGGTCGATGCCATCGTAGCCATGCGTCGACCCGGGCACCGCCGCAGCGATCGGTGACAGGTAAAGGTGGCTGACGCCCAGCGCGGCGTAGTACGGCACCTGCGCGGCAGCCGCCCCGAGGTCGAAGCCTGCGTGCAGCTGCAGGCGCGCGGTGGCACGCAACCCCGTCATTGCCCGGCCCTGCGGCGCGTGGCACTCAGGCGCGCCACGCGCGCATCGGCCGCGTCAGCATCCCACGTCGGCGGCAGGCGGCGGCGCCAGTTGGGATGGCCGCCGACGGTGCCTGGCAGGTTCACCTGTGCGCGACCGCCCAGCGCGTCTTCCAGCGGCAGCAACGCCAGCCGGGACGCCGCGTGGGCGACCAGAGACAACGCCCTGGCGTCCAGCGGCGCGCCCTCGCCGCCAACCACCGCAGACAGTGCCTGCGCGTCGCTGGCGCGCGCGCGCAGTGCCGCTGGCAGATCCGCCAGCTCACCCAGGCGTGCGCGCCAGCGCAGGTCACGCCCGCGCAGCCAACCGGCCAGCGGTGGCAGGTCATGGGTGGAGGGCATGGCCACTGCATCGCGGCGCCACTGCGGCGCCGGCAGGAAGCGCGCGCCGTTGCGGGCAAACGGCAGCACCTCGATGCCCAGAATGCCCCGGGCTGCCAGCCGCTGGCGCATGCCCGGCGGAACCACGCCCAGGTCTTCGCCGATCAGCACGCAGCGATGCCGCCAGGACTCCAGCACCAGCAGGTTGATCAGATCATCGAACGGATAGCGCAGGTACACGCCCTGCCCGGCGTCCGCGCCACGGGGCAACACCCACAGCCGCAGCAGGCCCAGGATGTGATCGATGCGAAGCCCGCCGCGGCCGGCCATCACGGCGCGCAGCACGCGAAGGTAGGGTGCGAAGCCCTCGCGCTGCAACGCCATCGGTGACCAGCTGGTGATGCCCCAGGCCTGGCCGAGCGGATTGAACGCGTCCGGCGGCGCCCCCAGCTCAAGTCCCTGCAGCAGATCAGCACCCCCGGTGCGTGCCTCCACGCCCTGCGGCGCGCAGCCCACGGCCAGGTCGGCAATCAACCCGATCGAAGCGCCCTCGTCGCGCAGCGTGGCGTGTACCTGCGCCCAGCCCTGCTGTGCCAACCACTGCGCAAACGCATGGTCGTCCGCGCTGCCGGTGAACCGGTCGGCGGCATGCTGGCAATAGTGCCGCAGCGGATCGCCCTGCATGGCACGCCAGGTTTCGATCTGCGCGTGCTGCGACGGTGCCTGCGCTGCAACCCATTGGCGAACCTGCCGTATCCAGCGCCACTTCACTGCCGCCGAGTGCGGCCAGTCGATGCGACGTGCGGCAGTCCCCGCTTCCACCGCCGCCGCCAGCGCCTCGTCCCCGCCCAGCACGCTGTTGGCGGCATCGGGCAATACCTGCGGCAGGGAGACCTGCAGCGAGTCGAGCCAGCGCCGGTCGCTGGGCGAATAGGGGCTGTAGCCTGGGCCCGGTGGCATGCCCGCGTGCAGCGGGCTCAACGCCAGTGCGTCGCCGCCGTGTCGGTGCAGCAGCTCGCTCCATCGTGCACAGCCGGCACTGTCACCGATGCCGGCATCACCGGGTGCGCGCAGGCTGTAGACCTGCGCCGACAGGCCCCAGCCGCGCAGCGTGCCCCGCGGCCACCAGGCACGCTGTGGCGCCACCGCAACCGCCTGTTGCTGGTCGCCCCGGCGCCACTGCCAGTAACCCGGCTGGTCCGGCACGCGCCAGCGGCCCTGCGCATCGGCACGAGCGGGCAACGCTGCGCCCTGCGCATCCACCCAGCACGCTGCGCCGGCTGCCTCCGGCATCACCAGCAGCTGTCCGCAGCAGGCCGTGCGCAGGCCAGCGTGCTCGGGCACCGCCTCGCACTGCAGCCCCTCCAGCACGGCGCGCAGCACGTCCGGCGCGACCTCGCGCGCGGCACCGGCCACGTCGGTCCAGCGGACCAGCAGGCCCGCACGGCGGGCCGTCTCCCGCACCGCTGCATCCGTATTCATGCGGCGACCCAGCAGGCCAGCACGCCGCCGCCTGCCGGCAGCATCCCGGCAGCGTCCGGCCCCACGACGCACTCGCCGGCCGGCACCGCATGCGCCACCGGCACAGGGCCCACGTTGATCGCGATCCACCATTGGCCCGATGGCAACTGCCAGCCCGCCTGCACCGCGCCTTGGCCCAGCACGCGCGCGCCCAGCGACCGCGCCTGCAGCAGGCCCGGCTGCAGATAGCGCCTGCGCAGGCCGAGGAACTCACCCGTGCAGCGCAGCCAGTGCTGCGACCAGGGATCATCGCCGGGCGGCGGCGTGTACGACGCCTGCAGGGTCGCCGCATCGTTCGGGTCCGGAATACGCGCGCGCGCGGCGGCGTCGGCAAAGGCGCTGAAACCAGCGAACTCACGGCGACGCCCTTCGCGCACCGCCTCGTCCAGCGGCGGCCCGTAGTCGGTGAAGAACAGGAACGGCGATTGCGCCTGCCACGGCTCGCCCATGAACAGCAGCGGGATCATCGGCGTCAGCAGGGTCAGCGCCAGCGCCGCGCGCAGCGGCGCAGGATCGGTCAGCATCGACAGGCGCTCGCCGAAAGCGCGGTTGCCCACCTGGTCATGGTTCTGCGCGAATACCACAAAACGCGCGGGCGACAGGTCGGCGCTGGGTTCGCCGCGGGGATTGCCGCGCAGGTCCGGTTCACCCTGCCACGCGAATCCCTCGGCCAGGCAGCGCGCCAGCAGTGCTTCGGCGCGACCGGCATAGGCCGCGTAATAGCCTTCCTGCTCGCCGGTCAGCATCACGTGCAGCGCATTGTGGAAGTCATCGTTCCACTGCCCCTGGTAGGCGCCGCGCAGCCACCGCGCCTGGTTGCGCTCGTTCTCCAGCACCAGGTGCGCGTGCGGGGCCACCGCACGTACCTCATCGGCCAGCTGCTGCAGGAAACGGTCATCGTCAATGGCGTGCACCGCGTCCAGGCGCAGGCCATCGAAGCCGTAGTCGCGCAACCACATCAGCGCGTTGTCGATGAAAAAGCGCCGCACCCAGGGCTGGCAGAAGTCGATGGCCTCGCCCCACGGCGTGCTGCGGTCGTCACGGAAGAACCCGCGCGCGTAGTCGCGCAGGTGGTTGCCCTGTGGTCCGAAGTGGTTGTAGACCACATCCAGCAGCACCGACAGCCCTGCATCGTGCGCCGCTTCGATGAAGGCCCTCAGCGCTGCCGGCCCGCCATAGGCATGGGCCGGCGCATACGGGAACACGCCGTCGTAGCCCCAGTTGCGCTGGCCGGGAAACTGCGCGACCGGCATCAGTTCAATGGCGGTGATGCCCAGCGCGGCCAGCATCGGCAGTTGCGCGGTCAACGCCGCGAAGCCGCCCCCGGCCTCGATATGCACCTCATAGATCACCAGGTCCTGCCAGGCATGCCCCTGCCAGGCAGGCCGCGCTGCCTCCGTATCCAGCACCACCGCGCTGTCGCCGTCGATGCCGTCCGGCTGCCAGCGCGAGGCCGGGTCGGGCACGTCCTGGCCAGAAGGCAGGCGGAACCGGTAGCGGTCGCCATGCGATGCCGGTATTCGCAGCCAGTGGCAGCCGTCCGGGTCGCGCTGCATCGGCCGCTGGGTGCCTTGCAGGCACAGCGCCATCGTTCTTGCGTCCGGTGCCCACACGCGGAACTCCACCCCGTCACCGGCCACCGGCCAAGCGCCCAGGCGCGGGGCAACTGTGGTCATGCATCAACCTGCAGGTACAGCGTGGACAGCGGCGGCAGCGTGAGCCGCAGCGACTGCGCGTGGCCGTGCATCGGCCTCGGCTCGGTATGCACTGCGCCGAGGTTTCCCGCATTGCCGCCACCGTAATACGCGCTGTCGGTGTTGAGCCGTTCGCTCCAGCGCCCCGGTTGCGGCACCCCGACCCGGTAGCCGTCGCGACGCACCGGAGTGAAGTTGCTCACCACCAGCAGGGTGCGGCCGCTGCCGGCAGGATCCCGGCGGATGAAGGCGTAGACGCTGTTGCGACTGTCGTCCGCCACGCTCCAGTCGAAGCCGCGTTCGTCGCGTTCGTCGCGATGCAACGCCGGTTCGGCGCGGAGCACGTTATTGAGGTCGCCCACCAGGCGCGACAGGCCCTGGCCCTCGTTGCTGGCCGCCCGTGCCCAGTCCAGTGCCGCATCGTGCGACCACTCATGGCCCTGGCCGAACTCGCCGCCCATGAACAGCAGTTTGCTGCCCGGGTGCGCCCACATGAAGCCGTAATACGCGCGCAGCTGGGCCAGCCGCTGTGCCGGCTCGCCCGCCATCTTGGCCAGCAGCGCGCCCTTGCCATGCACCACCTCGTCGTGGGACAGCGGCAGCACGAACCGTTCGGAGAAGGCGTAGACCAGGCCGAAGCTGATCTGGCTGTGGTGATGCGAACGATGGACCGGATCGCGCCCCAGGTACTGCAGGGTGTCGTGCATCCAGCCCATGTTCCACTTGTGGGTGAAGCCAAGCCCGCCCTCCTCCACCGGCGCTGTCACCCCCGGCCACGCGGTGGATTCCTCGGCGATCACCAGCACGTCCGGGAAGCGCTCCCGCAGCGTCTGGTTCATCCGCCGCAGGAAAGCGACCGCCTGCAGGTTCTCGCGCCCGCCCTGCTCGTTGGGTACCCACTCCCCCTCGGCACGGCTGTAATCCCGGTACAGCATCGACGCTACGGCGTCCACGCGCAGACCGTCGACATGGAAGCGCTCCACCCACTCCAACGCACTGCCGATCAGGTAGGCGGCCACTTCGTTGCGGCCGTAGTTGTAGATCAGCGTGTCCCAGTCGGCGTGCACCCCTTCGCGCGGGTCGGCATGCTCGTACAGCGCTGTGCCATCGAACCCGGCCAGGCCATGCGCATCGTTGGGGAAGTGCGCGCTCACCCAGTCCACGATCACTCCCACGCCGGCCTGGTGACAGCGGTCCACGAAGCGTGCGAAGGCCTGTGGCGTGCCATGGCGTGCCGTCGGCGCGTAGATCCCCAGCGGCTGATAGCCCCAGGAACCGCCGAAGGGATGCTCGCTCACCGGCAACAGCTCGATATGGGTGAAGCCAAGACCGGCCACGTACGGAATCAACCGGTCGGCCAGGGCATCCCAGTCCAGCGGCGCACCATCGTCGCTGCGCTGCCAGGAACCCGCATGCACTTCGTAGATCGACAGCGGTGCGCAGGTTCCGGCCAGGCGGCGGGCCGCCAACCAAGCATCATCGTGCCACTCCATTTGCCCAGCCGAAGGCACCCGCGATGCGGTCGCCGGTGGCAGCTCGGCCCAGCGCGCCATCGGATCGAACTTGTCGGGCATCACCCGGCCGTCGGCGCCGACGATGCGGAATTTGTAGCGGGCACCGGCCTGCACGCCCGGCAGGAACAGCTCCCACACGCCGGCGGTGTGACGCAGCCGCATCGGATGGCGTCGGCCGTCCCACCCGTTGAAATCGCCAACCACGGCGACCCGCTGGGCATTGGGCGCCCACACCGCGAAGCGCACGCCCGCAATGCCCTGCACCTGCATCGGCACCGCACCCAGCTGCCGCGCCGCATCGGCATCACCGGCATGGAACCGCTGCAGCAGGGCTTCGTCCAACAGTGGACCGAACGCATAGGCATCGTGCACCTGCTCCACGCCCTGTTCGAAATGCAGGGCAAGCAGCGGTATCGCCGCGTCACCGGCCGCGCCCTCGAACAGGCCGGGCAACGGGCCAGGGGACAGGTTCCAGCGCCGCCCATCGTCTGCAATCACCTCGACGCGCTGCGCATGCGGCACCAGCACGCGCAGCTGGCGTCCGCCTTCTGGCTGGCGATGCGGGCCCAGCCAGGCGAATGCATCGGCCGGGCGCGCGTGGACGAGGTCCTGCAGCGCCGGGGCGATACGCTGATCCAATCCCGTCTCCGTGATCGCTTCATCCTCCAGGGCGGCCAGATGCAGGCTGTCGTGGCTCATGCGGCCACCTGGCAGGTCTGCTGGTACAGGGCCAGATACGCGCGACCGGCCGCATCCCAGCCACCCGGCCGCAGCATGGCGGCGCGGCGCATGGCCTGCAGCAGGCCGGGCAGGCGGAAGGTGCGCATCGCCCGTTCCACGCAGCGGCGCAGGCCATCGGCATTGGCGCCGTGGAACAGGAATCCGGTCACGCCATCCTCGACGGTATCCACCAGCCCGCCGGTCGCGTGTGCGATGGGCAGGCAGCCGAAGCGCTGCGCGTACATCTGGCTCAGCCCGCAGGGTTCGAAGCGTGAAGGCATCAGCAGGAAGTCGGCGCCGGCAAACATCTGGCGGGCCAGCGCCTCTTCGAAGCCGATGAATGCGCCCACCCGTCCGGGGTAGCGCCGGGCCAGCGCCTGCACCTGCGCTTCCACCTGCGGCTCGCCGCCGCCGATGATGACCAGCTGGCCGCCGGCCGCCACGATCTGCGGTGCCACATCGCAGGTGATGTCCAGGCCTTTCTGGTGCACCAAGCGGGAGACCACCGCGAACAGCGGGCCGGTCGACGGCGCCAGCCCGAACGCCTTGCGCACCGCATGCGCGTTGGTGGCGCGCCCGGTCCATTCGCCGATGCCGAAATGGGCCTTGAGGTGGATGTCGCGGCGTGGATCCCAGCTGGCGTCGATGCCGTTGACGATGCCACTCAGGTGTCCGCCGGCCGCCCGGCGCGCCAACAGGTCATGCAGCCCGCAGCCGTCATCCGGGGCGGTGATCTGCTGCGCGTAGCGCAGGCTGACCGTGTTCAGCCGCGTGGCATTGGTGATGCCGCCCTGCAGGAACGACATCTGCCCGTGGAAGTGCAGTTCATCCAGGTGTTCGGCCGGCACGCCCAGCACCGGCGCAAGCGCGTAGGGAAACAGCCCCTGATAGGCCAGGTTGTGGATGGTCAGCAGGGTCGGCACGGCTGTCCGGTCCCAGCGTACGTAGGCGGCAGCCATGGCCACCGGCCAGTCATTCAGGTGCAGCAGCTGCGGCGTCCAGTCCAGCCCGGCGCGCCCGGCCGCAATCTCCGCAGCCGCATGCGAAAGCGTGGCGAAGCGGACCGCGTTGTCTTTCCACTCCTGTCCCTGCCCATCCACGTAGGGCGAGCCCTCGCGCTCGTACAGCCCAGGCGACAGCAGCACGTAGATAGGAAGGCCGTCGGCCTGCACCGCCATGCCGATCGTGCACGCGGGCAACCCGGCTCGGGCGCTGACCCGCCCCACCGGTCGCAGCTGTGGCAGGCGCTGCAGAACCTCGGGGTAGCCGGGCAGCAGCACGCGCGAATCACATGCACCGCGCACCGCACGCGGCAACGCCGCGGCCACATCGCCCAGTCCGCCGGCCTTGATGAAGTCGGCCATCTCGGTGGCGACGAACAGCACGCGCTGCACCAGTTCTGGGAGATCCAACGGTTGCGAGTGGCCGCGGCGAGTGCCGATCGGCACGGGCGTGAGCGGAGAGATCGCAACGGGTGAAGCGGACTGGGCGGCGCGGGCCATGGGGATGATCTCGGATGCTTCAGGCAGACAGACGCCAGCGGCGCCCGGACGGGCGCTGGTGCTGGGAAGGAAGTCGACGCAGGACGTGGGGGACGTCAGCGAGAGGCTCAGGACGACAATAGCCCTCCATGCGATCAATCAACCGTGAAGCCATGGCGATTTCTTTGTGACAAGGCGTCATGAGCTCAGTACACATGACAGGCGCCCGCCTCCTGCCCGTGTCTCTCATGTAGAGCCGAGCCCGCGCCCGGCTGCCGGCAATCCCGTTTGCCCCGTGAGCCGAGCATGGGCTCGGCTCTACAGAGATTCTTCCTGCGACACCCGGTCGCAGGCCATCGAGCGACGCGCTTGACCAATGTCAAACCGCCCGCCGCCGCGCGGGCGTATTTCTATGCAGGACCCGAACACGCCGGCACTGCCGGCATCCACAAGGACCCTGCGATGAGCTACACCCCCGACAACGCCCAGCTGCTGAACGCCATGCAGAACGTCATGGTGATCTCCACCACCGACCTGCAGGGCAACATCACCTACGCCAATGACCTGTTCTGCACGCTCACCGGCTTCGCCCGCGAGGAACTGATCGGCCAGCCGCACAGCATCGTGCGCCACCCGGACGTGCCCAAGGCCGTCTACAAGGACATGTGGGACACCATCAAGGCCGGCAAGACCTGGACCGGCATCGTGCCCAACCTTGGCAAAGGCGGCGTGCTCTACGTGGTCGACACCACCGTGCAGCCGCTGTTCGACGCCGACGGCAACATCACCTCGTACATCAGCATCCGCCGCGTGGTGAACGACCTGATGCAGAACTACGACCTGGTCGAGTTCAGCAAGGAAAAGTTCGACGACTTCTACGAGGCCGCGTGAACGCTCTCCCGACCAGTACGCCCTTCAGCCGCCTGCTGGTGGGTTTTGCGTCCGAGTCGGGCAACGCCCGCGCCCTGGCCCAGCGCCTGGGCGCGGGCCTGCAGCTGCACGGGCCGCAGGTACTCCCGTTCAACGACATCGATGTGGCCAGTCTCGGCCACGGCGATGTGCTGCTGGCAATCTCCAGCTCGTTCGGCGATGGCGAACCGCCGGCCAATGGCGAGCAGTTCTTCGAAACACTGCGCCAGACCCCGACGCTGCGCGGCCTGCGCTATGCGGTGTTCGGCCTTGGTGACACCGGCTACCCCAGCTTCTGCGGCTTCACCAAGGCGCTGGATGCTGCATTGAGCGAGCGCCAGGCCCAGCCGCTGCTGCATCGGGTGGACGCCGATCTGGGCTACGAGCAGTTCTTCCAGCAATGGCAGCCGGTGCTGGGCCAGGTGCTGGAGGGTGACCTCAGCGCTGGCCAGGACCTGCACCTGCAGGTCACCGCCTATGGCGAAGACAACGCCTTTGCCGCGCGCATCCTCGAACGACGCCGCTTGAACAGCAGCGACCCCGCCGCGTGGCACCTGCAACTGGACATTGCCGGCAGTGGCATGGCCTATCGCGCGGGCGACACCCTGCACGTAGTACCCGAGAACGATCCTGCCCTGCTGCAGGCATTGGCCACCTGGTACGGCGACACCACCGCCGTGGCCGCCCTGCATGACCGCGAGCTGCGCCTGCTGAGCAAGGGTGTGCTGCGCGAACTGGCACGGCTGGGCGGTAGTGAGGCACTGACGGGCCTGCTGAAGGTCAGCCAGAAGCGCGAGCTGGACGCCTACCTGCAGGGCCTGGACCTGCTGGACGTGCTGCAGGACCACGCCACGCCGGACAGCGTGCCGCTTGCCCGGCTGCGCGAACTGCTGTCACCGCGGCTGCCACGTGCCTATTCGATCGCCTCGCACCCGTGCGACGACCAGCTGAGCCTGTGCCTGCGCGAAGTGCGCTACACCCTGCGCGGCCGCGAACGCTTCGGCACTGCCACCGGCAGCCTGCTGCATGGAGGCGACCATGCCCGTGTGTACTGCCGCTCCAACCCCGGCTTCCACCTGTCCGATACCGGCGAGGCACCGCTGCTGCTGGTCGGTACCGGCACCGGCATCGCACCGCTGATGGGCCTGATGCAGGAGCTGCAGGCCAACGGCTGCGAACGCGAGGTGCACCTGGTGTTTGGCGAGAAGCACCGCCAGCACGACTACCTGTACCGTGACCAGCTGCTGGACTGGCGCACGCGTGGCGTGCTGGCCGGCCTGCATACCGCGTTCTCGCGCGATGGCGCCGAAAAGATCTATGTGCAGCATGTGCTGCAGCAGCGCGGCGATGAAGTGCGCGATGTGCTGGCCCGCGGTGGGCATCTGTACCTGTGCGGCAACAAGCGCCACCTGGAAAGCGCGGTGCGCGAGGCCATCGATGCCATCGGTGGCGAAGGCCACTGGGACACGCTGCGCAATGAAGGCCGCACGCACTGTGAATTGTACTGATCCGTTGATCCTGTAGAGCCGAGCCCACGCTCGGCTGCTGTTGGCGTTGTCGCGCAGAGCAGCCGAGCATGGGCTCGGCTCTACAGGTGCACGTCAACCGTCGACAATGCGGCCGTCCACCACGCGCGCCACCTGCTGGCCGAACATGGCCACATCCTGCGGGTCATGGCTGATCAACAGCAGCGGAATGCCGGTCCTGTCCAGCACGGTCTCCAGCTCCTGGCGCAGGTGCTGGCGCAGGTCGTGGTCCAGCGCGGAAAACGGTTCATCCAGCAGCAGCGCCTGCGGCTGTGTCACCAGCGCGCGCGCCAGCGCGGTACGCTGGCGCTGTCCGCCGGAAATCTGTGATGGCAGCAGATCGCCCACCGCGTCGATGCGGAAGGCGTGCAACCATTGTTCCACCGCGTCGAAGCGCTGGCCGATCCGCGGATTCAACCACCCCTCCTGCAGCCCGAACGCCACGTTCTGGCGCACGCTCAGGTGCGGGAACAACGCGTAATCCTGGAACACGTAGCCCAGCCGGCGGCGCTGCGGCGGCAGATCCACAGCGGTGGCCGCGTCGAACAGGGTCTGCCCCTGCAGGCGCACATGGCCCTGGCCCGGCCGCAGCAGCCCGGCCACCGCCTTCAGGGTCAGGCTCTTGCCGGCGCCGGAGGGTCCGAACAGCACCACCTGCCGCTGCGTGCACTGCAGCGATACGTCCAACACGAAATCCTGGCCGGCCGCCTGCAGGCGACGCTGCACCTGCAGGTCAAGCCACATCACGCAGCTCCCGGCGACGTCCGCCCACCAACCGCGCAGCCAGCAACAGGATCACGATGCAGACCACCGAGGTCAGGATCACCAGCGCATTGGCCTTGCCGTCCTGACCGGCCTGCACCGCCTCGTAGATGGCGATCGACAACGTCTGCGTCCGGCCCGGAATGCTGCCGGCCACCATCAACGTCGCGCCGAATTCACCCATCGCGCGTGCAAACGCCAGCAACAGGCCGGCAAGAATGCCGCGCCAGGCCAGCGGCAGCGTGACGCGGAAGAACACCGCCGCTTCGGACACACCCAGCGTCCGCGCGGCCTGCTCCAGCTGTCCGTCCACTTCCTCGAACGCCGCGCGTGCCGGCTTGAACACCAGCGGCAGCGAAGCCACCGCCGCCGCGATCACCGCGGCCTGCCAGGTAAACACCAGGTTGATGCCGAACCACGACTGCAGCCACGCGCCGATCGGGCCGTGGCGACCGATCAGCACCAGCAGGTAGTACCCCAGCACCGTTGGTGGCAGCACCATCGGCAGGGTCAACAGCGAATCCAGCAGCTCACGGCCGGGAAAGCGCCGACGCGCCAGCAGCGCGCCCAGCGCCACGCCCAGCATCAGGTTGGCCGCGGTGGCCCAGCCGGCCACCTTCAGCGACAATCCCAATGCACTCCAGTCCAGATCCATGCGTCAGGGCTTGCCGAATCCGTGCCGGGCCAGGATCGCCTGGCCCTGCGCCGAACGCACGAAGGCGACAAACCGCTTGGCCTCTGCCGGCTGCGCGCTGGCCCTGGTCACCGCCAGCGGATAGGCGATGCGCCCGGACACCGGTACCGCGAAGGCACGGCGTACCCGGTCCGGCATCGCCTGCGCGTCAGTGGCATAGACGAAGCCGGCATCCACTTCACCGCGCGCCACGTAATCCAGCGACTGGCGCACGTTCTGCGTGGTGATGATCCGGCCCTGCACCGACGGCCACAGGCCGGCCGCTTCCAGCGCGCCCTTGGCATAGCGGCCGACCGGCACGCTGTCCGGGTTGCCCAGTGCGATGCGTTGCACGCCGGCACCGGCCAGGTCCTTCAAGCTGCGCGGCGCGGCCCTGGCCTGCGGCGGCGCCACCACCCACAGCGCGTTCACCGCGAACACCGCGCGGCTGCCGGCCGCCAGCAGGTCCTGCTGCTGGGCCTGGTCCATGGTGGCTTCATCGGCCGACGCGAACACATCCACCGGCGCGCCGCGGCTGATCTGCTGCAGCAGTACGCCAGAGGCGGCGAAGTTGAAATCGACCCTGGTTCCCGGGTGCGTCTTCTCATAGGCCGCACCCAGTTCGCGGAAGCTCTCGGTCAGGCTCGACGCCGCCGACACCGTCAGGTCGGCCGCCCAGGCCGGTACCGTGGCCAGCAGGCCCAGCCACAACAATGCCGCTCGCTTCATGCCCAGCCCCCTGCCTGATCAGTCCAGTCCGGCGTCCCGGGCTACGGCCAGTTCCGCCAGCCGGTCCGGGTCCAGCAACAGCATCTCACGTTGGTTCACCGCAATCACACCGTCGTCGCTCAAGCGGCGCAGTACCCGGCTCACCGTCTCCGGCGCCATCCGCAGGTAGTTGGCGATCTCGGTGCGGGCCATGCTCAGGTTGAAACGGGTGGCGGAGAATCCGCGCCGGGCATAGCGCTCGGAAAGATCCAGCAGGAACGCCGCCATGCGCTCCTCGGTGCGATGGTTGGCGGCCAGCGTGGCGACCTTGCCGATCTCGGCGCTGAGCAGGCTGAACAGCCGCGCCTGCAACCCCGGCATGCGCGTGGCCAGCAGGCTCAATCGCGGAAACGAGATCCGGCACAGGTAGACGGTGTCCAAGGCCACGGCGTTGCAAGGGAAGCGCGCGCCGTGGATGGCATTGAGCCCGATCACCTCGCCCGGCAGGCTGAAACCCAGCACCTGCTCGTTGCCCTGGCTGTCATCGACGAACGTCTTGACCATGCCGGCACGCACCGCGGCGATCGAGTCGAATGGATCGCCGGCACGGAACAGGTAGTCGCCGGCCTGGAACGGGCCGACGTGGTCGACCAGCACATGCAGTTCGCCCAGCGCGGTCTTGTCGTAGCCCTGCGACATGCAGGCGTCGGAGAACGCACAGGTGCTGCAGAAGTGCAGCGCGTCTCCGTCATCGGCTGCTGCCGGATTGGGCGTGGCCGGCCGGGACGCAGAGGGAGCGGAGGGGTCCAGAGGCATTGCAGCGAGGCAGGAACGAAGGCCCTCATCATACGACAGCGCACCGCCCGGCCCTGCGCAACGTGCGCCTACTCTGGCGCGGGTTCGGAACGCCGCTGGGGGCCACGCTGCCGCATGCTGTCGCGCACGTCCACGTCGAACTGCAGCTGCAGCATGCTGTCGTCATCCAACGCGATACCGAAGCCCAGCCCATCCCGGCAGGGCAGCCTGCCCGCCAGCGACTCAACGGCCTGGCGAGGCAGTACCAACCGGCAGAATGTCCCGCCATCGAGCAGCACCGCCTGATCGCCGGCATGCAGCGACAGCGCCACGCCCCAGCCACCGCTGCCACCAAAGCGCGTCAGGTTCTCCACTGATTCGCCGGCCAGCAATCCTGCCAGTTCTTCTTCATCCACGCGCAGGCGCATCGATTGCTGTTGCAGCTGGACCTTCATGCTGTGATGGACTCCCATTCCGACGGGGTGTTGCAGTTGAGCAGCAACGCCTGATCCTCCGGCGCCAGTGGCATCCGTGTCACGCCCAGGCGTTCCTGCAGGGCGCGCAGTGAACGGCGCGCCGTCGGATCATCGATCAAGGCCTGCAGCACGCGGCGGCAATGATCATCGATCTGCAACCGCATCGGCAACGGTTCATCGTCGAATACCGTGCAGGCACGCCCTTGATCGGCCTGCAGCCGCTGCAACAGCGCGGGTGTCACCCGCGGCGTATCGACCGGCACCACCCAGGCGGGGCCGTCTGGCATCTGCATTGCCACACTGTAGAGGCCGCCCAGCGGGCCGCAGCGTGCGACCCGGTCCGGGATGCCACCAAAAGCTGGGTAGTCGCCGCTCACCCATACCCTCCCGGCGCCGGCCTGCAGCAGCAGGCCGCGCATGTGTTCCAGCAGCGTGCGGCCGTGCCAGGGCAGCAGCGCCTTGTCGCGGCCCATCCGGCTGGACAGGCCGCCGGCCAGCACGATGCCATCAATGGGGATGTTCGTGATCGTGCGCATGGTCATGGCCGGGTTCGCCGTCCGCATGGCACAGGCTGCAACCCTCGCTCCACGCGCTGTCGCCGTCCTCGTAATGCTCCTGCTTCCAGATCGGGCACTGGTGCTTGACCACCTCGATCAACTGCCGGCAGGCGCGGAACGCCTCGTCACGGTGCGGGCTGCCGGCGGCCACCACCACCGCCACATCACCGATGCCGAGCAGGCCCTTGGCATGCGCCACATACAGCTTCAGCTTCGGACCGAACGTGGCTTCGACCTCGGCGGCCAGGCGCTTGAATTCGTTCAGCACCAGCGGTTCGAACAGATCGTAGGTGATCCCGGTCACCCGCCGGCCCACGTTGACGTCGCGCACCTTCCCGATGAACACGTCGATGCCGCCGAAGCCCGTATCGGAAACCGCCGCGATGCCCTCGGCCGGATCGATTGCCGCCTGCGCGCGGTCCACGACCTTGGCGATGATCGTCTCGCTCATCGCTCAGCCCCCGCTCACCGGCGGCAGGATCGCCACCCGGCCATCGTCGGGCAGCGCCTCGTGGTCGCGCAGCACGCGTTGCTGGTCGGCGAATGCCGAGTAATCCAGCAAGCCGGAACGGAAACCCGGCCAACGCAGCGGCAGCAGCTCGCGCAGCGCCTGGCGCAGATCGGCCACGGTGCCACCGGCTACATCCACGGCGATCTCGCGGCTGGCATCCAGATCGGAAAACGCACCGAACAATTGCAGATTCACCTGTCTCATCACGGCTCCTGGCTCGCCAGCTGCACAGGGTCCTGATGACCCCAGCCCTGCACGCGCACTGGCGTGCCGGCAGGGGCGAGACCGCCCTCGCCGTCCAGCACCACCCAGGCGTTGGCCTGCAGCATGGACATCAAACGGAACGACTCCTGCCCTGCCAGCACGCGCGCACTCAGGCGGCCCTGCGCGTCCACTTCCACCCGGGCCCGCGCATGGAAGCGCAGGCCCGGCGGCGTGCGCACGTCGGCCTGCAGCGGCAACATCAGCACCTGCTCCGGTGCCAGCCCCAGCAGGCGGCGCAGCACCGGCTCGACAAAGAAGCGCTGGCCCACCGCAGCCGACACCGGGTTGCCCGGCAGGCCGAAATACAGCGTGCCATTGGGCAGCACCGCGAACAGCAATGGCCTGCCAGGGCGGATCGCCACCTTGTGGAACACGATGCGCGCACCGCGGCCGCGCAGCGCGTCGGGAATGAAATCGTAGCGGCCGGCCGACACCGCGCCGGTGCTGATCAACAGCTGCGCACCCGCGTCCAGCGCTTGATCCAGTACGGCATTGAAGGCGGCCACCTCATCGCCCACCGTGCCCTGCCAGACCACCTCGGCACCGGCGGCCTGCAGGCGGCCGACCAGGTATGGCCGGTTGCTGTCACGGATCTGCCCGGATTCCAGCGCCTGCGCCGCCTCGGTCACCAGCTCCTTGCCGGTGGCGATCACCGCTGCCTTTGGCCGCGCCACCACCGCCACCTCGCCCACGCCGATCGCATGCAGCAAGGTGCGCGCGTTGATGTCCAGCACCTGCCCGGCCTGCAGCACACGCTCGCCGTCGCTCACATCTTCGCCGCACAGGCGCACGTTCTGGCCCGGCTTCACCGATGCCTTCAGGGCGATGCGGGTCGGGCGTCCATCTTCGCTGGTGAGGATCTCCACATTCTCGACCGGCACCACCGTATCCAGGCCAACCGGCATGCGCGCACCGGTCATGATTTCCCAGGCACCCTCGCCGCCGTCGGCACCGGCATCGCCCGCCGCCTGCCAGCCCTGCACCCCGAATTCGGTACCGGCCTCGAACGTCGCGCCGTTGGCGCGCAGCGCGAAGCCGTCCATCGCCGAATTGTCGAACGGCGGCAGCGACTGTGCGCTGTGGATGTCACGGGCCAGCGTGCGGCCCGCGGCCTCGTGCAGCGGCAGGCGTTCGGCCGGCAGCGGCTTGGCCGCGTCCAGCAGGTGCTGCAAGGCATCGCTGTAGGGGATCATGCGTGGCCATCCCCCTCGACCATCGCCAGGGCGTGGCCCAGTACCGGCGCCAGGATGTCCAGGCACTGCGCCGCCGCCTTCGGGCTGCCCGGCAATGCAAACACCAGCATGTTGCCCAGCTGCACCACCTCGGCGCGGCTCAGCCAGGCCATCGGCGTGTGCTGTGCGCTCAGTGCCCGCACCATCTGCGCCAGGCCATGCACCGGCCGCGCATTCAACGAACGCAGCGCCTCCGGGGTCAGGTCACGCGGGCCCAGCCCGGTACCACCGGTACACAGGCACAGGCGCACGCCCTCGGCGGCCAAGGACTGCAGGCGGCTGGCCAACGGCTCGATGCCATCGGGCAGCACTTCGGTGACCACCACCTCGCCACCCAGCTTCTTCAGCCCGGTCACCAGGGTCGGTCCAGAGATATCCTCATAGGTGCCTTCGCTGGCGCGATCGCTCAGCGTGATCACCGCGCAGGCCGCGCCTTCCAGGCCCTTCGGCGCACGCGGCTTGAACCGCTCACGCTCGGCCTCGTCCATGCCGTCCGGGTGCAGCCAGACACCGCGCTTGCCGCCCTCCTTGAACAGCAGGCGGATGCCTTCGATGCGCAACGCCGGCTCCACCGGCTTGCTCAGGTCGTACAGGGTCAGCAGCGCCGCGTTGACGCCGGCCAGTGCCTCCATCTCCACGCCGGTGCGCGCCTCGCTGGCGCACTCGCACCACACGCGGATCGCCTGCCGTTCCGGTACCGGCGCGCAGAACACCTGCACCAGTTCCAGCGGCAGCGGGTGGCACAGCGGCATCAGCATCGAGGCCATCTTGGCGCCCTGCAGGCCGGCAATCTCGGCCATCACCAGCGCATCGCCCTTGGGCAGGCGGCGCTCGACAATCAGCGGATAGGCCACTGGACCGGCATGCAGCTCGCCCACCGCCACCGCACGGCGGCGGCTGATGCGCTTGTTGCGCACATCGGCCATGTGGAAGGCCGCGTTCAATTCCCCACTCATCGTGTTGCTCATCCTCCGATGGAGGCCAGGTGCGGGGTCAGCCCGGTCTGGCCCTGGTGCAGTCCATGCCCGGCCGCTTTCAGGCCAAGCTGGGTGGTGATGCGTGCCAGCAGCGCGTCGTGGTCCTTATCGCGCTGCAGCAGCGGGCGCAGCGGTACGCCGAACTCGCCGAACAGGCACAGCCGCAGGTCGCCCTTGGCGGTCACCCGCAGGCGGTTGCAGCCCTTGCAGAAGTCACGCGAATACGGGGCGATGATGCCGATGCTGCCGCGATGGTCGGGGTGGCCGAACTCGCGCGCCGGGCCGGCGTCGGCCGCGCGCGGACGCTCGTGCCAGCCCGCGGCCAGCAGCTGCTCGACCACCACGTCGGCGCGCAGGTGGTAGCGCTGGAAATAGGCTTCGTTGTCGCCGGTGCGCATCAGCTCGATGAAGCGCACGCTGAAGGGGCGGTCACGCAGGTAGTCCATCCACTGCGGCAGCTCGTCGTCGTTCAGGCCCCGCAGCAGCACCGCGTTGAGCTTGATCGCCGGCAGGCCCAACGCCTGCGCCAGGGCCAGGCCCTGCTGGATCTCCGGCAGGCGGTCGTGCCCGGTGATGGTGTGGAAACGCTCGCGTTGCAGGCTGTCCATGCTCACGTTCAGCGCGGTCAGGCCGGCCCGGTGCCAGCCCGGCAGGCGCCGCGGCAGCAGCGTGCCATTGGTGGTGATGGCCACCTTGCGGATGCCCGGCACCGCCGCCACGGTGGCGATGATCTCGTCCAGATCCTTGCGCAGGCTGGGCTCGCCACCGGTCAGGCGGATCTTGCTCATCCCCAGCGCCGCAAAGGCCCGCACCAGGCGGCCGATCTCCTCCACCTGCAGGAAACGCGGGTGGCCATCGGCCTGGTACCCGTCGGGCAGGCAGTAGCTGCACCGGAAGTTGCAGGCTTCGGTGAGCGACAAGCGCAGGTACGGAAAGCTGCGTCCGAAGCTGTCGGTGAGTTGGCTCATGGCTGTTCCGCCTCCTGGTACCACCCTGCAGCCCTGCCCCTGAACGGGTTGTCGACCCCAGCCCGCAGAGTGCGCTGGGGCGTTGAAAGCGTCAACCGGGGAGGCACGCAGCCTGAATTGGTACCGCCTGTCGCGATAGGCCCTCCGCGCCCGTCCCGTTCGCCGTGACAACCTCGACACCTGTCGCAGATTGCACGCTGCGGGCGGATCACTACGCCAGCCAGCACTGGCGGGGCTTAACAGCGTAGGACAATGTCAAAAGCGTCTCCAATCGAGTGATGTTTGCAACTCTTCTGATTGGCATTGCACAGCGCCAGGGGCTCAGATGGCGTGCCACCGCAAAAGGGTGGCCGGGCTTCGAATCCCGTGTTGGCCTTGAGTAAGTGCGCTTGCCAGCCGGCGTCACCATGCGTGGCGCCGGCTGGCAATCCGTCTGCCGGCTATGGCGGGCGGTGCGTTGGGGGCGTTCGCGCCCGCCGGCTTGAGGCCAACCCGGATTCGAACCACGTACCGCCCGCCACCTTTCGGGTGGCGGCTACCGATTGCCCTGCACGGAGCCTTGCCATGAACGAATCGGACCTCCCGCATCTGCACGCCTACCGCAGCACCGCCGGCGACGACGGTTCGCCTCCGGCTGCGCCAACAGTGGACAGGAACACCTTCATTGCCAATCTCCACCGCATCGGCTCCGGTGCGGCGGCCGACGGACAACCCTGGCCGGAGCGTCACCAGCTGCCCGGCCGCTGCCTGGCCCTGGCCGACGCCGATTGCGCGTTGACTGGGTTGCGGGTGGTGCTGGAAATGCTGCTGGCAGCCGAACGCACCCGGCAGAACGGCGAACCCGGGCAGTACGTGGGCGACCGCGTGATGGAGGGGTTGGTCATGGCCTGCCAGTCGTTGTGCGCCCAGGCGGTAGGGCGGTTGCAGCCCGAAGGGTGAATGCCATGTGCAACGGACTTCAGCGAGGATCGCCTCCCGCCCGACACGCGGTCGGCGCAGCCCCCTTGTTCGGGGGAACCGCGTGTACATTCCAGCGATCTGCCAAAGCGCGTTCGACGCGGAAAGAGAATGACCATGCCTCGGCGGGCATCTTCCCTTGAGAGAAGCCAATAGCTATCTCGAAGCGATCCAATCCGAGGTTCCCCGCCTCCAGTCCCGAGCCATCTTCCCGCTTCACTCCGATGTAGACGACAGGGCGTTTCACGTCCACCTTTGCCCTGGCAAGCTGGCGATCCAATTCAGCGCTGCCATCGAAGAACTGCATTCCTTCGTCCTTGGCGATAGAGCTGAGGGTCTGCTTGAACCGATTCACGCCCTCTTGGTCATGCACGCAGAACTGGATCATCTTGAAGGGCCGCTTTCCTACAGCCCATGCGCCGCCAGAGAATCCAAGTCCGACTCCAATCAGAAGTAGTGCTGTCAGGATCCTCACCATCATCAAGGTCCCAATTTGCAGAGTGTGGCGGCCAACGTCGCCGCAGGGCCAAAAATCTTGACCCCAAGGATATCTCCGCTCGGTCTTCTCAGGCGCCTTCCCCCGGATGAGGGAGACCTTGTCGGGGGTGAGGAATCTGGGCACGGAATGTCCTTCAGAGCACTGCACCCGCCATCGGCAGATGCTCGATCCGCCATGTCCTGGCGTAGATCAGAATGACGCTACCGGTCGAGGTGGTCTCGATACGAAAACACTTCAGGCCGGACAGCGGATAGCCGACCGCCTTCCAACGATCAAGAAGATCAGCGAGTCCCGGCGCGTCATCGTCAACTCTGGCGAACTCAATTCCCTCGTCACCCAGTACGCCGAAGTTCATGAGCGCAGAGCACCCGTACGCTTCCGGGAAGCAAACGATTGACTCCCGACCGTCCGGCCAGCGCACGTGGACCTTTACCTCATCGCATACGCCTGGATTCCTTCTATCGATGTTGATAGCCAGCAACGTGGCGTCACACCATCCGAGCGCGTTGAAATCCTTCATCTACTGGAATTCCCCAAACCCATACAACAGAACGACCGAATCACCGCCGCCATCATTGCTGCGGCGTGTACGGGGAATTTCTTCAGCCTCGCAACGCCCTACTTCACGCAAGACGACTTCAACGCGTGCCTAGCCTGTGCTGATCCAACATTGGCCGACACCAGTTGATCGAC
The DNA here is from genome assembly GCF_017876915.1 of Stenotrophomonas sp. PvP093. Lineage (NCBI taxonomy): Bacteria > Pseudomonadati > Pseudomonadota > Gammaproteobacteria > Lysobacterales > Lysobacteraceae > Stenotrophomonas > Stenotrophomonas sp. PvP093. The sequence continues at coordinate 2,047,866 of NZ_JAGIOX010000004.1, read as the reverse complement.
GAGTTGACAAGAGATTCTCTGTTCCCCGTGCATAGGGACGACAAACAGATCCCCATTGTCCCTCGTTGTGTCCAACGCAACCCAAACCCTCGCTTGCGCGTCTACAGAGAACCCGGCGAGCAGATGCCCGCCCCCTTCTTCATAGATCAGGTCGCCAACCGGCTGGCGTCTGTACTCCAGCTCGGCGCTTTGCAAAGCGGCATAAACCGGCTTCTCGCCCAGCTCACCTCGTTGGAGTTTGCGAAATGAAAACAGCGCCGCACCTGTGAGAAGGATGAAGAGCAACACGTAAATGAATCTCATGGACTAGATTCCCCATCAGAGCTCTGGGATGCGCGAGGACGATCGCCGGTCACCGCTCCTGAAGCTCCCCAAGATTGAGATCCCGGGCATATGACCGCCGACTACTGATCTGTACTTCTTTGGATGCGAACCTTCGACCATCCCTGCATTCGACGGCGAATTGGTAGCTTCTGGGTTCCGGCCCTGCAACGACCATCATGGGGACCGAGAATGTGCTTCCAACCGGTTTCGACGAAACTACACCTTCGTCCTCCCCGAGCATACTCAGCTCACAATCTAGAGCGCGAACGTCACCCTGACCTGGCGGCACGCTTCCCGAGACGCGCACGATCATATCGCCACCCAATGTTGCACAGCCGGCCAGAACCAGACCGGCAACGACAGCGGCGGCATACCTCACCTTCGGCATCCCCGAATTCTCAGTACGCACTGCGACGTCTACGCCGATAGCCATTCAGGGATGCATCAATCTCATCAATAGATACCCGCCATGATACGAATGTAGTCGTCGAGCGAATCCACCCGCCGATCGACTTCAATACCACGCTTTTTTGCGAGCGATTGAAGCTCGAATATCAACACCCCATACCCCGAGTCCCAGCCATGAGCTTCACCAGGCGACAGTTCCTTCGAAAATCGATCTCCAGGACGGAGCCTCCCGGAGGGCAAACGAAGCTCGTCTGCAACATGCTCCAGCAGCTCCACTACGGTTTCCTGATCCAGACCACTCTCCGCATAGTATTGGTCATAGAAGCCAGTTGGCGACAGCGCCTCTCTTTCTCTCAGTTTGTCTTTCATTTCCCTTCGCCTCTATCCACCGCCTGCGCTGCAGCCACAATAGACCATGGAGCCGATATCCCATAGGTCCTCCCGCACAGTCGTCACCGCGGCCCAGCAATCTTCCTGCCGAACGCCTGGGTGCTTGAAGCTTGCCGGACCATCCGATCTTCTTACACGGCCCTCCCATTCGTGAACACGGACAAGTGGCAAGGTCGATTTGACACATACCCGAACCCACACGACGCTCGGCCGGAAAGTGCCGAATCAGGCACCGGGAAAGGAGATCGCCACGTGCCACTCACGCATTTCGCTTACTAGGTGAGACCGCCCAGCCACCTATAACTTTATTCCGCTGTAAACAAGGCCCAGCTCTTCATCGCGCATGACCCAGCGGCCAGCATTTCCCTCCGGACACAGATAGAACTTGCCGCCATAGCTTGATGCTCGTGACCACGCGCTGCGAGCAGACTGTGGAAATCTCCGCATGACTCGCGCGCCGGACAGCTCCGGCCTGCTCACCAGCCTACATTCTTCGGGCAAAGTAAGAACCCCGCTGGTCAGGCGGAAAACCAGCCAAGATTCATTTGTGTCAATGTCGTGCGACTCGCGTATATTGACTGCATCCTCTGGCAACCATGAAGGCAACCATTTGGATTCACCGATTGCTTGCCTTGAGACGACTTGATTGCGGTCTGCATACTCGGTGCTGGCAACTTCCATGCAACCAGAAAGTGCGATTGACAGCGTCACGATTTGGAGCAGCTTGGAAGCGTACATCTGAGGCATCCGAGTCATCAGCAAGGGAAGTTTCCACCGGGTCGATAGCTCCCGCACATCTGCGAGCAACTCCGCGTACGGCTCATTTGTCCAGATGATCGTCCGAGGCGGTTTTCCAGCTGATCCGCAGCGAAGTCAGCGGCGGAGTCGCCCTTGATGTTTTGATCGAACCACTATAGTTGTAAAACAACCCGCTCGCATCCGTGGCCTGCTGGCCCGGGAAGCGCAGCGCCAGCTCAAACGCCACACCATCGCCATCCGGGTCGGCACTCGGAATCTGGTTGCCGAACACCTCGCTCTTGTTGCTCCACTCCCAGATCGAGACGTTCCGTACCGGGTCGATCACCACGCGCGGCGTACCTAGGTGATCCGGCTGGACGTAGGCCAGTTCCGGCACGCCGGTACTCGGCACATTGATCAGCGCCACCGGGTAGTTGTCCAGCCAGATGGCCTGCTGTTGCGCCTGGCCCGTGATGGTTGGTTGCCGGATGGGTGTGGCTCTCGCTTCCTGCCAAGATGGTCAGTGTGGTGCGATTGCCAGTATCGGTAGGCAGAGGTCCCAATCGGCCTGCTGGAGAACTTTAATTAGCGGACGTAACATTAGCTCACAGTCCCCAGAAGCCATCCCAGATCAAGCGCCACCAAGATTTGGCTATTCGGGCCGCTTCACTTGGCTTTCTTGTGAGAGCCATAATGACCCATACGGTGCTTCCGCCCATGATGACTAGCGCAACCAACGTCATTAGCGCGGGGCTTATGTGCCTATAAAACCACCAGCCTAGGAGGACCAGGATCATCAAAGCAACATAGCGGAGCAGCAATCCAGTTTTCATAGTCCTATGGTTCCTACTTCCTGCAAGAATTCCCTTGGCTTATGGACAGCCTCCTTAACGTGCTTCTCCATAATATCAATCCAAAAAGGCTCACCGGGGTCATCTGACTCAGTTCCCCAAGGCAACAAACCCGAGTATGTCTTCAGGACGTCGCCCCTCGAATAGTTGCTACTGTCTTCACAGGCTGCCTCCGCCCACTGCTGCTCGGCGCGAGCCCACGCCTTCTGGCCACTAGTGATGTTCCAGACGCCCAGCCCAATACTTGCGGAGCCCGGTGCGGCAGTCACTACTGCCCCCTCCATGCCAAGTCCTCCAGCGATCCTCAGCGTACCCGAAGCAAGTAAGCGCCCAGCATTGATCGCATTCCCAATTGCGACGGCTGTCTTGTGCACGTTCCTTAACCCCAACGGGTCTATTAAGCTAAGTGAATTTCCGCCAACGCATCCGTATGTGCTGATCCCGCCCCTGAGTCCAATGCGATCACTCTGCGAATACCGCCCCACTGCAGGGTCGTATTCCCGCTGATAGTTGTAGAACAATCCACTCGCATCCGTCGCCTGCTGGCCCGGGAATCGCAGCGCCAGATCGAACGCCACACCATCGCCATCCGGATCAGCACTCGGAATCTGGTTGCCGAACACCTCGCTCTTGTTGCTCCACTCCCAGATTGCAACATTCCGCAACGGATCGATCACCACGCGCGGCGTGCCCAGATGATCTGGTTGGACGTAGGCAAGTTCCGGCACGCCGGTACTCGGCACATTGATCAGCGCCACCGGGTAATTGTCCAGCCAGATGGCCTGCTGCTGCGCCTGGCCCGTGGCCAAGTAGTTGCCCAGCCACTGCCCTGCCTCGTCGTACAAGGTGATCTGTGCTGCGCCACCGGCCGGGGTACGCAGAACGCGCTCGCCGCGATGGTTGTAACCGTAGCTTTCCAGCACCGCATTGCCCTGCTTCACCGCGTTCATGCGGTTGGCGTCGTTGTAGGTGAACGTCTTGCTGCCGATGCTGGTGGTATTGCCCACCGCGTCATGGGTGCGCGCCTCGCCATCCACTGCGGTCAGCCAGTGGCTGGTTGCGGGATAGGTGTAGCTGGCGGTGCCTGCCGACGTGGTCAGCGCGGTGCGATTGCCGGTGGCGTCATAGGCATAGGTTTCGATCGGCGTGCCGGTCGTACCGTCCTGGGTCTGGGTCAGGCGACCCAGCGCGTCGTAGGCGTACTTGGCCAGCACCGACGAGCCTGCGCCGTTCTTCAGCTCGGTAATTGAACCGACCGGGTCATAGCCGTAGCCCAGTGACAGGCCGCCCGCGGCCGGGTCATGCACCGCTTGCGGGCGATAGTCCAAGTCCAGCGGACGCTGCAGCTGGCGGCCATTGCCATAGGTCCAGCCCGTCGCCGGGCCGAAGGCCGCGTAGGTCACGTTGTTCACCACGATCTGGCGCGCTTGGCCGGGGCGGGTGAGGCCGATCTGAGTGATGCGGCCCTGGGTATCGCGCACGTAGTCGGCCACGCTGCCGTCGGGGTAGGTCAGCGCGGTCAAGCGACCCGACTTGCTGTAGGCATAGCGCAGGGTGGTGGCCACACCATTGACGGTCTGCACCTTGCGGGTGACCTGGCCGAAACGGTCATGGCAGTACTGGGTGCTGCCATTGGCGTGCAGCACCTGCCCCAGGCGCCCCTTGGCAAAACGCTCGTCGGCGGTACACGCAGCAGGCGCCACGTCATAGCTGTAGCCCACGTCCAGATTGGGGTCCGGGTAGGCGATACCGATCAGGCGGTTGAGTGCATCGTAGTGATAGGTGGCGGTGACGCCACGCGCATCGGTAGCCGTCTTGCGATTGCCGGCGGCGTCCACGGTGAAGCTGCTGGCGCCACTGTCCGGGCTGACTTGCCCGGTCATATCACCGAAACCGTTGTAGGCATAGGTGGTATGCAGGCCCTTCGGGTCGGTGACCTGGGTGACCTGGTCCAGCGCGTTGTACTGGCTGCGGATCTCCGCCGCCACGCCGCCGACATCCTGCAGGGTCTGCGCCAGTCGGTTGAGCGGATCGTACTGCTGGCTGGTCACGCGCTGCAGGGCGTCGGTCACGGTCTGCGGGTTGCCGTTGGCATCGTAGGCAAAGCCGGTAGCGTGATTGCCTGCGTCCTTCAGTGCGGTCAGCTGGCCGAGCGTGTTGAACGTCCGCGCCAAGGTGCGACGTAGCGTGCCGCCTGCATCGAGCGTGTCTTCCTTGAGGCGATTGCCGGCGTTGTCCAGCATGTAGTAAATCGTGTTGCCCGCGTTGTCCTCGATATCGGTCAAGCGCAGCGCCGCATCGTAGACATAGGAAACGCTGCTGCCGTCGGGCTCGGTGATCTGTTGCACCTGGCCGGTCGGCGATGCGCATCTGGCCGACCTCACGGCCGTGATCGATACGCTCGCCCCCGGTCGCAACGTGGTGCTGGTGGGTCATTCCTATGGCGGCCTGCTGGCCACGGAGTTTGCACGCCGCCAACCGGAGCGCCTGCAGGGCCTGGTGCTGGTGGACCCGGCCACGATGGGGCAGCGCCATGCGTTCAAGCAGGCCGACAGTGCCCGCGTGCAGGCAGATGATGCCCAGCTGCGGGCGATGCTGCCGCCGGCCATGGCCGCCGACTACGCCGTGCTGACCGAACAGCTGGATGCACCCGGTGCGGAAACCCCGCGCACGATGCCGGACGTGCCGGTAGCGCTGCTGACTGCAACCCAGCTGGCTGCCGAACCGCTGTTCTTTGAGGAAACCGCAGAGGGCAAGGCACTCTGGAAAGCACAGCACGCCCTGCTCTTTTCGGGATTCACGCGCGGCTCGCACCGCTACCTGGCAACCGGCCACGCCCTCCAGCGCGAGGATCCTGCTGCGGTGGTGGCCGCGATTCAATCGGTCTCCGGCACCTCGAAGTAGGCGTTCCAGGCAACGGCTTCGCCCGTTGTTCCCCGCTACTGCCCACGCAGGCGCACCGCAAAGTACCGCGCCGGGGAAAGGCCAAGCGCTTTCTTGAACATCGTGATGAAGGCCGTCACCGACTCATAGCCCAGCGTCTCGGAAACGCGTTGTACCGGTGCACCGGCGGCGAGTTCCCGAATGGCGATGAGCAGGTGCAGTTGCTGCCGCCAGCGCCCGAAGGACAGTCCCGTTTCGCGTTCGATGAGCCGGGTCAACGTCCGCTCGCCCAGGGCCAGGCGCACGGCCCACTGGCTGATGGTGCTGCGATCTGCCGGATCCGCCGACAGCGCCGCCGCCAACGCCCGCACCTTCGGGTGATGGCTGACCGGCAGCGACAGATGCTCGGCCGGCATCTGCACCAGTTCGTCCAGCAACACCCGCGCCAGCCGGTCGGTGTGGCTGCCATGCGGGTAGTCCAGCGGCGCGTCGGCCAGGTGCAGGATCATCTCGCGCAGCATCGGCGAGATCGCCAGCGTCACGCACTGCGCCGGCAGGTCGACGATGCCGGGCTCGACGAACAGGTAGCACAGGCGCGCGTTGGCGGTGGCGCGGTTGCTGTGCGGCATGCCGCCCGGAATCCAGACGCCACACTGGGGCGGCACGATCCACAACGCATTGGCGACTTCGCAGGTCACCGCCCCATGCAGCGCAAGAATGAGCTGGCCCTTGCGGTGCTCATGCACCGGAATTTCCGCTTCGTGCTCGGCCACCTGCAGGCGGCTGGCAACCGCCGGGCGATCGGTCTCGTCAGGGTCCAGGTCAAAGCCGGGGAGCGAAATGCGAGCCATTCTCACATTGACCGGTTTTAGCGATTGGTTGTCATTGTAGCGAAATTCGCCAGTGCGGCCGATCACTAGCATGAGCCGCATGCACTCCCCCACCCCTGCCCGTCCCCACGTGTTCCAGGCATTCGCCCGGTTGAAAAGCCCTGCCCTCAGGACCGATCAGGAGGCGGTGCTGTTCTCGCTCAAATGCCTGCTCGCCGCGTCGCTGGGGCTGTATGTCTCTCTAAGGATCGGCCTGAATCGCCCGTTCTGGGTGATCGGCACGGTCTATCTGGTATCGCAGCCTCTGTCCGGGGCGACACTCAGCCGCGGCCTGTTCCGCCTGCTCGGTACCGTGGGCGGAGCCGTCGCCACCGTCGTGCTGGTGCCACGTTTCGCCAATGCACCCCTTGTGCTGAGCGCCGCGCTCGCGACCTGGATGGCGCTGTGCCTGTATCTGGCGATGCTCGACCGCACGCCACGTGCCTATGCGTTCCTGCTGGCCGGCTATACCACCAGCCTGATCGGCTTTCCTGCGGTGATGGTGCCGGGAGACGTGTTCACCATTGCCATCACGCGGGTGCAGGAAATCGCCATCGGCATCCTGGCCGCAACGCTGGTACACGCGCTGGTGCTGCCGCGCCGGGTCTCGATGCGCGTGCACGCACGGGTCGCTGCCGTGCTGGATGACGCGGAACGATGGACACGGGACATGCGCGCCGGCGCATCGGACACGGTGCTGGCGACGGACCGCTCGAAAGTGGCGGCCGACCTGCTCGAGCTGCATGTGCTGTCGATCCACCTGCCCTTCGACAGCGCCCACGGCGTGGCCCAGGTGCAGATCCTGCGTGCCCTGCATGACCGGATGCTGGACGTACTGATGCTGTCCAGCGCGGTGGAAGATTCCATCGCCCGGCTGCGATCACCACAGGCCAGCGCGATGGATGCAACAGACTGGCGCGATCTGCTGCAGGCCAGCCTGGTCGCGCAACAGGCCGAGATCGACCTTGCCCACGCCGATTGCCGCGTACTGCAGGCGGAGCTGCACACTGCCCGGCCCGACTGGCGCCGGCATGTACCTGCCCGCCTTGCGCGACATGCGCAGGGTGCGGTACTTCACCGGGATCATCGGCTTGCCCTGCGCAGCGCGCTGGGCGCGTTCGTCGGCATCCTGCTGAGCTGCGTGTTGTGGATCGTTACCGGCTGGTCGGACGGCGCCACGGCGGTGTCCATCATCGGCACGGCGTGCGTGCTGTTCGGCACGATCGAAGCGCCTGCGCCGCATGTCATGCGCTATCTGGTGGGATCGTTGATCGGCGTTGGCGTCGGCCTGCTCTACGGTCTGCTGATCTTCCCCGCGCTGTCCGATGTCGTCGGCCTGATTGCCGCGCTGGCGCCTGCGCTGCTGCTGTGCGGATCGTTCCTGGCCCGGCCTCCCTTCATCATGGCTGCCCTGGGCGTGGTGCTGACGTTTCCGCTCATCGCGGGACTGGGCGCGACCAATACGGTCAACATCGTCGGCGCACTCAACAACAGCGTAGCGTTGTTCGTGGGTACGACAGTGGCACTGTGCAGCATGCAGCTGTTCCAGACCGCCGATGCGGGCCGCAACCGCGCACGGCTGGAGCGTTCGATCCGTCGGGACATCGCACGACACGCCGCCGGTCAAGGCGGCGTGGCCCGGGCCTGGCTCAGCCGCACGCTGGATCGAATCGGGCAGCTCGCTCCCCGGTTGCGGGGCGGTTCCAGTGCCGCAGACGACCTGCGGGCATTGTTTGCGGACGTGCGCGCGGTACGTGCATCCAACCAACTCCGCGCACTGGACAAGTGCCAGGACAACCCGCAGGTCCGGGCGCTTCATGCGGCGCTGATCGAACGCATCGCTGCACATTTCAGGGTACGCGCCCACTCGGCACGCAGTGTCGACATCCATCTTCTGGAACTGCTGGACCGCATGCACGAGGCAGCAGTGCCCAGCAGCGGGGATGATCGTGAGCATCTGTCGCACCTGCTCTGCGGATTGCGCCGCGACCTGCTGGCGCCTGCTCTCACCCTTCGGCACTGACCTCATGTTTTCTGATCTCTCCATTGATGGCGTGCTGATCCCCGGCCTGCTCGCCGTGGCCGCCGCCGCGCTGGCGCTGTCGATGCTGACCTCGCGCCTGCTCGCCAGTCTCGGTCTGTACCGCTTGTTCGCCGCGCGACCACTGGTGGGCCTGTCCCTGTTCGTGATCCTGGCGGAGCTGATGATCCGGCTCTCGCCCCTGCTCGAGAAATGAAATGAAACACCTGCTTGCTGTCATCGGGCGCTGGAGCGCTACGCTGGTTGTATTCGCGATTGCTGTCGTCGCCGCGCTGTCCATCTGGAAGCGTTACGAAACACGCCCGTGGACGCGGGATGGACGGGTCCGCGCCGATGTGGTGCGCGTTGCGTCGGACATGGGGGGGCTGGTCACCCAGGTGCTGGTGCACGACAACCAGCGGGTCAGCGCCGGACAACTGCTGCTGGTGCTGGATCAGCCACGCCTGGCTGCCGCGCTTGAGAAGGCCGACGCAGCGGTCAGCAGCGCACGCGCGACGCTGGCGCTGGCCCGCCGCGAATCGACGCGGGACAACGCACTGGGCAACCTGGTCGCCTCGGAGACACGCGAACGCAATGCGGCCAAGGTCGACACCGAGCTGGCCGCCCTGGCGCAGGCACGGGCCGAACAGCGCGTTGCCCAGCTCAACGTGCAACGCACCGAGGTGCGCGCGAGCACCGACGGCATCGTCACCAACCTGGACCTGCATGCGGGCGATTACCTGCAACCGGGCGCGCAGGCGCTGGCGCTGATCGACACCGGCAGCCTGCGTATCGAGGGCTACTTCGAGGAAACCAAACTGGGCTGCATCACCGAGGGCGATGCCGCCGTGGCGCGGCTGATGGGCGACACCCGCGATGTCCGCGGACACGTGGAGACCATCGCCGCCGGCATTGCCGACGATCAGCGCTCCAGCACGCACAACCTGCTGCCTGCCGTAGCGCCGACCTATACCTGGGTGAGGCTGGCACAGCGCATCCCGGTACGCATCCGTATCGATGATGCGCCGCCGGATACGCGCCTGATCGTGGGTCGCACTGCGAGTGTGACCATCACGCCCTCGGCACCGGGAGCCTGCAAGTGAGCGTGCGGACAGTACGTGGTGGGCTGCTTGCCCTGTTGCTGCCCCTGACGGCCTGCGTATCCGGCCCCGACTATCACCTGCCTGCGAACGCCGTCGCAGCTTCACAACGGGCTGCGCGGGCGTTCGTCTCGGGCCAGGACCCGTCGCTCAGTCACGACGTGCCACCGGATCGGTGGTGGCACCTGTATGGCGACCCCCAGCTTGACGCCTACGTACGCGAAGCACTAGCGGCCAATACCGACCTGCGCGCCGCCGATGCCAACCTTCGGCGCGCCAGCGCCACCGTGCTGGAGTACCGCGCGCGCGGTGCCGCGCAAGCCGACGTGGATGCATCGGGCACGCTCACCCATGCCGGTGGCTACACCCAGGCATCGGCCGCGCCACAGTCGTATGCGCTCGGCCTTCACCTCTCCTATCCACTGGATCTTGCAGGCGGCATCCGCCGCGGCATCGAAGCCGCCAACGCGGACGCGGCGGCCGTCGCTGCGGCGCGGGACCAGGTCCGCGTGGTCGTCGCTGCGGCCGTCACCCGTGCCTATCTCCAGGTGTGCACCCGAAATCACACGCTCGCTGCAACCCGGCAGGTGCTGGCGGTGCAGCGCGCCACCCTGGACGCAACCCGACGCCTGGCTGCAGGCGGGCGCGGAACGGACTTCGATGTCAGCCGTGCCGGTGCCGCCATCAATCGCAGCGCGGCGGCGGTACCGCACCTGCTGGCGGAACGCCAGGCCGCACTGTTCGAGCTGGCCGCACTGATGGGCAGGGTCCCGGCAGACTATCCCAGGGAGGCCGAAGCCTGCCCCCAGCCCCCGGAGCTGGAGCAGGCGCTGTCGGTCGGTGATGGTTGGCAGCTGCTCCAACGACGCCCTGACATACGTGCCGCCGAGCGCAGCCTTGCCGCAGCCACGGCGATGATCGGCGTAGAGACCGCAGACCTTTATCCGCGGGTCACCTTGGGCGGTTCTCTGGGTACAGCGGGCACGCGGCGTCAGCTGCTTTCGGCCGACGGTTTCGGGGTGAGCGTCGGGCCACTGCTCTCATGGCACTGGCCCAACCGCCGCGTGGCCAAGGCCCGCATCGCGGCGGCCGGCGCCAATGCAGAGGCCACTCTTGCTTCTTTCGACGGCGTGGTGCTGCAGGCCCTGCGCCAGACCGAGACCGCGCTTTCTGCCTGCACGCAGGAGCTTGAACGCGAGCGCAGCCTGGCGCAGGCGCGTGGGGATGCAGAGCGGGCCGCCGGGCAGGCACAGCAACTGTACCGTTACGGCAGGATCGATTTCCTCGATGTGCTTTCGGCCCAGGCCGCGCTGGCAGATGCGGAGTCAGCGCTGGCCGCCTCGCGCGCGGAGCGGGTCGACCGTCAGATGGATGTGTTCCTGTCACTGGGGGGCGGTTGGGCTGCAGGGGCCATCGCCGTTGGTGCGGCCCGCTGACGTCGTCTTCGCAGCCGCAGCCGCTCCCCGATCTGTTCATGAAAGCCCTGTCCACACCCGTATTCATTCACACAGCCTGCCCTATATTCGCGCTCACAGCGCCGCATATCGCGGCCATGACGGAGGCATCCCGATGACATCCATACGTCTTCTTGCCATTGCCGTGGGCTCGGCCGCAGCACTCGCCGTAGCGCCCGCCTTTGCCGATCCGCCGCACCACGCCCGCGGCAACGGCCCGCCGCCGCATGCGGGCGGCCCGCATAACCGCGATGCGCCGCCGCCGGGCTGGCAGAAGAAGGCCTGGCGACGTGGCGAGCGCCTGCCGTGGGCCGAAGTGGACCGCCGCTACTGGGTAGACGATTACGCGCGCTATGACCTGCGCGAACCGGGCCGCGACCGGCGTTGGGTGCGCCAGTCCGACAACGAGTACCTGCTGGTGGAGATCGCCACCGGGCTGATCATCGACGCCCTGCATCGCTGAAGCGACCTGCAGCGTCCCCACACGCAGCGATTTACATCGGTGCAGACACCTTACGACCGGGGCCGCCCCGGTCGGCGGTGTCTGCGCCCACGGCGCCCCGCCCGCCTCCGCGGCCCGCCATGCAGGCCCTCCCGCAGCGCGATATACCCGCACATCAGCGCTGTGGCAAATAGCCCCATCGCCACCAGTATTTCGAATCCCCGATCACCAAAGAGCAGGCGGATGGAGGTCTCCAGTGAGCACAGCCTGCCGCAGCGCAGGCCGTGCTCGTTGAAGCCATGGATGAGCACCAGTACGCCCATCAGCCCGCACCACGCCATCAGGGCCAGGCTTGCGATGAAGATGAAAGGTCGATGGATACGCATGCGCTCGTCGCGGTCTTCTACGGTGATGTCCAGCGCGACGTTGCGAGCACGCGATCGGAAGCATCCAGCTCTACCGACCAGGCTTGGGTATCCAGGCGCAGCCGGTTCTCATACCACCATCGCTGCGCACAGCGACCACTGCATCCACGGCTGGCATAGCGGGTAAAGGGAGCACCGGCGTGCTCCACCACGTCAGGGTGCCCCAGCGCCCGCAGTACCTCGGCCCTGCTCGCCCCGACCGAGACCGAGGCAAGCGCGTGGGAATGCCACGCCGAGATCGCCGAGCAACCGGCCACGTACGCCACGAACAGCCCGACCAGCCCCCACATCAGTGTCCTCATTGACAGATCCCCTCCTGCGCACGCCCGCGCATCATCCGCGCAGACTCTCTTCGACGTCAAACCCCAACGACAAGCGGACCTGTTGCGGCTCCCGGCAACCGTGCTAGCGTGCGCCGACCGATGTTTCAGGACGAACGCAGGGACACCCGTCGATGGCAGACAAGCGCCGGAAGTGCAGGATCACGCAGGAGCTCGGTCTGTTCGGTGCGGGCCCAAGGGCAGCGCCATGCCGAATCCAATGACCGGCCCTACGGACTGGAACTGCGAGAGCGGCTCAAGCGCCTGGCGCCGGAAGATCTGGTCAGGCTGCTTCCCGGCGGGGACGACAACGATGATCAGCCCTGGAGCAATGATCCGGCGCGCCATCGTCGTGACGCTCTGCAGTGTGCTGTGCGCCTGCGGCCTGGTTATGGACAGTTCGTTCGACACTCTGCGCGAGGCGCTTGACTCCGACATGGTGAACAAGGGATGGATTCCCGGCTGGGTGCCCCACGAGGCGACCGACCTGCGCGAGGTGCACGACCTCGACTCGAACACCAGCGCGCTGGCCTTCACCAAGCCTCCTGCGATACCACTGCGGCTGCCTGCGGATTGCCAGGCAACGACATTCAGTCACAGCGATCCTGTTGCGTTCGATCGATACTGGTGGCCGGGCGACGGGACGCTCAAGTCGTCGTATCGCGTCTTTCGCTGCGCGCACGAATCCGGAAAATCAGTCTTCGTCGCCATCAACAGGACCGAAGACCACGTGCTCTTCTGGCGAACCTACGCGCGGTGATGCGCCCGCGCCACCCTATTCCTCCCCAGGACCCCATGATGCCCAACGCACGTGCACGCTTCGTCGCCCTCGCCCTGTTGCTCCCGGCGTGGCTGCCGGCCTACGCCACGCAGAATGCCCCCGCCGACGTCAAGGCGATCGAACAGGTGGTCGAAGCGTTCCGCACCTCGCTGATCAACAAGGACAAGCCGACCTACATGGGCCTGTTCTTCTCTGATAAACCGGAAGACATCGGCTGGCAGTTCGTTTCCGAGGATGTGCGCCTGCAGGACATCCGCAAGGCCAAGCCCGATGCGATCAAGGCACGGCAGATTCCCGCCAACAACTTCATCGCGCTGATCGACGGGGCGGTCGCCTCGCCGAAGCCGAAGGAGGAGAAGTTCTCCAACACGAAGATCGAAACGGACGGCGATGTGGCCTCGGTCTCGTTTGACTACAGCTTCCACGACGATGGGGTGAAGACCAACTGGGGCAAGGAAATGTGGCAGCTGGTCCGCACGGAGCAGGGCTGGAAGATCTTCTCGGTGATCTACTCGATCCGCGATTCACGCAGCCCGGGCGATTGAACGTCGCTTGACCGGGCCGAAGCCAGGCCGCGATCCATTCAGCAAGGGCATTGGCATTCGGCCATCGATCGGGCAGAGTTCGGCCACGCGCAAGGACGCATGCCATGACCCGCCTGCTGATCATCGAAGACAACCCCGAGCTGGTTGCCAACCTGTATGCCTTCTTTGAACCGCTCGGCTACGTGCTGGACGACGCGCGCGACGGCGCCAGTGGCCTGCGCCGGGCCACGCAGCACGACTACGACGCCATCCTGCTGGACCTGATGCTGCCGCGCCTGGACGGCATGACGCTGTGCCAGAAGCTGCGCCAGGAGTTCCAGAACCCGGTGCCGATCGTGATGCTGACCGCACGCGATCCGGTCGAAGACCGCGTGCAGGGCTTGGCCCTGGGCGCGGATGACTACCTGGTCAAACCGTTCTCGCTGACGGAACTGGATGCACGGATCAAGGCCCTCGTACGAAGGGCACAGGGGCGCCAGGTCCAGAGCGTGCTGGCGTGGAAGGACCTGCAGGTGGACACGCGCTCGCCACAGGCCTGGCGGCAAGGCCGCTGCATTGCGCTGACGCCCACGTCGCACAAGCTGCTGATGTGCCTGGTGCGTGCAGCTCCCGCCGTGGTGCGCAAGCAGGAGATGGAATATCTGGTCTGGGGCGACGAGCCACCGGACAGCGGCGCGCTGCGAACCCACATCCATGAGCTGCGCCTGCAGGTGGACCGCAGCTTCGACACCGCGCTGATCACCACGGTGCACAGCGTCGGCTGGCGCATGCAGGCGTGAGCCCTGCCTCCCTCTACCGCCGCCTGAGCCTGCGCACCCGCATCACGATCTCGTTCGTGCTGTTGATGGCCGGTGCCATGGGCTTCATCGTACTGGCCGAACAGGTCGACTACGACCAGGTCCGGGCTGCTGTCGTCGCACGGACCCAGCACGGCGAAGTGCAAAGGCTGCAGGCCGCGCTGGATCGTGGCCAACACCCCGCCCTGCCACCAGGGACCCAGCTGTTCGATGCCCAGGACGTGCCATTCGTACTGCGCCAGTACGGCCCGGGCTACCACGGCGAAGAGGCGCCCAACGAGTGGCACCTGCGTGTGTTCGACAGTCGTGGCCAACGTTACTACCTGCTGCAGGACGCTGCACCCTATGGCTATCTGGAACACCTGATCAATGCCTTTGCGGCACTGGTCATTTCGGTCTGCGTGCTCGGCGCCTTCCTCATCGGCCGCAAGGTCGCTACCCACGTCATCGCGCCCATCACACGATTGGCCGACGCGGTGCAGGACGGCCACAAGCCCTTTCCCTACCAGGACGCACGCGACGAGATCGGCGTGCTCGCGCGCGCCTTTGCCCGCCATAGTGACGAGCTCGAACGGTTCCTGCATCGCGAGCAGTGCTTCAGCGGCGATGCCAGCCACGAGCTGCGCACGCCCTTGGCCATCATCGGCGGTGCTGCCGAAACGCTGGCCTGCCAGCTTCCGGCCGACAGCCACCTGGTTCCCAGCGCGGCACGCATCCTGCGTACCACCCAGGAGATGCAGCGCCAGCTGACCTGCCTGCTGCTGCTCTCGCGCGCCCCCGGCGCCGTGCCGCGCAACGCGGTGGCCCTGCGTCCGCTGCTCGAATCCTGCATGGAACGCTGCCAGCCCTGGCTTTCCGGCAAGCCGGTGACCGTTGCGTTTGATGCCCGGCATGACGCCGTGCTGGTCACCAACGCGGATCTGGCGCACAGCATCATCTGGAATCTGCTGCGCAATGCCTGCCAGTACACCGAAAGCGGCGAAGTGCGGATCACCCTCCACGACACCGCACTCATCGTCGCTGACACCGGACCCGGCCTGCCGTCCAGCATCGACCCACGGCAGTTCCAGCGCTTCGTGGCCGGTGGCGCGCACAGCGGCGAGGGGCTGGGGTTGTCGATCGTGCAGCGCATCGTCGAGCACCTGGGCTGGACGATGACCGTGCAATCCTCCGGGCAGGGGTGCCGGTTCACCCTGCGCTGGCCCCGCCCCCCGCATCTGACGGATTCCTGACATCGGGCTGCACATGCTCCGGGCTGCTCCCCCGCTCTGGAGACGGCATGCAGCACCCCAAGGACAGCGGCAAGTACCCGCACGGCAAGACCGGATTGAGCCGCATCTTCCACACCCTCATCCATTCGCGCGATGGCTTCATCGCCACCTTTCGCGGCGAGGCGGCGTTCCGCCAGTTGTTGCTGCTGCACGCGCTGCTGATGGCGGCTGCGTTCGTGCTGGACATCAGCACGGTCGAGCGGGCACTGGTGCTGGCGGTCTGCTTCATCAGCCTGCTGGTGGAACTGCTCAACTCGGCGATTGAAGCCGTGGTTGATCGCATCTCGCTGGAGAAGCATCCGCTGTCCAAGAACGCCAAGGACATGGGCAGCGCCGCGCAGACCACCGCGTTGTTGATGGTGGGTGCGGTGTGGGGCGTGATCCTGCTGGGCTAGCCCGGCAATCCTGACAACTTCCTGATAAGGCCGTTTCGATACTGCGCGCACTCCTGTTCCGCGGAACCTGCTCGTGCGTCAATGCCTCCGTTTCCCGCGGTCCCATCCAATCGTTCTGGTCTGGGCCGCCGCACTGTTCTTCGCCACGATTGGAAACCTCGCCCTCTGGAAGACGCTGTGGGGGCTGATCGATCTCAACAGCCTGCGCAGCATGCTGTTCCTGGCCAGCCTGCCGCCGCTGCTGTTCTGCCTGTTCAACCTGCTGCTGACGCCACTGCTGGCACTGCCATTCCTGCGCAGGCCGCTGCTGGTGCTGCTCGTTGTCGTCAGCGCCGCGTGCAGCTACTTCATGCTGCACTACAACGTGCTGATCGATCGCAGCATGGTGCAGAACGTGTTCGAGACCAATCAGGCCGAACTGAACGCCTATCTGTCGCTGCCGCTGCTGCTCACGCTGCTGGCGCTGGGCGTGCTGCCCGCTGCCGGGCTCGCCCTGGTGCGCACCACCAGCGGGGCCGGTTCGATATGTTCCCTGCTGGTGTGGCCGGCCAACGTCCTGGCGTCGCTTGTGGTGCTGCTGGTGATCGGCTTTGCGTTCTACAAGGACTACTCCTCGCTGCTGCGCAACAACCGCTACATCCGCGACCAGGTACTGCCGTTGAACGTGGTGCTCCATACCCACGGCTACCTGAAGAGCCTCTACAGCACCCGCCAGCAACCGTTGCGCCCAATCGGCACGGACGCGCGGCGCGTTCCGGGCCCGCGCCCGAAGCTGGTGGTCATGGTCGTCGGCGAGACCGCGCGTTCACAGAACGTCCAGCTCAACGGCTACCCACGCGCGACCAATCCCCGGCTCTCGCGCAAGGATGGCGTCATCCGCTTCAGTGATGTTTCCTCATGCGGAACCGCAACGGCGATTTCGGTACCGTGCATGTTCTCGCAGATGACCCGCCAGCAATACGACGACGTCCGCGCGGCGACCGAGGAGAACGTGCTCGACATCCTGCAGCGTACCGGCGTCGGCGTGCTCTGGCGCAACAACAACAATGGCGGCTGCAAGGGCGTGTGCGAGCGCGTGCCGACCGAGGACATGCCCGCACTCAAGGTGGCCGGCCGGTGCGTCAACGCCGACGGCACCTGCTACGACGACGTGCTGCTGCATCAGCTCGGCGCACGCATCGACGCCATCCACGGCGATGCCCTGGTCGTGCTGCATCAACTCGGCAGCCATGGGCCGACCTACTTTGAACGGTATCCCGCAGCGTCGCGGGCCTTCAGCCCGACCTGCGACAGCAACCAGATCCAGCACTGCAGCAACGAGGCACTGGTCAACACCTATGACAACACCCTGGTGCATACCGACCAGGTGCTGGCGGAGACCATCGACCTGCTGCAGGGCTATTCGGACCACCGCGACGTTGCGCTGATCTATATCTCCGACCATGGTGAGTCGCTCGGCGAACGCGGCATGTACCTTCACGGCACGCCCTACTTCATCGCCCCGCGCGAACAGACCCAGGTGCCGATGGTGATGTGGTTCTCAACGGAGTTCAGCCGCAACGCGGGCCTGGACATGGCCTGCCTGCGTGGGAATGCGCTGCGCCGCGCCTACAGCCACGACAATGTCTTCCATTCCCTGCTGGGCCTGTTCGGTGTCAGCAGCAGCGTGTACCAGCGCGATCTGGATGTCTTCGCCGGCTGCCGGGCGACGACCGGCGCGCCGCTCGCCACCGCGCCGGCCAAGCGGCACCGGCTGATGCCGGTCACCGCCCGGAACGTGGCACGCTACTGTGCGGCCAGGGCGAAATCCAGGCCGGCGCATACCGCCGCCACCTGGGCGTCGTTGCATTCCTGCGGGTTGGTGCGCGGGCTGTCCGGGTAGACCTCGGTGGTGGTGGCAAAGCGTGCATCGGTGAAGCCGGCGCAGGCACCAATCGAACGCGATTCGCCCCAGACCACGCCCGGCGACTGCAACGGCAGGCCGACCAGGTTGCCCTCGGCGTCGGCCGGGGCGATATGGGTGACCGGGGCGACGGCGGCGATCAGGGCCTTCTGGAACTCGGCCTGCGGATCCTCGCTGTTGCCGATCACGTAGAAGCCGTCCGGAATCGTGTCGCGCTCGAACGGCTTGCCGTCGCGGGCGCAGCGGGCCGGATCGAACTCGTGCAGGTCGCTGTCGGTGGTCTCGTGCAGGTCCAGGTGCACCAGCAGGTTCGGCTTGCGCTCGGCCACCCAGCGCATCAGCGCGGCGGCTTCCTCGATCTGGCCGCCGTCACGGAAGCTGCGGTTCGGGTCGATGGCATCCGGGTTCCAGCGCTGGATGCGCTCGTAGCCCCATGGGCTGACGCACGGCGCCACGATCAGGTTCAGCCGGCCCAGGTACCGCTCGGCCTGCTGTTCCAGGAACTGCAGGGCGCCATGCACGCCACTGGTCTCATAGCCGTGCACGCCGCCGGTGATCAGCGCGGTCGGCAGCGCCGGGTTCCAGTCGTGGTTGACCACGGCGAACAGCGGGTAATGGTCCGGCGCGTAGTCCAGCTGACCGTACTGGATCACATCGAAGCTGTCGTCCAGGCGTTCAAGCGCGGCCACCACATCGTCGTGGTAGCTGCGCTGGCGCTGCTGGCGGGCCCGCCACTGTGCGCGTTCCGCGTCGCCCCAGGGCTGTCCGGGGGTGCCGATCGGGTAGAACTGCGCAACAGTCATTGGGGAACTCCAGGGGTCGAACGGATGGGTGCAGCCGGACATTCTAAGCCTTGTCGCGCCCGCGGGCCCCTCCCCCCGGCCCCGCCTTCATCCAGGCCGGGTCATCTGGTTGTAAAATCAACGGTTTTTGGCCCCTCACCCCTTGATGGCGAACGCAGCGCAGCCGGTCCTGGGTGGACCGGAGTTCCTCCGCCTGCTCGCCCGTCTCAGCGACGGCGCGATGCCGGCCACCAGTCCCGCCCTGACCGATCGCCTCGGCCAGTGGGTGGACTGGAGCCGCGCCGTGGCCCTGTCCGGGGCGCTCGGCGGACGTCTGCCCGAGCCCGGTGAAGCCGCCGAAGCGCTCGAGGATGTGCTGGCCGACTGCGCGCAGGCGCACGCCAGCCTGCTGGCCTCGATCAGTGAGGATGCCGAAGCCGAGCGCCTGCTGGACCTGGCCGAAGCCGCCGCTGTACCCAACTTCGCCTCGCTGCGCCAGCGCTATCGGGTGCTGCAGCAGGCCATCCAGACCGCCACCGGGCGCCTGCGCGGCCGACTGCGCGACCAGCTGGTGCAGGTTTCGCCCGAGCTGGCGCGGCTGGCCGAGGTCGATGCGGTGATGGAACAGACCCTTACCCCGCGCGAGCACAGCCTGCTGGCCACGGCGCCGGCGGTGCTCGGCGCCCGTTTTGAACGCGTGCACGGCCAGCCCGGCTGGCGCGCGGCCTTCCGCCATGACATGCGCACCCTGCTGCTCGCCGAGCTGCAGCTGCGCTTCCACCCGATCGAAGGGCTGCAAGACGCCCTGCGCTCCCACTGACCGGAACACCATGTCCAGAACTGCTTTCCATGTCGTTGTTTTCCTTGTCGGCCTGCTGGCCGTGTGCTGGATCGGCATTGGCTACGTTTCGGTGCATCCGCTGGGTGCAGCGGTGGCGGCGATCATCGCGGCCTGCTACATCGCCGGTGGCGTGGAGCTGTATCGCTACCGCCAGGCCAGCAACGGCCTGCGCAGCGCGCTGAACGACCTGTCCAGCGCGAAGGAAAGCCTCGCCGCCTGGCTGGAACGCGTGCCGCTGGGCCTGCGCAACGCCGTGCGCCTGCGCGTGGAAGGCGAGCGCACCGCCCTGCCCGCACCGGTACTGACCCCATACCTGGTTGGCCTGCTGGTGCTGCTGGGCATGCTCGGCACCCTGCTGGGAATGATGGACACGCTGCGTGGCACCGGCCTGGCGCTGCAGAGTGCGACCGACATGGCCGCGATCCGCGGCTCGCTGGCCTCGCCGGTGCAGGGCCTGGCGGTGGCATTCGGTACCTCGATCGCCGGTGTGGCCAGCTCGGCCATGCTCGGCCTGCTGGCGGCACTGCTGCGTCGTGACCGCCTGCAGGCCGTGCAGCAGCTGGACCGCGCCATTGCCGGCGACCTGCATCCGTACTCGCAGGCCTGGCAGCGCGCCGAATCGCTGCGCCTGCTGCAGGCACAGTCTGCGGCGCTGCCGGCGCTGGTCGACCGCCTGCAGGCGATGACCAGCACTTTTGAACAGCACAGTGCGGCCGCCAATGAGCGCCTGCTGGCCGGCCAGGCCGAGTTCCTGACCCAGAGCCAGGCCCTGCAGGAACGCCTGGCCGTCTCGCTGCAGCAGTCGCTGCGCGAAGGGGCCGAAGCCAGCGCCGCCGCCATCGGTGGTGCGCTGCAGCCGATGGCCGAAACCACCCTGGCTGGCCTGGCCCATCACGGCGAAGCACTGCATGCCCGCGTCGAGCAGGCCGTGCAGCAGCAGCTGGCCGGCCTGAGCGAGGGTTTCGAGCGCAGCCGCGTCGCCACCGAGGCCAGCTGGGCCAGGGTGGTGAGCGAGCAGACCCAGGCACAACAGGCGCTGGTCAGTGATCTGCGCCAGCACCTGCAGGCCTTCAGCGATGGCCAGGCCACGCATGCCGAAGCGCTGGTCACACGTATCGGCGAGCGCCTGCAGGCCGATGCACAGGACAATGCGGAGGCCTTGCGTGCTGCCGCCGAACAGCAGCAGGCACTGAACAGCGCGCTGGTCGAACGCCAGCAGCAGGCGTTGCTGGCCTCCAGCGAGCATCTGGACGCGCGCGCGCAAGCGCTGCTACAGGCGCTGGAGCAGCA
The DNA here is from genome assembly GCF_017876915.1 of Stenotrophomonas sp. PvP093. Lineage (NCBI taxonomy): Bacteria > Pseudomonadati > Pseudomonadota > Gammaproteobacteria > Lysobacterales > Lysobacteraceae > Stenotrophomonas > Stenotrophomonas sp. PvP093. The sequence goes on along the minus strand of NZ_JAGIOX010000004.1, from coordinate 2,027,037 downwards.
CCACAGCACCAGCCAGGCGCTGCTGCAGGACCACGAACTGCAGCGTTCCCAGCAGTGGCAGGCCGCGCAGGCCGCTGCCGCGGCCGCGCACGCCGAACTGCAGGCTGGCCTGGACAGCCGCGAGCAGCAGCGCCAAGCGCGCTGGGACGCGATCAGCGCCGAGCTGCAGCAGGCCCACGCCGCGCTGCAGGCGCAGCTGCAGGCCGGCGACGAACAGCGCCTGCAGCGCTGGAGCGAAGCCTTGCAGCACGTTTCCAGCGACCTGACCGAGCGCCTGCAGGCCAACGGCGAACACCTGGCCGCGCAGCAGCAGCAGGTCTGCGACACCCTGGCGGCCACCGCACAGCAGATCGGCGAGAACGGTCGCGCGCAGGCCAGCGCCACGCTGGCTGAAGTGTCTACCCTGCTGCAGACCGCCGCGGCCGCGCCGAAGGCTGCTGCCGACGTCATCAACGAGCTGCGCAGCACGCTGTCCGAGAGCCTGGTGCGTGACAACGCGATGCTGGAAGAGCGCGGCCGCCTGCTGGCCACCGTGCAGACCCTGCTGGATGCGATCAATCACGCTTCGCACGAGCAGCGCACCGCTGTGGACGCACTGGTCGGTGGCTCGGCCGAGCTGCTGGAGCGCGTTGGCAATCGCTTCACCGACCATATCGCCGCAGAGACCGGCAAGCTGGATGGCATTGCCGCAGCGCTCAACGGCAGCGCTGCCGAAGTGGGCCAGCTGGCCGGCACGTTCGGCGAAGCGGTCGCGCAGTTCGGCAGTGCCGCCACCGAGTTGTCCGGCCGCCTGGAACAGATCGGCGGCGCACTGGATGCCTCGCTGGCCCGCAGCGACGAGCAGCTGGCCTACTACGTAGCCCAGGCGCGCGAGGTGGTCGACCTCAGCCTGCTGTCGCAGAAGCAGGTGATGGAAGAACTGCAGCAGCTGGCCGCGCGCCGCGGCAAGGCCGGCAGCGCATGAGCGACGAGCTGGAGGTCGACGGCGGTTCGCATGCCCCGATCTGGGCCGCCTTCGGCGACCTGATGTCGGTGCTGCTGGGCGCGTTCGTGCTGATACTGGTCGGTGTGGTCGCCGTGCAGCTGGAGCTGTCACAGCGACTGGACCAGGAAGTGAAACAGCGCCAGGCCGAAGCCAAGCGCCTGCAGACGCTGGAGCAAGCGTTGGCCGGACCGCTGGCGGCCGGCCGCGTGACGCTGGTGGATGGCCGCATCGGCATCAGCGGCAGCGTGCTGTTCGCGCTGAACTCCGACCAGCTGCAGCCGGAAGGCCAGGAGCTGCTGCGCAGCCTGGCCGCACCGCTGGCCGCCTACCTGGGCAGCCGCGAAGAGATCCTGATGGTCAGCGGCTTCACCGATGACGCGCCGGTGCGCGAAGGCAACCGGCGTTTCGCCGACAACTGGGAGCTGTCGGCGCAGCGCTCGCTGACCGTGACCCGCACCCTGATCGCCGATGGCGTACCGGCGGACGCCGTGTTCGCCGCCGCGTTCGGCAGCGAGCAGCCGGTCAGTTCCAATGCCGATGAGGAAGGCCGCGCACGCAACCGTCGCGTAGAGATCGCGCCGATTCCCAAGCCCAAGGCCCCGGATGCCAAGTAAGCCGCCAGCGCTCGAAGGCCTGCGCGCACTGGTGCGCGACCTTGATGCAGGGTCGCGCTCGCTGCCGCATTACCCGCAGGTGCCGATGCTGCAGCAGGTGCAGCGCGAGTGGTCGGAGCTGCGCAGCGAACTGCAGGTGCGTCGCTCCCTGCGCACAGAGGCCCCGGCTGACGGCGGCCCGCTGAACTCGGCGGTGCTGGTGCAGCGCATGCTGGACACGATGCAGGCCACCAGCCCCGGCTACCTGCGCCACTTCATCGACTACGTGGACACCTTGTCCTGGCTGCAGGCACTGCAGGATGGCGCCGCCAGCGGTGCGGATAGCGCAAAGCCGAAGCGCACGCGCAAGCCGCGCCAAACGCCGAAGGAGTAGCGCCGGCCGCTGGGCGGCAATTGATTGATGGCCGCAGGTCCATGGGGTTGCCGGCCAGCGGTCGGCACTACCATCGTGGGTGCTCTGTGCGCGGAACACGATTTGCGCTGCGCTTCGGTTCTGCCGTGGTACTGCCGGCCGCTGGCCGGCATCAGACCGGACCGAACACGGCCGAAGCGCACTCAAGCGGCTCTGAACAGCGAATGGCCGCGCTGAACATTGACTGGTAGTGCCGGCCGCTGGCCGGCATCACACCCAGTCCGACCACGCATGCGGATACTCGCCAATCTGCCCAGCAAGACCGGCGCGTACCGGATTCCCCAGGATGTACAGCGCTTGCCGCGCCATCGACTCCTCGGCCCTCACGGCATGATCGAAGTAGCCGGGCTGCCACACCGTACTTCGACGGCCCGCCAGGCGATTCAGGGCAAGCGCGCTCGACGATTTCATCCGGCGTGCGATGTCTGGAAGGTCAGCTGCGCGCAGCTCGAACATCCAGTGGACGTGATCCGGCATGACGACCCATGCGTGTGACCGTACGAGCCCGCGCTGCTCGATGTAATCGAACTGGTCGATCACACATGCTGCTGCAGCTTTGCTTTCAAGGAGCCGGCGGCGCTGATGCGTGGTAGTTGTCAGAACGTAGACCTGGCCGATGATCGAGTGACGGCCCAGGCGGAGGCGATGGCTGCTCATGCGCCATGGTGGGTCGATCATTGCGCGTTGGCTGTCGGGCCATGGCTCGACGGGGGTTGGGAGATGTCTGAAGGTGAATGAGGTTGCCGGCCAGCGGCCGGCACTACCGGGGGCCGTAGGTTGCCGGCCAGCGGCCGGCACGACCACAGCCGGCAGGCGGCCGTCGGGGCTCAGCCGCGCAGGGTGGCGCCGCCGTCGACGTACAGGTCGCTCATGGCCACGTGCCCGGCCTGATCGGAGAGCAGGAACATCACCGAGTGCGCGATGTCCTCCGGGGTGGCGAGTTTGCGCAATGGAATGCCGGCCTTGTAGGTCTCCAGGTTGCCGGCGATCACCCGCTCGGCACCGTGCTCGTCCTGCCACATGCCGGTCTGCATCGGGGTCAACGTCGATCCCGGGGCGACGATGTTGCAGCGGATGCCCAACGGCGCCAGCTCTAGCCCGAGGCAGCGGGTGAACATGGTGGCGGCGGCCTTGGATGCCGCATAGGCGGCCATCCCGTGTCGCGGCACACCGGCCGCATTCGAGCTGACGGTAACCATCGCGCCCTGCCCGCGCGGCGACATCACCCGCGCCAGAGCACGCCCGACATGGAACACGCCGTCGGTGTTCACCGCGAACACCCGGCGCCAGTCGTCATCGCCGGTCTCGGTCACGCCGCCCACATGCAGCACACCGGCCACGCTGGCGGCCAGCATGATCGGTCCGATGCTGGACTCGACCCGATCCACCAAGGCGTCGACGGCCTCACTGTCGGTCACGTCAAGAGCAAACGCCTGCACACGTGCATCCGCGAACATGGGTGCCTCACGATCGGTCGCCACCACGGTGCAACCGGCCGCGGCCAGCAACCGTACCAGTGCCTCGCCGATGCCGCCGGCAGCGCCGGTCACCAGCGCCACGCGGCCTTCAATGCCGGTCAACTGCATGTTGCGATCTCCTGTTGCTCGTCCCAGTGACGCAACCGCGCCGACAACCACGGTGCCAGCTGCGCCACCGCATCGCGGCCGGTCAGTTCGGCGTGCAGGAACGGCAGTTCCAGTGCCTGCACCTTGCTCGCGTGGCTCCGCCACAACGCCGACTGCAGCTGTGGCCGCGCCTGGTGATCCCGGCCAGCGCGGACGTGCACCAGCGTGCCCTCGAACGGCCGGTGGATATGTTCACGGATCAGCCGATTGGTACCGGTCACCGCGCGCACCACGCCGTCAAGCACCACATCCGGCAGGCTGCCCAGTGCACTCCCGCCGCGACGCAGGAACGCGAGTATGCGTTCCCGGCTGTCCAGTTCCGGATGCGCATCCGGATCATGGCCGGCAATCGCCAGTAGTGCCCGCAGTGCGGCGACGGCGTCCGGTTCAGGCTCGGCCCGCCAGCACTCGCTGGGATAGGCGTCCAGCAGCACCAGCTCTCCAACGTCGCGGCCGATCTCATGCAGCCGCACCGCCATCGCCTGGGCCAGGATGCCGCCCACCGACCAGCCCAGCAGATGCACCGGCCCCTTCGGCTGCAGTGCGACCACGCGCTGTACGTAGTCGTTGGCCATCGCCTCGATGCTGCTCGGCAGTGGCAGCCGCGCGTCCAGTGCCGGCGACTGCAGGCCATACACCGGGCGGGCTGGTTGCAGTGCCCGGGCCAGGGTGCGGTAGTTCCAGGCGATGCCACCGGCCGGGTGCAGCACGAACAGCGGCGTGGGCCCGGCAGCGTCGGTTGCGGCCAGCGCGATCACCGGCCCCAGCGCGTGATCGGCCAGCGCGGGTGGCGCGGCAATACGAACCGCCAGCGCGGCCACGGTGGGCTGGGCAAACAAGGCGCCCAAACCCAGATCGCAGCGCCAGCGCTGCTCGATCGCCAGCAGCAGGTGCACCGCCGACAGCGAGTCACCGCCGAGACTGAAGAAGTCCGCATCCACCGCCACCGGCGCCTCACGCCCAAGCGCCTGTGCGAACAGCAACGCCAGCTCCTGTTCCAACGGCGTGCGCGGCGCCAAGCCGGCAACTTCACGTTGCGGTGGCTTCGGCAACGCATTGCGGTCGAGCTTGCCGTTGGCGGTCACCGGCCAGCGGTCCACACCAACGATGGCCGAGGGCACCATGTAGTCAGGCACACGCGTGGCGAGGTGGCTGCGCAGCATTACGGCATCGGCAAGCGCGGTCGGCACATAGGCCACCAGACGCGCTTCGCCGGGAGCATCCTGGCGTAGCAGCACTTCCACCCGTTCCATGCCCGGCAGTTCGCGCAAAGCCGCCTCGATCTCGCCCAGTTCGATGCGCAGGCCGCGCAGTTTCACCTGATGGTCGCTGCGGCCCAGGTACTCCACCGCACCATCGCGGCGCCAGCGCGCCACGTCGCCGGTGCGGTAGATGCGCTCGCCCGCCAGGAAAGGATCGGCAAGGAAGCGTTCGGCGGTCAGATCGTCGCGACCGAGATAGCCGCGTGCCAGCTGCACGCCGCCCAGGTACAGGTCACCGGTCACGCCGACCGGCACCGGTTGCATCCGGGCGTCCAGCACGTACAGGCGGGTGTTCCAGACCGGGAAGCCGATCGGCACCGGCCGCGAGCGATCCTGCGCTGACGCCGGCCAATAGCTGACGTCCACTGCGGCCTCGGTCGGGCCATACAGGTTGTGCAGTTCTGCGTGCACGCGCGCATGGAAGCGGTCGCGCAACGCAGCGTCCAGCGCCTCGCCGCTGGTGAATACGCGGCGCAGCTGCAAACCTTCGGAGGCCGGCGCAGCGAGGAAGGCGTCGAGCATCGACGGCACGAAATGCGCCGTGGTGATGCCATCGCCCCGGATCAAGCGCGCCAGTTCAGTGGGATCGCGATGCGCATCGGGCCTGGCAACCACCAGCGTTGCCCCGCACAGCAGCGGCAGGAAGAATTCCCAGACCGAGACATCGAAGGTGGCCGGGGTCTTCTGCAGCACGCGGTCATCGGCGCCGATGCCGTAGTGCTCGCGCATCCACAGCAGGCGATTGACGATCGCGCGGTGTTCGACGACCACGCCCTTGGGCTCGCCGGTCGAACCGGAGGTATAGATCACATAGGCGGCATCGCTGGGCGCAGGATCCGCCCATGGCGCCGCAAAACTCAGCGCGGTCCACTGCTCCGGCGCGAGCACCGGCACACCGGCCATGCGCACCGATACGTCTGGCGCAGCCAGTACGCACACCGGCTGCGCCGACGCAAGAATACGTGCCAACCGCTCGTCAGGATGGGCAAGGTCCAGCGGAAGATAGGCCGCGCCTGCGCGCAGCACCGCGACCAGTGCGAGCACCAGTTCCAGCGAGCGCGGCAATGCCACCGCGACTACGCTGCCCGGGCCGACGCCCATCCCGCGCAGTTGTGCGGCAAGCGCGAAACTGCGCACTTCCAGCGTTGCATAGTCGAGCGTAGTGTCGCCGAACACCAGCGCCGGCGCGTGCGGATCCCGATCCATGCCCTGCTGCAGCAGTTCAACCAGGGTAGTCTCGGGAAGCGCGTGCGCGGTGGCATTGAAACCGTGCAGCACCTGCTGCGCCTCCTCAAGCGTCGCCAAAGGCACGGCTGCAATATCGTCAGCCTGCAATGCTGCCGACACGAAATGCAGCAACCGCGCTGCATGCGCATCGACATCCTCGCGACTGTACAGCGCGGGATTGGCCTCGATCTCCAGATCGAGAAGGTGCTGGCCATCGCCACGGAAGCCCAGTGTCAGATCATCCACCGGCCCGGTGCACAGCACCTCCAGCGTCGCCTGCACGCCGGCCAGCGCCAGCGGCTTGTAGAACGGCTGCACATTCACCAGCGGACCGTGCAGGCGCTGCTGCGCGCCGACCAGCCCCAGGTCGCGGCGCAGCTGCTCACTGCGGTAACGGCCGTGCTTGCGACCCTGGCTGAGCTGCCGGCCCAGGCCGCGGGTGAAGGCCTCGACGCTGCCCTCGCCGGCCGCTACGCGCAGCGGCAACACGTTCATCGCCATCGCCGGCACCCGCGCCGACGCGTTGCCGAGCCGGCCCATGTAGGGCACGCCCAGCACCACTTCATCGGCGGCGCTCATCCGCCGCAGGTACTCGGCCGCCAGCGCGGCCAGCACATCCGGCCAGGGCTGCAGCCAACGTGCCGAGGCCTGCAGCAGCTGCTCACGGAAGGCCGCATCGAGCGGCTGCACCCAGCGCAGCGCATCGTCGCTGGCCGCCACGGTACCCGCCAGGCCCACGCCCGCCGGCGCCCCCTGCAACTGCTCGCGCCACCAGCGCCCGGCCTGCGCACGACGCGGGTCGGCACGATAGGCGGCGTCATCCGCCAGCACGCCCGCCAGCCCTGGCAGCGGTTCAGCCATGCGACCGGCATGCAACGCGCACACGCGATCGGTGAACAGCGCCATGCCGTAGCCATCGGCGGCCAGATGATGCACGCGCAGGTACCAGACCCAGCGCTGCCCGCCCAGGTCAAACAACACCTGCTGACTGATCCGGTCACGGGTGGGATCGACCGGGCTCAGACGGTCGGTGTGCATCAGGTTGCGTGCCGCAGCGGCGGGATCCGCCGCGGTGGAAACATCGCGCACCGAAAGCAGCGGCACGTGTGCCGGGTCATGCCACTGCAGCGGCTGGCCATCGGCCCCTTCGGCAAAGCGCAACGCGAAGGCCTGGGCCTCGCCTGCAGCCTGGTCTGCCGCTGCAATGAACGCGGCCACGTCCAACGGGCCGTCGATCCACACCGCATGTGCGGTGTTGAACGACGGGTTGTCCGGTGCCAGCCGCTGTGCAAACCACAGTCCGGCCTGGGCCTCGGTCAATGCCACCGGTGTGGCCAGCGCAGCGGCGTTCATGCGTTCTGCGCGGCCTGCAGTTGCTGCACCACAGCCCACCACTGGCGCAGCGTGGTGTGCTCGGCCAACTGCGAGAACTCCAGCGGCAGGCCGGTGTTGCCCCAGGCCAGGACCAGGCCGAGCATGCGCATCGAGTCCAGGTCCAGGTCGATCAGGTTGTCGTCGTCACCGATCTCGGCCGGGGCACATTCCAGCACGCGCGCCACGTCGGCACGCATCCGCTCCAGATCCAGCACCTCACCCGTGGCGGCCATCACAGCACCTCCAGCAACTGGTCGGTGGTCATCGGTACGCCACAGGTGCGGGCAATCCAGTGCAGGGCCTGATCGTGGTCGGCACGCGAGAAATCCGCTACCGCATCGGCCGCGATGAACGCCTCGATGTCGCGCTGGAAGGCTTCGACCACGGTGGCCGTGCAGCCTATATGCGCATACACGCCAGTGACCAGCAGCTGGTCGCGTCCACGCACCCGCATCAGCGTCTCCAGGTTGCTGCGCTGGAACGCGCTGTAGCGGTGCTTCACCAGCACGTGCTCGCCCGGCTGCGGTGCCAGTGCTTCGATGATCGGTTCGTGATCGGCGCTGCGGCGCATGCCCGGCCCCCACAGGTCGGCCTGCAGGCCACGGTCACGGCGGTCCTGGTCGCCATGCTGGGCGGTGTAGAACACCGGAATGCCGTGCGCGCGGCAATGCGCCAGCAGCCGTGCGATGTTGTCCACTGCCGGCCGCAGCGGTGCGTTGCCGGCGTCGAATGCGGCCAGGAAATAGCGCTGCATGTCGTGCACCAGCAGCGCGACACGATCGCGCTGGGGGCGCCACGGGCCGCGCGCCTGCGGCAGTTCGGCGGCAGTCGGCAAGGGGTAATCGGTGATACGGGGCAGCGCCATCAGCGCGTTCCTCCTGTCTGTTGCAGATGACGCGCACGCAGCTGCGCGCGCAGTTCGCGGCGGCTGATCTTGCCGACCGCGGTGGTATCGAAACTGTCGACGAACACGACCTGGTCGGGCACCTTGAACGCCGCCAGGCCGCGCCCGCGCATCCAGGCCTTCAGTGCCGGGGCCTTGATCGGCTCACCCTGCTGGATCACGAACGCGCAGCTGCGCTCCCCGAGATACTCGTCAGGAATGGAGACCACGGCGGCGTCGAACACGCCGGGGTGGGCCAGAAGGTGATCTTCGATCTCCTCGGCGGAGATTTTCTCGCCCGCCCGGTTGATGTGGTCACCGGCACGGCCCTGCACCACCAGGTAGCCTCCGGGCAGCTGCTGCACGCGGTCGCCGGTGCGGTAGAAGCCGTCGTCGGTGAACGAACGCGCATTGGCCACCGCATCGTTGTGGTAGCCACGGATGGTGTACGGGCCGCGGGTCAGCAGATGCCCTACCTCGCCTTCCGGCACCGGCTGGTCATGGTCATCGACCACGCGCACCTCGTCGTCCGGGCTGATCGGCCGGCCCTGGCAGGCTACGATCAGTTCTTCCGGATCATCCAGCCGTGTGTAGTTCACCAGGCCTTCGGCCATGCCGAACACCTGCTGCAGCGTGCAGCCAAGACCGTCAATCACCCGCCGTGCGGCTTCCGGCACCAGTTTGGCCCCGCCTACCTGCAGTACCTGCAGGCTGGACAGGTCGTGCTTGCTGGTGGCGGCGGCCTGTGCCCACAACAGCGCCAGCGGCGGCACCAGCCCACAGCAGGTCACTTGCTCGCGCGCGATCAGCGGGAAGGCCGCGTCCGGCCCCGGACCGGGGCTGAGCACCACGCGGGCACCGGCATACAGCGCGCCGAAGAAACCGGGCGAGCTCATGGGGAAGTTGTGCGCGGCCGGCAGCGCGACCAGGTACACGCTGTCGCGGTCGATGCCGCAGAGGTCATTGCTGGCACGGAACGAGTAGATGTAGTCGTCGTGGGTGCGTGGAATCAGCTTGGACAGCCCGGTGCTGCCGCCGGAGATCTGCAGGAACGCCACCGACTGCGGGTCCGGGTCGGCCGGCAGCTGGTTGCGGTCTCCCTGCAGCGCCTCGAGCGCGGTGAACTCTGCTGCATCGCCATCGATGACCACGTGGCGCAGCGCCGGCACCTCGGCCTGCAGCGCCCGCGCCAGCCCGCGATGATCAAAGCCATCGTGCAGGTCGGCAGTGATGTAGGCACTGGCTTCGGCCTTGTTGGCGAAGTGCACCAGCTCGGTGATGCGGTGCGCCGGCAGCGCGTACACCGGCACCAGGCCGGCGCGGAACAGCCCGCATACGGTGGCGATGAACCCGGCGGTGTTGCCCAGCTGTACCAGCACCCGCTCACCGGGTTGCAGGCCGAGTGCCAGCAGTCCGGCACCGATGCGACCGGCCTCGTGCCACAGCTGCGCGTAGCTCAGGCGCACATCGCCAGCGACCACGGCGATGTCATCAGCGTAGCGTTCCGCACGCTCACGCAGGAACGCCGGGAAGGTCTCGCCGCGCCAGTAGCCCGCCTCGCGATAGCGCGCCACCAGCGCATCGGGCCAAGCCTGCTGCAGTGGCAGGCGGGAAGAAACAGTGGGCGTGTTCATGCAGCAGGCTCGATGACGGGCGCGGCGTCGTGGACGCCCAACGCGTTCAACAGGGCGGCAAACTTCGCCGCGGTTTCGGCGACCTCGGCCTCGGGCTGCGACTGGGCAACGATGCCGGCGCCGGCGTACAGGCGCAGCTGCGTGCCCTGCAGGCGTGCGCAGCGGATCGCCACATACCAGTCACCATCCCCTTGCGCATCCAGCCAGCCGACCGCACCGGCATAGAAGCCACGCGGCACCGGCTCAAGCTCGCGGATACGCTGCAGTGCCGCCAGCCGGGGTGTACCGCAGACCGCCGGCGTTGGATGCAACTGCGCCAGCAGCTCGGCCGCCGATGTCTGCGGATCCTTCAGGGTGGCGTGGATGCGGGTGCCGAGATGCCACATGCTGGCGGTGGCATGCAGCACCGGGCGCGGCTGCGCATCGATGTGGCTGCAGTACGGCGCCAGGCCCTCGATGATGGCCTCGACCACGTGGCGGTGCTCGTCATGGTCCTTGTTCGAAGCCAGCAGCGCCTGCGCGGCGCGCTCGTCCTCGGCGGCATCGGCACTGCGGCGCGCGGACCCGGCCAGCGGGTGCGACAACAGCTCGGCGCCACGCTTGCGCAGCAGCAGCTCCGGTGTTGCGCCGACCAGCCAGGCCGGTGCGTGCCCCGGTTCAACCGGAAGCGGCACCGCATAGGTCGCCACCGAGGGATCCGCGCCCAACCGCGCCAGCAGCACCTCTGGAGACAGCGCATGGCGGCTGTGCGCCAGCAGGCTGCGCGCCAGCACCACCTTGTGCAGGTCCTGGTCGGGCGCGCGCAGCGCCTTCACTGCCTCGGCAACCGCGGCTGCATAGTCCTGCGCTGCGGGCTCCGCCTGCAGCGGGCCCTGCAGCGCCGGCGCCGCCCGTGGTTGCAATGGCAGGGCCGGCAGCAGGCGCTCAGGCTGGTACAACGCGTCGTCGGCACGCGGTTCGAATGGCACCGCACCGACCAGCAGGCCCGGACCGCCACGCTGCTGGGCGAAGAAGGCCGCAACGCGCTCCGCCAGGGTTGCCAGCGCGCCACCCGGCAGCGCGAGGCGGCAACCGCGTGCGTGCACATGCTGGCCGGCATGCTGCAGCAGGAACAGCGACGCGTCGTCAGTGCTCTCCAGCGGCGCGGGCGCAGCCTCCGGCCACGCGCCCTGCATCAGGGAATCGTTCATGGGGTCTCCTTCATCCGATGCGCTGCAGCCAGCGCGCACAGCAACAGCAGCAGCGCGCCGACCAGCAGATATGGCAGGCTGGGCCCGCCGCGATACAACAGCGTGCCGAGCATCGGCCCGGCCACCATGCCCAGCCCCTGCGCGGCAGCGACCGTGCCCGCTGCGGCACCCTGCTCGTGCGCTTCCACCGCGTCGGCGGCCAGCGCCTGGAACGAGGGGAATACGAAGCCCATGCCGAACGCGGCCAGCGCGTATGCCGCCGGCAACTGCCAGCCCTGCTGCACGCCCGCCACCGAAGCAAAGCCAATGCCGGAAATCAGCGCGCCGAGGATGATCCAGCGGCGCGGATGCACCTCCAGCTTCATCACCAGCGCCTGCGCCAGGATCAGGCCGATGCCGACCGCGGTCAGCGCGATGCCGGCCATGCGTGCACCAGCGGCAGCATCCAGGCCCAGGCGATCAATCGCGAAAAAGCCCACCGTCACCTGCGCGATGGTCACCGAGACCATGGCGATGAGCGCCGCCAGCTGCGGCAGGCGCAGGCGCGGGTCGAGGCGGCTCATCGGCGCGCGGCGCTGTGCGGACGCGCCAACCACCGGCGGTGTAGCCGGCAGCCGCCAGGCCAGCAATGCCAGTGCCAGCAGCGGCAGCAACGCGGCCACGTACAGCGCCAGCGAAAGGTTGGTATAGGCAAGCCAGCCGGCAGCGGCCGGCCCGAGCACCATGCCCAGCGCATTGGCGCTGCCCAGTCGGGCGAGGAATTTCGCACGTTGGCCGGTCGGTGCCTTGTCGGCGATGAGCGCGGCTGCGGTGGGCGGCACCGCCGCGTAGAACAGGCCGATCAGGCCTCGCGCACCGACCAGCACCAGCACCGATACCAGTACCGGCGGCACCGCCTGCAGGGCAACGTCGATGAACACCGCCAGCGCGATGTAGACCACGATGTAGGCGCTCATCGCCAGCATCAGCACGCGCTTGCGGCCGATGCGGTCGCTGAGCTGGCCCCAGGGGCGCGCGGCCAGCATCCACAACATGCCCGCGGCGGTGACCGACAGTCCGGCATGCCACTCGGACAGCCCGAGCATGCGGACCACCGGACCGATCACGGCGACGAAGGACATCATCGCCATGGTGCCGATCAGGGCGGCCACTACCAGCGCCGGCAAGCCGGGAACGACGGGACGTGCGTGCATGGAACACCAGCCGTAACAGGAAGGGATCGCCGGGCGCACCTGCGCCCCGCCCGGCGCCGGCCCTGCTCAGGACCGGACGCCGTCCTCAAATGATAACGGCTCGTATTTGCATTTGATACCCATTCTCTTAAACGGGCACGCAACAGCGACTTCAGCGCACCGCGCGCAGGCCCAACAGGCCACGGCGCTTGAACCACCATTCCAATGGCAGCGTCACCAGCGGCGGGATGGCTGCCAGTAGCGCCAGCGCACTGGCCCACCACGGCCAGCGCAGGCGCAGCGCCGCGAACAGCGTCACCGCCACATAGAGCAGGAACGCCACGCCGTGCAGGGGTCCGAACAGCTTCACCAGCGCCACGTTGGCCATGGGGCCGTACTTCATCCACATGCCGATGAGCAGGCCGGCCCAGGTCACGGCCTCGATGAAAGCGACCGCGGCGAACAGGCGTCCGCTCGGGTGCATGGGGGAACGTTGGGTCACACGGGGCTCCGGCAGCGGGGTATCAAATGCGAATGATACGCAGATGCACACTGCATGTAGAGCCGAGCCGTGCTCGACTGCTGGAGCGTGTCCACCAAGGTGGACACCTACCGGGGCATATTCGGCAGAACCTGCTCCCCGATCTCACGCAACACCGCGTCCATCGGCCGCCCGTTGTCGACCAGATTGAACATCACGTGCGCCACGCCCTGCCCATGCACGCGCAGCAGATAGTCACGCAGGCCATCGCGGCCGACCTTCAGGCCCAGCGGCAGCGGCTCGGCTGGCGCCTGCGGATCTGCCTGCAGATCCAGAAGCATCGACTGCACGAATGGCTTGCCCGGCCCACCGCGCTGCACCAGCGCCTGCTGCCACAGGCCGATGCGCCCCTCCTGCGCGGCCTCCTCACGATGATAGGTGGCCCAGCCTTCGGCCTCGCGCGCGATCCACTGCAGGCTCTGCCGCGCGGTACCCACCACCAGCATCGGGATGCGGGTTGCCGGCGCCGGCAGCACGTCGAAGCCACCCGTGGCCTGCAGTACGGCGGTCCGCGCATCGGCCTCCGGTGACAACGCCGCGCGCAGCAACGTCCAGCGCTCACGGAAGGTCGTCGCCCTGCCCTCCAGATCCTCGCCGAAGGCGGCGAATTCTTCCGGGCGGTCACCCGAACCCAGGCCCAGCACGAACCGCCCTGCACTGATCCGGTCCAGGCTCAAGGCCGACTTCGCCACCTGCAACGGCTGGCGCAACGGCAACACGATGGCGGCGGTACCGACCGCGATGCGCGTGGTCGCGGCGGCCAGCATGCCCAGCCACAGGAAGGGGTCGTCCAGCGCGCTCACCGTCGCGTCCGGACCCTGCGGCACCATCAACGGTACATCGCGCGCCCACAACGCGGCGAAACCAAGATCGTCGGCCAGCCGCGCAATGCGCCGCGCCGCGCCCGGATCGGCCAGCCCATGCGCCGCAACGGGCGTCATCAGGCCCAGGCTCAGTCCCTGTTGCGGAAACAACGAAGCGTAGGCGGGATTGAATTCACTCATGGGACCAGCTTAGCGTGCAGGCAACCGGCGACGATGACACGCCACACGCCACAGGAAGAACGCTGCATGCCGAGGATCCGCCCCGCCCACATCGATGACCTGCCCGCGATGAGCGCGGTATGCCTGGCCGCATTCACTGCGGCCGTCGCGCCCTCGCTCAGCGCGGCCGGCATCGCTACGTTCGGCAGTGTCGCCGCCGCCGATGCGTTCGCTGCACGCCTGCAGGGTGACAACCACATCCTGGTGGCCGAGCAGGACGGCCGCATCCTCGGCGTGGTAGAGCTGAAGGAAGGCCGCCACCTGGCGATGCTGTTCGTCGATCCCGCCTGCCAGGGCCAGGGCATCGGCCATGCCCTGTTCGAAGCCGTGCTGCCGCACCTGCGCACACCGGTGCTGACCGTGCGCGCCTCGCTCAACGCAGTGCCTACCTACCTGCGCTATGGCTTCGTGCTGGACGGTGATGTCGGCGAGTTCAACGGGCTGGTGTACCAGCAGATGGTGCGGGCAGCCGCCTGAGGACAGCGGGTGTCATGCCCCGCTGCACGGCCGATATAAGCAAACTGAATCAGCACACTCCCCGGCCATTCCTACAATGGACTGTCCCCCCTTCGAGATGCCGCCGATGCGCGTCGCGCTTTCCGTGTTGCTGCTGGCTTCGGCGCTGAGCGCCTGCACCCCGGCCCCGGTGTCCACCGCCAGCTCCGCCGAGGCGCCCGCGCCGGCGTCCGCCATCGCCTGGCGCCAGGGCGATGTGGACGATGCCTTCGCCGAGGCCGCCGACAGCGGAAAGCCGGTGCTGCTGTACTGGGGCGCGGTCTGGTGCCCGCCGTGCAACCAGCTCAAGGCCGGCCTGTTCAAGGACCCGGCGTTCATCGCGTTGACCGGCAAGTTCGTGCCGGTCTACCTGGATGGCGACGAGGAAGGGGCACAGGCCTGGGGCGAACGCTTCGGGGTGCGCGGCTATCCGACCCTGATCGTGCTGGACCCACAACGCAATGAGCTCACCCGCGTGGCCGGCGGCAACGACGCGGCCGAACTGACCCGTGCGCTGACCGTCGCGGCCGGGCGCCGCAGCGCCATCGCCGCCACCCTGGCGACGGCACTGGCCACGCCGGACAGGCTGGCCGCCGAAGACTGGCAGGTGCTGGGCGACTACGGCTGGGAAGTCGACGCCAACCGCCTGGCCGGCGAGCGCAGGAGCCAGGATGTGCTGCGCCAGCTGTCCAAGGCCGCACCCGACGCGGCGCTGCAACGCCGCTTCGCCCTGCTGGCCCTGGCCACCGCCGACACGCCCGCCAGCTCGCCCACCGAGGTGCGTGAGCTGCTGCAGGCAGTGCTGGCGCAACCTGCCGAAGTCCGTCGTAACCGCGAACTGCTGGGCTACGCGGGCGCGACGCTGGTCAAGCAGGCCAGTGCGGGGCCGGCCACCAGCAACACGCTGGGGCAGCAGCTGCTGGTCGCACTGGAGCGCGCAGATGCCGAGCGCGGCAACCGTGCCGACGACGCGCTGTCGCGTGCGCTGACCGAAGTGTCGCTGGCCCGTCAGCAGCAGCCAAACGGCGCACTGCCCGCGGCCCTGGTTGAGCGGGTCAAGCAGCGCGTGGCCGCTGCCGATGCCGCCGCCACCGATGCGCATGCACGCCAGGCCACGATCAGCAGCGCGGTCTACGCACTGCGCCAGGTCGGCGACGACGCGGGCGCCGAGGCGCTGTTGCTAGCCGAGCTGAAACGCAGCGAACAGCCGTACTACTACATGCCCGAGCTGGCCGAACTGGCCGAGCAGCGCGGCGACACCGCCGGTGCGCTGGAGTGGCTGAAGCGCGCCTACGATGGTGCGCAGGGCCCGGCCACCCGCGTGCAGTGGGGCGTGCTGTACGTGGAGGGCCTGTTGAAGCTGGCGCCGGACGATGCACCACGCATCGAGCAGGCCACCGCCTCGCTGATCGCCGAACTGGAAGCGCAGCCGTCGGGCTACCACCAGCGTACCCGCCAGCGTTTCGAGCGCCTGGCCGGGCAGTTGAAGACGTGGAGCGGCAAGCACCAGGGCGCCGAAACACTGGCGCGGCTGCAGCAGCGGATGCAGCAGGCCTGCGGCGATCAGGGCGATGGTGCGTGCAAGGATTGGTTGAGTTGAGTTGATGAAGGCGCTGGCGGCTGGTTCGCCTGCCGGCGCTTTTGTTGATATCGGCTGTGACGGGGGAAGGGGCTGGCCGGAACACGCCGTAAACCCATCCTTGGGGGCTCGATGGCGCCATCCATGGCGCCAACGGTCCCGGCCAGCCCCTTCCCCCGCCACCCGACAGTTTCCTGCGAGCGCGGGCAGCGCAACAGCGCGCCGGTGAGGTTCGAAAAGCGGGTTCTGGTAGTGCCGGCCGCTGGCCGGCAACCCGACCTTCGCTGATTGCCGGCCAGCGGCCGGCACTACCATGCCGCTCCTGCTCCTGCCTTTGACTCCGTCTCCGCGCCAGCGCAGGGAGCTGTCCTGCAGGGGCGATGGGTCAGCGCAGGACCGTTGGCGCCACGGATGGCGCCATCGAGCCCCCATGGATGGGTTCACGGCGTGTCCTGCGCTGACCCATCAGCCCCTGCCTGCCAGGAAGAATCAAGGCGACGAACGCGCACGCATTTCAATCCCGCCCCTTGACCTCAACCAATGTTGAGGTGCGATAACAATCTCCCCACGGCCAGCCCCTGGCCTTCCCCACGGAGATTGCTTCGATGTCGTACTCGCTTCCCCCGCTCCCCTACGCCTACGACGCCCTTGAGCCGCACTTCGATGCGCGCACGATGGAGATCCATCACAGCAAGCACCACCAGGCCTACGTCAACAACCTCAATGCCGCCATCGAACAGGCCGGCATCGCCGAACAGCCGGTCGAGGCGCTGATCGCCAACCTCGGTGCAGTGCCCGAGGCGCAGCGTGGCGCGGTCCGCAACAACGGCGGTGGCCACGCCAATCACAGCCTGTTCTGGACCGTGCTCAGCGCCGACGGTGGTGCACCCGATGAGGAACTGGCCACCGCCATCGACCGTGACCTGGGCAGCTTCGATGCCTTCAAGGACGCCTTCAGCAAGGCCGCGCAGACCCGTTTCGGCAGCGGCTGGGCCTGGCTGACCAGTGACCGCGATGGCCGCCTGCAGGTCGAAAGCAGCGCCAACCAGGACAGCCCGCTGATGGGTGCAACCGTGGGCCTGTCAGGCAATACCCCGATCCTCGCGCTGGACGTCTGGGAACACGCCTACTACCTGCACTACCAGAACCGTCGCCCGGACTACATCGGTGCGTTCTTCAACATCATCAACTGGGCCGAGGTCGGCCGGCGCTACCGCCAGGCCCGGGCCTCATGAGCGGCGAGACAGTGCCGTACGCCGGGCCGTGGGCGGGGGTCTTCCCCGCACCGGCGCCGGTGCCGTCGGTCGAGATGCCGCCGCGTGCCCTGCGGCGGCTGCTCGGCCATTTCCCGACCGGCGTGGCCATCGTCTGCGCGCGCGATGCACAGGGCAAGCCGGTCGGCCTGACCATCAACTCGTTCGTACCGGTCTCGCTGCAGCCACCGCTGGTGCTGTGGAACCTGGCGTTGCACGCGCAGAGCCTGTCCACCTTCCAGCGCGCCACCCGCTTTGCAATCAGCGTGCTGGCGGCCGACCAGGAAGCGCTGGCCCGGCGCTTCGCCGATCCGCAGGTCCGCAATCGCTTCGACGGCCTGGCATTGCTGGATGACGACGAGGACGCCCCACCCCGCATCGCCGGTGCGGTCGCCCATCTCACCTGTACTCGCCACGCACAGTGGCCGGTGGGCGATCACCTGCTGCTGGCCGGCCGCATCATCGACGTGCACGAAAACGGCGGCGCGCCGCTGCTGTTCCATCGCGGCCGCTTCCAGCCCGGCCCGGCCGAACTGCTGGTGGAGGTGCGCGGATGAACATCGAAGCTCTGGAATGCATGCTCGCCGCCGGCAAGGATGGCGCGCTGCTGCGCTTCGGCCTGGGCAAGGGCTGGCTGGATGCCGGCAACCCGGTGCGCGCGGCCACCCATCTGGGCCGTTGCGTGGTGCTTGATCCGCAGTACTCGGCGGCGTGGAAGCTGCTGGGCAAGGCCTGGCTGGCCAGTGGCCAGCCGCAGGCGGCGCGCGAAGCCTGGCAGCGCGGATTGAGCGTGGCCGGCAGCAAGGGCGACCAGCAGGCACGCAGGGAAATGCAGGTGTTCCTGCGCCGCCTGGACCGCGAGCAGGCGGAGCCGGCGAAGGCGGGCTGAGTTGATCAGCCCGCGTTGGCCGATGCCGGTGCGGACATGATGTCCGACATCGGCAGGCGACGCGGCTTGCTCGGGAACGCGTGGCGCAGGATGCGCCAGACCACCTGGCCGAACTGGCGCGGCAGCGAGCCGTTGTTGTAGTGCTGGCCGTAGCGACGGCAGATGTCCTTCACTTCCTTGGCAATGGCCGCATAGCGGTTGGCCGGCAGGTCCGGATAGAAGTGATGCTCGATCTGGTGGCTGAGGTTGCCCGACAGCACGTTGATCAGGAAGCCGCCGCTGATGTTGGATGAACCGCGCAGCTGGCGCAGGTACCAGTGGCCGCGCGATTCATTGCGCAGGCATTCCTTCGGGAAGGTTTCCGATTCGGCGGTGAAGTGGCCGCAGAAGATGATCACGTAGGTCCAAATGTTGCGCAGTCCGTTGGCCACCATGTTGCCCAGCATCACGGTGAGGAAGAACGGGCCGGCCAGCAGCGGGAAGAACACGTAGTCCTTCAGCACCTGGCGGGCCATTTTCCGCGCCACCGGGCGGGTCTGCAGCCACATCGCACGGCCGCTGATGCGACCCTTCAGCCAGCGGCCCAGGCGCAGGTCCTGCGCGGCCACGCCCCACTGGAACAGCAGCGCGAAGATCGGCGCGATGATCGGCTGCAGCAGGTAGAACGGCTTCCAGCGCTGCTCCGGGAAGATGCGCAGCAGGCCATAACCGATGTCATCGTCCATGCCACGCACGTTGGTATAGGTGTGGTGGCGGAAATTGTGGGTCTTGCGCCAGTTGTCGGCAGTGGCAACGATGTCCCACTCATAGGTATTGCCGTTGAGCTTGGGGTCGCCGGTCCAGTCGAACTGGCCGTGCATGACGTTGTGGCCCAGCTCCATGTTCTCCAGGATCTTCGACAGCGCCAGCAGCAGCGTGCCGGTGATCGCGGCCGGCCACAGCAGTGGCATCCAGAGCAGTGGCGAGAACGCCGCCAGGAACAGCAGGCCACGGCCCCCCACGCCAAACCAGCGCACGGCGGCGGCCACGCGGCGGATGTAGCGGGTATCGGAGGCGCCGAGGCTGCCGATCACACGGTCGCGGATCGCGTCGAGTTCCTCACCGAAGGCATGCATCTCGGCAGTACTCAGGGCACGGTCGGTAGCGCGGGTCATGGCAGGCGTCCTCAGAGATCCAGGGTCAGGTCGGTGGTCGGTGCGCTCACGCAGATCCGTACCGGCTGCGCCGATTCGGACTGCAGGTCGCCGGTGCGCAGGTGGCGGGTGGCGCCACTGACGCGGTCACAGCTGCAGGTGTTGCAGATGCCCATGCGGCAGCCATGCCTGGGCTTGATGCCATGGGCTTCCAGGCTTTCCAGCAACGAGCTGCCACGCGGCACGCTCAGCTGGCGGCCACTGCGCGCCAGCGTCAGCACGACCTCCCCTTCACTGCTGGCGTCACGCAGCGGTGCGGGAGGAGTGAACGCTTCCGCCTGGAAACCGGTGACCTGGTGCGCCAGGCGTTCGCGGGCGGCGGCAACGAAGCCGTCCGGGCCGCAGGCCAGCACATGGCGCTGCGCCAACGGGGTGTCATCGCCCACCACCTGCAGGTCGTGGGCATCGATACGTGCGGCGGGCACATCCCCTTCGCGGGTGGTCAGCAGGTGCACACGCAGGTTCGGCTGGCTGGCGGCCAACGCCTGCAGCTCATCACGGAACTGCAGGTGGGCGGCGCTGCGTTCCCAGTAGAACAGGTCCACCGGCGCTGCCAGCGGGCGCTGGCAGGCGTCGCGCAACAGGCTGCGCATCGGCGTGATGCCACTGCCGGCAGCCAGCAGCAACACCGGCGCCGCAGCCGGCATGTGGAACTCGCCGAAGGCGGCATCGAGGCGGAACAGTTCGCCCGGCTGCGCGTGGTTGACCAGGTGCTGGCTGACGAGGCCGCCGTCGATCGCCTTGACGGTGATCGCCAGCTCGCGCCGTCCCAGTGCGGTGGGGCTGTAGCTGCGCTGCCACAGGCGCCCTTCAATCTCCACGCCCAGGGTGACGTGCTGGCCGGCGCGCATGCCGGCCCAGTGCCGGTTGGTGCGCAGGACCAGGGTCGCCGCGCCCTCGCCGGCCGGCTCTCGCCGGACCAGGCGGGCCACCGGCTCGCGCAGGGTCCACAGGGGATTGAGCTGGCCCGCCCAGAAATCGAACAGCGACGGCGAGACCCAGCGGTACGGAGAGAACAGGGACGGACGGACGACAGCGCTCATGGGCGAACTATACGGGCGCACATACACCTGTGTATACATGTGTATATTGAACCGGATTGGGTATGATTCAGCCTCGCCCCACCGGAACCCCCATGGCCGCCGCCACCGCCTTGTCGACGCCTGAAGATGCCAACAGCCCGGCCCGCCGTACGGTGAGCCGCGAGGACCTGCTGGCCGCCGCCCTGAAACTGATCGGGCCGCACCGCAGCCTGTCCACGCTCAGCCTGCGCGAAGTGGCACGTGAGGCCGGCATCGCGCCGAACAGCTTCTACCGGCAGTTCCGCGACATGGACGAACTGGCCGTGGCGCTGATCGACGCCGCCGGCCGTTCGCTGCGGACCATCATCGGCGAGGCCCGCCAGCGTGCCACCTCCACCGCCACCAGCGTGGTGCGGGTTTCGGTGGAGACCTTCATGGAACAGCTGCGCGCCGACGACAAGCTGCTGCACGTACTGCTGCGCGAAGGCGCGGTGGGTTCGGACGACTTCAAGCACGCGGTCGAACGTGAGCTGCACTATTTCGAGGAAGAGCTGCAGCACGACCTGGTGCGCCTGGCCGCGCTGGACGGCGCCGTGCTGCATGCCCCGGAACTGGTGGCCAAGGCCATCACCCGGCTGGTGTTCGCGATGGGTGCCACCGCCATGGACCTGCCGCCGGAGAAGGACCCGGAGCTGATCGAAGAGATCTCCACGATGATCCGCATGATCATCGTCGGCGCCCGCACGCCCGCCGCGTTCCGCCGCGGCTGACGATCGCCCCCGGGGTCGGATCCCTTTCCAAGGGAAAGGGCTCTGACCCCAACCACACAGCAACACCAACCTCCGTGCATGACCACAGGCAGGGTTGCGGCTGCCAAATGTAATGTTATAACACGGCCATGATCTGGCTCGGTCGGCGTTCCGCTCGGAATGACTGCGGCTTCCTTATATAGCACTTGCTATATTGATAAGCCACTGCTTTCATATGCGTCAGCCAGGTCGCCCTCGCCGCCTTTCTTTCCCCAAGGACGACGCCCTCATGCCCGTTGCCACGCCCCTCTTCGATCGGCTGCCCCTGGCCGCCGCCATTGCCCTGACCCTGCCGCTGCCTGCACTGGCCGCCACTCCGAAACCGACCGAACTGGACCGTGTGCAGGTCAAGGTGAGCACCGCCACGCGCAGCGAACGCCTGCTGTCGGACGTGCCGATCCGCACCGAGGTGCTGCGCAAGGAAGACATCGCGCTGCGCGCGGCCACCGACTTCTCGCGCGCCGCCGAGCTGATCAACGGCCTGCGCGTGGAGAGCAACTGCCAGAACTGCAACACCAGCGAAGTGCAGCTGCTGGGCCTGCCCGGTGCCTACAACCAGCTGCTGTTCGATGGCATCCCGCTGCTGTCCACGCTGGGCAGCGTGTACGGCCTGGAACAGATCCCGGCCGGGTTCGTCGACCGCATCGAAGTGGTCAAGGGCGGTGGCTCGGCGCTGTACGGCCCGGGTGCGGTTGCCGGTGTGATCAACCTGATTCCGCCGCTGCCGGCGCGCAGTGGTGGCCATGTGCAGGCCGGCGTGGATGTCCTGAAAGGTACGCCGCAGAAGAACGCCGACGTGCGGCTGGACCTGGTGGCCAAGGAAGGAGACGCCGGCCTGTCCGTGATTGCCCAGCGCAACTGGAACAACGGCATCGACTACAACGGTGACGGCTACACCGAGATCACCCGCAAGAACCTCAACGTCGGCGGGCTGCAGGCCTGGTACGCGCCCACGCCGGGCACGCGGCTGCGCCTGGACCTGCAGGTAACCGATGAAACCCGCCGCGGCGGCAACCGCCTGGACCAGCCCGAATACCTGGCCAACATCGCCGAATCGCTGGATACGAAATACCGGCGCGGCAGTGTGTCGTGGGACCAGGAGATCACTGCCGACGTCGATTTCCGCCTGGCCTACGCCTTCGCCGACATCGACCGCGACAGCTTCTACGGCGGTCTCGGCGACGTAGTCACCGATCCGTCCGCACCCGGCTATGACCCGTCGCAGCTGGACCGCAACGTGGCCGGCAGCGCGGCCTCGAGTTCGTGGCGCCAGTACGGCCGCACCCACAACCCGCTGCA
Source organism: Stenotrophomonas sp. PvP093 (assembly GCF_017876915.1). Taxonomy (NCBI): domain Bacteria; kingdom Pseudomonadati; phylum Pseudomonadota; class Gammaproteobacteria; order Lysobacterales; family Lysobacteraceae; genus Stenotrophomonas; species Stenotrophomonas sp. PvP093. Next base: position 2,004,536 of record NZ_JAGIOX010000004.1, on the reverse strand, counting down.
CTACATCGACAGCCAGTTGAACTGGCGGCTGGGCGCGCATGCGCTGGCCTTTGGCGTGCAGTACAAGCACGAGGCGCTGCGCGACGACAACCGCACCGGTGACGGGCAGCGTCTTGCGGTGCTGGAGGATGCGACCTTCCACAACCTGGGCGCATTCATCCAGGACGAATGGAGCCTGCACGACAACGTCGACCTGGTGCTGGGTGCACGCGTGGACAAGAGCTCGGAACTGGACAGCGCGGTGTTCTCGCCGCGCATCGCGCTGGCCTGGCAGGCCACGCCAAACCTGAAATGGCGGGCGGGCATTGCCACCGGCTTCCGTGCTCCGGAGATCTTCGTTGAGGATGTGCATGTCGATACGCTCGGCGGCGAGCAGGTGCGCGTGCGCAATACCGATGGCCTGAAGGAGGAGCGCGCGTTGACCACCCTGTTCGGCTTCGACTGGCGCTCGGACCCGGCCAATCCGGTGTGGAGCTGGGATGCTACCGCCTCCTATGCACGCATCCGCGATACCTTCGCGCTGGGCGAGATCCAGCGCGGCGATGACGGCCAGCTGAGCCAGCTGCGTTACAACGCCTCCGGCTCGAACGTGCTGGGTGCGGAAACCAACCTCGGCTGGCAGCCGTCGCCGCAGTGGCGCCTGACCGCCGGTGCCTCGTGGTACCGCTCGCGCTTCCGCGAGCCGCAGCGCATCTTCGACGACAGCGGCGACGGTGGCGACACCGTGATCGAAAGCCGCGACTACCTGAAGACTCCGCGCTGGACCGGCCTGGCCCAGCTCAGCTGGATGCCGGCCGAACCGTGGGAGACCTTCGTCGCGCTGCGCCATACCGGGCCGATGTCGGTGCTGAACAACCGGTTGGGCGAACTGCACCGCACGCGTTCGTTCCTGGTCACCGATCTCGGGGCGCGCTGGCACCGCCATCTGGGCGCACAGGCGCAGCAGGAAGTGTCGGTAGCCGCGGGCGTCAAGAACGTGTTCGATCAGCGCCAGAAGGATCTGGAAGTGGGCGCGCTGCGTGACAGCGACTATGTCTACGGGCCGCGCTTCGCGCGCTCGTGGTACGTCAACCTGCGCTATGCGTTCTGAAGCGCTGCGAGCGTTGGTGCTGGCCTGTGCCGTGCTGCCGGCCGCACCGACGGTGGCTGCGGACCTGCACGCGCAGGTCTCGGCCTCGTTGATGCGGCCGGAGCAGCGCTCGCTGCGGCCGATGCAGTGGTCGCCGCCGCCGAAGCTGGTCGCGCTGTACTTCGGTGCCGACTGGTGCGCACCGTGCCATGCGTTCGTCCCCACGCTGCGCAGCGTGCGCGACGCATTGCGCGAGGCCGGCGCCGATACCGAAGTGGTGTACGTCAGCCTGGATGAGAGCGAGAGCGCGCTGCGCCGCTACACGCACGCGCAGGACATGCCGTGGCCGGTGCTGGACCCGCGCCGCGCCGCGCGCATGCCGGCGCTGCAGGCATTGGCCGGGCTGGCACCGCCGAACCTGGTACTGATCGATGCCGACGGCACGGTGCTGGCCAACGGCTGGCAAGGCCGGCGCTATGAAGGCCTGCAGCCGGTGTTGAAGGAATGGATGAAACGGGCGTGTGCGCAGCAGCAGGCGCGCTGCCCGCCCGATCTGTAGAGTCGAGCCACGCTCGACGCATTCGATCACCGTGCGAACGGCAGCCGAGCATGGCTCGGCTCTACAAAAACCGGGATCGCACGAACGGCCGGAGGCCATGGCCCGGCGCTACCGTTACGGCGCCTCGCCCTCGGCCTTGCGCACGAAGGCTTCGAACAATGCCAGCGTCTGCTCGCTCACATGGTGCTCGATGCCCTCGGCATCGCGCCGCGCGGTATCTGCGTCCACGCCCAGCGCCAGCAGGAAACGCTCCACGGTCTGGTGGCGCTGGCGGCTGGCGTGGGCCAGCGCCTCGCCTTCCGGGGTCAGGAACACGCCACGGTACGGCCGCTGTACCACCCAGCCATCACGGGCCAGGCGCCGCAGCATCTTCGCCACGGTGGGCTGGGCCACGCCCAGTCGGGTGGCGATGTCGACCTGGCGGGCCTCGCCGCCGTCGGCCAGCAGGTCCGAAATCAGCTCGACATAGTCCTCCACCAGCTCCATCCGGTGCGCCTCGCGCACTTGCCGGAAACTCTCGACCTGGCGCTCGGCCTCGATCAAGGGGGTGCTTTTCAGCGATGTCGAATCGTCGGTCTTGCCCACGCCTGCGCCTGTCCTTCCGGTGCAATCCGGTCTTGAACCTGAATTCTGGACCAGTCACACGATAAAGACGATTGTTTCACATTGCTAATGACTATAGCAGGAGCTATATTCGGACCCATGAACACCCTGGCGCCCCGCGACCCTTCGGCCTCCACTCCGGCCAGCCTGGGTGCGCTCAACGCCTCGGTCGCGGTGCCCGACAAGGGCCATTGGTGGTTCCGCCTGCTGGCCTTCCTCGGCCCGGGCTACATGATCTCGGTCGGCTACATGGACCCTGGCAACTGGGCCACTGACCTCGCCGGCGGTTCGCGCTTCGGCTACCTGCTGCTGTCGGTCATCCTCATCTCCAACCTGATGGCGGTGATCCTGCAGGCGCTGTCGGCGCGGCTCGGCATCGCCACCGGCATGGACCTGGCGCAGGCCTGCCGCGCGCGTTACCCCAAGCCGGTGAACCTGGCGTTGTGGGCGCTGTGCGAGGCGGCGATCATCGCCTGCGACCTGGCCGAGGTGATCGGCACCGCCATCGCACTGAAACTGCTGTTCGATCTGCCACTGCTGTGGGGTGCGGTGATCACCGCGCTGGACACGCTGCTGGTGCTGCTGCTGATGAACCGCGGCTTCCGTGCGCTGGAAGCGTTCGTGATCGCGCTGCTGATGGTGATCTTCGGCTGCTTCGTGGTGCAGATCGCGATGGCGGCGCCGCCGGTGATGGCGGTGCTGGGCGGCTTCATTCCGCGCGCGCAGGTGGTGACCGATCCGCACGCGCTGTACATCGCGATCGGCATCATTGGTGCCACCGTGATGCCGCACAACCTGTACCTGCATTCGTCCATCGTGCAGACCCGCGCCTACCCACGTACCGATGAAGGCCGCCGCAGTGCGCTGCGCTGGGCGGTGACCGACAGCACCCTTGCGCTGACCCTGGCGCTGTTCATCAACGCCAGCATCCTGATCCTGGCGGCGGCGGTGTTCCATGCCAATGGCCGATTTGATGTGGAAGACATCGAGCAGGCGCACCAGCTGCTGGCACCGATGCTGGGTGTGGGCGCGGCGGCGACGTTGTTCGCGGTGGCCCTGCTGGCCTCGGGCCTGAATTCGACGGTGACCGCCACGCTGGCCGGCCAGATCGTGATGGAAGGCTTCCTGCACCTGCGAATGCCGCCGTGGCTGCGTCGGCTGATCACGCGTGCGCTGGCCATCATCCCGGTGGTGGTGGTGATCCTGCTGTTCGGCGACCAGGGCGCGGTGAAGCTGCTGGTGCTGAGCCAGGTGGTGCTGTCGATGCAGTTGCCGTTCGCGATCATCCCGCTGGTACGGATCGTGACCGACAAGGTGACGATGGGCGCGCTGGTCGCACCGCGCTGGCTGGGCGCGATCGCCTGGGTGATCGCGCTGGTGATCGTGGTGTTGAACGTGAAGCTGCTGGTGGACACCTTCGCCGGGGCGTAAACCGCATCCCTGGGGTCGGACCCCTTGCCGCAGGCAAGGGCTCCGACCCCGCCATCTCCATGCTACAGATGCAACGCAATCGCGGTCTCGATCTGCTGCGGCGACTGGAACCCTGCCAGGCGGGTACGTTCGTCCCCGTCACGGAACAGCGAGAGCGTCGGCGTCTGCCGCAGCCCCAGTTCCCTGAAGAACGCCTCGCCCAGCACCTCCAGCTGCACGCGCAGCAGCGTGGTGCCCTGCCCCGCGACGCTGTTGGCCACCCGGTGCAGCGACATCTCCAGCATCCGGCACCCCGGGCACTGGTCCTTGTGGAAGTCCACCAGTACGCGCGGGTGTTCGGCCAGCAGCTGCTGGAACTGCTCAGGCGTGGTGGCGTCGATGATCTGCATCGCTGTTGCTCCAGTAATGGGCCAGGACCGCATCGGTCCAAGCCTCGATGGCCGCGGCATGGCGCTCGCCATGCGGCATCTGTTCGATCTCCAGCGGCGGATAGTCGCTGTGGAAGTAGCGGATCAGCCGGTGCACAGCACCGCAGTAGTACTCCTGCCCCCACTGTGTCTCGCCGGTACCGAACACCGCCAGCTGCCGCGGCCGCTCGCCGCGCTCGGCGATGCCAGCCACCCATGCCTTCATCTCCGAAGGCGTGCGGCCGGCGTTGTCGGTCCAGCAGCCCAGCAGCACCAGGTCGGCCTCGTCGGCCGCCAGGGACGGCGCCTGCTGCAGGTCGTCGGCCTCCTGCCAGTGCACGGCATGGCCTGCAGCGCGGCAACGCTCGGCAATCTGCCGGCCAAGCTCGCGGGTGTTGCCGCTCAGTGAGGCCACCACCAGCAGGATGCTCAGCGCCGTGCCGGACTCAGAGGTCGTCGAAGCCGTTGTCGACGTTGGTCTTCTTGTAACTTGCATTGCGCATCTCGAAGAAGTCGGTCTTGGTCTCGGTGAAGTTGTCAGCGTAGGCCTTGATCCACGGCATCACGTTGTCGGTGGTGTCGCTGTACAGGCGCTCGATGCCGAGCATGCCGGCCATCTTGTTGGCGCGGTACTTCACGTAGCGCGTCATTTCCTCCACATCGATGCCATCGATGCCGTCCAGTACTTCCGATGACCACTGGGTTTCCAGTTCGATGGCGTGCTCGAACGCCTGGTGCACATAGGCGGTCAGCTCGTTGGTCTGCAGCTCCGGGTTCTCGCCGATGATGGCGCGGATCAGCTCGCTGATGAACTTGGTATGGGCCAGTTCGTCGCGGTTGATGAAACTGATGATCTTGCCGGTGCCGGTCATGCGGTTCTGCCGCACCATGTTGTAGAAGTACGCAAATCCGGAATAGAAGTTGATGCCCTCCAGGATCGAGGACTGGATCAACGACTTCAACAGGGTCTCGGCGGTCTTCTCGCGCATGAAGTCGTCATACGCGCCCATGATCGGCGCGTTGCGCTTGATGATGGTCGGATGGGTGCGCGCCAGTTCAAATACGCGGTTCTGGTTCGGCAGGTCGGTGATCGAGGCCAGCACATAGCTGTAACTCTCGTTGTGGATCACTTCCTGCTGGCCGATGATCGCGGCATTGGCATGCGCGGCCGGGTCGGTGATGTACTCGGCCACGTTGTAGATGAAGCGCGTCTGCGGTGAGTCGAGCGTGGCCAGCAGGCCGATGATCGAGTCGTAGGCGTTCTTTTCGCGCCCGGACAGCTCGCCGTACTGGCGCGCATCGGCCTTCATGTCGACCTCGTCGGGGATCCAGAAGTTGGTCGACAGCTCCTTGTAGGCCCGATAGAACGACGGGTACGGGATGTCATTCCAGTTCAGTATCCCGCTGGTGCGGCCGTTGATGATGCCGGTGCTGCGGTTGGAATGGCGCGGTTCGAGGATCTTGATGCGGTCGAGGGGGGTTGCCATGGTCGTCTACCTTCGTATTACGTGCGTTGCAGATGTAGAGCCGAGCCCATGCTCGGCTGCTCTTCGCGTCGGAGCCGAGCGTGGGCTCGGCGCTACAGGGGCCGCAGCGGTCAGCTGGCGCACCACTCGCATTCGCTGATGTCGATGTCGTTGGAGCGCACGTAGTAGGTGGTCTTCAGGCCCTCGCGCCAGGCGCTCAGGTGCAGCTCCAGCAGGGTGCTGGCGCGGATCGTGCTGGGCACGTACAGGTTGAAGCTGATCGACTGATCAACATGGCGCTGGCGACGCGCGTTCTGGCGCACGCTGGCGAACTGGTCGACCTTGTAGGCCCCCTTCTCGTAGTACGGCCAGGTTTCCAGCGACAGGCCCGGCGCTGCCACCGGCCGCCGGAAGTCCTTTTTTTCCTCGTAGTAGAACGCGCTGTAGATCGGGTCGATCGACGCGGTGGAGCCGGCAATCTGCGCGGTGCTCATGTTCGGCGCCACCGCCAGCAGCCAGCCGTTGCGCAGGCCGTGCGTGGCGACCTCGCGCGCCAGGCTGTCCCATGCGGCGCCAGTGTAGTCGCGATCACGGAAGTAACGCCCGTTGTGCCAATCGCTGCCGGTGAACATCGGATAGCTGCCCTTTTCCTTCGCCAGTTGCGCGCTGGCCTGGATGGTCAGGAAATTGATGCGCTCATACAGGCGGTCGGCCAGCTGTTCGGCATCCGGTGAATCCCACTGGATCGCCTGCTGCGCCAGCAGGTGGTGCCAACCGAACGTGCCCAGTCCGATGGCGCGGTACTTGCGGTTGGTGATCGTGGCCTGCGGCACCGGCAGTGCGTTGAGGTCGATCACGTTGTCCAGCATGCGCACCTGGATCGGGATCAGGCGCTCCAGCACATCGGTGGCCAGCAGGTCATCCGGCGCATGGATCGCGCGGCCGAGGTTGATCGAAGACAGGTTGCAGACCACGAAGTCGCCGGCGCGGCGTGTGGTGACGATCTGGTCGCCGCTGACGATCTCCTGGATCATCCGCGTCGGGCTCATGTTCTGCAGGATCTCGGTGCACAGGTTGCTGGAATAGATCATGCCGGCGTGCTTGTTCGGGTTACGGCGGTTGACCTCGTCGCGGTAGAACAGGAACGGGTTGCCGGTCTCCAGCTGGCTGAGCATGATCCGCTTGAACAGATCGATCGCCTTCACCGTGCGCCGGCTGATGCGCTCGTCGGCCACCAGTTCGGCGTAGCGGTCGCGGAAGCTGCCCGCGCCGCGCTTCTCGTCGTAGAAGTCCTGCAGGTACCAGCCCTTGGCCTGCTTCACCTCGTGCGGGTCGAACAGGTACCAGTCGGCACGGCGTTCGACTGCTTCCATGAACAGGTCCGGCACGCACACCGAGGTGAACACATCATGCGCGCGCAGGCGCTGGTCGCCGTTGTTGAGGCGCAGGTCCATGAAGGCTTCGATGTCGCGGTGCCAGATGTCCAGGTACACCGCCACCGCGCCCTTGCGCTGGCCAAGCTGGTCGACCGAAACTGCGGTGTTGTTGAGCTGCTTGATCCACGGCACCACGCCGCCGGAGGAATTGGGCACGCCCCGTATCGGCGCGCCGCTGCTGCGCACATAGCCCAGATAGGCACCCACGCCGCCGCCGTGCTTGGACACGCGGGCGATGTCGGTATTGGAGTCATAGATGCCCTGCAGGCTGTCGTCCACCGTGTCGATGAAGCAGCTGGACAGTTGCCCCCCGACCTTGCCGGCGTTGGCCAGGGTCGGCGTGGCCACCGTCATGTACAGGTTGGACAGCGCCCAGTACGCCTCGCCGACCAGCTGCATGCGCCGCTCGCGCGGCTTTTCTTCCTGCATGAGGTACAGCGCGATGGTCAGCCAACGCTCCTGCGGCAGCTCATAGACCTCGCGGCTGCGGTCGCTGGCCAGATAGCGCGTGGCCAGCAGGTACAGGCCGTTGTAGGCGAACAGGCGGTCGCGTTCCGGGTCGATCATACCGCCGGCCTGCTGCAGTTCTTCCTTCGAGTAGCAGCGCAGGATGTCGTTGCTGTAGATGCCGCGGTCAGCCAGGCTTTCCTGCAGGCCCACGTAGGATCCGTACTTCAGGCCGACATCGTAGAAGCGGTTGCGGCTGGCACGCTTGTACAGGCGGCGCAGGTAGATGCGCGCGGCAAACTGCTCCCACTCCGGCGCGACCAGGTCCACGCGCGATTCGGCCTCGCGGATCAGCAGATCGACAAGGTCATCGGCGCTGATGCTGGGCTTGCGCTCGACCATTGCCTGCACCACGCGGCGGTAGTCGCTCACATCCAGCTGCGGGAACTCGGCGTGCACCGCATCGATGCTGCGCTGCAGGCGCTCGGCGTCGAATGGCAGGCGGCGGTTGCCGGCCTCCTTGGTGATCCAGGTCGGCACGCGCTCGCCACCGGCGCGTAAGGCGTCGCCAGCGCCGGCCAGATCGGCCACGCGGAAGGTACTGTCGGTCATGGTGGTGAAGCTCCAGGCTCGCACGCGCGTTGGCGGTCGATGCCATGGCGGCCCTGCACGCGATACCGGCGCACGGGGCGGTCGGGGTGGGATGCCAAAGCGCGGGAACACCAGATCGTCGGCAACAGCCTGCGCCTGCGGCCGGTATCCGGGCCGTGGGGGCGATCTGGGTCCGCACGATGGCGGCCGCGTCGACACGGCAAGCCTTCAGGGGCGGGCCGCGGGACGTTTGCTGCGTGTCCGGCGGCGGCGGCTGACCGGGAGTGACGACCACAACATAGTGGGGATAATCGGAACCGTCAACACAAGATGCGGCAATCACGACATGCCGCGACGATCAGTCGCAGGATGCCGTGTTGCACCTGCGGCGCCTTGTCGACAGCGCCTGCGTCCCCAGTTCGGTACAACATCAACTTTCCGCGGAACACCGCCCATGCGCGCTGCCCAGTACCCTTCCTTCGGCAACCCGGCCGACGTCCTCGCCATTGCCGATGCCACCCTCCCCGAGCCCGGCCCCGGCGAGGTGCGCATCCGCACCGTGCTGGCCTCGATCCACAATCACGACCTGCTGACCGTGCGCGGCCTCTACGGCTACAAGCCGACACTGCCGGCGATCGGTGGCAGTGAAGCATTGGGCGTGGTCGATGCACTCGGCGAAGGCGTCGACGGCCTGCAGATCGGCCAGCGGGTGGCCGCCGCCTCGGTGCATGGCACCTGGGCCGAAGCGTTCATTGCACCGGCACGCATGGTGATTCCGATGCCCGAGGCGATCCCCGACGAAATGGCCGCGCAGCTGATCGCCATGCCGCTGAGCGCGCTGATGCTGCTGGAATTCCTGCACGTCGAAGCAGGCCAGTGGATCGTGCAGAACACCGCCAACGGCGCGGTGGGCAAGTCGCTGGCGATGCTGGCGCGGGCGCGTGGCGTGCATGTGGCCAACCTGGTGCGCAATGCCGATGCGGTCGCGCAGTTGCAGGCGCTGGGCATCGATCATGTGTTCGACACCTCGGTGGAGGGTTGGAAGGATCGCGTACGTGAAGCGACCGGCGAAGCACAGGCCGCGGCCGCGGTGGATTCCATCGGCGGCGACGCCAGCGGTGACCTGGTCGACCTGCTTGGCCACCACGGCACCCTGGTGTCGTTCGGGGTGATGAGCGGCGAGCCGATGCGCATTCCCGCCGGTGGCCTGATCTACAAGGAGGCCACGGTGAAGGGCTTCTGGGGCAGCAAAGTCAGCCAGGCGATGGCGGTGGAGGACAAGCGCCGGCTGGTCGGCGAGCTGCTGAAGCGTGCGGCCAGCGGCGAACTGACCCTGCCGGTGGAGAAGATCTTCGCACTGGACGACATCGCCCAGGCGGCGAAGGCGGGCGCCGGTTCTGGCCGCAATGGCAAGGTGCTGCTGCGGCCTTGAGGGTAGGACAACCGGGGTCAGATCCCTTTCCGCTGGAAAGGGATCTGACCCCCAGGAGGAGTGCGGACCAACGGTCCGCACCCACCGAGTCAGTTCGTTAAGAACCTGTGATGTATAACTGAATGCGCTTTCGTCATTGGAAGGCGTACTTGCCTGCATGCGGTACTGACGGCTCCTCCCCCGTTCGGCGTTGTCGCTTCCATGTACCGCACCACCCTGAACCTGCTTGCCGGCGCGATCGCGCTGGGCCTCACCGCCGGCGCTGCCGGCGCCGCTGAAACCGCCGATGCCGGCAAGGACAGCACCACCCTGGGCACCGTGCTGGTGACCGGCTCCAACATCAAGCGCAGCGACACCGCCGGGCCGAACCCGGTGCAGATCGTCAGCCGCGAACAGATCGAGCAGACCGGTCGCTCCACCCTCACCGACGTGCTGCGCAACCTGTCGGCCAATGCCGGCAACAGTTTCGACGAGCAGTACACCGGCAGCTTCGCCGCCGGTTCTGCATCGATCGGCCTGCGCGGCCTGTCGCCGAAGAACACGCTGGTGCTGGTCAACGGCTATCGCGTGTCCAACTTCGGCTTCGCGCTCAACACGCAGGACACCTTCGTTGACCTCAACGCGCTGCCGATCAGCGCAGTGGAACGCATCGAAGTGCTGAAGGACGGTGCCTCGGCGGTGTACGGTTCCGATGCCATCGCCGGCGTCATCAACATCATCCTGCGAAAGAACTTCCAGGGCGTGGAAGTCGGCGGCGGCTTCGGTACCGCCACCCAGGGCGGCCTGGACGAACGCAAGGCCATCCTGCTGGCCGGCTTCGGTGACCTCGAACAGCAGGGCTGGAACGTGCTGTTCGGGCTGGACCTGCTCAAGCGTGATCGCCTCGACGCCGACCAGCGTGCCTACACCCGCAGCGGCGATTTCCGCGACAAGCCCGGCGGTCGCCTGGCCGGCTGGTCCACTGCCGGTGGCAACTGGCTGTCCAACCCGCGCGCGCCGCAACCGTTCGCCAGTTGCCCCGAGGGCAGCCAGCTGCGCCCCTACAGCGATTTCGGCAGCACCCTGCCCGGCCAGGCCTGCGCCTTCAACGCGCAGCCGTTCAAGACCCTGCAGCCCGGCGCCGAGCGCCTGCAGGCGTCGTTGAGCGCGACCTACCGCTTCAACGACAGCGTCGAAGCCTTCGCCGATGTGCTGTACAGCCACAACAAGGCCGACCAGATCTTCAGCGCGCCGCTCACCGTTGGCCCTGGCCTTCGTGCCTACAACCCGGCCACCGGCACGCTTATCGACGTGCCGGCGGTGCTGCCGGTGGGCCACCCGAACAACCCGGGCAGCACGCCGCTTCCGTTCGAGTACACCTTCTTCGACCTCGGCCCGCGCCTGAAGGACAACACCCAGGTGTTCTACCGTGCCCTGGCCGGCGTGCGTGGCAGTGGCGAGCGCTGGGACTGGGAAGCGGCGGCGCTGACCTCGCAGAGCGCGCAGCGCGAGTACGTCGACAATTTCGTCAACCGCTACGCGTTCGAACAGATCCTGCGCGATGGCAGCTACAACTTCCTCAATCCGTCCGCCACGCCGGGCGCGTTGGATGCACTGCGCCTGCAGACCAAGCGGCCAGGCTGGTACAAGCTGCACGCGTTGAACGTCAAGGCCTCGACCTCGCTGTGGGACCTCCCGGCCGGTGCGGTCGGCTTCGCCTGGGGTGCCGAGTTCCGCAAGGAGTCACTGGATGCGCGCACCAGTGCACAGGTGCTGTCGGGCACCGAACTGCGCCCGGCCATCAACGTGGTCAACGGCGAGCGCCAGGTCAGCGCCGCCTACGCCGAATTGAGCGTGCCGCTGCACCGCACGCTTGAGCTGCAGGTGGCTGGTCGCGGCGACCACTACGATGATTTCGGCAAGGCGTTCTCGCCGAAGCTGGCGCTGCGCTGGCAGCCGTTGGACAGCCTGCTGCTGCGCGGTTCGTTCTCGCGCGGCTTCCGCGCCCCCTCGCTGCCGGAAATCGCGCCAGGCCAGACCGTCAGCTACGGCTCGGTGATCGATCCGCTGGATCCGCTGCAGCCCGGTGGCAGCCGTGGCGTGACCAACATCCGCACCGGCAACCCGGACCTGAAGGCCGAACGCTCGCGCAACTTCAACGTGGGCGCGGTGTGGTCGCCGGATGGCGATACCAGCATCGGCCTGGACTGGTACCGCATCCAGCAGGACAACCTGGTCAAGCCGGACAGCGCGCAGTTCATCGTCGACAACCCGACGCTGTTCCCCGGGCGTGTACAGCGTGATGCGCAGGGGCGCATCCAGTTCATCACCAACCAGTACGCCAACCAGGGCGAACTGACCACCTCCGGGCTGGACCTGGACGCCAACCACACCTTCCGCACCGAGGGCTGGGGCAACTTCACCGTGGCCGGCAGCTGGACCCACCTGCTGAGCTTCAAGCAACCGCTGGTAGCCGGTCAGGCGCCGTATGAGGGGGCTGGCAACAATCGCCACGGCGCGTTGCCGCGTACGCGCGGCACCACCTCGCTGAACTGGGCGGTGGGCGACTGGAGCAGCACGCTGAGCCTGCAGTACGTGAGCGGCTACGACCAGCGCGTGGCGACGGCCACCAGCAATCCGGGCCTGCGCGACCGCGTCAAGCCGTATCACCAGCTGGACCTGTACGTGGCGTACGAAGGCATTCCCAACACCACGCTGTCGCTGTCGGTGCTGAACCTGACCGACAAGGACCCGCCGTTCGACCCGGCCGGCGGCTCCAACGGTTTCGACATCAGCCAGTACAACCTGCGCGGGCAGTTCGTTTCGCTGGGCGCGCGCTACCGGTTCTGATGCGCCACCTGTAGAGCCGAGCCCGTGCTCGGCTGCTCTTCGGCAACAGGAAGCCGAGCATGGGCTCGGCTCTGCAGGGGTGTGCGGACCAACGGTCCGCACCCACCGCATCACCGGCTCAGGTGCAGGAACTGCAGGTGCCGTTCGTACTGGCTGATGATGTCGTTGATGATCTGCTTGCGGCTGTAGCCGACCAGGTCGTAGTCCTGGCTGCCTTCGAACAGATGCACTTCCGCGCGGTAGTAGCGCTGGTTGCGCAGCTGCTGCGCGGCGAACGACGGGGTCAGGTAGCCACTCAGGATCACCCGGTACAGGAAATCCTGCTGCTCGCCATGGTTCACCGTCAGCTCCATGTCGCCGGCCTCGAAGCGCGTGGCCACGTCCCAGCCCTGCCCGCGCAGCTGTTCGGCCACCGCTTCCATCGCCGGCTTCACCGTGTCATCCATGAAGCGGTAGACCTGGTCGCGCACCGGGAAGTGCATGGCCTGGCTCAGGCGCTGGCGCCAGCCCTGATGGTGGCGATCGTCACCGATCAGCGGCGAGGGCCGGTACTGCAGCGCGCGCTTGCGGTGCGATTCGTCACTGAAGGCGCGGGTCAGGCCCCACATCATCAGCAGCAGCACCGCCGAGAACGGCAGCGAGGCCAATACCACCGCCGATTTCAGTGCATCGATGCTGCCGGCCAGCAGCAGCCCGGCGGTCAGCACCGCGATCACCGTGCCCCAGAACACGCGCAGCCAGCGCGGACCATCATCCTCCGGCGCGCCGCCGTGCGAGGACAGCGTGGACAACACCACCGCCCCCGAATCAGCCGACGTCACGAAGAAGATGAAGCTGACCAGCACGGTCACCGCGATCACCGTGCGGCTCCACGGGTAGCCATCCAGCAGTGCATACAGCACGGTCGGTGGGTCATCCACCGCCAGCTGCGCCAGCTGCTGCTGGCCGTGGTGCAGCACCTGGTCCAGCGCGCTGTTGCCGAAGATCGACAGCCAGGCCAGGGTGAAGCCCAGCGGGATCAGCAGCACGCCGAACACGAATTCGCGGATGGTGCGGCCACGCGAGATGCGCGCGATGAACAGGCCGACGAACGGCGCCCAGCCGATCCACCAGGCCCAGTAGAACACCGTCCAACCGCCCAGCCATTCCGGCCGGCCGCCATAGGCGTACACATCGAAACTCTTGCCGACCACGCTGCCCAGGTAGTCGCCCAGGTTCTGCATCAGCGTACTCAGCAGGTACTGGGTGGGGCCGGCGCACAGCATGAACAGCACCAGCGCGATCGCCAGCAGCATGTTGATGTTGGCCATCCAGCGCACGCCCTTCTCCACGCCTGAAACCGCGACGGCCACCGCCGCGCCCATCATGCTGACCACCAGGATGATCTGCACCAGGTTGGAGTGCGGGATGTTGAACAGGTGCGACAGGCCCGCGTTGAGGTGCAGCACGCCGAAGCCCATGTCGGCGCCGATGCCGAATACGGTGGCGACAATGCCCAGCGCGTCCACGGTGTAGCCGATCGGCCCGTTGATGCGCTTGCCGATCAGCGGATACAGCGCCGAGCGCAGCGCCAGCGGCAGATTGTGGCGATAGGCGAAGTAGGCCATCGCCATCGCTGCGAGTGCGAACACGCCCCAGCCATGCAGGCCCCAGTGCAGGAAGAGCAGCTGCATGGCCTGGCGCGCCCCGGCCTCGCCTGCGGCCGGATCGCCCTGCGGCGGCTGCAGGTAGTGGGTCAGCGGTTCGGAGACGCAGAAGAAGAACAGGGTGATGCTGATGCCGGCGGCGAACAGCATGCCGGCCCAGGAAAGATAGCTGAACTCCGGCTCATCATGGTCGGCGCCGAGCTTGATGCCACCATACTTGGACAGCGCCACACCGACCACGAACACCAGGTACAGGGTCATCGCCAGCAGGTAGTACCAGCCGACATTGAGTGCGGCCCAGTCCTGCGCCTTGACCAGCAGGCGGCCCGCACCGAGCGGAAACAGGCTGACGAACAGCGCGAACGCCACGACAACGATCGCCGCGAAGGCGAACACAGGCCGAAGGGTGCGCACCGGGGATTGTTGCGGCTCCAGTACATCCATGGGGCGGCGTTCTCCGGTAGATCAAAGGGTTAGCCGACCGATTCTGGCTGAACCGCAGTGGACAGAGCATGAAGTTGCGGCCTGTGGTCACAGGCCCCGCCCACCATTCCGTGTTATCACGCGCGCGCCGGAGCGCAACCTTGCCCGCGCGGGCCGCGGCGCGGCCACGCGCATCCTGTCCGATCACGACATTACATGCACCGCACACAGCTTGTTGCCATCCGGGTCACGCAGATAGGCCAGAAACACCTGCCGACCGGACATGTTGCGGACGCCGGGCGGATCTTCGATTGCGGTACCACCGTGAGCCACGCCAGCTTCCTGCCAGGCACGCACGGCCTCTGCACTGCCCAGACTGAAACCGATGGTGCCGCCGTTGGCATGGCACGCTGGCTGCCCATCGATCGGCGCGGTCACGCCGAACATCCGCCCATCCTTGAAGTACAGCAGCCGACCCTTTTCGTCGAACACACCCGGACGTGCCCCCATCGCGGCGAACAGGGCATCGTAGAAGCGATGCGCGACGTCCATGTCGTTCGTTCCAACGGTGATGTGGCTGAACATGCGGGCACTCCTTGTGGAAAGCCGCAGTGTCGGCGAGCGCGGGCGACTTCGCAAATCGCCCGCACCGGTGCCGCCACGCCCGCGAAAAGACCCGTTGCTACTTGGCGGTGCTGAGCAGCAGCACCGCCGCAGTGACCAGACCGATGCCGATCCAACCGATCGGACGCAGGCGGTTGCCGAACAACAGGCGTCCGCAGGTGGCAGTTCCGATCACGCCGATCGCACCCCACATCGCATAGGCGGTGGCCAGGTCCATGTAACGCACCGCCTGGCCCAGCAGGGCGAAGGCGATCCAGACCATGACGATCGCGGCGACACCCCAGCGCCAGCGGCGGAAGCCTTCCGACTTGGCCACCATCATGTTCGCGGCGACATCGATCAGCGCCGAACAGATCACGAAAAACAGAGCCAGGGTATTCATCAGTGTGCCTCCCCGAGGGTGACGCAGACGATGCCCACCACCGCCAGCACCAGGCCGGCCAGCTGCTGCAGTGACAGGCTCTCGCCGAACACGGTGAGGCCGACCACGGTCAGCAGGGTCAGGCCCAGGCCTTCCCACACCGCGTAGGCCACGCCCACCGCGATGCGACGCACCGACTGCGCCAGGAAGAAGTAGGACAGCGCCAGCGCACCGGCCATGATCAGATAACCGGTCCAGCCGCCATCGCGGGCGGCGTGGGCCATGAACGAGGTGCCGACCACTTCGGCGACGATCGCCACGGTCAGGCAGGCCCAGGCGACCAGCGCGCCACGGGCGGGAACAGTACGGGACATGTGAAACTCCTTGCAGGACGGGGACCGCGCCGCCTCATCAATGGATCCACGCCGCGCGTGGAGGGTCCGGAACGCCCCTCGCAGACAGGGGCGACGGGGGTTAGTATCATCGCCTTTTACGGCGGTATCAAAATGGATTCCATCGACAGGAGCGATGGATCAATGCCCTATTCCCCTGAATCCCTACAGGCCTTCGTGGAAGCCGCCGCGCTGGGCTCGTTCTCGGCCGCGGCACGGCGGCTGGGCAAGACCCAGTCGACGGTCAGCACCGCCATTGCCCACCTGGAAGCCGACCTCGGCGTGAGCCTGTTCGACCGCAGCGGGCGCTACCCGCGGCTGACCGAGGCCGGGCGCCAGGTGCTGGGCCACGCAGAGGAGATCCTGGCCGCCGATGCGCGCCTGCAGCAGTTGAGCGTGCGCCTGTCCGCGCCGGTCGAGCCGCGCCTGACCGTGGTGTTTTCCGATGTCTACCAGCTGGATCCGGAGCAGCGGATCCTGCAGCGCTTCGCCGAAGCGTTCCCGGAGATCGAGCTGGAGTGGCTGGATGCCGAAGGCGAGGACGTGCTGGAGCTGGTCGGCAGTGGTCGCGCCGGGCTGGGCCTGCTGCCCAGGCAGGAGCGTTATCCCGATGGGCTGGTGGCGCGGCCGCTGGCGCACCACAGCGAACTGTCGGTGTACGTGGCGCGCGGACACCCGCTGGCCAGCGCCGGGCGTCGCGCCGCCGCACAACTGGCACGGCATCGGCAGGTGCGCCTGAGCGCGGAAGTCGATCAGACCCGCTTGGTCACCGGCCTCGCGTGGACCGCCACCGATTACCTGATGGTGATGGAGATGGCCGAGGACGGCATCGGCTGGGCCGAACTGCCGCGGGCGCTGGTGCAGCGCTATGACCGTGGGCGGCTGGTGGAACTGGTGCTGCCGGGCTGGCCGCGGCGCATCCACAGCGACCTGCTGTGGCGACGCGACACGCCGCCAGGCCCAGCCGCACTCTGGTGGGCCGACGCGTTGGGGTGAAAAAGGGGACGGAGGGGATTAAGTCGTTTGTGCCCCAGTACCGCCGGGGCACAAACGACTTAATCCCCTCCGTCCCCTTTTTATCTGTCAGCGATGGGCGAGCGCGTAATCCAGTGCCGCGCACACCGCTGCCACCTGTGCGTCGTTGCACTGCTGCGGGGTGGCCCGCGGGCTGTCCGGGTAGACCTCGGTGGTGGTGGTGTACTTCGCGCCGGTAATGCCGGCGCACAGGCCCAGCTTCACCAGCGGATACTCGATCACGCCGTGGGCGATCACCGGCGAACCGATGATCTCGCCTTTGTCGTCGGCGGGGGCGATATGGGTGACCTTCTCCACGGCGGCAATGACCGCCTGCTGGAAGGCCGGCTGCGGGGCCTCGCTGTCATCCACCAGGTAGAAGCCATCCGGAATCAGGCCCGGCTCGAACGGCTTGCCGTCACGCGCGGCCAGCGCCGGGCGGAACTCGCTTTCATCACTGTCGGTGGTCTCGTGCAGGTCGATGTGCAGCACGAACTGGCCCTTGATCGGTGCAACCAGCTCGATCAGCGCGGTCGACTCGCGGGCCGGGCCATCGGCGCGGAAGTTGCGGTTCGGGTCGATCGCATCGAAGTTCCAGCGGTTGATGCGCTCGAAGCCCCACGGATTCACGCACGGCGCCACCAGCAGGTTGGCCTTGCCGGCATAGTCGGCGGCGTGCTTTTCGAGGAACTCCAGCGCGCCCATCACGCCACTGGTCTCATAGCCGTGCACGCCACCGGTAACCAGCGCGGCGGGCAGCGCCGGGTTCCAGTCGCGGCTGCGCAGGGCGAACAACGTATAGGTCTCGCCAGCGTAGTCGAGCTGGCCATAGGCCACCTTGTCGAAACGCGAGGCCAGCGCTTCGATGCGCGGCAGCACCTCCTGGTCATAGCGACGCAGGCGCTGCTGGCGACCACGCCACAGCTCCCGTTCCGCCGCTCCCCACGGCTGGCCAGGGGTTCCGACGGGGTAGAAGGCGGCTTGGGACATGGCGGATCTCGGCGAGTCAGGAAGCAATCGCCCACTCTACCACCGGGGCAACGGCATGAACCCGACGCGCATTCCATTGGCGAATGGAATCAGCAATAATTCTCATTTACGACCTTCCACAGCCTGCACCGATGCCCATCCACGCCCTGCAACCGGCCCGCCTGCCCCTGGCCGCCGCCCTCACCCTGTGCCTGCTTCCGGCCGCCAGCGTCTTCGCCCAGGACGGCGCTACCACGCTCGACAGCATCCAGGTCTCTGGCAGCTGGCTGGGTACCGGCCTGCATGACAGCGTGAAGCGCTTCGCCGGCGCGCGCACGGTGGTCGACCGCCAGCGCATCGAGGCCAGCGGCGCGGCCAGCATCGGCGATGCCATGCGCCGCATCCCCGGCGTGCAGGTCACCGACAACTCCGGTACGGCCGGCAGCTCGGTCTCGCTGAACATCGGCGTGCGCGGCCTGACCGGGCGCTACTCGCCACGCTCGACCGTACTGCTGGACGGCGTGCCGCTGGCGGTAGCGCCGTATGGCCAGCCGCAGCTGTCGTTCGCACCGACCAGCCTGTCCAACATCGAATCGATCGACGTGGTGCGCGGCGGCGGCGCGGTGCGCTACGGCCCGCAGAACGTGGGCGGCATCATCAACTTCAGCACCCGCGCCATTCCCACCGAGGCAGGCCTGCACGGTGAGGCCGGCGTGCGCTACACCGCCCATGACCATGGCGGCGGCGACAGTGCCCAGTACAACGCTTTCCTCGGCGGCACCGGCGACAACGGCCTGGGCGCGGCCCTGCTGTACTCCGGCCAGGACGGGCGTGGCTGGCGCCAGGGCAGCGATGACCGCTTCAACGACCTGGCGCTGAAGTTCGCCTATGCCATCGACGCGCAGCAGGAACTGCGTGCCAAGCTGTCGTACTACGATGTGCGCTCGCTGACGCCGGGCGGCCTGACCCGCGCCCAGTACGAGGCCGACCCGTTCCAGAACACCCGCTCCACCGATTTCTGGAAGGGCCACCGCACCGGCATCGACCTGGGCTACACCAACACGCTGTCGGCCAACAGCGAATTCGAGGTGCTGGCCTATTACAACGAAAGCAGCCGCGCCAGCTCGCTGATCAACGCGGCCAATACCCAGTTGACCGTGCAGCCGCGCGATTACCGCGTGCTTGGCATCGAGCCGCGCTATACCCAGCGCCTGCATTGGGGCAGCACGGTGCACGACATCACCGCCGGCTACCGCTTCCTGCGCGAACGGGGCAACGACCGCAGCTACACCGTCAGCCGCCGCACCGGCGTGGCCAGTGCCACCACCCGTTTCGACAACGCGACCGATGCCCATGCGTTCTACATCGACGACCGCATCGCGATCGGCCAGTGGCGGATCACCCCGGGCGTGCGCATGGAATGGATCGACATGGACCGCCGCCAGGCCGGTGGCACGGCGACCTTCAGCAGCCGCAACGACAAGGCCCTGCCCTCGCTCAACATCGCCTACCTGCTGACGCCGCGGCTGACTGTGTTCGGCAACTACACCACCTCGTTCGGGCCGGTGCAGAACATCCAGCTGAATTCCCAGACCGCCAGCAATCCGCTCAAACCGGAAGTGGCAAAGACCGCCGAACTGGGCGCGCGCTGGCAGGACGGTGCATTGCGCGCGGAAGTGACCGTGTTCAAGATGCGCTTCGACAACCAGATCCTGCAGGTGCCGGGCATCACCCCGCCGACCTTCCAGAACATTGGTGCCACCGACCACAAGGGCGTGGAGAGCGCGCTGGAGTACCACTTCGCCCAGGACAGTGCGCTGGCCGGGCTGGAGCTGTACGCCAACTACACCTGGACCCAGGCGATCCAGCAGTCCGGTGACAACCGCGGCCTGGACGTGCCCTTCTACTCGCGCGACACCGACAGCGTCGGCGCCCGCTACGCACTGGCCGGCTGGACCTTCAATGTCTCCAGCACCCACCAGAGCGGCCAGTTCTCCGATGCCGCCAACACCTGGGAAGAAACCGCTGACGCGCGCGTGGGCCGCGTGCCGGGCGTGCGCCTGTGGAACGCGCAGGTGGCCTGGCAGGTGCCGGGGCTGGACGACAGCGAGATCGCGCTGGGCGTGAACAACCTGACCGACAAGCGCTGGTACACCCGCAACGTCGATGGCAACGCCGGCCGCATGGTGGCTGCGCCACGCACCTTCTACGTGCAGGGCCGCTACCGCTTCTGACGCGGTAACCGCCCGATGCAGTGACGGCGGCGACCACGGTGGCGGCGTATCATGCCGCCACCATGTCACTGCCTGTTTCGCCATCGCGCCTGCATCTGGCCTTCCAGGGCCTGCGCCTGCGCCTGCGCGGCAGCGACCTGTGGTTCATCGCGCTTGCCCTGCTGGTCGGCCTGATCGCCGGCTACCTGACCCTGCTGCAGTCCGGCATCGCACGCTGGCTGCAGGGCACCCTGTACGGGCTGGACGACGGCATGCGCCTGAGCTCCCTGCCCGCGCTGACCTGGACCGCACTGCTGGTGCTGCCGCTGGGTGGCCTGCTGGTCGGCCTGGTCAGCCTGGCCGCGACCCGGCTCAAGCGGCCCCTGCTCGATGCGGTCGAAGCCAATGCCCTGCATGGCGGGCGCATGTCGATGCGCGACAACCTCATCGTGCTGACCCAGACCCTGCTGTCCAATGGCTGCGGCGCCTCGGTCGGGCTGGAGGCTTCGTATACGCAGATGGGAGCGGGCAGCGGCTCGCAGCTGGGCCGGGTGATGCGCCTGCGCCGCAACGACGTGCGCATCCTGGTCGGCGCCGGTGCCGCCGGTGCCATCGCGGCCGCCTTCGGGGCGCCACTGGCCGGCGCGTTCTACGCCTTCGAGATCGTCATCGGCGCCTACACCCCGGCCGCACTGGCGCCGGTGGCGGTGGCCGCGCTGGCAGGTGCATTCGTGGCCGACCAGGCCGGCATCGAGCCCTACCTGCTGCCGGCTGCCTCGACGATTGATGTCCGCGCCGCCGACTATGCCATCTACGGCCTGCTTGGCTGCTGCTGCGCGATGGTCGGCATCGCGGTGATGCGGCTGATCGCCTCGATCGAAGGCACGGTCAAGCGCAGCCCGTTGCCGCTGTGGGGCCGGCCGGTGGTCGGCGGCCTGCTGCTGATCCCGCTGGCACTGGCCAGCCCGCAGGTGCTGTCGTCCGGCCATGGCGCACTGCACCTGGACCTGACCACGCACCTGCCGCTGATCTGGATCGGCGGCCTGCTGACCCTGAAGTGCCTGGCCTCGGGCATCTCGCTCGGGTTTGGTTTCCGCGGCGGCCTGTTCTTCGCCTCGTTGTTCATGGGCACCCTGGTCGGCGCCCTGTTCGCCGGCCTGCTGGCGATGGCCACTGGTGTGCCGGTGATCGATGCCACGTCCGCCGCGCTGGCTGGCATGGCAGCGTTGGCCGCCGCCGTGGTCGGCGCACCGATGACCATGGCCATGCTGGTGCTGGAAGGCACCCACGACTTCCTGCTGACCAGCGTGGTGATGAGTGCGGTGCTGGTCTCCAGCACGCTGGTACGGCAGTGGTTCGGTTATTCGTTCTCGACCTGGCGCATGCACCTGCGCGGCGAGACCATCAAGAGCGCACGCGACGTGGGCTGGGTGCAGAACCTCAACGCCGGCCGGCTGATGCGCAAGGGCGTGGCTACCGCGCCGGCCGATCTCGATGCCGCCACGTTCCGCCAGCGCTTCCCGCTGGGTTCGGGCAGCCGGGTGATCCTGATCGACAGCGAAGGCCATTACGCAGGCATCGTGCAGATTCCGCGCGTCTACGGCGACGGCGTGAAGCCGGAGACCATGATCGGCGAGCTGGCCGAGAACCGGGACGTGTCACTGTCACCGGCCGCGGACGTGGTCAGCGTGATGCAGCGCTTCGACCAGACCCAGGCCGATGAACTGGCCGTGGTCGCCGCCGACGGCCAGGTCCTGGGCGTGGTCTCTGAAGCCTTCGTCCGCAAGCGCTACGCCGAGGAACTGGACAAGCGCCAGCGCGAACTGATGGGCGAGCGCGTCGACGACACCGACTGACCCCGCCAAAAGGGGACGGAGGGGATTAAGTCGTTTCTGACACTTTCGAAATCCGCGCATGGCGTGGATCTACTGTCACCTCGACCGGGTAGACTCCGGCCATGCGCTTCATTGAGACCTTCCAGGCCGGTCCCTTCGCCGACACCGTGGTCAGCCTGCTGGCCGCCTTCGTGCTGGGCACGCTGATCGGCGCCGAGCGCCAGTACCGGCAACGCACCGCCGGCCTGCGCACCAACGTGCTGGTGGCAGTGGGCGCCGCCGCCTTCGTCGACCTGGGCATGCGCATCGCCGGCAGCGCCGAGGCGGTACGGGTGATCTCCTACGTGGTCTCCGGTGTCGGCTTCCTCGGCGCCGGCGTGATCATGAAGGAAGGGATGAACGTGCGCGGCCTGAACACCGCCGCCACCCTGTGGTGCTCGGCGGCGGTCGGCAGCTGCACCGGCGCGGACATGCTGGCCGAGGGCGTGCTGCTGACCGTGCTGATCATCGCCGGCAACACGCTGCTGCGGCCGCTGGTGAATGCGATCAACCGCATCCCGATCAACGAGGCGGCGACCGAAGCCACCTACGAAGTGCGCCTGAGCGTGGATGCCGAAGCCGTACCGCGGGTGCGCGAGCGTCTGGTCGATGCGCTGGAGGCCGCGCAGTATCCGGTGGGCGATGTGCAGGTGGTCGAGCATGCCGACGCGCCTACCGACGTGATCGCGGTCCTGGTCAGTACCGCGGTCAGTGCCGACGAGCTGGATCTGGTGCTGGCACGGATGGAGCACGTGCCGGGGGTGCTGCATGCCACGTGGGAAGTCAGCACCCGCGATTGATTCATCCACGCAGGGCGTGGATCTGCCGAGGTCGTGCTGCAGTGGATTCACGCCATGCGTGGATACGCTTCTCTCACCCACCCGCCATGCGCTGCTGTGCCCGCAGCAGCTTCCGGAACGATCCGCACTTCCGGGCATCCTCTGCCTGCGGGCAGGCCGCCGCACGTTGCAGGTGCCGGCGTACCCGTTGCAGCTGGATGATCTGCCGCTGCAGCACATCAGCCTGCGCCAGCAGGGCCTCACGATCCAGCGTAAGGCATCCGCGCTGCGGCGGCAGCGATGCGCCGATCTGCCGCAGCGACAGCCCGGCTGCCTGGCCCAGGCCGATCAGTGCCAGCCGCTCCAGCACCTGCTCGTCGTACTGCCGGCGCAGGCCGCGACGGCCCACTGCCTGCAGCAGCCCAAGCTGTTCGTAGTAACGCAGGGTCGAGGCCGGCACGCCACTGCGCTTGACCACTTCGCCGATATCCAGTTCATGCACGGGCTTGACCTCAAGTGACCTTCAAGCGCCACCCTATGGGCGACTTCCCTGCAAGACAAGACCATGACCCGTACACCCCCCGTTGATCAGAGCGCCCTGTGGAACGGTCCTGGCGGCCAGGTCTGGGTTGCGCAGCAGGCCATTCTCGATAGCCTGTTCCAGCCCATGGCCGACCTGCTGGTGGCCGAACTTCCGGAGACCGTCACGCAACTGCTGGATGTAGGCTGCGGTACCGGTGCCAGCCTGCTGGCATCAGCCGCCGCACGCCCAGCGACACACAGCACCGGCCTGGACATCTCCGCGCCGATGCTGGCGCTGGCCCGCCAGCGCGCCGAGGCTGCGGGACTGGACGCGGACTTCATCGTGGCAAACGCGCAGCGCCATCCTCTGCCGTCCGCGCACTTCGACTGGATCCAGTCGCGGCTGGGCGTGATGTTCTTCGAGGACAGCCAGGCCGCGTTCGCCAACCTGCATCGTGCCGCGACACCCGGCGCTGGGCTGCGCTTCATCGCCTGGCGCAGTGCCGACGAGAATCCATTCATGACCACGGCCGAGCGCGCCATCGGCGATGCACTGGATCTGCCGCCCCGGGTACCCGGCGCGCCGGGACAGTTCGCCTTTGCCGACGGCGGGCAGGTACAGCGGCTTGTGCGGGCCGCTGGTTGGAAGGATGTGGAGGTGGTTGCGGTAGACCTGCCCTGCTCGATCGCCCGCGAAGACCTGCCCACCTATGTCGGCCAGCTGGGCCCGTTGGGGCTGGCCCTGCGCTCAATGCCGGAAGCCCGTGCCGCCGTGCTTCGCCACCAGGCGCTGGCTGCATTCGCGCCGTTCATCGAAGGCGACCGCGTACGCGTGGATGCCGCCTGCTGGCTGGTCCGCGCCCGCGCGTAGGAAAGGGGGACGGAGGGGATTAAGTCGTTCTTGCCCCGCGTGTGCAGGAAACGACTTAATCCCCTCCGTCCCCTTTTTCTTTACAGCGCCTCGCCGGCGTCGGCCAGGCGCGATTCGATCAAGGCGTACCACTGCTGCAGCACGTCGATCAGCATGTCCAGCTCGGCGTCGGTGCGCTGTGCGCGGCCGCTGCGCAGGCAGGCCTGGGCTTCCTGCAGCTGGGCCAGGAACCCTGCCACGGTATCGGCCTGCAGGATCAAGCCGGGCAGGTGCCGGCCCGGGATGCGCACCACGGCATGGTTGCCGAGCTGGCCGTACACGCTGAGCGTAGCTTCCGTCTTCATGGAGAGTGGCAGGAATTGGGCATTCATCGCGTGCACCGTTTGAAGACCTGAGCCGCAGGCAGGCGTGGACGACGGGGGAGACGTTGCCACGCCTGCCGGCGGTCAGGGGGGACTCGGGATGCCGGGGCACAGCCCCGGCGCAGGAGGGTCAACGTGGCTGTGCCATCCCGGCGATCTGCACGCGCCGGTTCGGCGCCAGGCAGGCAATCAGCTCGCGCCGGTTGCGCTGCCCGCACTGCACGATCGGCTCAGCCGCGCCGCGTCCTTCGGCGCTGATGCTGGCCGCAGGCACGCCGCCCTGCACCAGCGCGCTGCGCACGGCCTCGGCGCGGCGCTGCGACAGCGCCTGGTTGTAGCTGGCGCTGCCGATACGGTCGGTATAGCCGGTCACCCTGATCGACTGCACCTGTGCGGCTTCGCGTACCTGCGCCAGGATGCCCTGCACCGCCTGCTGCCCTTCCGCGCTCAGCACCGCGCTGTCGAAGCCGAACAACGCGTCGGCCGACAGCCGCAGCGGCTGTTCCGGCAGCGGTGCCGGTGCCGGTGCCGGCGGGACCGGTGGCCGCGGCGGCTCCAGCACGGCCGCGCACGATTCCGGCTTCCAGTACCCCGCCTGGGCAATGCCCTTGCTGTCAAAGCGGACCTGGAACTGGCAGGTGAAGTACTCCGCACCTTGCGCGGTGCGGAAGTTGAACAGGTAGTTCCACTCGCGCACAGCCCACATGCCTTCATTGAAATGCGGCGTGCCCAGCAGCGTGTACAACTGCCGCTTGCTCATGCCCGGCGCGAAGCGGCGCAGGTCGGCGACGTCCGGATAGATGCCTTCCTTCAACGAGGCCCTGGAGGCCTCCGGGAACTGCACGGCGGTGGCCTCGGCAGGACCGTCGGTGGCCGGCGCATGGCTGCGGCAGGCGGCCAGCAGGCCCATCCCCAGGATCAGGCCCAGCGTAGCGGCATGTTGGCCGGCGCGGGCGATGCGATGCTGTTTCATGTCATTCCCCCTGTAGACGTTTCCGCGATGCCGGGCCGCGGGCGCGGCCCGGCGGCGGGGATCACCACTGGATGCCGGCACCGACGGCCACGCCGGCCTCGCCACGGCTGTTGGTCGAACCGCTGAACTTGTAGATCCAGCGCCCGCCTTCGGAGACACCGGAGATGCCCAGCGCCACGCCCGATTCGCCGTTGTAGCTGCCAGCCGCGATCGAGGCCATGCTGCGGCCCGCCTCGCTGGGCTGCGGCAGCGCTGCGGTGGCCATCGCCGAGGCGATACCGGCCGAAGCACGGTTGTCGGTCTTGCGCAGGTCGCGCTCGAAGCCACCCATGCGCTCGTCGGTGTAGGCCTTGGACCAGTCCAGGGTCTGCGCCATGCCCGACTTCAGCTGATCCACGTTGACCGCGTCGGTACCGGCGGTGCCAGCGGCAACGTTGCGCACCGTGGTCGGGCCGCTGCTGGTGCTGCCCAGGGTGACGCTGTTGTAGTTGGTCGCACCGTTCACCGTGGTGTCGTAGCGGATGGTGCCCTGCTGCGACGCCTGCAGCTGGCGCACGTTGACCGCGTCGGTGGCCTGCGAGCCGTCGGCCACGTTGACCACCTGGCGTTCGGCGCCGCTGGCACCCACCGAGACCGTGTTGGCCCGGTTCGCCACCGAACCTGCACCCAATGCCACCGAGTTGTCGGCCTGCGCCTGTGAACCATTGCCGAGCGCGGTCGAGTTGGCACCGGCGGCAGTGGAGCCTGCACCACCGGCGGCGGAGTTGGCGCCGCTGGCGGACGGATCGGCCAGGTTGTTGGTGTTGTTGGCGCGGAAGCTGCCCGCCACGTTGGTGATGTTCTGGATCTTCTGGTCGGTGTACTTCTTCGACTCGTCGATGGCGTAATTCACGCCGTTCTTCAGCTGGCCGACATTGGTTGCGTCGTAGGTGTCCGAGCCGTCGGCAACGTGGGTGATCTTGCGCTCGCTGCCGCTGCTGCCGACCGAGACCTCACCGGCCGAGTTGCTGGCACCGGTCTGGCCGTAGGCGCCGGTATAGCCGCTCTGTGCGCCAACACTGGCCACCGAACCGGCACCCAGCGCCACGCTGTTGCCGGCACTGCTGCTGGCACCGTTGCCGACCGCCACGCTGTTGGCACCGGCTGCACTGGCCTGCGGGCCGACCGCCACCGCTTCCGCACCGGCCGCGGTGGCTGCGGCCGCCGTCGAGTTCACCGCCAGGTAGGCACTGCCACCGCCACCGTTGGTGATGCGCTGGTTGAGGACCTTCAGCGAGCCATCGACGGCAGTGAAGGCGGCGGTGACGTTGTTGTAATCGCCGCTGGTGAAGGCGCCATCGGTGGCGATGCTGGAAATGCTGAACGTCGGCGCGGTCCACGCGTTGGTGGTGCCGTTGTAGGCAGTGGTGCCGCCGAAGTAGTTGGCGATGGTGCTGTGGGTGCTGAACAGCTGGTCGCCGGTGATGGCGTCGCTGCTGCCGGCCAGGATGCTGCCGGCGGCGACGTTGGTGATCTTCACCGCACCGGTACCGGTGCCCGCCAGCGTCACGCTGTTGAGCACGTTGCCACTGCCGTCGACATCGTATTTCACGGCCAGCTTGTCGATCTCGCCGGTCTGGTCGGCAACGTTGGCCAGCGAGTTGCTGACCGCATCGAAGGCGGTGCCGACGTCGTTGTAGCTGCCCTTGGTCACGGTGCCGTTGGCGGCGACGTTGTTGATCGAGTACGTCGGTGCGGTCAGCACGCCGCTGGCGCTGACCGCAGCACCACCGCCGAGGTGGGTGGCCACAGCCTGGTTGGCGGCGAACAGCTGGGCCCCGTTGATGGCCTCGCTGCTGGTGGCGCTGACCTGGCCCGGGCCGAGATTGCGCAGCGTGGTGGCGGTGCCGGCCTGGCCCAGCGTGGCGCTGGCATAGTTGACGCTGCCATCGGCGTTGAGGTCATAGCGCAGTGCCCCCTGCTCCGAGGCCTGCAGCTGTCCCACGTTGACCGCATCGGTGGCCGCGGTACCGGCCGCCACGTTGATGACCTGACGCTCTGCGCCAGCGGCACCGATGGAAACCGTGTTGGCACGATCGGCAAGGCTTCCCGCACCCACTGCGATGCTGTTGGCTGCCGTCGCCCGCGCATTGGTGCCGACCGCGATCGAATCGGCGCCGCTGGCCACGGCCTCGGTACCGGTCGAGTTCACCCGCAGGTACTTGGTACCGCCGTTGCGGATATCGATGATCTGCGTGTTGAGGTTGACCAGCGAACCATCCACCGCCGCGAAGGCATCGGTGGCGTTGGTGTACAGGCCCTGGGCGATGGCGCCGGTGGTGGAGATCGTGCTGATCTCGAACAGCGGTGCGGTGAAGATGCCGCTGGCCGGGTCAAAGGCTGCACGACCACCGAAGAAGCTGGCGATCGCGCTGTTCGTTGCCGCCAGCTGGCCACCGTTGACGGCCTCGAGGCTGCCCGCGGTGACCGCACCGGCGGCGAGATTGCCGATGGTGGTGGTGCCGGTGCCTGCGCCGAGGGTGACCCGTCGATAGTTCGGATTGCCGCCGGCGTCCAGATCGTAGGTCACCGCAGCATCCGCCACGCCGTTGATCAGGCTGATCGCGCCCTTCAACTGCGCCACGTTGACCGCGTCGGTGTTGCCGCTGCCCGCAGCCACGTTGGTGATCTGGCGCTCGCCCCCACCGGCGGTGCCCACCGATACTTCACCGGCCGAGACCTGCGGCGCCGTGAGGCCGTAGGCACTGTAGCTGGCCTGCGCGCCACGCAGTGCGGCCGAGCGGTAGCCCAGCGCGACCGAGTTGGCCTGGTTGGAGGTGGACTCGGCACCCAGCAGGGTCTGCCCGTTGGCGGTGCCGACGGCACTGTCGCCGACGATCACCGAATGGCCCATGCGCGCGGCATAGTCGGCCGTCGGCACGCCGGTCGGGTTGCTGGGATCGTTCACGCCATCACCGGGGAAGGCGACATTGGCATCGACCTTCGGCAGTTCATGCCGTGCGTTGGCACCGATCACCACTTCCTTCGAGCCGTTGGCGAAGGCGCCGTCACCCATCAGCACCTGGTAGTCCTGCGCCGCGTTGACGGCCCAGCAGGAGATGTCGGCCAGCGCGATGTCCAGGCACTTGGCCGCCCACGCCGGCGAATCGGTCGGCAGAAGAAGGCCCAGCAGGCCACCGGGATTGCCGTTGTTGATGTTGTAGATATAGCTGTCGGAGGTGACGCCACCGATCAGGGTCAGGTGCGAGCTGCCGCCCGTGGCGGCGCCACCCAGGCCGTTGAGCGTGCTGCCGACCGGTGACAGGTTGACCACCGGCAGGCCCAGCACATTGACCGTCGAATAGGTCTGCATGACGTTGGCGTTGCTCAGCTTGAGATTGCCGTTGCTGACGTAACCATCGCCGCCGAACAGGCTGGTGGTGGTCGGCCCGATCAGCTGGCCGACATTGCCGACCAGGCCACCGGTGCCGATGATCAGGCCGGCATTCGGGTCGGCCGGCGCCGGTGCCTTCGGGCTGGTCGGCGGGATCGCCGACGGCTGGGTCAGGCCGAGACTGCCGAGCGTGCCACCCACCAGGCCACCGACGGCGCTGCCCAGGTTGCCGACGGTGCCATTGAGATTGCCGTTGAGCAGGTTGCCCACCGCGCTGCCGACGTTGCCCAGCGTGCTTCCCAGCACGCCGCCCAGGCCTGTGCCCGGGCTACCGGTGGTGCCGTTGAGAATGCCGCCCACTGCACCACCGACCGTGCCGACGGTATTGCTAAGCGTGCCGCCCACCGCGCTGCCAACCTGGCCGACGGTGCCGTTCAGAGCGCCACCCACCGCACTGCCGACGGTACCGTTCAATGCGCCACCGACTGCGCCCACCGTGTTGTTGAGCGTGCCGCCCACTGCACCGCCGACCTGGCCGACGGTGCCGTTCAGAGCGCCACCCACCGCACTGCCGACGGTACCGACAGTGCCGTTCAGAGCGCCACCCACGGCGCCGCCGACTTGGCCAACCGCGCCATTGAGCGCACCACCCACTGCACTGCCGACGGTACCGACAGTGCCGTTCAGTGCGCTGCCCACAGCACCACCGACCGCACCGACCGAGTTGTTGAGCGCGCCGCCCACTGCACTGCCAACAGTGCCGACAGTACCGTTCAGAGCACCGCCAACTGCACCAC
This sequence comes from Stenotrophomonas sp. PvP093, assembly GCF_017876915.1. Lineage (NCBI taxonomy): Bacteria > Pseudomonadati > Pseudomonadota > Gammaproteobacteria > Lysobacterales > Lysobacteraceae > Stenotrophomonas > Stenotrophomonas sp. PvP093. The sequence continues at coordinate 1,975,073 of NZ_JAGIOX010000004.1, read as the reverse complement.
CGACTGCGCCGACCGTGTTGTTGAGCGTGCCACCCACTGCGCCGCCGACCTGGCCAACGGTGCCGTTCAGAGCTCCGCCCACCGCACCGCCGACGGTACCGACGGTGCCGTTCAGTGCGCCGCCAACTGTGCCGACCGTGCCGTTCAGAGCACCGCCAACTGCACCACCGACTGCGCCGACCGTGTTGTTGAGCGTACCGCCCACTGCGCTGCCGACCTGGCCAACGGTGCCGTTCAGAGCGCCACCCACGGCGCCGCCGACCGCACCGACCGTGTTGTTGAGCGCGCCGCTCACGGCGCCGCCAACTGTGCCTGCCGTGCCGTTCAGTGCACCGCCAACTGCACCACCGACCACGCCGACTGTGTTGTTGAGCGTGCCGCCCACTGCACCGCCGACCGCGCCGACTGTGCCGTTGAGTGCACCGCCCACTGCGCCACCGACTGTTCCGACAGTACCGTTCAGAGCGCCGCCCACTGCGCCACCGACCGTGCCTACCGTGCCGTTCAGTGCACCGCCAACCGCACCACCGACTGCGCCCACCGCGTTGTTGAGCGTGCCACCCACTGCACCGCCGACCGCGCCGACTGTGCCGTTGAGTGCACCGCCCACTGCGCCACCGACTGTTCCGACAGTATCGTTCAGAGCGCCGCCCACTGCACCGCCAACCGTGCCAACGGTGCCGTTCAGCGCACCACCCACCGTGCTACCGACCGCACCCGCGGCACCGTGAAGCGTCCCGCCGACCGCATCCACTGCTCCGCCCACCAGACCGCCGACGCCCAGCGCGCTGTGCTGCGCGGCTACGGTTGCCTGCCCGGCCAGCTTCAGGTTGCGATCGGCGACTACTTCCTGGCCGTCCGGCGCCTGCACGCGCACCTTGCCCGCGGCGCCGGCATCGAACGCGGCACTGATGGCGCGATCATGCGTGTCACCCGGCAGTTCCTCCTTGGCCGGCAGCGTGACCGCCGCCGTCGCCCGGGCCTGGCCCTGCCCCTCGATGTGATGGCCAGCCACCGCCAGATGCGCGTCGGTGTCGCCGTCGACAGAGGCCTTCAGGGACGAACCGCTGAGGCCCGCTGCCGCCCGGGCACCCGAATCGATCGAAGCGACCTGATGGCCAGCGATGCCGACCTTGGCCCTGGCGCGCGCATCGGCAGCGACGCCCAGCGGCGCCTGCGCGCCCGGCGCAACGTGCGCTGCCAGCGATGCATCCACCTGTGCCGCCTTGATCGCAGTGTTGCCCAGGCCGACAGTGGCGCGTACATCGGCCGCCAGCGCCGGCACGGCCACCTGCTTCGGCGTGGTGTTCGCTGCCAGCTTCACCTGTACGGCGGCCGGCAATACGTCACGCACCACCGGCAGCGATGTGGTGTTCAACTGCAGGCCCAGGCGAGCGTCCGCACTGATCGCGGGGCTGCTCTGCGCCTGTCGCGCGGCGGCAGCCAAGGCCACTTCCGCATCGACCTTGACCGGCATCGGCTGCGCATACTTCGCCGCAAGCGCTTGCAGGTCGCGCAGCGACTGATTGGTTTCCGATGCCCCTGCGTGGCCGCTGGCCAGCGCGCACAGCAGTGCCAGGGCCAGCGCGGTGGGCATCAGCAAGAAGGCGCGCGGATCGCGTGCGGCGCCGCCGCCGCTGTCGCCGGTGGCCAGTTCCGAGGCCACAACCAGAGCATTGAGCTGGCGGTTCCATACACGCCGGTAGATGCGGTTCATGAGCATTTCCCCCGTAGGCGAACAACTGGAATGTCAGTGGACTTGCCGTTAGGCAGGTGACTGACATTTCAGCGGTTGCAACGGTGGCGGCGCACTTCAATCCGGCACGGCAATCGCGCATTCCGGCAAATCCACGGCCGGAATCGGCAGCCGTTTATGCAGAAGCGGCAACATGATCGGCAAGCGGATGTGCAATTCCGGCACGAATGCCGCGAAAACCCTTGCGGGGCTTGGCTCAGGCCGGCTGGCCGATCTGCGCGGGCGCGCGCATCAGGGTATCGCGCGGCAGTTCGCCGAATACCTTGCGGTAATTGTCGGCGAAGCGCGAAAGATCCCACAGGCCGCAGCTGAGGGCGATGGCTTTCACCGAGCGACGGCTGGAATCGGCCATCGACAGGCTGCGGCAGGCCGCGCACAGGCGCAGCATGGAGAGATACCGGTTGGGCGAGGTTCCAAACAGGTCCTCGAACGCATAACGCAGGCCGCGCTCGCTGACCCCAGCCGCATCGCAGATTTCATTCATGTAGATATTGCGGCGCAGGTTGAGCCGCATGAAGTTCTCTGCCCGCTGTGCGATCAGATAATGCGTACGCCGTGCACGGCTGCAACCCGGGCGATCCGCCGCACCGGCACCCAGAAGGGCCTGCACATGCTCGTGCAGCAGGGTTTCAGTTTCTTCCGGCTGCAGGCCTGCACCCTGCCCCAGCTGCAGGTGCAGCTGCTGGTAGTGGCGTGCCAACGGCGTGCCTTCGCTGGCCAGATTGAACAGTGACAGTGCCTGGCCAGCGGGAGGCGTGCTGCGCAGGCTCAGTTCGGTCAGCTTGCGCTGCACCCGTGCCACCGGCAGCAGCATCAGGGTCATGTGCGTGCCTGGGCTCAGGGTGAACTCACTGATGCCTTCCGGCATGATCGTCAACGCCATCCCCGGCGTGAGCGGTACGCCATGGCACCAGCTCAGCGTCTCATCGGTGGCGTGCAGGTACCCGAGCATCGCCCAGTCCGGCGGCAGCATGAAACGGCCGCGGCAGTGGAAACCGCAGCTGATGCTGCAGAACAGGGCTTCCTCGTGCACGCGCGAAGCGAATGCCGCACGTGGCCCATTGCCATCGAGCAGCAGCAGTTCGACATCACAGACACGAAGCACGCCGCTCAGCGTGGCCAGGTCTATCGACCGCAGGCCGCTGTCGCCGCTGTCTCCTACCCCACCATCGACCATGACAGTGTTGTCCCCCGTTGATCCGCCATGCGATGCGGCCCCCACTGCCTGACAGGGCGCGCAGCGATCCAGAAACCACTTCCGTTGTCGCGCAGGCGGCATCGGCTCCGATGCGGCCAACCATGGAAATGCAACAGCTTGAATGGGAGTATGCCCGATAATCGGCGAAGGTAAACCCGCGGGCTGCAATGAAGAAAAAAGATACACAGATGAAGAAAATGTCGGCGCCATTGGCACGATCCTCGCATGCGCCGGAAAATGGAAATCACATAATCTGCACGACCATGAATCGTTTTGGCTTCGAACGGATTCTCGTCACAGAAACGACCTGAAAGTTTCAGCATCGCGGGGTTTCTGCCGAATTTGCATATAGGTTCCTGTTGCAGCCAACTTCCATTCAGGCAAAGTCGATAGCACGGTGATCCGGCCAACTGATCCGGCCGCACCCAGGGGGACAGCATGACCACGCACGCATCATTGGATGCCTCGACCACCGGCCCCGGGCCGAGCGGTCGCGACCGTGCGGCTGGCGGCCTGCCTGGAGACGATCACCCTGCTTGAGCACAGCGGGCCCATCCCGCCGTGCCTCCTCCGCCAGGACGCGCGGAGGCCCACGGACGATCCCGGCGGAGCCGGGCCACCGCCCAACGCAGGTGTACTGCATCCGCAGACAGGTAGAGGGAGACATTGGTCATGAACGCATCGATCCGCAAATTCCTGAAGGAAGAAGACGGTGTCACCGCGCTCGAGTACGGGCTGCTGGCTGCCGTCATCGCTGGTGTCCTGATCGCGGTCGGCAACGACCAGATCAAGGGGTTCTTCGAAACGCTGTTCAAGAACCTCTCCGCACTGGCCACCAAGGCGTCGGGCTCGACGACCTGAGCGGCGACCGCGCGCGGCCGGCAGAGCCGCGACGGTGGGGCGCATGGAACCAGGCGAAGACCGTCCAGTGACGGACGACGGAGTGTGCGATGACACTGCTGGGATTGTTGGCCATCGGCGTATGCCTGCGGATCGCGATCAGTGATCTGTATGCCCGTCGGGTGCCCAACGCCTGGCTGATCGCCGCTTGCGTGATCGCCACCGTGGTGATCGTCTTCGGCCAGTTCAGTGCGCCGCGCCAGCCGTGGCTGCCCCACGTTGCCGGCGCGGCGCTCGGCCTGTTGGCGCTGCTGCCGTTCTATGCCCTGCGCTGGATGGGCGCCGGCGACGTGAAGTTCTTTGCCGTGCTGGGGCTGATGCTGGGCTGGCAGGCGCTGCTGCCGGTCTGGCTGGTCGCCAGCCTCGCCGCCGGGTTGCACGCCGTGCTGGTGCTGGCGGGCCGGCGCCTGGGCGTGTTGCTGCCCGGCCAGCTGCAGATGCAGGTGAATCGCACCAGCACGCAGTGGCACGCGCATCCGGCCCTGCGCGACATGCAGGCCGCACGCCAGGGACGACGTCGCATTCCCTATGCCGCCTACCTCGCACTCGCCGCCATCGGCTGGGTGCTGGCAAGCATCTACGGAGGTGCACCATGAACATCCGCAGCCCGCGCCGGCAACGCGGCGTCGCCAGCATCGAGTTCGCCCTGATGCTGATGCTCGGCCTGTTGCCGCTGCTGCTGTTCACCTTCTCCGGGGTGATGATCATGGCAGCGCAGCAGACCCTGGCCACCGCCTCGGCCGAAGGTGCGCGCGCCTCGCTGCGCTACGGCACCGCCGGCGAACGGCGCACCGCCGCCTGCGTCGCCGCACGCACCTCGATGCAATGGCTGCTGCAGTTCTCCAAGCAGAACGTGGACTGCAGCGCGGGGGGCAGCAATGCCATCGTGGTGTCCGCGCAGGCGCCCTGCGCCGGCCTGGCCACGGCCCAGTGCATGACCGTGACAGTCAGCTACGACTACGCCAGCCATCCCTTCCTGCCCGGCACCGCCACGCTCTACAAGTGGGTGATGCAGGCTCCCATCCGCAGCGTCGCGGTCGCCCAGCTCGATCTCGGCAGCGGCAACTGATGACCGGTATTTTGGAGACGGTTCCATGCTCAAGTTGACCCGCATCGCTGCCGTCGCCCTGATCGGCCTGGCCGTGCTGCTGGCGCTGATCGCCTTCATGATCGGGCGCAAACCGGCCGCACCGGTCACGGCCGCGCCGATCGCGCACAACGAAGTGCAGGCCATCACGGTGGTGGAAGCCGTGGCGCGCCTGCCCGCGGGCGAGCCGATCAGCGCCAACGACCTGCGCCTGGCCCAGCGCACCTCCCCCGTCGCCGGTGCCGCCACCAGCATCGCCGCCGTGGTCGGCAAGGTGCCGGTGCAGGACATCGCCGAAGGCAGCCCGATCAGCAGCAGCGCATTGGCACAGGGCTTCTCGCTGCAGCTGCGGCCGGGCGAGCGCGCACTGGCCGTGCCCGTGGACGAACTGGTTGGTGCCGGCAACCGCATCCTTCCCGGTGACTTCGTCGACGTCTTCCTCAACCTGCGCAATGCCCAGCCCGGCATCAACAGCCCCGCCGAAGCCGCGCAGACGCGCCTGCTGCTGTCGCGCCTGCGCGTGCTGAGCTATGGGCAGCAGGACATCGCGCCGGTCGCCTCGGAAGCCACCTCCAATAGCGAGGCCGACACCCGCAACGACCCGCGCGCGGCCGACATCACCGGCAGTGGCGGCAGCCACAGCAGCAATGAAGCCCCGCAACCCGCGCGCAGCGCGGTGCTGGCGGTACCGGTGGCCGACGCCAATCGACTGCTGCTGGGTGCGCAGCAGGGCAAGCTGTTCCTGGCGCTGCGCAATCCCGCTGATACGGGCCTGCCCGACCTCGCACTGTTCCCTCAGTCGCGCGGCGTGATCGATCCACTGCGTGGGCTCGACGCAGAGCAGCAGCTGGCACTGCAGCGCCCGGAGAACCACGCCTTCGCCGGTATCGACGGCGACGCGCTGGCCGGCCGCGGCAGTGCCCCGCCACGCAGCAACGCGGATGCACCCGCGCGTGCGCCGGCGCCCCGTCGCAGCGCCCCGCGCGCTTCGGGTATCGAGATCATCCGTGGCGACAGTTCCGCCCCCCGTGGCTCCCTTTGACCTGCATCGAGCGCATCCATGACCGAACGTCGCCGCCGTCCACGCCTTTCTCCCCGCCAGCGGCGGCTGGCCCTGCTGCTGGTGCTGCTGGCACCGGCAACGAGCGTGGCCGCCGATGACCTGGTGCTGCAGGCCCGTGAGCAGCGTCCCTGGAACCTGCCGGCCGACCTGGAACGGGTGGCCATTGCCGACCCCGGCGTTGCCGACATCGTGATGCTGCGCGGCCAGCGCCAGGCGCTGCTGGTGGGCAGGATGCCCGGCACCACCACCCTGCTGCTGTGGCACCGCAAGCAGGCCGAGCCGCAACGGGTGACAGTACGGGTGCAGAGCGCCGTACAGGGTGCGGCCAGCACCGGCGGCAACGATCTGGTGTTCACCCAGCAGGACCAGCAGGGCCTTTTGCAGGGAAGCACTGACAGCGTGCTCTCGCACATGCAGGAACAACGCACGGCGGCGATGGCACTGGGCAAGGAAGGTGCGCTTGCCGATACGTCCACCATCAGCAGCGGCGGTGTGGTCCAGGTCGAGGTCAAGGTGGTCGAGTTTAACAAGACCGCGATGAAGCAGATCGGCATCAACTTCCAGAACCGCAACGGCGGCTTCGCCTACGGCTTCGCGCGGCCCGGCACCGGGTTGCCGGGCAACACCGGCCTGCTGCCCGGCATGAAGGAAGGCAACAGCAGCAACGAGGCCGTCTCGCCGATTTCCTCGGCATTCCGCCTTGTTTTCGGCTCGACCAAGGGGCTGTGGAACGCCGATGTCGAACTGCTGCAGGCCAATGGCATGGCCCGCGTACTGGCCGAGCCGACGCTGGTGGCGCTGTCCGGGCAGAGCGCCAGTTTCCTGGCCGGTGGCGAACTGCCGATCCTGGAACCGCAGGGGCTTGGCACTACCACCATCACCTACAAGCCGTTCGGCATCGGCCTGACCGTGACCCCGACCGTGCTGGCAGCGAACCGCATCGCGCTGAAGGTAGCGCCCGAAGCGAGCGACCTGGACTACAGCAATGCCATTGTGCTCAACAACGTGCAGATTCCCTCGATCACCACCCGCCGCGCCGACACCACCGTCGAGCTGGGTGATGGCGAGAGTTTCGTCATCGGGGGCCTGGTCAGCTCCAACATCGTCTCCAACGTCAGCAAGATTCCGCTGCTGGGCGACCTGCCGATCATCGGCTCGTTCTTCCGCAACTTCGATTACAAGCGCCAGGACAAGGAGCTGGTGATCATCGTCACCCCGCGCCTGGTGCAGCCACTGGCGCGCAACACCGAACTGCCGCTGCCCGGCGAGCGCGAAGCCAGGCCGCATCTCCCCGAGTGGGGTTCCTGGTTGCTGGGTCCGGTCAGCCAGGACCCGGTGCCCGGATTCTCGCGCTGACTCCATGATGCCTGCGATACCACGCCCATGCCCTACGCCACCGCCCAGCCGCTGCATCCGCAAGGACCGCCAATGAACCTGGTCCTGTACGGCATCGACCGCGAACTGCTGCCCCGGCTGGCCGCCAAGCTGCCGCCGAGCACCGCCCTGCATTGGCAGGACAGCAACGCCCCCACCTCCGCCCAGGACCTGCAACGCGGCCCGCAGAGCCTGGTGCTGCTCGACTTCCGGCCCGAGCATGCGGCCGCCTCGAGCGTGCTGGCGCAGCAGCTGCAGCAGACCCAACCGGACCTGCCGCTGGTGGCCGTGGGCGCCACCAGCGCCGGCCAGGTCGAAGGCGTGGTGATCGCGCTGCGCGCCGGCCTGCGCGATGTACTGGACCTGGACAGTGACGACGCAGGCATCGAGGCGGCCTTGCGGCGCGCCCTGTCTCCGCGCCCGGCAGCGGTTGCCCAGCACGCACACAAGGCACGCCTGATCGTGCTGCTGGGTGTGCGCGCCGGCGTCGGCACCAGCACCCTGGCCGCACATCTTTCGGTGCTGGCGCAGCAGACGCGCGCCCTGGCCCAGGGCGAAGCCGTGCAGCAGGACGGCCTGCTGATGGAGCTGGCGCAGCCCTCCGGCGACCTCGCGCTGTACCTCAATCTCGACAGCCGCTTCCACTACGAAGACGCGCTGCGCAATGCCAGCCGCATCGATGCCACCCTCGCCCGCACGGCCATGGCGCGCCATGACTCCGGGCTGGTGCTGCTGGATCGTGCCAGTGGCAGCGATGCCGTCCCGCCCTCGGATCCTGGCGCGCTGCTGCAGCGCCTGCGCGGCGTGTTCGCCAGCGTGCTGTGCGATGCCGGCGGCTGCCCGTTGCGGCAGCTTCCGCCCCTGTTGCTGGACCAGGCCGACGAGATCTGGCTGGTCACCGATGCCTCGATCGCCACGCTGGTTTCTCTGGACCAGGCCCTGAAGCACCTGGCGGGCCAGCGTGAGCGCGAGAAGCGCCTGCAACTGGTGATCAACCGCCACGATGACAGCAGCGGCATGAGCCCGGAACAGATCGCACGCCGCTTCGAAGTACCGCTGCTGGCGACGCTGCCCGAACGACCGCGCGTGCGCCTGGCCGCCAGCCAGGGACACCTGCTGCTGCAGGATGCCCCGCGCGACCCCTATCTGCGTGCCCTCGCCCCGCTCGTGTCGCGCCTGGATCCGGCCGCCTGCCCGGTCCAGCCGCATGGCCTGCGGGAAAGACTCTCCCTTGCCCTGGGTGGATCGCAATGGAAGACAAGGTAACCCCGTTCCCGCACGCCGTTGCCCGCCCGGTACTGCCCGAATCTGCCCCGGGCCACCTGCCGTTCGCGCAGACCGAGCAGTACCAGAAGGTGCTGTCGGCCGCGCATGAGCATCTGCTCAACAGCATCGAGGACGAGCGCATCGACATCGATTCCTGGGCCCCGGACACCATCGCCCGCTGGGTGCAGGTGCAGACCGTGGGCTTCATCCAGGAATGGCGCATCCCGATCAACGAAGAAGAGATGCAGGTCGTCGCCGAGGGACTGGTCAAGGAGCTGACCGGTTTCGGCCCGCTGGACGACCTGCTCCACGACCCCTCCATCGAAGACATCCTGATCAACGGCTTCAAGGACGTGCACGTTTCGCAGGGCGGACAGCTCAAGCGCGCCACCCAGCGCTTCACCGATGACACCCACCTGCTGCGCATCCTGCGCCGCATCCTCGCCCCGCTCGGCCGCCGGCTGGATGATTCCAATCCGATGGTCGACGCGCGCCTGCCCAACGGTGGCCGCCTCAACGCGATCATCTCGCCGCTGGCGGTGGACGGACCGATGGTGTCCATCCGCAAGTTCCGCAAGGACCCGTTCACCCCCGACGAACTGCTCGCCAAGGGCACCTTCGACGCACCGATGCAGGCACTGCTGAAGGCGATGGTGCTGGGGCGCTGCAACATCCTGGTCTCCGGCGGCACCAGCTCGGGCAAGACCTCGCTGCTCAATGCCCTGGCCAGCTACGTGCCGGCCGATGAGCGCGTCATCACCGTGGAGGACACCGCCGAGCTTTCGCTGAACCATCCGCACGTGGTGCGCCTGGAGAGCCGCATCGGCGGCGCCGAGGGCCAGGGCGCGGTCAGCATCCGCGACCTGGTGCGCAACAGCCTGCGCATGCGCCCGGACCGCATCGTGGTCGGCGAAGTGCGCGGCGCTGAAGTGCTGGAAATGCTGCAGGCGATGAACACCGGCCACGACGGATCGATGGCCACCATCCACGCCAACACGCCGCGCGACTGCCTGTACCGCATCGAGATGCTGGCCGGGTTTGCCGGCTTCCAGGGCAGCGAAGACAGCCTGCGCCGGCAGATCGCCAGCGCCATTGATTTCATCGTGCAGATCTCGCGACTGGGCAGCGGGCGCCGGGTGCTGGTCTCGATCACCGAGATCACCGGGGTCAGCGACAACCTGATCACCACCCAGGAGATGTTCCGCCACGAGGTGCAGATCGGTGGCACCGGCCGCGAGACCGACCGCTGGATCGGCCTGGGCTTCCATCCGCATTCGCACAAGCTGGAGCCGTTCCGCCAGCAGCTGCGCGAATCACTCTACGGGGACTTCTGAACATGGGCACCGGCCTGCTGCTGGGCGTGTTGAGCATCATCTCGGTGCTGCTGGCGCTGGCCGTCTGGCTGTGGGGTACCGCCAGCAGCCGTGAACAGCGCCAGGCCTCGCTGCAGCACACCGAGCAGCAGCTGGCACGCGGCAGCACGGCCGGTGCGGTGCCGGCCGGGCCTGCCGTTGTGGCGGCGAACGATTCGGCCCGCCCCGCCAGCAGTGGGAGCCGCGCATTACCCTGGGATGGCGTCCTGCAGCGCGCCGGCCTGCAGCCGGGCTGGAAGCTGCCACTGATGCTGCTGGTACCGGGACTGGTGCTTGCGGTCGTGGCGGCGGTGCGGCTGGGCACGGCCTGGATGTTTCCGCTGACCCTTCTGCTGTACCTGCTGGGCTGCTGGCTGTGGGTGATGCGCCGGATCACGAAACTGCGCGCGCAGCTGCTGCACCAGATGCCGGACTTCCTCGACAACCTGGTCCGCCTCACCGCGCTGGGCAACAGCCTGCAGGCCGCGTTCCAGGTGTCTTCGATGCAGACCAGCGCGCCACTGCGCGGCCTGCTGGACACCACGGTGCGCTATGCGCGCAGCGGCATGGAGCTGGATCGTGCATTGAGCCTGGCCGCACAGCCGTACCGGATGGACGTGCTGAAGGTGCTGGCGGTGGTGATCGGGGTGAGCGTGCGCATCGGCGGGCGCGCCGACCAGATCCTGCAGCGCATGGGTGATTTCATGCGCGACCTGGAGCAGGCCCAGCAGGAGCTGGCCGCCACCACCTCGGAAACCCGCATGTCGGCCTGGGTATTGGGGCTGCTGCCACCGGCCAGTGCGGTGCTGATGGCGATCTCCAGCCCGGCGTTCTTCCAGCCGGTGCTGCATGACCCGCTCGGCCACAGGATCCTGCTGATCGCACTGGGCCTGGAACTGCTCGGGGCGTTGCTGCTGTACCGCCTGGCCAAATCGCTATGACCGCCCGCAGCTACCCGCGAGGTTCCCGATGAGCGCCAGCGCCTGGTTCGCCCTTTCGCTGCTGGTGCTGGCAGCGGGCGTCGCCCTGCTCGGCATTGCCGGCTGGGTGCGCAGCCATCGCGAGCACCGCACCTCGGCCGCGCTGAAGACCGCCCTGCAGCCGCGCGAGGAAGCCCGCGACACCGAGGCCACGCGCCGCGACTCGCTGGGCTGGCTCGAGCGCTTCGGGCGCTCGCTCAGTGGTGGCCGCCTGGAGGCCGCGCTGCTGGCCAACGAGGACAGGCTGCTGCTGGACCTGGCCGGCTGGAACACGCGCCGCGGCACCGCCATCTATCTCGGCCTGCGCCTGTTGCTTGCGCTGCTGGTGCTGGCGCTGGCGCTGGCGTTCAGCAGCGCGCACGGTATGGCCAGGGTGATGGTGGTGATCGGTGCGCTGGCGGCCGGGCTGCTGCTGCCCAAGTTCGTGCTGTCGTCGTGGGTCAAGCGCCGCCGCCGCGCGGTCGAGAACGAACTGCCCTTGCTGATCGACCTGCTGCGCCTGCTGCAGGGCGTGGGCTTCAGCATGGACCAGAGCCTGCAGACGCTGGGCGACAAGCTGCGCGATGCGTTGCCGGTACTGGGCGGCGAACTGCAGGAAGCCAACGTGGCCTACACCCACGGCCGCACCCGCGCGCAGTCACTGCGGCGCTTGAGCGAGGTCTACGCCGATGACGACCTGGCCAGCCTGATGCAGCTGATCCTGCAGGTGCATGCGCACGGCAGCGCCGTGCAGGAACCGCTGCGCCAGTTCAGCATCCGCCTGCGCGAGCAGCGCCGCAACACGTTGAAGGAAAAGGTCGGCAAGCTCTCGGTGAAGATGACCGTGGTGATGATGCTGACCCTGTTGCCGGCACTGATGCTGGTGCTTGCCGGTCCAGCGCTGGTCGCGCTGGCCACCACCATGTCCAAGATGGGATCGCCCTGATGCCTGCCCTGCGCCCCCCCTGCCTGCTGCTTGCCGTCGCCCTCGCCACCCTGGCCAGTGGCTGCGCATCGACCACGCCGAAGTACGTGCGGGCGCCCAGCCTTGCGCCGCCGGAGCCCGATCCGCAGGACAGCCGCAACACCTATCTGGAGCTGATCGAGCGCATGCAGCAGCAGGGCGCCTGGTATGCCTCGCTCGCCCACGTGGAGGCCTTCCGCCAACGCTATGGTGATCGCCCCGCCCTGCGCCTGCTGCAGGCCGACGCCCTGCGCGAGACTGGCCAGAGCGACGCAGCGGTCGCGCTGTATCGCGAGCTGTCCAGCGGGCCGCAGGCCGCTGCGGCCGCCCACGGCCTGGGCCTGATCGCTGCACGCCGCGATGACGACGCCGGCAGCGAACAGGCGCTGGCGCGCGCCACGCAACTGCAGCCCTTGAACACCGACTACCTGGGCGACCTGGGTTATGCGCGGCTGCGCGCCGGCCAGTTCGACCAGGCGCGCGAGCCGCTGGCCAAGGCCCTGGAACTGTCGCCAGGCAACGCCAAGGCCACGGCTAATCTCGCACTGTGGGCGCTCCTGCGCGGCGACCAGGCCACCGCGGAGCGCCTGGCGGCACAGGCCAACCTCAACGACGAAACGCGCCGCAGCATCCAGCAGCAGGCCCAGCAGATCCGCACGCGCCTGCAGCAGCGGCAGGCGGCGGCCGCCGTCAACGCCCCTGCGCCTGCGTCCGCGGCCAGCAGCGAACACGGCGCCCGTGCGTCGGGCAGCACCCGGCTGGCAGCCGAACCACGCCGCGAAGCACGTGACGAGCGCGATCCGCAGCGCCTGCCACCGTCGATGCTGGAACGCTTCAGCACCACCGAACACCCGACCGGAAGCACACCATGACTGCGATGCGCCTGACCCGACGCCTGTTGCCCGTGCTGTCCTGCCTGCTTGCTGCCGGTGCCGTGCAGGCCCAGCAACAGCCATTGACCGGACAGATGCTAGGTGGCCCCTTGCCGTCGGCACCGGCCGCAGCACCGATGCAGGCCGAGCCGCTTCCCACCGTGGAGCTGGCCGCACCCGCCGCATCCGCGGCGGTGGCAGCGGTGGCAGCGGTGCCACCGGCACTCCCCGCAACCGACGGTGCCCCGCCGGCAACACCGCGTGCGCGCCTGCAGAGCGGCGAAGCCACCCGCAACCTGTTCCGCCTGCAGGCGTCGGGACAGCAGGCCGGCCAGCGCCTGCCGATCCTGGGTGACCAGGCCACCCTGAGTTATGCGCGTTACCTGAAGAGCTTTGAACACGAGATCCCGGACTTCTTTGAGACCGATGTTGCCCGGTCCAAGGATGCCTCCTCCTCCGGACGCTGAGGTAGGCCATGAAACGCCCACGCCAGTTCAGTTTCGGCCGCGCACGCGGCGGCATGTCGGTCACCATGATGCTGGTCATGCTGGCCTTGCTGGCGATGCTGGGCCTGATCGAGATCGGCTATCTGTTCTGGGCCAAGCGCGATGCGCAGAAGGTTGCCGATCTGGCCGCACTGGCCGGCGCGCAGCGACTGGAGTTGTGCAGCGCGGACAACAGCGACAACAGCGCCGCCCGGCAAAGCGCACTGGCCCAGAACAGGTTCGCAGGCACCTTGCAGGTCCGCTGCGGCAACTGGAGTGCCAGCCGCGGTACCAGCAACCGTTTCGTCACCAGCGTTGATGCCAGCAACCCGCGCAATGCGGTGCAGGTGATCGCCGAGCGCAGCGTGCTGCCCTTCTTCGGCCAGAACACCAGCCTGCCGACCGTCAGCGTGCAGGCGGTCGCCCGCCGCTCGGAGCCCACGGCGGTGTTCGCGGTGGGCTCGCAGCTGCTGCGTACCAATGGCGATTCCGTACTGCTGTCGACCCTGCGCCTGGTCGGCCTGGATGTCAGCAATGCCACGGTGCTGTCCTATGACGGTCTGGCGCAGGCCAACGTCACCCCATCCGGCCTGCTGAAGGCACTCAACATCCCGGTGAGCGCCAACCTCAGCGTGGCCGATTTCAACCGCCTGCTGTCGGTCAACAAGATCTCGCTGGCGCAACTGGTCGATGCCACCGCCACCGTGGTCGGCCGTGACTCGACGGTGGGCGTGCAGCTGCGCGCCCTGTCCGACCTGGTCGCCACCCAGCTGGACATCAACAAGCTCAACATCGTGCTCGGCAGCCAGGCCGGCGGCGGCGGGCTGTTCGCGGAAGTTGTCTCACCCGACGGCACCGTCGGCAGCGCACTGGAATCGAAGATCAACGTGCTCAACCTGATCAGCACCGCCATCTCCATCGCCAACGATGGCAACGGCGTGACGATCAAGGGGCTGGACCTGCTGGGCATCAACATCCAGGGCGGCGTGGTCGAGCCGCCGTCGATCGCCATCGGCGGCGTCGGCACCCGCGCCTACAATGCGCAGGTGCGGCTGATGGTGGACGTGGACAGCAACAACCTGTTCGCGCTTGGGCCGCTGCTGAACCTGCTCGGCACGCGCCTGCACCTGCCGCTGCACGTCGACGTGGCCAACGGCATGGGTACCCTGACCGGCATCCAGTGCGGCGGCAGTCCCCCCAAGGCCACCATCCAGGTCGATTCATCGGTGCTGCGTGCCTGCGTCGGCAACGTCGACCCCGCACAGCGATTCTCCAAGGCCAATGTCTGCGACGCCACGCTGCAGAACGAACAGCTGTTGAAGCTGCTGGGCCAGCCGCTGATCAACGACAGGATCACCCTGCCCGCCCTCACCGGCTCACAGAACCTGACCCTGGCTGCGGGCGAGACCGGCTCGACCCGGATCAATCCGCTCGCGATCGGTGACGCAGTGTCGAGCCTGGTCAACGAGCTGCTGCGGGTGCTGTCGGGCATGCTCAGCTCGCCCAAGCAGGGCATGAGTGCCAACGACACGGCCAAGGCGCTGGCCGATCGTTACCTGCAGGCGGCCTTTCCCACTGGCGGACGCTACAACGTCGACCAGGTCATCCCGCTGCTGCGCGATGGCGATCCGGCACGCAACCTCGCCCCGCTGGGCAACTGGACGGTGAAGAATGGCGTCCCCAAGCCCTGCCTGCTGGGCCTGACCACCTGCTGGGAAGACGGTTCGGTGTGGACCGGTTACAGGACGACCGTCACCGGTCAGGGCCTGGGCCTGCTCGATGGCCTGCTCGGCTCGCTGGTCGGCGGCCTGCTGATCAACCGCTGCGACAGCCTGCTCGGCAACCTGATCGACTACAACGGCTGCGTGCGCAACAACCTGGCGTCGTACATCCAGACCGCGCCGGCGGGTTTCCTCGATGGCGCCAGTGGCAGCGGCGTCGCCAACCCGGACGGAAGCGTCAGCTGCAGCGGCCTGCTGTGCACCGTGCTGAAGCCGATCCTGGCCGCACTGCGACCGGTGCTCAACAGTGTCGGCACTCTGCTGACCAACCTGCTGGCCAGCGTGCTGGGCCTGGAACTGGGCCGGACCGACGTCAACGTGCAGTCGATCCAGTGCAGCGCGGCACAGCTGGTCTATTGAAATCGCGCCGTGACCGCCGCCCTTGGCGGCGCCCGCGCCCATGCTAGACTCCCGGCGGGGAACCACCTTCATCTCAACCCACACTCATCCGTGGATGGTCTAGACATGCGAGAAACTTCAGGGGGCGCGGTCTTCGCCCGGCACGCGCGCAACGCAGCAGTGCTGGCCGTGGCCATGATGCTGGTGGCACCGGCGGCGATGGCCGCGCGTGGCGACCGCGAGGCTGCAGCCGAACCGGCGCGCAGCGCGCCGGTGGTGCGCAATACCGTGGACGAGCTCAAGCAGTTGATGGATTCGCGCCAGCTGACCGAGCTGCGCACCACCTACAACGGCAACTACGGCGCCAGCCTGCTGTTCAACGCCAATACCCTGACCTACTACGTCGCCCTGTTCCAGGAGAAGAACTTCTGGCGGGTGATCAAGACCGATGCGGTGGACAACGCCGAACGTGTCTACCGCACCTTCGCGCAGCAGTCCGAGCAGCTGGCCCAGGTCTACATCGACACCACGCGCCTGGAAGCCGGCAAGCGCTACACCGAGCGCCTGGTGGCCTACAACGAAGAACGCCTGCGCACCCTGCAGCAGGAAATGGAACAGCAGCAGGCACAGTCGGCGCAGGTCAGCGCCGCCCTGCAGCAGGCCCAGCAGCAGGCAGTCAGCCTCAGCACCGATGTGCAGAGCACCAACAGCCAGCTGGACGCCCTGCAGCGCCGCATCCAGATCCTGCAGGCCGAACAGGGCAACCCGGAGTTGAGCCTGCCCAAGCCGGACAGCGTGCCCTCGCCGGCACCGGCCGCCACCAGCGACGGCCGCTGAGAGCTGCACTCACGGCATTGCACACGACGGCGCCCCAGTGCGCCGTTGTTGTTTTCGGCGCTTCAGTGCACCACTTCACTGGCAGGCGTCGTAGACTGCGTCATCCAGCTGCCGGCGCTGCACGAAATCCAACCGCCGACGTTTGAGCAGCGCCTGTCCGCGCTGGCGGCGCACACGCTCGCAGGCCGCCGCATCCGTACTGATCGTGATCAATGCGCCCTGCGCCCGGACGGCACGACGCGGGCGACGCGACGGCTTCGATGGCGTGACTGCGGGAACCACCGCCCCACGGGACAATGACTGCTCCGCCGGGACATCCCAGCGCCACGCCGCCCGGCCCTGGCAGGGTGTCTGCTGGTAGACCGGATGCGGTCCATCCACGCATTTGTAGACATTGGTCTGAGCCGGCGCGGCCATCGGCAACAGCAGGCACAACAGCAGGGACCATCGCGTGGCGGGCATCCGGGCATTCCACAGGCGGGCTGCGGACATCCTCGGCGCGCGACTCGGGTCCCGCCAGAGCGATATGCGTCACATCCTCTGCAATCCAGCACAGCGGTGCAAGTCCGTCGCCGGCACCTGCGCTGTACTGCCGAAGGCACCGGCAGCCTGCCGGTGCCTTCCCTCCCTTCCGCCAAGGAACCTGCAATGAGCAACTTCGTCACCGTCGCCGACGGCGCCCGCATCTTCTACAAGGATTGGGGCAACGGCCAGCCGATCGTGTTCGCCCACGGCTGGCCGCTGTCGTCCGATGCCTGGGATCCGCAGATGCTGTTCATGGGCCAGAACGGTTACCGCGTGATCGCCCACGACCGCCGCAGCCACGGCCGTTCCAGCCAGACCTGGGACGGCAACAACATGGACACCTACGCCGACGATCTGGCTGCAGTGATCGAGGCGCTGGACCTGAAGGACGCGATCCTGGTCGGCCATTCCACCGGCGGCGGCGAAGTGGCCCACTACATCGGCCGCCACGGCAGCACGCGCGTGGCCAAGGTGGTGCTGGTCGGCGCCGTGCCGCCGCTGATGCTCAAGACCGCCGGCAACCCGGCCGGCACCCCGCTGGAGGTCTTCGACGGCATCCGCAAGGGCACCGGCGGCGACCGTTCGCAGTTCTTCAAGGACCTGACCACCCCGTTCTTCGGCGCCAACCGCGATGGCAACACGGTCACCCAGGGCATGCGTGATGCGTTCTGGCTGCAGGGCATGCTCGGTGGCGTCAAGGGCCAGTACGACTGCGTGCACGAATTCTCGGAAGTGGATTACACCGAAGACCTGAAGAAGATCGACGTGCCGGCACTGGTCGTGCACGGTGATGACGACCAGATCGTCCCGTTCGATGCCTCGGCCAAGCTCTCCTCGCAGATCATCAAGAATGCCGAACTGAAGGTATACGCCGGTGCCCCGCACGGCCTGACCATCACCCACGCCGAGCAGTTCAACGCCGACCTGTTGGCGTTCGCGCGCAGTTGATGCGCCGCGGCGGCACTGTAACGGTGCCGCCGCCCCTTCGATCGCAAAAAGGGGACGGAGGGGATTAAGTCGTTTGTGCACAAACGACTTAATCCCCTCCGTCCCCTTTTTTTTCAGATGTCGGTGTGGTGATGCGGCACAGCGACAGGCAGCGGGTCATGCCCACCCACGAAGTGGCGCACCACCGGCGCACGCTCACCGCGATGCAATCCGCGCAGCACTTCCTGGATCGCCCTGTCGTCGGCGGTGATGCGTTCGTGCTGGCGCAGGTGCTCCAGCCACGACGGGGTCACGAAATACTCCAGGTGGATGCCTGGACTGGCCACGTCCTCGACCACGCCCCAGACCACGGCGCCATCGCGGCGGCGGATGGTGCCCAGTGTGCGCATCTGCGCCTGGAACGCGGCGCGATCAGCATCGTCAATGCGGTACTCGATGGTCACCAGCACCGGGCCTCGATCATTGGATACCGGTACCGACAGTTCGGGGGCTGGCCAGTGCCCCGCCGGACGCAGGTTCAGGTCTTCGGTGCCGGCGATGCGCACGCGCCACACCAGCAACCCGCCGATGACCGCACCCGCGGCAGCCACCAGCAGGGCCAGCTCCGGCGAGGTGCGCTGAGCCAGTGCGCCCCAGCTCAGGCCGCCGGCGGCCATGCCGGCAGAGAACACCATGATGTACAGCGCCAGCGCACGCGCACGCACCCACGCCGGCACTGCGGTCTGCGCCGCGATCTGCAGCGACGACAGCACGGTGATCCAGGCAAAGCCATTGACCAGCATCACCAGCGGCAGCACGTACCAGCTTCGGGTCAGCGCCAGCCCGACCAGGCTCATGGCCAGCGACAGGGTCGCCAGCAGCACCAGCAGGTCGCGATCCAGCTGCGCGCGCAGCTTCGGCAGCAGCAGCGCACCCCCCACCGCACCGATGCCGATGCAGCCGAGCAGCATGCCGTACTGGCCCGCCCCGCCCTGCATCTGCCCACGCACCACCACCGGCAGCAACGCATTCATCGCTGCGGCGAAGAAGAAGAAGCCGACCGACTTGATCAGCACCGCCTGCAACCGCCCGGCGCGGCTGGCATAGCGCAGGCCCGCTTTCAGGCCCGCACCGAAGCCTTCCGGCGGCAGGCTGGACTGCTTCGGGTCGCGCTTCCAGCCCCACACCACGAACAGCATCGCGGCGAAGGTGATGGCGTTGAAGCCGAAGGCCCAGACCGCACCGAGCTGGGCGACGATCACGCCGCCGATGGCCGGGCCGATCGAGCGCGCGATGTTGATGCCGATCGAGTTCAGCGCCACCGCCGAGGCCAGCATCGGCTGTGGCACCAGTTCGGACACGATAGCGGCCTGCGCCGGCATCGCCATCGCCGCACCGCAGCCCATGCAGAAGGTCAGCAGCACCAGCAGCTGCGGGGTCAGCATGTCCATCGCGGTCAGCGCCGCCATCACGGCGGCGACCAGCAGCATCCAGCCCTGGGTGGCCAGCAGGTACCTGCGGCGATCAACGATGTCGGCCAGGGTTCCGGCGGCCAGTGCCAGCAGCACGATCGGCACGGTGGTGGCCGACTGCACCAGGGCCACCATCAACGGCGAGCCGGTACGTTCGGCCATCACCCAGGCGGCGGCCACGTCGTTGACCCAGGTGCCGATGTTGCTGGCCAGGATCGCCAGCCAGATCGAGCGGAACATCTGGATCTTCAGTGGGGACCAGGCGCCTGCGGCCTGTGCGGGGGGTTGCGACGCGGTTGCGTTCACCATTGCCATGCTCCAACGATCGAGGCGAACAGCGTGTCCCGGCCGCCGGCCTGCTTCAGTGCAGGCCCGGCATCGACCCAGGCCAGCTGCAGCTGCCATTGCCAGTGTTCGCTGGCCTGCCAGCGGGTTTCGGATTTGTACTGCGTGCCGATGCGGCGCGCGCCGCCGGCGCTGCCCGGCAACGCCACCAGCGGTGCCGGCGTGGTGTAGACCGCATCGGCGCGACGATGCTTCCAGGCCATCTGTACGCCCAGTTCCGTGGTCACCGCGTCGTGCAGGCGCAGTGTCAGGGTCGGCTGGACGTCCATCAGGTTGGCCGGGGCCAGCAGGCTGGCCTCGCTGAAATAGGCCGACTTCGGGAACAAGGCATTGAAGGTGCCCAGGCGGCCGTCGTGCAGATTGCCATCGCCACTGGCGATGTCGGCCTTCAGCCCCAGACGCGGCTGCAGCGGCAGGTCCGTCCAGCGCCACCCCGTATCGGTGGCCAGCGTCCAGGCGTGGATAGCGAGCGTGCCGGCGGTCGTTCGCAGTTCACCGCCCTGCGCCACCAGCTCGCTGTTCCAGTCCAGTGCACCAGCCTGGCCGAACCAGCGCGCGCCCAGGGTCTGCCGACGTTCGGTGCCGCTGCCGGCGGCAAAGCGCGCGCCGTCGCGACGGTAGTCCAGCAGGTACAGATCCCACTGTCCCGCGCCCCGCCCGCGTGCCGTGGTGGCATAGGCACCCCACAGGTGGGCGCCGTGTTCGCCGCGATCATCGAGGGCACCCGGTCGGTTCTCCAGCGGACGCAGCGCCATCAGTTCAAGCGTGCCGGATCTACCCTTCCAACCCACGCGCGCACCGTCGAACGCCAGGCGGATGTTCGGCCCATCGCGCACCGACAACAGCCGCGAACTGCCATAGCCGGCTTCCTGTCGGCCGAGTTGCAGATGGAAGCCACCGCGCTGCCAGCGCCAGTACGCCTGCTGCACGTCCAGCGCGCTGCGGTCGGTGCGGCCGGGTCCACCTGCCTTGCCATTCTCGGCATGCACGCCCAGCTGCACCCGTGCCTGCCAGTTGTCCTCGACATACGTGGCCGACGCCAGTGCACGCAGCAGACCGTAGCCGTCTTCACTGCCGCCGATACCGAATCGGGCCGGGTCGTAGTACATCCCCCTGAAGCGCAGCGAGGCGTCCCACTGCAGTTGCCCGGTGCCCATGTCGGTGCAGCGGCCGGTGTCACAGGCCAGCGCCATCCACGGCATGGCCAGCAGCGCCAGGCTCAGAAGGCGAAGCACGAGCATCCCATCGCACCCCAGAAGGCGCTCAGGTCGTCGGTGGGCGCCGCGTGCTGCGCGGCATGGCCGTGAGCACCATGCGTACTACAGGCCACGCCGTGATGATGGCGATGCGCGGCGGCCAATCCGGTGGCGGCACCGCCAACGTGGTAGCCACCGAAGCGGTTGACCGGCGACCAGTCCGGCATCGCCGGCGGCAGCTGCGGCGCCAGGCCGGCGTAATCGCCGTCGGCGTGCACGATGCGGCCGCCGACCACGGTCAGCAGGCTGGTGATGTCGGCGATCTGCGCGTCATCAACGCGGAAGAAGTCGGCCGAGAGCAGGATGAAGTCGGCCAGCTGGCCCACCTTCAGCGTGCCCTTCACCGCTTCGTCGCCGGAGAACCAGGCGCTGCCCTGGGTCCACAGGCGCAGCGCCTGTTCGCGCTCGAGCAGGTTCTCATCGCCATACAGGGCCAGCCCGCCCACGGTGCGCCCGGTCACCAGCCAGGACAACGCCACCCACGGGTTGTAGCTGGCCACGCGGGTGGCATCGGTACCGGCACCGACCGGCACGCCTTCGGCCAGCATGCGCTTGACCGGCGGCGTGTGCCGCGCCGCCTGCACGCCGTAGCGCTCGACGAAGGCTTCGCCCTGGTAGGCCATGCGGTGCTGCACGGCGATGCCGCCGCCCAGCGCGCGGATGCGTTCGATGTTGCGCGGGGTGATGGTCTCGGCGTGGTCGATGAACCAGTGCAGGCCATCGAACGGCACCTCGCGGTTGACCTGTTCGTACACATCGAGGATGCGGGTGATGCTCTCGTCATAGGTGGCGTGGATGCGGAACGGCCAACGCTTCTCGACCAGCAGTTTCACCACATCGTGCAGTTCCGGTTCCAGCTCAGGCGGCAGTTCCGGGCGCGGCTCGTTGAACAGCTCGAAGTCGGCCGCGGAGAACACCAGCATTTCGCCAGCGCCGTTGTGGCGCAGCAGGTCATCGCCCTGGCGCGGCTGCAGTATCTCGCTCCAGCCGCGGAAGTCGTCCACTTCCTTGCCCTTGTTCTGGGTGAACAGGTTGTAGGCGATGCGCACCGTCAGCTGGTCATCGCGATGCAGCTGCTCGATGACCTGGTAGTCCTCGGGGTAGTTCTGGAAACCACCGCCAGCGTCGATCACCGAGGTGATGCCGAGCCGGTTCAGTTCGCGCATGAAGTGGCGCGTCGAGTTCGCCTGGTACTCGATCGGCAGGCGTGGCCCCTTGGCCAGCGTCGCATACAGGATCAGCGCGTTGGGCTTGGCCAGCAGCAGCCCGGTCGGGTTGCCCAGCGAGTCACGCAAGATCTGCCCGCCCGGTGGATCCGGCGTGTCCTTGCTGTAGCCGCAGGCGCGCAGCGCGGCGCGGTTGAGCAGCGCGCGGTCATACAGGTGCAGCAGGAACACCGCCGTATCCGGCGCAATGTCGTTGAGCTCCTGCAGCGTCGGCAGGCGCTTCTCGTTGAACTGTGCGGCAGTGAAGCCACCGACCACGCGCACCCACTGCGGTGCCGGGGTGCGGTCGACCTGGGCCTTCAACATGTCCAGCGCGTCGCCCAGCGAGCGCAAACCGTCCCAGCGCAGCTCCAGGTTGTAGTTCAGGCCACCGCGGATCAGGTGGGTATGGCTGTCGTTTAGGCCGGGCAGCAGGCGCCGGCCCTGCGCATCGATCAGGGTCGCTTCATTGCCCCAGCCGCGCATGATCTCCTCATCGCTGCCGACAGCGACGATGCGGCCCTCCTGCACGGCCAGTGCCTGCGCGTGCGGCTGCTGCGGGTCGAGTGTGGTGATGCGGGCATTGCGGATGACCAGCGTGCTCATGCGACGCTCCTTGGAAGTGGAATCGAGTGCGGCAGCGGCGCGACCGGCCAGGCCGAGCGCAACCGCGGCACCGCTGGCCAGCACCACGTTGCGGCGGCCGTGGTCGGGGGGATCGTGACTCATGCGAAAGCTCCCGGAAGACGTTGGCCGTCCAGCGCCCAGGCCCCCGGCCCGGCCAGGGCGATGGCCAGCAGCACCGTGGCCCACATCAGCGGGTACTCACTGCCGCCACGCATCCAGAACCAGCCCCTGGGCAAGGCCAACAGGACGGTGAAGCCGATGAAGGCAGCGGCGGCAAGCGCGGCGATGCGGGTCTGCCAGCCCAGCAGCACGGCCAGCCCGGACAGCACCTGCAGCAGGGACAACAGCAGGGGCAACGGCGCCACTGCCGGCAGCCCGAAACCGCGCAGCTCGGTGGCGAAGCCGGCCAGCCCCGGTCCGCCGAACCAGCCAAACAGCTTGCCCAGCGCGTGCGGCAGCAGGAAGCCGCCTGCCGCCACCCGCAGCATCAGCAGGGCCAGGTCGAGGCCGTGGCCGGCCAGCATGCTCAGTGCCCGCCTTCCTGCGCGCCGAACATGCGCTTGGCGTACTGGATGCCGATGCCATAGCCGCCGGCGTGGTCGCGGGCGATGCCGGTGGTCAGGTCGTAGGTTTCACCGCGTGCCCAGTCACGCTGCAGTTCAAGCAGGTACTGCACGCTGGTCATCGGCACCGCGCCGGCCTGCACCATGCGGGTGATCGCACGCTCGTGCGCTTCTTCGCTGACATCGCCACAAGCGTCGGTGATCACGTGGACCTCGAAGCCCTGCGCCAGCGCCGACAGCGCCGGACCCACGATGCAGACACTGGTCCACAGGCCGGCAAGAACCAGCCGGCGCTTGCCGATGCGGTTGATCTCATCGATTACCGGCTGGTCTTCCCAGGTATTCATCGAAGTGCGGTCGAACACCGGCTGGCCCGGGAAGATCTGCGGCAGTTCCGGGAACATCGGGCCGGAGAATGACGTCTCGGCCACCGTGGTCAACACGACCGGCACGTTGAACCCCTTGGCCCCCTTGCTGATCAGCGACACGTTGTTGCGCAGCGCGGAGATGTCGATCGTGTGGGTAGCAAATGCCATCTGCGACTGGAAGTCGATCAGCACCAGGGCATGGTCGGTGGGCGACAGCAGGGCCGGGGCGGGCGTGGCGGTGGCAAGGCTCATGGGTGGACTCCGTGGGAAACATGATCAGGGGGAAGCAGCAGGGCCGCATCGCCGGCCCGATACTGGCCGGGGCTGCAGCCAGTCTCGGCGCGGAAGCTGCGGACGAAATGGCTCTGGTCGAAGAAGCCCAGCTGCTGGGCCAGGCACGCCATCGGCAACTGCGCGCTGGGCAGCAGTTGGCAGGCACGCTGGATGCGGCGGCGGCGCACGTAGCGCAGCGGGCTGGCACCGGTGCCGCTACGGAACAGGCGCACCAGGTGGAAGCGGCTGACACAGGCAGCCTGCGCCAGCTCGGTCACCCGCAGCGGCTGCGACAGGTGCTCATCGACATAGCGCAGGGCGCGCTGCAGTGCGGCGGCCTGCTGCGGGGCAAGCGGGGTGGCGGACGGATCGGACGGACTGACGGTGGCCATGCGGGGCGCCGCGAGGGGGTGGCCCATGGTGCGTGGCCGGCGCACGATGCCCTACCCCCGTCGGTCGAGGCCGGCACCTACCCGAATGGGGGAGGCCGACGGCCGAGCAGGCGGCGCCCGAACAAGCGCGCATCCACCGAGTAGGCGCCCGGCCCCAGCATCAGCAGCGCCGCAGGCAACGCCACCAGCGGCCACGGTGCCTGCTGCGCGAACATGGTCGCGGCTGCCATCAGGGTCGCCAGCGGCGTCAACACGCCCAGCACGAGCATGGCCGCCGCCAGCCCGCACAGCACCGCCCCCCAACCAGCATGCGTGCCAGGCGCGCACAGCGCGGCGGCCAGGCACAGCCGTAGCCACAGCAGGCCGATGCCCGGACCGCGATCAGGGAACATCACGAACAGGCGCTGCATGGCCGGGCTCCAGGGGTCATGCCGGCGTGATAGCCGACCACGGCGGCCACTGCCTACCCCGTTCGGGTCACCCCGGACTGCCCCGCACCTGCCAGAATGCGCGCCATGCGTGGCCGCCCCTTCCCGTTGCAACGTCACCTGCGGACGCTGCTGACCTGCCTGCTGCTGTTGACCGCCCTGCCCGCCCTTGCCGTGCAGCGCCCGCCGGTGAGCGGCGGGTTGCCCGATTACGAGCACACGGCCTGGCGCGTCGGCCAGGGCGCCCCCGGTGACATCTGGGACATCACCCAGGATCGCGATGGCCTGTTGTGGCTGGCCACCGGCTCAGGGCTGTACCGCTTCGACGGTCGTCGCTTTGAACGCCAGGCCGCTCCCGCGGGCAGCCATTTCCCGTCCACCAACATGGTCACCCTTGCGCGGGGCCGCGACGATGCACTGTGGATCGGCTACTTCCAGGCCGGCATCAGCCAGTTTGCGCGCGGCCAGCTGCACAACTACGGCCGCGACCAGGGCGTGCCGGTGGGTGTGGTGCCACACTTCAGCCAGGACCGTGACGGCCGGCTGTGGGCCGCGATCAATGGTGGACTACGCCAATTCACTGGCCAACGCTGGCAGCCGCTGCCCGCTGGCATGGGGGTGCCGGAACATCGCGTGCAATGGCTGCTGCACGACAGCCGCGGCACCTTCTGGGTACTGGCCGACCTGAAGATCTGGGTGCGCGCGGCCGGCCAGGCGGCCTTCAAGGACACCGGCATCGCCGTTTCGCAGATGGCGACGCTGGCCGAAAGTCCGCAGGGGGAAGTGTGGCTGGCCGACCGCGTGCGCGGTACGTCGCCGCTGGCCAACGCACGAGGCCTGCTGCCGGACAGCGAGCGCGAGGCACGGCGGTTGCCGGAGCTGGTGGCGGCGCGCCTGCAGTTCACTGCCGATGGCGCGCTGTGGGCAACGATGAGCCCGCATGGCGGTGTCGCCCGGGTCACCTTCGATGGCGACCGCGCCATACGCATGGAGCGCTTCGATTCGCCGCACGGGCTGACCGCCACCTCGGCCGTGCCGATCATCGTTGATCGCGAAGGCAATCTCTGGGTCGGCACCAATCTCGGCCTCAACCGCTTCCGCGCGCGCAGCGTGCACACGCTGGCGGTTGGTCCCAGTGATCCCTACCGCTCGCTGGTGCGGGCCAGCGATGGCCATGTGTATGGCTATGGCGAAGACCTCAAGCCCTACGACCTCGAGCGCACCCTGCTCGATGGCAGCGCCACGCAGCTGCAGGCCGCCGCGCGCCAGGCAGCTGCCCCGATCTGGCAGTTCGACTGGGTCAACCTTGCGCGCACCGTGGCCGGCCGCACCACGCGGATTCCGCTGCCTGCGCCGTTCACCGGGCAACCACTGCATGCCCTGCTGTTCCCCGACGACGAACAGGCCTGGGTCTGCACCGGCGAACGGGGGGTGCTGCACTACCAGCAGGGCCAGTGGCAACGCGAACGCCGCCTGCCCGAACAGGCCTGCTCGTCACTGGCGCTGGATGCCAACGGCCAGCTGCTGCTCGGCTATGCAGACGGCCGGCTGCGCCGCATGGGGGCGACGCAGATCGAAACCTTCGACGCCAGCCACGGCCTGTCGGTCGGGCCGATCACGGCGGTACTCGATCATCAGGACCTCCTGCTGGTAGCCGGCGAGGCCGGATTGGCCGTGCGCCCGGGCAATGGCCGGTTCGTTCAGGTGAGCACCGACATGGCCGGCGTCATGGAAGGCATCACCGGCATGGTGGCCGATGCGAATGGCTACCTCTGGCTCAATGGCAGTCGTGGCCTGGTCCGGCTCGGGAGCGATCAGCTGCGGCGCGCATTGCGCAGCCGGCAGCCGGTGACGCCCCGCCTGTTCGATGCGGTGGATGGCATGCCGGGCATCGCCCTGCAGAGCGGACCGATCTCCACCACCGCGCTGGCCAGCGATGGCCTGTTGTGGCTGGCCACCAACCAGGGCCTGGCCTGGCTGGACACCACCCGCTCGCACGTCAACACCATGGCGCCCAGCGTGCGCATCGGCGACGTGCTGTACGGCAGTGAACACCAGCCACTGCGCGACGGCCTGCGCCTTCCGGCCGGCACCAGCCAATTGCAGATCGATTACGTGGCGCTGTCGTTGGCGCGCCCGGAGCGCAACCGCTACCGCTATCGCCTGTCCGGGGTCGACGACGGCTGGCAGGATGCCGGCAGCAGCACGCGCGCGTATTACACCAACCTCGCACCGGGCAATTACCGGTTCGAGGTGGAAGCCGCCAACGAAGACGGCATCTGGAGCACTGCACCCGCCAGCCGCACCTTCCGCATCGCCCCTACCTTCATGCAGACCCTGTGGTTCAAGCTGCTGTGCGCCGCCGCGGTGCTTGCGCTGCTGGTCCTGGCGGTGCGCATCCGCAGCGGGCAGCTGGCTGCACTGTTCCGTGCGCGCCTGCAGGAACGCCATGGCGAACGCGAACGCATTGCCCGCGACCTGCACGACACGCTGCTGCAGGGCAGCCAGGGCCTGATCCTGCGGCTGCACGCGATCAGCCAGTCGCCGCAGACCCCGGACAGGGTGCGCGGCCAGCTGGAATCGGCGATGCAGCTGGCCGAACGCAACCTGGCCGAGGGCCGGGAGCGGGTCAACGCACTGCGCGACGCTCCTTTCGCGGGCCGCGACCTCGCTTCGGCGCTGGCCGATGTTCACGCCGAATACGCCGGGCACGGCACCAATCCGCTGCGCCTGACTGTGGAAGGCGCAACACCAGCGCTGCAGGCCGATGCCGCCGAGGAGGTGTTCCTGATCGGCCGCGAGGCCATCCGCAATGCACTGCGCCACGCCAATGCCAGCGCCATCGAGGTAGAGCTGTCCTACGGCGCGCGGTGCTTCCTGCTGCACGTGCGCGACGATGGCGTCGGCATCGCCGACGAAAATGCCGGGCATGGCCATTGGGGCCTGCAGGGCATGCGTGAGCGCGCGCAGCGCCTCGGCGCGGAGCTGCGGCTGTGGACCCGCCCCGGGCTGGGCACTGAAGTCGCGCTGGCGGTTCCCGCCCGTCGCCTGTATCACCGCCGCCCATCGCGTTGGCGCTGGCCCTGGAGTAGAAGCCACCATGACTGAGTCCCCTGCCCCGATCGGCGTGCTGGTGGTCGACGACCACCCACTGCTGCGTGACGGCCTGGCCGCGCTGCTGGGCGCCCATTCCGACCTGCGCCTGCTCGGCGAGGCCGCCGATGGCGAGGAAGCCATCGAGCGCTATCAGCAGCTGCAGCCGGACGTGGTGCTGATGGACCTGCAGATGCCACGCCTGGATGGTGTGGAAGCCATCGTGCGGATCCGCGCGATGGACCCGCGTGCGCGCATCATCGTGCTGACCACCTATCGCGGTGACGTGCGTGCGGTACGGGCGCTGCAGGCCGGCGCCAGTGCGTACCTGTTGAAGGACATGCTGCGCCACGAGCTGGTCGATACGATCCGCATGGTCGCTGGCGGCCGGCGCGCACCGATACCACCGGCAGTCGCTGCGAGCATTGCCGCACATGTGGTGGAGGACCGGTTGTCGCCGCGCGAGACCGAGGTGCTGCGGCATGTGGCCGGTGGCCTGTCGAACAAGCGCATCGGCGAGCGCATGCAGATTTCCGAGCAGACGGTGAAGGCGCACATGAAGAGCCTGATGGACAAGCTCGGGGTGGGTGATCGCACGCACGCGGTGACCCAGGCGCTGCGGCGCGGCATCATCAGCCTGGACGACAGCGGTCACGATTAGGGGGTTGTTCGGCAGGGCTTGCAGCCCTGCACCCGCTACGCGCTGGAGCAACAGCAACAGCAACAGCATGGATTCCGTGGGATAGCGGGGCGGTGTCGGACTGCGGGGACGCTGCAAGTACGTCCCTGCAAGCTTGGCAGCCGCATCCATGCGGCTGACACCCCGCACTCCGACACCGCCCCACCTCTGACGGATTCCGATGGCGTTTGGTAGGTGTCGACCTTGGTCGACACTTCTGTCAGATATCGAAATCAATCAGGGGTCAGATCCGTTTTCCTTCGGAAAACGGATCTGACCCCAAGAGCCGTTCCAACAGACCGCAGGAACCTGTCGAAGGCTACTGAAAATCCGCTGTTTGCGCTGTTGCCGGCCAGCGGCCGGCACTACCGCAGGTGCAGGGCTGCAAGCCCTGCCGAACACCACCCCTACTTCAAACGCAGCAGCAGACTGCCGCCCGCGCACATCACCGCCAGCCAGGCCACGCCGTGCCACCCCCACTGCGCCAGCGCCAGACTGCCCAGCGCACCGCCAGCGGCCATGCCGATGAACATGCCGGTGAACAGCAGCGCGTTGAGCCGGCTGCGTGCCGGCGGCACCAGGCCATAGACCAGCGTCTGGTGCGCCACCAGCGCCGACTGGAAACCGAAGTCGAACAGCAGCGCACTCAGCACCAGCAGCGGCAGCAGCGCGGCGGCCGGCAGCCAGGCTTCGGCCAGCAGCAGGCCGAAGCCCAGCAGCGCCACCGCGATCGCCAACCGCGCCACGGCATGGCAACCCAGGCGATCAGCGAAACGTCCTGCGAACGGTGCGGCCAGCGCACCGGCCGCACCCGCAATACCGAACGCACCCGCCGCCGCACTGCCCAGGCCCAGGCGGGCATGCAGCATCAGCGCCAACGTCGACCAGAATGCGCTGAAGCCGACCGCCAGCAACGACTGGCTCGCCACCGCGCGGCGCAGCTGCGGCTGCTCGCGCCACAACGCCAGCAACGAGCCCAGCAACGCCGGATAGCGCAGCGTGCTGGTCGGTGCGAAACGCGGCAGCGCACGCGCCATCACTGCGCCCATCGCCGCCACCGATACCGCGGCCAGCACGAACTGCGTGCGCCAACCCCATGCCTCGGCCACCACGCCACTGACCACGCGCGACAGCAGGATGCCGAGCAGCAGGCCGGTCATTACCCGGCCGACGATCTGGCCGCGCTGTGCATCCGGCGCCAGCACCGCAGCGGCCGGCACGATGTCCTGCGCCAGCGTGGCCATCAACCCGACCAGCAGGCTGGCCATCAGCAGGCCCGGCAGGTGCCCGGCCATCGCTGCGGCGCCCAGTGCCAACGCCAGCAGCGCGGACTTCAACAGGATCAGGTGGCGGCGGTCGAAGCGGTCGCCCAACGGTGCCAGCAGCAGGATGCCCAGCGCGTAGCCGAGCTGGGTCAGGGTCGGCACCAGCCCGGCGGCGCGCTCACCTGCGCCAAGGTTCTGCGCGATCAGGCCCAGCATCGGCTGGCTGTAGTACAGCGAGGCGACCGAAAAGCCGGCGCCGGCCGCCATCGCCAGCACCAGCGGGGTGGAAGGCGCGTTCGCGGGTGCGACGACGGACAGCGAAGGGGTAGACATGGGGGAGTCCGGTGGAGGAAGTGGGCGTATCCTGCCCGTATTCGCCATGCGTCTGTAGTAGGCTCTTGCACATATGCTTCATACGTGACACGCATGAATGACCTCGCCACCGGCGCCGATCGCCTGGATCTGCTGCGCACCTTCCTGCGCATCGTCGATGCCGGCAGCCTGTCTGCCGCCGCCGTGCAGCTGGGCACCACCCAGCCGACGGTCAGCCGGCGCCTTCAGGCACTGGAGCGGCAGCTCGGCCTGCGCCTGCTGCAGCGCTCCACCCATGGCCTGCAGCTGACCGAAGATGGCCTGCGCTGCCAGCGCCATGCGCAACGCGTGGTCGACGAATGGGAGTCGCTGCAGGCCGAACTGCACGGCGAACCGGAAACGCTGCGCGGACGCCTGCGGGTGATGGTGCCGCATGCCTTCGGCCAGGCGCAGCTGCTGCCGACCATGCTCGCGTTCCTCGCCCAGCACCCACAGCTGAGCCTGGAGTGGATCCTGGAAGATCGTCGCCCGGATTTCATCGCCGAAGGCATCGACTGCGCGGTGCGGGTGGGACCGGTCGACGAACCGCGCATGGTCGCACTGCCGCTCGCCGAAGTGCCGCGCATCGTCGTGGCAGCGCCCTCGCTGGTGCAGGCCACCGCGATCAGCACACCAGAACAGGCGCAGGCACTGCCGTGGATTTCACTGGTCACCTACTACCGCGAACGCCTGCTGCTGCATGACGCGCAGGGGCGTGCGCATACCCTTTCGATCAGCCCGCGCCTGCTCAGCGACAACCTGTTCGTGGTGCAACAGGCCACATGTGCTGGGCTGGGTGCAGCGGTGGTCTCGGCCTGGCTGGTGGCCGGAGACCTCGCACAAGGGCGGCTGGTGCAGCTGCTGCCGGACTGGCAGGCGCCGGCGCTGCCGGTACACGTGGTATTTCCCGCCGCGCGCCAGCAGCCGCCACGGCTGCGCGCCTTCATCGATGCGATGAAGGCCGCACTGCCGCAGCTGCACGGAATGCGGCCGGCACCGCGCTAGGTCACCGACCGCATAGAAGCCACAGGGTCGGATCCCTTCCCACGGGGAAGGGCTCTGACCCTGTCGATCACTGCGCCTTCGCCGCCTCGGCATTCCACGCCGCCACCTTGGCCCTGGTATCAGCCAACATCTTGTCCAGCGCGGCGCGGTCATACACGTTGCCACGCAGGATCACGCTGTCGATCTTTTCGGTGGCGGCAATGTCCTGCAGCGGGTTGGCGGTCAGCAGCACCAGATCGGCGGCCTTGCCTTGAGCAACACCCCCGTAACGATTCATCTGGCCGAACCAGGCCGGGCCGGAACGGGTCGCCGCCGACAGCGCCTGCGGCGCGCTCAAGCCTTCCTTCACGAACAGCTGCAGCTCCTGGTGCAGGGCGATGCCCGGGAAGTTGAACGAGTTGAGGAAGCCCGCATCGGTGCCGGCGATGATCGTCACGCCGGCTTCCTGCAGCATCGGCAGCACGGCGGCCACCTGGTGGTACTGCACATGGCGCGCTTCGATCTGCGCTGGCGTTGCCTTGGCGGCACGTTCAACGCGCCACTGGTAGGTCGCGCGCAGGCCCGGGCCGATGTAAGCCAGGTACGGATCGTTCGCGTGGTCATCCTGGTCAAGGAAATCGAGGATGCGGCCACCGTTGAGGGTCGGGGTCACGAACACGCCGCGCCTGGCGAAATCGCGGTAGGCATGCATCGCCGTATCGCGGTCGAAGCTGGCGTCGAGGCGGCGGTTGGCTTCGGCGCGGTCGATGCGGCCGGCACCGAAGTCGCCGGCAATCTGCGCCTCGTCCTTGCTCCCGGCCTTGAATGCGTAGTCCAGATGCTCGATCGAGGCCAGCCCGGCATCGATTGCCTGCTCCACGGTCAGCGCCATCGGGATGTGCCCCGACGCCTTGAATCCGGCATTGCGCGCGGCACTGGCCGAGTACAGGAACAGTTCCGGCTTCAGCGTGCTGTCGGTGATCTTCACGAAATCGACCTTGTCGTGCTGCAGGCGGGTGATCGCCTTGTCGACGTCAGCCTTGCTGCCCACTTCGATCGTGCCCTTCCAGACCGGCTTGAGGCCTTCGATCTTCGCGCCCGAGCTGAGCAGCCGCGGACCGAACAGCGTGCCCTTGGCAATTTCCCCGCGCCACTGCAGCACCTGCTCGGGCAGGTCGCCGGAACAGTCACGCACCGTGGTGATGCCGTGCGCGATGTACAGCGGCAGCAGTGCCTTGTTCTCTTCGATCAGCGCCGGGCCACCACCAAAGTGCACGTGCATGTCCCACAGGCCCGGGATCAGGTACTTGCCCTTGGCATCGATCTGGCGGGCCGCGCTCCATTGGCTGCGCAGCTGCGCGTCCGGGCCGACGGCGACGATGTCCTCGCCACGGATCACCACGCTCTGCCCGGCGCGGGTACTGGCGTGCTCGACATCGACCACGGTGGCATTGCGGATCAGCAGGTCGGCGCGCTCGGCGGCAGACGCCGACAGCGGTGCCACCGCAAGGAGGATGGCAAGGAACAACGGACGGGAACGGAACATGGACAGCATCCTGATGGGCACGCCCAGCGTGCGGGTGGAAGGGGTTTGCATTCAGCGCACCGCGCCGTGCTGGCGCAGCAGGGTCTCAATTCCGGTATAGCCGCGCTGGCGCGCGTGCGCCAGCGGCGTCACGCCGTCGCCGTCGGCAAGCTCCGGGTCGGCGCCGGCCTCCAGCAGCAACTGCACGATCTGCAGGTGGCGCGCACCGCCATCGCCGAGCAGGATCGCTTCCAGCAGCGCGGTCCAGTTCAGGCGGTTGACATGATCGACCGCCACACCGGCACGCAGCAGCGTGCGCACGGTGGCGACATGGCCGCGCTCGGCGGCCGGAATCAGCGCGGTGCCGCCATAGCGATTGGTACTGCGCAGATCGGCGCCATGCGCCAGGGTCATCGCCAGGATCTCATCCAGGCCCCGCGCGCCGGCGTACAGGTAGGCGCTGTCCTGCAACACATCCTTGGCATTGACGTCGGCACCGGCTTCGATCAGCTCGCGCGCGGCATCCACGTTGTTGCCCTGCGTGGCCAGCAGCAACGCCGTGCGACCCTGGCCATCGCGCGCCTCCAGCGTGGCGCCATCCTCGATCGCCTGCCGCACCGCATCGGCGTCGCCACGGCTGGCAGCATCCCGCAGGCGCGCGTCTGCGTCGGCCCGGGACGTGGCGGTGCAGGCGGGGGTGACCATGGCCAGCAGGCACAACAGCAGCACGCGCGTGAACGGCGCAGGCCAGCCAGCGGAATGATGGACGCGCATGACAGTGTCTCCTCATGTCCGTCGCCACGGAACGCCGTGCGACGGTAGCAACAGCCGGGCATTGCCGGCCCCTGCCCTGCATGGTAGAAGTCGGCCTGGGTATCCAGAAGTGAAATGTTCAAATGCAAGACAGTGCCAAATCGAATAGAACCCTGTTCGAACTGGACCTGCTGCGGGCGCTGGTGATGGTGGCCGACTGCGGCAGCTTCACCACGGCCGCCACCCGCCTGCATTCGACCCAGTCCACGGTCAGCCAGAAGGTGCGCCGCCTGGAAGAGCTGGCGGGGCATCGCCTGCTCGAGCGCGGCCACCGCGACGTGCACCCCACCGACGCCGGCCACACCCTGCTCGGCTATGCGCGGCGCATGCTCGACCTGAACGAGGAAATGGCGCAGGCGCTGGCCGGCGCCACCGTGGAAACCGCGGTGCGCATCGGTGTCCCCGAGGACTTCGTCAACGCGCAGACCACACGCGTGCTGGCCGCCTTCAGCCGCCGTCACCCACAGGTGAAACTGGAAATCAGCAGCGGCCTCAGCCGCGACCTGGCGCACGGCTTCGACCACGGTGAACTGGATCTTGTGCTGGTCAAGCAGCGACGCAACAGCCGCCAGGCGGTGCACTGCCGCCGCGAGCCGATGCACTGGATCGACAGCCTGCGCAGCAGCTGCCTGCAGCAGGACCCGCTGCCGCTGGTCACCTTCCCGCCGCGCGGGCTGTACCGCGACGAGATGATCCACGCCGTGGAAGCGCTGGGCCTGCGCTGGCGCATCGCCTTCACCAGCTCGTCGCTGAGTGGCATCCAGGGTGCCGTGGCCGATGGCATCGGCATCAGCCTGCTGCCCCGCCGCGCGGTCGCCCGCGATCATCGCATCATCGATGGTGAGCGCGACCTGCCGGTGATCGACAACTACGAAATCGGCCTGCTGCATCGTGCGGACGCCGACGATGCGGTGCGCGCGCTGGCCAGCGAGCTGTGGCGGCAGGTGCAGCGCGAACCGGATTGACCACTGCAACTGCAGTAGCGTGGGCCGCTGGCCGGCAGCCGCGACGGCAACATCGTCCCGCGTGGGGTCAGATCCGTTTTCCGAAACGGATCTGACCCCGAAGCGAAATCCGCGCATTGACCATCGAAAGCTGATCACGCCTGTCGCGCGGAAGTCACGGCTCTGCCGCTAGAGTGCCTCCTGTTTCCGTGCTCCACGGCATCGTGTCATGTCCGACGAAATCCCCGCCCGCTTCGACCCCCTGCCCGCCGCCCTGCAGACGCACCTGCAGCACCAGCGCTCGCTGATCGCCGCGCGCGTCGCCGCCGGCTTCCCGACGCTGCCGGTGCAATGGCCGCTGGCGGCCAGCACGCTGCAGCGCGTGATCGATGCCGAGCTGATCGAGCCTGACGACTGCGATGGCTGGGAAGCGCTGGGCGTGGCGTTCGGCGATACCCTGGCCCAACGCGTGCCGGGCCTGGCCTGGATGCAGGTCACCGACGCCTGGGGCATCGATGCAGTGCTGCGCTATGCCGACAGCAGCCTGCAGATCGGCGCCAGCACACTGCTGCTCAAGCGCGTCGAACAGGGCGAAGTCATCGACATCGCCCACTTGCTTGCGTGGCTGGAAGCGTTCGTCGCTACCCGCGCCGACGATTACGCCTGACGACACATCGAGGTGGATCCATGCCATGCGTGGATGAATGAGACCACGCGATGGCTCCCTCCACGCACGGCGTGGATCTACAACCAACGGCCGTCAACCACCACCCGGCGCTCCACCGGCACCCCGGCCACGGCCGCCGGGCCATGGTCCGCACGCACGGCCACGAACGTCGCCGGCCGGCCTTCGGCGATGCCGTGCTGCGGCAGCCCGATCACCTGCGCGGCATGGGTGGTGACCATGTCCAGCGCCAGCATCAGGTCGCCATCGGTGTAGAAGCCCGAGCGGTAGCCCAGCAGCATCGCGCGCTGCAGCAGGTCCCCATTGCCATACGGCCACCAGCAGTCGCGGATGTTGTCATTGCCGGCGAACATGCGCACGCCGGCGTCGTGCAATGCACGCAGCGGCGGGAACGGATGGTCGCCCGGCGCGTTGCTCATGATCGCAACGCCCGCCGTGGCCAGTGCTTCACCCACCTGCAGCGCGCGCGCCAGCGGCACGTCGCCCAGCGAGTAGGCATGGCTGACCGCAACGCGTCCCTGCAGGCCGGCGGCACGGGTGCGTGCGGCGATGCGCAGCAGCTGGGCCAGTCCGGTTTCTCCGGGCTCATGCAGGTGGATGTCCAGCTGCACGCCATAGCGCTCGGCCAGGCCGAACAGCAGGGCCAGCTGGCCTTCGGCATCGCCGTCGAGCGTGGTCGGATCTATGCCGCCCAGCACCTCCACCCCTGCGGCAAGGGCCTGCTCCAGTACGGCGGCGGTGCCGGGACAGGACATCACCCCGGCCTGCGGGAACGCCACCAGCTGGATCCGCATGATGTCGGCGCAGCGCAGCGCGGCCTCGCGCACTGCTTCGAGATGACGCAGGCCGGTGCTGCCGTCGACATCGACGTGACAGCGCATCGCCACCGTGCCGAAGCGGCTGCACTGGCGGATCAAGGCCTCGGCACGGTCCACCATTGGCGCCGCGCCCGCCACCGCGGCCTTCTCCACCGCCAGCCGCTCACGCAGGCTGTTCACCGGCTGATGCGGGTGCCAGCGGTCGCCGACAAAACTCTTGTCCAGATGGATGTGGCCGTCGACCAGCCCGGGCAGGACTGCGAAGCCCTGCAGGTCGACGCATTCCGCTCCGTCGGCCGGCGAGGCCTCGCCATTGAGGCCGCTGATGCGGCCGCCACGGATGTGGAAATGCAGTGGCGCGCCGTAGCGGTCTACACCGCCATGGACGAACTGAAGCGTCATCGGAAACTCCCGGAAAGCCAAGTCATGGCGCCATCCTGCGCGCTGGCACTGCCATCGGCCAACGAAATATCTGGATGCCACACATTCATCAGAACGATGAATGCCGCCGCGACGGCGGCTCGCAGCCACGCCGTGCACACGCCTGAACGGGTACCATAGGCACCTGTTTCCGCTGTGATGCCGCATGGGCCCGTCCGACCGCCACGATCGTCTCCGCCGCTGGCAGGCCGCGTCCCTGCTGGCTGCTGCCCCGATGGCCAGCCTGTCCGCCACTGATGCGGCCGCCACCGCGCCGCTGCAGGCGCCGCCTGGCCAACAGCGCATCGCCCCGGCGGCGCTGGTCGAGCGGCTGCACCAGCGTGTGCTTTCCGGGCAGAGCGCCACCGCCACCCTGGAATACTGGTGCGCCGAACACGGCCTGGCCGAACAGGCGCGGGTGCGCGCGGTGCGTGTACACGGCCAGGACAAGACAGCACCGGCCGACGTGCTGCAGGCACTGGGTGCGAAACCCGGCAC
The DNA here is from genome assembly GCF_017876915.1 of Stenotrophomonas sp. PvP093. Classification (NCBI taxonomy): domain Bacteria; kingdom Pseudomonadati; phylum Pseudomonadota; class Gammaproteobacteria; order Lysobacterales; family Lysobacteraceae; genus Stenotrophomonas; species Stenotrophomonas sp. PvP093. The sequence goes on along the minus strand of NZ_JAGIOX010000004.1, from coordinate 1,938,384 downwards.
CGCCCTTCGCTACCGCCGTGTGCAGCTGGTCTGTGGCAGCCGCGTACTCTCCGAGGCCGACAACTGGTACCTGCCGGACCACCTCAGTCCCGCCATGAACCAGGTGCTGGACAGCACCGACGAACCCTTTGGCCGCGTGGTTGGCCCGCTCGGCTTCCAGCGCCAGACACTGGCTGACCAGACCTTCTGGCCACCGCGTGGCGAAGGCGACCGCAGCGTGATCCTGGAAGTGCGCGCCCTGTTGCGCGATCGCCAGCAGCAGCCCTTCAGCTACGTCATCGAGTCGTACCTGCAGCAGGCACTGCCCTAGGCCACCGGCGCCCGCCATCACAGCGGACATCGACACAGCAGAAGGCCCGGCATTGCCGGGCCTTCTGTTTGCCAGCCGGATCAGCGGAACCGGTAGTCCAGCTGCAGCCAGTACTGGCGGCCATACGGGTCGTAGTTGCCAACCGGATAGAACGGCCAGCCGCCACCGTTCCTGTCCGCCGGCGGGCGGCTGTCACGCAGGTTGTTGACGATCACGCCCACCGACAGGTTCTCGCCGAACTGGCGGAACACGCTGGCGTTGTAGGTCATGTACGGCGCGATGCGGCCACTGCCATCGGTCTTCGGCAGTGAACCGAAACGGTTGCCGTACAGCGTGGTGGTCCAGTCACCCTGGTTCCAGGTGATGCTGCCATTGGCCTTGCTGCGCCACTGGTAGTCATCCAGCGAATTGCGGATGTCACGCTCCGGATCATCGGAGAACTGCCGGTACGTGTGCTCCAGCACCACGGTATAGGCCAGGCGCGTAGTGAAGCGGCCATAGCGGCCGGCATCGAAACGCCAGTTACCCTTCAGGTCCAGGCCACGCACCGATTCGGAGGCCGCGTTGATCGGATTGATCAGCACGCGGGTCACCTGGTCCGGCTGCACGGTTGCAGTGGACGGGTTGCGGATCACCCGCGACAGCGCGTCCTGGCACAGCGGTGAACCGATATCGCGCGCTTCGCCACCCAGCGTGCGGCCCAGGCGGCAATCGGCTTCGTCGCGCAGGATGCGGCTGGCATCGAGGCTGGTGACCTCGTTGTCGATGCGGATGTCGTAGTAGTCGGCACTGAAATCCAGGCCGGACAGCGGCGACCAGACCACGCCGAAACCATAGGATTTCGCGGTTTCCGGCTGCAGCTGCGCGTTGGCGCGGTTGCTGTAGTCGATCGACAGGCCGTTGTAGTCGCAGTTGTCGTACGACTGGCCTGCGGTGCGGCAGCGCCAGTAGTCGGTCATGCCCGGGTTGTAGCCGCGGGTCTCGGTCGCGAACACATAGTTCATGTCCGGCGCACGGAAGCTGGTCGCAGCAGAGCCGCGGATCAACAGGCTCTCGATCGGGCGGAACTCGACGCCGAAGCTCCAGGTCGCCTTGCCGATGTGCTCGCCACCGGCGCGATACTGGTCATAGCGACCGGCCAGCGTCGTGGTCAGCGATTTCAGCAACGGCAACTGCAGCTCCACGCCGGCCGCATAGCGGTCACGATCACCGCCGGCACCGATACCGGCGCTGGTGTTCCAGAACTCGCCCGTGCCCAGTCGCGGGTCCGGGCGGTTGCGGTAGCCCTGGCTGCCGGCCTCGACCACCGCCGCCAATGCAGCGTCGCCACCGGGCAGCGCGAACAAACGGCCGTTGACGCTGGCGCTGAAGGTCTGCAGCCACGCCGCATTGCGGCTTTCCTGGTAGCCGGACAGGCCCTCGTATTCGCCCGGGGTCAATGGTTTGAACAGGCGTGCCGGGTCGGGCGCATAGACCTCAACGCCATTGCGTACGCCCAGCTTCGGACCGAGCAGGTATTCGTTGATGCCGGCCAGCAGCACCGGTCGGCGGGTACGGTTCTCGTAACGCGAGCGGCTGTAGACCGCTTCGTAATCCCAACCGCTGTCGCCGATCTGGCCACGTGCGCCGACATTGAACGACCACGAGTTTTCCAGGAAGCGGTTGGCATTGCGCGGCAGGCCGCCGATTTCCTCCGGCGCGAAGCGGCGGTACCAGCTTTCCAGGTTGCCGGTGCCCTGGTTGTAGAAGTAGTTGCGGGCCGAGGTCCAGGTCGGTGCACGCGTGTTGTTGTAGATCCGCGCGCTGCCCACGGCGACATCGGCGAACAGGTCGGTGGTCTCGTTGACGTGGAAGGTCAGCAGACCGTAGCCGTTGAGATTGCGCTTCTGGGTCTGCACGGTCCAGTAGCTGGCGGCGGCCTCGTTGCTGCCGCAGTACCAGCCCTGGCGCGGGTTGTTGGCACGGAACACGCTGCCGCCATAGATGTCCGACGCGGCGTCGCAGCCGTTGACGCCCGGATCGATGTTGCGGCCGGTGGCAGCATTGCGCCGATAGGCGATCGCGGTCGCCTGCGGCGCCTTGCCGGCCGGGTCATCGTCCAGCGAATCCATGAAGTCGCGCTGGCGCGCGTGGATCGCCTTGCGCACGTCGAACTCGAAACCGAACAGGCCGTCCCAGCGCTCGCCGGAACTGCCGCCCACCACCTGCACGCGCTGGTTGTCACCGCCGCCCTGCTGGGTGCCGCCGGCGCGCACGTTCACGTCCACGCCTTCAAAGCGGTCCTTGAGGATGATGTTGACCACACCGGCAATGGCGTCGGAGCCGTACACCGCCGACGCACCGGCAGCCAGCACTTCGATGCGTTCGATCAGGGCGCTGGGAATGTTGGCCAGGTTGACAACGTTCACCGAGCCTTCGTAGGCCAGCGGGTAGTCGGCCTGGCGACGGCCGTTGACCAGCACCAGCGTGCGGTTCGGACCCAGCCCGCGCAGATTGATGGTGTTGGCGGCCGGCGTGAACGTATTGCCGAAATCCTCGCCCTGCACGTTGCCGGTGTTCTCGGTCAGCGCGCTGAGGGCGTCGAAGGCATTGCGGTAGCCCTGTGCGTCGATCTGCTCGCGGCTGATCACCGTCACCGGCGAGGGTCCCTCGACACTGGCACGTGGAATGCGCGAGCCGGTGACCTTCACTTCCTGCAATGTGGTGGGCGCGCTTTCCTGCGCGAAGGCCGGCAGCGAGGCCAGCATCAGGGACGACAGCGCGAGCACCAGCGGACGCGGGCGCATCGCCTTGTGGGAGGCGGACATGGGCTTCCTGGGGGAGTGGGCGGGTGGTACGGGAGCCGCAGCCGGTACGACACATAACGATCCCGTAACGAAAGTGTCCTGAATGGGTGGTTTCAACGGAAATGACCAGCCCTGATGGGCTTATGCCTGAACCGAATCAGACGCGTTTACGGCACCACCCCACTTTTGCAATGAATTGCATGGCCTGGCGCGTCAGTGATGCGCATCGTGCCGGGATGACCAACAGCGCCCCTTCCACCCACTTCGCCCCACTACGACCCGTCCTGCGCCGCCACTTGCTCCACCTCCAGGCCACGCCCATCACCCTGCGTTCGTTCCAGCGCACCGACCTGCCACGCTGGCGTGCCTTCGACGACCGTCGCCAGCGCGGCCAACGGCCGTCCTACGGCATTGATGAAGAGGCGCGGTTCCTCGCCAGCGTCTATCGTTCACGCCTGCAGGAAGACAACGACCTGCTGGTGCTGGGTGTGTTCGACGACGTGCAGGGCGTACTGCACGACCAGCTTCATATCCGCCTGCAGTCGCTGCACTCGCGCTGCGCCGAGCTGCAATCGCTGCAGCACCGGCACCCCCATCCGCAGGCGGCACTGCGGGCACTGTGCCCGTTCCTGTTCGACGATGTCGGCCTGCACCGCCTCTTCGTGCTGCTGCCGCCAGGCTGCACCAGCCCGTTTGCCCAGGCGCTGCAGGCCCATGGGTTCATCCGCGAAGGGATCCTGCGCGACTACCATCTGGACGCGCAGGGATGGCATGACCGTCAGCTGCTGGCGCTGACCGCGTCGGCCTGGCGCAGCTGCCAGCAGCCGATCGGCTAGCGCACCCGCTCCAGTGCCGCACCGGCACCGGTCAAGACCGTGCAGGCATGGTCCTGTAGTTCCTCGCCGCTGGCATCGTTGCCGCTGGCGGCATCCACGCGGGTAGCCAGCAGGATGAAGCCGGGGCCGCCCTGCACCTCGCCGCGCCCGGCCACCACCAGGCTCCACTGGCCCACATCGCCCACGCCGCTCAGGCCATAGGCCAGCAGATTGAGCGGATTGGCGGTCAGTTCTGCACCGGGCAGCAGATAGGCCTGGTACTGATGCCCGCGCAGCGGCACCGGAAACGGTGACCAGCGCGGACCGAGCGCACCGGCATGTGCATCCAGTGCCTGCAGCACATCCGCGCGCAGGCAGTCGACATGGATATGCAGCTGGTGCTGCGAGCGACCGTGCGGCGAATTCAGTGCCAGGCTGGCCACGCTGCGCGGCAGCGGCCGGCCCAGGGCCTGTTCGGTATGCCCGCGCGCCTGCCAGGCGGCCGCAAAATAGTTGGGTACCCCACGCTGGTACAGGCCGTGGCTCTCGATGCCACTGACCTTGTCCAGCGGCATCAGCAGGAACTGGTAGTCACCGTGCGCATCCTTGACCAGCACGTCGCGGCGGTCGGCCGCCGTCTCCACCCGCAGGCAACTGCCACGCGGTCCTTCCACCGCCTTGCAGTCACGCTCGATCAAGCGCCACAGCGCATCGGAATGGGCCGGCGGTGGAGGTGGCGCGCTGGCGCAGGCGGACAACAGCAGCAGGGACGACAGCAGCAAAGGGCGCAGGGACACGGCAGCAACTCACGGAACAGGCACGGCAGACGGCGCCGCGCTGCATTCTAGCCAGTGCAGTGCTGCAGTCAGTAGGTGCCGAACGGCACTTCAACCACGAACGGGGCCTCGCCGTCGCCGCCCTGCAGGGTGTAGCGGTCCAGCGCGCCATCATCATCGGCGTGCGGCTGGCGCTGGAAATGCAGGGAATAACGGTTGTCGCCCAGCAGGACGGCACTGCCATCGTCCTCCAGGGCGGCGCCCTCGGGGATCAGCAGCCCACCCAGGTCGCTGTAGGCCCCGGGCACATCGGCGAAGCCGTAGTCTGCCAGTTCGTCCACACGCTGCATCGCATAGACATGCGGCAGATAAGGACGCGCCGGGCTGCGGCCATTGCTCAGGTCGGTCACCCAGGCCTGCGGCAGGTGGTACTGCTCGCGCAGCGCGGCCACGCCCAGCGACGGGCTGGCCACCTGCAGGCAACACACCGCCCGCTTGCCTTCACGGTCGAGGACGGCGAAACGGTCGCCGCGGGTCGCCGCCTGCGGCAGCATGGCGAAGGCCAGATTGCGCTGGGCCGGCGCGTAGCCGGCCTCGGTCTGAAGGTTGCGCCACGCGCCGAACACCGGCGTTTCCGCGGCTGCGGCCAGCACTGGCTCGGCGGCAGTGGCGGCACACGCCACGGCCAGCACCGATACTGCAAGTACCGTCATCGCCCTGCGCTTGTCGCGGAAACTGTCTGCCGTCATACCGTATCCAGCACCTGCACCGGAATGGCCCGGCCTGCCCGCTGGCGCGATGCCAGTCATCCCTCCCACTATGCAGTGGCTACGCCGTGCCGGCAATGACCGGGGCGCTGACGCCTTTCGCGCGCCGGGTGCTATCGTTCCGCCCATCTTCCCTGCGCAGGAGCGCTGCATGTCCGCCTTCCGTCTGTCCCTGTTGCTACCCGCGTCGGCCCTGCTGCTGTCGGCCTGCGTCAGCACCCCCGGTCCGCAGGTCAAGGGTACCGGCCACTGCGACGCCAGCCAGCTGGGCTGGGCAATCGGCCAGCCTGCCAATGAGCCCAACATCCGCCGCCTGTCCAGCGAAAGCGGTGCCGGCCTGGTCAACCCGATCGGCCCCAACACCATCACCACCAAGGACATCCGCCACGACCGCCTGCGTGTGTACGTGGACAAGGACAACATCATCACCGCCACCCGCTGCGAGTAGGCGCTGTAGAGCCGAGCCCATGCCCGGCTGCGCTTCCGTGACAGCCGAGCGCAGGCTCGGCTCTACAGCTCAGGGCTCGGTATACCCCGCGCAGTCCGGCAGCGCCTGGTCGGGGTGGAACACCCCATCACTGAAGCGGAACAACCGCGTGTAGCTGCACGCCGGGTCCTGCTCGGTGCGCAGGTCCTTCTTCTTCAACGGCCCCTTGGCCAGCGAATCCTCGAAGCGTGAGACACCGGCCGGGAACCGCGTCGCCACCGTCTGGTAGCGCAACACCGGCATGCCCCCGGCGGCGGTATCCAGCGCCAGCCTTGCCGAGAACCGATACTCGTCGTGGCAGGCGCCTGCGCGCTGCTTCATGTCCTGCTCGCTGAAACAGGCGCGGATCATCGCGTTGCCCAGCCATGGCAGGGTCAGCACGTCGTCGTCCACCTGGATGTCATCCTGCAGGTGACGCACGCGCGCCAGCTGCAGCGTGGACGCGTCGGCACCACCGCCTGAGTACATCGTGCTGAATTTGACGATACCGCCCACCAGCACGTTCTGGCGGGCGCGCTGCCGCGGGTCGCTCACTGCCTCATCGCTGCCAACGCCAGGCGCAAGCCGCACGATCCACGGCCACAGCGAAAGCTCGCTTTCCTGCGGCACGTCGATGCTGACGTGGTAGACGTGTGGCTCGCTTTCGCCAGCCTCCCGTTCAGAGACTTCCAGCGTCGTCGGCCGATCGCCGTCCTCGGTCACCGGATGCACACGCACGCACCAGGCACGATCGAGGGTGCAGTACTGCATGCGTGCTTCGCCCTGCCCTCCCTGTTCCAGCACCTGCCCCAGCGGCTCCATCACGTTGCCGGCGGCGTCGCGCTGCTGCGGCAGGATCGCGGACTGCGCCAGCACCAGCAGCGGTGTTGCCAGCAATGCAGCGCACAGGGTCGCGCGGGCAACGATGGTGGGCATGGGCGGCTCCTGCGTACGGGATTCCGATGGTAACCGCTGTCCGGGTGGGGCTGAGCCATGCTCGACGGCTGTCTGTCGGGAAGAGCAGCCGAGCATGGGCTCGGCTCTACATCATCCGCAGTCGCAGCCACCCCACCCTCTTTCCTTCGAGGTCTGGCCGATGCCCGGATTGAACGTATTGCTCGGGTCCAGCTGCCGATAGAACCCGGCCAGGGCCGGCTTGGCCGGGTACAGGTGGCCGACATTGTGCTCGGCCGGATACTCGGCGCCGCGCTGGTCCAGCAGCGCCCACATCGCGTGCTCGATCGCCATCGGGTCTTCGCCCTTGCGTGCGATGTAGTCCTGGTGGAACACATGGCACAGGAAGTGCCCGTAATACAGCTTGTGCAGCAGGCGGCCATCGATATCGGCCGGCAACTGCTCGAACCAGTCGGCATCATCGCGGCGCAGGGCGATGTCCAGCGCCACGATATCCTGCACCTGGTCCCGATGCACTTCGCGGTAGCGCACCGCCGCGCCGGCCACCGCGAAGCGATGCAGGAACGCCTTGCGCCCCTCATCGGCCGTGCAGTGGAAGTAACCACCCTCATGATCGGCGAAGAAGCCGCGCAGCCAGGCCTCGGTTGCCGCCGCGTCCTGTGCGGAGACCTTCAGCAACAGGTGATGCTCGTAGCGCTGGCGGAATTCACCCATGCGCCTGGGCAGGTGCGAGGGCAGCAGGCCGGTCAGCACCTGCATCACCCGGTCGGTCACCCCGCGCAGGCCCAGCCGCTCGAACCATCCATCGACCCGGCTCTTCAATGCGAACGCGGCGGGCACACGGGAAGTGCCGAGGCGGTCGATCAACAGGAAGCTGTCCTTGCCGTAGCGCTCGCCGATGTCATAGGCATCGCGGTGGATGTACTCGCCGGCAATCGGCAGGCGCTCGAAGCCGGTCAGCAGCTGGCGCCGGATCGCAGTGAGGCTGTCGGTGCGGTTGCTGCCGATGTAGAAGACCTCGGCGGGCTCCTTTTCGAAGGTATCCAGGCGCACCGCGAACACCGCCAGCTTGCCGGCCGAACCGGCCGCTTCGAAGTGGCGGCTGGGGTCGGCGTTGAAGCGTGCCGGCGTATCGGCATCGACCCGGCGCACTTCCTCGGCGTAGCGTGGATCAGACGCGGCGCGGCCATCGCCGTCACCCACGTCCTCAGCGGCATAGTCACCGGCCTGCAGGCGCTGCAGGATCTGCTCGGGCGTATCACCCAGCGCGATGCCGAGGTGGTTGACCAGCTGCAACTGGCCCTGCGCATCGACCTGCGCATACAGCGCCAGCTCGGTATAGGCCGGGCCACGGCGCACCAGCGCGCCGCCGGAGTTGTTGCAGATGCCGCCCAGCACCGAGGCGCCGATGCAGGAGGAGCCGATCACCGAATGCGGTTCGCGGCCCAGCGGTGCCAGGGTCTGCTCCAGGCGGTCGAGCGTGGCGCCGGGCAGGCACAGCACCTGGCGGCCCTCGTTCAACAGCTGGATGCCGGTCAGGCGCAGCGTGCTGACCAGCACGATCGGGCGCCCATAGTCGTCCCCATCCGGGGTCGAGCCACCGGTCAGGCCGGTATTGGCCGCCTGCAGGATGATCGCCGCTCCGCCCTGCACCGCTGCCTGCAGCACATACCACAGTTCCAGCAAGGTACCTGGGCGCACCACCGCCAGCACCGGGCCATCGCCGAAGCGGTAGCCACGACGGAAGCGGCGCGTGGCCTTGTCGCCGGTCAACACATGGCGGCTGCCGACCGCGTCGCGCAACTGCGCCAGCACGGCGTCATGGCCACTCATGGCAGGTTGACCAGCGAATCGCGCCCGATGTCGGCGATGCGGCGCGCGCCGGTCAGTGTCATCGCCACGCGCATCTCCTTGGCGATCAGGTCCAGCAGGTTGGCCACGCCGGCCTCGCCCTGCGCGGCCAGCGCATAGACGAAGGCGCGCCCCAGCAGCACGGTATCGGCCCCCAGCGCCAGCATGCGCACCACGTCCAGGCCGGTACGGATGCCCGAATCGGCGAGGATCTTCAGGTCGCCCTGCACCGCATCGGCGATGGCCGGCAATGCACGTGCGGTAGACAGCACGCCATCCAGCTGGCGACCACCGTGGTTGGAAACCACGATGCCATCGGCACCGAACCTGACCGCATCGCGCGCATCATCCGGGTCGAGGATGCCCTTGATCACCATCGGGCCCTTCCAGAACTCGCGGATCCACTCCAGGTCCTTCCACGAAATGGACGGATCGAAGTTGCTGCCCAGCCAGCCGATGTAATCCTCCAGCCCGGTCGGGTTGCCGCGGTAGGTGGAGATGTTGCCCAGGTCATGCGGACGGCCGAACAGGCCGACGTCCCACGCCCAGTGCGGATGGGTGACGGCCTGGCCGATGCGGCGCAGCGAGGCATTCGGGCCGCTCATGCCGGAGTGTGCATCACGGTAGCGCGCGCCCGGCACCGGCATGTCCACGGTGAACACCAGCGTGGTCACGCCGGCGGCCTGTGCCCGCTCCAGCGCATTGCGCATGAAGCCACGGTCGCGCAGCACGTACAGCTGGAACCACATCGGCCGCTGGATGGCCGGTGCCACTTCCTCGATCGGGCACACCGATACGGTGGACAGGGTGAACGGGATGCCCCGGCTGTCGGCCGCGCGCGCCGCCTGCACTTCACCGCGGCGGGCATACATGCCGGTCAGGCCGACCGGCGCCAGCGCCACCGGCATTGCCAGCGTTTCGCCGAACAGCTCGGTTTCCAGGCTCAGGTCGGACATGTTGCGCAGGATGCGCTGGCGCAGCGCGATGTCGGACAGGTCGGAAACGTTGCGCTTCAGCGTGTGCTCGGCATACGCGCCGCCATCGATGTAGTGGAACAGGAACGGCGGCAGCCGGCGTTGCGCTGCGGCACGGTAATCGGTGGAGGCGGAGATGATCATGGGGTCAACCGTGTGGGGAAGGCAGGCGCGAGGCCCGCGCACGCCGGGCTTCGTTGTCATCGAGCGTGCGCAGCGTGGTGTGCACGAACTCGAGGTGGGCATGCGCGGCGGCGCGCGCGCGTTCGGGGTCGCCGGCCAGCACCGCATCCATCATTTCGCGGTGCTGGTCGGACAGGGGCGAGAAGGTCCTCGCCGAGGTGTAGAGCTTCTCGCGGCTCTGCGAGATGTTGGTCTGCAGCAGTTCGAACAGGCCGCGCATCACCTGCAGCAGCACCAGGTTGTGGGAGGCCTCGGCGATGGACAGGTGGAAGGCCGCGTCAGCCTCTGCTTCACCGGTGGGGTCGTCCTTGCCGTGCGCGTCCATCATGGTCTGAAAGGCCTGCGCGATGCGCATACGGTCCTCATCGGTGGCTCGCAGCGCCGCATGCCAGGCAGTGGCACCTTCCAGCGCGTGGCGGATCTCCAGCACGTCAAAACGGTATTCCGGGTCGCCCTGGAACAGCGGCAGGTACGGCGCCAGCGGTTCATCCAGCGCCTGCCGCGCGCGCGCCGCCGGTTCGGCCACGTAGGTGCCGCCACCGATGCGTGCGGTCAGCAGGCCCTGGCTGGCCAGCTGCGCGATCGCCTCGCGCAGCGCGGTGCGCGAGACCCCCAGCTGCACCGCCAGGGTGCGCTCGGCGGGCAACCGGTCGCCCGGCCGCAGCCGCTGTTCCTGCACCAGGCCGCGCAGCTGCGCGGCCACCCTGTCCGAAATACGTTGCGTGCTCATGGCGCCATTGTGGCCCGAAGCGCACAGCGGGTGGTCGGCCAGCCATGCATGGCTCAGGGAATCATCCAGGTCAGCCAGTAGGCCTGGGCCAGGGTGATCAGGCCGACCATCGTGGTGAAAATCAGGCTGTGCTTGACGGTGAAGCGGAACAGGTCCGACTCCTTGCCGGCCAGGCCGACCGCCGCGCAGGCAATGGCGATCGACTGCGGCGAGATCATCTTGCCGGTAACGCCGCCGGTGGTATTGGCCGCCACCAGCAGCACGTCGGATACGCCGATCTGCTGCGCGGTGGTGGCCTGCAGCGCCGAGAACAGCGCATTGGACGAGGTATCCGAACCGGTCAGGAACACGCCCAGCCAGCCCAGGAACGGCGAGAAGAACGGGAACGCATCGCCGGTGTGTGCCAGTGCCAGCGCCAGTGTTGCCGACAGGCCCGAGTAGTTGGCGATGAAGGCGAAGGCGAGCACCATGCCGATCGAGTAGATCGGCATGCGCAGCTCACGCACGGTTTCGCCGAAGGTCTGCAGCGCCGAGCGGGCCGGCATGCGCAGTGCGATGATCGCGATCACCGCCGCAAGGAAGATCGCGGTGCCGGTGGCCGAGAACCAGTCGAATTTGTAGATCGCCTCATAGCTGAGCGGCGCGTCGACGATCGGCGGCATCTTCTGCACCCTCTGGTCCAGGCCCGGCACCGGGAGCTTGAGCACCCAGCCTTCCAACGGGCCGCCTGCCGCGAACAGCGACTTGAACGGCTTGATGCTCCACAGCGTGACCATCGCGGTGAGGATCAGGAACGGCGACCACGCCTTGGCGATCTGGCCGACGCTGTAGCGTGGTGCCTCCAGTGCCTGCGCGGCCGCCTCGGCGCTGGTTTCGGTATCGAAGCGGAAGATCCGTGCCGGCTTCCAGCGGCGCAGGAACAGGGTCAGGCACACCAGCGACGCCAGCGAGGCGGTGATGTCCGGCAGCTCCGGGCCGATGAAGTTCGAGGTGAGGTACTGCGCGATGGCGAACGAGCCACCGGCCACCAGCACCGCCGGCCAGGTTTCCCTGATGCCACGCCAGCCATCCATGATGGCCATGATCCAGAACAGCACGATCACAGTCAGGAACGGCAGCTGGCGGCCGGCCATCTGGCCGATCTCGAATGCATCCAGGCCGGTGACCTGCCCGGCCACGATGATCGGAATGCCCATCGCACCGAACGCCACCGGCGCAGTGTTGACGATCAGGCACAGGCCGGCGGCATACAGTGGCTTGAAGCCCAGCCCGACCAGCAGCGCCGCCGTGATCGCCACCGGCGCACCGAAGCCGGCCGCGCCTTCCAGGAAGGCACCAAACGCGAAACCGACCATCAGCATCTGCAGGCGCTGGTCTTCGGTCACCGACAGGATCGAGGCGCGGATGATGTCGAACTGACCGGTCTTGACCGAGACCTTGTAGAGGAACACCGCGCCGATGATGATCCAGGCGATCGGCCACAGGCCGTAGACGAAGCCGAAACCGGCCGCGCCCAGCGCCTGGCTCAACGGCATGCGGTAGAACAACAGGGCCACGCCAAGCGCGATGGCCACGGTGATCGTGCCGGCCAGCCAGCCCTTCATGCGCAGCACGGCCAGGGCAATGAAGAAGAACGCGATCGGCAGCAGCGCGATCAGGCTGGACAACCACAGGTTGCCGGCGGGGTCGTACAGGTGTTGCCAGGGCTGCATGAAGGCTCTCGACTGGGGCGGGATGTGCTCCACCGCAGGCGGTGGGTCGCCATGGCTGTCGATTATTGGTCGTACCAATAATGATTTCGATCAGACCACCTGCGGCGGATTTAACCGCCGCTCCGACGAAGTGCCTATTAGACCATAGAGCTAGACTTCATATTGGTCTGACCATTACGGCTCTCATGGTAGTGGCGGCCGCTGGCCGGCAACTAGCCCTTCCCTACGGAATCCTTTTCTCCAACCGCCGCATCACCGCCAGCACCAGCACGCACAGCACGCTCACCCCGATGGCGATCACGTACTTGCTGATCCCCACCGCAATCCCGATGGCCGCTGCCATGATCAGCGAGCTGGCCGTGGTCAGGCCGCTGACCTGGTCCTCGCGTGACCCACGCAGGATGGTGCCAGCGGCAACGAAGCCGACACAGGCCACCACCGCTTCGATCAGGCGCACCGGATCGACCTGCAGCAGGTCGCGGTAGCGCTCCTGCTGGAAATGCTCGGCCACCGAGTCGCCGAGGCCGACGATCAGCGCAGCGGCCCCCGCGATCAGCATGTGCGTACGCAGGCCAGCGGCGTGCTTGCCCATCTCGCGCTCGACGCCCAGCACGCCGCCAAACAGCATCGCTGCGGCTACGCGCAGCAGGATCGAGACATCCTGGGTGAGTTCCATGGCCAAGCTCCGGGGTTTTCCCGGAGCGTCGCGTGGCCCCCGTGGCACAGAGGTGAAGGCCACGCCACAGTCCGTTCACCCGGTAGCGCCGGGCGACACCCGGCGGCACCGCACCCTGCGTTCAACGCATCACTGCGCCAGGTAGCCACCATCGATGGCGTAGTACGCGCCGGTCGCAAACGAGGCGTCGTCGCTGGCCAACCAGGCCACCAATGCCGCCACTTCCTCGGCCGTGCCCAGCCGCTTCAGCGCGTGCCGTCCTTCCAGCGTGGCACGCACCTTAGGGTCCATCTTCTCCAGCAGCGGTGTGCTGATGAAACCCGGACCCACCGCGTTGACACGGATGCCGTCGGCCGCATGTTCCCACGCGGCGGTCTGGGTCAGCCCGACCACGCCGTGCTTGGCCGCCGCATAAGCGGTGGAACCGGCATAGCCCACCTGGCCCAGGATCGAGGCCATGTTGATGATGCTGCCGCCGGTTCCAGCGGCCCGCATTGCCTGGATCTGCGCACGCTGGCACAGGAACACACTGGTGAGGTTGACGTCGATGACCCGCTGCCAGCCCTCGATCGGATAGTCGCCGCTGCTGGCCGCCGGCCCGCCGATACCGGCGTTGTTGACCGCCACATGCAGGCCGTCAAGTTCCTTGACCGTGCGCCGCACCGCCGCCTCCACCGCTGCATCGTCGGTGACGTCCAGCGCGATGCCGATGGCCTGTGCGCCGGTGCTGCGCAACTGCGCCACGGTGGCATCCACCGCATCCTGCTTGAGGTCCCAGACCGAAATACGGGCACCGGATGCGGCCAGCGTCTGTGCCACGGCCAAGCCGATGCCCGACACGCCGCCGGTCACGATCGCGGTCTTGCCGGTCAGCTGGTAATCAATCATCTGCATTCTCCATCGGTGGGGGGAGCGATGCGGCGCGCGGCCGCCAATCCATCACCTTACGCCGGCCGCTGTGACGAGCAGACCAACAGCCTGTCCGCGGATGATCGTTCCAGCAATGAAACCTCAACCGAAGTTCATGTAGGGAATCAAGTACGGATATAGCGGCAAAACGCTGGCGTATGTCCGGCACCCCGTTCAACTTGGCCGTAATGACCAATCGGTTTGACCGTATTCAAATCCCCTGCGAATGATTCGCAGCGACAATGGGAAACGTTTCCAGTTTCTTCGACACATTTTTTCCAACCTGGCGTTTTCCGGCCTTCCAGGCTGCCCGCTACGCGGGGCAGCACATGGGCCATGGTGCCAGCGCCTCCCCTCCTGTACGTGCCGAGCGATGTCCCGATACTTCACCTTTGCCGATTACCGCCGCTTCGGCCAACGCCACGGCTTCGATTACCGCGCTGATCCGGAACACCTGCGCGACGACCAGTGGGCCGGCCGCGGCGAAGTCAACGAACAGTTCATGCGCGGTGGCATGAGCCTGATCGCCTCCGACGTGCATAACCGGTTCCCCTATGTGGCGACCGCGCAACAGCGGCCCGGGCTCGCCATCCGCGTGATGCTGCAGGGCCAGGTCGACGTGCGTATCCCGCGACGCGGAAGTTTCACCCTGCGTGCCGGCACCGCGATGACCGCCCACCATCGCAACCAGATCGAGATGACCGGCGCGCACCCCGGCGAAACGCGCCTGCGCGGGGTCAGCGTGATCGTGCCGGGTGGCATCGACGCGGATGTTTTGCAGATGCCACAGCTGGAAAAAGCGCTTGGCACGCACCTGGAATGCCGCCACTGGGCCATTCCCCACGCCATGCTGCCGGTGCTGGGCCAGTTGTTCGACAGCCCGTGGCAGGACGGCATCGACGCGCTGTGGCGCGAAGGCGTGGCATTGCAGCTGCTGGCCCTCGGCCTGCAGGCCGAGGATCTGCAGACCGACCCGGTGCGCACGCTGCGTGCCGGCCAGCGCGAGCGCTTGGAACGGGTACGCAGTTACCTGCATGACGACCCCAGCCATGCACACAGCCTGGTCGAGCTGGCCCGGCTGGCCTGCATGAGCCCCAGCTCATTGCGCCGCCATTTTGCCCAGCAGTATGGAAGTTCGGTGTTCGACTACCTGCATGAACAGCGCATGCGCCATGCCGAACAGGGCCTGCGCGAAAACGGATGGACGGTTGAGCAGGCCGCCGCCGCCAGCGGCTACCGCCACCCCAGCAACTTCGCCGCCGCGTTCCGCAAGCGCTTCGGCCTGGTCCCCAGCCGCTGGCGTACGGGCCCCTCGAAGGTGGGGTGAGGATCCCCGCTCCGGTAGGTGTCGACCTTGGTCGACACGCTCCTGCACCGTCGCGGATGCCGGCCAGCGGCCGGCACTACCAAAGCCGCCTGATTCGACATGCCATGACTCAGCCCCGGTAGGTGTCGACCTTGGTCCACACGCTCCTGCATCGTCGCGGTAGCCGGCCAGCGGCCGGCACTACCAAAGCCGCCTGATTCGACATGCCATGACTCAGCCCCGGTAGGTGTCGACCTTGGTCCACACGCTCCTGCACCGTCGCGGATGCCGCCCAGCGGCCGGCACTACCAAAGCCGCCTGATTCGACATGTCATGGCCAGCCCCGGTAGGTGTCGACCTTGGTCGACACGCTCTCGCGCCGTCGCGGATGCCGGCCAGCGGCCGGCACTACCAAAGCCGCCTGATTCGACATGCCATGGCTCAGCCCTGGCAGGTGTCGACCTTGGTCCACACGCTCCTGCATCGTCGCGGTAGCCGGTCAGCGGCCGGCACTACCAAAGCCGCCTGATTCGACATGCCATGACTCAGCCCCGGTAGGTGTCGACCTTGGTCGACATGCTCTCGCGCCGTCGCGGATGCCGGCCTGCGGCCGGCACTACCAAAGCCGCCTGATTCGACATGCCATGGCTCAGCCCTGGCAGGTGTCGACCTGGGTCGACACGGTCCTGCACCGTCGCCGATGCCGGCC
This sequence comes from Stenotrophomonas sp. PvP093, assembly GCF_017876915.1. Lineage (NCBI taxonomy): Bacteria > Pseudomonadati > Pseudomonadota > Gammaproteobacteria > Lysobacterales > Lysobacteraceae > Stenotrophomonas > Stenotrophomonas sp. PvP093. The sequence continues at coordinate 1,922,499 of NZ_JAGIOX010000004.1, read as the reverse complement.
AGCGGCCGGCACTACCGCCGCCGGGCATCGCGCACCCGGCGTACCTCATCAACCTCAATACACCGGCAGATCGATGTAACTGGCCTGCGCTGCGCTGTGCCAGACCCGCTGCGTGGCCTTCTGGTAATCGCCCGGCTTGGCCAGGTAGATGTTCGGCACGTAGGTCTGCGGATTGCGGTCATACAGGGGGAACAGGCTGGACTGCACCTGCACCATCACCCGATGGCCCTTCTGGAAGGTGTGGTTGGCGTTGGGCAGGTCGAAGCGGTACGGCAGCACCTGGTTGGCGGCCAGCGGCTTCGGATCGCTGAAGCTTTCGCGGTAACGGCCACGGAAGATCGCCAGCGACACCGGCAGCTCGTAGCCACCCATCTCAGGCGTCGACGCTTCCTGGTCCGGATACACGTCGATCAGCTTCACCACCCAGTCGCTGTCGGTGCCACTGGTCGAAGCCTGCAGGTGCACCACCGGCGCGCCGCCAATGCGCAGCGGCGCGGTCAGCGGTTCGGTGATGAAGGTCAGCACGTCCGGGCGGCCATCAACGAATCGCTGGTCCTTGACCAGCCAGGTGGTCCACATGTCGCGGTCGCCGAAGCGGACCGGGCGCGGCACGAACGGTACCGGCTTGGCCGGGTCGGACACGTATTCCTCGAAGTCCCCCTCGCCCGCCGCCGGTGCCTGGAACGCCAGCTTGCCGCCAGCGCGCAGGTACAGCGGCTTGCTGCTGGCGGCACAGCCCTTGTCGCAGCTGCGCGGCCAACCCTTCAGGCGCTCCCAGTGGTTCTCGCCGGTGTTGTAGATCAGCACCGGCGGCGTATCGGCCTTCGGCGCGCCATCCACCAGGTACTGGTCGAAGAACGGCTTGAGCACATCGCGACGGAACTGCAGCGCGGTATCGCCATCGAACTTCAGCGCACCCAGCTCGCTGCCGCCGTAGTTCACCTGGCTGTGCCGCCACGGGCCCATCACCAGGTAGTTGCGGTTGTTGCCGCTGTCGCGCCCTTCCATCGCCTGGTAGGCGTGGTTGGCACCCCACATGTCTTCCTGGTCCCACAGGCCCTGCAGCCACATGGTCGGCACCTTCAACGGTGTCTTGGCCATCACCGCGTCCAGCGCCTGGCCCTGCCAGAAGCCATCATAGGCCGGGTGCTCGACCAGCTTCTTCCACCAGGTCAGCTGGTCCACGCCGGTGAAACGCGCGTAGTCACCGGCCGAACCGAGGCGCAGGAAGGTGCTGTAGTCGTCATAGCCGAGGCTGGGCAGCGGCGTGCCCTTGCCGCGCTTCTCGGTCTGCATTGCGAAATAGTTGAAGTTGACCTGGCGGAACGCACCGTAGTTGAGCCAGTCGTCACCCATCCAGCCATCGACCATCGGGCTCTGCGGCGCGGCCACCTTCAGTGCCGGGTGCGGGTCGGTCAGCGCCATCACCACGGTGAAACCCTCGTACGACGAGCCGAGCATGCCGACCTTGCCGTTACTCTCCGGCACGTTCTTCACCAGCCAGTCGATGGTGTCCCAGGCATCGGTGGAGTGATCCACCCTGGTGTTGTTCAACGGCCCGCGCAGCGGCCGGGTCATCACGTAATCGCCTTCGGAGCCGTACTTGCCACGGATGTCCTGGAACACGCGGATGTAGCCGCCGTCGACGAACACCTCGTCGCCCTGTGGCAGCAGGTCGCGCATGCGCGGCGAGTCACTGCGGTTGGCGCGGCCGGCGGCATCGTAGGGGGTGCGGGTCAGCAGGATCGGGGCATTGCGGGCACCCTTGGGCACCACGATCACCGTATACAGCTTGGTGCCATCACGCATCGGCACCATCACCACGCGCTTGTCGTAGTCACGACCGACATCGGGGGCAACGAAGGACTTGCCGCTGATGTCCGGGGTCATCGGCGGGGTATCGGCGGCCAGCACGGCGCTGGACAGGCAAAGGGCAATGGCTACAGCGACGGCACGCACACGCATGGACAACCCCTCCCGGCAGGAAAGCTCCAAGCCTACTCCTGCCCCGAGCCATGAAGTGTGTGCGGGCTTTGCATTCTGCGGTGGATGCAGGCAGGACTGATGGCACATGTGCCTGCGTTGCCGCTGCGCTCGCCGGCGACCGGTAGTGCCGGCCGCTGGCCGGCAACTTCATGATCCTGCGGCGCGTTACGCGGTTGCCGGCCAGCGGCCGGCACTACCGGTCAGGCTACCGGCACTTCATGCAAGGCCAGCCAGCGCCAGCGCCCGGTTTCCTGCCGCAGCACCGCCAGTGACTCCCGCCATGCAGGCGTGCCGCCATCGAGCGAATGCCCTTCGCGATAGCGCAGCACCGCCAGCGGTGAAGGCGCTTCCACCGCGTGCACGGCGTCGATGGAAATCCGCAGCCCGGGGCGCGCGCCGTGACCGCCCGCGAACAACGCCTGCACGGCTTGCCGATCCAATCGGCGACCCGCGATGCCGACCATGCTGAAGTCCGCGCTGAAGTGCGCCATCAGATCCTCCAGCGCATCGGCGCCGACATCGGCACGGAACCAGGCCTGCAGCTTGTCGTGCAGGTGGTGGATTTCATGTTCTGCGGTGGTATCCATCAGATGTTCTCCGGTTGCGAAAGGGTGAGCAACTGCGGCCGGCGCAGCAGCGCCATCGGCAGCAGGGTCAGTACCGCGGCCAGACCCAGCGCCATGCCGGTGGCGTGGGCCGGCAGCCATTGCATGGCCAATGCCAGCAGCAGCGCGATGGCCGCGGTGCCCAGGCAGAAGCTGAGCTGGCGGTTGAGGTTCCAGAGTGCGCTGGCATCGCCCAATGCTTCGCCCTCGACCCCATGGAAGGCCAGCGTCTGCGCGGTGCTGCTGCACAGGCTGCCGCCGGCGCCCATCAGCGCGAACAGCAGCCCGGCCAACGCGAAGGCCGGCTGCGGCAGCAGCGCCATCAACAGCAGGCCGCTGGCCTGCAGGAGCATGCCCGTACGCAGTACCGTGGCCGGGCCGAAGCGCGCCAGCAGGCGCTTGCTGGCCGTGATCGCAATGGCCGAGGCCAGCGCCCAGGGCAGCATCAACGCGCCGATGCGTGCCGCGCTGTAACCGGCCTGGTGCAGCTGCAGGGTACTGACCAGCTGGCTGCCGATGAACACACCGGGCACTGCCAGATAGACCAGCATCGCCAGGCGCAGGCCCCGATGGGACAGCAGCGACCAGCGCAGCAGGGGCTGCGCCTGCTGCCGTGCATGCCGCAGGTGGGCCGCCGCCAACAGCATTGCGATCAACAGCAGTACGGCACCGGCGGCCCGATGGCCGGGTTCACCCAGCCAGGTCAACGCCAGCAGCAGCGCGCCCAGCGCCAGCATCGCGGTGGACAGCGCATAGGCCTGCAGGCGCGGCGCAGTGCGCGCGCCATCGGCCGGCATCCAGGCCAGCACCAGGCTGATCGCCACCACCGCCAACGGCAGGCTGGCCCAGAGCACGCCGCGCCAGGACAACCACTGCACCAGCAACCCGCCCAGCGCCGGCGCCAGTGCGGGCACCAGCAGCGCCACCAGCAGGATGCGGCGGGTCAGCGCGCCACGCTGGTCCGGCGTGCACTGTCGGTACGCTGCCGCCTGTGCCACCGGAATCAGCAGGCCACCGGCCAGCCCCTGCAGCAGGCGCCAGCCCAGCAGCCAGCCGATACCCGGTGCGGCGCCGGCCAGCACAGCGGCAACCGCGAACAACAGCAACGCCACCAGCAGCAGGCGACGCTCACCACAGCGCGCGGCCAACCAGGGCGCCAGCGGAATCACCACGCTCAGGCCCAGCATGTAGGCGGTGCCCACCCAGGCCAGGGTACCGACATCAGCGTGCAGTTCCGCTGCCAGTGCCGGATAGGCCACCGTGGCGATGAACATGTTGACCAGATCCAGGGCGAACACCAGCAGGAAGATCGCCTCATGGCGCAGGCGGGGGGACGGCATCGGCGGCGCTCCAGCAAGGAAGCGTCCAGCATGCCGTCCGGGCTTTGTTGGAAAAACACGACAACACCTGCAACACTGTCAAATCTGTTTTGACAATGAATCGCCATGGTCAGCCTCGATCGCTTCGATATCTTCCGTGCCGTGGTCGAGGCCGGCAGCCTGACCGCAGCGGCCGATCGGCTCGGCCTGAGCCGTGCGGTGGTCAGCTTCAACCTGAAGCGGCTGGAGCAGGAGCTGGGCGTGACCCTGCTGCTGCGCAGTACCCGCCACCTGGCCCTGACCGACGCTGGCGAACAGTTCCTGCAGCACTGCGTACAGGCGCTGGATGCCGCGCAGGCGGCAATCGATGCCGCGCGGCGCGACCAGCACCAGCTGCAGGGTGTGCTGCGCCTGACCACCACCCCGGAGTACGCGCAGCTTCGCCTGATTCCCGCACTGGAAGCCTTCCGTGCGCGGCATCCGGCCCTGCAGCTGCATCTGTCCACGTCTCCCGCGCCGGCAGACCTGATTCCCGAGCGCTTCGACCTGGCGATCCGTCTCGGCCGTCTGCCCGATTCGGGCCTGCATGCCAGTGAACTGGAACGGCACCCGCTGTGCGCGGTGGCGGCTCCGTCCCTGCTGGCACGCCTGCCCTCTGCCGATGCGGCCAATGACCCCGTGCAACTGGGCACCCTGCCCCGCCTGGGTTACCCGCGCCTGGCGGACGTGCCGGTGGTCGCGCCCGACGGCAGCGACGCCTTGTTTGCCACCAATCCGGGCAATGCAGTGGTGCGCGTGGATGGTGCCAGCAGCCTGCGCGCCTTCGCCGTGGCCGGCGCCGGGGTCACCGTGCTGCCAAGCTGGCTGATCGAGGACGACCTGGCCCAGGACCGCCTGCGCCCGGTGCTGCGCCAGCACCGCTTCCCGCAGCAGAGCGTGTACGCGGTCTACCCGCACAGCACGCAGCCCTCGCCGAAGGTGCGGCAGCTGATCGATTTCCTGCGCGGGTGGTTCGCCATATGAAAAGGGGACGGAGGGGATTAAGTCGTTTATGCATAAACGACTTAATCCCCTCCGTCCCCTTTTTCAGGCACGGCCCTTGCGGGCCGTGCCTTCAAGCCTCAGCGCAGCACCTGCTCCACCAGCTGCACGTCCACCGTCTGCAGCGGTTCGGCGGCGTTGCGCGACAGCTGCACCTGGTAGGTGCCACCGTCGATCTTCCACTGGCGCGCCTGTGCATCGTAGTGGGCCAGCGTCTTCGGCTCGGCCTCGATGCGGATGCGGCGCTGTTCGCCCGGCTGCAGGGTCACCTTGTCATAGCCGATCAGGCGGATCGGCGTGGTGCTGCCGGCCGGCAGCTTCAGGTACAGCTGGGCCACGTCGGCACCGGCGCGCTTGCCGGTGTTGCGGATGTCGACGCTGGCGACCAGGCGCGAACCTTCCACGCTCACCTTCAGGTTGTCATAGGCGAACGAGGTGTAGGACAGGCCATGGCCAAAGGCGAAGGTCGGGGTCAGGCCCTTGGCCGCCATCCACTTGTAGCCGACGTTGGCGCCTTCGATATCGAAATCGAACACATCACCGAACGGCTTGGCCGGCTTGAAGCCGAGGCCGTCGATGTGCGGGCGCGGCAGCTGCGATTCGTCCGTCACCCAGGTCACCGGCAGGCGGCCGGACGGATTGACCTGGCCGGTCAGCAGTGCGGCAATGCCTTCGCCACCGCGGATGCCCGGGTACCAGGCCTGCAGCATCGCCGGCACCTGCGCCAGCCACGGTGTGCGCACCGGGCCGTTGGTTTCCAGCACCAGCACGGTCTTCGGGTTGGCCTTGGCCACTGCCGAGATCAGGGCATCCTGGTTGTCCGGCAGCTGCATGTCCGGCAGGTCCACCGATTCGGCAGCCCACTGCGTGGCAAACACGATGGCCACATCCGCCTGCGCGGCCGCCTTGGCCGCAGCAGCGGCGTTGGTGCCATCCACATACGTGATAGTCGCGTCCGGGCGCGCCGCACGCAGCGATTCCAGCGGCGAGGACGGATGGAAGATCACCGGGCCCGGCCAGGTGGTCGGCATCACGCCGGGCACCGCGTTGGTGCCCTTGGCGGTCACGCCCACCATCGATGAACCACCGCCACCGATCACGCCCTTGTCGGCATGGCCGCCGATGATGACGATGCGCTTCACGCTGTCGGCCAGCGGCAACAGGTTGCCCTCATTGCGCAGCAGCACGCTGCCCTCCTCCACCGTACGCTGGGCAACGGCGAAGCCGGCCTCGGCATCCACCTTCTGGTGCTGCGGCGGGTTGTCGAAGTTGCCATGCAGGAACATCGTGCGCAGGATGCGCGCCACCATGTCGTTCAGGCGCGCCTGCGGCACCACGCCGCCATGCACGGCCAGGCGCAGCGGTTCATCGAAGAACACCGCCGCGTCGAACACCTCACCGGCCGACTGCTGGTCCAGGCCGGCCAGCGCAGCCTTCGAGCCACTGTGCACGCCACCCCAGTCGGACATCACGAAACCGGGGAACTTCCATTCCTGCTTCAGCACCTGGTTCATCAGGTAGCCGTTCTCGCAGCCGTAGGTGCCGTTGATCTTGTTGTACGAGCACATCGCCACGCCCGGGCGACCGGCATCCAGCGCGATCTCGAAGGCCAACAGGTCCGACTCGTGCATGGCCTGTTCGCCGATGCGCACGTCGTGGAAGTTGCGACGGGTCTCCATGTCGTTCAGCGCGAAGTGCTTCATCGAGGAGATCACGTGCTGGCTCTGCACGCCCTGGATCAGCGCGCCAACCATCGAGCCGGCCAGCAGCGGGTCTTCGCCGGCGTACTCGAAGTTGCGGCCGTTGCGCGGGTCACGCTGCAGGTTGACGCTGCCCGACAGCAGGATATTGAAGCGCTGCTGCCACGCCTCGCGGCCCATCGTGGCGCCACCGGCGAAGGCAACTTCGCGGTTCCAGCTCGATGCGGTGGACGGGCCCGATGGCATCGCCGTGGCGAAGTCGCCCGGGCGGATGCCCCCCGGATTGGTCACGCCGACACCGGCATCGGCCGACTGCTGCGACGGGATGCCCAGCCGCGGTACGCCCGGCACGAAGCCGGCCGAACCGACCGCACCTTCCGGCAGCGGGCCGCCGTCCTTGCCCAGCCCGAAGTAGCTGTGCAGCATCTGGAACTTCTCATCCTCGGTCATCGCCTTCAGCAGCAGCGCAGCGCGCGCATCGGCGTTGAGCGTGGTGTCCATCCACGGCGTGTCGCCGTGCTTGTCGGCGGCATAGGCCAGGGTCAGCAGGGTGGCACGCAGCGTGCTGCCTTCCACCTTGAACGGCGCGCTGCTGGCGGCTTGGAAGCCGTCGCTGAAATAGCTGGCATCGGCTTCCAGCGCCACACGCGCCGGATCGAAGCCTGCGGCCTTGGCCGATTCACCGGCCACCGCGCCGAGCAGCACCGCCGGTGCACCCAGCCGCGAACGGGTGACCAGCGCCGGCAGCTGCGCCGCACCTGCACCGGCATCGGTATAGACCGCCACAGTGTGGCGGCCATCGTCCAGGCGCAGGTAGTTCAGGCCCGGCTGGTCGGGGCCGGATTCAGCGGCGATCGGCAGCCGGGTCAGAACAGCCTGGCCGCGCTGGGTCTGGCCATCGTCCTTGCCGGCGGCAATGAAGCGGTACTCGTAGCCCAGGCCATCGGCCAGCACCTGCAGCGGATCGACCTGGCCGATGCCGCGCTGCACCTGGCGCACGCTCACCGCGTCCACCTTCAGGCTCTTCAGTTGCGCGGCCAGCGCCGGCATCGCCTCGGCGTGGGGCGCCTGTTCCAGGGTCAGCACAGTGAACGCGGCCGGGTCGGCCCAGGCCGGAGCGGCCAGTGCGGCAGACAGGGCCAGAGACAGTGCAAGCGGTTTTGTAAACGTTTTCATCGGCAGGCGTAATTCCGTTGCCAAGGCAATCGGTCCAGGGAAAGTGCCGCCGAAGGGTGCAGCGTTCATGCCGCGCAGGGGTTGCCAGGCAACGCCCCGCAGGCCGATGGACGGGCCGGTCTGCGCGCGGGACCCTCCTCCCGGCGTGACAACCTGCCTGCCCGGGCCGCGCAGGGCGACCCAATCCTGTGAAGATTGTGCGAGGGCGTTCACACCTGTCAACAGGACCTAAGTCACAGAGGCAACCCGGCCAATGGTTATCAGGCCATCACTGGCGGTCATCAGCGCGCCGCGCGAGGCTGCTGATAATGGAGATCCCTGGCCACGAATCGAGCCCATGACCGTACATCGCGACTTCGATCATCACTGGCGCGACCGCTGTGACACCTCCAGCCAGCGCGCGCCGCGCGTGCTGATCCGGGTGTTCGTGGCCCCGGGCGAGCTGGAGCGCAGCGTGGCGTTCTACGAGCAGTTGCAGGGCGTGGTAGCCGATGCGGGGTTCCCGTTCCCGGAAGCCGGGCTGCGCCTGGCGATGGTCGGCGCCTTCCTGCTGATCGAAGGCAGCCAGGCGGCACTGGCCCCGTTCACCTCTACCACGGGGACACTGCTGGTCGATGATGTTCGGCCCTATCACGACAAACTGGTCGCCGCCGGCGCCGAGATCATCTTCCCGCTGCAGGTAGTCCCGACCGGGGCGGCGTTCAACGCGGTGCATCCCGATGGCACCGTGGTTGAATACGTGCATCACCGGCCGGATCCGAACGGGCGCTGAGGGGGCGCACGGCCGGGCAGCGCCCGGCACCCGCGGTAGGCAACCTCAGAAGCAACAGCCGAAGCAAAAGCGGGCTTCCTGTGGGTTGGCGGGGTAGGGCCGGTTGCGTTGACGCCGTGCAATCCGTCTGTCGAAATAATCGATTTCGATTGAGATTCATCCACGCATGGCGTGGATCTACAATCCCTCAATGTCCTCCCCCGCCCTGCCCTGGAATGGCACGTTGCTGCTGGATGCTCACGTGGCCGTGCTGCAGGGTCATGCCGGTGACAGCGCCGCGCACGCGCACTACGCCCATCAACTGCTGCTCAGCGACGGCGCAGCCTGGCAGGTCGAGGTCGATGGCGTGCAGCAGCAAGGCCAGCGGCTGTGGCTGCCATCATTCCAGCCGCACGCGATCCTGTTAGCGCCAGAAGCAGGCTGCACGGTGTTTCTTGAGCCGACGCATGCCAATCCCGCACAGATCCAGCAATACCTGCACGCACTGCCGGGCAACGCGCTGGAACTGCACGGCTGGCTGCCACGGCTGAGCCGCCCGCAACCGCTGGACCGCCGCGTGCAGGCGGCATTGGCCCGTATCGCCCAGCACCTGCCCGGCCCGGTGCCGGCCGCCGATATCGCCGGGGCGGCGCACCTGTCGACCAGCCAGCTGCACCGGCGTTTCCAGTCTGATCTGGCGGTGACCCTGCGCGGCTGGGTGCTGTGGCAGCGGCTGCGCCGCGCACTCATGCATCATCTGCGCGGGCACACCCTGACCGACAGTGCGCATGCCGCTGGATTCGCCGATCTGGCCCATCTGTCGCGCAGCCTGCGCCGCATGTTCGGTATCGGTGCCGCGCAGCTGCAGGGCCTGCAGCTTCAAGCGGCCTGAAACGGCCCATCATCCGCGCCTGCGCAGACCTTCCGGCAGCTCCGGCACCTCGCCGTGCGGCAGTTCGCGGAACGGCGCCAGCAGCTGTCCCGGATAATCGCGCGGATAGTCCGGTTGGCTGCCGATGCCGAGGTCGCGCTGCTGCAGCCGATAGCCCGGCGCATCGAAGGCGGTCCCCAGCAGGTGATCCCAGACGGTCAGGAACAGGCCGAAGTTGACGTCGCCAGCGGTGCCGTAACGCATGTGGTGGAAGCGGTGCAGCGGTGCCCACGCCATCACCCGGCCCAGCAGGCCCGGGCGCATGTCCACGTTGGAGTGCTGCAGCAGCAGCTGGATGGCAATGGCGAAGGCCAGCACCGCAGCCACCGGCATCGGCAGGCCCAACAGCAGCAGCGGCAGTACGCCGCCCACTGCTTCGGCCGCCTGGTGCAACGGATGCTTCATCAAGCCGTTGAAGCCGTACATGCGGGTGACGCTGTGATGCACCGCGTGCAACCGCCACAGCCAGCCGACGCGATGGCTGGCGTAGTGCACCAGGGTAATGCCAAGGTCGGCGCAGACGATGGCCAGCAGTACCTGCAGAACGAACGGCCACTGCAGCGGCCACAGCTGCCACGGAAGGAGCGCTGCCAGCAGCGGCACCGCAGCGATCGACAGCAGGTTCAGGCTTTCGTTGACCAGTGCATGCAGGGTGTCACGCAGACTGTCGCCGTGGTCGTGGTTGAACGCGGGGTCATACGGCCAGGCACGTTCGGCAGCGAACGAAACTGCGATGGCGACCGCCAGCAAGGCCAGCAGCCATAGCGGATCGCCATGGAGGTGGCCGACCCAGACGACGGCGGCGGCAACGAAACCGAGCAGGAACAACGGGGCATACAGGCGGAGGATCCAGTGTTTCATGGGCAACCCGGAACGTGAGGGGCCTGCATGCTGGCGCGGCACGACGGTTGCGCGCTTGAACAAACGGCGCAACCCGCCCCGTCTCGGTGGATATCCCCCCTTTGGCCGACACCGCGTTTCCCCCACCCACGGATGGCGTGGATCTACAATGGCGCCCTCATCGCGCCCGGTACCGGCATGGATTCCTTCAACCTGATGCGCGCCTTCCGCCGCATCGTCGAACGCGGCGGGCTGGCCCGCGCTGCCGAAGACCTGGGCATGTCGCCGGCCGGGCTGAGCAAGCAGTTGCGCACGCTGGAAACGCACCTGGGCGTGGTGCTGCTGCAGCGGACCACGCGGCGCATGAGCCTGACCGAGACCGGCCACGCCTATTACCGCGAATGCTGCCGCCTGCTCGACGAATTGGACGCATTGGAACGTGGCATCGCCGAACAGCGTGGCGAGGTGGCCGGGCGCCTGCGTGTCAATGCACCGCAGTCGTTCGCACTGAGCACGCTGTCGCCGCTGCTGCCACGCTTCCTGCAACAGCATCCACAGCTGTCGCTGGACCTGGTGATGGAAGATCGCCTGCTCGATGCGGTCGGTGAGGGTTTCGATGTGTCGTTGCGGCTGCGTGCCGAGCTGGACGACTCGCGACTGGTGGCGCGCCGGCTTGCCTCGCTGCAACAGGTGCTGTGCGCTGCCCCGTCCTACCTGCGGCAGCATCCAGCACCGCAGGCGGTGGACGATCTGCAGGCGCACAGCGTACTGGCCTACAGCCTGTCCGACTCCCCCGGCAGCTGGCCGCTGCTCGGCCCGGATGGGCAGGTGACCATCACCCTGCCGGCACGCGTCACCGTCAACAACAGCCTGCTGCTGCGCGACCTGCTGGTGGCCGGCATGGGCATCGGCGCCCTGCCCTCGTTCCTGGCGGCACCAGCGCTGGCCCGTGGCGAACTCCAACAGGTGCTGCCCGACCACCGCTATCCGCCACGCTTCGTGCATGCGGTCTATCCCACGTCGCGCCACCTGCAACCCAAGGTGCGTGCCTTCATCGATTTCCTGCACGCCGAGCTGCCCCGCTGCGCCGGCCTGGATTCGTAACCGCCAGCGAAAACTGAGCTGCCCACGGCGCGCTGTTTCGGCCCCGCCGCGCTGCCTAATCTGCCGCCTCCCCTCTCACCGATGGCAGGCAGATGTCTCCCGTTCCTTCCCCCGCCACCGCCGCGCCGGTGGTCGACTTCTTCCACGACGTGGTCTGCGGCTGGTGCTTCGTGCTGGCCCCGCGCCTGCAGCAGGTCTCGGCCGAACTCGGCATCCAGGTGCGCCATCGCAGCTTCGTGCTGCAGGACTCGCGCGCGCAGATGGTCGAGGTGTTCGGCTCGATGGAGCGCGCCAAGGCGATCATCCTGCGCCACTGGACCGACTGCGCCGCGCATGAAGACAGCGCGCGCATCGATATCGAAGGCATGCGCGCACAGGACTTCGAATATCCCTCCGGCTGGCTCGGCGCACTGGCCTGCCAGGCCGCAGGGTTGATCGGCGGCAATGATGCCCATGGCGCAATGTTCGACGCGGTGCAATGGGCGCACCTGCACCAGCACCGCAACATCGGCGACGCCGAAGTGCTGCTGGATATCGCCGAATCACTGGGCCATCCCCGTGGTGCCTTCGCTGACCACATGCGCAGCGACGCAGTACGCCAGCACGTGCAGGCCGATCGTGCCGACGCCGCTGCCCTCGGCATCCGCTCCATTCCCACCGTGATCGGCGGCAACGGCCTGCGCCTGCAGACCCTGCCGCTGCCGCAACTGCGCCAGGCCCTGGCGCCCCTGGTCGCGGCCTGAGCCGCACCCTCCCCCACCCTGCAAGGAGATTCCCCCATGACCCCACGTATCCTGGCCAGCGCGCTGGCCCTGCTGCTGGCCGGCACCGCGGCGTCCACCACCGTGTCCGCGCACGAACGCGTTCCCTCCGGCCAGCAGGTCGGCACCAGCCCCTGGGGGCCGAAGGACGAGATCGGCCGGCTCAACCTGATCACCGAAGCCTCGCGTGCGGCGATCCTGTCGCGGGTCAGCGGCGGCAAGGCCTATGACCTGGCCACCGACTACTACGTCGGCATGCCCAGCTGGCAGGACGCCGGCGACCCGCACTACCAGTTCTGGATGACCCACACCCCGCGCGGCACGGTGATGGACGACCCGATGGGCGTGGGCGAGACCATGAACCTCACCCGCAGCTACACCGGCACCGCGTTCTCGATGTACAGCCACACCGGCACCCACATCGATGCGCTGAACCACTTTGGCATCCACGGAAAGATCTGGAACGGCTTCGAGGCCGACAAGCATCTCGGCGATCGTGGCTGGAATGTCACCGGCATCGAGAAATTCCCGCCGCTGATCGCGCGTGGCGTACTGATCGACGTGGCCGCCGCCAAGGGCGTGGACATGCTTCCGGACAGCTACCGCGTCACCCGCCAGGACCTGAAGGATGCGCTGGCACGCCAGCGGGTGAAGCTGCAGCAGGGCGACGTGGTGCTGATCCGCACCGGCCGCATGCGCCTGTTCGAACAGCCCAAGGCCTACATGACCAACCCGCCGGGCATGGGCCTGGACGCGGCGCGCTTCCTGGTTGAGGACAGCGGCGCGATGATCGTCGGCGCCGACAACCTGAGCTTCGAGACCTTCCCCTCGGAGGTGGCCGACGACTACGTGCCGCTGCACACCTACCTGCTGGCCCAGCAGGGCGCGCCGATCATCGAACTGGTGGCGCTGGATGAACTGGCCCGCGACAAGGTCTACGAGTTCGCCTTCATCGGCGGCCCGCTGAAGATCCGCGGCGGCGATGCCGCGCCGCTGCGCCCGGTCGCGCTGCCGGTCCGCCCGTAACCGGGCCCTGTGGGTGCCGACCTGGGTCGGCACTCCTTTCCCACTTCAGCAACCTGAAACCCGGCCCGCCAATTTCATTAGTAATTCTACTCACAAGGCGAGTAGCATGTCTGGTCTCAGCCCCTGATACCAGCCCGCCGATACTCGCTCCATGCCTGTCGTTTCCGCCCGTTCCTGCCGCTTCCAGCCCGCCCGGCGCCTCCCTTGGAGGACCGGCTGATGGGCGCCGTCGTCGCCCTCGACCGGCTGCTGGACGGCCGCCAGTTGTGGCGCGGCCCGGCCCGCCAGGGGCCGGCCAGTGACCACCTGGCCAGCGGCCACCCGTCGCTGGACGCACGCCTGCCCGGCGGCGGCTGGCCGGCCAGCGGGCTGTGCGAGGTGCTGCAGGCGGCGCCGGGCGTTGGCGAACTGGCACTGGTCTGGCCGGCGCTGGCCAGGCTGAGCCAGCGCGACCGCCCGATCGTGCTGGTCGCCCCACCCTATCGCCCGCATGCCCCGGCCTGGGCCGCGGCCGGGCTGGATCTGGCCCAGCTGCAGATCATCCATGCTGCGCCGAAGCAGGCGCTGTGGGCGGCCGAACAATGCCTGCGCTCTGCGGCCTGCGCGGCGGTGCTGTGCTGGCCGCACCAGGCCGACGATCGCGCCCTGCGCCGGCTGCAGGTCGCCGCCGACAGCGGCCAGTGCCTGGGCTTCGTGTTCCGCGAGGCGCAGGCAGCGCGCAACCCCTCCCCGGCCAGCCTGCGCCTGCAGCTCGACCACGGCCAGGTAAGGGTGCTGAAGTGCCGTGGCGGCCTGCCACCCGCGCAGCCGTTGCCACTGGCCATCACCCACTGAGGCCGCGCCATGCACTGGGCCTGCCTGTTGTTGCCGCAGCTGGCGCTGGACAGCGTGCTGCGCCTGCAGCCGGACCCCCAGCGGCCACTGGTGCTGCTGCAGGGCCCAGCGCAGCGCCGCGTGCTGCGTGCGGTCAGCCCGGCCGCGCGCGCAGCAGGGCTGCGCCCGGGCATGCTGCTGTCGGCTGCGCAGGTGCTGGTGCAGGACATGCACCTGCACGACTACGACCCTGACGCGGAACAGCACACCCGGCAGCTGCTGGCCAGCTGGGCCTACGCCTACAGCTCGCAGGTCAGCCTCGATTTCCCGCATGCACTGGTGCTGGAAATCGGCGCCAGCCGTGCCCTGTTCGGTGACTGGCTGACGATCGAAAAGCGCCTGCGCAACGAACTGCATGAACTCGGTTTCCGCCACCGCCTGGTGGCCGCCCCCACGGCACATGCCGCGCGCGTGCTGGCCAACGTCCACGACGGCCTCGGCATCGATGCGCAGCAGCTGCCAGCGGCACTGGCGCAGCTACCCTTGCCGCGCTGCGGCCTGCCCAGCGACGCGGTGACCGTGCTCGGCCGTTCCGGCCTGCGCACGCTGGGTGCGGTGCTCGAGCTGCCGCGTGACAGCCTGGCCCGGCGCTTCGCCCCGGAGGTACTGCAGCAGCTGGATGCACTGCGCGGCCTGCCCACCGCGCCGCTGCGCTACTACCAGCCACCGGACCGTTTCGATGCGCGCATCGAATTCGAATACGAGATCGAATCCAGCCAGGCCCTGCTGTTCCCGCTGCGCCGCCTGCTGCTGGACCTGGCCGCCTTCCTGTGTTCGCGCGATGGCGGCGTGCAGCGCTTCGACCTGCATTTCGAGCACGACCTGCTGCCGGCCAGCGTGCTGACCATCGGCCTGCTGGCCCCCGAACGCGATCCTGCGCTGCTGTTCGAGATCGCACGCAACCGCATGGAAGCGTTCGCCCTGCCGGCCGGCAGCCGCGCACTGCGACTGCAGGCCGAGCAGCTGCCACCGTTCGTGCCCGCCGCGCGCGACCTGTTCGATACCCGGCCGGCGCAGGCGATGCCCTGGAACCAGCTGCGCGAGCGCCTGCGTGCGCGGCTGGGTGATGACGCCGTGCAGCCGCTGGCGGTGCAGGCCGACCATCGCCCCGAACGCGCCAGTGGCACCCAGCCACCGGCCAAGCCCCCGTCGTACTGGCCACTGCGCCCCGGCTGGTTGCTGGACACCCCACAACCGTTGCGTGACCCGCGCCTGCGCATCGTCGCCGGGCCGGAGCGGATCGAATCGGGCTGGTGGGACCAGGCCGACGCACGCCGCGACTACTACGTGGTGGAAACCGCACACGGCCAGCGCGGCTGGGCCTTCCGTGAGCGCAACGATCCGCATGCGCCGTGGATGCTGCACGGCTGGTTCGGCTGAGCCGCCATGCACAGCGAACTGCCCGGCTACGCCGAACTGCACTGCCTGTCGGCCTTCAGTTTCCAGCGCGGTGCTTCGATCGCCGAAGAACTGTTCGCGCGCGCCGCTGGCCAGGGTTACCGGGCACTGGCGATCACCGACGAATGCTCGCTGGCCGGCATCGTGCGCGCTTGGCAGGCGGCGAAGGCGCATGGCGTGGCGCTGATCGTCGGCGCCGAATTCCAGGTCGAGGACGGCCCGAAGCTGGCCCTGCTGTGCACCGACCAGGCCGCCTATGCCGGGCTCTGCCAGTTGATCACCACCTGCCGGCGGCGCGCAGCCAAGGGCGAGTACCGCTGCCTGCGCGAGGATCTGCTCGGCCTGCCCGACGGCCTGCTGTGCCTGTGGCTGGACCGGCAACCGGCCGCCACCGACCTGGAACTGCTGCGCGCCGGCTTCAATGATCGGCTGTGGTTGGCGGTGGAGCTGCACCACGAACACGACGACGCACGCCGCCTGCAGCAGCTGCAGGCCTTCGGCCAACGCCACCGCCTGCCGCTGGTCGCCAGTGGCGACGTGCACATGCACGTGCGCCGCCGCCGCGCCCTGCAGGACACCCTGACCGCGATCCGCCACCGCTGCAGCGTGGCCGAGGCTGGCTGGCGCCTGTTTCCCAACGGCGAGCGCCATCTGCGTCCGCGCACCGCGCTGGCCCAACTGTATCCACCCGAATTGCTGGCCGAGACCCTGCGCATCGCCGAGCGCTGCCACTTCACCCTGGAACAGCTGCAGTACACCTACCCACGCGAGCTGGTGCCCGAGGGGCATGACCCGGACAGCTGGCTGCGCGTGCTGGTCGAGCGTGGCATCCCCTGGCGCTGGAAAGGCGGCATCGAACCGAAACAACGCGAGCAGATCGAACACGAACTGGCGTTGATCAAGCAGAAGAACTACGCCTCGTACTTCCTCACCGTGCAGGACATCGTGCGCTTCGCGCGCAGCCAGGACATCCTCTGCCAGGGCCGCGGCTCGGCGGCCAACTCCGCGGTGTGCTTCGTGCTGGGCGTGACCGAGATCGACCCGGCACGCAGCAACCTGCTGTTCGAGCGCTTCATCTCCGCCGAGCGCGACGAGCCACCGGATATCGACATCGATTTCGAGCACGAGCGCCGCGAGGAAGTGCTGCAGTACGTGTTCAAGCGCTATGGCCGCGAGCGCGCCGCACTGACCGCGGTGGCAATCAGCTACCGTGGCCGCAGCGCGATCCGCGACGTGGCGCGTGCACTTGGCCTGCCGATGGACCAGGTCAACGAATTGGGCGCGGCGATGGACCACTGGGGCGGCAACATCCCATTGCCGGAAACCCTGCGCGAGCGCGGTTTCGATCCGGACACGCCCTTGATGCGGCGCCTGCTGGCGCTGACCGCCGAGCTGATCGACTTCCCGCGCCACCTGTCGCAGCACCCCGGCGGTTTCGTGATTTCCGAACATCCCCTGTCGACCCTGGTGCCGGTGGAAAACGCGGCGATGGCCGACCGCACCGTCATCCAATGGGACAAGGACGATCTGGATGCCACCGGCCTGATGAAGGTCGACTGCCTGGCGCTGGGCATGCTTACCGCCATCCGCAAGTGCCTGGCCATGCTGAAACAGCATGGCCTGCATGAAGGACGCATGGATGCGATCCCGCCCAAGGATGCAAAGACCTTCGACATGATCTGCGCCGCCGACACCATCGGCGTGTTCCAGATCGAATCGCGCGCACAGATGGCGATGCTGCCGCGCATGCAGCCACGCACGTTCTATGACCTGGTGATCGAGGTGGCAATCGTGCGCCCTGGCCCGATCCAGGGCGACATGGTGCACCCCTATCTGGAGCGGCGCCGGATCCTGCGCGAACAGGGACCGGACGCGTTGAACGACCCGGACAACCCGCTTTACCCACCGCAGCTGGAACGCGTGTTCGCACGCACGCTGGGCGTGCCATTGTTCCAGGAACAGGTGATGCAGCTGGCGGTCGAAGCAGCCGGTTACACGCCTGGCCAGGCCGATGCCCTGCGCCGTTCGATGGCGGCCTGGAAACGCCGTGGCGGCTTGGAACCGCATCGTGAAAAACTGCTGGCAGGCATGTTGAAAAACGGCTTCAGCCGCGAATACGGTGAGCACCTGTTCGAGCAGATCAAAGGGTTCGGTGATTACGGTTTCCCGGAAAGCCACGCCGCCAGCTTCGCCCTGCTGACCTATAACAGCTGCTGGCTGAAATGCCACCATCCGGCCGCGTTCACCGCCAGCCTGATCAACAGCCAGCCGCTGGGTTTCTACAGCCCCGACCAGCTGCTGCAGGACGCGCGCCGGCATGGCATCCGCGTGCTTCCCGTGGACGTGCGCCACAGCGACTGGGACTGCACGCTGGATTTCAGCAGGGGCGCGGCCGCGATCCGGCTCGGCCTGCGCCTGGTCGACGGCTGCAATGAAGCGGCTGTACAGGCCATCATGCGCGAACGTGCACGGCGCCCGTTCGACGATGTGGGCGACCTGTGCCAGCGCACCGCCCTGGATCGCCGCCAGCAGGGCCTGCTGGCCGATGCCGGTGCGCTGCGCGGGCTCAGCGGCCATCGCCATCGTGCACGCTGGGATATCTCCGGCGTGGAGAACCGGCTGCCGCTGTTCGACCAGGCCCGCGCCACCGCTGAAGCACGTGTGCCGCTGCCCCTGCCCAGCGCCTGGGAGGACATGCAGGCCGATTACCGCAGCATCGGCACCACCCTCGGCCGCCACCCGATCTCGTTCCTGCGCACGCAGCTGCGCAGCCGCGGCTGCCTGGATGCCGCGCAGCTTGCGGGCCACGGCCATGGCCGTCGCGTGCGCATCGCCGGCCTGGTCCGCATGCGCCAGCGCCCGCAGACCGCCAGTGGCGTTACCTTCCTCACCCTTGAAGACGAGACCGGCATGGTCAATGCCGTGGTCTGGCGGCACCTGGCCGATCGCCAGCACCGGGTCCTGGTCGATACCCGGCTGATGCAGATCGACGGCCGCCTGGAACGCGTCGATGGCGTGCAGCATGTCATCGTGCAGCGCATGCACTGCCTGGATGAACTGTTGCAGGGGTTGCGCAGCCACAGCCGCGATTTCCATTGACGATACACAGCGTCACACAATGAACTGGCCATCGGTCGCCCGCATCCGCTATCGTCGCTGCATCCAAGGAAGGACGACACGATGCCGCGCGCACTGCTGCTGACCACGCTGGTGGTCTCCACACTCGCCCTGCTGGTTTCCGGCTGGACCGCCTGGAGCCTGCATCGCAGCCAATCGCCACAGCGCATCATCGAAGCGCGCGGGCTGATCATCCACGATGGCACGGGCCAACCCCGGGTGATCCTAGGCGCGCCGGTGCCCGACCCCCTCAGCCGGGGCCGTATCCAGGGGCCGCGCGCTACCGCCCTGTCCGGCCTGATCCTGCTCGGCCCGGATGGCTCCGAACGCGGGGGATATGGCACCAGCGATCGCGGCGGTGAAGCCGTGCTGACCCTGGACGATGCCAATGGCACCACGGAAGTGTTCAAGGTGGTGGCCAACCCGGACCGTGGTGCCAGCCTGATGGTCAAGCACCAGAACAACACCGGCGCCATGCTCACCTCATGGCAGGGCAAGCCGGAACTGATGTTCGTCGATGACAGCGGCCAGTCCCACTACGTGCGCCCGGGCGCCAACGCCGCGCCCTGATCTGCTTCTGTAGCGTCGAGCCATGCTCGACTGCTTCTACCAACAGCAGCCGAGCATGGCTCGGCTCTACAAAGGCGAAGCAACGTCGAGCATCGCTCGACGCTACAGACCGCACACCGCCGCCAGGTCGTCAGCCAGCGGCCGCAGTTGCGCCGCGCCCAGCGCCGCGCAGGTGATGCGCAGGCCATGTGCCGGCGCCGCCACCGCGAACACCTCGCCAGCGCGCACATGCCATCCGCGCGCGGCCAGCGCCAGCACCTGCGGATGGCTGTCGCCCGGCAACGGCAGCCACAGGTTCAATCCCTCCATCGGCAGCGGCGTCGGCACGCCACGCGCGCGCAGCAGTTCCTGCAGCGACTGCAGGCGCTGCTGGTAACGCTCGCCTGCCGAGGCGATCTTTGCCCGCTGCGTTGACGACGCCAGCACCGAGGTTGCCGCGTCCTGCAGCAGGTGACTGACCCAGCCGATACCGGATGCCAATCGCAGCCGCAACCGCATCGCGGTTTCTTCATCGCAGGCCAGCCAGGCCAGCCGCAGGTCGGGGCCGAGCGGTTTGGACAACGAACGCAGCAGCGCCCAGCGCCGCCCATCCAGCGGCAGTACCGAGTGATAGGCCTGCTGCGAGAGCAGCGCATAGTGATCGTCGATCAGCACTGCTACCTGCGGGTACGCCGCCAGCAACTGCCGCAACGCCCGCGCCCGCTTCGCATCCAGGCTGGCCCCGGTCGGATTGTGCGCCCGGGGGGTGAGCAGCACCGCACGTGCACCAGCCTCCAGCGCCTGCCGCAGCGATTCGACCTGCATGCCCTGGGCATCCACCGCCACCGGCAACGGCGCATGACCCGACGCATTGAGCACATTGAGGCTGCCGAGGAAGCATGGATCCTCCACCGCGATGCGATCACCCGGCAGCAGCCACGCCGCCAGCAGGCGCTCGATGCCATCGACGGCGCCATGGGTCAGCTCCAGCGCATATCCCTCGGGGCAATCCGCATCCAGCGAGGCGCGTGCCAGCACCTGCAACCTCGTGTCGACCGTACCCACGCCATACAGCCGCGGCGCCGCCGGGGTCAGGCGCAGGTTCGGCAGCAGGCGCGGATCCGGGTTGCCACCGGCCAGGTCCTGCAGCGCCAGCCCCGGGGTGCTGCCCTCGCGCGCCAGCGGCGGCGGCAGGCCACGCACCACCGTGCCGCGGCGGCCCGCCGTGCTGGCCAGTCCCGCCGCATCCAGGCGCTTGTAGGCAGCAGCCACGGTGTTGCGGTTCACGCCCAGCTGCTCGGCCAGTTCACGCACCGGCGGCAGCACGCTACCGGCCGGCAGGCGGCCCTTGCCGATGCCGTCGCGGATGCTGTCGAAGATCGACTCGGCGCTGTGCCCGGTGATTTTCATTTTGTCCTATGCCAAAATATCTCTTGTCCTGTGCCAGTGTATCCCACCCTGGCCACCCTGCATTGGAGGTGCCCGCATGCCCCTTGCCGCTGCCGACTGGCCCGTCGCCCAGTCCGTTGAACAGATCGCCGCCAACCTGGTCACGGTGCGCCAACGCATCGCCGATGCCTGCGCCCGCGTCGGCCGTGACCCGGCCAGCGTGCGCCTGCTGCCGGTCAGCAAGACCGTCGATGACGCCCGCATCCGCATGGCGGTGGCCGCCGGTTGCCGCGAGCTGGGCGAGAACAAGGTGCAGGAGGCGCAACGCAAGGCCGAGACGATGGCCGATCTTGGCGTGCACTGGTCGGTGATCGGGCATCTGCAGACCAACAAGGCGCGCTACGTGGCGCGCTTCGCCAGCGAGTTCCAGGCGCTGGACAGCCTGCGCGTGGCCGAAGCACTGCAGCAGCGCCTGCAGCTGGAAGACCGCACGCTGGATGTGTTCGTGCAGGTCAACACCTCCGCCGAACCCAGCAAGTACGGCTTGGAACCCGCTGCCGTCGAGGCCTTTGTGCAGCAGCTTCCAGCGTTCGATCGCCTGCGCGTGCGCGGCCTGATGACGCTGGCCATCTTCACCCCGGAGGTCGAGCGCGTGCGTGCCTGCTTCGTGCGCCTGCGCGAACTGCGCGACCAGCTGCAGCGCACTGCACCTCCCGTCATCGACCTTTCGCAGTTGTCGATGGGCATGTCCGGAGACTTCGAAGTGGCGATCGAGGAAGGTGCCACCGTGGTCCGCGTCGGGCAGGCCATCTTCGGCGCACGCGCCACCCCGGACAGTTTCTACTGGCCCAGCAATGGAGCCTCCGCATGAAGCACGCGGTCGTCCTGCAACACGTCGCCTTTGAAGACCTCGGCACCCTGCAGCCACTGCTGTCGGCACAGGGCTGGCAGCTGCAGGTGCTGCAGGCCGGTATCGACGCGCTCGACTCCGCCGAAACCGCCGACCTGCTGGTCGTGCTGGGCGGCCCGGTCAGCGTCAACGATGTTGATCGCTATCCCTTCCTCAACGACAGCATCGCGTTGTTGCAACGTCGGCTGCAGCAGCAACGGCCCACGCTGGGCATCTGCCTCGGCGCGCAGCTGATGGCGCGCGCACTCGGTGCCGACGTCGCCGCCAGTGGTGGCAAGGAGATCGGCTTTGCGCCACTGCTGCTGACTGATGAAGGCCAGCGTTCTCCGCTGCAGTCCCTGCAGGGCATTCCGGTACTGCATTGGCATGGCGAGGCGTTCGAACTCCCGGCCGGTGCACGTCGCCTGGCCAGCACGCCGGCCTGCCGCCACCAGGCCTTCGCCATGGGCAGCCATGCGTTGGCCCTGCAATGCCACCCGGAACTGGATGCCCGCCAGTTCGAACGCTGGCTGATCGGCCACACCCTGGAGCTGGCGCAGGCCGGCATCGATCCGAACGATCTTCGCGCCCAGGCACGCCGTTACGGTGCACCGCTGGCAGCGGCGGCCACCGCGATGTTCGACCATTGGCTGCAGGAGCTGCCGGAGACACCGCAATGAACTACCGATTGCAGATCCACCGCGATGGCGCCCACTGGGGCCACTTCGACTGCAGCGGCCCCGATGCCATGCAACGCATGGACACCATCGCCGCGCAGCTGCCTGCCGAACAGGGCTTCCAGCTGAAACGGCAGAAAGGTGTCGGCGAAGAGCGCATCCTGTCCAGCAATGCCGACGGCCTGCGCGTACTGGCTTCGCAGATCCAGTACCGCGACATCTGACGATCGTCACGGTAGTGCCGGCCGCTGGCCGGCACCCGAATCTGGCCGGCCAGCGGCCGGCACTACCACGGCTGTTCGCCCGCGTGCGAAGCTTCACGCATGCTGACCCTGCAACGCGGCAGCCACCACGGGCTGCTGGTCGCCCCGCGCTGGCCCTCCACCCATATCCAGCTGGAAGAAGAGGTACTGCAACGCCTGCTCGATGCGCAGGCAATGCTGCCTGCCGGGCTGCGACTGCTGCTCACGCGCGGCTTCGAACCCAGCCACAGCCGGCTCGGCAGCTCCCGTCGTGGCGTGCGTTGGCTCGGTATCGCGTTGTTCCGGGCCTGCTATCCGCAACGCCATGATGAGGTCGATGCCATCTTCGGCGCCAACGGCCACGACATCGATGGCCGTCATATCGATGTCTCGCTGGTACTGCACGGCAAGCGGCTACGGCTGCTGCCCGTGGGCGTATTCACCCCGCCACGCTGGCAGGATCGTCGCGTCGCCCGCCATGCCGAAGCGGTCGCGCGGGTGAAGCGCAGCCTGCAGCGCTGCGGCTTCAAGCTGCATCACAACCCCACCGAAGCCCTGCAGATCCACTGCGATTATCGCCCGCGCTGATCTCCCGTCCCGGGCAGGCGTGTCACGCCCATCGATAGATGCAAATGATTCTCTTTTGCTGTAAGGTGCAGCCGCTGCCCTTGCCGCCGCGGGCTGTTCCCTTTCCCAGTTGTCGCCCGCCCCGTGTCCACGCCTGTCGAACCGACGGATGTCGCGCAGCTGTGCGCGGCCCATTACCGGCCGCTGCACGCCCATGTCCGCCGTAAACTCCCGCAACGCAGCGACGCCGATGACGTCGTCCAGGAAACCTGGCTGCGTGTCATCAAGGTCGCCGCCAGCGGCCTGCTGAGCAACGGCCGCGCCTACCTGTACCGCGTCGCCCACAATCTGATCGCCGATCACTACCGGCAACGCCAGCGCCGTCGTGAGGAAGCGCTGGATGACGCCCAACTGCACGCCCTCGCCGACCCTGCACCGCTGCCGGAGCAGCACCTGCTGGACGCCGAACAGCTGCGCCATCTCGACGCGATCATCGCCGCGCTGCCACCGCGCTCGCGCCAGGTATTCCTGCTGGCCCGGGTGGAGCAGATGGCACTGGCCGAGATCGGCCGCCGGCTCGGCATCAGCCGGCAGACCGCGCACGGCCATCTGCTGCGTGCGCTGGTGGCGCTGCAGCAGGTACCCGGCGCATGAGCCCGGAGGCGATCGCGCGCGAGGCCGCGCGCTGGTGGCTGGACGGCCACGACGGCGGCCGCGACGAGCGTGCCTTCAACCAGTGGTACTACGCCGATTGCCGCCACGCCGCGCAGTACCAGCACCTGCAGGCGCTCTGGCAGGCCGGTGATGCCACGCCCAGCCTGCAGCGGCATCAGCGCAAGCGGCAGCGCCGGCACCTGCGCGACGCCGGCACTGCCGTGCTGCTGCTTTGCGCCTTGGGCCTGTATACCCGCCAGGCCGCACCACCGGCCGCGCAGGTGATGCGCACGGCGACAGGCGAGATCCGTGAAGAAGTACTGCCGGATGGCTCGCACGTGCTGCTGTCACCCGGAAGCGAAGTCCATGTCCGCATCGATGCACAGCGCCGCCAGCTGCAGCTGCAGCACGGCCAAGCCTGGTTCAAGGTAGCCGCCGATGCGCAGCATCCGTTCCAGGTGCATACGACGCACGGCATGGTCACCGCGCTCGGCACGGCCTTCGACCTTGCCGTGCAGGACAACGACAGCGTGGTCACCGTCACCGAGCATCGCGTCCGTGTGGACAGCGGCACCCGCAGTGAGCAGGCCATCGAAGGGCAGCAGCTGCGCTTCGATGGACAGGCACCGATCATCGGCCTGGCCGCCAGCCACAGTGCCCTGGCCTGGCGCGAGCGTCGCCTGCATTGGGTCTCCACGCCCTTGGCCGAGGTCACCCAGGGCCTGGATCGCTGGCATGGCGGCCACACCTGGATCATCGGCGCACACCTGCGCCAGCAGCCGGTCACCCTGCTCGGCAGTGCAGACGGTGCGGCGCGCAGCCGCGACCAGCTGGCCACGCAGCTGCATGTACGCGTGCTGCGCCTGGGCGCGGGCGTGCAGGTGTGGCTGCCGCCACGCAGGGAACATCGCGATGCACCCTGACATCGGCCCTGCCACTGCGTCTACCCAGGATGACGACGCGCTGCGTCAGCCCCTGGAGCTCCCGATGCTGTTTCACCGTCCCCTTGTCCTCGCCCTGTCACTGGCCTGCGCCGGTCCGCTTCCGTTGTTACCTGCCAGCGCACACGCGCAGGCCGCCTCCCGCCACTTCGATCTTCCTGCGCAACCGCTGGCCAGCGCGCTGGATGCCTACAGCCGGCTGACCGGTGTCGATCTGGTGATCGGCGCGGCATTGCCAGGCGGCCAGACGGCGCCGGCACTACGCGGACGGTTCGACGACGCGCAGGCCCTGTCGCGCCTGCTGGCCGGTAGCGGCCTGCGCCCCCGTTTCATCGACGCGCGCCGCGCCACCCTGGAACCGGCGCCGGCCGCCCCCTCCGATGGCAGCCGTCGAACCGGCCCGCTGCGCGTACAGGGCGATATCGCACACGGCCATTCCCCCGGTGCAGGCGCCAGCCAGTATGTCCCGGCGGCCCGCGATGGCTTTGCGCCCGCCGTCGGCAGCGAGCGCGTGGCGATGGCCGAACGCCAGGACGGCAACAGCCTGCTGCGTTCGATGCCCGGCACCCACAGTTTCCACTCGCGCAGCCAGCCCGGCCTGCAGGTCAACATCCGCGGCATGACCGGCGCCGGGCGGGTCAACACCATGATCGATGGTGTCACCCAGACCTTCCGCAACAACGCGGGCCATGGCTCCGGCGGTCCGTTCGCCTACGTCGACCCTTTCCTGCTGGCCGGTGTGGACGTGCAACGCGGTGCGGTCGCCGGTGGTGATGGTGCCGGCACGCTGGCCGGCAGTGCCAATTTCCGCACGCTGGACATCGACGACCTGCTCGGCGAAGGCCGTGACTGGGGCCTGCGTGCGGGCTATCGCCATGGCAGCAACGGCTATGGCAGCGGCCGCACCTTCGCCGGCGCATGGCGCCACAGCGAGGACGGCGGTGACCGCCAGTTCGGCCTGCTGGCCGCTGCCAGCAGCAGTCGCAGCGGCGAGTACGCCACGGCACGCGGGCAGAAGAACAATGCCGACCCCGGCAGCCAGCAGCCCAGCAGCTGGCTGTTGAAAGCACGCCTGCAGCCCAGTGACCAGCATCGGCTGGACCTGAGCCACATGCGATACGAAAACGACTTCTACCACAACTACCCGTGGCAGATTTCCGCACGCAACCAGCGCGCCAGCTACCACTACACGCCCTACACGCCGTGGATCGACCTGCGCGCGACCTTCGCCGGCAACAAGACCCGGCTGTTCTATCCACCCGTGGAGGATTCCAGCTACATCGGCCGCCGCACCCACAGCAGCCTGAGCAGCTGGACGCTCGACAACACGAGCCGCTTCGATATCGGTGCACTGCAGGCACGCTGGAACACCGGCATCAAGCACCAGTCGGACGTCTACGTGGCCGACACCCCCATCCTGCGCGGCGCCAACCCCCAGGGCCGCAGCCAGCTGGACAGCGTGTTCAGCACGCTGGAACTGCAGTACGACATCTACGCGCTGACTGCAGGCCTGCGCCAGGATCGCTATGGCATCCGCGGCCACGTCCCGGTGTGCTCGGATGTGCCTGGCCAGTGCGCCGAGATCAACGGCGGCGGCATCGACGTGCGCCGTACCCAGCGCGCACTCAGCCCCAGCCTGGCGGTATCGTGGCAGGCCACCGACTGGCTGCAACTGTTCGCCGAAGCCTCGCGTACTTCCCGCCCGCCGCGCGTGCAGGAGATGTTCTTCGAGAAGATCCCTCTGGAAGGCATGAGCGATGCCGACGGCGTGGGTGCCAACCCGTTCCTGCGCCGTGAGCGCTCGCGCAACCTGCAGTTCGGCGCCAACCTCAGCGCCTCCTCGCTGCTGACCGACGGTGACCTCGCGCAGCTGCGCGTCACCCGCTTCGACAACCGCATCCGCGACTACATCAAGCCGCAGTACCTGCTGATCGTGCACCCGCCGGAGGTGGGGCCTTTCGTGGTACCGATCGACAGCGATCAGCAGCTCACTACCTGGACCGATGCCCTGGACGTGGACGACTTCAGCACCACCACGCGCTGGATGAACCACCCCGGCGTGGTGCGCATGCGCGGTATCGAGCTGGAAGCGCAC
Source organism: Stenotrophomonas sp. PvP093 (assembly GCF_017876915.1). Taxonomy (NCBI): domain Bacteria; kingdom Pseudomonadati; phylum Pseudomonadota; class Gammaproteobacteria; order Lysobacterales; family Lysobacteraceae; genus Stenotrophomonas; species Stenotrophomonas sp. PvP093. Next base: position 1,895,868 of record NZ_JAGIOX010000004.1, on the reverse strand, counting down.
TACGCCAGCGCGCACTACCACGCCACGCTGAGCTGGACCCGCTCGCGCACCAGTGCGCCTGCCATCGAATTCGTCAACCTGGAAGACATCACCGCCCTGCCCGACCGCTTCTGGACGTTGGATGTCGGCGGCCGCTGGTGGCAGAAGCGCGTGCAGGCCGGCCTGCGCGCCGAATACTCCGGGCCCACCGAAGAAGGCTACGACTTCTTCCAGACCCGCAGGACCGGCGGTACCGGTGTACTGCTCGACTTCTACGCCAGCTTCAAGCCCCAGCCCAACACCACGCTGTGGCTGAACATCGAAAACCTGCAGAACAAGGCCTATGACAACAATGCCTCGATCGACAGCATCTTCAGCCCGATCCTGGACCGCGGCAACGGCCGTGGCCGCACCGTCTCGATGGGCGTCAATGTGGCGTTCTAGCCGTCGCTGGCTGCCGCTGTGCCTGCTCGCACTGGCCGCAATCGCCAGCGCGCAGCCGATGCCCGGCACGGTGATCGACCTGGCCAGCGGGCAGCGCCTGGACGAAGCCGCGTTCGTGAAGCGTGCAGCGAACGCCCCGCGGCTGCTGCTGGGCGAACGCCACGACCTGGCCGGTGACCACGCCGCCCAGCGCTGGCTGCTGCACGCGCTGCAACGGCAGCGTCCACAAGGCGCGCTGGTGATGGAGATGATCGCCAGTGAACGCCAACCGCGCCTGCAGCGGGTGCAGCGCTGGCTGGCCAAGGGCAACCACGCCGATGGTGCGCGCCTGCAGGCGCTGCTGGGCTGGGATACACGCTGGCCGTGGGCCACCTATGGCGGGCTGGTACAGGACGCCACCGCCGCCGGCATCCCCCTGTTCGGCGGCAACCTGTCGCGTGCCGAGGTCAATGCGTTGCTTGCCTCCAACACGTCGGTGCGGTTTCCGATGCCCACCGCCCGGCAACGCCTGTCGGCCGTGGTGCTGGCCCAGCACGCAGACGCCGCACCGATGCTGGAAGGGATGCTGGCCGTGCAACAGGCCCGCGACACCCGCATGGCACAGGCACTGACCGCAGCCCCTGCACCCGCGCTGCTGGTGGCCGGCCGCTGGCATGTACTGCGCGGCACCGGCGTGCCGGGCTACCTGCCACCGGAGGTACCGGCACTGGTGATCGCGCTTGCGTCACCCGACGAAGGCGTCGATGCGGCCGACGCCGATCTGCTGTGGGTGCCGGGCGATGAGTGAACGCGGCCAACACTGGCAGGCGATTGCCATCAGCATCGGCCTGCACCTGTTGCCCTTGCTGCTGTTGGTGCACTGGATGGCCGCGCCACCGTTGCTGCCGCCGCCTGAGCAGGATGTGCGCATCAGCCTGCGCCTGCTGGCACCGGCTACGCCTCCCCAGCCGGTCGAAGAGCGCCAGGCCGACACCCCCAGCCAGGCGCAGCAGGCGCGCGCGTCGCAACCGGCGAAGTCGCCCCCTCCGCCAAAGCCCACAGCCGCGCGCGAGGGCGAGGTGGCCGCCAGCGAGCTCGGTGGCCCTGGCCGGCAAGCCCTGCCGGTCGCCCCGCCTGCGGCCGTGACCGATGCAAGTCCCGCACCGGCATCGATCACGGCCGCGCCGCCCGCTCCCGACGCACCACCGGCGGACTTCCAGGCCGGCGCCGCCAGCGACCATTGGGAAGCCCGCCTGATGGCGCGGCTGGAGCGTTATCGCTACTACCCCGCCGTCGCGCGCTCGCGCCGGCAGCAGGGAACGGCCTGGGTCAGGGCCAGCATCGATCGCGAGGGACGCCTGCAGGCCCTGCGGCTGGAGCAGTCCAGCGGCCAACCGATGCTCGACGACGCCGCACTGCAGACGTTCCGCCGCGCGCAGCCGCTGCCGCCCATTCCCATGGAAATGAAGGCACCGCAGGAACTGGTGGTGCCGGTGGAGTACTACCTGCGCTAGGCGGCGTAGGCCTCCGCCTCGATCTCGAACAGCATGCCGTCCAGCGCCAGCCGTGGCACAGGAATCAGGGTGCAGGTCGGCGCTGCGCCGTTCGGCCAACGCCGCCGTACCTGCCGGGCGATGATGCCCAGCCGGTCCTCGTCGTGGTCGACCACCAGGATGCGCAACCGCGCGACATCGGCCAGGCTGGCCTGCGCCGAACGCAATGCGATCTGCAGGTTGTCCAGTGCCTGCTCGACCTGTTCCCCGAAGCCGGGGGAGAGATGACCATCGGCATCCTCACCGCCCTGCCCGGCGATATGGATCACCCGCGCCGGCAACCGCACCACGGCCACGTGTGAGTACCCATTGGCGGCAGGGTCGTAGAGGCCGGGAGGATTGAACAGCTCCAGCAGGCCGTGACTGAGGTCCGGGGTGGTCAACAGGTTCATGCCGCATGCCTCGTGGGGGATGCGAGGCAGTCTGCGACCTCAACCAGAGTTGAGGTCAAACCGAGCCGCTGCAACAGTCCGGTCCGCCATGCGCAACGATCGTGCCCACGTGTAGAGCCGAGCCCACGCTCGGCTGCTCAGCGCGAATGGCAGCCGAGCATGGGCTCGGCTCTACCGTTCCCGGCTCACGTCCACGCCGGGTCTGCGGTGAAATCGATGGTCAACCAGAAAGTACTGCCCCGCGCATCCAGCCGCACCGCGATCTCATCGCGCATCGCATCGACTTCGCCTACCGACCCCAGCGGCGTGATCGGGTCAGCCAATACATGGATCTCGATGAAGCGCATCCGCCCCATCTTCGCCACATGGCTGGTGAAACCGGCATAGCCACGCTCGGCCACGAACGCCTGCATCACCTGCTGCACGCGCCGGTCCAGATCATCCGGCGCCACCTGCAGCACTTCGCGCATGGCCTTCCACGCGCTGCGCGCCGGCACCGGCAGCATCGCCAGGCTGATCAATGCCAGCACGATCGAATCCAGGTACGGCACCCAATGGTGCCACTCACCACCGTGCAGGACCAGCGCCAACACGAAGGCCAGCACCACTGCCAGGCTCATCAACCCGCCCAGCAGCCAGCCACGCACATCCAGCCATAACAGCGCGGAGCGCAGATGCCGCGCCCGCTGCGCAACGAACGCCGCCATCGCCAGGTTGCTGGCACTCAGCAGCGCCGCCCACCACAGCGCGGGCCCGAATTTCACTTCGTGCCCGCCCGTGGTCAGGCCGATCACCGCGTTGGCCAGCGCATACACGCAGGCCAGCGACAGGATCACACCACCCAGCGCTTCGACCATCGGCTCCAGGTGCCAGTAGCCGTACTGAAAGCGCGGGCTTTGTTCCCGCGCCACCAGCCGCAGCACCGACAACGACACCAGGGTCAGGGCGACGTCGACCAGGCTGTACACGCCGTCGAACAGGATGGCCTGCGATCCCACCAGCAGGCCACCGCCGAAGCCGACCGCGCTCACCGCAAGGGTGACCCCGATCGAGAACGTCAGGATGCGTTGCTCGCGCGCGGTATCCATCGTTCGCCGATGAGCCGACCGTTACGGGTCAGGCCTTCAGCACCTCCACCTCGTACGAGACCGCATCACCCTCCTGCTCGATGATGAGCCCGTGCACGTCCGATTCGAAGCCCGGGAAACGGGCGTTCTGCTCGCGGGCGATGCGCAGCGACTGGATGATCGGCTCGTCGCTGTCGCCGAAGCGCTCGCCCGGCATGATGGTCGGGATGCCCGGCGGGTACGGCACCAGCATGGTCGCCGCGATGCGGCCACTGATCTGCTCGATGTCGACCCGCTCGATCTCGCCCTTGACCAGGTGGTTGTAGGCATCGGCCGGGGTCATCACCGGCGTCGGCAGGTCCACGTACATCTCGCGCATCACCTTGGCCACGGCAAATTCCTGGTTGAACGCATGCAGCGCGTCGCACAGGTCACGCAGGCCCCAGCCGGCGTAGGCATTCGGATAATCGGCGGCCAGCGTCGGCAGTGCCTGGCTCAGCGGCGCATTGCGGTCGTACAGTTCCTTGAACGCCATCAGCTCGGTGACCAGGGTGCTCCACTTGCCCTTGGTGATGCCCATCGAGAACAGGAACAGCACCGAGTACAGGTTGGTCTTTTCCACGGTGATGCCGCGGCCCCACAGGAACTTGCTCAGCACCGCCGCCGGGATGCCCAGCCTGCCCATGCTGCCGTCCATTGCCAGGCCCGGGGTCAGCAGGGTCACCTTGATCGGATCGATCAACACATAGTCGTCAACCAGGTTCTCGAAGCCGTGCCAGTGCGCGTCCGGCCGCAGGTACCACTCCTCGCGCTTGGCCACCAGCGGTGCCGGCGTATCGCCCTTGTCCAGGCTGCGCTCGACCTGGGTTGGCTGCCACACGCTGAACCACCAGTCGTCGCGACCGAGATCATCGCGGACGTGCAGCATCGCGCGGCGGAAGGCAATTGCCTCGTCATGCATTTCCTGCACCAGCGAGCGCCCGGCATCGCCTTCCATCATCTTCGAGGCCACGTCACAGGCGGCAATCACCCCGTAGTGCGGGCTGGTCGAGGTGTGCATCATGAACGACTCATTGAAGCGCTCGGCATCAAGGTTGCGTTGCGCCGAGTTGCGGACGTGGATCATCGACGCCTGCGAGAACGCCGCCAGCAGCTTGTGGGTGGAATGCGTGGTGAAAATGATCGCATCCTGCTCACGCGGCTTGCCCTTGGCCATGCCGTAGTGGTTCTCGTAGAACGGGTGGAACGCGGCGTAGGCGTACCAGGCTTCGTCGAAATGCAGGAAATCGACTGCGCTGCCGATCTCGTCAGCGATCTTCTCGGCGTTGTAGCACAGGCCGTCGTAGGTCGAGTTGGTGACCACCGCGATGCGCGGCTTGGAACCGGCCTTGTACGCCTGGCTGGCCAGCGGGTTGGCGGCGATGCGCTGCTGCAGCGACTCCGGCGTGAACTGGTCCAGGCTGATCGGGCCGATGATCCCGTGCGCGTTGCGACTGGGCGTGAAGTACACCGGCACCGCACCCGTCATGATCAGCGCGTGCAGCAGCGACTTGTGGCAGTTGCGGTCAACGAACACCACGTCGCCGCGGGCCACCGTGCCATGCCAGACGATCTTGTTGGCGGTGGAGGTGCCATTGGTGACGAAGAAGGTGTGGTCGGCACCGAAGTTGCGTGCCGCCTCGTTCTCGGCATCCTTGATCGGGCCGGTGTGATCGAGCAGCGAGCCCAGCTCCGGCACCGAGATCGACAGATCGCTGCGCAGGGTGTTCTCGCCATAGAACTGATGGAATGCGCGGCCGACCGGCGACTTGGTGAATGCCACGCCGCCTGCATGGCCCGGCGTATGCCAGGAATAGTTCGACTCGGCCGCATGATGGATCAGCGCCTTGAAGAACGGCGGCAGCAGGTTCTTCATGTAGTCTTCGGCCGCGCGCATCACCTGCCGCGAGATGAAGCTCTTGGTGTCTTCGAACAGGAAGATGAAACCGTGGATGTACTTGAGCAGCTTGCTCGGCACCTTCTCGATGGTGCGGCGCTCACCGTACAGGAACACCGGCAGATTGGCACGGCGTGCGCTCTGCTCGCGCAGGAAGGCGGTCAGGCGCTGGAACTCGCCATCCACCTCTTCGCTGCCATCGATCGAGATCAGCACCGCCGAGGCCGCCACGTAGGTGCGGGCACCGGCCCGGGCGTCATCCAGGTTCAGCCCGCACAGCACGCGCTGGTCGTTGCTGCGCAGCTCTTCCACCAGCGCACGGATCAGGATGCCACCGATGCGCGGCGACTCGTAGTCGTTGTCGATGACAATGACCGGGTAGTCCAGGGACTTGAAGTACACGTTGATTCTCCTTGTCGAACTCAGGAATGCCGGGCGCCGGCGCTGATCGCCGAGGCCTCGCGGGCGCGCTGCCGCTGCTGGCGGCGCTCCTCGCTGAAGAAGGGATAGAACACGGTGATGAACAGCACGAACAGGAAGGCGTACTGCACGATGGTCCCCGACGAGCCGTAGATCGCCCACAGGCAGTACACGACGGTCAGGCTGGTCAGCGTCCAGAACGCACCGGTGTGGACCAGGGTGTGCGAACGCTCGACCACGAAGTAGCACGCCACGCACGAGTAGATGTAGGGCAGCAGGGTCAGCACCACGGCCGCCGACGTGATCACGTCGAACTGGGCCGACGCGGTTTCCGAGGTGGAGGTCACCAGCACCGCCAGGGTCATCAGCACCGCCACGATCAGCACGCCCTTGACCGGCACGTCGTCCTTGTTGGTCTTGCTGAAGATGCTCGGGAACAGGCCGTCATCCGACGCTGCCTTGGCACTCTGCGCGGTCAGCAGGATCCAGCCACCCAGCGAGCCGGCGGCACCGATGAAGGCGCACAGGCTGACCAGCGCGCCGCCCCAGCCACCGACCGCCTTGGCCGCCGCCAGCGCGAACGGTGCGTCGGACACCTGCAGTTCCGCGTTCGGCACCATGCCCATGATCACCGACGAACTGGCGATGTAGGCGATGGCAGCCAGGAACACGCCGGCCAGCGTCGCGCGGGCGACGTTCTTCTCCGGATTTTCGACCACACCGGCAGTCACCGATGCAGACTCGACGCCGATGAAGGCCCACAGGGTCAGTGCCGCGGCGCTCGAGATCGCACCGAAGTTCGACTCGCCAGACACGTTGTAGGCGCCCTTGAAGATGTCGGCATCGAAGAAGAACCAGCCGAAAATGGCGATGCCCAGGATCGGCACCAACGCAAAGCTGGTTGTGACCGTCTGCACGCGGCTGACGAAGGCCGGGCCGATCACGTTGGCAAAGCTCAGCGCCCACACCAGCACCAGCACCGCGATGCAACGCACCAGCGGCTCGGACAGGATCGGGAAGAAATAGCTGAAATAGCCCACCGCCGCGATCGGAATGGCGACGTTGCCGATCCAGTTGGCGAACCAGTAGATGGTGTTGGTCTGGAAGCCCATGTACGGCCCGAACCAGTCACGCGCGTAGGCATAGGGACCGCCCGCCTTGGGTGCGAGCTTGCCCAGCTTGGCGAACACGAAGGCCAGCAGCAGCGCACCGGCGGTGGTGATCAGCCAGCCCCAGATCGAGGCGGTACCGATCTTGGCCAGGCTGGACGGCAACAGGAACACGCCTGAGCCCATCATGTTGCCGGCGACGAGGAAGGTGGCTCCGACCACCCCGATTTTCTTTGCTTCTGCCATGACGATCTCCGGTACTGGCATGAGCCCGGCAGCACCGGGCGTGGGGACGGTTACGCTGGCGTACGACCGCTGGCGTCTATTTGATGAAGTTGTATTGCAGGCTGCCCTGCACCCGGACCGTGTCGCCGCGTGCGCCGCCCTGCTGTTCCAGCCGGCCGTACAGCAGCTCCATGCCCATCGTCCAGGACGGCGCCGGGCTCCAGATCAGGTTGAACACGCCGTAGCGGCTCTGCCGGAATGCATCAGCGGCGAGTGCGGCGTTGCGCTCCAGGGTCAGCTGGCCAAAGATCAGGTTGGAGCGCCACAGCGCGGACCAGTAATGGGTGTAGCCGACGAAACCGCCGTGCAGGTCCAACGCGGCGAGGCGGCCATCGGCACCGACCACTGCGTCCAGTCCGGAGCCGGTCAGGTCGGCGGTGTAGCGACTGAGGCCGCGCCCGCCGAGTACGCCGAACAGCAGCAGGTCGCGCTCGCCCACTGACGCCGAGCCGCTCAGCTGCAGGCCACCGGCCATGCGCCGGTCGCGCTCGCCATCGCCGTCGTAGGCCAGGCTGCGTGCCACCGCGCCCAGCTGCAGGTGGCCCCAGTCGCGCTCCAGGCGCGCGGTCACCGTCACGTCGGGCAGGCGGTTGACTGCCGTGCGAGCATCGCTGGCGCCGGCGAGTTCAGTCTTCGGGTCTTCAGCGGCGACGGTCAGGGTGTTGCCCTTGCCTATCGCAAAGCTGTGGTGGATGCCCGCCACCAACAGGTATCCGGCGCCGCCCGGCCCGGCGAAGTCAAGCGTATCGGGCAGGCTGTCCGGGTCCATGAAGCTGGAATAGCCATAGCCGGCATAGGTGTTGCCAAGCTGCCCATAGGCGTGTCGCAGGCGGAACTCATACCCCTCACTGCTGCCGAAGAAATCGTTCTCCAGGTAGAAACGCAGGTTGCCGTGCGTGGTCGGGCGCCGCGCCTCGAAGCTGAAGCGGGTCTGCTTGGCATGGATGTTGAAGTTGGAGACATCGCGATGGCTGCCACCCACCGGCATCGACGACGGAATGAACTGATCTTCGTCACCGGCCGCACGCGAATCGGCAATCGCATCGAGCTTGGCGTAGCCGCCGATGCGGATCACCGTATAGGTGCCGGGAATGGTGAAGAAGCCTTTCAGATCGGGGTCGGTCGGACCGGCTGCGCTGTCGGGACGCGACGCCGCCGTTGAGGGATCGGCCACCGATTCGCGCTGCGGCAGCACCGGTTGCGCCACGCCCGGCACCTGGGTCGGGTGCAGCATGCTGGCGCTGCCGCCCGCCGTTGCTGCCGGGGTCGGGGCCTGCGCCACGGCGGCAGGCGCTGAGCCCTCGCGCTGCTCAAGCCGATCCAGGCGCTGCTGCATGCCTTCCAATGCCTGGCGCATGGCAGCGATTTCCTGCCGCAACGCCTGCGCATCTTCCTGGCCATGCTGCTGCGCATACGCTGGCGCGATCGCCAGTGCGGTCGAACAGGCCAGACTCAGTACCGCCAAGCGCATTGCATCCTCCCTGGACAAACATTCGCAGCGCGCTGGCCGGATACAGGCGCACAGTGCCCTGGCCTCGCGTCGCCGTTGCTGGAAATGCGGATACTGCGTTGACGACACCGGCCAGCCTGCATCCGGCAGGCAACAGGACGATGACACTGCCCTGCCCGCACCGGTGTCGAGCCCATCAAGGCCGCGCTGCCAGAGAGGTGGCGACCGCAGCGGTCTGGGTAACAATCGGGGAGTGAGAGTGTCGTGAATGGCTGTGCCGACCGCCCTGGTTCAAGGCATGTCTGGCGCGGCATCCATGGCGCGTTGACGCTGTATTCCATGCGTCAACAGGCTAATCCGCCTGTCGTTTTTGACCTTGATTGGAATCAAGGCGCGATGCTTGATGTCAGTCACGATTCAGATGTGACGACGAACAGCTGCTGCGCAGCCCTGCTGCCCTCTCCGCCCGCCGCAGGAGCGCCGAAATGCAACAGGCCCGCATGCTGCCATGCGGGCCTGTCGGTTACATCACGACGTTGGCGGCGATCAGCGCGGACCCAGCACCGTCTGCAGGTCGGCGCCCTGCGGCAGGCCCGCGCGACGCTGCACCTGCCCCTGTGCATCCTGGAACAGGATGCCCGGCGTGCCCTGGAAGCCCATCTCGATCATCAGGACCTGGTTGGCATCAAGCTTGCCTGCGATCTCGCGGCTGATGCTCGGTAGCGCCTTGATGCCGCCACGGTCGAACTGGTGCTCATTCTCCAGCAGCGCCGCGCTCGGATCACGCGCGGCGAGGATGGCGGCGGCCTTGGCCGGGCTGTCCTCGCGGATCACGCCAACCATGATGTGGCGCAACTGCACCTTGCCGGCGTCAACCCACGGACGCGCCGCTTCCCAGAACTTGTGGCAGTACGGGCAGTTGGCATCGCTGAAGGTATAGACCACACGCGGTGCATCGGCCTTGCCGTCACGCACCCAGGCGCTGGCTTCCAGCTTGGTCCACATCTTGGCCGACATCGGTGCAGCGACCAGCTTCTCCACCGCCTCGGCGGCCACATCGTTGCCTTCGGCATCGAACAGGCTGCCCACCAGCACATGCTTGCCGTCGGCGGTCACGTACGCGGCGGCGGGCTGCTGCCCCCCCACCACGCCGGCGAAGCCACGCAGGCCACCCGGTGCATCAAACTCGGCAACGACTTCGAAGCCGTGCTTCTCGATGCCTTTCAGCACTGCGGGACGGTCACCCTTGGCCGCGGTGGCCGGAGCGCCGGCGGCCGGCGCCGCCGCCGTCTTGCCCGGCGGGGTCTGGGCCTGGCTGCAGGCGGCCAATGCCAGCATGACCGGCAGCAACAGCACCGCCGGAGCGATGCGCAGGGAAGTCGACAACATGGGAACTCCGTAATGAGATGCCCGCGCAGGCTACCGCAGCCGGCGCAGTTTGTGTTCAAGACCCGCGGCCGTCAGTTCGCCAAGGTGCAGTTCACGCAGGCGACCTTCGGCGTCGAAGAACAGCGTCGACGGATAGGCCTGCACACCCAGCACGGTTGACGCCGAGGCGGTATCGTCCAGCAGCACATTGCCCAGCCGGAGCTGTTCGGATGCAATGAAACCCTTCACTTCGTCCAGGGTTTCCCCCTGGTTGAGGAACACGAACTGCACGTCGGTGTGGGTCTGCTGTGCGGATGCCAGCACCGGCATCTCGCGCCGGCAGGGCCCACACCAGCTGGCCCAGAGATTCAGCACCAGTGGCTTGCCCCGGAACTGCTGCAGGTCGATCACGCGCCCCTGCAGATCGGCCACCTGCACCGCCGGCAGCGGCATCCGCTGCTCCTGCCAGGCTGCCAGCAGGTGGCTGCCCACCACCCACGACACCACGCCCACCAGTGCGCCCGCCAGCACCGGCGCACGCAACGCGCGCCAGAGCCGCAGCCGCCAGGTGCCCCACGCCAGGCCCGCAGCCAGCACGACTGCAAGGTGATACCCACCGTCGGCGATCTGCAGGATGCTCCACGGGGCCTCACGGTAAAGCGCGAAGTTCAAGGCGACGAAGCTGATGCGTCCGCACAGCAGGCCGATCAGCAACATGTCCAGAACCAGGCTGGCCGCGGAAGGCACTGCCATCCCGTCTTTCCGACGCGGCCACAGGCGTGCTACCGCCATGGCCAGCAGCACGCACATCAGGATCAACACCACCGGCATCGGCACCGGTCCCACACTCGACATCAGCCCACCTGCCCCATCATCCGTTACCTGCATGGTCGAAGCGTCGCGCCCAGGTTGCAAGCGCGACGCCTACTGCAGGCATCAGGCCACGCTGCGCGGCATCTGCATGCCGGGCGCCGGTTGCAGCCCGCGCAGGCTGCCTGCCACCGATGACAACAGCGGCCGCTCGCGCCGCTTGTTGTTGACCAGCCGGCGATAGTTGGCCGGCGTCATTCCAACAATGCGCAGGAACAGACGACGGAATGCGCTCTGGTCGGCATAGCCCACGCCCCAGGCCACTTCATCGATGCCCGCCCCCTGCTGCAACAGCGTCTGCGCCTTGGCGATACGCAACCGCTGGCAATACTCGATCGGGCGCAGGCCGGTGGCCTTCAGGAAGCGCCGCTGCAGGGTGCGCGGCTCCAGCCCGGAAATCTCACAGATCGCACCGAGCGTGGCGCCGCGCGCAGCGGTGGTATGCAGCCAGCGTTGCGCCTTCAGTACATCGCGATCGCCGTGGGCGAAGTTGGCACTGAAACGCTCGAGATCCTGCTGGATCGCCGCCGGAACCGTGATCCCCAGCTGCTGCGCCACGGAACTCGCCACGCCCTGGCCGTGCAGCCGGTACAGCAGGCGCAGGGCGAGGAAGCGCCAGGCCTGGGAACCGGCCACCGTCAGCAGGTCGCCGTCATCGACCAGCGCGCGCTCGCTGGGTACCCAGCTGGCCGACTGCCCCTGCAGGCCCGGATGGCGCCCGAGGTCCGGACCACTGACGGTGCGCCCAGCCAGCAGACCGGCGCGTGCCAGCATGCTGACACCGTCGCTGGCGGCAGCCAGCAGACTGCCACCGTCGTAATGCGCGCGCAGCCAATCCAGCAGCACCTCATCGGCGCGCAGGCAGACGCCCTGGCTGATCTGGCCAGGCACGGCGATCACGGCGGGGATGTCCGCCTCGAGCATCTCCGCGCCGGCAATGCGATGCACGCCGGTCTGGCTGGCCGGCACGATCCAGCGGGTCACCAGGACACGCTTGAACGGACGGCGCTGCTGCTGGGCAAGCCGGTTGGCGACATGTGCCATCTCGGTCAGCACGGAGGCGGCCGACGGGTCGCCTCCCGGGTATTCGACCACCGCGACCTCGACGAATCCTTCGTTCCTGAATCCTTCCACAGACCATCTCCTCGGTTCGTTGCAGGCCGTCCAGCGGCCGGTTCAGGCGCAGGGTAGGAACTGCCACGACGGTGGGGCTATGAAGAAAGTTGCAAAGTGCGCTGAATGCGCCGTCAGCGACGAGACCTTGACCCTGGACCAGACTCAAGGCTTCACAATGAGCGGCAGCATCCGCAGGAATCCGCCATGAACATTGGTCAACTGGCACGCCGGGCCGGCGTGCCGATCGATACGGTGCGCTACTACGAACGCCAGCAGTTGCTGCCCACGGCGGCACGCTCGGCCGGGGGCTACCGCATCTTCGGTGAGCAGGACCTGCGCCGGCTGCGCTTCATCCGCCGCGCCAAGACGCTGGGCTTCAGCCTGGAAGAAATCGCCGAACTGCTGGCGCTCAGTGACCGCCACTCACAGGACATGGGCAGTGTGCGCGACACGGCGCAGGCCCGGCTGCAGGACATTGCACAACGCATGGCCGAACTGCAGCGCATGCACACCGCGCTTTCTCAGCTGGTCGACGCCTGCCCCGGCCACGGCACGCTGGATCAGTGCCCGATCCTGGCGGCGCTGACCGACGACGCGGCATAGCAACGCGCGTGAAGAAAAGTGCAACAAATGCTTGCCAACCCCCGGGGGCAAGGCTATTATTTCGCTCCTCAGCGACGTGGGGCCATAGCTCAGCTGGGAGAGCGCCTGCATGGCATGCAGGAGGTCAGCGGTTCGATCCCGCTTGGCTCCACCAATCTTTCGGCATTAGGCCGTCGAAAGGTCGCTAAAGAACATTGATGAGAATTGCGTCCCCATCGTCTAGAGGCCTAGGACATCACCCTTTCACGGTGGCGACCGGGGTTCGAATCCCCGTGGGGACGCCACTCATCACGAACAACGAGGACCCGGCCGATAACCGGGTCTTTTTTGTTCACCGCCTACCGGCATTCAGGTTGTGGCGTTGCGGTTCCCCTGCCCTCGTGGCGATGGTCGAACCGGAACGAAAAAAGTTCAAAAAAAACTTCCACAAACGTGAACACGCAGGTATGATAGGCGGCTCGGTAACACGGGGCCATAGCTCAGCTGGGAGAGCGCCTGCATGGCATGCAGGAGGTCAGCGGTTCGATCCCGCTTGGCTCCACCACTTTCGACATTAGGCCGTCGAAGGTTCTACAACTTGAAGTTTTTCGTGCGTCCCCATCGTCTAGAGGCCTAGGACATCACCCTTTCACGGTGGCGACCGGGGTTCGAATCCCCGTGGGGACGCCAGTTTCAAAACGGACTCTGCTCCCGGCAGATCATCCGGAGTTTCATGGGGCCATAGCTCAGCTGGGAGAGCGCCTGCATGGCATGCAGGAGGTCAGCGGTTCGATCCCGCTTGGCTCCACCACTTCGACATTAGGCCGTCGAAGGATCTACAACTTGAAGTTTTCGTGCGTCCCCATCGTCTAGAGGCCTAGGACATCACCCTTTCACGGTGGCGACCGGGGTTCGAATCCCCGTGGGGACGCCAATTCTTGAAAACCCCGACTCCGATCGGGGTTTTTCTTTGCCTGTGATTCCTGGGAAGGCCCTATCCACGCATGGTGTGGATGGCTTCACCCCGATTACGGCTCAGAACCGCCGATACATCCCGATCGATGCCGGTGCCGTGGGCGCGAAACCAAACTGTGCGTACAACCGATGCGCCTCGCCATCGGCCAGCAGGCTGACGTACGCCGATGGCGGCAGGTTGGCCTGCATCCAGCCATCCAGGCGCCGCATCACTTCCTTGCCCAGGCCCTGCCCCTGCAACCGCGGCAGCACCGCGATATCACAGACCTGCAGGTGGCAGCCGCCATCGCCGACGATACGGCCCATCGCCACCAGCTCAGTGCCCTGGTAGGCACACACGCCGAACAGCGTATTGGGCAGCGCGCGGGCGGCCGCTTCCCGGGCCTTGGCACTGAGGCCTGCAAGCACGCGCAACCGGCAGTAGTCCTCGACCGTGGGCACGGCTTCGCGGAACTGGCAGGTGATGGAATCAGTCATGCGGCATCTCCAGATGGGTCGGGCTATCCTGCCGCATCCACGTCGCAGCCGCTGCGACCCAGGCCCCCAGAGTCCCATGTGCTATTCCGCCCTGATCCGCGCTGACTACGCCAAGCTGGTACGCGAGTTCGGCGCCATCCTGTCGCTGGAGGAGTTCGCCGAACTGTACGCACACGATCCAGGCAAGAAGCGGCCGAAGACGCCGAAGGCGATGAATGACGGGTTCGCCGGTGCGCGTACCGAACAGGGCCGGGACATCGTGGCGAAGATCCAGCAATGGCATGCGCAGGAGCAGCAGGCGCTGGAGGCTGAACTGGTCCGGCAGCGCGAACGACGCGATATTGCCCATGCCACGCTGGCCACCCGGCCCACGCAGAAAGCGCGCAATGACCTGCGCGTGGCTGGCAACCGCATCGAGCGCGCGCAGGCCCGGCTGGACGACCTGCATCGGGTGCAGCTGCTGCCGCGCGACAACCGCATTTTCCCCGGCACCTACGCGCCGGTGATGGTCAGCGAGAACGGCCGGCGCGTGATCAAGCCGATGCGCTACCAGTGCCGGTTGCCGGACAAGCCGGCGCGCAACGACGTGCTGTACCCCGGCACCTACAACGCGCGGCGCGACAGCCTGGAAGGTTACTGGCGGGGTGCGTTCGGACTGCGCCACGGCGTGGTGGTGGTGCAGGCGTTCTACGAGCACGTGCCCCGCCACGCCATCGCCGGCCGCAGCCTCGATGCCGACGAAAAGGAGCAGGACGTGGTGCTCGAATTCCGCCCCGATCCACCCCGCGACCTGCTGCTGGCCTGCCTCTGGGCGGAATGGGAAGGACCGGAAGGCCGCCTGCTTTCGTTTGCCACGATCACCGACACACCGCCCAGCGACGTCGCCGCTGCCGGGCATGACCGCGGCGTGGTACCGATCCGCAGGGAACACCTGGACGCCTGGCTCAACCCCGAACCGGATGATCTGGCGCGCCAGTACCGCATCCTCGATGACCGCGAGGAAATCCGTTACGTGTACGAGGAAGCGGGCTGAGCGCCGGACGCGAATGAAAAACCGCGCGTGGGCAGGGCTCCTGGATCAGGGGTTGCCGCCGCGCATCGCAGACGTGAGGATTCAGCCCCCGCAGCTTCCCCCTGCCGGTGCGTGGCGAGCGGCTCAGGCCTTGGCGCTGGAGCGTCCCACCGCACGCGCCAGCGCCCGCGACAGATCGGCCGACAGGTACGGCTTGACCAGCAACAGGCCGGCCAGCATCGGCGCAGGCAGCTGCTCGGCCAGCATCCCGGTGGCCAGCACGAACGGAATGCCACGCGCCGAAAGCGCTGCAGCCACTGGCTCACTGGTCTCGTTGCGGGCCAGCCGGTAATCCAGCAGGGCCACGTCAGGAGTGCTCTGCTCCAGCAGCCGCAGGGCCTCGGACACACTCGCGGCAAGCCCGACCACAGTCGCACCGGCATGCACCAGCTGCATCTGCAGCAGGGCCGCACTCATCTCGTCGTTCTCGACCACCAGCACCCTCAGGTCCTGCAACACTGTCATCAGCTACCGCTCCTGGAGGCAATTGCACGTCGGGAGTATAGCTACCAAGGGGCCAATGCCGACAGGAACCGCCCTGATAGGCTCTCCTACTAGGCATCTCCTGCCGACCTCGGTTACACTCGCACGCTGCCTGCCGGTGTGGCGGAATGGTATACGCAGCTGACTCAAAATCAGCCGGGGGTGACCCCATGAAGGTTCGAGTCCTTTCACCGGCACCACTGCATCAAAGGCCAGGTCCATGACCTGGCCTTTTGCATTTCCCGGGCCGGAGCGCCGGCACTGGCGAGGATGCCCCAGCATGCCCCTCCCACGCTTGCCGACATACTGCGCGCCCATCGCCACGTGCGGGGGCAGCCCCGCGACTTCTGGACGTACGCCCACGTCAACGCCGTCGTGTCACCCCGCTGAAACGAAAATGTGACAGCCGACAAGGTTGCGAATAGCACTAGCTCACACTTTTCTTGCCAGCCTCACCTACTTCTGCCTATCGTGATCCCAGCCGGATCTGGGGGCGGGGGAATGCATGACGTTGCGTGCGGCACTGTTTTTCATGGTCACGCACGCGCTCGTCATTGCCTTGATCGGCCCGCAGGACCCGGTTGGCTCCTACCTGATGCTGATCACCGCCCCCCTTCTGGCCGCTCTGGCCTGCGTGCGACGCGCGCGCGACAGCCAGGCGGCCTGCAAGTGGCGAACGCTGGGCGCTGCCGTCGGCCTGTTCTCGCTGGCCCTGCTGGCCCTGCTGTATCGCAATGTGGCCGGCCTCAGCCCTGCGCAGATGACCGCCTCGTCGCTGATCCTGTATGTGTTCTACCGGATTCCGCTGACCTACGTGGCCGCCAGCCCAGGCGGCGGCAACCGCTGTATCCGTGCGGTGGACCTGACGGTCATCGCGCTGCTGTGGTTGCTGTACTTCGTGCATACGCGGGCGATGGCACACCTCAACACCGCATTGTGGACGCAATGCCTGCACACCCTGAGCAACGTGCAGAACAGCCTGGTGTTCTGCTTCGCGCTGATCCGCTTCCTGGCCGAGGACAATGCCGACCGCCGCGACTTCTTCCGCACGTTGACGATCTACGCGCTCGGCTACTTCCTGATGGCGCTCTACATCAATACCTGGCAGCCGCAGGTACCCGATGGTGGCTGGGGCGACCTGCTGATCAGCGGGCTGTTCGTGCTGCTGGCAGTGCTGGCCGGCAGCACGTACCGCCCACCGGCGGTGGCTGTGCCGCGCAACCTCCGCCGCATCGTCGATGCCGGCGTGCCGCTGATGCTGCCGTTGCTGCTGATGATGGTGGCGCTGCTGGTGGCACGCCTGCAGCCGACCCTGGCCACCGTGGGGTTCATCGGTGCCATGCTCGGCCATGCCCTGCGCAGCGTGCTCACCCAGGTGCAGATCCAGCGTGAGCGCGACGAGCTGGCGCTGCTGGCCCGGCGCGATCCGTTGACCGGGCTCGGCAACCGGCGGAACTTCGATGAGGCGCTCGGCAGCGCGCACGGCCGCGCCCGTCGCCAGGGCGTGGGGCTGGCGGTGCTGATGATCGACATCGACCACTTCAAGCGACTCAACGACACCTACGGGCATCCGGAAGGTGATCGCCGCCTGCAGGCGGTCGCCGCGATCCTCGACGGCTGCCTGCAACGCGGTGATGACCTGCTGGCCCGCTACGGCGGCGAGGAGTTCATCGCCGCCCTGCCCGCGCCCGACATCGGCCACGCCCTGGGCCTGGGCGAGCGCCTGCGCGCCGCCGTGGAAGCCGCCGCCCTGCCCGCCGCCCAGGCCCATGTGACCATCAGCATCGGCGTGGCCTGGCAGGCCGCGCATGACCAGGGTGACCCGCGCAGCCTGGTCGAGCGTGCCGACCAGGCCCTGTACCGGGCCAAGCATGCCGGCCGCAACTGCGTGCACGCCGCCCCGGCCGTCGAGGCCGGGGAACAACACGCCGACCGCCGCGCCTAGACCGCGCGCAGCACCGCCGCACCATGCAGGTGCCCCGCCCCACCCTGCACGCGGAAGCTGGCCACCGTCTGCAGCAGCTGCGCCGACTGTTCTTCCATGCTGCGCGCCGCGGCCGAAGCTTCCTCGACCAGCGCGGCGTTCTGCTGGGTGCCCTGGTCGATCAGATCGACGGCATGGTTCATCTGCTGGATGTCGTCGCTCTGCTGCTGCGCGGCCGTGCTGATCTCGGACATCAGGTCGCTGACCCGGCGCACGTTGACCACAATCTCGTCCATGGTGCGGCCGGCGCTCTCAACCTGCGCGGTACCGGCACCGACATTGGCCACCGACGCATCGATCAGCTGCTTGATCTCCTTGGCGGCACTGGCCGAGCGCTGCGACAGTTCCCGGATCTCGGTGGCGACCACGGCGAAGCCACGCCCGTGTTCGCCCGCACGCGCGGCTTCCACCGCGGCGTTCAGGGCAAGGATGTTGGTCTGGAAGGCGATGCCGTCGATCACGCCGATGATGTCGACGATGCGCCGCGAGGACGCGTTGATCACCGCCATGGTTTCCACCACTTCGTGCACTACGTTGCCGCCGCGCGCGGCGACATCGGCGGCACCACCGGCCAGCTGACTGGCCTGCCGAGCGTTGGTCGCGGTGCGCTGCACGGTCTCGGCCAGGCCCTTCATCGACACCGCGGTCTCCTCCAGCGACGCTGCCTGCTGCTCGGTGCGCTGCGACAGATCGCTGTTGCCCTGCGCGATCTCGGTGGCGCCGACGGCGATGGTGTCAGCGGCGAACTTGATCTGGCCGATGATCGCGGCCATCGCCTCGACCAGCGAATTCACCCCTTCGCACAGCTCGGCGATCGGCCCGTTCTTGTCGGCGGTGGCCACGCGCCGGGTCAGGTCGCCCTCCTTGGCGGCCGCCACCACTTCACGGGTCTGCGCCACGGCACGCTGCATGGCCTGGTTCTCATGCACCTGCGCGGTGATGTCGGTGGCGTACTTGACCACCTTGAACGGCTTCCCGTTGAGGTCCAGGATCGGGTTGTAGGACGCCTGGATCCAGACCTCGCGTCCGCCCTTGCCGAGGCGCCGGTACTGGCCGGCATCATATTCGCCACGGCCGAGCTTTTCCCAGAACTGCCGATACTCGGCACTGCTGCGATACTCAGGTTCGACGAACAGCGAGTGGTGCTGGCCACGCACATCATCCAGGCTGTAACCGGTGGCAGCCAGGAAGTTGTCGTTGGCCGACAGGATGCGGCCATCCATGCTGAACTCGATCACCGCCTGCGACTTGTCGATCGCCGCCAGCTGGCCGGCCGAGTCGGCCGCCTGCAGCTTCTGCGCAGTGATGTCAGTGGCGAACTTGACCACCTTGTACGGACGCCCCTGCCGGTCCAGCACCGGGTTGTACGAGGCCTGGATCCAGATCTCGCGCTGGTTCTTGCCAAAACGCCGGTACTGGCCCGCGTCATATTCGCCACGACCCAGCCGCGCCCAGAAGTCACGGTATCCGGCGCTGCGCGCCTGCTCGGGGTCGACGAACAGGGAATGATGCTTGCCCTGGATCTCCTCCAGCCGGTAACCCATCGCCTGCAGGAAGTTCGCGTTGGCCTGCAGGATGGTGCCATCGAGGGCGAACTCGATGACCGCCTGGACCCGGTGCAGCGCCGCGACCTGCGCCTCCAGCTGGGCACGGCCATCGGCCGCCGCCTCGACGCCGCTGCGGTGCTGCGGTGCCAGCGCGCCCAGCAGGGCGCGCCACGGCGACCAACGGGTATGCAGCTCGGCCGGCGCCTGCGCGCCCGCCGTAAAGCCTGGAATGAGCATTGTCTGATCCTCGGTGTCCGGTAAGCGGTTGCGACCCGACGGGCGGGATGCCCGGCGGCAACTTCAGTTGCTTGGGACTACAGGTACCGGCAGGCACCCCTCGAGCGGCTGGCAAGAACGTCTGGTGCGGGTGCGATCGGCATAAGGAGCGGCGGAACACACAGCGCGGGCCGCCCGTCGGGGGCAGCCTGGGGTCCTGCAGCGGGCGACTTGAGCGGGATCCAGAGGGAATATCGGCGATGCGATCGGTGGCTTTAGCCGGATTCCGCGACGTCCGTCGCATCTTCAGATGCTGCTGCAGGGATGCGGTAGACAATCGCGATGCACTTCACATTCTGCTCACGCGAGACAGGGGCACCGCCGAGCGGTTTCGCCAGGCGCCGGCTGGGCAGGTTCTGCTCGGCACCGGGTGTCGTCAGGGCATATGTCGCGCGTTGTCGCCGTCACTGGGCATGGCCTTGCCCGGCACGCGGATGCAGTTCAAGCGGAAAAGGTTTGCATGACCAACGGGAGATCCGGTGGTAGATGAAACTGGCCAGCATGCAGCGAACCGCAGGACGCTCACTGACACGGAGATCGCATGTTCCCACGCCTGGCCAGTTTCCTCATCCTGGGCCTGTGCAGCAGCGGCGCCTTCGCTGCCGACGCCACCTACCGCCCCAGCTTCCATCCCGACCAGCTGAAGGGCCCGCCTGCCGGGCGCCCGAACGAAGTGCTGGTACTGGGCACCACCCACTTGTCCGGCCTGCCCAAGTCCTTCCAGCCCGCCTTGCTTGAACCGTTGCTGCAGCGACTGGTCGCCTGGAAGCCCGAGCTGATCGCCACCGAAGACCTGTCAGGCCTGCAGTGCGATTTCATGCGTCGCTATCCGGCACGCTATGCGGAGAGCGTGGCCACCTACTGCTTCGACACCACCGCTGCGCAGGCTGCGACCGGACTGGACGTGCCTACGGCGAACACCCAGGCCGAGCACCTGCTTGCGACCTGGCCGGACGAGCCGACGCCCGCCCAGCGTCGTCGGCTCGCAGCATTGTTCCTGGCAGCGGGTGAACGCGGCTCGGCGCAGGTGCAGTGGCTGCGCCTGCCTGCGTCCGAGCGCAAAGGCGGTGATGGACTGACACCTGCCCTGGTCGAGATCCTCGAAAAAGGCCTGGTTCGCCGCAATGAAACCCACCTGATCGCCGCCGAGGTCGCCGCCCGCCTCGGGCAGGAACGCCTGTGGGCCGTGGACGACCACACGGCCGATTCGCCCACGCCCGCCGAGGATGAAGCGGCGGCCAGCGCGGCCATCACCGGTGCCTGGAACAATACGCACTCGCGCGCGCGGCGGGAGGCCGATGAACGCCTCGTGGCCGGTCTGGACAAGCCCGGCGGCGTCATGGCGCTGTATCGGGACTACAACAGCCCGGCGGCGGCGATGGCCGCCTACCAGAGCGACTTCGGCGCGACGCTCGTCGAGCCGTCCTCCAAGGCGTTCGGCCGGATGTACGTCGGTTACTGGGAAACCCGCAACCTGCGCATGGTCGCCAACATCCGCGACGTGCTGAGCCAGCATCCTGGCAGACGCATGCTGGCCATCGTGGGTGCCTCGCACAAGGGCTACTACGAGGCCTACCTCAATCAGATGCATGACGTGCGGCTGGTCAGTGCGGACACGGTATTGCGTTGACGGGAACAGGTGCCGGCCATGCGCCGGCGCTATCCTGCAAGGCCCGATTCGCAGGTGCCGACATGTTGAAAGTGATCGCCGAGGATTTCATCCATCCCGATGCGGTGGACACCGTGCTTCCCCTGTACCGGGAGCTGGTCGCGTGCACGCTGCGCGAGCCGCTCTGCCTCGGCTATGAACTGTTCGTCGACCAGAAGGATCCGGGCCACTTCATCTTCATCGAGCTGTGGCCCGACCGCGCCGCGCTCGACCTGCACTGTGCCAGCGAACACTTCCAGCGCCTGGTGCCACAGATCAATGCCTTCCAGTGTGCGCCGTGCCGGGTCCTGCTGATGGATGCCGTACGGGTGTAATGCCTGCAGCGGGATGCACATGATCGCTGCGGCCATGCCGCCACAGCAACAGGCAGGCCGCAACCGTGCAGGACAGGCTCAGGACCAGCAGCGCGACCGCACCTTGCTGCAACACGGGCAACAACGCCCGTGCGTGCAGGTCGCCGCGCAGCTGTTCGGCGCGTAGACAGGCGGCCAGCGCCAGGCACCAGCCGATCAGGGCCGGAATGAACTTGCGTACCGCAACCGGGTTCCAGGCATTCATGGGGGTTACCTGCGTGAGTGGAGTGCGCGCAGTATTCGCGCGCGTCCTCTCACAGGCTGAGATCAGTCCTCCGCGGCGTCGGGATCGTCACCCGGAAGCTGGGACAACTCGCCCTGCACCTGCACGTTGTTGCGCCCCATCGCCTTGGCCCGGTAGCACTGGGCATCGGCCGCAGCCACCGCCTGGTCCACGCTCATGCCGCCGGCCAGCGGCGCGATACCGATGCTGGCACCGATCCGCAGCCGGTCCTGGTCCCACGGAATGGACAGCGCGGCCAGGGTGTGCAGCAGCTCGCCCCCGATGCGGGCCGCACGCCGTGGCGTACAACCGGACAGGATGACCGCGAATTCGTCACCGCCCAACCGCGCCACCACGTCCGAATCGCGCACGCCATGGCGCAGCACGCTGGCCACCGCCCACAGCACGGCATCGCCGGCCAGATGGCCCCAGGTGTCGTTGACCGGCTTGAAGCGGTCCAGATCGATGTACATCAGCGAGGCAGCTTGGCCGGTGCGCTCCACGCGGGTGATCGCCTGCTGCAGGTGTACCTCGAAACCGCGGCGGTTGCTCAGTTCGGTGAGCGGATCGATCTCGGCCAGGTGGCGGGCTTCGCGCTGGCGTGCCCGCTGCTGGGTGTCGTCGCGCAGCACCCACACCGCGCCGCGCACGTGGCCTTCGTCATCGCGCAGCCAGGCGCGGGTCAGGTCCACCGGCACCGTTGCCGTGCCCAGGCGCAGCAGCAGGTCGGCGTGCAGGTCCACCGCGTTGCTCTCCGGGTCCAGCAGCACCGTCACATCCAGTACCGAACCGGGCGCGTACTCGGTGGTCAGCGCCAGCACGTCCTGAACCTTGTGCCCGGCCAGCGACAATGCGCCATCACCGGCCAGGGTGCGCACCGCAGCCGCGTTGGCGTAGTCGATGCGGCCATCAAGGCTGACGCTGAGCACCAGGTCGGCCACCGCATCCAGCGTGATTCGGCTGCGTTGTTCACTCTCGAACAGGCGCTGCTCGCTGCTGCGCTGGGCGGTGATGTCCTGGATCTGCGACACGAAATGCAGCGGTTCGCCATGCTCGTTGCGCACCAGCGACACCGACAGCCGCGCCCAGATGATGCGACCGTCGCGGTCGAGGTAGCGCTTTTCCAGGTGATAGTGGCTGCGTCGCCCGGCCAACAGGTCCTGTACCAGGGCCAGGTCGGTCTGCAGGTCATCGGGATGGGTCAGGCGCTGGAAATCGACCTGCAGCAGCTCTTCTCGCGGGTAGCCTAGTATCCGGCACAGCGCGTCGTTGACATCCAGCCAGCGTCCTTCCAGCGACACCAGCGCCATGCCCAGTGCGGCGGAGGTGAACGCGCCAGCGAACTTCTCTGCCGAAAGTCGTGCTTCGGCGCGTGCCTGCAGGATCTCGGTAATGTCGATGGCCATGCCGACGTAGCCGATGCGCGTTCCATCGGCACTCTCCATGCGGCTGATCGACAGGCGTACCTGGCGTGACTGGCCATCCTTGCGCAGCAGCGTCCACTGCCGCGAGTAGGTCTGCCCGTCGGCACGCGCGCTCAGCGCCTCGAACACGCCGGGAAGATTGCCATCAGCATCAGCCAGCGGCTGCAACCACGCTTTCAGTTCGGCTGGATCGTGGAAGGCGTCGAGCCGGCGCTGGCCGACCACCTCCGCCGCGCTGTAGCCCAGCAGGCGCTCCGCCCCCGTGTTGAACAGGGTGATGGTGCCATCGGTATCGGTGGCGATCACCGCCACCTCATCGGACGCATCGACCACGGCCTGCAGGCGCTGCCGGGTCTCGGCCGCGTCCTGCCTTGCCTGCTGCAGTTCGGTGACATCGGCATGGGCACCGGCCATCCACAGCGGCTTGCCCTGCCCGTCCCATTCAAAGACCCGGCCACGGTCCTGGATCCAGATCCACTGGCCGTTCCTGTGGCGCATGCGCAGCAGGCAGGCGTAGTTGTCGCTGCGCCCTTCGAAATGGTCGTCCAGCGCTGCATCGGACAGCGCAATGTCATCGGGATGGACCAGCTTCAGGAACGTCTTCTGGCAGATCGGTTCCAGCTCATCCAGGCGATAACCGACAATCTCGGCCCAGCGCGCATTGACCCGCATCTCGCCGGTCTGCACGTTCCATTCCCAGGTACCCGCAGCGGTACCGTCGATGATCATCGCCAGCCGGCGACGCTCTTCAGCCAACGCCTGCAGGCGGCGCTCCAGCAGTCCATTGCCGTGGGTGCCCTGGCCCGGCATCACTCCGGTCCCCTGCCGGCACGGGCAGGCGCCGACCGCAGCGAAGCACTGCGGCCTGCAACGAAGACGGCGGGTCGTGCTGGCGTCATGGTCCTCCCCAGCGACAGCGGGGAGGCCAAACGCCCCCCTCAGGCGCAAGTGTGCGCAATCACGGGGAAAACCGACAAGCCCCCCGCCCCGGATCAACCGTGACGGGGGGCACGATCCTCAGCTGCGCTTGGCCCGGGCAAAGGCTTCGGCCAGGGCATTGTTGGCCGGCGGCGCAGACTGGGCCGGACGGCCGCCAGCGCCCTGGCCGCGGTTCGGTCCACGGTTCTGGCCGCCAGCGTCACGGCGCGGCCCTTGGCCCTGGCCCCGCTCATCGCGCTGGCCCGGGCGGCTGGTGGCCTGGCCCGGGGTATCGTCCAGGCGCCGGGTCAGGGCGATGCGCTTGCGCGCCACGTCCACCTCCAGCACCTTCACCTTGACGATGTCACCGGCCTTGACCACGTCGCGCGGGTCCTTCACGAAGGTATCGGAGAGCGCCGAGATGTGGATCAGGCCGTCCTGGTGCACGCCGATATCGACAAAGGCCCCGAAGGCGGCCACGTTGCTGACCACGCCCTCCAGCACCATGCCCTCGCGCAGGTCCTTGATGTCCTCGACGCCCTCGGCGAAGCGCGCCGCCTTGAACTCCGGGCGCGGGTCGCGGCCCGGCTTTTCCAGTTCCTTCAGGATGTCGCGCACGGTCGGGACGCCAAAGGTGTCGTCGGTGAACTGTTCTGCCTTCAGGCCACGCAGGAAGCTGCCGTCACCGATCAGCGCCTTGATCGGGCGCGCGGTGCTGGCCACGATGCGCTCAACCACCGGATAGGCTTCGGGGTGTACCGCCGAGGCGTCCAGCGGCTGGTCGCCATCGGCGATGCGCAGGAAGCCGGCGCACTGCTCGAAGGTCTTCTCGCCCAGGCGCGCGACCTTCAGCAGGTCCTTGCGGCGCTTGAACGGGCCGTTGTCGTCGCGATGGCGCACGATGTTCTCGGCCACCGTGGCCGACAGGCCGGACACCCGGGACAGCAGCGCGGCCGAGGCAGTGTTCACGTACACGCCCACGGCGTTTACGCAGTCCTCCACGCGCGCGTCCAGCGCCCGCGCAAGGCGGTACTGGTCCACGTCGTGCTGGTACTGGCCGACACCGATCGCCTTGGGTTCGATCTTGACCAGTTCGGCCAGCGGGTCCTGCAGGCGACGAGCGATCGATACCGCGCCACGCAGCGACACGTCCAGCCCCGGGAACTCCTTGGCCGCGAACTCGGAGGCCGAGTACACCGAGGCGCCCGCCTCGCTGACCACGACCTTCTGCAGCTTCGGGTTGGCGGCAGCCTTGATCGCTTCGCCGGCCAGCTTGTCGGTTTCGCGGCTGGCGGTGCCATTGCCGATCGCGATCAGCTCCACGTTGTGCTTGGCGCACAGCTGCTTGATCGTCTGCACCGACTGGTCCCACTGGCGACGTGGCTCATGCGGGTAGATGGTGTCGGTGGCGACCAGCTTGCCGGTGGCATCGACCACGGCGATCTTGCAGCCAGTACGGATGCCCGGGTCCAGGCCGAGTACGGTCTTCGGGCCGGCCGGTGCGGCCAGCAGCAGGTCCTTCAGGTTGTCGCCGAACACCGCGATGGCTTCGGCTTCGGCCTTTTCGCGGGCCTGGTTGAACAGGTCCAGCAGAAGATGGGTGTGCAGCTTGGCGCGCCAGGTCAGGCGGCAGGCATCCAGCAGCCAGCGGTCGGCGGCACGACCCTGGTCGGCGATGCCGGCCTTGCGTGCCACCCGACCCTCGGCGTACTGGTGGCCCGCTTCGGCATCGCTGCCCGGGTCCAGTTCCAGGAACAGGATCTCTTCGCGGCGCGCGCGGAACAGCGCCAGCAACCGGTGCGAGGGAATCTTCGCCAGAGATTCGGCATGTTCGAAATAGTCGCGGTACTTGGCGCCTTCGGTTTCCTTGCCCTCGGCCACGCGGGCACGGATCACGCCGGTCTCGCCCAGCCAGGTGCGCAGCTCGCCAACCAACGCGGCATCTTCGCCCCAGCGCTCCATCAGGATCGCGCGGGCGCCTTCCAGCGCGGCCTTGGTGTCGGCCACACCCTTGTCGGTATCGACGAAGGTTGCCGCGAACGTCTGCGGGTCCTGCGTCGGATCGGCCAGCAGGCCATCGGCCAGCGGCTCCAGACCGGCCTCGCGGGCGATCTGGGCGCGGGTACGGCGCTTGGGCTTGTAAGGCAGGTACAGGTCTTCCAGCCGGCTCTTGGTATCGGCGGCCAGGATGTCATTGCGCAGCTCGTCGCTGAGCTTGCCCTGCTCGCCGATGCTGGCCAGCACCGCCGCACGGCGGTCCTCCAGCTCGCGCAGGTAGGTCAGCCGGGTTTCCAGGTTGCGCAGCTGGGTGTCGTCCAGGCCACCGGTCACTTCCTTGCGGTAGCGCGCGATGAACGGAACGCTGGCGCCCTCGTCGAGCAGGCCGACGGCGGCGCGTACCTGGGCGGACTGGGCACCGATCTCGTCGGCGATGGTCTGGGCGATCTGCTGGGCGAGCGCGCTCTGGGCGTTCTTGGCGTCGTGCATTGCTTCAGGTCTGAGCCGCGTTACGGGAAGACCCCATTCTGGCAACCGACGACGGAGCCGGACAAGGCATTGACAGGGGACGGGGTTCAGCGGCGTAGCCGGAGTGGACGCCGGCATCCTGGCAAAGAGCGGGCGCGGACTGGCCCGGGGCTGGGATGCCGGCGCGGGCGCGCGATGGTGGGCGCGCCCTGCCGCGTGTTGCGAAGGTCAGCGGTAGTGGCGGGCAGCGCGCTGCATGACGATCTCGTCACGCATGCCTTCCAGGGCCATCAGGCGAACCTTGCCGACACCCTGCAGTTCCATGAACCGCTCCGTGTAGAACTCCGGCCCCAGCGCGGTGTCGGCGCGGGATTTGCTGAAGCCGTAGGGCACCACGCCCTTCTCGCCATCCTTGCTACCACCGACATAAAGAACGATTGCCATGTGATGTATTCCTCCAAATTGCTACTGCGTACTGCACTCGATGAGCGATGCTGCGAGCTCATCGGGGGAGAGCTTACCGCGTCGAACCTGACTGGAACGTCACGAAGGCTAATGACGATCGGTTGCATGCAGATGACCGCGGGATCGCAGCACAATGCTTACGGATCTTTAACTTCCGGCTAACGAATCCAGGGTCGTTCCCGCCAACGGCGAAGCCCCTCGTGGGTGGTCGCGAAATGCGCTTCATGTGATTAGGTCGGTCGGGGTGGGTTCGCAGGACACGCCGTGAACCCGTCCCTGGGGGCTCGATGGCGCCATCCATGGCGCCAACGGTCCCGCGCACCCACCCCGTCCGGCCCCTGACAGTTTTTCGGGCACGTTCACCCACGGAAAAGAAAAAAGAGGATCAAAAGCAAAAACAGCTTGGCTGGCCGCTTTTTGTAGAGCCGAGCCCGCGCTCGGCTGCTTTCAGGCCAGTCCGCGAAGCCGAGCGCAGGCTCGGCTCTACACGAGCAAGCGCAGCGCGCGACCCGCTTTTGCTGTTCTTTATCTCTTCCGTGGCTGGACGCGCACGGAATCTGTCAGCGGCCGGGAGGGTGGGGGTGGCGGGGTATCCGCGGCATGGGTCGGGCGCATGCGCCCGACGGGTTGGGCAGGACGCCCAACCCCGGTCTTGCCGTGTGCGCAGGACAGCGCACACGTGCAAGCCGCGGCCAAGCCCCCATGGATGGGGTCACGGCGTCCGCGCTGGCCCCACCCACCCGGCCAGCCCCCAGGAAGCAGGCATTCCGCGACCAAGCCACGAGGGGCGGTGCCGTTGGCTGGAAACTACGGCCACCAGCCTTGCCCGAACCGGGCGAAATGATCGGCCGCCCGCTCGAACGGATTGCGCGCACTCACCCCGCCACACAGCAGGTACACCGGCAGGTACAGCGGCCCCAGCACCATGTACTGGTAGACATGCGCACGCTCATGGTCGTCCAGCCGGATCAGCGGCTCCACGCCCCACCCCGCCTGATGCGCGTAGGTCCGGCAGGAAATGCCAAGATCGTGGCCCGTGTGCAGGATCACATTGCCCAAGGTGATCGCCCCACCCGGCCCCCACGGCCAGCGGTCGAACACCAGCGCGCAGTCACGCCGGCTCCAGCGCAATGTCGCGCCGCCGAGCATGCCGGCCAGCCCACCCATCAGGCCGATCAGGGTGTTGGGCAGGGTCCACACCGCGCCCAGCACCTGCAGCGCGCGCAGCCAGATCGGCCAAGGCCGGGAGGCGGTGTTCAATCGGCCTCGTTCGGCATCAGCAGCCACAGGATCAGGTAGACCAGGATGCCGGGGAAGGCCGCCGAGGCCAGCGACAGCAGCACGTAGACCACCCGCAGAAGGGTGGCATTCCAGCCGAAGCGATGGGCAATGCCACCCATCACGCCGGCGATCATGCGGTCGTTCAATGAACGCGACAGTGTCTTGGGCGTGGTGTTCATGGCGGCGGCTCCGGGCAACGGACAGGGCAGTCGAGCGTGGCTCGACTCTACACCCTGCCCATGTCTACGGCGTGCGGTGACGCAGCGCCTGCAGGCGCGCACCGAACCAGGCGGCTGCGGTCTGTTCAGGCTGCCCCGGGCACTGGATGCGATAGGGTTTGCCGCTCATGCTGCTCTGGCTGGCGGCGCGCTCGATGAACTGCTCGGCGCTGTCCACCATGTCCTTCTTCAGCAGATAGTCGTACTTGCGCTGCAGATGCGCGCGCGCATCGCCGCCGTCATACCAGCTGCCATTGCGCTGGAACCGGCACTGGGAGCCGTCCAGGCTGGCGATCAACTGGGCGATCTCCCGCCGTGCATCCGCACTGGGTGCGGCCTGGGCAAGGGGCGCTGCCAGCAGTACCGCAAGAATCAACAAAATCCGGTACGTCATCATCCCTCCAAGTCAGTCGAGCAGGGCTCGACTCTACAGGTCGCGCGCCTTCAGCCAACCATCGATCGTGGCCGGCACTTCGCGCTGCGCGCGCCCGGACACGTAGATGCCGATATGGCCACCGCGGAAACTGGACTCGGTGTAGTCGTCCGTGCCCAGGCGCCCGCGCATCGCGCGCGAGGCGTCCGGCGGCACCAGATGATCCTGCTCGGCGTAGATGTTCAGCACCGGCAGCGTCACCTGCGACAGATCCACCGCTTCCTCGCCGATCCGTACCGTGCCCTTCATCAGGCCATTGGCCTGGTAGAACTGCTTGATGAAATCGCGGAACGCCTCGCCCGCCAGGTCCGGCGAATCGAAGATCCACTTCTCCATGCGCAGGAAGTCCTCCAGCGCCGCCTTGTCATCGAGGATGTCGAGCAGGCCGACGTACTTCTGCACGTTCAGGCGGAACGGCTTGAGCATCAGGTAGCTGGCGTTCATCAGGTCGGCCGGGATGTTGCCCAGCGTATCGACCAGCAGGTCCACGTCCACCTGCCGCGCCCAGTGCGAGAGCATGTTGTCGGCGGTCTGGAAATCGACCGGGGTGACCATGGTGATCAGCTTGCCCAGCTTCTGTTGGCGCAACGCTGCGTAGCACAGCGCGAACACGCCGCCCTGGCAGATGCCGAGCAGGTCGACCGGGCCACCACTGCGCACGCGCAGCGCATCGACCGCTCCGTCGATGTAGCGCAGCAGGTAGTCCTCCAGGGTCTGGAAGCGTTCGGACCGGTCCGGGTAGCCCCAGTCCAGCACGTACACGTCCTGGCCCAGCGCCAGCAGCTTCTGCACCAGCGAACGGTCGGCCTGCAGGTCGACCATGTACGGCCGGTTGACCAGCGCGTAGACGATCAGCAGCGGCGTGCGCCGGGTCGGCGCCTGCTCACCGACGAAGCGATACAGCACCACCTTGCCGTCGCGCCAGACTTCCTCGCGCGCGGTCACGCCATAGTCCACGTCTTCCACCTGCGGCAGCAGCTTCAGCCCTTCCATCAGCTTGCGCTGCATGGCCAGGCTCTCCTGCATCAGGTCATCGGCGTTGAAGCCCAATGGTCCCTTCATCGGTCACGCGCCCGAGCGGAAGCGCGAGGTGCGGCCTTCTTCGCAGATGTCTTCTTTGCAGATGTCTTCTTCGCAGGCGCCTTCTTTGCCGGCGCGGCCTTCTTCGCGGCCTTGCGCGCAGTTGGCTTCACCTTCGCCGGCGCCGGCTGCGCCACCGGATCGACCTCAGCGGTTCCGGCCAGCACAGCCACCTGCGCCTGCAGGCGGCGCAGGCTGCGCTCCAGCTCGGCGATGCGGCGGTGTGCGGCATCCATCTCGCTCCGGGTCGGCAGGCCGATCCGTTCACTCATCTGTTCCACCTCCCGCTGCAGGCCGGCGCGCAGGCGCATCTGCGCGTTGCCCAGCGAGGCGTACACCTGCTGGAACGGTTCGGACATGGCGACCTTGGCGTAGGCCTCCTCGGCAACTTCGATCCACAGGTCGAACATCGCGCGGGCGCTGGTCAGCTGGCTGCCGGGCTGTTCGTGCTCGGCCAGGCGCTGCTCGAACAGCGCAAAGGCTTCGTCCAGTGCCTGCTTGATCTGATCGACATAGGCGCGCGAATGCTGCTGGTATTCCTCCTGCGCACGCAGCAGGGCCTGCCAGCGCGCCTGGTGCTCGCGGCTGGGGCCGAATGCCGGGCTCTGCAGCCACGGGCCCGCCTGCAGCTGGAACTGCTGCAGCCAGGCGGCGAATTCGGGTATCGCGGCGCCGGCGTGCGTGCTGCCACGGGCGCCCTGCAGCATCCACTGGAGCATGCCGTCGCCCTGCCCCTGCACCGCCTCGCGCCAGGCCTGGGCCACATCGGCACTGCTGGCGTCGCGGCCCGCAAACCGTGCGGCGACCTCCTGCATGGTGCCGTACCAGCTGCCCGCCTGTTCGCGGAACCGGCGCACGGCATCTTCCGGCGCGCCCTGCGCCTGCTCGGGCAACAGCTGGCCCCACCAGTCGAACAACCGCTGCCAACTGCCGGGATCGTCACCGGCGGGTGCGCCGGGCGTGCTCGCATGGCGCAGGGCATCGCCCCAGGCGCCGAAATACTGCCGGGCCAGGGTTTCGAAATCGCTGCTGCCGGTGTCGTGGGCCGAGCTGGTCATCGCAGGCCTCCGCAGGGCTGGCTCATGGCTTGGGAATACGCAGGGTCTTGCTGATCATCAGCGACCCGGACAGGGCGAACAACAGCACCATCGGGTGCAGCTGCCACGGGCCGATCTGCCACTGGCCGAACCAGATGTTCTGGCCGATGGCATCGGTGCCGGCGGCAATCGCCAGTACGATCACCAGCACCAGGCTGGTCGGGATCGGGGTGCCCTCGAAATACGTGACCTTGCCCTCGTCGCCGGCGAGCGCCTCGGCAGTGACGTTGTAGCGTGCCAGGCGGCTGACGCCGCAGCAGACGAAGTAGCTCAGCACCAGCCAGTCCCAGCCACCCTGCATGCCGCAGGCATAGGCCAGCGCCGCCGGCGCCACGCCGAAGGAGATCACGTCGGACAGCGAGTCCAGCTCGCGGCCCAGGGTGGAGCTGGACTTGCGCCAGCGCGCGATGCGCCCGTCGAGGGCGTCGAAGATGAAGGCCAGCGGGATCAGCGCCATGCCGAACAGCAGATAGCCGCGCTCGCCGTCCTGCAGGAAGCGCATCGCGGCAAAGACCGCACCGGTGCCGCAGAAAGCATTGGCCAGGGTGAACCAGTCGGCCAGCTGGAATTCGCGCAGCATCGAGAAGTGACGTTTCATGGGGTCTCACGGAGCATCAAGGCCCACAGGTTACCGCGAGCGCCGCCGCTGGCGACAGCGCTGGCTCAGCCGATCCTTCACCGCCCCCTCACCCGTCCTCACTGGCGGTGAATTTTTCGCCACCCATCTTGACAGCCTAGGGGGGTGGCGCCTGTCGGGGCTTATCCACAAAGTTGCCCACGCGTAATCCACACCCCCTGTGGACAACCAGATCTCACCGACTGCGACGGTGGACATTTCCTCATCACTCTTCCGCGGGGTTTCCCTACTTCCCAAGCCGCAGAGTCGGCGCTATGGTCACCGGCGGGCCCGCCGCCGCCGCGTCCGATTCCTGGTGACGGGCGGCGATGATGCCGGAGTGCTTCCACCTGCCGCTGGCGCAGCGGCCCTGAAGTGGTAGAGCCGGCCGCTGGCCGGCTGCCCCGACCGTTCCGCGTTGCCGGCCAGCGGCCGGCACTACCCAGCCTGCACCCGCCGCCAGCGCTCGAAACAGAACACCTGCATCACCAGCATCGCCAGCAACCCCAGCGGCCACGCCCACCATACGCCGGCCAGCCCATGCCGCGCCTGCAACCACATCGCCAGCGGCAGCTCCAGCAGCAATACCGCCGTCATGCCCAGCAGCGCTGGCCGCCATACCGTGCCACTGCCGCGCATCACCCCTACCAGCACGGTGCTGCCGCCCATCGCCAGCACGCCCCACGCCACCGTGCGCAACTGCAGCGTGGCCAGTTCACGCGCTTCGGCAGCCACCAGGATCAGGCCGGTCAGCCAGGGCGCAAGCGCCATCACCAGCAGCACCACTGCACTCAGCATCGCCAGTCCAAGCAGCACGCCGGTGCGGGCGATGGCGGGCAGCCGTGCCGTACGTCCCGCGCCCATCGCATGCGCCGCGAGGATGGTGGCGGTAATGCCCAGTGACATGGCCGGCAGCTGCACCCAGCTCATCAACTGGTTGACCGCACCGTAGGCGGCCGTGGCCGTGTAGCCGTAGCGGTTGATCCAGCCCAGCAATACGATCTCGGCAATGGCCAGGCTGAGCATCTGCAGCGAAGACGGTACGCCGATGCGCAGCATCGCGCGGATGAGCGCGCCATCGAAACGGATGACACGCAACAGCTCACGCCGTGGTGCCAGGGGATGTCCTACCCGCTGCCAGCGCCACAGCAACCAGCCCAGGGCCAACAATGAGGCAAACGCCGCCGATACAGCCGCACTGGCCGACCCCAGCCGCGGCAGGCCGGCCCAGCCCAGGATCAGCAGCGGCGTGCACAGCAGGCCGACCACCGTGGCCAGCAGCAGCGCCTGCAGCGGCGTCTTTGCATCGCCCACCGCGCGGCTCACGGCAGTGGCCAGCCACAGCAGGAAGAACACCGGAGCCGCCAGCAACAGCACGCGCGCGTACACGATGGACTCGCCGAGGATCGCTGCCGGCGTGCCCAGTGCCGCCAGCAGCTGTGGCGCGAAACCGCCGCCCAGGGCCATCACCGGCACCGACAACAGCAGGATCAGCGCCACCGCGCTGCCGGCCACCGCGCGCGCCTGTTGCGGGCGGCCCGCGCCCCAGGCCTGGCCGATCAGCACCATCGCGCCCGTGGCCAGGCCCATCACCAGGGCCAGCAGCAGGAAAAAGACCGGGAAGAACGCCGCGGCCGCAGCCACCGCCTGTGTGCCAAGCAGGTGGCCGAGATAGATGTTGTCCAGCGTGCCTGCGGCCAGCTGCAACGCATTGGTCAGCAGCATCGGCAGCAGCAGCGTCAGGTAGGTGCGCCACAGCGGGAGTGCTGCCGGAGGTGTCGGATGTACAGGGGGACTCATGGGATTCTCTGGGCAAAGCGCCGCCCTGCCCGGCGTTTCCGCCAGCAAAGCAAGCACAGGGGAAGCGGGCCGCGGCCCGCGATCAGATGACGCCGTCGCTCAGCAACAGCGCGATGGCTCAGCCGTCAGCGTCTTCGAACGCCAGGCGCAGGGCGTGGTCGCGCACATCCCTGGGCCAGGAATGCAGCGCCGCTTCCAGGCCCGCGCGGTCATGCGCGAACAGCACCCGAATGGCCTCCTCGAAGCCCGGCAGGTCACCGGCGATGGCCTGCAGGAAGTGATAGGTACGCTCGCTGTGGCGGCGCTGCCGATCCTCGTCGGCACCGGCACGGCTGGCCGCTTCCACCAGCCTGCGCAGCACCACCGAAGCCCCACCCGGCTGTTCGGCCAACCACGCCCAATGCCGCGGCAGCAGCGTCACTTCGCGGGCGACCACGCCCAGCCTGGGGCGGCCACGGCCACGCGGGGTTGCGGGCGCCTCTCCGGTAGTGACGTCGGCATCCGCCTCCACGGCGGAGGGAAACGCTTCGGTCACCCGTGCCAGCAGCTCTGTGTCGCTGCCGCGCGTGTCGAAATCGCGGGTTCGCCCGCTGGCGTTGTCGAACACCAGCAGCGGACCGGCTGCGTTGTCGGCACGCAGCTGTTTCAACGCCAGCGCTGCCACTTCCGGGGTACCGGAAGCGACCAGGCGATGGCCGTCGAAACAGCTGAAGGGAGGAAGTCGGGACACAGGCATGGCAATGGCATCAGAGGCGATGCGCGAATATTGCCCGGGTAATTTAACCGAGTCAATATTGTCCGGGTATTAATTTGCCAGAAGAGCGTGCCAACCAAGGTTGGCACCCACCCGATTCGTCACCTCACAGCCGGCTGTAGGACCAGCTGACCATGCGGCCGTCCTTGTACGGCATCACGCCGTGGAAAGGGCGCGGGTCGGTGTCGAACACCAGCGGCAGGAAGTTGCGGTCGCCCTCCCACATCGGCAGCGTGTCCAGCTTGTCCAGGTCCACCCACTCCAGCGTGCCTT
This sequence comes from Stenotrophomonas sp. PvP093, assembly GCF_017876915.1. Taxonomy (NCBI): domain Bacteria; kingdom Pseudomonadati; phylum Pseudomonadota; class Gammaproteobacteria; order Lysobacterales; family Lysobacteraceae; genus Stenotrophomonas; species Stenotrophomonas sp. PvP093. The sequence continues at coordinate 1,861,434 of NZ_JAGIOX010000004.1, read as the reverse complement.
CATGGTTGCCGCCGTGCGGGGTGCCTTCGAAAGTATCGATGACGAACACGAAGCCCAGCCAGTCTTCACCGTGCTTGCCGAAGCCCGGCCAGCTGAGGGTGCCGCGCAGGCGCATGCCGGTGCAGTCGATGCCGGCTTCCTCGGCGATCTCGCGACGCATGCTGGATGCCACGTCCTCGTCCGCTTCGATCTTGCCGCCCAGCCCGTTGTACTTGCCCAGGTGGTGGTCACCCGGACGGGTGTTGCGGTGGATCATCAGCACCTGGCGACGATCAGGCGACAGCACGTAGCCCAGGGTGGCGACGATCGGGGTGTACGGCATGGGCGGCATCCAGCGGCAGGTCAGCCGTGGATTATGGCCGATCAGCGCACCAGCGACAGGCGGCGCTCGGCGGGTGTGCCTGCGCCATCGGGATCGCGGCGCAGGGTGGCCACGCCGTGACCGCGCTCGGCCAGGTATTCCAGCCACTTGCCGAGGAAGGTGTTCATCCGCATGCGGTGGCTGATCAGCTCGGCCGGCGGCGGGTACAGGCCCATCGTGTCCTGCCAGCGGCGGCCGACGTAGCAATGGGTGGTCTCGGCCTGGCGTGCGTCACGGTAAAGACGCACATACGCCGAGGGATCCGGCTCACCGGTGACCGGGTCGGCCAGGTCGTAGGTCAGGCGCAGTTCCACCGTGTAGCGGTGGCACTCGATCACGTCCAGGCGTACGTCCAGGCCGTCGCCGATCGAGGAAATGTAGCTGCCCGCCACCAGTCCGGCCGGTTCGAACAGGCGCACCAGATGGCGGTAGTTCTCCGCGTACAGGCCCATGAGCCAGCTCAGCCGGCTCAGGCGGGGAATGCGTTCGGTGCGGGGCGAGGCTTGGGCCATGGGTCGATCCTACACGTTGGTGCTTCAACGTGGGGGCGCCTCAAGCCACAGCCAACCCGTCAGCGACGATCCCCGTGTAGAGCCGAGCCCATGCTCGGCTGCTGTTCGGGAAGAACCCGGCGGCCCAGCCGAGCGCGGGCTCGGCTCTACAGGGCGAAGTGCAGCGCGCCGGAAAGGCTCAATACAGCTCGCGCTGCAGCCCCAGCGTCGCCAGCACCTTGCTGGAAATCTCCTCGATCGAGGTATGCGTGGTGCTCAGGGTCGGGATCCGCTCCATGCGGAACATGGTCTCGGCCGCAGCCACCTCGCGCTTGCAGGTCTCCAGGTTGGCGTAGCGCGAGTTCGGACGGCGCTCCTGGCGGATCTGCTGCAGCCGGTCCGGATCGATGGTCAGGCCGAACAGCTTGCGCCGGTAATTGCGCAGTCGCGGCGGCAGGCGATCGCTTTCCAGGTCTTCGTCGGTCAGCGGGTAGTTGGCCGCGCGTACCCCGTAATGCAGGGCCAGGTAGATGCAGGTCGGCGTCTTGCCCGCGCGCGACACCGCCACCAGGATCACGTCGGCATCGTCGTAGTTCACCGCGATGCCGTCGTCATGCGTCAGGGCGAAGTTCATCGCGTTGATGCGACGGTGGTAGGTATCGAAATCGACCATGCCGTGGGCCTGGCCGACCCGGGCCAGGCGCGGGCTGGCCAGTTCACGCTCCAGCGGCTCGATGAACGGCGCGAACACATCCAGCATCAGCGCCCCGCTGTCGGCCAGGATCAGGCTCAGGCTCTGGTCCACGCAGGAGTTCACCACGATCGGCCGGACCTGGTAGCGCTCCCCTGCCGCCTGGATCCGGGCACAGGCTTCACGCGCTTTTTCGGGGTCGTCGACAAACGACATGCGGTCGGTAATGAAGCTGAACCCGGAGAACTGGGTCAGCAGGCTATGCCCAATGGTTTCAGCGGTGATACCGGTTCCATCGGAAACGTAGAACACCGGACGGATGGTCGACATGCGCGCTTTTACCCCCTACGAAGCTTAAAAAGGCCGCCAGCACAAGCTTGTGCCGACGGTGCTCTGCCCGGCATCATATCGGCTTCTTCCTACGGACGCGGCCACTCAGCCCGCCTCGGGCGATGGCCAAACGGAGCATCGCGCTTGAACGAGAACATCCTGTGGTTGCACGAACTGCGTCTGGCCGATCTGGCCCGCGTAGGCGGCAAGAATTCGTCGCTGGGCGAGATGATCGGCAACCTGGCCGGTCTGGGCGTTTCGGTGCCGGGCGGTTATGCCACCACCGCTGAAGCCTTCAAGGACTTCATTGCGCACAACGATCTGTCCAAGCGCATCTTCGACAGGCTGGCCACGCTGGACGTCGAGGACGTCAACGCGCTGACCGCCGCCGGCAAGGAAATCCGCAGCTGGGTGATCGATGCGCCGCTGCAGCCGCAGCTGGATCAGGACATCCGCACCGCCTACGCCAAGCTGAGCGCCGACAACGGCGGCGGCGACGTGGCCGTGGCCGTGCGTTCCTCGGCCACCGCCGAGGATCTGCCGGATGCGTCCTTCGCCGGCCAGCAGGAAACCTTCCTCAACGTCACGGGTGCCGACGACGTCGTGCACAAGGTCAAGGAAGTGTTCGCCTCGCTGTACAACGACCGCGCCATCGCCTACCGCGTGCACCACGGCTTCAAGCATGAGGACGTGTTCCTGTCCGCCGGCGTGCAGCTGATGGTGCGTTCGGGCGTCGGTTCGTCCGGCGTGCTGTTCACCCTGGACACCGAGTCCGGCTTCCGCGACGTGGTGTTCGTCACCTCTTCGTTCGGCCTGGGCGAAATGGTCGTGCAGGGCGCGGTCAATCCCGACGAGTACTACGTCTACAAGCCCACCCTGCAGGCCGGCAAGCCGGCGATCCTGCGCCGCTCGCTCGGCAGCAAGGCGATCCGCATGGTGTATTCCGATGTTCCGGGTGAGCGCGTCAAGATCGAAGATACCCCGGTCGAACTGCGCAACACCTTCTCGATCAGCGACGAGGACGTGCAGGAACTGTCCAAGCAGGCGCTGGTCATCGAAAAGCACTACGGCCGCCCGATGGACATCGAGTGGGCCAAGGACGGCGTCAGCGGCAAGCTGTTCATCGTGCAGGCGCGCCCGGAAACGGTGAAGTCGCGCAGCCACGCCACCCAGATCGAGCGCTTCGCGCTGACCGAAAAGGGCGGCAACGTGCTGGCCGAAGGCCGCGCCGTCGGCGCCAAGATCGGCTCGGGCGTGGCCCGCGTGGTGAAGACGCTGGACGACATGAACCGCGTGCAGCCGGGCGACGTACTGATCGCCGACATGACCGATCCCGATTGGGAACCGGTGATGAAGCGCGCTTCGGCCATCGTCACCAACCGTGGCGGCCGTACCTGCCACGCCGCGATCATCGCGCGCGAGCTGGGCGTGCCGGCCGTGGTCGGTTCGGGCAACGCCACCAAGGTGATCGAAGATGGCCAGCTGGTCACCGTCAGCTGCGCTGAAGGTGATACCGGCTTCATCTACGAAGGAAAGCTCGGCTTCGAGCGCACCACCACCGATCTGGGCAACATGCCGCCGGCACCGCTGAAGATCATGATGAACGTGGCCAACCCGGAACGTGCCTTCGACTTCGGCCAGCTGCCGAACGCCGGCATCGGCCTGGCCCGCCTGGAAATGATCATCGCCAGCCACATCGGCATCCACCCGAACGCGCTGCTGGAATACGACCGCCAGGATGCGGCGACCAAGAAGAAGATCGATGAGAAGATCGCCGGCTACGGTGATCCGGTCAGCTTCTACGTGGACCGCCTGGCCGAAGGCATCGCCACGCTCACCGCCTCGGTTGCACCGAACCCGGTGATCGTGCGCCTGTCGGATTTCAAGTCCAACGAGTACGCCAACCTGATCGGCGGCAGCAACTACGAGCCGCACGAAGAAAACCCGATGATCGGCTTCCGCGGCGCCAGCCGTTACGTCGACCCGAGCTTCTCGGCCGCCTTCGCGCTGGAGTGCAAGGCCGTGCTGCGCGTGCGCAACGAAATGGGCCTGGACAACCTGTGGGTCATGATTCCGTTCGTGCGCACCCTGGAAGAAGGCCGCAAGGTCGTCGAGGTGCTGGAACAGAACGGCCTGAAGCAGGGCGAGAACGGCCTGAAGATCATCATGATGTGCGAAGTGCCGTCCAACGCACTGCTCGCCGACGAGTTCCTGGAGATCTTCGACGGCTTCTCGATCGGCTCCAACGACCTGACCCAGCTCAGCCTGGGCCTGGACCGCGACTCGTCGATCGTCGCGCACCTGTTCGACGAACGGAACCCGGCAGTGAAGAAGCTGCTGTCGATGGCGATCAAGGCCGCACGCGCCAAGGGCAAGTACGTCGGCATCTGCGGCCAGGGCCCGTCCGATCACCCGGATCTGGCCGAATGGCTGATGCAGGAAGGCATCGAGTCGGTGTCGCTGAACCCGGACACCGTGGTCGATACTTGGCTGCGCCTGGCCAAGCTGAAGGCCAACGGCTGATGCCGTAATGGGCTGACGTCGCTTTCATCGATGTCCGCCCATACTGCTGCCGCACGCAAGCCCCGCCTCTGCGGGGCTTGCTGTTTCTGGCGTCCGTGCACGCCACGCGCACCTCGCGCCTGTCCCTCAGCAGCAAAGGAACTCCCGCATGATCGCCGCCGCCCGACCCGCCCCCGCCGCAACGCCCTGGTTCCACTCGCTCAACTGGGAGCGCCTGCTGGAAACCTACGGCGTACCGTTGCTGGCCGCGATCGTGGTGCTGCTGGTGGGCCTGTGGGTGGCACGGCGCCTGTCCAACGCGATGCCGCGCGCTACGGCTCGCATGGGCGTGGACCCGATGCTGGGCAGCTTCCTGCGCAACGTGGTGTATGCCGCATCGCTTGTGATCGTGGTGGTGCTGGCGATCGGCACGCTGGGCGTGCAGATCACCCCGTTGCTGGCCGTGCTCGGTACCGCTGGCCTGGCCGTCGGCCTGGCATTGAAGGATTCGCTGTCCAACATCGCCTCGGGCGTGATGCTGGTGACGCTGCGACCGTTCCGCGTGGGCGATGTGGTCACCGTGGCCGGACAGACCGGCACGGTGCGCGAAGTGCGCATCTTCCAGACCGTCATCACCGGTGCCGACAACCAGCACACCACCATTCCGAACACGTTGATCACCGCTGCACCGATCATCAACCTCACCGCCGAACCGACCCGCCGCGTCGAACTGGTGATCGGCATCGGCTATGAAGACAACATCCAGCTGGCGCGCGATACCGCGCTGGCGTTGATGAAGGCCGACCCACGCGTGCTGCAGACACCGGCACCGGACGTGGTGGTGTATGAGCTGGGCGCGCACGCCATCAACCTCGGCATCCGCTGCTACGTGAAGTCGGCCGACTGGTTCGGTACCAAGGTCACGCTGCTGGAGCAGCTGAAGCTGGGCTTTGACAAGGCCGGCATCAACATCCCGTACCCGCAGCAGGACATGCACCTGTACCTGCATGGAAAGGATGGCGGCGTGATAGAGGCTGACGCGCTGGTGCGCGACAAGCCCTGATCCATGCCGGTAGTGCCGACCAACGGTCGGCACCCACCCATCGGCGATACGACATCGGAATGCCGGCCAGCGGCCGGCACTACCCCTCGCCCACTGGTAGTGCCGGCCGCTGGCCGGCAGCGTCCAGGATCAGGCCGCGACGCTCTCTTCCAGCGTCGGATAATCGGTGAAGCCCGCCGCGCCACCGCCAAAGAATGTCGCACGATCCGGCGGATTCAGCGCCGCACCGGTACGCAGTCGCTCCGGCAGGTCCGGGTTGGCGATGAACGGGCGACCGAAGCCGATCAGGTCAGCCCAGCCTTCAGCCAGTGCCTGCTCGGCGCGTTCGGCGGTGTACTTGCCGGCGTAGATCAGCGTGCCCGGGTAGACCATGCGCAGCGCCTGCTTGAACGCCACCGGCATCAGCGGTGCATCGTCCCAGTCGGCCTCGGCGATGTGCAGGTAGCCCACGCCCAGCTCACCCAGCAGGTGCGCCGCGGCCAGATAGGTCGCCTGTGGCGTATCGTCCACCGCGCCCTGCAACGTCGTCAGCGGCGCCAGACGGACACCGACGCGGTCACCACCGGTTACGGCCGTCACCGCCTGCACGACCTCTCGCAGGAAACGCAGCCGGTTCTGCAACGCGCCGCCATAGCCGTCGGTGCGCCGGTTGGCCTGCGAGTCGATGAACTGGTTGATCAGGTAGCCATTGGCACCGTGCAACTCCACGCCATCGAAGCCGGCGGCCAGTGCATTGCGGGTGGCCTGTGCATAGTCGGCGATGATGCCCGGAATCTCGTCCTCGGCCAGCGCGCGCGGCATCGAGTGCTGGATCATCTCGCCCACGCCCGCTTCCGGGCCAGCGCCTGCAGGGTCGACAAACACTTTCACGCCTTCGGCCAGCAGCGCCGACGACGACACCGGCGCGGCACCACCCGGCTGCAGGGCCACATGCGAGACCCGGCCCACATGCCACAGCTGGGCATAGATGCGGCCGCCAGCGGCGTGCACCGCATCGGTCACCTGGCGCCAGCCCTGCACCTGTTCCGGGCTGTGGATGCCCGGGGTCCAGGCATAGCCCTGGCCCTGCGGGCTGATCTGGGTGCCTTCGCTGACGATCAGGCCAGCACTGGCACGTTGGGCGTAGTAGGCGGCCATGTCCGCGGTGGCGACGTTGCCGTCGGCGGCACGCGAGCGGGTCATCGGCGGCATCACGATGCGGTTGGGCAGGGTCAAGGCGCCCAAGCGGTGGGGAGTGAACAACATGGCGGCGATCTCTTGCGGGGGGGACTGCCGCAAAGGATGGGGATGCCAGCTGCCAGGCAACAGGCATGCACTGGCAAAACAATTGTTCCCCCAAGGCAAGGATGGCCGGCCGGGGGTCAGAGCCCCTTCCTGCGGAACGGGATCCGACCCCGCGCGCAACCGGGGTCGGATCCCTTTGCAACGCAAAGGGCTCCGACCCCGAAGCCGGTTACAGCGTGGGCTCGATCAGTACGCCGCCATGCGCCACGCGGTCATAGCAGGCGCGCACCACGTCTTCCCCGTACTTCACCTCGAGACGGCGCACGATGAAGTGGCCGCGCGCCATGTCCTGGTAGTAGTCGGTGAACATGGTATTCAGTGTTGCACCGGCGGCGGCACCGACGATCGGCACCGCCTGCGCAGCGAATTTCTCGGTAACCACCACGCCGAAGCGCGCCGCCACCTTTTCCACCATCTTCGCCAGCAGCTTGCCAGCTTCCTTTGGCGCCACGCCCAGGGTCAGGTCGCGGCCGGTCACCACGCGCCCGGCCAGCTCGGCCGACAGGTGGCGCATCACATCCGTGGTGAAGCCGCGGGCCAGGTAGTAGCCGGTCTCGCTGGCATCATCGCGCGGCGAGTTGCCGCCCAACGCGAACACCTCCAGGCACGCCTGGCGGGTGCTGAACTCGGACAGGTCGAAGCCCTCGCTGCGGGCCACGTCGGCCACCGCACGCATCATGATGGTGGTCGACACCGGCAGCTCGATGAACAAGGCCGCGAAGCCGAAGGCCCCACCGACCGCGCCCGAGGTGGCCGCCGCCAGTTTGTGCCAGCGGGTGGACGCCCCCTTGCCGGGGGTGTTGTCCATGCTCCACAGCGCGGCCTGCGCCGATTTGCTCAGCGCCGCCTGCACAGCGCCGTGGATGCGGTTGGAGACCGAGCTGGGCAGCGCCTTCACCGCGAACTCCAGCGGCGTGCCGACCAGGTTGGCCATGCGCGCGGTCAGGGTCGGCGCTTCCAGCAGGGCCACCGCGCGCTGCAGGTCGGACCAGTCGCGGGCGTCATGGGCGATGTCGCGGGGGAGCAGGATCGGCTCGTTCATGGCGCCGATCTTAGCGCCAGAAAGTTGAACGGTTCGTCGCGGGGTACGACAGAGGGGTCAGAGCCCTTTCCGCAGGAAAGGGATCCGACCCCGGCGCCTTGCCGGCCAGCGGCCGGCACTACCCGTTGGCGTGTCATCCGATAGCGCCGGGCCATGCCCGGCGTCGTTGTTCAGGCAACCGGCAGCCCCGACAGCGCGCCCATGAACTGGCGGTAGTGGCGCAGCTCAGCGATCGAATCGTGCACGTCGCTCAGCGCGGTGTGGTTGCTGTTCTTGCCGACGCCAGCGGCCACGCTCGGCGCCCAGCGCTTGGCCAGTTCCTTCACCGTGGACACGTCCAGGTTGCGGTAGTGGAAGTACTTCTCCAGTCGCGGCATCTGGCGGTGCAGGAAGCGGCGATCCTGGCAGATCGAGTTGCCGCACATCGGCGACAGGCCGGCCGGGATCCACTGCGCCAGGAAGTTCACCGTCTGCGCCTCGGCCTGGCCCAGGGTGGTGGTGCTGTCCACCACGCGCTGCCACAGGCCCGAGCGGCGATGCTGGTTGCGGTTCCACTCGTCCATCGCTTCCAGCGTTTCCAGCGGGTGGTGGATGGCGAATTCCGGCCCTTCGGCCAGTACGTTGAGCTGGGCATCGGTGACCACGGTGGCGATCTCGATGATCGAATCGTTGTCGGTATCCAACCCGGTCATTTCCAGGTCGATCCAGATCAGTCGCTCGTTGGCCGCGCCGTTGTCCGCCATGTGTCGCCTCGTTGCTGGGCAGGCGCGCGGCCTGCCGGTGATGGAAAGAGGCGCCCATCATACCGGTTCGCCCCCTCAGGCCTCGCCGGCATGGTCTTCCAGCAGCAGCGGCGGCTTGCCACGCTTGGCACGGAAATAATTGGTCAGGCGCATGCTGGCCTCCTTGGCCAGCACCCCACCGTGGATCTCCACCCGGTGGTTGTGGCGGGCATCGCCCAGCAGGTCGAACACGCTGCCGCAGGCGCCGGTCTTGGGGTCGCTGGCGCCGTAGACCAGGCGGGCAACGCGTGCATGCACGATGGCCATCGCGCACATCGCGCACGGTTCCAGGGTCACGTACAGGGTGCTGCCGAGCAGCCGATGATTGGCCAGCCGCGTGCCACCGGCCCGCATGGCCACGATCTCGGCATGCGCACTGGGATCGTGCGAGGCGATGTTGAGGTTCCAGCCCTCGCCCAGCAGCTGGCCATCGGCGCCCACCAGTACCGCACCAACGGGGATCTCGTCGTACTCGCGCTGCGCACGCTCGGCCAGCGCCAGCGCATGGCGCATCCAGTGTTCATCGGCGTCGTGCACCGGTACACCCAGGGCGTCGGTCATGGCGGTTCTCGCGTGTCTGCAGGGCCAGGATGGCCGCCGGGGTCGCATTGTACGCCCGCGGCCGTGCAGGCGCCGCTAACGTGCGTCGAAGCGCTCGCGGGCGGCGTCCAGCGCCGGGAAGTTGTGCTCGGCCCAACGATCCAGGGCGGACAGCGTGTCAACCAGTCCATGTGCGACCTCGGTCAGCCGGTATTCCACATGCAGTGGCTTGCTGCCCCGCTCACACCGCTCGACCAGGCCATTGCGCTCCAGCTGCCGCAGGGTCTGGGTCAACACCTTCTGCGAGATGCCTTCGATCTTCCTCAGCAGCGCGCCATTGCGTTGCGGGCCCTGCGCCAGCGCCCGCAACAGCAGCATCACCCACTTGCCGGAGATCAGCGCCAGCGCATCGCGTGCCGAGCAATCGGCGGCATAGACATCGCCCGGGTAGGCCATGGTTACCTCAAGGTGCGTAATTGCCGGGGCATACCGGCGCCGCGAGGATGGTCGCACACTCCTCGAACACCTCGCCCCATGCGCGCCCTGATCCTGCTTGCCCATCCCGAACCCCGCTCCTTCAACGCCCACCTGGCCGCACAGGCCGCCGAACAGCTGCGGCATGACGCGCTGCAGGTGGACGTGGTCGACCTGTATGCAGAGGGCTTCGATCCGCTGGAAGCGGCCCGCCATCATTCAAGTCGCTTGCAGCCCGGCCGTTTCGATGCCCAGCGCGAACAACGCCACGGCGCCGAACAGGGTCGGCTGCCCGCCGATGTGCAGCGCCATCTGCAGCTGCTGCAGGCCGCGGATCTGGTCATCCTGCAGTTCCCGCTGTGGTGGTTCGCGCCGCCGGCAATCCTCAAGGGCTGGCTGGATCGCGTGCTGGTCTACGGGCCGATGTACAACAGCCGCCTGCGCCACGAGCACGGCGCGATGCGCGGCAAGCGTGCGTTGCTGAGCGTCACCACCGGCTCATCGGCACGGGCCTGCGCCGTCGACGGCCGCGAGGGAGATACCCGGTTGTTGCTGTGGCCCTTGATGTACAGCCTGCGCTACGTCGGCTTCGACGTGCTGGAGCCGCATCTGGTGCATGGCGTGCGTTCCGGGCTGGCAGCGGAGCGCGTGCAGGCACACGACGAGGCATTGGCTGCAGCAACCCACTACTACCGCGAACGCCTGGCGCAATGGCCGCGGTGGCCCACCGTGCCCTTCAACGACAGCGGCGATTTCGAGGATGGCGTGGTGCTGCGCGCGGAGGCCACTGCCTACAGCCCCTTCATCCGCCATCGCAACACCGGATGAATCCACGCCTGCGCGCTGGGTCGGGACGCGCCATACTACGCGCTCTTTGCAAGCACCTTGGTGAACTCATGACCACCCTCCGTCCCTCGCGCGCCGACGACGGCGCCGCCCTCGTCGACCTCTGGCGCCGCGCCGTCGACGCCACCCACAACTTCCTCAGCGCCGACGACCGCCAGGCCATCGATGCCGAAGTCGCCGGCTTCCTGCCGCAGGCTCCGATGACCGTGGCCGTCGACGCTCAGGACCGCCCCCTTGGCTTCATGCTGATCGACGGCACGCACATGGAAGCGCTGTTCATCGATCCGGACGTACGCGGCACCGGTATCGGCCGGCAGTTGCTGCAGCACGCGCTGGCCCTGCATCCGCAGCTGAGTACCGACGTCAACGAACAGAACGCGCAGGCCGTCGGCTTCTACCAGCGCATGGGCTTCGTCGAAACCGGACGTTCACCGCTGGATTCGCAGGGCCGCCCGTATCCCCTGATTCATCTCCGGTACAACGGCTGACATTCGACGGATGTTCGAGGCCCGCCCCGATCATCAGGCCGTGGCCTCGAATGCCGGCGAGTACTGCACCTCTCCCTGCGCCATCGGTGGCCGCAGGCACAGCGCCTGGAAGTACTCTGGCGGCACACCCGGCAGCACCAGGCCCGGCTCGGCGCGGAATCCGAATCGACCGTAATACGCGGGTTCTCCCAGCAATACGCAGCCCTGTGCCCCCTGCTCACGCAATGCGCCGAGCGCCGCGTGCATCAGCGCCGCACCGATGCCCTGCCCCTGCCAGTCCGGCAGCACCGAGATTGGCCCGAGGCCGAACCAGCCGGTGCTGCCATCGCTGATCGTCACCGGCGACAGCGCGATGTGCCCGACGACCTGTCCGTCCTTCTCGGCGACCAGCGAAAGACTCAGCTCTCCACGCGAACGCAGCGCATCCACAATGAACTGCTCGGTGTGGCTGCTGTGCGGGGCTTCGCGGAAGGCCGCCTCGGTGAGTGCATGGATGACCGCGTGGTCTTCGCGGGTTTCAGGGCGGATCGTGCAGTTCAAGGACAACACCTTTGATGAAGTGATGGACATGTGAATGATCGATTCCGGTCACGGATTCAGCTGCGAACCTGCGTCCGGCGTCAGAGCCAACGCGACGATCGGATGCCCTGTGCGGCAAGCGATCTGCCGGCGGCGCGCCCCGGGAGCGTCAAAAATCCGTCTCCAAGGGGTGGCACAGGGCTCCCGGCACGTTCCATAATCGAGAAACCTGCCACCCAGGAAGGATAGATGGACATGGACGCACGATGCAGGATCGGGCCATGGGTGTAGCGCACCTCGCACACAGGGGACGGCCGCTGCTGGCAGTGCTCGCCCTCGTCCTGCTGGCGGCATGCTCGCCCTACGCCGATGCCGAGCGCGACGTCGCCGCGGGTGGACGCGGCCTGGCCAAACTCAACCCGGCGCCGAAGCAGGCCTATGAGCTGGTGCTGACACTGAAGGGCGCGCCAGGCCCGTTCGCGGTTGTTGAGGGCGTGGCCCAGTATGACGTGAGCAACTACGGAGACTGCGGGAGGGTCATCTGGTCCACCGGCACGGCCAGCCGCATCACCAGCCAGGAACCGGTGGAACTGCGCAGGACGGGCGAGAACGAATACCGCGGTACGTTCTACCTCGACCGCATGCAGGACCAGGACTATTACGATCGCGGTACGTGCCACTGGACGCTGACCGGCGTTGGCGCGATGTTGCGTGCCACGACCGGCGAAGCTGATACGCGATTCCTGACGTTCATCGACAGGAAGCGCATGGACGCGGGATCGCCGTTGACTCTCTACTATCCGAAGACTGCTTATCCCCGCGCCGAGCTCGCTGCCAACTTCCCTGCCAGCGGCAAAGAAGATCCGTCGGCCTACAAGGAGGAACTGCGCGACGCGCTGTTCTCGACCACAACCACTGTGCGGACGCTCGCGCCATGAGCTGCCAGTGCCACATTTCCCCCTACACACCAGGAGGCCGACATTGCGCCACAAGATGATTCCGTGCCTTGCTCTGCTTCTGTTGACCGCCTGCCATCCGGAGACCGCCATGAACCAGGAACGTGCCGCTGCTGAAGCCGATGTCGCCCAGGGTGGGCGCGGCCTCGCCAAGCTCAACCCCAGCCCGCGCAAGGCCTATGAACTGGTGCTGCGCCTGAAGGACGCCCCGGGCGATTTCGCGGTGGTCGAAGGTGTCGCGCAATACGACGTCACCAACGAAGACCAGTGTGGCTATATCGAGCCGGCCACCGGCACGGCTGCACGGATTACCAGCCAGGAACCGGTGGAACTGCGCAAGGTCGCTGATGGCGAGTACCGCGGCACGCTGTATGTGGATCGCATGCTGGATGAAGACTACTACGGCCGCGGCGTGTGCCGTTGGGAGTTCACTGGCGCTGGGGCGATGTTGAAGGCAACGGGCGCTGAAGAAGAGACCCGCTTCCTAACCTTCGTTGACGCCAAGCCACTGACCGAAGGTTGCGCGCATACGCTCTACTATCCGGATCTGGTCTATCCGAAGGCAGATCGCGTTCCCAATTTCCCCGCCAGTGGCGAACCCGATCGCAGCAATTACGCCCCTGATCTTCAGGACAAGCTGTTTACGATCACCCTCTCCGCAAGTGAGGTGGCGCCGTGACCATCACCTCCCAGGATTACGCTGCGTTATCTGATGACGCCTACAAGGATCGGGCCGTCGGCCGACGTGAACCCGGCCAAGAAGAGAAAGTCACCTTAAACGGCCATGAGTACAAGATTCTTGAGCATGTCAATAATCGTCTCAACGGCTATCAAGGGACCGTCTATCAGCGCGTAGACAGCAAAGAGATCGTCATTGCGCATCGTGGCACCGAGCAGATAGCTCGCGACGCGATTCTGACCGATGGCGGCATGGTGGTTGCGCGCACCAATGTGCAGGCGCCGGACGCGATCGCGTTGACACAGCGAACACTCGAAACTGCCGCATTGCAGGGACGCTTGAATGGCGGACATGCCCCCCAGGTCACCGTCACCGGTCACTCCCTCGGCGGCGCTCTGGCCCAGATCACCTCGCACCATTTCAACGTCAAGGGCGAGACCTTCAACGCCTATGGCGCGGTCAGCCTCAGCTACCGCATCCCGGAAGGCGGCAACACCATGATCAACCATGTCATGGCCTCCGATCCGGTCAGCGCGGCGTCGCCGCACTTCGGCCAGGTGCGCATCTACGCCCGGCCAAATGAAATCAGCACGCTTGCCGCGAACGGCTTCAGCAATCATTCGTTGCGCGCCCTGATCCCCGACCGGCCGATCATCGCCGCAGGCAGCTCGTTCGGTGCGCACAAGCTGGGCAACTTCCTCGGTGACGGCTCGGTGCTGCAACACCCGGAAACGCAGAAGCTGGCAAAAGACAACGCCAGGATGATCGAGGAGTACCGCGACGACGTTGAATCACTGCGCCGTGGTGTCACCCGCGCGGCGCGCGGCATTCCGGGCGGCGCCGTCGATCTGTACGACCATATCCGCGGCCCGCTGCAGCCCGGTGAGCCGGCACGCCGCGAAGCGGAGAAGAACGGCCATCACACCAGCATGCTGCGCATGGACGACGCCAACCATGTGGGCAACCCACTGTTCAACGACGCGATCCGTGGCGTGCACGCGCAGGACGTCCGCGTCGGCCGGGTACCGGACGTAATGAGCACGCAACTGGCCGGCAGCCTGGCCGCCGAAATGCATGCGGCGGGCGGCAAGCGCATCGACGAGGTGGTCATGAATGCCGATGCCTCGCGCAGCTTCGCCGTGCAGGGCCAGGGCGGTGACCCGGCCCACCTCCGCGTGTCAGTGGATACGGCGGTGGCGATGAACACACCGCTGGAACAGAGCAGCCAGCGCATCGACCAGCAGGCCGCAGGTCAGCGCCTTGCACTGGAGCGCGACCAGCAGCTGGAACAGCAGCAGAACCAGACCCGCAGCCTGCAGGCCTGATGGACAGCACGGGAGCCGGTCTTTCCGGCTCCCGTTGTACATCGGCACTCTGGTTCAGGGGCTGGAGGCCGCCACCGGCAGCGATGCTCCGGCCGTCACGAACAGATCCGGCCCGGAATCCGGGAATCCACCGCAGGCGCGATCGCCGGGCGCCACCGGATCACAGGGCCACTGCGCCCGCGCGACTTTGTCGCGCAGCTCGAAGCGATCGCCGGTCCAGACCACGAACGCGATGTGCTCGCGGTTCCAGTCACCGTAGGCGCGCGGACCACCCTTCTGCGCCGACTCCGGATACTGCACGAACCAGCGCATGACCGGGCCATACTGCAACTTGCTGTGGTCCAGGCTGATCCGTCCCTCACGCGAGAGCTGGCGCGCACGATCAGCTTCCGCCTGCTGCGGCATGGCCGGCATGGCATCGGTGGTTACATCCCTCGGCGCCGCATCCCCGCGGACCTGGTACACACGCTGGGCCACATAGGCCTCGCGGCATTCACCCGCTGGCACGCGGACCGGCTCCGCGCCGTACTCATCCCGGTTGGCGACCTGGTCGCTGCAGGTGAACGGCGCCGACACCAGGTAGAACGTGCTGTCGGCGTCGCGCCCTTCCAACGAGCGCACCCAGATGTCGCCCATCCGCACGATGAAGTCCGGGCGCTGGCCGTAGCCCGGCACCGCCTTGAACCAGGCCTTCTGCCGCACCTCACGCTCGCGCCAGCTGCGCGGCAGGTGGATGTCCTGCTCGGGCAGCGCGACCAGCATCGCAGCCAGATGCGCCGGCATGGTGCCCTGGCAGGCGCCGATAAGCAGGTCGCCCTGGCTCGCCAGCCGCCCGGCCAGATCCACCGGGCAGCGGGCACCGAGCGCACGCTCGGTCGCCTGCTCGGGCGGCAACGGCACGATGGCCAATGCAGGCGGTGCCGGCGCTACCGCCGGGACCGCTGACTCGACGACTGTAGGCGGTGCAGCCACAGGCGCCGCCGCTGCGGGCGGAAGGGGCGCAGGCGCCGGGTCCGCAGCCGGCGCCGGCTGCGTGTCCACCACCGGTGTCGCAGGGGGTGTCGCGGCAGCCGGTACTTCGGGAGCCGGCGCCGCGACAACGGCGTCGGCCGCCGCGGGCGCTGCAACGGGCGCCGCCCCTGCAGGCGCCTCAACGGTAGCCTCGGCAGCGGGGCGCGTCTCCACGACGGGCGCCGCTGCCTCCTGAGCCTGTGCCGACGCTGCGGCAAGTCCAAGTGACAGCAGCCAGAGCGGCGGCAGGCGGCGCACGGGTGCATTGCAGCGGGCAGCGGCGTGGCGGGCATTCGGGGGAACGATTCGCATGTGGTGTCCTTACGGGTGGGTTTCCATGTCGGCGCCACAGGGCGCCACGCGTCGTACGTAAAGCGCCAGCGGGCACCCTGCCCGCCGGCATCGGTGTTACAGGGATCGAGAACGCTGCTCCTGCTCGCGGGCGAGCGCGGCCGCCGGGTCCTGCTGGGCGACATTGGCAGCCAATTGCTGGCTGCTCTGCGCCAGCGGCTGCTGCGCCGCCTGTTCGCGATCGACCGATGCGCGCAGCATGGCCGGATCGCCCAGCGCGCCCTGTACAGCAAACAGCGTGCGACCGTCATTACCCGCCAGGAGATGATCGATGCGCGACATCCCCGCCTTCTGCGCGCTCAGCGCCAGTGCGCCGGCGGCATTGTCCAGTTCCTGCACGCTGCGCAGACCGCTTTGCGGCCCCATCTGCTGCAGGTGCTGGCGCGCTCCCGAGAACAGCGTGTATCCCGGCTCGCCCGGTTGCGACATGTCGCGTCCCGTTGTGGGCTGGGCAGGCGCCCCCACTTCGCCACGCTCCAGGCGCGCCATCACATCGGGGGTCAGCTTCTGCTGCCACACGTCAAAACGCTGCTGGCGGGCTTCGATGCCGTTGAGCGCGCCATTCAGGGCACGCGTCGCTTCGCGCACGTCCTCGCGCGCCGCTTCCGGCACCCGCGTCTGCCACTGCCACACGGCAATACGGCCTGCGTGCTCGGGTTGCGCGGCCAGCTCCGGCTGATTCACCAGGTCCAGGTCCAGCGCCTTGCCGGCACGCTCGTAATTCTCCTTGCCGACCAGCGGCAGATAGCCACGGCCGTGATACTTCAGTGCATCACCGGGCGCGTCATTGCCCATGCGCCCGCCATACATCAGTTCGGCCAGGTTCTCCGGCCGCCCACGCAGCGCCTCCTGGCGGGCGCTCTCAAGCGCGCCGTTGCCATTGCGCCACGCTGCTTCCACCGGGATCTGCGAGATGCCCCGGGTGAAGTTGAAACTCTCGTTGAGACGGCTCAAGCCACGGGATTCATGCCCGGCCTGCGCCATGAAGTTGGCCAGTTCCCGGGACGAAGTCATGCCGGCCTCCGTGGCCTGCCGCAACAGCAACGACTCCCTATCCTGCGACACGGTGAAACTCCTGCTCGATCATCGTTGGATACTCCCGCCTCCTCACAGGCATGGCACTCAAGGCAAGCTCACGTCGGCGACGACGGACGGATCGAAATCCTCGAACCGCACCCGGCCAAGCTCGGCCGCGGAGAAATCGCGCGTGTGGGTTGCTTCGGTTTCGGTGTCCACCACCTTGCGCTGCACGCCATGCACCCAGCACGCCTGCTCGGCAGGTGCATACCGGAAGGTGTAGATGCTGCTCCAGCGTTCGCGGCTCCCGCCGTTGGTGATCACGCTGAACGCGCCGTCTTCAATCGTCACGTAGGCGAAGGGATCACCGGCAATGCCACCGCGCGTTGAGCACGGCACCAGCTTGTCGTTGCGTGCCGCCAGCTGCCAGCGGCCCGTGGCATCGCCCAGCAGCAACAACAGGACCCGGTTCGGTCCGTGCTCGCCGGGCAGCAAGCCCTCCGGAGGAGGTTGGTCGATCACCAGGAGCTGGTCCTGGAAACCATTACCGGTCAGATCGCCGCGTACGGCTTCCAGCAGGTTCGCGCCGGACGGAACGAACGCCAGGGCATTGTCCATGTGCGTGCCACTCCCCTTCTCCATCCCCTGCAACTCCTTCAATCCCGTCTTGCCAGTTCCCGAGCGGAGGCCGGAAACGGGGCGATGCCTCGCACGTGCCCTGCGGCCGCCATGGCGGATGATAGCCCCGAGCCCACGGCAACCGCGATGGTGGCAAGCGTCACCCGCACCGCGGGGGGACACAGTCCTCATGGACGGAAAAGCTCCTGTGTTCGATGGCACCGGCGCGTCGGGATTTTGACGCGCACGCAGCTTACTTCGAGGAGGCAGCGCTCGTCGAAGGGTGCTTGGGATGAAAAGCGCACTTGATCACAGAAACAGCGCGGTTAAGGAAGGTCTGAACAACTCCGCTGCTGCAGGCGACAATAGCGCACCAGATTGGGGTGACGATCGATGCAGCTGACGTTCGGTGATGCCGAGACCCTGGGCCAGCGCAAGCGCACGCGGCGGGAGATCTTCCTGGCCGAGATGGAGCAGGTGGTGCCGTGGCAGGCGCTGCTGGCGCTGATCGAGCCGCACTACCCGAAGCTGGGCCGTCCCGGCCGCCAGCCGTACCCGCTGGCGACGATGCTGCGCATCCATTTCCTGCAGCAGTGGTACGCGCTCAGCGACCCGGCGATGGAAGAGGCCTTGTACGACACGCCGGTGATGCGCCGGTTCGCGCGGTTGGGCGGCGTGGACGCGATTCCCGACGAGACCACGATCCTCCACTTCCGCCGGTTGCTGGAAACCCACGGCCTGGCCGGGCGGATCTTCGAGCGGGTGAATGCGCATCTGGCGCGCAAGGGCCTGAGCCTGCACGCGGGCACGATCGTGGACGCGACGATCATCGCCGCGCCGAGCTCGACGAAGAACGCCGAAGGCAAGCGCGATCCGGAAATGTGCCAGACGAAGAAGGGCAACCAGTGGCACTTCGGCATGAAGGCGCACATCGGCGTCGATGATGAATCCGGCCTGGTGCACCACGTCGAGTGCACGGCGGCGAACGTGGCCGACGTGACCCGGGTACACAGGCTGCTGCACGGCCGGGAAGACACGATCTGTGGCGACAGCGGCTATACCGGTGCCGACAAGCGTGAAGAGTTGAAGGATGTGGAGGCCGGCTTCCTGATCGCGGAGAAGCCGTCGAAGTTGCGGGCGATGAAGAACCCGCGCGAGCGGCGTTACACCGAGCGCTGGGAGCGGTACAAGGCGAGCCTGCGCGCGAAGGTCGAGCATCCGTTCCGGGTGATCAAGCGCCAGTTCGGCTACACGAAGGTGCGCTACCGCGGCCTGGCGAAGAACGCGGCGCAGGTGCTGACGCTGTTCGCGCTGTCGAACCTGTGGATGGCGCGCCGGCGCCTGTTGCCGGCGATGGGGGTGGTGCGCCTGTAAGGCGGGAAAACCCGCCAGAAACCGCCTGAAAGGGCGGGAAATTGATCAAATCGACGCTGGTCCGGCGCTCTGACGCTGAAATCCAAGTGTCAGAGTGCGTTGTTCAGACCCTCCTTAACGTGAATGGTGGCTTATCCGACAATCAGACACGCGGTGGATGGCACCGCAGGTATGGCTCGCATTCCCACATACGGTCTGGTCCGGCCGGGGCGATGTTGCACGGAAAGCCTACGCCGCTTAAGTCGACGGGTGCGGGGCCCAGCACAAGCCATGCTTCCTCGCGTCGTGGCCAGCAATCGCGCTCAGCGCAACTGCTGGGCGCATGCGGCCCCCTGTGTGGCGTAGTCGCGGACGTAGCCGTCCGTCGTCAGCACCGTGATATCGCATCGATTGTTTACGTCACTGACGACATGCCCATAAGCATTCAATCCCTGCACACGCTCGCCACGATGCAAGTACAACGTGCGCGAACCATCGGCCCCGTTCTCCACACGATCCGGTGGGCCCCACGTCCGCACGAATTCCTGCTCTGTCTTGCCGATCCACAGGTCCATGAGATTGTTGCGACCCACTCGGTTGGCTGCGCGCCGCGACTCATCCAGAGCTTTGCTGGTTTCACTCTGGCCGCGCGCCACAGTCGCTTCCAGGCTACGCACAGTACGATCCATTTCAGCGTTGCCCGGCAGATAGGTGAATGCTGGACGTTTGCCGTCCTTCCACAGGCTGGCCCAGATGAAATCCACAGGCGATTGCCCGACGTCACCGATGGAAAGGAAGCCACGCTTCATCATTTCCGCTGGCACCTTGGCCTTGGGATCAGGCCCAACTAGACAGGCAAACCGCACCAGTTGCACCTGCCAGGGAGCAATCGCCTCGGCCTGCGGTTCGAACTTATCCGGCGGGACGTTCTCCATTGGCCGATCGCGCCACTGGATCAGACTCGTCCTGATGGCCACGCTGTTCTGTGAACAGTTCACCCAGTACTTTCTGACCAGTCGATTCGGTTTGGTCGCGTTCTCGTAGACGGTATTGACCTGGATTTCGTACACCGGCTCCGGACCCGCAACTGGGTCACCGGGCTTCGCCGGCTCCCTGCGGCGCAACTGCTTCAGGTACGCGTTCTGCTCTGCCGGCGTGGCACGCTGCAGAAAACCGACCAGATCCGAGCGGTCGGCGAGCGATTGTGCATCGACCACCCACGCCTCGCGGTTCGGCGTTTCGCCACCGGTGAAGATGACCCAGCTATCAGCGGCATGGGCCGACGAGGCGAACAGCAGTCCGCCAATCAGCGAGGCAACACGGCCGGGATTCGGCATGATTCGTTCCTTCGAATGGCGCGAAGACCTACGGCATCGCGAATGGGGCCTTATAGCACGGTCTGGCGCGTCGCATCGAGGGACGCCCACCTAAGCGCAAAGCCCGCGCATCAAGCGAGAGCAAATGAGGGGCTGAAGCGTCAACATTTTTGACGCGAACGCACCCTACTTCGAGGAGGGATTGGTCGCCTAACGGAACTTGGATTGAGAGGCGATCTTGATTGAAAAAAAGCGCAATCACCATGAGTGGCTACCTACGTGACTCAAGCGCCAAGCAGCAGTCTCACCTAGAGACAGATACCACCAATCTGCCAGAATGCGATAGACGCTGGACGTCGGATGTATCAACGCAGCTCCATCGAGCAATCAGAATTCTTGGAAGATCGGCTCACTGCAATCGGTGTACTTGATCGTGCACTGCCCACCGCCGTGAGCAGCACAGTACTTCAGAACCTCAGTGGAAGCAGCCTCTCTCGCTGGGCCGCCGGCGATTGAAATCAAGCCTTTAGAGCCCGGAGCCGGATCCGCGTAAGCGACGCACTGGTTCTTATACGTTATCCCTACAGTGCAATCCTTCGCACCATATGTCGCACACCGGGACTGAGCCTCAGCGACAGCCTCGGCCTTTGATCTCTTTCCAACCGAAGCTCCCACATCACCGGTCGCAACAGAACGGGATATGGCTCCCCAGGCTTTGATCCACTTACCTATCGCACGCGGCCCGCAACTCCCCTCACCATGAGAGGCTGGAATCGGGGCACAGCCACCCGCACCCTGCCCGCCGATCGGGTACTGCCCAAGAGGACATCTGAAGAGCCCCAGCGAGCACTCCCCAGCGCTCATCAACTAGAATTCCTGAAATTCAGGTTCAGCGCAATTCTCGAAGATCACCTGGCAATCGCTGCCTCCGCCATTCTCACATTGTTTCAATGCACGGGCTTTTGATTCTTCAACTGTCGGCGAGCTACTGAAAAGAGTTCCCCCTGTCCCCGACTTGGGCACCACTGCAACTGCGCACTGATTCTTATAGGTAAAAGCAACTTTGCAGCCGCTAGCCCCCCCTTGCGCACAGACTGCTTCGGCCTCCATCGCAGCCAAAGACTTACTCTTTTTTCCTGACGACGCACCGGATGCGCCGCTTGGGGATAGCGCAATGGCACCCCAAGTCTTTATCCAACGGCCGGTTGCTTTGGGCCCAGTATCCGCGGCAGCTGCGCCGCCAGACATAGGAGCACACCCACCAACACCCTGGCCACCGATGGGATACTGACCAGGTGGACACCGCCCCTCGGCCCGGACCGACTCAGACGTGAGCGCAGTACCCGCCACCACAATTGCTGCGACCAAATATGCTGCTATTGAACGCCTCATATCGGGAATCTCCTAACACCAAAAGCAGAGAGTTTTACTTAACGGGCAGATCCGAACTTCCCGTCGGTCAAGCTATTTCCATCCTTAGCAATTGGAATGACAGGCATGCTTGTTGGCCGCGGCAAAACAGGGTAGTACTTCTGCGACTGCCGGCTCTGGAAAGCCGAGGCTTCAGAAATGCTGCGCGCAACGAGGGTTGTTCAGAGCATCCCTAGTGCTGCTTTGAATTATGGCTGCAATGTGTCTAGGAAAGTCGGGGTGATTGACAAAGCCGCCGAATGAAATCCCAGTCAAATCCAAAGGAAACTCAGAATGCTTCGAACAGGGGCTCACTGCAATCGGTGTACTTAATTGTACAAGTTCCGCCACCATTTTCTGCGCAATACTTCAAAACTGCCTCAGTAGCAACCTCTCTCGAAGAACCACCTGCCATTGATATCTTTCCGCCAGAACCCGGCTCGGGAGCTGCCAAGGCAGCACACTGATTCTTGTACATAAGACCCACAGCGCAGTCCTGCGCGCCATAAGCTGCGCATCGAGATTGAGCTTCCGCGACAGCTTCTGCCTTCGCACGTTTCCCAACCGATGCACCGACGTCACCCGTTGCAACCGAACGAGAGATGGCCCCCCATGTTTTTATCCAGCGCCCGGTCGCCCTAGGACTCGGTGGTTCAGTTCCACCCACGCCCCCGGGGATTGGAGCACAGCCACCAACCCCTTGGCCACCAATCGGATACTGACCAGGTGGACAGCGGCCCTCTGCATATGCGAGTACAGGCAAGGCGAACAGAAGCATCGGCAGAACGAATTTTCCAAAATTCATGAACTCTACTCAATAGCCATGTAATGAAGCCAACTCAAGTTAAGGATTCCCAACAAGAAGGCTAGCGATTCGCCCCTCGAAGGCCCGTATCCTGGTCCCCAAAGTGGAGTTCTGCGGCAATGTCATGCGCGATATCCCAGCTGTCGCATCCTGAATGTTGGTGGGTGCACTTGTATTACTAGATGGCTTATCCGGCGTGTAATAGCTACCCGGCGGCTGTCCATTAGGTCCCGGCGCAGCAGCAACCGGACTGCCACCTATCTGCGAATATGCCATGAAGCTACCCAGCGTGCCCTGGAAGAACATCGCTGCCATTGGGGGAGCGGTCAGGATCAGGGTCGTGAGAATCAGGCCCATGCCGCCCTGCTGCATCGCCTGGCTGGTCATGCCGTCGCTGGAGGCGCCTTCGAGTAGGAACTTGTTGACCAGGGCGGTGGACCAGAACGCGGTCGAGACACGGATCACCATGTCCAGCGCGATCGATACCATCGCTGCCAGTACCGCCATCGAGAACATCGTGCCGATGCCGTAGAACAGCCATCGCTGGAACAGCTGCTTGGTCTGGTCGAACAGCAGACACAGAATGAACAAGGGACCCAGGCCGATGAACAGCGCCAGCGCGACCTCGTAGAGCAGCAACATCGCACCAGCGGTGACGGCCGGACCGCCCGTGCCCATGCCGATGAACCAAAGCGCCCGCGTCTTGTCCGCCTGCAACCCCGGATCATTCAGGATCTTGATGCCATCAATGCTCGACAGCGCCACCTGCATCCACGCCAGGCTCTTGTCGATCTGGTCTTCCGGCTGCTGGTCCTTGCCGGTCACCACGTGGGTGATCAGGCCTTTGACGTCCTCGTTGAGGAATTTCTGCAGGTTGCTGCCGAACATCGCCATGCTGGTGGCAACACTCACAATCAACGCCGCGCGCGCCATATTGGTCACCAGCACCATCATGGAGTCGCGACTGCGGCCGGTGACGATCCGGAAGCCCTGAATCAGCACCCACAGGGTCATCAGTATCAGGGCGATGCTATCGACCCACGCCATCATGTTGCCGAGCAATTCGATGCCGAACTCGTCAATCCTCTTGCGCGGATACGACAGGATCGACCGGAAGAACACGAAGTCCCCGATCGATCAGACCCACATGGCGTTTTGAGATAAGCATCCAGCCAACGCACATGCATTGAGCCTGATCACGAACGTGGCGCCGTTGAACAGACTTCAATTGAGTCAACTCAACTTTCAAAATTTTCGAAAAACTGGCTCGGAGCAATCAGCGTAAAAAACGGTGCACTTTTTGCCACTCGGATCCACGCACTTTCTCTGCGCTTCTGCAATCGCAATCCTCTTTTTTGGAGCACGGCCAACCGCAGATTGAGCTCCAGGTAAATCAGCAGATGGAACTAACCATGCCACGCATTGGTTTGAGTAGGATACCGTAACCTTGCAATCCCGTGCTCCACCACCAGCGCACCGCCGCATGGCTTCAGAAGCAGCAAGCTCTGCAGATCGCATATCTGAGACCATTCCCACCTCGGAAGTAGCAAGAGAGGTCGCTATCGCTCCCCAAGTGCTGATCCATTCGCCTGTGGGCCGAGGCGGCAAGGGTATCTGGTCACCTGATCCAGCAGCGCCGCCAGGAATTGGAGCGCAGCCGCTCGCGCCCTGCCCCCCAATTGGGTAGAAGCCCGGAGGGCAACTTCCGCCCTCTGCACGACCAAGATTTGGAAGAAAGGCGCCAAGAACACCAAACGATGCCAACACAATGAACGGATACATGCGCATGATATGACGACTCTCCAATTTCTGCGGAAACGCTTCCGCTTTCAGTCAACGAGTGGGCGCATTTCCAAGCACTCCGGGAGTGTGGCTCGGCGCATCATGACTTCGCGCCACCTTCGGCATCGTCAACTGACTGCTCTCTGCGCGCCTCTCGGTACTCGTGGGATCAGTAGGCTTGTAACTACCCGGCGGCTGTCCATTAGGTCCCGGCGCAGCAGCAACCGGGCTGCCACCTATCTGCGAATATGCCATGAAGCTACCCAGCGTGCTCTGGAAGAACATCGGTGCCATGGGGGGCGCAGTCAGAATCAAGGTCGTCAGGATCAATCCCATGCCGCCCTGCTGCATCGCCTGGCTGGTCATGCCGTCGCTGGAGGCGCCCTCGAGCAGGAACTTGTTGACCAGGGCGGTGGACCAGAACGCGGTCGAGATACGGATCACCATGTCCAGCGCGATCGATACCATCGCTGCCAGTACCGCCATCGAGAACATCGTGCCGATGCCGTAGAACAGCCATCGCTGGAACAGCTGCTTGGTCTGGTCGAACAGCAGACACAGAATGAACAAGGGACCCAGGCCGATGAACAGCGCCAGCGCGACCTCGTAGAGCAGCAACATCGCACCAGCGGTGACGGCCGGACCGCCCGTGCCCATGCCGATGAACCACAGCGCCCGCGTCTTGTCCGCCTGCAACCCTCGATCATTCAGGATCTTGATGCCATCAATGCTCGACAGCGCCACCTGCATCCGCTTCCTGGTCCCGGCTATGGGATACGAAATTCAGGGGCAAGGTCACACACTCAACATTACCACCTAGATCGGCCGTTCCAGCTCACCCACAAATGAGATGGCCTGCTCTTCAGCAGGCCATTCCCAACATGCAAAGGCCGATTCAAGGATCCCGTCCATGATTCGACTGGCATAGCTTAGAAAGATTCAAATATTGGCTCAGCACAATCCGTGTACAACACCTTGCACTGCCCTCCACCGTTCTTCGCGCAGTAGGAGAGAACCCGACTGGTCGCGTCCTCTCTTGAGCCGGCGACTGAAATAGAAACTATTCCCTTACTGCCCGGCTCAGGGTCAGCATATGCGACGCACTGGTTCTTGTACGTTGTATCGATCTTGCAGTCTTTCGCTCCATGTGTCGCGCACCGAGCAAGCGCTTCTGAGACAGCCTCTCGCTTGGAGCGCCTTCCAACGGAAGCCCCCATATCGCCCGTGCTTGCCGCCCCCGCAATAGCCCCCCAAGTCTTGATCCAACGCCCAGTAGCAATGGGGCCGCTCTGGACGCCACCGGTACCGGTACCGGAGCCCGGAATAGGTGCGCATCCACCTACGCCCTGACC
Organism: Stenotrophomonas sp. PvP093; assembly: GCF_017876915.1. NCBI lineage: Bacteria > Pseudomonadati > Pseudomonadota > Gammaproteobacteria > Lysobacterales > Lysobacteraceae > Stenotrophomonas > Stenotrophomonas sp. PvP093. Next base: position 1,836,046 of record NZ_JAGIOX010000004.1, on the reverse strand, counting down.
ACCAATGGGGTACTGCCCTGGCGGACAACGCCCTTCCGCTCTCGCCTCACCCGCCACAAACAAACATAGGAGCAAGCCGACAAGAATGAGAGGAAACATGTATTTCACACTTCTACTCCGTACGCATGGGGGCTATTGATTGCCGGGATGTGCAGCTCTGAGACCGGTTTCGGCAACCCTGGAGGATTCCGACGACGGAAGGGTTGAACGTGCGGTCGCATGTCGATCATGCGCACCACTGTCTTGGCCGGACTGCCCCTTCTCCGGAGCGGCCGGCGTGTAGTAGCTACCCGGCGGCTGCCCATTCGGGCCCGGCGCAGCAGCAACCGGGCTGCCGCCTATCTGCGAATATGCCATGAAGCTACCCAGCGTGCCCTGGAAGAACATCGCTGCCATTGGGGGAGCGGTCAGGATCAGGGTCGTGAGAATCAGGCCCATGCCGCCCTGCTGCATCGCCTGGCTGGTCATGCCGTCGCTGGAGGCGCCTTCGAGCAGGAACTTGTTGACCAGGGCGGTGGACCAGAACGCGGTCGAGACACGGATCACCATGTCCAGCGCGATCGATACCATCGCTGCCAGTACCGCCATCGAGAACATCGTGCCGATGCCGTAGAACAGCCATCGCTGGAACAGCTGCTTGGTCTGGTCGAACAACAGACACAGAATGAACAAGGGACCCAGGCCGATGAACAGCGCCAGCGCGACCTCGTAGAGCAGCAACATCGCACCAGCGGTGACGGCCGGACCGCCCGTGCCCATGCCGATGAACCAAAGCGCCCGTGTCTTGTCCGCCTGCAACCCCGGATCATTCAGGATCTTGATGCCATCAATGCTCGACAGCGCCACCTGCATCCACGCCAGGCTCTTGTCGATCTGGTCTTCCGGCTGCTGGTCCTTGCCGGTCACCACGTGGGTGATCAGGCCTTTGACGTCCTCGTTGAGGAATTTCTGCAGGTTGCTGCCGAACATCGCCATGCTGGTGGCAACACTCACAATCAACGCCGCGCGCGCCATGTTGGTCACCAGCACCATCATGGAGTCGCGACTGCGGCCGGTGACGATCCGGAAGCCCTGGATCAGTACCCACAGCGTCATCAGCACCAGGGCAATGCCACCGACCCAGGACATCATGCGCCCCATCAGGTCGATGCCGTAGTCACTGATCCTGTCGCGCAGGTAATCCATGATCAGCTTGAAGAAGACGAAATCGCCGATCGACTGGACACGCACAGCGTAGCCCAGCAGATCCTGCAATCCGCCTGAGAAATCAAAGTTGGCCAGCCACCTGATCGTCATTTCCACAATCCCTTGGTAATTCCGTTACTGCATGAAATGCCGCATTGCTTTGCAGCGCATGTCTACGTATTAGCGGCCTGCGATCACTTGACGCTGAGCGCGGCCTTCAGTGCGGTGGTCTTGACCATGTCGCTGATCAGCTGCTTGGTCGGGTCCCCCTTCAATGCGGCCTGCGCCACCACCTTCTGGTTGGCCTCCATGACCTCGATATAGGCATCATAGGATTTCATCCGTGCTTCCCAGCTCTGGGCAAGTGCGGCAATGTCATTGGCGGTGCGGAGCGATTCGCTGTCGGCACCCTGCACGGTGCCCTGATCGTTGTTGGTCAGGCGGATCTTGAGGATGCGGGTCAAGGAGTTGTTGATGCGCGGAACGGTCTGGGTCAGGAAATCGATCGCGTCGTTGTACTTGCGGTTCTGCATCATCCGGATGTTGACGCAGATCTGCATCTGCTGCTCCTTCACATCCGCCTGCGGATTGAACACGAACACCTTGAAGGCGGACTCCAGGCTGAAGTCCAGCGCCTTGCCGCAGGTTTCGGCAACCAGATAGTTCGGTGCCACCGGCACCAGCGGCGCGCTGTCGGGCATGCCGAAGCTGTTCACCGCCGCCTGCACCTGGATCAGCGCCTGGCGATACTGCTCCAGCGTGCGGATCCAGCGGGTGTTCTGCTCGACGTACTCGGCCGCGTCCTGCGCTTTGGCCGCGTAGACGGTCGCCTCGGTCTTGTAGGTGTTGATCTGATTGAGCAGGTGCTGGATGAGGCTGGTACCGGTCTCCTGCACGGGAATCCAGGCGCTGACATTGCCGGTGCCGAGCGCCATCATGGCTGCCACGGTCATCGCTGCAAGACGGGGCGCGCGGCGGCGGGGCGAGGAAGCTTGCTTGGTATTGTTCATATCAGTCTCCATTGATCGGAACTCGTAGTCTTCGGGCAGGCCGTCTCGCGGATCAGGTAACAGTGTCGCGCGCTGCGACAGCCGCCTTGCCCGAGCCCTTTCGATTCTTGTAGAAATCTTCAAGCCACTGTTCCGGCGTCAGCTCATCCACCGTCACCCGTGCGCGTACCGCAGCTGTCTGCAATACCCGATGCATGATGTCGATGTTGTCAGTGGACGCCGAGATCACCGACAGAATGTCATCCATGCCGCGCAGGTTGAGCTGGCACACGCTGGACGCGTGACCCTGCTTGACCAGGAAGCAGCGCGAGCGCTCGTCCAGGGCAGTGACCACCTTGAACTCGGCCTCGGTCAGCTTCAGGCCGTCCATGTAGTCGCTCTTGCTGGCGTTCGGGTTCGGCAGCAGGATCAACGTGGCAGTCTGCTCGATCAGCGCTGCCGAGATGTCGCTCTTCAGCGCGTCCTCCGGGCTCTGCGTCGCGAAGATGCCCAGGCCATTCTGCTTACGAATGGTCTTCTGCTTGTTCTTCGCGAACTCCTTCAGGCCACCTTCGCCATCCAGGATCTTCCAGAATTCGTCCATCACGTAGATCAGCGGACGACCATCGATCAGCGACTCCAGGCGGTGCAGCAGGTAATTGATGACCGGCACGCGCACTTCGGGATTGTCGATGATGTCGGTGTAGTCGAAGCCGATGATATTGGCCTTGCTCAGATCAACGGTGTCGACCGGATTGTCGAATACCCAGCCCAGCGAATTGCCCGAGGTCCAGCGGCGCATGCGCGCGTAGAGCCCATCGTCGCCCATGTTGGGCAGGCTCTTCTGGAAGTTGGTCATGCTGCGCAGGTGCATCGGCGTATCGAGCATGCTTTCCACCGCGCGGTAGATGTCCTCTTCCTCGCGCGCACTGTACTCACGCTTGCCGGCCAGCACCTTGATCAGGTCGGCCAGGAACTGCACGTTGGCTTCGTTGTTCTCGCACTGGAACGGGTTGAAACCGGTCGGCGCGCCGTTCTCCAGGGCCAGATAGTTGCCACCGCAGGCGCGCACGAAGATCTCCGCACCACGATCCTTGTCGAAGAAGAAGATGGTCGGTGACGGCTCGTACTTCTGAACCTGGCTGAGCAGGAAGTTGATCAGCGCGGTCTTACCGGTACCGGACTTGCCGATCACCATGGTATTGGCGATCGCCTTCTCGCCCAGCGAGTTTTCCGACGGATGGGTCGCGTGGAAATTGAAGTAGTACGGCTGGCCGTTGGTGGTCTGCAGCGTGGTGACGCAGTCGCCCCACGGGTTGTTGTGCTGCTTGCCGGTCGCGAAGTTGTGCAGCGGCGACAGGCCCAGGAAGTTCAGCGAGCTGACATTGGCCAGGCGGGTACGATAGCGCCAGTTGCCCGGCAGCTGCGAATAGAAGGACGAGGTGACCGCAAGGTCTTCCTTGGTCGACACGAAGCCGGCGTTGGACAGCTCGGCGCGGGTCGATGCGACGTTCTGCGATAGCTTGGCCTGAGTGTCACCGTAGACCGCCATGATGAAGTGGTATTCACCCAGCACGAAGTTGCCGGACGACAGCTGATCCATGGCCTGGTCGAGCTCGACGATCTGGCTGACCGCCTTGTCGCCGGAGGAGATCATCATGCCCTTGGTGCGATCAAGCACCTTCAGCGCGTCCTGCCGCCCCATCGGGCTGAACGAATGGGTGATGACGTACTCGTAGTCGAGGTACTTCAGGCCGTTGAGGATGCCCGGGTAAGTGCCCTCGGCATACTCCTTGATGTTCAGGATGGCGCCGTAGTGATTGGCACCATTGGGGGTATTGATCGCGAAATCGCCGGTCTTGGCCGAGAACATATGGCGGCTGACAGGCAGGTAGTCCTTGATCGGTGCCGACAGCACCGGCACCGGCTCGTCGATGCGATTGATCAGGTAGCCGAACAGCTCCAGCGTTTCGGAGAACACCACACCGTTCTTGGCCTCGTACATTCCCAAGCGGTATGGCGCATAGTCCCGGATGACGGCCTCGACGTTGCCGGCCAGCTCCATCAGCTTTTCGACCGCCTGCTCCTGCTCGGCGCGCAGCTTGTCCACGTTCGCCGACTTCTCTACGAAGCGCTTACCCGCCACCACGGGGCGGTAGATCATGGTCAGGTACAGCTCGTTCTGCATGATGCGCTGTGAGGACAACATGCCCATGTACTGATCGGACACATCCTGGTTGAAGCGCTGCTTGTAGTTGCTCTTGCCCTTCAGGGTGCGGCGACGACGGATGTCGTGCACCCAGAAGGCGACGTTGACGAAATCCGGCGCGCGCAGCGTCTGCAGCAGGCGGTTGAACGTGTTGTGGCGATGTTCGAGCTCCCACTCCTCGCGGCCGACGAACGGCAGCCCTTCCAGATGCCAGGTCAGCAGGTAATCGCCGCCCGTGGTCTTGACCACGTTCGGAGCGACATGCGACGACAACGGAATGAACTCACTGATGGAGGTGTCAGGGCTGAACATACGACTGCTTCCAAAGAGGTAGTGCCAAGGAGTTACAAAAGACCCGGCGGGCGCAGACGCCCGCCAGGCCGGATCCGGACCTCAATCCATTCGGGCCGGCTTGTCGCGGTAATGGTTGGGGTTGAATACCCACATGCCATCGTGTTCCTGCACGTTGCGGACTTTCAGCTTGAACATCAGGCGCAGGCCCAACAGGCGGAAGATCATTTCGTCACGCTTGGCCATCTGCCGCATGATGAAGACCGCCACCGGAATGGTGAGCAGGAACCAGAAGTTCGTGTACATGCTGAGCAGCAGCAACCCACCTGCCACCATGAAAAATGGCAGGTAGGGGACGCCCAGGAACATCGCTGGGCGCGTGCAGCCGCGGAACACGACGTTCTTATGCACTGTAGTACTGGATCACGTGGTTGATCAGGTAGGAGGTGCTGGTGCCACCACCGCACTTGCCGTCGCTACCCTCGCCCAGCAGCATGCGCGCAATCTGGCCGGCGGCACCGATCAGCACGCCACCGATCAGGATCGGCGCGACGTCACCGATGCGCTTGTGCGCGAAGGCGATCTGGTAGCCGGCGAAGATCACCGCAATGGTCACGACGGCGATCGAGGCCATGTTCAGCAGGCCGTTGATGTTGGAGAAGAAACCGCAGACCTTCTTGTCGGTGCCGCCGAAGTCGGTGCCGGTTGCGAACACCTGCGGGGCGAACAGTGCGCCAACGAAGATCGTGGCCATCAGCAGGGTCTTCAGCGTGCGCTGGGCCTGGACGAGGTCGAGATTGGATCGCTTCATGGATTGATTTCCTTGTTGATGGACTAACACAACTGAATCGGCCAGCCGGGGGACTGGCCGCACCACGACTTCGTCAGAACACGAAGGCCGCATCCCCTGCGGGAATCTGCTGCACCGGTGCGGCCTGCACCGGCGCGTTGTACGAATTGTCGGTACCGGCCACAGGCTGGTTACGCTCGCTCCAGGGCCGCAGCATCACTGGCCCCTCATTGCCGGCGCCAGCCGCGCCCGGCAATTGCTGCGGCATGGCCATCGCCTGTGCGGGGCCCTGCTGTGGCAGCTGCTGCGGCATGCCGCCGGCCTGCTGCTGCGGATAAGCGCCCGCCTGGGCCGGCTGCGCCTGCGGCTGCATCATCCGATCCACCGAACCCAGTACCACCTTGGACAGTGCCTGGTCGGCGATGTTCAGGAGGCTGCCCCGCGCCATTGCCCCGGTGGACGGGTACACGACATAGGCGCGTGCGGGATCTTCCGACGGCACGTACACGGGGCCATTGGATTGAGCAACGATGCGCGCCTGCGCCGGCGAAGCCAGCTGCGGATGATGCTCGACCTTCACCGCGCGGCGCTCCCCCCGACTGACCACGTCGATCGGTGCGACACCATTACTGGCGACCTGCTGCCCGCGGCGGATCGAGTCGTAGATCTTCTGCACGTAGCCGTGACGGAAGCCGGTCTCGAAATTGCCCGAGTAGTAGCAACTGAAAGACTTGCCCCAGTCACCGCCGGAGCGCTTGTAGCACTCGGCGAGGATGCGCGAACCAGCCTGCAGGTTCGGGCACTGCTGGAAGGCCTTCTCGTAGGAATCCAGGCCGTATTTGCCCAGGTTGTAGCGATTGACCTGGGCCAGCCCGATGGAGAAGTTGTAGCCCTTCTCTTCCAGCATGCGCACCGTCGCCAGCGCTTCGTCCAAGGCCTTGGGCTGGCGCACCAGTGCGCCGCCGACCACGCCGATGGCGTAGGGATTGCGCGACGATTCGACGTTGATTACATGCTGCATCACATCCATCGAGACGGCCATCTCCGGGCACGCCATCATTTCCAGTCCTGGCAGCATCCTTCAGCCCCCCTGCCCCTGGGCACGCCCAGGATTGAAGTCGATGCCGGTGATGTAGCGCGAGCCGGCATGCGCCTTGATATGCACGACGATGTCGATGGTCATCATCAACAGTCGCTTGATCACGTTGAATTCGAGGCCCGAACCTTCGGTCGAGGCCTTCACCATCAGCGCCAACTGGTCCCAGGTCTGCTCCGGGCTGCCCGCATGGCAGCTGGTGATCGAACCCGGATGACCGGACGCGCAGTTGCGGATGAAGTAGAACGCCTCGTCACCGCGCAGCTCGGCGAGGATGATGCGTTCGGGCTTCATGCGCAGGCAGGCCTCCATGCAGCTCTTGGCCGTCACATTGCTGGTGCTCTGCCCGCCTTTGGAATACAACAGGTGCACGACGTTGGGCTGGGTCAGGAACAGCTCGCGCGCGTCCTCGATCGTGACCAGGCGCTCGTTGTCCGGGATATGGTTGACCAAGGCCTTCATGAAGGTGGTCTTGCCGCTACCGGTCGCACCGGATACCACGATGTTCTTGCGGTACATCACCGCACGCCGGAAGAACTCGGCGTACTCGCGCGAATGGCGCAGCTCCAGCAGCTCGCGATCCTGCTCGCTGATGCTGCCATCGGTTTCCAGGATCTGATTGAAGAAGCCGTCTTCGTGATACTGGCTGAGCGACTTGGTGTGCTTGGACGGCAGACGGATGGTGATCGACACCTTGCCTGCATCACATGCCGGCGGAATCACGAACTGCGCACGCTGGCCAGTGGGGAACGTGAGCGACACGACCGGATCGGCATCGGTGATGCGCTGGCCGGTGTTGCTCTCGTTCACCACCGCCGTGCAGAACTGCCGGGCCCGCTCGAAGGTCAGGCTCGGCACGTCCACCCGCTGCCACCCCGCCCGGGTTTCCAGGTACAGCTCACCGGGACGGTTGATGCAGATTTCCGTCACTTCCGGAGACGTCATGTACTCGGCGATGCCCAGCACTTCGTACTGATAGCGCAGGAAATCGCTGGAGACGAGGGCGAGGGGTGACACTTCGGCGTCCATGATCGTTCGTTGGGTTACCGGCGGGGGTGCAGCACGTTGGTGAAGTCGACGTCCTTGGCGACGTAGACGTTCACGATCGTGCCCTGGTTGATGGTGACGGTCGGCGGACGACGGTTGCTGCTGAGTGCTTCGTTGGCCAGGCGCTCCATCGTGCGTGCGGTAGCACTCTCATAGGGCGACTGCACCGTCATGCCGTTGTTGGCGATGGTGGTCGTCTCCGGACCGTGTTCGGCGGCCGCGTACTTGAAGGCATCGGAAATCAGGCTGATCATCAGCGCCGAGGCGATACGGCTGCCCCAGTGCGCGCTGTACTGGCCCGGATGACCGGCACCGCCCAGCTGATCCACGCCCGGGCTGGACATCGCAACGTCGATGCCATTCGGAGTGGTGATGCGATCCCAGATCACTTCCACGCGCTTGCCCATCGGACCGCCGCCGTAGGCGCCATAGATCTTGGAGCCCTTCGGCAGCAGCAGGTTGCGACCGTTGATCGAGTACACCGGCTCGGTCAGCAGGCACGAGGTATAGCCGGCGAGATCGGTGATGATTCGGGTTTCCAACACGCAACGCAGGTAGGTGCCACGCACCAGCAGCGCGTCGGGGCTCTGGATGTAGGTGGCGCTGGAGACATCCTCGACGTCCGGGCCGCGGCGAACCTTTGCCGGCGCCGCCTGATTGTTGGGCAGCTGGGCCAGCATGGCACGGGTGTACTCATCCATGCCGCGGCCGCCATTGCTCCCGTTGCCATCCTGTCCATCACCACCACCCACCCCGCTCCCGGAGCCGATGCGGCGGTCCAGCAAAGTCGGGCCACGGTCAATCTCGCGCGCCGAATCGGACTGGGGAACGAACAGCGGGGTGGAATCCAGCGGCGGCGGCGGTAGCGGCGGCGTCATCGGAATCGGATCAACCGGTTGCATGGCCTGGGAGGGCACCGGACTCGTCTGCACGGCGTCCGGCAGAGTCGGCGTAGACACGCGCGCAACGTCCGGCACCTTCTGCACAGCGTCCTTGTCATCCTGGCCCTTGCGGAACAGCAGGAAACCCATGGCCACCAGCAGCACCACGATGCCGCCCAGGAACAGCAGCGCCTTTCGGTTCAGCCGCTGCTCTTCGGCCGAGCGCAGCTGCGGCGCGGCCGCATCCAGATCCGGCGCAGGCTCGGCCTGGGTCGTGCCGAAGTACGGGTTCGACGGCGCGTCCGCGGCACCCTGTGCGCCGTACGGGCTCTGGCTCTCGTCGCGTCCGTTGTTCGGGTCGTTTCCGGGAGTGTTCTGCTGGCTCATTTCTTCACGTTCCTTCGCAGGCCGACGACGAAGTCGCCGTGGCGGATGACCAGGTACGGGTGTGTCCCGTGCACGATCAGCGTATTGCCTTCAACCGTGGTGTTGACCACGAAGTCTTCACCGTATTCTGTTTCACGACCAAACACCGCCGGGAAGATGCCGGTCTTGTACTCCGGCGAATTCGGCAGTTTCAGGTAGGTGAAACGACCATCGTCATAGGCGTTGACCGGGATCAGCCACCCCATCTTCTTCGCCTTGCTGGTCGAATAGGAGTAGTTGAAGTTGTACTGGCGGTCCTTGGCCAGTTCCGAGCTCAGCAACGGCTTGGCCTCTTCCTCGACCGCTTCCTGGGCGACGCCGAACACGGTGTCGTTCGGATAGACGAAGGCGATCTTGTACTGCACACCGGCACGACGGGCCTGTTCCAGCTGGCGCCAGTCGGTGGCCACCACCTTCAGCTCGAAGATGTAGGAATGGGTCTCGGTGCGCACCATCATGTTGGTGTCGACGTCGACGTTCTTCGGCTTGAGGTAGAACACGTTCTCGCGACGGGTCAGTTCCCAGCCGCTGCTGAAGCCGGTGCTGTAGTCGAGGATCTTCTCGTTCGGGCTCAACTCGATCTGGGTGGTCAGGCCCAGGCCGGTGCGAACCGGATAGATACGGTCCTTCTCGTACTCGTAGTGGTCAACCGCCTGCGCCATCGCCGCTGCTGAGAACAGCAACGACAACATCGACAGCAGCGCCAGCGCGCTTCCCCTGATATTTCGACTACTCATCGGTTGCTTGCTCCATCAGCAGTTCCGGTGGAATTGTTCTGCGCCGGCCTCATGGCCGGCTGTCCGGGCATGGCCTGCCCCGGCATTGCTTGCCCCTGCACCGGCTGACCCGGCATGGGTTGACCCTGTACCGGCTGGCCCGGCATTGCCTGGCCCGGCACCTGGCCGTTGACCGGAGCCGCGACCGGCTGGCCGGTGGCCGGATCGATCATGGTGGCCGCGGCCGGATTGTTGGGATCGTAGACACCTTGTGCCTGCTGCGCCGCCTGTGCGGCCTGCTGCGCCTGCGCCTGCATGGCGCCGTCATCCGGCACCGGCACGCCACGCGAGTAGTCGTTGTCGACGCGGTACTCGGTGACCTGGAACGCCAGTGGGTTCAGGATGCGATCCTGTTCGGACAGCGCCAGGTTCTGGTTGTAGCTGAAGCGCATCGTCACCAGCTGGTTGTCCAGGTAGGTAGAGACGCCGGTGCGCTTGTCCAGCAGGCTGCGCTGTATGCGCACCGAAGCGCCGCGGAAGCTGCCGTTCGGCTCGGCCCCCAGTGGCGTGATGCTGAGGATCTTGACCCGGATGGCGCGCTCGCGACCGTACATCACGAACGGGTTCTGCGGATTGTTGCCGGCATAGCGGACACGCATGGACTGCGCCACCGGATCGGTGGACATCACGAACACCAGTTCCCAGTCACGCAGGCCCATCACCGCCGAGTCATACGATTCGCGCGCGAGCACGTACTGGGCGACGTTGCTGCGATTGATCGCTTCGTTGGTGGTGATCGTCTCGCCCTGGAAGGTGCCACTCAACCGCGCGACGGTCGCCGTACCCGTGTAGGCATCGGCCATGACCAGGAACGGCACCTTTTCCTTCAGCGGCAGCATGTAGTAGTAGCCGCCCGCCAGTGCGAGCGACATCAGCAACGAGCCTGTGGCGACCCACCATGCGCGCCGCTCGCTGCGGCGCGCCATGTCGGCCACGGTGATCTCGTAGCTGACCGCCTTGGCGACCGACTGCTCGACCTTGGGACTATTGCCGGGATCCTTCTTGCGGAACATGGATTCTTCCGTACTGCTGAAACATCAATGGGCGTGGCACCCCTGCGACAGGCGCGGGGAGCAGCACGTTCGATGATTTCGAGGTGGACTCAGGTGCCGCTGTTGGAATCAGCGCCCTGTGCCGACGCGGTCGGCGTCGAGCCAGCGCTCTGCACAACGATCTGGTTGCCAACGATGGAGACGGAGATGCCCTGCGCTGCATAGGCCGCTGTCAGATCGATCACGGCCTGCTGAGCGTTGGTGGTGTCGATGCTGGAGACCGCGCCGTACAGGGTGAAGTCCGAGCTCAGGCGGTAATCCAGCGTGCGTCCGGAATCCTTGGCCCAGCGCTCGAGCATGGCTTTGAGCGTGCCATCCATCGGCGAGGCCTGGTAGACGTAGCTGGAGTACAGCGGGATCTCGGTGGGTGCCGCAGCAAAGCGGTTGACCGGCTTCCAGCGGCCTCCGAAATCGGGAGCGGACTTGGTGGCGCAACCGGCCACCATCAACGCCGCCACTGCGGCGATGGACATTTTCGCGATAAACGCCTGATTCATACGGGCTTCACTTTGACGTACGAAAAAGCAGTCCCGAGCATTGGCCCACTGGTCGTCCGGCGCTGCGTCGCGCACGCCGGAATCGGAGCGACGCACTGACTGGCAGCACACCTGCTCCGGCTCCCCTGCAGCCAACGGCTGCCAACCAAGTCGCGGGGCCGCCAGACACTGCCGACGACACACCCGCATACCTCACCAACGTCGAAACCATCCTTGTTTCATGGCACAAACTCCTGGCCACCCTGCTCTACAACATCTGCCATCCATCACACATTTCTGAACGACATGCACAGGGTCGCACAACCACGCGTCAATTCCATGTCAGACAAGTCTGAAAATCCATGAACAAATGCCAAATTCTTGACCGAAATCACGAATTCACATTCTTAACTACGAATGGTGATCACAAATTCAGCGACGTGAATTAGACGTTCAGCATCGGAACGTCCACCTTCGGCAGCAGCCTCGAGGTGAAGTAGCGATCCTTGTAGTACCGGATCTTGTCGCACTTCACCGGGTGAGGTATCCCCTCGTACAGGAACACCTCCATGTCCGGCCCCATCGCCTTCAGCTCCTGCGGCAGCATCAGCGCGCGCCGTTCCTCGGTGAAGTTGTGGGTCTTCTCGCGGGCATGGGTGACGTTCTTCCTGCGCACCGTGGTGTAGCCCAGCATGTCCGAATAGTCGTTGGCATCCTGCTGTTCGCGCGGCGCGTACAGGATCTGCAGCGCGTGGTTGGTGATGATCGTGCGCGAGACTTCCCGGCCGTAGGTGGCGTCGAGTTGGGACATGCTCTGGATGATCGGCAGCAGGCGGATGTTGTAGCCGGCCATGTAAGAGACCGCCGAGGCGATGATCTCCACTTTGCCGATCGAGGTGAATTCGTCCATCAGCAGCAGGCACTGGTACTTCAGGTCCGGGTTGGACTTGGGCAGTTCCTTGGTGTTGAGGTTGATCAGCTGGCTGAAGAACAGGTTGATGATCAGCCGGCTCTCGGCCAGCTTGTTCGGCTGGATGCCGATGTAGATGGTCATCTTCTTCTTGCGGACGTCGGTCAGCAGGAAGTCGTTGCTGCTGGTGGCCTTGTCCAGCACCGGGTTGATCCAGGGATTGAGCGGCTCCTTGAAGGTGCCCAGGATCGAGGCGAAGGTCTCATCGGCCTGCGACAGCATGTTGGCGAACGCCGAACGGGCATTGGCACTGAGGAACGGTCGCTCCGACAGGGTCTTGAGGTACTTCTTCAGGTCGGTGCCGTCGCCGGAGGACAGACGGTACACCGCACCGAGCGTGGGCGTGCCGGCGCCGCCCGGGAAACCGCTGCTGCGCTCGTCGTCCCAGTTCTCGAACAGGTACAGGGTAAAGGCCATGAACGCATTGCGTGCCTGGCTGACCCAGAACTTCTGGTCCTCGGCCCCGTCTGGGTACAGCATCGCGGCGATGCTCATCAGGTCCGACACCCGGAAGGCCGGATCGTCGGAGACGTAGCTGAGCGGGTTCCAGCGGTGCGTGCGCCGGTCCTCGGCGAAGGGGTTGAACAGGTAGATCTCCTGGCCCTGGCTGGCGCGCCAGCCGCTGGTCAGGTCGAAGTTCTCCTGCTTGATGTCCAGCACCACCAGCGATTCGCCGTACTCCAGCAGGTTCGGGATGACCACGCCCACGCCCTTGCCCGAGCGGGTGGGCGCGGCCAGGATCACGAACTGCTGGCCATCCAGGCGCACCAGCTTGCCGCCATGGCTGCCGACCACGATGCTCTGGCCGGTCTTCTTGAACATGCCGTGCTTGGCCAGGTCGGCACCGGTGGCGAAGCGCGCGTCGCCGTGCAGCGAGCGCTTGTCCTTCTTCAGCAGCAGCACCAGGCCGGCCACCAGCAGCACCAGCAGGGGCAGGCCGAAGCCTACGTAGCCCGCCCATTTGATCTTGCCCACGAAGGGCGCGACCTGCGGTTGGCCGATGGCGTGGACGTACTGGTAGTAGGTGTTCCAGGTGAACAGCTGGGTGTCCAGCCCCAGGAACAGCAAGGTCAAGTAGCCGGAGAACACGAAACCAAGCAACAGGGTCGCCAGCGTGATGATGGCGATGAGCAGATACTTCTTACTGGGCAACACCCGAATCCTCCATGATGCGCACGCGGCGCGACGGCCTAGCGGTGGCGCCAGCGCGACGCCTTCTTCCGCAGGTGGTTCTCGTTTTCCAGCCCGGGCTCCTCGCCCTCTTCACGCACCAGTTGCAGCAAGCGTTGGCGCGCTTCGGCCAGTGATATCAGGTCGGTCAGACGATCCCCATCGTCGGCGACGACCGCATGGCCGACCACATCGCCGGGAGCGTACACCGGCTCGTGGGACACCGCTACCAGCTGGTAGCGGCCACGGGTTTCCAGCACATGCCTGAATTCCTGCATCGCACTCCTCCTTGTCGGGGCAACACTGCGCCCCCTGCCCCGCCATCATGCCGGTGGCAGCGTCATGGGCGCATCCACAACCGCTGCGGCTTCTGCGCGAAACTGTGCGCGGATATCCAAGGAGACCGCAATGGACTGGGTAGCACTTGCCCGCACGCTGGCCACCGAGGCCCACGCGGGGCAGATCGACAAGGCCGGCCAGCCTTACATCGGCCATGTGGCGCGGGTGGCGGCTGCGGTGCGCGGCGACGATGACGCCGAAGTGGTGGCCTGGCTGCATGACGTGGCCGAGGACTGCCCGGCGTTTGCCGCGCGGATCGAGGTATTTCCCGCACCGCTGCGCGAGGCGGTGCAACTGCTCAACCGCGATGCAGCACCCGACGCGGACAGCTACTACGCGCGCATTGCCGCCCACCCGCTGGCACTGAAAGTGAAGCGCGCCGATCTGGATGACAACGCCGATCCGCAGCGGCTGGCGATGCTCGATGCGGCGACGGCCGCGCGCCTGCACGGAAAGTATGCTCATGCCCGGGCGGGGCTGGGCATCTGAGCCGGACGCGACGAGGCGCGGCGGGCCGGCGTGTCACCGATCAAACGCTGATTTACCCTGAGTGCTGCTGCTCCTGCTGCAGTGCAGCAGTACAATGGGCGGCTCCCGCCCCCCCCCATCGCGCCCCCGCATGAGCCCCAACTCTTCCCTGGCTGCGCGGCTGACGCCCCGCCAGCGCACCCTGATCATCCTCGCCCTTTCACTGGGTGGCTTCGCCATCGGCACCAGCGAGTTCGCCAGCATGGGCCTGATGCTGGAGATCAGCCGCGGCCTGTCGATTTCCGAAACCCAGGTCGGGCATCTGATCAGCGCCTATGCCATCGGCGTGGTGGTCGGCGCCCCGATCCTCGCCTTCGTCGGCGCCAGCTTCCCCCGCCGCAAGCTGCTGCTGGCACTGATGGGCTTCTACGCGGTCGGCAACCTGGCCAGCGCGCTGGCACCGAACTACGGCACGATGCTGGTGGCGCGCTTCGTTGCCGGCCTGCCGCATGGCGCCTACTTCGGCGTGGCGATGCTGGTGGCCGCGGCGATCAGTCCCGCAGGCCAGCGCGGCCAGGCGATGTCACGCGTGCTGCTGGGCCTGTCGATCGCGATCCTGGTCGGCAACCCGCTGACGACCTGGCTGGGTCAGCAGCTGAGCTGGCGCACCGCCTTTGCCCTGGTCAGCGTGCTGGCCATCGCCACCGTGGCGATGATCGCGCGCTTCCTGCTGCCGGACCCGGATGAAGTACGTACCTCGCCGATGCGCGAGCTGCGCGCCTTCAACACGTCCCAGGTGTGGCTGGCGCTGGCGATCGGCGCGGTCGGCTTCGCCGGCATGTTCTGCGTGTTCACCTACCTGGCACCGACCCTGGTGCAGGTCACCGGCGTGGCCGAATCGTGGATGCCGCTGGCGGTGGGCGTGTTCGGCATCGGCGCGATCATCGGCAACATCGCCGGTGGCTGGCTGGTGGACAAGTTCCACTTCAAGGCCGCCGCCGTGGTGCTGCTGTGGTCGATCGTGATGCTGCTGCTGTATCCGCTGGCCGCACAGTCGGTGTGGACCATCGGCCCGATGATCATCACTGTCGGCACCATGGGCGCACTGGCGGCGGTGCTGCAGACCCGCCTGATGGACGTGGCCGGTGAGGCGCAGACGCTGGCGGCGGCCTCCAACCACGCCGCTTTCAATACTGCCAACGCACTCGGCCCGTGGCTGGGCGGCATGGCAATCAGCGCCGGCTTCAGTCCGGCCAGTACCGGCTATGTCGGCGCGGCTACCGCGATCGGCGGCCTGCTGCTGTGGTGCGTGGCGGTGATGCTGGACAAGAAGCGCAGCACCGCCGTCGCCGGCAGCCACTGAACATTGCGCCGGATCGTCAGTCGCTGCCTCTGCGGCGACGGCGATCTGGTCGCAGCAACGCTGTATCGCCGGCCACCAGGGTCGGCCGCGCCAGCTCACCGCGCTTCACACGGTCCAGCACCCGCCGCGAATTGGCTGCACAGTCGATGCCGTCCGGCCGCGCCTGGATGTCCTCGATCAGGGCCAGCAGATGCGCCCGGCTCTCTGCCAGCCGCAGCTGCAACGCTTCGATGTCAGCCACCTTCTGCTGCAGCATCGTGATCAACGCCTCATGCTGCCACTGGCCCATGTCCGGTGGCAGCAGGGCGCGGATCTCTTCCAGGCTGAAGCCTGCACGCTGCGCGCCCGTGATCAACTCCAGCAACAGCACCGCCTGTTCCGGATAGTCGCGGTAGCCATTGGCCTGGCGCTGCGCCACCAGCAGCCCCGCGTCTTCATAGAAGCGAATGCGCGACGCCGCGAGGCCCGTGAGGCGGGCCAGCTCACCGATCTTCATCTGCCTGAATCCTCGCCATGGGAGCCTGTTGACCTTCAATAAAACTTGAAGGTTAGCGTAGCGCCATTCCCCTGTCCCGGAGCTGTCCGATGTCGCTGTTCTCGCCCCTGGCACTACCCTCCGGTGCCATCATCCGCAACCGCATTGCCAAGGCCGCGATGGAGGAAAACATGGCCGACGCCGACCACGCGCCGTCCGCTGCGCTGCTGCAGCTCTACCAGCGTTGGGCCGATGGCGGCGCAGGACTGATCATCACCGGCAACGTGATGGTCGATGGCCGCGCCATGACCGGCCCCGGCGGCGTGGTGCTGGAAGACGACCGCCACCTTGACCGCTTCATCGCCTGGGCCGAAACGGCACGCTCACGGGGCGCGCAGATGTGGATGCAGATCAACCATCCCGGGAGGCAGATGCCGGCCGCACTCGGCCAACCGGCACTCGCGCCGTCAGCCGTCGCCCTGGAGATGGGCGCGCTGTCCAGGGAGTTCGCACCGCCGCGGGCGATGACCGAGGCGGACATCGAAGAGGTGATCGCCCGCTTCATCCGCAGCGCCGAGCTGGCCGAGCGCGCCGGGTTCAGTGGCGTGCAGATCCATGCCGCGCACGGTTACCTGCTCAGCCAGTTCCTGTCGCCGCTGTCCAACCGCCGCGACGACCGCTGGGGCGGCAGCCTGCACAACCGTGCGCGCCTGCTGCTGGAGATCGTGCAGGGGGTGCGCGCCACCGTGTCGCCCACGTTCGCGGTGGCCGTGAAGCTCAATTCCGCCGATTTCCAGCGCGGTGGCTTCTCGCCCGAGGATGCGCGCGCAGTGGTGGAAATGCTGGCGCCGCTCGGCGTGGACCTGGTCGAACTGTCCGGTGGCAGCTACGAAGCACCGGCCATGACCGGTGCCGCACGCGACCAGCGCAGCCTGGCCCGCGAGGCCTACTTCCTTGAGTTCGCGCGTGAGATCGCCACGGTGGCAACCATGCCGCTGATGGTCACCGGTGGCATCCGCCGTCGCGCCGTGGCCGATCAGGTACTTGACAGCGGTGTGGCCATGGTCGGCGTCGCAACCGCGCTGGCGATCGAGCCGGATCTGCCACACCGCTGGCAGCAGGGCCGCGACCCGGTGCCGACACTGCGCACCATCGACTGGCGCAACAAACCGTTGGCCGCCAGCGCACACATGGCCGCAGTGAAGTACCAGTTGGCGCGGCTGAGCAGGCTCCGGCCCACGGCGCCGGGTGTTTCGCCCGTCTGGGCACTGCTGCTGGCACAGGCGGCCGCAAAGTGCCGGACCCGCCGCTACCGGCGCTGGATCGGTGCACGCGCAGGAGGATACTGAGCGGGCAGGCTTCTCATCACCGAATCGATGCTTCACCATCTGCACGATCGGCGGCAGCCCGTCGCCGGTCGCAACACGCAGAAGGAACCCTCGTGGCAGCAGGACCAACCAGGAACCACGAAAAGCTGCTCGATGACCTGCTCTCACTGGGCCGCAACTGGGCGCTGGCCATTGCCATCGCAGGTGCCGGAGCTGCGGTCCATTACAGCGAGTCGGTCTACGAAGCAGGCATCTGGCGCGACCTGCTGCCCACGCTCTGCTTCCTGGTCGCCATCGTCTGGATCGTGCTCAGCATCATCCGCTTCGACCTGACCATCCAGCAGCACTTCGAGCGGAAATTGTCACGCTGGCTCAGCCGTCTGCTGTATGTCGTGCTGCTTGGCACCGGCATCACTGCCGTGTTCTTCGTCACCGAACTGGCGGAGAACAATCACATCGCGCGGATGTGCGACTCGGTGGCCAATGAACCCGGCAGCCGCATCCACAGGTCGGCCGAGTGCCAGCGCCTGTACCAGCATCGCGCGGCGTACCGGCAGCGTCTGGAATCGGCCGAGGGTGAGTTCGACTGAACGGGCTTCATCGCGGTCTTCGCGCGCGATGAACACATTTCGTGGATGTGCATTTGGGCACAGTGCAGCCGACGCCGCGCTCTCGGCCCGTACCGGACCCGCAATGCCCCCCCATCGCGCACCTGCCCGCCATGATGCCATCGCCTTGCAGGCCGGCATGCTGGGCAGCGTGTTGGGCGTGGCGCTGTTCAAGGCCATCGCACTGTCTGCGTTGGCGACGGGTTCGATGATGGGTATCGGGCTATGGGTGATGGCCTGCGCGCTGCTGGCAGCGTGGGCGCTCGCAGCCTATCTGGCCTGCCTGGCACTGAGCCGGCGCGTGTTCGTGCTGATGCTGGTGCTGTGCACGGTACTGGTGATCTGCATCGCCTGACGCCGGCAGGGGCCGGACTATCGCGCATCTGTTATAGAATAACAAGTGCGGTTGGTCCGATTGTGCATGCCCGGTGTCACGGATTTGAATTCCATGGCCATCCCGGCATCACCCGAGGCCCCCCCATGAACCTGCAGCCCCCGCTCCGCGTGACCCTCATTGCCATCGCCCTCGCATCGCTCAGCGCCTGCGCCACCTATGACGACAGCAACATGCATCAAGCCTGCCAGGAGTCGCCGCACCTGAAGGACCTGCCGCCCGAGGTCGCTGCCCGCGAGAGCCGCTGCAACAAGGGCATGGAAGTGTGGTCGAGCGAGCGCAAGGGCAGTGACAAGCCGCTGGACCTGAGCGGAAAGAAGAACAATCCCTGACGAAGGTGCGCGCCCGGTTGCCGCGCCTGTCTTGATCGCGCCCATGCATCCGGCTGACTGCTCCATCACAGCCGGCGCGCGACGATGAGGTCTCCCCACCCTGTCGAGACTCAGATGCCGGACACTGCCCACCCTGTCATTCGCGCGTTCGAGGCCGTGTTCGATCTATCAGGCAGCGTGCAGCGCATCACTGCGCTCACGGTCACCTGCCGGCATTGCTCGTCGACCAGCTCTGCCAGCGAAGACAACCTGGTGCAACTTCCGGGCGGGGCGTTGTTCCGTTGTGATGGGTGCGGCTGCCATCAACCGGTCAGCCACGCCCGCCTGTCGGACTGGCAACCGGCGTCGTTGCTGGGTATCTGAGGGCCGCCACGTGGAAATGACTGCGGAACAGCGGAAAATACTCCAGGCAATCGCCGCTGCAGAGCCGGTGCGCGGCGATGCCGCAACGTGGGCGGTGACCGCCGGATGGGCGGTACAGGCGGAAGACGGGGATATCGATCTGACCGAGGCTGGCCGGGATGTGCTCACCGCGCAGGCAGATCGTAAGGGCTAGACCCGCCGATCAGGCCAGCTTCGCCTCCCTCCGCGCTGCGCCGCGATAGCGGCAACCTGCTGAACAAAGGGTGCATCCCTGCCACGTCAACGGCGAAGTGGCGAGGCCCTTCATGCCGACGGTGTGCAGGGCGTCATGACATGCGCTCGGCTATGCTGCGCCACCTCCCTGCGCCAATGGCGGCCATGCATCCTTTTCCCCTGCCAGTCTCCGCACCTGATCAGCTCGCCTACCGACTGCTGCAGGACAGTGACTGGGCCCGCTCGGCCACTGCCGCAAGCGCACCTGCCGAACTTCGCACCTTGCTGGCGATGATCCTGGATTCGCCGGAACCCCTGTGGCTTGCCTGGGGCAAGGAAGACAAGGCGTTCTTCTTCAATGATGCCTATCTGCCGATGCTGGGGGAAAAGCTGCACGGCGCGATGGGCAACCGTCTGGAGGATGTCTGGGCGGACGTATGGCCGGACGTGGTGCATGCCGTCGACGACGCCTTTGCCGGCACCAGCCGCAGCTTCAAGAACCTGCCATTGATGATGGATCGCGACGGCACGCTGCGCGAAACTTTCTGGACGTTTTCCTATTCACCGCTGCGCGTCGGCTGCGGCAGTGTCGCCGGTATCCTGTGCGTGGTCAGCGAGCAGACCGAACGGGTGATCGAGCGCGACCTGCACAGCCGCCAGGTCGCGGCGATCACCGAGCAGGCGCGGGAGGCCCATCTGGAACTGGTGCGCGCCCGCGAGCAGCTGCGCCAGTCGCAGAAGCTGGAGGCGATCGGCCAGCTCACCGGCGGTGTGGCCCACGACTTCAACAACCTGCTGCAGGTCATCACCGGTTCGGTGGACATGCTCCTGCACACGTGGCCGTCAGACGACACCCGGCGCCGCTACATCCAGGCCATTGCCACAGCCTCGGACCGCGCCACCAAGCTGACCGCGCAACTGCTTGCGTTCTCGCGTCGCCAGAGCCTGTCGCCGGAGGTCTTCGATCTCTGCGAGAGCGTGCACGCGCTTTCGGACATCATCACCACGGTACTGGGTGCACGCATCCAGGTGTCGTTGACGTTGCCCGGCACGCCGTTGCCGGTGCTGCTGGACCGGACCCAGCTGGACACTGCATTGATCAACATCGCGGTCAACGCGCGCGATGCGATCGAGGGACACGGCAGGGTGACCATCGAGGTGGAGCAGGTAACCGCCGTGCCTTCGGTGCGCTTCGCCGCGCCGATGAAGGGCGACTTCGCCGCGATCAGCGTGACCGACACCGGAGCAGGCATCGACCCCGCCGTCGTCGACCGCATCTTCGAGCCCTTCTTCACCACCAAGAGCGTCGGCGCCGGAACCGGCCTCGGCCTCAGCCAGGTGTTCGGCTTCGTCAAGCAGTCGGAAGGCGAGGTGGACGTGCAGAGCCAGGCGGGCGCCGGTACCCGCTTCACCCTGTACCTGCCGCTGGCGCAGGCGAGAGAAATGACGGAACGGCCGGCGACGCTACCGGGGCTGCAGCATGGTCACGGTGTCTGCGTGCTGGTTGTGGAAGACAACGTCGATGTGGCCGAATTTGCCGTCGGCGCCCTGCGCGAGCTCGATTACAACGTGGTACTTGCGCACAATGCGGACGAGGCCCTGGCGGAGCTCGAACGGGATGCCTCCCGCTTCGATGTAGTGTTCAGCGACGTAGTGATGCCTGGCATGAACGGCCTGGATCTGGCCCGTACCATCCGCAGCCGCCTGCCTGGGCTTCCAGTGATCCTTACCAGCGGCTACAGCGAACTGCTGGCCCGGGACCCTGGCCATGGCTTCACCCTGCTGCGCAAGCCTTACTCATTGAAGCAGCTGGCCTCGGTGATGACCGAAGCCGGGCGCTGCGCGCAGGCCGTGGTGGCGTCGCCCTAGCGGGCGGTCACCGCAGCGAACCGAACCAGCGTTCCAGCGAAGGCTCCAGCCCCGACGTGTCACCGCCAGCATCGCAGGCCCAGGCGACGATACCGTCGGGGCGGACCAGCACGGCGCCCAGTCCCAGCGTGTCGCGCGCCGTGGACATCACGCAGGTGACCGACCGCTGCCAGCGCTCAATGATCGGACCGAGCGGATCGCCGGTATCGAGCCCCAGCAGCACGCCCTGCCCTGCACGCAGCAGCTCTCCCATCCGACGGTCATCAGCCAGTTGGACGTCCGGTGCGCTTCGGCCAACCCGCGGATGGCTGCCGTCGAGCACCGGTGGCGGTGCTACACCCCACAGCCGCTCGGCGAGATAGGTGGCACCGTCGCGGGTCGCGGCCAGGTCGGCGATGACCGCCGCCAGCGCGCGCGACCCGGGGCCTGGCCGCATCAACGCCACCTGCGCACGTGACCAGTCGAGCACCTGGGCGCCGATCGGATGGCGCTCAGCCTGATAGCTGTCCAACAGCGACTCTGCCACATCACCTCGCACCACCGCGGCCAGCTTCCACCCCAGGTTCATCGCATCGCCGATGCCGAGGTTCAGCCCCTGCCCGCCCAACGGCGAATGCATGTGCGCGGCATCACCGGCCAACAGCACGCGGCCGCTGCGATAGGCCGTGGCCTGGCGCGCGGCATCGGTCCATGTGGTGGCCAGATGCAACGCCGTGATCGTTGCCTCTCGCCCGGAGACACGCCGCAGCAGCGCCTGGGCGGTGTGCCGGTCCAGCGGCGTGCGATGGCCGGCGCCACCGTCGAAATCGGCCAGCGCCAGCATGCCCGGCGGATTGAAATTGCACATGCCGTGTTCGGTGAACTGACGCCCCGGGACGAGCACCGACGGGTCTGCCAGTTCGACCTGCAGCGTGTGCCCGGTGAACTCCGGCGCCGTCCCTGCGAACACGAACCCCGATTGCTTGCGTACCGTGCTGCGGGCGCCATCGCAACCGACCAGCCAGCGGCCCCGCATCAGCCCGCGACCGGTCTGGACCACCATCTGTGCTTCGCGTGCGTGCACCGCCTGCACCGTGCAGCCACGCTCGATCTGTACACCCAGCGACACCGCACGCTCGGCCAGCACCGCCTCCAGCGACTGCAGCTCGACCGCCATCTGGGTGGGCACCGGCGTCGGCAGGCGATGGCGCCAGCGCGCACTGTCCACGTTGTCCAGCGCAAAAGGAATGCCGGCGAAGTGGCCGCCCAGTGGCCGCGGTTGCGCCAGCCAATGGGCGGTGCCGGGCGGCGGTGCGCCGTTGTCCGGCTTCAGCACCTGACTGGCGGCAACCGCATCCAGCAGGCCACGTCGATCCAGGGCCTCCAGGGTGGGCGCATTCAAGCCGCGCAAGCCAAAGGGCAGGCGTTTCAAGGGCGTCTCGGGCGACGCTGCCTGCTCCAGCAACAGGACCGAACAGCCGGCCTGGGCCAGCTCGCAGGACAGGAACAGGCCAACCGGGCCGGCCCCGGCGATGACGACGTCGTACAACATGGGATTTCCCTGTGAGCGCCGGGCCGGCGCTCTGGCAACGCCAATGTTACACTCGGTGTACGTTTCCACAAGTGAACCGCCCATGACCCCGCCTCCGGGCCGCCGCGAGCAGCGCAAGACCGAGACCCGACAGACCATTTCGGACGTCGCCACCGAACTGATCATCCGCCGCGGCTTCGAAGCCGTGTCCATGTCCGAGATTGCCGATGCGGCGGGGGTCTCGCGCAAGACGGTCTTCAATTATTTCGCCAGCAAGGAAGACCTGGTGTTCGACCGCGATGAGGAGGCCCGGACCCTGCTTCGCGAAGGCATGGCGGCGCGCCGTGGCATGACCCCGCTGGCCGCCTTCCAGTCGCTGGTGCGGGAGCTGCTGGACAGCGGCCATCCGCTGTTACGGATCAACTCCGGTGCAGCGGCCTTCTGGGCAACCGTGGCCGACAGTCCGGTGCTGGTGGCGCACGCGCGACGGCTGCAGGCACAGCTGGCCGACGACCTGGCCCAGCTGATGGCCGACGCGGCCGGTCGGCCCGCGCAGGACGCGGAGGCACGCCTGGGCGCAGCCATGCTACTGGCGTCGATGGTGGCCGCCTATGAGAGTGGACTGGCCAGCCAGCAGAGGGGCGAGGATCCGCGCCAAGCGATGCTGCAGCTGATCGTGCGCGGTGGCACCGGCGTGCTGGTGGCCTTGGCCGGCACCCCATATACCGACCCGGGCCTGCGTCCATAGCGCACTCGGGGGATAGGTCACGAAGCGTTGCAAATGCTAATCTTTCTCATTTGCAGCCCGCCCCGACCCCCTCATGCCGCTTCCAACCCCGCTCAAGCACGCCCTCTGCCTGGCGCTGCCCCTTTCCCTGGCTACGCCTGCACTGGCCTCCGAGGCCTCCGCTGACACCCCGAAGGACCTGGACAAGGTCGAAGTCCGCGGCCGCGCGCAGACCCTGTACCGCGCCAACGATGCGGCCGTCGGCACCCGCACCGATACCCCGTTGGAACTGGTGCCGCAGTCGATCCAGGTCGTGCCGCGCGAGCTGATCGACGACCAGGCCGCGCGCCAGGTCACCGATCTGTACCGCAGCATCAGCGGCATCAGCTTCTTCAGCTATGCCGGCGTCACCCTGCGCGGGTTCCGCCAGGAGAACGTGCTCTACGACGGCCTGCGTGGTGATCCCTATGCGGGCTTCTCGGTGCCGCAACTGTTCAACATCGAACGCGTGGAAGTACTGAAAGGTCCGGCCGGTGCGCTGTACGGCGGTGGTGATGCGGGCGGTGTCATCAACTATGTAACCCGCAAGCCCAAGGCGCGCGCCGAACGCCGCATCGAGCTGCAGGCAGGCGACAAGGACTTCCGCGCCGGATCGATCGAAGGCACCGGCCCCTTGAATGCCAGCGGCAGCATTCGCTATCGCGCCGGCCTGTATGCCGACAGCGAGCAGGGCGTGCGCTGGAATGCCGACAGCGAAAGCGTGATCGGCGATGCCTCGCTGGCCTTCGATGTCGGCCAGACCGGCGAACTGGTGCTGCAGTTCACCGACATCACCCAGAACCTGGGCGGCAACCGCCTGCGCGGCGTGCCGGTGAACGATGCCGGCAGCTTCCTGACCGACCGCCGCTGGAACCACAACGAGGCCAGTGACTTCCTCGACATGCGCGCCAAGGTCGCACTGGCGCAGTATCGCTTCGCACCGCGCGACAACCTGGACGTGGACCTTGCTGCGCGCTGGTTCAGCAACAACGAGCACCAGATGTACCACGAGCCGATGGGGCTGATTGATCGTGATCGCGACGGCGTGGCCGAGTGGATGACGCGCCAGCTGCGCAACCAGATCCGTGACAACACTGCCTTCGCCGCCAGCGGCAATGCCGTATGGCGGATCAACACCGGCCGTATCGAACACAAGGTGCTGTTCGGCGCCGACGTGTACCAGCTCGACGCCGACTTCACCGCGCAGACCGCCAACAGCGCCGACCTGGCACGCGGCGCCGGCCCGGTGCGGGGCATTGACCTGTTCAACCCGGTCTATGGCGCGAGCACCTGGCATGACTACAACCTGGCCGCTCTGCCCTGGCGCAGCACCGCCACCCGCAGCAAGCGCTACGGCGGATATCTGCAGGATGAGCTGGCACTGGGCGCGCGCTGGCATGTGCTGGCCGGGCTGCGCTGGGATGGCTTCAAGGATCAGGACCGCATGGGTGGCGGCAGCGTGGATGGCAACGATCTCAGCTGGCGCCTGGGCAGTACCTTTACCGTCCGGGACGGCGTGAACCTGTACGCCAACATCGCCAGCGGCTTCGTGCCGCAGAGTGCCACCAGCCAGAACCCGGCGGCCGGCGGACCGTTCGACGCGGAGCGCAGCAGGCAATGGGAAGTCGGTCTGAAGTCCCTGCTGGCCGACCGTGTGACCCTGAACATGGCGGCCTACCGCATCGACCGCAGCAACATCGTGCAGGCCACCGGCGAGGTGATCGGCGGGGTAAACCAACTCGCTGCACTGGGCCTGGTACGCAGCACGGGCATGGAACTGGACCTGCTGGCCGACGTGACCGAGCGCTGGGTGGTGAACCTGACCTACGCCTACAACGACGCACGGGTGAAGGATGCCGGACCGAACGGCATCACCAATGCCTCCGGCGACCGCTTCGCCAATGCGCCACGCAACAAGCTCGGCGTGTGGACGCGCTACGACCTGCCGTCGATCAACTCGGCCATCGGCTTCGGCGCCGACCATGTGGGCGAGCGTGTCAGCCTGGATGGGCAGACGGTCAAGGCGTACACGGTATTCGACATGAGCTGGAAGACCACGTGGAAGCAGTGGCAGTTCCAGGCCAACGTCAAGAACCTGTTCGACAAGGTGTACGCAGCCAGCGGCTTCATCGAGCGCAACGGGCATTTCCCGGGCGAGCCGCGGCGGGTGTATGTGCAGGCGGCCTACCGCTTCTGAGAAGGCCTTCCAGCAGAGCCGGGCGCCCGCTCGGCTCTGCTACGTAACCTCAGCCCATCCGCATCGCAGGGTTGTCACGCGCGTGGACGTCGTTGTCCTGCTGGCGCTGCATGGCCGCCTGCCGTCGCTCCAGGCTGGCGGCCTCGATCTGCCGCAGCGAGTGTTCGACCGGCGTCTGCACTGCCGTGTCCGTAGGCATGACCGCTCGCAGATGCGCGGGATCGCTCATCTCGCCCTGCACCACGAACACGTTGCGGCCGGCCGGGTGATCGGCAGTCTGCGCGCTCAGCAGCACATGGTCGGCACGTTCGAGCTGGTTGTGGCGCGCCAAGGCCATCACGCTCGCCACCAGGCGCTCGCTGTTCTCGTCGTGGGTACGCCCGGCGCCGGCATCGATCGCGGCCACGCCTTCGCGCACCTGCTGCATCAATGCGTACTCACGGTGGCCAGGACCAATGTCGGCCAGACGGGTCGCTACCTGCGCGGGATCCCGTACGTCGTCCACGGCTGCGGTAAGCGGACTGCGGGTGATGGTCCGGTACGGGTCGTCCGGGTGGAACTGGGTTCGCTTTTCCTGCCGTTCCAGACGAACCTCGCGCGCGTCGTTGAGTTCGGCGATACGGGCGGGGTCAGTGATCTCCCGCATCGACATATGGCCGCCACCCGCGCTGACACTGGCCCACTTCCTGTCCGCTTCGAAGTACATCGCGTAGTAGCTGTTGCCACCGATGACGTTCGGATCGACCGCCGAGCGTCCTTCCAATGCCTGGGTAGCTTCCAGCACGCTCAACCGGGTCAAGTACTGGCCGCCTTTCGTCCATCCCATCTGGCTGATGGCATCGACGCTGGTGTCGCCTACGCGCGGGCCGCCGGCGTAGTCGTTGTTGAGCATGTTGGTCCAGATCTGCTCCAGCTTCGCGGGGCCGCTCTTCTGCTCAGCCGCCTGCAGCAACACGCGCGGCGTCCAGCAGTTCGGATCGAGTTCATGCCGTTCGAATGCCCGGTCGTGTGCCAGCATTACATCCTTGCCGGGAAGATTCAGTGCAAATTCGGGACGCCCCTGCTCCATCCAGAACAGGCGTCGCTCCAGGTCCTGGCGCAGAAGCGTCTGCCCAAACATCTCCCATTGCCGCTCGCTCAGCTGCGCATCGGGAAAGCCGGAGCCCTTGCCTTCCTGATCTCGGGCGTAATCCTGTGCGTAGCTGTTTGCAACGCGGCCTGGCAGGCTGTCGTTGCGAACAACACCCAGCGCAAGCGTGCCATAGCCATCCGCATCTGGCAGCTGCGACAGATAGTTCCAGTACAACTCACGGTTTCCGGCCTTGGCATAGCTGGCCAGAATCCTGAGATTCTCTTGCGCCAATCCGCCCATCGCCTGCTCCTGAATGCACTCACTGCCGGACGCGGGAGCGCGCGAGAAGATCCCGCACCGCATCTTCCATCCGCTTCCAGTCCGCCAGGAAGGCCCGCTTGTAGTTCAGCGAGATGGAAAGCTTGTTCTCCACATCCGAGAAATAGTGGAAGCACCCCGCAGCGGCTTGCCCTTGCTCACTGATGACCTGATCGCCCTGCAGGCGAACGCCATCCCCCCGAAACGCCGTGCTTTCGCATTTGATGAATGTGGTCAGGCTGCCGTTGGGAGCGCGCGCGATGTACCAGTCATCTTCATAGGCAGGATTACGGGTGGGCGGTTTTCCATAGCGTGCCTCGTATTCCTTCGAGAAAATCCCCATCCTCGTTTCATCGATGGCGTAAGGCGTCAGTCCCATGACGTCGGGCCGCGCAATACGCAGATCGAGTCGATCCCGAGGATCCCCTCGCTCCACCGATCCTTCCTCGGTGGATGCCTGGTTGGAGGACAATCGCTCCAATGATGTTTCGATTGGCGCACGATCGATGTAGTCGATCGCCACAGCAATTTCCTTCCGGAAATCATTCGTACGCGGATTGGCCCGGGCGCCCGGCGCCGTCGGCTTCATGTCCGGCCACTCGATGACCAGCGTCACGCCCTCGCCGGGCCACGGTGCGATCTGGCTGTCCAGGTAGTTGGCCGGAATGCGGAAAGTGTTCGGCCCGAGCTTCACGTCCACGGGCGCATCGGTATAGGTGTGGCCGTTGATCGTGCGGCCGGTCTGCGTTGCGCCGGACATGGCGGGATTCCTTTCGTGTTCGGTGGACGGCGGCCGCGCACACGCGCCGGCACTCACCGCGACGGCAAGTGCAAGCGTCAGGCAACGGCCGGGGGACATCACGTGCATGGGCATTCCATTGCAGAGTTCCCAATCGATTATAGGTAAAACTGCGGAGGCGAACGAAGGGTCCGCGCCCCAAGGCTTAAAGGCCTAGGCGAAAACCACTTTAGACCCGAGCCCGTGACCGGCTCACCCGGGGGGCCGGTCAGGCCATCCGCATGGCCGGGGTGTCGCGCGCCCGCGCATCGACCTCCTGCTGCTGGCGCTGCGCGTGTGCCTGTTCACGTTCCGCACCCACTGCCTGCAGGGCCTGCAGTGACTGCTCGACCGGCGTCTGCACCGCCCGGTCCGTGGGCATGGAGGCCCGCAGATGCGCCGGATCATTCAACTCGCCCTGCACCACGAACACGTTGCGGCCGGCCGGATGATCGGCGGTCTGCGCGCTCAGCAGGACATGGTCGGCACGTTCAAGCTGGTTGTGACGCGCCAAGGCCATCACGCTCGCCACCAGGCGCTCGCTGTTCTCATCATGGGTACGTCCCGCGCTGGCATCGATCGCGGCCACGCCTTCGCGCACCTGCTGCATCAAGGCGTACTCACGGTGGCCAGGACCAATGTCGGCCAGACGGGTCGGGGCCTGCGCGGGATCCCGTACGTCGTCCACGGCTGCGGTAAGCGGACTGCGGGTGATGGTCCGGTACGGGTCGTCCGGGTGGAACTGGGTTCGCTTTTCCTGCCGTTCCAGACGAACCTCGCGCGCGTCGTTGAGTTCGGCGATACGGGCGGGGTCAGTGATCTCCCGCATCGACATATGGCCGCCACCCGCGCTGACACTGGCCCACTTCCTGTCCGCTTCGAAGTACATCGCGTAGTAGCTGTTGCCACCGATGACGTTCGGATCGACCGCCGAGCGTCCTTCCAATGCCTGGGTAGCTTCCAGCACGCTCAACCGGGTCAGGTACTGCCCGCCCTTCGCCCATCCCATCTGGCTGATGGCATCGACGCTGGTGTTGCCTACGCGCGGGCCCCCGGCGTAGTCATTGTTGAGCATGTTGGTCCAGATCTGTTCCAGCTTCTCGGGGCCGCTCTTGTCCGAGGCGGCTTGCAGGAGCACTCGAGGAGTCCAGCAATTGGGGTCCAGTCTGTGCTGCTCGAAAGCGCGGTCATGAGCCAGCATGACGTCAGCGCCAGGCAGATTCAGCGCGAGATCCGCACGTCCGTTTCCCATCCACGCCTGTCGAAGCTCCAGATCTTCCCGCAGCAGTGTCCGCCCGAATGCTTCCCACTGGCGCTCGCTCAGCTCGGCATTTGGAAAGCGCGAACCTTCGTCATTCTGAGATCTGGCATGGCTTTGCGCGTAGGCATTGGCCACGCGTCCAGGCAAACTGTCATTACGTACCACACCTAGCGCCAGCGTACCGTAGCCGTCCGAACCCGGCAGTTGCGACAGGTAGTTCCAGTACAGCTCACGATTACCGGCATCTGCATAATCGATGAGGATTCTGATGTCCTTCTGGGTCAGGCCGCTCATTGCTTTCTCCTTGAGCCTCGTCGTTTAGCGCGTCCGTGCTGCAGCAAGAACATCGCGAACAGCATCTTCCATGCGTTTCCAGTCTTTCAAGAAAGCTCTCTTGTAATGCAGGGAGATGGATAGGCTGTCAGAGATATCGACAAAGTAGTGAACGCATCCGGCAGCCACAGGATCGTCCAGATCAATGACCTCGTCCTGCGTCAGGCGCACTCCGTCCCCCAGGAACGTTGCGCTATCGCACTTGATGAAGCTTGTCAGTCCCCCAGCACCGTCCCGTGCAACATACCAGTCGCGCTCGAATGCCGGATTGCGGACAGGCGGCTTCCCATACCGGGACTCGTACTTCTTCGCGTACAACACCATCTTCGCTTCATCGATTGCATAGGGCGTCAGGCCCAAGGTCTCCGGCTGTGCAACGCGTTGATCGAGACGGTCCCTGGGATCCTCCCTTTCCACAGAACCCTCCTCCGTGATGGCTTCATTTGAGGAAAGCCTTGAAAGCGAAGTCTCAATTGGAATGCGATCGATGTAGTTGATACGAACAGCAATCTCCTTCCGGAAATCATTCGTACGCGGATTGGCCCGGGCACCCGGCGGCGTCGGCTTCATGTCCGGCCACTCGATGACCAGCGTCACGCCCTCGCCGGGCCACGGTGCGATCTGGCTGTCCAGGTAGTTGGCCGGAATGCGGAAAGTGTTCGGCCCGAGCTTCACGTCCACGGGCGCATCGGTATAGGTGTGGCCGTTGATCGTGCGGCCGGTCTGGGGTGCGCCGGACATGGCGGGATTCCTTTCGTGTTCGGTGGACGGCGGCCGTGCACACGCGCTGGCACTCGTTGCGACGGCGAGTGCAAGCGTCAGGCAACGGCCGGGGGACATCACGTGCATGGGCATTCCATTGCAGGGTTCCAGCGCCACTATAGGGAACCGGGCGTCAACGGAACAGGAACCGCGTCGCAGCCCTTCACGGCACCAGGCAGCGTTCCACCTGCAGCGACAGCGCCTGGCAGGCGTTGAACAGACCTTCGACCACGGCGGCGGAGGGACAGCAGGCAGGATCGTCGTTCTCCCGTGCCACATGCGCGGCATGCAGCACCGCGGTCAACGCCGTGATGCCCGAAACGCTGCGGGTCGCCAGGGCCATGTCGAAGGCGCGGCCGGGGCTCAGGCACATTTCACTCCAGGCCTCGCCATCAGCGCGCAGGTTCCTGCCGTGGCCTTTCAGGTGTGCAAAGAATGCCGATGGGGTGACGAACTCGGCTGATTCGCGGAGCGCGTCCTCCAGCGTTTCGGCCAAGGCAGCGGGAAGATCAAGTACAGCGGCACCCAGCAGCGCGTGCAGGCGGGGATGGTCGGGAAGACGTTCGGGCATGACGGCAACCTCACGATGTGGCCACCTGCAGATGCAAGGTGGCGGACGGTGCGGGTTGGCGTGCCGGATACGTACCGCTAAAGCCGGCGGATCGGAAGATCCCCACGCACCGTCCACCATGAGCCGGTAGGCGGTGCATTGTCGCGGTTGCAGCTTCGGCTGCAATCGCGACCGGTAGCGGTACGTAAGTTCGGGACGCCAATCCCGGCCAGGGCGAGTGCCTTGGCGCGGCGATGATGGGCGCACTCCATCGCCGAAGCAAAGTAGGAAAAGTCCGCGCTGAGGCGTTCCTACGCTGGTTGCGTCACAGGATGGCGAACCGTCCACCGACTGACGTGCTTCGTTGATACATCGCGCCTGCCTGCGCGTACTACCCAACGATCACATCGAGCCGAACGCGACACGCCGACCATGGCGATCGCGCAGAAAGTCGCAATACGCACGGCCTCCGCCTTCAGCTGGAGCACAGACGTTCCGCGCTGGATGCACACCGGGAACGCTTGCATGGAGGAGCCCACAGGCACATTCGAGCGCGATCTGATCACAACGAAATGTCTGCGCCACGCCATTTTCGTACGAGATCCGCGAGGTGAGGACTATAGTCGCCGACCTCAATGGATCAGGAGCTCATTATGGAATTCACTTCCTGGCGCAACATTCTTGTTGCCGCTGGCGTGGCGGTCGCACTTTCCGTGGCCGCCTACAACGACCATCACCGTCATGCCCTCACTGACGGTGCTGAAGGGCGCGATGCAGTGGGCCTCGTCACCGAGGTGCATTGGGATGAGAAAAGGGGCAGAAAGAGCAACTTCGTCCTGAATGTCGAGTTCGAAACCGAAGACGGCCAATCACGCGTCGAGAAGATCGCGGTCTCCAACGACCTTGGCAATCGGATGCGTGCCACCGACGAGGCGGAAGAGATTGATATCCGCTACAACGCCGAGGATCCATCGGTGGCTGTGGCTGTGGCCGCGGGCGAAGCGGACAACTCCCTGCTGTTGTTGTGGCTGGCAATCGCCTCCGCGCTGGTCACCCTGGCACTGCTGGCCACCCGGGTGGTGCAGGGCCGGAAAGCGCAGCCGGCCTGAGCCATCCAGGCGCGGGCGCATCCAGAATGCGCTCGCGCAGAGCCAAAAGTGTCTTCAACTCTGGCAATCGCCTTCCGTGCTTCCATGGCCACGATAGGTTTCACCCCACTCGCGCATGGCCAGCAGCACCGGTACCAGCGTGCGCCCGAACTCGGACAGCTCGTATTCCACTTTCGGCGGCACTTCCGGGTACACGTGGCGGATCACCACGCCATCGGCTTCCAGTTCACGCAGCTGGCTGGTGAGCATGGACTGGGTGGCATTGGGCACCCGTCGCGTCAATTCCATGAAACGCCGCTTGCCGGTCATCAGGTGAAACAAAATGATCGGCTTCCACACGCCGCCGATCACCGACAGCGTGACTTCCACCGCGCAACCGCTCTTGCCATCCCAACGCTTGCTACGCATGCATACTCCGGAAAACCATAGTACCTACGGAAAATCGTCGTTCTTGTTGCGATAACGGTGCGAGCCTAGCATGGGGCCATCCACTGAACGTGAGCCCCCAACCATGAGTTTCAAGGCACTGCTGACCCGCAAGACGAACGACGGCGTATCCACGGAACTGGTCGATTTCAATGAAGCCGACCTGGTGGACGGCGACGTCCTGGTACAGGTCGAGTACTCCACGCTCAACTACAAGGATGCGCTTGCCCTCACCGGCAAGAGTCCGGTCATCCGGACGTTCCCGCTCATTCCCGGCATCGATCTGGCAGGCGTGGTGCTGGAATCCAGCACGCCCGACTTCAAGCCAGGCGACCGCGTTGTGCTCAATGGCTGGGACCTGAGCATGGGCCACCACGGCGGCCTGGCACAGCGCGCCCGCGTCCGCGGCGAATGGCTCAACCGGATTCCCGGCAACCTGAGCACCCGCGATGCCATGGCCATCGGCACCGCTGGCTATACTGCGATGCTGTGCGTGCTCGCCCTGGAACATGCCGGCGTGACGCCCGAGAAGGGCGATGTGCTGGTGACCGGCGCCAACGGTGGCGTCGGCTCGATCGCGGTGGCGATCCTGTCGAAGCTGGGCTATCGCGTGGTGGCCGCCACCGGACGCCCGGAGCATGCTGAGTATCTGCACAACCTGGGTGCGGCCGAGATCATCGATCGTGCGCAGCTTTCGGAGCCGCGCGAGCGGCCGGTGAGTGCCGAGCGATGGGCCGGTGTGGTGGATGTGGCCGGCGGCCCAACGCTGGTCAATGCCATCGCCGAAACGAAGTACCGCGGTGCCGTGGCCGCCTGTGGCCTGGCCCAGAGCGATGCACTGCACGGCTCGGTGCTGCCCTTCATCCTGCGCAACGTGACCCTTGCGGGTGTGGATTCGGTGAATGCCCCACAAGAGGTTCGCCAGCGCGCCTGGGATCGGCTCGCGACCGACCTGGACCCGCAGAAGCTGGAAAGCACCGTGCAGCAGATCGGCCTCGCCGAGGTGCTGGATGTCTATGAGCAGATCATCCCCGGCAAGGTGCGTGGCCGCATTGTCGTGGATGTGAACGCCTGACGCCTGCCGCGCCGGCGAGGGTGCAATGCCATCGCTGGCGCGCGTGCGCGAGTGACCGGAAACCCAGCGTGCCATGCCAAGCGGCCTTATCATGGGGCGGCAAGGGCACTTTACGCCCGGTGACGTACGCAAGGCAGTATCTGGATGTCTATGGAATGGCGCCCCTCGGGCTGGGGCCAGCGTGTGACCCGCTCGCCGGACTGGCAGTTGCGGCTGGATGGCGAACAGCTCGCGCTTTTGATCGACGGCAGGCAATACCACCAGCATGTGGCGAACGAACACAGCGTGCGGGTCGTTCGCGGCGTGCTCTGGTCCCGGGTCGAACTGACGACCGAGCGCGGTGAAGCACTGTCCGTGGATGGGCTGCCCAACAGCCAGGGCTCCCGGCTTGCGGCGGCGCTGCAGCAGGTGCGCTTTGCGCGCACCACACGGGGACGCAAGGCCCTGTTTGACACGATCCTGGAGCAGATCCAGGCGTGGCTGGCCGAAGCAGACGCGCTTACCGACCGAGGCACCACCGGACGCCGCTGGATCACCCACGAACAGCAGCAGGCGTTGCTGGCCGACCGCCCCGCCCTGCCCCTGCCGCCCGCCGAGCTGGAGCAGCTGTTCCTCGACGAGGAGGTGCACGACGACCTGCACGCGCCCGGCCACCGCATGGCGCTGGACGCCCTGCACGACTGGCAGCTGGATTGGCCCGCCGTCTGGGCCGAGGCCAACGCGACCATGGCAGAGCGCGAGCGGGTGCTGGCCAAGGACTTCCTGGACCGGGTCGAGAGCAAGCCCCTGACCGAGGAACAAGCCCGCGCCGTCATCTGCTTCGACAACCGGGTGCAGGTCGTGGCCGCGGCCGGCTCTGGCAAGACCTCCACAATGGTCGCCAAGGCCGCGTATGCCATCGACCGCGGCTTTGTCGAACCCGAACGGATCGTGATGCTCGCCTTCAACAAGGACGCCGCCCAGGAGCTGAAGGAGCGCGCGCAGCGATGCTTCGACCGGCTCGGCATGGGCGACACCGTGGTGGAAGCCCGGACTTTCCACGCCCTGGGCCTGTCCATCATCGCCAAAGCCACAGGGCGCAAGCCGGATATCCCGGAATGGGCGGTCGACGCGACGCTGGGCTTCAACAAGCTGGCCGAACTGTTGGACGACCTGAAGGACCGCTCGACCCATTTCCGCACCCAGTGGGACATGTTCCGCCTGGTGTTCGGGCGCGACCTGCCGCCGTTCGGTGCCGACATGATGGCCGATGGTTACGACCGCGATGGCACGCCCTACATCCGCACCCTGAAGGGTGAGCGGGTGAAGAGCCTGGAGGAGTGCGTCATCGCCGACTGGCTGTTCTACAACGGCGTGGCGTACGACTACGAGCGGCGCTACGAATTCGATACCGCGACAGACACCCATCGCCAGTATCGCCCGGACTTCTACTATCCGGACGCCCAGCTGTATCACGAGCACTTTGCGCTGGATGCCGATGGCCAGCCGCCGAAGCACTTTGCCAACTACAGCGAAGGGATGCACTGGAAGCGCCAGCAGCATGTGGCGCGCGGCACCGCTCTGGTCGAGACGACGTCGTTTGGCCTGCGCAGTGGACAGGCCCTGCAGCATCTTGCCGAGCGGCTTGGCGCGTCTGATGTCGAGCTCGACCCGAACCCGGACCGCGAGCTGCCTGATCAAGGCGCCAAGCCGATGCCGGACGCAGACCTGATTGGCCTGATGCGCACCTTCATTGCCCATGCCAAGAGCAACTGCCTGACACTGGACGATATGGCGGCGCGCCTGCGGCAGATGCCCGAGGATCAGTTCAAGGAACGCTACCGGCGCTTCCTGGAGATCGCCGGGCCGGTTTTCCGGGCCTGGGACAACGCACTGGCTGACGAGCGCAGCATCGATTTCGAGGACATGCTCAACATGGCGGCCGGGCTGCTGGAACAGGGCCACTATGAATCGCCCTACGAACTGGTGATGGCCGACGAATTCCAGGACGCATCGCGCGCCCGCGCGCGCCTCTGCCGTGCGCTGGTCAGCCAACCGGGCCGCCATCTGTTTGCGGTGGGCGATGACTGGCAATCGATCAATCGCTTCGCTGGCGCTGACGTTGCGGTGATGACTGGATTCCGCGAATGGATGGGCCATGGCCAGGTGCTGAAACTGGAGCAGACGTTCCGCTGCCCACAGGCACTGTGTGATGTTTCCAGCCGCTTCATCAGCCGCAACCCCGCGCAGATCGCCAAGGAAGTTCGCTCTGCTGCGCCGACCATGGGCCCGGTGCTGCAGGCGTTCCAGGTGAACCGGCGTGAGGAGGTGCAGGATGGCGTTCGCCAGTACCTTGCGAAGCTGCACCAGCAACTGTTGTCAGGTGCAGTGCCGCAGGGCCGCACCGGGCGCGTGACGGTCTTTGTTCTGGGGCGGTATCGCGCGGATCGCGGTGCGATGCCTTCGGATTGGAAGACGGCCTTCGGCAGCACGATGGACGTCGAGTTCCTTACCGCACATCGATCGAAGGGGCGCGAGGCGGACTACGTGATCCTGCCGGGCATGATCAACCGCAGCTTCCCGAGCCTGCGCGCGGATGACCCGGTGCTTTCGCTGGCAATGCCGGAAGGCGATACCTATCCGCTGAGCGAAGAACGGCGCCTGTTCTATGTCGCGCTGACGCGTGCGCGACGGTCGGTCGCGATGTTCACCCTGCAGGGCAAGCACTCGCCATTCCTGGATGAGCTGGTGAAGGACGGGGCAGTGGAAGTAACCGCGATTTCAGGCGCGGCCATCCACGATGAGCGCTGCCCGGTGTGCAAGGTGGGCGTATTCGTGGACCGGAATGGGCCACATGGGGCTTTCCGGTCGTGCTCGAGTTACCCGTTGTGCCACAACAAGCCAACAGGTGGGCGTCGGGGCTGAATGCCGCTCCCTCCACATATGCCTGCCTGCATCAGGGCACATAGGCACC
Source organism: Stenotrophomonas sp. PvP093 (assembly GCF_017876915.1). NCBI lineage: Bacteria > Pseudomonadati > Pseudomonadota > Gammaproteobacteria > Lysobacterales > Lysobacteraceae > Stenotrophomonas > Stenotrophomonas sp. PvP093. The sequence goes on along the minus strand of NZ_JAGIOX010000004.1, from coordinate 1,799,826 downwards.
GTCTCGGTTTCGCCCCCGGCACGATGCGCGCCATGGCGTTTCCGGAAGCGAAAAAGCCCCGGCAGGACCGAGGCTTTTGTCTGGAGGGTGGCAAGGTTGCAGGGTATCGCAAGGTCCCCACACGTCCCCGCCGCGCCCTGCTACGGGATAATGCAGCCGTTCCGACGCAGGCATTGCATATAGTTGCGGGTACAGATACTCAAGTTTGTACCTGACGCCTCGCACGCAACGTATTGGACCTCGCAGACGGAACATGGGCCAGGGGCTTTCGCCGTGGCGCTGCTGATTCCAAAGGTCAACGCACAGGCCGCAACAGCAACAGAAAGCTTGAATCCAATCTTCATGCCATGACTCCGTTGGTCGCCCTCCTTGGGCATCCGAAGCCTAGCGCGGGTGTCTGGCACATTCAAATTGCCCGGCGCCAACGTCAGCGCTTGTGCACCTGCAACGATTACGTCCTTGAATGAAGCAATTCCCTGTTGGGTCAGAGGAATGCACCGGTTCATTCGTTCACCTGACCTTGGTTGCCGGATGGCTGGCCAGCAAGGGCCGTAGAAACAGAAAAGCCCCTGCTTCCAGGGGCTCTTCTGAACTTCTTGGCGGAGAGAGTGGGATTCGAACCCACGGAAGGTTTAACCCTTCGCCGGTTTTCAAGACCGGTGCCTTAAACCGCTCGGCCATCTCTCCAATCGGGTCCCGGTCGCCCGGGCAGCGCCGTATTCTCGCACGTGAAGGGCATTTGCCCAAGACCACCTTGCCCCTGCCCTCCGCATCCGGCACGGTGGGGGCCTTCACCGCACTCGGAGCCGCCATGGCCCATCTCGATCTGGCCAACCTGCGCACCTGCCTGCTGGACGACACCCAGCTGGCCGCTGTGGCCCTGCACCGCACCTTCGCCGGGCACCTGCCGGTCAGCAGCGGGCACGTGGTGGTCTGCGATCCGCTGGTGCAGGCCGAGGCGCCTGCGCTGGCCGACTACACCGCCCCGCTGGGCCGGCATCCGGTCGAGATCATCGTGCACAGCGGCCGCCCGGCGTTGGCCGTGGTCTGGTTCAAGCCACGCGAAGCTCTCACCGCGACCGCCCTGCACTGGCAGATGGCGCGCTGGACCACGCAGGACCTGACCGGCCTGGATGAGGACAGCTTCATCGGCTACCCGGTCGACGCCGGCATCGGTTGCTTCATGGACACCGACACCCAGCAGGCGCTGCTGGCCCTGATCGAACAGGCCGATGGCGACGAAGACAGCGAGTGGTCGGATGCGCTGATCGACCACGATGGCCTGGATGAAGGCGCCGAATATCGCCCCTGGGGCGAGGACTCGCCGCACGGCCTGGTGGTGTTCACCAGCGGCTGGGGCGACGGTGTCTATCCCAGCTACTGGGCGCTGGATACGTCCGGCATTCCGGTCGCCCTGGTCACCGATTTCCTGTGCATCCAGGGCGGCGATGGGCGCGACGAGCGCGAGATTGCCGACCAGGCCTATCGCGACAACCTGCCAGCTGCGGAAGCCGAGGCGCTGGCGCGGCTGGTGGCTGCAGTAGAACGAGACGACGCGGAGGCATTGCAAACCCTGTTGGAGGATGCGCCGCAGCGCGCCAACCTGATCGAACCGGGCTGTGGCGGTACCGCCCTGTACGAGGCGATCCGCCTGGACCGTCCGCAGGCATTGCGGGTGCTGTTGCAGGGCGGCGCATTGCCGGCAATGCCCGAACGCCTGCACATGAGCAAGGTGACCAGCTATCTGGACTATGCGCGATTCCTGAAGAAGCCACGCAGCGCGGAGCTGATGGCGGTGCTGGAAGCGCCCGTCGTTGCAGCCGGACCGCCAGCGGCCGCACCGCGACGCCGTAGTTTCTGGGACCGGCTGTTCGGCCGGAACTGATCGGCGCCGGAATACAGCAACGCCGGGCATGGCCCGGCGCTACCTTCGCGCCTTCTCAGCCGGCATCCACCGCCAGCGCACCCAGTGCACTGGCCTTGATCCGCTCCTTGGCCTTTTCACAGGCGCCACCGCAATCCAGGCGCGAGGCCTCCAGCTGCGGCGGCAGGTGCTCGGCCAGGAAGTCGATGAACACGCGCACCGCCGGCAGCAGGCCGCGGCGCGAGGCGAACACGGCGTGGCACACGCCCTGCGGCAGCGACCAGTCCGGCAGCACCACTTCCAGCTCGCCATTACGCACGGCGTCGGCGCACACGGTTTCCGGCAGCATGGTGATGCCGAAACCGTCCTTCACCATGCTCTGCAGCAGCGGGAAGTCGAAGCCGGCCACGCGCGGCTGCAGGTCGACCCGGCGCACTTCGCCTTCCGGGCCATGCAGTTCCCAGCGCTGGCGGGCTTCGTCTTCGCTGATGCTGAGGGTGACGTGCTGGGTCAGCTCTTCCGGGTCCTTGGGGCGGCCGGCGCGGTCGAGGTACTTCGGGCTGGCCACCAGCAGTTCCTGCACCTGGCCGAAGCTGCGCATCACCAGGCTGCCGTCGTCGTCCAGGCGCGAACGCACGCGCAGGGCCACGTCGTAGCCTTCGTTGATGATGTCCACGCGGCGGTTGCTGATGTTCAGCTGCAGCCGCACCTTGGGATACTGCTCAAGGAACTTGGGCAGCAGCTTGGGCAGCTGCATCTGCGCCAGTGACACCGGCACGCTGGCGCGCACCACGCCGCGCGGTTCCGCGCTGAGGCGGTCCACTACTTCGCGTGCGGCCTGCGCTTCGGCCAGCATCGTCTGCGCATGCCGGTGCACGCTGGTGCCGACGTCGGTGACCGCGAAACGGCGCGTGGAGCGCTGCAGCAGGCGCACGCCCAGGTCGGTTTCCAGCTGGCTGATGCGGCGGCTCAGTCGCGACTTGGGGATGCCCAAAGCGCGCTCGGCGGCGGCGAATCCGCCGTGGTCGACCACCATCGCGAAGTAGTACAGGTCATTCAGGTCATGCATGCCCGAGTTCCATATCTAGAACAATACGTGGCATTCAATCACCTTTATTCCGCCTTTGCAACAACCTATCGTTCTCTCCGTCGGCGGGGCCACCCCGCCCCTTCCTCCCAGAACATAGGTGACTGCCATGAAGCTTCTGCATCTCGACGCCAGCGTGCTTGGCGACAACTCCGTCTCGCGCCAGCTGTCGGCCGCCGTGGTCGCCCGCCTCGCCAGCCAGATCAACGGCCTGCAGGTCGATTATCGCGATCTTGACGCCAATCCGGTACCGCACCTGCGCAGCAGCTCGCTGGCCAAGACCGACGCCGCTGAAGCGACCGATGCTGAACAGGTGATGCAGCAGTTCCTGGAGGCCGACATCGTGGTGATCGGCGCGCCGATGTACAACTTCAGCATCCCATCCACGTTGAAGGCCTGGATCGACCGCGTGGCCGTGGCCGGCCGCACCTTCAAGTACACCGAGAACGGCCCGGTGGGCCTGGCCGGTGGCAAGCGGGTGATCATCGCCAGCAGCCGTGGCGGCATCTATACCGACTCGCCGGCCGACTTCCAGGAGCCGTTCCTGCGTCAGGTGTTCGCCTTCATGGGCATCAACGAAGTCGAGTTCGTGCGCGCCGAGGGCATCGCCTACTCGCCGCAGCACCGTGAAGACGCCATCGCCGGTGCGCTGGCGGCGCTGCCGTCGCACGAAGCGGCCGAAGCCGTCGCGGCGTAACGCGTTCCAACGTTCGGCGCCCCTCTCTCCTCGTCTGGGCGCTGAACGCGGGCCGGGATCCCCTCCCCCTCCCGGCCCACCCTGGCGGCCCCGCTGTGCGGGGCCGTTTTCTTTTGCGGCGCGCTAGGCTGGGGGCATGAACTACATCGTGACGGCTGCGCACCGCAGCGAATTTCCGCACCCGATCATCCTGCGCCGCGGCCAGGCGCTGGTGGTGGGCGAACGTTATGAAGGCCCGGAGGGCTGGGACGACTGGTTCCTCTGCGAGGCCGAGGGGCAGCAGCCCGGATTCGTGCCGGCGCCGGTGATCGGCCGCGATGCGCAGGGTGGCGCGTTTGCCACGCAGGATTACTGCGCGCGCGAACTGGATGTGGACCCCGGGCAGACGCTGCGCGGGATGCGCACGCTCAATGGCTGGGCATGGTGCGTGCCGGAGAACGGCGAACCGGGATGGGTGCCGCTGGAGAAGCTGCGGGCCATAAAGGAGAGCCGAGCATAGGCTCGGCTCTACACAGATCTGTAGCGCCCGAGCCCATGCTCGGGCGGCGGCGCGCAGCGCCGGCTATCAGCCAATGGTTTCCAGGCCACCCATGTACGGGCGCAGGGCCTCCGGCACGGTGATGCTGCCGTCGGCGTTCTGGTAGTTCTCCATCACCGCGATCATCGCGCGGCCAACGGCCACGCCCGAGCCGTTCAGCGTGTGCGCCAGCTCCGGCTTGCCGGTGGCCGGGTTGCGCCAGCGCGCCTGCATGCGGCGGGCCTGGAAGTCACCACAGTTCGAGCACGAGGAAATCTCGCGGTAGGTTTCCTGCGACGGCAGCCAGACTTCCAGGTCGTAGGTCTTCACCGCCGAGAAGCCCATGTCGCCGGTGCACAGCAGCACCTTGCGGTACGGCAGGCCCAGCTTTTCCAGCACCACTTCGGCGCAGCGGGTCATGCGCTGGTGTTCGGCGTCGCTGTCTTCCGGGCGGCTGATCGAGACCAGCTCGACCTTCTCGAACTGATGCTGGCGGATCATGCCGCGCACGTCGCGGCCACCGCTGCCGGCCTCGGCACGGAAGCACATCGAGTGGGCGGTCATGCGCAGCGGCAGGCGCTCGGCGTCGACGATCTCATCGCGCACGATGTTGGTCAGCGGCACTTCCGAGGTCGGGATCAGGTAACGCGTGGAGTCGCCCACGGCGGTCTTGAACAGGTCGTCCTCGAACTTCGGCAGCTGGCTGGTGCCGCGCAGCGAGTCGGCGTTGACCAGCAGCGGCACGTTGGTCTCCTCGTAGCCGTGCTCGCCGGTGTGCAGGTCGACCATGAACTGGGCCAGGGCGCGGTGCAGGCGCGCGATCGGGCCACGCAGCACGGTGAAGCGCGAACCGGACAGCTTGGCCGCGGTCTCGCCGTCCAGCCAGCCGTTGCGGGCGCCCAGTTCGACGTGGTCGAGCACCTTGAAATCGAACTGGCGCGGGGTACCCCAGCGCGCCTGCTCGACGTTGTCGTTCTCGTCGGCACCGGCCGGCACATCGTCGGCCGGCAGGTTCGGAATGCCCATCGAGATCGCTTCGATCTTCTCGCGCAGTTCGTCCAGCGCCACTTCCGAGGCCTTCAGCTCGTCGGCGAAGGCAGCGACCTCGGCCATGATGGCCGAGACGTCCTCGCCCTTGGCCTTGGCCTGGCCGATGGCCTTGGAACGGCTGTTGCGCAGGCTCTGCAGCTCCTGGGTCCGCACCTGGATGCGCTTGCGATCCGCCTCCAGGGACTCCAGGGCAGACACGTCGAGCTCGAAGCCGCGGCTGGTGCGCAGGCGTTCGGCGAGGTCGGCGGGCTGGTGGCGGAGCAGGGCTGGATCAAGCATGGCAGGTGTCGTGGTGGGTATCAGGGATGGGATTATCGCTTGTTATACGGATTTCTGCCGCCCGGTTCATTCCTGGCGTGGCAGAATCGGGCTATTCCGTACTGGTCCGGTCCATGTCTGCACCCCGCTCGTCGTCCGCCAAGTCGTTCACTGTGCATATCCCGCGCAACGCCCTGAAGATCGCCGGCATCGCCTTCGGCGTGGGCGTGCTGTTGTTCGTGCTGGTCTGGTTGACCGGCCGCGACAAGGAGTTCTTCCGTGCCGATCCGGCCGCGCAGACCCCGCAGGAGACCGCGCAGGTGGAACCGCTGCCGGAACCGCTGGCCGCCGCCGCAGGCTCCAGCGACATGCCCGATGCCAAGCCGGCCCCGGTAGAGGACGACGCCCCGAAGCTGGTCGAAACCGCCCCGCCGCCGCCGGCGCCCACCGCTGAACCGGCCCCGGCCACGCCGAGCCCTGCGCCAGCCGCCACCGGCAACAGCCAGCCGATGCCGATTGCCGGCCAGTCGCCGCCGCCGGCCTACCCGGCCGCGGCCCTGCGCGCGGGCGAGACCGGCAGCGTGGTGGTGCGCGTGGACGTGGATGCCACCGGCTACCCGAACAATGCCACGGTCATCCAGCGCAGCGGCTCACGCGAGCTCGACCGTGCCGCCACCGACGCCGTGCGCCGCTGGCGTTTCACCCCGGCGCAGAGCAACGGCCAGGCCGTACCGGGCAGCATTGAAGTGCCGTTCGACTTCAAGACCCAGTAACTGAACGTTTCCCGGCGGGCAACCTGAACCCTGCCGGTGACGTTGACGCAACGCTGACACTTCCCGCCACTGGCCCGCGCAACACTCTCCCCGTCGTCCATTGACGGAAGGAGTTTGCGATGACCGCCACCACCCACGAAGACCTTCATTCGCCGCAGCTGCAGCAAGACGCCGGCGAACAGCACAAGCCCACGTCGCCCTGGATGTGGATCGCGCTGATCGTGGCGATGTTTGCCGCCGCGCTGCTCTGGCTGCGTCACTCGAATCAGGAAGACGTGGCGCCGGCACCGGTCGGCGAGCGCATGCTGCCCGCCCCCGAGCAGGCGCCGGTGGCCGACGCGCAGGAGCCGGCGGCCCGCCAGGCCGCACCGGTCGGCAACCAGCGCAAAGCCGCCCCTGCGGTACGCAATCGCGAGGCGCGCCCGCTGGCAGGCAACATCAAGCCGACCTACCCCGCCGCCGCGCTGCGTAATGGCGTACAGGGCAGCGTGATCGCCAGCCTGAATGTCGATAGCCGCGGCCAGGTGACCAATGCCGCGATTGTTTCGCGCAGCGGCGAACGCAGCCGTGACCTGGATCGCGCGGTGCTGAGCGCCGTGCAGAACTGGAAGTTCCAGCCGGCGATGCATGAAGGCCGTGCAGTGGCCAGTGTGGTGCGGGTCCCGGTGGATTTCCGTACCGAACAGCGTTGATCGCGGACGAGGGGTTCGTGATGTTTAGACGGAGGCTTCGGCCTCCGTCCTTTTATCTGGAGAGGCGTGCCAACCAAGGTTGGCACCTACCGGGCGATGTGAGCGTGCCAACCAGGGCTGGCACCTACCGGGCGATGTGAGCGTGCCAACCAGGGTTGGCACCTACCGGGTGATGTGAGCGTGCCAACCAAGGTTGGCACCTACCGGGTGATGTGAGCGTGCCAATCAAGGTTGGCACCTACCGGGTGATGTGGGCGTGCCAATCAAGGTTGGCACCTACCGGGTAATGCGAGCGTGCCAATCAAGGTTGGCACCTACCGGGTGATGTGGGCGTGCCAACCAAGGTTGGCACCTACCGGAAAACGCGATCCGCCGATCAGGCCAGGTTGAAGCCGGCGCTGCGCGCCAGGCCATCGAAGTCCGGGAAGGACGTGGCGACGTTGGCGATGTCGTTGATGCGCACTTCGCCGTCGCTGATCTGGCCGGCAATGGCGAATGCCATGGCGATGCGATGGTCGCCGTGGCTTTCGATGGTGCCACTCCCCAGCCGAGCCCCGCCATGCAGGGTGGCGCCATCCTCGGTCTCGTCCACCTGCATGCCCAGCGCGCGCAGGCCAGTGGCCATCGCCGCAAGACGATCGGATTCCTTCACCCGCAGTTCGGCAGCACCGCTCACCACGGTCTGGCCTTCGGCGGCGGCGGCGGCCACGAACAGCGCCGGGAACTCGTCGATCATGTCCGGCACCAGTGCTTCGGGAATACGCGCGCCCTTCAGCGGAGCGTAGCGCACCACCAGATCGGCCACCGGCTCACCGCCCTGCTCGGCCGGATTCTCTTCGGTGATATCCGCCCCCATCAGGCGCAGCGCGTGCAGCAGGCCGGTGCGACGCGGGTTCAGGCCGACCTGCTTCAGGCGCAGCTCGGAGCCGGGAATGATGCTGGCGGCGACCAGGTAGAACGCCGCCGAGGAAAAATCGGCCGGCACTACGATGTCCGTGGCGCGCAGGCGCTGGCCGCCCCGCAGGCGCGCCTTGCCCGGCGAGAATTCGATGTCCACGCCGAACGCGGACAGCATGCGTTCGGTGTAGTCGCGGGTCGGGTGGGGTTCCAGCACGCGGGTTTCGCCCTGCGCGTACAGGCCGGCCAGCAGCACGGCCGACTTGATCTGTGCGCTGGCCACCGGCGAGGCGAAGTCGATGCCATGCAGCGTCTGGCCACCATGCACGTGCAGCGGCGGCGTGCCGTCGTCCTGGGTATCGATCCTTGCACCCATCTGCGACAGCGGGCCGGTGACACGGCGCATCGGGCGGCCGGACAGTGACTCATCGCCGATCAGCGTGCAGTCGAACGCCTGGCCCGCCAGCAGGCCGGCCAGCAGGCGCATGCCGGTACCGGCATTGCCGCAGTCCAGCGGTGCCTCCGGCGCTTTCAGGCCGTCGATACCCACACCATGCACGATGCGCTGCGACGGGCTGGGGGTTTCGATGCGCACACCCAGCTGGCTGAAGATGCGCGCGGTGGCGCGGGTGTCCTCGCCTTCCAGGAAGCCTTCGATATGCGAAGTGCCATCGGCCAGCGCGGCGAACATCACCGAGCGGTGCGAGACCGACTTGTCGCCGGGAATGGTCAGGCTGCCCTGCAGCGGCTGGCCCTTGCGGGCGATCCAGTGTTGCGCGTTGCTCATCGTTCGATCGTTCCGTAAACGCCGGCAGCGCCGGCGATGCATCAGGGAGCGGCGGCCAGGGCCGCCACAGCAGCACTCAGGGCACGGCCACCGGGTAGGAGCCCAGCACCTTGATCTGCGCCGAGTGCGCTTCCAGTTCGGCCAGCGCCGCCTGCATCGGCGCGTCGTCGATGTGGCCGGCCAGGTCGATGAAGAAGCCGTATTCCCACTTTCCGTGGTGCGACGGCCGCGACTCGATGCGGTTCATGCTGATGCCGTGGCGGGCGAACGGGCTGAGCACATCGAACAGCGCACCGGGCTTGTCATGGATGAACACCAGCACCGAGGTGCGGTCGTGACCGGAGGTCGGGAAGATGTTGCGGCCCACCACCAGGAAGCGGGTGGTGTTGTCGGCATCATTCTGGATCGGCTTGGTGACCACCTTCTTCAGGCCGTACACGTGGCCGGCACTCTCGCCGCCGATGGCCGCTGCGTCGTCGGCGTTGCGCGCGCGACGCGCACCCTCGGCATTGCTCGAGACCGGAATCTTCTCGGCCTTCGGCAGGTTGGCGCGCAGCCACGCCGAGGTCTGCATGAACGACTGCGGATGCGCGTAGATGCGCTCGATGTCCTCGATGCGGCCGCTGCGCGACATCAGGAACTGCTGCACGCGCAGTTCCACTTCGCCACAGATCTTCAGGTTGGAGGTCAGGAACATGTCCAGGGTGATCTGGATGGTGCCCTGTCCCGAATTCTCCACCGGCACCACGCCGAAATCGGCGTTGCCTGCTTCCACTTCCTGGAACACTTCCTCGATGCTGGCCATCGGCAGGCCCAGCGCGGAGCGGCCGAAGTGCTTGAGCACGGCCTGCTGGCTGAAGGTGCCTTCCGGGCCGAGGTAGCCGATCTTCAGCGGCTCCTGCTGGGCCAGGCAGGCCGACATGATCTCGCGATAGACATGCACCAGCAGCTCATCGCTGAGCGGGCCTTCATTGCGGTCCACCACCATGCGAAGCACCTGCGCTTCGCGCTCGGGGCGGTAGTAGTCGACAGCGGCGGCCAGCTTGCCCTTGGCCTTGCCGACCTGGTGGGCGAAGCGCGCGCGCTCGGCGATCAGGCTCTGGATGTCACGGTCGATCTGGTCGATCTTCGAGCGCACATCGGCCAGCGCCAGCGGTGCCAGGGTGGGTGCCGGGTTCGAGGCGGCCTTGGCCTTGGCCTTGCCCTTCGCCTTGCTGGGCGCGCTGTCCTTGGCCGGTTCGGCCTTCTTCGGCGCCGTCTTGCTGGATTTGCTGCTTGCCATCGGAATTCCTTGTTGCGGGACCCGCACCCGACGGTGCGCGCCGTTCATTGCTCAGCCGTGACGCTGCTGGAAATCAGCCATGAAGGCGACCAGCGCCTCGGCCCCGGCCAGCGGCATGGCGTTGTACAGCGAGGCACGGATGCCCCCGACCACCTTGTGTCCCTTCAGCGCCAGCAGGCCGGCGGCCTTGGCTTCGGCGACGAAGCGGGCATCAAGCCCGGCATCGGGCAGGAAGAACGGGATGTTCATCCGCGAGCGTGCCGCATGCGCGACCTCGTTGCGGTAGAAGCCGCCGGAGCCATCGATGGCGCCGTACACCAGTGCCGCCTTGGCGGCATTGCGCCTGGCGAATTCGGCCACGCCGCCTTCAGCCAGCATCCACTTGAACACCAGGCCGGCCAGGTACCAGTTCCAGGTTGGCGGGGTGTTGAGCATCGAATCGCGGGCGACATGCGAGCGGTAATCGAAGATGTCCGCGCGCGGCTGGCCAGTACGCTCGAGCAGATCGCGGCGGACGATCATCACTGCGATGCCGACCGGGCCCAGGTTCTTCTGCGCGCCGGCATAGATCACACCGTAGCGGCGTACATCCAGCGGCTCGCTGGCGATGGACGAGCTGAAGTCCGCCACCAGCGGCACATCGCCGGTATCCGGCACATCACGGAACTCGACGCCGTGGATGGTCTCGTTGGCGGTGATGTGCACATAGGCGGCGTCGGGCGAGAGCTGCCAGTCGGCGCGGGGCGGCAGCGTGCGATAGCCGTCGGGCTCGCTGCTGGCGCCAATGTTGACGTCGACGTAGACGCCGGCCTGCTTGACCGCAGTCTTTCCCCAATGGCCACTGACCACGTAGTCGGCGCGCTGGCCGGGGCTGGCGAAGTTGAGCGGGATGAGCGCCTGCTGGGTGGTGGCACCACCGGACAGGAACAGCACCGCGTAGTCGTCGGGGATATCGAGCAGGCGGCGCAGGTCGGCCTCGGCCTCGGCGGCCACGGACATGAATTCCGCGCCGCGATGGCTCATTTCCACGATCGAGGCACCACTACCGTGCCAGTCCAGCATTTCCGCCTGCGCCTGGCGCAGGACCGATTCCGGCAAGGTCGCAGGGCCGGCACTGAAGTTGAACGCGCGCGTCATGTCACACCTGTGGGGCAAGACCCCTAGTATGCCGCAGTGCACCAGCCTTGCGGCCTAGTGCGGCAAGGGAAATTTGGTTTCATTGGAATCCATTCGCCGCCGGCGTGGCGCCGGTAGTCGCCGACCTCGGTCGGCGTACGCCGTCAGGCGTCATGCCCGCCGAAAAAGCGTGCCGACCAAGGTCGGCACCTACCAAAGCCTTGTGCTGCCAGGCGTCAAGCCCGCCGACGGAGCGTGCCGACCAAGGTCGGCACCCACCAGCGCGCGGACCCAGCGGATTCAGATCAGCAGCAAAGCCCCCGGTAGTGGCCGACCTTGGTCGGCGTACGCCGTCAGGCGTCATGCCCGCCGAAAAAGCGTGCCGACCAAGGTCGGCACCTACCAAAGCCGTGTGCTGCCAGGCGTCAAGCCCGCCGACGGAGCGTGCCGATCAAGGTCGGCACCCACCAGGGCGGCGGACCCAGCGGATTCAGATCAGCGCGCGCCGAACCAGAGCAGCAGGCTGAGCAGTGCGGCCAGCAGCAGCGCACTCACCAGCAGCCACGGCCAGCGCCGGACCCTGCGCGGCGCGGCCGGCAGCACCGGCGCCTGCTCGGCCTCGTGGCTGGCGTCGTCCTCGGCGGGCAGCGGCCGCCGGCGCGGATCGTGCGGCACTTCCAGCACGAACCGGTGCTGGCCATCGAACACGACCTGGTCGCCGGCCTGCAGCCAGCAGTGGCGCACGGCCACGCCGTTGACCCGGGTACCGTCGGCGCTGCCCAGGTCGCGCAGCAGCACGCGCTCGCCGTGCACTTCCACGCGGGCATGCTGTTCGGCGAAGGCCGGGTCATCGATGGCGATGTCGGCCTCGTTGCCGCGGCCGATCAGGCGGGCCCGCGACAGGGTGAAACTGCGGCCATGGTGCAGGCCGCCGACACCGCGCAGCAGTCGTTGCTGCTCGTCGCTGCCATCCTCGTTCTTCGGCGCAGGCGCCTGCAGCAGGCTCTCGACTTCGCCCTGCAGCACCATCTCCACGCCATCCACGTATACCGCATCGCCCGCGCGCAGCAGGGCCATCCGGCGCACCGGTCGACCATTGACGTGGATGCCGCGGATGCCATTGCCGACCTGCAGCCAGAGGCCGCGATCGTCCATGCAGAACTGGGCCAGCAGCAGGGCGCCGTGGCCGGCATCACCGAGCCGCACACTGCCGTTGGCCTGGCGCACGATGCGCTGCACCCCGGGCCGCAGGGGCTGGTCGGGCTGTTGTTGCTGACTGAAGTGAACTAGCAGGTTCTGCACGCGGCGCAGCCTAGCAGGTTGGTCGCCAACGAAGAAGAACCCACGATGAGTGCTTGGCGCGGCGGCCCTTGATGCGCACAATGCTCGCCCTCTTTGATCATCCCCGCCCTGCGCCAGGAGCCTGCATGTCCACCATCGATGTCCGCCACGCCCACGCCCTGCCCGACGCACAGGCGCGCGCCGCGATCGAACAGGTCGCTGCCAAGCTGTCCGAACGCTTCGGCCTGAAGTCGTCCTGGACCGCCGACGTCCTGAACTTCTCCGGCAGCGGCGTGGACGGCGCGATCGAACTGCAGCCGGGTGCTGTGCGCGTGACCGCCAAGCTGGGCTTCCTGTTGTCGGCAATGAAGGGCATGGTCGAAGGCGAGATCCAGCGCGTGCTGAAGGAAAAGCTGGGCTGAATCCTGGCGGCGGCCATCACGGCCGTGCAACGCCGTCGCGCGCTACTCTCGGGGCAGGCCCAACTCCCACGGGAAGTGCGATGAACCACTACGAGAACGACGACCGCCGCAACGACGACGCCTCTTTCGGTGACCAGGCCGAGCGCTTCTCGCGCAAGCTCAGCGATTCGGCGCAACAGGTCTGGCTGGCCGGGCTGGGTGCGCTGGGGCGCGCGCAGGCCGAGGGCAGCCGCTTCTTCGACGGCCTGGTGAAGGAAGGCGAAGCCTGGGAAGCCCGCCGCCGTGAACGCAGCGGCGAACAGGGCCCGGGCTGGCGTGACAACGTCGAAACCTCACTGGACGAGGCCCGCGAGAAGGCCTCCGGCACCTGGAACAAGGTCGAGAAGGCCTTTGATGACCAGGTACAGGGCGTGCTCAAGCGCCTGCATGTACCCACTGCCGACGAGGTGACTGCGCTGGAAGCCCGCATCGATGCCCTGCACGCGCGCCTGGCCAGGCTGGAAAACCGGGCAGCTTCGGGTGCAGATGCCCCCGCCCCGGGCAGCCATCAATCGCCGGACAGCATTCCCTGAGCGCAATTGTTGCAATGCAATAAATTTTGATTGACAATCGCGAGCAACCCGCCAATCGCTTCGGCTGCCGTTTGTTCCCTCCCCTCACGGCTTCAGGATTGGCGGGTTTTTCGTGTCCGCCGTATACCGATCTGCGCGCTCCATCACGCTTCCTGTCAGGAACATCCTGACCCAGCCGGGCACCGCGACCTTTACACTGTCGCTCTCCGCTTTCGCCCCTTCCGCCCTACTCCTGCATGCTCCCCTGGATCCTGGCCCTGCTGTCGGCCCTGCTTACCTGTTCCCTGGCCGTTGTCTATCTGTGGTGGATCAAGCGGCGGCAGAAGGAGATGCAACTCGGCCTGCAGGCCCTGGCAGGCATGCACTGGCGCGAATTCTCGGTTCTGGTCAAGCGCATGCTGCGCGAACAGCGCGGCCTGCGTGAGCTGATCGATCCGGCCGAAGATGCCCGCGAGCCGAGCAGGGACTTCCTGCTCAGCGATGGCCCCAATCAATGGCTGGTGTCGTGCAAGCACGGCCTGGCCTACCGCATCGGCACCGCCGCAGTGAACGAACTGGGTGCGGCCGCGCGCCTGGCCGGCGCCAAGGGTGGCGTGCTGCTGACCGAAGGCCGGATGGAACGCGACGGGCGCAGCGCTGCCGAGAAGCAGGCGGTCGAGGTGCTGGACGGTCCACGCCTGTGGCCGCTGCTGCAGCCCTACCTGCCGGCGGAAATCGAAACCCGTGTGCGCGCCAGCGCCCGCCATGAAGCCCTGCGCCGGATCGCCATTGCCGCGCTCGGCGCGGTCACGCTGGGCCTGCTGGTGGGATTGAGCCTGCAAGGCTTGCATGTGCAGGACACCGCGCCTGTTGCCGAGGTGGCGGATACCCCCGCGCCGGTTGCGCCTGTGGTTGAAGCGGCACCCGAACCGGCGCCGGCCCCCGCCACCACGCCGCCGGCCGCTGCGCCTGCACCGGCCGCGCCCTCAGCCGACGCGCGCAGCAACCCCAACCCGGATGCCGCCACGCTGGAGCGCTTCCAGGCCGATCTGGCCCGTGCCCTGGCCGGCAAGCCCGGCATCGCCAGCGGGGTCTGGCTGACCCGGCAGACGCTGGCGATCAACCGCACCGGCGAGCTGGAAAAGGTCTGGCCGCAGGTCTGCGAGGAAGTGCTGCACTACCCCGCCCTGCGCAACGTGCGCATCCAGCTCAACGCCCGCCCCGGCGTGGATGAGCCGGTGCGCTGGCGGCAGTGCGCCACGTACTGATGGGGCTGCATCCACGCGTGGCGTGGATTTACTGAACCCCGATGCGCGACCCCTTGGTAGATCCACGCCACGCGTGGATGCCTTTGCAGAGTTGAGCCACGCGCGAACAGCAGCCGAGCATGGGCTCGGCTCCACATGGCGCCTGCTCAGCCCAATGCCGCGAGATGGGCGATGTAACTGGAGCGCGATTCACCCGCCGCTCTGGCCTGCGCATCCAGCCTCGCCAGGATCCGGCGTGGCAGGCTGATATTGACCCGCTCGATGGTGTCGTCCAGCAGAGCCGGATCAATGCAGATGTACGCAAGAATCCAACAGATGTCCTTGGATGCCTCGGCGGCGATCTTCTGCGGCGCGGAAGGTGTCGGAATCGAGCGCCCCTCATCCAGGGCCACATCAATCCAGGCGAGCGCCGCCTCTTCCGCCGCAGTGAGCGCATCATCAAGCGTGTCGGCCGCTGAGAAGCACCCCGGCAGATCTGGAACGACCACACCCCACGCGGTGCGCTCATCGCCTGCCTCGATCAAGACTGGATATCGCATGGGCCCTCCTACGTCAGTCCTGCGAGCTTCCGCAACGCCTGCACCGGCCCTTTCCCCAGATCCTTCCTTGGGTGAGGAAAGATGATGTGAGGGTACTGCGGGTGCACGAATACATGATGGGATCCGCGGATCCGACGACAGATCCAACCTGCCGCTTCCAGTTCCCGGATGAGGTCCCTGCTCTTCATGCAGGGACGATACACATCGTACACACGCCCCGACAGAGTTCAAGGCGACAGTCGTTTCGGCAGAGTAGATCCACGCCATGCGTGGATGGAATCCCTATCGCGCGCCCGGCGCGAAGCGCGCCACCAGGTCCCAGGCATCACCCAGGAACACCTGGCGAACGCGGGTGATCGGCTGTTCGCCACGCCAGGTCAGGCGTTCGATCACCAGGCAGGCGGTACCGGGCTTCACATCCAGCAGCCTGGCGGTGGCGGTATCTGCCCCCCAGGCACTGATGCGATGCTGGGCACGGGTCCAGGACACGTTCTGCAGCAGCCAGCTGCCCGGGGCGGTGGTGCTGAAGTCGACCTCCAACACCTCGGGCACGCCCACCGGGCTGATCAGGCGGTGCTCCAGTGCCAGCGGGCGGCCATCGGCCAGGTGCAGGCAGCGCATCGCCAGCAGCATTTCGCTGCCGGCCAGCTCGACTTCGCCGGCATTGCCGGCATCGGCCAGGCGCAGATCGCGCTGCAGCAGTCGATAGGCGTACTGATGTCCCCGCGAGCCGACTTCCATCGCGATATCGGGAATCTCCAGCGCCACCTGCTCCAGGTGCGGTGGCTGACGCGCCACGAACGAACCCGCGCGACGGCGGCGCTCGATCATGCCGCTCTCGGCCAGTGCGGTCAGCACCTTGTTCACCGTCATCCGCGAGCATCCGTACTGCTCCATCAACTCGTGCTCGTACGGAATCCGGAAGCCCGGCGCCCACTCTCCACTGAGGATGCGACTTTCCAGATCGCTGCGGATACGCTGGTTGAGCGTGGCGGACTTGCTGGCCTTCACGTAATGGGGTCTCGGTGGCGGGAGGCGATCAGCCCAGCACGCCGCGCAGGGCGGCAGCGAAGGCGCTGGTGATCGCCTCGCGCTGCAGGTGGCGGCCCTCGGCCACGCACTGGCGGCCATGGCGCCAGACCGATCGCAGCGCGCCATTACGTGCGGCGAACACCCAGCTGTCAAGCCATGCGTCATCCTGTCGCGCCTGCAGCGCCGGGTGTGCGGCGTCCAGTTCAACCAGGTCGGCACTGGCGCCGACCTGCAGGCCGGCGGCCACGCCCAGCGCCTGTGCGCCACCGTGCAGTGCACCTTCAAACAGGAAACGACCGCTGCTGCGGGTGGCATCCGGCGCCAGCACGTTGCGCCCGCGCAGGGTAAGCCGCTGGCCGTACTCGAGCAGGCGCAGTTCTTCGGCCGGGTCGATCAGCACATTGGAATCGGAGCCGACGCCGAAGCGCCCGCCTTCGCGCGCGAACGCCTGCATCGGGAACAGGCCGTCGCCCAGGTTGGCCTCGGTGATCGGGCACAGGCCGGCCACGGCTTGGCTGGCCACAATGGCCGCGCGCTCGTCATCGGTGATGTGGGTGGCATGCACCAGGCACCAGCGCGCATCCACCGGCGCATGGTTGTACAGCCACTGCACCGGGCGCTGGCCGCTCCAGGCCAGGCAGGCCTCCACTTCGCGCACCTGCTCGGCGATGTGGATGTGGACCGGGCCGTCGGTCAGCGGCAGCAACGCACTCAGTTCCTCGCCGGTGACCGCACGCAGGCTGTGCGGTGCGATGCCGAGCACCGCGTCGGGCAGCGCGGCCAATGCCGGCTTGGCGGCCTCCAGCAGCTGCGCGAAGCCGTCCACGTCGTGGATCAGGCGCCGCTGCGCTGGATTCGGCGCCGCCCCGCCGAAATCGGCATGCGCATAGAACACCGGCAGCAGGGTCAGGCCGATGCCGGTCTGCTCGGCTGCCGCCGCGATCCGTGCACTCATCTCGGCGCGGTTGGCATAGGCGTGGCCCTCGGCGTCGTGGTGCAGGTAATGGAATTCACCGACGCGGGTGAAGCCACTTTCCAGCATTTCCATATAGGCCTGGGCGGCAATGGCCTGCACCGCGTCTGGGCGCAGGTGGGCCAGGAAACGGTACATCAGCTCGCGCCAGCTCCAGAAGCTGTCACCGTCGCCGCCGCCGATCTCGGTCAGCCCGGCCATGCCGCGCTGGAAAGCATGGCTGTGCAGGTTGGGCAGGCCCGGCACCAGGATGCCGACGCGGGTGTCGCCCGACTGCGCGCCCTGCCCCGTGCTGATGGCCGCGATGCGACCGTCCTGCACCTGCAGGCGGACATCGCGGACCCAACCCTCGGCCAGCAGGGCGTGGGCGGCATGGAAACTGTGCGGGGAACGCGAATCGGACATGGCTGGACAACCCGAAATGGACGCCTATATTGTATAGACATATAAGCACAGCCGCGTTGTGGATGCCATGCACGTCGATACCCTCTGGTCCAACGTCCACCTGATCACCCTTGATGGCGAAGGGCTGGGTGTCATCCGCGATGGCGTCCTGGCCTGCGCCGACGGCCGCATCGTCCACGTCGGCGCGGCCGGCAGCGACGCCCACCTGCAGCCGACCACCCGCATCGATGGCGAAGGCCGCTGGATCTCGCCCGGCCTGATCGACTGCCACACCCACCTGGTCTACGCCGGCAACCGCGCCAATGAATTCGAGCAGCGCCTGCAGGGCGTCAGTTATGCCGAGATCGCCCGTGCCGGCGGCGGCATCGTCTCCACCGTGCGCGCCACCCGTGCTGCCACCCCGGAACAGCTGGCCAGCGAAAGCCGGCCGCGCCTGCTGGCGATGCGTGCCGAAGGCGTGACCACGATCGAGATCAAGTCCGGCTACGGCCTGACCCTGCCCGACGAACGCAAGCAGCTGCAGGTCGCACGCGCGCTGGGCGAGGAATGCCGGGTCAACGTGGTGACCACCTTCCTCGGCGCCCACGCGGTTCCGCCAGGCCGCGAAGCACAGGAATACACCGACGAGGTGTGCAACGTGATGATTCCGGCCATCGCCGCCGAAGGCCTGGCCGAAGCGGTGGATGTGTTCTGCGAGAACATCGCCTTCTCGCCGGCGCAGGCGCGCCAGGTCTTTGAAGCGGCGCGCGCCAACGGGCTGTCGGTGAAGATCCACGCCGAGCAGCTGAGCAACCAGCATGGCGCCGAACTGGCGGCCCGCTTCGGGGCACTGTCGGCCGACCATATCGAACATCTGGACGATGCCGGCATCGCCGCGATGGCCGCTGCCGGTACCGTCGCCGTGCTGCTGCCCGGTGCCTTCTATTTCACCCGCGATACCACCCTGCCGCCGATCGCCGCGCTGCGTGCGGCCGGCGTACCGCTGGCGCTGGCCACCGACAGCAACCCGGGCACTTCGCCGCTGACCAGCCCACTGCTGGCGATGAACATGGGCGCCACCCTGTTCCGCCTGACCGTGGACGAGTGCATCGCCGGCTTCACCCGTGAAGCGGCGCGCGCACTGGGCCATGGCGAGCGCATCGGCCGCCTGGCGGTGGGCATGGACTGCGACCTGGCGATCTGGGACATCGATGCCCCCGCCGACCTGGTCTATCGCATTGGATTCAACCCGCTGCACGCGCGCGTGGTGCGCGGACAGCCCGACCTGCCTGCCTCCTGGAGCAACACATGAGCAACACCCTGGTTCTTCGCCCCGGCCATGTCACTCTCGCCCAGTGGCGGCAGGTCTATCGCGGTGCGCCGCTCGCACTGGACCCGGCCGCGCTGCCGGTGGTGCGCGCCAGTGCGGCGGCGGTGGCCGCCATCGTCGCCAAGGGCGCGCCGGTGTATGGCATCAATACCGGCTTCGGCAAGCTGGCCAGCGTGCGCATCGAGCGCGAAGACCTGGCCACCCTGCAGCGGAACATCGTGCTCTCGCATGCCGCCGGCGTGGGCGAGCCGATGCCGGCCAGCGTGGTGCGCCTGATGATGGCGCTGAAGCTGGTCAGCCTGGCGCAGGGTGCTTCGGGCATCCGCGAGGAAACCCTGCTGCTGCTGGAAGCGATGCTGGTCAAGGGCGTGCTGCCGGTGGTGCCCGCGCAGGGCTCGGTGGGTGCCTCGGGTGACCTGGCGCCGCTCTCGCACCTGGCCAGCGTGATGCTGGGCGTGGGCGAAGCCTTCATTGGCGACGAGCGCCTGCCGGCGGTCGATGCACTGGCACGTGCCGGCCTGCAACCGATCGAGCTGGGCGCGAAGGAAGGCCTGGCGCTGCTCAACGGCACCCAGTTCTCCACCGCCTATGCGCTGGCTGGCCTGTTCGAGATCGAGACCGTGTTCCAGGCCGCGCTGGTCACCGGGGCGCTGTCGGTGGAAGCGGCCAAGGGTTCCGACACGCCCTTCGACCCCCGCATCCACGCCATCCGCGGCCAGCGCGGGCAGATCGCCACCGCCGCCACCCTGCGCACGCTGATGCAGGGCTCGGACATCCGTGAATCGCACCGTGACAACGACGTGCGTGTGCAGGATCCCTACTGCCTGCGCTGCCAGCCGCAGGTGATGGGCGCGGCGCTGGACATCCTGCGCCAGGCCGCGACTACGCTGGAAATCGAAGCCAACGGCGTGTCCGACAATCCGCTGGTGTTCACCGATACCGGCGAAGCGTTGTCCGGTGGCAACTTCCACGCCGAGCCGGTGGCCTTCGCTGCCGACATGCTGGCCATGGCCGTGTGCGAGATCGGTTCGATCAGCGAGCGCCGCCTGGCGATGCTGGTGGACCCGGCACTGTCTGGCCTGCCGGCGTTCCTGACCCCGCGTCCCGGTTTGAATTCCGGTTTCATGATTCCGCAGGTGACCGCCGCCGCGCTGGTCTCGGAAAACAAGCAGCGCGCCTACCCCGCCAGCGTTGACTCGATCCCGACCTCGGCCAACCAGGAAGACCATGTGTCGATGGCCGCGCACGGCGCGCGCCGGCTGATGCAGATGGCCGAGAACGCGGCCAACGTGATCGGCATCGAGCTGCTGGCCGCTGCGCAGGGCTGCGACTTCCACGCCCCGCTGCGCTCCAGCGCCGCGCTGGAAGCCGTGCGCGCCACCCTGCGTGCGCAGGTGCCGACGCTGGAAGAAGACCGCTACTTCCATCCGGACATGGTGACCGCCACGAATCTGGTGCGCAGTGGCGCGCTGGCGCAGGGCCTGACCGACCTGCTGCCAACCGTGGAACCGCAGGCATGAATACCCAACCCGAATGGCTGACGGTGCACGAAGGCGACGCCCCCCTCATCGTCAGCTTTCCGCATACCGGCAGCGAGCTGCCGCACGACCTGATCGGCGACTACCACTCACCGTGGCTGGCCCGCCGCGACGCAGACTGGTGGGTACACGAACTGTACGACTTCGTGCGTGGCATGGGCGCGACCACGGTGCGCTCGGCGATCTCGCGTTCGGTGATCGACCTCAACCGCGATCCCAGCGGCGTGTCGCTGTACCCGGGCCAGAACACCACCGGCCTGTGTCCGCTGACCACCT
Organism: Stenotrophomonas sp. PvP093; assembly: GCF_017876915.1. Classification (NCBI taxonomy): domain Bacteria; kingdom Pseudomonadati; phylum Pseudomonadota; class Gammaproteobacteria; order Lysobacterales; family Lysobacteraceae; genus Stenotrophomonas; species Stenotrophomonas sp. PvP093. The sequence goes on along the minus strand of NZ_JAGIOX010000004.1, from coordinate 1,779,212 downwards.
TCGACAACCAGCCGCTGTACCATGCCGGGCGCGAACCGGACGAAGCGGAAATCGCCCGTCGCCGCGACACGTATTTCCTGCCTTACCACGATGCGCTGGCGGCGCAGATCACGCGCCTGCGCGCACGCCACGCTACCGTGGTGGTGTACGACGCGCACTCGATCCGCTCACACATCCCGCACCTGTTCGAAGGCGAGCTGCCGCAGTTCAACCTGGGTACCGCCGGCCCCTCCGGTGCACCGGACACCTCCTGCGACAACGCCTTGAGCGATGTGGTGGAGAACCTGCTGAAAATCAGCGGCATGAGCCAGGTGCGCAACGGCCGCTTCAAGGGCGGCTGGATCACCCGCCACTACAGCAACATCCCGGGCGGCGTGCACAGCCTGCAGATGGAACTTGCCTGCCGCGGCTACATGCACGAGCCGCTGCCCGACCAGGTAGACGAACACAGCTGGCCCACCCCGCTCGACCCCGACCTCGCCGCACCACTGCGCCACACCCTGGCGCAGGTGCTCAACGCCTGCCTTGAATTCGCTACGAACCGGAGCGCCGCATGACCCGCAACGACCCGTCCCGCACCATTGCCGCGCCGACCGGCACCACGCTCAACGCCAAAAGCTGGCTGACCGAAGCGCCGCTGCGCATGCTGATGAACAACCTGCACCCGGACGTGGCCGAGCGCCCGCAGGAACTGGTGGTGTACGGCGGCATCGGCCGCGCCGCGCGCGACTGGGAAAGCTTCGATGCCATCGTCGAGACGCTCAAGCGCCTGGACGACGACCAGACCCTGCTGGTGCAGTCGGGCAAGCCGGTGGGCGTGTTCCGCACCCACGCCGACGCGCCGCGCGTGCTGATCGCAAATTCCAACCTGGTGCCGCGCTGGTCCAACTGGGACCACTTCAACGAGCTGGATAGGAAAGGCCTGGCCATGTACGGCCAGATGACCGCCGGCAGCTGGATCTACATCGGTGCGCAGGGCATCGTGCAGGGCACCTACGAGACCTTCGTGGAAATGGGGCGCCAGCATTTCGGCGGCGACCTGACCGGGAAGTGGCTGTTCACCGGTGGCCTCGGCGGCATGGGTGGTGCACAGCCGCTGGCTGCCGTGATGGCCGGCGCCTCCTGCCTGGCCGTTGAGTGCCGCAAGAGCAGCATCGACATGCGCCTGCGCACCGGCTACCTCGACACCTGGACCGATAATCTGGACGAAGCGCTGCGCCTGATCGACGAGTCGTGCAAGGCCGGCACGCCGAAGTCGGTGGGCCTGCTCGGCAACGTTGCCGATGTGCTGGCCGAACTGCTCAAGCGCGGCGTGAAGCCGGACCTGCTGACCGACCAGACCTCCGCGCACGACCCGGTGAACGGCTACCTGCCGCAGGGCTGGACGGTCGAACAGTGGGACGAGAAGCGTGTGAGTGCACCGAAGGAAGTGGAGAAGGCTGCGCGTGCATCGATGGCCAACCACATCCGCGCCATGCTCGGCTTCCACGCGCTGGGCGTGCCGACCGTGGACTACGGCAACAACCTGCGGCAGATGGCACTGGAAGAAGGCGTGGCCAATGCCTTCGATTTCCCGGGGTTCGTGCCGGCCTATATCCGTCCACTGTTCTGCCGCGGCATCGGCCCGTTCCGCTGGGCTGCACTGAGCGGTGATCCGGAAGACATCGCCAAGACCGATGCAAAGGTGAAGGAACTGATTCCGGACAACCCGCACCTGCACCGCTGGCTGGACATGGCCGCCGAGAAGATCAAGTTCCAGGGCCTGCCGGCACGCATCTGCTGGGTCGGCCTGGGTGATCGTGATCGCCTCGGCCTGGCCTTCAATGAAATGGTGGCCAACGGCGAACTGAAGGCACCGGTGGTGATCGGTCGTGACCATCTGGACAGCGGCAGCGTCGCTTCGCCGAACCGCGAAACCGAAGCGATGGCCGACGGCTCCGATGCGGTGTCCGACTGGCCGCTGCTGAACGCCCTGCTCAACACCGCCAGCGGCGCGACGTGGGTGTCGCTGCACCACGGTGGCGGCGTGGGCATGGGCTTCTCGCAGCACGCCGGCATGGTGATTGTCTGTGATGGCACCGAAGCGGCGGCGAAGCGGATTGGCCGCGTGCTGTGGAACGACCCGGCCACTGGCGTGATGCGCCATGCCGATGCGGGGTATGGCATCGCGATCGACTGCGCGAAGGAAAAGGGACTGGATCTGCCGGGGATCCTCGGCTGATCACGGAGGTGCCGGCCAGCGGCCGGCACTACCGAAACGTGTGGTAGTGCCGGCCGCTGGCCGGCTCTCCCCGATGCGGGAATCGGCGGCCTTGACCCGCTCGTCGGTCGTGACCAACATGCGCCATCACCGCTGATGGATCACCGCGATGTACCGCACGCTCGCTGCCGCATTGCTCTGCACGCTGTTTGCGATCCCGCCCGCTTCGGCGCGTGACGTCCCCACGAATCTCTCCACTCAGCTCGACGCCCAACTGCAGAGCAACCGCGAGCGCTACGGCATTGTCGGCCAGGCGGTACTGGTCACACACAACGGCCAGGTGCTCTACCAGGGCGCCAGCGGTGAACGTGATCCCGCTGCCCATGCGCCTGCCACCGTCGAGACCATCTTCGCCGCGCAGTCGATGGCCAAGCTGCTGACCAGCACGCTGGTGATGCAACTGGTCGATCAGGGCAAGGTGGATCTGGATGCGCCGGCCAGCCGCTACGTGCCGGGCCTGCCGATTGCGTGGCAGGCGATCCACGTGCGTGATTTCCTCAACCACAGCTCCGGCATCGGCGAGTACTACGACCGGGTGGATAACCGCTGGGTGAGCAAGGGCTACCCCGGTGTAGCGCCTGACCTTGGCGCGGCACTGAAGGTGGCCGGTGCGGCACCGATGCAGTTCGCCACCGGCAGCCGCGTGCAGTACACCCAGGCCAACTACCTGGTGCTGACAGCGCTGCTGGAAGCACACTACCGCACGCCCTACCCGGCCATCGCGCGCGAACGCATCCTGCAGCCATTGAAGATGACCAGCACGTCATGGGGCATCGCCAACGTGCCGGTCGAGCGCGCGGCGGTGCCGTACATCGGCAAGGATGGCGCGTTGCAACCGGCCAATGAAGATCCCTGGCCCAACTACGGCTGGGGGCATGCCGACCTGCAGACCACCGTGGGCGACATGAACCGTTTCCTGCAGGCGCTGGCGACCGGCAAGCTGGTGCGCACGGGGACCCTGGAAAAACTCTGGCAGCCGCAGAAGCTGAGCGGTGGCGGCAGCAACTTCTTCTCCACCGGCTGGGACACCACCCGCAGCGACGGCTACACCCAGGTCGGCCACGATGGCGGCACCCGCGTTAGGGCGCGGCTGGCCTACAAGGACACGCTGGCCAGTGGCTACTGGGTGTTCGTGTACCTGACCAACGGCAGCGCCCGCAATGTCTGGTCCAGCACGCTGGTGGAGAGCACGATGGCGGTGGTTGCGCCGGGGGAGTTTCCGCATGCGGTGTTGTCCGAGCGGTTGGCTGCGTATGCGCTGGATGACAGCACCGATGCGAAACCGCAGATGCGTAGCTGGCTGCGCGACAGCAATGGCGTTCCCAACGGCGAACTGGAACGTGCGATCAACAGTGATGGCTATGCCATCCGCGAAAGCCTCGGTGCACGCAAGGCGCTGAAGGTGTTCGCGCTGAACACCGAGCTGTATCCGCAGTCCGCCAACACGTGGGACAGCCTGGCCGAGTGCCACGCTGCATTGGGGGAGAGGGAAGCGGCTGATCGGCTGTACGCGAAGGCCAAGAAGCTGGCGAAGCCCTCGCCATAAACCCTGCTGTAGCGCCGAGCCCGTGCTCGGCTGATCTTCGCCGCGATGGCAGACAACCCGCGCTGCGCGCGATTAGCCGAGCGTGGGCTCGGCTCTACAGGAACACGGCGGGCGGCCATACGCCGCCGGCGGGTGACGCGGCGCTGCCGACCTGTTAACTTGCGCGCCACTTTCGTGGTTTACAGCATTCCCGCATGTCGCTTCCGTCGTACCGCCCCCACCCGTCGCTGCTGTTCCTGGCTGTTTCCCTCGCCCTGGCTTCCACCGCCGCCGCCGCCCCGCAGGCCACCACGCTGGATGCCGTACAGGTCACCGCCGCCGGTACCAGCGCGCAGGCGCGCGAAGCGCTGAAGCGCATCCCCGGCGCCAGCAACGTCATCGACGTGGCCAAGGCCGACAGCCGACTATCCACCAGCGCCGATGTGCTGGCCTACCAGCCGGGTATCAGCGCGCAGTCGCCGGGTAATGAGGGCACCAGGATCTCGATCCGTGGCTCGGGCATCAACCGGGGCCCGGGCGCGCACGCCTCGGGCATTGCGGTGTCGATCGACCGCCTGCCACTGACCGGCCCGGGCGGCACGCCCTACGAGCTGCTGGAACCGCTGTGGCTGTCGCGCGTGGAAGTGCTGCGCGGCGCCAACGGCTTCGAGCGTGGCGCGCTGGCGCTGGGCGGTGCCATCGACTACGTCAGCCGCAGCGGTCGTGATTCGGCGGGCGTGCAGCTGCACTACGAAGCCGGCAGCCGTGGCTACCAGAAGCGCGGCATCAGCTGGGGCGGCGTCAGTGGTGATGTCGACTACTTCCTGGCCTACACCGATACCGAATTCGACGGTTACCAGCGTCATGCGCGCGGCGATGGCAAGGGCGCGATGGCCAACATCGGCTGGCAGATCACGCCCGACCTGCAGACGCGTTTCTTCGTGCGCTACCGCGAAACCAATCATGAAACGCCCGGTCGCCTGACCCGCGATCAGATCCGTAACGATCCGCGTGCCGCGAATGCGGCCAACCTGGCCATCGATGCGCGTCGCCCGCAGCCGGGCAGCACCTGGGTGGGCAACGTCACCACGCTGCAGATCGATGAAGACTCCTCGTTGCAGGCCGGGCTGGTCTATCACACGTACCCGATGGACTTGAACGAGAGCCTGTACCGGCAGCAGCTGGACTACGCCAACCTCAACGCCACGCTGGACTACCGCCGCCGCCACCGGCTGTTCGGCCTGGACAGCGAAACCACGGTCGGCCTGCGCGTCACCCACGATCTGGACGCCGATGTGCGCGAGTCGCTGCGCTTTGCCAGCAACGGCTATGCCGCCGGCACGCGCACGCGTGACTTCCGCCACCACGGCACCGACAGCACGCTGCACGTCAGCAATACCCTCGCCTTCAATGACCGCCTGCGCATGCAGGCCGGGCTGGCACTGATCAACACACGTCGCGATGTGCAGGTGACCTGGCCGAGCAGCGGTGGCCGCCTGCGCGACCACGACTGGGACCATGCGCCGCGACTGGGCTTCACTTGGCAGCACAGCGCCCAGACCCAGTGGTTCGGCAACCTCAGCCGCTCGGTGGAGGCGCCGCACCCGTGGTCGATGATCTGGGGCTCGAACCAGTACTTCGGGCCAGGCAATGGCCCGTCTACCGGCCGCCAGCGCGCGCCGGTGCCGATGCAGAACCAGACCGCCACCACGCTGGAACTGGGCGCGCGCGGTGACGCGGCGCTGGGCCGCTGGGAACTGACCGGCTACTACGCGCACGTGAACCACGAACTGCTGAGCGTTGAACTGCAACCGGTGCCGAACCTGTTCATCGCCGAGAACAACGCCAGCCCCACCGTTCACCGCGGCATCGAGGCCGGATTGGACAGCACGCTGTGGCAGGCTGCACCGGGCCGGCTGTCGCTTCGCCAGGCCTATACCTTCAGCGATTTCCGCTACCGCCACGACGGGCGTTTCGGCAGCAACCGCCTGCCCGGCCTGCCGCGCCACGCCTACCAGGCCGAGCTGCGCTTCGATCATGCATCCGGCCTGTACGCCGCGCTCAATACCGAACACGCCTCGCGCATCGCCGTCGACTACGCCAACAGCTACTGGGCCGACAGCCATGTGATCTTCGGCAGCCGCATCGGCTACGACGCACCCGGTGGCCGCTGGCAGGCCTGGGTGGAGATGCGCAACATGGGCAACCGCCACTACGCCGCTACGGTCACGCCGGGTTACGACGACGCCGGCAAGGATGTCGCGCGCTCGACCCCGGGCGAAGGTCGTGGCGTCTATGCGGGCATGCGCTGGCGCTTTGACTGATTGCCGCAGGCGGCGCCGGGTGTGATCCGGCGCCGCCGTTCCAGTGTCAGCCGATACGCCAGGCCGGCAGGCGCTCGCTGCGCTTCCAGATGGAAGGCGCCAAGCCGATCAGCACCAGTGCCGCCAACCACTTCGGCGAGGTACTGAGCAGTGTCGAGGTGAGCGAGCCATCGGCGGGGGCGGCCATTTCCTGCCACGGGTTGTAGCCCAGGTAGACGACGCTGCCAGCCCACCACAGCAACGCCAGACCGACACCCACCAGCAGCAGGGCCAGCGTGCGGCAGGTCCAGCGCTGCGAGGTAGTGCCCCATTCCCGTGACGCCGCGGTCAGCACGCCCACCACCAGCAGCGACACCAGTGCCACCAAGCCGATATCGACCTTGGTTCCAATGCGCTCATAGGTACAGGCGCGGCACTGCGCCTCTTCCGCGGCGGTGGCGGCTTCGGCGCCATCGGCCTGCCCGGTTGCGGGCTGCGCCAGGGCTGCAAACGGCAACAACGCCGCCAGCAGCGTCACCATGATCCAACGAAACAACGTCCTGTTCCTGCGTGCAGCGACATCCATGCGCTCTTCCTCGTCAGTGGTTGTGTGTCCCAGTGGGCGTCCGGCCATCCAGCGCCCCTGTTTCAGATGCAGTACGACAAGCTCCCGATAGGTGACACCGCCGGGACACGAATCCCGGCCGACCGCGATCATAGCCCACTGTTCAGTGCAGCTGAAAACGGGGCGGGTCCAGGCGATATGAAGGAGCCAACCGCACTCCCCCCCCTGGATGACCTGCAGCAGATGGCTCGCACCCGGCACGCATTCCTGCGCGAGCCAGCCCAGTACGGCGAAAAACAGCAGCAGGCCGAGCAGCGGCCAGATCGTATGCGACACGCATACCCGCCACCATCCCTGTTCCTGCATGCCCTGCATGCGAGGCGATGGGCTGCCACCGCCCACATCCTGCGACAGTCCCTTCAGTACGTTGCCCAGCGCCAGCGGATCCAGATCCACACCAGCAGCAGGAACACGCCATAGGCCAGCAACACGGCCATCGGGTAGCGAAGCAACATCGCGTCGATGCCGGCCAGGCGCAGCAGGTACGAGGCAAGGAATCCGGCCGCACCGGTCAGGGAGACGATCAGCGCCATCTGCAGGCGTGGCCAACCCCGCTGCTGCAGGTACCGGCGCGCACGCACGACTTCGCTGCCGTGGTTTACGGGCAATTTCAGTGGGCTGCGTGAAAAATGGCGCGATCGCTTCATGCCGCCGCGAGGGGGCGGGAGGCAGCGCGGCAAGGGACCTCGGGAACCTGATGCTGCATGCGGACATCCTCGCCGGGCACGCGTAGGCGGTGGTGGACGGATTCCAGCGCGATGGGGCCGTGGGTCCATCACCCACAGGCCGCACTGGCGCCGGCCTTGTACCCGCGCGCCGGCGGCTGGATCATGACTTTCCGCCACGAAAAAGCATGCTCTACGGCATGCACGTCTCCCAGCTCACCCGCTCCACCGCCCTCGTGATGTTCGTTCCAATGATTGGCCTCGCCGGTTGGGGTTCGTGGTTTGGTAGCCGCTGCATCAGCGATGGCTGCCTCGGCGTCCTGGTGGCATGGCTTGCCGCCGTGGCCACCTTTGCGGTGCAGGCGTTGCTGGTGCTCCCGACGCATGCCTGGGCCCTCAAGCGGCAGGGATCCCCCGCCTCCCGCAGCTACCTGCGTTGGTTGGGCGCGTCGGCCATCGCTGCCTTCCTGCCCATCGTGCTCGGCTGGGGCTATCTGATGATCTTCCGATGACCTGCTGCGCGTCTTCCGCACGCGGATAGCCGGATCAAGGACGCGCGGCCGCCTTCAGCAACTGCGCGGTCACCTGGTCGAACGGGGCGATGTCCTGCAGTGCGCGGCACATCGCCACTGCGCCTTCCACGCTGGCAATCACCAGGCTGGCCAGCCCGTTCGCAGCCGACTGTTCGTGGCCGTCGGCAATGAAGGCTGCGGCGAGATGCCCCTGCCAGCGCGCGAACACTTCGGCAGCGGCAACGCGTGCCTGGCTGGGCACGGCCTCCACCGGCTCTTCCACTGCCGCGGCCAGCACCGGACAGCCCGCGCGGAACCCGGAACGCAGCAAGCGCTCACGCCACATCGCCAGGAACTGCTGCAGGCCCTGCACCGCCCCACCCTTCAGCAGCTCCACCAGCAGCGTTTCTACCTTGTCGCCAGCCATGTGGGTGGCGCGCGCCAGCAACTCTTGCTTGCCGCCGGGAAAGTGGTGATAGGTGGAGCCCAGCGGTGCCTCGGCCAGCTTGGTCACCTCACGGATGCTGGTGGCATTGAGACCCACGCGCGCCAGCATCTGTGCCGCAGCATCAATCACGCGTTGTGGCGCATCAGAGGGACGCGGGCTCACGGTGGGCTCCTTGCTAAGACAGTCGTCATAGATTAGCGTACCGGCGATTCTATAACAGTCGTCATAGCCATGAATCTCTGGTTCCGCCTGCTCCACCTGCTGCTGTGCAGCCTGTTCCGGCCGAAGCTGGAGGCCCCGTTCGGGGTCTCGCGCCTGCAGTTCCGGGTGCTGCCCAACGATCTGGACAGCAACCTGCACATGACCAACGGTCGCTACTGGAACATCTTCGACCTGGGCCGGCTGGACCTGATCCTGCGCATGGGCCTGGGCCGGGTGGCGCTGCGCGAGAAGTGGGCGCCCATCGTAGGCGCCGGCACCATCCAGTTCCGTCGCGAGCTGAAGCCGTTCCAGCGCTTCACCCTGGAAACGCGCCTGGTGGGCTGGGTCGGCTCGCGCGGCATCATGGAGCAGCGCGTGCTGATCGGCGCCGAGCAGAAGATCGCCACGCGCGCGCTGCTGGTCACCGGCATCTACGACCGGCGTGCGCGCCAGTTCCTGGGCATGCCGAAGATGATGGAAGCGATCGGCGTGGTCGCCCCGCCGTCGCCGCCGCTCACTGCGGCCGCCGAAGCGTTGCTGGCCGCCGATGCGGCGTTGAAGCAGGACGACGCCTGAGCTTCAGGGGGCCGCCACCGGCACCGCGTGCGGTTCGCGCGACACGACCTGGGTGCGCCCTCCCACGTGCAGCACGTACTCGAAGGACTGCCGCATGCGGCTGTATGCGCCGCCATCCGGCACGCCGTAGTTGGCACCCACGCTGAGGGTATGCCGGCCCGGCGGCAACGGCTTGAGCATTACCCAGTAGCCGTCGGCGGCGGCCAGCCGAGAGTGTTCGTCGCCGGCATCCATGCGGAAGCAGCCTTCGCTGCGGACCCGATGCCTGCGCATGTCGCCCAGTGGCTGGCCGTCCAGCAGCACCACCGCGCTGATCAGGTAATCGTTGTTGACCGCCGCCCCGGCCTGCAGCTCCTTGAAGGACACAGCCTCATCCACCTGGTAGTGCGCCATGTTGATGATCGGCAGCAACAGGTACTTGCCAGCCGGCACCACGCATTCGCGATGTGGCCGGAAACGGCCATTGGTGCCGGCCAGGTTCCAGACCGGGCCTTCCTGGCCCAGATCACACACACGGCCATCCGGGTCGAGATAGGGCGCGCCGCCCTGGGCGTCGGCCCAGCGCCACCAGCGGGCGGTCCATTCGGCCAACGAAACGCCGCCCACCGGTTCACGCGTCAGCGGCGAAGGCACCGCCGTGTCTGCACTGAACGCCGGCACGGCGGCCAGCAGCAAGGCCATCGTTGCGCCACTGCGGCAAAGCCATCCCTGGATTCCCTTCCGCATCACCTACCCCATCGTCCCTGGCGGCCACGCGGCGTGGCCAGCTTCGGCGCCACTGTACCTTGGCGGGCTGGATCCTGTGCAGTGCGGGTACTGTGCCTACTCCAGCGCCATTGCGCGCTTGACCGCCGCCTCGGCCAACGGCGCCATCACCGCATAGCCCTTCGCCGTGGGATGCACGCCGTCGTCGGCCAGCTGCGGATCCAGCCCTCCGGCGGCATTGGCCATCGGCGTGTAGTAGTCCAGATAGACCAGCTGCTTCGCATCGGCATAGCGCTTCAATGCCGCGTTCAATGCGCGCACCTTGGGCGCAGGTGCCGTGCCCGGCAACCACGGGTAATCGCTGACCGGCAGCACCGATGCCAGCACCACGGCAATGCCATGTGCACGAGCCAGGTCCACCATCGCGTGCAGGTTGTCTTCGATCATCGCCTGCGTGGACGGGCCGGTGTTGCCGGCGATGTCGTTGGTGCCAGCCAGGATCACCACCACCTGCGGCTTGAGTGCCAGCACGTCCTGCGGGAAACGCACCAGCATCTGCGCCGTGGTCTGGCCGCTGATCCCGCGATTGAGCCAACCCTTGCCGGGAAAGAACGTCGCGCTGCCCTCCCCGCCCCAGCCTTCGGTGATCGAGTCACCGAAGAGCACCACGCGTGGTTGCCCCGGTACGGCGGCAGGCAGTCGCGCGTTGGCATCGCGGTAACGCTGCAGTTCCGGCCAATCGGCCAGGCGCTGCTGCATGAAGCGCACCTCGTCCGGGCGCAGTCGCTCGACAGGTTCCACCAACAACGGATTGACGGCGGGCACGTCGGCCGCCATCCCATGGGCGCTCATCGCGCTACCGAGGGCAACCGCGGCCAGGCCAGCGGACAAGGAACGCATGGGGTCTCTCCGTTGGATGTCTGCGCCAGTCTAGCGCGCGGCCCCGCGCTCAGCGTGCCGCCGACCGCGCCGCCACGCCGGTCACCTTGGCCGGCATCCACATGCCTGGCGTCCAGCCACTGGCGGCCAGGATCGCCTTCGGGTTGTCCTGCTGGATCAGCGCACGCACCGCGTCACGCTTGTCCTTGGCCTGCAGGTAATAGGCCTTGGCGATGCGATAGCCCACCCAGTAGCCCAGATCATAGGGTTCCTGCGAACCGGGCTTGTAGTTGTACAGCCACGGCGACAGATCGGTGCTGTCCACATCCAGTGCGAAGGCGCTTTCGATATGTACTTCCCGGCCACGGGTCCAGGCCGCGTGGCGACCGTTGCCGACATTGCCGGAAATCAGCTCGCCGATGAACTCGGCGATGCCTTCGCCCAGTGAAACACGCAGCACCGTCGCATGCGGGTCGCCCGGCTCGACGTCGGTCAGGCCGGTCTGCTGGATGTGCACGTACTCGTGCGCGATCACGTGCACGAAGCGGTCCTGCACATTGGGATTCATGAAATCGGCTGCGCACAGCGCTTCCAGGCCGATGATCACCCCGCTCTTGGAGGTCAACCCGACCGGTCGGCCGCGGCCGACCGCGATGGTCACCGGCGGAAACGCGGCCTGCGGATAGATCGCCTGCAGGTTGCCGAACACCTGCACCAGGCGCTGCTTCACCGCCGGCAGCTCTGCAAGGCAACCGCGTCCCTGCGCATACACCCCGGGCTGGCTGGCAATGGCCTCGGCCATACGCTCGGGCGTGACCCGGCGCGCCTTCGCCAGTTCACCCAGGCCCGGACTGCCTTCGGCCAGGTAACCGGCCAGCTGGGCGATGCTGGGCTTGCCGCCGGTGCTGTCGTAGAGCGCGTAGAAGCGGCTGGCATCGGTGGTGAGGATCTGCGGCCCCGGCGGGGTTCCCGCCGACGCCACGCCGACCGCCCCGGCACAGGCCAGGGCAATCAGGCAACGCAGGAAACTGGACATCGCTCCGTCCTTGGTGGAGTGCATGCGAAGCGCGCAATCTATCACTCCGCCCCGGCCACCGCAGCGGGCACATGCAGGCCCTTCGGGGCTGTGCCAGACTCACTCAGGCACCTGCCATGGATGATGGAGCACCGCACGATGATGATCGTTCCCGCGTACTGGGCCGAAGCCCGCCTGCAGGCCCGTTTCCGTGGCCGGCCGATGGTCGTGCGCCGCTTCGGCTGGTCCGACGAGGGGCCTGCCCACGCCCAGGCCCACGCCGACGCACGTGCCCATGAAGCCCTCAACGCCATCATCGCCGGGCAGGTGCTGCCGCGTCGCGAAGTGCGCAGCAACTACGGTGTGGAGGGCGTGCCGATCCGCGAGCAGATCGTACAGCGCGATGGCGATGTCATCATCACCCGCAACAGCTATGGCGCGCTGTGCCTCAACAGCCCCGACGTGCTGTTCGCCGACATCGACCATGCGCAGCCACCGGCTGGATGCGTGATACCGGCCATCGTCGCGGCGGTCGTACTGCTTGCCGGCGCCGTCATCGGCACCGTGCTCTGGCATTGGCTGGTGGGCCTGGTACTGGGCGTGGCGGCAGTGCTGCTGGTCAACGCGGCACTGCTGATGCGGCGGAAGCAGCGCCTGGCCGCTGCCGGCGGTGCTGAAGGGCTTGCGCTGAAGCGCGTGGACGCCTTCAGCGAGCAGCATCCCGATTGGCATCTGCGCGTCTACCGCACCCCGGCGGGGCTGCGCGTGCTGGCGATGCATGCCACGTTCTCACCCGAGGACGAGCAGCTCCAGGCATTCTTCAAGACACTGGGCACCGACACCCTGTACGCGCGCATGTGCCGGCTGCAGCATTGCTTCCGTGCGCGACTGACACCGAAGCCGTGGCGCGTCGGTCTGCGTTATCGCATCAGGCCACCGGTGGCTGCGTGGTCAGCCGAACAGGCCAACAACCCGGACCGGTTGGCCTGGATTGCCGATTACGAAAAGAAGAGTGCCGGCTTCGCCGCCTGCGCCTACCTGCGCAGCTTCGGTGATACCACCCGGGTGCATGCCAAGGCCGAGCATGTGCGTGACCTGCATGACCGGCTGTCACGCGCGCAGGATCGCCTACCGCTGGCGTGAGAGTGGCAGACGCTCAATCAGCGCCCTGCACGAACGGCTGCCCTGCCAAGGTAGTGCCCAGCTGCACCGCGATCTGCTGCCCGCCCTTCTCGAAGATTGTCGCGCACTGCTTTCCGCCCTTCTGGCATCCGACTTCCGGAAAGCCCTCAAGTGACTCGGGGGCGCCCTGTGCCGGACTCGCCTGCCAACCTGCCGCATCCAGCAGGCGCTTGGCCTTGGCATAGGGCATGCCGGCGACGATGCCCAATTGCGTCAGCTCAGCAGGAAACGACTGGGCATGGGCGGTTGAAACCAGGGCCAACGACAACGTTGCAGCAAGGAGAATGGCTTTCATCGCAGTGACCTGAAACGAGCTATCAGGTTCAGCCTAGATCATTTGCGTGGCGTGCGAATGTGCCGGTAACACGCCGTTACCGTGTCTCCACAGTTGATTGCAGAGCACCTCAATCTGTTTACAGGCCAGCGGCAGCCGAGCATGGGCTCGGCTCTACAGGATGCAGGAAGGCCGCTCTGAGGCGGCCTTCCTGTTCCTTCACTTGGCGTTCTTCACGTAGGTATCGAACCAGTTCAGCATTTCCGCCACCAACTGTTCGTTAGATTCCAGCGCGGTGTACCAGTGCGGCTCGTTCGGCAGCATCACCAGCCGGGTGGTGCCGCCGTTGCCGCGGATCGCCTGGTACAGCTTGCGCGACTGGAACGGCTCGGTGCCCGGGTTGGCGTCGTCCTCGCCGTGGACCAGCAGCAGCGGCAGCTTGATCTTGTCGGCATAGAAGAACGGCGAGGCCTTCAGGTACACGTCCTGCGCCTGCCACACCGAGCGACGCTCGTTCTGGAAGCCGAACGGGGTAAAGGTCTTGTTGTACGAACCGCTGGTCGCCACACCGGCCTTGAACAGCTTGGTGTGCGCGATCAGGTTGGCGGTCATCAGGCCGCCGTGGCTGTGGCCGGTCACGCCGATGCGGTTGCGGTCAACCACGCCCATGTCCACGGCCTTGTCCACCGCCGCCTTGGCGTCGGCTTCCAGCTGCTCCAGGTAGGTGTCGTAGGCGTTCTTCGGATCGCCCACGATCGGGAACGAGGCGTTGTCGATGATCGCGTAGCCGGCCAGCAGCATCAGGCGGTACGGCTGCAGGCGGGTGAAGGTCTGCTGCGAACCGGACACCTGCCCCGCCTGCGCGGCGTTGGCGAAGTCGGCCGGATAGGCGTACAGGATCGCCGGCACGCGCTGGCCTTCCTTGTAGCCCGGCGGCGTGTACAGGGTGAACGACAGGTCCACGCCGTCGGCGCGCTTGTAGGTCACCAGCTGCTTCTTGATCTGGCGCACTTCCGGTGTCGGGTCGACCAGCTTGGTCAGTGCGGTCGCGGTGGACGCGAACTGCGCCTCGCCGGCCTTCGCATCAGCCACCGCCTCACCCTGCTGGCGGACGAAGGCATTCGGCGGATCGATCACCGACTGATGCCAGGTCAGGTAGCGGCCCGGCGTGTTGCTGAAACCGAGGAACTGTTCGTAGGCGTCTGCACTGCTGCGGAACAGGCGCTCGCTCTTCAACGTGGCCAGGTCGAGGCGGTCGAGGAACGGACGGTCGCCCTGCGGCGAGGCACCGCGGCCGCTGAGGAACACATGGTTGCCCTCACGGCGCACCACCTGCGCGCCATTCGGCAGGCGGGTGAAGACCAGATTGCCAGGGTTGCCGTACAGCTCATCGCTGGACATGTCCCACAGCAGGCGGCCTTCCTTCTTCGGCTGGCCCACATCGACGATGCGGGTCTGCATCCAGTGACGATTCTCGTCGTTCTCGTACTGGAAGGCCACGGCCGGATCGGCGGTCCACGCGAAGCCTTCGAAGCGCTGCGCGGTGCGGGTGATTTCGGTCGGCTTGCCGTTGAACGGCGCCTTCAGCATCAGCACGCGATCGCGATGCGGCACGTTGACCTTCCAGTCGCCCTTGTCCAGCGCTTCGGCGTAGACCAGGGTAGCCGGATCGGTGGCGCGCCAGTCGAAACCGCGCGGGCCTTCCGGCACGCCGTGCACCGGCACGCGGTCGGCCAGCGGGAGGCTGGCGATCGGCGTGCTGCGGCCACTGCTGATATCCAGCACGGCCACGTCGTTGGCGAAACGCTGGTAGGTCACCGCGTGCGAATACGGTGCCTTGATCGATTCAGTCAGCACGTGCACGCCATCGGGCGCGGCGCTGACTTCGTTGAACAGTGCCGGCTGCCCGACCGGGCGCACGCTGCCTGCGGCGGTATCTACCACGGCCAACTGCGAGGCACCGTAGTAAGCGAACAGCTTTTCCTCGTGCACGCTGGTCAGCGTGTCGCGGGCCTCATAGGTGCTGCTCTCGCCACTGCTGCCCAGCGACTCCTGTGCATCCGGGCCGGTCGGTACGCCGCCGTTGGACGGTGCCGGGTCCTGGTTGGCCGGTACCAGTTTCACCAGCAGGTTCTGGCTGCCGCCCAGCCACTGCACGGTGTAGCCGAAGATCGGGTTCAGCTGCACGTTCGGCACCTGCTTCACCTGCCCGGTGGCCGCATCGCCCACCCACAGCTGCACGCTGGTATCGACCGCATTCTGGAAGGCGAAATGGCTGCCATCGGCCGACCACAGCGCGCCGGTGGCGCAGCCCTGCGGCAGGTTGACCTTGGTCTCCTTGCCACTGCCGATGTCGACCAGGGTGAAGTCGGCCACGCAGGCCGGAATGCCGTAGCCACCCGGGGTGTCATGGCGGCTGCGGTTCTTCGGCTCCAGCCGCACGCCGGCCAGCTTCAGGTAGGGCTGGGCCACGCGGCTGATCGAGGGGTAGGTCTGCGCGGTGGTCAGCAGCAGGCGCTGGCCACCCGGGGCCACGTTCGGCGCCGGCGGTGGCGGTGCCTTCAGCACCTTGAGCAGGTGTTCCGGCGGCTTGGCGTAGTCGGCCAAGGCCGGGCCAGCGGCCAACAGGCCGACGGTGGCAACGGCAACAGCCGCCGCCAGAGAGGTTCGACGGATCAGCATCCTTATCCCCTGGGTGTGAATGGGTACCCGGAATCGGGCATGGACCCGAATCTAGCACTGCAAGGGTTGTCGTGAATGGGCCGGAAGGACTAGTGGCCGGATGGGGCAAAGTGTGGTCCGAAGCGCAGCCTCCCCGCTTGTCAACAGCCAGCCGCAGAGCGCGCTAAGCCTTTCGGGCCAAGGATTCCAGCGAATTTCGGCTCTGTCCGCGCAAATTGCCGTTCGAGTCAACAATGGGCTGTGAGTCTGCACGGCGCCTAAAATTGGAAACGCGCCCCACCCAACCCGTGATTCATGATCCTGCGCAAATTCCATCTATACCTGAACCCAGACGAGCATTGGGACGATCTGATTTCAGATTTCGGGTTTCCGTTGGATACCGCATTCGGTTCAGAACCAGATATATCTGCAACCGTCTGGAGCGCCACCTCAAGAAGCTGCGATTCAGAACAACTGGCTTCAACAAGATCTGCATTCAAGGATCAAAGCTGGAAACCGAAGCGTGGGCCATACTAAGGCGTCAATGCCGTTGTTCCGCGGTCTTCATTTGACGCCAGCCGGTACGCCGCTTAACGACCACAGCAGGCATGAACTTTACATCTCAATGATCTTGGACGGAATCTCCAGCCTCGCGAAACACCAGACCATTCCCATTTCGAAGATCCTCAACGGGATCGCCGAATTCAGGGCCGGCGGGTACAAGAACGAATGGGTCCATCAATCCAAGTACCGCCGCATTGATCGTCTTCGGGCAACGGTCAACTATAGCCTCACACCAAACAGCTTCACATTGATATTGGGCATCAGCAAGGACGGACATACCGCGCTGAGGGAGGTCATGCTGGAATGCCTGCCGGACGAAATCACTTTCTCCCATCGACTTGGCAGCCTTGAGCGGTGCGAGGACACGATCACAGTCCGCCAGAAGGATGGGACGATCCTCTGTCGCTCTACAAGCATATGAATCCCTCAAATCCAGCCAAAAGGTCGACAGGTACCATCAGATGGAAGCCTGGGCAGCATGTCGTACTCAAGCTGAGGGACGGTCTATTCACGATTGCGCAGATGCGCAACAGACCAGTAATGCGCTTTTTCGATGTCTGCTCAAGTGAAGATTCTTGGGATTCCCCTGACTTGAGCCAATATCGTCCATTGTTCCAAGTGTTCGTCGGAACGGTGGTCCACCAACGACTGGCAATGCGGAAGATAGCCATTGGTACCCGTTGCCTGATTGAGCTTCCCAACTACTGGATTCGCCCCTACAGCTCAATGGATCGGCAGTATTTCACGGGTTCCGCCGACAGCCTATTCTCTGGCGGACGGCTGATCGATCTAGGACCCGGGAATGATCTTGATGTCACACAAGCTCCCGTAATCAAGCACAGCCTCTCAGTCGACGAAGACCGGGAAGCGATCGAAGCGTTCGAGCTGACCAACATGTGGGGGAGTGACGACCTCCAGGACAGGCTTGTTCGACATTTCACCACCGGGATAGATCGGGACGATCTCAAATTTGAGATCTTTCCCGATCTTTGGCCCGATCGTCAGGCATTGAGCCCGCTAACCCGCAGATTGCCCGAACGGCTGCGCTAGCTGAGTTCGGTTCCGGCAGGGCAATCCGTTGCACCTGCCAGGCATGGCCTGGCACTACTGCTGGGCATGCAGGTCCCAGGTGGCCAGGTAGTCCGGGTCGACCACGATCATGCCGCTACTGCGCATGCAGTACTCCCCCGGTTCGGCAGGGAGGTAGTGGTCGAGCATCGGCGGCAGATAGCGCTCATGGCCGTCATTCTCGTCCGCCAGCACCACGCCTTCGTCGGCGCTGATGCGCAGCACGGTACCGGCGTACTGCTCCAGCCCCTGCACCTGGCCGTCACCGCCATAGCGGGTGACGCCCACCAGCACCACCTTGCCGATCATTTCCTCGACCTTGGCATCGTCCAAGGGCGGCAGCATGGGAGTGAATTCATCGCTCATCGGTGCACCTCCGTAGCCTGCTGGACATCGTGGATGAGGTTTCCGCTTCGCAGTGCGCGCATTGCTGGCGGCGGGGCACCTGCCCTGCCTGAACTACCCGCATGGGGAGCGCCAGCACGCCCTGAACCCGAGGGTTCGTGACACCGATGCTGCCACCACAGACGGAACGGACAGGTGAAGGCCGAGCCTGCCCGATCGGGCCGCCGGGTTGCCCCTGCACCCACGCTAGAATGCAGGCATGCGCACCGTACATGCCCTCCGCTACATCACCCCGTTACGCGAAGGCGGCTCCCTGCCCGCCGTGGTCGAGACCGACGACGACGGCATGGCCGTGCTGAAATTCCGTGGAGCCGGCCAAGGCCCGAAGGCGTTGATCGCCGAGCTGATCGCCGGCGAGATGGCACGCACGCTGGGCCTGCCGATTCCGGAAATCCTGTTCGTCGAGCTGGACCGCGAGTTCGCCCGCACCGAGCCCGACCCGGAAATCCAGGAGCTGATCCGCGCCAGCGAGGGCCTGAACCTGGGCCTGGACTATCTGCCCGGTGCGATCAATTACGACCCGGCCGCGATGCCGGTGGATGCCGAGCTGGCCTCGCGCATCGTCTGGTTCGATGCATTCACCAGCAACGTCGATCGCACCACCCGCAACCCCAACCTGATGGTATGGCATCGCAAGCTGTACCTGATCGACCACGGTGCGGCCATGTACTTCCACCACGACTGGGCCAGCGCCGGCGATGCCTGCGAGAAGCCGTTCGTGCTGATCCGCGACCACGTGCTGCTGTCGTTCGCCAGCCGCATTGCCGAGGTGGACGCAGAACTGGCTGCGTGCCTGACCGATGCCGAAATCGAGCGCATCGTTGGCCTGGTGCCGGACAGCTGGCTGGTGGACGAACCGGCGTTCGACAGCCCACGGGCCTATCGCCAGGGCTATATCGACTATCTCAAGCACCGCCTGAAAGTGCGTGCGGTGTTCGTGCAGGAGGCCATCCGTGCCCACGCTGCACACGTATGACTATGCGGTCATCCGCGTCGTGCCGCGGGTGGAACGCGAGGAATTCATCAACGTCGGGGTGATCGTCTCCTGCCCTGGCGCGCGCCATCTGGAGGCGGCCATCGAAATCGATCCTGAGCGCCTGCGTGCCTTCGCGCCGGCGCTGGACCAGGACGCGCTGCAGCCATGGCTGGATGCAATCGTGGCCATCTGCCGTGGCGACGCCAGCGCCGGACCCATCGCAAAGCTGCCCGCGCGCGCCCGCTTTCATTTCCTCACCGCCAAGCGCAGCTCGGTTGTGCAGATGTCGAGCACGCATGTCGGCCGCACTGCGGACCCGGCGGGTGTGGTGGAACACTTGATGACGAAGATGGTGCGGGTACCGGCGTAACCGGCACCCGCCCATTCACATCGTGCGCCCGAAGGCGGTTAATCTACCGAAACCATCAGAGATGGCGCTTTCGGTAGATAGCAATGCGCCCAAATCGCCGCGAAGTTCAAATTACATTCCACGACTCATATCTGCGATACCACGCCGACCCTACAATGTTCGTCCGTCATTATTGACCTGGATCGCACGCTCACCGAGCACGACTGCAATTCGAACGACCAGATACGCTTTATTCTTATCAAATACCGAATTTGTCCCCACAACCATATTACTAGCCCCTGCGGACAGCAATTCAAGATACTTCACCTCCTTAACCTCCTCCCCAGTCAATCGCCATATGAATGAACTGTGCCTAAATAGATTAAGCAAGTTTCCGTAGTCACCATCTCGTTCAAACATATTCCACAGCGCGGAATGACATCTCTCAAACATAGCTAGGAGCCGCTCGCTGTAGAGGTAGTAATAGCAATCAATGAGAAGATCCCGCTCCTCCAACGTGAACCACTCGGCAGCGCCCTCCAGCCCTGCCAACTGAACAATGATTCTCGCTCTAGTATAGAAATCAACCCCATCACTTTCTTTGAGGGCATCTCGCAAAATTGCACGAGCCTCTGCGGAGTCCTTCATATCCCCAGCGAGATCGATTCTAATATTACTGCAAATCGTGTACTGCTTAGCCTTCTGAGCAACCGCCAGCATTCTCTGCAGCTCTACAATGCGATCCTGCTCATCCTCAACCATGTTAGCGAGAATGGCCCTAGCGTGATTCGCGCTAGCAGACTTGGGAGAGATAGGAATCAATGACTTAGCGAGCTTTCCAGAATCTTCAAACCGCCCCAATCGCTTGTAGCAAAGTGCCATGTGGAGCTCTGTGCTTTGACGATCTCGTTTACTCAGCGCATTCCTATCAACTTTCTCGAACTCGCGAATCGCAGCATCCGAGTTTCCCGACATCCGGAGCGACTCAGCGTAAAGCCTCCGAATGAAGTTCAGATCGTCTGTATAGTCAGATTCGTCACAGAGCACTGACAGCAGGTCTTCACAGAGCGAGGCCGCAGACCTGAAGTGGTTTCCACTGTGCAAGCTTTCGACAAGTGCAATAGAGAGCCTTACGGCGGAGGAAGTCTCAAAAGAATCCTTCGACTCCAATGCCCGACAAACCGCACGAAAGGAAAGAACGCTGACATTTTGAATTTCATAGCCATCGCAATTTGCCTCACGAACACTTCTAGCAGCTTGTGAACCTGATATATCACCCATCGACCATGATTCACCAAAATATAACTCAAGGGCCTTTCGATCAATACTTTTAGCCTCAGCCTGCCCGATACTCTCTCTAATGTAATCCCTAACCACCTTTGGGACCACCAGGACCTTCTCCATAGAGTCCTCGAGCCCCCCAGCTGATATTGATCTAGGCTTTATAAGCGAACGATCAAGAAGCTCGATCGCATGCCTTGTATGGATGGGATCTACGCCAAAGAATCGCTTCATTCGAGCAATCCGCTCTCCCTGCGGAAGCGCCGAGAGGGCAAGGAGCAAGTTATATGCCCTCTTCTCCTGCCTCTCTTCAGACAACCTGAGCTCCGCAACGGTCTCGACCAATGCAGAGGGAGCTTCTACGTTCGCTATAACTGTTGAAGCCAGATCCGGATTAGAGGGGACAAGATCTCCTAGGGACCCAACCTCAAGTTCTTTGAGAGTTGAATTTATACGGTCGGGGAATCCGTCGGTATGCCGCATGACACGCGAAACCACCTCCGATCTTATCTGATCACCGTCGCCAAACTCGCTGCACCTGAGGTACACGGCCAAGTCAGCCTCATCCAAAGGTTTCAGCTCACTCACACCAAAACTGGAGGATCGAGGGAAATTCCTGCCAAGCAGAATTACGTATGATTCAGGAGCAAAATCCGAAAATGCTTGAGCAAGAGCTTCCACGTCAAGCTGAACTCGCCGCCCCTCGTCCTCCGTTCTTCCGGGATCAATATCGCTAAAAATGACAAGCGACGGGCCAGAGTCTGCTATAGCGTCGGATATAGACTGAAAAGAGGCCCCTAAGTTCTGCTGTATTGAATCAAGAAAATCGCCCCGACTCTCATATGCGGAAAAATCCAGCAGATAGCCCGATCCCGAGCCAACTAGACCATGCTCTATACAGGCATAGAACTCTTCGTGCCCAAGACCCCAATCTGATACGAGCCAAGTAATTCTTCGGGCCCTTAAGCAATCAATGACAGCCTTTTGTTCCAGACGCCGGACTGACAAATGAGCTCTACCCGGCAACATCGATCGTCGAACCTTAGCCAAGTCGAAAGGCCGCACCCCAAGTGTTGGAACTAAGTTGGCATTATCGGAACTCAAGACAGATGCATCCGGAGATAGCTTGGAACTTCCACCCGATTCACGATCACTCAAATCAATCCTAAAGCTACTTGTCCTCTCATCAATATCCAGCGAGGTATCTGGAACGAACTTAACATCGCCACCAGACATTTCCCGAAGTATCCTTGGCCACGACTCGAAGAATCGAGATTGATCGTGCTTAATGGCACCGGCGCTATAACCTTGAACCCTGGAAATCCGCCCTTCCCCGCCCTCCAGTCCGAACAGGGACGAAGCCTGCACTGTCTGTCGCTGCTTTGAACCGCCATATCGAACACTCGCGACGTTATGCTCATGCATATGACCATATAGATGCAGATCAAAACGCCCCGCCGGACAAATATCTCGATTCCACGAATCTCTCGCCTGCTCATGCAGCCAATCGACGGGATGATGAGTGACCAATATGCTTGCAGCGCTCGCGGACAACCATTCGTCCACATTCCCCCCCACCAATCCAATTAACTGCAATGCATCCACATTGAGCTTACCCTTGAAATTCCCCCCGGCCACTTGAAGCCAGGCAGAATTCAGGGTGACCAGATTGGCCGTCCCATGCTCACTAGAATGCAAGTACGCGCAATCGCCTGGAAAAGCCCCCCGTAATTCCGGCTGGGCATGAACGCCTGATTTGATTGAGGACTGGAGCCATGCGGAGTACGGACCGAACATTTCTGCAATAAAATCCGAATACTGCCTCCCCTCCTCCTGCAAAAGGCAGCCCTGAAGCTCCTCAGAATTCCAATACTGTTTCAACGCCAGCGCCTCGGATCTAATGGCTGCTGGACGAACCAAGTCGTGGTTTCCCGGCACAGATATCAGCTTCGGACGAGACCCGACCTCGGCCTCAACACATGAGATGAATTCAGATATCTCCGAGTCAAATGAATCAAATTGCTCAGGCGTCCCAGCCTGCGTCATATCCCCCGAAAAAATCACATAATCAACCGGACCTACATTTCCCAGAAGATACTTCAAATCCTCTTTGAGACGAGTGGACGAACGCCCCCATAAGCGCCGCTGCTCTTTCATCCCAATATGGGCATCACTCAAATGAATCCAACTCAGAACCGAACTCTTATCTCGCGCGCGAAATTCCTTACTCATATCCCCGCTTCCATGTCAAATACTATGAATTAATTGTACAGTGGCCATCTCATGCTGAGCTTAGAGAACAGATGTCGTAGACTTCAGACGATCGTTCGGAAAGCTGATCCCTTGACGAGCACTTTAGAAGTTCCTGACCACCTCTGGCAATCCCTTCCCGCCCCCCCCTGTGACCAACAAGTAGCATTGTGCTTGTCTCCAGTTGTGGAAAGGCGAGTCGATGGGCAACACCGTCAGCCTTTTCATGAGCACAGCCAACAGCACTGCCGCCAACTTGGGGATACAAGTACATAGTTCGATGGATTTCACTCGTATGTTCGCCTGATTCAGAATTTACCTACAGCGAGAGAAGCGCCCGAATTCTCGCGCTTGAACCAATCCAACATGCACAGCGCCAACTGATATCAAACGCCAAATGGCGAGAGTAAGAACATGAAGAATTGGCCCCAGCCGCTGGCAGTTCATTGCAGGACTTGTAGGCTAATAGTGAAGAAGTCATTGCGGGCCTGAGACTCGACTAATACGCAAGTTGCTCGCACCTCTTGCAAATGCTCGATCCTCGCTTTCGCAATCGCTTTGAATGGGCCATATGCAAACCAAAGCTTGGTGTGTTCGCCTCTTCTCGACCACCCGTTTGGGCGAACCCAATATTTCGCATTAGTTCAGCAGTATCGCGGCCTTCTTCTCACGAACTGGCAGTGATGACGACTTAGTGTTCTCATTCAAATTCTGCTACTTCGGCAACGCAAACGCCATCACGTAATCGCCCTTCGGCGTTTCCATGAAATGGTGGCCGCCGGCCATGATCACCACGTACTGGCGCCCGCCCTGCGCGTACACCATCGGATTGGCCTGACCACCCGCGGGCAGCGCCGCATGCCACAGCTCCTTGCCGGTCTTCAGGTCGATGGCGCGCAGCAGGTCGTCGGTGGCGGCGGCGATGAAGATCAGGCCGCTGGCGGTGACTACCGAACCGCCATTGTTCGGCGTGCCGATCTCGATGGGCAGGCCCGAACGGATGCCGAATGGTCCGTTGCCGCGCGCACTGCCGAACGGACGGTCCCACAGCAGCTTGCCGGTGCGCAGGTCGATGGCCCGGATGCCGCCATAGGGTGGCTGCTTGCACAGCAGACCAGTGAACGGCAGGCGCCAACCGGCGTTTACCTGGATGGCGTAGGGCGTGCCCACCTGTGGGTCGCCCGCGCCTTCGGCGCCGCCCTTGTCGAACCGGACCTTCTCGCGTGGCAGCCAGCCCAGCCTGTCGGCCTCGGCGCGTGGCACCAGCCGGTTGTAGTTGGGCATGTCGTTGTAGTTGGCCACGATCACGCCGCGGCGCGTATCGATGGACACACTTCCCCAATCCGAACCGCCGTTGTAGCCGGGATATTCGATGGAATGGCGATCACTGCTCGGCGGGGTGTAGAAGCCTTCGTAGTACGCCTTGCGGAACTGGATGCGGCAGATCAGCTGGTCGACCGGGGTGATGCCCCACATGTCGCGCTCGGTCAGGTCATGCTGCCGGCGCAGCGTGTGATACAGCGAGAACAGCTGCGTGGGTGAGCGTTGTTCCGGTTCGACACCGCCGACCGGCACCCTGCGCTCTTCGGCGGCGGTCAGCAGCTGGCCGTTGCGGCGGTCAAGGATGTAGAGATCACCCTGCTTGGTCGGCAGCAGGAGCGCCGGCACCTTGCCAGCCGCCGTCGGGTAATCGATCAGGCTGGCCTGCGAACCCAGGTCGTAGTCCCACACATCCTTGCGCACCGCCTGGAAATGCCAGGCCGGCTTGCCGGTGGCCACATCGATCGCCACCAGCGACGTCGCATAGCGGTTCTGGTTTTCCGTGCGTGAGCCACTCCAGTAATCGCCAGCGGAATTGCCCAGCGGCAGATAGACCAGCCCCAGCGCCTCATCACCGGTCGCGGTGGTCCACATGTTCGGCGTGCCGCGCGTGTAGGTCTGCTCATGCGGCGGCAGGCCGCTGCGTTCGGGCTGGTCCATGTCCCACGCCCAGCGCAGCTTGCCGGTGATCGCATCGTAGGCCTGGATCACGCCCGACGGCGCGTCGCGGCGCTGACCATCCAGCACCTGGTGGCCGGTGACGATCACCCCGCGCACGATGGCCGGTGGCGAGGTGATCGACACATAGCCCGCTGGCACCTCGCCCATGCCCAGAGTGATGTCGACCTGGCCGTTGTTGCCGAAATTCGCACAGGGGCGGCCACTGTCGGCATCCACCGCGATGATGCGCCCGTCCAGCGTGCCCTCGATGATGCGCGCCCAGCATGCCGGACGACTGCCCGGTGCAGCGCTGCGGGTGGCACTGGGCGGCGGTTCCGGCAACGCCAGATCAGCAGCGGCATCGGCCAATGCGGCATCGGCGAGGATCGGCGTGGCCGGTTGCTCGTAATAACTCACGCCACGGCAGGCGGCGGTGTATGGAATCG
This sequence comes from Stenotrophomonas sp. PvP093, assembly GCF_017876915.1. Classification (NCBI taxonomy): domain Bacteria; kingdom Pseudomonadati; phylum Pseudomonadota; class Gammaproteobacteria; order Lysobacterales; family Lysobacteraceae; genus Stenotrophomonas; species Stenotrophomonas sp. PvP093. The sequence goes on along the minus strand of NZ_JAGIOX010000004.1, from coordinate 1,754,062 downwards.
AAGCGTCCTTTACCTTCGGATCGAACCGCCACACTTCCTTGCCGCTGGCCGCATCCAGTGCAATCAGGCGGTTGCGGGCGGTGCACAGGTACAGACGGTCGCCGATCTTCAGTGGCGTGGTTTCCGCACCCCAGCGCTTCTTCGGCATATCGCCGGTGCGGAACTGCCAGGCCAGCTGCAGCGTGGCCACGTTGGCCGGGGTGATCTGCTGCAGCGGCGAATAGCGGGTGGCGGCATTGCTGCGCCCCCACGCCGGCCAGTCCCCTTCGGCAGGCTGGTCGGCCGGCTGCAGGCCGGTGGTGTCGCGGGTCGGTTCCAGCCCGACGCTGGCCGCGCCTTCCGGGAACGGCTGGTGCCCGTCCACTTCGCCGTGCGGCGCGAACGCCAATCCGAAGGCAGCGACGAACACCAGCATCAGCACGCCGGCCACGCTGCGCGACAGGCGCCTGGAAACCGGTTGGTGGAGGGTGGGCGCCAGCAGCGCCAGCACGATGCCAAGCGCGGTCACCAGGCCGAGCCGCGGTACCCAGCGCCAGTAGTCGCTGCCCGACTCCCACCAGGTCCACAACAGCGTACCGGCGAACACCAGCGCATACAGCAGCGCGCCGCTGCGGCGATTGCCGAACAACAGGAGGCCACTGGCCAGCAGGCCGGCCCCGGCGATGGCGTAGTACGCCGAGCCGCCCAGGCTGAGCAACCACGCGCCGAGCCCGCCGATGACCAGGCCGAGCAGGACCAGCAGCAGCGACAGCACGGTAACAAGAGGATGCCGGGAGGCGCGGACGGGAGCAGGAGCGGACGGCGGCGTGGCGGACATCGTCGATCTCCGGGGGCAGCATGCGCCGTTATCCCACCGCCGACGTGAAGCGCGCGCGTATGTGCGGCATCCGGATACGACGACGCCGGCACAGGGCCGGCGTCGTCGCGTAGCTCAACCTTGCGGCAGGATCACTCCTGCGCGGCGTCCTCGCTGCTGGAAGCCGCCGGGGCGCCATCGGTCGTGGTCGCGGCCGGGGCCGGGCCAGGCACTGCCACCTCATCCTCGTCCTCGTCGATCGAGGCATCCATGCGCTCCACCGCCTGCAGCTTCTCGTCCTTGGACAGGCGGATCAGGGTCACGCCCTGGGTGTTGCGGCCGACGCGGCTGATTTCCGAGCCACGCGTACGCACCAGGGTGCCACCATCGGAGATCAGCAGGACTTCGTCGCTGGAGCCCATCAGCACTGCGGCGACCAGCTTGCCGTTGCGCTCGGTGGTCTGGATGCCGATCACGCCCTGCGTACCACGGCCCTTGCGCGGGTAGTCCGGCAGCGGAGTGCGCTTGCCGTAGCCGTTCTCGGTGGCGGTAAGGATGTACTGAACGCTGGCGTCGTCGGCGCCGTCGATCACCGCGTCGCCATTGGCAGCGGCTTCCTCGACACCGCTGTCGTCCTCGTTCTCGTCCTCGCTGCCACCGGCACTTTCGGCCACGATCAGGCTGACCACTTCCTCGCCGGCCGGCATCTTGATGCCGCGCACGCCGGTGGCAGTACGGCCCATCGAGCGGACCTTGTCCTCACCGAAGCGCACGGTCTTGCCGTTGGAGGCGAACAGCAGGATGTCGCGCTGGCCGTCGGTCAAGCCGACGCCGACCAGCGCATCGCCCTCGTCCAGGTTGATCGCGATCTTGCCGCGGGCCAGGCGGAAGGCGAACTCGCTCAGCGGGGTCTTCTTGACCGTACCGTTCTTCGTGGCGAAGAACACGAACTGGCCATCGGCGTACTCGCGCACCGGCAGCACGGCCTGCACGCGTTCGCCCGGCTCCAGCGGGATCCAGTTGATGATCGGACGGCCGCGGGCGTTGGAACCGGCTTCGGGCAGCTGGTAGACCGGCAGCCAGAACACCTTGCCCGAGCTGGTGAAGGTCAGCAGCGTGTCGTGCGTGTTGACCAGCCACAGCTGTTCGATGAAATCCTCTTCCTTGGTCGCCGCCGCGCTGCGGCCACGGCCACCACGGCGCTGTGCGCGGTATACGCTCACCGGCTGCCGCTTCACGTAACCGGCATGCGACACGGTAACCACCACGTCTTCCGGCGCGATCAGGTCGAGGATGTCCAGGTCTTCTTCGCTGTGGCGGATTTCGGTACGACGTTCGTCGCCGAATTCGGCCTTGACGTTGACCAGCTCCTCGCGGATCACCTGCAGCAGGCGGTCGGGATCTTCCAGAATGTGGATCAGCCCGGCGATCACTTCCAGCAGCTGCTTGTACTCGTCGGTCAGGCGGTCCTGCTCCAGCCCGGTCAGGCGGTGCAGCCGCATTTCCAGGATCTGGGTGGCCTGGATCTCGGTCAGCTGGTAGCCGCCCTCGATCAGGCCCACGCCCTTGGGCAGGTCTTCCGGACGGGAGGCCTCGGCACCGGCCGCACCCAGCATCGCACCGACCAGGCCCGGCTCCCACACGCGGGCCAGCATGCGCTCGCGGGCTTCGTTCGGGTTCGGCGAGGTCTTGATCAGTTCGATCATCTCGTCGATGTTGGCCAACGCAACGGTCAGGCCTTCCAGCACGTGGGCACGGGCGCGCGCCTTGCGCAGCTCGAACACGGTGCGGCGGGTGACCACTTCGCGACGGTGGCGGACGAACGCCTCCAGCATCTGCTTGAGGTTCATCAACTGCGGGCGGCCATCGACCAGCGCCACCATGTTGATGCCGAACACCGATTCCATCTGCGTCTGCTGGTACAGGTTGTTCAGCACAACCTCGGCAGATTCACCGCGCTTGATCTCGATGTAGATGCGCATGCCGTCCTTGTCGGACTCATCGCGCAGCTCGCTGATGCCTTCGATCTTCTTTTCCTTGACCAGCTCGGCGATCTTCTCGATCAGACGCGCCTTGTTCACCTGGTAAGGAATTTCAGTGACGATGATCGATTCGCGGCCGTTGTCGGCCACTTCGATATCGGCCTTGGCACGGATGCGCACGCGGCCACGGCCGGTGCGGTAGCCGGCGACGATGCCGGCAGTGCCGTTGATGATGCCGGCAGTCGGGAAATCCGGGCCCGGGATGTATTCCATCAGGCCGTCGACATCGATGTCCGGGTTGTCGATCAGCGCGATGCAGGCGTTGATCGATTCGCTCAGGTTGTGCGGCGGAATGTTGGTCGCCATGCCCACCGCGATGCCAGCCGAACCATTGACCAGCAGGTTCGGGAACCGGGTCGGCATGACCGTCGGCTCCAGTTCCTTCTCATCGTAGTTGGGCTGGAAATCGACGGTTTCCTTGTCGATGTCCGCCATCAGCTCATGCGCCAGGCGCGACATGCGCGCCTCGGTGTATCGCATTGCTGCAGCGGAGTCGCCGTCGATCGAACCGAAGTTACCCTGGCCGTCGACCAGCATGTAGCGCAGCGAGAACGGCTGTGCCAAGCGCACCAGCGTGTCGTACACCGACTGATCGCCATGCGGGTGGTACTTACCGATGACGTCACCGACGATACGCGCCGACTTGAAGTAGGGCTTGTTGCTGTGCGCGTTGAGTTCGTTCATCGCGTACAGCACGCGGCGATGCACCGGCTTGAGGCCGTCGCGCGCATCCGGCAGCGCGCGGCCCACGATCACGCTCATGGCGTAATCGAGGTAGCTCTTGCGCATCTCGTCTTCCAGGTTGACCTGGATGATTTCCTTGGCGGTTTCTGCCATTCGGGTTCCGTTGTCTGGTAGCGGTCCAGTCCGGCGCAGCCCTCTGCGGGAGGGGGTCGCGCCGGAACCTCGATTCAACCTGTGGATACTACCACAACAGGCCGTTTTCCGCCTCCCTTTACGGGGATTTTACCGGCACAAATCAGGAACTTAGGGCCCCATACCGCCCCTGTAGAGCCGAGCCCATGCTCGGCTGCGCGAAATCAGTAGATCCGCGCCGTGCGTGGATGAGGCCTGCCTGGGGTCAGAGCCCTTTCCTGCGAAAAGGGGTCCGACCCCGGGACCTTCCTGCCCGCCTCAGCCGCCGAAGGCGGTGCGCATGTTCCCGGCGGTCGGGTTCAGGATGACCCCGCGCTCGGTCACGATGGCGTCGATCAGCTCGCCCGGGGTGACGTCGAACACCGGGTTCCAGGCAGCAATGCCCTCGGCGACGGTACGGGTACCCCCCACGCCGTACAGCTCACCCGGGTCGCGCTGCTCGATCTCGATCTGGCTGCCGTCCACGGTCTCCATGTCCACGGTCGAGGACGGAGCGACCACCATGAACTTGACCCCGTGGTGGCGGGCGGCGATGGCCAGCTGGTAGGTGCCGATCTTGTTGGCGGTATCGCCATTGGCGCAGATGCGGTCCGCGCCCACGATCACCCATTGCACGGCGCCGGTCTTCATCAGGTGCGAGGCAGCCGAATCGGCGATCAGGGTGGCATCGATGCCGTCCTGCTGCAGTTCCCACACGGTCAGGCGTGCCCCCTGCAGCCACGGCCGGGTTTCGCCGGCGAACACGCGGGCGATGCGGTGCTGGGCCATGCCGGCGCGGATCACGCCCAGCGCGGTACCGAACCCCGCAGTGGCCAGCGAGCCGGTATTGCAGTGGGTCAGCACGCCGCTGCCAGCCTCGATCAGGCCCGCGCCCAGTGCACCCATGTGGCGGTTGGCGGCCAGGTCTTCCTCGGCGATGGCCTGCGCTTCCGATTCCAGCAACGCCTTCCAGTCGGCGCCGGCGGCGTTCAGGCAACGGCGCATGCGCGCCAGCGCCCAGGCCAGGTTGACCGCAGTCGGGCGCGACGCATTGAGGCGCTGCAGGGCCGGTTCCAGCTGCTGCAGGGCGTGCGCACCATCGGCGGCCTGCACCTCGCGTGCAGCCAGCACGACACCCCAGGCAGCGGCAATGCCGATCGCCGGCGCGCCACGCACGGTCAATGCGTGGATCGCGCTGGCAACCTCGTCGCTGTCATGGCAGACCACGTGCTCGACCACGAACGGCAGCTTGCGCTGGTCCAGCAGTTGCAGGGCATCGCCGGTCCACAGGATCGGGCGGATGTGGTCGTAACGGGCGTAGTCGATGTCAGAGGCAGTGTTCATGGGCCCATTGTAGGGCCACGCCCCGCAGGGTTGGAGCCTGCCCGGGCTCAATTCACCGAGAATTCGGCGCGGCAGCCGCCGTCCACCCAGATCCCGTTGCGGCTCCAGCCCCAGGTACTGCCTTCCTCGCAGGGCGTGCTGGACAGCTGCTCGGAGACCACGGCGCCAACCGAGATGCTGGCACCGCAGAAGCGCCGCTTCTTCGACTTCGATTCGCAGGTCAGGCGGCGCGGCATGTCGACGAAGCGGCCATCGTCATCGGCCACTTCGAAGTCACCCTGGCAGCCACGGCTGGTCCAGACTTCATTGCGCTTGTAGCCCCAGCCCTGCCCTTCGCGGCACGGCAACACCGACAACTGGCGCAGCAGGCGCACCGGCGCGCCATCGAGTCGTACCGGGCAACTCTGCGGACGGCCATTGGATTCGCAGCGCACCACACGGCGCACCAGGCGCTTGCCCGAGCTGCCAGCCGGCGGCGCCGCGCCCGCTGCGCGCCGGGCGCGGAACTCGGCACGGCAGCCCAGGGTGACCCACACACCACTGCGGTCAGTGCCCCACTCGCTGCCGCGGATGCAGCTGTTGCTGGACAGCTGGCGCACCAGGTCGACGCCGTTGGCAACCTCGATATCGCAGTGCACCCAACCCATGTCGCGTGATTCGCAGGTCACCACTTCATCGTCGTAGCCCACCTGCTGGGCCGACGCCGGCGACGGCAGCCAGGCACCCCAGAGCGCAATGGAGTACACCGGTGCAGCGACAACCGCGAACCACTTGACCAAAGCCTTCCCCAGCAGGAATGGATGAACTGGATGCCAGTGTCCGGCATTGGCCGTGATAAGAGCATCATCGTGCTTACCGACGCAAGCGCACCGAACCCGCGTTTCGTTCAGCCTGCGATGTTCAGCAACACGCGGGGATCACGCGTGGGCGAAGTCGTAGGCCAGCACATCGGCGATGCGTGGCGTGCGGTTCATCGCCATCAACAGGCGATCGACACCCACCGCCACGCCGGCACAGGCAGGCATCGACGGCAACGCCGACAACAGTGCCTCGTCCACGGCCGGCTGCACCTGTCCACGTTCGTGGCGGCGCTGCTGGTCACGCTGGAACCGGGCGCGCTGCTCGTGGGCGTCGTTCAGTTCGTGATAGCCGTTGGCCAGCTCCACTGCACCCAGGTACAGCTCGAAACGCTCGGCCAGCGGCGGCGTGCCCGGACGGATGCGGGCCAGCGCGGCCTGGCTGGCCGGCCAGTCATGCACCACGGTCATCACCGCGTCATCGAACTGCGGCTGGATGTGGTGGGTCATCAACAGGTCCAGCCAGTCATCACGGGTCAACCCGACCGGGTCGATGTGCACGTCGCCAAGTGCAACACGCAGCGCGGCTTCATCGGCCTCGAACGGATCCAGGCCCACGTGCTGCTGGAACAGCTCGCGGTAACTCAACACACGCAGCGTTGCACGGCGTCCGACCAGGGCCAGCGCCTGGCCGACCAACTCGGCGGTTTCCTCCATCAACCGGTGGTGGTCCCAGCCGACCCGATACCACTCCAGCATGGTGAATTCCGGGTTGTGGCGGCCACCGGCCTCGCCGTTGCGGAACACCCGGCCCAGTTCGTAGCAGTCGCCCACACCGGCCGCCAGCAGGCGCTTGAGCGGATATTCCGGCGAAGTGCGCAGCCAGCGACGACGGCCACCGGCATCGACATGGCCGGTGAAATCGGTATGGAAGCTGTCGATGTTCGGCTCGGTGTTGCCTGCCACCGACAGGATCGGCGTTTCCACCTCCAGCACATCGCGCTCGGCGAAGAAGCGGCGCACCAGCGCGTTGAGCGTGGCGCGCTGCTGCAGCGCGCGCAGCAGGGCCTCGCTCACAGGATGCCCTCCGGGCGCGGATGGTCGAGCGGCAGGGTCAGCAGATCGCGGGTGTCGTCGATGTAACCGCTGGCCAGGTACAGGCGGCGGGCCAGTTCGTTGTGGTGGTTCACCTCCAGGCGCAGGCGGCTGACACCACGCCCGCGAGCGCGCTGTTCACAGATGGCCAGCGCCTGCTTGCCGCGACCACGACCGCGCGCGCGATGACTCAGGTACAGCTCGTCCAGCAGCATGAAGTGGCCGCCCTGCTCCAGGCTGAAGCCCATCGCGATCACCGCGTAGCCGACCACCTCGCCGGCCTCGTCCAGCCACAGCAGCACTTCGCCATTGCGCGGATCGGCCAGCAGCGCGTCCACGCCGCGACGCACGCGCGCGTCATCGAAGTCGATCCTGTCTTCGGCGTAGAACTCGCGCATCAACGCGATCAACAGTTCTTCGTCGGCACGGGTGGCCAGGCGGAAATCCAGCGGGGCGGTCTGCATCGGCGTTCCTTTGTCTTTCATGCCGGGCGCCAGGCACCCGGCGGGGTCATCATTCGTGTTCGGCGAGGTAGGCCAGCAGGCGGTCTTCGTCCCACACCGGCACGCCCAGCGATTGCGCCTTGTCCAGCTTGGAGCCGGCCTCGGTGCCGGCGACCACGAAGCTGGTCTTCTTCGACACGCTGCCGGAAACCTTGGCACCCAGCGCTTCCAGGCGTTCCTTGGCGGCATCGCGGGTGAGCTGGGCCAGGGTGCCGGTCAGCACCACGGTCTGCCCATCCAGCGGGCCGGCCACGATCTCGGCCAGCGCCGGCGCCTTGGCCAGGATCTGCTGCATCGCCTTCTCGGCTGCCAGCAGCATCGCGCCATGGCCATCGGCATCGAGCCAGTCGGCCAGACCGCGCGCAGTGTCGTCCGGCAGGCCGGCGTTGACGAACTGGCCATGCTCGGCATCCAGCACCGCCTGGGCACCCGGCAAGGCAGCCACCAGCTTCTCCGCACGCAGGCGGGTGATGCCGGGGATTTCCGATTCGACCAGCAGTTGCGCCAGATCCAGGCCTTCGCGCAGCTTGGCACTGGGCGCGTGCACATCACTGATGCGCACCTGCCCGACCTGCAGCAGGTCGTCGATGGCCTGCTGGTTGCCCTGCTGCTCGAAGAAATGGCCGAGAGAACGCGCCACTTCGCCACCGATGTCCGGCACGCGCTTGAACAACGGCCATGGCAGGTGGCGGATCAGTTCCAGGTCACCGAACCACTGCGCCAGCGCCTTGGCCGTGCTCTCGCCGACGTGCTCGATGCCAAGCGCGAACAGCAGGCGCTCCAGCGTGGCTGCGCGACTGGCGTCGATTGCCGCGATCAGGTTGTCGGCCCATCTGGTGGCGATCTTCTTCGTGTTCCATTCGAAGCTGGCCGGCTGTGCCAGCGCCTGCGCGCGCCACGCCGGATCGTTGCCATCCAGCTTGAGCACCGCATTGAGCACCGCGCCGCTGCCTTCTGCCGGCAGGTGCAGCTTCAGCGCGGCGGCCAGTGCGGAAGGGTCCCCGGCATCCAGCACCAGCTTCAGGTGCAACAGCTGGTCACGGTTGAGCCGGTACAGATCGGCCACGCTCCTGACGATGCCGGCGTCGACCAGGGTTTCGATGTACTTGTCGCCGAGGCCGTCGATATCCATCGCACGGCGCGAAGCGAAATGGGCAATGGCCTCCTTGCGCTGCGCAGGGCAGGACAGTTCGCCCGAACAGCGCCACGCAGCTGCACCTTCCTCGCGCACGATTTCCGAGCCGCACACCGGGCAGCGCGTCGGCATCTGCCAGGGCGAGGTGCCCTGTGGACGGCGGTCGAGGATGACGCTGACCACTTCCGGAATCACGTCGCCAGCACGTCGCACGATCACGCTGTCACCGACACGCACATCGAGACGCGCGATCTGATCGGCATTGTGCAACGTGGCATTGGACACGATCACGCCGGCCACAGCCACCGGCGCCAGCCGCGCGACCGGCGTGGCGGCACCGGTGCGGCCGATCTGGATCTCGATCGCCTCCACCGTGGTGCTCTGTTCCTGTGCCGGGAACTTGTGCGCGATGGCCCAGCGTGGCGCACGCGAGACAAACCCCATGGCCTGCTGGCCGGCGCGGTCATCCAGCTTGTAGACCACACCATCGATGTCGAACGGCAGGCCATCGCGACGCTCGCCGATGTCACGGTAGTAGCCGAGCAGGCCGTCGGCGCCTTGCACCACCTTGCACAACCCGCTGACCGGGAAGCCCCAGGCGCCGAGCTGGGCCAGCGTGCCCGAATGGGTGTCCGGCAGCTCGCCGCCCTGCACTTCACCGGTGCCGTAGGCGAAGAAACTCAGCCGGCGCTGCGCACTGATCTTCGGATCGAGCTGGCGCAGTGAACCCGCTGCCGCGTTGCGCGGGTTGGCCAGCACCTTGCCGCCCTGCTGACGCGCACGTTCGTTGTAGGCCTCGAAGTCGGCGCGGGCCATGTACACCTCGCCACGCACCTCCAGCACATCCGGCCAGTCCTTGCCGTGCAGGCGCTTGGGAACATCGCCGATTTCACGCAGGTTGGCGGTCACGTCCTCGCCGGTACTGCCATCACCGCGGGTTGCGCCGAGTACGAAATGACCGTCCTCGTAGCGCAGGCTGATCGCCAGGCCATCCATCTTCGGTTCGGCCGAGAACTGCAGGCTGCGGCGGCCCAGGCGCTCATCGATGCGGCGCACGAAGTCGGCCACTTCCTCATCGCTGAAGGCATTGGACAGCGACAGCATCGGCACCGCATGGCGCACTTCGGGGAAGCGGCCGGACGGGCGTGCACCGACCTGTTGGGTCGGGCTGTCGGCACGGGCCAGTTCCGGGTGCTCGCGCTCCAACGCTTCCAACTCGCGCACCATCCGGTCGTAGTCGACGTCGGGGATCTCCGGCGCGTCCAGCTCGTGGTAGGCGCGGTTGGCCTGGGCGATCTGCCGGCGGAGATCTTCGGCGCGTTCGGCGGGGCTGGGGCTCATCGGGATCCGGTGGTTCTGGGATGGCCGGGGATTCTACCGCGCCCGGCCGTCAGGCCCTGTAACGCCCCGCCTTTGCAGCGTCGAGCGTGCTCGACGGGCACTCCCCGCTCCGGTGCCAACCTTCTCTCTCATTCCGGTAGGTGCCAACCTTGGTTGGCACATCTGCATGGCGCGACGCCACAAAAAGCACCTTGCCGCCCGCTCACGCCGGCGCTAGCGTGCGACGGCCCCATCGGAATCCTGCCCATGACCCTGCCTGACTCCCGTAGACGCTTCCTGCAGCTGGCCGGTGCCAGCCTTGCCGTCGCCGGCAGCGGCCTGCCGCTGCGTGGCCAGGCCCAATCCGCGGCCACCGTCGGTGCGGCCCCTGCCGAAGGCGCGGTACTACTGAACTTCAACGAATGCCCCTACGGCCCCTCCCCCGCTGCCCAGCAGGCGGCACGCGACAGCATCGCCAGCTGCGGCCGCTACCGCTTCGCCCTGGCGGCACAGGTACGCGATGCGTTCATCGAGCAGGCCCGTATCCCGGCCGACCATGTGCGCCTCTATCCGGGCTCGAGCGAACCGTTGAACCGCGCCGCCACGTTGTGGACCGGCCCGCGGGCGGGACTGGTGGTGGCCGACCCCACCTTCGAGACCCTGGGCGAGGTCGCTGCCGCACATGGTGCACACGTGCAGAAGGTGCCGCTGCGCAATGACGGCGCACACGACCTGCGTGCGATGGTCGCAGCCGCGCATGCGCGCCCGACCGGGCTGCTGTACGTGTGCAATCCGAACAACCCGACCGGTTCGATCAGCCCACCGGATGAGCTCGCCTGGCTGCTGGCCCACAAGCCTGCTTCCACCCGCGTGCTGGTCGACGAGGCCTACCTGCAATACAGCGAGCAGCCCAGCCTGATCGCGCAGGTGGCACAGCGCGACGATCTGATCGTGCTGCGCACCTTCTCCAAGCTGTACGGCATGGCCGGCCTGCGCCTGGGCCTGGCGGCCGCACATCCCGAGCGTCTGCGCGAGCTGGCCAGCCCCGGCGACAACCCGCTACCGGTGCCCGCGCTGGCGGCGGCGCTGGCCAGCCTGCAGGATCCGCAGCTGATTCCGCAGCGTCGCCTGCAGAACGCCAAGGTGCGCCAGGCCACCGTCGCATGGCTGGGCAAGCGTGGTTTCAGCTGCCTGCCGTCGGAAGCGAACTGCTTCGTGGTCGACGTGCAACGCGACGGCAGCACGTTCGCCAAGGCGATGGCCGACAACGGTGTGGTGATCGGGCGCAGCTGGCCGATCTGGCCGCAGCACGTGCGCGTGACCGTCGGCAGCGAGGACGAGATGGCCGCGTTCCGCCGCGCGTTTGCCAAGGTGGCCGGCGTACCAGCGTAGACCCCATCCACACAGGGCGTGGATCTACTGTTGTGGGTGCCGACCGTTGGTCGGCACGCCATGGCGCTCACCAGCGCGGGGTCTTGGTCAGCGGCGGCGCCTGGTGCTGGCGGTCGTAGGCGCGCAGCTCGTCACGGATGTGCGCGATGCGCTGGCGACCCAGGGCGTTGCGGCTGTCATCCAGCACCACGCCATCCAGCAGTTCGGCCATGCGCTGCACCGTCGGCAGCATCTTCTCCCAGGCATCCAGCGCGGTCAGCGGCGCCGGCAGGGTCAGGAAGAAGGCGATGGCCGGGGTTTCCATGGCACGGATGTTGGCCATGTCGAAGCTGCCTGGCTTCATGATGCTGGCCATCGAGAAGATCGGCCCGCGCTCGGGATGGCCTTCCACCAGACGGTGGAACACGTTCATGTGGCCGAACACCAGGCCGGTCTTCTCCGCCGCTACCACGATGTCTTCGCCGCGCAGCTGCTCACCGGCACGGGCGGCCACGAACAGCGAAACGATCTTGTCGAAATCCTGGGTGGCGCGCTTGCCGAGATCGCTGGCGCCCGGGTCGGTATCGCCCAGGCCGAGTTCGGCCTGTTCGCCTTCCGTGCCCATGCCCGGTTCGACGCGGCCATCGGCCACGACAACGCCGTCCTCGCCCAATACCGGTTCGCGGCGCTCGCCGCTGGCCGGTTCCGCGCTTTCCACGCGGCGTCCCTGGGGCTTCTTCTTCGGACGGCCAAACAGGAAGATCGCGGCGATCAACAGCAGGCCGGCGGCCAGGATGCCGATGCGCAACAGTGCCGTGTCGGACATTCGATAGGTTCTCCGGCTAGTTCATTCAGGTAACTAGGATGGCACGTCAGGCCGCGCCCGCCAATCGCGCGGCTTCTTCCAGGTCCACGCTGACCAGGCGGCTGACGCCCGGTTCGCGCATGGTCACGCCCGAGAGCTGGTGCGCGGCCTCCATCGTCGCCTTGTTGTGGCTGACGAACAGGAACTGCACCTTCTCGCTCATTTCCTTGACCATGTTGGCCAGCCGGCCGACGTTGGCTTCGTCCAGCGGCGCGTCCACCTCGTCCAGCAGGCAGAATGGCGCGGGGTTCAGCTGGAAGATGGCGAACACCAGCGCCACTGCCGTCATCGCCTTCTCGCCGCCGGACAGCAGCGAGATGCTGGACACGCGCTTGCCCGGCGGGCGCGCCATGATGGTCACACCGGTGTCGAGCAGGTCTTCACCGGTCAGCTCCAGGTAGGCGTGGCCGCCACCGAACAGGCGCGGGTACAGCGCCTGCACGCCAGCATTGACGCGGTCGAAGGTGTCCTTGAAACGGCCGCGGGTCTCGCGGTCGATCTTGCGGATGGCATCCTCGAGGGTTTCCAGCGCCGTAGTCAGGTCGGTGTGCTGCGAATCCAGGTAATCCGAGCGCTGCGAAGCCTCGCCGTACTCGTGGATGGCGGCCAGGTTGACCGGCTCCAGCCGGCGCATGCGTGCGTCGATCTGATGCACGGCCTGCTCCCAGTCGCCCAGGCGCGCATCCTCGGGCAGTGCGTTGAGCACGTCCTGCAGCACGAAACCGGCCTTCTCCACCGCGCCCTGCAGGGTGTCCGCGCTGAGCACCAGCGCCTGCTGGTCCAGCTTGCGCTGCGAAATCCGCTCGCGCTGGGCCAGCGCCTGTTCGTCGCGCTGGTGACGGGTCTGCTCGTAATTGCGCAGCTCGGCGTCGATGCCGTCCAGCAACGTACGCGCTTCGGTCAGCACGCGATCCGCCCGCACGCGCTCTTCCAGTGCATTCTGGTGCTCGGCCTGCAACGATTCGACCGGCGAATCACCTTCGTCCAGCTGTGAATGCAGCTCGCCCAGCCGCGAATCCAGCTGCCCGCGCTGGGTGCCCATGCGCTCCAGCGCCTGGCTCAACGAGGCCAGCTGCGCACGCTGCGATTCCAGGGTCAGGGCCAGCGCATGCGAGCGCTCGCGCACTGCACGGGCGGCATCGCGGGCCAGGTCGCGCGCCTCGGTCAGCTGGCGGCGCTCGCCCTCCAGCCGCTGCCGGGTCGACTCCAGGTCACCCATGCTGCTGACCGCGTTCTCCAACCGCGAGCGCGCTTCGCGCGCCTGCGCGTTGTTGGCTTCAATCGTTTCCTGCAGTTGCTTCAGCTCGCCTTCGATGCGGTCGATGCGCGTGCGTGCAGCCTCTACCTTGCCCTGCTGCCCCTGCAGCTGGCCGGCCAGCTCGGAGACCGCGCGGTGGGCCTGGTACAGCGCGCGCTGCGCGTCCTCGCGCTGCTGTTCGGCGGCCTGCAGCTGCTCGCGGAAACCGGCCAGCTGTTCTTCCAGCTCGACCTCGCGGTCCTGCAGCTGCTCGATCTGCTCGCGCAGCTCGTTGATCTCGCGTTCGCGCAGCAGCGCGCCCTGCTGGGCTGCACCGGAGCGCGACACGCGCAGCCAGCCCTGGCCCAGGCGCTCGCCGCTCTGGGTGATGATCGAATCGCCTTCCGGAAGGCTGGCCTGCAGGGCCTTCGCCTCGGACAGGTCCTTGGCACCATGCAGGTGCGCCAGCAGGCGACGGATCGCCGCCGGGCCACGCACGCGTGCGGCCAGCGACGTCGGTGCAGCCTTGACCTCGGCATCCGCGCTGGCGACCAGCGCAATGTGGCCGTCGCCGAGTTCGCCGAGGGCGTTGACCAGGCTGCCCGGGTCATCGACCAGCACGCCTTCGATCAGCTGGCCGAGCGCACTTTCCACCGCGTTTTCCCAACCGGCATCGACGTCCAGGCGTTCGCCGACACGTGCCGCCGAATCCAGCCCGCGCGCCTTCAGCCACGCGACGGCCGCGCCCTGCTCCTGGCCCAGCGCGGCCTGCTGCAGGGTTTCCAGCGAGGCCAGGCGACCGCGCAGGCCGTTGGCCTGCTTGCGCAGTTCGGCCAGTTCGTTCTGGCCATTGCGCTGCTGTTCCTGCACGGCCGCCACGCCCTGCTTGCGCAGCTCGACGTCTTCGCTCAGTTCATCCAGCGCGGCCTTCTGCGTGTCGTGCTGCAGGTGCAGCTGCTCGAAGGCTTCTTCCAGCGCGTCCACGTCCAGCCCGGCGCGCTCGGCGGCCAGGGCCTCGCGACGCCGGTCGGCGTCGAGGATCTGCTTGTCCAGGTAGTCCACGCGCGTGCGCTCGACATCACCGGCGCGCGACGCCTCCGAACTCTGCGAGGTGTGCTGCTCCCAGCGCTGCTGCCAACTGGCCAGCCGGTCTTCGGCCTCGCGCAGGCTTTCCTGCTTGATCTCGTTCTCTTCCTGCAGCGCTTCCAGCTGCGGGGTGGCGGCCTCCACTGCCTCGCGCAGCACCCTCAGTTTGGCCTCGTCGCCGCTGATGTGCTGGCCCAGTTCGGCCAGGGCCTGCTGGGTTTCATCGCGCGCCTTGTGCAGGCGCTGCGACAGCTCGCGCTGGTGCTGGATCTGCTGTTCCAGGCGCGCCAGCGTGCTGCCGACCTGGTAGACCGCGGCCTGCGCGGTGTTGAGCGCGTCGGCGGCCTCTTCGCGCCGCGCGCGCGAGGTCTCGATGCGGGCCTCGGCATCACGCTGGTCGGCGATCAGCTGCTGCAGCTTGGTCTCTTCCTGCGACAGGCCTTCGCGCAGCTTCGACAGGCGACCGTCGAGACCACGGAATTCCAGCGCCTTCCACTCGGCATCCTTGACCCGGCGCTCTTCCTGCAGGGCCTGGTACTGCTCGGCCTGCCTGGCCTGGCGCTTGAGGTGTTCGAGCTGCTTGCTGATCTCGTCGCGCAGGTCGCCCAGCCGGTCCAGGTTCTCGCGGGTGTGGCGGATGCGGGTCTCGGTTTCCTTGCGGCGCTCCTTGTACTTGGAGATGCCGGCTGCCTCTTCCAGGTACACGCGCAGGTCTTCCGGGCGCGCCTCGATGATCTGGCTGATCATGCCCTGCTCGATGATCGAGTAGCTGCGCGGGCCCAGGCCGGTGCCGAGGAACAGGTCGGTGATGTCGCGGCGGCGGCACTTGGTGCCGTTGAGGTAATAGTTGCTGGTGCCGTCGCGGCTGACCGTGCGCTTGACCGAGATTTCGTTGAACGAGGCGTATTCGCCGGAGATCGTGTGGTCCGAGTTGTCGAAGATCAGCTCGACGGTAGCCTGCGAGACCGGCTTGCGGGCATTGGACCCGGAGAAGATCACGTCGGTCAGCGAGTCGCCACGCAGGCGGCTGGCCGAACTCTCGCCCATGACCCAGCGCACGGCATCGATGATGTTCGACTTGCCGCAGCCATTGGGGCCCACCACGCCGGTCATGTTGGTCGGCAGGTGCAGGGTGGTCGGATCGACGAACGACTTGAAGCCGGACAGCTTGATCGTGGAAAGACGCATAGGGGTTCCGGACTGGGGCCGGCAAGCGGCCTGCGTTTACCCTCCAAGTCATTGATCCTGCTGGGATCGATGCCCGTGGAACGGGTGTGACGCCCTGAGTATACCGATGTGGCCGTGTTCTACGAATGGGCGTGGAACATTGTCCAGCCCCACCCCGTCGGCCGGACGTGGCCGCACGCCACGAAACGGAGCCATAAAACAAAACGGGCACCCTTGCGGGCGCCCGTTCTGCGGTGATGCCAGGCCTTGCGGCGTGGGATCAGGCTTCGGCGACGACGACGACCTTGACGGTGGTCTCGACGTCGGCGTGCAGGTGGATCAGCACGTCGTACTCGCCGATGTTGCGGAAGGCGCCTTCGCCCAGGATGACTTCGCTCTTGCTGACCGGCAGGCCGGCAGCGGTGAAGGCATCGGCGATTTCGCGGGCGCCGACCGAGCCGTACAGCTTGCCTTCGGTCGAAGCGTTGGCCGGGATGGTCACGCTCGCGCCGTCCAGCTTGGCCTTGCGGGCGTCAGCGTCGGCGTGGATGGCCTGGGCCTTGGCTTCGTATTCGGCGCGCTTGGCTTCGAACTCGGCCTTGTTGCTCTCGGTGGCCGGCACGGCCTTGCCCTGCGGCACGAGGAAGTTACGGCCGTAGCCCGGCTTCACGTCGACCAGGTCGCCCAGGTTGCCGAGGTTGGTGACTTTCTGCAGGAGGATCAGCTGCATGGTATTGCTCCAGATGAGTTATTCGTTAGCGAGGCGATGCCCCGCAACAAAGGCTGTCCGAATAGCTGGCACAGCGGGGGCGGCACCGGGCCGCCCCGCCGGGCATCAGACGTCGTGGTTGTCGGTGTACGGGATCAGGGCCAGGAAGCGGGCGCGCTTGACGGCGGTCGCCAGCTGGCGCTGGTACTTCGACTTGGTACCGGTGACGCGGCTCGGCACGATCTTGCCGTTCTCGGTCAGGTACTGGCGCAGGGTGTTGAGATCCTTGTAGTCGATCTCCTTCACACCTTCAGCCGTGAACTTGCAGAACTTGCGGCGACGGAAGAACTTGGACATGGGAAGGCTCCTTAGGCGGCGGAAGCGGCGTCGTCGCCGGCTTCGTTGTCAGCGGTGGTGGTGGACTCGCCTTCTTCGTCGTCACGACGACGGCGCTCACCGCGCTCCGGCTTGTCACCCTTCTCGTCCTTGCTCTTCATGATCAGCGACTGCTCGGTGTCAGCCTCGTCACGCTTGATGACCAGGTTGCGCAGCACGGCGTCGTTGAAGCGGAAGCTTTCGGTCAGTTCGTTCAGAACGGCCTGGTCGGCTTCGATGTTCATCAGCACGTAGTGGGCCTTCACCAGGTTCTGGATCGGGTACGCCAGCTGGCGGCGGCCCCAGTCTTCCAGACGGTGGATGGTGCCGTTGCCGTTCTCGACCAGCGACTTGTAGCGCTCGATCATGGCCGGGACCTGCTCGCTCTGGTCCGGGTGGACCATGAACACGATTTCGTAATGACGACTCATGTTTTTTCTACCTTTCGGATGTGGCCTTGCGGCCGGACAGCCCCCCGCCGTTGAGACCGCGGTGGGGCAAGGATTCCCGCCGGGAAGGCAGGAAGCCGCGCATTATGCGGCAAGCGGCGCCACCGGGCAACCGGGCGCAAACCGGGCAACCTGAACGGGAGCGCCGGCCCATGTCCGGCACGTGCTCATTCCAGATCGACGTGAAGACGATGCTGGCCGCATTCCAGGCATTGGAACAGGCAGCCGACCATCATCCCGTCCCGGCTCAGATGCTCCAGCACCCAGTCGGCGTCGCGCGGATTGACCGCCGCCACGTCCGGCCGGACCTGGTCGAGGATCGGCAGCAGATCGTCGCTGCCGGCGTAGCCGAGGAAGGCGCAGGGCCGTTCGCAATGGCTCAACCAGACCGATTGCTGCCAGGAGGAGTAGCCCGGGGTGCGCTCGCAGACCTCCAGCAGCAGCTCACGGGCGATGGTCGGCGGCGGATCAGCCGGATCCGGGGATACCCCCTCGATATCGCTCCAGCCGATGAACTCCCCCTCGTAACTGGCCGCAGCCCTGCCATCGGCGATACACCAGGGGCACAGGTAATCCGGGCGCAGGCGGGTGTAGAACGGTCCGCGATAGCGCAGTGCGCGCGCCTGGCCGCAGCAGTCGCAGATCCCCTCGACCTCTTCGAAGGAGAGGTCGTAGGCATTGGGGTGATAGGTGAAAAGCGGTCGTTCCATCCGTGGGGTCCCTGCCGAGCCCAGCGTGCCGACCAAGGTCGGCGCCCACCAGAGCACGCCTGGTCAGCGCCGGGCCATGCCCGGTGGCCGGCCCTCAGGCCTTGTCGGCGTCGGTGGTGAAGCTCTCGCCGCAGCCACACTCGGCGGTGGCGTTCGGGTTGCTGAACGTGAAGGTCTCGCTCAGGCCATGCTTGCCGAAGTCGATCACGGTGCCGTCCACCAGCGCCAGGCTCTTGGCGTCGACGTAGATCTTCACGCCCTCCTGCTCGAACACCGTGTCGCCCTCGCGCTCTTCGCGGGCCAGGTCGGTCACGTGGCCCCAGCCGGAGCAGCCGGTCTTGGTCACGCCGAAACGCAGGCCCAGCGCGCCGGGGGTCTGGGCGACGAAGCGCTGCACGCGCTCGAAGGCAATGGGGGTCAGGCTGACGGCCATGGGGCTACTCCAGAGGTACGGGGACATTATAAGGAGCCGTTGCCACGAAAAATGCCTCGCAAGCAGAACGCTGCAACCGGTAAACTCCCGTGTTCACAGATCGAGTCGATCAGCAGAGGATTCAAGTCATGACGGTGGTCAGCGTTGAACATGCGCTTGCCGGGAAGATCCCGGAAGGCGGCGAAGTCACGGTACGCGGATGGGTGCGCACGGTGCGCGGTTCAGCGAATCTGGCCTTCGTGAATGTGAGCGACGGCTCCTGCTTCGCCCCGATCCAGGTCGTGGCCGGCGACAGCCTGGCCAACTTCGATGAGATCAAGCGCCTGACCAGCGGCTGCTCGGTCATCGCCACCGGCACGCTGGTGAAGTCGCAGGGCAAGGGCCAGTCGTTCGAGATCCAGGCCAGCACGCTGGACGTGGTCGGCTGGGTCGAAGACCCGCTCACCTACCCGATCCAGCCCAAGCCGATGTCGCCGGAGTTCCTGCGCGAAGTGGCGCACCTGCGTCCGCGCACCAACCTGTTCGGCGCGGTCACCCGCATCCGCAACTGCCTGGCCCAGGCCGTGCACCGCTTCTTCCACGAGAACGGCTTCAACTGGATCAGCACCCCGATCATCACCACCTCCGACGCCGAAGGCGCCGGGCAGATGTTCCGTGTGTCCACCCTGGACATGGTGAACCTGCCGCGTGACGAGAAGGGCGCGATCGATTTCAGCCGCGACTTCTTCGGCAAGGAAACCTTCCTGACCGTGTCCGGCCAGCTGAACGTCGAGGCTTACTGCCTGGCGCTGAGCAAGGTCTACACCTTCGGCCCGACCTTCCGCGCCGAGAACAGCCACACCACCCGCCACCTGGCGGAGTTCTGGATGATCGAGCCGGAAATCGCCTTCGCCGACCTGGCCGAAGACGCGCGCCTGGCCGAAGAGTTCCTGAAGTACCTGTTCCGCGCAGTGCTGAACGAACGCAGCGACGACCTGGCCTTCATTGCCGAGCGCGTGGACAAGAACGCGATCACCAAGCTGGAAGACTTCATCAACGCACCGTTCGAGCGCATCGACTACACCGACGCGGTCAGCCTGCTGCAGAAGTCCGGCAGGAAGTTCGACTTCCCGGTTGAATGGGGCCTGGACCTGCAGACCGAGCACGAGCGCTGGCTGACCGAGGAACACGTCGGCCGCCCGGTGGTGGTGACCAACTATCCGGAGCACATCAAGGCCTTCTACATGCGCCTGAACGACGACGGCAGGACCGTTGCCGCGATGGACGTGCTGGCCCCGGGCATCGGCGAGATCATCGGCGGCAGCCAGCGCGAAGAGCGCCTGGACGTGCTGGACGCGCGCATGGCCCAGTTCGGCCTGGATCGCGAGCACTACAGCTGGTACCGCGATTTCCGCCGCTATGGTTCGGTGCCGCACGCCGGCTTCGGCCTGGGCTTCGAGCGCCTGGTGGTGTACGTCTGCGGGCTGTCCAACATCCGCGATGCGATCCCCTACCCGCGCGCGCCGGGCAGCGCGGACTTCTAAGCCCCACACGACCACGGAGGTACCGCCCCCATGACCCTGTTCTTCGCCCTCTGTTTCGTCGGCGTTGCAGTGGCCGGGTTCAGTGCCTTCGTGATCTTCTGGCCGCTGACCCTGGTGCACGTGCGCGACCGCCATCCGGCGCTCGCCGCGCGCTTCGGCAGCGGCGCCTTCCTCAAGCCCGATGCCCTGGCCTGGCTGCTGCGACGCGACTATCGGCAGCAACCGGACCGCTCGCTGTCCGGGCTGGCGACACCGGCCTGGGTATCGCTGCTGACCCTGCTGGCCGGACTGGGCATGGCCGCCCTGCTCTGGCTGGCCTCGCTCTGGTAATACGCTCATGAATGACATCACCGCCTCGCGCGACAGCTGGTGGCTGGCCAGCCTCGGCAACACCCTCATCTGGGCGCGCCTGCGCGTTCGCCCGGCCGGCACCGCCGAAGTGCTCGACAGCGATGGCAACACGCTGAGCTACGACAGCGAAGACACCGCCCGCTCGCAGTTGTTCGACGCCGAGTTCGTCGAGTACGACGGCCTGGACGAGGAGGACGCACTGGTGCGCGGCTTCAGCCTGCACGAAGTGCAGCCGCCGCAGGCCGACAGCGACGAGGGTCTGCGTGGCCGCATGATCCAGTCACTCGGCGGGCGCGCCTGACCCCTGCATGTTCACCCCGCGCGCCTTCGCCGAGACCGACCTGCTCTGGCTGGACCGCCTGCTGGCGCGCGACCCGTTCGTTACCGTGCTCACCCCCGGCAGCGATGGCCTGCCGGAGCTGACCCGGATGCCGGTGCTGTACCGGCGTGACGGCGACCAGATCGAACTGTGCGGCCACTGGGCCCGCGCCAACCCGCAGTCGCGCCACAGCGGCGCGGCCAAGGTGCTGGTCGATGGACCGCACGGCTACGTCTCGGCCAGCTGGTATCCGGACAAGGAGCCGGCCGCGCGGGTACCCACCTGGAACTATGCGGCTGCCGAGCTGCGTGGCCAGCTGCAGACCTTCGACGATGCCGGCGCGCTGGCGGAGCTGGTCGGCGCGATCAGCGACCGCTTCGAAGCCAGTGTCGGCCAGGCCTGGCAGTTCGATGCCACGCGTGCCGAACATGGCCCGGAGCTGCGCGCCATCGTCGGCTTCCGTTTCCAGGTCGAACATGTGCAGATGAAGCTCAAGCTGAGCCAGAACCATCCCGACGCGAACCAGCGCGCCGTGATCGCGGCACTGGAACAGCTGGACACCCCCTCTTCCACCGAGTTGGCGCAGTGGATGCGCTGGCACCGCGAACAGGCCGCCCGCAGCGACTGAACGCCGCAGATTCCCGCGACGACGCAGCCGGACGGCTGCGGCGCGCCCCCACCCGACGCCAGGGACCCGAACATGAAAGACATCCACAAGCTGCTGCAGAACAACCGCGACTGGGCCGACCGGATCGAGAAGGAAGACCCCGAGTTCTTCCACCAGCTGGCCAAGCAGCAGCACCCGGAATACCTGTGGATCGGCTGCTCCGATTCGCGCGTGCCGGCCAACCAGATCATCGGCATGGCCCCGGGCGAAGTGTTCGTGCACCGCAACGTCGCCAACGTGGTCGCGCACACCGACCTGAACTGCCTGAGCGTGGTGCAGTACGCGGTGGACCAGCTGAAGGTGAAGCACATCCTGATCGTTGGCCACTACGGCTGCGGCGGTGTGCATGCCTGCCTGCACAACACCCGCGTCGGCCTGGCCGACAACTGGCTGCGCCACGTCGGTGACGTGATGCAGAAGCACACTGGCATCCTCGATGCGATCGAGACCGATGAGCTCAAGCACGCGCGCCTGTGCGAACTGAACGTGATCGAGCAGGTGGCCAACCTGTGCCGCTCGACCATCGTGCAGGATGCGTGGGCCCGCGGCCAGAAGCTGATGGTGCATGGCTGGGTCTACAGCCTGAAGGACGGACGCGTGCGCGAGATGGGCATCGACGTCGGTTCGCAGGAAGAGCTGCAGCCTGCATATGAAAAGGCCCTGTCCTACATCCCGCGCAAGGGCAAGCGCGACTGATCCCTTACGGATGACCATCATGCTCGCTTCGCCGATCAACCTGCACGCCTGGATCGAAGAGAACCGCCACCTGCTGAAGCCGCCGGTGGGCAACAAGATGATCGACAACGGCGATTTCATCGTGATGGTGGTCGGCGGGCCGAATTCGCGCACCGACTATCACTACGACGAAGGCCCCGAGTGGTTCTACCAGCTCGAAGGCGAGATGCTGCTGAAGGTGCAGGAAGACGGCGCGGTGCGCGACATCCCGATCCGCGCCGGCGAGATCTTCCTGCTGCCGGCAAAGGTTCCGCACTCGCCGCGCCGCCCGCCCGGTGGCATCGGCCTGGTGGTCGAGCGCAAGCGCCTGCCGCACGAGATGGACGGCGTGATCTGGCACTGCGAGCGCTGCAACCACAAGCTGCACGAAGAGTTCTTCCCGCTGCAGAACATCGAGACCGACCTGCCCAAGGTGTTTGCGCGCTACCACGCCAGCTTGGAGCTGCGTACCTGCAGCCAGTGCGGGCACGTGGATCCGCTGCCGGTGCCGGCGGTGGGCTGAACGGTCGCCGGGCATGGCCCTTGTAGAGCCGAGCCCATGCTCGGCTGCCGGGCCGCGAAGCCGAGCATGGGCTCGGCTCTACAGTTCAACCGGCGCGCAGGCGTTCAGGGCGTCGGTCCCACCATCCCAAGCGCTACACTGGCGGTCCCGTTGCAGCCTGTTGCCCGACCATGTCCGACCTGCTCAGCCGCACCCACGCCATCGCCCTGGACGCCGCCGATCCGCTGCGCCCGCTGCGCAGTGAATTCCTGATTCCGCGCCATGAGGGCGGCGAGCAGACCTACTTCGTGGGCAACTCGCTGGGCCTGCAGCCGCGCGGCGCGCAGGCAGCGGTGCAGGAAGTGATGAAGCAGTGGGGCGAACTGGCGGTGGAAGGGCACTTCACCGGCCCGACGCAGTGGCTGTCCTACCACCGCCTGGTGAGCGCGCAGCTGGCCCGCGTGGTTGGCGCGCTGCCCAGCGAAGTGGTGGCGATGAACACGCTGAGCGTAAACCTGCACCTGATGATGGTCAGCTTCTACCGGCCGACCACGCAGCGCCCGGTGATCCTGATGGAAGCCGGCGCGTTCCCGACCGATCGCCACGCGGTGGAAGCCCAGATCCGCTTCCATGGCTTCGACCCGGCCGAGTGCCTGGTGGAAGTGCAGCCGGACGAAGCCAACGGCACGATTTCACTGAACGCCATCGAGCGCGCCATGACCGAACACGGCCCGCGCCTGGCGCTGGTGCTGTGGCCTGGCGTGCAGTACCGCACCGGCCAGGCCTTCGACCTCGATGCGATCACCCGCGCCGCCCGCCTGCAGGGCGCACGAATCGGCTTCGACCTGGCGCACTCGGTTGGCAACCTGCCGCTGCGCCTGCATGACGTGGCCCCCGATTTCGCCGTGTGGTGCCATTACAAGTACCTCAACAGCGGCCCGGGCGCAGTGGCTGGCGCCTTCGTGCACGAGCGCCACCACCGCGATACCACCCTGCCGCGCTTTGCTGGCTGGTGGGGCCATGAGGAAGCCACCCGCTTCCAGATGGCGCCGCAGTTCACCCCGGCCATCGGCGCCGAGGGTTGGCAGCTGAGCAATCCACCGATCCTCGGCCTGGCACCGCTGCGCGCCTCGCTGGACCTGTTCGAGCGCGCCGGCATGGAGGCGCTGCGCAGCAAATCGCTGGCGCTCACCGGCATGCTCGAAGCACTGGTGCGCGCACGCCTGCCGCAGGTGCTGGACATCATCACCCCGGCCGATCCGCAGCGCCGCGGCTGCCAGTTGTCGCTGCGCGTGATCGGTGGCCGCGAGCGTGGCCGCGCACTGTTCGAGCACCTGCGCGGCATCGGTGTGCTCGGCGACTGGCGCGAACCCGACGTGATCCGCATCTCGCCCACCCCGCTCTACAACCGCTACCTGGACGTGCACCACTTCGTCGAGGAAGTGGAAGCCTGGGCCGGCCTTTGAGCCGGTCCCTCCCCTGCTGCTGGACAGTTCGTTGATCGCACATGCTTCCCGCTCGTTGAGCATTATCGGTGCCGGCCTGGCCGGGTCCCTGCTGGCCATCCTGCTGTCGCGGCAAGGCTGGCGCATCACCCTGTACGAACGCCGCGGTGATCCGCGCGTGGCTGATTACGAGAGTGGCCGCTCGATCAACCTGGCATTGGCCGAGCGTGGGCGCAATGCGCTGCGCCAGGCGGGTGTGGAGGACGAAGTGATGGCACGCGCGGTGATGATGCGCGGCCGCATGGTGCACCCCCGCGACGGCGAACCGCAGCTGCAGCGCTATGGCCGTGACGACAGCGAAGTGATCTGGTCGATCCACCGCAGCGATCTGAACACCACGTTGCTGGAACTGGCCGAGCAGGCCGGCGCCACCGTGCACTTCCATCGGCGCCTGCACACCGTTGATTTCGACGCCGGTTATGCGCGTTTCATCGATGACCGCGACGACAGCCCGCACGACATCCGCTTCGACACCCTGATCGGTGCCGACGGCGCCGGTTCGGCCCTGCGCGCGGCGATGAACCGCCGTGCCCCGCTGGGCGAGGACATCGCCTTCCTCGACCACTCCTACAAGGAGCTGGAGATCCCGCCGGCCGCCGACGGCAGCTTCCGCATCGAGCGCAATGCGCTGCACATCTGGCCACGCGGCCATTACATGTGCATCGCCCTGCCCAACCACGAAGGCACCTTCACCGTCACCCTGTTCCTGCCCAACCAGGGCGATCCCAGCTTCGCCACGGTCAACACCGGCGCGCAGGCCGAGGCGCTGTTCGCACGGGAGTTCGCCGACACCCTGCCGCTGATCCCGAACCTGCGCGCGGACTGGGAACAGCACCCGCCGGGGCTGCTCGGCACGCTCACCCTGGAGCGCTGGCACCAGCACGGTCGCGCCGTACTGATCGGCGATGCCGCGCATGCGATGGTGCCGTTCCACGGCCAGGGCATGAACTGCGCGTTCGAGGACTGCGTTGCGCTGGCCCGCCACCTGATGGAAGCGGATGACCTGGAAGGCGCGTTCGCCGCGTTCGAAGCCGAGCGCAAGCCGAATGCACGTGCCATCCAGCAGATGGCGCTGGAGAACTACCTGGAGATGCGCGACCGTGTCGCCGATCCTGCGTTCCTGCTGCAGCGCGAACTGGAGCAGGAACTGCAGCGGCGCTGGCCGACCCGCTTCGTGCCGCACTACACGATGGTCACCTTCCTGCACACACCGTACGCCGAGGCGCTGCGCCGCACCGAACTGCAACGCGACATGCTGGTGGCCGCCACCACCGGTCACAATTCACTGGACAACATCGACTGGGCCGCGCTGGAAGCGCAGATCCACGCGCAGCTGCCGGTCCTGGAGGGCGCGCACTGATGGCCGACAGCTTCCTGTTCTACGACCTGGAAACCTTCGGCCAGGACCCGCGGCGCACGCGCATATCGCAGTACGCCGCAATCCGTACCGATGCCGACCTCAACGAGATCGATACGCCGGTCAGCTTCTTCGTGCGCCCGGCCGATGACCTGCTGCCCTCACCGATGGCCACCCTGGTTACCGGCATCACCCCGCAGCAGGCCCTGGCCGAGGGCATCAGCGAGGCCGAGGCCTTCGACCGCATCAACGAACAGCTGTCGCGCCCCGGCACCTGCGCGCTGGGCTACAACACGCTGCGCTTCGACGATGAATTCGTCCGCTACGGGCTGTTCCGCAATTTCCACGACCCGTACGAGCGCGAGTGGCGCAACGGCAATTCGCGCTGGGACCTGCTGGACATGCTGCGCCTGATGCGCGCGATGCGCCCGGACGGCATCCACTGGCCGCTGCGCGAGGACGGCGCCACCTCGTTCAAGCTCGAACACCTGGCCGAGGCCAACAACGTGCGCGAGGGCGATGCGCACGAAGCGCTGTCCGACGTACGTGCCACCATCGGCATGGCACGCCTGTTCAAGCAGTCGCAGCCGCGCCTGTGGGAGTACGCGCTGAAGCTGCGTGACAAGCGCTTCGTCGGCGGCCTGCTGGACGTGGCCGCGATGAAGCCGGTACTGCACATTTCCATGCGCTACCCGGCCAGTCGCCTGTGCGCGGCGCCAGTACTGCCGCTGGCCGTGCACCCCACCATCAACAACCGGGTGATCGTGTTCGACCTGGAAGGCGAGATCGACGACCTGCTGGCACTGCCGGCCGAGGTGATCGCACAGCGCCTTTACCTGCGCGCCAGCGAGCTGCCCGAAGGCGTGGCGCGGGTGCCGCTGAAGGAAGTGCATCTGAACAAGGTGCCAGCGCTGATCGCCTGGAACCACCTGCGCGCCGATGACCACGCGCGCCTCGGCCTGGACGTGGCCGCGATCGAGGCCAAGGTGGAACGGCTGCGCGCGTTCGCCCCGCAGCTGGCCGAGAAGGCGCGCCAGGTCTACAACCAGCCCCGCGTCGCCACCGTGGCCGACGTCGATGCCTCGCTGTACGACGGTTTCCTCGGCAACGGCGACAAACCACTGCTTGCGCTGGCACGCACCACCGCGCCCGAGCAGCTGGCCGCGCTGGAAGGCCGTTTCCGCGACCCGCGCCTGCCGGAGCTGCTGTTCCGCTACCGCGCGCGCAACCATCCCGGCAGCCTCGCGCCGGCGGAACGCCAGCGCTGGCAGGATTACCGCCGCCAGCGCCTGCTCGGCGACGGCGGGCTGGGCGAACTCAACCTGCCCCAGTACCAGCAGCAGCTCGATGCACTGGCCGCCGAAGCGCCCGACGATGCGCGGCGCCAGGCCCTGCTGCAATCGCTGCGCGACTGGGGCCAGCACCTGCAGGAGACACTGTGAGCACCTACTTCTCGGACGCCAGTTTCAGGTTCCTGCGCAGCCTGGCGCGGCACAACGACAAGGCCTGGTTCAACGACCACCGCCAGCAGTATGAAGACCACGTACGGCAGCCGTTCCTGCGCCTGCTGGGCGACCTGCAACCGGCCCTGGCCGAGGTCAGCGAACACTTCCGTGCCGATACGCGCGGCGTCGGCGGCTCGCTGTTCCGCATCCACCGCGACGCGCGCTTCTCCAACGACAAGTCACCGTACAAGACCTGGCAGGGCGCGCGCCTGTTCCATGAGCGCCGCCGTGAAGTAGCCGCGCCTTCGTTCTACGTGCACCTGCAGCCGGGCGAGAGCTTCGTCGGTGCCGGCCTGTGGCATCCGGAACCGGAAACCCAGCGCCGTGTGCGCCACTTCATCCTCGACAACCCGGGCAGCTGGAAGGCCGCCGCGCACGCACCGGGCCTGCGCAAGCGCTTCGATTTCGAGGAGAGCGAAAAGCTGGTGCGTCCTCCGCGTGGCTTCCCCGCCGACTTCGAGTTCATCGACGACCTCAAGCACCGCAACTGGGTGATGTGGCGCTCGCTGGACGACGCCACCATGACCGGTCCGCGCCTGCTGTCCACGCTGGGCAAGGATCTGGCCGCGCTCGGCCCGTTCGTCGACTACCTGTGCGCGGCGCTGGACCTGGAATTCTGATGCCATTGGCACAGCAACGCCGCACGCTGGGCCGCACCGGCCTGGCGGTTTCGCCGGTGGGCCTGGGCTGTTCCGGCTTCTGGGGGCATCGCCGATTCCCGGAACAATCGGCCGCGAACGTGGTCGAGCATGCACTGGCACAGGGCGTGAACCTGTTGGACACCGGCCACAACTACTCCGGTTTCCACGCCGAGCCGCGGCTGGGCCGCATCCTGCGCCCGTTGCTGAAACAATACCCGCGCGACGCGCTGGTGATTTCCAGCAAAGGCGGCACGCTGACCGGCCAGGCCGGCGTCAGCGGCGCCGAGCAACGCAATTTCTCGCCGGCAGCCATCATCGCCAGCTGCGAGGCTTCGCTGCGCAATCTCGGCCTGGATCACCTGGACATCTACCAGCTGCACGGCGCCAGCCAGCACGACATCAACGACGACCTGCTGGCGGCGCTGCAGCGTCTGCGCGAACGCGGGTTGATCCGGCACACCGGCATCAACACCCACTCGGCCTCGACCCTGCGCTGGATGATCGCCCATCCCGACGCCTTCGATGTGGTGCTGCTGGACTACAACGCCCTGCAGCAGGACCGCGAACCGCTGATCGACCAGTTGCAGGCGGTGGGCATCGGCGTGCTGGCCGGGACCGTGCTGGCGCAGGGCCACCTGCTGCCCGCGCGCCCGCGCCTGCCACGGCTGGCCGATGGCTGGTACCTGGCGCGCGCCTGGCTGAAGCCCAGCAGCCGGCAGCTGATGCGCAGTGCCCGCCAGATGCGCCGGGCAGTGGCCGCGATCCGCAGCCAACGCCCGGCCCAGACCGCCTTCGCCTATGCGCTGGGCCATCCCGGCGTGGCCAGCGGCATCCTTGGCACCACCCGTACCCGCAGCCTCGACGAGGTGCTGGCGACGCGGCTGGAAGCGCTGACCCCGGCCGAACGGCAACAGCTGGTCGATGCCTTCGGTGACGGCCGTGGCTCGCCCAGTCATTGAGTCTTCACCCGGCACTGCCGCCATTGCGGCAGTCTGGTCAACATGAAGAAACTCACCGCACTCATTGTGCTGCTGGTCCTGGCCGTCGCCGCCTGGTGGTTCGGCGGCCCCTACATGACCGTCAATGGCCTGTCCAAGGCCATCGAGCAGCGCGACACCGCCCGACTGGAGCGTTACGTCGACTTCCCGCGCGTGCGCAGCAGCCTGCGTGCGCAGCTCAACGACTACCTGGTGCGCCAGGCCGGCCCCGACGTGGCATCCAGCCCGTTCGGCGCCCTGCTCCATGGGCTGGGCGACCAGCTTGGCGGTGCCGCAGTGGAGACCATGGTGACCCCGACCGGGATCGGCGCGATGCTGCAGGGCCACGTGCTGTGGAAGCGTGGCCGCAATGAACTGCAGGGCGGCGATGCCTTCGGTGCGACCGAACCGGCGCGGCCGCTGAAGCATGCCGAGCATCATTTCGAAGCACTGGACCGATTCGTGATCGACGTCGATCGCGGCCCCGGCCAGCCACCGTTGAAGGTGGTGCTGGAGCCGCAGGGCCTGCGCTGGAAGGTGGTGGACCTGCAGCTGGGAATGTCGGGCAGCCCTTGATCGGACCCGTGGCCTGACGGCAGCGCCAACCAAGGTTGGCAACTACCGGGGCATGTGGCTCTGGTAGATGCCCACCTTGGTGGGCATGGGTCCTAGGCAGTGCCAACCAACGGTTGGCACCTACCGGTCGAGTCCGCCCTACCCCTCGTTGGCGACGCCGTGCGGCACGTGGCCGGCGGCCACATGCTCGCGGGCGCTGTCGATGTTGTGCTGCGAATCGTCGAAGAAGATGTCGGCACCGAAGGCCTGCAGGAACGGGCCCTTGTGACGGCCTCCCAGGAACAGTGCCTCGTCCAGGCGCACGCCCCACTCGCGCAGGGTGCGGATCACCCGCTCATGCGCCGGTGCCGAACGCGCGGTGACGAGCGCGGTACGGATCGGCGCGCTCTCGCCGGCCGGGAACACTTCCTGCAGCGTATGCAGGGCCGACAGGAAGCCACGGAAGGGTCCGCCGCTGAGCGGCTCGCGGGCGCGCTCGCGCTCGTGGCGGCCAAACGCTTCCACGCCCTGCTCGCGCGAGATGCGCTCGCTCTCGTCACCGAAGATCACCGCGTCACCATCGAAGGCGATGCGCAGCTGGCCGGCCGGGCGACCAGTATCGATCTGGTCGGCGGCTGCCGCAGCGGTCTCGCCCGGCGGCTTGGGCAGGATGGTTGCCGCCGCGATGCCATGACGCAGCGCGCTGCGCACCGATTCGGGGTTGGCCGACAGGAACAGGTCGGTACCGAACGGCTTCACGTACGGCCAGGTCGGCTCGCCGGCGGTGAAGGTCGCGCGGATGATGCCCAGCCCATAGTGCTGGATCGAATTGAAGATGCGCAGGCCGGTATCGGCCGAGTTGCGCGACAGCAGGATCACCTCGACCCGCGGGTTCTCCGGGCTGGCGCCCTGGTTCAGCGCCAGCAGCTTGCGCACCACCGGGAAGGCCACGCCGGGGCCGAGGATATCGTCCTCGTGCTGGCGCTGGAATTCGGCGTAGGCCGCCACGCCATCACTTTCGAACAGCGCATGGCTTTCCTCGAGGTCGAACAGCGCGCGCGAGGTCACCGCGACGGTCAGCAAACGGGGGGAGTTGTCGCCCATCGGTGGGGGTCCTTCAAGCGGTCGGCGGGGCCGGCCGCCCATTGTCCTCAAAAAACGAACTGTTCGCTCAGGATCCTGTCTTCCAGGTTGTGCTCCGGGTCGAACAGCAGGGTCACGCGGCGGTCCTTCGACTCGCGGATGGTCACCTCGACCACGTCGCGGGTCTCGTGCGAATCCGCCGTGACGCTGACCGGGCGCTTGTACGGATCGAGCACGCGGAAGCGCACCTCGGTATCGGCCTTGAGGATCGCCCCGCGCCAGCGACGCGGCCGGTACGGGGCCAACGGCGTCAGCGCGATGGTGTGCGAGCCCAGCGGCAGCACCGGTCCATGCGCGGAATAGTTGTAGGCGGTGCTGCCCGCCGGGGTGGCCACCAGCACGCCGTCACCGATCAGCTCGGCCACGCGTTCCTGGCCGTTGAGGTCGATGCCGATATGCGCGGCCTGCCGGGTCTGGCGCAGCAGCGAGACATCGTTGTAGGCCAGCGAACCGGTACTGGTGCCCGACTCGGTCAGCGCCACCATTTCCAGCGGGCGCAGGTTGGCCGGTTCGGCACGCGCAATGCGGGCCTGCACGTCGTCGTCGCCACGGTACTGGTTCATCAGGAAGCCGACGGTGCCCAGCTTCATGCCGAACACCGGCTTGCCCAGGTGCCCATGCCGGTGCAGGGTCTGCAGCATGAAGCCGTCGCCCCCCAGCGGACACAGCACGTCGGCCTGCTCCGGCGCGTGATCGCCATAACGCGAGACCATCGCGGCGCGGGCCATCTGTGCAGGTTCGGTGGCGCTGGCCAGGAAAGCGATGCGGGGGGTGTCGCTCATCGGTGGATCCGGGTGGGTATGCCAGCAAGAGCATACCCGGTAGTGCCGGCCGCTGGCCGGCAGCTGCACCGATTGCGGTCCATGCGGTTGCCGGCCAGCGGCCGGCACTACCCGGCAATGCAGAACGGCCCCGCTTTCGCGGGGCCGTTCCTCCAACTGCTGCAGATCAGGAGCCCCCCCTGAGTCAGGGGGG
Organism: Stenotrophomonas sp. PvP093; assembly: GCF_017876915.1. Classification (NCBI taxonomy): domain Bacteria; kingdom Pseudomonadati; phylum Pseudomonadota; class Gammaproteobacteria; order Lysobacterales; family Lysobacteraceae; genus Stenotrophomonas; species Stenotrophomonas sp. PvP093. The sequence continues at coordinate 1,723,039 of NZ_JAGIOX010000004.1, read as the reverse complement.
CGCGCCAACGGCGCGGGGGTCTGGGAGCATGGTTGGCATGGGGCCCACGGTTTGCAGAGCAAACCGTGGGGCGTCAGCGCGAATGCGCTTACGCACCATGCGCAGCGAGCTGACCCAGGCGCTGCACCGCGACCGAAACGGTCGGGTAGTCCAGGGTCTTCTGCTCGGCCAGTTCGGCCAGCATCGCCAGGGTGAAGCGCAGGCTGCTGTCGTCGCGACCCATCCAGGCCGCCACCTTTGCTTCAGCACTGCTGCCCTTGGTACCCAGCACCTGGCCCGCCAGGTTGCGGTGGTTGGCGGCCAGCTCGTCACGCAGCACGCCACGTGCCACCGCGTGCCAACGGCCATTGACCTCCAGCGCATCGACCTGCTCGAACAGCCACGGCAGCTGCAGGGCATCGCCCAGGCGGAAGTGGACCTTGGACACGTCCACCGGCTTCAGCTTGCGGGTACGGGCCAGTTCGATGATGTCGAACGCCGGCTCCAGGAAGTGCAGTTCGGCCAGCTGCTGCGCCAGCGCGGACGGCAGGCCCTTTTCCTTCCACTCGGCCACCAGGGCTTCGTAGGTCGGACGCTGCGAATCCGGCAGCACACCCGAGGCAACGCGGATATCGTTGAACGGGCCCTGGTAGCGGTTGACCGCTTCGGTGATGCCGGGCATCGCGCCGGGGCGCGACAGCAGCCAGCGCACGAACGAGCGCTGCAGCTTCCAGATCACTTCCAGGGCGTCGATCTGCACCGACTCCGGCACCTTGCCGTCGAGGGCATCGATCTGCGCCCACAGCGCGCGTGCATCCAGCGTTTCACGGCTGATGGTGTAAGCCTTGGCGACCTCGGCGATGGAACGGCCGGTGTCTTCCTGCATGCGCATCAGGAAGGTGGCGCCCATGCGGTTGATGGTCTGGTTGGTCACGGCCGTGGCGATGATTTCGCGCTTCAGGCGGTGACGCTCCATTGCGTCGGCGTACTTCTTCTGCAGCGGGGTCGGGAAGTAGCGCTGCAGTTCCTTGGACAGGTACGGATCTTCCGGGATGTCCGAATCCAGCAGCTGGGCGAATGCCACCAGCTTGGAGTAGGACAGCAGCACCGACAGTTCCGGACGGGTCAGGCCCTGGCCGCGCGCCTTGCGCTGCGACAGCTCGGCATCGGACGGCAGGAACTCGATCTGGCGATCAAGCAGGCCCTGCTGTTCCAGGGTACGGATGAAGTGCTGCTTGGAACCCAGGCGCTTGACCGCCATCCGCTCCATCAGGCTCAGCGCCTGGTTCTGGCGGTAGTTGTCGTTGAGCACCAGCTCGGCGACTTCATCGGTCATCGAGGCCAGCAGCTTGTTGCGCTGCTCGACGGTCAGCTTCTTGGCCCGCACCACATCGTTGAGCAGGATCTTGATGTTGACTTCATGGTCGGAGGTGTCGACACCGGCCGAGTTGTCGATGAAGTCGGTGTTGAGCAGCACGCCGGCCTGCGCGGCTTCGATGCGGCCCAGCTGGGTCATGCCCAGGTTGCCGCCCTCGCCCACCACCTTGCAGCGCAGCTCGCCACCGTTCACGCGCAGCGCGTTGTTGGCACGGTCGCCGACATCGCTGTGCTGCTCGCTGGCGGCCTTGACGTAGGTACCGATGCCGCCATTCCACAGCAGGTCGACCGGTGCCTTCAGGATCGCGCTCATCAGTTCGTTCGGCGACAGCGCCTTGACGTTCTCGTCCAGGCCCAGCGCTTCACGCACCTGCGGGGTGATCTCGATCGACTTCAGGCTGCGCGGGTACACGCCGCCGCCCTTGCTGATCAGCTTGGCATCGTAGTCCGCCCAGCTCGAACGCGGCACGGTGAACAGGCGCTCACGTTCGACGAACGTGGTGGCCGCATCCGGGTTCGGGTCCAGGAAGATGTGGCGGTGATCGAACGCAGCCACCAGGCGGATGTGGCGCGACAGCAGCATGCCGTTGCCGAACACGTCGCCGGACATGTCGCCGACGCCGACCGCGGTGAAGTCCTGGCTCTGGCTGTCACGGCCCAGCGCACGGAAGTGGCGCTTGACCGACTCCCACGCACCGCGTGCGGTGATGCCCATGCCCTTGTGGTCGTAACCGACCGAACCACCGGAGGCGAACGCATCGCCCATCCAGAAGCCGTGCGCGATGGCCAGGCCGTTGGCGATGTCGGAGAAGGTCGCAGTGCCCTTGTCGGCGGCCACCACCAGGTACGGATCGTCCATGTCGTGGCGCACGACATCCACCGGCGGCACGATCTTGTTGTTGACGATGTTGTCGGTGATGTCCAGCAGGCCCTGGATGAACAGCTTGTAGCAGGCCACGCCGTTGGCGAAGATCGCATCACGGTCGCCGTTCACCGGCGGGGTCTTGGCGAAGAAGCCGCCCTTCGCGCCGACCGGCACGATGACGGTGTTCTTGACCATCTGTGCCTTGACCAGGCCCAGCACTTCGGTACGGAAGTCCTCGCGACGGTCCGACCAGCGCAGGCCACCACGGGCGACCGCGCCGAAGCGCAGGTGGGTACCTTCCACGCGCGGGCCGTAGACGAAGATCTCGCGGTACGGGCGCGGCTTCGGCAGGTCCGGCACCAGCGCCGAATCGAACTTGAAGCTGATGACATGGCCGTGCTGGCCGTTGGCATCGGTCTGGTAGTAGCTGGTACGCAGGGTCGCGTCGATCACGCCCATGAACGAGCGCAGGATGCGGTCCTCGTCCAGGCTGGACACGCGGTCCATCAGCTTCAGCAGCGCATCGCGCGCGGCCTGCATCTGCGCGTCGCGGTCACCCTTGCGGGCGTCGACCACGGTCTTGAGCACCTTCAGGGTGGCATCGTCACCGGCAGCCAGCACGTCGAAGTGGGCCTTCAGCTGGGCCTGGCCGGCGGCGATGTCGTCCTTGCTTTCGTGCCCGGTGGCCGGATCGAAGCGGGCTTCGAACAGCTCGACCAGCAGGCGGGCCAGCAGCGGGTAGCGCGCGAAGGTGCCTTCCACGTAGGCCTGGGAGAACGGCACGCCGGTCTGCAGCAGGTACTTGCAGTAGCCGCGCAGCATGGCGACCTGGCGCCAGTGCAGGCCGGCAGCGAGCACCAGGCGGTTGAAGCCGTCGTTCTCGGCATCGCCGTGCCAGACGCGGGCGAAGGTCTCGCCGAAGGCTTCATCGACACTGGCGGCATCGATCGCGCCGGCGGTCGACTCGACCTCGAAGTCCTGCACGTACACCGGGGCGTTGTCGACCGACAGGCGGTACGGACGCTCGGCGATCACGCGCAGGCCCATGTTTTCCATCATCGGCAGCGCGTCCGACAGCGGAATGTCGTCAAGCTGGCGATACAGCTTCAGGCGCAGGCCATCACCGCTTTCGCGCGGCACGGCCTGCAGGCTCAGGCGCAGGTCGTCCGGGCCGGTCAGGGCGTCGAGCTGGCTGACATCGTTGGCGGCAACCGCGGTGCTGTTGTCTTCGATGTAGCCGGCCGGCAGCGCCTTGCCGATACGGGCGGCGATGCGCAGGCCTTCGGTCTCGCCGTGGCGGGCCACCAGCGCTTCGCGCAGGTCGTCCTGCCAGTTGCGCAGCACCTGGGCCAGCTTCTGCTCCAGTTCGGCGGTATCGACGTCGAGCATCTCACCCGGCTTCGGGCGCACGATCAGGTGCACCTGGGCCAGCGGCGATTCGCCCAGCACCACCGAGCTGTCGACGTACTCGCCGTGCAGCGCGTCCTTCAGCATCGCTTCGATGCGCAGGCGCACGTCGGTGTTGAAGCGCTCACGCGGCAGGTAGACCAGCGCGGAGATGAAACGGCTGTACTTGTCGCGGCGCAGGAACAGGCGGCTGCGCACGCGCTCCTGCAGGCCCAGCACGCCCATGGCGGTGCGGAACAGTTCGTCCTCGCTGGACTGGAACAGTTCTTCGCGCGGCAGGGTTTCCAGGATGTGGCGCAGGGCCTTGCCACTGTGGCTGGCCGGGGCCAGGCCCGACTGCTTCATCACGTGCTCGTGGCGCTGGCGCACCAGCGGGATTTCCCACGGGCGGCGGTTGTAGGCGCTGGAGGTGAACAGGCCGAGGAAGCGCTGCTCGCCGATGATCTTGCCCTTGGCGTCGAATTCCAGCACGCCGATGTAATCCATGTAGCCAGCGCGATGCACGCGCGAACGGGCATTGGTCTTGGTCAGGATCAGCGCATCCTTCAGACCGGACGTGGTGTTCAGGCCCTGCGCGGCCAGGGTCTTGACCGGACGGGCGGCGGACTTGTCCTTGCCGCGCATCAGGCCCAGGCCGGTGTCGTTCAGCGGCGCCAGCACCTCTTCCTTGCCCTGCTTCTCGACGCGGTATTCGCGGTAGCCGAAGAAGGTGAAGTGGTTGTCGGCGGCCCAGCGCAGGAACTCCTGTGCTTCCTTGCGCGATGCGTCGTCGACCGGCAGCTGGCGGCTGCCGAGGTCGTCGGCCAGCGCCAGCGCCTTGTCCTTCATCGGCTGCCAGTCGCGCACGATCGCACGCACTTCGTCCAGCGCCTTGTTGATGGCCTGTTCGATGGCAGCCATGGCGTCGGCCGGCTGGCGGTCGATCTCCAGCAGCATCACCGACTCGGCATCGCCCTCGCCGACCTTGACCAGCTTGCCGGCCTTGTCGCGGGTGAAGCGCAGCACCGGGTGGCCCAGCACGTGGACACCCACGCCCTGCTCGGCCAGCGACATGGTGACGGTATCGACCAGGAACGGCATGTCGTCGTTGACGATCTGCAGCACGGTGTGCGGCGATTCCCAACCGTTGGCCTTCGCAGTCGGATTGAACACGCGGACGTTGGCCTTGCCGGCCTTGCGGGCACGGGCGAATTCCAGCGTCTCAGCCGCGAGCGCGGCCCACTCTTCAGCGCTGTGGTGCGGGAACTCGTCCGATTCCATGCGCTTGTAGAAGTCAGTGGCGAAGGCCACCGCTTCGGCCTGTGCGGCCGCGGGGTAGCGCTTGCGCAAGGCCGTGTACACCGGCTCCAGGGAGAAACCAGCGGTCACTGCGACCTCCGACTCTGCTGGTTTCGTCTTGTTTTTCACGGTCTTGGCTGCGGTTTTTTGCGGTTTCATGGCAGAGCGATGCGCTTGCTCAGTTGGGAAAATGAAATTGTAGCCCTACCGCACGAAAAGGCCTTGCTGCAGGACGGAATAAGCAGATTCGGGTTTGCTGCGGTTTAGACGCCTATTCAGTTCGCTCCGGTATGGAGCTGGCGCCTGCTTCAGCACTGCCGACAGGATCGGCAAAGCGTGTTACCGGAAGACACACGCGGCGACGCCGATTCGATTCCACAATCCTGAACTGGACGGTATAGTCCACCGCGTGAACCCGGCCTACCTCCCCGTTGCCCTCGACGCGCGCGATGAGCGCGTGTTCGATGCCGTGCGCAGACTGCTGGCCGAGCAGGGCATGCAGATGAGCATGGACGCGGTGGCCCAGCATGCCGGCTGCTCCAAGCAGACCCTGTACTCGCGCTACGGCAGCAAGCAGGAACTGCTGCGCCGGGTGATGCAGCGCCACGTCGGCCACGCCACCGGGGCCATGCTGCGTGCACTCCGCGGTGACGACCTGCGTGCCAGCCTTCTCCAGTTCGCCACCGACTTCCTGGAGCATTTCAACCAACCGCACGTAGGACAGGCCTGCCGGCTGATTGCAGCCGAGGCAGCCCAGTTTCCCGAAGAGGCGCGTACGCTGTACCGGCACGGTGCCGGCGCGCTGACGCTTCATCTTGCTGAATGGATTGAAACCGTTTGCATGCAAGGCCAGCTCCGGCATGACGACCCGCACTTCATGGCCGAACTGCTGCTGAGCATGATCGCCGGTCAGGATTTCGACAAACAGCGCTTCCATACCCCCCATCGTGATGACGCGCTCCTGCGTCGGCGCTGGGCAGAGTTCTCCGTCGACAGCTTCCTGCGCGCGTTCGCGCCACAGCCGTCGCCGGCCCCGTCTACAAACCAACCCCGGAGTTCCTCCTGATGACCGCCCCACTCCGCACCCTTGCCTTGACGTGCGCCGTTGCTGTCGCGCTGGCTGCCTGCAAGAAGCCGGAACAGCAGACGCCCCCGCCGCCGGAGGTGGGCGTGATCGACGCCAAGCCGCAGACCCTGCCGCTGCAGCGCGAGCTGGTCGGCCGCCTGTCGCCGTTCCGCAGCGCCGACGTCCGCGCACGCGTACCCGGCGTGCTGCTCAAGCGCGTTTACCAGGAAGGTTCGCAGGTCAAGCAGGGCCAGACCCTGTTCCTGATCGACCCGGCGCCGTTGCGTGCCTCGCTCAACGCCTCCGAGGCCCAGCTGGCTTCGGCCCGCGCCACCTACGCCAATGCCAAGGTCGCCGCCGATCGCGCGCGCTCGCTGGCGCCGCAGCAGTTCGTCTCCAAGTCCGACCTGGACAACGCCGAATCGGCCGAGCGCACCGCCCTGGCCGCCGTCAAGCAGGCCGAAGCGGCAGTGACCTCTTCGCGGATCAACCTGGGCTACGCCGAAGTGACCGCGCCGATCAGTGGCGTGGCCAACAAGCAGCAGGTCACCGAGGGCGCGCTGGTCGGCCAGGGCGATGTGACCCTGCTGACCACCGTTGACCAGCTCGACCCGCTGTATGTGAACTTCTCGCTGAGCGTGGATGAGCTGACCCAGCTTCGCGCGCAGCAGGCCAAGGGCTCGCTGGCGCTGTCCGGCGACGGCAAGGCCACGGTCAACGTCAAGCTGGCCGACGGCAGCACCTATGGTGAGCCGGGCACGCTGGACTTCTCCTCGACCACGGTCGACCCGGCCACCGGTGCGGTGTCGCTGCGTGCGCTGCTGCCGAACCCCCAGCAGATCCTGCTGCCGGGCGCCTTCGTCAGCTTCCAGGCCAACCTGGGCGAGCGCAACAATGCCTACCTGGTGCCGCAGCAGGCGCTGCTGCGTGACACCACCGGCGGCTACGTGATGGTGGTCGGTGCCGACGGCAAGGTGGTGCGCAAGAACGTGAAGACCGATGGCGCGCAGAACGGCAACTGGCTGGTCAGCGACGGCCTGGCCGCCGGTGACAAGGTGATCGTGGCCGGCGTGCAGAAGGTCAAGGAAGGTGCACCGGCGGTGGCCAAGCCGTGGACCCCGGGGCAGGACGCCAACGGCAAGCCTGCCGCAGGCGGCGCCGCTCCGGCGGGCGCAGCACCGGCGGCAGGCAAGGCACCGGCCGACGCGGCCAAGCCGGAACAGGCCGATGCGGCCAAGCCGGCCGCCACCGATTCGAACAAGCAGTAACGGGAACCTTCCGTCATGCCTAAATTTTTCATCGAACATCCAGTCTTCGCCTGGGTGGTTGCGATCCTGATCTCGCTCAGCGGCGTGATCGCGATCCTCAACCTGGGCGTGGAGTCCTATCCCAACATCGCCCCGCCGCAGGTCACCGTCTCGGCGACCTACCCGGGCGCCAGCGCGGACACCACCGAGAAATCGGTCACCCAGGTGATCGAGCAGCAGCTGACCGGTATCGATCACCTGCTGTACTTCAGCTCCTCGTCGGCCTCCAACGGCCGCGCGCAGATCACCCTGACCTTCGAGACCGGTACCGATCCGGACATCGCCCAGGTGCAGGTGCAGAACAAGGTGTCGCTGGCCACGCCACGACTGCCTTCGGAAGTGACCCAGCAGGGCGTGGTGGTGGCCAAGGCCAATGCCGGCTTCCTGATGGTGGTGGCGCTGCAGTCCGATACCCCGACCATCAACCGTGACGCCCTGAACGACATCGTCGGCTCGCGCGTGCTCGACCAGGTCTCGCGTATCCCCGGCGTCGGCAGCACCCAGCAGTTCGGTTCCGAGTACGCCATGAACATCTGGCTGAACCCGGAGAAGATGCAGGGCTATGGCCTGTCGGCCAGCCAGGTACTGGCCGCGGTACGTGCGCAGAACGTGCAGTTCGCCGCCGGTGCGCTGGGTTCGGACCCGTCGCCGGAAGGCCAGCACTTCACCGCCACGGTCTCGGCCGAAGGCCGCTTCAGCTCGCCGCAGGAATTCGAGAACATCATCCTGCGCGCCAACGCCGATGGCTCGCGCGTGCTGCTCAAGGACATCGCCCGCGTCGCCTTCGGTGCCAACAACTACGGCTTCGACACCCAGTACAACGGCAAGCCGACCGGCGCCTTCGCCATCCAGCTGCTGCCGGGCGCCAACGCCCTGAACGTGGCCGAAGCGGTGCGCGCCAAGATGGACGAGCTGCAGCCCAGTTTCCCGTCCGGGGTGACCTGGTTCTCGCCGTACGACAGCACCACCTTCGTCAAGATCTCGATCCAGGAAGTGGTCAAGACCCTGTTTGAAGCGGTCCTGCTGGTGTTCCTGGTGATGCTGATCTTCCTGCAGAACTTCCGCGCCACACTGATCCCGACCCTGGTCATCCCCGTCGCCCTGCTCGGTACCTTCCTGGGCATGTGGATGATCGGCTTCACGATCAACCAGCTGACCCTGTTCGCGATGGTGCTGGCGATCGGCATCGTGGTCGACGATGCGATCGTGGTGATCGAGAACGTCGAACGCATCATGAGCGAGGAAGGCCTGGCGCCGAAGCCGGCCACGCAGAAGGCAATGACCCAGATCACCGGCGCGGTGGTGGCGATCACCGTCGTGCTGGCGGCGGTGTTCATCCCGTCCGCCCTGCAGGGCGGCGCCGCCGGTGAGATCTACAAGCAGTTCGCCCTGACCATCGCCATCTCGATGGCGTTCTCGGCGTTCCTGGCACTGGGCTTCACCCCGGCGCTGTGCGCGACCTTCCTCAAGCCGACGCACAACGACAACCCGAACATCGTCTACCGCACCTTCAACAAGTACTACGACAAGATCAGCCACACCTACGTGGGCCACATCACCTCGGCGGTGCGCCATGCGCCGCGCTGGATGATCCTGTTCGTGGTGCTGACCGCGCTGTGCGGCTTCCTGTTCACCCGCATGCCGGGCAGCTTCCTGCCGGAAGAAGACCAGGGCTATGCGCTGGCGATCGTGCAGCTGCCGCCAGGCTCGACCAAGGGCCAGACCAACGAAGTGTTCGCGCAGATGCGTGGCATCCTGGAAAAGCAGGATGGCTATGAAGGCATGCTGCAGGTGGCCGGCTTCAGCTTCGTCGGTTCCGGCGAGAACGTGGGCATGGGCTTCATCCGCCTGAAGCCGTGGGAGGAACGCAAGTTCACCGCGCCCGAGTTCATCCAGAACATGAACGGCGCGTTCTACGGCATCAAGGAAGCGCAGATCTTCGTGGTCAACCTGCCCACCGTGCAGGGCCTCGGCCAGTTCGGCGGCTTCGACATGTGGCTGCAGGACCGCAGTGGTGCCGGCTACGAACAGCTGACCCAGGCGCGCAACATCCTGCTGGGCAAGGCCGCGCAGAAGCCCGAAGCCCTGGTCGGCGTGCGTCCGAACGGGCTGGAGAACGCCCCGCAGCTGCAGCTGCACGTGGACCGCGTGCAGGCGCAGTCGATGGGCATGTCGGTGTCGGACGTGTACAGCACCATCCAGCTGATGCTGGCCCCGGTCTATGTCAACGACTTCTTCTACGAAGGCCGCATCAAGCGCGTGACCATGCAGGCCGATGGCCCGTACCGCACCGGCCAGGAGTCGCTGAAGAGCTTCTACAGCCCCTCCACCCTGACCCAGAACGCCGATGGCACCAACGCGATGATCCCGCTCAACACGGTGGTCAAGTCCGAATGGGTGTCGGCACCGCCGTCGCTGAGCCGCTACAACGGCTACTCGGCGATCAACATCGTCGGCTCGCAGGCCCCGGGCACCAGCTCGGGCGAAGCGATGCAGACCATGGAGAGCATCGTCAACGACGACCTGCCGGCCGGCTTCGGCTACGACTGGTCCGGCATGTCCTACCAGGAAATCCTGGCCGGCAATGCCGCCACGCTGCTGCTGGTGCTGTCCATCGTGGTGGTGTTCCTGTGCCTGGCCGCCCTGTATGAAAGCTGGTCGATCCCGGTGGCGGTGCTGCTGGTGGTGCCGCTGGGCGTGCTGGGCGCACTGGGCCTGTCGATGCTGCGCGGCCTGCCCAACGATCTGTTCTTCAAGATCGGCCTGATCACCGTGATCGGCCTGGCCGCGAAGAACGCGATCCTGATCGTGGAGTTCGCGGTGGAGCAGCGCGCAGCCGGCAAGAACCTGCGCGATGCCACCATCGAAGCGGCCCGCCTGCGCTTCCGCCCGATCCTGATGACCTCGTTCGCGTTCATCATGGGCGTGATCCCGATGGCGATCTCCACCGGCGCCGGCGCCAATTCCCGCCACGCCATCGGTACCGGCGTGATCGGCGGCATGCTGTTCGCCACCCTGCTCGGCCTGCTGATGATCCCGGCGTTCTTCGTGGTCGTGCGCCGCATGCTGGGCGACAAGCTGGATGAACCGTCCAAGGAGTTCATGGAACGCCAGCGCGACGCGGATGCTGCACACCGCCCGGATCGTTGATCCGGCAGTGCGCTGAAACGAAAAGGCCCCGGAGCGATCCGGGGCCTTTTTCTTGCCGCCTTTGAATTCATGCCAACCAAGGTTGGCATCTACCAGGGCAACGGCATGCCCGGTAGCCGCCAACCTTGGTGGGCTCCGTTCGAGTCACGTCTCAGCGCAACAGCGCGACCACCACGCACACTGCCACGATTACCAGTGCAGCCCACTGCATCGGCACGAAAAAGAAATGATGGGGCGCCACTTCGCCCTTCTGCCGGGGTGCCCGGTTGAGCCACAGGCCCAGCAGCACGTTCACCGCCGCGCCAATGCTGGCACCCAGCAACACCTGCGAGAGTGGGGTGTCGCCCTTGGGGCCTGCGTGCGGGAAGAAATACGCCAGCAGCAGGATCGCTGCGATCGGCGTGATCAGTGTCAGGATTCCCCAACCACGATAGATCATCTGTGCAGACCGTATGGAAACGGCCTGCATTGGAACAGATCCGGCATCGTTCGGCCAAGAGCACAGCGCATCCACGCGTGGCGCGGATCGACCGGCCGCGCCGCCCTTGCAGCGGCGCGGCCGTTGCGTCTCAGCGCAGCCCGGTTTCGTTGCGGGCGATCACCAGGCGCTGGATTTCCGAGGTGCCTTCATAGATCTCGGTGATCTTGGCATCACGGAAGTAACGCTCCAGCGGCATCTCCTTCGAGTACCCCATGCCGCCGTGGATCTGCACCGCCTGGTGGGTGATCCACATCGCCGCTTCCGAGGCGGTGAGCTTGGCGATGGCGGCTTCGTTGCTGAAGCGCTTGCCCTGGCCCTTCACCCAAGCCGCGCGCAACGTCAGCAGCAGCGCTGCATCCAGCTTGCACTTCATGTCTGCAATCTTGGCCTGGGTCATCTGGAAGGTGCCGATGGCGGCACCGAAGGCCTTGCGCTCCTTCACGTACTCCAGGGTCGCTTCATAGGCGGCACGGGCGATGCCGATGGCCTGCGAGGCGATACCGATGCGGCCGGCATCGAGCACGCTCATGGCGATCTTGAAGCCCTCGCCTTCCTGGCCCAGAACGTCCTCGGCCTGCGCCACGTAATCATTGAACTCGATCTCGCAGGTGGCCGAGGCGCGGATGCCCAGCTTGGGCTCGGTCTTGCCACGACCGAAACCGGCCTTGTCGGTATCGATGAGGAAGGCGGTGATGCCGCGCGCGCCCTTGTCCGGCTCGCTCATCGCGAACAGCACGATGTACTTGGCCACCGGGCCGGAGGTGATCCAGCTCTTCTTGCCGTTGATGACGAAGGTGCCGTCGGCCTGCTTCACCGCGCGGCAGCGCATGGCGGTGGCATCGGAGCCGGACTGCGGCTCGGTCAGCGCGAACGCGCCAATGGCCTCGCCCTCGGCGATGGCACGCACGTAGGTCTGCTTCTGCTGCTCGGTACCGTGGGTGAGGATGCCGTTGCAGAACAGCGAGTTGTTGACCGACATGATGGTCGAATGGGCTGCGTCGGCGGCGGCGACCTCCACCATCGCCAGCACGTACGCAACCGGGTCCATGCCCGCGCCACCGTATTCGGTCGGCACTTCGATGCCCATCAGGCCGTTCTCGCCCAGCAGGCGGATGTTGTCGAGCGGGAACTCGCCGGTACGGTCATGGTGCTCCGCGCTCGGGGCGATCTTCTCCTGCGCGATGCGCCGCGCAACGTCCTGCAGCATCAACTGCTCTTCGGTAAAGCTGAAATCCACAACACCCTCCCGGGTACATGAAGTTATGGGCCGCATACGGCGCGCCCAGGTGCTCCGATTGTACCGGGGGCCGGCTGTTTCCGTACGCTGGCGACTTGACCGCGGCAGGCCTTCTCGGCGAATATATCTCTATATCGCGATAGGTAGATATTTATGGATCTGGAAGACTGGTCGACCCGCCTGAAGGTGTTCGCCGATGCCACCCGCGTGCGCCTGCTGGCGCTGCTGGAGCAGGAGGAACTGACCGTGGCCGAACTGTCGGCAATCACCCGGCTGGCGCAGCCGCGCGTGTCCACCCACCTGGCGCGCCTGAAGGAAGCCGGCCTGGTCCGCGACCGCCGTGCCGGCGTGTCGGCCTACTACCGTTTCGACGAAGCCCAGCTGGACCCGGCGCAGCGTGCATTGTGGCATGCCTTGAGCAACGGAAGCGACGACCCGTTGCTGCGCCAGGATGCCGAGCGCGTGGCTGCAGTGCTGGCCCATCGCGCCTCTGACCAGAACTGGGCCGACAGCGTGGCCGGCGACATGGAGCGCCACTACTCTCCGGGCCGTACCTGGGAGGCGCTGGCGCGCACCGCCTTGCCGTTGCTGGAGACCGGCGACGTGCTGGACATCGCCTCCGGTGACGGCGTGCTGGCCGAACTGGTCGCCCCCCACGCCAAGCGCTACATCTGCATCGATACCAGCGCGCGCGTGGTCGCCGCTGCCAGCGAGCGCCTGCGCCGGCTGCCCAATGTGGAAGTCCGCGAGGGTGACATGCATGCCCTGCCGTTCAAGGACGGCAGCTTCGACCTGGTGGTGCTGATGCACGCGCTGACCTATGCCAGCAAGCCGGCGCAGGCCGTAACCGAAGCCGCACGCGTGCTGCGCCCGGGCGGCCGCCTGCTGCTGTGCAGCCTGGCCCGTCACGAGCACAAGGCAGCGGTGGAGGCCTATGGCCACGTCAACCTCGGCTTCAGCGACAAGGAGCTGCGCAAGTTCGTCGACAAGGCCGGCCTGCAGGTGTCCAGCCTGGAAACGGTCACCCGCGAGAAGCGTCCGCCGCACTTCGAAGTGATTTCGCTGATCGCCAACAAGCCCTGAGCCCGAGACCACCATGCCCGCCCTGCCCTGGTTGCATCCTGACCGTGCCAACGCCCTGCTCGACGCCCTGCGCGAGCGGATCCTGATCATCGACGGCGCGATGGGCACGATGATCCAGCGCCATGGTCTGCAGGAAGACGACTACCGCGGCGAGCGATTCGCCGGTGGCTATGACCATGCGCACGGTCCCGGCTGCGACCACGGCACGCCTGAAGGCCATGACCTGAAGGGCAACAACGACCTGCTGCTGTTGACCCGGCCGCAGGTCATCGCCGACATCCATACCGCATACCTGGACGCCGGGGCGGATCTGGTCGAGACCAACACCTTCAACGCCACTTCGGTCAGCCAGGCCGACTACCACCTCGAACACCTGGTGTACGAGCTGAACAAGGCCGGCGCCGCCGTTGCACGCGCCTGCTGCGATGCGGTGGCTGCGGCCACGCCAAGCAAGCCGCGCTTCGTGATCGGGGTGATCGGTCCCACCAGCCGCACCGCTTCGATCAGTCCCGACGTCAACGATCCGGGCTTCCGCAACACCAGCTTCGACGCGTTGCGCGACACCTATCGCGAAGCCATCGAGGGCCTGATCGATGGCGGCGCCGACACCCTCATGGTCGAGACCATCTTCGACACGCTCAATGCCAAGGCCGCGCTGTATGCGCTGGAGGAGGCCTTCGACGCGCGTGGTGCACGCCTGCCGGTGATGATCTCCGGCACCATCACCGACGCCTCCGGGCGCACCTTGTCCGGGCAGACCGCCGAGGCCTTCCATGCGTCACTGGCGCATGCGCGCCCGCTGTCGATCGGCTTGAACTGCGCGCTGGGCGCCGAGGCGATGCGCCCGCACGTGGAGACCCTCTCGCAGGTCGCCGACTGTTACGTCAGCGCGCACCCCAACGCGGGCCTGCCCAACGCCTTCGGCGAGTACGACGAAACGCCTGAAGAGATGGCCACCACCCTGCGCGGCTTCGCCGAGGCTGGCCTGTTGAACCTGGTCGGCGGCTGCTGCGGCTCCACCCCCGACCACATCCGTGCGATCGCCCGGGCCGTGGCCGGGCTGCCGCCCCGCGCCCTGCCCGGTGTCCAGGAGCAGGCCGCATGAATGTCGCCGCCACCGTTCCACACTTCCCGCCCTCCTGCTGTTGAGCCGACGCCTGCCATGACGCCTGTCCGCCCTACCCGCCTGTCCGGCCTGGAACCCCTGGTCATCACTCCGGACCTGCTGTTCATCAACGTCGGCGAACGCACCAACGTCACCGGCAGTGCGCAGTTCCGCAAGCTCATCAAGGAAGGCCGCTACGAAGAAGCGGTGGACGTGGCCCGCCAGCAGGTCGCCAGCGGCGCGCAGATCCTCGACGTCAACATGGACGAGGGCCTGATCGATTCGGAAGCGGCGATGACCCGTTACCTTAACCTGATCATGTCCGAGCCGGACATCGCCCGCATCCCGGTCATGGTCGACTCCTCCAAGTGGAGCGTGATCGAGGCCGGGCTGAAGTGCCTGCAGGGCAAGAGCGTGGTCAATTCGATCTCGCTGAAGGAAGGCGAGGCGCTGTTCCGCGAACACGCGCGCAAGGTCCTGCGCTATGGCGCCGCCGCGGTGGTCATGGCCTTCGATGAAAGCGGGCAGGCCGATACCTGCGCGCGCAAGGTCGAGATCTGCACCCGCGCCTACCGCATCCTGGTCGACGAGATCGGCTTCCCGCCGCAGGACATCATCTTCGACCCGAACATCTTCGCTGTCGCCACCGGCATCGAAGAGCACGACAACTATGCGGTGGACTTCATCGAAGCCACCCGCATCATCAAGCAGACCCTGCCGTACTGCCACGTCTCCGGCGGCGTCTCCAACGTCTCGTTCTCGTTCCGCGGCAACGAAACGGTGCGCCAGGCCATCCACTCGGTGTTCCTCTACCACGCCATCGCCGCCGGCATGGACATGGGCATCGTCAACGCCGGCGCCATGCCGATCTACGACGAGCTGGAGCCTGAGCTGCGCGAGCGCGTCGAGGACGTGATCCTCAACCGCCGCAGCGATGCCACCGAGCGCCTGCTGCAGATCGCCGAGCGCTACAAGGGCAGCAAGGGCGCGGCGAAGACCGAGGACCTGGCCTGGCGCGGGAAGCCGGTGGCGCAGCGCCTGGCACATGCGCTGGTGCACGGCCTGGATGCCTTTGTCGAGGAAGACACCGAGCTGGCCCGGCAGGCCTCCAGCCGCCCGCTGGACGTGATCGAGGGCCCGCTGATGGACGGCATGAACATCGTGGGCGACCTGTTCGGTGCCGGCAAGATGTTCCTGCCGCAGGTGGTGAAATCCGCACGCGTGATGAAGAAGGCGGTGGCCTACCTGCTGCCGTACATCGAGGCGGAGAAGGCACGCAGCGGTGATACCGCCAAGAGCAATGGCAAGATCATCATGGCCACGGTGAAGGGCGATGTGCATGACATCGGCAAGAACATCGTCGGCGTGGTCCTGGCCTGCAACAACTTCGAGGTGGTCGACCTGGGCGTGATGGTGCCGGCGCAGAAGATCCTCGATGCCGCCCGCGAGCACAACGCCGACCTGGTCGGCCTGTCCGGACTGATCACCCCGTCGCTGGAGGAGATGAGCCACGTCGCCCGCGAGATGGAGCGCCAGGGCTTCGACCTGCCGCTGCTGATCGGCGGCGCCACCACCTCGCGCGCGCACACCGCGCTGAAGATCGACCCGCACTACAAAGCGCCTACGGTGTGGGTGAAGGACGCCTCGCGCGCGGTGGGCGTGGCCCAGTCGCTGATCTCACGCGACCTGCGCGAAGCCTTCGTCGCCGCCAACGAAGCCGACTATGCCGAGATCCGCGCCCGCCACCGCAACCGTGGCGACGCCAAGCGCCTGGTGACGCTGGAACATGCGCGCGCGCAGAAATTCCAGGGCGGCTGGGACAGCTACACGCCACCGGCACCGGAACAACCCGGCCTGCACGTATTCGACGACTACCCGCTGGACGAGCTGGTCGACTACATCGACTGGACGCCGTTCTTCCAGGCCTGGGAGCTGGCCGGCAAGTTCCCGGCCATCCTCACCGACGAGATCGTCGGCACCCAGGCCAGCGAGCTGTACCGCGATGCGCGCGCGATGCTCGAGCGCATCGTCGGCGAGAAGTGGCTGACGGCCAAGGCCGTGTTCGGCCTGTGGCCGGCCAACAGCATCGGCGACGACGTCCGCGTGCAGCACCCGCAGGGCGAAACCACCCTGCACTTCCTGCGCCAGCAGGTGGACAAGCCGGCCGAGCGCCCGGACTTCTGCCTGGCCGATTTCATCGCGCCCCTCGACAGTGGCAAGCAGGACTGGATCGGCGCGTTCGCAGTCACTGCCGGTATCGGCATCGACGCGCACGTCGCGCGCTTCGAGGCCGAGCATGACGACTACAACGCGATCCTGCTGAAAGCACTGGCCGACCGCCTCGCCGAGGCGCTGGCCGAGCGCCTGCACCAGCGCGTGCGTACCGAATTCTGGGGCCATGAGCGCGCCGAGGCGCTGGACAACGACGCCCTGATCGACGAGCAGTATCGCGGCATCCGGCCGGCGCCTGGCTATCCGGCCTGCCCGGAACACAGCGAGAAACGGCGCCTGTTCGACCTGCTGCAGGCCGAAGCAAACGCCGGCATGGAACTGACCGAGAGCTTCGCGATGCTGCCCACGGCCGCTGTCTCGGGCTACTACTTCAGCCATCCGCAGAGCCAGTACTTCGTGGTCGGCCGGCTCAGCCGCGAACAGGTCAGCGACTACGCCCGCCGCAAGGGCGTGGACCGCGCCCAGGCCGAACGCTGGCTGGCCTCCAACCTCGACTACGACCCCGAATGACACAAAAAGGGGACGGAGGGGATTAAGTCGCTTATGCACAAACGACTTAATCCCCTCCGTCCCCTTTTTGCCTCATCATCCCGCGATGACCGTTCCCGTTGCCCGTCTCTCCAGCTTCTACCTGTTCTATTACGCGGCGCTGGGCGCGTTCACTCCGTACTGGAGCCTGTTCCTGACCGCGCGCGGCATGAGCGTGACGGCCGTCAGCGTGATGATGGGCCTGTGGTACGCCACCCGCGTGATCGCGCCCAGCACCTGGACCTCGCTGGCGGCCGCATCGCCACGACCGATCCGCCTGCTGCGCGCGGGCTGCGTGCTGACCCTGCTCAGCTTCGCGGTATTCCTGCTGCCGCTGCCACAGCCGTGGATGTACCCGGCGATGGTGGTGTTCTGCTTCTTCTACAACGCGGTGATGCCGCAGTTCGAGTCGATCACCCTCACCCATCTGGGCAACGACAGCCATCGCTACGGGTTGATCCGGGTCTGGGGCTCGCTCGGCTTCATCGCCGTCGTGACCCTGTTCGGCTGGCTGATCGAAGATGACGGCACGGCCAGCCACGCCGGGCTGCTGCCGTGGATGATGCTGCCACTGTTCGCGCTGCTGGTCGCCTCGGCCTTCAGCAACCACTACGCGCGCGGCGTCGGCAAGACCGGCGGCGACGCCAGCGGCTTCTGGCAGATCGTGCGCCGACCGCCGGTGCTGGCGTTCTTCCTGGCCGCCTTCATGGAGCAACTGTCTTTCGGCCCGTACTACACGTTCTTTTCGGTCTACATGGACCATCACGGCTACCGCACCTCCACCCTGGGCCTGTTTTGGACCATCGGTGTGGTCTTCGAAGTGGGCGTGTTCTTCACCATCGGCCGCTTCTTCCGCCGCTATGACGCCAGCTGGATGCTGTTGATCGCGCTGGTCAGTTCCTGCCTGCGCTGGGCCGTGACCGCACTGTTCCCGGAAAACCTGCCGGTGATGCTGCTGGCGCAGAGCGCGCACGCGCTGGGCTTTGCGGCGTTCTTCGCAGCAGCGATGCAGATGCTGGCGACCTACTTCCCCGGTCGCCTCAATGGGCATGGCCAGGGGCTGCTGTACGGATTCTCGTCCGGTGTCGGCGGTGTGCTCGGCGCACTCGTTGCCGGCCAACTGTGGAAGATCGACGATGGTCGCACCGCGTTCCTGGCCGGCAGCGGCTTCGCCCTGATTGGCGCCCTGCTCTGTTTCTTCGCACTGAGCCTGCCGCTCATACGTGCGCGACGGAACAGCCGCGTGCGCTGACCCCTGCCCGGCTCAGCGCTGCAACAGCACCTGTTGCAGCGAGGGCAGCAGCACCCGGTTGCCATGCGCACTGAGATGATCGCCATCGAAGAACAGCGGCCGCCCATCGCGCTGGGCTGGACATAACGCGTCGTCGCACAGCACCGGCATCGGGTCCCACAGCACGCCACCTGGCAGTCCATCGACCACCTGCTGCAGGCTGCCCAGCATGGGTGCCCGCAACGTTTCCATCGCGATGCGCGTGCTGTCCAGGCCGTTGCGGCAGACCTCGTTGCGGGCATTGAAGCGGTCCGAGCAGCGATAAGGAGGCGCTGGCAGCACTGGCTTGGGCGCCTCCAGCACGATGCGCACGCCACGCTCGGCCAGGGGTCTCCACTGCGCGACCGCCTCGGCCACTTCGGCGTCGCGTCCTGCCGCGGCCTCTGCCGTCAGTTCGCCCGCCAGCTGCGCCTGCGCATCGAACAGCACGAACTGATCGGAAAGGCGTGGCACGCGCAACGACACCAGCACCACGGCATCCCCCGGCTGCGCACGCCGCGCGATATCGGCGAACACCGCGGCGTCGAAATCAGCGCAACCGGCACCGGCACCGCGCCACTTCTGCAGGCTCACCTGCGGGCATCCGCCGCGGCCATAGAGGGAGACCGCCGAGCCGGTTTCCAGGGCCAGTCGCTGCAGCAGTTCGATGTAGGCCATCGCATGCGAATCACCAGCAACGAACACCCGCTTCGGCGCGCCAACCGGTAGCGGGCGGTCGCAGTCTCCACGCGCAAAGGTGCGCGCACTACCGCCTTCGAAACGATGCTTGGCGACCACCAGTGCGCACTCGGGATAGTCACCGGCCACGCTCTTGCCATTGGGGTACCAATCGGCCGGATGCCGGCTGACCGTACTCAACGACAGCCGCGGCGCCTGCAGGTAGAGCACTGTCTGGATGCCGGCGGCGCACAGCAGTACGACCGCGCCGGCCAGCACCCAACGCCCGGGACGCAGGCGCTGCGCCAACGTGCCGCGGAACGGCTGTTCCACCCAGCGCCACGACAGCCATGACAGCAGCAGCACCAACGCCATCGCGGCGGTCATCTGCAAGGGTGTCTGCAAGCCCACGGTCCAGCGCATCAGCACGAACACCGGCCAGTGCCACAGGTACAGCGAGTACGACAGCTGGCCGATACGGCGCATCGGGGCGCTGGCCAACAGGCGCGCCACCCATGCCTGCGGATGATGATGCAGCGCCCACAGCAGGCCCGCGGTGGCGAAGGCCGGCAGCAGGCCGTCAGGCCACGGTGACCGCCCGGCACGCGCGGACCACAACGCCCACCCCAGCAGGCCCAGCGCCACCATGGCCAGCAGGGAGAACACCGGCGCGGCGCGCTTCAGTGCCTGGCCGGTTGCCGGGTCCAGCGATTCGCGCACATGCAGCAGCTGGAACAGCAGCACGCCCACCCCCAGTTGCCAGAGGCGGGTGCTGGTGGCATAGAACGCCCACGATGGCGGCGCCTCGCGCAGACCCAGCACCGCCGCATGCAGCAGCGACGCCATGCTGACCAGGCCGAACAGGCCCAGGCTGATCCAGCGCCCGCGCGCACCGCGCGCCCAAGCCAGGAACAGCAGCGGGAACAGCAGGTAGAACTGCTCTTCCACGCCCAGCGACCAGGTATGGGTGTAGGGATTGAATTCGGCCCTGGGCGCGAAATAGTCGTTGCCGATCGCTGCCAGCACCCAGTTGCTGAAGCCGAAGAACGCCATCAGTCCGGTCCTGTCACTGGCTTCGCTGAGCCAGGACTCGGGAATGAACAGCACGCTTGCCACGGCAGTCAGCAACAGGCAAGTCAACAGCGCCGGCGCGATGCGACGGATGCGGCGCGCATAGAAGCGCAGCATCGACTGCCCCAGCGACAGCGGCGGCAGCCGGTGTACCGACGCGCTGACCACGAAACCGGAGATGACGAAGAACACATCCACGCCGGTGAACCCGCCTGGCAACCAGGCCGGGTCCAGGTGAAACACGATGACGGCCAGCACAGCGATCGCGCGCAGGCCGTCAATGTGCGGCACGTAGCCACGGCTTGGATCAGCGGTCATCCCTTCCCCCACGGCCGCGACGGCAGCGCGCCCGCGGCGGTCACGCGTTTACCAGACCAGGTCGTCCGGCACCTGGTACTGCGGGTCCGCGTACGGATCTTCCTCGGCCGGCGCATTCGGATCGACCTTCAGCGCCACCGATGCGGCGAACACCGCCTCGCACTGCGCCAGCACCTCGGCGGTCACCAGCAGGTAGCGGCCATTGAGCTGGACCACACCCAGCTCACCGGCGTTGAGCGCGGTCAGCTGTTCGGCGGTTACATAGATGCGCTTGATCTTGCCGCCGTAGGGGAAGTGGCGGGCAATGTCCGCCGCTTCGGCATTCAGGCCCTTGTCCTTCAGCAGTTCTTCCAGCTTGGCCTTGGCCTCGCGGCGCACACGCGCCTCTTCCTGCTTCAGGCGCTCGGTTTCGATGCGCTCTTCCTTTTCCTTCTGCGCGCGGATGGCGTAGGCCTTGGCCAGGTCCATCTCTTCTGCGCTGCGCGGCTTGCGCGGGCCCTGCTGGCCCGGGCCACGCGACTGGCCGGGCTTGCCCGGGCCGCCATGGCCAGGACCACGACGCTGGCCGGGCTTGTGCTCGCCCTTGCCAGCGCCCTGCGGCTTTCCATTGCCGTTGCCACCCTTGCCCTGCGGGCGGCCATCACGGCGGGGGCCATCATTCTTGCGCTCTGGCTTGGGCGCAGGCTTGAAGCCCAGGCCCATCAGCTGGTCGCGGAGGGTATCGCTCATAGGATTCGGATCAGTAGTGCGGCGGCGGCGGTTCGCTCGCCGGATCGGAAGAATTCAGCGCGTTGCGGACCTTGCCCAGATCTTCCAGCAGCACGCGCAGCACGTCGGCGTTGCGCATGCCCTGCATGCGGGCATCGGCCAGCGCATCGCTCAGTTCGGCCAGCGCCTGTTCCTGGAAGGACACGCGCATTTCCAGTTCGACCAGGCGCGCTTCCAGCGCCTGCTCGCGTTCGGTTGGCAGCAGATCAGACATGCAGCGAGCGCCCCCGGCCAATGCCGTAATACGCCAGGCCCGCTGCTTCCACGTCCGCCGGCTCGTACAGGTTGCGGCCGTCGAACACCACCGCGTCCTTCAACTGCTCGCGCAGCGTCTGGAAATCGGGGCTGCGGAACTGCTTCCACTCGGTCACCACGACCAGTGCATCGGCGCCCTGCAGCGCCTCGTTGGCATTGCTGCAGAACACCAGGTCATCGCGTTCACCGAAGATGCGCTGCGCCTCATGCATCGCTTCCGGATCGTAGGCACGCACCGTCGCACCGCCTTCCCACAGTTGCGCCAGCAGGCGTCGGCTGGAGGCTTCGCGCATGTCGTCGGTGTTTGGCTTGAATGCCAGGCCCCACACGGCAAAGGTCTTGCCACGCACGCCTTCATCCTCGCCCTTGTCGTAATGGCGCTGGACCAGGGCGAACAGATGGCCCTTCTGCGCATCGTTGACCGCTTCCACTGCGTTCAGCAGTTTAGGCTCCAGGCCGGCCTGCTGCGCGGTGCGGGCCAGCGCCTGCACATCCTTGGGGAAGCACGAGCCACCATAGCCGGCGCCCGGGTAGATGAAATGCCAGCCGATGCGCGGATCCGAGCCGATGCCCTGGCGGACCTGCTCCACATCGGCGCCGACACGTTCGGCGATGTTGGCGATTTCGTTCATGAACGAGATCTTGGTCGCCAGCATCGCGTTGGCGGCGTACTTGGTCAGCTCGGCCGAGCGCACGTCCATTTCCACCACGCGGTCGTGGTTGCGGTTGAACGGTGCATACAGGCGCCGCATCACCGCCACCGACTCGGCGCTGGTCGCACCGATGATGATGCGATCCGGACGCATGCAGTCGGCAACGGCGTCGCCTTCCTTCAGGAATTCCGGGTTGGACACCACGTCGAAGGCGATGTCGGCGCCACGTGCCGCCAGCTCTGCGGCAATGGCGGCACGGACCTTGTCGGCGGTGCCCACCGGCACCGTCGACTTGTTGACCACCACGGTCGGCACGCTCATGTGCTGGCCGATGGTGCGGGCCACGGCCAGCACGTACTGCAGATCAGCGCTGCCATCCTCGTCCGGCGGCGTGCCGACGGCGATGAACACGACCTGGCCGTGGCCGATCGCGGCTGCGGCGTCGGTGGTGAACGTCAGCCGCGACGCGGCGTGATTGGCCTTCACCATCGGTTCCAGGCCCGGCTCATAGATCGGGATGATGCCCTGGTTGAGGCCATCGACCTTGGCCTGGTCGATATCGACGCAGACCACCTGGTGGCCGACATCGGCCAGGCAGGTACCGGTCACCAGCCCTACGTAACCGGTACCGAAAATCGCAACGCGCATGTCCGTGCTGGCTCCGTGGTCGCTTACGGCAGGACGCCCAGCAGCTCGACGTCGAACGTCAGAGTCGCGTTCGGGCCGATCGGGCCACCCGGGGTGCCGTTCTCACCGTAGGCGAGCTCGCCCGGGATCCAGAAGCGGTACTTCGAACCGACCGGCATCAGCGCGACGCCTTCGGTCCAGCCCTTGATCACCTGGTCCAGGCCGAACTCGGCCGGCTGGCGACCATAGGAGCTGTCGAACACGGTGCCGTTGAGCAGCTTGCCTTCGTAGTTCACGCGCACCTTGCTGCTCGGCAGCGGACGCTCGCCGCTGCCCGGGCGGATGACCTGGTACTGCAGGCCCGACGGGGTGGTTACCACGCCCGGCTGGGTCTTGTTCTTGGCCAGGAACGCATTGCCTTCCTCGCGGTTGGTCTGCGCGGCAGCGGCGGCCTTGGCCTGCATTTCGGCCTGCTTGCTGCCCATGAACGCCTGGATGGTGGCGGTCGCGTCAGCTTCCGTCATCTTCGGCTGACCCTTGCTCAGGCCGGTGCTGATCGCGTCAAACAGCGAGGCGACGTCGATGTCGTCCTTCAGCTGTGCCAGCGACGGGCCGACCGAGTAGGAACCGATCATCTGCGACACCTTGACGCGGTCGACCTTCGGCGGCTGCGAACCCGGCGCCATGCCCGGCACCTGCTGCCCACTGCGGGCCATCACGACCTGGCGCAGCCCGGCATCGGTGGCCTTGGCCTGTTCCTGGGTGATCTGCGGCTGCAGGCCTTCGAACGAACGTTCCACGGCGGTGCGCAGCGCGGCCACATCGATCTCATCGGCGATCGGGGTGAACGACTTGGCGACGTCCAGGCCGATGGCGTAGCCCAGCTTCTGCTTGGGGGAATTCAAGGTTGCGGTCTCCTTGGCGGCTGCGGGGGCAGCCGGTTGTTGCGACAGAGCGACACCCGAAGTGCCCATCGCCAGAATCAGAACCGACGCCGCGGCGCCGCGCATTCCCATCTTCATTCGCTGCATTCCTGGAAGTGTCTGGGCGCCGACGTCGGCGCGAAAAGAAGCATTGTCGCACGCATGCCGTCGATGTCGAGGCATCCGTGCCGGATATCAATGCGTAGGAGCGACGGCCAGCGCCTTGTCGATGGCGGCGGTCAGCTGTGGATCGTCCGGCGTCACCTTGCTGGCGAACTGGGCGATGACCTTGCCATCGCGGCCGACCAGATATTTGTGGAAGTTCCAGCCCGGCGCCACGCCGGTGGCTGCGGTCAACCGCTGGTACAGCGGCGTGGCCTCCGCACCGACGACGTGCACCTTCTCGAACATCGGGAACTTGACGCCATAGGTAAGCGTGCAGAAATCCTGGATCTGCTTCTCGTCACCCGGTTCCTGGCCCTTGAAATCGTTGGACGGGAAACCCAGCACGGCAAAGCCGCGGCCGGCATAACGCTTCTGCAGCGCCTCCAGGCCTTCGTACTGGGGGGTATAGCCGCACTTGCTTGCGGTATTGACCACCAGCAGCACCTGCCCGTGGTAGCGCTGCTGCAGGTTGACCTGCTGCTTGCTGGCCAGCGGGCGATAGTCCAGGTCCAGCAGATCGGCCGCCAGCACATGGGCGGAACCGGCCAGGCCGGCCACCAGCAGGGTCAACAGGGACAGGCCGCGCAGTCGGCGCGGGACAACGGTCGGCAGGGGCATCGAGAGCAGTCCGCGGTAGCCATTCACAGGGCCGGCCGATAGCGGCCGGGAATCGGCCGAACTATAGCACCGGGCTCCGTTGCCCCTTGTTGCGGCGGGCGCCGGCGGCTTTGCGTGGCGTGGCCTTTCCCGGGAGGACCCACCCTCAACGGCGCAGGGATGACTTAGCATGGACAACGCTGAATGGAAGGCAGGGCGTGATCGGCCCGCACGACAATTCCATTTCCCTTTTCAATCAAAGGGATAAGGGGATATTTCAGCGGCTTGACCACCCCTGCCATCAGTTGGGCACGGCAAGGGGTTGCACGTAGGCGTGCCGGTGTTATAGTTGCATACAACACCAGTCACCTGAGACAGGGGGAGCCATGAACGCCCGGATCCGTCGCAACCTCACCGCACCCGCGGCCGCTGCCGTTTCGACCCTGATCGTGCTGGCCTGGCTGGCCATGCCAACCGCCCCCGCCTCCGCCGACAGTGCGCAGGATGCATCCGTTTCGCCGGCCGGGAACGCCGATTCCTCCCCCCCTCCCCCGCGTCGGCTGCACAGCTCCCTGTCCATGCCGTATTTCTCGTTCGCACAGCCGCTGACCCCACGGAGCTGAATATGAGCGACATCCAGTGGAGCGACGGCGCTCCCATCTACCGTCAGTTGAAGGAGCGCGTGATCGCCATGATGCTCGACGGAATCCTCAAGCCGGGCGATGCCCTGCCTTCGGTGCGCCAGGTGGCCGCCGACTACCAGCTCAACCCCATCACCGTTTCGCGCGCTTACCAGGAACTGGCCGATGAAGGCCTGGTCGAGAAGCGCCGCGGCCTGGGCATGTTCATGACCGAGCAGGCGGCCACGCAGCTGCGCAGCAGCGAGCGCGAGCGCTTTCTCAACGAAGAATGGCCGGCGGTGCTGGAGCGCATCCAGCGCCTGGGCCTGAGCCTCGACGAATTGCTGCCCCAGGGGAAAGTCTGATGAATAGCACTGCAAGTGAACCGGTCATCACCGCCCGAGGCCTGCGCAAGGCCTACAAGACCACCGTGGCCCTCGACAATGCCAGCTTCAGCATTCCGAGCGGGCGCATCGTCGGCCTGATCGGGCCCAACGGCGCCGGCAAGACCACCGCGCTGAAGGCCATCCTTGGCCTGACCTCGGTGGAAGGTGAGTTGAGCGTGCTCGGCCGCGACCCGCGGCAGCACCGCGACGCGCTGATGAACGACATCTGCTTCATTGCCGACGTCGCCGTGCTGCCGCGCTGGCTGAAGGTCCGCGAAGCGATCGATTTCGTCGCCGGTGTCCATCCGCGCTTCGACCGTGCCCGCTGCGAGCGTTTCCTGGCCAACACCAAGCTGCAGCCGAAGCAGCGCGTGCGCGAACTGTCCAAGGGCATGATCGTGCAGCTGCACCTGGCGCTGGTGATGGCCATCGATGCGCGCATCCTGGTGCTGGACGAGCCCACCCTGGGCCTGGACATCCTGTACCGCAAGGAGTTCTACCAGCGCCTGCTGGAAGATTATTTCGACGAACAGAAGACCATCATCGTCACCACCCACCAGGTGGAGGAGATCGAGCACATCCTCAGCGACGTCATGTTCATCCGTGATGGTCGCATCGTGCTCGATGCAGAAATGGACGATGTCGGCCAGCGCTACACCGAGCTTCTGGTCAACGCCGACCAGCTGGAGACCGCGCGTGCGCTGAAGCCGATCGACGAGCGCAGCCTGACGTTCGGCAAGACCGTAATGCTGTTCGACGGTGTGCCGCGCACCCAGCTCTCCACCCTTGGCGAGACCCGCAGCCCGGGCCTGGCCGATCTGTTCGTCGCCATCATGAAGGGGACCTACGCATGACTGCCGTCAACCACCCCGTCAGCCCGATGGGCACCCTGCGCTGGCTGCTCAAGCGCGAGTACTGGGAGAACCGTGGCGGTTTCCTGTATGCGCCGCTGATCGCCGGCCTGATCTCGCTGGTGATGAGCACCGTCGGCATCGCCTTCGGCCTGTTTGCACTGAACCGTGCAGCACGCAACGGCGCACTGCATGTCGACGGCGAGAGCGTGAACATCAACGGCCTGGACCTGGCCCTGCTGACCCGCGACATCAGCGCCAAGGACCTGGCCGACCTCGGCAACGGCCTCGACCTGACGCTGGTGCTCAGCTCGGCCTGGCCGTTCCTGGTGCTGGCCTTCGTGGTGTTCTTCTACTGCCTGGGCGCCCTGTACGACGACCGTCGCGACCGCAGCATCCTGTTCTGGAAGTCGCTGCCGCTGTCGGACACCCAGACCGTGCTGTCCAAGGTGATCAGCGCACTGGTCGTGGCCCCGCTGATCGCGGTGATCGCCGGCATCATCACCATGTTCGGCTTCATGCTGGTGATCAGCATCGTCGCGCTGATGCACGGTGGCAGCCCGATGACCCTGATCTGGGGCCCGGCCAGCCCGTTGACCCTGGCCGCCGGTCACCTGGCCTGGATTCCGGTCTACGCCCTGTGGGCCCTGCCCACCGCCGGCTGGCTGCTGCTGTGCTCGGCCTGGGCCCGTACCAAACCGTTCCTGTGGGCGGTGATGCTGCCGCTGTTCGCCGGCGTCATTGTCAGCACTACCAAGGTGATGCCGTTGATCGGCCTGACCACCGGCTGGTTCTGGCAGAACATCGTTGGCCGACTGCTGCTGGGCGGCGTGCCGGGCACCGACCTGGTGTATCGCCTCAGCGCCGAGGAAGGCACGCGTCGCGATCTCGAATCGGTGGTCAGCCTGATGTCCCCGGCCTCGCAGCTGAAGTCGCTGGCGATGCCGGAACTATGGATCGGTGCCGCCGTCGGTGTCGTGTTCATCGTCCTCGCCATCCGCC
This sequence comes from Stenotrophomonas sp. PvP093, assembly GCF_017876915.1. Taxonomy (NCBI): domain Bacteria; kingdom Pseudomonadati; phylum Pseudomonadota; class Gammaproteobacteria; order Lysobacterales; family Lysobacteraceae; genus Stenotrophomonas; species Stenotrophomonas sp. PvP093. The sequence goes on along the minus strand of NZ_JAGIOX010000004.1, from coordinate 1,695,760 downwards.
TGCGCAAGCGCGCCGGCGAGATCTGATTCCATCCACCCGGAGGCACCACCCATGCGTTCCCTGCTCGCCTGTTCTGCGTTGTTGCTGTTGCCTCTGTCGGCGCTGGCCGCCGATGCTCCGAACTGCAAGTTCACCGCCGCCCGCACGCTGAAGCTGGATGTGTCCGGCGCCAAGGCGGTGGTGCTGGAGGTGAACCAGCATGACCTGAAGGTCGTCGCCAGCAAGGGCGGTGGCCAGCTCGATGGCCGCGCCTGCGCCTCCAGCCAGGAATGGCTGGACCAGCTGGTACTGGAGCAGCGCAGGGAAGGCGACAAGCTGGTCGTCAGCCTGCGCCGCGACGGCCGCCACAGCGGCATCAGCCTGGGCAACAGCTATGCGTGGCTGGACATCCGTGGCAGCGTGCCCGACAACCTGCCCCTGCAGCTCAAGGTCGGCTCCGGCGATGCCAGCATGGACAACGCCCAGTCGCTGAGCGTGGACGTCGGCTCGGGCGACGCGATCGTTCGCGGCACCCGCGGCAGCATCCACGCAGCGGTGGGTTCGGGTGACCTGGACATCGACGGTGGCGGCTCGCTGAACCTGCTGTCGCTCGGCTCCGGCGACGTCAAGGCGCGCAACATCGGCGGCGATGCGGTCACCGGCACCGTCGGCTCCGGTGACCTGAAGATCAGCGATGTCCGCGGCAACGCCCGGCTGGACACGGTCGGTTCCGGCGACATCGGGTTCAAGCGCGTGCAAGGCAACGTCGAGGTCGGCGTGGTCGGCTCGGGCGATGTCGATCTGTCCGACATCGGCGGCAACGTGCACGTGCGCAGCCATGGTTCGGGCGACATCCAGGTCGACGGCGTGCGCGGCAGCCTGACCGTCGACCACAGCGGCAGCGGCGATGTCGGCCACCGCAACGTCGGCGGCACGGTCACCCTGCCCCGCAACAAGTAACCGCCACCGGACCAATTCGAGGGAGTTGCCATGAACCTGCTGCGCCTGCTGCCTGCCACCCTGCTGTGCCTGCCGCTGATCGCCTGCGGCGGCACTTCTTCCACGCCCGACAAGACCGTCGGCAAAAGCGTCGCCGAAGCCACCAGCGGCGTCGGCCAGACCGTCAAGGAGGCCATGGTTGATGCCCGCAAGGACATCACCCAGGGCAACATCAACATCTCCGCCGACAAGCAGCCGCGTGCGGAGATCACGCCGGATGGCCACCTGCTGATCGACGGCAAGGACGTGCCGGCCAACGAGGCCCAGCGCCAGCGGTTGCTGGAGTACCGCGGCCACGTCGTCGCCATTGCGATGGACGGCATGGATGTCGGCCTGGCCGGCGCCAAGCTCGGCGCCAGCGCTGCCGGAGAGGCACTGAAGGGCATCTTCAGCGGCGACAGCGAAGGCATCGAGAAGCGGATCAACGCCGAGGCCGAGAAGATCGAAGCCCAGGCCAAGCGCATCTGCAACCGCTTGCCGGCGATGCTGGCCAGCCAGCAGGCACTGGCGCGCGAGCTGCCGGCGTTCAAGCCCTACGCAACGATGGACCAGAGTGACGTCGACGACTGCGGCAAGGACACCGTGGTCAAGCGCTAGGCCTGTGACAGATCAGCGCACCCGGCCGGCAGCGGCGTCCCGCTGCCGGCCGTCGTGCGCCGGCCGGCTTACAATGGCGGCCCCGGAGGCCCCCGAACCGAATGCCATGAAGAAGTTGTTCCTGCTGCTGGCCGCCCTGCTCTGCCTGGGCCTGGTCGGCTGTGACAAGGATTACCGCAACCACCGCGCCGAGCGCGGCAAGCCAAAGATCTCCGTCAGCGAAGGCATGGTCACTGTGCGTCGCCCGCCGGCGCCGAACATCATCATCCTCGGCGATGGTTCGATGAAGGTGGACGAGATCCAGATTCCGCTGGACGAGGCACAGAAGCAGATGCTGCAGACCATGTTCGGCAAGCTGCAGGTGCTGCGCCAGAACACCCTGGTCGCCGCCCCGGCCGATCCCAACATGCAGCCGGTGAAGATCCAGCCGCCAGAAGGCATGGAAGTGATCCCGGCCGACCTGGTCCAGCGCATCCCCGAGTTCAAGGACTACACCGACACCTTCGGCAACATCGTCGCCGACCGTCGCTGAAAAAACGTCGCCCCTGGGCGGCGTTTCCTCTTGTAGAACCGAGCCCATGCTCGGCCCAGGTCCAGGAAGCAACCGAGCATGGGCTCGGCCCTACGACCGGCAGATCAACCGCCGCCGCCACCGCCCCCCGCGTGGATGCCACCGGCAGTCAGTGCGGCCGGGTCCAGCAGGCGGCGCAGCTCTGCTTCATCCAGGCCACTGTCCTCCAGCGCGACATCCAGCACCGGACGCTGCTCCTTGTAGGCACGCTTGGCAATCGCCGCCGCCTTCTCGTAGCCGATGATCGGGTTCAGCGCGGTGACCAGGATCGGGTTGCGCGCCAATGCTTCGGCAACGCGATCCTCACGCACCTTCAGCCCGGCAATCGCGCTGTCGGCCAGCAGGCGCGACACATTGGCCAGCAGGCCAATGCCATCCAGCAGGTTCACCGCGATCAGCGGCAGGGTGACATTGAGCTGGAAGTTGCCGGTCTGCCCGGCCACGGTGATCGCGGTGTGGTGGCCGATCACCTGCGCGCAGGCCATCACCGTCGCTTCCGGAATCACCGGGTTGACCTTGCCCGGCATGATCGAGCTGCCCGGCTGCAGCGCCGGCAGTTCGATCTCGCCCAGCCCGGCCAGCGGACCGGCGTTCATCCAGCGAAGATCGTTGGCGATCTTGATCAGCGCCACCGCCAGTGCATTGAGCTGGCCCGACAGTTCCACCGCGTCATCCTGCGCGGCCAGGCCCTCGAACTTGTTCTCGGCGCTGTCGAACTTGAACCCGGTCTGCTGCTTCAACGCCTTGGCCACCTGCGCGCCGAAGCGCGGGTCGGCATTGATGCCGGTACCGATGGCGGTGCCGCCCAGCGGCAGCCGGCGCACACGCTTGAGGCTGTCTTCGATGCGTTCCTGTGCCGAGGCCAGCTGTGCCGACCATGCGCCGAACTCCTGCTCGAAGGTCAGCGGCATCGCATCCATCAGGTGCGTGCGGCCGGTCTTGACCACCTTGCGCAGGCTGCGGCCCTTCTTGTCGAGGGTCTTGCGCAGGTGCACCAGCGCCGGCAGCAGTTGCTCATGTGCCGCCAGTACCGCCGATACGCGCAACGCGGTCGGGATCACGTCATTGGAGCTCTGCCCCTGGTTGACGTGGTCATTGGGGTGCACCGCGGTCTTGCCCGCCTTGCCGGCACGGTTGGCCAGGGTGGCGATGACCTCGTTGGCATTCATGTTCGAGGACGTGCCAGAACCGGTCTGGTAGACGTCGATCGGGAACTGCGCGTCCCAGGTGCCGGCGGCCACTTCGGCGGCAGCGGTCTGGATGGCCTTGGCCACGCTCTTGGGCAGATGGCCCAGCTCGGCGTTGACGCCGGCGGCAGCGCCCTTGACCAGGCCCAGGGCACGGATGAAACCGCGCGGCATGCGCTGGCCCGACACCGGGAAATTCTGCACGGCACGCTGGGTCTGCGCGCCCCACAGGGCGTCGGCAGGCACCTGCAGCTCGCCCATGCTGTCGTGTTCGATTCTGAAACCCTTGCTTGCAGCTCTGCTCATTGCATCAACTCCGCACTACTTCAGTTGGGGAAAGGGAAGCGGCGGCTGGCAGGGTGTCGCTTCCCGGGCTGGCGGCTGCGCCAACGATACTCCCTTGCCCGCAGCGTGGGATGACGAGGACGGGCCAGATCGTTCCGTCCGCAGGGCCGTTGTGCGTGCGCAAGGGTAGTGCCGGCCGCTGGCCGGCAAGCCATGGCGGCGTGGGCCGGGCGTGGTTGCCGGCCAGCGGCCGGCACTACCTGACCGGCACGTCGTAGAATATCGGCCCCTCCGCTCGTCCCAGCCCTGCCGACATGTCCGATTCCGCCCTGCTCGCCCTGTCCCCGCTCGATGGCCGCTATGCCGGCAAGGTCGACGCCCTGCGCCCGATCTTCTCCGAGTACGGCCTGATCAAGGCCCGCATCACGGTCGAGGTGGAATGGCTGCTGGCCCTGGCCGCCGAGCCGGGCATCGTCGAACTGGCCCCGTTCTCCGACGCTGCCATCGCCCGCCTGCGCGCGCTGGCCGCCAGCTTCAGCCCGGCCCAGGCCGCGCGCGTGAAGGAGATCGAGCGCACCACCAACCATGACGTCAAGGCGGTGGAGTACTTCATCAAGGAACAGCTGAAGGACGACGCCGAGCTGGCGCCGGCGCTGGAATTCGTGCATTTCGCCTGCACCAGCGAAGACATCAACAACCTCAGCTACGGCCTGATGCTGGAACAGGCGCGCCGCGAGGTGCTGTTGCCGACCCTGGACGGCATCGCCAGCACCCTGCGCACCCTGGCCCACGCCGAGGCTGGCCAGCCGATGCTGTCGCGCACCCACGGCCAGACCGCCTCGCCGACCACCCTGGGCAAGGAACTGGCCAACGTGGTCGCGCGCCTGGAGCGCCAGCGCCGGCAGATTGCCGCGGTCGAACTGACCGGCAAGATCAACGGCGCGGTGGGCAACTACAACGCCCACATCGCCAGCTACCCGGACGTGGACTGGCCAGCCTTCGCCGAGCGCTTCGTGACCGGCCTGGGCCTGGTGTTCAACCCGTACACCACGCAGATCGAGCCGCACGACAACATCGCCGAGATCGGTGATGCCGCACGCCGCGCCAACATCATCCTGATCGACCTGGCCCGTGACATCTGGGGCTACGTTTCGCTGGGCTACTTCAAGCAGCGCCTGAAGGAAGGCGAAGTTGGTTCGTCGACGATGCCGCACAAGGTCAACCCGATCGATTTCGAGAATGCGGAAGGCAACTTCGGCATCGCCAACGCGCTGTTCGAGCACTTCAGCGCGAAGCTGCCGATCAGCCGCTGGCAGCGTGACCTGACCGATTCCACCGTGCTGCGTGCGCTGGGCACCGCGTTCGGCCACAGCCAGGTGGCACTGGATTCGCTGGCCAAGGGCCTGGGCAAGCTGGAAGTGAACCCGCAGCGCCTGGATGCCGATCTGGACGCGGCCTGGGAAGTGCTGGCCGAGGCCGTGCAGACGGTGATGCGCCGCCACGGCCTGCCGAACCCGTACGAGCAGCTGAAGGCGCTGACCCGCGGCCAGGGCATCACCGCCGAGTCGATGCGTGCGTTCGTGCAGGGGCTGGAGCTGCCGGCGGATGCGAAGCAGCGCCTGCTGGAGATGACCCCGGGCAGCTACACCGGCCTGGCTGAGTCGCTGGCGAAGAAGATTTAAGGGGTTTGCTTGCGGCGGCGGCCGCGGGCGCTGCCTGCGGCAGGCAACGGCAACATCAACGTCAAGAGCGGCTCTGGATTGCTGCTAGCTGGGTGGGGCGGGAGGGGCCAGCGGGACACGCCGTGAACCCATCCATGGGGGCTCGATGGCGCCATCCATGGCGCCAACGGTCCCGCTGGCCCCTCCCGCCCCACCTTTGGCAGATTCCCGGTGACGGATCGAAGAGCATTGGGTTGTCGGGACGGAATTTGAAAGAGGGACGCGGCTTCGCCGCGTCCCTCTTTTGTTTTGGGATGAGCAAGCGCAGCGCGCGACCCGCTGTTGCCTTTGATCTTCTTCTTTCCATTCCGTGGCGGGCCGCGCAGGAAACTGTCAGGGGCCGGGCGGGGTGGGTTCGCGGGACCGTTGGCGCCATGGATGGCGCCATCGAGCCCCCAGGGACGGGTTCACGGCGTGTCCCGCGAACCCACCCCGCCCGGCCCAGCCCATGAAGCCAGCGCTTTGCGCGACCAACCACCCCGCCACGAGGGGCTCCGCCGTTGGCCGGACACCCCGCGACAAACCCGCGCACGTGCGCAATCCCGGCGAACGGCGGACAATGGAGATCTCAGGCGGCCCGCTGCGCCGCCCCTCCCGCTTTCCGCTGCAAGGATTCCCCCATGGCCGCCCGCAAGTCCTCCGCCCCCCTCATCGAAGTCACCGCCCGCCCCGGCCAGCCGCTGGGCATGGCGCCGGCCACCTTCCTGCGCGACTTCTGGCAGAAGCGCCCGCTGCTGATCCGCAATGCCTTCCCGGATTTCCAGACCCCGGTACAGCCGGAAGACCTGGCCGGGCTGGCCTGCGAGGAAGGTGTGCTGGCGCGCCTGATCGAGCACGACAAGGCCCAGGACGGCTGGCGCGTGCGCACCGGCCCGTTCCAGGAAGACGTGTTCCCCGCCCTGCCCGACCACGACTGGACCCTGCTGGTGCAGGACGTGGACAAGTGGGACCCGGACGTGCGCGCCCTGATCGAGCACTTCAGCTTCCTGCCGCGCTGGCGCATGGATGACGTGATGATCAGCTTCGCCGCCACCGGCGGCTCGGTCGGCGCCCATGTCGACCAGTACGACGTGTTCCTGCTGCAGGCCCACGGCCACCGCCGCTGGCAGATCGATGCCAGCGAATCGATCAAGGGCAGGCAGCCGCCGCTGGGCTTCCGCCCGGACGTGGAGCTGAAACTGCTGAAGGTGTTCAAGCCCACCCACGACTGGGTGCTGGCGCCGGGCGACATGCTGTACCTGCCGCCGAACGTGCCGCACCACGGCGTCGCCGAAGACCCCTGCCTGACCTTCTCGTTCGGCATGCGTGCGCCGTCTTCTGCCGAGCTGATCAGCGACTATCTGGACACCCTGATCGCCGATGCCGATGAGAACATCCGCTACCAGGATGCCGACCTGAAGGTGCCGGCCGACCCGAACGAAATCGACACGGTGGCGATGGCGCGGGTGATCACCGCCCTCAACGCCATCCGCATGAACGACCCGGACAAGCTGGGCGACTGGTTCGGCCGTTTCATCACCACCTACCGTGCAGCGGGCGAAGTGATGGCCCACCAGGCCGCGCCGGCCCCGGAGGAAGTGGTCCAGGCCCTGGCCTCGGGCATGCTGCTGCAGCGCCACCCGTGGGCCCGCCTGGCCTGGCGCCGGGCCAAGCGTGGCGCCAGCCTGTATGTCAGCGGCCAGGACTTCGCGCTGCCGGTGAAGGACGCGCAGCGCCTGGCCGGCGCCGAGCAGCTCGCCGCCGCCGCCTATCGCGGCCTGTCCGACAAGGGCCGTGCCGTGGTCCAGCAGCTGCTGGTCGGGGGTGTGTTCCAGCTGATCGACCCGAATGAGGTGTACGAGGCCGAAGACGAGGAAGACAGCGAGGATGCCGTGGTGCTCGGCGAGGTCGTCGAAGGCCGCGACCGCGTCGAGGCGATCGACGCCGACGCGGTGTCCGACGATGTCCACTCCGTGACCGTGCACGACGACGGTATCGAGGTCATCGTCAACTTCGAGGACGACGACGAAGACGACAGCACCGGCCGGGCCTGAGCCATCGTCATGATCCGGGTCCAGCAGGTCAGCCACGCCGACGCCCACGTTGCCATCCACGACGTGCGCCAACGCGTGTTCGTGCAGGAACAGGGCATCGCCGCCGAGCTGGAACGCGATGCGCTGGACCCGGTCAGTGCCCATGTGCTGGCGCTGGACAGTGACGGCCAGCCGGTCGGCACCGGCAGGCTGGCTCCGGACGGCCGCATCGGCCGCATGGCCGTGCTGGCCACCCATCGCAGCAACGGGGTCGGCGAGGCCCTGCTGGAGGCCCTGGTCGAGGCCGGGCGCCGGCTCGGCCTGGCCGAACTGCACCTGCACGCCCAGCTGCCCGCGCGCGATTTCTATGCACGCCAGGGCTTCCTGCCCGAGGGCGAGGTGTTCGAGGAAGCCGGCATCGGACACCAGCAGATGCGCCGCCGGCTGGGCGAGGCCAGCGCCATCGACAGCCGCGCCGAGGCGGTGGCGATCACCACGGCCATCATCCACCGCGCGCGTCGCCAGCTGTGGCTGCACAGCCGCCAACTGGACCCGGGGCTGCTCGACGCCCCCCCGGTACAGTCCGCCCTGCGCCGCTTCGTCACCGCCCGCCACGACAAGCAGCTGCGGGTGATCGTGCACGACGCCGCCGCGATCGCGTCTGTCGGGTCGCCGCTGCTGGCGCTGGCCCAGCGCCTGCCCAGCGTGATCCAGTTCCGCGAGGTCAGCGATCCGGTCGACCGCGCGCTGGCCTCGGCCTGCCTGCTCAACGATGCGGGCGACTTCTACTTTCGTCTGATCGGCCATCGCCTCGACGGCGAGGCCGGCATCGCGCTGCCAGCACGTTCGCAGCCGTTCGAGCAGCAATTGCAGCGTGTCTGGGACCGTTCGCGCGTCTGCAGCGAACTGCGTGCGCTCGGCATCTGAGTCGGCACAGCCGACCGAACCTGTCTGGAACCGGCACCGGCGGACGCGGGATACCTGTGGTGGTGCCCCTTCGTGTCCGGTTGGGGGTACAATTTGGCTGTTTGAACGCGCCCGCGCAGGGCTATTCATCTTCCTGCCGGGTCCTTCTGAAGCCATACCCCACAAAGCGAATCAACACCCTCCATCGTGGACAATCAACTGAAGCAGTTTGCGCAATCTTCGCAACTCGCCGGCGGCAACGCCTCCTATGTCGAGGACCTGTACGAGCAGTACCTGGTCTCCCCGGATAGTGTCGATCCCAAATGGAAAACCTACTTCGACGGCTTCAAGGGCCGCGAAGCAGGTGACATTCCGCACTCGGCCGTCATCTCCCACATTGCGGACGCGGCCAAGGATGCGCTGAAGGCCGGTACCGGTAACGGTGCAGGCGACGAGCGCGAGCGCAATGTCGGTCGTCTGATCACCGCCTACCGTTCGCGCGGCCACCTGGACGCCCGCCTCGATCCGCTGGGCCTGGCCGCACCGGTCAACACCCCGGATCTGGGCCTGCCGTTCCACAGCCTGTCCGATGCCGACCTCAACAGCGAGTTCAGCACTGGCGGCGTCGGCGGCCAGCCGCGCATGAAGCTGCGCGACCTGCTGGCACGCCTGAAGGCGACCTACACCGGCTCGATCGGTGCGGAGTTCATGCACATCTCCGAGGTCGAGCAGCGCCAGTGGATCTACAAGAAGCTGGAAGCCGCCGGTGGCAACTACCAGCTGGACGCTGACACCCAGCGCCGCACCCTGGAGCGCCTGACTGCGGCCGAAGGCCTGGAGCGCTACCTGCACACCAAGTACGTCGGCCAGAAGCGGTTCTCGCTGGAAGGCGGCGATTCGCTGATCCCGATGATGGACACCATCATCCGCAACGCCGGCAAGGATGGCGTCAAGGATGTGGTGATCGGCATGGCCCACCGTGGCCGCCTGAACGTGCTGGTCAACACCCTGGGCAAGAACCCGCGCAAGCTGTTCGACGAGTTCGAAGGCAAGTTCGAGCACGACGAGCACGCCTCGGCCGGCGACGTGAAGTACCACATGGGCTTCTCCGCCGACGTCGCCACCGATGGCGGCCCGGTGCACCTGGCGCTGGCGTTCAACCCGTCGCACCTGGAAATCGCCGACCCGGTCGTGGCCGGTTCCGTGCGTTCGCGCCAGGAGCGCCGCAAGGACACCGCGCGCAAGCAGGTCATGCCGATCCTGATCCACGGCGACGCGGCCTTCTCCGGCCAGGGCGTGGTCATGGAACTGTTCCAGATGTCGCAGGCCCGCGGCTTCGCCGTCGGCGGCACCGTGCACATCGTGGTCAACAACCAGGTCGGCTTCACCACCTCCAACCCGCTGGATACGCGTTCCACGCGCTATGCCACCGACGTGGCGAAGATGATCGCCGCGCCGGTCCTGCACGTGAACGGCGATGATCCGGAAGCAGTGGTGTTCGCCGCACAGCTGGCCTTCGAGTTCCGCCAGACGTTTGCCAAGGACGTGGTCATCGACCTGATGTGCTACCGCCGCTGGGGCCACAACGAGGCCGACGAACCGGCGATCACCCAGCCGCTGATGTACCAGGTGATCCGCAAGCACCCGACCACCCGCGAGATGTACGCCGAGCAGCTGGAAAAGGCGGGCGTGATCGCCGCCGGCGCCGGCAAGGCGATGGTCGATGCCTACCGCGAGAAGCTGGACGCCGGTGAAGTGACCACCGAGCTGGCCAAGGTCGAGAAGACCCCGCCGAGCAGCCCGCTGTTCGTCGATTGGCCGAAGCTGCTGGAAGGCAAGCTGTCCGACCCGGTCTCGACCAAGGTCGAGAAGAACAAGCTGGTCGAGCTGGCCAAGCTGATCAACACCATTCCCGATGAAGTGCAGCTGCACTCGCGCGTGGCCAAGGTCTACGACGACCGCCGCAAGATGGCCGCCGGCGAGATCCCGGGCGACTGGGGCTTTGCCGAGAACCTGGCCTACGCCACCCTGCTCGACGAAGGCCATGCACTGCGCCTGGTCGGCCAGGACGTGGGCCGCGGTACGTTCACGCATCGCCACGCGATCCTGCACGACCAGAAGACCGACAACTACTACATGCCGCTGCGGCAGCTGGTGGATTCGCCGGAGAAGGCCACCGTCATCGATTCGCTGCTGAGCGAAGAAGCGGTGATGGCCTACGAGTACGGCTTCTCCACCACCGATCCGAACACGCTGTGCATCTGGGAAGGCCAGTTCGGCGACTTCGCCAACGGTGCCCAGGTGGTGATCGACCAGTTCATCGCCGCCGGTGAAGCCAAGTGGGGCCGCATTTCCGGCCTGACCCTGCTGCTGCCGCATGGCTATGAAGGGCAAGGCCCGGAACACAGCTCGGCGCGCCTGGAGCGCTTCCTGCAGCTGTGCGCGCTGGAGAACATGCTGGTGGTCGTGCCGTCGACCCCGGCCCAGGCCTTCCACATGCTGCGTCGCCAGCTGCACATGACCACCCGCAAGCCGCTGGTGGTGATGTCGCCGAAGTCGCTGCTGCGCCACAAGCTGGCCGTGTCGACCCTGGACGAGCTGGCCAACGGCGAGTTCCAGCACCTGATCGGCGACGCCAACGCAGACGCCAAGAAGGTCAAGCGCGTGGTGCTGTGCTCGGGCAAGGTCTATTACGACCTGCTGGAGGACCAGATCAAGCGTGGCCAGGACGACGTGGCGATCATCCGCGTGGAGCAGTTGTATCCGTTCCCGCGTGCGCTGCTGGCGGCCGAACTGAAGAAGTACGGCAAGGCTACCGACGTGGTGTGGACGCAGGAAGAACCGCAGAACCAGGGCGCGTGGTACCAGATCCGCCACCACCTGCAGTTCTGCCTGGCCGATGGCCAGAACCTGCACTACGCCGGTCGCGCACGTTCGGCCTCGCCGGCTGCCGGTCACATGGCTGACCACGTCCGCGAGCAGCAGCAGCTGATCGCCGACGCACTGGTCAACCCGTTCAACGACACGTTCGCTGAATAATCCTCCCCCTATTTAGAAGACAAACCAGGAAGCTCCCGCAATGGCCACCGAAGTCAAAGCCCCGGTACTGCCCGAATCCGTCGCCGACGGCACCATCGCCACCTGGCACAAGAAGGTGGGCGACGCCGTCAAGCGCGACGAAAACCTGCTTGACCTGGAAACCGACAAGGTCGTCCTGGAAGTGCCGTCGCCGGTCGACGGCGTGCTGAAGGAAATCAAGTTCGCCGAAGGCTCGACCGTGACCTCCAGCCAGGTCGTGGCGATCATCGAGGAAGGCGCCGTTGCAGCTGCTCCGGCACCGACCGCCGAGGCCGCTCCGGCCGCTGCTCCGGCCGCCGCCGCTCCGGCTCCGGCCGCTGCCGCTGCGCCGGCCCCGGCCGCCAAGTCGGCCGCCGATGCGCTGCCGCCGGGCGCCCGCTTCACCGCCATCACTGAAGGCGTGAACCCGGCCGATGTCGACGGCACCGGCCGTCGCGGCGCGGTCACCAAGGAAGACATCGTCAACTTCGCCCGCAACGGCGGCGCCGGCAAGGCCGGTGGCGCACGCCCGGAAGAGCGCGTGCCGATGACCCGCATCCGCAAGCGCATCGCCGAGCGCCTGATGGAGTCGAAGAACTCCACCGCGATGCTGACCACCTTCAACGAAGTCGACCTGTCCAAGGTGTCGGCGGCGCGCAAGGAACTGCAGGACGAGTTCGTCAAGGCACACGGCATCAAGCTGGGCTTCATGAGCTTCTTCGTGAAGGCCGCCGCCAACGCGCTGCAGCGCTTCCCGCTGGTCAACGCCTCGATCGACGGCGACGACATCATCTATCACGGCTACTCGGACATCTCGATCGCCGTCTCGACCGAGAAGGGCCTGGTCACGCCGGTGCTGCGCAACGTCGAGCGCATGTCGTTCGCCGACATCGAGAAGACCATCGCCGACTACGCCAAGAAGGCCCGTGACGGCAAGCTGGGCCTGGAAGAACTGCAGGGCGGCACCTTCACCGTGACCAACGGCGGCACCTTCGGTTCGCTGCTGTCGACCCCGATCATCAACCCGCCGCAGAGCGCCATCCTGGGCATGCACGCCATCAAGGAGCGTCCGATCGCCCAGAACGGCCAGGTCGTGATCGCGCCGATGATGTACCTGGCGCTGTCCTACGACCACCGCATCATCGACGGCAAGGACTCGGTGCAGTTCCTGGTGGACATCAAGAACCAGCTGGAAAACCCGGGCCGCATGCTGTTCGGCCTGTAAGACACCTCCCGCCCCTCCGCGCCTGCGCGGAGGGGTTCTGGTAATGCATCAAGGAATAATTCAATGGCTGAACAATTCGACGTCGTCGTCATCGGTGCCGGCCCGGCCGGTTACCACGCTGCCATCCGCGCGGCCCAGCTGGGCCTGAAGACCGCCTGCATCGATGCAGCGCTGGGCAAGGACGGCAAGCCGGCCCTCGGCGGCACCTGCCTGCGCGTGGGCTGCATCCCGTCCAAGGCGCTGCTGGATTCCTCGCGCCAGTTCTGGAACATGGGCCACATCTTTGGCGACCACGGCATCAGCTTCAAGGATGCCAAGATCGACGTCGAGGCGATGGTTGGCCGCAAGGACAAGATCGTCAAGCAGTTCACCGGCGGCATCGGCATGCTGTTCAAGGCCAACAAGGTCGCCGCCTACTACGGCTTCGGTGAACTGCAGCCGGGCAACGTGGTCAAGGTCACCCAGCATGACGGTTCCATCGTCGAGCTGAAGGGCACCAACGTCATCATCGCGGCCGGTTCGGATTCGATCGAACTGCCGTTCGCCAAGTTCGACGGCGAGACCATCGTCGACAACGTTGGCGGCCTGGACTTCACCGAAGTGCCGAACCGCCTGGCCGTGATCGGCGCCGGCGTGATCGGCCTGGAACTGGGCAGCGTGTGGAAGCGCCTGGGCGCTGAAGTCACCATCCTGGAAGCCATGCCGGAGTTCCTGGCGGCTGCCGATGCCGAAGTGGCCAAGGCGGCTGCCAAGGAATTCAAGAAGCAGGGCCTGGACATCAAGCTCAATGCCAAGGTGTCCAAGACCGAGATCACCGGCAAGGGCAAGAAGAAGGAAGTCATCGTCACCTACACCGACGCGGAAGGCGAAAAGACCCTGACCGTGGACAAGCTGCTGGTGGCCGTTGGCCGTCGCGCCGCCACCAAGGGCCTGCTGGCCGAAGGCACCGGCGTCAAGATCAACGAGCGCGGCCAGATCGAAGTCGATGCGCACTGCCACACCGGCGTCAACGGTGTGTGGGCAGTCGGCGACTGCGTGCGCGGCCCGATGCTGGCGCACAAGGGCTTCGAGGAAGGCATCGCGGTGGCAGAGCTGATCGCCGGCCTGCCGGGCCACGTCAACTTCGACACCATCCCGTGGGTCATCTACACCGAACCGGAACTGGCCTGGGTCGGCAAGACCGAAGCGCAGCTGAAGGCCGAAGGCATTCCGTACAAGGCCGGCAGCTTCCCGTTCGCCGCCAACGGCCGTGCCGTGGCGATGATCGAGCCGGCAGGCTTCGTGAAGATCCTGGCCCATGCCGAAACCGATCGCATCCTCGGCATGCACCTGGTCGGCGCCAACGTCTCCGAGCTGGTGCACGAAGGCGTGCTGACCATGGAGTTCAGCGGTTCGGCCGATGACCTGGCCCGCATCTGCCACGCCCACCCGTCGCTGTCGGAAGTAGTCCACGACGCGGCGATGGCGGTCAGCAAGCGCGCCATCCACAAGGCGAACTGATCGGCATCATGGTAGGTGCCGACCGTTGGTCGACACTCACCTGCAGACGAAAAACCCCGCTTCGGCGGGGTTTTTTGTTGCCCGTTTCCCTGTAGCGCCGAGCCCACGCTCGGCTGCCCTGCAAAGGCCGCCGAGCATGGGCTCGGCGCTACACCTTTCCAGCCGGCTTCTTCGGTGGATCCTCACAGACCTTGTGCTGTACCACCGTATCGCCGGCCTTCCATTGCTTGACCACCCGGCAGCGCACCTCGGCTTTCGGCGCAGGGACCGCCGCTGCATTGGCTTCGTCAGCCGCAGCGCTCTGCTCGCGCTCCAGCCACGCCGACGGGGGTGCCGGGGGTGCGGCCAGCACCGGGCCTGGCAACAGGACCAGACCGGCCAGCAGCACCCTCCTCATGCGGGAACCGCCCGGCCGCCAAGCAACCGCGCCGGCAGCATGAACAGCGCGCGCAGGAAGGCGAACAACGCCGAGAAGGTGATGCCGACCAGGCGGAACGGCAGGCTCAGCAGCCACACGAGCGGCCAGGCGATCAGGGCGAGGATCGCCAGCGGCCAGCACAGCACGAACAGCAGGCACCACACACCGAGCGCGAACAGGGTCTTCATCACGGTCTCCTTGGGGCGGCACCCTGCCGCCTGCGGACACCTTGGCGCCCCGCCCTCGCCGCCGGCAAACGGTTTGCGACGAAACCCGGGCTGGGGGCGATGAAATCCGGTGCAGGGCCGTCGTTGTAGAGCCGAGCCCGCGCTCGGCTGCTCTTCGTTGCGATCACAGAAAACCCGCGCTGCGCGCGACAGCCGAGCGCAGGCTCGGCTCTACAGGAGCTGCACCGCGCCCGGGCGGCCATGGGCCACCTGGAATCGCGCCGCGGTACGCACTGCGGCATCCGGGCGCAGCACGCTGTCGGCGAAGCGCAGCTCGGCGTCCACGGTCTGCCGGTTCAGCTGCAGCTTCCACCAGCCGCGGCGGTCGCCGTCGAAATAGCGGATATGCGGGTTCTGCGGAATCGATGGCCCGTAGTACGGCCCGTACGGCGTGTCGTCGCCGCCACTGCTGATCGCCGGGGCGATGAATTCGGTGGCCACGACCGGCGCGCTGGCCGCGTCGAAATCCAGCTTCAGGTCGTTGACGAAGGTGGAATGCCAGTCGCCGCCCAGCACGATGGCGTTGCCCTGCCCGCCTGCCTGCATCGCCTGCAGCAGACGCCTGCGTGCGGCGGGATAGCCATCCCAGGCGTCGTTCCAGAAGCGCTCGCGTGGCGTGCCGCCGTCCAGCCGCAGCTGCGACATAAGCAGCTGCTGCACCACCACGTTCCAGCGCGTGCCCTGCGCGGCGGCCATCGACTGCGTGAACCACGCTTCCTGCCCCGTGCCGAGCATGCTCATGCGCGGATCCAGCGCCGCTTCGCAGCGCGGTGACTCGCCCACACCGCAGGGATTGGCCGGGCGGAACTGGCGGCAGTCGAGCAGGGTCAGCTGTGCCAGATCGCCGTAACGCAGGCGCCGGTGCACGCGCAGGCCGCCATTGCCCGCAGGCGTGCTGCGCATCGGCAGGTGTTCGTAGAACGCGCGGTAGGCCACCGCGCGGCGAACGATGAAGTCCTCGATCGACACGCCGGGCTTCTCCGGATGGATGCCCGAGTAGTCGTTCTGCACCTCGTGATCGTCCCAGATCACCGCGAAGGCGTGTGCGGCATGGGCCGCCTGCAGATCCGGGTCGAGCTTGTACAGCGCGTACTGGTCACGGTAGCGCTCCAGGCTCACCGTCTCGCCACTGAAACGCGCCGCGTCCAGCATGGTGCCACGCACGTTCTGCAGCGGGCTGTATTCATACAGGTAGTCGCCGGCATGCAGCACGAGGTCGACATCGCTCCGTGCGATATCGCGCAGCACCGGATAGTAGCCACTGTTCCAGGCCTGGCAGGTGCACAGGGCCAGCCGCAGCTGCTGCAGCTGCGTGTCCGGTAGCGACGCGGTGCGGAAGTGGCCGACCGCGCTTTCCTCATCGCCATCGCAGGCGAAGCGGTAGTAGTAGTCGCGGCCCGGGCGCAGGCCATTGACCTCCACGTGCACCGAATGGGCCAGCTCCGGCACCGCGGCAGCGACGCCCCGCTGTACCAGCCGGCGCATGCCGGCGTCTTCGGCCACGAACCAGCGCACCGGCACCGCCCGCGACGGCATGCCGCCGCCGTTGAGCGGGTCCGGCGCCAGCCGCGTCCACAACACGGCCCCCTGTGGATCCGGATCACCGGCGGCGACACCAAGGGTGAACGGATCACGCCCCAGCCGCGGCCGTGGGCCGGCCGTGGCCCGCCCCGGCATCGCCGCCAGCGCGATCGCCGCCCCCGTGCCCTGCCACGCCATGCGCAGCAGGCGACGACGGCGTTCCGGATCCACAGGCCCGCGCATCAGAAGCGCACGGTGGCGGTGGCCATCACCTGGCGCGGCGCGCCGACCTGCATGGTCGCCAGGCTGCGGGTCGGGTCGGCGGCGTAGGTGCCGTTGGTGTTGATCGAAGACAGGTAGCGCTTGTCGGTCAGGTTGGTCAGGTTCAGCGCCATGGTCAGGTTCTGCGCCGGGCCCAGCGCGCCGAAGTCATAGGCCACGGAGGCATTGACCAGCCAGTAGCTCGGCACCGACTCGTCGTTGGTATAGGTCACGTAGCGCTTGCCGACGTGGTTGGCCGACAGGCGCATGTCCCAGGGGCCCGGGGTCCAGGCCAGGGTGCTGGCGAACATCCATTCGGGGGTGTCGACGGTCTTCTTGCCGCGGGTCGGCACCACGCCATTGTTCACGTAGTCGTTGTCGTAGGCGCTGTCATTCCAGGACAGCGCGTTGGACCAGGCCAGGTCCTGCATCGGCTTCAGCTGCAGTGTCGCCTCGGCGCCGCGGCTGGTCACCGAACCGACGTTGGAGAACAGCGCCGGGCAGCCGAGGATGCCCACGCACTGGGCGATCGCCAGCAGGCGGTTGTCGAACTTGACGTCGTACACCGCAACCGAGGCTTCATAGCCCTTCCCGTAGCCGCGCCAGCCCAGTTCCAGGGTGCGTGACTGTTCCGGCTTCAAGTCCTGCGCGCTGGCATCGAACGCCGCCTGCGGCACGTTGAACGGGCTGCCCACGCCCAACGCGTAGGCGGCGATGTTCCTGGCGAACGAACCGAAGATCTCGTTGCCTTCGTTGAGCTTGAAGTTGAAACCCGCCTGAGGCAGCAGGCCCTTCTTCGAAGTCAGGCTGCTGTTGTTGGCATAGCTGCCCAGTGGCGTGCGCACGCGGGTGCGGGTGTGCGGCGACTTTGCACCGATGTCGATGGTCAGCCGGTCATCGAACAGGCGGAAGCGGTCCTGCACGTAGAACTGGCGGGTAATGGTGGTGTAGCGCTGGTGCCACACGCGCTGGTCCGGGTTGCGCAGGAAGAAGTCGTCGGTGACCGGGCCGTCGATGTAGTAGAAGTTGCGCTGCACGCTGTGGCCGTTGTCCTCGTACCAGAGGCCGGCTTCCAGGTCGTGGCCGCCGACGTTCCAGGTGAACGCCGAGGTCACGCCGGTACGGTCGATCGCGTACTCGGTGGTGCGGATCGAGATCGGAATCTCGCGACCGGTGCCCGGGTTGGACGGATTGGACGGGCTGAACCAGTGGCCCTGGCCACGGTTGCTGTGGTTGTAGACGTTGACCTTCAGCCGCATCGACTCGTTCAGGCCGAAATCGCCGGCGATGCTGGACAGGTCATCGTTGCGCAGGCCGTGGCCGGAGTAGTACGCATCCCAGGGGCTGTTGACGCCGCCCGTGAACCTGCCGCGCGCGGCGGCGACGGCACGATCCCAGTCTGGCGCGTAGTTGTCCCAGTCCCAGCCAAGGCGATCGATCATCTCCAGCGACAGGTCCTGGTAGTCCGCCTCGACGCGGCGCGAGGCGTTGAACAGCGCGGTGATCCTGCTGTCCGTTGCGAAATTGTAGGTGGCCTTGCCGTTGAACTGTTTCAGCTCCTGCGAGCCCTTGCCCTTCCACTTGTCGCCTTCGGAGTACACGCCGGACAGATAGGCCGCAAAGCCCTGGTGCTCACCGGTCTCCAGGCGCGCATAGCTGCGCCGCGCGCTGTCGCTGCCGAAGCCCTGCGCCAGCACCACGCCGTACTCGGTGGACGGATCGATCGAATAGAACTGGAACACGCCACCGAGGTTGCTGGTGGACGGCGTACCCAGCGCGCCGATGCCGGTGGACACTTCGGCTCCGCCCAGGTTCTCGCTGATCACGGCACGGCTGATGTGCAGGCCGTTGCTGTTGCCATAGGCCATGTTGCCCAGCGGGATGCCATCGAGCGTGTAGCCCAGGCGGCTCTGGTTGAAGCCACGCAGGCTGATGGTGGTGGACCATTCGTAGGCGCCGGTGGCATCGGCCGACTCGAAGTGAACGCCCGGCTTGCTGGCCAGCAGCTTCAGTGGGTTCGCACCGGGCGGCAGGATCTTCATGTCCTCGGCGGTCACGCGCTGCACCTGGCGGGCTTCACCGCGGCCGATCACCGAGATCGAATCGAGGGTGGTCGCCGACGGTGCGTCGGGGGCGGTTTCAGCGGCAGCGAGCGACGGCAGCGAAGCACAGACCAGCAGGGCCAGCAGATTGCGGCGAAGCGAAGCGTGGGACGACATGGAGGTGGATTCCTTGGGCACGCTGGACGCCGAAGGGCGGCGTCGAAGGGCAGCAGCGGCGGAATCGTAGAAGCGGCGCGTTACATGTCATTTACACGCCACATGCGGAATCCTTGCGTTCCGAATGGTTTACCGTCCGGAAGGCGATTGCCGGCCAGCGGCCGGCATGGCCGTTATTCGAACGAGCCGACCGAATCGTGGGCCAGGTTGTCGAAGCGGGTGTACTCGCCGAAGAACTTCAGCTTGCACGAGCCGGTCGGGCCACCACGGTGCTTGCCGATGATGATCTCGGCCAGGCCCTTGTCCGGCGAGTTTTCCTTGTTGTAGTAGTCGTCGCGGTAGATGAACACGATCATGTCCGCGTCCTGCTCGATTGCGCCCGACTCGCGAAGGTCGGCCATCACCGGGCGCTTGTCGGTACGCGTTTCCAGCGAGCGGTTGAGCTGTGACAGCGCGATCACCGGCACATTCAATTCCTTGGCCAGGCCCTTCAACGAACGCGAGATCTCCGAGATTTCGGTCGCGCGGTTTTCGCTGTTGCCGGGTACGCTCATCAGCTGCAGGTAGTCGATCACGATCAGGCCGAGGTCATGCTCGCGCTTGAGGCGGCGGCACTTGGAGCGCAGCACTTCCGGCGACACGCCCGGCGTATCGTCGATGAAGATCTTGGTTTCCTTCAGCATCTTGATCGCGCTGGTGACGCGGCTCCAGTCCTCGTCTTCCAGCTGGCCGGTACGCAGGCGCTGCGCGTTGATGCGGCCATTGGAGGAAATCAGGCGCATCGCCAGCTGCGATGCCGACATTTCCATCGAGAACACCGCCACGCCCTTCTTCGACTTGATCGCCGCGTACTCGGCGATGTTCAGCGCGAAGGTGGTCTTGCCCATGGCCGGGCGCGCGGCGAGGATGATCAGATCGGTCGGCTGCAGGCCGGCGGTCATCGCATCGAAATCGGTGTACCCGGTCGGCAGGCCGGTGATGTTGCCGCCGTTCTCGAAGCGGTTGCGCAGCTCCTCGAATGCATCCTTCAGCGCACCGGGCATGGCCACGAAATCGGTGCGACCACGTGCGCCCTGTTCGGCAATGGCGAACACGCTCTTTTCCGCCGAGGCCAGCAGCTCGCTGCTGTCGCGGCCTTCGGGCTGGAAACCGTCGTTGACGATGTCGGTGCCCACCTGG
The DNA here is from genome assembly GCF_017876915.1 of Stenotrophomonas sp. PvP093. Taxonomy (NCBI): domain Bacteria; kingdom Pseudomonadati; phylum Pseudomonadota; class Gammaproteobacteria; order Lysobacterales; family Lysobacteraceae; genus Stenotrophomonas; species Stenotrophomonas sp. PvP093. Next base: position 1,675,896 of record NZ_JAGIOX010000004.1, on the reverse strand, counting down.
ATCAGCTGGCGCAACACTGCCTTGTCACGCACGATCTCGGCGTAGGCCACGATGTTGGCAGCCGACGGCGTGGTACTGGCCAGTTCGATCAGGTAGGCGCCGTCGCCCACCAGTTCCATCTTGCCCTGCGACTCGAACCACTCGCCCAGGGTCACCGCATCGAACGGACGCTCGCGCTCGGAGAGCTCGCGGATCGCCCGATAGATCATCTGGTGGTCGCGACGGTAGAAGTCGCCTTCGGTCAGCTGGTCATTGACGCGGTCATACGCTTCGGGCGCCAGCATCAGCCCCCCCAGCACCGCCTGCTCGGCTTCCACCGAATGCGGCGGTACCCGCAACTGGTCGATGCGCGACTCGTCGCGATCGCGATCGAAGCCATCACCGCGCTCTCTGCGGTTGGAACGGAAGCCGGGACGAGCGGACATGCTGCGGTGTTTCCTGCAAAAGTGGGCCAGACGAGTGTAGGCATGCGCCGACCCCGGCGACCATGGACAAGCCTGTGGATAAGCCGTGGAGAAACGGGGGATATCCGCCGGCGCCTGGCCAGACTGGCGTGGGGGCGTCGCACTGCCTGCGACAGGCGCCATTGCGGCACCCGAGCGGAGCATTATCGCAGATCAGGCGCCACGGGTCGGAGCCCGTCGCTGCGCGTCAGGATCCGACCCCGGGGCGTGGTTGGGGTCGGATCCCTCTGCGACGCAGGGAACTCCGACCCCGCAGGCGTCAATCGCCCTTGACGTGCACCGCGATCAGCGCCAGGAACCGGTCCACGTAGCCCTGCAGGAACTTCTGCGTGCCCTCGTTGTGGATCGTGCCGTCGGCATCGATCAGGCCCTCCTTGAAGTGGATGAACGCCTCGGGCTGCCCAAGCACATGCATGTCCAGGAAGGCCAGGGTGTTGCGCAGGTGCTGCTGGGCCACGGCGGTACCGATCTGGCCGATGGAGGCGCCGATCACCGCCGCCGGCTTGCCGGCAAACGCACTGTCACCGTAGGGACGCGAGCCGATATCGATGGCGTTCTTGAGCACGCCCGGCACCGACCGGTTGTATTCGGGGGTGACGAACAGCACCGCGTTGGCGGCGCGCACCTGGTCCTTCAGTCGGGTACCCTGCGCCGGGTACTGCGCGTCGAAGTCCTGGTCATACAACGGCAGGTCGCCGATCTGCACGTACTGGAAGCGTGCGCGATCACCGGCGATCTTCTCCAGCGCATGGGCCAGCTTGCGGTTGCACGAGTCCTTGCGCAGGCTGCCGACGAACACGGCGATGGTGGGGACGGACATCGGGACATACTCCTCATGGTGCGGGAGGCCCAGCCTAGTCGCCGGGCCCGTGCAGGCCGGTGAAGATCAGCCGCCCACAATGCCTGCGCGCACCTGCCGCCAATGCGCCTGCCAGGCCTGGAACATCAGCACGTTCCACAGATGGGTATGCCACTTGCGCTGCCCTCCCAGGAACTGCTGCCACAGCGGCTGCACCGCCGCCGCCGACAGCACGCCCTCACGCTCCAGCCGCGCCGGCAGCAGCAGGTCCTCGGCCCAGGGCCGCAGGTCGCCTTTCAGCCAGTCACTGACCGGCGCGCCGAAACCGCGCTTGGGACGGTGCACCATCGAATGCGGCACGTAACGGCCCAGCACGCGCTTGAGCAGCACCTTGCTGGTGGTCTCGCTGCGCTTGAAGCCCAACGGCAGCGACCAGGCGAACTCGGCCACCCGCCAGTCCAGCAGCGGTGCGCGCGCCTCCAGGCTGACCGCCATCGAGGTGCGGTCGACCTTGCACAACAGATCGTCCGGCAGGTAGGTCACGAAATCGGCCAGCATCATCGCGTCGGCCGGCGTACCCGCGCCGTGCAGCGGATCGGCCAGGTCGTAGAAGCTGCCGGCGGCCCGCGCGCCGGTCACCGCCGCGGCCGGGTCGCGCCAGCGCGAGATGCGGTTGCGGTAGACGTCGCCGATGCCACGCGCACCGGTCTCAGCCAGCAGCGCGGCCAGGCCGCCGGTGCGCGAGGCTTCGCCCTGCTGCTGCGCACGCGCGCCCATCCAGCGCCGCAGCGGCCCCGGCACGCGGCCGAGCATCTGCCAGTTGCGCAGCGCGCGTACATACCGGGTATAGCCGAAGAACAGCTCATCGCCACCGTCACCAGACAGCGCCACGGTCACGCCCTGCCGCGCCAGCCGGGCGACCAGCGCGGTCGGCACCTGCGACGCGTCGGCAAAAGGCTCATCGAACATCGCCGGCAACTGCGGCACCACCGCCAGCGCGTCGGCGCCGCTGACGTACAACTCGGTATGGTCACAGCCCAGGTGGGCCGCCAGCTCCCGGGCCAGCGGCGCCTCGTCATGTCCCGAATCGGTGAAGCCGATGCTGAAGCTGTGCACCGGCTGCCCGCTCTGGGCCTGCATCAGCGACGCCACCAGTGAGGAATCGGTGCCACCGGACAGGAATACGCCGACCGGCACGTCGGCCACCATGCGTAGCGCCACCGCGTCGCGCAGCAGCGTGTCCAGCTGTTCCTCGGCATCCTCGATGCGGCCCTGGAAGGGTGCGGCCAGCGCCGCCTGCATGCGCGCGCGCGCATCCCAGTACGGCCGCTGTGCCTGTTCCGGACGATGCGCGGATGCGCCGGCAGCGACGGCCGCCGCGTCCAGGCGCAACACCCGGCCCGGCATCAGCTTGTAGCAGCGCTGGTGGATGCTGTGCGGCGCCGGGATGTAATCCAGCCGCAGCAGCAAGGTGAGCGCATCGCGGTCGATGTCGTTGTCGAACGCCGGGTGCTGCCAGAGCGCCTTCAGTTCCGAACCGAACACCAGCGTGTCGCCGGCCCAGCCGTAGTACAGCGGCTTCTTGCCGACGCGATCGCGGGCCAGCCACAGGCAACGCTCCTGGCGGTCCCACAGCGCGATGGCGAACATGCCGTTGCAGCGCTGCAGGGTGTCTTCCACGCCCCATTGCAGGATCGCCGCCAGCAGTACTTCGGTATCGGAATGGCCGCGGAAGGCATGCCCCAGCAGCTCCAGTTCCTCGCGCAGGGCGGCGAAGTTGTAGACCTCGCCGTTGTAGGCCATCACGTAGCGGCCGTCGGCCGAGGCCATCGGCTGGTGGCCCAGCGGGGACAGGTCGAGGATGCTCAGGCGGCGATGCGCCAGCGCGATGCCCGCCTCGGCATCGACCCAGCTGCCGCCATCATCGGGCCCGCGGTGGTGCAGCGCCTGGCCCATGGCCAGGGCCTGCGCCTGCAGCGCCTCGGCCGACGCCAGCGGCGCCGGCAACAACATTCCCGCCAATCCACACATGCATCAGGGTTCCTGCGCCAGGTCGAGGGCGGCGCCAATCACCGCATTGTCGCTTGGAAGCCCGAACATTGCTGCCCCCGCCAGTGGCGTGTAGGTGTCGGCACCACAGACCCGGCGCAACGGCAGATGGCCGAACCCGGCCTCGACCAGCGCGGTGACCACGCCCTCGCCCACCCCGCCGCTGTGGCGGCCTTCATCCAGCACCAGCACCCGCCGTGCGCTGGCGGCCTGGGCAGTGATGAAGCCGGCGTCCAGCGGTACCAGCCAGCGCAGGTCGACCACCCGCACCTGCCAGCCCAGCTGCTGCTCGATCGCCCGCGATGCGCGCAATGCCATCGGCACGCCGTTGCCATAGGTATAGATCACCAGGTCGCCGGCCTCCGGCGCATAGACCCGGCCCTCCCCCGGCACCAGCGACTGGCCCTGTGCGGGGAAGTCGAACAGCCACTGGCCATCGCCGGCTTCGTGCAGGTCCTTGCTCATGTATAACGCGATCGGCTCCAGGAACACCGCCACCCGCCCATCCACCCGCGCCAGTGCGGCCAGCGTGCGCAGCATCATCACCGCATCGTCGCCACGCGACGGGCAGCCCACCACCAGCCCCGGGATGTCGCGCAACGCGGTGATCGAGTTGTCGTTGTGGAAGTGGCCACCGAAGCCCTTCTGGTACCCCAGCCCGGCCACCCGCACCAGCATCGGGTTGCGGTACTGGTCGTTGGAGAAGAACTGCAGCGAACACGCTTCGCCGCGCACCTGGTCGATGGCGTTGTGCAGATAGGCCAGGTACTGGATCTCCGGAATCGGCAGCATGCCCAGGTTGGCCAGGCCCTGAGCCATGCCCAGGATCATGGTCTCGTCCAGCAGGGTGTTGAACACCCGGCGTGGGCCGAAGCGGCGCAGCAGATCCTTGGTGACGGTGTAGACACCGCCCTTCTGTGCGACGTCCTCACCGAACAGCAGGCTCTGCGGATACTTCGCCAGCAGTTCCTGCAGGGCATGGTTGATCTGGATCGCGAGGTGGCGTGGCGCCTGCCGTTCGGGCAACGCCTCCGCACCGCCATACAGCGCTTCACGCGTTCCGGCGGGCACCTCGCGCCGTGCTTCGGCCTGCACCGCAGCCGGCGTATAGGGCGCAAGCGGCTCCATCACTTCCCGCAGCGACTGCAGCTTCGGCCGTCCTTCGGCATCGGCGGCGGCGGCCATGCAGCGCGCGCGCATCGTCTCGTAGGCCACCTCGATGGCGGCCGCATCCATCCAGCCCGATTCCATCGCGATCTGTGCCGAGCGCAGCAGCGGATCCTGCGCCTCGGCCGCGCACAGCTCCGGCAACGCGCGCCATTCCACCTCGAAGTCGGTGCCGGCGTGCCCCATCAGGCGCGTGGTGCGCAGATGCAGGAAGGTCGGCCGCCGCGTACGCCGGCAGTGCTCCACCGCCGCCTGCACCTGCGCATGGCCGGTGGCCAGGTCGAGGCCATCGGCGTAGAAATAGTCCAGCCCGGGCTGACCGCTGAAGCGTTCGGCGATCCAGCCTTCAGGCGTTTTCACCGAGATGCCCAGGCCATTGTCCTCGCAGACGAACAGGACCGGTGCCGGCAGCTTCTGGTAGGCCGACCACATCGCGGTGTTGAACGCGGTCTGCGCGGTGGCATGGTTGGCCGAGGCGTCGCCGAACGAGCACAGTACGATGCTGTCGGCCGGAATCGGCAGTTCGTGGCCCAGCCGCTTGCCGCTTTCGAGGGCCAGCGCGGTGCCCAGCGCTTTCGGCAGATGCGAGGCGATGGTCGAGGTCTGCGGCAGCACCCACAACGGTTTGCTGCCCCACACCTTGTGCCGCCCCCCGCTGGCCGGGTCATCGGCGCTGGCAGCAAAGGACAGCGCGGCATCGCGCAGCGGGTCGATCCCCGGCACCTGGCGTGAACGCTCGGCCATGAAGGCACCGGAGCGATAGTGCAGGAATGCAGGATCCGTATGCCGGCAGGCCCGCGCCAGCAGCGCGTTGCCTTCGTGGCCGGATGAACCGATGGTGTAGAAGACCTTGTTCTGCACGCGCAGCACGCGCGCCATCAAGTCCAGCTGGCGGCTGGCCAGCTGCGAATCGAACAGCTCGCCAAACGCGGCGGCGGTAAGCGTGCTGCCCGGCAGGATCGGCGCATCCGGCGCCGGGCGCGGGCGCGGGGTACCGCGCCAGCCACGCACCGCGTCGAGGAAATTGGCGTCGCACACGTCGGCGCGGTTGAGCACGCGCATGCGTGCGGGAATCGGATCTGGAACCACAGCGAACATCGAACACCCTCCGTGTCGTTGTTGCATTCCGCCCGGGGTTGGCCAGGCGCTACCCTGTGGGGATCACCTTGGTGAGAGTCATGCGGCCTCGAAGCGGGCGCGCACCTCAGCGGTCACCGCCGGCATCGGCAGGAAGCGCGGCTGCCCGCGCACGCGCTGCAACCAGGCGCGAACTTCCGGGAACGGCTGCAGGCTGATTCCACCCTCGCCTGCGACGTCGGTGTAGGCGAACAGCGCGATGTCGGCGATGCCGTACCCACTGCCGGTGAACCATTGCGCATTACGCAGGTGCTGCTCCATCACCGCCAGTGCAGTGGCGGCGCGCTCGTGCAGGCGTGGCAGTTCGGCGCGGCGCGGCGACCCAGGCGGGGTCCAGCCGCGGATGAAGCGCGCGACCGCTACGCACGGCTCGTGCGTGTACTGCTCGAAGAACATCCAGCTCAGTGCCTGCGCGCGCTCCCAGCCATCGGTGGGCAGGTAGGGCGTGCCTTCGGCCAGCCAGAAAAGGATCGCATTGGACTCGGTCAGCACGCGGCCATCGTCGCGGACGATCAACGGCACCTTGGCATTGGGATTGAGCGCGAGGAACTCGGGGGTGTGGGTCTGGCCGTGGGCACTGTCCACTTCCACCCAGCGGTAGCGGCTGCCGAGCTGCTCCAGCAGCAGGCGGACCTTGTGGCAATTGCCTGACACCGACATGCCGTGCACCGTCAACGGGACGCGCTCTTCCACCATTGCCTGCTCCCTCGGATCCGGCCGGCGGCCGGCTGCGTGCAGTCTGGCAAGCACGCCAGTGAATGCCAAGCGCGGGTGCAGCATGACTACACGGTCGTGCCGGCCGCTGGCCGGCAACCTCGATGCAGCTGGTAGTGCCGGGCGCTGGCCGGCATCCTCGATGCGGCTGGATCCAAGCGATTGCCGGCCAGCGGCCGGCACTACCAAGCCACGCTCAGCGCGCGCGTTGCCGCCACTGTTCGCGCGACTGGCCCCAGATCTGCATGGGCTTGTCGTTGTATGGCGCTGGCAACTCCCCCATGCGCAGCAGGGTGCTTCCCAGCTTGCGTGCCACGGCCCGCGAGTTGTCGTTGTCCTCGGCGATGGTATGGATCACCTCAGCCCAGCCCAGCGTATCGAACGCCCAGTCGATCGCCGCGACCGCCGCCTCCGGCGCATAGCCCCGGCCCCAGCTGGCATGGCGGATGCCCCAACCGACCTCGGTACCCGGCCAGTCCTGCGGCTGCCACGGTCCCATCCGCCCGATCCAGTCGCCGCTGGATTTCTCGATCACGCTGAACATTGAGAAGCCGAACAGCTGCCAGGCGCCGGCCAGGCTGCAGAAACCGCGCCAGGCCACCGAGGGTGGCTGCACGCCGCCCAGGGTACGCATCGTGGCCTCGTCGGCGCAGAACGCCAGGTACGGCTCGTAGTCCTCGCGAAGCAGCGGGCGCAGGATCAGCCGCTCGGTTTCGATGCGCAGGTCGAAGATGCTCATGCCGGCTCCATGTCGAAGGGGGCACCCATGATGGAGGATGGCTTCCCTGCGCGGATGAATATCGCCGGTCGCAATGAAACGGGCCGGCATGAGCCGGCCCGTCAGGTACTGCATGCTGCGCCGGGATTACTGGCGCGTGGCTGCGGCAGTGGCACCGGCGGCAGCGGTCTGCGTGACCAGCTGGCCATCGACCACCGGCAGGCGATCGCTGGCCGGCTTGTTGTCCATGCGCACGGTCTTCTCCGCGCCGTCATAGCGGTAGGTCACGTTGTAACCCTTCACCACGTCGTTGGTACCCATGGCAATGCGGTTGCCCGGCTTGCTGGCCATGCGCATGGTGCCGGTGGTGCCATCCTCATTGCGATAGGTCACGTTGTAGCCGGTGACGCGGCTCGACTCGGAGGTGGCGGTCTCGGTGTGGCACTGGCGCTCGGTGCGGTTGACCACACGGCCACCCACATGGCGCTTGTCGATCTGGTTGCCGATGAAGCCGCCGGCCACGGCACCGGCGGCGGTCGCGGCCTTCTTGCCGTTGCCGCCACCGACCTGGTTGCCGAGCAGGCCACCGACCACAGCGCCGACCACGGTGCCGCCGACGTTGCCATCACGTTCCGGCAGGCGTTCCTGCACCGTCACGTCCTGGCAGACCTCGTGCGGGGTCTGGGTGGTGGAGGTCTCGCGCACCGCATCGGTGCCGATCACGGTGGCGTAGGCCTTCTGCTTCTCGGTGATCGGGTCAACCTTCAGCACATCGGCATATTCAAGCCCGCGCGGCGCGGACGGGTCCAGCTTGTCACCACGTGCGCCGTCGTCAGAAGCGTTACCTTCAACGAGGCGCGATTCACCATTGGGGGTTCCGGCGCTGATGGAATCGGGCGACTTGTCACCACTCTTCATGAAGGCGGCGGTGGCGATGCCACCGACCAGCAGCGCGCCCGCTGCGACCAGGACAGTTGTAGTTGTGCTTTTCATGACCTGCTCCTTGCGGACCATCCGCAACGTTCTCGGGGCAGATTGCAGCATGCGCTGCCTGAACGGAATCTCCACATTTCCTGCTCATTCCGATAACCCATTCAGCATCGGGAAATGCTGGGCCCGTGGTAGCGTTTGCATATTCCCCACGAGGCTTCCCGCCATGGCCAACCCGATGCTGCTGCCGGTACTGCAATGGGCCCGCCGGCTGCGCTACCCCACCCTGTTCAAGCTCACCGCCGGCCTGTTCGTGCTGACCTTGTTCATCCCGGACCCGATCCCGTTCGTCGATGAGCTGGTGCTGGGCTTCGGCACGCTGCTGCTGGCCAACTGGAAGAGCCGTAACGCCGCAACACCTCCGCCGCTGGAACAGCGTTGAGCATCCTGGTTGACAGCCACTGCCATCTGGATGCCAGCGGGTTCGACCGTGACCGCGCTGCGGTGATCGAGCGTGCGCAGGCCGCGGGGGTGCGCCAGCAGGTGGTACCGGCGGTGACCGCGGCCAGCTGGCCGAAGCTGCGTGAGGTCTGCCAGCAGGCGCCGGGGCTGTACCCGGCCTACGGCCTGCATCCGATGTTCCTGGCCGATCACCAGCCCGGGCACCTGCCACTGCTGCGCGAGTGGATCGAGCGCGAACGCCCCTGTGCGATCGGCGAATGCGGCCTGGACTTCTTTGTCGAAGGGCTGGACGCCGACGTCCAGCAGGCGTATTTCATCGGCCAGCTGGAACTGGCCCGCGAATTCGAGTTGCCGGTGATCGTGCACGCGCGACGCGCGGTGGATGCGGTGATCGCCGCCATCCGCCGCGTCGGCGGCCTGCGCGGCGTGGTGCACAGCTTTTCCGGCAGCCCGGAACAGGCCGCGCAACTGCACAGGCAGGGCTTCCTGCTCGGCCTCGGTGGCCCACTGACCTACGATCGCGCGCAACGGCTGCAGCGGCTGGTGCGCGAGATGCCGCTGGAACAGTTGCTGCTGGAAACCGACGCGCCCGACCAGCCCGACGCCGGCATCCGCGGCCAGCGCAACGAGCCAGCGCGGCTGGCGACCATTGCCCGGCACGTGGCCGCACTGCGCGGGATGGAGCTGGAAGCCGTGGCCCAGGCCACGACGGAGAATGCGCGGCGATTGTTCGCGCTGCCGGCAATGTAACGGGCAGGTGCCGGCCGCTGGCCGGCACGATCCATCACACCTCGCTGGCCTCTACCGCATCCACCTTCACCTTCTTCGGCTCCAGCAGCATCTCCAGCGCCTTGCCAACCGCCGCGAAGGCGAACGCGCCGGTGATGTGGGTTGCCGCGCCCAGGCCGGCACCACAGTCCAGCTTCAACGCCGCATCGGCGCCCAGGTTCGGACGGATGCCGCAGACGCTGCCATCGGCCTGCGGGTACTTCACATTCTCCAGCGAATACACCGCCGGTACGCCGAAATAGCGCTTGGCGTTCTTCGGGAAGTTGAATTCGCTGCGCAGCTTCTTGCGGATCAGCGCCAGCATGGCGTCGTGCTCGGTGCGAGAGACATCGCGGATGCGCACCAGGGTCGGGTCGGTACGGCCACCGGCGGCACCGACGGTCAGCAACGGCAGCTTGCGGCGGCGGCACCATGCGATCGTCTCGACCTTGACCCGGAAGCTGTCGCAGGCATCGATCACCAGATCGAACCCCCGGTCCAGCAGCTCGGCCATGTTGGACACGGTCAGGAATGCCTGCACCGCGTCGACCCCGATGTCCGGATTGATCGCACGGCAACGCTCGGCCATCGCCTCGGCCTTGTTGCGGCCGTAGTTGCCTTCCATCGCCGGCAGCTGCCGGTTGGTGTTGGACACGCAGATATCGTCGGCATCGATCAGGGTCAGGTGGCCGACGGCCGAACGGGCCAGCGCCTCCACCACCCACGAGCCGACGCCGCCCATGCCGACCACCGCCACGCGGCTGCCCTGCAGGCGCTCGAGTGCACCCACGCCGTACAGCCGTTCGATGCCGGCGAAGCGTTGTTTGACCTGTTCGTTCATCGGGCTATTTTAACGTGCAGGTGCTGGCGCCCGCAGTACGCCGGCGTCGAACCCACCGTTGCACGCCCGGAGTGCCCGCATGAATGCCAGCCCGCCCCGCAGCCTGTCCAGCGCCCATCGCTACCTGTTCGTGCTCTGCCTGGGCCTGCTGATCGGCCTGATCGCCACGGTAATGGTCGGCCGCGCCCTGCAGGCGCGTCGCGATCCGTTCCCGGGCAGCCTGATGCAGGTGATGCAGCGGCAGTCACAGCTGCTGCAGCAGGCCCAGCTGCAGAACCGCTGCAGCCTGGCTGACAGCGTGCTGCGGCTGCAGGTGCTGCGCCTGCTGTCCAATGACCTGGACCAGGCGTTTCCCGGGCTGAAGGACAGTGCGCAGTTCCAGCAGCACGCCAGCCAGCTGCGCGGCAACCTCAACACGGCGCTGGCCTCACCCCCCGGCGACTGCAGGGCCCTCGCCCAGCTGGTGGAAACACTGCAGGCGGACTGCCGCGCCTGCCACCAGGATTTCCGCTGAGCCGCATTCATCCTGCAGCCGGGCAGCACGCACACGGTTGGCGCGTTGTTCACGTTCGAAAGGAGAGGATTCGTCCACCCTGCTGCACGACGCAGTACCACCCAACCCACCCGCCTTCACGGCCAGGAGACGCCCCATGAAGATCCAGCTCATCGCCGCCAGCGCCATCGCTACCCTCGCGCTGGCTGGCTGTGCCACCTCGCCCGGTTACAGCGGCGGTGGTTACAACAACGGCTACAACAACGGCGGCTACGGCAACAATGGCGGCTACAACCAGGGCCGTTGCGCTGACTGTGGCATCGTCACCCGCATCAACACCGTGCCCTCGGGCCGCACCGCGCCCAGCGCGACCGGCGCGATCCTCGGCGGCATCGTCGGCGCCGTGGCCGGCCATGAAATCTCCGACCACACCGGTGGCAGCCGTGGCAACAAGAACATCGCCGCCGCCGCAGGCGCGGTCGGTGGTGCCCTGGCCGGCAACCAGATCCAGAAGAACGTCACCAGCGATACCTATGACATCAGCGTGCGCATGGATGATGGCCGCACCATCGTGGTCAACCAGCGCGATCTCGGCGGCATCCGCGAGAACACCTACGTGCGCGTCGTCAATGGCAAGGTCATCCTGCGCTGACCTGCACCGGGCCAACGGCAAAGAAAAAGGCCCGCTTGCGCGGGCCTTTTTCATGCCGACGGGCGGCGGGTATTACACCGGCTGCACCTTGTCAGCCTGCAGGCCCTTCTGGCCCTGCACGACTTCGAAGCTCACAGTCTGGCCTTCCTTGAGGCTCTTGAAGCCCTGGGTCTCGATGGCGCGGAAGTGCACGAACACGTCCTCGCCATTCTGCCGGCTGATGAAGCCGAAGCCCTTCGCATCATTGAACCACTTTACGGTACCGGTCTCGCGCTCAGCCATCTCACTAACTCCCTTTGACTCTCTCTTGTTGTTGGAAACGCCCGGTGGGCGGCTGACAAGCAAGGGGGAAGCGAGGTGCATCGATGCAGCGGATCGGAAAGATCTTGCTTCATCAGGCCACGATCCACGGTGACCTTGCCAAGCTCAGCGACTGCAACTTAACCCGCCCAAAACGAAAAAGCAACTGGCAAAATCTTTCACTGTCAACCCCAAAACGGCCACCATACGGGACAGCATGGGACTCTCATTCATCTTATATCTGCTAGCGGTCATTTTTGTCCTGATCGGCATCGCTGGCATCATCCTGCCGGCCCTCCCGGGCATCCCGCTGGTGTTCATCGGGCTGCTGCTGGCGGCCTGGGCCGACGGCTTCGCCCACGTCGGCTGGCCCACCCTGGTCGCGCTGGGCGTGCTGACCCTGCTTTCACTGTTGGTGGACGTGCTCGCCACCGTAGTTGGCGCGCAGCGCGTCGGCGCCAGCCGCAAGGCCCTGTGGGGCACCTTCGTCGGCAGCATCGTCGGCCTGTTCTTCATGCCCATCGGCCTGTTTGCCGGACCGCTGATCGGCGCCCTGCTCGGCGAGTACTGGCACACCCGCGAACTCGGCCGCTCGACCAAGGTGGGCCTGGCGACCTGGCTCGGCATCCTGCTCGGCCTGGCACTGAAACTGGCGGTGGTGATCGCGATGCTGGGCCTGTTCGCGTTCGCCTGGTTCTTCTGAGCCACCTAGCCTTCACGCCACGCGCACGCCGTGGCCGTGCATAAACGGTGGGGCTGGCCGCGATCCGGTGCAGCCGCCACACTGTGCGATTCCCGTATCCATCGAAGGGCCTGCTGCAATGACCCTCCCCACGCTGCTTCCCCGTCTGGCGCCGCTGGCGCTTGCCCTGGCCAGTGCACCGTTGGCTGCGCAGGAGTTCGCGCCCAGCGCCGACACCTCGCCGGCCGCCTGCGCGGCGATCACCACCGACGCGGCCCGCCTGGCCTGCTATGACCGCCTCTTCGGGCATACCCCGGAGGCCACCGCCGCCGCCGATGCCGCCGCCGAATCGGCTGCGCAGGCGCGCCGCGAGGAACGACAGACCGCGCGCGTGAGCCAGGGCGAGGAAAAGCTGCGCGAGCGGGTCAGCGACCTGTTCCGTCCGGCGGCACCGGACAGCGCGCTGGCCAATGCTGGCCGCGGTTCGCTGCTGGATAGCCGCTGGGAGCTGGCCGAGGACTCCAAGCTGGGGCCCTCCCAGCTGCGTGCCTACAAGCCGGTGTACCTGCTGCCGGCGTTCTGGACCAGCGACCGCAACACCACGCCGCATTCGCCGAACCCGGCCAACAGCGTGACGACCCCGCAGGTACTCGACAGTACCGAGCTGAAGTTCCAGATCAGCTTCAAGACCAAGATCGCCGAGAACCTGTTCGGCGACAACGGCGACATCTGGGCTGGCTATACCCAGAGTTCACGTTGGCAGGCCTACAACAGCGAGGATTCGCGCCCGTTCCGCGAAACCAACTACGAACCCGAAGTGATGATGGTGTTCCGCAACGGCTACTCGATCGGTGGCTGGCGCGGGCGCATGACCGGTATCAGCCTCAACCACCAGTCCAACGGACGGGCCGATCCGCTCTCGCGCAGCTGGAACCGGGTCATGCTCAACATCGGCCTGGATCGCGAGAACTGGGCGCTGGTGCTGCGCCCGTGGTACCGCATCCCGGAAAGCCGCAGCGAAGACAATAATCCGGACATCGAGGATTACATGGGCCGGGGTGACGCGACCCTGATCTGGAACCGCAACGGGCATGAAGTCGCGCTGATGGCGCGTCATTCGCTGCGCACCGGCAGCCGCTCCCACGGTGCACTGCAGCTGGATTACGGCTTTCCGATCAGCAATCTGCTGCGTGGCCATGTGCAGGTCTTCGACGGCTATGGCGAGAGCATGATCGACTACAACCACAAGGCCACCTATGTGGGCGTGGGCGTGTCGCTGCTGGAGTGGTTCTGATGGACGTGACGATCTGGCACAACCCGGCCTGCAGCAACTCGCGCGGCGCACTGAAGCTGATCCGCGATGCGGGCTTCGACCCGGTGGTGATCGAGTACCTGGGCACCCCACCCGACGCGGCCACGCTGCGCCAGGTGCTGGCCGAGTCGGCCCTGAGCGCGCGCGACCTGGTGCGCAGCAAGGAGACCCAGTTCGCCGAACTCGGGCTGGAAGATGCCGACGATGCCACCCTGCTGGCTGCGATGGCCGAACACCCGCGCCTGATCAACCGCCCCGTGGTGCGCACGCCCAAGGGCACACGGCTGTGCCGCCCGCCGGAAACGGTGCTGGAGATCCTGTAACGGAAAAGGGGACGGAGGGGATTAAGTCGTTTGTGCACAAACGACTTAATCCCCTCCGTCCCCTTTTCTGGTTACCGCCAGTCGGTGATGCCTTCGCGGCGGTAGGCCTCGGCGAACGCCGGGCGCGCCTTCATCGAGGTGGCATGTGCCTTGAGCGACGGCCAGGTGTCACTGGGCCTGGGCATGTTGCGCGACCAGCGCATCAGCATCACCAGCATGTAGTCGACCACGCAGGGCGTGGCGCCCAGCAGGTAGGGCCCATGCGCCAGCAGGTGCGTGGCCACATGCTGCCAGGCCGCTTCCAGGCGCTGTCGCGCCATCTCGCGACTGGCCTCCACGTTTGCCTCGCCCGCCACCTCGTGCGGATAGAACCAAGCGCGATAGGCCGGCTGCAACGTATTGGCACACCAGAACATCCAGCGGTAGGCATCGGCGCGCTGCGGCGTGCCCAGTGCCGGCAACAAACCGGCGTCCGGATGGCGGTCGGCCAGGTACAGGGCGATCGCCGCCGCTTCAGTCAGTACCAGGCCATCGATCAGCAGCGTCGGCACCACGCCGGCCGGATTCAGTGCCAGGTACTCCGCCGACTTGTGCTCGCGCGCGTCGAAATCCAGCAGCACCAACTCGTGCTCGATGCCGAGCTCGATCAGCAGCCAGTGCACCACCAGCGCGGCGGTGCTTGTCGAACCATACAGCGTGGTGCTCATGCGGCGGATCCTGTGCAGGTGGGCCGGCCGATTATGCGCCCGTGCGGGAGCCGTCGCTCAGCCGCAGCTGCTCATGCAGGTATCGCGGCGCTCGCCACAGGACATCATCGGCGCGCGCAGCGTGCAGTCATGCGTCTTCAGTTCGCAGGCACGGCGCAGGTCCGGGTTGTCCACGTCCTTGCAGCGCTTGTCCGGCGCCGGCACCATCCGCTGCTCGCAATTGCTCTGGCGGCTGCCGAGAGAGTCATTCTGCGCCATGCAGCTGCGGTAGCTGGCCTGGCACTGCATGCGGCATTGCGCCGATGCAGGGAAATCCGCGCCTTCGTACGACGCCGGGGTGCTGCAGCCGGCCAGGGCCAGCAGCACGCCGGCCACGATGAAGCGATGCAGGGCCATGGACACGTCCTGTGCGAGGGTGTGCCAACCGTAGCAGAGCCAGGGCTACAGGCGCGTTAATCCTGCCTCCAGATACAGCAACGGCGCCACAGGGGCGCCGTTGTCCGGACCGAAGCGTGCGGGAATTACTCCACCACCACCGGAATCTTGCCGATGCGGGCCTGCCACTCGCGCGGGCCGGTCTTGTGCACCGATTCGCCGGCGGAGTCGACGGCCACGGTCACTGGCATGTCCTGCACGGTGAACTCGTAGATCGCCTCCATGCCCAGGTCAGCGAAACCGACCACCTTGGCCGCCTTGATCGCCTTGGACACCAGGTAGGCCGAGCCACCGACGGCCATCAGGTAGGCCGACTTGTGCTTCTTGATCGCCTCGATCGCGGCCGGGCCGCGCTCGGCCTTGCCGACCATGCCCAGCAGGCCGGTCTGTGCCAGCACCTGCTCGGTGAACTTGTCCATGCGGGTCGCCGTGGTCGGGCCGGCCGGGCCCACCACTTCGTCACGCACCGGATCGACCGGGCCGACGTAGTAGATGAAGCGCCCCTTCAGATCGACCGGCAACTGCTCGCCCTTGTTGAGCATGTCGACCATGCGCTTGTGCGCGGCATCGCGGCCGGTGAGCAGCTTGCCGTTGAGCAGCAGGGTCTGGCCCGGCTTCCAGCTGGCCACGTCTTCCGGGGTGATCGTATCCAGGTCCACCCGGGTTCCCTTGGATGCGTCGTAGGTCAACTTCGGCCAGTCTTCCAGCGACGGCGGGTCCAGCATCACCGGGCCGCTGCCATCCAAGGTGAAGTGCGCATGGCGGGTGGCCGCGCAGTTCGGGATCATCGCCACCGGCAGGTTGGCCGCGTGGGTCGGGTAGTCGTTGATCTTGATGTCGAGCACGGTGGTCAGGCCACCCAGGCCCTGCGCACCGATGCCCAGCGCGTTGACCTTCTCGTACAGCTCCAGGCGCAGCTCCTCGATGCGGTTGGACGCACCACGGGCCTGCAGCTCGGTGATGTCGATCGGCTCCATCAGCGCTTCCTTGGCCAGCAGCATCGCCTTCTCGGCGGTGCCACCGATGCCGATGCCCAGCATGCCCGGCGGGCACCAGCCGGCGCCCATGGTCGGCACGGTCTTCAGCACCCAGTCGACAATCGAGTCGGACGGATTGAGCATGGCGAACTTGGTCTTCGCTTCCGAACCACCGCCCTTGGCGGCGACGATCACGTCGACTTTGTTGCCCGGCACCACCTTGACGTTGACCACGCCCGGGGTGTTGTCCCTGGTGTTGATGCGCTTGCCTGCCGGATCGGCCAGCACCGAGGCGCGCAGCTTGTTGTCCGGGTGCATGTAGGCGCGGCGCACGCCTTCATTGGCCATGTCTTCCACGCCCATGGTGGCGTCATCCCAACGCACGTCCATGCCGATTTCCAGGAACACGGTGACGATGCCGGTGTCCTGGCAGATCGGGCGGTGGCCCTCGGCGCACATGCGCGAATTGATCAGGATCTGCGCCATCGCTTCCTTCGCGGCCGGCGACTCCTCGCGCTCGTAGGCGGCGGCAAGGTTCTTGATGTAGTCGACCGGGTGGTAGTACGAGATGTACTGCAGCGCGTCGGCGATGGACTGGATGAGGTCTTCCTGCTTGATCGATGTCACGTCTTGCTCGCTTGCTCGAGGCTGGCGGGGGTAATCCACCCATTTTACCCCCTCCCCCGGCCCCGGGGTGGTAGTGCCGGCCGCTGGCCGGCAAGATTCCCCCGACGCTCTGTCACGCCACGCGCCACTGCGGCGTCCTTGCCCACATGAACGCCGAAACCGCTTTCCAGACCCACCGCCCGCGCCTGATGGCGCTGGCCTACCGCCTGCTCGGCAGCCGCACCGACGCCGAAGACGTGGTCCAGGACGCCTGGCTGCGCTGGTCCGGCGCCGATCCTGCGGCCGTCCGCGATGCCGAGGCCTGGCTGGTCACCACCACCACCCGGCTCGGCCTGGACCGGCTGCGTGCGGCCAAGCGCGAGCGCGTCCACTACGTCGGCCCATGGCTGGCCGAACCGCTGGCGGTCACCCTGGAGCCGGACCCGGCGCCCGGTCCGGCCCAGCTGCATGCGCTGGCCGACGACGTCTCGGTCGCTTTCCTGACCCTGCTCGAACAGCTCGGCCCGGAGGAACGCGCCGCCTTCCTGCTGAAGGAGGCGTTCGACCACGACTACCGTGAGATCGCCGAGCTGATCGGCCACAGTGAGGCCAACTGCCGGCAGCTGGTGCACCGTGCCCGGCAACGCCTGCAGGCCGGACGACCGCGCTTCAATGCCGATGCCAGCCAGCACCGGCAGCTGCTGGCGCGCTTCATGGAGGCCTCGCAGCGCGGCGACAGCGACGCGATCCAGGCCCTGCTGCACGCCAACGCGGTGCTGGTTTCCGACGGCGGTGGCGTGGTCACTGCGGCGGTGCGGCCGCTGCTGGGCGCCGAACGCATCGGCCGCCTGTTCTGGGCCATCGCCCGCCGCGGCGCGGTGCATCCCGCCCAGCTGGGCTACGTCAACGGCGAGCCGGCGATCCTGCGCTTCCAGGGTGAGCGCCTGCATTCGGTCACCACCATCGAAGTGGTCGATGGCCGCATCGCCAACGTGTACAGCGTGTTGAATCCGGAAAAGCTGCCGGGTGCTGTCACGCGCGATGACGGTACGGCGTCCTGGTAGTGAAAGGCGGCCACCGTGGCCGCCGTGGAGCCGAAAATGTCCGACCACGCCTCTCCCCGCGTCCCCTACACCCGCCTGGCCGCCGAGGCCTTCAAGGGCCTGCTGGCCACCAGCCAGGCCGTGCATGACAGCTCGATCGATCCGACCCTGATGGAACTGGTGTTCCTGCGCGTGTCGCAGCTCAACGGCTGCGGCTATTGCATGGACATGCACGGCACCGCGCTGCGCAAGGGCGGCATCGAGCCGCGCAAGCTGGACACGCTGCCCGCATGGCACGACAGCCGCTTCTTCGACGAACGCGAGCGCGCGGCACTGGGCTGGGCCGAGGCGCTGACCCGGCTGACCGACGGCGCGCCGTCGCAGGCCGCGTTCGATGCCCTGGCACCGCACTTCGATGAGAAGGGCATCAGTGACCTGAGCATGGGCATCGCGGTGATCAATGCCTGGAACCGCCTCGGTGCGGGGTTGCTGCCGCCGCTGCCGGCCTGACCCACCCCGCCTTCGACAGTTCATCGGTGCTGCTGGTAGGTGTCGACCTTGGTCGGCACGGTGGATCCACGCTATGCGTGGATGCAGGAGGGTCAGATCCCTTCGCTTCGCGAAGGGATCTGACCCCGGTGCCGGCAACACGGCTGCACTGACTCCCCCTGCACGTATCACGCGCGCACAATACGCGCATGCCTGCCATCCCCCCCGTTGGCGCTGCCGCCGCGAAGAAACCCAGCCTGCGCCAGCGCTTCAAGGCGATGCGCAACCTGCCGCCGTTCCTGCGCATGGTCTGGCAGACCAGCCCCGCGCTCACCCTGGCCAGCCTGGGGCTGCGCCTGATCCGTGCGCTGCTGCCGGTGGCGATGCTGTACGTCGGCAAGCTGATCATCGACAGCGCCCTGCACCTGAGCCAGCACGACGCCGGTTTCCCGCCGCTGGGCGAGGCGCTGTCCAGCGGCATGCTCAATCCGCTGCTGGGCCTGTTGGCGCTGGAATTCGGCCTGGCCATCGCCTCGGACCTGCTCGGCCGGCTGGTCAGCTACGCCGATGCCCTGCTCTCCGAGCTGTTCGCCAACGTCACCAGCATCCGGCTGATGGAACACGCGGCGACGCTGGATCTGGAGGACTTCGAGGACCCGGACCTGCAGGACAAGCTCGACCGTGCGCGGCGCCAGACCATGGGCCGGATGAACCTGATGAGCCAGCTGTTCGGCCAGGTGCAGGACGCGATCACCGTGGCCAGCCTCGCCGTCGGCCTGCTGGTCTACGCGCCGTGGCTGATCCTGCTGCTTGCGCTGGCACTGGTGCCGGCCTTCATCGGCGAATCGCACTTCAACGCGGCCGGTTACAGCCTCAACTTCCAATGGACGCCCGAGCGCCGCCAGCTCGACTACCTGCGCCAGCTCGGTGCCAGCGTGGAAACGGCCAAGGAAGTGAAGATCTACAACCTGCACCGCTTCCTGGTCGAGCGCTATCGGCGCCTGTCGGTGGCGCTGTTCCAGGCCAACCGTGCCCTGGCACGGCGCCGGGCGTTCTGGGGCACGCTGCTGGCTGCGCTGGGTACGCTGGGCTACTACACCGCCTACGCCTACATCGCCTGGCGCACGGTGCGCGGCGATTTCTCGATCGGCGACCTGACCTTCCTTGCCGGCAGCTTCCTGCGCCTGCGCCAGCTGCTGGAAGGCCTGCTGATCGGCTTCTCGCAGGTGGCCAGCCAGGCGCTGTACCTGGACGACCTGTTCTCGTTCTTCCAGATCGAGCCGGAAATCCACTCGCGCGAAGGCGCCATACGCGTGCCGCAGCCGATCCGCCAGGGCTTCGTGTTCGAGAACGTCGGCTTCCGCTATCCCGATGCCGAACAGTGGGCGGTGCGCCACCTCGATTTCCAGCTGCAGGCCGGCGAAGTGCTGGCCCTGGTCGGCGAGAACGGCGCCGGCAAGACCACCCTGGTGAAGCTGCTGGCACGCCTGTACGAACCGGACGAGGGTCGCATCCTGCTCGATGGCCGCGACCTGCGCGACTACGACCTGGACGACCTGCGCGCCAACCTCGGGGTGATCTTCCAGGACTTCGTGCGCTACAACCTCAGCGCCGGCGAGAACATCGGCGTCGGCCAGGTCGAGGCCATGGACGACCGGGCGCGCATCGCCGACGCCGCGCGCCGCGGCATGGCCGAGGAAGTGATCGAGGAGCTGCCCGGTGGCTACGACCAGCTGATCGGCCGCCGTTTCAAGCAGGGCGTGGACCTGTCCGGTGGCCAGTGGCAGAAGATCGCCATTGCCCGCGCGTGGATGCGCAATGCGCAGGTGATGATCCTGGATGAGCCAACGGCAGCACTGGATGCGCGCAGTGAATTCGAGGTGTTCCAGCGGTTCAGGGAACTGGCGGATAATCGCACCGCCGTATTGATTTCCCACCGTTTTTCCTCGGTCCGCATGGCCGATCGCATCCTGGTGCTGGCCGATGGCCGGATCGAGGCCAGTGGCACCCACGCCCAGCTGATGGCACAGGGCGGCCGCTATGCCGAGCTGTTCGAGCTGCAGGCGGCGGGTTACCGCTGAGAACGCCTCTCGTTCCGCCCAATGAGAACCCGTCTCATTTGAGATAGAATTCCCCCGACGACTTTTGACAGATACGCCCATGTCCTCCGCTTTTGGCGCCGAAACGGTGCTTGAGGTCCGTCACTGGACCGACGCCTACTTCAGTTTCACCACCACCCGCGACAGCGGCTTCCGCTTCGAGAACGGCCAGTTCGTGATGATCGGCCTGGAAACCGAGGCACGGCCGCTGCTGCGTGCGTACTCCATCGCCAGCGCCAACTGGGAAGAGCATCTGGAGTTCTTCAGCATCAAGGTGCAGGACGGCCCGCTGACCTCGCGCCTGCAGCACATCAAGCCGGGCGACAAGGTGCTGGTCGGCAAGAAGCCCACCGGCACCCTGCTGATCAGCGACCTGCACCCGGGCAAGAACCTGTACCTGCTGGGCACGGGTACCGGCATGGCGCCGTGGCTGTCGGTCATCAAGGACCCGGAGACCTACGAGCGCTTCGAGAAGGTGATCCTCTGCCACGGCGTGCGCTACGAAAAGGATCTGGCCTACCGCGATTACTTCGAGAGGGAGCTGCGTGAGCACGAGTTCCTGGGCGAGATGATCGGCGACAAGCTGCTGTACTACCCGGCCGTCACCCGCGAGCCGTTCGCCAACCAGGGCCGCCTGACCTCGCTGATGGAAAGCGGCCAGATGCAGCGCACCCTCGGCCTGCCGGAGCTGAGCCCGGAAAACGACCGCGCGATGATCTGCGGCAGCCCGCAGATGCTGGCCGACCTGCGTGCTGTGCTCGATGCCCGTGGTTTCCAGGTTTCGCCGCGCATCGGCCAGCCGGGCCACTACGTGTTCGAGCGCGCGTTCGTCGAGAAATGATGCTGCAACGGTAGTGCCGGCCGCTGGCCGGCTCTTCCTGGCCCACGGGGTTGCCGGCCAGCGGCCGGCACGACCTCACAGCAGCGCTTCGATCTCGCCGCGCAGCTGCTCCGGCCGGGTGGTGGGCGCATGCCGCGACACCACCCGCCCCTGGCGATCGACCAGGAACTTGCTGAAATTCCACTTGATGCGGGCACTGCCGAGCACGCCGCGCTTCTCCCGCGCGAGCCACCTCCAGAGCGGGTCGGCCCCCTCGCCGTTGACCTCGATCTTTTCCGACAGCGGGAAGCTGACCGGATAGTCCAGCGAACAGAACTGGCGGATCTGCGCGGCATCACCGGGCTCCTGCGCGCCAAACTGGTTGCACGGGAAGCCG
Organism: Stenotrophomonas sp. PvP093; assembly: GCF_017876915.1. Classification (NCBI taxonomy): domain Bacteria; kingdom Pseudomonadati; phylum Pseudomonadota; class Gammaproteobacteria; order Lysobacterales; family Lysobacteraceae; genus Stenotrophomonas; species Stenotrophomonas sp. PvP093. The sequence goes on along the minus strand of NZ_JAGIOX010000004.1, from coordinate 1,654,512 downwards.
ATCACCACCAGGCCGCGCTCGCGGTAGTCCTGCCACAGCTGCTCCAGCCCGGTGTACTGAGGCGTGAAGCCACAGCGGCTGGCGACGTTCACCAGCAGCAACGGGTGGCCCTGGTACCGGGCCAGCGCCTGCGGCTGGCCGTCGAGGTCACGGAAGCTGAAATCGTAGGCAGTGGTCATGGCAGCGGGCCGTGGGCGGTGAACGCATGGTACCCGCGCCCGGCCCCGGCAACATGCCTTTTGACACAAGTGCAGTCGCCGCCGGCCGGGTTACCCTCGGGCCCTTGTTTGCCTTACCGGAGCTTCTACCTTGACCACTCGACTTGCCCTTGCCGTGGCCATGTCCCTCGGCCTTGCCCTGCCCGCCTTCTCGGCCGGCGCCGCCACCCCGGCTGCCAGCACCAATGCCCAGCAGGCCAACCCGTTCTTCGCCGAAAGCCCGCTGCCGCTGCACTTCCCGCAGTTCGACAAGATCAAGGACAGCGACTTCGCACCGGCCTTCGACGCCGGCATGGCGCAGCAGCTGAAGGAAGTGGAGGCGATCGCCAACAACAAGGCCAAGCCGACCTTCGACAACACCATCATCGCGCTGGAAAAGAGCGGTGACATCCTCGACCGTGCGACCACCGTGTTCTTCAGCCTGGTCGGCGCCGATACCAACGACACCCGCAAGAAGCTGCAGGCCGACTACTCGGCGAAGTTTGCCGCGCACAGCGATGCGATCGCGCTGAACGGCAAGCTGTTCGCCCGCATCCAGGCGCTGTACGACACCCGCAGCCAGCTGGGCCTGGACGCCGAAGGCGTGCGCCTGGTCGAGAAGTACTACGACAATTACGTGCGCGCCGGCGCCAAGCTGTCCGAGGCCGACAAGGCCACGCTGAAGGACATGAATGCCGAACTGGCCAATCTGGGCACCAAGTTCAGCCAGAACGTGCAGTCGGAAGTGAACGCTTCGGCAATCACTGTCGACGACGTCAAGGAGCTGGCTGGCCTGTCCAAGGAGCAGATCGCCGCCGCCGCCGAAGCCGCCAAGGCGCGTGGCCTGGAAGGCAAGTACGTGATCACCCTGCTCAACACCACCGGCCAGCCGCCGCTGACCAACCTGGCCAACCGCGCCCTGCGCCAGAAGATCTACGAAGCCTCGACCACCCGCGGCAGCCGCGGCGGTGAGTTCGACAACACCGCGCTGGTCTCGCGCATCATGCAGCTGCGTGCCGACAAGGCCAAGCTGATGGGCTTCCCGAACTTCGCCGCCTACAACCTGACCAACCAGACCGCCAAGACCCCCGAAGCGGTCAACGCGATGCTCGGCAAGCTGGCTCCGGCCGCGGTGGCCAATGCCAAGCGCGAAGCCGCCGACCTGCAGGCGATGATCGACAAGGAGCAGAAGGCCGCGCGCAAGCCGACCTTCCAGCTGGAACCGTGGGACTGGGCCTTCTACAGCGAGAAGGTGCGCCAGGCCAAGTACAACTTCGACGAGTCGCAGCTGAAGCCATACTTCGAACTGAAGAACGTGCTGGAGAACGGCGTCTTCTACGCCGCCGGCCAGGAATTCGGCCTGACCTTCAAGCAGCGCACCGACCTGCCGGTCTACCACGATGACGTCACCGTCTACGACGTGTTCGACGCCGATGGCAGCCAGCTGGCGATCTTCATCTTCGATCCGTATGCACGCGCCTCCAAGCGTGGCGGTGCGTGGATGAACTCCTACGTCTCGCAGTCCAAGCTGACCGGCTTCAAGCCGGTGGTCGCCAACCACCTGAACATCCCGAAGCCGCCGGCCGGCCAGCCGACCCTGCTGACCTGGGATGAGGTGAACACCACCTTCCACGAGTTCGGCCACGCCCTGCACGGCATGTTCTCCAACGTGAAGTACCCCTACTTCTCGGGCACCTCGGTGCCGCGCGACTTCGTCGAGTTCCCCTCGCAGGTCAACGAGATGTGGGCCGACAACCCGGTCATCCTGAAGAACTACGCCAAGCACTACCAGAATGGTTCGGCGATGCCGCAGGCCCTGCTGGACAAGGTGATTGCCGCATCGAAGTTCAACCAGGGCTTTGCCACCACCGAATACCTGGGGGCGGCGATGCTGGACCAGAACTGGCACCAGATCGGCCCGGACCAGGTGCCGGCGGCCAAGGACGTGATGGCGTTCGAGCGCGCCGCGCTGGAGAAGGACGGCATCTACTACGCGCCGGTTCCGCCGCGCTACAAGACCCCGTACTTCAGCCACATCATGGGCGGCTACTCGGCCGGCTACTACGCCTACATCTGGTCGGAAGTGCTCGACGCCAACACCCAGAAGTGGTTCAAGGACAACGGCGGCCTGAGCCGCAAGAACGGCGACCACTTCCGCGCCACCCTGCTGTCCAAGGGCGGCAGCGTCGACGCGATGCAGCTGTTCCGCGATTTCGCCGGCCACGAGCCGCAGATCGAACCGCTGCTGGAAAAGCGCGGCCTGACCGGCGCCGGCAACTGATCGCCAGCGCAGTCGCCTGAAACGAAAACCGCCCGGGAGACCGGGCGGTTTTTTGTTGTGGTCGGGGTCAGAGCCCTCTTCTGCGAAAAGGGATCTGACCCCGGGGTCGGATCCCTTTCCGACGGAAAGGGCTCCGACCCCAGCCACGCCATCAACGCGGCGCCACGTACCCACCCGGCACGCCTTCCGGCGACAGCACCAGCTGCCACAGCTGCGCGTGCCGGCAGCGGAAGGTGGCCATCGACCCGGCCAGGTAGAAGCGCCACATGCGCCGGAAGTGCTCGTCGTAGTGCGCATCCAGCCGCGGCCACGCTGCTTCCACGTTGCGCCGCCATGCCTGCAGGGTCAGGTCGTAGTCGGTGCCGAAGTTGTGCCAGTCCTCCAGCACGAAACGGCCTTCGAACGCCTTGGTGATCTGCACCGCCGACGGCAGCATCGAGTTGGGGAAGATGTAGCGTGCAATCCATGGATCGGTGCGATGCCGTGAGACGTTGGTGCCGATGGTATGCAACAGCAGCAGGCCACGTGGCGACAGGCAGCGCTTGGCCACTTCGAAGAAACCGGCGTAGTTCTTGTCACCGACGTGCTCGAACATGCCGATCGAGAAGATCGCATCGAACGGTTCGTCCAGTTCACGGTAATCCTGCAGGCGGATCTCGATCGGCAGGCCAGCGCACAACTGCCGCGCGAACTCGGCCTGCTCCTGCGATATGGTCACGCCGACGCCGCTGACACCGTAGCGCTCGGCGGCGAACTTCAGGGCTTCGCCCCAACCGCAGCCAATGTCCAGCACGCGCTGGCCCGGGCGCAGGCCCAGCTTGCGGCAGACCAGGTCGAGCTTGGCCTCCTGTGCGGCGTCGAGGTCGTCGGCGTCGCGCCAATAGCCACAGCTGTAGACCAGGCGCTGGCCGAGCATGGCCTGGTAGAGATCATTGCCGAGGTCGTAATGGCGGCGACCGACTTCGTAACTGCCCTGCCCCGCCTGCAGGTTGAACAGGCGCGCCTTCAGCGCGTCTGCCACTTCGCGCCAGCCGTGCACCCGTTCATCCAGGTGCGCCTGCATCAGGTGGACGAGGAATTCATCCAGGACATTGGCATCCCACCACCCCTCCATGTAGCTCTCGCCCAGGCCGAGCGAGCCGTGGCCCATGACCCGCGCGAAAAAACGCGGGTCATGCACCTGGATGTCCTGTGGCTGGGTGCCGCCGATGCGGACCCCGGCTTCGTGGAGCAGGCCGGCGACCCGCTCCTGCAACCCTGTATCCACGCCACCTCCTCGACTGCGGTCAACCGCGTGCGAACAGCTCCACGTAGTCCTTGGCCACGTGAGGCAACAGCACCGCCGCCGGTACATCGGCGGTCTGGGTGCCGTCCGAGTATGGACCCACCTGGTACGGCGGGAAAACAAAGCGCAGCGCGGTGATCTGCCCCTTGTCGTCGGTCAGTGGCTGGAACTGGCTGAAATTGTCGGCCTGCGGGCCGGTTCCGTCGGCGATCATGCGCGATGCGTTGCGCAGCGATTCCTGCAGCTGGGCCGGGTCCATGTCCTCGCCACTGAGGCGGGTGGCCACGCGTTCGCGCAGCTGGTCGGCGACGAAATCACTGATCGCCTTCCAGCCCTTGGCATCGGCCACCAGCTTGTCGGCACTGAGCATCTGCTGCTGCTGCGGCAGCCACACGAAGCGCGCCACCAGCGGCTCGCCGTGGGCGCCACCCGTGTAGCGGCTGCCGTCGGCACTGACCACCACCAGCTGCGGGGTTTCAAGCAGCTTCTCGAAGCTCAGCGACAGCTCGTAGGGCATGGTCGGCTTGTCGTTGCCCAGCCCGTCCAGCGCCTGCTGCAGGTCGCTGCGCGCACTCGTCGCATAGCTCTGCAGCGCGCGGGCCAGGCCCGGATAACGGTCGATACCGGCCGGGTAGCTGATGCCTACCACTTCGCGCTCGTTGTTCTCGATCACGTCGCGCAGGTCCAGCGGCGCTTCCGTGGCCGGCGTTTCGCCTGCGGCGGTGGCTTCGGCGGCGGGCGCCGCGTCGGTCGCCGGTGCCGGCTCGCTTTCACGCTGGCAACCGGCCAGCAACAGCACGCCCACCACGCCGGCCAACACGCTGCCGTGCAATGGCCGGTTGTTTCCAATCTTCATCGGGATCCCCTGTTCATGTTTGTACATCATCGCCTGCCATGGCTGAAGCGTGACCCGCTGGCGTTCAGCCAACGAGCAGGTCGTGGTACTCCTCGTGGCGCTGCAGGAAGGCTTCGGCGTAGGAACATGCCGGCACCACCTTGTATTTCTGCTCGCGCGCGAAACGCAGTGCCACGCGGGTCAGCTCACCGGCGATGCCACGGCCGGCGATCGGCTCGGGCACCTCGGTATGGGTGATGACCATGCGCCTGCGCTTGATCTGGTAATCGAGCACCGCCAGCTGTCCGCGCACACGTGCGGTGAAGCGGTGGTTGGCCAGGTCGTGCTCGACCTCATAGGCCAGACCGGGGGGCGTGACCGAAGCCATGGAACTGTCTCCTGCGGCGACTGCGTGGATGGTGCGCAGCCGGGCGCCATGATCGCGTGAAGCCTGAACAGGGGCAAGTCCAGTCCATTCACGTCAGTTTTCGCCCTCAAGCTGGAGGCGGGCCGGCCGCTATCGCCTATGGAGGGGTACGGCCAGGCTGGCACGACCCTTGCGACCGTTGACCATGCGCACCACCGTGGAGGCTCCCATGCACGCCAGCAATTCCCATTCCGATACCGACCGCGCCCTGCTGGAGGGCCTGCTGCAACTGGCGGTGGAAGGGCAGACCGAGGATCAGGATTTCCAGCGCATCGGCGAGGAAGTGTTCGCCCGCCTGCTGGATACCTACGGCCAGCAGACCGCAGCCTGACCCGGCCGGGGCGGATCGGACCCGATCCGCCCCGCTACCCGCATCAACCGCCGCCGAGGCGGAAGGTCGGGTTGGAGAGTTCGCGCAGGAAGTGGGTGAAGATGCTCGGCTGCATGGCCAGCATGAAGATCACGCCAAACGCCGCACCTGCCAGGTGCGCGCTGTGGTTGATGCGGTCGCCACCGCGCCTGTCCATCCAGATGCTGTAGCCGACGTAGAACGCGGCATAGATGATCGCCGGTGCCGGGATGAAGAACACCAGGATGATCGACCACGGCTTGATCAGGATGAAGGCGAACAGCACCGCCGATACCGCCCCGGACGCCCCGAGGCTGAGGTAGTTCGGGTTCTTCTGGTTCTTCAGGTAGCTGGGCAGGATCGAGACCAGCAGCGCGCCGATGTAGAACGCCGGGTAGGTCAGGTAGCTGCCGGTCAGCTGCACCATCACGCTCTCGATGAATCCCCCGAAGAAGAACAGGGTGATCATGTTGAAGATCAGGTGCGACCAGTCGGCGTGGATGAAGCCATAGGTCACCAGCCGGTCGTACTGGCGGTGACGGTCGATGGCCGGCGGCCACAGGATCAGGCGGTCGGCCAGCTTGCGGTTGTTGAACGCCATCCACGACAGGATGGCGGTGATGGCGATCAACAGCAGATTGACGGGGGTCATGTCAGGCTCAGGCGCTACGGTAGTTGTCGACCATACGATAGCGTTTCGCGTACCAACCGAAGGCCAACGCCGCGACGAAGGCGAAGCCGGCGAAGAAGAACATCAGGAACGCCGCCTCGCTCAGGCCCGTGCCCGCGATCTGGTGGGTGACCGTGTCGTTGCGCACCGCTGCGTTGGACAGCAGCACCCACAGGTTGCCGATGGTGGTGGTCAGGTTCCAGAAGCTCATCACCACGCCCTTCATCGCCTGCGGTGCCTGGCTGTAGGCGAACTCCAGGCCGGTGGCCGAGACCAGCACCTCACCGAAGGTCAGCAGCGCGTACGGCAGCATCTGCCAGAAGATCGACATGGCGTTGCCGCCGTCCATCACCACCTGGATGCCACCCACCACGATCCAGGCCAGGCCACTGAAGGCGATGCCGGCGGTCATGCGGCGCAGCGCGGTCGGTTCGAAGCCGAAGCGGCGCAGGGCCGGATACAGCACCAGGTTGTTGAACGGAATCAGGATCATCACCAGCAGCGGGTTCAGCGCCTGCATCTGCGAGGCGGTGAACCAGCTTGGCATCTGCATCTGCTGGCCCTGCAGGACCCAGGTCGAGGCCTTCTGGTCGAACAGCGAGAAGAACGGCGTGGTCAGCGCGAAGATCACCAGCACGCGCAGTACCGAGCGCACGCCTTCCACGGCTTCGGCCGGATGCTGGCCACGGGCGCGGTCCAGCTGCAGCCAGGTGCCGCCACCGATGCCGGCAAGGATGGCCACCAGCGCCAGGCACAGGCAGATCACGATGCCCAGCGAACCGACCAGGCCGAACGAGGCCACCGCCAGCGCCAGGCCAAGCACGGCGATCACCAGGCCCGGACGGCCCTGGCCAGCCACGCGCGTGGTCAGCGCGGTACGCACCACGTTGGCGAACGAATGCGGGTCCTTCGGCGGCAGCGGCACCAGCACGTAGCGCCTGCGGCCCAGCCAGAACACGAAGGTAGCGATGAACATCAGGATGCCCGGGATGCCGAACGCCCACTGCGGGCCCCAGTTCTTCAGCACCAGCGGGATCAGCAGCGAGGCGAACAGCGAGCCGAAGTTGATGATCCAGTAGAAGGCGTCGAAGACGATCTTGGCCAGGTGCTTGTTGCTCTGGTCGAACTGGTCGCCCATGAACGAGGCCACCAGCGGCTTGATGCCGCCGGCACCGAGCGCGATCAGGCCCAGGCCGAGGAAGAAGCCCTCGCGGCTGTTCTCGAACAGCGCCAGGCACAGGTGGCCGGCGCAGTAGACCAGGCTGAACCAGAGGATGGTGTGGTACTTGCCGAAGAACCTGTCGGCCAGCCAGCCACCGAGCAGCGGGAAGAAATACACGCCGATCATGAAGCTGTGCATGATGTCCTTGGCTTCACCGGCACGGCCTTCGGCAGTGATTTCCTGCAGCAGCAGCGAGGTGATCAGGAACTGCACCAGGATGTTGCGCATCCCGTAGAAACTGAACCGCTCGCAGGCCTCATTGCCGATGATGTACGGAATCTGGCGCGGCATCTTTCCCTGGCCGGCGATGGGGGCGACTGCGTCGTGGCTCATCCTGTAAGGCATTCCTGCAAAGCGAAAGGCGCAAGGTTACCGGAACCGGGGCTTGCGAAGCACGCTGCAGGGCTGCATGACAACGGTGCCAATCCATGGCAGGCAGTGCAGGCCCTGCCGGAAGTCACGGCACCTGCACGACAAAAGCGTAAACTTATCGTTATGCGCCCCCTCGCCCACGCCCGCCTCCTGCTCAGCTGCCTTGCGCTGTTGCTGGCGTTGCAGGCGCAGGCACGACCACAGGCGCCGGCCGCCGTTGCCAGCGAGAGCGACCCCAGGCAGCTGACGGTCGCCGCGCTGGAGCTGCCCAGCCGCGATGACGCGCAATGGAAGCAGCGCCGCGAGCAGGTCGCACAGCTGCTGACCGAGCTGCAGCCGGACGTGATCTCGGTGCAGCAGGTGCTGCAGCAGCAGGGCCGCAACCCGGCCTGCTGGCTGGCCAGCCGGCTGCGCTACAGCTGCGACTTCGTTACCGCCGATCCGCCCAGCCAGCCGCTGCGGCATGGCAACGCCATGCTGACCCGGCTGCCGGTCAGCGAGGACGGCGTGACCCTGCTGCATCCTCCCGGCACCTTCAGCGCGGCCGGCATGATGCGGCTGAGGCTGGGCGAGGCGCTGGTCAACATCTATGTGGCGCGGCTGCGCCCGGACCCGGACGAGGCCAGCGCCCGCCAGCACCAGACCAGCGACCTGATGACCTGGATCGGCGCCACCGCCGAAGGCATGCCGAGCCTGATTGCCGGCGATTTCTCGGCCAGCACGGTGGAACTGGTGCGCAGCACGCCGGGGTTCCAGCCGGCCCGGCGCAATCCCGGCGGCCGTGCCGAGGCGCCGGCGGCCAGTGGGGGCGGCAGCAGCGGCCACGGCCTGGATGTGCTGTTCCAGGTCAAGCATTTCGGCGGCATCCGCCAGCAGCCGATCCTGCTGCCGGCCGACGGCGACCTGCCCGGCCTGCGTCTGGGTGTGATGGCGACCCTGCGCCTGCAGGGCGATACGGCCACTGCGGAATAGGTAGTGCCGGCCGCTGGCCGGCTCCCCCGGTACTGCACGGTTGCCGGCCTGCGGCCGGCACTATCGAACGACTGCTGCAACAGAAAAGGCCGGGGTCTCCCCCGGCCTTCTCATGTCATCCCGTCACGCGATCAGGCGATCGCTTCCTGGTAACGGCGCTCGACTTCGTTCCAGTCGATGACGTTGAAGAACGCGCCGATGTATTCCGGGCGGCGGTTCTGGTACTTCAGGTAGTACGCGTGTTCCCACACGTCCAGGCCGAGGATGGGGGTGTTGCCTTCCATCAGCGGGCTGTCCTGGTTGCCGGTGCTCTCGACCACGACCTTCTTGTCCGGGGTCACGCTCAGCCACGCCCAGCCACTGCCGAAACGGGTCAGCGCGGCCTTGGTGAAGGCATCCTTGAACTTGTCGAAACCGCCCAGGTCCTTGTCGATGGCCTTGGCCACGTCGCCCACCGGGTTGCCGCCGGCATTGGGGGCCATCACGGTCCAGAACAGCGAGTGGTTGGCATGGCCACCACCGTTGTTGCGCACCGGGCCCTGCAGGTTCTCCGGCAGCGACTTGAGCTTCTTCACCAGCTCTTCGACCGGCAGGTCAGCGTACTCGGTGCCTTCCAGCGCCGCGTTGACGTTGTTGATGTAGGTCTGGTGATGCTTGGTGTGATGGATTTCCATCGTCGCCGCATCGATATGCGGTTCCAGCGCGTCGTAGGCGTAGGACAGCTTGGGCAGGGTGTAGGCCATGATGCATCTCCTGATTGCGAGGGCACCCGACGATGTCGGGCGGTGCGCGGTGAATGATGGGGACAGACCGCCAGATTACCAAGGGGGATGTAAAGGAAATTGCGTCCTGCCAGTGAGCACGACGGCAATTGTTACGCAGCAGTGACGCAGCGCTCTCCTCATGCACCGTGCAGCGCACAGGCGCTACAGTGCGTGTACTACCCTCGCCCGCCCCTGCCCATGCGCAACCCCCGGCTGCTGATCACCGCCATCGCCCTGCTGCTGCTCGGCCTGGTCGCCAACCATTTCCTGCAAAGGCCGCCAGCGCCGCAGTTCGCGCCCGACCTGCAGGGCACGCCTGTCGCGCGCGCGCCGGCCACCGCCTCGCCCGGCAAGGACAGCGGACTTCCCGCGTTCCTGCCCGCCGAAGCGCGCGCTACCATCGCCCTGATCCAGCGTGGCGGTCCATTCCCGCACCGCCAGGACGGCAGTACCTTCGGCAACCGCGAGCAGCAACTGCCGCAGCGCGCGCGCGGCTACTACCGCGAATACACCGTCGACACCCCTGGCGCGCGTACGCGTGGCACGCGTCGCATCGTCACCGGCGGCGATCCGCCGGAAGCGTGGTACTACACCGACGACCATTACGCGTCATTCCGCAGCTTCACCGTACCGGCCCAGGGAGCGCAGTGATGAGCCACGATGATTTCGGCCTTGGCCTGCATGACATCAACAACGCCGGCGTCTACGCCATCGACAGCGACGACATCGGCGCACTGGCCGCGGCGATGCGCGATGCCGGCCTGAAAGTGATCCGCATCGATCTGGAGGGCGTCGCGGACAAGCGCACCCTGCTCGCCCGTTTGGCCGCACAGCTGGATTTCCCGGCCGGTTTCGGCGGCAACTGGGATGCGCTGTCGGACAACCTGCGCGACCTGCAATGGCTGCCGGCCAATGGCTACGCGCTGTTCCTGGCCGACGTGGACGCGCTGCGCGCCGGTGCGCAGAAGGACTTCGACACCCTGCTGGACGTGATGGACGAGACCAGCCGTGACTGGGTCGGCCGCGACGTACCGTTCTGGGTGTTCCTGTCGCAGAGCGCGTAAGGTCACTGCCTTGGCCGGCATGCACTGACGCCTTGGCAGAGGCCGATCTTGGTCGGCGCTTCTGTGCCAACCCAGGTTGGCATCTACCAAAGCGCGGGCCGGCCAGCGCATCGGGCGCGGCCGAAGCTTTAGCGGCTCCCGTTGTCTTCCTGCAGTTCCTTCTTGAACGGGATGTCCGGCGGCGGTCGTGCCACGGCCGGCTGGTCCTGCATGTTGGGGTTGGTCAGGCCACAGCCGCCACCGGCCTGCAGGATCGAAATGACGCAGGAGATCCTTGTGTTGGTGCCCGGCAATGGAATCTCCATCGCCTTGACGCCCTTGCGCACCCATTCGGCCAGCAGCGATTCCTGCGGCACCCAGTATTTGTCGAACGAGGTCGGCGTGTAGTCGTACGGCGGGCGCTTCAGCCAGGTGCCGGACTGCGCAATGCGCTCCTTGCTCCAGCCGTCGTTGGCACCGCCGGGCGCACCGCGCGCGGCATGGCCATCGCCCTCCTGGCCAGGCACGCGCACGCTGCCATCGGCATTGAACAGGCCGCTGCCCTTGCCGGCGGTACTGGCCTGGCGGGTACCGTTGCTGCTGCCGTCGCGGTTGCGGCTGGAAGACCCCCAGTCATCGCCCTTGGCAGGCGTCGCCCAGTTGCCTGGATCAGGCGCCGGGCGCGCTCCCGCGTTTGCGGGTGTGCTGCTGGATGCTGACGGACGCGCGCTGCTGCTCGCCTGCGTCGCGCTGCCCTGGGCCGCAGTCGCGGGCGTCGCCGTGGCACTGCCACTGGAGGATGCCGGCGCTGCCACCGGTGCCGAGGCCACTTCACGTTCCCGCACCTGCACGTCGCGGCCAGTGGGCGCGCGTACGGCGGGCTCACGCCCGGCCACCGCCGCCATCCGCACCTGCGGATCGGCCACGGCCTGCACTTCACGTTCGCGCACCTGCACGTCCTGCTGCGGCACGCGCACCTGCACTTCCGCGCTGCGCAGCGGTTGGGGAGCCACCGGCGCGTCGACCGTACTGACTTCGCGTTCGCGCACCTGGATGTCACGCACCTGCGGCGTGCGCACGGCCAGTTCCGGGGTACGCACCGGGCTTGGTGTCGGCGGCGCCTGCACCGGCTGCACGCTGCGCTCGCGCACGGCGGGTGTGCTGTCACGCGGCACGACGCTGACTTCGGTGCGCGGCACACTGACCGGCGGCACCACGAAATCCGTGCTGGCCTGCGCCACTTCGGTGGCCTGGACGGGCGAAGGCGGCGGCGCGGCCACCGGCGCCGGCTCGGCGTCGGCTGGCGGTGGTGGAACGCTGGCGGTCGGCGCGGATGCCGGGGATGAGGCGGTGGTTTCGGCAGCCACCGGACGCGGCGCAGGGGCCGAGGCAGCGCCCGCCTCCTGGCCCGGCGCAACCCGACCTGCCGCCGCAGCCGCAGCCGCTTCGGCGCCCGGCTGATCGCCACCGCCTTCCTGCGACGCGCGGCCGACGAACTCCACCTGCACGCGCTCGCCCTCGGTGCCCTCTTCGTCCGGCGCGCTGGTACGGATCACCGCCACCCACAGCAACAGCACGAAGAACAGCAGGTGCAGCAGTGCACTGACCAGTGCCGAGGTCCAGCGCATCCAGCGCTGGTCGCGCGGCGCGGCGTCCCAGTCCTGCCAGAACAATCGGCGCAGCGCCTGCCACGGCGACAGCCGCGGCGACTGGCCTGGCGGGCCCGGCAGCGGGCGCGGCAGGAAAACTGCGATAACCTCGCGGGCATGGAACGGCCGCGGCAGTGGCCCCAGCGAGCGCAGCCACAGCGCCCAGCCATAGGGCAGGCGCGTGGACTTCTCGAGGACGGCGCGGGGCTGCTGGCGCGCCAGCAGCAGATCAATGAGTTGCTCGGCCCGGGTCAGAGGCACGCGTCAGCGATCAGGCGACGTTGCCGCGCGGAATGTAAGGCGCGTGGCCGCTGTCATGATCGGTCGCGTCACGCACGGCGGTCACGCCCGGCACGCGGCCCATCAGGGTTTTTTCGATGCCCTGCTTGAGCGTCACATCGGCCATGCCGCAGCCCTGGCAGCCACCACCGAAGCGCAGCAGCACCACGCCGTCGGACGAGACTTCCTGCACGGCCACCTTGCCGCCATGCGAGGCCAGCTGCGGATTGACTTCGTTCTCCACCACCCAGTGCACGCGTTCGACCAGCGAGGCCGCATCACCCGGCGCTTCGCCCTTGATGCGCGGCGCCTTGATGGTCAGCTGCTGGGCACCGGCGGTGCCGGCGACGATGTCGATCTCGGCGCCATCGAGCCAGCCAACGCTGCCGGCGTCGACATAGAGGGTGAAACCATCGCAGTCCACCGCCCACTCGTCACCGAGCAGGTCGGTCGGTTCGGCGAATTCCAGCCGGGCATCGGCGCGCGGCGTACCGGGGTCGACCGCGCTCAGGCGCACGCCCATGCCGGGCACGCCCTCGCGTTCGATCAACTTGCGGAAATGGGTCTGGGCAGTGTCGGAGATCTGGATCATCAGGCTATTCTAGCCAAGTAAGCGTCAGCCGCTCATTCGGTTTATACACCGTCCGGCGCATTGTTCAGTCAACACGAGGTGGAGATTCCCATGGCCGACCTGATTCCACTGGCCCAGGCCCGTTGCGTGCCGCGCAAAGGCAGCGACCACAAGCTCGGCGAGGCCCGCCTGGCCGAACTGCTGCCGCAGGTTCCCGGCTGGGAGCTGAGCGAGGGTGACCAGGCCCTGTCGCGTACCTTCCGCTTCAAGGATTACTACGCCACCATGGCCTTCGTGAACGCGCTGGCCTGGATCGCCCACCGCGAGGACCACCACCCGGACCTGGGCGTGCACTACGACCGCGCGGTCGTGCGCTTCTCCACCCACGATGTGGGCGGGCTGAGCGAGAACGACTTCATCTGCGCGGCCAAGACTTCGGCCCTGACGGAGCAACTGCCATGAACGTACGTTTGCTGAGCCTGTCCCTGATCGCTGCGACCGGCCTGGCCGGCTGTGGCGCGTCCGAACCGCCGTCACCGCCACCACCGCCGCCGACCGAAGTGGCCGCGGTGAAGACGCCGCCGCCGCAGTACCCGCTGGAACTGGCCTGCATGGGCGTGGGCGGCACCAGCACCTTCAAGGTGACCATCGGCACCGACGGCAAGCCGAGCGAGGTTGCGCTGTTGACCGGGGCTGGCAACCCGCAGCTGGACGAACTGGCCAAGACCGCCGTGCAGGGCTGGCAGTTCAAGGCCGCTACCCGTAACGGCCAACCGGTGCCGGCCACCATCCAGGTTCCTGTCAGCTTCAACCCGCCACAGCCGAAGCCGGACCAGTGCTTCGCCATCGAAGAACGCCTGCGCCGCGGCGGCTGATCGCGCGCACCCCGACGGGGCCTGCCGACGCCCGCCTCGCCCTCGCCGCCCCGGCCCTGCCCGGGGCGGCTGTCTGTTGACCAGGATCGCGTGGGTTGATGCTGCAGATTCCCCCTGAAAACATCTGGATCGCACTGGCGGTCACGCTTGCCGCAGGCCTGGCCACCGCGATCGGCAGCCTGCTGGTGCTGTTCTCGCGCCGCCCCAGCCCGCGCCTGCTGGCGTTCGGCCTGGCCTTTGCCGGTGGCGCGATGGTCTATGTGTCGCTGTCGGAGATCCTCAACAAGTCCATTGCGTCGTTTGCACTGGCGTATGGCGAGCGCACCGGCTTCACCTACGGCATCTTGGCCTTCCTGCTGGGCGTGATCGTGATCGTACTGATCGACCACTTCATTCCCAATCCGCATGACAGCCTGGACAAACAGGACCCTGCGTTCCGCGAGAACAGCCGCGAGTACCTGAAGCGGGTCGCGCTGCTGACCTCGGTTGCGATCACCGCACACAATTTCCCGGAAGGGCTGGCGACCTTCTTTGCCACGCTGGAAAGCCCATCGGTGGGCATGCCACTGGCCTTCGCCATCGCCATCCACAACATTCCCGAGGGCATCGCGATCGCGGTGCCGGTGTACTTCGCCACCCAGAACAAGTTCTACGCGTTCAGTGCCAGCCTGCTGTCCGGCCTGGCCGAGCCCGTGGGCGCGGCGCTTGGCTACTGGCTTCTGTCAGGATCGCTGTCGCACGCCACGTTCGGCTGGGTGTTCGGCCTGATCGCCGGCGTGATGGTGTTCCTGGCGCTGGATGAGCTGCTGCCGGCGGCCAAGCGCTATGCCAAGGGCCACGAGACGGTTTACGGACTGGTGGCCGGCATGGGCACGCTGGCGATCAGCCTGGTGCTGTTCAAGTGGTGAGGGGTTCCCGGCTCGCCCTGTAGAGTCCAGCCATGCTCGACTGGCTTTCCGCGCGGCCCGACCGAGGCGCAGTCGAGCGTGACTCGACGCTACGGGAGATCCTTACTTCAGCCGGTCCAGCGCCTCGACCAGCTCATCCGCCAGCGGCGCGTTCAATACGTATGGGCTCTTGCCGTCATCCAGCGCGAACTCCAGCGAGGCCGCATGCAGGAACAAGCGCTTCAGCCCGATCTGCTCACGAAGCCGCTTGTTGACCGCTGGATCGCCGTATTTGTCGTCACCGGCCACCGGATGCCCCAGATGCTGGGCGTGCACGCGGATCTGGTGGGTACGGCCGGTCTCGATGCGGACTTCGCAGTACGAATGGCCACCGCGGCGTTCCAGCACCCGGAAGTGGCTGATCGACTCCTTGCCGATCGCATTGACCTGCACATGGCGCTCGCCGCCCTGGCGCAGGCCCACGTGCAGCGGTGCGTCGACCGTCATCACGCCGTCGGGCATGCGCCCGGCCAGCAGCGTCAGGTAGCGCTTGCGGATGCCGGCGCCGTGGTCTTCACGCAGCAAGGCCTGCAGTTCGCTCAGCGCCGAGCGCTTCTTGGCCACGATCAGCAGGCCCGAGGTGTCGCGATCCAACCGGTGGACCAGCTCCAGGGTCTGCCCCGGGCGCAGCGCGCGCAGGGTCTCGATGGCGCCGAAGCTGATGCCGCTGCCGCCGTGGCTGGCCACGCCGGTCGGCTTGTTCAGGGCCAGCAGGCGGGCGTCCTCGAAGACGATGGCCTGCTCCAGGCGGCGCATGAACGCCTCCGGCGGACCGGCCTTGTCTCCCTCCTCAGTGAGACGGACCGGTGGCACGCGCACCTCGTCACCGGCCTCGAGCTTGCGTTCGGCCTTGGCGCGGCCACCGTTCACCCGAACCTGGCCACTGCGCACCAGCTTGTAGACCAGGCTGCGCGGGGCGCCCTTCAGCTGGCCGAGCAGGAAGTTGTCCAGGCGCTGGCCGGCGCGGTCGGCGGGAACGGTGATCATGCGCACGGAAGGCTTGTCGCCAGCGGGTTTGGTGGGGTCTTGGGCGGTCATCAGGCTGTTTATTCTGTTACACTCGGGGGGCGAGATAAGGGATTGATTTCGTTGGAAGTTACTCAGGGCCAGAAGCCCAGCTTCCGACGAATCCGGCACAGTGCGCGACCACCGCCCGCGGGGCGGCCATGTTAGCGGCTCACCGGCCTTCCCGGCCATCGCCGGATGCCTGACACGCAACCGTGCTGAACATGTCCCGCGTGGCGCTCCAGCCTGGCTGACAGCTGCCTGCGGCCTGTAACACCCCAAAACCCATAAGAGTGAAGCGCTCCCGCGGCCTGCCGTGGTGTCGTAGCGCTGGAAACCCAAGCCGCCCTCCCCGCGCTTGCGCGAATGGGCGGCGAACCGTGTCCAGAGGCGAAACCCCATGGCGTTCCGCGCGGTAGCCGCTTGCGAGGAACGCAACAATGAAGCGAATGCTGATCAACGCCACGCAGGCTGAAGAGCTGCGTGTTGCCATCGTGGATGGCCAGTCGTTGTATGACATCGACATCGAACAGCCGTCGAAGGAACAGAAGAAGTCCAACATCTACAAGGGCCGGATCTTCCGCATCGAGCCCTCGCTGGAAGCCGCCTTCGTCGAGTACGGCGGTGGCCGCCATGGCTTCCTGCCGCTGAAGGAAATCTCCCGCGACTACTTCCAGGCCGGTGTCGACCACAACAAGGCCGGCATCCGCGAGCTGCTGAAGGAAGGCCAGGAGATCGTCGTCCAGGTCGACAAGGAAGAGCGTGGCAACAAGGGCGCCGCCCTGACCACGTTCATCTCGCTGGCCGGCCGCTACATGGTGCTGATGCCGAACTCGCCCAGCGCCGGCGGCGTTTCCCGTCGCATCGAGGGCGAAGACCGGGCCGCGCTGAAGGACGCCCTGGACAAGCTGAACATTCCCGACGACATGGGCGTGATCATCCGTACCGCCGGCGTCGGCCGCGATGCGGAAGAGCTGCAGTGGGACCTGGACTACCTGCTCAATGTCTGGCGCGCCATCGCCGAAGCCGCACTGAGCAAGCCGGCTCCGTTCCTGATCTACCAGGAATCGCGCCTGATCGTGCGCGCCCTGCGTGACTACCTGCGCGCCGACATCGGCGAGATCCTGGTGGACACCGAGGAGATGTACGAGCACGCCCGCGAGTTCATGCAGCAGGTGATGCCGCAGACCCTGCGCAAGCTCAAGCATTACAAGGACGACATCCCGCTGTTCAACCGCTTCCAGATCGAGTCGCAGATCGAGGGCGCCTACGAGCGCAACGTGCGCCTGCCGTCGGGCGGCTCGATCGTGGTCGACCAGACCGAAGCGCTGACCGCGGTCGACGTCAATTCCTCGCGCGCCACCAAGGGCAGCGACATCGAGGACACCGCGTTCCAGACCAACCTGGAAGCGGCCGAGGAAGTGGCCCGCCAGCTGCGCCTGCGCGACCTGGGCGGCCTGGTGGTGATCGACTTCATCGACATGGCCTCCAACAAGCACCAGCGCGAGGTCGAGAACCGCTTGGCCAACGCGCTGAAGTACGACCGTGCGCGCGTCCAGGTCGGCCGCATCTCGCGCTTCGGCCTGCTGGAAATGAGCCGCCAGCGCCTGCGCCCGAGCCTGGGTGAATCCAGCCAGATCGTCTGCCCGCGTTGCGACGGCCACGGCCGCATGCGCAGCGTCGAGTCGCTGTCGCTGTCGATCATCCGCGTTGCCGAAGAGCATGCGATGAAGGAAAACACCGGGCAGGTGCTGGTCCAGGCGCCGGTGGAGATCGCCAATTACCTGCTGAACGAAAAGCGCAGTGCCCTGCGCGAGATCGAGCAGCGCCACGAGGCGCCGATCGTGATCGTCGCCGACGAGCAGCTGCACACCCCGCACTACACCGTCACCCGCCTGCGCGAGAACGAGCTGGGTGAAGAGAGCAACAAGCCCAGTTACCAGCGCGGCACCCCGCGCAAGCTGCCGGTGCATGCCCTGACCAAGGGCCAGCTGAACATCCCGCCGCCGGCGGTGACCCAGGTCAAGCACACCTCCCCCGCCCCGGTGCGCGAGGAAGTGGAGCCGGCCGCAGCGGCACCGGCCCCGGTCGTGGCAGCGCCGGTTGCAGCGGCCCCGAGCGGCGGCGTGATCGGTTGGCTCAAGCGCGTGTTCGGTGGCGAACCGGCGCCGGCGCCGGCGCCGGCGGCTCCTGTTGCCCGCCAGCAGCAGGACGGCGGCCGCAAGGACCGCAACAAGGATCGCAACAAGGACCGCAAGGATCGCCGCGACGACAACCGTGGCAACGGCAACGCTCAGCAGCAGAAGGATGGCGGCAACCGCAAGGAGCGCGGTGAGCAGCGCAAGGACGGCCGCAACGGCAACAACGGCAATGCCCAGCAGCAGCCGCAGCAGGGCAGGCAGAAGGAGCCTCAGCAGAAGGACGGCCAGCAGCCGCATCAGCAGAACAAGCCGCGCAACGAGCAGCAGGGCCAGAACCAGAACCAGCAGCAGCCGAAGCTGAAGCAGCCCAAGCAGCCGCGCCAGCCGCAGGACGGTGACAAGCCGGCCGAGAAGCCGCAGCGCAGCACCGCCGAGGCACCGGCCGAGGCCGTGACCGCGGCTGCCGCCGTGGCCGCCACGGCGGTCGCCGCCAATGGGGTGACCGCTCAGGAAGCCACTGCGCCGGTGGCGCCGGTTGCGCCGGCCGCCTCCGCTCCGGCGGAAGCCACTGCACCGGCCGACACCACTGCCAACGCCGGCAACGAGGCCGAGGCGATTGCCGTGACCGGTGAAGAGGCTGCTGTCGACGCCAACGGCGAGCAGGCCGGTGAAGGCGCGACCCGCCGCCGCCGTGGCCGTCGTGGTGGCCGTCGCCGCCGTCGTGGTGGCGCCGAGAACGCTGCCGGCAGCGATGGCCTGGGCGATGATCAGGACGACGCGGACGACAGTGATGACACCGATGCCGCTGATGTCGCCGAGCAGAGCAACGACAGCGTCGCCGGGACCACTCCGGTCGCGGCCGCGCAGCCGGCCCGTTCGCAACCGGAATTCGATTTCGATGACGAAGTCGAACCGACCGCTGCCGAATCCGGAAAGCCGGTCCGTGCCGCCGCCGCTGTTGTCGCCGCGCCGGTCGCGGTGGTGAGCAGCGCCGTGGTCGATGCCGCTGCACCGGTGGTGGCCGAGGTACAGGCCCCGATCAATACCGTGGCCAAGGCCGAACCGGCATCTTCGCCGGTGCAGACCAGCATGCTCGATGCCATCGACGCGGCGACCCCGGCCCAGCCGGTGGTGGCTGCAGCACCGGCGGTCGAAGCCAAGCCGGTCGTGGTCGAGGCTGCTCCGGTCGTGGAATCGAAGCCGGAGGTTGTTGCAGCAGCCCCGGTGGTCGAAGCCGAGCCGCTGGCCGTTGAGGCCGCCCCGGTGGCGGAGGCCGCTCCCGCGGTTGAAGCCAAGCCGGTTGTCGAGACCGCGCCGGTCGCCGAACAGCCGGTCGCTCCGGTGGCGGTTGAAGCCGCACCGGTGGAAGCTGCGGCCCCGGTCGCCGATGCGGTGGTGACGCCGTCGATCGATCCGGTCGCCGATGGTCACGCCGATGCCGCCGCCCAGGCGGCCGAAGCCAAGGCCGACGAAGAAGACGAAGACGCCGCCAAGCGCACGCCGCCGGCGAACTGATCGCGATCTGGTCGCGTGAAAAAGAACGGCGGGGATCGATGATCCCCGCCGTTTCTGTTTGTGCGCCGGGCGCGTGCAGCGCTCTGGTAGAGGCCAACCTTGGTTGGCGCCGTTGTTCGAGCGAACGCGGACACGTCCGTGCCAACCAAGGTTGGCACCTACCAGGACATCAGCGCGTCGGCGCGAACTGCAACCGGGTCCACACGCCGTAGTGGTCCGAGGCCCAGCGACCGCTGTCATCGGGCTGGTCGAACAGGAGCTTCGCTTCGCGCGCGACCATCCGGTCCTGCTGGAAGAAGATGTGGTCGATACGCGAAGGTGCCTGGTAATAGTGCCGGTTCAAGGTGCTGACCCCGGCCAGGTCGGTGTTGACGTGCACGCTGCCATAGCTGTCGCCGTAATGGCTGCGCAGCTCGCTCAGGTCACCTGCGTCCACCAGCGCATTGAAGTCGCCCGCGATCACCACCGGCGCGCCGGCCGAGGTAGCGGTGATGAAGCGCAGCAGGTCCTCGACCTGGGTACGGCGGATGCGCTGACCACTCTCGTCGTTGCGCTCGTTGAGATGCGTGGCGTAGACGTTCACCGGCGTGCCGTCGACGTCGATGCGCAGGTGGGCCACCGTGCGGTAGTCGTCCAATGGCAGCAGCAGATGATCCCCCTGGGCGAGGATCGGCCGCCGGGTCAGCAACGCATTGCCGTAACGCTTCGGCGCACCCACCGGATCGGTGGACACGAATACGTACTTGTAGCCGAGTTGGCTGGCCAGCCACTGCGCCTGGTTGCGCACGTTGCGGCGCTGGATCACCTCCTGCAACGCGATGGCATCGGGCTGCAGGCGCTTGAGTTCGGCCAGGATGGTACGGCGGCGGCTTGGCCAGTCTTCGCGGTCATGATGGAGGTTGAAGGTGACCATGCTCATGCCTGGCGCGCTGGCGATGTCCACCGCTGGCGATGCGACCTGCGGCACCGCCGCCAGCGTCAGCCCTGGCAATGCCAATGCAATGGCCAGCCCCAGGGCGCGCACCGTCGCACGCGCTCCCTCCCCTTGTTGCTTCATCGTTACTGCCCCTTGCGCTCGGCGCGGCGCACCGCGCCCGGTACATCGATCTCGACCCGTGCCGGCAGCTGGTGCACGTGCAGTTCCTTGTTGATCCATTCGGCCGCTTCGCCGTTGATGGTCGCCTCGCCCGGATCACCGGCGTACGGCCACGGCAACACCACGCCACCGACCGGTGGCACCAGGCCCGGCTGCACCTCCAGCACCAGCTGCTTGTCGCTGCGCTGCAGGCGGTAATTGAGCTGGCCCTGCGGCGTGCGAAGGCCCTGCACGGCGATGCCCTCGCCCTGCAGCCAGGCCGTCGGGATGCCGGCGGCCAACACCAGCGCATCGTCCATGTCACGACTGTAGGCGAACATGTCCAGGGCCGAGCGCACGAAGTCCGAGGCGACCCAGGCATGCGGCAGGTCACCGACGAAGAACGGCTTGCGCGGCGTGCGCGAGACCACTTCGGCCCACTGGTTCCAGGCCTGCGGCGCACGGTCCTTGAAGAAGAACTCGGTCGCCTGCCAGGCGCGATCGCGCCAGCCCAGGCGAACGAAGGCGGCCACGTTGCGCCATTCGTACGGCGTGTAGTCCTTCCACTCGCGCTTGCCATCGCGGCGGGCCACGAATTCCTTCCAGTAGCGCTCGAAGGTCGCCTCCAACGCCTGCTGCGGCAGCCGGCCCTGCTCGCCGCCCGGCGCCAGCGCGATGGTGGTCGAGGTCGCGTCGAAATCGCCCAGCTCGGCCGAGCCCGGCAGGTAGTCGATGTTGTGCTGCTGCATCGCCGACAGCAGTGACGCCTGCAGGTCATCACGGAACTGGTCACGCGACTCGGCGATCTGCATCGCTTCGACCTTGCCCAGCTGGGCCGCCAGCGATGCCGCGTCCTTGTAGCCGCGCAACGCCCAGAAATTATCCCAGTACGAATGCATCGGCTTGGCCGAATAGCCTTCGTGGCTGATCGAGGCCGGCATCATCCCGTAGAACGCCGGATTGCGCGCACGGTTCTCTTCGGTACGCTCGCTGGCACGCAGCTGCTCCATGTAGCTGTAGGCGCCCTGCACGTGCGGCCACATCAGCTCGGCGAAGGTGCTGTCGCCGGTATAGCGCCCATATTCGGCGATGCTGTAGATCAGCTCACCGTGGCTGTCGTTCTCCGGCACCGGGTCGCTGCCGCGCGCATCGACACAGCACGGCACCTTGCCGTTCTCGAACTGGTAAGGCGCATACCAGTTGATGTAGTCACGCACGGCATCGCTGCGCCCCATGCGCAGCAGGCCTTCGGAAATCATCGCGCCGTCGCGGATCCAGCTGCGCGCGTACGAGCGCGTGCCCGGCTGCAGGCGCGGGCCGACCCGCGAGATCAGCATGTGCGCCACGGCGGTGCGCAGGGTGTCGACCAGGGCCTGGCCTGCCGCCGGCACCTGCAGCGAGACCACGCCCAGCGCGTGCCGCCACTGTTCGGCCACCTGCGCCTGCGCCTTGGCCACGTCCAGCGCCTGCGGCGCCCAGCTCCCGGTCTGCGGCAGCACCATTGCCACTTCGCGGCTCTGCCCGGGTTCCAGCTTGATCGTATACAGCAGCGCACCGGACGCCATGCCGGTACTGTCCTTCACTGCCGTAGTGGCCGGATACTTTCCGGACGCAAGATGCACCGCATCGAGCTTGCCATCGAACGTGCTGGCGAAGCGGGCATCGGGCACCTGCAGTGGATAGATGCGCGGCTCGCCGTTGATGCGTACCAGCTGTTCGCCCACGTCCAGCGCATCGATGCGGCTGAAGCCGCCGACGGTGTTGAGGAACTGGGTCGGCGGGTTGACCTGCCAGGGGCGGATCGCCAGCGCCAGGGTGTACTCGTGCGCCACCTTGTCCGGATTGCTCAGCCGGTAGCGGCCGATCAACTGCGCGCGCTCCGGCGTGCCCTGCACGAAGCTGGTCACCGCCAGGCCGGCCTTCTCGTGCACCCAGTCGACGTTGGCGATCGGAAGATAGTGGTCCTGCAGCGACTGGGTAGTGGCCACCTTCGACCAGTCCAGCAGCTTGCCGTCGAGGCGGATGAACGGCTCGATGCTGAAGCTGCCCTTGGCCGGCTCCAGCGCACCGTCCTCGCTGATCAGCGCCTGTTCCTGGCCGCCATCGAGGCCGAGCAGGGTCCAGTACGGCTGTTCGCCCACATACGCACGCGGCAGCGAACCGCGCGGCAGGTCGGCCGCCACCGAGGACAGGAAGGCGTTCGGCGTGGCGGCGAACGCCAGCGGCTTGAGCGTGATGTCACGGATGCCATAGCGCCAGTTCGGGCCATCGAGCAGGTCGAAACGCACGTAGCGTGCGTCGGTGTCCGGCAGCGCCAGCCAGTCGCGGCCACCCGCACCGCCGGTCACCTCGCGCACAGTGCGCCAGTCCCGGCCATCTTCGGACGTCCGCACGGTGTAACGATTGGCTTCCAGGTTCGGCAGCCAGTCGATCACCGCACCGCCGATCTCGCGGCTCTTGTGCAGGTCCAGGCTGATGGTCTGCTGCTTGACCCCGCCGCTGATCCAGAACGTATCGCCCTTGCCATCGATCATGCGGTCCTGCAGCGCGGTGGCGGTATCGGCGATGACCGATGGCACCAGTGCCGAATCATCCTGCGGTGGCAGGCCCTGCAGGGTCAGCTTGTCGAAGCACACCGTGCCGCGGCCACCGACCTTGCTGTAGATCGTGAACTCGACCGCGGCGCTGCGCGCCATCTCCTTCTCGGGCGACGGCCCCCACGCCTTGTCGATCTGGCGACGCCGGTATTCGACCGGTGTCCACGCCTTGGGGAAGCTGTAGCCCGGGCGGTTGACCCACCAGACGTTGTCGCCGCTGGCATCGATCAGCTTGAACTGCAGGTCGTTGGCCGGCGAATCACCACGCAACTGGAAGCCGAAACGGTAGTTGACCGGGTAGTCGATGTTCAGCGCGCGGCGGATGCCGACGTAGCCGGAGACCTTGTGGAAATCATAGTCCAGGCACAGGGCACGGCCGCCGCCGGCGCCACTGACCGGCCGCAGCGAACCACTGACCTGGTCGGACAGCACCAGTTTCCAGGCGCCGATATCGTCGAAGTCGTCCAGCACCTTCGGCGCCGGCAGTGCCGGTGGTGCGGCGATCGCCAGGGAGGTCCACAACAGTCCCAGTCCAACGGCGATCGCTCGCTTCATCCCTTGACGCTCCCCAGCAACAGACCTTGGATGTAGTACCGCTGCAGCACCAGGAACAGCGCCAGCACCGGAACCACGGTGACCACCGCGCCAGCCATCATCATTTCCACGTCCATGATGTGTTCGCGCGAGAGGGTGGCCAGCGCCACCGGCAAAGTGTAGTGCTCCTGGTCGGTCAACACGATCAGCGGCCACATGAAATCGTTCCATGCGCCCATGAAGGTGAAGATCGCCAGGGTCACCAGTACCGGCTTGAGCATCGGCAGCACGATCTGGAAGAAGATGCGCAGCTCCCCTGCCCCGTCGATGCGCGCCGCTTCCAGCAGTTCGTCCGGGATCGAACGTGCGTACTGGCGTACCAGGAAGATGCCGAACACGCTGGCCAGCGCCGGCACGATCACGCCGCCGAAGCTGTTGACCAGCCCCAGCTGCTTCATCAGCAGGAACAGTGGCAGCATCGCCACCTGCGCCGGAATCACCAGCGCCGCCATCAGTACCTGGAACAGGCGCTCGCGGCCGACGAAGTTGAGCTTGGCGAAAGCGTAACCGGCCATGGTGTTGAGCAGCAGCGAGCCGATCGTGATGCCCAGCGACACCAGCAGGCTGTTGGCAAAGTTGCCGCCCATGCCGGTGCGCGCGAACAGTTCATGGTAGTTGTGCGTGGTGATGCTCGAAGGCAGCAGCGGCGGCGGGAAATGGCTGGCCTCGCCCTGCGGCATGAACGAGACCGAGACCATCCACAGCAGCGGTGCCAGGCTGACCAGGGCCAGCACCAGCAACGCACCATTGATCATCCACGGGTACCAGCGCGACTGGCCGATTTCACGACTCATACCAACTGCCTCTTGCGGCCGAAACGCAGCATCACGGTGGTCACCGCCAGGATGATCAGGAACAGCAGGAACGCCACGGCGGAGGCACGTCCCAGGTTCCACCACTTGAAGCCTTCCTCGAACATGAAATACAGCACGCTGACGGTGCTCTGCAGTGGGTCGCCGCGGGTCATCACGTAGGGTTCGGCGAACAGCTGGAAGTAGCCGGACACGGTAATCACCCCGACCACCAGCAGCACCGGGCCGAGCATCGGCAGGGTGATGTGCAGGAACTGCTTCCAGCGCGAGGCACCATCGATGCGCGCCGCTTCGTACAGGTCATGCGGGATCGCCTGCAGGCCGGCCAGGAAGATCACCATGTTGTAGCCGAAGTTCTTCCACACCGCGAACAGCATGATGGTCGGCATCGCCCAGTTGGGATCACCCAGCCAGTCGATCGGGCTGATGCCCAGATGGCCCAGGCCGTAGTTCACCAGGCCATAGCTGGTATGGAACAGGTAGCGCCAGATCACCGCCACCGCCACCAGCGTGGTCACCACCGGCGCGAACAGGGCCGTGCGGAACAGGGCCTTGAAGCGCGCGGCCGGTGCATTGAGCAGCATCGCCGCGCCCAGCGACACGCCGATCGACAACGGCACGCCGATCAGCACGAAGTAGGTGGTGTTCCACAGCGACTTCCAGAACATCGGCGTCTGCAGCAGGTCGATGTAGTTGCCCAGGCCTACGAAGCGCAGGTTGCTGCTGTCGGCCAGTGCATAGAGGTCGAAGTCGGTCACGCTCAGTGCAAGCGCCGAGGCGACCGGCAGGCCGAAGAACACGCCCAGCACGATCAGCGAGGGGCCGGCGAAGATCCAGCCGGCCAGCGAAGTACGTTTCATTGCGCGCTCCCGGCGGCCACGGCGCTGCTCGATTGCGGCGACGGCGCGCGCTCCTGCAGGCGTTGTTGTTCATGCATCCAGCGGCGCTTGGCCAGCACCTTGTCCACGCGCTGGTCCAGCTCTTCCACGGCCTTGTCCTGCGGCAGGCCACCGCGCACCACCTTCTCGGTGACGATGCGCATTTCCTGCACGATGCGCTCCCATTCGAGCACCTTCGGCGTCGGCCTGACCCGCTCCAGCTGATCGCGGAACGCGGCCGCCAGCGGGTCATTGGCCAGCGACGGCGTGTTCCACGCACTGCGGCGCGGCGGCAGGTCGCCAATGATCGAATGGAAGCGTGCCTGGATTTCCGGCCGCGACAGGAATTCGATCAGCTTCCAGGACGCCTCCTTCTGCTGCGACTTGCGGAAGATCACCAGGCTGGTACCACCGGCGATGCCCGCGCCCGGACCGTCCGGCCCCGGCAGCGCGGCGGTGCCCCACTGCCCTTCCAGTTCCTTCGGCTGCAGCTTCTTGAACTCGCGGATGTTCCAGGGGCCGGAGATGTAGAACACGTTGAAGCCGCGGAAGAATTCGTCCCAGACATTGGAGATCTGCGTCTCGGACATCTTCGGCGCCCAGCCCTGCTCGAACATGTTGGCGTAGAAGCCCAGCGTGCGGCGGAACCCCGGGCTGGAGAAATTGCCCCGGGTGTCGTCGTCACGCAGCAGCGGGTCGGGCTGCTGCAAGGCCAGCGACAGCTGCTGCTCGAACTCGTTGATCGGCATCAGCACCGCGTAGCGGCTCGGGCCCTGCATGCGCTTGATCGCCGCCATCTGCTCTTCCCATTCCTGCCACGTACGCGGCGGGTGGTCGTAGCCGGCCTTGGCCAGCAGGTCCTTGCGGTAGTAGATCAGGCGCGTATCGACGTACCACGGCACGCCGACCAGCCCGCCGTGGATCACGTTGGTATCCCAGATGCCCTGGAAGTAGTCCTTCGGGTCGACCACGGTGGAGCGCTGCACGAACGGCTGCAGCGGGGTCAGCGCGTCGAGTTCGGCGAACTCCGGCACCCAGGTGTTGCCAAGCTGGCACACGTCCGGCAGGCCGTCGGCGGCGAACGCGGTCAGCAGCTTCTCATGTGCAGCGGTCCACGGGATGTTCTGCACGTCCACCTTGATGCCGGGGTTTTCGGCCTCGAATTCGTGGATCAGCTCGCTGACCACCTCGGCTTCGCGGCCCATCGCCCAGAAGCGCACGGTGGTGGTGCCCGGTTCGGTACGGGCGCAGCCGGCCACGGCCAACGCGGCCAGGGCAGGCAGCGCCCAGCGGCGCAGGCGGTCGATCCAGTTCGGCATCGGGCTACTTGCCCTGGCCTGTGGTGCGGTTGGCATTGTTCTTCTGTTCCTGCGCGGCAGCCGCGCGTGATTCGGCGATACCCACCGCGCGTGCTGCCGCGGCCTTTTCGTCTTTCTGCAGTTCCAGCGGCTGGAACGAGCCTTCCGGCGCCAGCCAGCCACCGCTGAACCCGGCCCGCTCCAGGCCCTTGCGGATGTACGGGTTCTTCTTCATCACTTCCCAGACGAAGTCATCGCGGTAGTTGGCGATCATGGTCAGGATCGGGCCCTGGTCGATGGCGATGTAGTCGCTGGCGACCCAGCCGCGATCGGGAACCAGACGACCGGTCTTGATCGGGATGTCGTAGTTGAAGCTGGGGTTGAACGAATCCAGGAAGCCGTAGCTGGAATAGATGTAGTCGCCAAAGCGCTTGTGCATCTCCAGCGTGGCCGGGATCACCTGCTCGGGGGCGAACACCACCGAGGCGATCGCAGCGGTCGGGGCGATGGTGCCGTCATCGAAGTTCTCGCGCAGGCCGGCGCCGCGCGAGGAGTAGTGGCGGAACTGGCGCTGCTCGCCGCGGTACTCCTGCGTGGTGTTCTGCGGACCATCGCTGGCGGTCAGGCCCCACACGTTCTCGCCATACTCCTTCCACTGCATCGGGTTGGCGATGGCATATTCGCGCTGGGCCAGCGCGGCCGACCGGCTGTTGAGGAAATAGGTGCTGCCGCGCTCGCGCATGTAAGCGTCCTGGATGTCGCGGAAGTCGATCCAGACGTGGCTGTACTGGTGGCCGAACAGCGGGCCGAAGGACAGGTATTCCTGGCCCTGGTAGACGCCCCAGTCGTTGTCGTAGGTACGCGTCCACACCGTCCACGCGTCCGGGCTGACCGGGTGCGTCGGCGAGCCCAGGGCGAGGATGTACACCATCATCGCCTCGTTGTAGCCCATCCAGTCGTGGTCGATGAAACCGCTCTCCGGGAACCAGCCCATCGAGATCAGCGGTGCACGCTGCTGCAGCCACGGCCAGTCGACCTTCTTGTACAACGTATCGGCGATCTGGCGGATTTCCTTCTCGCGCGGATCATCACCGTCGTAGTACGACTGCGCGAACAGCACGCCCATCATCAGCAGCGCGGTATCCACCGATGACAGCTCGACCCAGCTGTCGTAGCGACGGCCTTCCTGCATGTCCAGGAAGTGGTAGTAGAAGCCCTTGTAACCGGCCTTGCCGGTGCGCTGCGGGCCCATCGGCACGTCGCGGAAGAACTTCAGCGTGGTCAGCGTGCGGTCGATCGCCTGGTTGCGGCTGACCCAGCCGTTCTCGATGCCGATCGGATAGGCGGTCAGCGCGAAGCCGACCGAGGCGATGCTGGCGAACGGCCGCGACGGGTAGCGGTCCGGGGTCAGCCCGTTGACCTCGTTGGTGGTATCCCAGAAGAACTGGAAGGTGCGGCGCTCGATGTCATCGAACAGCGGCGGCAGCTCAGGCTTCATCGGCCGCGGCGGTGCATCGGCCTCGATCAGGATCACCGGCGGGCGCGGTTTGGCAGGTTCCTGCTGGGCCGGCTGGCAGGCGGCCACGGCCAGGCTCAGCGCTGCGGCGGACAACAGATGGCGTGCCTGCATGGCGCGGTTCCTCCGGTGGTCTGATCGATGGGAAAGCATACCGTCCAATGATCTGAAATCGTTTACAAGGTGTGTGCTTAAAAAACCACGAAAAACGTGGCCTGACACCGCGATCATTGCCCACGCCGCTGCCCCCTGGCCGGCAGCGGCGTGGGCAATGGACCGGCACGGGGCCGGCCATTGCCGTTCTCACCGATGCCGCCAGCGAGCCGGCGGCATCGGGTCATGCATCACCGCCCGGGCTTAGAAGCGGAAGCCCACTTCGGCCTTGACCTGGCGCGGAGTACCGATGATGTCGCCGGTCTCGTTGTAGCTGGCCTGCAGCTTGCCGTTGGTCTTGACGTAGTTGTAGGTGGAGAAGTTGTCGAAGTTGAACACGTTGATGATGTCCAGGCGGGCGTACAGCTCAGTGTTGCCCGGCATCTTGAACGTCTTCGTCGCCTGCAGGTCGACCGAACGGTAGCCGAAGATCTTGCCGCCCACCAGGAACTTGCCGGTTGCGTTGGGCACGGCCGCCTGCGGAGTCGGCAGCGTGTAGCCGCTGGCCTGCATCACCGGGTACCAGTCGTTGACGGCGGTCGGGGTGGCCAGGGTGATCTTGCCGCCGAAGGTGATGCCCCAGAAGCCCGCGTAGGAACCGGTCACCACCAGGCGGTGGCGCGGCGCGCCGTTGGAACGGATGGTCGGGTAATCACCGATCAGACCGCGATCAAAGGCGTACTTCTCGTTGATGTCACGGTTGTGGCGCGCGGTGGTCCAGGTATAGGCGATCGAGGTGCCCCAACCGCTTTCCTTGGTGAACGGCTTCTGTGCCGACAGCAGGACCTGGGTGGCACGGGTCTTGATGCCCTGCTGGCCGATGATCAGGCTGCCGAAGCCCGGCACGTTGCAGCTCCAGGCCTGGCTCAGGCCCGGGGAGGTGCCACCACACAGGCGCGGATCATCGAAGAACTGGCCGGTCGGGTAGCGGTTGCCCAGGGTGAAGGCGAAGCCGTCGTAGCTCAGGGTTCGAGCGATGGTGGCGTCGGTCAGCCAGTCGCCGATCTGGTTGCTCATGCCCAGGCTGAACTGATCCGAGTACGGCGCCTTCAGCTTGTTGTTCAGCAGGTCCACTTCCAGGCCGGCATTGCTGGTCGCGCCGACCAGTGCCTGCAGGTTGCCGATGCCGTTGAGCAGGTTCGGGTTCCAGTCATAGCAGGCGGCCTGGCCGTTGATGCAGGCGCCGGTGGCCGGGTTGCGGAAGTAGATGGTCGGCTGCGGCAGGGCCAGCTTGGTGGTTTCCAGCTGCAGGTTGTCGAACAGGTCACGGTCGTAGGAACGGCCGGCACCACCGTGGATCACGTGCTGCTCGTCGGCATTGATGTCATACGAGAAGCCCAGGCGCGGCTGCCAGGCATCCTTGAATGCCTTGCGGTTGTGACCGTTGCTGATGTAGTCGCTGATGTCCAGGCCGCCCAGTGCCAGCGAATCGGCATAGGTCTGGCCGGCGGGAGCGCGCGGATCCTGCGAATAGATGGCGTCGACCACCTGCTGCGGGGTCACGAAGTCCAGGTAGGACGGGGTCTTTTCGTAGTCCCAGCGCAGGCCGATGTTCAGCTGCAGGTGGTCATTGACCTGCCAGTCGTCCTGGATGAACACGCCGTACTGCTTGGACTTCGAACGCACTTCGCCGGACACACCGGTCACGCCGGTCACCGGCTTGACGAACTGCGCCTTGTACGGAATGGAATCGGGGAAGTCCGGATCACCCAGCGAGTAGGTGAAGGTCGGGTTGATCTGCGCCGCATCGGACGCGTACAGGTCGATCTGCTTGTACTTCACGCCCATCTTGATGGTGTGGTCGCCCGCCCACTGGATGCCATCCAGAGTCAGGTTGTCTTCGATCGACCAGCCCTTCTGGCCCTTCACCTGCGAATCCAGTGCCGAGGCGCCACCGATCTTCACGATGGTGCGGTCTTCGGGGCCGTCCGGTGCGGTGTAGGTGATGCCGTTGGCCAGCGTCAGCGGGGTCGGATTGTTGAACGAATCTTCGTGGGTGACCATCAACTCGTTGTAGTAGCGCTCACCGCTGTGGTTCCAGCGCAGGGCATAACGACGGTCGGTGTTGACCACTTCACGGCCGGCTTCCGGCGAGGTCTGGCCACTGAACTGCGACTGGGTTTCGTCGCGGTCCTGGAAGGTCAGCTCGATGCGGTCGTTGTCGGTCGGCTCGAAGTCGATCTTGCCGAAGATCAGATCCTGCTGGAACGGCTGGCTGGCCGGGCCGAGGCCGGCGGCACCGGCGGGCGGCAGCAGGCCGGCAGCGCCGGTGACCGCGCCATCCGGCGCGATGGTGACCGGCAGGTCGAAGCGCTTGGCTTCGTAGGTCACGAAGAAGTGCGCCTTGTCCTGGATGATCGGGCCGCCCAGGGCGAAGCCGTATTCCTTCTCGGCCGAGACCATCTTTTCCTTGCCACCCTGGCGCTCTGCCGGGGTCTTGGCACGCATGTCCTCATCGGTGTAGCGGTAGAACGCCTCGCCCTTGAACTCATTGGTGCCGGACTTGGTCGCAGCCGTCACGGCGGCGCTCGACACCTGGCCGTACTCGGCCTTGTAGTTGCCGCTGATGACCTTGTATTCGCCGATGGCCAGCTGCGGGAACGGGTTGCCGGCGCTGCCGGACTGGCCGGCCACGCCGCCACCCTTGACGTAGCTCTTCTGGCCTACGCCGTCGATGTACACGTTGGTGCCGTCGGCATTGGTGGCGCCGCCGCGCAGCGAGGTGTTGCCCTTGGCGTCGCGGGTGAAGATCAGGCCCGGCACCGCGTCGGCGAACTCCAGGAAGTTGCGCGAGACCTGCGGGGTGGTCTGGATCTGCTGCAGGCTGACGGTCTTGCCGACTTCGGAGGTGCGCACTTCCTGCAGCAGGGTCGGCGCGACGACGTTGACGGTGTCCAGGTTGGTGGCCGCGGTCGAACCGGGGGTGCTGCTGGCGGCACCGGCAAAGTTCAGGGTCGCGGTCGAGGCCACGGTGACGGTGACCTTCTGGGTCTGGCCGTTGGCGACCACGTCATAGGTACCCGGGTCCAGGCCCATCAGCGAGTAGCTGCCGTCGGCGCGGATGGTGCCACGGCGGACGGTACCGGTGGCCACGTTGGTGGCGGTCACTTCGGTACCTGCCTGGGCGCCGGCAACCTGGCCGCGCAGGCTGGCGTTGGCCGACTGCGCCATGACGTTGGGGGCGGCGGCCAGCATCAGGCAGCTGACCAGTGCGGTGCTCAGCAGCCGGCGCGCCGGCATGCGGAAGGTGGTATGCATCATCAACTCAATCTCCGGGTGGCGGTAACCGCTTGCGCGGTCCCTGCGATCAGTCAAAAAAAAGAAGGAACGCCTCTGGCTTCAATGGCCGGATGGCGGAGTGGTGGAATCGCGAACTATCAAGCGGGGAACCAGGGTCTGCTTGTCCCCTGTCCCATCCGTGGAGGTGCCGTCCATCAACTGCATCAGGCGCGTCATGGCCCGGTCGCCGAGCTCGGCGATGCTGACCTGCATGGTGGTCAGCGACGGGTGGACGAAACGCGCCAGTGGAATGTCATCGAAACCTGCCAGGGCAACATCGACCGGCACACGGACACCAGCCTGCGTGAACGCATACAGGCAGCCCAGGGCCATCATGTCGTTGGCGGCGAACACGGCATCGGGCAGCGCTCCGGCTGCCAGCAACTCCTGACCGGCGCGATGGCCGGAAGCTTCGTCGAAATCACCGGGCAGCTCGATGCCCTCGGCGCCACTGCCAAACGCCACCAGCGCGTCACGGAAGCCGCGCAGGCGCTCGCGCGCGTCGAAGTTGAGGTCCGGGCCAGAAATGAAGGCAATGCGGCGGTGGCCGGCATCCAGCAGATGGCGGGTCATCGCCATCGCACCGGCGTGATCGTCGATGCTCAGCACCGGATGGTCCTGCCCGGGCAGATAGGTGTTGATCAACACCGTCGGCAGCGACTGCGGCAGGTTGTCGGTCAGGAAGCCCGGGCTCTCGGCATACGGCGAGAGCACCAGCAGGCCGTCGACGCGGCCGCGCATGGCACGCAGGGCGGCGCCCTGCTGTTCCTGGTCGCCGTGGTAGCTGGACACCAGCAGGTGCTGGCGGCGGTTGCGGGCCACGCCGTCGATGCCGCGCATCAGTTCGGAGAAGAATTCGCCGTACAGGTCAGGCAGCACCACGCCCACCGTATTGGTGCGGCGGCTGCTCAGGCTGCGGGCGGCGGCATGCGGGGTGTAGCGCAGCCGTGCGGCCACCTCCAGCACAAGCTGGCGGACCGGTTCGGCGACATTTTCATGCCCGTTGAGCGCGCGGGAAACCGTGGCCACGGAGACCCGGGCTTCGCGTGCGACGTCTTTGATTGTGATAGCTGCCTTGTTCACGAAGCCGCCCTCCACGGCTTGGACCTACCAGCATTGGCGCGGAATGTAAGCGTTTCCATCTGGGCTTGTAAACAGTCCGTTAGGCGAATGTCCCGAAATGGACATGAAAACCTGTCCGTGGCCAGGCCCTTGCGGACCCGCCAGGACAGTGCGGGACAAGGGCTCAGCCCTGTTCTGACGGGGTATGTGCGCGGATGGACAGCGCGTGGATATCGGTGTCCATCATCGACCCCAGCGCGGCATAGACCGCGCGATGCCGGGCCAACGGAGCCAGTCCGGCGAAGCGTTCACTCACCACATGGACGTTGAAATGGCCGCGCCCGTCGCGCGCGCCGGCATGGCCGGCATGGCGATGGCTGTCATCCTCGATCTCGAGCACGCTGGGTGCCAACGCCTGCTGCAGCGCATCACGGATCCGCTCGATCCGTTCCGCGTTCACGGCAGGACCTTGCGGAACGGGCGTACCTGCACGCGGGTGTAGACGCCGGCAGCCACGTACGGGTCGGCATCGGCCCAGGCCTGGGCCTGCGGCAACGACTCGAACTGCGCGATCACCACCGAGCCGCTGAAACCGGCCGGGCCCGGGTCTTCACTGTCCACCGCCGGGCACGGGCCGGCCAGCAGCAGGCGTCCCTCGTCGCGCAGCGCGTGCAGCCGCGCCAGGTGTTCCGGCCGCGCCTGCAGCCGCTGCGCCAGCACATCCTGGCCGTCATACCCTTCGATCACATACCACACCGGCATTTCCTCGCTTGCGTTGTCGGGTCCGCAGATTCTAGCCAATGCAGCCCCCGCCCCGGTCCGGCTGGACACTGGCGCGGCAAAGGCTTACCCTAGACTCCATTGCACGTGGCTGGATGCAGCGGCCCGTCGGTTTTTGCGGCCAACGCAGCCCCCGACGACCGTCCCGCTGCTTCAAACCGGACCACCCGGCCGGGCCACGTAGACGACCTCCCCGTAGTTCTGTCGCTGCCGTTTACCGCGGCGCGTCCCGCTGTTTGATATGTGTGGAATCGCGCCGATCCCGGCGTGTCTGGCGCCTTGGGGCTCCGTGGCGTTGGCCCGGCGAACCCGGTGCCGCGACTGGTCCGTTGCAATCCTGATCTCCATTAGATGACTTCCGAACTCGCGCTCGACGCGAACCCGCCAACCCGGCCGCCCGCCCCCCAGCAGCAGGAAATGCCGCTGGCCGTGGTGCATGGGCAACCGGTCCTGCAGATTCCGCAGGACCTGTACATCCCGCCGGACGCGCTGGAAGTCATCCTGGATGCCTTTGAAGGCCCGCTGGACCTGCTGCTGTACCTGATCCGCCGCCAGAACCTGGATGTACTGGACATTCCCGTTGCCGAGATCACCCGGCAGTACGTGGAGTACATCACCGTGATGCGCGAGCTGCGCTTCGAGCTGGCGGCCGAATACCTGGTGATGGCCGCGATCCTGGCCGAGGTGAAGTCGCGGATGCTGCTGCCGCGCCCGGTCAGCGAGGAAGGCGATGAAGCCGACCCGCGCGCCGAACTGGTGCGCCGGCTGCAGGAGTACGAACGCTTCAAGCAGGCCGCCGAGAACATCGACGCCCTGCCCCGCCAGGACCGCGATACCACCGTGGCACATGCCTTCATGCCCGAACGTGCCACGGTGAAGCTGCCGCCGCCGGTGGACCTGAAGGAAATGCTGCTGGCCCTGCACGACGTGCTCAAGCGCGCCGAGCTGTTCAGCGGCCACGCCATCAAGCGTGAGGCACTGAGCGTGCGGCAACGCATGGGCGAAGTGCTGGGACGCCTGGAAGATGGCAAGTTCTATCGTTTTGAAGGGCTGTTCACCGCCGAAGAAGGCAAGCTGGGCGTGCTGGTCACGTTCCTGGCGGTGCTGGAGCTGGCCAAGGAACAGCTGCTGGACATCGTCCAGGAAGAACCGCTGGCGCCGATCTACGTGAAGTCGCTGGCGGCCGGCAACACCAATGCCCCGCTGCAGTTCAGCAGCGAGTTCGACGACAACGACGACGACGCCAATGCAGACGAGTGAGCGCTGACTGCCGATGGATCAATCGCTGATCAACCGCATTGTCGAGGGTGCCCTGCTGGCTTCCAGCCAGCCGCTCACCCTGGCCCAGCTGAAGGACCTGTTCCCGGAAGAGGAACCGGCACCGCCGGGCAGCATCGAACGTGCGCTGGAACGCCTGCGCGAGGCCTGCGAAGGCCGCGGCGTGGAACTGGTCGAGGTCGCCTCCGGCTTCCGCTACCAGGTCACCGGCGAAGTGCATGGCTGGATCAGCCGGCTGTGGACCGAACGCAAGACCCGCTACACCCGTGCCACCCTGGAAACCCTGGCGCTGATCGCCTACCGGCAGCCGATCACCCGCGGCGAGATCGAACAGGTGCGCGGCGTGGCGGTCAGCAGCAACATCATCCAGGCGCTGGAAGAACGCGAGTGGATCCGCGTGGTCGGCCATCGCGACGTGCCCGGCAAACCGGCGCTGTTCGGCACCACCAAGGGCTTCCTGGATTACTTCGGGCTGAAGCGGCTGGACGAACTGCCGCCGCTGTCGGAGTTGAAGGACCTGGGCGAGCTGGAACCGCAGCTTGCCCTGGACCGCGATGCGCCGGCCGTCGCCGGTGCCGAGGGTCCGGACATCTCGGCCGGCGCCGATGGCGCTGCCGCGAACGATGATGCCAGCCTGGCCGGCAGTGACACCCCCGATTCCGCCGATGCAGCCCCTGCGTCGGCCACCGATGAGCAAGCACCTTCGCCCCTCGATGATGGGCACCCCGATTCCGCGCCGGGCGAGCGCGCGGTGCCAGTGAACGAACGCGAAGACAACGCCGTCGCGATGACGACCGTGGCTGTTGACCAAGCCGATTCCGAACCAGAGGCCGACCTCGAAACCGTCGGCCGGAGCAAAACTGATGAGTGACACCCCCCGTAACAAGCTCTCGCTGAAGCGCGAAGCCACCTCCGAACAGTTCAAGCTGGAAGAACGCCTGCACAAGGTGCTCGCACAGGCCGGCCTCGGCTCGCGCCGCGCGCTGGAACAGCGCATCGCCGAAGGCCTGGTCAAGGTCAACGGTGAAGTCGCGCAGACCGGCATGTCGGTCAAGAGCGGCGACAAGATCGAACTGGATGGCCGCGGCTTCGTCGCCACCGCCCTGGCCGAGCCGTCGCGCGTGCTGGTCTACAACAAGCCGGAAGGCGAAGTGACCACCCGCGATGATCCGGAAGGCCGCCCGACCGTGTTCGAGTCGCTGCCGCCGCTGAAGGGCGCGCGCTGGATCGCCATCGGCCGCCTGGACATCAACACCACCGGCCTGCTGCTGGCCACCACCGACGGTGAGCTGGCCAACGCCATGATGCACCCGTCGTTCGAGGTCGAGCGCGAGTACGTGGTGCGCGTGCGTGCGCCGGAGGGCGAGGAAAAGGTCTCTGACGCCATCGTCGACCGCCTCACCCGTGGCGTCGCGCTGGAAGACGGCCCGGCCAAGTTCGATGAGATCGAACGCATCGGCGGCACCGATTCGCACGACTGGTTCCGCGTCGTGGTAAAGGAAGGCCGCAACCGCGAAGTGCGCCGGCTGTGGGAGTCGCAGGGCTGCCAGGTCAGCCGCCTGAAGCGCACCCGCTATGGCAAGGTGAGCCTGCCGCGCGAACTGGCCCGTGGCCATTCGGTGGAACTGGGCACCACGCAGGTTGAAGCCCTGCGCGCCCAGCTGAAGCTGGAAGAAGGCGCACCGTCGGCACTGACGCTGCAGCCGGTGATCGGCCAGCGCCGCGCGGCCAAGACCACCGTGCGCGTGCGCGAAGGTGGCCGTGGCAACGCCTACGTCAACGGCCACAACACCGCCGACGAAGGCCGCGAGCTGCGTCGTTTCGACAACGTCCGCGAAGACCGCGGCCGTGGTCGCGGCGGCAAGGGTGGCGGCTTCAAGGGCGGCCTGACGGTCAGTGGTGAAGCGGCAGCCAAGCAGTCGCAGAAGCCGTTCAAGCAGCGCGCGCCGAAGAATGATCGTTCGCTGCCGGAAGGCAATCCGGCCGCGTTCCGCACCTGGTACGTGCCGGATGGCGTGAGCACCGGCCCGAGCGGCCATCGCAACGCCGGCCCGGGCGCACGCGGCCCCGGTGCCCGTGGTCCGGGTGCAGGCGGCCAGGGCCGTCCGTACGGCAAGCCGAAGGGCCCGGGCGCAGGCGCCGGTGGCGGCCAGGGCCGTGGCGGTTTCGGCGGCGAAGGCCGTGGCGGCGCAGGCGGCCAGGGTCGTCCGGCCGGTGGCGGCAACCGCTCGCAGGGCCAGGGCAACAAGCACCCGTACGGCCATCCGGGCAACGCCCCGAGCTTCCCGTCCGACCACGCCACCCCGGGCTTCAACCCGTATGGCAGCCCGAAGCCGGCACAGGGCGCCCGTCCGGGCGGTCGCGGTCCGGGCGCTGGCAACAACCGTGGCCCGGGTGGTAACCGTGGTCCCGGTGGTCCGGGTGGCAACCGAGGCCCGGGCGGCCCCGGTGGCAACCGCGGTCCCGGCGGCCCGCGCCGCAGCGGCCCGCGCGGCGGCTGATCGGCAGCCACGTTGAAATGCAGAACCCCGGCTCCGGCCGGGGTTTTTCTTTGAAAAGGGGACGGAGGGGATTAAGTCGTTTTCGCCACGCTGTGCGTCGAAGGGCGAAAGCGACTTAATCCCCTCCGTCCCCTTTTGCGTGGCGCTGGAACGCGGCGGGCGTGGTGCCGGTCATGCTGCGGAAAAAGGCGATGAACGGGCTCTCGGCGGAAAAACCAGTGTCCTGCGCAACGTGCCCGATGCGATGGCCAAGCAGCAGCAGCTCCATGGCGCGCATCAGGCGCCATTGCTGGCGCCAGGCCTGGTAGCCCATGCCGGTGTCGCGTTGCATCAACCGGCCGACCGTGCGCACGCTCAGGCCCGCACGCGCGGCGAGCTCACCCAGTTCAGGCGGCAACTGCTCGGCCAGCGGCAGGCAGCGCGCGATGCGTGGATCGCGTGGCAGCGGCAGGTCCATCGGCGCCACCGGTGCGGCGGCGATCTCCAGCACGCACAACGCCAATTGATGGTGCGCGCGTGGCGCCCGCCAGTCATGGTCGAACGGCGCCTGCGCGATCGGTTCCAGCAATGCCTGCAGCAGGGGGCCGACGCCGATGATCGCCGGCTGCTGCGGCAGCCGTGCCGACAACATGGCATCGAAATACAGCGAGCGGTAGTCCACGGCCTGGCGCATCTGTGCGCGATGGCGCAGGCCGCCGGGAATCCATGCCGCGCGCGAGGGCGGCAGCAGGCTGATGCGGTCGCCGAAGGTCAGCCGCGTGCAGCCCCGCCGGGTGTACAGCAACTGCGCGCGCGCGTGCTGGTGCCAACCCGAATCATGATCGGCCAGCGACGACGCGATGCCCAGCACCGGTGCGCTCCAGGCATCCGCATCGAAGTGCGCATCCGGTTGCAGCCACGCCATGTCCGATTTCATCCATTTCCTGGCCGGACCGACAGAGTGCGCCACTACGCCGGCCACCACAATACGCGGCCCTGTCTGCGGAGCACCCGCATGTCGCGTCGCCTGTTGTTGCTCACCATCGCGCTGCTGATGTTCCCCCAGTTGGCGCAGACCCTGTACAGCCCGGCCCTGGCCGACCTCGCCGGGCGCTTCGCACTGCCCCCCGGCGCCGCCAGCCAGGCCATGAGCCTGTACCTGTTCGGTTTTGCCGCCGGTGTCCTGCTATGGGGGCGGCTGGCCGACCATGTCGGTCGTCGCCCTGCCCTGCTCTGCGGCCTGGCCGTGTTCGTACTGGCCGCCTGCGGCGGCCTGCTGGCCAGCACGTTCGGCCAGGTCCTGCTGGCCCAAGCACTGGCCGCACTGGGTGCGGCGGCGGCCTCGGTGGTAACCCAGACCGTACTGCGCGACTACCTGAAGGGGCCGGCGTTGGCGCAGGCGTTCTCGTGGATCGGCATGGCGCTGGCCTTGAGCCCGGCGATCGGGCTGGCACTGGGTGTGCTGCTGGTGGACAGCCATGGCTATGCCGGCGTGCAGGCCGGCCTGCTGCTGATGGTCAGCCTGCTGATGCTCGGATGCGCAACGGGCCTGCGCGAGAGCCGCCCTGCGGAAGTCGCGCACACGCCCCTGCTGCCACTGTTGTGGCAACTGCTGCGTGATCGCTGGATCTGGTCACAGGCGCTGCTGGTGATGGCGTTCAACGTGGCGATGTACAGTTGGTACGCGCTGGGCCCGTTCGTGTTCGAACGCCTGCACTGGCCGCTGGCCTGGTTCGGTGCCAGCGGCGCGCTGCTGGCGCTCGGCTCGGCGCTGGGTGCATGGGGCAATGCTCGCCTGCTGCGCGCAGGCGTTGCCTCCGCCACGCGCATCCGGCTCGCCGCAGGCCTGGTGCTGGCCGGTGGGCTGTTGGCTGCCTTGCTGCACAATCAGCCGGCACTGGTCGCGGCGATGGTGCCGGTGGTGGCCGGGTTCGGCCTGGCCATTCCCAATGTGCTGGGCCAGGCCCTGCGCGGATACCCGCACTGCCTGGGCAGCGCCGGCGCCCTGTTCGGCCTGCTCTACTACCTGTTGATCGGCGTGGCGATGGCCGTGGTCGGTGCACTGCAACTGCTGGCACCGACACTCATCGTGTGCGGCCTGCTTGCATTGTGGCTGCAGCGTCCGGCACGGCTCAGCGCCGGCTGATGGTGAAGGCGGCGCCGTCCACGCCCAGATCCCAGCCCTTGCCAGTGCCGGACAGGGCCAGCGAGATGTCGCCCTTGGTCATCACCTGCGCGTTGCTGGACTTCACGGCACCCGCATGCGCGCCAACCGAGGCGTAGGTGCCCAGCAGCTCGTTGACGCTGACGGCGCCGGTGAAGCTGCCACGGCCATTGGTGATCTTCGACTTGCCCACGGTCAGGCCGCCGCCCTTCACTTCGATACGCACCGGCAGGCTGGTGCCGTTGCTGCAGCTGACCGTGCCGTTGCCGGAAGCGGTCTTGTAGATCAGTGACCAGCCGGACAGGTTGTAGCGCAGCTGGCAATCGAGGTTGCCGGCGGCGTGCGCGGCCGGGGCCAGCGTAGCAGCGGACAGGGCCAGCAGCAGGGCGAAGGGCTTGTTCATGGCAGGACTTCCAGTTCGGTCGGACTGCCGGCGAATCTAGCAGCGCGCGCGTGCACGCTGGATGCAGGCGCGCGCGCTGCGTGGCAGGCATTCAGCCGCCGTCGTGCTGTTTCAGGCCTGCTCGTCCAGGTGGAAGGCATCAGCATCGAGCATCGCAGGGAAACGCGCGCGATGTGCAGCCAGTGCTTCGGCCGAAATGGTGGTGGTCACCACCTGTTCGCGTTCGCGGATCTCCGCCTGCGGCTGGCCGAGGAAGTCGATCACCGCGCTGTCGCCGGCGTAGTGCAGCTGGTTGCCGTCCACGCCGACGCGGTTCACCGCCGCCACGAAGCACAGGTTCTCGATCGCCCGCGCACGCAGCAGGGTCTTCCATGCATAGGCGCGCGCCGACGGCCAGTTGGCGACGAAGATCTGCAGGTCGAAATCCAGCTGCTGCGGGCGTTCGACGTTGTAGCGGTTGCGGCAGAACACCGGGAAACGCAGGTCGTAGCAGACCTGCGGATTGATCCGCCAGCCCTTCCATTCCACGCTCAGGCGCTCACGGCCGGCGGCATAGCGCTCGTGCTCGCCGCCGTAGCGGAACAGGTGGCGCTTGTCGTAGTACTGCAGGCTGCCCTCTGGCGTTGCGAACAGCAGGCGGTTGTAGACGCCGTTGCCCTCGCGCAGCTGCACGCTGCCGATCACTGCCGCGTTCAAGACCCTGGCCTGTTCGCGCACCCAGGCCACGGTCGGCCCGTCCATGCCTTCGGCCTGGGCGATGGCGTCGTTGGAGAAGCCACTGGTGAAGGTCTCCGGCAGGATCACCAGGTCGGTACTGCCGGCCAGCGGTGCCAGCAACGCACCGTAGTAGGCGCGGTTGCCGGCCGGGTCATGCCAGCGGGTGTCGCCCTGGACGAGGGAAATGCGCAGGTCCTGCATGTCCGTGTCTCCGCTCACAGCAGGCGCAGGCGTTCGATCGCCGCGTCCATGGTCGCTTCGTTCTTGGCAAAGCACAGGCGCACCAGGCGCTGGCCGACCGGCGGAGTCTCATAGAACGGCGACAGCGGAATGGCGGTGACGCCCTTCTCGATGGTCAGCCACTTCACGAACTCATGGTCCGGCAGGTCGCTGATCGCCGAATAGTCGACCAGCTGGAAGTAGCCACCCGGGACCGGCAGCGCTTTCAGGCGGGTGCCGGCCAGCTGCTCGCGGAAGCGGTCGCGCTTGGCCTGGTAGAACGCGCCCAGTTCCAGGTGGTGTTCGGGTTCGTCGCGGATCATCGCGGCGAAGCCATGCTGCGCCGGGCCGAAGCTGGTGAAGGTGTTGTACTGGTGCACCTTGCGGAACTCGGCGGTCAGCGCCGGCGGGGCGATCGCATAGCCGATCTTCCAGCCGGTGCAGTGGTAGGTCTTGCCGAAGCTGGAGATGACGAACGCGCGCTCGCGCAGTTCCGGGTAGCGCAGCGCCGATTCATGGCGGCGGCCGTCGTAGATGATGTGTTCGTACACCTCATCGGAGATCAGGTAGATCTGCGTGCCGCGCAGCAGTTCGGCCAGCGCCTGCATGTCCTGCGCCGACAGCATCGCACCGGACGGATTGTGCGGGGTGTTGAC
Organism: Stenotrophomonas sp. PvP093; assembly: GCF_017876915.1. Lineage (NCBI taxonomy): Bacteria > Pseudomonadati > Pseudomonadota > Gammaproteobacteria > Lysobacterales > Lysobacteraceae > Stenotrophomonas > Stenotrophomonas sp. PvP093. Next base: position 1,613,152 of record NZ_JAGIOX010000004.1, on the reverse strand, counting down.
GATCAGCATGCGGGTGCGCGGGGTGATCGCTGCGCGCACGCGGTCCCAATCGACCGCGAACGTCTGCGGATCGAGCGACACATGTACGGCCCTGGCTCCGGCCAGGTCGATCGCCGGTTCGTAGCAGTCATACGCCGGGTCCAGCACGATCACTTCCTCGCCGGCACGCACCACGGCGTGGATGGCGTTGAAGATGGCCTCGGTGCCACCGCTGGTGACGGTGATCTCGCTGTCCGCATCGACCTGCGCGCCGTAGCAGTCCAGCACCTTCTGTGCGATGGCCTGGCGCAGCGGCGCCACGCCGGTCATCGGCGGGTACTGGTTCAGCCCGGCGGCCATCGCCCTGGCGGTCTCGTCGATCAGGCGCTGCGGCGCCGAAAAGTCCGGGAAACCCTGGCCCAGGTTGACCGCGCCGTGTTCGGCGGCGAGCTGGGACATCACGGTGAAGATCGTGGTACCGACCTTGGGCAGCTTGGTGGTGGGTTGCATCGGCCTGGGGATATGGGGAGACAGCCCCTGAGTTTACGCAATCCCTGCCTCGGTAGTGCCGGCCGCCGGCCGGCAACCTCGGCCACTCTGCGACGCTTGGTCGCATCTGCCGGCCAGCGGCCGGCACTACCCTGTGAATTCACCGCTACAATTGCCGCCGCACTCCGGCATGAAGACCCCTGCCCCTTGAACACCCCTGCATTGCTGGCTGCCAGCGGCCTGAGCTTCTCCCGCAATGACGAGCCGGTGTTCGGCCCGCTGGACTTCCATGTGGACGCCGGCGAAGCCCTGCTGGTGCAGGGCGGCAATGGCGCCGGCAAGACCACCCTGCTGCGCGTGCTGGCCGGCCTGGCCCGGCCCGGTGCCGGCCAGGTGCGGATCGACGGCAAGCCGGCCAGCAATGCCGAGCGCGCGCGCTATGTCGCCTACCTCAGCCACCTGCCAGCGCTGAAACCGGACCTCGGCACGCTGGAAAACCTGCATTTCCTGTGCGGCCTGCACGGACGGCGTGCGCGGCAGATGCCCGGCAACGCGCTGGCCATCGTCGGCCTGGCCGGTTATGAGGACACCCTGGTACGGCATCTGTCGGCCGGACAGAAGCGGCGGCTGGCACTGGCGCGCATCTGGCTGTCGCCGGCGCCGTTGTGGCTGCTGGACGAACCCTATGCCAACCTCGACCTGGAGGGCATCACCCTGGTCAACCGGATGATCTCGGCGCACCTGCGCGCCGGCGGCGCTGCGCTGGTCACCACCCATGGCGCCTATGCCGCACCGCCGGTGCGTACCCGCCAGCTCGACCTCGGCGGTGCCGCATGATCGCGCCGGGTACCGAACCGGGCCTGTGGCAGACCGCGGGCGCCCTGCTCAAGCGCGACCTGCGCCTGCTCTGGCGCCGCCGCGGCGACGCGCTGCAGCCGCTGCTGTTCGCGGTGCTGGTAGTAGTGCTGTTCGCCCTGGCCCAGGGCCGCGAACCACAGCTGTTGGCCGCCACCGCCGGTGCAGTGCTGTGGCTGGCCGTGCTGCTGGCCGGACAGCTGTCGCTGGATTCGCTGTTCCGTTCCGACGCCGAGGATGGCTCGCTGGAACAATGGCTGCTGGCGCCGGTGCCGCTGGCCTGGCTGGTGCTGGTGCGCGTGCTGCTGCATTGGGCCACCACTGCGCTGCCGCTGATCGTGGTCAGCCCGCTGCTGGCCGAAATGCTGCATCTGCCGCATGACCAGCTGCCGATGTTGCTGGCATCGTTGCTGCTGGGCACGCCGTTGCTGAGCCTGATCGGTGGCGTGGTCGCTGCACTGACCGTTGGCATCCGACGCTCTGGTATTCTCGTGGCGCTGCTGTCGTTGCCGCTGTACGTGCCGGTGCTGGTATTCGGCGCAGGCAGCCTGGCGGCAGCCGGACGCGGACAGGATCCGGTCGGTGCGCTGCTGATGCTGGGCGCCGGCCTGCTGGTCGCGCTGGTGCTGGCGCCGCTGGCCACTGCCGCTGCAATACGTATTTCTCTGAGTTGACCGAGCTGAGAGCCAATCCACCCCTGCTGGATAGCCGCCACGCATGAATCCGATTGTCCGCTGGTTCCACCAACTCGGTTCGCCCCCCACGTTCGACCGTTTCGCTGCCCGCTGGTCGCGGGTGTTCTATCTCGCGGCGGTGCCGGTGCTGCTGGTCGGCATGTGGCAGGCGCTGCTGGTGGTGCCACCGGAAGCCAAGCAGCTGGATAGCTTCCGCATCCTCTACATCCACGTACCCAGTGCCTGGATGAGCCTGTTCGTCTTCGCGCTGATGGCGCTGTATGCGGCCATCGCACTGGTCTGGCGGATCAAGGTCTGCGAGATCCTGGCCATGGCCTGCGCGCCGATGGGCGCCGGCTTCACCCTGATCACCCTGTTGACCGGCAGCATCTGGGGCAAGGGCACCTGGGGCACCTGGTGGGACTGGGACCCGCGCATGACCAGCGAACTGGTACTGCTGTTCCTGTACCTGGGCGTGATCGGCCTGTACCACGCCATCGAGGACCGCCGCAGCGCCGCGCGCGCCGCTGGCCTGCTGGCCATTGTCGGTGTCAGCCTGCTGCCGGTGATCCGCTACTCGGTGGACTGGTGGGGCGGCCTGCACCAGCGCCAGTCGATCAACGTATTCGGTGAATCGGCGATCAGCAGCGCGATGATCGCGCCGCTGTGGTGGATGGTGATCGGCACCAAGTTCTGGTTCGCCGGTTCGGTGCTGGCCAAGGCCCGCGCCGACAATCTCGACCGCGAGGCCGGCAAGGCCTGGGTCGGCGGCCGCGTCGATGCCGGACGCCCGGCCCGGGAGGCCCAGCCATGACCCACCTGCCCTATGTGATCGGTGCCTACGCGGTGTTCGTGCTGGTGCTCGGCGCCGATGCCATCGGTTCGTGGCTGCGCCTGCGCGTGGCGCGCCGGCTGGCACTGGCCCGCCAGCAGCGCCAGCAGACCCGCGCCGGCAGGCAGGACGCAGCGGCGCCGTTGTCGACGGAGCTGGAACGATGACCCCGGTACAGCGCCGCCGCCTGGTGTGGGTGCTGCTGGCCCTGCTCGCCTCCGGCCTGGCCACCGCACTGGTGGCGATGGCACTGGAGCGCAACATCGCCTACCTGTACACGCCGTCGGAAGTGCTGCGCGGCGATGTCGATGCACAGTCGCGCTTCCGCCTCGGTGGCATGGTGGTGAAAGGTTCCTTCAACCGACCGGTCGGCTCGCTGGAGGCGCGCTTCGAGGTGACCGACGGCGACGCGCAGCTGGCGGTGACCACGTCGCGGATCCTGCCGGACATGTTCGCCGAAGGCACGGCGGTGGTCGCCAGCGGCCGCCTGCAGGACGGCACCTTCGTCGCCGACGAGGTGCTGGCCAAGCACGATGAGAAGTACGTGCCGAAGGAAGTGGCCGACAAGATGGGCGACGCCCATCGCAAGCACGACGTGCCGATGACGGCACCCGAGGTGCGCTGAGTGCTGCCCGAACTGGGTCAGATCCTGCTGCTGTGCGCGTTGCTGGCCTCGCTGCTGCAGGCCGGCCTGCCGCTGGTCGGTGCGCAGCGCAACAATACGGCGTGGATGGCGGTGGCACGACCTGCCGCGTTCGCGCAGCTGCTGCTGGTCGCCGGCGCGTTCGCGGTACTGACCGCCGCGTTCGTGCAGCAGGACTTCTCGGTGCGCTACGTGGCCGAGAACTCCAATACGCTGCTGCCGATGGTCTACCGCTATTCGGCGGTCTGGGGCGCGCACGAGGGCTCGCTGCTGATGTGGGCGCTGGTGCTGGCGCTGTGGACCGGCGCGGTGGCGCTGTTCTCGCGGCACTTGCCGGCACCGGTGCAGGCGCGCGTGCTGGCGGTGATGGGCGTGGTCAGCGTCGGCTTCCTCGCCTTCCTGATCTTCACCTCCAACCCGTTCCTGCGCCTGAACCCGGCACCGCTGGAAGGCCGCGACCTCAATCCGCTGCTGCAGGACCCGGGGCTGATCATCCATCCGCCCATGCTGTACCTGGGCTATGTCGGCTTCGCGGTGCCGTTCGCCTTCGCGGTTGCCGCACTGCTGGAAGGCCGCGTCGACGCACGCTGGCTGCGCTGGACGCGGCCATGGACCAACGTCGCCTGGGGCTTTTTGACCCTGGGCATCGCGCTGGGCAGCTGGTGGGCCTATTACGAGCTGGGCTGGGGCGGCTGGTGGTTCTGGGACCCGGTGGAGAACGCCAGCTTCATGCCGTGGCTGGTCGGTGCGGCATTGATCCATTCGCAGGCCGTCACTGAAAAGCGCGGCACCTTCGGCAGCTGGACCCTGCTGCTGGCGATCGCCGCCTTCGCGCTGTCGCTGCTGGGCACGTTCCTGGTGCGCTCCGGCGTGCTGACCAGCGTGCATTCGTTCGCCGCCGATCCCTCGCGCGGCTTGTTCATCCTGGTGTTCCTGTCGGTGCTGGTCGGTGGCAGCCTGCTGCTGTACGCGCTGCGTGCCAGCCAGCTGAGCGTGGACGCCGAGGACCCACGCCGTGGCTTCACCGCCACCTCGCGCGAGACCCTGCTGCTGGCCAACAACCTGCTGCTGGCCACCGCCTGCGCGATGGTGCTGCTCGGCACGCTGTACCCGCTGCTGGCCGATGCGCTGTCGCTGGGCAAGATCTCGGTCGGCCCGCCCTACTTCGGCAGCCTGTTCCTGCTGCTGATGGCGCCGATGATCCTGTTGCTGCCGTTTGGCCCGCTGGTGAAATGGCAGCGTGACCAGCCCTCGCGCGCCTTCGCGCTGCTGGCACCGTGGCTGGGCCTGGCGCTGCTGCTGGGCGCGCTGGCCTGGTGGCAGGCGCCGCAGAACGGGTGGAAGGCCGGCATCGGCGTGGCCGCTGCGGCCTGGGTCGCGCTCGGCACCGCACGCTTCGTCTGGCAGCGCCTGCGCGGCAATGGCCGCTTCACCGCCGAAATGCTCGGCATGATCGTCGCCCACGCCGGCATTGCCGTGTTCCTGGCCGGCGCGCTGCTGGTGGAGGCGCTGAACGTGCAGCGCGAAGTGGCGCTGGCACCAGGCCAGCAGCTGGTGGTCGGTCGCCACGAAGTGCGCTTCGAAGGCGTGGACCATCGCGAAGGCCCGAACTTCATCGCCGACCGCGGCCACCTGCGCGTGTTCCGCGACGGCCGCGAGCTGGCCCTGCTGCACCCGGAGAAGCGCCAGTACGCCAGCGGCGGCCAGGTGATGACCGAGGCCGGCATCGATGCACGCTTCAATGGTGATGTCTACGTGGCATTGGGCGAGCCGCTGGGCAACAATGCATGGGCGGTCCGGGTGCACATCAAACCGTACGTGCGCTGGATCTGGCTGGGCGCGCTGTTGATGGCCCTGGGCGGATTCATCACCGCCGCCGATCGCCGTTTCCGTCGTCCGTAGGAGTTCCCATGTCCGAGTCCCCCACCCCGCGTCCCTCCCGCCCGCTGCCGCCGGTAGCCATCGTGATCGGCGTGCTGTTCTTCTTCGGCCTGCTCGGGCTGATGATCTACGGGGTGATGAAATCAGGCGATCCGCAGCGCGACGTACTGCCGTCGGCACTGATCGACAAACCGGCGCCGGCATTCGCGCTGCCGGTGCTGCACGACCCGGAAATGATCGTGCACAGCGACGACCTGCGCGGCGCGCCCTACCTGCTGAACGTGTGGGGCAGCTGGTGCGCGGCCTGCCGCGAAGAACACCCGGTGCTGACCCGCTTCGCGGAAAGCAAGCGTGTGCGCGTGATCGGCTACAACTGGAAGGACGACCCGACCGACGCGCTGCACTGGCTGGAACAGCTGGGCAACCCGTTCATGGTCGTGCTCAGCGATGTCGAGGGCCGCACCGCGATCGACTGGGGCGTGACCGCCGCACCGGAAACCTTCCTGGTCGATGGCAGCGGCATCGTGCGCTGGAAGTACAGCGGTGCGATGACCCAGCGCGTGGTCGACGAGAAGCTGATCCCGGCGCTGCAGAAGATCGAGAAGGCCCAGGGCAGTGCCGGCAACACCCTGCATACGGCGCCCTGAGCCCATGCGCTGGCTGCTGGCGTTGCTGCTCCTGATGCTGCCGCTGGCCGCGCTGGCCCAGCAGCCGCTGCACGATCCGCAGCCGCTGCAGTTCCGCGATGACGCCGAGGAACGCCGCTTCCATGACCTGGCCGCGCAGCTGCGCTGCGTGCAGTGCCAGAACCAGTCGCTGGCCGATTCGAACGCGCAGATCGCCCAGGACCTGCGCCGCGAGGTGCTGCAGCTGATGCAGCAGGGGCACGACGACGCACAGATCAAGCAGTTCCTGGTCGCGCGCTACGGTGAGTTCGTGCTCTATCAACCACCGTTGCAGCCGGGCACCTGGCTGCTGTGGGGTGGCCCCCTGCTGGTGCTCGGCGCCGGTGCACTGGTAGTGCTGGGCATCGTCCGCCGACGTGGACGCACCGTCGGCGCGGCGCCGGCCGGCAAGGCCGATGAAGGAGACGAATGGTGAACCATTGGCTGCCGATGCTGGCCGGGCTGGTCGCCGCGCTGATGGCAGCGCTGGTGCTGTGGCCACTGCGCCAGCGCGGTCGGCGCGGTTTCGTGGTCGGCGTGCTCGCGCTGGGCGTGGCCGGTGCCTGCCTGTATCTGCTGGTCGGTGACCCAAGGGGGGCACAGGTACAACCGACCCCGTCGGCAGCCACCCTGCGCGATGGCGTGCAGGCACTGCAGGACGCACTGGAGCGCGACCCGCAGCGTGCCGACGGCTGGGCATTGCTCGGCCGTTCGCAGGCCGAACTGGGCAACGCCGCAGCCGCGGCGGATGCCTTCGCGAGGGCCGCCGCATTGGCACCGGAAGATCCGGGCGTGCTGGTGGAAGCCGCGCAGGCGCGCGCGCAGGCTGATGCCGGCAAGCAGTTCGATGACACCGCAATGGCCTGGTTGCAGCAGGCGCGCGCACAGGCTCCAGATGCCGAGCGCGCCAGCTGGCTGCTTGGCATCGCCCTGCGCCAGCGCGGAAGGAACGCCGAGGCCGCGGATGTGTGGAGCGGCCTGCTGCCACGACTGGAGCCGGGTGCCGCGCAGGCGCTGCAGGCACAGATCGCCCTCGCGCGCGAGGCCGCTGGCCAGGCGCCCGATGCTGGCGCTGCGGCGCCACCGGCGCTGCTGCAGGTGCGCGTGCAGCTGCCGGCACTGAAGAACGCCGAGTGGCCAGCCAGCACCCAGGTGTTCGTGCTGGCCCGTGCCGTCGGCGGCCCGCCGATGCCGGTGGCCGCTCGCAAGCTGCCGCTGAGCGGATTCCCGGACACGGTCGGGCTGGGCGACGGTGACAGCCCGATGCCGACCGCACCGCTGTCGGCCCATCGCGAAGTGGAAGTGGTGGCACGCATCTCGCGCAGCGGCAGCGCCAACCGCAGCGAGGACGACCTGCAGAGCGTTCCGGTGAAGGTAAGCCTGCCCCACGACGGTGTTGTGGAGCTGCGCTTCCCTTGACCTGTAGAGCCGAGCCGATGCTCGGCTGCCCGGCGCCGGCAACTCAACCGCAGCCGAGCATGGGCTCGGCTCTACAGTAGATCCACGCCATGCGTGGATGCGACGGTCCGGTCCGCGTCCATCCATCCATGGAAACCAGCGTGTCGCCAGCTCCACATGCAGCCCCGCTAGAATGACTGCATGACCGAATTCATCCCGCCCGGCACCCGCTTCCACGCCCTGCCCTCGCCGTTCCCGTTCAAGCGCGGTGGCGCCCTGCACGGCGCACGGGTGGCCTACGAGACCTGGGGAACGCTGGCCGCTGACGCCGGCAATGCGATCCTGATCGTGACCGGCCTGTCGCCGGATGCGCATGCGGCGGCCAACGAGGCCAATCCTGCGCCGGGCTGGTGGGAAGCGATGGTTGGCCCCGGCAAACCCATCGATACCCGCCGCTGGTTCGTGGTCTGCGTGAATTCGCTGGGCAGCTGCAAGGGATCGACCGGCCCCGCCTCGATCAACCCGGCCAGCGGTGAGCCCTACCGCCTGGACTTCCCCGAGCTGTCGATCGAAGACGGCGCTCGCGCCGCGATCGAAGTCGTGCGTGCGCTGGGCATCGCGCAGCTGGCTTGCGTGGTCGGCAATTCCATGGGCGGGATGACCGCGCTGGCCGTGCTGATGCTGCACCCGGGCATCGCGCGCAGCCACGTCAACATTTCCGGCAGTGCGCAGGCGCTGCCGTTCTCGATCGCGATCCGCTCGCTGCAGCGCGAGGCGATCCGTCTCGACCCGCGCTGGAATGGCGGCCACTACGACGATGCCGAGTACCCCGAGTCCGGCATGCGCATGGCGCGCAAGCTGGGCGTGATCACCTACCGCTCGGCACTGGAATGGGATGGCCGCTTCGGCCGCGTGCGGCTGGATTCGGACCAGGCCGACGACGATCCGTTCGGCCTGGAATTCCAGGTGGAAAGCTATCTGGAAGGCCACGCACGGCGCTTCGTGCGTTTCTTCGATCCCAACTGCTATCTGTACCTGAGCCGCTCGATGGACTGGTTCGACCTGGCCGAGTACGCCGACGGCGACGTGCTGGCCGGGCTGGCGAAGATCCGGGTGGAGAAGGCACTGGCCATCGGCGCCAACACCGACATCCTGTTCCCGGTGCAGCAGCAGCAACAGGTCGCCGACGGCCTGCGTGCCGGCGGTGCCGATGCGCGCTTCATCGGCCTGGAATCGCCACAGGGCCATGATGCCTTCCTCGTCGATTTCGAGCGTTTCGGCCCGGCCGTGCGCGGCTTCCTCGACGCGCTGTAAGTGGCGTGGCGGCGTAACCTCGCGCTGGCCGCCTTCGGCGCGCTGACCGCCTTGATGATCAGCGGTGTGCTGCCGTTGTGGCTGGGTGGCTGGTGCCTGCTGGCCAGTGCGGTGTCGTTCGGCCTCTATGGCCATGACAAGCGCGCGGCGCAGCGAAAGCGATGGCGCATTCCCGAGCGCACCCTGCAGCTGCTGGCCTTCGCCGGAGGCTGGCCCGGCGCGCTGCTGGGCCAGGCGCGGTTCCGCCACAAGCATCGCAAAGCCGCATTCCAGTGGGTGTTCTGGCTGTGCGTGCTGGCCAACGTGGCCTCGATCGCGGTGATGCTGCGCGAGTTCTCCCATTGACCGGCCTGTAGAGCCGAGCCCATGCTCGGCTGGCTTGCTTCCGGAGCCGAGCATGGGCTCGGCTCTACAGTAGATCCACGCCATGCGTGGATGTGCCGACCAAGGTCGGCATCTACCGAAGCACTTCGCGCTCCAACACCCCATCGCGCAACCGGTACTGCGCATCGACCACGCCTTCGGGCAGGTCGTCGTGGGTGATCATCAGCAGGCTGCGCCCGTCCAGCAACCCGGAAAGGTCCTGCAACAGCGCACGTGCGGTATCCACGTCCAGGCCTTCGGTGGGTTCGTCCAGCAGCAGGATCGGCGCATTGCGCAGCAGCGCGCGCGCCAGTGCCAACCGCCGCGCCTGGCCGGCCGACATCGTCGCGCCGTTCTCGCCCACCCAGGCCTGCAGGCCACCGTTGCACTCGGCCCAGTCCCCCAGGCGCACGCGACGCAGGACCGCCCACAACGCGGCATCACGGGCGTCGGGATCCCCCAGCCGCAGGTTCTCGGCCACGGTACCGGCAAACACCGGTGCGTTCTGCGGAAGCCAGGCCAGCTGGCGGTGCCACTCGGCCTGGGCGACGTCGCGCAGGTCGCGTCCGCCATAGGTGATTCGCCCCTGTTGCGGATCCCACAACCGCAGCAGCAGGCTGGACAGCGTGGTCTTGCCGCTGCCGCTGTCGCCACGGATCGCGATGCGTTCTCCCGGCGCCAGGGTCAGCTGCAGGCCGGACAACACCGGCCGCGCGGCACCTGGCCACTGGAAGTGCACGTCATCCCAATGCACGCGCGCCGCCTGGGGTACCGGCTGCGGCGTCTGCGGATCCTCCACCGTCGGCGGTTGTTCGACGATGGCCTGCAGGCGGTCGGCAGCGATGCGCCCGGACTGCAGCGACTGCCAGGCCAGGCCCATGCCGGCCCAAAGTTCGATCAGCGCCACGGTCAGGAAGACGAGGCCCGCGGCCATTTCCGGCGCGATGTGCTGCTGTTCGGCGGCGTGCAGGGCCAACGCCAGCATCGCCACCAGGCCCAGCCCCGCCACCAGGCCGTGCAGGGTCGAGGCCGCGATCAGGCGCCAACGCCGACGACGATCACGCGAGGCCAGCTGCTTGGCGGCCACGCGTAGCTTCAGCTGCCAAGCCGCATCGGCATGCAGCGCAGCCAGGTCACCGGCCCCCTCCAGCCCTTCGAATGCAGCGGTGCGCAACGCCGCGCGGTGCGCGGCACGATCGGCCTCTTCGTCGTCATGGCCACGCACGCCCAGCCACGGCACGCCGAAGGCGATCAGCAGCGCCAGCACCGCCAGCAGTACCGCCGCCGAGGGCAGGATCAGCGCTGCCGAGGCAACCGCCACCAGCGACAGCGCACCCAGCGCCACCAGCGGCCCGATCGCACGCACCAGCAGGCCATCCACCTCACCGATGTCCCCCAGCAGGCGCGCCAGCAGCTCGCCGGTGCGCGTAGCCCCCAGCCGTGCAGGTGCCAGTGGCAGCGCGCGGCGGAAGAACCACACGCGCAGATCACGGGCGATGCGCAGGGTGGCATCGTGGCCGACCAGCTTTTCGAAGTAGCGCGACACGATGCGCGCCATGGTCAGGCCACGGATGCCGGCCGAGGGTGAGAAGAAGTTGAAGCCCTGGCCGAGGCCGGCCGCACCGGCCAGCGCGGCCGCCGTGAGGAAACCACCGGACAGGCCCAGCAGCGCCGTGCCGGCCAGCATCGTGGTCCACAGCAGCAGCAGGGTCAGCAACAGGCGCGGCCGGTGCCGCAGGAATATCGCGCGCAGCGAATCAGGCGAACGGCTCATGCGCGCACCGCCTGTGCCGGCTCGACCAGGCGGCCTTCCGGCAACAGCAGGCAACGATCGGCCCAGGCGATCACCGCCGGGCTGTGGGTGGCGACCACTACGCTGCGCCCGCGCGCATACGCGGCCAGGCTGCGCAGCAGCGCCGCCTCGGTATCGGCATCGAGGAACGCGGTGGGTTCGTCCAGCAGCAGCACCTGCGGGTCACGCAGCAGCAGGCGGGCCAGGCCAATGCGGCGGGCTTCACCACCGGACAGGCCGAAGCCGCGTTCGCCGATCACCGTGTCCAGCCCCTGCGGCAGGCGCTGGGCAAACTGCAGGACCTGCGAAGCCTCGGCCACCGCGCGCAACCGCGCATCGCTGGCTGCGGGATCGGCCAGGCGCAGATTGTCGGCGATGCTGCCATGGAACAGGTACGGTCGCTGGCTGGCATAGGCCACCTGCACGCCGGGGCGCAGCTGCAGCTTGCCGGCACGCGGCGGCAACCAACCGGCCAGCGCCTCCAGCAGCGTGCTTTTGCCGGACCCGCTGGGACCGACCAGGGCCAGGCGCTGGCCCGGCTCCAGCAGCAGGTCCAGATCCCGCAGCACATCCTGCGGCGCCCCCAACGGGCGCAGTACCAGCCCTTGCGCCTGCAGTGGCGGCAAGGCGGCCTCGGCCGGCTCCACCGCCAGCGGCGCAACCTCGTTCTCGATCAGGCCCTGCTCGTCCGGCAGCGACTGCAGCAGGCGTTCCACTTCGGCGGCGGCGGCCAGTGCATTGGCGCGATCGTGGTAGTGCGCAGCCAGCCGTCGCAGCGGCGCATAGAACTCCGGCGCCAGCAGCAGGCAGAACAGGCCCGCACCCAGCGTCGGCACCGCTGCATGCAGCGACATCATGCCCAGATAGCTCAGGCCCAGGTACAGCGCCACCATCGCCACGCTCACCGAGGCGAAGAATTCCAGCACGGTGGACGACAGGAAGGCGATGCGCAGCACCTTCAGGGTGCGCACGCGCACGCCTTCGGCGGCGGCCTCGATGCCGGCCAGTTCGGCTTCGCCGCGGCCATACAGGCGCAGCAGGCCCAGGCCCTTGATGCGGTCGGCGAAATGGCCGCTCATGCGCGCCAGTTCGCCCAGCTGCGCGCGCCCGGCGGCTTCAGCGCCCCAGCCCACCAGCATCATGAAGAACGGCACCAGCGGCGCGGTGAACAGCAGGATCAGCGCCACCACCCAGTCCACCCAGGCGACAGCGGCCAGGATCAGCAGCGGCACCACCACCACTTCGGTGCGCACCGGCAGGAAGCCGCTGTAATAGCTCTCGATCGCATCACCGTGATGCAGCATCAGTTCGCCCAGTTCACCGGTGCGGCGCTGCCGCAGCCAGAGCGGGCCCTGGCCCAGCAGGCGCGCGAACACGCGTTCGCGCAGTGCCAGCCGGGCGGCGTCGGCCACGTCACCGGCGGCGGCCTGGGTGGCGCTGCCCAGCAGGGTGCGCAGCACCAGGATCACCGCCAATCCCGCCAGCACCGGCAGGCCAGAGGCCAGCGGCACGCGCTCCACCAGCACCTGCTGCACCAGCCAGGCGATGGCGGCAGCCTGGCCGATCAACAGCGCGCCGGACAGGCTGATGCACAGCGCGGCCAAGCGCTGGCGGCCCCGGGCGGAGCGTGCCAGGTCGGCCAGCCAGGCCGTGCGCACACGCCGCTGGCGGGCGGTTTCAGCTTCCGGGGACAGGCCGTCAGGGGTCGTTTCGGCAGCGCTCAAGAGGTCTTCACGGGCAGCGGGGGAGACACGGCATTGTAGGCGCAGGCAATAGCCCGCCCCTGCGGCCGGCGGTCGCAGTCTTCATCAGGTTGGCATACGATCAATCGGGGCACCTGTTCATACATTGATCTGGATCAAGGCTGTTTGAAGTAGTCGGTCACATCATTCACGTCGTAGACCACCCTTCCCGCCACCTGCAACGGCACTATCCAACGAGGTAGCCAGGCCATGATTGATCAGACAGTCGTAGAACTGTCGCGGCTGCAATTCGCGCTGACCGCGATGTACCACTTCCTATTCGTACCGCTCACCCTCGGCCTGTCCTTCATGGTGGCCATCATGGAGAGCGTGTACGTGATGACCGGCAAGGAGATCTGGCGCAGGATGACCCTGTTCTGGGGCGTCCTGTTCGGCATCAACTTCGCCATGGGCGTTGCCACCGGCATCGTCATGGAATTCCAGTTCGGCATGAACTGGTCCTACTACAGCCACTACGTGGGTGACATCTTCGGTGCGCCACTGGCGATCGAAGGCCTGATGGCGTTCTTCCTGGAAGCGACCTTCGTCGGCCTGTTCTTCTTCGGCTGGAACCGCCTGAGCAAGGTCAAGCACCTGATGGTGACCTGGCTGATGGCGCTGGGGACCAACCTGTCGGCGATCTGGATCCTGGTAGCCAATGGCTGGATGCAGAACCCGACCGGTGCGGTGTTCAACCCGGAAACCATGCGCATGGAAGTGGTCGACTTCATGGCGGTGGTGTTCAACCCAGTGGCGCAGGCCAAGTTCGTGCACACCGTCAGCGCCGGCTACGTGACCGGTGCGGTGTTCGTGATGGCGATCAGCGCCCTGTTCCTGCTGCGCAACAAGCACAAGGACCTGGCCCGTCGTTCGTTTGCGGTGGCCGCGGCGTTCGGCCTGCTGTCATCGCTGTCGGTGGTCGTGCTGGGTGACGAGAGCGGTTACGCCGCCAGCGAACACCAGAAGATGAAGCTGGCCGCGATCGAGGCGATGTGGGAGACCGAGCGTGCGCCGGCCGACTTCACCGCCTTCGGCATCCCCAACCAGGAGACTCACCAGAACGACTACGCGGTGAAGATCCCCTACCTGATGGGCCTGATCGCCACCCGCTCGTTGAACCAGCCGATTCCCGGCATCCTGGAACTGGTCGAGCGCGCCGAACACCGCGTGCGTGGCGGCCAGCTGGCCTACGGTGCATTGGAACGCCTGCGCGCCAACAAGAACGACGTTGAAGCGCGCGAGATGTTCGACCGCCACTGGCAGGACCTGGGCCACGGCCTGCTGCTCAAGCGCTATCGCGATGACATCCTCAACGCCACCCCGCAGGAGATCTCGCAGGCGGCGATGGACACGGTGCCGCGCGTGATGCCGTTGTTCTGGACCTTCCGCGTGATGGCCGGCCTGGGCTTCTACCTCATCGCCTTCTTCGCGCTGGCCTTCTACTACTCGTGCCGCAACAACTTCCAGGACAAGCGCTGGTTCCTCAAGCTGGCCCTGTGGACGCTGCCGGCGCCGTGGATCGCGATCGAGTGCGGCTGGTTCGTGGCCGAGTATGGTCGCCAGCCGTGGGCGGTCGATGGCGTGCTGCCGACCTTCTATGCGGCGTCGGGCCTGGCCCTGCATGAAATCGTGCTGACCCTGGCCGGCTTCACTGCCATCTACACCGCGCTGATCGTGGTCGAGATCAAGCTGATGCTCAAGGCGATCCGCAAGGGTCCGGACGAGGTGCTGCCGTCGCTGCAGTCGCCCCAGCCGCATGCTTCCCACAATGCCTCGGCGCCGGCCGCCGGCCAGGCCTGAGGCAGGAGAACCAAGATGGATTTCATTCTTCTGGACTACACCACGCTGCGCGTGATCTGGTGGCTGCTGCTCGGCATCCTGCTGATCGGTTTCGCCGTGATGGATGGTTTCGACCTGGGCGTGGGCACCCTGCTGCCCTTCGTCGCCCGCAACGACGCTGAGCGCCGGCTGGTGATCAATACCATTGGTCCGGTCTGGGAAGGCAACCAGGTGTGGCTGATCCTGGGCGGCGGCGCGATCTTCGCCGCCTGGCCGCCGCTCTACGCGGTCAGCTTCTCCGGGTTCTACCTGGCGATGTTCGTGATCCTGTTCGCCCTGATCCTGCGTCCGGTCGGCTTCAAGTTCCGCAGCAAGATGCCCAGCGAGCGCTGGCGCAACACCTGGGACTGGGCGCTGTTCATCGGTGGCTTCATACCGGCGCTGATCATGGGCGTGGCGGTGGGCAACGTGGTGCTGGGCGTGCCGTTCCACTTCGATGACAGCATGCGCATCTTCTACACCGGCTCGTTCTTCGGCCTGCTAATGCCCTTCGCACTGCTGGCTGGCCTGCTCAGCGTGTCGATGCTGGTCGCCCACGGTGCCGCCATGCTGGTGCTGAAGACCGACGGCCCGGTGGCCGAGCGTGCGGCCCGCTTCGGCAGCATCGCCGCGATCATCGCTTTCGTGCTCTTTGCGGTCGGCGGCGCCTGGGTGGCCTTCGGCCTGCCGGGTTACCAGATCACCTCGCAGGTGGTCACCGACGGCGCCACCAATCCGCTGCTGAAGACCGCCGAACTCGGCGCCGCCGGTGGCTGGATGCGCAACTACAGCACGATGCCGGCCACGATCCTGGCCCCGCTGCTCGGCCTGGCCGGCCTGCTGGCCAGTGCGGTGCTGCTGCGTGCCCGCCGCGGCGGCCTGGCCTTCATCGCCTCCGGTGCGGCCATCGCCGGCATCATCCTGACCGTCGGCTTCGCCATCTTCCCGTTCCTGCTGCCGTCCTCGAGCCAGCCCACCTCCAGCCTGACCGTGTGGGATGCCTCGTCCAGCCACCTGACCCTGTGGATCATGCTGCTGGCCACGGCGGTGTTCCTGCCGATCATCCTCGCCTACACCACCTGGGTGTACCGCGTGCTGAAGGGCAAGACCACCACCGAAGAGATGGGCAACAACCCGAACGCGTATTGATTGCTTGCACGTGTGCCGACCAACGGTCGGCACCTACCCGGAATGAAGGAGACTGATCATGTGGTATTTCGCCTGGATTCTCGGTGCCGGCCTCGCCTCGACGGTGGCCATCCTCAACGGCATGTGGTTCGAAGCCCGCGAGCAGAACCGCATCGAGAAAGAAAATCGTCGCTGAGCTGTAAAAAAACCTTGCCGCCTTGGCCTTCACACGGTATCTTAGGCGGCTCCTTCGGGGTGTAGCTCAGTCTGGTAGAGCGCTACGTTCGGGACGTAGAGGTCGCAGGTTCGAATCCTGTCTCCCCGACCACTTCGGTGGTCGCATTGAAGCCTGGTGAAGTCGTCCAGGCTTTTTTGTTCCCTGAAGTGGCACTGCTTCGGCAGTGTGAAGAAAACAGCATTCACCCCTTGCCGCCATCGGGGTGAATCGCTAGAATAGGCGGCTCCCTTCGGGGTGTAGCTCAGTCTGGTAGAGCGCTACGTTCGGGACGTAGAGGTCGCAGGTTCGAATCCTGTCTCCCCGACCACTTCGGTGGTCACCAAGAAGCCTGGAAGACATCACTGTCCTCCGGGTTTTTTTGTATCAGGCACCTGGCCGCCCGCATGACGGGACCTTGCCGGAGCCCGCACGTACAATGGCCGCGCTGCCGGCCCGCCAGCAGCCCCTCCCCCACCTGCCGCTTCGGCGTAGACCGATGCCGGCGCTGCATGCCATTGCCCCGGCGTGCGACACCTGCAAGGACCACCGATGAGTTCCTCCCCTTCCGATTCGCCGTCGCTGCTGCACGGCCGCGTCCTCGCATTCGTCGCGATCCTGCTGGCAGCGATCAACCTGCGCACCGCGGTCACCTCGATCACCCCGCTGCTGGACGTGCTCGGCCAGCAGTTCGGTTTCGGTACCACCATGACCGGCGTGCTGGGCATGCTGCCGACCGCGTCGTTCGCACTGTTCGGCGTGGCCACGCCGGCACTGGCGCGGCGCCTCGGGCTGGAGCGCACCACGCTGCTGGCGATGGTGATGGCGATGGCCGGCCTGCTGCTGCGTTCCAGCGCCGGCAACGTCGGCACGCTGCTGTTGGGTTCGGTGGTGGCACTGGCCGGCATGGGCATCGGCAACGTGGTGGTGCCGCCGCTGGTGAAGCGCTATTTCGCCAACAAGGTCGGCACCATGAGCACGCTCTACATCAGCGTGCTGCAACTGGGCACGATGCTGCCGGCACTGCTGGCGGTGCCGGTGGCCAACGCCGCAGGCTGGCGCGTGTCGCTGGGCATGTGGGCGCTGCTGGCGCTGGCTGCCGCACTGCCGTGGCTGGTGCTGGCCACGTGCGCGCCGAAGCCGCAGTCCGACGCGTCCGATCCGACCGCGCAGCCGCATGGCAAGGTCTGGCGCACGTCACTGGGCTGGAGCATGACGCTGATGTTCGGCATGACCTCGCTGATGACCTACTCGATGTTCACCTGGCTGCCGCGCATCGTGGTCGAGGCCGGTGGCACGCCCGCGTTCGGTGGCGTGATGGTCGCCGTGTTCTCGGCGCTGGGCCTGCTGCCATCGCTGGTCATTCCGTCGATGGCGGTGCGCATGCAGAACCCGTTCCCGCTGGTGCTGATCGGCTTTTTCTCGTTCGTGATCGCCTTCACCGGCCTGCTGCTGGCACCGATGAAGGCCCCCCTGCTGTGGGCCTGCCTGCTCGGCGTCGGCCCATCCACCTTCCCGCTGGCACTGACCCTGATCAACCTGCGCACCCGCACCCCGACCGGCTCGGCGGCGCTGTCCGGCTTCATGCAGGGCGTGGGCTACAGCTTCAGCTGCCTGGGCCCGTTCCTGGTCGGCTGGCTGCACACGGTCAGCGACGGCTGGACCCTCCCGTTCAGCTTCCTGTTCGGCTGCGCCGCCCTGATGCTGTGCGCCTCGTGGGTGGCCTGCAAGCCGCGCAAGCTGGAAGATCTCTGGTAAGCCACGTCGGGCCCGCAACCGGGCCCACCTACCATTCGTCAGCCCGTCTGCGCATTTTGACGCCGGGCTGACAATTCCGGGCGGATAGTGCCCACGAATGCCCATCCTTGCCGCGTGCCGGCATCGGGCATGGGGGCGGCAGCGCCGCCCGGGCCACCACTCGGTGTGCGGGGGACTTTCGTTTCAGACAAGACATCGCAGGTCGCTGTCCGGGTTGTATCCGTCTTCGCTGGGCGGGAATGCACGAAGGGAGTGACGCGGGCCACGGCCACGCCAAAAGCTGGCATGTGATGTGCGTCACATTTTTCAGGTTGTCTGGTTCGGAAGCCAAGGGGGTCCCCAATGGTTGTCCACCGCCGGCTGGCGCTCTGCGTCGGCCTTGCCTGCACCGCCCTGGCCTGGGCCAGCGGCGCTGCCCCGCCGGACCGCGAAGCAGCGTTGGCCGAGATCGGCCGCTATCGAGACCAGGCGCGTTGGCTGGACGCCCTGGGCGCGATCGAGCGCGCCAGCCAGCAGCAACCCAACGACGACCTGCTGTTCAAGCTGCGCGTATTGACGCTGGGCGACATTGGCAACGCCTGGCGTGCGTGGGAGCTGTACCAGCAGCGCCCGCAACTGTTCGACGCTGCGCAGAAACAGCGCCTGGAAGGCGACTACCTGGCCAAGCTGGTGGTCTGGAGCCTGGCCTACAGCAGCAGCGAGGACAGCCGCCTGGAAGAAGCCGAATCGACCCTGGCCCGCATGCAGCGCTACCTCGGCGGCGAAGGCACCCCGCCCTCGCAGGCACCACTGCGGATCCGCATGGACCGGCTGATCCTGCTCAACCGGCTGGGCCGCCATGCACAGGTCCGCGAGGAAGCGCGGGCACTGCAGGCCGAAGGCCACACCCTGCCCGACTACGTGCTGCCCGCAGTGGGCGATTCGTTGATGGGCACCCTGCACCCGGAAGAAGCCATCCCGGTGCTGCAGGCGGCCGTCGCTGGCGACCCGACGCGCGACGCCTCGCATTCGGAACTGGCTTACGCCTACCTGGAAAGCGAGCAGCAGGAAAAGGCCATCGACCTGCTGCAGGCATGGCGCGACAAGGAGCCGGCGTGGCGCTGGAGCAACGGCAAGTCGCCGTACGCGAACTGGTCGCGCTACGAGGCCGATCTCAACCTGGCGATGGTGCGCGCCTACAGCGGCAACCTGCACACCGCGCAGCACGACCTGGAGTCGATGGTCGAGATCGCACCCGGCAACGGCGGGCTGCAGAGTGCGCTGGGCAGCGTCTACATGATGCGCGGCTGGCCACGCCGGGCGCTGCAGCGCCAGCAGATGGCACACGCGCTCGATCCGCGGGACATCGAACCGCGGCTGGGCATGGAAGAGGCCTATGTCGCCCTGCAGCGCGACGACCTGGCGCGGCCGCTGCACGATGACCTGGTCGCACGCTACCCCACCCAGCCGGCAGTCGAGCGCATGGACCAGGCCTGGCGCGCGCATCGCGGCTGGCAGCTGAAGGCATGGACCGACATCGGCCGCAGCTCCGGGGGCGCTGGTACTTCGCCCCTGGGCAACAACGACCGCCACTACGGCGTGGACGTGGAGACGCCGATCCTTGATGACCGCTGGCGGTTGTTCGCCCTCGCCGACCGTCGCGTGACCGACTTCCAGGACCAGCGCATCGATCCCCTGTGGCTGGGTGCGGGCGTGCGTTACCGCTTCGGGCAGCTGGATGCGGAAGCGGCGGTCCTGCGCGCCAACGATCACATCGGCGACACCGGCCTGCGCGTCGGCGTCGGCTGGCAGTTCAACGATTCCTGGCACGCCGGCGTGGTGGTCGCACGCAATGACCCGGAGGCCTCGATGCAGGCGCGCGCGGCCGGCATCACCGCCGACAGCGTGAGCGCACAGGTGGACTACCGGCGCAGCGAGCTCACCCACTGGACGTTCGGCGCGAGCCGCTTCCGCTATGACGACGGCAACCACCGCGAGCTGTTCGGCACCAGCGTCCAACAGCGCCTGCTGACCCGCCCACGCTGGCTGGTCGATGGCCTGGCCAGTGCCTACACCAGTCGCGGCAGCCGCGATGATGCGCCTTACTTCAACCCGAAGCGCGACCGCATGGTCGAGATCGGCCTGCGCATCGACCAGCAGCTGTGGCGGCACTACGAGCGCCACTTCCGGCACCGGCTGACCGTCTCGCTGGGCGACTACTGGCAGGACGGCTTCGGCAGCGCGTTGGTGCCGTCGGTGTCCTACATGCACGAGTGGCAGCTGGGCCCTGGCCGCGTGTTCGAGTATGGCGTGCGGTGGTCACGACCGGTCTACGACGGCCATCGCGAGCGCCATATCGGCTTCGAAGCCGCATTGCGCTGGGGAGACTGACATGGCCCGCTTCCTGCGACTGATCGTGCTCCTGCTGCTGGCCTGCGTGCCACCGGCGTTCGCGCAGCAGCCCCTGCATCTTGATGCGATCGACAACGGCCTGCTGATCCTCAGCTACCACGACATCCGCGACAAGGTGGCCGCCAAGGGTGATGCCGATTCCTATGCGGTGAGCACGCAGAACTTCGCCGCGCACCTGGACTGGCTGGGCGCGCACGGCTACCACCCGGTTTCGCTGTCGCAGCTGATCGAGGCCTCGCAGGGCCGCGCCACGCTGCCTCCCAAGCCGGTGCTGCTGACCTTCGACGATGGCCTGCGCAGCGTCTACGACAAGGCGTTCCCGCTGCTGCAGGCCTACCACTACCCGGCCCTGGTGGCGGTGATCACCGATTACGTGGACATGGCACCGGGCCGCACCATCGACTACGGCTACCGCCCGTTCGGCCATGATGACTTCGTGACCTGGGCGCAGCTGAAGCAGATGCACGACAGTGGCCTGATCGAAGTGGCCAGCCATACCGACGACCTGCACCACGGCGTGCTTGCCAATCCGCAGGGAAACTCCACGCCCGCCGTGGTCACCCGCATCTACACCCCGGCCACGCGCAGCTACGAGAGCGGGACACAGTATGAGCAGCGCCTGCGCACTGATCTTTCGCGCAGCGTGCAGCGCATCCAGCAGCACCTGGGCGTGCGCCCGCGCGCCATCGTCTGGCCATATGCCGCGTACAACCAGTTGAGCAACGACATCGCCGAGCAGCTGGGCATGCCGGTTTCGTTCGACCTGGAAGGCCGTAGCACGCCAGTGGCCAGCGACCTGCACGGGCTGGCACGATTGCTGGTGAGCAACAACCCGACCGTGGAAGGCCTGGCCTACGAACTGCGCCGTGACGTGGCGCTCGATGGCATCCGCGCCCTGCAGATCGATCTGGATGACATGTATGACCCGGATCCAGCGCAGCAGGCACGCAATCTCGATGCATTGATCGAGCGGGTCAAGCGCATCGCGCCGACCCATGTCTATCTGCAGGCCTTTGCCGACCCGGACGGCAACAACACCGCCGGTGCGCTGTATTTCCCGAACCGGCACATGCCGATGCGGGCGGACCTGTTCAGCCGCGTCGCCTGGCAGCTGAAATCCCGCGCGGGCGTGAAGGTCTACGCGTGGTTGCCAGTGCTCGGCTTCGAACTGCCCGACCCGGAGCAGCGCAAGGTGCTGGCGATCCGCAATGGGGATGCCGACGGCATGTACCGGTTGGATTTCACCAACCCGAAGGCCAGGCAGATCATGCTCGACATCTACGAGGACCTGGCGGTCAATTCCTACTTCGAAGGCCTGCTTTTCCATGACGACGGCTACCTGCGCGACACCGAGCTGCCCGCCCTGGCGGCCGGCGAAGATGGCAGCGCACGTACCCAGGCACTGATCGACTTCACCCTGGCCCTGCGCAACAGCGCGCAGCGCTGGCGGCCGAAACTGGCAACGGTGCGCAACCTGTATGCCGAGCCGGTACTCCGCCCGCAGAGCGAAGCCTGGTTCGCGCAGCGCCTGGACCTGTTCAACAAGGCCTACGACCAGACGGCGCTGATGGCGATGCCGTGGATGGAAGGCAGCAGGCACCCCGAGCGCTGGCTCGACCAGTTGCTGGCCGCGGTACGCGCGCACGACCCGCAGCTTCAGCACACGCTGTTCGAGCTGCAGACCGTCGATTGGCGCAGCGGGCAGCCGATTCCCGCCGGGCGCCTGCGTGCGCAGATCCGCCAGTTGCAGGCGCAGGGCGTGCACCACTTCGCCTGGTACCCCGATGACTTCATCGCCGACCAGCCCTCCACCCGCGATGCCCGCGCGGCAATGTCCGCCGGCAACTTCCCGTACCCGGAGAAGTGACGTGGACATGCATCCGCTGCTGCAGGTCCTGTTCCAGTTCGCCTTCTACTACCCGATGGTGATGGCGTTCTTCTGGATGTCCGGTGGCCTGTACTACTACTTCCGGCGCGAGCGTCACTCACGTCCGCGCAACGATCCGCCCTTGATGATCGCCCCTCCCTTCGCGACCTTGCTGGTGCCCTGCCACAACGAAGCAGAAAACCTGGACGACACGCTCACTGCGGCGCTGGCCCAGCGCTACCCCGCCGATTACGAAGTGATCGCCATCGACGATGGCAGCAGCGATGACACCGGCGCACGGCTGGATGCGCTGGCGGCAAGGCATCCACGGCTTCGCGTGCTGCACCTGGACCGCAACCTGGGCAAGGCCAATGCGCTGCGCATGGGCGCACTGGCCGCACGCTCGGAGTACCTGGTGTGCATCGATGGCGATGCGATGCTGGAAGAGCATGCACTGCACTGGATGGTCTGGCACCTGGTCAGTGGCAACCGGGTCGGTGCGGTCACCGGCAACCCGCGCATCCGCAACCGCTCCACCCTGCTCGGACGCCTGCAGGTGGCGGAATTCTCCTCGATCATCGGCATGATCAAGCGGGCACAGCGCGTGTATGGCCGCATCTTCACCATCTCCGGCGTGATCGCCGGCTTCCGCCGCACTGCCCTGCACCAGGTCGGCTGGTGGTCGGATGACATGGTGACCGAGGACATCGACATCAGCTGGCGCCTGCAGCGCGCGCACTGGGACATCCGCTACGACCCCAATGCGCTGTGCTTCATCCTGATGCCGGAGACGCTCAAGGGCCTCTGGCGGCAGCGCCTGCGCTGGGCCCAGGGCGGCGTGGAAGTGATGCTGCGCCACGCGCGCTCGCTGCTGCACTGGAAAGAGCGGCGCATGTGGGGCGTGCTGCTGGAGTACGTGTTGAGCGTGGTCTGGGCCTACACGATGCTGTTCATCGTGCTGCTGTGGGCACTGGGCAAGTTCATCGAGCTGCCGCCGCAGCTGCATATCGCCAGCCTGCTGCCGGAGTGGCATGGCGTGATCCTGGCGCTGGTCTGCCTGCTGCAGTTCGCCAGCAGCCTGATCATCGACCGGCGTTACGAAACACAGATTGGACGCAATTACTTCTGGGTCATCTGGTACCCGATGGCGTACTGGCTGATCAGCCTTTCCACCACCCTGGTGGCGCTGCCCAAGACGCTGCTGCGCCGTCGCAGCAAGCGCGCCACCTGGACCAGCCCTGACCGGGGGATCCGATGAACGCGCAACGCCCGTCCAACCGCTTCGACTCGCGGATGATCCGCAAGCCGCATCGCCAGCCACACTTCCAGCGCACGGCCTGGGGCTTCGTCACCCTGGCGTTCTGGGGCTTCTACTTCTATCTGTGGGCCCCCCTGGTGACCCTGCTCTCGTGGTTGATCGGTGGCCAGCTGGCCTGGCGGCAGCTCTACGAACGGCAGAACCAGTTCGACCCGTACGTGCTGGTCGCGCTGCCATTGATGCTGCTGTGCGCCAGCGTGCTGCTGATCGCCTGGGCCGAGTACAACCGCGCCCGCTTCCGTGGCCGCGAACGCCGCCTGCCGCGGCCCCTGGCCAGCCTCAACGAAGTGGCCGCCGATCTGGGCGCCAGCACCGGGCTGGCCGAACGCCTGATGGGCTGCAAGGCCGCCACGCTGCACATGGATGATCACGCACGGCCGGTCGGAATCCGCCGCGAGGTGGTGTAACCCGACGACCTGGTAGCTGCCGACCTTGGTCGGCGCTTGGGCCTGGTAGCTGCCGGCCTTGGTCGGCACCGGGGTTTGCCGCGAAGAGCATCTACGCGCGGCGTGGATCCACTTATGTACGCGTCTGCCCTTCGCCGCGCACGACAAATCGTTCAACGGTGAGGGCTTCCAAGCCCATCGGGCCGTAGGCGTGCAGGCGCGTGGTGGAAATACCGATCTCACTGCCCAGGCCCAGCTGGCCACCATCGGAGAAGCGCGACGAAGCGTTGACCATCACCACCGCCGAGCGCAGCGCGTTGACGAAGCGCTCGGCGTGGCCGGTGTCCTCGGTGGCGATCACTTCGGTGTGGTCGGAGGTATAGGTGCGGATGTGCGCGATGGCTGCATCAAGATCATCGACCACGCGCACCGCCAGCACCAGATCGAGGAACTCGGCGGCGTAATCCTCCTCGGTCGCCGCCGTGCTGCCCGGCAGCAACGGCTGCGCCTGCGCATCGGCGCGCAGCTGCACCCCACGCTCACCCAGCGCCTGCGCCACGCGCGGCAGGAACGCGTCAGCCACGGCGCGGTGCACCAGCAGCGTCTCCAGCGAATTGCACGCCGCCGGCCGGCTGCACTTGCCGTCCACCAGCAGGTCGATGGCCTTGCCGAGGTCGGCGCTGGCGTCCACGAACAGGTGGCACACCCCCTTGTAATGCTTGATCACCGGCACGCGCGCGTGCTCGGCCACGAAACGGATCAGGCCTTCGCCGCCACGCGGAATGGCCAGGTCGATCAGCTCATGCAGCTGCAGCAGTTCCAGCATCGCCTCGCGGCGCAGGTCGGTGAGCACGGTCACCGCCGCCGGCGGTACGCCGTTGGCCTTCAATGCACCGGCCAGCGCCTGGGCGATGGCGGTATTGGAGTGGATCGCTTCGGAACCACCGCGCAGGATCACGCCATTGCCGGCCTTCAGGCACAGCGCGGCGGCTTCGGCCGTCACGTTCGGGCGCGCCTCGTAGATCATCGCGATCACGCCCAGCGGCACGCGCACCTTCTGCACACGGATGCCGTTGGGACGTACGTCGTCGCGCGTCACCTGGCCGACCGGGTCAGGCAGCGCGGCCACCTCGCGCACCGCCTCGGCCATCGCGAACAGCCGCGGCGGGTCCAGTGCGAGGCGGTCGAGCATGGCACTGCCAACGCCCTTGTCGCGCGCGGCGGCGAGGTCGCGTGCGTTGCCGGCCAGGATCAGTCCGGCATTTACTTCCAGGGCCTGCGCCATCGCCAGCAGCAGCGTGCGTCGCGCCGCACTGTCTAGGCCGGCAACGATCTGCGCTGCATCACGGCAGGCGCGCGCCTGGGCTTCGATTTCGCTCATCGGGGTGTCCTTCAAACCGGTCATGGCAGCACCAGGTCGTCACGATGGACGACGCTACCACCGTAGTTGTAGCCCAGCACGGCCTGGATGTCGCGCGAATGATGGCCGGCGATCCGGCGCACGTCGTCGGCCGCGTACTGGCTGACGCCGCGGGCGACACAGACACGCCCCTGCGGTGCGATCCAGCACACCTGCACCATGTCGCCGCGGCGGAATGCCCCCTCGGCAGCGGTGATGCCGCCGGGCAGCAGCGAGGCGCCCTTCTCCCGCATCGCCTGTGCCGCACCGGCATCGACGACGATCGCGCCCTCGGCCAGCGGCGCGTGCCGCAGCCAGTGCTTGCGGGCAGCCTCGCGGCTGCGTGCGGCGTGGATGCGGGTGCCGAACAGGCGGTCCTGCGCCAGCGCGCGCACCACATCGCTGCTGCGGCCGTTGAACAGGTAGGTCTCGATGCCGAGGCGGCCTGCCTTGGCCGCCGCCTCCAGCTTGGTACGCATGCCGCCGGTGCCGGCGCGCGAGCCGGCGCCGCCGGCCATCGCCAGCACATCGTCACTCAGTTCCGGCACGTCGTGCAGTGGCCGCGCGTCGGCCACGGTGCGCGGATCTGCGCTGTACAGGCCGTCGATGTCGGTGGCGATGAACAGTGCATCGGCATCGACCAGCGCGGCCACGGTCGCGGCCAGGTTGTCGTTGTCACCGAGCTTGAGCTCGTCCACCGATACGGTGTCGTTCTCGTTGACCACCGGCAGCGCACCCAGCCGCAGCAGTTCGCTCAGCGTGGCGCGTGCATTGAGGTAGCGGCGGCGGTTGCGCAGGTCGTCGTGGGTCAGCAGCACCTGCGCCACCGGGCGCTCGAAGAAGCGCTGCCAGAGCCCGATCAGCTGCGCCTGGCCGAGCGCGGCCAGGGCCTGCCGCGCCGCCATCGCCGCACCGGGTTCATCGGCCCGCGGCAGGATCGCGCGCCCCGCCGCAACCGCGCCGGAGGAGACGATCACCACCTCGCGCCCAGCCAGTACGTTGGCGGATACAAACTGGGCCAGGCCCAGCGCGTGGCGTGGCGACAGGCCGCCACCATCGGCCGCCAGCAGGCTGCTGCCAACCTTCAGCACCGCACGCCGCCATGGCGGCAGCGCCTGTTGCGGGAACGGCGAAGCGACGGTGGCGGCGTGCACGGTCATCGGTCAGGGCCTCAACGGGTATTCCATTCGTGCACGGTCAGCTCGGAAGCGTGCATCGTCACCAGCGGATCGGTGGCGACGATGGCCCGCGCCTGTTCCAGGCTCTCGACATTGCACAGCACATAGGCGCCACCGCTGCCATCGGCGAAACCACCGGTCAGCTGCAGCTTTCCCTGTGCCTGCAACGCCTCGAGGAAATCGCGGTGCGGCTGCACCGCCGCATCGTTGAAGTCCGGCCGGCGCATCGCCATCACCAGATAGACAGTGCCCGCCATCAGGACAGCGCCTGCCAGCGTGCGCGCAGTTCGTCCAGGCGCAGATCGGCAGCCGAGCCCGGCGATACACGCGCAGCCAGGCTGCCTTCCGGGGTACGTCCCTGCCCTGCGCTGTCGGCACCGGCTGCAGCGGCCTTGTAGGCCTCGCGGAACGGCACACCGGCCACCGCCGCTTCCACGGCGACGTCGGTGGCATACATGCCCGAATCGATCGCTGCGCGCAGCCTGTCGTCACGCCACTCCAGATTGGCCAGCAGCGCCGGCAGCAGTTCCAGCGCGGCCAGGCCACGGCCGAAGCCGTGGAAGATGGCGCCCTTGGACGACTGCAGGTCACGGTGATAACCCGAAGGCAGCGACAGCAGCTGCTCGATCTCGGTGCGCGCGGCGGCGACGCTGGCGTGGGTCGCACGCATCAGCTCGATCACGTCCGGGTTGCGCTTGTTGGGCATGATCGAACTGCCGGTGGTGTACTGCGCCGGCAGCGCGACGAAGCCGAACTCGGCGCTGGTGAACAGCGACAGGTCCCAGGCGATGCGGCGCAGGTCCAGCGTAGCGCCACCGAGTGCTTCCAGCGCGGCCAGCTCGAACTTGCCGCGCGACAGCTGTGCGTAGATCGGCGAGATCTGCATGCGCGCGAAACCGAGCGCGGCCGTGGTGTGCTCGCGGTCCAGCGGCAGGTTCACCCCGTAGCCGGCGGCGGTGCCGAGCGGATTGGCGTCGACCAGCGCATGGGTGTCACGGGCGCGGATGGCGTTGTCGATGAAGGCCTCGGCCCATCCGGCCCACCACATGCCGGCCGAAGAGACCACGGCGCGCTGGATATGGGTATAGCCGGGAATCGGCAGGTCCTTCTCGGCCTGCGCACGGTCCAGCGCGATCTTGGCCACGTCGGTGCTGAGCCCGGCCACGCGCAGCAGCTTCTCCTTCAGCCACAGGCGGGTGGCGACCAGGATCTGGTCATTGCGGCTGCGGCCGGTGTGGATCTTGCGGCCAGCGTCGCCGAGGCGTTCGGTCAAACGCGCTTCGATTGCTGAGTGACCGTCTTCGTACTGCGTATCCAGCACGAAGCGGCCTTCACGGAAATCCTGCGCCAGCACGTCGAGCTCGCGCAGCAGGCCTGCCAGCTCGTCGGCGCTGAGGATGCCGATGTGCTGCAGGCCCTGCGCATGCGCGGCGCTGGCAGCGATGTCATGCAGGAAGAACTCGCGGTCGAGGATCACATCGTCGCCGGCGAGGAAGGTCTGGATCTGGGCGTCGACAGCGACGCCGGGCTTCTGCCAAAGAAGGTCTGCCATGGGGGCTCCGGAAGGCGTGTTCAGTGCGGGATCGACGTCAGTTCGTCGATGCCCAGCGCAAGGTTGAGGTTCTGCATGGCCTGGGTGGCCGCGCCCTTGAGCAGGTTGTCCAAGGTCGCCACCACCACCACCCGCTTGCCGCCCGGGGCCAGGGTGAAGCCACCGACCTGGGCACCGTGGCGGCCGGCGATGCGGCTGACCCACGGCGCTTCATCCACCACTTCGATCAGGGGTTCGCCGGCATAGGCCTGCTGGAAGCGCTCGACGATCTGTTCGCGGGTCTGCACGCGGTTCAGCCACAGGTTGGCGGTCAGCGTGATGCCGCGGAAATGCGGCGCGACGTGCGGCATGAACTCGACGGCCACGCCCAGCTGCACCGACACCTCGCGCTCGTGCACGTGGTTGGTCAGCGCATACGGCATCAGGTTGTCGGCCAGCAGTTCGACGTTGTTCTTGTCCGACGGCGTGGTACCGGCACCGGAGTAGCCGGAGACACCGAAGCACTGCGGCGGGCCGGCCAGCAGGTCCAGCAGCGGATGCACCGCCAGCTGCATCGCCGTGGCATAGCAGCCCGGGTTGCTGATGTGCTTCTGGCCGTTGTAGCGGCCGCGGGTCAGCTCCGGCAGGCCGTAATACCAGCTGTTGTCGAAGCGGTAGTCGGCCGAGAGATCGACGATGACGGTGTCCGGCTTGGCGGCTTCAAGCGCGGCCACGAACGGTGCGGCCAGGCCGTTGGGCAGGGCTAGGATCACCGCGTCCACGGCTTTGGCGGCCACCGCGTCGGCATCCAGGTTCTCGTACTGCAGCTCGCCCTGGAATTCCGGGTGGTGGTCGGACAGGCGCTGCCCGGCGCGCTCGCGCGAGGAGACGAAGGCCAGTTCCAGGCGCGGATGGGCGGCCACCAGCTTGATCAGCTCGGCGCCGGTATGGCCGCGGGCCCCGACGATGCCCAGGGTGAAAGTCGAATCGTTCATGCGTGGCTGTCCAGGCGGTACTGCAGGTGGCGCTTCACGCCCTGCCATTCCGCATCGATGATGGAGAAGATGACGGTGTCGCGCGGCGTGCCGTCGGCATGCCGCTTGTGGTTGCGCAGCACGCCATCCTGCTTGGCGCCGAGGCGTGCGATGGCGGTGCGCGAGGTGAAGTTGAACCAGCTGGTCTCGAACACGACGCTCAGGCACTGCAACCGCTCGAACGCGTGGCTGAGCAGCATCAGCTTGGTCTCGGTGTTGACCCCGGTGCGTTGCGCAGACTCGCCATACCAGGTGTAACCGATACTCAGGCGCGGCACGTCCGCTTGCAGATCGTAGTAGCGGGTGGTACCGACAATCTGGTCGTTGGCATCGAACACCACGAACGGCAGCACCCTGCCTTCGGCCTGCGCCTGCAGCGCTGCCTGCACGTAGCCGGCCATGGTCTTCGCATCGGGCACCTGGGTGTACCAGAGCCTGGACAACGCGCCATCGCCAAGCGCGCCGCGCAGGCCATCGATATGCCCCATCTGCAGCGGCTCCAGCCGCGCATGGGTGCCCGCCAGCGTAGGGACCTTGGTCCAGTCGGCATGGTTCATGTGTTCAGCCCTGCAGGCTCGGCGCGCGCCGGGCGCAATGGTCGACATAGGTCTTGATCCGGTCGATGCCGTCGGCGCCGAACCAGAACACCTTCCAGTGGTCCTGCTTGTAGCAGCCGTCGGATTCAGCGTAATAGAAGTGGTTGATCGGATTGCCATGGCGCGAACGCCAGAACAGCTGCGGGGTTTCCTCCAGCATCACGTTCCAGACCGCGCGGCCCAGGCCCTCGCCCTGCGCATCGTCGAGCACGGCGAACTTGTCCAGGTACACGCCCTCGGCCTCGTCGGTGAGGATCACCGCGGTGCGGTAGTTCTCGCTGACGTAGGCGCGCAGCAGCTTCGTCTTTTCGAAGTACTCCGGCACCAGGGTGCGGCCGAAGCTGGATTCGATCAGGCCCTTCAGGCGCGGCAGGTCCAGCGCGTTCCAGGCGGTGGCGCGCAGCACCTTCTCGCCCTTGCGCACAAGCGTCCCCGAACCCTTGTGGGTGAACAGTTCCTTGGCCAGATCGGCCGGGCGCGTGATCGACACCGACGATTCCAGCGGCAGGCGGTCGAGCAGATCCTTGATCTGTTCGATCTTCACCTTCATGCCGCCGTGGATCCACGGCTGCGCGATCAGGTGGTCGTACTCGGTGGACAGGTTGATCGAATCGATCACGTTGCCCTGCTCGTCCAGCAGGCCGCCGGTGCCGGTCAGGAAGATGATCTTGTACGGCTGCAGTTCCTGCACCAGCTCGTTGGCGGCGAAGTCGGCGTTGACGTTGAGGATCTGGCCGCCAGCGGTCTCGCCCAGGCTGGTGATGACCGGGATCGACCCGGCACGCAGGCTGGCCTCGATCGGTGCCAGGTTGACCTTCTTCACCTCGCCGACCAGGCCGTAGGTGTCCACGTCCAGGTACTCGGCCTCGAACACGCCGCCGGTGATCGAGGTGGCGCGCGCGCCGTTCTGCTGCAACGCCTCGACCAGGCGCAGGTTGGACTGCTGGAACACCCGGCGCACGATCGCCAGCGCTTCCGGCGACGTCACGCGCAGGCCGTTGACGGTCTGCTTCTCGATGCCGGCGGCCGACAGTTCGGCATCCAGCTGCGGGCCGGCGCCGTGCAGCACGATCGGGGTCAGCCCGACTTCCTGCAGGAACGACAGCGAGGAGGTCAGCGCGTCGAGGTCGTCGCGCAGCACCGCGCCGCCGACCTTGACCACGGCGAAGCGCTTGGCGTCCAGCTGCGAGAAGCGCTTGAGGTACTGGCTGATCTCCTTCGCGCTGGCCATGCTGGAAAGCAGGCGCACGATGGTCTGGCGGGTCTGGCGGTGGGGCTGGAGGGCAGGAGACATTTCGGTTTCGTCACAGGCGGCGGTCGCCGCGTTGCAGTTCCACCCGGCCAGGGCCGGGCGGCGTTGTAGGGTCGATCAGGCGCCGGCGGCGATGATGCGATGCACGGCGTCGGCGTAGCGCTGCAGCTGCTCCAGCGTCACAAACTCATCGGCGGTGTGGGCTTGGGCGATGTCGCCCGGGCCGAACACCAGCGTGGTGTAGCCACCGGCGGAGAACAGCGAGGCCTCGGTCCAGAAGTCCACCGCGTTGCCGATCGGCAGCTCCAGCGCATCGGCCACATCGCGCGCCAGCAGGCGGCGGTTCTCGGCCTCGGCGATGTCACCGGCCGGCAGGCTGGGGCCACGGAACGTTTCGGTGAACACGGCGGCTTCCGGTTCGGCGAAACCGGCGAAGGTCGCCAGCAGGCCATCGATGTCCATCGACGGCAGCGGGCGGAACCCGAAGCGCACCTCAGCAGCCGGTGCGATCATGTTGGCCTTGATCCCGCCTTCGACGCGACCGATGTTGAAGCGCAGCCCGGTCAGCCCGCCGAAGCGGGCCGAGGCCAGCGATTCCACATGGTCCAGTGCACGGTTGCCCCAGCGCATGGCCTGGTGCAGCGCGCTGGCGGCCGCGTCCTGCTTGCCGGACGCATGGCCGGCGCGGCCGGCGAACTGCATCAGCACCGAGCTGATGCCACGATGCGCCAGCACCGCTTCACTCATGGTCGGCTCGGCCACCAGCACCGCTTCATACGGCAGGCCACGGGCCAGGAACGCGGCGATACAGCGCGGATCGTTGGCTTCCTCGTCGCTGGAGAACAGGAAGGCGGCATCGCCATCGCTGGCATTGGCCGCCGCCACCAGCGCAGCGGCGGCGCCCTTGATGTCACACACGCCCAAGCCGACCACGCGGTCGTCCAGGCGGCGCATCACATGCGGGTCGGCACTCCAGTGCGGCGAGTCCGGCACGGTGTCCAGGTGCACGTTGAACAGGTACTTCGGCGTCCCGCGCACGGCGTACAGGCTGACTGCACCGGCGCCATGGTCGATCACCTCGACGTTGAAGCCGGGCAGGTTGTCGCGCAGGTAATCGAAGATGCCACCGGTGGTGATCGCACGCGGCGGGTTGCGGGTGTCGAAGGACACCAGGGCCTGCAGGTGATCGAGCGTCTGTTCAAGCATGTGTCTGAATATCCGTAGGGTTCGAAATCGGTAGTGCCGGCCGCTGGCCGGCTCCGCAATGATCCAGCCGTGCCACGAGCCGGCCAGCGGCCGGCACTACCCTCCATCGACGTTGCGAGGCGCCGGCCAGCGGCCGGCACCCCGTCACAGGTCAACCGCGGTTGACCTGCGCGTAAACGGTGGAGCTCATGCCGAACAGCTTGATGAAGCCTTCAGCCTCCTCCACGCCCCAGTCGGCCGACTGCGCGTAGGTGGCGCCCTTGGTGTTGAGCAGGTGCGGCGACTTCACGGCCACCGCATCGACGCGGCCACCACGGGTTTCCAGCACCACTTCGCCGTTGACCTTGGCCTGCGAGGACTTCAGGAAGGCTTCGATGTCGGTCTTCAGCGGGTCGTGGTAGAAGCCTTCGTACACCAGCTCCACCCACTTGCGTGCCACGTCCGGCTTGAAGCGGTTCTGCTGCTTGGTCAGCACCGCATCTTCCAGCGCACGGTGTGCGGCCAGCAGCGAAACCAGGCCCGGGGCCTCGAACACGATGCGGCCCTTCAGGCCGATCACGGTGTCGCCGGTGTAGACGCCGCGGCCCACGCCGTACGGGGCGAACAGCTTGTTGAGCTGGGCCAGGATCTGGTCGCCCGGCAGCGCCTTGCCGTCCAGTTCGACGGCTTCGCCTTCAACGAACTTCAGGGTCACGGTCAGGGCCTGCTCCGGCCACTCGCTGCGCGGTGCGCACCAGCCACGCGCGCCCTCGCCCGGAGCTTCCCACCGGTCGATCTCGCCGCCGGACATGGTCAGGCCCAGCAGGTTCTCGTTGATGGTGTAGGCCTGCTGCTTGGCGCGCACGCCGAAGCCACGCTCTTCCAGGTACTTCTGCTCGTAGGCGCGGGTCTGGGTGTGTTCCTTCTGGATCTCGCGGATCGGCGCGATGATCTGGTAGTCGCCCAGCGCCTTCACGGCCAGGTCGAAGCGGACCTGGTCGTTGCCCATGCCGGTGCAACCGTGGGCGATGATGTTGGTGCCCAGCTCGGCAGCACGCTTCAGCGCGGCATCGACGATCAGGTAGCGGTCCGAGACCAGCAGCGGGTACTGGCCCTGGTAGCCTTCGCCGGCCCACACAAACGGCTTGACGAAGCCCTCCCAGATGGCCGGGCCACCGTTGACGGTAAGGTGGCTCGCCACGCCCAGTTCGGCGGCGCGCTTCTCGATGAAGTCACGCTCTTCATCATCGACGCCGCCGGTGTCGGCGAACACGGTGTGCACGTTGTAGCCGCGCTCCTGCAGGTACGGCACGCAGAAGCTGGTATCCAGGCCGCCGGAGAAGGCGAGAACGACGTCTTTGTTGCTCATGGGGGTCAGGTCCACTTGGGGGATGGGAATTCGGTAGAGCCGACCGTTGGTCGGCTGGAATATTGGATGCGCCGCTGCGGGAGCAGCCGACCAACGGTCGGCTCTACCCCTTGTTCGATCTAGCGCCCGGCAACCGCCGCCATGATCGCCTTCTGCACGTGCAGGCGGTTCTCGGCTTCGTTGATGGCGATGCACTGCGGCGAATCCATCACCGCGTCGGTGGCCTTCACGTTGCGGCGCAGCGGCAGGCAGTGGCTGAACACACCATTGTTGGTCAGCGCCATCTTCCGCTCGTCCACGATGAAGTGCTTGAACTGGTCGCGGATCGGCTTCTCCGGTTCCCAGTTGCCGAAGAACGGCAGCGCGCCCCAGCTCTTGGCGTAGACCACGTCGGCGCCGGCGTAGGCGCTGTCGATGTCATGGCTGATCTTCAGCGAGCCGCCGCTCTCGGCCACGTTCTGCTCGGCCCAGCCCATGTAACGCTCGTCGAGGATGTAGTCGGCGGTCGGGCACAGCAGGGTCACGTCCATGCCCATGCGGGTGGCGATGGTCAGCGCCGAATTGGCAACGGCGGTGTTCAGCGGCTTGGGGTGGTAGGTCCAGGTCAGCACGTACTTCTTGCCACGCAGGTCCTGGGTGCCGAAGTGCTCCTGCAGGGCCATGATGTGGGCCAGCTCCTGGCACGGGTGGGTGATGGTCTCCATGTTGATGACCGGCACCGGCGAGTACCTGGCGAAGCTGTTGAGGACGATGTCCTGGCGGTCGTAGGCCCAGTCGATGAACTTGGGGAACGCACGCACGGCGATGATGTCGCAGTAGCGACCCAGCACCTTGGCCACTTCAGCGATGTGCTCTTCGGTATCGCCGTCCATCACCGTGCCGAGGTTGAACTCGATCGGCCACGCATCCTTGCCCGGCTGCAGCACCACCGCGTGGGCACCGAGCTGGAACGCGCCCAGTTCGAAGCTGGTGCGGGTGCGCATGGACGGGTTGAAGAACACCAGCGCGATCGACTTGCCCTTGAGCTGGTCGCCGAGCTTGTTGCGCTTGAACAGCGCCGCCTGGGTCAACAGCGCGTCGAGATCGCTGCGGCTCCAGTCCTGGGTGTTCAGGAAGTGCTTGGGGGACATCATCTTTCCTTGCGTGGCGGCGCCGGTTTCGACGCGGTGGAAGGGAAAACAGGAATCAAAGGTGGAGCGGGAAGATTGCAGTTGCAGCTTTCAGAAGATGCATTTTCGAAGCGCGGAAACGAAAAAACCCAGCCGGCGGGCTGGGTTTTTTCGGACGAACAGCAAAAAGCTCCGGTTACCCAGCGAGGATGTGGGGTTCCGGTCGACGCGCACGCGAGGTCATGCCCGACGCCTGTCGGGCTGCGCTGCTGTCGTGCTGGAAGTCGGTGAGCTTCATGGTCAACCATCTTTGCATGCGGCCGAGGCCGGCGCAAGGGCCGGGGTCCCAGAATCAGGGATTGCTGGCCGTGCCCTGCTCCGGGCCGACCCAGGGCGTGATCGACACCCGGATCTTGAGCCGGTTGCCGGGGTCTTCCGGCAGCCGCGAACGGTACTTGGTGCCCTTGTAAACGTAATCCACGTCGTAGGCGATGGGCCGGCGGAATTCACGCCCCACCGGCACGATGCGGCAGTCGCGGGTCAGCATCGGGCCAGTGTTGGCCGGTGCCGGGGCCGGCGTCTCGGCTCCGGGCTCCTCAACGGCCTCTTCGTCGCTGCGCTTGAACATCGAGCGCACCGAGTCCCAGAAGCGGCTGATCCGGCCCTTGTCCTCGACCGGCTCCTCGCCGGTCACGTTCACCGGGGCCAGGGTCCGGGTCGACACCGGCTCGCAGTGCTCCTCGGTGCGGGTCGCGCGCAGGGTCTGGAACACCGGCTCCACGTTCAGCACCTGGGCGTAGTCGAACTTCACGTTCTCAACGATCACCACCCGGTTGCGGGGCTCGGCCTCCTGCGCCAGCACCACGGCGGGCAGCGCCGACAGGCAGGCCAGGGTCAGCAACGCGGTGGATTTCATTGGCGACGGGAGCAAGGACACGGCAATAGTGTAGGCAGTGGCGAGCGCAAGGGGCTGAACATTACCCGTCCACGCCGCTCCTGCCCACCCCACCCCGGGTGGCCCCGGCGTCCACCGGTGGCAACGGGTGCCCCCAAAGGGGGCCGACACGTTCTAAAATCACAGGCTTGTCCCCCAGCCACAGCCCCATGACCCTGCGCCTGCACAACAACCTGACTCGCCAGCTCGAACCGTTCACCCCGCTCGATCCGGCCTGTCCGACCCTGTATGTGTGCGGCCCGACGGTCTACAACTACGTGCACATCGGCAACGCCCGTGGCCCGGTGGTGTTCGGGGTGCTGGCCGACCTGCTGCGGCGCCGTTTCGGTGGCCTGCGCTACGCGCGCAACATCACCGACGTGGACGACAAGATCAACACCGCCGCGCGCGAGCAGGGCGTACCGATCAGCACCATCACCGACAGGTTTGCCGCCGCCTACCGTGAGGACATGGCCGCGCTGGGCGTGGTGCCGCCGGACATCGAGCCGGAGGTGACCGCGCACATTCCGCAGATCATCACCATGATCGAGCAGCTGATCGCCAACGGGCATGCCTACGCTGCCGAAGGCCACGTGCTGTTCGCGGTGGCCAGCTTCGATGGCTACGGCAAGCTCTCGCGCCGCGATCCGGACGAAATGCTGGCCGGCGCCCGTGTCGACGTGGCCCCGTACAAGCGTGATCCGGGTGATTTCGTGCTGTGGAAGCCGTCCAGCGACGACCTGCCCGGCTGGGCGTCGCCCTGGGGTCGTGGCCGCCCGGGCTGGCACATCGAGTGCTCGGCAATGGCCGCCGCCCACCTGGGCGAGACCATCGACATCCATGCCGGCGGCGTCGACCTGCAGTTCCCGCACCACGAGAACGAGCTTGCGCAGAGCGAGTGCGCCCACGGCGGCAAGATCTTCGCCCGCTTCTGGCTGCACAACGGCATGCTCAACTTCGGCGGCGCCAAGATGAGCAAGTCGCTGGGCAACATCGAGCGCGTGCACGACCTGGTGCGCCAGCACCCGCCGGAAGCACTGCGCCTGGCCCTGCTGTCGGCCCACTACCGGCAACCGCTGGACTGGTCCGATGGCCTGATCGAACAGTCGGTGCGCACCCTGGACCGCCTGTACGGCACCTTGCGCGAACTGGCGTCAGTCGAGGCGGTCGTTGCGATCCCGGCCACGGTCGAGGCGACCCTGGATGACGATCTGAACACTCCGCAGGCACTGGCCGAAGTGGCCCGCATCGCCGCCGATGCGCGTCGTGCCACCGATCCGGCCGAGCAGGCGCGCCTGAAGGGTGAACTGCTCGGCGCAGGACTGGCACTGGGCCTGCTGCAGGCCGATCCAGCGCAGTGGTTCGGCACTGCGGCCAGCGACGGCGGCGACGATGCCCGCATCCAGGGCCTGATCGATGAGCGTGCCGCTGCCAAGAAGGCGCGCGACTTCGCCCGTTCCGACGCCATCCGCGACCAGCTGGCCGCCGAAGGCATCGTGCTGGAAGACACCCCGCAGGGCGTGCGCTGGTCGCGCAAGCGCGGCTGACCCGCCCTGCCCCGTGGCCGGTACGCCGGCCACGCCCCCCACCGTAGAGACTGTTGTGACCGACTCCCCGTTCCCGCTTGAACCCACCGCCGCCGAGGCACAGGCTGCCATCGCCGAGGAATTCGGCTTCTTCGGCGACTGGTCCGAGCGCTACCAGTACCTGATCGACCTCGGCCGCAAGCTGCCGGCCTTCCCGGAAGAATGGAAGACCGAAGAGCATCGCCTGCTCGGCTGCCAGTCGATGGTCTGGATCGTGCCCGAAGGCAACGCGCAGTCGCTGCGCTTCCATGCCATCAGTGATTCGGCGATTGTCTCAGGCCTGATCTTCCTGGCCCTGCGTGTGTACTCCGGGCGCTCGGCGCAGGAGATCCTGGCCACCCAGCCGAGCTACATCCAGGACATCGGCCTGGCCCGCCACCTCTCGCCGACCCGCAGCAACGGCGTGGCGGCGATGCTGGCCTTCATCCGCGAGACCGCGCAGGCCCAGCTGCAGCGCGACCCGTCGTGAGCGAGCCTGCCACAGCCGAAGACAGCGCGCTGGGCCTGCTGTCCCGGCCCGGTTTCGCCAGGCTGCTGGCGTACCGCATCTTCGCGATGCTGTCCTACCAGGTGGTCGCGGTCACCGTCGGCTGGCACATCTACGAAGTCACCCGCAATCCGTTCTCGCTGGGCCTGATCGGCCTGGCCGAGGTGCTGCCGTTCTTCTGCGTGGCGCCGTTCGCCGGTTACCTGGTGGATCACCTGCCGCGCCGCCGCCTGGGCATGGTCGCCTGTTGCGGACTGATCGCCACCGCACTGGTATTGACCAGCGTGGCCATGGGCTGGCTGCCGATCGACGGCGTGTGGCCGATCTACGCAGCCATTGCGCTGACCGGCATGGTCCGCGCCTTCCTGTCGCCGATCTACAACGCCCTGTTCGCCCGCGTACTGGCCCGTGACCAGTTCGCGCGTGGCGCCGGCCTGGGCGCGGTGGTATTCCAGGCCGGCATGATCGCCGGCCCGGCACTGGGCGGCGTGCTGGTCGGCTTCGGTGGCAAGGGCCTGTCCTACGCGGTGGCCACCGCCTTCGCGCTGGTGGCGATGGCCTGCCTGGCCACGCTGAAAGTGGAGGAGCCGGTGCACACCGGACCTGCCGCGCCGATCT
Source organism: Stenotrophomonas sp. PvP093 (assembly GCF_017876915.1). Lineage (NCBI taxonomy): Bacteria > Pseudomonadati > Pseudomonadota > Gammaproteobacteria > Lysobacterales > Lysobacteraceae > Stenotrophomonas > Stenotrophomonas sp. PvP093. The sequence goes on along the minus strand of NZ_JAGIOX010000004.1, from coordinate 1,575,367 downwards.
TCAAGAGCATCGCCGAAGGCGCGCGCTTCGTGGTCGGCAACCGGATCATGGTCGGCGCGATGGCGCTGGACATGTTCTCGGTGCTGCTGGGCGGCGTGGTGGCGATGCTGCCGGCGTTCCTGCACGAAATCCTGCACCACGGCCCGGAAGGCCTGGGCATCCTGCGCGCGATGCCGGCGCTGGGCTCGGTGTGCGTGGGCCTGTGGCTGGCCCGCCACCCGCTGCACCGCAATGCCGGCCGCGTGCTGCTGTTCGCGGTGGCCGGCTTCGGCCTGTGCGTGATCAGCTTCGGGCTGTCGCAGCACTTCTGGCTGTCGGCGCTGATCCTGCTGTTCTACGGCGCCTTCGATGGCGTCTCGGTGGTGATCCGCTCGACCATCCTGCAGCTGGCCACGCCGGAAGAAATGCGCGGTCGCGTATCGTCGATCAACGGCATCTTCATCAGTTCGTCCAACGAGCTGGGCGCGTTCTATGCCGGCACGATGGCGAAGCTGCTCGGCCTGGTACCGGCCGTGGTGCTGGGCGGGTTCGCGGTGCTGAGCGTGGCCGGGATCACCGCGTGGAAGAACCCGACGCTGCGGAAGTTGAATCTTCGCGACCTGCAGTGAGCCTGTAGAGCCGAGCCCATGCTCGGCTGCGTATTTCCGTGCGCCCACGCGCCGATAGCGCCGGGCCATGCCCGGCGGGCTCTTTCCGCGACCGCGGTGGGGTGTCGCGTTTCTTTTCGCGCGAAAAGAAAAGTAACCAAAGAAACGCTCCGCCATCCGCGAGCCGGCGCTGCGCGCCGGTGCCCTGTGCTCCTCGGTGAATCAGGGGACGGCGCGGAGAGCCAGCCGACCAGCAGTCGGCTCTACAGGATAGAGCCGCCTCCTCGCCCCTGATTCCCCTGCGGTGCTCGGCTCGCTACAAGGCGGACCCAACAGCCGCGAGCGCACGCAAGACCGCTCCTGATAGAGCCAAGCCATGCTTGGCTGCCTTTGCTTTTGCTTTTGCTCTTCCTTGCCCTCCGGCTTCGGCCTGAGCCGAGCGTGGGCTCGGCTCTACATCGGACCCACCCGCAGGCTCCACCCGATACCCGGAAGGCGCTCTACACAGCCAACTCGAACCCAACAAAAAACCCGGCCGAAGCCGGGTTTTCTGCATGACCAGACAACGATCAGGAATCAGTCGCCCTGCTGCTTCTGCAGATGCTCCCAACGCTCCTGGGCATCGATGGTGCGCTCGGCGGTCAGGCGCGCCTCCAGGCGCTCCAGGCCGATTTCTTCGCCGGTGTCGACGCAGTAACCGTAGTCGCCCGCTTCCAGGCGCTTCAGGGTGCTGTCGATCTTGCCGATCAGCTTGCGGTAGCGGTCGCGGGTACGCAGTTCCAGCGAGTTCTCGGTTTCGCGGGTCGCGCGCTCGGCTTCGTCGCCGATGTCACGCACTTCCTCGCGCAGGTTCTCGATGGTCTGCTTGGACTCTTCCACCAGGTCCGCGCGCCAGTTCTGCAGGCGCTGGCGGAAATACTCCTGCTGCAGCGGGCTCATGTATTCCTCTTCCGAGGACGGCTTGTAGCCAGCCGGCAGGATCGGGCGGCCGGTGGCCTCGTCGGTCTTGTATTCGACCACCTTGTACTTGCTGCGCGGGGCCGGTGCTGCCGAGCGGGCGGCGACGGCCACGGCAACCTTGCCGACAGGGCGCGACACGGTCTTCGGGGCGGAATCGGATTTCACGGCGGTTTTGGCAGGCGATTTCGAAACGGGCACGGGATTCTTGGATTGCGGGGCCTTCGAAGCGGCAGGAGCGGCGGCCGGGGCCGGCTTGGAGGCCGGTTGGGCTGCTGCCACTGCCACGGTCTTGGCCGGGACAGGCTTGGCCGGAGCCGGCTTGGCAGCAGGCTTCGGTGCGGACTTCACTACTGGGGCCGGGGCCGGCTTTACGGCCGGTGCGGCAACATTCTTGGCAACCTTCTTTGCAGCGGCAGGCGTGGCGACCGGCTTGGCCGCAGCGACCTTCTTTGCCGCCGGCTTGGCGACCGGCTTGGCTGCAGCCTTCTTCACCACCGCCTTCGGCGCCGGCTTGGCTGCTGCCTTCTTGACCACCGGCTTGGCGACGGTCTTCTTCACCGGCGCAGCCTTGCTGACGGCCTTTTTCACCGGCGCCTTCTTGCTGGCAGCGGCTGGCTTGGCCTTGGCGGGCGCAGCGGCTTTCTTCGCCACCGGCTTGGTTGCCTTGACCGGCGTCTTCTTTGCGGTGGCCTTCCTGGCCGCCGGTTGCGAGGACGCTGCCTTGGTCGCCGGCTTGCTCGCCGGCTTCTTGGCAACGGGCTTTGCCGCCAACTTCTTCACAACAGGCTTGGCGGTTTTCTTGGCGGCCGTTGCGGCCTTCTTTGCAGTTTTTTTAGCAGCCACGAAACGCTCTTCCTTGGATTCCCCGGGGCCCGGGAAAGCGGGCCTTTATAGCCTACCCGACCCGCAGCAGCAACCTCGGCACCCTGCTCCATTCAGTCCTGGAGCCAAGGCGCCCAATGGGCAGTCCGACGAACACGGACCGCCTTGCGCGGTACGGAACCTGGCCAGCACCCGACGGTGCTGGTACCGGTCGCAGGCCATCGGCGACATGCGACCAACGGCCCATCCTGCACAAATGCGGCCTTCATGCCAACTGGCATAAGATGACTGGGTGATCTCGCGCCTGCTCATTGCCCTGCTGCGCTTCTACAAGCGCTTCATCAGCCCCTTGCTGGGGCCCCGCTGCCGTTTCGTGCCGAGCTGTTCTGAATACGCGATGGACGCGATCTCGCGGCACGGCCCGCTGCGCGGCAGCTGGCTGGCTGCGCGCAGGCTGGGCCGCTGCCACCCGTTCCATCCCGGCGGCTTCGACCCCGTGCCCGAGTCCCCCAACGCCCCCTCTTGCCGTTGCACAGGAAAACATTGACATGTCCTCCACCCTCATCACCAATGCCCGCATGGTCAACGAAGGCCGCACCTTCGACGGCGACCTGCGCATCGAGAACGGCCGCATCGCGCAGATCGGCAACGGGCTGGCGCCGCGCGACGGCGAGCAGGTGGTGGACGCGGCCGGGCGCTGGCTGCTCCCGGGCATGATCGATGACCAGGTGCACTTCCGCGAACCGGGCCTGACCCACAAGGGCGACATCGCCAGCGAATCGGCGGCGGCCGTGGCCGGTGGCCTGACCAGCTTCATGGACATGCCCAACACCAACCCGCCGACGCTGGATTCGACCATCCTGGAAGCCAAGTACGAGCTCGCGCGCGGCCGCGCTTGGGCCAACTACGGCTTCTACCACGGCGCCAGCAATGACAACCTGGACGCCATCCGTGCGCTGGACCCGAAGAAGGCGCCGGGCGTGAAGGTGTTCATGGGTGCTTCGACCGGCAACATGCTGGTCGACAACCCCGAAACGCTGGACGCGATCTTCCGCGAATGCCCGACCCCGATCATCACGCACTGCGAAGACACGCCGATGATCGATGCCAACCTGAAGGCCTTCCAGGAAAAGTACGGCGATGCGCTGACCCCGGACATGCACCCGGACATCCGCTCGCGCGAAGCCTGCATCAAGTCGACCCGCCTGGCGATGTCGCTGGCGCGCAAACACGGCACCCGCCTGCACGTGCTGCACATCTCCACCGCCGATGAACTGGCGCTGTTCGAGAAGGGCCCGCTGATCCGCGCCGATGGCAGCCGCAAGCAGATCACCGCTGAAACCTGCGTGCACTTCCTGCACTTCGCGCGCCCGGACTATGCGACCAAGGGCAACCTGATCAAGTGCAACCCGGCCATCAAGGAAGTGTCCGACCGCGAGGCGATCACCGCTGCGCTGGCCGACGACGTGCTGGACGTGCTGGCTACCGACCACGCGCCGCACACCTGGGAAGAGAAGCAGAAGCCCTACGCGCAGGCCCCCTCCGGCCTGCCACTGGTGCAGTACGCGCTGGTGGCCGCGCTGGAGCGCGTGCACGAAGGCAAGCTGACCCGCGAGCAGGTGGTGCAGAAGTTCGCCCACGCCCCGGCGCAGCTGTTCGACGTGGAAGAACGTGGCTTCCTGCGCGAAGGCTACTTCGCCGATCTGGTCCTGGTCGAAGACGTGCCGTTCACGGTCAAGCGCGAGGACGTGCTGTCCAAGTGCGGCTGGTCGCCGTTTGAGGGCACCACCTTCCGTTCGCGCGTCGCCTCCACCTGGGTCAACGGCCAGCTGGTGTGGGACGGCAGCAACCTGGTGGGCGAACCCGCCGGCCAGCGCATGACCTACAACCGCTGATGCGCTCGGCACTTCTGATCGGGGCGCTGCTGGCCGCGCCCCTGTTTTCCGTACCCGCGGCGCAGGCGCAGGATGGCATTGGCAGCCTGATCGACAGCCGCGTGGTGTTCCCGGCCAGTGCGTCGCAGGGCGCACTGGTGATCGGCAAGGTTCCCGCCGGCAGCCGCGTGCAGTACGCCGGTCGCCAGCTGCGGGTGAGCGGCTACGGCAGCGTGGTGTTCGGCATCGGCCGTGACGAGAAGGGACCATTGCGCGTGCAGGTGCAGCGCCCCGATGGTGGCAGCGAGACCGCGACCATTGCGGTGACGCCGCGCGACTGGCCCACCGAGCGGGTCAACGGCGTGCCGCCGAAGACGGTCAATCCGCCGCCGGCGATTGCCGAGCGGATCAAGCGCGAACAGGCGCAGGTGACCGCCGCGCGTGCCCGCGATGACGACCGCACCGACTTCACCCAGACCTTCATCTGGCCGGTGCAGGGCCGCATCAGCGGTCGCTTCGGCAATGCCCGCGTGTACAACGGGCAGCCCGGTGCCGGTCATTCGGGCATGGACATCGCGGTACCGACCGGCACCCCGGTGAAGGCACCGGCCGCCGGCATCGTCACCTTCGCCGGGCCGGACCTGTACCTGACCGGCGGTACGCTGCTGCTCGACCACGGCTTCGGGGTCAGCTCCAACTTCCTGCACCTCTCGCGCATCGACGTAAAGGTCGGCGACCGGGTTGAACAGGGCCAGGTGATCGCTGCGGTCGGCGCCACCGGCCGTGCCACCGGCCCGCACCTGCACTGGGGCATGAACTGGTTCGAGACCCGTATCGACCCGCTGCTGGTGCTGGAGCGCAAGTAACGGTAGTGCCGGCCGCTGGCCGGCAACCTCATCCTCTTCCGCGCCCTGCTGGATGCCGGCCAGCGGCCGGCACTACCAGGTACGTTGGATCAACCGCGCGCGGCCCACCACACGCGCAGCAGGGTGCGCACCGGGGTGGCCTCGATCGGCTTGCCTGCGGCCTGTGCCGCCACCCGCGCACGCGCCAGGCTGGACCACACACGGCGCGGGCGCGGGCCGGGCACGCGGGTGCCCCACCCCTTCAACAGATGCTGCGCCCAGCGCTGTGCGGCATTGCTGGCGTCCTCGTCCAGCAGGCTGCGCGGCACACCCGCCACGCCAGCGTCCTGCAGGCGCTGCGCCAGGGTCTGCAGCTGCACCGCACGACCGGCGCCGGTGCGCGGCTTGTCAGCGAACAAGGCCGCCTCCACCGCGGCTACGGCCTCGGCGTAGTTCGCCAGCGCGCGCTCGGCGCCGGCCGCATCCAGCGCGACCGTGCGCGCTTCAACCAGATCCGGAAGTGCTTCGGCCAACTGGGCCCACGGTGCACGCACCGGCTCCAGCAGCCTGCCCAGCGGATGGCGCGAGCGATGTCCCGCCCAGCTGCGCAGCTCCTCGCCCCACCACGCCAGCTTGGCGTCGGCCGGCAGCGGATCGCCGCTGGTGTTGAGCATGTCGTCGAACTCCTGCAGCAGCGCGAACCACGCCACTGCAAGCTCGCGTTGCGATTCGGCCACGAACGGGGCGGCCACCGACCATTCCGGCCAACGGCTGCGCCACTTGTCGAGGAAACTGTCCAGCGCGGTACTGCTCACTACACCATTCCTTACGGCTGGGCCGGGGCTGCCGGCCGGGTCGGCCAGAGACTGGCCAGTTGCAGAAGTTCAGCGTTCTCGACCAGCACGTCGGCCTGCCAGGCCAGCGGATCGTCGCTGTGCAGGCGGTAGCCCCACAGGGCTGCCACCGACGGCATGGCCGCGGCCCGCGCGGCGATGATGTCGCGCTCGTCGTCACCCACGTACACGCAGTCTTCGGCAACAACGCCAATGGCCTGCGCAGCGTGCAGCAGCGGCAGTGGGTGAGGTTTGCGCTCGGCCAGGCTGTCACCGCCGACCAGCACTGCGCAGCGCTGCTGCCAGCCGTGCTGCGGCAGGATCAGGCGTGCCAGGTACTCGGGCTTGTTGGTGACGATGCCCCACACCGTGCCGGCGTCATCCAGCGCGGCGAGCATGCCGGCCACGCCATCGAACAGCACCGCGTGCTGGCCGATCAGCGCTTCGTAGCGCTGCAGGAATTCCGGAATCAGTGCATCTCGCGCAGCGGCATCCAGGTCCGGGAAAGCGGCCCCGACCATCGCGCGCGAGCCCTTGGAGACCACCGGGCGCAGCACCGCCGGATCGATCGGCGCACGACCACGCTCGGCCAGCATCGCGTTGCAGGTGGCGACGAAGTCCGGCGCGCTGTCCAGCAGGGTGCCGTCCAGGTCGAACAGCACCGCACGCGGGAAGCGGGCGGCGGTCATGCCGGCTTGACCGCGTAGGCCAGGTAGTTGATGTCGGTGCGGCTGCTCAGGCGGGCATGGTTGCGCCACGGCTCGTAGGCCATGCCGCTGACATCCACCAGCTGCAGGTCGGCCTCGCGCAGCCAGCGCGCCAGCTCGGCCGGCTTGATGAATTCCTGGTAGTGGTGCGTGCCCTTGGGCAGCAGGCGCGCCACGTACTCGGCGCCGACGATCGCCACCGCGAACGCGGCGGCGGTGCGGTTGATGGTCGACAGGAACAGGTGGCCGCCCGGCTTCAGCAGGCGCTTGCAGGCCTCGATGATCGCGCCCGGGTCCGGCACGTGCTCCAGCATTTCCATGCAGGTGACCACGTCGAAGCTGGCTGGCTGCTCGGCGGCCAGATCCTCGGCGGCCTGCACCCGGTAATCGACCTGGGCGCCGCTCTCCAGCGCATGCAGGCGCGCGACCTTGACCAGCTCCGGGGCCAGGTCGATGGCGGTGACGTCAGCACCGGCCTGGGCCAGCGCTTCGCTCAACAGGCCGCCACCGCAGCCGATGTCGAGCACGCGGGCGCCGCGCAGCGGCACGCGGTCAGCCACGTACTGCAGGCGCACCGGATTCAGCGCATGCAGCGGCTTCTGCGGGCCGTCAGCGTCCCACCAGCGGTTGGCCAGCGCAGCGAACTTGTCCAGCTCGGCCTGATCGAAATTTGAGGAAGCGTGGGGGGCAGTCATGTGGGATGTCCTTGCGGCGCCAGGGTTCAGGCGCGGATATGGCGGATGCGCTCGCGCCACTGGCGCGCGTTGGCGATGATGCCCGGCAGGTCCATGCCGACCAGCTCGCGCTGCACCAGCTTCGGCTTGCCGGCGATCCAGACATCGCTGACCTGCTGGCGGCCGGTGGCGTACACCAGCTGCGACAGCACGTTGTGCAGCGGCTGTGTTTCCAGCGCGGACAGATCAACGCAGACCAGGTCGGCCTGCTTGCCGACTTCGATCGAGCCGATGCGGTCGCCGAAGCCCAGCGCGCGTGCGCCACCCAGCGTGGACGCGCGCAGCGTGGTTGCCGCGTCCAGTGCAGTGGCGTCGTCGGCCACGGCCTTGGCCAGGATCGCCGCGGTGCGGTTCTCGCTGAACATGTCCAGGTCGTTGTTGCTGGCGCAGCCGTCGGTGCCGATCGCCAGGTTCACGCCGGCGCGCTGCAGGGCGCAGGCCGGGCAGAAACCGGAGGCGAGCTTCAGGTTCGATTCCGGGCAATGCACCACGCTGACGCCACGTTCGGCGCACAGGTGGATTTCCGCATCGGTCAGCTGGGTCATGTGCACCGCGATCAGGCGGTCGTTGACCAGGCCGAGCCGATCCAGCCGCGCCAGCGGGCGCTGGCCGTGCAGCCTGATCGAATCGTTGATTTCCTGCGCGGTCTCGTGGGTATGCAGGTGCACCTGCATGTCGAGCTGGTCGGACAGCATCCGCACCCGCTCGAAGTTGGCATCGTTGACCGTGTAAGGCGCATGCGGCGCGAACGCGGTGCCGATCAGCGGATCGGTGCGCCACTGGTCGTGCAGTTCACCGGCCTTGGCGAAGTACTCGTCGTCGGTCTTGGCCCAAGCGGTGGGGAAATCGATGATGACCGCGCCCACCAGCGCGCGGAAACCGTGTTTCTTGTAGACCGCGGCCTGCACGTCGCCGAAGAAGTAGTTCTCGTTGGCGCAGGTGGTGCCGCCGCGCAGCATCTCGGCGATGGCCAGGGTGGTACCGTCGGCAACGAATTCGGGGCCGATCACCGCCGCTTCCACCGGCCAGATGTGCTGCTGCAGCCAGGTCATCAGCGGCAGGTCGTCGGCAACGCCGCGCAGCAGGGTCATCGGGTTGTGCGTGTGCGCGTTGACCAGGCCCGGCATCAGCGCAGCCTCGGGACGGCTCACCACCTGGGTGGCGCGGAAGCGTGCGCGCGCCTCGGCACGCGGCAGGATGGCCACGATCTCGCTGCCACGCACGGCAACGGCATGGTCTTCCAGCACCACCGCATGCGGCTCGATCGGAACGACGTAACCGGCTTCGATGAGCAGGTCGCAGGCTTCGGGGAGGTGCGGGCTATCGCTCATGCGGGCTCACTGGCTGGGGGGCGGCGAGATACTTCTGGGGGACACGCCCCTGAGTCAGGGGCTGCCGCGAAGCGGCGGGGTCTGGAGACCCGTGAAGCGGGGCCCATGATCTGCCGAAGCAGATCATGGGAGCGCCAGCGCGAATGTGCTGGCGCGTACCCGGCCAGCGGCCGGCACTACCGCAAGGTCGGCCTATGGCCGGAACCTTACTTGACGCGTGCGGAGTATTCGCCCGAACGGGTGTCGACGCGGATCACTTCGTCCTGGTTGACGAACAGCGGCACGCGGACCACGGCGCCGGTTTCCAGGGTGGCCGGCTTGCCGCCGCCGCCCGAGGTGTCGCCACGGACGCCCGGATCGGTTTCGGTGATCTTCAGTTCGACGAAGTTCGGCGGCTGCACGAAGATCGGCTCACCGTTCCACAGGGTGACCACGCAGGACTCTTCGCCCTTCAGCCACTTTTCGGCGCCGCCCATGCCGGCCTTGGTGGCCTGGACCTGCTCGAAGGATTCCGGGTCCATGAAGTGCCAGTACTCACCGTCGCTGTACATGAAGTTCATGTCGGTATCGACGACGTCGGCTGCATCCAGCGAGTCGGTCGACTTCATGGTCACTTCCTGGGTACGGCCGTCCTTGATCAGGCGGTACTTCACGCGGGTGAAGGCCTGGCCCTTGCCCGGCTTGACGTATTCGGTGTCGATGATGACGGCCGGTTGGTTGTTGACCAGGATCTTCATCCCGTTCTTGACGTCGTTCATGCCGTAGCTGGCCATGCGTAAACTCCTGAGTGGCAAAAACGCCGCGGGTGCGGCGAGCCGTTAGAATGGAAAGCCCACCGGGTGCCGGTGGGCGACTGTTTTTCTGCCCCCATGATAACCGCAGGCCCCCTCTCCATGCAGCTTTCCGCCTTCCCCCGGCCCCAGTCGCCAGGCGCGCCTGCGCGCTGGCAGCAGCTCTGGCGCCAGGCGCTGCGCGACCCGCACGCCCTGCTGGCCCGGCTGCAGCTGGACCCGGCCGCGCTGGGTGTCTCGGAGGCGGCCATTGCCCAGTTCGCACTGCGCGTGCCGGAGGGCTTCGTGGCGCGCATGCGCGTGGGCGACGCGGCCGACCCGCTGCTGCGCCAGGTGCTGCCCGTCGACGAGGAAATGCGCCCGGCACCCGGGTTCAGTTTCGATGCGGTGGGTGATGGTGCCGCCAGGAAGGCCACCGGCGTCATCCAGAAGTACCGTGGACGCGCCCTGCTGGTCGCCACCGGCAGTTGCGCGATCAACTGCCGCTACTGCTTCCGCCGCCACTTCGACTATGCCGCGGAAAACGCCGCCAAGGGCGGCTGGCAGGAGGCCGTAGCGGCCATCGCGGCCGACCCGGACATCGACGAGGTCATCCTGTCCGGCGGCGACCCGCTGTCACTGGCCACGCACAAGCTGGCCGAGCTGACCGATGCGCTGCGCGCGATCCCGCACATCCGCCGCCTGCGCATCCACACCCGGCTGCCGATCGTGCTGCCGGAGCGCGTGGACGAGGAGCTGCTGGCCTGGCTGGGCAGCCTGCCGTGGCCGCTGGCGATCGTGGTCCACGCCAACCATGCCAATGAGTTCGACGCCAGCGTGGACGCTGCGATGAGCCGCCTGCGCGGCGTCGGCGCCCAGCTGCTGAACCAGGCCGTCCTGCTGCGCGGGGTCAACGACAGCGTGCAGGCCCTGCAGGACCTGAGCGAGCGCAGCTTCGCCGCCGGCGTGCTGCCCTATTACCTGCACCAGCTGGACCGGGTCGAGGGCGTGGCCCACTTCGAAGTGGACGACAGCCAGGCCAAGGCGCTGATTGCCGGCCTGACCGCACGCCTGTCCGGCTACCTGATCCCCAAGCTGGTGCGCGAACTGCCCGGCGACCCGAGCAAGCGCCCGCTGTAATTCCGCAGGGGGTCAGATCCCTTTTCCTGCGGAAAAGGGATCTGACCCCGACACAACAACCGTCGGTCAGAGACCCGATTCGATCATCCGCACCACTTCGGTGGCGGTCACCGGGTGGCTCAGCCAGTAGCCCTGGCCAAGATCGCAGCCGCGCTGCACCAGCAGTTCGAACTGCGCCTGCTGCTCGATGCCCTCGGCCACCACCGTGATGCCCAGTGCGTGGGCCATGGCGATGATGGCCGTGGTCAGTGCCAGATCGTCGGGATCGCGCTGCATGTCGGCCACGAAACTCTTGTCGATCTTCACGCCGTCCACCGGCACCTGGCGCAGGTGGCTGAGACCGGAGAAGCCCGTTCCGAAATCATCCAGCCAGACCTTCACGCCGGTGCGGTGCAGCTTGTCCAGCAGCTGCGCGGCAACCATCTCGTCGCCGATCACTGCGGTTTCGGTCAGCTCCAGGTGCAGGCGCGAGGCCGGTAGCCCGGACTCATGCAGGCACTGTGCAACCAGCGCCGGCAGCTCGCCGCCGCGCAGCTGCCGCGGTGATACGTTCACCGACACGAACAGATCGTCGCCGCCCGCACCCCGTGGCCACTGCGAGGCTTCCATGCAGGCCGCACGCAGCACCTTCGGGCCGATGATCTCGATCAGTCCACTCTGCTCGGCCACTTCGATGAACACCGACGGCGGAATTGTGCCCAGGGTCGGATGCTGCCAGCGCAGCAGCACTTCGACGCCCACCATGCGCCGGTCGCGCATGCGGAAGATCGGCTGGTAGGCCAGGCGCAGCTCGCCGCGCTCCCAGGCCCCGCGCAGCTCCTGCTCCATGTGCACGCGGCGCTCGACCGCATGGTCCATCGCCCGGCTGTAATGGCGGTAGCAGTTCTTGCCGGCCATCTTCGCCTGGTACATGGCGATGTCGCCGTTCTTCAGCAGCGTGGTCGCATCGGCGGCATCGTCCGGGAACAGGGTCACGCCGATCGAGGTCCCCAGGAACAGCTCCCTGCCCTGTACCACCAGCGGCTTGCCCAGTTCGCGCACCAGCACCTCGGCCAGCAGCCGGGCGTTCGCGGCCACGTCGCCATCGCCGACCAGGATCACGAACTCGTCGCCGCCGAAGCGGGCCAGCAGCGCCTCATCGCCTCCCGCTTCGGCAACCGCGCGCCCGATGCGCTGTGCGAACTGCAACAGCGCTTCGTCACCGGCCTCATGGCCGAGGGTATCGTTGACGCGCTTGAAGTCGTCGATATCGGCGAACAGCAGGCCCAGCCGATGATTGGATGCGCGCGCCGCCATCAGGCGATGGTCCAGTGCTTCCCGGAACGCCAGCCGGTTGGTCAACCCGGTCAGCGCATCGGTATAGGCCATGCGCCGTACCTCGCGGTCATGGCGGGCAATGGAATCGCGCATCCGGGCAAAGCCGCGCACCAGCTCGCCGACCTCGTCATTGCGGGTGTTCTCGGCCAGCGGCGCCTGGTAGTCGCCAGCCTCGATGCGGCGTGCCGCAGCGGCCAGGTCCCGGATCGGCGCCACCAGGGTGCGCTGCACGTACAGGATCACCGCCACGCCGATCACCACCAGCAGGCCCAGCATCAGCAGCAGCCAGCCCAGGTGGCGGCTGCCGACCTGCTGCAGGCGCTCGCCGAGCGTGGCATTGGCTGCCTGTTCGCGCTGCTGCACCTCGTCCAGCGCCATGCCGACGCGGACGCCGCCGATGCGCTGGTTGCCGACCATGATCGGCATGGTGTTGTCGAGCACCTTGGGCGATTCCTGCACCACCAGCGCCTGCGCCACCGCGGCCTTGGGAGCGAGCGGGTCGGCCATCGGCTGGCCGAAGCCGGACACCTCGATCGAGCCGTCATGCACCAGCCGGCCACGGTCGTCGAACACCAGCACATAGCGCACGACCGGCTGCCGTGCGGTGCTGCGCACCAGCGCACCGACCTGGTCCAGGTCGCGGTAGTACAACGGGTTGGCCAGCGCGTCGGACAGCTCGCGCGCCATCGCTTCGCCGCGGCTGCGCACGCTGCGGTCGAACAGTTCATGGATGACGCCACCACTGAGGTTGCGCACCTCGCCCTGCATCGCCGCCTGCCGCCCCAGCAACACTGCCAGGATCGCCACCACCACGACCATCGCCCCGCCCATCGCGAGCAGGAACCGGGCCTGCATTCCCGAGCCGAGCCACTTCATTCCACTTCCATCCGCACGCGCGTCAATCCTTGTTTCAATTCATCCAGCCGCTGCTGCGCATGCGCATCGACGCGGTGGAAACCGGAAGTACCGAAAAACCGATGCAACTCCCCCTGCGCCTGCGGGTCACTGGCCGCCTGCAGCAGGACGTCCTGCAGCCGGTCACGCACCCGCGGGTCGAGGTCGGCGCGCACCATCTCCACCGCCCGCGGGTAGGGCCTGGTGCGCAGCAGCTCGCGGAAGTCGCGCCGGAATGCCGCCGGCATCCGTCGCTCGTCGTTCCAGTCCACGCTGCTCACCGCCCCCACGTCAACCACGCCCTTGTGCACGAACGTAGCGATGTTCAACTCGCTGCGCGCGAACACATACCCCACACTGTCCCGGCCCGGCATGTCCCACACGCCGGCCAGGATCTGCGGCGCCAGCCCCTCCTGCAGCAGCGTCATCACCGGCACCAGGTAGGCACTGGTGGACGCCGTGTTCTGCAACGCCAGGCGATGCCCACGCATATCCTGGATGCGCTGGACCGGACTGTCGCGGCGCACGAAGAACACGGTCTGGTACTCACGCACACCATTGCGCTCGGTCAGCAACAACGGCCGCGCGCCACTGCGCTGGCCGAGTGCCACCGCCGTACCCGACGTTTCCGTGACCCAGTCGACCCGCCCCCGCCGCAGATAGCTGGCCATCTGCTGCGGGTCGCGCGCCATCAGGATCCGCCCCTCCTTGATGCCGACGTCATGCATGCGTGCCACCACATAGTCCAGCAACGGCTGCAGCTGCTCGTAATGGGCCTTGGGATCATCGCTGATCCGGCCCAGCACCAGCACCGGGTCCGGTGCTGCATGCACCGTCCCGGCCAGCAGGATCATGACCAGGCTCAGCAGTCCCCTCTGCACTGCCCTTCGCAGACCCGACACAGGCTTCATCCCCCCTGGGTATCCGGACAGACTACCCGAAAAAATGAGAACGTCGTCAGCTGTCCTTGTTGCCCGCTTGTGCCAGTCGCGCCATGCGCTGGGTGTCGGCCAGGATGCCGCGCAACAGGCGCACTTCCTGCTCGCTCGGCTCGCTGCGCAGGAACAGGCGGCGCAGCTTGCGCATCGCTGATTCCGGTGCGCGGCCCTTGTGGAAATCGATCTCGTCCAAGGTGTCGCCGAGCTGGGCGAAGAAGCTCTCCATCTGCTCATGGCTGGCGGCCTGTTCGCGGAAACCCGGCTCGGCGTCGGCGGCCGGCTGCGCGCCCAGCAGCTGCATGCGCGTTTCATAGGCCAGCACCTGCACCGCGGCTGCCAGGTTGAGCGAGCTGAACGCCGGGTCGGATGGAATATGCACCGCCGCATGGCAGAGCTGCAGTTCCTCGTTGGTCAGCCCGGTGCGCTCGCGACCGAACACCAGCGCCACCTCGGCGCCCTCGCCCGCCTTGGCCACCGCACGGGCGGCGGCATCGGCCGGCAGGTACTCCTCCAGCTGGACGCGGCGGGCACGGGCGGTGCAGCCCAGCACCAGTCGGCAATCGGCCACGGCCTCGGCCAGGGTGGCCACCACCGGGGCGTCCCCCAGCACGTCTTCGGCACCGGCCGAGCGGCGGAAAGCCTCCTCGTCCAGCGGTTTTTCGGGGGCGACCAGCACCAGGCGGGCCAGGCCCATGGTCTTCAGGGCACGGGCGGCAGCGCCCATGTTGCCGGGGTGCTGGGTACCGACCAGGACGAATCGGAGGCGGGTGGCGGCGGGAAACTGGGACATGAACAGGGAAAAGGTCGAGCTGGACGATGACCAATGGTAAACTGTGCGGCCGGCCACTGCGCCGGACCCGCTCTTTTCCCCCGCCAGTCCATCTCTTCTGCCTTTCCGGGAGCCCACGCCATGCAGAAACCCGCCGTCACCGTCATGGTCAAGGCCGCCCGCCTCGCCGGCAACGTCCTGTTGCGCAACATCAACAAGCTCGAGGCACTGAACGTGGTGCAGAAGGGCCGGATGGACTACGCCAGCGAAGTGGATGCGGACGCGGAAAAGGTCATCGTCAAGGAACTCAAGCGCGCTTACCCGGACTACGGCATCTTCGGCGAAGAAGGTGGCGTGCAGGGCGAGCGCCGCCAGATGTGGGTCATCGACCCGCTGGACGGCACCAGCAATTACCTGCGCGGCGTGCCGCACTACTGCGTGTCGATCGCCCTGGTCGAGAATGGCGAACCGACCGATGCGGTCATCTTCGACCCGCTGCGCAATGAACTGTTCACCGCAAGCCGTGGCGCTGGCGCCGTGCTGAACGACCGCCGCATCCGCGTGGCCGATCGCAAGGACCTGGAAGGCACGATGATCCACACCGGCTTCGCACCGCGCGAGCGCAGCCGTGCCAGCGCCCAGCTGAAGGCGGTTGACGCCCTGCTGGTGCACGGCGAGGACATCCGCCGCACCGGCTCGGCCGCACTGGACCTGGCCTACGTGGCCTGCGGCCGCGCCGACGCCTACTTCGAAGCCGGCGTGAAGGCGTGGGACATCGCCGCCGGCCTGCTGCTGGTCCGCGAGGCGGGTGGCAAGGTCTGCGACTTCAAGGGCGCGACCCTGGGCCGCATGGACAACCGTGGCCCGGAGACCCACCAGATCGTGGCCGGCAACCTGAAGGTGGCCGAGTCGCTGCAGAAGGTGCTGGTCAACACCGGTTATGCGGCGGAGTTCGACGCGAAGTTCTGAGGTTTCGCGTAATGCGGTTCATGGAGACGGCACCTGCGAGGGTGCCGTTTTCGTTTGTGCGCACGGAGAGTCGTTTCCGCGACCGCGGAGGGGTGTTACTTTCTTTGCTCGTGCAAAGAAAGTAACCAAAGAAACACGCCGCCAGGGCGCGAGCCGATGCTACGCATCGGTACCCTGCGCTCCTCGGCCCGTCGAGGGACGGTGCGGGAACTCGCTGCGCTCAGACACCCGCACCTCTTCGCCCTCGCCGGACCTGCGGTGCTCGGCTCGCTCAAGGCGGACCCAAGGTCAAATGCCACAGCTGCACCCAGTAAATCCACGCCACGTGTGGATGCTGTTGTTCTTGATCTTGATCTTGATCTTCCAGTCCGCCTTGAGCGAGCCGAGCATCGCAGGGGAATCAGGGGCGAAGAGGCGCCGGTGTCTGAGCGCAGCGAGTTCGGCGCCGTCCCCTGATTCGCCGAGAAGCACAGGGAACCGTCGCGCAGCGACGGCTCGCGCCCCGGCGGCGTATTTCTTTGGTTACTTTCTTTGCACGAGCAAAGAAAGTGACACCTCCCCGCAGGCGCGGAAACGATCCGCCGGGCACGATCCGGCATCAGCAATGCATCGCGCAAACAAAAACGCCCGGCGCGGGGCCAGGCGTTCCTGCACTACCGTGGAGCGGTGGCTTACGCCGCCGTCGACGCCCGCAGCGCGGCGATGCGCTCTTCCAGCGGCGGGTGGCTCATGAACAGCTTCTTGGCCGTCGAACCGGAAATGCCGAAGGCGGCAATCTGGGTCGGCAGCGTGCTCTGGCCGTGGTTCAGCTGCAGGCGCTCCAGCGCGGCGATCATCTTCTGGCGGCCCGCCAGCGAGGCACCACCCGCATCGGCACGGAACTCGCGATGGCGCGAGAACCACATCGAGATCATCGTGGCGAACAGGCCGAACACCATCTCCAGCACGAACACGATGATGTAGTAGGCGAAGCCGCGGCCGCCGCCTTCGCGGTTGCCCGACAGCGCGCTGTCGATGATGCCGCCGACCACGCGGGCCAGCACGATCACGAAGGTGTTCAACACGCCCTGCAGCAGTGCCATGGTGATCATGTCACCGTTGGCGACATGGGCGATCTCGTGGCCCAGCACCGCTTCGGCCTCGTCTTCACTCATGTTGTGCAGCAGGCCGGTGGACACCGCCACCAGCGCATTGTTGCGGTTGGCACCGGTGGCGAAGGCATTGATCTCCGGGCCGTCATAGACCGCCACCTCGGGCATGCCGATGCCGGCCGCCTTGGCCTGCCGCTCGACGGTGGCCAGCAGCCAGCGCTCAGTCTGGTTGCGCGGCTCGGTGATCACCACCGCACCGGTGGAGCGCTTGGCCATCCACTTGGACAGCAGCAGCGAGATGAAGGAGCCACCGAAGCCGAAGATCGCGGCCATGACCAGCAGGCCACTCATCTGGCTCGGATTGACCCCCAGCAACGACATCACGATGCTGGCGAGGATCAGGACCGCGAAGTTGGTCGCCAGGAACAGGGCAATGCGGGTAAACATGGGAAAATCCGGCTCGGAAGGGGTCGATACCAGTCAATTTGCGGTGTGGTCAGCTTGAATTCAAGCGCCAACCTGACCGACGATTCAGCCAGCATGACCTCCCCCATTTCCTGCGGCCGCTTCGCGCCCTCGCCGACCGGCCTGCTCCACCCCGGATCCCTGCTTGCCGCCTTCGGCAGCTGGCTGCTCGCCCGCCATCACGGCGGCCTGTGGCGGCTGCGCATTGAAGACGTCGATCCGCCGCGCACGGTGCCTGGCGCCGCGGAGGCACAACTGCAGGCGCTGGCCGCCTTCGGCCTCACCCATGACGGCCCGGTCCTGTGGCAGAGCGCGCGCGGGGAGGCCTACCAGGCCGCGCTCGACGTGCTGCTGGCCAGCGATCTGGCCTTTGTCTGCCACTGCAGCCGCAGCGAACTGGCCGCCAGCGGCGGCATCCACCACCGCTGCGTTGCGCGACAGCCACGACCGGACCCTGCCGTCCGCTTCCGCGTGCCACGCGGCAGCGTCGTGCACTTCGATGATGGCCTGCGCGGCCCGCAGCGACAGGACGTGCATGCCGAGGTTGGCGACTTCGTGCTGCGCCGTGCAGATGGCTGCTGGGCCTACCAGTTGGCCGTGGTGGTCGATGACGCCGAACAGGGCGTGACCGAAGTGGTGCGCGGCGCCGACCTGCTCGATTCCACCGCGCGGCAGATCCTGCTGCAGCAGGCGCTGGGCCTGGCCGTGCCACGCTACTGGCACCTGCCGCTGCTGCTCGATGCACCGGGGCACAAACTGTCCAAGTCGCTGGCGTCGCTGCCGGTGGACAGCACGCGGCCGGTGCCGGTATTGCGCGCGCTCTGGCAGCTGCTGGGCCAGGCGCCTGCCGCACTGGACGGCGCCGATGACCGGGATGCGCTGCTGGAGGCTGCGCAACGGGCGTTCGACCCGGCGCGGCTGCCGCGGACCGACATCCTGTTGCCGGCCGGCGCACTTTCCGCGCCGATGTTGCAGAATCCCCCTTCCCCCACCTGATACCCGGACAGCACTCCATGACATCTCGCGTCGCACTGGTCACCGGCGGAACCGGCGGCATCGGTACCGCAATCTGCCAACGCCTGGCCGACCAGGGCCACCGGGTCGCCACCAACTACCGCGACGAGGCCAAGGCCCGCGCCTGGCAGCAGGCGATGACCGAGCGCGGCTACCACGTGGCGATCTACCCGGGCGATGTCTCCGATCCGGACAGCGCCGAAGCACTCGTGCGCGCCGTCGAGGCCGAGCTGGGCCCGGTCGAGATCCTGGTCAACAACGCCGGCATCACCCGTGACACCACCTTCCACCGCATGCGCGCGGACCAGTGGCACGATGTGATCAACACCAATCTCAACTCGGTGTTCAACGTCACCCGGCCGGTCATCGAGGGCATGCGCCGCCGCGGCTGGGGCCGGGTCATCCAGATCAGCTCGATCAACGGCCTGAAGGGCCAGTACGGCCAGGCCAACTACGCTGCGGCCAAGGCCGGCATGCACGGCTTCACCATCTCGCTGGCCCGCGAGAACGCCGGCTTCGGCATCACTGTCAACACCATTTCGCCTGGCTACGTCGCCACCGACATGGTGATGGCGGTTCCGGAGGACGTGCGCGCCAAGATCATCGCCGACATCCCGACCGGACGCCTCGGCAAGCCGGAAGAAATCGCCTATGGCGTGTCCTTCCTGGTGGCCGAGGAAGCCTCGTGGATCACCGGCAGCAACCTGGACATCAACGGCGGACACCACATGGGCTGGTGAGCCGCGCAGGGGGCGCCGCGGCATGCACCGGCGGCCCCTGCCGATGGTCATGCTGCGCAGCACGCAAACCCTTGTTGCGCAACATGATCGCCCCTGAAAGCCAAGCCTGGCGGGGGCTGGGGCGGTTGCAACCGCTGCTGCACTGCGCCATGCTGCGCGTCTACTGTGACGAGTACCGCTTCATGGCTGCGACCCGCATCATCAAGAAGTATCCGAACCGCCGTCTCTACGACACCGAGATCTCCAGCTACATCACCATCGAGGACGTGCGCCAGCTGATCCTGGATGGTGAAGACTTCGAAGTCCGCGACGCCAAGAGCGGCGACGACCTCACTCGATCAGTCCTGCTGCAGATCATCGCCGACCAGGAACAGGACGGCGAGCCGATGCTGTCCACCCAGCTGCTGAGCCAGCTGATCCGCTTCTACGGCGATTCCCTGCAGGGCTTCATGGGCAACTATCTGGAGCGCAGCATGCAGGTCTTCCTCGACCAGCAGCAACAGTTCCGCCAGCAGATGGGCAACCTGCTGGGCCAGACCCCGTGGGCGATGATGAACCAGCTGACCGAGCGCAACCTGGAGTTGTGGCAGGAATTCCAGCGCAGCATGGGCAGCGGTTTCGGTGGCCCGCGCCCCGGCGGTACCGGAACGGGAACCGGCACCGGCAACAAGCCCGGCGAACCGGGCACCGGCACCGGCGGCAAGACCCGCCGCTGAACGGCAGCTACGGCTGATACGAAAACGGCGCGCCCCTGGCGCGCCGTTCTGTTTGGCATCGCGCCAACGATGCGTCAGCGTTTCGCCTTGCACCCCGTGCACACGCGCTCGACCTTGTAGCCCTTGGCCTTCAGCTTCTCGACCACGCCATCACTGCCCAGCAGGTGCAGCGTGCCGACCACCACCAGCGTACCGCCCTGCCCGGCCTGCAGGTACGGCTGCAGCTTCGGCACCCAGGCATCGTTGCGCCCGGTGTTGATGCGCTGGTACAGCTGCGGATACTGCTGGCGCATCTCCGCCGCCATCTTGGTCCACAGCAGGCGCTCGTCGCCGCGACGCCATGCATCATGCAGCAGCCGCGCCTGCTCATCGGCCTTGCCGGCCTGGTCCAGCGCTTCGGCCAGCATCTGCCGCTGCTCCTGCACCGTCATCCCGTCAAGCATGCCGATCTGGGTATCGATGTCCTCCAGGCCCGCCGTCTTGCGGCCGGTCTTCTGCGCACGCTCCATGAAGTGGCGGTCCAGGCCCAGCGCCGGGTCCAGGCCCAGCTTCTGCATCTGCCCGACCGAAATGCTCAGGCCGACAAACCAGGCCTTCATCCCCTGCATCTGCGCCAGCGGCAGCTGGTTCTGGGCAGCAAAGGCCTGCAGCTTCTGCCAGGTCGGCGCATCCAGATCACGCTTCAGCTCGCTGCCATCGGTGCGGGTCGCGGCCTGCACCATGCGGCTGGCCAGCTGCGGCGACTGCATGTCTTCCGGCGACAGTTCGAACACCACCCGCTGCGAGGCCTCGAACGCCTGCTCGACATCGGGCGACAGCGGGTAGTCCTGCGGCTTCAGCAGGTGGAACGACCCCAGCAGGTACACGCGTGCATCGCCCGGGCCGGTGACTTTCCACAACAGCGGTACGGGCGGCTTGGCCGCCGCCGCGGTCGCGGCCGCAGCCGTGGTGCCCGGCGCATCGCGGGCAGTGGCCAGGGGTGCCATCGCGCACGCCGCCATCAGCAGCGCGGCACGGAACAGGTGTTTGATCGGCATGGTCAGCCTTCTCCTTCAGGCAGGTGGTACGCCTTCTCGCCCGCTTCCACGTGCAGGTCCAGCCGGTTTTCCGGTGGCGCCAGCGGACAGGTGGCGTAGGCGGTGAACGCGCACGGCGGGTTGTAGGCATGGTTGAAATCGATGCGCACGGTGCCGTCTGCGGCGGGCGCATCGGTATCCAGGTAGCGACCGGCCGGATAGCTGCCGCGGCCGCTGGTGCGGTCGGCGAAGATCAGGAACAGCGGCTGCCCGGGCGCACCGATCGCTTCCAGCCGCCAGCTGCGACCATCGCGTTCGAACTCGACCGCGCCGGCATTGGGCATCTCGGTGGTCAGGCCGGTGATGTCGACGATCGGCAGGGTCTTGCCCGGCGGGTGCGCGATGAAGCGCGCCTGCACCTGCCAGTCCACGCCGCCCGGCCAGTACTGCAGGCCGGCAAAGTCACGCCGCGCAGGCGCATCGGCATGCTTGACCCGCAGCGCGTCCCGCGGCCCCCGGCGGATGATGCTGAGCTGGCCCTTGCCGCCATCGAAGGCCAGCAGCGTCGGTTGCGCGTCCTTGTCGGTGTCAACGCGGATGCGGCCGCGCACCGGCAGGCCATCATGACTGACATCGACACCGGCTTCAGGCGTGAACCACCACTGCGTCCCTTCGCGACGCAGCAGGCCCAGCTTGTCCGGGCCAACCGTCAGGCAGATGCCGTTGGTAGCGCCGCTGCCAACGAAATGCGATTTGTTCTGCAGCCAGTGCAGGCCCACCAGCGCCGTCCAGCCATCGGGCCGGGTCAGGTCCTGGTAGCGCGCTACACGCCATTGTTGCTGCGCGGCCGCGTAGGCCGGATCTTCAGCGGCCGTCGGCACCGGCGGTGTTGCCGGGCTGCAGGCGGCCAACACCACGGCGGCCAGCAGGCCCGCCATTCCCCGATAACGCATCGATGCTCCCCTCAACGTCCGCGCAGGAACCAGCGGTCGATCTCCGCCAGCGAAAAACGGGCCCAGGTCGGTCGGCCGTGGTTGCACTGGCCGGACCGTTCGGTGATTTCCATGTCGCGCAGCAGCGCGTTCATTTCCGGCAGGGTCAAGCGCCGGTTGGCACGCACCGCGCCGTGGCAGGCCATGGTCGACAGCAGTTCGTCGCGTGCACTGGCCACGCGGCGGCTCTGGCCATGCTCGCGCAGGTCGGTCAGCACGTCGCGCAGCAGCCCTTCCGGTTCGGCATGCGCCAACAATGCCGGAATACTCCGCACGTGCAGCGAACCGGGGCCGGCACGGGTCACCTCGAAGCCGAGCGCCGCCAGGGTTTCAGCTTCGCTCTCGGCGGTGTCGGCCTCGCGCTCGCCCATTGCCAGCGTGATCGGCACCAGCAACGGCTGCGACTGCAGGCCGATGCCATCGTGCGCGTTCTTCAGGCGCTCGTAGCCGATGCGTTCGTGGGCCGCATGCATGTCGACCACGATCAGGCCTTCGGCGTTCTCGGCCAGGATGTAGATGCCATGCAGCTGCGCGATCGCATAGCCCAGCGGCGGCACGCCTGCGTCGGCACTGGTGACCGGCAGTCCGTTCTCGGTCGGCATCGGCGGCAGCGCAGCACCGCGCTCGGCGCCGGCCGGTGCGGCATACAGCGCGGCATAGGCAGCCGGTGCATCGGCCACCTGCAGGCCCAGCGGCTGCTGCGGGCGCCATCCGGAGAATCCGCCACCACCACCTCCCGAGCCGGCACCCGGCGCGGGCCCACGCACCAGCCCGAATCCCGACGCGCCTGCGCTCGATGCCATCGGCATGGCCGTGGCATCCACCGGCTGCGCAGCACCGGCACCGATCTCCTGCGCCGACATGCCGGCGCGGGTATCGGCCAGCGCATCCTTCAGCGTGCGGTAGACGAAATCATGGACCAGCCGCGAATCACGGAAGCGCACTTCGTGCTTGGCAGGGTGCACGTTGACGTCGACGCGGGTCGGATCCAGTTCCAGGAACAGCACATAGGCCGGCTGGCGGCCGTGGTACAGCACATCGCCGTAGGCCATCTTCACTGCGTGGGCGACGCTGCGGTCACGCACCGAGCGACCGTTGACGTACAGGTACTGCTGGTCGGCGCTCGCGCGCGAATAATGCGGCTGCGCGATCCAGCCATGCAGGCGCAGTCCGGCACCGCTGTGGTCCACGCGCACGGCCTGGTTGGCGAAATCCTCGCCCAGCGTTTCGGCAAGGCGTGTATCGGAATACAGATCGCCCGGCTTGTAACGACGCGAGGCCTTGCCGTTGTGCGACACGCGCAGCTCGACATCCGGCCGTGCCAGCGCCAGCGAACGCAGCCACTCTTCGATATGGCCCAGTTCGGTGCGCTCGGCGCGCAGGAACTTGCGCCGCGCCGGCACGTTGTAGAACAGCTCGCGCACTTCCACCGTGGTGCCCGGCGCGTGCGCGCGCGGGGTCACCTCGCCGATCTTGCCGCCTTCGATCTGCAACGCCGAACCGTGCTCGTCATGCGCGCGGCGCGAGGCCAGGGTGAAGCGGCTGACCGAGGCGATCGAAGGCAGCGCTTCACCGCGGAACCCCAGCGTTGCCACCGATTCCAGATCGTCCAGGTCGGCGATCTTGCTGGTGGCGTGGCGCGATACCGCCAGCGGCAGCTGCTCCGGTGCGATGCCGCTGCCATTGTCACGGATGCGGATCAGGCGCACACCGCCCTCTTCCAGATCGATGTCGACGCGGCTGGCGCCGGCATCGATCGCGTTCTCGACCAGTTCCTTGACCACCGACGCGG
The DNA here is from genome assembly GCF_017876915.1 of Stenotrophomonas sp. PvP093. Lineage (NCBI taxonomy): Bacteria > Pseudomonadati > Pseudomonadota > Gammaproteobacteria > Lysobacterales > Lysobacteraceae > Stenotrophomonas > Stenotrophomonas sp. PvP093. The sequence continues at coordinate 1,552,051 of NZ_JAGIOX010000004.1, read as the reverse complement.
GCCGTTCGACCACTTCGCCAGCGGCGATCTGGTTGATGAGGATCTCCGGCAACGGCCGGATCGGGCGCGGACCGGGCGCGCTCATGGGAGGTGATGGGCAGCAGACTTCATGGGTCGATGATAGCGGAGCTGCCGAGGATAGAGTCGAGCCATGCTCGACTGCGGGCTACCGACAAGGCCCAGTCGAGCGCGGCTCGACTCTACGGAAAGCAGTAACCCGCCTTCGGCGGCTTACTTGCTGCCGCCGGCCATGGTGCCGGCCGCGTCGATCTCGGCCTGGGCGCGGGCCGCATACAACGTCCCCGGCGGCGGCTGGCGGCTGAAGAAGGTGTGCACGCCATCCAGCACGGCGCCAGCGATCTTGCGCTGGTACGCCGGGTCCATCAGGCGGCGCTCTTCATCCGGATTGGAGATGAACGCGGTTTCCACCAGCATCGCCGGCATGTCCGAGGTGCGCAGCACCGCGAAGTTGGCGCGCTCGATGTTCGGCTTGTGGTTGTTGCCGATCCGCTTCAGGCCGCCCAGCACGTGGCCGGCCGCGTCTTCGGACGCCTTCATGTAGCCGCTCTGCGCCAGGTCCAGCAGCACGTTGGCCAGGGTGCCTTCGGTCTGCTGCAGGCGCACGCCACCGACCAGGTCGGCCGCGTTTTCCTTGTCCGCCAGCCAGCGGGCGCGCTGCGAAGAGGCGCCCTTGGTCGACAGCACGTAGACCGATGAGCCCGTGGCCGAGCGGTTTTCGGCCGCGTCGGCATGGATCGAGATGAAGATGTCCGCCTTGTTCGCACGCGCCTTCTGCGCACGCATCGGCAGCGGAATGAACACGTCGCTGTCGCGCGTCAGGTAGGCCTTCAGGCCTGGCGTGGCGTTGACCTGGCGGGCCAGCTCGCGCGCCACTGCCAGAGTGACATCCTTCTCGCGCTTGCCGGTCGGGCCGATCGCACCCGGGTCCTGGCCGCCGTGTCCGGGATCGATCGCCACCACCAGGTGGCGCATGCCGGCCTGCATGCGGATACGCGACGCATCGCTGGGCATGACAGGACGCGGCGGTTCCACCGGCGTCGGTGCCGGTGTAGGCACGGTGGCCGGCGGCGTGGTCACCACCGCTGCGGTGCGCTGGCCGGCGAGGATCGCGGCCGGCGAGGACGACGGCGTGCTGCTGGCGGTGACACCGGCCGCAGCAACCTGGGCCGGCGCGGTGGTCGGTGCCGGGGTCGGCGTGGCCGGTGCGGCGGCAGTGGCGCTGGCCTGCTGCTGTACCTGTGCGGTCAGCAGGGCCGTGGCACGCGCGGCATCGGTGCGCGACTGCGCGCTCTCGGCCGGAGTCGGTACAGGTGCAGCTCCCGCCGCGGGCGCCTGCGGCTGCACGGCTGGCGTCGCCGCCGCGCGGCTGCTGGCCACGGCCGGGCCATCGCCCGGCCATTCGATCACCAGCTTGGATTCATTGCCCTCGCGCTGCATCTGCGGGCGGAACGGCGCCACCGATTCGGCGAGGTCGAAAACGACGCGGAACGTGCCCGGGACCGGCTGTCCGGTACGCACCGCCGTGACCACGCCCTGCGCGGCCGGCATCTTCAGGTTGCGTATGGCGCTGGAGTCGGGGAAATCGACCACCAGGCGGTTCGGGCCGGCCAGCGACAGGGTCTTGTAGCCGCCACTGCCGACCAGCGAGATCTCGGCACGGGTGCCGGTAGCGCCGGTGTTCAGCAGGACCTGTCGGACTTCACCCGCCCACGCACTGACGCTCGCCAGACCCAGTCCGACGGCGGCACAGATGGCGATGAGACGGTTCCCCGGGCGCATGGCTCAGGATTCAATCACCGCGCTGAACGGAATGCAACACCTTTTTCCTTAATAATCCGTAACCTGCCGGTCTTTGTTCTCGTCAGCCGACAGAAATGGCCTGCAAGTCGCCCCCTTGCGGCAGCCGTTCCAGCCATTCATGTCCTACGTCGCTGGCCCCAGTGAGACGGACGCGTCGTCCCTGTCCCTCGATCTCCAGCGCCACTACCAGGTCGGTCGGCGGCAGCGCGCCGGCGCCCCGTTCCGGCCATTCGACCAGCCACAGCACCGCGCTGCCCTCGTCCAGGCCGAGGAAATCCAGCTCACCGGCCTGGCCGATGCGATACAGGTCCAGGTGCCACGCCTCGCCGCCACTGGCCAGCGGATAGCGCTCGACCAGGGTGTAGGTGGGGCTGCGGATCGCACCCTGCACGCCCAGCGCGCGCAGCAGCGCGCGGGCCGTGGTGGACTTGCCGGCACCCAGGTCGCCGCGCAGTTCGATCAGCGCCTGCGGCGGCCGGGTGGCCGCCAGCCACTGCCCGAGCAGTTCGGTGGCGTCGCTGTCGGCAAGGAAGAATTCGGTCATGGGGAGAGGTCCGGGTTGGCCAGTCGCCGCAGCGGCGCCAGCAGATCAGTAGGAAGCAGGCCGCGCGCGCCATCGGCGGCAGCTGCATCGCCCGCCAGCGCATGCAGCAGCGCGCCCGCGGCCGCGGCATCGAAGGCCGCAAGGCCCTGCGTGCGCAGGCTGGCGATGATGCCGGTGAGCAGGTCGCCCATGCCTCCCACGGCCATCCCTGGGTTACCGGCAGCGATCAACCGGGGCGTTTGCCCAGGCGCCGCCACGATGCTGCCTGCGCCCTTCAGCACCACCACGGCGTGGAAGCGCTCGGCCAGCATGTGCGCACAGGTGTAGCGGTCGGCCTGGATTTCAGCCGTGCTGCAGCCGAGCAGGCGCGCGGCCTCGCCCGGGTGCGGTGTGAGAATGGCATCGGGCAACGCGCGCGGATCCTGCGCCAGCAGGTTCAGGGCATCGGCATCGACCACCAATGGCTTGTTGCTGGCCAGCACCCGCGCAAACAAGGCGCGTGCCCATTCGTCCTGGCCCAGACCGGGCCCGATCGCCACCACCTTCGCCTTGTCCAGCAGCGCCGGCAGCACATCGCCATCTTCCAGTGCATGGGTCATGGCCTCGGGCAACCGGGCCAGCAGTGGACCGACGTGGTCGCGGCGGGTGCCCAGGCTCAACAGCCCCGCACCCGCGCGCAAGGCGGCTTCGGCCGCCATCGCGATGGCACCGCCGCTGCCATGGTTGCCGCCGACGCACAGCACGTGCCCGGATTCGCCCTTGTGGGTATTGGCGCGGCGCGGTGGCAACAGGGCCCGCAACCTCACCTGCGTCCAGTGCTCCGCAGCGGGTACCACGCCTTGCCAGGCCGCCGCGGGCAACAGCAGGGGCGCCAGGACCTTGTGCCCGCAATGATCCAGCGCATCGCCGGAATACAGCCCGCGATGCGCCAGGATGAACTGCAGGGTCAGTGCAGCGCGCACTGCTACACCCGGCACCGCCCCACGGTCGGCATCGACGCCACTGGGAACATCCAGCGCCAGCACCGGCGCAGTCTGCGCGTTGAGCGCGGTAATCAACGCCTGCGCCGTACCCTCCGGCGCGCGATCAAAGCCCAGCCCGAACAGGGCATCGACCCAGACGTCGGCCTCGGGCAGCATGCCGTCGAAATCGGTGATGGTGCCGCCGCCGGACCTGAATTCAGATGCTGCACGCTGTGCCAGCGCGGTCGAGGGCGGCCTGCCCGGCAGGGCGATCACTGTCACCTCGCGCCCGGCCTGCAGCGCGTGACGGGCCAGCACATGGCCATCGCCCCCATTGTTGCCAGCGCCGACCACCACGCCGATCCGCCGCGCCTGGGGCCAATGCTGCAGCAGGCACTGCCAGGCGGCCTGGCCGGCCTGCGCCATCAGGCCCCAGCCGCCGTCGGCGGCCAACGCCGAGGCCTGCGCATCAAGCGCACGCGCGGCAGCGGAATCGAACAGATCGGCAAGGTTGGCCATGCAGGGATTTTATACTGGTGCACATGTCCCCCGCCCCCACCCCTGTCGATCCGGTCCAGGCCGTGCAGCGCATCCGCGAACTGGCGCGTGCGCATGGCTTCCAGCGCTGCGGCATCGCCGGTATCGAACTGGGCGAGGATGAAGCGCATCTGGCCGACTGGCTGGGCCAGGGCCTGTACGGCACGATGGACTGGATGGCGCGCCACGGCACCTTGCGCGCGCGACCGGCCGAGCTGCTGCCCGGCACCGTGCGCGTGATTTCAGTGGGCATGGACTACAGCCACAAGGACGACACCGAAGCCTGGGCGACCCTGGCCGACCCGGGCCGCGCCTACGTGGCGCGCTACGCGCTGGGCCGCGACTATCACAAGCTGATGCGCAACCGCCTGCAGAAGCTGGCGACGCAGATCAATGATGAAGTAGCGCCACTGGGCTACCGCGTGTTCGTCGATTCCGCCCCCGTGCTGGAACGCGCACTGGCGCGCAACGCCGGCCTCGGCTGGATCGGCAAGCACACCTGCCTGATCGACCGCCATGGCGGTTCATGGTTCTTCATCGGCGAGATCTACATCGACATCCCGTTGCCGATCGACACGCCGGCCACGGCGCACTGCGGCACCTGCACGCGTTGCATCGATGTCTGCCCGACCCAGGCCATCACCGGCCCGCAGCGGCTGGACGCGCGGCGCTGCATTTCCTACCTCACCATCGAGCACGACGGCGCCATTCCCGAAGACATGCGTCCGTTGATCGGCAACCGCATCTACGGCTGCGACGACTGCCAGCTGGTCTGCCCCTGGAACAAGTTCGCCAAGCGCACCGACGAAGCCGATTTCCGCGCGCGCAACAACCTCGATACCGCGCGCCTGGACCAGCTGTTCGCCTGGGACGAGGCCGAGTTCCTGCGCCGCACCGAGGGCAGCCCGATCCGCCGCAGCGGGCACGAGCGCTGGCTGCGCAACATCGCCGTGGCACTGGGCAACGCACCGTCCTCGGCCGAAGCATTGGCCGCGTTGCAGACCCGCGTCGATGATCCCTCGCCGCTGGTGCGTGAACACGTGCAGTGGGCGCTGGGCCAGCACACGGCGCGCTGACGTGCGATCCTGAGCCCCCGCTCCACCCGCAGCACGCCGTTCCCATGCAGCCACGCAACAACGACATTTTCACCCCCAGCCAGCTCAACACCCTGGCCCGCGACCTGCTGGAAGGCAGTTTCCCGGCGATCTGGGTCGAGGCCGAACTGGGCAGCGTGGCGCGTCCTGCCTCCGGTCACCTGTATTTCACCCTGAAGGACGCGCGTGCGCAGCTGCGTGCCGCAATGTTCCGGATGAAGGCGCAGTACCTGAAGTTCGTGCCGCGCGAAGGCATGCGCGTGCTGGTGCGCGGCAAGGTGACCCTGTACGACGCCCGTGGCGAGTACCAGATGGTGCTGGACCACATGGAGGAGGCGGGCGAAGGCGCACTGCGCCGCGCCTTCGAGGAACTGAAGGCACGGCTGGAGGCCGAGGGCCTGTTCGACCCGGCGCGCAAACGGCCACTGCCGGCGCATGTACAACGTCTGGCAGTGATCACCTCGCCGACCGGCGCCGCCGTGCGCGATGTGCTGAGCGTGCTCGGCCGCCGTTTCCCGCTGCTGGAAGTCGACCTGCTGCCGACCCTGGTGCAGGGCAGCAGCGCCGCCGCGCAGATCACCCGCCTGCTGCAGGCGGCCGATGCCAGTGGTCGCTACGACGTGATCCTGCTGACCCGCGGCGGCGGTTCGCTGGAAGACCTGTGGGCCTTCAATGACGAAGCCCTGGCCCGTGCGATCGCCGCCAGCCACACCCCAGTGGTTTCGGCGGTCGGCCACGAAACCGACTTCAGCCTCAGCGACTTCGCCGCCGACCTGCGTGCGCCGACGCCTTCGGTGGCAGCTGAACTGCTGGTACCCGACCAGCGCGAACTGGCCCTGCGCCTGCGCCGCACGGCCGCGCGCATGGTGCAGCTGCAACGGCATGCGATGCAGCAGGCGATGCAGCGCGCCGACCGCGCCCTGCTGCGCCTGAACGCCCAGAGCCCGCAGGCGCGGCTGGACTTGTTGCGCCGGCGCCAGCTGGATCTGGGCCGGCGCCTGCATGCTGCGTTCAACCAGCAGCAGGAGCGTCGCGCCGCGCGCCTGCGTCATGCGGCGGCAGTGCTGCGCGGGCACCATCCGCAGCGCCAGCTCGATGCGATGCAGCGCCGTCTGGCTGCCCTGCGCGGGCGGCCGCAGGCCGCAATGCAGCGCCTGCTGGAGCGCGATGCACTGCGACTGCGCGGACTGGCGCGTTCACTTGAAGCAGTCAGCCCGCTGGCGACCGTGGCGCGTGGCTACAGCATCCTGACCCGCAGCGATGACGGTACGCTGGTGCGAAAGCTTGATCAGGTACAGTCCGGTGACGCCCTGCAGGCCCGCGTCGGCGACGGCGTGATCGACGTACAGGTCAAGTAAGGGGTGTTCGGCAGGGCTGCGCCCTGCACCTGCGGTAGTGCCGGCCGCTGGCCGGCAACCTCAACAGCAACAGCAAAAGCGGCTCTGGATTGCTGATGGTTTGGCGGGGCGGTGTGGCTGTGCAGGACACGCCGTAAACCCCGCTGCGCGGTCCGGCCCAGCCGCTGGCGGCTGTGCGTTCGGGCGCTTGCGAAGCAGTGCTTCGCAAGCAAAGCGCCCTCACCCCTGGGGGCTCGATGGCGCCAACGGTCCTGCACAGCCACACCGCCCCACCTCTGACAGATTCCGATGACTGTTGGTAGGTGTCGAGCTTGGTCGACACGGTAGATCCTGTCAGATATCGAATCAATTCGGGGTCAGATCCGTTTTCCTACGGAAAACGGATCTGACCCCAAGAGCATTTCCCACAGACCGCAGCAAACTGTCGAAGGCAGGGTGGGTCCGGTTGCGGGGGTGTCCGCGGCATGGATGCCGCGGCCAAGCCCCCATGGAAGGGATTACGGCGTCTCCCGCAACCGGACCCACCCCGCCATCCCTCAGGAAACCCGCTTCCGCTGTTGCTGCTGCCGGCCAGCGGCTGGCACTACCTACCGCGGGTGCAGGGCTGCAAGCCCTGCCGCCCCTCCCCCTACTTTGCCTGCTCGCAGAACTTCTGCCGGTACTCGAGCGCCTTCGGCATCAGCGCCTGCAGGTTCTGGATGCGGGTACCCGGGTTCGGGTGGGTGGAGGCGAACTCCGGCGGCGCCTGGCCGCCACTGGCCTGGCCCATGCGCTGCCACAGCGGCACCGCCTCGCGGGGATCGAAGCAGGCCGCTGCGGCCAGCATCAGCCCCACTTCATCGGCCTGCGTCTCGTGGCTGCGCGCATAGGGCAGCAGGTAGCCGTAGCCCATCGCCGACATCATCATCTGTTGCTGCTGCGCATCCATGCCGCTGGCGGCACCAGCCATCTGCCCGATCTGGGTCAGCTTCTGCTGCGCCATCCGCTGTGCACCATGGCGTAGAAGCGCATGGGCGATCTCATGGCCCATCACCACCGCCATCGCGTCACGCGTACGCGCCACCGGCACCAGGCCGGTGTAGACCGCCATCTTGCCACCCGGCAGGCAGAACGCATTGGCCTGCTCGGACGGGATCACATTCACTTCCCACTGGAAATCCCGCGCGAAATGCGCCGGCTGCACGCCGTGCTCCTGTGCCAGCGCGGTCTCCACCACGTCCACCTTGGCGATCAGGCGCTGGGCGATGTCGCGCACATCACGCGCGATCGGCGCATTCGGATCCATCGGCCGTTCCTGCGACAGGATCTGCTGGTAGGCCTGCAGCCCGAGCGCGGTCTCCTGACGCGCATCCAGGCTGCTGTCGATCATCACCTTCTCGCCAGTGTAGGGATCGACCGTGCGATTGGAGAACCAGTAGAACACCGCATAGCCCGCTGCCAGCAGCAGCACCCACCAGCGGATGTTGCCGAACAGGCCGCGCCGCTGCGGGCCTTGCGGCGAGCGGGAAAAGGGATCGTTGCGCATCGGTGTCTTCCAGCAGGCCCCGCCGGCCGGCGGGCACGGCGCAATCTTAGTGCGCGGACGCCAGCAGCGGGTGAAGCCCGATGCTCAGATGCCCCGCACCAGACGGAAGCCGATGCGCGCGTTGGTGGTGTCTGAGTCCTGCGATTGCCGCCAGGCCGCACGGGTCTGCTCGGGCGCATTGGCCCAGTTGCCGCCCCGGATCACCCGCGACCGGCAGCCCGGGTTGAACCAGGCGACACCATCGGACGGCGCACGCCGGTAGCTGGCATGCCAGCAGTCGGCCACCCACTCGCTGAGATTGCCAGCCATGTCGTGCAGGCCGAAGGCATTGGCCTGGAAACTGGCCACCGGCGCGGGCCCCCACCAGCCATCGCCATAGCCGACGAAGGCGTTGTGCCAGTGCCGCCCCGAGGGCGAGACATCCTTGCTGCCGGTGAAGTTGCCAGCGCCGGGCGGCGGCGTGCCGGCGTCGCCCCACGGATAACGGCCACTGCTGCCGGCACGCAGCGCGTACTCGAATTCGGCCTCGCTGGGCAGCCGGTAGCTGCGTCCTGTCTGCTCGGACAGCCACGCCGCGTAGTTTTCGGCATCACGCACGCTCACATGCATCACCGGCGAATTGCCCAGTGCGCGCGCGCCATCGTAATCGGAACGCCAGTCCACACCGCTGCGGCGGATGAAATTGCCGCTGCGCTCGTCATAGACCACCGAGTGGCCGCGCCGGGTCGCACGCGGCCGCGCATTGGTCGACTTCACATAGCGCTCGAAATCACTGACCGTGATCTCGGTGATCGCCATCGCAAACCCGCGGTCGAAGCGCACATAATGCGAGGGCCGCTCGGCATCGCTGGCACCGGGCTCGGCATCACCCGCGCCCATCTGGAAGCCACCATGCGGCACCACGATCATCTGCGGGCCGCGCCCGCCATCGCGCATGGCGTCGCTGAACACCTGCCCGGGACGGAAGCTGCCGTAATGGGTGGCCAGGTCGATGCGTTCGCGCAACTGGGCCACCACCGCATCCCCTGGCAAGGCGATGCGCAGGGCCTCGGCCAGCTTCTCGCGCGCCGGCTTCAGGCCCTGTGGCGTCGCCAGTTCGCGAAGGCCATCATCGCGCAGCTGCAGCAGTGCCGCCGCGCGGATCTGTTCGATACGTTCGAAGGCATCGGCAATGGCCGGTGACGAATCACGGACCTTGCTGGCTTCGGCCAGCCAGGTGCCGGCGCTGGCAAAGTCACGCACCCGCGCGGCGTCCTCGGCACGGCGGATCAGGCCACTCTCGGCCGCCGCCAGGCCCTGCCGTGCCCGGCTGTTGTGTTCATCCAGGGCCAGCGCTTCACGGAAGTTGCCGATCGCGCCGTCACCGTCCTCACCGATCCGCCCCGAACGCAGGTCTTCCTCGCCGGCACGGTTGTAGGCCACCACGCGCTGGGCGAGCTCCACCCGTCCCTGCAGCGCGCGAACCTTCTCATCCTTCGGCGCCAGGCTCAGCAGCACCAGTGCCTGGCGGCTGGCCTCGGCCAGCGCCTCGCGCTGCTGCAGCGGCCGGACCAGCAGGGCATCGGCCTGCTGCTGAAGGCGCTGGCGGGCGCGCTGCAGGCCGTTGCGGGCCTGGCGGTCATCCGGGTCTTCTTCCTGCACCGCCAGCCACAGCGGAACCGCCGCGTCGGCGTCCTCGTACAGGCGCCCTTCGGCGAACGCCTTCTCGGCCGCGCGACGCAGCTGGGCCAGGCTGCGCCCCTGCCGATCGACCCGCGGTGGCGTCCACCGCTGCACATCCTCGGCGGCATCCTCACCGGCGATGGCGACACTGCCCTGCGCCGCCTCCGGCGTCGCGTCCGCCTGCATGCCTTGCTGCGGCCGTGCGTCTTCGCCAGCAGCCGGTCCCGGCTCCGGTGTCGCCGAGGGCGACGGCGTGCAGCCGGCCAGGGCCAGGGCGGTGCACAGCACGGACGACAGCGGAAAACGCAAGCAGGATCTCCTTCGGCACGGATGCGGACCGACGTTAGGCTATTCTCCCCTGCCTGAGCAAACCCGAGTAGTAGGCCCTGACCCGTGGCAATCTGGATCACCACCCCCGCCGAGCTGGATCCGTACTTCCAGCAGCGTCCGGCCCGCATCGGCCTGGACACCGAATTCATCCGTGAACGCACCTTCTGGCCGCAGTTGGCCCTGGTGCAGATGGCGGTCGGGCAGGACATCCTGCTGATCGACCCCCTGATTCCCGGCATGACCGAGGCGCTGGCGCCGTGGCTGGCCGATGAATCGATCGTCAAGGTGATGCACAGCGCCAGCGAAGACCTGGTCGCCTTCAAGTGGGCCTGCGGCGTGTTGCCACGTCCGCTGTTCGACACCCAGATCGGCGCCTCGCTGGCCGGCATCGGTGGCGGTATGGGCTACCAGAAGCTGGTCGCGGAAATCACCGGCGTGGCGCTGGCCAAGGGCGAAACCCGTTCGGACTGGATGCGCCGCCCGTTGTCCGAGTCGCAGCTGCAGTACGCCGCCGACGATGTCGAGCACCTGTTCGCGCTGCATGACGCCATCGATGCCAGGTTGCAGGCGCTGGGCCGCCAACAGTGGCTGCACGACGACGGCGAGCGCCTGCTGGCCAGCGTCGCCAATGACGAAGACCGTTGGCCGCACCTGGCGATGCGCTCGGCGCAGTTCCTCGACACGGCCGCACAGCATCGGCTGCTGCGTCTGCTGCGCTGGCGCGATGTGCAGGCACGCAGCAGCGACCGCCCGCGCAGCTGGATCCTGGACAACGAACTGGCCGCCACGCTGGCACGCACGCCACCGGCCGATGCCGCCGCACTGGGCAAGCTGTTCGAACAGTTCCCGAAGGCACCGCGCAAGCTCGCGGGCGCTGTGTGGCAGGCGCTGGATACGCCGCTGGCCGATGAGGCCGAAGCACCGCTGGCGCTGCCGGCCAACGACAGCAACAAGCAGGCACTGAAGAAGCTGCAGGACGCGGTTGCCGAGCGCAGCCGCGAACTGGGCCTGCCGGATGGCGTATTGGCCTCACGCAAGCACCTGGAAAGCTATCTGGAACGCCGCCAGTGGCCGGCCGCACTGGCCGGCTGGCGCCAGCAGGAACTGGAATCGCGGCTGCAGGCGCTGCTGCCCGCACGTTGATGGCACAAGGCGCCGGACCACGCCGGCGCCATGCACCTCGAGCCTGCAGGGGCCGTGCTAGGGTTTACCGGTACTGACAAGGAGACGTCGATGCAGACCCTCAAGATCGCGACCGCCTGCGCACTGCTGCTAACCACGTTGGGCCTGGCATGCTCTGGGCAGGCCGCACCGCTTTCCTATGCACAGGAAAAGGAGAACACAGCCAATCTGGTGGACATCATTGACGGTGCCACCCGCGACGGTCTGGTTGCCGTGCTGGTGCCGGCCCCGTATGTCGTGCACAACGGCGGGCCAGGCGTCGGCTCTCCGGTCCCCGGCTTTCATCTGGGCAAGCGCTCGACCGACCTGCCCGGGTTCTCGACGCGGGTGTCCTTCCAGCACAAGGACATTCCCTCCCAGGGCTATGTGCAGCTGTTCAACACCAACGAACTGGAAACCGGCCCGCAGCGGACGGTGTTGATGGACGTGTTCGAGGTGCATCTGATTCCGCCGGGCACCTATCTGCTGAACGGTGCGGAGAACTACCGCCTGAACACCCGCGTGGCCAAGCTGAAGCCGCTGGGGACTACGGACGAAGTATCGAAGGACATCGGCGCCACCCGCCTGGCCGACGTCGATTACCGTTTCTATTCCTGGAAGAAGGTCTGGGTACCACCCGGCGTCCTGACCGATCAGCACTCCCAGCAGGTCTGCATCTCGGTGCATGTGGCCTCCGGCAACTGCGTGGCATGGGGCACCCAGAACTACGAAACCTCGCGCCCGACCGAAGGCTACTGGGATGACAGGATCGTCCCTGAAGACATCCCTGCCGTACGCATCCAGGCGGTCATCGCCAAGGCCCACGCGCCACTGGCCTTCACTGCCCGCGAAGGGCAGATCCTGCTCAGCCCCTTCATTGTTGCCGCCGACGGCGATATCGATTTCAACGCGAACGACTGCGCACCGGTCGACAAGCTGACGGGATGCGCCCTGCGCCGCTTCACGGTGCACTACCAACCCGCGCCGCTGGACGCTGCACGCAAGCACATCGCAATCACCTCGCGCGGCCTCAACGGCAAGCAGCGCAAGGTACTGGAGCGGATGGAGGCGATGCAGCTGCAGGTGCTGGGCCCCAGTGCGCCGTCCGATGCAGCGCTGGGCAAGGGCGTCAGCGCCACGCCGTGAGCACGGATGATGCCGAGCAACGAAAAACGGCGCTCGATGAGCGCCGTTTCCGTTACACGACGGGGTAAGCCTTACCAGTTCATGTTCAACGAGACACCGACGGTGCGCGGTTCGTTGTAGACCGCGGCCATGTAGTTCTCGATCACACCCTTGAGGTTCTTCTCGTTGGTGATGTTGCGCGCGAACAGCGCCACTTCATAGGCACCGTAGTTGCCCGAGTAGCCGATCTTCAGGCCGCCCTCGAAATCACCCTTGGAGTTGAACTCCTTGCTGTCGTACAGCACGAAGCTGGTGTAGCCCTGCTTGTTCCAGTCGGTGGACACGAACATGGTGCCCGCGTCGCTGACCGGGAAGTCGTAGCGGGCGGCCAGGTTGACGTTGTACTTCGGCGCGTTCGGCAGCGGGTTGCCGTCGATCTGCGCGAAGGTGTTGGCACCGACCTTGATGGTCGGGTCATTCACCGTGCACACCACCTTGCCGTTGAGGCCGCAGACCTGCGCGTAGACGCGCTTGTCCTTGATCTCGCTGTGCAGCAGGCTGACGCCGGCGCTCAGGGTCAGGTTCGGGATCGGGCGCAGCTCCATGTCCGCTTCGAAACCGTAGGCCTTGGCCTTGTCGGCATTGAACAGCACGCCGTTGCCGTCCGAATCGTTGCCGTTGAGCTGGATGTCATTGACGGTGTAGGTGAACGCGGTGGCGTTCAGGCGCAGGCGGTTGTCCCACAGGCTGCTCTTCACGCCGGCTTCCCAGGACAGGATGGTCTCGGAATCGGCGGTGGTGAAGTCGGCATTGAACACCGCCGAACGGCCCTGGATGGTCGGGCCGCGGAAGCCGCGTGCGACCTTCGCATAGACGCTCACGTCCGGCGTGATCTGGTACATCGCGCTCAGATCCCAGCTCGGGGTGGTGTCGGACATCTTGACGTCGGTGCGGCCCTTGTAGGTCACCACGCCGGCGGCGGTGTCAGCGGTCTTCAGCAGGCGGGTGTGCTTCTCGTCCTTGGTCTGGCGCAGGCCGGCCGTGACGGTGAACTTGTCGGTGAAGGCGTAGCTCAGCTGGCCGAAACCGGCCCACGAGGTGTTCTTGTTGCGCAGTCGCACCCAGTTGTTCGGGTTGCGGGCCGCACCCTGCAGGAACCACGCACGCTGGTAGAAGTCGGTGGTGTCGCTGCCGTTGAAGTAGAACGCACCGGCCTGCCACTGCAGGGCGCTGTCGTCATGGCTGGCCAGGCGGAATTCCTGGGTCCACTGGTCCAGATCACGGATGCGGCCCATCGACTGGCCGTAGCCGTTCGGCACACCGTTCACCGGGAAGTTCACCGCCGCGCCGCCGTCGGTGTCGCCACGGCTGTAGCCGGAGGTGGTTTCGTAGGCGGTGATCGAGGTGAAGTCGATCGCGCCGAAGTCGTAACGCGCCTTCACCGAGCCACCGTAGGTCTTGTAGGCCTGCGGGTTGTTGTCGGCTTCGTCGTAGGCGACCTGGTCGCGCGGCACGTCGGTCTTGTTCGAGCCCTTGGTCAGCGCACCACGCAGGAACAGGGTCGAGGTGCCTTCGTAATCACGGGCGTGGGCCGAGGCCAGGATCGAGAACTGGTCGCTCGGGGTCAGCAGCAGCTGCGCGCGCACGTTGCGGTCATCGAAGCCGCCCATGGCGTTCTTCTTCGGGCTGACCGTGCCGTCAGCGCTCGGGCCCCTGTAGGTGTTGTCGACGTAGTCGTCGCGGTGCTGGTACAGCGCCGACACGCGGAACGAGGCGATGTCGTTGATCGGGCCGCCAAAGCCGCCGTCGATCGACACGCTGTTGTAGGTCGCATAGCTGGCGCTGACGCGGCCGGTGTAGTCCTGGGTCGGCTTCAGCGTGTCGAACTTGATGATGCCGGCGGTGGTGTTGCGGCCGAACAGCGAGCCCTGCGGGCCGCGCAGCACTTCCACCTGGTCCACGTCATAGACCGGGTTGGACTTCAGCACCACGTGCTCCAGCACCACATCGTCCTGGATGATCGACACCGGCTGCGAGGCACCCAGGTAGAAGTCGATGTTGCCCAGGCCGCGGATATAGAAGCGCGGGAAGATGCGGCCGGTGGTGGTTTCCGCATACAGGCTCGGCACGCGGCCGGACAGCGCCAGCAGGGTGTCGTCGCCGCCGGCGGTGAAGTCACGCATGCGCTCTCCCTGCACCACGCCCACCGAGACCGGCACTTCCTGCAGGTTCTGTTCGCGGTGCTCGGCGGTCACGGTGATCGTGTCCAGGCCCGTCGGGGTCGGCGCGCTGTCCTGCGCGGCGGCACCAAAGCTGCCGACCAGGGCCAGGCCGGCACAGGCCAGGGCCAGCGGATGGCGGCGGAAGGAAACGAAGGAAGACGACATACCCGACAGGCGGCGGGAATCGGAATGGGAGGGCATGGAATGCTCTGAGGAGGCGTCCGTGCGGCCTGCGCGAGCCGGGCGGCAAAAAGGAGGAGAACTGCGCAAGCCGCCATTATCCCCCAAATTGTTACGATTTCGTTGCGCGGCATCCGGGCCCGACAAACCGGACGGTTTCGGCACAGTGCACGCCTTCATGCCACGCCGTCCGGCACATCCCGGGTCGGCTTGGCAAGGCGCAGCCAGTTGGCTACACTGAAGCCCTGCCGTGGGGCCATAGCTCAGCTGGGAGAGCGCGTCGTTCGCAATGACGAGGTCAGGAGTTCGATCCTCCTTGGCTCCACCACTCATAAAGAAGACCCGCCGATCGTCGCGATCTGCGGGTTTTTTCTTGCATCGATCACGAGTCAGGCAGGTTCCTGATCCCCGTCCTTGCGGCGTGGACCACGCGAATGCGTATCACGCACCTGCTGATCGCGCTGCCCCGGCCGCTGCTTTGCCACGTCCTCCTGCGCCCTGTCCTGACGGCTTTCCTGTACGCCCTGTTTCGGATCGCCAGGGTCTTTGTCGCGCTCGCTCATCGAAGTCTCCTGTGCCGGCGAAGGCCGATCAGGACTTCACGCTAGAGGCTGCGCAGTGATCCGCAGGTCAGGCCCGCGCGAACAGCGTGTGCAGTTCCGCTTGCCGCCGCAGCTCACGGCTCTGCAGAATCCGGACCAACATGCCTAGCCAGTCCGCGATGTCACCTCCCGCCCAGCACGCCGCGCGTACGCTGCCAATGCGCCTCGATCCAGCGGACGGCAGCATCCAGCTCGGCCACCTGACGACGTTGATCTGCCCCACCCTGTCACTGGAGGAGGCGCGCATCGCCTTCGCCACGCTGATGCATGGCGAGCGCGATGCCGGCACCGGCTATCACTGGCTCAGCCTGCACCGGGTCAGTCTGGGCGGTGCGCCCGCCGGCATCAGCCTGTGCTTCCACGGGCAACAGCTCGACATGGTGACGATCGGCGTCGATCTGCCGGGTGCGACACTGGAAGACGGCTGGCCGACCCAGGTCGCAATCGATGCCGAAGTCGCTTTCATGCGTCGCACCTTGGCCACGGCTCTGGGGCGCAAACTGGCAGGTGGCCGCGCCCGGTTCGAGTGGGGCGAGGCATGGGCCCGGTTCGACCCGAAAGGCTTCATGGCCAGCAGCGGTATCCGCTACACGCCGCGCTCATGACGCCGCTCAGGTACGGGTGATCGACACTCCACCTTCAACACGCATCGCGGTACCGGTAACGAAACTGCTTTCATCGCTGGCCAGGAACAGCGCCGCGTTGGCGATCTCCTCCGGCTCGGCCATGCGCTTGAGTGCGTGCAGCGAGCGCACGAAGTCGCGGGCATCGCCGGTGGGTGCGGCCTGCCGGCCCATCTCGGTATCGGTACCGCCAGGCAGCAGCACGTTGCTGCGTACGCCACGCGCGCCGTACTCGGCGGCGATCACCTGGCTCAGGCCGATCAGTCCGGCCTTGCTCGACGCGTAGGCGGCCATACCCGGGAAGCCCACGGTATGGCCGACAAAGGTACCGACAAACACCAGCGAGCCACCCCCGCGTGCCAGCAATGCCGGCAACTGCGCGCGTGCGGCATGGAAGGCGGCGTCGAGATTGGTGGCCATCACCTCGCGCCACGCATCCGCCGGGAACTCTGCTGCCGGCACGCCGGGGCCGAGCATCCCGGCATTGTTGAGCGCGATGTCCAGGCCTTCGAATGACTGCTGGGCCAGATCGACCAACGCCTGTGCCGTGCCCGGCTCGGCCACGTCGGCGGCATGCACCACCACCTCGCCGCCGCCGGCACGGATCTGCTCGGCCAGTGCGTGCAGCGGTTGCGGCCGACGCGCATTGAGCACCAGCTTTGCCCCTTCGGCGGCGAAGCGCAGCGCACTGGCGCGGCCAATGCCGGCGCTGGCACCGGTGATGAGGGCGATCTTGTTGTTCAGGCGCATGAGAGTGGTACCGGTTGTGGAGTGGCCGCCACGATGCCGCGCCTCCGGCCCACCAACACTCCGTTTCCGGGCCTCGCGGCCAGGTGCAGGAAACGGAGTTTCCGCAGAACCGGCACGTGCCAGAATCCGCCCATGGACAGCACCGCCACCACCGCCCTCGACGCCCGCGTCGAACGGGTCTGCCGCCATCTGCAGGCCAGCCTCGACGAGCCCTCGCTGCAGGAGCTGGCCGACATCGCCGGCTGCAGCCCGACGCGCCTGCATCGCCTGTTCAAACAGGCCACCGGGCTGACCCCCAAGCAGTACGCTGCCGCGCTGCGCGCCGACCGCCTGCGCACCGGGCTCGAACAGCAGGAGCGCATCACCGATGCCTTCCACGATGCCGGCTTCGGCTCCAGCGGGCGCTTCTACGAGAACGCACCGAAGTTGCTGGGCATGACTCCCAAGCAATGGCGCGCAGGTGGTCGCGGCGAAGTCATCCACTTCGCGCTTGCCGAAAGCTCACTGGGCAGCGTGCTGGTGGCCAGCAGCGGGACCGGCGTGGTCGCGATCCTGCTCGGCGACGATCCGGAGGCGCTGCTGCAGTCACTGCAGCAACGCTTCCGCCAGGCCGAACTGGTCGGTGCCGACCACGGCTATGAGCAACTGGTGGCACAGGTGGTGGGCCTGGTCGAGGATCCCTCGCGAGGCGCCACACTGCCGCTGGATATCCGCGGCACCGCCTTCCAGCAGCGGGTATGGGAGGCACTGCAGCAGATTCCGCGCGGCCAGACCGCGTCGTATGCGGATATTGCCGCGCATATCGGTGCACCACGCTCGAGTCGTGCGGTGGCACGTGCCTGCGCGAGCAATCCATTGGCGGTAGCCGTGCCCTGCCACCGCGTGGTGCGCCGCGACGGTGACCTGTCCGGCTATGCCTGGGGCGTTGCGCGCAAGCGCGAACTGCTGCGCCGGGAAAAGGTCGCCAACGGCTGACGCCACCCGATAGCCGCCGACCTTGGTCGGCACACCCAGCTTCCGGTAGTGGCCGACCTTGGTCGGCACACCCACCAAGCACTCAATCCAGCTTCACCACCAGCTTGCCGAAGTTGCGCCCCTGCAACAGCCCGAAGAACGCCTCCGGCGCCTTCTCCAGACCTTCCACCACATCCTCGCGGTACTGGATGCGGCCCTCGCGCAGCCACTGCGGCATCTCGCGTTCGAAGTCCGGCCACAGGTGGTTGAAGTCGTGCACGATGAAACCACGCACGGTCAGGCGCTGGCGCAGGATCTGGCTGAACAGTGACGGCAGCCGATCCGGGCCAGGCTGCTCGACGCCCCGCTCGTTGTAGGTAGCGATGGTGCCGCAGACCGGAATGCGGGCGAAGTCGTTGAGCAGCGGCAGCACCGCATCCAGCACATGGCCGCCGACATTCTCGAAGTACACGTCGATGCCCGCAGGCACTGCCGCGCGCAGCTGGTCCGCAAAATCAGCCACGCGATGATCCAGCGCCACGTCCACGCCCAACGTCTGCAGATAGGCACGCTTGGCCTCGCCACCGGCGATGGCGACCACGCGCGCGCCCTGCAGCTTGGCCAGCTGCGCCACGGTCGCGCCCACCGGCCCGGTCGCGGCGGCTACCACCAACGTCTCGCCCGGCTTCAGACGGGCGATTTCATGCAGGCTGGAATAGGCGGTGAAACCGGGCATGCCATATACCCCCAGCGCCGTACTGAGCGGCAGCCCGGCCGGATCCAGACGACGCCCCAGCGCCTTGGCCGGCAGCACCGCGTGGGTCTGCCAGCCCCCCGGCGCCAGCACCAGCTCGCCTGCGGTTACGCCCTCGGCCTTGGATTGCAGCACCTCGGCCACGGTCTGGCCTTCCATCACCGCCCCTACCGCCACCGGCGCGGCATACGACGGGCCCTCGTCCATGCGTCCTCGCATGTACGGGTCCAACGAGAGGTAGCGGTTGCGCAGCAGCACTTCGCCATCGGCCAGTGCCGGCAGCGCAACCTGTTCCAGGCGGAAATTGGCTGCACTTGGCGCCCCCTGCGGACGCGAGGCAAGCACGATGCGGGACGCGGCGGAGGAATCGGACATGGCCAGGTCTCTGCTGTTGCCAGCATCGGGAAAGGACTGCCGACACTACGCTGCGGCGATCCCCGATGGCGGCCACGAAAACAGCGTTCCACTGCCCGGACCCGCGCGGGTCCGGCGCACCCCTTGCCCTTGCAGCTTTGGCGAACGCGGCGACCTGCAGATTTCCACCGCAGACGACAATCGATGGGCCACGCCCCGCTCCACAACGGAGGATCAAGCACTTGCGAGCGCGCAGAGGGCAATGTGAAGAAATCTTGGCAAAACGCTTGCCGAAGGCAGCCGACCTCCGTAATATACGCGTCCTTGGCAGCGACCTCGCTGCAACGAAACATGTGGCCGAGTAGCTCAGTTGGTAGAGCAGGGGATTGAAAATCCCCGTGTCGGCGGTTCGATTCCGTCTTCGGCCACCACTTTCGAAGGCCTGCAGAAATGCGGGTCTTTTTTTTCCGGAAACCGCACTCACCGCGGTAGCCACACAATTTGGCCGAGTAGCTCAGTTGGTAGAGCAGGGGATTGAAAATCCCCGTGTCGGCGGTTCGATTCCGTCTTCGGCCACCATCTTCAGAGACCTGCAGAAATGCAGGTCTTTTTTTTATTCGCGCTTCGCGCAAGCGGCGACCACCGTGGCTCGGTTGACGAAACATTTACACCGGCACGGGCCGCGGCACCTACGCTCCAGACTCCTGCCTGGAGCCTGCCGATGCATCTGCGCCCCGCCCTGCTCGCCTGCCTGCTGCTGGCCGCCTTCCCGGTGATCGCCACTGAACCGGTGCGCGCGGTCGAGCACCTGGACATTGATCGCTACGCGGGCCAATGGCACGAGATCGCGCATCTTCCAGTCTCGTTCCAGAAGCAGTGCGTGGGCGACATCACCGCCAACTATGGCCTGCGCCGCGACGGCCGCATCAGCGTCACCAATGCCTGCCGCAAGGGTGACGGCGAGCGCGTGGTCGCCGAAGGCGTGGCACGCCCGGTGGCCGGCCATCCCGGGCAACTGCAGGTGCGCTTCGTCCCCGACTGGCTGAGCTGGGCGCCCCTGGTCTGGGCCGACTACTGGGTGCTGGCGCTGGACCCGGACTATCAATGGGCCCTGGTCGGCGAACCCGGCCGCAAGTATCTGTGGATCCTCTCGCGCCTGCCGGAGATGGAGCGCGATCGGTTCGAACAGTTGAAAGCCAAGGCCGAGTCGATGGGGTACGACCTCGGGCCACTGCGCCTGATGGCCCCGCTGCGCGATCCCGCGGCCGACTGAACCGCTTCGCATCCGGCGCATCGTGCGCGCGCCATCCGGCGTTGTGCATGCCCGACCGCCATCTTCACGCGCTACCCTCTGCGGACGGGTCGCCCCGGGCGATCCATAAAACCATACGCCGTAGTATGCTTACCCCAACGCACCCCCTCCAGAGGACTTGCGCCCATGCTCCACCGCTTCCGTACCGCCTTGATCGTCCTGTGCACCCTCGCCCTTGTTGCCTGCGGCAACGGCATCGTCAAGCGTGTTTCGGAACCGGCGGCCAGCCTGCAGCAGCTGACCGTGCGTGCCGACGGCAACTGGACCGTGGCCCTGCGCCTGCAGAACTTCAGCTCGATGCCGATGACCTTCGATGATGTCTCATTGGCGCTGACCGTCGGCGACAGCGATGCCGGCACCCTGCAGGTCAAGCCCGGCATCTCCATCGGCGGCACCTCCGCCGACGTCATCAATGTCGACCTCGTGCCCAGCTCGACCGCGCGCCTGGTGGTGGCCGACGCGCTGGCCAGCAACCGCACCCTGGCCTACGCCCTGAAGGGAACGGTGGCGGCCACGCCGCAGGAAAAGAAGCAGCGCAGCTTCGACATCAGCAGCCGCAGCACCCTCAACCAGGCCCCCGGCCTGCCCGGCGTGCTGCGCTGAACCCGCCTTTCGTCGCGGCGCCCGGCGCCGCTCCCCTCTGCCCTGATCAAATCGAGACGTACCGATGAGCAGCTACACCGCCCCGCTTTCCGACCTCCGTTTCGCCCTGCACGACGTGCTCAAGGTCGAACCCCTGTTCGCCCGCCTGGGCTTCACCGACGCCACCGCCGACGTGGTCGATGCCGTGCTGGAAGAAGCCGGCCGCTTCAGCGCCGCCGTGCTGGCCCCGCTCAACAGCGTCGGCGACGAGATCGGCTGCGTGCTCGACCAGGCCACCGGCGAAGTGACCACCCCGCCCGGCTTCAAGCAGGCCTACGACCAGTTCGTCGATGGCGGCTGGACCGGCCTGACCGCCTCGCCGGAGCTGGGCGGCCAGGGCCTGCCGCACACCCTGGGCGTGCCGCTCAACGAAATGATCAACGCCGCCAACCTGGCATGGGGCAACTTCCCGCTGCTCTCGCATGGCGCCATCGAAGCGCTGAAGCAGCACGGCGAGGCCTGGCAGCACGAGGCTTTCCTCAAGCCGCTGATCGAGGGCCGCTGGACCGGCACCATGTGCCTGACCGAGCCGCACTGCGGCACCGACCTGGGCCTGCTCAAGACCAAGGCCGAGCCGAACGCCGACGGCAGCTACTCGATCACCGGCACCAAGATCTTCATCACCGCCGGCGAGCACGACCTGACCGGGAACATCGTGCACCTGGTGCTGGCCAAGCTGCCCGACGCCCCTCCGGGCGCCAAGGGCATCTCGCTGTTCGTCACCCCGAAGTTCAAGGTCGACCGCGATGGCAACGTCGGCGAGCGCAATGCACTGCGCTGTGGCTCGATCGAACACAAGATGGGCATCAAGGGGTCGGTCACCTGCGTGATGAACTTCGATGGTGCGCAGGGTTACCTGGTCGGCCAGCCGCACAAGGGCCTGCAGGCCATGTTCACCATGATGAACACCGCGCGCCTGGGTGTCGGCCTGCAGGGCATCGGCCTGTCCGAGCGCGCTTACCAGAACGCACTGAAGTACAGCCGTGAGCGCCTGCAGTCGCGCGCCCTGAGCGGCGCCAGGTTCCCGGACAAGCCGGCCGACCCGATCCTGGTCCACCCGGACGTGCGTCGCATGCTGCTGACCGTGAAGTCGCTGGTCGAAGGCAGCCGCCTGCTGGCGCTGCATGCCGCCACCCTGATCGACATCGCCCACCACGCCCAGGATGCCGCCGAGCGCGAGCGCGCCGACACCCTGGTGAGCTTCCTGACCCCGATCTCCAAGGCCTGCCAGACCGAATGGGGCATCGAGAACACCTACAACGCCCTGCAGTGCTTCGGCGGCCACGGCTACATCCGCGAGCACGGCATGGAGCAGCTGGCCCGCGATGCACGCATCACCACGCTGTATGAAGGCACCACCGGCATCCAGGCGCTGGACCTGATCGGCCGCAAGACCGCATCAAGCCAGGGCGCCGGCCTGAAGCTGATGCTGGCCGAGATCGAAGCCTTCGCCAAGGAACACGAGGGCAACGAAGCGCTGGCCGAGTTCATCGGCCCGCTGCGCGCCAAGGCCGCCGAATGGGGCAAGCTGACGATGGACGTGCTGCAGCGCGCGGCCGCCAATCCCGACGAACTGGGCGCGGCCAGCTACGACTACCTGTTCTATTCGGGTTACGTCGTGCTGGCCTACTGGTGGGCCCGCAGCGTGGCCGCCGCCGATGCCAGCGCGCACGGCGCCGCCTTCGCCCAGGGCAAGCGCGAGACCGCACGGTTCTACTTCGCCCGCGTGCTGCCGCGCACCCTCAGCCACGCCGCCGCGATCCAGGCCGGCGCCGCGCCGCTGATGGCCATGGACGACGAGCGCTTCGGCGCCTGAGCCGGGCTTCGCCCGGCACCCGCGGTAGTGCCGGCCGCTGGCCGGCAACCGCAATAGCAACAGCTGGATCCCGGTGGATGGCGGGGCGGTGTGGGCTGGCAGGACACGCCGTAAACCCCGCTCCGCGGTCCGGCCCAGCCGCTGGCGACTGTGCCTTCGGGCGCTTGCGAAGCAGTGCTTCGCAAGCAAAGCGCCCTCACCCCTGGGGGCTCGATGGCGCCCTCCATGGCGCCAACGGTCCTGCCAACCCACACCGCCCCGCCTCTGACAGTTCCCCGCGATCTGCGTAGATCCACGCCACGCGTGGATGGAAACCACCGAAATCCATCTGGGGAAAAGCCCCCCTTTGTTAAGGGGGGCGCACCGACAGGTGCGGGGGATAGGAGGAATGCGCGGACCTGAATCATTGCGATTTGGGTTTCGCCCTCCGGGCGATACCCAAATCGCAATGATTCAGGTATAAGCTGTTCTCCCGATGGAGACAGACACTACACGCTTGGGTCTGATCGAAGCCGGAGCTCCGTTTTCTGCTCCGGGCGCCGAAGCATCGCCCAACGCCACGACGCTGCATCGCCCCGGTTCGGTCCGGCTGCTCTCGCTTGATGCCCACGGACGCGTACTGGACTGGATCACCTGGCAGGATGCGGCCTGCCTCTACGCCCGCGAGGCGGTGGCCTGGACGCTCGGCGACCCCTGCCTGCACATCCACGGCGGCACCAACCGCTTCAGCGGCCTGCAGAGCGGCATGGACCTGCACCCGATCATCGCCGCCCGCGGCCACGCCCGCTCCCGTGCGATCGACCCGACGCCGAACCTGACCAACCAGGCCCTTTTCGCCCGCGACGCCCATCTGTGCATGTACTGCGGCCAGCAGTTCAGCCGCCCCACGCTCACCCGCGATCACGTCATGCCGCTGTCCAAGGGCGGCCTGGACTGCTGGGAAAACGTGGTCACCGCCTGCTTCCACTGCAATTCGCGCAAGAGCGACCGCACCCCGCAGCAGGCCGGCATGCCCCTGCTGGCAGTGCCCTACCGGCCCAGCTGGATCGAGCACCTGATCCTGTCCAACCGCAACATCCTGGCCGACCAGATGGCCTTCCTGAAGGCGCAATTGCCCAAGCGCTCGAAACTGAGCACCTGAACGCCTGAAAATGCAACCCTCACCGTCCTGTCACGGACGGCGGCGTTTGCTTGCCCCACCCCCGTTTGAGGGCGAAAATGGGCGTTCAGAAAAAGTGCGAACATGATGATCGACTCTGCCCGCTATCCCCGCCTCGCGCGCATCCAGACGCCGGATGACCTGCGCACGTTCGACGAATCCGAATTGAGGGCGGTTGCCGACGAACTGCGCGCCTACCTCATTGAATCGGTGGGCAAGAGTGGCGGCCACTTCGCCGCCGGCCTGGGCGTGATCGAGCTCACCGTGGCCCTGCACTACCTGTACCAGACACCGCACGACCAGCTGGTCTGGGACGTCGGCCATCAGACTTACCCGCACAAGATCCTGACCGGCCGCCGCGACGAGATCCACACCGTCAAGCAGAAGGACGGCATCGCGCCGTTCCCGAAGCGCGAGGAAAGCGAGTACGACACTTTTGGTGTCGGCCACTCCTCGACCTCGATCTCGGCCGCACTGGGCATGGCCATCGCCCGCCAGTCCGAAGGCGACGACCGCAAGATCGTGGCGGTGATCGGTGACGGCGCGATGACCGCCGGCATGGCGTTCGAAGCGCTGATGCACGCTGGCGGCATGGAGCCGGAGCCGAACCTGCTGGTGATCCTCAACGACAACAACATGTCGATCTCCGAGGCCGTGGGCGGCCTGACCAAGATGCTGGGCCGCGCCACCGGCAGCCGCACGCTCAACGCGCTGCGCGAAGGCGGCAAGAAGATTCTCGGTGACAAGAAGAACAATCCGGCACGCTTCGTGAAACGCTGGGAAGAACACTGGAAGGGCATGTTCGTGCCTTCCACGATGTTTGAGGAAATGGGCTTCCACTACACCGGCCCGATCGACGGCCACGACATGCCCGCCCTGCTGTCCACGCTGAAGACGCTGCGCGCCTCCAAGGGCCCGAAGCTGCTGCATGTGATGACCACCAAGGGCAAGGGTTACGAGCCGGCCGAGGGCGACCAGATCGGTTACCACGCCGTGGGCCCGTTCGATCCGGACAAGGGCCTGGTGGCCAAGGCCGGGGCCAAGAAGCCGACCTACACCGATGTATTCAGCGACTGGCTGTGCGATGCCGCCGCCGCCGAGCCGCGCCTGTACGGCATCACCCCGGCGATGCGCGAAGGCTCCGGCCTGGTGCGTTTCAGCAAGGAATACCCGCAGCGCTATTTCGACGTGGCGATTGCCGAACAGCATGCGGTCACCCTCGCCGCCGGCATGGCCACACAGGGTGGCAAGCCGGTGGTGGCGATCTACTCGACCTTCCTGCAGCGCGCGTACGACCAGCTGGTACATGACGTGGCCATCCAGGACCTGGACGTGCTGTTCGCGATCGACCGCGCCGGCGTGGTCGGCCCGGACGGTGCGACCCACGCCGGCAACCTCGACCTGAGCTTCCTGCGCTGCGTGCCGAACCTGGTGGTGATGGCACCGTCCAACGAAGCCGAGTGCCGGCAGATGCTAAGCACCGGCCTGCAGCACCCGGGCCCGGCCGCCGTGCGCTACCCGCGCGGCACCGGCACCGGCGTTGCAGCCGGCACCGACCTGTCGACCCTGCCGATCGGCAAGGGCGAACTGCGCCTGCAGGGCAGCCGCATTGCCCTGCTCGCCTTCGGCAGCACCGTGGCCGCCGCCGAGCAGGTCGGCCGCGAACTGGGCCTGAGCGTGGTCAACATGCGTTTCATCAAGCCGCTGGACCGCGAGCTGGTGCTGGCTGTCGCCGCCCAGCATGAGGGCCTGGTGACGATCGAAGACAACGTGGTGGCCGGTGGCGCCGGCTCCGGTGTTGGTGAACTGCTCAATGCCGAAGGCGTGCTGCGTCCGATCCTGCACCTGGGGCTGCCCGACAGCTACCAGCACCATGCCAGCCGCGAAGACCTGCTGGCCGAAGCCGGCATCGACGCCGCCGGCATCCGCGCTGCTGTGCTCAAGCGCTGGCCGCAGCTCGCCGCAGGTACCCCGCCGCTCAGCGCGGCAGGCTGAGGCCGATCACCACCCGGTAGATCCACACAGGGCGCAATGGGCGCGGACAGCGTCCGCACCCTCCAGGCTCGCAACGCGTAGATCCACGCCATGCGTGGATGATGGAATTCCGGGTGCCTGCCTTGGCAGGCACCCGCGCTCAGCCGTAACTGACCGCTTCGACGAATGCGCCGCTGGCTTCCACGCGCACGGCCGCACGCTGACCGGTGTCGACAAAGTGCAGGCGGGCCAGGGTCTCGGCGAAGTCGTAGGCGCGGGCGCCATCGCGGAACTCGATCGGCTCCGGCCGGTCCGGATGCAGCACGCGCCACTGGCGCTGTTCGCATTGCAGGCGGATCAACATGCAGCTCACTCCTTGAGGCAGCGTATCGATGGCGGCGGGATGCCCATGCCGGTCATGGCACACGGCACCGCTGGAATTCAGAGCACGCAACGTGCCCTGATCGCAGACAATACGGCGTTCAAAATGTGAGCTGTATCAGATTATTCTGATTTTCATGGGCTGAACCCGTAAAGCTCAGTTCACCTGGAACTGCGCCCGGCAGCCATCACTCACCCAGATGCCGCGGCGATCCCAGCCCCAGCTCTGGCCTTCGATGCAGGCGCTGCGTGAGTCCTGGCGGATCAGGCGCACACCCCGGCGGATGCGCGCATCGCAGTACTCCTGCCGATGTCCATTGGAATGGCAGGTGACCACATCGCCGCCGCCCCATCCGTTGCCATTGCCATTGCCCCAGCCGCCACCATTGCCACCCCAGCCGCCACCGCGGCGGTATTCACCGACGAATTCGGCACGGCACCCCTGTGTGACCCAGACGCCGTTGCGCGACTGGCCCCAGGTCTCACCTTCCACACAGGGCGAACCGGACAACTGGCGGATCAACCGCGCGCGGCCGTCCAGGCGGCACTCATTGCTGCGGTTCTTGACCGACTCGCAGCGCACGATGCCACTGCCATCGCGGCCACCATAGCGGTCGTCGTCATAGCCGTAGCCATAGCTCTGCGCCTGGGCGCCGCCGGCCGCCGCCAGCATCGGCAACAGGGTGCAGGCCAGGGTGCGCCAAGTGAGTGCCTTGCCCATCGAAATCTCCAGATGAATACGATGGCGCAAGCATCCGGGATTCACGGCCCGGCGCACAGAGGGGAGCGCAACGGCAGTTTTTCCCCATTCAAACAACGCAACCGGACCTGACTGGACCGCCGTGAGCTCATGGCCCCCCGTTTGCTGCCCCACTGGCCATGCCACCGGCATTACCCAGGCGTTCCTCGAACGCATAGGCGAACAGCTCGGCATCATTGCTGATGCCCAGTTTCCTCATCGCCGAAATGCGTTGCCGGCTGATGGTACTGACGGTGCGCCGCAGCTGCCCGGCGATCTCTGTGATCGAAGGCCCCGACACATACAGCCGCAGAACTTCCAGCTCCTTGGGCGACAACACCGAAAGCGATCGCTCACGCCCACCCTCCTGCAGGCAGTGCGCCAACTGGGGGTCCAGGTAGATCCCCCCGCTCAACACGGTATCGACCGCCTTGCGGGTGCCATCCACGCAACTGCACTTCCACACCAGTCCGCGCACACCGGTACGCATTGCCATGTTCAAGGTAGTGGCGTTGGTGACCATCGTGACCAGGATCACCGGCACCTTGGGGTAATTGCGACTCAACGCCTGCAGCATCGCCTGGCCGTCCGAGCGGCCGACATCCGGCATCGAAAAATCAGTCACCACCAGATCCACCGGCTCTTCGGCCAGGATGGCCAGCAGGCTTTCTGCACATCGCGCCTCCGCCACCACGCGATGCTGCCCACCGGCCTCGATCACGATGCGCGTGCCAAGCAGGACCAAGGGATGGTCGTCCGCGATGGCAATTCGAGTGAGCATGCTGATTACCCGTAAATAGTCACGCTGCAATGCGCAGCGAAAACCCTAGTAATCATTCCGGGCAACGTCAACTTGACAATTACCCACTGCAATTAATTTCATTCAAGCAGAATAGCCAGCTTGTTTTCCATTATTTGCATTCGCGACCACAAACACACCCCACGCATAAACTTTCCCAATAGTTTCATTCCATAAATCCGGAAAGGCCGCTTACAAAGTCACCTCCGATCACTCGCTGCACTGGACACCCCATGGTCCGATTCCGTCGTCAATCGTTTGAGGATCTGCAAGAGCCCTTTGAAGCAGAGCCACTGGCGCCGGCCGCATTGCCAACTGCCGCATTGCCGTTCGTACAGCAGTTGCGACTGCATCTGGCGAGCGACAGCACGCCGTCGCGGCGGCCTGCCCATGCCGCGATCATTCACGACGGGGCCACCGTGTGCTGGCTGGACGCCAGGAACGACCGGATGATGACCACCGCACCCGCGCCGATCACGCTGACACTGCTGCAGAGACTACTGGGCGACGCAGACCCTCGACTGAGCCTGGTACCGGTGACACAGGAGGTTTTCGTGCAGCGTGCGACGGTGTGCAGCAATGTTCCGCTGCGCCTGACGCTGTGGAACGTTGGCCTGGTCACGGACGGGCACGGCGTGCCAATCCCGCCCCTGCACGACGACACGAAGTTGCGCCTGCGGCGTTGGCCAGACTTCCGCATCCTGGCCCATCGTCCCGATCACTTCCGACTGTGCGCGCTGCTGATCAAGCAGGGCGCGTCCGTGCGCGCATGCTGCGACATCCTCGATCTGCCACGCCAAACCGTGCAGTCGTTCTTCAACGCAGCGTTCCTCACCGCCTATGCCTTTCCCGTCGTGGGCGAGGACGCACCTGTGCGCCCCTCGCCCGCCGACGGCCTCGTCAACCTGTGGCGACAACTTCGCATCCGCTGGAGTGCATGACCGTGCGTGAGCACAAGATCGTAGTGATGGGCCCACTCGGCGCGGGCAAGTCCACCCTCGTGCAGACCCTGACCCGGGGCAAGGCCGTAGTGACCGAGGCCCGCAATACCGACCCTGCCGTGGGCAAGCAGTACACCACCGTAGCCATGGACTATGGCGACATCGACCTGCCGGGTGGCGACCGCCTGCGCCTGTATGGATCGCCCGGACAGGAACGTTTCTCTTACATCTGGCCGATCCTGCTGGCCGGTGCAGAAGGTGCCATCGTCCTGATCGATGGCAGCGCCAGCAAGGACAGTACGCTGGCGGGGCAGCACCTGAAGGCCATCGCAGACAACGCGCCGGGCCTGCCCGTGGTCATCGGTTTCACCCGATGCGGCAGCACCGATGATCCGGTACAGCCGCACTGGCAGGACTGGTTGCAGGACCATGCGCCACACCTGCCGGCATTGCCGCTGGATCCACGCGACATGGCGCAGGCCATCATGGCGATGGACCTGCTGATGAGCCAGATCGAATGCAATGCCACGGCGGCCGCCCATGAATGACATTGACCGCACATCGGCACTCGACGCGCTGGTACACGATGTCACCGGCATCCAGGCGCTCGTCGTTGCCAGCACTGATGGTTTCGCACTGGCCCAGGCCGGCCCGAAGGGCCATGTCGCCGACCGCCTGGCCGCGATGACCAGCTCGATGCTCGGCCTGGCCAGTGCGCTGGGTCGCGAACTGCACTTTGGTGAACTCGACACACTCATCCTCGATGCCGCCAACGGCAAGGTTCTGATGCTTGCCATTCCCGGAGCACAGCCCCGCCTATTGATGACCGCATGCGACCACAGCTGTGTCATCGGCAACGTGCTGTGGCATGCCAAGCAGTGCGTACGTGCCCTGACCGACAACCCGAACTGATGCATGCCCCTCTCACTGATCAGACGGCTCTTCAACTCTTCACACCCGCAACGGACCACTGAAATGAATATCGCCATCAACAAATGCCTGGACACACTCATGCAGATCAACGGCGCACAAGCCGTTGCCCTGGTCGACTACGAAAGCGGCATGCTGCTCGGTGAAGCCGGCTCAGGCGTGGACATGGAACTGGCGGCCGCTGGAAACACCGAGGTGCTGCGCGCCAAGATGAAAGCGGCCGAAGCGCTGAAGCTCAACGACAGCATCGAGGACGTGCTGATCACCCTGGGTCGTGCGTACCACGTGCTGCGCCCGGTGTCGGCCAAGAAGGGCCTGTTCTTCTATGTGGTACTGGATCGGCAGAAGGCCAATCTTGCTCTCGCCCGGCGCATGGTGCTGGACGTGGAAACCTCGCTGGCGCTGTAGCGCACGACAACGATAGCCAGGGGATGCGAATGCCGGGGCTGCTCTGGGGAGAGCGGCCCCGGCCTGTGGTTGCACCGCGCGCCCTTCTCGACAACGGGAGCCGCCCTCCATGCGCCCTCGATCAACCACACAGGCGGCACGTCGCCCCCGCCACTACCGGCCCTGGGTGTCGGTCTGCATCGTCGCCGGACTGACAGCCGTCTACGCGCTGCTGTTGTGCGCGCCCTCGGCAGATGACGCTACCGGCCGCACCCGGCCGCGCGACGCGGCCAGCGTGCTGGGCGGCGCCATCGCCGCCGTGGAAAGCAGTTACGCCAAAGGTGATCTCACCGTGACCGACCAGCATCTGGGTCTGCCTGCCAGCGCCGCGCATTGCGCGCACCTGCGCGCCGCGCTCCCCGACACCGGCCGCGCAGTGCTGACCTGTGATCTGCGCCAGGACGGCCGCCTGCAATGGTGGCGAACCCCTGCCGGAGAATGGCGATGCAATGCGGGCATGGCCGATGTGCAGGCAGCGCCTGTGCCATGCCCAACGCAATTGCGGCGCACTTTCTGATTATTCGCAAAACAGTCGCGCTGCCATTCAACACGTTCAACTTTACCAGTTCTTGAATATACCCACTGCCGTGCACGTGATTTCCTATGACTGCGCCACGAATGCTTGTTTCGGGGCCAGACCAACGAAACCACCACGCCACAGAGGATTATCATGAATACCGAAATCGGCCGTACACGCCACGCAGGCAAATGCGCATCCCGGCAGAAGGGCTTTTCCCTTATTGAACTCATGGTGGTGGTGGCGATCATCGGTATTCTGGGGATGATTGCCCTGCCGCAGTATCAGCGGTTCTCGGCCAAGGCAAAGCTGGCCGCTGCCCTCGCAGAAGTCGCCGGTGGAAAAGTCGGCGTTGAATCACTCCTCGCCGGAATCGATTGGCTTGCCCGAGTCAAGCTCCCGCTGTACCTGGATTACGGTGACAAGCGATGTCACGAATGGAGCTACGAGCATCAACTGCGAGCTCAAGAGCGACGCTGCAATCGGCAGTGGCAGCCTGACCCTGGATCGCGACTGGCAGGGAGCCTGGCTCTGCAAGGGCGACATTCCGGACCGGAGCCTCCTTCCCCAGGCCTGCATGAACTGATCGCACGCGTAAGCCCCTACATAGATCGCCGGGCCTGTATCCAGTTGCGCGCGTCTCTCCCATTGTGTGCGCCGGCCGCGATTCAAAGTTGATTTCCTCATGGAGGATCCTATGAAAAAGAAAATCTCAAGGGCCGGCCACGCGGTGAGGCGTACACATCGGCAACGAGGGTTTTCTCTGGTCGAACTCATGGTGGTCGTAGCCATCATTGCAGTTCTTTCCCTGATCGCAGTTCCGCAATACAAGAAGTTCTCTACCAAAGCCAAGCTGGCGGCGGCGTTGGCCGAACTGGCCGGTGGGAAGACGGGAGTGGAGGCGTGGTTGGCCGAAGGAGGTGATCTCCTTGGATCAGACAACCGCAAGCTGGGCCTGCCGGAGAGCAGCGAGCGCTGTGAAACCATCACGACGAGAATTGGTCCAGATGGCGACCTGGAAATCGATTGCCTGCTGCGGTTCGATACCGGCTACAACGTTGGGACATGGCGAAACAACCTGATGCTGATCAGGGATTCGGGCAGCCATGAATGGCGCTGCTGGACTGCCATCCCCTATTACGACCTCCTGCCCAAAGGCTGTGGCCCCGGCAATCCATAGCCTGCCATGCAGATACTTCAAGCTGTTCACGCTTTGCCGCTCCAGTCAGGCAGTGGCGCCTGCGAAAGCCGGCCGTCCCCCCTCCCCTCCCTCGTCATCGCCGATGCAAACCCCTGGATCCGACGCGAACTGATACGCAGACTCCGGCCCCATCTGGACGGCAGAACCCTCGGCGAAGCGCGCTCGCCCGCAGAGGTTCTGACCCAGATCGCCAGCCCGCGCTGCAACGTACTGATCATCGATCCCTGCATGCCGACTGTGGGCCAGGCCGACGGCATGCCCCTGCTGCGCCGCATCTGCTGCCTGCGCGGGGATCTGCTCATCCTCGTGCTGGCCCAACAGCCCTTGCGCGTACTGCAGGATCGCGCCCTGCCGGCACAGATCGGTCATGTCTATGCCAAAACGGTGAATCCATCGTGGCTGTGCCATGTCGTAAGCCAGGCACTGCGCGGGGGATCCTCCGGCGTTACGCCACCGGCGCAGGACGCAGGCCGGTAACCGGCCCCGAGGCGGTTGCCATCGCCTCTAAATGCACGGCATCCACGCTGCTGCCCAGCGCCTCCACGCGCACCGTGCTGCCCTGGCCGGTCCGGCGATGGTGGGCGCTGGCCAGGCCAACCGCGGCATCGAACGCTGCGGCCCCGGAGTTGAATGCTTCGGCGACGCCTGCGGCCGGATCCAACAGGGACCACTGCGCGGCACTGCACTTGACGGTAATGACCATGGGACGCTCCTTCTGGGATAGGCGCAGGGGGCACCAGCCTCTGCTGATGCCGTCACCCTAGCCATGCCATCAGGGTGGTCCCATCAGAAAAGTACGAAAAGTCCGCGCCAGTGCGTCAGAACCCCACCCTCATCACATCCCTGAGTCCGTTTAGCTCGTTCATTCCGTGATCCTTGTCACGGAGTCAGCTGGGCTTCACACTACCATCATCAACAGGGGCCCCTTCCACATGCGCACCTTCTTCTCGCACCAGCGTTCGACGTTGCTGAAGTTCTATTTCGTGGCCAGCTATCTGATTCTGATCGAAGAGTTGGTCCGCGCCGCCGTGCATTGAGCGCTTGCTGACGGGCTATTTGCGACAGAAAATGTTGCTTTACGCACGGAGCTCGCGCATGAAGGTGCTTCTTCTGATTCCAGCGCTGCTGGTTCTGGCCGCATGCGCGAGCCCGGACAATGCAGCCCCGCGTGCCGACGGCAAGCCTTCGACCACCATGCCCAAGGTAGGCGGCGATCGCGACGCGCACGGCTGCATCGGCTCGGCCGGCTACCAGTGGTGCGAGCACAGCCAGCGCTGCGAGCGGCCCTGGGAGCTGGCACAGGCACACGGCCTGGCCAACAGCGCCGAGGCGATCGACGCGTACTGCGCCACGCCCGCCAGCCCGGCGCGCAAGTGAGCACGACCCGTCATGGCTGAGCTGAGTCCCCTGCCCGACCTCGCCCGTGGCCGGTATCGCCACTTCAAGGGCGGCGAATACGAAGTGATCGACATCGTCCGCAGCAGCGAGACGCTGGAACCATTGGTGCTGTACCGCGCACTCTACGGCGAAGGTGGCCTGTGGGTACGCCCCTACCCGATGTTCGTCGAGCAGATCCCAGGCAAACACGGCCCGCAGGCGCGTTTCGCACGCATCGACGATTGATCCGGCTCCCACCGGGCGGTGGCCGATGGTCGCGCCGGTGACGCGATCCGGCTGCGCTACAATCATACCGTCCAGTCGGTTTCTTCCCATCATGTCCTCCCCCCCTCCCCGCTCGCGGCGCAAAGCGCCCGACAGCGTGCGCCAGTCATTGCTGCACGCCACCATTGCCGTGATTGGCCAGCACGGGCTGGCGGCACTGACCGTGCAGGATGTCGCGCGCGTGGCCGGGGTCAGCAAGGGCGCGTTGTTCCACCATTTCAGCAGCAAGCAGGCACTGGTCGATGAAGCCATCGGCGCACTCATCGGCGAATTCGAGGCGCGTGTGCGCGCGCTCCTGCAGGACGGCACGCCCGGCCACGGCTGCTTCAGCCGCGCCTATGTGCGGGCCAACTTCGAGCACCTGCTGCAGCAGGAACAGGACAACGACATCGGCCTGACCCTGGGCAACCTGATGGAGCCGGCCCTGCTGGCGCACTGGCGCGACTGGAAGCGCGCGATGCTGGCCGAGTTCCCCGGCGAAGCCGGCGATCCGCGCCTGTACGCGGCACGCTGCGCGGCCGATGGCTATTGGGCCACCGCCTATGGTCGGCCGCTGGACGAAGCAGAGCGCCTCAATGCGCTGGCGATGGCCGAGCAGGCCCTCAAGCTGTGCGACCCGCAGTGACCCGGAGCCCGCGATGAACCCCTATATCTACCTGGCCGCCGCCATCTTGCTGGAAGTGATTGCCACGTCGCTGCTGAAGGCCTCGGACGGCATGAGCCGGCTGTGGCCGACACTGGGCGCACTGGTCGGCTACGGGCTGTGCTTCTACCTGCTGTCGGTCACCATGAAGTCGGTGCCGACCGGCATCGCCTATGCGATCTGGTCCGGCGTCGGCATCGTGCTGATCTCGCTGATCGGCCTGGTGGTGTTCAAGCAGCGGCTGGATGCAGCTGCGCTGGCCGGCATCGCGCTGATCTGCGCCGGCGTGCTGGTGATCAACCTGTTCTCGCGCAGCAGCGCGCACTGAACACGCTGCTGCGCGACAGGTGCTAGCTGACCTTCTTCGCCACGCTCATGCCGATCAGGAACAGCACCACGGCAATGATGATGCCGGCCCAGAACAGGAATTTGGCGATGCCCACAGCGGCACCGGCGATGCCGCCGAAGCCCAGCACGCCGGCGATGATGCCGATGATGGCGAAAATGATGGCCCACTTGATCATGTCAGTCCTTACCCCGCAGGGAACGCAAACGGTGTGATCAGGCTAGGCCGCAGCCGATGCGGCAATCGTGAAAAGGCCGCGTGTGCGGCGTGAATCAGCGCGGCCGGAAGCGCAGCAGCGCCACCGCGAAGGCCAGGAACACGCTTCCCACCAGCCGCTCGAACCAGCGCCGTGCGAATGGCTTTGCAAGCCAACGACGCAGGCCGTGGCCACCGGCGGCGTACATCACGTACCAGAACAGTTCGCAGGCCGCGAAGGTCGCCACCAGCACGCTGTACTGCACGGCCTGGCTACGCGACGGATCAACGAACTGCGGCAGGAACGCCGCGGCGAACAACAACAGCTTGGGGTTGCTCAAGCCAACCCACAGGCCGCCACGGAATACCGTCGCTGCGCCATGTACCGGCGCCAGTGTGACCTCGGCAGCATCGGCCACCGCGGGTGCCGGGCGGCAACTGTCACGCCACGCCTTGATGCCAAGCCAGGCCAGGTAGGCCACACCGAGATAGCGCAGCACTTCGAACAGCATCGGCGAGGAGTGCAGCAACGCGCTCAGGCCCGCAGCGGATGCGGCCAGCACCAGCAGCATCGCCAGCAGGCAGCCGGCCATGGCCGGCACGCTGCCACGGAACCCCAGCCCGACGCTGCGCCCGAGGATGTGCAGCATGTTCGGCCCGGGCGTCCCGCACAGCACGAAGACCGTGGCCAGGAACCACCACCAGGTATGCAGGGCCATGCCGGTTTCCACTTCAGAAGACGGCACCAGCATAGGGCACCCATGCAGGACGCGGCACATACAGCGGGCGGTGGATGCGACGGTTACAGATGCCGGCGCCCGTGCACGGCAGCGCCACTGCCATCTGTGCTGCAATGGCCGTCTCTGGCTTGGAGCAGTGCATGAAGACCCTTGGCCTGATCGGCGGCATGAGCTGGGAAAGCTCGGCGCAGTACTACCGGCTCATCAACGAGGCGGTGCGGCATCGCCTCGGTGGCGCACATTCGGCGCAACTGCTGCTGTGGTCGGTGGATTTCGCCGGCATCAAGCAGCTGCAGCACGACGGCCAATGGGATCTGCTGGGCAACCACATGCTGGATGCTGCACGGCGGCTGCAGGCCGGTGGCGCCGAGCTGCTGGTGATCTGCACCAACACCATGCACGCGCTGGCCGGCCGGATCGAAGCCGGATGCCCGCTGCCCCTGCTGCATATCGCCGACCCGACCGCCGCGGCGATCCTGCAGGCCGGCATCCGCAAGGTGGGACTGCTCGGCACCGCCTTCACCATGGAGCAGGCGTTCTACCGCGACCGGCTGCAGGACCGCTTCGGGCTGGAGGTACTGGTTCCGGAGGCCGATGATCGCCGCAGCGTGCACGACATCATCTACCAGGAGCTGATCTGCGGCGTGGTCAGCGAGCATTCGCGGCAGGCATACGCCGGCGTGATCGCGCGCCTGGTTGCACGCGGCGCCGAAGCGATCATCCTCGGCTGTACCGAAATCATGTTGCTGGTCCGCGCCGAGGACAGCCCGGTGCCGCTGTTCGACACCACCACCCTGCACGCCCTGGCGGCGGTGGATGCGGCACTGGCCTGACCCTGCGCGCTGTCAGTCTTCGCCCTGCACTTCCAGTGCGGTGATCAACCAGTCGACCACGGCCTGCGAATCACACAGGAAGAAGATGGCATCGCCCGAACGCGCTTCGGTCAGCAGCCGATAGACGGTGATCGCCACCGCCGACTGGTTGGCGATGAACACTTCCGGGCTGCGCGGCCCCTCGCTGTGGCCGGCCACGGCATGCAGCGCCTTGCGCGCAGCCACGGTGGCGGCCGGGTCTGCGCTGCGGGTCAGTTCCGGCCCGCGCAGGCCCCACGCAATGAACACATGCTTGCCCTTGAACGTGGTGTCCAGGACACGCACCTGCCCGGCCTCTGCGCCAGCCGAGCGATGAATGACGGTACTGCTGATCAACGCAACCCCCTGTGGTCGTCGTGGTCCGCGCATCCTCCTCCACACGCCGGCTGCACGCCAGTGACGGCAGCCACAGGCTGGGCCGGCAAGCGTGGGAGAGATGTAAGAAGGTGTAAGCCGATGCGATCGGATGTGCCGCGATGATAAGGGATGTAAGGCTCTGCATGGGCCGGTGCACACTACTAAATCCCCACTGAGCCAACGCCGGAACGATCCGTTCCGATGGCCCCGGGCTGGTCCATTCTTGCGGCCCGTTCCCCTGCCGAGGCCCCCCATGACCCATCGCCTGCTGCTGCCGATTGCCCTCCCCACCCTGGCCCTGCTGCTGGCCGCCACCACGGTGGCCGCCCAGGATTACGGCAGCGATCCCATTGCGCCGCTGCGCTGCGAATCGCAGTTCAACAAGACCCAGCAGTGCCCGATCGAAGGCCGCATGCGCCTGGCCAGGCAGCTGTCGGTCACCCGCTGCGTAGAGGACCAGAACTGGGGCCAGAGCCGCCGCATGCTCTGGGTCACCGACGGCTGTCGCGCCGAGTTCGTGGCCGACGGACAGGGACGCGGCCGCTGGCCGGGGCGCGGCCGGGACCGTGACCGTGACCGCGATGACGATGGCGAGCGCCTGGTCTGCGAGTCCTACGAGCAGAAGGAGAAGGAATGCCGCATCCGTGTGCGCCACGAGGTACGCCTGGTCAAGCAGAAGTCGGTGACACCGTGCGTCGAGGATCGCAACTGGGGCTGGGACCGCCGCGGCGTGTGGGTCAGCGACGGCTGCCGTGCCGAGTTCCGTGTGTATTGACTGCCGACCACACGCTGGCTGTGGCGGATGCGCAGACACGGCCGACGCGATCGATAGACTGGGCGCACCCAGCCCAGGAGCCTTCGATGGTGCCGCTCGATCCCTCCTCGACGATGTTGCACATCCGCGAGGCAATGCCTGCCGACGTTTCCGCGTTGATCGGGCTCGACAGCGTTGCGGTCCACGATCCGCAACGCGCACGGCAGATCAGCGACTGGCAGGCCAATGGTGGCATGCACGTGGCCGAATGGGCCGGCCAGCTGGCCGGTTACCTGGTCATCCACCATCACTTCTTCGGCGAAGCCTTCGTCGAGATGCTGATGGTGGCGCGCGAACAACGCAGCCAGGGCGTCGGCGCCGCCCTGCTGCGCCATGCCATCGCGCTGCACGGCCACGGCAGGCTGTTCACTTCGACCAATGCTTCCAATACCGGCATGCAACGCCTGCTCGCCGCTTCGGGTTTCATCGACAGCGGCATCGTGCACGGATTGGACGAAGGCGATCCGGAACTGATCTACCGCTTTGCCGGCAGCTGATCGAGATACGTGGTCACCTTTGCATCCAGCAGGTCCATCAACAGCGGATCCATGCAGCGATAGTCGTCGGGGATATCCAGGCAATGCAGGCGCTTGTGTTCCAGCAGGCGCGCATAGGCGGCCTGCAGGCGATGCTGGTGCTTGGCCTCCATCACGAAGATGACATCGGCCCAGCGGATGTCCGCCGGGCCGATGGGGCGTCGTGCATGCGGGCTGGTGCCGGCCGACAGCGCAGCGAAGCCGGGTCGCCGTCGCCACATGGCTTCGGCGGTCGGGCTGCGCAGCTGGTTGCGGCTGCAGACGAACAGCAGGTTGATCATTCCTGTTCCTGCAGTTGGCGGGCGCTGAGGACCGGATAGGTGAAGCCCAGCTGGCGTGCGCGCGCGAGCTTGGCATCGCGCGTATACAGCAGCTTCCAGTTCTTCTCGGGCTTGTAGCTGTAGGCGGTCGTGGCGCGGTCGCCACCACGGTTGCGAGCCTGGCTGCGACGCCAGGCACGGTTTCTTGCAGAATCCATGATGTGTTCTCGTGAGTACCGGGTTCAGCAGCCGCGGTAGTACGAGTGGCGCGCAGCATACACCGCACGCACAAAAAAGCCCACGCATCGCTGCGCGGGCTTCTTGATTCATCACAGTGGTCGGGACGGCCGGATTCGAACCGACGACCCTCTGCCCCCCAGGCAGATGCGCTACCAGGCTGCGCTACGCCCCGACTGATGCTGCGATGTGCCCGCCACTGCGGCGGGCCGTGAAGTATAGCGGATTACGATGGAAATGGGATCAGCGGCGCAGCAACTGCAGCACTTCTTCCAGCTCCATGCGCACCTGCTTGATGATCTGGTTGCTCAGCGCCGATTCCTCGCGGGCATCGGGGCCGTCCAGACGCAGGCGTGCACCACCGATCGTGTAGCCCTGTTCGTACAGCAGGCTGCGGATCTGCCGCACCATCAGCACGTCGTGGCGCTGGTAGTAGCGGCGGTTGCCTCGGCGCTTGGCCGGCTCAAGGCTGGGAAACTCGGTTTCCCAGTAGCGCAGGACATGCGGCTTGACGTCGCACAGCTCGCTGACTTCACCGATGGTGAAGTAGCGCTTGGCCGGGATCGGCGGTAGTTCGCGGTTACTGCCCGGATCCAGCATAAGCTTCCACCCTCTCCTTGAGCTTCTGGCCCGGACGGAAGGTGACCACCGTACGGGCGGAAATCGGAATTTCCTCGCCGGTCTTGGGGTTGCGACCCGGGCGCTGGTTCTTGCGCCGCAGATCGAAATTGCCGAAGCCCGACAGCTTCACCTGACGTCCCTGTTCCAATGCTTCACGCAGCACATCGAAAAACGCGTCGACGAATTCCTTGGCTTCCCGCTTGTTCAGACCGACTTCGTCGAACAGCTTTTCCGCCATCTCCGCCTTGGTCAATGCCATTGCCTGCTACCCCCGAGTGCTGCCCGCTCAGCCGCGGATCCGGGCGTGGTGTTCACGCTCGATGGCAGTGACCGCCTCGGCCACCACCGCATCCACGTCGCGGTCCGTCAGAGTGCGCGACTTGTCCTGCAAAATCAAGCCCATAGCGAGACTCTTGAATCCCGGCTCGACGCCCTGGCCGACGTAACGGTCGAACAGGTTCAGGTCGCGCAGCAGCGGGCCGGCGGCCTGGCGGACGGTGGCCGCCAGATCGGCCCAGGCCACCTGTTCAGGCACTAGGAACGCCAGGTCGCGACGCACCGCCGGGAAGCGCGACAGCTCGCCGGCGCGCGGCAGTCGGCGGGCGGTCAGCGGCTCCAGGTCCAGCTCGAAGGCGTAGACGTCGGCTTCGATATCCATCGCCCGGGTCAGGCGCGGGTGGATCTGGCCGATCCAGCCGATCGCCACGCCATCGCGGAACACCTCGGCCGAACGCGCCGGGTGGCCGTAGGCGCGGACGGACGGGCGGAACTCCAGTTGCGCGCCACTGGCGGCCGCCAGCGATTCCAGGTCGCCCTTCAGGTCATGGAAGTCGACCTTGCGGGTCGGCAGGCCCCACTGCACCGCCTGCGCCTCACCGCAGACCGCAGCGGCCACGCGCGGGGTTTCCAGCGGTGCCGGCTGGCCGTCTCCGGCCTGCTGGGCGAACACGCGGCCGAGCTCGAACAGGCGCACACGGCCCAACTGGCGGGCGGCGTTGCGGCCCAACGTGGCGACCAGGCCCGGCAGCAGCGACGGGCGCATCACCGCCAGTTCGGCCGACAGCGGGTTGGCCAGCGGCACCAGGCCGTCGCGCAGCTGCCACTGGGTCAGCAGCGCGTCGTCGACGAAGGCGAAATTGACGGTTTCCTGCTGGTCACGGGCGATCAGCTGGCGGCGCACGCTCAGCGCGTCCAGCTGGGTCTCGCTCGGCATCGCCACGCGCGAGGCACCGCCCGGCAGCGTGGTCGGGATCTGCTCGTAACCGTGGATGCGGGCCAGCTCTTCGATCAGGTCTTCTTCGATGGCGATGTCGAAGCGGCGGCTCGGCGCGACCACCTGCCAGCCGTCGGCGGCGGCGACCACGTCCATGCCCAGCGCGCGCAGGATGCGCTCGACTTCCGCATCGTCGATGGTGATGCCGAGCACGCGGGTGATGCGGGCGCGGCGCAGCACGATGGTCGCCGGCTGCGGCAGATCGGCTTCACGCACGGCCTCGGTGACCGGTGCCGGGGTACCGCCGGCCAGGTCCAGCACCAGGCGGGTGGCGTACTCGATCGCGGTGCGCGGCAGCGCCGGATCGACGCCGCGCTCGAAGCGATGGCCGGCATCGGTGTGCAGGCCCAGCTTGCGGCCACGGCCCATGATGGCGGCCGGCGCGAAGTGCGCGGCTTCCAGGAACACGGCGGTG
This sequence comes from Stenotrophomonas sp. PvP093, assembly GCF_017876915.1. NCBI lineage: Bacteria > Pseudomonadati > Pseudomonadota > Gammaproteobacteria > Lysobacterales > Lysobacteraceae > Stenotrophomonas > Stenotrophomonas sp. PvP093. The sequence continues at coordinate 1,511,664 of NZ_JAGIOX010000004.1, read as the reverse complement.
GTCGCGTCGGTGACGCGGGTGTCGAAGCCGCCCATCAGGCCGGCCAGGCCGACCGCGCGGTCAGCGTCGGTGACCACCAGGAAGCTGTCGTCCAGCGCAGCATCGCGGCCGTCCAGCAGCTTCAGCGTCTCGCCCGCGCGCGAACGGCGCACGGCGATGCTGCCCTGCAGGGTGCCCAGGTCGTAGGCGTGCATCGGCTGGCCCAGCTCCAGCATCACATACTGGGTGATGTCGACCAGCAGCGAGACTGGACGCACGCCACTGCGGCGCAGGCGCTCGGCCATCCACAACGGGGTCTTGGCGGCAGCATTGACGCCTTCGATGACACGGCCCAGGTAACGCGGCGCTTCGGCGCCGGCGTCGAGCTGGATGCCCAGCTCACGGCTGCCGACTGCCGGAATGGCGTCGGCAGCGAAGTCCAGCACTTCACTGCGGGTGGCGGCGGCGACGTCGTAGGCGATGCCGCGCAGGCTGAAGCAGTCGGCGCGGTTCGGGGTCAGCTTGATCTCGATGCTGGCATCCGGCAGGCCCAGGTACTCGACCAGGGTCTGGCCGACCGGTGCGTCGTCGGGCAGTTCCAGCAGGCCGGAAGCATCGTTGTCCAGGCCCAGTTCCTTGGCCGAGCACAGCATGCCGTTGGACTCGACGCCACGCAGCTTGGCCGGCTTGATCTTCAGCTCGCCGATCTGCGCACCGACCATCGCCAGCGGCGCGACCAGGCCCGGGCGCGCGTTCGGGGCGCCGCACACGATCTGCAGCAGTTCGCCCTGCCCGGCATCAACCCTGCACACCTGCAGGCGATCCGCTTCCGGATGGCGCACCGCATCGACGATGCGTGCCACGACCACGTGGTCGAGGCCTTCGCCCAGCGCGGTCACGTCTTCCACTTCCAGGCCGATGGCGGTCAGCACTGCACTCAGTTCATCGCGCGAAGCGCCGGTCGGGACGTGGCTGCGCAGCCAGTTTTCGGAGAATTTCATGGTGTCATCCTGGTGGGCCCGGCGCATGCGCCTGGGCCTGCGAATTTGGGAGCAGCCGAGCATGGCTCGGCCCTACACGGTTGCGGCTTACGCGAACTGTTTCAGGAACCGCACGTCGTTCTCGAAGAACGCACGCAGGTCGTTGACGCCGTAGCGCAGCATTGCAAAGCGCTCCACGCCCATGCCGAAGGCGAAGCCGGTGTAGCGCTCCGGATCGATGCCGACGTTGCGCAGCACGTTCGGATGGACCATGCCGCAGCCGAGCACTTCCAGCCAGCGGGTGCTGCCATCGGGCTGCTGCCAGGCGATGTCCACTTCCGCGCCCGGCTCAACGAACGGGAAATAGCTGGGGCGGAAGCGCATTTCGAAATCGCGCTCGAAGAAGGCGCGCACGAACTCGGCCAGCGTGCCCTTCAGGTCGGCGAAGGTCGAATGCTCGTCCACCAGCAGGCCTTCCACCTGATGGAACATCGGCGAATGGGTCTGGTCGCTGTCGCTGCGGTACACCTTGCCGGCGGCGATCATGCGCAGCGGCGGCGCGTGGTCACCCATGTAGCGCACCTGCACGCCGGAGGTGTGCGTGCGCAGCAGGCGGCCGTCGCCGAAGTAGAAGGTGTCGTGCATGGCGCGCGCCGGATGGTGCGGCGGGAAGTTCAGCGCCTCGAAGTTGTGCCAGTCGTCCTCGATCTCCGGCCCTTCCGACAGCTCGTAGCCCAGCCGGCCGAAGATGCCGGTGATGCGCTCCAGAGTGCGGGTGATCGGATGCAGGCCGGCGCGGTCGCCGTTGCGACCCGGCAGGGTGATGTCGATGGCTTCGGCGGCCAGGCGTGCATCCAGTGCCGCGTCCTCCAGCAGCGCCTTGCGCTCGCCGAGCGCGCGGGTCAGCGCGTCGCGGGCCTGGTTGATCGCTTCACCGGCGGCCTTGCGCTCGTCGGCCGGCAGGGCGCCGAGCTGCTTGAGCTGCGAGGTGATGCTGCCACTCTTGCCAAGCAGGGCCACGCGCAGCTGTTCCAGCACGTCGGGGCTCTGTGCGGCGGCCACATCGGCCAGCGCCTGGGTGGTGAGGGATTGGATGTCGCTCATGGGGGGCCGGAACTCCAGTCGATCTGCCATCGCGATGCGCGAAGGGCCGACCCCTGTCGCCACCGCCGTCCCCGCGCTGCCGCCATGGCCTCGCCGGGACCCAAAAAAGAATGGGGAAGGACTTGCGCCCTTCCCCATGCATTGCCTTGACCTGACACCGTTCCGGATGAACGGTTACGGCATCGGGAAGGACTTATGCCGCCAGCGCGCCCTTGGCCTTTTCGGCCAGCGCAGCAAAACCGGCTGCGTCGTGCACGGCGATGTCAGCCAGGACCTTGCGGTCCAGGGTGATGCCGGCCTTCAGCAGACCGTTCATGAAGCGGCTGTAGCTCAGGCCGTTGATGCGGGCAGCCGCATTGATACGGGTGATCCACAGCGAACGGAAGTTGCGCTTCTTCTGCTTACGGCCGATGTAGGCGTACTGCTGTGCCTTGATGACCGCCTGCTTGGCGACGCGGAAGACCTTGCGGCGGGCGTTGTAATAGCCCTTGGCGAGATCCAGAATCTTCTTGTGGCGGCGACGCGCCTGTACGCCACGCTTAACTCGTGCCATTTTTCAGTTCCTCAGAGGTAAGGGAGCATGCGGTCCAGACGGCCTGCGTCTTCTGCACGGACATGGCCCGTCTGACGCAGATTACGCTTACGCTTGGTCGCTTTCTTCGTGAGGATGTGGCTACGGTTGGCGTGGCCGCACTTGTACTTGCCCGAGGCGGTCTTGCGGAAACGCTTGGCCGCTGCCCGGTTGGTCTTGATCTTGGGCATTGCAATGTCCTTGATGGGATTTGACCCTGGTTTCTGACTGATCTGGCGGCGGCCTGGGCCGCTCTTTCCGTCCTGCCATGATCGGCGTACGACCCGTCCTGGGTGGGTCGAGCCGGGCATGATACAGGCAAAACCGCCCTGCCACCAGCCCCAGCACCTCTTGCGCCGGCATTTCACCGGCATCCTGCAAAAGCAAAGGGACGCCAGTGGCGTCCCCTTACCCTGAACCATTCAGCCAGGCGCCCCGGAAGGCGGCCCGTCAGGCCTCAGGTCTTCTTCTTCGGCGCGATCATCATGACCATCTGACGCCCTTCCAGGCGCGGACGGGATTCAATGACGATGTCCTCGCCCAGATCGGTCTCGATCCGGTTGGCCATTTCGCGACCCAGTTCCTGGTGGCTCATTTCACGGCCACGGAAACGGATGTTGACCTTGATCTTGTCGCCTTCTTCAAGGAACCCGCGCATCTTGCGCAGCTTGATCTGGTAGTCGCCCTCGTCCGTGACCGGACGGAACTTCACTTCCTTGATCTCGACCTGCTTGGTCTTCTTCTTGGCCTCGCTGGCCTTCTTCTGCGCTTCGAACTTGAACTTGCCGAAGTCCATGATCTTGCAGACCGGCGGATCGGCCTGCGGCTGGATTTCGACCAGGTCCAGGCCTTCATCTTCGGCCATGGACAGCGCTTCGTCGCGCGACAACACGCCGATCATTTCTCCGTCACTGCCGATCACGCGGACGCGCGGCACACGGATTTCCTGATTCTTGCGGTTCTGTTTGTTGTCAGGGGTGCTGATATTACGTTCTCCCAAGGGTATCGAACCGGTCCGGGTGCCTGTGCGCCCGGACCGGACCTTTGCTTACGCGCCCTCGGCCTGGAGCCGCTCGATGAAGGCCTGCAGGCTCATGCTGCCCAGGTCTTCGCCAGAACGCGTACGCACCGCCACAGCCCCATTTTCCTTCTCGCGGTCACCAATGACCAGCAGGTAGGGCACGCGCTGCAACGTATGCTCGCGGATTTTATAGCCGATCTTCTCGTTACGCAAATCCGAGCTGACGCGGAAGCCTTGCTCCGCAAGGGTTTTGGTCACGCCCGAGACGTAGTCGGCCTGGGCGTCGGTGATGTTGGCCACCACCACCTGGGTCGGCGCCAGCCAGGCCGGGAACTGGCCGGCATGGTGCTCGATCAGGATGCCCAGGAAGCGCTCCATCGAGCCGACGATGGCGCGGTGCAGCATGACCGGATGCTTCTTCTGGCTGTTCTCATCCACGTACTCGGCGCCCAGGCGGCCCGGCATCATGAAGTCGACCTGCATGGTGCCCAGCTGCCAGGTACGGCCGATGGCATCCTTCAGGTGGTACTCGATCTTCGGGCCGTAGAAGGCGCCCTCGCCCGGCAGCTCCTGCCATTCCACGCCACAGGCGGACAGCGCCGAACGCAGTGCGCCCTCGGCCTTGTCCCAGGTGGCGTCGTCGCCCAGGCGCGATTCCGGACGCAGCGCGATCTTGATCTGGATCTCGTCGAAGCCGAAGTGCTGGTAGACCGCCAGCGCCTGCTGGTGGAACGCGGTCACTTCCGATTCGATCTGGCTCTCGGTGCAGAACACGTGGCCGTCGTCCTGGGTGAAACCACGCACGCGCAGGATGCCGTGCAGCGCGCCGGACGGCTCGTTGCGGTGGCAGGAACCGAACTCACCGTAGCGGATCGGCAGGTCGCGGTAGCTGTGCAGGCCCTGGTTGAACACCTGGATGTGGCCCGGGCAGTTCATCGGCTTGACCGCGTACGTGCGCTTCTCCGACTCGGTGAAGAACATGTTGTCCTGGTAGTTGTCCCAGTGGCCGGACTTCTTCCACAGGCTCACGTCCAGGATCTGCGGGCAGCGCACTTCGCCGTAGCCGCTGCTGCGGTAGACCTTGCGCATGTACTGCTCGACCACCTGCCACAACGCCCAGCCCTTCGGATGCCAGAACACCAGGCCCGGCGCCTCTTCCTGCAGGTGGAACAGGTCCTGCTGCTTGCCGATGCGGCGGTGGTCGCGCATCTCGGCTTCCTCGATGCGCTTGATGTACGCCTCGAGCTGCTTCTTGTCGGCCCAGGCGGTGCCGTAGATGCGCTGCAGCTGTTCGTTCTGCGCATCGCCGCGCCAGTAGGCGCCGGAGATGCGGGTCAGCTTGAAGGCCTTCAGGAAGCGCGTGTTCGGCACGTGCGGGCCGCGGCACATGTCCACGTATTCCTGGTGGTAGTACATGCCCATCGCCTGGATGTCGTCGGACATGTCCTCGATCAGGCGCAGCTTGTAGTCCTCGCCACGGGCCTTGAAGATCTCGATCACTTCGGCGCGCGGCGTCATCTTCTTGATGACGTCGTAATCCTGGGCGATCAGCTCACCCATGCGCTTCTCGATCGCGGCCATGTCGTCCGGGGTGAACGGGCGCTCGGAATAGATGTCGTAGTAGAAGCCCTCGGCGATCACCGGGCCGATCACCATCTTCACGTCCGGGTACAGCTGCTTGACGGCGTGGCCGACCAGATGGGCGCAGGAGTGGCGGATGATCTCCACGCCCTCCTCGTCCTTGGCGGTGATGATGCGCAGGCTGGCATCGTGGTCGATGACGTCACTGGCATCGACCAGCACGCCATCGACCGAGCCGGCGATGGTGGCCTTGGCCAGGCCGGCACCGATCGACTGGGCGACGTCCATGACGCTGACGGGGTTTTCGAACTCGCGGCGGCTGCCGTCGGGAAGGGTAATGTTGATCATCGCATTGGCTTCGTGCGGGGCCCGCTGGGCGGGCTGGAAAGCGTTCCCGGGCCATTGCCCGGGCAATAAAAAAGCGCCGCGAGGGCGCCTGGTACACAGGGCCTTCGGGGGCAGGTCAACAGTGGGCGGCGGTAGTGCTCATGTCGCACGCTCGGCCGGCGCTGGGCGCGGGCCACCTTGTTCCAGTCAGGGTTCTGCGACGATCTTAAACCAGCACACCGGAAAGCCCAAGGCCTACCGTACGGTCCGCTGAATGGCCCTCGCTGGCGGCGTGAAAACGCAATGATTACCATGTCCGCGCAGCCCGCCCCGTGCCAGCCTGCCCGCTTCCCCCCAGGACCTCGTGATGCGCCACCCGCTCCGACCGGCTCCCGCCGGCCCCGCCCGTGCCCCGCGTTCGCTGGCCCGCTGCCATGGCGGCCGCCCGCAATGATCACCGTCGGCCTTTCCACGCTGGGCTTCTGCAGCCTGGGCATGCTGGCAGCGATGTTCTCGGCACTGGCCTTCTATGCCGCCTCGCCGCACTGCCGCTGGCCCCGCCTGCGCCGCGCCGGCCGCCTCGGCCGCCAGATCGGCCTGGTCGCCGCGGCTGCCGCATTGTGGCTGTGGATGGCCGAACTCGGCTTTGCCGCTGGCCTGGTGGCGATGCTGTGCACCTGGATGCTGGCCGCGATGCTGCTGCCGGCACTGGCCGCCTGGCATCGCCCGGGCACGGAGTCGCCCTGATGTGGCCGCGCGCCTTCGCCGGCATCGTGGCCGGCTTCTTGCTGGCCGCCGCCGCGACCGGGCTGGTGACGTGGTTGCCGCCGGGCCCCTGGCAGAACGCGCTGGTGCCCAGCCTGATCACGTTCATCCCGCTGTGGATGCTGGCTGCCCTGTGGGCGTTCAGCTTCCGCAGCGCGCTGCGCGCCTGGGTGACACTGGCCGGCAGCGCTGCGGCCGGCTTCGCCGTGCTGACGCTGCTGCGCCTGACCGGCGCGGTGCAATGAGACTCCCCCCATGAAGTTCAGCTCGCAGACCCTGCGTACGTTCACCACCCTGCACACCTGGGTCGGCCTGGTTGCCGGCTTCGGCCTGTTCGTGGCCTTCTACGCGGGTGCGCTGACCCTGTTCCACCACGACCTGCCGCTGTGGCAGACGCCCGGTGCAGCCACCGCGTTGCCGGCGGGCCTGGACGACGCACAGTACCTGCTGGAAGACGTGCTGGCGGCACACCCGGAAGCCCGCCGCCACGTCGGCATGACGTTCCCCGGCGCCGAACATCCGCAACCCCTGGCCTACTGGCAGGCCGACGACGGCAGCTGGCGCTATGCCTGGCCGGGCCAGATCGCCGGCAGCCCGACGCCGCCACAGACCGGGCTGGCCGAACTGGTCAACGAACTGCATTACAGCCTCGGACTGCCGGTGGCCGGCATCTACGTGATGGGCATCGTCAGCCTGCTGTATGGCATGGCGCTGCTGAGCGGCCTGGTGATCCACCTGCCGAAGCTGTTCGGCGACCTGTTCGCGCTGCGTCCGGGCCGCAACCTGAAACAACTGTGGCAGGACGCGCACAACGTGATCGGCGTGCTCAGCCTGCCCTTCCACCTGATGTTCGCGGTCACGGGCGCCCTGCTCTGCCTGGTGTTCGTGCAGATGGCCCTGCTCAATCCACTGATCTACGACGGCAAGGCCCTGCAGGCGGTACCGACTGCAATGGACACCGCGCCGGTGCGCGACGCCAGTGGCATCCCGGCACCGCCGGGCAGCCTGCGCCTGCTGCATGCGCGCGCGCTTGAAGTAGCCCGCGCACAGGGCGTGGCCAACTTCGAGCCGGCCTACCTGAAGCTGGCCAACGCCGGCGATGCCAACGCCACGATCGAGATCACGGGCGAATCCACCGGCACACTCGGGCCGCTCGGTTCGGTGGCCCTGGACGTGGCCACCGGCAATGTCCTGGCCTCCCAGCTGCCGGGCCAGCGCGATGCCAACCACGCCACGCTCAGCGCCGCCTATGCCCTGCACTTCGGCGAGTTCGGCAACGGCGTGGTGGTCTGGCTGTACTTCCTGCTCGGCCTCGGCGGTGCGTTCCTGTTCTACTCCGGCAACCTGTTGTGGATCGAGTCGCGGCGCAAGCGTCGCCAGCCGCAACAGCCGCGTGCCGGGGTGAACATGGCACGGGCCACGGTTGGCGTGTGCATCGGCCTGTGCGTGGCGATCTCGGTCGCTTTCATCACCGCGCTGGTGCTGGAGCGGTTGGCACCGTCGGCGGTCGACCATGGCATCCGCTGGGCCTGCTTCGGCAGCTGGGCAGCCTGTGCGCTGTGGGCTGCACTGCGCCGCCCCGCGCAGGCGGCGCGCGAGCTGCTGTGGGCCGCAGCGCTCAGCACTGCACTGGTGCCGGTCCTGCACGGCGCACTCAATGGTGACTGGCTGTGGCGCGCCGCCGCGCGTGGCCATTGGCCGCTGTTCTGGGTCGATGCCATCGCGCTGGCCATGGCCTTCGGCTTCGCTCGCCTGGCTGTCGCCAGCCAGCGCCGCGCCCGCAACGGCGACCCCAACAGCGTCTGGGCCAACTAAGCCTTCACCGGGCATGGCCCGGCGCTACCGCTGCGGGTGTTCTTCGCCCGGGTAACGACTCACTTCGATCAGGTTGCCATCCGGGTCGCGGAAGTACACCGATTCGATCGGTCCCAGCGCACCGGTACGTGTGGCCGGCCCCTCCTCCACCGCGATGGCCTGCGCCTGCAGGTGCGCCAGCACATCGACCATTGCCGTATGCGTGACCAGGCACAGATCGGCACTGCCCGGCGTGGGTCGCAGCGCATGCGGCTGCAGTGGCGCGCTGGCCGGATGCAGGTTGATCTTCTGCTGGCCGAACTGCAGCGCGGTACGGCCAGCGCCGAAGCGCACGACCTGCATGCCGAGCACGCGCTGGTAGAAGTCACAGCTGCGTTCGATGTCGGCGACGGTGAGGACCAGGTGGTCCAGGCGTTCGAGATGGATCATGCCCAAAGCGTAGCGCCGCCGGCGTCGTCGCAATGTGCGGTGACGGGCCGATGGCGTTGCCGCCTGGCGCCGGGCATGGCCCGGCGCCACCAGTGACTCAATCGCCGATGCGCGCCTTCTGCCACGGGCCGAGCATCGCGTTGAGCAGGCTGGCCTGCTCGTCGTCGCCGGTCAGCTCCCACATGAACACCCCGGCCAGGCCCTGCTCGCGGGCGAACCGGGCACGCAGGCCGATCGAGCGCGGGTCTTCATAGCTAATGAAGATCTTCTGCACGGCGTTGTACAGCCACGGGCTCTGCGCCTGCGGCTGCCAGTGCTTCGCCCAACCCGGCTGGTCGAGATAGCGCGCCTTGATCACCCGCCAGTCGCCGGCGTCGGCCGGTGCGCTGTAGGGCTGATACAGGCCATCCGGCGCATCGCCGGTGACCTTGAAGCCGCGCCCATAGAACGGCACGCCCAGCACCAGCTTGTCGGCCGGCACACCGTGCTCGCGGTAGTACTGCACGGCGCCGGCCACGTTGTTCCAGCGCCGCAGCTCCGGCGCCAGCGGATCGGCCGGCACTTCATGCAGGGGCGCATTGAAGGTCGACACCGATGAGAAGCCGGTGCCCATGTCATAGCTCATCAGGTTGATGAAATCGAACACCTTGGCCAGCGCCGGCAGGTCGTAGCTCGCCGCCGGATCATAGGGGCCATCGGTCTGCAGGCGACCGGCGGCCAGCGCGGCGCTCAGCAGCATTGGCTGCCCCACCTTGCGCCCGTGCGCGTCGAGTGCCACGCGGAACGCCTGCGCGAGCCTGGTCAGGTTGGCGCGATCCTGCGGGCGATGCGCCAGCTCCTTCGGCCCGCCACTGACCGGGAACTCCCAGTCGATATCCACACCATCGAAGCTGCCGGCATGGTGATCGAAGAACAGTGCCATGCATGAGTCCACCAGGCGCTTGCGGCTGGCCTCGGTCAACGCTGCATCGGAGAACCCACCCGCACCCCAGCCACCGATCGAAATCAGCGTGCGCAGGTGCGGATGCGCCTTCTTGAGCTCGGCCAGCGCGGCGAAGTTCTTCGGCGCTTCCGCGCCGACCGCGCAGCGGCCGTCCTCGATGGTGGAGAACGCATAGAACAGATGGGTCAGGCGCTCGGCGGGAATGCTCGACACCGGATAGCGCTCGGCCGAGCCGCCGGGGTAGTAGGCACCGAAGATCGGCGGCGGCGCCGGCGCGGCGCGCGCAGCGATGGGCACGGCACCGGCAATCAGCACGACAAGGACGGCCACGGTCTGGCGGAACATGGGATCTCCCGGTTCGAAGGCGCCGCCACGTTAGCAAACGGATGGGGCGTCGGGACGCATGTCGCGGCATGTCGTCCCATGGACAGGCGCGATCCGTACAACCATGACAGAACGATGGCCACGTCGCGGCTTCCATGCACTGCAGCAGGACATGCAGCGACCTGGATGAGCGGCACTGCATGACATCAAGGCAAAGAAAAAGCGGGCCGAAGCCCGCTTTTTCAATTCAGCGATTCCAGAAGCGTGTCAACCAAGGTTGACACCTACCGTAATCGACCGGAGGTCGATTACTCGGCGCTGGCGGCGTCGCCTTCTTCCACGGCCTTCATCGACAGGCGGATACGGCCCTGCTTGTCGACTTCCAGCACCTTGACCTTGACCACATCGCCTTCCTTCAGCACGTCGCCGACCTTCTCGACGCGATCGCTGGAGATCTGCGACACGTGGACCAGACCGTCCTTGCCCGGCAGGATCGTGACGAACGCACCGAAGTCCATGATCTTGGCGACCTTGCCTTCGTAGATGCGGCCCGGCTCGACGTCCGAGGTGATCTGCTCGATGCGGGCCTTGGCGGCCTGGGCAGCGATGGCATTGACCGAAGCGATGACGATGGTGCCGTCATCCTGGATGTCGATCTGGGTGCCGGTTTCCTTGGTGATGGCCTGGATGGTCGAGCCACCCTTGCCGATCACTTCGCGGATCTTGTCCGGGTGGATCTTGATGGTCAGCAGGCGCGGCGCGTAGTCGGACAGCTCTTCACGCGGAGCGGTCAGGCCGTGGGCCATTTCGCCCAGGATGTGCAGACGACCAGCCTTGGCCTGCTGCAGAGCCTGCTTCATGATCTCTTCGGTGATGCCTTCGATCTTGATGTCCATCTGCAGGGCGGAAATGCCCTCAGCGGTACCGGCCACCTTGAAGTCCATGTCGCCCAGGTGATCTTCGTCACCCAGGATGTCGGACAGGACGACGAAGCGCTCGCCTTCCTTGACCAGGCCCATGGCGATACCGGCCACCGGCGCCTTCACCGGCACGCCGGCGTCCATCAGGGCCAGCGACGAGCCGCAGACCGATGCCATCGACGAGGAACCGTTCGACTCGGTGATTTCCGAGACGACGCGGATGGTGTACGGGAAGGATTCCAGCGACGGCATGACAGCCAGCACGCCGCGCTTGGCCAGGCGACCGTGGCCGATTTCGCGGCGCTTCGGGCCCATCATGCGGCCGCACTCACCCACCGAGAACGGAGGGAAGTTGTAGTGGAACAGGAAGTTTTCCTTGTACTCACCGGCAACGGCGTCAATGACCTGGCCGTCACGGGCGGTGCCCAGGGTGATGGTCACGATGGCCTGGGTTTCGCCACGGGTGAACAGCGAGGAACCGTGGGTACGCGGCAGCACGCCGGTCTTCACGGTGATCGGGCGGACGGTGTCCAGCGCACGGCCGTCGATACGGACCTTGGTGTCCAGCACCGAGTCACGCATGGTGCGGTATTCCAGCTCGCCGAATTCCTTCGACAGCTCGGCCGGGTTCCAGCCTTCAGCGGCCACGCGGCCAGCCAGGGCTTCAACCACGTCCTTCTTGATCGCCGAGATGGCGTCGCGGCGCTGCAGCTTGTCACGCACCTGGAAGGCTTCGCCCAGGCGCGGGCCGATGGCTTCCTTCAGGGCGGAGATCAGCGCTTCGTTCTTGGCCGGGGCTTCCCAGGTCGACGGCTTGGTGCCGGCTTCGACGGTCAGCTCGTTGATCGCGTTGATGACCTTCTGCATTTCGCGGTGACCGAAGGTCACGGCGCCCAGCATCACTTCTTCGGACAGCAGCGCGGCTTCGGATTCAACCATCAGCACGGCGTTGGAGGTACCGGCGACGACCAGCTCCAGCTGCGAGTCAGCCAGTTCGCTGACGGTCGGGTTCAGGATGTACTCGCCGTTCTTGTAACCGACCTTGGCCGCGCCGATCGGACCCATGAACGGGGTGCCAGCCAGGGCCAGGGCAGCCGAAGCACCGATCAGGGCCGGGATGTCACCGTCCACGTCCGGGTTCAGCGACATCACCGTGGCGATGATCTGCACTTCGTTCTTGTAGTCTTCCGGGAACAGCGGGCGGATCGGACGGTCGATCAGACGCGAGATCAGGGTTTCCTTCTCGGTCGCACGGCCTTCGCGCTTGAAGAAACCACCCGGGATACGGCCACCGGCGTAGAACTTTTCCTGATAATCGACGGTCAGCGGGAAGAAGTCCTGGCCTTCGCGCGCGCTCTTGGCGGCGACGGCGGTGACCAGCAGTACGGTGTCGTCCATCTTGACGATGACGGCGCCGCTGGCCTGACGGGCGACTTCGCCGGTCTCAAGCGTGACGGTGTGCTTGCCGTACTGGAAGGTTTTGGTGATTTTTGCCACGGAGGGTGTCCTTGGGGATGCTGTCTGCGAATTTGGACCGTCGGCGACCCTTGCCGCCAGCGGGTGGCCGGATCGTTCCGGCCTGAATCGGGGATTGCGGTACTACAAAACAAAACCGCGGCGCATCGCTGCGCCGCGGGGGATTCGTTGCTTAGCGACGCAGGCCAAGCTTCTCGATCAGGGCCTTGTAGCGCTCGACGTCCTTCTTCTTCAGGTAGTCGAGCAGGCTGCGACGGCGGTTGACCATCTGCAGCAGGCCGCGGCGGCTGTGGTGGTCCTTCTTGTGGGTCTTGAAGTGGCCGGTCAGCAGTTCGATGCGGGCGGTCAGCAGTGCAACCTGGACTTCCGGGGAGCCGGTGTCAGCCGCGCTGCGCTTGTTGTCTTCAATGACCTTCTGGGTGTCGATCGACATTTCTTTTTTCTCTGTGATGCGTGGCCGGCAGGAACGCGCTTCGCGCACCGCCAGGCTCGCCGTGGACTACGAGGATGAAACCTGCGCGAGGCAGGTTGCCGGAAAACGGCCGCGAAATTGTAACGGCCGGGGGCGTCCGGGACAAGGACCGGGGCTGAACCGGCAGGCCCCGGTCAGAGGTTGAAACGGCGCTGCGGGGCCAGCAGGCCACTCTCGTCGACCTGGCCCAGGCCCTGGACAGCATCGTCCGGACCGAACACGGCCACCAGGCCGCGCGGCCAGGACAGGTCGCGCTGGCGCTGGCCCACGCAGAACCGGTGGGCCTGGTCGGCGTCCAGGTCGACCCTCGGGTATTCAGCCAGGCCGGCCGCCAGCGGCAGCAGCAACGCGTCCATGCCAGCCTCGTCACCGGCCTCGACCATCGCCCGCAGCTGGTCCAGGGTGACCATGGCAGGCTCGCGGAACGGCTCGACCCAGAGCCGGCGCAGCGCGCTGATGTGGGCGCCACAGCCCAGGCGTTCGCCGAGGTCGCGGGCCAGGCTGCGGATATAGGTGCCGGAACCACAGGTCACGCGCAGCCGCAGCCGTTCCGGCTGCTGCTCCAGCACCTCGATGGCGTGTACCTGCACCTCGCGTTCGGGCGCTTCGATGACGTCACCGCGGCGGGCCTTCACATACAGCGGTTCACCGCCCTGCTTCAGCGCCGAATAGATCGGGGCACGCTGGCGGATGGTGCCGGTCAGCGGCGCCAGCGCAGCCTGCAGGGCCTGGGCACTGATCGCCGGCACCGGGCGCTGCAGCAGTACCTGGCCTTCGGCATCGTCGGTATCGGTGGTCTGGCCGAGCACGATCTCGGCGTCGTAGGCCTTGGCCGAACCCAGCAGCAGGCCGGCGATCTTGGTCGCCTCGCCGAAACACAGCGGCAGCAGGCCGGTGGCCAGCGGGTCGAGGCTGCCGGTATGGCCGCCCTTCTCGGCGCGGAACAGGCGGCGCGCCACCTGCAGGGCGGCGTTGGAGCTCATGCCGGTCGACTTGTCGAGCAGCAGGATGCCATCCAGGCGACGGAACTGAATTCGGGTCATGACAGGAAAGTGTTGGGACGGGCCATGCTCGGCTGCCGCAGCGCGGCCTGCATCAGACATCGCGCAGCCGGAATGCAGCAACGCCGGGCATGCCCGGCGTCGCGCGGTTATTCTTCGTCGCTCTCGCGACGCTTCTCGGCGGCCAGCGTGTCGGGCAGGTCGCGCAGGATGTTGTCGATGTGCTCACCACGATCGACCGAGTCATCGTAGTGGAAATGCAGCTCCGGCACGTGACGCAGCTTCATCGCGCGGGCCAGGTCCATGCGCAGGCGGTAGCCCAGTTCCTTCAGGCCGGCCACGGCTTCAGCCGAACGTTCCGGCATCAGCGCGGTGACGAACACCTTGGCATGGGCCATGTCGCGGGTGATTTCCACGTCGGACACGCTCACCGAGGGCAACCCGTGCTCGCGCACGGCGTTGTGCACCAGGGTGCCGAGTTCACGGCGCAGCTGGGCGGAGACACGGTCGGTTCGATGGAAAGTCTTGGGCACGAGGAGCTCTTGGTTCAGTTGTCGCCCGACCAACGGTCGGGCACTACCTTTGATTCGATTGTCGCCCGACCAACGGTCGGGCGCTACAGGTACATGGTGGGGCCCGACCGTTGGCCGGGCCACCTTGCAGCATTACAGGGTGCGCGGCACTTCGATACGTTCGAAGCACTCGATCTGGTCACCCGGCTTCACGTCGTTGTAGGCCTTCACCGCGATACCGCATTCGGTACCGTTGCGGACTTCCTCGACGTTCTCCTTGAAGCGACGCAGCGATTCCAGCTCGCCCTCGAAGATCACCACGCTGTCGCGCAGGACGCGGATCGGCTTGTTGCGCTTGACCACACCCTCGATGACCATGCAGCCGGCGACGGCACCCAGCTTCGAGCTGCGGAAGACGTCGCGGACCTCGGCGATACCGATGATCTCTTCGCGGATCTCCACGCCCAGCAGACCGGAGGCCACCTGCTTCACCTGGTCGATCACGTCATAGATGATCGAGAAGTAACGCAGGTCGACACCATTGGATTCGATGATGCGACGGGCCGAAGCGTCCGCACGCACGTTGAAGCCGATGACGGTGGCCTTCGAAGCGGCGGCCGAGTTGGCGTCCGACTCGGTGATGCCACCCACGCCGGAGTGGATCACGTTGATGCGGATGTCTTCGTTGGACAGCGCGACCAGTGCCTGGCTCAGCGCCTGCACCGAACCCTGCACGTCGGCCTTGATGACCAGGTTGAGGACCTGCTGGCCCTCGCCCTTGCCCAGGGTCGCCATGATGTCTTCCATGCGGCTGCCAGCGGTGGCCACCAGGCGCGATTCACG
Source organism: Stenotrophomonas sp. PvP093 (assembly GCF_017876915.1). NCBI lineage: Bacteria > Pseudomonadati > Pseudomonadota > Gammaproteobacteria > Lysobacterales > Lysobacteraceae > Stenotrophomonas > Stenotrophomonas sp. PvP093. The sequence continues at coordinate 1,496,601 of NZ_JAGIOX010000004.1, read as the reverse complement.
GCGCTTGGTCTCGCGCTGCTGGGCAACGTCCTTGGCCAGGCGCTCGTCCTCGACGACCACGAAGTCGTCACCAGCTTCCGGCACGCCGGACAGGCCCAGGACCTGCACCGGGATGGACGGGCCGGCGAACTCCGGCTGCTTGCCGGTTTCGTCGAACAGCGCACGCACGCGGCCGTACTGGATGCCGCACACCAGGTAGTCGCCCTTCTTCAGGCGGCCCTGCTGCACCAGCACCGTCGCGACCGGGCCGCGGCCCTTGTCCAGCGACGATTCGATCACCACGCCCGAGGCGCGGCCTTCATCGACCGCCTTCAGTTCCAGCAGTTCGGCCTGGATCGAGATGGCGTCCAGCAGGTCGTCGATGCCCAGGCCGGTCTTGGCCGAGATCTCCACCATCTGGGTGTCACCACCGAAGTCTTCGGCCACGACCTGCTCGGACAGCAGTTCGTTCTTGACCCGCATCGGATCCGCGTCGGACTTGTCGATCTTGTTGATCGCCACGATCAGCGGCACACCCGCCGAACGGGCGTGCTGGATCGCTTCCTTGGTCTGCGGCATGACGCCGTCATCGGCGGCCACGACCAGCACCACGATGTCGGTCAGCTTGGCGCCGCGCGCACGCATCGAGGTGAAGGCGGCGTGGCCCGGGGTGTCCAGGAAGCTGATCACGCCCTTCGGCGTATCGACGTGGTAAGCGCCGATGTGCTGGGTGATGCCACCCGCTTCGCCGGTGGCGACCTTGGTGCGGCGGATGTAATCCAGCAGCGAGGTCTTGCCGTGGTCGACGTGGCCCATGATGGTGACCACCGGCGGACGCTGGGTGGCTTCGCCCTGGTTTTCACCGGTCGAGGCCAGCAGTGCGTCTTCGGCGTCGTTGTCGTTGGCGCGGATCGCCTTGTGGCCGAGTTCTTCGGTCACCAGCGCGGCGGTGTCGTGGTCGATGGACTGGGTGATGGTCGCCATCACGCCCATCTTGAACAGCGCCTTGACCACCTCGCCGCCCTTCAGCGCCAGCTTCTGCGCCAGGTCGGCCACGGTGATGGTGTCGCCGATCGCCACTTCACGCACCACCGGTGCGGTCGGACGCTCGAAGGCGTGCGGGCCGGCATTGTTGCCACCGCGCGACATGTCGCGACGGCCACCGGCCTGGTTGCGCCCGCCCGGACGACCCCGGGTGTTGCTGTTGTTGCTGTTGCCACGACGCGCACGGTCGGCGGCCGACAGGTGCATCTGGCCGGCGAAACGGTCACCCGGGCCACGCTCGTTGCGCGGCGCGCTGCGGTTGTTGCGGTCGTCGTTGCGCGGCGGCGGCGGTGCACCACGCGGCGCAGCCGGGGCTGCGGCCGGGGTGCGCGGCGGGCGCGGCGCGGTTTCGTCGATCGGAGCACGCTTGGGCTTGCTGGCAGCCAGCGTCTCGGCCGCCTTGGCGGCAGCCGCAGCTTCCTCGGCGGCCTTCTTCTCGGCCTCGGCGCGTTCCTTGGCGGCGGCCTCTTCCTCACGGGCACGGACGATGGCTTCGTCGCGCAGACGATCCTTCTCGGCCAGGGCCTGCTGTTCGGCAAGGTTGCGGGCGCGCGACTCTTCCAGCTTGCGCAGGATGTCGGCGCGCTCTTCGTCCGGGGTCATGGCGCGAGCACCATCCTTGACGTAGGTACGCTTCTGGCGCACCTCGACATTCACGGTCGTCTTGCTGCGACCGGAATTGACCGTCACTTCCTGCTGCTTCCGGCGGTTGAGCGTGATCTTCTTCGCAGACTGATCGGTCTCTTCCGGGGCCTGCTCGGGCTTGCCGTGCGAACGACGAAGGAAGCCCAGGAGCTTCACCTTCTCGGAGCTGGTCACGACCTGGTCGGGACCGCTGAACTTCATGCCGGCACCGGCCAGCTGTTCCAGCAGTTTTTCGACCGGCGTGTTGACCAGTTCGGCAAGCTTGCGGATGGTGGTTTGCTGCGACATTCGGATCCTATGATCTTGTGGGCGCCCCCCCGCATGTGGAGGTGGCGCGGATTCTACGCCCTGAGCGGCTCAGGGCCCTGTTCATTGCCGGCTCATTCGCCGCGTTCCAGTCGGGCGATCTCCTCGGCACGGGCGGCCAGGATCAGCGCAGCGGCGCGCGCCTGATCCAGTCCTTCGATGCCGAAGTCCATGACCTCGTCGGCGGCCAGGTCGGACAGATCCTCGCTGGTACGCACGCCGTGGCCGGCCAGCGCGTATGCGGTGGCTTCGTCCATGCCCTTCAGGGACAGCAGGTCCTGCGCCGGCTGGCCGTCTTCAAGGCCTTCCTCGACTGCCAGGGCCTCATTGAGCAGCGCATCGCGGGCACGAGCGCGCAGCTCTTCGACGATGTCCTCGTCGAAACCTTCCACGGCCAGCAGTTCGCCGACCGGGACATATGCGATTTCCTCGACGGTGCCGAAGCCTTCGCTGACCAGGATGCCGGCGATTTCCTCGTCCACTTCCAGCTTGTCCATGAACAGCTGGCGGGCCGCAGCCTGCTCGGCTTCCGACTTGGCGGTGACCTGGTCCTGGGTCATCACGTTGAGCTGCCAGCCGGTCAGGCGGCTGGCCAGGCGCACGTTCTGGCCGCCCTTGCCGATCGCCTGGGCCAGGCGGTCTTCGGCAACGGCCAGGTCCATCGAGTGCTTGTCTTCATCGACGATGATCGACTGCACTTCGGCCGGCGCCATCGCGTTGATGACGAAGTTGGCCGGGTTGTCGTTCCACAGCACGATGTCCACGCGCTCGCCATTGAGCTCGTTGGACACGGCCTGCACGCGCGAACCGCGCATGCCGATGCAGGCGCCGATCGGATCGGTGCGCTGGTCGTGGGCCAGCACGGCGATCTTGGCGCGGTCGCCCGGGTCACGTGCACAGGCCTTGATTTCCACCAGGCCCTGGCCGACTTCCGGCACTTCCAGCTTGAACAGCTCGATCATGAATTCCGGGGCGGCACGGCTGATGAACAGCTGCGGGCCACGCGGCTCCGAGCGCACTTCGGCCAGGTAGCCGCGCACGCGGTCACCGGCGCGCAGCACGTCGCGCGGGATGCCCTTGTCCTTCGGGATGAAGCCTTCGGCGTTGCCACCGAGGTCGACATAGATGTTGCCGCGCTCGGCGCGCTTGACCACGCCGGTGATCAGCTCACCCACGCGATCCTTCCACGCATCCACGACCTGCTGGCGCTCGGCTTCGCGCACGCGCTGGACGATGACCTGCTTGGCGGCCTGGGCAGCGATGCGGCCGAAATCCGGGTTCTCGATCTGCTCTTCGATGTAGTCGCCGACCTCGACGCCTTCGGCTTCATCGACGGCATCCATCAGGCGGATCTGGCGGTCCGGCGATTCCATGACCACGTCATCGGCCACCACTTCCCAGCGGCGGAAGGTTTCGTAGCTGCCGTCCTTGTGGTCGATGACCACGCGGGTCAGCACTTCCTCGTCGGGATAGCGCTTCTTCGCTGCCGAGGCCAGGGCGGCCTCGATGGCATCGAAGATCACTTCACGCGGCACGCCCTTCTCGTTGGCGACTGCGTCGACTACCAGCAACAGTTCCTTGCTCATTGGCTCACTCCGCGCGCGGCTTCTTTGCCGCCGGCTCGTTGGAAGAAGAATTCGTGTTCGGCTTCGGACGCTTCGGTGCCGGACCGGTCGGCTTGCTCGGGGCCAGCCCCAGCGCCACCCAGTCGGGCATGATCCGTGCCTTGTCGATGTTGTCGGCCGACACGACCACTTCGGCCTTGTCGACGATGAAAGTGATGGTCCCCGCCGCCTCGTCGGTCGCCTCGATACGACCCTGCAGGCGACGACGGTTGTCCTGCGGCAGCTTCAGCGTGACCTTGGCCGATTCGCCGAGGTGACGGCCGAACTGCTCCAGGCTGAACAGCGGACGGTCGACGCCCGGCGAGGACACTTCCAGCGTGTAATTGCCGCTGATCGGGTCCTCGACGTCCAGCTGCGCCGACACTTCGCGGCTGACCCGCTCGCAGTCGTCGACATTGATGATGCGCTCGGGCTGTTCAGCCAGCGGCACGTCGATGTAAAGGCGCAGGGTCGCACCGCCGGGGGCCGGCAGATACTCAACGCCCAGCAGCTCCAGGCCCAGCGACACAACGGTCGGGGCGAGCAGATTCGCGATGTCGGTTGCCTTGTCGCTCACAGCCTGCCTTGATCTCTATGGTTGGGTGCCGGCCTTGGCCGGCGTGGAAACGTGACGCCCCGGAAACGACAAAGGGCCCGTTGGGCCCCTTTTCCGGAAAGACTCCGGTGACTGGATTCCGGTTGCAACCTGCATTGCCTGCCGGTTGCGGCCCTCCTTCCGGGTCCGGACTCCCGCTGGGAGGCCGCCTTCAGGGGTACTGCTAGGCCGCTGATGATAGCGACTGCACCGCGCTGGTGCAAGGTGCGGACCCGGGTCAGATCCCTTTTCCCGTGGATAAGGGATCTGACCCCGATCACGCAGAAACAACGTAGGCCCCAAAGAAAAACGCCCTCGAAGCAGGACTTCGAAGGCGATCTCTTTACTTGGTAGCGGGGGCAGGATTTGAACCTGCGACCTTCGGGTTATGAGCCCGACGAGCTGCCAGACTGCTCCACCCCGCATCAGAAGCGGAATCATGAGGCATTGCTGCGAAAAATGCAAGCTTTCCCTCATTCATCGAACCGGTTGGCGCCGATCCGACGTTGGTAGCGGGGGCAGGATTTGAACCTGCGACCTTCGGGTTATGAGCCCGACGAGCTGCCAGACTGCTCCACCCCGCACCGGAAGTGTTTGAACTGCTGCCCTGCTCTTTCGAGGAGGACTACCGCAACGATGTTCTGGCTGAACCGCTGCAGTGACAACTCAGGCTGCGCATATTACACGAATCGCGCAGCTTTGTGTCAACTTTTATGCAAGATGCGCAAATGCCTGCTGGCACCAGACCATGATCGGGTTCCAGGCCAGGCCCAGCGCGAGCAGCGCCAGGGCATTCACGCCCAGCACCACGCCCAGCACGCGGTCGTTGCTGCGCGGCATGGCCTCGCCCACCGGCTCATCGAAGTACATGACCTTGATGACGCGCAGGTAGTAGAAGCAGCCGACCACGGCGCACAGCACGCCGAGGATGGCCAGCCACAGCAGGCCGCCGTTGACGGCCGCGCCCAGCACCGCCAGCTTGGTCCAGAAGCCCAGGAACGGCGGGATGCCGGCCAGCGACGCCATGATGCACAGCACCAGGCCGGCCATCCACGGGTTGCGGGCGTTCAGGCCCTTGAAGTCCTCGATGTTCTCGGCTTCAAAGCCGGCACGCGACAGCGCGATGATCGCGCCGAAGGCGGCGGTGGACATGATCGCGTAAGCCAGTGCGTAGAACAGCGCGGCGGCGTAGCCCTGCGAACCGCCACCGGCGATGCCCATCAGCAGGAAGCCGATGTGCGAGACGGTGGAGAACGCCAGCATGCGCTTGAGGTTGCTCTGCGCGATGGCCATCAGGTTGCCGATGACCAGCGATACCGCGGCCAGGCCGGCAATCAGCAGCTGCAGTTCGGTCGACAGCGGGCCCACGCCCATTTCCAGCAGGCGGTAGGCCATGCCGAACGCGGCCAGCTTCGGCGCCGAGCTGATGAACAGTGCGATCGGTGCCGGGGCACCCTGGTACACGTCCGGCAGCCACATGTGGAACGGCGCGGCACCCAGCTTGAAGGCGACGCCGGCGATCATGAACACCGCACCGGTGATCAGCAGCACGCGCTCTTCCGAGTGCGGGATGGCCTCGCGGATCACATCCAGGTGCAGGCTGCCGGTGGCGCCGTAGATCAGCGACATGCCGTACAGCAGCAGGCCCGAGGCCAGCGAACCCAGCACGATGTACTTCATCGCCGCTTCCGAGGCCAGGCCGCTTTCGCGGTTGCTGGCGACCAGGGCGTAGGAGCACAGCGCCAGCAGTTCCAGGCCCAGGTAGACCATCAGCAGGCTGCCGGCCGAGACCAGGATCATCATGCCGGCGGTGCCGAACAGGATCAGCACCGGGATCTCGCCCTGGAACAGGTCGCGATCACGCAGGTAGCGCCAGCCGTAGACCAGGGTCAGGCCGCTGAGCAGCACGATCCCGGTCTTCATCACGTCCGCGGCGGTATCGCGCACGAACATGCCATGGAAGACCTCCCCCTGCCCGCCCACGCCGGTGGCCAGCATGAACAGCACCACGGCCAGCGCAGCGAGCGAGAACAGGTGGGTGACGATCTTGTTCCGGTTGCTGACGAACAGGTCGAGGATCATCAGGGCGAAGGCGCTGCCGATCAGCACCAGCTCGGGAGCGAGCGGTGGCAGGTCAGCGGCGGTCAATGGCAGCAGCGGCGAGGTGGTCATCATCAAATCCTGGAATTACAGCAGCTTGCTGGATGCGATCTGCATCGCCAGCTTCGCGATCGAGGGCTCCATCAGGTCGGTCAGCGGCTTGGGGTAGATGCCCAGGGCCAGCACGCCGATGGCGAACACGCCCAGCACCAGCCATTCGCGGCCGTTGATGTCCTTCAGTTCGGCAACATGGCTGTTGGCCACTTCACCGAAGAAGATGCGCTTGTACAGCCACAGGGTGTAGGCGGCGCCGATGATCAGGGTGGTGGCCGCGCCCAGGGCGATCCACGGATTACGCTGGAAGGCCGAGAGGATGACCATGAACTCGCCAACGAAACCGCTGGTACCCGGCAGGCCCGCGTTGGCCATGAAGAACAGCATCGCGAAGGTGGCGAACCACGGCATCACGTTGACCACGCCGCCGTAATCGGCGATGCGGCGGCTGTGCATGCGGTCGTACAGCACGCCGACGCAGGAGAACATCGCGCCGGACACGAAGCCGTGCGAGATCATCTGCACCATGGCGCCCTGCAGGCCCAGGCGCGCGGCGTCGGCGTTGCCGGCTTCGCGCACCAGCCACAGGGCGATGAAGGTGCCCAGGGTGACAAAGCCCATGTGCGCGATCGACGAATAGGCGATCAGCTTCTTCATGTCGTCCTGCACCAGGGCGACCAGGCCGACGTAGATCACGGCGATCAGCGACAGTGCGATCACCAGCCAGGCCCACTCCTGCGACGCGTCCGGGACGATCGGCAGGTTGAAGCGCAGGAAGCCGTAGCCACCGATCTTCAGGGCGATCGCGGCCAGGATCACCGAACCGGCGGTCGGCGCTTCCACGTGGGCGTCCGGCAGCCAGGTGTGGACCGGGAACATCGGCACCTTGACCGCGAAGGCGATCAGGAAGGCGAAGAAGATCCAGGTCTGCTCCTTGGCCGACAGCGGCAGCGCGTACAGGTCGGCCAGCTGGAAGCTGCCGCCCTTCATGTACAGGTAGATCAGCGCCACCAGCATCAGCACCGAGCCGAGGAAGGTGTACAGGAAGAACTTCAGCGCGGCGTAGATGCGGCGCGGACCGCCCCAGACACCGATGATCAGGAACATCGGGATCAGCATCGCTTCGAAGAACACGTAGAACAGCATCGCGTCCGTCGCGGCGAAGATGCCGACGGTGACACCTTCCAGGATCAGGAAGGCCGCCACGTACTGGTTCACGCGCTTGTCGATGGCGCTCCAGGCGCCGATCAGGGCAAGCACGCTGACCAGGGTGGTCAGCAGGATCAGCGCCACGGCAATGCCGTCCACGCCCAGGTTGTAGCCGATCTTGTACGCCGGGATCCAGGCATGGGTCTCGACGAACTGCAGACCATCGACGCCTGCGTTGTAGCCGCTCAGCAGCGAGAGGCTCGCCACGAAGGTCAGCACCGCTACGCCCAGCGACGCCCAGCGGGCGGTCTGCGCATCACGGATCGCAAGGATCAGGGCACCACCGATGATCGGCAGCCAGATGAGGACACTGAGTAGAGGCCAGTTCGACACGTCTTCTTATTCCGTACAGGTCATCAACGCAGGTAATGCATCAGCACGCCCAGCAGGGCAATCAGGCCGATGATCATCGCGAAGGCGTAGTGATAGAGGAAACCGGATTGGGTACGACGCAGCACGCCGGCTGCGACGTCCACAACACGTGCCGAGAGATTGACCACGCCGTCGACGATGTTGCTGTCGATCCAGCGCGAGACCTTGCCCAGCTTGACGCTGCCACCGGCAAAGCCATCGATCCACAGCTTGTCGAAGCCGTACTTGTTTTCAAGCACCGACACCAGCGGAGCAAAGGTCTTGCGGGCCTTGCCCGACAGGTCCGGCTTCCACAGGTAGAACAGTGCGGCCAGCAGGAAGCCCGCAACGGTCAGCATGAACGCCGGAGCCATCATGCCATGCAGCGCGAAGGCGACCGGGCCATGGAACTCCTCACCCAGGAAGCCGATGGTGTTCTTGGCCGGATCGTAGAAGTCGACGATGCCGGTGAAGAACGTGTGCGCCTGGCCCTTGATGGCATCGTGCGCGTGGTTGCCGGCCCAGTCGGTGCCGTACAGCATCGGGCCGATGCTGAAGAAGCCGATGGCGATCGACGGGATGGCCAGCAGGATCAGCGGCAGGGTCACCACCCACGGGGTTTCGTGCGGCTCGTGCGGACCGTGGCCATGGCCGTGGTCGTCGTGGCCATCACCATGGTGTGCATCGCCGTGGTGGGCGTCGGCGGCGTGGTGATCGTCATGGCCATGGCCGTGATCGTCATGCGCGTCGCGGAAACGCTCCTTGCCGTGGAAGGTCAGGAACAGCAGGCGGAAGCTGTAGAAGCTGGTGACGATCACGCCACCCAGCACCGCCCAGTAGCCATAGGTGGCCACCCAGCTGTTGGACAGGTGCGCGTGCAGCTCGGCCGCCTCGATGATGGTGTCCTTCGAGTAGAAGCCGGAGAAGAACGGCGTGCCGACCAGCGCCAGGGTACCGATCCACATGGTGATGAAGGTGATCGGCATGTACTTGCGCAGGCCGCCCATCTTGCGCATGTCCTGCTCGTGGTGCATCGCGATGATGACCGAGCCGGCGCCCAGGAACAGCAGGGCCTTGAAGAAGGCGTGGGTCATCAGGTGGAACACGGCAGCCGAATAGGCCGACACGCCCAGTGCAACCGTCATGTAGCCCAGCTGCGACAGGGTCGAGTACGCGACCACGCGCTTGATGTCGTTCTGCACGATGCCGATCAGGCCAGTGAAGAACGCGGTGGTGGCGCCGATGAACAGCACGAAGTTCAGCGCGGTCTGCGACAGCTCGAACAGCGGCGACATGCGGGTGACCATGAAGATACCAGCGGTCACCATCGTCGCGGCGTGGATCAGTGCCGAGATCGGGGTCGGGCCTTCCATCGAGTCCGGCAGCCACACGTGCAGCGGGACCTGGGCCGACTTGCCCATGGCACCGATGAACAGGCAGGTGCAGATGACGGTGGCGATCGACCAGATCACCGGCTCGTTCAGCAGCTGCATGCCCAGCAGCGTGCCGTCCCAGATCTGCAGCTGGGCGCGCGGGTCGGCCAGCATGCCGGCCTGCGAGAACACCTGCGAGTAGTCCAGGGTGCCGAACACCCACAGCACGCCGGCGATGCCCAGCAGGAAGCCGAAGTCACCGACGCGGTTGACCAGGAACGCCTTCATGTTGGCGAAGATCGCGGTCGGGCGCTTGAACCAGAAGCCGATCAGCAGGTACGACACCAGGCCCACCGCTTCCCAGCCGAAGAACAGCTGCAGGAAGTTGTTGCTCATCACCAGGGTGAGCATCGAGAAGGTGAACAGCGAGATGTAGCTGAAGAACCGCTGGTAGCCCGGATCGTCCTGCATGTAGCCGATCGTGTAGATGTGGACCAGCAGCGACACGAAGGTCACCACCACCATCATCATCGCGGTCAGCTTGTCGACCATGAAGCCGACGTGGGCCGAGTACTGGCCGACTTCGAAGAACGTGTAGATGTTCTGGTTGAACGGCTGCGCCCCACCCCACAGCAGCTGGTAGAGCGTATACATCGACAGGCCGCAGGCCACCGCGACGCCGAGGATGGTGATGGTCTGCGCGCCGAAGCGCTTGACCTGGCGACCGAACAGGCCGGCGATGATGCTGCCGAACAGCGGTGCGAGCACCACTGCGATCAACAGACTCTTGGAGAGAGTGATTTCCATCTGTGGATCAGCCCTTCAACGAATCGACTTCGCCGACATTGATCGTGCGGCGTGTACGGAACAGGGTCACCAGGATCGCCAGGCCGATGGCGGCTTCCGCGGCGGCGACGGTCAGGATGAAGAACACGAACAGCTGGCCGGACGGATCGCCCAGCTGACGCGAGAAGCCGACGAAGTTGATGTTCACCGACAGCAGCATCAGCTCGATCGACATCAGCAGGACGATGACGTTCTTCCGGTTGAGGAAGATACCGGCCAGGCTGATGGCGAACAGCACCGCGCCCAGCGCGAGGATATGGCCAAGGGTGATCACGGCTGGGTCTCCTCGCCGGCGACCGGCTTGCTGTTGCTGTGCACGACCGGTGCTTCGGCACCCATCTTGACCATGCGCAGGCGCTGGCCGGCCTTGACCATGGTCTGCTGGCCCGGGTTCTGGCTCTTCACGCCGGTACGGCGACGCAGGGTCAGCATCACGGCGGCAACCACGGCCACGGTCAGGATGACGGCGGCGAACTCGAACGGCAGCAGGTACTCGGTGAACAGCGTGCGTGCCAGCCAGGTGATGTTGGAGCTGTCGGCGGCGACCGCAGCGGCGTTGTCGGCCGGGAACGGCGTGACCGAACGCGCCTTGACCCCGATCAGGATCAGCATCTGCGCCAGCATCGCGACCGCGACAATCAGGCCGACCGGCAGGTAGCGCACCCAGCCCTCACGCAGCTTGGTGGGGTCGATGTCCAGCATCATCACCACGAACAGGAACAGCACCATCACCGCACCGACGTAGACCAGCACCAGCGCCACACCGAGGAACTCGGCGCCCACCAGCAGCCACACGCAGGCGATGGAGAAGAAGGTCAGCACCAGGCAGAGCACGGCGTGAACCGGGTTGCGCACGCTGATCACCGCACCGGCCGAAACCGTTGCCGCGATGGCGAACACCCAGAAAGCGATATTTACCCAATCCATCTCTCGACCTCAGCGGTAAGCGGCATCGGCGGCGCGACGCTCGGCGATCTCGTTTTCGAGACGGTCGCCCAGGGCCAGCAGCTGCGGCTTGGTAACGATGTTTTCGCCACGATTCTCGAAGTGGTACTCGAGGATGTGGGTTTCGACGATCGAGTCCACCGGGCAGCTTTCCTCACAGAAGCCACAGAAGATGCACTTGAACAGGTCGATGTCATAACGCGTGGTGCGGCGGGTGCCGTCCTCGCGCTTGGCCGAGTCGATGGTGATGGCAAGCGCCGGGCACACCGCTTCGCACAGCTTGCAGGCGATGCAGCGCTCTTCGCCGTTGGGATAACGGCGCAGCGCATGCAGGCCACGGAAGCGCGGCGACTGCGGGAACTTCTCCATCGGGTACATCATCGTGTACTTCGGCTTGAAGCTGTACTTCAGCGTCAGCCAGAGGCCCGCCAGCAGTTCGAGCAGCAGCAGGCTCTTGAAGTAATGGGTAATCCTGTTCATCACTTTAGACGCCCTTTTGAATCACGCCGAAGAACACCATGACGGCGGTAACCGCGATCCACAGAATGGCCAGCGGGATGAAGACCTTCCAGCCCAGGCGCATGATCTGGTCGTAGCGGAAGCGCGGGAAGCTGGCACGGAACCAGATGTAGGCACTGGCGAAGAAGAACACCTTGACGAACAGCCACGGCGCGCCCCCCTTCCAGATCCAGTCGACCAGCGGCGAGACATCGCCGAAGTTGACCCAGCCCTGGACCGGGCTCAGCCAGCCGCCGAGGAAGAAGATCGAGATCAGGAAGCTGATCAGGATCATGTTCGCGTATTCGGCCAGGAAGAACAGGGCGAAGGCACCGCCGGAGTATTCGACCATGTGGCCGGCGACGATTTCCGATTCGCCTTCCACCACGTCGAACGGCGCGCGGTTGGTTTCAGCCACGCCCGAGACCCAGTAGATGACGAACAGCGGGAACAGCGGCAGCAGGAACCAGTCGAAGAAGCCGGAACTGCCGGCCTGCGCCATCACGATGTTGCTCAGGTTCAGGCTGCCCGAGGCGATCATCACGCCGACCAGGGCGAAGCCCATGGCGATTTCGTAGCTGATCATCTGCGCCGAGGCGCGCATCGCACCCAGGAACGCATACTTCGAGTTGGACGCCCAACCGGCCAGGATGATGCCGTAGATGCCCAGCGAGGTCATCGCCAGCAGGTACAGCAGGCCGGCATTGGCATTGGACAGCACGATCTGCGAATCGAAGGGCACCACCGACCAGGCCGCGAAGGCCGGGGCCAGGGTGATCAGCGGGGCCAGCAGGTAGATCGCCTTGTTGGCGCTGCTCGGCTGGACCACTTCCTTGAACAGCAGCTTGAAGACGTCGGCGAAGGCCTGGAAGATGCCCATGCCCACGTACATCGGGCCGTGGCGGACATGCATCCAGCCGATCAGCTTGCGTTCCCAGACCACGTAGAAGGCCACCGAAATGATCACCGGAACGGTGATCACCAGGATCTTCAGGATGATCCAGATCAGCGCGCCGATGTCACCGAGGCCAAGCAGCCACTGGTGCAGCGGGTCGACCGCGTTCAACAGCAATTCGTTCATGCAGCCACCACCGTTACGCGAGCGGCACCCAGCGGCGCGGTCGCGCCGTGGCCCGATTCAATCCAGACCGAACCCGCAGCGACGCGGGCGTCGACCACCACCGGCAGGGTGGCCTTGCCGGCATCGGTGCCGACCTTGGCCATCTGCCCTTCCTGCAGCTGCAGGCGAGCGGCATCTTCAGCGTTCAGCACGATGCGCGGGGCGTTGTTGAGCGGATGCGACTGCAGCGCCGGGGCGCGACGGACCACCGCATCGGTGCGGTAGATCGCGGCGGTCGAAGCCACTTCCAGGCCTTCGCCGGCAACCACCGGCTGCGCCGAAGCGGCAACGGTGACCGGTACCGGGGCCAGGCTGGCGCGCAGGCCGGCCAGGTCGGTGAAGTCGAAACCGGCCACGGCCAGCTCGCCGCCCAGGGCGCGCAGCACGCGCCAGCCTTCACGGGCCTCGCCCGGCAGCTTGCCGCCGGCACGGGCCGACTGCTCGCGACCATCAAGGTTGGTCAGGGTGGCGTCGATTTCCGGCAGCGCACCGATCGGCAGGATCACGTCGGCGACGTCGCGGGTCGAGGCACAGGCGAACTGGCTGAAAGCCACCACCTGGGCGCCGGCCAGCGCCTTGCGCGCGGCAGGGGCATCGGCGAAGTCCAGGCCCGGCTCCAGGCCGTACACCACATAGGCCTGGCGCGGCTGCGCCAGCATCGCGGCGACGTCCCTGCCGGCCGGCAGCACGCCGGCGCGGGTCAGGCCAACGGCGTTGGCGCCCTGCGGGATGCGGCACAGCTTGGCACCGGTGGCGGCGGCGAACTCACGCGCAGCAGCGCGGATCGCGGCAGCCTGCGGGTGGTTTTCGGCGATGCCACCGACGATCAGCACGGTGTTGTTGCCGCCCTGCACTGCCGAACGCAGCTCGGCGTTGGCCAGCGCGTCGACGAACTTCGACGGTGCGACGATCTGCTTGCCGGCGATGCTGAAGGCGAAGTCGAAGTCCACCGGGTTGACGACATGGATCTTCGCGCCCTTGGTGGTCTGCGCCTTGCGCAGGCGGGCGTGCAGCAGCGGCAGTTCGTGGCGGATGTTGCTGCCCAGAACGACGATGCGGTCAGCGCCTTCGATTTCGGCCAGCGGCAGGCCGAACACTTCGGCGGTTGCGGCGTCGGAGAAATCGCGGTTGTTGATGCGGTGGTCGATGTTGCCCGTGCCCAGGCCCTTGGCCAGGCGGGCCAGCAGCGCGCCTTCCTCGTTCGAGGTGGACGGATGCACCAGCACGCCCAGGTTGTCGCCCTGGTTGGCCTTGAGGATCTCGGCGGCCGCGGCCAGGCCTTCGGCCCAGCTCACTTCCTTCCACTCGCCATTGACCTTGCGCAGCGGCTTGACCGCACGGTCTTCGCTGTACAGGCCCTGGTGCGAGTAGCGGTCACGGTCGGACAGCCAGCACTCGTTCACGGCTTCGTTGTCGCGCGGCACGGTGCGCAGCACTTCACCGCGACGCACGTGCAGGAACAGGTTCGAACCCATCGCGTCGTGGTAGCCCAGCGATTCGCGCGCGGTCAGTTCCCACGGACGGGCGCGGAACTGGAACACCTTGTTGGTCAGCGCGCCGACCGGGCACACGTCGACGACGTTGCCGGACAGCTCGGTGGTCAGCGGCTTGCCGTCGAAGGTGCCGATCTGCAGGTTCTCACCGCGGTACATGCCACCCAGTTCGTAGGTACCGGCAACGTCGGCGGTGAAGCGGACGCAGCGGGTGCACTGGATGCAGCGGGTCATCTCGGTGGCGACCAGCGGGCCCATGTCCTCGTCCGGCACCACGCGCTTGCGCTCGTTGAAGCGGCTGACCGAACGGCCATAGCCCAACGAGACGTCCTGCAGCTCGCACTCGCCGCCCTGATCGCAGATCGGGCAGTCCAGCGGGTGGTTGATGAGCAGGAACTCCATCACCGAGCGCTGGAACTTCAGTGCCTTCTCGCTGCGGGTGGCGACCTTCATGCCGTCCATCACCGGGGTGGCGCAGGCCGGCGCCGGCTTCGGCGACTTCTCCACGTCCACCAGGCACATGCGGCAGTTGGCGGCGATCGGCAGCTTCTCGTGGTAGCAGAAGCGCGGAATCGGAATACCGGCCTTGTCGGCCGCCTGGATGATCATCGAACCCTTGGGCACGACCAGCGACTTGCCATCGATCTCGATGGTCACGTGATCCGGTGGCACGTTCGGGTTTACGGGTTGCGCGCTCATGCGGCGGCTGCCTCCACCTTCTTGCCGTCAACCATCGAATGACCGTTGACGATGTAGTACTCGAATTCGTCCCAGAACTGGCGCAGGAAGCCCTGGATGGGCCATGCAGCCGCTTCACCGAACGCACAGATGGTGTGGCCTTCGATCTGCCCCGCCACCGCCTTCAGCTGGTGCAGGTCTTCCATCGTGGCCTTGCCGGCGACGATGCGCTCCAGCACGCGGTGCATCCAGCCGGTACCTTCACGGCACGGGGTGCACTGGCCGCAGGATTCCTTGTGGAAGAACTGGCTGATGCGGCAGGCGAACTTGACGCAGCAGACGCTGTCGTCGAGCACCACGATCGCGCCCGAACCCAGGCCGGAGCCCAGTGCACGGATGGTGTCGTAGTCCATCGGCAGGTCCTCCAGCTCGGCCGCGGTCAGCACCGGCATCGACACGCCGCCCGGGATCGCGCCCTTCAGCGTGCGGCCCGGACGCAGGCCACCGGCCATTTCCAGCAGGTCGTGGAATTTGGTGCCGAGCGGCACTTCGAAGTTGCCGCCATTTTGCACGCAGCCGGACACCGAGAAGCACTTCGGACCGCCGTTGGCGGTCAGGCTCAGGCCCTTGAACCACTCCGGACCGTTGCGGATGATCGCCGGCACCGAACCGTAGGTTTCGGTGTTGTTGATCGTCGACGGCTTGCCATACAGGCCGAAATTGGCCGGGAACGGCGGCTTGTAGCGCGGCTGGCCCTTCTTGCCTTCCAGCGATTCCATCAGCGCGGTTTCTTCGCCGCAGATGTAGGCGCCGGCGCCCAGCGCACCGTAGATGTCGATGTCCACGCCGCTGCCGAGGATGTTCTTGCCCAGCCAGCCGTTCGCATAGGCGTCGGCCAGGGCCTGCTCGAAGTGCTCGAACGGCTCGTGGTGGAACTCACCGCGCAGGTAGTTGTAACCCACGGTCGAACCGGTAGCGTAGCAGGCGATCGCCATGCCTTCCACCACCGAATGCGGGTTGTAGCGCAGGATGTCGCGGTCCTTGCACGTGCCCGGCTCGGATTCGTCCGAGTTGCAGAGGATGTACTTCTGCATGTTGCCCTTGGGCATGAAGGACCACTTCAGGCCGGTCGGGAAGCCGGCGCCACCGCGGCCGCGCAGGCCCGAGGCCTTGACCATCTCGATGACCTGCTCCGGCGGGATCTTCTCTTCGAGGATCTTGCGCAGGGCGGCGTAGCCACCGGTCTTCAGGTAGCTTTCGTACGACCACGGGGTGTCGTAATGCAGGGTGGTGTAGACCACCTGGTGCGGCAGCGGCGCGGGGCCGACCGGACCCTTGGATTCGTGGTGATGTGCCATGCCCTTACTCCAGCCCGTCCAGCAGCTCGTCGACCTTTTCCAGGGTCAGACGCTCATGGTAGTGACCGTTGATGACCATCATCGGCGCGCCGCCACAACCGGCCAGGCACTCTTCCTCGCGCTTGAGGTAGACGCGGCCGTCCGGGGTCGATTCACCGTGCTTGATGCCCAGCTTCTTCTCGCAATGGCGGACGATGTCCTCGGCGCCATTGAGCCAGCAGCTGATGTTGGTGCAGATGGCCACGTTGTTGCGGCCCACCTTCTCGGTCTCGAACATCGAGTAGAAGCTGGCGACCTCGTAGGCCCACACCGGCGGCAGGTCGAGGTACTTGGCGACGGCGGCGATCAGCTCGTCGGTCAGCCAGCCCTGGTTCTGCTCCTGGGCCGCATGCAGGCCCTGCAGCACGGCAGAGCGCTTGCGGTCCGGCGGGAACTTGGACAGCCAGTGATCGATGTGAGCGCGGGTCTTGTCGCTCAGCACCACCATCGGGTCGACGTCGCGCGCCGCCTCGAAATTACCTGTCGCCTTCATCGGCCGACCTCAGCGAAATGCATAACGTGAAATTCCAGAAACTGCGGCGCCGGCTTGCGCCGGCTGCCTGCAGCGGGCGTTGGCGTGGCGGACGGCATTACCGGTCAACCTCGCCGAACACCAGGTCATAGGTACCGATCATCGCCACCACGTCGGCCAGCATGTGGCCGCGCACGATCGAATCGATCGAGGACAGGTGGGCGAAGCCCGGTGCGCGCAGGTGCACGCGGAAGGGCTTGTTGGCGCCATCGGAGACCAGGTAGCAGCCGAATTCGCCCTTGGGCGCTTCCACGGCCGCATAGGTTTCACCCGCCGGTACGCAATAGCCTTCGCTGAACAGCTTGAAGTGGTGGATCAGCGCTTCCATGTCGTCCTTCATGTCCTCGCGCTTGGGCGGAGCGACCTTGAAGTTCTTGACCATGACCGGGCCGGGGTTGGCCTTCAGCCACGCCACGCACTGCTTGATGATGCGGTTGGATTCGCGCATTTCGGCGACGCGGACCAGGTAGCGGTCGTAGCAGTCGCCTTCCTTGCCCAGCGGGATGTCGAAATCGACAGCATCGTACTTGGCGTACGGGCGCTTCTTGCGCAGGTCCCAGGCCACGCCCGAGCCACGCAGCATCACGCCGGTCATGCCCCACTGGTGCGCCAGTTCCGGAGTGACCACGCCGATGCCGACGGTACGCTGCTTCCAGATGCGGTTGTCGGTCAGCAGGGTTTCGTATTCGTCGATGCGCTTGGGGAACTCGACGGTGAAGTTCTCCAGGAAGTCCAGCAGCGAGCCTTCGCGCGAAGCATTGAGCTGCTTCAGCGCCTTGCCCTTGTGCCAGCGCGATTCCTTGTACTTCGGCATGTGGTCCGGCAGGTCGCGGTAGACACCGCCCGGGCGGTAGTACGCCGCGTGCATGCGCGCGCCGGAGACCGCTTCATAGCAGTCCATCAGCTCTTCGCGCTCGCGGAAGGCATACAGCATCACGGCCATCGCACCCAGGTCGAGCGCGTTGGAGCCCAGCCACATCAGGTGGTTGAGGATGCGGGTGATCTCGTCGTACATGGTGCGGATGTACTGCGCACGCTCCGGCGCCTCGATGCCCATCAGGGTCTCGATCGCGCGCACGTAGGCGTGCTCGTTGCACATCATCGACACGTAGTCGAGGCGATCCATGTAGCCGATCGACTGGTTGAACGGCTTGGACTCGGCCAGCTTCTCGGTGCCACGGTGCAGCAGACCCACGTGCGGGTCGGCACGCATGATGGTTTCGCCGTCCATTTCCAGGATCAGGCGCAGCACACCGTGAGCGGCCGGATGCTGCGGGCCGAAGTTCATGGTGTAGTTGCGGATTTCCTGCCGGCTTTCGGCGGCGTTGCTGGCGAACGCTTCGCCGGCCTGGTGTACGTGGCTCACTTCACTGCCTCCTGCGCGCGCTCACCGGCTGCGGTCTGCAGACGGGCGTCGTCACGGATCACGCGCGGCACGCCGACACGCGGCTCCACCGAGGTGACCGGTTCGTAGATCACGCGCTTCTTTTCTTCGTCGTAGCGGACTTCGACATTGCCGATCAGCGGGAAGTCCTTGCGGAACGGATGGCCGACGAAACCGTAGTCGGTCAGGATCCGGCGCAGGTCCGGGTGGCCTTCGAAGATCACGCCGTACAGGTCGAACGCTTCGCGCTCGAACCAGTTCAGGCCCGGCCACACGCTGGTCAGCGAGGACACCACCGGCAGCGCTTCGTCAGGGGCGAAGCAGCGCAGGTGCATCATCAGGTTGTGCTGGTACGAACGCAGCTGGGCGACCACGGCGAAACGCTGGGTCGGCATGTGCTGCGGGCGGGCACCGTCGGCACCGTTTTCCTCGGTGGGGAACTCGCCCCACGCGAAGCGGCCCTGGGCCTTGCCTTCGACGCCACGGCTGAAGCCCTGCGAGGACACGTCGGCGGTGTCCCATTCGTCGGAGCCATAACCGAGGTAGTCGACGCCGCACAGATCCACGGCCTGCTCGAAACCAAACTCGTCACGCAGCGCCAGGGCGGTGGCGTGCCACTCGGCGGCAGGCACTTCCAGCGTCACTTCGCCGCGGGGTTCGACCACGATGACCTTCGCACCAGCGAAACGTGCGGAGAGTCGGTCGATGAAGGATGCTTGCTCTGCCATGGGGGCTTGGCGCGCTCTTGTCAGGTGAAGGGGTCAGCGGGCGATGGTCTGTGTACGCCAGATCTTCTTCTGCAGCTGCAGGATCCCGTACACCAGCGCCTCGGCGGTCGGCGGGCAGCCCGGGACGTAGACGTCCACCGGCACCACGCGATCACAGCCGCGCACGACAGAATAGGAGTAGTGGTAATAGCCACCACCGTTGGCGCAGCTACCCATCGAGATGACCCACTTCGGGTCCGGCATCTGGTCGTAGACCTTGCGCAGCGCCGGGGCCATCTTGTTGACCAGGGTACCGGCCACGATCATCACGTCGGACTGACGCGGCGACGGGCGGAACACCACGCCGTAACGGTCAAGGTCCAGGCGCGCGGCGCCGGCGTGCATCATCTCGACCGCGCAGCAGGCCAGGCCGAAGGTCATCGGCCACATCGAGCCGGTGCGCGCCCAGTTCAGCAGTGCGTCGACGCTGGTGGTGACGAAGCCCTTTTCCAGCAGCGGGTTGTCGCCTTCCGGCCGCAGGATGTCATCAACCCGGCCTTCCGGCGACGGGTTGTTCATGAGGCCATCGAGAGTCTGAATCACTCCCATTCCAGCGCTCCCTTCTTCCAGACGTAAATGAAACCGAGGAACAGCATGCCGACGAACAGGCCCATGGTGATGAGCGAACGGGCGCCCAGCTCCATGAAGACCTGGGTCCACGGCACGATGAAGATGATTTCCAGGTCGAAGACGATGAACTGGATCGCGATCAGGTAGTAGCGCACGTCGAACTTCATGCGCGCGTCTTCGAAGGCCTCGAAGCCGCACTCGTACGGCGACAGCTTTTCCAGATCGGGGCGGCGGGGACCGAGGAATCGACCAACCAGCATCAGCGTAATGCCGATACCGGTGGCAACGATCAGAAACAGCAGAGAAGGCAAATATTCGGCCAGCACAGCGATTCTCTCTTGCCTCTGCCGCCGCGCCTGCAGGCGCTTTGGCATGGGGGAGTGGACGGGAACCTGCCTGGCGCCTTGCGCGCCAGACGAACCCGCTTTACTTACAAATGGTGCCCAAGAGGGGACTCGAACCCCTACGACTTGCGTCGCTACCACCTCAAGGTAGTGCGTCTACCAATTCCGCCACCTGGGCAAACGATCACATCAGACTATCTTCCCGATGCGCCGCGTATTGTAACCGGCTTCAGTGTTTCTGGGAGCCTTCCGAAGGCTTTTCTTCACCAGAAACCGAAGATTCCGCCTGAGCCGGCACATTCGCCGCCGGAACCGGGGCGGCCGGGACCGCATCGGCCTTCGGAACGGCCGGCAGTTCGCCCGCCGGAGCCGCCGGCGCACTGGCCGCCGGGGCGGACATCAGGCCCAGGTCCTGGTCGGCCGCCGGACGGGTGCCGTGACCGGCATACCAGGCCATGAAGAGACTGATGCCGAAGAACACGACGGCCAGCCACTTGGTCGACTTGGACAGGAAGTTCGAGGCGCCACGCGCACCGAACACCGTACCCGAGGCGCCGGCGCCAAAGCCCGAACCCGCCGCCGCACCCGAGCCACGCTGCATCAGGATCAGCGCGATCATGGCCACAGCGACCAGCACGTAGACGACATTGAGGATCAACATCAGCATTGGAAACCGCCCTCGGACAATACTTCTAGGATTAGTTCGCGGCCGCCGCCCGTGCGATGGCCAGGAAGTCCGCGGCCACCAGGGAGGCGCCGCCGACCAGCCCACCATCGACATCCGGCTGCGCGAACAGTTCCCCGGCATTGTCGGGCTTCACGCTACCGCCGTAAACAATGGGCAGTGAATCAGCAATTCTAGCATCGAAGCGCGCAACTTCGCCACGGATGAACGCGTGCACCTGCTGTGCCTGCTCCTTTGTAGCGGTACGGCCGGTACCGATGGCCCAGACCGGCTCGTAGGCGACCACGGCCTTGGCAAAGCCGGCCGCGCCGACCAGTTCCAGCACCGGCGCCAGCTGGCTGGCGATGACCGCTTCGGTCTGCCCGGCCTCGCGCTGCTCCAGGGTCTCGCCCACGCACAGCACCGGCACCAGGCCGGCATGCTGGGCGGCGGCGAACTTGCGCGCGACCAGCTCGCTGCTTTCATGGTGGTACTGGCGGCGCTCGGAATGCCCGACCAGGCCATAGCGGGCCCCGACCTCGACCAGCATGGCCGCGCAGACCTCGCCGGTATAGGCGCCCTTCTCGTTGCTGCTCACGTCCTGCGCGCCGAAGGCCAGGCCGGTCTCGCCGAAGTCCTCGACCAGCTCGCCCAGGTACGGCAGCGGCGGCAGGATCACCACGTCCACCCCCTCCAGCGGCAGCCCGGCGGCCACCTGCCCCAGCAGTTCATTGGCGAATTGACGGCTGCCATGCAGCTTCCAGTTTCCGGCGACGATCTTGCGGCGCATGAGCGGGTGGCTCCTGTGTGAAGTCAGCCGGTCATGATACCCGTTGCGGCAAAAATCCGTTTCCTTGTAAGCGGTTACATGGATTTTCAGCCAACGGCGCAGCCCCTCGTGGCGGGAGTTTGTTTGGGTTGGTCGCGGAAAGCCCGGTTGGATTGGTGGGCTTGGCCGGGCGGGTGGGGACGGCGGGGGACGCCGTAAACCCGTCCGTGGGGGCTTGGCCGCGGCATCCATGCCGCGGACACCCCCGTCATCCCCACCCGCCCGGCCTCCGACACATTCCGGCGGTTCCGCCCGCCACGGAAAGAAAAAAGAAGAGCAAGAGCAAAAGCGGCATACCACGTGCCCTGCCCCACTTCGATCTGACAGATCTCATCCACGCATGGCGTGGATCTACCGTGTCGAGCAAGGTCGACACCCACCAACCGTCACCGGGAAACTGTCGGAGGCGGGGAGGTGTCGGATGGCGGGGTGTCCGCGGCATGGATGCCGTGGCCAAGCCCCCAGGGATGGGTTTACGGCGTCCCCGCCATCCGACACCTCCCGCCTCCCCACGGAACACCCCAGAGCCGCTTTGGCTTTGGACTTGCCGGCCAGCGGCCGGCACTACCGCGGGTGCAGGGTGCAACCCTGCAAAGAAAAAGGCCGCCTTTCGGCGGCCTCACTTTTCCTTACTTCAGCTTGATCTCGCGCAGGCGTTCCTCGAGGAAGCCGTGGGCGGTGATCGCCTCCGGATACCGGCTCGGGTTCTCCGGGGTGATGCACGAGGGCAGCACGTCGATCAGGTAGTCGGGGTTCGGGTGCAGGAAGAACGGCACCGAATAGCGCGGCTGGCGCGCCAGGTCACCCGGGGGGTTGACCACGCGGTGGATGGTCGACGGATACACGTGGTTGGTCAGGCGCTGCAGCATGTCGCCGATGTTGACCACGATCGTGTCCGCATCTGACGTAAATGGCACCCACTCGCCGTCATGCGACTGCACTTCCAGGCCTGCGGCACTGGCGCCGACCAGCAGGGTGATGAAGTTGATGTCGCCATGGGCACCGGCACGCACGTTCGGGATGTCGTCAGTGGTGATCGGCGGGTAGTGGATCGGGCGCAGGATCGAGTTGCCGAAGTTGGTCTTGTCGGCGAAGAAGTCTTCCGGCAGGCCAATGTGCAGGGCCAATGCGGACAACACGCGCGACCCCAGGTTGTCCAGCGCCTGATACAGGCCGTAACCGCGCTCACGGAAACCTTCGACCTCGGCCGGCCACAGGTTCGGCGCCATCACGTCCCGATACTTGGAATCGTCGGCGATCTCGCGGCCGATGTGCCAGAACTCCTTCAGGTCGAAATGCTTGGAGCCCTTGGCGGTTTCCACGCCGAACGGGGTGTAGCCGCGGGCGCCGCCGCTGCCGGCCACGTGGTACTTGCGCTTGACCTCTTCCGGCAGGGCGAAGAAAGCCTTGAAGGCATCGTAGGCCGCGTCGATGTCGGCCTGCGGGATGCCGTGGTTACGGATGCCCGCGAATCCCCATTGGCGGTAGGCCGCGCCCAGCTCGGCCACGAAGGCCTCGCGGTCGCTGTCGAAACGGGTGATGTCGAGGGTGGGGATCTGGCTCACAGCGGTTCCTGGCTTGTCGTTGGGTCTGAGGGGGCCAACGCATTCATGGCCCGCCTGAACATTGTGACAGATCGCCCGGGGGACGCCACTCGATACACGGAAACAAACCGATACAATGCGCGACCCGCGCGCGGAGCAACGCTTCCGTCACGTTGGCCCCGCCCCTCTCCTGCACCCCCTGAACCTGCCCCACCATGCCCGCAGCTGCCCCTGCCGCCCCTGCCATTGAAGGTTCCGCCCGGCGCTGGCGGCGGCTGGCCTGGTGGTCGCTGTTCATCGCCGGCAATGCGGTACTGGCCGCGGCGATTGCGCTGGGCAATGTACCGCTGCGTGACAATCCGGGCGGCGGCGCCGGCCTGGCCTATCTGGCGGTCGCCCTGCCCGGCCACCTGCTCGCGTTCGGTGCGCTGGCCGGCCTGCTGCCGCTGCTGCTGGGCCTGTGGCCACGCAGCGCGCGTACGCTGAGCATCAGCGCGGCCGTGCTGCAGGGCCTGTGGCTGTGCCTGCTGCTGGTCGACGCCAAGGTCTTCACCCTGTACCGCTTCCACCTCAATGCCATGGTTGTGAACATGGTGTTCGGCGGCGCCCTGCAGGACCAGGTTGCCCTGTCCTGGAAGACCTGGCTGCAGGTCGGCCTGCTGGTTGCCGCGGTCTTCACCGCCGAGGGCCTGCTGGCCTGGGCGTGCTGGAAACTGCTGCCGGCCGCGCCGCGCCGTCGACGGGTGCTGCAGGCCTGGGCGGTGGTCGCGCTGCTGATGGCCGGCGGCCAGGTCGCCACGGCCTACTACGACGCCCGCGGCGACCGTGATGTGATCGCGCAGTGGAACTACCTGCCGTGGGCGCAGCCGATCACGGCCAAGAGCTTCATGCGGCGCCTGGGCGTGGTCAGCCAACAGCACGCCGGCCTGCCCGACCCGCGCCATGCGCAGCTGCTGTACCCGCTGCATCCGCTGCGCTGCCAGAGCCCACATCGTCCCAACGTACTGATGGTGGTACTGGAGTCGCTGCGCCACGATGTGCTGACACCGCAGCTGATGCCCAACACGTCGACGCTGGCGCAGGATGCGCGCGTCTTCGACCACCATTTCAGCACCGGCAATGCCACCCGCTACGGCCTGTTCGGACTGCTCTACGGCCTGCCCGGCGGCTATTGGCCGAGCATGCTTGACGAGCAGCGTGGCTCGCAGCTGTTCCAGGTGCTGGGCCAGCAGGGCTACGACCTGCACCTGTACGGCAGTGCGCCGTTGTACAGCCCGGAGTTCGATCGCACGGTGTTCGCCGATGTCCGCGACCAGCTGCACCAGGGGCCGGCAGCGCTGAAGTCAGACGGCCGCGACCGCGCGATCATCAGTGCGCTGCAGCAGGACATCCGCGCCAGCCAGGCCGCGCAGCGACCGTGGTTCGGCTTCGTGTTCCTCGACTCCACCCATGCGCCCTACCACATGCCCGAGGGCTATCCGGCGGTGGCCACACCGATGGCCGCCGATATCGATTTCCTCAAATTCGGCCCGGAGCATGACCCGACGCCGGAACTCAACCGCTACCGCACCGCCGTGCACTATGCCGACAGCCTGATCGGCTCGCTGCTGGACGACCTGCGCGCACAGGGCCTGGCCGAGGACACCATCGTGCTGGTCACCGGTGACCATGCCGAAGAGTTCAACGACCTCAAGCTGAACTACTGGGGCCACAACGGCAACTTCTCCGACTATCAGCTGCAGGTCCCGTTCGTGCTGCATTGGCCGGGCAAGGCCGCTGGCCACGACGCACGCACCAGCTCGCACGAAGACTGGGTGCCGACACTGATGCGCCACGCACTGGGTTGCGAGAACGCACCGGCCGATTACAGCACCGGCCAGGACCTGCTGGCCGAGCCGCAGGGCACGCGTGCGCTGGTGGTCGAAAGCTGGTCGCAGCGCGCGGTGCGCCATGGCGATGCCATCTATGTGTTCGACAAGTTCGGCAACGCCACCGCCCTGGACCTGCGCTACCGGCCGCTGCCACAGCAGGCGCCCGATGCGGCCGCCGTACGCACTGCATGGGAAGCGCTGACCCGCTTCCGCAACCGCTGACCCTCAAGGATCGATCCTGCATGAACCGTCCGCTGCGCATCCTGCACACTGAAGCCGCCAAGGGAATGGGCGGGCAGGAGATCTACATCTTCCGCCACATGCAGGTGATGCGCGCGCGTGGCCACGAGGTGGCGCTGCTGTGCCAGCCCGAAGCGCGACTGGCCCAGCTGGCACGCGATGATGGTTTCACCGTGCATACCCTGCGCATGGGTGGCCTGCTGCGCCTGCTGCGCGGCATCTGGTCGGTCTCGCGCCTGGTGCGCCGCGAACGCTATGACGTGGTCAACACCACCAGCCGCCGTGACGCACTGATCGCCGCCGCCGGTGCACGCCTGGGCGGCACGCCGCTGGTGGTGCGCTCGCGCCACCTGATGAGCCCGGTCAACTCGCTGCTGACCTATACCGGCCTGCCGCACCGGGTGCTGACCGTCAGCAGCTTCGTCAAGCAGTTGCTGGCCGCGCGCGGCATTCCGGCCGAACACATCGGTATCGTGCCGCCCATCGCGGTCCCGCCGCGCTGGAGCGAAATCCGCAAGGACGACCCCTGGCAATGCCTGCAGGAGGTACGCGCGGACGTGCGCGCCGAACTCGGCTTCGGCGAACAGGACATCGTGGTCGGTTGCGTGGCGGTGCTGCGCGAACCCAAGGGTCATGCCGACCTGCTGCAAGCGATGGTACCGCTGTGCAAGACGCACCCGAACCTGCACCTGGTGGTGGTCGGCGATGGCCAGCCGGTCATGGACCGGCTGCAGGCGCTGCGCGACGAGCACGGGCTGCAGCAGCAGGTCCATCTGCTCGGCTATCGCGATGGCGCATGCCGGCTGATGGCTGGCTTCGACATCTTCGCGCTGGCATCGCACAAGGAAGCGGCCGGTACCGTCTTCCTGGAGGCCGCCTATGTCGGGGTGCCGATCGTGGCCACGCGGGTGGGTGGCGTGCCGGAGATGGTGATGGATGGCAGCAATGCGATCCTCACCCGGCTGGGCGACAATGCAGCCCTGACAGGCGCCCTGCGCCTGCTGGTGGACGATCCGGAACGGCGGCGGCAGATGGGCCGCGCCGGGTGGGACTGGATGCGCAGCGCGCACCGGTTCACTCCCGACGGCCACGGTGAGACCACCGAACACTATTACCACCAGTGGCTGAAGGAGCTGGGACATGGCTGATGCCCGAACCGTACCGGTGCTGATGCACCACCACGTCAGTCCGTCGCCGGGCATGATCACCGTGTCACCGGAGAATTTCGAAAGCCAGATCGCGTGGCTGGCCGGCAACGGCTGGACGTCGCTGACACTGGACCAGTACGCCGGCTTCCTGGCCGGCAAGCCGGTGCCGCGCAAGTCGATCGTGATCACCTTCGACGATGGCTACCTGGACAACTGGGTGTATGCGCACCCGATCCTGCAGAAGTACGGCATGCACGCGGTGGTGTTCGTGGTCACCGGCTGGATGGGCGAAGGCCCGGAGCGGCCCCACGCCGGGCTTGCCGGGGCAACGTTGCCTGCCACGCCGGACCATCGCGGCTGCGAAGCGGCGATCTACGAGCAGAACCGCAGCGACGACGTGATGATGCGCTGGAGCGAAGCGCGCGCGGCCATCGCCGCCGGCACCTTCGAAGTGCATTGCCACACCCATACCCACACCCGCTGGCTGCGCCGCGACGACCTGGACCGCGCACAGCGCCGTGCCGGCCTGAGCCACGACCTGGCAGTCTCGCGCGACGTCCTGCAGGACAAGCTTGGCGAGGTGTCCGATACGCTGTGCTGGCCCTACGGCGATTTCGACCAGGACCACATCGAGGTGGCGCGCGAGCACGGCTTCCGCTACCTGCATACCACCCACCCGTTCGGACGCAATGTGGTGGGCGGCGACCCGGAGCGCATCTATCGTTTCGCGATCCGCAACCGCCCGGCCAGCTGGCTGCGAAAACGCATCGCACAGAGCTACAACCCGCTGATCGCACCGCTGTTCAATGGCTTCAAGGCACGCCAGAAGAAGATGGTGCCGGGGCCGTAGGCAACCCACCGCCCTGCCCCTTCAACGAAAACGCCCCGGCATTCCGGGGCGTTTTCGTTGGGCGGATGTGCAGCGGCCTCAGGCGGCGGCTTCACGTACCGCCGCGGACAGTCGATCCAGCGTGTCCTGCATCAGCGTCGCATCATCGGCCTCGACCGTGACCCGCACCACCGGCTCGGTACCGGACGGGCGCAGGAACGCACGGCCACGGCCGGCCACCGACTGCTGCGCGACAGCCAGCGCGGCCTGCACGCTGCCGGCCTGCACCGTGGCCTTGGCCGAGACATTGCCCAGCCGCACGTTGACCGTCTTCTGCGGCACCCGCACCAGTCCTTTCAGCGCCTGGCGCAGGGTCTGCCCGCTGTTGCGCAATGCCACCAGCACCTGCAGCGCGCTGACGATGCCGTCGCCGGTGGTGGCCCGATCCAGGCACAGCAGGTGGCCGGAGGCTTCACCGCCGAGCACGCCGCCGCCTTCCATCAGCGCCTGGTGCACGTAGCGATCGCCGACATTGCTGCGCACGAACGGAATCTGCAGGTCGGCAAATGCCTTCTCGACGCCGTAGTTGCTCATCAGCGTGCCGACCACCGGGCCGCGCAGGCGGCCTTCGGCTTTCCATGCACGGGCCAGGATATACAGCAGGTCATCGCCGTCGACCGGGTTGCCCTGGTCGTCGGCCATCAGCACGCGGTCGCCATCCCCATCGAAGGCGATGCCGAGATCGGCGCGGGTTTCGCGGACCTTGGCCGCCAGGTTGTCGATGTGGGTGGAACCCACGCCGGCGTTGATGTTGACGCCGTTGGGCTCGGCACCAATGCCGATCACCTCGGCGCCCAGTTCACGGAACAGCAGCGGCGCGATCTGGTAGGTGGCGCCGTGCGCGCAGTCCAGCACCAGGCGCACGCCACGCAGGTCGAACGCGCGCGGCACGCTGGCCTTGCAGAACTCGATGTAGCGGCCGACCGCTTCGCGCGCACGCGACGCCTTGCCCAGCTTTTCCGATTCGGCGGTGGTGAACGGGATGTCCAGCGCCGCTTCCAGGGCCAGCTCGGTGGCATCGTCGAGCTTCTCGCCCTGGGCGGAGAAGAACTTGATGCCGTTGTCGTAGTGCGGGTTGTGCGAGGCGCTGATGACGATGCCAGCGTCCACGCCAAGCGTACGGGTCAGGAACGCCACCGCCGGGGTCGGCATCGGCCCCAGCAACTGCACGTCCGCACCGGCGGCGACCAGGCCGGCTTCCAGTGCCGCTTCGAACATGTAACCGGAGATGCGGGTGTCCTTGCCGATCACCACGATCGGCCGGCGCCCATCCTGGCCGCGCTGGTCGACCAGGACACGGCCCAGGGCGTTGCCCAGGCGCAGCACGAAGTCGGCCGAGATCACGCCCTGGCCGACCCGTCCACGGATGCCATCAGTACCGAAGTACTTGCGGCCTCCCATCAAGCCACCTCCGGCGCCGGCTGACGGCCCAGCATTGCCAGCAGATCGGACAGGCGGTCGCGCATTTCGCGACGGTCGCAGATCTGGTCGATGGCGCCGTGCTCCAGCAGGAATTCCGAGCGCTGGAAGCCTTCCGGCAGCTTCTCGCGCACGGTCTGCTCGATCACGCGCGGGCCGGCGAAGCCGATCAGCGCCTGCGGCTCGGCGATGTTGATGTCACCCAGCATCGCGAAGGAGGCCGACACGCCGCCGGTGGTCGGATGGGTCAGCACCG
Organism: Stenotrophomonas sp. PvP093; assembly: GCF_017876915.1. Lineage (NCBI taxonomy): Bacteria > Pseudomonadati > Pseudomonadota > Gammaproteobacteria > Lysobacterales > Lysobacteraceae > Stenotrophomonas > Stenotrophomonas sp. PvP093. The sequence continues at coordinate 1,467,907 of NZ_JAGIOX010000004.1, read as the reverse complement.
AGATGTACGGCAGGCCGGCTTCACGCAGCTTGCCCAGCGCGGCCGAGGTCTTGGCCATCTGCATCAGCGAGAACAGGCCTTCCTGCATGCGGGCGCCACCGCTCTGCGAGAAGCACACGTAGGGCGCACCGATCTCGACCGCGGTTTCCGCGGCCAGTGCGAAACGCTCGCCGACCACCGAGCCCATCGAGCCGCCCATGAAGGCGAAGTCGAACGACGATGCCACCAGCGCACGGCCCTTGAGCAGGCCGCGCATGGCGATCAGCGCGTCGTACTCGCCGGTGTTCTTCTGCGCGATCTTGATGCGCTCGCTGTACTTCTTCTGGTCCTTGAACTTGAGCAGGTCGGTCGGCCCCAGGCGCGCACCGATCTCGGTGGTGCTGTCGGCATCGAACAGGGCAGCCAGGCGCGCACGCGCACGGATCGCCATGTGATGGCCGCACTTCGGGCAGACTTCCAGGTTCTCTTCCAGTTCCGGACGGTACAACGCGCTGCCGCAGTTGCTGCACTTTTCCCACAGGCCCTCGGGGACACTGCGCTTCTTGCTGGGGGTGTTGTCGGTGCGGATGCCGGACGGCATCAACTTGCTGAGCCAACTCATGCGGGAGGACACTTCCGTTCAGGGCGGCCCGGGGGCCGCAAAGGCGGACAGTCTAGCTCCGCTTTCCCCGCCCGTGCACCCCCTTGCCAGCCACGGGGCAGCCGGAAAAAACCATGCTGGGACGTACGTTTAGGTGCTGGGGCGGTGCCCGCCGCTGGCCGGCAGCCCTTGCGTGCAGACCGATGGGTAGTGCCGGCCGCTGGCCGGCAGCCCTTGCGTGCAGACCGATGGGTAGTGCCGGCCGCTGGCCGGCAGCCCTTGCACGCGAGCCCTCAGGAGGATGCCGGCCAGCGGCCGGCACTACCGTTACGCGTCCAGCGCCTGCCGCAGCGGGGCGAGGAAGGCCCGGGCGTGCTGCGCGGCCTCTTCCGCCGAGCCCGCTTCGGCCAGCGCCGCCACCAGCGCGCTGCCCACCACCACGCCGTCGGCCTGGCGGGCCATGGCCGCGGCACTGGCGGCATCCTTGATGCCGAAGCCCGCCACCACCGGCACCGACGCACGCGCGCGCAACGCCTGCAGGCGGGCACTGGCGGCATCGCTGTCCAGGCGCTCGGACGCGCCGGTGACACCGGCAAAGCTGACGTAGTAGAGATAGCCACGGGCCAGCGCCAACAGCTTGTCGGCTCGCGCCTCACTGGTGGTCGGCGACGCCAGCAGTACCAGCGCAAGGCCGGCTGCGTCGAACGCCTGCTGGGCGTCGCCCGCTTCTTCCGGCGGCAGGTCGACCAGCAGCACGCCGTCCACGCCGGCGTCGACGGCGGCCTTGGCGAAGGCCGCGTAACCGTGGATCTCCACCGGGTTCAGGTAGCCCATCAGCACCACGGGGGTCTGCGCATCGCGCTCGCGGAACTGCGCCACGGCCTGCAGGACGTAGCGGCTGCCGGCGCCGCGCGCCAGCGCGCGCTCGGAGCTGCGCTGGATGGTCGGGCCATCGGCCATCGGGTCGGAGAACGGCACGCCCAGTTCAATCACGTCGGCGCCGGCGTCGACCAGTGCGTGCATGACCGGCACGGTGGCCTCCAGCGAGGGATCACCGGCCGTGACGAAGGGGATCAGCGCCTTGCGCTGCTGTTCGCGCAGACGCTGGAAACAGGCATCGAGTCGGGATACGGACATTTCAGGCACATCCTTCAATCAGTTCAATCGCATCGCTGGTTCCCCAGTACATCTGGGTGACCCGCCCTTCAAACAGTTCCACGCGGATACCCAGGTCCGAACCCGGGTCCTGCCAGGTGAGGTACTCGCCCTGGTCACCATCGTAGGCATGCGGGCTGGATACCGGCGGCTTCGGGAACTGGGCCATGGCCTGGGCGCGGGTCATGCCGACACGCAGGCCGAACGGACCGGGCTGCTGGGTCGGCGCCCCGCTGTCCGGATCCAGGCCGAGATCGAAACGGACGACGCGATCTTCATCGGTCATCATCGACACGCCGGGCGGCAGCCCCTTGCCGTCGTAGTACTCGCAACTGCCGCCGATGGCTTCGACCGCCCCTTGCGCGGTCCATGGCCCGAGTGCCTTCAGATCGCTCATGTGCTGGCCGATCAGCACCTCGCCGGCATGGTCCAGCGCCACCGAGACCACCGCAGGCGCGCCATCGCTGTCCATATCTTCCGTGGACGGCGGATCGACGATCGGCGCACGTGCCATCGGGTCGAGGTCATCATTCGCGGCCGCCTGCTGTGCCGGCTGCGTGGTGGCCTTGGCGGCCGGTGCCAGCAGCGGCGGCTCCGGCGGCTGGCACGCGGCCAACCCCAGCGCCAGCAGCAGCACGCCACTGTTGCGCAGCAGCGCGCTCACAGCACCAGCCCTTCGCGCGCGGCGATGGTATGCACATCCTTGTCGCCACGGCCGGACAGATTGCACAGCACGATCTGGTCACGCGGACGCTCACGCGCCAGCTTGATCGCCTGCGCCAGCGCATGGCTGGACTCCAGCGCCGGCAGGATGCCCTCGGTATGCGCCAGCAGGTGGAAGGCCTGCAGTGCTTCGTCATCGGTGATGCCGAGGTAGCGCGCGCGGCCGGTATCGGCCAGGAATGCGTGTTCGGGGCCGACGCCCGGATAGTCCAGGCCGGCCGACACCGAATGGGTCTCGATGATCTGGCCGTCGTCGTCGCACAGTACATAGGTGCGGTTGCCATGCAGCACGCCCGGGCGACCGGCGGCGATCGATGCAGCATGGCGACCGGTGCTGATGCCATCACCTGCGGCCTCGGCGCCGACGATCTCGACCTGGCGGTCGTTGAGGAAGGCATGGAACAGGCCGATGGCATTGCTGCCGCCGCCGACGCAGGCAGTGATCGCATCGGGCAGGCGGCCGTACTCGGCCAGCATCTGCTCGCGTGCCTCGCGGCCGACGATGGCGTTGAAGTCGCGCACCATGCGCGGGTAGGGATCCGGACCGGCGACCGTACCGATGATGTAGAAGGTGTCCTGCACATTGGTCACCCAGTCGCGCATCGCTTCGTTGAGCGCGTCCTTCAAAGTGGCCGAACCGGAGGTGACCGGCACCACCGTCGCGCCGAGCAGCTTCATGCGGTAGACGTTGATCTTCTGCCGCTCGATGTCGGTGGCGCCCATGTACACCACGCATTCCAGGCCCAACCGCGCGGCAACCGTGGCGCTGGCCACGCCGTGCTGGCCGGCACCGGTCTCGGCGATGATGCGCTTCTTGCCCATCCGCGCCGCCAGCAGCGCCTGGCCGATGGTGTTGTTGATCTTGTGCGCGCCGGTGTGGTTCAGGTCTTCGCGCTTGAGCAGGATCTGCGCGCCGCCGACATGGTCGCTCAGCCGCTGGGCGTGGTAGATCGGGCTCGGCCGGCCCACGTAGTGGGCCAGGTCGCGGTCGTAGGCGGCCTGGAATGCCGGATCCTGGCGGGCCTGGTCATAGGCCTGGGCGAGTTCCTGCAGCGGGCCGACCAGGGTTTCGGCAACGAAGCTGCCACCGTAGCGGCCGAAATGGCCCTGGGCATCCGGGAAGGCGTGGTAGTGGGCAATGGGGGAGGCAGACATGGAAGCGACCGCTGGTTCGAGACAGGTGGATACTCTAGCGCACGGGTCGTGACCGGAAAATGGATATTATCTGGCATATACCGTCAGGAAATCTCACATGAGCCGTTCGCTGTTGCCACCGCTCAATGCGCTGCGCGCGTTCGAGGCCACCGCCCGCCTGGGCGGGGTTGGCCGCGCCGCGCAGGACCTGCACGTGACCCACGGCGCGGTCAGCCGCCAGCTGAAGCTGCTGGAAGACCACCTCGGCCTGGCGCTGTTCCAGCGGGCCGGTCGCGGCCTGCGCCTGACCGCTGCGGGCACGCGCCTGCAGGCAGCGTGCAGCGAGGCCTTCAGCGGCATCGAAGACTGCGTGCGCGAACTGCGCCGGCCGACGGCGGCCCCGGCGCTGGTGCTGGGCTGCAGCGGCAGCGTGCTGGCGCGCTGGATGATTCCGCGCCTGCCCGCACTGCAGGCCGCCCTGCCCGGCGTACGCCTGCAGTGGTCGGCGCTGGATGGCAGCTTCACCGAGGCGCAGGCCGCACTGGACGCGGTGCTGCTGCTGGCGCAGGGGCCGTGGCCCCGGGGCTGGCAGGTGCGTGAGCTGGCGCCGGAACGGGTCGGCGTGGTGGTGGCCCCCTCGCATCCGGCCGCGCAGCGACTGCGGCATGTGCCGCCCTCGGCGCTGCTGCAGGAGACGCTGCTGCACACCAGCTCACGGCCGCAGGCATGGCCGGCGTGGGCGCAAGCGCACGATCTGGACACCTCGAAGCTGCAGCTGGGTACTGCCTTCGAACACCTGTACTACCTGCTGGAGGCAGCGGTGGCCGGGCTGGGCCCGGCGATCGCACCCGAGCCACTGGTGGCCGAGGACCTGGCCGCCGGGCGACTGGTCGCGCCGTGGGGATTTGCCGCCACCGGTGGCTTCTGGGTGCTGGCGCGACCGGATGGACCGGCAGATGGGCGCGTGGATGCGCTGGCCGACTGGCTGGGCCAGCAACTGCGCTGACAACAAAAAGGGGACGGAGGGAATTAAGTCGCAAGTGGCACAAACGACTTAATCCCCTCCGTCCCCTTTTTTCAGCTGGCAGTCGGGGTGGCCAGTCGCTGCTGCAGGTCTTCGCGCAGGCGCGACAGCTCGACTTCGGCCTGCTGCCGCTGCTGCATTCCTTCGCGATGGATGCTGCGCACTTCCTCGACCGTGGCGATCAACTGGTCGTGCACGTGGCGCAGCGTCGCCACGTCGATCACGCCGCGCTGGTTGCTGCGCGCGGTATCCACCGAGGCCTGGCGCAGCAGGTCGGCGTTGCGGCGCATCAGCTCGTTGGTGGCATCGTCGATGGCGGTGGACAGCTCGACCGCGGCCTTCTGCTCACCCAGCGAAAGCTGGATGGCGAACTGGCGCTTCCACGACGGGATGGTGATCTCGCGCACCGTGTTGAACTTCTCGATCAGCTGCAGCGCGTTGGCCTGGATCAGGCGGATCATCGGCAGCGACTGGTCGGCCGCATGCTGCATCAGCTGCAGGTCGGACACGCGCTTTTCGAGGAGGCGGATCGCGTTGTCGACTTCGCTCTGGCGGATGCGCTGCTGCGGATCCTCACTGCCCTGCCCGGCCTGCTGCTCGGCCTGCAGTTCGGCCAGGCGCTGCTTGCCGGCCGCAGCATACAGGCCCAGCGCATGGCGTTCTTCGCGGACGATGTCATGCATGCGGTCGAACTCGCCCACGCGCTTGCCCATCAACGCCTGCTGCACACCGACATCACCCAGCAGCTGCTCGATCTGCGCATTGGTGTCGCTGAACTTCTGCACCAGCTCGCCCTTGGATACGCGCAGGCGGTCGATCAGGCCACCGATCACCGGCACCTTCGACCGCTGCGCGAAGCCGTCCAGCTTCAGGCTGCGTGCGATGCGCACCACTTCGCCCAGTTTCTCGCCGCTGGCATCGAGGTCACGATTGCGCACCTGGTCCAGCAACTGGCTGGAAAACGCCGCGGTGCGCGTGGCCGCTTCGCGACCGAAGACCTGCAGGTTGCCCGGGCGCAGGTCATCCAGCTCCAGACGGATCTCGGCGATGCGCGGCAGATCCTCGCGGACCAGGCCAAGCGCCTGCAATGCGCCTTCATCGAGCGGAACGGCGGTAGTCGTGCCGGGCACGAGGGCACCGGGGGTCTGGCTGTCCTGGGTCATCGGGCAGTCTCCTTGCAGTTGGGTAAGCGGCAGCGGCGGCCGGCTCAAGGCAGTCTAGCCTGAGCCGCCGCGACCTCGTCATCGATCTGTGCGTGCAGCGTGGCGGCCTTCGCCGCCAATGTGGCGCCGGCCGCGGCCTGGCCCGCCGCGGCGGCCTGCCGCCAGGCTGGCAACAGGACGTCATGGATGCGCGCGAAGCGTTGCTGCAGCACGTTGTCCTGGTCCTGCAGGAGCTGCCACTGGCCGGCCTCGAGACGGCGCAGCGTGGCCAGCCGGCGCAGGTGATCGAGCCGTTGCGACAGCGCGGCCTGGCCGGCGGTATCCAGCGACGCCAGCCGCACCGCTGCCAGCTCGACCCAGGCGTCCAGCGCTGCGGCCGCCGCTGAATGTCCGGCGATGGCCATGGCCCGCAGCTGCAGCTGCTGCTGCAGCTGCTGGGCCTGCTCGCGCGCCTGCAGGGCCAGCACGCCCAGCTGCGACTGCAGCGCACGTCCTTCCGCCTCGCGATCGACATCGCGCCCCAGCAGGCGGCCCCACCAGCCCGCCTGCTGCCGGATCTGCGCCGGGTTATCGGCCTGCAGGGCCAGCGCGATGCGTTCCAGTGCGGCCACCAGCCCTGCGCCCGCGCCCGGCGGCAACGGTGTTTCGCGCCGCGCCAGCGCCTGCAGCAACGGCGCACCATAGTCGGCCAGCGCGGCGACATCGGCCGTGTCCGGCAAGCTCGGTGGCGGCAGTGGCGCCTGCATGGTCACGGCAGCGGCGGCGGCTTCGGTGTCGTCGCTGGAATCTCCTCACCGTCGTCCGGCGGCAACGACTCGCCGTAGAAGTGACGCATCAGCGCCTCATCCAGCGCGCGCTCCTCCGGCGTCGTGGCACGGCGCACACGCGCACGCTGCGCCACCGCACTGTTCGGCACCCCACGCTCGACCTGCTGCCGCGCCCAGCCGGCGAACGCGGCCAGGGTCTGCGACACCTGTGCCTGCTGCGCCTGCGATGCCGCCAACAGTTCCACCAACGGTGCCAGGCCAGCCTGCAGGTCGTCGGCCAGGACCGTCGTCGGCACACTGGCGGCTGCCGCGACCGGCACCGGCGCGGCGGCCGGACGTGTTTCAGAAAGACGATGCAGGGCCTCCAGCAACGCCGGCCACGGTGCCGGGTCGGCAACGGCAATCGCTTCCGGCGCCGGCGGTGGAAGCTGCAGGGCGGTGGCGATGTCGGCCAGCTGCGCGACCACGCGCCCGCCGACATCGCTGTCGTCGGCCCCCATGGCCTTGTTGCGCAGGAAGTCGCGCTTGATCTGCGTCCAGCGTTGCGCCTGCGTGTCGTCCAGCACGCCGCGCAGCTCGGCCAGCTTCAACAGGTTTTCTTCGGCGCCGGTGGTCAGCAGCTGTGCCTCGCCCAGGTAGTGGTCGGAGATCAACTGCTGCAGCTCGTCCTCGTTCATCACCGGCGAGATCTTCTCGGCCAGCTTGTTCATGTTGCGGTAGCTACCCTGCAGCCGGAACGGCGGCTCGGTGCGGTAGCGATCGTCCTGCGCGGCACTGGCGATGTACTGCTGGTTGACGCGGTAGACCACGTCGCGCACGCGCAGCATGCGCTGCAGGGTGGCGGTGATTTCGTTGATCTCCGCGCTGCTGTAGGCGTGGCTGAGGCCGTTGGTCGAGACCTCCTTGCCCATCGCCCGGTCGACCAGCGTGTACAGGTCAGCCATGTCGCGCGTAGCCAGCGGCGCCAGCACCGGGTTGGAAGTCAGGCTGTTCTCGATGTAGCTGAGGGTAAAGGCCGCCTCCATGCCACCGAGCACATCACCCAGGTTGTAGATGTCGGCACGGTTGGCCAGCATGTCCGGAATCTTGAACACCTCGCCAGACTCGGTGTACGGATTGCCGGCCATCACCACGCAGAATTTCTTGCCGCGCATGTCGTAGGTGCGGGTGCGACCGCGCCACACACCTTCGATACGGCGGGTGCCATCGCACAGCGAGATGAACTTCTGCAGGAACTCCGGATGGGTGTGCTGGATGTCGTCCACATACAGCATGGTGTTGTTGCCCATTTCCAGCGCCAGGTTGAGCTTCTCCAGCTCCTGCCGCGAGGTCGCGTCCGGTGCCTGGGCCGGGTCCAGCGACCGCACCTCGTGACCCAGCGCCGGGCCGTTGATCTTCATGAAGACCAGGCCCAGGCGGTGCGCCACGTATTCCATCAGCGTGGTCTTGCCGTAGCCGGGCGGCGAAATCATCATCAGCAGGCCCATCAGGTCGCTGCGCTTGTTCTCGCCGACCGTGCCCATCTGCTTGGCCAGGTTGTCACCGATCACGCCCAGGTAGACATCATTGATCAGCTTGTTGCGTACGAACGAGGACAGCGGCCGCGCCTTGAACTCGGAAAGCCGCAGGGTCTCGCGCTCGCGGCCGATGATGCCCTGGCGCAGCGCCTGGTAGGCATGGAACGCTGGCACGAAATGACGCAGGTGCTGCTTCAGGCGCGCCAGGAAATCATCCAGCGATACCACCAGCGTGCCGTTGCTGATGCGGGCGTGTTCACCCAGCAGGCCACTGACCTCCGCCTGCAGCGCGGCGTCGCTGGCACGGGTACGCAGCTGGCGCTGCACCAGCAGCAGTGCTGCAGCCTCGTCGACGTAGCCGGCATGCGGGGCATGCGCCGGCATCCGCGCCAGCGCCCGCAGCCACTGACCGGCCAGCGCCCAGCGCGTGGCCAGCGGATCCTGGCTGCGCTGCAGGGCGCGTTCGACCGCCTCGCGTTGCCCGGCCTGTTCCAGCTGCCGAGCCAGTGCCTCCAGCAGCGCTACCGCATGGCGGCTGCTGCTGAACACCGGTTCGCCGGCCGCCAGTTCCTCGCCCAGATAAGCGGCCGCGGCCTCTGCGGCATCGGCATCGAACGGCAACGCGTGGGATTGCGCATACGCCAGCAGTGCCTCGGCCATCTCCGCACGCAACGCCAGGCGCCCTTCGTCGGACCCCAGCAGGCGTGCCAGCGCTTCAGCACCCATCTGGCGGGCCGGCCATTGCGCCACCGCTTCGCGCCGCTGCTCGGCAGCCCAGAACAGCACCGCCAGCGCACGCACCCGCGGTGCATGGCGCAGGCTGCCGGCCGCCTGCTGCAAGGGCAGCAACGCACGCAGGATCAGCGCGGCATCATGGTCATGGATGCCGCGCTCGTAGCCTTCGCGGTAGCGCGGTTCGGCAAACGCACGCACGCGCTGGTCCAGTGCTTCGGGCGTGGCGACGTCGTGCTGCAGCGTGGCCAGGTCAAGCCCGTCGCTCCCCTCCTGCGCGGCCATCAACAGGCTGCCGGCAAGATACTCGCCGCGATACAGTGCAGGTGATTCGGAGTCCAGGGTGACCGGCCAGAACGGCTTCAGCGCATCCAGCTCCGGATCGTGCAGGGTCTCCAGGAAGTCGGTGCCGGTCAGATGGATCGCCAGCGTGTCACCACGCGGCAGCAGGGTCAGGTCCAGCGCCTGGGTGTTGACGCTGAAGCGATGGCGCGGCCCCAGCCGCACCACGTTGCCGCCCGCCTCGTACAGATCACTGCGGTCACGCAGCTGGCGCACCGCCTGGTCACGCACGCCCTTCAGGCGCGCTTCGATGTCGTCGGCCTTGACGTTGTCATGCAACGCGCGCAGGCGTTCGGCCAGCTCACGCAGCTTGAGGATCAGCGGATCGCCGGCAAAGAACGCATTGAGCTCATCGGCGGTGGCGAAGCGCTCGGTGCGCTTGGCCAGGCCATCGAGGATGCGGCTGGCCGCATCCAGCACCGAACGTGCCTTGCGCTGGCGGTCATCCAGCAGCGCCTGCTTGTGCGTTTCGAAGGCTTCAACCAGCTCTTCGCGCTTGCTCAGGATGTCGCCGAGGAACTGCTCGTGTTCGCCGAACTGGCTCTCCAGCTCCTCCAGCTGCACCAGCAGGCGCGACAGCTGCTCGTCGGCACGCTCCGGGTCCGTGGCCAGCGCCAGCGCGCTGGTGATCGACTGCGAGAACAGCGCGAACTGCGCGGCGAACTGCGCCACGGCCTCGGCTGAGCCGAGCGACCTGCGGCGCTGATCGGCACGCGCGCGGGCCTGGTTGAGGCGGCCGTACAGCACCGAAATGGACTCGACCACGCGGGTGCGGGCGGTGGCATCGTCCACCTTCAGGCCGGCCATCAGTTCAGACAGCATATCCAGATCGGCCGCCATCCCGCGCAGCCCCTCCAGCTGCTCATCCAGCTGGCGGGCACTCTGCGCCTGCTGCGCAGCTTCATCCAGCGCCTGCAGGCGCGTGGTCAGCGGCACCAGCGCGGCATCGCCGGCGAGGAAGTCACCCGTGGCGGCGCCGACATGATCCTGCGCCTCCACCAGCTCGGCCGTCATCGTCTCGATGCGCGCGGTGTCGATGTAGCGCAGCTCGCGGATGGTCAGCAGCCGTCCGCGCAATGCGGTGATCGCATTGAGGGCCTCGACGAAGGCCTGCACCTCGTTCCAGTTCTGCGGCTGCAGCCGGCCCAGCAGCGCCTTGTGCGCGGCCTCTGCCTCGACCATCGCCTGCGCCGACTGCTGACGGATCGACTGCACCTTCTCGTACTCGTCCAGCACCGATTCGCCGGTGGCGCTGATCTGCCGCAGCAGCGCCTCGGCGCCATCGCAGGCCGCGTCGCCCAACCAGTGGTGGGCATCGAACAGGCGCCGGGTGTCGGCCACCAGGCGCTGGTAGCGCTGCACCGACACGTCCTGGCCATCGATCTCGCGCGCCAGGTTGAACAGGTTGGAGATGCCCCGCACCAGTTCGGCGTTGCCGATGCGTCCCATGAAGGTGTTGCCGGGTGGCCGGCTTGCAGCAAACTCGTCACTGCTGAACGGGGTCTGCCAGACCTGCATCGGATGGATGCGGGTCGGTTCGCTGCCTTCGGCATGGAACAGCACCATGCGCCCGTCCTGCATCAAGGCGTAGCCATGGCCGAACACCGGGTTCTGCAGCACGCGCTGGATGGTGTTGTAGACGAACAGCGCCGAGCGCCCACCTTCGCGCTCATAGAAGATGTACAGCACGTCCTCACCATTCGGTGAACGGATGCTGCGCTTGAACTGCATGCCGGCCATCGAGGCGTCGAACGCCTTGTGCTCGCCGCCCTGCAGGTAATAGCCACCCGGGAAGATCACGCCGTGGTCTTCGGGCAGCTGCACGCAGGCCTGCACGATCGCATCGTTGCGCACGATGCCGCCGGTCAGCGTGTTGTAGATCAGCCCGCGCCACTCCGTCTCGCGGTACGGCAGCACCTTCAGCAGCACCAGCGAGCCGACCCGGGCGAATTCGAACTGGGCGTCGTCCAGCGACTGCGTGCTGTCCTCCACCGGTTCGCTGTAGATGCCCTGCCCGGTCTCGGTGTTGTTCTCGACCTTGATCGTGAGGTCGCCGCCGGTGGTCTCCACGAACAGGGTATCGAGGATGTTCAGGTGCGAATGGCGGCCATTGACCGCCAGGTCGCGGGTCGCCCGGGTCCATTCGAAGTCGAACGGCGGCGGCAGTGCGATATCGCGCTCACCGCGCGCATCCAGATAGGTCAGTTCCCCATCGCGCGACAGCGCCCAGCGGAACACGCGCACGTCGCTGCTGCGCTCACCGATCTGGAACGACGCCAGCAGCTTGTCCCCCACCACGATCAGCTGCAGCAGGCGCGCGTGCTTGTAGTAGGCGTACAGCTCGTTGAAGTCGTGCACGAAGCCGGGCTGGTCGAGGAAGCTGCCCTTCAGCTCCAGCGCCGCCACGTCGTAGCCGTCGCTGCCCTGCACCAGCCGGTACAGGCCGAACACGTCCTCGATGCGGGTCTGGGTCTTCAGCCCGATGAACACGTTGTAGCCGAACAGCAGGCGGTCCGGCCCGACCTGCACGATGTCACGGCCGACGCAGTTGTTTTCGCTGCGGATGCGGAAGCGCCCGACCACCTCCAGGCGGCTGTCGCCGAACTCGGCCAGGCGCTGGCGGTTGAGCGTTTCGGCCAGGCCCTGCAGGCGCTGGCCCTGCTCGGCCAGGCGGCGGCGCAGGACTTCATAGGCACCGCCCTGGGCAACGGCTTGGTCGACGGTAGTGCCGCCGGCCTCCGGTGCAGTGGATTCGGCGGACGGATGGGTATCAGACATCAGCAGGCTTCCGGCTCACGGGCGGACGGCCGCGGTTGCGGCCGGCGCGGGCGGGTGATGGCCGCAGCAGCCATCGCCCGATGCATCAACGGGCGCTGTCGACCACGGTGGCCGACACGGTCGGCACCGCTTCGGCATCCTCGGCGATCTGGCGCGGCGCCGGTTCGGCCACGGCCACGCCCAGGTAGCGCTGCATCAGCTCCTGCACGATCGGGCTCTTGCCGGCAAAGCCTTCGATCGACTTGCCCAGCGACACCGCCTTGACCAGGTTCTCGAACATGCCGCCGTCGCCACCGACCAGATCGATATCGGCGTTGCGCAGCGCGCTGGCGATGACGTTGGCGTTCTCGCGCGAGACTTCCTTGCCGGCTTCGATCGAGGCCAGCGCCTGCTTCAGGCTGTTGTCCAGCATCATGCGGAACTCTTCGTGGCCACGTGCCTGGTCGCTCAGCGAAGCGATCGCTTCGAACTTGCGCACCAGGCCTTCGGCCTCGGCCAGCAGCTTCTTCTGCACCACGCCGGCTTCGGCGTTGCCCAGCGATTCGGTGGCGGTGGCACGGGCCAGGCCCATCTTCTCCTCACCCTGCGCCTGCGCCTGCAGGGTCTCGGCCAGCACGCGGGCTTCGTTGCTGCCCTGCTTCAGGCTGGCTTCGGCCTTGGCTTCGATCACGCGGGCCTCGGCGATGCCGACCTTCTCGATGGCCAGTGCCGAAGCTTCACGCACCTGCGCTTCGGCCAGGCCCGGTGCGGCCTGCTCGGCGCGCAGCGCGTCGGCCAGCAGGCGCTTGGCTTCGGCCTGCTTGCCGGCTGCTTCGTGTTCGGCCTGGGCCAGCGTGGTCAGTTCCACTGCGCGGTGCTTGGAAGCGGTCTCGCGTGCCTGCGCTTCCTTTACCTCGCGCACCAGCGATTCCTGCGCCTTGGCCTCGGCTTCCAGGATCAGCACCTGCTTCTGGCGGTCGGCCTCGGAGACCTCGCGCACTTCCTTGATGCGCTCTTCCTCCTGCGCCACGGTCTTGTCGATGGAGATGCGTTCGCGGGTGATGTTGGCCACGTCCATCTTGCCCTGCTCGACCACCTTGTCGCGCTCCACGCCCTGCAGCTGCACTTCGCGGTCGGTGGTGACCTGCTCAAGCTGGCGTGCGCGCTCCACGCGCTCGGCCTCGATGGCCACGGCGCGCTGGCGGTTCTGCTCGGCCACTTCCACTTCGCGCAGGCGGTTCTGGTCGCGGATCTCGATCAGCTGCTGTGCTTCGATGCGGGCGTTCTCGGACAGCTGGCGCTGCTCTTCCTGCACCTTGGCGGTCTCGGCCTCCTCTCGCGCGCGGATGGTCTCGATCTCGCGCTTCTGGCGTGCTTCGGCTTCGGCCTGCTGGCGTTCCAGCGCCAGCAGCGCTTCACGCGCTTCCACGTTCTTCTTGGTGATGGCGAGCTTCTCGTTCTGCTCCAGCTCGTTGGTCACCACGTTCTGCGCGGCGGTCAGCTCGGTGATCTTGCGGATACCCTGCGCGTCAAGGATGTTGAACTGGTCCAGCAGCGCCTTCGGGGTCTGCTCCAGGTAATCGATCGCCACGTCTTCCAGCACATAGCCGTTGAGGTCGTTGCCGATCACCGCGATGATCTCGTCGCGGAACTCCTGGCGCTTCTCGAACAGTTCGGTGAAGTCGAACTTCTTGCCGACCGTCTTCAACGCTTCGGAGAACTTGGCGTTGAACAGCTCATCGACGGCATGCTTGTCCGACGCACGGTCGGCACCGATGGCCTTGGCCACGCGCAGCACGTCGGCCTGGGTCTCGTTCACCCGCAGGTAGAAGGCCACGGCGATGTCGGCACGCATGTTGTCGCGGCAGATCAGGCCTTCCTTGCCACGGCGGTCGATCTGCAGGGTGATCAGGCTGATCCGCATCAGCTCGGCGCGGTACAGCACCGGGATGATCAGCGCACCGGTGAAGTGCACCTTGGGCGTGGAGCTCATGTCGTTGACGATCAGGGCCACGCCCTGGTCGACCTTGCGGTAGAAGGCCTTGAACAGCCCGGCCACGCCCAGCAGCAGGACGAGCAGGCCGCCGGCGACGGCCAGGAACGGTAAGAGGGATGCCAACGTCATTGATGAGTCTCCTTGTTGCCCGGAAGCAGGTTGTCCTGGAAATCGAGGGCGATCGCATCGGCGCGGACCACCCGGTAATAGTGTTGTTCGGCCATGTGCTCAACCAGCACGATGCGCTCGCCACGCTGCAGTTCGATGTCGCTGCGGATCTGCAGCACCAGCCCGGCGCCGCCATCATCGACCGTGGCATGACCGCTGCGTGCGTCCACCTTCGGCGACGCGACCACGCCGGCCCGGCCGAGCAGCGATGCCTGCGGCACAGGCCGCAGGCGCAGCAGGAAGCGCCGGACCGGGCGCAGGATCAGCGCGATGAGCGGTACCGCTGGCAGCGGTGCCAGCACCGCCACGAGCGTACCCAGGCCCCAGCGCAGCAGGTCCGGCAGCGGCAGCAGTACGAACAGATGGATGAAATAGGTGATGAGCCAGCCGAACAGGCTCAGCAGGGTGACCACCACCATGATCGGGACGCCACCCAGGCCCCAGCGCGCCAGCATGGCCGACAGGCCACTGAGGTCGGTCCCCGCCTCGAGCGCGCCATCGGCGCCGAGATTGCCAAAACCGTCATCGACCAGGCCGAACGCCGCAACCGCCCAATACATCACCGACACCAACAGCAGAATGCTGTACGGCAGCGTCGGGTAACCGAGTACGACGGTGAGAAACTCCTGCATCGCTTGCCTTCCTGGGCTGTGGGCGGCGGCCACCCGTTCGGGGCGCGCCGCGCGCGTCCCGTCGATCCCCGCGCCAGTCCTCATGGCAGGCGCGCTTGGGACCATCCTATGTGAAGAATGCGTGCAGGCTCAAATCCAGGTCCAAATCACGGCAAATAGTGACGCCAATCACTCGAGAACCGTGCAATCGGCGCGGCGCACTTCCTCGACGAAGGTGCGCATCTTGTAGCCGTCCTTGATGCCCGGCTCCAGTTCGATGCCACTGGAGACATCCACGCCCCACGGCAGGGTACCCAGCACCGCGTCGTAGACGTTTTCCGGGTTCAGGCCGCCGGCCAGCAGGAACGGGCGATGCAGGCCGGTCGGGATCCGGCCCCAGTCAAAGGCCACGCCGGTGCCGCCACCGCCGCCCGGCGCGTGGCTGTCGAACAGGAAGCCGGCGGCGCTGGGATAGCGCAGCTGCAGGGTGCGGGCGTTGATCTCTTCACGGCCGCCCATGGCAATCGCCTTCAGGTACGGCATGTTGAAGCTGCGGCAGAAGCTCTCGTCTTCCTCGCCGTGGAACTGCAGCAGGGTCGGTCGTACCGTGCGCAGCACCTCGCGCACTTCTTCCTTGCTGTTGTTGCGGAACAGCGCCACCACGTCGACCATCGGCGCGATCGCCTGGCGCATCGCGCGTGCCTCGGCTGGAGCGACCCGGCGGCTGCTTTCACGGGCGAAGATGAAACCCACCGCGTCCACGCCCAGCTCACCGGCCAGGCGGACGTCGCCGGCCCGGGTCATGCCACAGAACTTGATGCGCGTGCGGTAGTAGGAGCGGCTCATAGCGTGACCTCGGCGGGCAGATGCCAGTTGTCGGGGTACAGGGGCCCAAGGAACACCAGGCCCTGCGGCGGTGCGGTGGGACCGGCTACGGTGCGATCGCGCCCGGCCAGCAGTTCGGCGATCCATTCCACCGGCTTCTCGCCACTGCCCACCAGGATCAGCGATCCGACGATATTGCGGACCATGTGATGAAGGAATGCATTGCCCTGCACGGCGACCTCGATCACCTCGCCCTGGCGGCTGACCTGCAGTGACTGCAGTTCACGCCGTGCATGCAGCGCCTGGCACTGCACCGAGCGGAACGCGCTGAAGTCGTTCTCGCCTAGCAGGGCCTGGCCGGCGGCATGCATCAGGCCCGCGTCCAGCGCACGGCGCTCCCAGCTGAGGGTCTGCCGCTGCAGCGCCGGCCGCACTTCGCGGTTGAGCAGGCGGTAACGGTAACGGCGTGCCCGCGCCGAGAAGCGGGCGTGGAAATCATCGGCCACGGGCACGCACCAGCGCACCGCGATCGAGCGCGGCAGGCGGGTGGTGGTGCCCAGCATCCAGGCGCGCGGATCGCGCACCACGTCGGTGTCGAAATGCACGACTTGGCACTGGCCGTGCACGCCGGCATCGGTGCGACCGGCACAGACCACCTGCAGCGGCGCATCGGCCACCGACGACAGGGCCTGCTCAAGGCTGGCCTGCACGCTGGGACCACCCTCGCCCAGGTTCTGCCAGCCCCTGAAATCGCTGCCGTCGTACTCGACGCCAAGCGCGTAACGCATGTGCTACCTCGATGTTGCGGGAGGGGCGGCGCTCAGGCCGGATCGCGTTCGGACCAGACCGCCAGTTCGTTGCCACCGGGCTCGACGAACTGGAAGCGGCTGCCACCGGGGAAAGAAAACACCGGCCGTACGATCTCACCGCCAGCGTCGCGCACCGCCGCCTCGATGGGCGCCAGCTGGTCGGCATACAGCACCAGCAGCGGCGCACCGCTGTCACTGGCTCGTTGCGGCTGGCCGCGGAAGAAGCCGCCCTGCAGGCGGCCATCGTCGAAGGCGGTGTAGTCGCTGCCATAGTCGACGAACGACCACCCGAACACCTTTTCGAAGAAGGCGCGGCTGTCGGCCGGGTCACTGGAGGCGAATTCAACGTAGTCGATACGGCGCTCGCGGCTCATGGCACGGTCCTTGTCGGCGGGTTCGGTCACGGCAGGCGGGCCAGCAGTTCGCGAGCCTGGGCCTGGCAGTGCAGGTCGCCGCCCTCGGCCACTTCCAGCAGCAACGTCCGTGCGGTCTGCGCATCGCCCAGGTCGAGGTAGGCGATGGCCAGTTCCAGGCGTTCCTGCCCGGCGCGCGGCGCCCAGCCGGCATCGCTGGCCGGCGCGGCAGTACCGTCTTCATGCGCGGCCGCGGCCAGCGCGTCGTGCGGCGCCGCGCTCGAATCCCCGCCGTCATGATGCTCGGCCGGCAGGTCGAACACGCCGCGGAACTGCGGCTGCTGTTCGGCGTGCAGCGCGTAGTCCGGTACTGCGATCTCGTCAGGGACCGCCTGTGCGGGCGGCTCATCCTGCACGGGGGTGTCCTGCATGGCCACCGGCTCGTCCCAGCGCGGCAGGTCGGTCACGGCCCCGGGCAGCTCCACCACTTCGTCATCGCGCAGCGTCTGCGCCTGCCAGTCAGTCTGGGCGGCGACGTCGGCGACCGCTTCGGCAGCCACGTCACCCTGCACCTCGGCTTCGGTCGCCCAGGCAGGCATCGCCGGTTCCTGGCGGCCACTGTCGGACACCGCCGTCGACCACGAAGACTGCTCGGCCAGCGTATCCAGCGCCGCGCCGGCCGGTACCGCAGCGGCCAGGCCGGCGGCGTCGCCTTCCTCGCGCAGCGGCGGCAGTGGCGACGGCTTGCGACGACGCAGCAGCCAGGCCGCGCCGGCCGCCAGCAACAGCACCGGCAGACCCAGCCAGTACCACGGCGTTGCCGCATCGCGGGCATCCGGTGCCTGCGCCAGGCGCTGCTGCGCCGCGGCCAGGTCGTTGTCCTTCATCGCGATCAGCGACTGCTGCTGTTCCTTGAGTTTTTCCAGGTCGGCCACCCGCTGCTTCAGCTCGCCGATCTCGGCATCGCGGGTCGCGATGTCCTCGCGTGCCTGGCGCAGTTGTTCGTTGCCCAGCATGTCACCCTCGCTGCCGGCTGCAGTGCCGGTGGTTGTGCCCGCGTGCGCGGCGTCGGAGGCCAGCGCCGGAGCGATTTCAAGTCGTGCCCCAGTGGCCGCAGCCGGGGAAGAAGCGTTCGTGGTTCCCGCCGTGGCGACCGGGGCGACAGTACCCGCCGGTTGCGGCACGGTGCGCGCCTGACGCCACTGTGCGGCATGCTCGCGCACCAGCGCGGCGGCCTCGGCGGCATCGACCGCCGCCAGTGCATCGCTGCCGGGCATGCGCAGCACGGCGCCCTGCCTGAGCAGGTTGACGTTGCCACGGATGAAGGCCTCCGGGTTGGCCCGCAGCAGCGCAATCATTGCGCGGTCGCGGCTGACCTGGTTGCCGCGGGCCACCACGCTGGCGATCTGCGACAAGGTCTGCCCACGCTGGACGGTAACGCTGCCATCGGCTGCCGGTGCGGCAGCGGGTGCAGCCACTGCACGCGGGCGAGCCGGTGCGGGTGCCGGCGTGGTGGCGGTGGACGGCGCAGGCGCGCTCACGCTCTCCGCGGCGGCGGGCGCCGGGGCGGCCTCACGGGCGATGGTGTTGGAGAGCGTACCTGCGGGTGCAACGATTTCCGGCTCGGCCACGGCCAGTGCGCTGGACGGTGCATCGACCAGCGCCGAGTACTCGCGCACCAGGCGGCCCTGGCCCCAGTCCGCCTCGATCAGGAAGCTCAGCGACGGGGTCTCGACCGGCGTCTGCGAGGTCACCCGCACCACTGCCCTGCCCTGCGCATTGCGGGTCAGTTCGAACTGCAGTTCGCCGACCAGCCCGGTCGGCCGCTGCAGGCCGACGCGCTCGAAGGTGACCGGTGAGGCCAACGCGACACGCAGGTTCTCCAGCTCGGACGGATCGGCCGAGACCACCGGGATTTCGGCCAGCAGGGGCTGGCCCGGCTTGGACAGGACACGGATGTCGCCCAAGCCCAGGGCAAGCGCCGAACTGCTGGCCAGGGCCAGCAGCGCGGTGGAAAGATGGAGGAGGGGGCGCTTTGCGCCCCTGGCCCGTTTATTCATGGCGACACTATAAAGCGTGCGGACCGCGGTCCGCACCCACCGATGGGAACCTTCGGTAGTGCCGGCCGCTGGCCGGCAGACACGCACGTGCCATCACGGCAATGCCGGCCAGCGGCCGGCACTACCGGTGAGGCAACCGCTGTGATCAGCGCTGCTCGGCGGCGACCAGCTCGGCCAGCTGCACGGCATTCAGGGCGGCGCCCTTGCGCACGTTGTCCGATACGATCCACAGGTTCAGGCCGCGCGGGTGCGACAGGTCCTCACGGATGCGGCCGACGTACACCGCGTCGGTGCCCGAGGCGTGGGTGACCGGGGTCGGGTAGCCACCGGCCTCGTGACGGTCCACCACTTCGATGCCCGGCGACTGCTCCAGCAGCGCACGTGCTTCGGCCACGGTGACCTTGTCGCGGGTTTCGATCGCCACCGACTCGGAATGGCCGTAGAACACCGGCACGCGCACTGCGGTCGGGTTCACCAGGATGCTGTCGTCGCCGAGGATCTTGCGGGTCTCCCAGATCAGCTTCATTTCTTCCTTGGTGAAGCCGTTGTCCTGGAAGTCGTCGATGTGCGGGATCAGGTTGAAGGCGATCTGCACCGGGAAGCGCTGCGGATCGATCTCCTGGAAGCTCAGCAGCTGGCCGGTCTGCTTGCCCAGCTCCTCGGTGGCCGAACGACCACCGCCGGACACCGACTGGTAGGTGGAGACGTTGATGCGCTCGATGCCGTACTTGCGGTGCAGCGGCGCCAGCGCCACCAGCATCTGCATGGTCGAGCAGTTCGGATTGGCGATGATGCCGCGCGGACGGTTGGCGACCTGTTCCGGGTTGACTTCGGACACCACCAGCGGCACGTCATCGTCGTAACGGAAGGCCGAGGAGTTGTCGATCACCACCGCACCTGCGGCGGCGAACTTCGGTGCGTATTCCTTGGACACGCTGCCACCGGCCGAGAACAGCGCGATCTCGACGCCGGCCGGATCGAAGGTGGCCAGGTCCTGGACCGTGACCTTCTGGCCGTTGAACTCGATCTCGCCACCGGCCGAACGCTCGGAGGCCAGGACGCTCAGGGTACCGACCGGGAAATCACGCTCGGCCAGGATCGACAACATGGTCTCGCCGACGGCGCCGGTGGCACCGACGACGGCGACGTGGAAACTGCGCTGTGCATTGCTCATGGGGGAACTCTCACGAAAACGGGAATGGGGAAAAACACGCACGACAGCTGGGTTCGGGGAACCTCCTCAAGCGGGGCGCGCGGAGGTTCCCTATCGTTTCCCGGTTTTTTTGCCCAGCGTCACGCGCGCGGCCATCGCCGCGTCAGCGTTGATCGCGCTCGGCATCCGCGACGGGCCGCCGTCCAGGCCGAGCCCGGCAAGCAGATTACCCACGGCCAGCTGTACCATCGCCGTGCGCGTGGCCAGCGAGGCGCTGCCGATATGCGGAGTGAGCACGACGTTGCGCAGCGCCAGCAGTTCCGGGCGTACCGTTGGCTCGCCTTCGTACACATCCAGACCCGCCGCAGCCAGGCGACCGTTGGCCAGCGCATCGGCCAGCGCGATCTCATCGACCAGGCCACCGCGGGCGATATTCACCAGCGTCGCCGACGGCTTCATCTTCGCCAGTGCGGCGGCATCGATCAGATGATGCGAGGCCGGCGTGTACGGCAGCACCAGCAGCAGGTGGTCGGACTGTGCCAGCAGCGTATCCAGGTCCACATAGGTCGCGCCCACTTCCGCCTCGGTCGCCGCCGGCAGCTGCGACCGGTTGTGGTACAGCACCTTCATGCCGAAACCGTGCGCGCCGCGACGGGCGATGCCCTGGCCGATGCGGCCCATGCCAAGGATGCCCAGCGTGCTGCCGTGGATATCGGCACCGAGCATGGTCTGGAACGACCACTGCTGCCACTGCCCTTCGCGCAGCCAGCGCTCGGACTCGGTGATGCGGCGCGCGGTGGCCATCAGCAGGGCGAAACCGAGATCGGCGGTGGTTTCGGTCAGGACGTCCGGTGTGTTGCTGGCCAGGATGCCGGCCGCGCTGAGCGCGTCGACGTCCAGGTTGTTGTAGCCCACCCCGACATTGGCGATCACCTGCAGCTGCGCGGCGCCGGCCACCTGGGCCGCGCCGATGCGCTCGTTGAGCGTGATGATCGCGCCGTCGGCGCTGGCCAGTTGTCCGGCGATCTGGTCCGGCGCCCAAGCGGTGACGGTGTCGGTGCAGCGCAGCTGCACGCGATCGCGCAGCGGCGCGATGGCCGCGTCGATCAGCGGCTGGCTCACCCACACGGTCGGCCGCGTGTCAGCCATCGATCTGCCCGGGAATGCGCGGGGTGATCGTGCCGACATCGCCGCACTGCGCGCGGTGGCGCAGCGCCTGGTCCATCAGCACCATCGCTACCATCGCCTCGGCGATCGGGGTGGCGCGGATGCCGACGCAGGGGTCGTGGCGGCCGGTGGTGACCACCTCGACCACGTTGCCGGACGTATCCAGCGACGGGCCCGGCAGGCGCAGGCTGGAGGTCGGCTTCAACGCGATCGAGGCGACCACCGGCTGGCCGGTGGAAATGCCACCGAGGATGCCACCCGCGTGATTGCTGGCGAAGCCCTGCGGGGTCAGCAGGTCGCGGTGTTCGGTGCCCTTCTGCGCGGCGCTGGCGAAACCGTCGCCGATCTCCACGCCCTTCACCGCGTTGATGCTCATCAGCGCGGCAGCCAGTTCACCGTCGAGTTTGCCGTAGATCGGCTCACCCCAGCCCGGCGGCACATTGTCGGCGACCACGTCCACGCGCGCGCCGACCGAATCTCCGGACTTGCGCAGCGCGTCCATGTACGCCTCCAGTTCGGGCACCTGTGCAGCGTGCGGCCAGAAGAACGGGTTGTCTTCCACCGCCGACCAGTCGAAACCGGCCGGGGTGATGTCGCCCAGCTGCGACAGGTAGCCACGCACGGTGACGCCGAAGCGCTCGGCCAGCCACTTCTTGGCGACCACGCCAGCGGCCACGCGCATGGTGGTCTCGCGTGCCGAGGAACGGCCGCCACCGCGCGGGTCGCGGATGCCGTACTTGTGCCAGTAGCTGTAGTCGGCATGGCCCGGCCGGAACTGCTGGCCGATGTTGGCGTAATCCTTGCTGCGCTGGTCGGTGTTGCGGATCAGCAGCGCGATCGGAGTGCCGGTGGTCAGGCCCTCGTACACGCCGGACAGGATCTCGACCTCGTCGGCCTCGCGCCGCGCCGAAGTATGCCGGCTCTTGCCGGTGGCGCGGCGCTGCAGGTCGTGGGCGAATTCGGCCGCGTCCAGCGCCAGCCCCGGCGGGCAGCCATCGATCACGCAGCCGATGGCCGGCCCGTGCGACTCGCCGAACGTGGTGACGGTGAACAGCTTGCCGAACGAATTGGAGCTCACGGGCGCTGCGCCGCCAGTTCGGTGATGCGTGCGCTGTGGGCGATCAGCTCGCGGCATTCAACCGCGAAGATACCCATCTGGCCGACCTTGAATTCGATCCAGGCGAAATCGACTTCCGGCAGCAGCTTGACCAGATGCTGCTCGGATTCGCCCACTTCACAGATCAGCAGGCCGTCCTCGCTCAGGTGCAGCGGGGCATCGCGCAGGATCTTCAGCACCAGGTCCAGGCCGTCGTCGCCGGCACGCAGGCCCATCTCCGGCTCGTAGGAGTATTCCTGCGGCAGGGCATCGGTCTCGTCGTTGGTGACGTATGGCGGATTGGTGACGATCAGGTCGTAGTGGCGGCCGGACAGGCCGTTGAACAGGTCCGACTTGATCAGGGTGACGTTGTGCGCCTGCAGGCGCTCCTTGTTTTCTTCGGCCAGCGACAGTGCATCGTCGCTCAGGTCGACGCCGTCCACCTGCCAGTTCGGGTAGTAGTGGCCCATGGCGATGGCGATGCAGCCCGAACCGGTGCACAGGTCCAGTGCACGGTACACGTCGCGGCCGGCCAGCCACGGCTCGAAGCCGCATTCGATCAGTTCGGCGATCGGCGAGCGCGGTACCAGGGCGCGCTTGTCGCTCTTGAAGCTCAATCCTGCAAACCAGGCCTCACCGGTCAGGTAGGCGGCCGGGATGCGTTCATCGATGCGGCGCTGGAACAGCTCCAGCACGCGCAGCTTTTCGGCCTGCAGCAGGCGCGCCTGGCCGTAGGCCGGGCCGAGGTCGTGCGGCAGGTGCAGGCTGTGCAGCACCAGCTGGGTGGCCTCGTCCAGCGCGTTGTCGTAGCTGTGCCCGAAGGTCAGCCCGGCTTCGTTGAAACGGCTGGTGCCGTAGCGGATCAGATCGATGATCGTGTGGAGTTCGGCGGCCGTTTCAGCGGTCATGGCGGTACTGCGGGCAAAGTGGCCCCCGATTATAGGGGCTGGCGCCCGTGGCGGCATCCGTTGCGGCGGAAACGATTCGGGCCACAGCCGGTATGATGGGGCCCACTTCGCGCGGGAGCCCCCATGTTCAATCGCAACGCCGGCATCATCCTGCTGATCGCCCTGGCGGCGGGTCTCGGCCTGCTGGCCGCCCAGCAGGTGTTCGCGCCGAAGCCGCCGGCCAATGCCCCGGCCACCGAAGCGATCACGCTGTACCCGCAGCCGCGCGAACTGCCCGACTTCAACCTGGCCCAGTCCGACGGCACCCGCCTGATCCCGGGCGAACTGAAGGGCCACTGGACCCTGGTGTTCCTGGGCTTCACCTTCTGCCCCGACGTCTGCCCGACCACGCTGGCCGCGCTGGCCGGCGCGCAGAACCAGTGGGAAGCCCTGCCCGACAGCCTGCGCCCACGCGTGCTGTTCATCTCGGTCGACCCCGACCGCGACAGCGCCACCCGCCTGGGCGAGTACGTGCACGGCTTCCACAAGGACACCCTGGCCGCCACCGCTGACGCTCCCTCGCTGGAGCGCTTCGCCACCTCGTTGGGCTTCGTGTTCCAGAAGGTGCCGGGCAAGCATTTCGACGAGAACCCCGAGGATTACACCGTCGAGCATTCGGCCAGCCTGGCCGTGCTCGACCCGCAGGGCCGCCTCGCCGGCCTGGTACGCCCCCCGTTCAACGCGCCGGCGATCGCCCGCGACCTGCAGAAGCTGACCGAGAAAACCGCCCCATGAGCCTCACCACCGCCCTGACGTATGCCCTGCCCCACCGCCTGCTGTCCTCGATGGCGCGTTCGCTGGCGTACTCGGACGATCCGCGCGTGTCGCGCTGGCTGATCGACACGGTCACCCGCAAGTTCAACGTCAACCTGGACGAAGCGGCCAACCCGGACCCGCGCAGCTATTCGACCTTCAACCAGTTCTTCACCCGTGCGCTGAAGCCGGGCGCACGCGTGGCCGATGCCGATCCGCGCAGCCTGGTGATGCCGGCCGACGGCCGCATCAGCCAGCTCGGCAGGATCGAGGCCGGCCGCATTTTCCAGGCCAAGGGCCAGTCATTCACCGCTGCCGAACTGCTGGGCAGTGACGAGGACGCCAAGCCATACAACGATGGCCTCTACGCCACGGTGTACCTGTCGCCGCGCGATTACCACCGCGTGCACATGCCGTGGACCGGCACCCTGCGTGAGACCGTGCACGTGCCGGGGCGCCTGTTCAGCGTTGGTCCGGCGGCAGTGAACGGCGTACCGCGCCTGTTCGCCCGCAACGAGCGCCTGGTCTGCCACTTCGACACCAGCTTCGGCCCGATGGTCAGCGTGATGGTCGGTGCACTGCTGGTGTCCGGCGTGGAAACCGTGTGGAGCGGCGAGGAGATTCCGCACTACGGCGACCGCATCACCCGCAAGGACTACCGCGGCCAGGGCATCAGGCTGGAGCGTTTCGCCGAGATGGCACGCTTCAACTACGGCTCGACCGTGATCGTGCTGCTGCCGCCGGGCGTGGCCGAATTCGCCCCGCAGCTGGGCGCCGAAAGCCCGGTACAGCTGGGCCAGGCCCTGGCGAAGCTGCGCTGATAAAAAGGGGACGGAGGGGATTAAGTCGTTTATGCATAAACGACTTAATCCCCTCCGTCCCCTTTTCCACAACGGGATGCCGGCCAGCGGCCGGCACTACCGGTACGCGCGTTACTGCAGGGCCGGGGCCGGGCCGACGTCCATGCCGTCGTAGTCTTCCACGCCCTTCTCCGCGGCCAGCGCTGCGAATTCCTGGTTGCGACGGTCCAGCGAGGCTTCGTCGTGGATCTCCACGCGCTCCACATGCAGCACGTGGAACGGCGCGTCACCCTCTTCCGGATCTTGTTCGAACAGTTCCACGAAGGTGTAGCCCTGCGCCTGCAGGTGCTCTGCCAGTGCCTGCAACGGCTCAGCAGTGGAGTGCACGAAGAAGTACCCCCACAGCAGCGGGCCGTTGATGTCCCAGTCGGTGTTTTCGCGGAGGTTGGCGAACAGGTTGCGGGTGTCTTCGAGATCCATGCGGGTTCCAGGGGTCGGGGGAATTACTTGTCGCAGCCCTGCAGCTTCAGCGTCTGACCGTGACGCAGGCTGTAGGCCGGGGCCTTCAGGCCGTTGGCGCGGGCCAGGGTCGGCACGTCGCACTGGAACTTCGCCGCGATGGCGCCCAGGGTCTCGCCCTTGCCCACCTTGTGGCTGCGCACCGGCTTCGGGCGCGCGGCCGGCGCCGGGCGAGGCGTCGCCACCGCCGCCACCGGCGTGGTCGGCACACTGGTGGAGGCCGCAGCGTCGGCCACCGGCACCACGCCGCCCACGGCGACGCTGCCGGTGTAGCTGGCCGCGGTCGGGCGCTTGATCGCCGCGTTCAGATCGGCGGTGATCAGGGTGCGGGCCAGGTCGGCACGCGGGCCACTGACGCAGTTGCGCTGGTACAGCCCGGCGATGCGGGTGGTGGCGTTGATCAGGGTGCCGGCCGGAATCCAGCCATCGGCTTCATAGCGCGGGTTGAGGTTGCGCAGCGCGCGCATGTAGCCATCACGGGTGCCGTGGCTGCCCAGGCAGATGGTCAGTTCATAGATGGTGGTGGACTTGGCCAGGCGCAGCGTGGCCGGCTGCGCGCTGATCTTCGGGAACTCCACGCCGTACTGCTGCGGGTGCAGGAAGATCCAGGCCGCGGCAATCACCATCGGCACATAGTCCTTGGTCTCGCCCGGGAACTGGTTGTAGACACTGTCGGTCCAGAAGCTCTGGCCGGCGCTCTGCTTGAACACGCGTGCGGCACGGCCTTCGCCACCGTTGTAGGCGGCCACCGACATTTCCACGTTGTTGTTCAGTTCGCGCAGGCGTTCGTTGAGGTAGCTGGCGCTGGCTTCAGCGGCGCTGCGCGCATCGAAGCGCGTGTCGAAGCCGGTGCCATCCGGGCCGAGGCCGAAGCGGCGGCCGGTGGCCGGCATGAACTGCATCAGGCCGGCGGCGCCGGCACGCGAGGAGGCGTGCACGCGGCCGTTGGATTCCTTGGCCATGATGCCGAACAGCAGCGCCTCGGGCAGGCCACGCTTCTCCCACTCCGGCCACATCACCGCGCGCAGGTTCTGGTAGTTCTCGTAGCTGGTCAGCAGCGCAGGACGCATGTCGGTCAGCCAGCGACGGATGCCGGCCTGCACCGCCGGGTTGTACTCGACCATGCTGTCGAAGGCGTGCCGCTTGTCGTTCAGCAGCGCGGCAGCGCGCGCGGCCTCGGGCACATCCGCGGTCAGCGGGCCGATGTGATCCGGGTCGGCTTCCAGGCGGTCACCCCCCTCGTCGGCCACGTCATCGCTGGCAGCGGCATCGGCGTCGTGCTTGAGCAGGCGCTTGTAGCTGGCCAGCAGGGTGCCCATCTGGCAGCCCTTCTGCTTCACGCAGTCGTTGAGGACATCTTCCATGTCCTCCAGCGCGGCGTCGGCCTCGTTGCTGCCCTTGGGGTCGGCATTGGCGACCAGCAGCAGGGCGTCGCTGTAGCGCTTTTCGGCGACGGTCATGCGCTGCTGCAGCGCATCCACCTTCACCTTGTCCCGGGCCGAAACCCGCTGCGCATGGGCGTCGGGCGCCAGGGAAACCAGGCCGGCCAAGGCCAGCAGCGGCCAACCGCGGGAAATCAGGACAGGAACGGGCATTGATGGCACTGTGTGCGAAACAGGCAGGCAGAGTAGCGGCGCCGCCAAGGTCCGGGCAAGCCGACCTTCGGACCGTCACTGCCGGCGGTTAACATTGGGCTATTCATCACAAGGGCTGGACCATGGATCCGATTCTGCTCGGCAAAGGCATTACCGACGATATTGCCGTCACCCTGCTGCCGAAACTCGGCAACCGCCACGGCCTGGTGGCCGGCGCCACCGGTACCGGCAAGACTGTGACCCTGATGACGCTGGCCGAGGGCTTCTCGCGACTGGGCGTGCCGGTGTTCCTGGCCGATGTGAAGGGCGATGTCTCCGGCCTGGCCGTGCCCGGCAGCGGCGCCGAGAACCTGCTCCAGCGTGCCGCCGAGATCGGCGTGGCCGACTATGCGCCGGCCGCCAGCCCCACCCTCTTCTGGGACCTGTACGGCAAGCTGGGCCACCCGGTGCGCACCACCGTCAGCGAAATGGGCCCGACCCTGCTGGCGCGCATCCTCGAGTTGAACGACACCCAGTCCGGCGTGCTCGACATCGTGTTCAAGCTGGCCGACGACCGCGGCCTGTTGCTGCTGGACATGGACGACCTGCGCGCCCTGCTCGGCCTCGTCGCCGAGGAGCGCAAGGACATCTCCACCGAGTACGGCCTGGTCAGCGCGCAGTCGATCGCCGCGATCCAGCGTTCGGTGCTGCGCCTGGCGCAGGACGGTGGCGAGCACTTCTTCGGCGAACCTGCGCTGGAGCTGGCCGACATCATGCGGGTCAACCACGACGGCCGCGGCATGATCGGCATCCTCGCCGCCGACCAGCTGGTACTCAAGCCCAAGCTGTACTCCACCTTCCTGCTGTGGCTGCTGTCGGAGCTGTTCGAGCAGCTGCCGGAAGTGGGCGACCTGGACAAGCCGAAGCTGGTCTTCATCTTCGACGAGGCACACCTGCTGTTCGACGATGCGCCGCCATCGCTGGTGCAGCGCATCGAGCAGGTGGTGCGCCTGATCCGCTCCAAGGGCGTGGGCGTGTATTTCTGCTCGCAGTTCCCCGACGACGTGCCAGGCAACATCCTCGGCCAGCTCGGCAACCGCGTGCAGCACGCACTGCGCGCGTTCACCCCGCGCGACCAGAAGGCGGTGAAGACCGCGGCCGAAACCTTCGTGCCGAACCCGAAGCTGGACGTGGCCAAGGTACTGAGCCACCTCGGCACTGGTGAGGCCCTGGTCTCCACGCTGCAGGACAAGGGCATCCCGATGCCGGTGCAGCAGACCATGATCGCGCCGCCACGCTGCCGGATGGGGCCGATCACCGAAGCCGAGCGCGCCCAGGTGCGTGCCGGCAGCCCGGTCGGCAGTCGCTACGACACCGCGATCAACCGCGAATCGGCCGCCGAACTGCTGGCCCAGCGTGCACAGAAGACTGTCGAACAGGCGCAGGCGCCGGCCGCGCGCAGCCGCGAACAGGACGAAGCGCAGGAAGGCGGTTTCGGCCAGGCGATCAAGGATGCGATCTTCGGCACCAAGCGCCGCCAGGGCATGATCGAGACGATGGCCAAGCAGACCACGCGCACCGTCGGCACCAAGCTGGGCAACCAGATCGTGCGCGGCATCCTGGGTGGCATCTTCGGCGGAAAGCGTTGATCTGCCACGGCCGGGGTCAGAGCCCTTTCCGCTGGAAAGGGATCTGACCCCAGGGTCGGATCCCCCCGCCAGGGAGGGCTCCGACCCCACTCCCCATTCGTGATCCAGAAAAGAAGTCGTATTGCATGTCGCGTTGGCGCCCCCCCGCAGAAAAAAGCACGGCACTGATCACCGCCTCCGGGCATGCCCGGCTGAAGGCCGAACTGGATGAGCTGTGGCGCGTGCGCCGCCCGGAGGTGGTGAAGGCACTGGCCGCGGCCGCCGCGGAAGGTGACCGCTCCGAGAACGCTGAATACACCTATCGCAAGAAGCAGCTGGGCGAGATCGACCGTCGCGTGCGCTACCTGACCAAGCGGCTGGAATCACTGCGCGTGGTCGACACCACGCCGACCGACCCGCTGGCGGTGTTCTTCGGCGCATGGGTGGAACTGGAGAATGTGGACAGTGGCGAGACCAGCCGCTATCGCATTGTCGGGCCGGATGAGACCGATGCCGGGCTGGGCTGGATCAGCATCGATTCGCCGTTGGCGCGGGCGCTGCTGAAGAAGCGACTGGATGATGAATTCTCGGTGGAGCTGCCCGGCGGGCAATTCACCTTTGCGGTGATCGGGGTGGAGTACGCGCCGTTGTAGAGTCGAGTCATGCCCGACCTCGCTGCCGTTGTAGAGCCGAGCCCATGCTCGGCTGATGGGCAAACGCAGCCGAGCATGGGCTCGGCTCTACAACGGCGGCGGGTATGTGCGCCCTGCACGCAACGGGCGGAAATAATCGGCATTGCGATAGAAGGCGGAATCCTGCACGCCGTGCCAGCCAGGAATACCCGCCAACGGCAGGGGCCGCAGCTGCAGCGGATCGGTCACTGCCCTGCCTTCGGCAATGGCCGCAGTCACCGCGTCAACGCAGGCAGCATCGGCATCACCCTGCACCACCACGCACTTGCCCACCAGCAATCGCCCCGGCAGCAGTGCCTGTTCCATCAACGCGTGCCCGAATACCGTGGCAATGGCGATGTCACCGCTCTGCCAGCGCGTTGGCTCGAACAATGCAGGCCAGTCATGCCCATCCCACGCGCGCAGCAACGTGACATCCCCCACACGCACGATCACGCCGGTTTCGTCGAACTGGGTCAAGGCGGCCTGCGCGCGGTTGCGCTGGCCGGGTGGCATGGCTTCGATATGCCGGCACTGCTGCACGTTGAGTGCCCGCTTGAGCTGCGGGTGGGAGGCCCACACCAGCGCGTTGAACAGGTCGTGCCAGTTGTCGGCACGGGTGGCGATGCGCCCCTGCGCGATGCGGGCCTCGTAGTGCAGGCCATCGGCCAGCAACGCGGCATCCTGTTCGACCAGCTGCCAACCCGGCAGGGACAGGCGTGCGTCAAGCGCCGCGATGGACGGCCAGTGGGGGCCATCCAGCAGATCACGGAAATCCTGCAGCCCGGCAAACAGCGGCTGCGCGAACACCTGCGGATCGATCGCCGCACGTGGCGGCGGTACGAAGCGCCGGACGCCGCCCCCGTCATTGGCGGCGGTCGTCGCTGCGGTCACAGCATCTTGAGGTCGAATGCCGGGCGGGGAGCGGCGGGCAGCGCGTCACCGTACAGGTCGTGCTCGTCGCTCTCGGTGATTTCCACGTCGACGAAGTCGCCCACGCGCAGCGGCACCTGGTCGGCGTTCTGGATGTGCACCAGTCCGTCGATCTCCGGCGCATCGGCCCTGGAACGGGCCACGGCGATATCGCCTTCGATGGCGTCGACCAGGCACTGCTGCACGGTGCCGATCTTGGCCTCCAGGCGTGCGGCGGAGATCTGCGCCTGCTTCTCCATGAAGCGGGCCAGACGCTCCTGCTTCACTTCCTCCGGCACAGCATCGGGCAGATCGTTGGCGGTGGCCCCCTCGACCGGCGAATAGGCGAACGCGCCCACGCGATCCAGCTGCGCTTCGTCGAGGAACGACAGCAGTTCTTCGAACTCGGACTCGGTCTCGCCCGGGAAGCCGACGATGAAGGTCGAACGCACGGTGATGTCCGGCGCGATACGGCGCCAGTTCTGCACGCGCTCCAGGGTCTTCTCGACCGCACCGGGGCGCTTCATCAGGCGCAGGATGCGCGGACTCGCATGCTGGAACGGGATGTCCAGGTACGGCAGGATGCGGTTCTCGGCCATCAGCGGCACCACTTCGTCCACGTGCGGATACGGGTAGACGTAGTGCATGCGCACCCACGCATCCAGCTCGGACAGGCCTTCGCACAGCGCCTTCAGGCGGGTCTGGTAGGCCTTGTCGCGCCACATCTTCTCGGCGTACTTCACGTCCACGCCGTAGGCAGAGGTGTCCTGCGAAACCACCAGCAGCTCACGCACGCCACCACGCACCAGGCGCTCGGCTTCGCGCAGCACCTCATCCACCGGGCGCGAGACCAGCTTGCCGCGCATCGACGGAATGATGCAGAAGCTGCACTTGTGGTTGCAGCCTTCGGAAATCTTCAGGTAGGCGTAATGGCGCGGGGTCAGCTTGATGCCGTAGTCGGGCACCAGGTCCACGAACGGATCGTGCTTGGGCGGCAGTGCTTCATGCACCGCTTCCATCACGCTCTGGTAATCCTGCGGGCCGGACACCGCCAGCACGTTGGGGTACGCCTCGCGGATCTGCTCAGGGCGCTTGCCCAGGCAGCCGGTGACGATGACCTTGCCGTTCTGGTTCATCGCCTCGCCAATGGCATCCAGCGACTCGGTCACCGCCGAATCGATGAAGCCACAGGTGTTGACCACCACCACGTCGGCCGAATCGTAGGACGGGACGATGTCGTAGCCTTCCGAGCGGAGCTGGGTGAGGATGCGCTCGGAATCGACGAGGGCCTTCGGGCAGCCAAGGCTGACGAAGCCGACTTTGGGGTTCAGCTGGGACATGGAATCGCGGGACTCTGGGGGCCTGGGCCCCTGCCGGCATGGCAGGGGTTCCTGGGGGCCGGGGCCTGAAAGGGCGCCAGTATACCGGGCTTCGGGCCAGCGCCCTGAATCGCCGCTGCCGCCTGCGGCGCCTGGCCCGTGAACGGTCAGTACCCGGTCATATCCAGCACCACTGCAATCGCCCGGTCTCAGCCAGCGGCTGCTTCAATGGGCAGCGCTTCTTCCACCTCGATCGCCTCGAACCGGTACAGTGCCCCGAACTTCAAGGCATACGCATCCAGCGGCGATACCGGGATCACCATCTGCGGAAGAAGGTTCTCGCCCTCCGGCCGGAAATGCAGATTGACCACCCCCGACTGCTCCACTGCGCGGGTCAGCAGGACAAGACGTGCGTTGAACTTCATGTTGGATCTCCAAAAAAAGGGCCGCATCCACCGGCGGCCCGAACGGTTTTCATGCAGGGCACCCACCGCGACGGGCAGGTGCACGGGTCACCACACGCCCATGCGCACGCGCAGGCGTCCGGCTTCGTCATAGACCCGCCAGTTGCCATCGCTGTACTCGGTACGACGCCCGCCACCGGGGGCACTGACACTGAACGCGTCGGCCACCACATCGAAACGCGAGACCTGGCCGCTGGACGCCAGTTGCACGCCCCCTACCCGGCCATCTGCACGGACGTTGACCGACCACTGCGCGGAAGACTCGGTGCCTCCGGCCGACCAGGTGGGCGGGGCGGTTGCTGCCGCGTCCACCTGGCTGAGCATCGGGCGGAACATCCAGAAATAGGGCGTGTTTCCACCGGTGCCGATCACGATCACGCGAAAGCGAGCGAAGGTCGCCGTGGCGGGCGCCTTGGTGATCAGGAACGTGCGCGTCAAGCGGTCGAGCGTGATCGGGGTTCCGGTATCGCTCCTCACGCCCGGGCTGTGCACCAGCCCCAGGTGATTGCCGGCCGCATCGAAGAACGTCATCTCCAGCTTGGCTTCCACGCGATGGGTATTGATCCAGGCGGACGCGCAATAGGTCTTGCCGCCTTCGATGGCGATGTCGTACTCGGTTCCCCACCATGCCATTTCGCCTGCTGCGACGACGCCGGGCGTCACCGCGCCCAGCCCGAAGATCCCCTGCGGATGCCAGTTGTCATCGCCGGTGGGGTTGCCCAGTTCGGTCCACCGCCCGTTCGGATTACTGCCCCAGCCCCACCCCGAGCGCTGCCAGAAGGGGAACGTGGTGTTCATCAGCAGGTTGCCACCGGCGCCCAGATTCTTGACCTGCGCCTGCATGCTGGTGACCACGGCTGCATCCGCCTTGCCACCCAGTGAGGCCTGCACGCCATCGATCCGCCCGGACAGCGCGGTCAGTTGCGTACCCTGCTGGCTGACCTGGCTGTTCAGCTGCGAGAAGCCGCTGGCCGATACATCGCCCACCTGGGTCTTGAGCTGGGTCAGGTCACGCGCGGTGGTGTCCAGCTTGGTGCCCTGCTGGCTTACCGAGGTGCTCAGCCCCGTGATGGCCGAGGCATTGGCATCGTTGGCCACCTGGTCGGTGATGTCATAGACCTGGACGCTGTCCACCCGCACCTGACCGTTGTCGGGATGAACATAGAGGTTCAAGCGCCAGGCATCGATGCCGCTGTTGAAGGCATCGAAGTCGAACGATCGGGTCTCGAACGCCTCCACCGCGAACACGGCACGCAGATCCTGGTAGGACTGCTGGCCTGCCGCATTCTTGCGATATATCCGCACCAGCAGATTGTTGGCGCCGCCAGAACCGCAGGCGCGGACGATCACCCGCAGGCGGCGCGCGCCGTTGATCGGCACCCATTTGCCACCGTTGGCCTGCAGGGTCGGATTCACGTTCGTGTAGCGGTTGAGCAGCACACCTGGGCGTCCGTCGCCGTTGACCGTACTCCACACCGCCCCATTGGCCGCCGCCGATGCCGTCCACCCCCCCAGCCCTTCGGCGAAGTCGGGATTGGGCAGCAGGCCGCTTCCGGTGTTGAGCACGCCCTTCAGCCCGCTGGACAGGTCGGTGAGCTGCTGCGCCTGCGCGTCGACCTTCGTGCCCTGCTGATCGACTTTGGTGGTCAGCGCGGTCACCGCGGTGGCCGTGGCAGCGGCGCTCTGCTGCGCGGCGTAGGCGTCGGTGACATCGATCATGCGGATGTCGTCCACCTGCACGCGCACGCCCACTTCGCGCGCACCACTTCCTCCCGGAATGCTGACCAGCATCCGCCACTTCGCCGCAGACGCGGCGGTGTCCAGGTAACCGCTGACCTTGGTCCAGCCATCCTTGCGCAGCGAGGCCAGTGCGTAAGCCTGCAAGGGCCACGAATTCTCCGCGTTGGCTTCGTTGGTGGTCTGCCAGCCCACCCGGATGGAACCACCGGTCGGCTGGATACTGTCCGGATGCAGGCGGGCGTAGTACTCCACATAGATGCGGCGATTGCCGGTGATGGGGGTCCACTGCCCGAAGTACAGGTCCGCATTGGTGTTCGGGCTGGTGTTGGCCGCAACGTTCACGTCCAGACCGCGCTCACCGGTCCGGCGAGCATCGGCGCGGACGGTGTAGATCGTGCCCGCCGCACTGCCCAGCAGCTGGCCATCCTGGAACGTTTCGAACGCACCCAGCGGGAACAGGCTGTCGCTGCCATTGAGGACCGACTGCACGTCCGACTGCAGCTTGAGCACACTGGACGCACTGCTGGTGACACGATCGCCCAGCTGCACCACGTCGCTGCGCAGGTTGGCGATGGCCGTCGCGTTGCCGGCGATGTCCTGCGCATCGGTGATGTCGTAGAACTCGATCCGGTCGAACAGCACCTTGCCGCCGGCGTTGGTCAGATGCACCTGCGGCATGATCTCGTTGCGATCCTGCGCGGCAGACCATTCGGCCGTGTAGGTTTTCCAGGACGCATCGGACAGGTTCAGCGTCACGTCGGCATGGCTTTCGCCTGTACCCGTGGTTCGCACGCGCAACCGGCAGACCAGGGTCGCCGTGGCTTCATCAAAGGCGCGAGCCACCATCACCAGTCGGTACCGGCGCGACCGCCCCGCAACCACCGGCAACCACCGCGCGTCGTTGGCCGTGATGAAGGGGTTCTGCCCGGCCTGCGGCCCATGCGTCATCAGCAACGCATCACCACTCTGGCCCGATGC
The DNA here is from genome assembly GCF_017876915.1 of Stenotrophomonas sp. PvP093. Classification (NCBI taxonomy): domain Bacteria; kingdom Pseudomonadati; phylum Pseudomonadota; class Gammaproteobacteria; order Lysobacterales; family Lysobacteraceae; genus Stenotrophomonas; species Stenotrophomonas sp. PvP093. The sequence continues at coordinate 1,433,470 of NZ_JAGIOX010000004.1, read as the reverse complement.
CTTCACCCACTCCACGGTGTTGGCCGACACGGTACGGGTCAGCGTCCACCAGGCGGCACTGCCAGCAAAGTTACTGTTGCGCAGCACGTTGTCGCTGCTGGTCACCGAGGTGTCGACCCGGGCGGCCAGGCTGGTCAGGCTGTCGGCGGCGGACACCAGGTCGGTACCGAGCTTGCTGACGTCGGTGCGCAGCCCGGTCAATGCGTCCGCATTGCTCCGCGCCGTACGATCGAGCATCGACGAATCCTGCGATCCGGTCGGCACGCCATTGAGCACGGTGACGGTCATTTCCACCCACATGCCAGTACGGCCGGTCTCCGGCAAGGGCGACAGGATCTGCCTGCCACCGCCGGCACCACTCCTGCGCCGCCCGATCATCACCAGCATCCGCGACCCCGACAGGGCCGCCAGGTTTTCCTGTGACAGGCCCGCGTCCAGCAGGCGGGTGCGCAGGCCACTGGTGTCGCTGTTGCTGGCACTACTGATCGCCCCCACTGCATCGGACGTATAGGCAATGAAGTACTGGTTGTCCTTCAGCGTCTGGTCGTACCAGGTGTTGAAGCGGGCCGACTCGCTCTGCAGATTGCCATGGGTATCGAACACCGCCGTATCGGTGATGCTGTTGTCCGCATTGATGATGCCCACCCGCAGCCCCCGGTTGGCGCCCATGCCCGGCACGATGCTGCCATTGGCACGGTACACACCCGATGCACGGGGGCCACCGGTGGGCCAGGCGAGGATATGTGCGTTGGCGATGATGTTGTAGGCCACCATGTTGCCGATGCCCGAGGCCAGCCGGGTGACGTCCTCGGCGGCACTGCTCAGCTTGCCATCGATCTGTTCCACCCTGGTCGACAGGCCACTGACCGCCGCAGCGTTCGCGTCGACATCGGTCACATCCTCCACCCACAGATCGTCCAGCCACAACGTGCCGGCCGTGCCATTGCGATTGATCGTGACCTTGATGCCCTGCACCGTGCCGGTAGGCGGCAACGTCACGAAGGTCTCGGTCTTGACCCAGTCCGCCGATTTCGGGAACGACTGCGTGGCGCCGCCCATCAGGTTGCCGTTGTGGTCGGCGACGCGCAGCTTGGTATTGTCGGCGGTGCCGTCGAAGTCCTCGCTGGTCCGCGTCCAGCACGACACTCGATAGCGACGGCCGGCGGTCAGGGTGATGACGCGCCCCTCATTGACCGCGGCGCTGACCACCGTATTGCTTCCGCCCGCATAGGGCTCCGCCTTCCAGCACAGGCTGTTGCCGCGGCCCTCGCGCACCACCGATGCTGCGGTGGTGTTGAAGAACGTCCAGCCGGTGCCAGCGCCCAGGTTGAAGTCGCCATTGAGCGCGAGGTTGCTGCCCGCGCCCATCACCGCTTCCATGCGACTCTTCAGCTGCACCAGGTCCTGGCTGCTGCTGGTAACCCGGCCATCGAGCTGCCCGACTTCGGTCTTCAACGCATTGAAGGCGCTGGATCCGATCTTGTCCCCCATCGTGGCATCGAGGCTGTCCACGCGCCGCCCCAGCGCGGTGTCAGCGGTCACCATCGCCTGCTGCAGGCTGCTGACACTGGCACTGGTGGCCAGCGCGCCGGTGCCTGCCGGCATCCGTGCCTGGAGTGCCTGGATCGACTGCGCGTTGACCTGGTCGCCACTCAGCCGTGCGGTCTTCTCGGCCGCGATCAGGCCCTGGCTAACCCCTGCCAGGTCACCGCCCTCGTAGCTGCCGCGCAACTGCACGGCCAGCGACTCGCGCCGGCCCGCTTCGCTGCTGTCTGCTGCGACGCGTGCAGTGGCTTCGTCCTGCAGCATGGCCACCGACGCACCCGGCGTCGGGCGACCGATCGCCACCCAGTCCAGCAGGAAGTAGTCGGCATCGGTCTGCGCCTTGGACAGATCCAGGCGGATCTGGTCGACGATGGTCCCGTTCCATGGAATGTTGTCCACGTCCAGCGTCGCGATGCCGTTGCTGTCATAGCTTGGCTCCGCGAACTGCACCATGCGTGCGTTGTCCCACGACTGGCCGGGACCATTCCACAGCAGGCGCCCGTCCCAGGCAGGACTGCCCACCTTGCGGATGCGCAGCTTGACGAAGCGGTGCGCCGCGCCCTGGACATCCTGGCCGCGCGGGCTCGTCACGAAGGCGTCGCTGGCATGGTTGGCCGGGCGCAGCCAGCCCTCCACCAGCGTCGGACTGCCGCCATTCGCGCCCCAACCTTCCACGCTGCTGTCGAAGTACCAGATGCGCTTGCTGTCGAACTGCACGCCACTGCCTGCCGACAGCTGGCTCACCATGCGGGTCAGGTTCTCCACATCCGACCGGCGCTCGCTGGTTTCGCGGGTCACCGCCGTGGTCAGCTCGGTGCGGGTATTCAGATCGCCGGCAGCACGGTCCAGCACTTCGCGCGCCAGGCCATCGGTGTTCGCCTTGAGCGCCTGCGCCTGCTGGTCCAGCCGTTCGGCCTGGCCGGCAAGTCGTTGGGCGCTGGCGGTGATCTGGTCCTGCAGGCGCAGCGATTCGCTACGCAGCGCCTCGGCTGCACGGGTGGCGGCGGCCAGGTCGCTGTCGATGCGGGCGTTGATTTCCTTGCCCAGGTCCTGCTTGACCGATTCGACCACACCGCCGATTCCCTCCAGCGTCTGCCCGGTATTGCGCCCCAGCGAGCGTCGCAGGTAGCGGGCACCGACGGACAGCACGCCAGCGGTGTTGCGACTGCGGCACGCAAACGTCCAGCTGCCCGCCTCTGGCAATACGGCTTCGATAGCGGAGGTGAAGAAGCCACCGGCATCGCCCAGCGGGGTCATGTGCTCCCACAGCGGGTTGTCGATACTGCCGGCGGTATAGCGGATTTCCACGCCGGCGAAATCAGCCGACTGCACGGTGTCGCCGGAGAAGCCCCACACATACCGGCGCACGCCACCGCTGAGCTCTTCGATGTCGAACAGATCGACCAGGACCGGCGGCGCATCGGCACCCAGCGTGGTGTACCGGGTGGACACGGCAACGCCGGCACGGCCATCGGGGCTGTACGGACGAACGACCACCGGATAGGTACCCGCTCCGGGAATCGCCCAGCTCGCTGATCGCGTGGTGGTGCGTGCCACTTCCTCCAGCGCGGCATTGCCGTCTGGATCGGACAGGACCCGCGTTTCGCCGGTGGGTCCACTGATATCGAAGCTGGCCTGCAGTTCGGTATGCACGCTGCCACCCCGGCTGACCTGGCGCTCGACCACCTTCAGATTGCTGGCCACCGGCCGGGTCTGCAGCGAGGATTCATTCGACGGCGGCACATACTGCCCGGTCCGCACGTAGTGCCAGAACTCGGGCCCCTCCTGCACCACCTCCACCGCGGCGCCCTTCAGGTCACCTTCCGGGCGGATGCCGGTCACGCGCACGCGGGTACCCGGCGTCTGCTTGAAGTCGTAGATCCAGATCGTGTCGTGTGCAGGATTGCCGTCGTTGTGGCCCGGCAGCGGTGCATCTGCCGGCCACGGATCGGCCAGCACCAGCCTGTCACTCGGCTCAGCGCCCGGAACCACGCGCAGTACGCGGTAGACACGCTCGCCTGGAATACGCAGGCCGATGAACGCACTGCCCAGCGAAGGTGCCGGGACCGTCTCGTCCAGTTGCAGCGTGGCAACGCCTGCAGCGTCGACGGCGGCATCGATCAGGCGGCCACCGAAGCCCCACTGGGTAAGGTCGTGCTGCAACGCCAGCACCGACAACCGCGAGTAGGCCAGGTGCTCGATGTCGGTGCTGTAGCTGATCGACTTGTATTGATAGACGCTCTGCGCCAGATGCCAACGCGCCAGCATCGCGGCATGGGCTTCGGAGCTGACGCCCTCACCGGTGATCTTGGCCGGATTGAGCATCACCTCCACGCCCGGCGCCGGCACGCGCAGCGTCGCCGCCTTCCAGGTGCGGCGGTCCAGGTAGCTGTACTCGATGCCGTCGGCAGCGTTGGCCAGGGTGTAATCGACCTGGAACTGGCCCTTCTTGATCGTGGCCATGTTGACCACGCCGGACAGGGGCTGCTCATCGGCCGCCCAGGCCACGCCCAGCCGGCCCTTGGCCCAGGTCACCTGGCCGAAGCCGGCCAGCGCGATGGCGTCGAGCACTGCCTGGTGGCTGCGCACCTCGGTCAGCCAGTAGTCGTAGCCCAGCGCGTTGTCCGCGCAGTGCAGCATGAAGGCTTTGAGGCTTTCGATATCGATGCGCCGGTCGGCCATGCCCAGGCCGGCGATGCGCTTGCCGTTCTCATCATGGATGCCACGCGCGTAGGCCAGGATCTGTGCGCCCGGGTTGCTGGTTTCCTCGGTCACCCAGCCGGCCGCTTCACCCTTCCACACCGGAATCGGTCGCGCATGAGCCACGCAGCGGATCTCATCCGGGGTGCCATTGAGCTGGCCGGACGCCTTCATCTGCAGGCCGATGGCAGGAATTCCGGCATGGCTGGCGTCGTCGCGCTGCACGCTGACCAGCGTGGTCCAGGTGAAATTCGCCTGCGCGCCACTGCCATCGGTGTTCTGCCCGGCCACGCGTACGCGCACGTCGTACTGGCCCAGCTCCACGTCGCGGCCGTAGCTGACGCGGCGCGCCTTCTGCGTGCGTCCCACGACGCTGTAATTGCCGAACGACTGCCAGGCATCGGAGCCGACCGGCCGGTACTGGATCTGGATCTGCTCGCGGTTGTCCTTGTCCTTGCCCTTGGACGTGGTATCCCACAGCCGGAACTCGATGTTCACCTGCAGGCGCAGAGAGTCAGCGGAGCTGGTGCGTTCCATCCACGGGCTGGCCACGTGCTTGGCATCGCTGCCGGTATCGAGCAGCTGCGCGCCTTCAATCACATCAGCGTTGCTGTACAGCGGAATCGCTTCGTCGGGCATCTGCGGGAAGCCGCGGAACCAGGTGCGCACGCCTTCGTAGCTGGACAGCGCTGAATCACCGTTCTGCAGGGCCTCCACCCGGCCAACGTTGATGCCCGGGCTGAGGGTCAGGCCGACGTACTGCTCATCGCCCTCGAACCAGGTATAGGGGCGGCTGATCAGGTCCGGAGCGAGGCGCGTGGAACCGAACAGCAGGCCCAGCGGTTCATAGGCGCGCACACGGTTGCGCGGCGCTGCCAGGGAATACGCCGTGTCGGCGACACCGCCACCACCGGGCTTGGGCGGCTTCGGCGTGAGAACCTTGTTGATCAGCACGCTGCCGGCCACGTAGACCGCGGATGCAGCCAGCGTGCCGTACGTGCCTGCGATGGCGCCTGCGCCCCACGCGGAACCGGCCACCAGCGTGCCGATGCCGAAGGTGAAATAGGTCAGCGCGATCATCGCCACCAGCGGAATCACCGCCTTGCCCACCACGCTGCGCACTTCGATCAACTGGCCATGACGCGGTCGCGTGTGCATCCACTGCTCGCGCGGCACCTCCAGCCCGTCAACGCAGACCTGCCATGCGCGGCCATCGAGCCCGTCTACATGGCGCATGAGGAATGCGTACAGGCTTTCACCCGGGCGCAGTTCGACCGGCACGTTGCGCTGGCCATCCAGCAGCACCGGGTGCGGGGTGATGATGAGGCGGCCGTCGACCGCCGGTTGTGGTGTCAGTTCCATGCGTAGTATCCCTCGATCCTCAGCCCAAATCCGGGCAGGTCACGAACGCGGTGCAGCACGCTGCAGCCGTTCGTTTCGTTGCTGTGCAAGACCCAGCCCTCATGAGCCAGGAAAAAGAAAACCCCGGCGTGGCCGGGGTTGTGTTGTCCGCGTTCGATCATCAGTACCAGGTCGCCGTCCTGTGGAGGGCCCTCGCGAGGTACCGCCTGCGCGCGCGACAATGCGCCCAGCTCGGCCGAGCCGCGCCGCCCGCGCGGCCGGCGTCCGGGCAGTGCCACTTCACGGGCGAACAGCGCCCGCTGCACCTGCATCACCAGGTCGGCGCAGTCGCACGCTGCTTCGTCATAGGGGATGCCCACCCATCGCTCGACGTCGACCAGGCGCATCAGAAGATTCCCGGCAGCGTGAACGGATTGGCATGCAGCAGCACGGCCTGCTGGCGCATCAGGAAGTCGACACCACACTGGGCACTGACCGTGCGCGTGTTGACCGACACCTGGGTCATCGGCAGGTCGTACTCGGCCTCGATGGCATCCGGATCGGCGCGATCGGTCAGCATCAACCGTGCGGTCACCATCTCTCCGGGGGCAAGCCCTTCCAGGTCCTCGGTGAGTGCGCGGCCGATGTTGTCGATCACCAGCTGCGCGCGCGGTGCCTGTCCACTGACATCGTCGGGAAGCTGGAAGCCGAACGGTGCGGCAATGAACTCCTTGCCGTTGCTGGTCCAGTTGACGTTGTCGTTGACGATCCGCAACACCTCCGGCATCGACGGCGCCGACACTTCCAACAGCATCAGCGGTCCCTGGGTGTCGGCCAGGCGCTGGCGGCGCTCATGGAAGGAACTCATCGCATGTACTCCAGTACAAGATCGCGCTTGGAGAAGCGGAACCGGGTGTTCAGTGGCACCAGGCGGCCGATGCCCTGCGGGAAGCGGGCGCTGATCGGCTGCCCGGTCCGCGGGTGCTCCATCGTGAACCAGCCGACGCGACCGACATCGTGCAGGTACCACGCTTCGAATGCCTCGGCGTCAGCCGCGGTGCGGAACTGCACCGAGGCGTACACGTTCTTCATCACCCGGCTGTTGAGCGCGCGCATCTTGCTGGGGCCGCGCTCCATCTCGGTCCGCTCTTCCGAAGCGACGATCTCCTCGCCGTAATCCGCAAAGCGGATTTCTGCATATTCTGGCCAACTGCTCATCCCACTGCCTCCGTCCATCCGTATCGGGCTCGTCCAATGGCGCCCAGCTCACCACCGTTGAGGCTGTCGCCCACGATGTCGATCACCAGCCGCCGTACTTCGCTGCCATCGGGCATGCGCTGCCGCTCTTCCCGGGTGTTGACCCGGCTTTCGCCGTAGTTGTTGATTTCCACATTCATCCCACCCTCGCCGGCACGGGCGATCGGTACCTGCACATAACCCCCGCTATCACCACCGGACAGGCCATTGCCGGTTCGCAGCGAAGTGCGCAGGGCGAAGAATGCCGATGGGCCGCCGAGCGCAGCCATGTCTTCCTGGCTGAGCACGCCCTCGCCCTTGTGGACGATGCCGGCCGGCTCGTACTTGCCCCCTGGGCCCGTGTACCCGCCGATGGAAAAACCGGTGATCTTCGGTCCGAACATCTGCCCGATCGAACTGATCAGCCCACTGACCATCTGTTTGGCTGCCACGCGCGCCAGATCGGCGATGATCGAGTCGGCGAGGTCGGAGAAGGACAGCTTTCCGGTCTGGGCAAACTTGACCAGACTGTCTTCCAACCCGCCCAATGCATTACTGAAGACGCCGTGGCTCAACTCGGCGGCATTGGCCGCGGCATCGGCATAGTCCTCGAACGCCCGCATTGCGCCGTTCTTCCAATCGGACTGGTATGCCTTCTTGTTCTCCTGGAACTCTGCCTCGCGTTGCAGTGACTGTTCATGGAATGCATCGAGCTCGGCCAGCCGGGCTCTGTAGCGCTCCGACTCGATGACCTTGCCGTCCTCACCACGCGACTCGTCGTCCAGCGCGCGCTTTCGATTGTCCCGATCCTCATCCAGAGCGGAACGGCGTTGCATGCGATCCACGCTCGCTGCGCCATGGCCGATGCCGAACAGCGCCTGGTCGTTGCCGCGCTGCTGTGCATGCGCCGCCTGCTGGAGCTCCCGCTGCAGCTTCAGCAGATCCTGCTGGGCCTTCTTCGACGCTTCAGCGGCTGCCGCTTCCTTGGCCAGGGCCACCGCGGCGTCCAGCGAGGCCTTCACCCGCAGTTGCTTCTGCTCGCTGAGCTTCTTCTCGGCATGCTCCATCTCGTCAAGGAGGGTGACCTGCAGCTTTTCCGCCTCTGTCATCCCCTCCTTCAGCTTCTGCCGCACCCGGTCCTGGGCGATCTGCTTCTCGATGCGATCCATCAGCCCGGCGTACGCATCAGCCTGCTCGTGCACGCCCCTGACCGACTGCTGGGCGGCCTGCTGCCGTTCGCGGAACTGGGCCTTGCGTTCGATGTCGGCCTTCTTGCGCGCGGCATCCCTGTTGAACTCTGCGCGCTGGGCCGGGTCCATCTTGTCCGGGCCGCCCCTTGCGTTGATCTCCGCGCCGCGTTCAGCCATCCAGGCCGCGTACTCGCCACGGGTCAGCCGGATCCACTCGACCTCGTCCCGCCACGCCTCTCCGCGCATGGCGCCCAGCATGCCGTTGAAGGCATCGGTCGCCTTCAATGCGTTCCATTGCGTCGCACCCAGAGACGCGATGAGCTGGTCAAGCGTCTGGTTGTCCACGTTCTGGATGGCCGCGGCAATCGCATTGAACAGCTTCTCGTCGAGGGCGCCCCTGATCGTTTCTTTCAGGCCCCGGAACTTCTCCTGGACCGGCGCGACCTCCGCCTGGAACGCTTCCAGGTTCGCCCTGGCCTTCTCCAGCTCGGCGTAGTCCGAGGCTGCACTCAGGCCCGCCCCTTCCCGTCCCGATCGCTGGCCATGACTCACTCGGCCTTCCCAATGGACGACCGAGCCCTGCAGCGCCTTCTCGCGTGCCTCCAGTTCGCGCAGCGCCCTGGCCTGCTCATGCAGCGTGGCGACCGCCTGCTCCAGGGGCAGCGTGCCCGCGCCCATGCCCAGGCCGGCCTGGTCCATCGAGAACGACATCTGCTGCAGCGACTGCATCTGCTCCTTGTACTCGCTGCGCGCACGTTCGGACGCCTTGACCATGTCCAGGTACGCTTCGCCCAGCTTCTGCACCGACGCGATGGCGATGCCCCATGGGCCACCGGCGGCCGTCAGCAGGCCGCTACCAAGCTCCTTCAAGCCGCTGCCGAGCACATCGCCGCCGACGTTGGCCTTTGCCTTTGTCGCGGCCTTGCCCGTTGCGCCCTCCGGTGCCGCATGCACGCGCGCCAGCGCGGCGGCCGTCCGCTCGGCCTCCGCGCGCAGTGTCTTGAGATTCTGCGTTGCCAGGCGGCTGGCCTCCGCCATTGCGGTACGGAAGCCCGTCGTGTTGACCCGCAGTACTACGTCTAGATTCTGGTTAGTGGACGCCATACGCGTTCCTCCAAGAATGATGAGGGGCCCCGCAGGGCCCCAGGTTCGATTGCATGCCACGCATCGGAGAAGCAATGCCCTGCCCCGCCCGGAATCACGCCGCAGCGTTGCGCCGCGATGCGCTGCCGAACAGTTCCAGCAGCTGCTGCGAGCGCTCCTTTGCCGCCCTCTCCGGCGACGCACGCGGTCGCACCAGCAGGAAGTCGTCGGCAGTGGTCGTATTGCCGTGCACCTGCGCCAGCACACTGGTCAGCTGGGCGAGCATCCCCTGCAGGGGCTGGTCCAACGGCTCCAGGCGTGCGAACGCATACATCTCCGAGAGCTGGCGGGAGGTCACTCCCGCCAGCAGGTGGTCCGGATGCGGGAGGCCCAGCCTCCACGCGATCCGGAACTGAAGCCGGCGCTCAGGCCGGCGGATCAGTTTTTTTCCAGCTCTCCCACGGCCGCATCGCCGAGCGCATTGAGCGTCTGCGCGACACGGAACACGCGATCCAGCGCCGCGGCCGATTTCGTGCCCAGCTGGGCCACCTCGTGGTCGGAGAACAGGCGCTCGCCCATTTCATCGACCAGGCACAGGCCGACGAATCGCGCGCGGAAGTCATCCACCTTGGGCGTGTCACCGCCATAGGTCTCCTGCTCCCAGCGATCACGGTCACGCGCCGACATCATCGCCACGCGCACGCTGCCGCCCCATTCGGGTACGGCGACGTCCTCGTGCCGGCGATCCTGCGCGTCCAGGATCTGCTGCTTGCCCAGCAGCATCACGGGGTGCCGCCAGCGGCCACGGTTACCAGCGCGAACTCACGCGGCAGCAGGTCCGCAGTGAACGTCAGCACCTGGTTGGTGCCCGGGGCCACGTTGAAGGCGGCGACCTTGGCGACGAAGGTAGCGGCATCGCCGGTGGGCAGCACCATCAGGAAGTGCAGGTCGGCATCCGGATCGGCGTCGCGCAGGATCTCCTGGCCTGCCGAGCTGCCGACCGGCCAGCGGTGGCCGGACACCTGCACGGCCTGGCCGCCGGACAGACCCGCGATGTTCTCCATCTGCTTCGAACGCAGGTTGGTGGCATCAAGGGTGTTGGCCTGGCCGCGGCCGAACGGGAAGGCGGTCAGGCCGTCGATTTCGGTATAGCCGGCCGGATTGTTCGGCGCGGTCGGGGCGGTACCGGCCTTCACGTACAGCGCGGAGTCCTGGGCGGAAATGGCTTGATTGATGGACATGGTGTTGAATCTCCTGGAAATGAAAAAGCCGCCTTGCGGCGGCTGGGGTTCGGGGTGATCAGGCTCGGGGCTGCCTGCAGTGGGTCATCGTGGCTGGCCCGTCACAGCCACCGGTTGCGCGTTGCGACCCGCAACACGCGGACAACAAAAAAGCCCCCGGCTCGCGCCGGAGGCTTGTATGTCATCGTGGCTGAAAGCTTAGGCTGTGGGTGTGCACCGGTCAATGCAGAAACAGCCCTCTGCACCGCCTTGGGAACGCACTGCCGCAAACCCGCAGCCGCCCGATCCGGCACAGCCGCTGACGCCGCGCTAACCGGCGCAGCGCCGACAATGCAGCTCTGTTCCCAGCAACGAGGAAGATGACGATGGCCGAGTGGATCACCCTGGATACGCATCACGGCCCGGTACGGGCCTGGCAGGCCCTGCCGGACGGCACCGCGCGCGGCGGCCTGGTGGTGGTGCAGGAAATCTTCGGCGCCAACCCGCACATCCGCAGCGTGGCCGAGCGCTTCGCAGCCGAAGGCTATGCGGTGCTGGCGCCCTCGTTCTTCGACCTGGTCGACGGCCCCGACGCCGACCCGGATGCGCTGCCCTACGACGCCGAGGGCGTGAAGCAGGGCCTGGAACGGGTCGGCGCGCTGGGCATGGAACGGGCGCTGGAGGTCGTGCGCGCGGCGGCCACCCGGCTGGCGCCCTACGGCAAGGTCGGCACCGTCGGCTACTGCTGGGGCGGCACGGTGGCGATGCTGTCCGCACTGCGCCTGGGGCTGCCGTCGGTCAGCTACTACGGTGCGCGCAACGTGCAGTTCCTCGACGAGGCGCCCAAGGCCCCGGTGATCTTCCACTTCGGCGCCCAGGACCGCAGCATCCCGCCGGAAGCGGTCCAGGCCCACCGCGAGAAGCTGCCGCAGATGGCCACCTACGTCTATCCGGCCGATCACGCCTTCAACCGGGAGGTCGGACATGCGTATGATCCAGACAGCGCCGCCCTGGCGCTGCAACGCACCCTGGACTTCTTCTCGGAGCATCTTGGATGAGCGAATTCGAACTCGATTCACGCCTGGCCACCGATAGCGTGCTGGTGGCGGAAGGACCGTTGTCGCAAGTGCGGCTGATGAACGACGAACGATTCCCCTGGCTGGTGCTGGTACCGCGCCTGGCCGGGGTGACCGAGTGGATCGAGCTGGACGGCGAGCAGCAGGACAAGCTGCGCACCGAGCTCAACCGCGCCTGCAAGGCCCTGAAGGGTGCCGACGGGGTGGAGAAGATCAACATCGGGGCGCTGGGCAACATCGTGCGCCAGCTGCACTTCCATGTCATCGGCCGCCATGACGGTGATCCGGCCTGGCCGGGCCCGGTCTGGGGCAGTGGCCCGGCGCACCGCTACGAGCCGGCGGCGCTGGACCAGCATGTCGCCTACTGGAAGGAACGGCTAGGATATCCGGCCCAGTCCTGAGCCTTCGCCGACCCGATGCGATTCAACCTCGTTGCCGCCGTCCTGCTGATCCTGATCGGCCTGTTCATGCTCGCCAGCAATCTCGGCTGGACGCACCTGAACCTGTCCAAGCTGCTGTTGACCTGGTGGCCGGTGGCCCTGGTTGGTGTCGGCATCGCGATGCTGTTCGGTCGCGGCAAATAAGGAAGGCGGCGCATTGCGCCGCCTTCCCTCATGTAGAGCCGAGCCATGCTCGGCTTCAATGCAGGGCAGCCGAGTATGGCTCGGCTCTACAAATCGCCTGCAATCGTCAGGTCCGCGGCAGGGTCACGCCGGTCTGGCCCTGGTACTTGCCGCCACGGTCGCGGTAGGACGTCTCGCAGACGTCATCGGCGGCCGCCTGGAAGAACAGCATCTGTGCCACGCCTTCGTTGGCGTAGATGCGCGCCGGCAGCGGCGTGGTGTTGCTGAATTCCAGGGTGACGTGGCCTTCCCATTCCGGCTCCAGCGGCGTCACGTTGACGATGATGCCGCAGCGCGCGTAGGTGCTCTTGCCCAGGCACACCACCAGGGTATCGCGCGGGATGCGGAAGTACTCGACGGTACGCGCCAGCGCGAAGCTGTTCGGCGGGATGATGCATTCGTCGGCGGTGATGTCGACGAAGCTGCCCGAGTCGAAGTGCTTGGGATCGACGATCGTCGAGTTGATGTTGGTGAACACCTTGAACTCGCGCGAGCAGCGCACGTCGTAGCCATAGCTGGACGTGCCATAGCTGACGATGCGCTGGCCGTTGGCCTGCTTCACCTGCCCGGCCTCGAACGGCTCGATCATGCCGTGCTGCTCGGACATGCGGCGGATCCAACGGTCACTCTTGATGCTCATGCTTTGTCCTGGGGGTACGAGGGGGCGCGAGGATTCTAGCAGGGGCCCGGCCTCGGCCGGCGGCCCCTGCCCCGGCCCTTACAGCAGCGACGACAGGATCGGGATCGAAGCCCGCGGGCGCCTGCCCACTTCCTCGATCAGGCGCTGTGCGGCATGGCGGTAGGCCTGGGCCGGCGCCGAATCCGGCTGGGCGACGGTGATCGGGGTGCCTGCATCGCCCTGTTCACGGATGCCGATCTGCAGGGGCAGAGAGCCCAGCAGCGGCACGCCGTACTGCGCGGCCATGCGCTCGCCGCCGCCCTCGCCGAACAGGTGCTCGATGTGCCCGCAACTGCTGCAGGTGTGCACCGCCATGTTCTCGACGATGCCCAGCACCGGCACCTCGACCTTCTCGAACATCTTCAGCGCTTTCTTCGCGTCCAGCGTGGCGATGTCCTGCGGCGTGGTGACGATCACCGCACCGGCCAGCGGAATCTTCTGGGTCAGGGTCAGCTGGATGTCACCGGTGCCCGGCGGCAGGTCGATCAGCAGGAAATCCAGGTCGTCCCACAGGGTGTCGTTGAACAGCTGGGTCATCGCCGAGGTGGCCATCGGACCCCGCCAGATCATCGGCGTGTCCTCTTCGATCAGGTAGCCGATCGACATGGTGTCCACGCCAAAGGCACGCAACGGCTCGATGCTCTTGTTGTCCGGGCTTTCCGGGCGACCGGACAAGCCCAGCATGGCCGGCACGCTCGGCCCGTAGATGTCCGCATCGAGCACGCCCACGCGCGCACCGAGCTGCTGCAGCGCCACGGCCAGGTTCACCGAGGTGGTGGACTTGCCGACGCCGCCCTTGCCCGAACCGATCGCGATCACGTTGCGGATGCGGGCATGCGGCGTAAGTCCCTTCTGGACCTGGCTGACATGGGGACGGCGGGGAGGACTGTTCACAACGGGCACCGGCGGGGTCAGGGGGATAACCCGACATCATACAAGCTGGATACAAGCTGACTGAAATTCAGGAATGCGACAGATTCGTGCACAGATTGTTAAGTTCATGTTACGTTCGATGAGCACTGTTTTGAGCTGCGGAGCCGGATATTCCAGCCCGCGCGATGGCGCATGCGCAGTGCCGTTTTTGTTTTTGCTCTCCAATGGAATTACATGAAACACGTCAGCAATACCGCACGTCGCAACACGCTCGCTGTCGCCCTGATTTCCGCTCTGATGGCCGCCGCCCCGGCAATGGCCCAGGACAAGGCGACCAACCTGGACAAGATCACCGTCACCGGTTCGCTGATCCCGCAGACCCAGGTCGAAACCCAGACCCCGGTGATGTCCATCACCGCCGAAGACATCCAGACCCGCGGCTTCAGCAGCGTTGCTGAAGTTCTGCAGCAGTCGTCGCTGACCACCGGCGGCCTGCAGGGTGGACAGACCTCGGGTGCGTTCACCCAGGGCGCCGAAGCCGCCGGCATGTTCGGCCTGAACCCGGGCTACACCAAGTACCTGATCAACGGCCGCCCGATGCTCTCGTATCCGGCGCTGTACAACGGCAGCGAGTCGTTCAACAACATCAGCGGCATTCCGATCGACATCGTCGAGCGCATCGAGGTCCTGCCGGGCGGCCAGTCGTCGCTGTACGGCTCGGACGCGATCGCCGGCGTGGTCAACATCATCCTGAAGGAACGCATGGACGGCGGCACGATGTCGATCCGTGGCGGCACCTACACCGAAGGTGGTGGCAGCAACATCCGCTTCAGCGCCGCCAAGGGCTTCAATGCATTCGACGACCGCTTCCACGCGCTGGTCAACGTGCAGATCGAAAACGGCAGCCCGATCTGGGGCTACCAGCGTGACATCACCAAGCAGAACAACCCGGTCGGTTACACCGCACAGCTGCCGTCGAACGACTTTGCCGTCATCGGCAACGCCGACAACAAGCTGTACATGATGGACCCGACCCGCTGCGCCAACGTCGCAGGCCTGTACGACGGCACCACCACCGTCGGCAAGCGTGCATCGGGCGAATCGTGCGGCTCGGTGTACAGCGCCGGCTACAAGACCCTGAAGAACGGCAAGAACAGCGGCCAGTTCTACTCGTCGATGACCTTCGACGTGAACGACAACTTCCAGCTGTTCGCCGATGTGCTGTACAGCAAGGAGAAGACCGAGTTCACCTCCGGCTCCAGCGCCCTGTGGTGGGGCACCAAGTCGGTGATGGGCGGCTTCTACGACCAGGGCCTGGGCAAGGTCGTGAACCTGCAGCGCGCCTTCGCACCGGAAGAAATCGGCCCGGGCCACTACAACAACATCCTGAACTCCGATGAGAGCCGTTCCTACCAGGTCACCCTGGGTGGCAAGGGCATGGTCGGCGACTGGGACTACAGCGCCAGCTTCACCCGCGGCGAATACCGCCTGGACCAGAACCGCTTCGCGCGCTGGAAGGACAAGATCGAAGGCTTCTTCGGCGACACCGTGCTGGGCCCGCGCCTGGGTACCACCGCTGATGGCTTCGGCATCTACAACCCGGACTACGCCGCGTTCTACTCGCCGATCACCCCGGACCAGTTCGCCAGCTTCACCGGCTATGGCACCCACCGCAGCAAGACCTGGCAGAACCTGGGTCGCGTGCAGGTGACCAACGGGTCGCTGTTCTCCCTGCCGGGCGGCGACGCCGGCCTGGCCGTGGTGCTGGAAGGTGGCAGCGAAGGTTGGGATTACTCGCCCGACCAGGCCTTCGTCGATGGTAACGCCTGGGGCGCCACCGCCGTGGCCGGTGCCGGCCACCGCAGCAACTACGCGGTGACCAGCGAACTGCGCATGCCGGTGTTCGAGTCGCTGACCATCAGCGCCTCGGGCCGCTACGACGCCTTCAAGATCGCCGACAAGACCGTTGACAAGGCCACCTACAGCATCGGCCTGGAATACCGCCCGGTTGAGAGCCTGCTGCTGCGCGGCAAGTACGGCACCGCATTCCGTGCGCCGACCCTGTCCGATGCCTTCCAGGGCATGAGCGGCTCGTTCGCCTCCGGCCAGAACGACTACTACCGCTGCAGCCAGATGGGCTACGCGCTGCGTGACGAAGCCTGCTCGTTCTACAAGACCACCTCGGTGTACAGCGAAAAGTCCGGCAACCCGGACCTGAAGCCGATCACCGCCGACGTGTGGAGCGCGGGCGTGGTGTGGGCCCCGGTGAGCAACTTCTCGCTGTCGGTCGACTACTACAACTGGAAGATCAAGAACGAGGTCAAGACCCTGAGCACCGACCAGCTGCTGCTGGCCGAGTACCAGTGCCGCAACGGCCTGCCGAACAACACCTCGGCCAGCTGCCAGAACGTGACCGACTGGGTGTCCCGCGACGCCGGTGGCAACCTGGCCCGCGTGTACACCCCGAAGCTCAACGTGGCCAGCCAGAACCTGGAAGCGGTGACCGTCGGCGCCAAGTACCAGCAGGACCTGGGCCGCTTCGGTTCGCTGATGTTCTCGGGCAACTACACCAACATGCTGAAGCGTGAAGTGGTGCCGCTGCCGGGCGCACAGAAGCTGGATCTGCTGAGCGATCCGTACAACATGTGGTACTACGACAACTTCGCCAAGGTGCGCGGCGATGTGTCGGTGGGCTGGGCCATCTCCAAGTTCACCACCACCCTGTACGCCAACTACGTCGGCAGCACCCCGAACTACCTGGCCTACACCGGCCGCAGCTATGACTACGTCCACTCCTCCGGCGCCAAGGCCGGCAAGTGGGGCTCGTACACCACCTACAACATGAGCCTGAACTACCAGGCGCAGGACGATCTGACCCTGTCGCTGATGGTCAACAACGTGTTCAACAAGCTGCCGGAAGGCCAGCGCTACAACTACCCGGGCAACGAATCGACCCCGTTCAACGACGGCTTCTACAGCGTCTACGGCCGTCAGATCTCGGCCCAGGTCAAGTACGACTTCTGATCCCGTCGTATTCCGGACTGCGTGTCTGGACCAGGCCCCGCTTCGGCGGGGCCTTTTTTTGTCCGTCGCACAGCACGGCCACATCCCGTTCACGGTTCAGACACGTTTGACATGAACCGAAACAAATCAATACATATCAATGAGATGAAGGAGAAATGGGCGCTCCTGTCACTGCAAGGCGCGCCCATCACCCACAGCTTCATGACTCCCTCGTGAACGTTTGACATGCTCGGTTAATGTCGTGTTAATCTCGGGTCATCGGCACGTGAAGCCGGTACCAGCGCCGGGTGGCAGCACGCTGCCGACCCCGGGCAAGGGGCACACGGAGACGCCGACAAGGACCTGTCCCGGTGTACGACGCAATCATTCGATTCAAGGGGATTTCAGATGATCAATCGCAAGTCGCTCAGCAAGCATCCGCTGAGCTTCGCCCTCGCCTCCGCCGTGCTGCTCGCTGCGGCCGCCCCGGCGATCGCACAGGACGCCTCGGGCTCGACGCAGACCACCGAAGAGGCATCCAAGTCCAAGGCCACCAATCTGGATACGGTGACCGTCACCGGCTCGCGCATCAGCCGCGACGTGTTCAACTCGGTCTCGCCGGTGCAGGTCGTCACCCGTGAAGAAACCACCCTGGCCGGCTTCAACTCGACCACGGCGGCCCTGCAGAGCACCGCGGTCACCGCCGGTGCGGCGCAGATCAACAACGCCTATGGCGGCTACGTCACCGACGGGGGCCCGGGCGCCAACACCCTGGGCCTGCGCGGCCTCGGCCCGACCCGCACCCTGATCCTGCTCAATGGCCGCCGCGTGTCGCCGGCCGGTACCCGCGGCTCGGTGGGCTCGACCGACCTGAACGTGCTGCCGAACTCGATCGTCGACCGCGTCGAAATCCTGAAGGACGGTGCGTCCTCGATCTACGGCTCCGACGCCGTTGCCGGCGTAATCAACATCATCACCAAGAAGAAGGTCGATGGCGTCAGCTTCGAAGCACAGCACAACGCCACCGATGGCGGCGGCGGTGAAGAGCGCCGTTACTCCATCATGTTCGGTGCCACCGGCGAGCGCTCGCACTTCTCCGGCTCCTATGAGTACTACACCCGCAACGAGCTGACCCTGGCCGACCGCAGCTGGGCCGGTGGCTGCCCGACCGACATGTACCGCGACATCGACGCGGGCGACTATTGGGGCAGCGGCGACTTCATCGACCCGCTGACCGGCAAGCCGAAGTGCTGGTCGCTCGATGCCGGCGGCACCACGCTGAACACCATCGGCACCAACACCCGTACCGGTGTTGCGGCCCCGGGCGGCGCCGGCACCCGCTTCAACCGCTGGCGCCCGAATGCGGCCATCACCACCGGCCTGGTGGGCTACGAAGGCGTGGACCTGAACACCCGCGACACCTTCGATCCGGCCATGCGCAACCAGTCGCTGATCTCGCCGACCAAGACCCACACCCTGTACCTGCAGGGTGGCTTCGACCTCAACGCACTGGGCGATGCCGAGCTGTACTACGAGTTCCTGGGCAACAAGCGCAAGTCGACCCAGACCGGCTATCGCCAGCTGACCCTGGACTATGCCGTGGGCAGCCCGCTGATCCCGGCCAACCTGCGTGACAGCGTTGCCGGTGCTCCGACCGACCAGACCAGCGGCAAGAACCTGGGCGTGCGTGCGTTCATCGGTTTCGGCAACGACACCAACAAGCAGAACGTCGACTTCCTGCGCTTCAATGCCGGCCTGCGTGGCCACCTGAGCTCGGAGTGGAACTATGACTTCAACGTCATGCACTCGCGCAGCGACGCCGACTACACCTTCGAGAGCTTCCTGACCAGCCGCCTGCGCCAGAGCCTGGACGTGGTCTCCAACGGTGCCGGTGGCTATGTCTGCCGGGACGGTTCCAACGGCTGCATCGCCGCGCCGGCGCTGAACACCAACACCATCGGTGGCAAGCTGCCGCAGGACTGGAAGGACTGGGTGTTCGTGCCGGTCACCGGCAACACGCTGTACAAGGAAACGACGGTCAACTTCAACGTCAACGGCCCGCTGTTCGACATGCCGTACGGTTCGGCCGGTGGTGCATTCGGCGTCGAGTACCGCAAGGCACGCATCGACGACACCCCGTCGCCGTACTCGATCAATGCCGACCTGTACAACCTGACCAACGCCACTCCGACCCGCGGTTCGGACTCGGTGTTCGAAGCCTACGGCGAACTGGAACTGCCGCTGCTGTCCGGCGTCACCGCTGCCGAGGAACTGACGGTCAACCTGTCCGGCCGCTACACCGACTACAAGTCCTACGGCTCGGATGAGACCTACAAGATCGGCGCGCTGTGGACCCCGGTGAAGTGGCTGTCGTTCCGTGCGTCGTACGGCACCTCCTACCGCGCACCGGCGCTGTTCGAACAGTTCCTGGGCGGCACCACCGGCTTCCTGAGCAGCAGTGCCGACCCCTGCAACGAGTATGGTGATCGCAACCCGAGCTCGCCGCGTTACCAGAACTGCGCATCGCTGGGCCTGGCACCGGACTACCTGGCCACCCAGGGCGTGACCGTGGTCACCCAGGGTGGTGCCGAGGCCGGCCTGGAAGCCGAAACCTCCAAGGCCAAGACCCTGGGCGTGGTGATCCAGCCGGAATTCGGCAGCGGCTTCGGTGACCTGTCCTTCGCCGCCGACTACTTCGACATCGAAGTGAAGAACGGCGTCGACAGCGCGGGCGGCGCGAACATCCTGTCGCGCTGCTACGACAGCGGCAGTGCCGACTTCTCCTCCGGTTCGGGTCTGTGCCGCCTGGTGGCCCGCAACCCGGTCAACAACCAACTGGTGGTGACCAACGGCTTCATCAACCTGTCCACCGACAAGGTCCGTGGCCTGGACTTCACCACCCGCTATGTCCGCGAAATCGGCCCGGGCACCCTGCGCACCACGCTGCAGTTCACCCACTACCTGGAACAGGCCAGCAAGGTCTTCTCCGACGATCCGCTGGTGGACTACAACGGCATGCTGTCGCGTCCGGAAAACACCGCCTCGCTGGACCTGAGCTACAAGTGGAAGAACTGGCAGGTGCGTTACGGCCTGGACTGGATCGACAAGATGGACAGCTACGCGTACTACGAGGAGCGCAACCCGGGTGACTTCGATCCGGCCACCTCGGCGTACAAGCTGTACACCCCGAACTACTTCCTGCAGGCCATCTCGGTGAAGTATGAAGCGGACAAGTGGTCGGTCACCGGTGGCGTGCGCAACTTCGCCGACCGCAAGCCGCCGACCATCTCCCAGGGTATCTACAACACCGTCGGCAACGCGCTGCTGTACAGCGGCTTCGACTACTTCGGTCGCAGCTACTTCCTGAACATCACGCGTTCGTTCTGATCCTGCTCCCTGCAACCGCCGCCCTTCGGGGCGGCGGTTCCATTTCAGGCACCGGATTCTCCGCAGGCCGGTGCCAACGCATTCCGAGGTTGCAATGAAGCGAGCCCTGCTGCTGGCGGCCCTGGCCAGCCTTTCACCGTTGCTGCACGCCAAGCCTGTGGCGCCCACCATCGAACAGATGGCCGCCTTCCCGGCCATCTCCAGCCTGTCGTTGTCACCAGACGGAAAACACATCGCCGGCCTTCGCGCCGATGGCGAGGAGCGCGTGATCGTGGTTTGGCGGACCGATGCACTGGACAAGCCACCCACGGTGATCGGCGCCAACCGCATGAAGTTCCAGAGCGTGTCGTTCATCAAGAACGGACAGCTGGCCGTCGTGCTGTGGCAACCCTACGACCTGCGCGCCGACCGGGTGACCAAGACCTTCGTCAGCAAGTTCTTCATCACCGACATCGAAGGCAAGCAGTGGAAGGAGCCGATCACGCCGCCGCGCGCCTCCAGTCGCAATGAAGAGCTCGAGCAGGCACTGGCCAACGCCACGGTGCTCGACACCCTGCCCAACGATCCCGACCACATCCTGGTGGTCAACGGTTCGGGCAGCAGTTCCGGTGACGTCTACAAGGTCGACCTGCGCAACTTCACCTCCCAGCGCATCCAGAAGACCGAAGAGCGCGTGGCGGGCTATATCACCGACCTGGACAGTGAACTGCGGGCACGCCTGCGGCAGGACGTCGACGGTACCGGCGCCTACGTCGCCACCGAGTTCCGCTCGCCTGCCAACGGTGCCTGGGAGGAGCATTTCCGCTCCTACGTGAAGAACCGCGACGTCAACCAGGTGATCGGCTTTGCCGATGATCCGAACATCGCGTTCGTACTCAGCAATGTCGGCCGCGACAAATCAATCGTCTACGAGTACGACATCACGGCCCGCAAGCAGAAGGAAGTGCTGTTCGAGCACAAACTGTTCAACGCCGGCTCGATGCTGATCAACCGCCACCGGAGCGGTGCGGTACCCTTCGGCGAGATCATGGGAATCGGCTACGCCGGTCCGCGCGGCGACGACATCCAGTGGACCTCTCCGCGCATGAAGGCCCTGGACCAGGGGCTGCGCCAGGCGCTTGGCATCCGCCAGGAGCCGCTGGCGATGGTCGATACCGCGAACGGCCAGCGCTACACCGCCAACTACGATACAGGCCTGAGCTACCGCATCGTCGACTACACCGCCGATCTTTCCAATGTGCTGGTGGCTACCTCCGGCCCTTCCAACCCGCCCGAGTATCACCTGCTGCACGACGGCAAGCTGACCCTGCTGGCCAAGACCTATCCGCAGATCCAGCCAGCCGCGCTGGGCACCACCCGGCTGGTCTACTACAAGGCACGCGACGGGCTGGACATTCCGGCATTCCTGACCACGCCCAGCACCGAGCTGTGCGGTGCCGGCCCGTGGAAAGCCGTGGTGCATCCGCACGGCGGCCCGTGGGCACGCGATGGCATGGACTTCGACGGCTCGATGTGGGTACCGCTGATGGCATCACGCTGCATGGCGGTCCTGCGCCCGCAGTTCCGCGGCTCGGCCGACTGGGGCCGCAAGCTGTGGATGGCCGGTGATGCCGAATGGGGCCAGAAGATGCAGGACGACAAGGACGATGGCGCGCAGTGGATGATCGACCAGAAGATCGCCCAGCCCGGCCACATCGCCATGTTCGGCTTCTCCTATGGCGGCTACTCGGCGTTCGCGGCTTCGGTGCGTCCCAATGGCCTGTACAAGTGCGCCATCGCCGGTGCCGGCGTTTCGGACATCAAGAAGATCTGGTCGCGCTTCTATACCAACCCCTTCTTCCGCCAGGCCCAGGCGCCGACCGTGGCCGGCCTCAACCCGGTCGACAAGGCCGGTGAAATGAAGATTCCATTGATGGTCTACCACGGTGACCGCGACCGCACGGTGCCGATCGAGCAGTCGGAGTGGTTCGTGAACAAGGCCAGGAGTTCGGGGCAGCCGGTCGAGTTCCATGCCATCGCCGACTACGCGCATGGTCCCGCCTGGACCCGCGCGATCATGGGTGACCAGCTCAGGCTGATCGACGACTACCTGGGCAAGGGCTGCGGCGGCGGCGGCCTGTAAGCCGCACCGCTTCCTGCAAGGGCGTCCACGGGGCGCCCTTGCACGTTCTGGCCCTTGCGCCCGGACATGACCTTCGACACCCTTGCAGGCCAGGCCGGCGGCGTATCGTTCGGCCCACGGCCGTACCTGCGGCTTCTCCCTGACTCACTCGGCCTGGAGGCCAAGAATAGTGATGACGCGCACTCCCAAGATCGTCCTGCTCAGCCTGGCCGTGTCGGCCGTGCTGGCCGGCTGCGGCAAGAACGAAACCCCGGCCAAGGATGCCGCCACCCCCGCCCCGGCCACCGCCGAAGCCACCACCTACAAGCTGGACGACAGCAAGCTGCCGGCCTACAACGCCTTCCAGCCGAGCGACCTGGACACCACCAAGGACGCGTGCACCGCCTTCGGCGACTACGTCAACAGCAAGTGGCTGGCCGCCAATGAAATCCCGGGCGACCGCACCAGCTGGGGCGCGTTCACCATCCTCGACGAGCGTTCGGTGGCCGTGCAGCACCAGCTGGCCGAACAGGTTGCGCAGGTCAAGAACCCGAACCACATCGAGAAGATCGTCGGCGACCTGTGGGCCACCGGCATGGACGAAGCCAAGATCAACGCCCAGGGCATCGAGCCGCTGAAGGCCGACCTGGCTGCGATCGACGGCCTGCAGGACAAGGCGGCCATCGCCAACTACCTGCGCACCAGCGCCGCCAAGGGTGACAACCTCCTGTTCGGCTTCGGCGCTGAAGCCGACTTCAAGAACTCCGGGGTGAACATGGCCTATGCCAGCCAGGGCGGCCTGGGCCTGCCGGATACCACCTACTACACCGATGCCAAGAACGCCGACAAGCTGAAGGCCTATCAGGCGCATGTCGCCAAGGTGCTGGAGCTGTCCGGCGTGGCCGCGGCCGATGCAGCCAAGCAGGCCGAGGACGTGGTCAAGTTCGAAACCCGCCTGGCCAAGGCCTCCAAGTCGCGCGTGGAGCTGTCGCGCAACGTCGAGCTGTACTACAACCCGGTCACCCTGGCCGACGCCGACAAGCTGACCCCGAACTTCAGCTGGACCGAGTTCTTCAAGTCGCAGGGCGTGGCCGCGCCGGAGAAGTTCTCGCTGGCCATGCCGGCCTTCCATGAGGAAGTGAGCAAGTCGCTGGCCGACATCGATCCGTCGGTGTGGCGCGCCTACCTGCGCTTCCACACCGTGGACAGCGCCTCGCCGTACCTGGCCGATGCCTTCGTGCAGGAGAACTACGAGTTCTACGGCAAGACCCTCAACGGCCAGAAGGAGCAGAAGCCGCGCTGGAAGCGTGTGCTGGGCACCATCGAAAACGATGCCGGTGAAGCCTTCGGCCAGCTGTACGTGAAGGTTGCCTTCTCGCCGGAAGCGAAGGCGAAGATGGAAGAACTGGTGAAGAACCTGGCCGCCTCGCTGAAGGACCGCATCCAGGGCCTGAGCTGGATGAGCGAGGAAACCAAGGCCAAGGCCATCGCCAAGTGGGAAACCTTCACCCCGAAGATCGGTTACCCGGACAAGTGGCGCGACTGGTCGGGCCTGCAGACCCAGCGCGACAGCTACCTGGGCAACGTGCGCGCGGCCAACGAGTTCAACTACAAGTTCAACCTGTCCAAGATCGGCAAGCCGGTGGACAAGACCGAGTGGGGCATGACCCCGCAGACCGTCAACGCCTACTACAACCCGCTGCAGAACGAGATCGTGTTCCCGGCCGCCATCCTGCAGCCGCCGTTCTTCGATCCGAAGGCCGACGACGCGCTGAACTACGGCGGCATCGGTGCGGTGATCGGCCATGAGATGACCCACGGTTACGACGACCAGGGCGCACGCTTCGGGCCGACCGGCAACATGGAAGACTGGTGGACCCCGGCCGACAAGAAGAACTTCGAAGGCCTCACCGGCAAGCTGGTCAAGCAGTTCGACCAGTACAAGGTCGACGGCCAGGCAGTGAACGGCCACCTGACCCTGGGCGAGAACATCGCCGACCTGGGCGGCCTGGCCACCGCCTACGACGCCCTGCAGAAGGCGACCGCCGGCAAGGAAGATGCGAAGGTCGACGGCTTCACCCGCGACCAGCGCTTCTTCTTCAACTGGGCCACCGTGTGGCGCACCAAGTACACCCCGGAAAACGCCAAGGTCCGCCTGGCCACCGACCCGCACGCCCCGGCGCAGTTCCGTGCCATGGGTGCGCCGTCGAACCTGCCGACCTTCGCTGCCGCGTTCCAGTGCAAGGCCGGTTCGCCGATGGCCCGCACCGGCGAGCAGCAGGTGGTGATCTGGTAAGCCACGGCTGACGCTGCGGCAGACCTGCAAAGGCCCGGGAATCCCGGGCCTTTGTTTTTCACAGCGCCCGTCATCCACGCATGGCCCAGGCCGTTGGTAGATGCCGACCCTGGTCGGCGCACGGCCCGGCGGCGCCACCGTGACGCGTGCATGCCGCGCCCATGCACGGCTTGCTATAGTGCGCGCGCCCTCAATCCATCACGGATTCGTTCCACATGCCCAATTTCCGTCCGCTTGCCATCGCCCTGGGCATCAGCCTGGCGACCCTGGTCCCGACCCACGATGCGTTCGCCGCCAAGAAGAAGGCCGCGCGCGCCCCGGCCGTCAGCGCCCAGTGCAGCGACTTCTACGACGCCACCAACGCAGGCTGGCTGAAGGCCAACCCGGTGCCGCAGACCGGTGCCACCACCGCGCTCGGCCAGCTGGTCGAGCGCAGCCGCCAGCAGCAGCGTGAACTGCTCGACGCCGCGATGAAGTCGCCGCAGGGCAACGTGCAGAAGCTGCTGGGCGACTTCTGGGCCAGCGGCCTGGACGAAGCCGCCGCGGAAGCGGACGGCTCCAACCCGATCGCGCCGCTGCTGACCCGCATCAACGCCATCAAGAAGGCCAAGGATGTGCCGGCCTCGATCGCCGCGCTGCACCAGGTGGGCATCCCGGTGGCCTTCAACTTCGGCCCGGACGTCGACCTGAAGGCACTGGACCGCCACATCGGTTACTTCATGCAGGGCGGCATGGGCCTGCCGGACCCGGCGTTCTATACCCGCACCGACGCCGATACCGTGGCGCTGATGGGGCGCTACCGCAACTACGTCAAGCAGATCCTGGCGCTGACCGGCACCCCGGCGGCCAGGCTCGATGCCGAATCGCAGGCGGTGATCGCGCTGGAGACCGAGCTGGCGCGCAATGCGCAGTCGCTGGCCGGCATCAACAACCCGTTCAACAACTACGCGCCGATCTCCACCAAGGAGCTCAACAGCCGTTACCGCAACCTGCAGCTGGACGCGTTCCTGAAGGCACAGGGCGTGGACGACGACCTGGTCTCGCTGGCCGACCCGGGCCTGTTCAAGCAGCTCGATGGCATGGTCACCAAGCTCAAGCCGGACCAGTGGAAGGCCTACCTGCGCTGGCGCGTGGGCGACTCGATGGCACCGTACCTGTCCAAGGCCTACCGCGACGCGGAGTTTGAATTCCGTGGCCGCGTGCTGCGTGGCGAAACGCTGCCGCCGCAGCGCTGGGAAGACGTGCTGGAGGCGATCAACGTGGCCGCCGGCCCGATGGTCGGCCGCGAATATGCGGCCCGTTACCTGTCGGCCGAAGACCGTCGCCAGGCGGCGTGGATCGTCGACAAGCTGCGCGAAGTGCAGATCGAGGCGGTCAAGAACAACAGCTGGATGAGCGCCGAAGCCAAGACCGAAGCGCAGGCCAAGCTGGCTGCGCTGAAGATCGAGATCGGCACCCCGTTGCGCGACCTCGACTACAGCGTGCAGCCGATGGGCCGCGGTTCGTTCGGCGGCAACATGCTGATCGCGTCGACCTGGCGCCACCGCGAGGAAATGAAGCGCATCGGCAAGGGCAACGCCGACCGCCGCTGGGACGTGCTGCCGCAGCAGCCGTCGCTGGCCTACGACCTGGCACAGAACCGCCTGATCGTTACCGCGGCGATCCTGCAGGGCCCGGTGTTCAATGCCAAGGCCGACGCCGCCGACAAGTTCGGCAGCTTCGGTGGCCTGGTCGGCCATGAGCTGACCCGTGCGATCGACGCCAAGGGTGCACTGGTCGACGCCAAGGGCGAACTGCGCAGCTGGTGGACCCCGGCCGACAAGACCGCCTGGACCCTGCTTGGCAACCGCGTGGCCGCGCAGTACAGCGCCTACGATTTCCCGGGCGTGAAGGGTGCCAAGGTCAACGGCACGCTCACCCAGGAAGAGAACCTGGCCGACATCGCCGGTCTGGAACTGGCCTGGGCGGCCTATACCGCGCAGGAGCCGAAGGCCAAGCCGGCACAGCAGCAGGGCTTCTTCCGCGCCTGGTCGGCGTTGTGGGCACAGCAGCTGTCGCCGAACGAGGCCGTGCGCCGCCTGACCGCCGACATCCGCGCGCCGGGCCTGTGGCGCAGCAACGGCACGCTGGCCAACCTGCCGGCATTCGGTGCCACCTTCAGCTGCAAGGCCGGCCAGCCGATGCAGCGCAGCGAAGCCGACCAGATCAAGGTCTGGCGCTGAGCCACGCGCACTACCCGTAGTACAGGGGGCGCCTTCGGGCGCCCTTTTTTGCGGGTGCAGCACGATCCCGGGTTAACACCGCGCGTGCTATCGCTGCGGCTTCGTCCATCGCGGAGCCCCGACATGGCACACAAGAACACGATCTGCCTCTGGTACGACAACGGCGCGCTCGAGGCCGCCACCTTCTACGCCAGCATCCTGCCCGACAGCGCGGTGATCGCCGTGCATCACGCCCCCGGCGACTTTCCGGATGGCAAGGAAGGCAACGTGCTGACGGTCGAGTTCACGGTCTGCGGCATTCCTTGCGTCGGCCTCAACGGCGGCACCGCGTTCAAGCACAGCGAAGCGTTTTCCTTCCAGATCCAGACCGAGGACCAGGCCGAGACCGACCGCCTGTGGGATGCGATCGTCGGCAACGGTGGACAGGAAAGCCAATGCGGCTGGTGCAAGGATCGCTGGGGCATCTCCTGGCAGATCAGCCCGCGCATGTTGATCGAAGCCGTGACCAGCAAGGACAAGGCATTGGCCAAGCGCGCCTTCAACGCGATGATGCCGATGAAGAAGATCGACATCGCCACCATCGAAGCGGCAATCAAAAAAGGGGACGGAGGGGATTAAGTCGTTTCTCCCCATGCCCCGTGTGCAAATGCAGATTGCGACTTAATCCCCTCCGTCCCCTTTTTGCGAGGTGTTGATGTCCTGGGATGCGATCGTCGTTGGTGGCGGCCACAACGGCCTGGTCTGCGCGGCCTATCTGGCGCGCGCTGGAAAGAAGGTGCTGGTGCTGGAACGTCGTGGCGTTCTCGGCGGTGCTGCAGTCACCGAGGAATTCCATCCCGGCTTCCGCAACTCGGTGGCGTCGTACACGGTGTCCCTGCTGCAGCCCAAGGTGATCGACGACCTGCAACTGCATGCGCATGGGCTGCGCATCATCAATCGCCCGGTCAACAACTTCCTGCCGATGGAGGATGGTCGTTATCTGCTGTCGGCACCGGGCCGCACCCAGGCAGAGGTCGCGAAGTTCTCCGAGCGGGATGCGCAGCGGCTTCCCGAATACGAAGCGCGCCTGGAGATCTTCGCCGATGTGCTGCGCGCGTGGGCCCTGCGCGCGCCACCGGATGCCGGCGTTGCGGGTGGTTGGCGCGCGTTGCCTGCGCTGTGGCAGATGGGTCGTCTTGGTCGTGAACTGGCCACGCTGGATGCCTCGCTGCGGCAGGAGCTGCTGGACCTGTTCACGCTGTCGGCAGCCGAGTATCTGGATCGCTGGTTCGAAAGCGAACCGATCAAGGCGCTGTTCGGCTTCGATGGCATCGTCGGCAACTACGCAAGCCCCTATACACCGGGCAGTGCCTACGTACTGCTGCACCACGTATTCGGCCAGTGCAATGGCGTGAAGGGTGCGTGGGGCCATGCGATCGGCGGCATGGGCGCGATCAGCCAGGCGATTGCAGCCTCGGCACGCGAGGCCGGGGCGGAACTGCGCGTGGAGGCCGGCGTGCAGCGCGTGCGAATCGAACAGGGCCGCGCGGTGGGCGTCGAACTGGCCAACGGCGAGATCCTGCGCGCACGCACGGTGGTCGCCAACGTCAATCCGAAACTGCTGTACGAACAATTGCTGGAACCGGCACAGGTACCCAACGCGACACGCGAACGCATGGCGAACTGGCGCTGCGGTTCCGGCACGTTCCGGATGAACGTGGCGCTGTCGCGGCTGCCGGAGTTCCGCGCCCTGCCCGGGCCCGGCGATCACCTCAGCGCCGGCATCATCATGGCACCCAGCCTGGATTACATGGACCGCGCCTGGCTGGATGCGCGCCGCGACGGTTGGGCGCGCGAACCGATCGTGGAAATGCTGATTCCGAGCACGCTGGACGATTCGCTGGCGCCGCCCGGGCAGCACGTGGCCAGCCTGTTCTGCCAGCATGTGGCGCCGGTGTTGCCTGAAGGCCGCCATTGGGACGATCACCGGGAGACCGTGGCCGACCTGATGATCGCCACCGTCGAACGGCATGCGCCCGGCTTCACCGCCAGCGTGCTCGGTCGGCAGGTGCTGTCGCCGCTGGATCTGGAACGCACCTTCGGCCTGGTCGGCGGCGACATCTTCCACGGCGCACTGAGCGCCAACCAGCTGTTCTCGGCACGGCCGATGGTCGGCCAGGCCGGCTATCGTGGCGCCCTGCCCGGGCTGTACCTGTGCGGTTCGGGCACACACCCCGGCGGTGGCGTCACCGGTGCACCGGGGCACAACGCGGCGCAGGTGGTGTTGCAGGATCTGTAGAGGCGTGCCCACCAACGGTCGGCACCTGCAGCGTCAAATGATCCTTCGGATCATTTGACGCTGCGCAGATGGTTCGGGCGCTTCGGTGGGCCGGGCGGGCGGCGCTTGAACGGCGGCTGCCCGCGCCAGTAGCGGATCAGCAACCAGCCGAACAGCATGCCGCCGAGGTGCGCGAAGTGGGCCACGCCCGGCTGCCAGCCGGTCATGCCCAGCACCAGCTCGCCCACACCGAACAGGATCACGAAAGTGCGCGCCTTCATCGGGATCGGCGGGAACAGCAGCATCACCCGCTGGTTCGGGAACAGCATGCCGTAGGCCAGCAGCAGGCCGAACACGCCGCCGGAGGCGCCCAGCACCGTGGCAGGGTTTTCCAGCAGCGTACCCACCAGCAGCTGGCAGACACCGGCACCGGCCACGCACACCAGGTAGTACAGCAGGAAGCGCTTCTCGCCCCAGGTCTGCTCCAGCGGCGCGCCGAACATGAAGACCGCCAGCATGTTGAAGAACAGATGGCCGAAGCTGCCATGCAGGAAACCGTAGGTCAGCAGCTGCCAAGGCTGGAAGTTGCCACCCGGCGAGAACGCGTCGAAGCCCTGCTGCAACGGTTGCAGCATGAACGGCTCGAAGGTCTGCATGCCGAGCAGGAACGGCTGCTGCAGCAGGAACAGGATCGCGTTGGCGATCAGCAGGGCCTTGGTGACGGTTGGCAGTCGCGGGAACATGGGAGCACCGGCATGGAACGGCCTCCATCATAGCCGCAGCATCGTGTCTTGTTGGCGACCCGCAGGTCCGGCCTGTTCAGTCGCCAGCGGTGCTCAGCCCGGGCCCCACACCGCTGCGTCCAGCGCCGCCGCCGGATCGGTCGCCGGCATCCGCACCCGGCCGTTCTCCACCCGCACACCCTCGGCGCGCAACCGTTGTGACTGCTCGCGCCAGCCGGCCGACCCTTCTTCCATGGCAATGCGCCCGTCCGAGCGCAGCACGCGGTGCCAGGGCAGGTCCGGGTCGTCGTTCTGGCCCAGGATGCGTGCGGTCAGGCGTGCACGCCCGGGCAGGCCCGCGCGCATCGCCACCTGGCCGTAGCCCATCACCTGCCCCGCCGGGATTGCGCGGATCACCGCCAGAATGCGCGCACGCGCCTGCTCCGGCGTCAGCGCCGCAGGCGGGTCACCAGCAGAACGCCGATCAGCACCAGCACGGTGCCGGCGATCTGTGCCGGCCCCATCGGTTCGTCGAGCAGCCATAGGCTCATCACGATGGTGGAAACAGGGCCCAGCATACCGACCTGCGCGGCCAGCGACGAACCCACGCGCTGCACCGCCAGCATGATCGCCAGCACCGGCAGCACCGTGCACACGGTGGCATTGACCAACGACAGCCACTGCACCGGCGCCGGTGCCTGCCACAGCAGCGGCAGCGGATGGGTCACCGCGAAATGCAGCAGCACCAGCACGCTGGCCACGCAGCTGGCATAGGCGGTCAGCCGCACCGCACCGATGCGCGCGACCACCTGCCCACTGCCGAACAGGTACAGCGCATAGCTGAGGGCACTGCCCAGCACCAGCAGGCTGCCGACGATGATCTGCCCACCCTCGCGCTGCAGATCGTGGCCGAAGGCCAGCAGCACGCCGAGGTAGCTCAGCACCAGCGCACCGATCTGCCAGCGGCCCGGCCGCTGGCGCGCCAGCAGCACGTTGATCAGCAGTACCAGGGTCGGGTTCAAGTACAGGATCAGCCGCTCCAGGGTCACGCTGATGTACTGCAGTCCCTGGAAGTCGAGCAGGCTGGACAGGTAGTAGCCGGTGAAACCCAGCCACAGCACGCGGGCACGGTCGGCCCAGGACAACGGCTCGGCCCGGCGCGCGGCCCACAGTGCCATCAGTACGAACAGGGGCAGCGCCATCAGCATGCGCAGGGCGAGCAGCGTGGTGGCATCGACGCCGTGGCGCAGGCCGAGCTTGACGATGATCGCCTTGCCCGACGCGGCGATGGCGCCGGTCGCGGCCAGGCCGATGCCGCCCAGCGCAATGCGTGGGGAAGCAGTGGCGATGCGGGAAGCGGGAGTGGACATCAGGACGACGGCGGGCCGCGCAGAGCGGCCCGGTAAGGCGTGGGGGACGCTCATTGTCGCATGGGGGCGCCCGCTGCCCTGTAGAGCCGAGCCTGCGCTCGGCGTCGCCAGGCCGGTGCGAAAGGCTGCCGAGCAGGGCTCGGCCCCACAACGGCCCGGCTCAGCGCATCAGCACCACTTCTTCGGCCGAGGTCGGGTGGATCGCCACGGTGTCGTCGAACTGGGCCTTGGTCGCGCCCATCTTCACCGCCACCGCAAAGCCCTGCAGGATCTCGTCGGCCGCTTCGCCCAGCAGGTGGATGCCTACCACGCGTTCTTCCGGGCCGGCACAGACCATCTTGAACAGGCTGCGCTGGGTACCATTGGCCAGCGCCTGCAGCATCGGGCGGAAGCGGCTGTGGTAGACGCTCACCTGGTCGAAACGCCGGCGCGCTTCTTCCTCGCTCATGCCCACCGCGCCCAGCGGCGGATGCGAGAAAACCACGCTGGCCACGTTCTCGTAATCCATTTTGGACTGCGGGCGCCCCCCGAACAGGCGGTCCATCAGCCGCCGCGAAGCGGCCACCGCCACCGGGGTCAGGCCGACCTTGCCGGCGATGTCACCGACCGCGTGCACGCTCGGCACGCGGGTGGTCTGCCACTCGTCCACCTGCACCTGCTCGTGCTCGCCGATGTCGATGCCGAGCGCTTCCAGACCCAGGCCACGGCTGTTGCCGCGGCGGCCGGCAGCGAAGAACACCGCATCGAACACACTGTCGATCGGGCCGTCATGGCCGAACGCCCGCACGCGCTCGCCATCGCGCTGCAGTTCGCGCAGGCGATAGTCGAAATGGATCCGCACGCCCTGCTGTTTCAGGTTCTCGGCCAGCTGATCGGTCAGCTCGTAATCGAAGCGCTCCAGCAGGCGCTTGCCGCGCACCAGCAGGCTCACGCGGCTGCCGAGCGCCTGCAGCAGGCCAGCCAGCTCCACCGCGATGTAACCACCACCGATGATCGCCACCTCGGCCGGCGCCGCACGCAGGTCGAAGAAATCGTCGGAGACCAGGCCCAGCTCCGCGCCGGGAATATCCGGACGCAGTGGATGCGCGCCAGTGGCGATCAGGATGTGTTCGGCGCTGTAGTGCACGCCATCACTGCAGGCCACGGTGTGCGCATCAAGCAGATGGCCACGTGCCGGAATGCGCACCACGCCGGTTTCGTCCAGGCGCTTGTGGTAGCTGGTGTGGATGTTGCTGATGTAGGCCTGGCGATGGATCACCAGTTCCTTCCACGACAGCGCCGGGCGTGCCTCGACATCGAAGCCCATCGCATTGGCCAGGCCGATGCGCTCGTGCAGGTCGGCCGCCAGCCACATCGCCTTCTTCGGCACGCAGCCGACATTGACACAGGTTCCGCCCAGTTCGCCGGGTTCCAGCATTGCCACGCGCTTGCCATGCTGCGCGGCGCGGATCGCACCGGCCAGGCCGGCGGAGCCGCCGCCAAGGACGATCAGGTCGTAATCATAGGATGCAGTGCTCATCGGAATCGCTCGGGTCGGTAAGGGGCAGGATCGATCGCTGGCGTGTGGCCGCAGACGAGATCGGCGATCCGCTGGCCGATGCCGGCGCTCATGCTGACGCCGAGCATGCCATGCCCCGCTGCAGGCCAGACGTGAGGATGCGCGGGCGCGCGGCCGATCGGCACAGCGCGTGCGCGCTCATCGCTCACCCCTGCTTCGTCCTGCGCCGCATCGGTGGCCACTGCCGGTAGGTCATTGCACGCCACAGCCATTCCATCGGACCAAAGCGGAAGCGCGCCAGCCACGCGTGCGAAACAGCCACCTGCACGGCAAACAACAGCAGCGCGAACAGCAGCTGCACGCTGCGCGGCATCATCTCGAACCTGCCCAGGCCGTAGTGGTAGAAGGTCCAGGTACACAGCAGCGACTGGCCAAGATAGTGGGTCAACGCCATGCGCCCCACCGGCGCCAGCCACGCCAGCCGCGTGCGCCAGTGCACGATCCACGCCAGGTAGCCCAGGCACATCGGCAGCCCGCCAACCGTGACCAGGGCCATCGCCGCGGTCACCGGCAGGTTGTAGGCGCCGGGTGCAAGGTAGGGTTTCCAGGCAACCCCCAGCAGCGTGACCAGCAGCCCCAGCGGCAGTGCGATCCAGCGCAGCGACGCGTACAGCCGCGGGAAGCGCTCCGGCGTCGCCAGCGCGCCACTGCCGGCGAACCAGCTGCCGAGCAGGAACATGCCCAGCACTTCCGGGCCGCTGATCAGCAACGCGCCCATCGAGGTGCCGAACTCGCTCAGGCGCTGCACAGTGGCCTGCGCCCAGCTGCCCTGCCCGTACACCTGCCGCTGCAGGTCGATGCTCTGCTGCGCCTCGGCAAGCATGCCCTGCACCTCTTCGGCCGACGCCATCGACACCATCGCACCCACCAGCAGCATCATCGCCACACCGCCGAGGTAGACGATCACGCCCATCCACGGCAGCCAGCTGCGCGGCGCCTCGCGGCAGGCCAGCAACGGCAACGAGACCAGCGCATACATCACCAGGATGTCGCCGGACCAGACCAGCAGTGCATGGCACAGGCCGATCAGCAGCAGGCCGGCGCTGCGGCGCAGGTAGAACGGGGTGAAGTCGCGCCCGGCCACCTCGGCGCGTTGTGCCATCACCGCAAAGCCGGCACCGAACAGAAGCGAGAACAGGGTGAAGAACTTGCCCTGCACGAACACA
The DNA here is from genome assembly GCF_017876915.1 of Stenotrophomonas sp. PvP093. Classification (NCBI taxonomy): domain Bacteria; kingdom Pseudomonadati; phylum Pseudomonadota; class Gammaproteobacteria; order Lysobacterales; family Lysobacteraceae; genus Stenotrophomonas; species Stenotrophomonas sp. PvP093. Next base: position 1,399,822 of record NZ_JAGIOX010000004.1, on the reverse strand, counting down.
TAGACGAAGGCGTCGGCCCAGTAATCGATGCCCCGCCAGTGCACGTCAATGCCGGTGAAGGCCAGGTCCAGCGGGCCGCTGAAAGCCTCGATGTTCATCAGCAGGATGCCCAGCAGCGCAGCACCACGCAGCACGTCCAGCACGGCGATGCGTTCGCCGGAAGCCACCGGCTGCAGGGAAGGAGAAGCGGCGTTCACGGGGCGTCCGTCAGGCAGGTCCGCCATTATGCCGCCGGCCCGTGCACCATGGATGGCCGCGGCGTGTTCCAGAAACGCAACGGCCCGCCGAAGCGGGCCATTGCTGCCATCACGATCGCGCTGCGATCAGTGCTGGTGACCGCCGTCGCCGTGGACGTGGCCGTGGTCCAGCTCTTCCTTGCCGGCTTCGCGCACGTCGACGATTTCGACGTCGAAGTGCAGGTCCTTGCCAGCCATCGGGTGGTTCAGGTCAACGTCGACGACGCTCATGCCGACCTTCTGCACGGTCACCGCACGCGGGCCGAAGTTGGTCTGCAGCACGACCTGCTGGCCCGGCGCCAGCTTGGTATTGCCGAAGTGCTTCTTCGGCACGCGCTGGGACAGGCCCTCACGACGCTCGCCGTAGGCATCGGCCGCCTTGACGTCGACGTTGAAGGTCGCGCCGGCTTCCTTGTCCATCATGGCGTTTTCCAGGCCCGGGATGATGTTGCCGTGACCGATCAGGATCGCCAGCGGCTCGCCGCGGTCCTTGGACGATTCGATCGGCTCCTGGCCGACTTCGGAAACGGTGTAGTGGAAGCGGACAACGCGGTCTTTTTCGATCTTCATGCGCAACTCTGTCTGGATCTGCCGGAGGCAGGCGGGTTAGGGCGGGTTGTCGCCCGGCGGGGACGCCGCCATCATGACGGCCAATCCAAGGTGGCGCATTATCCGGAGATCATGCACATCACGCCAGTTTCGTCCGGCCAGCGCCGGTTTCTCGCCCCGGCCCTGCTGCTGGCCCTGCCCCTGTTGATGACCGCCTGTGGCGGTGGCAAGGCCACCCGCCCGGCCCCGCCCCCGCCCACGGCGAACTGGCCAAAGACCGTGCCGGACAACCCCGAGGCTGCCAACTCGGTGCTGATGCGCGCCATCAGCCTGGTCGGCACGCCCTACCGCTATGGCGGCAACACCCCGGATTCGGGCTTCGACTGCAGCGGCCTGGTCGCTTATGTCTATCGCGAGATGCTGGACCTGCGGCTGCCGCGCACCTCCCGCGACCTGGCGGCGGTGCAGGGCCCGAAGATCGACCCGCAGCGCCTGGCCACCGGCGACCTGGTGTTCTTCGGCAGCCGCGGCAGCGTCACCCACGTCGGTATTTATGTAGGTGAAGGGCGTTTCGTGCATGCGCCGAGCACCGGCGGCACCGTGCGCCTGGACTCGCTCAGCGGTCCCTACTGGAAGGACCACTACACAGGGGCGAAACGCGTCCTTCGCTAAAATGAACAGGCGATATATTCAAAACTGTGACGAACATCACCACGCAACTAACGAATTACTAACGGAATTTTTAACTTATCCGCGCTTTTACAGGGCATGATGCCCCATCGTTTTTTTCCTGTGACCGACGCGTGACGACTGACGACCTGAAAAGCGAAGGCCAGACTTCCGTATCTTCACGTAGTGCCCGCCCGCTGTTGCTTGGCCTGGCACTGTGTCTGACCAGCCTTCCGGCCTGGTCGCAGACTGCTCCGAACCGTTCCGATGTGACCCCGGCCCCGGTGGCCGAGAGCACCGCCCGACCGGCCGCCAAGGCCGAGGCTGCCGCTCCGCAGCGCAGCCGCGTCGATGCCGCCGCCAGTGCCACGCTGGCCGCCCTGTTGCCGCACCTGGCCGCCAACGACACCATTCCGCTGATGGACCGCTCGGCCGTGGTGGCCGGCGACCTCAGCCGCCTGCTCGCCAACTACGACACCAGCAGCGCCGCCAATGGCAGCGTCGTCGGCACCGCCGCCGACAACGGCAAGGTGCAGTCGCTGCTGCGCCGCGCGATGACCCTGCTGGGCACCCCGTACCGTTGGGGTGGCAGCAACCCGGACAGCGGTTTCGACTGCAGCGGCCTGGTCGGTTATGTGTTCCGTTCGGCCCTGGGCATCGAACTTCCGCGCGTCTCGCGCGAGATGGCCCACGATGACAATGCCGAACTGATCAACGACCGCACCGCGCTGGCCGCGGGTGATCTGGTGTTCTTCGGCCGCAAGGGCCGCGTCGACCACGTCGGCATCTACGTCGGCGATGGCCGTTTCCTGCACGCGCCGAGCTCGGGCAAGGACGTCCGCGTGGACACCCTGCTCAGTGGCTACTGGGGCAACAAGTTCATGCAGGCCCGCCGGGTCGACCTCTGACCGGCAGGCGTCACGGCGCCGTCTGACACGAGAAAGCCGCTGCCCTGCAGCGGCTTTTTTGTTGGGCCCGCGTAATGGTGGGTAGCTGCCGACCTTGGTCGGCACCGCCTCCATCCACGCATGGCGTGGATCTACCGCGGTCGGCAGCGCGTCAGCCATCTCCCAAACGAAAGGCCCGCCGGTCAGGGCGGGCCTTTCATCTCCACGCAACCTCAGCTGCGTGGCGGTGTCGGGTCAGGATCGTCCACGCCCACATTGCTGGACGGATTGTCATACACCGCCTGGTCCAGCAGCCCGGTTTCCTTGGCCACGATCACCGGCACCAGCATCTGGCCGGTCACATTCGTCATCGTGCGCATCATGTCGAGGATGCGGTCGATGGCATACAGATAGCCGATGGTCTCCAGCGGCAGGTTGGCTGCGCTCAGCACCACCGTGGCCATGATCACCGCGGTACCCGGCACGCCGGCCGTACCGAAGCTGCCCAGCACCGAGGCGATCAGCACCACCACGTACTGCTCCGGGGTCAGCGGCACACCGCTGTACTGCGCGATGAACACCGCGCACAGCGCCGGATAGATCGCGCCGCAGCCATCCATCTTGATGCTGGCGCCCAGCGGCACCGCGAATGAACCGTAGTCCTTGTTCACGCCCAGGTTGTGGGTGATCGAACGCAGCGCCACCGGCATCGCGGCGAAGCTGGACGAGCTGACGAAGGCCACCTGCATGCCCGGCGCCGCGCCGCGGAAGAACTTCAGCGGGTTCAGGCCGTGCGCCAGCAGCAGCGCGCTGTAGACCACCACGATGTGCAGGGCGCAGGCCACGTACAGGGCCAGCACGAAATGGCCCAGCGGCAGCAGCTTTTCGAAGCCATAACTGCCGACCAGGCCGGCGATCAGGCCGAAGGTACCGATCGGGGTGACTTCCAGCACGAAGCGGGTCACCTGGATCATGATGTCGCTCATCTGGCCGACCAGCTTGCGCGCCTCGGTCACCTTCTCGCCCAGCTTGACGATGGCAAAGCCCACCAGGCCTGCGAAGAAGATCACCGGCAGGATCGAGCCGCGACCGGCCGCCAGCACGGTCTCACCGGCCGCATTGACCTTGGTACCGATGCCGGACAGCGCGTAGAAGACATTGGCCGGCACCACGTCCAGCAGCACCTGCACCACACTGGGCACTTCGCGCGGCACGTAGTTGCTGGCCATTGTCAGCTGCAGCCCGCCGGCACCCGGCTGCAGCACGGTCCCCACGCCCAGCCCAACGCATACCGCCAGCGCCGCGGTGATCACGAACCACAGGAAGGTGCGGCCACTGAGCGCGGCGACCGACTTCTGCCCGTGCAGCGACGAGATCGCGTTGATGACCGCGAAGAACACCAGCGGCACGGCGATCATCTTGATCAGGGTGACGTACAGCTCACCGAGCGGGCCGAACCACGTTTCCGCGGCCGGGCCAAGCGCCCAGCCGGCCAGCGCGCCGAGCACGAAGCCACCGACCACGCGCTGCCAGAATGGAATCCGCAGCCAGGCAGAGACCAGCTTCATAGGCAATCCAGAGGGGAAGGAAGGGATGCTGGCACGATAGCCCAAGGCGGCCCGCAGAACGACCGCCCGGCCGGCAAATCAGTGTGTCATCGGCGTGCCTTGCAGGGGCGGGCATAATGAACGTCCCGTTACAGTTTGTGAGATCCCAGCGTCCATGCGCCGTTCCGTCTCCCTGTTGGCCGCCTGCGCCACCACCCTGCTGCTGGGCGCCTGCGCCAGCACCCCCCCCGCCTCTGCCCCGGCCGGCCTGAAGGTCGCCGTCGACCCGGTCGCCCATCCGGCCGGCGAGACCCCGCAATGGTGGTACCGCAGTGGCGCCGCCCAGGCCGCCGCCAACGGCGCGATGTCCGGCAAGGCGAAGAACGTCATCCTGTTCCTCGGCGACGGCATGAGCCTGACCACCGTGGCCGCCTCGCGCATCTACGAAGGCCAGCAGAAGGGTGGCTCGGGCGAGGAAAACCTGCTGTCCTGGGAGCGCTTCCCGGCCACGGCGTTCAGCAAGACCTACAACACCGATTCGCAGACGCCGGATTCGGCCGGCACCATGACCGCCATCACCACCGGCGTGAAGACCCACATGGGCGCGATCGGTGTCAGCGCCGGCAGCCGCACCGACTGCGCCGACAGCCTGTCCAAAGGCCTGCTGACCTGGCTGCAGCTGGCCGACAGCGCCGGCCTGGCCACTGGCGTGGTGTCCACCGCGCGCCTGACCCATGCCACCCCTGCTGCCACCTATGCGCACTCGCCCGAGCGCAACTGGGAAAACGACACCGACCTGACTGAAGCGGCCAAGGCTGCAGGCTGCAAGGACATCGCACAGCAGCTGCTGTCGACCTCGCGTTATGGGCGCGGCCCGCTGGTCGCTCTCGGCGGCGGTCGCGGTGAATTCACCACCGTGGAAGAGCGCGATCCGGAATACGACGACAAGGTCGGCCAGCGCCTGGATGGCCGCAGCCTGGTGCAGGAATGGCAGCAGGCGCACCCGCAGGGTGCCTACGTGTGGAACAGCAAGCAGCTGGCGGCGGCCGCCAATGCGCCGGCCATCCTCGGCCTGTTCGAACCGGACCACATGCGCTACGAATACGAGCGCCCGCAGGATCCGGGCGGTGAGCCGAGCCTGGCCGAACTGACGGCTGCAGCGATCAGGAATCTGGCCAGGCACCAGGAAGGCTACGTGCTGATGATCGAAGGCGCGCGCATCGACCACGCCAACCACAGCGGCAACGCCTACCGTGCACTGACCGAGACCGTGGCGCTGTCCGACGCGGTGCGCGTGGCCAACGAACTGACCTCGGCCGACGACACCCTGATCATCGTCACCGCCGACCACTCGCATACGCTGAACTTCGTCGGCTACCCGGCACGTGGCAATCCGATCCTGGGCAAGGTGAAGGACAAGGGCGGCGAAGATGGTGCCGGCAAGCTGGACTACGCGCTGGACGGCACCGGCCAGCCGTACACCACGCTGAGCTATGCCAACGGCCCGGGCCATACCGGCAGCAGCAACCAGCAGCCGGCCGGCCCGAAGCGTTACCCGCACAACCCGAGCAGCTTCGAACCGGCCAACGGCCGCCCGAACCTGCGCGAGGTCGACACCGAGCATCCGGACTACATGCAGGAAGCACTGGTGCCGATGAAGTCCGAATCGCACGGTGGTGAGGATGTCGGCATCTGGGCGCGTGGCCCGGGCAGCAAGGCGATCCGCGGCACGCTGGAACAGAACGCGATCTATCACATGATCGTGCAGGCCACCCCGGCCCTGCGCGAGCGCCTGTGCCAGGCCGGCACCTGCGATGACAAGGGCGTGCCGGTGCAGCTGCCGGCACCGACGGCCTTCGAGCGCAAGGCCGAGGCCAAGTGATCGTGCGGCAGGCCCGCCTCGACCGCGGCCGCTTCGCGCGGTCGCTGGTCCTGCTCGGCGTACTGGCCGGTTCCAGCGCGCTGGCGCAGGCGCCGGCCTGCAAGCTGCTGACCGACGAACACGGGTTGTGGCCGCTGCCCAACTGCGAGGTGGTCGATCACCGGCCGAAGATCAGCGCCGATGCGCTGAAGGACCTGAACTACGACGACCACGGCCTGGCCGTGGTGTATGCCGACCAGGGCTTCCACTACGTCGACCGCAAGGGCCGCAGCCTGCCTGTGCTGACCTGGGACAACGGCCCGGAAACACCGCAGGAAGGCCTGCTGCGCGGCCGCGTCGGCAACCGTGTCGGCTACTTCGACCTGACGTTCCGCCAGGTGGTGCCCGGCACCTACGATTTCGGGTGGCCGTTCCAGGATGGCGTGGCCGAGGTCTGCAACGGCTGTCGGCGCGGCACGCCGGATGCCGATGGCCACACGCCGATGGAAGGCGGGGAGTGGTTCCGCATCGACCGCGCGGGCCGTCGGGTGAAGTAGGTTTTTCGGCAGGGCTGCGCCCTGCACCTGCCGATGCAACGGCAACGGCCGAAGCAACAGCAACAGCGTGCATTCCGTGGGATGGCGGGGCGGCCGGCAACCACGGCGGTTGCTGTTGCTCCTGGTAGGTGTCGAGCTTGGTCGACACGATTTTTCTCTCAGATATCGAATTGAATACGGGGTCAGATCCGTTTTCCGCAGGAAAACGGATCTGACCCCAAGAGCCATTCCGACAGTTCGCAGGACACTGTCAAAGGCGGGATGGGTCCGGTTGCGGGAGTGTCCGCGGCATGGATGCCGCGGCCAAGCCCCCATGGGTGAGGGCGCTTTGCTTGCGAAGCACTGCTTCGCAAGCGCCCGAACGCACAGCCGCCAGCGGCTGGGCCGGCCTGGGGGTTTACGGCGTCTCCCGCAACCGGCCCCACCCCGCCTTCCCTCAGGAAACCAGCTTCTGCTGTTGCTGTTGCTGTTGCTGTTGCTGTTGCTGTTGCTGTTGCCGTTGCCGTTGCCGTTGCCGTTGCCGTTGCTCTGGATCGTACCCGGGTGCAGGGCGCAGCCCTGCCGAGCAACCCTATACTTGCCGCCGTGACTGCCTTCCCTGCCCTCGTTCCGCTGGATGCGCCACTGCTGGTGGGCTACAGCGGCGGTGTCGACTCGACCGTGCTGCTGCACTGGCTGTGGCGCTGCGCCAAGGCCTCCGGCACGGCGCAGCGCGCGGTGCACGTGCACCATGGCCTGCACCCCGATGCGGACGACTGGGTGCGGCATTGCCAGCAGCAATGCGCAGCGCTGGGCATCGAACTGGCCGTGCATCGCGTGCAGATCGACCCCACATCGGGCCTGGGCCTGGAAGGCGCAGCACGGCAGGCGCGCCGCGCCGCGTTCGCCACCGAACTGCGCGACGGCGAAACACTGGCGCTGGCGCAGCACCTGGACGACCAGGCCGAGACCTTCCTGCTGCGTGCCCTGCGTGGCTCCGGCGTCGATGGTCTTGCCGCGATGTCCGCAGACAGCCGCGTAGGCGAACACCGTGTGTGGCGACCGCTGCTGGCGGTGCCGCGCCGTGCGCTGCTCGATTACGCGCACCAGCACGCGCTGCGCTGGGTTGAAGACCCCAGCAACGCCGACGACCACGCCGATCGCAATTTCCTGCGCCTGCAGGTGCTGCCGTTGCTGCGCCAGCGCTGGCCGCACGCCGCCGCGGCATTGGCGGGCAGCGCCCTGCATTGCCGGCAGACCCGAGAACTGCTGGACGAGGAGGACGCCGAGCTGATCGTGCATCTGGAGGTGGCACCGCGTGTGCTGTCGCTGCAGCTGCTGCGCCAGGTGTCACCGGGCCGCGCCGCGCGCGTGCTGCGTGCCTGGGTGATCGGCCATGGGGCCGCCCCACTGCCGGCCACGGTGCTGCAGCAGGCGCTGGACGAGCTGCTACCAGCCAGCAACGATCGCCAGGCGCGGGTGCGCTGGCACGATCATGCCATCCAGCAATGGCGCGATCATGCCTATCTCCTGCCCGCGCAACTGCCGGCGCTTCCTCATGATTGGCAGGCCGGATGGGATGGACGCGCGCCATTGGCGCTGCCCGATGGCGGTCAGCTGCACCTGCACGGCGCCGAGGCCTTCGAACGGCCGCTCCAGGTCCGTGCGCGTGTGGGCGGCGAACGCATCCTGCTGCCCGGTCGCCAGCATTCGCATGCGCTGAAGGACTGCCTGCAACGCGAACACCTTGCCCCCTGGCGACGCGCCCAGCTGCCGCTGGTCTTCGATGGAGCGCAGCTGCTTGCCGCCGCCGACGTGGTCATCGCAGCTCCCCTGCAGGCCTGGTTGCAGGCCCACGACGCGCAGCTGCAGTGGCGTCCCGGCGGCTGGTGAATTGACCCCCGCGCGCAGCCCGTCCACACTTGCCGCATGGCCAAGAAGTCCCCCGAAAACGCCTCCCCGGTCGCCCAGTTCGAGCAGTCGCTCGAATCGCTGGAACAGTTGGTGGAGCAGATGGAAACCGGCGAGCTGAGCCTGGAAGCGTCGCTCAGTGCTTACGAACGCGGTGTAGGTCTGTACCGTCAGTGCCAGCAGGCGCTGGAGCAGGCCGAATTGCGCGTGCGCCTGCTCAGCGATCCGGCCCAGCCGGAAACGGCCGAGCCTTTCGATCCGCCCAACCATGACGGCTGAAGCCCTGTTCGCGCGCTGGCGCGACCGTATCGAAAGCCAGCTCGATGCCGCCCTGCCCTCGCCCGCCGAAGCACCGCAGCGCCTGCACCAGGCCATGCGCTATTCGGTGCTGGGCGGTGGCAAACGCATGCGCCCGCTGCTGGTGTATGCCAGTGGCCACCTGTTCGGCGCGCAGCCGGAACAGCTGGACGCGGCGGCGATGGCTGTCGAGCTGATCCACGCCTATTCGCTGGTGCATGACGACCTGCCGGCGATGGACGACGACGCCCTGCGCCGCGGCAAGCCGACCACCCACATCGCCTTCGACGAAGCCACCGCGATCCTGGCCGGCGACGCCCTGCAGACGCGTGCCTTCGGCCTGCTGGCCGATGCGCCGCTGCCGGCCACGCTGCGCGTGGCCTGCCTGCAGACCCTCGCTCACGCGTCCGGCGCCTCCGGCATGTGCGGTGGCCAGGCGCTGGACATCGATGCCACCGGCCAGCAGCAGACCCTGGCGGCACTGACCCGCATGCATGCGCTGAAGACCGGCGCGCTGATCCGTGCAGCGGTGCGCATGGGGGCGCTGTGCGGCCAGGCCCACGAGCCGCAGCTGGCCCAGCTCGACAGTTTCGCCGATGCACTCGGCCTGGCCTTCCAGGTCCGCGATGACATCCTCGATGTCGAAGCCAGTTCCGAACAGCTGGGCAAGACCGCCGGCAAGGACCAGGCGCAGGACAAGAGCACCTTCCCCGCGCTGCTCGGCATGGACGGCGCGAAGGCGCAGCTGCGCGAACTGGCCGCACGCATGCAGGCCACGTTGGCCGGCCATGGCGAAGAGGCCGATGCGCTGCGCGCGCTGGCAACGCTGGCGGTGGAACGCGATCACTGATCGCCGCCGGTGACGCTGCCCTCAAACAGGAACGCCCGGCAATGCCGGGCGTTCCTGCTTGCGCATGCGGCCGGTATTACTTGATCAGGCGCAGGGTGAACGGGTAGCGATAGGCTTCGCCGTTGTTGGCTTTGACTGCGGCAATGATGCAGAACACCAGGTTGATGATGCCCACGATCGGCGCCAGGATGCCGCCGATGATCACCACCATCAGGATGATGCTGATGACCATGGCGATGGTCACGGTGATCTGGAAGTTCAGCGCTTCCTTGGCCTGGTCGGTCACGAAGGCCTTGCTGGCGTCATCCTTGTTGATCAGCCAGATGATCAGGGCGCCGATGAACCAGGTGAAGATGCCCAGCAGGTGCGCAGCCAGCGCCATGGTGCGCTGGTCGGCCGGGGCATCGGTGGTTGCCGGCGGCGGCGGGACGTTATCGAATTCGCTCACGACAAAACTCCTTTTCATTGGGTGGTCTTGACCCACCAGCACCAAGCTGGTTGCGTCAGGCGCGCATAGCTTACGTCATCAATGCCATCAATCATTACCGGCGACGGTCATCCGCCCCAGCAGGATCGAACCGGTCCGGATGTGCGAGCGCGGGTCGACGTCGCTGCCGACCGCCTCGATGCTGCTGAACATCTCGCGCAGGTTGCCGGCGATGGTGACGCCGTCCACCGGGTACTGGATCTCGCCGTTCTCGACACGGAAGCCGCCCGCGCCTCGTGAGTAATCGCCGGTCACCCCGTTCACGCCCTGCCCCATCAGCTCGGTCACCAGCAGGCCGTCACCCATCTGCCGGGCGATCTCTTCCAGCGGGCCGGCATTGGCCGCCAGCTGCAGGTTGTGCACGCCGCCAGCATTGGCGGTGGTCTGCAGGCCCAGCTTGCGCGCCGAATAGCTGCCCAGCACGTAGCGCTGCAGTACGCCGTCTCGGACCAGCGCCGAACTACGGGTGGCCACGCCGTCGCCGTCGAAGGCGGCCGAGCGCAGGCCACGGCGCAGGTGCGGCAGCTCGTCGATCTGCATCCACTCCGGGAACAGGCGTTGGCCGACGCTGTCCAGCAGGAAGCTGGCCTGGCGGTACAAGGCGCCGCCGGACACCGCCGACAGCAGGTGGCCGACCAGGCTGCGCGCCACTTCCGGGGCGAACAGCACCGGCATGCTGCCAGTAGCCAGTGAACGCGGCTGCAGGCGGGCCACGGTGCGCTCGGCGGCACGACGGCCGATCAGGCCCACGTCTTCCAGGTCCTCCCGGGCAAGCGCGCTGGTGTACCAGCCATCGCGCTGCATGCCATCGCCCTGCCCGGCGATCAGCGCGCAGCCGACCGAATGGTGGGTGCCGCGCTCACGACCAAAGAAACCATGCGAATTGGCATACACCGACAGGCTCTGCATGCTCGACACCGATGCGCCGTCGGAATTGCGGATCTGCGCGTCGGCCTCGCGACCGGCCGCCTCGCAGGCCAGGGCCAGGTCCACCGCCTCATCGGCCTGCAGCGCCCACGGGTGCCAACCGTCCAGCTCCGGGAAGTCGGTGGCCATCAGTGCGGCCTCGGCCAGGCCGGCAGCCGGGTCATCCTCGGTATGCCGGGCAATCGCGCAGGCCTGCTCGACCGTAGCGGCCAGGCTGGCCTCGTTCAGGTCACCGGTGCTGGCACTGCCCTTGCGCTGGCCGAAATAGACGGTCACGGCGATGCCGCGGTCACGCGTGGACTGCACGGTCTCGACCTCGCCGAGGCGGACATTGACCTCCAGTCCGCGGTCCTCGCTGCAACTGACCTCGGCCTGGCTGGCGCCCAGCGCGCGGGCGCGGTCGAGCAGCTGCTGGGAGAGGTCGGCCAGCCGTTCCAGCCGGGCCGGGCTGTCGTCGCCGACGGCCACTTCAGGGGCGATCACGTTCAATGCTTTATCCTGTACAGGTTGGGCCCGGCATCACGCCGGGCGACTTTTTTTGAGATCAGGTAGGGACGATGCGCGGACGCGACGAAGAAACCGGTGAATTCCACGACAAGAGCCGCAGCCAGAACCGGCGCGACGCGCTCGACGTCCTGGCCCTGGGCGAGAAGCTGGTGTCGTTGACCCCGGCCCAGCTGGCGCGCCTGCCGATCCCGGAAGACCTGCTGCCGCATATCGCCGAGTGCAAGCGCATCACCGCCCACATCGCCCACAAGCGCCAGCTGGCGTTCCTGGCCAAGCACATGCGCCGCGAGGACGAGGCAACGCTGGACGCGATCCGCGATGCGCTGGACGCCAACAGCGAGACTGGCCGCCGCGAAGTGGCGATGATGCACCGCGTGGAAGACTGGCGCGACCGCCTGTTGGCCGACGGTGACAAGGCGCTGGCCGCCCTGCTTGACGACTACCCGCAGGCCGACCGCCAGCAGCTGCGCACCCTGGTACGCAACGCGCAGGCCGAAAAGGCGAAGAACAAGCCGCCGCGCGCCTACCGCGAGATCTTCCAGGTGCTGCGTACGCTGATGCTGCCAGCGGCGCTGGGCTTGAAGACGGCGGGCGACGAACACGCCGGCGATCCGGTCGACGAGGCCGACGAGGACTGAGTCCGCGCCGGCCCGGGCGGTGGCCGCGGCCATCGCCACGCTCAGGCCTGCGTACCGCCGACGGTGATGCCCTCGATCAACAGCGAGGGCTGGCCGACACCCACGGGCACACTCTGCCCGTCCTTGCCGCAGATGCCCACGCCCTCGTCCAGGGCCAGATCGTTGCCGACCATGCGCACCTTCTGCATGGTCTCCGGGCCGTTGCCGATCAGGGTCGCGCCCTTCACCGGGGTGGTGATGCGGCCATCCTCGATCAGGTAGGCCTCGGTGGCCGAGAACACGTACTTGCCGCTGGTGATGTCGACCTGGCCACCGCCGAAGTTGACCGCGTACAGGCCCTTCTTCACCGAACGGATCATCTCCTGCGGGTCGTGCTCGCCGGCGCGCATGTAGGTGTTGGTCATGCGTGGCATGGTCAGGTGCGCGAACGATTCGCGGCGCCCGTTGCCGGTCGGGGCCATGCCCATCAGCCGCGCGTTGAGGCTGTCCTGCATGTAGCCGACCAGGATGCCGTCCTCGATCAGCGGGGTGCACTGGCTCGGGTGGCCTTCGTCGTCGATGTTCAACGAACCGCGGCGACCGTCGAGGGTGCCGTCGTCGACGATGGTCACCCCCGGTGCGGCGACGCGCTCGCCGATGCGGCCGGCGTAGACGCTGGTGCCCTTGCGGTTGAAGTCGCCTTCCAGGCCGTGGCCGACCGCTTCGTGCAGCAACACGCCCGGCCAACCCGGGCCGAGCACCACCGGCATCATGCCGGCCGGCGCCGGCACCGCGTCCAGGTTCACCAGCGCCTGGCGCAGCGCTTCCTGGGCCAGGGCTTCGGGGCGGCCGCTGGCGAACAGCGCTTCGTAGCCATAACGGCCACCACCACCGGCGTAGCCGGACTCGCGACGGCCGTTGTGTTCGACGATGACCTGCACGTTCAGGCGTACCAGCGGGCGCACGTCGGCCGCCAGCACGCCGTCGCTGCGGGCGATCAGCACCGTATCGACGCCGCCGGACAGGCTCACCATCACCTGCTTCACGCGCGGGTCGGCGGCACGCAGGTAGCCATCCAGGCGCTTGAGCACCTCGACCTTGGCCTCGTTGCCGATGCCGTCGATCGGGTCCAGCGCCGGGTACAGCGCGCGCGCATTGCCGCGCAGCAGCGAACGTCCGGTCTGCGCACCGCCCTCGCGCGAGATCGCGCGCGCCGACTGCGCCGCCGCCAGCAGCGCATCGGCATGGATGTCATCGGAGTAGGCGAAGCCGGTCTTCTCGCCGGAAATCGCCCGCACGCCCACGCCCTGCTCGATGGAATGGGCGCCGTCCTTGACGATGCCGTCTTCCACGCTCCAGCTCTCGCGGCGGGCGTGCTGGAAATATAGGTCGCCGAAGTCGACACCAGGGCCGAGCAGCTGCCCGAAGGTGCGCTCCAGGCCGGCGGTATCCAGGCCGCCGGGGCGCAGCAGGCGGTCTTGGGCAAGCGTCAGGGCGATATCAGTCATGGTTTCGATCTGGGGGTGCGGGGGCGCTCAGGCAAGCCCCGTGAACGGGAAGCCGTGCTCAGCGCGAGCGCGGCAGGTCAGTGACGGTCGGCGGAATGGCCGGTGCAGGTGCCGGCACGGGCGGTGATGGGGTCTTGTCGCGGCTGCGCTCGATCACTTCCACCTTCGGCTCCTTCCATGGACCGGTCACCTTGTAGGTACGGGCGCCAATCTCGCCCAGCGGCTTGGACAATACCGCATTGGTGGCCGCGCCCAGCGCCGCCCCCACCGGGCCGCCGGCCACCGCACCGACCACGGTCAGCAGGTTGCCCGCGCGCGGGTTGACGTCGATGGTCTGGTCGAACTGCTGGTTGCGCAGGTCGGCCTGGCCACGGATGGTGATGTTGGCCGCCGGGCCTTCGATCAGCACCTTGTCGGTGCGCGCCATGCCCTGACCGAACTGCATGCTGCCCTCGATCTGGTTGAACGCGAAGCCCTTGGAGAAGAAGTCGCGGAAATCGAACATCAGCCGCCGCGGCAGCTGCGCGACGCTGAGCAGGCCCAGCACGCGGCCGGCGCCCGGCTCCAGCTCCAGCAGCTGGCCATTGCGCGCATGCAGGTCGAGGCTGCCCTGCAGGTTGCCCAGCTGGAAGTCCGACGGCCCCCCGCTCCAGGCCGCCTGCAGCTGCGCCTGGCCGGAACCGCCGCGCAGCTGGCCGCCGTAATCAAGGTTCTGCATCAGCCCGCCCAGGTCCTCGCTGCGCACCTGCGCGGTCAGTTCGGTACGGGCGCCGCCCGTACGGCCGAGCCAGCGGCCGGTGATGTCGATTTCCTGGTCCGGCGCGCGGAAGCGCAACGCGTCCACGTTCAGGCCGTTGGCCAGCGGGCGCGTGCGCAGCACCGCCTGGCCCAGCACCACCTTGCCGAACTTCAGGTCGGCGATGTCCAGCGCGAACGGCGGCAGCTTGGCCGGGTCCATGTCATTGGCACCGGCCTGTACCCGCGCCGGCGCGGCGGCCGCATCCGGTGCCGCCGGCAGTGACTGCCAGTGCACGCGGTCAAACTGGCCGCTGATGGTGCCGCCGTCGGCGTTGGGTACGGTCAGGCGGCCGGCCAGCGACGGCCCGTCCAGGCGCACGTCCAGTGCCTGCGGGCCCGGGTGCAGCTGCAGCCGGGTCTGCTCGAACACTCCGCCGATCAGCTTGAGCTGGCCGACCTGCACGTCGACCGCGCGCAGCGGCATCGCGTCGTCGTCACTTCCACCGCGCGCCAGGCTGATCCACTCCAGCGCATCCAGGGTCGGGCTGCGGCCATTGACCGTCAGTCCGCTCGCCGGCGGCTCGCGGTCGACATGGTCGCTGCCCAGCGTGACCTGCACACCGGTCTGGTTGTTGTGGCTGCGCGCGGCCAGGGCCAGGCGCTGGCCGAACGCTACGTCGATGCGGCCGGCGCCCATCGGCAGCTGCGCGGCCACCGTGGTCGCCAGCGGCTCGGCGGCCGGCTTGTCCAGCGGCGCCGGCAGGTCGAGCCGGGTGCCGACCAGGTCCGAACCCAGTCGCAGCTCGCTCGGCGGCGCAGGTGCGCCGGGCGCCACCTTGGGCAGGTTGACGCCGATGGTCCAGGCCGAATTGCCGTTGATGTAAGGCTTGAGCCAGGCCATCTCGGGAGCACGGTCGATCAGCACGCTGGCATCGAGGCGGGCGGTCAGCTGCGACTCGAAGGCGCGCGTGCTGTCATGCACGTAACCGCCGGCACGCAGGCTCAGCCGTCCTTCCTGGCCGAGGTGGCGCACCGCCAGGTCCTCGGCGCCGAAACCGCCATTGCTGTAGCGCGCCTGCCCGTGCATGTTGTCAAAGGTCAGCTGGAAGCGCTTGTCGACCAGCTTCACGCCGGCCAGATCGACCGTGCCCTGCAGGTGGCCCTCGCCTTCATCCTGATGCAGCGGCTGCAGCAGATCGAAGGTCACATGGGCCGGACCACTGGCGACCAGATTGTCCAGCGTATCGCCGTAATCCTTGTGCAACGGGCTCTGGCGCAGCATCGCCAGCAGCTTGCCGGCCTCGCTCGGCGCGTCGGCACGTACGTACAACGGCTGGTGCCCGAAGTCCGGAATGCCCGCTTCGAATTTCTGTACCGCCACGCCGGCAAGATCACCCCGTCCACGCATGTCGAAGCCAGGGCCGATGAAGGCGATGTCGGCGTCGACCTGGCTCATCAGCGGCCAGTCGTGCTGGAAGCGGATGTCGCCATTGGTGATGTGGCCGGTGGCCTCGAAGCGGCCATCATTGTTGTCGAACGGCCAGTCGTCCAGGTCACCGGTGACCAGGCCGACGCCATTGCGCACCTGGCCGCCAGCCAGCGCCATGTCCAGCCAGTCGGTGGCGCCCTTGCTCATCTTGGAGTGGATCCAGAAGCGCTTGGCCGCCGTCATCGGCACGTCGTCCAGCTTCGCGGCCAGCTGCAGCCACGGCCGCGTGCCGTCGCCCTGGAACCAGACCCCGCCGCGCACGTCGGCCGCGTAGTCGGTGCCCTCCACACGCATCGCCGGCGTCCCGATCCGCCAACCACCGCCCTCGTCGCGCCAGCCCACGATCTGTCCGGCCAGGTGCAGGTCATGGCGCACGCCGAAGCCGGTCGGCCAATCGAACTGCAGCTGCCGTTGCGGTTGCAGCTGCAGGCTGAAGCCGTCGGCGTCGCCTTCAAAGCGCCCGCCCAGGCCGCGCAGGCCGGGCGAGTTGCCCACGCTGGCGAAACCCAGCGACTGCAGTTCACCCTGCGCCCACAGGGGGCCATCGCGTTCGCCCGACAGCTGCAACGCGCGCACGTCCAGCTGCGGCCTGGACAGGAACAGCCAGCGACGCAGGCCCGGCTCAAGGCGATCACTCAGGGCCAGCGCACGCAGTGCGATGCCGGCCTGCACTTCACCGGAACGGACCTGCAGCTGTTTGCCGACCTGCAGCTGCAGGCCATCGAGGCGCTGCTCGCCGTCTTCATTCTTCAGCCGCAGCTGCGGTACCTGCAGCGCCCAGCCCTCGGCCTGGCGCTGCCAGCGCAGGCGGGCCTGCAGTCGCTGCAGCTGCAGCTGCGGCGCCGCCATGCCGGGTATCGGTGCGCCATCGATACGCACGTCGCGCAGGTCCGAATCCGTGGTCAGCGCCACCGGCGCGAAATCGCGCAGGGTCAACCACAGGTTCAACTCGCCCTTGCCCTCGCGCAGGCGCACGCCGCCAGCCGCCAGCAAGGGCGCCCAGGCGTGGAAATCGACCGGGTCGGCGCCCAGCCAGGCCTCGCCGTTGCCGCGCGCACGGTCCACGTCCAGCACCGCGGTCAGCGGCAGCGCTTCGGGCTGCGCCCAGGCGCGTACGCCCACGCGCAGGCGATCGCCATTGACCCGCATGCGCAGGTCGATGCGCGGCAGCGTGGTGTCGATGCCCAACGTCGGCGCGTGCACGCCCAGGCGCCCCCCGATCACCTGCAGCTCGCCCAGCCGGCGCAGCGCATCCAGCGGATCGCCGCCGTTGTCCGATTGCGGCAGCCCGCGCACCGTCCAGCGTCCGTCCTCGCCCTGCTGCAGATCCAGCGCCAGGCCACGCAGGCGCAGCTCGGTCAGCGAGCGCCCGGGCAGCAGCCCGCTGTACATCGATACCAGCACCTCGGCCTCGCCGATCGCCAGGCCCTGCCCGGCGCCGATGCGCAGGCCTTTCAGCTGCAGCAGCGGGCCACGACGGGTCCAGGCGGTCTGCAGCTGGTCGAAACGCACCGGCTGGCCGGCACGCTCGCTCAGCCAGGCGGCGATCCTGTCAGGATGACGCTCGGCCAGCGGCAGCAGCTGGCTGAGCGTGCCCACCAGCAGTGCAAGCCCGACCAGGCCCACCGCACAGGCGGCAATGAAATGACGGCGGATCCTTCGCAGTCGCAGGCGCGGCGGCGCGCTCATCGGCCACCGCCGGCCTGCAGCCGGCGAGGATCAGAGCAGAACGACATCGAATTGCTCCTGCAGGTACTGCTCGTCCGCCTGGAAGCGGATGCTCTTGCCGAGGAACTCTTCCAGCTCGGCCACCGCCGAGGATTCCTCATCGGTAATGCGCGCGACCACCTTGGTCGAGGCGATCACCAGCAGGCGCGCAGCATCGAACTGGCGCACGGCACGGGTGATCTCGCGGAAGATCTCATAGGTCACCGTCTCGGTGGTCTTGATGCTGCCGCGGCCGCTGCACTGCGGGCAGGTCTCCGACAGCTGGCGCTCCAGGCTTTCCACCGTACGCTTGCGGGTCATCTCCACCAGCCCCAGCGGCGAGAAATCATAGACCGTGGTCTTGGCATGGTCGCGGGCCAGCGCCTTTTCCAGCGTGCGCAGCACCTGGCGACGATGCTCCGCATCATCCATGTCGATGAAGTCGATGATGATGATGCCGCCCAGGTTGCGCAGCCGCAGCTGCCGCGCCACCGCCTGCGCCGCTTCCAGGTTGGTGCGGAACACCGTTTCTTCCAGGTTGCGCTGGCCGAGGAACGAGCCGGTGTTGACGTCGATGGTGGTCATCGCCTCGGTCTGGTCGATCACCAGGTAGCCACCGGATTTCAGCGGCACCTGCTTGTCCAGCGCGCGGCCGATCTCGTCCTCCACGCCGAACATGTCGAAGATCGGGCGGTCACCGGAGTACAGCTCCAGCTTCTCGGCCAGCACCGGCATGTACTTGGCGACGAAGGCCTGCAGTTGGCCGAAGGTCTCCTTCGAGTCCACCTTCACCTTGTCCACGTCCTTGCGGATCAGGTCGCGCACCGACCGCAGCGGCAGGCTCAGGTCTTCATAGATGATGCTGCACGACGGCGCTTCGCGGCCGCGGCGCTCGACCACGTTCCACACGCGCGACAGGTAGGCGATGTCCTCGGCGATGGCCTCGGCCGGCTGCCCTTCGGCGTTGGTGCGCACGATGTAGCCGTAGCCGCCGTGCTGCGCCGACAACTCGGTCACCAGCGCCTTCAGGCGGGCGCGCTCGGTTTCATCCTCGATGCGCGCGGACACCCCCACCACCTTGGACTGCGGCAGCAGCACCATGTAGCGCGAGGGAATGCTGATCTGCGTGGTCAGGCGTGCACCCTTGGTGCCGATCGGGTCCTTCACCACCTGCACCACGATGTCCTGGCCGTCACGCAGCAGCTCGACGATCGGCACGCTGGCCGGCGGCGGCAGCGTCGTGTTCTCGGTGTCGGCACTGGCCACCGGGGCCGGGCGCACCACGTCGTTGGCGTGCAGGAACGCGGCGCGCTCCAGGCCGACCTCGACGAACGCGGCCTGCATGCCGGGCATGACCCGCTGCACCTTGCCCTTGTAGATGTTGCCGACCACACCCCGGCGCCAGCCGCGCTCGATGTGCAGTTCCTGCAGCATGCCGTTCTCGATCACCGCGACCCGGGTTTCGCGGGGGGTCACATTGACCAGGATTTCCTCAGACATCGGCAGCCTCCCTGGCGGCATCGGCAGTGGGGGCCGGCACGCCACAGCGCGCCAGCAGACGATCGGTATGCAGCAATGGCAGCCCCATGACGCCGGAGTAGCTGCCGGAAAGATGTTCGATCCAGCGCTCGGCCCCGCCCTGGATGGCGTAGGCCCCGGCCTTGTCCAACGGCTCGCCGGTGGCAACATAGGCGGCGATGTCGGCGGCGGCGATCGGGGCGAAGGTCACTTCGGAAATGACCAGTTCGCTGTCCAGCCCGTCGGCGCCGACCACCACCACCGCAGTCATCACCTGGTGGGTGCGCCCGGCCAGGCGCGCCAGCATCGCGCGCGCGCCGGCGGCGTCGGCCGGCTTGCCGAACACTTCACCGTCCAGCACCACCTCGGTGTCCGAGCCGAGCACCCGCGCCTGCGGGTCTTCGGCCAGCACCCGGGCCAGCCCGGCGCGCGCCTTGTCGGCGGCGACCCGGCACACATACTGTTCGGCACTCTCGGTCGCGGCGCGCTGCTCGACGACCTCCAGGTCCAGGGCCTGGAAGGGGCGTCCGAGTCGGGCCAGCAACTGGTTGCGTCGGGGGGAGCGGGAAGCAAGATAGAGCATCGGCACAGCATAACCTGAGCCCGTCACCTGAATCGTCGGCAACCCGTTACGGAACGCGTACAACCCCTTACAGGCTCACAGCGCGTTCATCGCTACGACACCACCCTCACCGCACAACAAGGAGATCCCATGCGCCTGACCGCCACCCCGCTGCTGCTCGCCCTGTCCCTCGCCCTTGGAACCTCGATGACTGCCCATGCTGCTCCGTCGTCGCCGTCGATCGCCGCCGCGGCCGAAGGCACCCTGCTGAACATTTCGGCCAACGCCGAGGCCACCCGCGTGCCGGACGTCGCCACCCTGTCGGCCGGCGTGGTCACCCAGGCCGCCGACGGCAACAGCGCCATGCGCCAGAACGCCCAGCAGATGGACAAGGTGCTGGCCGCGATCAAGGCCGCCGGCATCGCCGAGCGCGACGTGCAGACCAGCGGCGTCAGCCTCAACCCGCAGTACCGCTATGCCGACAACGAGGCGCCGAAGATCACCGGCTACCAGGCCAGCAACACGGTCAGCCTGAAGGTCCGTGACATCGCCAAGCTCGGCAAGGTGCTCGATGCGCTGGCCGCTCAGGGCGCCAACCAGATCAACGGCCCCAGCTTCGAGATCGACCAGCCGGAACCGGTCTATGACGAAGCCCGCCTGGCCGCGCTGAAGAAGGCCCAGGCCCGCGCCCAGACCTATGCCAAGTCGCTGGGCCTGCAGGTGCGCCGCATCGTCAGCATCTCCGAGAACAGCAGCGGCGGTTTCCGCCCGATGCAGATGATGCGCACCATGGCGGCCGGTGCGGCGATGGACAAGGCCACCCCGGTCGCACCGGGCGAATCGACCGTCTCGGTCAACCTGGACGTGGTGTTCGAACTGGGCCGCTGATCGCGTCCGCCGCGGTCGACGACACAGGCGGGTCCCGCAGGGGGCCCGCCTTTTTCGTGCCCTCCGCCGACACTGGCTGAAGGCCAGCCCAACGATCATGCCCCTGCCTTTAGGCAGTAGCCGTCGTGCCGCGCTACTGATGGACTGCCAGCCGCGTGCGGCAACCCCGCCACGGGCCCTGGTGCGTTGAGGACTTCGTCACTGGCATGGAGGTGGATCATGGTTCGTACGTACCCCGTTGCATCCCTGCATTTCGACCCCGCCCGGGTGGCCGCCTGGAGCGCGGCGATCGCCCTGCACCTGCTGGCCTTCCTGTTGCTGCTCATCCCTGCGACCTACCAGGCCGTGCAGGTCCCGCGTGAAAAGACGCCGGTCCGGCTGATCGAGAAGATCCCGCCACCGCCAACGCCGCCGGTTCCGGTCACGCCCAAGGAGATCGTCCAGGTGGTGCCGAAACCGCGAACGCAGCCGGTGGTGCCGCCACTGCCCGCGCCCACCGCGACCGTGGAGGAGACCCAGGGCATCGCGTTGCCGGCCGCCGAACCGGCTCCGCCGCAGCTGGCGCCCAGCATCGACACGTCCACCCCTCTGGCCGGCGCCCAGCTGCAGTACCGCAGCGCCCCGCCGCCGACCTACCCCATCCAGTCCCTGCGCAACCACGAACAGGGAACAGTGCTGTTGCGGGTGGAAGTGGACAGCCATGGCCAACCGGTCGCGGTCAGCGTCGAGCGCAGCAGCGGCTCGCGCAACCTGGACCAGGCCGCCCGCCAGCAGGTGCTCCGGCACTGGCGCTTCGAGCCTGCCCAGCGTGACGGCGTGGCAGTTCCGGCCATCGGCCTGGTACCGGTGCAGTTCTCGCTGCCCGACTGAGCCCCACCACCGGCCCGGCCTCGCGCCGGGCCGGTCCCTGCCGCTGCCCGGGAAATGCGGACAGGCCGGGACCAAGCGTTACCGATTAAGCAAAATTTCACGACTTCGTCACCTGCAGGAAACCTAGATTGGCGCGTCCCGGTATCGATCCGGCGACAGCCCTCAACGCTACGGTTTTCCAGTTAGGAGAGAAGCTGTGAAACACCCGATCCAACGGCCCGCCAGCCGCCGCCGCAGCACCCTGGCATCGTCCATCACCCACATCCTCACCGGCGGCGCCCTGCTGCTGGCCGGCGCCGTCGCTTCCTCCTCCGCCTTCGCGCAGGAAAAGGCCACCAACCTCGACCGCATCACGGTCACCGGCTCCAACATCCCGCGCACCAACACCGAGACACCGTCGCCGGTGCAGGTGGTGACCCGCCAGGAAATCGACCGCACCGGCAAGACCTCGCTGGCCGAGTACCTGCAGACCATCACCGCCGATGGCGCCGGCTCGATTCCCAAGACCTTCGGCAACGGTTTCGCCGGCGGTGGCGCCGGCATCTCGCTGCGCGGCCTGGGCGCCGGCTCGACGCTGGTACTGTTGAACGGCCGCCGCATGGCCACCTATGGCCTGGCCGATGACGGACAGAAGGTCTTCACCGACCTCAGCACCATTCCGCTCGATGCCGTCGAGCGCGTGGAAGTCCTGAAGGACGGCGCTTCGGCGATCTACGGTTCCGATGCCATCGCCGGCGTGGTCAACATCATCCTGCGCAGCGACTTCCAGGGCGCCATCCTGCGTGGCTCCTACGGCCTGTCCGGTGACAGCGATGGCGACGCCCGGAAGGCAACCCTGACCGCCGGTACCGGCGACCTGGCCACCGATGGCTGGAACGCCTTCTTCAGCCTGGACGTTGGCAAGACCGACGCGATCAAGATCAGCGACCGCAAGAACCGCAAGTGGATCGGTACCGGTGACACCCGCCCGTGGGGCTATGACAAGACCGCCCAGTTCCTCGGCGGTGCCTACACCCGTGGTGGCACCTCCGGCGGTTCCGGCCCGAACGGCTCCTACCTCGACGCCACCGGCCATCTGGTGCCGCTGCCGGGTTGCGCCGGCCTGACCACCATCGGTGGGCAGACCCCGGCCAGCATCGCCGCCGATGGCTGCCTGTGGGATCCGGCGCAGCAGTACCGCGACCTGATTCCGGAAGAGAAGTACGTCAACGTGTTCGGTCGCGCCAGCTTCGCCTTCGGTGAAGGCGGCGAGATCTACACCGAGATCGGCTACTCGAAGAAGGAAACCATCTTCAGCAACACCCCGTCCGGCGTGTCGGGCGGCTGGGGCTATCCGGGCGGCCCGGTCAATGCCAACAGTGGCCCCGGTGCCACCGTGCTGGGCCCGAACCATCCCGACAACCCGACCCCGGGCACGGCGCGCCGCGTGCGTTACTCGGCCTGGGATGTCGGCCCGCGCGTGACCGACAACACCAATGAGTTCAACCGCTTCCTGGTCGGCATCAAGGGCAACTGGGGCGACTGGAGCTACGACACCGCCTACCTGCACTCGGGCACCGACCTGACCAACAAGCGCACCGGCTTCCTGCGCTACAGCGCCGTCCAGTGTGCACTGGGCAATGCCAACTGCGCCGGTGGCGTGTGGCGTATCGGTGATGATGCCGGCAAGAACTCGCAGGCGCTGTACGACTACATCTCGCCCACGATCAGCGCCCGCGCCAAGTCCAGCCTGGACATGTTCGACTTCACCGTCTCGCGCAGCCTGATGGACCTGAAGGGTGGTCCGCTGGGCCTGGCGATCGGTACCGAGTGGCGCAAGACCAGCAACAGCCTGACCCCGCAGACCTACACCGACCAGGGCGACATCATCGGCCTGGGCTACTCGGCCTATGACGGCACCCAGAACGTCTACGCCGGCTACGTCGAACTGTCGGCACCGGTGCTGGAACAGCTGGAACTGTCCGGCGCCCTGCGTTACGACAAGTACGAAAGCGGCGAAGGCAAGGCTACGCCGAAGCTGGGCGTGAAGTGGACCCCGGCCGACTGGATCGCCCTGCGCGCCAGCTACGCCGAAGGTTTCCGCGCGCCGAACCCGGCCGAGAACGGTGACGGTGGCCTGGCCGCCTTCTCCACTGCGGTCGACCCGGTGCGTTGCCAGATCAGCGGCGGCGCTGCCAGCGAATGTGGCGCCAATTCGGTGGCGATCATCACCAAGCCGAACAAGCTGCTGAAGCCGGAAGAGTCCAAGAGCTACTCGGTCGGCATCGTGCTGCAGCCGACTTCGACCACCTCGATGACCGTCGATGCCTGGCAGATCAAGCGTACCAACGAGATCGTGCAGGGCAGCACGGCGGCGGCGATCCTGGCCGGCAACGTGCTGCGCGACAGCAACAATCTCAATGGCGTGGCCAACAGCGGCACCATCCTGGCGGTCAACACCGGCTACGTGAATGCCAGCTCGTCGCGCGTGCGCGGTATCGATACCGATATCCGCCAGACCTTCGAGATCGGCCCGGGCCAGCTGGAGCTGGACCTGCAGTGGAGCCACATCCTGAAGTTCGAGCGCACCGAAGGCGGCGACACGGTTGATTACGTGGGTACCCACGGCAACTGCGACGTCACCAACTGCATCGGTACGCCGAAGGACAAGGTCAACTTCGGCACCACCTGGAAGCAGGGCCCGTGGAGCGTCAGCGGCATCGTCAACTACATCAGCAAGATGGACAACATCGACAGCCGTGGTGGCAGCTACCTGGCCTTCTACGCTGACGGTACGCCGGTGAAGAAGATCTCTTCGTTCACCACCATGGACCTGTCCGGTCGCTGGAGCATCAACGACTCGTTCGAACTCAACGCCTCGGTGGCCAACGTGTTCGACCGCATCGCCCCGCTCGATCCGACCACCTACGGCGCGGTGAACTACAACCCGATGCACTTCTCCGGTGCGCTGGGCCGTTACTACACCGTCGGCTTCAAGTACACGTTCAAGTAAGACCGGTTGCAGCGTCACCTTCGAAGGCCCGGGCCGTTGCCCGGGCCTTCGTCGTTTTCACGCGGGCCGGCTCCTGCAGGCTGGCGCTTGCCCGCTGGCTCTTGCGGACATGTTCACGAGGACATGGCTACCGTATGCTCGCGGCATTCGCGCCGCAGGGGATCTCCATGGCCGCGACATCGCAACGGCTGGGCCTGCCCGCGTTGACTGCACTGGTAGTCGGCTCGATGGTCGGCGCCGGCATCTTTTCACTGCCGCAGAACGTCGCGCGCAGCGCCGGCCCGGCCGCCGCCTTGATCGGCTGGGCGGTCAGTGGCGCCGGCATGCTGATGCTGGCCTTCGTGTTCCAGGCCCTGGCCAATCGTCGCCCCGACCTGGATACCGGCATCTACGCCTATGCGCGCGAAGGCTTCGGCAACTACATCGGCTTCTCCGCGGCGTGGGGCTACTGGGTGGCGTCGGTGCTCGGCAACGCCAGCTTCTTCGTACTGATCTTCAGTGGCCTCGGCCACTTCGTGCCGGTCTTCGGTGAAGGCAATACACCCGCCGCCGTAGCCGCTTCATCACTGCTGCTGTGGACCGTGCACCTGCTGGTGCTGCGCGGCCTGCGCACGGCCGCCATCGTCAACGGCCTGGTGACGGTGGCCAAGCTGCTGCCGATAGCGTTGTTCCTGATCCTGGCGGCGGGCGCGTTCCGCATGGACGTGTTCCGCGCCGATTTCCTCGGTACGCCCGCACTCGGCGACCTCGGCCAGCAGCTGCGCGGCATGATGCTGGTGACCGTGTGGGTGTTCATCGGCATCGAAGGGGCCAGCATCTATTCGCGGCGTGCCGCGCGCCGTGCCGACGTCGGCCGTGCCACGGTGATCGGTTTCCTCGGGGTCTGGCTGCTGCTGGTACTGGTCAGCCTGCTGTCGATGGGCGTGCTGTCGCAGGCCGAACTGGCCGGGCTGCCCAATCCGTCGATGGCCTATGTGCTGCGCGCCATCGTCGGCGAATGGGGCGCGACGGTGATCATCATCGGTTCGATCGTCTCCGTACTCGGCGCATTGCTGGCCTGGGTGCTGCTGTGCGCCGAAGTGCTGTATGCCGCCGCCGGTGACGGCACCATGCCGGCCTTCCTCGGCCGCGAGAACGCGCGTGGCGTGCCGGCCAATGCACTGTGGTTGAGCAATGGCCTGATCCAGTTGTTCCTGCTGATGGTGCTGGTCAGTTCGGGCAGCTACACCGGGCTGGTGCTGCTCGCTGCGTCGATGAGCCTGGTGCCCTACTTCCTGTCCACCGCGTTCGGCGTGCAGCTGGCCTGGCGCGGGCAGGCCTACGCCGGCGAACCAGGCGTGCGCTGGCGCGATTTCGGGGTCGCACTGCTGGCCAGCGCCTATGCGCTGTGGCTGGTGTATGCCGGCGGCCTGGACAACCTGCTGCTGTCGGTACTGCTGTACGTGCCCGGCGTGGTGTTGTTCGCTTTGACCCGGCGCCAGCGCGGCGAGCGGGTATTCACGCGCTGGGAGTGGGTACTGTTCGGCGCGATCCTGGCGGTGGCGATCGCCACGCTGGTGGCCTTCTGCAGAGGTGAGCTGGCACTGTAGAGCCGAGCCCGCGCCCGGCTTCACACAGGCGGCCGAGCATGGCTCGGCTCTACAACTGGCGATCCGCCAGCATGCCGATATCCTGCATCCAGCGCTCGGCCAGCTGCGGCCACGCCGCGACCGGTGCATCCTTCATGCGCAACCCGAATGCGTGGCCGCCGCGTGCGAACAGGTGCATTTCCACCGGCACCCCCGCGTCCGCCAGGGCACGGTAATAGGCCAGCGATTCGCGCACGTCATCGGTGCGATCGTCGGTGGCCTGCGCGATGAACGTCGGCGGCACCTTGTCATCCACGGTGATGTCCCTGACCAGCGACAATCCCTTCCCGTGCCCAGCCCACAGGTGCCCGGAATACATCACCATGGCGAAATCGGGACGGCTGGGTTGCTCATCCGCAGCATCGACCGGCGCGTAGCTGCGCAGCGCGTGCGTGCTCAGTCCAGCCACCACGTGACCACCGGCGGAAAAGCCGATCGCCCCGATTCGCTTGGGATTGATTGACCAGCGCTCGGCCTGTGCGCGCAGCAGGCCCATTGCACGCTGTGCATCCTGCAGGGCCATCGGCACTTTCGGAATGTCGCGGCAGTTGCACTCGGGGTCCCAGTTCGGGCCAGAGGCTGGCACCCGGTACTTCAGCAATGCACAGGTGATGCCCTGTGCGGTCAGCCAGTCGCAGATCTCGCTGCCTTCCAGGTCCATCGCCAGCACCCGATAGCCTCCGCCAGGCACCACCATCACTGCGGTGCCGGTGGCCGGTCCCTTCGGCGGAAACACGGTGAGGGTCGGCGCAGCGACGTTCTGCAGCATCATCCAGTGTTCGCCACTGCCTTCGGAGATCACTTCGCTGACCTGCTCGGGTCCCTTCAACTTCGGCGGCGCGATCACCGTGCCCTGCGGCCACAACGGGAGCTCGGTGGTGCCCTGTGGCGGATGCCAGGTGGAAGGCGCGGCCTTCGTTGTGGCGAACGGCACCATCGCCAGCAGCAGGAAGCTCGAGGACAGCAGCACGCGCATGATCGGCATCCATGGTTGCAGCAGCAGAGTGTAGCGACAAAAAAAAACCTGCATCTTGCGATGCAGGTTTCTCAAGGTGGCGCCCGAAGTTGGACTCGAACCAACGACCCCCTGATTAACAGTCAAGTGCTCTAACCGGCTGAGCTATTCGGGCAGACGACTAGTATAACCACTCTTCACGCGCGATGGTAGGGGTGATTGGCAATCATTGCGGCGGCCCGATACAGCTGCTCGGCCACCACCAGGCGCACCAGCATGTGCGGCAGCGTCAGCGGTCCGATCGACCACTTCTCATCGGCCAGCGCGGACACATCCGGCGAATGCCCTTCCGGGCCACCAATCAGGAACGCCAGGTCGCGGCCCTGCCCGCGCCAATGCTCCAGGCGCTGTGCCAGCTGTTCGGAACTCAGCTGTCGTCCTGGCACATCCAGTGCCACCACATAGGCGTTCTTCGGCAGCGCGGCGATGACCCGCTTGCCTTCCTCTTCAGTGGCGCGGCGCGGATCACGTCCCTTGCCGCGCAAGCCGGGCTCGATTTCCACCAGCTCGAACGGCAGCCAGTGCGACAGCCGCTTCTGGTACTCGGCGAAGCCCTGCGCGACCCAGCTGGGCGCGCGTTCACCGGTGGCGATCAGGCGGGCTTTCATCTACACGGTCCTCCAAAACGTCGACGGCGCCATCGGCGCCGTCGAAGGGATGCATCAACGTGCGGCTCAGGCCACTTCGTCGTCGCTGGACGGCGGCTGGTCGCCAACGGTCCACAGGCGCTCCAGGGCATAGAACTCACGCACGCGCGGCAGCATCACGTGGACGATCACGTCGCCCAGATCGACCAGCACCCACTCGGCTTCGCGCTCGCCTTCAACACCCAGCGGCATCACGTCGAGGCTCTTGGCGAAGCGCACGACTTCATCGGCGATCGACTTGACGTGGCGGGTCGAGGTGCCCGAAACGACGATCATGTAGTCGGCAACGCTGGACCGGCCGCGCACGTCGATCTCGACCAGGTCCTTGGCCTTCAGGTCTTCGGTGGCTTGACGGACGCTGGCCAGCAGTTCCGGCACGGACGGCGGCGGGCTGGGCAGATCGACCTTGATGGTCTGGGGCTGGGTCTGGTTGCTCAAAGTGGATCGACTCGATAAACGTGGGGGCGATTATACGGGGATGGCACGGCGGCGCCATTCACGCTGTGGCCGGGCGGTACAGCCCGTGTGCAGCGACGTAGTCCGCGACAGCCGGCGGCAGCAGGGCGCGCCAGGGGCCACCGGCGGCGATCTGCGAGCGCACGGCGCTGGCCGATTCCTCGCGCAGCGGGTGGTGCAGGCGCAGGATGCGTCCGGCCGGGCTGGCGAACAGGGCCTGTTCGTTGTCGGCCCAGCGCCCCTGCAGGGCACGCCCCAGTTCACCGTCGATCGACGCCTGAAGCGGGCTGCCCGGCCGCTCGGCCACCACGAAGTGGGCCAGCCCGAACAGGGCCTCCCATTCGTGCCAGCCGGACAGGCCCAGCAGGCTGTCGGCGCCCACCAGCCAGGCCAATGGCCGGCTTGGGCCCAGCTCGCCACGCAGCTCGCGCAGGGTATCGACGGTGTAGGACGGACGACCGGGATAGCGCGTGGCACGGTCCAGTTCACGACGGTCCAGCAGCAGGCCCGGCTCGTCGCCGATGGCCAGCGACAACATGGTGCAGCGCTGCTCGGCGGTGGCGCCGGGCACCGCACGGTGCGGCGGATCGCCTGCCGGCAACATGCGCACGGCCACCTGCAGTTCGTCCCGGGCGGCTCGCGCGATTGCCAGATGCCCCAGGTGCACCGGATCGAAGGTGCCCCCGTAATAGATCCGCAGGCTCATCGCTCAGGCCCGCGCCAGCAGGCGCACGGCACGCGGTTCGGCCACGGCCACCAGCAGGCGCTCCAGCGCCAGCCAGGCATCGCCGTCGGCCCGCCCCTTGGCGATGCGGTCGACCAGCCCGGCTTCGGCCACGAAGCGTTCCCAGCGCTTGCCTTCCGGGTGCCGCTGCAGCGCGCGCTTGTAGGGCGCCTGCCGTGATTCCCAGATGCCACGCGATTTCATTTCGGCGGCCAGGTTGCCGCCACGGGCCTGCACACGGGCCAGGCCGGCACCGGCCAGCAGTTCACGGATCACGATCGGCATCAGTGCGGCCACCGCTTCGCCTTCGCCGCGCAGGCCAGCCAGCATGCGCAGCACGGCCGGCGGCTGGCCGGAGAACGTCGCCTCCACCAGCCGGAACACGTCGTAGCGGGCAGCGTCAGCCACCAGCGATTCCATCCGCTCCACATCCAGCGGCTGGCCATCGGCCAACAGCGCCAGCTTGTCGATTTCCTGGGCGGCGGCCAGCAGGTTGCCCTCCACCCGCTCGGCCAGGCGCTGCACGGCGGCCGGGTCGGCACGCAGGCCCTTGCCGCGCAGGCGGCGCTCGATCCAGTCCGGCAGTTCGTGCGGCTTGATCGCCCAGGCCACCGACAGCACGCCGATGCGGCTGACCGCCTCGGCCCACTTGCCCTGATGGGCCTTGCTCCATTCATTGGCGGTGATCATCAGCACCACGTCCGGCGCCGGATTGGCGCAGAACTGGCTGATCACTTCGGCGCCGTCCTTGCCGGGCTTGCCGCTGGGCAGGCGCACCTCGACCAGGCGGCGGGCGCTGAACAGGCTGGGCGCATTGAAGCTGGCGTCGAGCTGGTTCCAGTCGAAATCCCGCCCGTCGGCGTCGAACACTTCGCGTTCGCCGATGCCGGAGGCGCGCGCGCGCGCGCGGACGGCATCTGCCGCCTCCAGCACGCGCAGGGTTTCCGGGCCTGCGATCAGGTACACCGGCGCCAACGGGGTGTCAGCGCCCTGGCTGGCCAGCTGCTCCGGACGCAGTTCCATCGTCGCTGCCGCTCAGTGCTTGGCGTCGGCGGCCGGCACCGCACCCTCGATCGGCTTGGCCTTCGGCGCGGACAGGCTGCCGCCCTTCTCGATCTCGGCGCGGACCACGCTGTCGATACGGCGGATGATCGAGGCGGACATTTCCCGGCGCAGCTCCGTGGCCAGGATTTCGCGTTCGGTGGTGGTACCGGTGGCGTCGGTCGGCGGCGACACATAGTCGCGCGACAGTTCGATCACCTGCTGCGGCACCAGTTCGCTGCCATCCTCGCGACGGAAGATGAAGATCACCGCGTAGCGCAGGCTGTATTCCTGTGCGCGGCCCTGCGAGTCGATGGCGATCGGCAGGTCACCCCAGCGCTCGGACAGCACCTGCAGCTGGGCGTTGGGTCCCTTGCTGTCCTCATCGGCCAGCTTGGCACCGGAGGCCAGCAGGCTGCGGTTGAGCAGCTTGACCAGTTCACTGTACGGGGCGGTGGAGACCACCTTCACCGGGGCAGTGTCGGTCGGCAGCATCAGCTTGTTGCGCAGATGGAAACCGCAGCCGGCGAGGCCGAGGACAAGAACGAGGGCAAGCAGGATTCGGGTCATGGAGACAGTCTGGCGGAGCCGGGCGATCACGGCAACACACAGCGTGCCCGAAGCCGCGTGAATGCAGGGCCATCAGGCGCCCGGCCCTGCTCATGGAATGGCACCGGCCACCGCGCGGGTGACCGGTGCCGGGGACATCAGGCAGCGACGATGTTCACGATCTTGCCCGGGACGATGATGATCTTGCGCACCGTCAGGCCTTCCATGAACCTGGCCGCGTTGGGCTCGGCCAGGGCCAGCGCCTCGACCTGCTCGCGCGCGGCATCGGCCGCCACCTCGATGGTGCCACGCAGCTTGCCGTTGACCTGCACCGCCAGGGTCAGCGCATCGCGCACCAGCGCGCTGCTGTCGGCCTGCGGGAACGGCTGGTCTTCCAGCAGCGTCTCGCCATGACCCAGCACCTGCCACAGGGCGTGGCTGGCATGCGGGGTGATCGGGTTGAGCAGCAGCACGATCGCCTGCAGCGCTTCCTGGCGCACCGCGCGGCCCTGCTCGCTGCCATCCTCGAACTTGGCCAGCGCATTCATCAGCTCCATCACCGCAGCGATCGCGGTATTGAAGCTGTGGCGGCGGCCATAGTCGTCACCGACCTTGCCGATGGTTTCATGGGTCTTGCGGCGCAGCGCCTTCTGGTTGGCATCCAGCGCCGCGGCATCCAGTGCCGGGGCGGCACCGTCGGCAGCGTGCTTCTGCACCTGGGCCCAGAGGCGGCGCAGGAAGCGGGCCATGCCGTCCACGCCGGCTTCGTTCCACTCCAGCGACTGTTCCGGCGGTGCGGCGAACATCGAGAACAGGCGCACGGTATCGGCGCCGTACTTGCCGACCATCGCCTGCGGGTCCACGCCGTTGTTCTTCGACTTGGACATCTTCTCGGTACCACCGACCACCACCGGCTGGCCGTCGGCGATCAGGGTGGCGCCGGTGATGCGGCCGCGCTCGTCGCGCTGTACTTCCACGTCGGCCGGGTTGATCCAGTCCTTCGAGCCGTCCGGGTTCGGGCGGTAATAGGTTTCGGCGATCACCATGCCCTGGCACAGCAGGTTGCGCGCCGGTTCGTTGCTGTCCACCATCCGCGCGTCGCGCAGCAGCTTGTGGTAGAAGCGGAAATACATCAGGTGCAGGATCGCGTGCTCGATGCCACCGATGTACTGGTCCACCGGCAGCCAGTAGTTGCCGCGCTTGTCGACCGCATCACGGGCACCCGGCGAGGTGTAGCGGGCGTAGTACCAGCTCGACTCCATGAAGGTGTCGAAGGTGTCGGTCTCGCGCTCGGCCGCGCCGCCGCAATCCGGGCAGGTGGTCTTGCGCCATTCCGGATCGGTCTTGATCGGCGAGCCGGTACCGGCGAAGGCCACGTCTTCCGGCAGCACCACCGGCAGCTGCTCTTCCGGCACCGGCACCGCGCCGCACTTGGCGCAGTAGATCACCGGAATCGGGCAGCCCCAGTAGCGCTGGCGGCTCACGCCCCAGTCGCGCAGGCGGTAGTTGACGCGGCGCTGGCCCTGGGCCTTGCGCTCGAAACGTTCGGCCAGGGCTTCAAAGGCGCCCTGGAAATCCAGGCCGTCGAACTCGGCCGAGTTCACCAGCTCGAAGGCACGGCTCTTGTCGCTGTACCAGTCCTGCCAGCGGCTACCGTCCCAGTTGCGCTCCTCTTCGGTGCGCGCATCCTTCAGCGCGATCACCTGCTTGATCGGCAGGCCGTACTTGTTGGCCACTTCGTTGTCGCGCTGGTCATGGCCCGGAACGGCCATCACCGCGCCGGTGCCGTAGCCCATCAGCACGAAGTTGGCGACCCACACCGGCACCGGCTCGCCGGTGACCGGATGCAGCGCGCGCAGGCCGGTGTCCATGCCGCGCTTTTCCTGGGTTTCCAGTTCAGCCTCGGACACGCCACCCTGCTTCAGGTCGGCCAGCATCGCCGCCAGCTCCGGGTTGTTCTTCGCCGCATGCAGCGCCAGCGGGTGCTCGGCGGCGATCGACACGAAGGTCACGCCCATCACCGTGTCCGGGCGGGTGGTGAACACGCGCAGCGGGTCCAGCGCGCTGCCATCGACATCGCGCACATCGAACTGGATCTCCAGGCCCTCGGAACGGCCGATCCAGTTGCGCTGCATGGTCTTGACCGATTCCGGCCAGCCGTCCAGCTCATCCAGGCCGTCCAGCAGTTCCTGGGCGTAGTCGGTGATGCGCAGGAACCATTGCGGGATCTCGCGCTTCTCCACCAGCGCACCGGAGCGCCAGCCGCGGCCGTCGATGACCTGCTCGTTGGCCAGCACGGTCTGGTCGACCGGGTCCCAGTTCACCACCGCGTTGCGGCGGTAGGCCAGGCCCTTGCGCATCAGGCGGGTGAACATGCGCTGCTCGTGGACGTAATAGTCCGGACGGCAGGTGGCGAACTCGCGCGACCAGTCGATGGCATAGCCCAGCGACTTCAGCTGGCTGCGCATGTGGTCGATGTTCTTGTAGGTCCACGCCGCCGGCGCGGTCTTGTTCTTGATCGCAGCGTTTTCCGCCGGCAGGCCGAACGCGTCCCAGCCCATCGGCTGCAGCACGTTGTGGCCGGTCATGCGCTTGTAGCGGCTGATCACGTCGCCGATCGTGTAATTGCGCACGTGGCCCATGTGCAGCGCACCGGACGGGTACGGAAGCATCGACAGGCAGTAGTACTTCGGCTTGTCCGAAGTCTCGTCGACCTCGAAGGCACGGGTGGCGTCCCAGTACTGCTGGGCGGCGGATTCAACCTGCTGCGGGTCGTAGGCGTTGGTTTCAGCGCTGGTCATGGAACACGCGGATGCGGCGGCAAAGCGGTACAGCGTACCGCAGTGCGGCAAATGGCTCCAATCCTGCCTGCCGGACGCCGGCGCCGCAGCGCTCGGGGAGGCGTCTCAGCGCGGGCGCGACAGCGGCAGGGCCGCCGCCAGCCAGACCAGCCAGCAGGCGAACGCGAGCCGTTGTGCCATCGGCGCCGGCAGTGTGCCCTGCAGGGCGAACGCCGCCAGCGCGGCCAGCACGCCGCAGCCCAGGGCCACTGCGCCCAAGGCCCGGCCATGCGCCTGGCGCAGATGGGACACGCCCAGCAGCACGGTGCCCGCGACGAAACCCAGCACCCAGATCATCCAGGCGCTGGCATGCAGCTGGCTGGCGGGCCCATGCAGGTCATCCACGTCCAGTGGCAGCAGCCCCATCGCGGCAAAGGCCAGACCGGCCAGCAGCAGCATCTGGCTGCCGACCCGTGGCGCCCAGCCAGCGGTGGCCGGCAGACTGCGGCGCAGGCGTTCAGCCACCGCCACCGCCAGCACGCCGGGCAGCACGAAACCCAGCAGATTGAAGGCCAGCGCATGCGGTACACCGCGCGCACCCAGCAGCGCCACCGGGTGGCGAGCCTGGGCATAGCCGTCCAGGCCGGCACCGAAGCCGGCCACGGCCAGGACGAATACGACTGCCGCAAGCAGCCCCAACCAACGATCAAGCCGGACCACGGACATTGCGCGCAATCACCCGGAAAGGAATGGACCACGGCATTGTCGCGGTAGCGGCGCGATGCGCCAAGCGCGGCGCATTCCAGAGCACTTCAATATCCGCCTGCTGCGCCTACCGTGATGCTCGAGGCATGGCAGTTCCGCCCTGTCGCAAGCGCGCCTCCCCATCGAAGCCTGTCGCCTCCGGCTAGTGGGTGATCCACTCGCTGCACTGCGCCCCTGCCGGCCCGCCAGCACCACTCGAGGGCGTACTCCGTGATGGCAGGGTTGAGACCGACATCGATCGTCACCATAGAATCGGTCTCCAGATGCCAAGCGATGCCTCCCCCATGACCGAGACGACCTACGTATTCGACGCCACCACTGCGACCTTCGAGGCCGAAGTCCTGCAGAAGTCGCTGCAGACGCCGGTGCTGGTCGACTTCTGGGCCACCTGGTGCGGGCCGTGCAAGACCCTGGGCCCGATGCTGGAAAAGCTGGCTGCCGAGTACAACGGCGCTTTCGAGCTGGCCAAGGTCGATGTCGACAAGGAACAGCAGATCGCGGCAGCCTTCCAGATCCGCTCGGTGCCCACCGTGTTCCTGGTCAAGGGCGGCCAGCTGGTGGACGGCTTCCCCGGCGCCATTCCGGAAGGCCAGCTGCGTGAATTCCTGGCCCAGCACGGCATCGTGCCGGCCGATGTCGGCGATGCCGCCCCTGAAGATGACGCCCCGCTGGACCCGCAGGCGCAGGTCGACGTACTGCGCGCGCAGATCGCCGCCGAGCCGGACAAGGATGAGCTGAAGCTCGACCTGGCCCTGGCCCTGCTGCAGATCGGCGGCGTGGACGAGGCCGGTACCCTGATCGACGGCCTGCCGGCCAATCTGGCCACCGACGACCGCGCCGTGCGCGCCCGTGCCCGGCTGGCCTTCGCCGCTGCGCTGAAGGATGCTCCGGCGGCCGAGGTGCTGGAGGCCCGCATCGCCGCTGATGGCAAGGATCTCAAGGCCCGCCACCTGCGCGGCGTGCAGCTGCTGCTGGGCGGGCATGACGAGGCCGCCCTGGCGCAGTTCCTGGAAATGCTGCGGATCGACCGTGGATTCGAGGAGGGCCTGCCACGCAAAGCCTTGATCGACGCCTTCAATGTGATCTCCGACGAGGACCTGGTGGGCCAGTACCGCCGCAGGATGGCGTCGCTGCTGTTCTGAACGGAAGCCCGCTCCGTTCAGAATCCCTGCACTGAACGCGGGCAATAATGCGCGCGCTGGCGGCCTTGCGGTCGCCACGATCCGTTCGGGGGGATGAGGTCGGGGCCATGGGGTCTTGCAGCTGCACCCCCGCATTGCCGGGATTGCAAACTGTGACCGTCGTCCGCTCTCTGTCGTTCGCCATGCGTTTAACGGGCGCCCTGCTCTGCGCCCTCCTCCTGCCGCCTGCCATCGCCGGCGCCCAGGACTGGAACTACCGGGTCCGGCCCGGCGACACCCTGTGGGACCTGGGCGGGCTGTACCTGAAACCCTCGGTACGCTGGCAGCAGCTGCAGCAGCACAACCGCATCGACAACCCCTACCAGTTGCCGCCGGGCCAGCTGCTGCGCTTCCCGATCAGCTGGCTGCGCACCGAACCGGCGCCGGCCCGGGTGCTGTCGGTGCGCGGCAAGGTCGAGCTGTCCGGTGCCGATGGCACGGCGACCCGTGCGCTCCAGGCCGGCGAGCAGCTGCATATCGGTGACACCGTGGAAACCGAGGGCGATTCCAGCATCACGCTGGAATTTGCCGATGCCTCGCGCCTGCAGCTGCGCGAATACTCGCGCCTGCGCCTGGACCAGCTCAGCCGCTATGGCCACACCGGCATGGTCGACACCCGCCTGCGCCTGCAGCAGGGGCGCGCCAGCAACCGGGTGACGCCGGCGCGCGGCCCGGCCTCGCGCTACATCATCGATGCGCCCACCGCGACCAGCAGCGTGCGCGGCACGGTGTTCCGGGTCAGCGCCGGGGATACCGGGCACGTCGGCGCCACCGAGGTCCTGCAGGGCAAGGTGCAGGTCGGCAACCCCCATGGCCAGCGGCTGGTACGGCCGGGGCAGTCCACCCGCAGCAGCAGCGCCGATGCGGCCCCCGCCGCGGTCTCGGCCCTGCTGCCGGCGCCGGCCCTGCGCAATGACGCGCTGCGCCTGGCGCCGCTGCCGACCCTGCTTGCCTGAGAACCGGTCACTGGCGCCGATCACTACCGGGTGGAAGTGGTGCAGGCGGCAACG
This sequence comes from Stenotrophomonas sp. PvP093, assembly GCF_017876915.1. NCBI lineage: Bacteria > Pseudomonadati > Pseudomonadota > Gammaproteobacteria > Lysobacterales > Lysobacteraceae > Stenotrophomonas > Stenotrophomonas sp. PvP093. The sequence continues at coordinate 1,363,873 of NZ_JAGIOX010000004.1, read as the reverse complement.
CCGGAGATCCTGCTGTTCGCCACCTCCACCGCCGACACCCGGTTGGCGATCGGCGACCTGCCGCCCGGCCAGCTGCGCCTCCTGTTGCGCGCGGTCGACACACAGGGCGTCGAAGGCATGGATGCGAGCGCCGATTTCGAACTCAGTGACCAGCCACCGCCGCCGCTGACCGTATCGCCGCTGCATGGGCAGACGATCAACAGCGACCGCCCGCGCTTCCGCTGGAGCCAGGCCCCCGGTGCACGCAGCAGCGTGCTGCAGATCGCCGCCGAACCCAGCTTCCGGCAGCCACTGCAGGAGCAGGCTACCCATGCGACCGACCTGCGCCTGGCGCAACCGCTGCCGCCCGGACAGTACTACTGGCGCGTGGCCTCGCGCGATGCCGAAGGCCACCAGGGCCGCTATGGCCAGGCGCTGCCGCTGCAGCTGAGCAACGAGCCGGTGGACCCGGCACTGCAACCGCCCGAGGCCGCGCACGGCGAGCTCACCCTGCGCTGGCAGGCCGGCAGCGAAGGCCAGCGCTACCGGGTGCAGGTGGATCGCCGCGGTGACTTCAAGGCCCCACTGATCGATGAAACCGTGGCCCAGCCGCAGGTGAGCTTCAAGCGCCCGTGGAGCGGCACGCTGCACGTGCGCGTGCAGTACATCGACGATGACGGCCACGCCGGCGAGTTCTCTCCTGCCCAGCAGATCCCGTTGCCATGCCGCCTGTGCTACGGCGCCGGTGGCGGTGCACTGCTGCTCTGGTTGTTGTTGTGAGGCGCTCGCCGCTGCCATGGTCGAAGCGGATCCTGCTGGCCCTGCTGGCCGGCGTGCTGACCATCGTGGCCAGCCAGGGCCAATGGCTGTGGCGGCAGGACGAGGCAGCCTATGACGCACTGATCGGCAACTGGGACTACCGCCCCGACCCCAGCGTGCTGATCGTGGCCATCGACGAAGGCAGCCTGCAGCGTATCGGCCAGTGGCCCTGGCCGCGCTCGGTGCATGCCCGCCTGCTGGACCGCCTGACCGATGCCGGCGCCGAACGCGTTGCGCTGGACCTGATGCTGTCCGAACCCGACCGTCGCGACAGCCGCCAGGATGATGAGCTGGCGGCCGCGATCCGACGCAACGGCCGGGTGGTGCTGCCGGTGCTGGCGGCACCGGCGGCCGGCGACCGCATGGCCGAGGAAATGCTGCCGATCCCGCAGATCGCCGCCAGTGCCGCCGCGATCGGCCACACCGATGTCGAGGTGGACGGGGACGGCGTCGCCCGCGGCGTCTATCTGCACGCCGGTATCGGACGGCCGCACTGGCCGGCACTGGGCCTGGCACTGGCCGACCTGCCGGCGGGTGCGGTACGCGGCCTGCCCGACCCCGACCCGGCGCTGGGCTCGCCCTATCAATGGCGTCGCGATGATTACGTGCGCGTGCGCTACGCCGGCCCGCCCGAGCGGCTGCCGCAGGTGTCCTATGCGGACGTGCTCGATGGGCACGTGGATGGAGCGATGCTGCATGGCCGCCGCATCGTGGTCGGCATGACGGCCAGCGGCATCGCGCCTCGCCTGCTGACCCCGACCACCCGCGAGTTCTGGATGAGCGGCAGCGAGTACCAGGCCAACATCACCTCGATGCTGCTGCAGCACAAGCAGATCGACGTGCTGCCGCACGCCTGGCAGCACGCCATCAGTGGCGTGCTGGTGGCGCTGTGCGTGATCCTGCTCGGCCTGCGCCTGCCGTGGCTGGTCGCGCTGTGTTCGCTGCCGATGCCGCCGCTGCTGAGCTGGCTGCTGCTGCGCACCGGTGACCTGTGGTGGGCACCGGCCAGCGCGATGCTGGGCGTGGTGCTGGCACTGCTGGTCTGGGCGGTGTGGCGGATCTCGGCCTGGCACCGCCTGGCCAACCGCGATGCCCTCACCGGCCTGGGCAACCGCCTGCGCTTCGAGCAGTCACTGCAGCAGGAATGCGACGCCGCGCGGCGCAGTGGCAAGCCATTGAGCCTGGCGCTGATCGACGTCGACCACTTCAAGCGCCACAACGACCGCCATGGCCACCAGGTCGGTGACCGCGTGCTGCGTGATGTCGCCCGCCTGATCGGCGCGCATGCCCGTCGCCCGCGCGACATGGCGGCGCGCTACGGTGGCGACGAATTCGCACTGGTGCTGCCGGATACGCCGGCCGAGGGCGCGCGCCGGGTGATCGAGGACCTGATTGCCTGCGTGCGTGCACTGCCGGCGCCAGGCGATGGCAGCGATGACGGCGTCACGCTCACCATCGGGGTATTCACCCGCGTGCCCGACGGTGACCTGCAACCGCACCATTTCGTGGAAGGCGCCGACACCGCCCTGTACCAGGCCAAGGCCAACGGCCGCGACGGGTTCATGATCGACGGCGGGACGTGACTCCCGGGGTGCAACATACGCATGCGAATGGTTAGACTGGGCACCTCGCCCCGCGCCCCGGACCCGCATGAACGCCCGCCTGTTCCGCTTCGGCATCAACCTCTGGCCGCCGTTCCTGTTCACCGGCATCCACGTCACCCGGATCACGCCCGATTACCGGCAGATCGACGTGGCACTGCGACTGCGGCCGTGGAACCGCAATTACGTGGGCACGCATTTCGGCGGCAGCCTGTTCGCGATGACCGATCCATTCTGGATGCTGGGCCTGCTGCACATCCTCGGCCGTGACTATTACGTGTGGGACCGGGCCGGTGCGATCGATTTCCTCAAGCCTGGCCGGGGCACGGTGCGCACTTCGTTCCGCATCGATGATGCACTGCTGGCCGAACTGCGTGCCGAAGCGGCCGGCGGCGAAAAGGTGCTGCGCTGGTTCAGCAACGATGTCGTCGACGAAAGCGGCGAAGTGGTCGCCCAGGTACGCAAGCAGGTGTACCTGCGGTTGAAGCCGCACGCACGCTGATCCAGCACGCGCGCGCTATCCTCGGCCTCCCTGCCATGGAGGCTCCGATGCGCCCGTATGCGCTTGCCACACTGCTGACCCTGCTGTCCTTCACCGCCCACGCCCTCGACCTGCCACCGGTGCAATATCCGACGCTGCCGGCCCAGGCGGCCAATGCCGCCGGCTTCGTCCCGCAGGGCTGGGCACTTGAATCGAGTGTCGAAGGCGATCTCGACCAGGATGGCCGCGCGGACCTGGCGCTGGTGCTGCGTCAGCAGGCGCCACGCAACGTCATCGAGCACGATGGCTTGGGTCCCTCGCCGTACGACAGCAACCCGCGCATTCTCGCCGTGGCGTGGTCGCGCCCGTCAGGCTATGTGCTGGCGGTGCAGGACCACCAGCTGATACCACGCCCGGACAATCCGGTGATGAGCGACCCGCTCGAAGACGGCGGCGTCAGCATCCAGCGGGGCACCCTGAAGGTCGCACTGTTTTCATTCGCCAGCGCGGGCAGCTGGTCAATGGGCACGACCGCCTTTACCTTCCGTTGGCAGGACGATGCCTTTGCGCTGATCGGCTACGACCAGAATTCGGTGATGCGCAATTCCGGGCAGACCGAGTCGGTGAGCGTGAACTTCTCCACCGGCAGGGTAAAGCGGAGCGAAGGCAGCATCGAGGACGACAAGGACAGCGTGCACTGGGAGGCCCTGCACAGCCGCCGCCGCTGGACGCTGCAGACCATTGGTGATGGCTGGGCATTCGATCCGCTGGCGGGCAGCGACTGAGACGCTGCTCAGTCGCGCGCAGCAGCGGCCGGGGCGTTCTCCATCACCAGCGGCACCGACAGCCATGGGCTCTCGTCGGTGCTGCGCGACGGTGAACGCCGCGGCACCTGCAGACGGCGGCCATCGGCCGACAGCTGCGGTGCCCGCACCGGCGAGCGGAACTGCGCAGGCAGGCGCTGCAGCGCATCCACCGGATCCTGCGCCTGCTGCCGCAGCCAGCGCTGCGCGCCGATCAGCCGCACCATCGCGGCGGCATCCTGGGTCCGTGACGAATAGGCCGGATAGACCGGGCGGGCAATATCGGTCAGCACGCACCCCAGGATGTTCGACAGGCAGCCAAAGTCATGCTGCGGCGGTGCCGGCACCGGCAGCGGGCGATCCGCTTCCAGCGCCGCCATCGCCGCCGCCCCGCAGGCCCAGCCCAGATTGCCCGCCGCGCGCGCCAGGGTGCTGCTGCGATCCAGTACCAGCACCCCGCCGAATTCCTGCGCCGAGGTTTCGATCGCAGCCCGGCTCATCGCGTACTCACCCTGCATCGCACGGCACAGGCTCTGTTCGGCGGCCAGCATCGGCTGCATTGCCTGATCGCATTCCGCTGGCAACGGATGGTCGGCCGGCAGTTCGACCAGCATGTCGGCCAGCAGTTGGGCATTGGCCTGCACCAGGCTGGCACCGATGATGCTCTCCACCAGGTAACTGCCGCCCGTCACCAGCCGCCGGCCCAGCTGAAGCCCCCTGCAACTGCCACGCAGCGCACCGTCGATATCGCCCTGCACATAGGCCAGCGCGCGTGCGCTGGTGGCATCGATCATCAGGCCATAGGTCGGCATCGGCACCAGGATGCCGTCGCCCTTGGGCCGGAATGGCGACACGAAGTGGTCCGCATCGGCCAGCTGGTCCAGGCGCGCATGCAGCTGCTGGTGGCCAGCGTGGGCATCGACGAAGCGCTGCGGGTCGGCGCGCACCTGGCCCAGGCAGTCACTGGCGGTCGGTCCGCAGCTGGCCGCCGGTCGTGATCGCAGCGCGTCATGGTCCTCCGCCAGCTGCGGTCCGGCGCCGCCATTGCCGCGCGGATCGGCCTCCCAACGCTGCACGTCGCGGGCCAGGGCCTGTTCGCGCTGGCGCGCGTCCAGATCGTCGAACGCGAGCGTCCACAGCAGCGCAAAACCGTTGTGGCCGTGGACAGGCAGGCGGGCCTGCAGGCGCTGCTGGGCCTGTAGCCGCGATTCCGGCACCGGCCACATGCGCGAGGCGCACCACACCACGATGGCCAGCACCAGAAGGCCTGCCAGGGTCCAACCCAGTCCGCGCAGAATCTTCAACACAGCTTCCCTTCCATGTGCCGTTGCCGCAGTCGATTGCCCAGCGTAATCGACCGGCCGTGACCGCTACAATGCGCACATGTCGCTCGAAGCCCCCGCCCTGGTCCCCCGCCCCTCCCTGCAGCGCCTGTTCCTGACCGGCCTGCTGACCCTGCTGCCGATCTGGCTGACCTGGGTCGTGGTCAAGTTCGTGTTCGTGCTGCTGTCGGGCATTTCCAGCCCGTTGGTGGTGCCACTTTCCGAGCAGATCGCGACAAGCTTTCCGCACTACCTCGGCTGGGTCCGGGCCGAGTGGATCCAGAACACCATCGCCCTGCTGGCCACCTTGCTGGTGATCCTGGCGGTGGGCGTGGCCAGCCGCCGCGTACTGGGCCAGCGCCTGCTGCGCTGGGTCGGCGCGGTCATCAAGCGCATTCCGCTGGCCAGCATCATCTACGACAGCGCCAAGAAGCTGCTGGACATGCTGCAGACCGAACCGGGCAGCACCCAGCGCGTGGTGCTGATCGACTTCCCGCACCGCGACATGAAGTCGGTCGGGCTGGTCACCCGCGTGATCAAGGAACACGGCACCGACCGTGAACTGGCCGCGGTGTACGTGCCCACCACGCCGAACCCGACTTCGGGTTATCTGGAAATCGTGCCGGTGGAACTGCTGACCCCGACCGACTGGACCGTCGACCAGGCCATGAGCTTCATCATTTCCGGCGGCGCCGTCGCGCCGTCCAGCGTTCCGTTCACGCGCGCCGGCGATCGCAGCGAATGACCGCGGCGCCGATCGAGCGTCCGTTGCAGGACCGCGCGGTCCTGCTTTTCATCGTGCTGGCCGCGTTCTTCTGCGGCAATGCGGTGCTGGCCGAACTGATCGGGGTGAAGATCTTCGCGCTGGAAGACACCCTCGGCATCGATCCGCTGAACTGGAACCTGTTCGGCCAGACGGGTTCGCTCAGCTTCACCGCCGGCACCCTGCTATGGCCGGTGGTGTTCATCATGACCGACACCATCAACGAGTTCTTCGGCAAGCGCGGCGTGCGCTTCATCTCGTGGCTGGCCGTGGTCCTGATCGCCTATGGCTTCCTGTTCGCCTTCGCGGCGATCTCGCTGGCGCCGGCCAGCTGGTGGGTCACCTCCATGGACGGGCACGGCGTGCCGGACTACCAGGCCGCATTCGCAGCGGTGTTCGGCCAGGGCATGTGGACCATCGCCGGTTCACTGGTGGCCTTCCTGCTCGGCCAGCTGATCGACGTGGCGGTGTTCCATCGCATCCGCCAGGCCACCGGCGAGCGCCACGTGTGGCTGCGTGCGACCGGGTCCACCGCGATCTCGCAGGTGGTGGACAGCTTCGTGGTGATCTGGATCGCCTTCGTGCTCGGCCCGCAGCACTGGCCGACCTCGCTGTTCCTGGCCGTCAGCAGCGTCAACTACATCTACAAGATGGGCTTTGCAATTGCCCTGATTCCGGTGCTGTACCTGATGCGGCGTGCGATCACCCGCTATCTGGGCGCAGACAGGGCCGCTGCGCTGCGCGAGGCGGCGGCGGCTGACTGAAGCCCCAGCGGCGGCAAGCTGACTGCGCCTTCACGCTGGCCGTACGCGGCCGGATCGTGCAAGCTCCACGGTCTGTGTTCCACGGAAGCTCCTGATGCCGCATCCCACCCGCGCCCTGGCCGCCGCCATCGCCGCGTTGTTCCTGTTCAGTGCCGTGCCGTCGGCCGAAGCAGCGAAAAAGAAGGCCAGTCGCCCTGCCGCCGCGCAGACCCGCCAGGCTGCCAAGCCCAAGGCCAGGCCCGCCCGCGCCACCGCACCGGCGCGTGGCAGCTCGGCACGCCGCGCCGCGCCGCGTCCGGTCGCGCCGGCCCGTGCCGTACCCAAGCAGGTACAGCTGGAGCGCCTGTACGACGAGTACTGGGATGCCTCGATGCGGTTGAACCCGCTGCAGGCCACCTTCCAGGGCGAATCCCGCTACAACGACCAGCTGCCCAACATCCTGTCCGCCGCCTGGCGCCAGCAGTCGCACGACTTCACCACGCAATGGCTGGGCAAGGTCGAGAAGCTCGGCAGTGATGGCCTGCAGGGCCAGGACCTGCTCAGCTACGAGATCTTCGTGCGCGACGCACGCGCCTCGCTGGCCGCCGAGCGCTACCCGAGCTGGATGATGCCGATCAGCCAGTACTACAACATCGGCAGCATCATGGCGATCCTCGGTGCCGGTGCCGGCGCGCAGCCATTCAACACCGTGCAGGACTACGACACCTGGTCGCGCCGTTCGCTGGGCATTCCCGAACTGTTCGACCAGGCCATCGACAACATGCGCCAAGGCATGAAGGCCGGCGTGGTACAGCCGCGCGACCTGATGGAAAAAGTGCTGCCGCAACTGGATGCGGTGATCAAGCCGACCGCCGAAGAGAGCATCTTCTGGTCGCCGATCCGCACCATGCCCAACACCATCCCGGCCGAGGACAAGGCGCGCATCAGCGCCGAGTACAAGCGCATGATCGAACTGCGCATCATGCCGGCCTATCGCGCCCTGCGCGGCTTCATCGCCACCGAATACCTGCCGGCCACGCGCGCCAGCAGCGGCCTGGGCGCACTGCCCGATGGCCAGGCCTGGTACGCCAGCCTGATCGTGCAGACCACCGCCAGCGACCAGACCGCCGCGCAGCTGCACGCGCTGGGCGAACAACGCGTGCAGGAACTGCAGGCGCAGATCGCCACGGTGATGAAGGATGCCAAGCTGCGCGGCACCCCCACCAAGCTGCTGCGCAGCATGCGCAACGACCGCCAGTTCCAGTACGGCGATGCCAATGCGCTGATCAACCGTTACCGCCAGGTGCAGCAGCAGGTCAACGCACGCCTGCCGCAGGTGCTGGATACCTTGCCCAAGGCGCCGCTGGACGTACGCGCGGTGGAACCGGAGCGTGCGCTCACCGCCGCTGCCGCTGCCTACCAGCCGGCACTGCCCGGGCAATCCGCGGTGCTGTACGTGAACACCCGCGACCTGCCCGGCCGCAAGCGCTGGAACGTGCCGGTGCAGTACCTGCATGAAGCGATCCCCGGCCACCACGTGCAGCTGGGCCTGCAGCAGGAGCTGGCCAAGCTGCCGCGCTTCCGCCGCCTCGGTGGCGATCTCGCCTTCGTCGAAGGCTGGGGCCTGTACGCCGAAACGCTGGGCGAGGACCTGGGCATCTACACCGATCCCTACGACCGCATCGGCTACCTGTACTCGCGCCTGCTGCGCGCCGCCCGCGTGGTGGCCGATACCGGCGTGAATGCCCAGGGCTGGAGCAAGCAGCAGGCTGTCACCTACCTGCAGAAGACCGTGGACATGAGCAGCGACGATGCCAACGCCGAAGTCGAGCGGGTCATGGCCCAGCCTGGCCAGGCACTGTCGAACGTGGCCGGCCTGACCACCATTGTCGCCCTGCGCGACAAAGCCAAGGCGCGCCAGGGCGCCGCCTTCGACCTGCGCCGCTTCCACGCCGAACTGCTGAAGGACGGCTCGATGCCGCTGGACGTGCTGGACCGCAAGATGGAACGCTGGATGGCCCAGCCGGCCAGCGCCACGCCCGCCCCGTCACCCTGAGCCTTCCGGAGCCGCCATGCGTCCTGCCGTCGCCCTGTTCGCCGCCGTGCTGGGCCTGCTGCCGCTGGCCACCGTTGCCGCACCGGTGCTGGCCCCACGGGATGCGGGCATCGACGGCCTGATGCAGGCCTACGACGGCCAGGTGCCCGGCGCCGCCGTACTGGTGCTGCATGACGGAAAACCGGTATTCCGCCGCGGCTATGGCCTGGCGGTGGTGGAGGACGGCACGGCGGTCACCGCGGCCAGCAACTTCCGGCTGGCCTCGGTCAGCAAGCAGTTCACCGCTGCGGCGGTGCTGCTGCTGGTGGAAGATGGCCGGCTCGGGCTGGACCAACCTGCCCGGCAATGGCTGCCCGAACTGCCCCCGGCTGCGGCCGCCATCACCATCCGCCAGCTGCTCTCGCATACCGGTGGCCTGCCCGACTACGAAGACCTGATGGACCCGGCTGATGCTCGGCAGGTGCATGACGCCGATGTGCTGACCCTGCTGTCGCGCCAGGACCGGCTGAACTTCGCGCCCGGCACGCAGTACCACTACAGCAACAGCGGCTATGCGCTGCTGGCACTGATCGTCGGCCGCGCCTCCGGCCAGGATTTCGCAGCCTTCCTGCAACAGCGCATCTTCCGCCCGCTGGGCATGGCCCACACCGTGGCCCATCAGGACGGCATCGATACCATCGCCGCACGCGCCTATGGCTACAGCTGGATCGATGGCCGTTGGCAGCGCACCGACCAGAGCACCACCAGCGCCGTGCTCGGCGATGGCGGCATCTATTCCTCGCTGGACGACCTGGCCCACTGGGATGCGGCGCTGTACGACGACCGCCTGCTGTCGAAGGCCTCGCGCCGCGCGATGTTCAGCCCCGCCACATCGACGCCCGAACCGGATGTACCGCACTACGGGTTCGGCTGGCGGCTGAATGGCCCCGTGCAATGGCACAGCGGCGAGAGCATCGGCTTCCGCAACGTGATCGTGCGCCACCCGGAAAAACACCTGACCGTGATCGTTCTGACCAACCGCAACGACCCCGAACCCTATCCGCTGGCGCTGAAGATCGCCCAGCGCTGGCTGGACACCCTGCAATGACCGCCGATTCCGGTGCCCTGCTGGGCATCCACCACGCCGCACTGATCTGCAGCGACTACGCGCGTTCAAAAGACTTCTACGTGCGCATCCTCGGCCTGCGCGTGCTGGCCGAGAACCACCGCGCCGCGCGCGACTCCTGGAAGCTGGACCTGGCCCTGCCCGACGGCGGCCAGCTGGAACTGTTCTCCTTCCCCTCGCCGCCGCCCCGTCCCAGCCGCCCGGAAGCCCAGGGCCTGCGCCACCTCGCGTTCCGCGTGGCCACGCTGGAACCCTTCATCCAGCGCCTGTCAGCGCACGGCGTAGTGTGCGAACCGATCCGCGTGGACGAGTACACCGGCCGCCGCTTCACCTTCTTCGCCGACCCCGACGACCTTCCGCTGGAGTTGTACGAAGCCGGTTGACGTCCCCGGGGGTCAGATCCCTTTTCCGTCGGAAAAGGGATCTGACCCTATCGCCGCCACCGGAAACGTCACCCACGCATGGCATGGATCTGTGTCGACCAAGGTCGACACCCACCAACCGCACCAGCACCGGCAGATCGCCGGAAACTGTCGAAGGCGGGGCATTGTGGGTTTGCGGGGTGTGAGCCGCATGGATGCGGCGACCAAGCCCCCAGGGACGGGTTTACGGCGGCCCCGCAAACCCACAGTGCCCCGCCATCCCTCAGCAAGTCCGCTTTTGCTGTTGCTCCGGCTGTTGCGGCTGCCTCTGCAGGTGCAGGGCGCAGCCCTGCAAAGCCCCCCTTCCCCATACCCCGCCGAATGGGTATACAGTCGACCCATGCCGGCACCGTGCCGGAATGAACCCTGGGAGGGGACCATGCGCAACACCTTCAAGACCCTGCTGCTGGCACTGCCGCTGTGCCTGGCCGCCCTGTCGGCCCAGGCCGCCGACGGCGCCGCCGGCCGCTGGAAGACCATCGACGACAAGACCGGCAAGGTGAAGTCGATCGTCGAGATCAGCCAAGCCGCCAACGGCACCCTGACCGGCAAGGTGGTCGACATCCTGCACTCGGACAAGGGCCCGAACCCGGTCTGCGATGGATGTGAAGGCGCCAACAGGAACAAGCCGGTGAAGGGCATGACCATCCTCTGGAACCTGAAGGCCGATGGCGCCAACAAGTGGTCCGGCGGCACCATCCTCGACCCGGCCAACGGCAAGACCTACAAGTCGAAGATGGAGCTGCAGCCGGGTGGCACCAGGCTGGACGTGTCCGGCTGCATCGCCTTCATCTGCCGCGCGCAGACCTGGCAGCGCGAATAAGCGCCCCGGCCCCCGCTTCATCCCCGTGACCCGGCCCCGGCCGGGTCACGTCGTTGCGGGCATGCGATACTCTGCGGTTCCCCTCGGCTTCACCCCGCGACCATGACCCGTACCGCGCTCGTCACCACCGCCCTGCCCTACGCCAACGGCCCGCTGCACCTGGGCCACCTGGTCGGCTACATCCAGGCCGACATCTGGGTGCGTGCGCGGCGAATGAGCGGCGGCAAGGCCTGGTTCGTCTGCGCCGACGACACCCACGGCACGCCGATCATGCTGGCCGCGGAAAAGGCCGGGGTCACCCCGGAAACCTTCATCGCCAACATCCAGGCCAGCCACGAACGTGACTTCGCCGCCTTCGGCGTGGCCTTCGACCACTACGACTCGACCAACTCGGCGGCCAACAAGGCACTGACCGAGCAGTTCTACCTGAAGCTGGAAGCGGCCGGCCACATCAGCCGCCGTTCGGTCGCCCAGTTCTACGACCCGGCCAAGGGCATGTTCCTGCCCGACCGCTACGTCAAGGGCATCTGCCCGAACTGCGGCAGCCCCGACCAGTACGGCGACAACTGCGAAGTCTGCGGCGCGACCTATGCACCGACCGACCTGAAGGAGCCGCGTTCGGTCATCTCCGGCGCCACGCCGGAAATGCGCGATTCGGAGCACTTCTTCTTCGAGGTGGGCCACTTCGATGCATTCCTGCGCGAATGGCTGGCCGGCGATGTCGCCCTGCCGGGCGTGAAGGCCAAGCTGGGTGAGTGGCTCAACGCCGAAGGTGGCCTGCGCGCGTGGGACATCTCGCGCGATGCGCCGTACTTCGGTTTCCAGATTCCCGGCCAGCCGGGCAAGTACTTCTATGTCTGGCTGGATGCGCCGATCGGCTACCTGTCCAGCTTCCAGACCCTGTGCGGCAAGCTCGGCGAAGACTTCGAAGCGCACCTGCGCGCCGGCACCGCCACCGAACTGCACCACTTCATCGGCAAGGACATCGTCAACTTCCACGGCCTGTTCTGGCCGGCGGTGCTGCACGGTACCGGCCACCGCGCGCCGACCCGCCTGCACGTCAACGGCTACCTGACCGTGGACGGTGCCAAGATGAGCAAGTCGCGCGGCACCTTCGTGATGGCGCGTACCTTCCTCGATGCCGGCCTGGAGCCGGAAGCGCTGCGCTACTACTACGCCGCCAAGTCCGGCGGTGGCGTCGACGATCTTGACCTGAACCTGGGTGACTTCATCGCCCGCGTCAACGCCGACCTGGTCGGCAAGTTCGTCAACCTGGCCAGCCGCTGCGCCGGCTTCATCAGCAAGCGCTTCGACGGCCAGCTGGCCGCGCAGCTGCCCGACGCGGCGCAGTACCAGCGCTTCGTCGACGGCCTGGCGCCGATCCGTGAAGCCTACGAGCGCAACGACCCGGCTGCGGCGATCCGCCTGACCATGACCCTGGCCGACGAAGCCAACCGCTACATCGACGACGTCAAGCCGTGGGTCATCGCCAAGCAGGAAGGCGCCGACGTGCAGCTGCAGGCCGTGTGCAGCCAGGGCCTGAACCTGTTCCGCGTGCTGGTCACCGCACTGAAGCCGGTGCTGCCGGCCACCGCCGCGCAGGCCGAGGCCTTCCTGGCCGCGCCGGTCAATGACTGGACCGAACTGGCACAGCCGCTGCTGGGCCACCGCATCACCGACTACACCCCGCTGTTCACCCGTATCGACCCGAAGAAGATTGACGCCATGATCGACGCCTCCAAGGACACCCTGCAGCCGGCCGCCGCTGCCGCCCCCGCCGCCAGGACCGACGCCGCCAAGCCGGCCACACCGGCCCCGGCCAAGGACGACGCGAAGAGCGCCGATGCTCCGGCCTATATCGGCATCGACGATTTCGCCAAGCTCGACCTGCGCATCGGCAAGGTGCTGGTGTGCGAGTTCGTGGAAGGTTCGGACAAGCTGCTGCGCTTCGAACTGGATGCCGGCGAACTGGGCAAGCGCCAGATCTTCTCCGGCATCCGTGGCAGCTACGGCGAGCCGGAAGCCCTGGTCGGTCGCAGCGTGGTGTTCATCGCCAACCTGGCCCCGCGCAAGATGCGCTTCGGCCTGAGCGAAGGCATGATCCTGTCGGCCGGTTTCGACGGCGGCGCGCTGGCGCTGCTGGACGCCGACAGCGGCGCGCAGCCGGGCATGCCGGTCCGCTGATGCCTGCAGCGGGCGCGGCCACCGCCGCGCCTGCCGGCAGCATCGGCCAGCGGAGGCAACGCGATGGGAAGCAATGGAATGGAACTGGCGCTGTTCGACTTCGACCACACCGTGACCACCTGCGATACCTATGGCCGTTTCCTGCGCCGCGTGGCCACCGCCGAACAGCTGGCGCAGGCGTGGTGGAAGGTCGGCCCGTGGCTGGCCGCATACAAGCTGAAACTGATCTCGGCCGAACGCATCCGTGCACGCGTCACCCGCCTGACCTTCAGCAACCGCCACAGCGATGACATCGCCACGCTGGCCGCAGGCTTCTCGCGTGAGTTCCTGCCCGAGGTGGTGCGCCCGGAAATGCTGGAGCAGATCCGCTGGCACAGGGAACAGCAGCATACCGTGGTGATCGTGTCCGGCTCGCTCGACCTGTACCTGCGGCCATGGTGCGAGCAGCTGGGCCTTCAGTTGATCTGCAACCGGCTGGAAAGCCAGGACGGCCGCCTGACCGGTCGCTATGCCGGTGGCGACTGCGGCCCGCGCAAGGTCGAGCACATCCGTCGCCAGTTCGATCTGTCCCGCTACGTGCGTATCCATGCCTACGGTGACAGTTCCGAAGACAAGCCGATGCTGGCGCTGGCCCACGAGCGCTGGTTCCGTGGCAAACCCCTGAAGTAACCCCGACGCGCAGCCTTCGCCACGCATGAGCCTGATCCCGCCCCTGACCGAACGCCTCGACCGCCTGCTGCCGCAGACCCAATGCGGGCAGTGCGGCTACGACGGCTGCCGCCCGTATGCGCAGGCGATGGCGCGCGGCGAGGTGGGCGTGGACCGCTGCCCGCCGGGCGGCGATGCCGGCGCGCGCGCGCTGGCGCAGGTACTGGGCGTGCCTGCCATTCCGTTTGATCGTTCGCGTGGCGAACACAAGGTGCCGCAGGTGGCGCTGATCGTGGAAGCCGACTGCATCGGCTGCACCAAGTGCATCCAGGCCTGCCCGGTGGACGCCATCGTCGGCGGCGCCAAGTACATGCACACGGTCATCGCCGATCTGTGCACCGGTTGCGAACTGTGCATTCCGCCGTGCCCGGTGGACTGCATCGAGTTGCTGCACCTGTAACAGGGGTCGGATCCCTTTCCGCGGGAAGGGGATCCGACCCCATCCCGCAGTTACGGCACGGCCGCCGTCACGACGATCTCGACCTTCCACTCGGCGTGGGCCAGCTTGGCTTCGAAGGTTGCGCGGGCCGGGGTCGCGCCCTCGACCACCCACTCGCCCCACGCCTTGTTCATGCCGTCGAAGTCGGCGATATCGGCCAGGAACACTTCCGCGCGCAGCACGTGCTGGCGATCACTGGCGACCAGTGCCAGCAGCTTGTCGATCTCCGCCAGCACCTGCCGGGTCTGCCCGGTGATGTCCTGGCTGGTGTCTTCCGGAATCTGGCCGGAGAGGTAGGCGACCTTGTTGTACACGGTCATTTCGGACATGCGCGGTCCGACGTCGTAACGCTCCATCATGGGCGTGGCTCCTGCGGGTGATCAGGCCTGCATTGTCCTCCAATCCGGTCGACGGTGGGTGCACGGGCACCTTCCGCGACACGTCACTACCGGGCTCCGACGGTCCCACTGGTCAAATGACGATGACAGGCGCACGATGCGCCACGCCCGCGTTGACACCGCCCTCGCCCCTCCTGCCGCACCCTTGCGCCGATGACCGTCCCCGTCGATTCCACCACTGCCCCTTCCACGCCAGCCTGGAAGCGGGTTGCCACCATCGTCATCCCGCTGCTGATCCTCGCCCTGGCCCTGCACGGCCTGGCCAACGAGTTCGACGAGCACGGCTACCGGGCCATCCGCCAGGCGTTCCGCCAGCTCAGTGGCATGCAGATCGCGCTCACCGTGGTACTCGGCCTGGCCAGTTACGCCTGCCTGATCGGCTTCGATGCCATCGGCCTGCGTCGCAGCGGCATCCGCGTGCACCCTGCGCGAGTCGGCATCACCGCGTTCCTTGCGCACACGCTGGGCCAGACCGTGGGCTTTGCCGCGTTGACCGGCGGCGCGGTGCGCCTGCGTGGCTACCGCAGCGCCGGCCTGGACCTGGCGCAGATCGGCCAGGTGGTGCTGATGAGCACGCTCGGCTTCGTGTTCGGGGCATGGCTGCTGATCAGCGTGGCACTGTGCATGGAACCTGCAGCGGCAGCGTTGGCATTGCCATTGAATCCCGATGCCGTGCGCATCGTCGGCATCGTCGCCCTGCTCGCATATCTCGGCACCGTGCTGCTGGTCGGCCGCGATGGACGGCAGTTCAGCGTGTTCGGCCATGCGTTGTGGCTGCCCGACCGCCGCACCATGATCGGCGTCACCGTGCTGAGCGTGATCGAACTGGTGCTGGCCAGTGCCGCGTTCTACGTGCTGCTGCCGGACTCCACGCCGACCGGACTGCCCGGCTTCGTCGGCCTGTACCTGGTGGCCGTGCTGGCCGGCCTGGTCTCGACCGTGCCCGCCGGCCTTGGCGTGTTCGAGTGGAGCCTGCTGAAGCTGTTGCCGCAGGTGGCACCGGCGGCGGTGCTGGCAGCGGCGCTGATCTACCGCGTCACTTACTACGTGCTGCCGCTGGTGCTGGCCACCCTGCTCGCGCTCGCGCCCGCCCTGCGCCAACCGCTGCAGGCCAGCGCCGGGGCAACCCGTGCGGGCTGGAACGCGCTGCGCCCGTGGCTGCCGCAGATCATCGCGCTGGCGGTGTTCAGCATCGGCGCCGCACTGGTCATCGACGGCACGCTGCCGACGCCACGCCGTCACCTGGTCAATGCCTCGCTGCCGATCCTGGAGACCTCGCACCTGATCGGCAGCCTCAGCGGCGTCGCGCTGCTGCTGATCGGCCAGGGCCTGGCCCGGCGCAGCCACGCCGCGTGGGTGCTGGCGATGGCGGTGTGCGTGATCACCCCGCTGCCGCTGTGGCTGCGGGGTGGCCAACTGTTGATCGCCGTCTCGGCAGTGCTGGTGGCGATGGCACTGTGGGCCGCACGTCGCGAGTTCTACCGCCAGGGCGCGCTGCTGGACGAAGCCTGGTCATGGCCGTGGCTGCGCAACCTCGGCCTGGTGCTGGTCGCGGTCACCTGGCTGCTGTTCTTCACCTACAGCCATGTCGAATACCAGAACGAGCTGTGGTGGCAGTTTGCGATATCCGGCAACGCACCACGCGCGCTGCGCGCGTTGCTGGTCGTGGCGATCGCGCTGGTGATGTTCGGCCTGGCGCGGCTGCTGCACAGCACGCGCAGCCCGCTGCCAGCCGCCGACGAGGCCACGCTGCAATCACTGGCGCCGGTACTGGCCGGTGCCACCGATACCCAGGCCTGCCTGGTGCTGACCGCCGACAAGGCGGTGCTGCGCGACGAGGCCAAACAGGGCTTCGTGATGATGCAGCGCTACGGCGGTTCGCTGATCGCGATGGGCGATCCGGTCGGCCCGCCGGAGGTCGCCCGCGCATTGATCTGGCGCTTCCGCGAGGAAGCCGACCGGCTCGGCCTGCGCCCGGTGTTCTACCAGGTCGGCGAGTCCTACTGGCAGACCTACCTCGACCTGGGCCTGGGCCTGGTCAAGCTGGGCGAAGAAGCGATGGTGCCGCTGCACGATTTCGGCCTGGAAGGCCGCGAACGTGCGGACCTGCGCCAGGCCTGGAACCGGGGCAAGCGCGGCGGCCTGTCCTTCCGTGTGGCACCGGTGGAGGAAATTCCCAGCCTGCTGCCGCGCCTGCACGCGATTTCCAACGCGTGGCTGGAAGACAAGGCCGGCGACGAAAAGGGCTTTTCGCTGGGCAGCTACGACCCGGATTACCTGGTGCGGTTCCCGGTGGCACTGGTGGAGGCCGAAGGCCAGATCGTGGCGTTTGCCAACCTGTGGCAGGCACCGGCCGGTGCCGAGCTGTCGGTGGACCTGATGCGCCACGTCAACGAGGCGCCGAAGGGGACGATGGACTTCCTCTTCATCGAACTGTTCCTGTGGGGCCGCGCGCAGGGCTATGCACGCTTCTCGCTGGGCATGGCGCCACTGTCCGGGCTGGCACAGCATCGCCTGGCCGGCCGCTGGAACCGCCTGGCCGGCCTGCTGGCGCGGCATGGCGAACGCTTCTACGGCTTCAGTGGCCTGCGCCGCTTCAAGTCGAAGTTCGACCCGCAGTGGCGGCCACGCTATCTCGCTGCGCCGGGCGGCATGCACCTGCCGGCCGCACTGCTGGATGCCACGCGCCTGATCTCGCTGGACCCGCGGCGCAACTGAAGCCCCGTACCACCAGGCATACCCGGCGCCACCTGTCGCCCGGTAGGTGTCGACTTTGGTCGACACGCTCATCCCCAAGGCGCCCTCAGCCCCAGCGCCGACCAAGGTCGGCGTCTACCAAGCGCTACATACCGCCCTTGAGGATCACCTCGGCCAGCCGATCATAGTCACCACCGAAATGGTGGTCACCCGGCAGCTTCACCTTCTTCACACCGTCATTGGCCGGCAGGTCCGGGCACAGTGCGTCCTCATCCTTGTCGCCGTACACGCACAGCGTTTTCTCCGCCGGCAGTCTGGCCACTTCCGGCGCGATCGGCAGGCCGTGGCCGCCGCCGCCCAGCCAGTTGCTGACGTGGAACTCGAAGTCGGCCTTCTTGCCTACCGACAGCAGCACGATGCGGTCCAGCGCTGCACGGGTATCGGCATCGAGCTGGTTGATGGTCGCCGGCAGCACGTCGGCCCCCTGCGAGAAACCGATCAGCATCACCTTGTCGCGGTGCCACTGCTGGCGGTAGTGATCGATGATCTTCTGCAGGTCAGCAGCGAAGCCCTTCGGCGTGCGCTCGCTCCAGAAGTAGCGCAGCGAGTCGATGCCGACCACGGCCACGCCGTGCTCGTTGAGCGACGACGCCACGTCCTTGTCCAGGCCGGCCCAGCCACCATCACCGGAGACGAACACGGCCAGCGTGTCGCCGTTGCCGGTCGACGGTACTTCCACCACCGGCAGGCCCTTCAGCGCGGCCGGCGGCGGTGCCAGGCTGACGCCTGCCTGCGCACCCATCACCCGCGCTGCAGCCACCAGGCCCGGTGAGGCATCACCACGCGCCGTGCGCTTGAACTCGCGCGCCATCGCCACCTGCTGCACGAAACCGCTGGCCTCGCCCGCCTTGCAGCCGTGATCACCGGCTGCACTCAACCACGGGAAGTTCAGCTCGGCGGGTTGCAGCGTGTTGCGCTTCACGCCATCGCCGCAGACCATGCGCTCGTGGTTGTGGTCCGGGCAGAAACCAGTGGTGAGCAGGCCGGCGAACACCTGCGTATCGGCCTGCGCAGCCAGCGCATAGGCCATTTCAGCGCCTTCGCCATCGCCGCCGACCAGCGGCAGGTGGTACCCGGGCAGATGCAGCGAGGCCTGCAGCCAGCGCGAGAAATTCTCGACATCGCCGGAACCGAACGAACAGGTCGGGTTGCCTTCGCGCTTGAGCACGCCGCGCAGGTGCGCGATGTCCACGGCGGCGACCATCGCACCGTCGGCACGCAGGGCCTCGATCGGCAGACGGCTGGTATCGCCACCGGGAGTCGGTTCGTGGAACCAGATCACCACCCGCTGCGGGGTACCGGCCGGCATATGCACCGGAATCTGTTCGAACCGCCCGTGGCTGAACTGCTGCACGGTCGCTGCCGCGGTTGCCGGCAGTGCGGCCAGCGCCAGCACCACGCCCATTACCCTGCCCAGCCCTGCACGCTTCATATCGCAGCCCCGATGGAATGCGCACACGATACGCTGCCTCCACGTGCACGGCACGTACCGGTGCAGGCCGTTGGGGTTTCAGCAGGCTGCGGCGCGACGACTGCGCCGATACAGCGCCAGCGCCAGATACAGCAGCCAGCCCACGATCACCACGATCACCACTTTCTGCCCCAGCCCGCGCGGCGGCCCGCCACGCCACAGCACGTGCAGCCACAGCAGCACGAAGGCCAGCCAGGCCCAGCCCCAGAGCAGGCCGGCGGCGGATTGCCAGCCCGGTTCGCGGCGCAGGTACCAGGCCTGCAGCAGCATGCCGACGCTGGCACACAGGAACGCAGTGTTGGCCGCCAACCCGTGGATGAACGGTGCCAGCAGCGGGGTTGCTTCGGGCAGCCAGCTGTCACCGATGGCGACCGTGGCCAGGCCCAGCGCCGAGACCGTGAACAGCAGCGGCGCCGCCGCGCTGCGCCGCGGACCGATGCTGCCGCGATAAAGGGCGATGCCGAGCAGGGTGATCGCCAGTGCCAGCAGGCAGTACGCCGCACGCAACGCCAGCCCCCACGGCCCGTGCAGGTAGAGGCTGAGCGTGGCCCGCACCCAGTCCAGGTCGGTGCGTGCGAACTGGGTCCACAGCGCGGTAACCAGGAACAGAACCAGGGCTGCCAGCGCCAGCAGCGCCGCCGGACGCGCGCGGCTCATGCGGAGGCTTCCGGGTGCCGCGCCTGCCATTCGGCCAACGCCTTGCGATAGCGCTGCAGCTCGTCGGCATACAGGTCCAGCACGCACAGCGGGCAACCGCTGCCACAGCATTCGTTGGGACCGGGCTCTTCCGGCGGCAGCGGACGGGGATCGGGGTCAGGGACGGACACGGTTGGAAGCGGCAATCGGTGGAAACGGGCCCCAGTGTAGCGGGCTGGCTCAGCGACCCAGCTGCCGCCGCAGGTTGTCGCGCGCGGCCGCGTCGAGGCGCTGGTGGAAGAACTCGCTGAGGAAGATGCGCGGTGCGCGCAGCAGGCCCTGCAGGAAACGGCGGCGGCCAGCGCGATACAGGAAGCCCGGCACCACGCCCTTGTACTCTTCGGCCACGCCCCGGTCATAGGCGGTGAACACCGGTTCCGGCGCGGCCAGGATCGCCATGTCGCAGTCCAGGAACAGCGCGGCCTCGGCATCGACATCGTCCGGGCCGAGCGCGCCATGGCGGGCGGTCAGCAGGATCAGCTGCTCGACCCGGGCGGCATCGACAGCGGCGAGTTCCGGCGCCTGCGTGATCGCCTGCAGGGCCATCTGCGCCGAACGTGCTTCGTTGTCCTTTCGCCCCGCCACGTAGATCGCATCGTGGTAGAGCACGGCCAGGTAGACCTCGGCCGGCTGCTGCCAGCCGGGGCCGTCGGCAACCTCCTGGCAGTGCTGCAGCACCGCGCGCACGTGGCCGAAGTGATGGTAGGCGCGTGGTGGCGTTGCATAGCTGTCCTGCAGCGCCTGCCACTGCGCCGGAGCGAGCGTCAGCGGGGAAAAGTCCATGCCCGGATCATCCCGCCTGCGCGGTTGACGGGCAAGCTGTCGCTTTTTTCACCACGTCCTCACAACGCCCTTCGCACTAGGCCGCAACGCGGTTGTCCACAGCTTTCCCGAGCGCTGGTCCACACCGGTTGTGGATGAACGTGCGGACCGACCAACGGTCGCTGCAGCGGTGCGCGCACAGGTCTACACTCGCCTCAGGCGGGAGCGCCCGCCGCTGCCGGGAGCCGTCATGTACCGTCCTGCCGCCCGATTCGTTCTGCTCGCACTGGCCGCATTGGCAGCACCGTCCGCGATCGCACAGGATCATCCGGGAACGGCCGCGCCGCTGGCCGTTGCCAGCACCACCACTCCGGCGATGCCGACGCCGCAGCAGGTGTTCGCGATTCCACCGGCGATGCGCGACATGCTGCGCACGCAGGTGATCAATCACGGTTACTCCCGCGAGCAGCGCCTGCAGGCGCTGGTGGAGATGATCTTCGACCGCCACGGCCTGGACCTGCAGTACGACGCCGATGCGACCTTCACCGTCAGCGAGATCTGGCAGCAGCGGCGCGCCAACTGCCTGGCCTTTACCCTGATGTTCGTCGCGCTGGCACGCGAAGCCGGCATCCAGGCACGCGTGCAGGAAGTCGGCCAGGTCGTGTCGTGGTACCAGGACCAGGCCCAGGGCCTGGTCTACAGCGTCGGCCACGTCAATGCCGGGGTCGGCTTCGCCGGCCGCTTCGCCACCGTCGATCTGGATCGCAACGTGCTGTACGACCGCCGCGGGCCGCTGCCGATCAGCCAGGCACGGGCATTGGCACACTTCTACAACAACCGCGGCGCCGAACGCATGGCCAGCGGCGATCTGGTGGGTGCACGCACCTTCTTCAATGCCGCGCTGGCACAGGACAACAGCTTCGCCGCCACCTGGAACAACCTGGGCGTGCTGGAAAACCGTACGGGCGATACCGCCGCCGCGCGCCGGGCATTGGAAACGGCGCTGCGACTGGACGGCCGCCAGGACGCTGCACTGACCAACGCCAGCGCGCTGTACCGGAAGCTGGGCATGATCATTCAGGCGCAGGCGCTGGAGCAGCGCCTGCAGTCGGTGCAGCGCGAGGATCCGTTCGCGCAGTACATGCTCGGCGCCGAGGCCGAACGCGCCGGCCGACTGGATCAGGCGATCCGCTATTACCGGCAGGCCGTGCGCCTGTACGACACCGCACACCAGTTCCACTTCGGGCTGGCGCGGGCCTATTTCCTGGCCGGCCAGCTCAAGCGCGCCGATCGTGAACTGCTGCGCGCGCAGGCGCTTGGCGGTGCCCCGCAGCAGGCGCGCTACCAGGCCAAGCTGGACAGCCTGGCCCGCTGGCGCGCACAGCAGCAGGCCAGGCGCTGAAGGCCGGTCAGGCCTTCTTGAGGAAGCAGGTCTTCAGGACCAGGCCCTTGATCTTGTCCGAGTTGCCTTCGATGTGCTCGGCATCGTCCTCGACCAGGCGGATGTTGCGGATCACGGTGCCCTGCTTGAGCGGGATCGAGGAACCCTTCACCTTCAGGTCCTTGATCACGGTGACCGTGTCACCGGCCTGCAGGGTATTGCCGTTGCTGTCACGCACGACCAGGGTCGAACCGGCACTTTCCTCGGCGGTCCATTCGAAGCCGCAGTCGGCGCAGATCCACAGCGCGCCATCGGCATAGGTGTTTTCCAGGGTGCACTGCGGGCAGGCGGGGGCAGAAGACATCAGCAAGTACCTCAAAGTGAATCAACAGCCGCCATTGTAACCGCCCGGCTCGCCTGCCCTTTTCCGGGCGGCGCCCGGCTCCCGGCTTGACCCGATCCGGCCTCCCGATACGGAATGGGAGGCCGCAGGAACTTGCAGTCGGCGGCGAACTGCAGCAGAGTGCGCGGCCCCTGATCGCCCCCCGGAACTCCCCATGCGCCTCGGCATCGACTTCGGTACCAGCAACTCCGCCGCCGCCATCGTGCATGAGGGAACACTGCTGCCGATCCGCTTCGGCGACGCCGAGCAGTTCCGCACCAGTGTGTACTTCCCCGGCGTGGTGCCCGACCCGGACGACTTCCAGCTCGACGACGGCCAGGAACACCAGCTGCAGCAGATGATCGACAGCGCCGCGCGCGCGGCGCGCGCCGCCGGCCAGGAACGCACGCCGCAGGCGCTGCGCCGCGAAGCCCTGCGCGCGCTGCGCCGGGAATGGATGGAAGCCCGCGCCGGCAAGGAACGCAGCGCCAACGACCTGCTGCAGAACGCGGTCTACGGCGACGAAGCGCTGGAAGCCTATTTCGAGGAACACGAAGGCAACCTGGTGCAGAGCCCGAAGTCGATGCTCGGCTACAACCTGCACCCGCGCGCGAAGCAGACCATCACCGGCATCGCCGCGCACATCCTCGAACACATCCGCCTGACCGCCAGTGCCCAGCTCGGCCGGCCGCTGCGCGCCGCCCTGCTCGGGCGCCCGGTGCAGTTCCGCAGTTCGATCGGCGCAGCCGGCAACGACCAGGCGCTGGACATCCTGCGTGAAGCGGCCACCCAGGCCGGCTTCGACCAGGTTGATTTCCTCGAGGAGCCAGCCGCGGCGGCCATGCATTACCACGCCGAAAGCCGCGAGCGGCACCAGGCGGTGATCGTCGATATCGGCGGCGGCACCACCGACATCGCCCATGCCGAAGTCGGCGGCGACGACGCCCCGCGCATCCACCGCGCCTGGGGTATCGCCCGCGGCGGTACCGACATCGATCTGGCGCTGAGCCTGTCCAGCTACATGCCGCTGTTCGGCCGCGGCATCACCCGCGTGCCGGCCCACCACTACGTGGAAGCGGCCACCGTGCAGGACATGACCCGCCAGCGCGACTTCCGCCTGCACAAGTACGACCATGTCGACGCGCCCTGGGGCGACCGCCTGCAGGCCCTGCAGGACACCGGCAACACCGCCCGCCTGTACCGTGACGTCGAACGCGCCAAGATCGCCCTCAGCGCTGCCAGCGAGCACCGCAGCACGCTGGACTACATCGCCCGCGACCTGCATGCCGACAGCAGCGCCGACGGCCTGGCCGCCGCCGCCCATGGCTACCTGGAGCAGATCCGCGAGCTGCTGGCCCAGGTCCGCAGCGACATCGGCGGCGACCCGGATGCCGTGTTCCTGACCGGTGGCATGTCCCGCGCCGGCTACCTGCGCCAGGCGGTGGCGGCCGCCTTCCCGGGCGCCCGCATGGTCCACGGCGAGCCCTCGCTGGGCGTGGTCCAGGGCCTTGCGCTGGCGGCAGCCAGCCAGGATTAACAAAACGTTACGCGGTCTAAGTTACTCTTGGTCGGCTAGAACCCTGCTGCCCCTTCCACCGGCCATGCCGGTGTGTGTCCACGGTGCAGCCTGGCCCGCCCAGCGGGCCTAGCGGCCATGCCTTCCTGGCTCGTTCATGGTCCGCGCAGCACCTGAGCCGCCATTGAGACCCGCTTTGGGCACCCGCCAGGCCCCTGAGGCCTTACAACCTGACGCAGCACCTGCACCCATCGACTGCCGCCGTTGTGACGCGGTCTGTTGCCGGTTGCCCGTGCTGCTGCAGCCCGGCGACCACGTGCCCGGCCAGTTCCTGTCACGCGACACCCACGGCCGTGCCGTGATGGCGCGCAACGAGGAAGGCTGGTGCGCGGCGATCGATCCCTATCACCTGCGCTGCACGATCTATTCGCAGCGCCCGGCGATCTGCCGCCAGTTCTCGATGGGCGGCGATGACTGCCGCCGCGAGCGGCAGGACTACCTGCGCCAGGCCGATGCCTGGGCGCTTTCCTCCCCTTCCACCTGACAGGAGCAACCATGCCCCGCAAGGCAAAGACCCCCGCGAAGGCCAGCAACAGCATCCGCAGCGAACGCAAGGGCGCGGCCGCCAGCACCGTGGTCAGCAGCGATTCGATCGCTTCGGACCTGGCAGCGTTCCGCAAGGCCGGTGGCAAGATCGAAGTCCTCGGCACTACCTGGGCGCTGAAGAAAGCCAGCTGACCCAGCTCCGACCGCGGCGGCGCTGCCGCCGCGGCCTGCCGGACCGCGCTCAGCGATCCAGGCGTACCCGCACACTGCCCGAATGCGACTGGATGCGGATGTCACCGTCGCCATTGCCGAGCCGAGTATCGAGATGGCTGCCGGGGCCGTAGCGCGGCCGTTCCACCTGGCCGGCGTCGCTGTTGATCGACCCGCTGAAGCTGTTCACCGACAGCTGCGCCGAAACCGTGCGTGGCAGGCGCAGGTTGACCGACGCGCTCACCGATTCGACATTGATACGGCCCCCCGGCGCCAGCCCGGCCGCCGACAGGTCGATGCTGCCCGACACGGTTTCCACCGCCAGCCGCTGCACCCGCCCGGCATCGACCTCGACCCGGCCGGATACCGTCTGTGCACCGATGTCACCGGACACGCCGCCGCCGGCTTCGATGCGGCCACTGACCGTGTTCACGTCCAGCTTCGGCGTCTGCAGGCGCGCGATGACACCGCCGCTGACCGTATTGAGCTTGCTGTCGCCGCTGCGACCGGAGGCGCTCAGGCTGCCGCTGACCGTGTCGGCCTGCAGGCGGCGCACATCGATGCCGCTGATGTCCTGGCTGGCACTGACCGTACTCAGCAGCAGTTCCACCGAGCGCGGCACGTTCAGCACCAGCGTCGCGCCGCCGTTGTTGTTGCGACGCGGATACTCGATCTCCCAGCGCACGCGGTTGGCACTCTTCTCCTGGCGCAGCTGCAGGCCATCGCTCAGCGTACCGGTGAGCTGCACGTCGTTGCGGTCCCAGCCACGCACGCTCACTTTGCCGGCCACGTTGCTCAGTTCGATGCGGCCGCCGGCGGCCAGGTTGTGGCGCTCGTCGATCCGGGTGTCAGCCAGGGCCACCGCGGGCAGCAGCAACAGCGCGGCGCAGCAGGTCATCAGGGTTCGTGTCATCGGGGGTCTCCTCAGGTCGTCAGGCCGGACTCGGCGGCATAGGCCGCCTGCCGGGTCAATTCCAGCCGCAACGCATAGGTGCGCTTGAGCTGGCCAAGCAGATGCGGCGCGCGTGGATCCTGCGCCAGCGCGGCCCGGATCTGTGCCGCGCTCTCATCGAGTTCGTGCAGCGCCGGCTGCCATTCCGGCGCCCGGCCTGCGGGCAACGAGGCCACTGCCTGCTGGTACTGCTCGGTCATCGCCGCGGCCTGCAGTTGCAGGGTAGACGGCACCGGCGCGTCCGGTTGCGCATGGCGCCACGGCGCCACCGCGTAGAGCGCCAGGCTTGCGGCCAGTGCGGCCCCCACCGGCAACCACCAGCGCCGGCGCGAACGCCCCGGCAGCACCACCACGTTGCCGGTCGGCGCAGGCGCCGCCTGTGGTTCACGCGGCGGCAGCTGCGCCGACAACCGCGCCCAGCCATCGGCGGGCAGGCCGCGTTCGGATGGCAGCGCGCGCAGTCGGGCCACCAGATCGTGGTCGGAATCGTGTTCGTGTGTACTCATGTCATGTCTCCCAGCCGTGCGCGCAACAGGCCGCGCGCACGATGCAACTGTGCCTTGGAGCTGCCGACGGCCATCTGCAGCTGCGCGGCGATCTCCTGGTGTTTCCAGCCTTCGATGTCATGCAGCACCAGTACCGCGCGCGCCCTCGGCGGCAGCGTCGCCAGCGCGCGCTCCAGGTCGCGCTCGGTACCGGCGCAGCGGTCGTGTACGGCCAGTTCCTGCAGTCCTCCGTCCACATCATCAAGACTGTCGTGGTCCTGCCCGGCGGCGCGCCCACGCAGTTCCATCAGCGCAGCGTTGACGCCCAGGCGATGCAGCCAGGTCGACAGGCTGCTCTCGAAACGGAACCCCGGCAGCGCCTTCCACGCCTGCAGGAAGGCTTCCTGCAAGGCGTCTTCGGCACGCGCCTGCTGGCCCCCGCACAGCCGCCACAGCACGGCGAACACACGCGGTGCATGCCGCCGGTACAGCAGTTCATAGGCCGAGGTATCGCCGGCGGCGGCCGCCCGCACCAGGGCGGGTTCATCGACGGCGTCGTGGGCGGCAGGCGGCGCGGGCATGGTGGTGTCGAGCATATCGCTTGGATGCGGCGGCCCGGGAAAAGGTTTAGAGCCGGACGACGATCACTGCCGTGCAACCTTTTCAACACCTGCTGCATCCATGGAAGGTCCTTCGCGAAATTGCCGTCCAGGAGTCCTGCCATGTCCAGCCCAACCTGCGCCGCCCTGCTGGTGATCGCCGCCTGCGTCGTGCTGCAGGCGCTGGGCCTGTCGCTGCAGCTGCACCCCGGTAACGGCCGTGCCTGCCTGCAACAGCACCGCCAGGCGCTGGTGTGCCTGGCCTGGGCCCCGGCGGTCGAATCCCCGGCACACGCCGGGTAACATCGAAGGTCGTTATTGCAACCTGTTGTCGCCCCATGATGTTGTCGCTGAAGGATCACCTGCCGCCCTGGACCCACCCGTGGTTGAACTACGCCGGCGTCGCCCTGCAGATCGTAGTGGTGCTTCTGGTCGCGTGGCTCCTGCGCGTGCTCGCCCGGCGCCTGATCCGCCGCTTCGCCGAGCACTACACGTTGCCGCCCGAGATGGTGATGGGCGCGCGCCGGATCACCAGTTTCGTGGTCTATTTCAGTGCCCTGCTGTACATCCTCAGCCTGCTCGGCGCGAAGCCCTCGGTGCTGTGGACCGCGTTCACCGGCTTCGCGGCCGTGGGCGCAGTGGCCTTCTTCGCGGCCTGGAGCGTGCTGTCCAACATCTTCTGCACGCTGCTGATCTTCACCACCCGCCCGTTCCGCCTGCACGACTACATCGAGGTGCTGGAGAACGGCGAGAAGCCGGGCCTGAAGGGCCGGGTGATCGACGTGAACCTGATCTACACCACGCTGCAGGAGACCGGCGAGGGCCACGAGGGCACAGTGCTGCAGCTGCCGAACAACCTGTTCTTCCAGCGCACGGTACGGCGCTGGCGCGACCCGGCGCAGGCCCCCGGCGGCATCCAGGGCGACGGTTGAGGGTGGAGTTTTCGGCAGGGCTGCGCCCTGCACCTGCAGAGGCCGAAGCCGAAGCCGAAGCAAGATCAAGAGCGGCATTCCGTGGGATGGCGGGGCGGTGTGGGTGGTCAGGACACGCCGTAAACCCCCCTCCGGGGGCCGGCCCAGCCGCTGGCGGCTGTGCGTTCGGGCGCTTGCGAAGCAGTGCTTCGCAAGCAAAGCGCCCTCACCCATGGGGGCTCGATGGCGCCATCCATGGCGCCAACGGTCCTGCCCACCCACACCGCCCCACCTCTGACAGATTCCGCGCGCTGTTGGTGGGTGCCGACCGTTGGTCGGCACATCTGTCAGATATCGATAGTCAAAATTGGATCCGACCCCGTGCCGACCAACGGTCGGCACCCACCATCAGCAGCAGGTTCCAACAGATCGCGGAAATCTGTCGAAGGCGGGGTGGGTCCGGTTGAGGGGGGCCAGATCAGTGAGCGCCATGGATGGCGCCTTTGATGTTGACGTTGCTTCAGCAGGTGCAGGGCGCAGCCCTGCAATAAAACACCCGTTTACCTCAGCTGGCTGTCCTTGCTGCCACGCCGGTTGTACCCGGCATGCGCCTGGTCTTCGTCGTCCCGCGCCTGCTGGCACGCAACGCACAACCGCACACCAGGCACAGCCTGGCGCCGCGCCAACGGGATCGGCGCGTCGCATTCCTCACAGTGGTCCAGGCCGGGGCCGTCGCGCAGCTGTCGCCGCGCGCGGGCGATCGCATCATCGACAGTGGCGTCGATCTGGTCCTGGACCGCGCCGTCTCCTGCCCAACCGGTGGCCATGGCTATCCTCCGCAGGTGTGTCGCCCGATATGGGGACGATACACCCCGGCAAAAGGGAAGGCCTTCATGTGGAGCCGAGCCATGCTCGGCTGCTCTTCAGGATGCCAAACAGAACGCCGACGGATCCGATCAGGCCGATTGCGACTTAATCCCCTCCGTCCCCTTTTTGCTTACCAGACCAGGTCGTCGGGCACCTGGAACTGCGCGTAATAGGCGTCGTCCTCTGCGTTGCCGGTGGAGATCTCGGCGGTCGAGCCCGGCTGGCCGTGGTCGACGATGATTGCTTCGGGTGCGCGTTCACGCACCTTTTCGGCGGCGGCGCGGGGCAGCAACGCATAGCCCTCGCCGTGGGCGACGATGACCAGCACGCCCACCGACAGCGCCTTGCGCAGCTTGGGGTCGATCAGCAGGGTACGGATCGCCGCGCCATCGCTGAAGCGGTACTCGTCGTCGCCCTTGTGGGTTACGGCATGGGCCGTGATGATCTGCCTGGCCTGGGCCTTCTGTTCAGCCTGCCTGGCCTGGGCATTGCGTTCGGCGGCCAGTGCGCGGTCGCGCTCGACCTTCTCGGCGCGGGCACGTTCAGCCTCGCGCTGGACCTCGGCCGAGGTCGATTCGGCCTTGCCCTGGCGGGCCTTGGCCTGCTCGCGTGCGGCGGCGCTGGCCTGCGACTTCTTGGCCAGGCCGGCCTTGAGCAATTGTTCCTGCAGCGCGTTGGGCTTTGCCATGGTCGGTGCGTACCGCGTGTAATCTTGGATGCCCCATTCTACCGACGCCCCGCCGGCCCTGCATGGCAGTCCTGAAGTACCTCACCGGTTATCCCGAACCCCTGGTTGCCCAGGTCAGCGAGCTGCTGGCGCAGGGCAGGCTCGGCCCCTGGCTGCAGCAGCGCTACCCCGACCCGCACGAGGTGCGCAGCGACCGGCAGCTGTACGAGTACACCCAGGAGCTGAAGGACCGTTACCTGCGCAAGTCGGTGCCGCTCAACAAGGTCTGCTACGACAATACGCTGGAAGTGATCAAGCACGCGCTGGGCACCCACACCGCCATCTCCCGCGTGCACGGCGGCCGCCTCAAGGCCAGCCGCGAGATCCGCATCGCGACCGTGTTCCGCCAGGCACCCGCGGCGTTCCTGCGCATGATCGTGGTGCATGAGCTGGCCCACCTGAAGGAAGCCGACCACAACAAGGCCTTCTACCAGCTGTGCCAGCACATGGAGCCGGACTACCTGCAGCTGGAGTTCGATACCCGCCTGTACCTGACCGAGCTGGCCAACCGCGGCCAGCGCTGACCGGCCGCAGCAGCTACACTGCGCGCCCCCTGCCCGACCTGCCTGCCATGGAACCGATCCGTCTCGACAAACGCCTGTCCGCCCTGCTCGGCATCCCGCGCGGCGAAGCGCGGCGCTACATCGAAGGCGGCTGGGTCACGGTCAACGGCGACGTGGTGGAACAGCCGCAGCGCCCGGTCGATGACAGCGCGGTGATCGTGGTGGCCGAACAGGCCAGCGATGAAAAGGCCGAGCGGGTCAGCATGCTGCTGCACAAGCCGGCCGGTGTCGCCGCCGAAACCCTGTGTGCCCTGGTCAGCAGTGACAGCCGCAGCGAACTTGATGCCAGCGACATCCGCCCGTTGCAGCGTCACTTCCACGGCCTGCAGCTGGCCGCCTCGCTGCCGGCCAGCGACAGCGGGCTGGTGGTGGTCAGCCAGGATCCGGCCACGCTGGCCCACCTGCAGCGCAACCTGGGCCGTACCGAGCAGGAATACCTGATCGAAGTGGCCGAAGGCGGTCCCGAGCGCGGGCCGTGGCTGATGGCGCGGCTGCAGCAGGAATCGGGCGGCGCCAAGGTCAGCTGGCAGAGCGAGCAGCGCCTGCGCTTCGCCGGCAAGGGCCTGACGGCCAAGGGGCTGCGTGTGGCGGTCAGCGCCGCCGGCCTGCAGGTCACGGCCGTGCGCCGCCTGCGTATCGGACGCGTGGCGCTGGGGCCGCTGCCGCCGGGGCAGTGGCGCTACCTGGGCAGCGACGAGCGGTTCTGAGGTGTGCGGGTCAGGGCCCTTTCCCGTGGAGAGGGATCCGGGGGTCGGATCCCGTGCCGAAGGCAGGGGGCTCTGACCCCCGGTCGATCCTGCAGGCATTCCTTCACGCATGGCGTGGCTCTACCATCGGGGCATGAGCCTGCCCAAGCCGCTGTGGCGACGCCTGCTGCGTGTTGCTGCGATCATCCTCGCCGTGCTGGTGCTGCTGGTCCTGTCCGGGCTGCTGCTGGCCGACCATCTCACGCCGCAGGCGCATGGCGCGCCTTCGCACGTGCTGCCGCTGCAGCCGGCACAGACCCGCATCGACCAGCAGATCGTGCGGCTGCAGGCGGCCCATCCCGGCCAGTCGGGCGTGGCCTTCCTCAGCGATGGCATGGATGCCTTCGCCGCCCGCGCGATGATCACCACCCAGGCCGGCCGCAGCCTGGACCTGCAGTACTACATCTGGCACGACGACCTGATCGGCCACCTGATGGCCAAGGCGCTGTACGACGCCGCCGAGCGCGGCGTGCGCGTGCGCATCCTGCTCGATGACATGAATGCCAAGGACAAGGACGCGCTGATGATGGCGCTCGATGCCCATCCGAACATCGAGATCCGCCTGTACAACCCGTTCCGCAACCGGACCGGCATCCTGCGCATGGTGGAGATGGTGCAGCGCTTCTTCAGCGTGAACCACCGCATGCACAACAAGAGCTGGATCGCCGATGGCCGCGTCGCGATCGTCGGTGGCCGCAACATCGGCGAGGAGTACTTCAGCGCGCGCACCGACGTGAACTTCCAGGATCTGGACCTGCTGGTCGCCGGCCCCGCCGTGGAGCAGGCCAACCGGATCTTCGACGACTACTGGAACAGCGAAACCGCCATCCCGGTATCCGCGCTTGCCTTCCATACCGACGCACAACTGCGCCTGCTGGTGCGCGAATCGGACCACGAGGCGCAGCGGGACGTGGCCCGCCCCTACCTTGCGCGCGTGGCCGAATCACGCCAGCGGCAGCGCCCGAGCCCCGAGCCGTTGCACTGGAGCGGTGCCGTGCGCATCGTGTCGGACCCGCCGATGAAGCACCGCAGGGATGATCGCGCCACCTGGCTGGTGTCGACCCTGATCAGCGAGCTGCAGGCCGCCCGGCACAAGGCCCTGTTGATCTCGCCCTACTTCGTGCCCGGCAACGAGGGCCTCGATGGCTTTTCGGCAATGGCCGGGCGGGGCGTGCAGGTGGGCGTGGTCACCAACTCGCTGGCCGCCAACGACGTCGCCGCCGTGCACGGGGGCTACATGGGCTACCGCGTGCCACTGCTGGAAGCCGGCGTCCACCTGTACGAGCTGAAGGCACAGGGTCAGTCGGGCGATGCCGGCGTGTTCGGCAGCAGCGGCGCGAGCCTGCACACCAAGGCATTCCTGATCGATGACCGCCGCGGTTTCGTCGGCTCCTTCAACCTGGACCCGCGCTCGGCCTACCTGAACACTGAAATGGGTGTGCTGTTCGACGATCCGGTGCTGGGTACACAACTGCGGGACGAATACCTGCGCCTGGCTGACCCCAGGCACAGCTGGTGGCTGGCACTGGACGACCGCCGCCGGTTGCGCTGGCTGGAGCGCGAACCGCCCCCCCACTGGGTGGAGGCCGAGCCAGGGGCAACGGCGCGCAAGCGCTGGTTGTCGCGGGTGATCAGCTGGCTGCCGGTGGAATCGCAGCTGTAGCGCTCAGGACGCCGGAGCGGCCTCATCCTGTCCGGCCTCATCCAGCGTTTCCACGTTGCGCCCATGCAGGCGCCGCCAGATCCAGCGCAATGCATGCGGCGGTGCCGAAGGCAGCTGCTCCAGCAGGGCCAGCATGCGGCTCTGGCTGGCATGCCCATGGCGGCACAACAGGCTGGCCGCTGCGGCCGCGCTGGCCAGGCGCAGGCTGTCGGCCAACGGTCCTTCCGCATCCACCGCCAAGGCCTGGTGAACCGGCTCAGGCAACTCCCATGCGGCAGCGACCCGCTGCGCAAGTGGCAACGACCACTGCTGCAACAGCTGCAGGGCCAACGCCGGTTCCACGGGCTCGCCACGGGCCTGTGCCTCCTGCAGCAGCTGGCGCATCACCAGCGCCGCACCCAGCCCCTGCACCAGGCCCAGCCACTGCGCGGCGAAGGCATCGCCGAAGGTGACCGTGCGTGCGTGGTCGGCCGCTGCACGCGATGCCAGCAGTGCGTGCTCCCAGATGATCGCGCTGAACTGCGGGAACACCTCGCATTGCACCTGCATCACCGGCTGTACCAGTACCGCACTGATGATCTGGCGCACGCCCTCGGTGCCGACCAGGGTCACCGCCCGCTGCAGGCTCTCTACCGGGCGCTCGTGGACCTTGTAGGCCGGGCTGTTGGCGATGCGCAGCAGGTTGCCGGTCAGCACCGGGTCCTGGCCGATGATCGCGGCCATCACCCGGGCCGAGGCGGCATCGTCGTTGACGGTCTGGATCAGCTGCGGCAGCAGCTGCGGCCGGCGGGGCAGCTGCCTGGCCGCCCAGTCGCGGTCCTGCAGCGCGCGCGCCACCGCCTCGCCCAGGCCTGGGTCCTGCACCGGCGTTGGCTCGCCGGCCAGCCGTGGGTACAACGCAAGCGCATGCAGCCCGCGTTGCAGGTGAGCGGCGATCTCCGGCGACGGCAGCGCCTCGCCCTGCAGGCTTGCGGCTGCGGCGGCCACCGCCTGGCGGGATGCGGCAACCAGCCGCGCCGGTGCCGTCCCGGTCGAACGTGTCAGCCAGCCGCGCAGCGATCGCCACCATGCCGCTGTCATCGCCGCCCGCCCTGTCGTTGTGATGCCCTTGCCGTCACTGACCGCCCTGCCTCTTCACGCCCATCCGGCCACCCGCCGTCGTCGCAGCATCGGCCGCACTTTCATCTTCTTTAACCTGACGGCCGCCGACGTCGACGGCAACGGCCGGGCGAATGGACTAGAATGGCGCCGCGCGACCCGTCCCCCAGCCATGACGACGTCGCTTTTTTTGTTTTGGGACCCTATCGTTCACTGGCCGTTCGCTGCAGTTCGCCGCTGTTCGCGCCATCGGAGACGCCATGCTATTCGAAACCCTCGCCACCACCGGCCACGAACAAGTGGTGTTCTGCCACAACCACGATGCCGGCCTGAAGGCGATCATCGCCATTCACAACACCACCCTGGGCCCGGCCCTGGGCGGCGTGCGCATGCGCCCCTACGCCAGCACCGACGAGGCACTGGCCGACGTGCTGCGGCTGAGCCGGACGATGACCTACAAGAATGCGCTGGCCGGCCTCAACGTCGGTGGCGGCAAGGCGGTGATCATCGGCGACCCGAAGGTGGACAAGACCGAGGTGCTGTTCCGCGCCTTCGGCCGTTACGTCGACTCGCTGGGCGGCCGCTACATCACCGCCGAAGACGTCGGCACCGACGTCAACGACATGGAGAACATCTACCTGGAGAGCCAGTTCGTGACCGGCGTGCACCAGGTCCATGGCGGCTCCGGCGATCCGGCCCCGTTCACCGCCTACGGTGCGCTGCAGGCGCTGATGGCGGCGATGCGCTTCAAGTTCGGCCACGAGGAAGTGGGCAAGACCAGCATCGCGGTGCAGGGCCTGGGCCACATCGGCATGGAGCTGGTGAAACTGCTGCGCGACCGCGGTGCCAAGCTGTATGTCACCGACCTGGACAGCGCACTGGTTGATCGCGCGGTCAGCGATTTCGGCGCCGAAGCGGTCAAGCCCGACGAGATCCACGAAGTGAACGCCGACGTGTTCGCACCGTGCGCGCTGGAAGGCGCCATCAACGCCGACACCCTGCCGCGGATCAAGGCCAAGATCATCTGCGGTACCGCCAACAACCAGCTGTCGAGCCTGGAAATCGGCGATGAACTGCACGCGCGCGGCATCCTGTATGCGCCGGACTATGCGGTCAACGCTGGCGGCGTGATGAACGTGTCGCTGGAGATCGATGGCTACAACCGCGAACGCGCGATGCGCCTGATCCGCAGCATCTATCACAACCTCACCCGCATCTTCGAACTGTCGCAGCGCGAGAACATCGCGCCGCAGCGTGCGGCCGACCGCATCGCCGAAAGCCGCATCCTGTCGATCGGCAAGCTGAAGATGCCGCTGGGCCGCAGCACCCCGCGCCTGGGCAACCTGCGCGGCGGCTGAGCCTGCCGATGTCGCGCCGGAGCTGACGTCCCGGCGCGACCTCCCGCTCAGAACCCGGTGCTGTAGCGCAGCGCCGCCTGGCGCGCGCCCTCGCCACCGACGCGCTGGTCGAAGCCCAGGCTCAGGCGGCCATTGCGGCCCCACCACGACTCCAGCGCCACGCCGAACAGCGCACTGCCACGCGGTGCGTCCCATCCCGCCAGGGGTGCCCAGGCATCGACACCAACGAAGCTGGCCTGCCAGTCCGCATCGGCACCGTCGAGCCGTTGCTGCCACTCGGCGTGCCCGCGCAGCGTCCAGCGCCCCCAGCCGCGCTCGCCGCGGATACCGGCCAGCATCTTGCTGCGCTGCACGCGGTTGGCGTCGCCACGCAGGCCGAAGCCGAAACCACCCAGCTCATTGAAGGCATCGGTATCCACGCGCGTGGTGCTGGCACCCAGATACGGTGTCAACGACGCGCCCGCGCGGCCAAAACGATAGCCGCCTTCGACGCTGGCACTGCTGAAGCGTCCGCCGTAACGTGCGGAAACACCATAGGCACCGGCACCCAGCAGCAACTGGCGATCCAGCGCACGGGTGAACTGGCCGCTGCCGACCTGCGCCAGCGCATAGCCCCGGCCCAGGTTCCAACCGGCGTACAACTGTGCCTGCGCCTGGCGATCACGCCCACGATCGCCGCCGAAGCTGCTGCCACCATTGCTGCGGGTCTCGCCAAAGGCCACGCCCATCAGCCCATTGCTGCCCAGCGGCAGGTCCTGGCCGGCCATCCAGCCACGGCTGTCGGCGGCATTGCCGGCAAAACTGCCCTGCCCGGCCTCACCGAGCGCGCTCTGCCAGGCCCCGCGCAGGCGCGGCGCCGCCTGCACGCGATCGAAGCGCTCGGCGATCGCACGGCGCGACATGTCGATGCTGTCGAAGGTGGCCGACTCGGCCCGCGCATGCGCCTGCCCGGACAGGCTCTGCAGGCTGGCTGCCAGGCCCTCGCTGCCACCGCCGGTCCACTGCAGCGCACCGGCCGCCGTGCCGAAGGCCGAGCCCTGCAGCGCAGGACTGCCATCGAGTGCGCTGAACGCACCTTCCAGTCGTTGCGCCGCGGACTGCGCCGAGGCCGCGAGCCCGGTCGCCGCCGCCGTCACGCTCACCTGGGTCAGGTTCAACCAGGCAGTGTTGCTGTCATAGCCATAGCTGCTCTGCAGCAGCGACAGGCCCTGCAGGCCGCTGGAGGAGGCCGGGCTGCTGAAGGTGCCGCTCAGGCCACCGGCCGCATGGACCACGTCCTGGCGGCTGCCGTTCTGCGGCACGTAGCCGGAGACGAAGCCATGCACGCGCACGCCACCATTGATCGAGGCCGTGCCGGTCACCTGCAGCGCATTGGCACCGAGCGCGATCATCAACTGGCCACCCGCCTGCTGCGTGTAGTTGCCCTCGATGGTGCCGGTGGTGCTGCCGGTGGTCAGGAACACGCTGCTGCCGTTGACCACGTTGCCGATCACGCGCGGCGTGCCGCCATTGAACTGCAGGCCGGTCGAATCCGGGTCGGGCTGGCCGAGGATGGTCACGTTGGAACGGATGACACCGCCGTTCTGCAGCGACAGGATGCCGCGTTCGATGCGGGTGGCGCCGCTGTAGCTGTTGTTGCCTGCGAGCACCAGGGTGCCCCCGCCCTGCTTGACCAGGCCGCCGCTGCCGACGATGTCGTTGCTCCACAGCGAGCCGCTCGATGGCGCATCGACATTGGCCACTACATCACCCCAGTCGAAGCGGCCCGGGCCCTTGATCGCCCGCGAGATGTCGAGCAGGCCGTAGCCGAACACCGCATCCACGCCGGGCGCGCCGATGTCCTTGGCCGTGCCCAGCAGGGTCTGCCGCACCAGGTTGTTGTCGAAGTACGGGTAGCGCTGCCAGACCAGCGCGGCGGCGCCGGAGATCAACGGGGCGGCGAAGGACGTCCCGTAGTTCCAGTAGTAGGTGCTGCCATTGGCATCGGGATAGACCGCGCTGCCCGGCGCCGCCAGGCAATAGCGCGCCGCCTGCCCGCAGGCATTGGCGTAGCTGGCCAGCGTGCCCGGTGCATAGGGATCCACTGCGGTCGCCACCAGCCAACCGCGCTCCAGGTCGGCCGCCGGCAGCGAGCCGGCAACGCCCAGCTGGCTGGGCAGGGCGGCCAGGCTGCTCGGTTCGGTGCGCGCATCGTTGCCGGCCGCGAACACCACCAGGCCGCCATGGTTGATGACGAACGGACGGTACTCGGCCGCCACCTGCGCGGTGGTCGGCAGGTCGGTCCAGTACAGGCCGCCCCACGAGTTGTTCATCACCTTCACGTTGTAGCTGATCAGGTCCTGGTGGACCTGCGCCACGCCCAGCGGACCGCTGAAGGAATTGCCCTTGCCGCTGCCGTCATCGACAGGCGGCTTGTCGGCGATGATCCGCGCCGAAACGATCTGCGCACCGGGGGCGATGCCGCCCGGCCAGGTTCCCACCGGCGCGCCGGCGGCCAGGCTGGCTACCGCCGTGCCGTGGCCCACCACGTCGTCCACCAGCAGGTTGTTGCGCGCCGGATCGATGTAGTTGAGGTTGCCCACCACCCGCCCGTTCAATGCCGCTGCGTTGCGCTGCACGCCCGAGTCGACGATGCCGATGCGCACGCCCTGCCCGGTCAGGCCGGCGGCCTGTGCGGCACGCGCATTGGTCACTGACAGGTGCGCGTCGAAGGCCGGTTCCTGCGGCTTGGCCGGAGGCGGTGCCGTCGGAGGGGGCGTCGTTGGGGGTGTGGGGGTGGTCGGAGGGGGATCGATGCGGACATTGCCGCCGCCTCCGCCGCCGCCACATGCCGTCATTGCCATCGCCAGCGCCGTTGCCAGCGCGGACCTAACCATCGTCGTGCGTTCCATCGATTCCTTCCCATGAACGTTGACCTGCCTACATCCCGGCAGGCGTGCGGTGCCGCCCAGCGGCGGCCCTCCCCGACCCTCTATACTTGGGCCGACCCCCACGCAGTCTGCCGGGAAACCGGGGCGCTTCCAACGTCCGCGGTCTCCTTTCCGAACATTGCTTACGCATCAACGAGATTGCCATGTCCAACATCGTCATCGCCGCCGCCAAGCGCACCGCCATCGGCTCCTTCCTCGGCCAGTTCAACGGCGTGCCGACCCCCACCCTCGGCGCGGCCGCCATCGCTGCCGCCCTGGAACAGTCGGGCGTACCGGCCAGCGACGTCTCCGAGGTCCTCATGGGCTGCGTGCTGCCGGCCAACCTCGGCCAGGCGCCCGCCCGCCAGGCGGCGATCGCCGCCGGCATTCCGCTGTCGACCGGCGCCACCACCCTCAACAAGGTGTGCGGCTCGGGCATGAAGACCATCATGCTCGGCCATGACCTGATCAAGGCCGGTTCGGCCAGCATCGTGGTCGCCGGTGGCATGGAATCGATGTCCAACGCCCCGCACCTGCTGCCGAACTCCCGTACCGGCAACCGCTTCGGCAACTTCCAGGCGGTCGACCACATGGCCCACGACGGCCTGGTCAACGCCTATGACGGCAAGGCCATGGGCGAATTCGCCGAATGCGCCGTGGACAAGTACCAGTTCAGCCGCGAGGAGCAGGACGCCTACGCGATCGAATCGGTCAAGCGCGCGCAGGCCGCACAGGCCAACGGTGCGTTCGCCGACGAGATCGTCCCGGTGAAGGTGGCCACCCGCAAGGGTGACGTCGAGGTCGCCACCGACGAGCAGCCGGGGCGCTCGGATATCGCCAAGATCCCGACCCTGCGTCCGGCCTTCAAGAAGGACGGCAGCGTCACCGCCGCCAGTTCCTCCAGCATCTCCGACGGCGCCGCCGCGGTGGTCCTGCTGACCGAGGAAGACGCGGCCGCCCGTGGCATCACTCCGCTGGCCCGCATCGTCGGCCACGCCACCCATTCGCAGGAACCGGAGTGGTTCACCACCGCCCCGATCGGCGCGATCCACACGCTGCTGGCCAAGACCGGCTGGTCGCTGGACCAGATCGACCTGTTCGAGATCAACGAGGCCTTTGCCGTGGTGGCAATGGCGCCGATGCGTGAGCTGGGCATCCCGCACGACAAGCTGAACGTGAATGGCGGTGCCTGCGCGCTGGGTCATCCCATCGGTGCCTCCGGTGCACGCCTGGTGGTGACCCTGGTCAACGCCCTGCGCACGCGCGGTGGCAAGCGCGGCATTGCCACCCTGTGCATCGGTGGCGGCGAAGCAACGGCAATCGCCATCGAATTGATTTAAAAAGATTTAACGATGATTTCGCAAAAATGAATGCGGGATCGCTTGACACCCAATCTTGGCTTGTCATCATGTTGTCGGCGCGCAGCATGCGCGTTGCCTAATTCTAACGACGAGGATTTACACAATGAGCATCAACAAGCTGCTGGTCGCGATGTCCCTGGCTCTGGCCCTGGCCGCCTGCTCGAAGCAGGAAGCTGCCCAGGACGCCGCTGCTTCGGCCAACGAAGCCGCCACCGAAGCCCAGGCTGCTGCCGACCAGGCCGCCGCTGCCGGCGCCCAGACCGCCGACGCTGCCCAGCAGGCTGCCAACACCGCCGCCACCGCTGCTGACGCTGCGACCGACGCTGCTGCCAACACCGCTGCTGCCGCGACCGACGCTGCTGCTGGCGAAGCCAAGGACGCTGCCAAGGCTGCCGAAGCTACCGCTGAGCAGGCCAAGGACGCTGCTGAAGAAGCCAAGAAGTAATAACTTCTTTCTTCACGCTGTTCCGGAAAAGCCGCTGGTTCGCCAGCGGCTTTTTCTTTGCGCCACTGCGACCTCGCGGCGCGGGCATCGCGACCCCGCCTTCACAACGGCATGAATAGGCTGGCGTCCCCATCCATTGCAGTACCGGAGACCGCCATGAAGATTCGCCCGATCACCACCACCCTGCTGGCCGCCTCCCTGCTGCTGGCCCTGGCCGCCTGCAAGGGCCCGGAAGCCGAACAGGCCAAGCAGGACGCGCAGCAGGCCGCTGACAGCGCCGGCGCGGCTGCCCGCGATGCCGTCGACAAGGCGGCAGAAGCTACCCGTGACGCCGCCGACAAGACCGCAGCAGCCTCCGAGCAGGCCGCCGCCGATACCCAGCAGGCGCTGGACAAGGCTGCAGACGCCACCGCCAACGCTGCCGACAAGGCCAAGGACGCCGCAACCGACGCCGCCGCACACGCCAGCGACGCGACTGCCAACGCCGCACAGAAGGTGGCCGACAAGGCCCGCGATGTTGCCAATGACGCGAAGGCGAACGCCGCCAAGGAAGAAGCCAAGCACTGAGGCGTACCGGCAGCCAGGCATGGGCCCGGCGCTACAGGAAAAGCCGCGGCACTGCCGCGGCTTTTCTGCTTTTCGCTTTGCGTTTTTTCCGTTGATTCCGTGGTGGGCGCTCCTACGGCAGCGCGCGCACCAGCATCGCCGACAGATCCACGCCCGTCGGCAGGGTCCCGAACACCAGCCCATGCTCTGCTTGCAGCCGGCTGCGCACGAACGCCTCTGCCATCGGACTTTGCGCACGCAACAGCAGCGCGGCCTGCAACAACAGCACTGTGCGCTCGCAGAACAGCCGCGCCTGCGACTCATCCGGTGGCGGTGCTGCTGCCCACCGCTGCAAAGCCGCTGCGTAGCGCGCATCACGATCGGCCACCGCCGCCAGTTCAGCGCGCAGCGCCGCCAGCGCCTCCGGTTCGCGCGCCAGCGCGCGCAGCACGTCCAGACACTGGATGTTGCCGCTTCCTTCCCAGATCGAATTCAACGGTGCCTGCCGGTACAGCCGCGGCAGCATCGATTCCTCCACATAGCCCGCGCCGCCCAGGCATTCCTGTGCTTCATTGACGAAGGCCGGCGCGCGCTTGCACAACCAGTACTTGCCCAGCGCCGTCCCCACACGCGCCAACGCGGCTTCGTTGGCATCCACGCCGGCCCGGTCCACCGCACGCGCGATGCGCATCGACAGCACTGTGGCCGCTTCCGACTCCAGTGCCAGGTCGGCCAGCACATTGGTCATCAACGGGTGCTCGACCAGCAGCTTGCCGAACGTGCGGCGATGACGTGCGTGATGCAGCGCCTGCGCCAGCGCCATGCGCATTTCCGCCGCCGCGCCCAGCATGCAGTCCAGGCGGGTCATCATCACCATGCCGATGATGGTGGCCACGCCGCGTCCCTCCTCGCCCACGCGCCACGCCTGCGCCCCGCAGAACTCGACTTCGCTGGAGGCATTGGCCCAATCGCCAAGCTTGTCCTTCAAGCGCATCAACCGGAATGCGTTGCGGTCGCCGTCGGCCAGCCGGCGCGGCATCAGCAGGCAGGTCAGTCCTCCCGGCGCCTGCGCCAGCACCAGGAAGCCATCGCACATCGGTGCGGAAAAGAACCACTTGTGACCGACCAGGCGATAGCGCTCGCCATCGATCGGTTCAGCGCGCGTGCTGTTGGCACGCACATCCGAGCCTCCCTGCTTCTCGGTCATGCCCATGCCCAGCGTGATGCCGGCCTTGTCCGCCACCGGTACATCGCGCGGGTCATAGACCGGCGCTGCGGCCTTGCGCGCCCACTCGGCCAGGTGCGGCTGCGTGTGCAGCACTGCAACTGCCGCATGGGTCATCGTCAACGGGCAACTGGTGCCAGCCTCGGCCTGGTGGTGCAGGTAGCTCAACACCGCGCGCGCGACATGCCCGCCCGGTTGCGGCTCGTGCCAGGACAACCCGGCGACCCCGTGCGATTTCGCTGTGCCCATCAACTGGTGATAGGCCGGATGGAACTCCACCGTATCGATGCGATGGCCCTGCGCATCATGC
Organism: Stenotrophomonas sp. PvP093; assembly: GCF_017876915.1. NCBI lineage: Bacteria > Pseudomonadati > Pseudomonadota > Gammaproteobacteria > Lysobacterales > Lysobacteraceae > Stenotrophomonas > Stenotrophomonas sp. PvP093. The sequence goes on along the minus strand of NZ_JAGIOX010000004.1, from coordinate 1,322,741 downwards.
GTGCGCAGGCGCGGCCGATCGCGGTTGGCATCGAAGCCGAGCCGGTACAGTTCGTCACCCGCCAGCGCGCCATAGACCGCCAGCCGCGGCGCAAAGCCGCCAGCGCCTTCGCGCTGCACCGCCTCCATCAGCGCCACGTCATCGGTCCACAACTGGCGCCCCGCGAACGACGGCGGCTGGTTCAGCACCACATGGGTTTCGTAGGGCGCATTGCTGCTGAAGCTGGGTCCACTCATCCGGTCCGTCCTGGCGGCAAGAGATCTGCGGTCCGATTGTGCCGCATCGCCTGCCAAGCCCGTGTTCAGGCCGATTCTCACCCTGTGCACGAGCGGCCGGCCACAGTGACCGCATGGCAGTCAATGACGATCTGGTGGTCCTGCGCCCCGAAGGGCTGTACTGCGCCGCCGGTGATTTCCACATCGATCCCTGGCGACCGGTCCCGCGCGCGGTCATCACCCATGGCCACGGCGATCACGCACGCCCGGGCATGGGCGAATACCACTGCAGCGACGGCAGCCTGCCGATCCTGCGCTGGCGCCTGGGCGATGTGCCGGTGCAGGCGCATGCCGAGGGCGTGCCGTTCCGCCTGGGCCGGGTGCAGGTATCGCTGCATCCCGCCGGCCATGTACTGGGGTCTTCGCAGGTGCGCATCGACGACGGGCAGCAGGTCTGGGTGGCGTCCGGCGACTACAAGCGCCAGCCTGATCCAACCTGTGCGCCGTTCGAAGTGGTGCCCTGCGATACCTTCATCACCGAGGCCACCTTTGCCCTGCCGATCTATCGTTGGCCGGACACGCCCACCGTCGCTGCGGAGATCGTGGCGTGGCGCCGCGAATGCGAACAGCGCGGCGAAGCTGCCATCCTGCTGTGCTATGCACTGGGCAAGGCGCAGCGGGTACTGGCCGAACTGCTGCCGCTGGACGATCGCCCGGCCTGGCTGCACGGTGCCATCGCCAATGGTGTGGAGGTGTATCGGCAGGCCAACGTGCCAATGCTGGAGACGCTGGCGGTGGCCGAGCAGGGTCGCCAGCCGGATGCCGCCGGCCAGTTGATCCTCGCCCCGCCCTCGGCCGCCGGCACGCCGTGGATGCGCCGCTTCGGCCGCTACCAGCTGGGCTTCGCCTCGGGCTGGATGCAGCTGCGCGGCAACCGGCGTCGCCGCAACGTCGATCGTGGCTTCGTCATTTCCGATCACGCCGATTGGCCCGCACTGCTGCAGACCATCGAACAGACCGGCGCGCAGCGGGTGATCGCCACCCATGGCAATACCGATGCGTTGATTCCCTTCCTGCGAGAGCGCGGCGTAGCGGCTGAAGCCTTCCGTACCGATTTCGGGAGCGAGGAATGAAGGCCTTCGCGGCGCTCTACCAGCGCCTGGACCGCAGCACCGCCACGCTGGACAAGCGTGCCGCATTGATCGATTACTTCCGCCAGGCAGGCGCGCACGATGCGGCGTGGGCGCTGTACCTGCTCAGCGGTGGCAAGGTGGGCGGCGCACGCCGCAAGATCGCCGCCAGTGGCGAACTGCGCGCCTGGATTGCCGAAGAATCCGGCTTGCCGCCATGGCTGGTGGAAGACAGCTATGCGCAGGTCGGTGACCTGGCCGAAACGTTGACCCTGCTGCTGGATGATCCATCCCAGCCGGCCGCCGACCGTGCGTTGGCGGATTGGATCGAACAGCATCTGCTGGCGGTGGCCAACCAGCCCGAAGCGGTACGCCGTGCGGCGGTCGTCGCGGGCTGGCAGCAGCTGTGCAGCAGCGAACGCCTGGTGTTCAACAAGCTGCTGACCGGTGCCCTGCGCGTCGGCGTCTCGCAGCGGCTGGTGCAGCAGGCACTGGCGGAGTGGTCCGGCCTGGACATCGCGCGCATCGCCCAGCGCATGCTTGGCGAGTGGGTGCCCTCGCCCGCACTGCTGGGCCAGCTGCTGTCGCCGGATGAGCTGCCACTGGACCGGCAGCAACCCTACCCGTTCTTCCTCGCCTCGCCACTGGAAGGCGATCCTGCCGAACGCCTCGGCCCCATCGAAGATTGGCTGCTGGAATGGAAGTGGGATGGCATCCGCCTGCAGCTGCTGCGCCGGCGCGGCGAGGTCGCATTGTGGTCACGCGGCGAAGAGCGGCTGGATGGTCGCTTCCCCGAAATCGAACAGGCGGCGATGGCGCTTCCCGATGGCTGCGTGCTGGACGGAGAGCTGCTGGCCTGGGACGAAGCCACGGACCTGCCGCGTGCATTCACCGCGCTGCAGACCCGCATCCAGCGCCGCAAGCCCGGTGCGGCTACCCTGCGCAACACGCCGGTGCGCGTGCTCGCCTATGACCTGCTGGAACACGATGGCGCGGACCTGCGTGAGTTGCCGTTGCGGGAACGGCGTGCACGGCTTGCCGACGTCGTCGGTGCCCTGGGTGATGCACGGATCCAGCTCTCACCCGACGTTGCCGCCGAAGACTGGCCGCAGGCGGCGGCGATGCGCGATGTGGCACGCGAACGTGGCGTGGAAGGGCTGATGCTGAAATGTCGTGCCTCACCCTACCAGGCCGGGCGACGCCGCGGTGACTGGTGGAAATGGAAGGTCGATCCGCTCACCATCGATGCAGTGCTCCTGTACGCGCAGGCTGGCCATGGGCGGCGCAGCACGTTGTACACCGACTACACCTTCGGCGTCTGGGACGGCGACACGCTGGTACCGGTGGCCAAGGCCTATTCGGGCCTGGATGACAAGGAGATCCTCGCGCTTGATCGCTGGATCCGCGCCAATACCCGCGAGCGCTTTGGCCCGGTGCGCAGCGTACGCCCCGAACACGTCTTCGAACTGGGCTTCGAGGCGGTCAACCGCAGCAGCCGGCACAAGTCCGGTATCGCCGTACGCTTTCCACGCATCCTGCGCTGGCGCCGCGACAAGCCAGCCAGCGAGGCCGATCAGCTGGCTACCCTGCAGGCGCTGGCGCGATGAACCGCAGCCAGGCACTACGCCGGCTGGAAGACTGGTTCGCGTCGAAAGGCTGGCGCTCGTTGCCGTTCCAGCGCGCGATGTGGCGGCACTATCTCGCCGGCGGATCCGGGTTGCTGCACACGCCCACAGGCAGCGGCAAGACACTGGCGATGTTCGGGGGACCGCTGCTGCAGGCCATGATCGACCCACCGCCTTCGCCCCGCCGCGCCAGTGCGGTACGCCCGCTGCAGGTGCTGTGGGTGACGCCCTTGCGCGCGTTGGCCAGCGACACCGCGCGTGCGCTGCAGGCCGTGGTCGATGGGTTGCAGCTTGGATGGCGTGTCGGCCTGCGCAGCGGTGACGCCAGCAACCGCGAACGACGACAGGCACGCGAGGGCCGCATCGACGTACTGGTCACGACGCCGGAATCGCTGGCGCTGCTGTTGAGCTATCCGGATACGCTGCCGCGCATGCGCCAGCTGCGCTGCGTGGTGGTGGACGAATGGCACGAACTGCTGGGCAACAAGCGCGGTGTCCTGCTGCAGTTGAATCTGGCCGTGCTGCGCGATGCCGCGCCTGCATTGCAGCTGTGGGGGCTGTCGGCCACGCTGGGCAATCTGGATGAGGCGCGCGACGTGCTGCTGCCCGGACAGCCCGACGCGCCGATCGTGCAGGGCGTGCGCCCGCGTGCGACCACGGTGCGCAGCCTGCTGCCCGAACCCGGTGAACGCTTTCCCTGGGCCGGGCACCTGGGCCTGGCCCAACTGCCGCGGGTGCTGGACGCATTGATGCAGGCACGCAGCAGCCTGCTCTTCACCAACACCCGTGCACAGGCAGAACTGTGGCATCAGGCGCTGGCGTCGGTCTGGCCCGAGGAACACGACACGCTTGCGCTGCACCACGGTTCGCTGGATCCGGCGCTGCGCCAGCAGGTGGAGGACGGGCTGCGTGCAGGAACGCTGCGCTGCGTGGTCGCCACCTCCAGCCTCGACCTCGGCGTGGACTTTCCCGAGGTCGAACAGGTACTGCAGCTGGGCAGCCCGAAGGGCGTCGCCCGCCTGCGCCAGCGCGCCGGACGTGCGCGCCATCGTCCCGGTGCCAGTGGCGCGATCCTCTGCGTGCCGAGCCATGCGCTGGAACTGGCCGAGTACGCAGCCGTGCGTCGCGCACTGGCCGAAGGCGTGGTCGAAGCACGCAGGCCGCCGATGCTGTCGCTGGACGTTCTGGCCCAGCATGCGGTCAGCCGTGCCCTGGCCGGTGGCTTCCACGGGGATGCGCTGCTGGCGCAGGTCCGGCGCACCCATGCGTTCGCATCCCTGGCCGAGGACCAGTGGCAGGCCGTGCTGACTTTCATCGTGCAGGGGGGCCAGGCCCTGGCCCAGTACCCTGACTTCCACAAGGTCGTGCAGGACGCCGATGGCCGCTACCGGATGCACGACCGGCGCCAGGCACTACGCCACCGGCTGTCGATCGGCACCATCAGCAGCGATGGCAGCGTGCGCGTGCAGTTCCTGCGCGGGGCCGGCCTCGGCGCCGTGGAGGAACAGTTCGCCAGCCGCCTGCGCCGCGGAGACCGCTTCCAGTTCGCCGGGCGCCTGCTGGAGCTGGTGCAGCTGCGCGACATGACCGCCTTCGTGCGGCTGGCACGAGGGCGCGGTGAAGGTGTCGTGCCCCGCTGGCAGGGAGGCCAGCTGCCGCTGTCGATGGCACTCGGCGGCGAACTGGAGTCGGTGCTGTCAGGCGCCGACGACAGTGCGGAAGCGCGCTGGCTGGCACCGCTGCTGGCACTTCAGCAGCAGGTGTCGGCGCTTCCCGGCCCGGACCACGTGCTGCTGGAGGACGTACGCCGCCGCGAAGGCCAGTTCCTCTTCGTCTATCCCTTCGCCGGACGCCACGTGCACGAGGCGCTGGCCGCCCTGTTGGCACTGCGCTGCACCCGCCAGCAACGCAACAGCATCGGCTATGCCGTGAATGATCACGGCCTGGTGCTGGCACCGGCGCAGGCGATCGACCTGGACGCGGCGCAATGGCATGCGTTGTTCACCACCGATCAACTGCTGGACGATCTGCGTGCGGCGGTGAACCTGGGCGAGCTTGCGCGGCGCCAGTTCCGTGGCATCGCGCGCGTCGCAGGCCTGCTGGTACCCAGCCTGCCGGGGGGCATGCCGCGATCGCTGCGCCAGCTGCAGGCCTCGGCGGGCCTGCTGTATGACGTATTGCGCGAGCATGACCCCGAGCACCTGCTGCTGGCGCTGGCCGAACGCGAAGTGCTGCATGACAGCCTTGACCTGCCGGGGCTGCGCCAGGTGCTGGTCCGGATCGGCGCGCGACGCATGTCGATGCAGCGCCCTGCATCGCTGACGCCCCTGGGCTTTCCACTGTGGGCCGAACGCCTGCGCGGACAGTTCAGCAACGAGGACTGGCGTACCCGCGTGCAACGCGCGGCCCAGCAGCTGGAACGTCGCCATGGCCGATGAAATACCACTGCTGCTTGCCGGCGAACCGGTGACCCTGGCGGGCGCACGCGCACTCTACTGGCCGGCGCGGCAGGCGCTGCTGATCGCGGACCTGCACCTGGGCAAGGCCGATGTGTTCCGCCGCGCCGGCATCGCGCTGCCCAGCGGCGGAACCGGCGAAGACCTGGAACGCCTGCAGGGTCTGCTGGACAGGCACGCCTGCCGCGAACTGTGGATCCTGGGCGACATCCTGCATGGGCCGGCGCATCGCGCCGCCTGGTACCAGCAATGGCTCGGCTGGCGCGAACGCAACACCGCACTGGACGTGCATGTCCTGCGCGGAAATCATGACCGGCAGCTACCGCATGCCCAGCTGCAGGTGCAGATCCACGAGGAGGTGCGGCTGGCGCCGTTCCTGCTGCGCCATGAACCGTGCGCAGACCCGGCGTGGCACGTGGTCGCAGGCCACCTGCATCCGCAGGTCGCACTGCCCGCATTGCGCCGGCGCTTCCCGGCCTTCTGGCTGCGCGAGCGGATGACGGTCCTGCCGGCCTTTTCCGCGTTCACCGCCGGAATCGTGCCTGCTCCCGCCAGCGGCGAACAGATGATCGCCTGCGTGGAAAACGGCCTGGTGGAACTGCCAGTGGCTTGAATCAGGCCGGACGAATGTCCAGCTGCGGCATCAACTGGAACTCAGGCGTGTCAACTTCACGTCGCCGCGGCAAGGCCTGGATTGCCGCCAGCATCTCCTGTGCGCAGGCGCGGATGCGTCCGTGGTGCTCCGGCGATGCATGACTGATCAAGCTGCCCACATGGAATTCGAACACGTCCTCCAGTACGTCGGGCTGGTCCTCGTGCAGCATCTGCAACAGTCCGCGCAGCTTGCAGATTTCCGATTCCAGCTCCTCGACCGCGAACCACATGGCGTCCTCCTCTTCAACAACAGGCGGCACGTCCGGGCCGCGACAGGCCGCAACGGCAGCGCCGCCCGGGCCACGCGCGATGTCAATCACGGAAAGGAAAACGGACGACGCGCAATCGCGTGCAACCTACTTCTCGCATATACACGGTGAGGCAACCGTTAATTCGCGTGACAGCGCGCTTCACGCATTCGCAGTGATCGCGCCGATGCCAGGCATCTGCGCCCCTGCAGCCAACGCGTCGACAAATGCCGGATCCAGCGCAAGCGAACCGAACCAGCCATGCTGCGTACCGCTGAGCACGCGCAGCATGTGGCCACGCCCACCCGGCAGGCGCCCCATCGGCCCGAGCAGCACGTCGCGCGCCTTTGCCCAGGCATCGCGATCAGACTGGAACAGCGGCGTCAGCCAACGGCTCCAGCGCTGGTAGACCGCAACGTGCGCCCTGCGCTGCGCCTGGTAGGCCTGCAATGCAGCGCCTCCCCCGCCATGTGCGCGCACGGCATCGCGCAATGCCAGCGCATCGAGCAGCGCCATGTTCACGCCCTGCCCCAGCTGCGGGCTCATCGCATGTGCGGCATCGCCGGCCAGCACCATGCGGCCGCAATGCCAGCGCGTCATCACGGCGTCACGGTAGACCGCGCGCGCCAGCTGGCCGGCATCATGCAGATGCGCAAAGCGCGCGCTGGCCTGCGGCCACAGCGCGTGCAGCTCGTCCAGCCAGGGCGTCATGCCATCGGCCTGCCATCGTTCGAAGTCGGCGCGTGGCAGGCTCCAGAAGAAGCTCAGGCGCGGCGTCTCATCACCGGGCCGCGTACCGACCGGCAGCAGCCCGATCATCTTGCGCGCGGCCACGTAGCGCTGCCGCAGCTCCTGCAGGTGCGGCCAGTCCTCGGCCGGCAGCAGGCACCACAGTGCGCCCCAGGGATACACGCGGTCCAGCCCGGTGCCGCCTTCGATCGAGCCGCGCAGCGTCGAAGCCGCACCATCGGCGGCCACCACCAGGTCGAACGGCCCATGCATGCGGCCCTCACTGTCATGCAGGCGGCCCTGTGCGGCATCCACTGCGGCGATGGTGACGCCGGCATGCAGCTGGCCCGCACCCGCACGCGCCCCGTCCAGCAGCGAGAACAGCGCCCCACGCTGCATGCCGAGGCCGTGCAGGCGCGCATCCAGGCCGTCATAGCGCATGTCCATCACCGTGCGCTCGCACGGTGTATCGCCATACAGACGGTGCACCGGCGCCGCATGCGCGCGCACGGCATCAAGCAGGCCCATCTGCCACAGCACCTGCAGGCCGCTGGGCTGCAGCAGGAAGCCGGCGCCAACCGGCCCCGGCGAGGGCACGCGTTCGAAGATCTCCACCTCGTGGCCATCACGAGAGAGCAGGATGGACAATGCCTGTCCAGCGGTGCCGTAGCCGATCACGGCGATGCGCAGTCGTTCCTTCATCGGCGCATTGTGCCCGAGCGCAAATCCGGATGGCCACCTGGAACCCTGCCCACAGCGCCGCAATGCCCGTCGCGACGCAAAAAAAACCCCGCCGAAGCGGGGTTTTCAACGCACTGTCGAGTGGATCACTCGGCCGGCGTGATGTTCGAAGCCTGGGCACCCTTCGGGCCCTGGGTCACGTCATAGGTGACACGCTGGCCTTCCTGCAGGCTGCGGAAGCCCTTGGAGTTGATGGCGGAGAAGTGCGCGAACACGTCGGCGCTGCCATCCTCCGGCGAGATGAAGCCAAATCCCTTGGCGTCGTTGAACCACTTGACGGTACCGTTCGGCATGGTGATGCGAGACCTTATGCAATGAATGGGTGGTGTACGCTGAACCCGCGCACAAGCTGAGTATGCAAAGCTTGCTCGGGGAAGACAATCACCCCCGCGCCAATTCGCCCACCAGTTCCGGAAGTCCGTTGCTGGCCGCCTGCACGTTCGCCAGTACTTCGGCCATCGTAATCTCCTCGCCATCACCGCAGCCGGCGGCCCAGTTGGCGATGATTGCCAGGCAGGCGTAATCCAGCCCCAGCTCGCGTGCCAGCGCGGCCTCCGGCATGCCGGTCATGCCTACCAGGTCGCAGCCGTCACGGCGCATGCGGGCGATCTCGGCGATGGTCTCCAGGCGCGGGCCCTGCGTCGCGCCGTAGCAGCCACCGTCATGGACCGTGACGCCGGTCACTTTCGCTGCCGCCAGGATCTTGCTGCGCAGCATCGGCGTATAGGGGTGGCCGAAATCGACGTGGACCACGTCGGTGCCTTCTTCTTCACAGATCGTGCTGATGCGGCCCCAGGTGTAGTCGATGATCTGGTCCGGGCAGGCCAGCACGCGCGGACCGAAGTCTTCGGTGATGCCACCCACCGTGTTCAATGCCAGCACGCGCTGCGCGCCCAGCTGCTGCAGCGCGGCCAGGTTGGCGCGGTAGTTGATCTTGTGCGGCGGCAGTGAGTGCCCCTCGCCATGCCGCGCCAGGAACGCCACGCGACGGCCGAGCAGCGTGCCCACGCGCACCGGGCCGGACGGGCGGCCAAAGCGGGTGTCGACCTCGTGGGTCTGCACGTCGTCGAGCTTGGCCAGGTTGTAGACACCGGTACCGCCGATCACGGCCAGGGCGATCTGTTGCATTCAAAGCACTCCATGGAAAGACGAACGCCGGCACCCGAGGATGCCGGCGGTGGAAGAAGACGCGCCGCAGGCAGCTGCGCCGTTACTCCTTCATTGCGTAGATCGCCGGCACGCAGCGCAGGGTCTCGTTGACGTCCATGCCGAAGCCGAACACGTAGCGGTCCGGCAGCTCGATGCCGGCGTAGTCGGCGGTCACGTCCGGCAGTGCGCGGTCGTGCTTCTTCACGGTCATCGCGGCGATGCGCACGTCGGTCGCGCCCTGCTCCAGGCACCAGGTGCGGACGCCCTGCAGGGTGTAGCCCTCGTCGAGGATGTCGTCGATCAGCAGCACGCGGCGGCCGAACAGCGAGGTGGCCGGCTTGTGCTTCCAGACCAGGTCTCCGCCGGTGGTTTCACCGCGGTAGCGGGTCGCGTGCAGGTAATCGAACTGCACGTCCTGGCCGCGCGCGCCCAGTTCCAGCGCCAGCTGGCCGGCGAACGGCAGCGCACCATGCATGATGGACAGGAACAGCGGCACCTCGCCCTTGTAATCGCGCGCGATGGCGTCGGCGATACCAGCGATGGCCTTGTCGATGGTGGGGCGGTCGACCAGCAGGTCAGCCTGGGCCAGGGCCTGGGAAATGGTGAGGTTGGGCATCAGACGGTTCTTCCAAGGGTTTCAAGCAGACGGGATTGGGTGTCGCCATGGCGGGCGTCGGCCAGCAGGCCGTCCCAGCCGAGCGCGCCGCGACCAAGCAGGCCCAGCAGCGCAGCAGTATTGAGGGAGCGTCCCTGCACCGCGTGCAGGGCTTCATCGACCAGTTCCGGGTGGCAGACCAGCACCACGTCGCAGCCGGCATCCAGGTGCGCGTGCACGCGTGCCGGCACGCCACCGGCGCTGTGCGAGGCGGCCATGCCGATGTCATCGGAGAACACCACGCCACGGAAGCCGAGCTCGCCACGCAGGATGTCCTGGATCCAGCGCGGGGAATAGCCGGCCGGCTCCGGCGCCACCTGCGGATAGATCACGTGCGCCATCATCACCGCATCGGCACCGGCGGCGATGCCGGCCTGGAACGGCACCAGGTCCTGGGCGCGCAGTTCGTCCAGCGCGCGCGGGTCGATCGCGGTATCGACGTGGGTGTCTTCCAGCACGGTGCCGTGGCCGGGGAAATGCTTGAGCGTGGCGGCCATGCCGACCGCATGCATGCCGCGCACATAGGCGTCGGTGAACGCGGCCACCACCTGCGGGTCTTCACTGAAGGCACGGTTGCCGATGGCGCGGTTGCCGCGGCCAAGGTCGACCACCGGCGCGAAACTCAGGTCGAGGCCGCTGGCACGTACTTCGCTGGCCATCAGCCAGGCATGCTGTTCGGCCAGGGCCAGCGCCTGCTGCGGGTCGGCGGCGTACAGCGCGCCGATGTCCTGCAGCGGCGGCAGCGCGCTGTAGCCCTCGCGGAAACGCTGCACACGGCCGCCTTCCTGGTCCACGCAGATCAGCTGCGGGCGCGGGGCGGCGGCACGGATCGCCGCACTCAGATCGGTCACCTGCTGGCGCGAGGCGAAGTTGCGCTTGAACAGCACCACCCCGGCCACGGCGTCGTGCTGCAGCCAGTCACGTTCCTGGGCGGTCAGTTCGGTGCCGGCAACGCCGATCAGCAGCATGGTCGATCTCCACAACGCGCGCCCGCATGGCGCAGTGCCGCATTGTCGCAGAACCGGCCGACAGGCGCAGGGGTCAGACGAAGGGGAGTGTGGGGTCAGAGCCCCTGCGGGGATCTGACCCCGGGGTCGGATCCCCGCAGGGGCTCTGACCCCGATCTGCTCAGACCTTGCAGCCGTCCGGGCCGCAGGCCTCGTCGCCGTCAGCCGAAGCTGCCGGGGCGCCCTGTTCGGCTGCGATCTGGCGAAGGGCGTTGGCGAAGGCCTCTGGCGGCTGGGCCCCGGAAATGGCCCACTTCCCATCGATGACGAAAGTCGGCACCGAGGAAATGCCCAGTGCATGGGCCTGCGCCAGCCTGGCTTCGACCTCGGCCAGGCCGCGGTCGGAGCCCAGCATCTGCGCGATTTCAGCACCGTCCAGGCCGCCAGCCACGCCGGCCTTCACCAGCACTGCAGTATCGGCCAGATTCTGGCCATGCTCGAAGTGGGCACGGAAAAGTGCTTCGCCGACCGCATCCTGCACGCCGTGCTGGCCGGCCAGCCACAACACCCGATGGGCCGGCAGCGTGGTCACCCGCACCTGGCCCTGGCTGAAATCCATCGGCAGGCCCTCGGCCCGCGCGGTGGTCTGGGTCTGGCCGAGGATCTGCTCGGTGCGCTCGACGCCACCGAACTTGCGCACATAGGCCTCGCGCAGCGGCACCGGGGTGGCGTCCGCGTCCGGGTCCAGCTGGAACGGCTGCCAGTGGATGTCGAGTTCAGGCGCATTGGCGCCGAGCAACTGCACACCCTGCTGGAAGCGATGCTTGCCAATCCAGCACCAGGGGCAGACCACGTCGGAGTAGATGTCGATTCTCATCCCCACCACATGGGGCCCGCCTCCCTCGAAAAAAGGGGACGGAGGGGATTAAGTCGTTTCCAGCACAGCTGGGGTAAAGACGACTTAATCCCCTCCGTCCCCTTTCTTGGGGGCTTCACCACTGTGAATAGGGGTGACTGGCCAGTGCGACGTTGTAGTAGCGCGCGTCGTCGGTGACTTCGGCACCCACCCAGTCCGGCAGGTCGATCGCCTGGTCGGCGCTGTCCAGCTCGACTTCGGCCACGACCAGGCCGGCGTTGTCGCCGAGGAACTCGTCCACCTCCCAGGTCAGGCCGGCGTGTTCGACCAGGTGGCGGCGCTTGTCGATCAGGCCACCGACGCACAGCGCCAACAGGGCGCGCGCATCCTCCACCGGGATCGGGTAGTCGAACTCCTGGCGGGTATGGCCGATGGTGCGCGACTTCAGGTTCAGCGCGGCGTGGTCGCCTTCGATGCGCACGCGCACCGAGGCGTTCTGTGTGCCGCGGTCGAGCGCGCCCATGTCGTTGATGTAGCCCTGCGCCATCGGGATCACCCGATGCGCGGCGGTGCGCCAGCCATCACTGCTGACGAGGAATTTGCGTTCGATTTCGATGCCCATCGCGCCATTATGCGCGATGGGTGATGACAACCTGTCAGCGCTTCTCGAACACCGCGATGCTTTCCACGTGCGCGGTATGCGGGAACATGTCCATGGCACCGGCGCTGACCAGGGTGAAGCCCTGTTCGTTGACCAGATAGCCGGCATCGCGCGCCAGCGAGCCCGGGTGGCAGCTGACGTAGACAATGCGCTTGAACTGCTTCAGCGGCAGCTGCTGCAGCACTTCGATCGCACCCGAGCGCGGCGGGTCCAGCAGCAGCTTGTCAAAGCCCTGGCGCATCCACGGGGTGCTGCGCTGGTCCTGGGTCAGGTCGGCGCTGAAGAACTGCGCGTTGGCCAGGCCGTTGCGCTCGGCGTTCTCACGCGCACGCGCCACCAGGCCGGCATCGCCTTCCACGCCAACCACCTCGCGCACGCGGCGCGCCAGCGGCAGGGTGAAGTTGCCCAGGCCGCAGAACAGGTCCAGTACACGCTCGTCCTCACCCGGTTCCAGCAGGTCCAGGGCGTGGGCGATCATCTTCTCGTTGAGCTTGGCATTGACCTGGATGAAGTCCAGCGGGCGGAACGCCAGCTCGACATCCCACGGCGCCAGACGGAACGACAGCGGCACACCCTGCCCGTCCAGCGGCTGCACGGTATCCACGCCGCCGGACTGCAGGTAGATCACGAAGCCATGCTGCTGGCCGAAAGCCGCCCAGGCCGCGCGGTCGGCATCGCTGAGCGGCTGTAGATGGCGAACGGTCAGGACCACGGCCTGGTCACCGGCGATGAATTCGATCTGCGGGATGTCACGCTTGCCATCGAGTGACTCGATGAAGGTGGACAGCGCCTCGACCTTGGTGCCGATCTCGGGGATCACGGTCAGGCACTGGCTGAGGTCGGCGACGAAGCGCGGATCCTGTTCACGGAAGCCGACCAGGGTCTTGTCCTTCTTTTCGACCCGGCGCACCGAGAAGCGGCCCTTGCGGCGATAGCCCCAGCTCTCACCGACCAGCGGCGCGAGCACGGTGCCCGGCTTCACATGGCCGATCCGCTCCAGGTTGTCCATCAGCACGCGCTGCTTGGCCACGATCTGCTGGTCTTCGTCCAGGTGCTGCAGCACGCAGCCGGCGCAGGTGCCGAAATGGGGGCACTTGGGGGTCACCCGCTGCGGCGAGGCCTGCAGCACCTCCAGGGTGCGCGCCTCGTCGAAATGGCGGCTGCGGGCAGTCTGTTCAGCCATCACCACCTCGCCGGGCAGCGCGCCGCTGACGAAGGTGACCTTGCCGCCCTCGCCTTCACGGCGGGCGACACCGCGACCATCATGGCTGAGGTCGAGGATCTCGGTCTGGAATGGGGTACGGTCAGTGCGGGAACGGGATCGGGCCACGTGGCAACAGGCTGCGGGCAAAAATGGGGGCGTATTGTCGCAGATCCTGACCGACGGGGCCTGGACCCGCTTGCGCCCGTGGCCGTCGTGCTTGATGATTGGGCCAGCTGACATGGAGGCAGCCCTGATGCAGATGACCCCGCGGGCCGCACGGCCCCGCTTCCTGCTTGTCGAGGACGACATCATCAGCCGCGGTTTTTTCAAGGCGGCGTTGGAAACGTTACCGGCGGATGTGGATACCGCAGATTCGCTGGCCAGTGCCCTGGCCAGTGCCGAACCCGGCGCGCATGATCTGTGGCTGATCGACGTCAACCTGCCGGATGGCAATGGCGCGCAACTGCTGCGTGAGCTACGCCGCTCACATCCCGACACACCGGCGCTGGCACATACGGCCGACGGCGATACCTCCATCCACGCCCGCCTGCGCGAAGCCGGTTTCAGCGACACCCTGGTCAAGCCGCTGGGCCGCGACCAGCTGCTGAAGGCCGTGCGCCGTGCGCTGGTCAACAGCCCGGCGGGAATCTTCGTGGCACAGGCCCCGGCCGCAGTCGAGCTGGCCGTTCAGGACTGGGACGAGACTGCGGCATTGGCCGCGCTCAATGGCCAGCGCAACCACCTGATCGCACTGCGCGAGCTGTTCCTGGCCGAGTTGCCCGGTGTGCGCGACGCGGTCGAGCAGGCGGTGGACCAGCACGACGAGCGCCAGCTGCGCAGCCAGCTGCACCGGTTGCAGGCGAGCTGTGGCTTCGTGGGGGCGGCACGGTTGGGCCGGGCGGTGCGCCAGCTGCATCATGCACCCGAGTCCGGGCAGGCCCAGGACGGGTTCCGCGCCGCGGTAGCTGCCCTGCTGCATTGAGGGTTTTTCGGCAAGGCTGCGCCCTGCACCCGCAGAGGCTTCAAGCCAAGCCAAGGCAACAGCAACAGCAACGGCATGCATTCCGTGGGTTGGCGGTGCGGTATCGGAGGGCGGGGACGCCGTAAACCCGTCCTTGGGGGCTTGGCAGCCGCATCCATGCGGCTGACACCCCGCCCTCCGATACCGCCCCACCTCTTACAGTTTTCCGCGATCGGGTAGATCCACGCCATGCGTGGATGAATTTCTGTCAGATATCGAAATCAATCTGGGGTCGGATCCGTTTTCCTGCGGAAAACGGATCCGACCCCACGCCGTTCCGACAGTTCGCGGAACACTGTCGAAGGCGGGGTGGGTCCGGTTGCGGGAGTGTCCGCGGCATGGATGCCGCGGCCAAGCCCCCAGGGACGGGTTTACGGCGTCTCCCGCAACCGGACCCACCCCGCCTACCCACGGATAGCCAGCTTTTGCCGTTGACGTTGATTCCGCAGGTGCAGGGCTGCAAGCCCTGCCGCCCCCCCCCCTACCTGCGCGGCGCAAGCTGCTCGAGCATTTCCCAGGACTTCAGCCCGCGCGCGCCCAGGTGATGGGCCAGCACCCGCCGCATCGGCAGGCGCAGGCTGGCCAGATCGGCGGCATCCGGTTCTTCGTCGGCCGCAAGGGCCAGCAGCGCCGAGCCAGTGGCCGCCGCCCGGCGCTCCCCGCCACGCTCGCTCAGCAGGCGCTGCGCCCCTTCCTGCGGGTCCAGCTCGTAGCGCGCCGCCGGGTCGATCGGCTGGCCATCACTGGCACTGTCCAGCTCGAAACCCAGGCCCAGCGCGGACAGCAGTTCGCGCTCGAAACGGCGCAGGGTCCAGGCCAGGCCGGCACCGACCGCCAGCCGCGCGCGTGCCTCACCGTAGGCAAGGTACAGCTCCGGCAGCGGGTCCTGGCGCGGGGCCAGGCGCAGGGTCAGTTCACTCAGGTAGAAGCCGGCCAACATCGCCTGGCCGACCAGGCGTGGCGCGGCATCCAGCGCCTCGGCACCCCGCAGCTGGGCCAGTTCACCCCGCTGCTGGGCACTGAAGCGGATCCACTGCAACGGCTGCAGGGCGGCGCGCAGCACCTGGCCCTTGGCGGTGGACACGCCACGCGCCAGCAGGCCGATACGGCCATGCTGCGCGCTCAACACTTCGACCAGCAGGCTGGTCTCGCGGTAGGCCCGTGCGTGCAGCACGAAGCCGGTGTCGTCCTCGATCATCATCGAAGCGACCGTCGCGGCTTATTCGTAGCCGAAGGCCTTCAGCGCGGCCTCGTCGTCGGACCAGCCTTCACGCACGCGCACCCAGGTTTCCAGGAACACCTTGGCCCCGAACAGACGCTCCATCTGCAGGCGGGACTTGGCGCCGATCTCCTTCAGGCGGGCGCCGCCCTTGCCGATCACGATGGCCTTCTGCCCCTCGCGCTCGACCCAGATCACCGCACCGATGCGCAGCAGGTTGCCATCCTCGGTGAAGCGCTCGATCTCGACGGTGGTTGCGTACGGCAGTTCCTCGCCGAGCTGGCGCATCAACTGCTCGCGCACCAGTTCACCGGCCAGGAAACGCTGGCTGCGATCGGTGATCTCGTCCTCGCCGAACATCGGCGGGGCTTCCGGCAGCAGCTTCAGCACGTCGCGCACCAGTGCTTCCAGGCCGTTGCGCTTCTGCGCCGAGATCGGGTGCACGGCGGCGAAATCACGACCTTCGGTCACCTGCTGCAGGAACGGCAGCAGCGCGCCCTTTTCCTTCAGGCGATCGATCTTGTTGACCACCAGCACCACCGGGATGCCGGCGTCGCGCAGCACGTTGAACGCCAGGCTGTCCTCTTCATCCCAGCGACCGGCTTCGATCACCAGCAGGCCGGCATCGACGCCTTCCAGCGAGCCACGCGCGGCGCGGTTCATCACCCGGTTCATCGCCCGCTTCTGCACCTTGTGCAGGCCGGGGGTGTCGACCAGGACCAGCTGGCCTTCCGGATAGGTGGCGATGCCCAGCAGGCGATGGCGCGTGGTCTGCGGACGGTTGGAGACGATGCTGACCTTGGCGCCGACCAGGGCATTGGTCAGGGTCGACTTGCCCACGTTCGGGCGGCCGATGACGGCCACGCTGCCGCAATGATGGGGAGTTTGTTCGCTCACTTGGAATCCAGTTGTTCTAGGACGGCCGCAGCCGCCTGTTGTTCGGCAAGCCGCCGCGAGGCGCCTTCGCCCTCGGTGCTGGCGGCCGGGTCGGCTACGTTGCAGCGTACCCGGAAGTGCTTGGCGTGGTCGTCACCGGATTCTGACACCAGTTCATACTGCGGCAACGCCTTCTGTCGGGCCTGCAGCCATTCCTGCAGGCGGGTCTTGGGGTCCTTCTCGGGCCGGCCGGAGGCCGGCAGTGCCTCGATCGAAGCGCTGAACCAGGGCAGTACCACCGCCCGGCAGGCCTCGAAGCCGGCATCCAGGTAGATCGCAGCCACCACGGCTTCCACCGCGTCGGCCAGGATCGAATCACGACGGTGGCCGCCGGACTTCATTTCTCCCGGACCCAGGATCAGTCGATCGCCCAGTTCCAGGGTGCGCCCGATCACCGCCAGCGCGCCTTCACGCACCAGCTCGGCGCGGGCACGGGTCATCGCGCCTTCGTCAGCCTTGGGCCAGCGCTGGTACAACGCCTCGGCCGCCATCATGTTGACGATGCTGTCGCCCAGGAACTCCAGGCGCTCGTTGTGTGGCGCACCGGCACTGCGATGCGTCAGCGCCTGCTTCAGCAGCGCCGGGTCGCGGAAGGGATGACCGATCAGGTCACCACGTTGGAAAGGTTTATTCGGCACCGCTTCGGGTCAGGTCCTGGGATGAATCGAATTTGCCAACCACGTCCAGGTTGCCGACCAGCGGACGGCGCACTTCGTAGTTGACCTTGAGGGTCCAGCCATTGTCGCGGCGGTCGAACTTCACGTTGGCCGGCTTCACGTTTTCCGAGTAGTTGATGTACAGCCGCTTGAAGAACAGATCCTGGATCCGGGCCGGTTCCATGCTGCCCACACCCGGCTCGTTGGCCAGGCTCTTCATCGCCGAGCGCACCGCGTAATACTCCTGGTACATCGGGAACAGCTTCATGCCGATGTAAAGGAAGAAACCGACCACGATCAGGACCGCCAGGAACGAGGTCAGGGTCATGCCACGCTGCGTGTTCATCGTCTTCATTGCGTTCTCCCCAGATACGCGTTGGATGTGAAAATACTCGGTTGATGCCCGATCAGTTGATGCTCGAGCCGATCCGCGACGGCTCGAAGCCATCCTTGCAGAACCAGCCCTGGCAGTTCAGCCAGATCAGGAAGGCCTTGCCGCGCAGGTTTTCCTCCGGCAGCAGGCCCCAGAAACGGCCATCGTCGCTGTTGTCACGGTTGTCGCCCATCACCAGGTACTTGCCGGCCGGCACGGTCCACTGGCCCTGGCCACGCGGATAGTCGGTCTCCAGCACGGTGTGGGTTCGACCCGGCAGGTGTTCGACCAGCAGGTTGGCACCCTCGCCCTGGCCCTTGTGGCCTGCATAGATGCCCTTGTTGTCGTACTTCAGCGGTTCGCCGTTGAGGATCACGCCGTCGCCTTCGAAGACCACGGTGTCGCCCGGCACGCCGATGACGCGCTTGATGAAGTTCTCACCCTTGGCCGGATCGTTGTCGCTGTGGCCGGGGAAGTGGAACACCACCACGTCGCCGCGCGACGGCTCGCCGAACGGCACGATCTTGGTGTTGCTGATCGGCAGGCGCAGGCCGTAGGAGAACTTGTTGACCAGGATGAAGTCGCCGATCAGCAGGTTCGGCATCATCGAGCTGGACGGGATCTTGTACGGCTCGGCGATGAAACTGCGCACGATCAGCACGATCGCCAGCACCGGGAAGAACGCACGCGAGTAATCCACCAGCACCGGCTCGGAGTCGAGCAGGCCCGCGCGCTGGGCGCGACGCTTGGCGAGGTACAGCTTGTCCGCGAGCAGGATCAGGCCCGAGGCCAGGGTCAGCACGACCAGGAGGATCTCAAACAGTTTCATTCAGGGTCCTTTGCAACGTCACCAGACGACCGGCCCCGCAGGGCCGGTGCGGGCCTTACTTGTTGTCCATCTGCAGGACGGCCAGGAACGCTTCCTGCGGAATCTCCACGCGTCCGACCTGCTTCATGCGCTTCTTGCCTTCCTTCTGCTTTTCCAGAAGCTTCTTCTTGCGCGAAACGTCGCCACCATAGCACTTGGCCAGCACGTTCTTGCGCATGGCCTTGACCGTGGTGCGGGCGATGATCTGCGAGCCGACGGCGGCCTGGATGGCCACGTCGAACATCTGGCGCGGGATCAGGTCCTTCATCTTCTCGCACAGCTCGCGGCCACGTCGGTCAGCGTGGCTGCGGTGCACGATCAACGACAGCGCATCGACCTTGTCACCGTTGATCAGCACGTCCACGCGCACGAACGGGCCTGCGTCGAAGCGCACGAAGTGGTAATCGAGCGAGGCGTAGCCGCGGCTGACCGACTTCAGCTTGTCGAAGAAGTCCAGCACCACCTCGGCCATCGGCAGCTCGTAGCTGATCTGCACCTGGCTGCCCAGGTAGTTGATGCCGATCTGGCTGCCGCGCTTTTCTTCGCACAGCTTGATGATGTTGCCGATGTACTCCTCGGGGGTGAGCACGTTGGCGCGGATGATCGGTTCGCGGATTTCCTCGACCTGGTTCACCGCCGGCAGCTTGGCCGGGTTGTCCATGTTGATGATCGAGCCATCGGTCTTCAGGACCTCATACACCACCGTCGGCGCGGTGCTGATCAGGTCCAGGTTGTATTCGCGCTCCAGGCGCTCCTGCACGATTTCCATGTGCAGCATGCCCAGGAAGCCGCAGCGGAAGCCGAAGCCCATCGCCTCGGAGCTTTCCGGCTCGAAACGCAGCGCGGCATCGTTCAGGCGCAGCTTGTCCAGCGCTTCGCGCAGGTCCGGGTAGTCTTCGGCATCGACCGGGAACAGGCCGGCGAACACGCGCGGCTGCATTTCCTGGAAGCCCGGCAGCGGCTTCGGCGCCGGGTCGCCGGCCAGGGTGAGGGTGTCGCCAACCGGCGCGCCATGCACGTCCTTGATGCTGGCGGTGACCCAGCCCACTTCACCGGCACGCAGCGCCGGCAGCACCTTGCGCTTCGGCGTGAACACGCCGACGTTGTCGACCTGGTGGTTGCGGCCGGTCGACATCACCTGCAGCTTGTCACCGGCCTTGATCTCGCCCTGCATCACGCGCACCAGCGACACCACGCCGAGGTAGTTGTCGAACCACGAGTCGATGATCAGCGCCTGCAGCTTGTCGGTGTCGCGCGGCGCCGGCGGCGGAATGCGGTGCACGATCGCTTCCAGCACGTCCTGCACGTTGAGGCCGGTCTTGGCACTGACCGGCACGGCGTCGGAGGCATCGATGCCGATCACGGCCTCGATCTCGGCCTTGGCGCGCTCGATGTCGGCGGTGGGCAGGTCGATCTTGTTGATCACCGGCACCACTTCCAGGCCCTGCTCCACGGCGGTGTAGCAGTTGGCCACCGACTGGGCTTCCACGCCCTGCGCCGCATCGACCACCAGCAGCGCGCCTTCGCAGGCGGCCAGCGAGCGGCTGACTTCATAGGAGAAGTCGACGTGGCCGGGGGTGTCGATGAAATTCAGGTGGTAGGTCTGCCCGTCCTTGGCCAGGTACGGCAGTGACACCGACTGCGCCTTGATCGTGATGCCACGCTCGCGCTCGATCGGATTGGAATCGAGCACCTGCGCTTCCATCTCGCGGGCCTGCAGGCCACCGCAGAGCTGGATGATGCGGTCGGCCAGCGTGGACTTGCCGTGGTCGACATGGGCGATGATGGAGAAGTTGCGGATGTTCCGCATCGAATCAGAAGACATAGGTGGCGGCGGCGCGCGGCGTCGTCAGGGTAACGGTCGATTATCGCACGCCCAGCGCCCGGCCGCGAAAACCGGCTGCCGGGCACCGGCCCGGAACGACCGAAGCCCCGCCGGGGCGGGGCTTCGGGGGAGGCCCAGGGGCCGCCGGAGCGGCCCCGGCAGGCCCTACTGGCCGGCCTTGACCGCCACGAAGGCGCTGTTGCCGTTGGCCGTGCGGACCAGCAGCATGACCACGTCGTCCTTCTTGAAGCTGGACAGCGCCCGGTTCAGGGCATCCACACTGCCGACCGCGACGCGGCCGACCTGCAGGATCACCATGCCCGGCGACAGGCCAGCATCACGCGCCGCCTGGCCCTTGACCCCGGTGATGCGCACGCCTTCGTTGCCGTTGAGCCCGAACTGCTTGCGCTGAGCCGCGCTCAGGTCGCTCACGTCCAGCCCCAGCAGGGCATTGGCCCCGGTCTGCGGCGCCGCCTCGGCACCGCCGGCCGACGGCCCGCGGGCACTGGCCTGCCCGTCTTCACTCAGCGCGGTCAACGTGGCACTGAGGTCATGCGGCTTGCCGTCGCGGTACACCACCAGGTTCACCTTGCTGCCCGGCGCCATCGCACCGATCAGCGGCGGCAGGTCGGACCAGCTGTTGACCGGGCTGCCGTTGACCGAGCGGATGACGTCGCCCACCTGCACGCCGGCCTTGGCGGCCGCACTGCCGGCCACGATCTGGTTGACCAGGGCGCCACGGCTGTCCGGCAGGCCCAGGCCCTGCGCCTTCAGCGAATCGATCGGCTCCACGACCGCGCCGAGCTGGCCGCGGGTGACCTTGCCGCTCTTCTTGATCTGCTCGACCGCGCTCATCGCCAGGTCGATCGGGATCGCGAAGCTGATGCCCATGTAGCCGCCGGACGCGGAGAAGATCTGCGAGTTGATGCCGACCACTTCGCCGCGGGTGTTCAGAAGAGGGCCACCGGAATTGCCCTGGTTGATCGCCACGTCGGTCTGGATGAACGGCACATAGCGCTGGTCGGGGCCGCCCGTACTGCGGCCGACGGCGCTGACCACGCCGGCGGTGACAGAATGGTCGAGGCCGAACGGCGAGCCGATCGCGACAACCCACTGCCCCGGCTTCAGGCTGTTGGAGTCACCCACGCGCACGGTTGGCAGGTTCTTCCCGTCGATCTTCAGCAGGGCGACGTCGTACTGCTGGTCGCTGCCCACCACCTTGGCGGTGAACTCACGGCTGTCGCCCAGCTTGACCTTCACGTCACTGGCGTCGGCCACCACGTGGTAATTGGTCAGCACATAGCCATCGGGCGAGATGATGAAGCCCGAACCCATGCCACGGCCCTTGATGCTGGGGCCACCGTCTGGCCCACCCGGCCCCTGCCCCGGCATCGGGAAGTCGGGACCAAAGAAGCGGCGGAAGAACTCTGGCATGTCATCGTCGCCCATCGGGCCGCGCGCGGCCTGGCGGTTGTTGCGGACGATGGTGGTATCGACGTTGACCACGCCCGGGCCGACCTGTTCGACCAGGTTGGTGAAGTCGGGCAGGCCACTGACCAGCGGCTGCGCCGGTGCCCGCGCGGCAGCGGCTGGCACGGGCTGGGTCTGCGCGACGGGCGCCGGCGCCTGTGCGCAGGCCACCAGGGGAAGGGTCAGGGCCAGCAGGCCAATGGCCTGCGTGCGGAGTCGGGGAGTCATCGGACGGCAACCTCCGGGTCGGGTGGAAAGAGGAATACGGGCCCCGCCGACGGCGGGGCGTGAAGGCGCCCGGCTCAGTCGCGCGGGCGCGGCGGCACCGGCAGGTCATCCTGCAGGCGCGGCTCGAACGGATAGAACGCGGCACTACCGGCGTGGGACGGGAAGCTGGCATTGAGCGCGCCGCCAGCGGCGGGCGCCAGGCTGGAGCGCGGCCATGGCCGGGCCTGCAGCCCGCTGACCTCGCCGAACGGCAGGTTGCGGTTGGCGTTGGCCGGCACGGTCGGGGTCAACGGTGCCTGCACGGCGGCGATGGCGCGCTGCGAAGTGTCGTCGCGCTGGGCGGCACGCGCGGCCTGCTGGCTGCGCGTAGCGCTGGCACGGCGGGCGTCCTGGCGGCGGCCCGCCGCGGCCATCGCTACGGCCGGCGCAGCAGCCACGGCCACCGCGGCCGTGTCCACCGAAGCCTCGGTGACTGGGGTCGGCGCGGCCGGTGCCAGTTCCGCCTGGCTGGCGATCACCTGCGGCGCCTGCGGTTCACCCGGCGTCGCCTCCTTCAATTTCTCGCCGCCGATGAACAGGGCGACCGCGGCCACAGATGCGGCCAGCGCAGCACCGCCGCCCCAGGCGCGCCAGCCACTGCGACGCACCTGGCGACGCGGCTCGGCCTGCGGCGTCGGCTCTGCCGCAATGGCGGCCGCAACGGCGGCACTGAAGCCGGCCGGTGCCAACGCCGGGGCCTGCCCGCGCATCACGTCGCCCAGCAGCTGCCAGCGCTCCTGGCAGCCGGCCAGTTCGGGGTCGTGTTCCATCCGGCGCAGCAGGAAGCGCGCTTCATCGGCACCCAGCTCGCCATCGACCAGGGCCGACAGCTGCTCGCGATGGCGCTGGTCCAGGCGCTGCCCGGCGGGCGATTGATGGTTCTGCGATTCGTTGAACGGATTACTGGTCATACGCGGCTCTTCTCACGGGTGGCGCTGCCGATGTCCAACAGCGGCCGGAGTTCGGTGTCGATCGCCTCGCGCGCCCGGAAGATCCGGGAACGCACGGTGCCGATCGGGCACCCCATCTTCTGCGCGATATCCTCGTAGCTCAGGCCTTCCACCTCGCGCAGGGTGATCGCCGACCGGAGTTCCTCCGGCAGCGCGTTGACGGCCTTCATGACCGTCTGTTCCAGCTCCTGGCGCATCAACTCGCGCTCGGGCGTGTCGGTGTCCCGCAGGCGGGTACCGCTGTCGAACTGCTCGGCGTCACCGATGTCGATGTCATCGGTCGGCGGACGACGATTGTGTGAAGCCAGGTAGTTTTTGGCGGTATTCACGGCGATTCGATGCAACCAGGTTGAGAACTGGGCATCGCCACGGAAACTCCCGATCGCGCGGTAGGCACGGATGAAAGTGTCCTGGGCGACGTCCTGACATTCGCTCCAGTCGGCGATGTAGCGACCGACCAGGGCCACGACCCGATGCTGGTACTTGCGCACCAGGACATCGAACGCGGCACTCTCGCCGTGCTGCACGCGCCGGACCAGCTCCAGATCCAGCTCCTGAGGTGTATCAACATCGGCCATGAGGGGCCGCACTCCTGTCAGCCCAACCGACGTCGGGCAATGAGACTGCCAATCCCGGGAAAAGTTCAGTCGCCGATCACCTGGCGCCGCACCAGCTTTTAACCACCATTCGGTTAGCGTCCCGATCCACGGCCATGGATCCGGGGGCGCCACTCCCCTGCTATTGGGATTTGACGCGGGGGAAACAACCTCTGGATCATAGCCGCTTCTCCATACACAACCGGATGGAACGTCCATGCTCTCAGGCTTCGATGGTCTCCGCTTCAGCCACTGGCACCCCGAGATCCGCGACGACGGCGTGGTGGTTCTCTCCCTGGATCGCCAGGACAGCAGCGTCAATGCGATGTCGCAGGACGTGCTGCTGGAACTGGGCGACCTGCTTGAGCGCATTGCCCTGGACCCGCCCAAGGGCGTAGTCATCCAGTCGCTGAAGAAGGCCGGCTTCATTGCCGGTGCCGACCTGAAGGAGTTCCAGGAATTCGACCGTCGCGGCACCGTCAACGACGCGATCCGGCGTGGCCAGGCCACCTACCAGAAGCTGGCCGAGCTGCCCTGCCCGACCGTAGCGGCCATCCACGGCCATTGCCTCGGCGGTGGCACCGAGCTTGCCCTGGCCTGCCGCTATCGCGTGGCCTCCAATGACAGCAGCACCCGCATCGGCCTGCCGGAGACCCAGCTGGGCATCTTCCCGGGGTGGGGTGGCAGCGCCCGCCTGCCGCAACTGGTAGGCGCCCCGGCAGCGATGGACATGATGCTGACCGGCCGCACCCTGTCGGCCTCGGCCGCGCGTGGCATCGGCCTGGTCGACAAGGTGGTGGCACCGGCGGTGGTGCTCGACACGGCCGTTGCACTGGCGCTGTCCGGCACCACCCGCCCGTTCAAGCAGCGCGCCACGGCCTGGGCCACCAACACCTGGCTGGCACGCACGCTGCTGGCACCGCAGATGGTCAAGCAGGTCGCCCGCAAGGCGAAGAAGGACCAGTACCCGGCGCCGTACGCACTGATCAGCACCTGGCAGCGCAGTGGCGGCAAGCCGATCCAGGCCCGCCTGGACGCCGAGCGGCGTGCCGTGGTGAAGCTGGCCAGTACTCCGACCGCGCGCAACCTGATCCGTATCTTCTTCCTGACCGAGCGCCTGAAGGGCCTCGGTGGCGGTGATTCCGGCATCCGCCACGTGCACGTGGTCGGCGCCGGCGTGATGGGCGGCGACATCGCCGCATGGGCCGCCTACAAGGGCTTCGAGGTGACCCTGCAGGACCGCGAGCAGCGCTTCATCGACCCGGCCATGGAACGCGCGCAGGCGCTGTTCGCCAAGAAGGTGCGCGACGAGAGCAAGCGCCCGGCCGTGGCCGCGCGCCTGCGTGCCGACCTGGAAGGCAACGGCGTGGCCGAGGCCGACCTGGTGATCGAGGCAATCATCGAGAACCCCGAAGCCAAGCGTGCGCTGTACCAGACGCTTGAGCCGAAGATGAAGCAGGACGCCCTGCTGACCACCAACACCTCGTCGATTCCGCTGGTGGAACTGCGCGACCACATCCAGCGCCCTGCGCAGTTCGCGGGCCTGCACTACTTCAACCCGGTGGCGCAGATGCCGTTGGTGGAGATCATCCATCACGACGGCATGGCGCCGGAGACCGAGCGCCGCCTGGCCGCGTTCTGCAAGGCGCTGGGCAAGTTCCCGGTGCCGGTGGCCGGCAGCCCGGGCTTCCTGGTCAACCGCGTGCTGTTCCCGTACATGCTGGAAGCGGCCACCGCGTATGCCGAGGGCATTCCGGGCCCGGTGATCGACAAGGCCGCGGTGAAGTTCGGCATGCCGATGGGCCCGATCGAACTGATCGATACCGTCGGCCTGGACGTGGCCGCCGGCGTCGGCCGCGAACTGGCGCCGTTCCTGGGCCTGCAGATCCCGGCCGCACTGCAGACGGTGGAACCGGACAAGCGCGGCAAGAAGGATGGCCAGGGCATCTACACCTGGGAGAACGGCAAGCCGAAGAAGCCGGACGTGGCCAGCGACTACCAGGCCCCGGCCGATCTGGAGGACCGCCTGATCCTGCCGCTGTTGAACGAGGCGGTGGCCTGCCTGCACGAGGGCGTGGTGGCCGACGCGGACCTGCTGGATGCCGGCGTGATCTTCGGCACCGGTTTCGCACCGTTCCGCGGCGGTCCGATCCAGCACATCCGTGCGGTCGGTGCCGATGCGATCGTCGAGCGGTTGAAGGCGCTGCAGCAGCGCCATGGCGACCGTTTCGCGCCGCGCCCCGGCTGGGACAACCCCGTCCTGCGCGAACCGGTGGTCTGAGTTTATCGGCCGGGCCTGCGGCCCGGCACCCGCAGAGGCAACGTCAAGTTCCACAGCAGAAGCCAGAGCCGGAGCAACAGCCGGCTCTGGCTTTTCCATTTGTTGGGCGGGGCGGTGTGGGCAGGCAGGACACGCCGTAAACCCGTCCATGGGGGCTCGATGGCGCCGTCCATGACCCCAACGGTCCTGCCTGCCCACACCGCCCCACCCCTGACAGTTTCCCGGTAACGGTCGGTGAATCTCGATATCGGTGTGGATCACTACAAACTGATGGGTGTCGACCTTGCTCGTCACCAGGAGCGAAGCGACCGGCGTTTGATTTTGATTTTCTTTTTTCTTCTCCGTGGCTGGACGCACACGGAAACTGTCAGAGGCCGGGCGGGGTGGGTCCGCGGGGGTGTCCGCGGCATGGATGCCGCGGCCAAGCCTCCAGGGACGGATTCACGGCGTCCCCCGCGAACCCACCCCGCCCGGCCAAGCGCGGCTTTTGCTTTACGCAACCAACCCCACAGCCACGAGGGGCTGCGCCGTTGGCTGGAACACCCTGTTACCCATACGGGGCATGTGCCCGTCACAGCTGCATGCGATGCTCACCACCTGATCCCTGCCAGCGAGAACGCCCGCATGACCACCATCATCGCCCCGCGCGTGCACGACATCGGCGGCCTCGAAGTCCGTCGCGCCGTCCCCACCCTGCAGGCGCGCAGCATCGGCTCGTTCGTGTTCGTCGACCAGATGGGCCCGGCACTCATGCACCCCGGCACCGCCATCGACGTGCGCCCGCATCCGCATATCGGCCTGGCCACCGTCACCTACCTGTGGTCGGGCGCGATCGGCCACCGCGACACGCTGGGTTCGGATCAGGTGATCCGTCCCGGTGACGTCAACTGGATGACCGCCGGCCGCGGTATCGCCCATTCCGAGCGCACGCCGCAGCCGGACCGCGACCATGACAACCCGATCCACGGCATGCAGACCTGGGTCGCGCTGCCGAAGTCGCACGAGGAAATCGAGCCGGCGTTCTACCACCATGCCGCTGCCACCCTGCCCGAGCAGCGTCGCAACGGCGCGTGGCTGCGGGTGATCGCCGGCCGTGCGTACGGCGAGGAATCGCCGGTGAAGGTGTTCGCCGACACCCTCAACGTGGCAATCGATCTCGACCCCGATGCGGAAATCGATATCGACGACGGCCACCGCGAGCGCGCGTTGTACATCCTCGAGGGCGACGCGCAGCTGGATGGCGTGGATATTCCCGCGCAGCACCTGGTGATCCCCGAAGCCGGTGCACGCGGCCGCCTGCGCGCGAAGACGCCGGTGAAGGCGATGCTGTTCGGTGGCGAGCCGCTGGATGGCCCGCGCCACCTGTGGTGGAACTTCGTGTCGAGCTCGAAGGAGCGCATCGAGCAGGCCAAGCACGACTGGGAAGCCGGCCGCTTCGGCACCATTCCGGGCGACGACAAGGAATTCATCCCACTTCCGCAGTACTGAACATCGCGTGTTGCACACATCTGAAGGTGTATCCCTGCACCCGGCGTTGACGCTACAGTCACCCGCTGATCATTGAAATGTGACATAAATCACACTTTCGACCGTCAAAGGAGTGCAACACATGAGCATGGGTAAACGCTTGTCCGCCGAGTTCCTCGGCACGTTCTGGCTGGTTCTGGGTGGCTGTGGCAGTGCGGTGCTGGCCGCCAAGTTCGGTGGCGACGGCAATCCGCTGGGTATCGGTTTCCTCGGCGTGGCGCTGGCCTTCGGCCTGACCGTGGTGACCGGCGCCTATGCGTTCGGCCATATCTCCGGCGCGCACTTCAACCCGGCAGTCAGCGTCGGGCTGTGGGCCGGTGGTCGTTTCCCGACCAGGGATCTGGTGCCCTACATCATCGCCCAGGTTGCCGGCGGCCTGCTGGCCGGCTTCATCCTGCTGCAGATCGCCTCCGGCGCCAGTGGCTTCGCCATCGATGGCAGCCAGGCGGGTGCGTTCGCCAGCAATGGCTATGGCGCGCTGTCGCCCGGCGGCTACAGCGTGGCAGCCGCCTTCCTGTGCGAAGTGGTGCTGACGGCGGTGTTCCTGATCGTGATCATGGGTTCCACCCACGGCAAGGCACCGGCCGGTTTCGCCCCGCTGGCGATCGGCCTGTCGCTGACCCTGATCCACCTGATCAGCATTCCGGTCACCAACACCTCGGTGAACCCGGCCCGCTCCACCGCCGTGGCCTTCTTTGCCGGCAGCGGCGCAGTCAGCCAGCTGTGGCTGTTCTGGGTCGCTCCCCTGCTGGGCGGCGCGATCGGCGGCCTGATCTACAAGTGGATCGGCAGCGACCGCTGATCCACGCGGCTCCCATTGCGGCCCACCCTCGGCCGCAATGGTTACGTCTGCAACCGCGAATTGTGCGATTGCTCACGTTCCGTTAAGGTTGAGTTGACCGTCCGTGCACATGCCGGATGGGGCGGCATCCGGGGATGGGATGCCACGGCCGCCGGCCCTGCTGGCGGAGCCAAACAACTCATCACCTTGGGGGATGCATGAAGTTCGTGCCTGTCATCTTGTCGAGCCTGCTGTTCGCTGCGGCCCAGGCCGCCGCGCAGGCGCCGTCCGAATGTCCTTCGCTGCCAGCCAGCAGTGGCCTGCAGTGGCAGCAGCAGGTGCAGGCCGATTTCCTGGTCTGCCGCGCCAGCACCCCTGATGGCCGCGAAGTACTGAGCCTGATGCTCAGCGCGCGTGACCCCGCCATTCCGCTGAGCCGCTCGCTGCGCCAGGAAAAAGGCAGCTTCGGCGGTGAATCGCTGTACTGGTACCAGCCCGACCTGGGCGGCCAGCAACCGCCGGGATATGCCGAACGGCGCATCAGCGTGGTCAAGATCGACAAAGGGCGTTATGCGCAGATTGCGCTGTATCCGGACAGCGCGCAGGAACTGAGCTCACTGCAGCAGCTGGCGCAGGGCATGAGCCTGACCCCTTCGGCCGTGGCCGCCGGGCGCTGAAGGTGACGGGGATGACTGCCTGGCAGCATCCCCGCAATGCACCTCGATCGGCAGGTAGTGCCGGCCGCCGGCCGGCAAACCCTTCGGTCCTGATCAAAAGCAGGTGCCGGCCGGCGGCCGGCACTACCTCAGAACCTGCCTTCCTGGAAATCGACGAAGGCCTGCATCAGTTCCTGCCGCGTGTTCATCACGAACGGGCCGTGCCGCATCACCGGCTCGCGCAACGGACGGCCGGCCACCAGGATCAGCCGCGCGCCTTCGCTGCCAGCCGAAACATGCAGCTGTTCGCCGCCGCCCAGCACCGCCAGCTCCTGGCGCGCAACATCACGGGCGGCGTCCTGTTCACCCACCGTCAGTCCGCCTTCAAATACATAGGCAAAGGCGTTGTGGCCTTCCGGCAGCGTGTAAGTCCAGGCCCGGTCGGGCGCCAACGTGATGTCGAGATACAGCGGCTCGGTGGCCGGCTGCACGATCGGGCCGCGGGTGCCGTCGACCGAGCCGGCGATCACCTTCACTTCCACGCCGGCTGCCGGCTGCACCACGGGAATGCGCTCGGGCGCGAACTCCTGGTACTTCGGCTCGGTCATCTTCTCCTTCGCCGGCAGGTTCACCCACAGCTGGAATCCACGCATCTGCCCGCTTTCCTGCTCGGGCATCTCCGAGTGCACCAGGCCGCGGCCAGCGGTCATCCACTGCACGCTGCCCGGGGTCAACAGGCCTTCGTTGCCATGGTTGTCGCGATGCCGCATGCGTCCGTCGAGCATGTAGGTGACGGTCTCGAAACCGCGGTGCGGGTGTTCCGGGAAGCCGGCGATGTAGTCCTCGGCCCGGTCGGTGCCGAATTCATCGAGCAGCAGGAACGGGTCCAGGTCCGGCAGCGTCGGGCCGCCGATGACGCGGGTCAGGCGCACGCCGGCACCGTCGGAGGTGGGCATGCCACGGATGGTGCGCAGCACGCGGACCGGTTCGGGAAGGCTCATGGCGACTCCTGTGGGATGGATGCCCCTGAAGATGGACGCCACATGGCCGTACGCCAATGGATGGCACCGCAACCAATTGTTCCATCCCTGATGTTGGCTGCACGTCAGCGCCACCGTCGTACGACCAAAGTACTACCGCCGATTCGTCCTGTGCCAATTGACCCTGTCGTGGGCAAGCAGGACTCTTTGACTGTCTTTCCGGGAGAGAGCACCTCATGAAAGGGTTTTCCAAACTGGGCTGGGCGGCACTCGCCCTGCTCGGCGCATTCTGTCTGGGCACCGTCGCCCTGCGCCGCGGCGAGCACATCAACGCACTGTGGATCGTGGTGGCCGCGGTCTCGCTGTACCTGGTCGCCTACCGCTTCTACAGCCTGTTCATCGCCAACAAGGTGATGCAGCTGGATCCGACCCGGGCCACCCCGGCGGTGATCAACAACGATGGCCTGGACTACGTGCCGACCAACAAGCACGTGCTGTTCGGCCACCACTTCGCCGCCATTGCCGGCGCCGGCCCGCTGGTCGGCCCGGTGCTGGCCGCGCAGATGGGCTACCTGCCCGGCCTGCTGTGGCTGGTGGTGGGCGTGGTGCTGGCCGGCGCAGTGCAGGACTTCATGGTGCTGTTCCTGTCCAGCCGTCGCAACGGCCGCTCGCTGGGTGACCTGGTGCGCGAGGAGATGGGCCAGGTACCCGGCACCATCGCCCTGTTCGGTGCGTTCCTGATCATGATCATCATCCTGGCGGTGCTGGCGATGGTGGTGGTCAAGGCGCTGGCCGAAAGCCCGTGGGGCATGTTCACGGTGATCGCGACGATGCCCATCGCGATCCTGATGGGCGTGTACATGCGCTACATCCGCCCCGGCAGGATCGGCGAGATTTCGGTGGTTGGCCTGATCCTGCTGCTGGCCGCGATCTGGTACGGCGGCAAGGTCGCCGCCGACCCGGTGTGGGGGCCGGCGTTCACCTTCACCGGCACCCAGATCACCTGGATGCTGATCGGCTACGGCTTCGTCGCCTCGGTGCTGCCGGTGTGGCTGCTGCTGGCCCCGCGCGACTACCTGTCGACCTTCCTCAAGATCGGCACCATCATCGCGCTGGCCATCGGCATCCTGGTGGTGATGCCGGAACTGAAGATGCCGGCGCTGACCCAGTTCGCCGCCAGCGGTGATGGCCCGGTGTGGAAGGGCGGCATGTTCCCCTTCCTGTTCATCACCATCGCCTGCGGTGCGGTCTCGGGTTTCCACGCACTGATCTCCTCCGGCACCACGCCGAAGCTGCTGGCCAATGAAGCGCACATGCGCTACATCGGCTACGGCGGCATGCTGATGGAATCGTTCGTGGCGGTGATGGCGCTGGTGGCGGCCTCGATCATCGATCCGGGCATCTACTTCGCGATGAACAGCCCGGCCGCCGTGATCGGTGCCGATGCAGCCTCGGCGGCGCACTACATCACCAACACCTGGGGCTTCACCATTACCCCCGAGCAGTTGACCGCGACCGCGGCCGCCATTGGTGAACCGACCATCCTGCACCGCGCCGGTGGTGCACCGACGCTGGCGGTAGGCATCGCGCAGATCCTGCACGAAGCGATTCCCAGTGGCAGCGACGCGATGATGGCGTTCTGGTACCACTTCGCGATCCTGTTCGAAGCCTTGTTCATCCTGACCGCGGTGGACGCCGGCACCCGCGCCGGGCGCTTCATGCTGCAGGACCTGCTGGGCAACTTCGTGCCGGCCCTGAAGAAGACCGAGTCGTGGACCGCCAACATCATCGGTACCGCCGGCTGCGTGGCGCTGTGGGGCTACCTGCTCTACACCGGCGTGGTCGATCCGTTCGGCGGCATCCAGACGCTGTGGCCGCTGTTCGGCATCTCCAACCAGATGCTGGCTGGCATCGCGCTGATGCTGGGCACGGTGGTGCTGTTCAAGATGAAGCGTGACCGCTATGCGTGGGTCACTGCGGTACCGGCGGTGTGGCTGCTGATCTGCACCACCTACGCCGGCTTCATCAAGATCTTCGACAGCAACCCGGCGCAGGGTTTCCTGGCGCAGGCACACAAGTTCCAGGCCGCGCTCGCCAGCGATACGATCACTGCACCGGCCAAGTCGGTGGCGCAGATGAAGCAGATCGTGGTCAACGCCTACGTCAACACCGGCCTGACCGCGCTGTTCCTGCTGGTGGTCGGCGCGGTGCTGGTGTATTCGATCAAGACCATCCTGGCGGCACGCCGCAACCCGCAGCGCAGCGACCGCGAGACCCCGTACGTGGCGCTGAAGCCGCATGAAATGGTGGATCTGTGATGAGCACGCAACTGGTTCCCGCCGGCCAGTACCAGGCGCACCGCCGCATCTGGCGGTGCCTGGTGCAGACCGCACGACTGTGCTGTGGCATTCCTGATTACGACAATTACGTCCGGCACATGCTGGATAAGCACCCGGACCAGGAGCCGATGGACTACAAGACGTTCTTCCGCGAGCGCCAGGAAGCGCGTTACGGCGGGCGCAACGGCGGGCGCTGCTGCTGAGGGCCAGGCCTGCCTTTCAGCAGGCAAAAGAAGGCCGAGCGCGGGCTCGGCTCTACACGGGCAGAGCGGGCTCGCGGCGCACGCCGCGAACCCGCAACAGGATCGTCCGGCCAGGACTCAGGCGCCGGCCATCCACTTCAGGATCAGGCCGGTGACATACGCCAGCCCGGTGCCGGTGGCATAGCCCACCGTACCCAGCAGCACGCCCACCGGGGCCAGCGTCGGATGGAAGGCTGCGGCCACCACGGGGGCCGAGGCGGCCGCGCCGATGTTGCCCTGCGAACCGATCGCGAAGAAGAACAGCGGCGCGCGCAGCAGCTTGGCCACCACCCACAGCACCAGCACGTGCGTGGCCATCCAGATCGCGCCAAGCAGGAACAGCCACGGCCGATCCAGCAGCGACAGCAGGTTCATCTGCATGCCGATGCAGGCGATCAGGAAGTACAGGAACACCGTGCCCAGCCGCGAAGCGCCTGCGGCTTCCAGCCGGCGCGCACGGGTGAAGCTCAGGCCCAGGCCCATCGCCGTGGACAGCAGGATCACCCAGACGAACTGGCTGTCGAGGCTGAACTGGCTGGCCCAGCTGACATTGGCCTTGAACCAGCCCGACAACGGCGCGGCGATGGCATGGGCCAGGCCGACGCCACCCAATGCCACGCCAACGATCACCATCAGGTCGGTCATGCTGGGAATGCGCGCGTTCTGTGCCTCGTAGGCGCTGATGCGCGCCTTCATCTCGTCGATGGCGCGGGTGTCGGCACCGTTGCGGGTATCGATCTGCTGCGCGCGGTTGGCCAAAAACAGCAGGATCGCCATCCACAGGCTGGCGCAGGCCACGTCGACCACCGCGAACTGGCCAAAGGTGGTGGCATCGGTGCCGAACACCTCGCGCATGGCCACCATGTTGGCGCCGCCACCGATCCAGCTGCCGGCCAGCGCGGCCATGCCGGCCCAGGTATCACCGGCCAACGTTTCCGGATGGATCAGCTTCATCAGCTGGAACGAGACGATGGCGCCGAGCATGATGCCGGCGGTACCGGCGCAGAACACGATCAGCAGCTTTGGGCCGAGCTTGATGACGCCTTTCAGGTCGATCGACAGTGTCAGCAGGACCAGCGCAGCGGGCAGCAGCACGTCGCGCGCGACCGGGTTGTACAGCGAGGTGTTGTGGCCATCGATGACACCGGCGGTGTTGTAGATGGCGGGGATGAAGTAGCACAGCAGCAGTGCCGGCACCCAGGCGAAGATCTTCTTCAACAACGGGGTCGGACCACTGGCGGCCCAGAAGATCAGGGCCAGGGTGGCGGCAATCAGGCCCAATCCAACGATGTCGTTGCTGATCAGGGCGGTAGCGGGTTCGGTCGGCATGGGATCCTCTGTCGATCGAAAGAGCGGATAAAAAAAAGCGCCGCATGACGCGGCGCAGGTCGAGACTAACATTGTCTTCACGCCTGGTCATGCTGCGCTGCTTGCAGCCTTCCCCTGCATTGACGACGATTGCGGCATCACCGTTGTGGAGCAGGCCCATGCAGCTTGGTGCGTTCTCTGTCAGCCTGTCCGTGAAGGATCTGGCCGCCTCCCGTGCATTCTACGAAGCCCTCGGGTTCTCGGTCACCGGTGGCGATCCCACGCAGAACTGGCTGGTAATGCGCAGCAACGGCACGGTCATCGGGCTGTTCCAGGGCATGTTCGAGGGCAACCTGCTGACCTTCAACCCCGGCTGGGACCAGCACAGGCAGGAACTGCCCCACTTCCAGGATGTGCGTGAACTGCAGGCGGAACTGGATGCCAAGGGTATCGAACTGGCAGTCCGCACTGACCCCGATGGCCAGGGGACCGGCTACCTGCAGCTGGCCGATCCCGACGGCAACGTGATCCTGATCGACCAGCACGTGGCGCAGCCGAACGGGCGGTAATGCGAACAGCCATTGCGTGGGTAGGCGTCGACCTTGGTCGACGGGCCGCATGCCAACCAAGGTTGGCATCTACCAGGACGGCCGGTTCAGGCCGGGCGCGAGGCACTGAAATCGAGCGTGACACGCGTTCCGCGCGGTTCGCAGGGCTGCAGCTGCAGGGTCCAGCCCAGGTGCTCGCACAGCCGCGCGATCAGGTCCAGGCCAATGCCGCTGCCACGATCGGCGCGTCCGCCACGGGCCATGCGCGCGTGGATGGCGGCAATCTCCTCCGGGCTCATGCCATGCCCTGGGTCCTGCAGCGTCAGTACCGCCGACGCACTCAGCTGCAGCTCGATATGGCCGCGGCCGCTGTTCTCGATGGCATTGCGCAGCAGGTTGCCGATCGCCGCCTGCACCACTGCCATCGGCGCAACGATATCCACCGGCGCCGCCTGGATGCCGATGCTCAGGTCCTTGTCACCGAGCAGGTGGCGATGGTCGTCGACGATCTCCGGCAGCAGTTGGTCCAGGGCGATGCGCTCGGCACGCGCGGCCAGGCGTGCCGGATCACGCGCCAGCACCAGCAGCAGCTCGATCAGCTGCTCCACACTCTGCGCTGTGCGCAACACCCGCTGCATCTGCTGGCGGGCGCGCTCGGGCAGGCCCGGTTGCTCCAGCGCGAGCTCGGCAGCACCGGTCATCACCGCGATCGGCGTGCGCAGTTCGTGGCTGGCGGTGCTGATGAAGACCCGCTCGCGCTCGACGAACTGCTCGTTGCGGTCCAGGTAGTCGTTCAACGCACCGGCGATGGTATGCAGCTCAGCGCTGCCGCGCGGATCGACCTCGATACGCTGGCCCTGCACGCCCGGCCGCAGCCCGGCAATGTGCTGTGCCAGCAGGCTCAACGGACGCACCATCCGCTCCATGCCGAACGACGCCATCAGCACGGTGACGAAGATCATGATCACCCCGGCCAGCATCACCCAGCGCGTGGCGAACTGTTCCAGGTCATGGAAATCGGAGATGTCCAGCGCCAGCGCCACCCGTCCCATCGACTGCGTTTCACGGACCATCACCGCCGTCTCGCGGCCCTTGACCATCACTCCGTCATGCAACCCAGGATGCAGGGAGCGCAGGCTCTCTGGCAGATTGACTGCGTCAAAGCGGTACAGGCTCAGCGTGTCCGAGTCCTGCCAGCGATAGTGCGGTTCGTGCTCGACATGCTCGACGATGCTGTCCAGTTCGGAATTGAGCAGCGCGCGCCACGCGGCGTGCTCGGCGTGTTCGTGCACGTAGTTGCCGACACTGAACACTGCAATCGACAGCAGCGCCAGGTACCCGAGCAACCACCACACCACCCGCCGGTACAGCGGCCCCGGCTTACGCGCCCTCATCAGCATTCCTGCCTGCGTCGGCAGCGTCCATCAGCGCCAACCGATAGCCCACCCGCGGCAGCGTATGGATCAGCTTGTCGGCAAACGGGCCGTCGACGCTGCGGCGCAGCTCGTAGACATGCGAGCGCAGCAGATCGCCATCCGGTGGCTCGTCGCCCCACAGGGCGAACTCCAGCTGCTGGCGGGTGACCGCACCGGGGCTGGCGCGCATCAGCACTTCCAGCAGCTTGCGGCAGGCCGGGTACAGGTGCAGCACCTGGCCACCACGCTGGGCTTCCAGGGTCGCCAGGTCCAGCACCAGGTCGCCCACCTGCAGGCGCTTGCGCGGATTGCGGCCCTGCGCGCGCAGCAGCAGCGCCTCCAGCCGCACTTCCAGCTCGGGCAGGGCGAACGGCTTGGTCAGGTAGTCGTCGGCACCGGCGCGGAAGCCGGCGATCTTGTCCGGCAGCTCGTCGCGCGCGGTCAGCATGATCACCGGCACCTCCGACGCGTGCTCGGCGCGCAGGCGACGCAGCACCTCCGGCCCCTCCATGCGCGGCAGCATCCAGTCCAGGATCACCGCATCGTAGGGGTGGCTGCCTGCCAGGTGCAGGCCGGTGATGCCATCCGGGGCCACGTCGAGCACGTGCCCGCGCGACTCGAAATAGTCGAACAGGTTGGCCACCAGCTGGCGGTTGTCCTCGATCACCAACAGACGCATGCACGAAAGATCCACGGAAGTTCGTACCATGGTAGCGCCGACCATGTCGGAATGCGGTCGCCCTGCGCCCGCTCCGACGCCTTTCCTACCCCAGCCACGTCAGAGTGGCGGTTTTGCTCCCGGAGCCTGCCGTGCCCGTAGCCCTGCCCCGCCGTTGGCGCCTGCCCCTGTTGTGGCTGCTGATCATCGCCGCGTTGGCCGCCGGTATC
This sequence comes from Stenotrophomonas sp. PvP093, assembly GCF_017876915.1. NCBI lineage: Bacteria > Pseudomonadati > Pseudomonadota > Gammaproteobacteria > Lysobacterales > Lysobacteraceae > Stenotrophomonas > Stenotrophomonas sp. PvP093. Next base: position 1,286,325 of record NZ_JAGIOX010000004.1, on the reverse strand, counting down.
GGCCTGCGCCAGCCGCAGCCGCCGGACGAGCCGCGCTTCGTGCTGGCGGCCCGTACCATGGTCGAAAGTGGAGAATGGCTGCTGCCGCACCGGGGCGTGGAGCTGTACGCGGAGAAGCCGCCGGTCTTCATGTGGCTGCAGGCGGCCGCTTACGAGGTCGTCGGCAGCTGGCAATGGTCGTTCCTGCTGCCGTCGCTGCTGGGCGCCCTGCTCAGCCTGTGGCTGGTGTCGGACCTGGCACGGCGGCTGTGGTCGCCGCGGCATTCCCTGTACGCCCTCGCGGCGCTGTTCTGCACCCTGCAGTTCGGCCTGATGGCCAAGCGCGCGCAGATCGACATGGTGCTGGTCGGCATGACCACGGTGGCCCTGTGGGGATTGATGCGCCACCTGTGCGAGCGCCGCAACCTGCCCGCGCTGTGGCTGGCCGGTTTCGCCGCTGGCCTCGGCACGGTGACCAAGGGCGTGGGGTTCCTGCCGCTGCTGATGGTGCTGCCGTGGTTCGGCTGGTGGCTGTACCAGCGCCGCCGCGGGTGCAGCGTGGACGGTCCGCACCCGGCAACGCTGCTGTGGCTGATCCCGGCCTTCCTGGTGGGCGTGGCGGTGTGGCTTGCCCCGCTGGGCTGGGCATTGCTGCATGAGCCCAGCGCGTCCCTGCAGTCCTACGCCCACGAACTGCTGTTCAAGCAGACCGGCACCCGCTACGCCAACGCCTGGCACCACCGCCAGCCGGTCTGGTACTACCTGCAGGTGATCCTGACCTTGTGGCTGCCGGGCAGCCTGTTGCTGCCGATGCTGTTCAAACCCTGGTGGCGCCGCATCCGCCGTGGTGACTGCCGGCAATGGCTGCTGTTGGGCTGGGCGCTGCTGGTGCTGGTGTTCTTCAGTGCCAGCCCCGGCAAGCGCGAGGTCTATGTGCTGCCAATGCTGCCGGCGATGGCGCTGGCGGTGGCCCCGCTGTTGCCTGGCCTGCTGCGACGGCTTTGCGTGCGGCGCTACCTGTTCGGCTACACCGTGGTGCTGATGCTGGCCACCGGTGTGCTCGGCCTGATGCTGATGACCGAACATCCGTGGGCCCTGGCGCAGCTGGAACGGCGGGCGATGCCCGATTCGCTGCTGCCGGTGCTGGGAGATGGCCTGCTGACCTTTGCCATTGCCCTGGCCACGTTGATCGTGTGGCTGCGGGTGCGACGTGCCGCAACGCTGGTGTTGCTGACCCACGGCATGCTGTGGATGCTCTACGGCCTGGTGCTGATCCCGGCGCTGGATCCGTACGCATCAGCGTCGGCGGTGATGCGCCGGGTGGGCGCGCGGATCGGCCCGGATGCGGAGCTGGCACTGGTCGCCTGGCGCGAACAGAACCTGCTGCAGGCAGATCGGCCGGTGCGCGAGTTCGGCTTCAAGCGCCCGTGGGCCGAACAATGGCATGACGCCGGCCCGTGGCTGGCCGAGGCGCCGGGCAAGCGCTGGGTGCTGGTGCTGGACGATGCGATGAGCCCCTGCGTGGACCCGGCCAAGGTGATCGACATCGGCATTGCCAACAGGAATCGTTGGCAACTGCTTCCCGGTACGGCTTGGGACCCGAAGTGCCACGCCGAGCGGACCGGATCGACCGCCGAAGAAGACTGAACGGTGACGCGCGCCGGGGACTCATTAACCCGGCGCGAACGGGCGTCCGACCCTTCTCCGACATCGAGGTGACGAGCATGAGCGCGGATTCCCGAACCGCCCCTTCCCAGCATGCCCGTTCGTCCCATTGATGCGGCAGCGCCGCTTGCGACATCACCACTGGCGTCAAGATTCGCCGTAACTCACTTCTGGCTGCCTGTCGCAATCGGTCTGCCCGTGTTTACGCTGCTGATGGGTTTCGGCGGTGATCAATGGGTGGCCGATCACCTGTTCCGCCTCGAAGGTGGCCACTGGGCGTTGCAGGACGCCTGGGTCACCCGCACGGTGGTGCACAAGGCCGGCAAGTGGCTGAGCACGTCGGCGGCGCTGGTCGCGATCCTGTTGTGCGTGCACCACTGGCGCAAGGGGGGCGATCGCACCCTGCGATGGGCGCTGCTTTATGTCGTAATTGGCATGGCGCTGGGTACGGGCGTGATCTCCCTGCTGAAGACCCTGGTGCCGATGGAATGTCCCTGGGACCTGCTGCGCTACGGTGGCCATCAGCCCTATATCGGGCTTTTCACGCAGCGCCCGGCCGGCATGGCCGCACAGGCCTGCTTCCCTGCCGGCCACGCCAGCGCAGGCTATGCGTGGCTGTGCCTGTACTATTTCGCCCTGCTGTGGCGCCCGTCATGGCGCTGGGCAGGCTTGTGGATCGGCCTCGGCACCGGCCTGGTGTTCGGCATCAGCCAGCAGCTCCGGGGCGCGCATTTCCTTTCGCATGACGTTGCCACCGCGTTGATATGTTGGCTGCTGTCACTCGGCCTGTACCTGATCGTCAAAGGCATCCTGATCCGCCGTCAGCTGGACCGTCCCAACCGCCAGGAGGCAAACGCATGAGTGCATCGGTCCAACGCCCCGCCCGCGCTTCTGCGCTGGCGGGTCTTCGCCACTGGCGGCCACAGCTGTCCACCGAAGCACTGATCGCGTTCACCAGCCTGTTCTTCGCGGTGGCCGGCAACGGCCTGTTCTGGCACAGCGCGATGGCCAGCCATCCGGGCAGCCTGCGCTACGCGCTGTCGCTGCTGCTGTTGCTGCTGGGTGCGCACGGCGTGCTGCTGGGCATCCTGGTCTGGCGCTGGAACGCCAAAGTGGTGATCAGCCTGCTGCTGCTGGTGACCGCATTCGCCGCACACTACATGAGCCGCTACCACATCTACCTGGATGCGGACATGCTGCGCAACGTGCTGGCGACCGACCCCAAGGAAAGCCGCGAGCTGATGACGGTATCGCTGCTGTGGCCGGTACTGCTGCTGGCAGTGCTGCCGATGGTGGTGCTGTGGCGCGTGCAGCTGCGCCGCCGCAGCTGGGGCCGCAGCCTGCTCTGGCGCGTCGGCTTCCTGGTGGTGGCGGCAGTGACGGCTGTCGGCGGCGCGTTGATCTCGTTCCAGGATGTCTCGGCACTGATGCGCAACCAGCGTGAAGTGCGCTATCTCGCGACACCGGCCAATGTCCTGTTGGGCATGCCGCGTGCATTGCGTGGCGACAATCCGGTGCAGCGCGCGCCGAAGCTGCCGATCGGCACCGATGCCAAGGCCACCCCGCGCGCGCCGGCCAGCAAGCCGCGCCTGCTGGTGATCGTCATGGGCGAGACCGTGCGTGCGCAGAACTGGGGGCTCAACGGTGGCCGCAACACCACCCCGGAACTGGCGCAGGCCAGCGTGATCAATTTCCCGGACATGCATTCGTGCGGCACCAGCACCGAGGTTTCGTTGCCGTGCCTGTTCTCGCCGTGGGGCCGCCATGACTACGACGAGAAGAAGATCCGCGCGCACCAGTCGCTGCTGCACGTATTGAACCGTGCCGGCATCGCACCGTTGTGGCGTGACAACCAGTCCGGCTGCAAGGGCGTGTGCGAAGGCCTGGACTTCCAGTCGCTGTCCGATGCCACCACGCCGGGCCTGTGCGCCGATGGCCGCTGCATGGACGAGATCCTGCTGCAGGACCTGGCCACCCAGGTACGCGCCAGGCCCGGCGACCGGGTGGTGGTGCTGCACCAGCTGGGCAACCACGGTCCGGCCTACTTCGAGCGCTATCCGCCCGCATTCCGCCGTTTCACCCCGACCTGCGATACCCGTGACATTGGCCGTTGCTCGCGCGAAGAGATCACCAACAGCTACGACAATGCCGTGCTGTACACCGATCACTTCCTGACAAAGACCATCGGCACGCTGCAGGGCATGCAGGATTACGACACGGCGATGATCTACCTGTCCGACCACGGCGAGTCGCTGGGCGAGAAGGGCCTGTTCCTGCACGGCGTGCCCTACGCCATCGCCCCGGCCGAGCAGACCCGGGTACCGATGACGATGTGGTTCTCGCCAGGCTTCGCCAGCAGCCGTGGGCTGGACCTGCAGTGCGTGCGCAAGCGTTCGGCGGCGTATACCGACCATGACAACCTGTTCCCGTCGGTGCTGGGCCTGATGCAGGTGAAGACCTCGCTGTACGAACGCGACCGCGACGTGTTCGCCAACTGCGAGAGTTGAGGGGTGTTCGGCAGGGCTTGCAGCCCTGCACCTGCCGGGGCAACGGCCGAAGCAACAGCAACAGCGTGCATTCCGTGGGATGGCGGGGTGGGCCCGGTTGCGGGAGACGCCGTAAACCCATCCTTGGGGGCTTGGCCGCGGCATCCATGCCGCGGACACTCCCGCCACCGGACCCACCCCGCCTTCGACAGTTTTCCGCGATCTGTTGGAACGATCTTGGGGTCAGATCCGTTTTCCGGAGGAAAACGGATCTGACCCCATTTTGATTGTCGATACCTGACAGATGTGTCGACCAAGGTCGACACCTACCAACAGCCGCCACGATCTGTCAGAGGTGGGGCGGTGTGGGCTTGCAGGACCGTTGGCGCCATGGATGGCGCCATCGAGCCCCCATGGATGGGTTTACGGCGTGTCCTGCAAGCCCACACCGCCGCGCCATCCCACGGATACCCCGCTGTTGCGGTTGCTTCGGCGGTTGCTGTTGCTTGTGCTCTGGCCTCTGCGGGTGCCGGGCGCCGCCCGGCCGACTTCCGCCACTTGCGGAGGCAGCGGCTGCCCACTAGCCTTCGGCCGTCGTTCACCACCCAAGGACCGCCCGTGAAACACCGTCATCTCCTGCTGGCCTCGGCAATCGCCGCCGCCACGCTGGCCCTGGCCGCCTGCAAGAAGGAAGCTGCCCCAGGCACCGATACCGCCAGCAGCAGCGCCCCGGCCGGCGAAACCGCCGACCAGTTCGTGGCCCGCATCAATGCCGAGTTCAAGGCCGCCTACCCGGAGATGACCTCGGCGCAGTGGCTGTCCTCCACCTACATCAACAGTGATTCGGAACGCATCGCGGCCAAGGCCAACGAGCGCTCGCTGACCCAGCTCAACAGCTGGATCGAACAGGCTGCGAAGTTCGACGGCAAGCCGATGAGCGAGGACAGCAAGCGCGCCATCCACCTGCTGAAGCTGATGTCGTCGATGCCGGCACCGCGCGACCCGGCCAAGCTGGCCGAGCTGACCCAGATCGCCACCCGCATGGAAGGCAGCTATGGCGCCGGCAAGTACTGCACCGATGCCAACGATCCGAACTCCTGCCGCCAGCTGGGCGAGCTGGAGCAGGTGCTGGCACGCAGCCGCGACTATGACAAGCAGCTCGACGCCTGGCAGGGCTGGCACAGCACCACCAAGAACATGCGCGGCGACTACCAGAAGTTCGTCGGCCTGGTGAACGAAGGCGCCAAGGGCATGGGCTTCACCGATGCCGGCCAGATGTGGCGCAGCGGCTATGACATGCCGCCGGAGCAGATCGGCCCGGAAACCGACCGCCTGTGGGAACAGGTCAAGCCGATGTACGAGCAGCTGCACTGCTACGCACGCGGCAAGCTGGACAAGACCTACGGCAAGGACAAGGCCGAAGTGGGCAACGGCCTGATCGCCGCGCACCTGCTGGGCAACATGTGGCAGCAGGACTGGTCGAACCTGTGGGACCAGCTGGAACCGTACCCGGGCGCCGGCAGCCTGGACATCACCGCGGCGCTGGAGAAGCAGTACCAGACCAACCTGAGCGCGGCGCTGGCCAAGGCCGGCAAGGACGCCAACGTGGCCGCACAGTACAAGGCGCAGCGCGAGGCCGAACTGCGCACCGCCAAGCAGATGACCGAACGCGCGCAGGACTTCTACGTGTCGCTGGGCATGCCGTCGCTGCCGCAGTCGTACTGGGAACGCACCCAGTTCATCAAGCCCGACGACCGCGACGTGGTCTGCCACGCCAGCGCCTGGGACATGAACATGGAAGGCGACGTGCGCACCAAGATGTGCATCAAGCCGAACGAAGAGAACTTCACCACCATCTACCACGAGCTGGGCCACATCTATTACGACCTGGCCTACAACCCGCTGCCGCCGCTGTTCCAGGGCGGTGCCAACGATGGGTTCCATGAAGCGATCGGCGACACCATCGTGCTGGCGATGACCCCCAAGTACCTCAGCTCGATCGGCCTGGTCGATACGCCGACCGAAAGCCGCGAAGCGGTCATCAACAACCAGATGCGCATGGCGCTGTCGGGCGTGTCGTTCCTGCCGTTCGGGCTGATGATCGACCGCTGGCGCTGGGGTGTGTTCGATGGTTCGATCACCGCCGACAACTACAACAAGGCATGGTGGGACCTGAAGGCCAAGTACCAGGGCGTGGCGCCTGCCAGTACCCGTGGCGAGGAGTTCTTCGATCCGGGCGCGAAGTACCACGTGCCAGGCAACACCCCGTACACCCGCTACTTCCTGGCGCGCATCCTGCAGTTCCAGTTCTACAAGGGCCTGTGCGACGCGGCCGGCTACAAGGGCCCGCTGCATGAGTGCACCTTCTACGGCAACAAGGAAGCCGGCCAGAAATACTGGGCGATGCTGAGCAAGGGTGCCAGCCAGCCGTGGCAGGCCACGCTGAAGGAGCTGACCGGCACCGACAAGCTCGATGCCGGCCCGATGATCGAGTACTTCACGCCGGTCAACGAGTGGCTGAAGCAGCAGAACGAAGGCCAGATGTGCGGCTGGCAGGCCAACGCGGCACCGGCGGCAAAATGAGAAAAGGGGCGGGTCCGCAAGGATCCGCCCCTTTCTGGTAGTGCCGGCCGCTGGCCGGCAACCACGCGATGAAGACCCAACGGGCAGCCGGCCAGCGGCCGGCTCTACCGGAACAGCAATCAAGCAAAGGCCAGATGTGCGGCTGGCAGGCCAACGCGGCCCCGGCGGCAAAATGAAAAAAGGGGCGGGTCCGCAAGGATCCGCCCCTTTCTGGTAGTGCCGGCCGCTGGCCGGCAACCACGCGATGAAGACCCAACGGGCAGCCGGCCAGCGGCCGGCTCCACCGGAATGCCTGTCAGCTGTCCTTCTTCGCCGCCATCGCCGCGGCCAGTTCCGCCTTGAACTCCTCGAAGGTCTGGCCCTTTTCCTTCGCTTCGGCCTGTGCGGCGTCGCGCAGCGCATCGGAGTACATCAGGCGCACCGGCGTGCCGTTGCGCTCGTGCAGTTCACCGGCCTGCATGATCAGCGCCAGTACCTGCGCGGCGGAGTCACTGTGGCCGGCGATACGGCCGTCCATGCCCAGCACCCATTCGCCATCGCGGCGCACGACACCGGCCAGCAGGGTGCGCTGCGCGTCGCGCAGTTCCGCATGCGGCTCCACCGGCGAGGCCTGGGCAGCGGCCTTGTTGGCGGCCTGCTTTTCCTGGCGACGGCGCTGGTCGCGGCGGGTCTTGGAGCTGGTGGACATGGTGCGGTACCGCTGCGAAAGGGGGCGCAAGGATAGCGCACCCCGCCCGCCACACCGCTTCACACCCCCTCAGTCCAACACTTTCCCGTGCCGCCAGTAACCCATGAAGGTGATCGTGCGGCGGTCCAGCCCGCACTCGCGGACCAGATGGCGACGGATCGCCATCACCGCTCCCGCCTCGCCTGCCACCCAGGCATACAGCGGCCCCGCCACGCTGGCATCGGCCTGTTCCCAGAGGATCTGCGCGTCGACGTCGATCTCTTCCAGTTCTTCGCCAGCGACCACGCTCGAGGCGGCCAGGCGCGCCTGCACCGCCTGCAACAGAGGCGCCCCGTACGCCGCCTGCCCGCGCGGCAACCAGACCAGCTCGGCCGTGGCCGGCGCCTTCAGGCGAACCGCATCACCGGCCTGCGCCACTTCCAGCAGGGCCAGCGTACGCGGCGGATCCACCCTGGCCGCCAGTTCCTCGAGAATCCCGGCCACTGCCGGCAGCGCGGTCTCGTCAGCCACCAGCAGCACCTGGCCAACGCCGGCCGGCGGCTTCCATTCCCAGCCCTCGCTGCTGTCGGCGCAGTCGGCATCCGGGGCCAGCAGCACCACGCGGTCGCCCGGCCGTGCATGGATGGCCCATCGCGAGGCCGGCCCGGTCTCGCCATGCAGCACGAAATCAACATCGACCTCGCCCTGCTCTGCACGCAGCTGGCGGAGGGTGTAGGTGCGCATCGGCGGGCGCTGATCGTCCGGCAGGGCCCGATAGCGTGGGTACCAGTCCTCGCCGCTGGGGACCTGCGGCGCCTCCTGGCCGGGCAAGGGGAAGAACACCTTGATGCGCTGGTCCGGCCCTCCGGTCGTCATCCGCGCCACGTCGGCACCGGTGAACACCATGCGGTCCAGGGAAGGGGAAAGAACGCGGCGCTCCTTCAGCGCCACCTCGAACAGGCGGTAGGTCTGCTGCGCAGCCATGGGCAACCTCATGCAACGACAGTGGATCGGCTGGCTGTCGTGCACCTGTGCACCGGCTGGCTGGAGTGCCCAGCCTAGTCCGGCGGTTTCCCGCCGCAAGCGTTGCGGGCGCCACGGCCCGCCCTACCCCTGCGCGCTGCTCAGTGACCCGTGCAGGCTGCCTGCGCCGCGCGTTCGCGCCGGTGTTCCCAGTACCAGAACACGAAGCCGGCGCCGAAGAACCCAGCCTGGCCCAACGCCAGGTGCAGCGGGCTGGCGCTGAGCAGCGGCGACACCACGCCGGCCACCACGGTGCTGATCATCAGCTGCACGAAGGCCTGCAGCGACGAGGCCAGGCCGCGCTGGTGCGGGTACATGTCCAGCACCGCCAGCGCCAGGATCGGGAAGATCAGCGCCATGCCCATGCCACCCAGGAAGATCGGCAGCACCGCCCACGGCAGCACGAACTGCGGCGCCAGCGCGACGTAGCCGACGTTCAGCAGCACCGACAGCGCGCACAGGCCGAAACCAATGGATACCTGGCGGGTGGGCGTGGTGTGCCCGGCCATGCGCCCGGACAGGAACGAGCCGGTGGTCATGCCGCCGATGGTGGGGATGAACAGCCAGGCGAAACCACCCTCGCCCAGGTGCAGGTGCTGCATCACGAACACCGGTGCCGAGGAGATGTACAGGAAGATGCCACCGAAACCGATGCTGCCGGCCAGCGCCAGGCGCAGGAAGCGCGGATTGAAACCGATGCGCACGTAATCACGCATCAGCACCCGCGGCGACAACGGAACGCGCGCTTCGAGCGGATGGGTCTCCGGCAGGTAGCGGGCGGTGGCCGCCAGCAGAACCAGTGCGAACACCACCAGGAACCAGAAGATCAGCGGCCAGCCAGCACCGCTGAGCAGGATCCAGCCACCGATGATCGGCGCGATCGCCGGGGCGATGCCGAACAGCATCGACACCTGGCTCATCAGCCGCTGCGCGTCGTGACCGTGGTACAGGTCGCGGATCACCGCGCGGCCGACGATCATGCCGACGCCTGCGGACAGGCCCTGCAGGGCGCGGAACCCCAGCAGCGTGGTCAGATCGGTGGACAGCGCACAGCCGACCGAGGCGCCGACGAACACCACCAGGCCGCCGAGGATCACCCGCTTGCGGCCCCAGGCATCGGACAGCGGGCCGTGTGCCAGGCTCATCAGGCCGTAGAACAGCAGGTACACGCTGATGGTCTGCTGCACCGCCACCTCGTCCACCGCCAGGCGCTGGGCCAGCTGCGGGAACGCGGGGAAGATGGTGTCGATCGAGAACGGACCGAACATGGCCAGGCCGGCGAGCAGCAGGGCCATGCGGCGGGTGGAAGGAGCAACAGCGGCGGTCATGGAGAAGGCGTCCGGCAGGGCCATGCGCGGCACGCACGGCGGGCGCCAGTCCCCTGCAGCAGGGACGGCGCCAGATGAATTCGGGTATCCGCCCATCATAGGTGGGGATTGCGCCTGATGCCATGCAGCAGTGCACAAAACGCACGGGCGGGCCATCGGCCATTCAGGCGCCGCGGCCGGGCCCGCAGGCGGCTGGCGCGCCCGCAACGGGCTATAATCGGCGGGCAACACGGTGGGAGAAGCGGAACACCGCTGCCGAAGGCGCAACGCCCGTAATCGCTCAGGCCCGATACCACCCGTAACACAACTCTGGAGAGACCGGTTCGATCCGGCGCCGAAGGGGCACGAAGCCGCGGTTTTCCGCGCTTCCAAACTCTCAGGCAAAAGGACAGAGGGGCGCCCCGCAGACCGCCGACCGGCGGCTTGTGCCCGTGCGTGTGCCCTTTCCTGACGGATCCTTCGCCATGTCCCAGAACACCCCTTCCCTGCGTGAGCTCGAGCACCACAATGCGTTCGTCGAGCGCCACATCGGCCCCAACGATGCCGAGATCGCGCAGATGCTCGACGTCGTCGGCCACGCGTCGCTGGATGCGATGACCGATGCCATCGTACCGGCCAAGATCAAGTCGCCGGCGCCGCTGGCACTGCCGGAATCGATGACCGAAGTGCAGGCACTGGCGAAGATCCGTGCGATCGCCGACAAGAACACCGTGCTGCGCAGCTTCATCGGCCAGGGCTACTACGGTACCCACACGCCGAACGTGATCCTGCGCAACATCCTGGAAAACCCGGCCTGGTACACCGCCTACACCCCGTACCAGGCCGAGATCTCGCAGGGCCGCATGGAAGCGCTGATCAACTTCCAGACCCTGTGCGCCGACCTCACCGGCATGGAAATCGCCAACGCCTCGCTGCTGGACGAAGCCACCGCCGCAGCTGAAGCGATGACCCTGGCCAAGCGTTCGGCCAAGTCGAAGTCGGACACCTTCTTCGTGCACGACGCCGTGCACCCGCAGACCCTGGAACTGCTGCGTACCCGCGCCGAGCCCATGGGCATCGTGCTGCGCGTCGGCACCCCGGCCGAGGCACTGGAAGCAGAAGCCTTCGGCCTGCTGCTGCAGTACCCGGACACCTTCGGCCAGATCGGCGACTACAAGGCGCTGGTCGAGGCCGTGCACGCGCGCGGCGGCCTGGTGGCCGTGGCCACCGACCTGCTGGCGCTGACCCTGCTGGCCGCCCCGGGCGAATGGGGTGCGGACATCGTGGTCGGCAACAGCCAGCGTTTCGGCGTGCCGTTCGGCTTCGGCGGCCCGCACGCCGCATTCATGGCCTGCCGCGACGCCTACAAGCGCTCGATGCCGGGCCGCCTGATCGGCGTCTCGGTCGATGCCCAGGGCAACCCGGCCTACCGCCTGACCCTGCAGACCCGCGAGCAGCACATCCGCCGCGAGAAGGCCACCTCCAACATCTGTACCGCACAGGTGCTGCTGGCGGTGATGGCCTCGATGTATGCCGTGTACCACGGCCCGGAAGGCCTGACCCGCATCGCCCGGCGTACCCACCGCCTGGCCTCGATCCTGGCCGCCGCGCTGCGCGAGGCCGGCGTGCAGGTCGGTGGCGACTTCTTCGATACGCTGCACATCACCGGCGTGCATGCCGATGAGATCCACGCCAAGGCCCGCGCCGCCGGTTACAACCTGCGCGCGATCGACAGCGACTCGGTCGGCATCAGCCTGGACGAGACCGCCACCCGCGCCGACGTGGTCGCGCTGGCCGCCGTGTTCGGCGCGCAGGCCGACATCGATGCGCTGGATGCCAGCACCGCCGACGCACTGCCGGCCGGCCTGCTGCGCCAGTCCGCATTCCTGACCCATCCGGTGTTCAACACCCACCACAGCGAGCACGAACTGCTGCGCTACCTGCGCTCGCTGGCCGACAAGGACCTGGCGATGGACCGCACGATGATCCCGCTGGGCTCGTGCACCATGAAGCTCAACGCCACCGCCGAGATGATCCCGGTGACCTGGCCGGAGTTCTCGCAGATCCACCCGCTGGTGCCGGCCGACCAGGCGCTGGGCTACAAGGAACTCATCGACACGCTGGAAGCGATGCTGGTGGAATGCACCGGCTATGACGCGGTCAGCCTGCAGCCGAACTCCGGCGCGCAGGGCGAGTACGCCGGCCTGCTGGCGATCCGCGCCTACCACCGCTCGCGCGGCGAAGGCCACCGCGACATCTGCCTGATCCCGGATTCGGCGCACGGCACCAACCCGGCCTCGGCGCAGATGTGCGGCATGAAGGTGGTGGTGACCAAGACCGATGCCAACGGCAACGTCGACGTCGAGGACATCCGCCTCAACGCCGAGAAGTACAGCGACCGCCTGGCCGCGATCATGATGACCTACCCGTCCACGCACGGCGTGTTCGAGGAAGAGGTGGTGGAGATCTGCGAGATCATCCACAAGCACGGCGGCCAGGTGTACACCGACGGTGCCAACATGAATGCCCTGGTCGGCGTGGCCAAGCCGGGCAAGTGGGGGTCGGACGTTTCGCACCTGAACCTGCACAAGACCTTCTGCATCCCGCACGGCGGTGGCGGCCCGGGCGTCGGCCCGTGCGCGGTCAAGGAGCACCTGGCCCCGTTCCTGCCGGGCAAGCTGGGTGACAACGGTCCGGTCGGCATGGTCAGCGCGGCCAGCTTCGGCAGCGCCTCGATCCTGCCGATCAGCTGGATGTACATCGCGATGATGGGCCGCGACGGCCTGCGCAAGGCCACCCAGGTCGCGCAGCTCAACGCCAACTACATCGCCAAGCGCCTGGCCCCGCACTTCAAGACCCTGTACACCGGCCGCAACGGCCTGGTGGCGCACGAGTGCATCCTGGACGTGCGCCCGCTGGAGAAGACCAGCGGCATCGGTGCCGAGGACGTGGCCAAGCGCCTGATCGACTTCGGCTTCCATGCCCCGACCCTGAGCTTCCCGGTGGCCGGCACGCTGATGGTGGAGCCGACCGAGAGCGAATCGCTGCACGAACTGGATCGCTTCATCAACGCGATGATCCAGATCCGCGAGGAGATCACCGCGATCGAAGACGGCCGCCTCGACCGCGAGGACAACCCGCTGAAGAACGCGCCGCACACTGCCACCGCAGTGACCGCCAGCGAGTGGACCCACGCCTACCCGCGTGAACTGGCCGCCTTCCCGCTGGCCAGCCTGAAGCAGAGCAAATACTGGCCGCCGGTGGCGCGTGTCGACAACGTGTACGGCGACAAGAACGTGATGTGCGCCTGCATCCCGGTCGATGCCTACAAGGATGATGAAGTCGAGGCGTGATTCCTCACTGCATCGGTAAAGAAAACGGCCCGCGCAAGCGGGCCGTTTTCATGGGGCGTGTGGACCAAGGCCCACACCCACAAGCATCCGATCACGGGTCCGGCATCTGCCCCAGGCTCAACTGCCACGACACGCCAAAGCGGTCCTGCACCCAGCCGTAGCGATTGCTGAAGTCATAGTCGCCCACCGGCATCAACCAATGGCCGCCCTCACCCAGCACGCGTGCCGCGCGCTCGAACTGCTCGGCACCGGAACACTCGACGAACAGCGAGATCGACGGCGAGAAGGTGAAATCGTGCACGTCCAGGCTGTCGAAGCACAGGTAGTGGGTGCCACCGAGCAGGAAGATGGCCTGGCGGACCTGCCCCGGCACGCCGGCGCCGGCCCCCTCGGGATGGCGTTGCAGGGCCAGCAGCCGGAAATCGGCAAAGGCTTCGGCGTACAGGGCCAGCGCGGCCTCGGCCTGGCCGGTGAACATCAGGAAGGGACGGCTGCGCAGCATGCGGTACTCCTGGTCGACGGGCCGATGACGGCCTGCCTGCACAGTGCCACGCGGAGTGTGTGCCTGTTGTAGAGCCGAGCCCATGCTCGGCTGGCGATCGCGCAAACAGCAGCCGACCGCAGGGTCGGCTCTACAGAATCACGCCTGGCGCATGCGCCGCGCGATGGCACTGCTGGCGGCGATCGTGGCGGTCAACGCCACCATCGACAGGAACTGCAGGCGGGTGTGCGACTCACTCAGCAGCAGGCCGAAGATCAGCGCAAGGATCGCCAGTGCACAGCAGGTCAGCCACGGGAAACCGGCCATGCGGAACGGCAGTCGGGTACCCAGACGATCCGCGCGACGACGCAGCACCAGCTGCGAGACCAGCGACAGCGTCCACACCAGCAGGCAGGTGGAACCGACGATGTTCAGCAGCACTGGCAGCACCCGGTCCGGGAACAGCAGTTCCATCACCGTGGCGGCAAAGCCGAACAGCACGCTGGCCAGCACGGCGATCACCGGCACCTGGCGCGGGTCGGTCCAGCCAAGCACGGCCGGCGCTTCGCGACGCTGCGCCAGCGAATACATCATGCGCGAGGCGCCGTAGAGGTTGGCATTGAGCGCCGACAGCAGCGCGATCACGGCGATCAGCGTGATGGCGGTACCAGCGCCCGGGATGCGGGCGATGTCCAGCACGGCGGCGAACGGCGACTTCAGCGCCTCGCTGGTCCACGGCACCACGGCGATGATCACGCTCAGCGAGCCGATGTAGAACACCAGGATGCGCCAGGCCACGGTGCGGATGGCACGGGCAATGCTGCGCTCGGGGTCTTCGGTTTCGGCCGCCGCCACGGCCACGATCTCGGTGCCGCCGAAGGCGAACACCACCACCAGCAGCGCCGCGCCGATCCCGGCCAGGCCCTTCGGCGCAAAACCACCGTGTTCGGTGAAGTTGCTCAGGCCCGGGGAGGTCACCTGCGGCAGCCATCCCATCAGCAGCGCCACGCCAATGGCGATGAACGCCAGGATCGCCGCGACCTTGAGGATGGCGAACCAGAATTCGAACTCGCCGAAGTTCTTCACTCCGAGCAGGTTGATCGCGGTGAAGAACAGCATGAACGCCAACGCCGCCATCGGTACCGGTATCGCCGGCCAGACCGTGGCCAGCAGCCCGGCCGCACCCACTGCTTCGGCGGCGATCACGATCACCAGCTGCACCCACCACAGCCAGCCCACGGTTGCACCGGCGGTAGCGCCCATGGCGTCGGCTGCATACACCGAGAACGCGCCGCTGGTCGGCTTGGCCGCCGCCATCTCGCCCAGCGCGTTCATCACGATGATCACCAGCGCTCCGGCGACCAGATACGACACCAGGACCGCCGGACCGGCCGCCTGCACACCCACGCCCGAGCCGAGGAACAGCCCGGCGCCGATGGCGCTGCCCAGGCCCATCATGATCAGCTGGCGGGGCTTGAGCGAATGTCCGAGGCGGGACGGCGAAGCGGTCGGAATCGAGTTGGGCATCGGCGGGGCTGGCGGCGGGCTACAGGGGCGACACCTTACCCTGTCCCGTGCCCACGGGGATAGGCACAGCGCAGCAGGCGGCTCAGGCCAGCGCCGGCTCGCCGACGTTCCCACCGATACGGGCACGATAGGCACGCGGCGAGAAACCGGTTTCAGCCTTGAACTTGCGGGTGAAGGCACTCTGGTCGCTGAAACCGCAGGCCTGGCCGATGCAGGCGATGCTGTCGTCGCCATGCAGCAGATGCATGGCCATCTGGATCCGCAGCCGGGTCAGCACCTGCTGCGGGGTCATCTGGAACACCTTGCGGAAGCTGCGCTCCAGCTTGGACAGCGAAAAGCCGGTGATGTCCAGCAGGGTCTGCATGCGCACGTTCTCGGCGTAGTGCGCGTTGAGGTGGGCCAGCGCCAGCCGCAGCTGCTCGTACTGGGTGCCGAGGCTGTCCTTCTGGCCAAGGTCGCGGGAAATGCCGATCAGGCCCTCGATGGCCCCGTCGACCACCAGCGGGCGCTTGCAGGTCAGGCACCAGCCCGGTTCGCGGTTGGCGAACAGGTGCAGCTCCATCAGGTTCTCGATCACCTCACCGGACAGCACGCGGGCGTCCTGGTCAACGTAGTCCGCACTGAGGCCGGTCGGGTAGATTTCGGCCGCCGTACGCCCGATCACGTCCTTGCGCGCGCGCAGACCCAGCCGCCGCAGCATGGTCTGGTTGACGTGGGTGTAACGCCCCTGGCGGTCCTTGATGAAGAACAGCACATCCGGGATGGCGTCGAACAGGGCTTCGATGTCGGCGGGCTCGACTCGCATGCGGCAAGCATACCCGAGCCTGCTTTTGCCCGTACGTTCACCTTTGCCGGACCGTGGTTTAACGGGGCTGGTTCCAGTGTCGTGATTCCTTTTGATGATCCGGAGCCAACGTCCATGGCCGCCAGCAAGCCGACCGGCAAGCGCGCAACCGTCCCTGCCGAAAGCCACCGCCGGGGCGATGGCGATGAACTGCACCAGCAGGCCGGGGGTAGCCATCCGGCAATGACCACCGACCAGGGCATTCCGGTGGCGGACAACCAGAACTCCCTGCGGCAGGGTCCTCGGGGGCCCACGCTGCTGGAGGACTTCATCCTGCGCGAGAAGATCACCCACTTCGATCACGAACGCATTCCCGAGCGCATCGTGCACGCACGTGGCAGCGCAGCACACGGCTACTTCGAGCTGACCCGATCACTGGCAGCCCATACCCGCGCACGCATCCTGACCGAGGTCGGCGTGAAGACGCCGGTATTCACCCGCTTCTCGACCGTGGCCGGTGGCGCAGGCTCGGTGGATACCCCGCGCGACGTGCGCGGCTTTGCGGTCAAGTTCTACACCAAGGAGGGCAACTGGGATCTGGTCGGCAACAACATCCCGGTGTTCTTCATCCAGGACGCGATGAAGTTTCCGGACCTGGTGCACGCAGTGAAGATGGAGCCGGACCGCGCCTTCCCGCAGGCCGCGTCGGCCCATGACACGTTCTGGGACTTCATTTCGCTGATGCCCGAATCGATGCACATGATCATGTGGGCGATGAGCGACCGCGCCATCCCGCGTTCGCTGCGGATGATCGAAGGCTTCGGCGTGCACAGCTTCCGCCTGCTGAACGAGGCTGGCGAGTCGACGTTCGTCAAGTTCCACTGGCGGCCCAAGCTGGGCATTCAGTCCACGGTCTGGGACGAAGCGTTGAAACTGCAATCGGCCGACAATGACTTCCATCGCCGCGACCTGTTCGAGGCCATCCAGCGCGGCGACTTTCCCGAATGGGAGCTGGCGGTGCAGCTGTTCACCGAAGAAGACGCCGACGCATTCCCGTTCGACCACCTGGATCCGACCAAGATCATTCCCGAATCGCTGGTGCCGTTGCAGGTGATCGGGCGCATGGTACTGGACCGCTGGCCCGACAACTTCTTCGCCGAGACCGAGCAGGTGGCGTTCTGCCCGGCCAACGTGCCGCCCGGCATCGACTTCAGCAACGACCCGCTGCTGCAGGGCCGCCTGTTCTCCTACCTGGACACCCAGCTGCTGCGCCTGGGCGGCCCGAACTTCCACCAGATCCCGGTGAATGCACCGAAGTGCCCGTTTGCCAATCATCAGCGCGACGGCCACATGCAGATGCAGGTGCCCAAGGGCCGCGTCGCCTACGATCCCAGCTCGCTGCAGGACGACACCCCGCGCGAGACGCCTGCCGGATTCCGCAGCCATGCCAGCGCCGACGATGGCCGCAAGGGCCGCACCCGCGCGGAGAGTTTCGCCGACCACTACAGCCAGGCCCGGATGTTCTTCCGCAGCCTGGAAAAGCCGGAGCAGGCGCACCTGGCATCGGCGCTGGTGTTCGAGTTGTCCAAGGTGGAAACGCTGAAGGTGCGGGTGCGCACCGTCAGCCACCTGCGCAACATCGATGACGCGCTGGCGCAGCGCGTGGCCGATGGCCTGGCCCTGCCTGCGCTGCCCGACCCGGCCCCAACCGCCACGCCGGTGCGGGACATGCCGCCCGCTCCCGAGGTGCGCGTGATCGGGCGTAACAAGCCCACCCTGCAGGGTCGCTGCATCGGCATCCTGTTCGACGAAGGCTCCGACGCGCGCGTGATTGCCAGCCTGAGCAAGGCCGTCCGGAAGGCAGGTGCAGACGTGAAGCTGGTCGCGCCAAAAGTGGGGGGCGCCACGCTGAGCGATGGCGCATTGCAGGCGGCAGATGGGCAGCTGGCGGGCACCCCGTCAGCCGTGTTCGATGCAGTAGCCGTGGTGCTCAGCCTTGAAGCCGCGAAGGCCTTGTCGAAAGAGAGTGCAGCCGTCGAATTCGTCAGCCAGGCGTGGGCACACCTGAAGGCCATCGCCAGCGACGCGGGCGGCCAGGTGCTGCTGAAGGCGGCGCGCGTCGGCAACGACCCCGGCATCGTCGAAGCAGAAGACGCCAAGGCATTCCTGGCGGCGGCCGCCACCCGCCAGTGGGCGCGCGAGCCCAAGCTGCGCCTGCTGGCCTGACCACAACGACAGGAGAATCGTCATGCCCCGTGGTGACAAATCCGCATACACCGAAAAGCAGAAGCGACAGGCCGAGCACATCGAGGAAAGCGAACGTGATCGCGGCGCGAGTGAAGGCACCGCCGAGCGCATTGCCTGGGCCACCGTGAACAAGCAGGACGGCGGCGGCAAGCGCGCCGGCAGTGCCCGCAAGGGCGCGAAGAAGGCGACCAGCAAGAAGGCTGCCAAGAAGGCGCCTGCCAGGAAATCGGCCACAAAGAAGGCCGCAACCAAGAGGACGGCGGCGAAGAAGGCACCTGCGAAGAAGGCGATGGCGAAGAAGGCACCGGCTCGCAAGACCGCGACAAAGAAGGCCGCAAAGAAGACGGCGAAGAAGGCAGCGGTAAAGAAGGCGGGTACGGCCGCCGCGCGGAGCGCCGCCGCGAAGAAGGCAGCCAAGACGCGGGCCGCGAAGAAGACCGTGCGCAAGGCGGCGGCGAAGAAAGCCGCGCGCACGCGTGCACGCGGCTGAGTCTTCGATCAGGAGGGGAGCGCCCTCATCCATGCGGCAACTTCGGCTGCGGCTGCCTCGGCACGGGCCTGCAGCAGTAGATGCGGCCCTTCCAGCGATACGTGCCGGGCATCGGGCAACAAGACCTGCAGCTCGGCCACGCTGGGCGGCCACAACAGGTGGTCCTGTCGTGCATGCAGGCATAACGTCGGCAGCATGAGCTTCGGCAACTGCGCGCGGACATCGATCTGCAGTGTCGCCGCAGCGCGCTGCCGCAGGATCGCGGTCGGTACCGCAGCGATCGCATGTCGCAGCTCGCGAAGGTTCATGCGTGTCCGCCAATGCCCCAGCAGAAGCCGGGCCAGCAACGCCAGCGGCGGCGGTGGCCATGCAGGGGCAAGCAAGCGTGCGCTCGCCGCTGGCAGCGGCACCGGTCGCCGCGCGAAGGTCGTACTCAGTATCAATCCGCGCAATCCCGGCGGTGAAGCCACCGCCAGCTCGATAGCCAGCGGCCCGGCAAACGATTCAGCCAGCAGCACAAAGGGAGAGATGGGAAGCTGCGCGCGCAGGATCGACGCCAATGTAACGTAGTCCTGTGGCCCGTGCATGGGCAGCGGCAGCACCTGCACGGTAACCCCCTGGTCCTGCATCGCTTCCACGAAGCATGTCGACAGCAGGCCGCTGCCATCCAGCCCGGGCAGCATCACGATCGGGAGCATCACGGCGTTCATCACACTGCTCACTTCTCAGGTCCCTTCGCACGACTCGCTGCCGCGCAGCTTCGCTTATCGGCTCGACCCAGGGAAGTGCACGCCGCTGGTCGCGGCGCTACCCTGATGGCCCCGGACAGACGAGGAAGGCGGCATGCGCAAGCCACGCTGGCTCAGCTGGACCGGCATTGCCCTATGCGCGCTCTATCTCGCGCTGACCGCCTGGCTGGTGCTCGATGCCCGGTCCAACAGCGACCCCAAGAGCGCCTACATCCTCATGCAACTGCCGGTGATGCTGCAGACCGCAGCACTCAACGTCATCGGCGTGGGACGCTGGCTTTCCGGAATGACCTGGATCACCGTCTACCTTCTGGTGATTCCTCCCACGCTTGGCGTGCTGTACGTGCTTGGGGCCATGCTCGGCAGCGTCCTGGAGCAATGAGGGCGATCCTCCCTGCTGCCTGAGCGGGCGATGGAAATACGGCCGCCCAAGGCGGCCGTATTCCTGTTGCTGCACTGGCAGCCCGCTCAGGCTACGCGACGGGACACAGCAGATACCGTCGCGCCTTCCACCTTGAATACCGCCACCGACGTGGTCAGCGCATGCGCCTGTTCTTCCAGCGCGCGGCTCGCCGCAGTGGCTTCTTCCACCAGGGCCGCGTTCTGCTGGGTCACCTGGTCCATCTGCACCACCACCTGGTTGACCTGCTCGATGCCGGCGGCCTGTTCCTTGCTGGCCGCTGCGATGTCGCTCATCAGCTGGGTGGTGCGCGAACTGGCCTGGGCCACGCGTGCGATCGCTGCTTCCGATTCAACGGTCACCACCAGGCCACTCTTCACCTTGGCAGCGGCGTCTTCGATCAGCTCCTTGATTTCCTTGGCCGCGACGCCGGCGCGCTGCGCGAGCGTGCGTACTTCGCTGGCGACCACGGCAAAACCACGGCCCTGCTCGCCCGCGCGCGCGGCTTCCACCGCAGCGTTCAGCGCCAGGATGTTGGTCTGGAACGCGATGCCGTCGATAACGGTGGAGATTTCCGAGATGCGTGCCGAGGACTGATCGATCTCACCCATCACCGAGGCCATCTGCGCCATCGCCTGCTCGGTCTCGCGTACGGCGGCACCGGCGGCATGCGCTTCGCTGTCGGCCTGACGCGCCAGCTCGGCGTTCTGGCGCACGGTGGAGGTCAGCTCCTCCATCGACGCGGCAGCTTCCTCCAGGTTGGCCGCCTGCTGCTCCGTGCGGCGCGACAGGTCGTTGTTGCCGGCGGCCAGTTCCTGTGCCGCGTTGTTGATGCTGTCGGCAGCCACCTGGATGCCCCGCACAATGCCGGTCAGCTGTGCGGTGGTGGTGTTGGCGTCGTCGCGCATGCGCGCGAACACGCCGTCGTACTCACCGTCCATGCGTGCGGTCAGGTCACCGTGCGAGATCGCGCGCAGCACGTCGGAAACATCGGCAATGCTGGCCTGCGAACTGGCCATCATGCCGTTGAGGTGTTCTACCATCGCCTTGAACTGGTACTGGAACGCAGCAGCATCGCCACGCATGCTGAAGTCGCCGGCGCGAGCCGCACGGGCCAGTTCATCGATCTGCGCGTTGATCGCCATCAGGCTCTGCTTTACCGCGGCCAGAGTGCGGGTCAGCGTGCCCTTCTCGCCCGGGTAGTCCGGCAGGTCACGGCTGAGGTCGCCGATCGCGTAACGCTGCATCACTTCGGCCATCAGCAGCTCCACCTGCACGTGCGATTCGACCAGGCTGTTGGTGGCCTGCACCATGCGGCCGAAATCACCGGGGAAGGCACTGTCGTCCATGCGATAGCGGATCGCACCCGCTTCGTGCTGCTCAGCCATCTGCAGCTGTGCGCCGATCGCCGCCTGCACGCTCTGCCGCACGCTGGCCATCGCCTCGCCCAGCTGGGTCAGTTCATCCCGGCCACCGAGGCGGAACTCCTGGTCCAGCTGGCCCTTGGACAGGCGCTCGGCCAGGTTCACCGCGCGCGCCAGCGGGCCGGTCAGGCTGCGGCCGATCATCACCGAGGCGCCGATGCCGGCAAGCAGCGCGACGCCGCCCAGCACCAGCAGCTGCAGCAGGCTGCGTTCGCCCAGGCGGATCGCTTCGGCGGCAGCTTCACGGCTTTCCTTCTCCTCGAAGTCCACGCCATCGGACAGCGCCTTGTTCCAGCCGTTGGCCGCTTCCTGCACCGGGCCCAGGGTCAGCGCCACGGCGCCAGGGTAATCACCCTGCTCCATCAGTTCGCTGGTCTGCTTGTTGAGCGGGCGCGCAACGGCACGCTTGGCCGCGATGGTTTCCGCGATGGTCTTGCCCTGGGCATCGCTGGGCAGCGCCTGGTAGGCGGTCCAGCTGGCCTCATAGCGCTTGACCAGGTCGGCGATGCGCTTCTCGTCGCTGCCGCGGTCTTCGCCCTGACGGATCAGCATTTCGCGGCGCACGACCATCATCTGGTTGTTGGCATCGAGCATCTGCGACAGCAGGCGCACCTTGGCCACGCTGACGTCGACCACCTGCTGCATCGCGCGCTTCTGCACGACACTGGCAGTGGCGCCGGTGGCCACCACGGCGGCGACCAGCAGCAGCAACAGGCCAAAGCCCAGCCCAAGACGCCAGGCAACCCTGACGTTCCTCAAGTAGTTCATGGGGGTATCCAAAACGGGGGGATGCGCCCTTATCGGCGGCACGGCAGGCAATCTTGATCGCCCTCCATCGGTGGCTTCGGCCACGGTTCACCTTGGTGAGTCCCCGTCCCAGCGGCACCTGCCGCTGGCAATCGGCCGCAATGACATGCCTGCTCATGCGGGCATCAGATCCCTTTCACGGCGGCTCGGCGCTGTCTGCGGGCAAGGTGGCGGCTTACCTGCTGGAGATCCCAATGCCCTCATCTGTGTCCCGATCCACCCTGCTCGCACTCTCGCTGCTGGCGTCGCCGGCCTTCGCGCAGGTGCCGCCACCCAACCTGCCCGCCCCCATTGCCGAGAAGGCCGACCCGGACACCGCAGTGCGCTCCGCACTGCATGCCCAAGTGCTGCTGGATCGCGCGAATTTCTCGCCTGGCCAGATCGATGGCGAAGTGGGCAGCAACCAGCGACGCGCGGTGGCGGGCTTCCAGGCCGCGCATGGGCTGACCGTGACGGGTGAGCTGGACGACGCCACCTGGAAGGCTCTGCAGGCTGATACGGTGGGGCCGCTGGCCAGCTACACGCTGACTGCCGAGGATGTCGCCGGCCCGTTCCAGCCCATACCGAAAGGACCTGCCGCACAGGCCAAACTGAAATCGCTGGGTTTCAGCAGTGTGGAAGAAGCCCTGGGCGAGCGCTTCCACGCCTCGCCGGAGTTGCTGAAGGTGCTCAATCCCGGCGTGGATCTGACCAAGGCTGGCAGCCGCATCCAAGTGCCCAACATCGCACCAGCGGCATTGCCGAAGGCGGCGAAGATCGTGGTCGACAAATCCGACTCCACCCTGCAGTTGCTGGATGCGCAGGGCAAGCTGATCGCGCAGGTGCCGGTGTCGTCGGGCAGCCAGCACGACCCGTTGCCGATCGGCGAATGGAAGATCCTGGGCGTGTATCGCGACCCGCCGTTCCACTACAACCCGAAGTTGTTCTGGGATGCGCGCAAGGGGGAAAAGAAGGCGACGCTGCCACCGGGCCCGAACAATCCGGTCGGCCGGGTCTGGATCGACCTGTCCAAGCCGCACTACGGCCTGCATGGCACACCCGAACCCAGCCACGTGGGCAAGACCGAATCGCATGGCTGCGTACGCATGACCAACTGGGATGCGGTGCGTGTGGCCGACGCAGTGGATACTTCGGTGCCCGTGGTGATGCAGGAGTAAGCCCATGCGTCTTTCGCAGCTGATCGTATTGGGCGTACTGCTGGGACTGGGGGCAGGTTGGTGGCTGCGTCGCGATGGGAGTGAGCCGGTAGCCGCCTCGCTGCCGGCAGCGCCATCGGCGGTGTCCGCCGCGCCGGTGGTCGAACCAGCGCCACGCGCAACGGCCCCACCCGCCACCGCCGCGCCGCCGGCCGCGCAGGCTGCGGATGCACCGTCCGGCCTGCTGCTGCCGGTGCAGGGCATCCTGGCCTCGCAGCTGCGCGATACCTTCACCGATGCACGCAGCGAAGGCCGCGTGCACGATGCCATCGACATCCTGGCCGATGCCGGTACTCCGGTACTCGCGGTGGCTGATGGCACGGTGGAAAAACTGTTCGACAGCGAACGCGGCGGGCTGACGATCTACCAGTTCGAGCCCAGCGGACGCTGGTGCTACTACTACGCGCACCTGCAGCGCTATGCCGATGGCCTGGCCGAGAAACAGGCGATCAAGCGCGGGGATGTGATCGGCTACGTCGGCAGCACCGGCAATGCCAGCGCCGAGGCCCCGCACCTGCACTTCGAAGTGCATGTCTTGGGGCCGGAGAAGCAGTGGTGGAAGGGAGAGTCGATCAATCCCTATCCCTTGCTGAAGTCGGCAGCACCGATGCCCGGCGCTGCTGGCGCCGCAACGCCACAGTGAAGACAGTCAACGCAGCCCCCGGAATCAGCAGGAACAGCGCCGCCATCTTCCAGAAAAAGAACGGCCACAGCCAGAGGTAGTCCAGGTCGGTCAGCTTCAGCAGACCCAGCGGCGGCTGCAGCTCGATGTCTGCCGTGCGTCCCGCCAGCGCCGGATCCACCTCCAGCACGGTTACCCGCAGCCATGAGCGGCCGCGTGGCAATGCGTCGCCGCGACCGTAACCAAAGTAGGAGGCCATGAGGCCGCTGGACTCAACCGATACCAGCGCGCGGTCGATGCCCTGCCCGGCCACTCCCCCAACGCTCCCCTGCGCGGAAGTCTCCATGTTCGGTGGGAGTCTCGATGCGCAGCAGCACTTCAGGGTCAGCCTCTGTACCGTCCGCGGCATAACGCAGGTGCAGCCGCAGTTGATCATCGATGAGGCGGTAGACCGTCACCTCGGCCGTCGCACCCGGGCTCAGCAGCAGCGGCAGGGTCTGGGTACGCGAGGCCAGGCAGTTGGCGATGGCGCCAAGCGCCAGAACCAGGCAGGCCATGCACCACAGGCTCCACGACACCCACAGGGTGACCCGCACTACCGTCCCGCCTTTCACGCTGACATCCTGGTCATCGCGTCGCTTCCCCGCTGGCCTGGCCACACAGTAACGAAAAAGCCCCGCGTGCGCGGGGCTTTTCCTGTCACCAACGCCGGGCATGGCCCGGCGCCACCTCAGGCGAACGGATCCTGCAGGACCATGGTGTGGTCGCGGTCCGGGCCGGTGGAGACGATGCTGATCGGGCAGCCGGCCAGCTCTTCCAGCGAACGCAGGTAGGCGCGTGCGGCCGGCGGCAGGTCGTCCCACTGGGTGATGCCGTGGGTGTTCTCGCTCCAGCCCGGGAACTCCAGGTACACCGGGGTGCATTCTTCCCAGCCCTGCGCGTCCAGCGGCGCGTACTCGGTGCGCTTGCCGTTGTATTCGTAGGCGATGCAGACCTTCAGCTTTTCCATGCCATCGAGCACGTCCAGCTTGGTGATGCACAGGCCGCTGATGCCGTTGATGGCCACGGCGCGCTTCAGCGCGACGATGTCCATCCAGCCACAACGACGCGGGCGGCCGGTCGACGCACCGTACTCGGCGCCGCGGTCACGAATGCCCTGGCCGACTTCGTCGTCCAGCTCGGTCGGGAACGGGCCACCGCCTACGCGGGTGGCGTAGGCCTTGGCGATGCCCAGCACGTAGTCGATCGAATCAGCGCCGACGCCGGAACCGGCCAGCGCACCACCGACGGTGGTGTTGGAGCTGGTGACGTACGGGTAGGTGCCGTGGTCGATGTCCAGCAGCGCGCCCTGCGCACCTTCGAACAGCACGCGCTTACCCTGCTTGCGCAGGTCGTGCAGGATGCCGGCCACGTCGGACTTCATCGGCTGCACGTATTCGCCGAAGGCCAGTGCTTCGTCGAAGGTCTTCTGGAAGTCGACCGCATCGGTGTTCAGATACTTGGTCAGCACGAAGTTGTGGTAATCCAGCGCGGTGCGCAGCAGTTCTTCCAGCTGCTTCGGGTAATGCAGGTCGGCGATGCGGATGCCGCGACGCGCCACCTTGTCTTCGTAGGCCGGGCCGATGCCGCGGCCGGTGGTGCCGATCGCCTTGCCACCGGCTGCGCGCTCGCGCGCCTGGTCCAGGGCGATGTGGTACGGCATGATCAGCGGCGCGGCCGGGGAGATCTTCAGGCGCGAACGCACTTCCACGCCGGAGGCTTCCAGCTCGGCGATTTCCTTCTGCAGCGCGGCCGGCGAGATCACCACGCCGTTGCCGATCAGGCACAGCGCATCGTCACGCAGGATGCCCGATGGGATCAGGTGCAGGACGGTCTTCTTACCGTTGATGACCAGGGTGTGGCCGGCATTGTGGCCGCCCTGGAAGCGCACGACGGCGCCGATTTCCTCAGTGAGCAGATCGACGATCTTGCCCTTGCCTTCATCGCCCCACTGGGCACCCAACACTACGACAGACTGACCCATGACGGGCTCCTCGGTTTGTTGCGGCCATCGGGGCCGCGGACGGGTAAACCGTGGCGGGGCTGGCCAGCACCTGGAGGGCGGCTCCAAACGGGGAGCGGCCGGCGATGGAGGGCCCAGACACGGAAAAAGCCGAACGGGGAGGCCCGTCCGGCTTTTGTGCATTATCCGGGTTTACGGGGTCCGCTGCCACCTTTCCGACGGACGGCTTCACCGGCCGGTCAGCCGCCCCGCCCGGTCGTGCCGGCCGCTGGCCGGCAATGCCAACCAAGGTTGGCATCTACCAGAGCCTGGCCACGCAGGTGCAGGTCGGTCAGCTGCCCCGCCCGGTCGTGCCGGCCGCTGGCCGGCAATGCCAACCAAGGTTGGCATCTACCAGAGCCGGGCCACGCAGGTGCAGGTCGGTCAGCTGCCCCGCCCGGTCGTGCCGGCAGCTGGCCGGCAATGCCAACCAAGGTTGGCATCTACCAGGGCCTGGCCACGCAGGTGCAGGCCGGTCAGCCGCCCCGCCCGGTCGTGCCGGCCGCTGGCCGGCAATGCCAACCAGGGTTGCATCTACCAGAGCCTGGCCACGCAGGTGCAGGTCGGTCAGCTGCCCCGCCCGGTCGTGCCGGCCGCTGGCCGGCAACGCCAACCAAGGTTGGCATCTACCAGGGCCAGGCCACGCAGGTGCAGGGCGGTCAGCTGCCCCACCCGGTAGTGCCGGCCGCTGGCCGGCAATGCCAACCAAGGTTGGCATCTACCAGGGCCAGGCCACGCAGGTGCAGGTCGGTCAGCCGCCCCGCCCGGTCGTGCCGGCCGCTGCCCGGCAATGCCAACCAAGGTTGGCAGCTACCAAGGCCAAGCCACGCAGGTGCAGGTCGGTCAGCCGCCCCACCCGGTAGTGCCGGCCGCTGGCCGGCAATGCCAACCAAGGTTGGCATCTACCAAGGCCAGGCCACGCAGGTGCAGGTCGGTCAGCCGCCCCGCCCGGTAGTGCCGGCCGCTGGCCGGCAATGCCAACCAAGGTTGGCAGCTACCAAGACCAGGCCACGCACGTAGACGCAGGCGGCCGCGCCGGGGCTTCTAGTGCCGCACCCACCACAGCAGGCTCAGGCCGGCCAGCAGCACCAGTCCGCCGAAGCTGCGCAGGGCCGGGCTGGGCAGGTCCAGCAGGCGTTCGGCCATGCGCTTCCAGGCGAACGGCGCGACGAACAGGAACAGGCCTTCCAGCACCGCGACCAGGCAGACGGCGGCGAACAGATCTTTCATCGGAACTCCGGAAAAAGCACGGGGCCCGGCAGTTGGCCGGGCCCCGTGGGGTAATGCCCTGCGACCTCAGCGGTCGTTCTTCAGGTACTGCAGGAACGGGTCGTTCTTGTCGAGCACGATCACGCCGTTGCCGTCGGTCATGGAGCCGCGGTACGCCTCCAGGCTACGGTAGAACGCGTAGAACGATGGGTCAGCCGAACCGGCCTTGCCGTAGATGCGGGTGGCTTCCGCATCACCTTCACCGCGCAGGCGCTGTGCATCGCGCTCGGCCTCGGCGATCAGCACGGTGCTGTCACGGTCGGCCTGGGCGCGGATGGTCAGCGACTGTTCCTCGCCTTCCGCGCGCAGCTTGGCGGCTTCCTGCTTGCGCTGGGCGCGCATGCGCTCGTACACGTCGTTGATCACCTGGCTGTCGGTGGGCAGGTCCACCTGCTTGATGCGCAGGTCGATCATCTGCATGCCAAGGCCGGCCACGGCCTCGTTGATTCCCTTCAACTGCTCGGCGATCAGCTCACTGCGGTCGCCGGACACCAGCTGCTGCAGGGTGCGCGAGTTGATCTGGTTGCGCAGCGAATCGGTGATGATCGGCGCCAGGCGGGCGTTGGCCACGCGCGGGTCGCCGCCGGTGGCACGGAAGTAGTCACCCACGTTGGAGATGTAGCCGATGGCGAAGAAGTCGACGCTGACGTCCTTCTGCTCGGCGGTGAAGTAGCGCGCCGGCGCGGTGTCGAGCACCTGGAAGCGGCGGTCGAAAACCTTCACCGTTTCCACCACCGGCACCTTGAAGTGCAGGCCTGGCTTGATGTCCGACCGCACCACCTTGCCCAGGTTCAGCACCATGGCGGTCTGGTCCTCACGGACCACATACACCGAGCCGAGCAGGCCCAGCACTACCGCCACGATCACGGCGATCCAGATAGGACTCTTCATCGGCTGCCCTCCTCACGGCCGCTCGGTCGCCCGGTCGGGCGGCCCACCGGCCGGCCCGGATCACGGGAAGCTTCCACCGCTGCGCCCGGCAGCGACGGCATGACCACGTCCGGGTTTGCCACTGCGGCCGGGGCCGACGTGGTGGCACGGGTGTCGCCGGTCATCGGCACGTAGATCAGCTGGCGGCCATCGCCGCCGATCACCTTGCGGTTCTCGCTCAGCACCTGCTGCACGGTCTCCAGCCACAGGCGCTTGCGGGTCACTTCCGGCGCGTCCTTGTACTGGGCCTGCAACAGGCTGAAGCGCTGCGCGTCACCCTCGGCCTTGGACACCACCGCCTGCTTGTAGCCTTCGGCGGTGGTACGGGCGCGCGAGGCCTGGCCTCGGGCTTCCGGCACGACCTTGGCGGCGTAGGCCTGGGCTTCGTTGATCAGGCGTTCCTTGACCTGCTGGGCACCATTGACCTCGTCGAAGGCCGGCTTCACTTCCTCCGGCGGACGGGCGTCCTGCAGGGTCAGGCCGGTCACGGTCAGGCCGGTCTTGAACGCCTTCAGCAGCGCCTGCAGGCGCTCCTCGGCGGCCACGGCCAGCGGGCCACGGTTGTTCAGCACGGCATTGAGGTCGGCGCGGCCGACTTCCTCGCGCACCGCGCTCTGCGCCGACTGCTCCAGCACCTGGTTGGCATCGACCGTGCCGAACAGGTACTGCTGCGGATCGTCGATGCGGTACTGGACGTTCAGCGAGACGTTGACGATGTTCTCGTCACGGGTCAGGACCGGCACCTGGATCGAGAAGGTCTTGATCTCGGTGGCGTTGACCTTGGTGACCGACTCGATCGGCCACGGCAGCTTGAAGTTCGGGCCGGGCTGCAGGATGCGCGAGAACTGGCCGAAGCGCAGGACCACGCCACGCTGCTGTTCACCGATCAGCTGGAAGCTGGAGAACAGCACCAGCAGCACCACGGCCGCCACCACCCAACGCACGATGCCGCCGTCGAACAGGTCCTTCAACGGCCCGGGCAGTCCGCCCCAGCCACCACCATTGCCACCGCCGCGCGACCCGAACGGCCCGCGTCGATTGTCCTCGGGGCCTTGTCCGCCCTTGTTGCCGCCGGGTGTATTCCAGGCCATGCACGCTCCATCAAGATGTGGGCTGCGGCGCGGGCCCTTCCCGCGGCGCCAGCCGTGAAACCATTACCGATCATACAAGATGGGGCGGATCGGCAGGATCGAAAGGGCGACGACGGGGTAAGGTGGCGTTTTCCTCGAAGTCAGGCAACGCCGATGGCCCCCACCACCCCGTTCACCGCCTTCCGCATCGAAAACGACGACGCCGGCTATCGCAGCGGCCTGACCCGGCTCGGTGTCGACGACCTCAACCCCGGGCAGGTGCTGATCCGCGCCCACTGGTCCTCGGTCAACTACAAGGATGCCCTGGCCGGCACCGGCAAGGGGAAGATCCTGCGCCGCTTCCCGCTGGTCGGCGGCATCGACGTGGCCGGCACCGTGGTCGCCAGCACCGACCCGGCCTGGCGTGAAGGCGACGCGGTGCTGGCCACCGGCTGCGGCCTCAGCGAGACCCGTGACGGCGGCTACAGCCAGTATGTGCGGCTGGAGTCGCGTGCGGTGATTGCACAGCCGGCCGGGCTGAGCCCGCGCGAGGCGATGGTGCTGGGCACCGCCGGCTTCACGGCGGCGCTGGCGCTGCTGCGCATGCAGGACAACCGCCAGACCCCGGAGCTCGGCCCGCTGGCGGTCACCGGCGCCAGCGGCGGCGTCGGTGCGCTGGCGCTGTCGATCTTCAGCCGTGCCGGCTACACCGTGCACGCGGTCAGTGGCAAGCCGGACCAGACCGACTTCCTGCGCGACATCGGTGCCAGCGAGGTGCTGCCGCGCGAGGCGCTGGCCGACACCGCCCCGCTGCAGTCGGCGCGCTTCGGCGGGGGCCTGGACAATGCCGGCGGCGCCATGCTCGCCAGCCTGCTGGCGCAGACCGTGCCCTACGGCAGCGTGGTCAGCGCCGGCCTGGCGGCCAGCCCGACGCTGGACATGACGGTGATGCCCTTCATCCTGCGCGGTGTGTCGCTGCTCGGCGTGTCTTCGGCCAATGCGCCGCGCCGGCTGCGCGAAGAGGTGTGGTCGCGCCTGGGCGGTGAGTGGAAGCCGCAGCACCTGGACCGCATCTGCACCGCCGAGGTCGGCCTTGATGGCCTCCGGGCAGTGTTCGAGCGGATGCTGGCGGGTGGATCGCTGGGCCGCACGGTGGTGCGGATCGACTGAACGTCGCAGGCAGGCGACGGACGGCAGGTGCCCCCCTCCCGCCGGTAATGAGCCCGCACTACACTGCGGGCATTACATGGGGAACAACATGGCACGCATTCTGATCGTCGACGACTCACCGTCGCAGCTGTTGGGGATACAGCGCATCGTCGAGAAGCTCGGGCACCAGATCCTGACCGCCACCGATGGCGCCGCCGGGGTCGAAACCGCCAGGGCCGAGCTGCCCGACCTGGTTTTGATGGACGTGGTGATGCCCAATCTCAACGGCTTCCAGGCCACCCGTACCCTCGCCCGCGACGAGGCGACCCGGCATATCCCGGTGATCCTGGTGACCACCAAGGACCAGGACACCGATCGCATGTGGGGCATGCGCCAGGGCGCCAAGGCCTACATCACCAAGCCGTTCTCGGAAGACGAGCTGTCCGAGGTGCTGGAGCGGGTGTTCGCAGGACAGGGCTGAGGCCCGCGCGGTAGTGCCGGCCGCTGGCCGGCAACCACGCGTCACCGTCCCAGGTCATGAAATTGCCGGCCAGCGGCCGGCACGACCGCAAGGCGTGCTCAGATCGACTCGCCGAAGGCCTTGGCCAGATTGCGGTAGGCCTTCTTCTGCGCCTCGTCGGTCGCGGCCGGGGCCACGATCTCGATTTCAACGATCTGGTCGCCGTCCGGGCTGCCCGGTAGGCCGCGGCCACGCAGGCGCAGTTTGCGGCCGGCATCGGAGTCGGCGGGGATCTTCAGCTCCACCGCACCGCCCAGGGTCGGCACGCTGATGCTGGTACCCAACGCGGCCTGCCAGGGCGTGACCGGCAACGTATAGAGGATGTTGCGGCCGTCGACCTCGAACTGCGGATGCGCGGCGTACTCCACTTCCAGCAGCAGGTTGCCGCCATGGTTGCCCTGCCCTGCCAGGCGGATCACCTGGCCCGGACGGATGCCCTTGGGCACGCGCACGTCCAGCTGCTTGCCGTTGACGGTGATGCGCAGGCTGTCGCCGCTGTAGGCCGCTTCCAGCGGGACCGACAGCTTGGCGCGGGTGTCGCGGTTGGGTGCGTGGCCCTGGCTGCTGAAGCCCGGGCCCGGACCGGCACCGCCACGCTGGCGCGCGAACAGGCTTTCGAAGAAGTCGCTGAAGCCGCCGTTGGGGCCACCACCGCCGAATACTTCCTCGAAATTGAAACCGCCGGCGCCGCCGTAGTTCGGCGGCACGTTGAACTCCTCGCCCGGGCGATAGCCCTGCGCGTGCAGCTGGTCGTAGGCTGCGCGCTTTTCCGGATCGCGCAGCGCCTCGTAGGCCTCGTTGACCGCCTTGAACTTGTCTTCGGCCCCGGCCTCCTTGCTGACGTCCGGGTGGTACTTGCGTGCCAACCGGCGGTAGGCGGTCTTGATCTCCGCCTCGCCCGCGCTCGGTTCCACCCCCAGGGTGGCGTAGTAATCCTTGAATTCCATCCAGCTACCTCGATCTGCTTCGGCCGCGCCGGTGGCGCCGCCCCGGGTTCATTCTACGCGCCGGCGATGCTACGCCGCCCCTCGTGCGGCCCCGGTGAGGCCGACTGATCCTGCGCAATGCCGCTGCCATCCCGATGCCCCAGGCTGTGGCTGGAAGCCCCCGCCGCAACGCCTGAAGATGGGGCCTGCACACGGGTTTTCCAATGTCTTGACGCCCCTGTCCCATCCGGCCCACTAGCCTGCCCCAGCAAGGAGTTCCCCATGACCATCCAAGTCGGCGACCACATTCCGGAAGTGACCCTCAAGCGCATCCGCGAGGGCATCGAAACACTTGATACGCATTCGCTGTTCGACGCCCGCAAGGTCGTCCTGTTTGCGGTGCCCGGCGCGTTCACCCCCACCTGCTCGGCCCGCCACCTGCCCGGCTACGTCGAAAAATTCGAGGCCTTCCGCCAGCGCGGCATCGATGTCTACTGCGTGGCGGTCAACGACCCGTTCGTGATGAAAGCCTGGGCCGCCGACCAGAAGGTGCCCGACGGCCTGCTGATGCTGTCCGACGGCAATGCCGAGCTGACCCGCGCGCTCGGCCTGGAGCTGGATGCCAGCGCCTCGGGCATGGGCATGCGCTCGCGCCGCTTCGCGCTGTACGTGGTCGATGGCGTGGTGCGTGCGGCCTGGATCGAGCAGCCGGGCCAGTTCGAGGTGTCTTCCGCCGAGTACGTGCTGGAGCACCTGCCTACCTGATTCCCCACCGCAGAAGGAAACGGCCAGCAATGTCCAGCAAGCCAGCCAAAGCCAGCAAGCCCGCCGCCGGGATTCCCGGCATCAGTGACCGTCAGACCCTGCGCGAGCGTGCCCGGCACAACATCGAAGACGGCGCGATCACCGACAGCTACAGCGCCGACCGCAAGGTGGTGATCAAGCTGCTCAACGATGCCCTCGCCACCGAGTACGTGTGCGTGCTGCGCTACTACCGGCACTATTTCATGGCCAAGGGCATGCTGGCCGACGCGGTCAAGGCCGAGTTCCTCGAGCATGCGCAGCAGGAACAGGCGCACGCCGGCAAGCTGGCCGAGCGCATCGTCCAGCTTGGCGGCG
This sequence comes from Stenotrophomonas sp. PvP093, assembly GCF_017876915.1. Taxonomy (NCBI): domain Bacteria; kingdom Pseudomonadati; phylum Pseudomonadota; class Gammaproteobacteria; order Lysobacterales; family Lysobacteraceae; genus Stenotrophomonas; species Stenotrophomonas sp. PvP093. The sequence goes on along the minus strand of NZ_JAGIOX010000004.1, from coordinate 1,253,511 downwards.
AGCCGGACCTGAACCCGGATACGCTGACCACGCGCTCGCATGCCGAATACAAGGAAGGCAGCGACCTGCGCGACATGGTGCGCGAGAACCTGGTGGCTGAACGGATCGCCATAGACAGCTACCGCGAGATGATCAACTTCATCGGCGACCGCGATACCACCACCAAGCGCATCCTTGAAGAGATCCTGGCGCAGGAGGAAGAACACGCCGACGAGTTCGCCGATCTGCTGGACGGGTGGATCGGGGAATAGCGGCCCCGCAAACGCCTTGGTAGATGCCCACCTTGGTGGGCGCATTTATCGCGTGCCAACCAAGGTTGGCACCTACCAGAGCATGGATGCGTCGGGTCGACGGGCCATTCCCAGCACCTATCGCAGGACGTTGAACCGCACCTGCGTCCACGCGCCGTCGGCTGCCAGCGCGGTCAGGGTGTGTGCGCCCGGATCGGCGAACTCACGCTGCATCAGCTGCGCGCTGTGGGTCTGTGCAATCCAGCGTCCATCCAGCAGCCAGTCCACCGCCTGCTCGCTGCCCAGCGCGCGCAGCTGCAGGCGCACGCCGTGCTCGGAATTCGGCGCGCGCGCCAGCGTGGCGCCGTCATTGAGCCCGTCCACGTGCAGCGCGACGCTGGCCTCACGCCCGTCGTCGCGGCAGTCCGGCGACAGCGCCGGCAGCTGCGAAGCCTCGCGCGTGGCCTTCGGCAGCCACGGCGACAACAACGCCGGCCAACGCGCGATCTCCCGCGCGACTTCCTGATGCGGCAAACGGCAATCAGCGGATACACGCAGACCGGTCCGCGCGTCGGCCAGGTAACGCTGCCGCCCCGGCTGCCAGCGCCGCGCCTCGCGCTCGGGGAAGGTCGGCGGTGCCGCACCGTCCAGCAGATAGGCCGACATCCGCCGCTGGCACAGCGCCGCTGGCAGGCCCTCGGCACGTTCGCCGGTGGGCCAGCAGACGTCCTCCTGGCTGACACTGGCCGGCATCGGTGCAGCAGCTGAATCACCGCGCTGGCGCGGCAGGCTGTCCACCACCTCGAACATCAGCGGCAGCGCGGTCACCGCGCCGTACTGGCCCGGTAGCGGTGTGCCGTCCGGCCGACCCACCCACACGCCCACGGTGTAGTGGCGGGTGCTGCCGATCGCCCACGCATCGCGGTACCCGTAACTGGTGCCGGTCTTCCACGCCACGCGGGGGCGGCCACCGACATCGAACGTCCCGACGCTATACCCCGGCCGCGGATTCGATTCCAGCATCTCGCGCACGATCCAGCTGGCGCCCGGCGAGGCCAGGCGACGCTCGATCATCGGTTCGTCATCGGTGTAGCGCACGCGCCCGGCGATGCCGTTGCGGTTGAGCGCTGCGAACGCACCGACCAGATCTTCCAGCCGCGCACCGGTGCCGCCCAGGATCAGCGACAGATTGGGTGTACTGCCCGGCGGGAAGCGCAGCTGGATGCCGGAGTGCGACAGGCGTGCGGCGAAGCGCGCCGGACCGACCCGCTGCAGCAGGTCCACCGAGGGCACGTTGAGTGACAGCCGCAGCGCGCTGGAGGCACCAATCGGCCCATTGAAAGCCATGTCGAAGTTGCCGGGGCGGTAGCTGCCGAAACTCTGCGGCGCATCGACCAGCAGGCTTTCCGAATGGATCAGGCCATCGTCCAGCGCCATGGCATACAGGAACGGTTTGAGCGTGGAGCCCGGCGACCGCCAGGCCTGCACCATGTCCACGTGGCCCAGCCGCTGCCGGTCACCGAACGCCAGCGTGCCGACATAGGCACGCGCCTGCAGGGTCTGGTTGTCGACCACCAGCAGGGCGGCCGAGGTGCGTTCAGGCAGCGTCGAGAAATAGCTGGCCACGCGTTCTTCCAGTGTGCGCTGCAGGCCGATGTCGATGCTGCTCTGGATGCGTGCCTGGCCCGGATGCGCCGAGTGCAGGCGCTGCGCCAGCAGCGCGGCGTGCAGCGGCGGGCGCAGCGAGCGCGCCACCACATTCTCGATACGCGCGTCTTCCACTTCGTCTGCCGTCCACACGCCCAGCTCGTTCATGCGGGACAGCACCTTGTCGCGCGCCTTCTGCGCCGCTTCCGGATGACGGTCCGGGCGCAGCCGGCTCGGCGCCTGCGGCAGCACCGCCAGCAACGCGGCCTCGGCATGCGACAGCTGCGCCGCCGGCTTGCCCAGGTAGGCCCAGCTGGCCGCTTCCACGCCTTCGATGGTGCCGCCGTAGGGCGCGCGCTCCAGATACAGGGCCAGGATCTGCTGCTTGCTCAGGTGCACTTCCAGCTGCACCGCGCGCAGCATCTGCTTGAGCTTGCCCCACGGCGTGCGCGTATGCGGATCGAGGATGCGGGCGACCTGCATGGTCAGGGTCGAGCCACCGGAAACGATGCGGCCGCCACGCAGCAGCTGGCCGCTGGCACGCACGATCGCCAGCGGGTTGATGCCCGGATGCCGCCAGAACCAGCGGTCTTCGTAGGTCAGCAACGCCTGCAGGTACAGCGGCGAGACGCTGTTGATCGAAGCCGGGTAGCGCCACACGCCCTCGGCATCGGCGAATGCACGCAGCGGCGTGCCGTCGGCAGCCACCACCAGGGTGCTGGTATCACGCTGCTTCGGCAGCGGTGGCGGGAAGGCGAAATCCAGCACCAGCAGCAGCACCAGCGTGGCGGCCGTACCCCAGCGCAACCACGGCCACAGCGGCTGCAGCCGGCGGCGCAGGGCCGCCAGCCGGATCGACATCGTGTTGTTCATTGCAGGTTGCCAGCAGGACGGGCCGCGCCGTCGCGGCCCGTCCGCGCGGTCACGGCTGTACCACCGTGATCGTGGTCGGGTTGCTGCGGCCGACGCCGCGCAGCTGCGGCCGGTACATGTCCTCCACCAGCGGCGGCGGCACCGAGTAGGTTCCCGGCGTCACCGCGCGTACCAGGTAGAACACGTTGGCCTTGCTGCCACGCGAGAGCTTCAGCGCGGCCACATAGCGGTCATCGCGGAACTCCTCGTGCTTGGTGTCGGCGGCCTCACCACGGTCGCTGATGGTGATGCCATCGACCACCACGTCGGCCCACTGCTTGGCGTCGCCCAGGTTGAAGTTCTCGATTTCCAGGCCCGCCGGCAGCAGGTCGGTCAGCAGCGCATCGGGCATCGTGGTGTCGGCAGTCACCGTGACGCGCACGATCAGCGCTTCGCCTTCCTTCAGCGGCCGCGGCGACCACGGCTTGCCATCGGTGCCGTAGTAGCTGCGCTCGACGCCCAGCACGCTGTTGTCCGGCGCCGGTGCGCTGCGCGGAATGCCGGCCACATCGATGCTGGCGAACATCGGCGGCTGGCCCTGCGGGGTGAAGCGCACGCCGCTGGCCAGTTCGCTGGCGCTGAAGTTGCGGCCGAACAGCTTGCGCTCGCCGATGGCTTCGGTGTTGCCACCGATCACCAGCTCACCGGCCACCAGCGCCTTCTGGTTGGCGGCCAGGGCCTTGCCGAGACGTGCAATCGCCACCTGTTCCTGCGTGCTCAGCCACATCCAGCCGGCGTTGCGGCGCGCATCCAGGCCACGGCCGAGATCGACCGCACGCGCATCCCAGGCCGGCTTGGCCAGCTTGTTTTCATGGGTCAGCGCGATCATCAGCGCGTCATCACGGATCGCACTGCCGTAGTCGCCGAAGTACGACGGGCGCTCGCTGCTGGACTTGGCGAAGGCCGCCGCCAGCGCGGCCTGGCCACGCTTGGCATCACCCTGCAACGACAGCGCCACGCCCAGGTGGACCAGCGACAGGCCGCCGACCGCCTTGCTGCGCTCGTTGTCGTACAGCGTGCGCAGGGTACCCAGCGGCGCACGGTTGACCCGGGCCAGCACGTAACCCGAATACGCCTGGTTGGCGAACTTCAGCTTCTCGCGATCCTCCTGGCCATAGAACTGATTGCCGCCGGACAGCAGATCCTCGCTGAGCCGGTTGAGCGCCTTCTGCAGCACGTTGTCGGGCACGGCGAAGCCGGCGTCCTTGGCATCAAGCAGGAACTCGGTGATGTACGGGGTCAGCCACGGATTGACGTAGCCGTCGTCACCCCACATCGAGAAGTTGCCATTGGCCACCTGCATCGACGCCAGGCGACCGAACGCACCTTCCATGCGCTCTCTACGGGTCTTGGCATCCAGGCCGTCGGCACCGAGCATCGACGACGTCGCCTGGTCCAGGATCAGCGCGGCATAGCCCTTGCTGGTGGTCTGCTCGGCACAGCCATACGGGTAGTTCAGCGCGCCCTGCAGTGCACTGGCGAACGGGATCGGCGGCAGCGGGCTGACCAGCAGGCGGGCATTCACCGACTCTGCCATCAGGCCATCGGTCAGGCTGTTGTCGAGGCTGACCGCGGCCAGCGGATCGAGTGTGCGCACCTGCGAACGCAGCACCTGCGGCCACGCCGCACGCACCGGCAGGTCGTAGCGGCGATCAGCCTTGAAGCCGTTGCCGTCCACCCGCACCCGCACCTTGGCCACGCTGTGGCCCTCGCGAGCCGACAACGGGAAGCTCAGCGTGGTCTTGGCATCGGCGTTCAACTGCACGCTGCGGCTGCCCTCACCCAGGTTCAGCGGACCCTCGCTTTCCACCTTGACGTTGAACTGCCCCGGCTTGCCGGTGAAGTTCTGCACGTCCAGGGTCACGGTGCTGCGGTCGCCCGGGGCCAGCACGCGCGGCATGCTGGCTTCGGCCAGGATCGGGGCGCGCACGATGGTTTCCACGTCACGCTTGCCGTACTGGTCATCGCTGTAGACCAGCGCGGACACGCGCAGGGTGCCGTTGAAGTCCGGCACCTTCAGGCGGATGCGGGCATTGCCCTTGGCATCGAGCTGCACCGGGCCGGAGAACAGGTCCACGGTCTGCACGCGCGCGGTCGGGCGCTTGGCCTGCGGCAGTGCCTGCAGCGCCATGTCGCCGCCGAACTTCAGCTTGCCGCTGCCACCATCGAAGCTCTCGATCACCCGGCTGTAGATGTCATAGGCATCGATACCGAGGCGACGCTGGGCGAAGAAGTGCGCGCCGGCGTCGGGCACCGGGAAACGGGTGATGTTGAGGATGCCCACGTCCACCGCCGAGACGGTCACGTGCGCGGCCCTGCCGGCCAGCTGCGGTGCGCTGACCGTTACCGGCAGGTCCTGTTCCGGCCGCATCTGCTTGGGCGCGACCAGGCCGACGGCCACGGTTCGGCCCTTGCGGTCCATCGGCACATGCACCACGCCCACGGCGCGGGCCGGGGTGATCTTGCTCGGCGCACTGCCCCCGCGGAACACCAGCGCGGTGATGTAGACGTCGTGGCGTTCCCAGTCGGCGGTGACCGGGATCTTGAAGGTCGAGCCCGGCTTGGCCTCGATGTCCTGCACATACAGCATGCGGTCGGTCTCGACCATCAGGATGCCCTTGCCGGCGTGCGGCGGGGTCACCGTCACTTCCAGGGTGTCACCGGCCTTGTAGCCGGTCTTGTCCAGGCCCAGCTTGACCTTGTCCGGGCGTGCATCCAGGCCACGGTTGTCATCGCCCCAGCTCCAGCCCGCACGGAACGGGTAGCGGCTGGTCAGTCCGGTGGACGGATCGAACACGTCCACCCGGTACTCGCCCCACTCCACCGGGAAATCGAAGGCAACCGCACTGCTGCCGGCATCGACGGTGCGGGTTTCCTTGTTCTCGAAACGGCGGGTGAAATCGTAATCCCAGCGGTTGTCGTTGAAGGTCCAGTGGTAGTCGCGCAGTTCCCGCACCAGGGTGATCTTCAGGCCCTTGGCTGGCTGCGGTGTGCCGGCGGCATCCACGCGCATCAGTTCGAAGCGTGCGTTGCCGTTGGAATCAGCACCATCGTCGGGGTTGAACAGCGGCCGCACGCCGACCAGCGCGTTGGCCGGCCACATCACCCGCTTCAGGGTACGGGTGACCGTGCGGCCACCGGTTTCATACAGGCTGCCGGACAACACCACGGCGATCGGTGCCTTGGCCTTGGCCGCCTCTTCCGGCAACGCCACATCCTCACGCAGCTGGCCATTGGCCGGCAGCGTGGTATCGATCACGTCCTTGGCCTCGCGCGGCAGCTGCAGGGTCGGGTCACCGAAGAAATAGCCCGGCAGGCCCTCCACCGGCTGCTGTTCGGCAGCCACCGCCATGCGCGCAGTGAAGCGGTTGCCGTCGGCCGGCGCGCCGTACAGATAGGCGCCGTTGGCCTGCAGGCGCAGGTCCTCGCCCGGCTTCAGCGTCTTCTGCGCGCTGTCCAGGTCCAGCTTCATGCGCTCGGGCAGGAACTCCTCGATGCGCAGGGTCATGCCCTGAATCGCTTCCTTGCTGGCCGGGTCGGTGCGGAACTCGACCTGCCAGCGTCCGGTCGGCGCCTCGGCGGGGATCACCTGCTCGAAGTTGATGTAGCCCTGGTCGCCCGGCTGCAGGCGGGTCTCGCGGAAGGTCTTGCCGTCGGGCTGCTTCAGGCGCAGGAACACCGGTTGTGCCTTGACCGGCTTGCCGTCGTTGTCGCGCAGCAGCGCGGACAGGCGCACGGTCTCGCCCGGGCGGTACAGGTCGCGGCCGGACCAGGCGTAGACGTCGAACCAGGCGTTGTCACGACCGGCCACGGCGAACTCACTCAGGTCCAGCGCCGGCTGGTTGAACGGCAGGAAGCTGGTGTCCTTGCCACTGCTGGCGACCAGCACGTGGGTGGCATCCAGGGTGTAGTTCAGCAGCGCATTGCCGTTGCCGTCGGTGCTGCCCTTCAGCACCACCTCACCCTTGGCGTCGAGCACGCGCAGGTCGATGCCCTTCAGCGGCGCACCGTCCTTGAGGCCGGCGGTGTGCACGAACAGCTTGTCCTTGTAGGCACGGGTATGCAGGCCGATGTCGCTGACCGAGAAGAACGCGGTATCGAACTCGCCCTCGTAGTCACCGGTGCGCTTGAGCAGGGCGAAGTACAGGCCCGGCTCCTGCAGTTCCTTGATGTCCTGGGTCGGCAGGTAGGTCAGCACCCGCTCGTTCTGTTTGCCACCCAGGATGAAGCGGTTGACGTAGACCGGCTCGGCCAGCTTGTTGATCGGGCTGCGCTCGTAGTCGCTGCTGAGCTCCCAGCTGCCACGGCGGCCGCCGCGCTGGTACTGGCTGAAGAAGGTCGGCAGGTCCTTCTCGCGCACGCGCAGGAACTCGACGTCGACCTCCGGCACGTTCACCGAGACCACCGGCAGGCCGCGGCTGTCCTTGGCCGGCAGCACGCTGCCCTGCGAGGCGAAACCGACCACCGGCTTCAGCTCGCCGCTGAACACCTTCTGCTTCAGTTCCTTGCCCAGCCGGCTGCCGTCGGCAGCCAGCAGGTCCGGCGAGACCACCAGGCTGAACTCCTTGCCGGCCTCGACGAACGGGTAACGCAGGGTCAGGCCGTCATCGGACAGGGTCCAGCTGCTGTCCTCGGTGCCGACCTTCTCTTCGAAGCGAACCAGTTTGTCGAAATCCTGCGTGCCGACCAGCGGGCGCGAGAACTCCAGCGCCAGCGACAGGCCGTCATTCTTCTGGTCCGGGTACGCACGCAGCAGGGTGAATTCCTTCACCTGCTCGGCCTTGGTGGTAATGGCTTCACCACTGGCCTTGGGCAGCTGCCCGCTGTCATTGCGGCAGCCGGCCAGCCCCAGCAACAGGCCTCCTGCCAGTACGGCCGCCGCCCATCCCCACCGCTTCCGCCGTGCCGGACCGCTCATGTCGTCACTCCTTGATCGAGGCGGCCATTATAGGCAGGCCACGTCAAGGTGTTGACGCAAATCCGGCAATTGCCGCGGTGCGGGTAGTGCCGGCCGCTGGCCGGCAGTCTCGGTAGCCGCCAACCTTGGTTGGCGTCGGCCGTGCCAACCAAGGTTGGCACCTACCAAAGCGGGTCGAACCACGTGCCCGGCAAGCAGGCGTGGTGTCAGATCCGGTGAAGCGTCCCCTACCCCGGCAGGTATAGGTCCACATAGTCGGTCACCGGCATCGCCGCCAGCGCCACCGGATCCAGCGATGCGGCCAGGATGCGCTGCTGCTGGGTGGTCGGGAAGCGATGGGCCAGGTGCCGGCGGAACTTGTCCATCAGCAACGGGATGCCCTCCTCGCGTCGGCGCGCGTGGCCCAGCGGGTATTCCACCAGTACCTCGGGCAGCTCAGTGCCGTCGCTGAAGCGCACGCTCAGGCCGTTGGCGATGCTGCGCTTGTCCGGGTCCAGGTAGTCGGCGCTGAGCTGCGGATCCTCATGGCAGGTCATCTTCGCGCGCAGCGCATCGATGCGCGGATCCGCCGCCACATCGTCCTCGTAGTCCTCTGCCACCAGCCGCCCATGCAGCAATGCGATGGCGACCATGTACTGCACGCAGTGGTCGCGGTCGGCCGGGTTATGCAGTGGGCCCTGCTTGTCGATGATGCGGATGCAGGCTTCCTGGGTGCGGATGGCGATGTGCGCGATGTCCTCGACCCGCCGCCCCACCGCACGCAGCTGCTGATGCAGCGTGATCGCCGCCTCCACCGCGGTCTGGCCATGGAACTCGGCCGGGTAGCTGATCTTGAACAGCACGTTTTCCATCACGTAGCTGCCCAGCGGTCGCTCCAGCGTCAGCGCCTTGCCCTGCATCGATACCGCTTCAAAACCCCAGGTCGGCGCGCTCAACACACTGGGATAGCCCATCTCGCCACTGGCCGCCATCAGCGCCAGGCGCACGCCACGGCTGGTCGCATCGCCGGCCGCCCAGCTCTTGCGCGAGCCGGTGTTGGGCGCGTGCCGGTAGGTGCGCAGCGCCTGGCCATCGACCCAGGCCAGCGACAGTGCATTGAGCATGCGTTCGCGATCCAGGCCGAGCAACTGCGCGACCACCGCGGTGGTGGCCACCTTGACCAGCACCACGTGGTCCAGCCCGACCCGGTTGAAGGAATTCTGCAGGGCCAGCACGCCCTGGATCTCGTGTGCCTTGATCATCGCCAGCAGCACGTCATGCAGGGTCGGCGCTGGGCGATGCAGGGCCTGCGCGTTGCGCCCCAGCCAATCGCAGACAGACAGGATGCCGCCCACGTTGTCCGACGGGTGGCCCCACTCGGCGGCCAGCCAGGTATCGTTGAAATCCAGCCAGCGCACCATCGCGCCCAGGTTGAAGGCGGCCTGCACCGGGTCCAGCACGTAGTGCGTACCCGGCACGCGCGCCCCGTTGACCACGCTGATACCCGGCACCAGCGGACCGAGCAGCTTGCTGCAGGCCGGGAAGGACAGCGCTTCCAGCCCGCAGCCCAGCGTGTCGAGCAGGCAGTAGTGCGCGGTCTGGAAGGCCAGGGGGGAGTCGATGCGCGCGTCGCGTACGTAATCGACGATGTCCACCAGCAGCGCATCCCACGCTGCACGCTCGTTGGATGGGGTGTGGCTGTCAGACATCGTCGATCTCCTCTTCAGAGCTCAGGCCGCGCCTCCCGGTAGTCGCCAACCTTGGTTGGCGCTGGACGTTGCCCGGGCGGTGCCAATGCCATGCCAACCAAGGTTGGCATCTACCGAAGCATGTGATGCCAGCGCCGACCGGCTGGTTATTCGGCCGGCACCCGCACCTTGCCTTCCATCAATACGCGGGCGCTGCGGCTCATGATGGCCTTGGTCACTGTCCACTGGCCGTCAACGAGGCCGGCCTGCGCGCCCACGCGCAGCGTGCCGGAGGGGTGGCCGAAGGTCACCGCTTCGCGTTCACCACCACCGGCCGCGCGATTGACCAGCGTGCCCGGAATCGCCGCCGCAGTGCCGATCGCCACGGCGGCGGTGCCCATCATCGCGTGGTGCAGCTTGCCCATCGACAACGCCCGCGCGTGCAGGTCGATGGCCGAGGCCGGAATGGCCTTGCCGCTGGAGGACACGTAGTCCCGTGCCGGCGCCACGAAGGCCACCTTCGGCGTGTGCTGGCGGGTGGCCGCATCTTCCAGGTTCCTGATCAGACCCATGCGCAAGGCGCCGTAGGCGCGGATCTTCTCGAAGCGCTCCAGCGCTCCCTTGTCCTCGTTGATCGCAGGCTGCAGCTCGGTGCCGGTGTAGCCCAGGTCGGCCGCATTGAGGAAGATGGTCGGAATGCCGGCGGTGATCATGGTCACCTCAAAACTGCCGACGCCCGGCACGTCCAAGGTGTCGACCAGGTTGCCGGTCGGGAACATCGCGCCCGCATCGCCGTCATCGGACGGATCGATGAACTCCAGCTGGATCTCGGCGGCCGGGAAGGTCACGCCATCCAGCTCGAAATCGCCGATCTCCTGCACTTCGCCATCGCGCATCGGCACGTGGGCGATGATGGTCTTGCCGATGTTGGCCTGCCAGATGCGCACGGTGCACAGGCCATCGCGCGGCACCCGGGCCGGATCGATCAGCCCATTGGCGATCGCGAACGGACCCACTGCCGTACTGAGGTTGCCGCAGTTGCCGCTCCAATCGACGAAGGCGGTGTCGATCGAGACCTGGCCGTACAGGTAGTCCACATCGTGGTCCGGCACCGAGGCGGTGGAGATGATCACGCACTTGCTGGTGCTGGATGTTGCACCGCCCATGCCGTCAGTCTGCTTGCCGTATGGGTCGGGCGAGCCGATCACGCGCATCAGCAGCGCATCGCGTGCGGCGCCCGGCACCTGAGCGGCTTCGGGCAGGTCCTGCAGGCGGAAGAACACGCCCTTGCTGGTGCCGCCGCGCATGTAGGTGGCGGGAATACGAAGTTGCGGGAGGAAGGTCATGGATCGGATTCCTGTGTGCAGTGGAAAAATTCTCGGGGAGCCGCGCACCGCCCTGGGGTTGGAGGGATGTACTGGCTTCATTCTCGATTCGACGCGCGCTCAAGCAGTCTCTGGAAGTACCCCGGAGGCAGGGGGGCCGGAGGCCCCGAAGCAAGGCCTTCCGCGATTAACTGGCGTAGCAGGTCTTCAGCCTTGCTTTGCCGACTCTGACGGAGAAGGTCGCGAACGTACTCGGAAGCGCTGGCGTAGTCGCCTTCTCGAACTTCCTGGTCCACGAATTGTTTGAGCTCATCAGTCAGCACCACCTTGATATTGACCATACGGACCTCCACCGTGGGACTGTCACACGACAGTCTGCGAGGCACCAAAGACAACGACAAGGGTAGAAAGCGCCAGCCTTTGCAAAAGAGGTCCTCGCCGTCACGCAGACGCCCCAGCATGACTTCGCCGCGCCCGCGCGGACATTCCTTGCTGCCAATGGAAGAGGTAAAGGATGACCAGTTTGGTACTGCCACTCACCACTGCCAGCAGCAGCAACGGCCATCCCATCCGCATGCCCATGGCGAAGGCAAACACAATCGTGGATAGATCCATCAGCAGGATCAGCTGACTCATCCGCAACGACACCGCACCGGTGTGGCCATTGCGCAGGATCAGCAGGATCTGGTGCGCGTAACCCTGCGCCAGCAAGGCAGTGATGCCCACGATCATCGCGCTGGCCACTACCCTGCCCTCATCCACATGACGGTCGCCCCAAGCCAGGCCAGCCAGTGCGCAGGCCAGCAGCAGCACGGCCGTCACCAGGCTGGTCGTGGCAGAGCGATTCCGTCGGTCGCGCCAGATCTCCACCAGGATGGCCATGACCAGCACCGACGCGAGCAAGCGAGGCCAGACAATAAAGTGATTGAACGGCGTGACGCTGTAGCCATAGACGAAGAAGGACAGGTAGGCCAGGAAGCTGACCGTGAACTGATTCAGCGACAGCACGGCAGTGGCGCTTTCAGTCGCATCCGCTCGTTCCCGACGGTCGCGCACCAAGCGCAACTGCGCGCCCACACCCAACAGGCTCAGCAGGATGAAGGCGGTGTTGACCGTGCCTGCGATTGTGTAGAACGCCGTTCCCATGCAGATGGGGCAACGCCCCTCTCCTTCGTGACCACCGCCATGCGGGCCGAAGCCAGCATGGCGACAACTCGACACAAGGCAGCTATCTGCTGCCTTACGCCACCTTGGCGCCTTCCAGGAAGTCCTGGGCGAAGCGCTGCAGCACGCCACCGGCTTCGTAGATCGCCACTTCCTCGTCGCTGTCCAGGCGGCAGGTCACTGGCACGATCACATCCTGGCCGTCGCGGCGGTGGATGACCAGGGTCAGGTCGGCGCGCGGGGTGCGCTCGCCGATCACGTCGAAGGTCTCGGTACCGTCGATGCCCAGGGTCAGGCGGGTGGTGCCCGGCTTGAACTCCAGCGGCAGCACGCCCATGCCGATCAGGTTGGTGCGGTGGATGCGTTCGAAGCCTTCGGCCACGATCGCTTCCACACCGGCCAGGCGCACGCCCTTGGCGGCCCAGTCACGCGAGCTGCCCTGGCCATAGTCGGCACCGGCGATGATGATCAGCGGCTGCTTGCGGTCCATGTAGGTCTCGATCGCTTCCCACATGCGCATCACCTTGCCTTCCGGCTCCACGCGCGCCAGCGAACCCTGCTTCACGCTGCCATCGTCGTTGCGCACCATTTCATTGAACAGCTTCGGGTTGGCGAAGGTGGCGCGCTGTGCGGTCAGGTGGTCACCGCGGTGGGTGGCGTAGGAATTGAAGTCCTCTTCCGGCAGGCCCATCTTCGCCAGGTATTCGCCGGCGGCACTGGACGCCAGGATCGCGTTGGACGGCGACAGGTGGTCGGTGGTGATGTTGTCCGGCAGCACCGCCAGCGCACGCATGCCCGACAGTGTGCGCTCACCGGCCAGTGCGCCCTCCCAGTACGGCGGACGGCGGATGTAGGTGCTCTGCGGGCGCCAGTCGTACAGCGGGCTGACCGCCGCGCCATGCTCCACGCGCACGTTGAACATCGGGTTGTAGACGCGGCGGAACTGCTCGGGCTTCACCGAGGCCTTCACCACCGCGTCGATCTCGGCATCGCTCGGCCAGATGTCCTTCAGGCGCACCTCGTTGCCATCGGCATCCACGCCCAGCACGTCCTTTTCGATGTCGAAGCGCACGGTGCCGGCGATGGCATAGGCGATCACCAGCGGCGGCGACGCCAGGAAGGCCTGCTTCGCATACGGGTGGATGCGGCCATCGAAGTTGCGGTTGCCCGACAGCACGGCCGTGGCGTACAGGTCGCGATCGATGATCTCCTGCTGGATGGCCGGATCCAGCGCGCCGCTCATGCCGTTGCAGGTGGTGCAGGCGAAGGCGACGATGCCGAAGCCGAGCTTTTCCAGGTCCGGCAGCAGGCCGGATTCTTCCAGGTACAGCTGCACCGCCTTCGAGCCCGGCGCCAGCGACGACTTTACCCACGGCTTGCGCAGCAGGCCACGTTCGTTGGCCTTGCGCGCCAGCAGTGCGGCAGCGATCACGTTGCGCGGGTTGGAGGTGTTGGTGCAGCTGGTGATGGCGGCGATGATCACCGCGCCGTCGGGCATCAGGCCCTGCGCCTGCTCGGCCCTGCCCGCTGCCAGCTTGGCTTTGTCGGCGATGCCGCGCTCGGCCAGCTCGGCAGTGGCCACGCGCTTGTGCGGGTTGGACGGGCCAGCCATGTTGCGCACCACGCTGGACAAGTCGAAGCGCAGCACGCGCTCGTACTGCGCGGTGGCCAGGTCATCGGCCCACAGGCCGGTGGTGCGCGCATAGTTCTCCACCAGCGCCACCTGCGATTCCTCGCGGCCGGTCAGGCGCAGGTAATCGATGGTCTGCCCGTCGATATAGAACATCGCGGCGGTGGCGCCGTATTCGGGGCACATGTTGGAGATGGTGGCGCGGTCACCGATGGTCAGTGCCGACGCCCCCTCGCCGAAGAATTCAAGATACGCACCCACCACGCGTTCCTTGCGCAGGAACTCGGTCAGTGCCAGCACCACGTCGGTGGCGGTGATGCCCGGCTGCGGCCTGCCGGTCAGCTCGACGCCGATGATATCCGGCAGGCGCATCCACGACGCGCGGCCCAGCATCACGTTCTCCGCTTCCAGGCCGCCAACACCAATCGCGATCACGCCCAGCGCGTCGACGTGCGGGGTGTGGCTATCGGTGCCCACGCAGGTATCCGGGAAGGCTACGCCGTCCTGCACGTAGATCACCGGCGACATCTTCTCCAGGTTGATCTGGTGCATGATGCCGTTGCCCGGCGGAATCACGTCCACGTTCTGGAACGCCTGCTTGGTCCAGTCGATGAAGTGGAAACGGTCTTCGTTGCGGCGATCCTCGATGGCGCGGTTCTTCTCGAACGCCTGCGGATCGTAGCCACCGCATTCCACCGCCAGCGAGTGATCGACGATCAACTGCACCGGCACCACCGGATTGACCTTGGCCGGGTCGCCGCCCTTGTCGGCGATCGCATCACGCAGGCCGGCCAGGTCCACCAGCGCGGTCTGGCCGAGGATGTCGTGGCACACCACGCGTGCCGGGAACCACGGGAAGTCGAGGTCGCGACGGCGCTCGATCAGCTGCTTCAGCGAATCGCCGAGCGTGGTCGGATCGCAGCGGCGCACCAGGTTCTCGGCCAGCACGCGCGAGGTGTACGGCAGGGTGGCATAGGCGCCGGGCTGGATCGCATCGACAGCGGCGCGCGCGTCGAAATAGTCCAGCGCGCTGCCGGGGAGGTTCTTGCGGTAATCGGTATTCATGGGCTGGCGGAGTGCTTGGGGCGGGCCGGATGCCGGCGGTGCGGCGGCGAAAGCACCCGGCCGGCATGCGGCCGGCCGGATGGGTACAGCAGGGGGATCAGACGCGCTTGTCGATGGCAACGAAGTCGCGGTCTTCCGGACCGATGTAATTGGCGCTCGGGCGGATGATCTTGCCGTCGATGCGCTGCTCGATGATGTGCGCGCTCCAGCCGGCGGTGCGCGCGATCACGAACAGCGGGGTGAACATCGCGGTCGGCACGCCCATCATGTGGTAGCTGACCGCACTGAACCAGTCCAGGTTCGGGAACATCTTCTTGATGTCCCACATCACCGATTCCAGGCGCTCGGCGATGTCGTACATCTTCATGCTCGACTGTTCCTCGGACAGCTCGCGGGCCACGTCCTTGATCACCTTGTTGCGCGGATCGGAGACGGTATAGACCGGGTGGCCGAAACCGATCACCACTTCCTTGCGCTCGACGCGCGCCTTGATGTCCTCCTCGGCCTCATCCGGGTTGTCGTAGCGCTTCTGCACTTCGAACGCCACTTCGTTGGCGCCGCCATGCTTCGGGCCACGCAGCGCACCGATGCCACCGCAGATCGCGCTGTACATGTCGCTGCCGGTACCGGCGATGACACGGCAGGTGAAGGTCGAGGCGTTGAACTCGTGCTCGGCGTACAGGATCAGCGAGGTGTGCATCGCCTTCACCCACGAATCCTGCGGCTTTTCGCCATGCAGCAGGTGCAGGAAGTGGCCGCCGATCGAATCATCGTCGGTTTCCACATCGATGGCGCGGCCGTTGTGGCTCCAGTGGTACCAGTACAGCAGCATCGAACCGAGGCAGGCCATCAGCTTGTCGGCGATGTCGCGCGCGCCCGGGTGGTTGTGGTCGTCCTTCTCCGGTGCCACGCAGCCGAGCACGGACACGCCGGTGCGCATCACGTCCATCGGGTGCGCCGACGGCGGCAGCTCTTCCAGCGCGGCCTTCACCGCGGCGGGGATCCCACGCAGCGACTTCAGCTTGGCCTTGTACGAAACCAGCTCGGCGCGGGTCGGCAGCTTGCCGTGCACCAGCAGGTAGGCGATTTCCTCGAACTCGCTGGTGTTGGCCAGGTCCAGGATGTCATAGCCGCGGTAGTGCAGGTCGTTGCCGCTGCGGCCCACGCTGCACAGCGCGGTGTTGCCGGCCGCGGTGCCGGACAGGGCGACGGACTTCTTCGGCTTGAAGGTCGGGGTTGCGGTCGTATCGTTCATGTTTCCCTCCGAAACTTGATGGTGCAGGGTACTGCTTATTTCTTGGCGGCGAACAGCGCATCGAGCTGCTGCTCGAAGGCGTGATAGCCGATGCGGTCGTAGAGTTCCTCGCGGGTCTGCATGGTTTCCACCACGTTGCGCTGGTGGCCATCGCGGCGCACCGCCTGGTAGACGTTCTCGGCGGCCTTGTTGGCGGCACGGAACGCCGACAGCGGGAACAGCTGGATGGCGACGCCAGCCGAGGCCAGTTCATCGCGGCTGAACAGCGGGGTGGCGCCGAATTCGGTGATGTTGGCCAGCACCGGCACCTTCACCGCGTCGACGAAGCGGCGGTAGGTATCCAGATCGTAGGCGGCCTCGGCGAAGATGCCGTCGGCACCGGCCTCGACACAGGCGATGGCGCGCTCGATCGCCTTGTCCACGCCGTCCACCTGGATGGCGTCGGTGCGCGCGATCAGGAAGAAGTCCGGATCGGTCTTGGCATCGGCAGCGGCCTTCACACGGTCGACCATTTCACCCTGCGAGACGATCTCCTTGCCCGGACGATGGCCGCAACGCTTGGCACCGACCTGATCCTCGATGTGGCAGGCGGCCGCGCCGGCCTTGATCAGCGACTTCACGGTGCGCGCGATATTGAACGCGCTCGGGCCGAAGCCGGTGTCGATGTCGACCATCAAGGGCAGGTCGCAGACATCGGTGATGCGGCGCACGTCCACCAGCACGTCTTCCAGGGTGTTGATGCCCAGGTCCGGCAGGCCCAGCGAGCCTGCGGCAACGCCGCCGCCGGACAGGTAAATGGCACGGAAGCCGGCGCGCTTGGCCAGCAGGGCGTGGTTGGCGTTGATCGCACCGATCACCTGCAGCGGCGATTCGGCAGCCAGCGCCTCACGGAAGCGGGCACCAGCGGAGAAAGGGGCAGAAGCGGTCATGCGACGATCCAGGTTGAAGTACGGATAGGAAGCGCAAGCACCATGCCAAGCTGCAAGCGGTTGATTTCACGGGAATGACCGGCATGCAGCAGTGGAACATATGAAACATTGAAACGGATGTATCATGAAACATCCTCCCCGAACCGGCTGCCATGTATCTGCCCCGCTCCCCGCTTCGCCATGCCGATGCCGACCCGGGCCGTCCGGTGATCTGGACGGTCAGCGTCTCGCGGCTGACCGGCCTGCTCGGCGACGTGATCCCCGAGTTCGACCGCCGCGCGCGTATCGAACAGATCAACCTCGGCTTCGAGGAAGCGGTGGAGGTGATCGGCCAACGCCTGCGCCGCGAGCACTGCGACGTGGTCATCGCTGGCGGCTCCAACGCGGCCTGGCTGCGCGGCCGGCTGGAGCTGCCGCTGGTGCCGATCCAGGCCAACGGCTTCGACCTGATGGAAGCGCTGGCCCGGGCACGGCGTATCGCCAGCCGCATCGGCCTGGTCACCCACGCCAGCGACGTACCGGTGTTCAGCAACTTCCAGCAGAGTTTCGGCCTGAATATCGAGCATCGCCGTTTCGTCACCCGCGAGGATGCGCGCGACTGCATCGCCGACCTGCGCGCCAACGGCATCGAGGTGATCGTCGGCACCGGCATGGCCATCGACCATGCCGAGCAGGCCGGCCTGCCCGGGGTGCTGCTGTATTCGGCCGACTCGGTGCGGCAGGCGTTCGAACATGCGCTGGAACTGACCCAGACCCTGGCACGTTCCGGCAGCAACCGCGCTGCACCGCGCCGGCGCCCGGCAGCGCGTGCCGATGCGCATGAACTGCTCGGCGACAGCGACGCGATGGCGCAGGTGCGCGCGCAGATCGCGCTGTATGCCCCACATGACAGCACCGTGCTGGTCAGCGGCGAAACCGGCACCGGCAAGGAACTGGTGGCGCGCCAGCTGCACGCCGCCAGCGGGCGCCGTGGCCGCTTCGTCGCGCTGAACTGTGGCGCGATCAGCGAATCGCTGCTGGAAGCGGAGCTGTTCGGCTACAGCGATGGCGCCTTCACCGGCGCACGGCGTGGCGGCCGCGTTGGCCTTGTGGAAGCTGCAGATGGCGGCACCCTGTTCCTGGACGAAATCGGCGAACTGCCGCTGCCGCTGCAGACCCGCCTGCTGCGGGTGCTGGAGGAACGTGAAGTGCTGCGCGTGGGTGCCACCGAACCGACGCCGGTGGACCTGCGCGTGGTCGCCGCCACCCTGCAATCGCTCGAGCAGCGCGCGGCGGCCGGCAGCTTCCGCCGCGACCTGTATTACCGCTTGGCCGCGCTGCGGATTGCCCTGCCCTCGCTGCGCGCCCGACGCGGTGACATCCCGTTGCTGGCGCAGCATTTCTTCCGCCAGCTGCGTGGCATCGACGCGCCATTGGATGAGGCGGCGCTGGCGGTGCTGTGCGCGGCCGAGTGGCCGGGAAACGTGCGCGAGCTGCGCAATCTGGTCGATCGCCTGCGCATCCACTGGCAGCCCGGTGAAGGGCTGATCGATACGGCGCGGCTGCTGCAGCTGGCACCCGAGCTGGTGCATGAAGGTGTCGCGGCGTTGCCGCTGGAAAGCAACGGCAGGCGCCCACCGCGGGCTACGCTGGAAGCACTGTTGCGGGAACACCGGCATGATCGCGAGGGCATGGCGCAGGCGCTGGGCGTGTCACGCACCACGCTGTGGCGCTGGCTGCGCGCGGAGGACCTGTAAAGCCGAGCCCATGCCCGGCTGATGTTCCCGCGTAAGCAGCCGAGCATGGGCTCGGCTCTACAGGGTGCCTGTCGTCAGCGCGCTTCGATGGCGAACCGTCCACTACCCACTGCGGCAATCCACAGCAGCAGTACGCCCAGCGGCACTTCGCTCAGGTAGAAGAACCAGCTCAGCCAATCCAGCACGCCAAGCCCTGCCGGAATGCGCGCGATGCCATCGGTCAGCGCAGCCACTACGCAGATCGCCGCCAGCAGCAGGGCCGAGGGGCGGCTCAAAAGGCCCAGCACCAGCAGACCACCCGCAATCCACTCGATCGCACCGAGTACCGGCGCACTGAACACCGGGAATGGGATA
This sequence comes from Stenotrophomonas sp. PvP093, assembly GCF_017876915.1. Lineage (NCBI taxonomy): Bacteria > Pseudomonadati > Pseudomonadota > Gammaproteobacteria > Lysobacterales > Lysobacteraceae > Stenotrophomonas > Stenotrophomonas sp. PvP093. The sequence goes on along the minus strand of NZ_JAGIOX010000004.1, from coordinate 1,234,679 downwards.
CCGGCATCGACCAGCGTATGCACCATGCGCTCGCGCCCGGCGTCGGTGAACACCTTGTTCCAGCCGGACACGCAGAACATCACACCGGCGACGATGCGGGCGAGCAGCAACAACAACGCTTCCACGCCGCGGCGTGGTGGCGGCACGGCAAACAGGCAACGCCAGGAGGGCATGGCAACTCCGCAGATCGAGGGCATCGCAGCGAGTGTGCCCGTCGCCGACCTGCTCGTGCATGAAGCGGACCAGTCCGTTCGCGACAAACGCAGGTTGCTGTAGAGCCGAGCCCATGCTCGGCTGCTCCTGCGAGAACATCAGCCGAGCATAGGCTCGGCTCTACAGCAGCCCCAGCACCACCCCGCCTTACGGGTACAGCAGGCGCTTGCTCCAGCGCCCTTCGGCGCCGGCTTCATAGCACCAGCGCTCGTGCAGGCGGAACTGCGCGCCATACCAGAACTCGATGCGGTCAGGCACCACGCGCAGGCCGCTCCAGCCCTCCGGGCGCGGCACGTCCTTGCCCTCGAAGCGGGCTTCGACCTCGGCCACGCGCGCATCGAATTCCTCGCGCGTTGCCAGCGTCTTCGACTGCTGCGAAGCCCAGGCACCGATCTGGCTCATGCGTGGACGGCTGGCGAAATAGGCGTCGGCCTCGGCAGCGGCAACCTGCTCGACGCGACCCTCGATGCGCACCTGGATGCCGGCCTCGCGCAGGCTGCGCCACAGGAACAGCAGTGCAGCCTGCGGATTGGCCTGCAGCTCCCGGCCCTTGTGGCTGTCCAGATGGGTGTAGAACACGAAGCCACGCTCATCGAACGCCTTCAGCAGCACGGTGCGCGCCGAGGGACGACCCTGCGCATCGGCGGTGGCCACGGTCATCGCGTTCGGCTCGACCTCGCGGCTCTGTTTGGCCTCGTCGAACAGGCCGGCAAACGTGGACAGGGCTTCGGCGTACAGGTCGCTCATGATTGCGTTCTTCTCACACGGATTGGGCTATTGTGGCTGCATGGCCGCTGCTGCGTATATGCCCCAGGTGAAAGGATTCCCCGAAACATTGGCCGAACAGGCGCTGGATGATGCGCTGGGCAGCGGCGCAGCGGTTCCAGTATTGGCGATCAGCGGCCTGCAGGGGAGCGGCAAATCGACGCTGGCGGCGCAGGTGGTGGCCCGTGCCCAGGCACGCGGCCTGAACGCAGCCACGCTGTCGATCGATGATGTCTACCTGACCCGCGCACAGCGCCAACGGCTGGCCCGCCAGGTGCACCCACTGCTGATCACCCGCGGCCCGCCCGGCACCCACGACCTGCCGCTGGCCCATGCGGTATTGAACGCCGTGGCCGCACGCCAGCCCTTCGCAATGCCGCGCTTCGACAAGCTGGCCGACGAGCGCCTGCCCGAAGCACACTGGCCGCAGCTGCAGCAACCGCTGGACCTGCTGGTATTCGAAGGCTGGTTCCTGGGCACGCCCGCGCAGGATGACGACGCGCTGGACAGCCCGTTGAACGCACTGGAACGCGAAGCCGACGCCGATGGCCGCTGGCGGCGCTGGTGCAACCAGGCGCTGGCCCGTGACTACCCGGCGTTGTGGCAGCGCTGCGACCGCCTGTGGTTCCTGCAGCCGCCGGATTTCTCGGTGGTACCACGCTGGCGCTGGCAGCAGGAGCAGAACCTGCAGGCCGCGCAGCCGGGCCGGCACGGCATGAGCCGGCCACAGCTGGAGCGCTTCGTGCAGTACTACGAGCGGGTCAGCCGGCAGGCATTGAGCGCCCTGCCCGCCCTGGCCGACCACGTGGTGGTGCTGGACGGCCAGCGACAGGTGCAGGACGTGCGCTGAACGCGCCCCTATTCCACCAGGAAAGTCACCCGCAGGTTGGCCCGCCATTCGGTGATCTCGCCGCTGCCATTGGTGACTACCTTGGTCTCGTTCACCCAGGCGCCCTGGATGCCCTTGACCGTCTCGGAGACCTTCTTCAGCCCGCTGCGCACGGCGTCTTCCACGCTTTTCGGCGAGGACGCAGTGATTTCGATGACCTTGGCGACCGTCATGGCCTGTACTCCGTCTGGCGCGGGAGACCCCGCAGGAACGCCCACCCTGACGTGAAGAACGTAAAGGCCAGGGCACGGAGGTGTTAGCATCAGAAGGCATGAATCCTGCTCCGAACCTGATCCTGATCGGCCCGATGGGCGCCGGCAAAACCTGCATCGGCCGCCGCCTGGCCGAGCGTTTCACGCTGGACTTCGTCGATGTCGACCAGGCCATCGTCGATGCCGCCGGCGCCAGCATTCCGACCATCTTCGAGCACTCCGGCGAAGCCGGCTTCCGCAGCCATGAACGCCAGGCGCTTGCGCGGGTACTGGAAGGCCGTGGCCAGCTGGTCTCCACCGGTGGCGGCGCCGTGCTGGATCCGGACAATCGTGCACTGATCGCCCGGCGCGGCTTCGTGGTCTATCTTCGGGTCAGCGTGGCCGAACAGCTCGAGCGCCTGGCCCGCGACAAGGGCCGGCCGCTGCTGCAGCGCCCGGACCGCGAGCAGGTGCTGCACGATCTGGCCGCACACCGCGACCCGCTGTACCGCGAACTGGCCGACCTCACCCTCGACACCGACCCGTATACCGCTGCCGATGCGACCGCCCAACTGGTGGTCAAGCTGGCCACGCAATGGCAGCGCCAGGACCTGACCGCATGACCTCCCCCGCCCTGCTGCAGGTCGCCGTTGGCGGCGACCGCCCCTACTCCATCACCATCGGCGCCGGTGCCCAGGCCGATGGCACCGCGCTGGCCTCGCACGTGCGCGGCCGTCATGTGCTGCTGCTCAGCGACAGTGAAGTCGCCCCGCGCTATCTGGCGCCGGTGAAGCAGACGCTGCTGGCCGCTCGCCCCGACCTGGTCATCGGCGAGCACGTGCTGGCCGCGGGCGAAGCCTCCAAGACGCTGGCCGAGTTCGGCCGCGCGATCGAAGCGCTGGCCGCGCTCGGCGCCACCCGCGACGCCTGCGTCTTCGCCCTCGGCGGCGGCGTGGTCGGTGATCTCGCCGGTTTCGCTGCCGCCTGCTGGATGCGCGGCGTGGACTGCGTGCAGCTGCCGACCACCCTGCTGGCAATGGTCGATTCGTCGGTGGGCGGCAAGACCGCAGTCGACATTCCGGCCGGCAAGAACCTGGTCGGTGCCTTCCATCCACCGCGTGCGGTCATCGCCGATACCCGCGTGCTGGCCACCCTGCCGCCACGCGAGCTGCGTGCCGGCCTGGCCGAAGTGGTGAAGTACGGCGCGCTGGGTGATGCCGTGTTCTTCGAGTGGCTGCAGCAGCATGCCGATGCGCTGCTGGCCGGCGAGGATGCGGTGCTGGCCGAGGCCATCGCGCGCAGCTGCCGGCACAAGGCCGCCATCGTCGAGCGCGACCCGTTCGAAAAGGGCGAGCGTGCCCTGCTCAACCTCGGCCACACCTTCGGCCACGCCATCGAGACCGAACAGGGCTATTCGGCCCCGGGCCGCGATGCGCTGAACCACGGCGAGGCGGTGGCGGTGGGCATGGTGCTGGCGGCGAAGCTGTCCACCGACCTGGGCCTGGCCGACGATGCCGACCGCGCGCGCCTGCAGGCCCTGCTGGAACGCCTCGGCCTGCCGGTGGCGATCCCGGGCGGGCTGGAGCCGCAGGCCCTGCTCGGCCGCATGCGCCTGGACAAGAAGAACGTGGCCGGCCGCCTGCGCCTGGTGTTGTGGCGCGGGATGGGCCGTGCCGAAGTGGTGCCGGACGTGGATGAGGCGGCGGTGCTGAAGGTGCTGTCGGTCCGGTAGTGCCGGCCGCTGGCCGGCAACGTCAGCAACGAGGAGGCCGGCCAGCGGCCGGCACTACCGGGCTGCGCGGCAGGATTGCCGGCCAGCGACCGGCACGCCGGCGTTGCGGCCGGGGTCACCCTGGCCCCGCTACAATCGGCGCCATGCACGTTTACCTGCAACATCCCGACGCCGGTGCGCAGGCACCGCGCTTCCTGCGCCTGAGCCTGCTGCCGGACCTGTTCGGCGGCTGGGAGCTGCTGCGCGAGAGCGGCCGTGTCGGCAGCCGCTCGCAGCTGCGGCGCGAGCTGTTCCTGCAGGCCGACGACGCCCGCCACGCCTTCGAGAAGGCCCGTGATGCCGAACTGCATCGCGGCTTCCAGATCCTTTCGCACGGCGACTGACGCCGCTGCTCCTCCCGTCCAAGGAATGCCCATCGTGACCAGCCCTCTCCGCAACGATCGCCTGCTGCGCGCCCTGCGCCGCGAACCGGTGGACTGCACCCCCGTCTGGCTGATGCGCCAGGCCGGCCGCTACCTGCCGGAATACCGCGCGACCCGGGCCAAGGCCGGCAGCTTCCTGGCCATGGCCAAGACCCCGGAGATTGCCTGCGAAGTCACCCTGCAGCCGCTGCGCCGCTTCCCGCTGGATGCGGCCATCCTGTTCTCGGACATCCTCACCATTCCCGATGCGATGGGCCTGGAGCTGTACTTCGTCGAAGGCGAAGGCCCGAAGTTCCGGCACCCGGTGCGTGACGAAGCCGCCATCGCCCGGCTGGCGGTGCCGGACATGGAACAGGACCTGGGCTACGTGATGGATGCGGTACGGCTGATCCGCCGCGAGCTGGACGGCCAGGTACCGCTGATCGGCTTCTCCGGCAGCCCGTGGACACTGGCCTGCTACATGGTGGAAGGCGGTGGCAGCAAGGACTTTGCGCGCATCAAGGCCATGGCACTGAACCATCCGCAGGCCCTGCACCGCCTGCTGGAGGTCACCACCGACGCCGTGATCGCCTACCTCGGCGCGCAGCGCGCCGCCGGTGCGCAGGCGCTGCAGGTGTTCGACACCTGGGGTGGCGTGCTGTCGCCGTCGATGTACCGCGAGTTCTCGCTGCGCTACCTGCAGCGCATTGCCGAGGGGCTGGAGCGCGGCGAAGGCAGCGAGCGCACGCCGCTGATCCTGTTCGGCAAGGGCACCGGCCTGCACCTGGAAGCGCTGTCGCAGACCGGCGCCGATGCACTCGGCCTGGACTGGACGCTGGACCTGGACGAGGCGATGCGCCGCACCCGTGGCCGCGTCGCGCTGCAGGGCAACCTCGACCCGACCACGCTGTACGCCTCGCCGGATGCGATCGCCGCGGCCGCCGCGCGCGTGCTCGACACCTATGCCGCCGGCAACGGCGGCTCGCGCGAGGGCCATGTGTTCAACCTCGGCCATGGCATGTCGCCGGACATGGACCCGGCGCATGTACAGGTGCTGGTCGACGCAGTGCACGCGCACAGCCAACGCTGAGCATTCCGCAGGCAGGTACGGCGCGACCTTGATCGCGCCGTGACCCGCAGTGCGCGATCATGGCGGCCCCCACGCTGCACCGGCCGCACCCCATGTCCACATCGCCATCGACCTACAACCGCCAGCGTCCCCTGCTGTGGCTGGTGTCCCTGGCGATCTTCATGCAGATGCTGGACTCGACCATCGTCAACACGGCGTTGCCGGCGATGGCGGCCAGCCTGGGCGAGAGCCCGCTGCAGATGCAGTCGGTGGTGTTCAGCTATGCGCTGGCGGTAGCCACCTTCATTCCCGCCTCGGGCTGGATCGCCGACCGCTATGGCACCCGGCGCACCTTCCTGGTGGCGATCATCCTGTTCACCCTCGGCTCGCTGGCCTGCGCGCTGGCCCAGCACCTGCACCAGCTGGTCGGTGCGCGCGTGCTGCAGGGCATCGGCGGTGCGATGCTGCTGCCGGTCGGCCGGCTGGCGGTGATGCGCTCGGTGCCCCGCGAGGATTTCCTGCGCGCGATGAGCTTCATCGCCATCCCCGCGCTGGTCGGCCCGCTGATCGGCCCCACACTGGGCGGCTGGCTGGTCGAGATCGCCTCATGGCACTGGGTGTTCCTGATCAACCTGCCGATCGGCGTGATCGGTTTCATCGCCGCGATGAAGATCATGCCCGACCATTACGCCAGCCACCGCACCCGCTTCGACCTGCGCGGCTACGTCATGCTGGCCTTCGCGATGGTGGTGCTGTCGCTGGCACTGGACGGCATCTCCGGCCTGGGTACGCCACACGCACTGGTGATGCTGATGACCGTGGCTGGCCTGGCCGCGCTGGTGGGCTACTGGCTGCACGCCGCCAACTCGACCGCACCGTTGTTCTCGCTGGCCCTGTTCCGCGTGCCCAGCTACCGCATCGGCATTCTCGGCAACCTGTTCTCGCGCATCGGCAGCAGCGCGATGCCGATGCTGATCCCGCTGCTGCTGCAGGTCGGCCTCGGCCTGGGCCCGATGCATGCCGGCCTGATGATGGTGCCGGTAGCGGCCGCCGGCATGGTCTCCAAGCAGCTGGCGGTGAGGCTGGTCGAGCGCTTCGGTTACCGCCGCGTGCTGATGGTCAACACCGTGCTGGTCGGCCTGGCGATGGCCAGCTTCATCCTGATGACACCCGGCCAGCACCTGGCCTGGCGCCTGCTGCAGCTGGCGTTCTTCGGCGCGGTCAATTCGCTGCAGTTCACCGTGATGAACACCGTGACCCTGCGCGATCTGGACCGTGAGTTCGCCAGTTCCGGCAACAGCCTGCTGTCGATGGTGATGATGCTGGCCGCCGGTTTCGGCGCCGCAGCCGCCGGCAGCCTGCTGGCCGCGTTCGGCACCCACCTGGACAGCACCGACGCCACTGCGGCGTTGCATGCCACGTTCCTGTGCGTGGGCGCGATCACGCTGACCTCGACGATGATCTTCTGGCAGCTGCCCGACACCAAGCCCGAACCGCGGCAGGTCGAGCACGTCGCGGAGTGAAGGTGGTTCGGCAGGGCCTGCGGCCCTGCACCTGCGGTAGTGCCGGCCGCTGGCCGGCAACAGCAACAGCGAGCATTCCGTGGGTTGACGGGGCGGTGCGGGCTTGCAGGACACGCCGTAAATCCCGCTCCGCGGTCCGGCCCAGCCGCCGGCGGCTGCGCGTTCGGGCGCTTGCGAAGCAGTGCTTCGCAAGCAAAGCGCCCTCACCCATGGGGGCTCGATGGCGCCATCCATGGCGCCAACGGTCCTGCAAGCCCACACCGCCCCACCTCTGACAGGTTCACGCGGCTGTGGGTAACGGCGACTGTTGGAACGCGCGGTTGTTGGTAGGTGTCGACCTTGGTCGACACATCTGTCAGATATCGAATTCCAGATTGGGGGCAGAGCCCGTTGCGCAGCAACGGGATCCGACCCCGAGCTCCGACAGATCGCGGAAAACTGTCGAAGGCGGGCTTTTGACGTTGACGTTGATTCTGCAGGTGCAGGACTGCAAGCCCTGCAATAAACCCTATCTGCCCATCACCCTGGCAATCGCTTCCACCAGCAGTTCACCGGTCACCGGCTTGCGCAGGAAGCCGCCGATGCCGGCCGCTTCCACCTGCTGCTGAAGGTCCGGATCAGTCCGCGCGGTCACCGCCAGCAGCGGCAGCATGTAGCCCTGGTTACGCAGGTGCTGGGCCAGTTCGAAGCCGCTCAGGCCGGGCAGGTCCAGATCCAGCAGGCCGACGTCGAAATCGCCGGCACTGATCTCGCGCAGCGCCGCCAGCGCATGGCCGGCATGCACCACCTCGTGGCCGCGTGCGCTCAACAACCCCCGCACCACATCGGCCACGGTGGCATCGTCCTCGACCAGCAGCACCCGCAGCGGTGGCATGTTCGCCACATCGTCGCGATGCCCCTCGGCGGACACCTCGGCGTCACCGTCCACCACCAGTGGCAACGGCAGGGTGACGCCGAAGCAGGTGCCCCGGCCCAGCTGGCTCTCCACCTGGATCCGCCCCTGCATCGCTTGTGCCAGCTCGCGGCAGATCGCCAGGCCCAGGCCGCTGCCACCGTACTGCGCTGCCGTACGTGCACCATCGGCCTGCTCGAAGCGGCGGAACAGGCGCTGCTGCTGTTCCTGGCTGATGCCCGGGCCGGTATCACGCACCTCGAAATGCAGCGCGCGCAGCTCGCCATCGCAACGTGCATGCAGGGTGATGGTGCCGCGGCTGGTGAATTTCACTGCGTTCGACAGCAGGTTCAGCAGGATCTGCCGCACCCGCATGGCATCACCGGTCGCCTGCAGGCCCGGCGGCAGCTGGTTGTCCAGGACGAAGCGCAGGCCCTTCTGTGCAGCCAGCGGGCCCATCAGCGCCGCCAGATCCTGCAGCAGGCCATTCAACGCAAACGACTGCGACTGCAGCTCCAGGCGCCCGGACTCGATCCGCGCCAGGTCCAGCGCATCGTTGACCAGATGCAGCAGGTGCTCGCCCGCATGCCGGATCGACTGCGTGTAGCCGCGCTGCTGCGGGTCCAGTGGCGAGGCCAGCAGCAGCTCGCTCATGCCCAGCACGCCGGTCATCGGCGTACGGATCTCATGGCCAAGGTTGGCCAGGAAGCGGGTCTTGGCCGCCGAGGCCTGCTCGGCCAGTTCCTGCTTGTGCAGCGCCAGCTGGTAGGCGTGGCGCCGCTGCAGGCGGCGTCGGTACAACCAGGCGAACCAGCTGGTCAGCAGCAACCCGACCGACGCCAGTACCAGCAGGCCGGACAGGCTGCGCCACCACGGCGGCTGCACGCGGAACTCCAGGCTCTGCACCCGCGACCACACATGGTCGGCCGAGCGTGCCTGCACCTCCAGCCGGTAGCTGCCCGGCGCCAGGCGCGAGAACAGGCGCTCACCCGCCGGACCGACTTCAACCCAATCCGGATCGTAGCCGGCCAGGCGATAACGGTAGGTATTGGACGCCGAGTCGGCGAAGGACAGCAATCGCGCGACGATGCGCAGGTCGCGATCGCCATCGGCGATCTGCAACGGCGCATCGTGGGTCATGTCCAGCACCTGTTCGTTGCGGCGCACTTCCACCCGCTCGATCACCAGTGGCGCGCGACGTACCGAAGGCCGTACCTGCTCCGGGTCGAACACCACCGCGCCTGCCGCCGTTCCGGCCACCAGGTGGCCATCGGCCGCTGCGATCAGGGTGTGCTCGCGGAATTCCTGGCTTGGCAGGCCGTCGTGCACGCCGTACAGGCGCACGCTCTGCCCATCGGCACTGACACGTACCAGGCCGCGTGCGCTGGTCGCCCAGGCCACGCCCTGCGCATCCACCACCAGGCCAGAGGCGGAGATCGCCGGATAGCCCTGTTCGGCACCGACCACCGCCTGCCGTTCCAGCCGCCCCTGGCTCCAGCGGTATCGCGACAGGCGCCCGTCCTCGGACAACCAGACCTGGCCGTCACGGCCCACATGCAACGCATGGATGGCCGTTGCCGGCGCACCCGGCACCGGCTGGAAGCGTTCGCTTTCCGGCAGCCACTGCAGCAGGCCACGGCTGCTGGCCAGCCAGATATGGTCCTGCGGACCGCATTCCACATCGAGGTTGAGCTGGCCCTGCTGCAGGCCGCGCTGGCCATTGTCCAGCTGGCGCCGCAGGCGTCCGTCGAGATCACGTTGCTGCAGGCCCGCGGGAAGCATCAACCAGAGGCTGTCGCCGTCGCAGGTCATCATCGCTTCGATGACCCCTTCCATCGCCGCATCGGTACCGGCATCACGGCCCCAACGACGCAGTTCGCGCCGTTGCGGGTCGTAGCGCACCAGTGCATCGGTCGATCCGATCCAGACCTGGCCACGCCGGTCCTCGCGCACCGAGGTCAGCCAGTGCATGCCGTTGACCCAGGTGCGGTGCTGCTCGATCCTGCCGGTCTTCGGATCGAAGCGGTCCAGCGCGCCATGGCTGCCCACGGTCCAGACACCGCCATTGCTGGACGGGCTGGTGCCCAGCACGAGCGCATTGCGCAGCGAGCTGGGGTCGTCCTCCAGCCGCGACAGCACCGAGAACTGCCACCAGCGTGGCAGCAGGTGCCACAACCCGGCATTGGTGCTGGCCAGCCAGATGCCACCTTCGCGGTCCTCATAGGCACCGGTCCAGTTCGGCCGCACCGGACCGCGTGCGATCGCGCTGTACAGCGGCACGGTCTGGTACTGGCCGTCGACCGCACGTCCCAGCCCGGTGCGCGTATCCAGCCAATGTCCGCCCTGCTCGTCGCGCAGCATCATGCCCAGCACCTGCTCGCCTGGCGGCAGCTTCCACGGTGGTGCCTCGAAGCGGCCATCCGGGCGGCGCACGGTGGCCCCGGCCATCGTGCTGATCCACAGGCTGCCATCGGGCTCGGCGGTCAACCCGTTGATCAGCAGGCTGGGAATGATGTCCGTACCGACACGTTCGAAGTCGGTCCCGGTCCAGCGCGCCACGCCATGCTTGGTGCCGATCCACAGGCTGCCATCGGCCAGCGTGGCCAGGTAGGGCACCGACGACGAAGGCAGGCTGCGCGGATTGTTCGGCTCGGGCAGGAAGCGCTGCAGGCGGTCCTGGCTGTCCAGGCGGTACAGGCCGCCTTCGTGGGTACCGAACCAGATCGAGCCATCAGGCGTGCTGGCCAGGCTCCAGACCGTGTTGGTGCCCATCAACGGCTGGCTGCTGCGGTCGTAGAAGTGCAGCTGCCGGCGGTCGGCCGACATGCGCACCAGGCCAGCGTTCTCGGTGCCTATCCACAACTGGTTGCGGGCATCGACCAGCACCGTCCAGATGCGGTTGTCACGCAGTCCATCCTCGGAACGCCACACGCGGTAAGTGCGGCCGTCATAGCGGGCCAGGCCATCGTTGGTGGCGATCCACAGGTAGCCGTACCGGTCCTCGGCCATGCGGTTGACGGTATTGGACGGCAGGCCATCGAACACCGTCACCTGCCGCGGGCTCGGAGGCACCGGCTGTGCCGCAGCGGGCAACGCGCCGCACAGGAGGACCAGCAGCAGCATCGCCGCCCGCAGATACACCACCGATTGCCTCCTCACGCTGGTCCTGATGATTCCCGCGCTGCGGGCGTCGGCATGGTAAACCGAAAGTCGCGCCGTTCACGCCCGGCGCCGGCACAGTCACGCAGTCGCCTGCCGTTTCGCACGCGCCTGGGCGATGGCCGCCACCAGCAGGTCGCCGGTCACCGGCTTGCGCAGGAAGCCATCGAAGCCGGCGGCCAGCACCTGGGTTTCGGCGTAGGCATCGGAACGGGCGGTCACTGCCACCAGCGGCAGTTCATAGCCCATGGTGCGCAGCTGGCGGGCGATGGCCGTACCGTCCAGCGCGGGCAGATCGAGATCGAGCAGGCCGACGTCGAAACCATCGGTGGCGATCTCCGACAGCGCACCCAGGCCATGCAGCACGTGGACCACCTCATGCCCGCGCACCCGCAGCAGGCCGGCGATGACCTCGGCCACCGTGGCGTCGTCCTCGACCAGCAGGATGCGCAGCGGCGGCAGTTCCGGCAGGGCCGCCACCTCGCCCGCGGTGCCGGCGGCCTGGCGCGTCCAGGGCAGGGGCAGGCGCACGCGGAACCGCGCCCCCTTGCCAGGCTGGCTGTCCACTTCGATACGCCCCCCCATCGCCACCGCCAGTTCCTGGCAGATCGCCAGTCCCAGGCCACTGCCGCCGTAGCGCGACGCGGTGCGCGGACCGTCGGCCTGTTCAAAACGATGGAACAGGCGCTGCTGCTGCTCGGCATTGATGCCCGGGCCACTGTCATGCACTTCGAAACACAGGCCGCCCTTCTCTTCCAGGCGCACGGCCAGGCCGACGTGGCCGCGCTCGGTGAACTTGATGGCGTTGCCGAGCAGGTTCAGCAGGATCTGGCGCACGCGCATCTCGTCTCCGCTGACACTGACCGGCCCTGCCGGGTTTTCACCGCGCCGGAATTCCAGCTGGCGCTGCTGCGCCATCGGCTGCATCAGGCCCTGCACCTGGTCAAGCAGTTCCTCCAGGTCGAACGGACGCAGATCCAGCTCAAGCCGCCCGGCTTCGATGCGGGCCAGGTCCAGCGCATCGTTGACCAGCCGCAGCAGATGGCTGCCGGCCTGCTGGATCGACCCCGCGTAGCCACGCTGCACCGGATCCAGCGGAGTCGCGAGCAGCAGTTCGCTCATGCCCAGCACGCCGGTCATCGGCGTGCGTACTTCGTGGCCCAGCGTGGCCAGGAAACGGCTCTTGGCCTGCGAGGCCTGCTCGGCCAGCTGCTGCTTGTGCACCGTCAGCTGCCATTGCTGGCGACGGCGCAGCCGCGCGCGGACCGACCAGACCAGGACCACCAGCAGCAGCGACCCCAGCAGGATGTAACCGAAGATCGCCATGCCGCTGCGCCACCACGGCGGCAGCACCTTCACCTGCAACTGCTGCGAAGGCGTCCACGCGCCCCGGGCGGTCGCTGCCTGCACCTCGATGACGTAGCTGCCGGTCGGCAGCCGCGACAGGGTGCGCTGGCCATCGCCCCCCTGCTCCACCCAGTCCTGGTCATAGCCCTGCACGCGGAAGCGGTAACGGTTGCCCTGCGGGCTGGCATAGGACAGCAGCCGCGCATCGATCTGCAGATCGCGGTCATCCGGTCCCAGCAACAGGGTGCCGGTGAGCGGCAACGGTTGCCAGCCGCGCGCGTCGTCGCGGCGTACGCGCACTTCGGCGATCACCAGCGATGAAGAAGGCAGCACCGTGTCGTCGGCATTCACATCGAAGGCAACCAACCCGGTCTGGGTGACGGCCAGCACGCGACCATCTGCATTCACTGCCGGTGGCCGGCCGGTGAACTCCGCATCGGACAGTCCATCGCGCTCGTTGAACTGCTGCAGGCGCCGCGTTTTCGGGTCCCAACGCAGCAGGCCGCGCGGCGTCGTCGCCCACAGCTGGCCGTTGCCGGCCAGCGCCAGCCCGCCCATGGTGACCGGCGGCACGCCTGCACTGCCATCGATGCGCTGGATCAGGCGCAGGCTCATGCCATCCCACTGGTAGCGCTCGAACGCGCCTTGGCGCGCCAGCCACAACTGTTGCGGATCGATCCACACCAGGTCGTAGATGGGCCCGCGCGAAACGCCCGGTACTGCCTCGAAGCGTCCAGCCTGCTCGCGCCAGATGCCCATGTCACCCATCACCCAGGGCCGGCCATGGGCGTCGAAGCGGATCTGCTCGATCGGCGCATCGGCGGTCCCGCGGAAATGCTCCAGCGGATAGCGGTGCAGCAGCCGGCCCTCTGCATCGCGCTGCTGCAGGTCCAGGCCCATCACCGACACCCACACCGTGCCATCAGGCGCCTGCCGCATCAGGTCGATGCGCTGGCGCAGGTCGGCACTGCCATCGATCCGCAGATCGCGCAGCGCGCCGGTAGCCGGATCGTAGACGGTGATGCGGCCGCCGCGTCCCAGCCACAGGCGCCCATCCGGGCGCGGCAGCACCGACCACACCACGCCGCTGCCGAGCTGCCGGTCGCTGGCCAGCAGGCGCAGGGTGCCCTGCGCATCGAGCTGGTACACCCCTCGCGCCGAGCCGACGTAGTAGTTCTTCCCATCGCTGGCCGCGCTCAACAGGTACTGGCTGTCCAGCGGCTTGCCGTCGAGCTGGTTCCAGATCGAGAAGCGCCGCCAGTCCGGTGGCAGATAGGCCAGGCCCTGGGTCAGCAGCGCCACCCACAATCCGCCCTCGTGGTCCTGCAGCAGATCGAGCACACCGCTGTGCGCGGTCAGGAAGCCGCTGCCGCGGTCGCCCTCCAGCCGGCGCAGCGCCGCCGCATCCCCCCGCAACAGGCCATCGGAGGTGCCAGCCCAGTAGCCCCCCTGGCGATCGGCCAGGACCAGGGCCGAGCGCAGCTGGGCGCTGTCGGCCCATCGCGGACGACTGACCCGGTCCTGCCCATCGATGCGGTACAGGCCATCGTTCTGGCTGCCGACCCAGATCGAACCCTCCGCATCCCGGCTCAACCGGAGCACGCTCAGCGTGCCCAGTTCCCGCGCGGCCACCGGCTCGAATCCGCTGCCGTTCCAACGCGCCACGCCCGCTTCGGTGCCCAGCCACAGGCGGCCCTGCGCATCGACCAGGCTGGTGAAGATGCTGTTGCTGGGCAGGCCCCCCGGCTGCGCCGGGTCATGGGTGTAGAGGCGCACGCTGCCGTCCTCGCCAAGCCGGCAGACGCCATGGTTGTTGGTCCCGATCCACAAGGCGTTGTCGACATAGGCCAGCGCCCAGAACTGCCCCTGGCAGGTGGAATTGACCGTGTCGAAGGTCCGGAAGCGCTCGCGGTCGGCATCCAGGCGGGCCACGCCCTTGCCGTTGATGCCCACCCAGACCCGGTCCAGCGGATCGATCAGCAGGGTCTCGATCTCGTTGCCGGGCAGCGAGCCCGGCTGTTCCGGATCGTGCTCCCAGACCCGCAGGCTGTTGCCGTCATAACGGGCGAGTCCACCATCGGTGGCGGCCCAGATGTGGCCCTGGCGATCCTCGGCCAGCGCCACCACCATGCGTGACGGCAAGCCTTCGGCGGCACCGAAGCGGCGCAGGCGCGGTGTTTCTGCCATGTCCAGGGTCGCAGCCGCCGTGGCCATCGCCATCAGCAGCAGTCCCATACCTGCGATGCCACGGCACCACCGGCGCCAGCCGCTCGTCATCCTGAACCCCCTGTCCTGGGCCGATTGTCACACAGGGCCGGGTTCATGGCTGCAACAGGCTGTTTCCAGCGGCGGCACCACCACGAACTGTTGCAGCCATGCACGCAACGTTGGCAGGGGGCTGTGCGTATGATCACAGCGTCACCTTCCGGAGCCCGCCATCGATGCGTCCCTGCCTGGCCCTGCTGCCGATGCTGCTTGCCACCGCCCCTGCCTGGGCGGCCGCCGACACCTATCGCCTCGATCCGGTGCACACGCGGGTGCTGTTCTCCATCGATCACGCGGGCTACTCGCAGGCCATGGGCACCGTGTCCGGCAGCGAGGGCCGCGTGCTGTTCGATCCCGACAACTGGCGCGACGCCACCCTGGAAGTGGACATTCCGGTGTCGCGTCTGGACCTTGGCGACGCCAAGTGGAACCAGGCCACGCTGGCCCGCAGCCTGCTCGATGGCGAGCGATTCCCCAGCGCACGCTTCGTCTCCAGCCGGGTCGAACCGATCGACGCCAAGCGTGCGCATGTGATCGGCACGCTGACCCTGCGCGGGGTCAGCCAGGAAGTCACCCTGGACGTGACCCTCAACGCGCTCAAGCGCTACCCGCTCCCTCCATTCCGACGCACCGCCGGGTTTTCCGCCAGCACGACGCTGAGCCGGCGCGCGTTCGGCATCACCGCCTGGCCGGGGGTCATCGGTGATGCGGTACAGGTGCGGATCGAGGCCGAAGCCACCCTCGACCGCAGCGACGCCCCGGGAACTCCCGCTCCCGTTCCACACTCCGACCACACGACGGCCCCCAAGGACCCTTCATGACCGCCAAGAACACCCCCGCCGCGTGGGGAAGTGTCAGCCAGCTCCTGCACTGGTTGATCGCACTGCTGATCCTCGCCCTGGGCGTGGTCGGCCTGACCATGGGCGAACTGCCCAAGACGCCCAAGTACTTCTGGGTCTACACCGCGCACAAGTCGATCGGCATCACCGTGCTGGCGCTGGTGCTGTTCCGTCTCGGCTGGCGCCTGTATGCCGGTGCGCCGAAGCCGGTGCCGGGCGTGCCCAGCTGGCAGGAACGCATCGCCAGTGCCACCCACGTGCTGCTGTACGTGCTGATGTTTGCCATTCCGCTGTCGGGCTGGCTGTACGATTCGGCCAGTGGCCTGCGCCCGTTCCGTTGGTTCGGCCTGGTCGACGTGCCCAAGCTGAGCGGCCCCGACCCGCAGGTCGTCGCGGTGTCCCATGCCCTCCACGAATACGGCTTCTGGCTGTTGATCGCGGTGGTGCTGGCCCATGCCGGCGCTGCCTTCTACCACCACCTGTTCCAGCGCGATGCAACGCTGTCCCGCATGTTGCCGCGCGGCTGGCTCGCCTCCCCTCAGAAGGACTGACCGATGAACCTGAAACTGACCACTCCGGCCGCCGTGGCTGCCGCCCTGGCCGGCATGCTGGCCACCGCCCCGGCGCTCGCTGCGGAGTATGCGCAGGCCCCCGGTGCCGGCTCGATCCTGGTGTTCGCCAGCAAGTACGACGGCGAAGTGTTCACCGGCAGCTTCCCGGGCTTCGCCACCAAGCTCAGCTTCGACCCGGCCAACCCGGCCGCCGGTTCGCTGGATGTAGTGATTCCGCTGGCAGGCGCCAGGAGCGGCAACAGCGACCGTGACTCGACCCTGCAGGGCGCCGACTTCTTCAATGTCGGCAAGTTCGCCACCGCGCGTTACACCGCCAAGGGCTTCCGCGCCGTGGGCAACGACCAGTTCGCCGCCGATGGCACCCTGGAACTGCGCGGCGTCAGCAAGCCGGTCACCCTGACCTTCAGCTGGAAGCCGGGCACCCAGCCGGTACTGACCGGCAAGGCCACGGTCAAGCGCCTGGACTTCGGCGTCGGCGGCGGTGACTGGGCCGATACCAAGACCATTCCGGACGACACCGCGATCAGCACGATCGTGAAGTTCGACGCGAAATAAGACGCATCCGGTGATGCCGTGCCCGCGGCCGGCATCACCGGGCATCGCAACGCATCCGGTAGTGCCGGCCGCTGGCCGGCATCACCGGGAACAGAGGGGTTGCCGGCCAGCGGCCGGCACTACTGATCGACGGCCAACCAGGCCTGCACCGTGGCCGCATCGAACGGCCAGTCCAGCTCGCGCTCGCCGCGCTCGTCGCGCAGCACCGGCACCCGCGTGCCATAGCGCGCTTCCAGCGCCGGCTGGTCATCCAGGAACACCGATTCGAACTCCGGCGCCCGCGCCTTGGCCAGCTCGGCCAGGGCCAGGTCGCACAGGTGGCAATCGTCACGCTGGATCAGGGTCAGCACCAGTCAGGCTCCCGTGGCGGAAATGCTGCGCCGCAGCCATCGGATGGCCCGGCAAGCCGCTAGAATAGCCGCTTGTCCGGTACCCGCAGTTTGGCATCCATGGCTGTCAGCACGTTCGACGTTTTCAAGATCGGCATTGGCCCGAGCTCCTCGCACACCGTCGGACCGATGAAGGCCGCCGAGCGATTCATCCATCGCTGGCTGCTCGACCCGGGTCGCCTGCACGAGGTCGCGCGCATCCGCGCCGATGTCTACGGCTCGCTGGCCTTGACCGGCCGCGGCCATGGCACCGACAAGGCGATCCTGCTGGGCCTGGAAGGCCAACGGCCTAACCTGATCGACCCGGACATCATTCCGGCCACCCTGGAGCGCATCCGCAGCAGCAAGCGCATCCAGCTGATGGGCCAGCACGAGATCGCCTTCGACGAGAAGCGCGATCTCGGCATGAACAAGCGCCAGAAGCTGCCCTACCACACCAACGGCATGCGCTTCACCGCGTACAACGCCGACGACGAAGTGATCGCCACCCGCGATTACTACTCGGTCGGTGGTGGCTTCGTGGTCAACCAGGACGACGCAGCCGATGACCGCATCGTGCCCGATGAAACCCCGCTGCCCTACCCGTTCAAGAGCGGCGACGAGCTGCTGGCACAGACCGCACGCAGCGGCCTGAGCATCGCCCAGCTGATGTTCGAGAACGAAAAGTGCTGGCGCAGCGAAGACGAGATCCGCGCCCAGCTGCGCGAGATCTGGAGCGCGATGCAGTCGTGCGTCACCCGCGGCATCCGCGAGGAGGGCGTGCTGCCGGGTGGCCTGAAGGTCGGCCGTCGTGCACCGGCGCTGTACCGCGAGCTGTCGTCGAAGCCGGAAGCGGCGATGCGCGATCCGCTGACGACGCTGGACTGGGTCAACCTGTACGCACTGGCAGTGAACGAAGAGAACGCTGCCGGTGGCCGCGTGGTGACCGCACCGACCAACGGTGCGGCCGGCGTACTGCCGGCGGTGCTGCATTACTTCGACCGCTTCTGCCCCGGCGCCAACGAACAGCGCGTGTTCGATTTCCTGCTGACCTCGGCGGCGATCGGCATCCTGTACAAGGAAAACGCTTCGATTTCCGGTGCCGAAGTGGGCTGCCAGGGCGAAGTGGGCGTGGCCTGCTCGATGGCGGCCGGTGGCCTGGTCGCGGCGCTGGGGGGCAACCCGAGCCAGATCGAGAACGCCGCGGAAATCGGCATGGAACACAACCTCGGCCTGACCTGTGACCCGATCGGCGGGCTGGTGCAGATCCCCTGCATCGAGCGCAATGCAATGGGCGCGGTGAAGGCGATCAACGCCTCGCGCATGGCGATGCGTGGCGACGGCAAGCACAAGGTGTCGCTGGACAAGGTCATCAAGACGATGCGCGATACCGGCCGCGACATGCAGGACAAGTACAAGGAAACCAGCCGCGGTGGCTTGGCGGTGAACGTCATCGAGTGCTGAGGGCGACCGGCTCCGGCGCGATGGCGACGGGCCACAGGTAGAGTCGACTGTCAGTCGACCATCGCGCGCAGCGCGGGATTTCCGCGGCCTGAGGGAAGAGCAGTCGACCAACAGTCGACTCTACCCGGTCACCCTTGTCCGTACGGGCGACACCGTCACCGCGTTCCGGTTAGGCTCGGGGCTTCCCCACCCCGGATTGCCCCATGCGCGTGATCGCTGCCGCCCTGCTTGCCTGCCTTCCGCTGGCCGCCCTGGCCGCCCCCACCTACGGGCCTCGGCTGGAGGGTTTCGACTACGCCTATCCGGTGAAGACCTTCGCGCTGGAATCGCAGCGGCAGCCGCTGGAGATGGCCTACCTGGACATCGCGCCGAAGAAGGCACCCATCGGCGTGGTGGTGCTGCTGCACGGCAAGAACTTCTGTGCCGCCACCTGGAAGGAATCGATCAAGCCACTGGTCGCCGCCGGCTATCGGGTGATTGCCCCGGACCAGGTGGGCTTCTGCAAATCCAGCAAGCCCGAGCGTTACCAATATTCGTTCGCGCAGCTGGCCGCCAACACCCATGCCCTGCTGCAACAGCTGCAACTGGGTGACGTCCCGGTGCACCTGGTCGGTCATTCGATGGGCGGCATGCTGGCGGTGCGCTACGCGCTGATGTTCCCGCAGGACCTGCGCAGCCTGTCGCTGGTCAATCCGATCGGGCTGGAAGACTGGAAGGCGCTGGGCGTCCCCTGGCGCAGCGTCGACGCGTGGTACGCCGGCGAAATGAACATCAGCTATGACAGCATCCGCCGCTACCAGCTGGAGGTGTACTACGACGGCAAATGGAAACCGGCCTACGAACCGTGGGCGCGGATGCAGTCGGGCATGTACGAAGGCCCGGGCAAGCAGGCCGTTGCATGGAGCCAGGCGCTGGCCTCGGACATGGTGTTCAACCAGCCGGTGGTCTACGAACTGAAGCACCTGCAGGTGCCGACCACGCTGTTCATCGGCCAGAAGGACCGCACCGCGATCGGGCGCGACCTGGCGCCGCCTGCGGTGAAGGCGACGCTGGGCAATTATCCGGTGCTGGGCAAAGCAGCGGCCGCAGCGATTCCCGGCGCGACGCTGGTCGAGTTCGCCGAACTGGGCCATTCGCCGCAGGTGCAGGACCCCAAGCAGTTCAACAGCGCGTTGTTGAAGGCCCTGAAGTCCCGCTGACCGGCAGGCGTGCCCTCTGTAGAGCCGAGCCCACGCTCGGCTCATGCGGCAGGACCGGGGTTCTGTCAGGAGCAGCCGAGCGTGGGCTCGGCGCTACAGGAACAATGCGATCAACCCACGATCCGCAGCACGTCATCCAGCAACGCAGCCGCAGTGACTTCCGCGCCGGCACCCGGTCCCTGGATCAACAAGGGTTGGTGGCGGTAGCGATCGCTGTGGATGGCCACGCGGTTGTCGGTGCCGGCACCCTGCGCCAACGGATGATCCGCCGGCAGTTCGCGCAGGCCCACCTGCGCACCTTCGCTGTCAACACGGCCAACGAAACGCAGCACGCGGCCGTTGTCACGTGCCTGCTGCCAACGCGCCTGCAGCGGCGCATCCAGCTGCTCCAAGGCAGCCACGGCATCCTCCAGCGGCAACGCTGCCAGCGCTTCGGGCACCAGTGAATCCACCTGTACCTGCGACGCATCCAGCGCCAGCCCGCTGCTGCGCGCCAGGATCAGCAGCTTGCGGCGCACGTCCTCGCCGGACAGGTCCAGGCGCGGGTCTGGCTCGGTATAACCGGCCGCCAGCGCCTCGCGCACCGCCGCCGAGAACGGCGACTGGCCGTCATAGCGATGGAACAGCCACGCCAGCGAGCCGGACAGCACGCCCTCGATGGCATGGATGTGATCGCCACCGGCCACCAGCGCGCGCAGGCTGCTCAACAGCGGCAGCCCGGCACCAACGGTGGCACTGTCGCCATAACGCGCGCCACTGTCGACACAGCTTTCGGCAATGGCCTGCGCGCGGGCGAGCTGCGCGCCCCGGCCCAGCTTGTTGGCGGTCACCACATGCACGCCGCGCGCCAGCCATTGCACGTGACGGGCGGCCACGTCTTCACTGGCCGTGGCATCGACCACCACGTCGCCACGCTCCAGCCCTTCGGCGCTCGCCCATGGTGGCGAACTGTGGCCATCGCGGGGGGCTCGACGTGCCAGTTCCAAGGGCAGCGCCAGGTCGCGATCGATCTCCAGCGCGGTGCGCGAGTTGGCCAGCCATTGCACGCTGGGCAGTTCCAACCCGCGTGCCTGCAGCGCCTGGTAGCGCTGTACGAAGGCCGAACCGACCGTGCCCGTACCGAGCAGCGCCAGGCGTCCCACCCCCAGCGCAGGAATGTCAGCGGCGAGTGCGCTCATGCGTCCACCACCTGTTTGCGGCGGGCGGCCGCATCGATCACCGCTTCGGCGCGCTGCAGCGCGGCGCCGAGATCGGCCAGCAGGTCACGCTCGGCCTCGATGCCGACCGACAGGCGCAGCAGC
Organism: Stenotrophomonas sp. PvP093; assembly: GCF_017876915.1. Taxonomy (NCBI): domain Bacteria; kingdom Pseudomonadati; phylum Pseudomonadota; class Gammaproteobacteria; order Lysobacterales; family Lysobacteraceae; genus Stenotrophomonas; species Stenotrophomonas sp. PvP093. Next base: position 1,213,935 of record NZ_JAGIOX010000004.1, on the reverse strand, counting down.
CCTTCGCTGATGCCGGCGGCTGCACGCGCTTCGGCGGTCATCGCCGCATGAGTCATCGTGGCCGGATGTGCGATCAGGCTTTCGACGCCGCCCAGCGATTCGGCCAGGGTGAAACAGCGTAGCCCGTCCACAAATGCACGCACCGCCGCATGCGGATCATCACCGGCGCAGTGCGCCAGTTCGAACGACAGCATCGCGCCGAAGCCATTCTGCTGGCGCGCGGCGATGGCGTGGCCCGGGTGATCGGCCAGGCCCGGGTAGTACACCGCGCCGACCGCCGGATGCTGGTCCAGCAGGGCAACGATCGACGCCGTGTTTTCCTGGTGCACGCGCAGGCGCGCATCCAGCGTGCGCAGGCCGCGCAGGGTCAGGAAGGCATCGAACGGCGAACCGGTCAGGCCCAGCGCGTTGCCCCACCACACCAGCTGCTCGTGCAGCGCCGGATCGCGCGCGACCACCGCCCCACCTACCACATCGCTGTGGCCATTGATGTACTTGGTGGTGGAATGCAGCACCAGGTCCGCACCAAACGACAGCGGCTGCTGCAGCGCCGGTGACAGGAAGGTGTTGTCGACCACCACGAGGGCACCGGCCTTGTGCGCGGCATCAATGACGAAGCGCAGGTCGGTGATGCGCAGCAGCGGGTTGGACGGGGTTTCCACCAGCACCAGCTTTGGCTGCGTGGCCAGCGCCTGCGCCAGCGCTCGCGGATCGGTCAGGTCGGCGGTGACCAGTTCGAAGTGGCCCTTCTTTGCCAACGCGTTGAACAGCCGCCAGCTGCCGCCGTAGGCATCGTGCGGCACCACCAGGGTGTCGCCCGGCTGCAGCAGCGCGTTCAGTACCAGGTTGATCGCGCCCATGCCGGTCGCGGTGATGACGCCGCCGGCGCCGCCTTCCAGTTCGGCCAGCGCTTCACCCAGCAGGTCGCGGGTCGGGTTGCCACTGCGCGTGTAATCGTACTGGCGCTTGTTGCCGAAGCCTTCAAAACTGAAGTTCGACGACAGCACGATCGGCGGCGTGACCGCGCCATGCGCGGTGTCCCGATCGATGCCGGCACGGACGGCGGCAGTGGTACGACTACAGGACGGCTCGTTGGCGTGCAGGCTCATGCGGACTCTCCAGAAGTGCGGAAGGCGGTGGCGAGGATCGCATCGATGCGATCGGTTTCTTTGAGGAAGGCATCGTGGCCATAGGGCGAGCGCAGCACGCGCAGGCTGCCGCGCGGGCCCAGCCCTTCGACCAGGCCGACCAGGTCGGCCAGCGGCACCAGGCGGTCGCCCTCCACGGCCACCACCACGGTCGGCGGCAGGATCGCGGTGGGATCGACGCGGTGCAGGTCGATTGATTCGGACAGGCGCAGGTAAGCGGTCACCGGCGTGCGCGCGACGTACTGCGCACCGGCCGCATCGAGATAGTCTTCGGCAGCCACGCGCACGCGGCCATTGATGACCTCCGGCGCAGCATCAAAGCGCTCGCCGAACTCTTCCGGGGTGCGGTAGCTGAGCATGGCGAACTGCCGGGCCAGGGCCAGGCCGTGGTCTTCGCCGCACTGCAGCTGGCCCAGCGCGACCGCGCGGCGCTGCAATGCGCGCCAGGCGGCGGCATACGGATGCGGTCGGTGCGCACCGCTGGCCAGCACCAGCTGGCGCACGCGGGCACGATGACGGATCGCGAACTGCTGGCCGACCAGCGCGCCATACGAATAGCCAACGAAGGCCTTCAGCGTGCGGATGCCGAGATGGTCCAGCAGCAGCGCCAAGGCATCGGCCTGGTCGGCGGTATCGATCGGCACATCCAGTGCACCGTCGGCGCCGATGAAGTCGAAGGCCAGCACGCGCAGCTGCTGCGGATCCAGCGCGCGGCCGCTGCCCACCAGGTCTTCGGCCCAGCCCTTCTCGCGGAACTGCGTGTTGGACGCCACGTGGCGATGGGCGGAAATGCCGCCGGCCAGCACCACCACCGGTGCATTGGCCGGACCGACCCACTCATAGCGCAGGCGCACCGGGCTGGGGCCGGCGTGGCGCATCGACAGCACCGCGGCGAACTCACCGCGCTCGGCATGCACGCGGTCTTCGACCGGCACGCTGACGGGGACAAAGGGTTCGGGGCGAATGGCGGTACTGGCGGCGAAGCTCATGGCGGGATCCGGTTGGGGAATCGGCCATCGAGCCTTCGCGGGGCCCGCGTTCGAGATGCACGTGTGGTGCATGGTTCGAACCATCTTTCGGTGGACGCCACGGTCCCCGCAGGATTTGGCACCTACGCAGACGCTTGCGCGCCTGCGGGCTGCCCCGGCTTCAAAGGGCCTGTCCCTCTGCCGGTCTCGATGGTGGGGCCACGATGCCAGCCCATTCCGGCACTGTCAATCCCTTCATGCGGATAAAGCGATGAATATTCTTGGGACAGCTATGCGAAGGCCGTCCCGGTCGCCCTGTTCAGGATCGGGTACAGTCCGGGCGGTCCATTCCGCTGGAAACGCCGATGTCGCGCCTGCCCCTGTCCTGCCTGCTGCTGCCTCTGCTGGCGAGCGCGACCGCACACGCCGGCGACTGGCGCCAGGGCTGGGGACTGGCTCCCCCTTCCGCCCCGGCCACCCGCGCAGGCAGTGCCGAGGGCGCCGCCCCCATGGCCCAATTGCGCCTGCAGCCGGTCGGTACGCAATGGCAGGCCCGGATCGACAACGGGCTGGCAGGGCCGCTGCAGATCCAGCTGCGCGCCGCCCCCGGGCACCCGGTCGAAGGCCTCCCGGTCGAGTCGCTGATCCAGGGCGACAGCAGCCTGGTAGTCGGCCACCTGCCCGCCCCGATCGATGGCCGCATGCTGGATCTGCGCCTGCAGTCGGTGCCGGGCAACCCGGCCGCACAGGCCGAAGATGTCGCCTACCGCCTGCCATTCGATGCGGCGCGCCTGCGCGTGGACCAAGCGCCGCAGGGACGATTCAGCCATGACGACGAGGAGAACCGCGACGCGGTCGACTTCGCACTGCCGGAGGGCACCCTGGTGCTGGCCGCGCGCGAGGGTACGGTGATGCAGATCCAGGATGGCTTCCGTGGCAACGGCCAGGACCGCGAACGCGATGGTGCCCGCGCCAACTTCATCCGCGTGCTGCACAGCGACGGCAGCATGGCGCTGTACGGCCACCTGCAGGCCGGCGGCATGCGCGTGCGTCGTGGCCAGGCGATAGGGGCCGGACAGCCGATCGGCCTGTCTGGCAACAGCGGCTATAGCAGTGCCCCGCACCTGCACTTCGTGGTGCAGGTCAATCGCGGCATGGGCCTGCGCTCGGTGCCGGTGCGCATCTTCGCCGAGCAGGGCCAGCTGCAGTTCGCCCGCCAGGGCGAGGCCGAAGGCGGTACCGGGCGCTGACCGCCCCCGGCCGGTATAATCGGGCGCTTATCTCTTTGAAAAGCGCCCCGGGCGGGCGCCACTGCCATGTCCGAAGTCGCCAACGAAGCGTCGCGTCGCCGCACCTTCGCCATCATTTCCCACCCTGACGCCGGCAAGACCACGCTGACCGAAAAGCTGCTGCTGTTCGGGGGCGCGATCCAGATGGCCGGTTCGGTCAAGGGCCGCAAGGCTGCCCGCCACGCCACCTCCGACTGGATGGCGCTGGAAAAGGAGCGCGGCATCTCCGTCACCTCCTCGGTGATGCAGTTCCCGTATGAAGGCAAGATCGTCAACCTGCTCGACACCCCCGGCCACGCCGACTTCGGCGAAGACACCTACCGCGTGCTGACCGCGGTGGACTCGGCGCTGATGGTGATCGACGTGGCCAAGGGCGTGGAAGAGCGCACCATCAAGCTGATGGAAGTGTGCCGCCTGCGCGACACCCCGATCATGACCTTCATCAACAAGCTCGACCGCGAGGGCAAGGACCCGATCGAGCTGCTGGATGAAGTGGAAACCGTGCTCGGCATCCAGTGCGCGCCGGTCACCTGGCCGATCGGCATGGGCCAGCGCCTGAAGGGCGTGGTCCACCTGCTGACCGGCGAAGTGCACCTGTACGAACCGGGCCGCAACTTCACCCGCCAGGACTCGACCATTTTCCCGTCCATCGATGCTCCCGGCCTGGCCGAGAAGATCGGTGCACAGATGCTGGCCGACCTGCGCGACGAGCTGGAACTGGTGCAGGGCGCCAGCCACCCGTTCGACCTGCAGGCCTACCGCGAGGGCAAGCAGACGCCGGTGTTCTTCGGCTCGGGCGTCAACAACTTCGGCGTGCAGCCGCTGCTGGACTTCTTCGTCGAACACGCACCCGCACCGCAGGCGCGCTCCACCACCGGCCGCGAGATCGCCCCGGAAGAAAACAAGCTGACCGGCTTCGTGTTCAAGATCCAGGCCAACATGGACCCGCAGCACCGCGACCGCGTGGCCTTCATGCGGGTCTGCTCGGGCCGCTTCAGCGCCGGCATGAAGACCTTCCACGTGCGTACCGGCAAGGAAATGAAGCTGGCCAACGCGCTGACCTTCATGGCCAGCGACCGTGAGATCGCCGCCGAGGCGTGGCCGGGCGATGTGATCGGCATCCACAACCACGGCACCATCTCCATTGGCGATACCTTCACCGAAGGCGAAGCGGTCACCTTCACCGGGATCCCCAACTTCGCCCCGGAACTGTTCCGCCGCGCCCGCCTGCGCGATCCGCTCAAGCTCAAGCAGCTGCAGAAGGGCCTGGCCCAGCTGTCCGAGGAAGGCGCGACCCAGTTCTTCCGCCCGCTGACCAGCAACGACCTGATCCTGGGTGCGGTCGGCGTGCTGCAGTTCGACGTGGCCGCCTACCGCCTGAAGGACGAGTACGGCGTGGAAGCCACCTTCGAGCCGGTGAGCGTGACCACTGCGCGCTGGGTCCACTGCAGCAACGAGAAGAAGCTGGAAGAGTTCCGCGAGAAGAACGCGCTGAACCTGGCGCTGGATGCCGCCGGGCACCTGGTCTACCTGGCGCCGACCCGGGTCAACCTGCAGCTGGCCCAGGAACGCTCGCCGGATGTGCGCTTCTCTGCCACCCGCGAAGCGGCGCATACCGTTTCGGCAGGCTGATGCCACGGGGTCGGATCCCTTTCCGGCAGGAAAGGGCTCTGACCCCAGCCAACGCAAGGCAGACATTCACCCACCATACGGTGACAGGCGTGCACGCATCGCCCATCGCGGCGATGATAGGGGGGTGCGGGTCCCCCTCCCCGCGAACAATGCCTACGCCATGTCCACGACGTCCATTGCTTCGATCCGTGAAGAAATCGCCAGCGCCCTGACCCATGGCCTGGGCGCGGTATTCGCCCTGGCAGCCAGCGCGGTGTTGATCACCCTGGCGGCGATCTACGGCGACGGCTGGCAGCTGGCCAGCGCGATCGTATTCGGTATCGCGCTGTTGCTGCTGTACACCGCCTCCACGCTGTACCACGCCATCCAGCATCCGGTCGCCAAGGGCCGGTTGAAGGTGTTCGACCATTGCGCGATCTATGTGCTGATCGCGGGCACCTATACCCCGTTCACCCTGATCGGCCTGCGCGGTCCGTGGGGCTGGGGCCTGTTCACCGCGATCTGGGCGCTGGCGCTGGGCGGCGTGGTGTTCAAGCTGTTCTACACCGGCCGCTTCAAGGTGCTCTCAACGGTGATCTACATCGCCATGGGCTGGCTGGTGGTCGTGGCGATCAAGCCGATGTGGGCCTCGATCGATGGCGGCACCCTCACCTGGCTGTTCGCCGGCGGCCTGTCGTACACGCTGGGGACCTATTTCTACCACCGTGAATCGATCCCGTACTCGCATGCCATCTGGCACCTGTTCGTGATCGGCGGCAGCGTCTGCCACTTCGTCGCGGTCACCATGCAGGTGCTGTAACGGCCGCTCGACGGCAGCGCGTGCACACCATGCACATGGTCGCTTCGCGCCCTGTCCACGAAGAGGGGGCAACCATGGCAGCGTGAATGCTGCCGCCTCCCCTGCCGCAAAGCGCACGCCCCGCTGGCGCCTCCGCCGCCCCGGCCCACGAGGCCGGCGCTGGCTCACGATCCTGATCTTCCTGCTGGCGGCGATCCTGGTACTGATCGCGTTGTGGGACTGGAACTGGTTCAAGGGGCCGGTGGAGCGCGCGGTGCAGGCACGCACCGGCCGCGTGCTGCACATCGGGAACCTTGATGTCGACCTCGGCCGCACCAGCACGATCCGCGCCGATGCGGTCACCTTCGCCAATGCCAGCTGGGCGAAACAACCCGATATGGCCAGCGCCGACCGCGTCGAGATCGACGTGCGGGTCTGGCCCCTGCTGCGCGGCAGCGTGCAGCTGCCCGAAGTGCGCCTGACCCGGCCGGACGTGCTGCTGGAAACCGCCCCGCGCAAGGGCGAACCGGGCAACTGGGATTTCCTCGGTGACAGCGCCGGCGGGACCAGCCCCCAGCTCAAACGGCTGCGCGTCGATGACGGTCGCCTGCAGTTTCTCGATGCGCTCGGCCGCACCGATATCCGCGTGGACGTGCGCAGCGGCCAGCCGAAACAGGCCGACGCGGCGCCACCGCTGCTGGTGCAGGGCAAGGGACGCTGGCAGGGCAATCCGTTCACCCTGCGCGGTGGTACTGAATCACCGCTGGAGCTGACCGACAGCGGCCACCCGTTCCGCATCCACCTCGACGGTCGCGCTGGCGCCACCCACGCCGTCGCCAGCGGCACATTGACCAATCCCTTCCAGCTGCGCGTGTTCGACCTGCAGTTCGCGCTCAGCGGCCAGGACCTGGCCGACCTCTACCCCTTGCTCGGCATCGCCATTCCGCCGTCCCCGCCCTACGCGTTGAATGGTCGGCTCAAGCGTGACCACGACCTCTGGCGTTACGAGCAGTTCACCGGCAAGGTCGGCGACAGCGACCTCGGTGGCAACCTGCAGTTCGAAGTGGGAGGCGCGCGCCCGCGACTGACCGCCACGCTGGAATCCAGACGCCTGGACTTCGATGACCTGGCCGGCTTCGTCGGTGCGCCACCGAAGACCGGCGGCGGCGAAACCGCCAATGCAGAGCAGAAGGCCGAGGCCGCACGGGTCGCCGCGCGTGCGCGTGTGTTGCCGGACACGCCCTACAACCTCGGCAAGCTGCGTGCGATGGATGCCGACGTGCGTTGGAAAGCCCACCGCATCAACGCGCCGTCATTGCCATTGGACGACATGGATGCACACCTGTTGCTGGACGACGGTGTGCTGCGGCTGGACCCACTGAACTTCGGCGTCGCTGGCGGCGACATCCGCAGCACGATCCGCATGGACGCGCGCCAGCCGCAGATCAGTACCGCGCTGAAGGCCAGTGTGCGCGGCGTGCAGCTTGGCCAGTTGTTCCCCGACGCCAAGCTGGCCGAACAGGCCAAGGGTGGCATCGGCGGCGAGGTGGACCTGAGTGGCCGCGGCAATTCGATCGCCGCGATGCTCGGCAGCAGCAGCGGCAAGGTCGGCCTGGCAATGGGCCGTGGCCATGTCGGCAACCTGGTGATGGAACTGGCCGGCCTGGACATCACCGAGTCGCTGAAATTCCTGGTGACCGGCGACAAGCAGATCCCCCTGCGTTGCGCCTTCGCCGACTTCGGCGTGCGCGACGGCCTGATGACCAGCCAGGCGTTGGCGGTGGATACCACCGACACGATCCTCATCGGCGAAGGCACGGTCAGCCTGCGCGACGAGAGCCTGGACCTGCTGTTGAAGCCACGCCCGAAGGACAAGAGCATCCTGGTGCTGCGCTCGCCACTGCACATCGCCGGCACTTTCAAGGACCCGTCGTTCCGCCCGGACTTCAAGGCGCTGGGCATCCGCGGCGCGGTGGCCCTGGCACTGGGCAGCATCGCCCCGCCGGCGGCATTGCTGGCAACCATCGAACTGGGGCCGGGCAAGGATGCCGACTGCGGGGGGCAGTATGCGAAGTAGGGTTACAGCGTTGTTCGCGGCGCCTGCATTGATGGTGGCTTGAGGGGGACGGGTGACGCAGGCAGGACACGCCGCAAGTACGTCCCTGTAGGCTCGATGGTGCCATCCATGGCGCCAACGGTCCTGCCTGCGTCACCCGTCCCCCTCCTGACAGTTTCCTGCGCGCGCGGAACGAGAGCGGAAATTCAAAGTCAAAAAAAAAAGCAAAGTCAAAAGCTGTTGCCAACCAAGGTTGGCGGCTACCAAAGGCGAGGCACCGCGCATGTACGCACCGCGCTCGCGGAAATGTTTCCAGAGGCGGAGGGCATGGGCGTGCAGGACCGTTGGCGCCATGGATGGTGCCATCGAGCCTACAGGGACGTACTTGCGGCGTGTCCTGCACGCCCATGCCCTCCGCCTCTCCGACGTATCAGGAAGGCGCCGCTTCTGCTTCTGCACTTGCTGTTGGCGGGCCGGCGGGCCGCAGGCCCGCCGGTGAACACCTCACCCCGCCACGATGTACTGCTGCAGCTGGTCCAGCTCGCGCCGCTGCGCATCAATCACCGACTTCACCAGGTCACCGATGGAGATCACCCCCAGCACCTGCGCGCCCTCCACCACCGGCAGATGGCGGATGCGGTAGTCGGTCACCAGTTGCAGGCAATGCTCCACCTGCTCACCGGGCGACACCGTCACCACCTGCGCCGTCATGATCTCCGCCACCGCGGTATCGCGCGATGAACGATCACGCAGCACGATCTTGCGCGCGTAGTCACGCTCGGACAGGATCCCGACCAGCCGCGGCCCGTCCATCACCAGTACCGCACCGATGCCCTTTTCCGCCATCAACCGGATCGCATCGATCACCGCCGCGTCCGGCGCGACCGCATGTACTTCAGGAGACTTGCCATCCAACAGCTGCCGTACCGTCGTCATCTGCCTGCCCTCCGAGGGTGGGTTGCAGGGCCGAGTCTGCCACGGCGGATGCTAGCCACGCGTCAACCAGGTACAACGGCCGCTGCTTGGACTCTTCGTACAGCCGCCCCAGGTACTCTCCCACCAGCCCCAGCGCGATCAACTGCACTCCCCCCAGGAACAGGATCACCGCCATCATCGTCGGCCAACCCGCCACCCGGTCGCCATACAGCGCCGCCTTCACGATCACCCACAGGCCGAACACGAACGCGACTGCGGCGGTTGCCAGTCCCAGGTAGGTGGCAGCCCGCAGCGGCACAGTCGAGAAGCCGGTGATGCCTTCGAGGGCGAAATTCCACAGCCGCCACAGGCTGAATTTGCTGGTGCCGGCCACGCGCGCGTGGCGGTGATAGGGCACGGCAATCCGCTTGAAGCCTACCCAGCTGAAAAGCCCCTTCATGAAACGGTGGCGCTCACGCATCCCGCGCAGGGCGCTCAGCGCGCGCGGGGACAGCAGGCGGAAATCTCCGGTATCGGCCGGAATCGGCGTACGCGACAGGCGACCCATCACCCGGTAGAACATCGCTGCCGTGGCGCGCTTGATCCAGGACTCGCCATCGCGGGCCATGCGCGTGCCGTAGACGTTGTCATGGCCCTCGCGCCAGCGCGCGACGAATTGCGGCACCAGCTCCGGCGGGTCCTGGCCGTCGGCATCGAGGATCATCGCTGCCCCCTCGTGCACCAGATCCAGGCCCGCGGTCAGCGCCGCCTCCTTGCCGAAGTTGCGCGACAGCTTCAGCGCCGAGACGCGCGCATCAGCCTGGGCCAACCCCGCGATCACCTCCCAGGTGCGGTCATGACTGCCGTCATCCACATAGAGGATGTGGCCGTCGATGTCGGGCATGCCGTCCAGCACCGCGCACAGCCGTGGATGCAGCAGCGGTAATGCCAGGGCCTCGTTGTAGGCGGCGATGACAAAAGTGAGCCGTTCGCGGGTCATGCCCGGATTGTACATTGCCGGCCAGGCGCACGACCCGTCGCCCGCCGCTCACGCCACGCCTGCCTCAGTCCTCCGACAAGTATGACGCGCCTCCCAGCTGGCGCGCCTGGCGCTGGATCCATGCGGCGCGCCGCTGCACATACGGCCCCGGTGCGGCCGCGTTGTAGCGTCGCGGTGCCGGCAGTACCGCCGCCAGTCGCGCACTCTCGGCCGGGCTCAACCGGGCCGCGTCCTTGCCCCAGTATTTCTGGGCTGCCGCCTGCGCACCGTACACACCATCACCGAACTCGGCGATGTTGGCGTACATCTCCAGGATGCGCTCCTTCGGCCACAGCGCCTCGATCAGCACCGTGTACCAGACTTCCAGGCCCTTGCGGATCCAGCTGCGGCCCTGCCACAGGAACAGGTTCTTGGCCACCTGCTGGCTGATCGTGCTGGCGCCACGCAGGCGCCCTCCCCTGGCGTTATGGTCGCGGGCCTTTTCGATGGCCTGCAGATCGAAGCCATTGTGGTCGGGGAAGCGCTGGTCCTCGGCCGCCACCAGCGAGATCGGCAGGCTCGGCGCCATCTGGTCGAGGTCGCGCCACTGGTAATGCAGCCGATAGGACCAGTCCGCCTCGCCCAGCGCCTCGCCATAACGCCACAGCATCACCGTGGACACCGGCGGGTCGATGAACCGCAGCACCAGCACCTGCAGGCAGCTGAAGGCGGCCAGCAGCACCGGCAGCCACAGCAGCCGCTTCCAGCGCCAGCGTCGCCTGCGCGGTGCGGCCACCTCCGCCACTACCTTGTGCTGCTCTCCCGCTGCCCCCATTACTGGTGCATCCTTCTTCTGTCTGGTTGTCGGCGCATTATCCGGCAACCGCCCCCGTTTACGCGCGATGTGAGACGATGACCGCCAACTCCGATTCCCTGATCCGTTTCCTGCTCCCCGACGCCGGCGTCCGCGGCGTGCATGTGCACCTGCAGGCCACCTGGCAGGAAATCCTGTCCCACGCCGTGTACCCGGACGCCGCTGCCGAGCTGCTCGGCGAGGCCTGTGTCGCCTCGGCCCTGTTCACCGGCCACACCAAGATCGACGGCCGCCTGTCAGTGCAGCTGCGCAGCAGCACTGCCCTGCGCACCCTGTTCGCCGAATGCACCGCGGGCGGCACCCTGCGTGGCATCGCCCAGCTCAGCGAAGGCGCCGACGCGCCGCGTGACCTGTCCAGCCTCGGCGATGACGCCATCCTCGCCATCACCATCGAGAACCCCGGCCTGGACCCGCGCGAGCCGCAGCGCTACCAGAGCCTGGTCGCGCTGACCGCGCCGGAACTGGACGAGGCCTTCGAGGACTACTTCCGCCAGTCGGAGCAGCTGCCCACCCGCCTGCTGCTGGCGGCCGACCGCAACGGTGCCGCCGGCCTGCTGCTGCAGAAACTGCCGGGCGACGAAGGCGACGAAGATGGCTGGGCGCGCGCCAGCGCCCTGTTCGAGACCCTGGGCAGGGCCGAACTGCTGGCGACCCCGGCCGAGCAGCTGCTGCACCGCCTGTTCCACGAGGAGCGGCCGGAGCTGCTGGGTGAAAAGCCGCTCTCCTTCGCCTGCTCCTGCTCGCGCGAGCGGGTGGCCGGCATGCTGCAGTCGCTGGGGGAAGAGGAGGCCCGAGCGGCCGCCGAGGACACTGGCGCCGTCGAGGTGCGTTGCGAATTCTGCGGACGCGAGTATCACTTTCCATTGACGGAGTTCGGCATACTGTTCCACGGCGCCCAGGGGGCTGTACCGGCGCCTGAACGACTTCAGTGAACGGCAGTCTTGTACCTGGGGAGGATCAAGGCTTGTTAAGAATTCATAAACACCCTAGGATCGAGTTCCCGTCCCCACGGGAACTTCCGTTGTCTGTCCCTGTCTGAACTGGTCCGATGCGTACCTTCCTGCGTCTACCGCTGGCCCTGCTGATCGCCCTTGGCGCGATCACGGGCGTGCATGCGCAGAGCAAGGACACCCGCACCGTGCTGCCGGTCTGGAACAAGGGCAGCGGCAAGGTCGAGGCGCTGCTGTACCTTGAGCCGACCGGCGAACAGGCGGCCGGCGCCCGCTGGCATTTCGGCCGCAACTCGCTGGACGCGGCCTTTGGCCTGTCCTCCGGCGATTCGCTGGGCCTGCTCTGCAACAGCAGCAGCGGCACCAGCATCAGCGGTCTGGCCAGCCATTGCATGCTGGCCAGCCTGGGCGACGAGGATGATCTGAACAGCCGTCGTTTCAGCGGTACCGCCGCGCTGAACCGCGGCAACAGCCGCCTGGGCATCACCGCCGGCACTGGCCGTGAAACCCTGCCCGCCTGGTTGTCGGGCCCGAACAAGACGCCCTCGCTGCGTGCCGAGCAGAACGATCTGACCGTGTTCGCGCAGAAGAACATCGGTCGCGAAGGCTTCGTCTCCATTGCCGGTACCTACGCCAAGGCGCGCCTGGTTCCGCTGGCCGACGCCTCGCCGGCCATCGTCGATCGCTGGGACAGCAAGAGCCTGAGCATCGGCGCCGGTTACGGCAACTTCACCGGCAGCATCATCGGCCGCGTGGTCGACGTCCCGGGCAAGCCCGGCAAGTGGGAAGGCCTGGGCATCGGCCTGACCTGGCGTACCCCGTGGTCCGGCCAGCTCACCGTCGGCGCCGAGAATGTGATCAGCCGCGGCAAGAATCCGTTCTCCCCGCGCAACGAAAGCAACGACGACGGCACCGTGCCGTATGTGCGTTACGAACAGGATCTCTGATCCCGGTAAACAGGCTCAGCAACGATATTCCCAAAGGCGCCGAAAGGCGCCTTTTGCATGTGCAAGCCTGCCGCGCACTTGCGTAACCGGTATCGCCGCTGGGCGATGAAACGCTGCGCACCGACATAGTGAGATACATTTCAATCGAAACTTTTTTCATCATTCTGCGTTAACAAACGAGGCAGAGCGCCCTGACCATGCCGGTAAACTATTGAGTGGCATGGGAAAAGCGCATCTTTACCAAAATCACAGGCTTGATTAACACAGCTTTAATTCTTGGCGAACGCCCGTTACTATCGGGTCAGCCTCGCGATTTGGGAGCGCTTTTTCGCTCCCCCGCCGGGCATTAACCCCAGCCAAGATTTCTTGGAGAGAGAGAGCCAATGAAACTCAAGTCCAGCCAGCTGCGTGACGCAGTTGTGATCGCGCTTGTCGCCGGTGCCACCACCGCGACGGCCCACGCCCAGGAAGCCACCAACCTCGACCGCATCGAGGTCACCGGTTCGCGCATCCGTCAGGTCGATACCGAAACCGCCCAGCCCGTTCTGAGCATCAGCCGCGCTTCGATCGAGAAGAGCGGTTTCAAGACAGTTGCCGACGTCCTGCAGAACATCTCTGCCGCTGGCAGCCCGGCCATCAGCCGTTCCGAGCCGCTGTCCTCCGGCGAAGCCGTCGGTGGCTTCTACATCGACCTGCGCAACCTCGGCGCCGAACGCACCCTGGTGCTGGTCGACGGCAAGCGCCTCGGCGCCAGCGTCAGCGGCCTGCAGGACGTGTCGCAGATCCCGTCGGCCATCGTCGAGCGCATCGACGTCCTGAAGGACGGCGCCTCGTCGATCTACGGCTCCGACGCGATCGCCGGCGTGATCAACATCATCACCCGCAAGAACTTCCAGGGCCTGGAAGCCAACGCCTACGTCGGCCAGTACGGCGAAGGCGACGGCCAGAAGAGCAGCTTCGACTTCGTGGCCGGCTTCACCGGTGATCGTGGTTCGGTCACCATCGGTGCGGAATACGCCGAAGAAAAGGCCGTCTGGGCCAAGAATCGCTGGTTCAGCAAGTCGCAGCGCACGGATCGCCACCCGGACCGCGGCTGGACCCCGGTCAGCCAGTGGGGCGCGGTCTATGACGTCAATGATCCGAATGCACCGTTGCTGACGCTGAACCGTGGTGGAAATCCGTTCGATCCGAACGCCTATCACGAGACCGACCTCACCCCGATCACCGGTGACGTCAGCAACTCCAACGAGCAGATGCACCTGCTGACGCCGACCAAGCGTCGTTCGGTGTTCGCCAACGTACAGTACGACCTGACCGACAACATCCGCTTCGTCTCCGACCTGCTGTACACCCGTCGCGAGTCGCAGGCCCAGGTCGCCGGTTATCCGCTGCAGTCGGCCGACTATGAGCGTCAGCTGGGTACCGTGCTCTCGCAGGACAGCTACTACAACCCGTTCGGCACCGACATGGGCTTCATCCGCCGTGGCTGGGAAGTGCCGCGCCTGTCGACCAACAAGCTGACCACCTTCCGCTTCACTGGCGCCCTGCAGGGCAGCTTCCAGTTCAATGACAAGTACTTCGACTGGGAAGCCGGCTACATCTACCAGAACTCGGAGAACCTGCAGACCCAGACCGGCAACTACAACATGCTGGCGGTCACCCAGGCCACCGGCGCGTCGTTCCTCAACCCGGCCACCGGCCGCGTCGAGTGCGGCACGGCCGCCGGCCTGGCCGCGGGCACCAACCCGATCTATGGCCCGGGCCCGGGCGGCTGCATTCCGTGGAATCCGGCCATTCCGTACGGCCGTACCGGCGACGGCGGCCTGACCGGCAATCCTGCCCTGCAGCAGTTCCTGTTCCCGACCACCAAGAACACCGGTGAAGTCACCACCAAGACCTACTACGCGAACATCGCCGGCAGCCTGTTCACCCTGCCCGCCGGCGACCTGGGCTTCGCGCTGGGTTACGAGTACCGCGAAGACAAGGGCACCTACGTCCCGGATGCGCTGTCACAGTCGGGCTACTCGACCGATCTGGCGGCCGGCCCGACCGGTGGTGGCTACAACGTCAACGAAGTGTATCTGGAGCTGAATGTTCCGATCCTGGCCGACCTGCCGGGTGCCAAGGAACTGAGCTTCAACGCCGCATCGCGCTACTCGAAGTACAACACCTTCGGCAACACCACCAACAACAAGTTCGGCCTGAAGTGGAAGCCGATCGACCAGTTGCTGGTGCGTGCCACCTATGCCGAGGGCTTCCGCGCACCGACCATCGATAATCTGTACGGTGGCAGCTCGCAGACCTTCGCCTACTTCACCGATCCGTGCGATACCGATTTCGGCCTGGCTGCCAGCGATCCGGCCACCGCCCAGCGTTGCGCCGCCGCTCTGGGCGCGCTGGCCCCGAATTTCCGCCAGCTGAAGCAGGGTTACGTCCCGGCGGAAGGTCAGGATGAGCAGAGCCCGGTGCCGTTCAACGCCGTCTCCAACCCGAACCTGACTCCGGAAAAGTCCAAGTCCAAGACCGTCGGCCTGGTGTGGAGCCCGACCTTTGCCCAGGGCCTGAACATGAGCCTGGACTGGTGGAACATCAAGATCACCAACACCATCGTCACCGACGATCCGACCACCCAGCTCAACGACTGCTACGTACTCGGCATCGCCGACCGCTGCAACTCGTTCACCCGCGACGCAACCCGTGGCATCGTGACCAACCTGACCTACGCACCACGTAATGCCGGTTACCAGGAAACCGAAGGCTTCGACTTCGATGTGGCCTATCGCTTCGAAACCAGCAGCTGGGGCAGCTTCAACGCCAACCTGCAGAACACCTACGTCAGCAAGAACGTGCTGAAGACCACCAACGCGCAGCAGGTGCCGGTGTCGATCCTCAACGGCTTCAGCAGCAACTTCCGCCTGCGTTCGAACCTGGTGCTGGGCTGGGAATACGGCGATTGGGGCATTACCTGGGGTACGCGCTACTTCTCCAGCGTGAAGGAACAGTGCTACTTCTCGACCGAGTGCAGCCTGCCTGACTTCGGCTCGCCGGATCCGGCACGCGACCAGCCGATGAACCGCCGTGGCGCCACCACCTTCCACGACGTCCAGGTCTCCTGGAACGCACCGTGGAATGCAACCATCGCCGTGGGCGCGCGTAACGTGTTCGATCATTACGGCCCGCAGATGTACTCGGCGCCGAACTCGCAGTACTCCTACTACGGTGGCTACGACATCGGTCGCTTCATGTACATGCAGTACAAGCAGAAGTTCTGATCGGCACTCTGATCAGCTGATGCAGCAACGGCCCCGCAAGGGGCCGTTGCTCTTTGTGTCGCATGGAAACAGCTGGCCAGGCACAACAAAAAAGGCCGCGGTGTCGCCGCGGCCTTCCTTCGACATCATTCCCGGGCGCTCATCCGTTCGGAATCAGCGTCTCGATCAGATGCTCGACGTACGCTTCGAAATCCTCGCGTGCCTGCTTGGGCTGCTGCAGCTGCAGCGACAACTGCAGGAAGCCGACATAGGCGGCATAGGCCAGGCGCGCGCGATGGCGTGCATCGGTCGAGCTGAGGCCGGCCTGGCGGAACGACGCGACCAGATAATCGAGGCGGCGCTGCGAGACGCGGTCGATCACCGGCCGCACCATCGGATGATCCAGTGCCTTCAGCAGCTCGCTGTAGATGATGTGCGGCTGCACTTCATGCGCCACCATCTGGAACAGCTGGCGCAGGCGCACGCGCGGATCCGGCACGTCTTCCAGGCTGCCGAACACCTGTTCCTGTTCGAACAGTTCCCAGCGCTCCAGCGCCGCTTGCAGCAATGCATCGCGCGAAGGGAAATGCCAGTAGAAACTGCCCTTGGTGACGCCGAGCCGCCGTGCCAGCGGTTCCACCGCGACGGCGCCGACACCTTGTTCAGCAATCAGATCGAGGGCCGCCTGGGCCCAGTCTTCGGCACTCAGGCGGCTGTTGCGGCCGGCGCGCGGTTCGCCGGCGGAAGCGTCAGGTTGATTCATGGGCTGATTTAACCATACGCCGGGGTTCGTTGCAGTACGCGGTTGCGGTCGAAACCGTCGCAGCCTCCCAGGCGAGGTCCATTCAGGCGACTTCCGCAGCGCACCATACCGTGCAGTATTGACTTCCCCCCGAACCGATCCATACTAGCAAGTATGGTTACGTCCCCACCTCCCGCTGCGTTCCATGACCTGCGCCTGGACGCCGCCCATGGCGCCCGCCTGGCCGCCACCGCCAGCGACCATGGCCGGCGCGGCCGGGTGCTGTTCGCGCATGGCTTCGGCCAGACCCGCCACGCCTGGAATGCCACTGCCCGCGCACTGAATGCCGCCGGCCTGCAGACGCTGGCCTACGACGCCCGCGGCCACGGCGATTCGGACTGGAATGCCGCCAACCTGCCCTATCACGGCGAACAGTTCGCCGATGACCTGATCGTGCTGGCCGGCGAGCAGCCGCGCCCGCCGGTACTGGTTGCCGCATCGATGGGCGGGCTGTTCGGCCTGCTGGCCGAGTCGCGCTGGCCCGGCCTGTTCTCGGCGATGGTGCTGGTCGACATCACCCCGCGCTGGGATACCGCCGGCGTCGAGCGCATCCTCGCCTTCATGACCGCCCATCCCGACGGCTTCGCTTCGCTGGCCCAGGCCGCCGACGTGATCTCGGCGTACATGCCGCACCGTCCGCGCAAATCCGAGCAGTCGCTGCGTGCGCTGCTGCGCGAGGACGGCCGCGGCCGCTGGCGCTGGCACTGGGATCCGCGCCTGGTGGCCGAACTGGCCCGCGACAGCGAACAGCACCAGGACGCACTGGCCGAGGCCGCGCGCCAGGTGAAGTGCCCGCTGCTGCTGGTCAGCGGCGGACGCAGCGACCTGGTCACGCCGCAGACCGTGGCCGAGTTCCTGGCGTTGGCGCCGCATGCGCGCCATGTGCAGCTGCCGCAGGCCACGCATATGGTCGCCGGCGATGACAACGACGCCTTTACCGCTACTGTGTTGGACTATCTGGACGTGTTGCCCGCAGCGGACGCTGCGGCTTCGTCCGCCACAAACGAGCACGTCACCGGAGCACGCTCATGAGCATCGTTCTTCCCTTCCTCGCCCTGCTGCTGGCAGGCGCGTTCGTCGCCTATCACCGCATGCGGCTGGTTACCTGGACGCTGATCAGCGTGGCCCTGCTGGCTGCCTGCTGGTTCATTCCCTACGTCAACCAGACCGCCACGATCGTCGCGGCCGCCGTGTTGGCCGTCATCGCCGTGCCGCTGCTGCTGCCGTTCATCCGCAAGCCGCTGCTGACCGGCCCGATGATGAAGGTGTTCCGCAAGGTGCTGCCGCCGCTGTCGCAGACCGAGCGCATCGCACTGGAAACCGGTTCGGTCGGTTTCGAGGGCGAACTGTTCACCGGTGATCCGGACTGGAACATCCTGCTCAACTATCCCAAGCCGCAGCTGACCGCCGAGGAACAGGCCTTCCTCGATGGCCCGGTGGAAGAGCTGTGCGCGATGGTCAACGACTGGGAAATCACCCACGTCC
Organism: Stenotrophomonas sp. PvP093; assembly: GCF_017876915.1. Taxonomy (NCBI): domain Bacteria; kingdom Pseudomonadati; phylum Pseudomonadota; class Gammaproteobacteria; order Lysobacterales; family Lysobacteraceae; genus Stenotrophomonas; species Stenotrophomonas sp. PvP093. The sequence goes on along the minus strand of NZ_JAGIOX010000004.1, from coordinate 1,195,861 downwards.
ATGCGGACCTGCCGCCGGAACTGTGGGCCTTCATCAAGAAGAACAAGTTCTTCGGCATGATCATCCCGAAGGAATATGGCGGGCTGGGCTTCTCCGCACTGGCCCACCACAAGGTGATCCAGAAGCTGGCGTCGGTGTCTTCGGTGGTCAGCTCCACCGTCGGCGTGCCCAACTCGCTGGGCCCGGGTGAACTGCTGGTGCATTACGGCACCCAGGAACAGAAGGACCAGTACCTGCCGCGCCTGGCCGATGGCCGCGAAGTGCCCTGCTTCGGCCTGACCGGTCCGTTCGCCGGCTCCGACGCCACCTCGATCCCGGACTACGGCATCGTCTGCAGGGGCGAGTGGAACGGCGAGCAGGTGCTCGGCGTCAAGCTCACCTTCGACAAGCGCTACATCACCTTGGCCCCGGTCGCTTCGCTGATCGGCCTGGCGTTCCGCATGTACGACCCGGATGGCCTGATCGGCGATACCCGCGACATCGGCATCACCCTGGGCCTGCTGCCACGCGACACCGCCGGCGTTGAAATCGGCCGTCGCCACTTCCCGCTGAACTCGACGTTCCAGAACGGCCCGATCCGCGGCAAGGACGTGTTCATTCCGCTGACCCAGCTGATCGGTGGCGCGGCCATGGCCGGCAAGGGCTGGAACATGCTCAACGAGTGCCTGGCCGTGGGCCGCTCGATCACCCTGCCGTCCACCGCCAGTGGTGGTGCCAAGGCCGGTGCCGCGGTGACCGGCGCCTATGCGCGCATCCGCAAGCAGTTCGGCCTGTCGGTCGGCCGCTTCGAGGGCGTGGAAGAAGCGCTGGCCCGCATCGGCGGCAAGGCGTACAAGATCAGTGCGCTGTCGCAGGCCACCGCCGCCGCGGTTGACCGTGGCGACGTGCCGTCGGTGCCGTCGGCGATCGCCAAGTACCACTGCACCACCATGAGTCGCGAAGTGATCTCGGACATGATGGACGTGATCGGCGGCAAGGGCATCATCCTGGGGCCGCGCAACTTCGCTGGCCGCAGCTGGCAGGCCGCGCCGATCGCGATCACCGTGGAAGGCGCCAACATCATGACCCGCAGCCTGCTGATCTTCGGCCAGGGTGCGATCCTCTGCCACCCGTGGGTGCTGAAGGAAATGAAGGCCGCGCAGGATCCGGATACCCGCGCCGGCCTGCAGGACTTCGACCGCAGCCTGTTCGGCCACATCCGCTTCGGCATCTCCAATGCCGTGCGTTCGTTCTGGTTCGGCCTGACCGGCGCGCGCTTCGGTGCCGCCCCGGGCGACGCCTATACCCGCCGCTACTTCCGCAAGCTGGACCGCTACTCGGCCAACCTGGCGCTGATGGCCGACATCTCGATGATGACCCTCGGCGGCAAGCTGAAGTTCAAGGAATCGCTGTCCGGCCGCCTGGGCGATGTGCTGAGCCACGTCTACATGACCAGTGCCATGCTCAAGCGCTACCACGACGAAGGCGCACCGCAGGCCGACCAGCCGCTGCTGGCCTGGGCCTTCCATGACAGCGTGCACAAGATCGAAGAGTCGCTGTCGGCCGCACTGCGCAACTTCCCGATCCGTCCGATCGGCTGGCTGATGTGGGCACTGATCTTCCCGCTGGGCCGTCGTGCCGAGGCTCCGGGCGATCGCCTGAGCCGTCGTGTCGCCGCCCTGCTGATGGCGCCGAATGAAGCCCGCGACCGTCTGGCCAGTGGCGTGTTCCTGACCCCGTGCGAGAACAACCCGGGCGGCCGTATCAACAGCTACCTGAGCAAGGCGATCATGGCCGAGCCGGTGGAGCGCAAGTTCCTGAAGGCGCTGAAGAGCAAGGGCATCGAGGCGCTGGACTTCAAGGGGCAGCTGGACGAAGCCGTGGCCGAGGGCGTGATCACCCAGGATGAGCGCAGCCTGCTGGAAGAGCTGCGCACGCTGACCCTGGACACCATCACCGTGGACGACTTCGACACCCACGAACTGCGCGCGGCCAGCTACTACGACCGCCAGCACAAGGACCCGCATTCGCAGGCAGCCTGATCGCCCGCGACACGCGTTGCTTCGACGGCGGGCCTCGGCCCGCCGTCGCTTTATCCGCCGACCGGAATACCCACCATGTCCACGCCCCTGCTCTCGCTTTACCACCGGCTGCAGCGCTGGCCCGCCGGCACCTGGCTGTTCTCGCGCGCGGTGTGCTTCAAGGCGCCCTACTTCGCCAGCATCGCGCCACGCATCACCCGCCTGGAACACGGCCGCTGCGAAGGCACGCTGGCCGACCGCCGCAGGGTGCGCAACCACATCGGCACGGTGCACGCGATCGCGATGTGCAACCTGGCCGAACTGACCGCCGGGTTGATGGTCGATGCATCGCTGCCGAAGGGCATGCGCTGGATCCCGAAGGGGATGCAGGTGCAGTACCTGGCCAAGGCACGTGGCACGCTGCAGGCGGTGGCGTTGCCGGCACAGCCGATTGTCGTCGCGGCCGAGGGCTATGCGCTGCCGGTGACGGTGAGCGTGCGCGACCGTGCGGGCACGGAGGTGTTCAGCGCGGTGATCGACATGTGGTTGTCGCCGGCGAAGTAGGTCCCCGCGAACGGCGCAGCCCCTCGTGGGTGGACGGTTGATCGCGGAAAGCCCTGGTTAGGCTGGGGACGGTGGGTTCGCGGGGGACGCCGTGAACCCATCCCTGGGGGCTTGGCCGCGGCATCCATGCCGCGGACACCCCCGCGAACCCACCGCCCCCAGCCTCGGACGCATCTCTGCGGCGTCCACCCACGCAAGAGAAAAAAGAAGGGCAGAAGCAAAAGCAAAAGCGGCCCACCGGCCGCTTTTTGCTGTTGCTGTTGCTGTTGCTCTTGAACTTCTTTTTCTTCTCCGTGGGCTGGCCGCGCCCTGAAACTGTCAGGGGTGTGGCGGGTGGGCCGTTCAGGGGCGTTGGCGCCATGGATGGCGCCATCGAGCTTACATGGACGTACTTGCAGCGTCCCCTGCACGGCCCACCCGCCACCCCCAACACATGACCCGCTCCACGCGACCAACCCACGAGGGGCTGCGCCGTTGGCTGGAAACTACGCCAGCGCGCGAAACACCAACGCCAGGATCGCCGGCACCGCCTGGATCATGAAAATACGGCGGCTCACGCTGTACGCGCCATAGCACCCCGCCACCACCACGCAGGCCAGCGAGAACGTCACCAGCACCGGCTGATCGATCACCAGCCCCACCACGATGCCTGCCGCCAGGAAGCCGTTGTACAGGCCCTGGTTGGCCGCCAGCACGCGCGTGGCCCCGGCCTTCTCCGGCGTGTTGCGGAAGGTCTTCAGGCCCAGCGGGCGGGTCCACAGGAACATCTCCAGCACCAGGAAATAGACGTGCAGCAGTGCGACCAGCAAGGTCAGGGCGAGTGCGATCCAGTACATGTGCGGTTCCTTGGACAGGGAAGGAGAATGGGGTCAGCGCCCTTTCCCCGCGGGAAAGGGCCCTGACCCCGGCAAATCAACGGTCGCGCGGCAGCTTCTTTTCTTCGCGCAGCACGCCGAACGCAGCCAGGGTCATGAAGCCGGCCACAAGCACGCCGCCGATGAACACCACGTGCGAACCGAACAGGGTCAGTGCCTTGTGGATCCAGGTGAACCCCAGGTCCGCGCCGCGGTACACCACGGTGTCGATCGCCGCGCCGGCCTTGTAGCGCCACTGCCGGTCCACGCGCGTGTAGATGGTCTCGCGCGCCGGCTTGGCCAGTGCGAATTCGCTGGCGCGGGTCATCACCTGCACCACCGCGACCATCAACGGCATCGGCGAGGCTGCCAGCACCGAGAAGCCGATCAGGATCGCGAAACCGGGAATCAGCAGCGCCGGCGCGATGCCGTGGCGCGACAGCAGCCAGCGGGTCAGGCCCACCTGCATCAGCAGCGCCAGCGCGTTCACCGCCAGGTCGATGCGCGAGAAGAACGCGGTACTGGCCGCCGGGTCGGTAAACGCCGCGCGCACGATGCTGGCCTGCTGGTTGTACAGCAGCGTGCCGACGCCCACGCCGAACACCACCATCACCGCCAGCCAGCGCAGCAGTGGCTCGCGCACGATCAGTTTCAGGCCGTCCAGCACGCTGCCGCCCATCGGTTGCTCGCCGGACACCAGTTGCTGCTCGCGTTCGCGCAGCACCGCCCAATGCCGCAGCCGCCAGATGCACAACAGGCACACGACCAGGAATGCTGCCGAGACCAGCATCAGGTTGGCGATGCCCACGCGCTGGGCCAGCGCGCTGGTGATCAACGGGCCGAGGAACGCGCCAACGGTGCCGGCCGCACCGATGTAGCCGTAGTAGGCACGCGCCTGTGCGTTGGAGAACACGTCGGCCATGAAGCTCCAGAACACCGCCACCGCGAACAGGTTGAAGACCATCACCCAGAGGAAGAAGGCCATGCCCCGCCCTGGCACGTGACTGTCGAACAGTGCGTAGAACCCCAGCAGGGTGACGATGAAGAAGCCGTACACCACGGGAAGGAACACACGGCGCGGGAAGCGGCTGACCAGCCAGCCGTACACCGGCTGCAGCACCAGCATGATCACGAACACGCAGGAGAACAGGAACTGCAGGACGAAGTCCTTCAACGCGATGCCATGGCTGGCGAACCAGGTGATCAGCACGGGCGGGAACACCGTTTCCAGGTCCGCCGAGGCGGCCATGGCCTCACGCACCGGGCGCAGCACGTAGTAGCCGCTGAGCAGGCAGAAGAAGTACAGGAACGACCACCACAGCGCCGGCGACTCGCGCAGCGCCGCCGCCAGGCCCTGCAGCGGCCCCTTGCCCGATGCAGCGCTCATGCAGCGCCCCTCGCCCACAGACGGCGGTTGGACAGCAGCATGGCAGGCTCCGGGGCGGTGAAGCGCGTACGTTAGCCAATGCACTGCAACATCGCCAGCGTGACGCGCCCTCGCGCCTGCGGACGGACGCGACGACCGGCCTGGACGACACGTTCCGATACACACTTTCGGGGCGTCAAAATTCCAACTTTTTCAACAAGATGCGCATTCATCTTCGCTCTGTTTGTGCACAGGGGAAAAGCGGCGCTAGAATCGCCATCAGCAGTCGCGCACGGGTCCAACCGATGAAAAAGAACAGCCTGCGTCGTCCGATCCGTTCGGCGGCCACCGGTTTGCTGGGCATGTTGATGCCCGTTGCCTTGTCCACCACCGCGCAGACACCGCCGGCGTTGCCGCCGATGCCGACCAACATCGAATCCGCGACGGCTGCCACCGTCGCCCACACCCAGCCTGCGGCCTACCGCACCGGTCTGGTGCCGCGCGTCCAGGCGCCGGCGGCTGGCTTCAACGTCGCCAACATCGAATCGATGGCGCAGCAGCTGACCTATGGCGAGCGCGTGCCAGGCATGGCGGTGGCGATCGTGCAGGGCGGCCGCATTCTCAGCGCGCGTGGCTATGGCGTCACCGACGTCAACAACCCGCTGCCGGTCGATGCGCACACCGTGTTCCGCCTGGCCTCGCTGTCCAAGGCCTTCGCCGGCACCATGGCCGGCCTGCTGGTCAACGACGGCACGCTGCGCTGGGACAGCAAGGTCACCGACTACGTGCCGGGCTTCCGCCTCAATTCGCCCGAAGCCACCGACCGCCTGACCGTGGCCGACGTGCTCAGCCATCGCGTCGGCCTGCCGTACAACGCCTACGACCGCGACATCGAAGGCAACGCCGAGTACTACGCGCTGACCCAGAAGCTGGCCAACACCAGCCTGAAATGCCTGCCGGGCGACTGCTACGCCTACCAGAACGTGGCCTTCAGCCTGATCGGCGACGTGGTCTATGCGGCCTCGGGCAGCTTCTACGAGCAGTCGGTCGAGCGCCGCATCTTCAAGCCGCTGGGCATGAATGATGCCAGTCTCGGCCTGGCCGGCATCCAGGCCAGCTCGCGCTGGGCGCGTCCGCACGTGCGCAGCCGCAACGGCTGGGTCTCGCTGACGCCCAAGCCCACCTATTACCGCGTCGCTCCGGCGGCTGGCGTCAACGCCAGCGCCAGCGACATGGCGCAGTGGCTGCTGGCCCACACCGGCCATCGCCCCGACGTGCTGCCGGCACCGCTGCTGGCCACCCTGCATTCGAGCCTGATCAACACGCCGGGCGAGATGCGTTCGGGCTGGCGCCGTGAGCGCCTGCACTCGGCGGGCTACGCATTGGGTTGGCGTACCTTCGACTACGCCGGCCACGACGTGGTGTTCCATGCAGGTGCCGTGCAGGGCTATCGCGGCCTGGTCGCGCTGGTGCCGGAACGTGACCTCGGCATCGCCATCCTCTGGAATGGCGAAAGCGGCCTGCCCAGCGGCCTGCTGCCGACCGTGCTCGACTCGGCTCTTGGCCTGCCGGCGCAGCGCTGGCTGGACGTGGACACCGACTTCGGCAGCGACAACCTGATGGCCGAGGGCGCAAGCCCGGCGCAGCAGGACAAGCGCAAGGGCAAGGGCGCCTCGGGCAACCGCGCGGTGGCTTCGCCGCGCTGACCAGGCGGGCTCGACCGTGTGTGCGAAGGGCGGCCCATCGGTCGCCCTTTTTGTTGGCCGTTGCAGCGTCGAGCCCATGCTCGGCTCTGCAGTTCCGCAGCGCTAGTGCGCGAAGTAGTGCATGCCGCCGTCCACTGGAATCACCGCACCGGTGATGTAACCCGCCAGCGGCGAGGCCAGGAACGCCACCAGCGGCGCCACTTCCTCCGGTTCACCAAAGCGTCCGATCGGGATGTTGCGGGCAATGAACGCGCGTCTGCTTTCCTCGGTGGGGTGCAGGCGGTCCAGGATCTGCGCGCTGTTGATGCGCCCCGGTGCAATCGCGTTCACCGTGATGCCCTGCCCCGCCACCTCCGACGACAGGCCCTTGCTCCACAGGTGCAATGCCGCCTTCGCCGCGGTGGCCGCGTTCACCGCGCGCGGTTCCATCGAACCGCTGAAGTTGATCACCCGTCCCCATGCCTGCGCCTGCATGCCGGGCAACAGCGCCTGGGTCAGCCGTCGTGCGGCGGAGAAGTTCAGGGCGATCGCTTCCTCCCAGATATCGTCATCGGCATCGACCGTGGTCGGCCGGGAACCGCCTGCGGCATTGACCAGGATGTCGACACGCTGCAATGCCTCACGGGATGCGTCCGCGATGTACCGGAGGTCGCCGGCAACCGTGACATCGCCGGCCACGATGACCGGTGCAGCGCCGCCTTCGGCTTCGATCCGCGCCGCCAGCGCCTGCAACGGTGCCCGCTGCCGCGACGTGATGGCAACGCGCACGCCCTGGGCCGCCAGCTGCCTGGCGACGGCGGCACCGATGCCGCTGGCCGCGCCCGTCACCAACGCGGTACGGCCAGCAAGGTTCAAGTCCATGGTGTTCTCCTGTCAGCGTGGCCGGCGAATCCGGTCCGTGCACGACATGCTGTTTGATCACCCCTGATTGATAAACTCCACGCAGGTTTCAGCATTCAACACCCGGGGTGTCAGATGAACCTGCTGGAGAGCATGCAGGTCTACGTGCTGATCGTGGACAAGGGCAGCCTCAGTGCGGCAGCCGCGGCGATGGATATCTCGGCAACGATGGCCGGCAAGCACCTGCGCGCATTGGAAGCCCGGCTGGGCATGCAGCTGTTGAGCCGTACCACCCGGCGCCAGCACATGACACCGTTCGGCGAGGACTACTACGCGCGCTGCAAGGAGATCCTGCGCCTGGTGGAGGAAACCGACGCGCAGGCGCAGCACCAGCAGCTCTCACCGGCGGGCACGCTGCGCATCAGCGCACCGGTGATCTTCGGTACACACGCGCTGGTACCGGCGCTGGCCGAGTACATGGCCCGTCATCCGGATGTCCGGGTCGAAGCCACGCTGACCGATCGTGTGGTCGACCTGGCCGAAGAGGGCTTCGAGGCAGCACTGCGCATCGGCACGCTGGCCGACAGCAGCGTGCTGGTGGCCCGAGCACTGGCCCCCTATCGCTTGATGATGTGCGCCTCGCCGGCGTATCTGGCCAGGCATGGCACGCCACGCAGCGTGCACGCATTTGCCGGCCATCAATGCCTGTCGTTCGAACCGAGTGCGCTTGCGCAGTGGCTGCAGGACGACGCTGGCGAGCTCGACCACGTGCCCGACGGCCGACTGCAGATCAACAATGGCGAAGCGCTGCGTTCGGCGGCGCTGCACGGCCTTGGCATCGTCCTGCAATCGACGCTGCTGCTGGCCGCCGATGTCGAGGCGGGGCGTCTGGTGCAGCTGTTCCCGGAATACGGTCAGGCCGGTCGGCCGATGCACGTGGTCTATGCGCACGACCGTTACCACTCCACCCGCCTGCGCAGCTTCCTCGACTTCCTGATGGAGCGCTTTCCAGCGGCGCCGCACGGCTAGCGCCGACCGTCAGCAAAGCGGTCGAGCCTGGCTCGACTCGGCGCTACAAGTGGCCCATAAAAAAACCCCCTCCCCGCTGGGCAGCCAGGGAAGGGGGTTTCAGGATGCGGCTATCGGGAAGTACTTAGATCAGCGGCGCCGGGGTTGCCGGCAGAGCGACCGGAGCGGCCTTCTTCTTGCGGGCGGCCGGCTTGCGCTTGGCAACCTTCTTCGCTGCCTTCTTCGGGGCAGACTTCTTGGTGGCCTTCTTCGCGGTCTTCTTCACTGCCTTCTTGGCGGTCTTCTTGGCAGTGGCCTTCTTCGCGACCTTCTTGGCCGGCTTGCGCGCCGCGGCCTTCTTGGCAGTCTTCTTGGTGGCCTTCTTGGCTACCTTCTTGGTGGCCTTCTTGGCTACCTTCTTGGCAGCGGACTTCTTGGCTACCTTCTTCGCCGCCTTCTTCACTGCCTTCTTCGCAGTGGTCTTCTTGGCGACCTTCTTCGCAGCCTTCTTCACTGCCTTCTTGGCGGTTGCCTTCTTCGCGACCTTCTTCACTGCCTTCTTGGCAGCGGCCTTCTTCGCGACCTTCTTCACCGCTTTCTTGGCGGCGGGCTTCTTCTTCGCAGCTTTCTTGGTTGCCATGGGATGGCTCCTCGTCAGTGATAGGGAGTTGAAACGCCCAGTTGGATCAAACCCGCGGATGCTGCGTGCGGGGACCGCCGGCGCGTCAGGCGCGCCGTTACGGATGCGGCAATGCCCGCCTCGATCGGCGGAGCGGGCATCGGAACGGGAGTTGCCTTGCATTTCTCCGGGGGAAGCGGGGCCATGTCCACCGTCATCAGGGTCGCGGTGGTCTTGAAGGGGCTGCTTCGCATCGGACGATTGATTCTGCGCACTCGGTTGGGCAGGCAAGGTCTGCTGAGGCGAAACCTAATCACGGTTTTTTTTACTGTCAACAACCCCCGCGAAAAATTTTCACATCCGCGCCTTCCCGGGCGCCGCCGGCGCCACCACTCTGCACGGCCTGCAACGACGGTGGAAGCGGCGCGCACGCACGTTGCCTGCATCGATGCCAATGCAGGCGCTGATCAAAAAACACTTGAAATAAGCACTCCGCGTAGACAGGCGCAGGCAAGGCACAACGGCGTACGCGCATCGTCGGTGGTCACCGGCACCGCCGCCAACGCCAGCACAACGGCGCCGCAACGGGGGGCGAAAAGTTTTCACATTCGAACGCTTCGGCGCGGGGCTGAAACGCGGATTTGCGCAAAACTGCGCACGCCCATCGGCACCGTTCGCCTGTCGGCTGATGCCACGCCGAGGGTGCACAGCGAACCCCGCGTCATGAGTCCGACGCGGTCGCCAAAACAAAAACGGCCACCCGAAGGTGGCCGTTCCAGAATCCGGAAACGACGACTCAGTGGTCGTCGTTCTCCAGGGCTTCGGCGTACGCGTCCGGGTCCAGTAGCTCGTTGACCTCTTCGGCGTTGGTCAGTTCGATCACGAACATCCAGCCTTCGCCGTAGGCATCTTCGTTGATGGTTTCCGGCTTGTCGGACAGGGCCGAGTTGACCTCGACGACCTTGCCGCTGATCGGGCTGTAGACGTCCGAGGCGGCCTTCACCGACTCGACGACGGCGATCTGTTCGCCGGCCTTGGCGTCGGCGCCGACTTCCGGCAGTTCGACGTAGACCAGGTCACCCAGCAGGCCCTGGGCGTGGTCGGAAATACCGACGGTGACGCGGCCATTGCCTTCGACACGGGCCCACTCATGGGACTTGAGGAACTTGAGGTCGCCGGGGATCTCGCTCATGGGACTGCTCCAGAGATATGCAGGGGTGGAAAAAACGGGGCTAGTGTAACCAACCGGCCGCCACTGCTGTCAGTGACGACCGGCACGTTCGGATCAGGCGTCGGCGAGCACGCCGGGCTGGGCCTGGCCTTCGCGCACGAACGGGAACTTGACCACGCGCACCGGCACCTGCCGGCCGCGGATGTCGACGGTGACCTCGCCGAGTTCACCGGCCGGCACGCGGGCGAAGGCGATGCCCTTGGCCAGGGTCGGCGAGAAGGTGCCGGACAGGATCTCGCCCTGGCCGCCAGCGGTGGTCACCGCCTGGCCGTGGCGCAGCACGCCCTTCTCGTCCATCACCAGGCCGATCATCTGGCGCGCGGTGCCGGCGGCCTTCTGCGCCTCCAGCACGTCGCGGCCGATGAAGTCGCGGCCTTCGTCCAGCGACACGGTCCAGGCCAGTGCCGCTTCATACGGGCTGATCTCTTCGTCCATGTCCTGGCCGTACAGGTTCATGCCGGCCTCCAGGCGCAGGGTGTCGCGCGCACCGAGGCCGGCCGGCTTCACGCCTGCCGCCAGCAGGCGGTTCCAGAAGGCGACCACGGCATCCTGCGGCAGCAGGATCTCGAAACCGTCTTCACCGGTGTAGCCGGTGCGGGCGACAAACAACTCGACGCCGTCGTCGGACTGCGCCTGCAGGGCGGCGAAGCGGCCCAGCTTGGTCAGTGCTGCACGGTCGGCTTCGCGGGCCAGGCCGATCACGATGTCGCGCGCCTGCGGGCCCTGCACGGCGAGGATGGCCAGGTCCGGGCGCTGCTCGACGGAAACACCGAACGGTGCCGCCTGCTCACGCAGCCAGGCCAGGTCCTTTTCGCGGGTGGAGGCATTGACCACCATGCGGAAGAAATCGTCGCCCAGGTAGTAGACGATCAGGTCGTCGATGACGCCGCCGCGCGGATTCAGCATGCACGAGTAAAGGGCCTTGCCGGTCACCTTCAGTTTGTCGATCGAATTGGCCAGCAGGCGGCGCAGGAACGGCTTGACCTGGTCACCGCGCAGGTCGACCACGGTCATGTGGCTGACGTCGAACACGCCGGCTTCGCGACGCACCAGGTGGTGTTCGTCCAGCTGCGAGCCGTAGTGGATGGGCATGTCCCAACCCCCGAAATCGACCATCTTGGCGCCAAGGGCGCGGTGGGTATCGTTGAGCAGCGTCTTCTGGGTCATGACCGGTCCGGCAGCAGAGGAAACAGGAATTCCCATTATCCCAGATCGGTCGCCCGCAGGCGTGCCGCAGCGCAGCGGTTCGTGGAAGCGGAAGCGCGGCCCGCCGCGCCCTTTCCCTTTCGGGCAAGGCAATGGCTGCGCTCCCCGCAACCGCCTGTTACAGGCGCACCCGCCCACGCAGGATGTCCACGAACATCACCCAGTCACCCATGAATGAATACAGCGGATGCCGGAAGGTGGCCGGGCGATTCTTCTCGAAGAAGAAGTGGCCGACCCAGGCGAATCCATAACCGCAGAACAGCGCGGCCAGCAGGAGCGTCGGCTGGCCGCGCAACACGGCAGCCGCAGCCAGCAGCAGCACCCCGCAGCTGCCGATGAAATGCAGGCGCCGCGAGACCGGGTGGCGGTGCTCGCTGAGATAGAACGGATAGAACTCGCGGAAGCTGGCGAAGCGGGACATGCGCGTGCTCCGGGGGCCGTGGTCACTGCCATCATGCGCCTTACCGGGATGCAGCGCTGCGCGCTTGCGGGGCATGGCCCGGCGGCCGTTGTAGAGCCGAGCCATGCTCGGCTGCCTTGGCCTTTGTAGCGCCAAGCTTGCTCGACTGCTCCCCGAAGAAGCAGCCGAGCATGGCTCGGCTCTACAAAAGGGTGGGCGCGGTCGAGCCTGGCTCGACGCTACACCGGGGGCGTGCGCGGACCGAACATGATCACCGCCATGCCGGCCAGGCACAGGGCTGCACCGAACAGGTCCCAGCGGCTGGGGCGGATGCCGTCGACCAGCCACAACCAGAACAGCGCGGTGCCGATGTACACGCCACCGTAGGCGGCATAGACCCGTCCACTGGCAGTCGGGTGCAGAGTCAGCAGCCAGGCGAACAGGGCCAGGCTGGCCGCGGCCGGCAGCAGCAACCAGACGCTGCCTCCCTTGCGCAGCCACAACCATGGCAGGTAACAGCCGACGATCTCGGCCAGCGCGGTCAGCAGGAACAGGCCAAGCGTCTTCACGCTTTTTCTGCTGCCTTGGCGTGCTGCCACAGCGCTTCCTGCGCATCCAGGTCCAGTGCCGCCAACGCCTCCCCCTGCGCCTCGGCCTGCGCTTCCATCGCGCGGAAGCGCCGCTCGAACTTGTGGTTGGCCCCGCGCAGTGCGGCGCCCAGATCGATATCGGCGTGCCGGGCCAGGTTGGCGCAGACGAACAGCAGGTCGCCCAGTTCTTCCTGCAGGCGCGCCTTGTTGCCCGCGATATCGCCGCGCTCGAATTCCTCTCGCAGCTCCTGCAGCTCCTCGGCCGCCTTGTCCAGCACAGGCAGCGGGCCCGGCCAGTCGAAACCGACCCTGGCCGCGCGCGACTGGAGCTTCACGGCGCGCTGCCATTCCGGCAGGCCACGCGAGATACCGGCCAGTGCGGAGGTGTCCTGCTCGCCCTTGGCGGCACGCTCGGCGCGCTTGATCGCGTCCCAGTTGCGCATCACCCCGTCGGCATCGTCGACGCTGACATCGGCAAACACATGCGGGTGACGGCGCTGCATCTTGTCGCTGATCGCACGTGCGACATCGGCGAAGGCAAATGCCCCCTGCTCCTCGGCCATGCGTGCGTGGAACACCACCTGCAGCAGCAGGTCGCCGAGCTCGTCGCAGAGATCGTCGAGGTCGCCGCGGTCGATCGCATCGGCCACCTCGTAGGCTTCCTCGATGGTGTACGGGGCAATGGTCGAGAAGTCCTGCTCCAGGTCCCATGGGCAACCTCCCTGCGGGTCGCGCAGGCGCGCCATGATGACCAGCAGGCGTTCCAGTTGATGGCTTGCCTCGCTGCCGGTGGCAGGGGTGTCGTGCGCGCTCATGCGGCCTCCAGGTTCAGTCGGACAACCAGTCGCGCCACGGCAGGCTGGTATCACCAAGGGCAATGAAATCGCCGTTCAACAGCGTTTCGCGGCGGTTGTAGCGGAACGGCTTGCCGGTCGCGGCCGACAGCACCGCGCCACCCGCCGCATGCAGCACGCACTGGCCGGCGGCGGTATCCCATTCAGAGGTCGGGCCGAGCCGCGGATAGACATCCAGGCCGCCTTCGGCGATCCGGCAGAATTTCAGCGACGAGCCCTGCGCGATGGTCTCGATGCGGCCCATGCGCGCCAGCAGCGCCTCGGTTTCCGGCGAACGGTGCGATCGGCTGGCGGCGACGCGCAGCGGAGCAGTGGCCGGCGTGCGGGTGCGCAGCACGGTGTCGTGCAGACCCTGCCGCCGATAGGCCAGTTCCCCGCGCATGGCATGCCAGACAATACCGGTGACCGGCGCCAGCACCACGCCGAATGCCGGTGCGCCCTGGTAGATCAAGGCAATGTTGACGCTGAACTCACCGTTGCGCTTGACGAACTCGCGGGTGCCGTCGAGCGGGTCCACCAGCCAGTAGGCGCCCCAGTGGCGGCGCTGCTCCCAGCCCACCTGCGCCGATTCCTCGGACAGGATCGGCAGGTCCGGGGTCAGCTGGCGCAGGCCCAGTTCAATGACCTGATTGGCGGCCAGGTCAGCTGCGGTGACCGGGCTGTTGTCGTCCTTGATCTGCACGTCGAAGCCATCGGCATACACCTGCATGATGGCCTGTCCGGCTTCCTGGGCGATGGCGATGGCGGTCTCGCGCAGGTCCGTCGTCAGCTTGATCATCGCGTTCCCTGCAACCACTGGCGGGCAATGAACAGCGCCGCCAGCGAGCGTCCCTCTGAGAAGTCCTCGCGCAGCATCAGCTGGTCCAGTTCGGCCAGCTTCCACGGCACCACTTCCAGCTCCTCCGGCTCGTCGCCGGCCAGTTTTTCCGGGTACAGGTCGCGCGCCACCACCAGCCACGACTGGTGGCTCATGTAGGTCGGGGCCAGGGTCATCGCGCGCAGCACGTCGACCCGGCGCGCACCATAACCGGCCTCTTCCTTCAGTTCGCGGTCGGCCGCCTGCTCGGGCGTCTCGCCGGCATCGATCCGGCCCTTCACCAGCCCCAGTTCGTAACGGTGCATGCCAGCGGCGTATTCACGTACCAGCAGCACGGTTTCGTCGTCGAGCATCGGCACCACCACCACCGCACCGTGCCCACGGCTGACCAGGCGCTCGAAGCGGCGGCGTTCGCCGTTGGAGAACTCCAGGTCCAGGTGCTGGCGCTGGAAGGGGCCGTTCTCCTCATCGGTGATCCGATGGATGATCGGCAAGCGACGGCCGGCACGGTCATCGTTCATGCGGAATCTCCGCGGCGACCGGCGGCTGCGCCGGGGCCGATAGAATGTGCAGGCAGCAACATGTTCATGAGCCCGAAATGCTAGCAGACCCAACCCCCTCCCCGCTGGCCCGCCACTGGCGGCAGCGCGACCTGCAGGTGCTGTGGCACCCGTGCACGCAGATGCGTGAGCATCCGGACACCCTGCCGCTGGTACCGATTGCCCGTGGCGAAGGCGCATGGCTGATCGACCACGACGGCAACCGCTATCTGGACGCGGTCAGCAGCTGGTGGACCAATCTGTTCGGTCATGCCGAACCGCGCATCGGTGGTGCCATCGCTGCCCAGGCCGGGCAGCTGGAACAGGTGATGCTCGCCGGTTTCGGCCACGAGCCGGCGATCACCCTGGCCGAACGCCTGCTGGCACTGGCGCCACGCCAGGCCGGCCGCGAACCGCTGGCCAAGGTGTTCTACGCCGACAACGGGTCCGCCGGCGTGGAAGTGGCGCTGAAGATGGCCTTCCAGTACTTCCAGAACCGCGGAGAGCCCCGGCGCACGCGCTTCATCGCGCTCGAGAACGGCTACCACGGCGAAACCCTGGGCGCGCTGGCGCTGGGTGACATTCCGCTGTACCGCCGCGTCTATGCGCCGCTGCTGGCCGAGGGCCTGTTCGCGCCGTCGCCCGATGCCTACCTGGCCGAACCGGGCCAGAGCGCGGCCGATCGCGCACGGCAGGCGGCCGATGGCCTGGCCACGCTGTTCGATCAGCACCCGGGCGAGGTCTGCGCGGTGATCCTGGAACCGCGCCTGCAGTGTGCCGGCGGCATGCGCATGCATGACCCGGTCTACCTGCAGCGCGTGCGCGAACTGTGCGATGCCCATGGCGCGTTCATGATCGCCGACGAGATCGCCACCGGCTTCGGCCGCACCGGCACCCTGTTCGCCTGCGAGCAGGCCGGGGTGATGCCGGACCTGATGTGCCTGTCCAAGGGCCTGACCGGCGGCTTCCTGCCACTGGCCGCCGTACTGGCGACGCAGGCGCTGTATGACGCCTTCCTCGACGACTCGCGCGAGCGCGCCTTCCTGCATTCGCACAGTTACACCGGCAACCCGCTGGCCTGCGCCGCGGCGCTGGCGACGCTGGACATCTTCCGCGACGACGATGTGATCGCGCGCAACCGGGGCATCGCCTCGGTGATGGGCACGCTGGCGGCACCGTTTGCCGACCACCCGCACGTGGCCGACGTGCGCCAGGCCGGCATGGTGGTGGCGTTCGAGCTGTCGCGCGACGGCAACAAGCGCACGCCGTTCGACCCGGGTCTGCGGCTGGGCCTGCAGGCCTACAAGGCCGCCCTCAAGCGCGGCGTGGTGCTGCGCCCGCTGGGCGACGTGCTGTACTGGATGCCACCCTACTGCGTGGACGACGAACAACTGGAGCTGCTGGCGCACACCACGCTGGCGGCCATCGACGAGGCGATTGCATGCGCGTGACCCGCTGCCCCATCGACCTGGCGCTGCACAGCGGCCAGACCGTGACCCTGCCGGAAGAGACCGCCAACCACCTGGTGCGGGTGATGCGCCTGCGCGAAGGCGATACCTGCGTGCTGTTCAACGGCGATGGCCACGACTACAGCGCGACGCTGACCGTGGCCGGCAAGCGCGAGGTGCAGGTCCGCATCGACGCCGTGCAGGCCATCGACAATGAGTCCCCGCTGGCGATCACCCTGCTGCAGGGCATCGCCCGTGGCGAGAAGATGGACCTGATCCTGCAGAAGGCCACCGAGCTGGGCGTGGCCGCGATCATTCCGGTCAACGCCGAGCGCACCGAGGTGAAGCTGGACGCGGCACGGGCCGAGAAGCGCGTGGCGCACTGGAACAACGTGGTGACCTCGGCCTGCGGCCAGTCCGGGCGCGCGCGCATTCCGCCGGTAGGTTCGCCGCTGTCGCTGGCGCAGGCTGCGGCGGCGCTGCCAGCCGATTCGCTGCGGCTGACCCTGGATCCGCAGGGAGCACATCGCCTGTCGACGCTGGAAGCCGCTCCCGCTGGCGGCATCGTGATTGCAATCGGCCCGGAAGGCGGCTGGTCGCCACGCGACCGCGATCAACTGGCCGCAGCAGGATTCCAGGGGCTGCAACTGGGGCCGCGGATCCTGCGCACGGAAACGGCCGGACTGGCCGCGATCGCGGCGTTGCAGGCGCGGTTGGGCGATCTGGGGTAAGGCTTCGTGGTAGTGCCGGCCGCTGGCCGGCATCCACGGGATCATGAGGTTGCCGGCCAGCGGCCGGCACTACCGGGAACCCGACCGGCGGATTGCCGATCAGGCCGCCAGCGGATGTCGACGCTGGAAGCCGCTCCCGCTGGCGGCATCGTGATTGCAATCGGCAGGATTCCAGGGGCTGCAACTGGGGCCGCGGATCCTGCGCACGGAAACGGCCGGACTGGCCGCGATCGCGGCGTTGCAGGCGCGCTTGGGCGATCTGGGGTAAGGCTGATTCGTGGTAGTGCCGGCCGCTGGCCGGCATCCACGGGATCATGGGGCTGCCGGCCAGCGGCCGGCACTACCGGGAACCCGACCGGCGGATTGCCGATCAGGCCGCCAGCGGATGTCGACGCTGGAAGCCGCTCCCGCTGGCGGCATCGTGATTGCAATCGGCAGGGTTCCAGGGGCTGCAACTGGGGCCGCGGATCCTGCGCACGGAAACGGCCGGACTGGCCGCGATCGCGGCGTTGCAGGCGCGGTTGGGCGATCTGGGGTAAGGCTGATTCGTGGTAGTGCCGGCCGCTGGCCGGCATCCACGGGATCATGGGGTTGCCGGCCAGCGGCCGGCACTACCGGGAACCCGAGCGGCGGATTGCCGATCAGGCCGCCAAGGAATCCAGCGCCGCTTCCAGTGCATCCAGGTTCGGCAGCAGCGCGCTCTGCTCACCCAGCAGCACGCGCATGTGCACGATCTGCGGCAGGGTTTCTTCGGAGGCGTCGGCCAGCAGGCCGTCGCGCGGCACCGAGATCAGCTGCGGGAAGTTCTGCGTCAGCAGCGCGTAGTACGGGCGCTGCGCGTTGCCGCTGAGGGACTTCAGCACCACCACCTTGTTGTGGCCGGCCACCGTCTCTTCGCCCAGCCCGGAAAGGCGTGCGAACGACACCAGCGGCACCTGCCAGCCGTGCCAGCCGATCTCGCCAACCAGCCAGCGCGGCGCATCGGAGACCGGCTGCACCGGTACGCGCGACATCATTTCGGCCACGGTGGCATTGGGCAGCAGTACGCGCTCGTTGCCGGCCTGGATCAGGACGCCGCGGATTTCGTCGTTGCTGGCGTAGCTCATGGTGCCTCTCCGTTGTCGTCCTGCTCACCCCAGCGCGCGGCAATTGCCTGCGCCAGCTCCTGCGGTTCACCGGCCACCATGCCGGCAGCAACCACGGCGGTGGCCGCAGCCGGGTCGTAGCAGCCCTCGCCTACCTGCCCGGCCACCCACGCACCGGCGGCCGCCAGGTCCAGCGCCGGGCCGACATGGGCCAGGTCAGCACCGCTGAGCAGCACCAGCGCAGTGTGTGCGGCCGGCAATGCAGCGAGCGAAATACCGGTGGCATCGCTCTGGAAATGCAGGCCATCGCTGGCCGCGCGCACGCCGATATCATCGGCCAGCACGTGGACCTCGCCCGGCGCGGCGCGCTGGCCGGCCTCGGCCAGCTGCACCGGCAACGGCGAAACACGCGACATCTGCTTGACCAGGTTGCCGTAGCGGCCACCGTCCAGGCGCATGTGCACCAGGACCGGCACGCTCAAAGACGCGGGCAGTGCGCCGAGCAGGCGACGCAACGCATCCGGGCCACCGATGCCGGCCAGCACCAGCAGTGATGCGGCGCGCGCACCGGCCGGGGCGGCCGCATCCAGATCGACCAGGGTCAAATGATCGGTATCGAAGGAGGGCTGCGGCGCGGCGGCCGGCGCCGCCACTTCTGCCGGTGCCGGCGCTTCGATCGATTCCTCGACCAGCGACCAGGCGGTGTGATCGAAGGAGATCGGCGGTGCCGCAGGCGCCGCCGGTTCGGCCGGCGCTTGCGGCGGCGAAGGCGGATCCCGTGGTTCGGGCACGTCCGGCTGCAGTGCCGCCAGGGCCTGCTCCAGCGCGATCGGTTCGTGCAGGTGTGCCGGCGGCGAGTACAGACCGTCGGCCGGAACGTCATCGGCCCAGCTCAGCGCCTGCGCCAGATGCGGCTGCAGGGCTTCTTCCTGCGGCGCCGGCGCGGGCGCCGGATGGCCGGGCTCCAGCTGCAGGCTGGGCTCTTCCTCGGCACCCGGCGGCAACACCTGCTGGTGGCCGTGCAGCTTGGCGGCCAGATGGCGCCCCCAACGCTGCGCCTCCCAGCCGTCGCGGCGCGCGGCCAGCTCGGCCTCATCGAACACCAAGGTCAGCCCCGGTGCCGAGAGCACGGCGTCCAGCCGTTCCAGTGCGTCCTCGATGGCCGCTTCCAGCGCGATCACCACGAACTGCGGATCCGCAGCCTGCAGGACCTGTGGCTCCAGGCCGTTCGGGTCATCTTCCAGGACCAGCTGCACATCTGCATGCGACAGCGCCTCGCGCAGGCGTTCGCGCGCCGCACCGGGGCGGGCCAGCAGGGCGACGGCCGGGGCCGGATGGGTTTCACTCACGGACACGGGCGATCCCCAGCAGGTCGTACACGTTACGCATCAGGTCCAGTTCCTGGTACGGCTTGCCCAGGTAACGCTGGACACCGATCTCGAAGGCGCGCTGGCGGTGCTTGTCGCCGCTGCGCGAGGTGATCATCACGATCGGTACATCCTTGTAGCGCGGGTCGGCGCGCATCGCCGTGGCCAGCTCGTAGCCGTCCATGCGCGGCATCTCGATATCCAGCAGCATCAGGTCCGGCACGCGCTCTTCCAGCCGCTCCAGTGCTTCCACGCCGTCACGGGCAACACTGACTTCGAAGTTGTGGCGTTCCAGGATGCGTCCGGTCACTTTGCGCATGGTCAGCGAGTCATCGACCACCATCACCAGCGGCACCTGGCGTTCGTCGCGCGGTGCATTGGCCAGCACCGGTGCGGTCGGATTGGCGAGGAAACGGCGCACCAGCGGCGCGACGTCCAGGATCACCACCACGCGACCATCGCCGGTGATGGTGGCACCGTAGATGCCCGGTACCGATGCGATCTGCAGGCCGACCGGCTTGACCACGATTTCGCGGTTGCCCAGCACCTGGTCGATCGCCACGGCAGCGCGCAGGTCACCGGCACGCACCAGCAGCAGCGGCACCTGGTCCTGGCCATCGGCGCGTGCCGGGGCCTGCCCGACCAGGCTGCCGAGGTCATACAGCGGATAGTCTTCGCCGCTGTAGCGGTAGCTGCTGTCGGCGGCCTCGAAGCGTTCGCGTGACAGGCGGCCGATACCACTGACCGAGGCCACCGGCACGGCGAAGGTGGTTTCACCGATCTGCACGAACACCGCCTGGGTGACGGCCAGCGTCTGCGGCAGGCGCAAGGTGAAGCGCACGCCCTGGCCACGCACCGACTGGATGTCGACCGAGCCGCCGAGCTGGCGCACTTCGTTGCGCACCACGTCCATGCCCACGCCACGACCCGCCAGCTGGCTGACCTGGTCGGCGGTGGAGAAACCGGAGGCGAAGATCAGGTTGTCCAGTTCCTGCTCGCTGGGCTGCGCATCGGCGGCCAACAGGCCACGATCGATGGCGCGGCGGCGGATCGCTTCGCGGTCCAGGCCAGCACCGTCATCGGCCACTTCCAGCACGATTTCCGAGCCTTCACGGTGCAGGCGGATGGCGACTTCGCCCTCCTCCGGCTTGCCGGCGGCGCGACGCTGTTCCGGCGCTTCCAGGCCGTGGGCCACGGAGTTGCGCAGCATGTGTTCGAGCGGCGCGACCATGCGATCGAGGACATTGCGGTCCAGTTCGCCGTGGGTGCCCTCCAGGGTCAGGTGCACCTGCTTGCCGGTATCCATTCCGGACTGGCGGACCACGCGGCGCAGGCGCGGCACCAGGCCATCGAACGGCACCATGCGCGCGCGCATCAGGCCATCCTGCAGCTCGGAGCTGACGCGCGACTGCTGTTGCAGCAACGAATCGTACTGGCGTGACAGATCGTCGAGCACGCCCTGCAGGCCCCCGAGATCGGCCGCCGACTCGTTCAGTGCACGGCTGAGCTGCTGCAGCGTGGAGAAGCGGTCCAGTTCCAGCGGATCGAACTTCTGATCGGCCTGGTCCTGCTCACGCTGGTAGCGGGCGACGATCTGCGCCTCGGTTTCCAGGTCGAGTCGGCGCAGCTGGTCGCGCAGTCGCGCATTGGTGCGCTCCAGCTCGCCCATCGCGCCGCGGAAGGCACCAAGCTGCTGTTCCAGGCGCGAGCGGTAGATCGCCACTTCACCGGCATGGTTGACCAGGCGGTCGAGCAGATCCGCGCGCACGCGCACCTGTTCCTGCTGCGGGCGCGCCAGCGGATCTTCATCGATCACGCCTTCGGCCGGCAGCGGTGCCGACAACGGCGCATCGAGCAGTGCCGGCGCAGGGCCGGCGACCGCTGCCGACGCGGTTTCTGCAACGCTCGCCACGTCCGCTGCGCCTGCGGCAGCCGCTGCTGCTGCGGCAATATCGGTGGTGGTACGCACTTCGAACGCATCGACCAGATCCTGCGCCGGTTCCACCACGCGGTGGTTACCGGTGCGGGTCAGCAACTGGTGCAGGCGATCGAATCCGCGCTCCAGCAACTGCACATCGCGGCGTTCGATCTCGGTGCGACCGGCGGCGACCGCCTCCAGCAACGATTCGATGCTGTGGCCGAGATCACCGATGGCGTTGATGCCGGCCATGCGTGCGCCACCCTTCAGGGTGTGCAGGTCACGCTGCAGGCCGGCCAGCACCTCGCGGTCCTGCGGTGCATCACGCAGCTCGCTGATCAGGCCATCGCAGTGGTCGAGCAGGTCCTTGCCTTCCTCGACGAAGATGTCGACCAGCTCGCGATCGTAGACGCTGAAGTCGAGCGTATCGGTGCTGTCTTCAGGCACCGGCATGGCAAGGATGTCAGGTGTCACGGTTTCAGGCACGTCGGCTTCGGGCGCGCTGGCTGCCACGGCATCCGATACCGCAACCGCATCGACGTCGGCGGCTTCGGCGTGGACCTCCGCCTGGCCCGGCGCGTCTTCCAGTTCGAAGAAGCGAACCGGTTCGGCGGTGGCCTGCGCTGCGGCCTCCGCGATCTCCTCATTCACCGTCGCCGGGGACGGCTGATCGGCGCTCTCTCCTTCACCGATCGCCGCCTCCCCGCCGACGTCCGCGTCCTCGGCAAAGGCTTCCGCCTCGCCCGGCGCGAGTTCGCTGGCCTGCAGGCCGAGCACGGGCCATTGCCCGTCGTCGGCCAGGGGCTGCTCTTCGTCGATCACGTGCAGGCCGGCCTCGAGCGCGGCTTCCAGCGAGACCGGTTCTGCAAACCCCGGCGCAGCCATTTCATCCTGCAGGCTCGACAGCTCGCTGTCGAGTGGCAGTGCAGCAGGCATTTCGAACGCCGTGGCATCAGCGACGTGCGCGTGATCGGCCGAGGGCGCATTCAGGTCAGATGCGACGGCTTCGACAGCGGCCGGAGTCTCTTCGGCGTCGCGGTCGTCAACCGGCAGCGCACTGGCATCCAGGTACGGCGACAGATCATCCACGACGGTCAAACCGGCATCGTCGGACAACCGCAGCACGCCTTCGGCCTCCGCCTCGACACCGGCTACGGCAACGGCTGGAACGTCGTCGGCCACCTGGATCGATTCGACCACCGGCAGCGACGCATCCTCCTCACCCGGTACGGACGGCCATCCGGCATCGAAGTAGCGCGAAAGATCATCGCTGGCCGTCAGCTCACCGACCTCCAGCCCGGCCTCGATCGCCACGTCGGCGACCGGGGCTTCGGCAGTATCGGCACGTGCTTCCGCGTCCTGCTCCGGTGCGGCAAACGAATGCGGCACCGCATCGGATTCAAGCGCGACGGCGGTCGATGCATCCGCGTCCAGTTCCACCGGCGGTTCGTCATCCAGCGCCAGATCGTCTTCTTCGTCTTCCAGGCCCACCATCGGCCAGCGCGCTTCCGGCAACGCGCCAGCCAGCGCCTGCAGGCGCTGCGCGAGTACCTGTTGCGGCGCGATGCGCGGCTGTTCGGCCTGCAACGCTTCCATGGTGGCGGTGATCGCCTGCGCAGTCGCATCCAGGGCGGCTACGCCTTCATCACCCGGGACCACCTCGGCGGCCAGTGCGCGCTTGATGTAGGACTCCGCGCCGCCGGTCACCGCCGTGATCTCGGGCACTTCGGTCATCGCGAAGGCGCCGTTCATGGTGTGCACCGCGCGCAGCAGTGCATCGCTGACCGGTTGCGGCGCCTGCTGCGCCGAACGCAGCCAGTCCTGCAGGGTGGCCTGGTGGACTTCCACCTCGGCCTCGAGAATCTCGCGCAGCACGCTGTCGATGTTGGCCGGCGTACCGGCCACTTCGGCCTCCACGTCGGTATCGGCCGGCGCCGAGGCGGCAGCCTCCGCGTCGAGAATGCGGCTGATCTCGTCTTCGCCGTCAGCTTCAGCAACCGGTACAACCGGCGCAGCCGCACCCGGCAGCGGTACGTAGTAGGTTTCCTCGCCTGCGCCGACACGGTCGGCAATGGCCTGCATGGCCTGCAGGTCGACGCTGATGCGCTGGCCGTGGCGCAGCGCTGCGTTCAGCTGTGGCAGCGCCGCATGTGCGTTGTCGACCATCGCCAGCACCGCCGGCGAGGCGGCGCGGCTGCCATCCAGCACGCGGTTGAGCATGCCTTCGATCTTCCACGCGAACTCGCCCAGCGTACGTGCGCCAACCAGGCGGCCACTGCCCTTGAGGGTATGGAAGATGCGGCGGATCGGGCGCAGCCGGTCCATGTTGTCCGGCTGCATGCGCCACGCCGGCAGCAGCGTGCCCAGATTGGCGAGCTCGTCGTCGAACTCTTCCAGGAACACCTCGCGGATGTCCTCGTCGATGTTCTCAGCGTCGTCGTCGAAGCCGGCGTCAAAGCCCGTAGTCGCGTCGGCATTGGCGTCGGCGCCGGTCGCAACGACCGCCTCCGGTGCCGTCGCGGTGGGCATCGCCTGCGGATTGAAGCCGGCAGCGGCTGCGCTCAGCTCGGCGAAGAACTGGGCATCGGCTTCGCTGAAATCGATCGGCGCGATGGTGTCGATATCGATCACCGACACGGCCGGCGCCGACGTTTCCGCTGCCGGGGCGGGCGCTTCGATCGACGGCGGCGTGATCGACGATGCCGGCAGGTCATCCGGAGCCTCGTCCACCCTGACCTCCGCCGCAGGCGATGCATCGGCCAGCGGCGGCGCCACGGCATCGACGATCTCCAGCGACGGATGCAACCCGGCGTCATCGTCCAGCGACAACGTTTCCATCGCATGCAGCGACAGCACGTCGTCAGCGTTGTCCAATGCATCGGCGTCGAAGCGGAACACCACGTCGTCGGCCTCGGCAACCGCGCCCTGTTCGGCCGCTACCGGATCGAACACCGGCGCAGCGTCGAATCCGGTTACGGGCGAAACCATGCTGTCCGTCGTCTCGTCGATCGCAGGCGCTGCGCTTTCCTCGAGCACCTGCGGCGCCTCGGACAGCGACCACTGCGGTGCATCGGCGTGATCGCTGTCGGCCAGTTCGAAGCTGACGGGATCGAAACTGGCGAACGTCGGCGCGCGTTCGTCGCCGGCGGGCGCGGCCGCCTCGGCTTCGGGGTAGAACGGCGCCAGCTCCCACTGCGGGACATCAGGCGCAGGTGCGCTGGACGCGGCGAAGACCAGCGATGCCTCGGCATCATGCTGTGTTGGCAGCGGCGAGGCGCCAGCATCCAACGGGCTGGCGGCCACGACGCCCGCGGTGCCCAGCGCGCCGAACATCAGGCTGTTGTCGGGCACCCTCGGTGCCGGTGTGGCCGGCGGCGGATCGAAGGTGAAGTCCGGCAGCGATACCGGCACGTCGCCGGCCGCGGGCGCAGCAGGCTGCACCGGTACCTCGATGCGCTCGGGCTGCAGCGGCTCGACCTGCACCGGCAGCGGCTCACGTTCGATCGCCAGCGCTGCCGGCGCTTCCGGTGCGGCGGCGTTGCGTTCGGGCAGCGGCCAGTAGCGCAGTGCCTCGAGGCTGCTGCGGGTGATTTCGAGGATGTCTTCGCGGCCCGGGCGACGATCGCGCAGGGCTTCCAGGTAGTACTCCAGGCTGGCCATGGCATCGGCCAGGGTGTCCAGCTGGCGGCCGCTGGGCACGCGCTGGCGGCCGATCAGCTCGGCCTCGATGTACTGCTGCACGCCGCGCAGGTAATCGGCGGCGGTACCCAGGTCGAGCATGCGCAGCGCGCCGGACACATCGCCCAGCAGGCGCGGTACATCCTGCAGCTCGGCATGGTTCCAGCTGGTTTCGATGAAGGCGACGAAATGCTCGCGGGCGGCAGCGAAGTTGGCGATGGCTTCATGGGCCAGCACTTCCACCGTGCGCCGGTTCTCCACCGCGCTCGGATCGTCCTCGCCACTGCCGCCGGCGCCCAGATGGGCAACCTGGTCGTCCAGCGAGGCATCGACGTACAGCAGCGCACCGGCGATATCCAGCAGCAGGTTCTCGTCGATCTGCTGGCGCCCCTCGACCACGCCACGCAGCGCGTCGCGCTGCTGCACGACCACGCCGCGGGCCACGCCCAGGCCCATCATGCCCAGCGTGTCGGCCACGGCGCCCAGTTCGTTGGCCTGGGTCTGCAACTGTTCCGGTGCACCGCCGGTGCGCAGGTGCAGGTCAAGCGCATCCTTGATGCGCAGCAGTTCTTCCTTCACTGCGCTGCCGACGGTATCGAGCAGCTCGCGGTTGCGCCCGCTCAGGCTGCCCCGGGCATGGTCCAGTTCGGCCTCGGTGGCGGTGATGCTGTCCGGCGCAAAGGCCAGCAGCACGCTGTCGTTGACGCCTTCTTCGCCACGCGACGCGCGGATCTCGTTGAGCAGCGGCATCAGCACGATCGGAATGTCGCGATGGCCGTTCTGCAGGCGCTCCAGATAGTCCGGCAGCAGCACGCTGCCACGCATCAGGGTCGCACAGGCTTCATCCCGGTCGGCCACTTGGCCGGCGCCGATGGCATTGGCCAGCTGCTCCAGCTCTTCGGCCACCATCGCCGGGGCATACAGTTCAACCATGCGCAGGGTGCCCTGCACCTGGTGCAGGTAGCCGGCGCAGATGCGCATGCGGCTGGCATCACT
Source organism: Stenotrophomonas sp. PvP093 (assembly GCF_017876915.1). Classification (NCBI taxonomy): domain Bacteria; kingdom Pseudomonadati; phylum Pseudomonadota; class Gammaproteobacteria; order Lysobacterales; family Lysobacteraceae; genus Stenotrophomonas; species Stenotrophomonas sp. PvP093. The sequence goes on along the minus strand of NZ_JAGIOX010000004.1, from coordinate 1,170,044 downwards.
CGGGTCTTCCGCGTAGTACTCGACCTCGTTGCGCACCTGGCGCAGGGTCTCGTCCAGCTCGGGCTTGACCCAGCCCAGCGCTGCGTGGCTCATCGCATCGCGCAGACTGCTCATGGACGCGCTCCGTTCGCCGCCGCGCGATGGCCGCGCGGATTCTGGCGTGGGGAATGGAAATGCTTCATCGACTGGTTCCTTGCTCGCCGCCCTGCCCGCGTCACGCCGGCAGCTTGAAGTCGGCGACCGACCGGCGCAGGTCCGCCGCCAGCTGCGCGAGGTGGCCGATCGACTCTGCGGTCTGCCCGGCACCCTGCGAGGTCTGGCCGGTGATCTGCCGGATCACGCCCATGGTGCGGGTGATGTCCGAGGCCGCGGCCGACTGCTGCTGGGCGGCGATGGAGATGTTCTTGATGAGGGTATTGAGGGCGTTGGACACGCGCTCGATCTCGGTCAGCGCGGTACCGGCGTCCTCGGCCAGGCGCGCACCGGACACCACTTCGGCCGTGGTCTGCTCCATCGAGGTGACCGCTTCGTTGGTATCGGCCTGAATGGCCTGGACCAGGTTTTCGATGCGTCGGGTCGCACCCGAGGTACGTTCTGCCAGGCGCTGCACTTCGTCGGCCACGACCGCGAAACCGCGGCCCGCTTCACCCGCCGACGCCGCCTGCACCGCCGCGTTCAGCGCCAGGATGTTGGTCTGCTCGGAAATGTCATTGATCAGTTCCACGATCGAGCCGATTTCCTGCGACGACTCGCCCAGGCGCTTGATGCGCTTGGAGGTTTCCTGGATCTGGTCGCGGATCTGGTCCATGCCCTGGATGGTCTCGCGCACCACGCCGGCGCCTTCGGCGGCGATCACCACCGAGCGCTGTGCCACATCGGCCGACTCGGCCGAGTTGCGCGACACCTGCTCGATGCTCGCTGCGATTTCACCGATGCGGTCCGAGGCGGAGGTGATCTGGTTGGCCTGGTGGCCCGCCGCCTCTGCCAGCTGCATCGCGGTGGCCTGGGTTTCCTGGGTGGACATCGCGACCTTGGCCGAGGTGTCGTTGATGGTGGTCACCAGGTGGCGCAGCTCGTCCACCGCATAGTTGATCGCGTCGGCGATCGCGCCGGTCATGTCCTCGGTCACCGAGGCCTTCACCGTCAGGTCACCCTCACCGAGCGAGGAGATTTCGTCCAGCAGCCGCATGATCGCCTGCTGGTTGCGGCTGTTGAATTCCACCTGGGTCTGGTAACGCAGTTCCTGCTCGCGCGAGCGGCTGCGCACGTTGGTGGAGACGAAGCCGATGATCGCGATCAGCGACAGCGCGCCGGACACCACGCCGATCCAGAAGTTGGGGAACAGGCGGGTGTCGGACACCGAGCCGAACGAGGAGAACGCATCGAACAGCTTGCGGCTGTCGTCCAGCATGTGGGCCGAGCCCTGGCCCAGCGCGGTCGCCGCCGACTGCGCCGCGAACAGCTGGCGCGAGCTGGCCAGGATCGCATCGGCGTCCTGCTTCATCGCTTCCCACTTCTGCTGCGACTGCTCCAGTGCGGCCACGGCGGCAGCACCGCGCACGGCGGTGATGCCCAGTTCCTCGTTGCCGTTGCGCAGGCCGTCGAGCACCTGCGAGAACACGGTGATGTCACGCGCCAGCGCATCCCCGGAGGTCGCTGCGGCGCTGCCACCGGCACGCATTTCGGTCACCCGACGGGCCATCGAACCGGCCACCACGACCTGCTGCAGTGCGCTGTACACCTGCGACGAGGGGGCGCCGGAGGCGGACATCGCGCGCACCAGCTCGTTCAGCTGGGCCTGCAGGCCCGGTACCGCGCCGGTGAAGTTGTTGGCATTGCCGGCCAGCGCCAGCACCGCCGGCTCGCTGGCCACCAGCTGCCCGGCCTGCTTGCCCAGCGGCGCCCAGGTTTCGCCCAGGGTGGCGATGGCGCCGGACACGCCCGGCTCCTTGCCATAGCGGCCCTGCAGCGTCGACACGTTCTGTTCGATCGCGTTGCGGGTGGCCTTGAAGGCGGTGAAGGCCTGGGCGTTGCCGCCGACCGCGTCACGTCCCTGGTTGGCCAGCTGCTGCGACAGCACCTGCAGGTCGGCGGCCTTGGAGCCGGCGTCGGCAAGGCGGCTGCCCTGCCAGGTGGCGACGCCGGTGTTGACGCCGAACAGGATCATCGATGCCAGCAGCAGGAACAGCCAGAGGTTGCTGCCGCCCAGCCGCAGCTTGCCGGTCTTGGTGGCGTCCGAAGCAGTACTCATCGTTCAACCTCGATCTTCAATGCAGGGGGCGATGCCCGGCCTCAGGCCGCGGCTTGCCGGAATTCAGGGGTGCGCGACAGCAGCGAGAGCGAGAACACGCCCCAGTCATGGCCGTCGGCATGGAAGGCACGGTCAACGAAATGGCCGTAGCGGCCTTCGGCCAACGTGCCCGCGTCGATCTGCTGGTCCAGCTCGAAGCTGCGCTGGCCGAACAGTTCATCGATGGTCAGTGCGACGTCGCCGCCAGCCTGGCGCATGATCAGCACGCGCTGGCCTTCCTGCTGCACGGTGCGCGTGCCTTCCAGGAAGTACTTCAGGTCGACCACCGGAAACAGGTTGCCACGCAGGTTGCCCACGCCCAGCAGCCAGGGCTGCGCGCAGGGCACCGGGGTCACCGGCGGCATCGGCACGATTTCCACCACTTCGCGGAAATCGGACACCAGCCGGCGCTGGCCGACGCGGTAACCGACGCCACGCCACAGGTCCTGGGCGAACTGCCGCCCGGGCAGCTGCACTGCATGGGCCAGGCTGCGTCGTTCGTAGGCTTCAAGGATGTCGAAGGGCGAGCGCATCAGGCCACCAGTTCGTTGATCCGCGCGATCAGTTCATCCTCGCGCGGCGGCTTGACGATGTAATCGGCTGCGCCCTGCCGCAGGCCCCAGGCCTTGTCGGTTTCCATCGCCTTGGTGCTGACGATGATCACCGGGATGTGCTTGATCGCCGCATCGCGGGCCATCGCCCGGGTGGCCTGGAACCCGCTCATGCCGGGCAGGACCACGTCCATCAGCACCAGCTGCGGCACCTGGTCGCGGACCAGCTGCAGGCCATCCTCGGCGTTGTCCGCTTCCAGCACCTCGTGGCCGGCACGGCGCAGCCACTGGGTGAACACCGCGCGGTCGGTCGGTGAATCCTCGATCAGGACGATACGAGCCATTGTGCCTTTCCCCCCTGGTCAGGCGTTGACGTATGTGCGGATGGCACCCAGCAGTTCTTCGCGCGTGAAAGGCTTGGTCAGGTATTGCTCCGAGCCGACGATGCGCCCCCGCGCCTTGTCGAACAGACCATCCTTGGACGACAGCATGATCACCGGGGTCGCCTTGAACAGCTGGTTGCCCTTGATCAGCGCACAGGTCTGGTAGCCATCCAGGCGCGGCATCATGATGTCGACGAAGATGATCTGCGGCTGCTGGTCTGCGATCTTGGCAAGCGCTTCGAAGCCGTCGGTGGCGGTGACCACCTCGCAGCCTTCGCGCTTGAGCAGCGTTTCCGCAGTCCTGCGGATGGTCTTCGAATCATCGATGACCATCACCCGGAGTCCTGCGAGTTCCCCGCCCGCAGTCGTGTTTTCAGTCATTGCCTATCCCCAAGCGCACGGCCCAATCTCTGGCGGGAGCCGCTGCGAAAGCGTATCTATATCGCACTTCCCGCGCCCGCTTCAAGGCCGGCCTGCCGCGCAGGGGGTAGCACCGGGCTGAACGTGACCGGGTTCGCAATGACTGCGCTGCCGGCAGGCGGACGCTGCGTTGCACTACGGCGGGGAGGCGCACGGCCGGCGTTGCCGCTACCATCAACGCCTTGCCTGACAGGTGCGCCCATGCCGTTGAACGTCATCGTGGTGATGGACCCCATCGCCCACATCAAGATCGCCAAGGACACCACCTTCGCCATGTTGCTGGAAGCCCAGCGCCGTGGCCATGCCCTGCACTACGTGCGGCCCGGCGGGCTGGCCCTGGAAGGTGGCGTGGCGGTGGCCCAGACCGCACCGCTGCAGGTGCGCGACGACCCGGCCGGCTGGTATGAGCTGGGCGCGTTCAGCCGTACCGCGTTCGGTCCCGGCCAGATCGTGCTGATGCGCAAGGACCCGCCCGTCGACGCCGAGTACATCTACGACACGCAGGTGCTGGACGTGGCTGCCGCTGCCGGCGCCTGCGTGGTCAACAACCCGCAGGGCCTGCGCGACTACAACGAGAAGCTGGCCGCCCTGCTGTTCCCGCAGTGCTGCCCGCCGACCCTGGTCAGCCGCGATGCCAAGGCATTGAAGGCCTTCGCGCTGGAGCACGGCCAGGCCGTGCTGAAGCCGCTGGATGGGATGGGCGGCCGCTCGATCTTCCGCAGCGGCCAGGGCGATCCGAACCTGAACGTGATCCTGGAAACCCTGACCGACGGCGGCCGCAAGCTGGCGCTGGCCCAGAAGTTCATTCCCGACATCACGGCCGGCGACAAGCGCATCCTGCTGGTCGACGGCGAACCGGTCGACTACTGCCTGGCGCGCATTCCCCAGGGTGACGAGTTCCGCGGCAACCTGGCGGCTGGCGGCCGTGGCGAAGGGCGCCCGCTGAGCGAGCGTGACCGCTGGATCGCCGGCCAGGTTGGCCCGGAGATGAAGCGCCGTGGCATGCGCTTCGTCGGCCTGGACGTGATCGGCGATTACCTGACCGAGGTCAACGTGACCAGCCCGACCTGCGTGCGCGAGCTCGACGCGCAGTACGGCCTGAACATCGCCGGCACCCTGTTCGACGCGCTCGAGGCCGGCCTGCGCTGATGGCGGCCGCACCTGCCGTCCTGCCCCCGCCGGCGCGCGAAGCGCAACGGCTGGGCGCGACCATCGCGCTGTCGATCGTGGTCCACGCCCTGCTGATCCTGGGCGTGGGTTTTGCGGTGAAAGGCGACGCACCACTGGTGCCGACGCTGGAGGTGATCTTCAGCCAGACCCGCACCGCACTGACCCCGAAGCAGGCCGATTTCCTTGCCGCCGCCAGCCAGGAAGGTGGCGGCGAGCACGACCGTGCGCAGCGCCCGCGCGACAACCAGGCCGGCATCGTTCCGCAGGCCCAGGCGGGGCTGAGCCCGGTGCCGCAACAGCAGCAATCGGCCGCGCCGGCGCCCCCGCCGCAGGCGCGGGTGGTCAGCAGCCGCAACGGCGAAGAGGCAGTGGCCCAGGCGCAGGCGCGCCCGACACCGGAGCAGCCGGAACCGGATGCACCGCTGACGGCACGCGAGCAGCGTGATGCCGAGATGGCGCGGCTGGCGGCCGAGGTGCATCTGCGCTCGGCGCAGTACGCCAAGCGCCCGAACCGCAAGTTCGTGTCGGCCAGCACGCGCGAATATGCCTACGCCAATTACCTGCGCGCCTGGGTCGACCGCGCCGAGCGCGTCGGCAACCTGAATTACCCGGACGAGGCCCGGCAGCGCCGGCTCGGCGGCCAGGTGGTGATCAGCGTGGGCGTGCGCCGCGATGGCAGCGTGGAAAGCAGCCGGATCCTGCGTTCAAGCGGGACGCCGTTGCTGGATGAGGCGGCGCTGCGGGTGGTGCAGCTTGCGCAGCCATTCCCGCCGCTGCCGAAGACCGAGGACGAGATCGACATCCTGCAGGTCACCCGCACCTGGGTGTTCCTGCCGGGTGGCACCCTGCACGACGACCGGTAGGGGTTTGTTGCCCGGGCCTGCGGCCCGGGACCCGCTGGAAGCAAAGTCAAAGTCAACATCAACAGCAGCGGTCGGGATATTGGGTTTGGCGGGGCGGTATGGGCTTGCAGGACACGCCGTAAACCCCGTCCCTGGGGGCTCGATGGCGCCATCCATGGCGCCAACGGTCTTGCAAGCCCATACCGCCCCGCCTCTGACAGATCCCGACGCATCATTGCTGTTGGTAGGTGTCGACCTTGGTCGACACACATCCACGCTACGCGTGGATGCGAGCGAAGCGATCCGCTGTTGACTTTGATTTTCTTTTGATTTTCCGTGGCGGACGCACACGGAAACTGTCAGAGGTCGGGCGGGGTGGGTTCGCGGGGGTGTCCGCGGCATGGATGCCGCGGCCAAGCCCCCATGGGTGAGGGCGCTTTGCTTGCGAAGCACTGCTTCGCAAGCGCCCGAACGCACAGCCGCCAGCGGCTGGGCCGGACCGCGGAGCGGGGTTTACGGCGTCCCCCGCGAACCCACCCCGCCCGGCCAAGCGCGGCTTTGGGTTTATGCGATCAACCAACCCCGCCACGAGGGGCTCAGCCGTTGGCCTTCGCCTTCGCCTCGCGCGCGGCCTGCTGCTCGACCAGGGTCAGTGCCACGTTGTCGCGCAGGTAGGCCGGCTCGACCTTCTCCGGTGCAATGGCTTCGCCGCGCGCGAACGCCGGCACCGCCAGTGCGAGCACGTCCGACGCACGCGGCAATGCCGTGGCGTCGAATCCGCGCAAACCTGTACCGAGCTGCGCGACCAGCGCACCCTCGGCTGCGGCGAACCCGGTACCGACACCGTAGGCCGACAGCCCTTCCGGCAGCGCCACCGCTGCCGGCGCGCAGACGCGCTCGGCATCGCGCGCGACCGGCAGGCCGTCCACGCGCTCGAAGCGGGCGACGTAGAGTTCGCCCATCCGCGCATCGATCGCCGACAGGATCTGCGTTTCTTCCGCCGGTGCGCGCAGCGCCAACACCTGCAGCGTCGAGACCGGCAGCAGCGGGCGGTCCAGTGCCAGTGCGATGCCCTGGGCAATGGCAATCGCCAGGCGCACGCCCGTGAACGCACCCGGACCGCGACTGAGGGCGATGCCATCAAGCTGGCGACGGCTGATGCCGGCGTCGGCCAGCAGCGCCTCGGCCCACGGCAGGCTCAACTCGGCGTGCCGGCGCGGGGCGATCTCGAAGCGTTCCAGGACCTGCCCATCGACATGCAGGGCAACGGAACAGGCTTCGGTGGCGGTTTCAAAGGCAAGCAGTTTCATTGGATCAGGTCAGAACAAGGGGAACGTGGCACCGGGAGCAGGCTCCGGGCCCGCCGCAACGGCGGCCGGGGCAGCCGCATCATCGGCCACGGGCAGCCATTGTGGCCTAAAGAAGGCCTGCACATCGGCCAGGCTGCGGGTGCGCCGGAACGGCGGCAGCGACTCAAGAAAGACCCGGCCATAGCCACGGTTGAGCAGGCGCGGATCGCACAGGACCAGCACGCCCCGGTCGCTTTCGCTGCGGATCAGGCGGCCAACGCCCTGCTTCAGGGCGATCACCGCCTGCGGCAGCTGCTCGTCGCGGAACGGGTTGCCCCCCTGGCTGCGGATCGCCTCCAGCCGCGCCTCGTATACCGGGTCATCCGGTGCCGCGAACGGCAGCTTGTCGATCATCACCACGCTCAGCGCTTCGCCGACCACGTCCACGCCCTCGCGGAAACTGGCCGAGCCCAGCAGCACGCCATTGCCCGATTCGCGGAAACGCTGCAGCAGCGCTGCGCGTGGCGCCTCGCCCTGCACGAACAACGGCCACGGCCCGTCGCGCAGTGCCTCGGCGGCCTCGCGCAATGCACGGTGCGAGGCGAACAACAGGAACGCCCTGCCCTGCGAGGCCTGCAACACCGGCCGCAAGGTCTGGATCAGCGCGGTGCCAAACCCGCGCGCCGCCGGATCGGGCAGGCCTTCGGGCAGGTAGCACAACGCCTGCTCGGGCCAGTTGAACGGGCTCGGCTGGACCAGCGTGTGCGGATCGTCCAGGCCCAGGCGCGTGGCGATGTGGTCGAAGCCACCGCCCACGGTCAGCGTGGCCGAGGTGAAGATCCATGCCGCGCGGCTGCGCTCGCGATGCTCGCGCAGCGGGCCGGACACATCCATCGGCGTGCGCTGGCAGCGGAAACCACGCGGGGTGAGCTCATACCAGAGCACATCGGCGGCACGGGGGGTCTCCGCCGGATCGGTATCGAAATCGAGGGTGGGCTCATCATCGCCCAGCCAGCGCTGCAGCCGCGACACCGCCTCGCGTGCCCGGGCATGACAGGCATCCAGACCCGCCGCCGCCTCGCGCAGCGGTTGCAGTGCCTGCTCCAGCGTCACCAGGCCGGCCATCACCGTATCGAATCCATCGCGCACCTGTGGCATCGCCAGCGCACGCCACTGCGTACCCCGTGGCGGCAGCCCCTCCATCGCCGAGCGCAGCGCCAGCAACGCCTGCTGCAACTGGTCGACCGGTTCCTGCAGGGCCGACTGCGCGCCGCCTACGCCGCGCGCCTCGGCCAGGCAGTCGCGGCCGAGTTCCTGCCACGGGCGCATGCCGAAGCCTTCGCCGAAAAACTGCGCGGCCAACTCGGGCAGCTGATGCGCCTCGTCGATGACAAAGGCCTGCGCCCCCGGCAGCAACTCACCGAAGCCGTCCTGTTTCAGTGCCAGGTCGGCCAGCAGCAGGTGGTGGTTGACCACCACCACGTCGGCGGCCTGCGCACGTTGGCGCGCGCGCACCACGAAGCAGTCGTCCCAGAACGGGCAATCGGTACCCAGGCAGTTGTCGACCGTGGAAGTGACCATCGGCAGAAGCGGCGAGTCATCGGCCAGGCCTTCCAGTTCGGCGATGTCACCGAACTCCGAACGGCCGGACCAGGCCAGGATGCGCTGGAACTGCGCAGCCTGCTCCGGGCTGGAAAAACGCGGTTCGCCCCGCGCCTGCTGCAGGCGGTAGCGGCACAGGTAATTCGCGCGCCCCTTCAGCAGCGCGCTGCGCAGGCCAACGCCCAGTGCCTGGCGCACGCGCGGCAGATCGCGGTGGTAGAGCTGGTCCTGCAACGCGCGGGTACCGGTGGAGATGATGGTGCGCAGCCCGGACAGCAGCACCGGCACCAGATAGGCGAAGGTCTTGCCGGTGCCTGTACCGGCCTCGGCCAGCAGCAGGTCGCGCTGCTGCAGCGCTTCGGCGATGGCGTCGGTCAGGTGGAGCTGTGCCGGACGCGGGACAAAGGCATCCAGATGCGAGGCGAGCGCGCCGCCTTCGCTGAGGGCTTCGCGGCTGGCATGGACAAGGTCGGACATCAGAGGGAAAGGATACCCGGCCGGGCGCTGCCCGGCACCCGTTTCAAGCCAGAGCGCAGGCAAAGGCAACAGCAACAGCGTGTTTCATGGCTCTGGGTTGCTGCGTGTTTGGCGGGGCGGGAGGGGCAGGCAGGACACGCCGTAAACCCATCCATGGGGGCTCGATGGCGCCATCCATGGCGCCAACGGTCCTGCCTGCCCCTCCCGCCCCACCCTCGACAGTTTCCCAGTGACGGATGCACGCGCGGCGTCGCGTCGAGCTTGCTCGACTGCCCTTTCAGAAGCGGTGGGTGGAACGGAAACAAGAAGGGGTCGGATCCGTTTTCCTGCGGAAAACGGATCCGACCCCACAACGAGTGCGCGCAGCGCGCGACCCGCTTTTGATTTTCTTTTTCTTTTCCGTGGCTGGACGCACACGGAAACTGTCAGAGGTCGGGCGGGGTGGGTTCGCGGGGGTGTCCGCGGCATGGATGCCGCGGCCAAGCGCGGCTTTTGCTTCTGGCTTCAGCGACCAACCCACAGCCACGAGGGGCTGCGCCGTTGGCTGGAAATTCAGTACCGCTTGATCCCCGGCACCGTGCAGCCCTCAATCTGCGCATGCGCCGACACCGCATTCTCCTTCTCGCCCCGCGCCAGGCGCGACTGCTCGATCGTCGCCCAATGCCGGCGGCACAGCGGCCCGGTCTTCGAGCCCAGATCCACCGCCTTGCGCGCGAACGTCTCCGCCTGCGCCCACTGGCCCTGCAGCAGCGCCAGTTCGGCACGTTCCTGCAGCACTGCCGGGTCACCCGCCACGATCTCCAGCGCGTGGTCCAGGCTGCTGGCCGCGCCGGCCAGGTCGTTCGCCTGGCGTTGTGCCAGTGCGGTTACCCGCAGATCTTCCACCTGCGAATCACGCAGCGGCTGTACCGACAATTCCTTGTCGTCCGGACCCGCTGCAGCATCCACCGCAGCCAGGCGCTGCGCCGGCGTGGTGGTATCGACCGGCTTGACCACCGGTGGTGCGCTGCTCACGCAGGCGGCCAGGGCCAGGCTGAGGCCGGTCAGGGCCAGGGGCTGCAGCAGGGATCGCATGTTCATCGGCATCATCGGCTCGGGGGAGGAGTGGCGGCGGCAGGTGCCGCGGCAGGTTCGGCAGGCGCTTCCGGCTTGCGGTCCAGGCCGAACCAGCTGCGCCAGCCACCGCCCTCGCCGTCGGCCTCGCCCTGCCCCTCCGGCGACGCGGCCGGCGCGCACGGCGCATAGGCAGGCGCATAGCCCACCACGAACGGGAAACGACGCGCGCCGGGGCAGCCTTCATCGGTGCTGTTGAGGCCGGTGGGAGCCACCGACTGCCAGTCCAGGCCCTTGTTGCTGACCCGCAGCGGCGCGCTCGGCAGGCGCTGGAAGATGCCCGACCAGACCCGCATCGCGCCGGTGGCGCCATACAGGCCGGCCTGCGCGTTCTGGTCGTTGCCGATCCAGATCACTGCCAGGTGATCACCGGTGTAGCCGGCATACCAGCTGTCACGGCCATCGTTGGTGGTGCCGGTCTTGCCGGCGGGCTGCAGGCGGCCGAGGCCATCGGCATTGAGCCGCTGCGCGGTACCGCTGGCGACCACCTGCTGCAGGCCGACACTGATCAGGTTGGCGGCAATCGAGTCGCCTTCCTGCGCCGGTGCCGGGGTCTTGTCGTACCGCTTGAGCAGCTTGCCCTGCGGATCGAGCACGCCACGCACCGCGTGCAGCGGCTGGATCTCGCCGCCGGACGCCAGGAACTGATACAGCTGCGCCATCGCGTACGGGCTCTGGTCGGTCGAGCCGAGGATCACCGCCGGGTTGGCGTCAGCCTTGATGCCGGCCAGGACATGGATCAGCTGGGTCACGCGCTCCGGGCCGACCTGCATGCCCACGCGCACCGTGGCCTGGTTGTAGGAATGCGCCAGTGCGTCGATCAGGCGCACCGTGCCGTGGCTGCGGTTGTCCGCGTTGCCGGGACTCCAGTTGCGGCCGCGGCCGAGCTGCACCGTCACCGGCGAATCATCCACCCAGCTGGCCAGCGAGTAACGGTCCGGCTGCGCCAGGGCCAGCAGGTAGACGAACGGCTTGAGCAGCGAACCGACCGGACGCTGCGCCTCGATCGCGCGGTTGAAGCCGACCTCGGACACCTCGCGGCTGCCGATCACCGCCAGCACGTCGCCGTTGTGCACGTCGGTCAGCACCATGCCGGCCTGCAGCTCGGGGCGGCGCTTGCTTTCCAGCGACTTGATGGTGCGGGTCACCGCGCCTTCGGCATAGGCCTGCGCGGACGGCGACATGCCGGTCATCACGCTCAGGCCCGCGCCCTGCAGCGCCGATTCCGGATAGTCATGGCCGAGCTGGCGGCGGACCAGGTCAACGTAGGCCGGGAAGCGGTTGGCTGCCACCAGGCCCGGCGTCTTGGGCACGCCCAGCGGTGCCTTCAGCGCGCGCTGGTACTCGGCATCGTCGATCAGCGTGGCCTCGTGCAGCTTGCCCAGCACGAAGTTGCGGCGATCCAGCGCGCGCTCCGGGTTGCGCCGCGGGTCGTAGCAGGACGGCCCCTTGACCAGGCCGATCAGCAGTGCGATCTGCTCGGTCTCCAGCGACTGCAGGTCACGGCCGAACCAGAACTCGGCGCCGGAGGACATGCCATGGATCGCCTGGCTGCCGCGCTGGCCCAGGTACACCTGGTTGAGATAGGCCTCGAAGATGGTGCGCTTGTCATAACGCGCTTCCATGATCAGTGCGTACAGCACCTCATTGAACTTGCGGGTGACCGTCTGCTCCTTGCCGATGCCGAGCAGGCCGCTGCGGGCCAGCTGCTGGGTCAGCGTCGAAGCGCCCTGGCGGCTCTGGCCACCGGAACGGATCGTCACCCACACCGCGCGCGCGATGCCGGACAGGTCGATGCCGTGGTGGCGGTTGAAGTCCTTGTCCTCCACCGCCTGCAGGCCAGTCACCAGCAGGTCCGGCGCCTCGTCCATGCGGATCAGGCGGCGCTCTTCCTGCTTCTGGCCGTACAGGGTGGCGATGCGCGCCGGATCCAGCCGCGCGGCCTTCAGCGCCTTGCGGTTGTCGGCGTCGCGCAGCGAGGCCACGCCGCCATCGGCCAGCGACAGCTCCACCCGGCGCGGGGCCACCCGGCCGTCAACGTCGTTGAAGCCGCGGCTGGAGATGACGAAGCGCCCGCCGTTCACCGCATAGGTGGCCGGCTCCTTGCCCTGCCCGTCATCGCGGTAGGCAGAGGCGGCCAGCTCGGTCTTCAGCGTAGACGCATCCATCGCCTTGCCGGGGGTGAGCACCAGCGGGCGCGCGTACACGCGCGTCGGGATCTGCCAGCGCAGTTCACCGAAACGCTGGGTCACCTGTTGGTTCAGGTACAGCGTATAGGGAATGAGGAAACCCAATCCCAACGCGACCGCAGCCATGCTCCAGGTGATCAGCCGGCGCCGCCACAGCGGACCGTTGTCCTGCTGGTCGTCGTCGGAATCGTCGATGTCGTCGGAATCGTAGCGTCGGGGCACGGGAATGCGAGAATGTAGGGTCTGGCGAGTCTACCCCAGCCGCTGCGGCTGGCGAATTCTCCCGGGTTCCCCTGCTTAAGCTGGAGTTGCAACCGGATGGCGATGTCCCTGGCCGAGATCCGATACCTGATCAACCGCCTGTCGGGCCTGGCCCGCCGGAGCCTGGCAAGCCTGCGCACCCGTGGCTGGCGTGCCACCTGGCAACGCATCCGCGTGCATGCCCAGCGCGCCGTCCCCGCCCCGCGCACGCCACTGTTCCTGCCGCCAGCGCAGGATTTCGCCCCCTTCACGGTGCCGTTCAGCGAGTCGCCGGAGGTGAGCATCGTCATCCCGGTCTACAACCACGTCGCCCACACCGTGGCCTGCCTGCGCGCCCTGGCGGCGCACCCGCCGGCCGCCGCGTGCGAGATCCTGGTAGTGGATGACGGCAGCAGCGATGCCACCGTGCAGTGGATGCCGCAGGTGGCCGGGCTGCGCTATGAAGTGCGTGCGCACAACGGCGGCTTCATTGAAGCCTGCAATGACGGTGTATCGCGCGCACGCGGCCGCTACGTGGTACTGCTGAACAACGATACGGTGCCGCAGCCGGGCTGGCTCGACGCCCTGCTGGACACCTTCGGCAGCGTGCCCGACGCCGGCCTGGTCGGCAGCCAGCTGCTGTACCCGGATGGCCGCCTGCAGGAGTCGGGCGGGGTGATCTTCGCCGATGGCAGTGGCTGGAGCTACGGCCGCTTCGAGGCCGCCGATGATCCGCGCTTTGCCAGCCTGCGCGACGTCGACTACTGCTCGGGCGCGGCGCTGATGCTGCCACGCGCCCTCTGGCAGCAGCTGGACGGCTTCGACACCCGCTACAAGCCGGCCTACTACGAGGACACCGACCTGGCCTTCCGCGTGCGTGCACACGGCCTGCGCGTGCTGGTGCAGCCGGCCAGCCGGGTGATCCACGACGAAGGCACCAGCAACGGTACCGACACCGGCAGCGGGGTGAAGGCCTACCAGGTACGCAACCAGGCCATCTTCGCCGCCCGCTGGGCCACCGAACTGGGCCGTCATCCGGCGGTCGGCGAAGTGCCGTCTCCGGCGCTGCTGCTGCGCGGCCGGCGCCAGGTGCTGATCCTGGACGAGGAAGTACCGCAACCGGATCGCGATTCCGGGTCACTGCGCCAGGTCAATCTGATCCGCCTGCTGCTGCAGGGCGGCGCCCACGTTGTGTTCGTACCGACCCGGCGCGAGCACGCCGGTGCGGCCACCGAAGCGCTGCAACGGATGGGCGTGGAAGTCTGGTACGCGCCCTTCCTGGACAGCGTAGCCGGCTGGCTGCGCAGCCACGGATCGCGTTTCGACGTGGCAATGCTGGTGCGTCACCACGTCGCCCACGAATGCCTGCCGCTGCTCAAGCGCTATGCACCGCAGGCACGGACCGTGTTCGACACCGTCGACCTGCACTACCTGCGCGAACGCCGCGGTGCCGAAGTGGCCGGCGACGCAACCCTGCTGCGTGCAGCGGAACGTACCCGCAGCAGCGAACTGGCCGTGATGGAGCAGTGCGACATCACCGTGCTGGTCAGTGCGGCCGAACGGGAGCAGCTGCAGTCCGATGCGCCGCAGGTACGGGTGGAGCTGATCTCCAACCTGCATGAGGTCGCCGGTGCCGGCGCCGTATTCGAGCAGCGGCGCGACCTGGTGTTTGTCGGCGGCTTCCGTCATCCGCCGAACCTGGACGGCATGGAATGGTTCATCGGCGAGGTCTTTGCCCGCATCCGCGCCCGGTTGCCGGAAGTGCGCCTGCACTGCATCGGCGCCGCGGCGCCGGAGTCGTTGCTGGCACTGGCCGCACGCCAGCCCGGTGTGCAGATGCACGGGTTCGTCGAAGACATCACGCCCTACATGGACGGCGCGCGCATCGCCATTGCGCCGCTGCGGTTCGGCGCCGGCGTGAAGGGCAAGATCAACCTGAGCATGGCCCATGGCCAGCCGGTGGTCGGTACCACCTGCGCCGTGGAAGGCATGCACCTGCATCCCGGCCAGGACGTGCTGGTGGCCGATGACGCTGTCGGTTTCGCCGATGCGGTGATCCGCCTGTACCAGGATCCACAGCTGTGGCAGCAGTTGTCCGATGCCGGCCTGGCCAACGTCGCCCAGCATTTCTCACTTGATGCCGCCCGCGCGACCGTGCAGCGGGTGTTCTTCGCCTAGTCCGCCCGTCCACCGGCGCGACGCAGGCGGTCTTCGAACGCCGGCAGTTCGGCCAGGTCCGGTTGCAGCAACCGCGCCTGTTCGGCAGCGTGCGCGGCAAAGGCCAGGTCGCCATTGCCGAGCCGTTCGCTGCCGATCGCCAGCCAGCGCTGGGCCAGCCGCAGCCGCGCCGAGGGCAGGCCCGCTGCGGTCGGTGACAGCGTCTGCCAGGCCTGCAGGCAGGCACCCGCCGCCTGTACCCGGTTCTGCCGCAGATTGTCGTCGAAGCAGCGGCGACTGGCGGGCAGCAGGCGTGCTGCGGCAGCCTTCACCCGCGTGTCGCGGGGGGCCAGTGACTGGGCTTCGCGCAGTGCGTCGAACGCGCTGTGCCCCGGTGGGCTGATCCACTGCCCTGCACGTTCGGCACGCTCGATCTTGCGCAGGTGGTCGCGCAGCTGGCGTTCGCGCTGCGCCGTACTGATCGCGGGCTGCTGCAGGGCCTGTTGCGCCTGGCGCGCACGCTGCAGGCGCTGTGCCAGTTGTTGCCGGATTGCCTGCGAAGCGCCCAGCTCCGCCGCCAGGGCTGCATCGCGTTGCGCCGCATCGAACTGGAAGTCGTCGGCGGATGTCTGGCTGCGCACCACCACCGCCTGCAGCGCCTGCTCACGCCCCCGCTGGGCATTGGGATCATCGGCCGCCACCGCAAGCACTGCCAGGAAACCCTGGGCCGCGGCGTCCAGCTGCTGTCGTTGCAGTGCCCGCTGCGCCTGCTGCAGGCGCTGGTCCACCGCGCGCGCCAGGGCTTCCTCGCTGGCCGGCAGATCGGCATGACCGGCATCGAACTGGCGGGCACGACGCAGGATCGCGGCCGCCTCGGCCAGCTCTCCGCGCCCTGCCAGCGTGCGCGCCTGCAGCAGCAGGTCGCTCAGCGCATCTTCGCGACCTTCCAGCGCCGGCAGGTTGTCCGGCTGCAGGGCAAGGATGCGCTGGAACAAGGGCAACGCACTGCTGTCGCCATCATCCAGGCGTCCGGCCGCGAACGCGTTGCGCGCCTGGGCCAACAACGCACCAATACCGGCTCCGGCACTGCGTCGCGCCTGCAGCTGGCGGGCGACCGCATCGGCTTCGCCCTGCGGCACCTGCAGCTCACGGGCCAGTGCCAGTGCCTGCGCGCTGCCGTCCAGGTCACCGGCGTGCAGGCGATCGCGCGCCTGTTGCAGCGCTGCCGCGCCGGTATTGGCCAGGCCCTGGCGCGCCTGCGGGCGATCACCGTCCAGCGCCAGCACCGCCTGGTAGCGCTCGCGCGCACCACTGCCATCGGCATCGCTCAAACGACCGGCGGCCAGCGCACGATCCCCCTCGGCCAGCAGCTGTTCGATCTGCGGCTCATCCCAGAACCAGTCGGCCAGCGGCTTGCGCAGCAGGACCAGCAGCACGAACACGGCCAGCGCCGCAAGCAGCGCCCAGCGCCAGACCCGGCGCGCATGGCGTGCCTGCAGCCACCACCAGCGGCCCTCGCGACGGACGCGGTCCAGCGCAGGATGTTCAGCGCCATGCGGGCGATGCGGGGGCTCGCGTTCCATGCGTGCAGGGTAGCCGGGGCAGCGTGAAGCTCAGCCGAGGCGACGCGCCTCGCTCACGCCCGGCAGCGCATCAAGCTTGCCCAGCAGCGTCGACAACTGCCCGTAGTCGCTGACCTTCAGCCGCAGCCGCAGATGGGCACGGCCACTGTTGCGCACGTTGTCACTGTGGATGTCGAGCACGTAGGCGTCTTCCTGGGCGATCAGGTTGGTGATGTCCTTCAGCAACCAGCGGCGGTCGACCGCGTCTACCACCACGTCCACTTCGTAGCCGCCACCGGCCTGGCCCCACTCCACCGGCAGGATGCGCTGCGGGCTGGCGGCGGCCAGCCGGGCCAGCGCGGCACAGTCTGCACGATGCACAGTGACACCACGGCTACGGGTCAGGTAGCCGACGATCGGCTCGCCGGCCACCGGCTGGCAGCAGCGTGCCAGCTGCACCAGCAGGTTGCCCACGCCCTGCACGGTGAACTTGGACTTGCCCAGGTTCTCGCGGCGCGCGGTCGGCCGCGGCAGGGTCGGCGCGGGCGCGGGCTGGCTGGCGGCACGTTCCGCCTCCAGCAACGTCCGGCTGACCTGGTTCGGGCCGGTATCGCCCAGCGCCACCTGGATGTACAGGTCATCGACGCTGTCGGCATGGAATTTCTTGGCCGCGATGGCCAGGTCCGAGTGCTGCAGGCCCAGCCGCTTCAGCTCGCGCTCGAGCAGCTCGCGACCGGCCTGCACGTTGCGCGCGCGGTCCAGCTTGTGGAACCAGCTGCGCACCTTCTCGCGCGAGCGGTTGCTGGCCAGGAAGCCATTGGCCGGCATCAGCCAGTCGCGGCGCGGGTCGGCCTCCTTGCCGGTCAGGATTTCGACGCGGTCGCCGCTGCGCAGGCGATAGGTCAGCGGCACGATACGGCCGTTGACCTTGGCGCCGCGGCAGCGGTGCCCGACCATGGTGTGCACCTGGTAGGCGAAATCGAGCGGCGTAGCGCCCTGCGGCAGGTCCAGCACCTCGTCCTTCGGGCTCAGCGCATAGACCCGGTCCTCGGTCAGCTCGGCATCGAGCGCCCCGGCCAGTTCATTGCCCTGCCCGTCCTGCGCCTGCTCCAGCAGCTGGCGCATCCAGGTGATCTTGCGATCGAAGGACTTCTCCGCGCCCTTGCCGCCTTCCTTGTACTTCCAGTGCGCGGCCACGCCCAGCTCGGCCTGCGAGTGCATTTCATGGGTACGGATCTGCACTTCGATGGTGCGCCCTTCCGGGCCGACCACGGCGGTATGCAGCGAGCGATAGTCGTTGGCCTTCGGGCGTGCGATGTAATCATCGAACTCGCTTGGTACCGGCGCCCACAGCGCGTGCACCACGCCCAGCGCGGCGTAGCAGGCGGCGACGTCGTCGACCATCACGCGCACCGCACGGATGTCATACAGCTGGTCGAAGGCCAGCCGCTTCTTCTGCATCTTCCGCCAGATGCTGTAGATGTGCTTCGGGCGGCCGCTGACTTCGGCCTTGATGCCCTGGGCGACCAGCTCGCGCGACAGCACCTTCTTGACGTTCTCGACGTAACGCTCGCGGGCGATGCGGGTTTCGTCCACCTCGCGGGCGATGCGGCGGTAGGTTTCCGGTTCCAGGTGGCGGAACGCCAGGTCCTCCAGCTCCCACTTCAGCTGCCAGATGCCCAGGCGGTTGGCCAGGGGCGCGTGGATGTCGCGGGTCAGCTGGGCCAGCGCGCGGCGTTGCTCGTCGTCCAGCTTGTCGGCCGCGCGCATCCTCGCGAGCTGGCGCGCCAGCAGGATCGGCACCACGCGCAGGTCGCGGATGATCGCCAGCAGCAGCCGGCGCAGGCCCTCGCTGTTGCGCCCGGCCTCGCGGCCGGCATGCAGTGCCCACACAGGATCGGCGGCATCCTGGCCGTCGAGCAGGCCGATCACCGCCGCCTTGTGGTTGCCCAGCGGCAGCTGGTCCAGGCTGGCACGCAGGCCCGGCAGGTCAAACAGCAAGGCTGCCACCACCGCGCCTTCGTCGGCCGAGAGCATCGCCAGCGCATCGAGGGTATCGCCCAGCACCGACCAGGTGGCACGCATCTGGTGGTCGCAATCCGGCGCTTCCCAATGCTCGCGCAGGGCCTGGCGCAGCGGAGCAGGCAGCACCGCTGCCGAGGGACGGTTCAACAAGGCATCCAGGCCAGGGACGGAAGCGCGGTTCACAGCATCGAGCAGGCAAGACAGAGGCCCCTACACTAGCGCCGGCGCCGTTCAGGGACAATCACTGCGGCCACCATCACCCGGCATGAAGACATGCCGCTACACTCGCCAACACATCCAGGAGAGACCCGCCATGCCTTCGATTGCCCTGCGCGTCCGTCCACGGCTGCTGGCCTGTGCCGCCGTGTTGCTGTCCCTGTCCGCGCCTGCGCTGGCCCAGCGCGTGGTGGAGGGCGACCTGCAGCAGCAGATGTCGCCCGCCGAGTTCAAGGCCGCCGGCCTGGACAAGCTCAGCGCCGCTGAACTGGCCACGCTCAACCGCTGGCTGCAGGGCAAGGTCGAGGCGGCCACCACCCAGGCCGTCGCCGCAGCGCGCGAAGAAGGCCGCCAGGAAGTGATCAAGAAGAACCGCGGTTTCCTGGACTTCGGCAGCAGCGAACCGATCGAAAGCACCCTGCAGGGCGAATTCCGTGGCTTCGGCCAGGGCCGCCGCTACGTGCTGCAGAACGGCCAGGAGTGGGAGCAGATAGACGCCACGCACTATTCCGGTGGCCGCAAGGAAGCGCCGAACGTCAGCATGCGCCCAGGTGTGATGGGCGCCTGGTACATGAAGGTGGACGGGGTGAACGTGCAACCGAAGGTTCGTCGCACCAAGTAACGCCCGGGCATTCCGGCCGTGCCGGATCGATGCCCGGCGGCCATGGTCGCCCGATGGGGCGACCATGGCGCGCGTTCACGCCTGGCGAAGTGCAGCCACCCGCTGCGCCAGCTTCTTCGCCGAAATGCCGGTGCGTGCCCCCAGCTCCTGCGCGAACAACGACACCCGCAGCTCTTCCAGATCCCAACGCAGCGCCTGCCATTGCGGGCGATCACGCAGGCCCTGCTGCTCGCCCGCTTCCAGCGCCTCCAGGAACGGGTGCAGTTCCAGCATGCGCGCCTGGTCACGCGGCGGATCACGCTTGGCACGCTCGGTGCGCAGGATCATCGCCTTCAGGTAGCGCGGGTACTGCGCCAGCGCGTCGGCCGGCGTGTCGCGCAGGAAGCCGGGGTGGATCAGCCCGGCCAGCTGCGCTTCCATGTCGTCCAGGTTGCCGCGCGCCCAGCCCATCAACGGCGCCTCCAGCATCGGCTTCAGTTCCGCCACCAGCGCCAGGATGGACTCGGCCAGTTTCAGCCGCGACATCGCCTCGCCGAACAGGGCCTTGGCCGCATGCTCGCGGCGTTGCTCGAAGGCTGCCGCATCGCGGATGTCTTCCAGGCCTTCGGCCAGCACCGCGTTCATCGCCGCATCCACCAGGTCTCCACGCAGGCGTTCCTGCGATTCGATCGCGGCATACAGCAGGCCGGTCTTGGCACCCACCGGCAGCTGCTTGCGCGCCTGCTTGACCTTCTCGGCCAGGGCAATCTCCAGCAGCCGGCGCACACCCAGCGGGTGGGCCTCCTGCGCCTGCTGGCGATCGGCGAAGATGCGCAGCGCCACGCTGTCGCCCTCGTCCAGCAGCGCCGGATAGGCCGGAACGCCGGCTTCACCGGGCACCTGCAGCGGAATCGGCGCGGCCGGGAACGTGCGCAGGCCATCGGCCGCCATCTCGCGCCCCGCGCGTGCAGCGAAGGCATCGCCGGCACGGCCGCCGAATTTCGCGCGCAACGCATCGAGATCACGCGAGGTCGCCAGCACCTTGCCGTGCTCGTCGCGCAGGCGCAGGTTCATGTGCAGGTGCGGTTCGATCGAAGCGGGTTCGAAATCGAGCGCCGTCACCGTCGCGCCGGTGGCACGTGACAAAAAGCGCGCCAGTTCGCCAGTGATGGCATCGGCGCTGGGCTGCGGGAATGCCTCGAAGAACGCACGACCGAAGTCCGGCGCCGGCACGTAGTTGCGGCGCATCGCCTTGGGCAGGCTGCGGATGAGTGCCGAGGCCTTGTCGGCGACGAAGCCCGGCGCCAGCCAGCCCAGCTGCACCGGGTCCAGCGCGTTGAGCAGGTGCAGCGGCACGTCCAGGGTCACGCCGTCATCATCGGCACCCGGCTCGAAGCGGTAGTGCAGTGGCAGGCGCGCCTGGCCCAGTGGCAGGTACTTCGGGTAGCGCTCCTGTTCGCTGCCCTCACCCGGCAACAGGTCGACCAGCGACCAGTGCAGGGTCTTGCGCTGTTCCGGCGCCAGCCCCTTCCACCAGGTATCCAGCCCTGCGGCCGAATGGATCTGCGGCGGCACCCGGTCCAGGTACCAGCGCGCCTGCCAGTCCTCGTCGGCCACGATGCCGGCGCGGCGCAGCTTCGCTTCCTCCTCGCGGGCGACCTCCAGCACTTTCTGGTTGTCGGCCACGAAGCTGGCGCGGGTGTTGATCTCGCCGGTCACCAGCGCCTGGCGCACGAAGATGTCGTGCGCCTCGCCCGGTGCGATGCGGCCGTAGTGCACCGGCTTCTTCGGTGCCAGCACCAGGCCGAACAGGCTGATCTGCTCGGAGGCCAGCACCTGGCCCTGCGCGCGCGACCAGTGCGGGTCGAAGTGCTTGCGCAGCAGCAGGTGCGGCAGTTCGGCGATGACCCAGTCCGGCTCGATCGCGGCCAGGGTCATGCCCCAGACCTTCTGCGTGTCCAGCAGGTTGGCCACCAGCAACCACGGCGGCGGGCGCTTGGACAGCGCCGAACCGGGGAACGGCAGGAAACGGCGCTGGCGTGGCGCCTGGAAATCGCCCTTCTCGGTGCGGTGCCCGATCTGCGTCGGCAGGCCCGCCACCAACGCCCGGTGCAGGGTCTGGTAGGCAGCCGCGCGCACGCGTTCGCTGAAGCCGCCGCCCGCCGGTGCCTGCTCCTTCTGTGCACGTACGGCCACCGGCGTCGGCGCCGCTTCGGCCTTGCCTTCGCGGGCCAGGCGTGCAGCGCGGTGCAGCTGGCCACGGGTGGCCTTCACTGCGGCGGCATCATCACGCGCTGCCGCCGGCGCACTGCTGCCGGCCAGCAACGGCGCCATCGACGCCTCGTTGGCCTCTTCCTTCCAGCCCAGTTCCTCGCACAGCAGCCGCAGCTGGCGGTGCAGCTCGCGCCACTCGCGCATGCGCAGGAAGCCGAGGAAATGACGGCCGCACCAGTCGCGCAGCTTGGACTGGGTCAGGTCTTCATGGGCCTGCCGGTAGGCATCCCACAGGCGCAGCACGCCAACGAACTCGGAACGACCATCGGCGAACTGCGCATGCGCGCTGTCGGCGGCACCGCGTGCTTCGGGCGGACGTTCGCGCGGGTCCTGGATGCCCAGGAACGAGGCGATCACCAGCATCGGCCGCAGGCAGCCGGCGGCCTGCGCGGCGACCAGCATGCGCGCCAGCTTCACGTCCACCGGCAGGCGTGCCATCTGCTTGCCGATGGTGGTCATGCGCCGCTCGGCGTCGATCGCACCCAGTTCGGTCAGCTGCTGCCAGCCATCGGCCACCGCACGCTCGTCCGGCGCTTCCAGGAACGGAAACTCCTCGATGCGGCCCAGGCCCAGCTGCAGCATGCGCAGGATCACCCCGGCCAGGCTGGAGCGGCGGATTTCCGGATCGGTGAACTCCGGCCGCGCCTGGAAATCGGCTTCGGCGTACAGGCGGTAACAGATGCCCTCGGCGATACGGCCGCAGCGGCCCTTGCGCTGGTTGGCGCTGGCCTGCGAGATCGGCTCGATGTGCAGGCGGTCCAGCTTGTTGCGCGGACTGTAGCGCTTGACGCGGGCAAAGCCCGGATCGACCACGTAGCGGATGCGCGGCACCGTCAGCGAGGTCTCCGCGACGTTGGTGGCCAGCACGATGCGCCGGTTCGGCCCGGGATTGAACACCCGGTCCTGGTCCTGGTTGGACAGCCGCGCATAGAGCGGCAGCACCTCGGTGTTGCGGTACTTGCGGCGCTCCAGCGACTGGTGCGCATCGCGGATCTCGCGTTCGCCCGGCAGGAAGATCAGCACGTCGCCGCGCGCATCCAGGCGGGTGATCTCGTCGATGGCCGACACGATGGCGTCGTTGACGGTGCGTTCGCCCTGGTCTTCGCCCTCGCCTTCCAGCGCGCGATAGCGCACTTCCACCGGGTAGGTGCGGCCTTCGACGCTGATCACCGGCGCATTGTCGAAATGCTGGGCGAAGCGTTCGGTATCGATGGTGGCCGAGGTGACGATCAGTTTCAGGTCCGGGCGCTTGCGCAGCAGCTGCTTCAGGTAGCCCAGCAGGAAATCGATGTTGAGGCTGCGTTCGTGCGCCTCGTCGACGATGATCGTGTCGTAGTTCGACAGCCAGCGGTCACTGGCGATCTCCGCCAGCAGGATGCCGTCGGTCATGAACTTGATGCGGCTGTCGTCGCTGACCTTGTCGTTGAAGCGCACCTGGTAGCCGACCAGCTGGCCCAGTTCGCTCTGCAGTTCCTGCGCCACGCGGCTTGCCACCGCACGTGCGGCAATCCGTCGCGGCTGGGTGCAGCCGATCATGCCGGCCTGGCCACGGCCTGCGGCCAGGCACAGTTTCGGCAGCTGGGTGGTCTTGCCCGAGCCGGTTTCACCAGCGATCACCACCACCTGATGGTCGCGGATCAGCCCGATGATGGCGTCGGCTTCACGCGCAATCGGCAGCTGCGGGTCCAGAGTAATGGACGGCTGCTGCTGCGCCCGGACCTGCCGGCGCTGCACCGACGCCTGCAAGGCCTGCTCGAAGGTAGCGGCCAATGCCGCATCCTGTGGCTTGGCCTGGCAACGCGAGAGCATCCCCAGCAAACGGCCCCGGTCGCGGCTCATGGCGCCGTCGATGGCGGCGCGCTGTTGGCGCAGGCGGGACGATGGATTTTTATCGATAGAGTTCATCAATCGGTTCGTTCAAAACTTTGATAGCGACCAGTCATCACGACCGGTTTATTGTGAAGGCCAACGATTCCACAAGGAGGAACCCCATGGCGAAGACCAAGAGCACGACCAAGGCCAAGACCGGCAAGCAGAAGCTTGCAGCGGCGGCACCGTCGGCCCCGAACATCGATATCGGGATCACCCAGGGCGACCGCAAGAAGATCGCCGACGGTCTGTCGCGCTTCCAGGCCGATGCGTTCACGCTCTACCTGAAGACGCACAACTTCCACTGGAACGTGACCGGGTCGATGTTCAACTCGCTGCACACCATGTTCGAGACGCAGTACACCGAGCAGTGGGCGGCACTGGACGACGTGGCCGAGCGCATCCGCGCGCTGGGCTTCAATGCCCCGGGCTCCTACCGGGAATTCGCTGCGCTGACCTCGATCGCCGAGGAACCGGGCCTGACCGACAGCGCGGACTGGCGTGAAATGGTACGCCAGTTGGTGGTCGCCAACGAAGCAGTCTGCCGTACGGCACGTGAAGTGCTGGAGGTGGCGGCCAAGGGAGACGACGCCCCGACCGAGGATCTGATGACCCAGCGGCTGCAGACCCACGAGAAGTACGCCTGGATGCTGCGTTCGCTGCTGCAGTAAGAGTTGGGGGGCCCGGCAGGGCTGCGCCCTGCACCCGCAGAGGCCTTAAAGCCAAGGCCAGAGCCAGAGCAAAAGCTGGCCTCCTGTGGGTAGGCGGGATGGGTCCGGTGGCAGGGGACGCCGTAAACCCGTCCTTGGGGGCTTGGCCGCGGCATCCATGCCGCGGACACCCCTGCCACCGGACCCACCCCGCCTTCGGCAGTTTTCCGCGATCTGCCGGCAAAGCCATTGGGGTCAGATCCGTTTTCCGCAGGAAAACGGATCTGACCCCATTTTGTTTGTCGAGTTCTGACAGTTTTCATCCACGCATGGCGTGGATTGATCTGGCCCCCCGTCACCGGAAACCGTCGGGGGTGGGGCGGTGTGGGCTTGCAGGACCGTTGGCGCCATGGATGGCGCCATCGAGCCCCCAAGGACGGGTTTACGGCGTGTCCTGCAAGCCCACACCGCCCCGCCCAATAAGCAGACAGCCCAGAGCCGGCTGTTGCCTTTGACGTTGCACTGGCTTGCAGCAGGTGCAGGGCGCAGCCCTGCCGAACCCCTACCCCTCCCTCCGGGGTAAACTAACCGGATGGCTTCCCGTCCCGCGCACGACCTGCTCCAACGCGTCTTTGGTTACGACGATTTCCGTGGTCCGCAGCAGGACATCGTGGAGCATGTGGCTGCCGG
This sequence comes from Stenotrophomonas sp. PvP093, assembly GCF_017876915.1. Classification (NCBI taxonomy): domain Bacteria; kingdom Pseudomonadati; phylum Pseudomonadota; class Gammaproteobacteria; order Lysobacterales; family Lysobacteraceae; genus Stenotrophomonas; species Stenotrophomonas sp. PvP093. The sequence goes on along the minus strand of NZ_JAGIOX010000004.1, from coordinate 1,145,434 downwards.
TCACGATGCCCTGGTGCTGATGCCCACCGGCGGCGGCAAATCGCTGTGCTACCAGGTCCCGGCCCTGCTGCGTGACGGTTGCGGCATCGTCATCTCGCCGCTGATCGCGCTGATGCAGGACCAGGTCGAAGCCCTGCGCCAGCTCGGCGTGCGCGCCGAGTACCTGAATTCCACCCTGGATGCCGAGACTGCCGGCCGCGTCGAGCGCGAACTGCTCGCCGGTGAGCTGGACATGCTCTATGTCGCTCCCGAGCGGCTGCTGACCGGTCGCTTCCTGTCGCTGCTGTCGCGCAGCCAGATCGCCCTGTTCGCCATCGACGAAGCACACTGCGTGTCGCAGTGGGGCCACGACTTCCGCCCGGAATACCGCCAGCTGACCGTGCTGCACGAGCGCTGGCCGCAGATCCCGAGGATCGCGCTGACCGCCACCGCCGATCCGCCAACCCAGCGCGAGATCGCCGAGCGCCTGGATCTGCAGGAAGCACGCCACTTCGTCAGCTCCTTCGACCGCCCCAACATCCGCTACACCGTGGTGCAGAAGGACAACGCCCGCAAGCAGCTGACCGACTTCCTGCGCAGCCACCGTGGCGAGGCCGGCATCGTCTACTGCATGTCGCGGCGCAAGGTCGAGGAGACCGCTGAATTCCTCTGCGGCCAGGGCTTCAACGCCCTGCCCTACCACGCCGGCCTGCCGCCGGACGTGCGCGCGAACAACCAGCGCCGCTTCCTGCGCGAGGACGGCATCGTGATGTGCGCCACCATCGCCTTCGGCATGGGCATCGACAAGCCGGACGTGCGCTTTGTCGCGCATACCGACCTGCCCAAGTCGATGGAAGGCTACTACCAGGAAACCGGCCGCGCCGGTCGCGATGGCGAGGCCGCCGAGGCCTGGCTGTGCTACGGCCTGGGCGACGTGGTGCTGCTCAAGCAGATGATCGAGCAGTCCGAGGCCGGCGAAGAGCGCAAGCAGCTGGAGCGGGCCAAGCTCGACCATCTGCTGGGCTACTGCGAATCCATGCAGTGCCGCCGCCAGGTGCTGCTGGCCGGTTTCGGCGAGACCTACCCCCAGCCCTGCGGCAACTGCGACAACTGCCTGACACCGCCGGCCTCGTGGGACGCGACCATTCCGGCACAGAAGGCGCTGAGCTGCGTCTACCGCAGCGGCCAGCGCTTCGGCGTCGGCCACCTGATCGACATCCTGCGTGGCAGCGAGAACGAGAAGGTGAAGCAGCAGGGCCACGACAAGCTCAGCACCTATGCGATCGGTCGCGATCTGGATGCGCGCACCTGGCGCAGCGTGTTCCGCCAACTGGTCGCCGCCAGCCTGCTGGAAGTGGACAGCGAGGGCCACGGCGGCCTGCGCCTGACCGACGCCAGCCGCGACGTACTGACCGGCCGCCGCCAGATCAGCATGCGCCGCGACCCGGCCAGCAGCACCAGCGGGCGCGAGCGCAGTGCGCAGCGTACCGGGCTGTCGGTACTGCCGCAGGATCTGGCGCTGTTCAACGCCCTGCGCGGCCTGCGTGCCGAACTGGCCCGCGAACAGAACGTGCCGGCGTTCGTGATCTTCCACGACAGCACCCTGCGCAACATCGCCGAACAGCGCCCGACCAGCCTGGATGCACTGGCACGGGTCGGCGGCATCGGCGGCACCAAGCTGAGCCGTTACGGCCCGCGCCTGGTCGAGATCGTGCGCGAAGAGGGCTGACGGTATCGCGTTGCCGCGCTGCGCGGCCGCCGGGCATGGTCCCAACGGCGCGCGGGCGCCCCGGTAGAGCCGAGCCCACGCTCGGCTGCCCCTGCGCGAACAGCAGCCGAGCGCGGCCCCGGCTCCACCTTGGTGCAGCTCCAACCTTGAACCGGCCATTCAGCCGGAAGTGCATCCGCGCCCGCTTGCGGCTAGATTAGCGCCATGTCCCTGGCCTCGACCCTGCTTCGTGTCGTGCTCATGCTCAGCCTGTTGCTCAACGGGCTGAACGCGGCCATGGCCAGCGGTCATGAAGAAATGGGGCGGATGGCACACGCCGTCGCGGCCGCCGCAGCTGGCGGTGACGCCGACTGCCACCACCACGCCGGCATGCAGGCCGACCCGGCCCCGCAGGCCAAGGCCTCCGCCCACGACGCCCACTGCCAGATCAAGGACTGCGTGCGCAGCTGTGCCCAGCACCCGTTGCTGGTGGTGCAGCCGTTGCCGTTCATGGCCGGCCCGGCGCTGTCGCTGGCCCCGCAGCCGATGCCGGCCACCGGCCGTCCGGCGCCGCCGCTGCCGCCGATCTCACGCCCTCCCATCGGCTGATTCCACATGCACCGTGCGCCCTGCGCACCGTAGCCGGCCACCTGCCGGCGTCTTTACGTGTCTGGAGTCACCACCATGAATACCCGCATTCCCCCCGGTCCGGGCGCCGTGCCCATGCCGTCGCGCCGCCTGTTCGTGCAGGGCCTGGCCGCCGGCGGCGTGGTTGCCGGCATCGCCGCCGTCGGCGCACCACAGCGCGCGCTCGCCGCCGCCACGGCCACCCCGCGCCTGGCCGGCGCCCCAGCCGTGCTCAGCGACACCCGCATCGAACTGGCCATCGGCGAATCACTGGCCAACTTCACCGGCCGCACCCGCCCGGCGATCACCGTCAATGGATCGCTGCCGGCGCCGATCCTGCGCTGGCGCGAAGGCCAGACCGTGGACCTGTTCGTGCGCAACACGCTGGAACGCCACCCGACCTCGATCCACTGGCACGGCATCCTGCTGCCGGCCAACATGGACGGCGTGCCCGGCCTGAGCTTCAACGGCATCGGCCCCGGCGAGACCTACCACTACCACTTCCAGCTGAAGCAGTCGGGTACCTACTGGTACCACAGCCACTCGATGTTCCAGGAGCAGGCCGGCCTGTACGGCGCGCTGATCATCGATCCGGCCGAACCGGCGCCGTACCGGCACGACCGCGAGCACGTGATCATGCTGTCCGACTGGACCGACATGGATCCGGGTGCGCTGTTCCGGCGCATGAAGAAGCTCGCCGAGCATGACAACTACTACAAGCGCACCCTGCCCGACTTCCTGCGTGACGTGAAGCGCGGGGGCTGGTCAGCCGCGCTGTCCGACCGTGGCATGTGGGGGCGGATGCGGATGACGCCGACCGACATCTCCGACATCAACGCCCACACCTACACCTACCTGATGAACGGCACCGCCCCGGCCGGCAACTGGACCGGGCTGTTCCGCAGCGGCGAGAAGGTGCTGCTGCGTTTCATCAATGGCGCCTCGATGACCTACTTCGATGTGCGCATTCCCGGCCTGAAGATGACCGTGGTCGCCGCCGATGGCCAGTACATCCACCCGGTCAGCATCGATGAATTCCGCATCGCGCCGGCCGAGACCTACGATGTGCTGGTGGAACCGAGCGGCCAGGATGCCTACACGATCTTCTGCCAAGACATGGGCCGCACCGGCTACGCTGCCGGCACGCTGGCGGTGCGCCATGGCCTGCAGGCGCCGATTCCCGAGCGCGACCCACGCCCGTTGCTGACGATGAGCGACATGGGCCACGACATGGGCAGTGGTGGCCACGGCGGCCACGACATGGCCGCGATGAAGGGCATGGAGGGCGGCTGCGGCGCCAGCATGGGCCACGGCGCGCCTGCCGGTGGCGATACCGCCAGCAAGGCGCCGAAGCACCCGGCCAGCGAGCGCAACAACCCGCTGGTGGACATGCAGAGCTCGGCCACCGAACCGAAGCTGGACGACCCCGGCATCGGCCTGCGCGACAACGGCCGCCAGGTGCTGACCTATGGCGCGATGCGCAGCCTGTTCGAGGACCCCGATGGCCGCGAGCCCAGCCGTGAGATCGAACTGCACCTGACCGGGCACATGGAGAAATTCTCCTGGTCGTTCGATGGCATTCCGTTCGCCAGCGCCGAACCGCTGCGGCTGAACTACGGCGAGCGCATGCGCATCGTGCTGGTCAACGACACCATGATGCAGCACCCGATCCACCTGCATGGCGTGTGGAGCGATCTGGAGAACGCGCAAGAGGAATTCCAGGTGCGCAAGCACACCATCGACATGCCGCCCGGCACCCGCCGCAGCTATCGCGTGCGCGCCGATGCGCTCGGCCGCTGGGCCTACCACTGCCATCTGCTGTACCACATGGAAGCGGGCATGATGCGCGAAGTGAGGATCGAAGAATGAGCCGCTCACTGCTTTCCCCCAGCCTGCTGGCCCTGGGCCTGGCCGCCGCATTGCCGGTGTTCGCGCAGTCGCACGCCGGGCATGACATGGCCGCGATGGATCCGCCCGCAAAGACCGCCAACGCGCCGGTCGAACAGGCCGATCATTCGAAGATGGATCATTCGAAGATGGATTCGGGCGCCACAGATCATGCCGGCATGGATCACTCGAAGATGGACCATGGCGCGATGCAACCGGCGGCGATGGACCATTCGCAGATGGACCACGGGGCAATGGGCCATGCCACGCCCGCGCCCACCGAACCGCGCGACCCCATCCCGGTGCCGTCCGATGCCGATCGTGCCGCTGCATTCCCACCGATCGCGCACGGTGCGATGGAGCATGCGCCGGAGATCAACAGCCTGCTGCTGATCGACCGCCTCGAACATTGGGACGGCAAGAACAGCAACGGCCAGGCCTGGGAGGCCACCGGCTGGATCGGTGGCAACATCAACCGCCTGTGGCTGCGCACCGATGGCGAACGCAGCCGCGGCCGCACCGAGTCATCGTCGCTGGAAGCACTGTATGGCCGCAGCGTGTCGCCGTGGTGGGACGTGCTGGTCGGCGTGCGCCAGGATTTCCGGCCGGCCGACTCGCGCACCTGGGCAGCGGTCGGCATCCAGGGACTTGCACCGTACAAGTTCGAGAGCTCGGCCACGCTGTATATGGGTTCCGGCGGCCAGGTGCTGGCCAAGGCCGAGGTCGAGTACGACGTGCTGCTGACCAACCGCCTGATCCTGCAGCCGCTGCTGGAAGCCACCGTCGCTGCCAGGGATGAACCGGAGTACGGCATTGGTCGCGGACTGAACAAGGTCGAAGCCGGGCTGCGCCTGCGCTATGAGTTCAGCCGCCGTTTTGCGCCATACATCGGCATCAGCCACGAGCGCACGTTTGGCGACACCGCCGACTACGCCGGTGACCACGCGCGCGACACACGCTGGGTGGCCGGCGTGCGCATGTGGTTCTGAGCAGCGGCTCGTGCGCAATGGCCAGCCCCGGCAGCCGCCGGGGCCGGCTACACTGCGCCACGTTCCAGTGCAGGCACCGCCATGTCGTTGCAGATCCGCCGCGCCACCCTTGCCGATGTCGACGCCCTGTCGGCGATCGCCATCACCACCTACACCGAAACCTGGGGCGACTCGTACCCCGCGCAGGAGCTGCATGATTTCCTGCAGGCGCACTACAGCAGCGAACCGCAGCGCACTGAACTGTCCGACCCACGCAGTGCCATCTGGCTGCTGATGGACGGCGACGCCGTGGTCGGCTACCTGGCCGCCGGTGCCAACACCCTGCCGCATGCCGATGCACGCGAGGGCGACATCGAACTGAAGCGGTTCTACATCCTCGCCGCACACCAGAACGGCGGCCATGGTGCACGCCTGATGGACGCGTTCATGGCCTGGCTGGACCAGCCACAGCGCCGCACCCTGTGGGTGGGCGTATGGGAAGAAAACTTCGGCGCGCAGCGCTTCTACGCGCGCTATGGCTGCAGCAAGGTCGGCGAGTACGACTTCATCGTCGGTGATACCCACGACCGCGAGTTCATCCTGCGGCGGCCATGATCATGCAGCCCATGTAGCGTCGAGCCATGCTTGGCCAGGGTCTGCAATATCCAGTCGAGCATGGCTCGACGCTACAAACTAGAAATCGAACAGTTCCGACAGGAAGCTGTCCTTCTTCTTTTTCTTGTAGCCCTGGCCCCGGTTGTCCTCGTAGCGCTGGCCGAGGTGGCGGGTATCACGGTGCATCACCGGTGGCGGCGACGCCGGCTGAGCCTGCACGGGCGCTGGCGGCGGTACGGCCGCACCGGCGCCTGCGCGCTCGATGATCTTGTCCAGCTCGCCACGATCCAGCCACACGCCGCGGCAACTTGGGCAGTAATCGATCTCGATGCCGTGGCGTTCGGCCATCTGCAGCGTCTGGGTCTTGCACACGGGGCACAGCATCGGTATTGCTCCTGTCGGTCTGGTTTCGACTGTACCTGCACCGCGATGACTGTGCGGCAACGCGTGACCGATGGCACAGGGACTTCCGGCGCGTGCCCACATGCGTACCGCGCGGCACACTGCGCCCTTGTTCCGCAGGGAATGCGTACATGACCGTATTGTCCCGCCTGCCCACCACCGCGCGCCTGTTGCTGGTGCTGCTGGGTGTCGGCCTTGGCCTGAACCTGCGGGATATCGCCGCGGCCATCGGCACACCGGTTCCCCCACTGCCCATCCCCTATGGCGGCAGCCTGTTGGACAACGCGCTGGCGGTGCTGGTGGCACTGCTGCTGGCCGCGCTGCTGCGGCCCCGTGACATGGGCCTGATGGCCAGCTTGGGACTGCGCGGAAACGGCTGGGGCGGCCCGTTGTGGGTGCTGCTGGCCAGCCTGCCCTGCTGGCTGGGACTGGCGCTGCTCGGAACTCCGAACACGGCACTGACTGCGCTGGATGCCACGATGCTGGCCGCGCTGTTCCCGCTGGCCGAGGAAGTGCTGTTCCGTGGCCTCGGCTTCGTGCTGCTGGTGAAGATCGTGCGCGGTCCGTGGCCGTTGCTCGCGCTGCCGCAGGCATTGCTGTTCGGCATGGTGCACTGGCTCGGCTTCGGCGGGTTCGACGGCGGCGGCATCGCACTGTTCATTGGCGCGGTGATCGCGCTGGGCGGCTTCATCTTCGCCTGGCTCGACCACCTCGACGGCGACACCCTGTGGTGCGGCCTGATCCTGCATGTTTCGATGAACCTGGCCTGGAATGTGTTCAGCCTCGATGACGCCATCGCATTGGGCTGGCAGGCCACCGGCCTGCGCATCGGCACCGCCCTGCTCGCAGTGGCGGTGCTGGCCTGGCACGTGCGGCTCAGGCGCCAGAGAGGCCTGTAACGCCCGCTTAGCTTGCCGTGCACGTCGGGATCACTACCGGCTTGCGCATACTTGCGCGCCTTTTCACCGTTGCTGTCCGGAGTTGTCGCGTCATGTTGCTGTCCAAGCGCCACGTTGAACCCCGCGTCCTGCTCATCGAGGACGCCGAGGAAACCCGCGAGCTGAGCCGACTGGCGCTGGAAAGCCAGGCCTGCCACGTAGTGGGCGTGAGCTCTGCCGAAGCGGCGCTGGGCCTGCTGGCGGCCGGTGAGCGTTTCGACCTGCTGTTCACCGACGTCAATCTGGGTGCGATCAGTGGCATTGAAGCCGCCAACCGGGTCCGCAGCCTGTATCCCCAGCTGCCGATCCTGGTGACGTCGGGCATGGACCAGCACCAGGTGCTGCCGCAGCTGCGCGACGGCATCCATTTCCTGCCCAAACCTTACAACATGAGCGAGCTGCTCGACGCCATCCGGCTGTGCTTCCGGCACGCCGATGTGGGCGTATTGACCGGGCCGGATGCACAGGCCGCCTGAGGCATTCATCCACACCACACCCCGGTATCCATGCCATGCGTGGATGCCACCGGCCATCAACCGCCGGTATACGGCCCCTCGCCCGGCATCACTTCCAGCAGCGCACGGGTGATCGCCCGCGGGTAGACGGTCAGGTGGTCCTCACCGTCGATCACCACGTTGTCCACCTTCAGCTTGCGGCCACTGCGCTGAAGCTGGGCGGTGAAGTCGGCGGTCTGGCGCAGCATGTCGTTGCCGGTTGAATAGCGCGGCCCGGGCTTGTCCGTTTCATAGCTGCCCACCGACAACAGAACGCGCGTGGGCTGCGCCGGGATGACGGCGACGTCCTGCATGCGTGGCAGCAGTAGCTGGTCGAACCACAGCGACGGACTGGACAGGATGTAGGTGCTGAACAAGTCCGGCTGGGTGGTCAGCACATAGGCGCCGAACAGCGCGCCATAGGAGTGGCCGGCGAACATGCGGCGGGTGGGATCGGTGCGGTAGCGCGCATCGACCATCGGCAGCACCTGCGCCGCCAGGAAATCGCGGTAGTGCGCGGCCCCGCCGTAGGAGACGTCGTCGCTGTAGTAGCCATCGACCGTACGCGCCGGGGTGCTGGGCGTGTAGTCGCGCGAGCGGCTCTGCTTGGAGGTCAGCCCCTCCTGCGGCGGCAGCCCGACCAGGATGAAGTTCTCGATGTTGACGCCCTGCTGCCCCACCAGGTTGCGCACGCTGCGCACCAGCGGAAAACTGTACAGCGCATCGGTCACGTACAGCACCGGATAGTGCTTCTCCGGATGCGCGGCGTAGTCGGCCGGCAGTGCGACCCAGATCGGGTAATCGCGTCCCACCGGGTCGTGCACGCGCAGCGCTTCGGTCTCCGGCAGCACCACGCCCGTGGCGACCGTGGCTGCGACCTCCTTCGCTCCAGGCTGGGTTGCTGGCGGCGCCACCGACATCGCACAGCCACTCACGGCCAGGCAGGCCGCTACACTCCATCCACGCACACGCTGCATCCACACGCTCCCATTGCGGGCGGCGCACCGGATGGCGCCGCTGCCGCATCCTCACATGGCATGCCGCGGCACGCCAATCCTCCTGATCAGGGCGAGGCCGACGGCGGCGCCGGGAACAGCGTGCGCAGCGCCTGCAATGCGGCCGGATGATAGATCGTGGCGTGGGTTTCCTCCGGCAGCGGCAGGTACTTCACCAGCGGCGACGGCGAGGCCTGCTGCAGCAGCGCGGCCAGTCGTGCCGTGGAGGCGGCCAGTTCCGGTTGCCCGCTGCTGGCCAGGAACACGTGCGGCTGTGCACGCGTCACCGCCGGCAGCTGCCGGGATGCTCCGGCCAGCATCGCACCACGGTTCCACCACAGGCTGGGGTCCAGCGCGATATAGCTGTTGAACAGCGTCGGCTCCTGCAGCAGCGTCTCGACCACGAACAGGCCAGCTAGCGACTCACCGATCAGCGCACGCTCGTCTGTGGTCGGGTAGCGCTGGCGTACCTGCGGCATCAGTTCATCGCGCAGGAAGCTGCGGTAGGCCGCCGAGCCACCGATGCGTGGCGCGATCTTCTGGTCCTGCGGGTCGCTGCTGGGGCCGGTCATGTCGCGGCGGCGCTCGGTATTCTCGATGCCGACCAGCAGGAACGGACGCATGCTGCCATTGCCGGTCAGCACCTGCACCAGCCCTGCCACATGCAGGAAATCCTCGCCGATGCCGCCATCGGCCATGTACAGCACCGGCAGCGGCGCCTTCGGATCCAGGCCCCAGGGCTGCGGACGATAGACATTGATGCGGCGGGTCTCGCCCAGTGCCTTCGACTGCACGGTGAAGGTCTCGCCGATCACCAGTGGTGCGGCCGCAGCGGTCGATGCCGGCGGTGCTGCCGGCACGGTGGGAACAGCTGCGAGGCCCGGCCCTGCGGCGGCCAGCAGGATCAGAGCGGAGAGAGCGACGACGCGCATGCGAACTTCCATTTTCGAGAGGACGGCCAGCATAACTGCGCCGGCGCCCTCAACGGCGATCCAGTTCGATCACGGCCTGGCAGGCACGGAGCTGGTCGTCGGCATCGCGTCCGATTCGAACAAGCGCTGCCGCAACCTCTGCTCGTAACTGGGCGCCCGCATCACGTTCGCCGGTGCGGGCGGCGGCTTCGGACAGACGGCCGGTATGGCACGCGGCGAGGTCGTCGCGCAGGCGGAGAGTGCCAGCGCGCAGGGCAGCCACCACATCGGCATCCACCTCGGCCGCGCGCTCACGATCCTGTTCATGTTGTTCCCCCAGTGAGGCCATCGCCTCGCTCCGTTCTTCCTGATCCCGGCGCAACCGCCGTTCGGACTGCACCGCGCCGGCCTGTTGCTCCACATCGGCACGCGCCATCGCGAGGTCGCTGCGATCACCGCGCCAACGCCAGCCAGTCATGAACATCAGCAACGACCACAGCAGCAGCGACGCCATCACCACCAGCATGCGCGGCATGGGTCACTGCTCCGCCAGGCAACGCGCGTGGCGCTGCTGCTGGCGCTCCCACACTCCCCAGCACACGGTGTTGGGGCGGCCGTCGATGCGGGTTGAACAGTCGTAGCCCCCTGCCCGTCTCCACAGCAGCAAGGCATCGCAGGCCTGGTGATACTCACCCTGCAGCAGATGCCGGCGCATCGACGACGCGCGCCAGTTGCCGATGCCGTACTGGTAGAGGAAATCGACATAGACGTCGTACTCGCCCTGGCTGAGCGCCACACCGGGCAGCGACGCGCGGAACTGCCCTTCCTCCCTGGCCAGATGAGCCTGCACGGCATGCAGCGCGCGTACTGGCGTGGTGCGGTCGCCCAGCCTCACCGGCGTGCCATCCTCGCGAACGGTCGAGCCGAAGCCATAGGTGGGCCGGTCATTGCGCGTGGGCACCACTGCGGCGTCGGTGTATCCCTCGCGGTCAACGATGGCGATCAGGCCCGCAGCACTCAGCGCAAGCGCGGCGACCAGGCTGCGTACCGGCAATGTACTGCCGGGCCGGCTCATTCGCGCTCCCTGCGGCGCCATTCGCGCAGCCAGCGCCAGCCCAGATAGGCAATCTGCGCCGCCAAGTAGATGATGGTGAGGACCACGACCAGGCGGTCCAGGGTGATGCCGGCTGCAAGCGCACCGGCGACGGTAACCGGCGGCGCCGACTTGATGGCCGCCGCGCCGGCCGTGCTGATGATTTCTTCTTTCATGATGGGTCCTGGAGGGAATGCAGGCCGCGTCGCATCGACGTGGCCCGAAGAGGTGCCCGCCCCGCTGCCGGCTCGGCACGAGGGTTGTTCCGGTCGGGAGGCGGGCGGAAGATCGGTTCCGCCGCTCATGCGGCCTGGGCGATGCCCTCCATCCAGCCACGTACGCGCTGGAAGCCAAGTTCGACCAGGTTGAGGTAATGCCGGTTGGATACCGGCCGCTGCCCGCTGTTGGCCAGCAGCAGATTCGCCGTTTCGAATCGTTCGACCTTGCGTCGGCCACGCCCGCAGTAGTAGCCGCGCAGCGCACAGGCCATCGCCACGTTGTCACGCGCGACCGCCGTGATGATGTCTTCGATCTGCTGCGCCAGCTGATCGGTTTCCAGAGGCTTGTAGCCCTGGGCCCGCCCCGGCATGTCACCACGATGCTCGATCAGCACCGCCAGCAGGTTGCGCGACTGGAAGCCGAGGTATTCGCAGTCGCGATGCAGCGCATATTCGCCGCCCCAGTGCTCCAGGCGGCTGCGGACATACTCACCGAACGTATCAAGCTGCATGGGTGGCTTCTCCTTTGACGGGCGACGGGGCCGGACCGAACACATCCGGGCGCAGGGATTCGCGGCGCACGGCGCCCGCAGTGGCCAGCTCGATGCGCCGGCACAGGCGCGCGCCGGGCAGCTTGTGGCCGCGGGCGATCATGTAGAGGGTCCGCAGCGCGCAACCGGTCTGGTGGGCCAGGCGGCGCATGACGGGACAGCTGGGGGTGCCGTAACCCCCTTGGGAGATGGCGTAGTCGATGAGGTTCATGGGCCACACATTACCGCCACGGTAATGGATAGTCAATACCGTTTTGGTCATTTGCTGGATTGGTAATGCAGCGCACCATCTACAGATGGACGCCAGTACCGCTCGCACCCTCAACATGCGCCTCCGCGTGGCCGCCGCCGGCGGCCCGGCCGAGTGGGCCCGCCTGTACGGTGGCACCCGCTGGGCCCAGCCCCAGGTCAGCCAGTGGATTTCCGAGAGCAACCCGAAGAGCATCGGCCATCGGCTTGCGCGCGATCTTGAATCAGTGATGCAGCTTCCACATGGAACGCTGGATCGCGTCGATCAGGACGGAGACGTGTCGCTTCAGTCTCAATCTACGGGACTGGATTTCGAGAAAATGAGCGCTGCGGTCAAGGTGCTTTCGCACTACCTGGAGCTGGTCGGCGATCCACCGGAATGGATCTACGATCCCGTGCTGCTGGAGACCGCATTCATGGTCGTGGACGAGTTCGGTCAGCCCTCTGCACCGGACAATGTGCTCGACCTGACGAAGCTTCTGGCAAGACGGATCAGGGAGGCAAAGGATGACTCACACGCGACTCGAGGAGCTCGCACAGCGGTTGGCCGCTAGGACCCAGGAACTGCGCGGCGAGCGCACCCCGGCGCCGGCATTGCGGGTGGTGGCGGGAGACGCACATGTGGTCCGCGGGGAGAGGCGCATGGACGCGATCATGCGCGAGTGGCATTGCCGCATGATCCGCAACGTACGCCGACGCTGGGGCGAACCCATGCAGCATGTGATCGATCAGGCATGTTGCGGTGTGGTCAACATCGAGCAGCTCGCCGACGACGCACTGATCCAGTTGCACAAGGACATGGAGCGCGCGGAGGAGTGCATCCGCGAGGGCATTTCCTTCCACGACGCCGGGCTGTTGCGCGCGCATTACGGCTGACAGCGTCCCTGGCCGGCCGGAAACGGCCGGTTCTGATGAGATCAATTACCTGAAATTACCTTTATTGTTACCTTAAAGGTAATTTTTTTAAGGTGAGCGACGTGGGGGCAGCAGCGACGGAAGCGGGTGCGCGGAGCGCCGCCTCCCCGCACCCGCTGCCAGCGGGCGCCGGGGAGTCGATAGCACCTGCAACACCGCATCGTTGCAGCGGCGCTTCCCCCATTGCGGAAGTGCTTTGAAGGAAGCAACAAAAAAGGCGCCCCTTGGGCGCCTTCTTGATCGTCAATGCAATGGTGGGCCGTGAAGGATTCGAACCTTCGACCAAAAGATTAAAAGTCTTCTGCTCTACCGACTGAGCTAACGGCCCGATGCATCGCCCGGCCTTTCGGCGGGGTCCGCATTCTACCCTACTTTGCCGGGTCGCGCGAAGTACAGGGGTGTTGCGTGTCCCGGCCAGCGGCCGGCACTACCCGGTCGGGTCAGCCCGCTTAAACCTTCCGGGCCTTCCACGCATCCCATCCATGTTCACCACCCGGAGCCACGGATGCGCCTCACCTGCTGTCTGATCGCCATCCTGCTGTTGCCCTGCACAGCAGTGGCCTCGACGTCCCAGGTCGTCACTGACGACATCGCCCGCTTCTGGGCCACCTATGACGCGGTGCGCGCCGAGCCTGATGCCGAACGCCGCGTGGTGCTGGTCCAGCAACGCTACATCGATCCCGGCAGCCCCGGACTGCATGCACTGATGCAGGTCCGCAACTACACGGCCCGCGAATACGCCGAGGCCATGCAGTCATGGCCACGCTTCTGGACTTCGGTACGGCCGTTGACTGCGAACGCGCAGCAGGCCAGCGCCACGCTGGACCGGGACCTGGACGCGTTCCGCGCGCTCTACCCTGCACTGCGTCCGGCCACCATCACCTACGCGATGGGCGTGCTGCGTACCGGCGGCACCACGTTGGGCGACAAGGTGTTGATCGGGGCGGAGATGGCGCTGGGCGATGAGCGCGTGGACGTAAGCGAGCTGCCCGAGCCGATGCGCGGCCGCCTGCGGATCTTCTACGACAGCCGCCCCGGTGCGAACAACGCGCAGAACAACCTGCACGAGTACGTGCATACCCAGCAGCGCGAGACCACTGGCAGCCTGGCCCAGTACGCAGTACGCGAAGGCGTGGCCGAATACGTGGCAGAGCGCATCAGCGGTCGCCGTCCGGCACTGCCGCTGTACGCCTATGGGCCCGCGCACGAGGCACAAATCCGCACGCGCTTCCTTGCCGAGATGCACGGTGACAGCCTGGACAACTGGCTGTACAACAGCGCGCGCAATCCGTTCGGGGTGAGTGATCTGGGCTACTACGCCGGATACCGCATCGCGCAGGAGTACATGCGCCAACAGACCGACGAGGGGGCCGCCATCGCGCGGATGATCGAACTGGACTACGCCGATCCGGACGCGGTGCGCGGCTTCATCGAGGCATCGGGATGGTTGCAGGCCCGGTAGGTCAAGGAGTGCGAACCAACGGTTCGCACCCACCGAGAGGGGCGGCTTGCACACACCAAGAAGGGGCGGTTCGCACCTGCAGTGAAGCCGGCCAGCGGCCGGCTCTACCAGACGCGGTCAGGCGTACAGCGTGGGGTCGGGCACGCCGGCCTCGGCAAAGCCCTGCGCGCGCAGGCGGCAGGCATCGCAATGACCGCAGGCGGCGCCGTGAGCGTCGGCGTTGTAGCAGGACACGGTCAGGCCGAAGTCCACGCCCAGGCGCACGCCTTCGCTGACGATCTGGCCCTTGCTGAGGAACTGCAGCGGTGCGTGCACCTTGATGCCCGCACCTTCCACGCCCGACTTGGTGGCCAGGTTGGCCAGCGCCTGGAACGCCGCCACGAACTCGGGGCGGCAGTCCGGGTAGCCGGAGTAATCCACGGCGTTGACGCCGCAGAAGATGTCGTTGGCGCCAAGCACTTCGGCCCAGCCCAGGGCCAGCGACAGCATGATGGTGTTGCGCGCCGGCACATAGGTGACCGGAATGCCGGCACCGCCGGCCTCCGGCACGTCGATGTCGTCGGTCAGTGCCGAGCCGCCGATGCTGCGCAGGTCCACGTCCACGGTCTTGTGCGCGACCACGCCCTGGGCCTTGGCCACGCGGGCGGCAGCGTCCAGTTCGGAGGTATGGCGCTGGCCATAGCGCACGCTCAGGGCATGCACGGCGAAGCCCTGTTCCTGGGCCATGGCGATGACGGCGGCTGAATCCATGCCGCCGGAGAGAAGCACGACTGCCTTCTTCATGGGAAAAACATCCGGTTGGGAGGGGAAAGCCAGCACGCTGTCCCGCGCCGGAGTTACATCAGGGAACGCTGCGCCGGCTCATCGGCCCGGCTCGTCGTTCCACAGGATTTTATGCAACTGCATCTGGAAGCGCACCGGCAGCCGGTCTTCGACAATCCAGTCGGCCAGCTGCCGCGCGGTGATCTCGCCCTTGCTGGGCGAGAAGAACACGGTGCAGCGCTGCACCAGGCCGTGCCCGGCGACCATCGCCTTGGCCCAGTCGTAATCCTCGCGGTTGCAGATGACGAACTTGATCTGGTCGCGGGCGGTCAGCAGCGGCAGGTTTTCCAGGCGGTTGCGGGCGGCTTCGGCCGAACCCGGCGTCTTGATGTCGACGACGCGCGACACCCGCGGGTCCACCGCGCTGACGTCCAGCGCACCGGAAGTTTCCAGCGAGACGTCCATGCCGGCATCGCACAGCTTTTCCAACAGCACCAGGCAGCGCTTCTGCGCCAACGGCTCGCCACCGGTCACGCAGACGTGGCGCACGCCCTGAGCCAGCACCTCGGCCACGATGTCGTCGATATCCCACCAGGTGCCGCCGTGGAAGGCATAGGCGGTGTCGCAGTACTGGCAACGCAGCGGGCAGCCGGTCAGGCGCACGAACACGGTTGGCCAGCCGGCGGTATCGGCTTCGCCCTGCAGCGAGGTGAAGATCTCGGTGATCTTCAGGCGTGGCAGGGGCGACTGCACGATCTCACTGGGCGTGGCGGCGGCGCTGGACGGAGTAACGGCGGTCATGGCGGGTACTTCTTGGTGGGACACGTGGCGGGTGGGCTACCGTGGCCGGTAACGAACGCAGCCGAGCATGGCTCGGCTCTACGAAAACAACCGGGCAGACAGGGCCCGGCGCTGCCGGATCCGGGCGGGTTTGCCGAACCGGAAACGAAAGCAGCCGAGCGTGGGCTCGGCTCTACAGGGCACCTATTGTACGCCGGGTCAGCGGATCTGCTTGCCGAGGCGGATGGACTGCAGACGGTCCTGCGCGGTGCGCGCGGCGTCCGAGCCGGGGTACTGCGCCACGACGGCCTCCAGCGTCTGCTGGGCCTGGTCGACCTTGCCCTCGCCATACTGCGAGAGGCCGACCTTGAGCAGGCCGCCGGCGGCCTTGTCGTGGGTCGGATAGCGCGAGAGCAGTTCGCGGAACTGGGTCTCGGCCATCGGGAAGTTGCGGGTGGCGTAGTAGCTCTCGCCCAGCCAGTACAGCGCGTTCGGCGCGTAGACGCCGTTCGGGTACAGCTGCAGGAAGCTCAGGAACAACTGCGCCGAATCATCGTACTTGCCGGCCTTCAGCGAATCGAAGGCGACGTTGTAGGAGGTGCGCTCGTCGCCGGTGGCGGCAAGACTGCCGGCATCACCGTGGACGGAAGGCGGCCGCTCGGAAGTGGCCGCCGCTGCGGGTTTTGCCGGGGCCGGTGCGGCCTTCGGCGCGCTCGCCGGAACGGGCGGCAGGGCCGGGGCGGCATTGCCCCCTTCCAACCGGTTCAGGCGGCTGTCCAGATCCAGGTACTGGTCCTGGGCGGACTGCTTAAGCTGGGCGTTGTCGTGCTGCAACTGCTCGATCGAGGCCTGCAGGCTGGTGACCTGCTGCCGCAGCTGATTGATCTGGTTCAACAGGTCCTGGTTGGCGCTGTTGTTGTACATCTGCTGCTCGAGCGCGCCGACACGGTCGGCCAGGCTCTGTCGCTGTGCATGCGCCGGTGCGGCAGCCACGAGGGCTGCCGCAACGACCAGCATCAGTTTGATGCCAATGCGCATGGATTACTGCGCGGTGTAGACGATTTCGACGCGACGGTTCTGCGACCAGCAGGACTCGTTCGACTCGGTGCAGACCGGACGCTCTTCACCGTAGGACACGACGGTCAGCTGCGAAGCCGAGCCACCGTTGGCCTGCAGGGCCGAGTTGACGCCGTTGCCACGACGCTCACCCAGGGCCTGGTTGTACGCGCGCGAACCGCGTTCGTCGGTGTGGCCCTGCAGGGTGATGCGCGAGGACGGACGGTCACGCAGGTACTTGGCGTGGCAAGCCATGATGGCCTGGAATTCCGGCTTCACGTCTTCCTTGTCCAGGTCGAAGTAGACAACGCGCTGGCGCAGGCAAGCGTCGGTGTCCAGGTCGCCCGGGCCGTACAGGCCGGAGGTCGACGGACCGGTCGGGGTGGTGGTGGAGGTGCCGGTGTCGACCGGGGTTGCCGGCTCTTCCTTCACCTTCTTCGAGCAACCGGCCAGGACGGCCACAGACAGCAGGGAAACAAGCAGAACGCGGGTGGACTTGTTCATGGCGATACCTTTGTGGCTCCTAGGCCGATGAGGGGTTCAAGACAGCGAAAATATTAACACTCTTTTAGCGCTGGGTACGGTATGGGGACCATGCCGGTTCGCGCACATCTCCGTCAGCCAGAACCAACCGCTGGCGCACGCGCGCATCGGCGGAAACGGCGTACAGCACACCACGGCCACCCTCGCGGGCGGCGTACAACACCATGCTTGCGTTGGGCGCAAAGCTCGGAGATTCATCCAGCGAACCCGGGGACAGCGTGCTCCAGCGGGGCGAACCCAGCGAGCTGTCCATCATCGCGATCTTGTAGCTGTTGCCCGAGCCCTGCGCAACGGCGATCTTCTTGCCGTCGTAGGACACCGAGGGCTTGGCATTGTAGTTGCCCTGGAAGGTCACGCGCTCGGCACTGCCGCCACCGGCGCCGACCTTGTAGACCTGCGGGCGGCCGCCGCGGTCGGAGGTGAAGTACACCGCGCTGCCATCCGGCGCCCAGGTCGGCTCGGTGTCGATGGCGAAGTGGTTGGTCAGCTGGGTCAGCTGCTTGCTGCCCAGGTCCATCACGTAGATTTCCGGGTTGCCCGAACGCGACAGGGTCAGGGCCAGCTTGCGGCCATCGGGTGAGAACGCCGGGGCGCTGTTGATGCCGCGGAAGCTGGTGACCAGTTCGCGCGCACCGGTGCCGATGTTCTGGATGTAGATCGCCGAATTGCCACGCTCGAAGCTGACGTAGGCCAGCTTGCTGCCATCCGGGCTCCACGACGGCGACAGCAGCGGCTCGGCCGAACGCACGATGGTCTGCGGGTTGTAGCCGTCGGAGTCGGCCACCATCAGCGCATAGCGCATGGCATCGCCCTTGCCGCTGGCGGTCACGTAGGCGATGCGGGTCCAGAAGGCGCCGCGCACGCCGGTGATCTTCTCGTAGATGGCGTCGGCCATCTGGTGGGCGACGTCGCGCATGGCGTTGCCACGGGCGGTCATCGCCAGGCCCAGCAGGCGCTCGCCCTTGGGCACGTCGAACAGTTCGTACTCGACGCGGTAGGCACCGGCACCGGCATCGAGCACGCGGCCGACCACGATGTAGTTCTGCTTCAGCGCGCGCCAGGTGGCGAACTGGATGTCACCGCCACGCACGGGCTTCTCGACGATCTGCGCTTCCGGCAGCGTGCGGAACTGGCCCGAACGCTCCAGGTCGGCGCGGACCACGCCGGCGACGTCGGTCTGCGGAGCGGCCGACGAACCCTGGTAGGGCATCGGCACGATGGTGATCGGCAGGGCGGAGGCATTGCCGCCGATGATGTCGATATCCAGCCCCTTCTGCTGCGCGACGGCAGCAAAGGGCAGCAACAGGGCCGCAAACACGGCAAGCCAGCGAGGCATCTTTTTCATGGAGCGCTCAATAGGGGGAAACCGGAACGAGGGATAACAAAGCGGGAGTGAACCGCTTCGCAATCATGAACCAAGGGTACGTGAATTCCGGGTCAGTTCCAGCCCGTCCTCTCACGCACCGTTAACGTCGTGGCTAACATCGCACCTGCCTGCCCCGGTCACGCCGCCCCTCGGGGCGGTGTTCGACAGCAGCCTGCAGCCTGCCCGGCCGAAACCGAGCACGCCAGAGGCAAGCGCGACATCCGTGGGCAGGAGTGGCCCGAGGCCACCCCTGCCCTGCCCGCCTCAGCGATCCTGGGCGGTAAAGGTGAAGTTGAGCGTACGCGCGAACACCGACTCGAAGCCGCGGTACGGCAGTGGCTGCGCATTGAGCACCGCGGCCTCGATCGAACGCTTGCCGGCCTCGTCATAGGGGCAGTTCGGGCTGACCTTGGCCTGCATCACCGTGCCGCCCGGAATCTGGGTGATGGTGATCTGGCAACGCTGGCCCAGCGGCACCGTATCCGGGCGCACCCACTGCGACAGCACCTTGGCCTGGATCGCTGCGGCGTACTTGGCTGAAAGATCGTCGCTGTTGCCACCACCACCGGCCGCCGGCTGGGAAGCGCCGCTGGAGCCGGCAGCGGCACTACCTGCGGCATTGCGCGCGGCGGCGACCTCGCGCAGCTTCCGCTCGGCCAGCTTGGCTTCCTTCTCGGCCTGCTCGCGGCGGGCACGGATCTCGGCGATCTTCTTCTGCTTCTCGGCCTCGGCCTTGTCAGCCGCGACGCGCTCCTGCTCGGCCTGCTTCTTCTTCTCGTCCGCTTCCTGCTGCTTGGCCAGGCGCAGCTTCTGCTCCGCTTCTTCCTGGCGCTTGCGTTCGGTCAGGTCGATCTGCTCCTGGCGGCGCTTGGCTTCCTGTTCCTGCTTGGCCTTCTCCTGCGAGATGGCCAGTGCGCTCACCGCTTCCTGGTCCTTGGTGTCCGGCTGCGCAACACGCTCCTGCGCCTGTTGCTGCTGGGGCGTGGGCGCGTCCTGCGGGCGCGGCTCGGGAATCGGCTGCGGCGGCGGAATGGTGTCTTCCGGCACCGGGATCGGCTCGGCGACCGGCGGCGGCAGGTCCTCCAGCTTCTCCGACTGGCGCAGCGCCTGGCGTGCGGCGGACGCCTCGGAGGCGGACAGCGCCAGGCTGGCCTCGACCGAGGGGTCGCCAGCGGCGGCATCGGTGTTGCGCTGGGGCGACCACAGCCAGGCCACGATGAAGACCAGCGCGACCAGCAGGTGCACCAGCAACGCCAGCGCCAGGGGCAGACCCCAGCCGGGTTCGCGCTGATGCGGGGGTGGCAGGGCGTCAGCGTGCATCGGTGGCCAGGCCTACCTTGTCTACCTTGGCGCGCTTGATCACGTCCATCGCGGCAATGACCTTCTCATAGGCCACGGCGCGGTCGGCGGCGACGATCACGCGCACGCCCTTGTCCTGGGCGGCGATGCCGGCCAGGCGGCCTTCCAGTTCCTCGGCCGACACGGCGGCCGGCTCCTTGGCGTCGGGCAGCTTCAGGCTGAGCTGGCCGTCCTGGCGCACCGAGACGATCACCGGGTCCTGCTTGCTCTCCAGCGCCTTGGCGTTGGACTGCGGCAGGTCGACGTCGAAGCTCAGGGTGAGCAGCGGTGCGGTGACCATGAAGATGATCAGCAGCACCAGCATGACGTCGATGTAGGGAACGACGTTGATTTCCGATTTCAGCTTGCGGCGCTTGCGGCGACCGATGGCAGCGGACATGGCTTGGACTCCCGGGTCAGGCGCTTACTCGTCGCCAGCGCTCTGGCGCTGCAGGATGGAGCTGAACTCTTCGGCGAAGGTCTCGAACCGCACCGACATGCGCTCCACGCGGGTGGTGAAGCGGTTGTAGGCCCACACCGCCGGGATCGCCACGAACAGGCCGATGGCGGTGGCGAACAGTGCCTCGGAGATGCCCGGCGCGACGGCGGCGATACCGGCCTGGGCACCGCTGCTGATCATGTCGTGCATGGTCACCATGATGCCGAACACGGTACCGACCAGGCCCACGTACGGGGCAGTCGAGCCGATGTTGGCCAGCAGCTCCAGGTTGCGCTCGAGCTGGTCCACTTCACGGGTGTAGGTGGTGCGCATGGCGCGCTGCGCGCCTTCAAGCTGCGCACGGCCATCCAGCCGGCGCTTGTCGCGCAGGCGGGTGTACTCGCGGAAACCGGCTTCGAAGATGGCTTCCAGGCCGGTCACGCTGCGGCTGCGGTCGGTGGCTGCGCTGTACAGCTTGCCCAGGTCGGCGCCGGACCAGAAGCGGTTCTCGAACTCGTCGGCTTCGCGGGTGGCCTGCTTGAACACGCGGGCCTTGCGGAAAATGATCACCCAGCTGACGAACGAGCCGACCAGCAGCAGCAGCACGATGATCTTCACCGGCAGGCTGGCCTTGGCCATCAGTTCGAGGTAGTTGATGCCGCCGCCGGTGGTGGCCTGGGCAAGGGTCTGTGTCGCGGCGTTACTGACGTCGGCCGGCAGTGCCTCGGTGACCGTGGCCTGCAGGGCCAGGAGCGTTGCGATCATCCGTTGTTCCTCAATGTTCGGATTCGGGGTGGAGGTGGGGTTGCAGCACGGCAAGGACGGCATCGTCCATGCCACGCGGGCGGAAACTGGCCGCTTCCAGTGCGGCGATGCGGACCTGCGCGGACAGCAGCAGCTCGCCGTCGCGCAGGATCTGCTGGTCGAAGACCATGCTGGCCTTCTTCAGCTGGACCAGGCGGGCAGTCACCTGCAGGGTGTCATCCAGCCGTGCCGGCCTGATGAAATCCATCTGCATCGAGCGCACCGCGAAGACCATCCCGTGCTCGGCGCGCATGCGCTCCTGGCCGTAGCCGAGCGCGCGCATCCATTCGGTCCGGGCCCGTTCCATGAAGGCCACGTAGCGGGCGTGGTAGACCACGCCACCTGCGTCGGTATCTTCCCAGTAAATGCGTGTCGGCCAACTGAATCGGGGCTCAACCGACATCGGGAACCTCCGCGAACAGGTCCTGCGGCGGGTTCTTCGGCTTCAGGCCCATGTGCCGGTAAGCCTTGTGGGTGGCCATGCGGCCGCGCGCGGTACGCACCAGGAAGCCCTGCTGGATCAGGTACGGCTCGACCACGTCTTCCAGCGTGCCGCGCTCTTCGGACAGCGCCGCGGCCAGCGATTCGATGCCGACCGGGCCGCCGTCGAAGTAGTCGACCAGGGTCTTGAGCAGGCGCCGGTCGAGCTCGTCGAAGCCCTCCGGATCGACCTTGAGCATCTTCATCGCGGCCTGTGCCACGGCCTCGTCGATGTGGCCGCCGGCCTTCACCTGCGCGTAGTCGCGCACGCGGCGCAGCAGGCGATTGGCGATACGCGGGGTGCCGCGCGCGCGGCGCGCGATCTCGCCGGCGCCATCGGCGGTGCAGTCGATGCCGAGGATGGTGGCCGAACGGCGCACGATCCGGGTCAGCTCTTCGACGCTGTAGAACTCCAGGCGCTGGACGATGCCGAAGCGGTCGCGCAGCGGCGCGGTCAGCAGGCCGGCGCGGGTGGTGGCACCAATCAGGGTGAATGGCGGCAGGTCGATCTTGATCGAACGGGCGGCGGGGCCCTCGCCGATCATGATGTCGATCTGGAAGTCCTCCATCGCCGGGTACAGCACTTCCTCGACCACCGGCGACAGGCGGTGGATCTCGTCCACGAACAGCACGTCGTGCGGCTGCAGGTTGGTCAGCAGTGCAGCGAGGTCGCCGGCCTTCTCGATCACCGGGCCGGAGGTCACCCGCAGGGCCACGCCCAGCTCGTTGGCGATGACGTGGCTGAGCGTGGTCTTGCCCAGGCCGGGCGGCCCGAAGATCAGCACATGGTCGAGCGCGTCGCCACGGGCCTTGGCCGCTTCGATGTAGATCTCCAGCTGCTCGCGCACCGGGGCCTGGCCGAGGTAGTCGGCCAAGCGCCTGGGGCGGATGCTGGCGTCGGCGGCGTCATCCTCGCGGGTGGCGCCGGCGCCGATGATGCGGTCGTCGGTCATGTGCTGATTATGCGGCAAAAGCGTATGGGGTCGGATCCGTTTTCCAGAGGAAAACGGCTCTGACCCCGAACCGGAACACCGGGAACATGGGGTCAGAGCCCTTTTCCTGCGGAAAAGGGATCCGACCCCGCGCGCGTCAGATCTCGACCTGGGCCCCGAGTTCGACCAGGCGGTTGCCCGGAATCCGGAAGAAGCCGGTCGCAGGAGCGGCATTCCGGTGCATCAGCGCGAACAGCTTGTCACGCCAGATCGGCATGCCGCGGTTGGCGGTGGCGACGATGGTCTCGCGGCTGGCGAAGAAGGTAGTGTCCATCGGATCAAAATAGATGCCACCGTGGTCGCACGAGCGCATCAGCGCCAGCGGCACGTCCGGGGTCTCCATGAAGCCGAAGCGCACGTAGACGCGGTAGAACTCGTCACCCACTGATTCGATCTTCAGCCGCTGCCCTTCCATCGCATACGGGATCGGCAGGGTTTCCACGTGCAGGAACACGTTGCGCTCGTGCAGCACCTTGTTGTGCTTGAGGTTGTGCATCAGCGCATGCGGCGCCACGGTCGGGTCGGCGGTGAGGAACACCGCGGTGCCCGGCACGCGCACCGGCGGGGCCAGCATCAGGCCCGGCAGGAAGGTATCGAGGCGGATGCCGTCCTTGCGGATCTCGTCGCGCAGCAGCTCGCGGCCACGGCGCCAGGTGCGCATCATGGTGAACAGGAAGATGCCCAGCACCACCGGGAACCAGGCGCCCTGCAGCAGCTTGGCGCCGTTGGCGATGACGAAGCCGAGGTCGATGATGAAGAACACCACGCACAGCGGCAGCAGCCAGCCACGCGACTTCGGCCACAACGTCCGCGCCACCACGGCCAGCAGCAGGGTGTCGATCAGCATCGTGGCCGACACCGAAATACCGTACGCCACGGCCAAGTTGGACGAACTGCGGAACGCCAGCACCAGCCCGAACACCATCACCGCAATGCCCCAGTTGATGCCCGGGATGTAGATCTGGCCGATGGTGTCGTGCGAGGTGTGCTTGATGCGCATGCGCGGGATGTAGCCCAGCTGCATGGCCTGGCGCGAGACCGAGAATGCGCCGGTGATGACCGACTGCGAGGCGATCACCGCCGCCATGGTGGCCAGGATGATCATCGGGTACAGCGCCCACGACGGCACTGCCTCGAAGAACGGATTCTTCAGGGCCTCGGGGTGGTTGAGCACCAGTGCGCCCTGCCCCAGGTAGTTCAGCACCAGGCACGGCAGCACGAAGAAGTACCAGGCGTGGCGGATCGGGCGCAGCCCGAAGTGGCCCATGTCCGCATACAGCGCTTCGCCGCCGGTCACCGCCAGCACCACTGCACCGAGAATGAAGATGCCGTGCCAGCCGTGCTCCATGAAGAAGCGGATGCCCCACCAGGGGTTGAAGGCCTTCAGCACCTCGGGCGCATCGACGATGTTGTAGATGCCGATTGCCGCCAGCGACACGAACCAGATTGCCATGATCGGGCCGAACGCCTTGCCGATCTTCTCGGTACCGAAGCGTTGCGCGGCGAACACCGCCAGCAGCACCACCAGGGTGACCGGCACGATGAAGACATGAAGTCCGGGCGCGGCCACCTCCAGGCCTTCGACCGCACTGAGCACGGACATGGCCGGGGTGATCACGCCGTCGCCGAAGAACAGCGAGGCGCCGAAGATGCCGAGGATGCCCACCACATAAGCCGAGCGCGAGCCGTTGCGCAGCGTGCGTTGGGTCAACGCCATCAGCGCCATGATGCCGCCTTCGCCATCGTTGTCGGCGCGCATGATGATGGTGACGTACTTCAGGGTCACCACCAGGTTCAGCGCCCAGAACGCCAGCGACAGCACGCCCAGCACGGTGTCGTGGTCGCTGTTGAGCCCGTAGTGTGGCGAGAACGCTTCCTTCAGGGTGTACAGCGGGCTGGTACCGATATCGCCGAACACCACGCCGATCGCACCGATGACCAGCGCCAGTCCTCCAGTGGAGGGGGCGTGGCCATGGCCGCCGGGGGCGGCTGCGTGCGGGGTTTGACTGCTGGACATGGGACTCCTGGCGAAGCTCAGGCGGTAGGCTGGGGGAAAGGGACGCGGTTCAGCGCAGCGCGGACTGCAGCGCCTTGCGGATCACGGTGGCCACTTCGTCGCCTTCATTGAAGGCATCGCGGGCCATGCGGGCCGCTTCGGCCGGCTTGTAGCCCAGCTGCTGCAGGGCCACGGTGGCATCGGACAGCGGATCGGCCGGGGCCGGACCACTGCCGGTGGGCAGCGCGCCGCCGGCACCGAACTGGGCCGCGCGGTCCCGCAGTTCCAGCACCATGCGTTCGGCGGTCTTCTTGCCGATACCCGGGATGCGGGTCAGCGCGGTGATGTCGCCGGCCTGGACCATGCGCGCGAATTCTTCGACGCTGACACCGGACAGCACGGCCAGCGCGATCTTCGCGCCGATGCCGCTGACCTTCTGCACGTCGCGGAACAGGCGCCGCTCGCCCTCGCGCAGGAAGCCGTACAGCGAGACGCTGTCTTCCTTCTGCGAGTAATGGGTGTACAGGGTGACCTCGCGGCCGAGCTCGGGCAGGTCGTAGAAGGTGCTCATCGGCGCCTCCAGTTCGTAGCCCACTCCGTTCACGTCCACCACCAGCCACGGCGGCGCCTTGTAGGCGACGATGCCGCGCAGTCGACCGATCATTGCGTGCAGCTCCTCATTTGCGGCCCCACGCCTGGCGGGCACTGAGCCCCAGGCGGTTGGCCGTCGCCCTTACGTGGGCATGGGTGATCGCCACCGCCAACGCGTCGGCCGCGTCGGCCTGCAGCTTGGTTTTCAGGTTGAGCATGAGCCCGACCATGTGTTGAACCTGTTGCTTTTCGGCGCCACCGCGCCCGACCACCGCGAGCTTGATCTCGCTGGCGGCGTATTCGTGCACCGGCAGGTCGCGCAGCACCACGGCCGAGATCGCCGCGCCGCGGGCCTGGCCCAGCTTCAGCGCCGAATCGGGATTGCGCGCCATGAACACCTTTTCGATGGCCACTTCATTGGGCTGGTACTCGCGGCACAGATCGGCCAGGCCCAGCACCAGCAGTTTCATGCGCTGCGGGAAGTCGTCGGCGCCCAGCAGCACCAGCGGCTGGTGGTGCACGTAACTGACGCGGCCGGCGGCGTCGACATCGATGATGCCGACCCCGGTCCGCTGCGAACCGGGGTCGATGCCGAGGATGCGGGTCATGCCGCGCTCCTGGCGGGGCGGAACGGGGGGCGCTGGCAGGCGTATGGGCTCATGACTGTCCGCGGTGACCGTTCAACGGCCCGCGCCCAGGCCGTCGAGGACGGCTCAGGCGTAGGCGTCGGCGCCGAGTTCGGCGTTGGAATACACGTCCTGCACGTCGTCCAGGTCTTCGAGCATGTCCAGCAGCTTCTTGACCTGCAGGGCGACCTCGCCTTCGACCTTGATGTCGTTGTCGGCGCGGAAGGTGATCTCGGCGTGGTCGGCGACATGCCCGGCGGCGACCATTGCGTCCTTGACTGCATTGAACGCGTCAGGGCTGGTGACCACGTCGATCGAGCCGTCATCGGGGTAGACCACGATGTCGTCGGCGCCGGCCTCGATGGCTGCTTCGGTGATGGCTTCTTCGTCGGCACCCGGGGCAAAGCTGAGCACGCCCAGGCGCTTGAACATGAAGGCCACCGAGCCTTCGGTACCCATGTTGCCGCCGCACTTGCTGAACGCATGGCGGACGTCGGCCACGGTGCGCACGCGGTTGTCGGTCAGGCAGTCGACGATCACGGCCACGCCACCCGGGGCATAGCCCTCGTAGCGGATTTCCTCGTAGTCGACGCCTTCCAGTTCACCGGTGGCCTTCTTGATGGCGCGCTCGATCACGTCCTTGGACATGTTCACGGCCAGGCCCTTGTCCACCGCCACGCGCAGGCGCGGGTTGTTGTTGGGGTCGCCTCCACCGCCGCGCGCGGCAACGCCGATCTCGCGGATGATCTTGGTGAAAATCTTGCCGCGCTTCGCGTCGGACGCGTTCTTGCGGGCTTCGATGGAGGGGCCTCTACCCATGGGTGCTACCGTCTGGCTGCTTCAGGATCAAGGCGCGGATTCTACCTGATCGGGCGCTGCAACCGTGTCTAGGCCCGTATTGTTGTAGCGCCGGGCCAATGCTCGGCTCAATGGGCCCGACGGAATGCAGCCGAGCATGGGCTCGGCGCTACAAGGCGGCCCCGCCTCCCCTGCCCCTATGCCGCCGCCGCGTCGCGGCTGTGGTCGAAGTGGCCGTGGCGCAGGAAATGCGCGGTCTGCCGCGCGGCGTCGGGCGACACCACCAGGCCGCTGTGGCTGGTACGCACCACGCAATGGTCGGCCAGGCCCGGCAGGCGGGTCTCGGCCAGGGCCACGGTGCCGTCGGACGCATCGTCGATCGCGCCCAGCAGGCTGCCCAGCCCGTGCGGCACCGAACCGGCGATCAGGCCAACCTCGGCCTTGCCCTGCCAGTCCGGCAGGCCGTCCAGCAGCAGCTCGCTGCTGCGCCCCAGCGCCAGGCCCCAGCCATGATCGGACAACGAGCGCGCGGTACCACTGCCGCGCAGCGGCGAGCCCAGGCAGACCACGCGCTGCACTGGCAGCTGCGGATCGCGGCGCAGTGCCTCCAGTGCCAGCAGTCCGCCCAGGCTGTGACCGACCAGCGACAACGGCCCGGCGTCGGCCAGACGTTCCAGCAACTGCGGCACTGCCACATCGGGGCCACCGAACACCGAGGGATAGCCGAACGCGTGTACCTGGAAACCACGCGCGCGCAGGCGCCAGGCCAGTGGCCCGACCCAGGCACGGGCATTCCAGATGCCATGCAGCAGCAATACGGGGGGAGTCATGCAAACAGCCTGGCGGTCAGCGGGGCAGGAACGTGAGGTGATTGAACACGCGCGCGCGGCAAGCGGCGGTGAACGTCAGGCCGCGCGCGGCGCGCGGCGCAGGATGAATTCGAGGTCCTGGGTGTCGCCGACAGGGAACAGGTACTCGCCGGCCTTCTCGAAGCCGTAGCGGGCGTAGAAGCGCTGCGCGCCGAAGTTCTCCGACCACACGCCCAGCCACAACGTGCGCGGGCCTTCGCGTTCCAGCCAGGCCAGCGCGGTTTCCAGCAGGCGGCTGCCCCAGCCGCAGCTCTGCTGCGTCTTGACCAGGTACAGGCGCTTGAGTTCGCCGTCACCGGGTTTCACATCCGGATGCGGCAGGCCACAGGGGCCGGCGGCGGCATGGCCGACCGCCTCCCCATCCAGTTCCAGCAGCCACACCGCGTAATCGGGGTGGGACAGGATCACGCGCTGGCGCTCGACCGTGTAGGCCTCCTCGAGGAAGGCCTGCAGGTCCTGCGGCGGGTACAGATGGCCGAAGGTTTCAGTGAACGTGCGTGCGGCCAGCGCCGACAGGGTCGGCGCGTCGTCCACAGTGGCGCGGCGGATCGAATACATGCAGGAAGTTGACGTCAGGGCGAAGCGCTGGTCAAGCCTTTCCAGGCGATTCCGCTTCTTCTTCCTCGTCCTCTTCCTCGTATTCCTCTTCGTCCTCGTCCTCTTCTTCCTCGCCTTCCTCGTCCTCGTCGTACTCTTCTTCCTCTTCGTCGTCCTCGTAGTCCTCGACGCCGAAGTCTTCACCGTCCCAACGGCCTTCGCCGTCGGCGACGAAGGTCAGGGCCATCGCGGCCGGATTGGTACCGACGCGGACCAGCCACCCCCCGAACACGCGTGCACGCTCGGTGACCAGGGTGGCCTCGGAACCTTCATTGCCCAGCTTTTCCCACTCCAGCGAAAACGCAAACTCGGTCATTGCCTGGATCTCCTGATCAGTTGGTCTTGGGGCGAACCTGGATGTGCACTTCGGCCAGCTGCGCGTCGACGATCGGCGACGGCGCGTCGGTCATCAGATCCTGTGCACCGGTGGTCTTCGGGAACGGGATGACGTCGCGGATCGACTCGGTTCCGGCCATCAGCGCGGCGATGCGGTCGATGCCGAAGGCGATGCCACCGTGCGGCGGCGCGCCGTAGTTCAGCGCGTCGAGCAGGAAGCCGAACTTGGCGCGGGCCTCTTCGGCGCCGATGCCCAGCAGCTCGAACACCGCGCTCTGCATGTCCGGACGGTGGATACGGATCGAACCGCCGCCGATTTCATTGCCGTTGAGCACCATGTCGTAACCGCGCGAGACGGCGGTACGGGCATTGGCGCGCAGGTCGGCGATGTCGTCCACGGCCGGCGCGGTGAAGGGGTGATGCAGGGCGACGTAGCGCTGTTCTTCCTCGTCCCACTCGAACATCGGGAAGTCGGTGACCCACAGCGGTGCCCAGCCGTCGGCGACCAGGCCAAAGTCCTTGCCGGCCTTCAGGCGCAGCGCGCCCATGAAGTCGGACACCTTGTTGTAGCCACCGGCACCGAAGAACACGATATCGCCGTTGCCGGCACCGACATGGGCCACCAGCGCGGCGAAGCGCTCTTCGCTGAAGAACTTCTGGATCGGCGAGCTGACTTCGCCGTTGTCGGCGATCTTGATGTAGGCCAGGCCCTTGGCGCCGTACTTGGCGGCATGCGCGGCGTACTCGTCGATCTGCTTGCGGCTCAGCGACGCGCCGCCCGGGATGCGCAGCGCGGCGACGCGGCCTTCGGCATCGTTGGCCGGGCCGGTGAACACCGGGAACTCGCTGTCCTTGACCAGTTCAGCCACGTCGACCAGTTCCAGCGCGATGCGCAGATCCGGCTTGTCCGAACCATAGCGACGCATCGCCTCGGCCCAGGTCATGCGCGGGAAGCTGGCATCCAGCTCGACATCGACCACTTCCTTGAAGATGACGCGGATCATGTCCTCGACGAAGTCCTGCACATCGCGTTCGCGGACGAAGGCGAACTCCATGTCCAGCTGGGTGAATTCCAGCTGGCGGTCGGCACGCAGGGCCTCGTCGCGGAAGCAGCGCGCGATCTGGTAGTAGCGGTCGAACCCGGCCACCATCAGGATCTGCTTGAACAGCTGCGGGCTCTGCGGCAGGGCGTAGAACTCGCCCGGATGCATGCGCGCCGGCACCAGGAAGTCGCGCGCGCCTTCCGGAGTGGCCTTGGTCAGGATCGGGGTCTCGATGTCCTGGAAGCCCTTTTCGTCCAGGTGGCGGCGCAGCGCCTGCACCAGCTTGATGCGGGTGCGCTGCATGCGCTGCATTTCGGGGCGGCGCAGGTCCAGGTAGCGGTACTTCAGGCGGGTTTCCTCGCCCGGGTTCTCGTGGGCGTGGAACGGCAGCGGGGCGGCCTTGTTCAGCACGGTGATGGCGGTGGCGATCACTTCCACCTTGCCGGTGCGCATCTTGTCGTTCACCGCGTGGCGGGCGCGCACGACGCCCTCCACCTGCAGCACGTCCTCATAGCCCAGCGACGCGGCCACGGCGAACACGTCGGCGTTGTCGACCTCCACGGTCACCTGCACGATGCCTTCATGATCGCGGAGATCGATGAAGCAGACGCCGCCCTGGTTACGGGCCACGTCGGTCCAGCCGGCGAGGGTGACAGTCTGGCCAATCAGGGTCTCGTCGACCAGGCCGCAGAAGTGGGTACGCATGGGGGGAAGCTCCGCTGGAGAACGCCGGCACCGGATGGGGGCCGGAAAGCCTCGTATTCTGCGGCCGAGGCCCCGGCCGGGGCAAATCCGGGCAGTCACGCCGGCTTGATCGCCCCGGTCCCTATAGTCGGGCACCTGCCACCGTATGGGATGCCGCCATGAAATCGTTGTCCCTGGCCAGCCTGGCCGTGACCCTGAGCACTCTGGCCGTGCTCGCCCTGCCCTCTGCTCCGGCCGCTGCGCAGGACGGGGTAATCCGCTGCGAAAGCCAGAACAACCGTGAACGTGTCTGCAGCACCGGCTGGCGCAATGCGCAGCTGGTCCGCCAGCTGTCCGGCAGCGCCTGCGACGAGGGCCGCACCTGGGGCAGCCGCAATGGCAGCATCTGGGTCAGCAATGGCTGCCGCGCCGAGTTCGTTGAAGCCCGCGGCGGCTGGGGCGGTGGCAATGGCGGTGGCTGGGGCGGCAACAACGGCCGTCCCGGCGAAACCATCCGCTGCGAGAGCCAGAGCAACCGTGAGCGCAGCTGCCCGGTCGGCTGGCGCAACGCCCGCCTGGTCCGCCAGCTGTCCGGCAGCCCCTGCGATGAAGGCCGCACCTGGGGCGTGCGCAACGGCGCGGTCTGGGTCAGCAACGGCTGCCGCGCCGAGTTCGCCGAGGCCCGCGGCTGGGGCGGCGGCGGTGGCTGGGGCGGCGGCAACAGCAATTATTCGATCACCTGCAGCAGCAACAACAACCGCACGCAGAACTGCGACTGGGATGAGCGCCAGGGCCGGCCGGTGCTGCAGCAGCAGCTGTCCGGCAGTGCCTGCCAGGAAGGCCGCAGCTGGGGCTATGCACGCGGCCAGGTGTGGGTGAGCAACGGCTGCCGCGCACGCTTCAGCGCGCGCTGAGCCCCGGGGTCGGATCCCTGGCCGACGGCCAGGGCTCTGACCCGTGGGTTCATGCAGTGACCGGGTCGGACCCTCCGCAGGAGGGATCCGACCCGAAGATCAGGGTGCTGGCGCCTTCTCGTCGCCCCACGGTGCGGGCGGCAGCTCGACCGGCTTGCTCAGGTCGAACTTCACGCGGAAACGGCGGCCTTCCGGGCGCGTCAGTTCGTAGACGAAAGTCTGGTCGGGGTCGATCTCCATCGCCCAGGTGTTGTGCGTGGAGGCCAGCATGTCGGCACGACGGAACATCGCCACCGAATCGGAGTCGGCTGGGAACCGCTGGCGCTCGGCGGTGCCCGGTGGCGTGCTGTCGCCGCCATAGAGGGTGATCGCGTCGGGGCTACCGTCTTCGTGGCGATGATCGTGTTTCAGGCGCAGGCCGTTTCCGGTGCGGGTCAGCACCCAGGTGCGCGAATGGTCATCCCCCACATGGAAGGGAATCCGCAGTTCATGGGCGGGGTCGGCACAGCCGCGCACATGCATGACCAGGCGCTGGCCGGCGAACGGGTCCTTGCCGGTCGGTGCCGGCGTGTCCTCCACCACCCGGCCCTCATAGGCCTGGCCGCAATGCGCGGCGATGGCAGCCATGAAGGCATCGGCCGGTGCGGTCGCCAGATCATGCGCGACCGTATCGGAACGCTGCGAGCAGGCAGCGAGGCTGAGCAGGAGGGCGGAAGCGGTGACAACGGCAGGCAGTTTCATGCCCCAACCCTAACGGCCATGGCCGACGGGCGCAAACCGCGCGCGGCAACCGGTCAACGTTCGGCGATGTGAGGTTCCGGCCGCGTCTCGGTGGCCGCTACCGGCGCGGACTCGCCCTCGCCCGCCGGCTCCTGCTCCACCGGATCGACGTCGAAGGGTGTGCGGAACACCAGCGACGGCAACAGTGTGGTCAGTGCGGCGTACAGCAGCAGCGCGCCGAACAGCACCGCCGGAATCTGGAAACGCTCGCGCATGATCGCCGCCAGCACCAGGGTGAAGATCAGGGTCGGGGCCAGCGCCAGCGAGACGCGCAGGCTGCTGCGGAAGCTCTCGCCGAACATCACCCGGCGCTGCAGCCAGACCACGCCGATGCGCAGCGGCAGCACCACCAGGGTGATCACGATGCCCAGCCCCAGCGCCTCGAAACTGAGGGCTTCGCTGGGCACCTTGGTGCCGGCATTGAAGAAATAGAATGGCACGAAGAACGAGGCGAACAGGCGCAGCGCGTGCAGGTTCTCGTGCGAGGCCAGCAGCGGCATGCGCTGGTGCAGCAGGCGCGCGACCAGGCCGGCGATGAACGCGCCCACGAGGTAATACACGCCCAGCAGATAGGTGATGTACGCCGCCACCATGCCGACCATCACCAGCAGCGAGAACTCCGAGCCCGGCGCGTGCGGCGCCACCCAGCGGCCCAGCGCGATGAACAGCAGCGGCAGGCCGATCATCATCGCCAGCAGGGCCAGGCTGGACAGCGCCATGTGGCCCGGGTCGCCGGCCTGCAGCACGATGAACAACGCCGCCAGCGCCAGCAGTTCGCCGGCGATGGCCTTGCTGGTGACCCAGAACCTCTCGTCCTCGCTCAGGCCCAGCCGCGACAGCGAATCCATGATGAAGCCGGTGGAGGGCGTCAGCAGCGCCAGCGCCAGCAGCCCAGCGGCCTGCCATGGCAGCCCCGCATAGCGCCAGGCCAGCCAGCCCACGCCGAACAGCGTGCCGGTACGGATCACCAGGTGCGCCAGCAGCGGCCACATGCCACGCCGCAGCGCCTGCAGATCCACTTCCAGGCCCGCGAACAGGAACAGCGAGGAAATGCCCAGCGTGGCCAGCAGGCCGATCACCGCGTCGTGTGCCTGGTCGCCCAGCCAGAGCATGCCGATGATGCCGAACAGCAGGCAGGTCAACGGCGCCGGCAGGCTGAAGCGCTGCAGTGCGCGCGGGATCACCAGCAGCGCGAAGATCAGCAGCAGGTAGATCAACTCATGGCTCATCGGGGTCTTCCGTGGGGTTCGAACGCGCGCAGGATGCGCGTGCCCGACCGATCCGGCAAGCCGTTTCTGGATGACTCCCGGTTACCTCATCCGATCAGGCGATCGGCAATGCGCCCCACCTGTGCCAGCACGCTAGCGCGTTGCTCGTAGCTGATCGCACCTGCCTGCAGATAAGCCGTCAGCACCCACGGTGCGCCGCCGGCCAGTGGCCACAGCACGGCGATGTCGTTGCGCGCGTCTTCACCGTTGCTGCCGGTCTTGTCGCCAACGCGCCAGCGCTTGCCGAGGCCCGCACGCAGGCAGGCATCACCGGTTTCGTTGTCAATCAGCCAGTCGGCCAGCTGCTGCCGCGAAGCCGGTTGCAGCACCTCACCCATCATCACGCGCTGCAGGGTCATGGCCATCGCCGCCGGCGTGGTGGTATCGCGTGGATCGCCCTCGGCAAAGCTGTTCAGCTCCGGCTCCAGCCGGTCACTGCGGCTCACCGCATCACCGCTCGCGCGCAGGAACGCGGTCACTGCGGGCGGGCCACCGACCACGCCGAACAGCAGGTTGGCGGCGGTGTTGTCGCTGGTGATGATCGTGGCACGGCACAGATCGCGCACCGTCATGTCCTTGCCTGCATGGCGGCGGGTGACCGGTGCGTGCGAGAGCAGATCGGCGTCGCGCACCGGCACGCGGGTGTCCAGCAATGCCGGCGTGCGCTCGGCCTGGCTGAGCACGGTGGCCGCCAGCATGCTCTTGAAAGTGCTGCACATCGGGAAGCGCTCGTCCTGGCGATGGCCGAAACGGCGACCGCTGGCAGTGTCCAGCAGGGTCACGCCGAGGCGCCCGGCGCAGGCCTTTTCCAGCGCGGCGAAGTCAGCGGCGGCGGTGAGGGTGGCATCGGTGGGTGCGTTGGCGGTGGTCTTGCCCGCAGCACGTGCCAGCAGCGGCAGGGCAAGCGAGGAAGCCACGGCAGCACCACTGAACTGCAGGAATCGGCGACGGGCGAGCATACGGGTTCTCCTGGGGACCGCTCGATTATTGAAGCCGCTATCGGGGGCGACCAGCGCAAAAAATCAACAGGAGGTATGAAGTGAATTAATGCCTGACGCGTTCAACCCCTTAATTTTCCGAAATCAATCGTTGAAGCGTTAGGATCAGCCATCACTCCAGCTCACGACTGCGCGATGTTGCACCCTACCCTGCCCCTGAACGCGCTGCGCGCCTTCGAGGCCGCCGCCCGCCACCAGAACTTCACCCGTGCCGCGCTGGAGCTGTGTGTCAGCCAGGCCGCGCTGAGCCATCAGATCCGTGGGCTGGAGGACCGACTTGGCATCCGCCTGTTCCATCGCCTCCCACGCGGCGTGGCGCTCACCGACGAGGGCGCCGCGCTGTATCCGGTGCTCAACGAGTCGTTTGAACGCATCTCCGCCAGCATTGCGCGCTACACCGGCGGGCCGGCCCGGGAAGTACTGACGCTGGGCGTGGTCGGCACCTTCGCCACCGGCTGGCTGCTGCCACGGCTGGCGGCGTTCGAGGCGGCGCACCCGGACATCGAGCTGCGCCTGCAGACCCACAACAACCGCATCGACCTGGCCGGCGAAGGGCTGGACCTGGCGATCCGCTTCGGTGATGGCGACTGGCAGGGACAGGCCTGCACGGCGATCCTGGATGCCCCGTTCGCGCCGCTGTGCGCACCGGCATTGGCGCGGCGGCTGAAGCAACCGCGCGACCTCGCCACACTGCCGTTGTTGCGTTCCTACCGCAGCGACGAATGGCCGCGCTGGTTGCAGGCGGCCGGGGTGAGCGGCGTGGAAGCCCGCGGGCCGGTGTTCGATTCCTCACTGACGGTGGCGATGGCCGCCGCCGGGGGCGCCGGTGTGGCCTTGCTGCCCTTGCGCATGTTCGAGCAGGAACTGGCCGAAGGCCGCCTGCTGCAGCCCTTCGGCACCACCTTGGAGCTGGGCCGCTACTGGCTGACGCGGCTGCGCTCGCGCGCCGAGCGCGAACCAGCCAAGCGCTTCCGCGAGTGGCTGCAGGCGCAGGGCACGTAACAAAAAAGGGGACGGAGGGGATTAAGTCGTTTGTGGCACAAACGACTTAATCCCCTCCGTCCCCTTTTTTGCGTGATCAGGACTCCAGCAGCTCCATCCACGCCGCTTCGGCTTTCTCCAGCTGCGCGGCGGTGGTTTCGCGGTCGCGGCCGATCACCGCCATGCGGGTGGCATCGGCATAGTTGGCCGGGTCGGCCAGCTGGCGGTCGAGCTCGGCCAGCGCGCTCTCCAGTTCGGCCACCTTGGCCTCGGCAGCCGCCAGCTTGTGTGGGTTCACCGGCTTCTTCTGCACCACCTGCGCCACCGGTGCGGTCTTGACCACCACCGGCTCTTCCACCTGCTCCATGCGCGCCTTGGTGCCCTGCGCCTGCGGGCGGGTGCGCAGCCACGCGGCGTACGCGTCCAGGTCGCCATCGAACGGTTCGACCACACCATCGGCCACGCGCCAATAGGTATCGCAGACCAGGCCGATGAGGTGGCGGTCATGCGAGACCATCACGATCGCGCCTTCGAAGGTGGCCAGCGCTTCGGCCAGTGCTTCGCGCATTTCCAAGTCAAGGTGGTTGGTCGGTTCGTCCAGCAGCAGCACGTTCGGCTGCTGCCAGGCGATCAGCGCCAGCGCCAGGCGCGCGCGCTCGCCACCGGAGAACCCATCGACCGGCTCGAATGCACGGTCGCCCGGGAAGTTCCACTTGCCGAGGAAATCGCGGAACGACTGGTTCGGTGCGTCCGGGGCGATCTCGCGGAAGTGCTCCATCGGCGACTGGCCTTCGTGCAGCGACTCCACCGTGTGCTGGGCGAAGTAGCCAATCTTCAGGTCCGGATGCGCCATGCGCTCGCCAACGATCGGCGCCAGCTCGCCCACCAGGGTCTTCACCAAGGTGGTCTTGCCCGCACCGTTCGGGCCGAGCAGGCCGATGCGCTGTCCCGCTTCCAGGCCGAAGCCGACGTTGTGCAGGATCACCGCGTCCTTGCCGTAGCCGGCCTCGACGTGGTTCAGGCGGATCAGCGAGAACGGCAGCTTCGCCGGCGGCGCGAACTCGATGCGGAACTCACGCTCGGCGCGCACCGCTTCGGTGCCGGCCAGCTTGGCCAGGCGCTTCATGCGGCTCTGCGCCTGCGCGGCCTTGCTGGCCTGCGCCTTGAAGCGGTCGATGAAGCTCTGCAGGTGGGCGCGCTCGGCCTGTTCCTTCTCGTGCGCGATCTGCTGCTGGCGCAGCTGTTCGGCGCGCTGGCGCTCGAAATCGGTGTAGCCGCCCGGGTAGAGCTTGGCGCCGCCGCCATGCAGGTGCAGGGTGTGGGTGGCCACGTTGTCGAGGAACTCGCGGTCATGCGAGATCAGCAGCAGGGTGCCGGGGTACTTCAGCAGCCACTGTTCCAGCCAGTACACCGCGTCCAGATCCAGGTGGTTGGTCGGTTCGTCGAGCAGCAGCAGGTCGCTGGGCATCATCAGCGCGCGGGCCAGATTCAGGCGCACGCGCCAGCCGCCGGAGAACGAGGACACCGCACGGTGGTGCGTCTCGGCAGGGAAGCCGAGGCCGTGCAGCAGCTTGCCGGCACGCGCTTCGGCGTCGTAGGCCCCCATCTCGGCCATCTTGGTGTGCGCGTTGGCCACCGCCTCCCAGTCTTCGCGCGCGGTCGCCTCGGCCTCTTCGGCCAGCACCGCGGCCACCTCGGTATCGCCGCCCAGCACGAAGCTCAGCGCCGGATCCGGCAGCGACGGGGTTTCCTGGGCCACGCTGGCGATGCGCACCTTGCCGGGCAGGTCGACGTCACCCTTGTCGGCCTCCAGCTCGCCCTTCACCGCCGCGAACAGGCTGGACTTGCCAGCACCGTTGCGGCCGACCACACCTACCCGGTAACCGGCGTGCAGGGTCAGGTCGACATTGGACAACAGCAGCCGCTCGCCGCGGCGCAAGGCGAAATTACGAAGGGAGATCATCGGGGGAGGGGTCCATATAACCGGATGGAATGTGCTGGTGAGCACTGTTCCTGCGACGCAATTCTAGCGTTAACGAATACTTGACGCGTCCCGGGATGCGCAGTGGCCGACGTTCCTCTCTCCCACGTCCCCGCCGCGCGCGTCCCGGGGTCCCTTCCTGCCAGCGCTGATCCGGGCTAAATGGTTGCTGCTGCAACGTTTTTTCTGACGCCTGGCATTTGACAGGCACTGAATATCCCGTTAATTGCTGTATTGCGCACCGCAACAACCGCCGTCCGCCTCACGCTCGTGATGTCGATTCCGGTGCCGCCCCCGCCAACCGGAGCCCATCCCGATGACCCGCAAGACCCGCCTGATCGCCGCCGCCGTCGCTGTCGCACTCGGTGGCTCTCCGTTCGTCGCCGCTGCACAGCAGGCCGGCACCGCCGCCAACACCCTGGACACGGTGATCGTCACCGGCACCCGCGTGGCCGACCGCACGGTCGCCGAATCGCAGTCGCCGATCGACATCATCACCCCCGAAGTGCTGCAGTCCACCGGTACCAGTGAACTGGCCACCGCACTGTCGCGCGCCCTGCCCTCGCTGAACTTCCCGCGCCCGGCGCTGACCGACGGCACCAGCGGCGTGCGCCCGGCGCAGCTGCGCGGCCTGTCGCCGGACCAGGTGCTGGTGCTGGTCAACGGCAAGCGCCGCCACACCTCGGCGATGATCAACGTCAACGGCAGCATCGGCCGTGGTTCGTCGGCGGTGGACATCAACGCGATCCCGATCGCCGCCATCGAGCGCGTGGAAGTGCTGCGCGACGGTGCCTCGGCGCAGTACGGCTCGGACGCCATCGCCGGCGTCATCAACATCGTGCTCAAGGGCAGCGGCCGTGGCGGCAGCCTGGCGGTGGACTACGGCCAGTACTCGGCTGGTGACGGCAACAAGTACCAGCTTTCCGGCGATACCGGCGTCGAGTTCGGCAACGGCCGTGGCCGCGTGCATGTGGCCGGCCAGATCAGCCAGCAGGACGAGAGCAACCGCGCCGGCCCGTACCGCGGTACCACCCCGAATACCGGCAACTTCCCCAGCATCGGCCAGAAGACCTTCATCGTCGGCGACCCGCGCGTGGATGCCACCGCTGCGTCGGCCAACGCCAGCTTCGATTTCAGCGACCACGCGACCGGCTACGCCAGCGCGCTGCTCAGCAACCGCGACATCACCTCGTTCGCGTTCTACCGCTCGCGCAACCACAACGGGCAGAGCGCGCTGCTGGCGCAGACCTATCCGGACGGCTTCGTGCCGGAGATCAACCAGTACTCCAAGGACCGCTCGCTGGTGGCCGGGGTCAAGGGCAACACCGACAACGGCTGGACCTGGGACCTGAGCCTGAATCACGGCGAGAACACCCTGGACTTCCACACCCGCAACAGCATCAACTACAGCCTCGGCGCAACCAGCCCGCGCTCGTTCTACGACGGCACGCTGAAGTACCAGCAGGACATCTTCAATGCCGACCTGACCAAGTCGCTGGACTGGGGCCTGGC
Organism: Stenotrophomonas sp. PvP093; assembly: GCF_017876915.1. Lineage (NCBI taxonomy): Bacteria > Pseudomonadati > Pseudomonadota > Gammaproteobacteria > Lysobacterales > Lysobacteraceae > Stenotrophomonas > Stenotrophomonas sp. PvP093. Next base: position 1,106,888 of record NZ_JAGIOX010000004.1, on the reverse strand, counting down.
CTACCCGGTCACGCTGTCCTTCGGTGGTGAGTACCGCAAGGAGAAGTGGGACCAGAACCCGGGCGAACTGAACTCGTACACCGGCAGCGGCGCGCAGGGCTTCGCGGGCTTCACCCCGACCAATGAAGTGCATGCCGACCGCCACAACTACGCGGTCTACGCCGGCCTGGAAGCGGACCTGACCGAGAAGTTCTCGGCCGGCATCACCGGCCGCTACGAAGACTATTCGGACTTCGGCGACCGCTTCTCGGGCAAGCTGTCGGCGCGCTACGCGTTCACCGACAAGGTGGCGCTGCGGGCCACCGCCTCCAGTGGTTTCCGTGCGCCCTCGCTGGCGCAGCAGGGCTACCAGGCGGTCACCAGCCAGTTCCTCAATGGCGTATTCGTCGAGCGTGGCACCTTCCCGACCACCAGCCCGGCCGCGCAGGCGCTGGGCGCCTCGCCGCTGAAGGCCGAAACTTCCACCTCCTACAGCCTGGGCCTGGTGCTGCAGCCGGTCGACCGCCTGTATATCACCGTCGACGCTTACCAGATCGACATCGATGACCGCATCGCATTGTCGTCCAGCATCACCACCAACGCGGCCACCAGCGCGCTGCTGGGCACCCTGGGCCTGCCGCAGGTGACCGCGTTCTCCTACTTCACCAACGGCCTGGATACGCGCACCCGTGGCGTCGACTTCGTGTCCAGCTACACGGTGCCGTTCAACGCCAGCAGCCTGGAGCTGACCGCGGCATACAGCTACAACGACACCGAAGTGCGCCGCGTTGGCGGCACCCCGCCGGTGTTCGGCACGCTGGGCCTGACCCAGTCGCTGATCGGTCGCGATGAAATTGGCCGCATCGAGGACAGCTACCCGCGCGACAAGGCGATCCTGAGCGGCACCTGGCGCTCGGACCACTGGGAACTGGGCCTGGCCGCCACCCGCTACGGCAAATTCACCGTGCGCAACTCGGCCACCGCGCTGCGTGACCAGACCTACGGCGACGCCTGGGTGGTGGATGCCTCGGCCAGCTACAAGCCCAGCAGCAACTGGACCCTGACCGTGGGTGCCGACAACCTGCTGGACAAGTACCCGGACCGCACCGAGGACCTGCAGAACTCCACCTTCGGCATGCTGCCGTACAGCAACTACTCGCCGTTCGGCTTCAACGGCGCGTATGTGTACGGGCGGATCAAGTACACCTGGTAAGGGGTAGTGCCGGCCGCTGGCCGGCATACCCGGGCCGCGTCTGGAGGAGCGCCCCTTCTTGTTGAAGGGGCGCGCCGATGGCGGGGGTAGAGGAGAAATGCGTGGACAAACCCGCCGGCCACGGCACGTGGACGGCGGGTTTGCCGTATCTGGCCGCTTCGGTGAAAATCGGGGTATCCCCCTGCTTTCTGCGAGTGCCGATGCACCATGACACCGACCTGATCAACATCGTTGCCGTTGGCCTGGGGCTCGCCTTCATCTTCGGCGCGCTGGCCAACAAGCTCCGCTTGTCTCCCTTGGTCGGTTACCTGGTTGCTGGCATCTGCGTAGGCCCGTTCACTCCCGGCTTCGTCGCCGACCAGGCGCTGGCCAACCAGCTGGCCGAACTGGGCGTCATGCTGCTGATGTTCGGCGTCGGCCTGCACTTCTCGCTGAAGGACCTGATGGCGGTCAAGGCGATCGCCATTCCCGGCGCCATTGGCCAGATCGCGGTGGCCACCCTGCTCGGCTGGGGCGTGGCCTCGCTGATGGGCTGGCCGGCCATCCATGGCGTCATCTTCGGTTTCTCGCTGGCCACCGCCAGTACCGTGGTGCTGCTGCGGGCGATGGAGGAACGCCGCCTGCTGGAAACGATGCGCGGCAAGATCGCGGTCGGCTGGCTGATCGTGGAAGACCTGGCCTGTGTGCTGGCGCTGGTGATGATGCCGGTGATGGCCGGTGTGTTCGGTCCTGACGCGGCCAAGGAATCGCACTCGCTCGGCAGCGTGCTGGCCGACATCGGCTGGACCTTCGTGCAGCTGGGCCTGTTCGTGGCGGTGATGCTGGTGGTCGGTCGGCGGGTCATCCCGTGGATCCTCGAGCGCATCGCCGGTACCGGTTCGCGTGAGCTGTTCACCCTGTCGGTGCTGGCGATCGCGCTGGGCGTGGCGTTCGGCTCGGCGATGCTGTTCGGCGTCTCGTTCGCGCTGGGCGCGTTCTTCGCCGGCATGCTGCTCAACGAATCGGAGCTGAGCCACAAGGCCGCGCATGATTCGTTGCCGCTGCGCGATGCGTTCGCGGTGCTGTTCTTTGTGTCGGTCGGCATGCTGTTCGACCCCAACATCCTCGTCCAGCATCCGTGGCAGGTGCTGGCCACCGTCGCCATCATCATGTTCGGCAAGTCGGCGGCGGCATTCTTCATCGTGCGTGCGTTCGGCCACCCGACCAGCACCGCGCTGACCATCTCGGCCAGCCTGGCGCAGATCGGCGAGTTCGCCTTCATCATCGCCGGCCTCGGCGTGGCGCTGCAGATCCTGCCGAAGGAAGGCCAGTCGCTGGTGCTGGCCGGCGCGCTGGTGTCGATCATGCTCAACCCGCTGGTGTTCGGCCTGCTGGACCGTTGGCAGGCCAAGCAGGAGCAGTCTCCGCAGGTACCCGAGCCGCCCGAAGCGATCGGCCCGTCGCGCGACCTGCATGACCACGCCATCGTGATCGGTTACGGCCGCGTCGGCAGCGAACTGGCGCAGGTGCTGCGCGACCGTGGCGTGCCGGTGCTGGTGATCGATGACAACAAGGAACACGTCGAGCGGGCACATGCCAAGGGCCTGGCGGCGATCCGCGGCAGTGCCGCCGCCGACCGGGTGCTGGCCGAGGCCCATCCGGAGCGCGCCAAGATCGCGGTGCTGGCGATTCCGCAGCCGCTGGAAGCCGGTGAGGCGCTGGCCAAGCTGCGGGCGATCAATCCGGACCTGACCCTGCTGGCGCGCGCGCACAGCGATGCCGAGGTGAAGCATCTGCTGGAGCACGGCGCCGATGGCACGGTGATGGCCGAGCGCGAGCTGGCGTATTCGCTGGCGGAGATGATCATGTCCACGCCGCCGTACCGGAACCTGGGGCAGCACAGCATCCCGGTGGTGTGAGGGGTGTGCGTGCGGCAGGGCTTGCAGCCCTGCACCTGCCGAAACAACGGCAACAGCAACAACTAGAGCAAAAGCTGGCATTCCGTGGGATGGCGGGGTTGGGTCCAGTTGCGGGAGACGCCGTAAACCCTTCCATGGGGGCTTGGCCGCGGCATCCATGCCGCGGACACTCCCGCAACCGGACCCACCCCGCCTTCGACAGTTCCCCGCTGCTGTTGGTAGGTGTCGACCTTGGTCGACACGGCGGCGCGCGGGGTCAGATCCGTTTTCCACAGGAAAACGGATCTGACCCCGGAAACAAAAAAGGGCCTGTGTCAAGCCCTCGGCGAAAATCGCCAAGAGTCCGAAAGCTTAAACAAGACAGGGAGTTAGCTCTACTTCGGGCCGCTTTGCGGGGCGGCGGCCATATGGACTAGGAGCCACATGGGAGCGTCGCGGTAGAGGGCCAAGTCGTGCTGCATCGGGGACGATCACCGGCAGACGGCGGGCTTGCCGCACGATCATAGCCCACTCTGTCGCCATCCTCCAGAACGAAGAACGCGCAGCGTTGGGCTGCGCATTCGAGGGATGGCCGCCGGCGAGACCGTGCATCGTCAGCCCGGCTTCGCTGGCACCGTCCTGCTCACGCTTCCCTTCCTGAATCCCCGGTCCCCCGCGATGAAGGCTTCGAGCATGTGCGGGATCAGCGTCACGGCATCGACTGCTTCGCCATAGGTCTGCGCATGCAGCGCGGCGTAGCGGTCGAGGTCGGCTTTCAGGCTGGCCGGGCAAGGAAAGGTCAGCTTGATGTTCTCGGTCTTCGGCAGCGGTCCCAACCGCAGCTTCCTGGTCGTGCTCATCGTGAAGTCCCTCGGTTGAAGAACAGGGGCTGGTAGGGGCGCAGCGCCAAGTCCCGACTCACGACCAGACGCACCGGCAGACCGGGGCGCGCGCTCAACGTCGGTTGGATGTTCATGTTGCGCCGGGTCATCTCCTGGCCGACCTGGTTGATGCTGTCCTGCGCGCTGTCGCGGCCGGCGATGACGATGCGGTTGCCGTCCTGGCGGTTCTCCGGCGCGGCCAGCTCGGCGCCGACGCCCAGCAGCGTCGTCAGCGCCGCCCCGGCGAAGATCCGATCCCAATGCCAATCGACTTCATCCTCCAGCCCGGCATAGCCGGCCGGATCGGTGCCGACCAGGTTGTCGAGCGTCACCGACGACGTATCGGGCAGAATGATCCGGTTCCAGACGACTTGAACCCGGCTCTGTCCGTAGCTCACCTGGCTGTTGTAGCGACCGAGGATGCGCGAGCCCTGCGGGATCAGCAGGAACTTGCCGGTGGCCGTGTCATAGACCGGCTCCGTCACCGTGGCGATGACATCGCCCGGCAAGTCCGACTTGATGCCCGTCACCAGCGCGCCGGCGATGACCGTCCCGGCCATGACCTGATACGGGGAGGCTGGCAATTGCAGGTTGCCGGAATTACGGGTTTGCGTGGAACCGCCTTGCAGGAACGCCTCCTTCTGTTCCTGCCGGTTCTGTACTGCGGTCGGGTCGGCAGGCTGGGCTGCCGTCGAGGCCGGCCCGGCGGCCATCGGATCGAACGCCGCATTGGCGGCGAAGCCCGGCGCCACGGTGGCCTGTGACTGCGCCACCGGCGCGGCGCGCTGCGTACCCGAGCGGAAGAACACCGATGACGCCGCCGCTTCCTCGGCTTCCTTCAACCGGGCCAGGCGCTCGGCCTCGGCCGGATCGTGGCCGGGCGGCGCGTAACCTGGTGTCGGTTGCTGCGCATTGACGATGGCCGGCCCGAGGTCGCCCGGCAGCGGCGGCCCCAGCTCCGGCACCGGGGACGGCGCGGCCGGCGGCAGCTTGGAGTAGTCGGTCGGAAGCCGCTCCAGCCCTTCGGAGCGCGAAACGCGATCGACGTTGTAAAGCTCGGTCTGTTCGCTGGCGCCGTGTCGCTGCGGTTGCAGCGACCACATCAGCGCGCCCAGCACGGCGACCGACAGCCCGCCGGCCAGGATCGCCAGCATGCGACGATTCAAGCGCGTGACCGGACGCGGCTGGGCGCGCAGCGCTACCGCCTCGGGCGCTGCCTTGGCCGCCTGCGGTGCGACCGGCTCGGGGGTGTCGTCCTGGCGCATCATCAGTTCCTCCGCGCCACGCCGTCGGTGCGCTCGATGCGCACCACGTCGCCCTTGTCGCCGCCCAGACGCAGTTCGGCCGCGCCGAACAGCCGGTCCACGATGTAGTACGGCGAGCGGAAGCGGTAGTTCACCAACTGCCCATCGCCCTGCACGCCGATGACGAACAGCGGCGGCAGTTCACCCTGGGCGATGCCGGCAGGGAACTGGATGTAGACCTTCTCGCCGTCATCGAAGGCACGCAGCGGCTTCCATGACGGATTGCTGCCGCTGATCGCGTAGCGGAAGCGGATGCGCTCCAGCGATAGGCCCGTATCAACCGGCGCCGCCACCTGCGCGGCCTGCGCCTGGCGCTGCAAAGCCAGCATCCGGTCCTTCGGGTAGTCCCACGACACCGACGCCATCCAAGCGCGCTCTGTCGAGGTCAGCTCCAGCAGGTAGGTGCGCCGATTGGTGGTGATGACCAGATTGGTCTTGAGGCCCGAGCGGACAGGCTTGACCAGCACGTTGACGCGCAGCTCGTCGCCGGCACCGCTGGACGTGTCGCCGACGATCCAGCGCACGGTATCGCCGGCGGCGACCGTCACCAGTTCTTCGCCGGGCTGGAGCGAAACCACGGTCACGCGCCCCGGCGCGGCATAGACCTGATACAGCGCGCCATCGGTGAAGGGCCAGACCTGGATGGCATTGACGTAGCCCTCGCGCGTGGGCGCGACCCGCGCCTCGGTATTGGCCTTGGACACGCGCACGGTTTCGTCGGCCGGCTCCGGCCCGGGCTGGGCTTCGTCACCTTCCGGCAGCGGCTTCAACTGCTCCGGCAGCGCCAGCGGTTCGGGGACGGCGACCACCTCCACCGGCGAGGGTGGATCGGGCACGAGCTGCGCCTGCACTGGCTCATCGAGTGGGATCACGGGCGGCGGCTTGCCCTGTGTGGCGCAGCCCGCCAAGGCCGCCACCAGCGTCAACAGGCAAACGTGGCGAAGTGTTCGATCGTCTATCCGCAGATTCGGGGCGAACAAGGGCCATACCGATACGACGCCATCCCGCAGACGCTGCTGATACGCCTCCTGAGACATCCGCCACCGCTCATCGAGGGGAAGATCATCCTGACGCGAAACGGGATCATGCGATTGGAGAGTGTTCATGGTTTCGTTCCTTCCGAGGGATCAAGTTCGCGGCTCCACGACAGGCCGTTGACGTAGATGCCCAGCGGGTTCTTGCGCAGGCGCTCCTCGGTGCGTGGGGTTTGCAGGACGATGGAGATGACGGCGTTCCAGCGCTCGGTGCCGGCCGGCGCGCCGTTGGAGAAGCGTTGCTCGGTCCAGCGCACGTTGAACGACGTGTCGCTGGCGCGCACGACGCTGGTGATCTGCACCGTGACCGACTCCTTGCCGACGCGCGCGAAGGGATCGTTCTTGCTGGCGTAGTCGTTGAGCATGGCGGCGCCTCGGTCGGTCGCGTAGTCGTAGGCGTCCAGCCAGTTCTGCCGGACCACGATCGGGTCGATGGACAGCGAGCGCACCAACGTCACGAAGCGCGCCAGGTGATGCGCGATCTGCGCATCCGTGGGCTTGTACGGCGTGGCCGCCTCGCCTACGGCGCGCACGTGCTCCTTGTCCACCTCCACCACGTAGGGCGTGACGATGGACTGCGCCGAGCGCCAGACCAGGCCGCCGGCCATCAGCAGCGTCAGCACCAGCAGGCCGAAGGCCATGAGGCGCCAGTTCTTGGCCTGCACGCGGGGCGCGCCGATACGCTCGTCCCACACCTGCGCGGCAGATTGATACGGCGTGGCAGGCTGCGGCGTGTCGGCATAGCGCACCTGCGGTCGTTTGAATCGCATGGGTGTTCTCCTTGAAGGTCAGGAATCGGAATCGCGCAGGCTCGGGCCTTGCCCGGAGCCGCCGCCGTCGCCGCCGCGCAGCGCATGGGCGGCGGTGGTCGCGGCGTGGGTGAGCTGCTGGCGGCGGTGCAGCCGCTTGGCCCAGGCCGGTTGCTGCCCGGTGTTGGACGTGGCTTCGCCGCCGGACTGGCCGCCGCCGGACGCGGCGCCTGCGCCTTCATCGGCCGGCGGCCCGTTCCAGCCGGCGCGGAAAGGCGCAGCCATGCGTTGCCCGATGGCGGAAGCGCGGGATGCGGCACCGCGCCCGGCCGCCTGCGCGCCCGTCTTGGCGACGTTGCCCAGGCCGGCCGCAGCGCCCTTGGCCCCGCCGCCGGCAGCGGCGGACCCGGCCCGGAACGCTGACCGGGCACCACCGGCCGTTGATGTCGCGGCGCGCGCACCGCTGCCGGCCAGCTTGGCGGCAGCAGGCGCCATGCGCGCCCCGGCGGCCACCGCCCCGCCCACGCCGGTTGCGGCAGCACCGATGGCGACGGCCGTGCCGGCAGCGCCGACAGCGGCACCGGCCATCGCCCCCGCACCGAGCTGCGGTGCACCGGACACCAGGCCGGTGGCGATGCCGGGGCCGAAGATGCCCAGCGCCAGCAGCGTCAGCGAGGCCAGCATGATGACCAGCGCGTGGTCGATGGATGGCTCGTCGGGATGCACCTGGAACTCGGCGAACAGGCCCGAGCCGATGCCGACGATCACGGCTAGCACCAGCACCTTGATGCCGGCCGACACCACGTTGCCCAGCACCTTCTCGGCGAGAAAGCTGGTCTTGTTCCACAAGGCGAACGGCACCAGCACGAAGCCGGCGAGCGTGGTCAGCTTGAACTCGATCAGCGTGATGAAAAGCTGGATCGCCAGCACGAAGAAGCACAGGACCACCACCAGCCAGGCCAGGAACATCACCGTGATGGCGTCAAGGTTCACGAACACCTCGGGGAAACCAGCCATCTCGCCGACCTGCTCCAGGATCGGCGTGCCTGCGTCGATGCCGGTCTTCGCCAGCCGGCCCGGTTGCAGGAAGTTCTCCATGCTCAAGGTCGAGCCGGTGGCCGTCAGGCCCAGGCCGGCGAAGGACCGGAAGACGATGCCTGCCAGCCAGTTGAAGTTGCCGATGATGTAGGCGAAGGCACCGACGTAGAGCACCTTGCGCAGCAGCTTGGCGATCACGTCCTCGCCTTGGCCGGTGGCGTGGCTCATGGCCCAGTAGAGGCCGGCGATGGTCATGTCGATGACGATCAGCGTGGCCGTCAGGAACGCCACCTCGCCCTGCAACAGCCCGAACCCGGAGTCGATGTAGCGCGAGAACGTATCCAGAAAGCGGTCGATGATCGTCACGTCGTTCATGGCGTTTCATCTCCAATCGGCTCATCGAAGGTTGGGGGAATGGGCGGCAGCTCCTCCAGCGTTCGGTACTCGTCCGGCCCGGTTTGGCCGGCGAAGAAGCGCCGGCGGAAGGCTTCTGCGGCGGCCAGGCAAGCGTCCTCGCCGACGGCCTGCCGGTCGGCCGCGCATTGCGCGCGCAGTGCCTTGAGCCGCACGGGATCGGCGGCCAGGGCATCGGCGCGGTTGTCGGCCGAGTGCTGGCCGCAGGCTGTCAGCAGCACGGCCAGCAGGAGGCAAGCGCATCGCATGGCCGTCTCCCGTCAGTTGCGGTAGAAATCCACGCGCTGCGGCGTGTACGGCGTGCCGGTGCCGAGGAAGCGCCGGCGCACTTCGCGGGCGCGCTCGGTGGCCGCCGCCTGCCGCGCCAGTTCGAGCGAGGTCGCGCGGTCCTGGGTGATCTGGAGCTGTTGCGCCTGGATCGACTGCTTGGCCTGCAAGGCCAGGAGCTGATTGGTCGCCTGCGCGGCCTGCAAGGCGCCGGTGGCGGACTGGCTCTGGCTCACGAGGTCGGCCAGCGCGGATTCGTCCTCGCGCAGGTTCTGCGATACCTGCGCCTGCATGCGCATCGCAGTATGCAGACCGTCGAGCGTGTGCTTCCAACGCTCCTGCGCATCCCGGTACATCTGGTCGCCGCTGACGGTGGCGGCGTATTGCTCCGGGTACAGACGTGCGAACTCGCGGTCGAGGTTCTGCACATCAAAGGCCAGTCCCTGCGCCTCGGCGATCAGCCGCTCGGTCGTCGCCAGCGTCGAGCGCAGCCGGTTGACGATGTTGAAGTCCAGGCTCGCCAGGTTGCGTGCCTGGTTGATGAGCATCTGTGCTTCGTTCTGGAGCTGCTGGATCTGGTTGTTGATCTGCTCCAGCGTGCGGATCGCGGTCAGCGTGTTCTGCACCAAGTTCGTGGGATCAACCACGACCCATTGCGCCTGCGCGGTGGACACGGTGCAAAGCATGGCCGCGATGGCGGTGGCGATAAGACGCTTCTTCATGGCAGGTTCTCCTGTGGTGGTGGGGAAAGGACGGAAGGGGCCAATGGCGCGGCGCCGGGGAACTCGGCCAGCAGGTCGGCGGCCCAATCGAGGCCGCGATGGCGCAGCCACGCGCCGGCAAAACCGGGCACGCCGGCTTGCGCCAGCACGCGGTCGATGTCGCGCTGGTCCTGCGGGGTCGAAGCGCCCGCGAACGCGAGCGCGGCCGGCCCCAGGTCGAGGTCGAACAGGCGATTGCCCAGGCGCGACTGGTAGTAGTAGTCGCGCTTGGGCTCGGCGGTGGCAACGATCTCGATCTGCCGGCTGTTGAGGCCAAAGCCCTCGTAGATCGTCCGTATCTGCGGCTCGGTGGCCTGCGGGTTCGGCAGGAAGATTCGGCTGGCGCAGCTTTCGATGATCGCCGGCGCGATGGTCGAGTCCTTGATGTCGGCCAGCGACTGGGTGGCGAAGATGACGCTGACGTTCTTCTTGCGCAGCGTCTTGAGCCACTGGCGGATGCGCGCCGCGAAGGCCGGTTCATCGAGGAACAGCCAGGCTTCATCGAGGATCAGCAGCGTGGGCGCGCCGTCGAACCGTTCATCGAAGCGGGCGAACAGATAGCGCAGCACCGCTTGCACGGCGGCCGGGCTGTGCATCAGCTCCTCCATCTCGAAGCCCTGCACGTCGGCGCTGCCCAGCCGGTCGAGGTCGGCGTCCAGCAGCTTGCCGTGGGCGCCGCCGAGCACGTAGGGCGAGAGTGCCTGACGCAGCGCGTTGGATTGCAGCAGCACGGAGAGCCCCGTCATCGTGCGCTGCTCCGGCGGCGCACCGGCGAGGCTCCCCAGCGCCGACCAGATGGCGGCCTTCTCGTCCGGGCCGACGGTGACGCCTTCGTGCAGCAGGCGGCCTTCCACCCACTCGGCCGCCCAGGTGCGATAGCCCTCGCTGTCGATACGGGCCAAGGGCTGGAACGCGATGCCGCCATCGGCACCGAGGTCGTAGTGCTCGCCGCCCAGGCCCAACACCGTCGCCCGCATGGACCGCCCCATGTCGAAGGCAAAGATGCGCGAGCTGAAGTAGCGCCGGAACTGCATCGCCAGGACGGCAAGCAGGACCGACTTGCCCATGCCGGTCGGGCCAGCGACCAGCGTATGCCCCACGTCGCCGATGTGCGTCACCAGCCGGAACGGCGTCGCGCCATCGGTGCGCGTCACGATCAGCGGCGGGCCGTCGAGATGGTCGTTCTTCTCCGGCCCGGCCCATACCGCCGACAGCGGCATCATGTGTGCAAGATTCAGCGTCGAGACGATGGGCTGGCGCACGTTGGCGTAGGCGTGGCCGGGGATGGACGACAGCCAGGCGTCCACGGCATTGAGGGTTTCGGGGATGGTGACGAAGCCTCGGCCCTGGATGGCGCGCTCCACCATCCGCTGCTTCTCGTCGGCCACGGCCGGATCGGCGTCGAGCACCGTCACCGTGGCGGTGAGATAGCCGAAGGCGACCTGATCGCTGCCCAGTTCCTGCAAGGCGGCATCGGCATCGGCCGCCTTGTTGCTGGCGTCGGTATCCACCAGCGGCGATTCCTGCTGGAAGATGGTTTCGCGCAGCAGCGCGATGACGTTCTTGCGCTTGGCGAACCACTGGCGGCGCAGCCGGCCGAGTTCCTTTTCCGCTTCGGCCTTGTCCATGCACAGGAAGCGCGTGCTCCAGCGGTAGGCGAACCCCAGGTGATTGAGGTCGTCCAGCAGTCCCGGCCAGGTCGAGGTCGGAAAGCCCCGCACCGTCACCACGCGCAGGTGCTGGTCGCCCAGCGTGGGCGCCAGGCCGCCGGCCAGCATGGAGTCGGCCAGCAGCGCGTCGAGATAGAACGGCACCTCGGGCACCGCGACCCGATAGCGCCGGGTGGATACCGTGCCATGCAGGTAGGTCAGCGTCTGACTGTCATCGAGCCAGGCGACTTCCGGCATCACGCCATCGAGCAGATCGAACACGCGATCGGTTTCCGCTACGAAGGCGTCGAGCCGGCCGCGCCAGTCCACGCCATCGCCGGGCGTGTTCTCATAGAGCAGCCTGGCGGCACGGGCGCGCGATTCCTCCGGTGGCAGGAACGCGAGCGTCAGGTGATAGGCGCTCTCGAAATGGTGGGTCGATTCCTCGAACGCCGCGCGGCGTTCCTCATCGACCAGCCACGACAGCGGTTCGGGGAAGTCGGAATGCGGGTAGTCCGCCGCCGGCTGGCGTTCTGCCTCCACGAACAGCGCCCAGCCCGAACCCAGCCGGCGCAGCGCGTTGTTCAGCCGTGCGGTGGTGGCGATCAGCTCGCCCTGCGTGGCGCTATCGAGGTCGGGGCCGCGGAAACGGGCCGTGCGCTGAAAGCTGCCGTCCTTGTTCAAGACGACACCCGGCGCGACCAGCCCGGCCCAGGGCAGCCAGTCGGCCAGCAGCGCGGGTCGCTGGCGGTATTCGGCAAGGTTCAGCATGGCGGCATCCCCTCACACGTCCAGCAGCGGGCGGTGCTTGATGTGCCGGGCGAAGACCTGCATGAACTGCGGATCGACGCGCGCGCCCCACACGGCCAGCGAGTGGCCGACGATCCAGAGCACGACGCCGGGAATCCACAGTTGCAGGCCCAGCCCGACGGCAGCGGCCAGCGTGCCGTTGGCGATCGCCACGGTGCGCGGTGCGCCGCCCAGCAGGATCGGCTCGGTCAGCGAGCGATGCAGCGGCACCTCGAAGCCGAGCGCGAAGCCCGGCGTGCCTTCATCGGCGGCACTCATACGACGGCCCCGCCGGAGAACGAAAAGAAGGACAGGAAGAACGAGGATGCGGCGAACGCGATGGACAGGCCGAACACGATCTGGATCAGCTTGCGGAAGCCGCCCGACGTGTCGCCGAAGGCCAGCGCGAGGCCGGTCGCGATGATGATGATGACGGCCACGATGCGCGCGACCGGCCCCTGGATCGACTCCAGGATGGATTGCAGCGGCCCTTCCCAGGGCATCGAGGAACCGGCAGCCTGCGCGGTGCCGGCCGTCATCAGCATGATGGCGGCCAGCAGCAGGCCGCGATGGGCCGGCCGGGCCAGGCGCCGGAGGCGTGCAAGGATGGGAACCGGATTTACGGAAAGGCGGAAAGCAGGAACGTGCATCTGCGTCATGGCAGTTCTCCAAGTGGGTCGAGGGACGGGGAAGGCGCAGCGGCGGCGGCTGCGAGGGAAACCGGCGGCAGCTCGGGAAACGGCGTTTCCAGCGCGTCCGCCAGTTGGTAGCCGGCGGCGTCGAAGCCGACGACGCGGGCGATGCTTTCGACGTGGCGCTTGCGGCCACGCCCGGCGATGTGGATCACGACGTTGACCGCCTCGGCGATCAGCGCACGCGGCGGGTTCACCGCCACTTCGAGAATCAGTTGTTCCAGGCGCAGCAGCGCGCCCAGCGCGGAACCGGCGTGGATGGTGGCGATACCGCCGGGGTGGCCGGTGCCCCACACCTTCACCAAGTCCAGGGCTCCGCCGCCGCGCACCTCGCCGACGATTACGCGGTCGGGGCGCAGGCGCATCGTGGCGCGCACCAATTCCTGCATCGACACGACGCCGGCGCGGGTGCGCAGCGGCACGTGGTCGCGGGCCGCGCATTGCAGTTCGATGGTGTCTTCGAGCACCAGCACGCGGTCGCCGGTGGCGGCGATCTCGGCCAACAAGGCATTGGCGAGCGTGGTCTTGCCCGTACTGGTGCCGCCCGCGATCAGCACGTTCTGCCGTTCGCGTACCGCCCGCCGTAGGAACTCGGCCTGTGGCGCGGACAGGATGCCGTCGACCACGTAGCGATCCAGGCCGATGATGCTCACGGCCCGCTTGCGCAGCGCGAAGGCCGGGCCGGGCGCGGCCGGCGGCAGAATGCCCTCGAAGCGTTCGCCGGTTTCCGGCAACTCGGCGGTCAGCAGCGGCTGGCCGCGATGCACTTCCGCACCGACATGCGCGGCCACCAGGCGGATGATGCGTTCGCCATCGGCCTCGGACAGTTCGACGCCCAGCGGGGCGCGGCCCGACGACAGCCGATCCACCCATAGGGTGCGGTCGGGGTTGAGCATGATTTCCACCACGTCGGGGTCTTCCAGCGCGGTGGCGATCAGCGGCCCCATTGCCGTGCGCAGCATCTGGATGCGGCGATCCAGAGCAGCGGCGGTGGATGACTTCGGTGCGGCGCTCATGACGCACGCTCCCGCGCCTCGGCCAGCGCCGCCGCATCCTCCATCCGCACCGGGTCAGGGTGCAGTTCTTCCACCACGTCGCGCACCAAGCTGCGGCCGCGCAGCAGGTGGCGGCCAAGCTGTTCCACGAACTGCTCGAAGCGCGCCTTGCCCTGCGCGCGGGCCGCGTCCTGATGGGCTTCGGGAATCGGCGTGCTGACGGTCAGGAAGTAGCGGATGAACAGCGCCAGCGTTTCGATTTCGATGTTCTGGTCGCGCTCCAGGCGTTCGGCCTGGCGCGACAGGCGATCCAGCCGCCTGGCGATGGCCGCCTCGCGCTGGTCGCCGGCATCCGGCGATAGCCAGGACGCCAGGGCGGCGGCAACGATGCTGGATTTCGAGACGCCTTTCTTGGCGGCCAGTTCTTCGAGGCGCTTGGCATGTTCGGGCTGGATGAACAGGTTGAGGCGGTACTGGCTCATAGTTCGATTCCGTCGTTGGGATTCAGCGATGCCAGCCGGGCCGTGCGCTGCATGGCCGGGTCGAGCTGGCCGGGAAGCGGCAGCGGCAGGTCGTCGTCGTCATCGAGCAGCGCCAGGTCGTTGCCTGCGTGCTGCGGCTCGGGGCTGTATTCGGCGACTTCGGATAGCTCGGGCTGGCGACGTGGGCCGCCGTCGTCGGCGGTGCCCAGGCCATCGGCGGATGTCGTTGCAGGGGCGTCGGGCACGGCAGGAATCGCCAGGCCGCTCCAGTCATCCGGCCGCGAGGGCGGCGCATCGGCGTACTGCCCGGCTGCGAGCGCCGGCGGCGGCAGCACGCGCCGCTTGAAATTGGCGTCGGCGTAGTAGCGCAGCTTGTTCGCCTTGATGGGCGCCACGCTGGACACCATCACCACGGCCTCGTCGGGCGGAAGCTGCATCACTTCGCCCGGCGTCAGCAGCGGGCGAGCCGTCTCCTGGCGCGACACCATCAGGTGGCCCAGCCACGGCGCGAGCCGGTGGCCGGCGTAGTTGCGCTGCGCACGCAGTTCGGTGGCGGTGCCCAGCGTCTCGGAGATCCGCTTGGCGGTGCGCTCGTCGTTGGTCGCAAACGTCACGCGCACATGGCAGTTGTCGAGGATGGAATGGTTCTGGCCGTAGGCTTTGTCGATCTGGTTGAGCGACTGCGCGATGAGGAAGCTGCGGATGCCGTAGCCCGCCATGAAGGCCAGCGCCGTCTCGAAGAAATCGAGCCTGCCAAGCGCCGGGAACTCGTCGAGCATCAGCAGCAGCTTGTGGCGGCGCGCGATGCCGTCGCTGCCGTCGAGCGATTCCGTTAGGCGCCGGCCGATCTGGTTGAGGATCAGGCGAATGAGCGGTTTCGTCCGCGAAATGTCCGAAGGCGGGACCACCAGATACAGCGAGACGGGATGCTCGGATGCGATCAGGTCGGCGATGCGCCAATCGCAGCGCGAGGTGACTTCGGCCACCGTGGGGTCGCGGTAGAGGCCAAGAAACGACATGGCGGTGCTCAACACGCCCGAACGCTCGTTATCCGACTTGTTGAGCACTTCGCGCGCAGCGGACGCGACAACCGGGTGCGGTGCATCGCCCAGGTGCTTCGTCGTCATCATCCGGTGCAAGGTCAGCTCGAACGGGCTGGCCGGGTCGGACAGGAAGTTGGCGACGCCTCGCAGCGTCTTGTCCTCGCCCGCGTACAACACATGCAGGATGGCCCCGACCAGCAGCGCGTGCGAAGTCTTCTCCCAGTGGTTGCGCTTCTCCAGCGCGCCTTCGGGATCGACCAGGATGTCGGCAATGTTCTGCACGTCGCGCACCTCATGCGCGCCGCGCCGGACTTCCAGCAGCGGGTTGTAGGCCGCCGACTTCGCATCCGTGGGGTTGAACAGCAGGCAGTGCGAGAAGCGCGAGCGCCAGCCTGCGGTGATCTGCCAGTTCTCGCCCTTGATGTCATGGATGACGGCCGAAGCCGGCCAGGACAACAATGTCGGGACGACCAAGCCCACGCCTTTGCCCGAGCGCGTGGGCGCGAAGGTCAGGACGTGTTCCGGGCCTTCATGTCGCAGATACTCGTTGCGATACTTGCCGAGGAAGACGCCGGCCGGCTGCGTCAGCCCGGCTTTGCGAATGTCGTCGGCTTCGGCCCAGCGCGCCGAACCATAGGTCGTGACCAGCTTGGCCTGCCGCGAGCGCCACACCGACATGGCGATGGCCACCACCACGGCCAGCAGGCCGCTGCCGCCCGCGAAGGCCCCGCCGATGTCGAAGACCTGCGGCGCGTAGGCATCGAAGAAGAACCACCACTCGAACAGCCGCCAGGGGTGATAGACCGGCGTTCCGAAGAAATCGAACCAGGGCGAGCCAAGGCGTAGTTGATAGCCCAGGGCGGCGGCTGTCCATTGTGTGGCACCCCACACACCGGCGATCACGATGCCGAAGACGGCGGCGATCTGCCCGAACAACACGCCCTGACCTTGCATGACTGGCCTCCGATTTCCTCTGCGCTGATTCCTCGTTCACGCGCAGCACAAGGACGTGCCGCATGAAGTGAGGATCAGTGCCGGGTCGGTGCCGGTCAAAGACCGTTATCGGGAGAAAGGTCGAGTAATCGGAACGAATTGGGGCTGCATCGCGCCAAAGAAAAACGCCGCAAGCGAAGGCGCGCTGCGGCGTGTCGAGCAGAAAAGCAGAGGTTTCGTGGTGGAGCACCCACGGTCAGAACTTCGGCGGACTCTCCGGCGGCGTGTAGGGCGTATTGCCGTCGCCATAGAACCGCTTGCGCGTGGCTTCGGCGACTCGATTGCAAAGCACGTCGCCCAGCTTGGGGCGATCCGTCTTGCATTGCTGGCGCAGTTCTTTCAGCCGCACGGGATCGGATGCCAGTTCTTCAACGCTGGGCGCGTCCGTCTTCTCTGGCGTGTCAGTGGGGCCGCAGGCCGTCAGCACCGCAGCAGCCAGCAGGAACGGAATGGTCTTCTTCATGGTTCGGATTCCTCCGGGACATCGGGTTCATCGCCTGGCGTCGGCCTGGCGGCCTCGGGCGAGTCGATGGCCTGCACGCGCTCGATGAAGCGAGCCAGCGTCTCCGATGGTTCGGCATCCAGGCGCAGCAGATAGGTGGTGAGCACGGGCGAACATCCCGCCAGCGCCCGTGCGACCACGCCTTGTTCGCGGCTGGCCGTGATGTGCGCTGCGCCCGTCAGCCCTAGGGCGAACCCGGCCGATACCAAGGCCATCATCAGGTCGCAGGACGCCACCCGCTCGGCCACCAGCGGTTCCATGTCCACGCGGCGCAGCAGGCGATCCACTTGTCGCGCGTGGCCTTCGCACGCCACCGGGTCGCAGAGCACCAGTGGGAAGCGCAGCACTTCTTCCAACGGAATCCGCTTGTACCTGAGCAGGTCATGCCGGGCCGGCACGGCCACCATCAGCGGATCGTTCCAGACAGGCATCGCTACGATGCCGTCACCTGCTTCGTCGGCGCGAGCGAACCCCACGTCGTACAGGTCGTCGTGCAGGCCCTTGATCTGCTGCGACAGCGGCACCTCGGTCAGGCGGATTTCGACTTCGGGTTCTTCCTGCCTGCACAGCGCCAGCAAGGCCGGCAGACGCGACGGCGTAATGCCGTCGGACAGGGCGATGCGCAACTGGCCGTGGAAGCCATTGGCCGCGGCCTTCGCACTGTCGCGCGCCTGCTGCAAAGCAGTGAACACGCGCGGCACGTGATCCAGGAACAGTTTGCCCGCACGGGTCAGTCGCGTGCTGCGCGTGGTGCGGGCGAACAGCGCCACGCCCAGTTCTTCCTCCAGCTCCTTGATGGCGCGTGACAATGGCGACTGCTCGATGTGCAGGCGCTCAGCTGCACGGGCGAAGTGCAATTCTTCGGCGACAGCCAGGAAGCAACGAAGATGGCGAAGCTCCATAACGTTCGCTCATTCCAACCAGGTAATTGGCTGAAAATCCACGGATTCACAGCATGCTCGCACGCGCGCCACTCCATCCAAGAAGTACGGCGTATGCTCGTGTCGGAACAGTGCCTCGGCATCGACCCAACGCTCCAGCAGGAAAAATCGGTTTTCCGATAGGCTTCCTCGGGCAATGCGATAGTCCAGACATCCTGGATCTTGAATGGCGGCCTCGCGTAATGCCTGCAGCACGTCACGCATTTCCTCTATGCGATCACTCGATGCCTTCAATGCGATGATCAATTCAACAACCGGCATGTCATCCTCATTGGAATTCAGCGGCATCGTCTCGTAGGCATACATGCTTGCCACCTTCGACAGTTGATGGAATCAAAGGCCATTTTGATGTCTTGGCGCTTTCCCTTACCGTCTACCACCACCAACCGCGGTAACCCCAGACAGGACCGTAGTAGGGATATGGATAGACCACGCGCGCTTCCTTCGTTTCGGGCCACAGATAAATCACGCTGGCATTGACTCTGGGCAATGTGTAGTCGTACTCGCCGATCTTGGTCGTGGTAGTACCTTCGATCGTGCCCACGACGGTGACCTCGCGTCCCGGGGCGAACACGACTGGATCGTAGAAGTCCGCGTGACAGGCGACGAAGCGTCCGCCTGCCGCATCCGGTGTGCTGCGGTTCGGGCGAGCATGGCTGTCGAGAGGTCGAGAGATCAGTTGCACGCAGGTCGAGTCCGGTCCTGGCTTGGTTTCGACGATGCTGCCACCCCAGCGCACTTGCGCAACGGCCTGCGCGCCGGCCGCCACATCGTGCGGGCTAACTTGGGTGAATGTGCCTTGCAGCGGCTTGGGCGCGGTGGCACAGGCGGTAAGGGCGATGCAGGCAGCAAGGGAAAGCAGGATACGAATTTCCATGAAGCTCTCCGATGGAGCAAAGGACGAGAATTGCAGGGACGGCCGTGATGGGGCCAATAGGACCCGAAACTCGCGCAATTTCTTCCCAAGGGCGGTAAGGTGGGCGCCGCTACGGAGACGGCCAGAGGGAGGAGAATCCGCCCCGCAGCGGCACCCAGACAAGCATCAGCGGCAGGACACCACCTCACCCGAGGCGTTGGTGCAGCTGCCGGTGTGGGTGAGCGTGCCGTTGCTGACTTCGGTCGAACCGGAGTAGCTGTTGCCATTGCGACCAGTCATCTCAGTGCTGCGGCTGCCGGAATAGCTTCCATCGTCGGTCTTGGCGAAGTTGCTGCTGCGACTAGCACTGCCCCCATTGGCACCTTCGACCGAGGCGTTGTAGTTGTAGCCGGCATTGCCTGCGCCATCCCGGTAACCGTTGGCCGTGCGGCTCGCACGCCCGCCATTCGCCCCTTGGACGGAGGCGGTCGCGCTCCTCCCGGCGCTGCCATCGGCATTGCGATAGGCATTGGCCTGATAATGGGCGCTCCCGCCATAGATGGTGCCGGCGCTGCCGGAGCGACTGGCGCTGCGATTGCCGTTTCCGTCGGCGCTGAAGTTACGGGTACGAGCATAGACGGCCGAGGGGTGTGTTGGCGTCGAGACGATGACCGGCGCGGGTTTCCTCACAACGACGGCTGTGGCGGGCGGTGCTGGCACCGCGACTACGACTGGCGCCGGTTTCCGTACTACGACGGTCGCTGCCGGCGGCGCGGGCGGCGGGACTACGACAACCGCAGCGTGCGCGCTGCTGATGTCCGCGAAGGGGATGGCGACGGCGGCCAGGACGGCCAGTTTCGAAATGATTTTCAGTAAATACATGGTGGGACTCCTGTGCTATGGGATAGGGGAAATGGCGGCGCGGGGACGCCGCGCTTGAAGGTGCCGGCGGTGGGAATCGCACGCTCTGCCAAGGATGCTCACCGACCATGCGTCAACATCCGCATACACTTCCCACGCGCCGGCGTAAGTAGGAGTGGCCGGTCTTGCTCCGATCTACCGTCAGAATCGACGTGCCAGGAATGCAGACATGCTGCGCTGGGTCTCGTCCTCGACCAGCGGACTGGCGCGCGCTTCGGACTGCAGCCTCGCGATCCGCAGGCCCGCGCCGAGGATCCATTTGGGAGATACCGCGTAACTGATCCCCGCCTGCATCGCGATTTCCTGAAGGCCACCGGAAGGCTCGTATTGCGCGAGTTCGGTACTGCCAAGCGGGACACCGAAGTAGGTCCGCATGTTTTCGTCATCTGCCCAGGTCGCCGACGGTCCGAAGGTGATACGCAGCCTGGGATTCAGGGTAATAACGCGCTCCAGACGGAGCGTCGCGATCATTCCTTGTTCGCTGTCGCCCAGCGCCTTGGCTCCGGTCAGCGTGGCCGATACCTGCTCATAGTTCCATTGCGCGAACACCAATGCGGCGCTGCCTCGCTCGATGTCTTCCACACCCGCTTCTCGCTGGCGATTGTCGGCTTCGCGAGGCTCGTTGGCTTGGGTGGAAAATCCTGCGCCGAAACGCCAGCCGCCATCGGTTTTCCATGCTGCGCCGGCTTGAAGTGGCGATCCGCCAAACGGGTTTCCCACGTAGAACGCACTTCCCGAGAAGCGCAGGCTCAGGACAGGAAGAGGAATGGTTCGCTGGTCATCGCTTCCCGGCGCATCCGGGATTGACGCCGCGCCCAGGCCGATCAGACCATGCATCTTGTGATCGTGGTCCGACGACCATGCATCTTGCGCACGCGCGTTGATCGGCTTGGCTGAAAGGAAGAGAGATGCGAGCGCAAGCACCGCACCCGTGAACTGCTTTGGCATCGGGCGATTCCTCGCGAAGGAAGAGAGCCCCGTTCACCGGCCCGGGAGAGACCGGGAGATGGGTGTGCCGGTGAACGGGGAGGAAACTGGCTATGCGAGGCTTAGTTGCCCCTGCCGGCCGCGGCCGCTTGCTGGGCGAATGCGCGGAGCTGATCCAGGGTCACGTAACCGTTTCCGGCGGCGTCGATCTTGGAGAAGTTCTTGGCGATCCGAGGCATGCCCCTCTCGGCCTCGGCTTGGGTCAGCTTGCCGTCCTGATCGGTGTCGGCCTGCTTGAACCGCGCTTCCAGCTGCTCGGCGGCCTTGGCACGATCAGCGCCGCCGAACTGCGGCGCGGCCAGGGCCAATCCAGGCAGCACCAGCAAGGAAGTCAGAATGAGGGATCGCATTTGGCAGTACTCCTATTGGGTTGATGGAATCAGGCGGAGTAGATCCGGCCTGATGAATCCATGCTAGGAAGTGCTGCTGCGAGAGGTGTTGCGCTCGGTAAGGCAGATGTTTCATTTCCTTACAGAGGTTTGGCGCGTACAGATGACCTTCAGTTCGGCGATGCCTGAACGGGCAGCACGATGGTCGCATGCAGGCCGCCTTCAGGCGGACTTTCCAGGCGCAGATCCCCGCCATGAATCCTTGCCAGGCGGTCCACGATCGCCAGACCCAGACCCGTGCCTCCGTTGTTCGAGCGTGCATCGTCGGCACGCGTGAATGGCCGCGTCAGGTACTCCACCTGGTCCGGCGGAATGCCGGGGCCAGCGTCACGAACACGGATGCTCACACATCCATCGCCGACCTGCGTGTCTACGGCCAGCCCTGTCTTGCCGTAGCGCACGGCATTTTCCATCAGGTTGGCGATGGCACGTTGCAATGCCAGCGGCCGCAAGCACATCGTAGGAAGGGCAGGGTCCAGATTCAGAGCGAAAGTGTCCCCACGCTCGCCGAATTCCGCGGCAAGCTGCTGTACGAGGATGTTGACGTCGAGTATGGACGGTGCCTCGTCACCCTCGGTTCGGCCGAAGTCCAGGAACTGGCCGAGGATTGCATCGATCTGCTGGATGTAGCCGCTGGCGGTGTGCTCGTCCAGCTGGTCCATGGCCAGCAACAGGCGCAGCTTGGTCAACGGCGTTCGGATGTCGTGCGAGATGCCGGCCAACATCAGCGTACGCATGCCTTCGTTGCGTTCCAGGTTCTCGGCCATGCGATTGAACTGCCTCGTGACCGCTGCCAGTTCGCTGGGTCCGTCTTCGGGCAGTCTACCGGGCGCCCGGCCGCTACCCAGGGCATGGGTTGCGCGTTGCAGCTGCCGTAGCGGGCGATTGATTCTTCGCTGGATGAGCCAGGCAGCCAGCAACATCAGGCCGACGATCAGCCCCGAAGTGGCCACGGCGACGGTCATGGCCCGGTCGCGCAGCTGCACATGAAGCGGTAACGATAGCCAGTAGGCCTGATCACCCACCTGCATCCGTACATGGGCAGCGCCCAGGTGCGTGATCGCCGGCCGGCTGCCTGGCGGCAGTTGTCTCTCCAGGCGCCGGGCAAAATCGGTCAGCCAAATGCCGCCGCTCTCCTCCCCGTGAGAAGCATTCCCCTCAATGGCGGGGCTGATCTTCATGGCGCCTTCGGCGTTGATCCGCCGGATCACGTCGTCGCGCTCGCCAGGAGGCAGTGCCGCGAGGATGACGCGTTGGGTGTTGATCTGCGAGGCGACAAGCGTCGCCAGCCCTTCGCTGCGGGGCTTCTGCAGGAGTTGGTAGAAGGTCGCGAACACCGAGAACTCCAGCGCCAGCGCCAGAACCATCAGCAGCAGAAAATTACGCGCCAGTAGCGACCTGGGCCAGGGCAGTTTCATTCGGAGGCCTGGGCAACGAACATGTAGCCTACGCCCCATACCGTGCGGATGTAGCGTGGTGATGACGGGTCGTCCTCGATCTTGCGTCGTAGACGCAGGACCTGCACATCCAGGCTGCGATCGAGCGAGTCGTACTCGCGCCCCTTCAGCTTCTCCAGCAGATGCTCGCGGCTCAAGGGGCGCCCGGCATTGGTCGCCATAATGCGCAAGAGCTGAAATTCCGAACTGGAGAGCGCCAGTACCTCACCATGGCGTGTCACCTCCATCCGAGTCAGATTGAGAATGAAGGGCCCGAAGTGGATGACGTTGCCACCGGCCCAGCGGCCATCGCAGTTCACCATGGACTGCCGGCGCAGGATCGAATGCAGCCGTGCAATCAGCTCGCGCGGGTCGAAAGGTTTCGCCAGATAGTCGTCAGCGCCCATTTCAAGGCCCAGGATCCTGTCCACCGCCGCCCCGCGTGCGGTCAGCATCAGGATGGGAACGGTGCTTCCCTCCGCGCGCAGGCGACGGCAAATCGACAAGCCGTCCTCGCCAGGCATCATCAGGTCCAGGATCAGTACGTCGAAGGGTTCACGCCGTAGTCGTTCGTCGAGTCGGTCGGCGGAAGCCAGAATCTGTACGTCGAAGCGATGCTCGCCCAGATAGCGGCGCAGCATGTCGCGCAATTCCAGGTCATCGTCGACGACCAGTATTCGGTGCGGTGCATCTTCCACGGAGTCTGCCATTCACGAAGGGTTAGACAAATTCTTCGCGCAAGAGGCGTTGCCTTGCAACCGCAACCGCACCGTCAGGGCATGATGAATCTCGGAAATAGCCCTTTTGTTTCAGCCACTTGTCCATGACGGTCGACCAAGGCTGTAACCGAATGTAACAACATGTGCGCAGTTTGAAGCCGATTGGGCAGGCGGCGTTCGTACCATGCCGCCCCGACGAGGAAGGTTCGTAACGGCCCCGCATCGATCCATGCCGATCGGGGCTCGGCCCTTCCTTCTCTCCCTTCCTTGCTTCCGTGTGGCCTATTCCAGTGAAAGTCCGACGTTGGCGCCCTGTGGCGCTGCTTACCCTTTTGCTCGTTGTGATCGTTCTCGTAGCCAGCTTACTAGTTAGGGAGGGTCTGAACAACGCACTCTGACACTTGGATTTCAGCGTCAGAGCGCCGGACCAGCGTCGATTTGATCAATTTCCCGCCCTTTCAGGCGGTTTCTGGCGGGTTTTCCCGCCTTACAGGCGCACCACCCCCATCGCCGGCAACAGGCGCCGGCGCGCCATCCACAGGTTCGACAGCGCGAACAGCGTCAGCACCTGCGCCGCGTTCTTCGCCAGGCCGCGGTAGCGCACCTTCGTGTAGCCGAACTGGCGCTTGATCACCCGGAACGGATGCTCGACCTTCGCGCGCAGGCTCGCCTTGTACCGCTCCCAGCGCTCGGTGTAACGCCGCTCGCGCGGGTTCTTCATCGCCCGCAACTTCGACGGCTTCTCCGCGATCAGGAAGCCGGCCTCCACATCCTTCAACTCTTCACGCTTGTCGGCACCGGTATAGCCGCTGTCGCCACAGATCGTGTCTTCCCGGCCGTGCAGCAGCCTGTGTACCCGGGTCACGTCGGCCACGTTCGCCGCCGTGCACTCGACGTGGTGCACCAGGCCGGATTCATCATCGACGCCGATGTGCGCCTTCATGCCGAAGTGCCACTGGTTGCCCTTCTTCGTCTGGCACATTTCCGGATCGCGCTTGCCTTCGGCGTTCTTCGTCGAGCTCGGCGCGGCGATGATCGTCGCGTCCACGATCGTGCCCGCGTGCAGGCTCAGGCCCTTGCGCGCCAGATGCGCATTCACCCGCTCGAAGATCCGCCCGGCCAGGCCGTGGGTTTCCAGCAACCGGCGGAAGTGGAGGATCGTGGTCTCGTCGGGAATCGCGTCCACGCCGCCCAACCGCGCGAACCGGCGCATCACCGGCGTGTCGTACAAGGCCTCTTCCATCGCCGGGTCGCTGAGCGCGTACCACTGCTGCAGGAAATGGATGCGCAGCATCGTCGCCAGCGGGTACGGCTGGCGGCCGGGACGGCCCAGCTTCGGGTAGTGCGGCTCGATCAGCGCCAGCAGCGCCTGCCACGGCACCACCTGCTCCATCTCGGCCAGGAAGATCTCCCGCCGCGTGCGCTTGCGCTGGCCCAGGGTCTCGGCATCACCGAACGTCAGCTGCATCGATCGTCACCCCAATCTGGTGCGCTATTGTCGCCTGCAGCAGCGGAGTTGTTCAGACCTTCCTTAGACATCGTCAAGCAGGCCAAGGCGACGAGAATGTATCGCGGGTCGTGCGGACCACAGCGATCGCCGTACGCGACGTGCCTGTATTTCTGAACGCGGTCGGTACCGTCACGCCATCGACCACGGTCATCGTGCGTGCCCAAGTACAAGGCACGTTGGCCTCGATCAACTTCAGGGAAGGACAAGTGGTCGCCCGCGGCGATCTGCTGGCTACGATCGATGATCGTGCGTTGCGGGCGCAGTTGCAGACGGCGGAAGGCGCGCTGCTGCGAGATCGCGCACAACTCGCCAACGCGCGCCGCGACCTGGATCGCACGCGGGCGCTGGTCGACATTGGCTCCGCCTCGCGCCAGCAGCTCGACACGCAAGAGACTGCGGTCCAGCAGGCCGAGGGCATAGTCAAGGCGGACTCGGGCTCGGTGGACAACCTGCGCGTACAGCTGAGCTATACCCGGATCACCGCGCCCATCGACGGTGTGGTGGGCCTGCGGGCGGTGGATCTTGGCAATCTTGTGCAATCCGGTGATGCCAACGGCGTTGCCACGCTGACGAGCGTATCGCCGACGACGGTGAAGTTCGCGCTATCGATCGACCAGATGTCCCGTGTACTCAACGCACGGCGACAAGGTCCTGTACGGGTTGATGCGTTGGGCCGGGACGGCGGCGACGTGCTTGCCGAGGGCAGCCTGGAGGCCATCGACAACCGCGTGGACGCCGCAACAGGAACGGTGATGTTGCGCGCCCAGTTCAACGATGCCGCGCACCGATTGTTTCCCAACCAATTCGTCAGCGCGCGGGTCCATCTGCAGACACTGGAAAACGCCATGGTCGTGCCGCTTTCGGCGATCCGGTACGGCAACCAGGGTGCCTATGTCTTCATGATCAAAGACGACAAGGCGCATCTGCAGAACGTAACGATGGGGCCGACCCTGGACAGCCAAAGCGTGGTGGTCGCCGACGCGCTCAAGCCCGGCATGCAGATCGCAGTCGACGGCATCGACGCGCTGGAGGACGGTGTTGCGGTGCGCGTGGTCGCGCCGGCGCAAGCCGGGCGTTGAACCTACGCCATGAATCTCTCCAGCACCTTCATCCGCCGGCCGGTGGCCACCGCACTGCTGATGGTCGGCGTACTGCTTGCCGGTCTTATCGGCTATCGCAGCTTGCCGATCTCGGCACTGCCAGAAGTCGACTATCCCACCCTGCAGGTCTACACCGAGTATCCCGGCGCTGGACCCGACGTAACCGCGAACACCCTTACCGCACCGCTCGAGCGCCAGCTGGGACAGATCGCGGGACTGGAGCGTATGCGGTCGAGCAGTGCCAATGGTGCCTCGGTCATTACGCTGCAATTCGGCCTGTCCACCTCGCTGGAGGAAGTGGAGCAGGAAGTGCAGGCCGCGATCAACGCGGCGCGGGCACGCCTGCCCGACGACCTGCCTTATCCCCCGGTCTACAGCAAGGTCAACCCAGCCGACACGGCGGTGCTGACGCTCGCCATGACGTCCGACGTGCTGCCGCTGACGCAGGTGCAGGCGTTGGCCGAGACGCGCATCTCGCAGAAGATCTCGCAGATGTCCGGTGTCGGGCTGGTAACGGTCAGCGGCGGCCACCGTCCCGCAGTCCGCGTTACGGTCGATACACGCCAGCTCGCCAGCCACGGGCTGACGCTGGCAGACGTCGAGGCGGCCCTGACCGCCGCCAACGTCAACCTTCCCAAGGGCACCATAGACGGTCCGACGGTCGCCTACGCGATCGGCGCCAACGACCAGTTGGTCGAACCGGAAGAATATGCATCGTTGGTGCTGGCCTGGCACGATGGTGCGCCGCTGTATCTGCGCGAAGTGGCGCAGATCGCCACCGGAGCGGAAGACACGCGACAGGCGGCCTACGCGAACGACACGCCGGCGATCCTGATCAGCATCCAGCGCCAACCCGGTGCCAACGTGATCAGGACCGTCGACGGCATTCGCGCCGCGCTGCCGAGCCTGTCGGCCGCCCTGCCCAGCTCGGTCCGTCTGCAGATACTGAGCGACCGAACCGAGACGATCCGCGCATCGGTTCACGACGTGCAGGTCGAACTGCTGATTGCGATCGTGCTGGTGGTAGCGGTGATCTGGGTATTCCTGCGCAACTGGCCAGCGACGATCATCCCGGGCATCACCGTCCCATTGTCCCTGCTTGGCACGGTGGCGATCATCTATGGGCTGGGGTTCAGCCTCAACAATCTGACCCTGATGGCGTTGACCGTGGCCACTGGCTTCCTGGTCGACGATGCCATCGTGATGATCGAAAACATCAGCCGGCACATGGCGATGGGCAAGTCGCGCATGCAGGCCGCTTTGGAAGGTGCCGGACAGGTCGGCTTCACCATCGTATCGCTGTCGGCAGCCTTGATCGCGGTAATGATCCCGCTGTTGTTCATGGGCGACGTGGTTGGCCGCCTGTTCCGCGAGTTTGCAGTGACCCTCTCGGTGGCCATCGTGGTGTCGGCAGGCGTGACCCTGACGCTGGTACCGATGCTGTGCGCGCGCGTGCTCAAGCCGGAGGCCGAGCACGACGAGGCAGGGTTCTTCGTGCGCCTGGAGCGTGGCTATGCACGATTGCTGGATCGCCTGATGCAGCGCCGTGCGGCGGTCATGCTTGCCGTGGCCGGCGCGACGGTGCTGACCCTGGCGCTGTTGTGGGCGCTGCCGAAGGGCCTGTTCCCGGTGCAGGACACCAGCATGCTGCAGGGCGCGCTGCAAGTCGATGCGCACAGTGCGTTCTCGCGCATCCAAGAGCGCGAGCAGGCCGCAGCGCGGCTGGTGGCTGCCGATTCGGCCGTGGAGAACATCTCCATCAGCGCCGGCGTGAGCCAGACCAACACCGCGCTCGGGACCGTGCCAATGCTCGTGCGCCTGAAGGCGGGAAAGGACACCAGCGCCACAGTCATCAAACGCCTCGCCGACAAGGCGCAGCGCGCCGGTATGGTGCTGCACCTGCGCCCGGTCCAAGACCTGACACTCGATACCCAGTCCTCGTCCATGCCCTATGCGGCAGGCCTAGAGTCCACCGATCGTGGCCTGCTGGCCGAGTGGACGTCGAAGCTGATGGCCGCCATGCGAGCCGATCCAGCGTTCTCTGCGGTGGACAGCCAGGCAGCCCGCCGGGGCCTGCAGGCACGTTTGGACGTGGATCGGGTCGCGGCTTCGCGCCTGGGCGTGAACATGCGCAGTATCGATGACACACTGTACGCAGCGTTTGGTCAGAATCAGGTCTCGACCATCTATACCGACCTGAGCCAGTACCACGTCGTACTGGCCGCCAAGGGCGGCCTGCAGGACATACGGGACGTGCTGCAGCGCATCCACGTACCCGGCACCAATGGCACCCCTGTCTTGCTGGCCGCGCTGGCCACGATCGACGCGGGGGACGCGCCGGTATCATTCGAGCGTCAGGGGCAGTTCCCTTACGCCGATATCGGTTTCGATCTGGCCGATGGCGTCACCCTCGGCGACGCGGTGAAGCGGCTGGACTCCATTGCCAAGGACATCGGCCTGCCGGCTGCGGTCACGCTGCATCTGGAAGGCGCGGCCGGCAGCCTGGGCGGCGCCATGTCCGGCCAAGCCATTCTGATGCTGGCGGCGGTGCTGGTGGTGTATCTGGTGCTGGGCATGCTCTATGAGAGCTTCATCCACCCGTTGACGATCCTGTCCACCTTGCCCTCGGCAGTGTTGGGTGCGCTGGCGGCGCTGATGTTGAGCGGCAGCCAGTTCGACGTGATCGGAACCATCGGCGTGGTGCTGCTGGTCGGCATGGTCATGAAGAACGCGATCATGATGATCGATTTCGCGCTGGAGCTGGAGCGTGACCACAGCCTGGACGGTACCGAGGCGATCAAGCGCGCCTGCGAGCAGCGCTTCCGGCCGATCCTGATGACCACGCTGGCCGCATTGCTGGGCGCCGTTCCGCTGGCGTTCGGCAGCGGCATGGGCGCGGAGCTGCGCCACCCGCTGGGCCTGGCCATCATCGGTGGGCTGATCGTGAGCCAGTTGCTGACACTGTTCTCCACGCCGGTGATCTACCTGTTGCTGCGTCCGGCCGAGCAGGCCCTGGCCAAGCGGATCTAAGCCATGGCGATCGATCTGTCCGGTCCGTTCGTGCGTCGGCCGGTGGCCACCACTCTGATCGCCGTCGGCATCATGCTGCTGGGCCTGCTGGCCTTTCGCATGCTGCCGGTGGCTTCGCTGCCGCAGGTGGAATTCCCCACCATCGCCGTTACCGCCAACCTTCCCGGTGCCGATCCGGATACCGTCGCCAGTTCGTTGGCCACGCCACTGGAGCGCCAGTTCAGCGCCATCGCCGGGATCACCGACATGACGTCGGTCAGCTATAGCGGCTCGGTGCGCATCGTGATCCAGTTCGACCTGGCCCGCGACGTGGACGGCGCCGCACGCGACGTGCAGGCCGCCATCAACGCCGCGATGAGCCGCCTGCCCAGCGACATGGACGGCGTGCCGACCTATCGCAAGGTCAACCCCGCCGAAGCGCCAATCATGGCGCTGGCGCTGACCTCGCAGACCGATGACAGTGCCGCGCTGTACGACGCAGCATCCACGTTGCTGCAGCAGAAGCTGCTTCAGACCGAAGGCGTGGGCGATGTGCAGGTCGGTGGCGGCGCGCTGCCGGCCGTGCGTGTGGAGCTGGACGGGCAGCGGCTGAGCCAGTACGGGATCGGTCTGGACCAGATCCGGCAGTTGCTGAACGGTGCCAATGCGCGTCGCGCCAAGGGATCGGTGCAGGTCGGCGACGCCGAATACGCGCTG
The DNA here is from genome assembly GCF_017876915.1 of Stenotrophomonas sp. PvP093. NCBI lineage: Bacteria > Pseudomonadati > Pseudomonadota > Gammaproteobacteria > Lysobacterales > Lysobacteraceae > Stenotrophomonas > Stenotrophomonas sp. PvP093. The sequence continues at coordinate 1,077,641 of NZ_JAGIOX010000004.1, read as the reverse complement.
GCCGCCAACGACGATCTGCTGCAGGCGGCCGCCTACCGGGACCTGGTGGTGCGCGACAACGCCGGCGCGGTGGTCCGGCTGTCCGACCTGGGCTCGGTCACCGATTCGACGCAGAACGTCCGCAGCTTCGGCTTGATGAACGGGCGGCCGGGCGTGGCACTGATCATCAGCAAGCGCCCCGGCGCCAACGTGGTCGAGACCGTGGACCGGGTCCGCGCGCAGCTGCCGGAATTGCAGGCCGCCGTGCCCGCCACCATGAAGCTGGACGTGATGCTGGACCGGACCCAGACCATCCGCGCCTCGCTGCACGAGGTGGAGCTGACGCTGGTGGTGTCGATCCTGCTGGTGATCGCGGTGACAGCGGTCTTCTTCCGCGACTGGCGCGCCACCCTGGTGCCGGCGGTCGCGGTGCCGCTGTCGCTGCTGGGTACCTTCGCAGTGATGTGGGCGCTGGGCTACAGCATGAACATCCTCTCGCTGATGGCGCTGATCGTCGCGGCCGGATTCGTTGTGGACGACGCCATCGTGGTGGTGGAGAACATCATGCGCCACCAGCAGATGGGCAAGAGCCGCGTGCAGGCGGCGCTGGACGGCGCGCGCGAGGTTGGTTTCACCGTGTTCTCAATCAGCGTCTCGCTGGTGGCGGTGTTCATTCCGCTGCTGCTGATGTCTGGCCTGGTCGGACGCCTCTTCCGCGAGTTCTCGGTCACGCTTGCGGCCGCGGTGCTGGTATCGATGGTCATCTCGCTCACCGTCACCCCGATGATGAGCCGCATGCTGTTGCGTCCGGCGGACGACGCGCGGCACCCCGATGGGCAGGGCGCTTCCCCCGATGGCTTCTATGGACGCACACTGCGCTGGACGCTGCAGCGCCCGCGGCTGATGGCCTGGGCTACCGCTGCGGTCGTCGGCCTGGGACTGGTCGTGTTCGCGGTCATGCCCAAGGGCTTCTTCCCGCAGCAGGACACGGGCTTGCTGCTGGGCCAGGTCTATGGGCCGCAGAACATCTCCTTCGGGCAGATGCGCGATCGCTTCAGCGAAGTGGTACGCATGTTGCGCGGCAATCCGTCCGTCGACCAGGTGATCGGCGTCCTCGGGGCTACCGGCAGCAGCGCCTCCAACGCCGGCGCGCTCTACGTCACGCTCAAGCCGCTGCACGATCCGCGCCAGGACAGCGCGGATGTGGTCATCGACCAGTTGCGCAAGACCTTCGCCAATGAGGCCGGCGTGCAAGTGACGCTGCAGGCCGTGCAGGACATCGGCGTCGGCGGGCGGCAGTCGGCCGGGCAATATCAGTTCACCTTGTCGGCCGACAACCGCGCGGCCCTGGATGTGGCCGCTGCGCGGGTCGAACAGGCCATGCGCAAGGTTTCGTTGATCACCGACGTCAGCTCCGACCTGATGGACGGCAGCGTCGAGGCGCAGATCGAGATCGACCGGCCCGCTGCCGCGCGGCTCGGCGTATCGGCGCAGGCCATCGATCAGGCGCTCTACGATAGCTTCGGCCAGCGCCTAGTTTCCACGATCTACCGGGAAATGAACCAGTACCACGTGGTCATGGGGCTGGACCCGTCGCAGGCTGGCAACCCCGCGACGCTGGACCAGATCTACGTCACGCCTGGTCACGGCAGCGAGCTGGTGCCACTGTCGGCAATAGCGCGCTGGAGCGTGCAGAAGACCAGCCTGTCACAGTCCCACCAAGGCCAATTCCCCGCCGTCACGCTGTCCTACAACCTCAGTCCCGGCGCTTCGCTGGAACCGGCGCAACGCGCGATACGGCAGGCGGTCGATGCGCTGCACCTGGACCCAGGCATCGCCGCGGCGCCTGCAGGCAATGCCAAGGCCTTCGCCGACACGGTCAAGACGATGCCGTTGCTGATTGTCACCGCGCTGCTGGCCGTATACATCGTGCTGGGCATGCTCTACGAGAGCCTGCGTCATCCGCTGACCATCCTCTCCACCTTGCCCTCTGCCGGCATCGGTGCGCTGATCGCGCTGGCGGCGGGGGGCTTCGAGTTCAGCATCATCGCGCTGATCGGCGTGATCCTGCTGATCGGCATCGTCAAGAAGAACGCGATCTTGATGATCGATTTCGCATTGCAGGTCGAGCGCGCCGAGGGACTGTCTCCGCAGGAGGCGATCCTGCGTGCCAGTCTGGTGCGGCTCCGCCCCATCATGATGACCACGCTTGCGGCAATCCTGGGAGCAGTCCCCCTGGTCATCGGTTCCGGCTACGGCTCCGAGTTCCGGCAACCACTGGGCGTGGCGATCATCGGCGGGCTGATGCTCAGCCAGGTGCTGACGCTCTATTCGACACCGGCGATCTATGTGCTCATGGATCGATTCGGCACCCTCCACCGCAGGACCCCACCATGACACGCATTTCCCGATCTCGCAGGCGCCTGCTCGCCAGCGCGCTACTGCCTCTGGCGCTGGCGGCCTGCACCGTGGGCCACGACTATGTCCGGCCCGACCTGCCCGTCCCCGAACGGTTCGAGGAGGGCGGCATGGTGTGGACGCGTGCCGACCCGGAACCGACTGAATGGTACGGCGAGGCCTGGTGGCAGGCCTGGCACGATCCCGACCTCAATGAGCTGCAAGAGCGCGCGCAACAGGCCAACCTGTCCATTGCGGCAGCGGACGCCGCGTGGCGCCAGGCTCAGGCGGCAATCGGCGAGGTCCGTGCGGCCGGGAGGCCGCAGGTCAGCATGGGCGTTTCGCAAAGCCGCAGCGAGAACACGGCGGCTGCGCAGGGGCTGGGCGAGGGACAGGTGCGCCAGCAAGCTACTGCACAGGGTACCGTGAGCTGGGAGCTGGACCTGTGGGGAGCCGTGCGCAGGCGCGCCGAAGCCCAAAGTGCGCAGGCCGAGGCCTCGGCGCAGGATCTGCATGCGCAACGGCTGAGCATCGCCGCGACCGTGGCCAGCACCTATCTGTCGTTGCGCCAGACCGAAGTGCAGATGGCGCTACTGGAGAATCAGGTCGATGCCAACGGCCGACTGCTGGAGATGACCGAACGGGCGAATGAGCTTGGCACCGCCTCGCCCAACGACGTGGTGGAGACGCGCAACGCACTGGACAGCAGCATCATGGGACTGGAAGCGGCCTCGGCCACGCGCGCCCGGTGCCTGCATGCGCTGGCCGCGCTCACCGGGCAGGCACCGTCATCGTTCGTGCTGGCTCCCAGGCCCGAATACGGGTTCGAGGCACCGGCGCCCCCGGCGGTGATGCCGGCCGAACTGCTGCGGCGCCGCCCCGACGTGATGGCGGCCGAGGCACGGGTCAAGGCTGCCAATGCGCAGGTGGGAGCCGCGCAGGCCGCGTATTTCCCGAGCCTGGGGTTGTCGGCCAACGGTGGCTATGTCGGCGGCAGCGTCGACGATCTGCTCGATGCGCCGCTGCGAACCTGGTCGCTCGGCGCGCAACTGCTGGGCACGGTGTTCGACGGTGGTGCGCGTCGATCGCAAACGGCGCAGGCGCGCGCCGGCTACGAGGCTACCGTTGCCCAGTACCGTCAGAGCGTGCTGGGCGCACTACAGGAAACCGAGGATGCGCTGTCGGACTATGGTTATCAGCAACGCCAGGCCGCATACGCGGCGCGTGCGACCTTCGACCGCCAGGAAGTCTGGCAGCGCAAGCAACGCGAGCAGATGCTGGGCACGGCGAGCGAGCGCGACGTGCTGGTGGAGACGTTGAGCATGCTCGATGCGCAACAGACCGCGCTGAGCGCGCAAGGCGCATTGGCCCAGGATGCGGTGGCGCTTTTCAAGGCGGTTGGTGGCGGCTGGCAGGAGTAGCAAAGTAGTCGAGGGATTTTCCAGCAACGCCCGCCGATCGGCATCTTCGGCGACCTGGACTCGACGGTTCGAGTGCTAAACCAGCAACCCATCCATCGGGCGCACCTTGCCGCTATCCGGGAACACCGCCGTGTCCAGTGTTCTCATGTCCAGCCGCAGGTGCCCGGCAAGCACGCCCTTGAACAAGGCCCTCATGTCCGTCGTCACGCGCACGTCCCGACCTTCGTTGAGATCGCCCGGAGCCAGTCCAGGCCACTGCCCGGCAATATGCCCCCCGCGAACCGCCCCGCCGGCCAGCAAGGCCAGCCCTCCCGTTCCATGGTCGGTCCCCCCGGTGCCGTTGACTTTGGCGGTCCGGCCAAACTCGCTCACCACGACCACCACCGTGCGGTCCCAGATCGGCTGCGCGGCCTCGTGGAAGGCCCGCAGTCCCACGTCGAGCTCGGACAGCTTGTTCTTCAGGATCGCGGCTTCGTTGGCGTGGGTGTCCCAGCCGGAATCCTCCACGAACCCGATTCGCGGTCCGTCGGCCTTGGCCATGAAGCGCCCCGCCGCCGTGGTGGCGGCCACCATGCGCGCTGCGCGGCCGCCCACGCCGGCGACTGTTCCCTGGGTGGCCATTGCCCGGGAAAAACTGGCGGATAGCGCCGCGTCATGCGAATAGAGGGGCTCGAGCCGCTGCAACAGGATCGGATTGACGTCCTCCGGCAGGGGCGGCGACCAGGTCGCGGCGTCCCCCGGGCCACGCATGATCAGCGGCATCACGCTGCCGATGGCCAATGCCTCGCCATCGGCCATTGCGCCGGCACAGCGGTTGAGCCAGCCGGTCCCGGCGCCACTGGGGCGACCGGTGCCATTCTCCAGGCAGTTCTGGGCGTCGAAATGCGAACGCTCCTGATACGGAGGGGCCACCGCCACCACCGGCAGCAGCTGCTTGCGCCGATAAAGATCGTGCGCGAAGGACAGCGACGGATGCAGCGCGAAGCTGCCATCCAGCGCCGGTGCATCGTCGGGAACCAGGCTGCCGCGCAGGCTGCGGTATTGGGGATCGTCGCGGGGAATCAGCGTATGCAGTCCATCCAGTCCTCCGCGCAAAAGCACGACCAGCAGCCGGGTATCGCCCGCTGTCCGGGCCTGGCCCTGCCACGGCCACAGGGTCAACGTGGTCACCGCGCCGGCAGCGCCCAGGAACATGCGTCGGGTCAGCGTCATGGTCAGATCCTCCACTGGAAGGCGGGGCTGGCGAACAGGAGGGCGAGGCCGTCACGCGGCGACTCGGCCCGGCGCAGGGCGGACCGCGTTTCTTCGTCCAGCGTGTCGGCGAAGATGGCGCGGGCGGTACCTTCCGGATCGAGCCGATCCTCCGGTACGGCCTCGGCCAGCGCCTGCGCACTCTGGATCCGCTTCCAGAGCGCATCCGGACCGCTCCACTGTGCGGCCTCGTCGGCGAAGCCGGCGGGCGAGCGCGGGGTGAACGGCGGTTGTCCCATCCTGTCCAGCAAGGTGTACAGGGCCTGCGGGCGGGAGCTGTCCAGCACGCCGCCGGCGCGCACAGCCGACAGCAGATAGTCGTCGGGCGTCTTGAACTTGCGTGCCGACTCGCCCCAGGCGGCCGGATGGCGGATCAACGCGGCATATACCTGCGCCAGGTCGCCGCCGGAAGCGAGCCAGGTTCTTGCCATCGCCTCCACCAGCGCCTGCGGCGGCTCGTCGCTGACCAGGTGGCGGGCGATCTTCCACGACACGTGCCGTGCGGTGGCGGGATGGACCGCAAGATCGGCCAGGACGGCCTGGCCCTGCGCCAGTCCGTCCTCGGCGTAGCGCTTGCCCATCACCACGCGCGATCCGCCTTCATGGGCGTTGGCGCGGAACATGAAGGCACGCACCGGCGCGCCGCGCTCGAAGTCCTGCGGCGCCGGCACGCTCCATCCGGTGATGGCCTTGGCCAGCTCGGTCACGTCCGCCTGCGAATACCCGCCTTGCACCCCCAGCGTGTGCAGTTCGAGGATCTCGCGGGCCAGGTTCTCGTTGAGCCCGAGTTCCCGCTCCGGATTCCGCCGATGTGCGCGGACTGCCAGTTTCGAGTCCGCCCCGGCCGATCGCGTGTTGTCCAGGAATCGCAGCATCGCCGGATGGGTTTCCACCGCCAGCAGCATGTCGGCGAATCGCCCCAGCACGTGCGGGCGGATCGCTTCGCGCTCCATCGGCGCGGCATAGGGCGCCGCCACGCGCTTGTCCACGGACACGGCGAAATGGTTCGACCAGAACCGCACCATGCGCTCCCTGAAGCTGGTCGGGCTGGCCACGGCAACCTGGTGGCGCAGCAGCAGTTCATGCAATTGCGCCTGCCGCTGGCGCCTGGCCAGCGGCATCGCGCCCCCGGCCGGGCCGCGTTGCCTGGATTCGCGCCGGGTTTGCCGCAGGGCAATGTCCTGGCGCAGATATTCCAGGCTGCCGGGCAATTCGGCCAACGCCGGCTCCGAAGCCGGCATTCGCAACTGCGCCAGGAGCCATTCCTGCGGGTCGGTGATCGAATCGATCTCACCGGGCCGGGCGCCCAGGCCAAAACGATTGGCCGCGCTGACAGCGTGCTGACGGTTCATGCGTGACGACCTTCAGTGCTCATGTGATGAGACATCGTTCGAGGTGGCGTCCGACAAGCGGGTCCGGGACGCACGTTCAACGGCAACGGTCGAACCGATCCGGCGATGCCCCCGGCCCGCCGCGCCAGCCCGGCGGGTTTTCCCAGTTGGTGCCCCGGCCACCGGCCGGACCTGGCGGGTTGTTGTCGATATCCATCCAGCAGCGGCGGCCCTGGTTCCACAAGCCGTATCGCGGATGCCAATAGCCCCAGCGCGGGCTGTAGTAATAACCGCCGCTGACGAGCTTGAACTCGTAACGCACGCCGTCGCGCCGGTAGAAACGCTGGTTGGGCGAAGCGCCCGGACCGCCACGCCAGCCCGGCGGGTTTTCCCAGTTGGTGCCGGGGCCGCCGGCGGGGCCGGGCGGATTGTTGTCCCAATCCCGGTGCTGGGCGGCAGCACAGCCGGTAACGGCCAGTGTGGAGAGCAGCATCGGGGCGATCCAGCGAATGGCAGTGTGCATTGCATGCTCCTTCTTGCTCGATGTGGAAGACACGCCAGGGACAACGCCTTGCTGGATGCCGCGCTGACGTGTCAAGTGATCACATTTGGGTAACAGCCAGCTACGTGATCGCCCCAGTCAGACGACCGGGGCGCCGCGCGTCTGGCTATCAAGGCCGCTTGATGCCATAGCCATGGGCCTGGCCTTTGCCTCGTACGGCGGCCTTGCCCTTGACGGAACCATCTCCGATGGCCACGCCCCGTCCGGCCACCGAACCGGTGCCCGATTTGCGGTGGATCCGGCCATCTTCGCCCCGGTAATACACCGTCCCCGTTCCGCTGGCCTGACCTTTGCCGATGGCCGCCCCTGTTCCCGTGGCCGTGCCGCTTCCGATGGCACCGCTGACAGGGGTGTTCCCATGCGTGGGCCGGACGGCGCCATCCCCTTCGACCCGCCCATGGCCGGCGACCAGTGCCTTTCCGTCCACCTCGCCTGCGCCCACCGCGACGCCACGGCCATCCACGGTTCCGGTACCCGATTTGCGATGGATAAGTCCATCTTCGCCGCGGTAGTAGACCGTGCCGGTCCCGCTGGCCTCCCCTTGGCCGACAGCGAGGCCTTGTCCATTCGCCGAGCCTTGGCCTGCCGCCATCCCGTTGCCGCTGACGCCGGTATCCTGGGCGGCCCACGCCGGTGGAACGGCCAAAACCAGCATCAGGATCACCGTATTCTGCTTCTTCATCGTCGTATCTCCATGACTGTCCCGGATCGGACACCGCCAGTCTCGAGAGCGATATCGGAAGGAATCCGGAAAGCCGGCTGGATGCGCTGCGGCTGGTTGGTTTAGGTTTAGCCGGCACCGCAGAGGCACCCCATGCAGCAGAGCCCCCGCATCCTGGTCGTCGACGACGAACCCAACCTGCGCCGCGCCGTGGAAGTCGCACTGCGCTTGCGCGGGTTCGAGGTCGACACGGCCGCCAACGGTCGGGAGGCGTTGGCGCGCATCGCACAGCGCCGCCCGGACGCCATCGTGCTGGACCTGGCCATGCCCGACATCGATGGCCTGGCGCTTCTCCCGCTCATCCGCAAACGCACACAGGTGCCGGTCCTGATGCTCACGGCAAGCACCGAACTGGGGGACAAGATCGTGGCGCTGGAGGGCGGGGCCGACGATTACCTCACCAAGCCCTTTGCCATGGACGAACTCAAGGCGCGGCTGGTGGCGCACCTTCGGCGCGGAGCGGGATCGAGCGACCTGCTGGCGTATGCGGATCTGCGTGTCGATCCACTCAGGCGCCGCGCATGGAAGTCGGATTCGCCATTGGCCCTGTCCGCGCGTGAGTTCGATCTGCTGGTCGGCCTGATGCGCGAGCAGGGGCGGGTCTTCCGCAAGAGCCAGTTGCTGGAGTCGGTCTGGGGAGTGGACGCCGAAGTCGGTACGGAAACGGTGGATCGATTCGTGTCCTTGCTGCGTGCGAAGCTGGAGGCCGATGGAAGCCCGCGTCTGGTCCAGACCGTGCGCGGCGTGGGCTACACACTGCGCATCGAGGAGAAAATCGGATGAAGCGCTCCACGCGAACGGCTTGGATTTCGGCCGCGGTGTGCTGCGTGCTGGCGTTGGCGATCCTGCTGATGGCCTTGCTGGTCTATCCGCGCGTGGGTCCGGGCGTGCTGAAGCGCTATTGGGCAGTGTCGGCCATCAGCCTGGTGCTGTCGGCGCTGGTCGGATACCTGATCGCGCAACTGGCCCAGGCCACGGTCGCACGCGACGCCCAGGCAAAGGAGTCAAGGTTGCGAAGCCATCTGGCCGAGGCCGGGCACGAGTTGCGAACGCCATTGGCGGTGATGTCCGCCTCGCTCGACAACCTGCGGCACGCCATCCGCCCTGGCGATACCAGCGCCTATACCCAGCTCGATGGCCTGCAGCAGGAGGTCAAAAGGATGAGCGCCCTGGTCGCCGACGTGTTGCTGCTGGCCCGGCTGGATGTCATGCGTCGCCCATCGAACGAATGGATCGCGCTCGTGCCGACGCTGGAAGAACTCGCGGCCGAGGTCAGGCAACTGGAACCGGATCGCGTGATCGCCGTACAGGCGGCTCCCGGACTTCGTGTTTGCATGGACCCGACCATGCTGCGCGAGATCATCCGCAACCTGCTGGACAATGCGCGCAAGTACGCTCCCGGATCGCCCATCGACCTGCGGGCGACCGCAGACAACGGCATGGTCCTGATCCAGGTCGGCGACCACGGCCCCGGCATGGACGAGGAAGACCGCATCCTGGCCTTCGAGCGCCACTACCGCGGCAGTACGTCGGTCGGGAAACCGGGCAGCGGGCTCGGGCTGGCCATCGTCCAGGCGGCGGTGTCGAAGCACGGCGGCTCGGTTGATCTGGACAGCCAGCCGGGCCGAGGCACTTACGTCCGTGTTCGCGTCCCCATGAATCAATGAAATTCATCCTGCAGGCTTGTCCGCCCACCCTTCATAACTCCAATGACAGATTCAACTCGAAAGCCGGGCGCAGCTAGGACGGAAGCGCAATGGTTCAGGGTCACGCCGCGGCACTATTTACGCCAGCCTGTGACCCAATTACCTACCTGATGCGAGTACCGTCGATCGCCAGAAGGTCTGGCAGGGCAAGGAGCGCGGACAGGTATTGGGAATAGTGAGCGAACGAGACCCGCCGATAGAGAAGTCGAGCATACCGCGCTCACAGGTGCATTGGCCGCAGGATGCGGTGGCGCTTTTCAAGGCGGTTGGTGGGGCTTTGCTTATGAGCAACAGTTCTATCCGATGCCAGGCCAGCGCTGAGGCCCAAACTCCCAGGACACCCCGCCACCGCGCACCGTCGCGGCGAGTTGCTGCCCCAGCCGCTGTTCGATCACCGGCCGCCACGGTACCAGGCTGAACCCCATGCCATCATCGAGCATCGCGTAGCGACCGCTGGCGAGCATGACCGAGCGACGGTAGATGCCGGCCACGCGCTGACCGTCGGCGATGGGCCTATGCTCCAGTCCGGTGTCGGCGGCAATGTCTTTCGTGGCTTGCGCCAATTCCCGATTGCGCAGCGTAGCCAACAGATTCCGGGTGAGGATCACGCGCTGGCCGCGCTTCTCGGCCAGCCCCCGTTCGGCCAGGAAGTCGGCACGCTGCTGCATCGCCTGCTTGGCCTCGCCACCAAAGCCCAGGTCGCCCAAGCCTCGGCCGCCGTTAATCAACTGCTGATCCAGCCAAGTGGCGCCGATGACGCGGGCCTGCCGCTCGATGGGTAGGTGCGATTTCAGCTCCACCGCCACACCGCCCAGGCGCTGCGCGTCGTAGCGGCGGCCACGCTCGGCCAGGTCGTCCGGCACCTTCCATAGCCCGTCGGCCACGCGCTCCACGATGCCGGCCCGGCGCAGGGCTTCCAGTCGGCGGACATGGGCCGCAACGACTTCCTGCGGGTCACGACCGGGCTTGGCTCGGCCTTGCTCAATCGCCAGGTGATGATCGGTGCGATACAGCCCATCGCTCGCCAGCGCGGCGATGTTCCTGTCGGCGGCGCGCACGTCGGCCGATCCCTTCACCTCCACCACGGCGCCGGTCGGATAGTTCGCCAGCTCGTCGCGGGCGTTCAGCGCGACGTAGTGGGCCTTGCCGTCCACGCCGTCGATGACCAGATAGCCGCGGTCGTGCAGTTCGTCGGCCAGCCCCTTGGCTGCTACGCGGCCGAAGATGGTGCGGCCGTCATCGCCCGGCTCGAACACCGCCAGCTCGCGCGGCTGTCCGCTCATGGCGCGCTGCATCGTGCGGATGATGTCGCCACGCTCGCCCAGGGCGCGCAAGGTCTTCTCGGCATCGGTATGGATGGCCCAGGAGCCCGGCTGCGCCTCGTCGGCCAAGCCCAGGCGCTGCAAGCGCTGCAGGCGGCCGATCAGCAGCAGGCGCTGGCGCTGCAAGCGGGGTTCGTTGAGCCGTTCGACATGCACCAGGCCATCGTCGCTGGCCTCGCGCTTCAAGGTGCGATCCAGGCTCGTCCACCGCTCCTGTTCCACCTCGCGCCCCAAGGTCTGCTGGATCTCCAGCTCGGTGCGCGGCCCCAGCCATTCGGTCGCCAGCTCGGCGGCGCGGTGGCGGAAGCCATCGGCGATGTAGTCGCCCGCGATGATGAGGTCTTTGCCGGTGTCGTCGCGCCCGCGCACGATCAGGTGGGTGTGCGGGTTGTCGGTGTTCCAGTGATCGACCGCCACCCAATCCAGCCGCGTGCCCAGGTCGGCTTCCATGCGATCCACCAGATGCCGGGTGTAGGTGCGCAGGTCGTCCAGTTCGGCCCCGTCCTCCGGCGAGACGATGAAGCGGAAATGGTGGCGGTCATCGGCGCAGCGTTCCTTGAAGGCATCGAGGTCAGCTTCGTCGGCCTGTGGCCCGTAGGCCCGGCCCGGTTCGCCATCGCGACCCGCGCCGTCGCGCTCGATGTAGCGCAGGTGCTTGGCGAGCGACTGTGGGCTGGCCCGTTGGTGATTGACCAGCAAGGTTTTGATGGTCACGCGCCGCGACATGGGCGTCAGCTTCGCGCCGGCGAAGCGCGCCGCCGTATGGCCGCGCCCCAGGCGTGAGCCGGGACGCTGGCCGGTGGCAGCCGCCCCAGGACGGCGCACCGCCGACTTGCCGCTGCTGGCTTTTCCGGCCTGCTTGAGCACCTTGGAAACGAAGCTCTGCCCCTGGCCCTTACCCCGGTTCTTCGGGGCGCTGGGGCGCACGCGGAAATCGTCGTCGCGGCGGTCGGTCATGGCCGTTCTCCCTGCAAGCTCTGGCGTGTCCGGTCGTGCGAAGCACGCGGACATGCCCGCATTGGCGCGACCTTCGCGCCGAACGCGGCACGGCGGCGAAGCCGCTCCGTGCCGCGCCACCCCCATGTGCAGACTGGCTTTCGACGCGGCCCGGTGCCACGTCCTTTTGTCTTGCCTTCCGCCTTTGCCCCTCGCTGTCGCTCCGGGCGTCGGCGGCCCGGCGGCGCTGCGCTGCTTGCAGCCAGCCCGCCGGCGAACGCGCCAATGGCCGCAGGCCGGGCGCGTTCGAGGCAAGACGCCTGCACGCTGGACGGCTGCGCCGGATGTTGCGCGAAGCGCGGCGCGAATGCGCCCGCGCTGCACGCGCGACGACACGGCGGCGGCAGCCGGAACGGCATGCCCGATGGCACGATGAGAGGCACGGCAACGTGCAGTGAATCGGCGGCCATCATGGGCGTGTCTTCAGCCAGACCGGGTGCGCGACGCCGATCACGGCGGATGCGCTGACCGGGCCGAAATAGCGGCTGTCGAACGACGCCGGATTGGTCACGCTCAACAGGAACAGCTCGCCCGGTTCGAGGCGGCGGCAAAGCTGCAAGGATGGCAGCGGCCGGCCCAGCCGGTCGGCAGGCAGCGCAGCGGCCGCAGGCACGCCGTCGATGCGTAGCTGCCCGGCGACGATGCAAACGTGTTGCGGCGCGACTGCGCCCACACGTTTGAGCAGCGGAACGCGGGTCGGCAGGTAGCCGCGCTGCGCAGCCAGCATGGCGGCCCTGTCGGGCAGCGGCACCAGCACGATGCTGTCCACGGACAACGGACGTGGCAGCGAGGCGGTGCGCGGGTCGAACGGTTCGATGCGATACCAGCCGATCGCCACGCTGTCGGACGGGTTGTAGGTCAGACGCGGCAGCGGCGACACGAAAGCCGCCCAGGCCAGCGCAGCGAGGCCGACGGCAGCGAAGCCCGCCAGCACGATGCGAACGCGCAGGCGCGAGCGAGGATGCGGCGCGACTTCGTGCGTGCATGTGGTGTTGGATTGGGTCGTCATGGCAGCGCCTTTCCGGCCAGCCAGGCGGCGTGCCGCTCGGCGGTGTATTCGGGCAGCGCCAGGCGGGCCGCCAGGCGGTTGCCCAGCGTGCGCCAGTACGCGGGCGACACGTCGATGGCGGCGATGCCTTGCCCTTCGATGCCGTCGATGCGTTCCAGCACGGCACGCACCGCGTTTTCGCCTTCGGCGTGCAGCAGCAGGCGTGCGCCTGGCCGCACGCCAGGGATACGCTGCATGTCGTCCAGCGGCGTGGCGGCTTGCATCACCATGAGCTGCCAGCGGATCGTGCCGTAGTCGTTGGCTTGCCAGCGGATACGGCAGAACACCATGCGCGGCAGGAACACCGCACAGCGCCGCCAGCGGTCGAGCCGCAGCGTGCGCGCAGGTTCGCCGAAGCGCAGATAGAGCTTGAAGCGCGGCTCGATGTAGGCGAGCGATACGCGGGTCATCGGCACGTTGCCGGGTCGGCCGGCGAGTGTTGGAAGCGAATACGGCGGCGTAGCCGTGGCCGCGTTCGCGGCGGTCGCGGCGGTCGCGAGGGATGCGTTCATGGCGTGCTCTCCATGCGGTTCTCGGGAAACTCCCGTTCCAGCAGACCGCGCAGCAGTTCGGCTACGGTCACGCCCTGGCCGAAGGCGGCGATCTTGATGCGTGCGCGCAGCGCGGGCGTCACGTCGAGCGTGAGGCGTGCGGTGTAGAGGTCGCCTTTGTTGAGTGCATCGGCATCGCCCTGGCGAATCCACGCCTCGGCGTGCGGATTCGCGGGCGGACGTGCGCCGATGCCGACGCGCTTGCTGCGCGGGCCGCTCATGTCGGCCACCGCAGCAGTTCATCGGTGAGCGCGGCGATCTCGCGTGCGGCGGCGCTGTCGGGCGCGATTTCGCGGGCGAGCCGGCCAGCGGCCACGCTGTCGGCGAAGACGATGCGCTGGCGCACTTCGCTGCGCAGTGCCGGCAGCGGCTGTTCGGCCAACGATTGCCGTGCTTCCCTGCCGATGATGGTGGTACTGACACGCCGGTTGATGACAAAGGCCGCGCGCAGCGCAGGCCGGAACACCTGTGCCTCGCGGATCAGCGCCACCATCTCGGCGCTGGCCCAAAGGTCATACGGGCTGGGCTGCACGGGAATCAGCACGCGCTCGGCCGCCAGCAGCGCGGAACGCGCCAGGGCGGCGATGCGCGGCGGGCCGTCGATGATGATGTGATCGGCGCGGCGGGCCAGCTCCGGCGCTTCCTGATGCAGCGTTTCGCGGGCGAGGCCCACGGCGCTGAACAGCCGTGGCAAGCCCTGCTGGCTTCTGCGCTGCGTCCAGTCCAGCGACGAACCCTGCGGGTCGGCGTCCAGCAGGATGACGTGCAGACCGCGCATCGCCAGCTCGCCGGCGATGTGGGTGGCGAGTGTGGTCTTGCCGACGCCGCCTTTTTGATTGAGAAACGCGAAGATCATGGCGCGGCCCTCCCTGCTGGAAAGCCGGCCTGGCCGTGCCGTTTTGCGGTTGTCCACCGAAACGGCGCGCTTCTACTAAAAGTTAGAGATTTATAGTTAGGTAAGTTAGAGGGGGCGAAAACCCGCGCCGTTACTGGCTTTGCGGCGTTTTCGTACTCCTGATAGCACGATAGGCGTACTCCCGATAGCACGATACCCTGTACTCCTGATAGCACGAGGCCGTCCACACCTTTTCCCTCAGTTATCCCCGTGCCGTGAACGGCACGGGCCGGAAGGTCAGCAGTTCCAGCCTTTCGCCCGGCATCGGCTCGATGCCCAGGACGTAGCCGGGCAGCGACTGCCGCGCGACCAGCACGCGCAGGTCGTAGGCGAAGTCCGAGAAGCGCGCCGCGCTGCCGGACTTCCGGTGCAGGTGCCGGAAGTCGAATTGCCAGCCGTGTTCCTGCCGCCCGCCGTGCTTGCGCACCAGGCGGTACAGCCAGCGTTCGATACCGCCCTTCAAGCGGAAATAGGCCGGGTCGATGGTCAGTACCAGGGCGGCGTCGAGTACGCCGGCATAGAACCAGTCCGGCAGGATCAGTTCGATGCCCAGCGGCGTGCCGCTGGCGTCGGCCAGCTCGCGCCATTCGTTCACCCACGAAAAGCGATGCAAGCGCCGCCCGGTGGTTTCGCGGATGGACGTGGCCACGCTGGTCGATTGCAGCCGGTCGAGCGCGGCTTTCAGGCGCTTGTAGTCGTTGAGGGACGTGCCGCGCCCGATGAAGCGCAGGATTTCGTAGGGCGTGGCGTGTATCCAGCGCGACGGGCGAATGCCTGCGTCGCGCGCCTCCACGATCTGCGAGGCCGCCCAAATCAAAACGTCGGCATCCCATATCGTGGCGATGCCGTGCTCGGCCGTGCCTTCCACGCGGATGGTGATGTTCCCGCTGCGGAAGTCGATCGGCGCCGTGCGCCGCGACTTCGCCAGCGAGAAGAACGGAAAGGCCATCAAGTCCTGGCTGTCGCGCGGCGCCATGCCGTCGCCCGGCAGCGCGCGGAACAGGTCGAGCTGTTCCCGCTGCTGCGATCGCTGCCTCGACGGCAGCGATGGGCTGGACATGACGATGGCCACCGGCGAGCCGACGATCAGCGGCCATCACGGTAGTCGCCCGCGTGACGCTCGGCATATTCCGGGTCGGACGTGGCCTCGTAGCTGCGCTGGTCGGCCCAGGCATCGAGGTCGGCCACCGCGTACATGACGCGGCGGCCGAACTTGCGGAACTTCGGGCCGCCGCCGATCACGCGCTGTTTCTCCAGCGTGCGCGGCGACAGCCGCAAGTATTCGGCGGCTTCGTCGTTGGTCAGGTAGCGTTGGGGCTGCACGGGCGCAGCGACAGCAGTGGCGGCAGGCCGCAAGGGAGCGGGTCGCATGGGATGTACCTCCATCAAGCCCGGCCACACCACGCAGCCGGATAGAGGCACTTTCAAGAAAGCAAGGCTTCCTGCTCAGGGACGTTTTGCATGGGATGCAGCGCGTCCCTGTGCAACGGGCGGAAGCTGTGCAAGGCGGCGGTAGCCGCCGCGCATCAGCGCATCGCCCCGGCGCACCAGTCGCCGCACGCGGGCGCGCAAGGCGCTATCGGCGTACCAGTCGTCTGCGACTGCATCGGCACCGAACAGTCCTTCGGCCACTTCGCGCAAGGATGCGCCCGCCAGGGTGCCGTCGAGCGCCTGGAGCGTGTTCAACTCCAGCAATGTGGCGAGTGTCGGCCGTGGCCGTGCCGTTCCCGCGGGTAAGGTGTCGCCAGCGATGGCCAGCTTGTCCAGCTCAGCCGCCAGTGCCTGATAGCGCCCGCAGGATGCGCCGCAGGCGCGAATGGCATAGGCGTAGGCCATACCGTCGGCCAAGCCGGGAGCGATCACCAGCCGCAGGCAGCAGCCCGGCCATCGTGTCAGCAGCACCAGGCGCTTGCCATCGTGGACCAGGCGTTTCTGGCCGGGAATGCGCCAGAACGCGAAGGCCACCGCATCGGGTGGCGGGTCGGCATCGGGATAGAGTTGCACGACAGCATCGTGGTCAGGGAACCAAGCCGGATGCGCGTCGCGCGCATCCAGGGCGGGATCTTCCAGCAGGCGCAATCCCCAGCGCGCGGCGGCCTCTGGCCGGCGGCGCCGGCGCAGCCAGTCGCGGCGGTAGTCGGGGTGGCGACGCAGGTATTCCCACGCCAGCGCGGGGCCGTCGAGGTGCAGCGTGTAGAGATACGCGGCGGTCGGATACCAGTGTTCGGCGCTCGGGTCAGCCATGACGCAGCCTCCTGTCATTCAGCAGGAACGTCGCCACGGATTCCGCCGTGCGGGAGCTATCGAGTCGCCATCAAGTCGTCATCGAAATCGGGATAAGCTGTAACTGCTGGTGTCAAGACTGATTCGCTCCAGGGCATTGCGGAAATCGTCTGAATGCGACGGCTGGGCCGCCACGAAAATGGCGCGCAGCATGGAGCACCGTGCAGCAGCCCGCACCAAAGATCATGACTGTTTGCAACAGAACGCACCGCTTCGGTGCAAGAGTGCGGATTCAGACTGCGCAGGTCTTGGGTAAGACTGAAATAGTCAGAATGCGCTGTTGTTGCTGGGGGTTGGTCAGTCGGTGATCGAGCCGTTTTCTTCGGCCAGCCGCAGGTACTCCGATAGCCGCCGCACCGGCTGGAAGTAGCGATCACGCATCACCGGCTGCTTGCGCGGCCCGACGATGGACGCCAGATCGGACAGCTTCACATGGCCCAGGCCGGGCATGCCTATTCCGAGGTCGATCAGCCCCCAGGCCGTATCGCCATCGGCCGGATCGAGTGCGGCCAGCAGCCAGGTGGCGTGCGCGTCAGGGGTGAACAGTCGCACCACTGGCATAGGGTCGATGCTCCGGCCGTCGGCGCGGCACGCGCCGACGGCGAGCAGTTGCGCTCGCTGTTCAGTGGTGACAAGCGGCTGGGTCATCCCCCGAATCCCCACGCATCCGAGGATGCACGGATACGATTTTCCAACGAAGCGCGGAACCGCTGAAGCGGATGCGTGCTTTGGCGGGAAAGCACGAAGGCGCAAGCCATCGAATCCGTACATGCACGGAAACGCAGAAGCGGAATTACGCAGGCCAGGAAAGACACAGATGCGGCGCCCCGATTCTGTTGGAACCCGTCCATGCGGATTCCCGTAAAGACACGAAGCGGATTGCTTCGCAGAAATGAACACTATAGATTGTAGCCCTATTGGGTTCAATGGGCTGTCATCTTGGTTTTCTAGGGGAAACCAAGTTGGCGGCAGCGAAACACTCATTGGCGACGGCCATACGGACGGTCAGGAAGGCGCGTGGCTTGAGCCAGGAAGCGTTCTCCGACGTGTCCAGCCGTACCTACATGAGTTCGTTGGAGCGCGACTTGAAAAGCCCGACCATGCACAAGCTGACCGAGCTGTGCGAGGTCATGGACGTGCATCCGCTCACGTTGCTGACGCTGGCCTATGCAGGCGACGACATGGACAAGGTAAGGCGTGTGCTTAAGCAAGTAGAGCAAGAGCTGCTATCTATCGAGCAACGGGATGTTCATGGATAAGAAGACCCAAGGCGCGTGGCTGTTGCACCACGCAAGAAAACTTCAAGCAACAACGAACCAAGATTTCGACTCGATCGCCTTCGCTGGGAAAAGTGGCACGTTGTTATCCGCAATCTCTGCGGAAAGGCAAAGCGTTGTCACGCAACAACGCCTAGAGGCACTCGCACGTGCCAACCACATCAGCCCCAAAACGGAACTCCCTGCAATCGTTGCCGAACTCGCGCGGCAAAGACTAATCCTGCCGGGCAACGGGGGGGTGGAAGTCCTTGGCTTGACTGGACATAGTGTGCTTGAGCACACATCCAGAATTTTCGATGAAAGCAGCCACGAGGCACATGAAGAAGCCGTAATCTTCGTATCAGAGATTGCCTCCGAGACGCCCACGACGGACAAAGCTATCGCCGAGGTCGTTTCCGATCACTTGAAGCTTTCACGCAAGGAGGTCGGTGATACGTTGGATCTTGCGACCAACATCGGCTTCTTTGACTCTGAGCCGATCTCGGCTCAAGAGAAACTGCTTTTCAATGGCAACCTGTTCCGGCGCGATGATGCGCGGAAGGTCAATGCAATTCTATCAACCTTGAAAGCCCCCGAGGCTGCGCTTCTGACAGAAGTTAATCAGAAGCTTCAAGAAACAGGTTGCCTGCCATTGGAGACGGTTAACAGGATTCTAGGGCAGGATCTTTTCGCACGTCTTCACTCCATTGGTCTGTTCGATGTCAGCGTTGTCGGCAATGATCAGGGCAAGAGCCACTTCGTTACCCGTCCGGCTGCATTCTCCAAATTCAGCAACTCCATTGCGGACGATGCGCTGGATTTAGCCAAGGCGCTGGTAGCCTCGCTCACCTACGGGATGACCGTCAGCAGCTACTACCGCGGCCGTATCCAGATGGTCTCGGCACTCATGAATAAGCTGATCGCAGGCCATAGCGTCGGTCCCGCCACCGCCATTGGAAGCGACTATCAAGCCCTTGAGTTGAAAGGCGTCGTCGCTGTGACGCCTGCTGATAACGGCATGTTCACCATGAGGCTCCTGAAGCCAGAAGTGGGGCGACTTGCGCTCGCCGTAATCGAAGATGGCGACATAACGGCCGAGAGCGTTTCGCATATTCCTGGTGCACGTATCACTGAATACGTCGCGCCGGAATTGAATCGAGAGGTGCAGCGGAAAAATGCCACAGAGGCAGTGAAACTGAAGGCGCGCAACCTGCTCCAAGAAATTCGAACCGGCGGGCTCAAGCGATGAAAAGCCAACCACTAAAGGGCTCTGTCGCCGAGGAAGCACTGCGGAATTATTTCCTAAGCATTGGCTACTATGTTGCCAGAGGCATCAAGTTTACATTCCATCGATTCGATGTGACGGATGTCGATCTGTGGCTATACGCGCGCAATTCGCCTCTCAGCAGAGAACGCATCTGCGTCGACATCAAGAACAAGAAGACACCGCAGGCTCTTGAACGCATTTTTTGGGCAAAGGGCCTACAGTCAGTTCTAGGTCTTGACTCGTGCATTGTCGCGACAACGGATTCTAGGCCGGATGTTCGCGAGTTTGGCCTCCAACACAATGTCCGGGTATTGGATGGTAAGTTCCTTTCGCGATTAACCAATAGCGCACGCAGCCACAAGGAGCGCATCACCGAGGAAGATTTCCTTGCGGATCTTGAATCGGGCTCTCTAGGTCGATTAAGTGGTGACTGGCGTGGTAGGTATGAAGAAAGCAAATCTCGCCTGCTTCACTCCTTGAACTTCGACGGATGCAATGCCTGGCTTGAAGACATCGAATATTTGCTGGCCCAAATCGCCTCCGGAAATCGGGCATGGAGACTCTTCTATGCCTCATGCTCGCATTTCATGATCGCGATGGACTTCATCCTCAGGGAATTCATTGCTGAGGATCAGGAGCAACGCCGTCAGATCATCGAGCGTGGAATACGCTACGGCGTATCAGGGCAGGCTTTCACGGAGAAGGTCGGTCGCATGGCGGCAGCACTAGTGGAAGGCGTTGCGGCTCAACCTGGTCTCGCTGATACGCTGCAACAGGAACTTCAGCAACAGGCTAGTAACGTCAAAGCCGATCTGTTGGCCGAGTTCTTCGCCAGAAACCTAACGGGGTCAGCGGCGTTCGATGTGGCACTTGCGTTAGAGTCCGCAGCCTTCTCTCCCCAAGCTCCCACGCCATCCGCACTGCCTTCACAGGCGCAGGCGGTGGTTGGGGTGATCGCTGATTTTTGCGGCGTAGATCGGAAGATTGCGCTCGCCTAACGCTCAGGCGAGCGATTGGAACTGAGAGATGCCGCGCCCCGCCGCAATGGGCGGGGCGCGGTGGGCGGCCGTCAGGCCGCCTTGGGCTTGCTGCGCGACCAGATCAAGTCGTGCGTGCCGTCCTCGTTCTCGATCAGGCGGGCATAGACCGTCGCCGGGAACGAAGGGTCGTCTATGCTCACGGACAGGTACTCGCGCCCGGCCTCACTGGTCTTCTTCCACGCCGCGCCGATCTCGTGGCCGGCCGCCTGAAGGTGGAAGTCGGGGGCGTTCTCGCTGTCGCCCTTGTCGTTGGGAACCAGCTTGACCTTGACGTTGAGGGTCAGGGTGCGGAGCTGGCCGGTGAAGCCGTCTTTCTCTGCGGTGAAGGTGCCGATGTTAGCCATGATGTTTCTCTCCTTTCGGTTTGAACAAGGTCGCGCCAGTGCGTCCTTGTTGTGATCCGGCCGGCGGGGGATGGGCTGGCCGCACCGCGCAGCGGTCGCAATACCGTGGAGAACCTGGAAGCGAAAAGAATTTGTCCCGCGAGGAATGCGCGCAGCGCAGGGGAAATTGTTTTCGCTGGAAGGTTGCGGCCATGAAGCCCAAGGCGCAGCCGTGCCACCGCCAGGATTCACGACAAGCCAAGGACGCACGGGCCGCCCGCTCCCGAATGGAGACGTGGCCGACTCGGCATCCCCGCGTGACGGCTTCACCGGCTTGCGCCCTGACACTGGCAAGGCCAACACCCCAACGACAGGCGAGAACGCTTCTTGCCGCAGATTGCGACGACGTGGTTGAGGCGTGGCGTGGATGCGCCATAGCGAAGCCGGGTGGCTTGTCGGTGAACCGTCCTTCGTGACGTACAGGCGCGAACCGCCAGCGTCGAGGACGGCACGCTTTGGCACAACCTGCCGCAGCAAGCCGGGGCGTAGCCCCACAAGCCCCGCCCATTGCGGCGGGGCGCCATCGAAACCTTGCCCGCGCCAGCGGGCGCCGATCGCCGTACCGCGCGCAAGGCACTTGCACGTCCGCCACGTCGCCGCCTGGTCGAAGGCGGCGACGTGGCGATTTTGCTTTGGACGCTGGAACCGGGCGCGGCCACCGCCGCGCCCGGATTTTCGACCACCGGCCCCAAGGCGGAACGGCTTGGGGCCGGTGCGGCTCGTTATTCCTTGGTTTCGATAATCCACCACATGGCACGCGGCAAGGCGCGGCCCGTGATGGGGTGAATGTCGGTGAGGTCGGCGCGGGCCGACCAGCCCGAGGGTGGGCGGTAGCCGCGCACGTCGCCTTCGCCGTGCCAGCGGCGGGCGCGTACTGCGCCGGGCGCATAGATCGCCGCCATGCGCAGGCGGCTGGTGGTGGTGCGGGCCATGGGGGCTTCTCCTTCAAGCGAAGCGCCCCGGTCGAGGCCGGGGCGCTTGCCTTCGGCGCGGGTCAAGCGGCCAGTGCCTCGGCGGGTTCATCCGCCATTGCCTCGGCATCCTCCGGGGCGTCCTGCGCCTGCGTTTCCTCCGGCGCAGCTTCCGGGCCTTCGGCCTTGAAGATGGTGGGCATCCAACCCGTACCATCGGCCAGCCGTTCCGCCTCGCTGGCAATGTCGGCCTTCTTCAACTTCGTCAGCCGGGCAGCGTGCGACGGTGCAAAATCGCCCACGGCTTCCAGAATCGCGGCCTTCGGCACATGCTGGAAATACCCGTCTGCGGTGGGCTGCCACCATGCGGCCATGTCCAGCCCCACAGCCTGCGCCAGTTCCGCGCCCGGCTGCTGCGCCGTGGCGCGAGGCGTCACCACGTCCACGGTCGCCGCCACACATACCGCCAGCAGCCGCACCAGTTCGCCTTGCTCTATCGCCAGCAGCGCGGCGAACAGTTCGGCGCTGTCCTGCGGCAGCGCTTCGCCCGCGACCTGCTGCAACTCGCGCAGGGCGACGGCGGCGGGCGACTCGGGCCAGTCGGGGGCCATGCCTTCCAGCCGGTCTTGCACTTTCAGGCTCACGCCCAGCGGCAAGTCGTGGCCGTAGTGGTTGTCCTGCAAGACGCTCTGCACCATGCCATGCACCAGCGCGGCCAGCGCGACTTGCGGATGGCGGGCGACTTCGATTTGCAGCGCGGCGGTGCGGTGCGCGCTCAAGCGCTGCGCCAGCCGGTCGGACAGGCTCGCGGCCTTGGGCTGTTCGGCGTCCTCGCCTTCGTCGTCGTTCCCGGCTTCGCTTTCCGCGCTGCCGAACCCCTGCCGCAAGCGTTCCAGCGTGCGCAACGCCTTGGCTTCGGCCTCGCGCAGCAACCCGCGATGAATCATGGCTTCGCCGCTGCGGTCGAGGGTGACGATGGCACCGGCCACGGCGCGCACATCCGGGGCGTAGCCCTGCAAGGCTTCCTCCACGGCTTGCAGTTCCCCGGCAACCTGTTCGCGGCGCGGTTCCAGCGCTTCGGTCTTGTCCTCGTCCTCGGCGTCGTAGGCTTCTTCCAGTTCGGCGTAGATCTTGTCGAGGCGGGTTTGCAGCGAGGCGATGCGGCGGGCTTCGCGGGCGTTCGGTTCGCGGCGCTGGCGCGGCGCGTTCTGGAACGCCTGCCGCTCGGCGTAGCTCATATGCGGCACGGCTTCGACCCACGCCCAACCCTCGGCGCGCACGTCCCCGGCCAGCGCATCCAGCTTGCCACGCACCAGCGTTTCCAGCAGCGCGGCGTCGGTCAGGTAGGTTCCGGCATCGCCTTCCGCGAACAGGTCGCGGCGGATGCCGCCGCCCGCCGCCGTGTAGGCGTCCAGCCCGGCGAAGCGCACCAGCGGATGCGTGGCGTCGATTTCGCGTTCGGTCAGGCGTTCGCGCAGCGCGGACGCGCCACGCTGCCATTCGGGCGCACCGTAGAACGCGCTTTCCTGTGCGGCGTGGTCGTCGGTGATGGTCAGGGCCATCAACTGTTCCAGCGTGACGGCTCCGGCCCGGTAGTCGGCCAGCAGGCGCGGCGAGACGTTGGCGAGTTTGAGACGGCGCTGCACCACCAGCGGGGTCACGCCGAAGTCGGCGGCAATGTCTTCGATGGGGCGGCCTTCCTTGACCAGTGCGGCGAACGCCTCGAACTGGTCGGCCGGGTGCATCTGCTCGCGCAGCAGGTTTTCCGCGAGGCTGACGGTACGGGCCGAAGCGTCGGGCACCAGCAGGCACGCCACTTCGTAGTCGGCAGGGATGCGCTTCTTCTTCGCCAGCAGCTTCAAGGCGGTCAGGCGTCGGTCGCCGGCCACCACTTCGTAATGCTCGCCATCAGCGGCAAGGATGACGACGAGGTTTTGCAGCGGGCCGACGCGGGCAATGCTCGCGGCCAGTTCGGGGATGGACATGCGCGAGGTCGTCCGCGCGTTGCGCTTGGAGCGGCGCGGCAGCAACTGCGAGAGCGGAACCAAAATCAGGTTCTTGGTCGGGTCGGCCACTTCCAGCGGCGCGGCGGTTTCGATGGCGCGGGTTTCGATTTGGGTATCGGCGTTCATGGTGATAACTCCTTGCGGTTAGGGATGCAGCAGCGAGAGAAGCGGCAAGGGCTGCTGCCTGCCCCTGCCGCGTGGGGATTCAGGCTTTCAACTGGCGCATGCCATCGGCCAGCAGCCAAAGCGCACGGTTGAGGCGGATGTTTTGGTCGATGCCCTGCACCGGGCGGGTTTGCTGGCGGCGTCCGTTGGCGCTGCGCCCGCGCAGGCCGCCTTGGGTCAGGTTCTCTTGCGTGCGGTTGAACACGCTCCACAAGTCCGGGCGGCGGTCGTCGTGGCGGCGCGGCATCAGGATTTGCGATTCCGTGATGGGCGCGGGCTTGTCGGGGTCGTCGTACTTGAGGGCCAGCGCGGCGCGGGCGAACACTTCGGATTCGCCATCGCTCAAGGTGATGGCGCGCATGGAATCGCGGGATTCCTGCACGCGGTCGAAGCCTCTCAACACTTCGTAAGCGCCTTCGATGATGGAACCGGCCACGTCGCCTTTGTGGGGCACGCGCACGTCCGCCACCGTGTCGCCGCAGACAAGACCATTGCTGCACACGAACCGGAACATTCCGGCCAGCATCTGATAGCTGCTCGTGCCGTCATGCGAGTTCAACAGCACGATTTCATTGGCTTCCGCGCCGTTGATCTGGCTGGCGTGGCGCAGGCGCAGCATGTGCTTGGTGTAGTCGCGGCGGTCGTCGTGGCGCACGCGGGTTTGCGCTGCCATAAAGGGTTCAAACCCTTCCTTGCGCAGTTCTGCCAGCACGGCGGCGGTGGGGATGTAGGCGTACCGTTCGGAACGGCTTTCGTGCGGGGCGTCCGCGAAGATGGACGGCGCGACCTTGCGGATTTGATCGTCGGACAGCGGGTAGTCGCTGCGCAGCGACGGGGAACGGGAAGCGAATCGGGATGCGAGTTGCATTGCATTTCTCCTGACGAAAAGGGTTTGCTGTTCAAACCGCACACCGGATTCCTAGATTCGGAGCCCAGCCTTTCGGCTGTTTGGTGCGGTCGGCACGAGGAACCCGGTTGGCCCTGTTGCCACCGTCTTTCCTGAGTTCATCGCCCGCGACGGTCAGGAGCGCGCGGACGGGGGACCGTCAAGGAAACAAGCGCAGGGTTGGTGCGGCCCGCAGGCGCAGCCGAGGACACGGCCCTGCGCGCCTTGACGGCACACGGGCGCGGGCTACAGTCGCGGACAAGGTGATGAAGTCAGGGGAGACGGCTGGACAAGGCAATGGCCCCCCAACACGCCGACCGTACGGCAAGCGAAGCGCGCAGGCCCGGATCGAGGAATCCGGGCCGGAGGCGTCAGCCGAGCGGAGCGAGGGAACGATGGAAGCCCTGCAGGGGCGAGACGCTGCAGGCGGCTCGATGCGCTACGCGCACGACAGCGCGACCGGCCATCTCCCAGGTGGCCGGGGACGCCCGGACTGCACCTGCCTGGGTACCTCAGAGTCGGTTCATCGACAGTCGCTCGGGTACCGACAAATCCGGCAGGGTTCAATACGCTGTGAAGGGTCTAAAACATCAAGGACAAGACCGTGAGTTCGTCTCAAACCATGATTCCGCAGCAAGCCTGCGAAAAACTCCTCTTGGAGGGGAGGCAGTACAACATCGAACACCACATCCTGCCCAGCGAGAACGCTGTCGCGGATCGACTGCTGGCGCGTGGCGTCGAGTTGAAGGACGCCTATGATGAATTGCACGAAAAGCTCCATTCCCACCCGCCGGCGCTCCAGGTCTTTCTTGGCCTCGTGTTGAGCACCGCCGCTTTCTGGAATCCACAGAAGATGCAGGAGGCTCGCGCTGCACGCAGCGATCTATCCAACGTCAATCGGCAAATCGCGAGGAAGGCAGACGAGTTGGCGGCGCTGCTGGAACAGCGCTCAGACCTGCACGACACCTCGGGCTTCAGCAGCGAAACCCACTATCACGTTGGCGAAGTGATCGAAGCGGCATCCCGGGACAACTACCTGTTTCAGTCTTACGTCCAAGAGAAGCTGGATGCACTTCGTGGCCAGTTTGATTTGAAGTATTGGCCCTCGCTGAGTGACTTCATGCGCGAACTGGCATCGGATGCGGAGAAGGCGGAGATGGCGGCCACAGACCCGCTGACGGCCGCCGCCACTGCGGCGACACGTCCCTCCAATGCCGACTTCTTCAAGGCACTGTTCGCCTCGATCGAGGAAAACAGCGCGGAGAACCACGGCCAACTGCCGAGGGGGTTCAAGCTCACAGACCGGACATTGGCCTCATTGGCGAACTGTGCGTTGGATCTGAGCCCGCACGAGCTGCTGGACGAGGCCTACGTGAAGCGCCTGCGTCAGCGTGAGCGCAACGGAACCGAGTAGCGGCTCGATTCAGCCTTAAGGGCTCAACGCTAGGACAGGCGAAACGTACACGACAACTTCATTCGATGTAGGCCACGAAGTTGGCGAGTGAGGAATTAACACCCATCTCATGGTCTGCTGGAGAAATACTCACACAGTCGCCTTTGGGGGTAAGCGGAACGCGCAGGCCCGAGTGGGCCGGAGGCGCCAAGGATCAAAGCAGGATGGCCGCGACTCTGCACGTGGCGCGGCCCGCGAACCCGACGGCGGAACGCGCCGGGACGCACAGCCTTGGCTTTCGTGGATGTTGGGCCGCGGGTCGGCCAGAATGTGCGAAGCGCTTTGTTACTATTCCAAAGGCTGGTCCCGGGCGATCGGGCATCCGGAAGAATCCAAACACATCTGTAGGGACGACATGACGACGTCACAGCCGACCACCTTCGGTCAACAACTTTTCTTCAGTCCGGAATCCGGCGCTTGGAAGTCCCTCAGGCCGGATGTAACTGGCGAGGCTGACGACGCAAAGAGGCAGCAGATTTTGTCTGAAGCCGCTGCTGCACGCGAAGAACTGAAAGCGGTATTGCTTTCCTCGCTTCAGATGCAGCATGTGGTCGCCCTTGCAGGAAGTGGGACGTCTCTCGGAGAGATCAACGGTCCTTCGATGTGGACGTTGTGGGATCACTGCGTGAACTCGAATCCTGACACTGGAAAGGATGAGCGGAAGCCGACCGAACAGGCTAATGCCGTAATTGCTGAGATCGGCTATGAGACTGCCGTTGAACAGGAGAACATCGAGGCTTTGCTTTCGCGTTGCGATGCATATCTTCAGATCAAAAAAAGCGAGCAGGTCGAGAAATTTGTCTCCGTCTCAAAGGGTGTGATCTTAAAAGAATGTTCCGCCTTTCTCGATGGCGCCGACGATTCCAAGTTGGCGAGCCATCGCACTTTCCTGCATCGACTGTCTCGACGCCGCGTTCGCGACTCGCGGATGAAATTGTTCACGACGAACTACGATCTTTGCTTTGAGCGCGCTGCGGGCAAGCAGGGGCTGGTTTTGCTCGACGGCTTCTCATTTACACAGCCCCGGCAGTTTGATCCGCGGTTCTTCCTGTACGACATCGTCCGTCGGCCTTCGACAGGCGATGAGGTTGGCAACCCGTTGGAAGGCGTGTTTCACCTGTACAAGCTGCATGGTTCGGTTAACTGGGATCAATCCAGTTCGGGCGATATCGAGATCAAGACTGACCCGACTCCGGAGACGGCCTGTCTGATCTATCCCGCCAAAGGTAAATACCAACAGTCCTACGTCCAACCGCACTTGGAACTGATCTCGCAGTACCTGGCGGCGCTGCGAGAACCAAATACTTGCCTCATCGTATCGGGCTTCGGTTTCAATGATGATCACTTGTCGGAACCCATTGTCGCGGCGGTTCGCACCAATCCGCATTTGCGGTTGATCATCGTCAATCCCTCGGCGGATGATCTGACCTCTCGGAGCAAGGAGAACAACCGATACTGGGATGCGCTCTACAACCTCGCCAAACAGGGCGAGGACGTGTGGCTGATCAATGCCACGTTCAGCGAGTTCGCCGAGATGATTCCGGACCTCAAATCGCTGACGCCCGCGCAGCGGCTCACGCGCGACATCAAGTCGCTGGTCAAACCGACATGAGTACCGCGCTTGACGTCACCGACGCTTTTCCGCGCGGATTGCTCCGACCGGAGTTGTATGTTGGCCAGTTGTGCTCCGTTTCCGCCCAGGTGGTGAAGTTCAATCTCAACGAGGCGGGCTCGCCCAGCGGTTCCCACTTTCTGGGTGGCCGATACGGAAAGGGTGAAGTTGGAGAGTTCGTCCTGATCGAGGGACAGATCAACCTCCTGCTTGGACGGGTGGTCGAGATCCATTTGCCAGATGCCGACAGGCGCCTGATCGACACCTCGCATGGCAGGGTGCCAGATTTGGACGGCATCGGGACGATCCAACTGCTGGGCTCCATCGCAATGGACTCACTTCGAATCTCGGCGGGCGTTGACTCCTATCCTCGCCTGGGCGACCGCGTCTACGCTGCGCCGCACAGCTTCATCGCCAACTTACCGAAGTTCATGGAGGCGGCGGAGGCCGAAGCCAGCCACGTCCTTCTCAAGCTGGGCTCGATCGATGTCGCGCCTGAAAGCTACGTGTCGGTCAAGCCGGAGAAACTGTTCGGCCGACACTGCGCGATTCTGGGCGCCACTGGCGGCGGCAAGAGTTGGACGACCGCTCGGATCATCGAAGAATGCCTGCGCTACAAGACCAAAATTATCCTCTTGGACGCGACGGGGGAGTATCGCGGGTTTGACGGAAAGCACGTCTCCAACTTTCACTTGGGCGCGCCGGTCAACACTGCGAAGTCGTCCTCTCCTTGCGCCTTGCCGCAAACGTCTTTTATTGAATCGGACTTCATCGCGCTGTTTGAGCCTGCCGGCAAGGTTCAGGGACCGAAGCTGCGCGCGGCGATCCGCAGTCTTCGACTTGCCACCCTCGCTCCCCATATTTCGACTGGTGGGATCATCAAAAAGATCGATCAGTCCAAAGTCCCGATCTTGGCAGAAGAGGCCAAAGCTGGCATTGCGGAGAAGCTCGACGATCCACAGCAAGCGTTCGACGTGTGGAAGCTCGTTTCACAGATCGAGCAGGAGTGTGTCTACCCGGACGGATTCGGTGTGGCCCGGGGGTCGAAGGACACCACCAAATGGGGTGGCGACTCAGGCGAGGTCTCGTACTGCCTGTCCTTGATGTCGCGCATTAGCGGCATTCTCAGTTCATCTTCCTTCGATTGTGTCTTCAAGTCGAAGGCTCCTGCATTGACGGAAAGCATCTCGTCCTTCGTCTCCAACGAAGATCGGTTGCTTCGGATATGCCTGAGCGGCGTTGCCTTTGAGTTCAAGGCGCGCGAGATCATCGCGAACGTGATCGGACGGCATCTTCTCAACATGGCACGCGATGGCGCATTCAAGAGTTGCCCTGTTGTCATCATCGTCGACGAGGCACATAACTTTCTCGGGCGGCATATCGGAGGCGATGACGCGGTCGCCCGCCTGGACGCATTCGAGTTGATCGCCAAAGAGGGCCGGAAGTACGGACTCAACATCTGTCTGTCAACTCAGCGCCCACGCGACATAACGGAAGGTGTTCTGAGCCAGATGGGAACACTCGTGGTGCATCGGCTCACGAATGATCGGGACCGCGAGGTTGTCGAACGCGCCTGCGGCGAAATTGATCGGTCCGCTTCGTCGTTCCTGCCCAACCTGAAGCCCGGCGAGGCTGCGATCATCGGCGCCGATTTTCCTATTCCGTTGACCATTCAAGTCTTCCCGCCGAGCGCGAAACCTCTTTCTGACGGCCCCAACTACCAAACCCACTGGAAGGCGTAGTTCTTATTCGCGCTGCGCCCGCCAGACTGCGTCAGCCTACCGGCAGTCGAAGCAGCTTGAAGTAGAGGGGTAGGCACAGATACATCAGACTCAGAACCCAAAGCCTTGTTCTTGATGATCTGTATAAGTAGACCTTGGCGTTAAATCCATTCGAGCGATGTAATGCTTGCCTGTCCGCCCGATCCAACCTCGACAAAGAGTGCGTGCTCGTATCCCAGTTGGCGTTTGTAGCCGAGGAGCTTCCGGCGATCAATACTTCGGTCTACGTGGCTTGTTGACTTCTTGAACTCGACAACGAGAAAGTTCTCTTTCTTTCCGCGCCGATGGGCTATTACATCTGGAAAGACTGTTTTCGCCTCCTCGTCCTCGCTGTCTGGATATAGCTCCATGTGGCCAAGCCGCTTGGGCTCGACGCCATCTCGGTTGAACTCGCAGTCGATCTCCCATTCCCTCAGATGGGACTGCAAATGCATAGCAAAGCGGAAAGTGATGGAGCGCTCGTTGGCATCGATGTAGAGTAGGCGACTGTCTCTTTCCAGCAGATCGCGCAAAGCAAGCAGCACAGCTTCACCAGGCGGATAAAGACGCAGGTAGGCTTCTTGTTCCGCTAAGAGGGGACGAAACACTGACTCAAACGAGAAAGCCTCCATCGCTACCAAGCCTTCGTCCTGAAAAGCCTCCCGTGCTCACCCTCGTCGTGCAATGTGACCACGATCTCATCGGCCGAGAACACCGGCTCATCGTCTTCGGCCCGCGTTGGCAGGTCAGAATCAATCAGCGTGATGATGGGTTGGAGCCCCAGGTCGGCATACCGGCGAATGACCGTCAGCAGATTTTCCTTTTTGCGATCATCCAGAGACTCGAACACGCCGTCGTGGTAAACGAAGCGCGGGAACTTGTCGTCCAAGTGGGCTCGCAGGATGGCCAAGTCAAAGGCGATGCACAGCAGTTTCCTGTACGTGTGCCCAAGGTCGGCGCTGGTTGCGTTGCCTGATTCGTCAAGAATTTCCGCCCTGAACTCCAGATGCCCCGCTTGGTTCGGCGATACGCTCAGCAGCGCCTTGCGGTCGATCACCTCTTCGACAATCTCGCTGAAGAACACGCGGATTGCCGAGAACAAACTGTTCTGATCGGAGTTCTGCTTCTCGACATCCGCCTCGATCTGTGTCTGTAGATGCCCACGCTCTTCGGTCAACGCCCTTATCTCGGTTCGCAACTCCTGCAAACGATGCAGGAAGCCGCGTTGACGCTCCAGGGAAGTGATGTCAGCGCGCAGCGTCACCATCTCGTCCGAGACCTGCTTGTACTTGCCAAAGATGTCGGTTCCACTCAGAAATGAAAGCATTTCCGATCGTTTTTTGCCCAAGGTATTCAGTTCTGCATTGATGCGCTTAAGCTCAGCTTCGACCTCTGCGCGTTCTTCCTGCAGATAGCCGCGGCGCTCATCGGTAATTGCCCGATTGAAGGCAATCAACTGCTGGAAGTCTTTCTTGATCTGCCCCTTGAACAGAACGCCGGCTTCCTCGAACAGGCGCTGCGCTTCGTCAGGGTTGAAGAGGATCTGATCCTCTTCCAGCGAGGTGATGATCTTCTTCTTGTTCTGGTTGAGCGAGTAGCGTTCGGCATTGAGCGACGCGATGCGTTCGTCGATGTCATCAACCAACTGTTTGGTGCTGTCCTTGTCCTGGGCGCGGAAGTCGAAGGCGTCAAGCAGTTTCTGCTTTTTCTCAGCCTCTTTTTGCTTGAGCAGCAGGATGCCCTCGATCTTGCTGATGTCCTCAATGGACCCGCCCAGCTCGTTCTTGATGGTCTGCGCGGTGGACTGCTTCTCCGCAAGCTGCTCTTCCTTCTCGTAGTGCTTCGCCACGAGTTGAGCGTCAAAGCCGAGAACGTGAGCCAGGAAAGGCTTCCAATCCGAATGCGCAGCCGCGAACTTGCGCAGATGAAACACATCGCGGAAATCATCCTGGGAGCGCAGCAGGTAGCCTAAGCCTTTGCGGAACGCCCAAGGCTTGAGTGCGCGCCAGTCAAGCAATCCATCCAACAGGTCACGCGCCCGCTCGAAGGGCATGTCCTGGTGATCCCATTCCACCAGCGGTAGCCCCGACAAGTCCTGATGCCCGGCCTCATGGCGCTTGAAGCTGATCTTGGTGGCTTCTTCCACACCGCGCCGGATCGTCACGAACGAAGCATCTTCCAGCTCGATCTCCAGGAAGAAGATGAAGTCCTTGAACAATTCGACGTGTTTGAAAAGAAAGAACTTGGGATCGCGCTTGGCAAGGAAGCCAAAGTCGAGCAAACGCCCAAGCGTGGTCTTGCCGAGGTTATGGGTGTCCTTGTTTCGGTTCTCCGGCAGGCGAATTTCAGCCATGACGACGTTCAGGCCCTGGACGAACTCCACAGGCTCGAACAAGTCAGGCTTGCTGGAATAAAGTCTAGACAGCTTCATTTGGCCCCATGTATTCCACGGCGTCGGTCTTGGGGCGATATTCGATCAGGCCCATGAGATACAGAAAATTCAGTGCCGGCAGGAACAGCACGTCCCCGCCGACGACACTTTTCTTCGCGAACGTGCGCAGCACGTCGTACTCATCCACGCGCCGGGCCTTCAGGCGAGCCAGCAGCAGCAACGAGACGTTGATGACCGTGCGATCAGGATGAGAGTGCTTGGTCGGCCGCAGCATCGCCCACCTCCCCGATATCGCAATTCCAGTACATGTAGAACAGCACGGCGCGAGTCAGGCGCTTGTGGGCGTGCTGCCGCAAGACAGGATCGCGGTTGAACAACAGGTCCACTAGATACTCCATGACCTCGTCGAAGGTCTGGTAGTCCTTGCGCTTCGCGATGATCTTGAGTTGGAACTCATCGACCACCGACTCGTACATGCGCAGCAGGTCGAGGTTTTCCGGTGCTGCCAAGAAAGCCCGAATTTGAGCCGTCTCCTTCAGGTATTTCCGCCGCTGCGCCTTGGCGTAGTCGGCACTCATGTTGTTGAGTGCGTTCTTCTGCTCGTACGTCACGCGCGCAGTCGGTGGATCGTCTAGGGAAGGTCTGAACAACTCCGCTGCTGCAGGCGACAATAGCGCACCAGATTGGGGTGACGATCGATGCAGCTGACGTTCGGTGATGCCGAGACCCTGGGCCAGCGCAAGCGCACGCGGCGGGAGATCTTCCTGGCCGAGATGGAGCAGGTGGTGCCGTGGCAGGCGCTGCTGGCGCTGATCGAGCCGCACTACCCGAAGCTGGGCCGTCCCGGCCGCCAGCCGTACCCGCTGGCGACGATGCTGCGCATCCATTTCCTGCAGCAGTGGTACGCGCTCAGCGACCCGGCGATGGAAGAGGCCTTGTACGACACGCCGGTGATGCGCCGGTTCGCGCGGTTGGGCGGCGTGGACGCGATTCCCGACGAGACCACGATCCTCCACTTCCGCCGGTTGCTGGAAACCCACGGCCTGGCCGGGCGGATCTTCGAGCGGGTGAATGCGCATCTGGCGCGCAAGGGCCTGAGCCTGCACGCGGGCACGATCGTGGACGCGACGATCATCGCCGCGCCGAGCTCGACGAAGAACGCCGAAGGCAAGCGCGATCCGGAAATGTGCCAGACGAAGAAGGGCAACCAGTGGCACTTCGGCATGAAGGCGCACATCGGCGTCGATGATGAATCCGGCCTGGTGCACCACGTCGAGTGCACGGCGGCGAACGTGGCCGACGTGACCCGGGTACACAGGCTGCTGCACGGCCGGGAAGACACGATCTGTGGCGACAGCGGCTATACCGGTGCCGACAAGCGTGAAGAGTTGAAGGATGTGGAGGCCGGCTTCCTGATCGCGGAGAAGCCGTCGAAGTTGCGGGCGATGAAGAACCCGCGCGAGCGGCGTTACACCGAGCGCTGGGAGCGGTACAAGGCGAGCCTGCGCGCGAAGGTCGAGCATCCGTTCCGGGTGATCAAGCGCCAGTTCGGCTACACGAAGGTGCGCTACCGCGGCCTGGCGAAGAACGCGGCGCAGGTGCTGACGCTGTTCGCGCTGTCGAACCTGTGGATGGCGCGCCGGCGCCTGTTGCCGGCGATGGGGGTGGTGCGCCTGTAAGGCGGGAAAACCCGCCAGAAACCGCCTGAAAGGGCGGGAAATTGATCAAATCGACGCTGGTCCGGCGCTCTGACGCTGAAATCCAAGTGTCAGAGTGCGTTGTTCAGACCCTCCCTAGCAGTGCGATCACGCCGTCTTTCTGGCGCGCCAATGCCTGCACTACTTCGGCCAGATCATCGGGGCTGACGATCAACGGTGAATCGACCGGATCAAGGTCTGCTTCCCTCGCAACCTCGGGGAAGCGCTTCAGCCAGATTTCCAGTTGCTCCAGTCCGCAGAGATAGATCGACGAGGCGGGAATGCCGCACTGAGACGCGATGTAGTCGCGTATCTCGGTTTCGGCGTTGCCTGCCAGCCGACGGTTGGCGAACAGCATGTAGTGATCGAGCTGCCTGGCCTCGCGCAGTTTCTTAACGCGGGGAATTTCTTTGCCCAGCACAGTGTTCGCGGCCGTCGTGCTGAAGAAGTCGGACTCGGAGAAGTTACGGTTATAGCCGTTGGTATGCTTGGCCTGGACGATGGTTGTACCGACCCACGGGACCGTCTTGCTCGGGTGCAGTTCCGCCGTTCCTATGAACTTGGCATCGCGCCCGCCATCAGGCCCTTTCGCAAATCCCTGTACCGAGACCCCAAGCAACCGCTGGCACAGGAGAACGACTAGTGTCTCGAACTGGCCATCACTGAGGTCTTCGTATGCGAATTTCATTGCGGCTCTTGCTCGCTCGAATCGTTAAGCTGCGACCGTGATGCCGGCGGCATGCGCGCGCCGCGCCGGCCGAACGACGATCTCGACATGCTGGTCCAGCGAGACAAGCGCCTGCATCAAGCGTTCAAGTGAGATGTTTTGCAGCTTGTAGCGTCGCACCTGAGACACCTTAGGCTGTGTCATGCCGGTGATGTGAGCGGCTTCGGTCTGGCTGAGGCTACGCTTGTCGATCAGCTCGTTCAGCTTGACCGCCAAGACGGCTTTCGCCGACAGCTCTTCCGCGTCGGCGAATCCGAGGTCGGCCAGCACGTTGTCGGTGCCTTGAGGATGGTCTTTGCGCGTCATCACGATCTCCCGCTCGCACCATATCGGGCGAGCACTGCCTTTAACCGCTTCTCGATCAACTCCACGTCCGGCTGCGGTGTGGCAATGCCGGACTTGGACTTCTTCTGAAACGCATGTAGCACATGCACCGCATCGCCGACCCGTACCGTGTAGACGGCGCGGAAGGTGTCGCCCCGATGGTCTTCCACCAGCTCGTACACCCCGGAGCCGAGCCCCTTCCAAGGCTTGGCCACGTCCGGCGTACCCCCCAACTGAACGACGAACAGTGCCACGCCCATGTCTTTCTGCACGGGGACGGGGAACACCTTGAAGTCCTTCTTCGAGGAGCCTTCCCAGAACAGGAGCTTGCGTTTCTCCCTCATCATTATATCTGTTCGGATATAGAAGGCAAGTATGGAAATTGTCGCAACTGCGATGCGACAATCGAGCCATGAGGTTGGGCGCTCGGATACGGCAGCTTCTCCAGCGTCTCCAGCGCGACGGCGGATAGCCCAGGAAGCCCGAACTGGATCATGCCGTCGCCTCCGCAGGGCGCAGCGCACCCGTGATGGCCTGCCGCCGGCTCGCCACCAGTTCGGCCGCATCGCGCACCGGCTTGTCCTCGGTGTGGACGTAGTGCATGAACATCGCCACCGTCTTGTGGCCCGTCAGCTTCATGCCGACCTTGGTCGGCACGCCCGAATTGGCAATGTCGGTCGTAGCCCGGTGGCGGATACCGTGCGTGCCGACATGCGGCACACCGGCGGCCTTGAGTACGCGCTTCCAGCCGCCATAGTGTTCGCCATGCGTCAGATGCCGGGCCGGGTCGTTGGGCGACGGCAGGACGTAGGGGCAGCTCTCCCGGCGCGGCGCCGTCGAAAGCAGCCGATAGGCTTCTTCGCTCATGGGCTTGGAAATGCCGCCGGTCTTGCTGTCGGGCCAGACCACGCGGCGCTTCTCCAGATCAATCCAGTCCCACTCCAGCGGACAGATTTCGGAGCGGCGGGCGGCAAACTCGAATTGCAGGCGAATCGCCAGCGGGATGACGTAGTTCTCCAATCCTTCCGCCTCCACGTGTTCCAGATGCCGGAAGATCCTCACCAGCTCGTCGTCCACGATGAGCCGGGTTTCCTTGCCGGGCGGGAACATCGGGACGTGGCGGCACGGATTGGTGCCGTCCGGACGCAGCCCCCACACTTCGGCCAGGTTGAACATCTTGCGCAGCACGCCGAAGGTGCGGTTGGCCTCGGCCGGCTTGTGGGCCAGCTTCTTCATCAGCGCGGCCACGTCCGGGCGCTTCACGTCCTGCACCTTCATCCGCCCCATGATCGGGATGATGCAGCGGTCGATTACGCCCTGATAGCCCCGCTGAGTGCTGGGCTTGTTGCGCTGCCTGGAGTAGTCCTCCATGAAGGTGAGGCAATACTCCTTCATGGTCTGTGCCTTGCGGGCGGCAGCTTTGGCCGCGCTCGGGTCGCCGCCCCGGCGCACCTCGGCCAGCCACTCCTGCGCCATGACACGGGCCTGCTCGACGGTCAGTTCCCCGTACTGGCCCAGGGCGGGCTTGCGGCGCTCGCCGGCGTTCGTGCGGTACTGGAGCATGAACACCTTGCGGCCGGCCGGGGTGATCTTGCACAGGAAGCCGGGCACCACGGTGTCCCGCAGTTCGATGGCCTGCGCCTGGGGCTTGGCGGCATCGACAGCGGACTTGGTGAGTTTGATTCTTGCCATGATGACTCCTCGGAAACCTCGGATTCCGAGAGCCACATGGGAGCCACGCGACCGGAAGCCGGGTCAAATTTCGGAAAGCACCGGCATATGATGGACGCGCCTAAGTCATTGATAAACCTGCTGTAGCGGGTTTGGGCGCAGTCCAGCGAAGTGCCGGGCTGGAGTCATCGTCAAACAAAAAATCCCCGGTCGACCCGCATCGACCGGGGATCTGGATCGCCACGTTGCCATGCCTTGGAGAGGCAGTTCCACCGTAACCCATCGCGGTGCCGGCGGTGATCGCCTGTGGCGATGACGACCAAGCGCGCAGCTATCAGGCGCCGGCCAGGGCCTGTTCCAGGTCCGCGCGCAGGTCGCCGATGTGCTCGATGCCGATCGACAGCCGCACGGTGTCCTCGCTGACACCGGCCTTGGCCAGCTCCGCTGCATCCAGCTGGCGATGCGTGGTCGAAGCCGGATGGGTGGCCAGTGACTTCGCATCCCCCAGGTTGACCAGGCGGGTGAACAGCTTCAGCGCATCGAGGAAGCGGGCGCCGGCCTCGCGCCCACCGGGCAGACCGAAGGTCAGTACGCCCGAGCCGTGTCCACCCAGATAGCGCTGCGCGGCGGCATGCTCGGGGTCGTCGGCCAGTCCGGCGTAGCGCACCCAGGCGACCTTGGCATGCGCCTTCAGGAACTGCGCAACGGCCAGCGCATTGGCATTGATGCGTTCCATGCGCAGGGCCAGGGTCTCGATGCCCTGCAGGATCAGGAACGCGTTGAACGGCGACAACGCAGCGCCCGTATTGCGCAGCGGCACCACCCGCGCCCGGCCGATGTAGGCGGCTGGCCCCAGTGCTTCGGTATAGACCACGCCGTGGTAGCTGGGGTCGGGCTGGTTGAGCCGCGCGAAGCGTTGGGGCTGTGCGGTCCAGTCGAAGCGGCCGGAATCGATGATCGCGCCGCCCAGGCTGTTGCCGTGTCCCCCGAGGTATTTGGTCAGCGAATGCACCACGATGTCGGCGCCGTGCTCGAACGGGCGCAGCAGGAACGGCGTGGCCACGGTGTTGTCGACGATCAGCGGCACGCCCGCGGCATGCGCGACCTCGGCGATCGCAGCAATGTCGGTGACATTGCCGCGCGGGTTGCCGATCGATTCGACGAACACCGCCTTGGTGCGGTCGTCGATCAGCGCGGCGAACGCGGCCGGGTCGGCCGGATCGGCAAAGCGCGCCTGGATGCCGTGCTGCGGCAGCGTGTGCGCCAGCAGGTTGAGGCTGCCACCGTAGAGCGCACTGGAGGCGACGATGTTGTCGCCGGCCTCGGCGATGGTCTGGATGGCATAGGTGATCGCGGCCTGCCCCGAGGCCAGCGCCAGCGCGCCGATGCCGCCTTCCAGCGCGGCCAGGCGCTGCTCCAGCACGTCGGTGGTGGGGTTCATGATGCGCGTGTAGATGTTGCCCGGAACCTTCAGGTCGAACAGGTCGGCGCCGTGCTGGGTGTCATCGAAGGCATACGCCACGGTCTGGTAGATCGGCACCGCCACCGCGCGGGTGGTCGGGTCGGGACGGTAACCGCCGTGCACGGCCAGGGTTTCCAGTTGCCACTGCGGGTCGCTCATTGCACCAGGCTCCATCCGGGGAAACCGCCACCATAGGCCAGCCGGGGCCGCCCGCTGAAAGCCGCTGGCGATGACGTCCGTACCCGCGGTTATCAGGTTGGCCGCGATTCAGGCAGTCGTCATGGGGCATTGCTAGGCTGCGCCGCCGGGCGCTCCTGCCTGGGAACGGAGGCCCCACGCATGCAGCCATCCCCCTGGACTCCCCCTGCCAGCAGTTCGCCCACGTCGGTCCTGCTGGTGGAGGACGACCGTCGCCTGGCCGAACTGGTCAGCGACTATCTCCACGAACATGGCTTCACCGTGCAGCACGTGGCACGCGGCGACCTCGCCAGCGCCGCCTGCCGCCAGCATGCGCCGGAGCTGGTGGTGCTGGACCTGATGCTGCCCGGCCTGGGGGGCATCGATGTGTGCCGGCAGATCCGCAGCTTCTCCGATGTGCCGATCCTGATGTTGACCGCCTGTGAGGACGACATCGAGCAGGTGCTGGGCCTGGAATCGGGTGCCGATGACTATGTGCACAAGCCGATCGAGCCACGCCTGCTGCTGGCCCGCCTGCGCGCCCTGCTGCGCCGCCGCCACGGCAGCAGCAATACCGGCACGCCCAGCCGGCTGATGCATGGTGAGCTGCTGATCGATCGCATGCAGCGCGAGGTGCACCTGCACGGCCAGCCGGTCGAGCTGGGCACCACGGAATTCGAGATCCTGTGGCTGCTGGCCAGCCAGCCGGGGCAGATCCTGTCGCGCGACCAGATCCTGCAGGCGGTGCGCGGCATCGGCTTCGACGGTCTGGACCGCAGCGTCGACGTCTGCATCGGCAAGCTGCGCCGCAAGCTCGGCGACGATGCGCGCGAACCGCGGCGGATCAAGACCGTGTGGGGGCGCGGCTACCAGTTCAATCCTGCGGCCTGGTCGGAATGAAGCGGCTGTTCCTGTGGCTGTGGTTCATCACCGGCGCCTGCTTCCTGGTGTCGGTGTTCTTTCTCAACCACATCCTGGATGGCATCTACACGCCCGTGCAGGATCGCGTGTTCGTGCAGCAGGTGCGCGGGCAGGTGTACGCCCTGCGCAGTGGCCTGGCCGGCCTGGACGCCGTCCAGCAGCGTGAGCGCCTGCAACAGTGGCAGCCACACTACGGCATCGCCCTGACCCTGCTCGACAAGCCTCCCGCGCTCGACGCGCAGGAACAGGAGGCCGTGAAGGCCGATGGCTTCGTCGTGCGCGATCAGTACCAGCAGGTGCTGCTGCCCATCGACAGCAGCGATGGCCGCTGGCTGCACCTGCGCCTGCCCGGCGCGGTGCAGATGACGACGTACATGACCATCGCCGCCTACCTCAGCATCCTGCTGCTGGTGGGCGCCAGCCTGTATGCCTGGGTGCGCCTGCTCTGGCGCGACCTGGAAGCACTGCGCCGGCACGCCGACCGCATCGGTTCCGGCGACCTGCAGGCACGTGCGCAGGTTTCGCCCCGCTCGCAGATCCGGGTCATCGTCGAACACTCCAACCGCATGGCGGCACGCGTGGCCGAACTGGTGCAGCGCCAGCGCGACCTGACCCATGCCATTTCGCACGAACTGCGCACGCCCATCGCGCGCGTGGCCTTCGGCCTGGACCTGATGCAGGACAGCGATGACCGCGAACGCCGCGAACGGCTGGCGCAGGGCCTGCACGGCGACCTGGCCGAGCTCAACCGGCTGGTCAGCGAACTGCTGGCCTACGAACGGCTGGAGCATCCCAGCGAGGGCGAACCGATGCAGCGCATCGAAGCCAACGACTGGCTGCAGGCCTGCCTGGCCGATGCCCGCCGCGATGCCGAACGTGCCGGCATTGTCCTGCGCGTGCAGCCCAGCGCGTTGCCGCGAGTGGATGCCGAGCCACGCCTGTTGCAGCTGGCGCTGAGCAACCTGGTCGGCAATGCGCTGCGCCACGCGCGTTCGCAGGTGGAGGTCTCGCTGGTCGGTATCAGCGGCCGCGCCTGCCTGCGCGTGGACGATGACGGCCCGGGCATCGCCGAAGCCGATCGGGAGAAGGTGATGCGCCCGTTCACCCGCCTGGACGACAGCCGCAGCCGCGATACCGGCGGCTTCGGCCTGGGCCTGGCCATTGTCGGCCGCATTGCAGCCCGCCACGGCGGCGAGCTGCGCATCAGTCGCGCCACGCTGGGCGGCGCGCGCCTGGAAATGCACTGGCCGCTGGCTGCCAGCTGAACGCCCAAGGGCGCGATTACAGTTGATTACAACTCCCGCACAACTGCGGACGGATCGGTCGCCGGCATATCGCCACGCTGGCAACCCTGCAGCACTCGCCGGATGCGCGCGCTGCTTTCCTCCCATTGCCGAGAGTTTCCATGTCCCAGCTTCGCCGTTCCCCCGCCCTGCTCTGCCTGGCCGTGTTGCCGCTGTTCGCCGCCCCGATCGCCCACGCCAAGGATGACCACTGGACCTTCGAGCTCGCCGCCGGTGGCGGCGTGGCACCGCGTTACAGCGGCAGCGAGGAGTATCGTGCGACGCCGTCGCTGTCCTTTGATGTCACCTCGCCGGGGGGATGGTTTCTGGGCACCAGTGGCATCGGCTGGGGCACCTCCCTCGGCGAGCACACGCGCGTGCGTGCCTATGTCGGCGCCAGCGGCATCCGCAAGGACAAGGACTCGCTGCTGGGCGGTTCGGACTTCCTGCGCGGCATGGGTGATATCGATACCCGTCCCCTGGTCGGCGTCTCGGCTGGTTATACGCTGGGCGAAGCCGTGCTGAGCGGCTCCTGGCAGTTCACCCGCAAGGACGAGGACAAGGCCGAGAACGGCCTGGCCACCCAGCAGATCCATCTGAACCTGAGCATGCCGCTGTTCGACCTGGCCGGTGGCGTGGTCAGCGGCAGTGTTTCCACCGACTACGGCAACCGCGGCTACATGCAGACCTGGTACGGCGTCAGCCCGGAACAGGCCAAACGCACGGGCTTCGCCGAGCACAGGCCGAAGGCCGGCCTGGTCAGTGCCGGTGTCGGCCTGAAGTGGAGCCACCGCGTGGGCCGCAACGGCAACTGGTACATCTCGGCCGAAGGCACGCGCCTGCTCGGCGATGCGGCCAACAGCCCGATCGTGCAGAAGGCAAACCAGTTCGGGCTGATGAGCGGTTACACCCACCGCTTCTGATGCATGAAGGGCGCCGCTGGGCGCCCTTTCCCTCTGCGGTCAGCGGCAGGCCGGTGCGTCGCCGCTGCCGCACAACCCGACCTCGCGCAGCCAGCCGATCCACTGCACGACGTCCTCCTTCTCCGGCTCGGAGCGGAACGACTTCTGCACGGTGTGGAAGCCCTGCCTGCCCTGCACGCCCTTGATCCAGGTGAACTCCGGCTTGCCTGTCCCCGGATTCCGCGGGCAGCTGAGCATCAGCAGGGCGAAGGGCCGTCCCCCTTCTTCACCTTCGCGGATCCAGTGGCTCTGCGCCGCCGGACAGGCGATGCGCCACCCCGCCTCGATGATGCCGAGGAACTCACGCGGACTCACATGGCCACTGTTCGGCGCATCGTTGACGGTGACCATGTCGGTCCAGTCGTGCACGGTCTGGCCCTGTGGCACGTACTCGGTGATGCGGTTGCCTTGCGCGTCGGTGCTCTGGTGGGCCTGCTGGTAGCCCTTCATCGGCGGCAGCTGGACCTGTTCGGCGGCCGCGGCGTGTCCACAAACAGCAGCCAACGCCAGCGTCATGCAGAGTGAAGCCCTGCGGGCAACGTCCATGCGGTTCTCCTCATCCTTGCGAAAGTGAAACAGGACCATCGTGCGCTGCCAAGGCTCGGATGGCGCCCCAGCCATGGCCGGGGCGCCACCGGTTCAAGCCTTGGCGAACACCAGGCGACCACCGTCGTTGCCGACTTCGATGGTATCGCCGTTGACGAAGGCGCCGGACAGGATCTGCTGCGCCAGCGGGTTTTCCAGCTGCGACTGGATCGCACGCTTCAACGGGCGCGCGCCGTACACCGGATCGAAGCCGACGTTGCCGAGCAGGTCAAACGCCGCATCGGAGACCGCCAGCTTCAACCCGCGCTCGGCCAGCCGCTTCTCAAGCCCGCGCATCTGGATGCGCGCGATCTGCTTGATCTGCTGCTTGTCCAGCGGGTGGAACACCACGATGTCGTCCAGGCGGTTGATGAACTCCGGACGGAAGTGCGCCTGCACCACGCCCATCACCGCTGCCTTCATCTGCGTGTAGGCCTCCGGGCTGTCGTCGGCGCTCATGTCCTGGATCTGGTGCGAGCCCAGGTTCGAGGTCATCACGATGACGGTATTGCGGAAGTCCACGGTGCGGCCCTGGCCATCGGTCAGGCGGCCATCGTCCAGCACCTGCAGCAGGATGTTGAACACATCCGGATGCGCCTTCTCCACTTCGTCCAGCAGGATCAGCGAGTACGGGCGACGGCGCACCGCCTCGGTCAGGTAGCCGCCTTCCTCGTAGCCCACGTAACCCGGGGGGGCGCCGATCAGGCGGGCGACGCTGTGCTTCTCCATGAATTCGCTCATGTCGATGCGGATCATCGCGTCGGCGCTGTCGAACAGGAATTCGGCCAGCGACTTGCACAGCTCGGTCTTGCCGACGCCGGTCGGGCC
Organism: Stenotrophomonas sp. PvP093; assembly: GCF_017876915.1. NCBI lineage: Bacteria > Pseudomonadati > Pseudomonadota > Gammaproteobacteria > Lysobacterales > Lysobacteraceae > Stenotrophomonas > Stenotrophomonas sp. PvP093. The sequence continues at coordinate 1,035,410 of NZ_JAGIOX010000004.1, read as the reverse complement.
GAGGAACAGGAACGAGCCGGCCGGACGGTTCGGATCGGACAGGCCGGCACGCGAACGGCGCACGGCATCGGAGACGACCTTGATCGCTTCCTCCTGGCCGACCACACGGTTGTGCAGCACTTCTTCCATGCGCAGCAGCTTGTCGCGCTCGCCTTCGAGCATCTTGTTGACCGGAATGCCGGTCCAGCGCGACACGACCTCGGCGATCTCCTCGTCGGTGACCCGGTCCTGCACCAGCTTGAAGTCCTTGTGCTCGGCTTCCTGGGCCGCGGCCAGCTGCTTTTCCAGCTGCGGCAACAGGCCGTACTGGATCTCGCTCATCTTGGCGAAATCCTGGCGGCGCTGCGCGGCTTCCAGTTCCAGCTTGGCCTGCTCGACCTGCTCCTTGATCTTGGTGGCGCCCTGCAGCGCAGCCTTCTCCGACTTCCAGATTTCATTGAGGTCGGAGAACTCGCGCTCCAGCCCGTCGATGTCGTTCTCCAGGTCGGCCAGCCGCTGCCGCGAGGCTTCGTCCTTTTCCTTCTTCAGCATCTCGCGCTGGATCTTCAGCTGGATCACCCGGCGTTCCAGGCGATCCAGCTCCTCCGGCTTGGAGTCGATCTCCATGCGCAGGCGCGAGGCAGCCTCGTCCATCAGGTCGATGGCCTTGTCCGGCAGCTGGCGATCGGTGATGTAGCGGTTGGACAGCGTGGCGGCGGCCACGATGGCCGGGTCGGTGATCTCCACCCCGTGGTGCACGGCGTACTTTTCCTTCAGCCCGCGCAGGATCGCGATGGTGTCCTCCACCGACGGCTCACCGACGAAGACTTTCTGGAAGCGGCGCTCCAGCGCAGCGTCCTTCTCGATGTACTTGCGGTATTCGTCCAGCGTGGTCGCACCGATGCAGTGCAGCTCGCCGCGTGCCAGCGCCGGCTTCAGCATGTTGCCGGCATCCATCGCGCCGTCGGCCTTGCCCGCGCCGACCATGGTGTGCAGTTCATCGATGAACAGGATGATCTGGCCTTCGTTCTTGGCCAGGTCGTTGAGTACACCCTTCAGGCGCTCCTCGAATTCGCCGCGGAACTTGGCCCCGGCGATCAGCGCGCCCATGTCCAGCGACAGCACGCGCTTGCCGCGCAGGCCTTCGGGTACTTCGTCGTTGATGATGCGCTGGGCCAGCCCTTCCACGATCGCGGTCTTGCCCACGCCGGGTTCGCCGATCAGCACCGGGTTGTTCTTGGTCCGGCGCTGCAGCACCTGGATGGTGCGGCGGATTTCCTCGTCACGGCCGATCACCGGGTCGAGCTTGCCGCTCTCGGCCCGCGCGGTCAGGTCGATGGTGTACTTCTCCAGCGCCTGCCGCTGCTCCTCGGCATTCTCCGACTGCACGTTCTCGCCGCCACGCAGCTTGTCGATCGCCGCCTGCAGGCGCGTCTTGTCGGCACCGGCGGCGCGCAGCGCCATGCCCAGCGTGCCACCATCGTCCAGCGCCGCCAGCACGAACCATTCGCTGGCAATGAAGGCGTCCCCGTGCTGCTGCGCCAGCTTGTCGGTCTGGTTCAGCAGGCGCCCCAGATCGTTGCCCATCGAAACGTTGCCGGCCTGGCCGGATACCTTCGGCAGTGCGTCCAGCGCCTCGGTCAGGCGCTCGCGCAGCACCGGCACGTTCACCCCGGCCTGGGCCAGCAGCGGGCGCGTGCTGCCACCCTGCTGGTCCAGCAGCGCGCTGAACAGGTGAACCGGTTCAATGATGCTGTTGTCGCGGCCCACGGCCAGCGACTGGGCGTCTGCCAGCGCCTGCTGGAAACGCGAGGTGAGCTTGTCCATCCGCATTGCGAATCCTCATCGGTCATCAGGGCCGGCCTGGGCCGGCAATGCTGGAAAGATGCGGTTGCCCCACCCGGTTTCAAGGGTGGCTGCGACTGCACCCCGGGGCCAGTCAGCCTGCGGCCAGCATGCCGGAGCGCGTGTGGTCGGCGCGTTGATCCCGATCAGTTCCGTACGGTGGACGGGCTCAGCGGGTGATCGCGCTGCGGATCGCCCGCAGCTGCTGCTTGATCGCCCGCGCCTGTGCAGGATCCATGCGTAGCAGGGCCTTCTGCCCGATCGAGCGTGACTGCAGGGTGGGATCGACGAAGCGATAGCGGCCGCGTTCATCGCGCTGCACCAGCGGCGACTGGGCCAGTTCCGGGGTGTCCAGCAGGTGGTCGATCACCATGACCAGGCGGTCGTTGAAATAACCCTCGGGCCGGCCAAGGTCGGCATAGGCCTGCTGGATCAGCGGATAGAAGCGCTTGTAAGCGGTAGCCGTTGCCGCCGGGTCCAGCGCAGTGAACGCCTGTACGTAAGGCGCATAGCGTGCCGCATTGCTGGCGGCGATGCGTTCGCCGCCTTCGCCCGTATCGACCTGCAGGTTGCCCGGCAGCGGCCGCGCGGCCAGCGCGGTCGGCGACACGCTGGGCTTGTCCAGGTTGTCGACCTGGGTGACCAGGCGCTGGATCAGGTGATCACGCAGCAGCAGGGTCAGCGACCCCTCGCCTTGGAACAGCTGGCTCAGTGCGCCCCAGGCCGCGGCGTCGCTGTCAGCCAGTTTCGGCAGCGCCGGGTCGGCGGCGGCCTCGGTATCCAGCGGATGCCTGATCGATGGTGGTGCTGGCGCGGGCTCTGCGGCCGCCTGCGGTTGTGCCGGTGCGCTGGTACTGGCAGGGCTTGATTGCACCGGCACCGGGACACCGTCGGCCAGGCTCTTCAGCTGATCGCGGAACAACCAGCCGCCCGCGCCACCGATCACCACCACACCCAACACCCAGGGCCAGACCGCCTTTCCACTCTGCATGATGCAGCACCTCGTTTCACACGCATGGAGAAGGTGTGACCCCATCGAGTGCAGCCGGTTCCCCGCCTGTTCCGCTGCCGTTCGGGTTCAGGCACGCGTCGTCCACGCTCACGTCTGCTTTGCGCCACCCGCGCGAGGCTAGGAGTCCTGTCCCGTGGAGACTCTGCCATGCAGTACGCGCTGTACTACTGGACCGGCATCCAGGGCCGTGGCGAGTTCGTGCGGCTGGCGCTGGAGGATGCCGGTGCCGACTACATCGACATGGCGCGGGTGCACGGCGATGCGGTGATGCAGCCGTTTCTCGATGGCAGCAGTGAAGGTGCGCAGCCCTTCGCGCCGCCATTCCTGAAGGCGGGCCGCCAGGTCATTGCACAGGTCGCCGCGATCCTGGATTTTCTCGGCCCGCCGCTTGACCTGGTGCCGCAGGCGGCCTCGCGGCGGATGCAGGCGCTGCAACTGCAGCTGACCATCGCCGACCTGGTAGCCGAGGTGCACGACACCCACCATCCGATCGCCGCATCGAAGTACTACGAACAGCAGAAGACCCAGGCCAGGGCACGAGCCGCGTCACTGCGCAGCGAGCGCCTGCCCAAGTTCCTCGGCTATTTCGAGCAGGTGATGGCCGCCAACGGTGGCCGCCATGCACTGCGCGAGCACTCCTATGTGGATCTGTCACTGTTCCAGCTGCTGAGCGGGCTGGACTACATGTTTCCGCGCCGCATGCAGGCGCTCGGCCCCACCCTGCCCCGGCTGCGCGCGCTGCAGGAACGAGTGGCGAAACGACCCAACATTGCCGCCTATCTGGCGTCTGAGCGGCGGTTGCCGTTCAACACCAACGGCATCTTCCGCCATTACCCGGAACTGGACGCCGAACGGTAGTGCCGGCCGCTGGCCGGCAGAGCGCGCTGTGATCATTCGCCGCCTGCAACACGCCCCTGTAGAGCCGAGCCATGCTCGGCTCTACAGAGCACCAGAAGTGGAAGGAGCGGTAACGCCGGGCCATGCCCGGCGTCACCAGTCAATGATCGGTGCGATCATCCAGCGGTTTCACCGGCTGCTTCTGCAGCGACAGCAGGCCCAGCAGCAGCGCCAATGCCACGTAGGCGCCGGCGAACTGCAAGCTGATGATGCGTGCCAGCCCGTCCAGATCCCACGGCAGGTAGATGCCGCCACGCGGGTCCACCGAATGGATCAGGCCGAACAGGGTCAGCACTGCCGCCACCAGCAGGAAGCCGCAGGCACGGCGCAGGCGGCCATCGACCATCGCCGCCACCGCCGAAATCCACAGCACCGAGGTGATGATGAAGCCGTTGCCGAGGGTGAAAATCACCGCCAGCTCGGGCAGGCCATGGCCGTCGAGCTTGGTCAGCAGCTGCGGCAGCTGGTCCGGTGCGATCCAGCCGGGCGCCTTGATCGCCAGCAGGTAGGCCACCGACGGCAGGAAACCGAACACCATCGCGCCGGTATGGTGGCGCGGCGTGGCCTGGAAGGCCTGGGTGGTGATGTCGATGGCCACGTACACGATGATCGGTGCCAGCACCGCCAGCGGCAGCCACTGCACCAGCCCGGAGATGATGCCGAGCATGCCGCCGATGCCGACGAACAGGCCGGTCAGCAGCGTGTAGCCGCTGCGCGCGCCCATGTGCTTGTAGGCAGGCTGGCCGATGTAGGGCGTGGTCTGCGCGACGCCGCCACAGACACCCGCCACCAGCGTGGCCACCGCTTCCACCAGCAGGATGTCGCGGGTGCGGTAGTCATCGCCAGCCGCGCGTGCGCTTTCAGAGACGTTGATGCCGCCGACCACCATCAGCAGGCCGAACGGCAACAGCAGCGGCAGGTAGGTCATCGCGGTGGGCAGGCCCTCAAGGAAGCCCAGCGTCGGCAGCGGCAGCACCACCTGCGGCGGCACCCATTCCGGCACATGGAAGCCGGGCGCGCCCAGCCCGGCCAGGCCAAGTCCGTAATACAGCACGGTGCCGAACACGAAGGCCAGCAGCACGCCCGGGCCACGCACCGGCAGCTTGCCCTTGGCGATCAGCACATACAGCAGCAGGCCCAGCGTGGTGAAGCCGACCAGCGGCGAGCGCAGCGTTTCCAGCAGCGGCAGCAGGCCCATCAGCACCAGCGCGATGCCCGCGATGGAACCCAGCAGCGCAGCTCGCGGCAGTGCGCGGGTGACCGCTTCACCGAAGAACGACAGCACGAACTTGAGCACGCCCATGATGACCAGCGCGGCCATGCCCAGCTGCCAGGTGGCGATGCCCGCAGCATGCGGATCCATGCCCTGCTGCTTGAAGGCGAGGAAGGCCGGGCCGAGCACCAGCAGGGCCATGCCGATGCTGGTGGGGGCATCCAGGCCGAGCGGCATGGCGGTGACATCGTCGCGGCCGGTACGTGCCGCCAGCCGGCGCGCCATCAGGGTGTACAGCAGGTTGCCGACCAGCACGCCAAAGGCGGTGCCGGGGAACATTCGGCCGAACACCACGTCGGCGGGGAACTGGAAGATCCCGACCAGGGCCATGGCGATGAAGCCGAGGATGGAGAGGTTGTCGACGACCAGGCCGAAGAAGCCGTTGAAGTCGCCGGCGACGAACCAGCGACGCGGTACGGCGGAAGCGGGAGCGGACATGGAAGGGGCGGTGGGGGTGGGGAGCGCCGATGGTAGGCCCAGCGGGGCCGGCGCGCCAATTCCGTCGTGGAATGATGGGTTCCAGCCAACGGCGGGGCCCCTCGTGGCTGGTCGCGGGTAGAGTCGACTGTTAGTCGACCGGCATTGCGAGTTCGGCCGGTCGGGGGGGCTGCGCAGGACACGCCGTAAATCCCCAGACCGGCCCAGCCGCTGGCGGCTGTGCGTTCGGGCCTTGCGAAGCAGTGCTTCGCAAGCAAAGCGCCCTCACCCATGGGGGCTCGATGGCGCCATCCATGGCGCCAACGGTCCTGCGCAGCCCACCCGACCGACCCCTGACAGTTTCCTGCGCGCGGCAGCCACGGAAGAAGATCACAAGATCCAAAGCCAAGGCAGGCTCTCGCTGCAGTGCCGAGCCCATGCTCGCCCGCTGTACGCGAAGGCTCTGAGCCGAGCATGGCTCGGCTCTACAGAAGATTATTTCGATCATTCGTTCGTTCATCCACGCATGGCGTGGATCTACCGTGTCGACCAAGGTCGACACCTACCACACGGATGGCCGCCGTTGCTTCTGAGTGGCCGGCCAGCGGCCGGCACTACCGCGGGTGCAGGGCGCAGCCCTGCATCGACCAACCCTCTACTTCTTCAGGAAGTTGTCCACCAGCAGATGCTTCACGTCGTCGAAGCGGCCGTTCAACACTGCCTTGGCGGCGTACAACGCCGTACCGGCCACCTGCTTGGCCTCGATCTGCGGCGGCATCACCAGCTCCGCGCGGCTGGTATGCACGTCCAGCAGCGCCGGGCCGCGCTGGGACAGGAAATCCAGCACCGCCTCCTCCAGATCCTCGCTGCGGGTCACCGTGCGGCCGTGGAAGCCGATGACCTCGGCCAGGCGGCCGAAGTCCGGATTCTTCAGGTCGGTGTAGTTGTCCAGCAGGCCCTCCACCTTCTGCTCCAGCTCGACGAAGTTCAGCGAACCATTGTTGAACACCACCACCTTGATCGGCAGGTTCTCCTGCACTGCCGTGAGCAGGTCACCCAGCAGCATCGCCAGGCCACCATCACCGGACAGCGAGATCACCTGCCGGCCGGGGAAGGCCTTCTGCAGGCCCAGCGCCTGCGGCATCGCGTTGGCCATCGTGCCGTGCAGCAGGCTGGTCAGCGTGCGGCGGCGGCCGTTGACGCGGATATGGCGCAGCACCCACACCATCGGCGAACCGCCGTCGGCGGTGAACAGCGCATCGTCGCTGGCATGCCTCGACAGCAATGCCGTCAGGTGCTGCGGATGGATCAGTTCACCCTCGCCCGGTTGTTCTTCCTGTTGGCGCTTCTTCAGCGCCTTGTCGCGATGCCCGATGCACTCGTCCAGGAAACTGCTGTCCTCGCGCGGCGGCAGCATCGGCAGCAGCGCGTCCAGCGTCGGTGCGATGTCACCGACCACGCCAAGGCTCACCGGGTGGCGGCGGCCGAGGTGACTGCCATCGCGGTCGACCTGGATGATCGTGGCCTTGTCCGGGTAGAACTGGCCCCAGGCGAAATCGGCGCCGAGCAGCAGCAGCGTGTCGCACTCCATCAGCGTGTGGAAGCCGGATTCGATGCCGAAGATGCCGGTCATGCCCATGTTGTACGGGTTGTCCGGCTCGACGAAATCCTTGGCGCGCGAGGTATGCGCGATGGGCGCCTGCAGGCGCCGGGCCAACTCCAGCAGCTGCGCGTGTGCGCCCTGGCAACCGGCACCGGCATAGATGCCGATGCGCTTGCCCTGCCCCAGCAGTTCGGTGATGCGCTGCAGCTCGGCATCGGACGGGCGCAGCACCGGCTGGGTGTAGTGCACCGAGAACGGCACATCGTGCTTCACCTCGGCCTGGCTGATGTCGGCCGGCAGGATCACCACCGCCACGCCACGGCGGCTGATCGCGGCCTGGCAGGCCAGGGCCACGACGCGCCGCGCCTGCTCCGGGCTGTGCACCTGCTCGCAGAACACCGAACAACTGGCATACACCGCCTTGAAGTCCACTTCCTGCGGAAATTCCATGCCCAGCTCACTGGTCACCACCTGGCTGGCGATCAGTACCATCGGTGCACGGTTGCGATTGCTCTCGAAGACGCCGTTGATGAAGTGCAGGCCACCGGGACCACAAGAACCCGCACAGGCGGTCAACTCGCCGCTCACCAGCGAATCGGCGCCGGCAGCGAAGCCGGCCACTTCTTCGTGGCGTACATGTACCCAGTCGATTTCACTGCGGTGCAGGGCATCGGTGACGTGATTCAAGGTATCGCCAACGATGCCGTAACAGCGGCGGACGCCCGCCTGCTGCAGGGTATCGACAACGATCTCGGCAACGCGCTTGCTCATCGGATACATCCTCGAGGGGAGAGCATCCGAGGCTAGACCCGAAGAAGTGATGCCTCCGTGGGCAAGGCGCACATCACCTCGATAGGCAAACTACCGGCGGAGATCGAGTCAATCGTTGACGTTGATCCAGCCCTCCACCGCGCCCTGCTTCGGGTCGCGGTAGCGCAGCTTCACCCAGCCATCCTGTTCATCCAGCATCTCCACGCGGTCTCCCTGCACCAGGTAACGCCTGGTGCTGGATGCGCCGGGTCGATCGAACAGGAACAGCCGCGCGGGTACCACGGTGGCCTGCTGGCCACGCAACGGTCCATCCGGCGGTGCACCCAGGCCATCGGCGATGGCACTTTCCAGCACCCGGCCGGCGGCATCATAGGTGCGCCAGACCGCCAGCGGGCCCTGCTCGCCGGTCTGTTCCCACTGCAGCGCGGCGTTCAACGTATCGCCCAGCATCAGCACGCTCTCGGCGCGGTACAGATAGAGCTTCGCGCCTGCAAACCGGTACTGGTCGGTGTACCACATCGGGCCGCTGCGGCAGCTGCTGGTCAGCGTGCGGCTCGGACGGTCGACCGTAAGCCCCATGAGGTCACCGCAACTGTCCTTGCCGTGGGTATCGGCCTGCAGCGCGCGGAACCCGGCACTGGCCGGATCGAAGCGGTACACCGTCACCGCTTCGTTGACCATGCCCACCGAGGCGCGCGCGACCAGTTCCGGGTAGCCATCGAAATCGACATCTTCGAGCGACCATCGCGAATTGCCGTCGGCATCGGCCGCGCCCTCAAGCGTCTGGCGCTTGCCTGACGGTGACAGCTGCACCGCGATGCTGCCGTCCTGCTGGGGATCGGCGTGCGCCTGCACGTGCGCGGCCACTTGGAAGCGCAGCGTTTCTCCGTCGTCCCCACCCGCCTGCGCCGTCGGTGCCAGTACGCCTGCCAATGCCAGGCCCAGCAGGCATTCCCTGTAGTTCATCATTGCTCCCTGCAGCACCGCGGCGGCACCTTCAACTCAGAACGATACCTCGACCGGCTGCCGTGACCACAGCACCGACTGATGCCTGGTCTGCTGCTTCCACGCCAGGCGGATCGCCTCGATGTCGGCGCGGCGCTGCGGGGTGTCCTCGTGCAGCACCGCCAGCACCTTGGTGCGCAGGCGGTTGGGCGCGGCATCGCCGCGGAACAGCCACTGGCCGTAGGCATCGAACACGGTCAGGCCGTCCGGGAAGCGCGGCGTTACTTCCTTGTCAAGGAAGGCGCGCCACTGCGCGTCGCTGATGGTGTCGGCCTGCGGGCGGTTGCCGGCGCCCTGCTCCTCGCCTACGCCGAAGTACAGCTCGCTGCGCACCCAGCCATGGCCGGCGGAAGGGCGGGCGGCATCGCCCTTCAGTTCGGCGGTGGTGGCCGTGGCATAGGCGCTGGGCGCCTGCGAAGACAGGCTGGCGCAGCCACTGGTGGCCAGCAGCACGGCGAAGACGAGGCCAAGGTGTTTCATCGGTACAGCTCCGGGGAAGGGGGACAGGGCAAGCCGGCAGCGTACAGCGCCACCGGCCCGGCGTGCTGATGCCAACCGGGCATCAGCTCATGCCGGACCGGCAGGGACTTGCATCGGCACCGGCCATCACGCGAAGATAATATATCGCTTCATCCGGATGGATGTAAGTGAAACTATCTCCCCCCTTCCCCGTCGTCGTTGTTGCTGGAGCCCTCCATGTCCGCCCGCCTGCCCGCGTCGCCGCTCGGCCTCGCCATCGCCCTCGCGCTTTCCTCCGCTGCCATCCCGGCCCTGGCCCAGGACGCCACCAACCTGGACACCGTGATCGTCACCGGCACCCGTGCCGCAGACCGCACCGTGCTCGAATCCACCTCGCCGGTGGATGTGCTCACCGCCGAGGACATCCGCAAGGCCGGCGTGGTCAACGGTGAACTGGGCAGCGCGCTGCAGGCGCTGCTGCCGTCGTTCAACTTCCCTCGCCAATCCAACTCCGGTGGCGCCGACCACGTGCGCGCCGCACAGTTGCGTGGCCTGTCCCCCGACCAGGTGCTGGTGCTGGTCAACGGCAAGCGCCGCCACCACACCGCGCTGGTCAACACCGACAGCAAGATCGGCAAGGGCACCACCCCGGTCGATTTCAATGCGATCCCGGTCAGCGCGATCAAGCGCATCGAAGTGCTGCGCGACGGTGCCGGTGCGCTTTACGGCTCGGACGCCGTGGCCGGCGTGATCAACGTGATCCTCGACAACGACGGCGACGGCGGCGAGATCGAGGCCAGCTACGGTGCCAACCACACCGACCTCAAGCCGATCGGCCGCACCCTCACCGATGGCCAGACCGGCAACATCAGCGCCAAGGTCGGTACTTCGCTGGGCGAGGACGGCGGCTTCCTGCGCGTCGGCCTGGAATACAAGCACCGCAACGGCACCAACCGCGCCGGCTTCGACCAGATTCCGCCGTGGGACCAGACGCCGGACAACCTGGCGCTGCAGGGCAAGCGCAACTACGTGCTGGGCGATGGCAAGAGCAAGGACATCAACCTGTGGCTGAACACCGAGATCCCGGTGGGACAGACCTCGACGTTCTACGCGTTCGGCACCTTCAACCAGCGTGACACCGAAGGCGCCAACTACTTCCGCTATCCCGATGGCGAGGCCAACTGGAAGCAGGTCTATCCGAACGGTTACCGGCCCATTTCCGAAGGCGAGAACCGCGACGTGCAGGCCGTGGCCGGCGTGCGCGGGCAGTGGGGCGAATGGAGCTACGACAGCAGCCTGGATTACGGCCAGAACGACTTCACCTACCGCCTGCGTGATTCGCTCAACGCGTCGCTGGGCCCGACCAGCCCGACCCGCTTCAAGACCGCCGACTACGAGTACGCGCAGGCCGTGGGCAACCTCGATCTGAGCCGCGTGTTCACCCAGAGCGACAGCATCAGCCACACGCTGGGCCTGGGCGTGGAAGCGCGCCATGAGCGCTACCAGACCCGCCCCGGCGACCCGGCCAGCTATGCGGCGGGCCCGTACACCGACCGCCCGACCGGCTCGCAGGCCGGTGGCGGCCTGACCCCACAGGACGCCGCCACCCTGTCGCGCGACGTGGCCAGCGCCTATGCCAGCCTGTCCAGCCAGTTCGGCGAGAAGTTCTCCACCGACCTGGCCGCGCGCTACGAGCACAACGACGACTTTGGCGGCGAACTGACCGGCAAGCTCGGCCTGCGCTACGAATTCACCCCGGCGTTCGCACTGCGCGGTGCCATCTCCAACAATTTCCGCGCTCCGTCGCTGGCGCAGATCGGCTACGAATCCACCTCCACCGGCTACAACGCCGGCGGCCAGCTGGTGCAGGGCCGGCTGCTGTCGGTCAACAATCCGATCGCGCGTGGCCTGGGTGCGCAGAACCTGAAGCCGGAGAAGTCGATCAACACCTCGCTGGGCTTCACCAGCCGCATCGGCGAGCATTTCGACCTGTCGCTGGACTTCTTCCAGATCGACATCGACGACCGCATCGCGCTGTCGGAGAGCATCACCGGCGATGCGCTGACCGATTACGTGGCCGCCAGCTACGGCGTCAGTGGCCTGCAGAGCGCCAGCTTCTTCGTCAATGCCGCCGATACCCGCACCCGTGGCGCCGAGCTGGTAAGCAACTGGCGGCAGTCGCTGGGCGATGGCCAGCTGCTGCTGACCGGCACCTACGCCTACACCAAGACCACGCTGAAGAATGTGCTGGCCACGCCGGCGCAGCTGCGCGCGCTGAACCCGGACTACGTACTGTTCGGCATCGAGGAGACCAACACCCTGACCGATGCCACCCCGCGCACGCGTGGCAGCTTCTCGGCCGCCTGGAGCAACGACCACTGGTCGCTGAGCACCCGCGTGAACCGTTACGGCAGCGCCACCCGGGTGTTCAACTTCGGTGATGGCTACATCCCGCGCCAGACCTACCAGGCCGAATGGCAGCTGGATGCCGAAGTCGAGTACCGCATTACCCCGCAATGGAGCGTGGCCATCGGCGGCCAGAACCTGACCGACAACTACCCGGATCGATCCAACAGCGATATCCACTACTTCGGCAACCTGCCGTACGACGTGCTGTCGCCGATCGGCAGCAACGGCGCGTACTACTACGGCCGCGTCCGCTATACGTTCTGATCGCATTGGGTGGGTGCGGACCGTTGGTCCGCGCTGTTTGGGCTGGATGCAGGCTGACCTGCCGTGCCGACCAACGGTCGGCACCCACCGAAGCTGATCCGCAGCCTGCCCTCGACCCCACGTACACGCTCAGGCTGGCAGGCTGGTCGTCATGGCTGAACCGCTCCCCCTGCGTCCGCCACCGCCATTGCTGGACGACGCCTGTGCGTTGTTCCTCGATGTCGATGGCACCCTCATCGAATTCGCTGCACGACCGGATGCCGTGCAGCTCCTGCCGGATGTGCGCGAAGCCATCGGCCGCATCAGTGACCGCCTGGAAGGCGCCGTGGCACTGGTCAGTGGCCGACCGCTTGAACAGCTGGACCAGCTGTTCGCTCCCCTCCAGCTGCCTGCCGCCGGCCTGCATGGGCACGAACTGCGCGGCGAGGACGGTCGTGTGCTGCGCGACGAGCACGACGACGACACCGCCGAGTGGCTGCACGCGCTGCACCAGCAGGCGATGCGCTTTGCCCACGGCCATCCCGGCGTGCTGGTGGAAGACAAGGGCGTCGGCCTGGCCCTGCATTGGCGCGGTGCGCCGCACGCGGCAAGTGATGTGCGCGCCTTCGCCGATCGCCACGTGCGGGGCCGCGCCAGCTACCGCCTGCAACCCGGCGACCATGTGGTCGAGTTCGTGCCCGTCGGCACCGACAAGGGCCGTGCCGTGCGCCGGATGATGCAGTACCTGCCCTTCCGCGGCCGCCTGCCGGTGTTTCTCGGTGACGACCTCACCGATGAATTCGGCTTCGATGCCGCCAACAGCCAGCATGGCTGGAGCGTGCTGGTGGGTGAACGTGAACCCAGCGCGGCGGTGTTCGCGCTGCCCGACATACGCAGCGTGCACGCCTGGCTGCGTGAGAATGCCTATTGACCCGGCCAACCCCCACGGCCGCAACCGAGATGTACCGCGTGATGACCCAACCCGATCTTGATCTGGGCGTGGTCGGCAACGGCAGCTTCGGCGCCCTGGTCGACAAACGTGCCCGCGTTGTCTGGAGCTGCCTGCCCACCTTCGACGGCGACCCTACCTTCTGTGCGCTGCTCGGCCCCAACCAGCAGACCGGTGGCGACTTCGCCATCGAGCTGGAAGACTTCGCCAGCAGCGAGCAGGAATACCTCACCAACACGGCGATCCTGCGCACGGTGCTCCGCGACGCGCACGGCGGCGAACTGGAAATCCTGGATTTCGCCCCCCGCTGGCGGCAGAACGACCGCTTCTACCGGCCGGTCAGCCTGATCCGCCAGGTGCGTCCGCTGGCCGGCAGCCCGCGCATCACCGTGCGTGCGCGCCCGCTGGCCGACTGGGGCGCACGCGTGCCAGAGTCGACCTGGGGCAGCAACCATGTGCGCTGGATCCTGCCGGAGCACGTGCTGCGGCTGACCACCGATGTGCCAGTGCGCTTCGTGCGCGATGGCCTGCCGTTCGTGCTCAACCATCCCATCCACCTGATCCTGGGCGTGGATGAGTCGCTCAACCGGTCGATCAGCGGCTACGTGCAGGAAGCCTTCCAGCGCACCCGCGACTACTGGCGCGAATGGGTGCGCTACCTGTCCATTCCACTGGAGTGGCAGGACGCGGTCATCCGCAGTGCGATCACGTTGAAGCTGTGCCAGTACGAAGACAGCGGCGCGATCATCGCGGCGATGACCACCTCCATTCCGGAAGCACCCGGCAGCGTGCGCAACTGGGACTACCGCTACTGCTGGCTGCGCGACGCGGCTTTCGTGGTGCGGGCACTGAACCGTCTCGGCGCAACGCGCACGATGGAACAGTTCCTCGGCTACATCTTCAACCTGGCCACCACCGACGGCACGCTGCAGCCGCTGTATGGCATCGGCTTTGAAGCCACGCTGGACGAAGACGAAGTGCCCAGCCTGTCCGGCTACCGCGGCATGGGCCCGGTGCGCCGTGGCAACCTGGCCTGGGTGCAGCGCCAGCACGATGTCTACGGCAGCGTGGTGTTGGCCTCCACGCAGCTGTTCTTCGACCGCCGCCTGCAGGATCCCGGCGACGCGCACACATTCGCCCGCCTCGAACCGCTGGGCGAACAGGCCTTCGCCCTGCATGACGTGCCCGATGCGGGCCTGTGGGAGTTCCGTGGCCGCACCGAGGTACACACCTACACCAGCGCGATGTGCTGGGCCGCCTGCGACCGCCTGTGCAAGATCGCCGTGCGCCTCAAGCGCGATGACCGTGCACACTACTGGCGCGAGCGCGCCGACACCATCCATGCGCGCATCATGGCCGAGTCCTGGAATGAGGAACTGGGCCACTTCACCGATACCTTCGGCGGCCATCGCCTGGACGCCTCGCTCCTGCTGCTGGCCGACATCGGCTTCATCGATGCGATGGACGCCCGCTTCATCGCCACCGTCGATGCGATCGGCCGCGACCTCAAGCATGGCAATTCGCTGTACCGCTATGTCGCGCCGGATGACTTCGGCGAGCCGGAGACCAGCTTCACCATCTGCACGTTCTGGTACATCGATGCGCTGGCGGCGATCGGGCGCATGGACGAGGCGCGCGAGATGTTCGAGCTGCTGCTGAAGCAGCGCAACCACCTGGGCCTGCTGTCGGAGGATCTGGCCTTCGACAGCGGCGAGGCCTGGGGCAATTTCCCGCAGACCTATTCGCACGTCGGCCTGATCACCGCCGCGATGCGCCTGTCGCGGTCCTGGCAGGAGGCATCGTGAGTCGTCTGGTGGTGGTTTCAAATCGCGTGGCCGTACCCGGCGAGAACCGCGCCGGCGGCCTGGCGGTCGGCCTGCTGGCCGCCCTGAAGGAACGCGGCGGCCTGTGGTTCGGCTGGAGCGGCAAGACGGTAAAGGACGGCAGCGGCACGCTGCACCGGCAGAAAGACGGTGACATCGACTACGTCACCATGGACCTGAGCAAGCGCGAGGTGGACGGCTACTACAACGGCTTTGCCAACCGCACGCTGTGGCCGCTGCTGCACTTCCGCCTGGATCTGGTCGACTACGACCGTGCCACCCGCGAGACCTACCACAAGGTCAACGCACTGTTCGCCGACAAGCTCGCGCCCTTGCTGCGCGAGGATGACATCGTCTGGATCCACGACTATCACCTGATCCCGCTTGGCGCACTGCTGCGCGAGCGTGGCATCGGCTGCCGCATCGGCTTCTTCCTGCACATCCCGATGCCCTCGGCCGACCTGCTGCAGGCGATGCCCGACCACCTGCGGCTGTTCTCCGCGCTCTACGCGTATGACCTGGTGGGCTTCCAGACCCAGCGCGATGCCGATCGCTTCCAGACCTACCTGCGCCTGTTCGGCGGCGGTCGGGTACTCGCCAACGGCGAGCTGGAAGCACCCGGCGGGCGTCGTTTCCGCGCGGCGGCGTTCCCGATCGGCATCGACACCGAGCTGATCGCGCGCCAGGCCGGTACCGCCGCCACCAAGGCCGCCGTAAAGAACCTGCGCGCGAGCCTGCGTGATCGCCAACTGGCGATCGGCGTTGATCGCCTGGATTATTCCAAGGGCCTGCCCGAGCGCTTCCTCGGCTTTGAACGGTATCTTGAGCGCCATCCCGACCAGCGCGGGTCGCTGACCTACCTGCAGATCGCCCCCGTCTCGCGCGGTGATGTCACCGAGTACCGGCAGCTGCGCAGCCAGCTGGAGCAGATCGCCGGCCACATCAACGGCGGCCACGCCGAGCCGGACTGGACACCGCTGCGCTACGTCAACCAGAACTTCACCCATGCCACCCTCACCGGTTTCTACCGTGCAGCGGCGGTGGGGCTGGTCACGCCGCTGCGTGATGGCATGAACCTGGTGGCCAAGGAATACGTGGCCTCGCAGGACCCGGAGGACCCGGGCGTGCTGGTGCTGTCGCTGCTGGCCGGCGCCGCCGACGAACTCAAGCAGGCACTGCTGGTGAACCCGCACGACCTGGATGGCGTTGCCGACGCCATCGCCACCGCGGCGACGATGTCGCTGCGCAAGCGCAAGGAGCGCTGGCACGCCATGATGGAGCACCTGCGCACCTACGACATCAACCACTGGCGGGGCAGCTACCTGGACGCACTGGAAGGCTGAGGAAAAAGGGGACGGAGGGGATTAAGTCGTTTGTGCACAAACGACTTAATCCCCTCCGTCCCCTTTTTCTTCAATCCAGGAATCGCGCTGCCTGCTCCGGTGCGGGCAGATGACAGGCATCATGCCGCCCGAACCAGCGGTAGCGGTTGCGCGCCAGCGCGCGATACGCGGCATCACGCCAGCCGCGCGGCACCATCCGCAGCACGCCGGTCAGGCGCCAGGCGCCGTCCAGCCCGGCCAGTACACGCAGGATGGCATCGGTATCGGTCCAGGCGCCCTGCGCGTCCAGCAGCAGGAACGACATCGGGTCCTGCGGGTCCAGCCCGTGCGCGCGCAACATCGCGCTGCCCTGCTGCCCCTGCATCGCCGCAAAACGGTAGCGCCCCTTGCGGTCGAAACGCAGCAGGAAGCGCACCCAGCGGTTGCACAGGGCGCACACGCCGTCGAACACGATCACCGCGCTGCCAGTCCCGGCGGCGCCGTCACTGTGGTTCGAGCCAGCCTTCATAGCGGATCAGGGCTCCGGCCCAGGGCAGCGTCACATCGACCAGGAAAGTGTAACGCTCGCCGCGCCAGGCTTCACGGCAGCGCACACCGCCGAACCAACGCGTCGGCAGCGGCAGCAGCCCGAACGCCCAGACCCGCCGCACCGACCAGTCGATGCCGCCCTCGCGGGCCTGCAACGCGAACTCGAAGCGCACCGCGCCCAGCTGCTCGCGCAGAAGCCCTTCGTGCGCCCACAGCCGCGACACCATCGGCCAGCGGCCGAACCGTCGCGCCCACTGCTCGCCCTGCCCGCGTGCACTGAACGCCACTTCGGTGGGCAGCGCGTCGCCGTCCTTCGGCAGCCGCGCCAACGCGGCCAACAGCGGCACCAGCCAGTGCCGCCCTCGCACGATGCGCGCCTGCCCCACGTAGCGGCAGGGCAACGGCGCGGCATGCAGCGCCTGCACCGGCGCTGCCAGGGTGGCGAAGGCCGGCCCCAGCACCCGCGCGAACAGCGGCGGGGTCAGGGCGCGATCCAGGCCAGGGTCGCCATGCGCCCGGTACGACGGTCGCGCCGGTGCGAATACAGGTCAGGATCGGCCATGGTCGACACCGTGCCGCCATACACCTGCGCCGGGTCCATCCCCGCCGCCTGCAACCGCTGCCGCGCCAGCGCGAACAGGTCCACTTTCCAGTGGCCTGCGCGGGTGGCCACGAACGCCGCCCCGGCGGCCGGATCATGGCCGACGAAGGCGTGGTAGACCTCCTCGCCGATCTCGTAGTCGGCCGGCCCGGCAGCCGGGCCCAGCCAAGCCCGCAGCTGCGCCGGCGGCGTCTGCAGGGCGGCCACCGTGGCCTCCAGCATGCCGTCAGCCAGCCCACGCCAGCCGGCATGGGCCGCACCCACCTCGCTGCCATCGGCCGCGGCAAACACCACCGGCAGGCAGTCGGCGGTCAGGATCGCCAGCACCACGCCCGGCACCGAAGTCACCGCGGCGTCGGCCACCGGTTCGCTGGCGCCAGCCACCGGTGGCGCGGTGAAGCGCAGCACGGTGCTGCTGTGCACCTGGCGCAGCCAGTGCGGTGCCGAGGGCAGTGCCAGCCCCTCCTGCAGCAGCTGGCGGTTGTGCTCCACGTTGGCCGGGGTATCACCATCGGCCGCGTGCCGGTTGCCGAGGTTGAACTGCGCGAACGGCGCCGGCGAAATGCCCGCGCCATGCCGGCGCGTGGTCAGCGCATGGACGCCTGCCGGCGCCGGCCAGTCCGCCTGCAGCAACGGCAGCGCGGCGGCCATCACCAGCGATCCCGCTCGCGGGCGGCGAAGGCTTCGCTGTCTTCGCGCAGCACCTTCATCAGGTGCAGCATGTCCTCCGGCACCGGCGCGGTATTGCGCACCGGCTCACCGGTGATCGGATGCATGAACTCCAAGGTCTCGGCGTGCAGGGCCTGGCGCTTGAAGCCGCGCAGCGCGGCCACCAGCTCGTCGCTGGCACCCTTGGGCAGCTTCAGCGCACCGCCGTACAGCGGGTCGCCGATGATCGGATGGCGCACGTGTGCCATGTGCACGCGGATCTGGTGGGTACGGCCGGTTTCCAGGCGGCACTCCAGCGCGGTGTGCGCACGGAAGCGCTCGCGCAGGCGGTAGTGGGTCACCGCTTCCTTGCCGTCTTCGCGCACCGCCATCTTCAGCCGGTCGCGCGGGTGGCGGTCGATCGGGGCATCGGCGGTACCGCCTGCCACCAGCGCGCCCATCACGATGGCCAGGTACTGGCGGTGCACGTCACGGGCCGCCAGTTGCTCGACCAATGCAGTCTGCGCTTCCAGGGTCTTGGCCACCACCATCACGCCGCTGGTGTCCTTGTCCAGGCGGTGCACGATGCCCGCGCGCGGCAGCACCGCCACCGACGGGTCGCGGAACAGCAGCGCGTTGACCAGGGTGCCGCTGTGGTTGCCGGCGCCGGGGTGGACCACCAGGCCGACCGGCTTGTTGATCACCAGCACATGCTCGTCCTCGAACAGCACGTCCAGCGGGATGTCCTCCGGCTGGGCGTCGGTCTGGGTTTCCAGCACCACATGGAGGGTCACCACCTCGCCGCCGCGCAGCGGATCGCGCGGGCGCACTTGGGCGCCGTCCAGCAGGACGTCACCGGACTTGATCCACTCGGTCAGGCGCGAACGCGAATATTCGGGGAACAGTTCGGCCACGACGGCATCGAAACGACGGCCGGCAGCGGTGTCGGGGACGATGGCCTGGCGGGCCGATTCAGAGGGTTGTTCAGACATGGCAGGGGGCATTCTTTGAAATTTTGGGGTCCCGGCGGCCGGTTTCAGTCGCTGGACAGGACACTAGGCTATCATCGACCCTTCGTATTCCAGCCGCGTCCCGCCTCGACCCCATGATCCGACGCTCCGCCATGCTCTCCGCGCCCGTCCGCCTCACCGCCCTGCTGCTGGTGCTGGTCATCGCCGCAACCGGCTGCCACCGCGGCGCCAAGAAGGGTGATCGCCCCGACGAAGGCGTGCCGGTCGAACAGCTGTACGAGAAAAGCCACAAGCTGATGCAGGGCGGCAACTGGAGCGGCGCCGAAGCCAGCTTCCGCCGCTTGGTGGCCCAGTATCCGTACGGCCCGTACACCGAGCAGGCGATGATCGAAACCGCCTACGCCCAGTACAAGGCCGGCAAGCACGATGACGCGGTGTCCAGCATCGACCGCTTCATCCGGACCTACCCGACCCACCGCAACATTGCGTACCTGTACTACCTGCGCGGCCTGGCCAACTCCAACCGCAGTACGGTTTTCCTGCGCCGCGTATGGTCGCTGGATGCCAGCCGCCGCGACCTGTCCACGCCGCACCAGGCGTACTCGGACTTCAACATCGTGGTTGATCGTTACCCGAACAGCCGCTACGCCGCCGATGCGCGCCAGCGCATGCTGGAGCTGCGTGACGTGTTCGCCCAGCACGAGCTGGACAACGCCCTGTACTACATGCGCCGCGGCGCCTGGGTCTCGGCCGTGGGCCGCGCCAACTACCTGCTGGAAACCTACCCGCAGAGCGCCTTCCAGTACGACGCCGTGGCCGTGCTGGCCGATTCCTACACCCACCTGGGCAACAAGACCCTGGCCGACGACGCCCGTCGCGTCCTGCAGCTGAACCAGCCGGATCACCCGTGGCTGGAAGGCAA
The DNA here is from genome assembly GCF_017876915.1 of Stenotrophomonas sp. PvP093. Taxonomy (NCBI): domain Bacteria; kingdom Pseudomonadati; phylum Pseudomonadota; class Gammaproteobacteria; order Lysobacterales; family Lysobacteraceae; genus Stenotrophomonas; species Stenotrophomonas sp. PvP093. Next base: position 1,015,712 of record NZ_JAGIOX010000004.1, on the reverse strand, counting down.
GTGGCCGAAGTACCCGTGGATGATCCGCAAGCTGAACCCGTTCGCCGGCGAGAAGTCCGCCAGCACCGGCCAGCGCAACGCGCGACTGGAAAAGAAATAAGAGAGGGCCCCGAAAGGGGCCCTTCTTCTTTGTGGAGTCGAGCCACGCTCGACTGCTTTCCTCATCCGCCTCCCCGCGCCGGGGCCGGGGCCGGCACCTAGGAATGCTACGAATCCAGCGCGGATGCGACGCCGGTCGCAGCCCGCCTGGGCGAGGCGTTCCACACTGCGGCGCAACGGCCACACCGGCCATCACGGAGCGTCTCATGGCCCCACTGCGCTGCAGTTTCCGTCCCCTGTCCTGCCTCATCGCCACCGCCCTGCTGGCGCTATCCCCGCGCCCCCTGGCCGCTGCACCGGCCGCGCCGGGCGATCTGCTGTCTGCTGTCCCCTATCGCGCGTCATGGGTGCCGTCGAAGGCCGCGCAGGCCTACAAGCTGCACTACCGCACCCCGGACCACCGCGGCCAGCTGGCGGAAGGCACCGGCCTGCTGTACCTGCCCGCCGGCGCGGCGCCTGCGGGCGGGTGGCCGGTGGTGTCCTGGGCACATGGCACTCAGGGCATTGCGGATCGCTGTGCGCCCTCGGTCTCCGGCCCCACCCATGCCGAACGCGACGGACGCTTCCTGGACGTGTTCCTGGCCCAGGGCTATTCCGTCGCCGCCGCCGACTACCAGGGCCTGGGCAGCCCAGGCAATCATGCCTACCTGCACGTGCGTACCGCGGCGCGCAACGCCATCGACATGGTCAAGGCCAGCCGCCAGTACCTGGGTACGGCAACATTGTCGCCGCGCTGGGTCTCGGTCGGATATTCGCAGGGGGGCGCGGCCGCATTGACAGCAGGCCATCTGGCCGCCTCCCATGGCGGCCCATCCCTGCAGTACCGCGGCAGTTTCACCGCCGGAACGCCCACCACAGTCGAACTGACCGCGCTGGTGATGAATCCCGGCAACCGCACCGCCAATCCTGGCGCACCCAACGCATATCACGCGTATCTGCTCGACGGCCTGCTGCAGGCCGCGCCTCAGATCGACCGCGTCCTCAGCGACGCAGGCCGTGCCCGTGTGGCAGTGGCCCGCGAGCAGTGCCTGAGCGAACTGACCGCCACGCTGGACGGTGCCGATACCGGCAGCATGTTTACTGCACCACTGACCAGCGTGCCGGGCATCTGGGCGGTGCTGTACGACTATCTGGGTGTACCGCGCCGCGGCTTCAGCCAGCCGCTGATGCTGGCCCATGGCAGCGAGGACCGCGACGTGCCCTATCTGACCACCCTGCTGTACGCCGCAAGCCTGGCCGTGCGAGGTGAGCCGGTCGCGTTCCGGCGCTACCCGGTCGATCATCGCGGCACGCTGGATGCGGCGGCGGCGGATGCCCTGGCGTTCGTGCGTGCGCGGCTGGAGGACGACCACTTCAACGACGCTGCGGAGATCGCAGGCCTCGAACAACGGCTCGACGAAGCCCGGTAGATCCACGCCATGCCGGATACGCGATCCAGGAAGTTGCCGGCCAGCGGCCGGCACTACCGAACACGGTAGATCCGCGCCATGCGTGGATGCGCGGGATACGGGTTGCCGGCCAGCGGCCGGCACTACCTGCCAACGGCTGCCTCAGCCCTTGTAGCCGTTGCTGATCGGGTAGCGACGCTCGCGGCCAAAGGCGCGGCGCGAGACCTTCGGCCCCGGCGCGGCCTGGTGCCGCTTCCACTCGCTGATGCGCACCAGGCGCAGCACGCGGTCAACCACGGCCGCGTCGTAACCGGCGGCCACGATCTCCGTGCGCGACTGCTCCTGGTCGATGTAGCGGTACAGGATGCCGTCCAGCACGTCATACGCCGGCAACGAATCCTGGTCCAGCTGGTTCTCGCGCAGCTCGGCCGACGGCGGGCGGCTGATCACCGCCGGCGGGATCACCGGCGCGCCGCCCACGGTATTGCGCCACTTGGACAGGCCGAACACCTCGGTCTTGTACAGGTCCTTCAGCGGCGCATAGCCACCGCACATGTCACCGTAGATCGTGGCATAGCCGACCGCATACTCGCTCTTGTTGCCGGTGGTCAGCAGCAGGCCACCGAACTTGTTGGCCAGCGCCATCAGGATCACGCCACGGCTGCGCGACTGCAGGTTCTCTTCGGTCACGTCCGGCGCGGTGCCCTCGAACATCGGCGCCAACGCTTCCATCAGGCCCTTGAACGCCGGCTCGATCGACACCGCCTCCAGCTTCACGCCCAGCGCCTGACACTGCTCGGCCGCAAGGTCGTTGGACAGGCCCGCGGTATAGCGCGACGGCAGGCGCACGGCGGTTACGTTCTCCGCGCCCATCGCGTCCACCGCCATGGCCAGCACGATCGCCGAGTCGATGCCGCCGGACAGGCCCAGCCACACTTTCTTGAAGCCGTTCTTGCGGCAGTAGTCCTGGATGCCACGGGTCACCGCGCGCCAGGCCAGCGCGTCCATGCTCTCGTCGCCGTCGTCCATCCACACGTGCGGCATGAAGCGGCGGCTGGCGCCGTCGTACTCCACCACCAGCCACTGGTCGACGAAGGCAGCAGCGGCCGGGTGCACCGTGCCATCACCGTCGGCCACCACCGAGGCGCCATCGAACACCAGCGCGTCCTGGCCGCCAACCACGTTGAGATAGGCGATCGCCGCCCCGCTCTCGCGGGTACGTGCAGCCAGCACGGCGTCGCGCTGGGCATGCTTGCCACGCTCGTACGGCGAAGCATTCGGCACCACCACCAGCTGCGCACCGGCGCGCATGGTGTCGGCCAGCGGCTCGGCAAACCACAGGTCCTCGCAGATCAGCAGGCCAACCGGAATACCGTTGACCTCGAACACGCAGCTGCCGCCATCCGGATCGACATCGAAGTAGCGGCGCTCGTCGAACACGGCGTAGTTGGGCAGCTCACGCTTGCGGTAGGTCTGCTCGACCAGGCCGTCACGCAGCACGCTGGCGGCGTTGTAGACCACCGCGCCGGCCGCCTGCGGCCAGCCGACCACGGCGGTGATGCCGCGGCAGGCGGCAGCGATGCGGGCCATCGCCTGCTCGCACTCGTACAGGAAGCCCGGGCGCAGCAGCAGGTCTTCCGGCGGGTAGCCGCTCACCGCCAGCTCGGGGAACATCACCAGCTCGGCACCGTACTCGTCGCGCGCCTGGCCGATCATCTCGATGATGCGCTCGGTGTTGCCGGCGACATCGCCGACCGGGAAGTCGAACTGCGCCATCGCGATGCGGATCGAAGCCATGGGATTCCAGCCTGTGGTTGCAATGCCGCCATTGTAACGCCGGGGTCAGATCCCTTTTGCACAGCAAAAGGGATCCGGCCCCACGCCAGACGCAGAAAGGCCGCCCGGAGGCGGCCTTTCTGTGTTCAAGCAGCCGGCCAGCGGCCGGCTCTACAGCATCGTCTGCCGGAGGCAGTCGATCTTATTTCACCAGCTTGGCGATGGCAGCGCCCAGGTCGCCCGGCGAGCGGACGGTGACAACACCGGCAGCTTCCATGGCGGCGAACTTGCCTTCCGCGGTGCCCTTGCCGCCCGAGGCGATCGCGCCCGCGTGGCCCATGCGCTTGCCGGCCGGAGCCGACGCACCGGCGATGAAACCGACGACCGGCTTCTTCACGTGGTTCTTGATGTACTCGGCGCCGGCTTCTTCAGCGTCACCGCCGATCTCGCCAACCATGATGATGCCTTCGGTCTGCGGGTCTTCGTTGAACAGCTTCAGGCAGTCAACAAAGTTCAGGCCGTTGATCGGGTCACCACCGATGCCGATGCAGGTGGACTGGCCCAGGCCGACTTCGGTGGTCTGCTTGACCGCTTCATAGGTCAGGGTGCCCGAACGCGACACGATGCCGATCTTGCCCGGCTGGTGGATGTGACCCGGCATGATGCCGATCTTGCACTCACCCGGGGTGATGACGCCCGGGCAGTTCGGCCCGATCAGCACGGTGTCCGGATGCGAACGGGTCAGCACGTTCTTGACGCGCAGCATGTCCAGCACCGGGATGCCTTCGGTGATGCAGACGATGACCTTGATGCCGGCAGCAGCGGCTTCCAGGATCGCGTCGGCCGCGTACGGCGGCGGCACGTAGATGACCGAAGCGTTGGCGCCGGTGCTCTGCACGGCGTCGGCAACGGTGTTGAAGACCGGCAGGTCGATGTGGGTGGTGCCACCCTTGCCCGGGGTCACGCCGCCAACAACCTGGGTGCCGTACTCGATCATCTGAGTGGCGTGGAAGGTGCCCTGCTGGCCGGTGAAGCCCTGCACGATCACCTTGGTGTTCTTGTTAATCAAAACAGACATGGGAATTCCTTGGTGTCGAATCAGGCAGCGTTCTTGACAGCTTCAACGATCTTCTTGGCGCCATCGTTGATGTTGTCAGCCGGGATGATGGCCATGCCGCTGTCGCGCAGCAGCTGCTTGCCTTCTTCCACGTTGGTGCCTTCCAGGCGCACCACGACCGGAACCTTGACGCCCACTTCCTTCACGGCGGCGATGATGCCTTCGGCAATCATGTCGCAGCGGACGATGCCGCCGAAAATGTTGACGAAGATGCCTTCGACCTTGTCCGAGGACAGGATCAGCTTGAACGCTTCGATGACGCGCTGCTTGTTGGCACCGCCGCCCACGTCCAGGAAGTTCGCCGGCTCGCCGCCGTTGAGCTTGATGACGTCCATGGTGGCCATGGCCAGGCCGGCGCCGTTCACCATGCAGCCGATGTTGCCGTCCATGGTGACGTAGTTGATGTCCAGCTCCGAAGCGATCACTTCGGTCGGATCTTCCTGGGTCTTGTCGCGCATGGCGACCAGGGCCTTCTGGCGGAACGCGGCGTTGTCGTCGCTGTCGAACTTGCCGTCCAGCGCGTACAGGTTGCCGTCGTCCAGGATGGCCAGCGGGTTGATTTCAACCAGGGCCAGGTCCTTTTCGTTGAACAGGCGGTACAGGTTCACCATGATGCTGGCGAACTGGCCGGCCTGCTTGGCGGTCAGGCCCAGCTTGAAGCCGAAATCACGGCCGTGGTAACCCTGCACGCCTTCGACGAAGTCGACGTTCAGCGAGTGGATCAGCTCCGGGGTTTCAGCAGCGACCTGCTCGATTTCCACGCCGCCTTCCGAAGAGGCGATGTAGGTGATGGTCTTGGTGCCACGGTCGACCAGCACCGACAGGTACAGTTCCTTGACGATCTCGCCGGCGGTGGTCACCAGCACCAGGTTGACCGGCAGTTCAACGCCTGCGGTCTGGTAGGTGGCCATCTTGGTGCCGAGCATCTTGGCCGCAGCGGCCTTCACGTCGTCGGTGGTCTTGCAGAACTTGACGCCGCCAGCCTTGCCGCGGCCGCCAGCGTGGATCTGCGCCTTGACCATCCAAGGGCCCTGGCCCAGGGAGTTGGCAGCGGCAACCGCTTCGTCCGGGGTCGCAGCGACCTTGCCGGCCGGGACCGGGATGCCGTACTCGGCAAGCAGTTGTTTTGACTGGTATTCGTGGAAATTCATGCGTCACCGTGGGAATAGGAACGACCGCACGCAATTCCTCAGGGCCCCGGCGGGGCGCCGGCATGGACCGCGGCGGGCCCACTATTGTGGCCGAGCCGGCGCCGGGGCGCAAAGAAGTCTGTACAAAACGCCAGACCCCGCCAGATTTCCGCCGTCATTCAGGCAGTTGCGCCCGGCGGCCCACTGGCCACCGGTATCCATCCCGGGCCAAATGCGCGATCCGGGCGGCTCCGGCGGCGCCCTGCCGGGGGCCCTATACTGGTCAGCCAGGGTGTGTCGCGTCGGGGTTGCTCGACCGCTTCCACCGCAGGCCACATCGAAGCGACGTGCCCGCCCGGCCTCAGGGGACGCCGGGCAGGCCTGCCGCAGATTCCAGACCCAGGCAGCCAGAAGGGGAGTTCCGGCGTGTCACCCAGTGCTTCATTGATCGACCGCATCGAATCGATTCCGCGGCGTGAGCTGTACTTCTTCGCGCTGTACCGGGTGCTGATCGCCTCGGTCATCGCCGCCCTGCTCTACAGCCCGCTGTCGGCCATGGTCGGCGAAGCGCACCACCCGCGGCTGGCCGACACCGTCGCCGCCATCTACCTGGTGCTGTCCCTGCTGGCCCTGGTGATCGGCCGCAACGAACGCTGGCTGCGCCCGATCGTGGTCAGCGGCGTGCTGGTGGACATCGTCGCCGCCACCCTGCTGTCACATGCCCTGCCCGGTGCCAGCGCCGGCATCTCGATGTCGCTGCTGTTCAACATCGCCGCCGCCGCCACCCTGCTGCCGCTCAGCCTGGGGCTGGGCCTGGCCCTGGCCGCCAGCCTCGCCACCGGCGTGGAGTACACCTGGAAGCTGCTGGAAGGCGGCGACCCCACCCGTACCCTGGCCGAACTGGCGATGTTCGCCACCAGCTACCTGGCACTGGCCTTCATCAGTTACCAGGTCGGCAGCCGCGCGCGCCGCAACCAGCAGCTGGCCAACCAGCGCGGCGATGAAGTGGCCAACCTGTTCCAGATCAACGAGCTGATCATCCGCCGCATGCGTACCGGCGTGCTGGTGGTCGACGCCGACAACCGCGTCACCCTGGCCAACGAGGCGGCCTCGATGCTGCTCGGTGACAGTGATGGCAGCGGCGAAAGCGGCCGCCTGGACCTGGCCAGCGCCGCCCCGGAACTCGCCCGTCGCCTGCAGCGCTGGCGCAATGGCTGGGCGCAGGACGAACTACCGCTGCAGCTCAACCCCGACCAGCCCGAAGTGCAGCCGCGCTTTGCCCGCCTGCTGGCCGGCAGCGACCTGGCCCTGGTGTTCCTGGACGACTCCAGCGTGGTCTCGCGCCGCGCCGAATCGCTCACCCTGTCGGCGATGGGCCGCTTCTCGGCCAGCCTCGCCCACGAGATCCGCAACCCACTGGCCGCGATCAACTACGCGGTGCAGCTGCTGGAAGAAGGCACCGGCTTCAACGAAAGCGACCGCCGCCTGCTGCAGATCATCCGCCAGCAGTGCCAGCGCACCAACGGCATCGTCGAAAGCGTGCTGGGCCTGGCCCGGCGCGAGCGCGCCACGCCGGAGAACGTCGACCTGGCGGCCTTCGTGCGCCGCTTCGTGCTGGAGTACAAGCAGGGCCAGACGCTGGAGACCGACAGCATCGAGCCGATCATCAACGACACCTCGGTGCTGGCCCAGGTCGACACCAAGCACCTCTACCAGGTGCTGACCGTACTGGTGCACAACGCGCTCAAATATGGCCGCATCGGCCAGCAGCCGGCGCGGGTGCGCCTGCGCGTGGCGCAGCACGAGCGCAGTGCGGTCATCGACGTGATGGACCGTGGCCCCGGTATTCCCGAGAGTGTGGCCGCACAGTTGTTCCGACCGTTCTTCACCACGTCCGAGCATGGCACCGGGCTGGGCCTGTATATCGCCCGCGAGCTGTGCCGGGCCAACCAGGCGCGGCTGGACTACATCCCGGTTCCCGCTGGAGGCTCCTGCTTCCGCCTGGTGCTGCCCGGCCCGCATACGCTGTTGCCCACCTGATCTCGATTCTGTGCGTCAAACATTTGTCGCTTCCAGCCCCCTCGTTTATCTTTCACGCCCATGAACGAAACCCGCAGCGCCCTCGTCGTCGACGACGAACGCGACATCCGCGAACTGCTGGTACTGACGCTCGGCCGCATGGGGCTGCGCATCAGTACGGCAGCCAACCTTGCCGAAGCGCGCGAACTGCTGGCCAGCAATCCGTACGACCTGTGCATCACCGACATGCGCCTGCCGGACGGCAATGGCATCGAGCTGGTCAGCGAGATCGCGCAGCACTACCCGCGCACGCCAGTGGCGATGATCACCGCCTTCGGCAGCATGGACCTGGCCGTGGAAGCGCTGAAGGCCGGCGCCTTCGACTTCGTCAGCAAGCCGGTGGATATCGCCGTGCTGCGCGGCCTGGTCAAGCACGCGCTGGAACTGAACAACACCGAGCGCCCTGCACCCGGCCCCGCCGCCGAACAGGGCGCACGCCTGCTCGGCGATTCGCCGGCCATGGACGTGCTGCGTACCACCATCGGCAAGGTCGCGCGCAGCCAGGCGCCGGTCTACATCCTCGGCGAATCCGGCGTGGGCAAGGAGCTGGTCGCACGAACCATCCACGCCCAGGGCGCCCGCGCGGCCGGCCCGTTCGTGCCGGTCAACTGCGGCGCCATTCCCGGCGAGCTGATGGAAAGCGAATTCTTCGGCCACCGCAAAGGCAGCTTCAGCGGCGCCCACGCCGACAAGCCCGGGCTGTTCCAGGCCGCGCATGGCGGCACCCTGTTCCTCGACGAAGTGGCCGAGCTGCCGCTGCAGATGCAGGTGAAGCTGCTGCGCGCGATCCAGGAAAAATCAGTGCGCGCGGTGGGCGCGGCTACCGAGGAGCCGGTGGACGTGCGCATCCTCTCGGCCACCCACAAGGACCTGGCCGAGCTGGTCGAGGACGGGCGCTTCCGCCACGACCTCTACTACCGCATCAACGTGATCGAACTGAGGGTGCCGCCGCTGCGCGAGCGTCGCCAGGACCTGCCGGAACTGGCCGCATCGGTACTGGCACGGCTGGCCCGCAGCCATGGCCGCCCGACGCCGTTGCTGGCGCCGTCGGCGCTGGACGCACTGGCCCAGTACGCCTTCCCTGGCAACGTGCGCGAATTGGAGAACATCCTGGAACGCGCGCTGGCCCTGGCCGAAGAAGACCGCATCGGCGCCGACGACCTGCGCCTGCCGCAGCATGCCCCGCGCACGCCCGGCAGCGCAGCACACGCCGAGGCCGTGGTGGACCTGCAGCCCGGCAGCGCCGCCCTGCCCTCGTACATCGAACAGCTCGAGCGCAGCGCCATCCAGCGCGCGCTGGAAGAGAACCGCTGGAACAAGACCCGCACCGCCGCGCAGCTGGGCATCACCTTCCGCGCGCTGCGCTACAAGCTGAAGAAGCTGGGGATGGAGTAAGGTCAGGGCCCCGACGCGGGCCACCAACGGGTAGTGCCGGCCGCTGGCCGGCAACCTCATGAATCGCGGCATCCACGCATGGCGTGGATCGACCTCAATCCTTGGTAACGCGGTTGATCTCGGCCAGGCTGGTGACACCCGCCGCCGCCTTCTTCAACGCCGACTGGCGCAGATCATTCACCCCGATCTGCTGTGCGGCCTCGGCAATCTGCAACGCATTGCCACCGGCCAGCACGATCGTGGCGATCTCGTCGGTCATCGGCATCACCTGGTAGATACCGGTGCGGCCCTTGTACCCCTCGGTGCACTCGTCACAGCCGACCGCCTCGTACAGCTCGATACCCGCATCCAGCTGCGCCTGGGTAAAGCCCTCGGCCAGCAACGCATGTTCGGGCAGGTTGGCCGGGCGCTTGCAGTTGTTGCACAACCGGCGCGCCAGGCGCTGGGCGATCACCAGCGTCACCGAGCTGGTGATGTTGTACGGCGCGATGCCCATGTTCATCAGGCGCGCGATGGTCTGCGGTGCATCGTTGGTGTGCAGCGTGGATAGCACCATGTGGCCGGTCTGCGCCGCCTTGATCGCGATCTCGGCCGTCTCCAGGTCGCGGATTTCGCCGACCATGATGATGTCCGGATCCTGTCGCAGGAACGAGCGCAATGCCGCGGCGAAGGTCATGCCGCGCTTGTTGTTCTGCTGCACCTGGTTGACGCCGGGCAGGCGGATTTCCACCGGGTCTTCGGCGGTGGAGATGTTGCGCGTCTCGTCGTTGAGGATGCCCAGCGCGGTATACAGCGACACCGTCTTGCCCGAACCGGTCGGGCCGGTCACCAGCACCATGCCGTAGGGCTTGTGGATGGCGTCCAGGAACAGCTTCTGCTGGTCCGGCTCGTAACCCAGCTTGTCGATGCCCAGCTTGGCCGCGCTGCCGTCCAGGATACGCAGCACCACCTTCTCGCCGAACAGGGTCGGCAGCGTGCTAACGCGGAAGTCGATCTGCTTGGTCTTGGACAGGTTGAGCTTGATGCGTCCGTCCTGCGGCACGCGCTTCTCGGCGATGTCCAGCTGCGCCATCACCTTCAGGCGCGCGGCGATGCGCTGGTTCAGCTTCACCGGCGCGCGCGCGACCATCTTCAGCAGGCCATCGATGCGCAGGCGCACGCGATAGTCGTCTTCATAGGGCTCGAAGTGGATGTCCGAGGCGCCCTTGCGGATCGCGTCCACCAGTACCTTGTTGACGAACTTCACCACCGGGGTGTCATCACCCTTGGCATCGATGCCGGAGTCGCCACCGGCGCCGAGATCCTCGTCTCCGGCCGCAACATCCAGGTTGCCCATGCCATCGTCGTCACCGCCCAGCGCGTCGCCCAGCGTGTCATGGCTGGCATGCCACTGCTCGAGCGTGCGGCGGATCTGGTCTTCATCCACCAGGATCGGCTCCACCACCAGATTGGTGTGGAACTTGATCTCGTCCAGCGAATGGGTCGGATTGCTGGTACCCACGAACAGCTTGCCGCCGCGCTTGAACAGCGGCAGCACGTTGTGCTTGCGCAGCAGCTCCTCGCTGACCAGGCTCATCGCGTTCTGGCTGGCGTCGAACGTGGACACGTCGAACAGCGGCATGCCGAACTCGACCGCGTTGGCCGCCGCCAACTGGGCCGCCCCGACCACCTTGTTCTGCGCGAACCAGGTCGGCAGCGGCTGCCGGGCCGCAGCGGCCTTGGCCATGGCGTCGCGGGCGGAAGCCTCGTCCAGCGCACCATCCTGGACCAGGCGACGGGCCAGGCCGGTGATGCCGACGAGATTGGCGGTGGTTACGGCGTTCATATGGATCCTTGGCTCATCATGGGTCAGGCAGTGCGGCGCGCCTTCCAGAGGCACCGCACAGGGCAGCAGAACCTGCCGCGACCCGATGGCCGACGACGACGCCAATCCTTCAGCATGACTGCCTCGCCCGGCACTCCCAGCCCGGCAGGCACGATCCTGACTCCCCCGGGGATGATAGCCCCGTCAACGGCCCGCCAACATCCCATTGGCAGGCCGAAGTGTGATCAACAGCCGGTTGGGCGATAGCGCGCTTCGAAGGCGCTGCCGTCGCAGGTCCAAGTGCCGTCGGCTGCGCGACGGAGGACCAAGTTCTTGCCCGATACTGGCGCCCCTCCAACGAGAGTGCACGTGATACTGCCCACGCCCGTCGCCGCCAGTTCCGCTGAAACCGCAGAACACCTCGTACTCGGCTTGAGCCCAATGTATTCCGCGTTAACCAGAGATGCGTTCTGGTTGTCCTGGGCAACGGACTCCATCGTGGTCTTACCCGGCCGGATATCCGACAAAGCTGCAGCCAAATCAGCCTTGGCCACGTAATCCTGATACATCGGCAATGCAATAGCTGCCAGGATGGCAATGATGGCAACTACTATCATCAGCTCGATCAGTGTGAAACCCCTAGTTCGCTTCATGGCTCCCCCAGCTCATGAGTGAGTTATCGCCCTTCCAAACGGAAGAAGCCCCGCTTTCGCGGGGCTTCTTCCGGAGCGCTTTAGGCGCCGGTGCAGCCCGTCGGGGCGTACTTCTTCAGTACGGTCGTGGCACAGGTCCAAGTACCGTCAGCAGTGGCGCGGGTCAGGGTGATGGTCTTGTCCTTCACCTGAGAGTTACCAGCCAGGGTGCAGGCGATCGACGCTGCACCGGAAGACGCGGTGCCCTTCACGGTGACGGTCGGGCAACGGGTCGAAACCTTCAGACCGATGTCAGCCGGATCAGCGAAATCCTTGCCTTCGTTGAGTGCGACCTCAGCAGCGGTCTTGCCGCTGGTGACTTCGGCCAGGCCCGCCGCAGTCTGCGACTTGGCCACGTAGTCCTGGTACATCGGCAGGGCGATGGCGGCCAGGATGGCGATGATCGCAACGACGATCATCAGTTCGATAAGGGTGAAGCCCTTCTGGTTCTTCATTTGGTACATCCCCAAGATAAGTGGTGGTTGATTTCAGAAGTCAGGATCGGTCTGACCAGCGGCCAGCTGAGCGGGTCCTGCCCCCTGCGGGTGGATCAACGCAGGTTGCGTGCCAACCCCGGCACGCCTCCCCCTGGATTTCCCCGCGCCCATGATGGCAGCTATTTCACGGATGGGAACCCCCCGGATGCGAATCTGCGATGGACGCGGCAATGTGACGCAGTGCGTCACCTTTGGCCGGCAACCGGCACGAATTCGCATCATGGGCCCCTTGGCAACTGCCCAGACGGGCATGAACCCGCTACCATCGACGGCTAGACGCCCGCCTGGGGATGGCGGGTCTTGGGGAGCCGATATGTCTGTCAGTCGCAGTGCGATCAAGAAGGAGCCCGTGGCGCGCAGCACCACGGAACTGCAGCCGTTTGTCTGGGAGGGGACCGACAAGCGGGGCGTGAAGATGAAAGGGGAGCAGGCCGCGAAGAACGCGAACCTGCTGCGGGCTGAACTACGCCGCCAGGGCATAAATCCCGGCGTGGTCAAACCCAAGCCCAAGCCGCTGTTTGGCGCGGCCGGGAGCAAGATCACACCCAAGGAAATCGCTTTCTTCAGCCGGCAGATGGCCACCATGATGAAGTCAGGCGTACCCATTGTGGGGTCGCTGGACATCATCGCGAACGGGCACAAGAACCCGCGCATGAAGAAGATGGTGGATGGCCTGCGCACCGACATCGAGGGCGGCTCGTCGCTCTATGAGGCTGTCAGCAAGTACCCGGTACAGTTCGACGAGCTCTACCGCAACCTGGTACGGGCCGGTGAAGGCGCCGGTGTCCTGGAGACGGTGCTGGACACTGTTGCCAACTATAAAGAGAACATTGAGGCGCTGAAGGGCAAGATCAAGAAGGCGATGTTCTACCCGGCGATGGTACTTGCGGTTGCCCTGCTGGTCAGCGGCATCCTGCTGGTCTGGGTCGTACCGCAGTTCGAAGACGTATTCAAAGGCTTCGGTGCAGACTTGCCGGCGTTCACGCAGTTGATCGTCAACATGTCTAGATTCATGGTCTCATGGTGGTGGCTGATCCTGCTGGTCATCATTGGCTCGGTAGTAGGCTTCATCGCCGCTTATAAGCGTTCACCGAAACTGCAGCACAGCATAGATCGGCTGATACTGAAGCTGCCGGTCATTGGGCAGATCATGCACAACAGCTCGATCGCCCGCTTTGCCCGTACCACCGCCGTGACCTTCAAGGCGGGCGTACCACTGGTGGAGGCACTGAGTATCGTGGCCGGCGCTACCGGCAATACGGTTTACGAGCATGCCGTATTGCGCATGCGCGACGACGTGTCGGTCGGTTACCCGGTCAACATGGCCATGAAGCAGACCGCCCTGTTCCCGCACATGGTCATCCAGATGACCGGCATCGGTGAAGAGGCGGGCGCCCTGGACGCCATGCTGTTCAAGGTGGCCGAGTACTATGAGCAGGAGGTCAACAATGCCGTTGACGCCCTGAGCAGCCTGCTGGAACCTGTGATCATGGTGATCATTGGTACCATCGTCGGCGGCATGGTCATCGGCATGTACCTGCCGATCTTCAAGCTCGCTTCCGTCGTCGGATAATCACTACATGGCATTTCTCGACCAGCATCCCGGCCTCGGCTACCCCGCCGCGGCCGCCCTGGGGCTGCTGCTGGGCAGTTTCCTCAACGTCGTCATCCTGCGCCTGCCCAAGCGGCTGGAGTGGCAGTGGAAGCGCGATGCGCGCGAGGTCCTGGAGGAACCGGACTTCTACGAACCCCCGCCACCGGGGATCGTGGTCGAGCCCTCGCACTGCCCGCACTGCAAGCACAAGCTGAGCTGGTACGAGAACATCCCGCTGTTCAGCTGGATCATCCAGGGCGGCAAGTGCCGCCACTGCAAGGCGCCGATCTCGTTGCAGTACCCGCTGGTCGAGGCCCTGACCTCGGTGCTGGTGCTGGCCTGCGTCTGGCAGTTCGGCTTCGGCTGGCAGGGCTTCGGCGCCATCGTGCTGACCTGCTTCCTGATCGCCTTGTCTGGCATCGACCTGCGCACCCAGCTGCTGCCCGACCAGTTGACCCTGTCCCTGATGTGGCTGGGCCTGATAGGCAACATCGACAACCTGTACATGCCGGCCAAGCCTGCCTTGGTCGGCGCGGCGGTGGGCTATCTGTCGCTGTGGATGGTCTGGTGGCTGTTCAAGCAGCTGACCGGCAAGGAAGGCATGGGCCACGGCGATTTCAAGCTGCTGGCCGCCCTCGGCGCCTGGTGCGGGCTGAAGGGCATCCTGCCGATCATCCTGCTGTCGTCGGTGCTGGGCGCCATCATCGGCTCGATCTGGCTGTACACCCGGGGCCGTGACCGCGCCACGCCGATCCCGTTCGGCCCCTACCTGGCGATCGCGGGCTGGCTGTACTTCATGTGGGGCGCGCCCGTGGTGGAGCAGTACCTGGTGTTGAGCGGACTGCGCTGAGGGGAATCCCCATGAGCCGCTATGTGGTTGGCCTGACCGGCGGCATTGCCGCCGGCAAGAGCGAGGTGACCCGGCGCTTCGACGCGCTGGGCATCGTGGTGGCCGACGCCGATCTGGCCGCCCGCGCGGTGGTTGCCGCCGGCAGCCCGGCCCTGGACCGTATCGCCGAGCGCTTCGGCGCCGGCATGCTGCAGGCGGACGGTAGCCTGGACCGGGCACGCCTGCGGGCCCACGTGTTCGCCGACCCGGCCGAACGGGCGGCGCTGGAAGCGATCACCCACCCGGCCATCCGTCTGCTGATGCAACAGCAGTGCGAGCAGGCCGCCAGCCCCTATGCGATTGCCGCCATTCCGTTGCTGACCGAGGTCGGTGGGCGGCAGGCCTACCCGTGGTTGGACCGGGTATTGCTGGTGGATGCGCCCGAAGCCGTGCAGCACGCCCGGCTGATGCAGCGCGACGGCATCGACGCCGCGCTGGCCGACAAGATGATCGCCGCCCAGGCCAGCCGCACGCAGCGGTTGGCACTTGCCGATGATGTGGTGGTCAACGATGGTCACCCGGAAGAGCTGCAGGCGCAGGTGGAAGCGCTGCATGAGCGGTATCTGGGGTTGGCTGGGGGTTGAGGCTTGGTTGCCGGCCAGCGGCCGGCACTACCACACGCATCCACGCATTGCGGCGATTTACCCTGCACCAGCGCGGAACTGCTGTAGAGCCGAGCCCACGCTCGGCTGCGATCATCAAGCCGAGCATGGGCTCGGCTCTACAAAGCGTTCTGCATTCACGCGTGGCGTGGACCTACTCCAGCTGCAGGCGGGCATAACGGGCCAGTTCTCGTGCGCCGAGCAGCAGGCCGTCGACGACATCCGGGCTCAGCTGCTGGTGGGCACCGCCCTGTTCGCGGGCGGCTTCGGCGGCGTGCAGCACCTGCATGAGTGCATTCAAGCCGGCCAGGGTGCGGCTGAGACCGGCCATGGTGGCCGCCTGGGCAGGGCTGAGGCCCTGCGCTTCCAGTCGCCGGCCGTCGGCGGCATCGCGGCCGTCCATGCGGGCAAGCAGCGCAGGCAGCAGATCCTTCGGATCATCGAGCAGGGTTTCGATGCGCGCGGCGACGTCGGCCGGCAGCAGGTCAGCGGCTTCGCCGATCAGTGCGTACAGTTGGGGGAACACGGGGCGTGCGGACATGGTGAATCTCCTCGCAGACGACGAGCCACCTGCGGATGCGAGGTGGCGGACGGTGCGGGTTGGCGTACCGGAGATCCGACATTCAGCAAAAATACTCCAGCGGATTCTGATGAATCCCCACGCACCGCCCGCCGAAGCAAGGCACGCGGTGCATTTTCAACGACTGGCCGAGGGGCCGTCGAAGAGAGCTGAATGTTGGTTTTTTTCAGGACGCCAATCCCGGCCAGGGCACCTGCCCCGGCCGCCCCATCTGGCCATCACGCAGCGCTGTGATCTGTAAGGAAATTCTCAAGCCGCTGTTGGGTGTACGAATGCGTGCATGCGGACACGCGCGCTACGTGGCAACGGTCACGGTGATGTCGTGTTGGGCTTCTGGCCCATCCTTCCTGCGAGGGGAATTCGGTGGCACAAGCGACAGAGGGCGCGACACGAACCCGCTGTGGAGCCGAGCCCATGCTCGGCTTCGGGAAGCCACGGCAGCCGAGCGCAGGCTCGGCTCTACAAGTGGAGCACCCACCCAAGCAGGGGCCCTTACAACGGCTTCGGCGAGAACGTCAGCGTGGCGATCACGCCGCGCTCGCCACCGGGGCGCACGCTGACCTGCCAGCCGTACAGATCGCACAGGCGGCTGACGATCGACAGGCCGATGCCACCACCCTGCGAATGGCCGGCATGGGTGCCGCGATAGCCGCGCTGGAACAGCTTGGCGGCGTCTTCTTCGCTCAGGCCCGGGCCGCTGTCAGTCACCGACACTGAATTGCTGCCGACAAAGACGCGCACTTCGCCATCCTGCGAGTACTTCACCGCGTTGCCGATCAGGTTGCCCAGCGCCACCGACAAGGCCGCCTCCGGCGCATCGATCACCAGGTTGCGCTCGCCTTCCAGCGCCAGCTCCAGCGGCTTGCCACCCAGCTGGGCGCGGTGGGCGTCCAGCAGCTGTTCGGCCACGCGCGCGACGTTGCTGGTGCCCTGCCCGCGCTCGTTGCGCGACAGCAGCAGCAGCGCGCCGATCAGGTCGCTGCACTGCTGTTCGGCGCGTTGGATGCGCTGTAGCCGCTGCAGCACCTTCTCATCCAGGCCGGGCCGGGTCAGCAGCAGTTCGGTGGCGCCACGGATCACCGCCAGCGGCGTGCGCAGTTCGTGGCTGACGTCGGCATTGAACTCGCGGTCGCGCTGCACCACTTCGGTCAGTCGCGACGAATAATCATCCAGCGCCTGCGCCAGCTGCCCCACTTCGTCGTCGGGGAACCGCGGCGCCAGCGGCTCGGGATCACTGGTGCCGCCGCGATAGGCACGCAGCCGCGCGGCCAGGTCCGAGACCGGCTTCATCACCTTCGATGCCGACCACCAGCCCAGCACCAGCGACAACAGGCTGAACACCAGCACCGACAGCACCAGCGCGCGGTTGAGCTGCTGCCCACCGCGCACGCTGTCGGTCATGTCGTAGGCCAGGAATGCCCAGGCGTCGGGCGTCTTGCGCACGGCCAGCTTGTAGGAATAGCGCTGGCCGCGCTCGTCCACGCCGCCCATGTTGTACAGGCCATCCTTGAACTCATACCAGTCCGGCTCTTCCTCGCGCAGCGCGTCAAACTTGTCAGGCTTGATCAGGCGCGCACGCATCTGCTGCACGGGCAGGTCGGGGTTGCGATCCGGGCTCTCGTAGAACCGCCGCACGTACTCGTTGATGTTGCGGTTCATCACGTCTTCCACCAGCTGGTTTTCCACGCGCATGCGGGCCCAGTTGGTGGCAAACGCGAACAGTGTCGTCAGGCAGAAGCCCAACAACACGAACGAGACGATGATGCGGCTGCGCAGGCGCCGCCGATACGGCGAACGCCGGCGCTCCCCCTTGGTTGCCACGGAATCAGGCTTCCGGGGTGGCGATGCGGTATCCGATGCCATGGCGGGTCTGGATCAGCGGCACTTCAAACGGCTTGTCGACCACCGCACGCAGGCCGTGGATGTGGACACGCAGCGAATCCGAGTCGGGCAGCTCCTCGCCCCACACGCGGGTTTCCAGCTCCTGGCGGGTGACCACGGCCGGCGCGGCCTCCATCAGGGCCTGCAGGATCTTCAGCGCGGTCGGGTTGAGTTGCAGCAGCTTGCCCTGGCGGCGCACTTCCAGCGTGTCAAGGTTGTATTCCAGGTCGCCGGTTTCCAGCACGCGGGTCTGCACGCCCTTGCCGCGGCGCGACAGCGCGTTCAAGCGCACTTCCACTTCCTGCAGCGCGAACGGCTTGATCAGGTAGTCATCGGCGCCGGAATCGAAACCGGCCAGCTTGTTGTCCAGCGAGTCGCGGGCGGTCAGCATCAGCACCGGGGTCTGCTTGCGCGCTTCGTTGCGCAGCTTGCGGCACACTTCGATGCCATCCATGCCCGGCAGGTTCAGGTCCAGAACGATGGCGTCGAACTCGTGGACCACGGCCAGGTGCAGGCCGGTCACGCCGTCGGCGGCGAAGTCCACGGTGTGGCCACGATCCTCAAGGTAGTCGCCAAGGTTGGCGGCGATGTCGCTGTTGTCTTCGATTACGAGAATGCGCACTGGGACCTCTGGTTCTTGAAGGGTCGTCGGGGGGCCAGGCCCACCCGCTCAGGATGCCCCTGCGTGGGTGGACGCGACGTCTACCTGCTGAACGATACAGGTTCCATTCTTAACATTTCGTACCGAAGGGCCGACACCGGCAAAAGCCCCCTCGGCGAGCGGTCAGCGGCTGATGCGCTGCTGGTCGGTCAGCGCCCGGCGGCTGTCTTCCTGGGCCTTGCGACGCTGGGCCACGGTCAGGCAGACGCTGGTCGGCATGTTGCTGCCGGTAAGGCGCTCGCGGCGGCAGATCATGCGGCTGTCGGCCTGGGCGCGGGTCATGATGGTGTTGACGATCTCCTGCTCGTTGAACAGGTCGTTGCGCTCCTGCGGGGCCAACTCATCCACCTTCTCCCGGCCATTCATCTTGATCCGGATCCGGTTCAGTGCCTGCTGCACGCGACTCTTGTCCTCCAGCCCGATCTCGCTGTAGTCCTCGCTGCCCATGGCCGTTTCAACGCGGCGGATCTGCTCGGACACCGGGGTGAAGGCATCCATCTGCACGGTGTCCTTCTGCGCCTTGGCCTGCACGGTGGCTACCAGGCCGAGCGACAGCATCAGGGCAAGTGTCGTATTGCGGTACATGACGAGCTCCATGTTCGTCCATGAATAGGGTCTCGACTGTACGATTCCGCCGATGCGCCCACAAGGGACGCACGGCAGGGTGACCGATGGCGGCATGCGATCGGTCCGGCAGCGATCAGGGCTTGTAGTTGTTGAAGCGCTGGTTGTCGTTGAGCGCCTTGCGGCTGTCTTCCTGCGCCTTGCGGCGCTGGGCCACGGTCAGGCAGACACTCTGCGGCATGTTGCTGCCGGTGGTGCGTTCACGACGGCAGACCATGCGGCTGTCGGCGTGGGCGCGGGTCATGATCGTGTTGATCACTTCCTGGTCGTTGAAGATCTCGGTGCGGTCCTGCGGACTGACCTGCTCCACGCGTTCGTGGTCGCCCATCTTGATCTTGATGCGGCCCAGCGCCTGCTGCACGCGGCTTTTGTCTTCCAGCCCGATCTCGCTGTAGTCCTCGCTGTTGATCGCCGTCTCAACGTTGCGGATCTGTTCGGCCACCGGTGCGTTGGCGTCGAACTTCACCTGCCCTTTCTCGGGCTTGGCGTGGGCGGTGGTGGCCAGGGCCAGGCCCAACATCAGGGCGAAGGGGGTCATGCGCTGCATCGTTACCTCCAGGTTCTTCCATGAGTGGAACATCGATCCTGCGGTGCCACCGATGCGCCGTCACAGCACGCTCGATGGGCCGAAGGGCGGTGCGGTCAACGCCCGGCGGGCGGTGGGCTGAGCGTGTTGTAGCTGCGCTGGTCGTTGATCAGCGCCTTGCCTTTCTCTTCGATCCGGCGCCGTTCGGCCACGGTCAGGCAGCGGCTCTTGGGCATGTTGCTGCCGGTGGTGCGTTCGTACCTGCAGATCTGCCGGCTGTCTTCATGGCCACGCGCCAACAGGGTGTTGATGCGTTCCTGCTCGTTGAAGACCTCGGCCTGCAGCTGCGGCGGCAGCTCCTGCACGGTCTGGCGTTCGCCCATGTGCTGGCGGATACGCGACAGCGACTGCTGCACCTGGCCGCGATCCTCGGCGGACAGTTCGGCATAGTCGGGGGCGGCCAGGGCGGTTTCCACCTGACGCATCTGCTCGGCGACCGAGCCCTGCCGGTCCATCTGTACAGCCACTTTCTCCGGCTTGGCGGCAACAGCGCCAGACAGGCCCAGCAGCAACGCGATCATCATGATGCGGTACATCGCCAACCTCCCGATCCATCCCGGAACGAAGGGCCAACTCTACGACCGTCACGCGGCCTCCACAAGAGACCTTGGGCATGGGGCCGACAGGCATAAAAAAGGCCCAGACGGTGCACCCGCCTGGGCCTGAAGTCGTATCCCGATACCGATCCTGCTGAGAGGCAGAGCTGCGGTTCGCTGAAGCCTACGCCCGATCCGATTAAAGCCTCGTTAAAGGCCCGGATCATTTGCCGGTGAGAATCATAACCCCATGGATAATCAGGGTTTTTTGATCTTCTCTACGTGCTCGATGATGCGTGTCGCCACGTCGACCCCGCAGGCCGCTTCGATGCCTTCCAGCCCGGGCGTGGAGTTGACCTCCAGCACCAGCGGGCCGCGCGCGGAACGGATCAGGTCCACGCCGCAGACCGACAGGCCCAGCGCCTTGGCCGAACGCACCGCCACCTGCTGCTCGGCACGGCTGGCCTTGGCCGCCACGGCGGTACCCCCGGCGTGCAGGTTGGAGCGGAAGTCGCCCTCCGGTGCCTGCCGCTGCATCGACGCCACCACCTGGTCGCCCACCACGAAGCAGCGCAGGTCGGCCCCCTTGGCCTCGCCGATGAATTCCTGCATCAGGAAGTTGGCGTACAGGCCGCGCAGCGCTTCGACGATGCCGCGCGAGGCACTGGCCTTCTCGGTCAGGATCACGCCGCGCCCCTGGGTGCCTTCATTGAGCTTCACCACGTGCGGCGGCGGGCCCAGCATGGACAGCAGGTCGACGGTGTCGTCGGGGTTGTCGCCGAACACGGTGACCGGCATGTCGATGCCCTTGGCCGCCAGCAGCTGGTGCGCGCGCAGCTTGTCGCGCGAACGCAGGATGGCGTCGGACGGATTGGGCGTGCGCGCGCCCATCAGCTCGAACTGGCGCAGCACCGCGGTGCCGTAGCGGGTGATCGAGGCACCGATGCGCGGAATGACCATGTCCACGCCGGTCATTGGCCGGCCCTTGTAGTGCATGGAAAAGCCATCGGCGGCGATGCGCATGTAGCAGCGCAACGGGTCCAGGATGCGCACGGTGTGGCCGCGCGCGCGCGCCGCCTCGACCAGCCGACGGGTGGAATACAGGGAGCTGTTGCGGGACAGGATGGCGAGCTTCATCGCGGTGGGATCGGTCGGCAGGCGCGAAGCATAGCGCGGGCGTGTGGCGGGTGGATGATGCCTGGCCCGTGCCGCCTGCGCCGGTAGTGGCCGGCTCCTGCGGCGACGATTCCGGCGAAAGAGTAACCGTCGCCGGATACACCACAGGCCCGCATCACCATGCGGGCTGGGTCCGCTTCAGAACCCGCGCGCGGATTCACCCAGCGCTGCGATGCAGGCCATCTGCGTGACCGATCCGGCCGAGGTCCCCTCATAGATCTGCCACAGAAGCTGCGCGGCCTTCGGCCCACCGGCGCGACCCAGTGCGCGCACTGCCGCCAGCTGGCGGGAGGTGCCGGCACCGGAGTTCTTGTAGATCTCATGAAGGCTGCCGACGACGTCGTCCTTCGTTTCCATGCGCTGCTTCCGTGTAGGAAATGCGGCAACGCTAACCGGGCGCGTATGGCCGTGGATATGAAACTAATCAGAAATGAAGAAGGCCGCTGATGAGCGGCCTTCTGTCTACGCGCGTGGCGTGATTGGAGCGGGCGATGGGAATTTAAACTCGCACGCAACTATATGATAATTAAAGAAAACCTCACTCCAGCTACGAACTCATCCAGTTCGTTTTGTACGCAATCCAACATCGGCACCTAGGGCGATTCCCGCCAACGCGAAACTGCAGCGTGCGCCTCGGCTAGGACGGACAATGCCTGATCCCGATCCCATGCAAAGTACAGTTCCCGCGCCAGCAGCATCGGCACATCAGTGATCGGCCCGTCTTCCTCGGACAGGCGGGTCTTTGATTCTCGCTCTTTGCTCCGGCATTGGGTGATGTCGAATGGCTCCGCGAAGCGCCACGACCCATGCGCCACATGGTCAGTTCGCAATGCGAAACTGACCACGCTGGAGGCTGCAGATCTGCTCAATGTGTCCCGCCCCATCTCGTCAAGCTGCTCGAACATGGGGTGTTGGCATTTCATCGGACCGGCAAGCACCGCAGGGTGAGGTTTGCCGATCTGATGCAATACAAGGAAGCGCTTGAGCGCACCAGTGAAGATGCGATGGATAAGTGACACTGTGCGTGCACTGCGCCGTTTGGCGTCGCTTATCGGCCGACCGAAAGCCCGCGCCAGAGTGCCGGCCTTAGTCGCAAGCCATGGCACATATTGGCGCATTTCAGCAGGTGGTCCTCACTGAGGCCGCTAGCAGGCTACTTTCCTCGATGAGAGCATCCAGTACGTATTGGAGCTTGCGAACGTCGTAAGTGCCTGTTCGCAGGCTTTCGGCTGTCTGATTCAGGAACGCTCGCGTATAAGTGTCCTTGAATTCCAGAGACCCTTGGTAAACCTCTCGCTTTTCCTTGTAGTTGGTCCATACGACGGTCGCGGGACCGTGATTAGGCAGCGACAGGTCCAAATAGCATTCAATCGCGGCGGCTCGGCCATTGATATCGCTATTGGTAACCCCGTCTGGGCCGCGAGCGGGGAAGTCTCGAAACTCATCGAGCTCAGGGAGGCACAATGCACGCATGTTACTGGGGAGTCTGAAGCGCTTTATGGCTTCCAGTGCATCCATCCCCTCTGCATCATTGTCTAAGACAACCAGGACTTGGTTCTGCACATCGATCTTGGCTAGGCCTTCAGCAAACTTCACGAGACTGCCGGTGCCTGAAAAGGGATGTCGCTCGCTCACGTCGATGAATCGAAAGAAGTCCGCGACCTCAGGGCGAATCAGCTTAATTGCAAGCTTCAGAATGTGCACATCCGATGAACCCTCGGTGGCAATCAAAACCGTTTGCTCCCGGCGGGTACAGGGTACGAAGTCCGAGGCATCGGCCCAGCCGGCCTCAACCAATGGGCCGTAGCGCCAGATGACGCTCAGATCCAAGTTCGCGGGGTTTTCGGCAAGCAGCCTTAGGACGGCGTAGGCGGGTAAAAAATCGATTAGCACACCGAAGTAGCTGCGCTCGGAGTAAGCATTAGAGGCGTGATCAGGATTCGCAGGGATCCGCGCCACGATCTCGGAGCCGTCAAAACGGCCACGCATCTTCCCAGCGTCCAACTCTTCAACAAACCGGTCGTCCAATGCCTGGATGGGATGGGCTCTCACAAATACGAGCAGCTCTTCAAAACTCAAAGGCTCCGCACCCCTTGGATCCGCATCATCGAAATCGGCTTGGTCCTCCCCCCATTGCTTTGCCATTTGCTCATACAGATGGCGGACCGTCTCTATGCGATAGCCGAGAAGCTCCAGGCGGGGGACGATCGTGCGCAAGGGGCGTCTGAACTCCCCATCCGGTTCCCGATCCTGCTCTTGGAATAGATCACCGTGATCAATCCCCTTGTAGTTCTTGCTCCAATCGACTTCGAGACCTCCAACGGTCAGGTCAATAATGGTTCCCACAAGTGGCTCCTAGGCAGAATCTCTTGAGTCCAGGTACGGATGAGCTGAGTGATGCGCTCGCGCCTTAGCGAGGTGCGTTCTTACGAATGACAAGTTCGACCATCGCAAACAGGCGGTGATACAGGTAGTCCACCTGCTGCACATCGACGACAGGCGTCTGCTTCATCTCGTGGTGACGGAACAGATGGCTGTTGCCTATTCTCGTAAGCTCGCGCGCCTCTGCATCCAGCATCTTCCGAAATTCGGGCTCCGTGGCACACCGGTCTAGGATGATCGCGATGGACTTCGCCTTGTCGTTGTCGTCGGCCATGGACTTGATTCTCTCCCATGAGTCGAATAAGCGTTCCAGGGCCTCGCGACGGATGAGTGGATCAGGATCGGAGAACTTCACGCAACTCTCCTCCAACAGGACGTCCAAAGTTCGCTCCCCAGTACGAAAGTACGTCCTGGCCAAGGCCTCGCCAATTACCGCGGGTAGCAAGCGACGAATGCTCCCGTAGGCGGTCAGCTCATATGCCAATCCGTTGCGGGCAAGGATAAGGTTCACTTCCTCGCGAAACTCGGTTCGCCCACCATCTTGGTTGAACGTCAGGTGATAATGCCGAGCGTACTCATGGTACTTGCCGATTTGGATGGGCTTGGCGACCTTGCGCCAGACGAACTCAATTAGGTCCAGGGCAAGCAGTGTGGGCGGGCACCATGGCGCCATTTCGCGTCGGTAGCTTTCTGGCTCACGATCGTGCTGGGTCTGCAATGGCCACGACAGACCATGAAGTTCGGCCTCAATGGCGCCGTTCAGGAGCTGAATGTCGTTGCCGCACACCCCTCCATCTGCACATTGCTCCGGATAGCTATGCCCGAAGGCACCGCCATTGGCCAAGGCTTCCACGAGCGCAACGATGCCGGCCCAGGCTGTCGGAGTCATTTCCTGTTCCGTTCTGGGGCGGGCTCCGTGCTCACGATCACTGAAGTAGTCCTTCATTCACTCATCCTTGGATTTGTTGGATACGCAGGTGGCACGATAATAGTGGGCTGCAAACCGATCGGATATCATCCCCTCACCAGAAAAACAGGAGGGAGCCGACATGCCGCATCAGGTTGCTCGATGGGCCGAGATTGCCGAACAGTACCACCGTGGCACGATTGTGCTTGGGAACGGGGCAAGTATCGCCGTGTCGCGCCGCTTTGCTTACGGCTCATTGCTCGACCACGCCCAGCAAGACGGTCTGCTTACAGAGGATGTGGGCCGCCTTTTCGATTTTTTCGGCACGCAAGATTTCGAGCTGGTCCTGCGGCTGGTTTGGCAGGCCACCACCGTCAACAAGTCGTTGCAGATTCCCGACGAGCGTACACGGGCAGCTTACCTGCATGTTCGGGACTGCTTGATTGAAGCCGTTCGAGCGGTCCATCCAGAGCACGGCGAGGTGCAAGCCCATCTCCCGCTCATGTACCAGTTCCTCAAGTCGTTCGATACGGTCCTGTCGCTCAATTACGACCTGCTGGTCTATTGGACGATGACCTTTGGGCTCAACGTTGATGATCGCCATACCTTCAAGGACTGCTTTCTCAGGCACGCCAGATTCGATGATGACTGGCAGAAGTACCGCGAACTCTACAAGGAGAAAACCAACACGCTGGTGTTTTATCCCCATGGCAGTCTGGCCCTATGCCGCGATGCCGTGGAGCAAGAGTTCAAGGTTCATGCCGGCGGAGGCCGCCTGCTGGAGGCGATCCTGGACGAGTGGCGAAGCGAGCGTGTTGTCCCGCTGTTTGTCAGCGAGGGGACGAAGACGCAGAAGGTTTCCTCGATCCAGAACAGCTATTACCTGTCGACGGTGTATCGAGAGGTGCTGACTTCGCAGCGGCAGGCGTTGACGCTATTCGGTTGGGGGATTGGCGAGCATGACCGGCATTTGCTGCAGCGCATGCGCAACAGTGGTATCCAGCGGGTTGCGGTATCGGTGCTTGGCAACGACCAGGTCTACTGCAACTACGCCTATCAGACGATTCAAGATGATCTGGGGCCGGTCCAGGTGGACTTCTTCGACTGCGAAAGCCCTGGATGCTGGATTCACCCGATGCCGGAGCAAGTGTGAAGGAGGCGGTGCTGCGGCTCTTCTGCTAGGTCGGGCCGGTGGCCTCACCTCGCACCGCACGAAGCACTCGATAACGCCTTCCCCGGCGTGACATCGGGGTGTATCTCAGCCGCGTCGCCACTGAGCGGCTGGGAAGTGTGTCAGGCCAAGGCCTAGTTGTAGTAGCCCAAATCAGGCCGCAAGCCGGTAGATTCGCTACGGCTGCAGTGTTCAAGCACCAGGTCTGCCACAAGGTCTAGGCCCTGGCCTGCGACCGCTTCCAGAGGGGTGTGGTAAATCAATATCTGCGCGGGGCGTCCGTCGGATGACTTTCTGGACCAGGCGGCGATTCAGCGGGTCCATCTGCCACTCCGGCACGCGCTGCCCTTTGTTGCCGAACTGGAGCGCCAGCAGATTCCCCGCCTGGATTTCGTAGGTGACCCACTTCCGCGATTTCCCAACCATCCTTGCGCACTCAGCCACCACCAGATTTTCGGAATGCTCGAAGGTCTCCAGGAGTTCCAGCCGCCCGCGCTGCAGGTCCGAGATTTTGGGCTTTGTGTAATCTGGCATCACCACGGCTGACAACCGCTGGGACTCGGGAGTGGCCAGGGTCATCGCCTGCTCGGTGGGGGTGACCAGCGTGATGGCTGCGTTTTCAGCCGGTGCATGCAATAGCTGGGTCTGCTGCCCCGCAATGATCGGTACGCCCTGAAGGTGGATCGTCGGGTGCATGTTGGCGACCTCGACCTGATACTACTCGAACAGGTCTAGTCGGTCGGTCCAATCCTGCTTCATCATCCCCCGTTGCTTGAGGTACTCGGCGTGGTTGTAGGTGACGCTGATGCGGTTGGGATCGGAATGGGAAAGCTGGGCATCGACTCAGATATTGGGATAGCCCAGTTCGTTGAGCGCCGTTGAGAGCGTGGCCCGCATGCCATGGCTGGTGAGCCGGCCTTCATAGCCCAGGCGGTTAAGCCCGGCATTGACGGTATTTTCGCTCATCCGGTCGGTAATGCGCTTGGCACCGGAGAACAGGTACTGCTGGGCGGGTTTGAACTGTTCAAACATGAAACAGACGATTTCCCGAGCCTGGGCCGAGAGTCGCACGATGTAGGGCGGAATGTCCGTCACGCGCTTGCGCCGCTTCTTTGTGAGCAACTTGCGCTACTTGAGCGAGGCGACCGGGATGATCCGCAGACCGCGCTCCAAGTCGAACCGGTCGGGCGTGGCCAGGCGAAGCTCGCCCGTACGCACGCGCGTCAGCAGGAGCAAGCGGGCGGTCAGCAGGCCTTCTGGGTATCGTGGTACTTGCGCAGCGCCTGAAGAAACGTCGGCAACTCGGCCATCCGCAAGAAGGAGGGGGGGCGCGCCACCGGCGGCAGTGGGATGGCTACCACGCGCAGGTCGGTCGCAGGATTGGGCTGCATGGCCGGAATGACCACCATGGCGTAGTCGAACAGCTGCTTGAGCCAGGTCCGCACCTTCTCGGCCACCGATAGCGACCCGCGCTTTTCGATGCGGGCGACCACCTCCAGCAGCATGGGCCGGGTGATCTCGTAGTCGGTGTAGCGCTTCAGGTAGGAGAAGATGTCCTTGGTGAAGATCCGCTGGATGATGGGCGCCGTGGTCTGGCGGCCTCCCTCGAGCGACAGACGGCGGTGTTCCATCCACTTCTCATAGACCGCCTTGAATGTGTTCTCGGTGGCAAGCCGGGGGCCTGTCGTTAAAGATTGCGTTCCAGCCGTGGGTTGACACATTTGGCGACCAGCGCACGCGCCTAGTCACGCAGCTTACGCGCTTCGCGCAGCGTCAGCTCAGGGTAGGTCCCGAGAGAGATCCGGGCTCGCTTGCCCAACCAGGTGTAGCGGAAGTACCAGTTCCTGGTTCCGCCAGATGAGACAAACAGGGACAGCCTGTCAAAATCAGCGAGGGCGTAGGGTTTGCCAGTGGCCCGGGCCTGGCGGACCATGACGTCGATGAACATGGCGTCTAACTCCTGGAAGGTCGAGTTGGAAGCGATGTTCATTCCGGTACCGTGGCTCCTCCTCCAGCAACAATGCGAACTGCACCTCTGCCGTATTGATGTACCACTTAATGTGCCGGTTGGAGCTGGTAGTCAGTGGTTTTCGCTGGAAGTCACTGAACTGAGGGGGGTGAGGAAAAACCCAATCAGATCACTAGTTTGCAAGGAGTTGGTGGAGGCCCCTGGAAACTTGATGTGGAGCGGGCGATGGGAATCGAACCCACGTCAAGCGCCTCGCGCGCGATCGACACATCGCAGCGGCAGGCGTTGGCGGAATTGTTTACCGAGGGCTATGCGCAGCGACTGGCGGAGAAGATGCCGTGATGCGTTTCATTCCGGCACTGGCAGACGTGATGTCAGCCGAATCGATTCTCTTCTTCGCTGCCCGGAAGCAGCATGACGGGAAACAGAACGAATACACCCAATGGAATGAAGGCAATCACGACGTACCAGCCTGACTCGTCGATGTCGTGCAGTCTACGCACGGCCAATGCCAGCATCGGGGGAAGGAAGACGAGGAGTGCGATGATCGCCAACACCTGTCCTAGTTTCCCAAGTTGCCGGGACAGCTCCCAATCGAACAGATCAGTGCCGATCAGCCAGTAGCCGATGTTCATCAGGCTGTAGCTGAGCCCCGCCACCAGAAGGCCCAGCAGGGAAAACGACCAGAATTCGATGCGGTCGGAGCGCCCTGAGAAATCAAGGCACCGCCCGAGCGGCGCAAGTGCAGCGATCATTGACGCTCCAGTCAACGTGGTGATGAAAACCAGCAGCTAACGATCTTTTAGCACTTCAAACCCAGCCACGACTGAACCTGACGGCGGGGTAGAACGGCGAATACGGCAAAGCCATCCATCGGCTACCACAACCGGGATGCATGTGCGAAAGAAGAACGCTTGCAACGCCACTGCCATGCGATGGACTGCGAAGCGGCGCAGCGGGAGCGGAGCGCCTGAGACGGCGCAAACCGTTGGGAGACATGGAGCGGGCGATGGGAATCGAACCCACGTCAGTAGCTTGGGAAGCTACAGCTCTACCATTGAGCTACGCCCGCAGTGCGCGGTGAAAGTCTATGCGGTTGGGCCAGTGTTGCGCAATGGCAGCATGCCGCAATGGGGTCAGAGCCGTTTCCTGGCGGAAACGGATCCGACCCCCGGCGCAACAGGTCGGGGCCCTTTCCTTGCGGAAAGGGATCCGACCCCAGCGGGTGCTGCTTAGAACGTGCCGCTGAAGTTGGCGAACAGGGTAGCGTCCTGCGCGCGCTTCTGGCCGGTCGAAGCGCTCAGGCCGAAGTTGCTCTGCAGGCCAAACAGCTCGGTGCGGGCGCCCAGCACGACGGTGGCGTAGTTCTTGTCGAACTTCAGGCCGGGCACGCGGTAGTTGCCCAGTTCCGGCAGGGTCTGCAGCCAGGCGCTGGCCTGCTTGGTGTCCTCGAACTCGTGATCGTAGGTCACCTGCGCGTACGGCTTGACGGCGCCGCCATCGAAGCGGGCCTGCCAGCCGAGGCGGCCGACGGTCGAATCGACGTTCTGGCGGTCATAGCCCAGTGCGGTGGCCAGGGTGCCGGCCGCGGCGCTTTCGGTGTAGCCGTCGATCTTCACCTTCTGCCAGATCAC
This sequence comes from Stenotrophomonas sp. PvP093, assembly GCF_017876915.1. Lineage (NCBI taxonomy): Bacteria > Pseudomonadati > Pseudomonadota > Gammaproteobacteria > Lysobacterales > Lysobacteraceae > Stenotrophomonas > Stenotrophomonas sp. PvP093. Next base: position 986,543 of record NZ_JAGIOX010000004.1, on the reverse strand, counting down.
CGAGGCGATCGGGCCGTGGCGGAAGCCGCCTTCGGTGCCGAACTCGTAACCGGCGTTCAGGGCCGCGGTCAGGTTGCTGCCGTCCGGCGAACCACCATGCTCACGGGTGGCCGGGCCCAGCTGGACCTTGCGGTTCACGTCATAGGACAGCCAGGTGTAGCTGACCTGGCCGTTCACCCAGATGCGGTCGCCATACCAGCCGGCGAACAGACCGGCGGTGGTGTCCTTCTGGGTGAAGTCGCCACGGCTGTTGCCCAAGTCGGCGCTGAGGCGGCCGAAGCCGGCGAAACCGCCGAACACCATGCCGTCGCGGGCCCAGTCGATACCGAACAGGCCGGCCGGGGCCAGGCCGTCGTACAGGTCGGCGTGGTCGTAGCGCTGCAGGTCGCCACGCACGCCCCCCCACCAGGACAGGCCGTCAGCCGGCCGACCACCCAGGTGCATGCTGACCTGGTCGGCACGCGAGCGGCCGATGGTCTGTGCCGAGTGGCTCAGCACCTGCTGCAGGCGCGGGCCTTCCAGCACCGAGACCGCGTACTGGCCCAGCAGCTGATGACCGGCAGTGGTCGGGTGCACGCCATCGGCAAACAGGTAGGTGTTGGCCGCATCCGGGCTGACGTAGCTAGTCGGGTTGCAGGTCAGGATGCTCTGCGTCGAGTTGGCCGGATCGATCTTGCAGGCGGTGCTGGTGACGTTGGTGAAGCCGTACATGCCCGGGTTGGCGGTCACTTCACGCAGGATGCTGAAGGTGTCGAGCGGAATGAACTCGATTCCCGCCTGCTTCAGACCACCGTACAGGGCCTTGTTGTAACCGGCCGACAGTGCAGTGGCGGCGGCGGCGTTGGGGCCACGGAACTGCGGAGTGATGCCCACGTCCGGCAGATTCGGCACGAGCACGTACTGGGCACCGGCCTGCTTCAGGGCGCCCACCAGCGCGATCTGGTCGGTGACCGCGGCGCCGATGATGCCCTGCACCTGGGCCTGCGAGGCACCACCGGCCGCTGCGCGCGTGGCCGCGAACAGATCATTGGCACCGCCCCATACGGTGTACAGGGCATTGGCGTCAGCCTTGCCACCATTCGCAGCAAGGTAACGGGTCGCCTGCGACTTCAGCGACGGAATGGCTCCGAGGCCACCCGCTTCGTCGGCCGATACACGGGCGCCGCCGACGGCGTAGTTGTCACCGTTCTGGCCATTGCCGTTGGGCGTGCCGTTGAGGCCGTAGTAGTTGGCGACCTGCTGCGCCCACACCCAACCCGGGTTGGTGGTGAACTGGCCGGTCACCGGACGCACATCGGCCGGCAGCAGCGGGCGGAAATAGCCAGCGTCGGTCAGGCTGTCACCGAAGAACACGGCCTTGGAATAGGGGGATTCGCCTGCCATGGCCGGAAGCGCGGCCAGCGCGATCGCGGCCGCCATCAGGGAGCGGATCGGGCGTTTGCTGAGCAGCATGTAAAAAACTCCTGTGGGGATATCGTTGAGGACCCGGCGGACGTACGCCGGCGCACGGTGAATGGTTCCACTGCGCCGCGTTTTGCTCACGCTGCGCCGCCGCATGGATTGTCGCCTGAGGGCGCTGGACCACGCTGTGCCGGGGCTGGCGATCAACGAAATTTGCAAGGGTTCCGATCCGCGCAGGCCATCGGCGACAATGCGGCGATGAACATCCAGCTCAACGGCGAACCCCGTACCCTGCCCGCTTCGGCGACCCTCCACGACCTGCTGCAGGCCGAGCAGCTGCTGCAGCGCCGGGTGGCGGTGGAGGTCAACGGCGAGATCGTCAGCCGCAGCCGCCATGGCGAGCACGTCCTGGCCGAAGGCGACGTGGTGGAGATCGTGCACGCGCTGGGCGGGGGCTGAGGCCTGCGCGGGTGTTCAGGGGTCAGATCCCTTTGCCGATGGCAAAGGGATCTGACCCCACGCTCGACCCCGCCCTCTGCGTGACCCCATCTTCAGGCGGATAAGCGATAATCGCGCCATGAACGTTCATGTCTCCCCCGATTCGCTGGTGATCGCCGGCAAGACCTATGGCTCGCGGCTGCTGACCGGCACCGGCAAGTTCAAGGACCTGGAAGAAACCCGCCTGGCCACCGAGGCCGCTGGCGCCCAGATCGTCACCGTGGCCATCCGCCGCACCAACATCGGGCAGAACCCGGGCGAGCCGAACCTGCTGGACGTGCTGCCGCCGGAGCGCTTCACCATCCTGCCCAACACCGCCGGCTGCTACACCGCCGAGGACGCCGTGCGTACCTGCCGGCTGGCCCGTGAGCTGCTGGACGGCCACACCCTGACCAAGCTGGAAGTGCTGGGCGACCAGAAGACCCTTTACCCGGACGTGATGCAGACCCTGAAGGCCGCCGAGCAGCTGGTCAAGGACGGTTTCGAGGTGATGGTCTATACCTCCGACGACCCGATCCTGGCCAAGCGCCTGGAAGAGATCGGCTGCGCTGCGGTGATGCCGCTGGCCGCGCCGATCGGCTCGGGCCTGGGCATCCAGAACAAGTACAACCTGCTGCAGATCATCGAAGACGCCAAGGTGCCGATCATCGTTGATGCCGGCGTCGGTACCGCTTCGGATGCGGCGATCGCGATGGAGCTGGGCTGCGACGGCGTGCTGATGAACACCGCCATTGCGGGTGCGCGCAGCCCGGTGCTGATGGCCAGTGCGATGCGCAAGGCGGTCGAGGCCGGTCGCGAGGCCTTCCTTGCCGGGCGCATCCCGCGCAAGCGCTACGCCAGCGCCTCCTCGCCGGTGGATGGGCTGATCGGCTGATGACCAATCCTTTTGACAGCGCCGGTTCCAAGGCCCCGCCCAAGCCCTTCACCGTGAGCGAGGGCCGCCGCGAGGTGCGCAGCTTCGTGTTGCGCCAGGGCCGCTTCACCCCTGCCCAGCAGCGCGCGTTCGACGAACGCTGGCCGCGCTTCGGCATCGATTACAACGGCCAGCTGCGTGACCTGGACGCCACCTTCGGCCGCCCGGCACACAAGGTGCTGGAAATCGGCTTCGGCAACGGTGCCGCGCTTAGCTTCGCCGCCCAGCACGACCCGTCGCGCGACTACATCGGCATCGAGGTGCACGCCCCGGGCGTGGGCCGTCTGCTGAACGCGCTGGCCGACGACAACGCCGACCACGTGCGCCTGTACCACCACGATGCGGTGGAAGTGCTGCAGAACGAGATCGCCGACGGCGCGCTCGATGAAGTGCGCATCTACTTCCCGGACCCGTGGCACAAGAAGCGCCACAACAAGCGCCGCCTGCTGCAGCCGGCGTTCGCCGAACTGCTGGTGCGCAAGCTGCGCCCGGGTGGCCGCCTGCACTGCGCGACCGACTGGGAAGACTACGCCGAGCAGATGTGGGATGTGCTCGATGCCACCGCCGGCCTGGTCAACCGTGCCGGCCCGCGTGGCAGCGTGCCGCGCCCGGACTGGCGCCCGCAGACCCACTTCGAGACCCGCGGCCAGAAGCTCGGCCATGGCGTCTGGGACCTGCTGTACGACCGCACCTGACGATCGCCTGAGGACGCCGCGCCCCACATGGATACCGCGCTGACGCTGACCAACGACATGAAGCTCGTGCTCGGGCTGGTCGGCTTCACGATGGCGATGTTCCTGTTCGAGCGCATCCGCGCCGACGTGGTCGCGCTGGTGGTGCTGGTGGTGCTCGGTGTCACCGGACTGATCGCGCCGGAGGAAATCTTCGGCGGTTTCTCCGGTAACGCGGTGATGAGCATCATCGCCACCACCATCCTCGGTGCGGGTCTGGACCGCACCGGGGCGCTGAACCGGCTGGCCGCCTGGCTGCTGCGGCGCGGCCACGGTGTCGAGCAGCGGCTGCTGATGATGACCACGGCCATCGCCGGCCTGAACTCATCCTTCATGCAGAACCCGTCGGTGATGGCGTTGTACCTGCCGGTCGCCTCGCGACTGGCAGCGCGCACCGGGCTGACGATGCAGCGCCTGCTGCTGCCGATCTCGGCGGCGATCGTGATGGGCGGCGCGCTGACCATGGTCGGCAATTCGCCGCTGATCCTGCTGAACGATCTGCTGGCCTCGGCCAACAACAACCTGCCCTCCGGCCTGGCCACCATCGAGCCGCTGCGCATGTTCGCGCCGCTGCCGATCGGCGTGGCACTGCTGGTCGCCTCGCTGCTGTACTTCCGCTACTACGGCGACCGCAAGCTGATCGAGGAAGAAAACCTGGTCAACGACGGGGTCACCCCGGCGCGAACCGAGAGCTACTTTGCCAAGACCTACGGCATCGAAGGCGATGTGTTCGAGCTGGTGGTCAGCGCCGAAAGCCCGCTGGTCGGCATGACCCTGGGCGAGGCCGAGACCCTGCACGATGCGCCACTGCTGCTGGCCCTGAAGACCGGCAATGACACCCGCCTGGCGCCGCCGGCGGAGATGCGCATCTGGGTCGGCAGCGTGCTCGGTGCGATGGGCCCGCGCCAGCAGATCAGCGACTTCGCGCAGAACCAGTTCCTGCGCATGTCCTCGCGCCTGAAGCACCTGGGCGACCTGTTCAACCCCAGCCGCGCCGGCATTTCCGAGGCGGTGGTGCCGCCGACCTCGAACGTGATCGGCAAGAGTGCGGCCGACCTGCGCCTGCGCAAGGAGCGCGGCATCAGCCTGCTGGCGATCAACCGCGACAAGCAGGTGATCCGCGAGGACGTGCGTGACGTGCAGCTGCGCGCCGGTGACATGCTGGTGTTCCACAGCATCTGGACCGACCTGGCGCAGGCTGCCAAGAGCCGCGACTTCGTGGTGGTGACCGACTACCCGACCGGCGAGCAGCGCCCGCACAAGTTCAAGATCGCGATGGCGATCTTCGCGTTGACCATCCTGATCGCGCTGACCAGCAAGCTGCCGGTGGCGCTGACGCTGATGACCGGCGTGGCCGGCATGCTGCTGACCGGCGTGCTGCGCATGGACGAGGCCTATGCCTCGATCAACTGGAAGACGGTGTTCATGATGGCCGGGCTGATTCCGCTCGGCTGGGCGATGGACTCCAGCGGTGCGGCCGCGTGGGTAGCCGGCCATACCATCGACAAGCTGCCGACCGGCATTCCGGTGTGGGTGCTGGAGGTGGCGCTGGCGCTGCTGACCACGGCGTTCTCGCTGGTGATCAGCCATGTGGGCGCGACCATCGTGATGGTCCCCATTGCGGTGAACCTGGCACTGGCGGCGGGTGGCAACCCGACCGCGTTCGCGCTGATCGTGGCGCTGTCGGCGTCCAACAACCTGATGACGGCCTCCAACCCGGTGATCTCGATGATCACCGGCCCGGCCAACTACACCCCGCGCGAGATGTGGCGGGTCGGCGGCCCGTTGTCGCTGATCTACACCTGCGTGGTGGTGCTGATGATCAACCTGATGTTCTGAGGGTTGGGGTTTGTTGGCAGGGCTGCGCCCTGCACCCGCCGAATCAACGTCAACGTCAAAGGCTGGCATTCGGTGGCATGGCAGGTTGCGGCGATCTGTCAGAACGGCGTCGTGCATCGCTTTGGTAGGTGTCGACCTTGGTCGACACGGCTTTTGTAGCGTCGAGCCATGCTCGACTGCTCCTGGCGTGATGGGGTCAGAGCCGTTTTCCTCCGGAAAACGGATCCGCCCTCTAGCCGGCCTCAGGCCAGGTAGACCTGCCCGTCGCGCACGTCCATCGGCACCGCGCGCAGGCGGTCGCCCTTGCACGGGCCGGCGATGCAGTCGCCACTGTCCAGCGCGAACGACGCGCCATGCGCGGCGCACACCAGGTGGCCCTCGCGGCTCTTCAGGAACTGCCCCGGCGCCCAGTCCAGGCGGCGGCCGGCATGCGGGCAGATGTTCAGGAATGCGCGCACCTGCGCGCCATCGCGGTACAGCACCAGCGATTCGGCATCGCCATCGACCACCGCTTCGACCTCGGCAAACGCGCCATCGGCAATGGCATCCAGGGCGATCAGGGCAGCAGCGGCAGTCATGGCGAAGGCTCGTAAGGTAAACCCGCATTGTCGCATGCCCACTCAGGTGACTGGCTGCGACATGAACACAAGTCATTGATCCGTAATAAGCACAGGCTATATTTAACGAGTTTTTCACTCAATGACAGTGGCGCGTCCCGATACTCTGGTTTCGCTGATCCCAGCCTATCGAGCCGCCATGTTCAATCGCGCATCCGCCTTCAACCAGTTCCGCACCCTGTTCGCGCCGCGCAAGCCGCGCCACCCGCTGGTGCGCGTTGCCGTGGGCCTGCTTGGCCTGGCGATCCTGGCCGCGATGGTGTTCATCGGTGTGTTCGTCGGTGCGGCGATGATCCTGGTCGGCCTGGCGTGGAAGCTGCTGGCCTCGCGCAAGCCGGGTGTTGCCCGCCCGGTCGACCCGACCGTGGTCGAAGGCGAGTACCGCGTGGTACGCAAGCCGGTGTTGCCGGCCTCGCGCTGATCCACCTCCTGCGCGCCCGCTGACGGCGGGCGCCATGCGTTCTAGACTGCGGGCACGCCCTTCCTGGATGCCCGCATGTCCGATGTCTCCGATGTGATCCCTGCCGTAGCCCTGCCGCGTGTGCCGGTAGCCGGTGGTGGCAGTTTCCCCGTGCACCGCATCTACTGCGTCGGCCGCAACTTTGCCGACCACGCCCGCGAAATGGGTGCGGCAGTGCCGGCGGCCGATGACCGTGGCCGCCCGATGTTCTTCAGCAAGCCGGCCGATGCGATCGTGGTCGGCCACGACGATGCAATCCCCTACCCGCCAGCGACCGCCAACCTGCACCACGAAGTGGAGCTGGTGGTGGCGATCGGCCGCGATGCGCCCGTCGGCGAGCTGGCGGTGGCCGATGCCGACGCACTGGTCTACGGCTATGCCGTCGGCCTGGACCTGACCCGCCGCGACCTGCAGGCCGCCGCCAAGGACAAGGGCCACCCGTGGGACGCGGCCAAGGGCTTCGATGCCTCCGCGCCGATCAGCGAAATCGTCCACGCCGAGGAAGTCGCCGACCTGGCCGCGCTGAACCTGTCGCTGGAGGTCAACGGCGAGGTGCGTCAGCAGGCTCTGCTCGACCAGATGATCTGGAACGTGCCGGAGATCCTGCATGAGCTGTCCAAGCTGTGGCAGCTGCGTGCCGGCGACCTGGTGTTCATGGGCACGCCGTCCGGCGTGGCCGCGCTCAAGCCCGGCGACCGCTTCAGCGCGCGCCTGGAAAACGTGGCCGAGCGCCACGGCGTGATCGCCGGCTGACATCACCTGCGCTACCCTGCGCGCTGTCCACTTCCCCACCGGAGAAAAACAACAATGGGAATGCTCACCGAGTTCAAGGAATTCGCGATGCGCGGCAACGTCATCGACCTCGCCGTCGGCGTGGTGATCGGCGCGGCCTTCGGCAAGATCGTGACCGCACTGGTCGAGAAGATCATCATGCCGCCGCTGGGCTACCTGATCGGCCGCGTGGACTTCTCCAGCCTGGCCTGGACGCTGTCGCCAGCCCGGCTCGGACCGGATGGCAAGGAGATCCCGGCGGTGGTGGTTGGCTACGGCGACTTCATCAACACCGTCATCCAGTTCGTGATCGTGGCTTTCGCGATCTTCATCGTGGTCAAGGCGATCAACCGCCTGTCGCGCAAGAAGGAAGCGGCACCGGCGGCGCCGGCCGAAGAAGTGGTGCTGCTGCGCGAGATCCGCGACAGCCTGAAGAAGTAAGGATACCGGGCGCCTATGGGCGCCCCTCCCACCTGTAGAGCCGAGCCCACGCTCGGCTGATCTGCAAAAGGCAGCCGAGCATGGGCTCGGCTCTACAGAAGCAGGCGAAAGCCCCGCTCCGGCGGGGCTTTCGCTTTGCTGCATCTGGCGGAAAACAGCATCCGCGCCAGCCATGACCTCCCGCCCATGCGCCGGGCTGAACGACTGTTAAGCTCCAAGGCTTAGGTCCCTTCCCGGAGTTGTCCATGCGTCGCCGCGTCCTTGCCATCGCATCCTCCCTCGCCCTGTTGGCCGCCCCGGCCTTCGCGGCACCGCGCACCACCACCCTGCCCCCCGCCTCGCTGGCGACCGCCGCGCAGCTGCGCGACCAGGCGCTGGCCGATGACACCGGCTGGAAGGTGGTCGAGTCGCTCACCACCGAGATTGGTCCGCGCATCGCCGGCAGCGAAGCCGATGCCCGCGCCGTTGCCTGGGCCGAAGCCAAGTTCAAGGCCCTGGGCTTCGACAAGGTCTGGAAGGAGCCGGTGACGTTCCCGAAATGGGAGCGCCGCAGCGAACACGCCGCCGTGACCGGCAGGAACCCGCAGCCGCTGCAGATCACCGCACTGGGCGGCAGCCCGGGTGGCACCGTGGAAGCCGAGGTGGTGCGCTTCGCCGACCTGGCCGCGCTGCAGGCCGCACCGGCAGGTTCGCTGAAGGGCAAGATCGCCTTCGTCGATTACCAGATGCTGCCCTTCCGCGATGGCCGCGATTACGGCCGCGGCGGTGCGATCCGCAGCAAGGGCCCATCCGAAGCCATCCGCAAGGGCGCGGTCGGCTTCCTGATGCGCTCGGCCGGTACCGACTCGCACCGCGTGCCGCACACCGGCATCACCCGTTTCGATGACGGCCTGACCCCGGTGCCGTCGGCCGCGCTGTCGGTGCCCGATGCCGACCAGCTGGCCCGCCTGCTGGCGCGTGGCAGCACCACAGTGAAGGTGGCACTGGATTGCGGCTGGGACGGCACCGCCACCTCGTACAACGTGATCGGCGAGATCTCCGGCCGCAGCCTGCCGAAGGAAGTGGTGGTGATCGGTGGTCACCTGGATTCGTGGGACCTGGGCACCGGCGCCGTGGATGACGGCGCGGGCGTGGGCATCACGATGGCCGCCGGCCACCTGATCGGCCAGCTCAAGCAGGCACCGAAGCGCACCATCCGCGTGATCGCCTTCGCCAACGAGGAACAGGGCCTCTACGGCGGCAAGGCCTATGCCGAGGCACACGCCAAGGACGTGGCCCTGCACCAGCTGGCCGCCGAGAGCGACTTCGGCGCAGGCCGCATCTATGCCTTCAATACTGGTTCACCGAATCCGGAAGGCTCACGTGAAGCGACGAAGCAGATTGCCGAAGTAATGAAGCCGCTGGGCATCGAGTACCAGGCCGACAAGGGTGGCCCGGGCCCCGACGTCGGCCCGCTGGCCGCCAAGGGCGGTGCGTGGGCGTGGCTGGCGCAGGATGGCTCGGACTACTTCCACCTGCACCACACCGCCGACGACACGCTGGACAAGATCGACCCGAAGGCGCTGGCGCAGAACGTGGCCGCGTATACCGTGTTCGCGTACCTGGCGGCGGAAGCCGACGGCAGCTTTGGCAGCGAGGCCAAGGCGACCACGCCGCCGAACGAGTGATGCGGTGACACAGGGGGTCAGAGCCCTCGCCCTTGGCGAGGGATCTGACCCCTGATCGTATTAGCTCTCCCAGACCCGGGTGTTGCTTACCCCGATCGTCTGCGGCTTGAACAGCGGATCACGCTGCTTGCGCTTCTGCGCCTCGTAATCGCGCAGTGCGGCCAGGGCAGGCCTTTGCAACAGCAGGATAGCGATGATGTTCAGCCAGCTCATCAGGCCGACGCCGATGTCGCCCAGCGACCAGGCCACTGTGGCACTGTTCACCGCCGAGTAGCCGGTTGCCGCCAGGAACAGCAGCTGGAAGCCGCCCATCACCCAGGGCGTCGGCCGATCACGGCACAGATAGCTGACGTTGGTCTCGGCCATGTAATACAGCGCCAGGATGGTGGTGAACGCAAACGGCAGGATCGCCAGCGCCACGAACGAACGGCCGAAGCCCGGCAGCGTCGATTCCACCGCGTGCTGCACGAAGCGTGGCCCGGCTTCGACACCCGGCAGATTGCCCAGCAGCAGGCGCGCCTCATCCGGAATACCGTTCACCGCCGGGTCGTAGACGTTGTACAGGCCGGTGGACAGGATCAGGAAGGCGGTCGCACTGCACACCACCATTGTGTCGATGTAGACCGAGAACGACTGCACCAGGCCCTGCTTGACCGGATGCGAGACTTCCGCGGCGGCGGCCGGATGCGCACCACTGCCCATGCCGGCCTCGTTGGACAGCACGCCACGGCGCACGCCCCACTGGATGGCGGTGCCGATCATCGCGCCGAACGCCGCATCCACGCCGAATGCACTGCGCAGCACCAGCATGATCACCTCCGGCACCCTGTCCGCGTTGAGCACCATCACCAGCGCCGCGACCAGCAGGTAGGCCACGGCAATCAGCGGCACCACCCATTCGGCCACGCGCGCAATGCGCCGCACACCGCCGATGAGGATGGCGCCCAGCACCACCAGCAGAACCGCCGTGGTGGTCATCACCGGCACGTCCCAGGCTTCGTTCACCGCACTGGTGATCGCATTGGACTGCGTGCCGGCCAGCATCGCGCCCGCCAGCACCGTCACCAATGCGAACAGCACTGCATACCAACGTTGGCCGAGGCCTTTTTCGATGTAGTACGCCGGGCCGCCCCGGTACTGCCCCTTGCCGTCGCGCTCCTTGTAGATCTGTGCGAGCGTGGATTCGATAAAGGCACTGGATGCGCCGAGGAAGGCGACGATCCACATCCAGAAGATCGCGCCGGGCCCGCCGAAGGCGATGGCCATGGCGACGCCGGCGATGTTGCCCACGCCCACGCGGCTGGACAGCGAAAGGGACAACGCCTGGAACGGCGACACGCCGGCATCGGAGCGCTCATGGCGGAACATCAGGCGCAGCATGTCCGGCAATGCACGCAGCTGGATGAAGCGCGTGCGGACGCTGAAGTACAGGCCGGTGAGCAGGCACAGCACCACCAGGTAGGGGCTCCAGACGACGCCAAGGATCGCGTTGACGATGGATTCGATGTTCATCGGCGGTCCCTCAGAAGAACATGCCCAGGGCGACCTGGGGGCTGATGATGCGGCCGGTGTTGCGGCCGGCCACGCTGAACTCGACGCCGGCGATCAGGCCCAGTGACGGGCTGAAGTGGTACTCCACGGCTGGCGCCAGGGTGACGCTGCGGCTGGCCGGGCGATGCTCGTCGATGCGTTCGAAACCACCGCTGGCGTTGCGCGCGAAACCCCTCAGGCGCTGGCCGGTCTCGCGGCTGGCGGCCACTTCCATCACGCCCACCCAGCGCGGATTGAAGCTGTACTCGGCGCCGACCGACAGGCCCAGCACCGACCCCCGGGAGATGTGCCCCTGGAAGCTGTCGTCGGTGCCGTAGACGCTGGCCCCGGAGATCGCCGTCCGCGACGGCGCAGGCCCGGCGCTGAGCTGGGCACGCCAGCGCAGCGGGCGGTCGTTACCCAGCCAGACCACCTGCTGCACGCCCAATGCGGCAGTGGTGCGCTGCACACCGTCGCCCTGCGCATCGAGCGGATTGCCGGTGATGCGGTCATGGCTGCCGGTGCTGAAGCGCTGCACCAGCGCGACCGAGATGGCCGGACGCGTGCCATCGGCATTGGGCGCCTGCAACAGGTACTGCAGGCGCGCGGTGGTGTCACCGGCACGGAAACCACTGCTGCGCGCGCCGCCCTGTTCGGCACGCGATGCACTGAGATTGACCTGCCCCATCACCCGGTCGCTGAAGCCGTAGATGATCGGTACCACCGTTGCCCATGCGCCGCTGCGTTGCCCACTGCGGCGGCGATGGCCGCCATCGTCGTAATGATCGCGGCTGTCGATCCGCACCAGATAGGGTTCGATGTACCAGTTGCCCTGCGGCAGGCCAGCCGGGTTGGGGGTGATCAGCGGCCCGGTGAAGTTGACGCCGTCCAGGCTGCGTTCGCTGGCTGCGGCACGGCCGTTGGCAAGGACGCTGGTCAGGACCAGCAATGCGATGAGGATACAGCGTGGGTGATGCATGGCAGCCTCTTCTGGACAACGTGGGATGGAGTTCCACCCTGCGTTGCCGGAAGCGGCTGACCAATAAGGAAACTTTCAAAACATCATGCGCGCTTGACGCAATTACGGACCCTGGAAGGGGTCAGAGCCCTCGCCTGCGGCGAGGGATCCGACCCGGGATACCGGATCAGCCGCGGCGGCTCGCCCACTGCGCCAGCAGTACCGCCGTGGCCGAGGCCACGTTCAGGCTCTCCACCGCGCCGCTGCCGGGAATCGAGACCTGCTGGTCGCACGCTCCCGCCAGGCTGCGGTCCATGCCCTCGCCTTCGGCGCCCATCACATACACCAGGCGGGCCGGCAGCGAGGTGCGGAACACGTCGTCACCGCCCTCCACCAGGGTCGCCGCCAGGCCGAAGCCGGCCGCACGCAGCTGCGTCATCGCCTGGGCGGTCTCCGGCAGCTGCACCAGCGGCACCGCTTCTGCACCGCCCTCGGCCACGCGCGCGGCGGCACCGGACAGCGCCAGCGTGCTGCCGGCCGGCAGCAGCAGCGCCTTGGCGCCGAAGTGTGCGGCCGAGCGCAGGATCGCACCGAGGTTGTGCGGGTTGCCCACGCCATCAAGCCACAGCGCCAGCGCCGGGCCGTCGCCGACCTGCTCCAGCCACTGCGCCAGCGGCAGCGCCGGTGCGCGCAGCACATCGGCCACCACGCCTTCGTGGTGGGTGGTGCCGGCAAGCTTGTTCAGATCGCCGTCTTCAACCACGCGATACCCCACGCGGTTGGCCACGCACCACTTCAGCAGCGGCTGCAGGCGCGGAATGCGCGCCTCCAGCAGGTACAGCTTGCGCAGCGCCTGTGGCCGCGCTTCGAACGCGGCCAGCACGGCATTCAGGCCGTACAGGCGCAGCTCGTCGCTGCCACCGCGCCCACCACCGCCCGTGGCCGGCACCTCCGGGCGCGGCAACGGCGTTGCGCGCGGCGGACGGGCGGACGGGCGGCGGTTGTTCCAGGGGTTGTTCACTTACACACTCTCCTGCTTGCGCTGGCGCCAGAAATCGGCGTTCTTGATGCCCAGGGCATCAGGGTCGAACACCGGATCCAGGCCCAGCTTCTTCTGTCGTTCGTAGTCACGCAGGGCCAGCATCGCCGGCTTCTGGATGATGAGGATGGCAATGATGTTCAGCCAGGCCATCAGGCCGACGCCGATGTCACCCAGCGCCCAGGCCAGGGTCGCATTATGGAACGCGCCGAACACCACCATGCCGATGATGCCCAGGCGCAGCACCAGCACGGTCAGCGGGCGCTTCCTGTTGTGGTTCACATAGCTGAGGTTGGTCTCGGCCATGTAGTAGTACGCCATGATGGTGGTGAAGGCGAAGAAGAAGATGGCGATCGACACGAACGCCGAACCCCAGCCCGGCAGCACCGCTTCCACGCCGGCCTGGGCGTAGCCCGCACCTTCGGGAATGCCGGCCAGGCCCTGGAAGATCGGCGCGGCGCCCTCCACCGGCGAGTACACGTTGTAGGTACCACTGGCCAGGATCAGGAACGCGGTGGCGGTGCACACCATCATGGTGTCGAAGTAGATCGCGAAGGCCTGCACGTAGCCCTGCTTGGCCGGGTGCGAGACTTCCGAGGCGGCCGCTGCATGCGGGCCCGAGCCCTGGCCGGCTTCGTTGGCATAGATGCCGCGCTTGATGCCCCACTCCACCGCCAGGCCCATCATCGCGCCGAATGCGGCATGCGTGCCGAAGGCACTCTTGAAGATGATGCCGAACATTTCCGGCACGCGGTCGTAGTTGATGATCATGATGATGATGGCCATCAGGATGAAACCGGCGGCCATGAACGGCACCACCACTTCGGCGAAGTTGGCGATGCGCTTGACGCCACCGAAGATCACCACGCCCAGCAGCAGCGCCACCACGATGCCGATGCCCAGCTTCAGCGCCTGCACCGATTCCATGCCGAAGGCCTGGCCATCGAGCGGACCGCACAGCGCGGTGCCACGGCAGGCGTTGATGATGCTGTCGGCAATGGCGTTGGCCTGTACGCCCGGCATCAGGAAGCCGGCGGCGATGATCGTGGCGATGGCGAAGGCCAGCGCGTACCACTTCAGGCCCATGGCCTTTTCGATGTAGTACGCCGGGCCACCGCGGTAGCGGCCTTCGGCGTCCTTGGTCTTGTAGATCTGCGCCAGGGTGCATTCCACATACGACGTGGACGCGCCGAGGAAGCCCATCACCCACATCCAGAAGATCGCACCGGGGCCGCCGAAGGCGATGGCCGTAGCCACGCCGGCGATGTTGCCGATGCCCATGCGGCCGGCCATCGACATGGCCAAGGCCTGGAACGAGGACACGCCGGCGTCGGATTTCTCACCCTTGACGGTGAGGCGGCACATCTCGAAGAAGCCACGGATCTGCATGAAGCGCGTGCGCAGGCTGAAGAACAGGCCGGCGCCCAGGCACACGAAGATCAGTGCCTTGCTCCAGATGATGCTGTTGATGAAGTGTACGGTTGCTTCCACGCGCGCTCTCTCCAGTCGGCGGGTTGTAAGGACGTCCCGTCGGCTGGAAGGGACCGGTCGATTCTCCCTGATCGCAGGCCGCTGCGGTAGCGCTGTTTTGTAGAGCCGAGCCCATGCTCGGCTTGGCCCCCCGAGGGCAGCCGAGCATGGGCTCGGCTCTACAACGGCCAGCCCGCGTGTTCACGGCAGCTGGGTGCGTACCCGGGCGAAACGGCGAAGGTCGTGCAGCACGCCGCGCTTGTAGACCGCGCAGCGCTCCACGCCCTCCTCCTGGAAGCCGTTCTTCTCCAGCACCCGCGCCGAGCCGAGGTTGAAGTCGACGACCGTGGCCTGCAGCCTGAACAGGCGCAGCTCGTCCATCACCCACGGTGCGAACAGCCCGACCACACGGGTCATCACGCCGTGCCCCCAATAGGCCTGGCCCAGCCAGTAGCCCAGTTCGGCGGTGTGCCCACGCTCGGCCATGCCCTGCTGGGCAGCGACGCTGCCGCAGGCCTGGCCGTCGATCTCGATGGCCAGATTCAGGGTTCCGGGGGCCAGCACGCGGCCGGCGAGAAAGGCCTCGCCATCGGTGCGCGTGTACGGGTACGGGAAACGGTCGCGCAGGCCGCGCGACACCTCGGGATCGTTGGCGTGGCGCAGCAGCGATTCCAGATCATCCGGGCGCCAGGGGCGCAGCTGGAAGCCGTCGCCTCGAAGTGGCGTCAGAGCCCTTTCCCTTTGGGAAAGGGGTCCGACCCCGTCAGCGAGGGACCCGATCCCGTCGGTGTGCCGGTCAGGCATGGCCGCCCACCGACGGCGATTCCGCTTCCTGCTTCTCCAGCTCGCGCTTCACCGCTTCCGGCGAACGGGTGTACGGGGCAAGCCGCGCGTAGAACGCCGGCACCACGAACAGCGACAGGAAGGTCGAGAGGGTCACGCCGAAGATGATCACGATGCCGATCGTGCCACGGCTGGCCGAACCGGGACCACCGGCCACCACCAGCGGAATGGCGCCGACCACGGTGGCGATCGAGGTCATCAGGATCGGGCGCAGGCGCACCATCGCCGATTCAATGATCGCCTCGCGCACGCTGCGCCCATCGTCGCGCAGCTGGTTGGCGAATTCGACGATGAGGATGCCGTTCTTCGCGGCCAGGCCAACCAGCATCACGATGCCGATCTGGCTGAACAGGTTCACCGTACCGCCACTCACCCACAACCCGACCAGCGCGCCGAGCACGCCCAGCGGCACGGTCAGCATGATGGTGAGCGGGTGGATGAAGCTCTCGAACTGCGCGGCCAGCACCAGGTAGACCACCAGCAGGGCCATGGCGAAAGTGAGCAGCACGGCGCCACCGGCGCTCTGGTACTCGCGCGATTCACCCTTCCAGTTCACCTGCGCGTACTGCGGCAGCTCTTCCTGGGCCACGCTCTGCGCCCAGGCAATGGCCTCGCCCAGCGGATAGCCCGGCGCCAGGCCGGCACTGATGGTGATCGAGCGCAGGCGGTTGAAGCGGTTCAGGGTGCCGGCCTCGGCCACTTCGCTCAACGTGACCAGGTTGGACAGCGGCACCAGTTCGCCAGAGGTGGCGCGCACGCGGATCGCGGCCAGGTCGGCCGGGCTGGCGCGACCGTCACGTCCGGCCTGCACCAGCACGTCGTACTCCTCGCCATTGTCGACGAAGGTGGTGACGCGGCGCGAGCCCATCATGGTTTCCAGCGCCGAACCGATCGCGGTGACCGGCACGCCGAGATCGGCCGCACGCTGGCGGTCGATGTTGACCCGCATCTGCGGCCGGGTTTCCTTGTAGTCCGAGTCGGGGCCGACCAGGCCGGGGTTGTCGGCCATGCGCAGCAGGATGCGGTCGCGCCACTGCGCGATCTCCGCGTATTCCGGCCCACCCAGCACGATCTGGAACGGCTGCCCGCCGCTGCGCACCAGGCCGCCACCGACCTGGGTACGCACACGCACGCCACGGATGGTGTCCAGTTCCTTCTGCAGTTCGTTGGCCACGTCCGGCGTGGCCTCGCTGCGCTGGCGCCACGGCTGCAGGAAGATGCTGACGCGGCCGGTGTGCATTTCCTCGCTGGCACCGAAGCCACCGGGCACGCGCGGGTTGGCACGCACGATCGGCTTGTCCGGGCCGACATGCGGGGCCAGCAGCGCCTCCACCTGCTGCACCTGCTGCACGGTGTAGTCGTAGCCGGCACCTTCCGGGCCGTCGATCATGATCTGGAACGAACCGCGGTCTTCGGCCGGCGCCAGTTCCGAGGGCAGCAGCTTGAGCAGGCCCCAGCTGGCGACCAGCGCGGCCACCATCACCAGCAGGTAGATCCAGGTGCGGTCGACATGGTGATCGAGCACCCGCCCATAGGCACCCGCGAGGCGTTCCAGGTTGCGGTTGATGAAGCCGTGCAGGCCACGTGGCGCCTGCCCGGTGTGCGGCTTGAGCAGCTTGGAGGCCATCATCGGCGTCAGTGTGAGCGCCACGAACGCGGACAACGCCACGGCGGCGGCCAGCGCCACTGCCAGCTCGCGGAACAGGCGCCCGGTGTTGCCTTCCAGGAAGCCGACCGGCAGGAACACTGCCACCAGCACGGCGGTGGTGGCGATCACCGCGAAGGCGACCTGCGCGGTGCCGCGCTTGGAGGCCACCAGCGGTGGCTCACCCAGGTCGATGCGGCGCTGCACGTTCTCCACCACCACGATCGCATCGTCCACCACCAGGCCGATGCACAGCACCAGCGCCAGCAGGGTCAGCAGGTTGATCGAGAAATCGAACGCGTACAGCGCGATGAACGCCGCGACCAGGCAGACCGGCACCGTCACCGCCGGGATCAACGCGGCGCGGAAACTGCCGAGGAACAGCCAGATCACCGCCAGCACCAGGATCATCGCCTCCACCAGCGTGGCGTAGACGCGGTCCACCGCCGCTTCGATGAAGGTGGTGTTGTCGAAGGCGACGAAGATCTGCGTGCCCTTGGGCAGGGTCAGCGCGACCCGCTCGGCTTCAGCGCGCGCGGTACGCGCCACGTCCAGCGAGTTGGCCGTGGAGGTCTTGACGATGCCCAGGCCGATGCCCGGTTCGCCGTTGCTGCGGTAGTACGCGCGGCGTTCGGCCGAGGCCAGCTCGATCTTCGCCACGTCGCCCATGCGCACCACGTAACCGTCGCGGCCCTTGCCCAGCGGGATGGTCGCGAAATCTTCGGGCTTGATGTAGTTGCGCTCCACGCGCAGGGTGAAATCACGGTCGGTCGACTCGATGCGGCCGGCCGGCAGCTCCACGTTCTCGTTGCGCAGCGCGGTTTCCACGTCGCCGGTGGTCAGCCCGCGTGCGGCCAGCTGGTCCCGGTCCAGCCAGATCCGCATCGCATAGCGCTGGCGGCCGCCGATGCGGACCTGGGCCACGCCATCGAGGCTGGAAAAGCGATCGACCACGTAACGGTCGGCGTAGTCGCTCAGCTCCAGCGTGTCCATGGTCGAGGAGACCATGTTGAACCAGATGATGGGGTCGGCATCGCTTTCGACCTTGGCGATCTCCGGTGGCCGCGCCTCCTCCGGCATGCGGTCGGCCACGCGGCTGACCGCATCGCGCACGTCGTTGGCCGCCGCTTCGATATCGCGGTTGGAGGTGAACTCGATGCTGACCTGCGAGCGGCCGTTGGTGCTGCGCGCATTGATCGTATCGATGCCTTCGATGCCGGCCAGCGCATCTTCCAGCACCTGGGTGATGCGGCTTTCAATGACCGCCGCCGAGGCGCCGGTGTAGTCCACCGAGACCGAGACGATCGGCGGGTCGATGGCCGGCAGTTCGCGCAGGGTCAGGCGGGTGAAGGACATCACGCCCAGCACCAGCAGCAACAGGCTCATCACCACGGCGAACACCGGCCGCTGGATGGAGATGTCGGACAGCTTCATCCGCCGTGGCCCTCGGCCGCGGCCGGCGCAGCGTCTTCAGCGGGCTTTGCACCACTGGCGGGCGCTGCGTCCTTGGCGGCAACCTTCAGGCCCGGACGCAGCTTGCCGGTGCCATCGACCACGATGCGCTGGCCCGCTTCCAGACCCTGCCTGATCTCGACCACGCCGGCACGGCGCGCGCCAGTTACCACGTCCACACGCTCGACGCTGTCGTCAACCTTGATGCGGTACACGAAGGTATCGCGACCGACCTGCACCACGGCGATTTCCGGAATCACCAGCGCCGGGCGCTCGGGGCGGAACAGGCGCACGTCCAGCAGCATGCCAGGACGCAGCGCATGGTCGCCGTTGGCAAAGTCGGCGCGCACGGTCACGGCACGGGTGGCCGGGTCGATGCGCGCATCGATGGTGCTGACCACGCCCTCGAAGGTGCGGCCCGGCCAGGCCACGCTGGTGGCGCTGACCTTGTCACCGACGCTCAGCGCAGCCAGTTCCACTTCAGGCACCTGGAAATCGATGTGCATGTGCTCGATGTCATCGAGCGTGGCGATGACCGTGGTCGGGGTCACCAGCGAGCCAGGGCTGACCTGGCGGATGCCGAGCACACCGGCGAACGGCGCGCGCACACGGCGATCACCGATGTCTGCCTGCATCTGCATCACGCGCGCTTCGGCGGCATCGCGGATCGACTTCTGCGTATCCAGCGTGGCGCTGGACACCAGCCGCTGGGCGGCCAGCTCGCGCTGGCGCTTGTACAGCTGATCGGCTTCATGGAAGGTCGCCTGCGCCTGCACCAGTGCGGCCTCCTGGGCCTGCCCACGCAGGGTCACGATCGGCGCACCGGCAGCAATGTGCTGGCCGCTTTCGAAATGCACCTTCTCGACGATCTCGCTGACCTTGGCGGTCACGCTGATCGATTCGCGCGCCTTGGCCGTGCCAAGCGCCTGCAGGGTGTCGCTCCACTGACGGGACTGCACGACCTGCGCAGTGACCGGCACCGCTTCTCCCTGCCGACGCGCGGCGGCCTCCTGTTTGCCTGCGCACCCGGCCAGCACGGCCAGGCTGAGGCCAAGGGCCAGGGTCGAAGCGATACGAGCCAACATGAATGGTCCAAATTGATCCACGGCCGCCGAGTGTAGGCAAGTGCCCCTGAAAGCGGTATGTGCCAAGCGTTTACCGGCGTGGAACCAGGGCTGCGATAGCGCCTTGAACCCATTCCGTGCAAGGCTGCCATGGGCAGTGTCGGCGTGTATCGGGGTGTATCCCGTCGTGCACCGCCGGGTCAGTCATCGTAGAGTCGAAGCTGCCCGACGGAGGGCGTCGGGCGGGGACGGATCCTGGCGGGGATCCGGCCCCGTTTTTTTTACATCCGGCGGATCAATACCGGTAGTTCAGCTTCATCCACACGCTGCGCCCCGGCTCGTTGATGCGCACCGGGTCGCCCGGGAAGCCGAAGTCGGCGCTGCCGGCCAGGTTCAGGTGCTCGCTGTAGGCGCGGTCGAACAGGTTGTCGACGCCTGCGCTGAGCTGCAGCTGCGAACCGAAACGGTACGCCGCGTTGAGCGCGAAGGTGGCAAAGCCCGCGCTCGGCCCGAGATCCTGTGCGACCACGTTGCCCTGGCCATCTGCGACACGGTGCTGGTGGGTCACCGCGCGCAGCAGCGCACCGGCGCTCCAGCGCTGGCCTTCCCAGTTCGCACTCAGGCGCGCTTCCAGCGGCGGCATCTGCGGCAGCGGACGCTGCTGGTCGCGGTTCTCGCCCCAGGCATAGGCCAGCGTGCCACCCAGCTTCCACTGTTCGGCCACGCTCACTTCCAGCCCCGCCTCGGCACCGGCGATGCGCGCATCGACGTTGCTGGCCTGGCTCATCCCCATCGCGCCGCTGCGGTGGTAGGTGAACAGGATGTAGTCCTGGATCTGCCCGGCGTACGCCGAGACCCAGGCCTGCACGCGCGGTCCCTTGTACTGCAGGCCAGCGTCGAGCTGGGTGGTGCGCTCGGGCTGGATGCCGGCAAACGCGTTCACCGCATCGGCCGGGCCGTGGTCGGGCGAGAACAGCTCCCAGTAGTCGGGCATGCGTTCACTGTGGCCGAGGCCGGCGTACCAGGTCAGGCCGTCGGCCAGGTCCTGCTCGTAGCGCAGGAAGCCACTGCCGAGCCATTCCTTGCGACGCTGGCCCGCAGTCGGATTGGGCATGTTGCCCATCATTCCGCGGAGCGACTGCCGCTCGTCGCGCACGCTGGCGCGATCGATGCGCAGGCCGCTGATCCAACGCTGATCGGTGCCGGCGCCGAGGGTCAACTCGGTGAACACGCCATAGCGGCGGAAGTGGGCATCGGTCTCCCACGCCACCTGGCGATAGGTGCCGCGGCCCATGCCCATGCGCCCACGATGGCGGCTGTCTTCGCCGTCCACGCCAGCCACCAGCTGCACGTCCTGCCAGCGCCACTCGGAACTGACCCGGCCGCCCTGGGTACGGCGATCCACGTTCGAAGCCATCGGCATCGGCATCATGCTGTTCGGGTTCGGCGCACGCAGCGTATAGTTGTCCATCACGTGATCGGCCTCGTTGTAGTACACGTTGGCCTGCACCGTGTCCCACGCACCCGGCAGGTTGCGCTTCTCGAAGCGCGCGGCATAGCTGGTGCGTTCGAACGCGGCCCCGTCCATGCCGCGTCCCGCATAGCGTGCGATCGCATCTCCGGCACCGGCAGAAATTTCCAGCAGCGTGTCGGCATCCGGCGTCCAGCCGATCGCCACGTCACCGTTCCACTTGCGCCACTTCGATGGCACCACATCGCCGTGGCCGTCCTTGTAGTCATCGGCTTCGGAACGGTTGCCACTGGCGCGCACATAGCCGGTCGGGTTGCCCAGGGTCAGGTCCAGCACCTGGTCGTTGCGGTTGCGCGAACCGACCAGCGCACTGGCATCGGCACGCAGGCCCGGCTCTTCGAAACGCGGTGTATCGCGCTCGAAGCGTACGGTGCCAGCCGAGGCACCTGCGCCCCAGCGCACGCTCTGCGGGCCCTTGATGATGGTCAGCCGGTCGAAGCTTTCCGGCGCGATGTAGGACAGCGGATTGTCCATGCGCGACGGGCAGGCACCGATCAGGTTGCCGTCATTGCTGAGGATGTTCAGGCGCGAACCGAACATGCCGCGCAGCACCGGGTCACCGTTGGTGCCGCCGTTGCGGATGGCGGAGAAACCGGGAACGGTCTTCAGGTAATCGGCGCCATCACTGGCGGGTACCGGCTGCCGCGGCAGGCGTGGGTCGGTCACCCAGTGCAGTGGCGAGGACGGTGCGGCAGCGGTGACCACCAGGGTGTCGAGGGTACGCGCCTCTTCGGCGGGCGCGGCATGGGCGAGCGTTGCAGCTACGGCCAGGCCAAGGGCAACCGGCAGGCGCGCACAGGCGCCCGCGGGGCGGGAAGTCATTTTCATCGGAACAGCTCCAAGGTACGCACGCGCGCACGGCGCCCGGTCAGGCGTCGTGCGGCAGATTCGACAGGGACATCAGCGAACGATGGAGAAAGGCGGCGGCCCACGCGCGGCATGCGCCGGCCAGCACAGCGCGGGCAGCACCTGCCGCGACCAGGGGAACACCAGCCGCGGCCGCCACAACAGCGGCAACAGCAGCACCAGCACGGCCAGCCACGGCAGCAGGCGCATCGCCAGCACGCAGTATTCGCAGGCTTCGCCGTGCATGGCGTGGGGATCGGCCGGTGGGGCCGGATCCCTCTGCCCATGCAGAGGGCTCTGACCCAATCCGGCGCCATCATGATGCATGTGCGCGTGGTCCATGCCGGCCATCGCAGCGTGGCCCACCGATGGCGCCTTCAGCGCGCGGCTGACCAGCGGCGCAAGCACCATCAGCAGCGTCGCCAGGACGGCAAGCTGGAGCAGAAGGCGCTGCGGGCGGGACAGCCGGGTCATCCCGCTAGTGTAGAGCCGGGTCCAGGGTTGCCCGTGCGACGAACCGTCGCAGGAGGGGTTTATCGGCAGGGCTGCGCCCTGCACCTGCAGAGGCCACGTCCACGGCAAGAGCCGAAGCAACAGCAAAAGCAAAAGCTGGCTTCCTGTTGAATGGCGGGGCGGGTCCGGTTGCGGGAGACGCCGTAAACCCATCCATGGGGGCTTGGCCGCGGCATCCATGCCGCGGACACTCCCGCAACCGGACCCACCCCGCCTTCGACAGTTTCCTGCGGTCTGTTGGAACGGCTTTGGGGTCAGATCCGTTTTCCGAAGGAAAACGGATCTGACCCCAGATGTATTTCGATATCTGACAGCTTTCATCCACGCATGGCGTGGATCTACCGTGTCGACCAAGGTCGACACCTACCAACAGCCGCGAAGATCTGTCAGAGGTGGGGCGGTGTCGGAGTGCGGGGTGTCAGCCGCATGGATGCGGCTGCCAAGCTTACAGGGACGTACTTGCAGCGTCCCCGCACTCCGACACCGCCCCGCCAACCCACGGAATGCCACTTCTGCTGTTGCTGTTGCTGTTGCTTGAATGCCGCGGCAGGTGCAGGGCTGCAAGCCCTGCTCGACCAACCCCTCACACCGTGATGGTCTGGGTCAGTGATTCCCAGGTCGGTGGCACCGGCCACGCGGCCGCCTGGTTGCCATCCAGCACCCGCCGCAGGTCGCGCGGATCGATCTGCGGTGCCAGCACATGCACCAGTTCCAGCGCGTAATCACGCAGCACGCGGTCGCGCGGCAGCACCGCCCAGGCGATGCACTCGCTGATCGGGTCCGGCGCCGGCCACGACCTCAGGTCTTCGTCGTTGGAACTGACCGCCATTTCGGCCAGCAGGCCCACGCCCAGGCCGGTACGCACATAGGTCTTGATCAGATCGGCATCCAGCGCGGTCAGCGCCAGATCCGGCACCAGCCCGTTGGCGGCAAACGCACGCTGCAGCGACGAATTCGGGCGGGTCGAGGATTCGTAGCTGATCAATGGTTGCCGGGCCAGCGCGGCCAGGTCCGGTGCACGCCCGGCGCGGTCCAGCGGGTGGCCCTTGGGCACCACCACCAGGCGTCGCCAGCGGAACAGTGGCACCGCGATGCCATCGGTGGGCTCTCCCCCAGCGGTGCTGATGATGGCGATATCCGCGTCACCCTGGTTCAAGCGATCCAGCGCGTCGGCTTCACCGGCCTGCTGCAGGTGCACGCTGACCTGCGGGTAAGCCTGCTTGATCGCCGCCACCGCCGGCGGCAGCACGAAGCGCGCCTGGGTGTGGGTGGTGGTCAGGATCAGCTGGCCCTGGCTCTCGCGCCGCTGGTTGGCCGCGTAGGTGCGGATGTTGTTGGCCTCGGCCAGCACGGCGCGGGCGCGGGCGATCACCTCGGTCCCGGCCGGGGTGACCGACTCCAGGCTGCGGCCCTTGCGCACGAACAACAGGAAACCCAGCTCGTCCTCCAGCTGCTTGAGCTGCTTGGACAAGCCGGGCTGGGTGGCATGCACGCGCGAGGCGGCCAGCGTGATGTTCAGCTCGGCGTCGGCGATGGCAACCAGGTAGCGCAGCTGGGTCAGCGTCATGGGCAGGCAGGCGGCGTGGGGCGGAGGTCCACTCTAGGGTCAATTGCCGTCACCAGCTTATAACCAAAGGTTGTTTAAGAAAGGTATCTGGTCATTTCCGGGCGTCATATGCCGGCGCTACGGTCAGCCGGCAGCCGCTGGCCTGAACAGCCAGCCCTCCCCCTTCGCCCGCCGAAGCCCGGCGCGGCCCCGTTTCCGGAGCGCTTCCATGGCCCTGTACGACTCCATCCTCGACACCGTCGGCAACACCCCAATCGTCAAGCTGCAGCGTCTGGCACCGCCGCAGGTCAGCGTTTACGCCAAGGTCGAGTCGTTCAATCCGGGCGGCTCGGTCAAGGACCGCCTGGCTTTGGCGATCATCCTCGACGCTGAAGCGCGTGGCCTGCTCAAGCCGGGCGACACCATCGTGGAGGCCACCTCGGGCAATACCGGCGTGGCACTGGCGATGGTCGCCGCAGCGCGCGGCTACAAGTTCGTGGCGACCATGGTCGAGACCTTCTCGGTCGAGCGCCGCAAGCTGATGCGTGCCTATGGTGCCAAGGTGATCCTGACCCCGGCCGCCGAACGCGGCAGCGGCATGGTGCGCAAGGCAGCCGAACTGGCCGAACAGCACGGCTGGTTCCTGGCCAGCCAGTTCGCCAACCCGGCCAACCCGGCCTATCACCGCAACACCACCGCCGCGGAAATCCTGCGCGACTTCGCCGGCAAGCGGCTGGACTATTTCGTCAGCGGCTGGGGCACCGGCGGCACGCTCACTGGTGTGGGCGAAGTGCTGAAGGTCGCGCGCCCGCAGACCCGCATCATCGCCACCGAGCCGGCCGGCGCCGCCCTGCTCAAGGGCGATGACTGGAAGCCGCACAAGATCCAGGGTTGGACCCCGGACTTCGTGCCGGACGTGCTCAACCGCGATGTGGTGGACGAACTGGTCTCGGTCGAAGATGACCGCGCGATCGCCACCGCGCGCCGCCTGGCCGCCGAGGAAGGCATCTTCGTCGGCATCTCTGCCGGTGCCACCGTGGCCAGCGCGCTGGACGTGGCTGCCCGCGCCGAACCCGGCTCGGTGATCCTGGCGATGCTGCCGGACACTGGTGAACGCTATTTCTCCACACCGCTGTTCGCCGATGTCAACGAAGGCTCCGACGACGACTGGCTGGCCGGCCTGCCGTAAACCGCCCGGGGTCGGATCCCTTTGCCGCAGGGAAAGGGCTCTGACCCCACCCGCGTGGATCAGCGACAGGGGTCAGAGCCTTTCCCATGCGGGAAAGGATCTGACCCCGTTCTGCTTCAGCCTGCGTGAAGGCGTCGCCCGCCATCGTGCGTGAAGGCCGTCGGATCGCAGCGCGTGAGACGGTCATGACGCAGTATCGATGCCCTGTCCCCTACCGTGGGAACAGCCGGCGCAGATGCTGCGCGGATCACCTCACAGGCAGGAGACGGACGCATGAAGATCGAGGTTTGGCAGGGTGACATCACGACCCTGGCGGTGGATGCGATCGTCAACGCGGCCAACGAAACACTGCTCGGTGGCGGCGGTGTCGACGGCGCGATCCATCGCGCGGCCGGCCCCGCATTGCTGGCCGAGTGCGCGCAGTTGCCGGAGCTGCGCCCGGGCGTGCGTTGCCCGACGGGCGAAGTACGCGCTACCAGCGCCCATGCGCTGCCGGCGCGCCATGTACTGCACACGGTGGGCCCGGTCTGGCATGACGGCCAGCGCGACGAACCGGCGCTGCTTGCCAACTGCTACTGGAAGTCGCTGCAGCTGGCCGAGTCGCTGGGCGTGCAGTCGATCGCGTTCCCGGCGATCAGCTGCGGCGTCTATGGCTATCCGCTGTACCAGGCGGCGCAGATCGCAGTGACCGAAACACTGGCGTGGCAGCGCAGCCATGCGCAACCGATGCGCATCGTGCTGGTGGCGTTCAATACCGCTACGGCCAAGGCCTACCAGCAGGCGTTGAGCGCCGCCGGGCAAAGCGCGGACAGCGAACCGCGCGGGTCGATGCTGCCGCCCCTGGGCGATGCGGGTTTTGCCGCCGCGCACTGAATCCCGGTGCGCGACGTAAAGAAAAAGGCCGGGCAGTGCCCGGCCTTTTCCGTTGCACCGTTGTGCTCAGCCACGCATGGCGTGGGTCACGCTCAACGGCTGGCAGCTTCCACCGCGGCGGCGTCATCGGCCACGGCGGCTGCGTCGGCTGCGGCGCGTGCCGCCGAGGCCGCAGCCCCATCGGCGCTGGCGCCATCCACCTGCACGCGCACTTCCACCATGCCCGCGCCATTGTTCAGGCTGGACACGTCGACCGTGTAATGACCGGCCGGCAGGGTCTCTTCCAGGCGCGAATTGGTGCCGTTGCCACCATCGTCGTCGGTCAGCTCGACATCGCCGCCGACCACGCGCAGCACGGTATCAACCTGGCTGGAAATCGCATCCAGGCGCACATCGGCCGGGCGGTCCAGCGACAGCAGGAAGCGGCGACGGCCATCGTTGTCGAGCATCGTGTACACGCTGCCCGCCTTCGGCAGCGCCGTGCCATCGCGCTCGACCAGATTGCCGGGCAGCTCGATGCGGTTGGCCGACAGGGTGAACATGCCGCTGACGCCGTCGCCGAGGCCGCGCGCGGTCAGGGTGTACTTGCCCGGCTTCAGTGACAGGGTCAGACGCGAGTTGGTGCTGTCGCCGCCATCGTCATTCTCTGCATCCACGCCCTGGCCCGACAGCTTCAGCACCGGATCGAAGACATCCGACACCAGGCGGATCTCGTACAGGCCGGCCTTGTCCACCTGCAGGGTGTAGTCCTGGGAACCACCGGCCAGCATGTCGACGATCTCGCCGCTGCCCGCCAGCGGCTTGCCGTCGTACGGCACCAGCTTCTCGGCGCGCAGGCGGTAAGGACCGTAGTCGGTCGAGCCGTTGGCGTTGACCGCCACCTGGTAGGTGCCGCCACCGTTGGCACGGAAGGCCACCGAGACGTCGCCTTCGCGCTCGTAGCCGGTGTTGCTGCTGGCCACCAGGCTGCCGTTGTTGAACACGGCGATCGAGCCGCTCAGCGAACCGGTCAGCTTCAGCCCGACCAGCTGCTTGTCTTCCAGCTTGATCTGGTAGAGCTGGTGGTGGCTGCCGTCGTTGTAGTTGATGCCGCTGCGCGAGGTGATCTCGCCGGATACCGGCTTGTCGAAATCGAGTGACGCGGCCTTGCCCGCGTCCGCGCCGCCGCCGATGCGGTTGCAACCGCTGGCGACCAGGACCGTGGCAACGGCCAGTGTGATTGCTGCCAAACGCATGTTGTTTCTCCTTGGCCTTCCATGTGGTTCCCGCATACCGGCCAGGCACGCGGGGGCGGAAAAGATACCCGCAAAAGCAAACGCCGGCGTGATGCCGGCGCTGCCTTGTTCATCCGGCGATGGGACGGATCAACCGTTCCACTTGCCCAGCGCGGCCAGGCCGTTGTCCTTGGCGCGCTCGTACACCGTCTTCTGGGCAGCAGCGTAGTTGCCCTTCATGTCCTTGGCCCACAGCTTCAGCGCGGCTTGCTGCATGGCGCGGCCGTAGGAGAAGCTCAGCGGCCACGGCAGGTTGCCCAGCTGGTTCATCGCGTTCAGGTGCTCGGTGGACTGCTCGTCGCTCTGGCCACCGGACAGGAACACCACGCCCGGCAGGATCGCCGGCACGGTGCTCTTCAGGCACATCACGGTCGACTCGGCCACTTCCTCGACATCGGCCTGCTCTTCACAGTCCTTGCCGGAGATGACCATCGAGGCCTTCAGGATGGTGCCTTCCAGCAGCACGTTCTGCTGGTACAGCGCGTCGAACAGCGAGCGCAGGGTGGCTTCGGTGACTTCGTAGCAGGTTTCGATGTCGTGGTCGCCGTCCATGATCACTTCCGGCTCGACCATCGGCACCAGACCGCATTCCTGGCACAGCGCTGCATAGCGGGCCAGCGCATGGGCGTTGGACTCGATGCAGGTGCCCGACGGGATGCTCTCGCCGATGTTGATGACCGCACGCCACTTGGCGAAGCGCGCGCCCAGCTTGTAATACTCCTGCAGGCGCTCGCGCAGGCCGTCGAGGCCTTCGGTCACCAGCTCGCCCGGGCAGCCGGCCAGCGGGTGCGCCCCCTTGTCCACCTTGATGCCCGGAATCATGCCGTGGTCGGCCATGTACTTGGCGAACGGCACGCCGTCCTTGGTCGACTGGCGGATGGTCTCGTCGTACAGGATGGCGCCGGAAATGTGCTCGTTGAGCTTCGGCGTGGTCAGCAGCAGCTCGCGGTAGGCGCGACGGTTCTCCTCGGTGTTCTCGATACCGACGCCGGCGAAACGCTTGGCGATGGTAGCGGTGGATTCGTCGATCGCGATGATGCCCTTGCCCGGGGCGACCATGGCCTGGGCGGTTTCAGCCAGCTGTTCGATGCTCATGTATTTCCTGTGGCGGGTGCGGGAAAAACGTAAGTATAGCCCTGCTGCCCGTTGCCTCGCCGTGGAGGACAGGATGGAAACGCTTCCACGTCTACGCAGGACAAAGGATGTCCTGCGGCATGGGGTCAGATCCCCGCAGGGGCTCTGACCCCAGATCAGCAGCGCCGACCCGACCGTCAGGGCTTACAGATCGCCCAGGCCGATGGCGCGGCCATCCTCGCCCACTTCCAGCAGGCGCAGGGTGTTGGTGGCACCATGGGTTTCCATGTGCTCGCCGCTGGTGAACACAACGCGGTCACCGGCCTGCAGCAGTTCCGATTCGACCAGCAGGCGGATGCTGCCGCGCGCCGCTTCGCGCGGGGTCAGGCCGCGGCTGTCGAAGTTGATCGGGAACACATCGCGCATCAGCGCCATCTGGCGACGCGCACCGTCATGGCGGGTGACCGCGAACACCGGCGCCTTGGCGCGGAAACGCGACAGGTAACGCGCGGTGCCGCCGGATTCGGTCATGGCCACGATCGCGCGCACGCCCACATGCTGCGACAGGAACATGGTGGCCATGGCAATTGCCTGGTCGGCACGTTCCAGGTTGCGCGGCGAGGCGTTGAAATCGGTCTCGGTCTGGAACTGGCGCTCGGCACCCAGGCAGATGCGTGCCATCGCTTCCACCGCCTTGACCGGGTAGGCACCGGCGGCGGTTTCCGCCGACAGCATCACCGCGTCGGTACCGTCGATGACCGAGTTGGCCACGTCCAGCACTTCGGCGCGGGTCGGGATCGGGCTTTCCACCATCGACTGCAGCATCTGCGTGGCGGTGATCACCACCTTGTTCTGCGCCAGCGAGGCCTTGATGATCTTCTTCTGCAGGCCCGGCAGCTCGGCATCGCCGATTTCCACGCCAAGGTCGCCACGGGCAACCATCACCACGTCGCTGGCCTCGACGATTTCTTCCAGGTTCTCGATCGCCTCGGTGCGCTCGATCTTCGACACCAGAGCGGCATCACAGCCGTGCGAGCGGGCGATGTCGCGCGCGTCGTTCATGTCCTGCGCGTTGCGGCAGAACGACACGGCGATGAAGTCCACGCCGATCTTGGCAACGATGCCGATCAGTTCCTTGTCGCGCTCGGTCAGGGCACCCAGCGACAGGCCGCCGCCCTGCTTGTTCAGGCCCTTGCGGTCGGACAACACACCATCGTTGAGCACGGTGTTGACGATGCGCTCGCCCTGCACTTCCACCACCTGCAGCTGCATCAGGCCGTCGTCGAGCAGCAGCACATCACCCGGGCCCACGTCCTGCGGCAGGCCGAGGTAGCTCACGCCCACCTGGCTGGCGTTGCCCGGGCCGGCGTTCTCGCTGGCGATCAGGTCGAAGCGGTCACCCGCCTTCAGCTGCACCTTGCCTTCGGCGAAGCGCTCGATGCGGATCTTCGGGCCCGGCAGGTCGGCCAGGATGCCCACTTCCACGCCTACGCGGGCCGCGGCAGCACGCACTTCGGCGGCACGCTTGGCCTGGCCGGACGGATCGCCATGGCTGAAGTTCAGGCGCACCACATTGACGCCGGCGCGGAAAAGATCCTCCAGCACGCCCGGCGGATCAGTGGCCGGACCGAGGGTGGCAAGGATCTTGGTGCGACGCTGACGCTCGAACATGGTGGATGGGCCTCTCCCGTTAAAGAACGGAAATTAGCACATCCTTCACGCCGCATGTATACGGTTACAGCCTTGTGCTGCCTGACTCCGCAGGTCATGCAACGGACATTATCCGGACATACGGTGGCGCAGGGCATTCCGTAGAGCCGAGCCCATGCCCGGCTGGCCACTCGCCGAAGCAGCCGGGCATGGGCTCGGCGCTACAGGAGCCTAGGCCAACAGCGCCGTCAGCTGTGCCGGCTCGCGTGCCAGCTGGCCCGCACCGGCCGCGGTGAGTTCCGCCTCACCGCCAAAGCCCCACAGCACACCCACGCTGCGTAGGCCGTGGTGACGCGCGCCTTCGATGTCCATGCGGCGGTCGCCGATCATCCAGCACTGTGCGGGCTGCACCTGCAGCCGGCGCAGAGCTTCCCCGACCAGCTCCGGCTTGTGGCTGCGCGAGCCATCCAGGGTCGAACCGATGATCTCCTCGAACAGCCCGCCAAACGGCAGGTGCGCAAGGATGCGGCGCGCATGCGGCTCGTTCTTGGCGGTGACCACCGCCAGGCGGTGGCCACGGCCATGCAGCGTGCGCAGCGTGTCTTCCACCTGCGGGTACACCGTGTGTTCGCGCCAGCCTTCGGCGTCGAAGCGCTCACGGTAGTAGCCCACCGCCTGTTCCACCCGTGCCGGTTCGACGAACAGCGGCGCGAAGGTGGTGCGCAGCGACGGACCGATCCAGCCCAGCAGCGTCTCCTGCGGCGGCACCGGATGGTCCATCTTCTGCAGCGCATAGGCGATGCAGGCGGTGATGCCCACCTGCGAATCGATCAGCGTGCCGTCGAGGTCGAAGAACAGGACATCCTTGCTACGGTCGGCACTCATGCGCCGCGCGCGTCGAGCGCGGCGACGGCCGGCAGGGTCTTGCCTTCCAGGAACTCCAGGAACGCACCACCGCCAGTGGAGATATAGCTGACCTGCCCGGCGATATCGAACTTGTCGACCGCCGCCAGGGTGTCGCCACCGCCCGCGATGGAGAATGCCGGCGAGCTGGCGATGGCGCGGGCCAGCGCTTCGGTGCCCTTGCTGAAGGCTACGAACTCGAACACGCCGACCGGGCCGTTCCAGACCACGGTGCCGGCCTTTCCGATCAGCTGCGCGTACTGCGCAGCGGTCTGCGGGCCAATATCCAGGATCAGGTCGTCCTCGGCGACGGCGTCGACCGCCTTCACTTCGGCAACAGCGTCCGGCATGAACTGCTTGGCGGTGACCACGTCGACCGGCAGCGGGATGTCGGCGCCACGCGCCTTGGCATCGGCCACGATCTTCTTCGCGGTGTCCAGCAGGTCCGGCTCATACAGCGACTTGCCGACCTTGTAGCCGGCGGCAGCGATGAAGGTGTTGGCGATGCCACCACCAACGATCAGCTGGTCGACCTTGCCGACCAGGTTGGCCAGCAGTTCCAGCTTGGTGCTGACCTTGCTGCCGGCAACGATGGCCAGCAGCGGCTTGGCCGGTGCGTCCAGCGCCTGCGCCAGCGCGTCCAGCTCGGCCATCAACAGCGGGCCACCGGCCGCGACCGGGGCGAAGCGGATGACGCCATGGGTCGAGGCCTGCGCGCGGTGTGCGGTACCAAAGGCATCCATCACGAACACGTCGCACAGGGCGGCGTACTTCTTCGACAGGGCCTCGTCGTCCTTGCCCTCGCCGACATTCATGCGGCAGTTTTCCAGCAGCACCAGCTGGCCCGGCTGCACGTCGACACCGTCGACCCAGTCACGCACCAGTGGAACCTCGCGGCCGAGCAGCTCGGACAGGCGCTGGGCGACCGGCGCCAGCGAGTCGGCCTCGCTCCACACGCCTTCCTTCGGGCGCCCCAGGTGCGAGGTGACCATCACTGCCGCGCCCTGCTCCAGCGCGCGCTTGAGCGTCGGCAGCGAAGCGGTGATGCGCTGTTCGGAAGTGATGCGGCCATTCTCGATCGGCACGTTCAGATCCTGGCGGATCAGCACGCGCTTGCCGGAGAGGTCGAGGTCGGTCATGCGGACGATGGACATGGGCAACTCTTTGGCTCAGGGACGGGATGCCGGGCTACGGCAGGCGGTCATTGTATCGGGTGGCGATGCCTGCGGCAGGCAGAGGCGTACGGCAACAGCGAACTGCAACAGCCAAAGCGCTGGCGCTTCTTGGTGCTGAGGGTGAGCCGGGGTGCTGTGGGGTGGCAGGGGACGCCGTAAACCCGTCCATGGGGGCTTGGTCGCCGCATCCATGCGGCTCACACCCCTGCCACCCCACACCATCCCGGCCTCGACAGGTTCATGAGGCGGAGCGGATGGCAAAGGCAGGAGCAAGAGCGGTTTCTGATGTCGGAGAAACCAATGTAGAGCCGAGCCCATGCTCGGCTGGGTCTACCGCGAGCAGCAGCCGAGCGTGGGCTCGGCTCTACAAAGAGCGCCCAGCCAAGCAGCTTTTGCTCTTCTTTTTTTATTTCCGTGGGTGGACGCACACGGAAACTGTCAGAGGCCGGGCGGGTGGGCTGGGCAGGGGTATCCGCGCCATGGATGGCGCGGCTAAGCCTCCAGGGACGGATTCACGGCGTCCCCTGCCCAGCCCACCCGCTCGGCCCATCCCCGGGATCGCGCTTTGCAGCCACCCACGAGGGGCTGCGCCGTTCGCCGGAACCTACGCCGAAGGCGTCGGCTTCTGCCGAAGCAGGCTGAGCGCCAGACCACCCACCACCAGCACGCCCAGACCCAGCAGCGCCCACAACAGCCACGACTTCCAGTCATGCTGCGGCTTCAGCGCCGCATCGCCCGCCAGCGGCTCCGGGCTGCCTTCCAGTCGCGCCAGCGTCGGCTGCCACGACGGATCGTTGCGCTGCCGAAGTTCCTCGATCAACACCCCGATCGGCGCGTCCGTGCGGCGCGCGGTCGCGCTGCCCACCGCCAGTGCGTAGGGCGCCGCACCCTGGCTCAGGAACACCAGCACTTCCGGTTGGTAGCCCAGGCGCAGCGTCGGCGCAGTGGCAGATTCCGCCGGATTCGCCACCAGCTTCCAGTAGCGGTCGCGGTGCACGCCGCCCAGCGGCTGCGCCGCCGACTGCTGGCGCTGGCCCTGCGTGCCCTGTTGCACCTGGTAGGCGATCCACGGCGCGCTGCGGCGCTGCCACTCGGCACTCTCGTCATCACGACTGAACAGCGTCCATTGCACCAGGCTGTTGTCGGTGCTGGCCACATCGGCGCGCGCCACCGGGAACCGGCCATCCATCTCGAAGGTGTATTCGCCCTTGCCCTTCGACGTCGGCTCCAGCGACAGCCATTCCCACGGCAGCGTGGCCGGCGCTGGCGGCAGTTCCGCCAACACGCCGCGCAGGGTCGGCAGCCGCGAGTCGCCCTGCGCCAGGATGCGCAGGTAGCGTGCAGTGCCGTCCACCTGCAGGCGGCGCTGCAGCAGGCGCTTGCCGGCGCGCTGCAGATCCACCAGCGGCACGTCGCGACCCATCGATCGCCAGTGCTGCAGGTCATCACTGGCATCCAGCTGAACCTGCGCCTGCAGCGGCTGGCCGCTGTCGGCCCAGTCCAGCACCAGCGCCGCCAGCGGCTGCTGGTCGAGCATGCTGGCGTCGATCAGCCAGCCGCCCTGCCCGTTCGCCGTCGCCCCGCCACTCACCCGTGCTTCGACCCGGCGCACGCGCCCATCGGTATCACGCTCGGTCAGCAGCTGCAGATCGTTGCGCTGGGCATCGGCCAGCGGTGGCAGCACGAACCACGGCAGTTCACGCTGCACCGGCGGTTGCGCCAGCGGCTGGTCCGGCGCCAGCAGTGCCGACGGCAGCAGCTGGCTGGCTGCATTGAACACCTGCAGGTCGCTGAGGTCGGGGCTCACGGCACGGCGGTAGATCGCCGGCTCCAGCACGATGCGGTAGGCACCGGACTGCGCGCTGGACAATGTGAGCGGCCATTGCTCGGCATACTGCGTGCGGTAATCAGCCGCCTGCACCACGACGGCGGCCAGCATGCCGAACATCGCCGGCAGCAGCGCCCTGCTCCACTTCCTCATTGCTTTTCCTCCACGGTCGGCGCCACGCTCGGCGGAGCCGGTGCCAGATAACCCACGACCGTGCACAGCAGGCCGTAGGCGATGAACGATGCGATGCCCAGCAGGTTGCCCAGGTGCTGGCGATCGACAATAACCAGCTTGGCCAGTACCACGCCCATCAGCACGGCACCGACCATCCACAGCACACGCTGGCCACGACGCGAACCCCACACCCAGGCAATCACGCCCAGCACGCTCCACAACACGGTCAGGCTGGTCTGGGCCAGGCTGAAGCGCATCATCGACGCGTTCCACGCCAGCCCACCCCACTGGTGCACGCCATGCAGCACCAGGCTGGTCAGCGCGACGAAGGCCGCCAGTGCCAGCAGCGGCATGCGGATGTTCAGCAATGCCTGCGGGGCCTGCGAACCCTGATTGCTGTACAGCCAGCGCGCCAGCAGCAACAGGCTCAACCATTGGCCGATCTCGGCCGGATTCAGCACCGGCAGCCACAACAGCGGTGCGGCGTCGCCCGGCAGCAGCTGGCCCAACAGCCAGCCGATCGACAGCAGGCCGAACAGCACGCACTGCAGCGGGACGCGCACGCTGTCGAAGGCCTGTCCCAATGGCCAGCGCAGCGCATTCCAGCGCCACAGCGACAGTGCCGCCATCAGCAGCCATGGCAAGGTCACCAGCAGGGTCGTCCAGCCCTGCGCCAGATCGGCTTCGCCACCGCCCCACAGGGCCAGCAGCGAAAGCAGCGACGGCCACAGCAGCCACCACAGGAACTGCGCGATGCGGGCCACGGTATCGCCGCCCTGGCGCAGGCACAGCAGGGTCCGCACGCCCAGCACCGCGAACACCGCCCAGGCCAGCGCGCCATAACCGGCGAACGGCTGGTGGTGTGCATCGCTCTGCACCAGGGCCAGCGGGAAGCCCAGCGCGAGCATGGCCAGTGCGGTCACGCCCAGTGCACGCGCCGGCTGGCGACGCTGCACTTCGGCCACCAGCCAGGCAGTGACCGCGGCCAGCACCAGCAACGCGTCCACTTCGGTGCGGTACGGGAAGAAGCGCGTGATCTCATGGACCAGGCCGCCCAGCCACCACAGCAGGCCCCACAGGTAGTACACCAGTGCGACGTCATGACGTGGCCTGCGCTGGTAGCTCCACGCCGACGCGAAGCCGGCCAGGGCCAGCAACAGCGCGCCGATGGCGGTCGGGTTGATCAGGAAGCGCAGGTCTTCGTGCCAGTGGTCGCCACCGGCAACGAAGGCGAATGCGGCGCCGATCTGCAGCAACGCGCCGGATACCTGCGGCAGCCAGCGCTTCTGGCGCAGCCCCAACCAGGCCAGGCCTGCACCTTCCAGCGCAAACACGGCACCGGTGGCACGCGCCGACAAGGCCAGCGGCACCGCCAGCGTGGCGAAGCCCACCGCAAGCACGGCATGCGACTGCGCCAGCATGGTGTACGACGCACGTGCGATCAGCGCCCGTGCCAGTACCGCGTAGATCGCGGCCAGGCCCAGCGCGCATAGTGCCAGCGTCATCGGTTGTTCGTGCAGCATGCCTGCCTGCAACGAGAATGCGACCAGCGGCGCGCCGAACACCAGGCTGCCATCGATCAGATCGCGCCGGCCGGCCGGCTGGCGGCGCGCGTACAGCAGCGGGATCAGCAGGTAGAACACGAAGAACAACAGCAGGAACGGCTCAGTGCTGCTGAACTTGTCCGGTACGTACTGCAGCACGCCCCAGAAGGTGCCGATGCCGAAAGTGAAGGCGAAGCCCAGCAGGTTCAGCGCGCGCCAAGGGCGGAACCAGGCGATGGCGAAAATGCCCGCGTTGAGCACCGCGTAATAGCTGAACAGCCCCACGTGATTGCCGCTGCCGGTGGACAGCCACAGCGGTGCCATGAAGCCAGCCAGGATGCCCAGCACGGCCAGCGTGCGCGAGTTCTGCACCACCGCCAGCACGCACAGCCCGGCCACCAGGGCAATGGAGCTGGCGAAGGCGAAGCCCGGCGGAATCAGGTCGAAGCGCTTGAAGGCCGCGAAGATGGTCAGCAGCAGTACGCCGATGGCACCGCCCTGCAATGCCAGCGCAAACAGGCGCCGGCGCTCGCGCTGGTGCCAACCAAAGGCCAGCAGGCCCAGCGCCCCCACGGTGATGCCGGCCAAGCGCAGCTCGATCGGCAACACCAGCCAGCCCTGGTCGCTGACGTACTTCAGCAGCGCCGCGACACCGGCCAGCAGCACCAGCATGCCGATCTTGACCGGCACGTTGCCTTCGGTGAACCAGCGCTTGACCGCACTGATGCCGCGCTCGATGACGTTGGGCAGTGCCGGCTCGGAAGGCAGCGGCGGCTGCACCGGCACCGGGGGCACCGGCGGTGGCGCAGCAGGTCGGGGAACAGGCGCCTCGGTCGGCGCTGCTTCGCGCACCGTTGGCTGCGCGGGGTGCGGCGCAGCAGCGGCGACCGGCCGCAGGAACGGTGGATCGGCACTGGCCGTGGGCGTGGCCGCAGCCCGTTCGGGCGTGGGCGCGCTGGCGGCCGGCCTGGCGGTGGCAGGCGCGGCGGCCATCGCGCTTTCCAGCGCCGCGACGCGGCGGCGCAGGCCGGAGATCATCACCAGCGCCACCACCAGCAGCAGGGGGATGGCCAACAGGACCAATACGACCAGTGCGATCAGTGCTTCCATTGCGTGCTTCCATTGCGTTCCCGCGCCCCAGCGGCAGCGGTCGACCGCCCCATGCTACGACAGGGTGGGCCCCTTAAACGACGAACCCCGGCCAGGCCGGGGTTCGTCTGCGATCTACGCCGGCCTTACTTGGCGGCGATGACCTTGGCCATTTCCAGGCACTTGTTCGAGTAGCCCCACTCGTTGTCGTACCAGGTCACCAGCTTGACGAAGGTGCCGTCCAGGGCGATGCCGGCATCGGCGTCGAACACCGACGTGCAGGTTTCGCCGCGGAAATCGGTGGCCACCACCTTGTCTTCGGTGTAGCCCAGGATGCCCTTCAGCGGGCCTTCGCTCTGTGCCTTCACTTCGGCGCAGATCTCGGCGTAGGTGGCTTCCTTTTCCAGCTCGACGGTCAGGTCGACCACCGACACGTCCGAGGTCGGCACGCGGAAGCTCATGCCGGTCAGCTTCTTGTTCAGTTCCGGAATGACCACGCCGACGGCCTTGGCCGCACCGGTGGACGAGGGAATGATGTTTTCCAGGATGCCACGGCCGCCGCGCCAGTCCTTGTTGGACGGGCCATCGACGGTCTTCTGGGTGGCGGTGGCCGCATGCACGGTGGTCATCAGGCCGCGCTTGATGCCCCACTTGTCGTTGATGACCTTGGCCAGCGGGGCCAGGCAGTTGGTGGTGCACGAAGCGTTGGAGATGATCGCCTGGCCGGCGTAGGTCTTGTCGTTCACGCCGTACACGAACATCGGCGTGTCGTCCTTCGACGGGGCCGACATGATGACCTTCTTGGCGCCGGCATCGATGTGCTTCTGCGCGGTTTCCTTGGTCAGGAACAGGCCGGTGGCTTCCAGCACCACATCAGCGCCGACTTCATCCCACTTCAGGTTGGCCGGGTCGCGTTCCTGGGTCAGGCGGATCTTCTTGCCGTTGACCAGCAGGTCATTGCCCTGCACCGCCACGTCGGCCTTGAAGCGGCCGTGCACGGAGTCGTACTTGAGCATGTACGCCAGGTAGTCCGGCTCCAGCAGATCGTTGATGGCCACGATTTCGATGTCGTCGCCGAAGTTCAGCACCGCCGAGCGCAGGACGTTACGCCCGATGCGACCGAAACCGTTGATACCAACCTTGATTGCCATTTCTCAAGCTCCTGCGGCCGCGACAGGTGCGGCGGGATGGATAGGGCCCACAAGTCTAGCAAACCGCCGCTGGCCACCGTGGGCCAGCCGGGACCGCCGGCCGGCCCACGGACAGGATTTGATCCGGATCAAAGCGTTAGCGCGGCGTGAGGCCGAGACTGTCGCCATCCACCCAGCAACGAGAACACCCCCATGCGCAAGACCTCCCCCCTGATCGTGGCCAGCCTGGCCGCCGCCCTGTCGCTCGCCGCCGCCCCGGCCATGGCCCAGTCCAAGGGCGACTGGACCGTCTCGGCCGGCGTGCACCAGGTGGCGCCGAAGTCGAACAACGGCTGGCTGGCCGGCGGCACCCTGAAGGTCGACGTCGACAATGACGTCAAGCCGACCATCACCGGCGAGTACTTCATCGCCGACAACCTGGGCATCGAAGTGCTGGCCGCGCTGCCGTTCAAGCACGACATCAACATCAACGGCCTGGGCCGCGTCGGCAGCACCAAGCAGCTGCCGCCGGTGGTCACCCTGCAGTACCACTTCAACAGCAAGGGCAAGGTGTCGCCGTTCGTCGGCGCCGGCCTGAACTACACCACCTTCTTCAGCGAAGACACTACGGGTGCGCTGGCCGGCAGCAAGCTGAAGCTGCAGGATTCGTGGGGCC
This sequence comes from Stenotrophomonas sp. PvP093, assembly GCF_017876915.1. Classification (NCBI taxonomy): domain Bacteria; kingdom Pseudomonadati; phylum Pseudomonadota; class Gammaproteobacteria; order Lysobacterales; family Lysobacteraceae; genus Stenotrophomonas; species Stenotrophomonas sp. PvP093. The sequence goes on along the minus strand of NZ_JAGIOX010000004.1, from coordinate 948,189 downwards.
TGGCCGCACACGCCGGCGTGGACTTCGCGATCGGCGAGAAGGGCGCCCTGCGCGTGGACATGCGCTGGATCGACATCGACAGCAAGGTGAAGTTGAACGGCGAGAAGATCGGCACGGTCAACATCGATCCGCTGGTCTACGGCGCTTCGTACGTCTTCAAGTTCTAAAGCGGTGTATTGGGCGCGGGGGCTTCGCCCCCGCTCCCCCGCTACACGCAAAACCCTCGCAGCATGTTGCCCCGGTAATTGCCGGGGCTTTTTTGTGCCTGGGACTGAAGCGGTTCCGGAGCTGGGGCAAGGCAGGGAGCGGAGCCGGGACACGCCGTAAACCCATCCCTGGGGGCTCGATGGCGCCATCCATGGCGCCAACGGTCCCGGCTCCGCTCCCCGCCTTGCCCCTTCCCATCACCGCGTGCGTACCAGCTCAAGCAAAGGCAAGAGCAGAACCCGTGCATCCGAGGCGCAGTGATTGCCTGTAATTGCAGGAGGCCGATTTTGATCCTGCATTTGTTTTTGATGTTGCCTTTGACGTTTGCATCCGCCTCCGCGGCCATGTTTGGAGGGGAGCGCAGAGGGAGGGGCGGCGGGACCGTTGGCGCCATGGATGGCGCCATCGAGCCCCCAAGGACGGATTTACGGCGTGTCCCGCCGCCCCTCCCTCTACGCTTCCACTTCGGAACAGGAACGCGCCGCTCTTCAATCCACCTACCCCGCTAGAATGGGCGCATGAAAGCCCTGCACTCCCTGTTCCTCGCCGCCGCCCTGGCGCCGGCCCTGCTGTCCGTCTCCGCCCCTGCCCATGCCTGGGGCGCGCAAGGCCACCGCCTTGTCGCCGAAGTCGCCGACGCCCGCCTCACCCCCGCCGCCCGCGCCGAAGTGGACCGCCTGCTGGCCACCGAACCGGACGCCACCCTGGCCAGCATCGCGCCCTGGGCCGACCAGCTGCGCGCCAAGGACCCGGGCCTGGGCCGTCGCTCGGCCGGCTGGCACTACGTCAACATCGCCGAAGACGACTGCCACTACGAAGCACCGAAGCACTGCAGGAACGGCAACTGCATCGTCGAGGCCCTCAAGGCGCAGAGCGCCATTCTGGGCGACCGCAGCCTGACTGACGGCGAGCGCCTGCAGGCGCTGAAGTTCGTCGTGCACCTGGTCGGCGACATCCACCAGCCGATGCACGCCGGCTACGCCCACGACAAGGGCGGCAACGATTTCCAGCTGCAGTTCGGCAACCGCGGTACAAACCTGCACTCGCTGTGGGACAGCGGCATGCTCAACACCCGCAAGCTGGACGATGCCGGCTACCTGCCGGTGCTGCAGAGCCAGCGCGCACCGAAGCTGGCGCGCCAGTCCAACCCGCAGCGCGACCCGCAGGCCTGGGCCGAGGCCAGCTGCCGCATCTCCATGCAACCTGGCGTTTATCCGGCCTCGCGTAAAATCGGTGACGAGTACACCGAGCGCTACCGGCCGCTGGCCGAAGCGCAGCTGCGGCTGGCCGGTGAAAACCTGGCGCAGTTGCTGAACCGCGTGCTCGGCACGCGCTGAGGAGAGCTCCAATGCCGGTCCAGGTGCAGTCGTTCTTCCACCGTGACAGCAACACCTTCAGCTACCTGGTCAGCGACCCGGCCAGCGGCGAGGCGGCGCTGATCGATCCGGTCCTGGACTACGACCCGGACACCGACGCCAGCAGCGAATCACCGCTGCGCGCGGCATTGCAGGCCATCGAACAACAGGGCCTGCAGCTGCGCTGGCTGCTGGAGACCCATGCCCACGCCGACCATGTGTCGGCCGGGCGCCGGCTCAAGCAGCGCTTTCCGCAGGCCACGCTGGCCATCGGTGAAGGCATCCGTGCGGTGCAGGCGACGTTTGCGCCACGCTATGGCCTGCAGCTTCCGGGCGCCGATGAAATCTTCGACCACCTGTTCAGTGACGGCGAGACCTTCACTTTGGGCGAACTGCGCTGCCAGGTGATCGCCGTGCCTGGCCACACCAGCGACAGCATCGCCTACCTGATCGACGATGCGCTGTTCACTGGCGACTCGCTGTTCATGCCCGACGGCGGCACTGCCCGCTGCGACTTCCCCGGCGGTGATGCCGCACAGCTGTACCGCTCGATCCAGCGCCTGCTGGCCCTGCCGGATGCCACCCGCGTTTTCGTCTGCCACGACTACGGCCCGGGCGGCCGCGACTTCGCCAACGAAACCACCATCGGTGAACAGCGCGCGCACAACATCCACGTGCACGACGGCGTGGCCGAGGCGGAGTTCGTCAGCGTGCGCCAGGCCCGCGATGCGACGTTGGAAGAACCGAAGCTGATGCAGCCTGCGGTAAAGGCCAATATTCAGGGCGGGGCCTGACGTACGCCCGGCAGAGCCCGGCGCCATCGGTTTCCATCACGGACCGCCAGTGTTCATTTTCCCTGCATCCGCACCACGTGCTGGCCCTTCACGATCTCGAACGTGAAGGCGTACTGCAGGGTGACCGCTACCGGCTCGACGCGCTCGGCGCCCCGGCAGTCACCGCGGTCGGCAGGCACCTTGCCCGCCGCGAAGTGGCAGACCGCTGCGGACGAGTACTTCCACATCGCTACGGCTTCCTGGGCAGCCTGCAGCAGGGGCGCATTCTCGCCCGCAGCACCTGCCGCGCACTCCGGACGATCGGTCAATGGCAGGCTTCGCTCCACGGCGCCATTGGCATCAACCACCACCTGCAGGCAGATCGTGGTCGGTGCCAGTTCCGCGCGCGGGTCACGATCGCCAACCTCCGGGTCCGGTGCCGCGTACAGCTGGGGCATCCGGTAGCCTTCGGTCGCACCCAGCGAATACACCTGCAGCTGTCCACCGCCGCTGCCCGCCTGCGGCTGCAGGCGCTGGTGGCCGACATTTTCGCTGCGGGTATCCACCGTGGTCAGGCGGTCCTGGCTCGCACACCCCACCAGCAGCGCTGCCGCCATGATCAGCGCAGCGGACTTCATTGGGTGTCCTCGGTGTTGTCCATGGCGAACGTGATCGGAATCTTCACCGCCGCTGCAACCGGCTTACCGTTCTTCATCGCCGGCCGATAGGTCCAGCTGCGTGCCGCAGCGATCGACACCGCATCGAACACGCCCGGATTGGTGGCACTGAGCACGCGGACATCGCTGGGACGCCCCTGCGCATCCACCTCCACGCGCAGGTTCACCACACCTACCTGGCGCTGCTCGAACGCGGATTTTGGATAGGACGGCGGTGGCATCCTGTCGATCTGGATCGGACGGTCCAGCCCAGCCTTGGCCGCATCTTCTTCCGCGTGCTCGAACGGCTCGACACCGATCCCCGGGCTCCCAACCGCGCCGCCCTGGCTGGCCCATGCCACCGCGCCCATGCCCACACACAACCCGACCACCAGCACCTGCCCGGACACCCACGGCAATGCCTTCCGCTTGGACTGCTTCAACATGGCGATACGCTCCTTCAACACGGGTTGGCTGCGCCAATGGCAGACCGCGGGCGCAACCGGGTGGACCAGCTGCGCCTTCAGCAGCGTGCTGGCGTAGAGGCCGCGCAGCGCCGGCTGCGGGGCCATGGTGCGGGCATCGCAGGCCAGTTCCTGGTCGCGCAGGAAGCGGCCCGCAGCCCACGGCAGAAGCGGGTGGAACCAGAACACCGCGCGCACCAGCAGCAGCGCACCGTTGGCCCAGTGATCGCCATGACGGTGATGGCTGCGCTCGTGCTGCAGGATCAAGCTCTGTTCCTGTGCGGTGAACTGCAGGTCGAAGTCGGGACCAACCACGATGCGTGGGCGCCACAGGCCAACCAGCGCGGGCAAGCCGGGATCGCCGCTGGCCTGCCAGCTGCCATCGGTGCGCGGCGTCAGTGGGCCCATGCTCCGTTCGAAACGATGTTGTGCGTGCAGGTCGCGCAACAGGCGGATGCCCGCGCCCAATGCCCACAGCGCGAACAACAGCCCGGCCCATGGCAGCGAGGGCCCGCTCAGGGCATCGAGGGCACCGGGCATCACTTTCAGCGGCAGCGTGGGTACCTGCTGCAACACCGCAACCTGTGGCAATGGCAGCGTCAGGGCCACCAGCAGCAGCGGCAGCAGCCACCAGCTGCGGTAGGCCAGCCCAGCGCCCCCCAACCGCACCAGCAGCGGTCGCAGCACCGCCAGCAGGACCACACCCACGGCCAGCCACAAGCTGGCCCGCCACAGTCCGTCGAGCAGCTCAGTCATGGTCCAGCTCCTGGATCAGCTTCTTCAGTTCGGCGATGTCCTGCGCGCTCAGCTGGCCGCGTTCGCTGAAGTGCGCGACCAGCGGCGCCACGCGCCCTTCGAAGACACGGCCGATGAAGTCCTGGCTCTGCGCCTCCACCCACGCCTGTCGCTGCAGCAGCGGCCGGTACAGGTAACGCCGTCCATCGCGCTCGGCAGTGATCGCGCCCTTGGTCAGCAGGCGGTTGAGCAGGGTCTTGATGGTCGGCTCGGCCCAGTCGCGATGGGCCAGCGCGGCCACCACGTCATCGGCACTACGCGGTGCCTGCTGCCACAGCACCTCCATCACGACGGCCTCGGCTTCGCTGATCGGGGTCATGGTTTACATCCGTAATCGACATATTGATTACGCGCGTAATCGAACTGCCTGTCAAGCCCCTCGACTCCGGGTTCATCCCGGCTGCGCCAGCATCGGTTCCTCCCGCCCCTGGCCCCGGATGAAAGCACTGCCGAAGAAGGATTTCCCGGTCGAGCAGGCCCGCCGCTTCTTCGAACCCGGCCCGATCGTGCTGGTCAGCACGGCATGGCGCGGCCAGCGCAACCTGATGACGATGGGCTGGCACATGGTCATGGGCTTCTCGCCTTCACTGGTCGCCACCTACCTGTGGGGCGCAAACCACAGCCACGCGTTGGCGCGCGGCAGCGGCGAGTGCGTGATCAACGTGCCCGGGGTGGAGCTGCTCGATACCGTGGTGGACATCGGCAACTGCAGCGGCCGCGAGGTCGACAAGTTCGCCCGTTTCGGGCTCGACGCACTGCCCGCGCGTGAGGTCGGCGCGCCACTGGTCGGCCAATGCCATTCGTGCTTCGAATGCCGCCTGTACGACGACAGCCAGGTGGCAGCGAGCAATCTGTTCATCTGGGAAATCGTGCACGCCCATGTTGCGCCCCGGCCGAAACTGCCGCGCACGGTGCATTACCGCGGCGATGGGCAGTTCATGGTGGCCGGCGCGGAAGTCTCGCGTCGACGGCGGTTCAAGCCCGACATGCTGTAATGCCCGCACTCCCCCGACGCAGGACCGCCGCGCATGACCGAACACCTCACCGACCTGGACGCCGCCGTCGACTGGTTGTTTGCGCGCGTGGACGGGCCGCTGCGGATCGGGGCACCGCTGGCACTGGGCAAGCCGCATCGGCTGCTCAATGCCCTCTACGCGCGCGTCGAGCACGATCCGTCGCGGCCGCTGCAGCTGTATACCGCGCTGTCGCTGAATCCGCCGAAGGCGCGGGGCAACGGCCTGGAAGCCCGCTTCCTGGCACCGTTCGCGCAGCGCCATTTCGGCGACGACTTCCCGCGCCTGGCCTATGCCGATGCGATCGCGCGCGACGCGTTGCCTGCACATGTGCAGGTGGAAGAGTTCTACATGCAGTCCGGCGCCCTGCTCGGCTCGCGCCAGGCGCAGTCCAGCTATACCAGCCTGAACTACACCCACGCCGCCGGTGCGGTGGCGCAGCGCGCGCCACAGGTGATCGTGCAGAAAGTGGCGATGCGCCCGAACGACCGCCGGCTTTCCCTGTCGTGCAACAACGACATCACCCAGGACACGCTGGACGCGATGACCGCACGTGGCCTGCCGCGTCCGCTGCTGATTGCCGAGATCGATCCCCAGTTGCCCTACCTGGGCGGCTCGGCCACGGTCGATGTCTCGTTCTTCGATCTGGTGATCACCCCACCGCCGCCGTACCCGGCGCTGTTCGGGCTGCCGCGGCAGCCGGTCGGCGATGCCGACTACGCCATCGGCCTGTACGCCAGCACGCTGGTGCGCGATGGCGGCACGCTGCAGATCGGCATCGGTACGCTGGCCGACGCGCTCAGCCATGCGCTGGTGCTGCGCCACACCGACAACGCGCGCTACCGCCGCGTGCTGCACGCGCTGGATCCGCAGCTGGCCAGCCACCCGCTGGTGCAGGAGATCGGCGGCGTGGACCCGTTCGAAGTGGGCCTGTACGGCTGCAGCGAGATGCTCAACGAGGGCTTCCGCAGGCTGGTGCAGACCGGGGTGATCAAGCGCAAGGTACACGATGACCTGGCGCTGATGCAGCGCATCGAGAACGGCAGCACGCTGTCGATCGACCACGCCACCCTGGCGGCCGAAGGTGAGTACCTGCACGGCGCGTTCTACCTGGGCTCGCCGGAATTCTACGAGTGGCTGCGCACGCTGCCGGAGGACGAGTGCCGTGCGATCGGCATGCGCCGCATCAGCGAGATCAACCAGCTGTACGGCGGCAACGAAACGCTGGAACGCCTGCAGCGCCGCCATGCGCGCTTCTTCAACTCCTGCATGATGGCCACCGCGCTGGGCGCGGCGGTGTCCGACGCGCTGGACGATGGACGCGTGGTATCCGGTGTGGGCGGCCAGTACAACTTCGTGGCGATGGCACATGCCCTGCCGGAAGCCCGCAGCGTGCTGATGTTCCGTGCCGCGCGCGATGACAAGGGCCGACGCGAATCCAACGTGCGCTGGAACTACGGGCACACCACCATTCCGCGCCACCTGCGCGACATCTACCTCAACGAATACGGCATTGCCGACCTGCGCGGACTGACCGACGAGGACTGCGTGCATGCGATGACCGCAATCACTGAGGCCCCGTTCCAGGGCGGCCTGCTGCAGCAGGCGCACGCCTCGCGCAAACTGCTGGCGGTCGCGCAACCGGATCCGCAGCGGCAGCAGCGCAATACGCCGCAGGCGCTGACAGCGGCGCTGGCCCCGTTCCGCGCCGATGGCAGCCTGCCGGACTATCCGCTGGGCAGTGACTTCAACGAGATCGAGCAGGTGCTGGTGAAAGCGCTGGCGTGGCTGAAGGCCAATACGCAGACCCGCGGCGACAAGCTGCGTACCGTCTGGGCAGCACTACGGCAACCGGCCGGCGACGGCGATGCGGTGTACCTGCAGCGCATGGGCCTGCAGGCACCGAAGGATTTCGCCGAACGCCTGGACGCGCGCCTGCTGCGCCTGGCACTGGCACGCACCGCCTGAGAAAAGGGGACGGAGGGGATTAAGTCGTTTGTGCACAAACGACTTAATCCCCTCCGTCCCCTTTTTCCTGCGGCAAAGAAAAGGCCGGCGTGCGCCGGCCTTTCCTCATTACGTCGCAATGCTGCTTACAGCGCCTTGGCGGCTTCCACCACGTGCGCGGTGGTGATGCCGAAGTGCTTGTACAGCTGGTCGGCCGGGGCGGAGGCACCGAAGGTGTCGATACCGATCACGGCACCGTCCAGGCCGACGAACTGGCGCCAGAAGCCGGTGACACCGGCTTCCACGGCCACGCGCTTGCGCACCGCGTTCGGCAGCACCGATTCACGGTAGGCCGCGTCCTGGCGCAGGAACACGTCGGTGGACGGCATCGAGACCACGCGGGTCTTGAGGCCAGCCGCATCCAGCTGGGCCTTGGCTTCGGTGGCCAGCGAGACTTCCGAACCGGTGGCGATCAGGATCACATCCGGGGTACCGGCGGCATCGGCCAGCACGTAACCGCCGCGCTCGATCTGCGCGATCTGCTCGGCGCTGCGCGGCTGGTGCGGCAGGTTCTGGCGGCTGAACACCAGGCAGCTCGGGCCGTCCTGGCGGGTGATCGCGGCCTTCCAGCTCACCGCCGACTCGACCGCATCGCACGGACGCCACACGTCGTTGTTCGGGATGTAGCGAAGCGAGGCCAGGTGCTCCACCGGCTGGTGGGTCGGGCCGTCTTCGCCCAGGCCGATCGAGTCGTGGGTGTAGACGTGGATGGCGTGCGCCGGGATCAGCGCGCTCATGCGCACGCCATTGCGGGCGTAATCGCTGAACACCAGGAAGGTGGCGTCGAACGGAATGAAGCCACCGTGCAGGGCCAGGCCGTTGGCAATGGCGGTCATGCCGAACTCGCGCACGCCGTAGTACACGTAGTTGGCGTTGGCGTCGTCGCTGGCAACCGATTTGCTGCCCTTCCAGAGGGTCAGGTTGGAGTGCGCCAGGTCGGCCGAACCGCCGACGATTTCCGGCAGCAGCGGGGCATAGGCTTCGATGGCCAGCTGCGAGGCCTTGCGCGAGGCGATCGTCGGGCCTTCCGCGGCCACCTGGGCGATGTACGCATCGGCCTTGGCAACGAAGTCGGCCGGCAGTTCGCCATGCGAGCGGCGGGTCAGTTCGGCTGCTTCAGCCGGGTACTGGCTGGCGTACTTGTCGAACAGCTGTTCCCACTCGGCCTGGCGCAGGGTGCCGGCGCCATTGGCGCGCCAACCGTCGTAGATCGCCTGCGGGATCTCGAACGGGCCGTATTCCCAGCCCAGCTGCTTGCGGGTGGCTTCCAGCTCGTCCTTGCCCAGCGGTGCACCGTGGCTGGATTCCTTGCCCGCCTTGTTCGGCGAACCAAAACCAATGGTAGTGCGGCAGCAGATCAGGGTCGGCTTGTCGCTCTGCGACAGCGCGGCCTCGATGCCGGCCTTGATGCTGTCCGGGTCATGGCCATCGACGTCGCGGACCACGTTCCAGCCATAGGCCTCGAAACGCTCCGGGGTGTTGTCGGTGAACCAGCCCTCGACGTTGCCGTCGATGGAGATGTGGTTGTTGTCCCAGAAGCAGACCAGCTTGTGCAGGCCCCAGGTACCGGCCAGTGAGGCCGCTTCATGCGACACGCCTTCCATCAGGCAGCCATCGCCCATGAACACCCAGGTGCGGTGGTCGACCACTTCCAGCTCCGGGCGGTTGAAGCGCTGTGCCAGCAGCTTCTCGGCCAGGGCGAAGCCCACGGCATTGGCGAAACCCTGGCCCAGCGGGCCGGTGGTGGTCTCCACGCCCGGGGTCTCGTGGCGTTCCGGGTGACCGGCGGTGTGGCTGCCCAGCTGGCGGAACAGCTTCAGCTGCTCGATCGGCAGGTCGTAGCCGCTCAGGTGCAGCAGCGCGTACTGCAGCATCGAACCGTGGCCGTTGGACAGCACGAAACGGTCGCGGTTGAACCAGTGCGGGTTGCTCGGGTTATGGCGGAGGTAGTCGTTCCAGAGGACTTCGGCGATGTCGGCCATGCCCATGGGCATGCCGGGGTGGCCGGACTTTGCGGTTTCAACCGCATCGGCGGCAAGGAAGCGGATGGCGTTGGCCAACTGGCGACGGGTAGGCTGCGTCATGGTTCTGTCGGAATCGGGAGGCGGCCGCGGACGTGCGGGCGGCCTATTGTCCCATAGTCGCCGGGCGGGGGGTCAGTTCACCTTGCCCGGTCGTGCCGGCCGCTGGCCCGCAAGGACGTGATCTCCGCCGGATTCCGCATGTGAAAAGGGGCCGGAGCCCTTTCCCCTGAGGAAAGGAATCCGACCCCGATCAGGTCGCCAGGAGGGGCGTTGGACTCAGTCCTGCTGCGGACCCAGCGCCGGGCCATCGTGCGACTCGCCCTTGGCCACCAGCGTGGTCAGGGCCAGGTCGCCGGTCACGTTCAGCGCGGTACGGCACATGTCCAGGAAGTGATTCACGCCCAGGATCAGGCCGATGCCCAGCGGGTTCACACCGACCATCGCGCAGATCATCGCCACCACCGGCAGCGATCCCGACGGCACGCCGGCGGTACCGATGCCACCGAGGATGCAGACCGCCATCACCATGATCTGCTGGCCGATGCTCAGGTCCACGCCGAAGAACTGGGCCAGGAAGATCACCGTCACACCCTCGAACAGCGCGGTGCCGTTCTGGTTGGCGGTGGCACCCACGGTCAGCACGAAGCGCGACACGCGCTGCGGCAAGCCCATCTGGTCGGCCACGCGCAGCGCGGTCGGCAGGGTGGCATTGCTGGAGGCGGTGGAGAACGCCATCACCGTTGCTTCCTGGGTATCGCGGAAGAACGACAGCGGCGAGCGGCCGGACAGCCACACCGCGGTACCGTAGGTCACGATCATGTGCAGACCCAGCGCCAGCACCACCACGCCCACATAGGCACCCAGGCGGATGATCAGCTCGAAGCCGAACAGCGCGGCCAGGTTGAACATGAAGCAGGCCACCGCATAAGGGGCCAGGCGGATGACCAGGTTGATCAGGGTCATCGAGATTTCGAACACGCCTTCGATGGCGCGGCGCAGCGGGGCAACCTTTTCATTGTCGGTCAGCACCATGCCGATGCCGAACATCAGCGCGAAGAACATCAGCGACAGGATCGCGCCGTTGTCCGACGCGGCCTGCAGCACGTTGCTCGGCACGATCGACAGCAGCATGTCCATGCCCTTCGGCGTGCCGTGGATGCCAGCGACGATTTCCTTGCTGCGCTCGGCGTTCTCCGAGAGCATCAGTGCCGCAGTCTGCGGATCGACGCCCGCGCCCGGCTTGAGCAGGTTGACCAGCACCAGGCCGATGCCCACCGCGATGCCGGACAGCAGCACGGTGTAGGCCAGGGTCTTCCAGCCGATGCGGCCGAGGGCGCGGATGTCGCCCATCTCCGACACGCCCATGATCAGCGCCGAGAAGATCAGCGGCACGATCAGCATGAAGATCAGGTTGAGGAACAGGCCCGACGCCGGGGTGGTGACGTAGTCCATTACCCACTTGGCACCAGCCTGCAGACCATCGACGCTGCCGCCCAGGGCGTGCACGATCAGTCCCAGGACCAGGCCGATCGCAAAGCCGATGCCCATCTTCCAATGCAGGGGCAACTTCTTCTTGTCGGCAGCAGCTGCTGTCATACGCGGGTTTCCTCGAAAAATGAATGCACTCTAACAAAGCGCGCAAGCGGCGCCGGTTCAGGTTCGCCGCGGCGGATACAGCGGCGCCAGGTCAGTGTCGGCGGTGCCCGCAGCCGCCGACCAGTGCGGTCCGTCACGGAAGACCTCGCGCAGGCGCGTGCGCAGCGGCGCCAGATCCCCCTGCCCGCCCCACCGCGCCTGCTGCAGGTCCTGTAGCACTTGACGCTGGGCTGCATCCCCAAGCCGCGCGATGACCTGCTCGATGCGTTCCACACCAGCCATCGCACACAGCTGTGCTTCCACCTGGTCGAAGCCCTCGCCATCCAGCGCGCGGCGCAGTTCTGCCAGGCCGGCACGCCCGCCCGCCGCAGTCGGCACAGAGGCCTTGCCCGCTACTGGCGCCACTGCGCGCGGGCGCCGACCTCGCTGCCAGCCCCACAGGAGAGTCAGCACCCACAGCAACGCCAGGCCGATGGCCGCCGCCATCCACGGCCACGGACGCTCGGACAGGCCGCTGGCACGCGGATCGGTCGCGGCGATGCGGCTGTCCTGGCCATCGGCGCCCGGCAGCGCGGCATCGGTGTCGATCGGCGGCAATGGCGCCGGTGAGGCAGTGCCGGTGCCGGTGCCGGCCGCGACGGCCAGCGTCAGGTCCGGCAGCTTCGCCTCCTGCGCCTTGCCGTTACGCACATCCCACCAGGGCAGGCGCGGCCCCGGCACCACCAGCGAACCCGGCTGGCGCGGCACGATCGAATAGCGGCGGGTGATCTTCAGGCGCGGCGTGCTGCCGTTGAAGGTCTCTTCGTACTGTGCCGGTTCGGCGAACACCTGCGCATTGGTGCCGACATCCGGCACCGGCAGGTCGGTGAACTGCGCGCGCGTCGCGCCTTCGGCAACCGCTTCGACCACCACGTTGGCGGCCTCACCGGTGCGGGCACTGGTCGGCGCACTGGTGTAGCGCAGCTGCAGGCTCTGCAGTGGCAGCCACGGGTGCGGGGCCTGCGCCGGCTGTGCCTGCACCTGCAGCGTGCGGTCTGCGCCGGTGGCATTCATGCGGCCATCGCCACCGCCGAAGAAGTCGTCGAAGAAGCCACCCGCACTGCGCCCACTGAAACGGGCACCGGCCAGGCGCAACGCGCCGCTGCGCTCGGGGATCAGCAGGAAACGCCGTTCGACCACGTTGTAGCGGCGCCCGTTGACCTGGCGTACATCGGTGCGGTCGTCGCCCACACGCTGCAACGACGCGCCCGCCGGGGTATCCAGCACCAGCTCGCCGGAGGCCAGCTGCGAGGCGAAGTACAGCCGCACCACCACGCCCACGCTCTGCTGCACATACGGCGTATCGTCATCGACAACGGTTTCGATGAAGGCCATCGCATTGCTGTCGGGCCCCGCCACGGCCGCCGCATCGACCTGCAGCGTCAGCGGTGCGGTGCGCACACTGCCCACCTGCAGGCCCGGTACCACCAGCGCACCACTACGTCGTGGTGTCAGCGCCACGCCATACAGGTTGCGCTGCTGCATGCTGCCATTGCTCCATTCCACCTGGCGGCTGCTGGTCTGCCCGCTCAGGTCGAAGTCGGTGCGCAATGGCGTGAAGTCAGGGGCGCCCTGGTCGCTCTCGATATTGAGCGTGGCCGTGTCGCCCATCGCGATGCGGTCGCGGTCCAGCCACGCGCGCGGCTGCGCCCAGGCCAGCAGCGGCAGCCACAACAGCAGCGCCGCCAGTACCTGTCGAGGCCAGTGCCCGTGCATGTTGATCGACCGCGTCATCGCCCTTCCCTCTTCCTGCGTTCGTTTTCCAGCTGGAACTTGGCCCGCAGCAATGCGCCCGGATCATCCGGCACACGCCGCATCCATGCCTCCACCGCCTGTTGCTCCTCGCGCTGGCGCGGCGTGCGGCCCTCACCACCCGGCACTGGCTTGCCGCCCTTGCCGGCCTCACCCTCGCGTGCCTGCTGCATCGCCTGCTGCATGCGCTGGCGCTGCTGTTCATCGGCCTGCGCCTGCGCCTTGGCATCTTCCACCTGCGGCGGTGCCTGCTGGCCATCGCGGCCACGTTCGCCAGGCTGAGGCTCCGACTGCGCGTTGTTGTCACCCGCCTTGGGCTGGCCCTGCTGGCCCGACGGCGGCTGGCCCTGGCCGGGTTGCTGCTGGCCCTGCTTCGGCTGTCCCTGTGGGTTCTGTTGGCCCTGCGGGCCCTGCGGTTGTTTCTGCTGCCCGTTCTGCGGTGGCTTCTGTTGATCCGGGCCTTGGCCGCCCCCGGATGGCCTGCGCTTGCGTGCAGCATCGACCACGGCGCGGTTGGCCACTGCATCGGCCATGCCCGGATGCAGCGCCAGTGCGCGGTCGTAGGCGGCGATCGCTTCGTCGTAGTTGCCTTCGCGTGCCAGCGTGTTGGCCAGGTTGTACCAACCGGCATCGCTGTCGATGCCTTCGAACTGTCTGCGTGCAGTGGCGAAGTCGCCCTTGCGGTAGGCCTGAACCCCCTCGGCCAGGCGTTGATGCTGCAGCTGGTCGCTGCGCTTCCACAGCGTGCCCTGCGCCGGCTGCGAGACAGGCGTCGCAGGGGCCTGCGCCTGCGCGTCATTCATCCATGGCAGCAGACCCACCGCGAGCACCGCAGCCAGCACCGCGCGTCGGCGGAAGGCCAGCAATGCCAGCAGCATCACCGGCGGCAGCAACCAGAAGCCTTCGTCACGCCACTGCTTGCCTTCGCCCGGCCGCTGCGCCGCCGTGCCGTCGCGCGCGTCGAGTACACCGAGCGCACGCAGATCGCTGTCATCGGCAGAGATGCGCGCATAGCGGCCGCCACCGGCAGTGGCGACTGCACGCAGGCTGCCCTCATCCAGCGCGGCCTGGCGGATCTGCCCATTGCCATCGCGGTAGGCCGCACCGGCAGGCGTGCCCAGGCCCAGCACCGACACCTGCAGGCCCAGGCTGCGTGCCTGCGCCGCCGCCAGTGCAGCTTCGCTGTCCGCCTGATCGCTGACCAGCAGGATCTGCCCCTGCAGCGCGCCGATCTGCCGCATCAAGCGTGTCGCCCAGTCGATGCCGCGGTCGGCACGCTGGCCATCACGCGGCATCACGTCCGGCGACAGCGCATCCAGATACAACGCAACATTGCTGCCGTCGTCGGTCAGCGGCGCCACGGTGTAGGCATCATCGGCATACACCACCAGCCCCACCTGCCCGCCCTGGCGCGCGCGCAGCAGCTCGCCCACTTTCGCCCGCGCCTGCAGCAGGCGCGACGGCGGAAGATCGGTTGCCGTGATCCGGCTGGACAGGTCCAGCACCACCAGCAGCGGTGCGCTGGCCTGGAACATCGGTTGTGCCTGCTGGCGCCAGCTCGGCCCGGCCATGGCCAGCGATGCCAGTGTCCAGCCCAGCAGCAGCGCCCATGGCAGGCGCACTCGCCGCTTCGCGCCCGCGGCCAGCAGATGTGGCAACAGGTGTGCGTCCACCGCCTGCCGCCACGCATCACTGCGTCGCTGCCGGTACACCGCGAGCGCGAGGATCAGGGGCAACGCCAGCAGCGCCCACAACCACTCTGGTCGCAGGAAGTGCAATGCGCTCCAATCGGGGAGATTCGAAGCAAACGCGATCATCGGCGACGCTCCGGCCACAGCCAGGCCAGCACGCCCAGCAGCAACGCCAGCCCCAACGGCCAGGCATAGCGTTCTTCGCGCGGACGCAGGCTCGGCCCCTTCGCGGCGACCGGCTCCAGGCGATCGAGCTCGGCGTAGATCCCGGCCAGCTGCGCGGTGTCACGCGCGCGGAAGAACTGGCCACCGGTCATGCTGGCGATCTTCTTCAGGGTGGCCTCATCGACCGGATCCTGGTCGGTGGAAATCGGGATACCAAACAAGCGCATGCTGCCATCGCCGCCGAATGCAACCGTGTGGATGCGCACGCCTTCGGCGCGCGCGACTTCCGCGGCGCGCAGCGGCTCCAGCACACCGGCGTTGCTGACACCATCGGTCAACAGGATCAGCACGCGCTGTCCCTCCGGCTGGCTGCGCAGGCGCTTCACCGCCAGGCCGATGGCATCACCGATGGCGGTCTCGCGCCCGGCCAGGCCGACCACGCTGTCGCGCAGCTGATCGCGCACGCTGGCCAGGTCTGCGGTAAGCGGCGTAAGCGTGTAGGCGCGATCACCGAAAATCAGCAGGCCGACGCGGTCGCCGGCACGACGATCCAGGAAGTCGGCCAGCACGGCCTTGGCCGCGGTGAGGCGATCAACCGCCTGGGCTCCCAGCACCATGTCACCCTCGCCCATGCTGCCGGACACGTCCATCGCCAGCATCATCTGCCGGCCCTGCTGCGGCGGCGTGATGGCTTCGCCCAGCTGCTGCGGCCGTGCCAGCGCGATGCACAGCGCGCACCAGCCCAGCCATAGCAGCAGCGTGCGCAGCCACGACACGTCGACGCGGCCCCCACCGGACAGCGCTTCGAGCTCGGCGGCGGCGTAGGGCACACGCAGCGCGGCGCCCGGTTCTGCACGGCGCTTCCACCAGCGCATCAGCAACGGCAACGGCAGCGCGAGCAATGCCAGTGGCCATGCCAGCTGCAGGTCCGGCCATGGCCAATAGGTCGTCCAGAGGTTCATCGGCGGCGCTCCAGCAGCATCGCCAGATAGCGCTCGCGGGCCCAACTGCGCACGGCCGCCACGTCGCTGCTGTCGACGCGTGGGCGATACGCGCCTTCGGCCAGCAGGCTGCGACGCGCATCGGGCAACGTGCCCTGCGGGTCTACACGCTGCCACCAGGCATCATCGCGCAGCGATTCACTGCCCGGCTTTGCACGGCGTGCGGCACGGCGCAGCAATCCGGCAATGGCCGCCAGTTCGGCCGCAGCGTCGGTGGTGGCTGCCAGTTCACTATCGAACAGCTGCAACCAACGCTGGCGGCGACGGCGACGCCGCCACATCAGCACGGCGATCACCAACAGCACCAGCACCACCGCCGCGCCGACCATCAGGTAACCGGGGGCAGGCGGCCACCATGAAGGTGCCGGTGGCAACTGCACATCGCGCAGCGGCAGCGCGGCGCTCACGCCGGCACCTCGGTCGGTGATGGCGCCAGCCACGCGTCGCTGGGCGCATCCGTGGACAGCACCTGCACATCGACACGGCGTGCGCCGAGCTGGCGCCGCAGTTCCTGCAGCGGTTCGACGAAGTGTGCCTGCCAATGCGCCTGCACTTCACTGCGGCGCAGGTCGAGGCCGATGCGCTGCTGTGCGGTCTGGAACTGCAGCGCCGCCGAGGGGGGATGCAGTTCCAGCGGATCAACCAGCAGCACCAGGCTGAGATCGTGATGCTGGGCCAGCGCGCTCCAGCGCGCGGGCGGAATGCGGATGGCCTGCTGCGGATCGGCCAGCACCAGCATGCGTGCCCCCGGGCGCAGCACGCGACCGGCATGATCCAGTGCACGCGCCAGGCCCAGATCGTCGACCGGCGGCTGTGCATACCAGCGGGTCAGCGCGTCGAGCACGCGCAGCACGCCGCGTGGCCCGCCCGCAGGGGCAATCGGCGCTTCGCGGTCACTGCCGCGCAGCGCACCCACGCGGTCGCCGCGGCGCTGCGCCGACCACGCGGCAACCGCACCGGCACGGGCGGCCTGCACCGATTTGAAGCGCACGCGCGTGCCGAAGTACAGCGCCGGCGACGTATCGGCCACGATCAGGCTGACCCGCTCGCGCTCGGCCTGGAACAATTTGGTATGGGCGCGGCCGGTGCGCGCAGTCACGCGCCAATTGATGTGGCGCGCGTCGTCGCCAGCTACATATTCGCGCGACTCGGCGTATTCCATGCCGCGGCCGCGCAGTTGGGACGGTGCCTGGCCCGCGTTGCCGGTGCGGCCACGGCGCGGCGGCGGCGGACGCTGTGCCAGCCGCCGTAGCGCGACCAGTTCGGCCAGCTGCGGGCGCAGCCCGTCACCTTCGAGCGCGGACGGTGCCTGTTCCAGGGATGGATCGGTCATGCGCAGGCTCAGGGTGCCGGCACCCGGGCCAGCAGCTCCTGCACCAGGCGCTCGCCGTCCCAGCCCTCGGCGGTGGCTTCATAGCTGGGCAGCACGCGATGGCGCAGCACGTCGGCGGCGACTGCACGCACGTCGTCGGGCGTGACGAAGTCACGGCCGGCCAGCCACGCCCGCGCACGGGCACAGCGCTCCAGTGCGATGGAACCGCGCGGGCTTGCCCCCCAGGCGATGCGGCGGCCGAGGCCGGCGTCGTAGCGCGCGGGATCGCGCGAGGCCAGCACCAGTTCGATCAGGTAGCGCTCAAGTGCCGGTGCCATGTGCAGGTCCAGCACTTCGCGGCGGGCGTCGAACACGTCCTGCATCGGCATCTTGTCCGGCGCCGGCGCAGCCTCGCCCAATGCACCACGGGCACGCTCACGGGCCAGCCGCAGGATTTCCGATTCGGCGGCCTGGTCCGGGTAACCGATGCGCACATGCATCAGGAAACGGTCCAGCTGCGCTTCCGGCAGCGGGAAGGTGCCCTCCTGCTCGATCGGGTTCTGCGTGGCCATCACCAGGAACAGCGGCGGCAGCGCATAGGTATGGCGGCCAACCGTGACCTGGCGCTCGCCCATGGCCTCCAGCAGCGCCGACTGCACCTTGGCCGGTGCCCGGTTGATCTCGTCGGCCAGCAGGATCGGGTGGAAGATCGGGCCGGGCACGAACTCGAAGCGGCCCTCCTGCGGGCGCCAGATCTCGGTGCCGGTGAGGTCGGCCGGCAGCAGGTCGGGGGTGAACTGCACGCGGGCAAAGTCTGCTTCCAGGCGCGAGGCCAGTGCACGGATCGCCGTGGTCTTGGCCAGGCCCGGCGCGCCCTCCACCAGCAGATGGCCGTCGGCCAACAATGCAATCAGCAGGCGTTCGACCAGTGCCGCCTGGCCGACGATCTCGGCCGACAGCGCGTCGCGCAGCTGGGTGAACGCCGCATGCAGGCGGGAGGTGGCCGGCGCGGGCGGCGGCGAGACGGTTTCGGGCATCGGCGGTGGCAGGTTCATGGGGGCCTTTGACCGGCGCAGGACGGCACGGGTTCCCGACATCATCGCAGGGTGCCCTGCGATTGGCATCAAGAACCGCTGAACAGCCGTCCACGCTGGGCATGGATCTGCTTAGTGCATGCCGCCAGCCCAAACGGAGAAGGGCCGCACGGGGCGGCCCTTCTTCGAAGACTCCGGTGCGACGGCTCAGTTCTGCTTGGCCACGCGCAGCACCTTCGGGGTGACGAACACCAGCAGCTCGGCCTTGTCCTTGTTGCGACCGCGCTTCTTGAACAGGTTGCCCAGGAACGGCACGTCGCCCAGGAACGGCACCTTGCTGATGCTGTTGCGATCGGTGAACTCGTAGACGCCACCGATCACCACGGTCTGCCCATCCTCGACCAGCACCGCGGTGTTGACTTCGCGTCGGTTGATCGACGGCACGGTGCCGTAGCCCTCCAGCTGGATCAGCTGGTCGACTTCGTCCTTCTTCACCTGCATGTTGAGGAACACGCGGTTGTCGTTGGTGATGGTCGGGGTGACCTTCAGCTCCAGCACCACTTCCTTGAACTGGACGTTCGGGGTCGCCACGCCGCCAGCGGTACCACCGCTGATGGTGACGTAGCCGATTTCCTTGCCCTGCTTGATCATCGCTTCGCGCTGGTTGGTGGTGACCACGCGCGGGTTGGAGATCACCTCGCCTCGCGACTCCTGCTGCATGGCCGACAGCTCCACGTCCAGCAGGTAACCGGCATTGAGGATGGACAGTGCCAGCGAACCCGGGTTGCTGGCGGCAGCCACCGGCAGGTTCCAGTTCAGGCCACGGGTGATCGCCGAGCCGGACTTCACCGGCGGCGGGCCGACCCGGCCACCGGCTACCCAGTCACGCTCGGCCTTGGCATTGGCCAGGTCGGTCGCAACCTGCGACTCACGGGTCTTCGCATTGGCATCCAGGCTACCGCTGAAGTACACGTTGTCGCGGCTGCCGCTGACACCGAACTTCGCGCCCAGCTCGCGGGCGAAGGTGTCGGTAGCGATGACGATGCGGCTTTCGATCAGCACCTGGTCGACCGGGCGGTCGATCACGTTGATCAGCTCGCGCATGCGCGCGATCTTCTTCGGGATGTCGCTGATCATCAGCGTGTTGGTGCGCTCGTCGGCCACGATGCGGCCGCGCGAGGACAGGAAGCCACTGTCTTCCTGCGAGGAGCTGCCCGAACCACCACCACTGCCACCACCACCGCTGCCGCCGATGCCCTTGGCCTCGGTCAGCGCTTTGAAGATCTGCGTGGCGCTGTGGTAGTTGATCTGGATGTAGTCGGTCTGCAGGTCTTCGCGGTTCTCGATGGCGATGCGCGCGTCTTCCTTTTCCTGCTCGAACTTGGCCAGTTCGGCCTGCGGCGCCACCCAGATCACGCTGCCGTCGCGACGCTTGTCCAGGCCCTTGGCGCGCAGGACGATGTCCAGCGCCTGGTCCCACGGCACATTGACCAGGCGCAGGGTCACGTTGCCCTGCACCGAGTCGGACGCCACCACGTTCAGGTTGGACTCCTCGGCGATCAACTGCAGCACGGTGCGCACCGGCACGTCCTGGAAGTTGAAGGTCACCGGCTTGCCGGTGAAGCCGCGCTGGCCGACGGCCTTGGCCGCCTGGGTGACGCTGCCGGCGGTGACCGCACCCACGGCGGCCTGGGCCTGGCGCGGGCTGATCTCGACCACGTATTCGTTGCCGCTCTGGTAGGCCAGCGACTCCACCGCGCCACCGGTGCTCAGCACCAGCTGGGTGCCGGCGCCCGACGGCTTGGCGTCGATGCGCTGTACCGGCGTGGCGAAGTCGGTGACGTTCATCGGCTTCTGCAGGTTGGCCGGCAGTCGGGCATTGCCGACGTCGACCACCACGCTGTTGCCCTGCGTGCGCAGGTCAGGGATCGCGCCCTGCCCGTCGAACTGCACGATCAGGCGCCCGGCGCCGTCATCGCCACGCTTGAAATCGATCTTGGCCACCGACAGGCCCGCCGGCGCGGCGGCCGGTGCCACGGTGGCGCCCACCGGCTTTTCCGCCGGTGCGGCAGCCAGCGCCGGAGCGCAGGCCAGCATCAGCGCGACTCCCAGCGCGCTGACACGGTTCAAGGTAGAGCGCCGGATGGGACGCAGCCCCTTGGCTTGGTGAAAGGTCATCGTGCTATCCCCAGTAAACGATCATTGATCTTCAAGCGAGAGCGTTGCCGGCCGTTCCAGCCAGCCACCCGCGCCATCCGGCACCAGTTCGATCAGCTCCACGCGGTCTTCGAAGACCGCCGTGACCCGCCCGTCGCTCTGCCCCAGGTAACCGCCCGGGCGAACCCGGTAGGTGACCTTGTCCGGCCCCATCACCAGCGCCACGGTACCTGCGCCGGTACCGATGGTGCCGACCATGTCCAGCGCATCCAGCGGGAAGCCTTCCAGCGGCTCCTTGCGTCGGTTCGGGTCCGGTCGCAATCCGCCATTCCCCTGCTGCGGATTGGTCCAGGCATCGGTGAACGGATCGCGCATGCCCTGCGCGGAGTATTCGAAGGTCTCGAACTGCTGCATCACCGGCAGCGGCTCCAGCGGTTGCGCCGGTCGCGCGCGCTCGCCTTCCACCCACTTCTCAAGGTTCGGTGCGTCACCGGGCGTGCTGGTCACGCCACGGCCGCAACCAGCCAGCAGCAGCACAGCCAGCACCATCGCACCACGTACGGTCTGCGCGCGCATCACTTCTTGCCCTCCTTGCCAGCGTCGGCCGCCTGCTGCGCCTGCACCTCGGTCTCGTCCAGGTAGCGGTAGGTCTTGACCGTACCGGACAGTTCCAGTGCACCGCTGCGGACGTTGCCGCCGGTCTTTTCCTTGGGCTTGAGGTTGATGTCATGCATGGTCAGGATCACCACCCGCGGCAGCGAGGCCACGCCACTGACGAACGCGCCGAACTGGTGGTAACTGCCCACCATGCGCAGCTTGATCGGCTTCTCGGCGTAGAACTCCTTGATCTGCTCCTGCTCCGGCTCGAACAGCTCGTTGGTCAGGCCGCTGGACAGCGCGGTCTGCGAGATGTCGATGATCAGGTCGGGCATTTCGGTCTTGCTCGGCAGCTGCCGCAGCATCTGCTGCAGCACCTGCTCCATCTGCGCCAACTGCTGCTTCAGCGGCCCCAGGTTCACCGCGCGTTCCTGCTGCTTGGTGAACTCGGTGCGCAGCTCGACTTCCTTCGATTCCAGGCCGGCCAGTTCTTCGCGCTTGCCGCTGATCAGCAGCATCCACGCCACGAACATGATGACCAGCGCCAGCAACGAGCAGAAGACGATCTTGGCCTTCTGCGGCCAGTTGCCGATGTCGTTGAAATCCAGGTTCTTGATGTCGATCTTCTGGCTCATGCGCGGTCCCCCTGCAGCAGCGCATTGAAGGCCTGCGGCGGCTGCGCCAGGCGGCTGCCCTCAGGCTTCGGGGCAGGTGCCGGGGCCGGAGCGGCCGGTTGGTTCGGCTTGGCCGGAGCGGCCGACGGTGCAGCAGCCGGTGCGGCGGGAGCCGCTGCCGGCTGGCCCGCTGCCGGAGCCGCAGGCGTCGCGGCATCCGGACCTGCGGCCAACGGTGCCACCGGTGCCGGGGCAGCCGTCGCCACCGAGCCATCGGCGTTCAGGCCCGGCGTCGCCGACACCTCTTCGCTCTGTGCCGGCAGTTTCACCTTGACCACGAACACGTAGGGCAGCGCCTTGATGTCGGCCAGCGGGCCGGCCTTGCCGTCCTTGTCCTTCTCCGGGTCGCGCGCTTCGATGATCGACAGCTCCGGGTTGGTCATCCAGCCGGAGGTCTCCAGGTTGCGCATGTAGGCCGAAACGCGGGCGTTGGACTGGGTGCGGCCTTCCAGCGTCAGCACATCACCCTCCTGCTTCAGCGCGGTCAGCACCACACCGTCGGGGATGGTGCGCACCAGCGCGTCGAACAGGTGGACCATCTGCGAGCGCTTGGCCTGCAGTTCCTCGATCACCTTCTTGCGGGCCAGCAGGCGTTCCTTCTGCGCGTCGAGGCGATCGATCTCCTTGTTCTGTTCCTTGACCTTCTCGATCTCGGCTTCCAGATAGGCATTGCGGTCCATCTGGCCGCTCACCTGACGGTCGTAGTAGAACCAGATCATCAGCGACAGCAGCAGGCCACCGACGGCGGCCATGCCCAGCATTGCGTAGAACTCGCGCTGGCGTTGCTTGCGCCGCTCGGCGCGCCAGGGCAATAGATTGATGCGTGCCATCAGTCAAAGCTCCTCAGCGCCAGACCGGTCGCGATCATCAGCGCGGGGGCATCCTGGGCCAACGCATGCGCGTTCACCTTCGGCCCCAGGGTCATCTGCGCCAGCGGGTTGGCGACCACGGTCGGCACGCCCAGCTGTTCCTCGACCATCTCCGGCAGGCCACCGAGCACGGCGCAGCCGCCGGCCAGCACGATGTGATCGACGCGGTTGAACTCGCTGCCTGCGTAGAAGAACTGCAGCAGGCGGCTGATCTGCTGGACCGTGGCTTCCTTGAACGGCTCCAGCACTTCCATCTCGTAGCTTTCCGGCAGGCCGCCCTGGCGCTTGGCCAGCCCGGCTTCCTCGTAGCTCAGCCCGTAGCGGCGCATGATCTCATCGGTCAGCTGCTTGCCACCGAACACCTGCTCGCGGCTGTAGAGGCTGCGGCCGCCGCGCAGGACATTGAGGGTGGTCATGGTGGCGCCGATATCGACCAGCGCGACCACGCCGTCGATGGATACCGGCAGCTCGCTGGCGACCAGGGCGTAGGCGTTCTCGACCGCGAAGGCCTCCACGTCCATCACCTTGGCCTGCAGGCCACCGAGTTCCAGCGCCGACTGGCGCAGCTCGACATTCTCCGAACGCGACGCGGCCAGCAGCACCTGGACCATCTCCGGGTTGTTCGGGATCGACCCGATCACCTCGAAGTCCAGGTTCACTTCCTCGATCGGATACGGAATGTAGTTGACCGCTTCCAGCTCGATCTGGGCTTCCATGTCGTTTTCGTCGAGATCGGCCGGCATCGGGATCACCTTGGTGATCACTGCCGACCCCGCGACGGCGGCAGCGGCAGCGGCCAATTTGACCTTGCTGCCTGAACGGTTCATCGCCCGACGGATGGCCTCACCCACGGCCTCCACTTCAACGATGTTCTTCTCCACCACCGCATTCGGCGGCAGAGGTTCCACAGCGTAATGTTCCACGCGGAAACGATTGCCGCTGCGGGACAGCTGCAAAAGCTTTACCGCAGTCGAACTGATGTCGACGCCTACGAGCGGCGACTGACTTTTTGGGATGAGCCCCACGGTTTCTCCCCTGCCGACGGGCACTTGGACGCAAGACCTGCGCCCAAGCATTAATAACGTATTCTTAGCAAATGGCAACGGCCCTGCTGTGAATTCCTTCACGGATTCACCATGCAGCCCCTGACTGTTCCCCTTGCGCTCCCCGGTGCCGACCCCAGCCGGCACCTTGCGTAATCTATACTCTGCGACCACGAAATTCGCAATCGGAATCTGAACCCGATGACTCGACTCCGCCGCTGGCTGCGCTGGATCTTCCTGATTGTCCTGGTCCTGGCGCTGATCGGCGCGGCCGCCGTGGGCGGTCTGTACTATGCCGTTTCCTCCAAGCTTCCCGACGTGCAGACCCTGCGCGACGTGGAAATGCAGGAGCCGATGTACGTCTATGCTGCCGATGGCAAGCTGATGGCGGTGTTCGGCGAGACCCGGCGGACCCCGATCACCATGAAGGACGTGCCGGAGAAGCTGAAGCAGGCCTTCCTGGCCACCGAGGACGCCCGCTTCTACGAGCACGGCGGCGTGGACTACATGGGCATCGGCCGGGCGGTCTGGCTGCTGGCCACCACCAGCGACAAGCGCGTGCCGGGTGGCTCCACCATCACCCAGCAGGTGGCCCGCCAGTTCTTCCTCAGCTCCGAGTACAGCTACACCCGCAAGCTGGCCGAGATCCTGCTGGCGCGGAAGATCGAGTCCGAGCTGAGCAAGGACGAGATCTTCGAGCTGTACCTGAACAAGAGTTTCTTCGGCAACCGTGCCTACGGCGTGGCCGCTGCCGCCGAGTTCTATTACGGCAAGAAGCTGAACGAGCTGGACCTGGACGAGATGGCCTCGCTGGCCGGCATCCCCAAGTTCCCCTCGTCGGGCAATCCGATCTCCAACCCGGAACGTGCCCGCCAGCGCCGCGACAACTACGTGCTGCAGCGCATGGCCGACCTGAAGTTCGTCAGCCAGGCCGAGGCCGACGCGGCCAAGGCCGTGCCGATGCACGCCACCGCGCATGAGCCGCCGGTGCAGGTCGATGCCCCGTACGTGGCCGAGCTGGTGCGCCAGGAGATGATCGCCCGCTTCGGCGGCGACGTGGTCAACAAGGGCTATCACGTCACCACTACCATCGACTCCACCCTGCAGACCGCCGCGAACCAGTCGGTGCGCGACGGCCTGCTGCTGTACGACCACCGCCACGGCTGGCACGGCGTGGAGAAGCAGGTGCAGGTGGGTGCCGGCGAAGACGCCGCCGCCCTGGCCGAGCACCTGCGCGGCATGTACGGCCAGGCCGGCCTGCTGCCGGCGATCGTCGCCGGCACCGGCGCCGACGGCAGCGCCACCGTGGTGCTGGCCAACCGCAGCGAGATCGTGCTGCCGGCCGGGGCCGCCAAGTGGACCAACAAGACCCCGGGCAAGCTGGTGCAGCGCGGCGACATCGTGCGCGTGCGCGCCGGTGCCAAGGAAGGTGAGTGGCTGCTGGACCAGATCCCGCGCGGCCAGTCCGCGCTGGTCTCGCTGGATGCCCACAGCGGCGCGCTGAAGGCGCTGGTGGGTGGCTTCAGCTTCTCCGGCAACAAGTTCAACCGCGCCACCCAGGCCCGTCGCCAGCCGGGTTCGAGCTTCAAGCCGTTCGTCTACGCAGCCGCCTTCGACAAGGGCTACAACCCGGCCTCGATCGTGCTCGACGCCCCGGTCGTGTTCCGCGACCGCCGCGGCAAGACCTGGGCCCCGCAGAACGACGGCGGCGGCTTCCGCGGCCCGATGCGTCTGCGCGAAGCGCTGGTGCAGTCACGCAACCTGGTGTCGGTGCGCCTGCTCGATGGCATGGGCGTGGACTACGCACGCAAGTACATCAGCGAGTTTGGCTTTGCCGAATCGGAGCTGCCGCCGAACCTGTCGATGTCGCTGGGCACCGCCTCGCTGACCCCGCTGTCGGTGGCGCGCGGCTACGCCGTGTTCGCCAACGGCGGCTCGCGCGTGGACACCTGGCTGATCGACCAGGTCAATGACCGCGACGGCAGCCTGGTGTTCAAGGAAAACCCGGCGCTGGCCTGCCGCGACTGCGCCGGCAGCAGCGACCAGCCGGTCAACCAGGTGGTGGACGGCTTCAACTTCGGCGCTCCGGCCCCGAAGGTGGACCCGGCCGCCGCAGCCAAGGCCGAAGCCAAGGTCGAAACCCCGGCGGCACCGGCCAACCCGGATGCCCGCACAGCCCCGCGCGCGATCGACGCCCGCACCGCCTACCAGCTGGTATCGATGATGCGCGACGTGGTCCAGCGCGGTACCGGCGTCCAGGCCAAGGTGCTCGGCCGCGAGGACGTGGGCGGCAAGACCGGCTCCACCAACGACCACCGCGACGCCTGGTTCTCCGGCTTCGGTGGCCCGTACGTGACCACCGTGTGGGTGGGCCGCGACGACTTCCGCTCGCTGGGCTACCGCGAATACGGTGGCAAGGCCGCCCTGCCGATCTGGATCGACTACATGCGCACCGCGCTGAAGGACACCCCGATCGCGCAGAACGACCCGCCCAGCGGCATGGTCCAGGCCACCCTCAACGGCGCGACCGAGTGGGTGAAGGTGGAAGACATGGACCGCCTGACCGACTACGACCTGAACCTCAATACGCCGCAGGCCGACGCCGCCGCGTTCGACATCTTCTGAGGAATGGTCGGGTGGGTGCCAACCATGGGTTGATACCGATGCGGCTCTGGTAGAGGCCAACCTTGGTTGGCACCGATGCGGCTCCGGTAGAGGCCAACCTTGGTTGGCACCGATGCGGCTCTGGTAGAGGCCAACCTTGGTTGGCACCGATGCGGCTCCGGTAGAGGCCAACCTTGGTTGGCACCGATGCGGCTCCGGTAGAGACCAACCTTGGTTGGCGCCCCGTGCCGACCAAGGTCGGCACCTACCAAGGCGTTGGTGGCTGCCAACCGTTGGTTGGTACCGATGCGGCTCCGGTAGAGGCCAACCTTGGTTGGCGCCCCGTGCCGACCAAGGTCGGCACCTACCAGAGCGGTTGCCTCCGCCATACCCACGCGGATGTCACATCCTTGCGCTAGTCTGTAGCCAGGTCGCAACAGGAGTCATCGCATGCATCGCGCCCGTCAGCATGCTGCCAGCCAGACCCGCGAGCGGCGCCATCGCCTCGCCCACGAAGC
Organism: Stenotrophomonas sp. PvP093; assembly: GCF_017876915.1. Classification (NCBI taxonomy): domain Bacteria; kingdom Pseudomonadati; phylum Pseudomonadota; class Gammaproteobacteria; order Lysobacterales; family Lysobacteraceae; genus Stenotrophomonas; species Stenotrophomonas sp. PvP093. The sequence goes on along the minus strand of NZ_JAGIOX010000004.1, from coordinate 921,843 downwards.
CGCCCGCCTGATGGCCGAAGGCGGCATCCGCGACTACCACCAGGCCAAGTTGAAGGCCGCCAGCCGGCTCGGCATCCACGACGATGCCTCCCTGCCCCGCAACACCGAGATCGAAGACGCCCTGCGCGAGTACCAGCGGCTGTTCTCCGGCCCCCAGCACGGCAACGAACTGCAGCGCCGCCGCGAAGCCGCGTTGCGTGCGCTGGAGTTCCTGCACGGCTTCGCACCGCGCCTGGCCGGCCCGGTGCTGGAGGGCACCGCCGATGCCAACAGCCCCGTACAGCTGCACCTGCACAGTGACGACCCGGAAGCCGTGCACCGCTTCCTGGACGAGCACGGCATTCCCGCCGAATCGCGGACGCGCCGACTGCGGATGGACCGCGAACGGAGCCTGGACGTGCCGGTGTGGGTGTTCAGCGCCGAAGAGCTGACCTTCGACCTGGCCGTGCTGCCGTATGACGCCCTGCGCCAGGCGCCCTTGTCGCCGGTGGATGAGAAGCCGATGCGACGCGCGTCTGTCGCACAGTTGCGGCAGCTGCTGGCCGAGGCGGAGATCACCGCGTATATCGGGGGGTGACGGTTGCGCCGACCTTGGGTGGTTCCGGCCTTGGTGGGTGCGGACCGTTGGCCCGCACCGTGCATCAGGCGTGCGGACACCTGGCCCAAGAGCAGCCGAGCATGGCTCGGCTCTACAGTAGGCGCGCTGCCGGCTTACTTCTTCTGGTGGGTGCGGACCGTTGGTCCGCACGATGCATCGGGCATGCGGACACCTGGCCCAAGAGCAGCCGAGCATGGCTCGGCTCTACAGAAGGCGCGCTGCCTGCTTCCTTCTTCTGGTAGGTGCGGACCGTTGGTCCGCACTGTGCATCAGGCATGCGGACACCTGGCCCAAGAGCAGCCGAGCATGGCTCGGCTCTACAGAAGGCGCGCTGCCCTACCAGACATCATGGTGCTGCTCCTCCGTCTCATCGCCAAGCAGGCGCATCAGCCACGGTGCTCCCACCCGCTGCGGATACGCCATCATCATCCGCGCATGCATGTTCTGCAGATCGCCCAGCAACCAGGTCTGGTTGTAGACATCGCCGAACGGGTCCGACCACGCCGTCTGTATCCGCGCGCGCTCACCGCCGTTGAGGTTGGGCATCCTGTCCAACGGCACCTCCAGCACCGGCTCCAGCCCCCGGTTGATGGCCGCGTTCTCCGCCTCCGCCGCACGCATGAGCTCCAGCCGGTGGCTCACCTGCCAGCATGGGAAGGGGAAGCAGCTGCCCGTGGCTTCGATGTACGCCGCCATGTCGGCCAGCATGTGGGCTTTCAGCTGCCACACCCTCTCACTGTCCAGCAGTTGTCGCACCCGCAGTGTGCGCAGCGTTCCCGCGCGGACGTCTTCCGGCGTGGTGAACGGCTCGCCCGGTGTCGGGCCACCATGCCGCACCAGCACGATGCGGTGGATCGCTTCCTGGGTGATGTTCTCCACGCGCAGCGCGGCGGCCTCCGGATGCACGCGCGGTGGCGGCACGCTCGCCACCCGCCAGTGGTACCAGAGCACCAGCACCATGCCCACCAGGCACAACAAGGTGAACTGCACCCAGCGATCCAGATTGCGGGTGTAGTAGTAAAAACGCGCCCGCCACAGATAGAACGTGCGGTAGCTGATGAATCGGCTTACCCATCGATACATTGCCATCTCCTCGGCAAGGACCCCGGCGCGGCGGGGTTCATTACGCGCACCACGCCGGGGCTGCACGGCTTACCAGCCGATGCCCACGCCGACGCCCATGCTGCGCTCACCGCTGTTGGTGAACGCACCATTGAGGCTGAAGGTGGCCGAACCCTTCTCGTTCAGCACGCGCTGGTAGCCCACCGCCATCGCCGACTCACCCTCGCTGTAACCCACGCCCGCACCCAGGCGGTTGTAGGTGGCCAGGCCGGCGGTATTCATCGCCATCGCACTCTGTGCGCTGCTCATTGCCGCCATGCGGTTGAAGCGCTTGTCCATCTTGTCCAGGCGGCGCTCGAAGGTGCTGATCGCACCATCGGTGTACTCGTTGGCCCGGGCCAGCATCTTTTCCAGGTCGGCGGTGTCGACCTGCGGCTTGGGCGTGTCGTCCTGCTTCGGCTTCGGCTGCGGCGTGGGCTTGTCACCTTCACCGGTCGAGGCGATCTGCGGCGAGCCGCTGGTTTCCGGTGCCGGCGCGATGTCTTCGGTGAACGGCGAAGGCGTGGATGCTGCCGCCATGGCGCGGGCCTGCGGCTGACCGTCGATGCGCTGCTCCAGCCCATCCATGCGGCCGTTGATCTGCTGCTGCATCGAATGCAGCTGGCCACCGTTGACCGCATCGCGGCTGCCGGCCGCGATCAGGCCGTTGGCCACGTTGGAAATGACCATGCCGTTGGCACCAGCCAGGGTGAGCTGGTGGGTGCCGTCTGCACGCACCGAGGGAGTTTCCTGGAACACGGAGCGGAGCTGTGATTCGACCTGGTTCACGCGCGAGGTGGTGCTGACGACTGCGCCGTCGAGCGCCATCAGCGCATCCTCGACAGTGTTCTGCGTTCCGCTCTGCACTGAATAAATAGGGGCAATGATGTTGCCGTTGGCATCCATGCCTGCGCCTCCGCCGAGCGTGGCGAGGGACTCCTTGAGCTGAGAGACGGTGGTGGCGTTGTGGTCGGCGGTGCCTCGGGCGATGTTCACCAGACGACGATAAGTAGTCGCACTTCCAAAGGAAGCCACTCCGGCCTCATTCGCCTGAGAGCCTTCGCCGAGTGCCAGTGAACCATCCGCTCCTTCACCCACCTTTGCTCCAGCACCGATTGCAACACCTCCCCGTGCGCCGCTTCCCGCAATGCCAACCTCCGCTCCAGCACCTAGTGCAAATCCACTATCAGAATCCTCATGCACAACTGACGCACGGCCAATGGCCACGGAGTTTCTGCCGAGTGCCTTCGCATGTGTACCCACTGCTGTTCCCCCATCGTTGCCGGTCTTGGCTGAGTTACCTACAGCGACTCCTACCGGCCCCGCCTCGGCACGCTCGCTAGCAGGCGCCGTGCCAATGCTCAGAAACTGAGTTGTATCTTCCAGGGCTGCGATCCGAGCATTACTCGAGTACAGCTGCCTCCCTGACACAGCCTCGGCACTACCGGCACTCAAGGCTCCATCCGCCACACCACTGATCTTCCGGTTGGCATTTGCACTATTACGCACATTCAGGGTCGTACCGCTGTTCTTCTCTCCCAAACGCACATCGCCAGAGGCGGATACCTGCGCCACCAACCCGCCCAGAACCGCTGTTTCGGCCAGCGCCTTGGCCGCATCCGCTTTTGCCAGGGTCGCGTCCGCAGCCGCAGAGGTGGCCATGCCTTCCACAGCCCCCACCTTCTCATTGGTGGCATTGAGCTGCCTGCCGTTGACGACCTCGTAGCTGCTGGCGCTGACCACGCCATCGGCCACGCCGGTCAGCTTACGGTTCGCATTTGCGCTATTGCGCACATCCACTACGGTGCCGCTGTTCTTTTCACCCAGGCGGACAATCCCCGTGGCCGAAACCTGCCCGACCAGCCCACCCAGAACGGTGGCTTCAGACAAGGCCTTGCTGGCATCAACCTGTGCGGCATTGGCGGTGGTCTGCGCGCCGTTGGCGGCATTCTGTGCAGTCGTTACCCGGCCATTTGTTTCATTCAACTGCTTGCCCGTAATGGCCTCGGTACTGCTGCTGCTGACAGCGCCATCCGCAAGGTTGACGATCTTGCGCTTGATACTGGAGCTGCCGACCGAGACCTGATTGATGCCGGTGGTCTGCGAGGCGTTGCCCAGAGCGACACTTCCCGTGTGCGATGCCAGGGCGCGGTCGCCCAACGCAATGGCACTTTCGGCTCCTGCCTTTGCAAGATTGCCAAGCGCCGTCGAATACAAACCCGATGCGGCGGCCTCCCGGCCAATGGCGACGGCCTGGTTGCCGCTCGCATTTGCCTTGTAGCCCAGCGCGGCGGCATGGGTCGCCGCGGCGGTCGCATCATTGCCTACGGCCACGGCGCGATCACCCACTGCCGAAGCACGCAGGCCTGCCGCCACCGCGCCGTTGCCACTGCGCGTTGCAGCACCGAGAGCAACTGCACCGGTGGCAGCGCTCTTGTCGCCGTTGGCGTCGACACTGGCCCTAGCATCTGCACCAACTGCGATGCTGTTGGTGTTGTAGGCCTTCGCCGAGCGCCCCATTGCTACGCTGGCGGTGCTTCCGCTTCCCTCCGCCTCTGCCGCCAGCCCGATGGCCGGGGCGGATGCGCTCAGGCGCGCGGCTGCCGCGTCTGCGACGCGCTGTGCATCTGCCAGCTTGGTGTTGGTGGCATTCAACTGCTTGCCTGACACAGCATCCGTGCTGGTCGTGCTCAGCGTGGCATCCGCCACGCCCGTGATCTTGCGATTGGCGCTGGCACTGTTGCGGACGTCCAGTGCGGTGCCGCTGTTGCTTGCGCCTATACGGATATTTCCCGAAGCAGACGTCTGGCTCAGAAGGCCGGAGAGCGTATTGGCCTTTGCCAGCGCACTGTCGGCATTGGTCTTGGCGGAGTCGGCGACGGACCGTGCGGCCGTTACATTGGTGTTGGTGGCATTCAGCTGCTTGCCAGACACAGCCTCCGTGCTGGTCGTACTCAGCGTGGCGTCTGCGACGCCCGTGATCTTACGGCTGGCGTTTGCGCTGTTGCGTACATCCAGTACGGTGCCACTGTTGCTTGCGCCGAGGCGGACGTTCCCCGAGGCCGATGTCTGGCTCAGAAGGCCGGAAATCACATTGGCTTTTGCCAGCGCGCTGTCGGCATTGGTCTTGGCGGAATCGGCGACGGACCGCGCGGCCGCTACATTGCTATTGGTAGCATGGAGCTGCTTTCCGGTAACGGCATCCGTGCTGCTGGCGTTCAATCGCGCATCGTCCACATTGGTCACTCGCCGCTTCGTCGATGAGCTGCCAACGGACACCGAATTGCTTTCCGTTGCCTCGGAATATGCTCCGATGGCTATCGAGCCATGGGCGCTCGCCTTGGCATGATGCCCCAGCGCAACTCCACTGTACTCGGCACGTGCGTTCCCTCCCAACGCGATGGCACCGGAGTACCCCGCCGTTCCAGCGAAGGCGTTCCCGCCAATAGCAATACGGGAAACACCTGCGGAACTCTCCACGGTCCTGGCACCGCTGCCCACTGCAATGGAGTTGCTCGCGTATGCCCTGGCGTCATGCCCCAGTGCGGTTGCACCAATTCCTGATGCGATCGAGCTGGCGCCTACGACTGTCGCGTATCCGCTCTTGGCCTCAGATCCATATCCAACGACGACGTTCCTGTCGCCGCGTGCAATGGATGAATTCCCCACAAGCACACTTCCCAGCCCCGACAACGATGATTCGGTGCCGTAGACCACCGATCCCCAGCCACTGATGCTCGACCGTGACCCCAGGATCATCTGCATATCACCGCTGATCGTGGCATTCCGATACTGGCTGTCATTTACCAGAGCCAGCTGGGTGTAACCCGCATTTACCTGGTTCGAAAATGACGAAAAGCGCCACGGAGAGGGCAACAGGAGTTGAGTGGAGTCGGTCCCTTCACGCTCGCCCTCAGCCACTTCCTCCGAGTGCTCGTGCGCTGCGGCAGGGAGGCCCACCAGTGCCGCCACCAGCAATAGTGCCCTGCCTCCAGCGGACTTGCCGCGCGGACTGCTCAACTCACTTCCAACCACCCAGCACTGCTTGGCGGCACTCCAGATACGACGATAGATGCGATTCATGCTCTCTCCCTTAACAGGACATCGAAAATGAGGCCCCGCGAATAGCGCGGGGCCAGAACGTTCAGGCGCTCGGCGCCAGGGTGGTTACGTGCTCGCGGTAGCCGTCCTTGGACAGGCGGTAATGCAGCTGCACGGTGTTGCCCGGCTGAGGCTGGAACGGCAGCTTCAGCTCCGCGTCCGGGTACAGGCTTTTGGCAAAGTCGTGGGTCGTGCAGGCACCACTGGCGCTGCACTCGGCCAGTCCGGTGATGCCGACCCGCAAGGTCCCCACGTTGCGCAGGGTGTCGCCCTGCAGTTGCAGATCCACGCTGCCGTTGGCGGGCAGCACGTTCACCAGCGCGCCCCAGACCAGGCTGACACCGACGTTGGCCTGTGCCGCCTGCTCGTCACCCTCGAGCAGGGTCCCGTCCGGTCCCCTGACGCCCTCGAAGTAGACGCGGTAGGCCACTTCCTTCTCCACGCTGCGCAGTGGAATGACCCGGATCAGGCGATTGCCTCCGCCACTGAGTGCGAACTTCCCAGGGGTGATGGCGACCGCGGCGTCGGCCGCCTCCATTTCCACCTCTTCCTCGCCAACCTGCGCAGGATTCGCGATGCGCAACAGGCGTGCCTGCACGTACTGCGGCTGGGTGGAGTGCGAGTAGACGCGGATCTGCGTACCGCGCTTGCCATCGACGGCCGCGCGCATCGGATGGATCGAGAGGTTGGCATGTACCGGCGGCGCCAGCAGCGCGCTCAACGGCAGCAGACAGAACAGCAGCTTCTTCATGATGAGGCTCCGTGGGATCAGGGTTTGGCGGTCGGCACGCGCAGCTCTACCGTCAGCTCGCCGTCGTAAAGACCGGGCCGCTTGCTGGCGATGGGGGTAGGCGGCGTTTCCAGCACCAGCGGCGTGGGCACGCAGTACACGGGTTGATTGATGCCCGGCAGCATCACCAGGCGCAGCTGCGCGCTGTCGATGCCGCGCAGCAGCTGTTCCTCGCCGTGTTTCATGGCCAGCAGGTTTCCGCCGTATTTCAGGCCGACCTGGTAGTCCAGGCGCTGGGTGTCATCGCTGCCGCCATCCCCGTGCCAGACTGCGAAGTCCCGTCCGGGCGGGGCCCGTGGCCCGCTGTCGCGCACGGTGACGCCGAGGAACTCGCTCTGCGAACCCACGCCGTCGTACAGGCACATGTCCACTTCCTTGTAGCCGCCGACCATCTTGCGGATGGGGTCGTAGCGCAGGTCCATGTTGACCAGCGGCGCGATGCCATCGAAGCCGGGAAAGTAGATCGAGATCGCGTCGTAGTCGGTGACGGTGAAGTCGAAGTTGAAGGTCGCCGTGGCGACGGGTGCTGCGGCGGGATCGGCCTTGATGTTCAGGCGCATCGTGGCCTTCCAGTGGCCTGCGACGAGTCTGGAGAGTTCTGCAGCTGGAACCTCAAGGTTCGCCCCGGTACCCGCTGGCTCACCCGAGCCGCACTCGAACCAGAAGGACGCATTCAGATGTCTTCTAGACGTGTCCCAGTAGTCACTGGCGCAGATCCAGTCCGACATGATCCTCTGCAGATACCCCTCCGCTCGAAGCTCAGTACGCAGGCCGGTTCTCTGTTCTACGAACAGCAGGGCAACGTTACTGATGCCAAGCGACTGTCCCGGCTCACCATCTACGGCACATTTCCCAAACTCACTATCAGAAGCAGACCCACAAACCACATGGATCTGCCCATACTTGAACGCCAGGTCATGACTGAACCCCAGCACCGTCCGCGGCGCCCACAGCTCCACATCACCCGGCACCGCCGAGCGATCCCAGCTCAGCACGATGTCCCGGCTCTGGTCCGTCGGATGCGTCTCCGGCGGCCATTGCGCCCACGCCCGTGGCATCACCAGCACCAGCGCACACACCAGCATCAACACACACATCCAACGCCGGCTCATGGCGTACCTCCTGCAGCAGCGGTCTGGGGCGTGGCGGCGATCAACGCGCGTTCCTGCAGCAGGCGGGTCACGCGGGCCTGCTGGCGGATCTCGGGGGGCAGCTGGGCCACGGCCAGCGGCTCGCAGTGCACGGCGCCGACCAGCAGCACCACCTGGCGGCGCTCGCGCACCTGCAACGGGCAGTGCAGCAGGCGGTCGTCCTGCAGCAGGTACAGCGTTGTTTCGCGGCGCGGGAAATCGGCAACGAAGCTGCCGTTGGCGCTGGTGCCGGGCACCGGCGCGTTGAGGATGCGGGCGCCGCCCAGCGGCGACCCCGCAAGGTCCTTGGCATTGCCAATGAAGGTGTAGGTCACTTCGATCGGCACTGGCATGCGCATCAGCTTGCCGGGGGTGAGGAACATCGGCCGTGCTCCGCCCACGCCGGTCACGCGGATCGCGGCGATGCTGTCCAGCGTGCTGGCGTCCTGCACTTCGGCGCGCTGCGACTGATAGGCCTGCAGCGGCAGCAGCCGGCGCTCGCCGATCTGCAGACGCTGTCGGCGCAGCCCGCCCACCTGCAATTCTGCGGCCACGCCATGCAGGTCGGCATCGTCGAAACCGTCCACCTGCACGGCCAGGCCGGCCTCGGCGCCGTTGGCACCGCTCCAGTAGAGGCCACGACGACCCAGTGCGAAGCCAGAGCTGTGGCTGCCGCTGTAGCCGGTCTCACCACGCCCGCGCTGCTGATAGTGCGCGATGCTGGCGGTTGTGTTGCCGGTGCCGTTCTGCAGCTGGCCACTCAGCGATGCGCTGTAGCGATCGTTGTTGTTGGCGCGCAGTTCGGCGTTCAGCTCCCGATAGTGCGTGTCCCGGTCCTGGCGCAGGCTCTGGCCCACGCTGTAGTCGATGGCCGGGCGCTGATGCTGCGGCTGGCGCACGTCCACCGCATAGCGGCGCTGGCCACTGCTGTCATGGCTGCGCTGCAGGCGGGTCAGGCTGAGGTTGAAGTAGATGCCACGGTCACGCTCGTTGCTGCCGCGCACGCTGTCGGTGCTGCGCTGCTGCCATAGCCCCACGCGCGTGGACACGCTGAAGTCCTGCCAGCGATGGCTGCGGCTGAAGCTGGCCTGCCAGGTCCGGCTGAGCACGGGCTCGCGGCGCGGCTCCAGCGGACCGGGCGGCAGCAAGGGATCCAGCCCGAACAACGGGTCCTGCTCGAATCCGGGCCGATGCCAGCCGGTGCGCCAGGTCTGGCGCCGGGTGTAGCCCACGTAGACGTTGCCGCCGGCCAGCGGCAGCGATACCGAGCCGCTGAGTGAGTTGGTGCAGCCCAGCTGGTCGCGTGCATCGGCCTCGAACTGGCAGGCCTTGCCGCGCATGCGCTGCTGGTAAAGATTCCACGACGCCTTGCGCCGGTATGACAGCTGGTGCTGCTGGCCATTGCTGCCATCGCTTCCACGCATGCCGCTGAGCGAGGCGCGCATTTCCTGGGTGGCCAGCACGCGGCGCAGGTCCAGGCGCAGCTCGCCGTAGCTGTGGCCGCCGAGGTTGGCGGCACCCGCGGTAAGTGCGGCATCGCGGCCCAGCGGCACGCGCACGCCGGCCATTGCCACGCTTTCTCCATCGAAACGGTCGCTACGGCGCTCGTTGCGACGGCCACCCTGCACGAACCACTGCCACTGGCTGTTGGTCCAGTCGCCGCCTTTGTCGAACGGCGCCTCCTCGGTGCGCACCAGCACACCGTCCTCGTAGATGCGCATGCGCACCAGGTAGTTGCCGAAGGGGAAATTGCGGGTGTCGATCTGGTTGATGCCGGCCTGCAGGTAGAAGGTCTGCAGCAGGCGCTCGCCGTCGAAGACATCGACGCGGGCATCGCGCGCCAGCAGCACGGTCAGCGGCGTCGCCTGCACGGCGGCGTCGGTGTCCACGTAGGCCTGGGTGGTGCCCACGCGCGCGCCCTGGAAACGGTCCAGCGGCAGCATGCTGAAACTGAAGGTGCCGCCCTGCGGGCTGGACAGGTTGCGGCGGTCCATGCGCCCGGCCTGCAGGTAATGCGCCTGGCCCAGGTCATGGCGGTAATAGACGTTGTCGAACTGGAAGTCGTCGTTGCTGCCACGGCTGCGGTAGCGCTGCTGGGTGTAGTACCAGTCGGCGGACAGGTGGCCGCGATCAAACAGGCCCAGCGTGCCCACGCCGCGCGCGGACAGTGCCTGATAATCGCGACCACCGCTCACATTAAGCGTCTGCTGGTGCAGGAAGGCGTTCTCGGCGTTGGCCGTGACCGTGTGGTAACGCTCCGCTGCCGGCTCGCCGGGAATCCACTGACGCGCCACGAACAGGCGCACCGCGCCCTCGCCTTCGTCGTACAGCGCGCGCGCCGCGGTGGGCTCTTCGGGCGGGTCCAGATAGCCGCACCCCGCCGTGGCGCCACCAAAACGGCAGGCCAGGTGGCTGTTGCGCGGCAACGGCTGCGACAGCCCCGGTAGCAACGCAGCCTGTGCTTCGGCAGGCAGGGCCAGCGCCTGCAGCACGCGCGCGGGGTCTTCCAGCTGCACGTGTTCCAGGGTCACGCGTACCGGCGACAGCCCGGCCGAGCGGCCGAACAGCTGGATGTCGAGTTGTTCGGTCTGGCCTTCGACCAGATCCTCGAAGCCGGCGGGGACGCCGTGGGCCGCTACCGAGGGAGCAGCCAGTGCCAGGGCGAGCGCGACCGCCAACCGTGTAACGGCGGGGGCATGTGGGGTCATGGAGGGTACCGCTGGAGTAGCGGCCGGCCCGGAGTGCGGGCCGGCGCGGGAAGCCGTGGATCAGGGCTTCTGGTTCATGACGATGTAGACCATGCCTTCGTAGCGGCCGTTGACCGTAAGCGGGCCACCGGCACCCGCCTGGGCGATGGTCAGGGGCATCGAGATGGAGGCACCCGGCGTCGAGCTGGCGCCGTTGAACAGGTCAGCCGCCTTGAACTCGGTGACCGCGGTGGTCAGCGCGTCGGTGTTCAGGCTGACGGCCAGCGGCACGCGCGTGGCGCCATTGAGCAGCACCGGATCGTGGCCGAGGCGCACCTCGATGTCCGCGGTTTCGTCATTGGAATGGATGCGCACCTGCTGCGTCGACGGCAGCAGGCCACGCAGCGGATCGTGGGTCAGCTGCACGGTGTCCGGCAGCGGGGTGCCATCGTCGCGCAGCAGCGCCAGGGTCGGGTCGACGTCGGCGTAGACGGTGATCTTGGTTTCCAGCGCGTGCGCGGACAGCGAAGCAGTAGCCAGCGCTGCAGCGAGCGCGGCCTTCTTGATAATGGCGTGCATGGTTGTCTCTCTCGGACAAGGGGGAATTTGAAAGCTCCCCTCCCCAAGGAGAAAAGGGAGGGAAGCGCCGCCCGCGGGGATGGGTGCGGGCGACGGAGAGAATGTTAGAAATCCATTGCCATGCAGGCCATTCAAGCATTCCTAAATCGTTGAACGTTAAGGAGAATTTTTGAAGGTGTTCAATGTTTGAGGGTTATGCAATTTTCCTCATCGGCTCAATGCAACAAACCTCATTGCTTTGCCTTTGTAGAGTCGAGCATTGCTCGACTCTATAGTGGGGCATCCACGCCTGCGGGATGGCATCAGGCCGCCTTTCGGCGGCCTGATGACACGGCGCGGTGGTGCGCGATCAGAAGAAGATCGCGTACAGGATCAGCAGCGGAATCGGCACGCCCAGCAACCAGAGCAGAATCATCTTCATGGCAGGTCTCCTTGCATGGAAGGGTGGATTACAGGTCGCGGCGGCGGCCGCCCCAGGTGGCGCTGAGGCTGGCGAAGAACGCGCCGATCAGCAGGGTGATGAAGAGCCACAATGCGGCGTAGGCGGTCGCCTTCCGCGCATCGTCGGCAGCCTGCTTGGCGGTATTCCTGGCCTTCTCCAGCGCTGCACGCATGCGCGTCTGCACATCGGTCACGCGGGCCTGCGCTTCAGCCGGGCTCATCCCGGCATCGCGCGCGATCAGCTGTGACAGGTACTGGGTATCGGCCGGATCCAGGCCTTCCCCCTGCAGGCTGTTGACGATGATGCGGTTCACTTCGGCACGCACTTCGCGGCGATCGCCGATCGGACCGTTGCCCGGCGCCGGTCGCGGCGGCGGGGCCATGCGCGCGTCGCGCGGACCGGCGCCCGCTGCCGGCGGTGGCGCGGCATCCGGGTCCATCGGTGCGCCCGGCGGCGGCGCTGCGGGATCGGCCGGCCCTGCGTGGGTCGTGCTGCGGAACAGCGCATCCACCCAATAGTCGAGGTCGCCTTCCGGTGCAGCCGCCACAGCGCCGCTGGCACCGGCAGCAGCCACGCCGACGGTGGACGCAGCGGCACCGGCAGTGGCGCCGGCCACCTTTGCGCCCGCACCCAGCACGCCACCGATGGCCGACGTCAGCAGGCCCGCGGTCAGCAGCGTGGCCACCGCCCACGACACGAAGCCGTGCGCGGTGTCGCGGAAGTAGGTTTCGTCGCCGTGGATCTGCGTCCACTTGGTGCGCAGGCGACCCGCCAGATAGCCACCCAGGCCGGAAGCGGCCAGCGCGGTGAAGGTGAGCCAGGCGATGCTGGACCAGCCGAAGGTTTCCTTGCTGACGCCTTCGAACGACCAGGGCGACACCGACGACAACCCCAGGCCCACGCCGAGGATCAGCAGGATGAGAGAGAGCGCAGCGGCGGCGGCGGCGCCAGCGAAGATGGCTCCCCACGACACCGCGCTTTCGCTGGCGGGCGGAACGATGGGGGCAGTGACGACAGCGGCGACGTCAGCGCCGAGCGGGCCGCGCTCGGGTGGGTCGAATCGGGTACTCATCGGGATGGACGCTCCATTTCAGGTGCTGCGAATGCAGCTGGCGTCCTGAGGCTGCGCGAGCGCTTGTGAAGCTGATGAGACCCCTGGATCACGCGGTCTTGGCGCGTTGAAGAGCGTGCCAACCAAGGTTGGCACCTACCAAGGCGGGAACGCGGTAAATCCATGCCACGCGTGGATGGGGAGCGTGCCAACCAAGGGCGGGAACAAGTGGATCCACGCCATGCGTGGATGGTTTTTCGCGAGTGTCGAAAGCGTGCCAACCTTGGTTGGCACCCACCAGGGCGGCAGAAAAAAAAACGCCCCGCGCATGCGGGGCGTTCTCGGCACAACCTACGCGGGGCGATCAGCCCTGGTAGTCGCGCACGTCGCTGCCGGTGTAGACCTGGCGCGGACGGCCGATCTTCATTTCCGGATCGACCTGCTGTTCCAGCCAATGCGAGACCCAGCCGGAGGTACGGCCCAGGGCGAACATGACGGTGAACATTTCGGTCGGGATCTGCAGCGCCTTGTAGATGATGCCGCTGTAGAAATCGACGTTCGGGTACAGCTTGCGCGCGACGAAGTACTCGTCCTGCAGCGCGGCCTGTTCCAGCTTCACGGCCACGTCCAGCAGCGGATCCTGCACGCCCAGCTGCTTGAGCACCTTGCTGGTCATCTCGCCGATGACCTTGGCGCGCGGATCGAAATTCTTGTAGACGCGGTGGCCGAAGCCCATCAGGCGGAAGCCGGAGGTCTTGTCCTTGGCCTTGACCACGGCGGACTCGACGTTGTCGGCGCTGCCGATCTCTTCCAGCATCTTCAGCACGGCTTCGTTGGCACCGCCGTGGGCCGGACCCCACAGCGCGGTGACGCCAGCGGCGACCGACGCGTACGGGTTGGCACCGGTCGAACCGACCAGGCGCACGGTCGAGGTCGAGGCGTTCTGCTCGTGGTCGGCGTGCAGGATGAACAGCAGGTCCAGCGCCTTGACCACATCCGGGTTCAGATCGTACTGGCCGTCAGCCGACTCGAAGGTCTGCTTCAGGAAGCGGCTGACGTAGTCCAGCGACGTGTCCGGCTTGTTGGCCGGCAGGCCCTTGCCATGGCGGTAGATCAGCGCCGACAGGGTCGGCACCTTGGCGATCAGGCGCACGGCGGCCTGGCGGCGCTGTTCGGCGTCGGACAGGTCCAGCGCATCGTGGTAGATGGCCGACAGCTGCGCGATCGCAGCAGCCAGGATGGCCATCGGGTGGGCGTCCTTGGCGAAGCTGCCGATCAGGGTGTTGATCGAGTCGTCGACATTGGCTTCGGCAGTCAGCTCATCGGTGAAGGCCTTCAGCTGCTCGGCGCTCGGGCGCTCGCCGTTGATCAGCAGGTAGGCCACTTCGACGTAGCTCGACTTTTCCGACAGCTGCTCGATCGGGTAGCCGCGATACAGCAGCACGCCCTTGTCGCCGTCGATGTAAGTGATGGCGGACTTGCAGCTGGCCGTCGCGGTGAAGCCGGAATCGTAGGTGAAAAACCCCGTTTCCTTGGTCAGCTTCGCGATGTCGACGCAGTCGTTGCCGAGGGTGGGTTTGATGACGGGCAGAACGACGGACTTATCGCCGGCGTTGAGCGTGACCTGATCAAGATCGGACACTGTGTGCGCTCCTTCATGGGAAGGCGCCTGCCCAAGCGCATTGGTCAGGCACGTGAATGACGTCCTCGGCCTGTGCCGGGGATCATGCCATTATCGCACAGCAGCATTTGCCAGGCGCTAGACAGAAGTCGTAGACGGCAGGCGGCCAGAACCCGGCCAGCAAGCGGCCCGGATCGGCAAAAGCGTTGTCACACGAACGCAGTGTTCTGTCCATCCAAACGCCCGTTGGGTAGGCATTGGGGAAAAACAAACGGCCGCGCAGAGCGCGGCCGTCGGTTCGAAGCTGGATCGACAGATCAGCGCGCGTAGCGCTTCTGGAACTTGTCGATACGGCCCGAGGTGTCGATGACCTTGTGCTTGCCCGTGTAGAACGGGTGCGAAGCCGAGGAAATTTCAACCTTCACCAGCGGGTAGTCGTTGCCGTCTTCCCACTTGATGGTTTCCTTCGTCGCCATGGTCGAGCGGGTCAGGATCTTGAAATCGGAGGTGACGTCATGGAAGACGACGTCGCGGTAGTTCGGATGGATATCGGCCTTCATGGGCTCACACCGTAAATGGGCTGGTGGTCAAGAGCGGCATTATAAGCACCGGTTGCCGCCCGGGGCAACCGGTGCCGGTCAATCGGCTTCAGTCCGCGCCCAGGGCCTGGCGTACCAGGGTCTCGAAACGCTGCTGGTCGTAGGCCATCAGCAGATCGCAGTTGTCCGGCTGGCCGGTCTGGCGGTTCCAGTCGACGATGGTGGCGCCGCGGCTGAACGTGCCATTCAGCTCCACGTTCAGCGGACGCGACTCGACCCGCAGCTGCCCTTCCGGGTTCAGTGCCCAGGCCATGGCAACCGCGTCGGCGGTGTACCAGCGGCCGCCCTTGCTGTCTTCGGACAGGCCCCGGGTCTTGCGCGAAATCAGCTCGTAGAAGCGGGCGCGATCGGAATCGGCCTGCAGCCATTTCTCGGCTTCTTCCAGCGGCAGGCCATGGGCGACGGTGGCCTCCCAGTCCGACACCAGCAGGTGCTTGAACGAGGTGAACACCACATGCGCCGCTTCCGGGTCGAAGGCGATGTTGAATTCGGCTGCCGGGGTGATGTTGCCGTGGCAGGTGACCGCGCCGCCCATCACCACGATGCGCTTGATGCGCTGGGGCAGGGTCGGGTCCAGCTTCAGTGCCAGCGCGAGGTTGGTCAGCGGGCCAAGCATCACCAGCATCAGTTCGCCGGCATGCGCGTGCGACAGGCGCAGGATGGCCAGCGCAGCATGCTCGGCTTCGGCCTGGCGGCTCGGCGGCGGCAGGTCCACGTCGCCATAGCCATCACGGCCATGCACGTGGGCAGCGTCTACGGAAGGATGCAGCAGCGGATCCGGGCTGCCGGCAAACACCGGCACGTCGGTGCGGCCGACGATGTCGCAGAGCTTGAGGGCGTTGCGGACGGTGTACTGCAGGCCGACATTGCCGGCGGCGATGGTCAGGGCGACCACGTCATGCCGTTCATCGGCAAAGGCCATCAGCAGGGCCAGGGCGTCGTCCACACCGGGGTCGGTGTCGATCAACAGGGGGATCTTGTGGGTCATCGTTGCCGTCTTCAGATCGGCAACGAAGTGTGGACCGGGATGATGACCGTTGCAAGTATGGGGGGCGGCAGGGCTGCGACCTGCACCCGCGGTAGTGCCGGCCGCTGGCCGACAACTTCAACAGCAACGCCGAAAACGGGTTTCCCGCGGATGGCAGGGAAGAGCTCTCTGTAGAGTCGAGCCATGCTCGACTCACGCGCGCAGCGCGAACGGCAACCGAGCGTGGGCTCGGCTCTACAGTGGATCCACGCCGTGCGTGGATGAGCGTCCCGGGGATGGGGTCAGAGCCCTTTGCTGTGCAAAGGGGCCTGACCCCGCCACTTACGCCGAGGCGTAGCGCACGGCGGTGCCGATCCAGCGCTGCACCACGCGATCGGCCAACGCGGGCTGCTGGGCCAGCAGCCGCTCGGCCAGGTCATGCACGCCGGGCAGCAGGCCGGCATCGCGGGCCAGGTCTGCAATGCGGAAACCGGCCAGGCCGGTCTGGCGGGTGCCCAGCAGTTCGCCGGGGCCGCGCAGTTCCAGATCCTTCTCGGCGATGACGAAACCATCGTTGGTTTCGCGCATGGTCTGCAGGCGCTCGCGCGCCATCTGCGAAAGCGGAGCCTGGTACAGCAGCACGCAGCGCGATACCGCCGAACCACGCCCCACGCGGCCGCGCAGCTGGTGCAGCTGGGCCAGGCCGAGGCGTTCGGCGTTCTCGATCACCATCAACGAAGCATTGGGTACGTCCACGCCCACTTCGATGACCGTGGTCGCGACCAGCAGGTCGATCTCGCCGGTCTTGAACGCCACCATCGTCGCCAGCTTTTCGGCGGCTTTCAGGCGTCCGTGCACCAGCCCCACGCGAACGCCGGGCAGCAGTGCCTGCAGCGATTCGTAGGTGGCCTGCGCCGGGGTGGCATCCAGTTCTTCGCTTTCCTCGATGAGCGTGCACACCCAGTACACCTGCCGCCCTTCCTCGCAGGCCAGCGCGATGCGCTCGATCAGTTCCGGGCGACGGTCATTGTTGAGGGCGACGGTCTGCACCGGCGTGCGTCCCGGTGGCAGTTCATCGATGGCCGACACATCCAGGTCCGCGTACTCGGACATCGCCAGCGTGCGCGGAATCGGCGTGGCGGTCATCACCAGCTGGTGCGGCACGCTGTTGCCGCCCGCGCCCTTGTCGCGCAGCGCCAAGCGCTGGTGCACGCCGAAGCGGTGCTGTTCGTCGACGATGGCCAAGGCCAGATCCTGGAACACCACCGCCTCCTGCATCAGCGCGTGGGTACCGACCACCACCTGCGCTTCGCCGCTGGCGACCTGCTCCATCACCTTGGCGCGCGCCTTGCCGGTGACCTTGCCGGCCAGCCAGGCGATACGCACACCGAGCGGCTCCAGCCAGCCGCGCAGGTTGTTGAGATGCTGTTCGGCCAGCAGTTCGGTGGGCGCTGCCAATGCGACCTGCTTGCCCTGCTCCACCGCCAGCATCGCCGCCAGTGCGGCCACCACGGTCTTGCCGGAACCGACGTCGCCCTGCACCAGCCGCAGCATCGGGCTGGGGCGCGCGAGGTCTTCACGGATCTGCTTGAACACGCGCGCCTGCGCGCCGGTGAGCGCGAACGGCAGCTGCTTCAGCAGCGCCTTGGCCAGCTTGCCAGGACCAGCCAGCGGCGGCGCATGGTGTGCCTGCAAGGCAATGCGCTGGCGACGCAGGCTGAGGTGGTGGGCCAGCAGTTCTTCCATCGCCAGGCGGCGCTGCGCCGGGTGGGTGCCGGCGGCCAGCGCGGCGAGGTCGGCATCCGGCGGTGGCCGGTGCACGGTCAGCAGCGCGCTGCGCAGCGACGGCAGGCCCAGGCCATCGAGCCAACCGCTGGGCAGCAGTTCCAGCGTGCTTTCCTCGGGCAGGCGATCCAGGGCCTGGCCGATCAGCTTGCGCATCGTCATCGGGCCCACGCCTTCGACGGTGGGATACACCGGGTCGAGGCGGTCGCCGAGTTCGGGATCATCGTTGCGGCCCAGCACCTGGTAGCTGGGATGGACGATTTCCAGGCCGAGGTGGCCGGGCTTGGGCGTGCCGAAGCAGCGCAGCCGGTTGCCGACCGCGAACTGGCCGACCTGCTGCTGGCGGAAATGGAAGAAGCGCAGCACCAGGGTGCCCTGCCCTTCGTCCTCCACCGCGACCTTCAGCATCGGTCGGTAGCGCATGCCGCGCTCGACCGCGACCACCCGCCCTTCCACCTGCGCCGGCACGCCGTTGCGCAGGTCTTCGATGCGGGTCAGCCGGGTCCGGTCTTCATAGCGCAGGGGCAGGTGAAGCCAGAGATCCTGCAGGGTGGCCAGGCCACGCGCCTGCAGTTTGGCGGCCACGGCCGGACCGACGCCGGCGAGCATCGCCAAGGATGCTTCGCCGGACGGTGACAGGACCGGGGTGACCGCCGCCTTGCGTGCCACGTGGTGGTCAGTCGATGACCATCACCGCATCGACCTCGAAGCTGGCGCCCTTCGGCAGGCCGGACACTTCGATGGTGGAACGGGCCGGGTACGGGGCCTGGAAGTAGTCCTGCATGACCGCGTTGACCTTGGCGAACTCGCCCAGGTCGGTCAGGTACAGGCCCAGACGCACGACCTTGTCCAGCGAGCCGCCGGCGGCTTCGGCCACGGCCTTGAGGTTGTCGAAGGCGCGACGGGCCTGCGCTTCGACGTCGCCAGCGCCGACGATGTCGCCGGTGGCCGGGTCAAGCGGGATCTGGCCGGAGAAGTACACGGTGTTGCCGGCGCGCACGGCCTGCGAGTACGGGCCGATGGCGGCGGGGGCCTTTTCGGTGTTGATGATCTGGCGGGACATGGGTCGCTCCGGTGCTTTGGGGGAAAACAGAGCGGTGATTGTACCGGGTGGGCGCGGCATCGGCTGGGGGTCGGATCCGTTTCCCGGCGGGAAACGGATCCGACCCCGTATGTCGTGTGCGCGGAACGTCATCCACGCATGGCGTGGACCTACTGGCGGCGTACCGACTGCACGACCGACAGGCGGCGCAGGCGGCGCATCACTTCGGCCAGGTGGTTGCGGTCGCGCACCTGGATGTTGAACGCCAGCACGGCGGCGTTGAAATCGCGATCCAGGTAGTCCACGCGCTCGATGTTGGAGTGGCTCTGCGCGATGGCAGCGGCCAGCTGTGCCAGCACGCCGGTGCCGTTCTCCACTTCCACCACCAGCGAGGTGTCGTAGTCGCCGGAGACGGTGGTGTCCCAGCCGATCGGCACCCAGCGCTCGGGCGACTTGCGCAGCTCGGCCAGGTTCGGGCAGTCCATGCGGTGCACCACGATGCCCTTGCCGGCGGTGTGGTAGCCCATGATCTCGTCGCCGGGAATCGGCTGGCAGCAGCCGGCGAAGGTGACCACGCCACGCTCGCTGCCGTTGATCAGGATCTTTTCCTGCGAGTGGTGGCGCGAATGCGGGCCGCCACGCAGTTCGGCGTAGGCCATCAGCGCCTGCGCGGCCTGGGTCGGCATCCAGTTGCCCAGTGCGACCTCGGCCAGCAGGGCTTCCAGGCGCGGGAAGCGGTGTTCGGCCAGGAACGCATCCAGGCGCCCCTTCGGCAGCCGCTCCAGCGACGAATCCATCGCTTCCAGCGCACGGTCGAGCATGCGGTGGCCCAGCTGCACGGCATCCTCGTGCTCCAGCTGCTTGAGCTGGTGGCGGATGGCGGTGCGCGCCTTGCTGGTAACCACGAATTCCAGCCACTGCGGTTTCGGCGTGGCCGAGCGTGCGGTGATGATCTCCACCGACTGCCCCGACACCAGCTTGGTGCGCAACGGCACCAGTTTCTTGTCCACGCGCGAGGCCACCGCCATGTTGCCGACGTCGGTATGCACGGCGTAGGCGAAATCGAGCGCGGTGGAATTGCGCGGCAGGGCCAGGATCTTGCCCTTCGGGGTGAACAGGTAGACCTCGTCCGGGAACAGGTCGACCTTGACGTTGTCCAGGAACTCCAGCGAGGAACCGGCGGCACGCTGCGAGTCGATCAGCTCGACGATCCACGCGTGGGCACGGCTCTGTGCGCTGTTGGGCGAATCGCCGCCGAACTTGTAGGTCCAGTGCGCGGCCACGCCGCGTTCGGCGATCAGGTCCATTTCCTCGGTACGGATCTGCACTTCGATCGGCGAGCCATACGGCCCGAACAGCACCGTGTGCAGCGACTGGTAACCGTTGGCCTTGGGAATGGCGATGAAGTCGCGGAAACGGCCATCCAGCGGCTTGAAGGTGGCATGCACCGAACCCAGCGCGTGGTAGCAGCTGGGCACGCTGCGCACGACCAGGCGGAAGCCGAACACATCCATCACCTGGTCGAAGGATTTGTTCTCGTCGCGCATCTTGTTGTAGATGCTCCACGGGGTCTTGATGCGGCTGATCAGCCGATGCTCGATCCCCTCCTTGGCCAGGCGCTGCGACAGCTGCACTTCCACCTGCGCCATCGCCTCGCGACGCACCACCGGCTGGCTGCGGATGTGCTTCTCGATGATGGCGTGGCGCCACGGGTACAGCGCCTTGAAACCGAGGTTCTGCAGCTCGCTCTTGACCAGGCTCATGCCCAGGCGCTGGGCGATGGGCGCGTAGATCTCCAGCGTCTCGCGGGCGATGCGGCCGCGCGCTTCGCGGCTCTGCGCACCCAGCGTACGCATGTTGTGCAGGCGGTCGGCCAGCTTGATCATGATCACGCGCAGGTCGCGCGACATCGCCAGCAGCATCTTGCGGAAGCTCTCGGCGGCCGCCTCCTGGCGGTCGCGGAACTTCAGCTTGTCCAGCTTGGTAACGCCGTCGACCAGTTCGGCCACGGCTTCGCCGAACTCGGCGGCCAGCGCCTCGCGGGTCAGCGGCGTGTCTTCGATGGTGTCGTGCAGGATCGCGGCGATCAGCGCTTCCACGTCCAGGCCGAGCTCGGCCAGCACCTGGGCCACCGCCACCGGGTGGGTGATATAGGGCTCACCCGACTTGCGCGTCTGCCCAGCGTGCGCGGAGGCTCCGACTTCCCAGGCACGGCGCAACAGCGGCAGCTGTTCCGGCGGCAGGTAATGGGCGGCGCGTTCAAGCTGGAGGACGTAGTCGGGTACGGCGGCAGTGGGGGCTGCGGCGACCTTGGCAGTGGGGCCTGGGTTCATGCCCGCAGCCTATTCCAGCGCGACGTTTACGGCAAATCCTGAATGCGAAACAGCCCGCACGGGGCGGGCTGTTCGGTGTATCCAACGATTACGTTGATCGATGCGATCAATCGTCGTTCTTGGACATGTCTTCGTCAGCGACCACTTCGGCGGCAGCCCACTCCAGCGCTTCGCGCTCGGCGCGCTCACGCTCGGCCTTCTCGACTTCGTCGATCAGCGCGTTGTCGATCTTGCGGGCGGCGATTTCGCGCAGCGCCAGCACGGTCGGCTTGTCCTCGGTCTCGCTGTTGTCCAGCGTGGCCTGCACGCCGTTGGCGAGCTGGCGGGCACGCTTGGATGCCATCATGACCAGTTCGAAACGGTTGTTAACGACTTCCAGGCAATCTTCTACGGTGATGCGGGCCATACGGGCTCCCGGCGACCGGTCGGCCGCTCAGTCGAATGAGGGAAAGGGGACGGAGTGTACTGGCAGGGGCTGGACAAAATCAAGCCAACCCCTACCCGATTCTTTTGGAATCAGTCAGTTGCGCCCGGATCGGGAGTCAGCAGGGCCTGGATCAGGCCGGCGTGGCGGACCTTCTGGGCCTCCCGGCGCAGGCGGCTGGCGGTGAAGATGGCGCACAACTCGTCCACGGCGGTGTCGAACACCTCGTTGACGATGACGTAGTCGAACTCGTTGAAGTGCAGCATTTCATCGCGCGCCGCGCCCAGGCGCTGGGCGATGACCGCCTCGCTGTCCTGGCCGCGCTTGCGCATGCGATCCTGCAGGGCCTGCCTGGACGGCGGCAGGATGAACACGGTGACCGTGCCCGGCACCAGCTGGCGCACCTGCTGCGCGCCCTGCCAGTCGATTTCCAGCAGCACGTCCTGGCCGGCGGCCAGCTGCGGCTCCACCGACTGCCGGGCCGTGCCCTTCCAGTCGCCGTGCACCCACGCATGCTCGAAGAAGTCGCCGGCGGCGATCATTTCCTCGAACCTTTCCGCAGAGACGAAATGGTAGTGCTGGCCGTTCACTTCCCCCGGGCGCATCGCGCGCGAGGTGAAGGAGATCGACAGCGCGATCTGCGGGTCACGCGCCAGGGTGGCATTGACGATGCTGCTCTTGCCGGCGCCGGACGGGGCGGCAACGATGTACAGCGTGCCGCGCGCAACGGCGTCCGACGGCTTCGACGGGGCGCTCATGCGCGGAACCCAACTGGTTGATTTCGCAAAATTTTTCCTCGGTGTTCCAGATCCGGCGCGGAGGATCGCGCCAGGACGGCGGGGGCTGCGCGGAACATCCTGGAACCAGGCCCGGCAGACGCTTCCCCGGGGGGCGGGCACGCAACTTTACCAGAGCGGCCCCGTTGCGCGCCCGCCCCGCCGGCGCCGGGCCTTGTGCCACATGGGCGTGCGGGGGCCTGTGCTATAACCGGGCCGTACCCAACGACAGCCCGGAGGCCCGTGCCTCCTCGCCATCCCAGGAGAACGGCATGCCATCGATGAGCCGCCGCCAGTTCCTGAAAGTGACCGGGACAACCCTGGTCGGCTCCAGCCTGGCATTGATGGGCTTCGCGCCCGGCATCGCGCTCGCGGAGGTCAGGCAGTACAAGCTGACCCGCGCGACCGAGACCCGCAACACCTGTACCTACTGTTCGGTGGCCTGCGGCATCCTGATGTACAGCCTCGGCGACGGCGCCAAGAACGCCGAGCCGAGCATCTTCCATATCGAGGGTGACCCGGACCATCCGGTCAACCGCGGCACGCTGTGCCCGAAGGGCGCCGGCCTGGCCGACATCATCCACAGCAAGTCGCGCCTGCTCTACCCCGAGTACCGGGCGCCGGGCTCCAACGAGTGGAAGCGGCTGAGCTGGGACGATGCGCTGGACCGCATCGCGCGGCTGATGAAGGAAGACCGCGATGCCAACTTCGTGCAGAAGAACGAAGCCGGGCAGACAGTCAACCGCTGGCTGACCACCGGCATGCTGGCGGCCTCGGCCACCAGCAATGAAACCGCGGTGCTGACCCACAAGGTCGTCCGCTCCCTTGGCATGCTGGCATTCGACAACCAGGCACGTGTCTGACACGGCCCGACGGTGGCAGGTCTTGCCCCGACGCTAGGCCGTGGTGCGATGACGAACCACTGGGTCGACATCAAGAATGCCGACCTGATCCTGATCATGGGTGGCAATGCCGCCGAGGCACACCCGTGCGGATTCAAATGGGTGACCGAGGCCAAGGCACACAACAAGGCCCGGCTGATCGTGGTCGATCCGCGCTTCAACCGCTCGGCCGCGGTGGCCGACGTGTACGCGCCGATCCGCACCGGTACCGATATCGTGTTCCTGGGCGGCCTGATCAACTACCTGCTGACCGAGGACCGCATCCAGCACGAGTACGTGCTGAACTACACCGACATGCCGTTCCTGGTGAAGGACGAATTCGCCTTCAAGGACGGCCTGTATTCGGGTTACAACGAAGAGAAGCGCAGCTACGACCGTTCCAGCTGGGACTACGCCTACGGTGACGACGGCTACGTACGCAGCGACCCGACGCTGAAGGACCCGCGCTGCGTCTACAACCTGCTGAAACAACACTACGCGCGCTACACCGTGGAGATGGTCGAGCGCATCTGCGGCACGCCGGCCGACAGCATCCGCCAGATCTGGGACATGATCGCGTCCACCGCCGGCAAGGACAAGGCGATGACCATCCTGTACGCGCTGGGATGGACGCAGCACTCGATCGGCGCACAGAACGTGCGTGCCGGCACCATGGTGCAGCTGCTGCTGGGCAACATCGGCGTGGCCGGTGGCGGCATGAACGCGCTGCGCGGGCATTCCAACATCCAGGGCCTGACCGACATCGGCCTGATGTCCGACCTGCTGCCCGGCTACCTGACGCTGCCGAGGCAGGACGAGCAGGACTACGACGCCTACATCGCCAAGCGCACGCAGAAGCCGCTGCGCGCCAACCAGATGTCGTTCTGGCAGAACTATCCGAAGTTCCACGTCAGCCTGATGAAATCGTGGTGGGGCGATGCCGCCACCGCCGACAACAACTGGTGCTTCGATTACCTGCCAAAGCTCGACAAGCCGTACGACATGCTGCAGGCGTACGAGCTGATGAACGAGGGCAAGATCCACGGCTACATCTGCCAGGGTTTCAACCCGCTGGCCTCGGCGCCTAACAAGGGCAAGCTGATCAGCGCGTTCTCCAAGCTGAAGTTCATGGTCAGCATGGACCCGCTGGAAACCGAGACCATCGCCTTCTGGCAGAACCACGGCGCGTTGAACGACGTCGACCCGAGCACGATCCAGACCGAAGTATTCCGCCTGCCCACCACGTCCTTCGCCGAGGAGAACGGCGCGGTGGTGAACTCCTCGCGCTGGCTGCAGTGGCACTGGAAGGGCGCCAATCCGCCGGGTGAAGCGCGCAGCGACATCGAGATCATGTCCGAGCTGTTCCATCGCATCAAGGCGATGTACGAGAAGGACGGCGGTGCGTGGTGGGAGCCGGTGCGCGACCTGGCCTGGAAGTATTCCAACCCGGAGCTGCCGACGCCGGAAGAGCTGGCGATGGAATACAACGGCAAGGCGCTGGCCGACGTGTTCGATCCGAAGGATCCGACCAAGCTGGTGCGCAAGGCCGGCGAGCAGCTGGCCGCATTCGGCGACCTGCGCGACGATGGCAGCACCTCCTCCGGCTGCTGGATCTACATCGGTGCCTGGGGCCCGACCGGCAACATGATGGCGCGGCGTGACAACAGCGACCCCACCGGCATCGGCAACACGCTGGGCTGGGCCTGGGCGTGGCCGGCCAATCGCCGCGTGATGTACAACCGCGCGTCGTGCGACGTGGCCGGCCAGCCGTTCGACCCGCGCCGCACGCTGCTGGCCTGGAACGGCAAGAACTGGGGCAGCGTGGACGTACCGGACTTCAAGGCCGACGAAGATCCCGCCGGCGGGATGGGCCCGTTCATCATGAACCCGGAAGGCATCGCCCGCTTCTTCGCCAAGGCCGGCATGGCCGAAGGGCCGTTCCCGGAGCACTACGAGCCATTCGACACGCCACTGCGCAGCAATCCGCTCAGCCCCGGCCAGGCACTGACGCTGAACAACCCGGCCGCCCGCGTATTCGCCAGCGATCGCGCACAGATCGGTTCGCCGGACGAGTTCCCGCATGTGGCCACCACCTACCGCCTGACCGAGCACTTCCACTTCTGGACCAAGCACGGCAAGTTGAACGCCATCATCCAGCCCGAGCAGTTCGTCGAGATCGGCGCGGCCTTGGCCGACGAGCTGGGCATCACCAACGGCAGCCGCGTGCGGGTCAGTTCCAAGCGTGGACACATCGAAGCGGTGGCGATGGTGACCAAGCGCATCAAGGCCCTGCAGATCGATGGCCGGACCGTGCACCAGGTGGGCGTGCCGATCCACTGGGGCTTCCTCGGTGCGGCCAAGCCTGGATACATCGCCAATACGCTGACCAACGCCATCGGTGACGGCAACTCGCAGACGCCCGAATCGAAGTGCATCCTGGTCAAGGTCGAGAAGGTGTAGGAGACACGCCATGTCACTGCAATCGCTGGACATCATCCGCCGCTCGGCCACCACCACGCCCTCGCCGGAAGCGCGCGGTGCGCACACAGGCCAGGTCGCCAAGCTGATCGATGTGAGCAAATGCATCGGCTGCAAGGCCTGCCAGGTCGCCTGCATGGAATGGAACGACCTGCGCGACGAGGTCGGCAGCTGCGTTGGCAGCTATGACAACCCGCCCGACCTGAGCGACCAGTCGTGGACGGTGATGAAGTTCCGCGAGTACGAGGACGAGAAGGGCAAGCTGGAGTGGCTGATC
Source organism: Stenotrophomonas sp. PvP093 (assembly GCF_017876915.1). NCBI lineage: Bacteria > Pseudomonadati > Pseudomonadota > Gammaproteobacteria > Lysobacterales > Lysobacteraceae > Stenotrophomonas > Stenotrophomonas sp. PvP093. Next base: position 896,181 of record NZ_JAGIOX010000004.1, on the reverse strand, counting down.
CGCAAGGAGGGCTGCATGCACTGCAGCGACCCGGGTTGCCTGAAGGCCTGCCCGTCGCCGGGCGCGATCATCCAGTACGCCAACGGCATCGTCGACTTCCAGGAAGAGAACTGCATCGGCTGCGGCTACTGCGTGACCGGTTGCCCGTTCGACGTGCCGCGCATTTCCAAGAAGGACCACAAGGCCTACAAGTGCACGCTGTGTTCGGACCGGGTGGCGGTGGGCCAGGAACCGGCCTGCGTGAAGACCTGCCCGACCGGGGCGATCACCTTCGGCAGCAAGCAGGCGATGACCGAGCACGCGGCCGGCCGCGTGGAAGACCTGAAATCGCGCGGCTACGGGAACGCCGGCCTGTACGACCCGCAGGGCGTGGGTGGCACCCACGTGATGTACGTGCTGCAGCATGTGGACAAGCCGGAGCTGTACGCCGACCTGCCCAAGGACCCGCGGATCAGCCCGATGGTGGAAGTCTGGAAGGGCGTGGCCAAGCCGCTGGGCGTGCTGGCGATCGCCGCCACCGCCTTCGCCGGCTTCCTGCATTACATCGGCATCGGCCGCAACACGGTCAATGACGAGGAAGAAGAGGAAGCCGAACACGAGGCGAAGAAGATCGAAGAGGAGCAGCGGCCATGAAGTACGCCCCGCACCCGCGGCAGATCATCCGCTACCGCGCGCCGACCCGCATCAATCACTGGATCGTGGCGATCTGCTTCGTGCTGACGGCGCTGTCCGGGCTGGCACTGTTCCATCCCGCGCTGTTCCCGCTGACCCAGCTGTTCGGTGGCGGCCCGTGGACGCGCATCCTGCATCCATTCATCGGGCTGGCCATGGTGGTCGGCTTTGCGTTTCTGGCGTTCCGCATGTGGCGCGACAATCTGCCGACGGCCGACGATCGCGCATGGATGCGCGGCATGCGCGATGTGCTGCGCAACGAGGATGAGAGGCTGCCGCCGGTGGGCCGCTTCAATGCCGGCCAGAAGCTCCTGTTCTGGGCGATCATTGGTTGCCTGTCGGCACTGCTGCTGACCGGCTTCGTGATCTGGCGGCAATACTTCAGCCATCTCTTCCCGATCGGGCTGATCCGCTTCTCGGTGCTGGCCCATGCGTTGTTCGGTTGGGTGCTGGTGTGCGCGATCGTGGTGCACATCTATGCGGCGCTCTGGATCAAGGGCTCGGTGCGGGCGATGACCCAGGGCAAGGTGACCTATGGGTGGGCGTACAAGCACCACCGGCAGTGGTTCCGGGACATCCTGCGCGGACGTCGGGAAGAGGGGTAACGGCAGGGCCTGCGGCCCTGCACCTGCAGAGGCGCCTTCGACAGTTCCCCGGTGCTTTTGGTAGGTGTCGACCTTGGTCGACACGATGAACACGGCAGCAACCGATGGGGTCAGATCCGTTTTCCTATGGAAAACGGATCTGACCCCATTTCAAATGGCCTACAGTGCGCTGGACGCCAGCGCTGACAACGGCGAGGATGGAGGCTGGTTCTTCTGGCTGGCCCTGCATGGCGCAACGCATCCTTGAACCCGGTGAGATCGAGACGCTCGCCTCGCGCGACGTGCCGCGCATCATCCTGCCTGATACCGGGTCGCTGTTCGCCACACGCGCGGCGCGCCTGCGCAGCCTGGCCGCGCACAGCGCCATCGGCGGTTACCTGCAGCTGCTGGCGGCATTGGCCGATGCACAGCAGGCGCTGCTGGAGGAATTGACACCCCAGCAACGCGAGGCGCTGCAGGACCACGCGCGCGCGCAGCAGTCCAGCGCGGCCGCCAGTGCCGGCATGCCGTTGCGGCCCGCCAACACACTTCATCTGGACGGGCGCTGGCGCGACTGGCTGCGCACGCTGTGCCGGCACTGCGCCGACGAAGCGGGGCTACCGGCGGAAACACGGCAGGAATTGCTGCGCGTCGCCGCCGCCGACGACACCTGGCTGGATGCGCAGGCCCACGCCGTGCTGGAACGCGCTGACGCGCCCCCGGTCGACGCGGTCGCTGCGCTGCTGGTGATGAATGCGTTGCAGGTGTATTGGGCAGTACTGGCGGCCAGCTTCCGCCCCAGCGACCTGAAGCCGCTGGCCGATGCGCCAGGGCTGTGCCCGCTGTGCGGCACCCTGCCGGTGACCAGCATGGTGCAGGCCCGCCCGCCCTATGCCTCCTACCGCTACCTGTCGTGCTCGTTGTGCGCCTGCCAGTGGCACTACGTGCGCGTGCAGTGCAGCCAGTGTGGCGCCGCTGGCAAGGACATCGCCTATCGCGCCCTGGCTGATGCCGACGGCGATACCGGCCAGGCGGTGCGCGAGAGCGCGGTACGTGCAGAAACCTGCGACCACTGCCACAGCTACCGCAAGATCCTGTATCTGGAAAAAGATCCGTCGCTGGAACCGGTGGCTGATGACCTTGGCACGCTGGCGCTGGACCTGCTGCTGGGCGAGGAAGGCTATGCACGCGCCAGCCAGAATCCGCTGCTGTGGCAATCCGACGGCGAGTGAGGCGATGACAGCCACGCCCCCCACCCCGGCATCGGCTTCCGCGCTGCCCTCGCTGGACCGGTTGCTGCGCCTGCCTGCCTTGGCAACACTGATCGAGGGCCACGGCCGCAGCCGCATCACCCAGTTGCTGCGCGTACATCTGCAGGCGCTGCGTGAGCGCATCAGTGCCACGCAGCTCTCGGCCGAGCAGTTGCATCAGGCCATTGAAGGCCCGGCACTGGTCGCGGCGCTCGACGCCGCACTCATCGCCGATGCACGGCTGAACCTGCAGCCGATGTTCAACCTGACCGGCACCGTGCTGCATACCAACCTGGGTCGCGCCCTGCTGCCCGAGTCCGCGGTGCAGGCCGTCACCCGCGCGATGGCCGCACCGGTTGACCTGGAATTCGACATCACCCGCGGCCGCCGCGGCGACCGCGATGCACGGGTGCAGGCGCTGGTCTGCGAGCTGACCGGCGCCGAAGCCGCCACCGTGGTCAACAACAATGCGGCGGCGGTCCTGCTGCTGCTCAACAGCCTGGCCAACCGCCGCGAGGTGGTGGTGTCGCGCGGCGAACTGGTGGAAATCGGCGGTGCCTTCCGCATTCCCGATGTGATGCGCAGTGCCGGCGCGCGGCTGCTGGAAGTGGGCACCACCAACCGCACCCACCCGGCCGACTTCGCCCATGCCATCGGCCCGCGCACCGCACTGCTGATGGAGGTGCACGCCAGCAACTACGCGATCACCGGCTTCACCGCCAAGGTCGACACCGCGGCGATGGCAGCGATCGCGCACGACCATGGCCTGCCGTTGGTGGTGGACCTGGGCAGCGGCAGCCTGTGCGACCTGGCGGCCTTCGGCCTGCCACACGAGCCGACCGTGCAGGAAACACTGGCGGCCGGTGCCGACCTGGTCTCGTTCAGTGGCGACAAGCTGCTGGGTGGGCCGCAGGCCGGCATCATCGCCGGCCGCGCCGACCTGATCGCGCGGATCAACCGCAACCCGCTCAAGCGTGCGCTGCGCATGGACAAGATGGGCCTGGCCGCGCTGGAGGCGGTACTGGCGCTGTACCGCGAGCCGGAGCTGCTGGCGCAACGGCTGCCGACACTGCGTACGCTCTCGCGCACGCAGCAGGACATGGATGCGCAGGCCCAGCGCCTGCTGCCACCGCTGCGCTCGGCGCTGCCGACCGGCTACATGCTTGAACAGGCACGGATGCACAGCCAGATCGGCAGTGGTGCGCAGCCACAGGCGCAGCTCGGCAGTGCCGGCCTGCGCATCACCACTGCGCAACGTGGCGGCCTGGACCGCCTGGCCAAGCGCCTGCGCCAGCTGCCGCGACCGGTGCTGGGCCGCATCGGCGAGGACGCATTGTGGCTGGACCTGCGTTGCCTGGAACCGGCCGACGAAGCGGACTTCCTCGCCCAATGGAGCACGCTGCAACCATGATCGTCGGCACCGCCGGGCATATCGACCATGGCAAGACGCGCCTGGTGCGGGCACTGACCGGCATCGAAACCGATCGCCTGCAGGAAGAACGCACGCGCGGCATCTCCATTGAACTGGGCTATGCCTATGTCCCGGTGGAAAGCGCGAACGGCACAGGCCCCGCCGCGATGCTGGGTTTCGTCGATGTGCCGGGTCATGAGCGCTTCGTCCACACGATGGTGGCCGGCGCCACCGGTATCGATGTCGCCCTGCTGGTCGTCGCCGCCGACGACGGCGTGATGCCGCAGACCCGCGAGCATCTGGCGATCCTGCAGCTGCTGGGCGTGGATCGCGGCGCGGTGGCGCTGACCAAGATCGACCGCGTGGACGCCGCGCGCATCGCCCGGGTCGAGATCGAGATTGCCGCTTTGCTGGCCGGAACGCCGCTGCAGGGTTCCCCCGTGTTCGCCTGCAACAGCACGTCCCCCGATGACGCAGGCATCAACGCCTTGCGCGCCCACCTGCACGCATGGGCCGCCGGCGATGCCAACGCGCGCCAGGCCGCGCTGCGCAGCGAGCTGTTCCGCATGCCGGTGGACCGCGTGTTCTCGCTGGCCGGCCACGGCACATTGGCGACCGGCGCGGTACATGGCGGTGTCACCGCGGTGGGCGAGCATCTGCAGCTGATGCCGGCCGCCACTGAAGTGCGCATACGCAGCATCCACGCGCAGAACCAGGCCAGTGACCACGCCATGGCCGGACAGCGCTGCGCGTTGAACCTGGCCGTCATCGCCCGCGACGAGATTCATCGTGGCGACTGGATTGCCGACCCGCGCGCGCTGCTGGCCACCACCCGCGTCGATGTGCGCCTGCGCTTGTCCGCACGGGCAGCACCACTGCGCGACTGGGCACCCCTGCACATCCACTGGGGCACGATGCACCGGCAGGCCCATGTGGTGCTGCTGGAGGACCGTGACCAAGGTGATGGGCAGTTGGTGCAGCTGGTGTTCGATGCACCGGTCTGTGCGATGTGTGGTGAACGCTTCATCGCCCGCGATTCCGCCGCGACCCACACGCTGGGCGGTGGCGTCGTGCTCGACCCGGACCCGCCACAGCGGCGCCGGCGCAGCCCGGCACGGCTCGCCTGGCTGGGCGCACTGGAGCAGCTGGCCACAGGTGCGGGAATCGGCCCGCTGTTGCAGCAGGCGCCCTTCGGCATTGCCATGGCCGCGCTGCAACGCTACTGCCGGCGCGCGGCCGACCGGATCGATCTTCCTCCAGACGCACAGCGCATCATCACCCGCGAGGACACGGTGGTCATCCTTGCCTCGCACTGGCAGGTGCTGCACGAGCAGGTGATCACATCGCTGCGTAGCTGGCATGAGCGACGCCCGGACGAACCCGGTGTCGACAGCGGGCGCCTGCAACGCAGCACCCTGCCCGCGCTTGCGACGGGGCTCTGGAATGCGCTGCTGCAGGACCTGCTGGACGACGGCAGCGTGCAACGCGTGGGCGCCTGGTGGCGCCTGCCCGGCCATGACCATGCGCCACCGGAACGCGAGCGCCTGCTGCTGGAACGCGTGCTGCCGCAACTGCACGCCGGTGGCTTCGATCCGCCGTGGGTGCGTACTCTGGCCGCCGACTTCGGACTGACCGAAGACGATGTCCGCGCCGTCCTGCGCCGCGCCGCCGCACGTGGCGAACTGTTCCAGGTGGTGCCGGACCTGTTCTATGCACCCGCGCGCATTGCGGAACTCGCCGCGATGGTCGCGCAGCTGTCACAGGCCAGCGGCGCGGTGGATGCGGCGGCCTTCCGCGATGCCATCGGCCTGGGCCGCAAACGCAGCATCCAGATCTTGGAGTTCTTCAATCGCGTTGGCTACACTCGACGCGTCGGTGACCAGCATCGGCCGCGCGGCGACCTGCAGTGGAACGCAGCCCGCGACTGAGCCCACCGGTACCGCCGTACTTTCGGAAGGCATGCGCATCCGGGCATGTGGCTGGGCTTCAAACCCAGTAGGGGGCGTCGATCGTTCCCTGGTAGGTTCGACTCCTGCTGCCTTCCGCCATTCGTGTTTCCGCAGGAGATGTCGGCATGGCCACGCACGCGCAGTCACCCGCCCCATCCACGGCCGATGCCCCGCAACGACTGACCTCTCTCGCGCATGGCGGCGGCTGCGGCTGCAAGATCGCGCCGGGCGTGCTGAGCGAACTGCTGCGCGGCGTTCCAGCACTTCCCGCACCGGCCGAACTGCTGGTGGGCCGCGAGACCAGCGACGACGCCGCGGTGTACCGCCTCGATGACCGGCAGGCAATCGTCGCCACCACCGACTTCTTCATGCCGATCGTCGACGACCCGTTCGACTTCGGCCGCATCGCGGCCACCAACGCGCTGTCGGACCTGTATGCGATGGGCGCGCGCCCGCTGTTCGCACTGGCCATCGTCGGCATGCCGATCAACACGCTACCGCAGGACACCATCCGCGGCATCCTGCAGGGCGGCGAGCGTGCCTGCGCCGATGCCGGCATCGTGGTGGCCGGTGGTCACAGCATTGACTCGGTGGAACCGATCTACGGCCTGGCCGCGATCGGCGTGCTCGACCCGCAACGGCTCAAGCGCAATGCCGATGCCCGCGCCGGCGATGTGCTGGTGCTGGGCAAGCCGTTGGGCGTGGGCGTGTACTCGTCGGCGCTGAAGAAAGAAGTGCTGGATGCAAAGGGCTACCGGCAGATGATCGCGTCGACCACCCGCCTGAACAGCGTGGGCGTGCCGCTGGCCGCGCTGGACGGCGTGCACGCGATGACCGACGTCACCGGCTTCGGCCTGCTCGGCCACCTGCTGGAAGTGTGCCGCGCCAGCGGCGTCGCTGCCGAAGTGGACAGTGCACAGGTGCCGCTGCTGCCGCAGGCGCTGGAGCTGCTGCAGCGCGGCTGCGTGACCGGCGCCTCCAACCGCAACTGGGCCTCGTACGGCGCCGAAGTGCGCTTCGCCGAACGCTTGGCCGGCCACTGGCAGCCACTGCTGACCGATCCGCAGACCAGTGGCGGGCTGTTGGTGTCCTGCGCCCCGGAGGCAGTGAATGCGGTGCTGGCCTGCTTCCACGACGCAGGGTTCGGCCAGGCGGCCGTGGTCGGGCGATTGGGTGAAGGGGCGCCGGGCGTCAGCGTGCGCTGATGCGCTGGAACGACAAGGGCGCCCGAAGGCGCCCCTGCTGTATCGCTGCACGCAACATCATTCGATGTTCTGCACCTGCTCGCGGATCTGGTCGATCAGCACCTTCAGCTCCACCGCGGCATTGGACGTGCGGCTGTCCACCGACTTCGAGCCCAGCGTATTGGCTTCGCGGTTGAACTCCTGCAGCAGGAAGTCCAGGCGGCGGCCGACCGGCTCGCGCTGCTTGAGCACGCGGCGGATCTCGACGATATGGCTGCCGAGCCGGTCCAGCTCTTCATCCACGTCCAGCTTCTGCAGCCACAGGACCAGCTCCTGCTCCGCACGGTCCGGGTCGACCGGGTGCGGCAGGTCAGCCAGACGGGCGGCCAGCTTGGCGCGCTGGCCGTCGCGAATGGCCGGAATCAAGGTGCGCACTTCGGTGGCGATGCGTTCGATGCCGTCCACGCGTTCGCTGATGGCCGCAGCCAGCTTGCCGCCTTCGCGCTCACGCGCTTCGACGAAGCCGTCCAGCACCTGGTCCAGCAGGGCCAGCGCCTCGACCTGCAGGGCGGCGGCATCCGTGGCCTCGCCGCGGGTCACGCCCGGCAGCTGCAGCAGATCGGTGAAGCTGACCTGCAGGTTCGGGAAATCGGAGGTCAGGCGGTGGGCCAGGCGGCCCAGCTGGCCCAGCAGGGCCTCGTCCACCTGCAGGTTGGCAGCCGCCTCCGGCGCGCGCAGGCGCATCACCAGATCCAGCTTGCCGCGGCTCAGGCGCGCGGCGATACGCTCGCGCAGCTGCGGTTCGAGCGCCCGCAGTTCCTCGGGCAGGCGGGTGCCGACCTCCAGGAAGCGGTGGTTGACCGAGCGCAGCTCGCAGCCCAGCGTGCCCCACGGGGTGACCCGCTCGCCGCCGGCATAGGCGGTCATGCTTCGAATCATGGAATGTGTCCGGTGCGTGCAAAGGGGGAATGGTACCCTAGCGCCCTCACCAGAGCCCCCTTGCCCGCCCCGTGAAGGCCGCGGGCGTGGCGGCGTACTCCCTCGCCATTACGGAACCCGCACCATGTCCGATTCCCGCCCCAGCGGCCGCCAGCCCGACCAGCTCCGCCCGGTCGTCATCCAACGCGGCTTCACCCGCCACGCCGAAGGTTCGGTGCTGGTGTGCTTCGGTGAAACCCGCGTGCTGTGCACCGCCAGCGTCGAGAACCGCGTGCCGGGCTTCCTGCGCGGCAAGGGCGAAGGCTGGGTCACCGCCGAGTACGGCATGCTGCCGCGCGCCACCCATACCCGCAGCGACCGCGAAGCGGCCCGTGGCAAGCAGGGCGGTCGCACGCTGGAGATCCAGCGCCTGATCGGCCGCAGCCTGCGTGCCTGCGTGGACCGCAATGCGCTGGGCGAACGCACCATCACCCTCGACTGCGACGTGCTGCAGGCCGACGGTGGCACCCGCACCGCCGCCATCACCGGCGCCTATGTGGCCCTGGTCGATGCGGTGAGCGTGCTGATGAAGCGTGGCGACATCAAGCGCAACCCGGTCCTGGGCGCAGTTGCAGCAGTGTCGGTGGGCGTGTACCGCGGCACCCCGGTGCTGGACCTGGACTACGCCGAAGACAGCGACTGCGACACCGACATGAACGTGGTGATGAACGACGGTGGCGGCTTCATCGAGCTGCAGGGCACCGCCGAAGGCCATGCCTTCCGTCGCGATGAACTGGACGCGCTGCTGGGCCTGGCCGAGAAGGGCGTGGCCGAGCTGCTGGCCGCGCAGCAGGCGGCGCTGTCGGCATGAACCGGCGCATCGCCCTGACCACCCTGGTGGTTGCCGACTATGACGAAGCCATTGCCTGGTACACCGGCAAGCTCGGCTTCGCATTGCTCGAAGACATCGACCAGGGGCACAAGCGCTGGGTGGTGGTCGGCCCGACCGACGGCAGCGCCGCCGCCCTGCTGCTGGCCCGTGCCAGCGACGAGGAACAGCGCAGCCGCATCGGCAACCAGACCGGTGGCCGCGTTGCCTTCTTCCTCAACACCGATGACTTCCACCGCGACCACGCGGCGATGCTGGCCGCCGGCGTCGAGTTCCTGGAAGCACCGCGCGAAGAACCCTATGCAACGGTCGCGGTATTCCGCGACCTGTATGGCAACACCTGGGACCTGTTGGAGCCCCGTCAATGAAGAAACTGGTATTGGCCAGCCACAATGCCGGCAAGCTGGTGGAGATGCAGGAGATCCTCGCCGACCTGCCGCTGCAGATCACCTCGGCCGCCGAGCTGGGCCTGGGCGACGTGGAGGAGACCGGCCTGACCTTCGTCGAGAACGCGCTGCTGAAGGCACGCGCCGCCTGCGAAGCGACCGGCCTGCCGGCGCTGGCCGATGATTCCGGCCTGATCGTCGATGCCCTGGGTGGTGCACCGGGCCTGTACAGCGCGCGCTATGCCGGCCACCCGACCAACGCCGCTGCCAACAACGCCAAGCTGCTGGACGCGATGGCCGGTGTTCCCGATGGCCAGCGCAGTGCCCGCTTCTATGCGGTGATCGTGCTGCTGCGCCACGCCACCGACCCGCAGCCGCTGATCTGCGAAGGCCGCTGGGAAGGGCAGATCATCCGTGAGCTGCGTGGCACGAATGGTTTCGGCTACAACCCGGTGTTCCTGGACACCACCCACGGCCTGACCGCCGCGGAAATGGAGCCGGCGCTGAAGAACGCCATCAGCCACCGTGCCGTTGCCCTGCAGCAGCTCAAGCAACAGCTGGCGACGCTGTACTGACGCCCGACCTGATCGAACCAGGGAAGCCGGCCAACGGCCGGCACTACCGATGAAGCCCATGCCGCACGCCCACGACCACTGCAACCACCTGCCCGGCGAAGCCTGCTCCGCTGACCACGACAGCGCACCGCGGCTGGTGCCGCCACCGCTGTCGCTGTACGTGCACCTGCCGTGGTGCGTGCGCAAATGCCCGTACTGCGATTTCAATTCGCACCAGGCCAAGGGCGAGTTGCCGTTCGAGGCCTACATCGATGCACTGCTGCGCGACCTGGACCAGGACCTGCCGCTGGTCTGGGGCCGGGTGGTGCACAGCGTGTTCTTCGGTGGCGGCACGCCCAGCCTGTTCCCGCCGGAAGCGATCGACCGCTTCCTGCAGCAGGCCAGCGCGCGCCTGCGCTTTGCCCCCAACGCCGAAATCACCCTGGAAACCAACCCGGGCACCGCCGAGCATGGCCGTTTCGACCGCTACCGCGCGGCCGGCGTGAACCGCCTCAGCTTCGGCATCCAGAGTTTCGACGACGCCATGCTCAAGCGCCTGGGCCGCATCCACGACAGTGGCGAAGCCGAGCGCGCGGTGAAGATGGCGCAGGACGCGGGCTACGACAATTTCAACATCGACCTGATGTATGCGCTGCCGGAACAGACCCTGGCCGGCGCCGAGGCCGACCTGGAGCGTGCATTTGCACTGCAACCGGCGCACATCTCGCACTACCAGCTGACCCTGGAACCGAACACGGTGTTCTTCGCGCGGCCGCCGCAGGGCATTCCCGATGAAGACAACGCCTGGGACATGCAGGAACACTGCCAGGCATTGCTGGCGCAGGCTGGTTTCGGCCAGTACGAGGTCAGCGCCTATGCGCGCCCCGGCCGGCAAAGCGCGCACAACCTGAACTACTGGCGTTTCGGCGATTACCTGGGCATCGGTGCCGGTGCGCACGGCAAGATCAGCTCGGGCGCCGAAGAACACGTGCTGCGCCGCTGGAAGCTGAAGCATCCGCAGGCCTACTTGGACAGCGCTGGCACGCCGGCCTCTTTCGGGGGTGACGATGTGATCGCAGCCGAGCGCCTGCCGTTCGAGTACATGCTCAACCTGCTGCGCCTGCACGAAGGGTTCGGCCTTCGCGATTTCGAGTCGCGCACCGGGCTGCCGCGCGGCGTGCTGGACGCTCCGTTGGCCGAGGCCGTCCAGCGCGGCTGGCTGGAGGTGGCGGGGGGTCATGTGCAGCCGACCGAGCTGGGCCGCCGGTTCACCAACGATGTGGTGAGCCTGTTCCTGGAGGAATAAGCCTTCCGCCATACCGGGCAGTGCCGGCCGCTGGCCGGCACTCTGGTAAAGACAGCGCTGCCGGCCAGCGGCAGGCACTACCGTTCATCCGTCGGCCCTGCCCGATGAACGTGAGACACGTTCAGCCTAAAGTAGCGCCGACTGCGGCCGACACGGTAGATTCACAGGATCGATCCGCGGGAATCCGGGTACCGCTCGCCGATGTCAGCTGTCTTTTCCATCACCTCTGCCGACAAAGCACGCCTGGCCGCCAGCGACCTGCCATCGCGGGTGCGTGAACTGCTGGGTGCGTTGATCGGCCTGTGCCGGCAAACGCTGGCCGCGCCCCTGATTCTGACCGTCGAAGCGCTGGAGCAGACGCTGCTGCACGACGCCGACCGCGCACGCAATCCGATGCAGCAGGCGGACCTGATGGCCCAGCGTGGCCAGCTGCACGCCTTCGCCGGCCATTTCGCCGACCGCATGCTCGATGCCGTGGCCGAAGCGCTGGCGGGCCTGCGCGAGCCGTCCATCGCCGCTGCGGCCCCTGCTTCGCCGCCGCCGCTACCGGGCGCGCTCGGCCTGTCGCTGGTCGATGAGCACGAGGTGGATCGCGACCTGCTGCTGACCGAAATGATCCGGCGCGAGACCCTGCGTTCAACCAATACGTTGAACCTGCTGGGACAGCGCCTGGGCGTGCTCGCGGCGGCGCCGGCGTTCGAGGCCGACACCCTGCCACTGGCACCGCAGGCCCTGTGCGCGATGGTGCGCCGGATCGCCGAACAGGACGCCCTTGGCGTGGAGGTGCAGCTTGCGCTGTACCGCAGCTTCGAGCGGCAGGTGCTGGAACGCCTGGGCGATGTGCTGGACCGCGCCAATGCGCTGCTGGCCCAGCATGGCGTGCTGCCGGGCCTGGTCTACACCCCGTACCTGGCACGCTCGTCGAGCACCCGGCGGATCATCACCCAGTCGGTGGGCGGCGGCCGCACAACCCAGCCTGCCAAGCGTTCCGCCGCGCCGTTGACCGGCTGGAACGGCTCCGCTCCGGCCGGTTCCTGGTCGAACCTGGTGCAGGACGCATTCAACGCCGCGGGTACGCCGGGCGCAGCCACCGCTGGCGTGACCACGTCCACCGGCAGTGCGCTGCATGAATTGCTGCAGCAGGCCCGCCATGCCACTGCCCCTCCTGCGGACACCGCTGCCGTGCCCAGTGCGGCCGTCGATGCGGTCCTCGCGCGGCTGCAGGCCCAGTCCAGCGCGGCCACCGGCGTCGCCGACCTGCAGGCTGCGGTGGTTGCCCAGCTGCGCAGCGAGCACGGCGCGCAGGCCCAGCTGGGCAGCCACGACCGCGACAACCTCGACTTGCTGCGCCTGCTGATGCAGCAGGTGCAGCAACAGCAGCGCCCCGACCCGGTGCCGGCCGCCCTGCTGGCGCGCCTGCAGGTACCGCTGGCGCGTGCGGCGATGGCCGACCCCGGCTTCTTCGTGCGCGATGAACACCCTGCACGCGAACTGCTCAACCAGATTGCCGAAGTCGGCGCCAACTGGCTGGGCGACGATGACGTGGACCCCCAGCTGCTGCAGCGCATGGCGCAGAGCGTGCAGGGTCTGCTCGGCCAGGATGCACGCTCGCCCGAGGCCTTCGCCGCTGCCAACGAAGACGTACAGCAGCATCAGCGCGCGGCGGCCCATCGCGCCGAACTGGCCGAGCGCCGCCACGTCGAGGCCGCGCGTGGCAAGGAACGGCTGGAACTGGCGCGTCGCCAGGCCAATGCGCAGATCGACCAGTGCTGCGACACACAGGCGCCGCCGCGCTTCGTGCAGACCCTGCTGCGCCAGGCCTGGGCCGATGCACTCACCCTCACCCGCCTGCGCCATGGCGAAGATTCGCCGCAGTGGCAGGAACGCCTGCTACAGACCGAGCGCATCGCCGCGGTGACCGCGCAGGCCGTCGATGCCAACGGTGGCACCGATGCAGTGCTGGCCAACGAGGTGGAATCGGCGCTCGTGCAGGTCGGCTATCACGCCGAGGAAGCCGCCGCCGTTGCGCGCCGCCTGGCCACGCCAGGAGGCGAGGATGAAAGCACCTCGCGCACCGAGCTCAGTGCGCGCCTGAAGGCACGTGCACGACTGGGCGAACATGCTGCCAGCGGCAGCGCCGACGCCCCGCGCACGCCGCGCAGCAGCGCCGAAGAGGCGGCCTACCAGCAGCTCGTGACCCTGCCCTTTGGCAGCTGGTTCGACATCGACAACGGTGACGGCACCCTGCGCCGCCAGCGCCTGTCCTGGTACAGCCTGCTGACCGGCCACGCCCTGTTCGTCAATCCGCGCGGGCAGAAGATCGCCGATACCGACCTTGATACGCTGGCCCGGCAGCTCAGCGCTGGACGTGCGCAGCTGGTCACCGAAGACAAGGGGCGGCTGGTCGATCGCGCATGGCAGGCCAGCCTCGGTGCGCTGCGTGCGCTGGCCGGCGGCCGTTACAGGGAGGCGTCCGTTTGAACGTGCAACCGCCGCAGGACACCCGCCGCGCGCCGCGTCGCCAGGTCTCGGACCTGGTACCGGTCACCGACCAGATGCGCGAATGCGTGGTGGGCCGGCTCGGCAATGTCTCCGAGACTGGCATGTTGATGCTGGCCAGCACCCCGCTGCGCGAGGACGCGCTGTACCAGTTCCGCTTCCCGTTGCCGATCGGTGACGGCCGCCACGAGGCCATCGACGTGGGCGTGCACCTGCTGTGGAGCGAGCCGGCGCATGTGCCCGGCCAGAGCTGGACCGGTTTCCGCTTCCTCACCCTGTCACGCGAACATCGGCAGCTGCTGCGCCAGTGGATAGGCGAAGACAGCGACGAGGCACCGGTTTCGACGGCCTGAGTGCCGGTTCCAGCACAGCGGTTTTTCCCGGTATGCGGCAGAATCTAGGGCCGTTTTCCGTGTCGAGCCACCGCAATGATCCAGCAAGACCCCGGCGCCCTGTACCCCGACCACCTGGCCGTGCTGTGCCGACGTGCCGAACAGGCGTTGGCCCGCGGCGGCTTCGACCATCTGGTCGTGCCCAGCGGCACCCTGCACTACCAGGTGTTCGACGATCGCGACTACCCGTACGCGGTCAATCCGCAGTTCAAGGCCTGGCTGCCGCTGACCCGGGTGCCCAACAGCTGGATCGTGTTCACCCCGGGCAAGCGCCCGGCGGTGATTTTCCACCAGCCCTTCGATTACTGGCACGTGGTACCGGACGCACCGAGTGGCTGGTGGGTGGAGCACTTCGACATCCACATCATCCGCAAGCCCGAAGAGGCGCTGGCCCTGCTGCCGGCCGAGCCGTCGCGCTGCGCGATCCTCGGCGAGCCGCAGAGCGCGCTGGGCAGCTACGTGCCGAACAACCCGGCACCGGTGGTGAACTACCTGGAATGGCACCGTGGCAGCAAGACGCCGTATGAGATCGCGCTGATGCGCCAAGCGCAGGTGCTGGGCGTGCGCGGCCACCGCGCCGCCGAAGCCGCGTTCCGCAACGGCGCCGACGAATTCAGCATCCACATGGCGTACTGCCAGGCAGTGGGCCAGGATGCCAACGAGCTGCCCTACGGCAACATCGTGGCGCTCAATGAACATGCCGCCGTGCTGCATTACACCGAGCTGGGCCGCAAGGCGCCGCAGCCGCTGCGCAGCTTCCTGATCGATGCAGGCGCCAGCGCGCACGGCTACGCCAGCGACATCACCCGTACCTACGCCGCGCAGGGCCACGACGAATTCGCTGCGATGATTGCTGCCGTCGACGCCGCCCAGCAGCAGATGTGCGCAGCGGTGCGCCCGGGCTTCGACTACAGGCAGCTGCACGTGGACGCACATCTTTCGCTGATGGGCGTGCTGAAGGACTTCGGCGTGATCAAGGTCTCGCCGCAGACCGCGCTGGAGACCGGCGTCAGCGCCGCGTTCTTCCCGCATGGCATCGGCCACCTGATCGGCCTGCAGGTCCACGACGTGGCCGGTTTCGCGGCCAGCGACGAGGGCGGCCGCATCGAGCGCCCGGCGGGCCACCCGTACCTGCGCCTGACCCGCGTACTGGAACCGGGCATGGTGGTGACCATTGAACCGGGCCTGTACTTCATCGACATGCTGTTGAACGAAGTGAAGGATGCCGGCCATGGTGATGCGATCAACTGGGACCGTGTGGATTTCTTCCGTCCGTATGGTGGCATCCGCATTGAAGACGAAGTGCTGTGCACCGAGGGCGAGGCGGACAACCTGACGCGGCCGGCGTTTGCGGCGGCGAACGGCTGAGCCCCTCGTGGTTGGGCGCTGATATCAAAGGCCGCGCTTGGCCGGGCGGGGTGGGTTTGCAGGACACGCCGTAAACCCATCCATGGGGGCTCGATGGCGTCATCCATGGCGCCAACGGTCCTGCAAACCCACCCCGCCCGTCCTTTGACAGTTTCCTGCTGCGTCCAACCACGGAAAAAGAAGAAAGAAAAGCAGAAGCGGGTCGCTCGCTGCGCTCGCTCCGTGTCGACCAAGGTCGACACCTACCAACAGCCGCGCGTGCCAATAACCGCGGTTGCCAACAGCCGCGTGAACCTGTCGAAGGCGGGGTACTGTGGGTTTGCGGGGTGTGAGCGGCATGGATGCCGCGACCAAGCCCCCATGGATGGGTTCACGGCGTCCCCGCACACCCACAGTGCCCCGCCATCCCACGGAATGCGCGCTGTTGCTGTTGCTGTTGCTGTTGCTGTTGCCTCTGCGGGTGCAGGGCTGCAAGCCCTGCAGAACACCCCTTACCCCGCCATCACCGCTTCAATCTCGTCGGCGCTGCGCGCCAGGTCTTCGGTCAGCACGCGATGACCGTCGTCGGTGATCAGCACATCATCCTCGGTACGGATGCCGATGCCGCGCCAGCGCGGTTCCACCGTCGTATCGTCCACGCCGATGTACAGCCCCGGCTCGATGGTGAATGCCATGCCCGGCTCCAGCAGCCGCGAATCGCCCGCCAGGCGGTAATCGCCCACATCGTGCACGTCCAGCCCGATCCAGTGCCCGGTCTTGTGCCGGTAGAAACGCTGGTACAGGCCTTCGGACAGGTTCTTTTCCAGCGTCCCCTTCAGCAGGCCCAGCCGCAGCAGGCCCTCGGTCAGGGTCTGCACCGCGGCCAGGTGACCGGCCTCGTACGGCACGCCCGGCCGGGCCTGGGCCAGCGCGGCGGCCTGTGCATCGCCGACCAGGTCGTGCAGTGCACGCTGCTCGGCGCTGAAGCGGCCATTCACCGGGAACGTGCGGGTGATGTCGCTGGCGTAGCCACGGTACTCGGCACCGGCGTCGATCAGCACCAGCTCGCCGTCGCGCGAACGCGCGTTGTTGTCCCGGTAATGCAGGATGCAACCGTTGCGGCCCGCACCGACGATGCTGCAATACGCCGGCACTGCATCGCTGGCGCGGAACACGCGTTCCAGCTCGGCCTGCAGCTCGTATTCGTGGATGCCGGCCCTGGCAGCCTTCATCGCCGCCAGATGCGCACGCACGCTGATCTGCGCGGCGTGGTGCATCAATGCAACTTCCGCACCGGACTTGAACAGGCGCTGCTCGTGCAGCAGATGGCCCAGTTCAAGGAATTCATGCGGCGGCTGCGCGCCGTGGCGCACCTGCGAACGCACGCGGTTGACCCAGCCGATCAGCTTCAGGTCGAAATCGGCGTCGCGACCGAAGTGGTAGTAGACGCGCGAACGGCCTTCCAGCAGGCCCGGCAGGATGTCGTCCAGATCATCGATCGGGTACGCATCGTCCATGCCGTACTGCGCCACCGCGCCTTCCTGGCCGGCACGGCTGCCGTCCCAGGCTTCGCGCTCGGCATCACGTTCGCGGCAGAACAGGATGGCCTCGCCGTGGCGCCGGCCCGGGATCAGCACCAATACCGCCTCCGGCTCCGGGAAACCGCTCAGGTACTGGAAGTCCGAGTCCTGGCGGAACGGGTAATGGGTATCGAGGCTGCGCACCTTCTCGGCCGCGGCCGGCAGCACCAGGATCGCGTCCTCGCCGGCCATGTCCATCAGCTGGCGGCGGCGACGCTTGTATTCGCCGGCCGCGATGCCGGTGCGCTGCTTGATGTCCATCAGTTCAGGCGCTGCCGATGGCGCGAGGCCAGCACCACGTCACCGTGCAGCAGCAGTACCGCCACGCGGATGAACTCCTCGATCTCCGACAGGGCTTCGTCGTCATCATCGCCACCCGCTTCGAAATCCTCGCTGGAGGCGCGTGCCAGGCTGGCCATGTCGGTCAGCGCTTCTTCACCCTCTTCGGACAAGGTCGGGCGGCGGCCGCCGCTGCCCAGGCCGAAACCACCCAGGAACGAGCGGGTCCAGCTGAACATGGCATCGGCCTGCGCGGACACATCGTCGCCGTCTGTCAGCAGCAGTTCGAAGGCGAAGTCGCGGTCTTCCAGCTGCTTGATGGTCGCCTGCAGCAGCTGCCCCAGCACGCTGTCGGCAGCCACCGGCGGCAGGTTGTCGTCGGCCAGCACCCGTGCCGGCCAGTCGTTGCCGGGGGCGCCACCGGCGGCCAGCCAGCCACACAGCGCACCGTGCAGCTCGGCAGCGGTAGCGCCCAGGCCCAGTTCCTGGCTGGCGCGGGTAACGTCGTCGACGGAGGGAAGTTCGGTCATCGTGCGGCTCGTTCGGAAAGGAAACCCGGGGCGCGCACGCGCGCGCCCGTGAGACCCCGTAGTGTAGCAACCCGGCGGCGTCCTCTCTGCGGCCGCCGGGCCTTGCTGCGACAACGCTTGACCGCCCTTGCCCGGCTTGCCTATCGTGCCCGCATGGAACCCGCCGATCCCCTTGCCCAGCTGCAGGACTTCGCCGCCCGCGTGGAAGCGTTGCTCGAACGCAACCAGCGCCTGGCCGAGGAGAACCGCAGCCTGCGCCACCAGCAGGAACAGCTGGTGGCCGAGCGTTCCACGCTGCTGGCCAAGAACGAGCAGGCACGCTCGCGGGTGGAAGCAATGATCAGCCGGCTCAAATCCCTGGAGCAGCACACATGAGCGCCGAACCGGTCAGTGTCCGCATCCTCGATCGTGAATACACGGTGGGTGTCGGCGGCGATGAACGCGACAGCCTGATGGCCGCCGCGCGCCTGCTCGATGCGCGCATGCGCGAAATCCGCGGCAGCAACCGCATGGCCGCCGTCGACCGCGTCGCCGTGCTGGCCGCACTGAACCTGGCCCACGAACTGCAGCTGCTGCGCGACGAGAACGCCCGCCAGGCCGTGGCCCTGCAGCAGACGCTGGCCGACCTGAACAGGCGCCTGGACCGCGCGATCGACGGCACCCCCTAGAAAAAGGGGACGGAGGGGATTAAGGCGCATTCGCCCCATCCGTGCCGGAAACGTCTTAATCCCCTCCGTCCCCTTTTCGCATATCTGAATTGGCACGGACTGTTGCCGACGAACGGCCTATCCAGATCCTGCACGCTGGCTATAATGGCCACGCGTTCTCTGCGGTACTCGACGGCATGTGCAAACATTCGCCTTGTCCCTTAAGAACGACACCGGGAGCGCGACAGCGCCGGGAGTGCAGGTCCGCCTTGTAGCGGGAAGCCCGATGGTTCTCCAGCGTTCCCACTTGAGCCCCCGGGTTCAAGGTCGTTTCGCATGCATCGACATTGCGGAGAATGCAATATTCCAGCAAGGGCGGCGTCTTCGGGCGTCGCCCTTGTTCTTTCCGGCACAATGGCGGCTGATCCTTGCCGCACGCTGCCATGACCGACCCGCGCCAGGCCCTGCGCCACGACCTGCGGCAACGCCGCCGCGACCTTTCCGCCGGTGAGCGCATTGCTGCCGCCGAATCCCTTGCCGATGCCCTGCTCGCCCTGCCGTTCACCCCACGCGAAGGCGCCGTGGCCGGCTACTGGGCGCTGGATGGCGAAATCGCCCTGCACCGCTGGCAGCTGCAACTGCCCGAAGGGCTCACCTACTGCCTGCCGGTGCTGGCCGGCGACGTGCTGCGCTTCGCGCCGTGGCGGCCGGGACAGGCGCTGACCAGCAACCGCTACGGCATTCCCGAACCGGACGTAGCGCTGGACGATACGCTGGAACCGGCGCAGATGGCGCTGGTGGTGGCCCCGCTGGTGGGCTTCGACGCACAGTGCCGGCGGCTGGGCATGGGGGGCGGCTGGTATGATCGCAGCTTCGCCTTCCGCCATGACCGGCCGGCGCCGCCCTGGCTGGTCGGTGCTGCGTTCGCGGTGCAGCAGGTCGAGTCCTTGCCGGTGGCGTCGTGGGACGTGCCGGTGGATGCGATCTGCACCGAAGACGGCACCCTGTTCCCCTCCGCTGCCCCCGTGAACGCATGACCGCCCGCAAGCGCTACTGGCTGATGAAGTCCGAACCGGACGCCTTCTCCATCGATGACCTGGCCAAGGTCAAGGTCGAACCCTGGAACGGGGTGCGCAACTACCAGGCGCGCAACTTCATGCGCGATGGCATGCAGGTGGGCGACGGCATCCTGTTCTACCACTCCAATACCAAGGTGCCGGGCATCGTCGGCCTGGCCACGGTGGCCAGCACCGCCTATCCGGACGACACCCAGTTCGATCCAAAATCCGACTACTACGACCCCAAGAGCACGCGCGAGAACCCGCGCTGGATGCTGGTGGACGTGGCCTTCGACCGCAAGCTGAAGCAGGTGATCGCGCTGGACGAGATCAAGCTGCACGCCGAGGAACTGGGCGAAGGCTTCCCGCTGGTTGCCAAGGGCAACCGCCTGTCGGTGTTCCCGGTGACCGCCGCGCAGTGGAAGCTGCTGCTGTCGCTGGAAAAGAAATCCTGATTCCCTGCCTGAGAGTTCTCCCATGTCCGAAGCCAAGCGCCTGGCCGCCGAGAAAGCCATCGAATACGTCGAAGACGGCATGATCGTCGGTGTCGGCACCGGTTCCACCGTGGCCTATTTCATCGATGCCCTGGCCCGCATCCAGCACCGCATCAAGGGCGCCGTGTCCAGCTCCGAGCAGAGCACCGCGCGCCTGAAGCAGCACGGCATCGAAGTGATCGAGCTGAACCACAGCGGCAACCTGTCGCTGTACGTGGACGGCGCCGATGAGTGCGATCCGAACAAGTGCCTGATCAAGGGCGGCGGCGCCGCACTGACCCGCGAGAAGATCATCGCCGAGGCCAGCGAGCGCTTCATCTGCATCGTCGACCCGAGCAAGCAGGTGCCGGTGCTGGGCAGGTTCCCGCTGCCGGTGGAAGTGATCCCGATGGCGCGCAGCCTGGTCGCCCGGCAGATCCGCGACATGACCGGCGGCCAGCCGACCTGGCGCGAAGGCGTGGTCACCGACAATGGCAACCAGATCCTGGACATCCACAACCTGCAGATCACCGATCCGGAAAAGCTGGAGCGCGAGCTCAACCAACTGCCGGGCGTGGTCTGCGTGGGCCTGTTCGCGCGCCGTCGCGCCGACGTGGTGATCGTCGGCGGCGAGCCGCCGGTCGTGCTCTGACCCTTCCGAAGGATCCTGACGATGTCGCTGTTGCGTTCGCTGCTGATGCTTCCGCTGCTGGCCCTGGCCGGCTGTGCCACCGACGCGGCCCGCCATTGGGTCGAGCTGGATGGCGCCCGCTACCAGGTGGAGCTGGCCACCAATGACGAAACCCGCGCGCGCGGGCTGATGTTCCGCGACCAGATGGCGGCCGACCACGGCATGCTGTTCATCCACGACCGCGAAGAAATGCAGGCGTACTGGATGAAGAACACCAGGATCGCGCTGGACATCCTGTACTTCGACAGCCAGCGCAGGCTGGTCAGCCAGCAGCGCGACGTACCGCCGTGCTCGGCCGGCGACATGTGCCCGCCCTACCCCAGCGGTGGCCCGGCGCGCTACGTGCTGGAACTCAACGCCGGCCAGGCCGAGAAGCTGCAGTTGAAGGACGGCACGGAGCTGAAATTCGGCCCGGGCATCGAAAAGTAAGGTACGGCCGGGCTGCGCCCGGCACCCGCAGTAGTGCCGGCCGCTGGCCGGCAACCCTGCAGGGGTCAGATCCCTTTCGCGTGCGAAAGGGATCTGACCCCTGCATTTTTCACGCGGCACCGCTTGAAACGGCCTGCGAATGACGCCAGTCTGTGGCCATGCAGGACCGGATCACACTCCCCGACTGGGATGCACTGGCCGACCTCGAAGACGAGGCGCTGCCACTGTTGCCGACCGCGCTGCTGATCGCGCGCGATGAATACCCCGATCTGCAGCCGTCGACCTACGATGCGCTGATCCAGAGCCACGTCGACCACCTCCGCTCGGAAGTGGAGAGCATCGACAACAGTCCATTGAAGATGGCGGCGATCAACCGCCACCTGTTCGACGAGCTGGGCTACAGCGGCGACCACGACGAGTATTACGACCCGCGCAACAGCTACCTCAACCAGGTATTCGAGCGCCGGCTGGGCAACCCGATCTCGCTGGCGCTGGTGCAGATGGAAGTCGCGCGGCGGCTGGGCATTCCGCTCGACGGCGTGTCCTTCCCCGGCCACTTTCTGGTGCGCCTGCCGGTGGACGACGGCGTGCTGGTGATGGACCCGTTCAATGGTGGTCGCCCGCTGGACGTGGACGAACTGCGCGAACGCGCCAAGTCACACCTGGGCGGGCAGATGCCCGACGACCAGGTGCTGGCGCAGATTCTGGACCCGGCGCCGGCGCGCGCGATCCTGATGCGCATGCTGCGCAACCTGCACGGCGTGTATGCCGAAGCCGGCGAATGGGACCGCGCCGCGCGCAGTGCCGACCGCCTGCTGAAGCTCGCCCCGGAGCAGGACGATGCGCTGCGTGACCGCGGCCTGGCCTACCTGCAACTGGAGTACCTGGCCGGTGCCCGCCACGACCTGGGGCAGTACCTGAAGCGCAACCCGGAAGCCAGTGATGCGCAGTGGCTGCGCGAGAAGCTGATCGACCTCGGCGGACCGATGCCGCGGCTGCATTGAGGGTGCCGGGGTGTGGACCAACGGTCCACACCTACCCTCATCAATCGACCTCGACCATCTCGAAATCGGCCTTGGTGACCCCGCAGTCCGGGCAGGTCCAGGTCTCCGGAATGTCCTCCCAGCGCGTCCCCGGCGCGATGCCCTCCTCCGGCAGGCCCTCCGCTTCGTTGTACAGGAAGCCGCAGACCACGCACATCCAGGTGCGCAAGGTGGTGGGGGTGGCATCGCTCATCGGATAATCAGGGCTGGATTCACGGGCCGCCATTGTCCCATCGCGGTCCACTCACCGGTAGCCATCGATGACTTCTGCTTCCCCGGCGCCCCGCGGCGTCTACCTGATCACCCCGGACGAGCCCGATACCGCACGCCTGCTGGCCCGTACCGCGCCGCTGCTGGCCGCTGGCGCCACCTGGCTGCAGTACCGCAACAAGACCGCCAGTGACGCGCTGCGGCGGGAGCAGGCCACCGCCCTGCAGGCGCTGTGCGCGGAACACGGCGTGCCGCTGATCGTCAACGACGACCCGGCGCTGGCCAAAGCCGTTGGCGCGGCGGGGGTGCACCTCGGCGGCACCGACGGTGACATCCCCAGCGCACGCGCCCTGCTCGGTGCCGAGGCCATCATCGGCGCCTCCTGCTACGACCAGCTTGCCAATGCAGAGAAGGCCGTGGCCGCCGGCGCCAGCTACGTGGCCTTCGGCGCGTTCTTCCCGACCACGACCAAGGTCACCAGCAGCCGCGCGCATACCGACCTGCTGCGGCAAAGCGCCGCACTGGGCGTGCCGCGGGTGGCGATCGGCGGCCTGACGCCGGACAATGTCGGTCCCATCATCGACGCCGGCGCCGATCTGGTCGCCGTGGTCAGCAGCGTGTTCGCCGCCGAAGACCCGGTCGCGACCCAGCGCGCCTACCTCGCCCAGTTCGCGTAACGCCCAGGAAAGCCCCATGAACCACGACCAGTCCCACGCCCTGTTCTCCCGCGCCCAGCAACTGCTGCCGGGCGGCGTCAATTCGCCGGTACGCGCGTTCAAATCGGTCGGTGGCGAACCGTTCTTCGTCGAGCGCGCCGACGGCGCCTACCTGTACGACGTCGACGGCAACCGCTACATCGACTACGTCGGTTCCTGGGGCCCGATGATCGTCGGCCACAACCACCCGGCCGTGCGCCAGGCGGTGAAGAAGGCGATCGACAACGGCCTGTCCTTCGGCGCGCCGTGCGCAGCCGAAGTGACCATGGCCGAGACCATCACCCGCCTGGTGCCGTCGTGCGAGATGGTGCGCATGGTCAACTCCGGCACCGAGGCCACGCTGTCGGCGATCCGCCTGGCGCGTGGTGCGACCGGCCGCAACCGCATCGTGAAGTTCGAAGGCTGCTATCACGGCCATGGCGACTCGTTCCTGGTCAAGGCCGGCAGCGGCATGCTGACCCTGGGCGTGCCGACCTCGCCGGGCGTCCCGGCCGGGCTGAGCGAACTGACCCTGACCCTGCCCTACAACGATTTCGAAGCGGCCACTGCGCTGTTCGCGCAGCAGGGTGACGACATTGCCGGCCTGATCATCGAGCCGGTGGTCGGCAACGCCAACTGCATCCCGCCGCGCGAGGGCTACCTGCAGCACCTGCGCGAACTGTGCACGAAGCATGGCGCACTGCTGATCTTCGACGAGGTGATGACCGGCTTCCGCGTCGCCCTCGGCGGTGCGCAGGCGCACTACGGCATCACCCCGGACCTGACCACCTTCGGCAAGATCATTGGCGGCGGCATGCCGGTCGGGGCCTACGGTGGCCGCCGCGAGCTGATGCAGCAGATCGCCCCGGCCGGCCCGATCTACCAGGCAGGTACGCTGAGCGGCAACCCGGTGGCGATGGCCGCCGGCCTGGCGATGCTGGAACTGATCCAGCAGCCGGGCTTCCACGCCGACCTGGCCGAGCGCACCGCGCGCCTGTGTGCCGGCCTGGAAGCGGCCGCCGCCGAAGCCGGCGTGGCCGTGACCACCACCCGCGTGGGCGCGATGTTCGGGCTGTTCTTCACCAGCGAGAAGGTGGAGACCTATGCGCAGGCCACTGCCTGTGACATCCCGGCGTTCAACCGCTTCTTCCATGCGATGCTGGACCAGGGCGTGTTCCTGGCGCCGTCGGCGTACGAAGCCGGTTTCCTGTCCAGCGCGCACGACGATGCGGTGATCGAGGCCACCCTCGCCGCTGCACGCGTGGCGTTCAAGGCCACCAAGGGCTGATCGCAAAAAGGGGACGGAGGGGATTAAGTCGTTTGTGCACAAACGACTTAATCCCCTCCGTCCCCTTTTTTTCTAACCGAAGAGGAACTTGCCCTTCATCATCGCGAAGTGGCCGGGGAACGAACAGAAGAAGGTGTAGTCGCCACCTTTCTGCAGGCCCTGGGTAGAGAAACGCACGCGCGTGGTCTCGCCGCCGCCGATCACCTTGGTGTGCGCCAGCACGCGCTTGTCGGCCTTCGGCAGGTAGCTGTCAGCCAGGGTCATGCGCATGCCCGCCATCGCCACCGGCTGGTAATCAGCGCTGCGGGTCAGCACCCAGTTGTGGCCCATCGCGGTGACCGCCAGCTTGCCGGTATGGCGCAGGGTCAGGTCCACGGCGGTGCAATCAGCGGCAACCTTGATCTCGCGGCTGCTGAAGCTCATCTGGTCGGTGCTGTCGATGCTCACCGCACACACCCGCGCCATCGCCGACGGCGCCAGCATCAGCGCACCCAGTCCCACTGCCACCCTCCAAG
The DNA here is from genome assembly GCF_017876915.1 of Stenotrophomonas sp. PvP093. Taxonomy (NCBI): domain Bacteria; kingdom Pseudomonadati; phylum Pseudomonadota; class Gammaproteobacteria; order Lysobacterales; family Lysobacteraceae; genus Stenotrophomonas; species Stenotrophomonas sp. PvP093. The sequence goes on along the minus strand of NZ_JAGIOX010000004.1, from coordinate 871,402 downwards.
CCTTCATCATTGCATCTCCTGCGGATTCAAGCGCCATTCTAGGCAGCCCCCTGCGGCGCCGTCTGCGACCGTCTGTCGCATGCCAGCTCCAGGGTTTCCCGCGCACTCATCGCAATGGCATGCTCAGCCGATGCGGATCGACCTGTTGCTGCTGGATGTGGATGGCGTGCTGGTGCAGTACCAGCGCGGGCAACGCGTGCTGCATCTGGCCCGGACACTGCAGGTTCCGACGCACGCCGTACAGGCCGTGCTGTACGACAGCGGTCTGGAAGCAGCGCATGACAATGGCACGCTGGATGGCCCGGCCTATCTGGCGCAGCTGGGAGAGCTTCTGGGCACGACTGTCGATGTGGCTGCATGGACCGCGGCGCGACGGGCCGCCAGCCATCCTCAGGCGGCCGTCTTGCAACGACTGCAGGCCCTGCAACTGCCAATCGCGGTGCTGACCAACAACGGCGCGCTGATGCAGCAGGCATTGCCCACCCTGCTGCCGGAACTGTTTCCTGCCCTGCAGGCGCGCGTGTTCTGCAGTGCGGATTTCGGCCTGCGCAAACCGGCGCCGGCGGTGTTTCTGCGCACGCTGGAAGCGCTGGGCGTGGCACCTTCGCGCACGCTGTTCGTCGATGACCTGTTCGCCAATGTGCGTGGCGCGCGCGCTGCCGGCCTGCACGCGGAAACCGTGCGCGATGGCCGGGGATTGGGCAAGGTGTTGAAGCGCTACCGGATTGCGTGAACTACTGTAGAGCCGAGCCCATGCTCGGCTGCTGTGGCCTGGCATCGCGATGAACCGAGCATGGGCTCGGCTCTACGGGCATTCCTCAGCAACGGGGTCAGAGCCCTCTCCGCAGGAGAGGGGTCCGACCCCGGCATGATGGCCTCAGCGCGCGGCGATGAACGCGGCAATCGCCGCGCGCAGGCGCTTCAGGCCTTCGGCCACTTCTTCGTCGGTGATGTTCAGCGACGGCACGAAGCGCAGCACGTCCGGGCCGGCCTGCAGGGTCAGCAGGCCGTGCTCGGCGGCGTGGTCGAGGATCGCACCGGCCTGGCCGGCGAAGTCCTTGCTCAGCACCGCGCCCAGCATCAGGCCACGACCACGCACGTCGCTGAACACACCGAACTCGTCGTTGATGCGGGCGAAGCCATCGCGCAGCGCCTTGGACTGGCGGCTGACGTTGGCGGCGATCTCCGCCGAGGCCAGCTTGCGCAGCGCCACGCGGGCCACCGCAGCAGCCAGCGGGTTGCCACCAAAGGTGGTGCCGTGCGCGCCGAACTGCATGGTCTCGGCCACCTTCGGGCCGGCCAGCATCGCGCCGATCGGGAAGCCGCCACCCAGTGCCTTGGCCAGGGTGACCATGTCCGGCACCACGTCGTCCTGCCAGTGCGCGAACAGCGTGCCGGTGCGGCCCATGCCGGCCTGGATCTCGTCCAGCACCAGCAGTGCATTGTGCTGGTCGCACAGTTCGCGCACGCGCTTGAGGAAACCGGACTTGGCCGGCATCACGCCGCCCTCGCCCTGGATCGGCTCCAGCATCACCGCCGCCACGTCGCCGGCGGCCATCGCGGTTTCCAGCTGTACTTCATCGTTGAAATCGATGTAGCGGAAGCCGCCGGGCAGCGGCTCGTAGCCTTCCTGGTACTTCGGCTGGGCAGTGGCGGTCACCGCGCCCAGGGTGCGGCCGTGGAAACTGCCACGGAAGGTGATGATCACCCGCTTGTCGGCCGGGCGGCCCTGGCTGGAGGCCCACTTGCGGACCATCTTGATCGCCACTTCGTTGGCTTCGGCGCCGGAGTTGCACAGGAACACGCGCTCGGCGAAGCGGCTGGCCTTCACCAGCTCCTCGGCCAGGTGCAGCGGCGGCGCACTGTAGAACACGTTGCTGGTGTGCCAGAGCTTGCCGGCCTGCTCGACCAGTGCGGCCACCAGGTCCGGATCGTTGTGGCCCAGCCCGCACACGGCGATGCCGGCGGCCAGGTCGATGAACTCACGGCCCTGGCTGTCCCACACGCGGGCGCCCTGGCCTCGCTCCAGTACCACCTGACGGGGCTTGTAGACCGGCAGGTAATAGTGCGAAAGGGAGATCAGCGGATCGGTAGCGGCGGTCATGGCAGTCGGCAGGGTTCAGGAATCCCCATTCTCGCGCCGGAACCCCTGCGGCACAATGCGCCCATGCGACCGTTTTCTGCCCCCCAGCTGAACCCCGCCACCGAGACCGGCTGGCGCCGCCGGTGGTTCGACATCATCTACCGCCACGACTCGCGGCCCTCGCGCAATTTCGACCTGATCCTGGTAGTGGCGATCGTCGCCAGCATCCTGGTGGTGATGATCGACAGCGTGCAGCACCTGCATGCCGAATGGTCCACCGGCCTGTACATCCTGGAATGGGCCTTCACGATCATCTTCACCGCCGAGTACCTGCTGCGGCTGGCCGTGGTCAAGCGCCCGCTGCGTTACGCGGTGAGCATCTGGGGCATCATCGACCTGCTGTCGATCCTGCCCGCCTACCTGTCGATGTTCATTCCTGGCGCGCAGAGCCTGCTGGTGGTACGCGCGCTGCGCATCCTGCGCGTGTTCCGCATCCTCAAGCTGACCCGCTACATCGAGGAAAGCGGCGTGCTGATGACGTCGCTGTGGCGCAGCAGGCGCAAGGTGCTGGTGTTCCTGTTCACGGTGATCACCATCACCATCATCGCCGGCGCGCTGATGTACGTGATCGAGGGCCCCGAACACGGCTTCACCAACATCCCGGCCAGCATGTACTGGGCGGTGGTGACCATGGCCACGGTCGGCTTCGGCGACATCGTGCCGCAGACCGTGCTTGGCCGCTTCGTCACGTCGGTGCTGATCCTGATCGGCTACAGCATCATCGCCGTGCCCACCGGCATCTACACCGCGGAGCTGGCCAGCACCATGCGTGAAGCCGAGCTGGCCGCGCGCCGCGATGCGCGTGGCTGCCCGCACTGCGGGCTGGAAGGCCACGAGCCGGATGCACGGCATTGCCGCAAGTGCGGGGGTGAACTACCGGATGCTTTCAGCCATTGAGGCACATGCCGGCCAGCGGCCGGCACTACCAAACCCGCAGGGTGCGTGCCGGGCGTGACCCGGCACTACCCTCGGTAGCTCCACGCCATGCGTGGATCCTCCTCAACGCATGCGGTTGCTGGTGGTCACCAGGTCGTTGTAGGCATCCAGGATCGTCGACTGCGCGCCCTCAGGATCGGTGGTGAGCCAGCTGCCCGACGCCTTGCGCTCGGCGGCCAACGCATCGGCGGTGATCGGCTTGCCCTGCTCCAGACGCTCGACACCGCGACCGGCGGTACGCACCAGCTTGTCGGCCGAACGCTGCACATGACCCCACATCGGGTCGTCCTTGCCGACACCACTGTTCTGGATTTCCGTCACCAGCGCCTGATAGTCGGCCAGCTGGCCGCGCAACGCCGCAACGTCCGGTGCGTCGCTCTGGAACGCCATCGCCAGCTGCTTGCCATCGCCGACAAGGCGCAGGTGGTAATAGGCCAGCGAGCGGCCTTCGCTTTCCTCGATCTGCTTCAGCTGGGCGGCGCGGCGATCGTTCTCGTTCTTTTCCAGCGCAGCATCCATCGCTTCGCTGGCCTTGAAGAAATCAGCATAGGCCTGCATCAGCGGGGTATGCTGGCTGCGCATCCCTTCGCCACCATCGCGACGATAGCCCTCGCGGGTGAAGTACCCATCGGCACGCTCGATCAGGGTGTTCAGTGCCTGGAATGCCCGCTGGTACTGTCGCGCGGGTGCATCCAGCGGCGTGGCAGGGGTCTTTGCCAGCGCATCGGTCAGCGGCTGGCCGCAATAGTCGACCCGGTGCGACAACAGCTTGCCGGGTGAACGCGGCTGCGCTTCCTTGCCGGTCGGGCCGGCCTCGGGATCCTTCATCCAGCCCGTATAGGTCTGGAAACCCTCGCGGATGGGCTGTTCGACGCCGTTGTAACACTCGATGTAGGCGTTCACCTTCCCCAGCCCGGGGTCGGCGACCGCCAGCCCCGCCGGGTTGTTGCAGCCGGCCAGCGCGCCAAGCAGGAGAACGGGAATCAGGCGTGTGGATGCGTTCAAATCAGTTCCTTGCACCAGTGAAAACTGCAGGCATCTTCATGCATGGCGCGGGCGCGCGCTCCAGCACCTCGGGAAGGTGCTGGCATTCGGGGCTGCGGGGCGCGTCATGTCGCAATCATCCTGCTCGATCGCGACAAAAATAACGTTGAGCTTCGCTACTGGCGGTTGCTCTGGAAAACCAGCGAGTTGTATTCCTGCATCAGCTTGTTGGCGGAGCCACGCGGCGCCATCGAGGGCGAATCCAGCATGCGTCGTTCGAAATCGCTGTAAGGCTTTTTCTCGCCGACGCGCTGCAGCCGCTCCTTGCCTTCGCGACGGAAGTTCTCGGCTTCACGCTCGAAGCTGTTCCAGTCCAGCTTGCCCGGCTCCTGATCAGCCACCTTCGCATGCGCTTCGTCGGAAATGCGGTTGAACGCATCCAGGCGCTCGCGCGCCTTGGCCTGATCGAAGTCATCCTCACTCATCAGATCCATGATGGCCTTGGCTTCCAGCATCATTGCCAGACGGTAGTACTCGCGCGTGCGTCCCTCGGCCTGTTCCAATACCTTGAGCTGCTCGCGCTGGGCGGCGTCGTTCTGGCGCTCCAGCTCGGCGTTGAACGTTTCGCTGGCAGTCACGAACTCCTTGAAGGCGGCCATCAAGGGCGCGTGCAGCTGCTTTCCCTTGGCGAACTGGTCGTCTTCGTAGTCCTGGCGATCGTAATAGTCGTGCGCGTCCTTGCTGAGCGGCACCAGTGCCTTCAGCGCCTGCTGGTAATGGCCAGCAGCGGCATCGAGCTCAGCCAGCGCCGGCTTGGCAGCCATCGCCTCGGTCACGGGGCCATCGCACTGCTTCATGTCGTAATCGCTGATCTCGAACGGACCGTACACCTGGGTCTCGCGCCCGCTCGGGCCGGCCTCGACGTCCTTGATCCAGCGCGTATAGGACTCGATGCTGCCGTGGGTCTTCGAATCAAGCGTGTTGAAGCAGCCGATGTAGGCGTTGAGCTTGGCGGTCAACTGCTGCTGTGCGTCGGACGGCGCCGCGCTGGCGTCGGGCGTGCTGGAAGGGCCGGCGTCGCCAGTGGTTGCGGGTGCCTTGCCGCCGCAGGCAGCCAGGACAATCGACAGCGAAGCGGCCAGCGCCGCGACGGAAAGAGTGCGTGACATGGGTTCACGTCCTTGTTGAAAACGATTACAGCCGCGCATTCTAGCGCAGCAGGCCGAAGGTCGCAGCCCTCGGCCTCTGCCGGCGACGCGCGATCACTCCAGGAACAGATCCGGCAACAACGGACGCGATGGATCCACCGCATAGCCGGACAGATCGGTGATACCCGCCTGTGCCAGCACGTCATCGTCGATCAGGAACTGGCCGTGGAAACCCGCCGCCTCGCGCACCAGTACCGCGTGCGCAGCATCGGCCATGATCTGCGGCGTGCGGCAGCCGGCCGCATCGACGCCCGGAATCATGTTGATCGCATCGGTGGCGATCACCGTGCGCGGCCACAGCGCGTTCACCGCCACACCCTGCGGGCCGAATTCCGCGGCCAGGCCGAGCGTGACGAAGCTCATGCCCATCTTCGCCAGCGTGTAGCCGGTATGCGCGCCCCACCACTTCGGTTCCAGGCTCGGCGGCGGCGCGAGAGTGAGGATGTGCGGGTTCGGCGCCTGCAGCAGGTACGGCAGGCAGGCCTGCGCGCACAGGAAGCTGCCGCGCGAATTGACCTGCTGCATCAGGTCGAAGCGCTTCATCGGCGTATCCAGCGTGCCACGCAGCCAGATCGCGCTGGCATTGTTGACCAGGATGTCGATGCCACCGAAGGTATCGACCGTGGCCGCAACTGCGGCGTGTACCTGCTCCTCCTCGCGGATGTCGCACTTCAGGGCCAGGCCCTGCCCGCCTGCCGCCGTCACCGCTTCGGCCGCGGTATGGATGGTGCCCGGCAGCTTCGGATTCGGCACCGACGACTTGGCCGCGATGGCCACGTTGGCGCCGTCGCGCGCAGCGCGCAGTGCGATGGCCAGGCCGATGCCACGCGAGGCACCGGTGATGAAAAGCGTTTTGCCCTGCAGGCTGCCCACGTCCCACACTCCAGCGTATGCAATGAGCCGCTAGTATGCCGCGCCGACGTGGAGTTCACCCGGCCTTGACGATACTTGGGCCTCCAGACAACGCACGAGGTCCACGCCATGCGCCGTTCCCGCCTGTTGCTGCCTGCCCTGGGGCTTGCCCTGCTGACCGCCTGCCAGGGCCGTTCGCCGGAACCGGGCAAGGAGCCACCTGCCGGTGACACGCCCAGCGCGGAGAAGGCCGCCGCCGACGGCAAGCTGCGCTGGAGCGAGGCCGTGGTGTGGGATGGCGACCTCAACGCCTGCCGCCAGGGCGAGAACGCCGCCACGCGTGATTGCCTGCGCGATGCGATGCGCGCCGGCGGCGCCAGCGCCGATGCGATCACCGCCGCCGAACAGCTGTCCACCGGGGGCGAGCTGGCCTACGTGACGGCCTGGCACGAGAACGAAGGCCTGGGCATTGCGACGGTCGAGTATCCGTTCCGCGCCAACACCAACGAGGGCACCCGCCTGGTCGACGCCACCGGCAAGCGCATCGATGTGGATGCCGTGCAGCTGGACGACACCCTGCGTGCCGACCCCGCCGTGCAGGCCCTGCTGAAGGACCACCCACAGGCCACGCCGTTCGCACCGGCGCAGTCGGCCGGGGCCACGCCGCTGGAGAACGGTGGCGTCCGCCTGCTGTACCGCACGCCGCTGCGCGACTGCCACGCCTGCCCGGATGTGGGCCAGCTGCAGATCGCGTACGACTTCGACGCCAAGCGCAACTTCATTGGCCAGCAGGTGGTGCCGGCGACGCCGTAAGGCATTAAGCGTTAGCGTTAAGCGCCGAGATGCTCTGTGGACCGGGCCATGCCCGGCGACATCGACCGCGCAAAGCATACATATCGGCTTTGCCCTGACCACAAAGCCGAACGACGACCGCAGCAGCAGTTTCTCGCATCTCGCGACAGAGAGAATCAACGGGATCGCTGATAGAAGGAGTCAGTCGTCAGCCGACTTTCAATTACCGATCGAACATAGGCAGCCCGCGCCTTGCGGGACTGCGAGTATTCGGCAAAAATCGTCATTGCTTCGGACCTCATCTCAGTGCCGCCGGTGGTCGTAAATACGAAAAATGAAGGCTCAAGATAACCAACAGTCTCTCGCATAAACCGCTTGCACTCATCAAGCGGAAAATCTGCGGCGTAGTCCGCCCAATCGATATAGCGCCTCCAGAAAGCAGGCGCCCCCCATTCCCCGCATCTCTCATCAACAAAGAGCTTCAACTCAGAGAGCATGTCGGCGCATGCATCTACAGTTTCATCATCTAAATCCAGCGAAGCAACGCGACCGGGATCAACCGCCTGCCAACAAAAAACCATAAAATCCGCAACAAAGCTCTCTTCACAGCCCTCGAAGAAATTACTCTTGTACCAGGCAAGAGTTTTCGCCACATCAGTCAATTCATCAGAATCAATCATCATCTTACCTTTCCGGCGGCATTAACGCCTGCGTTGACTATCTCACCATTCCGCACATGAACCCAAACCTGCGCCCCTCCCCTCATCGTCTGAGTGTACGTACTGACACCGGCAGAGGCTGCATCTTGCGTCATTAGCCGCGCGGCAACCGCATCCACCCTTAGGTTCGCCGGGTTTGAGCTGACACGCTGGAAAAGACCAACAAATCTCATTTGTGAAGCAACCGTAGTGGGATTCACATGCCCTGCGGCGCTTCTAAATACATGCTCTGCTCGTACCGCAAAATTGAATCGAGCAAGCATTGGAATTGCAGCAGGAACAGAAGCCAGCCCTCCGCCGCCCCGCGAGTACATTGCGGGTATCGCGATATCATGAAAAAGGGCACCGACGTCAAAGATGTTTCCATTCTTTGTCAAATCTCCCGACAAGCCAAGACGCGACTTTATCTCTTGCCAGTTGGAGTTTGATTCTCCGCCAGATGCCACGCTCGGAGATGAGCCAGAGGATGGCGCCCTCGGAATCGCGGAGTCAGATGATGTCGGCCCAGTGGCCGTCGTGTTCCCACCGGTACTCTTACAAGTACCGTCACTATTCGTGATTCTAGAGCCAGTGCAGCGGCCATCTGGATCAACGAAAGTATAGGGGTTCAGTGCCGAATACATGTATCGATTAAATAGGGCTCCGTTGTCCAAGCCCACGTCGACCGGATCTGTCGATAGGAATATCCCGACCAACGGATCGTAGTACCGCTGCTGCATGTACGTCAGACCCGTCGCCGAGTCCGACACATGCCCGGTGAATCCCGGGTGATCCCCCTTCGCATCACCTACGGTCGCACCATAGGGCTCATAAACGGTGCGCTCGACGATCGCGCCGTTGGCATCAGAGATGGCAACCGGGGAACCCAGCGCGTCGGTATGCACATACTGGACGATCTCCTGCGCCGAAACACTCACTGTGCCCAGCAACAGTCCCAACAGAACAGCGACACCAACCAGAATTTTCTTGATCTTCATTTTCAGGTCACCGAGGGTTGGTCAGGTCGCCGTAATCCACAACGCTCTGCGGATACGGGTTGGACCAGGCTGAACAACCGCTGGCATTGCAGGCGCGCACAATCTGTACTTCCGCGCAGTAGACCGCGCCCTGAGCTTCGATTGAGCTCTCCGGACCGGAATACTCGAGCCTTCCGCCGTAGGCCATCATCTCGTAGTTGGTTGCACCCGGCATGCTGGTCCACTTCACCTCGCAGGAGATTTTGGTGGCGCGCCCTTCCTTCCATTGCGACTTGATGGAATGAATGAACTGCGGCGTACCCGGGGGCGGATTGGAAGCGACGACCACCGTGTTGGAGAAGTCACTGCAGCCAGAGATGTTGCATGCCCTTACGCGATAGGCGTAGTTGCCGAACACCAGACCATTGCGCTGCGACTGGGTCGAACCGTCGTTCTGGACCGCCGTCCAGGTTCCGCCATTGACACTCTCATCCAGCAGGTAGCTGGCCGCCATGGCAACGCCCGTCCAATTCAACGTGACACTGCCCGACGAGGTTCCTGCGGGCGCACTCAGGCTGGGCGGTGCCGGTGGCCGGATCACTGAAACAACACTCGTCGCCGAGTACACGCCCCACCCCGCATCGTTGCCGGCCCGGACGCGGTAGGCATAGTTGCCGGTCCCCTTGCCACCGAATGCCTGACTGGTGCTGGCCAGTGAGGCAACCTGTGCCCATGCACCATTGTTGAAGCTCTCCTCCAGTGCATAGCGCAATGCGCCGTCGACGCTGCTCCACGCAATCGTATAGTTGCCATCGAGACTCTGCCCCGGCACGTTGAGCGAAGGTGCCGCTGCAGGCGGATAGATCACCTGGGTCCGGGCAACATCTGATTCAGGACCACAGCCCGCTGGGTTACAGCCAAAGACCCGGTACCCATACGTCCCGGCCGGCTTGCCGGAGACCGCGAGACTGCGCGCCGCGCTCTCCTGCACCGTCTGCCAGGCGCCCGCTCCCACCTGCTCCTGCAGGCGATAGGTTGCCGCGCCCGCCGCTTCCGTCCAAGTAATGCTGTAGCTGCCATTGAATGCCGTTGCGGGCGCGCTTACAGCAGCCTTTGCCGCAGGAGGACGCTGCACCACGACACTGGCCGTCGCCGACCAGCCACTGCAGCTGTCCTGTTGGCAAGCGCGGACAGCGTAGCCAAACGTTCCTTCCGCCTTCGCGGACGTGTTCCAGCTACGTTCGGCGCCGTTGTAGATCGTGGCCCAAGCTCCGCCAGCTGCCTGCTCTCGCAGTTCATAACGGCTGGCGTAAGACACCGCCGTCCACTGCAGTGCATAGGCACCGTTGTTGCTGAACGCGGGCGCGGTCAGGACCGGCGTAACCGGCGCGACGACCTGAATGGCCTGCGCCACCAGGCTGCCATTGAGGTGGATGTACTCGGTATTGCGGCCCTCCCGGGCATTTTCCTGCCGGCGCAGCACACCGTCGTTGCCGTACAGCGATCGAATGGTGGCACCGTCATTGGCGCCCGCCGACAGGATGCGCCGGCCATGTGCGTCGTATCGGTATCGCTCCGCGCTGGCCACACTGCGCAGGCGATTGCCGAAGTCGAAGCTGTAGCCGACGCCGTTGCGGCTGGAGAGGTTGCCCTGTGCGTCGTAGCTCAAGCCCAGAGTGGTGGCGCCTCCACTGTTCTGTACGTTGGTAAGCCGGTTATGGGTGTCGTACCAATAGACGTGATCCTTGACACCGGTCAGCGCGGCCGAACGCAGGTTGTCCACAGCATCGTAGGTGTAGCGGTACACGCCATCTCCGCCAAACGAAGGCGAGGTGGCCTGAATCAGACGATCCAGTCCGTCGTAGGCCATGGTGCGCGTGCGCTGCCCGTCCAGATTGTCGACGATACGCGCGACGTTGCCATTGGCGTCGTACTCATAGGTCGTGTCCAGCGCTCCGGCACTGTCGACCACCCGGGTAGGCAACTGGCGCTGGTTCTGCGCCATCGTGTGCACGATGCCATTGCCATAGGTGAATTGCTTCATGCCCCCATTGGCGTAGTAAGTCACCCCTGAGGCGTAGCCTCCCGCCTTGGTCGGCTGGCCCAGCGCGTTGGGCGCATAGTCAACGAAGCGCCCACTCGGATAGGTCAGGCCTGAAAGTGCGCCATTGGCGTTGTAGGCATATCCCAGCGACTGGATGCCGAGGGTACTGTCACTGGAGGTTTCGGCCGTCAACAACCCACGCTTGTTGTAGGTATAGGTGTTGATCGCCTGCGTCGTCCCCGCATCGTTTGCCGTGGTCACCGTGGCCGGCTTGCCGTCCCTTGTATACGTCCAGCCCTGGTTGCCATTCCCATCCGGGAACGCAAGTGTCGACAGCCGATTGCGCGCATCGTAGCCACGAACGATCCTGCGGGCCGCAACCGGTCCAGCATCAGCGTCGCATGCCGTGGTGCTGGAAAGGTCCAGGCCAGCTGCGCTCCAGGCAAGATTGCCCGCTGCGTCGTAACCCATCAGCGTTGCGCCGGTCTCCGGCTCCACACTCTTGCAGAGCTGCTGATGACCGTCATACACATAATTGCGGGCAATCCGGGCGCTGCCGTCCTGGTTGCGGCGCACGATCGAGCGCGGCTTGCCGAAGATGTCGCGATCGATATCGGTGAACGCGCCCGCCGGGTGAATGATCGACACCGGGGATTCCGTCGACGGCGCACCGAACGCCTGGAAAGTGGTCAGCGTCGTATTGCCCTTGGGGTCGACCACTTTCAAGCCGCCACCCGCCAGATAACTGGTCAGCGATGTCAGCAGACCGGCCTCGCTGTCGACGGACACCGAGGTCTGTCGCCCCAGCGCGTCGTAGCCGGTCCATGTACCTGTACTCAGCACAGCAGACTCGCCAGGGTGCGAGGCGAACACCTGCCGACCCGCTTCGTCGTAGGCAAACCTCTGGTAGCGCTGGGTCACGCCACGCGAGGACTCGTCATATTCCTCAGTCAGCAGCGGACGCCAGAAGGCATCGAAATAGACGTTGCGCCGCGCGTTTCCGGTTGCGACGGTCTGCCGCCAATGACCCGCTCCGATACCGTACTCGTCGCCGTTGATGGCGGTGAAACTCTGTGTCGTACGTGCCCAAGCCACACTGTCGCCCGCCGGCCAGTCGATGGTGGCCATGCGTCCCATTGCGTCATAGCCGTACTGGGTGGTTGCACCGTTCTCATCGGTAACGCTGCTGACCCAGCCATTGTCGTCCACCACCGCCGACTGCACAGCGCCGTCGGCAAACTGGATCTGCTGTGGCGTGCCGCGCTTCCAGCCGGAAAGCGTAGTGCGATTGCCACGACCGTCATCCACCATGGCCACGGTTCCGTCAGGGTTGTAGCCCAGTACCTGCTTCAACAACCCATACGAACGCACTTCCGTGGGCCGCATCAGGCCATCGAACGTCGTCTGCTCGACCACCACGCCGGTATTCTCGTTGGTGACCTTCGCGATCGCGCCCAGAATCCATCTGCTTCGGTCGTCCGCATACTGAGTGGCATCGGTGCGGCTGCCCAAAGGACTGGCGCTATTGACACGCAACGGGCGAGCCAGATCATCGAACAACAATATGCTGGTCTGGTAGGTCACGCCATCCTGCTGGATGGCCTCGGCCACGACCGGCCGCACCTGAGCTGTGCTCGGCTCGTCGCCACTGTAGATCATCCCGTGAAGCGGGGCGAATGGCTGTGATTTCACTTCGTCTTCGGTCATGTAGACCGAGGTGCTGCTCTTGACCACATTCCCGGCCGCGTCAATGACGCTGCTACCCAGCAGCCGCCCTTCATTCAGCGCGTACTGCGAGCCATAGCGGTAGGCCGTGCGGGTTCCGTCGGGATTTGAGATCGTGACCTGCTTTTCCTTCTTGCAGGTCGTGCAGGGGTAGATGGCTGCACCGCCCACGCCGCCCCAGAGCGGCTCGTAGCCGCTGCCATAGTCATAGCTCCACTGCAGCACCTTCGGCAGGCCCGGTCCCCAGATCTTCTTGGCTCTCAGCGAGACTACGTCGTAGAAAAACGGGGTGACGATTTCGTAGTAGTACGCCGACTGTGCGATCCGGCGGATGCACTCGCTGGCATGGACGCCACTGCGGTACTGGCGACCATTCGAAAACTGGAACTCACCCATCGCACCGGACGGATGCTTGATGGTCATGACCAGCGTACCGTCACGCTCCGGCGGCTGCTCCTGACAGGTCTCGTTGCTGTTGCCGTCCCAGTTCACCTTCTCCCAGGCGCGCAGCGCGCTGGAGTAGGCGTAGGACCAAGTGCTTCCATCGGGCTGGGTAACTGCGGTGAGGCGGTTCTGGCCTTCGACCTGACCGTACCCATAGTTCCAGGTACGGCCCGCGGCAGTCACCGACACCAGAAGCGTGCCGCTGTAGGCCAGCGTGATCTCGCGGCCATCGCTGGACCAGATCCGGGTCGGGTGACCGTTGCCGTTGTACTCGTACTGTACCCAGTTGCCCGACCGGTCCTCTACACGGCTGGCCATGAGGTAGATGCGCGTGCGAGCGATCTTGGTCCTGTCTCCTTCGCCGCCCGAGCGCTCCAGCGTGCCGCCAAAGCGCGTGAACGCGGTATCGAAGAAGTACGACTCGCCCGAGGTGGTCCTGACCCGATAGCCCTCGCCAGCCAGACCCGACTTCATTGGAATACAGTCGATGGCATCGCGATGCGAGGTGCTCCACTTGCGTGCAACGCCGTCTGTCGGCATCGGCGTGTTGTTCCAGGCCCCCAACATGGTGCGATCACCACCACCCGGGACATGGATCATGTTGCCCTGCCAGACTTCGTTGAGCCGGAAGGAAATGGGCCACTGAGGCACCATGTCGCCACTGCAACGATTGTTCAGCCAGGCGCTCGCGCCGGGGAACATGCCGGTGATGTACGGCGTGTCGACCTCCCAGCCGCCCACACCATCGAGACTGGCGTTGAAGCTGCCACTCCCGACCAGGTCCATCTCGACACTGAACCGGCGCCGCATCTGCACCGGCAGGGCGTTGTTGCCTGGCAGGCTGACGTCGGTGACGGCAAATTCAGTCTTGCCGTTGTAGAGGCTGACGCTCTCGCCGAAAAGATCATCCTTCAGCGCCGTCAGGTTCTGGGCGGACTCAATGAGCTTGCGGTATTCCTGGTAGGGCTCGACTGCCGAGACCGAACCTGCGACCACGCACAGCGTCAGTGCCGTAGCAACACGGCACTGCCAAGCAGCAACTCGCTTCACAATTTTCCCCTCGCGTCCGCATGCGTAGCCGCGCCAGGACGGCGCGACGTTGCTTCCATGCGACTCTCTCGTTCCTGATTCTAGGCGAGCGCTGCGAACAGATGGAAGGGGTCGTCAACGGCAATCATCTGGCACTTGCACGCGACCATTGAATTGCTTAATGCATCCACGCATGGCGTGGATCTACCGGTACGCCTGCACCTGCTTCCTCAGCAGATGCGGCACGATCAGCCGATGCACCGGTGCGACCGGCAGCATGTACACACGCCCGAACGCGTTGTGCGTATGCACCACCGTCGCCACTTCCAGCACATCGCCCTGCCACTGCAGGGCCAGCTGCACACGCAGGTGGCGGTCGTCGTCTTCCAGCACGATGGCATCGTCATCCAGCGACTGCAGGGTGAAGATGCCCAGCCGTTGCCCCGGACGCGGCTGCGCGATGTCCTGTACCGCACGCAACGAGCCCAGGTGCTTCATGCCGAGCAGGCGCATGCCGCGATTGCGCAGTGCCACCAGCCCATCGAACCAGCCGGGAATGGTCGCCGCCATGTCGCGATAGGCCTGCAAGGCCGAGCGCCCATCACGACGGGTCGTCGCCTGGCAGGCGTGCACGAAGTCGGCGCCAGCCAGCTGTGGGCGCAGGATGCTGCCTGCACTCGGCGGGCCGGTCACCACCTGCGTACGGCTCACGGCTTCGGCCCCTGCCCCTCGTTGTCTTCCCAATGCAGGATGCGGCGGGTGACGAAGCGGTAGACCGGCTTGCCGGTGGCGAACCACAGCTCGCGCACCCAGGAGGTGCGCTTGAGCACCCGCTTTTCCACCGGGGTGAGCGACTCGCGGCAGTACATGCGCTTGTGCTTGAGCAGGTGGCGCAGGTCCTCACGGGCCAGCAGGCGCATCCAGCGCGAGCGCGGGTTGCCGATCACCGCCAGCTGGAAGTCGATCAGCGCCGGGCGGCCATCGTCGGTGACCAGCCAGTTGGCTTCCTTGGCCAGATCGTTGTGGGCCACGCCATTGCGATGCAGCTGCTGCAGCAGGCGACGCGCGGCGCGGAACCAGGCCAGGTCACCGCGAGGCGGACGCTGGTACATGGCGTCGCCGGCCATGAAGCTGCGGTCGAGATGACGTCCATCCCACGCCAGCAGCTGCGGCACATCGGCCATGCCGTGGATGTGGCGCAGTGCGCGTGCTTCACGGCGGGCCAGCCACCAGGCTGGCAGCCGCAACCACAGTGGTGTGGCGCCCAGATCACGGCGTACAAAGGGGCCGGCCGGCCCTTCCACAAGGAGGATGCGACCGAAGCTGTCGGCCTTCAGGGCGTGCGAGGGCGTGTCTGGCGAATGCGGCATGTGCCCATTCTAGGCGATGGCGCCCGTTGCAAACGGTCACCAAGCGGCTGGGAACCAGTCACCTTCACGCCCCTATAATCGGGCAATGGACTCTTCATGGATCGACGCCACCCTCGCGTGGATTGCCGCTCACCCCGTGCTGGCGGGTGCCGTTATCTTCCTCATCGCCTTCTGCGATGCGGTGATCATTCTCGGTGCCATCGTGCCGGCCCTGCCGCTGCTGTTCGCGGTGGGCGTGTTCATCGGGCTGGGCCAGATCTCCGGGCCGTACGCGGTGGCCGCAGCCGCACTGGGCGCATTCGCCGGTGATGGCATCAGTTATTGGATCGGCCGCCGCTGGGGTGACCGCCTGCGTGGCGTGTGGCCCTTCAGCCGTTACCCGCAGCTGCTCGACCGCGGCGAAAACCTGTTCCGCCGCAATGCCTTCAAGAGCATCCTGGTAGCACGCTACGTGGGCGCGATCCGGCCGTTCGTGCCGGCCATCGCGGGCATGATGAAAATGCCGGCCAGCCGCTACATGCAGGCCAGTGGCATCGCCAGCATTTCGTGGGCGGTGCTGTTCCTGGCACCGGGCTGGGTGCTCGGCGAGGCCTACGACGCGGTGGCCGCCGTCGCAGGGCGACTGGTGGTGGTGGTCGGCCTGCTGGCAGTGATCCTCGGCCTGGTCTGGGCCATCGTGCTGTACGGCTACCGCTGGTCGGCCGCGCGCATGGACAACTGGCTGGCGCGGCTGCTGGACTGGTCCAACCGGCACCCGACGCTGGGCCGCTACACCGTTGGTGTGCTGGACCCGAAGCGCCGCGAGTCGGTGCCGCTGGCGATGCTGGCGCTGATGCTGCTGGTGCTGGGCTGGGGCTGGTTCGCGCTGCTGACCGTGGTGGTCGCCCATGGCGAGCCACTGGCGATCGACCTGCTGGTGCACCAGGCCATGCTGGCGCTGCGCAATCCGCTGGCCGATTACCCGATGGCCGCGCTGGCATCGCTGGGCGCTTGGCAGGTGTTGTTGCCGGCCACCGCTGCAGCGATGGGCTACCTGATCTGGCGCCGCCGCTGGATGGCAGCCGCGCACTGGCTGGCCGCGCTTGCCTTCGGCCTGGCGTTGACCATGCTGCTCGGCGCAACGGTGGATGTGGTGCGACCGGTCGATGCCAGCAGTGGCTTTGGCTTCCCGTCGGTGTCGGTGACCATGGCCACCATCACCTTCGGCTTCTTCGCGGTGCTGATCGCCCGCGAGATGCCTGGCCGCACCCGTGTCTGGCCGTACCTGGTGTCGGGCATCGTGGTCAGCCTGATCGGCTTCTCGCGCCTGTACCTGGGCGCGCACTGGCTGAGCGATGTGATCGGCGGCATGCTGTTCGGTACGTTCTGGCTGCTGGTGCTGGGCATCGCCTACCGCCGCCGCTTCAACCGCTCGTTCTGGGTGAAGCCGGTGGCGTGGCTGTTCTACGGTGTCTTCGCCGTGGCGGCGATGTGGTACGCGCCGCGCCACATTCCGGTGAAGCTGGAACGCTTCGAGCCGACCCTGCCGGCGGCGCAGGCGATGGACATGCAGGCCTGGTGGCAGCACGACTGGGCGACACTGCCGGCGCGCCGCAACGAGTTCGACGACGACCAGCGCTGGCCGCTGGACGTGCAGGTGGCGGGCCCGCTGGCCCCGCTGCAGGCGCAGCTGGAAGCACGCGGCTGGAAGCGGCAGGAACAGGCCGGCTGGCAGGAGGCGCTGCTGATGCTGGACAAGAACACGGGTGCCGACGAACTGCCGGTGCTGCCAGCCACGCTGGACACGCGCGTGGAAGCGCTGTTGATGGTGCGCCCGGGTACACGCCGCGATGAGCGCTACGTACTGCGCCTGTGGCCAGCCCCTGCGCAGTTGCAACCGGGCAATACGCCGCTATGGCTGGGCAGTGCGCAGACCCTGCGCTACGAGCGTCATTTCGAGTGGATCGGCATGTGGCACCCGCTGCGTGGCGTCGACCCGGCGCTCAACGCAGTGAAGGACGCCGTGCAGGACCTGCCGCAGCGCGAGGATGTGCACAGCGAAACCGGGTTGCCGGTGCTGCGGTTGAAGACCACAACGCCCTGACCGGCACCGGTGCGCGATCACCCACTGTAGAGCCGAGCCCATGCTCGGCTGCTCTTCGCGGGAACCATCAAGCCGAGCAAAGGCTCGGCTCTACAGTAGGTCCACGCCGTGCGTGGATGGCATTCCACGCATGCCCCAGCGTGTGCACCAAGGTGCACACCCACCCAAGGCAGGCTGCTACGGCATCCAGCCCAGCAACTGCTGCAATCGCTGGTGCGGGTCGTCCATCTGCAGCAGCTGCAGGCGCTGCTGCTCGCTCAGCGGCAACAGCTCGGCCAGCCGCCAGCCGACCCAGCTGGCCTGGTCCAGCAACGCCGGGTTGGACGGCGCATAGGCCTCGCCGGCCTGTTCGATGATGTGCCCCAGCACCGTGGCCAGCAGCGCGTGCTGTGGTCGCAGTTCGTCGTCCGGGTCTTCCTCGCACCAGCGCACGTCGGCCACCACCAGGCCGTTGTCGCGCACGCGGGTACGCTCCACATGGAAACGGCGGGTGCCGCGCAGGCGAAGCTGCAGCACGCCATCGGCACCGACATCGAAGTCTTCGATGCGCACCTGCACACCATAGGCCGCCGGCGTCGCCGGTGCACCGACTTCCTCGCCATCGAGGATCAGGCAGACACCGAACCCCTCACCACTGCGGCCGCTGTCGCGGACCAGGTCCAGATAGCGGCGCTCGAAAACACGCAGGCCCACCGCCGCACCCGGCACCAGCGTGGTGTGCAGCGGAAACAGCGGCAGCGGGCTGTCGACGCTCATCGGGCCTGCAACGCGGCGAGGAAGCGGCGCGGGGCGCCGTCGAAGCCACCGTTGGACATGAACACCACGTGGTCGCCACTGCGCACGCTGGACTGCAGCTGCGCCAGCAATGCGTCGGTATCCGGCACCGCGTGGGCGTCACCACGTACCGCAGCGATCACCGCAGCGGCATCCCAGGCCAGTTCCGGGCGATGCAGGAACACCACTTCATCAGCCAGCGCCAGCGACGGTGCCAGTGCCTGCGCATGTGCGCCCAACCGCATCGAGTTGCTGCGCGGTTCCATCGCAACCACGATGCGCGCATCGCCGACCCTGGCACGCAGGCCTTCCAGCGTGGTGGCGATCGCGGTGGGGTGATGGGCGAAATCATCGTAGACGGTGATGCCGCCATGGCTGCCGATCACTTCCATGCGGCGCTTGACGCTGCGGAAGCGCGCCAGCGCCGGGATCACCGTGGCCGGCGCCACGCCCACTGCATGCGCAGCGGCCAGCGCGGCCAGCCCGTTGAGCACGTTGTGGCGGCCCAGCAGCGACCACTGCACGTCGCCCAGCGCCTGCCCACGATGGTGCACGCGGAACGCGCTGCCATCGGCGGCCAGCAGCTCGGCATGCCACTCCAACGACGGATCGAAACCAAACCGCTCGACCGGGGTCCAGCAGCCCATCGCCAGCACTTCGGCCAGGTGCTGATCCTCGCCGTTGACGATCAGGCGGCCACGCGCCGGCACCGTGCGCACCAGGTGATGGAACTGGCGCTGGATCGCCGCCACGTCCGGGAAGATGTCGGCGTGGTCGTATTCAAGATTGTTGAGGATGGCCACCAGCGGCCGGTAGTGCACGAACTTGCTGCGCTTGTCGAAGAAGGCCGTGTCGTACTCATCGGCTTCGACCACGAACTCGCGGCCCTGGCCCAGGCGCGCGGAGACTCCGAAATCCTCGGCGACACCGCCGATCAGGAAGCCCGGCGAGCGCCCTGCACTTTCCAGCAGCCAGGTCAGGATGGTGGTGGTGGTGGTCTTGCCATGGGTACCGGCCACGGCCAGCGTGTCGCGGCCCGGCAGCACCTGCTCGGACAGCCACTGCGCGCCGGATATATAGCGCTGGCCGGCATCGAGCACGGCTTCCACGGCGGCATTGCCGCGCGACAGCGCGTTGCCGATCACTACCTCGTCGGTGCCGGCCGGCACGCTGTCGGCACGGTAGCCCTGGTCCAGGGTGATGCCCAGCTGTTCGAGCTGGGTCGACATCGGCGGGTAGATGGCCTGGTCGCTGCCGCTGACGGAATGCCCGAGTTCCCGCGCCAGGGCGGCCACGCCGCCCATGAAGGTGCCGGCAATTGCAAGGATATGTACGCTGCTCATGACCGAGGATTGTGACCGATGACGGCTGTATAGGGCCAATGTCCGCTATCGGGTAAGACAACCCCTACACGGGATGTGAGAAAACTCCAATCAGCTATCAGGGAATTCCCGATAGCGATGTTCTGTGAACCCGGACACAATTCGAACTGCCAGCCGCAGTACCCGAACCGGTCCTACTCCCCAAGAGGCCATCCCCAAGGGAGCTCATGCTGCGGGGCCCTGAGCAAGCCCTTCGCTGGCGCCTGTCAAACGACACAGGCCTGATCCTCGCGGACCAGGCCTGTGTTTTTTTGCGCCCGGGGAGCCGGCAATTCGCGCCGGCCCGGCCGGATCAGGCCTTGATCGCCGCCAGGATGCGGGCTTCGATCTCGTCCAGCTCACCGACGCCATCGACGCGGGCCAGGGTGCCACGGCCGGCGTAGAAATCGACCACCGGGGCGGTCTGCTCGTTGTAGACCTGCAGGCGCTGGCGCACCGCTTCCGGATTGTCATCGGCGCGGCCCTGCTCCTTGGCACGACCGGCGATGCGATCCACCAGCAGCTCGGTGGCCACGTCCAGCTGCACCACGGCGTCCAGCGGCTGGCCGATCTTGGCCAGCAGGCCGTCCATCGCATTGGCCTGGGCCACGTTGCGCGGGTAGCCATCGAGGATGAAGCCCTTGGCGACATCAGCCTGGGTCAGGCGCGACTCGAGCATGCCCAGCAGGATGTCGTCCGACACCAGGTTGCCGGCATCCATCACCGTCTTGGCCTGCTTGCCCAGCTCGGTGCCGGCGGCGATTTCCGCGCGCAGCATGTCACCGGTCGAAATGTGGGCGATGCCCAGCTTTTCCTTCAGGCGCGTCGCCTGTGTCCCCTTGCCCGAACCGGGCGGTCCCAACAGAACCAATCGCATTGACCTGACTCCAACGTGTTGAAAACAAAGAAGGTTCGCGTCCCGGACGGCCCGGTATCGCTGCACCGCAATAGCGCCACTTTACCGCATCCGGGTAATGTCCCTGCAATGTCCCCTCCCCCGAGCAGGTAGAAGCATGCGCAACGGTACTCTCCTTTATGCCCAGTCCGGCGGTGTCACCGCCGTCATCAACGCCACGGCGGCGGCGGTGATCGAGCAGGCGCGGGCCAAGGGCATCAAGGTCCTGGCCGCCCGCAACGGCATCCTCGGCGCCCTGCGCGAGGAGCTGATCGACACCAGCAAGGAGAGTGCCGCGGCCATCCGCGCGCTGGCCCATACCCCGGGCGGTGCCTTCGGCTCGTGCCGGGTCAAGCTGAAATCGCTGGACGCCGACCGCGCCCGCTACGACCGCCTGCTGGAGGTGCTGCGCGCGCACGACGTGCGCTGGTTCCTCTACAACGGCGGCAACGACTCGGCCGATACCGCGCTGAAGGTCTCGCAGCTGGCCAAGGCCTCCGGCTACGACCTGACCTGCATTGGCGTGCCCAAGACCATCGACAACGATCTGGCGGTGACCGACACCTGCCCCGGCTTCGGCTCCGCCGCCAAGTACACCGCCGTCTCGGTGCGCGAAGCGGCGCTGGACGTCGCGGCGATGGCCGAGACCTCGACCCGTGTCTTCATCTACGAGGCGATGGGCCGACATGCCGGCTGGCTGGCCGCCGCCGCCGGCCTGGCCGGCAACGGTGATGACGAAGCACCGCACATCATCCTGCTGCCCGAGCGCGCCTACGACGAGGCCGCATTCCTGGCCAGGGTCAAGGCGGTGGTCGAGCGCGTCGGCTATTGCGTGGTGGTGGCCTCGGAGGGCATTGCCACGGCCGACGGCCGCTTCGTTGCCGATGCCGGCGGTGGCAAGGACTCGTTCGGGCACGCGCAGCTGGGCGGCGTGGCCGCGCACCTGGCCGGCCGGGTCAAGGATCAGCTGGGCCTGAAGGTGCACTGGGCGCTGCCCGACTACCTGCAGCGCTCGGCCCGCCACCTGGCCAGCAGGACCGACTGGGAGCAGGCACAGGCGGTCGGCAAGGCCGCCGTGCAGCTGGCACTGAAGGGCCAGAACGGCGTGATGCCGGTGATCGTGCGCAGCAGCGATGCGCCCTATCGCTGGAAGATCGAAGCGGCCCCGCTGTCGAAGATCGCCAACCACGAAAAGAAGATGCCGGCCGGCTTCATCCGCCGCGATGGCTTCGGCATCACCGCCAAGGCGCGCGCCTACCTGTCGCCGCTGATCAAGGGCGAAGCGCCGCTTCCCTATGGCACCGACGGCCTGCCGAAGTACGTGACACTGAAGAACGTGGCGGTGAAGCAGAAGCTGCCGGCCTTCGAGGGCTGAAGTGTGCCTGCGTCCTGTGCGGCGCACAGGGCGCATTGCGGCGGCCGCCGAAGCGCCCCACAATCGGGCTCCGGCCCGGGGCAAAGGGGCCGCTGCAAGCCAGATTCGACGCTGCCCGGCCCTCAAGGCCCGGGCCCGTGCTGCCATTTCACAAGGACTGTAACCATGAAGCACCCGATCCTGATCGCCGCGCTGCTGTGCGGTGCTGCCGCGCCGGCCTTCGCTGCGACCTGCGAAAGCAACTTCCAGAAGAAGGGCAATCCCTTCGTCGGCACTACCTTCACTTCATCGGTCACCCATCCTGACCTGACCGTGGCCAGCGCCATCGGCCAGATGCGGGTAATCGCCAAGAACGCCAACATGGACGTCCTCAGCGAGGACGTGGAAGGCGGCTCGATGCTGATCGAAGAGCCGGAATCCATGGCCCACAAGCCGATTCCGATGATCATCAGTGCCACCTCCGAAGGCGGCCAGGGCACCGTCGGCATGGTGGTGAAGGTCAACAAGGGCGCCATCGCCCCGGCCGACGGCGTGCGCGAAGAAATGTGCAAGCTGCTCAACCAGATCAAGCCAGGCAAGGCGGGCGAACAGGCGGCCAAGGCCACTCCGCAGGCCTCGGTGGTGACCATTGCCGCCGACCGCTTCGGCTTCCAGCTACGCAACCAGAACAAGGACAACCCGGCCGCGGTCGAGCCGCGCTACAAGGGCAAGACCTACGCCATCACCGGTCGCATCACCACCGTGCTGCGCAGTGGCGGCACCTACAACACCAGCTTCGACCTGCCCAGCGATGGCAGCATCGATTTTGAGCGTGTGGCCATTTCCTGCTCGTTCGCAGCCAACCAGGCCGCGTATGCGCTGGCCCTGCGCCCGCGCGAGAAAGTCACGCTGACCGGCGTGGTCGACAGCTACGACCAGATCGGTCGGGTGTTGTGGCTGAAGGACTGCCGCGGCAACTGACCGCTGCCGGCATGGGAAAAGGCCCGGGTGCGCAGGCGCCCGGGCCTTTTCGTTTCCCCAGCGGTTCACGCCTGGCGCACGTGCATCGCAGGATGATGGACGCCCCGCCTGGAGGTCATCATGGCACTGCGTGTTGTTCGTCTCGGCAGCCCGCGCCAACCCGGTGAGGGCCTGCGCATCGGCACCGTGCGGCGACCACCGCGCGGCGTGCCCCGCAGCGAATTCGCGAAACGGGACTGGTACGACGTCTGGTTCCCGACTCTGTCACCCAGCGCGGAGCTGGTGAAACAGGCCCATGAGGCGAAGACCGCCGCCGACTGGACTGCGTTCTTCCGCCACTACAAGGCCGAGATGAAAGCGCCCAATGCCGCGCACGCGCTGGACCTGCTGGCCGCGATGTCGCAGCACAGCGACCTCAGCGTGGGCTGCTACTGCGAGGACGAAGCGCATTGCCATCGCAGGGCGTTGCGCGAGCTGCTGGTGGCGCGCGGGGCGACGCTGGCGGAGTGAGATCAGCCCGATGCCGGCCAGCGGCCGGCACTACCACCCGTGGACGACTGCGTGGGCGCAGCGCACGCATCATCTCAATTGCAGGCCTTGCCTTCCATCTGCAGCTGCGCGGCGAACATCGTCACCTGCGGAATCTGGCCGGCTGCCGCCTGCTTCTTGGCCTCTTCCAGATAGATGCGCGACTGGCCCTGCCCATCCAGCTCGATCTTGTTGCTCGACGGCAGGCGCCACACCCGCACCACCGCCTGCTGCGCCGGGCATGCCGCGTTGGGCACGCGGATCACATCGTTGAGCTTCCAGCCCTTGTCGGCACTCGGCTGTGCCTTGGTGTAGTCGACGAAGCGCGCACGTGGCTGGCACTGCTCGCTGGTACGCACGGCGGAGAAGCGGTACGGGGCGGCGGCATCGCCGGTGAACGCACCTTCCAGGCGTGCGCAGGCCTCGGGAATCTGCCGCAGCGTATGCACCGCGCCCACCGCCTGGGGTGCGCCCACGGCACGCTGCAGCTCCGGGGTTTCCGCAGCGAGTGCCGGCACGGCCGGGGCCAGGGCGGCGAGCATCAACAGGGACAGGCGCATGGGGGATCTCCATCGGGACTCCGCGCAGGCTTGCAGAGGCTGGCTTAACGGGGTGCAAAGGCCGGTGGCTCGCAAATCATGCCCTTGCCTGGCGGCGGGTCCGCGCGCATGTCGACGCGTTCATTGGCAGGGCGCCCACGGGTCATGCGGCGCGGCTCCCACGGGCCAGTCGAGCATGGCTCGACTCTACAAAGAGCGGCACGCATACTGCGGGCACCAGGGAATGCTGAACACCGCCATACGTCGGACGACCACCAAGGTCGGTACGGGTTGGTTCCAGGCTGCAGCCCGTCGTCCCCCTCGTGGTGCCGTTCATCGCCACTGGATGCCTACATCCATTCTGCGGAGGGGTCTAATGCTGGAACGTCACGGGCTGTCACTGGCGCTGGGCTGCGCCATTCTCGCGATCCTGTTCGGAATCGTCTCGGCGCGCTGGATCCTGCGCCAACCCACCGGCAATGAGCGCATGGTTGCGATCGCCACCGCGATCCAGGAAGGTGCGCGTGCCTACCTCAACCGTCAGTACCTGACCATCGGCATCGCCGGCGTGGTGCTGTTCGTGCTGGTCGGGGTGTTCCTCAGCTGGTACACCGCGATTGGTTTCGCGGTCGGTGCGGTGCTGTCCGGCGCCGCCGGCTACATCGGCATGAACGTGTCGGTGCGCGCCAACGTGCGCACCGCGGAGGCGGCGCGCCAGGGCATCAGCGCGGCGATGGACGTCGCCTTCCGCGGCGGCGCGATCACCGGCATGCTGGTGGTCGGGCTGGGCCTGCTGGGCGTGGCAGGCTACTACGCACTGCTGCTGCGCATGGGCCTGCCGATGGAGCAGGCGCTGCACGCGCTGGTCGGGCTGGCGTTCGGTTCGTCGCTGATCTCGATCTTCGCGCGGTTGGGCGGCGGCATCTTCACCAAAGGAGCCGACGTCGGCGCCGACCTGGTCGGCAAGGTCGAAGCCGGTATTCCCGAAGATGATCCGCGCAACCCGGCGGTGATCGCCGACAACGTCGGTGACAACGTCGGTGACTGCGCCGGCATGGCCGCCGACCTGTTCGAGACCTACGCGGTGACCGTGATCGCCACCATGCTGCTGGGCAGCCTGATGCTGGCCGAGGCCGGCGCCAACGCGGTGCTCTACCCGCTGGTGCTGGGCGGCGTATCGATCATCGCCTCGATCATCGGTGCGCTGTTCGTCAAGGTGAAGCCGGGCGGCTCGATCATGGGGGCGCTGTACAAGGGCGTGATCGTCTCCGGCGTGCTGGCGGCGGTTGCGTTCTATCCGATCACCACCGGGCTGATGTCTGACAACGTGCATGGACCGATGGCGCTGTATGGCTGCGCGTTGATCGGGTTGGTGCTGACCGGGCTGATCGTGTGGATCACCGAGTACTACACCGGCACCCAGTACAAGCCGGTGCAACACGTGGCGCAGGCCTCGACCACCGGCCATGGCACCAACATCATCGCCGGCCTAGGCATTTCGATGAAGTCCACCGCGCTGCCGGTGGTGGCGGTGTGTGCGGCGATCTGGGGAGCCTTCGCGCTGGGCGGCCTGTACGGCATCGCCATCGCCGCTACTGCGATGCTGTCGATGGCCGGCATGATCGTCGCCCTCGATGCCTACGGCCCGATCACCGACAACGCCGGTGGCATCGCCGAAATGGCCGAGCTGCCCTCGGAGATCCGCGACATCACCGATCCGCTGGATGCAGTGGGCAACACCACCAAGGCAGTGACCAAGGGCTATGCGATCGGATCGGCGGCGCTGGCCGCACTGGTGCTGTTCGCCGACTACACCCACAACCTGCAGGCGGCCAATCCCGGCCAGGAGTTCCGCTTCGATCTCAGCGACCACACGGTGATCATCGGCCTGCTGATCGGCGGCCTGATTCCCTACCTGTTCGGTGCGATGGCGATGGAAGCGGTCGGCCGCGCCGCCGGTGCGGTGGTGGAGGAAGTACGCCGCCAGTTCCGCGAGATCCCCGGCATCATGCAGGGCACCGGCAAGCCCCAGTACGACAAGGCGGTGGACATGCTGACCCGCTCGGCGATCCGCGAAATGATCGTGCCGTCATTGCTGCCGGTGGCGGTGCCGGTGGTGGTCGGCTTGCTGCTGGGGCCACGCGCGCTGGGCGGCCTGCTGATCGGCACCATCGTGACCGGCCTGTTCGTGGCCATTTCGATGACCACCGGCGGCGGTGCCTGGGACAACGCCAAGAAGTACATCGAGGATGGCCACTTCGGCGGCAAGGGCAGCGAGGCACACAAGGCGGCAGTGACCGGCGACACCGTCGGCGATCCGTACAAGGACACTGCCGGCCCGGCGATCAATCCGCTGATCAAGATCATCAACATCGTGGCGCTGCTGCTGGTGCCGCTGTTGTAGATCCGCGCCATGCGTGGATGACGGCCTCGATGGGGTCAGAGCCCTTTCCTGCGGAAAGGGATCCGACCCCACCGTCAATCACCGCCCACGCAGGAAGAACGACACCGGCACCATCACTTCCACCGGGTCGCCGGCCATTTCGGCCGGCGGCGCCGGCAGCGGGCTGGCCCGCTGCACGGTGTCCAGCGTCTCCTGGTCGAGCAGCGCGAAGCCGCTGCTGCGGCCCAGCACCACCGCCGAAACCACACCGTCGCGGGCCACGGCAAAGCGCACGTAGACCACGCCCTGCTGGCGCAGCCGCTCGGCCTGGCGTGGATAGCGCCGGTGCTTCTGCAGGTGCCCGAGCAGGCGTCCTTCCCAGGTCGCCTCGGCACGACTGCGCTCACCCGCCGTGGTCTGCGGCGCGGTGTAGCGTGCGGCAGCGTCGGCGGCCACCTGCGGCGGTGCGCTGGTCTGCGCGACGTTGGCATCGGCGCTGTCCGGCGCGGGCGCTGGTTCCGGCGCTTCTGGCGGAGGCAGCTCACCCTGCGGCTGCACGGGTGCCTTGGGTTGCTCACGCACGGCTGGCGCTGGCGCCTGCTGCCGCTGCTGTTGCTGCTGCAGCGGCCCGGTGGCGACCTCGCGCGGCGGCGCCGGCGGTGCCTGCGCCATCGGCGCCAGCTCCAGCGTCAGCGCTGCCGGGGGAGCCGTTGCAGCCTGCACCGGTGCGCGCGCCACCCACCAGCAGGCCGCGCCGATCAGCAGCGCGTGCACCAGCAGTACGATCGCCAGGCTGGTCGCCCAGCGCCGCAGTCCGCTCATTGCGTGCGCTGCTCCAGGCCGACCAGTGCCACCTTCAGGTAACCGGCCGCACGCAATGCATCCAGCGTGGCCATCAGTTCGCCGTAGGGCACGTGGGTATCGGCGCGCAGGAAGATACGCTGCGCGGTGTCACTGTGAGTGGCCGCCTGCAATGCAGCCGCCAGCCCGTCGCGCGCTACGGCCTGTTCGCCAACGCGAAGCGACAGGTCGGCCTGCACGGTCACGTACACCGGTGCCTGTTCCGGCGGCGCGGCATTGGCGCTGCTGGCCGGCAGCTGCACCGGCACCGACACCGTGGCCAGCGGTGCGGTCACCATGAAGATGATCAACAGCACCAGCATCACGTCGATGAAGGGCGTGACATTGATCTCGTGCGCTTCTTCGGGGGCATCGTCGCGGTCGGACGCGGTCCTGATCGCCATCGTCGCGCCTCAGTGCACCGCGCGCAGCGGCGCCGCAGCGGCACGCGGGACGGCACGATCAAGATCGCGCGACACCAGCTGCTGCACGGCCGCCGACAGATCGCCGAGCAGCCCCCGCAGGCCGGCCAGCACGCGGCTGAAATGGTTGTAGACCAGCACCGCGGGAATCGCCGCGACCAGGCCGAGCGCTGTCGCCAACAGGGCCTCGGCGATGCCGGGCGCAACCACCGCCAGGCTGGTGGTGTTGCTGTGGGCGATGCCGATGAAACTGTTCATGATCCCCCACACCGTACCGAACAGGCCGACGAACGGCGCCACCGCGCCGATGCTGGCGAGCGCGCCGATACCGCGCCGCTGCACGCGCGCGGTTTCCAGCTCGATGCGTTCCAGGCGCGAGGCGACGCGCTCCTTGATGCCGTCGTGGCTGTCCAGCTCCTGCGACAGGCGCAGTTCGGTGCGTGCAGCGTCCAGCATCGTCAGTGCAGCGCCCTGTTGCAGGGTCGCTTCTTCGCTCTGCGTCGGCAGCTGTGCGGACTGCAGCAACAGCGCGCGTGCCGCACGCAGCTGCCGGGCCTGCCGCGCCAGCTCCCAGCCCTTGGCCAGCAGCACGGTCCAGGTGGCCAGCGACGCCAGTGCCAGCGCGATCATCACGGCCTTCACCACCACGTCGGCGGCCAGGTACATGCCCCACGGGGTCAATGCGGGGGCGGCCACAGGGGCCAGGTCAGCAGGCAGCATCGTCTCGGTTTCCATCAGCATCAGGGGTCGCTGCGCGACGGCGGGTCGCACGCGGATCATTGGCGTCGTCCACTTCCACGACCGGATGGGGCTGCAGCCGCGGCGCGGGTCGGCTGAGCACGTAGCCGGCGCTGACCGCGAAGAACAGGCCCACGCCCAGCAGCAGGCGCCACGACGGGTGCGCTCCCCAGCAGAACAGCGCAAAACCGACGGCCATGCCGGCACTGGCGAATGCCTTGCCCTTGCGCGACACCGCACCCTGCTCACGCCACAGCCGCAGTGACGGGCCGTAGCGCGGATGCGCCAGCAGGCGCTGCTCGAACTTCGGCGAGCTGCGTGCGAAGCAGCCCACGGCGAGGATCAGGAAGATGGTGGTCGGCATCACCGGCAGCAACGCGCCGATCACCCCGAGGCCGACCATCAACCATCCCAGCGCGAACCAGAGCCAACGCATCAGCGCTGCATCCGCAGGCGGGCACCAGGCATCAGGCGAATTCCACTTCGACGTGGCCGTGCACGCTGCGGAACGCGGCGTCGGCCGCATCGATCACCTGCTGCTCCTGCCTGGCACTCAGCGGTACCGCGTCCAGCGCAGCGGTGAACTCGCGCCAGTGGCGCGCCGCGCCATCCGGATGCGCGGCCAGGTGGCGGGCGCCGAAATCACGATCCAGGCCGAGCCTGGCGGCCATCTTGTACAGCACGGTGCCGCCCAGGTTGGACCCTTCGGCCACATACAGCCACCCCAACGCGGCGGGCAGTTCCAGATCGGACGGCAACGCCGCGATGTCGGCCCCGGGCAGCGTCTGCTCCAGATCCTGCAGGTCGCGCGCCACCTGGGCCAGGCGGCGGCGCTCGCCCAGGTCCGGCAGCAGTGCGTCCAGCGCAGGGTTGGCATACAGCGCATCGATGCTGCGATGGAAGCGGTACTGCACGCGCAGGAACCGGGCGAAGTTGCTGCGGTCGGCGAAGATGTCACCGGCCATGATGCGCTTGTCCAGGGCGCCATGGCTGTCGCGGGTGGCGGCCTTGAGCCGCAGGCTGCGGCTGTCTTCAGGGGCGATGTGTGCGTTCATGGGGGATGCCAAGGGGGTCGTCCTGCTGTAGACGTTCGCCACGGGGCTTTCCCCAAGGCTATGTGCGCCGATAATGGCGCATCCCTTCTTACCGCAGGAACCGACGATGATCACCACCGAACCGCGCATGACCAACCTGTTCCTGCAGCTGGGCCTGGACGCCAGCGCCGAGGGCATCGCCCGCTTCATCCGCGAGCACCAGCTGGCCACCGATGTGGAAGTGGTCGAGGCACCGTACTGGAACGATGCGCAGCGCCAGTTCCTGTCCGAGTCGCTGCAGGCCGATGCGGCATGGACCACCGTGGTGGATGAGCTGAACGAGTCGCTGCACGAGGACGCGGTGAAGGCGGCGACGGGGCTGTAAGCGGGGTATCCCCCGCTGGTGGGGTCAGAGCCCTTTCCGGAGGAAAGGGATCCGACCCCGCCGTTCATCCTTTCCGGAGGAAAGGGATCCGACCCCAGCGCTCATCCGCGACCGATCAGTACTTCCAGGTCAACGCCAGCCGGGCGGTGCGGCCCGGTGCCGGCATCACGCCCAGGGCCAGCGGGTCCAGGTAGTAGCGGTCGGTCAGGTTGTCCACGCCGGCTTCCACCGAGAGCTGGTCGTTGAAGCTCCAGCTGGCGAACAGGTCCACCAGCGTGGTTGGCCGGTACAGCTGCTGGATCGCCGACAGGCCCACGTTCCAGTCCTTGTCCAGCTTGCTGATCGGGCCGGCGTTGTGGACCACGCGGGTGCCGAAGGTCAGGCGCTCGTCGAACAGGCGCGAGCCCAGGGTCAGGTTGACCATGTAGCGCGGTGGGTTCTGGGTATTGGTGTACGAGCCCTCGAAGCCGCCGTCCACGCAGTCGGGCGTGTTGGCCAGCTCGCCGTTCCTGCGCTGCGCCCCATAGGCACGGCGCTCGGCGGCGATGTCCGGCGCGCAGGTCTTGGCCTTGAAGTAGTAGTGCGCGGACAGATCGGCAAATACCTTGCCGCTGTCATAGCTGGACTGGAACTCCATGCCCGAGACCTTGAACTGGTCGACGTTGCGGATCAGGCCCGCCGACAGCGTGCGGTAGTCACGGGTGATCAGGTCGTCGATACGGGTATCGAAATACGCCAGCTTCAGCGCCAGGCGGTCGCCGGCAGTGAACAGGTCGTAGCGGAGGGTGCTGGCGCCGATTTCCCAGCTGCGCGCGCGCTCCGGCTTAAGCTCGCCCACCGGTTTGGCGGCGGTGAACAGGCCCAGCGTGGTCTCGAACAAGCTCGGCAGCTTGGTGCCTTCGGCGTACTTCACGTAGACCATGGTGTCTTCGCTGAAGCGATAGGCCACGCTGGCGGTCGGCGAGAACGCGCTGTCGCGGCGGCGGATCGGCTGCGACCAGCTCCAGCTGACCGGCACTTCCAGATCCTGCGCCTTGCCAGCGTCGTAGAAGTTCCAGCCACCGATGTCGGCCACCGTGCCCTTCTTGTACGGCGAGGCCAGCAGCGATTCCCGGGTGAAGTTGCCGTTGGCATCCGGGTACCAGTTCAGCAGCGCGATGCGCTTGGCCCGCCACGACGGCAGCGCTGGGTTGCCATTGAGCAGTTCGGTGTAGCGGTACTGTCCCTGCACTTCATAGGCATCGGGCGTGGCCAGGCGGTTGCGGTCATGTACATCCACGCGGTTCCAGCGGCCGCCGGCCAGCAGCTCCCAGTGCTCATCGGGCTGCCACTTCAGCGAGGCCACGGCGCTGTACTCCTTGCGCTCGGCGTTGCGCAGGAAACGGTTGTTGACCAGGTCATCGTGCATGACCGGCCCCGAACTGCCCGGCGCGATGTCTTCGTCGCTGTAGGACAGTCCGTAGTCGAGGGTGAACGCACCGGCGCGGGTGTCGAACCTGGAGGTATTACTGGCATCCAGGCCGAAGCGTTTGTGCCGCAGCGGATTGCGGTAGGCATCCTTGTAGCCGGGGTCACCGCTGAAGCTGGGCGCGTCATACCACTCGGTGCGGCGGTCGAAGTACCACGGGGTGATGCCGGTCAGGCTGTTGTACATCACGCTGTCGGTGTCGGTGTACGCGGCGTTGACGCGCAGGTCGATCAGCTCGCTGTCCGGATTGAAGCGGTAGCGCAGGCTGTAGCTGTCCATGTCGACGTGGCCCGGATCCCACTGTGGAATGCGGTCACGATCCACGCGGATGATCTGCGAGGCCATGATCTCGCCGGCAGTGCCTTCATAGCGGCGATAGCCGGCTTCCAGCGTCTGCGTGTCGTCGATGCGCCAGGTGCCCTTGAGCAGCGCCGACTTCGAGCGCGAAGAGGTATTGAAAACCTCGGTGCGCGGCGGATTCAGCGGCGCCAGCGTGCGCCGATCCTGCGGGAAGTCGTCGTAGCCATGGCGGCCGGAGAAGTAGTTGCCGTTGTCACGGTAGGCGTAGGCGGCGACCAGATCGAAGCGGTCCCAGTGCCCTGCGGCGGCCACGTTGAAGAACTGGCTGCCGGTGGCGCTGCGATCGGTGCGCGGTGCCGCACTGTAGGACGGCAGGCTGTTGGCACTGCCATTGGCCAGGCCGCCGCGCACGCGCACGCCGACGTCGCGGCCCTCGCGCAGCACGTCACCGATCTTCAACGTCTCCATCTCGACCACGCCGCCGATGCCACCGGACGCGTTGGCCTGCAGGCTCGGGCCCTTGGTGATGGTCAGGCTGGAGATCAGGTCCGCGTCGAGGTAGGTGCGCTGCGACTGGCCGGCGTAGCCACGGTAGGTATCCATGCTGGACTGGCCACCGTCGATGATCACCGGCACGCGGCCCTGGCCCTGGATACCGCGGATGTTGACGTCGAAGCCGTTGCCCACGCGCGGATCACCGGCGGTGACACCGGCCACACCCTTGACGATGTCGCCGTTGGAGGTGCCGCGGAAACGCTCCAGATGCGTGCGATTGAGCGTGGTGGTCGAACCCACGCTGCGATAGCTGTCGAGCAGGCGTGCTTCATCACTGGTCGCGCCGCTCCCGACGCGGTCGCCGGCCACACTCAGCGTGTCGGTGACGATCACACCACTGTCGGCCTGCAACGGCGTTGCCGCTTCCAGGGTGACCGCATCGGCGCTGACCCGGCGCACTGCCAGGCCACTGCCCTGCAGCAGCTGCTGCAGCGCCTCGTTGGCCGACAGGCTGCCGCCGACCGCGCGAGAGGTTACGCCACGTGCCAGCGATGCGGGATAGACCACCTGCACACCGGACTGGCGCATGTAGCTGCGCAGCGCGTCATCCAGCGGTTGCGCCGGAATATCGAAGCGCAGCACGGCCGCGTGGTCGCTGCTGGCGCTCTGCGCCAGTACGGACGGCGCGGCACTGGCCAGGCCGGCGGCGAGCAACGCGATGCACAGGCGGGACGGGCGCAGCACGCGGCCCGGGCGATGGAAGTCGAACATGGGGGAACCTGTCAGGTAATCGGTGCCGCGAACGCGGCGTCATCCGCAACACGGGCGGACACGGCGACGTACGTGGCGGCGGCGGGTACGTTCGCGGAGTAAGACGGATGAAAGCGTGGCAACCCCAAGGGGATTTGCAGTCGAAGCAGGTGCCGACGGTTGCGTGGCTGGTTGCAGTGGTGGGTGCCGACCGTTGGTCGGCACCGGGGCAATGGCGTGGATCTACCGATGGACGATGGCGACGCCGAGCGGCAGCCGGGTCACCTGCAATCCAGCCGTCGCGGCCAGCGCATCCAGCGCCTGTTCCGGGCGATCGATGCGCAACGCCGCGCTTACCGCCGGCAGCTGCGATAGATCACCACGCACGAAGGTCGGGCCAGCGCGATAGCGCCCCACCCATTGCACCGCGTCAGCGACGCGGGCCTGTTCCAACAGCAGCTCGCCCTGACGCCAGGCGCCGACGCTGTCGGCCGCAACGTCCCCCAATCGCCTCACCCCACTGTGTTCACCGTAGGCCGCGCGCTGGCCCTGCTGCAGGTAGGTCCAGCCACCGTCAACCGGGCTGGCCATCCGTACCCTGCCCTGCCCGACCTGGGTTTCCACCTGGTCGTGGCCCCGCGCCACGGTGAAGGCGGTCGAGATGTCCTCGACCACGCCATTGCCGGCGCGCACGCTGAAACGTCGCTGCGCATCCGGACTGACCTCGAACCAGGCACGCCCGCGCAACAGCTCGACCTGGCGGGCGTTCGCATCAAAGTGCACGGCAATCGCACTGTCGGCGTCCAGCACCGCACGGCTGCCATCAGGCAGCAGCACGTTCTGCACCTGGTGCGTGCTGCGGTGATCGGACTGCAGGCGCAGCCACGCCTCCGGCCATGCCACCAGCATCGCCAGCATTGCCGCCGCAGCCATGGCCCAACGCCGTCGGCGCGGGCGTCGACCAGCCACGCGGGCCGGCTGCGCTCGCGGCCCGACGCTGCGCCACAGCGCGCGCTCGTGTTCGAAGGCCCTGCGGTGCCCCGGCTGTTGCAGCCAGTGTTCGAACGCCTGCATGCGCGCGTCGCTGATATCGCCCGAGGCCAGCCACGCGATCCAGTCCCGGGCCTGCTCGGCCAGGGCATCGTCATTGGCGGCAGGCAGCATGTTCGGCGGGCTCATCGGCTGGCGGACAGGCGCATTCAAGCGCGGGGCGGGGGAACTGGACCGCATCCACGGTCCAATGATCAAGACGTTTGCGCGAAGGCCAGCCCCAAGGCGGCGCGATCATCGGCCGCTGCGGGCCCAGGCCAGGCGCTGCAGCGCGGTGCGTACGTGATTCTCCACCGTGGTCACCGATACCCCAAGGCGGCGTGCGATCTCGGCCTGGGTCAGGCCCTGAAGGCGGTTGAGCCGGAAGATGGTGCGGGTCGGCTCCGGCAGATGGCCGGCCGCGTCGAGTACCCGCTGCAGCTCGTCCTGCGCCATGGCCTGCTCTTCGGTGGAGATCACCTCGTCCGGCCCCCACAGGTAGTGATCGGCCAACAGGCGGTTGCGCCGGGTCGACTCGCGGCCGTGGTCGGTGGCCAGGTTGGCGGCCAGCCGGTACAGATAGGCGCGCGGATTGTCGATGGCCTGGCTGTCATCGACCCCACGGGCCTTGAACCACACCGCCTGGATCACGTCCTCGGCGCCGTTGTCGCCCCCCAGAATACGTTGCACCCGGCGCAGCAGCGCTGGCCGCTCGCGGATCAGCAGTTCGGTGAGGGAGGCAGCATTGGAGGACATGCGCGGAGCCGGGACGACAGACGGGAGGCGCCGCGCATGCTACTCCGCAAATGCGAATCAGTCACGTTTGCATTGTCGAAATGGTCACAGGCAATCAGTCAGCCCATCGTAAACGTGGGTGCTGGTTCCGGGCAGGGTGGCATGCAGGGCTTCATGCCCGGCGCGCTCCCACGCTGCCAGCAGCTCGTCCAGGCGGGTTCCCGCCGCCAGTGGCAGCATGCAGGCATAGCGTCCCTGGTCAACATCGATCTGCCCGGTCTTCTGGACCCAGGTGTAGCTCCCGGCGAACGTCCAGACACAACGGGCCACGACACCGGTGGCCCGCTGCACTGAGCAGCGCAAGCGCATCGCCCGCAGGTTGTAATACTGCCCTTCGCAGAAGGTATCCCCACAGATATCGTCAAAGCCGCGCACCAACAGACGTTCGGCCGCCAGGAAGCGCTCGCGCCCGGTTGCCGGATTCGGGTAGTCACGGGCATCGACAAATTGAGGGGTCGCCTGGGCGTTGGCTGCCATCAGCAGCGCGCAGACCAGCCATCGTGCCGGGAAGACGCGCATCACCCCACCCTCCCGGTCTTCCGGAGGCAGTCCGGCAGCGCGTCGAACAGGCCATGGTCAAGTCCAGGCAGGTTCGCCGTCAGGCCATCTGGTGCTTCCAGTGAAGCATGGAAGGCGTCAACAGGTACCCCTGGCCCCAACTCCAACGGACAGACCCAGCGGCCATTGTCGACCTGCACCTCCCCGGTATCGGCCTGCACGGCCAGCTCGCTGGCCACCACCACCCAGGCGCAGCGCTGCACCGTTCCGCGATGGGCCAGCACCGCGCAGCGGACCTCCATCACCCGGTAGTTGCTGTACTCACCTTCGCACCAGGTATCGGCACAGAGCCGGTCGAACTCCCTTGCCAGGGCGGCCTGCAGCCCGTAGGCGCGCTCCCAGTTGGCCTCGGGCCGGGGGTAATCGATCAGGTCCACGTGCAGACCGCGGGCGGAGACAGGCAGGGACGCCAGCAACAGCACGCCCCCCATGCATCGGGCATACCAGGACATCGGCGGAACTCCTCGGGAATGAGCGTCCAGCCTGCGCCGGCCTGCCCTCCTGGCCCATCGGCCAAGGGCGGCGCCCCCCGTCAGGCCTTGCCGCGTCGGCAGGTCGGCGACCCGCCCGCTGCACAGCGCCCGGCAAAGGCATAAAATGGTGAGCTATCCGTCTATATCCCCCCACCTGGAGCACACCATGGGTCTGGAACTCGTCTCGCCCGGCAAGAACCCGCCGGAAGAAATCAACGTCATCATCGAGATCCCGAAGGACTCGGAGCCGGTGAAGTACGAAGTGGACAAGGAAACCGGCGCGATCTTCGTCGACCGCATCCTCTCCACCCCGATGCGCTACCCGTGCAACTACGGCTACGTGCCGAGCACGCTGTGCGGCGACGGCGATCCGGCCGACGTGCTGGTGGTGCTGCCGCTGCCGCTGGTGCCGGGCTCGGTCGTGCGCTGCCGTCCGGTCGGCGTGCTGAAGATGAGCGACGAGGCGGGCAGCGACGAGAAGATCCTGGCCGTGCCGGTCTCGAAGATCTTCAGCGGCTACGCCCACGTCGAAGACATCGCCCAGGTCTCGAGCCACTGGCTGGAGCGCATCGGCCACTTCTTCGAGCACTACAAGGACCTGGAGAAGGGCAAGTGGGTCAAGCTGGACGGTTGGGGCGGCGCCGCTGAGGCCAAGCAGATCCTGATCGAGGCGCACCAGCGCCATCTCGACAGCAAGGCCTGAGCCTGAACCGGATCGCTCCGGCGGTACCCTGCCGGAGCGATGCGGGTCACGTTTCATGACGACGGCACATCACTCTTGCTGCCGTATTAGGTAAATTGCGTCACTTCACACGTCATCGACATCCATCGTCGAGACAGCCAGGGGAATGTGTCGTGCGTATTCTGCTTGTTGGGGATGCAGCCAGCCTGCCGGCCGAGCTGACCGAATTCATTGCCGATCTTGGGGAAGACTGGCAGCCGTTGACCGCCACCGATGGCCAGGCCGCGATGACCGCGGTGGCCACGCAGGGCGTGGACGCGGTGATCGTCTGCCCGCAATTGCCGGATCTCAATGCCACCACGCTGCTGGGGCAGATCCGGACCTTGCGCCCGGAGACCATCCGCATCGCGCTGGTCGATGCGCAGCATGGCAACCGGCCGCCGCCGGCGCGCCTCATTGGTGTCGCCCACCGCTTCCTACCGCTGCCGCTGGCGCCGGAAGTGCTGCTGGAGGCACTGACCAGCCTGGAAGAACTGCGCGAAGTGCTGGACAGCCCGCGCCTGCGCGATGCCATCGGCCGTATCGAGAAACTGCCCTCGCCGCCGCACCTGTACCTGAGCCTGACCCAGGCCCTGGAACATGACGACGACGCCGACAGTGCCGATGTCGCCAAGCTGGTCGCCGCCGATCCGGCGATCGCCGCCAAGGTGCTGCAACTGTCGAACTCGGCCTTCTTCAGCCAGGGCCGCACCATTGCCGACCTGCGCACCGCCGTGACCCGGCTGGGCCTGGCCACGCTGCGTGACCTGGTGCTGGCCAGCGAAGTGTTCTCCGCACCGACGCTGTCGGCCGCCGAGCGCAACTCGCTGCAACAGCGCGCACTGCTGGCCTCGCGGCTCGCCGCACGCCTGCTGCCCGAATCCAGTGCCGAACTGGGAGCGACTGCCGCGCTGCTGGCCGACATCGGCCTGCTGCTGCCGGGTGTGCGCAACGAGCGCAGCGAGCCCTCGCTGGCCGGCGACACCCGCCCTGGCCATGCCGAGGCCGGCGCCTACCTGCTGGGCCTGTGGGGCCTGCCGATGCCGATCATCGAAGCGGTGGCCTTCCACCTGCAGCCGCAGCGCGCCAACACCCGCAGCTTCTGGGTGACCGGTGCGGTGCACGTGGCCCTGGCGCTGGTCAATGGCGATCCGGTGGACGAGGACTACCTGCAGCGCGCAGGCGTGCTGAACAAACTGCCGCAATGGCGCGAACACGCCAATGCGCTGATGGGACTGGTGCCCAGCGACGCCTGAGCGCGTTGCATGATGTCCGGATGACAGAGGGCGCACCCACAAGGTGCGCCCCTTCCATATCAGCGGGTACCGCAGGCGTCCTGCACGCAGCGACGGTACTGCGACTCGCAGATGACCGGTGACTTGCCACTGGCCAGGCACTGCTGGCGGAACTCCTCACAGTAGAGCCCACCGCCGCAGACCCCGAGGCCCTGCGCGAACACTGCGCCCACCAGCGTTGCGTAGATCAATGCAGCGGCCGATGCCTGCCGCAGCAACGTGTTCTTCATATCCCTCTCCACATGCAAGCGTCCGGTAGTGGACCTCCTGACTGTGTTGATTACGACACGACGGGACCGTGACTGCGCTCACCTTCCAACAATTTCCGGAATTCCCCTACAAAAAAAAGGGCGGACCTTGCGGTCCGCCCTCCTTCTGTTGCTACCGCACTTCGATGAATCAGAAGCGCTGGGTGTACTTCATGTACAGGAAGCGACCCACGTCGAAGCCGCCGTAGTAGGCGAACGCCGAGTTCGGAGCCGAGTACTGCAGGGCACCCTTGTGGTCGAACACATTGTTCGCGCCCAGGGCGATGGTCGCATCCCACGGCGCCTTCCAGCTGACCTGCAGGTCGTGGAAGGTGTTGGAACCGGTGTGACGCAGCGGATCGGTCTCACCGTTGGCCATGTGGTTCGGAGCATCGCACCAGCCGTCAGCCAGCGAGATGCAGCTTTCCTTCATGCCCGAGTAGTAGCGCGCGGTGTAGTTCACACCGAAATCGCCGTACTGCCAGTTGACGCCCAGGTTCGAACGCACGCGGAACAGGCCCGGCTCGCTGACGCGGCCGACCATGATGTTGTCGCCCGCGCTGTTCTGGCGCTGCTCGTCGTACTTGGCGGTGTAGCTGGTCTGCCAGTCGATGCTGAACTGGCCAATGGCCAGTTCCGGCAGGCGGTACTTGATGCCCAGATCGTAGCCCTGGGTTTCCATCTTGCCGAGGTTGGCGGTGCCGTAGGTGATCGCACTGACGTGGCCGTCAGCCGCACGGGTCACGCTCGAGCAGCGCGAAGCGTTACCCAGCACGTAGCAGTCACGCAGGATGCGGTCGACGCTGTCAGCGATGATCATGTCGCTGATTTCGTACTTGTACCAATCCAGCGACACGTCCAGGCCCTGCACCCAACGCGGGCTCCACACCAGGCCGAAGGTGGTGCTCTTGGAGGTTTCCGGCTTCAGGTTCGGATTGGCA
This sequence comes from Stenotrophomonas sp. PvP093, assembly GCF_017876915.1. Classification (NCBI taxonomy): domain Bacteria; kingdom Pseudomonadati; phylum Pseudomonadota; class Gammaproteobacteria; order Lysobacterales; family Lysobacteraceae; genus Stenotrophomonas; species Stenotrophomonas sp. PvP093. Next base: position 832,810 of record NZ_JAGIOX010000004.1, on the reverse strand, counting down.
CCCGAGATGAACTGGTCACCCGACTGGCACGGCAGGGTCGAACATTCCTTGCCCGCCTGGCCCAGCTGCACGTAGTTGGCCGGCACGCCTGCGCCGGAGCACGCGGCATTGCCTGCAACGCTGCCCGGAGCCTTCACGCCGCACGGATCGATGTAGGACTCGAAGCTCGAGCTCAGGCCACCGTACAGGTCGCTGATGGTCGGAGCGCGGAAGCCCTCGGCGTAGGTGCCGCGGACCAGCAGTTCATCCAGCGGACGCCAGGTCAGGCCGAACTTGCTGTTGGTGGTGCCACCGAAGTTGCTGTAGTCCGAATAACGGCTGGCAACGTTCAGGGTCAGTTCCTTGGCGAAGGCCATGTCGGCCAGCAGCGGCACGTTCAGTTCGAGGTAGACCTCGTTCAGATCGTACTGGCCGCGGGTCGGCTTCTGGCCCAGGCCGGTGGACTGGCCCGACTGTGCGAAGGCGTCCGGCACGTAGCTGCCTTCTTCCTTGCGGTGCTCGACACCCAGGGCGAAGCCCAGGTCGCCGGCCGGCAGGGTCACGATGGCGCCCGACAGGTTGGCGGTGAAGCTGGTGGTCTTGGTGACGCCACGGGTGGTGAAGGTCGGGAACAGGAAGTCCTGCAGCTCCTGGTTCGCCAGCGAGCCCTGACCCTCAACGCCGTACGGCAGCAGCGGGTTCCACGGGCGGCAATCGCCCAGGATCGGGTTGGCGGCGGTGCCGCAGCGGGCAACGCCACCGGCATCGATGAACGACGGGCCCAGCGCCTGACGCGCGCCGATCAGGCTCATGTCACCGCGGTTGCTCTTGATCGACTCGTTGCGGTTCCACAGCGCGCCGACATCCCAGTCGAAGGTCTTGCCACCCAGCTCGAAGAAGCCGGTCAGGGTCGGAGCGAAGCGCAGGGTCTTCAGCTGGCTGTCAGTGGTACGCGGCACTTCCCACAGGCGGCGGCGGAAGCTGACGTCCTGGCCAACCGGGTTGAAGGCGCTGTCTGCCGACAGCGGGGTGTTGATCGACTTGGAAGCGGACTGGTACGGATAGCCGGCGATCTGCTGGAACGTCTGGCGCTCGTTGTAGAGCACGTCGGTGTTCAGGCTGATCGAATCGGTGAAGTCGTAGGTGCCGTTGATGTAGACCGACTTGCGCTTCACACCGGTCAGCAGGGTCATCTGCTCGTTCGAGTTGGCGAACTCGTCTTCGGTGATCGCGTGGTAGTCGTTCGGGTTCTTCGGATTGCCACCCGGGTTCAGGGTCTGCCACACCGCGCTCGACTTGCTGCAGTCGTACAGCTTCGGGTTGCACCAGCTGCCGTTCTGGCTGATCGGGCTCCAATCAGCCGAGGTGGAGTTCGGACCCAGCGAGCCGTCACGGCTGTACCAGCGGTCCTTGGCCCACACCGGATCCTGCTTCGAGTACTCGGCCGACAGGGTCAGGCTGCCGCGCTCACCGCGGGCACCGAGGGTCATCGAATAGGTTTCGCTGTCGCCGTCGCCCTTGCCGTACTGGCCGACGTAGACATTGGCTTCGCCGCCGTCGAAGTTCTTGCGGGTGATCACGTTGACCACGCCGGCAATGGCGTCGGAACCGTAGATCGACGAGGCGCCGTCCTTCAGGATCTCGATGCGCTCAACGGCCGACATCGGGATCTGGCTCAGGTCCTGCAGACCCGAGGTCGAAGCGCCCAGGCGCTTGCCGTTCATCAGCACCAGGGTGCGCTCGGCGCCCAGGTTGCGGATGTCGACGTAGTAGCCGCCCACGTTCTCGCCCGAAGCCAGCGACTCCGAACGCGAAATGGCCGGGGAACCGGCCGAGGTCAGGTTGTTCAGCACGTCGGCGACGCTCGAGAAGCCCTGCTTTTCCAGGGATTCGCGGGTCATCGTCAGGATCGGCTGCTGGGTCTCCACCGAGGCGCCGCGGATGCGCGAGCCGGTGACCGAAATGCGGTCCAGGTCGGTGGTGCCCTTTGCTTCCTGAGCCGAAGCAAAGGCCGGCGCCAGCGCCAGCGCAATGCCGGCCGGCAGCAAGCCGAACCGCACTGCGGGATTACGAACGTTCATCTATCTCTCCAAGGTACGTGTTAGCAGCGTGTTAAAACACCCCAGCACGTTACGATTGCGTTGCAGCGCTGTATTTGCGCGAACCAACCGGAGACTTTGCGGATTTTGGCGGGAGCAAGCCGCCGTTCTCCCTGAAGCGCGACGCGGACTGGCCGTAGCGGGCGCGGAACGCACGCGCGAAGCTGCAGCAGTTGTCGAAGCCGCTGGCGGCGGCGACCTCGCCCACCATCATGTCGGTGTCGCGCAGCAGGTCGGCGGCGCGTTCGAGGCGCAGTCGTGCCGAAAGCGACTGCGGGCTTTCCTCGTACAGGCTCTGGAAGGTCTTGGAGAGGTACCAGCTGGAGAAGTTGGTCAGTTCGGCCAGTTCGCCGATGCGCACCACCCGGTGGCTGTTGCCTTCCAGATAGAGGCGCGCACGCTGCATGCGGCCGAACACCTGGCGCTTGCGGCTGCGCGAGCGGCCCGGGCAGCGCTGCACGTTGTCGGCCAGGCCGCGCTGCAGTCCAGCAAGGTGCAGCAGCAGCGGACGCAAGGCCTGGGCCGGCTGGCCGCTGGCCAGCGCATCGCGCCACAAGCGCAGCGCAACGCGGGCGTCACTGCGGTTCATGCGGCCACGACCGGCATACAGGCCACAGTCGGCCATCTCGGTCAGCACGCGAAGCGCTTCAACGTTCAGGTTCAGGCCAACGCACAACCCGTTGCGACCGGCCTGCACCAACGGCCGCGATTCCTTCTCGAAGGCGATCCACTCGCCCTGGCGCAGGCGGAATCGCCCTTCCTTGGCCTCCACCCACGAACTGCCACGCACCTGCATCCAGACAGTGAAGCTGGAGCCGGCGGTCTGCAGGCTGCCCAGCCGGGCCACGCCCAGGCAGGTCGGCGTGACATCGTCGAGCGACCGGTCCAGGGAGACGGTTTGGCCGCGATCGGCCAGCGAGAGTTGACGCATGGGGGCACCACGGATTTGCCTAGTACAGGACTCCGTTTTGCCTAATCAGGCGGCACCGCGTCAGGAAAGCCCGACGAGATCGCCACGAATTCGCGACGAGATCCAGACGAAGAAATTACGAAGGCCCATTTCCACTGAAAAACAACAACTTGGAGAACGCCGGGAACAGCGCGGGGGGGCGTTCGGGCAACCGCATCACACCGATGTCGGCACCATCGCTGACCGCCATCGCCACGAACAGGTCACGCCCGTCAGCGCTGGCGCTGAGTCCGTTGCCGGCGCTGAGCCGCTCCGCATCCAGGCAGCGTTCCGGCTCCGCGCGGCCGGGCAGGATGCGCACGAAGGTGGTGCCACACGTGCTCGAAGTGCCGAGGTAACCGACGCCAGTGTTGCCGGCCACGGTCCAGGCCCGGTATCGCCAGCGGCTGGGCCGGTCATCGCTGATCTGCTGCACGCTGCCCGACGACAACGCGGCGTCGGCCGACCACAGGCCACCTGCGGCCAGGCGGGTGAACAACACGCGGCCACTGCTGCGGTCGAAGCGCGCCTGCGACACCCCTTCGATGCTGGCCAACCGGCGCCAGGGCTGGGTGCTGCGGTCGAACAGACTCAACCGGGTGCGCTGGTCGGCATCGCGCTCGACCACAAACAACTGCTCCGGCGACGCGCCATACAGGGCCTGCAGCGGCTGTTCGGCCGGGACCGGCAAAGGTTGCAGGCGTTCATCGCGTGGCGCGATCTCGTAGACCACCGTGCGCCCATGCGCGTCGCGGCCGACCACGAGCAGCTGGCGGCTGTCGGCCGACCAGTCCGGTGCCTGCCGCGCTTCCGGCCGCAGCCCTTCAATGGGGCGCAGCGAATCCGGCCGCTGCATGTCCGCCCACCACAGGGCGAAGCTGCCGGAGCGATCCGAGGTGAAGACCAGCTGGCGGCCATCGGGCGCTGCCATCGGCTGCCCATCGCGGCCACTGGATGCAAACAGGCGTTCGGGCGCGCCGCTGCCCTGCACCGGCACCTTGAACACGCCGAACTGCGCGCGCCGGTGGACGAAGGCCAGCATCCCGCCACGTCGCGACACGGCGGGCCACTGCGCATCATCCAGGCCGGCATCGCGCAGCGTGTGCCGCTCGACGTCCAGATAATAGAGCCGCGCCTCGCTGTCCACGCGGCGACCGAACACGATGGTGCGGCCATCGTCCAGCCAGGCCCATCCGCGCAGCTCTGCCGCCTCGTTGGTCAACTGCTCGGGCGTACCGCCCGCGGCCGGCACCCGCCACAGATCGCCCAGCTGCGGATTGCGCACGAACACCAGCCATTGCCCGTCGGGCGAGTAACGCGGTGCGTAGTCGAAGTCGTCCTGGTCGACGCTGTACGCCAGCGCGCGCCACTGACCACTGGCCAGGTCCAGCACGCGGATGCCACGGTGCGCGTAGCGCCCGACCATGCTGCCGAACACCAGGCCGCGACCATCGGGCGTCCAGTCGAAGCTGAGCAGCTCGGTGCCATCGCAGCGCGTGGCCTGGCGCAGGGCGCCACCGGTTGCGCTGGCGATCAGCACCTGGCAGCCACCGTCGGCGGAGAACCGTGCGAAGGCAATTTCGCGACCATCCGGCGACCAGTTCGGGAATCGATCGACGGCACCGGCCGGCGGCGCCAGCAACTGGCGCGCCGGCGCGTTGCCGGAGGTCTGTACCTTGATCGCACCACCGCCATTGCCATCTTCGTTGGCGCCTTCATAGGCCACCAGCGAACCATCCGGTGACAGCGTGGGATAGGTTTCAAAGCCGCTGGTTGCGGTGATCAACCGATAGGGACGCTGGGGGCTGCCGATCACCCGCGTGCCGTTCTCCACGGCGGCCTCCACCGGCGAACTGCTGGCCGGTGCGCGGCGCAGCAGCAGCGTGGTCATCACCAGCAGCGTGGCCAGCATCAACACGCCCAGCGCCAGCAGCACGCGGCGGCGGACATGGCGCCAGCGGCGGCGCGATTCCTGCGCGCGCGCGGGCAGCACCGCAGCGGCGGCGAGTGCGGGCTGCACGTCCACACCTTCGTCGTCAGGCAAGCCCGCAGCCGACGGCTCCGCATCGTCCAGCGCCTGTACCGGTACCAGAAGCCGATAGCCGGTCTTGGCAATGGTCTCGATGTAGGCCTGGCCGCTGTCGTCGTCGTTGCTGAACGCCTTGCGCAGCTGGGTAACGGCCTGGGTCAGCACATCGTTGGTCGGCAGCGTGTCCGGCCACACCTCGGCGAACAACTCGTCGCGGGTGACCACACGGCCCGGCTGCCGCAGCAGCACGCGCAGCACGCCCAGCGCCTTCGGCGTCAGCCGGCGCGGACGACGCGCACCGACGACCTCGACTTCGCGCGAGGACAGAGTGACGATGCACTCTCCTATCCGTATCCGATCGGACACGGGTGGCTGTATTTCACTGCTGTTCATTTTCTGCTACACAGTAGAGACAGGTCCCGGGCAGTGTTTGCCTTCGTTACGGTCCCGTCCTGGGAACAGCGAAAAGCCAGACTCCGCACAAAGCATCGGCGCATACCGCAAAAACAATCGAGCGCGCGAATACTAGCCTATGCAAGTTACCTCGCCTATCGCGTGGTCGACATCAGGCTCTCTCTCGCCGACGCATTCACATAATTCGCGACATCATTCGCGCCCTCTTGGGCGCGAAATTTTTATCTGGCGTTCATTTTCACATGCGCCGCAGCATGGTCAATCCGACCAGCCGCGAAACCACCAAAGCCACGTACATCACGCCGGAAAACTGCTCCAGCATGACCAGTGCTCGTGCCTGTGGATGAAGCGGCACGACGTCACTCAAGCCGACTCCAGACAGCAAGCTGAAGCTGAGATAAAGCAGCTCCATCCAACTGCGCTGCGCCTGCCCGCCGGTGCCCTGGAAACTGCCCGGATACCACTGCTGGCACACCGCGAACGCGAAGGCGAACGCCCACGCCAGCAGGGTGAAGGTTGCGCCAGCTGCGAACAGTTCGTCGCGGGTGACCTTGTGATCCTGGAGCATGTAGGCAATCAGGGCGCCAGCCGTGTAGAAGTACAGCAGGCTCTCCAGCACCTGCGCGGTGGTCAGCAATGCGGTGCGCTCGAGCAATGCGCCTGCCAACGAGAACACCACCGAGGGAATGGCCAGCAACAGCGCCAGCCAGGTGCCCAGCGGGCTGCGCTGGACCACCCACAGCGCCAGGCCGAGTACCGCCATGCCGAACATGCCCAGTGCCGCGCGGCCGGCGGCGGTGTCATCCAGCGCGGGATACAGCAGCACCGCCAGCAGCTGCGCGCCCAGCAACCAGGCCGAAGGATGCCGGCGGGCAATGGCCAGCCAACGGGTGGTCATGGCAACAGGCATGGTGTCCTTTCCCCGGGATGATGGGCGGAGGATAGCCGGGAGCGGCGTGATGAGCGGTAGTGCCGGCCGCGGGCCGGCACCACCGTCTGCGCATCACCCCTGGTGGTAGACCTCGGCACCCGCGGCGCGGAACTCCTCCGACTTCTCCTTCATGCCGGCCTCGGCGTAGTCACGCACATCCTGGGTGATCTTCATCGAACAGAAGTGCGGGCCGCACATCGAGCAGAAGTGCGACAGCTTGTGCGCATCCTTCGGCAGCGTTTCGTCATGGAACTCCCTGGCCTTCTCCGGATCCAGGCCAAGGTGGAACTGGTCTTCCCAGCGGAACTCGAAGCGCGCCTTGCTCAGTGCGTTGTCGCGTACCTGCGCGCCCGGATGGCCCTTGGCCAGGTCGGCCGCATGCGCGGCGATGCGGTAGGCCATGATGCCGTCACGCACGTCCTGGCGATTGGGCAGGCCGAGGTGTTCCTTCGGCGTCACGTAGCAGAGCATCGCCGTGCCGAACCAACCGATCATCGCCGCACCGATCGCGCTGGTGATGTGGTCGTAGCCCGGCGCGATGTCGGTGGTCAGCGGCCCCAGCGTGTAGAACGGCGCTTCGCCGCATTCACGCAGCTGCTTGTCCATGTTCTCCTTGATCAGCTGCATCGGCACGTGGCCGGGGCCTTCGATCATGGTCTGCACATCATGCTTCCAGGCGATCTTGGTGAGCTCACCCAGCGTCTCCAGCTCACCGAACTGCGCCGCGTCGTTGGCATCGGCGATGCAGCCCGGGCGCAGGCCGTCACCCAGCGAGAAGGTCACGTCATAGGCCTTCATGATCTCGCAGATGTCTTCGAAGTGCGTGTAGAGGAAATTCTCCCTGTGGTGCGCCAGGCACCACTTGGCCATGATCGAACCACCACGGCTGACGATCCCGGTCACGCGCTTGGCGGTGAGCGGCACGTAGCGCAGCAGCACGCCGGCGTGGATGGTGAAGTAGTCCACGCCCTGCTCGGCCTGCTCGATCAGCGTGTCGCGGAAGATCTCCCAGGTGAGCGCTTCGGCGCGGCCGTCGACCTTCTCCAGCGCCTGGTAGATCGGCACGGTACCGATCGCCACCGGCGAGTTGCGGATGATCCACTCGCGGGTTTCGTGGATGTGCTTGCCGGTGGACAGGTCCATCACGGTGTCACCACCCCAGCGGATCGCCCACACCAGTTTCTCCACCTCTTCGGCAATGCCCGAGGACACCGCGCTGTTGCCGATGTTGGCGTTGATCTTGGTCAGGAAGTTGCGGCCGATGATCATCGGCTCGCTTTCCGGATGGTTGATGTTGTTGGGCAGCACCGCGCGGCCGCGCGCGATTTCATCGCGCACGAACTCCGGCGTGATGATCTTCTGGATCGAGGCGCCGAACGCCTCGCCCGGGTGCTGCTGCAGCAGGCCGGCATCGCGGATCGCGTCCAGCCGCTGGTTTTCGCGGATGGCGACGAATTCCATTTCCGGCGTGATGATGCCGCGGCGCGCATAGTGCATCTGGGTGACGTTCGCGCCTGCACGTGCACGTCGCGGCAGGCTGCGTGTGGGGAAGCGCACAGCATCGAGCTTCGGATCGTGCTCGCGGTCGCGGCCGAACGACGAACTCAGGCCGTCGAGCTGTTCGGTATCGCCGCGCTCCTCCACCCAGCCACGACGCAGCGCCGGCAGGCCCGCGGACAGATCGATACGCGCGTCCGGATCGGTGTACGGGCCCGACGTATCGTAGACCGTGACCGGTGCATTCTCCTCGCCGCCGAACAGCGTCGGCGTGCGGGTCAACGCGATCTCGCGCATCGGCACCTGCAGATCCGGACGCGAACCGGGTACGTGGATCTTGCGCGAGCCGGGAATGGGCCGGGTCACGGATTCGGAGAGTTGCTGGGCCTGTTGCTGCAGGGCGGAGAGCTGTGCGTTCATCGGGCATCGTCCAGGAAGGTCAGGGACGAAGCGGCGGCGCACTGCGACCGCGCACGGACGGTCCTTGGGCGGTGTCCGGGCACGGCTGCACTGCAAAGCTTCCCTACGCCGGTATGAGCCGGATCAGGTTCCAAGGGACTGTCTCAACCGTGGCCACATGGCCGCGGTACCCCCGCTTCTTGGCGTGCATTAGAGCATAGACCGCCCGCTCCGGGAGTTGCCCCCGCGGTCAGATCCGCTTTCCTGTGGAAAGCGGATCTGATCCGGATCGTTGTTCGTTAACAGAACCATGACGTCGCGTTCAGTAACGTGCACGTCCGTCGCCCTCCAGCGACCGATGCGTCCTTCGCCGCCGACGCGGCCCCTGCCCGGTTCGCGCTGCATGCCGCCGGTCCTTCGCTGCAAGCTCTGCTCGCTCCCCTCAATCCCTTGATCGGAGAAGCTCCTTCATGGTGTTTCGCGTTTCCATCGCACTGGTTCTCCTGCTGGTGCTGCTTGCCGGTATTGCACCAGGCCCCTTCAATGCCGTGGTGCAGTCGATGCTGGCAGAAGTCATCCGCAGCGTCGGCTGGCTGTACCTGCTGGTGGTATTCCTGGCCCTGGTGTTCCTGATGTACCTGGCTTTCGGTCGCTTCGGCAACCTGCGCATCGGTGGCGAAGACGCCGAGCCCGAGTTCTCGCGAGCCAGCTGGATGTCGATGCTGTTCGCCGCCGGCATGGGCATCGGCCTGGTGTTCTGGGGCGCCGCCGAGCCCATTTCGCACTTCAGCAAGCCACCGGAAGGGCTTGCTCCGCAGAGCCTGGATGCGGCACGCGCCTCGATGCGCTATGCATTCTTCCACTGGGGCCTGCATCCGTGGGCCATCTATGCGCTGATCGGGCTGGCAATGGCCTGGTTCCAGTTCAACCGCAACGGCCGCGGCCTGGTCAGCGACATGCTGCAGCCGATCATCGGCCGCCACCATCGCGGCTGGATCGGTAGGGCGGTCAACATCGCTGCAGTGGTCGCCACCGCGATCGGTGTCGGGACTACGCTGGGCTTCGGCACCATCCAGATCGCCGCCGGCATCGAGCGCGTGTTCGGCGTGCAGGCTACCGTCGCAGTGCAGATGACCATCATTGCCGTCGCCTTCGTGCTGTACATGGCCTCCACCGCCAGTGGCGTGGAGCGAGGTGTGAAGTGGCTGTCCAATTTCAACCTGGCGTTGGCTGCCCTGCTGGCCGCCATCCTGCTGGTGCTGGGGCCGACCGGCTTCATCTTCGATACCTTCACCACCACGCTGGGCTCCTACCTCAACCAGCTGGTGACGATGAGCCTGCGCATGTCACCGTTCTCCGGCAGCACCTGGGTGGCGGACTGGACAATCTTCTACTGGGCCTGGTGGATCTCGTGGGCACCGTTCGTGGGGTCGTTCATCGCACGCATCTCGCGCGGCCGCAGCGTGCGCGAGTTCGTGATCGGCGTAGTGCTCGCGCCGACGCTGCTGGGCTTCTTCTGGTTCGCGGTATTCGGCGGCACCGCGCTGTGGGCACAGATCTTCGGCCATGCCGACCTGGTGCAGGCGCTGGGCAATGGCTACGAGACCGTGCTGTTCACGCTGTTCGACAGCATGCCGCTGCCGCTGCTGCTGTCGTGCATCGCACTGGTACTGCTGATGATCTTCTTCGTGACCTCGGCCGACTCGGCGGTACTGGTGCTGGCCAGCATGTCCACTGACGAAGCAGGCGATCCTCCGTTGAAGCGCAAGCTGGCCTGGGGCATTGCGGTGGCGTTGATCGCAGCGGCCTTGCTGCTGGCCGGTGGCCTGGATGCGCTGCAGGGCATGATCACGATTGCGGCGTTGCCATTCGCGCTGCTGATGGTGCTGGTGATGGTGTCGCTGTACCGCGTGCTCGACCAGGAGTACACGCGTGAGCGGCGGCAGGCGCAGCGCCAGCGGCACATGATCGATGCGTGGATCGCGCGCGAGATGGCGGCGCAGGAGGAGACCCAGGCCGAGGCCGCACGCGCGCACGATCAGGATTGAGGGTGTTTTGCAGCCTGCGGCTGCACTGCTTTTTTCAAGCAACGGCAACGTCTAAACCGGCTCTGGGATGCTGAAGGTTTGGCGGGGCGGTGTGGGTGGGCAGGACACGCCGTGAACCCCTCCTTGGGGGCTCGATGGCGCCATCCATGGCGCCAACGGTCCTGCCCACCCACACCGCCCCACCCCCGACAGATTTCCGGTGACGGTTGGTTCTTCACGCCATGCGTGGATGAGGTGTATCGGGAAAACAAGAAGGGGTCGGATCCGTTTTCCTGCGGAAAACGGATCCGACCCCAACCATCAGCACGCGGCTGTTGCTGTTGCTGTTGCTTTTGATCTTCTTTTTTCTTCCTGCGGTGGCGGCCGCAGAAAACTGTCAGAGGCCGGGTGGGTGGGCTGGGCGGGGGTGTCAGCCGCATGGATGCGGCTGCCAAGCCTACAAGGACGTACTTGCGGCGTCCCCCGAACAGCCTACCCACCCGGCCCAACAAGCTATTCCGCTTCTGAACCCACCGCAGAGGGGGCTCAGCCCGGTGGCCGGGAACCCTCAATACCCCGCCGCCTGCCCGTCCTTGCGACTCTCCGAAGCTCCGTAATAAACCCCGCTCTCGGGGTCGCGCATGATCGCCTGGTACCCGCCATAAGGCCCATCGGCGAACACGATGCGATGCCCCTTGCGCATCAGCGCACGCACCGTCTCGTACGGGAAGCCGGTTTCCAGATTCACTTCACCACCGTCGGTCATCGCCGTGGCCTGCCCGGTCGGTTCGGTCGAGCCCTCGTGCTGGATGCGCGGTGCGTCACCGGCTTCCTGCAGGTTCATGCCGAAATCCACCAGGTTCATCACAATCTGCGCGTGGCCCTGCGGCTGCATCGCGCCGCCCATCACGCCGAAGCTGGCGTACGGCTTGCCGCCCTTGGTGATGAACGCCGGGATGATCGTCTGGAACGGCCGCTTGCCCGGTGCATAGCCGTTGGGATGGTTCTTCTGCAGCACGAACATCTCGCCACGATCCTGCAGGATGAAGCCCAGTCCCGGCGGCGCCATGCCGCTGCCCATGCCGCGGTAGTTGGACTGGATCAACGACACCATCATGCCGTCGGCGTCGGCCACGGTCATGTAGATCGTGTCGCCTTCTTCCAGCTGCTTCGGCGTGCCCGGCTGCACTTCCTTCAGCGCCTTGTCCATCGAGATCAGTGCGCGGCGCTGCGCGGCGTATTCCTTGGAGATCAGCTTCTGCACCGGCGCCGGCTGGAAGGCCATGTCGGCATAGAAGCGCGCACGGTCGGCGAAGGCCAGCTTCTTCGCTTCGACGAACAGGTGCACGTGCTCGGGTGAACCGAACGGGATCTTCGAGAAATCGTAGCCTTCCAGCACGTTGAGGATCTGCAGCGCGGCGATGCCCTGGCTGTTCGGCGGCAGCTCCCACACGTCGTAGCCACGGTAGTTGCTGCTGACCGGTTCGACCCACTCACCCTGGTGGTCGGCCATGTCCTGGTAGCTCAGGTAGCCACCATTGGCCTTGAAGTAATCGCCGATGGTGTGGGCAATGGCGCCCTTGTAGAAGGCATCGCGTCCGCCGTCGGCAATCTGCTGCAGGGTGCTGGCCAGGTTCGGGTTCTTCCACATCTCGCCCTTGCGCGGGGCGTGGCCGTTGATCGTGAACTGCTCCTTGAAGCCCTGGTACTGCGACAGCTTGGGCACCGAGCGGTCCCAGTAGTAGGCGATCACCTCGGCGACGGGATGGCCCTCGCGCGCGTAGCGGATGGCCGGCGCCAGGTTGTCGGCCATTGGCTTGCGGCCGAAGCGGTCGTGCAGCGCGAACCAGCCGTCGACCGCGCCGGGCACGGAGACCGGCAGCGGGCCGGTAGCCGGGATGTCCTTCAGGCCACGTCGCTGGAACTCGGCCAGGGTCAGCGACTTCGGCGAGCGCCCCGAACCGTTGTAGCCGTAGAGCTTCTGCGTCTTCGGGTCCCAGACGATGGCGAACAGGTCGCCACCGATGCCGTTGCCGGTCGGCTCCATCAGGCCAAGCGCGGCGTTGGCGGCGATCGCCGCGTCCACCGCCGAGCCTCCCCCTTTCATCACGTCCAGTGCAATCTGGGTGGCCAGCGGCTGCGAGGTAGCGGCCATCGCATGCGGGGCGATCACCTCCGAACGGGTGGCAAAGGTGTGGCCGGTGATGCGGTCGGCGGCCGAAGACAGTGCGGGCACAGCGGCCAGTACAGCGGCGGCCAGCAGGGAACGGGCAAGGCGTCGGGACACGGTCGGGTTCCGATGGAAGGGTGGTCCCCCGATCTTCGCCGCTGCGGCCATCCTGGGGTATCGGGCAGAGGTCATGGACGTTGATCCTGGGGTGGGTGTGCAAGGTCCGCACCCAGCAAGGCGAGGATCCGCCGGATTCCGCGCAAAAACCGCCCTGAAAGGAGTGAATTCCGGTTCACCGAAACACTTTCAGCGGCAACCATCCTTGTGCCACAGGCGATTGCGCCGGATGCAACGGAAACCAACAAGAATTCCGTCGCGAGGGTTGACATCGCCAAAACGGCTGTGTTTCTCTCGATCACATGTTGCATCACAACACGCCACCGCGAACCCACAACGAAGCCGCCGACATCGGCGCCGCCTCGCTGCGTTCGATTCTTGTGCTCGTACTTATTACCCAACCAACAGGTGCGGGACGAGCCAGCGTGTAAGCAACGAATACACCGGAACTCTTCAAAAACCCGCACCCGCCCCGGTGCGGGTTTTTTCATTTCAGAACCTGGTTTCAGACGCAACCACCATGCACAACGCCCAACGCAAAACCCGGACCCACACCGCCGCCACGCCTCGTGGTGGCTGTGCCTGCGCGGCGCATGGTGCCTCCTCCACCGCTTTCCCCTGACCGGCCGGTACGTCACCTCGACGACCGGCCGTTCTTTTTTTCTTCCCACCGCAAGGAACCTCCCCCATGAGCACCAACGACCTGCCCCAGACCAAGATCGCCGTCATCGGCTACGGCAGCCAGGGCCGCGCCCACGCACTGAACCTGCGCGAATCCGGCTTCGACGTGGTGGTAGGCCTGCGTCCGGGCGGCCCGACCGAAGTCAAGGCACAGGCCGACGGCTTCACCGTGAAAGCACCGGCCGACGCGGTGAAGGATGCGGACCTGGTCGCCGTGCTGACCCCGGACATGGTGCAGAAGAAGCTCTACGACGACGTGCTGGCGCCGAACATGAAGCAGGGTGCGGTGCTGCTGTTCGCGCACGGCCTGAACGTGCACTTCGACATGATCAGGCCGCGCGACGACCTGGACGTGGTGCTGGTTGCGCCCAAGGGCCCGGGCGCGCTGGTGCGCCGCGAGTACGAGATCGGCCGTGGCGTGCCCTGCATCTGGGCGGTCTACCAGGACAAGAGCGGCAAGGCGGCCGAGTACGCACTGGCCTATGCGGCCGGCCTCGGCGGTGCACGCGCCAACCTGATCCAGACCACCTTCAAGGAAGAGACCGAGACCGACCTGTTCGGCGAGCAGGCGGTGCTGTGCGGCGGTGCCTCGGCACTGGTGCAGGCCGGTTTCGAGACCCTGGTCGAAGCGGGCTACCAGCCGGAGATCGCCTACTACGAAGTGCTGCACGAACTGAAGCTGATCGTCGACCTGTTCTATGAAGGCGGTATCTCGCGCATGCTGGAATTCATCTCCGAGACCGCGCAGTACGGGGACTACGTCAGCGGCCCGCGGGTGATCGACGCCGGCACCAAGGCGCGCATGAAGGAAGTGCTGAAGGACATCCAGGACGGCACCTTCACCAAGAACTGGGTGGCCGAGTACGAAGCGGGCCTGCCGAACTACAACCGGTTCAAGCAGGCCGACCTGGAGCACCCGATCGAGAAGGTGGGCAAGGAACTGCGCGCCAAGATGGTCTGGTTGCAAGGACAGGCCGCGTAACCGCGCGGCCCTCCCCCACCCGCTTTGCAAGGTTCCCCCATGAACTCTTCCACACACCGCAGCGCGCCGCCCAACGGCGCGCGCTGGCTGACCCAGGCGCTGGAAGCCGAAGGCATCCGCACGCTGTTCGGCTATCCCGGCGGCACCATCATGCCGTTCTACGACGCGCTGGTGGATTCGTCGCTGAAGCACATCCTGGTGCGCCACGAGCAGGGTGCCGCACTGGCGGCGAATGGATTCGCCCGCGCCAGCGGCCAGGTCGGCGTCTGCGTGGCCACCTCCGGCCCGGGCGCCTCCAACCTGGTCACCGGCATTGCCGATGCGATGCTGGATTCGGTGCCGATGGTCTGCATCACCGGCCAGGTCGCCACGCCGCTGCTGGGTACTGACGCTTTCCAGGAACTGGATGTGTTCGGCCTGACCATGCCGATCGTCAAGCACAGCTGGCTGGTGCGCAGCGTCGACGACCTGCCGCGCGTGGTCGCCGATGCCTTCCGCGTCGCCCGCGAGGGCCGGCCCGGCCCGGTGCTGATCGACCTGCCCAAGGACGTGCAGCTGGCCGATGCCAGCCACCTGCCGGCGCACGTGCCGAGCAGCGTCGAGCCGCCACCTGCGCCGGCCGAAGCGGCCATCGCCGAAGCCATCGCCGCACTGGCGGCCGCCGAGAAGCCGGTGGTCTACGCCGGTGGCGGCATCGCGCTGGGCGATGCGGTGCAGGACCTGCGCGACTTCGTCGAAGCCAGCGCCATCCCCACCGTGATGACCCTGCGTGGCCTGGGCGCGCTGCCGGCCAGCCATCCGCAGTCACTGGGCATGCTGGGCATGCACGGTACCCGCGCGGCCAACATGGCGGTGCAGGAAAGCGACCTGCTGCTGGTGCTGGGTGCACGCTTCGACGACCGCGCCACCGGCAAGCTGGCCGAGTTCGCACCGTTCGCCCGCGTCGTCCATATCGATGCCGACGCCTACGAGATCTCCAAGCTGCGCAGCGCCGATGTCGCCGTGCCTGGCAACGTCGGCCATGCCATCCGTGCCCTGCGTGCGGCCTTCCCCTCCCCCAAGGCCCACCAGGACGCGTGGCGCAGGCGTTGCGCGCAGCACCGCGACCGCTTCTCTGCACGCTACGACGCACCGGGCCAGCACATCTACGCCCCGGCGCTGCTGAAGCGCCTGAGCGAGCTGGCCCCGGCCGATGCGGTGATCGCCTGCGATGTCGGCCAGCACCAGATGTGGGTGGCGCAGCACTGCCGCTTCAACCACCCGCGCAACCACCTGACCAGTGGCGCGCTGGGCACCATGGGCTTCGGCCTGCCGGCGGCGATGGGTGCGCAGTTCGCATGCCCGGAGCGCACCGTGGTGCTGGTGTCCGGCGACGGCAGCTTCATGATGAACGTGCAGGAGCTGGCGACCATCGCGCGTTGCCGCCTGCCGGTGAAGATCGTGCTGCTGGACAACAGTTCGCTGGGCATGGTGCGGCAGTGGCAGGAACTGTTCTTCGCCGAGCGTTACAGCGAGATCGACCTGTCCGACAACCCGGACTTCGTGGCGCTGGCACAGGTGTTCGGCATCGCCGCCACCCGCATCGACAACCGCGACGACGTGGAAGGCGGCCTGGCCGCGCTGCTGGCCGAACCGGGCCCGGCCCTGCTGCACGTGGCCATCGATGCACGTGCCAACGTGTGGCCACTGGTGCCGCCGAACACCGCCAACAGCACGATGCTGGAAAGCAACCCCGCCCATGCCCGCCAGGAGACCCCCAATGCAATACCGGCTTGACCTGGTGCTGCACCCGGCCGAAGGCGCGCTGCTGCGCGTGATCGGCATGGCCGAACGCCGCGGCTTCGCACCGCGCGCGATCAGCGGTGCGCCGGTGGCCGACGACGATGGCCGCTGGCACCTGCAGCTGGTGGTGGATGGCCAGCGCCCGGCGGAAACGCTGTGCCGGCAGATCGAGAAGATCTACGACTGCGTGTCCGTGCAGGTCACTGCCGTGGAAGGAGCATCCGTATGAACACCCGTACCGTAGTGACCACGGTGCCGGTACGGAGGCGTCTTCTTCGCCGCCCGTGCCCGCATGCGGCGGTCGCCCGCACCGCGCTGGTGGCCCATGCCGGCCGCTGATGCCAGCCAGGAAAGCGATGTCGGCGACGTAAGCGTCGCCGACGTACTGGCGGCGCAGGCCCGGCTGCGGCGCTTCCTGCCGCCTACCCCGCTGCACCATGCCGAGCGCTTCGGCACCTGGCTGAAGCTGGAGAACCTGCAGCGCACCGGGTCCTACAAGGTACGCGGCGCGTTGAACGCGCTGCTGGCCGGCCGCGAGCGCGGCGATACCCGGCCGGTGATCTGCGCCTCGGCCGGCAACCATGCCCAGGGCGTGGCGTGGGCGGCCTACCGCCTGGACGTGCCGGCCATCACCGTGATGCCGCATGGCGCACCGGCCACCAAGATCGCCGGCGTCGCCCACTGGGGCGCGACCGTTCGCCAGCACGGCACCAGCTACGACGAGGCCTACGCCTTCGCGGTCGAACTGGCACAGCGACACGGCTACCGCTTCCTGTCCGCGTTCGACGACGCCGATGTGATCGCGGGCCAGGGCACGGTCGGCATCGAGCTGGCCGCACACGCGCCGGACGTGGTGATCGTGCCGATCGGCGGCGGTGGACTGGCCTCCGGCGTTGCACTGGCGCTGAAATCGCAGGGCGTGCGCGTGATTGGCGCGCAGGTGGAAGGCGTCGATTCGATGGCACGTGCGATCCGCGGCGACGTGCGCGAGATCGCCCCGGTTGCCTCTCTGGCCGACGGCGTGCGGGTGAAGATTCCCGGCTTCCTGACCCGCCGCCTGTGCACCTCGCTGCTGGACGATGTGGTGATCGTGCGCGAGGCCGAACTGCGCGAAACGCTGGTCCGGCTTGCGCTGGAGGAACACATCATCGCCGAGGGCGCGGGCGCGTTGGCGCTGGCGGCCGGCCGCCGCGTCGCCGGCCGCCGCAAGTGTGCGGTGGTGTCCGGCGGCAACATCGATGCCGGTGTCCTGGCCGGCCTGCTCACCGACATCCGTCCGCGCCCGCCACGCAAACCGCGGCGACGGCGCAGCGAAACCCCGCGCTCGCCGACCAAGGCCAGCGCCCTCGCCTCCCCCGCCTCTTCCCCTTCCCCCCTGCAAGCCGTCGCACCCGCTGTCGAGGAGATTTCCCTGTGACCACCATCGAACGAATTACCACCCCGCGCATCCGCATCTTCGACACCACCCTGCGTGACGGCGAGCAGTCCCCCGGCTGCAGCATGAGCCCGCCGCAGAAGCTGGTGATGGCGCGTGCGCTGGACGAACTGGGCGTGGACATCATCGAGACCGGCTTCCCGGCCAGCTCGCAATCCGACCGCGAGGCGATGGCGCTGATCGGCCGCGAACTGCGCCGCCCGAGCCTGAGCCTGGCGGTGCTGTCGCGCTGCCTGCAGGCCGATATCGAGACCTCCGCACGTGCACTGGAAGCGGCAGCCAACCCGCGCCTGCACGTGTTCCTGTCGACCAGCCCGCTGCACCGCGAGCACAAGCTGCGGATGACCCGCGAGCAGGTGCTGGAGTCGGTACGCAAGCACGTCTCGTTGGCCCGTTCCTACATCGACGACGTCGAGTTCTCGGCCGAGGATGCCACCCGCACCGAGCTGGACTACCTGATCGAGGTTTCGCGCGTGGCCATTGCCGCCGGCGCCACCACCATCAACCTGCCCGACACCGTCGGCTTCACCACGCCGGAAGAAATCCGCGCGATGTTCCAGCAGGTCATCGCCGGCGTCGCCGACGTGCCGAACGCGGCCAACGTGATCTTCAGCGCGCACTGCCACAACGACCTGGGCCTGGCGGTGGCCAACTCGCTGGCCGCCATCGAAGGCGGTGCACGCCAGGTCGAGTGCACCATCAACGGCATCGGCGAGCGCGCCGGCAACTGTTCGCTGGAAGAGATCGCGATGGTGCTGAAGGTCCGCCAGGCCTTCTACGAACAGGACAGTTCGATCAACACCCCACGCATCGTCGGCACTTCGCAGCTGCTGCAGCGTCTGGTCGGCATGCCGGTACAGCGCAACAAGGCCATCGTCGGTGCCAACGCGTTCGCCCATGAATCGGGCATCCACCAGCACGGCATGCTGCGCCATCGCGGCACCTACGAAATCATGCGTCCGGAAGACGTGGGCTGGGAAGATTCGCAGATGGTGCTGGGCCGCCACAGTGGCCGCGCCGCCGTCGAAGCGCGCCTGCGTGCGTTGGGCTTCTGGCTGGACGAAGACGAACTGAAGCTGGTGTTCGAGCAGTTCAAGGGCCTGTGCGAACAGCAGCGCGTGGTCACCGATGCCGACCTGCAGACGTTGATGCAGGGCGGCTCCAGCGCGCAGGGCTACCGCCTGGCCTCGATGACCATCAGCGACGTCGGCAGCCGCGCCAACGCGCTGGTCGAACTGTCCGACCCGGATGGCAACCGCGTGGCCGAGACCGCGCAGGGCGACGGCCCGGTCGATGCGCTGTTCGGCGCGCTGTCGGCCGCCACCGGCGTGCAGCTGATGCTGGACAGCTATCACGTGCACAGCGTCGGCATCGGTGCCGATGCGCGTGGCGAAGCCAACCTGAGTGTGCGCCATGACGGCGTGGAGTACGACGGCACCGGCACCAGCAAGGACATCATCGAAGCCTCCGCGCTGGCCTGGCTGGATGTGGCCAACCGCCTGCTGCGCCAGCGTCAGGCCGCCGTCCACAGCAGCACCGACGTTCCCGCTTCCGCCACCGCCTGAGGATCCCACCATGAGCGCCTTCGACACCCCCACCCCGGCCAGCGCCGCTGGCCAGCAGTGGAACGCCCAGGACTATGCGATCGATGCCGGCTTCGTGCCGCTGCTCGGCGGTGCGGTATCGCGCCTGCTCGACCCGCGCGCCGGTGAGCGCATCCTCGACCTGGGCTGTGGCGATGGCGTACTCAGCACCGAACTGGCCCTGAGCGGTGCGCGCATCCACGGCGTGGATGCCTCGCCGGAACTGGTGATCGCCGCCCGTGCGCGCGGCGTCGACGCCCAGCTGATGGACGGCCACGCACTGTCGTTCGACAGCGAGTTCGATGCGGTGTTCAGCAATGCGGCACTGCATTGGATGACGACTCCGGACCGCGTGCTGGAAGGCGTGCGCCGCGCCCTGCGCCCCGGTGGCCGCTTCGTCGCGGAGTTCGGCGGCCACGGCAACGTGGCCACGATCGTCGCGGCCGTGCAGGCCGCGCGCGTGGCCCACGGGCATGGCGCCAGCACCTTCCGGTGGTACTTCCCGACGGCCGATGCCTACGCCGATCGCCTGCGCCAGCATGGCTTCCAGGTGCAACTGATCGAGTGCACGCCGCGCCCGACCGCACTGCCGACCGGCGTGGCCGGCTGGCTGCGGGTATTCGCCGCACCGCTGCTGGACGACCTGGCGGCCGAGGCCCGCGCCACCGTGCGCGAGGCGGCCACCGCACTGCTGGCCGAGCTGCCGCGTGACGCATCTGGCCAGCCGCTGGCCGACTACGTGCGCCTGCGTGTGCTCGCCCGCCGTCGCTGACTTGACCGTTCCGCTTTCCTTACTGATGTTCGCTATTTCGTACTTCTGCCAGGCATACGCATGACTTCCGCACCCCGCACCCTGTACGACAAACTGTGGGACGCCCACGTGGTGGTTCCCGAATCCGACAGCGCGCCCGCCGTGCTGTACATCGACCTGCACCTGATCCACGAGGTGACCTCGCCGCAGGCCTTCACCGAACTGCGCGAACGCGGCTTGTCGCCGCGCCGGCCGGACCGCACCAAGGCGACGATGGACCACTCCACGCCGACCCTGCCGGCCGCCGCGGACGGCACGCTGCCCTATGCCAGCGCCGCCTCCGAGGCACAGGTCGCCACGCTGGCGCGCAACTGCGCCGAGCACGGCATCGAGCTGTTCGACATGGCCTCGGACAACCGCGGCATCGTCCACGTGATCGCGCCCGAGCAGGGCTTCACCCAGCCGGGCATGACCATCGTCTGCGGCGACAGCCACACCTCCACCCACGGTGCCTTCGGTTCGCTGGCGTTCGGCATCGGCACCAGCGAGGTCGGCCACGTGCTGGCCACGCAATGCCTGCTGCAGCGCAAGGCGAAGACGCTGGCGATCACCGTCGATGGGCCGCTGGCGCCGGGTGTCGGCGCCAAGGACGTGGTCCTGCACATCATCGGCGTGATCGGCGTCAATGGCGGCACCGGCCACGTGATCGAGTTCCGCGGCAGCACCATCGAAGCGATGGACATGGAACAGCGCATGACCCTGTGCAACATGTCGATCGAAGCGGGTGCGCGTGCCGGTATGGTGGCGCCGGACCAGGTCACCTTCGACTTCGTCGCCAACACCCCGCGCGGCCCAAAGGGCGCCGATTTCGAGGCTGCGGTGGCGCGCTGGCAGCAGCTGCGCAGTGATGACGGCGCGCGCTTCGACAGCGAAGTGCACATCGACGCCGCCGATATCCGCCCGACCCTGACCTGGGGCACCCACCCGGGTACCGCCATCGCGGTGGATGCGCCGATCCCGGCCGCCAACGATGCCGCCGCACAGAAGGGCCTGGACTACATGCATTTCCAGGCCGGCAAGGCGCTGGCCGGAACACCGGTGGACGTGGTGTTCGTCGGTTCCTGCACCAACGGCCGCCTGAGTGACATGCGTGAGGTGGCGCAGGTACTGCGCGGTCGTCGCGTCGCCGACCGGGTGCGCATGCTGGTGGTGCCGGGCTCGGAGATCGTCAAGCGAGAGGCCGAGGCCGAAGGCATCCATGAGATCGTGCGCGCGGCCGGTGCCGAATGGCGCGAGCCGGGCTGCTCGATGTGCATCGCCATGAATGGTGATCTGGTCGCGCCCGGGCAACTGGCCGTGAGTACCAGCAACCGTAATTTCGAAGGCCGCCAGGGTCCCGGTTCGCGCACCCTGCTGGCCTCACCGATGAGCGCGGCGTGGGCCGCGGTGAACGGGCATGTCGCCGACACCCGCGAGCTGTTCGCACAGGAGGTGGCGTGATGGCCGGTTTCCGTACCTTGACCTCGGCCAGCGTGGTGCTGCGCCAGACCAACATCGACACCGACCAGATCATCCCGGCGCGGTTCCTGTCCACCACCGAACGCGCCGGCCTGGGCCGCACCGCCTTCAATGACTGGCGCTGGCAGGCCGACGGTTCACCGGTGGCCGACTTCGCCTTCAACCAGCCGCACAACGCCGGCCGCAGCATCCTGCTGGCGGGTCGCAACTTCGGCTGCGGCTCGTCGCGCGAACATGCACCGTGGGCGCTGACCGACCTGGGCCTGCGCGCCATCGTCAGCAGCGAGATCGCCGACATCTTCCGCGGCAACTCGCTGAAGAACGGCCTGCTGCCGATCGTGCTGGACGAGGCCGACGTGCAGGCGCTGATGCAGCGCCCGGATGATGAGCTGACCATCGACGTGGCCGCGCGCGAACTGCGCACGCCGGACGGCCGCGTCTATTCCTTCCCGCTGGACGGCTTCTCGCAGACCTGCCTGCTGGAAGGTGTCGACCAGTTGGGGTATCTGTTGGGCCGTGTCCCTGAAATCGAACGTTACGAGAGTGAGCATGCACGCTGAAATTGTTGTCCTGCCCGGTGATGGCATCGGCCCGGAGGTGGCCGCCGCGGCAGTCGCCGTCCTGAAGGCCGTCGCCGAACGCTTCAACCACAGCTTCACCTTCAGCGAGCACGACATCGGTGGCATCGCCATCGACCGCCACGGCGAACCGCTGCCGGCGTCGACCCTGGCCGCCTGCCAGGCCGCCAGCGCGGTGCTGCTGGGCGCAGTCGGTGGCCCGAAGTGGTCCGACCCGAACGCCAAGGTGCGTCCGGAACAGGGCCTGCTGGCGATCCGCAAGGCGCTGGGCCTGTACGCCAACCTGCGCCCGGTGCGCACCCATGAGGCCGCGCTGCACGCCTCGCCGATCAAGGCCGAGCTGCTGCAGGGTGTGGACTTCGTGGTGGTGCGCGAACTGACCGGCGGCATCTACTTCGGCGACAAGACCCGCGATGCCGACAGTGCCAGCGACCTGTGCCGCTACACCGTGGCCGAGATCGAGCGCGTGCTGCGCAGTGCCTTCCGCCTGGCCCGGCAGCGGCGTGGCAAGGTCACCTCGGTGGACAAGGCCAACGTGTTGGAAACCTCGCGCCTGTGGCGCGACGTGGCCGCGCGCATCGGCCGCGAGGAGTTCCCGGAGGTGGCGCTGGAGCACCAACTGGTCGATTCGATGGCCATGCACCTGCTGGCCAAGCCGCGCGAGTACGACGTGATCGTCACCGAGAACATGTTCGGCGACATCCTCACCGACGAAGCCTCGATGCTGGCCGGCTCACTCGGCCTGCTGCCCTCGGCCTCGCTGGGTGAACCGGGTGCGGTCGGCATCTACGAACCGATCCACGGTTCGGCCCCGGACATCGCCGGCAAGGGCATCGCCAATCCCTACGCGACGATCTTCAGCGCGGCGATGCTGCTGCGCCATTCGCTGGGGCTGGAAGACGAAGCCGCAGCAGTGGAAGCGGCGGTGCACGCGGTGCTGGATGATGGGGTGTTCACTGCCGACCTGGCCGCCAAGGGCCAGGCCGTGAGTACCCCCGCCGCCACGGATGCGGTGCTGGCCAAACTCAACTGATCCGATGGCGCCACTCCATGCGTGGCGCCTCTGCCTTTGGTCATTGTGCGCAGCCACCCATGGGGTGGCTCTACTGTAGATCCACGCCATGCGTGGATCATTCGAATTTCGCGCAGCAGATCCACGCCATGCGCGGCTGCATTATTTGGTGGTGTACCCACCATTGACCAGGATGGTCTGCCCGGTCATCCACCAGCCATCGGTGACCAGGAAGCGGATCCACGGCACGATGTCGGCGATGTCGGTCAGGCCGGTACGGGTGAACGCCGAGAGCGCGGCCGCGGTCTTGTGGTACGCCTGTGCATCGGCACTCTCGGCCGGGTAGAAGAACGGCGTGTCCATCGGGCCCGGCCCGATCGCAGTCACCGAGATGCCGCGCTCACCGAACTCCTTTGACGCCGCGCGGGTGAAATGCTCGACCGGCGCCTTGGTGGCGGCATAGCTGGAATAGAACGGCGTGAACGCACCCAGCAGTGAGGTGACCAGGGTGCAGATGCGACCGCCGTCGTTGACCTGGCGGCCGGCCTCCTTGAGGAAGAAGAATGCGGCCTTGGCGTTGACCGCGCTCATCTCGTCATACTCCGCTTCGCTGATCTCCAGCAGCGGCTTCTTCAGCACCTTGCCGACCGTATTGATGGCGATGTCGGGACGGCCGACTGCGGCCACGGCATCGGCGAACAAGCGCTCCATCGCTGCCGCCGACGTCAGGTCGCCCTGCAGGGCCACCGCCTTGCTGCCGGCCGCCTGCACGGCGGCAACGGTTGCTTCTGCATCGGCCTGGGTGGCGGCACTGTTGTAGTGGATGACGACGGCGCTGGCACCCTGGCGGGCGAAGTCGCGGGCGATCAGGCCGCCCAGGTTCTTGGCACCACCGGCAATCAGCACAGTCTTGCCCTTGAGGGAATGGTCGGTCATGGCTTCGGTCTCAGGAGGGGGCTGCCCGGGGTGGCAACCCTGCCCTGACGACGATATCGTGCAGAAAATGCGGATAAAGCCCGCCACATTGACTTAACTTTCCAGGACCAGCGAACAATGGACCGGATCGATCGCTTCCGCATCTTCACCCGGGTCGTGGAATGCGCCAGCTTCACCCGTGCCGCCGACCAGCTCGGCCTGCCCCGCTCGACCGTCTCGGCGGCGATTGCCGAGCTGGAACAGCGGCTTGGCACCCGCCTGCTGCAGCGCTCGACCCGACGGGTATCCACCACCCATGACGGCGACGTGTTCCATGCCCGCTGCCTGCGCCTGATCGCGGAGGTTGAAGACGCCGAGTCGCTGTTCCGGCAGGACGACGCGCAACCGGCCGGTTTGCTGAAGATCGACGTACCCAGCCGCATCGGCCGTCGCATCATCGCCCCGGCGTTGCCGGATTTCTTCGCGCGCTACCCGCAGGTGGAACTGGACCTGGGCATGACCGACCGCGCGGTGAACCTGATCGAAGACGGCTGCGATGCGGTGCTGCGGGTCGGCCAGCTGGGCGATTCCAGCCTGGTGGCGCGCACGCTGGGCCAGCTCGACTTCGTCAACGTGGCCGCGCCGGCCTACCTGCGCGAGCACGGTGTTCCGCAGCATCCTGCCGACCTGCCGCAGCACCGCGCGGTGAACTATGCGTCGCCGACCACGGCACGGGTGGAACCGTGGGAATGGCAGGATGGCGGCCAGCTGCGCACGCTGCCGATGCCCGGCTGGGTACGCGTGAACAGCGCCGAGGCCTCGATCGCGTGCTGCGTGGCGGGATTGGGGCTGTTGCAGATTCCGCGCTACGACGTGCAGGCCGAGCTGCAGTCAGGCGCATTGGTGGAGGTGATGCCGCAGTACGCGGCGCAGCCGCTGCCGGTGACCCTGTTGCAACCGCATCGGCAACACCGTGCACTGCGCGTGCAGGTGTTCGTCGAGTGGCTGCTGCCAGCGCTGCGGGCCGGCCTGCAGCTGCAGTAGATCCACGTCATGCGTGGGTGCATGCTCCAGTGCCAACCAAGGTTGGCACCTACCAGGGCAAAGACCCGCTGCAGTAGATCCACGCCATGCGTGGATGCATGCGTCAGTGCCAACCAAGGTTGGCACCTACCAGGGCAACGACCCGCTGCGGTAGATCCACGCCCTACGGGGATGTTTCTGTAGAGTCGAGCCATGCTCGACTCATCCCATCATCGCGCAAAGCGCAGCCGAGCATGGCTCGGCTCTACAGAAGGCAGATTCCGCGAGCAGATCCATCCACGCCATGCGTGGATGGGTGCAGCCGCAGAACCCGGGGCATTACGCCCCGGATTCGTCCGGCTTCACCCGGAACCACGCCGCGTACAACGCCGGCAGGAACACCAGCGTCAGCACCGTACCCACGATCAGACCACCCATGATCGAGATCGCCATCGAGCCATAGAACGCGCTGCGCGACAGCGGAATCATTGCCAGCACGGCCGCCAGCGCGGTCAGCACGATCGGGCGGAAGCGGCGCACCGTGGCATCGATGATCGAATGCCAGCGATCATGCCCGGCATCGATGTCCTGCTGGATCTGGTCGATCAGGATCACCGAGTTGCGCATGATCATGCCCGCCAGCGCGATCGTGCCCAGCAGCGCGACGAAGCCGAACGGCGCACGGAACAGCAGCAGGAACAGGGTCGCACCGATGATGCCCAGCGGCGCGGTCACCAGCACCATCGCCGCACGCGAGAAGCTGCGCAGCTGCAGCATCAGCAGCGTCGCCACCACCACCAGGAACAGCGGCATGCCGGCCTTGATCGAGTTCTGGCCGCGCGCCGAGTCCTCCACGGTGCCGCCGGTCTCCAGCAGGTAGCCGCTGGGCAGCTCGGCACGGATGCCATCCAGCGTGGGCACGATCTGGTGCACCACGTCCAGCGCCTGCATGCCATCGCTGATGTCGGCGCGCACGGTCACGGTCGGCAACCGGTTGCGGTGCCAGATGATGCCGTCCTCGAAGCCGTACTCCATCGTCGCCACCTGCGACAGCGTGATGCTGCCGCCGTTGGCGGTCGGCATCGACAGGCTGGAAAGCAGCTCCAGCTGGTTGCGCTCATCGGCCGGCCCGCGCAGCAGCATCTCGATCTGGCGGTTGCCTTCGCGATACACGCTCACCGACTGGCCGGCCAGCGAACTGGCCAGGAACTGGCTGACCTGGGCGCTGCTCACGCCCAGCGCGCGGGCACGCTCCTGGTCGATCACCAGCCGCACCACCTTGCTCGGCTCGCTCCAGTCCAGGTTGACGTTCATCACGTGCGGGTTCTCACGCACCTTGGCCTCGACCTGGCGCGCGATCGCCTGCACCTTCTCGATGTGCTCGCCGGAGATGCGCATCTGCACCGGATAACCGACCGGCGGGCCGTTCTCCAGGCGGGTCACGCGCATCTGCACGTCCGGGAACTTCGGAATCACCTCGTGCAGCAGCCAGTCACGAGTGCTTTCGCGCGATTTGATGTCCTTGGCCAGCACCACGAACTGGGCGAAGTTGGTCGCCGGCAGCTGCTGGTCCAGCGGCAGGTAGAAGCGCGGCGAACCGGTACCCACATAGGACACATAGTTGGCGATGCCCTCGCGGCTGGACAGCAGCTTCTCCAGCTTCTCGGCCTGGGCCTGGGTCGAGCGCAGCGACGCCCCCTCGGCCAGCTCGATGTCCACCATCAGTTCCGGCCGGGTCGAGTCCGGGAAGAACTGCTGCGGCACGAAGCGGAACATCATCAGTGAGAACACGAACAGGGCGACGGTCGCGGCGATCACCCACCAGCGGCGGCGCAGGCAGGCGTCGAGGAAGCGCCGGAAGCTGCGGTAGAACGGGCGCTGGTAGGGATCGTGGTCGTGCCCATGCTGCGGCGGTGCGATCAGGTTGGCCAGCGCCGGATAGCGGTCGGCCCACTGCTGGCGCTTGGCCAGCCAACGCGCGGACAGGCTGCCGGGCTTCGGCGGCTGCGGATTGAACAGGTCCGGCAGCATCTTGTCGCCCAGGTACGGGATGAACAGCACCGCTGCGATCCACGACACCACCAGTGCAATGGTCACCACCTGGAACAGCGAACGGGTGTATTCGCCGGTGCTCGATGCCGCCGTGGCGATCGGCAGGAAGCCAGCTGCCGTGATCAATGTGCCGGTCAGCATCGGGAACGCGGTCGATTCCCAGGCGAAGCTGGCCGCGCGCAGGCGATCGAAGCCCTGCTCCATCTTGGTGGCCATCATCTCCACCGCGATGATCGCATCGTCCACCAGCAGGCCCAGCGCCAGCACCAGTGCGCCCAGCGAAATCTTGTGCAGGCCGATGTCGAAGTAATGCATGACGAAGAAGGTCATCGCCAGCACCAGCGGAATGGTCACGCCCACCACCAGGCCGGTGCGCAGGCCCAGCGAGAAGAAACTGACCAGCAGCACGATCACCACCGCTTCGGTCAGCACCTGCACGAACTCGCCAACCGACTCCTCCACCGACTGCGGCTGGTCGGACACCTTGCGCAGCTGCATGCCGGCCGGCAGGGTCTTCTGCAGCCGCTCGAACTCGGCGTCGAGGTTGGCGCCCAGCTTGAGGATGTCACCGCCATCCTTCATCGCCACCGCCAGGCCGATCGCCTCTTCGCCCATGAAGCGCATCTTCGGCGACGCCGGATCGGCGAAGCCACGCTTGACCTCGGCGATGTCGCCCAGGTGCACGGTGCGGTCGCCAGCACGGATCGGGAACTGGCGGATGGCGTCGATGTCGTTGAACTGGCCCGTCACGCGCAGCTGCACGCGATCGGTGGCGGTCTCGAAGAAGCTGGTGCCGGTGATCGCATTCTGGTCGGCCAGCGCCTGCTGCACCTGCTGCATCGACACACCCAGCGTTGCCAGCCGGGTGTTGGACAGTTCGATCCACACCTTCTCGTCCTGCAGGCCGACCAGGTCGATCTTGCCGACATCGGGTACGCGCTGCAGTTCCAGCTGGATGCGGTCGGCGTAGTCGCGCATCACCGCGTAGTCGAAGCCCTTGCCGGTCAACGCATAGATGTTCCCGTAGGTGTCGCCGAACTCATCGTTGAAGAACGGGCCGACAATCTCGCGCGGCAGCGTCGCACGGATGTCGCCCACGCGCTTGCGAACCTGGTACCACAGGTCCGGGATCTGCTTGGAACGCAGGCTGTCGCGCGCCATGAAGATGACCTGCGATTCGCCGGGGCGCGAATAGGAGCGGATGAACTCGTACTCGCCGGTGTTCATCAGCGCCTTCTCGATCGGCTCGGTCACCTGCCGCGAGACCTGTTCGGCGGTGGCGCCCGGCCAAAGCGTGCGCACCACCATCGCCTTGAAGGTGAATGGCGGATCCTCGGACTGGCCCAGATGCTTGTACGACCATGCGCCGATCAGCGCGAAGGCAAGCATCGCGAACAGCACCAGCGGGCGGTTGGACAACGCCCACTCGGAAAGATTGAAGCGGCGCACCGGCTTACTCCTTGGCCTTGGCGGCAGCGGCCGGCGTGGCCGGCTTCAGCACCGGGCGGTTCTGGCGGTCCACGGCGATCACCGGCTGGCCGGCACGCAACAGGTGTCCGCCGGCAGCGACCACCCAGTCACCCGCATTCACGCCGGACAGCACCGGCACCGATTCGCTGCCATAGGCACCGGTGGTGACCGACGCGGCCTTCAGCGTGCTGTTGGCCGGATCGACCACCCACACGCTGGCGGCACCGTTGGCACCGCGCTGCAGCGCACCGAGCGGCAGCTGCAGGGTGCCGTGGCGGCCGGCGCTGCTGTAGACGCGCGCGCTCTGGCCCAGTTCGACATCGGCCAGCGCATCGGCGGGCAGGCTGACCCGGGTTGCATAGGTGCGTGCCTGTGGATCGGCGGCAGCGGCGATCTCGCGGATCGTGCCTGGCAGGCGCTGGCCAGGACGGTTCCACAGCTCCACCTCGACCGGCTGGCCCACCGCATAGTCGCGGATGGTGGCCTCGGGCAGGTCGATCAGCACTTCGCGCCCGCCATCGGCGGCCAGGTTGAAGATGGTCTGGCCGGCCGACACCACCTGCCCGGCTTCGGCCTCACGGCTGGCGATCACGCCATCGGACGGCGCGCGCAGCTGTGCGTAGTCGGCCTGGTTGCGCAGCACATCGAGGTTGGCGCGGGCGGCGTTGGCCTGGCCCTGCGCGGCCTTGAAGGCGGCGGACTGCTGGTCCAGCTGCGAGCGGCTGACCAGCTGCTGGTCGGCCAGCACCTGGTAGCGCTTGAGGTCATCACGGGCACGCACCAGATCGGCTTCGGCCGCAGCAAGCTGCGCCTGCGAGGCGCGGGCCTGCAGCGCGAAGTCGGCCACGTCCAGCTCGGCCAGCACGTCGCCCTTCTTCACCCGTTGCCCGGCATCGACGTGGCGCTTGACCAAGTTGCCGCCAACGCGGAACGACAGTGGACTTTCCTGCCGCGCACGCACCGTGCCCGGGAACGCCGCCGGCGCCTGCCCGGCCTGCTCGCCAGGGTGAACCACCAGCACCGGAACGGCCGCCTGGGGCGCCTGTTCCTGTCCCGAACAGGCTGCCAGCGCAGCCATCCACACCATACCGCCCATCCAGCGCACGATCTTCATCGGTCAACGTCCTGATAACGCAGGGTTGCAACTAAGGGGGGAGCCGCGACTGCCGGCCCAATTTAATAAACCGGCCGGTATAGTATAAATATCGAACCGCTTGGTCTAGTATTGTGGTGATGAGTTCTCACACTTCCCGCAAGCCGTCGGCCAAGCCCGCTGCCAAGGCCGCCGGACCCGGGCGCCCCAAGGACCTCGGCAAGCGCGCGGCGATCCTTGAAGCAGCCAAGACACTGTTCATCGAACAGGGCTATACCGGCGTGAGCATGGACACCATCGCCGCTCAGGCCGGCGTCTCGAAGTTGACTGTGTACAGCCACTTCGGCGACAAGGAGACCCTGTTCTCCGAGGCCGTGCAGTCGAAGTGCATTGAAATGCTGCCCGATGCCCTGTTCGTGGCCGACGCGGACGGCCCGCTGCGCGACCAGCTGATCGGCATCGGTCTGGCTTTCTTCGAACTGATCACGTCCGATGCGGCGATCTCGATCCAGCGCATGATGATGGCGCCGGAGACCGACGAACGCCTGCGCGAGCTGTTCTGGAAGGCAGGACCGGAACGTACCTGCGAGGCCCTGGCTGACTTCCTGCGGGCACGCGCCGAGCGCGGCGAGCTGGAAATCACCGACTATTCGCTGGCTGGCGAGCAGTTCCTGACCCTGGTCAAGGGCGAAGTGCACATGCATATGATGTGCGGCATGCCACTGTCACCGGTGGAATGCGACCCTCTTGCCCACGTGACTGCCAGCATCGACTTCTTCCTGCGCGCCTATGCGCCGCGAGGGGCCGGGACGGCTGAATAACCAAAACTGAACGAACCGGAGGTCGCGATGACTTCCGGCACTGCGACCCCGGCCACCCGGCAGCTGATGCTCTGGGCGCGCCGCCGGCCTCCGGCACCGGTAAAATGGCCGGCCCACTGCGCTGGATTTGAACCTCATGACGATTGATTACGCCCACGCCCGCGAACTGATGGTGGAACAGCAGATCCGTCCCTGGGACGTGCTGGACATCAAGGTGCTCGACGTCCTGGCCCGCCTGCCGCGCGAGGCTTTTGTCGCCGATGCACACCGGGCACTGGCCTACGCCGATGTCGAACTGCCGATCGGCCATGGCCAGAAGATGATGAAGCCGGTCATCGAGGGCCGTACCCTGCAGGCGCTGGACCTGCAGCCGGGTGACGAAGTGCTGGAAATCGGCACCGGCAGCGGCTTCCTGTCGGCCTGCATCGGCGCGCTGGCGCGCGACGTGCTGAGCCTGGAAATCGACCCGGAGCTGGCCGCCGCCGCGCGCGCCCGCCTGGACGCGTCCGGCTTGGGCACCAACGTCCGCGTGGAAGTGGCCGACGCCCTGTCCTGGCAGACCGAACGCCGCTTTGACGTGGTCTGTGTCACTGGTGCGGTCGACGTGGTGCCGTCACAGTTCGCTTCGTGGCTGCGTCCGGGTGGTCGCCTGTTCGTGATCCACGGCCGCTCGCCGGCGATGGAGGCCCTGCTGGTCAAGGCCGACGGCAGCAGCGAGTCCCTGTTCGAGACCGATATCGATTACCTGCGTGGTGCCGCCCCGGCCCCCCAGTTCCACCTCTGAGTCCAAGGAAGCCGCAATGATCCGCCGATCCCTCGCTGTTGCGCTGGCCACTGCCCTGCTGCCGTTGTCCGCCCATGCCGCCGACCTGCTGCAGGTCTACGAAATGGCGCGCAATGGCGATCCGCAGCTGTCCGCCGCCGAATCGACCCGGCTGTATGACAAGGAAGGCGCCGTGCAGGCGCGCGCCGCCCTGCTGCCGCAGATCAACGGCCAGGCCCAGCTGAACCGCACGCGCAGTGAGCCGAACGCCGACGCCAACTCCGGCTCGTTCACCAACAAGCGCCGCACCTACACGATCGACGGCAGCCAGACGCTGTTCAACTGGACCCAGATCAACAACCTGCGTTCGCAGCGCGAGCTGAGCAAGGCGGCGGACTTCACCCTCGATTCGGCCAACGACAGCCTGATCGTGCGCACCTCGGCGGCCTACTTCAACGTGCTGGTGGCGATCGAATCGCTGAATGCCGCACAGACCAATGAAGCGGCCGCGAAGAAGCAGTTCGACTTCGCCGACAAGCGCCTGGAAGTGGGCCTGGCGCCGATCACCGACGTGCACGAAGCACGCGCCCAGTACGACCAGGCGCGTGCCAACACCATCGTTGCGCAGAACACCCTGGCCGATAACTACCAGGCCCTGACCGAACTGACCGGCCAGCCGGTGACCAACCTGCGTGGGCTGCCGGCCGACTTCCGCCCGGAAGTGCCGGCCAACCGTGGCAACATCGATGAGCTGGTGCAGCAGGCCACCACCCAGAATCCGGCGCTGAAGGCGCAGGAACTGAAGGTCAGCGCCGCCGAGGCTGGCGTGCAGGCCGCCCGTGGCGGCCATTACCCGACCCTGTCGCTGGGCGGCAGCTGGGGCAAGAGCGCGACCTGGGGTGACAGCACTGGTTCCGGTTCGCTGTCGCCGGACGCCCGCACCAACAGTATCGGCCTGACCCTGAGCGTGCCGATCTTCTCCGGTGGTGCCACCCAGTCCGGCGTGCGCCAAGCGCTGGCCCAGCGTGACATCGCCCAGGACGGCTACGAGCAGCAGAAGCGCGCCCTGGACCGCAACACCCGCAATGCCTACCAGACCCTGGTACAGGGCATCAGCGAAGTGGAGGCCCGTCGCCTGGCCGTGGTCTCGGCACAGAGCGCGTACGACGCTTCGCAGGTCGGCCTGGAAGTCGGTACCCGTACCGTGCTGGACGTGATCCAGAACCAGCGCATCCTGTTCTCGGCGCAGCTGGACTACGCCCAGGCCCGCTACACCTTCCTGCAGAACCGCCTGCTGCTGAGCCAGTCGCTGGGTGCGCTGGACGTGGCAGAGCTGCAGGACGTCAACCGCCTGCTGACCCAGGACGCGGGCAATCCGGCAACGACCACGCACTGATCCGTCGCCCTGCCGGCAACAAAGAAGCCACCCGCAAGTTATTCCCCCCAGCTAAAGATACATAGTTGGGGTGGATTAGCCCCTGGAAACACCCCAGAGCCCCTCTCGTAGGGGCTTTTTTACGCCTAGCGCCCCATGAACTTCTCCCCTAAAATTACATGGTATGTGACTGTGGCGCCTGTTCAGATGCTCCAATGACTGTCGACAACTTGCCGTTGGATGTAGCCAGGCATCCTGATCTCCATCAGTCCCTGAGCGCGATCTACTGGATGCGCGGTCAGATGGCGTAGGTCTATGTTCGTGACCGTGAAGGCCCGCATCTATACAGATGCCACAGGGGCCTATTCTGAGTTGCCCGCACTGCTAACTCCTGCAGGGGTGCTGGAGCCACTTCTTGACTATTGCTTGCACCGTAGCCATGACCGTAGCCTGACGTGGATGTCGAAAGTCACCCGTTCTGTACGGCTGTTCCTGGAGTACCTGCTCTCCAACCCTGCCGAGCGTGACACCTATCGTTTGTTCCAGAACTTTGCGCAGCGGCTGTATACAGGCACCTTCGACCGAAAAACGGGGCTCGATCCGAGCGGTCTTTGTTGGGCTCCACGCGCACCGCAGGATGCCGCGAACATCGTTACCCACTTGACGGACTTCTTTGCGTGGTTAAGCGAGATACGACCTGAAGCTGCTCGGCTGAACCCGCGATATCAAGGTGGGGCCTTCGATCGACAGATAGATGAGGCTGCTTATCAGTTCCGCCGCAGCAAAGCGTTCTTAGGTCACACCTGGGCAGCAAATGCACATCCAACCGAAACTGGACATCGTGTCCGAAGCCAACGCCTGCCGAAGGTGCAGAGCGGGGAGCCTCCCGCCTTTCCCGAAGAGCGATTCGAGGAATTGTTAACGAGAGGATTTCGTGCAGGTAGACGCCAGGACTACCGCGGCATGCTCATTACCTTGCTGTTGCACGGCGCAGGCTTCCGCGAGTCGGAACCCTTCCACCTCTACATTTCGGACGTTTTTCCAGACCCGGGCAACCTAGAGGGGGCAAAAGTGCTCATCCACCATCCGAGCCACGGCTCTGCTCCTAGTGACTGGCGTGACGAACGCGGAAGGGTGCGTAAAGGTACCCGCGCTGAATACCTTTCCCAACAATTCGGCTTGGCGCCTCGCACCTTGGTCATGGATCGGCGCCATGCGGGATGGAAGGGCGGCATGCATGACCAGGCCTACTACAAGCAGGCGTACTGGTTTGTGCCCGAGTATGGCGAATGGTTCCTGCAGTTGTGGCACCGCTATCTGGAACAGGTCGCTCGCATTGATCGCAACCACCCATTCGCCTTTATCAACCTGATCCGCCAGCCCGTGGGTGCCATGTACACGCTGACCCAGTACAACAAGGCACATGCGGCCGCCTGCGAGCGTATCGGGCTCACTGTGGGCAAGGCATTAGGTACTACACCTCACGGCCACCGACATGCCTACGGCCTCCGGCTGCGTACCGCAGGTGTTGAAAAAGCGCATATACGCCGCTTCATGCACCACTCCTCTGAAGCAAGCCAAGAGGTCTATACACAGCCGAGTACCCGTGAAGCGCTGATGGCACTTGAGGCGGCCGCACAACGAATGCGAGATAGGGGACTCAGCACGGCCAATGTGATTGACATAAATCTGAGTTCTGGAATTTAAGGATGACTGAGATCAATAAAGGGGCGAATGCACACCTCAAGAAGAAGGGGGCAGGACGCGAGCAGGACACATCTCTTGGATGGCTCGATCGTGAGCATCCGCACCTAACTGCTTGGCGAATCTTGGCAGTTGAATGGCTGAAAGGCGAGACTCGGGGGCTGCCCAGCAGGCTGAGAGCCTTATCAGCCTTCTTCGATCGCTTCATTGCGCGACAGGGGTTGCCCCACGAACCTAGCGTGTTCCTCGCTCGTAGCACGAGCGTGCCCAACTTCTATCTCACTGCTTGTCCGAACTCTTTTGACGGCATCAAGAACAACAATCACATCAATTCCTTCCTTCAATACGTGCTGCTAAAGGAGTTCAGCGAGGAGACTGACAACGGCCAGTTGGTTGTATCCCCGGCGTTTCACAATCCCGTCCCTCGTATGTCCAGAGAGGGTCTACCCAGGCGTGATGAGAGTGTTCATTCGCCGCTGCCCTATGGATACATCGACGAACTTCGCCAGATTCTTGCTGCTGGACCACACTTCCGCGATTGGCAATGGGCGCAGCAGGCACTGGGGGCGAAAGCTGGTACGCGCGGTAGAACTGCTCCTGACTGGTTTGAGGTAACAGAGGCGCAAATAGATCGAACAGACCCAGATTGCGTATGGCGTATCCGCAAACTCAAGTCGGGATATCGTGGCGGACAGGTTCTGGAGATGTGGAGCCCGGTGCGCTGGGTTGCGCTACTCGTAAAGCTAATCCTGCCACTGCGTACTCACCAGGTACGATTCCTTGATTCCGGCGAAGCCGACACTTGGCGCTTTGAAGCAGGTTCTTGGACGTTGAATCCCAGTCCCCTCGCTGGGGGAAGTGAGCGACGCCCCGTCCAGCTAGGCGTATTTCGACGTAGCCAGCAGCTAGGTGAGAGTGAGTCCTCCGGGGCGGTGCTCTACATCAACACCAATAAGACTGCTGACATGGCGAAGGCTGGTGAGGACAAAGGCTACCTAATGCCGTGGTGCGCAGGTGGGCCGATCCATCAAGACGTCTTCTATTGGCTAGAGAAGATGCGTAACTGGCAGGAAAAGTACAATCCTGTCTCGAGGCGAACAGCCTGGGGAGAGCTCGACGCACGTCACGTCCAAGCAAAAAGCGAGATACAGCTAAGTAGTTATCCGGATGCCTGCTTCTTGTTTAGATTGCCGGAGGAATGCGATGGATCCTCCAATCTACCTCTGCAGCGCGCCGGCCAGCTTGAGGGCTGCTGGTTCCGCCTCCTGTCAGCACTGCAAATCCGCATTGCTGAGCGAGGCGAGACTCACTCTAACGGTGCGCCAATTCAATTCCTTCCGCCTGTGGAGGAACAAAATTGCGGGCTGACCACTCTCTTTCCGCTTCATAGCCTACGCGTTTCGCTCATCACCGCACTGGCCTTAGAAGGACAAGTTCCGTTCCCCGTTCTGCAGAAGCTCGTCGGTCACAGTCGGCTGCTGATGACCCTCTACTATACAAAGCCGGGGCCGACCCATGTTCGCAAGTTGTTGCATAGCGCTGCGGAACGGCTTGAGGCAGGAAAGGAAGTCAGCATTCAGAATTTCCTTCTCGATACGGCTCACGAAGAATTGCTTCAAAAGGCGGTCTGCAATAGCGTCCCTAGCCTCGCCGTGGCCATCCCTCAACATCCCTCCGTACGCAATCCAGTGGGCTGGATGCCAATGCACCATGGGTTGTGCCTGGTTGGAGGCAATACCAGTGAGAATGAGGGCAATAGTGCGATAGGTGGCTGTTACAACGGAGGGGCATACTTGGGATCAGCAACGTCTCAAAAGTACGGACCTGTCCCCGGCGGCAGTCGCAACTGCGTACGCTGCCGCTGGTTTGTGACCGAGCCACATCACCTCCCAGCGCTTGCCGCGCACTTCAACACACTCGCCTATCACTTTGACGAAGCGCGCAACACTTGCCTCACGCGCGAAGAAGAACTTCAGAATATCAAAAGGCAGAAGGCTGACGCTGAGGACAGCGGGCATCCCTTTGTTGCGTTGAACGCACACCGACAGGCAGAGCGGGTGTGGGAAAGCGCCATGAAGCGCTTCAGTGATCTGGCAGAAGACCTGGTGGCTTGCTGGCGTCTAATTGAACGCTGCAAGTTGGCCCTCGGCGATTCGCAAGAAGGCGGTACGCAGTTGATTGCCGCTGGCGAAATGGTTGATGTACAGGCTGTCTTCGAGGAGACAGAGTCAGAACTCCTACAGCTGACGGGCATATGCGATAGCGTTGAGATGTATCCGGATCTTGACCCAGGAAAGGCGGTATTCCGCCGAAGTCAGCTTCTCGATGCCGTGCTCTACAACGATGGCCGACCGCCCTTGTTCATGACGCTCAGCGAACAAGAGCAGCTACTGGCGGGCAATGCGTTCATGCGGCATCTATCTCAGCAGATGGATCCAACCAATCCAATACTCGGCCAACGAGAAGTGATCCGTTTGATGGACGCCGGTGTGCGTCTCAGCCAGCACTTCGACGTCGATCTCTCGCATCTGCTGTCTGTATCTCAACATCCGGCGCAAGGAATCCCTGTCGACCGGGTTCTTCTGGAAGAAGTGAAAGCATGACCGACACAACGAATGTGCACCCCGACGCTGTGCTTGCCGCACTGCTGGCAAAAGGAGGGCGTTCAAATCGGCAGGCGAATCTGGCTAGGATGCATGAGATCTGTAGTAATCAGCACGCCACCGGCTCGCGAGACTTCTCGATTTCAACCATTGGCCGCTTGGCAGAGGCCGAAGGAGTGCTAAAAGGTCGAGCACTCTATAACGCAGCATCCGCCGACTACCGGTCGCTCATTGAGGCTTGGGCGGCCTACGCTGGCCCGCCTCTACCGAGAGTCAAGAAGGTCTTGGCGAGTGATGAATATCTGATGCGTATCGAAGATCCGGCTATTCGATCCATCATGCAGGGCATCATCGCCGAACGTGACAGGCTCAAATCGCAGCTCAATTTGCTGAAGGCCCACACGCAAGTGACAGTTGATCGCCGCCCCCTGGGCGCCACGATCTCGGCGACTGGCGTAGCACCGCCTCTGGCTGTATTCACGCTGTCTGAGCAGTTCACACCATCAGAACGCGAGGCACTCAGGAAAGCGATATCACCAGACTACCTGCAAGAGCGGGGCCTGAAGGAAGGAACTCACGGAGAAATCATCAACGAACGGGGACGGGTCGTGCTTGAGGTTGGCTTTGCAAGAGCGATCCGCAAGATTCTTGGAGATTCGATCACCAAAGGCCGATAGAAAAAGCGCCGACGTCACCGTCGGCGCCTCCACCGTACGATGCATTGCTATGCATCTATACATAGCAATGCAATCGAGTACATCCGTATACGTATCAGTGACATAGGAAGCCACCCATGCATCCTATGTACATTTAGGGTATGAGTCGCGAGAGGTGGCTTTTTTGCAGGCGGTGCATCCGCCCGCAGCTACCCGTTGCGTGGCCCCGCGAACCCTCAGCCCGGCCATGCCCGCAGGCGTTCCAACGCCGCAAGGACGCACAGCGCGGCCGCCAAGGGCGCCAGCATCGGCAGCACCAGTTCGCGACCGGTTGCGCCCTGCCTCATGTCATTCCGCCGCCGCAGCACCGCCAGGCACAGCGCCGCCATCACCAGCAGGGTTGCCGGACCCGGCAGCGCCGGCAGGGTGCCCAACGGCAGCCACAGCACCAGCATCACCGCCGGCAGTCCGACCGCCGCCACGATCACACCGCGGGAGCGTCCCACTGCATCACCCGCCCCTGGCCACAGCGATGTTGCCAGCCGCAAGGCCAGCATCAGCAGCACCAGCTGCAGGGCGGCCAGGCCCGTAGCCCCCGCCAGCGGCAACAACGGCAGCATCCACTCCAATTGCGGATGCATCTCCAGCGCCACCGACAGTGGCCGGGTACTGGCAAGCGCGGAAAACTCGACCAGCCCTGCCTGCAGTGCTGCCAGCACGATCAGCAGCAGCATCGCCAGCAACGAGACCAGCGCCAGCACTGCCGGTTGCCACATCGCGCCCTGGCGGCGCAACGCAGGAAAGCCCAGTGCCAAGCCGACGCTGGCAAATACCCCCAGCAGCGGCACCGCAGCCGCCAGCACCCCGCCCAGCCCGAAGCGATACGGCGCGGTCGCCGGTGGCAGCCAGGGGATCCAGTGCGCGTAATGCACATGACGTGCCGCCAGCGCCAGCAGCAACACCCCCGCACCGATCTTCACCGTCAACAGGGCGCAGGCCACCAGCACCACACGCCGTGGCGGCAGCAATGCCAGCGCGCCCAGCATCAGCAGGCCCACCGCCGCCGTGACCTGTTCCGGCAGCCAGTCGCAGGGCTGGAGGCCTTCGGCGGCCAGCACCGTGTGCAGATGGAGGGCCATGGACTGCGCCAC
The DNA here is from genome assembly GCF_017876915.1 of Stenotrophomonas sp. PvP093. NCBI lineage: Bacteria > Pseudomonadati > Pseudomonadota > Gammaproteobacteria > Lysobacterales > Lysobacteraceae > Stenotrophomonas > Stenotrophomonas sp. PvP093. The sequence goes on along the minus strand of NZ_JAGIOX010000004.1, from coordinate 794,251 downwards.
GCCCGCCGTGGTCGCCACCAGCTCCAGCAGCAGCGCCATGCCCAACACGCCCGCCACCCGCGGCCCCCAGCTGGCAGCCAGCAGCCCGTGCAGGCCCTCGCCCGCCGGCAACCGCAGCACCAGATCCTGCAGGCAGCACAGCACCAGGCCGGCCCCCAGTGCAGCCAGCAACAGGCTCAGCACGATGGCGGGGCCTGCCTGTGCCGCCGTGTGCTGGCCCACCAGTGCGATCACGCTACCGCCCACCAACAGTGTCAACGCCACCACCGCCAGATGGTCCGTCCCCAGTCCGGCCCCACCCGTGCCGTCCCCGCCCCTGTCGCCGTCCATCGCAAGTTCCCTTGATATCCGCCCAAGCGCGGTCGACAGCAGGCTGGCAGCCTGCGTCGTCCTGCGGAATCAGAATCGGTGGAATGTGCGCAACGATGTGATGGCAGGCACGCTGCCAGCGGCAGGGTCGGTCCAGCAACGACAGAAAAATCGTCGCTAAGCAGAATTGATGAAGTTGATCACGACAATGCTCGTCAGCGCCGCTGACTCCGCGCTGCCGCGATCACTCGCGCGGTGGTGGCAGGTGCGGCGCCACCAGGGCAAGCGTGCGTTGCAGGGCGCCGCGGCCATTGCTGACCAGCGTGCATCCCGCCCTCGCCATGTCTTCGCGGGCCTGGGCATCGTCGAGCAGGTGCTGCAGCAGATCGCCCACCGCCTGCGCGTCCTCGCCGATCAGCAGCGCTCCGGCCTCGCGCATGCGCCGGGAAATTTCCGCGAAGTTGTGCAGGTGCGGGCCGGTCACCGCCGCCGTTCCCATCGCGGCCGGCTCCAGCAGGTTGTGACCACCGATGGCCTGCAGGCTGCCGCCGACGAAGGCGACCTGGGCGCAGGCATAGAACGGCATCAGCTCGCCAAGGGTGTCGATGACGAACACGTCTGTGGCCGCGTGTGGCCACTGGTCCACGCGGCGGGTCGCCACGCTCCAGCCCTGTTCGCGCGCCAGCGCTTCCACCTTCGGGAAACGCTCGGGATGTCGCGGTGCCCACAGCAGCAGCAGCTCCGGATGCCGCTGGCGCAGGCGCCGGTGCAGGTCGATCACCGCCTGCTCCTCGCCATCATGGGTACTGGCGGCGATCCATACCGGACGAGCGGCCGGTACCCGCGCGTGGAACTGTTCGACGAAACCCTGCACATCCGGCGTGGCGATGTCGAATTTCAGGTTGCCCAGCGCCTGCACCTGGCCGGGATCCGCCCCCAGCTGCACGAAGCGCTCGGCATCGTCCTGCGACTGCGCGGCCACGCAGGTGACGGTGCGCAGCGCGCGGCGGATCAGTGCCGCCAGCAACCGGTAGCCGCGCAGCGAACGCGCCGACAACCGGGCGTTGAGGATGTACACCGGAATGCCGCGGTCACGGCAGCCGAACAGCATGTTCGGCCACAGCTCGGTTTCCAGGATCAGCGCCAGGCTGGGCTGGAAATGGCCGAGGAAACGGTTGACGCTGCCCGGCACGTCATACGGCAGGTAGACATGGTCCAGGGCGTCGCCCCACAGCGCGCGTACGCGCTCGGAGCCGGTCGGGGTGATGGTGGTGATCACCCAGCGGATGTCCGGGCGCTGCTGGCGCAGGGCATTGACCAGCGGCGCGGCGGCATTGACCTCGCCCACCGAGACCGCGTGCAGCCAGACCCGCGGCTGCCCGGTCGGCTGCGGATAGGAGGCATAGCGCTCATCCCAGCGCCGGAAGTATTCACGAACCCGGAAACCGCGCCAGACCAGGTGGTACACGGTGATCGGCAGCAGGATGTAGAGCACGACCGAATACAGGCCGCGCAGGATCCATTCGACAGGGTCTTTGCGCATGCGGCAAGGATACGGGAGCCCCCGGGGAAAGACACGCGGCCGCCTTGGTAGAATGGCCCCATGTCAGATGCCTCCACCGCCGTCCGCCCATCGCTGCGCGATCCGCGCAACTGGCCGATGTTCGCCGCCATGTTCGGCGCCTTCGCCATCGCCCGCCTGCCGTGGATGCTGCAGCGCGCGCTGGGCCGGGGCGTCGGCTGGATCACCTGGCGCCTGCTCGGCAGCCGCCGCCGCGCCGCCGAAGTCAACCTGCAGCTGTGCTTCCCCGAGAAGGACGAAGCCTGGCGCCAGCGCCTGGTGCGCGACAGTTTCGATGCGCTGGGCGTGGGCGTGTTCGAGTGCATCCGCGCCTGGTGGGGCAGCATCGACCGCATCCGCCCGCAGGTACGGATCGAAGGCCTGGAACATCTGCGGCAGATGGAGGCTGAAGGCCGCGGCGTGCTGCTGGTCTCCGGCCACTTCATGACCCTGGAAATGTGCGGACGCCTGCTGTGCGACTACGTCGACCTGTCCGGCATGTACCGCAAGCACAAGAACCCGGTGTACGAGTGGGCGGTGAAGTTCGGCCGCCTGCGCTATGCCAAGGCGATGTTCGCCAACGAGGACATCCGCGCGACCGTGCGCCACCTGAAGAAGGGCGGCTTCCTCTGGTACGCGCCGGACCAGGACATGCGTGGCAAGGACACCGTGTTCGTGCCGTTCTTCGGCCACACCGCTTCGACCATCACCGCCACCCACCAGCTGGCAAGGATGACCGGTTGTGCAGTGATCCCGTACTTCCACCGCCGCGAAGGCGGGAAGTACGTGCTGAAGATCGGCGCACCGCTGGAGAATTTCCCCAGCGAGGACGTGGAAGCCGATACCACGCGGGTCAACCAGGCCATCGAAGAGATGGTGCGCGAAGCCCCCGACCAGTACCTGTGGATCCACCGCCGCTTCAAGCGCCAGCCCGGCGGCCGGAGTGATTTCTACAAATAACCGGATGCGGTGGAAGGGCCGGCGTCCTCGTGGCGCCAACCTTGGTTGGCGCCGGATGAACCGAGGCCGGTCCCGGGGAGCCCACCAAGGTTGGCAACTACTGCATCGGCGGAGATTCGTCCGATTCGCGGGCCAGCAGACTGCCGGCGAACAGGGCCGCCAGCAGCACGGTCAGGCCGCCCCAGAACGCAGAATAGAACGCCAGGTGCGTATTGAGCGGGAACACGGTAACCGCCAGCGCCAGCATCGCCGGGCGGGCGCGGTCACGCGCCGCCGGCGGTGCATAGCGCCAGGCCCGCCAGGCCTGCGCCACCGCCGCCAGCCACAGCAGCAGGCCCAGCACGCCGGTCTCGGCCAGGATTTCCAGCACGATCTGGTGGGCGTGCAATGCCGGTTGATTGCCCCACACGGCGGGGCCCTCGTCTGACACGCAGGCCGGATACGCATCACGGAAGCCGCGCGCACCGACACCGTTGACCGGATGTTCCTCGATCATGCACACCGCCGCCGTCCAGATGCGCGCGCGCCCCGAAAGCGCCTCGTCAACGCCCTGCCCGTCTTCGTTCCATGCCTGTGCCGTGCGCGCAACACGCTCGCGCAGCTGCGGCACGCCCGCTGTCAGTGCGGCCGTACCCAGCGCTGCCACAAGGGCCAGCAGCAGCAGCCGCTTCCAGCCGAACTGGCGCAGGCCGCTGTAGGCCAGCACCAGCACAAAGGTGATCCACGAGGCGCGCGAACCGGCCAGCAGCAGCACGCCTCCCAGTGCGGCGGCGGCCAGCAACCACCCCGCACTGCCGAAACGCCGCGCCATCGGCAGCAGCAGGAAGGGTGACAGGCTGGCCAGCACCTGGCCGAATTTCAGGTTGCAGGGCCCGAGCGCGCCACTGAGGCGGTCGGCCAGTGCGGCTTCGTCGGCCGGGCACAGCGCGTGGCCACTTACGGCCAGCTTCAGGTGCTCCAGCGACCAGAACCATGGGCTGGTGCCGGCCAGCGCCTGTACCAACGCGTCCAGCGTCCACGCGCCGGTGATCAGCGCCAGGCCACCGAAGGTCAGCCGCCGCCGTTCCGGCGTGGCTACCGCGATCGCCACCAGCCACATGAAGGGCAGGTAGCGAAGTCCGGCGGCAGCCTTGGTCCACGAGGCCGCCGGATCGATCGCATCGATGGCCGAGAACGCCTGTGGCAGCCAGTAGCCGAGGAACAAGATCGAGGTCAGGGCCCACGCCGCCGTGCTCAACAGGTGCGGGCGGCGCTGCAGCCGGCGCATGACCATGCGCACGGCAGCATAGAGCGCGCCAAGGCCGAGCACGGTTTCAGCGATGCCTGGCAACGGCCACATCGCCACGTACGCCAGCACCCACCAGGGTGCCCAGCGCCCAGCGCGGTCGTCGCGCACGATGGCAGCGGGGTCAGCCGGCGAGATCGGCATAGAGGCGGAGGGTATCGCGCTGCATGGCCTGCAGGGTAAACGGGATGCGGGTCGGCAAGGATGGCGGCTGCGCCAGCAGGGCCAGCGCACGTTCACCCAACGCGCGCGCGTCGCCGAGCGGCACCGCGCCGCCGGGCTGCAGCTGCTGCAGCAGTTCGCCGACGCCACCGTGGTCCCAGCCCAGCACCGGGCGGCCGACCGACAGCGCCTCGACCACGGTGCGGCCAAAGGCTTCCGGCTTGTCCGACAGCTGCAGCACCAGATCGCTGGCGGCGTAGGCCAGGGCGATGCGTGCGGTAGGCGTGCTGATCTGTACGGCCTCGGCCACGCCCAGTGCCGCAGCCTGGCGGCGCAGATCGGCCACGTAGGCCTCACGCCCGGGTTCCTCGGTACCCAGCATCCACAGCTGCGCAGGCACGCCGGCGGCACGCACGTCGGCCAGCAGCTGCAGCGCGTGGGCGTGGCCCTTCAGCCGGGTACCGCGCCCGGCCAACAGCAGCAGCGGGCCATCAACCTGCGCCAGCCAGGGATAATCGGCGGCCAGGGCCAGCCGCGGGCGACGGTCGGCACGTGCTACGCGTGGGAACTGGCCGACATCGACACCGCGGGGAATGACCTGCAGTTTTTCTTCCGGCACCGTCGGGTAGTGGCGTTGCACGAAGGCGCGCACGGTATTGGACACGCAGATCACGCGTTCGCCACTGGTCATCACCGCACTGTAGCGGCTGGGCGAATTCAACCCGTGCACGGTGGTCACCCAGTGCGGGCGCTGTGCGGCGGGCATGGCGCGGATCGCGTACAGGCCCAGCCAGGCCGGCAGCCGCGAACGGGCGTGCACGATGTCCGCACCGACCTCGGCAAACAGGCGGCGCAGGGTCGGCAGATGGCGCAGGGTCAGCAGCGACTTGCGGCCGATGTCCAGGGTGAGGTGCTCGGCACCGCTGTCCAGCAGCGGCTGCACCAGGCGGCCACCGGCGGACACCACCAGTGCACGATGGCCGGCCGCGACCAGGGCAGCAGCGATTTCCAGGGTCGAGCGCTCGACACCGCCGGAGTGCAGCGCCGGCAGCAACTGCACCACGGTCAATCGGCGCATCGAAGGGGCCGCCGTTTAGTCGGCCAGCACGAACACGGAACCGCAGTACGGGCACTGCGCTTCACCGTTGGGCTCGTCTTCGATCGGCAGGTACACGCGCGGATGCGAGTTCCACAGCGCCATTTCCGGGGTCGGGCAGCTCAACGGCAGATCGCTGCGGTGCACGGTGTAGCGCTTCTCGGCGTTGGCGGGCGCGGTGGCGGTATGGCTCATGGCGGATGTCGGTGAACGGGTTGCGAGGCCTGTGATTCTAGCATCTGGGCCGCACCGACATTGCGCCACAACGGGCCTTTGCGCGCTCCCGCCGATGCCTCGCATCTCCCCGCCGCACGCCGGGCGGCGGCGGCGCCGGGGATTTCGCGGTCGTTCCGGCAGGTTCGCTCGCCAGAATCGACTCCAGCGATATTTCCCGCATTTGGATCGAACTAAATGGCACTTGCCAGCGCGCGACGGCTGTTGCAGGATCGGGCCAGGTCGCACCCCGACCCACCCAATCCAACCCGATCGCATGGCCCGCCCCCACCGGACCGGCATCGCCTCTTCCACTGCCAGCCTGGCGGGCGGAGCGATGCTGTCCGTGGTGTCCGCCGATGCGGGTTCTGCCCGCCGCCAGCCCTTCCGGGAGACCCTTGCATGACCCTGTCCGATCCGCGCCGCGCCCTGCTTCCACTCGCCCTGGCCCTGGCCTGTGCGACCACTGCGATGCCGGTGCTGGCACAGGGGCTGCAGACCTCGTTCGAGCCCGGCGAACCTGCCCCGACGCAGGCCGCGGGTGCACTTCAGGTCACGATCGGCAACGGCCCTGCGGCGCCTTACGCGGCCAAGCGCAACGCCGGCTACAGCGGCCTGCATGCACTGCGCTACAGCAGCGAAGGCGGCAGCGCGCGGCGCGAACTGTTCAAGGCCGACCTGCCCATCGAGGCCGATACCACGCTGTCGTGGCTGGTGCTGCCGGAGATCGTCGGCAAGGACACCGTCGCTTCGACCTATGTCTCGCTGGACCTGCTGCTGGACGATGGCAGCCGCGTGTCGGCCGGTGCGGCGCGCGACCAGCATGGGGTGGCGATCGGCGCACGCGCGCAGGGCGAATCGAAGACGCTGTACCCGCAACAGTGGGCGCGCAAGGCAGTGCGGCTGGGCGACGTACCCACGCTGAAGGGCCGCCGCGTGGTGGCGATCGAGCTGGAGGTGGCCAGTGCCGAGGGCGCGCCGGTCTCTGGCTGGATTGATGACGTGCGCCTGGACGCACAGCCGCGGCAGCAGCCACAGCGCGTCTCCGACTGGGTGCTGACCACCCGCGGCACCCAGGCCAACGGCACCTTCTCGCGCGGCAACAATTTCCCGGCCACGGCGGTGCCGCACGGCTTCAACTTCTGGACCCCGGTGACCGATGCCGGCGCACTGAACTGGCTGTACCGCTGGAACGAACAGAACGACGCACAGAACCGCCCGCAGCTGCAGGCGCTTGCGCTGAGCCACCAGCCCAGCCCGTGGATGGGTGACCGCCAGACCTTCCAGGTGATGCCCTCGGCCAGCCGTGGCGTGCCGGAGGCCGACCGCCGCAAGCGCGCGCTGTCGTTCGATCGCCGCCATGAAAGCGCGCGCCCCTACCGCTACGACGTGCGCTTCGACAACGGCATCGCTGCCACCATCGCGCCGACCGATCATGCCGCGTTGTTCCGCTTCGACTTTCCCGAAGGCGGTGACGCCAACCTGCTGTTCGACAACGTCGATGCACGTGGTGGCCTGACTCTGGATGCCGCCACACAGACGCTGTCGGGCTACACCGATACGCGCAGCGGCCTCTCCAACGGCGCCAGCCGCATGTACGTGGTGGCCAGCTTCGACAAGCCCTGGCGCAGCAGCGGCCGCCTCGACACCGGGCGCCCGACCGGCTACATCAAGTTCGATGCCGGCAGCGAGCGGCGGGTGACGATGCGCATCGCCACCTCGCTGATCTCGGTGGAGCAGGCGCGGCACAACCTCGCACTGGAAATCGCCGCCGCCGATACGCTGGAGAGCGTGGCCGGCCGCGCACAGGACGCGTGGGACGCGCGCCTGGCCCGCTTCGACATCGGCGATGCCAGCGACGACCAGAAGACCACGCTGTACTCCAGCCTGTACCGGCTGTACCTGTACCCGAATTCCGGCCACGAGAACGTGGGCAGCGCCGCCGCACCGGAGTGGCGCTACGCCAACCAGGCCAGCGCCAGCGATGACAACACCGAAGGCAGCGCGACCCGCAGTTACGCCGGCGTGCGCGATGGCAAGTTGTTCGTCAACAACGGCTTCTGGGACACCTTCCGCACCACCTGGCCGGCCTATGCACTGTTCACGCCCGACGATGCCGGCCAGCTAGTGCAGGGCTTCATCGAGCAGTACCGCGCCGGCGGCTGGATCGCACGCTGGTCGTCGCCGGGCTATGCGGACCTGATGGTCGGTACCAGCTCGGACGTGGCCTTCGCCGATGCGTGGCTGAAGGGCATCGGCGGTTTCGATCCGGCCGAGGCCTACGCCGCCGCGCTGAAGAACGCGACCGTGGTCCCGCCCGACCGCCATGTCGGCCGCAAGGGCATGGACCGTTCGACCTTCCGTGGCTACGCCAGCGCGGACGTGCATGAAGGCATGTCGTGGACGATGGAAGGCGCACTCAATGATTTCGGCATCGCCAACATGGCCGACGCGCTGGCCAAGCGTGCGACCACGCCGGCCGCACGAGAGCGCTACAGCACAGAGGCCGACTACTTCCGCTATCGCGCCGCCAGCTACACGACGATGTTCGATCCGGCCGCCGGCTTCTTCCAGGGCCGCACTGCCGATGGCCAGTGGCGCGTGGACGCGAAGAACTACGACCCGCGCGTGTGGGGCCACGACTACACCGAGTCCAATGGCTGGACCTTCGCCTTCACCGCTGCCCACGATGGCGAAGGCCTGGCCGCGCTGTACGGTGGCCGCGACAAGCTGGCGGCGAAACTGGATGCCTTCTTCGCCACGCCGGAAACCGCGGACCCGGCACTGGCCGGTTCCTACGGCGGCACCATCCACGAGATGACTGAGGCGCGCGACGTGCGCATGGGCATGTACGCGCACAGCAACCAGCCGGCGCACCACATCCCGTGGATGTACCTGTACGCCGGGCAGCCGTGGAAGACCCAGCAGCATGTGCGCGAGATCCTGTCGCGGCTGTACGTCGGCAGCGAGATCGGCCAGGGCTATCCGGGCGACGAGGACAATGGCGAGACCTCGGCGTGGTACGTGCTGGCCTCGCTGGGCCTGTACCCGCTGCGCATGGGCGCCCCGGAGTATGTGATCGGTTCGCCGGCCTTCCGCCACGCGCGGGTGGAACTGCAGGGCGGCGCGGTGCTGACCGTGAACGCGGCCAACAATTCGCGAGAGAACGTCTACGTGCAGTCGCTGAAGATCAACGGCACGCCCTGGACGAAGACCTGGGTGCCGCACGAGCTGATCGCCAGGGGCGCGACGCTGGACTTCGTGATGGGCCCGCAGCCGTCGCGCTGGGGCAGCGGCGTGGATGACGTGCCGCGCTCGCTGACCGCCCGTGGCCAGCGCCCGCAGCTGCTGCACGACCTGCTCGGCAGCGGCGCGAAGGCAACACTGGCCGATGGCCGCGCCCTGCCGGCGCTGGTCGATGACGATGCGGCCACCACCGTCGGCCTGGGTGGCGGCGCGACCATCGCACTGACCGGCCTGAGCAATGGCACGCCGACGATGTATACGCTGACCAGCGGTGACGGCCGCATCCAGGGCGGCGAATGGACGCTGGAAGCGCGCAATGGCAACGGCCACTGGACCGTGCTCGACCAGCGCAGCGGCGAAGCCTTCGAGTCTGCCCGCCAGACCCGTCCGTTCCGCATCGCCAGACCCGGTCGTTACAGCGAGTACCGGCTGCGCCTGGCCGCGCCGGGCCGGCTGCCGCTGGCGGAGATCGAACTGTTGGCGCCCAGCGCCGTACAATGAGCCCTATGCGCTACCGTCTGTTGCCTCTGGCCCTTGTTGCCCTTTCCTTCTCCAGCTTCGGCCAGACCCAGGCCTTTGATGCGCAGCTGACCCGCGACGGCGTGACGCTGAACTACCAGGACGCCCGTGGCGCCCTGGCCGCGCCGCAGCGCAAGCGGGTGATCGATACGTTCTACTTCGCCTACCTGCGCGAACGTGCGGACTTCCACCCGGCCGCGCCATCGATGGTGCGCATCGTGATCGATCCGGCCTACACCGGGATCGCCTTCGTCGGTGACAAGGACCAGGCGGCAACGATCACCATCAATCCGGGTTGGCTGGCGCAGCACCCCAACGACATCGACCTGGTCACCCATGAGGCCATGCACATCGTGCAGGGCTATCCGGGCCATGGCGACGCACGGGTGCCGGGTTGGCTGGTGGAGGGCATCGCCGACTACGCACGCGACCGCTACGGCATGGACAATGCCGCCGCGGGCTGGTCGCTGCCGGGCAAGGTCGAGAAGGGTCAGAACTTCGACAGCGGCTACCGGGTCACCGGTGCGTTCCTGAAATGGGCCGACGCCGAACACCCGGGCCTGGTGCTGGCACTGGACACGGCCCTGCGCGATGGCCGCTATGCACCGGCGCTGTGGCAGAAGCACACCGGCAAGGCACTGCCCGCACTGTGGGCCCAGTACGCCAAGCCGCGGTCGGATGCACCGCCGCCGGCCCCTGCACGCCGCGGCAAGCGGCGCTGACTGGCTGGTCAACTGGGAATTGGGGCGACTGGGTAGAGTCGACTGTTAGTCGACTGACTTTCGTACAGCCCCCGAAAACCCCGCGCTTCGCGCGATAGTCGACCAACGGTCGACTCTACCTCGCTGCTTTCTACGCCTCAGCGCGACTGCACGAAACCGGCGTACAGCGCGAACAGCTGCTGGAAATATCGCCGCGTGACTCGATTACGCATGACACCCTCGCCCATGAAAGTTGGTCGGGCCCAGGGTGGGAAGGCCGGTCCGGTCCCTTCCCACGGCCGGGCCGCGTGGGCGTATTGGGCCGCAACGGCGTTGCAGGGAAATGACCGGGCGGCGTAGCGCCTGTGGCAGGTTCGGCGGCCGTTGCGGCAAATGAAAACACCGGGCAATGCCCGGTGTTTTCACTTGCGCCGACGTCCAGCCGCGCCAGCGCCATCATTCTTCCGACCAGGAGCCCCTTCTTGTTGAAGGGGTGCGCCGAAGGCGGGGGTAGAGGAAGAATGCGTGGGCAGCGGAAGTGGGAAAGAAGGCTTATGCCTTCTTTTCCGCTTCCAGCTGCTTGCGGATCTGCGCATCGACCGCCGCGATCGCGGTCATGTTCAGGATCCGGCGCGAAGTGGCGCTGGTGGTCAGGATGTGCACCGGCTTGTTCACGCCCATCAGGATCGGGCCGATCGCCACGCCATCGGTGAACACGCGCACCAGGTTGTAGGCGATGTTGGCCGCTTCCAGGTTCGGCAGCACGAACAGGTTGGCGCGGCCCTGCAGGGTCGAGCCCGGCAGCAGCTTCTGGCGCAGCGCTTCATCCCATGCGGTGTCGCCCTGCATTTCGCCGTCCACGTTCAGGCGCGGGTTGCGCTTGAGCAGCAGCTCGCGCACCTGGCGCATCTTCAGCGCGTCCTTCGAATCGTGGCTGCCGAAGTTGGAGTGCGACAGCAGCGCGACCTTCGGCTCGATGCCGAACAACTTCATGCGGTAGGCCGCCTGCAGGGTCGCTTCGCACAGCTGCTCGGCGGTCGGGTCTTCCTGCACGTGGGTATCGACGAAGAAGAACACGCCCTGCTGGTTGATCACGCCGGTCATCGCCGAGGTCGAGGTGACCTTCGGCTCCAGCGGCAGCACGCTGCGCACGTAGCCCAGCTTCTTGTGGAAGCGGCCGACGATGCCGGTCAGCATCGCATCGGCTTCGCCGCGCGCCACCATCACTGCTGCGATCAGGGTCGGGCGCGAACGCATCAGGTTCTTCGCCGCGGCCACGGTCACGCCACGACGGCCGGTCAGGCCATGGTAGTACTGCCAGTATTCGTTGAAGCGCGGGTCATCGTTGATGTTGGTGACTTCAACGTTCTCGCCGATCTTCAGGCGCAGGCCGAGGCGTTCGATGCGCGACTCGATCACTTCCGGGCGGCCGATCAGGATCGGGTGCGCCAGGCCGTCATCGACCACGTTCTGCACCGCCTGCAGCACCACTTCCTCTTCGCCTTCGGCGTACACCACGCGCTGCTTGTCGCTGCGCGCGCGGTCGTAGACCGGCTTCATCATCAGGCTGGTGCGGTAGACGAACTGGGCCAGCTTGTCGCGGTAGGCGCCCATGTCGTCGATCGGGCGCGAGGCCACGCCCGAATCCATTGCGGCCTGGGCCACGGCGGCCGACAGCTCCACCAGCAGGCGACGGTCAAACGGACGCGGGATCAGGTATTCACGGCCGAAGCTCGGGGTGTCACCGCCATAGGCCGAGCCCATGTCGGTGGCGGCGCGGCGGGCCAGTGCAGCGATGGCACGCACGCAGGCGATCTTCATTTCCTCGTTGATCGCGGTGGCGCCCACGTCCAGCGCACCACGGAACAGGTACGGGAAGCACAGCACATTGTTGACCTGGTTCGGGTAGTCCGAACGGCCGGTGCCGATGATCGCGTCCGGACGGGCGGCGCGCGCCAGTTCCGGCATGATTTCCGGGGTCGGGTTGGCCAGTGCGAAGATCACCGGATCCGGCGCCATGGTCTTGACCATGTCGGCGGTCAGGATGCCCGGCGCCGACAGGCCCAGGAAGATGTCCGCGCCGTCGACGATCTCGGCCAGGGTGCGCTTGTCGGTGTCGCGCGCATAGCGCTGCTTTTCCGGATCCAGGTCGGTACGACCGGTGTGGATCACGCCCTCGCGGTCGAAGGCCAGGATGTTTTCCGGCTTCAGGCCCAGCTGCACCAGCATGTTCACGCAGGAAATGCCGGCTGCGCCCATGCCCGTGGTGGCCAGCTTCACGTCCTCGATCTTCTTGCCGGTGATCGCCATGGCGTTGAGCACCGCCGCGCCGACGATGATCGCCGTGCCGTGCTGGTCGTCATGGAACACCGGGATCTTCATGCGCTCGCGCAGCTTGCGCTCGACCACGAAGCATTCCGGCGCCTTGATGTCTTCCAGGTTGATGCCGCCGAAGGTCGGTTCCAGCGAGGCGATGATGTCGACCAGCTTGTCCGGGTCGGTCTCGTCGACTTCGATGTCGAACACATCGATGCCGGCGAACTTCTGGAACAGCACGCCCTTGCCTTCCATCACCGGCTTGCCGGCCAGCGCGCCGATGTTGCCCAGGCCCAGCACCGCGGTGCCGTTGGAGATCACCGCCACCAGGTTGCCGCGGGCGGTCAGCTCGCTGGCCTGCTGCGGGTCGGCCTTGATCGCTTCACAGGCGTACGCCACGCCCGGCGAATACGCCAGCGACAGGTCGCGCTGGGTCAGCATGGGCTTGGTAGCGGAAACCTTGATCTTTCCCGGCGGGGACATCCGGTGGTAATCGAGGGCGGCCTGTTTGAAATCTTCGTTGGACATCGATGTGGGTTACATGAATGGGCAGAAGGGACAGGGGATGATACCCCCGTTGGAGCGTCCGGACCTGTCGCTATCCTGTCGCAAGCATGCTGCGACCGCACAATTCCGTGCCGTATGCGACGGTACCGCGATGTCAGCTTCGGCGTTGCCCATGACAGCCATGGGACGCCCTGAAACGCCGCGGGGCCGTACCACTGTCGTGACCGGCCCCGCGGTACCACACACCTGGATCAGCCCTTGGCCGGCAGTGCCTCGGGCAGCGCATCGACCGGCGGCGGCAGTTCGCTTTCGCGGCCATCCAGCGCCAGCTTCAGGCGGTTGCGGTCCAGCGCGCCTTCCCAGCGCGAGACCACCACGGTGGCCACGGCATTGCCGATGAAGTTGGTCAGCGAGCGGCATTCGCTCATGAAGCGGTCCACGCCCAGGATCAGCGCCATGCCGGCAACCGGCACTTCCGGCACGACGGCCAGGGTGGCGGCCAGGGTGATGAAGCCCGCGCCGGTGACGCCGGCCGCGCCCTTGGAGCTGAGCATGGCGACCAGCAGCAGGGCGATCTGGTGGCCCAGGGTCAGTTCGGTGTTGGTGGCCTGGGCGATGAACAGCGCCGCCAGGGTCATGTAGATGTTGGTGCCGTCCAGGTTGAACGAGTAGCCGGTCGGGACCACCAGGCCCACCACCGACTTGCTGCAGCCGGCGCGTTCCATCTTCTCCATCAGCGACGGCAGCGCCGACTCCGACGACGAGGTGCCGAGCACCAGCAGCAGTTCGGCCTTCAGGTAGCGCGCCAGCTTGAACACCGAGAAGCCGCACAGGCGGCAGACCACGCCGAGGATCACCGCCACGAACAGGAAGGCGGTGAGGTAGAACGAGCCCACCAGCCAGGCCAGGTTGATCAGCGATCCGACGCCGTACTTGCCGATGGTGAAGGCGATCGCACCGAAGGCGCCGATCGGGGCGGCCTTCATCAGGATGTGCACCAGCTTGAACACCGGAGCGACCAGCGCCTCCAGGAAGTTCAGCACCGGCTTGCCCTTCTCGCCCACCATCGCCAGCGCGATGCCGAACAGCACGGCCACGAACAGCACCTGCAGGATGTTGCCGTCGACGAACGCGCTGAGCAGCGTCTTCGGGATGATGTCCATCAGGAAGCCGACCAGGGTCAGGTCGTGCGACTTCTCGACGTAGCTGTGCACCGCGGTCTGGTCCAGCTCGGCGGGGTTGATGTTCATGCCGGCGCCGGGCTGCACCACGTGCGCCACGATCATGCCGACGATCAGCGCCAGCGTGGAGAAGAACAGGAAGTACGCCATCGCCTTGGCAAAGATCCGGCCCACCGTACGCAGGTGGGTCATGCTGGCGATGCCGGTGACGATGGTGAGGAAGATCACCGGCGCGATGATCATCTTCACCAGGTTGATGAAGGCATCACCGAGCGGCTTCATCTTCTCGCCGATCAACGGCTCGTAATGGCCGAGGATGGCGCCCAGGACGATCGCCACGATCACCTGGAAGTACAGCTGGCGATAGATCGGCAACGGCTTTGCAGGCACCGGTGCTGCGGTCGGGATGTGCATGGCGGACTCCGGAAGGGGCGTTTTCAGGCACGTACGGCCCCGGAGCTGCACGGGAACCGTTACCGTGGAAACTGATCGCAGGCCCTGTGCAGCACGCACAGGAGGTGCGACCAATGGACGCCTTTGTACGCGCCAGGCACGCCAGCGCAGATAACCTATTGGTACTAGCCTCCCGGTTCAGGTGGCACAGGTGCCTACACTGGCGCCGCACCGCCCGATCCCGGGGAGGCTGGTGGCCCGGGCTGAACGGCTGGGTGAGTCTTTGCGAAAGTTCCGGCCCTTCCGGCCGTTGATGTCCTGTCCACACGCAATCTGAGAGAGCCGCACCCAACATGCGCCCGAATCCCACCTTGCTGGCCCTGTCGCTGGCCGCCCTTCCCGCCTTCGCCTCGGCCGCCGATTTCGACAACTGGCCGACCAAGTACACCTTCGGTGATGGCACCGAGCTGGCGGCCACCGCCAACATCGCCTACGACTACAATGACTTCTCCTCGGCCAGTGGCCTCGAGGACGACGATGCCGTGCGCCGCAAGGAATTCGGCGCGACGCTGAAAAAGAAGGGCGTCTACGATGCGATGGTCTACTACGACTTCCAGGCCGATACCTGGCTGGACGTGTTCGTGCGCTTCGAGAGCAAGGCCTTCTTCGGCCGTGACGTCGGCCGCTTCCGCTTCGGCTACATGAAGACCCCGGTCGGCCTGGATGCGAACACCTCTTCGCGTGCCGGCAGCTTCCTGGAAACCTCGCTGCCGGTGCAGGCCTTCTACGAAGGCCGCCGCACCGGCGTGGAGTGGGTGCTGGAGCGCCCGCAGTACCTGCTGCAGGCCGGGGCCTATGGCGGCAAGGACCTGCAGGGCGACAACCCCGGCACCACCCAGGCGGTGCGTGCGGTGTGGACGCCGGTGAAGGCACCAGGCGATGTGATCCACCTGGGCCTGGCCTACTCACAGGAAAACCCGCGTGGCTACAGCGATGGCCGCGACGTGCATCACGAGGCCAGCGCCCGCCTGCGCGCGCGCCCGGAAGCCGGCCTGACCGACATCCGCTACGTCGATTCCGGTGCGCTGGTCACTGCCGACCAGATCCGCCGCACCGGCCTGGAAGGCATCTGGATCCGGGGCCCGTTCTCGCTGCAGGCCGAAGCGCTGCGCGCTACGGTCACCCGTCATGACGGCAAGCCCGACTACACCGGCAGTGGCCAGTACGCGATGGCCAGCTGGGTGCTGACCGGCGAATCGCGCCCGTACAACGCCGGCGCGGTGGCCAACATCAAGCCGGCGCACAACTACGGCGCGGTCGAACTGCTGGCCCGATACAGCCGTCTCGACCTGGACGATGGCAGCATCCTCGGCGGCCGCCAGCACGACCTGACGCTGGGCGCGAACTGGTACCTGACCAGCCACTTCAAGTTCCAGGCCAACTACGTGAAGGTCGACGCCAGCCGTCGTGGCGTGCACAGCACGCCGGAGATCTTCGAACTGCGCGCGCAGATGCACTTCTGACCCCTTCCACGTCAGACCCCGGCGGGCGTGCACGCCACGCCCGCCGGCCCTGCGTAGACTGCCGCCATGTACTGGCTCAGCCGCCACCGGATGCTGTTGCTGACCCTGCTGGTGATGGTCGGCGGTACCGTGCTGTGCGCGGTCGCCGCCGGTCATTACGCCTGGCGGCGCGCGCTCGGCGAGGAAAGCAGCCAGGTGCAACGCCAGCTGCAGCTGTATGGCCAGGGCCTGCAACAGCGCATCGACCGCTTCGGCACCTTGCCGCAGGTGCTGGCACTTGACCCGGATCTGCTGCATGCACTGCGCGTGCCGCCCTCGCCCAGCGAACGGCAGCGGCTGAACCTCAAGCTGCAACGCGCCAACGAAGTCACCCGTGCCTCGACCCTGACCCTGGTCGGCCACGACGGTGTGGCGGTGGCGGCCGGCAACTGGGACCAGCCGACCACCAATGTCGGCGAGAACTACAGCTACCGCCCCTACTACCGCCAGGCGCTGGCGCAGGGCCGTGGCCGCTTCTACGGCATCGGCATGACCACCGGCGTGCCCGGGTATTACCTTTCGCAGGCCATCGAAGAAGACGGCAAGCGGCTGGGCGTGGTGGTGATCAAGGTCGAGTTGTCCGCGCTGGAACAGGAATGGCTGAGCAGCCCGGACGTGGTGCTGGCCAGCGACGACCACGACGTGGTGTTCCTGGCCAACCGGGACAGCTGGCGCTACCGGCTGCTGCGCCCGCTGGGAGCCGATGAGCGCCGCGAGATGCTGGACGCCCGCCAGTACGCCGACCGCGCATTGCAGCCCCTGCGCGCACGCACCGAAGACGTGCTGGCCGATGGCGGCCGCATGGTGCGCCTGCTGGATCCGGCGCTGCCGCAGCCGATGCTGTGGCAGAGCCTGCCGCTGCCCGCCGAAGGCTGGAACCTGCACCTGCTGCACGATGCCAGTGCCGCCACCGGCGCCGGCCGCGCCGCAGCACTCACCGGTGGCGCTGCATGGCTGGCGCTGGGCTTCCTGGTGCTGTTCGTGCAGCAGCGCCGGCGACTGGCCAAGCATCGCCTGCGAAGCCGCCGCGAGCTGGAAACCCTGCTCAAGCAGCATGCACAGGAACTGCGTACCGCGCAGGATGGCCTGCTGCAGGCCGCCACCGATGCCGACAGCGGCCTCAGCCGCAGCCTCGAACACCTGCCGCAGGGCGTGGTGGTGATCGACCGCGAACTGCGCCTGGTCGCGTGGAATTCGCGCTATCTGGAACTGTTCCGCTTCCCGCAGGACCTGGTTCGCGTCGGCCGGCCGATCGAGGAACTGTTCCGCTTCAACGCACGCCGTGGCCTGCTTGGTCCGGGCCCGGTCGATGAAGCCATCGAGCGCCGCCTGAACCACCTGCGCAGCGGCCGCCCGCACATGCGCGAGAGCGAAAAAGACGATGGCACCGTGCTGGAAATCCGCGGCAACCCGCTGCCCGACGGCGGCTTCGTCACCAGCTATGCCGACATCACCAGCTACAAGAACGCCGCGCGCGAACTGCGCTCGCTGGCCGATGCGCTGGAACACCGCATCGCCGAGCGCACCCATGACCTGGAAGAAGCACGCCGCGAAGCCGAGCAGGCCAACCGCTACAAGACGCGATTCGTCGCCTCGGCCGTGCACGACCTGCTGCAGCCGCTCAACGCGGCGCGCATGTTCGTCTCGGTGCTGCGCGGCAAGCTGGGCGACCCGGCGCAGCAGCAGACTGCGGACCACATCGATGCTGCGCTGGCCGCGCAGGATGCGATCCTCAACAGCCTGCTGGATATCGCGCGCCTGGAATCCGGCAGCCTGCCGACCCGAGTGCAGGCGTTCCGGCTCGGGCCTTTGCTGCAGACGCTGGCGCGCGAATTCGGCATCGCCGCACAGTCGCGTGGCCTGGTGGTCGACTGGGTCGATACCGATGCGGTGGTGGTCAGCGATGAAGCCCTGCTGCGCCGAATCCTGCAGAACTTCCTGTCCAACGCGCTGCGCTACAGCGAACGCGGCCGCGTGCTGCTCGGCTGCCGTCGCCGTGAAGGCATGCTGTGGATCGAGGTGCACGACCAGGGCCCCGGCATTCCCGACGCATTGCAGGGCGAGATCTTCGAGGAGTTCCGCCGCCTGCACGACGGCCAGCAGCGCGGCGCCGGCCTTGGCCTGGCCATCGTCGATCGCATCGGTCGCCTGCTTGGACATCCGATCCGGCTGCGCTCGCAGCTGGGCCAGGGCAGCGTGTTCGCGGTGGGCGTGCCGTTCGGCGAAGCCAGCGCGATTCCCGCTACTGCTCCCGTGCCGGTGCTGGTGCAGGAACCGGCGGCGGACAACCCGCTTCGCGGTCGCCGGGTGTGGGTGATCGACGACGATCCGCACGTGTGCGCGGCCAGCCGCGCGCTGCTGGAGCGCTGGGGCTGCGAGGTGGCGCTGGCCGATGGCCCACAGGCGGCGCTGCAGCTGGCAGCAACAGGCGCAGTACCGGAGCTGGTGCTGCTGGATGTGCGCATGGGCGATCACCATGGGCCGGTGCTGTACGAGACATTGGCCGAATTGTGGCAGGCCCGCCCGCCGGTAGTGCTGGTTACTGCCGAGCGCGATGCGGGATTGCGTGAGATGGCCGCCGAACGCGGCTGGGGGATGATGGCCAAGCCGGTGAAGCCGCCGGCGCTGCGGGCACTGATGAGTCAGTTGCTGATCCGCCATCGCGGGTAGTTTCCAGCCAACGGCGCAGCCCCTCGTGGGTGGTGTCTGGTTGGTCGCGGAAAGCAGAAGCCGTGGGTGGGCCGGTCGGGTTGGGTGCGCGGGGGACGCCGTGAATCCGTCCCTGGAGGCTTGGCAGCCGCTTGCTCGTGTGCGCTGTCCTGCGCACACGGCAAGACCGGGGTTGGGCGTCCTGCCCAACCCGCCCGAGGCATGCCTCGGGCCCATGCGGCTGACACCCCCGCGCACCCAACCCGACCGGCCTCCGACAGATTTCGGTGGCCTGCACCCACGGAGAAGAAAATAAGATCAAAAGCGGGTCGCGCGCTGCGCTTGCTCGTGTAGAGCCGAGCCCATGCTCGGCTTCACGGACCGGCCAGAAAGCAGCCGAGCGTGGGCTCGGCTCTGCAAAAAGCGGCCTGTCAGGCTGCCTTTGCTTTTGATCTTCTTTTCTCTTCCGTGGGTGGATGCGCACGGAACCTGTCCGTGGCCGGGCAGGTGGGCTGCGCAGGGGCGTGAGCCGCATGGATGCGGCGACCGAGCTTACATGGATGTACTTGCAGCGGCCCCTGTGCAGTCCATCTGCCCGGCCTCACCCATGAACTGCTCTACGTGTCCACCCACGAGGGGCTGCGCCGTTGGCTGGAAACTACAGCCCGATGCCGGCGTCGCCCTCGGGCTCCAGCGCCTTCACCAGCACCGCCGCCTGTGTGCGGCTGTGGCACTCGAGCTTCTTCAGGATGGCGGTGACGTGCACCTTCACCGTGTTCTCGGCCAGCCCCAGGGTGTAGGCGATCTGCTTGTTGAGCAGGCCGTCGGCCAGGCAGAGCAGCACGCGGAACTGCTGCGGGGTCAGCTGGGCCAGGCGGCTGGCCAGTAGTGCATCGGCCTCGGAACGCTCGGCGGCCATCGCCGGGAACCACAGGCCGCCATCGAGTACTGCCTGCACGGCCTCCCCGATGGTCTCGGCCGGCGCGGACTTCGGGATGAAACCGGCGGCGCCGAACTGCTGGGCACGGCGGATCACCCGCGGATGGTCGTTGGAGGAAAGGATCACCACCGGGATGTCCGGATGCGAGCCGCGCACGTGCAGCAGCGCGGAAAAACCGTGCGCGCCGGGCATGGTCAGGTCGAGCAGCACCAGGTCCACGTCCGGCTGTGCGTCGAGCGCCTCGGCCAGCGCATCGGCACTGGCCACCTCGCGCACCTGCGCCAGCGGCAGGCTCTGCCGCAAGGACTGCACCACCGCCGAACGCAGCAGCGGGTGGTCGTCGGCGATCAGGATGGTGTATTCGCTCATGCCGCCATTGTACGGGCAGGCCGGAGCCTCAGCGCCCCGCCGGCTCGACGCTGCTGCGCCAGGCATCGAGGAACTGGCGGCGCTTGAGCGCATCCAGGTACACCAGCAGGCCCGGGCCGAGCTGGATCGGACGCCGGCTGCGGCCGGGCGCATCGTCGCCACGTGCGTTGCCGGTCACGATCGGCATCAGCCGCGCCTCGCGCGACAGCACCTGCTGGCCACGGGGCGACAGCAGGTAGTCGAGGAAGCGCCGCGCTTCTTCCGGGTGTGGGCCGGTACGCGGAATCACCGCGGTACGCAGCACCACCAGCGTGTAGTCCTCAGGCTCGACGATGGCCAGTGGCGCGCCGGCATCGACACGTGCCTGCGCATAGGAACCAAGCACGTTGTAGACCAGCGACAGCTCGCCGCTGGCCACCTTGTCCAGCAGCACGCCGGTGCGCTCTTCGCGCACTACGTCGTTGTCGCCGAGCGCCCCCAGCAGCGCGCCGGCGATGCTGCCGCGCTGCGCATCCTGGGTTGCCAGCAGGTAGCCGACACTGCTGCGCTCGATGTCATAGGTGCCGACCCTGCCGCGCAGCGGTGCACCTTCGGCACGCAGCCGGTCCAGCAGCTGGCGGCGCGTGTGCGGCACCTTTGCCGACGGCAGTGCTCGAGTGTTGTAGACCATCACCACCGGCTCGTAGCTGATGCCGAAGGCCTCGTTGCGCCACTGCGCCCAGGCTGGCAGCGCAGCGGTCAGCGCCGAGCGATGTGGCAGCGCGTGGCCATCGTTGACCAGCTTGGTCTGCAGGTCCATGCCGCTGGAGATCAGCAGGTCCGGCGATGCCGGTCCACCGCGGTCGTGCAGGTAACGCGCGTACAGGTCCTGGGTGATGATGTCCTCGTACACCACCTCGGTGCCCGGGTGCAGCCGCTGGTAATCGGCAATCACCACCGCGAACACTTCGATGTCGGTAGTGCCGTGGATGCGCAGCTGCGCGGTGGCCGCCCCCTGTGCGGGAAAACGACGCACATCGCCGGGCGCGGCCAGCACCGGCAGGGCCAGCAGCAGGGCAACGGCCGTGGCAAACAGGCGGATCATGGACTGCTCCGTGGCAGGCGGATGGTGGCGATCAGCCCGCCCTGCGGGCGGTTGCTGAGGTCGATGCGGCCGCCGTGGCTGTCGACCACCCGCTTGACGATGGCCAGGCCCAGCCCGGCACCGCCGGATGGCGCGCCTTCGCCACGCGCGAAGCGCTCGAATACGCGTACGGCATCGGCAGCCGCGATGCCTGCGCCATGGTCGGCGATGGTCAGCACGGCCTGCCCGCTTTCCACGGTCAGCGCGATCTGCAACGGGCCGTCGCCGCCGTACTTCAACGCGTTGTCGACCAGGTTCTTGATTGCCTCGCGCAGCAGCAGCGCGTCGCCATGCACCTGCACCGGCTCGGCAGTCATCGCCAGTTGCACGCGCGGTGCCGGGCTTGCCTGCGGCAGTGCTTCATGCAACGCCTGGTGCACGGTCTCGGCCAGATCCACCGCCGCAAAGCGCTGCAGGTGCGAACGATGGATCACGCTGGCATCGCTGAGCAGCTGGTTGAGCAGCCGGCTCATATGCGTGGCGTTGCGCTCGATCGCCTGCAGGCTGCGTCGCATGTCCTCAGGATCGTCATCATCCAGCGCCAACTGCGCCTGAGCTCGCAATGCCGCCAGTGGCGTGCGCATCTGGTGTGCGGCCTCGGCCATGAACGCGCGCAGTGTCTCGTTGCTGCTGGACAGGCGTTCCATGAAGCGGTTCAACGCGGCCACCATCTGGTCCATCTCGCGCGGCACGCGGGCATCGAGCGGCTTCAGGTCGGACGGCTCGCGGCGCGACAGCTCGCGCTCCACCCGCACCAGCGGCCGGAACGCACGATGCACGCCGAACGCCACCAGCGCCAGCAGCAGCCCGGACAACACACCGATCGCCAGCAATGCACGATTGACCATGTCCTGCGCAACGGCTTCGCGCGCGCGCCGGGTCTGGCCCACCTGCACCTGCACCTCGCCCTGTGCCGAGGCCGCGGCGAAACTGCGGCCGACCACCACGAAGCGCACGGTTTCGCCGCTGTAGGGGGCGTCGAACAGCTGCGGCTGGGTACCGGGCCTGCGCGGCGGTGTCGGCAGATCACCGTAGCCGGTGATCAGCGTGCCGCGGCTGTCGGCCACCCGGTAGAACACGCGGTCCTCCGGCGCCATCGCCAGCAGGTCCAGCGCCGCATAGGGCAGATCGACCTGCCACTGGCCGTCGACCAGGGCCACCGAATCGGCAATGGACAGCGCCGAGGACACCAGCAGGTGATCGTAGGATCGGTTGGCGGCGCGCTGGCCGTAATCGCGCGCGGCGAACAGCAGGGCCACCGCGAACACCGCCAGCAGCACGCCGAGGTAGAGCAGCAGCGTGCGCCGCAGCGAACCCGGCGCCGCAGTCGCAGCACGCGTGTCAGCCATCGGCGTCGGCATGGGTATCGCTGGCTTCCAGCAGGTAACCGACGCCACGCACCGTGGTGATGCGCAGCGGCGCGCCCGCCAGCTTCTTTCTCAGGCGACCAACGTACAACTCGATGGCATTCGGGCCCGCTTCGTCATCGAAACCAAACAGGCCGTTGCCGATCTCGTCCTTGCCGACCACCTGGCCAAGACGGCCGACCAGGATCTCCAGCAGGCGGTACTCGCGATTGGGCAGTTCGATCGGCTCCCCGTCGAGGCTGACCCGGTGCGCCGCGTTGTCGAACTGGAAGCCGCCAATCTGCACCACTTCGCTGGCCTGGCCGCGCGCACGCCGCAGCAGCACGCGGCAGCGCGCTTCGAACTCGCGGAAATCAAACGGCTTGCCCAGGTAGTCGTCGGCCCCCACATCCAGCGCCTGCACGCGATCTTCGATGCCGTCACGCGCGGTCAGCATCAGCACCGGCGTGCTGTCACCGCGCTCGCGCATGCCGGCCAGCACGCGCAGGCCATCGAGCTTGGGCAGGCCGATGTCCAGCACCACCAGGTCGAAGCTCTGGTAGCGCAGCACGCTGGCAGCGGCCAGGCCATCGGCCTGCCAGTCCACGGCGTGCCCGCTGCGGCGCATCCGGCGGATGATCGCATCGGCCAGATCCGGATTGTCTTCGACCAGCAGCAGGCGCATGGGCACTCGCGTGGGAGGGGAACCGAATGCTACCGCATGCCGCCGCTGGGCTCGCCGGGCGCGGCACGGCGAGCCCAGCGGCCTGTGCTTTTCGCTGCACCGCACAATCCGTTGACAGGACGATGACAGCTTGCCCGACCCAGACTGCGGCCGCGCACCGTCCGGTGCCCACGATTGCCGCGCGCCTGGCGCGCACCTGGGAGGGTTTGTGGAATTCACGTTTGCCTGGCGGCGTCCTGCCGCCATGATGGCGCTGGCTGTCCTGTCGGTGCCGGCCTTCGCCGCCGAAGACGACCGTCCGGTCACCGCCACCCTGGGTGGCCGCCTGCACCTGGACTTCGCCACCTTCGACAACGACAACCGCGGAACGCCGAACAAGGATGACACCGAGATCCGCCGTGCATGGGTCGATGTGTCCGGCAAGTTCTTCGTGGTCGACTACAAGCTGGAAGCCGACTTCTCCGGCGACCGCGTCGAGGCCAAGGATGTCTACCTGGCCCGCAGCTTCGGCAAGGCGGGCAAGCTGACCGTGGGCCAGTTCAAGCAGTATTTCTCGCTGGATGACCGTACCAGCTCCAACTACGGCAGCTTCCTGGAGCGCGGCAACGCCGGCACCACGCTGGCGCCGCTGTACCGCCTGGGTGCGTCCTGGCAGGCCAACCCGGGCGACTTCACCTGGGCGGCCAGCCTCTACAGCCTGGAGAGCATCGACGCCTGGCAGGTGAAGGGTCGCGCGGCGGGTGGTCGCGTCACCTGGGCGCCCTCGCCCAGCGACGGCGACGTGCTGCACCTGGGCCTGTCGCTGGCCCGCGAGGCGTACGACAACCCCGGCGCCAATGGCGTGCCCGGCCTGCGCATCCGCCCGCGCCCGGCCGGCCACCTGTCCGACGAGAGCCGCCTGACCCTGGTCGACTTCTCCGCCGGCCGCGATACCGACGTCAACAAGTGGTCGCTGGAATACGCGCAGGTGCGCGGCCCGCTGTCGTGGCAGGGCGAGTTCAGTGGCGCCACCTTCGATGACGGCGCCCAGCGCGGCGACGTGATGGCCGCCTACGGCATGCTCAGCTGGTTCGTCACCGGCGAAAGCCGCGCCTATGACCGCAAGACCGGACGCTTCGCGCGGGTGAAGGACATCCGCCACAAGGCCGGTGCATTCGAAGTGGCGCTGCGCTACGACCAGATGTGGGGCGCGCAGCACCTTGATGGCGCGCCGGACCTGCGCCGCGGCAGCACCGAAGCCTGGACGCTGGGCGGCAACTGGTACCTGCGCGACAACCTGCGCTTCATGCTCAACGTGATCGAAAGCCGCAACCGCGACCGCCTGGCCGGGGTCACGGTGGACCGCACCCGCGCGGTCACCGGCCGCCTGCAGTACGACTTCTAGGCCTGACATTCCGGGCGCGCGGCGCCCGGCCCCTTCCACTCCCCACGTCCTGTTTTCGCAAGGAGTCCGCAGATGATGCTGAGCATCCTCGGCTTTGGCATGGTCATTACGTTCATGTACTTGATCATGAGCAAGCGCCTGTCGCCGCTCGTCGCCCTGATCACCATTCCCATCCTGTTCGCGCTGATCGGTGGCTTCGGTGCCGGCATCGACGAGATGATGCTGGAGGGCATCAAGAAGATCGCGCCGACCGGCGTGATGCTGATGTTCGCCATCCTCTACTTCGGGGTGATGATCGATGCCGGCCTGTTCGATCCACTGGTGCGGGTGATCCTGCGCTTCGTCAAGGGCGATCCGATGAAGATCGTGCTTGGCACCGCCGTGCTGGCGATGCTGATCTCGCTCGATGGCGACGGTTCGACCACCTACATGATCACCGTCTCGGCGATGCTGCCGCTGTACCAGCGGCTGGGCATGAACGCGCTGAACATGACCTGCGTGACCATCCTCGCCGGCGGCGTGATGAACCTGACCCCGTGGGGCGGCCCGACCGCACGCGCGGCCACTGCGCTGCACGTGGACCCGGCCGATGTGTTCGTGCCGCTGATCCCGTCAATGGTGATCGCCTGTGCCGGCGTGCTGCTGCTGGCCTGGTACCTGGGCTTGAAGGAACGCCGTCGCCTCGGCGTGGTGACCCTGCCCAAGGGCGGCAGCTGGATGGACAACAGCGTGTCCGATGACAGCAATCCGCTGCCGACCGTGGAAGACGCCGAGGACATCAAACGGCCGAAGCTGCTGTGGGTGAACCTGGCCCTGACGGTGGCGCTGATGACCGCGCTGATCATCGGCGTGCTGCCGATGCCGGTGCTGTTCATGGTCGGCTTCGCCATCGCCCTGGTGATCAACTACCCGAACCTGGCCGAGCAGCGCCGCCGCGTGGTCAACCACGCCGGTAACGTGCTGTCGGTGGTGTCGCTGATCTTCGCCGCAGGCATCTTCACCGGCATCCTCAACAACACCGGCATGGTCGAAGCGATGTCGCACAGCTTCCTGGCGGTGATTCCGGAGTCGTGGGGCCCGTACCTGGCGGTGATCACCGCGGTGGCGTCGATGCCGTTCACCTTCTTCATGTCCAACGACGCGTTCTACTTCGGCGTGCTGCCGATCCTGTCCGAGGCCGCCGGCAACTACGGCATCACTCCGGTGGAAATGGCGCGCGCCTCGCTGGCTGGCCAGCCGGTGCACCTGCTCAGCCCGCTGGTGCCGTCCACCTACCTGCTGGTGGGCCTGGCCAAGGTCGAATTCGCCGACCACCAGAAGTTCACCCTGAAGTGGGCCATCGCCATCTCGATGCTGCTGATGGTCGGCAGCCTGCTGTTCGGCCTGTATCCCCTCGCCGCCTGACCCTTTGCCAAGGAGCCTTCTGCAATGACGCTTCGAATCGCTTACGTCACCAGTGGAATGGGCAGTGTCGGCACTGCCATCTGCCAGAGCCTGGCCCGCAGCGGCCACACCGTGGTTGCCGGCTGCGCGCCGAACTCGCCGCGCAAGGCCAACTGGCTGCGCGAGCAGCGCGAACAGGGCTTCGACTTCATCGCCTCCGAAGGCAACGCGACCGACTGGGCCTCGACCAGCGCCGCGTTCGCCAAGGTCCGCGCCGAAGTGGGTGAGGTCGATGTACTGGTCAACAACTCCGGCGGCAGCCGCGACCTGCTGTTCCGGCAGATGACGGTGGAGGACTGGAACGCGGTGATCGCCTCCAACCTCAATGCGCTGTTCAACCTGACCAAGCAGGTGGTCGACGGCATGGCCACGCGGGGCTGGGGCCGCATCATCAACATCGGCTCGGTCAGCGCCCACAAGGGCCAGATCGGCCAGGTGAACTACGCCACCGCCAAGGCCGCGATGCATGGCTTCAGCCGTGCGCTGGCCGCCGAGGTGGCTTCGCGCGGCGTCACCGTCAACACGCTGTCGCCGGGCTACATCGCCAGCCAGGCGATCAGCAGCTTCCCGCCGGATGTACTGGACCGGCTGGCGGCCTCGGTGCCGGTGCGCCGCCTGGGTCGCCCCGAGGAAGTGGCCGGCCTGTGCGCCTGGCTGGCCTCGGATGAAGCCTCGTACGTGACCGGCGCCGACTATCCGGTCAACGGTGGCCTGTACATGGGGTAAGCCAGTCTCCACGCTGCGCGTGGACCGCCTCCCCCACGGAGTGCGCGGGGCCGGTGAACCTTTGCTTGCGAAGGGAATCCGGCCCCTTTTTTCATCCGGCTGCGGGACCTGCGCGGGTGCCCTGCACCATTCGTTGGTTTTCCGTAAAGAAGGTTTCATGTTCCGTTCGCATAGTGGCCCTGCACCGCGCACGCGTGCCGGTGATCACCCCCCATGCAACGGACCACCATGCAGACCCGACACCTGACGATCGCCGTAGCGATCGTGCTCTCCGCCGCCGCCAGCGCCCATGCCGCCACCACCGCCGATACCGGCGCCAGCACCGATGCCGCGCTGAGCGCGCAGACGCTGGATACCGTCTCTGTGATCGGCCAGGGCGAGACCGCCAGGTGCAGCGCATCACTGCCGTGGACAAGCAGGTGCTGCCGCCGGGCACCAGTGGCCAGAAGATCCTCGATCGCCTTCCGGGCGTGTCGGTGCAGTCCAACGATGCCTTTGGCGCCAACGAGGAATCGCAGACCATCAGCCTGCGCGGCTTCGACAAGAGCCGCCTGGGCTACACGCTGGACGGCATCCCGCTGGGCGACAACAGCTACGGCAATTACAACGGCCTGAGCATCGCCCGCGCGATCATCGCCGAGAACCTGGCCGGCGCCGAACTGTCGCAGGGCATTGGTTCGCTGGGCGTGGCCTCGACCAGCAACCTGGGCGGCACCATCCAGTATTTCTCGATGGATCCGTCCACCGAATTCGGTGGCCGCGCCAGCGTCACCGTCGGCGACAACAACCAGCGCCGCGGCTACCTGCGCGTGGACACCGGCGACCTCAACGGCTTCTCGGCCTATGTGTCCGGCGTGCACCAGGACCAGGACATGTGGGCCGCGCCGTACCAGAACCAGACCACCCGCCAGTTCAATGCCAAGGCAGTGTGGAACGTTGGCGACCACCGTTTCGGTGCGTTCGCGGCGACCTCGCGCGCCAGCCAGGCCAACTATGCCTACCTGTCCAAGGACATGCTGGCACGCGGACTGGGATATGACTGGAACATCTACGCGCCGGACTGGGATCGCGCCGTCGCCGCCGCGTACTGCGCGCCTGGCACCTACAACAAGGCGCGCTGCAAGTTCAGCGGCGGCGTCAACAGCATCGACGATGCGTACTACCAGAGCCGTGCGCTGCGCGACGACAACCTGTACTCGGTCGATGCCGACCTGCGCCTGGGCGAGCAGGGCCGCCTGAAGCTGCTGGCCTACCACCACGACAACCGTGGCCAGGGCCACTGGTGGGCACCGGGCCAGCCGTCCTACCCGGGTACCGACAGGATGCTGCCGATCTCGATCCGCAGCACCAACTACACGATCAACCGCGATGGCCTGACCGCCGCGCTGTCGTGGACGGTGGGCATCCACGAGCTGGAAGCCGGCCTGTGGTACGAGCAGAACGACCATAACGTGTCGCGCAACTTCTACTACATCAGCGGCCCGTTCCTGGACGACCTGTACCTGAAGAACCCCGACCGCTTGCTGTTCAACCAGGACTTCGACATCCGCACGCGCCAGTTCTACGTGCAGGACCGCATGCGCTTCCTGGACCAGCGCCTGACCGTAGACGTGGGCATCAAGAGTCCCAACACCCGCATGCGCGCCACCGCGCAGCCCGGCGTTGAAACCCGCATTGCGTCGGGCACACTGACCGCCAAGGAATCGGTGCTGCCGCAGGTAGGCCTGGGCTTCAAGCTCAACGCCAACAACGAGCTGTTCGCCTCCTACGCCGAGAACATCGCCGCCTTCGTCGGCGGTGGCAGCGGCGGCCCGCTGCAGGTGTCGCCGGAATCGTTCGCGGCCAGCGCCGGGCTGGAGCCGGAGAAGTCCAAGAGCCTGGAAGCCGGCTTCCGCACTTTCGGTGAGAAGTACCAGGCCTCGATCGCTGCATACAACGTCAAGTTCGACAACCGCCTGCTGTCGCTGAACCCGTGTTCGAGCATCGAAGTCGGCACGCGCCCGGAGTGCGTGACGCGCTTCATCAACGTCGGTTCGGTGAAGAGCCATGGCGCGGAACTGACTTTCATCCTCAAGCCGATTGATGGCCTGCAGTGGTACAACGCGCTGTCCTGGAACAAGACCACCTACGAGGATGACTACACCTCGGGCGGTGCGATCGTTCCGGTGGCCGGCAAGATCACGGTGGATACGCCGCAGCGCATGGCCTCCAGCGAGATCAGCTGGAACCGCGACGGCTTCTTCGCCAGCCTGCGTGCGAAGTACACCGGCAAGCGCTACTACACCTACACCAACGACCAGTCGGTGCCGGGCGTGACCACCTTCGACGCCGGTGCGGGCTACGATTTCGGCCCGGGCCTGGGCCTGCGCAACGTGCGGGTGTCGTTGAACGCGACCAACCTGACCAACAAGCGCTACGCCGGCCAGCTGAGTTCGTTCGCACCGACCGATCCGAAGGGCACGCGCTATGCGATCCATGCGAGCGCACCGCGGCAGTTGTTCATGACGGTGGCGGCGGAGTTCTAAGTCAGAAGCGGGCGCTGCGGCGCATTGAGTGTTCCTGCATGGCGCAGGTAGGCAGGCCCATGCAGGACACGCCGTAAACCCGTCCTTGGGGGCTCGATGGCGCCATCCATGGCGCCAACGGTCCTGCATGGGCCTGCCTACCCGCGCTCGACAATTCCCAGCGCCGGCGCGGAGGCAATGGAAAGCAAGAGCAAAAGCAAAGAGCCGGGCATTGCCCGGCGCTTTGCTTTTCAAGCTTTTCAAACGCAATCCCTCTGGTGGACCTGCTGCCGCGCCCGCAGGAAATTGTCTGGAGAAGGCGGGGCACCCTGGTCAGGACCGTTGGCGCCATGGATGGCGCCATCGAGCACCATGGAGGGGCTTTTGCGTGTCCTGACCAGGGTGCCCCGCCTCCTCCCAGCCGATAGCAGGCAGGCGCAGGAGGATCCGCCAACGCATTTCATTCCGGCGCCAGCTGGTCCATCCGTATCCGGTTGGCGAACAGCGAGAACGCCAGCATGCCGGCCAGGCCGTTCGCCCGGCTCACCCAATGCGGCAGCCAGCGCGGCGGCTTCAGCACCCCCGCCTCGAACAGCGGCGCGAACGCGATCGCATCGGCCAGGCTCATCTTGCCGGCGAACAACCAGCGGCAGACCTGCAGGCGGTCCTCGGCCAGCATGTGCCGGAAGAAGGTATGCACCGATACCAGGCCGCGCAGGTACACCGTGTCCTTGGTGAACGCCAGGCCGCCACTCGGCGGCACGCCACGGAACACGCGCTGGGCCGAAGCGAAACTCTCTTCCGCGTTCTGCCCGGCATCGCAGAAATAGCGGAACACTTCGATGAAATCAGCGCCTTCGCGTGCCATCGCAATCGCTTCGGTACGCAGGCTGATGCGTTTCAGGCGCTCGATGTCGATGCTGCCGGTGATCTGCTCGGCGAAGGTCGCCAACCCTTCCTGGGTCGCCGTTACCCGTGGCGAGGACAACGCCAGGCTCGGCAGTACCGGCTGGCCGCGGCCATTCAATGCGGTCAGCGAATGCACCAGCGCTTCATGGTGGAACAGCTGCGCCCGATCGTAGGCGCTGAAGCGCGCGCTGGTGCGCAGGCGGATGCGGGTCGGGCCGGCGGCGGCCTTGGACACCAGTTCCGGATCCAGCTGCACCTGGATGATGCGCGATTCGAAAAACGCATCCAGATCATTCTGCAGCTGCAGCTGCAGGGCGATGGCCGAGACCGGCACCTGCTCTTCCGGCGCCAGCAGTTCGTGGTCCAGTTCGGCGGCAATCTGTATGAAGTGGCGCGCCGCGTCGCGCGTGCTCGGGCCATTGCCCGGCAGCGGCTGCTCGGGGGCGCCGAACAGCTGCACCGAACAGGTATCAACGGCGGCGGTGCCCAGTCCTTCCAGCAGCTGCGCGGCCAGGTCCCAGCTCTGCGCTGACTGCCGCACGTAGTGGCCCAGCGGATGAGTGTCGTCGCAGTCGGCGGCGATCGCGGCCAGCGCGCGACGTTCTTCGCTGAAGTCCAGCCGTGGGTAATCCACCTTCGGCAGCACCGGCTGGCCGCGCGCCACGCTGTCCAGGAACGGTGCCTGCAGCGTGGCCGGCCAGCTGGTCAGGCCCAGCAGGCGGATGCCTCCCACGGCCTCGACCAGGCGCGCATCGAGCGCTGCATGGTGGGCCACGTCACGGTCCAGCGTCGCAGTCGGTTCCATGCGCGGACTATAACGCCGTGCCCCTGCTTTGGTAGGTGCCAACCTTGGTTGGCATCCGCCGACGGCGGGCTTGCCGACACACCCGTGCCAACCAAGGTTGGCACCTACCAGGCGCGGGCTGTTGGCACCCGCTCGAAGCAGGCAGTGGCGGGTTCATTGCAGGGGTCAGAGCCCATTGCGGCGCAATGGGATCCGACCCCGCGGTACCGATCAGCGCCTACGCGGCTTGCCTGCCGGGCGGAACTGCTGGCCCTTGCCCTTCCTGCCGCCGCGCTCCTGCGCGGTCTCGGCCTGACGTACCGCCAGTTTGGCGGCAGCGGCAGCCACTTCTTCCTTCAGCTTGAAGTAGTTCAGCAGCCGGCTCTCTTCGATCTCGCCCGCCTCGATCGCCGCCCGCACCGCACAGCCTGGTTCCTGCTGGTGCTTGCAGTCGTTGAAACGGCACTGTGCGGCCAGCGCCTCGATGTCGGCGAAGCCACCTTCGGACAGCGTCTCTTCGCCGGTCGGCTTCAGCTCGCGCATGCCCGGGGTGTCGATCAGGCAGGCGCCCGTCGGCAACGGCATCAGCGCGCGGTGGGTGGTGGTATGGCGGCCACGCGAATCGTTGGCGCGCACCGCGTTGGTCTTCATCCGCTGCTCGCCAAGCAGGGTGTTGGTCAACGTGGATTTGCCGGCACCGGAGGAACCGACCAGCACCACCGTGCGGCCCGGGCCCAGCCACGGTTGCAGCACCGCCACACTGTCGGCATCCAGGCCGTTGATCGCATGCAGCGCGATGCCCTGCATCTCCAGCTCTTCCAGCACCGCCAGCGCATCCTCGCTGTACTCGGTCTGGTCGGCCTTGGTCAGCACCACCACCGGTTCTGCACCACCACCGCCGACCAGCAGCAGGTAGCGCTCGATGCGGCGCGGATTGAAGTCGGCATCCAGGCCGCAGACGATGAACACCGTGTCGATGTTGGCCGCGATCACCTGCTGGTGGTAGTGCTCGCCGGCGGCGCCACGCTTGATCGCGGTGCGGCGTGGCAGCAGCGCGACAATGCGGATGCCGTCCAGCAGCACCCAGTCGCCCACTGCAGGCCGCTCGTGGCTGGGGAAGCGCGGGCGCTGCCATTCCGGCAGCGATTCGGCCTTGATCGACGCATCCGGGCCATCGGCCACCACGTAGTGGGTGCGGTGCTGTTCGATCACCCGCGCCGGGCGGGCCTGCGGATGTGCGGCCATCGCGGCCTGCCAGTCGGCCTGCTGCGCCGGGCCCGGCCAGGGCCAGCCAATGGTCTGCAGGGCGATGAAATCGGGGGTCTGGGTCATCGCCGCCATTCTACCTGCGCCGGCGCCCTGCCAGCCCAGCAATGACAAGCCCGGCACCCTTGCCATGCACTGCAGCAATTCCGGTAGGATGGAATCCCCATGCCTTTTGACGGCCCAGCCCCCATGTCCACCATCTCGCCCAAGCCCCTGGCCATCCGCGAGCGCCTTTCCGAAGTGCGCTACGAAATCCGCGGAGAACTGGCGCGGCGAGCCCGGGAGCTGGAGGCGCAGGGCCGCAAGCTGATCAAGCTCAACATCGGCAACCCGGGCAACTTCGGTTTCCGCGCGCCCGAGCACCTGCAGCGCGCGATCGCCGATGACATGGGCCGCACCGATCCATACACCCACCAGCAGGGCCTGCCGGTCGCACGCGAAGCCATCGCGGCGTACTACGCCCGCCGTGGCGCACCGGATGCGCACCCCGACCGTGTGTTCGTCGGCAACGGCGTCAGCGAACTGATCGACCTGTCGCTGCGCGCATTGCTCAACCCGGGCGACGAAGTGCTGGTGCCCTCACCCGACTACCCGCTGTGGTCGGCCTCGACCATCCTCAACGATGGCCGCCCGGTGTACTACCGCTGCGCCGCCGAGAACGGCTTCCAGCCGGACCCGAGCGAGATCGAGACGCTGGTGTCCTCGCGCACCCGCGCCATCGTGCTGATCAACCCGAACAACCCCAGCGGCGCCAGCTACCCGCGTGAACTGCTCGAGCGCGTGGTCGAGATCGCGCGCCGCCACAACCTGCTGCTGCTGGTCGATGAGATCTACGACCAGATCCTGTACGACGATGCGGTATTCCAGCCGGTCGCGCCGCTGGCCGGCGACCACCCGTGCCTGACCTTCAGTGGCCTGAGCAAGGTGCACCGTGCCTGCGGCTGGCGCGTGGGCTGGGCCCACCTCAGCGGCGACGACGCGCGCCTGGGCGACTTCCGCGCTGCGCTGGACCTGCTCGGCGCGCTGCGCCTGTGCGCCAACGTGCCGGGCCAGTACGCCATCGAGGCCGCAGTGAACGGCCCGGACACCATCTCCGAACTGTGCACCCCGGGCGGCCGCCTGTATGAAACCCGCCGCGCGGTGATCGAAGCCTGCGAAGCCAGTGAGCACCTGTCGCTGGTCGCGCCGGCCGGTGCGCTGTACGCGTTCCCGGCCGTGGTCGGTGCCGCCGCCAAGGGCTTCGACGACCACAACTTCGCGCTGGATCTGATGAACAATGAAGGCGTGCTGGTGGTACCGGGTTCCAGCTTCAACGTGCCCTACCGCCATCATTTCCGCGTGACCCTGCTGCCGGAAGCCTCGGTGATGCGCGATGTGTTCGCCCGCATCGACCGCGTGCTGGCCCGCCGTGCCGAGGACGCGACCAAGGTCGTACCGCTGAAGCCACACCGTTCGGTGGCCTGAGCCGTGGCGCTGTCCTACCTGGCGCTGGGCGACTCGTACACCATCGGTGAAGCGGTTGCGGTCGAAGGCCGCTGGCCGTACCAGCTCGCCGCCGCCCTGCGTGCGCAGGATGTGGCGCTGGCCGACCCGCAGACCATCGCCACCACCGGCTGGACCACCGACGAGCTGGACGCCGGCATCGATGCGGCCGCGCCGCAGGGCCCGTTCGATTTCGTCAGCCTGCTGATCGGCGTCAACAACCAGTACCGCGGCCGGCCGCTGGACGAGTACCGCGTACAGTTCCACGCCCTGCTGCAGCGGGCGATCGGCTTTGCCGGTGGCCGCCCCGGGCGTGTGCTGGTGCTGTCCTTCCCCGACTGGGGCGCGACGCCGTTCGGTATCGGCAGCGGCCGTGACCTGGCCGCGATCGAGATCGAGACCGACGAATTCAACGCGGCCGCTGAAGTGATCTGCACCCAGCAGGGCGTGGCCTTCGTCGACATCACCGACATCAGCCGTGACCACGGTGGCGACCCGGCGATGATCGCCGACGACGGCCTGCACCCTTCAGCACGGATGTACGCGCTGTGGAGCGCGCGCGCGCTGCCGGTCGCCGCCCACCTGCTCGGCGGAACGGACTGACCCGATGGATGGCACGCCACGGAACGGCCAGCCCCTGCCCTGCACACCCTTGAGCGCCGCGCAGGCCCGCGCGATCGCCGAGGCATTCCGCCCCGCACACGCCTGGGCCAGCCGCCGCGACTACTACTACACCCGCAGCAAGCTGGGCAGCGACCCGCTGTATGAGGGCGTGCTGCAGCACCTGCCTGGCGACGGGCAACCCGTGCTGGACCTGGGCTGCGGGCTGGGCCTGTTCGCCCACGTGCTGCGCCAGCGCGGTGGCTGCCAGCCCTACCTGGGCGTGGACGTGGATGCCGGCAAGATCGCCCGTGCCCAGCGTGCCGCCACCGGCCTGCCCGCTGTGCGCTTCGACTGTCTGGACGTGCAGGCGCCGCTGCCGGCGCAGGCCGGGCATGTGCTGCTGCTGGATGTGCTGCAGTACCTGGACGCGGGCCCACAGCAGGCACTGCTGCGTGAGGCCAGTATGCGGGTCGCTCCCGGCGGCCGCCTGCTGCTGCGCACGCCACTGGCCACCGGCGATGGCCGCGACCGCACCACGCGGGTGGCGGACCGGCTGGCCTGGCTGGTCGGCTGGATGGGCACGCGGCCGCGCCACTACCCCGACCCGCAGGTGCTGCAGGCGACACTGGCCGAGGCCGGATTGAAAGTGACGGCGCCGCGCCCCCTGCACGGGCGCACGCCGTTCAACAGCTGGTTGCTGGTGGCCGAACGCCCCGCGTTGTAGCGCCGAGTGCAGCATGTGCCGGCGCTACGCTACAGGATGATCGCCAACCCTTGCAGCGCCGAGCCCATGCTCGGCTGCTCCACACCACCAGGGCCCGGCGTTACGGAACCGGCAGCCGCGCCTTCAGCCCCCGCTCGTCCAGCGCCTGCAGCACGCGTTCGATGATCGCCAGGTTGTGGCCGTGGGCGGCCCCCTCATGCAGCAGCACGATGGCGCCCGGGCGCAGGTCCGGCAGCAGCCGCGACAGCACGCCCTCCGGCGTGCAGCCGACACCGTCGTAGCCACGGGCGCTCCAGCCCACGCGCACCAGTCCCAGCGCCTTCAGCACCGGCGCCACGAACGGATTGGTCATGCCCACCACCGAACGGTACCAGCGCACCGGGCGGCCGCTTACCGCCTGCAGCGCATGCTGGCAGCCCTCGATCTCGGCACGCATCGCTGCCGGGCCCAGCCGCCAGAAGCGCGCCTGCGGATGGCTGTGGCTGTGGTTGCCCAGGTCGTGGCCGCGGCGCAGGATCTCCTGCACCAGGTCCGGCTGTGCCAGCGCACGCTCGCCCACCAGGAAGAAGGTGGCGCGGGCCTGGTAGCGGTCCAGCAGGTCGAGCACCGCACGGGTCTCCGGGCCGGGACCATCATCGATGGTCAACCAGACGCTGTTGCCGGCCTCTCCCATCCGGCTCAGCACCGGCGCGTAGAAGCGGCTGTTGGGCAGGAATACCGGCACCAGGAACAGTGCGTGGCTGGCCACCATCACGGGCAGCCCCCAGTGCCAGCCGGCCAGGGCCCAGACCAGGATCACGGCCAGCTGCGACGCCACCAGCCAGGGCAGCCAGCGCCAGGGCCGGGTCGGGATGCGATGCAATGTTCCTGCGTTGCTCATCCCCCATGATGCCATGAGGGGTAGAATTGATGATTCGAATTCCCGGAACCCCGACGTCCATGTCCCTCGATCCCGCCCTGCGTTCGCGCATCGAATCCATCCTCAACGCCAACCGCGTCGTGCTGTTCATGAAGGGCCAGCCGTCGATGCCGCAGTGTGGTTTCTCGGCCAAGGCCGTGGGCGCCCTGCAGGACCTCGGTGTCGAGTTCGCCCACGTCAACGTGCTGGCCGACCAGGAAATCCGTGAAGGCATCAAGGTCTATGGCGACTGGCCGACCATTCCGCAGCTGTACATCGACGGCGAACTGGTCGGCGGCAGCGACATCGTGCTGCAGATGGCTGCCAGCGGCGAGCTGAGCAGCGTGCTGGGCCTGGCTGCGCCGGACCGTACCCCGCCGAGCATCACCGTCACCCCGGCGGCCGTGGAAATGCTCAAGGGCGCGCTGGCCGATGCCCCGGGCGCTGCCCTGCAGCTGTCCATCGACGCCGGTTTCCAGCCGAACTTCCAGCTGGCCCCGCACGACGAAGGCGCCATCGCCGCCGAGTCCAACGGCCTGCGCGTGCAGTTCGACCTGGCCAGCGCCCGTCGCGCCAACGGCATCACCATCGACTGGGTGGACGACATCCGCGGCAAGGGCCTGGCCATCGACAACCCGAATGCGCCCAAGCCGGTGCAGGAAATCAGCGTGCGCGATGCCGACGACCTGGTGCGTGC
This sequence comes from Stenotrophomonas sp. PvP093, assembly GCF_017876915.1. Taxonomy (NCBI): domain Bacteria; kingdom Pseudomonadati; phylum Pseudomonadota; class Gammaproteobacteria; order Lysobacterales; family Lysobacteraceae; genus Stenotrophomonas; species Stenotrophomonas sp. PvP093. Next base: position 757,708 of record NZ_JAGIOX010000004.1, on the reverse strand, counting down.
CGGCAACATCACCCTGGTGGACGTGCGCCCGGCCGACGAGCGTGAAATCGCCGCCGTGGGCGTGCCGTTCAAGACCTTCGACGGCAACGGCCGCGCCGCGCTGGAAGCCCTGCCCAAGGACACCGCGCTGGCCTTCATGTGCCACCACGGTGGCCGCAGCGCGCAGGCCGCCGAGCAGTTCCGCGCCTTGGGCTTCACCAAGGTGTTCAACGTCACCGGCGGCATCAACGCCTGGTCGGAAGACGTCGACAACGGCGTGCCGAAGTACTGATTGAAGGCCCGGGGTCAGAGCCCTTTCCTGCGGAAAGGCGATCTGCCCCCTAAAAAGGGGACGGAGGGGATTAAGTCGTTTGTGGCAAAAACGACTTAATCCCCTTCGTCCCCTTTTTCTTAGCCGGCGAAACCGCCTTCGGCCAGGTAGTCCAGCTCTTCCGGTGAAGGAATGCGACCCAGCACGGCGTTGCGGTGCGGGAAGCGACCGAAGCGGCGGATGATGTCGCGGTGCAGCTCGGCGTACTGCAGGTATTCCTTGTCGCCCAGCACGTCGAACATCGCCACCGAGCGGTCCTGGTCCAGCGGATCCTCGGAGTGCTCGAACGGCAGGTAGATGAAGGCGCGCAGCTTGGGCACCAGCTGCAGGTCCAGGCCTTCCTCGATGGCGCGCATGGCGTAGTGCCGGGCCAGGCCATCGGTGGCGTAGGAATGGGCGCTACCGCGGAAGCAGTTGCGCGGGAACTGGTCCAGCAGCAGCATCAGCGCCAGTGCGCCCTCGGCACTGCCCAGCCAGTGTTCGCGCGCGCGCGAGGCGGCTGCGAAATGCTCATCCAGGAACAACTGGCGGAACTGCGCGTCGAACGCATCATCGCGGGCGAACCACTTCGCAGGGCCCGCCTCTTTCCAGAATTCCACCACGTGCGCGGCAACGTCCATCACCTACTCCCCAGGGCCGGCGCGCCGCGCCAGGCCATCATCATCATTCGTCGAAGCGCAGGTGGCGGACCGACTTGCCGTTGCGCCGGATAAGCTTAAGCGCCTCGATACCGATCTGGATATGGTTTTCCACGAACTGGGAGCTGACCTTGGCATCGGAGGCCTCGGTCTTGACCCCATCGGGGATCATCGGCTGGTCCGACACCAACAGCAGTGCGCCGCTGGGAATGTGGTTGGCGAAGCCAGCGGCGAACACGGTGGCGGTTTCCATGTCGATGGCCATGCAGCGCATCGCCCGCAGCCGCTCCTTGAACGCCTCGTCGTGCTCCCAGACCCGGCGGTTGGTGGTGTAGACGGTACCGGTCCAGTAGTCGTGGCCGAGATCACGGATCATGGTCGAGACCGCACGCTGCAGCGCGAACGCCGGCAAGGCCGGCACTTCCGGCGGCAGGTAGTCGCCCGAAGTGCCCTCACCGCGGATCGCTGCGATCGGCAGCACCAGGTCACCCAGCTGGTTCTTGCGCTTCAGGCCACCGCACTTGCCCAGGAACAGCACCGCCTTGGGCATCACCGCCGACAGCAGGTCCATGATGATCGCGGCATTGGGGCTGCCCATGCCGAAGTTGATCATGGTGATGCCATCGATGGTGGCGCTGGCCATCGGCCGGTCCAGGCCGATGACCGGGGCGCCGGTCAGCGCGGAGAAGGTGTGCAGGTAGCCGCCGAAATTGGTCAGCAGGATATGCTGGCCGAACTGGTCCAGCGGAACGCCGGTATAACGCGGCAGCCAGTTGTCGACGATTTCCTGTTTGCTCTTCATGCCCGGTCCGGTTCTGCAGGGGCGCCATTGTAGGCAACGCTGCGCCTGCCCTGCCACACAAAGAGAAGGGGCGGCCCAACGGCCGCCCCTCCTGGTTTCCCTGCGGGAGCCGGTGGCTTAGAAACGCACCGACCAGCGCAGGTTGGCACCGTGGTCGCGGCTTTCGTCGCCGAACTGGCCGCTGTAGCCCAGTTCCAGCTGCTGCTTGGCGGTCAGCCAGGCCGAGAGGCCCAGTTCGGCCACCACCGCGCTGTCGGCGATGGGTGCACCGTTGACCACGAAGCTGTCACCGCCGGTGGCAAAGCCCAGGCGGGCCGACGGGTTGCGGTCGCCGCTGGCGTGGCGGTACGCCACCGCGCCGCGCACGTGCAACCAGCTGTCCTGCTGGAACGAGGCCTTCAGGCCCTTGTCGAAGCGCACGCCGGCCGTGGCCAGGGTGGTGCGCACGTCGTCCACCGAACCCTGCAGGGCCGCAGCACCGCCACGCTCGTTCACGTGCTTGGTGTCCACTTCCACGCGGGCCACCTGCACGTACGGCTCCAGGCCAGCCTCGCGGCCACCGAAGCGGTAGGCCGCTTCGATGAAGGCCTGGCGGGTACGCGCGTCGTAGCGGGCGCTCAGGGTGTCGCTGTAACCGGCGAACGCCAGCTCACGGGTACTGTCCACATCGTGTTCGCTCCATGCCAGGCCGCCACGCAGGCCGAAACCGCCCCAGTTGTGGCTGGCGTAGGCGCCGAAGTGGGTGTTGTCCACCTTCGACCTCGCACGGCGCCCTTCGCCCTGCTTCACGTCGGTGCGGCCGGTACCGGCCAGCACGCCCACCTGCCAGCCGCCGAACTCGCGGTCGGCACCGACCAGCAGGCCGTTGCTGTTGGCTTCGGTGCGGGCGGTGTTGGTGTTGCCGTCCAGCGTGGTGCTGCCGGCCAGGGCCTGCACCCACACACCGGTGGCGTCGCCGCCTTCGGCACCCGGTGCAGCGGCACCGGCACGGCGGGCCAGCGCGGCATCACGCACGTAGCGGCTGCCTTCCAGCAGGGCCGCGCTGGTGGCGGCATGCAGTTCGCCGCTGAGGCTGTCCAGTGCGCTGCCCACCTGTTCCGGGAACAGCATGGTCAGCGGACGCGGCAGGCCCTGGTTGACCGCCAGACCGTCGACCACGGTGGCCACGGCCAACTGGTTGGCGGTGGTGGCCGCGGTAGCCAGCGCGTTGCCGCGGGTCACTTCAATGCGCGCGCCGGCGGCGGAGTAGGCCAGGCCGAACTGCAGGAAGGGCGAGAAGGCGCTGAAATCGGTGCTGGCGAACCGACCGTTCACGCCGCCGTCGGCCTGGATGAAGTTGAACTGCTCGCCCAGGTAGTAGGTGCCCGGTTCCGGCAGCGCCACCAGGGTGCCGCCCAGGGTGGCGGTGCCGGTCACGTGCAGCTGGTCGCTGCGGCTGCCCGGGGCCACCTCGGCCTGGTACACGCCAGTGGCGGTCTGCACATAGTCACCGTTGATGGTGAGCGTGCCGATGGAGTTGCCCGGAGCGATGATGCCGGCCACGGTGGTGTTTCCCAGCTGGCCCACGCCCTTCAGCGTGCCCTTTTCACCCACGAAGGTGCTGCCGCCGGTCTGCACGCCGTTGAAGGACACCACGCCGCCGGTGACGGTCAGGTCCGAGCCGTCCAGCACACCGGTGGCGGTGATGCGGCTGCTGCCGCCCAGGCTGTTCAGCGCTGTGTTCTGCAGGGTGCCGTTCAGCAGGAAGGTTCCGCCGGTCACGTCCACGGCGCTGGTCAGCGTGTTCACGCCGTCCAGTTCCAGCACGCCTTCGCGCACCACCGCGCCGTTGAAGCTGTTGTCGCCGCTCAGGCGCAGCCAGCCGATGCCGCTCTTGGTCAGTTTGCCCGGGCCGCCGATGTCATTGGTCCAGTCGTCCCATGCATCACCTTCCCACACCTTCAGGCCGCCGGCCTTCTGGTTCATCACCACATCGGTGTCCACGCGCAGCGAGCCGTAGCCTTCGACGGCCGCAGCCAGGTTCATCAGGCCCCAGCCGTAGACATCGTCCACGCCTGCAGCACCCAGGTCGGTGGCGGTGGTCAGCAGCACGTCGCGCACCTGCGCGCTGTCCAGGTACGGGAAGCGCTCGAACAGCAGGCCCAGCGCGCCGGTGACGTGCGGGGCGGCCATGGACGTGCCGCTCAGTTCCTCGTAATCGGACGACGGGGTCTGGCTGATGATGTCCACCACCAGGTTGCCATTGTCATCGTAGAAATCACCTTCGATCACCGAATCGGGACCGTACACGGTCGAGTTGATGTTCGAGCCGGGCGCGGCGAGGCACCAGTTCGCCGCCAGGCCACAGCGCATCGAGCGGTTGCTCAGCTCCAGGTCCTGATTGACGTTGACCACGGCCAGCCAGTACGGCTCGACGTCGGCGACGGCGCGCGGCAGCGAGGCATACATGCCGGCAATCGGCGCTTCTTCCGGCGAAGTGTTGGGCGAATCGGTGTTGCCAGCGGCCCATACCTGGATCAGGCCGCTGCTGCGCGAACCTTCGGCCATCGCAGCCAGACTGGCGGCGAACACCGGGTGCGACTGGTACATGTCCAGGTCTTCCGCTGTGGTCGGCTCGTTGGCCAGGCCCCAGCTGTGGTTGATGGCGCGCACACCCTGCTCGTTCATCTGCGCATACAGCTGCGGGTAGATCGAATCGTCGGCCTGGATTGCGGCGATGGTCTGTTCGTCCAGATACAGGGAACCGCCGATATTCACCACCGACAGGTAGGTGGCGCTGTTGGAGAACAGGCGGGCCACGCTCAGGTCGGCGCCGAAGGCAACACCGTGGGTGCCGTTGCCATCACGGTTGGCGGCGATGGTGCCCGACACGTGGGTACCGTGCACGTTGTAGCTCAGGCCTTCGTAGAAGCCATTGCGCTCCAGCAGATCGGCATAGTCCGGGTCGAGCAGCTGGTAGGACACGGCCACCTGGTCACCGTCGCTGGCGAAGCAGGCGTCCGGGCCACTCAGCACTTCGCGCGCGCACAGGCTGCCATCGGCCAGCACATCGGCCAGATGGATGCTGCGGTGGTCCTTGCCGGCGAACTCGTCGTGGTCCAGGCCGGTGCCGCTGTCGAACACGCCCAGGCGGATGCCGGTGCCGGTCAGTCCGCGTGCGTAGGCCACATCGGCGTTGATCGCCTGCAGGCCCCAGTCGCTGTTGAATTCGGTGGTGCGCCAGCTGGCGGCATCACCCGGCTTGCCCATGATGGGTTCCGGATCGACTTCCACATCGGCGGCGGCGACGGCCAGCGACGGCGAAGCGGTGAGGACCGGTGCGGCAAACGCGGCCTGCAGGCTGCGCTGGAACTGGTAACGCGACAAGGCGTCTGCGTTGCTGTCCTGGGCCAGCGCCGGCAGAGCGGCGGCCATCAGCAGCGAGCCAACAATGGCCGAGGCCAGGGGTGAGGGGAGGATCGAGCGGCGGGAAGCGGTGGAGCGATACGACGGGAAGACAATCATCTGCAGTTACGTCCTTGATTCCTTGAAATATTTCAGGTGCAGCTCCGTCATGGAGCAATGGAAAGCACACCTCACGGCGGGTCAGCGCTCGCTGTCCCACCGGTTGGTAGCGGCAGGTGTCACAAAAAATTAATGCTTCGTTCAGAATTTTTGTATAGGGAAATCCCCACCCCTGCCCCTGCCCAAGGTCACTTGGCAAGTGGTATCGACGACGGATAGCGTCGGCGGATTCACGCGTGGGTTGGGGATCTCTGCATGGCATCGATGGTGTTGCGCGCCGCTCTTGGGCTGGCGCTGGTTTCGTTGAGCACGGCACCGGCGGTGGGCGCCCCGCGCTTCGTCGCCGATCCCTACCCCAGCACCTACCAGGCGCATCCCGATGCGCCGGTGCTGATCCAGAACGCCACCGTGCTCACCGGCACCGGCCAGCGCCTGGACAACGCCGACGTGCTGCTGCGCGAGGGCCGCATCGCCGCCGTGGGCCGCCAGCTGCAGGCCGATGCCGGGGTCACCCGCATCGATGCGCGGGGCAAGTGGGTCACCCCGGGCCTGATCGACGTGCACTCGCACCTGGGCGTGTACCCCAGCCCGGGCGTCGGCGCGCACAGCGACGGCAACGAGATGACCGCACCGGTCACCGCCAATGTCTGGGCCGAGCACTCGGTGTGGCCGCAGGACCCGGGCTTCGCTACAGCCCTGGCCGGAGGCGTGACCAGCATGCAGGTGCTGCCTGGCTCGGCCAACCTGGTCGGTGGCCGTGGCGTGACCCTGAAGAACGTGCCGGCCATCACCTACCAGGCCATGAAATTCCCGGGTGCTCCGTGGGGGCTGAAAATGGCCTGCGGCGAGAACCCGAAACGGGTTTACGGCGAAGGCAAGGGCGTCGCCCCAGCCACGCGGATGGGCAACGTTGCCGGCTACCGCGCCGCCTTCATCGATGCTGCCGACTACATCGCCAAGAACAAACCCAAGCCGGCCAAGCGCAAGGGCTGGTTCGGCAGCGACAAGGGCGACAGCGCCGGTGATGCCGGCGGCAAGCGCGATCTCAAGCTGGACACGCTGGCCGGCGCGATCGAAGGCGACATCCGCGTGCACATCCACTGCTACCGCGCCGACGAGATGGCCACCATGCTCGACCTGGCCAAGGAATTCGGCTTCAAGGTGGCGGCCTTCCACCACGGCGTAGAGGCCTACAAGCTGGCCGACCGGCTGGCCGCCGACGGCGTCTGCGGTGCGCTGTGGGCCGACTGGTGGGGCTTCAAGATGGAAGCCTTCGATGGCATTCCGGAGAACATCGCACTGGTCGACCGGCCGAAGAACAGCTGCGCCATCGTCCATTCCGATTCGCCCGAAGGCATCCAGCGCCTGAACCAGGAAGCGGCCAAGGTGATCGCCGCCGCGCGCCGCGCGCACATGCCGGAGATCACGCCCGAACATGCCATCACCTGGATGACGGCCAATGCCGCCAGAGCGCTGGGCATTGAAGGCCAGACCGGCACCCTGGAGGCCGGCAAGATGGCCGACGTAGTGGTCTGGAACGGCAACCCCTTCGGTTCCTACGCGCTGGCCGAACAGGTCTTCATCGACGGCCGCCGCCTGTACGACCGCAGTGCGCCGGCAGCGACGCCGCGTTCCGATTTCCAGCTCGGCCAGGAGGTGCACTGATGGGCGCGTTGAACAAGCGTCGCCGGGCACGGCTCGGCGCTACGGTCATGGTGCTGGCCTGCCTCTCCGCAGCCGCGCAGGCGCAGGACCTGCTGGTCCGCAACGCCACCGTACATACGGCCAGCGCGCGCGGCAGCCTGCAGCACGCCGATGTACTGGTGCAGGGCGGCATCATCCGCGCAGTCGGCAACGGGCTGTCCGCACCGGCCGGGGCCAACGTCGTCGAGGCCGATGGCCGCCCGCTGACACCCGCGCTGTTCGGGGGCATCACCGAGATCGGCATCGAAGAAGTCTCCGGTGAAGCGAGCACGGTCGACAGCACGCTGAAGATCGGCGAACAACCGTTGCGCCCCGAATTCGATGTCACCCTGGCCTACAACCCGGCCTCGGTGCTGATCCCGGTGGCGCGCCTGGACGGCATCGGCTTCACCGCCCTGGGGGCCGCCACCGGTGGCGGCTTCGTCGCTGGCCAGGGCGGTGTGATGCGGCTGGACGGCAGCGCCGATCCCCTCGGGCCGCGCGCGCTGTTCCTGCGCCTGGGGTCGGCCGCAGTGGAACTGACCGGGCATTCGCGTGCGGCGCAATGGATGCTGCTGCAGCAGATGGTGGACGAGGCGCGTGGCCAGGTCGCCGCGGACTCACCGCATGCGCTGCTGACCCCGGCCGGGCGCCGCACGCTGGGCCGCTACCTGGCCGGCCAGGGCCGCATCGTGGTGGAGGTGGACCGTGCGGCGGACATCCGCCAGCTGCTGCGCTGGGCCGCCCGCGAGAAGGTGAAGATCGCCATTGCCGGTGGCAGCGAAGCCTGGCAGCTGGCACCGGAGCTGGCCGCCGCGCAGGTGCCGGTGTTCGTCGACGTGCTGTCCAACCTGCCAGCCAGCTTCGACCAGATCGGTGCAACCCTGGAAAATGCGGCACGCCTGCAACGGGCCGGCGTGGCAGTCTCGTTCGTGCAGCGTGGCGACGCCTCGCACAACGCCCGCAAGATGCGCCAGCTGGCCGGCAATGCCGTGGCCAATGGACTGCCCTGGGCCGACGGCCTGGCCGGCCTGACCCGGGTGCCGGCGCAGGCGTTCGGTGTGGCCGACCAGATCGGCAGCATCGAGCCGGGCAAGCGTGCCGACCTGGTGCTGTGGGAGGGCGACCCGCTGGACGTGGCGCACTATGCCGAACAGGTCTGGCTGGGCGGCCGGGCGATGCCGATGCGCTCGCGCCAGACCGAGCTGCGCGATCGCTACCTGCTGCGCAACGCGCAGCCCTGACCGCATTGAAGGACACCACCATGGCCACCCTGCGCTGGTATTTCGACTTCGTTTCGCCGTACTCCTACCTGCATTGGCAGAAGCTGAAGCAGCTGCCCGAGTTCCCGCGGATCCAGCCGGTGCCGATCGCCTTTGGTGCCGTGCTGCATCACCTGGGCAACCTCGGGCCGGCCGAGATTCCGGCCAAGCGCCGCTTCATCTACCGCCAGCTGCTGTGGACCGCGCAGGCCGAAGGCACACCGCTGCGGTTCCCGCCGGGCCACCCGTTCAATCCGCTGTCTGCCCTGCGCCTGTGCCTGGCCGCGGGTGGCAGCGCACAGGCGGTGGACGTGCTGTTCGACTGGATCTGGCGCGACGGCAATGCCGCCGACAGCGCCGAGGCCCTGCGCGAACCAGCCGCGCGGCTGGGGATCGAGGATGTCGCCAGCGCCATCGCGACTCCCGCGGTCAAGGAGCAGCTGCGGAGGAACACCGAGGCCGCCATTGCAACCGGCGTGTTCGGCGTGCCGACCCTGGCCATCGATGGCGAACTGTTCTGGGGCAACGACGCCCACCCACTGATGGCGGCGGTGCTGGCCGACCCGGATCTGCTGCGGCAGCCCGAATGGCAGCGCCTGGCCGAGCTTCCGGTGGCCGTGCAGCGCAGTCGCTGAACAGGGCGTGCCGCGTTTCCCTCGCGCGCCACGCCAGAATTTGAGATAGATTTCACATTTCCGAACCTACAACCGCCCTGGAGGGGGAGCCGCGGATGCGCATCGGAATCGTCGTCGACTCGGCCTGCGACCTGCCGCAGGACTTCATTGCCGAGCACAACATCGTGCTGCTGCCGATCACCGTACGGATCGGCGAAGCCGTGCTGGCCGATCATCGCGATGAGCAGGCCACCCTGAGCTTCCTGCACGCGCATGTGGCCGAACATGGCGCTGAAGCGGAAACCATCCCCTTCAGCGTCAACCAGATCCGCGACCTGTTCCTGCAGCAGCTGGTGATCGATTACGACCACGTGTTCTGCATGACCATCACCAAGACCCGCAGCCCGATCCACGACAACGCGCTGCAGGCCAGCTTCGCCATCCTCAACGATTACAAGCCGGTGCGGCAGGCAGCGGGCTACAACTCGCCGTTCGCGCTGCGCGTACTTGATACCCAGAACCTGTTCGCCGCGCAGGCCGTGACCGCGGTGGAGGCTGTCCGCCTGCGTGACAGTGGCGCCAGCGTGCAGCAGATCCGCGAACGGCTGGAAGAACTGGCCGGCAACGTGCACGGCTACATGATCACCCGCGACCTGTACTACATGCGCGCACGCGCGCGGCACAAGGGCGACCGCAGTGTCGGCCTGCTCAGCGCGGCACTGGGCAGTGCACTGGACATCAAGCCGGTGCTGCACGGCTACCGTGGCGAGACCGGGCCGGTGGCCAAGATCAAGGGCTTCGACAGCGCCGTGCAGAAGCTGTTCGCGGTGGTCGGCCAGCGCGTGCGTGCCGGGCTGATGACGCCGACGGTGTGCGTCAGCTACGGCGGCGAACTGGACGAGCTGCGCAGCCTGCCCGGCTATGCACAGATGAAAGAGGTCTGCGCCGGCCATGGCGTGACCGTGTACGAATCGGTGATGAGCCTGACCGGCATGGTCAACGTCGGCAAGGGCGCAGTCACCGTGGGATTTGCCGATGGGCCGCATCGGTTCGAATGAGCGCTGGCCACGGCAGGAATCTGCACATCGATTCCACCCCGACTGTGCCAGCCTTGCCGCACTTCAAGGAGAACTCCATGCCTGCGCAGTACCACATCAGCCTGCCCGATCCGTCCAAGGCCCGCGGCAACGACCCTGACCTGTCCTTCCATTCCCAGGGCGCCGCCGGTTTCGCCGAAGAGCTGCAGGATGCCCTGCGCAGCGGCACGCTGTTCGAACGCTGGAAGGCCAAGCAGCCCGACCCGGATGCGGTGGAACCGCAGTGGGGCGTGACCGACCCGGAGGCCACCGTGACCGGCGAGCAGAAGGACCTGCGCATCAACCTGGTCGCCACTACCCGCATCGACAGTGACGTGTTCAAGCAGCGCCTGCGCCTGCTGGCCGGCAGCCACTGGGAACTGCGCGACGTGCGTTGAGGCACCCGCCCGCCGGGCATGGCCCGGCGCTACCGTGCCCGTGTCGTGATCGACCCGGTGCCGATGACCATGCTCTGGTAGACGCCACCCTTGGTTGGCGCTCCAAAAAAACTGCCAACCAAGGTTGGCAACTACCGACGAACCGCCGGGCATGGCCCGGCGTTTCCCTATCGCTACCAGCCGCCACCGAGCGCGCGGTACAGCTCCACCCGCGCGATCGCGGCGGCGGCCTGGCTGTTGGCCAGCGCGGCCTGGTTGTCCAGCGCGATGCGCTGGGTGGTCAGCACGTCCAGCATGTCGACCACGCCGGCCTGGTACTGCCGGCGCGCCGCCCCCAGTGCCGTCTCGCTCTCATCCACCGCCACGTGCAGCTGCACCGTGCGCTGCTGCTCGGCACTGTAGCCATCCATGGCGTCGTCCACCTCATGCCAGGCCTGCAACACGGTACGGCGGAACTGCAGGGCCGACTGTTGCTGCTGCAGCCTGCTCAGCGCGAGGTTCGCCTTCAGCCGCCCGCCCTGGAAGATCGGCAGGCTGATCGACGGCCCGATGCTGAAACGGTGCGCGTTCCAGCCATCCAGGTCATCCAGCTGCTTGGCCTGGAAGCCTGCGTCACCATTCAAGGTGATGCGCGGCAGGAAACTGGCCTCGGCCACGCCGATGCCGGCCGTTGCCGCATGCAGTGCCGCCTCGGCACGACGGATGTCCGGGCGACGCTCGGCCAGTTCACTCGGCAGACCCACCGCCACCGCTGGCAACGCCGGCCAGTCACGGCGTACATCCTGCAGCTGCGCGTCCAGTGCCTGCGGCGGCTGTGCCAGCAGGAACGCCAGCGCATTGCGCAGCTGCGATTCGCGATGCCGCAGCGGCGCAATGCGCGCCTGCAGCGAAGCCACCTGCGCGGCCGCGCTGGACACCTGCAGCGTGCTGGCCACGCCCTGCTTCTGGCGCGCCTCGGTCAGCCGTTTGATGTCATGCGCGATGCTGAGGTTGTCCTCGGTGATCGCCAGCAGCTGCCGCGTCGCACGCAGCTGCAGGTAATCACGCGCGGTTTCCGCCAGCAGCGCGATGCGCACGGCGCGTGCATCCTCTTCGGCCATCTGCACGCGTGCGTCGGCCGCTTCCACCTGGCGCCGCACACGGCCCCACAGGTCCAGTTCCCAGCCCAGGCCGATACCGGCCTGGAACAGCCCGTAGTCATCACGGCCGCCGTTGCCGGACGGATCATTCAGGCCCACCTCGCTGTTGCGTGCACGCACGCCACTGGCGCTCGCGCTGACGCTGGGCAGGCGATCGGCGGCGGTGATGCCGCGCGCGGTGCGGCTCTGCTGCACGCGGTTGGCGGCCAGCTGCAGGTCCAGGTTGGCCGCCAGCACCTGGTGGGCCAGCTGCCCCAGCAGCGGATCGTCGAAGCCGGCCCACCAGGCGGCGTCCTGATCGATGGCGTTGCCGGCGACAGCCCCACCCCGCCAGTGGCCGGGCAGTTCCGCCTGCGGGCGTACGAAGTCCGGGCCCATCGCGCAGGCAGCCAGGGCCGTGCACAGGGTGGCCGCAACGAAGGTGCGGAAAACGGTGACGGCGCTCATGCGCCCTCCCCGCGCTTGTGGCCCGGTCCGTGCTGCACGCTCTGCGCACGCGCGCGGCTGCCCAGGTCAACGCTGGCTTCCACCGACATGCCGGCACGCAGCTGGTCCAGCAGCGGCTGGCCCGGCTCCAGCACGATCTTCACCGGAATGCGCTGCACCACCTTGGTGAAGTTGCCGGTGGCGTTCTCTGGTGCGACTGCAGCAAAGGTGACGCCGGTGGCTGGTGCAATGCTGTCGATGTGCCCGCGCAGCGGCGTGCCCGGGAATACGTCCACCTTCAGTTCGACCTGCTGGCCGGCCTGCATGCGGGTCATCTGCGTTTCCTGGAAGTTGGCGACCACGAAGGCGCGCTTCAGCGGGACCACCGCAGCCACCGGCGTACCCGGGGTCAGGTAGGCACCGACGCGCACTGCGCGGCGACCGACCATGCCATCGATCGGCGCGCGCAGCACGGTGTGCGACAGATCCAGTTCGGCGCGTGCCTGTGCCGCTTCTGCACGCTGCACCGCCGCCTGTGCAGCCTGCACGCCCGCGCTGAGGATGTCGGTGCGCTGGCGTGCGGTCGACAGTGCGGCCTGGCCCTGCTGCAGATGCGCACTGGCCACGGCCTGCTTCGACTGCGCCTGCTGCGCGTTCTGCACGGTACCGGCGCCATCACGGGCCAGTTCGCGGTAACGCTGCTGGTCGGCACTGGCCAGGGTCAGTTCGGAACGGCTGACATCGACGCTGGCCCTGGCCTGCGCGATCAGCGAGTCCTGCTGGGCCAGTGCGGCCTGCGCATTGGCCAGCTGTGCACGGGCATTGGCAAGGTCGGCACGCGCAGCCTGCAGTGCCACCTGGTAGTCGCGGTCGTCGATGCGGGCAAGCACGTCGCCGGCCTTCACCGACTGGTTGTCCTCTACCTCCACGGCACTGACGAAGCCGGCAATCTTCGGCGCTACCAGGGTGTAGTCGGCCACCACGTACGCATTGTTGGTGGTCTGGTGACCGCCATCGCGCAGCAGCAGCCACGCGCCGATGGCCAGGGCCAGCACGCCCAGGCCCAGGCCGGTGTTGAGAGGGGTTCGATTGATCGTCATGAGGGGTTCCTGCGAAAGGTTCAGGCCACGGCGCGTGGCGGATGGATGCGGGTGGGCATCCAGGCAATGAGGGGAATGAAGGCCAGCGCCACCAGTGCGACCACCCAGTACAGGTCGGCCGAAGTCAGCGCCTGTACCTGTGCATGCAGGCGCGCGCCCAGCTGCGGGCCATCGGCCAGCCACGGTTGCTCGCCAAGGCGGTCGACCAGCACGGTGGAATGGAAATGACGGCGGCCTTGGGCGATGGCATCCAGTACGCCACCGGCGAGCACCGCAGCGAAGCCCTTGACCGTGTTGAACCAGGCCGAGGCAAACGGGCCATCCTGTGGCGCCAGGCCGCCGGTGGCCAGCATCAGCAGCGGCAGCACCGCCATCGGCTGGGCAAACACCTGCAGCAGCTGCACCCACAGGAAGTTGTCGCGGATCCAGGCCACGTCCAGGTGCGAGCCCAGCCAGCAGGCCAGTGCCAGCGTCGCCAGGCCGGTGGCCTGCACCCAGCGGCAGTCCACCGCGCGGATGTTCAACAGGGCCGCCACCAGCGGCAGCGCGATCACCTGTGGCAGTGCCACCCACAGCAGCATCGGTGCGGTCTGCAGCGGCCGGTAGCCCTGCACGCTGGCCAGGAAGCCGGACGGGATCGAGATCACCGCCAGCAGCACGAACAGCACGCCACCCAGCGTGACCAGCGAGTAGCTGAGATTGCGATTGGCCAACAACTGCAGCTTGAAGAACGGCAGCGGGTGGAACCATTCGTTGATCATGAACAGCACCATCAGGCCGGCACCGCCACCGATCATCAGCGTGATCATCGGCGAATCGAACCAGTTCAGCCGCGGGCCCTGCACCAGGCCCAGCACCAGCAGCACCAGCGCCGGCAGGCCGAGCAGCAGCCCAACGCCATCGAACTGGGCGAAGCGTTCCAGCCGCAGCGGGTCCTGTGGCAGGCCCCAGCCGACCATCGCCATGGCGGCCAGGCAGTACGGCACGATCTGCCAGAACGCCCAGTGCCAGCCCACCTGCTCGACCCAGAACGCGGCCAGCGGCGTGCCCATGCTCGGGCCGAACGTCGCCGTCAACGCGTAGCCGGCCAGGCCGTACAGCTTGATGCCAGGCGGCAGGAAGCGCAGCGCCACGCTCATCAGCAACGGCGGCAGTGCACCGCCGCACAGGCCCTGCAATGCACGCAGCAGCAGGAACACCTGCAGGTTCGGGGCGAGCGGGCACAGCACGCCCAGCACCATGAAGCCACCGATCATCGCCAGCGCGAAACGGCGCAGCGAGAAGGTGGCGGCACACCACGGCGCGAAGGCCATCGCGCTGACCGACATCGCGCTGTAGAGGGCGACGATCCAGCTGCCGTCGTCGACGCTGAAACCCATCGCGCCACGGATGTCGGCCAGCGCGACCTTGGTGATGTTCTCGTTGAAGCCGGACACCAGCACCGCCAGCAGCACGCCACACAGGCCGACCAGAATGCGGCGATCGAGCCCGAGGGCGGCGGCAGGACGGGGCGCTGCGGCGGCCGGGACAGCGGCGGCCGGCGCACTCATCGCCAGGCACCGATCCGTGCAGTGCACGGCATGTTGAGGGTCATTGGAATGCGCTCAGTGAAACTCCGGGGAGCGCAGTCTAGGGAGCCGGTACCCTGTGAAAAATGGCGTCGCCGGCATCCCAGGCGTGCGTCCAGCGCACGCCTGCGGGTCTCAGCGGTGGGCGTCCTCGACGCGCTCGCACATGGTCTTGATCGAACGGCGAAGCCACTGGTGCGCGGCATCGTTGTCCAGCCGCGGATGCCAGGCCTGCACGATGGCCGCGGTACGCACCGGGATCGGCAGCGGGAACAGGCGCAGCGGCAGGCGCATGCTGACGATCCGCTCCAGCATCACGCTTGGCATCTGCGGCAGGATCAGGTCTGATTCGGCCGCCGCGAAGATCGCACCGTGGAAGGTCGGGCTGATCAGCGCCACGCGGCGCTGCAGGCCGAGCGTGGCCAGGTCATCATCGATCGGCCCACGCGGCAGGCCACGGCGCGACACCGCGATGTGGTCACACGCGGCAAAGCGCTCTGCACTGATCTCCTCGTCGAACAGTGGATGGTCCTCGCGCGCGGCGCCCATGAACGAGGTACTGAACAGGTTCTGCACCTTGGTATCGGGCGCATGCTTGCCGGCGGTGCTGATGTACAGGTCGATCCGGCCCTGCGCCATCGCATCATCGTCGGTATCGCCCTCGGGCACGAAGCGCAGCACCGCGCGCGGTGCCTGCTGGCGGAAGATCTCGCGCAGGCGACCGCCAAATCCGCCGATGAAGACATCATTGGCGCGCACGCTGAAGGTTCGCTCGAGCACGCGCATGTCCACTTCACGACCAGCGTTGAAGACGCGGTGGGCCTGCTCGATCACATCGCGGACCTGCTCGCGCAGCTGCAGCGCGCGGGGCGTGGGCGCCAGACCGCGGCCGGCACGCACCAGCACCGGGTCACCCAGCGCAGTGCGGATCCGGCCCAGGGTGCGGCTCATCGCCGGCGCGCTCAGGTTCATGCGGCGCGCGGCGGCGGCCACGCTGCATTCGTCAATCAGCACGTCCAGTGCCAGCAACAGGTTCAGGTCCGGCAGGGGCATGACAGTCTCCAGTAAATCAGATGACTCTACGGCACTTGCAACCACTGTGGATTGCGTTCGACGCATTCATTGACTGTCGCGCACGGCATGGGTGCGCGCGGTGACATCGGCGACCATCCCCGTCCTGCCAAGGAGACATCCATGTTCACTACCCTGCTGGTCGCCCTGGATGGTGGCCCCCAGCACGCACGCGTGCTGGACCTGGCCGCCGCCATCGCCGGCCCCCACAGCCGCCTGCACCTGCTGTGCGTGCTCGACCCCGAATTCGCGCTGGCGGCCGATGCCAGCGAAGCCGATCGCACCGAGTATCCGGAAGCCGCCCGCCAGCGCTCCCGCGCCGAGGCAGTATTGGCCGAAGCCCTGGCCGAACTGCGCGAGCGCGGCGTCGATGCCATCGCGCAGATCCCCTCCGGCGATCCCGGCGAAGTCATCAGCGAGCAGGCCCGGCGCCTGGAGTGCGACCTGATCGTGATCGGCCATCGCCACCTGTCCCGGCTGGAACGCCTGTTCGAACCCTCGATCGGGCAATGGACCATCGACCACGCGCCCTGTCCGGTGCTGGTGGAAACCCGCGACCCACAGCCCTAGCCACCATGGCCTCCCGTTCCCCGTTGTTTCCCACCCGGGTCAACTACCGCGCCTTCGGTCGACAGTTCGGCCGTGGCGAGCAGGCGCTGCTGGGCGCGATACGGCAGTTGCGCGACCCCGATCTGCAGGCCGATGGCCTTGCCCAGCTGAGCGGACTCGGGCTTGGCCAGGAGGGCTGCGACGCCTTCGTCGGCCTGCTGCCGCTGCTGGCCACCCCCGCCGCTCCGATCGATCTGCTGCCGGCCGGCTCTCCCTTCATTGCCGCCAGTGAACTGGACCTGCTGGTCTGCCTGCTGCGCATCGCGCAATGGCGGCATGCACGGCCCCGCGAGGACGACTCGCTGGCACCGTTGCGCCAGCAGCTGGCGCGCTGTGCAATGGCCGTGCAGGCGGCAAACCTGCCGTTGCGGCAGCGCTCGTTGTCACCGGTCGGGCTGAGGCTGCTCGATCCGACCGGCTGGTCGCGGCAGCGATAAGCCGTCGCGCCCCCCGTGTGATCGCATGCAGAGAGCTGCTCAGCAGTCCATCGTTCCGTGCGTGCTGCCCTCGTCATCCAGCACGTGCGCATGCAGGATCACCTGGTTGCGGCCAGCCCGCTTGGCGGCATACAGGCCGGCATCGGCGTCTGCCAGCAACTGATCGGCACTGGCCAGAGCCGGCGGATGCAGGTAACCCACGCCGATGCTGATACTGACCGATCCTTCCGGCAACGGCAGCGCTTCCACCGCCTGGCGCAGGCGCTCGGCCAGCGCCAGAACGCCCGACAGCGCGCTTCCGGGCACGATCACCGCAAATTCCTCGCCGCCATAACGTGCGACGCTGTCACCGGCGCGACCGGCGCTCGCCTTCAGTACCGCTGCCACGGCCTGCAGGCAGCGGTCGCCGGCGGGATGGCCGTGGCGGTCGTTGAAGGCCTTGAAATGATCGATATCCAACAGCAGCAGGCCCAGCTCGGTGCCACTGCGCCGTGCGCGATTCCACTCGGCCAGCAGCAGCGCGTCGAACTCGCGCCGGTTGGCCACGCCTGTCAGGCCATCCTGGCGCGCCAGCTGGTCCAGCGAGGCCTGCCGTTCCATCAGGTCCACCTGCAGCAGGATGCTGCGCAGGCCGAACCCCAGCGTCGCCACCACGAAACCGCTCACGGCCAGGGGCCGGGCATGGTCGACCACCAGGGTGCCCACCACCAGCAGCAGCAGCGGCAGGATCATCGGGCCCGCCGCCTGCACCGTGCGCGCCATCCGCGGATGCGGCGTCAGGACCCGCGCCGGTGCCTGGCTGAGTGCGAGCAGCGCCAGCAGCAGGAACGGCAGATCGATCAGCAGATCCGCATAGGCACCGAACGCATCACCGGAGGTGTAGTGGTTGATGTAATACGCCACCAACAGGTAGGTCGCCGCATACATCGCCAGCGCGCGGAAAAAGGTACGCCGCTCGGGAACGTCGCCGGCCAGCCAGCGCACCACCGCGAACACGGCGATGCACAGGTTCTGGATATCGAACATGCGTTGCATGTTGGACAACGCGTGGTCGTCGATGTCAACGCGGGCGGCGAACGACTGCGCGTGCACGAAGAACAGCACGCCCAGCAGCGCCGCCATGGCCGCATCGATCAGGCTGATGCTGACCCGTTCCCGGCGCGCCCTGGCCAGGATGAACACCAGGGGCACACCGTAGAGCACGTAAAGGAACAGGCTTGCGCGCGGGGTGAAATCGGCACGCCCGGCGCCCAGGGCGTCGATCATGTTGAACGCCATGCCGCCGGCCCACAGCAGCAGCGCCAATGCCGTGGCGCGCCACCCCAGTGCCGCGCGGTCGCGGCGGGCCCGCCACAGGCAGGCGGCCGCCGCCAGCAACGGGGCACCGGTCAGGAAAACGAAGGAGCCTACCCCGGCCGGACCAGGCCACAAGGCCAGCACCAGGCCATGGCACAGCACATACAGCAGCGCCAGCACTACCGGCATGCATCCCCCGATCCGCAAGGCCGTCTACGCGCACGATAGCGCGGGGCGACGCCACGAGGGTGTGATCCATCGCTGAAAAAGGGGACGGAGGGGATTAAGTCGTTTGCGGCACAGCGGCAAATGCGACTTAATCCCCTCCGTCCCCTTTTTCCCGGGGGCTCAGCCGTGCAGGGCGCGGGCGTGGTGGGCGATGTGCTCGCCGATGAAGCTGCCAATGAAGTAGTAGCTGTGGTCGTAGCCGGGCTGCAGGCGCAGGGTCAGCGGATGGCCGGCAGCGGCGCAGGCCTCCTGCAGGCGCTGCGGCTGCAGCTGGGTCTGCAGGAACTCGTCCGCCTCGCCCTGGTCGACCAGCAACGGCAGGCGCTCGCTGGCCGCGGCAATCAATGCGCAGGCGTCCCATTGCGCCCAGTCGGCCGGGTTGTCGCCAAGGTAGGCGTGGAAGGCCTTCTGCCCCCACGGAACATGGCTGGGCGCGACGATCGGCGAGAACGCCGACACGCTGCGGTAGCGCCCCGGATTGCGCAGCGCGATCACCAGCGCACCGTGGCCGCCCATCGAGTGCCCGCTGATGGCGCGTGCGCCGGTCGCCGGGAACTCCGCTTCGATCAGCGCCGGCAACTCGTGCACTACATAGTCATGCATGCGGAAGTGCTTCGCCCAGGGCGCACGGGTGGCGTTGAGGTAGAACCCTGCGCCCTTGCCCAGGTCGTAGCCTTCGGCATCGGCCACGTCATCACCGCGCGGGCTGGTATCAGGCGCGACAATGATCACGCCGTGTTCGGCCGCATAGCGCTGCGCGCCCGCCTTGGTGATGAAGTTCTGCTCGGTGCAGGTCAGCCCGCTCAGCCAGTACAGCACCGGCAGCGTCTGCGTTTCCGCCTGCGGCGGCAGGTACACGGCGAACTGCATGTCGCAGCCCAGCGTGGTCGAATGATGGCGGTAGACATCCTGCCAACCGCCGAAACAGGCGCGGTGTTCAATGCGTTCCATGGTGCTCTCCTGCGCGGCGCGTCAGCGCACGCGTGCTTCTGGTAGATGCCGACCTTGGTCGGCTTATCCACGCCCGGCGTGGACGCCTTGGTTGATCAGTTCATCCAGCTGTGCCAGCAGGCGCAGCAACGATTCGACGCCAGGCTGGCCGTCCAGGTTGCGGTACGCCGCCACCGCCACGTCGCTGCGCGGTGGCCACTGGCCGTCGGCGCGGGCTTCGTGCAGGCGCGGCAGGAATACCTGTGCCAGCCAGTGCTCGAACGGCATTTCATCAATGCCGAAGGGCGAGTCCACCACGCGCGGTGGACCCACGCCGCCCTCGACCCACCCCAGCGCGCGCAGCGCCTGCTCGATCGGGTCGACCAGGGCCGCGCGCGGATCCTCCGCACGCGGCCTGCGCAGGGCGTCGAACCAGCCCACGCCGCGGCTCAGTAGTGGACCACCGAACGGATCGACTTGCCTTCATGCATCAGGTCGAAGGCGTCGTTGATCTTGTCCAGTTCCATGGTGTGGGTGACGAACGGGGCCAGTTCGATATCGCCCTTCATCGCATCCTCGACCATGCCCGGCAGTTGGCTGCGGCCCTTCACGCCACCGAAGGCGGTGCCCATCCACTTGCGGCCGGTCACCAGCTGGAACGGACGGGTGGAGATCTCCTGGCCCGAACCGGCCACGCCGATCACCACGCTCTGGCCCCAGCCACGGTGCGCGCATTCCAGCGCCGCGCGCATCACGTTGACGTTGCCGATGCACTCGAAGCTGTGGTCCACGCCCCAGGTGGTCATTTCAACGATGACCTGCTGGATCGGCTTATCGAAGTCCTTCGGGTTGATGCAGTCGGTGGCGCCGAATTCGCGCGCCAGTTCGAACTTGGACGGATTGGTGTCCACCGCGATGATGCGGCCAGCCTTGGCCTGGCGCGCCCCCTGGATCACCGCCAGGCCGATGCCGCCGAGGCCGAACACCGCCACGCTGTCGCCTTCCTGCACCTTGGCGGTGTTGTGCACCGCGCCGATGCCGGTGGTGACGCCGCAGCCGAGCAGGCAGACGTGTTCCGGGTTTGCTTCCGGATTGATCTTCGCCAGCGACACTTCGGCCACCACGGTGTACTCGCTGAAGGTCGAGCAACCCATGTAGTGGTACAGCGGCTCACCGTTGTAGCTGAAGCGGCTGGTGCCATCGGGCATCACGCCCTTGCCCTGGGTCGCGCGCACGGCCACGCACAGGTTGGTCTTGCCGCTCTTGCAGAACAGGCACTCGCCGCACTCGGCGGTGTACAGCGGAATCACGTGGTCGCCCGGCTTGACGCTGGTCACGCCCTCGCCCACTTCAACCACGATGCCGGCGCCTTCATGGCCCAGCACCACCGGGAACAGGCCTTCCGGATCATCGCCGGACAGCGTGAACGCATCGGTGTGGCAGACACCGGTGTGGGTGATCTTCACCAGCACTTCGCCCTTCTTCGGCGGGGCGACGTCGATCTCGACGATCTGCAGCGGCTGGCCGGGACCAAAGGCGACGGCGGCACGGGACTTCATGATGGACTCTCCAGAGACAGGCAATGACAGGATGGGCGGCGCCATGTTGCGCCGTCGTTTATTTCAGGTATGAACGGATCAACGCGCTCATGTCGCGCACGCGTTCGGCGCGTTGTTCGTCGGAGGCGGCGGGTTGCCCGAACTCCTCGCGCAGATGGGCCTCCATCACCTCGGACATCAGGCCGTTGACCGCGCCACGGATGGCGGCGATCTGCTGCAGCACCGGCCCGCAGTCGGCGCCAGCTTCCAGCGCGCGGTCCAGCGCATCGCACTGGCCACGGATGCGGCGCACGCGGGCCAGGACCTTCTTCTTCTCTTCGGGGGAGTGCGGCATGATCAGGCCACCTCGAAACTATACTGGGGGATAGTATACACGGGCAACCATCCCGCTCAATCGTGCCGGTTCAATCGAACAAGCCCTCACCCGCCAGCCGCGCCAGTTCATCCACCACATAGCGCACCTTCGGCCGCAGGTGCCGGGTCGGTGGCCACAGCGCATGGATGTCGATATGCCGTTGCATGTGCGCATCCAGCACCGAGTGCAGCGCGCCGGATTCCAGATGTCGGCGTACCAGTGAAATGGGCATCTGGCAGATGCCCAGTCCTGCGATGGCCGCATCGATCACCGCGTCACCATCGTTGAGCTGGTAGGCCGCGTTCGGGATGAATGTTCCCTCGGCATCATCACTGCCAATCCGCCACGCCACCGGTTGCCCATGACGGAAGCCAACGATGCTGCGATGCTGCGCCAGTTCCTCCACGGTCGCAGGCACGCCATGCGCCTGCAGGTACTCCGGCGATGCGCAGGTGACCAGGCGCTGGCGACCCAGCCGGCGCGCGACCAGGTGCTCGGCCTGGTGCAACCCGCCGAAGCGGATCAGCAGGTCGATGCCCTCTTCGACCGGATCAACGAAGTGATCGGTGAAGGTCATCGTCAGTTGCAGGTCCGGGTACTGCCGGCACAGGCGCAGCAGCACGGGCAGCACCACCAGCCGCCCGAACGAGGACGGCATGTCGATGCGCAGCCGTCCGCTGGGCAGGCCGGCCGACCCCAGGCAGGCCTCGGCGGCGGAGATTTCTTCCAGCGCCGCCGCACACGATGCGTAGTACGCCTCGCCATCGGTGGTCAGCGCGATGCGCCGCGTGGTGCGGTGGAACAGGCGCACGCCCAGCCGCGCTTCCAGCCGGGCGATGGCCTTGCCCACTGCCGAGCGCGAGATGCCCAGCGCGTCGGCAGCCTCGGTGAAGCTGCCTGAGCGGGCCGTGGTAACGAAGGTCACCAGGCCATTCAACGATTCCAGCGGCAGCATCTATCACGCTCCATTGGGGACAAATAGTCCCGCGCCCAGGGAGATCGAAGCGCTTTATGCGTCCGCATGTCAACTCCATCCTGTGTGCATCGCGCCGCTGGCGCCTTCCCCCACACCGAGATGACCGACATGATCGCCGCCCTGTTCCGCCCCTTCGATCTGGCAGGCACCGCCCTGCGCAACCGCATCGCGATGGCCCCGATGACCCGCGCCCGCAACCCCGGTGCGGTCGCCAACGAACTCACCGCGCAGTACTACCGGCAGCGCGCCAGCGCCGGCCTGATCATCAGTGAAGGCACCCCGGTCTCGCCGCAGGGCCAGGGCTACATCGACGTCCCGGGTATCTGGTCGGCCGAGCAGGTGGCCGGGTGGAAGCTCGTCACCGAGGCGGTGCATGCCGCACAGGGCACGATCTTCGCCCAGCTCTGGCACGTCGGCCGCATGTCGCATTCCTCGCTGCAGCCCGACGGTGGGCAACCGGTCAGCGCCGGTACCCGCCCGGTGGCCAGCGCACCGAAGAACACCTCGTTCGTGTACCTGGACGATGGCAGCCGCGGCCACGCCGATCCCACCCCGGCACGTGCACTGGAGACCGCAGAGATCCCCGGCATCGTCGACGACTTCGTGCGCGGCGCAGAGAACGCCATCGCCGCCGGATTCGACGGCATCGAACTGCATGCCGCCAACGGCTACCTGTTCGAACAGTTCCTCAACCCGGTCATCAACCAGCGCGAAGATCACTACGGCGGCTCGCTGCCCAACCGCGCGCGCTTGATCCTGGACACCGTCGATGCGATGGCCCAGCGCATCGGTGCGCAGCGCATCGGCGTGCGCCTGGCACCGAACAATCTCACCTTCGACATGCCGTTCTACCCCGACAACGAGGCCACCTATCTGTACCTGGCCGAGGAACTGGGCAAGCGCGGCCTGGCCTATGTGCATCTCAACGGCAACCAGCAGGCGGGCCAGTCGGTGCTGGGCGAGGCCTTCCTGCAGCAGTTCAAGCAGGCCTACGGTGGCACCGTGATCCTGGCCGGCGGCATGACCCGCGAACGCGCCCTGCAGCTGGTCGAGGCCGGCACCATCGACCTTGCCGCGTTCGGCCAGCCGTTCATCGCCAACCCGGATCTGGTCGAACGCCTGCAGCGCAACATCGCGTTGGCCACGCCCGACCGCAGCACCTATTACGGGGGCGGCGAGGCGGGCTATCTCGATTACCCGGCCGCAGGCTGATCCCGCACGGGGCCCGCACGGGGTCGGATCCCTTTCCAACGGAAAGGGCTCTGACCCCTGTTCGGCGAACAAGGAGTCAGAGCCACGCTGCGCCCGGATCCGACCCCAGCCCTCAGGCGTCCTCGCGCACGTAGGCGAACGACTCGTCCAACCGCTCGAAGCCGATCACTTCAGCGACGATGGCCTGTGCCTCGTCTTCGCTGAAGTTCCCTTCTTCAATATCGTCAACGCGGGCGAACAGCCGCTGCAATGCCGCGTACTGGTCGCCGCGCAGGAAGGAATGGTGAGTCTGCAGCCAGCGCTGCAGATTCCCGGCCAGCTCGCCGTGCGACAGCAGTGTGTACGGCCGCTGGTAGTCGGCAACCGCTTCGACCATCTTGCGGAACACGAAATCCTGGTAGCTGGCGGCCAGCACGTCGGCACGGTCGTCGTCATGCCACACCATCACCACCGGCGGTTCGCTGAAACCGGGCGCGTTGCTCCAGAAACAGTAACTGTCACCCGCGCCGGTCCGCGCAAAGGGCAGCAACTGCAGGTCAGTGCGCAGGGGATTGTAATGATCCTCCGCGGTCAGCTCCTGCCACGCCTCGAGCAGTTCATCGTGTTCCAACGGCTCATAGTCCTGGGCGTACAGCAGCACCGGCGGTTCTGCCTGCAGCGCCGGGAATACCACCTCGGACCATTCCGGATGGGGAGCACCCCAGCTCAACCGACCCGCTGCATGCAACTGCTTGAACAGGGGCGGGAAGGTCTGGCCGGTGGCCTGTTCGATGCCGGATAGCGCGCTCATGGATGTCCTTGTCGATCGAGACCGCCCAGCTTGCCCGAATCCGCGCAGGAGATGAACCGGCGGCACCACGCGGCAGGACTAAACTGCGACCACCGGATGCCGCCCATCGCTGCCATGAACGCCACTGCCCACAGCTTCATCGTCAACATGGACGTGCCCGACCTGGCCGCCGCCGAAGACTTCTACATCCGGGCCTTCGGCCTGCGCATCGGCCGCCGTCTCGGCCCGGGCGCCGTGGAGCTGCTCGGTGGGCCAACGCCGCTCTACCTGCTGCACAACGACGCCGGCAGCGCCGCCACGGAAGACGGCGACGTGCGCGACTACGAGCGTCATTGGACGCCGCTGCACCTGGACTGGGTGGTGGATGACATTGAAGCCGCGCTGGCACGTGCAGTTGCGGCCGGGGCGACACTCGAGCAGTCCGTGCGCGAGCGTCGCTGGGGACGCATCGCCGTACTGGCCGATCCGTTCGGGCATGGCTTCTGCCTGATCCAGTTCAGTGGCGAAGGCTACGATGCGCTGGTTGAATGACCGGCGCGCCGTTCACCACGGCAACGGCACTGCTTCGCCGTTGGCGCGCTCGCCGTAGTACAGCGACGGCAGCAGCCGCGACAGGAAACTGAACTCCGTATAGCAGTGCCTGAGCAGGCCCAGGCCGACCGCGTCGCCGGCATCGCGACGCGGATCGGCGCTGTCCAGGCCGAGCACGAAGCGGCTGCGCAGCACGCAGCCAAACGGCGTATCGCGCGCCACATGCAGCATCTGCCCATCGCAGGGATCGCCCTGTACATCCAGACGCACGTGATCACCGAAGCCGATGCGCGCGGCGATCACCGCCGATACATGGCCTGCATCCTGTGCCGCCTGCAGGCGTTCGGGCACCAGCAAGGTGCGCGGGTCATGGAACTTCAGGCGCGCCGCCACCGGCGGAATGTCAGCGAGCGATTCCACCGCATGGATGCTGGCGCCGTGGTAGCTGCGCCCGCGCTGCCAGGCCGCGTCCCAGCCGCGATGCTCGACATGATCGACCGGATGCCACCAGCGGATGTGCTGGGTGGTCTCGAAGAAGGTGAACCACCAGTCCAGCATGCGGCCCTTGCAGCCGTGCAGATCGGTGCGCACCGCCACCAGCAGCGTGCCGTCTTCGCGGCGCTGGATGCCGGTTTCCAGATGCATCGGCGCCGGGTCCAGCAGATCGTGGTGGTCCAGCCAGGGGCGAGCGTTCACAGCGGTATCCATGGGGGTCTCCTACGGGTTGGGAGACCCGAAAATACGGAAACGATTTCCGTTTCGCAATTAACCGGATGCGGTAAGATGGGCGCAATGAACAGCACCACCCTGCCCGCGCCCACATCACCGACCCGCCGCCGTGGCCGCCCTGCGCGACCGGAAGCCGAAGTCCGCCACGCGGTGCTGCAGGCCACGCTGGAGCTGCTGCTGGCACAGGGTTACGAGGCCACCACCATTGAAGCGGTGGCGGCGCACGCCGGGGTGGCGAAGAAGACCGTGTACCGCCATGCCAGCAACCGCGAGGAGCTGGTCGGGTTGGCGGTGCGTGAGTGGACCGACGGCTTCGCGCCACAGCTGCAGCGTGATGCGCGCAATGCCCAAGAGGTCGTGCCGTTGCTGCAGGACATCCTGCACGCGGTGTGCACGCAGGCGCTATCGGCGCAGGCGGTGCAGGTGTTCCGCCTGCTGGCCACCGATTTCCCCGGCAAGGACGCGCTGCTGCAGGCCTACCTCGACAACGGCATCGAACGCGGCCGTGCGCTGCTGGCCGACTGGCTGGCACGTCAGCAGCAGCGTGGACTGCTGCGCGAGGGAGATTCCGCATGCATGGCGCGGCTGATCCTGGCGATGGCCGTGGCCGAGCCGCTGCGCGAACGCGTGATCGGCGTGGTGGCCGAGGATGCGCCGGTGGAGATGCATCTGCGTGAGTGCGTGGCGTTGTTGGCGCCGGTGTTGCAAGGGCCATAGCGTGGTGCCATCCACGCATGGCGTGGATCTACCGGCCGATGTCGATTCGTTGATCGGCAACGCCCTGCCCCGGTGGGTGCCGACCGTTGGTCGGCACCACGTCATCCATCGCAACTCACTCGCGCAACATATCCACGAACGCACGCAACGCGCCCGGCATCTGCCGCTGCTTCGGGTAGTACAGCGCGAAGCCGGCAAACGGCTCGCTCCAGTCTTCCAGCACCGCCACCATCTGCCCCGATTCGATGTACGGCCTTGCCGTGTCTTCCAGCACGTACGCCAGGCCGATGCCATCCAGAACGGCGCGCACGATCGTGCCCTGCTCGCACAGGGTCAACCGCCCGGGCACGTCGATCTCCAGCGCCTGCCCATCGCGCTCGAACTGCCACTTGTACAGGTGCCCACTGGCGAAGCGGAAGCGGATGCATTCGTGCGCGGCCAGGTCGCGCGGATGCTGCGGTGCCGGCCGACGCCGCAGGTAGTCCGGCGAGCCGACGATCAGCCCGCGCAGTGGCGGCCCCATCGGCACCGCCACCATGTCCTCCGGCACGAACTCATGCAGGCGCACGCCGGCGTCGTAGCCCTCGGCGACGATGTCGACCAGGCCGTCATTTTCGGTCAGCTCCACCCGCACGTCGGGATGGGCGTGCAGGAAGCGCGCCAGCCTCGGCCCCAACTGGGTCGGTACCGCCGCGCGGGTGGCGTTGATGCGCAGCAGGCCGGCCGGGGCTGCGCGGAAGTGGTTCATTTCTTCCAGTGCGTCGTGCACCTGCCCCAACGCCGGCTGCAGGCGCTCCAGCAGGCGCTGCCCGGCCTCGGTCAGGGCCACGCTGCGGGTGGTGCGATGGAACAGGCCCACGCCCAGCCGTTCTTCCAGCGCGCGGATCGCATAGCTCACCGCCGAGGTCGACAATGCCAGTTCGGCACCGGCGCGGCGGAAGCTGCGGTGGCGGGCGACTGCGGCAAACGCGGCCAGATGGGTCAGGTTGTCAGTGGCCATTGTGCAGTTTCACTTGATGAATCATGCCGATATCCGCGCTTCTTGCTGCTGGTTGCGGGGCGTATTGTAAAACGCCTTTCGATAAACCCTGCCAAGGATTCCCCATGTCCCTCGCCCGTGGTTACGCCGCCCATTCCCATACCGACCCGCTGGTCCCGTACGAGTTCGAACGCCGCGCGGTCGGCCCGGACGACGTGCGCATCGAGATCCTCTACAGCGGCATCTGCCATTCCGACCTGCACCAGGCCCGCGATGACTGGGGTGGCTCGATCTACCCGATGGTGCCGGGCCACGAGATCATCGGCCGGGTGACCGAAGTCGGCAGCAACGTCACCCGCTTCAAGGTCGGCGACCACGCCGGCGTCGGCTGCATGGTCGACTCGTGCCGCCACTGCGACGCCTGTGAGCACGATCTGGAGCAATATTGCGCCGAAGGCGCGACCTGGACCTACAACGGCCGTGAACGCGAAACCGGCGCGCCGACCTACGGCGGCTATTCCGACCACGTGGTGGTCGAGCAGCGCTTCGTGGTGAAGGTGTCCGACACCCTCGACCTGAAGGCGGCCGCCCCGCTGTTGTGCGCCGGCATCACCACCTGGTCGCCGCTGCGCCACTGGAAGGTCGGCCCGGGGCAGAAGGTGGGCGTGATCGGTCTCGGTGGCCTCGGCCACATGGGCGTGAAGTTCGCCAAGGCACTGGGCGCGCACGTCGTGATGATCACCACCACGCCGGAAAAGGGTGCCGATGCCAAGCGCCTGGGCGCCGATGAGGTACTGGTCTCGCGCGATGCCGCGCAGATGAAGGCGCACGCCGGCAGCTTCGACTTCCTGCTCAACACCATCCCGGTCGGCCATGACACCAACCCGTACATGGGCCTGCTCAAGCGCGAGGCCACCATGTGCCTGGTCGGCGTGCTGACCGAACTGGACCCGCCGCTGACCGGCGGCAGCGTGATCTTCGGCCGCAAGCACCTGACCGGCTCGGCAATCGGCGGCATGGCCGAAACCCAGGAAATGATGGACTTCTGTGCCGAGCACGGCATCGTCAGCGACGTCGAGATCATCGACATCAAGAACGTCAACGAAGCCTGGGAACGCATGGCGAAGAACGATGTGCGCTACCGCTTCGTGATCGACATGGCGACGATGCAGAACGCCGCCTGATCCAGGGCAGATGCGAAAAAGAAAAACCCCGGCAATGCCGGGGTTTTTCTTCTGGTAGTGCCGGCCGCTGGCCGGCAACCCCATACATCTGCCGGCCAGCGGCCGACACTACCGCAATCCACTCAGTACGCGAACTCGCGGAACACCGGATCGACGTCGCCGTGCCAGCGGCCATGGAACAGCGCCAGCTTGCGCTCGGCCGGGGTCAGGCCGGATTCGACGATCTCCTGCAGCACGTCCAGGAACTTGCTCTCGTCCTGGCCGTCGGCATTGCGCGCCGCACGGCGCCTGAGGCCTTCGACGGAAATCTTCACCGCTTCGCGGGCCAGGTCGCGCACCGTACCATTGCGGAACGGCAGGTTCATCGCATGCTTCGGCACGCCGTCGCGAAGTGCATGGCGCTCGGCCAAGGTGAAATCGCGTACCAGGTCCCAGGCGGCATCCAGTGCGGTGTCGTCATACAACAGGCCCACCCAGAATGCCGGCAGCGCACACAGGCGGCTCCACGGGCCACCATCGGCACCGCGCATTTCCAGGTACTTCTTCAGGCGCACTTCCGGGAACGCGGTGGTCATGTGGTCCGACCAGTCGCGCAGCGTCGGCAGCGCACCCGGCAGCACCGGCAGCCTGGCCTGCATGAAATCGCGGAAGCTCTGCCCGCTGGCGTCGTGGTAGATGCCATCGCGGTAGGAGAAATACATCGGCACGTCGAGCAGGTAGTCGACATAGCGCTCGTAACCAAAACCATCCTCGAACACGAAGTCGAGCATGCCGGTGCGGTCGGCGTCGGTGTCGGTCCAGATATGCGAGCGGTAGCTCAGGTAGCCGTTCGGCTTGCCTTCGGTGAACGGCGAATCGGCGAACAGCGCGGTGGCGATCGGCTGCAGCGCCAGCGACACGCGGAACTTCTTCACCATGTCCGCTTCGGTGGCGTAGTCCAGGTTCACCTGCACCGTGCAGGTGCGGGTCATCATGTCCAAGCCCAGCGAACCGACCTTGGGCATGTACGAGCGCATGATCTTGTAGCGCCCCTTCGGCATCCAGGGCATTTCATCGCGCTTCCACTTCGGCTGGAAGCCCATGCCGAGGAAACCCAGCTGCAGTTCGCCGGCCACCTGTGCCACTTCGTTGAGGTGGGTACCGGTCTCCACGCAGGTCTGGTGGATGGTCTCCAGCGCCGCGCCGGACAGCTCCAGCTGACCGGCCGGTTCCAGCGTCACCGAGGCACCGTCGCGCAGCAGCGCGATCGTGTTGCCGTTTTCCTGCACCGGCTCCCAGCCGAAGCGGACCAGGCCGTTGAGCAACGCTTCGATGCCGCGCTCGCCCTCGAAGGTCGGCGGGCGCAGGTCATCCAGGCGGAACCCGAACTTCTCGTGCTCGGTGCCGATGCGCCACTGCGCGCGGGGCTTCTCGCCGGAGGCGATCACCTCCACCAGCTGCGAGCGGTCGGTAATGGGGGTATCGGCGACGTGGCTGGGGCTCGACAAGGGGAAGGCTCGCTGGACGGTGGCGGGGGATGTGGGGCTCGCGGCCTTCCATCGCAAGGGCGCACTATAGCGTGGCACCCCGTTGCGTCATGCGACGGTGACGGGTTTCAGCATCCTACCGACGCCCTCTTGACCCTCGTACACTCGGCGTCATGAACCGTCATTCGCGACACCCCGAACTGCACCGCTCCGAGCGCGTCGGCTGGTTGCGTGCCGCCGTGCTGGGGGCCAACGATGGCATCGTCTCGGTGGCCGGCTTGGTGGTCGGCGTGGCGGCCAGCGGCGCCTCCGCCACCACTATCCTTGCCACCGGCGTGGCCGGCACCGTGGCCGGCGCGATGTCGATGGCCGCCGGCGAGTATGTGTCGGTGCAGACCCAGGCCGACACCGAAGCGGCCGACCTGGCAATGGAAAAGCGCGAGCTGCGCGAAGACCCGCACAGCGAACTGGAGGAGCTGGCCGCGATCTACCGCCACCGCGGCCTGGAGCCTGCATTGGCCCGGCAGGTGGCCGAACAGCTTACCGCCCACGATGCACTGGGTGCCCACGCCCGCGATGAGCTGGGCATCACTGACACCCTGCGCGCGCGCCCGCTGCAGGCGGCGCTGGCCTCGGCCGGTGCGTTCACCTGCGGTGCGGCGCTGCCGGTGCTGACCGCCCTGCTCGCGCCGACCGACAAGGTTGCGTTGATGACCACGGCCAGCACCCTGCTCGGCCTGTGCCTGACCGGCGCGGTGGCGGCCCAGGCCGGGGGCGCACCGCCTGTACGCGGCGCGGTCCGGGTGATGTTCTGGGGCGCGCTGGCGATGGCTGCGGCGGCCGGCGTCGGTCGCCTGTTCGGTGCCCAGGTGTCATGACCGGCATGCTGCCAGCGGCCACTGCGTTGCTGGCCGAGATGGCCAGCCTGGCCGGCTGCAGGCGCGCCGAGGGCTATGCCTGCATCACCGCACGCCGCGAGCATGGCGCCAGCTCGGTGGAGGTTCCGCAACCGCAGTTCGCGATCCTGCTGGAAGGCCGCAAGCAGGTACGTACCGCACACCAGTCGCTGACGTTCGTTCCCGGCGACATCCTGCTGCTGACCCAGCGGTGCCGCATCGACGTGGTCAACACCCCCGATCCCTGCAGCGGCCGCTACCTCAGTGCCATCGTGCCGCTCTGCACCGAAGTGCTGGCGGCGGCGCGTACGCTCTGGAATGAAGAGCTTCCCGCCCCCGGCCAGGCGATGGCGCGACTGCCGTTGATCGACCATGGCGCGGTGCTGCGCCAGTGGCGGCAATCGCTGCAGGACGGCCGTTACAGCGACGCGCGGCTGGCCCTGGCCTCGCTGGTGCTGACCCTGTGCCGACAGGGCCACGGCAACCTGCTGCTGCCGCAGGCGCCGAGCCTGGGCGAACAGATCCGCGACCGCATCGCCGCCGAACCAGCACGCGACTGGCAATCACGCGATGTGGAAGAACAGTTCGCGCTGAGCGGCGCGACCCTGCGCCGTCGCCTGGCGGCCGAGGACACCAGCCTGCGCCAGCTGCTCACCGAGGCCCGGCTGGCGCATGGCATGCAGCTGCTCTACACCACCGACCTGCCGTTGAAGACCGTGGCCGCACGCGCGGGCTACCGGTCTGCGGCCAGTTTCAGCAAGCGCTTCGCCGAGCAGTACGGGCTGGCTCCCACAGATATTTGAGGGGGTTCGGCAGGGCTGCGCCCTGCACCCGCTACGAGCCAGGGCAACGGCCGAAGCGACAGCAAGAGCAACAGCGGCTATCCGTGGGAGGGCGGGGCGATGTGGGTGGGCAGGACACGCCGTAAACCCATCCATGGGGGCTCGATGGCGCCATCCATGGCGCCAACGGTCCTGCCCACCCACACCGCCCCACCTCTGACAGATCTTCGCGGCTGTTGGTAGGTGTCGACCTTGGTCGACACATCTGTCAGATATCGAATGAAACTCTGGGGTCAGATCCGTTTTCCTGCGGAAAACGGATCTGACCCCGCGAGCTGACAGATCGCGGAAAACTGTCGAAGGCGGGGTGGGTCCGGTTGCGGGAGACGCCGTAAACCCTTCCATGGGGGCTTGGCCGCGGCATCCATGCCGCGGACACTCCCGCAACCGGACCCACCCCGCCATCCCAGATAGCCCGCTGTCGCTGTTGCTGTTGCTTCGGCCGTTGCCGTTGCCTCTGCGGGTGCAGGGCGCAGCCCTGCAGCCCCCCCTTCCCTGAGCATTCCGCGCAGTGGTTTGAGCGCCGTGCACACGCCGGCCACGGCACGCTGGGCACAACGGAACCGCCCGTCATCCACCGAGAACCGCCATGATCCTGCGTCCCCTGCCGCTGCGCGGCGCCCTGCTGCTGGCCCTGTCGTCCCTGCCGCTGGCTGCACTGGCCGAAGCCACCTCGCCCGCTCCCACCCAGCAGGTGCCCGGCGTCTACCACCAGCGCGTTGGTGCGCTGCAGGTCACCGCCCTGTTCGACGGCGTGGTCGCGCTGGGCCGGCAGGAAGTGGTCGACGTGCCGCCGACACTGGTCAGCCGCCTGTTGGAAGGCCGCTACGTACCGGAAGACAAGAAGGGCCTGCAGACCGCGATCAACGCCTTCCTGGTGCGCCAGGGCAACCACCTGACCCTGGTCGATACCGGCACCGCGCAGTGCTTCGGCCCCGGCCTGGGCCAGGTGCTGGGCAACCTGCGCGCCTCCGGCGTGGACCCGGCCGAGGTGGACGAGGTGCTGCTGACCCACGCCCACCCGGACCATCTGTGCGGCGTGCTCGACGCGCAGGGCAAGCCGGCCTACCCGAATGCCACGGTGTGGCTGTCCAAGGCCGATGCCGATTACTGGCTCAGCCCGGCCAGCGAGGCCACGGCGCCGAAGGGCGTGCGCTTCGCCTTCCCGCTGGCACGCAACGCGGTCGCGCCCTACCAGGCCAGCGGCCACCTGCGCACGTTCAGCCCCGGCGATGCCCTGCCCGGTGGCGCGGTGGCGATGGACAC
Organism: Stenotrophomonas sp. PvP093; assembly: GCF_017876915.1. Lineage (NCBI taxonomy): Bacteria > Pseudomonadati > Pseudomonadota > Gammaproteobacteria > Lysobacterales > Lysobacteraceae > Stenotrophomonas > Stenotrophomonas sp. PvP093. The sequence goes on along the minus strand of NZ_JAGIOX010000004.1, from coordinate 725,115 downwards.
CCACGGCCATACCCCCGGCCATGTCTCCTACCGGTTCGACAGCCAGGGCCAGTCACTGCTGGTGTGGGGTGATGTGCTGCACTTCCATGCGGTGCAGTTCGCGCACCCGGAAGCGGCATTCGAGGCCGATTCGGACCGCAAGGCGGCCATCGCCAGCCGTCGCGGGCTGCTGCAGCAGGCCACCGTCAACGGTTGGTGGGTGGCCGGTGCGCACCTGCCGTTCCCGGGCCTGGGCCATGTGCGCAGCGAGGGCCAGGCCTATGCGTGGGTGCCGGCGGAGTATTCGCCGTTGTGAGGGTGTGCCGACCAAGGTCGGCACCCACCCGATCGGGTAGCGGCCGGCTGCCCGGTAGCGCCCGGCTGCCAGCCAGGCGACCGTAAATGCCTTATTCCAGCCCCAGCCAGCCGCCGATCACGCCGCGGGCTTCGTCCACGCCGGTGCGGTCTTCGCCGGAGAACACCTGCACGCTGACGCTGTCACCGTAAGCCGACTGCAGCTCCTTGCGCACCTTCTGCAGGGACTGCATCTGCTGGCTGCGGCTGAGCTTGTCGGCCTTGGTCAGCAACGCGTGCGCCGGCAGGCCACGCTGCACGGCATAGGACAGCATCTGCCGGTCGTAGTCCTTCAGGGGGTGGCGGATATCCATCACCACCACCAGGCCCTTCAGCGCCTCGCGGGTGCGGAAGTACTTGTCAATGAAGGCCTGCCAGTGCGCCTGCAGGTCCAGCGGCACCTTGGCGTAGCCGTAACCGGGCAGGTCGACCAGATGCGCTTCTGGGGTGACCTGGAAGAACACCAGCTGCTGGGTGCGGCCGGGGGTCTTGGAGACACGGGCCAGGGCGTTCTGGCGGGTCAGCGCGTTGAGCGCACTGGACTTGCCGGCGTTGGAGCGGCCGGCGAAGGCCACTTCAGCCCCTTCGTCGGGCGGCAGCTGCCGCACGTTGTGGGCCGAAAGGTGGTAACGGGCGCGTTCGATGAGCAATGACATGTGCCTAGGATCGCATGTTGCGGCGCCGCGCGCCCGTGCCGGCGGCCGCTGCGGCCATTTTGCTGCACTGCTGCGTTGACCGTGCGCGGAAACGGCGTTGATAATCCGGGCGATGCCGGCGGCCACCGTCCGGCCCGGTCCATACGGAGCTTCAGCATGCGCCACGCTCGCGTTCTTGCCGTATCCGCCCTTGCCACTGCTGTAGTCGTTGCCGCTGCTGCGTTCGCGCAGACCACGTTGACCCCGCTGCCCGACAACGGGCCGATCAATACCGCCTCGCTGGAGGTGGACTTCAGCAAGACCCACTGGGGCGATGCCAAGGCCGGCCAGACCAAGGCGACGGCCTGCGCGGCCTGCCATGGTGCCGACGGCAACTCCACGGTGGAGATGTACCCGTCCATTGCCGGCCAGAGCGAGCGCTACGTGGCCCAGCAGATGGCCCTGATCGCCAACGGCCAGCGCAGTTCCGGCGCGGCGGTGGCGATGGTGCCGTTCGTGCAGAACCTCACCCCGCAGGACATGCGCGATATCGGCGCCTACTTCGCCACGCAGAAGGCCAACGCCGGCATCGCCGATGACACGGCAGTGACCGATGGCCCCTACAAGGGCATGAAGTTCTACGAGATCGGCCAGCAGCTGTACCGCGGCGGCGATGCCAAGCGCGGCCTGCCGGCCTGCATGGCCTGCCACGGCCCCAGCGGTGCGGGCAATCCCGGCCCGGCCTATCCGCACCTCGGTGGGCAGCACGCCAGCTATGTCGCGCGCCGCCTGCAGGAGTACCAGGCCGGCCAGACCAACGAGACCGACAAGGCGCACTTCCAGATCATGGCCACGGTCGCGCAGAAGCTCAGCGAGCAGGAGGTGCAGGCGCTGTCGAGCTACCTGCAGGGCCTGCACAACAAGGCCGACGATGTAGCCGCTGCGGCCACGCCGACGCAACCGGCTGCCGCCCCCTGACCACCACTGGTCGGCCCGGGCCGCGACGTCGGCCCACGGCTGCGGTATGTTTCCTTCACGCCGGCGGCTGCGCCGGCGTTGCTTTTTTCAACGGAGATGCGTGTCGATGAGGTTGATTTCCCGCCTGCTGTTGTCCGTGCTGGTGCTGCTGCCGCTGGCAGCCTGCGCCGCCACCCCCGCCAATGCCCCGCTGGTCGAGGGCAAAGACTACGAGCGCATCGCCCAGCCGGGCCCGTTCCAGCCGCTGGCCGGCAAGATCGAAGTGGTCGAGGTCTTCGGCTATACCTGCCCGCACTGCGCCCATTTCGAACCGCAGCTGGAAGCCTGGGCGGCCAAGCTGCCGGCCGACGTGCGTTTCACCCCGGTGCCGGCGGCCTTCGGTGGCGCCTGGGATGCCTGGGCACTGGCCTACTACGCCGCCGACGAAGTCGGCGTGGCCAAGCGCAGCCACGCTGCCGTGTTCAAGGCCCTGCACGAGCAGGGATCGCTGCCGATGCAGAACGTCTCGGCCGATGAGCTCGCCACGTTCTACAAGGCCTACGGCGTGACCCCGGACCGCTACCTCCAGGCCCTGCGCGGCGATGCCGTGCAGAAGAAGGTCGAGGCCGCGCGCGCGTTCGCCCAGCGCACCAAGATCCCGGGCACCCCGGCCATCATCATCAACGGCCAGTACCTGGTGCGGGGCAACAGCTTCGACGACCAGCTGCGCATCGCCTCGGCGCTGATCGCGCAGGCCCGCGCCGCCCGCGGCCGCTGAACCAACGCCCACCCTCGACACGGCGCTGTCGCCGCCGCATGTCATCATTTCCCCCTGGCTGGCACCTGGCGCCGGCCCCCACCTTTCCAGATGCTGGAGACGTTTCCATGAAGATCCGTTACGCCCTCGCCCTCGCAGCGCTGCTGCCGATCCTGGCTGCCTGCAAGGCTGATGACGGCAGCACCAACACCACCGCGGCCCCGGCCGCACCGGCAGCCGCCCCGGCCACCGCCGAACCGGCCGCTGCGCCGGCCACGGGCAGCGAAGGCACCGCTCCGGCTGCCGCCGAAGGCGAAAAGGCCCCGGCCGAAGCCGCCCCCGCCGCGGCGCCGGCCCCGACCACCGCCGCGCTGACCGGCCCGGCCCCGGTGGAAGGCGCCGATTACCAGGTGATCCCGAACGGCCAGCCGTTCCAGCCGGCTGCCGGCAAGATCGAAGTGACCGAGATCTTCGGCTACGTCTGCCCGGCCTGCGCCGCGTTCCAGCCGCTGGTCGGCCCGTGGAAGGCCGGCCTGCCGAGCGACGTGAACTTCGTCTACGTGCCGGCCATGTTCGGCGGCACCTGGGATGACTACGCCCGTGCCTTCTACGCCGCGCAGACCCTGGGCGTGCAGGAGAAGACCCACGAAGCGCTGTACGCCGCCATCCACTCGCAGAAGACCCTGAAGGGCGAGCGCGGCCGTGACTCGGTGGAAGACATCGCCAAGTTCTACGCCGCCTATGGCGTGGATCCGAAGCAGTTCGCCGCCACCATGGGCAGCTTCGCGGTGAACGCCAAGACCAACTCGGCCAAGCAGTTCGCCCAGCGCAGCCAGATCAGCGGCACCCCGTCGATCATCGTCAACGGCAAGTACCTGGTGAAGGGCAAGAGCTTCCCGGACATGCTGCGCATCGCCGACCACCTGATCGCCCGCGAACGCGGTGCGGCCCAGGCTCACTGATCCAAGAGAAGCATTTCCCGGCCGTGAATTCCCCCCGTACACGGACCCTGCGCTTGCTGACGGCCAACATCCAGGCCGGCTCAAGTACCCGCCGCTACAGCGACTATGTGACCCGCAGCTGGTCACATGCGCTGCCGGCGGGGCGCAAGCGCAGCAGCCTGGACGCGATCGCCACCCTGGCGCGCGACCATGACATCGTCGGCCTGCAGGAGGCCGACCCGGGCAGCCTGCGCTCGGGCTTCACCAACCAGACCCACTACCTGGCCCAGCGCGCCGGCTTCAACTACTGGAGCCACCAGCCGAACCGGCGCATGGGCGGCGTGGCGTCCAGTGCCAATGGCCTGCTGAGCAAGCTGGAACCGGTGGAAGTGCAGGACCATGCCCTGCCCGGCCGCATCGGCGGGCGCGGCGTGCTGCTGGCCAAGTTCGGCGACGGTACCGATGGCCTGGCGGTGGCGGTGGCGCATCTGTCATTGGGCGCGGGCTCGCGGATGTCGCAGCTGGGCTTCATCGCCGAGCTGCTGTCCGACCACCCCAACGCGGTGCTGATGGGCGACTTCAACTGCCTGGCCGAACGCCCGGAAATGCAGGTGCTGTACCAGAAGACCCGGCTGCAGCCCCCGGGCTGCATCGTGCCGACCTTCCCCAGCTGGCGCCCCGACCGCGCCATCGACCACATCCTGGTCAGCAGTGGCCTGCAGACTCGTACCGTGGAAGCCGTACCAGCCGCGTTCTCCGATCACCTCGCCCTGGCGATGCAGATCGACGTCCCGGCCGACGCCCTGCGCTGACTCGCCGTTACGGTAGGTGCGGACCGTTGGTCCGCACGCTCTGCGCCCGGCGCCGCCCGGCGCCCCCCTAAATCGGGGCATAAACGACTTAATCCCCTCCGTCCCCTTTTTTCAGGCGGTGACGGGTGCCTTCAGGCGCCGCGCGGTCGTCGTGCTGCCCACCGAGGCCAGCACCGTGCAGCCGATCGCCAGCCACTGCAGCCCATGCAGGTGCTCGTGCAGCAGAAGCATGGCCCACAGCGCGGCCACCGCCGGTTCCATGCTGATCAGGATGCCGAAGGTCTCCTTCGGCAGGCGCTTGAGCGCCATCATCTCCAGTGACATCGGGATCGCGCTGGACACCAGCGCCACCAGCAGCCCGGCGGCCAGGATCTTCGGGTCGAGCAGCGCGGCACCGGCATGCACCACGCCCACCGGCACCACCACCAGGGATGCCGCCAGCAGCCCCAGCGACACCGAATGCCCGGCGTGCAGGTGGCCGGCACGCTTGCCGAACACGATGTACAGGCCCCAGCACGCCGCAGCACCCATCGCATACAGCACGCCGGCCGGATCCAGCGCCGGGCCGCCGCCGATCGGCAGCAGCAACAGCAGCCCCACCGCCGCACAGCCCACCCAGAGGAAATCGATCGGCCGTCGCGACGACAGCATGGCCACCGTCAGCGGCCCGGTGAATTCGATGGCCACCGCGATGCCGAAGGGAATGGTGCGCAGGGCCATGTAGAACAGCAGGTTCATCAGGCCCAGGGTGAGCCCGTAGCGCAGGATGGTGATGGCATCCGCGCGGCTGGTCTTCCAGCGCCACGGCCGCCAGAACAGCAGCAACAACAGCGCCGAGAAGCCCACGCGCAGCGCGCTGGTGCCCTGCGCGCCGATCAGCGGGAACAGGTGTTTTGCGTAGGAGGTGCCGATGGCCAGCGAGGTGACCGAGCCGAGCACCGCCAGCGCCGGCAACATCGGCGCGAGTCGTGGGGTCTGCATGGGCAAAGTCTATTGCGCCAGCGCCGAGCACTTGGCTCAATTGACGGCCCGTTCGTGCAACTTCTGCTCGCCATGGCCACCGCCCCCGTGCTCGACAGCTTCGACCGCGCCATCCTCGACCTGCTGCAGCGGGACAACACCCTGCCGCAGCGCGAAATCGCCGAGGCCGTGCACCTGTCCACGCCGGCCGTGCAGCGCCGCATCAAGCGCCTGCAGGACAGCGGCGTGATCGCGGCCAATGTGGCGGTGATCGCCGCCGCCCAGGTCGGGCGGCCACTGACCATCATCGTCGAAGTGCGCGTGGTCAGCGAGCAGCGCGACCGCGTGGCACCGTTCAAGCGCCGCGTGCAGGACGACCCGGCGGTGCAGCAGTGCTACTCGATCACCGGCGATGGCGATTTCCTGCTGCTGGTCTCGGCCGCGTCAATGGAAGAGTACGAGGCAATCACCGAGCGGCTGTTCGGCGCAGATGACAACATCGAGCGCTTCCGCACATCGGTGGCGCTGGGCACGTTGAAGCGCAGTTTCGAGGTGCCGTTGGCCCCGGTTCTGTAGCGCTGAGCCATGCTCGACTGCGCTTTGACCGCACAGCAACAGCCGCCGAGGATGGCTCGGCGCTACAGTCGGAGACCATGAACACATCGCCCTCCCCCGCCCGTCGCCTGCGCCGCTGGTTGCTGCGCGGCCTGTGGCTGGCCATCGCCCTCATTGCCGCGATGGCGCTGTGGAACAGCCCATGGGCCGCTGCGCCGAAGCTGCTGTGGACACTCTCTCGTATGCCGCCGGCCACGCAACTGGCGGTGCCGGTGGACGGCGTGCGGCCACGCCAGATCGCCGACACCTTCGGCGCACCACGTGGCCGTGACCGCTCCCACGCCGGCATCGACATCTTCGCCAAGCGCGGCACCGCGGTGCGCAGCGTCACTGCCGGCGTCATCGCGGACGTCAGCGAGCGCGGCCTCGGTGGCCGCCAGGTCTGGGTGATCGGGCCCGGGCGCGAACGTTACTACTACGCCCATCTGGACGACTGGGCCGAGGGCCTGGCGCGCGGCCAGGTGGTCCAGGCCGGCGACCTGCTCGGGCATGTAGGCGACAGCGGCAATGCCAAAGGCACGCCGCCCCACCTGCACTGGGGCATCTACGGCGCCGATGGCGCGCGCGATCCGCTGCCGCTGCTGCGCTGAACACCATGCGCTGCGTCGCGGCCCGCGTGAGCGCCTACCTCGTTCATGATTTGTAAATAGGAATAGTTCGTATTACCATTTCTTTCGTTTCCGGTGGTGCCAGGACGGCCTGCCCGCCCGTTTCCCACCCGTAGCGCCTCGCCTTCTGGATGCCGGCCGAGCGCGCGTGCTCGTCCAGGACCCCCATGACCTGTTCCGCCTTCCGTATCCCGCAGCCGCAGCGGCTGTCCGTTGCCGTACTCGTTGCACTCTGCGCCCTGGCCCCGGCCGCCTTCGCCGACACCGCCGCCGACCCGACCACGCTGGACAAGGTCGTGGTCAAGGGCGAACGCGCCGAAGGCTATTCGGTGCGCCGCACCTCGGCCGGTACCCGCTTCGACCTGGCACCGCGCGAGATCCCGCAGTCGGTCAGCATCATCAGCCACCAGCGCATCGAAGATCAGAAGCTCGACGACATCATCGACGTGCTGGCCAACACCACCGGCGTGACCAGCACCCAGTCCGACAGCGAGCGCACCGAGTTCTACGCGCGTGGGTTCTACATCGACGCCTACCAGTTCGACGGCCTGCCGACGCAGATGGTGCAGAACTGGAGCTACGGTGATTCCGGCCTGGATCTGGCGCTGTACGACCGCGTGGAAGTGGTGCGCGGCGCCACCGGCCTGCTCAGCGGCGCCGGCAATCCGTCGGCGTCGGTGAACCTGGTGCGCAAGCATGCCGACAGCGCCGAGCTGACCGGCAGCGTCTCGGTGAACGTCGGCAGCTGGGGCCGCACCCGCACCACGGTGGATGTGGGCAGCGCGCTCAACGCCAGCGGCAGCGTGCGCGGGCGCGTGATCGGCAGCTACCTGGACTCCGACGGCCAGATGGACCGCTACAACCAGCGCAAGACGCTGGGCTACGCCGTCATCGATGCCGACCTGACCCCGGACACCCAGCTGAGCGTGGGCTACGACTACCAGCAGAAGCGCGCCAATGGTGCGACCTGGGGCGGCTTCCCGATGCTGTATTCGGATGGCTCGCGCACCGGCTACGACGGATCGTTCAACGCCAGCCCGGAGTGGACCTATTGGGACACCACCAGCAAGCGGGCCTTCGCCACCCTGCAACACGCCTTCAGCAACGGCTGGAAGTTCAAGGTGGGTGCCACGCACGATGAGACCAGGGCCGACGACAAGCTGTTCTACCCCGCCTACAACGACTGGACCACGGGCGCCTCGAACTTCGACCGGAACACTGGCGCGGGCATCTCGCCGTCCGCAGGCCTGTACAACACCGAGCGCAAGGTCACTGGCGTCGACGGCTACGTGGATGGCCCGTTCCAGCTGTTTGGCCGCGAGCACCAGCTGATGGCCGGCCTCAGCTACAACAGGCGCGAGTACGCCAACTACGGCGACTACCAGGTCGGTGGCCCGGGCCAGACCTGGGATCCGTTCGCCAGCTATCTGAACTGGACGGGCAAGATCGGTGAGCCGAACTGGAACCCGCTGGCCCTGGCCAGCGAGGGCACCATCACGCAGAAGGCCGGTTACGCGGCCGCTCGCCTGTCGCTGGCCGATCCGCTGAAGCTGATCATCGGCGCACGCTACACCGACTGGAAGAGCGAGGGTGAAGGCGCCGACCGCGCGCACAAGGTGACCACGCCGTACGCTGGCCTGGTCTTCGACATCAACGGGACGTACTCGACCTACGCCAGCTACACCGAGATTTTCCAGCCGCAGACGCTGAAGGACCGCAATGGCGGCTACCTCGATCCGGTCGATGGAAAGAGCTACGAAGTGGGCGTCAAGGGCGCGTGGTTCGACAACCGCCTGAACGCCTCGCTTGCCGTGTTCCGCATCGAACAGGACAACGTCGGCCAGGCCACCGGTGAACCCGTGCAGGGCAGCCAGAACGAGTTCGCCTATCGCGCTGCACGCGGCACCGTCAGCCGCGGCTTCGAGTTCGAGCTGAACGGCGAACTCGCCCCGGGCTGGAATGCGACCTTCGGTGCGTCGCGCTATGTGGCCAAGGACATCAACGGCGCCGACATCAACACCAACCTGCCGCAGACCGCATTGAAGCTGTTCACCAGCTACACCCCGCAGTCGCTGCAGGCACTGACCGTCGGCGGCGGCGCCAACTGGCAGAACCGCATCTACTACCCGGTGCCGGCCTACGGCCGCATCGAACAGAGCGGCTACGCGCTGGTCAGCGCCTTCGTGCGCTACCGCATCTCGCCGGAGTTCAGCGTGCAGGCCAACCTCAACAACCTGCTGGACAAGAAGTACTACTCGCAGATCACCGGCTACGGTGCGTACGGCGATGGCCGCAATGGCTCGCTGACGTTCACCTGGGCGTTCTGATCAGACGCGGGGTTCGCACGCCCCGCACCTGTAGAGCCGAGCCCATGCTCGGCTCAGAGAATCAGCCGAGCGCGGGCTCGGCTCTACACCCGCAAGGCAGCGCCGGAACTGACCGGCGCTGCCACCGTCACATCAGAAGCGCAGGTCCGCGCGCAGGTACCAGTAACGGCCACGCGGGATGTCGTAGGTCGAAGCGTCGTAGCCGTTCAACGAGCACGACAGGCAGATCGGCGGATCCTTGTCGAACACGTTGTTCAGGCCCGCGGTCAGCTGCAGCCCCTTCATCCAGTCGATCTTGTAGCCCACCTGCATGTCGTGGAAGGTGGTGGCCGACAGCGTGTTGGTGCCCGCAGCCTGGTTGCTGCACACCGGGAAGGCCGCCGCATCGCCGCAGTTCTCGGTCAGCTCGGAGATGTGGCGCACCGTCCAGTTGGCACTCCAGCGATCCATCGTCCAGCCGAGGCTGGCATTGCTGGTCCACTCCGGGATGGAGCTGTCGGCCACTTCCACGCCCGGCTTCTGCGGCTGCTTCTGCCCGGCCGCGCCAGTGGCCTCGTAACGGCCGACGAAGGTGTTCTTCCACCCCAGCTTGAACTGGCCGATGGAGGTCTGCGGCAGCGTCCAGAACAGGTCCACGTCCCAACCGTCGGTCTTGATCGAACCCAGGTTGGTCAGGCGGTTGTTGAAGCTGCTGACCGCACCGGTGCTGGCACGGGTGATGCCGTTGCAGTAGATCGGGTCCAGTGTATCCACGCACAGGTCCAGCTGGGTCTGCGCGTTGATGGCCTGGATCGCACCATCGATGGCATGGCGGTAGAAAGTGACTTCCACATCGAAGCGCTCCGACCACGAGGCGTTGTTGCCGAACCACGGGCTCCACACGAAGCCCGCGCTGAAGCTGCGCGAGCGTTCCGGGTCCAGCTCGCGGTTGCCGCCGGTGGTCACCGAGATCTGCGAGTTGGCCTGCTGGAAGCCGGCCGGGACGCCCAGTGCAGCACAGTTGGCCGCGCTGCCACGCGGCGGCGTGCCGCCCAGGCCCACCGAGCACGGATCGAACAGCTGCAGGTCGGCACGTGCGGCAGAGCCGTACAGCTCACCGATGGACGGTGCGCGGAAACCCTCGGCGTACGTGGTGCGCAGCACGAAGTCATCGGTCACCTGCCAGCGCAGGCCGTACTTGGGCGTGAACTCGCCGCCGAAGGTGGAGTAGTCCGAATAGCGGCCGGCCAGGCTCAGGTCCAGCTTCTTGCCGAACGAGGAGTCGGCGAAGATCGGCACGCTCAACTCCAGGTAGGCCTCGTTGACGTCGTAGGAACCGGAGGTCGGTTGCGACGGCACGCCGTTGTAGTGGCCGATCACCGTCAGCGGATCGGGCTGGTAGGCGCCCTTGTACTTGCGGTACTCGAAGCCGGTGGCGAAGGACACCGGACCGGCCGGCAGCGAGAACAGCTCGCTGGACAGGTTGGCGGTGAACAGGCTCAGTTCGTTCTGGCTGCGGTCGCGCACCACCGGCTGGATCCACTTCAGCATGTCCGGGGTGATCGAACCGGCGCCACCGAAGATGTTCAACGGCACGCAGCCAGGCGTGGCCGCGCACACCGCGGGATCGCCCAGCGCCATGTTCACCTTGTAGATGTCATAGCTGCCGTAGTTGGTCTGCTCGGCCTTGTTCTTGCTGTACATGCCGTTGACGTCCCAGTACCAGCTGCGGTCGGCGGCATGGAAGTCACCGACCAGGCCGGTGGCGAAGTAGGTGGTGTCCACCTTCTGCTTGAACACGCGCGCACCGCCCTCCACCGGGCGACGACCGATCAGGCTCATGTTGTCGCCGGAGACGAGATCGAAGCCGAACGGGTTGTACGGGTTCAGGCGCGAGACCACGATGTTGTCGGCCAACGGATTGCCGGTGGCGCCATCGGGGCCGAAGAACAGCGGCTCGGGGCCGGCCTGGTTGGTCGACTCGCGGCGGTTGCCCAGCGCCTTGATGTACCACTGCACGTTGTCGGTGATGTCAAAGCGGAACTGGCCGAACAGGCCTTTGCGCTCCGACGGCGTCAGCACCATGTTGTATTCGGCGAAGTTGAAGCGGTCGGCGGTGGTGAAGCAGTGATAGTCATCCGTGCGGCTGCAGCCGGCACTGCCGTCGTACCGCGGATTGCTCACGCCGGTATTGGGCACGATGTTCTGCACCGCACCGGTGTTCGGGTCGGTGAACATGAAACGGCCCTGCGGAATACCACCGCTGCCGAACGCCAGGCCGGTACCGGGAATGGGGAAGCGCGACTGCTCGCGATCCTTGGCGAATACCGGGTCCTGCTTGGTCCAGCTGGCGCCCAGGAACAGGCTGAAGCGATCGCCACTCTTGCCCCAGGCCAGGTCCACGCCCTTCTGCGTGCCGTCGCCCTTGCTGTACTCGCCGTAGTTCAGCGTCACCTGCCCACCATCGAAATCGCGGCGGGTGATGATGTTGACCACGCCGGCGATGGCATCGGAGCCGTACAGCGACGAAGCACCGTCCTCCAGCACCTCGATGCGCTCGACGATCGCCAGCGGAATGGTGTTGAGGTCGGTGGCCGAGCCCACACCGGACGCCGACGATTCATTGACCCAGCGGATGCCGTCGACCAGCACCAGCACGCGCTTGGCACCCAGGTGGCGCAGATCGACCTGCGCCGAGCCGGCACCCACGCCACTGCCATCGGGCGGGAAACCGAAGTTGCCGGACGAGTTGAACTTGGCGTTGAGCGCAGAGCCGGAACCGGTGAGCTGCTGCAGCACTTCGCCGATCGAGGTCAGGCCGGTGCGTTCGATGTCGCCACGGGTCAGGGTCTGGATCGGGACCTGGCCCTCTACTTCAGCGCGCTTGATGCGGGTACCGGTGACTTCCACCGCGTCGAGGTTGGTGGTGGATTGTGCAGCGGCACCCAGGGGTGCCAAGGCCATCACGCACAGCGTGACGGCAACCGCCAACGGGCGGTGGTGCAGGTGCTTCATTCGCTCTCTCTCCAAAGGAATGTCGGGACATGGACTGCCGCGCTCCCCCCTGCATGGCGGCAGCGTCTCCTTTGTAAACAAGCGGTAAAAATCACGGCGTGATGATCGACACTCTTTCACGCGGAATTGACGCAATTGACAGCCATTTACGTCAGATGAGGACCGTTTAGAACCGGACGGTACTGTTCACCGCCCTCCACTTTGATGCCGGCTGCGTCAGCGCGCGCCGAGATCCGCCACAGCTCATCAAGGGGACTTGTCGGTGCGGGCGCTAGTGACCGGGCGCGTCGACGCGCAGCCCATGCTGGCTCACGGCCAGCAGCACGCGTGCCATGTCTTCGTAGTCGGTGTCGTCGGCGATCGCCAGGTGCACCCAGGGGCGATGCTGCTGCGGCATCTGCTGCGCCTGCACCAGGTGCCGCTGCAACGCGACAGCGTCGAGCGGCTGGCCATTCCAGAACATCGCCCCCGCCGCGTCGATGCGCAGGTGGATCGGCTGGGGTGAGGACGCCGGCCAGGGTGGGCACGAGGTGCGCTGCTGGAGCGCCAGGAGGCCGGTCGCCTGCGCCATCGGCAGCGCGGTGATCACCAGCGCCAGCAACACCAGCAACACATCCACCAGCGGTGCCAGATTGGGGGCGGCCATCAGTGAGGCCGCGTGCTGTGTCCCGTATCGCATGCCACGTTCCCTCGCTGGAAGAGCGGCCTGCCGATGGCAGGCCGCCCGTTGCCGGACTCACCGCACAAAACTCACCGCACGAAGGCAATGCGCTCCATGCCAGTGGCTTCGGCCGCAGCCAATATCCGCGCCATGCCTTCGTACTCGGCCGCCGGATCGGTGGCGATGCGCAGCTCCGGCAGGTTGCCGGCATGCTCGCCGGCCTGCGCCTGCAGGCGCCCCTGCAGATCGCCGATGGCCATCGGCTGGCCATCCCAGCTCAGCTGGTTCGACGCATCCAGTCGCAGCTTGATCGGCGGCGGCGGTTCGGGGCGATCGATCGTGCGATCGGTGGCCTGTGGCAACTGCACGGGAATCGGCCGGGCCACGATCGGCGCGGTCACGATGAAGATGATCAACAGCACCAGCATCACATCCACCAGTGGCGTGACATTGATGTCCGCCAGCGGGCCGCTTCTTCCTGCGCTACTGAACGCCATGTGCCGCTCCCTGCAGCCGGGCCGTTCGCCCAAGGCCGACGTTACGACGCCTGCGCCCGCCTGCGGCAGGGCCTGTGCGGAGTCATTCAGCTATCGTTGCCCACGCATTGCGTGCACGCAATGCGAAACTGAATTCAGCCACTGCCCGCTATGCTGCATGCCATGACCCGACGCTCTTCGACCGCCCTGTCCCTGCTGCCCTTGGCGACCACGCTGCTGATCGGCTGCGCCAATGCCCAGTCCCTCGATGCCCAGAACGCACAGTTGAAAGCCGCGATCGCGGCCGCCGAACGCGGCCAGTTCGATCCTGGCCAGGCCGCTGCGCTCAGCCGCCATCCGGCGTATGGCTGGCTGGAGTACGCCAACCTGCGCCGCAACATCGACACCGTCGATACCGCGCAGGCACAGGCCTTCCTCAAGCGCTATGAGGGCCAGGCCGTGGCCAGCACGTTCCGCAGCGTGTGGCTGCCCTCGCTCGCCCGCCGCCAGGACTGGCCGACCCTGCTGGCCAACTGGGCGCCCACCGACAATGCCGGCCTGCGCTGTGCACAGCTGACCGCGCGCCAGGTGACCGGCAAGGTCGATCCGCAGTGGATCAGCGAAGCGCAGGAGCTGTGGCGCAAGAACGGCAAGCCGCTGCCGGACAGCTGCGATACGGTGTTCACCGTGCTGCAGGCACAAGGCGGCCTGAGCGACGCCCTGCGCTGGGAACGGATCGATGCCGCCGCCGACGCGCAGCAGCCCGCCGTGATGCGCAGCGCGGCCCGCGGCCTGCCTGCCACTGATCTGGCACTGGCCAACACTTACGCCGCCTTCGTCGACAAGCCCAACGCCAGCGCCCTGAACTGGCCCCGCAACGAGCGCAGCCGGCGCATCGCCACCGATGGCCTGGCCAAGCTGGCCAAGGCCGACCCGGCCGCCACCGAACAGCAGCTGCCGCAGTACGCGCAGGCACTGGGGCTGAGTGCCGACCAGCAGGGCCAGGTGCTGTACCAGATCGCGCTGTGGACGGTGGCGTCCTACCTGCCCGATTCGGCACGCCGCCTCAACGCGGTGCCGGAGTCGGCCTATGACGAACGCCTGCACGAGTGGCGCGTGCGCGAAGCGATGTCGCGCGGCGACTGGCCCGCGGCGCTGACCGCCATCCGCAAGATGGGCAGCAAGCAGCGCAGCGACCCGCGCTGGCGCTACTTCGAAGGCCGCATGCTGGAGAAGACCGGCCAGGCCCAGCAGGCGCAGCCGCTGTTCCGCGAGGCCGCGCGTGCATCGACCTTCCACGGCTTCCTCGCCGCCGACAAGCTGCAGCAGGGCTACACGCTGTGCCCGTGGCAGCCCAACGACAGCGCGCAGGCGCAGGCGGTGATCGCGCGCGACCCGGCCATCCAGCGCGCAATGGCGTTGTACCAGATCGATCGCGCTGGCTGGGCCGTGGCCGAATGGAACAGCGCGTTGTCGCGCTTCGATGACACCCAGCGTCGCCTCGCCGTGCGCGTGGCGCAGGACAACGGCTGGTTCGACCGCGCCGTGTTCGCGCTCGGCAAGCAGCCGCAGGAGCAGCGCCTGTACGACCTGCGCTTCCCGCTGCACCACGACGCCACCATCCGCCGCGAATCGGCACGCAACGCAATCGACCCGGCCTGGGTGGCGGCGGAGATCCGCGCCGAGAGCACCTTCACCCCGCGTGCGCGCTCGCCTGCCAACGCCATGGGCCTGATGCAGGTGCTGCCAGCCACCGGTGCCGGCGTGGCCAAGTCGATCGGCCTGACCGGCTACGGCGGCGCCGACAGCCTGTACGACCCGGACACCAACATCGCCATCGGCACCGCCTACCTGCGCCAGCTGATGAACAAGTACGACGGCCTGCCCTACGTGACCATCGCCGCGTACAACGCCGGCCCGACCCCGACCGCACGCTGGCAGAGCCAGCGCCCGGGCTTTGATCCGGACCTGTGGATCGAGACCATCAGCTACAAGGAAACCCGCGAGTACGTGGCCCGCGTGCTGGCCTTCAGCGTGATCTACGACTGGCGCCTCAATGGTGATGCGCTGCCGCTGAGCGATCGCCTGATGGGCCGCCTGGTGGACAAGCGCAAGCGCTTCAGCTGCGCCGCCAACGCCGACCAGGGCGGCGATTGATCGCAACACAGTACTGCCGGCCGCTGGCCGGCATTCCCCGGCATCCACTCCCTGGGGAGGGAAACGATGAGCCTGCTGGCCTGGATCGGGCTGGACGCTGTATCGGTAGTGCCGGCCGCTGGCCGGCAGCTTCGGGGTGACTGCGGTTGCCGGCCAGCGGCCGGCACTACCGGTGCGTCTGCGCCGGGCATGCGATGATTCCAGCCATGAAGATCTATCTTGTCGGCGGCGCCGTGCGTGACCGCCTGCTGCAGCGACCTGCCGGCGACCATGACTGGGTGGTGGTCGGCGCCACGCCCGCGCAGATGGAAGCGCAGGGCTTCACCGCCGTCGGCCGCGATTTCCCGGTGTTCCTGCACCCGAAGACCGCTGAGGAATACGCGCTGGCGCGCACCGAGCGCAAATCCGGCCGTGGCTACCGCGGCTTCGTGGTCGATGCCGACCCGGCAGTGACGCTGGAAGAAGACCTGCAGCGCCGCGACTTCACCATCAACGCGATTGCCTGCGACGAAGACACCGGCACGCTGGTCGATCCCTACGGCGGTGTGCGCGATATCGAGCAACGCGTGCTGCGCCATGTCGGCCCCGCGTTCGTGGAAGATCCATTGCGCGTGCTGCGCGCGGCCCGGTTCATGGCGCGCTTCGCACCACTGGGCTTCACCGTCGCCGAAGAGACCATGGCGCTGATGCGCGAGGTCGCCGCCAGTGGCGAACTGGACGCGCTGGTGCCGGAACGCGTCTGGCAGGAACTGCGCAAGGCGCTGGTCAGTGAGCGGCCTTCTGCCTTCCTGCGTACGCTGCACGATGCGCACGCCCTGGGCCCGATCCTGCCCGAGCTGGAAGCGCTGTATGGCGTGCCGCAGCGTGCCGAATTCCACCCGGAAGTCGACACCGGCATCCACCAGGAAATGGTCAGCGACATGGCCGCGAAACTGGCACCGGGTGATGACCTGGTCGGCTTCGCTGCCCTCACCCACGATCTCGGCAAGGGCCTGACCCCGCCGGAGGAATGGCCGCGCCACATCATGCACGAACAGCGTGGCATCAAGCCGCTGAAGGCATTGTGCGCGCGGTTGAAGATTCCCACCGAGCACCAGCAGCTGGCTGAAGCGGTGTGCCGCGAGCACTTGAACGTGCACCGCATCGATGAACTGCGCGATGCCACCGTGCTGGAACTGCTGGGCCGCTGTGATGCGCTGCGCCGGCCGGAACGCGTGACCCGCATCGCACTGTGCTGCGAGGCCGACAAGCGCGGCCGGCTCGGCTTCGAGGACGCCGACTACCCACAGGGCGAAACGCTCAAGCGCCTGCACCAGGCGGCGCTGTCAGTGCAGGCGCGGGATCTGGATACCACGCATCTGAAGGGCCCGGCCATCGGCGAAGCGCTGGCCAAGGCGCGGGTGAAAGCCATCGCCGCCGCCCGCTGATCCGCAACGTCCGCGCGCACTGCTATGGGCAGTGCCGGCCGCTGGCCGGCACCCCTATATCACTGGCTTCAGTGCGCCATCCCACGGGTAATCGCCGCCGCACGCTGCTTCAGCTGGGCCACGGCATCGGGAATCATCTCCATGCCCACGTCCAGGCCCGGGTTCAGCACCAGGCCGACGCCGTCGCCGATACCGGCCAGCAGCGCGTGCACCGCGATCGGCATGGCATGGGCAAACTGCGGCAGCTGCTCGTGCCACAGGCCAGCGCGCTCGGGCGCGGTGAACACCGCGAACATCGGCTCGCCGCTCTCGCTGGTCAGCACCAGCGGCGAGATGCTCTCGTCCCAGGCGCCATCCTCACCAATGGCCTTGTCCAGCAGCACGAACGCCGTCGAGGTCAGCAGGCCGTCGAGGAACTGCGCTGCGGTCAGCGTGCCGTCCTGGGCCTGCAGCAGGCGCACCTCGAGGTCGTTGAGGGGTTCGAACGGGGTGTCGTGGTCCATGGTCGGTTCCGGTACGTGGTTGCAGGGCAGACTTTAACAGGCCCGGTCCTCAACCGATGTATCCGTGCCGCCACATCCAACCGGCCACCGCCAGCGCGGCGACCCCCACCAGCATCAACGGCAGGCCGAAGCGGTGCCGCCACGGGATCGGCACCCCGCCCAGCTGCTGGTCCATGGTCTCGGTATCGAGCACCCAGCCGTGCTCGCACCGGGTGCAGGCCAGCTCGTAGCGGCGCTGGTAGGTGAAGCCGAACAGCAGGTCGATGCGCGCCATCTTGTAGCGCAGCTGCGGCGCGAACTCGGTTTCCGTCTGGCAGCGCAGGCAGTGGTGCGCTTCGGTGGGGCCGACGATCAGCACCCGTTCCTGTTGGCCGATCAGGATCATGTCCGGTTGCCCTGGCAGGCGGGCTGGGCCAGCAGCCAGGCCTGGGCGGCGGCCACAGTGGCGGCATCACCCTCGACGCGCTGGTCGGGTTCGATCTTCAAGCCATCGCCACGATCATTGCGGTCCCGCATCACGCTGGTGGTCAGCAGCAGGCGACTTCCATCGGCAAGGGTGTGCACGACATTGCCGGTGGAGACACCCGCGGTCGGCTGGCCGAAACTCCGCGCCTGCGGGCGGCCACGCCACGCCAGCACCGAGGCCTCGCCCGAACTGCCGGTGCGGGGCCCGAACAGCACCGCCACCGGTGCGCCAGGCTGCCGCACTACATGGCCGGACTGGCCGAAGTCCAGCAGCGGCCTGCCCGCCAGCTGCACCGCAGTCGCCGTCAACGTCCAGCGCTGCGGCCCTTGCGCGGTTTCGAACGCGCCGACGTCCTCGTTGTTCACCACCGAGGTGCGCAACAGCGGGGCCATGCCCAGCAGCATCGGCCACATGGAGCCGCCACCGTTGTCCCGCAGGTCGACGATCCAGCCACAGCGCGCGCCGTCGTCCTTGCTGCGGATGACCTGCTGCCATCGCGCGGCACGCTGGATGTCCTGGCGGAATTTTTCCTGCGGCGTCGCGCCCGGCGAGGAGGCATAGCCCTCGATGACCACCCAGCCGATGCGCGCATCCACCGCATCAGCGGCCTTGGCCCGGTCCACGGCGGCGGCACCGGCCTGCTGCGCACGCGCGAGGGATTCGCGCTGACGCTGGGTCGTGGTCCACGCACCATGGTGGCCGGTGCTGAGCGCAATGGCTTCGCGCAGAACGGCCAGCCGTTGCGCGGGATCCCCCTGCGCCGATTGCAGGCGGATGCGGATGGCGGGCCAGTCCACCCGGTCGCGATACAGCGCCTGGCGTTCAAGCAGGTTGAGGATCTCAGCCTGGGCCTCCGGCGAGGGCATCTCGACCGCGCCTGGCGTATCGGCCATGGCGCCGGTCGCCAGCAACACGAGCATCAGCGCGCCGATGCGACGCACTCCCTTGCGAACCTGCATGCGACGCTTCCTTGTCGTTGAATCAGGACCGCAGCATAACCGGGGCATGATCGCTTGCGCCACGCGCGAACTGTCGTATCCGGCCCAGTCGCGGGTTGCAGCAAGGCGGCTTGCGTGCGGTCACCACATTGCAACTTTGCCCATGCCATCGCGGCGCACAACGCGCCAAGGTGGCCCCGTCGGCGCTTCCTGCGCTGACCGGGATTGGCGTCCTGAATCAAACATCGAAGCGATCGATTTGCCGCATCAACGGCAATCGCGACAATGCACCGGCTTGCCCATGGTGGGCGGTGCGTGGGGATCCTCGTGATCCGTCGGCTTTTTCGCTTTGATTTTGACCGGCACGCCAACCCGCACCGCCCGCCACCTTGCGCTTCGCAGGTGGCCTTGCCTCGTGAGGTTGCCGCCATGAACACGCCCCACCCCGCCTATCCACGCCTGCAGGCACTGCTCGGCGCTGCACTGCCCGGCCTGCAGCTGTCCAACGCCGCAGCCGAAGCGTTGGAAGATGCGCTCACCGAAGTCGACGAACAGGCGCCGCCCTCCGCATTCTTCGCGCGGCTGCGCGGCATCGCTCACAGCCACGCGGCCGACGGCCAGGCATGGCGCGAACGGCAACTCAGCGAGGCGCGCGGCCGGCACCTGGCCGAGGCGACGCGCTGCCTGGCGGCAGTGTCTGCGTGTGGGGGCATCTTGTTGGCGGCGCAGTCGGCACGCGAGATGGATGATGCGCAGGCGCAGTGTCCGCCGCAGGTGGAGGAAGGGCTGCTACATGCGGTGGTCGTGTTGGCCGATCATGCCGGGGCGTTGGTGGAACCGGATGCATGCGCACCGCTGTTGTAGAGCCGAGCCTATGCTCGGCTGCGCGGAGGTCATGGCGTCGGTGGGATTCGTGCCGACCAAGGTCGGCACCTACCAGAGCAGTGTCATGGCGCCGGTGGGATTCGTGCCGACCAAGGTCGGCACCTACCTGAGCAACGTCATGGCGCCGGTGGGATTCGTGCCGACCAAGGTCGGCACCTGCCAGAGCTACGTCATGGCGCCGGTGGGATCCGCGCCGACCAAGGTCGGCACCTACCAGAGCGGGTCGGACATCTGCACCGGGCGCTACCAGTCCGCGCGCAGGCCGATGTTGCCTTCGATGACGCGGCGCTTCTCGTTGCGGTCGCCGCCCAGTTCGCGCGTGTAGTCGGCCACGGCATAGGCGCTGATCGTTCGGTTGAAACGCCCGACCACACCCACGCCGGCTTCCAGCGCGCGTGAGCGCTGCGAATTGATGATCACGTCGTCGTCGAAACGGATGCGGTCTTCACCAGAACGGCCATGCCAGTAATTGAGCTTGAAATACGGCTGCCAGCCGTTGTCGGCCAACTGGTAATCGCCCGCCAGGCGCAGGCCGATGCGGCCGGTCCAGGCGTTGTCGTTGTCGAAGCGCACGCTCGATACTTCATCGCGACGGTCATCCAGCGAAGTGCGCTGCCAGATGACCTGCACCTGCGGTTCCAGCCACCATGCGGACTGCCCGAAGTGCAGCAGCGGCTTGCCCGCCTCCACCGACACGCTGGTACCGTCGCCGCTCAGGCCGAAGCCGAGCCCACGCGAGGAACGCACGCGGCCGTCGTAGCGGCTCTGCATCGCCACGGCGTCGATGTAGCCGCCACTGCTGTCGGTGAAGGTCCAGTACAGGCCCACGTGCTTGTCATCCAGGCGGTTCTGGCCTACCTGCACGTTCACCCAGCCCAGTGCCAGACCCGTGGTCTTGCCCTGCGCGCGGGTGCGGCCAACGAATACACCGATCTGGTTGCGGTGGTTCTCAGACGCCGCAGCCCACACGTCGAGGCCGGCCTGCAGGCCCATCACATCGCCATCGAAGCCCGGCTGCGCATCACCCTTCCAGTGGATCTCGCTGCTCTGCCCCACCAACCGGCCCCAGGCGGTGCGGACTGTGCCCTGGTTGTACAGCAGGCGCTGTTCGCCCTGCCGCTCGTGGAAGGTACCGAGGCTGGCCAGCGAGGTCTCGCGCAGCAGCGGTGGCACCACGGCGTAGGCGGCGGTCTCCACGCGGTACAGCGGCACCACCGCGCCTTCGGCCGGGCGTGCACCCGGCGTTGGTGGGGTGCCGGTACCGGGCAACGCACCGCCGGCCACCGGCACGTCCGGCACCGCCGGGTCGCTGGGCGGCGCCACCGGCGCCGGTTCCGGTGGCGGCGGTGGCGGCGCGGCCTCGCCGGCGGTCAGGTTCGGATCGGTAGCGCCTTCAGGCGGCGGCGGCGGTGCCGGGGTGATCGCCGGCGGCGGTGCGACCGGCGGCGTCAGGGGCGGTGGCGTGGCAGTGCCGCCGCCGTTGGGTGCCGGCGTTGGTCCGGTCACCAGCGTCGATCGCAGGTACCAGTTCTCGCTGGTGCCGGCGCTGACACCACCCTTGAACAGGAAGTACTCGTAGGCACCGGCTGCAACCGGTGCGAACAGCGAGAACGCGCCCGGCGCAGTGCGGCCACCATTCAAGGCCTGCACCACCAGGATGCCATCGGCCAGCGTGGCGGCGCCGCTGCCGCCGGCATTGAGCACGCCGATGCCGGTGGTACCGGTGGCGGTTCCGCCATCGATCACCAGGCGGTCGCTGCTGGAATTGTCCGCGCCCAGCACGGTACGCAGGTACAGGCCACCGCCGTCACCACGATAGTTGCCACGCACGGTGAACACGTCGCCTGCGCCGGTACCGGTCAGGTCGATGCGCCCGGCATTGACCATCTCCACCAGTGCACCACTGTTGAACGGACGGACTGCATGGCCGCCACTGCCTGCGTAGACGGTGCTGGTGTCATCCACCGTCAGCGTTCCGGTGCCGGTACTGCTGTCGCCCAGCACCAGGTCGCCATCAAAGGTCAGCTCGGTGCTGTTGGCCAGCCGCAGCGTCTCCCAGTTCTGGAAGCGACCCACGCCGGCAGTCTTGACGTTGTGGAAGTTGAGCTGGTCGATGCCACCGCCACCGTCGAACAGCGGCACCGCCCCCAGGTTGCCCTGGTTGAGGTTGCCGAGGTTGGCGACGTCGCTGTCCGGCCCCATGTCGATCGCGCCGTAGACGATGCCGCCGCCATTCCAGTTGAAGGTGTCGTTGCCGGTACTGAGCAGTACCTGCCCGCGCACGGTGCCGTCGGTGATGGTCACGCTGTCGTTGCCGCCGCTGACGCTGATGTTGCCGCCGATGTAGGCGGTACCCGAGATGATGATGGTGTCGGTATCGAAGCCGGTCACCACGTTGCCGTCCACGGTGCCGCCGGACTGGTCCCACAGGTTCTTGTCCAGCTTCATGTTGACCCGGCCGATGCGGCCAGCGGTCATCCACACCTGGTCACCATCCTCGAACGCACCGATGATGCGGCCACCGCTCATGCGGAAGGTATCGATGTTGTCGCCCTGCTGCAGCGCGCCGACCGTGCCGCCACTCATGACGAAATCATCGCGGCCACTGCCCTGCGCCACCACGCCGGTGACGGTGCCGCCGGTGACGGTCATCTGGTCATCGCCACTGCCCTGGTCGACGCTGTCGATCGTACCGTTGCCCAGCAGCAGCGCATCATTGCCATCGCCCTGCAGCACACTGCCGCTGATGCTGCCAGCCTGCATGTCCAGACGATCATTGCCGGCACCGAACTGCACGCCGGTGCGCCCGCTGATCGTTCCGCGGTTGACCAGCACGCTGTCGCCCGCGCCGACGAACTGCAGGGCGGTGTTGTT
This sequence comes from Stenotrophomonas sp. PvP093, assembly GCF_017876915.1. NCBI lineage: Bacteria > Pseudomonadati > Pseudomonadota > Gammaproteobacteria > Lysobacterales > Lysobacteraceae > Stenotrophomonas > Stenotrophomonas sp. PvP093. The sequence continues at coordinate 702,789 of NZ_JAGIOX010000004.1, read as the reverse complement.
GCCGGTGCTGATGCTGCCCGAGTTCTCGACGCGGCTGCCGCCACCGAGCTGGACCGCCACGCCGCCCACCGAACTGATCGTGCCCAGGTTGGACAACAGGTGCCCACCGGCCCCGACAAGCGAAATCGCGCTGCTGCCACCGCTTTGCTGCAGCTGCGCCGTGCTGGCGACAGTGACGGTGATGCCGGCGGCGCCATTGGCGGTGACGGGAACGGTCTGCAGGTTCGGCGCATTGGCATCGCAGGTGACCGTCTGGCCGGCGACGGGGGCGACGCTGTCACAGCCGGCCCAGGCGGCGCTGGCGGTCAACAGCATGACGGAGGGAACAGCCAAAGCCTGCAGTACGGAAACAGTGAGGCGGCGCATACGCACTGCGCGCGGGACGGCACGGGACATACAGCACTCCTGGACAGGGGATCAGGAACTGCGGATATGCGGTACTGCGAGCGAAGTCTGCGCCATGGTGAACGGTTTCGGCAGGTGAATTTGCGTGCCGATCATCACAGTTCAGATGCGAACCTGATCGGGCATCACCCCACCTCTACGTGCCTGAAATCGTTCATCTTTGCGGGGTCATGCCCATGCCTGGATGAGGTGGCCTCCCGGGTTGGGTCAGAGCCCTTTCCTGCGGAAAGGGATCCGACCCGGAGCCGTCAGATCTTCAGATAGATCTTCCGCCGGTCCAGCCACCACGCCACGCCCCACCACAGCGCGACGAACGCCAGCGCCTGCAGCATCGACGCCAGCTCGAGCGCGTGCGGCATCGCGGCGGCCAGTTGCTGCCAGATCCAGCCCCACGCGCCGGTCGCCATCAGCGCCACCGACATCACCGATGCGCCAAGATAGGCGGTAATTGCGTTGACCCCGAAACGGCGGCCCAGTGCGGGCCATCCCTTCTGGTCGATCAGCACGTGGCCCAGCCACAGCGCCAGCGCGGCCAGGCCGCCGGTCCACAGCACATAGCTGGGCGTCCACAGCTGCTTGTTCAACGGCAGCACCGTGGCCAGCAGCAGCCCCAGCACGGCGGTTGCCACACCCAGGCCAGCCAATGCCGCCGCACGACCGTTGCGCAGCAGGCCACCGGCAATCAGGCCGAGCACGGTACTGGCCAGCGCACCCAGCGTGCTCAGCAATCCTTCCGGGTCATGGCCCAGTCCGGTATCGGCGTGCCACTGGTAGATCCACGGTGCGAACAGCGTGGTGTCCAGGCGGCTGGCCGGGTTGGTCCATGGCGCCAGATCACCGATGCCCAGCAGCAGCACGGTGTAGCCCACCAGCAGCGTGACCAGCACGCCAGCCTGCACGCGCGGCCGCGCATACACCGCCAGAACACCCACCAACGCTGCGCATACCGCAATCCGCTGCAGCACGCCCCAGATGCGGAAGTGATGGGTATGCAGCGCCCACCAGATCAACAGGTGCAGCAACGCGCCGGCGAGCAGGATGCGCAGTGCACGCTCCAGCACCCCGCGCGCCAATGCTGGCCGTGCAGCGGCATCCAGCGCGCGCGGTGCCACGCTGAAGGCCATCGACACACCCACCAGGAACAGGAAGAACGGGAACACCAGGTCGGTGGGCGTGCAGCCATGCCATTCCGAGTGACGCAGCGGCGCGAACACCGCACTCCAGTCGCCCGGATTGTTGACCAGCAGCATCGCCGCCACGGTGATGCCGCGCAGGGCATCGATCGAGCCCAGACGGCGTGGCGGCATACTGTTCATCAGGCGGCCTCGTACTGTCCGGCAATCCAGGTACCACGGACCTGCAGGGCGTCGTCCAGCAGCACCAGGTCGGCCTGGTAGCCCTCGGCGATGTGGCCAAGGCGGTCGTCGGCGTTGAGGAACTGCGCCGGATAGGTCGACGCCATGCGCGCCGCTTCGGCCAGCGGTTGGCCGAGCAGCTGCACGGTATTGCGCACGGCGGTGGCCATGTCCAGCGCCGAGCCGGCCAACGAACCGGCGGCATTGCGCACCACGCCATCGATGGCGGTGATGGTTTCGCCATACAGCACGTAGCTGGGATCGTCGGCTCCAACCGGCGGCATCGCATCGGTCACCAGCAGCAGGCGACCGCGCGGCTTGGCCGCCAACGCCACGCGAAGGCTGGCCGGGTGCACATGCACGCCATCGACGATGATGCCGATCCAGCTGTCGCGGTCTTCCAGCGCAGCGCCCACCGCGCCGGGCTCGCGGCCCTGCAACGGCGACATCGCGTTGTACAGATGGGTGAAGCCGCGCACGCCGGCATCCAGGCCGGCGCGGATCTCTTCGTAGGTGCCTGCAGTGTGCCCAGCAGCGACGATCACGCCACGCTCGACCAGCGCACGGATGGTCTCCAGCGGCACGCGCTCCGGCGCCAGCGTCAGCAGGGTCACGCCGTTATCCAGCGATGCGGCCAGCGCAATCTCCGCTTCGTCCGGCACGCGGAACTTGCTGGCATCGTGCGTGCCCTTGCGCGCCGGCGCGATGTACGGCCCCTCCAGATGGATGCCGATCACGCCCGGCACGCCCTGCGTGATGGCCTCGCGCATTGCACCGATGGCTTCGCGCATCACCGCCACGTCATCGCTGATCAGCGTCGGCAGCATCGCGGTGGTACCGAAGCGGCGGTGCGCCTGCGCGATGGTGCGCAGTGCCGCCACGTCCGGCGTGTTGTTGAACAGCGCGCCGCCGCCGCCATTGACCTGCACATCGATGAAGCCGGGCAGCAGCCAGCCGCCCCCCAGGTCCACCTGCTCGGCCGCGTGGCCCAGCTGCGGCGCGGCATCGGGCAGCAGCGCGCTGATGCGACCGTCCTCGATCACCACCGCCAGGTCGTCGCGGAACTCATCGCCGGCCAGGATGCGGGCATTGCGCAGCACCGTCGCCATCACACCGTCTCCGTAACCTTGTTCAGATGCGGCGGCAGGTCCGGGTTGAAGCCACGGCGCAGCGCCAGCGCATTGATGGCGCGATAGAAGCTCTGCACGGTCAATAGCGGTGCGCACAGCGGATGCGGCGCGGCGGCCACCGGCAGGTTGCCGCCGGCACCGGCCATCCACACCTGCGCACCACGTGCGGTGAATTCATCGACCACCGCACGGGTACCGGCGCCGGTCTCGTCCGGCTGGGCGAAGGCCAGCACCGGGAAGCCACGGCCGACCAGCGCCATCGGGCCGTGCTTGACCTCGGCCGAGCTGTAGGCTTCGGCGTGCAGGCTGCAGGTTTCCTTGAACTTCAGCGCCGCTTCCTGCGCCGCACCCAGGCCCAGGCCGCGGCCGAGCACGAACAGGTTGGTGGCCTCGACCAGGCCCTCGGTCACCGCGCTCCAGTCGCACTGCCAGGCTTCACGCATCGCGTCCGGCAGCAGGTCCAGCGCCGCACGCAGGCTGCTGTCCTGCTTCCAGTACGCGGCCAGCTGCAGCAATGCGGCCAGCGAGGCCAGGTAGCTCTTGGTCGCTGCAACGCTCTTCTCGGGGCCGGCATGCAGCGGGATGACCGTGTCGGCCAACTGCGCCAGCGGTGAATCCTCGACGTTGACCAGCGCGATCACGCGCGCGCCGGCGGCCTTGGCCGCCTCGGCGTTGCGCAGCAGGTCCGGGCTCTTGCCCGACTGCGAGATGACGATGAACAGTGCGCCGCGCAGCTGCAATGGTGCGGCGTAGACCGAGCCCACTGATGGCGAGGCCGACGCGACCACCAGCCCCAGCTGGGTTTCCAGCAGGTACTTGCCATAGGTGGCGGCGTGGTCTGAGCTGCCGCGTGCACAGGTGACCACGAACGGCGGCGGCGCGGCACGCAGGCTGGCGGCCAGGGTTTCCAGGGTGGCGTGGTTTCGCGAGAACTGGCGGGCAACCACGTCGGCCGCTTCAGCGGCCTCGGCGAACATCAGGGTAGCGGTGGGGTCTGACAGCGACATGGCAGGCTCAGGCAGGATCGGAAGGAAGGGGGCGTGCGCCGGCCGGGCGCATCGGCGCGGTCGAACCGCGCACCACCAGCTGCGGCACGAAGCCCTGGTTGTGCAGCGGTGCCGGCGCATCGTCGTAGGCGTCGCTGCGCAGCTGCGCGATCAGCAGGCGCGCGGCATGGCGGGCGATGTCTTCGGTGGCCTGCTTGGCGGTGGTCAGCGGCGGCCACGACTGGCGCGAGAACGGGCTGTCCTCGAAACCGGCAATGGACAGGTCGTAGGGCACGTTCATGCCGGCCGACTTGGCGGCGGCCAGCACGCCGGCAGCGATTTCGTCGTTGGAACCGAAGATGGCGGTAGGCGGTTCGCGCAGCGCCAGCAGGCGGCGCGCGCCACGGAAACCGTCGTCGAAGGTGTAGTCGCCCTGCACCACCAGGTGCTTGTCCACGGTCATGCCGTAGTCCTTCAACGCGGCCTCATAACCGGCATAGCGTTCGCCCGAGGAGCGGTGCGAGCTGCCGCCCCAGAGGAAGCCGATGCGCTGGTGCCCCAGCTGGATCAGGTGTTCGGTGATCTCGTAGGCGGCCTCGCGGTCGTCGACGAACACGCAGGCACCGTCGGCCGGATCTTCGGTGGCCGCAATGATGCGCACCAGCTTGATGCCACGCGCGGTCAGCGCCTGGATCAGGTCGCGGCGCTCGGACATCGGTGCGGTCAGCACCAGCCCGGCCAGGCGCGAACGCTGCACCCAGTCAGCCAGTTCATCGGCCAGCAGCGGCGAACTGGAATCGCAGGGATGGATCTGCAGGCCGAACCCGGTCTCGCGGCAGGCGGCGAGCACGCCGTTCTGCACGCCGATGATGTGGTACGGGTTCGGGTTGTCGTAGACCAGCCCGATCACGAAGGTGGTGCCGCTGCGCAGGTTGCGCGCGGAAGGATCGGGCTCGTAGTCCAGCTCGGCGATGGCACGCAGCACCCGCGCGCGGGTGGCCTGCATCACCGAGGGCTCGTTGTTGATCACCCGCGATACCGTCTTCAGCGAGACCTTGGCCTTTTCGGCAACGTCCTTGATGGTCGCTCTGCGCATCGGTTTTCCCTGGGGTTGGCTGCCGTCCATCATCGCCGATCAGACCTTGTCCTGCGGCAGGCCGGCGCGGTGGCCGACCACCGAATAGAACAGGATGTACAGGTAGCACGGCACCATCAGCAGCACGAACACCAGCTGGAAGTCGATGTGCTGCTTGAGCACGGCGAACAGCTGCGGAATGATCGCGCCGCCGGCGATGCCCATCACCAGCAGGGCCGAGCCGGTCTCGGTGAAGCGGCCCAGGCCGCGGATCGCCAGCGGGAAGATGGCCGGCCACATCATGGCGTTGGCAAAGCCCAGCAGCGCCACGAAGCCCACCGAGACGTAGCCGTGCGTAGCCCAGGCGCCCAGGCAGAACACCACGCCCATCACTGCCGAAATGGTCAGGTAGCGCGACTGCGAGACCAGGCCGGGGATCGCCAGCAGGCCGACCACGTAGCCGGCCAACATCGCACCCAGCGTCAGCGAGGTGAACATCTTGGTCTGGTCCAGCGGCAAGCCGAAACCGTGGCCGTAGGTGCCGATCGCATCACCAGCCATGACCTCCACGCCTACGTACACGAACAGGCACAGCACGCCCAGCCACAGATGCGGGAACTGGAAGATGCTGCGGCGCTCGGCGGTTCCTGGTGCACCTGACGGCGTTGCATTGGCTTCGGAGGACTTGATCTCCGGCAGAGGCGAGAACAGCACGGCCACCGCCAGCACCACCAGCAGCGCGGCCATCGCCAGGTACGGCGCATGGATCTTGGCGGCGAATTCGTTGAGCAGCGCGACCTTGGTGACCGCGTCGGCGGCCTGCACCTGCTTGTCCAGGTCGCCGATGCCATGCAGCACCAGGGTGCCGATCAGCACCGGCGCCAGCATGCCGGCGATCTTGTTGCAGATGCCCATCAGCGCGATGCGGCGTGCCGCCGTTTCAATCGGCCCAAGGATCGAGATGTACGGGTTGATGGCCGTCTGCAGCAGGGCCAGGCCGCTGCCGATCACGAACAGGCCGCCCAGTGCGCCGGGGTACCAGCGCTGGGTGGCGAATTCGCCGAACAGGGCGGCACCACCGGCCATCACCAGCAGGCTCAGGCTCAGGCCCTTCTTCATGCCGGTGCGGCGCAGGATCCACGACGCCGGCAGGGCCAGGAAGAAGTAGGACAGGTAGAACACCATCAGAACCAGGAAGGCGCCGACCTCGCTGAGTTCGAAGGCCAGCTTGACGAAGGTGATCAACGGGCCGTTGAGCCAGGTGAAGAAGCCGATCAGGAAGAACAGCACGCCGACGATGGCGATGGAGGTGGCCACGTTCGGGCGCGCGCTTGCAGCGGGGACGGCGGACATCAGGAGGGCTCCTGCGGCGACGGCCGCAGAACGCGGCGTCGGAGAGTGGCTGGGAACAACGTTGTCACATTCTTTCGATGGACAACGGCGGTTTGTCAACTTCCGTCCGACGCCCCCTGCGCCTCATGTTGCACTGCGCAAGGCAGTCGCCGTGCATCTCGCTGAATGCGCTGCGCGGCTTGAGCCCCATGGCACAACGGTTCCCGCGTGAATCCCGCATTCACGCCATGTAAACGTTTACCACGTGGCGCATTCGTTGCGGCGCAGCAACGAAAGTGCCACGAACTCGTTGACATCGTTGTCAGCGCGGTTACAGACTCCGGCCCAATCGCCGCTCCCGATCCCGGGGCCGGCCCCACCTGCAGCAGGAGCCCGCGTGACCGCCAGCCACCCCGCCCCGGCCCATGTCCTGTCCCGCGTCGCGCCCTCGTTCCTGGCCGCCGACGTCGGTGGCACCCATGTGCGCGTGGCCCGGGTCCAGGCCAGCGGCGATGCCGCCCATCCGGTGCAGGTGCTGGAATACCGCAAGTACCGCAACGCCGACCACGCCGGTCTCAGCGCGATCCTGTCCGACTTCCTGGGCGAAGGCCCACGCCCCACGCACTGCGTGGTTGCCAGCGCCGGCTACGCCCGCGAGGACGGCACGGTGATCACCGCCAACCTGCCGTGGCCACTGTCGGCGCGCCAGGTGGAGGCCGATGTCGGCCTGCAGCGGGTCTACATCGTCAACGACTTCGAAGCGGTGGCCTATGCCGCTGCGCAGGTGGACGCCAGCGGCGTGCTGCACCTGTGCGGGCCGGACACCGGCACGCGTGGCCCGACCCTGGTGGTCGGCCCCGGCACCGGCCTCGGCGCCGCGCTGTGGATCCCCACTGCGCATGGTCCGGTGGTCCTGCCGACCGAAGCCGGCCAGCCGACCCTGGCGGCCAGCACCGAACTGGAAATGGCCATCGTCCGCCACATGCAGCGCGACCGCGCGCACGTGTCGATCGAACATGCGATCTCCGGCCCGGGCCTGATGAACCTGTACCGCGCGGTGTGCGCGCTGCAGGGGCAGGCACCGACGCTGGCCAGCCCCGATGCGGTCACCGCCGCCGCCATGGCCGATACCGATGCACACGCGCGCCAGGCGCTGGATGTGTTCTGCGGCCTGCTCGGCAGCACCATCGGCGACATGGCCCTGTTCTATGGTGCCCACGGTGGCGTCTACCTGGCCGGCGGCATCCTGCCGCAGATCCGCGAATACCTGCACGCCAGCACCTTCGTCGAACGCTACCTGCAGAAGGGGCCGATGGGCGAAGCACTGGCACGCATCCCGGTGAAGGTCGTCGAACACGGCCAGCTGGGCGTGGTCGGCGCTGCCAGCTGGTACCTGCAGCAGCAGTCGGCCGCCTGACACCGCAACAGGCTTCAACGCAATCGCAGCACGCAGTACGTGGCACGCCAACGCACGGGACTTCGCCGCCGCCCCGCGCATGTCATCGCAACCGTTATCGAACACCGCCGCCGGCATCCAATCGAGTGATGAGGAGAGACATCATGAATACCCGCAAGACCCTGCTTTCGGCCGCCATCGTCAGCTGCATCGCCTTCAGTGCGCACGCGCAGCAGGCTGCCCCGACCGCCACCGACCTGGACACCGTGACCGTTACCGGCATCCGTGGTTCGATGGAAAAATCGCTGGACACCAAGCGCGAAGCCAATGCGCGCGTGGAAGTGGTCACCGCCGAGGACGTGGGCAAGCTGCCGGCGCACAACGTCGCCGACACCCTGCAGCGCCTGCCGGGCGTCAACATCAGCTCGTCCAGCGCCGATGAAGGCGGTTTCGACGAAGCCGACCGTGTCAGCCTGCGCGGCACCAGCCCGAGCCTGACCCAGACCCTGATCAACGGCCACACCGTCGGTTCGGCCGACTGGTTCGTGCTCAGCCAGGGCAACAACGTCGGCCGCAGCGTCAGCTACTCGCTGCTGCCGTCCGAACTGGTCAGCTCGGTGGAAGTGAACAAGTCCTCGCAGGCCAAGCTGCAGGACGGCGGCACCACCGGTACCGTCAACATCATCACCCGCAAGCCACTGGAATTCTCCAAGCCGTTCACCGCGGAAGGCTCGATCGGCCTGGTGCGCTCGGACCAGGCCAAGTCGAACGACCCGCAATATTCGGCGCTGTTCAACTACAAGAACGACGAAGGCACCTTCGGCGTGATGGTGCAGGGCTTCAGCCAGAAGCGCGAACTGCGCCGTGAAGCGCAGGAAATCCCGGGTGGCTTCTTCAAGATCGGCGCAAACGATCCGGTCGCCAAGACCAATCCGGACCTGATCGGCGTCAACGTTCCGGGCCTGCTGGGTTCGACCCTGTTCGAACAGACCCGCGAGCGCAAGGGCGGCCTGGTCTCGCTGCAGTTCAAGCCGAGCGACAGCCTCACCCTCGGCCTCAATGGTTTCAGCTCCGAGCTGAAGGCGAACAACTACAACCGCAACTTCATGATGTTCGGCAACAGCTTCGCCAAGTCGCAGGCGCCGGATCCGGGCTATGTGGTCAAGGACGGCGTGCTGACCAACGCCAACTACAAGGGCGTGCCCGGCACCGACTATGCGGTGTACGACATGATCTACCGCGAGTCGAAGGCCAAGTCGAGCTATGTCACCTTCGATGCCGACTGGCAGATCAGCGACAGCCTGACCGCCAAGTTCCAGGCCGGCAGCACCAAGGGTACCGGCGAGACGCCGCGCCAGTACATCGCCGAGGTCACCCTGGCCAACGGCGGCGGCGCCAGCTGGGCTACCCACGGCAATGGCTCGCCGATCGACTGGAACGTCGGCGGCGACATCTCGCCCAACGGCGTGACCAGCTTCGGCACCTGGGGCAACCAGCAGGTCACCGCTGAAGACAAGGAGAAGTGGGCCACGCTCGATTTCAACCAGTACTTCAACGATGGCGGCGTGCTGAGCTCGATCGACTTCGGCCTGCGTTTCGCCGACCACAAGCGCGAAGCGCTGTCGCCGGAAGGTGCAACCCCGGGTGACATCTGGAGCGCGCTGAAGAACGGCGCGACGGCCAACTATCCCAGCGGCTTTGCCGGTGACATCGGCGGCACCTTCCCGCGCAACCTCTGGTACTTCACCCCGGGCGCGCTGAAGGACGCGGTGACCAACAACTCCACTTGGCTGGCCGGCAATGATGGCCCGACCGGTCGCCACAACTATGGCGCCGAGTGGAAGGTGAAGGAAAAGAACTTCGCCGGCTACGTGCAGGCCAACTTCCGCGGCGACTGGTGGAGCGGCAACGTCGGCCTGCGCTACGTCAACATCAAGCAGGACATCGACACCTACAACGCCGTCAGCAAGGCCGCCGATGCCGATGTCAGCAGCCTGTTCGGCATGTGGGAGCGCCTGGCCTTCCAGAACAAGCGCAACCGCGTATTGCCCAGCGCCAACATCAAGTTCGACCTGGACGACTCGCTGGTGCTGCGCGTCGCCGCCTCGCAGACCCAGACCCTGCCGGACTACTCGGCACTGGGTGCCTCCTCGTACGGTTCGGACCTGAACCGCACCGGCGGCGGTGGCAATCCGAACCTCAAGCCGACCCTGTCGACCAACCTGGACGCCAACCTGGAGTGGTACTTCATGCCGCGCGGCCTGCTGTCGGTGGGCGCGTACCACATGGACCTGAAGGACTACATCGCCTTCGACGTGGTCTCGCGCCAGCTGTACAGCGAACTGACCAACCAGCTTGAGACCTACCAGATCTCCACCCCGATCAATGCGGACGGCAAGGTCACCGGCGTGGAAGTGGCCTACGAACAGCCGATCGGCGAGTACTTCGGCGTCAATGCCAATTACACCTACGCCAACGGCACCACCTCGCACACCTGGTCGGACGGCTCGCACAACCTGCTGGGCACCTCGAAGAACACCTACAACGTGGGTGCCTACTTCGAGAACGAGCGCTTTGGCGCCCGCGTCAGCTATACCCGCCGTTCCTCGTTCCTGATCAGCCTGTCGGGCACCAATCCGTACTACCAGGATGACTTCGGCACGCTGTCGGCGTCGCTGAGCTACAAGGCCACCGACTGGCTGAGCATCACCCTGGATGGCCTGAACCTCAACAACCCGACCTACAAGTACTACCAGACCGCGGCCATCCCGACCTCGTTCTACAGCAACGGTCGCCAGTACTACCTCAACTTCCGCTTCAAGTACTGATCCAGCGGCGGCAACATCGCCGAGTCGTGCACGCACGCCGGGCCTGGGTCATTCCGGGCCCGGCGTTTTTCATGTATAGCGTTCATCGCACCGTTCCAAGGAGTCGTACCGATGGTCAAGCCTTCCCGCGCCCGGATGCGCAGCGCAGTGCTGCTGGGCAGCCTGCTCGCCCTGTTGCCGGCACTGCCGGCACTTGCCACCGACCCCATGCCGGCCGCTGAGGCACCCGGCCCGCAGCTGCGTGCCGGCAGCCTGATGCTGATTCCCGCCCCCAGCAATGTGCAGCCTGGCCAGGGCAGCGGCATCACCGTGCGCGCCGATACCGTGCTGCAGGCCGAAGGCGAGGCCGCACAGCGCGTCGCCAGCCAGTTCGCCGACCTGCTGGCGCGCAGTGGCGGCCCGCGCCTGGGGCTGGCCAAGGGCAAGGCGGCGGCCAGGACCGGTGGCATCCGCTTCCAGATCGTGCCCACCTTCCGCGACAGCGGCGAGGGCTACACGCTGGAAAGCACCGCACAGGGCGTAGTGGTACAGGCCGGCAACGAAACCGGCCTGTTCTACGGCGCAACCACCCTCGCCCAGCTCGCCACCGGCGGCAGCAACGGCGTGCTGCCAGCGGTGCAGATCCAGGACGCGCCACGCTTCAGCTGGCGCGGTTTCATGCTCGACTCGGCGCGGCATTTCCAGAGCCTGGACGAGATCAAGCGCGTGCTCGACGCAATGGCCGCGCACAAGCTCAACACCTTCCATTGGCACCTGACCGATGACCAGGGTTGGCGCATGGAGATCAAGCGCTATCCGAAGCTGACCGGAGTGGGCAGCTGCCGCCTGCCGGCCGGCGACGGTGGCACCGATCCGGGCACTGGCAAGGAGCATCCGTATTGCGGCTTCTACACGCAGGACCAGATCCGCGAAGTGATTGCCTATGCCGCGAAGCTGCATATCCAGGTGATTCCGGAAATCGATGTGCCGGGGCACGCGACCGCGGCGATTGCCGCGTACCCGGAACTGGGTTCGATCAATACCCCGCTGAAGCCGCTCAGCGAATGGGGCGTGTTCCCGAACCTGTTCAACGTGGAAGACAGTACTGTCACCTTCCTCGAGAACGTACTGGAGGAAGTGATCGAACTGTTCCCGGCCAAGTACGTGCACGTCGGCGGCGACGAGGCGGTCAAGGACCAGTGGGAAGCCTCCAGGCAGGTGCAGCAGCGCATGCGTGCGCTGGGCATCAAGGATGAAATGGCCATGCAGAGCCACATCATCAAGCGCCTGGAGACCTTCCTGGAGGAGCACGACCGGCGCCTGATCGGCTGGGATGAAATCCTTGAAGGCGGGCTGCCGCCGCAGGCCACGGTGATGTCCTGGCAGGGCACCGAAGGTGGCCTGGCCGCGGCCAGTGCTGGCCATGACGTGGTCATGTCGCCCGTGGGCTACCTCTATCTGGATTACCTGCAGACGGCCTCGCCGAACGAACCGCCGGGCCGCCCGGCCCAGGTCAACCTCGGCAAGCTGTACAACTTCGAGCCCGTGCCGGCCGAGCTGGCCGCTGACAAGCGCGGGCACATCCTCGGCCTGCAGGCCAACATGTTCACCGAACACACGCGCACCTATGCGCGCCTGCAGCACAACCTGTTCCCGCGCCTGGCCGCGGTGGCCGAGACCGGCTGGAGCAGGCCGGAGCATCGCGACTTCCGCGATTTCCTCGCGCGCCTGCCCGCGCAGCTGCAACGCTACCGCGCCTGGGGCCTGGCCTACGCGCAGACCCCGTTCGAAGTGGGCGTGGACTACACCGACAACCGCGCCGCCAACACGGTGACCGTGTCGCTGGCCAACCCGCTGGGCTATGAGGTGCGCTACAGCACCGATGGCCAGCCGGTGACGGCGCAGTCGCCGCTGTACCAGCAGCCGCTGACCAGTACGCTGCCGACCACGGTGCAGGCCGCCGCGTTCTACCAGGGCCAGATGCTGGCGGCGAAGCCGACGGTCGCGGACTTCAGTGCGCAATCGCTGCTCAGCCGCCGCAGTGACGAACTGCTCAGCTGCGTAGGCAAGAAGGGGCTGGTGCTGCGCCTGGAAGACGATGGCCCGCGCGAGGGAAACCGCGCAGTGTTCAACGTGGACATCTTCCAGCCATGCTGGCGCTGGCCACAGGCACTGCTGGACGGCATCGGCAGCGTGGAAGTCCGCGCGGGGCGTATTCCGTACTACTTCCAGCTGGCCCACGACGAGCCCAAGCGTCGCTTCGAGAAGGCCAAGCGTGCGCATGGCGAGATGCTGGTGCGTCGCGGCGACTGCAGCGGCAAGGTGCTGGCCGAAGTGCCGCTGCCGGCCACGCCGGATGCCGATGGCTTCGTGACGCTGCGTGCGACGCTGCCGAAGGGCTCCCAGGGCACCGGTGACCTGTGCATCAACTTCACCGGCGACACGCGCCCGGCGATGTGGGTGCTGGATGAGGTCACGCTGGGGAAGTGACCCCAAGCCTGTCCTGGCGCAATCGATCCACGCATGGCGTGGATCTACTGTAGAGCCGAGCCCATGCTCGGCTGCCTTTGGGAGGAAGCCGAGCATGGGCTCGGCTCTACAGGAACTTTACCCGCGCCAGCGCAGCAGCAGATCGCGCAGCGGGGTCAGTGCCGTAGCCAGGCCGGCCAGCACGCCGATCGTGTTGGCCAGCGCGTCCATCGGATCGGCCATGCGGTCATCGGTCAATGCGCCCTGCGCGAACTCGATGCCGATCCCCATCAGCACCAGGCCCACGCCCACACACAGCAGCGGACGTCCGTGCCGGAACAGCTGTACCGCGCTGCCAGCCAGGATGAAATAGGCGAGGAAGTGCTCACCCTTGTCGCCGTTTTCCGGCAACGGAATCGGTGGCGGTGGGATCAGGCAGACCACGATCACCAGCAACACCGCGCTGAACCACAGTGCGGTCCACAGCCGCGGCCGCCGCAGTGGTTTGATCAGCGGCAGCGCATCGTTCACAGGCGCCAGCTCAGGTCACCCAGCTCGAAGGCGGGCTCGAAGTCGACGCCGCGCTGCAGGCCGATCGCCTGGAAGCGCTCCCCCATCTCGGTCGGCAGGGTCAGCTTCTTCACCTGGTCGCGCAGCTGGATGCGGCCGACCTCATCAGTGCGCTCCTCGGCCAGCGACAGCACCTGGTCCAGGCCGTTGCCGAGCAGGAAGCTGGCCTGGCTACAGTAGCCCGCCAGCTCGAAACCGCCGTGCATGCCGGCCTCGGCCATCGCGGTGAAATCCACCGACGCGGTGATGTCCTGCAGCCCCGGCCAGCGGTGCACGTCGTTGTGCACGTGGTGGCGGTAGAACGCGCGTACGGTGCCCTCATCGCGGTCGTGCTGGTAGAACTCGCCACGGTTGTAACCGTAGTCGATGAACAGCATCGCACCGCGCTGCAGGCCGCCCGCCACCGCCTGCAACCAGTACGGCAGCTGCGGCAGCACCTCGGAACGGTAGCCCTCGGCGAAGGGGCGCTCCAGGTAGCGCTCGATGTGGCGCACCGCACCGTTGAGCAGGATGTCGGCCGGCTGCGCACCACGGATGAAGTTGCCTTCGGCGTCCAGTTCCACGGTTTCCTCGTAGACCTCGCCATCCCGGATCAGGAAGCGCGGCGTCGGCAGCGCGTCGATCACTTCGTTGGCAAACACCACGCCCTCCCAGTCCTCTTCGAACGGGCGATCGACCCAGTCCACGCGTGCGGCCAGCTCGGCCGGCAGGTTCTGCTGCAGGCGCTGTTGCTGGCGCTCGCGCAGGTCGGCGCTGGGTTCGAGGATGGCGTAGCGCGACGGCGGCGCGTCCAGCTCGGCCAGGCGCAGCAGCACCGCTTCGGCGAAGGCGCCGGTACCACCGCCCAGTTCCAGCATCCGCGCCTGCGTACCCAGCTGGGCGAACACCGGCGCCAGCGCGTTGGCCACGCTGCCGGCGAACAGGCTGCCGAGCTCGGGCGCGGTGGTGAAGTCGCCACTGCCGCCGAATTTGCTGGCGCCGGCGCTGTAATAGCCCCAGCCGGGGGTGTACAGGCACAGCTCCATGAAGCGGGAGAACGGCATTGCCCCGCCCTGCGCAAGGATTTCGGCGCGCAGGGCAGCGGCCAGCTGGTCGCTGTGGGCCAGGGCATCGGCTTCGGGCAGGGGGAAGGTGGGCTGCATGGCGTCTTCGAATGCGGTGACAATGGTGCACAGGATAGCCGAGCCTTGGAGGACCCTCGATGAGCGATACCCACCCCGTGGTCCTGATCACCGGCAGCGCGCGCCGGATCGGTGCGGCCATCGCCCGCCAGTTCCACGCCTGTGGCTGGTCGGTGGTGCTGCATGCCAATACCTCCAGCGCCGAGCTGCAGCAGGCCGCGTTCGATTTCGACAACGTGCGCCCCGGCAGCGTGCTGGCCCTGCAGGCCGACCTGCGTGACGCCGACGCCCTGCCCGACCTGGTCGAACAGGCCGTCACCCACTTCGGCCGCCTGGACGCGCTGGTCAACAACGCCTCCAACTTCTTCCCCACCCCGCTCGGCCAGGTCACCGCCGAGGCGATGGACGCGCTGTATGCGGTCAATGCACGCGCGCCGCTGCTGCTGTCACAGGCGGCAGCGCCCTACCTGCGCCGCCAGCAGGGCTGCATCGTCAACCTCACCGACCTGCACGGCACCGACCCGATGCGTGACCACATCGCCTACACCATGGCCAAGGCCGCGCTGGAGATGGCAACGCGCGCGCTGGCGCTGGAGCTGGCGCCGAAGGTGCGGGTCAATGCAGTAGCGCCGGGTGCGATCCTGTGGCCGGAACAGGGCAAGGATGATTTCGCCCGCGAGGCGCTGCTGGCACGCACGCCTTTGGCGCGGATCGGCACCGTCGAGGAGATCGCCGAGGCGGTGTACTGGCTGGTGGCCGAGGCCAGCTTCGTCACCGGCCACACCCTGCGCGTGGATGGCGGGCGTACGGTCAGCTGAAAGGTTGCCGGGGTCCACAACGGGGTCAGATCCCTTTTCCCGGCGGGAAAAGGGATCTGACCCCGTCACTCCAGATCCACCACCTCGAATGCCTCGCCAAACTGCGGGTGCGCGCGCCACAGCGTGGCCAGGTCCTGCCCGCTGACCGGGTCGATGAAGCCCGGCGCGATGTCGGCCAGCGGCTTCAGCACGAACGCGTGCTTCAGCTCCGGCCGCGGGATGCGCAGGTGCCCCGGGCCTTCCAGCACCAGGTCGCCATAGAACACCACGTCGATGTCCAGGGTCCGGTCGGAGAAGCGTGGCCCGCTGCGGTCGCGACCGTGCGCGTCTTCCAGCGCGTGCAGCCAGTCGTCCAGCTCCTGCAGCGGCAGATCGGTCTCGATCGCCACCGCATTGTTGAGGAAGGCCGGGCCATCGAAGCCGACCGCGGCGGTACGGTAGGCCGGCGATACCTGCAGCGCGCCGAAGCGCTCGCGGAGGGCCGCCACCGCGGCGTGGAGGTAGCGGCGGGGCTGGACATTGCTGCCCAGGCTCAGGAGCACGGTCGTCATGCGGTTCAGGTGGCAGCAATGGGGGCGTGGACATGCCGTCGTCACGGCGGCCTGCCTACAATCCGGGATGCACATGATAGGGCACCGACATGACCTATTGCGTTGGAATCGAGGTGGACGAGGGCCTGGTCTTCGCTGCCGACACCCGGACCAATGCCTCGCTGGACGATGTGCGCGTGCACCGCAAGCTGCACGTGTTCGAGTATCCCGGCCAGGCAGCCTACGTGCTGATGGCGGCTGGCAACCTGGCCACCACCCAGCTGCTGGTGTCGCGCCTGGGGCGCGATGCCGACGAACGGCGCGCGCCCAACCTGCGCGACATGACCCACCTGTTCGAAGCCGCCGAGTACGTCGGCCAGCTGCTGGTGGACAGCCAGGTGCACAGCAACCACAGCGAACATGGCCACGATGGGGTCAATACCCAGGCCACGCTGATCTTCGGCGGGCAGATCGCCGGCGAGCGCCCCGGGCTGTACATGATCTATCCGCTCGGCAACGCCATCGCCGCCTCGCCGGAGACGCCCTACCTGCAGATCGGTGAATCCAAGTACGGCAAGCCGATCCTCGACCGCATCCTCAGCCCGGCCACGCGCCTGGAGGATGCCGCACGCACGGCGATCGTCTCGTTGGACTCCACCATCCGTTCCAACCTGTCGGTGGGCCTGCCGATCGACCTGGCGCTGCTGCGCGACGGCGAACTGCGCATCGGCCAGCAGCTGCGGCTGGGTGCGGATTCCACGCTGTATGCGGACATCCACCAGAACTGGTCGCGGCGGCTGGAACAGGCAGTGGACGCCCTGCCGCGCTTCCCCTGGGAACCTGCCGAACGGTAGTGCCGGCCGCTGGCCGGCAACCGCGTTGATCCCACCACACAGGGATGCCGGCCAGCGGCCGGCACTACCGCGACATCAGCCCAGCGCTTCGGACACCGCGCGGAACACCTGCTGCATCTGCAGCGGCTTGCGCAGCACGTGCACCTGCACGCCAGCGGGAAATGCATCGGCCGCCACCTCCACCGCTGCGTCTTCCAGCACCAGCGCCGGGCCGCGATAGCCCAGCGTGGCCATCTCGCCCAGCAGCTGGCTGGCCGGCAACAACTTCGAGCCGGCGTCGGCAATCACCAGCGCCGGCATTGCCTCCTGCTGCATCCAGCGCAGCGCCGCCGGGCCATCGGAGGCCAGCTGCAGCTGATATCCCTGGCTTGACAGCGCATTGCCGAGCAACGACAGGCGCGTGGCCTCGCCATCGACCACCAGGATCGACTGGCCACTGCCCAGGGCCACCAGCTGCTCGATCGGCTCACTACCGTCGCTGGCTTCGTGCATCGGCAAGTGCAGTTCGAAGCAGGTGCCCTGCCCCGGCTGGCTGCTGACATGGATGCTGCCGCCGGCACCTTCGACGATGCGCTTGCAGGAAATCAGGCCCAGGCCGGTGCCGTCGGCCTTGGTGGTGAAGAACGGATTGAACAGGTGCGACAGCGTGTCTGCATCCATGCCGATGCCTTCATCGGCCACGCAGATCCGCATCCAGTCCACGCCATCGCGCTGACCGGCATGGCTGGCGGTCAGGCTCAGGCGACCGCCGTTGGGCATCGCCTGGATCGCGTTGAGCGCCAGGTTCAACATCACCTGCTGCAGCTCGGTGTAGTTGGCATCGACCACCAGGCCTTCGTCCTGCACCTGCAGTTCCAGGCGCACGGCATCGGGCACGTTGCTGCGCAACAGCAGTGCAACCGCATCGAACAAGCCATCGATCTCGATGCGCTCGCTCGGCTTGCGCGAACCGCGCACGAACGACAGCATCGATTCGGCCATCTCATGGCCACGGCGACCGCACTCGGCGATGACATCGGCCAGGTGGTGCAGCTGCGGATCCTCGGTGCGCGCCTTCAGCAGGTCCGGCATGATCAGCAATGGCTGCAGGATGTTGCGCAGGTCATGGCTGAGGCCGGCAGCAAGCAGCGACAGGCTTTCCAGGCGCTGCGCGCGCATCAGCTCGGTTTCCACCCGTGCACGCTCCACCGCGCTGCGTGCATCGCGGATCGCACGCGCCACCGCCGACGGCAGGCGCGCCGGCAGGTGCTTGATGATGTAGTCATTGGCGCCCTTCTGCAGCGCCGCCACCGCGTTCTCCTCACCCATCGTGCCGGAGACGAAGATGAAGGGCACGTCCGGCGAGGTCTCGCGCACGATGCGCAGCGCGTCATCACCGGAGAACCCCGGCATGCTCAGGTCGGACAGCACGATGTCCGGCTGGAACGCAGCCAGTGCCTGGCGCAGTTCCGCCTCGCTCTCGACACGCTCGAAGCGGGCGTCCAGGCCCGCGTCGAGCATCTGTTCGGACATCAGCTCGGCATCCTCTGGTGAGTCTTCCACCAGCAGGATGCGCAGCGCCCCCAGGGCGGGACCGGTCAGGGGCATGGGCTCACTCGAGTTCCGGTGCCTGGTTGATCAACGCCCAGAACTTGCCCAGGGTCTGCACCGCGCCGAAGAACTGGTCCACGTCCACCGGCTTGACCACGTAGGCGTTCACGCCCATGTCCCAGCTGCGGGCCAGATCGCTTTCCTCGCGCGAGGACGACAGGATCACCACCGGCAGGCGCTTGAGTTCTTCATGCTCGCGGATCTGCCGAAGCACTTCCAGGCCATCCATGCGCGGCATCTTGATGTCCAGCAGCAGCACCGCCGGCAGGCCTTCCTCGCGATTGGCGAAGGCGCCGCGGCGCAGCAGGTAGTCCATCACTTCCACGCCGTCTTCGACGTGCACGATGGGATTGGCCAGACGCGCCTCTTCCAGGGCATCGATCGCCATTTCGGCATCCGCCGGGCTGTCTTCGGCGAGAAGAATGGTGCGCAGAGTGGTCATGCAGAAGGCCCTTGTTTGTCCGCGTCGATCGCGGGAGGCAGGTAGAAGTGGAAGGTGGCGCCGACGTCCGGTTCGGCCTCGGCCCAGATACGGCCGCCATGGCGGGTCAGCACGCGGCGCACGCTGGCCAGGCCGATGCCGGTACCCGGGTAGTCGCTGGCCTTGTGCAGGCGCTGGAATACACCAAACAGCTTGCCGGCGTAGGCCATGTCAAAGCCTGCACCATTGTCGCTGACCGTGAACTGATGGCCGCCATCGGGCTGCGGCTGGTAGTCCACGCGGATCTTCGCCGGCTCGCGGTTGCCCGAGTACTTCACCGCGTTGCCGAGCAGGTTCAGCCAGACCTGGCGGATCATGTTCTCGTCGCCCACCACGATCGGCAGCGGCGCGATGCTCCACTCCACGTGGTGCGCATGGCCGCCGTTCTCGGCCTCGGCCTGCAGGTTGGCATCGAGCATGGCGCGGGTATCGGCCACCAGCGACTGCATGTCCACCGCCTGCTGGCGCATCGCTGCGCGGCCCAGCCGCGAATAGACCAGCAGGTCGTCGATCAGCGCCGCCATGCGCCGGGCCGAACTGGAGATCACCTCCAGGTAATGCCGGCTCTTGTCATCGGCGGCGTCGCCGAGGTGGCGCGACAGCTTGTCGGAGAATCCGGCCACGTGGCGAAGCGGCGCACGCAGGTCATGCGAAACCGAGTAGCTGAAGGCTTCCAGCTCGCGGTTGACCTCGGACACCTGCGCGACCTTGCCCTCCAGCTGGCGGTTCAGCTCTTCCACGCGCAGCTGCACTGCGCGCTGCATGGTGACGTCGCTGATGGTCAGCAGCACCACTTCGTCATCGGTGTCGGGCAGCGGCATGCGCCGTGCGTTGAGCAGCATGTAGCGCACCATGCCATCGGCGGTACGCTGCTCATGCTCGAAGTCCCAGAGTTCGCGGCCACGCGACAGCACATCGGCCAGGCGCTGGCGCACCACCGGATCCCGCCAGGCGCCGTCGCCGATTTTTTCCAGCAGCAGGCCATCGGCGCGCTCGTCCTGCAGGTCATACAGTTCGGCGAACGCCGGGTTGTGCAGCTGCACGCGCAGGTCGCGGTCGAGCAGCACGATCGGTTCGCGCACGGTCTGCAGCACCGACGCCGCGCGTGCGGCCGAGCGCAGCGATTGCCGTTCCGCATGCAGGCGGCGGCCGATCTGCCGCTGCAGCAGCCACAGCACCAGGCCGAGCAGGGCCAGCTGGATCGCCAGCGAACTCCACGACACCAGTTCGGTCTGCTTGCGCTGGCGCGCGGCCTGCTGGGCGCGCAGAGCCAGCAGATTCTGCTCGCTGGCCTGCAGCTCCTCCACCAGGCCACGGATCGGATAACGCGTGCTCAGGTCCTGCACCAGCTCACGCTGGTCGGAGTTCGGTTCGGACCGGGCCAGCTCGCGGGCAAGCGCCATGCGGCCTTCGAGCATCGATTCGATCCGACCAATGCGGATCAGCTGATCAGGATTGTCGCGGGTCATCCGGCCCAGTTCGGCCAGGCGCCCGGGGATCTCGTTGGCCTTGGCCATCCGCTCGCGCAGGCCGGGCGCATCCACGCCCTTGGACAGGGTCAGGGCGGCGGATTCGACGTCGCGCACATCGGCCTGCAGCTGTTGCAGCGCCACACCAACGGACTGGGTGTGGTTGACCCAGGCCATCGCCTCTTCGCTGTCCTGCTGCAGTTTGCGCAGGGTCAACCACGGCACCACGATGATCGCGGCAGCCGCCAGCGCCAGGGCCGGCAACCGCCAGCGGTCCCAGATGTCGTCACTGAAAACCAGCGCCATAGTTCCTCGTCAGCACGGCCGCGGAGCGGGACCCGGGACGAGCCCGGCTGCGGCGGAACCGGCAATATAGCGCAGGCAATCACAACTCTGGAGTCCAAAGCGCGGCAGGCTGAACGGGCCCCCGCAGCCGGCCCCATACGCGAGTGGGCGCCCCCTTCGGGGCGCCCACCCTGTTCAACGGTCGGTGGATGCTCAGCGCTTGGCAGCGGCGCTGACCTTAAGCGCGGCGGCATCGACGCGGGTCACGCCCTTGATGCCCCTGGCGGTGTTGACCGCCTTGTCCTTCTCCGCCTGCGTAGCGACGGCACCGCTCAGGCTGACCACGCCGTTCACGGTTTCCACCTTGATCTCGGTGCCCGGAACGTTGCTGCTGGCCAGCAGATCGGCCTTCACCTTGGTGGTGATCCAGGTATCGGTCACCGGCTCATTGGAGTCGTGACGATCAGCATGGGTCGTCGGATGGGTGCTGGTCGGCGGGCTCTTCGCGGCCGGGTCCTTGGCGAATGCGGCCGAGGAGGACAGCGCCAGGCCCAGGGTCAGGGCGGAAGCAATCAGCGTGCGGGTGGTATTGCTCATCGTGTCGTACTCCTTCGGAATGTGCTGCCAGTCTGGACAACCCACCGTAGAGCAGGCGTGGCGTTGCGGTCATGCCGCCGTGAATCGAAACGTTTCCAATGGCAACCGTTCAGTTTTGGACTGCCAGTCCCCGTCGTTTACCCTGCCCTTCCCACTGCCGGAGCCCTGCCATGCGCCCCGACCTGCAACTGGCCCTGATCGGCTACGGCCTCGCCGGCCGCGTCTTCCATGCACCGCTGATCCAGCACACCCCCGGGCTGGCGCTGCACAGCATCGTCAGTTCACAACGCGACACCCTGCTGCGGACGTTCAGCGATGTGCACGTGCGTGCCACGCCGCAGCAGGTATTCGATGATCCGGCCGTGGATGCCGTAGTGATCGCCACGCCGAACGAACAGCACGCGCCACTGGCCATCGCGGCGCTGGCGGCAGGCAAGCATGTGCTGGTCGACAAGCCGTTCGCGCTGGATGTGGCCGAAGCGGAAACGGTGCTGGCTGCGGCACGCGATGCCAGGCGCATCGCCACCGTGTTCCAGAACCGGCGTTTCGATGCCGACTTCCTCACCCTGCAGTCGCTGCTGGCCGAAGGCAGCTTGGGCGACGTGGCCGAGTGCCACGCGCACTTCGACCGTTACCGTCCGCAGGTGCGCGACCGCTGGCGCGAACAGGGCGGGCCCGGCAGTGGCCTGTGGTACGACCTCGGTCCGCACCTGCTGGACCAGATGCTGGTGCTGTTCGGCTGGCCCGAGGCAATCGATGCCGACCTGGCCGTGCAGCGCGAAGGTGGCGGCGGCATCGATTACTTCCACGCAATACTGCACTACCCACGGCATCGGGCGATCGTCCACGCCGGTTCCCTGGTGGCAGCGCAGACGCCGCACTTCAGTGTGCATGGCAGCGCCGCCAGCTGGATCAAGCACGGCCTGGACGTG
Organism: Stenotrophomonas sp. PvP093; assembly: GCF_017876915.1. Taxonomy (NCBI): domain Bacteria; kingdom Pseudomonadati; phylum Pseudomonadota; class Gammaproteobacteria; order Lysobacterales; family Lysobacteraceae; genus Stenotrophomonas; species Stenotrophomonas sp. PvP093. The sequence goes on along the minus strand of NZ_JAGIOX010000004.1, from coordinate 680,587 downwards.
CAGGAGGCGCAGCTGCGCCGCGGCGTGGCGCCGGGTGCGCCAGGCTGGGGCCTCGATCCGCGGCATGGCGAGCTGGTGCGCTGCGATACCGAAGACAACGTGCAACGCAGCACCGTCGACAACCTGCCCGGCGACTATCGCCGGTTGTATGCGCAGTTCGCAGCGGCGATGCACGGCGAGGGCGAAGCCACGGTCAGCCCGGTGCAGGCGCTGCAGCTGATGCGGTTGCTGCAGGCCGGCATGGACAGCGCGCGCGAAGGGCGCCGGATCGCGTTGGGGTGATCGGCAGGGCTGCGCCCTGCACCCGTGGTAGTGCCGGCCGCTGGCCGGCAACCTCAACAGCAACGGCAAAAACCGGCAATCCGTGAGATGGCAGGATGGGTCCGGTTGCGGGAGCCGGACCCACCCCGCCTTCGACAGAGTCCCGCGCCCGACGGTAGGTGTCGACCTTGGTCGACACATCGACGTGGAAGCCATCGGAGACGGCTTTTGCAGAGTCGAGCCATGCTCGACTGCCTGCATGGGGTCAGAGCCCTTTCCTGCGGAAAGGGATCCGACCCCGGCTTCGTGCTTACGATTTCTTGATCGCGTGGCCGCCGAATTCATTGCGCATCGCCGACAGCAGGCGATCGGTGAACGAATTCGATTCGCGCGAGCGCAGGCGTTCCAGCAGCGACAGCGTGATCACCGGCGCCGGCACATCCAGCGCGATGGCTTCGGCCACGGTCCAGCGGCCTTCGCCGGAATCCTCCACGTACGGGGCAATGCCATCCAGCGAAGGATTGCGCTTGAGGGCTTCCGTGCTCAGGTCCAGCAGCCACGAACGCACCACGCTGCCGTGGCGCCACACCTCGGCCACCTGCGCCAGGTCCAGTTCCATCTCCTGCTTGCGCTCCATCAGCGCGAAGCCTTCGGCATAGGCCTGCATCATTCCGTACTCGATGCCGTTGTGGACCATCTTGGTGAAGTGGCCGGCACCGGACGGGCCGACGCGCCCCCAGCCACGATCTTCGGCCGGGGCCAGCGTGCGCAGCAACGGTGCGATCTGCTCCACCACCGACGCTTCGCCACCGACCATCAGGCTGTAGCCCTCCTGCAGGCCCCACACGCCACCGCTGGTGCCGCAGTCGACGTAGCCCAGATCGTCCTCGGCCAGCGCCTTGGCGCGGCGGATCGAGTCCTGGTAGTTGGAGTTGCCGCCGTCGATGACGATGTCACCCTCGGCCAGGTGCGGGGCCAGCTGGCCCAGCGTCTGGTCGACGGTTTCGCCGGCCGGTACCATCAGCCACACCACGCGCGGCACCGGCAGCGCGGCCACGGCGGCGGCCAGCGAATCAACCACCTCCAGGCCGGCCTCGGCGGCGCGCTGGCGGGCGCCTTCGCCCGGGTCGTAGCCGACCACGCGGTGGCCGCCGCGATGCAGGCGCTGGGCCATGTTGGCGCCCATGCGGCCGAGGCCGATCATTGCAATATCCATTGTTTCACCTTCAGTTGGGGTCTAGGGTCAGGCTGCCTGGCCTGCCGGTAGCCGCGCAGTGGCGCAGCTGCGCCTCGCGCCAACGCCGGTAGAGCGTGGTATGCAGATTGTGCACCGCCAGGTCGATTGAAAACGGGGTTCGCGGGTTGCGATCGAGCAGGCGGGCGACGTGGTAGCCGATGGGACGTATACCGCGTGGATGCACATAGATCACGAACTGCTGGTAGAACGGATCGTCCAGCAGCTGGTCCATGCGCGCGAGCGTGTCGTGGTAGCGCGGCACCAGCCGTGCGCGCAACTGCGGATCGCGCTCGAACAGCAGGCGCTCGAAGTAGCGCTGGCCGATGCGCGGGATGTCCTGCGCCAGGTTCCAGAGTTCGGCATTGCGCTGGTCGTACCAGGCCAGGCCGCCGTGCTGCGCCAGGGCCTGCGCAGCGCCCTCACCCACAGTGACGACCACGAAGTTCTCGGCCTGGTTGCTCAGGTCATCCAGCGTACCGTTGTCGTACACATGTTCGATGAAGCCGGGCACACCCACGAACGCCTGCCGCCCCATCGCCGAGGTGCGCACCGCCTTGCCGTCGGCGAAGAACTCGCCCGCGTGCGCGCCAAGCAGGATGCTGTCGGTGGCGTGCAGCGCGAGGAAGGTGCCGATCGACAGTTCATCCGCTGCGAACTCTGTATCGAACGCAGCATCGCCATACAGCTCGCGCTGGGTGGCCAGCTGCGCGACCTGGCGGCCGACACCGCACTCGGCGCGCACGGCACCGCTGTAGAACGCCTGCAGCGCATGGCTGTTGCCCGCACTGGGCACGAAGCCACGGCCGAAACTGCGCGTACGCTGCCAGCCCTGTGCCGGCGCGCCGCGCAGACCAAAGCCGATCCAGCCCAGTTGCGGGCCGGAGAAGCGGAACGTGGCATTGCCCTGCAATGCCGAGGTCGCGCGCCGCGTGGCCGCCCCCAGCTCGAAGGCATAGGCGCAGACCGTAGCAGGGTCTTCCAGCAGCTGCTGCAGCAGTGCCTGTCGTTCGCCTGCAGGCAGATCCGCCGGCCAGCGTACGCGCAGGTCACCCGCTGCCTGTGCCGCGGCGAGCGAGGAACGCGTACACACCGGGCCCTTGTGTACCTGCGGTGCACGCAGCTCGGCATCCTCGAAGCGCCACCCCAACCGCTGCAGCAGACCCTGCGTACAGCCCGGGGATGGCGCTGCGACGACCCACGCGGGCGCCAGCAGCAGGGCTGCAATCAGCCACCTGCCGCGCACGCTCAGCCCTGGTCCGTGACCGCCGGTGCGGGTGCGGGCTCCGGTGCCGCCGCCGGCGATGGCGGCGGCTTGCCCGCCGCGGCCGGCAGGTACTGCTGCAGGCGCTGGAAGAAGCGACGATAGAACTCGGCATCGGTGACCGTGCTGCTGGCCACCTTCACCAGCGAGTCGTCGTTGCTGCCGAAGGGCAGCGATACCGAACCCAGCGCTCCCACACCGACACTGGCCGAGGTCGGGCTCTTCTTCAGCGCGTAGCGATCCTGCACTGCGCTGACGAACACCAGCGTCTGGCCGCCACGCGGGGCGCAGGAGATGCGCAGCACCAGCTGCTCATGGTCATCCTCGCGCGGCTGGAAGTTCTTGTTGCCTTCCACCTGTGCATCGTCGGAACGGGCGATGGCATAGCCCTGGCTGAGCAGCGTGCGGCGCGCCGCTTCGCAGGCTTCGCCCGGGCGCCCATCGACCGTGCGCGAGAAGGTATCGCCGGAATCGAAGGACTCGCGCAACACGGTGCTGTCGGCGGCACGGCCACCGCAGGCCGAGAGGATCAGGGCGCTGGTGAGCGCCACGGCGGCGCTGGAAAGACGGGAGGCCCGCATGGGTACTCCTGCGAGAACGGAAGCACCAAGGGTAGTCCCACCCCCGTGTGCGGCAGGTCGACATACCCTCCCACGTTGCTCCCGGTTCATGCACGAAAAAGGGGACGGAGGGAATTAAGTCGTTTGTGCCACAAACGACTTAATTCCCTCCGTCCCCTTTTACGCCGAGGGGCCGGCAATGCCGGCCCCTGAGGTGTCACATGCCGTGGCCGGCTCAGTCCGCCCAGCGCCCCGCGCCGGTGGACTGCGGCAGCACCTGGGCCGACAGCGGGCGGTCATTGGCCAGCAGATTGACCGCGTCAGCGAGGATCGAGGCCGACTCGCGCAGCAGCGGGTCCGGACGCTTTTCAGCGGCCTTCTCACGGGCGGCATCCTTCACGATGTCGCGCTCGTTGCCGGTCAGGCCATCGTCGCTGCTGTCGTCGGCCAGCGGGTCCAGGGCCAGGCCCAGTTCCTTGCGCTGCACCTGGCGCTCCTTGCGCTGGGCGTCCTGGCGCTCGCGCTCGGCACGACGGGTCGCCTCGTTGAGCGAGATGTACTTCTTCGCGGCCTCGGTGCGGAACTGCTCCACGTCCTCGTTCCACCACTGGAATTCCTTGTCAGTGGCGATGCGCGCGTCGTGACGGGTCTCCAGCTTCGGCAGCAGCGGCGCGAAGTTGCCGTACTGGGTGTGCGGCACGGCGGCGATGCGGGTCCACGGCAGGGCGTTGTCGTAGGTGCTTTCGCCGAATTCGGTGGCATCGACGCTGGCCGGGAAGGCCAGGTCCGGCACCACACCCTTGTGCTGGGTGCTGCTGCCGCTGATGCGGAAGAACTGGGCGATGGTCAGCTTGACCTGGCCGAAGCGCTGGGTCTCGCCGCTCGGCCAGCGATCGAGGTCGACGATGTTCTGCACGGTGCCCTTGCCGAAGCTGGTTTCACCGATCACCAGGCCACGGCCGTAGTCCTGGATGGCACCGGCGAAGATCTCCGAGGCCGAGGCCGAACCGCGGTTGATCAGCACCGCCAGCGGGCCGTCCCACGCCACGCCCTGGTTGCGGTCGCTGTTGACGGTAACGCGGCCACCGGACTCGCGCACCTGCACCACCGGCCCCTGTTCAATGAACAGGCCGGTCAGTTCGATCGCTTCATCCAGCGAGCCCCCCCCGTTGTTGCGCAGGTCCAGCACCACGCCATCCAGCTTGTCGTTCTTGAAGCCGGCCAGCAGCTTGGCGACGTCGCGGGTGGCCGAGGCGTAGTCAGCGGCGTTGCGGCGACGGCCTTCGAAGTCCTGGTAGAAGGTCGGCAGCTTGATCACGCCGATCCTGCGCGCCGGTTCGCCGTTGGCGGCCGGGATGCTCATGGTCTCGCCCTTGGCGGCCTGTTCGGCCAGGCGCACCTTCTGGCGGGTCAGGACCAGCGTGTGGTGCTTGCCGTCCACGCCCTCGGCGGCCGGGATGAATTCCAGCTTGACCTGGGTATCCTTGGCACCGCGGATCTTGGCCACGACGTCGTCGATGCGCCAGCCGATCACATCCTCGACCAGGCCGGACTTGCCCTGGCCAACGCCGACGATGCGGTCCCCCGGCTTCAGGGTGCCGTCCACTGCGGCCGGACCACCGGCGATGATCTCGCGGATCACCACCATGTCGTCCTGCCGCTGCAGCTGCGCACCGATGCCTTCCAGCGACAGCGACATCGCCTGGTTGAAGTTCTCGGCGGTGCGCGGGGTGAAGTAGTCGGTGTGCGGATCAACCGCGCTGGTGTAGGCGTTCATGAAGAACTGGAAGACGTCTTCGCCCTTCAGCTCGTTGACCGACTTCTCCAGCGTCGCGTAGCGCTTGTCCAGCGTCTTGCGGATGTCGTCCGGCTTCTTGCCGGCCAGCTTCAGGCGCAGCCAGTCGTTCTTCACCGACTTGCGCCACAGCTCATCCAGTTCGGCACTGCTGGCCGCCCACGGAACCTTCTTGCGGTCGTATTCGAAGCGCTCGTCGGTGGTGAAGTCCGGCTCCTGCTTGAGCAGCTTGCGCGCATAGGCCACGCGCTCGCCGACGCGCTGCTTGTAGACCGCGAACACCTGGAACGCCGGCTCCAGCTCGCCGCCACGGATGGCCGAAGAGATGTTGGCTTCGAACGGCGCGAAGCGCGCCACGTCGGCCTGGGTGAAGTACTGCTTGCCGCCGTCCAGGGTCTCCAGGTAGCGCTTGAACACGTCCTTGGAGGTGGCCTCGTCCAGCGCGCGCGGGCGGTAGGCGTAGCGGCTGTCGGACAACAGGCCGTACACCAGCTTGGAGGTGGTCACCTGATCGGCGGTGGCCGCCGCGGGCAATGCGGGCGAGTCGGCCTTGGCCGCCAGCGCCAGCGGCGCGACCAGCGCCAGGGCCATCAGGAATGCGGGGGCTTTGAATTTCATTGACGTGCTCGAAGGCGCCTTGCCAAGGGGGAGACTGCAGGGTGTTCAGACACCACGACAGTGCCGAAAGTTGCCGGGTTTGTCATCCGGCCGCGCTCGGTGGAAAACCAGCCTAGCCGGGCCGGTGTAGCAAATTGTGAATGCAGGTAGAGCCGAGCCCATGCTCGGCTGGCCGGCAGCAAGCAGCCGAGCATGGGCTCGGCTCTACGGCAGGCAGAGGCGTGCGGACCAACGGTCCGCACCCACCTCAGGAGATGCCGGCGCCCTTGGCCTGCACGTCAGCGTGGTACGACGAGCGCACCATCGGGCCGGACGCCACGTGGCTGAAGCCCAGCGCGTAGCCGTAGTCTTCCAGCGCCTTGTAGTCCTCGGGGGTCCAGTACTTCAGTACCGGGTGGTGATGCGCGGTCGGCTGCAGGTACTGGCCGATGGTGATCATGTCCACGTCGTGCGCGCGCAGGTCGCGCATCGTGGCCTTGATCTGTTCGAAGTCTTCGCCCAGGCCCAGCATGATGCCGCTCTTGGTCGGCACGTCCGGGTGCTGTGCCTTGAAGTTCTTCAGCAGGTTCAGCGACCACTGGTAGTCCGCACCCGGGCGCACGTTGCGGTACAGGTCCGGCACGGTCTCGATGTTGTGGTTGAACACATCCGGCGGGTTCTGCGCCAGGATCTCCAGCGCGCGCTCCATGCGGCCCTTGCCACGGAAGTCCGGGGTCAGCACTTCGATGCGGGTACCCGGCGACTTTTCGCGGATGGCGGTGATGCAGTCGACGAAGTGCTGGGCACCGCCGTCACGCAGGTCATCGCGGTCGACGCTGGTCACCACCACGTACTTCAGGCCCATGTCGGCCACGGTCTGGCCGAGGCTGGCCGGTTCGTTGGCATCCGGCGGCTTCGGGCGGCCATGGGCCACGTCGCAGAACGAGCAGCGGCGGGTGCAGACCTCGCCGAGGATCATGAAGGTGGCGGTGCCATGGCCGAAGCATTCGTGGATGTTCGGGCAGCTGGCTTCCTCGCACACCGTCACCAGGCGGTTCTCGCGCAGCTTGGCCTTCAGGTTCTGCACGGCGTTGCCCGAGGGAATGCGCACGCGGATCCACGACGGCTTGCGCAGCACCGGCGCATCGGCGAACTGCACCGGCGAACGGTTGATCTTGTCACCGCCCAGCTGCTTGACCCCGGCCTGCAACGGCGCGGCGGACGGAGAGTCGCCCTGCACGATCTGCAGGGGAATGGAACGGGCGGTGGTTTCAGTCATGGCAGTTCCGGGGGGCGGTCAGGCGGCCGCAGAAAGATCGGGCAGTTCCGGCGTGTGCTGCAGCAGCAGGCCGAACTGGCGGGCCAGGTGGTCCAGCAGCACCGGCTTGACGGCATCCAGCCCGGAGGGGCCGCCCAAGTCTACCACCGAGGTCACCTGCAACCCCTGATAGCCACAGGGGTTGATGCGGTGGAAGGGTTCCAGGTCCATGGCCACGTTGAAGGCCAGGCCATGGAAAGTGCAGCCGCGGCGCACGCGGATGCCAAGCGCAGCGATCTTGGCGCCACCGACGTAGACGCCCGGGGCGCCCTCGCGGCGTTCGGCGCCGATGTTCCACTCGGCCAGGGTATCGATGAGGGCCTGCTCGATGCGGCACACGTAGTCGCGCACACCGATGCCCAGCCGCGGCAGGCGCAACAGCGGGTAGACCACGATCTGGCCGGGCCCGTGATAGGTCACCTGGCCGCCACGGTCCACGTGCAGCACGGGGATGTCACCCGGCGCCAGCACGTGCTCATCCTTGCCGGCCTGGCCCAGGGTGAACACCGGATCGTGCTCGACTACCCACAGTTCGTCGGCGTCGGCGTCGCTGCGCTGGTCGGTGAAGCGCTGCATGGCGCGCCACACCGGCTCGTACGCCTGGCGGCCGAGGTCGCGGACCACCGCCGGACGCGGCGCGCGGTCTTCCGGGGCGGCTTCGGCCGGGCAGCTGTCGGCTACAGCGTCCACTTCACTTCCGGGTGGTCGCGCAGCGCCTGGTGCGCCAGGTCGTACTGCTCGCGGCTCTCGGCCTTGAACACGATGCGGACGGACACGTACTTGCCGTTGGACGAATGCTTCCAGCTGATGCGTTCGTTCACCACATCGATGCCGGCAGCCAGCAGCAGACGGGGAAGCTCATGCTCCAGGCCGCGGTTGGCCGGGCCCATGGCGCTGAGCTCGAACTGGCCGGGGAACTGGAAGCCGTGGTCGGGGTTGTCGGACTTGATTTCCATGGCCCCATTATCGGGCCGCAGGGCAACAAACCCAAGAGTATTCACCAACGTCAAAGACAGCACTGGCGGCCTGCTGCGTTGCAGGTGGCCCAAAAGCGCGGGCGGAGAGCCCAACGGCAGCTGACTGGTTCTTTCGGCCCCTCAATGACCGGGGCATCATGCGCGCGGCCTGCAGTCGCCTTCACGCCAGGCCTGCGGCGCGTGCGCGGGTAACGAATTGTGTCCGCCGGACAATGTTGTTTTCGGAACAGACAAGTGATCCCAACGTGCTCGTTCCGGCGCGCGGGCACGAGTACCGTAGCGTTGCAGAAAACGACAGAAAACCGCCCCCTTCCCCATGAGCATTCCATCCATGCGTAGTGTCGCAGCCCTCGGGCTGGCCGGCCTGCTGGCCTCTGCCCTCCCCTTTGCCGCCCAGGCGGCCGAACAATGTGGCCCGGACGCGATGCGCGATCACCCGCCGCAGGTCAATTTCCGCGTCGACAACGACCTGTTCGGCGGCCGCCACCAGGACCAGGGCTATACCAACGGTGCGCTGTTGACCCTGGTCTCGCCCAATCTGGTCGATTACACCGACGACCCGTGCCTTCCGCGCATGGCGCGCTGGGTGAACCAGTACCTGGAAGGCCTGCATCCGGGCAGATTCGAACAGCAGAACATGATCTTCAGCATCGGCCAGGGCATCTTCACCCCGACCGATTTCAGCCGCAGGGACCTGATCGAGGACGACCGCCCTTACGCGGGCGTACTGATCGCAAACTTCGGTTTCAATGCGCGCAGCGGCGACCGCCTGCAGACCACCCAGCTGACGTTGGGCGTAGTTGGCCCGTGGGCACAGGGCAAGCAGGTGCAGAATGCCGTGCACGAAGTGCTGGGCGACGAGAAATTCAAGGGCTGGGACAACCAGCTGCACAACGAGCCGCTGTTCATGCTGACCCATGAGCGCATGCGCCGCTGGCCGGGTGATGCCAGCATCAATGCCGACGGCTGGGGTTGGGACGCGATCAGCCACTACGGCGGCTCGATCGGCAACCTGGAAACCAAGGCCAACCTCGGCGGTGAAGTGCGCTTCGGCTGGAAGCTGCCGGACGACTTCGGCAGCACGCCGTTGCGCCCGGCCGGTGAGAACACGGCACCGACCCGCAGCGGCCGTCCCAATGGCTGGTCCTGGCACCTGTTCGCGACCTCGGACGCGGCCTGGGTGATCCGCGACATCACGCTGGATGGCAACACGTTCCGCAACAGTCACAGCGTGGACAAGCGCCATGTGGTGGCCTACGGCGGCTATGGCGTGGCCGTGATGTACGGACGCTGGAAGTTCGCCGCTGCGCGTTACCACAGCACGCGGGAGTTCAACGGCCAGCGCCAATCGCCGGTGTTCGGCAGTTTCACCATCAGCCGCTCGCTGTAGGCGAGGGGCTGAGGGTGAAGCGGGTAGGTGCCGACCGTTGGTCGGCACACCGGTTACCGCATCGCTCGCTGCAAGTCAGGCGCTGCAGGTGGTGCCGGCCGCTGGCCGGATGCCGGCAGTTCCGGATGAGTTGCTGGGGAGCCGGCCAGCGGCCGGCTCTACCCGCATCCGGGTGGGCTCATGCGGAGCCGGCCAGCGGCCGGCTCTACCCGCATCCGGGTGGGCTCATGCGGAGCCGGCCAGCGGCCGGCTCTACCCGCATCCGGGTGGGTTCATGGGGAGCCGGCCAGCGGCCGGCACGACCCGCATCCGGATGGGCTCACGCGGAGCCGGCCAGCGGCCGGCTGTACCCCCCGCGTGCGGGGGGAAGCGGCCTTCCGAAACAGAAAAGGCCGGCATTTGCCGGCCTTTTCGTTCACCACGCCAAGGCGTGGATCATTCCGATTCCCACCACATCCAGAAGCTGTCCCACAGGCGCTTGAAGAAGCCGGCCTGCTCGACGGCGGCCACGGCCACCAGCGGTGCCTCGGCGATGACCTTGCCATCCAGCGTGACCTTCACGGTGCCGATCTGCTGGCCGGCAGTGAACGGTGCTTCCAGGGTCTTGGGCACGTCGATGCTCGGCTTCAGGTCGTTGTAGCGGCCGCGCGGCACGCTCACCAGCATCGGCTGGGCCACGCCCAGCTGTACCTTGTCGGTGGTGCCCTTCCAGACCTTGTGCTCGGCCACGGCCTTGCCCGGCTCGTACAGGCGGTGGGTCTCGAAGAAGCGGAAACCCCAGTTCAGCAGGGCCAGGCTGTCGTCGGCACGCTGCTTCTCCGACGCACCACCCAGCACTACGGCGATCAGGCGCTGGTCGCCACGCTGGGCCGAGCTCATCAGGCAGTAGCCGGCTTCGGACGTGTGGCCGGTCTTGATGCCATCCACGCTGCCATCGCGCCACAGCAGCAGGTTGCGGTTCGGCTGCTTGATGTTGCCGACCTGGAATTCCTTGATCTTGTTGTACGCGTAGGTTTCCGGGTAATCACGCACCATCGCGCGGCCCAGCAGCGCCAGGTCGTAGGCGGTGCTGTGGTGGCCCTGTGCGGTCAGGCCGTGGGCGTTGACGAAGTGCGAGTCCTTCATGCCGATCTTGGCGGCGTAGCTGTTCATCAGCGACGCAAAGGCCTCTTCGCTGCCGGCCACATGCTCGGCCAGGGCGATCGCGGCGTCATTGCCGGACTGGATCGCCATGCCCTTTTCCATGTCTTCCAGGCGTGCGGTCTGGTTGACCGGGAAGCCGCTGTAGCTGCCGTCGGTACCGGCGCCACCTTCGCGCCAGGCGCGCTCGCTCATCATCACCTGGTCATCTGCACGGACCTTGCCGTTCTTGACCTCGGCGGCAACCACGTACGACGTCATCACCTTGGTGATGCTGGCCGGGGCCAGCTGCTCGTGGATGTTCTCGCCGGCCAGCACCTGGCCGGTGGCGTAGTCCATCAGGACCCAGGCCTTGGACACGCTCGGGGCCGGGGCCGGCGGGGTCGCGACGGTGGCCGGGGCGGCAGCGGCGGCGGCAGGCGCCGGCGTGGCCGGGGTCGGCAGCGGCGTCTGGGCGGAAGCCAGGCCCACCACCAGGGTGGCGGCCAGGGCGGTGGCGGCGGAACGGAAATTCATTGGACAGCAGGCTCCAGGGGACGGCCGGGAATGGAGGGTGGAACGTAACGGCCATTGTAAGGCCGGGGGAGCCTGGGCCGGCAGCACCGGCCCGGGCGGATCAATCCTTGACGATCTGCGGCGAACCCAGGCCCAGACCGGCGATGCGGCCGGCAAGTTCCGCGGCACTGGCATGGTCGGTGGCAGGAACGCGCAGACGGAACAGGGTGCGGCCACCGGCGGCGATGTCGCTGATGGTCGCGCCGACGATGCCGGCAGCGTTGAGCTGGCCCATCGCACGGTTGGCGTTGTCGCGACTGGAGAAGCTGGCGACCTGCACCATCACCGCGCCCACCACCTGCTGCGACAGGCTGGGTGCCGCCGGCGTGGCGGCGACGGTGCGCACGGGTGCCGGCGCGACGGCGCGCGGCGCGGCGCTGGCGACTGCAACCGGCGCCGGTGCGGTGCTGCGCAGCGGTGCACTCGGCGGCAGGCTGCTGACCGCCACGTCCGGCACGGTGCTGGCCACGCCCTGGGTGGTGGCCGGCTGGCCGCGTGCCGGCATGCCATCGGCCGGCAGGCGCTTGACCAGGCGATCGATATCGCTGTCGGCAGTGGCGCGCGCGGTCGCTGCCGGGCGTGCACTGGCCACCGCAGCTGCCGCTTCGGCGGCACGACGCTCGCGGCGGGACGGCTTCTGCGCCAGCAGGTTGCTCTCGCCCGGCTGCAGCGCGCGCACTTCCACGTTGCCGGTACCGCGCTGGGTGATGCCCAGGCGCACGGCGGCGGCATAACTGAGATCGACCACGCGACCATCGTGGAACGGGCCGCGGTCGTTGACGCGCACGATCACCGACTCGCCATTGTCGAGGTTGGTCACGCGGGCGAAGCTGGGCAGCGGCAGCGTCTTGTGCGCGGCGGTAAACTGGTACATGTCGTAGACCTCGCGGTTGGAGGTCAGGCGGCCATGGAACTTGGCGCCGTAGTACGACGCGGTACCGCGCTCGACATAGTCGTGGGTATCGTCGAGCACCTTGTACGACTTCCCCAGCACCACGTACGGCGACTTGTTGCCGATCGCCGAGCGCTCCTCGGCGGTCACTTCCGGCTCGGGAATGCAGGCCACGTTGGGAATGTAATCCGGCGTGCTGTCACGCACGCCCGGCTTGTACAGGCCACCGGCAGTGTAGTTGCCGCGGGTGCTCAGGTCTTCCTTGGCCGCCGCGTACGGTGACCCTTCCGGGCAGTGTGCCGGGCGCGAGCCACGCCCCTGCACCAGCGTGCCGCCGGACTTGCCACCATGGCCGGCCGTGGCCGGCTTCTTCGGCGCGCTGCTGCAGGCAGCCAGCGCGAGGACGATCAAGCCTGGGACCAGCCATCTGATGTTCATGCCGGGGGCAGCTCCTGTCCGGCGATGGCCTGGGACAACTGGAACACGGCCATCGCGTACATCTTCGAGAGGTTGTAGCGGGTGATCGCGTAGTAGTTCTGGAAGCCCAGCCAGTACTGCTTGCCGGTGCTGCCTTCAAGCGTGATCGGCGTGGCGGTGGCGCCCGGCTGCACCGGCGCGCCCGGCTGGTAGCCGCGCTGCGCCAGGTCGGCCATCGTCCAGGTCGGCATCCATTCGGTCGGGTTGAACTCCTCGCGGCCCGGCGCCAGCGTGGCCGGCACGGCCACCTGCCCGCCACGCACCCAGCCGCCCTTCTTCACGAAGTAGTTGGCGATGGACGAGAACACGTCGTCGTAGCTGGTGAACAGGTCGCGGCGGCCATCACCGTTTCCGTCCACGGCGTAGTCGAGATAGCTGGACGGCATGAACTGGCCCATGCCCATCGCACCGGCATAACTGCCCTTGAGCGTGGTGATATCCAGTTTCTCTTCGTGGCCCAACTCGAACAGCTTGGCCAGCTCATCGCGGAAGAACAGCTCGCGGCGCACTTCGCGTTCCAGCTTGGCCGGGTCGCCGCTGCGCGGGTAATAGAACGCCAGCGTGTACAGCGCATCGAGCACGCGATGGCTGCCAGCATTCCTGCCGTAGCTGGTTTCCACACCGATGATCGCGACGATCACTTCGGCCGGCACGCCGGTGCGCTGCTGCACGCGATCCAGTTCGGCGCGGTGTTCGGCCAGGAACGCGCGGCCGCCATCGATGCGCGCCTTGCTGATGAACATCGGCCGGTACTCATTCCACGGCTTGACCCGTTCGGCCGGGCGCGACATCGCGGCGATGATCGGCTGGCGCACCTGCGCCTGGTCGAGCACGCTGCTGATCTGCTCCGGCTTCAGGCCATAGCGCTTGGCGGTATCGGCAATGAAGCGGGCCCGTGCGACCTCGAACGGCACCGGGGTGAGATCGACAGGCGCCGCGGTGGCGGCGGTGGCTTCAGGCGCGGCCTCGGCCGGGCCATGGGCCTTGGCGGCGGGCTGGCGCGGCGTACTGCTGGCCTGGGGCGAAGACGGTGGGGACTTCGGCTGGGTCGCGCAGGCGACCAGGCCGAGGGTGAGCATGCAGGCCAGAGTGCGTCGAATCATCGTCGCAGGTTAGCAGGTCATGGATGAATTAAAACCCCTAACACCATGAATCACAACGATTTGCCTGCGACCAGCGGGAAATGTGAAGGCACCGTGATCGCCCTTCCCCATTCAGATAGAGGTTGCCGGTTGCGTCCCCATCCCCGCAGACGCAACCGGCGACCGGATCCGGTCGGTACCTGCGCGGCTGCCGCTCCCCAGTGGCAGTACCCCGCGCTCCCTGTACCCGTTGGATCAGTACTGCTTCCCGCCCGACGCCCCCTCGCGCTGCAACGATTGACGGCGCGCCGTGCCGAACGGGCCGCCATTGTGCAGGCCGATTACGACAAGTCCATTGATCAAGATCAACGCGGTGTAAAAGTGTGAACCAGCTAACGTTTTTTGCGGACTTTCGTCAGCGGGCGTGCTGTCGTGCATCGGTGTGAGAACGCTTACACAACGGGCGTTGCGCAGTCAGGAAGTTTCCAGCCAACGGCGCAGCCCCTCGTGGGTGGCCGCGAAAAGCAGTTCATGGGTGGGGCCGGGTAGACGGGCTGCGCAGGGGCCGCTGCAAGTACGTCCATGTAAGCTCGGTCGCCGCATCCATGCGGCTCACGCCCCTGCGCAGCCCCTCTACCCGGCCACGGACAGGTTCCGTGCGCGTCTACCCACGGCGAAGTAAAGAGAAGATCAAAAGCAAAGGCGGCCTGGCGGGTCGCTTCATTGCCGTGTGTAGAGCCGAGCCATGCTCGGCTCACGAGCAAGCGCAGCGTCGCGATCCGCTTTTGATCTTCTTTTTCTTCTCCGTGGGTGGCAGACCTCCGAAATCTGTCAGAAGCCGGTCGGGTTGGGTACGCGGGGGTGTCAGCCGCATGGATGCGGCTGCCAAGCCTCCAGGGACGGATTCACGGCGTCCCCCGCGTACCCAACCCGACCGGCCCACCCGCGGCTTCTGCTTTCCGCAGCCACCCAGACACCGCCCACGAGGGGCTGCGCCGTTGGCTGGAAACCCTATCCCCCGTGCACGGGCCGGTGCCCGCGTACCGCCATCACCAACCCGATGCCGGCCAACAGCGAAACCGCCGATGTCCCGCCGTAGCTGATCAGCGGCATCGGAATGCCCACCACCGGCAGCAGGCCGGAAATCATTCCGCCGTTCACCAGCACGTAGACGAAGAACGCCAGCCCCAGGCTGCCGGCCAGCAACCGTGCATGCGTGTCGCGCGCGTGCACGGCAATCCACAGGCAACGCCCGACCACGAACAGGTACAGCGCGAACAGCGTCGCCACGCCGATCCAGCCGAACTCTTCGGCCAGCACCGAAAACGCGAAGTCGGTGGTGTATTCGGGGAGGAAATCCAGCGTGGCCTGGGTGCCCTGCCCCCAGCCGCGTCCCTGCCATCCCCCGGAGCCGATCGCGATGCGTGACTGCAGGATGTTCCAGCCGGTGCCAAGCGGGTCGGCCGCCGGGTCGAGGAAGGTCAACACACGATCCTTCTGGTACTGACGCAGCAGACCGAACCACGCCAGCGGCGCGGCCACTGCCAGCCCCGCCGCGCCGGTCGCTACCCAGCCCCAGTGCAGGCCCGCCAGCAACAACGCGAACACGCCGCTGGCGGTGACCAGCGTGGCGGTGCCGAGGTTGGGCTGCATCAGGATCAACACCGCCGGCGCACCGATCAGCACCGCGGCGGTCAGTACCGTGCGCGGCGACGGCGGCAGCGGCTGCCGGTGCAGGTACCAGGCCATCATCAACGGCAGGCTGAGCTTGAGCAGCTCCGACGGTTGCAGGTAGAACACGCCGAGGTTGAGCCAGCGCTGCCCATATTTGCCGGTGCCGATCACATACACCGCCATCAGCGGCAGCATCGACAGCGCGTACAACGCTGGTGTCCACGCGCGCAGGCGCAGCAGCGAAACACGTGACAGCAGCCACATCGCCAGCAGTCCACCCGCAAAGCGCGCCGCCTGCCCGGCCACCGGCCCGGACACACTGTGCAGCACCGCCAGGCCCGCGCCCATCAGGATCAGCAATGCGACCAGCAACGGCAGATCGATCGTGCGCACTGCCTCACGGCAGCCGCCAAACAGTCGTTTCCATTCCACGCGCAGCACGCTAGCAACGGGCGCTTGCGTGAAGCTGTCAGGGTGCTTCTGATCTCCGTAGCCGGGCTGTGGGGTCAGCTCCCTTTTCCCTGTGGAAAAAGGGATCTGACCCCGACGCCGTACTCAGCCGTAGCCGCCGTGCACCGGGTTGTGACTGCGCACCGCCATCACCAATCCGAAGCCGGCCAGCAGTGACACCGCCGAGGTACCGCCGTAGCTGATCAGCGGCATCGGCACGCCCACCACCGGCAGCAGGCCGGAAATCATCCCGCCGTTCACCAGCACATAGACGAAGAACGCCAGGCCGGTGGCGCCGGCCAGCAGGCGCGAATACGAATCGCGCGACTGGCTGGCGATCCACAGGCAGCGCCCGATCACCACCAGGTACAGCGCCAGCACGGTGGCCACGCCGATCCAGCCGAACTCCTCGCTCAGCACCGAGAACGCGAAGTCGGTGGTCTGTTCGGGAATGAAGTTCAGGTGCGACTGCGAGCCCTCGCCCCAGCCCTTGCCATCGAAGCCGCCGGAACCGATCGCGATCTTCGACTGGATGATGTTCCACCCGGCCCCCAGCGCATCCATCTCCGGGTCCAGGAACATCATGATGCGGTCCTTCTGGTACGGCCGCAGCAACCAGAACCAGGCCACCGGCGCGACCGCGGCCACGCCACCCACGCCCAGGCCGACCCACCACCACGGCAGGCCGGCCAACAACAGCACGAACACGCCACTGGCAGCGATCAGCACACCAGTACCGAAGTCCGGCTGCAGCATCACCAGGCCGGTGGGCACGCCGATGATGACCAGGGCCACGAGCACGGTGTTGAAGCGCGGCGGCAGCGGCATCTTGTGCAGGTACCAGGCCACCATCATCGGCAGGCTGACCTTCAGCAGCTCGGCCGGCTGCAGGTAGAAGAACTTCAGGTCCAGCCACTGCCGGCCGTACTTGCCGGTGCCCAGCACGAACACCGCCAGCAACGGGATCATCGAGATCGCGTAGATCATCGGCGTAGCCGAGCGGATGCGCAGGATCGGCACCCGCGAGATGCCCCACAGCGCGGCCATGCCCACAGCGAAGCGCGCGCCCTGGGCCATCACCAGGCTGTCGCCACCGGCGCTCTTCAGGGTGGCCAGGCCGATCACCATCAGCGTCCCCAGGGCCAGGCACAGCACCCAGTCCAGCGTGCTGAAGAAGCGGCGCAGCATGTCGCCGGCCCAGCGCAGGAACACTCTCATCGTACGGGCTCCGCGACGGTCGGGCGTGGCGTGGCGGGCAACACGGCGGCGGCCGGCGTCGCCGGCTGCGGTGCGGGTACAGGTTCCGGCGCCGGCACGCCGACCAGCACCGGATGTTCACCCAGCTGCGCCGCGGCGAGGTCGCCAGCCTGGCGCGCGCCGGCATCTTCGTTGTCGAACGCGGTGGCGCCGATGGCGGTGGTGCCGCGCTCGCTGTCCAGTGGCTGCATGCCTTCGGGCATCTTGCCCAGCAGGTAGGCATCGAACACCTTGCGTGCGATCGGCGCGGCCGCCGAACCACCATAGCCGCCGCCTTCCACGGCCACCGCGATCGCGATCACCGGGTTTTCCACCGGTGCGAAGCCGACGAACAGCGCGCGGTGGCGCAGGTGCATCGGCAGGCTCTTCGGATTCACCGCCGCCGTGCCCTTTCGGCTGATGACCTGCGCGGTACCGGTCTTGCCGGCCATCACGTACGGCGCACCCACCGCCACGCGCCAGCCGCTGCCGCCGGGCCGCATGGTCGCCATCATGCCCTCGCGCACGGCCTGCACGTTGGCGGGGTTGGGGCTGACCGGCTTGCTCTCGCCAGCCGGCATCGCCGACCAGTCGCTGTCGAAACCCTCGCGCTGCTGGATCACCAGGTGCGGGGTGCGCAGCTGGCCATCG
Organism: Stenotrophomonas sp. PvP093; assembly: GCF_017876915.1. Taxonomy (NCBI): domain Bacteria; kingdom Pseudomonadati; phylum Pseudomonadota; class Gammaproteobacteria; order Lysobacterales; family Lysobacteraceae; genus Stenotrophomonas; species Stenotrophomonas sp. PvP093. The sequence continues at coordinate 663,034 of NZ_JAGIOX010000004.1, read as the reverse complement.
GCCAGACCGCTGACGCCGCGCGCCAGCTGCAGCGGGGTGACCTTCCAGTCACCCTGGCCGATGCTGATGTTGACCGTATCACCGGGGTACCAGGCTTCCTTGCGGCTCTTCCGCTTGTAGGCCGGCGACGGCAGGATACCGCCGATCTCGCCGGTAAGGTCGATGCCGGTCGGCTGGCCGAAGCCGTAGTACTCCATGTAATGGTCGAAGCGCTCGATGCCCAGGTCCAGCGCCAGCTTGTAGTAGTAGGTGTTGACCGATTCGGCGATGGACTTGCGCAGGTCGGTCCAGCCATGGCCGCCACGGTGGGCGTCACCCCAGCCGCGGGAAGTGCCCGGCAGATAGAACATGCCGGTGGACAGCACCTTGTCTTCCGGGCGTCGAACGCCCGAATCCAGGCCGGCCAGGCCGATCAGCGGCTTCAGCGTGGAACCGGGGGCGACGCCACCGAGCACCAGGCGGTTGAACTGCGGCCGCGACGGGTTTTCGTTCAGCGCCTTGAAGTCGGCATGCGAGATGCCGTTGACGAACAGGTTGGGGTCGTAGGACGGCAGGCTGACCATCGCCAGCACTTCGCCGGTGCGCGGGTCCATCGCCACCGCCGAGCCTTCCTGGTCGCCGAAGGCGGCCACCATGGCGCGCTGCAGGTCGGCGTCGATCGACAGCCGCAGGTCGGCGCCGGACTGCGCGGCGACGCGGCCGATGGTGCGGATCGCGCGCCCCTGCACGTTGGTCTCGACCTGCTCGTAGCCGACCTTGCCGCGCAGCTGCTGCTCGTAGTAACGCTCCAGGCCGGACTTGCCGATGTGGGTCAGCGCGGCATTGCCTTCGCCGAGGATCTCCAGATCCTTGTCATCAACGCGGCCAACGTAGCCGATGATGTGCGCGAACAGATCGCCGTAGGGGTAGCGGCGGGTCAGGTAGGGCTCCAGCTCGACGCCGGGGAAGCGCCAGCGGTCGACCGCGAAGCGCGCCATCTCCTCGTCGCTCATGCGCAGCTTCAGCGTGACCGGCAGGAACTTGCGGCGCGCCTTGCGCGACTTGTTGAACGCTTCCAGCTCTTCCGGGCTGATGTTGATGATCTTCGCCAGCCCTTCCAGGGTGGCGTCCATGTCCTTGACCTTGTCCGGGGTCACGTCCAGGCGGAAGGCCGGCACGTTCTCGGCCAGCAGGCGGCCATTGCGGTCGTAGATCATGCCGCGCCCGGGCACCACCGGCCGCGGCTTGATGCGGTTGGCTTCCGAGCGCGTGGCATAGACGTCGTGGTCCAGCACCTGCAGCTTGAAGTACCAGCCGCCCAGGCCCAGCAGGCAGACCAGCACGCCCAGGAAGCCCAGCGCCGCGCGGCGGCGGAACTGTTCGGCTTCGGCGTGCGGGTTCTTGACCTGGCGGCGCGGGATCATGGCTCAGCGCCCGCGCTTGCCGAAGCGCACCGCATCCAGCAGCACGAACACCAGCGGCCACAGGCCCATGCCCAGCAGCGGTGCCCACCAGTACGACCACGGCAGGGTCGGCTCATCCACCACGATGTGGACCAGCGCGCTGACGATGCGGTCGTTGAACAGCAGGCCGCCGATGGCCAGCATCTGCTGGGACATCGGGAAGAAGCGGATGCGGGCGCGGAAGCGCTGCAGGATGAAGGCCAGCATCACCAGCCGCAGCGCCTGTTCGCCCAGCACGCCGCCGTACAGCAGGTCGGCAACCACGCCGCTGGCGAAGGCGATGCCCAGGCCGACGCGTTCGGGGGCTTCAATGACCCAGTACGCCAGCACCAGCGCCAGCCAGTACGGGCGCAGCGGCTGCAGCAGCGCCGGCAACGGCAGCAGGCCCAGCAGCAGCGCCACCACCAGGCTGGCCGGCAGCACCCACGGGTTGTCGCGCAGGCGGCTCATCGCTGGGCCTCCGGCGTGGTCGGTTGCCGGCCAGCGGCCGGCACTACCGTGGACCCGGCTGGGGTGGAGCCCCCCTCTTGTTGAGGGGGGCGCGCCAACGGCGCGGGGGTAAGGGAGGATGCGGGGGCAACAGTCCTCGTTTGCGACGAGGGCTGTTGCCGGCCAGCGGCCGGCACTACCGGGGAGCTGGCCGGAGCCGGCGTCGTTGCCGCTGGCGCGGCTCCCGCAGGCACGCTGGCGCCGGTGGCCGGCCCCCCCGGAGCGGTTTCTTCCAGCTGCAGGCGCAGTCCCGGCGGAATGCGGATCGCCGCGCCCGGGCGCAGCAGCAGCACGTCGCGGCCGCGGTCGAGCTGGGCCGCCGGCTTCAGTTCGCCGACCAGGAAGGCGTGGGTGTCGTCCGGGCGCAGGCCGGTGATGGTGCCGACCGGGAAGCCGGCCGGGAAACGCCCGCCGAGGCCGGAGGTAACGATCTCATCGCCCACTTCCACGCCCGCGCTGAGCGGAATGTCGCGTAGCTCCAGCGTATCGCCGCGGCCGTAGACGATCAGGCGCACGCCGTTGCGGGCCACGGTAACGGGCACCGCGTGGTCGGGGTCGGTCAGCAGCAGCACGGTGGAAGTGCCGCCGGTGACACTGATCACCTGCCCCATCAAGCCGCCGGCATCGATCACCGCCTGGCCGACGTGCACGCCTTCGCGGGTGCCGGCGTCGAGCACCAGGCGCTGCTTCACCGGGTCCAGGTCGATGTCCAGGATCGGCGCCAGCTGCACGTCCAGGCCGCTGCGCTCGGCCACGTTCAGCAGTTCGCGCAGCTGGGCATTGTCCAGCGCGGCGGTCTGCAGGCGGGTCAGGCGCGCGTTGGCCAGCAGCAGCTGGTTGCGCAGTTCGCGATTCTCGGTCACCAGCTGGGTATGGCTGGCGGCGGAATCCTTGACCTGGTTGCCGAGCTTGCCGGGCAGGCCGGCCAGCGCCCATACCGGCTGCACCAGGCTGTTGGCCTGCTCGCGCAGGCGCGCCAGCCAGCCGGCCTGGTCATCGAGCACGATCAGGGTGATGGCCAACGCGAGATAGGCCAGCAACCGCAGGGGGCTGGCGGCATCACCGGATCGGGAGGCAACGGGAGGACCGGCGTAGGGCGGCACGGCAACGATTCAACTGGCAGAAGGCGAAAGGGAAACACGCGGGCGCCCCGCCGGTGCCGGCCCGCCATCACGGCGGGCCGCACCCCGGAAGGGCGCGGCAGGCAGGAACGGCCGGGACGGCTTATTCCGGCGCAAAGAACTCGTTGCCGTGCATGTCCACCAGCTCCAGCGCACGGCCGCCACCGCGGGCCACGCAGGTCAGCGGATCGTCGGCCACCTGCACGTGCAGGCCGGTTTCCTCGGAGATCAGGCGGTCCAGGTCGCGCAGCAGGGCGCCACCACCGGTCAGCACGATGCCGCGCTCGGCGACGTCGGCGCACAGTTCCGGCGGGGTCTGCTCCAGCGCCAGCTTGACCGCGCTGACGATGCCCGACAGCGGCTCGTGCAGGGCCTCGAGCACCTCGTTGGAGCTGATCTTGATCATCTTCGGCACGCCCTCGGCGAGGTTGCGGCCGGAGATTTCCATCTCGATCACTTCCGCCTGCGGGTAGGCGCAGCCCAGCTCGACCTTGATGCGCTCGGCGGTGGCTTCACCGATCAGCATGCCGTGGTTGCGGCGCACGTAGTTGGTGATCGACTCGTCGAAGCGGTCGCCGCCGATGCGGACCGAGGCCGAATAGACGATGCCGTTGAGCGAGATCACCGCCACTTCGGTGGTGCCGCCGCCGATGTCGATGACCATCGAGCCACGGGCCTCGGTGACCGGCATGCCGGCGCCGATCGCGGCCGCCATCGGTTCTTCGATCAGGAACACGTCACGGGCACCGGCTTCCTCGGCCGATTCCTTGATCGCGCGGCGCTCGACCTGGGTCGAGCCGGCCGGCACGCAGACCAGCACGCGCGGGCTCGGGCGCAGCACGCGCGATTTGTGCACCTTCTTGATGAAGTGCTTGAGCATCGCCTCGGTGTAGGTGAAGTCGGCGATGACGCCGTCCTTCATCGGGCGGATGGTGGTGATGTGACCCGGGGTACGGCCCAGCATCTGCTTGGCTTCGGCGCCCACGGCTGCCACCGAGCGGGTGCCACCGATGGCACGGTCCTGGCGCACGGCCACGACCGACGGCTCGTTCAGCACGATCCCCTGCCCGCGCACGTAGATGAGGGTGTTGGCCGTGCCCAGGTCGATGGACAGGTCGTTGGAGAACATGCCACGGAGTTTCTTGAACATCTGAGGAAGGAGTCCTGAGGGGTGTCGTGCCCGCCGCGGGATGGCGAAAAAATGGGCAGAAATCGAGGCCGACAAGCCTAGCAACCCGCCTGCCGCCGAGCAAGGAAAAAACTAGCTGAACCCGCGTCTTCACAGGCTTTCGGCCTGATCGGGCATCACCCGGTTCTGGCCCTGAGCGGCACCAGCGGGTAACCTTTGCGCCGTCGGGCGCCCAAGGGCGCCGTTTGCTTGCCCGCTGAACCGGGCTGGCCCACCCCAAAATTCACCGCATAGGCTTACATCGATGTCCGCTCTGATCTGTGGTTCTCTTGCCTTCGACACCATCATGGTGTTTCCGGACCAGTTCAAGAATCACATCCTGCCGGACAAGGTGCACATCCTGAACGTGTCCTTCCTGGTGCCGCGCATGCGCCGCGAGTTCGGCGGCTGCGCCGGCAACATCGCCTACAACCTGCACCTGCTGGGCGGCCAGCCGATCCCGATGGGCACCGTGGGCTCGGACTTCGGCCCGTACCGCGAGTATTTCGAAGGCCTGGGCATCGACCTGTCGCGCGTGCGCGTGATCGATGAGCTGTTCACCCCGCAGGCGTTCATCACCACCGACCACGACAACAACCAGATCACCGCCTTCCACCCGGGCGCGATGATGCGTTCCTACGAGAACCATGTGCGCGGCGTGCCGGGCGTGACCCTGGGCCTGGTCGGCCCGGATGGCCGCGAAGGCATGATCCAGAACGCGCAGGAATTCCACGAGGACGGCATCCCGTTCATCTTCGACCCGGGCCAGGCCATGCCGCTGTTCAACGGCCCCGAGCTGCGCGCCTTCATCGACCAGGCCGACTACGTGGTGGTCAACGACTACGAGTCGAACCTGCTGCAGGAACGCACCGGCTGGGACGAAAAGGAGATCGTCAGCCGGGTCAAGGCCTACATCACCACCCGCGGCCCGAAGGGCGCGGTCATCCACACCCCGGAAACGAGCTACGACATCCCGCCGGCGCACGAGCGCCGCGTGGTCGACCCGACCGGCTGTGGCGACGCCTTCCGCGCCGGCCTGATCTACGGCATCCAGAAGGGCTACGACTGGCTGACCATCGGCCGCATGGGCAACCTGATGGGCGCACTGAAGGTCGAGCACCCGGGCACGCAGAACCAGCGCTTCACCTTCGATGAGTTCAACGAGCAGTTCAAGCAGCAGTTCGGTTACGCGCTGGGCGCGTAAACCGAACTGCCCGCGCATCGCTCGGTGGGTGTCGACCTGGGTCGACACTGCCGGCCGGCGGCCGGCACTACCGGAACTTCCGACCGACACGTTGCCTGCTCTCTGTGGAGCCGAGCCCATGCTCGGCTTGCGCGCGCCTGCGCGATCTGACCGCAGAGCAGCCGAGCGTGGGCTCGGCTCTACACGGTCATGCGGCCTGCCAGGCCGCCAACAGCGCGCGGCAATCGGCGAAATGCCAGTCGGCACGGCCGGGCCACGGGTTTTCCGGCAGATTGACCAGCACGGTGTGCGTGCCTGCGGCACGGCCGCACTCCAGGTCGTAGGCGTGGTCGCCGACCATCACCGCCTCCCTCGCTGCAATGCCCCAGCGCCGCAGGTGCTGCTGCAGGCCATCCGGCGAGGGCTTGGGCACCGCTTCATCACGGCCGACGATGTCGGCATCATCGAACAGTTCCCCGACCCCGATCGCGTCCAGCGTCAGCTTCGCCAGCGCATGATCGTTGCGGGTCAGGATGCCCAGCCGGCAACCGTCGGCTGCCAGCGCACGCAGCAGCGTCACCGCACCCGGCGCCGGCAGCGCCTCCTCGGCCAGCACACGTTCGTGATCCAGCAGCCACTCACGCTTGGCCTGCGCCGGCGCATCCGGCAACGCTGCGATATGGTCCAGGATGTCCTCCTCGGCCGCGATCTGCAGCGCACGGCGGATCGCGGCGAAATCATGCACGGCGACGGTCAGCGTGCCATCCATGTCGAAGACCCAGTGCCGGATCGCGGACAACGCGTGCACTGCGCTGCCCGTCGCGATCATCACTGCCACCACTGCGGCATGCGACTGGCGTCGACACCGCCGGTCTCGAACACGGCCGTACGCGTGCCGCCAGCCTTGACCGGGAACTCGATGCTGATCGACTTGCCCTTGCGCGCCAGCTTCCACAACGCCTTCTGGTCGGTGATGAACAGGGCGATGGCTTCATCGGTCTTCGGGCGCCAGGCCGCCATCGACACCGGCTTGCCATCGTCCACGGTCACCTTCACCGTGCACTGCGGGCAGCGGAAATCGCCGGCCTGCAGCACCAGGTAAGCGTGCCGCTTCCACTCCGGGTGATCGCGGAACACCAGCTGCACCGGCTTGGCGCCGCTGCCATCCACGTCCACCCGTTCCTTGCTGTAGATCTGCGCCGAAACCTGATTGCCCTTGTTGCCCACCGGGATCTGGTTGTACTGCCACAGCGCCTGCATGCGGCGCAGGTCGCGCGCGGCATCGCCCTTGGCCTTGACCTCGTCGAAGCCCGCGGCGATGCGCTCGGCGGCGGCGGTGTCCTTGTACTGGTCCAGCAGCGAGGCGCCATGCAGGCGCGCGCGTTCCCAGTCCTGCGCGGCCACGGCCATGTCGTACTGCTTGGCCACGTCCTCGGCCTTGGCTTCCTTCTGCGCCTGCACGGCGGCCGCGGCGGCTTCCTGCGCCTTGCGCTCTTCCTCGGGGTTGCTGCAGGCGGCCAGGGCCAGGGTGCAGGCGGTGAGCAGGATCAGTCGTTTCATGGCGGAGGTCCTATGCGAGTGCATCCCGATTCTATCGGCAGCGAAAAGCGGATACAGCAACGGCGGGTTTCCCCGCCGTAGCTGGTGAAGCAGTGACCGGTTGCCGGCCAGCGGCCGGCACCACCGGTTACTTGGCTTCAGCCTTGGCCAGCATGTCCTGGACCGAGGCCGTGGTGATCGGGTGGTAGCCCGGCTTGGCCTTTTCAAAGGCCTGCTTGGCCAGCTCCAGCCCCTTCGGGGTCTTCACCAGTTCGGCGTAGATCGGCAGGATCAGCTTGCGACGGCCGACGCGCTCGATGAACGCGGCAGCACCTTCATTGGCCTGCTCGTAGCCGCTGCGGATCGCCAGCGGGTACCAGCGCATGGCGATCTCGCCATTCGGGGTGCCGGTGAAGTGGAACGCCTTGTCCAGCGTGGCCAGCTTGTCCAGCGGCTGGGTCGCACCCAGGCCGTCGATGAAGCGCACCCATTCCTGCGTGCTCCAGTCGGCGATGACCTGGCTGCTCGGCACGGTGCCGGCGCTGGCGAAGGCAATGCGCGCGGTATCGACGCTGCTGAAGTTGCGCGACTGCGCCTTGGCCGCGAACGCCGGAATGCCCGGCTCGTCCAGCCACGCCTTCAGTTCGGCCTCGGTCACGGCCGAGGGATTCTTCGGCAGCAGGTTCTTCTTCATGTACGCGACGAACTGGTCGGTGTTCGCGCTCTGGAAGGCATGGTCATCGAACCAGCCGCGCAGGAACGGATCGAAGGTCTCGCGGCCGAAGCGCTGCTCCAGGAATTCCAGGAACCACGAACCCTTGACGTAGGCGACCTGGCTGAGGGCTTCGTCGGGGTCACGCTCGTTCAGCGGCGGCAGCGCCAGCGCCTGGTCGGCCGGGCTCATGTCCTTCACTTCGGCCAGCAGGTCGGTCTGGTCGATCTGCTTCTCCATCTCGGCCATCTCCTTGCCGTACAGGGCTTCGGTGATGCGGCCCTGGACGTAGGTGGTGAAGCCTTCATTGAGCCAGATGTCCTTCCAGCTGGCGTTGGTCACCAGGTTGCCCGACCAGCTGTGCGCCAGTTCATGGGCGACCAGCGAGACCAGCGACTTGTCACCGACGATCACGGTCGGGGTGGCGAAGGTCAGGCGCGGATTCTCCATGCCGCCGAACGGGAACGACGGCGGCAGCACCAGCATGTCGTAGCGGCCCCAGCGGTATTCGCCGTAGAGCTTCTCGGCGGCACCGATCATCTTCTCGGTGTCTTCGAATTCCTTGGCCGCCTTGTTGACCATGGTCGGCTCGGCCCAGACACCGGAGCGGCCGGAGATCGGCTCGAACACCAGGTCGCCAGCGGCGATGGCCAGCAGGTAGGACGGAATCGGCTGCGGCATCTTGAAGGTGTAGTCACCGTCACGCGCGGCCTTCGGATCGTTGTCGGCACTCATCAGCACCATCACGTCCGGGCGCGAGACCACGTGCGCGCTGTAGGTGAAACGCACGCTCGGGGTGTCCTGCAGCGGCACCCAGGAACGGGCGTGGATGGCCTGCGACTGGCTGAACATGAAGGGCAGCTTCTTGCCCTCGGTCATCGACGGCGCCAGCCACTGCAGGCCCGAGGCGGTCGGTGCGGTGTGGTAGCTCACTTCCACCTTGGCCGGCTGTTCCGGGGCCTCGATGGTCAGCTTGCTGCCGAACACCTTGTCGACCGGGGCCAGCGCGAACTGCAGCGGGCTGCGTGCGCCATCGGCGGCGACGGCCTCGACCTTGGACACGGTCAGCTCGCGGGTGTCGAGCACCAGCTGCCTGGCGTCCTTCTGCTTCCATTCCAGGGTGTAGGTGGCGGTGCCGCCGATCTGCTTCTGGTCGAAGTCCAGCTTCAGATCCAGCGCGATGTCCTTGATGACGACCTTGTCCGGCTCGGCGTAAGAGCTTTCGTCGTGGCTGCGGTTCTCGGCGTTCACGGGGGCGGCGGGGGCCTTTGCGGCAGTCGGGGCGGCGGCGGGCGCGGCCGCCTCCTGGGAGCAGCCGGCGGCCAGGGCCACGGCCAGCGGAAGGAGCATCAGCGGATTACGCATGAATCGGGACCGTTACGGGGATCAAACCCCAATGGTACCTCCCTCCGGCCGCGCAGGCGTTGCGCGGTGCGGGGTAATGCAGGCCGGGGCCGTTCCTGCGCCTCCTCCGGCGCATGCCAACCAAGGTTGGCATCTACAGGCAGGTGCCCACCTTGGTTGGCACGGATCCATCAACGCACGCGGCAGGCCCGTGCCGACCAAGGTCGGCACCTACCAGAACGGATGACCGCAGCGGGCGAGTACCAACCAAGTTGGCACCCACCAGAGCAGGGCTTACAGCTTGTAGCCGGAGTGGATCGAGACGATGCCGCCGGTCAGGTTCTTGTAGTGGCAGCGCTCGAAGCCGGCCTGCCCCATCATCGCCTTCAGTTCGTCCTGCGGCGGGTGCTTGCGGATGCTCTCGGCCAGGTACTGGTAGCTGTCCGAATCGTTGGCGAACAGCTTGCCCAGCTTGGGCAGGATCTTGAACGAGTGGAAGTCGTAGATCGGCTTGAACCAGTCCGCGGTGACTTCGGAGAATTCCAGCACGCGGGCCTGGCCGCCCACCTTCAGCACGCGGTACATCTCGCGCAGGCCAGCGTCCTTGTCGGTCACGTTGCGCAGGCCGAAGGCAATGGTGACCAGATCGAAGCTGTTGTCCGGGAACGGCAGGGCTTCGGCGTTGCACTGCACGTAGTCCAGGCCGAGCACGAGGCCGCGGTTGGTCAGGCGGTCACGGCCGACCGACAGCATGCCGGCGTTGATGTCGCCCAGCACCACCGAGCCCTCGGCGCCGACGCGCTCCTTCAGCAGGGCGGCGATGTCGCCGGTGCCTCCGGCCAGGTCGAGCACGCGGTCGCCCGGCTTCACCTGCGCGGTGGCCACGTAGTAGCGCTTCCACGCCCGGTGCACGCCCAGGCTCATCAGGTCGTTCATCAGGTCGTAGTTGCGCGCGACCGAGGTGAACACCTGGCCGACCAGCTTCTGCTTGTCCTTGGCGGCGACGTCGCGGAACCCGAAATGGGTGGTACCGGCTTTGTAGGGGGATTCGCTCATGGCCCCGATTATCGCACCGCCGGGGGCCAGCGGCACCCCCTGCCCGTATGATGGCGGGCCACGACTTACCGGAGCCCCGCATGATCACCACGCCCGACTACCAGGCCCTGCTGCAGACCGCCATCGCCGAAGCCCGCCAGGGCCTGGCCGAGGGCGGCGTGCCGATCGGCGCGGCGCTGTACCACAACGACGGCCGCCTGCTCGGCTGCGGCCACAACCGCCGCGTGCAGGAAGGCGACCCGTCGGTGCATGGGGAAACCGACGCCTTCCGCAAGGCCGGCCGCCAGCGCCGTTACCAGGACACCATCATGGTCACCACCCTGGCCCCGTGCTGGTACTGCTCGGGGCTGGTGCGCCAGTTCAACATCGGCACCGTGGTGGTGGGCGAATCGCGCACCTTCCAGGGCGGCATCGACTGGCTGCGCGAAAACGGCGTCAACGTGATCGACCTGGACAACCAGGAATGCGTGGACCTGCTGGGCGATTTCATCAGCCGTCATCCCGACATCTGGAACGAGGACATCGGCGAATGAGCCACGCGCGCTCGTCTCTGCAACACATTTAATGAACGCTTCAGCGCCGGTGCGCCCTTGTGCCGGCGGCCTTTGCGGGCATCGGCGTGACCGCGCGCACAGTCAGCCAGGCCACGCGCACACATTGCGGTAACACCCCACGCGGCTGACACGCCTACGGTGGGGTCACCGGGGCACCCTTTCCCCGGCGGAGCCAGCCATGTGCGCGCACGCCGCACGCCCTACGACAGACCCGATCCTCGATCCGATCCGCGAACGCTTGCAGCAGCAATATGCGCTGCACCGGCGCGGCGCGCCGTTCTGGACTGCCTATCAGCACATGCAACTGGAGCTGGTCCGCCGCCACCCGCTCGACCACGAACGCCTGTGCAATGCGATGGCCACTCTGGCCGAAGACCTCGGTGCGGTCGAACATGCGCAGTTGATCGGCCATGCCAACGCAGGCTCCACATCCCGCTGACGCGGCATGCACCGCCATATACGCCACACTCGGATGAACCCCCACTCCCTTTCCACTCAACCGAACTGGATTGTCATGCACGCTGAAGTCCCCACCATTCCTCCGGTCATCAACGTTGACGCCGAGCTTGACCACTGGCGCCGCCAACATGCCGAAGGCGCACTGCCGCACAACTCGTTCGGCTCGTACGTGCCGTGGATCAAGTTCGCCTGTGATTCGCTGATCACCCAGCCGCGCGCCAGCGAGGCCGAACGTGACGAGATGTTCCAGACCCAATACGCCCTGCAGATCATGCCGCGGCTGAGCGAAGCCCAGGCCCGTGAGTTCGTCGACCGTTGCTGGCAGCACGTCTACCAGAGCAGCCCGGTGCGCAGCCTGCAGGCGCCACGACTGCAGCGCATGCGCGCCTGACCGCCGCTGCACAACCCCTGCACGGGCCACTGCCGATCATCGTCGTCACCTGAGTGGGACGACGACGATGAAAGCACGCAACCTGTTCAATACGATCGCCAAGAAGGCCGCGGCCGCCACCGGCTCGCCGTGGACCTTCCTGGCTGCAGTAGCGATCGTGGTGATCTGGGGCATCAGTGGCCCGGTGTTCGGTTTCAACGACACCTGGCAGCTGGTGATCAACACCGGCACCACCATCATCACCTTCCTGATGGTGTTCCTGATCCAGCACACGCAGAACGCGGATACTGCCGCGATGCAGATCAAGCTGGACGAGCTGATCCGGGCGACGGCCGAAGCCAACAACGAACTGTTGGATCTGGAAGAACTGGATGAAGCGCGCCTGGAAGAGATCCGCGCCGAGTACGAGCAGATGGCGCGCGAAGCCGGCGATGCGCTGGCGCGCGTTCGCGCCTGCCATGCGGCGCGGCGCGACGATGAAGCGGTATAGCAGGCCTCCGAATGACAATGCCGGCCAACGGCCGGCACTACCCTCGATCTCCAGGTAGGTGCCAACCTTGGTTGGCACATGGCCAGCCGCCTGCGCTGACGCATCCGTGCCAACCAAGGTTGGCACCTACCAGAAGCACTGCTTACCCGCGCTCGTGCCAGCCGCCGCCCAGCACCTTGTACAGGGTGATGCGGTTGGCCTGCTGCGCCAGCTGCGCCTGCAGCTGGGTCTGCTGCGCGTTGTAGGCGGTACGCCGCGCGTCAAGCAGGGTGACAAAGCTGTCCAGCCCCGCGTCGTAGCGTGCCTGCGACAGGCGATTGGCCTGTTCGGCCGCTTCCACCAGGCGCTGCTGTGAACTCACCTGCTCATCCAGGCTGACATTCAACGCCAGCGCATCGGCCGTTTCGCGGAATCCCACCTGGATCGACTTCTCGTACTGCGCCAGTGCGATATCACGATCCGCGTTGGCGATGGCCAGGTTGGCGCGCAGCTTGCCGCCCTGGAAGATCGGCAGGGTGATCTTCGGCAGGAAGCTCCACACACGGGTGCCGCTGTCGAACAGGTTGGACAGTTCGCTGGAGCCGCTGCCGATGCTGCCGGTCAGCGAGATGCTCGGGAAGAACGCTGCGCGTGCCGCACCGATGTTGGCATTGGCGGCCAGCAGCTGGTGTTCGGCGGCCATGATGTCCGGGCGCTGCAGCAGCACGTCGCTGGGCAGGCCGGCCGGCGGCGGGGCCAGCGCCAGCAACTGCGGTTCGATGCTGTCCGGCAGCAGTGCCGGATCGAGCTGGCCACCGGCCAGCAGCGCCAGTGCGTTGCGGTCCTGGGCCAGCTGGCCGCGCAGGCGCGCGGCATCGGTGCGTGCGGTCTCGACCAGGGTACGGGTCTGGGTCAGCTCCAGCGCCGAACTGCCGCCGCGTTCGTGGCGGGCCTCGGCCAGGCGCAGCGAATCCTCGTAGGTCTTCAGCGTGGCATCGGCGATCTTCAGCCGCTGCGCATCAGCCCCATAGGTCAGCCACGCGGTGGCGGTCTCGGCCACCAGGCTCAGCTGCGCGTTGCGGCGGTTGGCAGCCACGGCGAAGTACTGCTGCAGCGCCGCCTCGCTGAGGTTGCGCACGCGACCGAACAGGTCCAGCTCGAACTCGGCCACACCCACGCCCGCGCTGAACTGCTCGGTGACACCGGCATCGGTACCACGGCGGTCCATCTGGCCGGTCACGGCCACGCCGGGCACGCGATCGGCGCGCTGCACGCGGTACTGGCCACGCGCGCGCTCGACATTGAGCACGGCCACGCGCAGGTCGCGGTTGTTCTGCAGCGACTGCTCGATCACCTGCTGCAGGCGCGCATCGGTGAAGAAATCGCGCCAGCCGACGGCGGCGACATCGGCCACCTCGCCCTGCGCGGCCTCGGCCGGCCACTGCGCAGGAATCGCCGGAGCGACGGCGGTGTTCTTCGGCGCCAGGGTGGAGCAGCCGGCCAGCGCGAGCGTGGCGGCAATGGAGAGGAACAGGGATGCACTTTTCATGGGGATCACTTCCATCGGTACTGCCGGATGGCAGGAGGCAGTGCCGGCCAGCGGCCGGCACTACCGTTTCGATAACGCCAGCCTGAGGCCGGCATGACCGCTACAGGTCACGTCGTGGATCTGCGCTTGAACACGCGCTGCACCACCACGAAGAACAGCGGCACGAAGAACACGCCGAGCACGGTGCCGACGATCATGCCGCCGAGCACGCCGGTGCCGATCGCCTGCTTGGCGCCGGAGCCGGCACCGGTGGAGATCGCCAGCGGTACCACGCCCATGCCGAAGGCCAGCGAGGTCATCACGATCGGGCGCAGGCGGTCGCGCACGGCGTGCATGATCGACTCGATCAGGCTGGCGCCCTTTTCCAGGTTTTCCTTGGCGAACTCGACGATCAGGATCGCGTTCTTGCTGGTCAGGCCCACCGTGGTCAGCATCGCCACCTGGAAGTAGATGTCGCGCTCCAGGCCCTTGAAGGTGTTGGCCAGCACCGCGCCGAGGATACCCAGCGGGGCCGCCAGCAGCACCGCGGTCGGTACGCTCCAGCTTTCATACATCGCGGCCAGGCACAGGAACACGATCATCAGCGACAGCGTGTACAGCAGCGGCGTCTGCGAGCCGGCCTGGCGTTCCTGGTAGGACATCGCCGTCCATTCGATGCCGAAACCCGCCGGCAGCTGCTTGGCCAGCTGTTCGATCTCGGCCATGGCATCACCGGAGGCGACACCCGGGGCCGGTTCGCCCTGGATTTCCATTGCCGACACACCGTTGTAGCGTTCCAGGCGCGGCGAACCGTAATCCCAGTGCTTGGTAGCGAAGGCGCTGAACGGCACCATCTCACCCTTGTCGTTCTTCACGGACCAGAGATCGAAGTCCTCCGGCACCATGCGGAACGCCTGGTCGGCCTGCACGAACACGCGCTTGACGCGGCCACGATCGACGAAGTCATCGATGTACGAGCTGCCCCACGCGGCTGCCAGCGTGCCGTTGATCTGGTCGATCGACAGTCCCAGCGAGGTCGCCTTGGCCGCGTCGATGTCGATGCGGAACTGCGGCGTGTCTTCCTGGCCGTTCGGGCGTACGTTGGCCAGCTTCTTGCTGCCTGAGGCCAGGCCGAGCAGCTGGTTGCGCGCGGCCACCAGTGCCTCGTGGCCCTGGCCGCTGTTGTCCTTCAGGAAGAAGGTGTAGCCCGAGGCGGTCCCCAGCTCCGGAATGGCCGGCGGCGGGAAGGCGAAGATGAAGGCATCCTTGATCTGGCCCAGGGCCGCCATCGCACGGCCGGTGATCGGCATCACGCCATTGTCGGCGTCACGCTCGCTCCAGTCCTTCAGCTTGACGAACGCCATGCCCGCGTTCTGGCCCATGCCGGCGAAGCTGAAGCCCTGCACGGAGAACACCGAGTCCACCGCATCCTTCTCGTTCTGCAGGAAGTGGTTTTCCAGTGCCGCGATCGATTCCAGCGTGCGTTCCTGGGTGGCACCGACCGGCGCCTGCACCAGCGCCATCAGCACGCCCTGGTCTTCATTGGGCAGGAACGAGCTGGGCAGGCGCACGAACAGCACGCCCATCAGCACGAACAGCGCCGCCACGATGCCCATGAAGCGCCACGGACGGTGGATGATGCCGCGCACGCCGCGCTGGTAGCTTTCGCTGGTGCGGTCGAAGCCACGGTTGAAGCCATTGAAGAAGCGACCGGCCAGGCCACGGTGGGCGACGTGGTGCTCACCCTTCTTCAGCGGCTTGAGCATGGTCGCGCACAGTGCCGGGGTCAGCACGATCGCCACCAGCACCGACAACGCCATCGCAGAGACAATCGTGGCCGAGAACTGCCGATAGATCACGCCGGTGGAGCCGCTCATGAAGGCCATCGGCACGAACACCGCCGACAGCACCAGGCCGATACCCACCAGCGCACCGGTGATCTGGCCCATCGACTTGCGGGTCGCTTCGAGCGGCGACAGCCCTTCCTCGGACATGATGCGCTCGACGTTCTCCACCACCACGATGGCATCGTCCACCAGCAGGCCGATCGCCAGCACCATCGCGAACATGGTCAGCATGTTCACCGAGAAGCCCAGCATCGCCAGCACGCCGAAGGTACCCAGCAGCACCACCGGCACGGCGATGGTCGGGATCAGGGTGGCGCGGAAGTTCTGCAGGAACAGGTACATCACCACGAACACCAGCACGATCGCTTCGATCAGGGTCTGCACCACGCCCTTGATCGACACGCGCACGAACGGGGTGGTGTCGTACGGGATCTCGGCCTTCAGGCCGGCCGGGAAGAAGCCCTTCATGTCTTCCAGCGCGGCATCCACACCGGCCGCGGTATCCAGCGCGTTGGCGCCGGTGGCCAGGGTGACCGCCAGGCCACTGGCCGGCTGGCCGTTGTAGCGGGTGACGAAGTCGTACGACTCGGCACCCAGCTCGACGCGGGCGACATCACCCAGGCGCAGCTCGGCACCGTCCTGCGCACCGCGCACGATGATGTTTCGGAACTGTTCCGGGGTCTGCAGGCGCGACTGCGCGTTGATGGTGGCGTTGAGCTGCTGGCCCTTCACCGACGGCGCACCGCCGAGCTGGCCGATCGCCACCTGGGCGTTCTGCGCCTTGATCGCAGCGGTCACTTCCGGCACCGACAGGCCATAGGTATGCAGCTTGTTCGGGTCCAGCCAGATGCGCATGGCGTACTTGCCACCGAACACCTGGATGTTGCCCACGCCCGGCACGCGGCTCAGGCGGTCGACGACATTGGAACCGACGTAGTCGGCGATGTCGTTGGCGTCCATGCTGCCGTTCTCGGACACGAACGCGATGACGTTCAGGAAGCCCGAGCTGGACTTGGCCACGTTGATGCCCTGCCGCTGCACTTCCTGCGGCAGCAGCGGCATGGCCAGCTGCAGCTTGTTCTGCACCTGCACCTGGGCGATATCCGGGTTGGTGCCGCTCTCGAAGGTCAGGGTGATGGTGGCCTGGCCGTTGGACGAGCTGTTGGAGGAGAAGTAGATCAGGCCATCAAGGCCCTTCATGTTCTGCTCGATGATCTGCGTCACCGAGTCCTCGACCACCTTGGCCGATGCACCCGGGTAGGTGGCGCTGATTTCCACCGCCGGCGGTGCGACGTTGGGGTACATCGAGACCGGCAGCTTGAACAGGGCCAGGCCGCCGGCGAGCATGATGATGATGGCGATCACCCACGCAAAGATGGGTCGATCGATGAAAAAGCGTGCCATGGGGTTCTCCGCTTACTTCGCGTCGCCGGCCGGGGCGGCAGGCTGGGCGGCTGCCGCCGGCCTGGCCGGTGCGTCGCCCTTCTCGGTGGCCTTGACCGGCATGCCGGGGCCGATCTTCTGCAGGCCTTCGACGATGACCTTGTCACCGGCCTTCAGGCCGTCCTCGACCAGCCACTTGTCGCCGACCGTGCGGCTGACCTTGACCGGGCGCACTTCGACCTTGTTGTCCTTGCCGACCACCATCGCGGTGGTGTCGCCCTTCGGGTCGCGGGCGATGCCCTGCATCGGCACCAGCACCGCATCGCTGCGCACGCCACCGCCGATCACCGCACGCACGTACATGCCCGGCATCAGCAGGCCGTCCGGGTTGTCCACCTTCACGCGCAGGCCGAAGCTGCCGGTGGTCGGATCGACGCTGACTTCGGAGAACTCCAGCGTGCCCTTGTGCTCGAAGGTGCTGCCGTCTTCCATCAGGATGCTGACCGGCAGGGTCTGGTTGTCCTGCAGGCGGCCGGCGGCCAGTTCGCGGCGCAGCTGCAGCAGCTCGGCCGAGGACTGGGTCAGGTCGACATAGATCGGGTCCAGCTGCTGCACGGTAGCCAGTGCGTTGGCCTGGCCGGCGCTGACCAGCGCACCCTGGGTGACGCTGGACTTGCCGATGCGGCCGCTGATCGGCGCGGTGATGCGGGCGTAGCCCAGGGTGACGTTGGCCGCATCCAGCGAGGCCTTGGCGGCACCGACGTCGGCCTCGGCCTGCTTCTGCGCGGCGACGGCGTTTTCCAGGTCCTGCTGGCTGACCGCATCGACCTTGGCCAGCTCGGTGATGCGCTTGGCACTCAGGCGCGCGGCATTGGCGGTGGCTTCGGCGCGGGCCAGCTGGGCGCGGGCGTTGTTGGCCTGGGCCCGGTAGCTGGCATCGTCGAGCTGGTACAGCGGCTCGCCGGCCTTGACCATGCCGCCCTCGGTAAACAGGCGCTTGGCCACGATGCCATTGACCTGCGGGCGCACTTCGGCGACCAGGAAGGCATTGGTACGGCCCGGCAGTTCGCGGGTCAGGCCCACGGTCTCGGACTTCAGCGTGACCACGGTGACGTCACCCGGGCCCTGCTCGGGGGCCTGGGGTTGGCCGCCGCAGGCAGCCACGGTCGCGGCGATTGCCAGCGACAGTGCAAAGGGTCGGATTCGGCTCAGCAACATGACGGAAAGGCTCTTGGAGGAAGGAATCTCAGAGGGAGCTGATATCGATGGACGTTCCCCTTCCGGTGAAAGCCCGCAGATCGCGCCCACCCGGGTGGAGTGGGAGCCGGACCGGCCTGCCACGCACACGACGGGAATGATGGGTGCGAAATATACATACATGCTTGTTTGTTTGTAAACCGGTACAATTCAGCCACGTTTCACCCGCACTCGTACCCACACCCATGGCCCGCAAGACCAACGAGGACACCCAGGCAACCCGGGAAGGCATCCTTGACGCCGCCGAAGCCTGCTTCCATGAACACGGCGTGGCCCGTACCACGCTGGAGATGATCGGTGCCCGCGCCGGCTACACCCGTGGCGCGGTCTACTGGCACTTCAAGAACAAGAGCGAGGTGCTGGCCGCCATCGTCGAGCGCGTGCACCTGCCCTTCATGCAGGAACTGGAGCGCACCTCCACCGACCAGCGCGACACCCCGGTGCACGACCTGCGCGCGGTGATGATCCACTCGTTCATCGAGCTGTCCGAGGACGAGCGCCTGCGCAAGACCATGGAGATCATGCTGCGCAGCGATGCGTCGGCGGACACCAGGGTGCTGACCGAAATGCAGCAGGCCGGATTCCGCGATGCGCTGGACCGGATGGAGCGTGCCCTGCGCCGCGCCCGCGATCTGGGCCAGCTGCGCGAGGGCGCCGACCCGAAAATCGCCGCGCGCATGCTGCACGCCACCGTGCTGGGCGTGCTGCACGGCGCGATGGTCGAACCGGAACTGATGGACCTCAAGCGCGATGGCATGCTCGCGCTGGACATGACCCTGGCCGCCTACGTGAAGGATGGTGTGTTCGTTCCCGGCACCGTCCCCGAGCCGCTGCCCGAGGCGTGAACGAGGCTGCTCCCATCACTGCGGCCCCCCCTGCAAGGGCAGATCGATGATCCTGGACAACGTGGTGTGGGGCTTCATCGGGTGTGGCAGCGTCACCGAGAAGAAGAGCGGGCCAGCCCTGGCCAACACGCCGGGCTCACGGGTAGTGGCGGTCATGCGCCGCAATGCCGCATTGGCCGAAGACTATGCACGCCGCCACGCGATTCCGCGCTGGTACGCGGACGCCGATGCACTCATCGCCGATCCGGAGGTGAACGCGGTCTACGTTGCAACACCGCCCTCCACGCACATGCACTACGCATTGCAGGCGATTGCTGCGGGCAAGCCGGTCTACATCGAAAAGCCGATGGCCATGGACCACGACGAGTGCCAGCGCATCATCGCGGCCAGCGCCCGCAGCGGCGTGCCCGTGTTCGTGGCCTACTACCGCCGTGCCCTGCCCCGCTTCGCACAGGTGAAGCAGCTGCTGGACGACAGCGCGATCGGCACAGTGCGCGCCGTGCGCGCCACCCTGCACCGGCCGCATTCAGTGGATGCCGCATCGCCTGACTTCTGGCGGACCAACCCCGCGATCGCCGGCGGCGGGCTGTTCGTCGACCTGGGCTCGCATACCCTGGACCTGCTCGACCATCTGCTGGGGCCGCTGAGCGATGTGCGTGGCCTGGCCAGCTCGTTGACCGGCGCCTACGCCGCCGAGGACAGCGTCTCGATGTGCTTCCGCACCGGGACGGGGACACACGGCATCGCGCAATGGAGCTTCTGCGCGTTCCGCCGCCAGGATCAGATCGAGATCACCGGCGACCGTGGGCAGCTGCGCTTTGCCACCTTCGAGGACGTTCCGGTGGAGCTGGAAACCGAAGCGGGCGTGCAGGCCTTCGACATCCCGAACCCGTCGTCGATCCAGCAGCCGTTGATCGCCTCCCTCGTCGAAGAACTGCGCGGCAACGGGCACTCGCCCTCGAACGGCATCAGCGCCGCCCGCACCAGTGCAGTGATCGACCAGGTGCTGCGGGACTACCGCACCCGGCAATCGCACTGACCGCACAGGAAAAAGGCCACCTTGCGGCGGCCTTTTCTGCTGCAGTGGGCGGGGTCAGCGCCCTCGCCACGGCGAGGGATCCGACCCCACCGGGCATTACAGGATGTAGCGGCTCAGGTCCGGGTCCTGCACCAGCTCACCCAGGTGCTTGTCCACGTAGGCGCTGTCGATGGCCAGGGTTTCGCCGTCGCGGTCCGGTGCCTCGTAGCTGAGCGAATCCAGCAGGCGCTCCAGCACCGTATGCAGGCGACGCGCGCCGATGTTTTCCTGGCGTTCGTTCACCTGGAAAGCGATCTCGGCCAGACGATCAATGGCATCGGCAGTGAAGCTGACCTTGACGCCTTCGGTGGCCAGCAGTGCTTCGTACTGCTTGGTCAGCGCGGCCTTCGGTTCGGTCAGGATGCGCACGAAATCGTTCTTGCTCAGCGCACCCAGCTCCACGCGGATCGGGAAGCGGCCCTGCAGCTCCGGAATCAGGTCGCTGGGCTTGGCCAGATGGAACGCGCCCGACGCGATGAACAGGATGTGGTCGGTCTTGATCGTGCCGTACTTGGTGGACACGTTGGAGCCTTCCACCAACGGCAGCAGGTCGCGCTGCACGCCTTCGCGCGACACGTCACCACCACCCACGTTGTCGCCACGCTTGGCGACCTTGTCGATCTCGTCGATGAAGACGATGCCGTGCTGCTCGCAGGCCTCGATCGCGGCGGTGCGGACGTCGTCCTCGTTGACCAGCTTGCCCGCTTCTTCCTCGATCAGCAGCGGGCGCGCGGCCTTGATGGTCAGCGTGCGCTTGTGCGCCTTGGCGCCGCCGCCGAGGTTGGCGAACATCGACTTCAGCTGCTGGCCCATTTCCTCCATGCCCGGCGGGGTCATGATGTCCATGCTGACGTTGGCGGCAAGGTCGAGTTCGATCTCGCGCTCGTCCAGCTCACCGTTGCGCAGCATCTTGCGGAACTTGATGCGGGTCTCGTTGTCCTGCGCCGACGGCTCGTTGCGGGCGACTTCCGGATCGAAGCCGCTGCCACCGCTGCGGCGCGGCAGCAGCGCATCCAGGATGCGGTCTTCGGCACGCTCTTCGGCCTGGGTGCGTACGCGCACCTTGGCCTGTTCGCGATAGAGCTTGACCGCGGTATCGGCCAGGTCGCGGATGATCTGCTCGACGTCCTTGCCGACGTAGCCGACTTCGGTGAAGCGGGTGGCTTCGACCTTCACGAACGGTGCGTTGGCCAGCGTGGCCAGGCGACGCGCGATCTCGGTCTTGCCGACGCCGGTCGGGCCGATCATCAGGATGTTCTTCGGCATCACTTCATTGCGCAGCTCGGGCACCAGCTGCATGCGGCGCCAGCGGTTGCGCAGGGCGATGGCCACGGCGCGCTTGGCGTCGTGCTGGCCGACGATGTGCCGGTCCAGTTCCTGCACGATCTCGCGCGGGGTCATGGTGGCGGAGGAAACTTCGATCTTCGACATGGATGTGCTCACGGATTCTTTGTCGGTAGTGCCGGCCGCTGGCCGGCAACCAGGCACGCGTGCGGGGGATCATGAGGTTGCCGGCCAGCGGCCGGCGCTACCCTCACAGCTCCTCGACCACCACGTTGCGGTTGGTGTAGATGCAGATGTCGCCGGCGATGCCGATCGCTTCACTGGCGATGGTGCGCGCATCCAGTTCGGTGTGCGCCATCAAGGCGCGTGCGGCCGACAGTGCATACGAGCCACCCGAGCCGATGGCGATGATGCCGTCCTCCGGTTCGATCACATCGCCGGTGCCGCTGATGATCAGCGAGGTTTCCTTGTCGGCCACCGCCAACAGGGCTTCCAGCTTGCCGAGGCGGCGCTCGGTGCGCCAATCCTTGGCCAGTTCGACCGCAGCACGCTGCAGCTGGCCGTGCTTTTCCAGCTTGGCCTCGAACAGCTCGAACAGGGTGAAGGCATCGGCGGCGGCACCGGCGAAGCCGGCCAGCACCTGGCCATCACGACCAAGGCGGCGCACCTTGCGCGCATTGCCCTTCATCACGGTGTGGCCCAGCGTGACCTGGCCGTCGCCGGCAATGGCCACGTGCTCGCCGCGACGGACGCAGACGATGGTGGTGGCGTGGAAAACGTTGGGGTTCTGACTGGGGTCCATGATGCCTCCGGGGTGACAGAACCAGAGGTGGGGACTGCGCTGCGCCCTTCAAGCCACCCGCGACCGGCTGCCGCAGGGGCAACGTTCAGCTTTCTCCGCTGCCCTCGTTGCTGCGTCGACGCTTCGCGCGCGGATGCGCGGCGTCGTAGACCTTGGCCAGGTGCTGGAAATCGAGGTGGGTATAGATCTGCGTGGTGGCGATGTCGGCGTGGCCCAGCAGCTCCTGCACACCGCGCAGGTCGCCGGACGATTCCAGGATGTGGCTGGCGAAACTGTGCCGCAGCATGTGCGGGTGCACGTGCTTGAACAGGCCCTGGCGCTGCGCCAGCTGGCGGATGCGGATCTGCACCGCGCGCTGGCTGATCGGCCCGTTGCGGCCGGGGAACACCGGCGAGGCCGGGCCGCCGCCACTTTCCGCGCGCCACGCCTGCAGCGCTTCGCGCGCCGGCCGGCCGAACGGCACCCGGCGCTGGCGGTTGCCCTTGCCCAGCACGTTCACCAACCCGCTGTCGAAATCCAGATCGCGCCAGGTCAGCGCGCAGACTTCGCTCAGGCGCAGGCCAGAGGAATAGAACAGTTCCAGCAGCGCGCGGTCACGGCGGCCGAGCTCACCCTCCGGCTCCAGCTCGACCAGCTGCACCGCCTCATCGGCGTCGAGGACCTGTGGCAACCGGCGCGGCGCGCGCGGTGCCTTCAGCGTCGCTGCCGGGCTGACCTCGATGCGCCCGTGCTTGAGCAGCCAGGCATAGAAGCTTCGGCAGGCCGACAGGCGCCGCTGCAGGCTCTTGGCCGACAGGCCCCGGCGGTGCTCGTCGGCAACGAACTGGCGCACGGCCTCGGCATCCAGTGCCTCCACCGCCACGCCACGCGGCTCGGCCCAGGCCGACAGCGCGTCCAGGTCGCGGCGGTAGGCGTCGAGCGTATGCGCCGACATCCGCCGCTCCACCTGCAGGTGCTGCAGGAAGGCCTGTACCGCGCTCATCGTCGTCGCAACCTGCTCAGCCCGGGAAGCGCTTCAGGCCAGTGACCAGCGCGTCACCCATCATGCGCAGGAACAACGTCCCCATGCCCGGGTAGAAGCGGTTCGGGTCGTGGCTGCCGACCGCGATCAGGCCCACGCCCGGTAGCGGCAGCAGCGCGGTGGTCTGCACTTCCTCGCTGCGCACGCCGTACAGCACGGCATTCTTTTCCGGCTGCAGGCGGCCGCAGATCGGCTCGCCATCGTTCAGGCAATCGCGGAACGGGCCCAGCTGCGGATCATCCGCGGCAATCACCTGCAGCCAGTCGGCCTGTTCCAGCCCGGCCACTGGCGTGTGCACCACCAGCCGCACCAGGTCGCCGGCGAAGTCTTCCTGCAGCGAGGCGGCCATCGCGCGCAGGGTGTCAGCCGCGTTGTCCTGCTTCATCAGCGCCAGGGTCAGCTGGTGCGTGCGCACCGCCAGCCGCTCATTGACCTGGGCGGTCGCGCCCAGATCGGCCAACCGTCGTGCCAGCTCGCGGTTCTTCTCGCGCAGCACTTCCAGCTGGTAGCTGGCCAGCGACGCGGTCGGGCCGTCGTCACGCGGCACCACCAGGGTCAGGGCCAGGTCCGGGAACTGCTTGAGGAAGCCGGGATGACGCCGCAACCAGGCAGCGACTTCATGGGCCCCGAGCTTGTCGACGGTTTCGGTCATGCGATCCACTCCCCTTCGAAGACGAATGCGGTCGGGCCCGCCATCACCACCGGCTGGCCATCGCCCGGCCACTGGATGCGCAGGTCGCCACCGGGCAGGCTGATGCGGGCATCGCGCTGCAGGCGGCCGCGCTGCATCAGGGTCACCGCGGCGGCACAGGCACCACTGCCGCAGGCCAGCGTCTCGCCGACACCGCGCTCGAACACGCGCAGGCGGGCGTGGGCCGGGCTCATCACCTGGGCGAAGCCCACGTTCACCGAGCGCGGGAACGACGCATGCTGCTGCAGCAGCGCACCGACGCGCTCGACCGGTGCAGCATCGACCAGGCCCACTTCGATCACCGCATGCGGGTTGCCCATCGACACCGCGGCGAAGCGTACGCTCTCGCCCTGCAGCGGCAGCAGGTATTCCTCGCGCGCGTGCGCAAAGCCCATCAGCGGCACGTTGGCCGGCTCGAAGGCGGGCACGCCCATCGTCACCGCAAACTGCCCTTCGCCCAGCACCTTCACTTCATGGCTGGCCAGCGGGCTGTCGATGACGAATGCATCGCCCTGCGCACTGCCCTCGCGCACCAGCCAGGCGGCGATGCAGCGCGCGCCGTTGCCGCACTGCTCGGAATTGGAGCCGTCGGCATTCCAGATGCGGTACGAGGCCACCGAACCGTCCGCACGCGGTGCCTCGATGGTCAGGATCTGGTCGCAGCCAACGCCGGTGTGGCGGTCGGCCAGGCGCGCGGCCAGCTCGGGCGTGGGCGGCGCGGTGCCGTCACGCAGGTCGATCACTACGAAATCATTGCCCGCGCCATGCATCTTGCTGAAACGCAGGGCCCTGGAACCGGCCTTACTCATTCCCGCTGCCCGCCTTCTTCGCGGGCGTGGGCGCCGGCTGGGTGGCCGGTGCGGCCGGCTCCACGGTCGTGGCCGGGGTGCCGCTGCCCTGGGTCTGCGGCGCGGTCGCCTCGGTGGCGGGCTCGGCAGCGGGTTCGACGGTTTCTTCCACCGGCACCGGCTTCTGCGGCAGTACCAGCGGTCCCTTGTTGCCGCAGGCGGCGAGGAGCAGCAGCGAGGCCGCTGCCAGCGGAATCAGGATGGCGTTTCGATGGGGGATCTTCATGCCCCGAGTATAGCCATTGGCGGCTGAGCGGTTGGTGCAGGGAATCGGGTTGCCGGCCAGCGGCCGGCACTACCGCCGGCGCTCAATCCGCGGGCGGTGGTGGCAGCGGCCGCGTCCACAGCCAGATTGCGACCACGGTCATGCTGCCGATCGAGAACCACTTCACCCAGGCGATCGGCACGCACCACAGCATGATGCCGGCGCATACCGCCATGGTGATCGTGGCCATCCACTTGCCGTAGCGGCTAACCGCCCCGTGTGCCTGCCAGTTGGCGATGGCCGGGCCGAAACGCGGATGCTGCAGCAGCCAGGTATGCAGGCGCTCCGAACCGCGCGAGGCGGCCCAGGCCGAGATCAGGATGAATACGGTGGTCGGCAGCCCCGGAACGAAGATGCCGACGATGCCGGTGCCCAGGCTGACGTACGCCAGCAGCCACCATGCCCAGCGGAAACGCACCACGCGCGGCGGCGTGGCGCTATCGCGGGGTGCAGATGGCTCGGGCAGGCTCATGGCCGCAAGGATACCGGTTCGGGGTGCCAGGCAGCGCCCGGCGCCCCTTCGCCGTTACGGCTGGGCGATGCCCAGCTGCTGCAGCACGAACGCGTACGACTCGGACAGTTCGCGGTAGCGCTGGAAGCGCCCCGACTTGCCGCCGTGGCCAGCTTCCATGTTGGTGCGGAACAGGATCGGGTAGTGGCCGGTGTTGTCATCACGCAGCCTGGCCACCCATTTGGCGGGCTCCCAGTACTGCACCTGCGAATCCCACAGGCCGGTACCCACGTACAGCGCCGGGTACGCCTGCTGCTTCACGTTGTCATAGGGCGAGTAGGACAGCATGTAGTCGTAATACGGCTTCTGCTCCGGGTTGCCCCACTCGTCGTATTCGTTGGTGGTCAACGGAATGGTCGGGTCGAGCATGGTGGTGACCACGTCGACGAACGGCACCTGCGCCACCATCACCCGGTAATCCTGCGGCGCCTGGTTGGCCACCGCGCCCATCAGCAGGCCGCCGGCGCTGCCACCGGACGCGGCCACGCGATCCTTCGCCGCCCAGCCCTGTGCTACCAGGCCACGGGTGACGTCGATGAAGTCGTTGAAGGTGTTCTGCTTGTGCAGCAGCTTGCCGTTCTCGTACCAGTCGCGTCCCATCTCCTGGCCGCCACGGATGTGGGCGATGGCATACACCACGCCACGATCAAGCAGGCTGACCGCGGTCTGGTTGAAGTACGGATCCATCGACATGCCGTAGCTGCCGTAGGCGTACTGGAACAGCGCGCCCTTGCCGTCCTTCTGGTAGCCCTTGCGGTAGACCAGCGACACCGGCACCTTCACGCCATCGCGCGCGGTGATCCAGACGCGGTCGGTTTCATACTTCGACGCGTCATAGCCGATCACCGGCTGCACCTTCAGCTGGCGACGCTCGCCGGTGGCGGTGTTCAGCTCGAACACGGTGGTCGGGGTGGTCATCGAGGTGTAGACGTAGCGCAGCCACGGCGTATCGGCCTCGGTGTTATCGCCCAGGCCCATCGAATAGGCCGGCTCGTCGGCCTTCACGTAGTCGCTGCGCCCGTCCTTGAACAGCAGGCGGATGCGCTCCAGGCCCTCGGACCGTTCGGCGATGGCAGTGTACGTGTCGAACAGTTCGAAGCCTTCGATGAAGACCGCATCGTCATGCGCGATCCAATCCTTCCATTGCGCGCGCGAGGTGGCATCGGTCGGTGCGGTGACCAGCTTGAAGTTCTTGGCACCATCATTGGTGCGGATCACCCAGCGGCCGTCATGGTGGTCGGCGTCGTACTCGACATCGCGCTGGCGCGGCGCCAGCACGGTGAAGGTGGTCGGGTCGCTGGCCGGCGCGTAGCGCTCTTCCGAGGACACGGTGCTGTGCACGCCGATGGTGATGAAGCGATCGTCGCGGGTGCGGCCGATGCCCATGTAGAAACTGTCGTCCTTCTCTTCGTAGACGACGGTGTCGGCGCTGGCCGGGGTGCCCAGCACGTGCTTCTTCACGCGCACGGTCAGCAGCGTTTCCGGATCATTCTCGACATACAGCACGGTGCGGTTGTCGTCGGCCCAGACCAGGTCGCCGGAGCTGCCGGTGATCACATCGGGCAGCACCGTGCCGGTGGCCAGGTCCTTGAAGCGGATCGTGTACTGGCGGCGGCCGACGTCATCGTCGGCCCAGGCCAGCAGCTGGTTGTCCTGGCTGACTTCCATCGAGCCGACGCTGAAGTAGCCCTTGCCGGCGGCCATTGCGTTGACGTCCAGCAGGATTTCCTCGGCCGCCTCCATGCTGCCCTTGCGGCGCGCGTGGATGGGGTAATCCTGGCCGGTCTCGAAGCGGCTGTAGTACCAGTAGCCGCGCTCGCGCGCCGGCACGCTGGAATCGTCCTGCTTGATGCGGCCGACGATCTCCTTGTACAGGGTGTCTTCCAGTGGCTTCAGCGGTGCCAGCAGCTGGTCGGCGTAGGCATTCTCGGCCTGCAGGTAGGCCAGCATGTCCTTGTTCTCGCGCTTGTCGTCGCGCAGCCAGTAATAGTCATCGTTGCGGGTCGCGCCGAACGGCGCCTTGACCACGTGCGGATGCTTGGCGGCATCCGGCGGAACGGGCGGCGTGGCGGCGGTAGCAGTCGTGGTCATCAGGCTGGCGAGCAACAGGCAGAGAGTGGACTTCATGAGATAAGGCTCCTGGCGCATCAATGCAATGGTCTTCGACGGGGTCAGATCCCTTTTCCCGAAAAGGGATCTGACCCCAATCTCGGCAATGCGGCAACCCTGCGGAACGTCATGGGTTGCGCCGGCCGGCGTACCATGGGCACATGAGCACCCCGCCCCACACGCCGGGCTACAGCCGGCGCAGCCATGAAATCGCTCCGTTCCACGTGATGTCCCTGCTGGCCCGCGCGCAGGCGCTGGAACAGGCAGGCCACGATGTGATCCACCTGGAAATCGGCGAACCGGACTTCACTACCGCCGAACCCGTCGTGCGTGCCGGCCAGGCCGCACTGGCCGCCGGCCACACCCGCTACACCGCCGCGCGCGGCCTGCCGGCGCTGCGCCAGGCGATCAGCGGTTTCTACCGCAGCCACTATGGGCTGGATGTCGATCCCGAACGCATCCTGGTCACCCCGGGTGGGTCCGGTGCGCTGCTGCTGGCCAGCAGCCTGCTGGTCGATCCCGGCCGCCACTGGCTGCTGGCCGACCCCGGCTACCCCTGCAACCGCCACTTCCTGCGCCTCGTCGAGGGCGGCGCGCAGCTGGTGCCGGTCGGCCCGGACACCGCCTACCAGCTGACCCCTTTGCTGGTGGAACAGCACTGGAATGACGACAGCGTCGGCGCGCTGGTCGCCTCACCGGCCAATCCGACCGGCACCGTGCTGTCCGCCGACGAACTGGCGGCACTGTCGCAGGCCCTGCACGCGCGGGGCGGCCACTTGGTGGTGGACGAGATCTACCACGGCCTGACCTACGGCCTGGATGCGCCCAGCGTGCTGCAGGTGGACGACAGCGCGTTCGTGCTGAACAGTTTTTCCAAGTACTTCGGCATGACCGGCTGGCGGCTGGGCTGGCTGGTGGCACCGCCTGCAGCGGTACCGGACCTGGAAAAGCTGGCGCAGAACCTGTACATCAGCGCCTCCAGCATCGCCCAGCACGCCGCGCTCGCCTGCTTCAGCGAGGAATCAATGGCGATCTTCGAACAGCGCCGTGAAGCGTTCCGCCAACGCCGCGACTTCCTGCTGCCCGCGTTGCGTGAGCTCGGCTTCCGCATTGAAGTCGAGCCGCAGGGCGCGTTCTACCTGTACGCCGATGTCAGCGCGTTCACCGACGACGCGCAGGCGTTCTGCGCGCACTTCCTGGAAACCGAGCACGTGGCGTTCACCCCGGGCCTGGATTTCGGCTTCCATCGCGCCAACCAGCATGTGCGGCTGGCGTATACCCAGCAGGTACCGCGGTTGCAGGAGGCGGTGGCGCGGATCGCGCGCGGGTTGAAGCGTTGGCAGGGATCACGTTGAGGGTTGTGCCGGCCGCTGGCCAGCAACCCGGGAATGCCTGAATGATGCGGTTGCCGGCCAGCGGCCGGCACTACCGGCAAAGAAAAACGCCGCCCTGGGGCGGCGTTTTCCGTTCTGCTTACTTGCCGCCCAACCGCTCCCACAGGAAGCTGTAGGCCAGCGCGGACATATGCGCGGCCTGTGCATTGTTGGCTGCGCCGCCATGGCCCCCTTCGATGTTCTCGTAGTAGGTCACGTCCTTGCCGGCGTCGATCATCTTCGCCGCCATCTTGCGGGCGTGGCCCGGGTGCACGCGGTCATCGCGGGTGGAGGTCGTGAACAGCACCGGCGGGTAGTTCTTCTTCGCGTTGAACAGGTGGTACGGCGAGAAGGTCTTGATGAATTCCCAGTCGCTGGTATCCGGGTTGCCGTACTCGGCCATCCACGAGGCGCCGGCCAACAGGTGGCTGTAGCGCTTCATGTCCAGCAGCGGCACCTGCACCACCACCGCACCGAACAGCTCCGGGTACTGGGTCAGCATGTTGCCGGTCAGCAGGCCACCGTTGCTGCCGCCCTGCACGCCCAGGTGCTTGGCGCTGGTGATCTTGCGCTTGACCAGGTCCCGCGCCACCGCGGCCATGTCTTCATAGGCCTTGTGACGGTTCTGCTTCAGCGCCGCCTGGTGCCAGCGCGGGCCGTACTCGCCGCCGCCGCGGATGTTGGCGACCACGTACACGCCGCCCTTCTCCAGCCAGGCGCGGCCCATGCCACCGGAATAGCTCGGGGTCAGCGAGATCTCGAAACCACCGTAGCCATACAGCAGGGTCGGGTTGGAGCCATCGAGCTTCATCGCCCTGTCGTGCACCACGAAATACGGCACGCGGGTGCCGTCCTTGCTGGTGGCGAAGTGCTGCTCGATCACCTTGCCCTTGGCATCGAAGAAGGCCGGCATGGTCTTCAGCGTTTCCGGTGCCTGGCCGATCTCGGCCAGGGCCAGCGTGGTCGGCGTCAGGTAATCGGTGGCGGTCAGCCACACCGCGTCGCTGTCATTGCTGTCCACCGCAGCCACGCCCAGCGTGCCGAAGGCCGGGGCGCCGACGAAGCGGCTGGTCTGCCAGCCGTCGGCGCCCGGGGTCAGCACCGACAGGCGGTTCTTGACGTCGTCCAGCACATTCAGCACCAGGTGGCTCTTGGTCCAGCTGGCACTGGCCAGCGAGGTGGTCGCGGTCGGGGTGAACAGCACGTCGAAGTCGCGCTTGCCGGCCAGGAAGTCGTCCAGCTTCGTCGCCAGCAGCGAACCGGACGCGTAGGTCTTGCCGCCCACGGTCCACGGATCGCGCAGTTCCAGGGTCAGCCACTGCTTGTGCAAACCCTTCTCGGCCGAGTTCGGCGCGTCGATCTTGGTCAGCGTGCCGTCGTCGCCACGCAGGTAGAGCTCGTTGTTGTAGAACGCCAGGGTGCGGCTGACCAGGTTGCGTTCGAAGCCCGGGGTGTCATCGTGCATCGCCGCGATGTACATGTCCTCCGGCTTGCCTTCGTACACCACGGTGGCCGAGGACATCGGCGTGCCGCGCTTCCACAGCTTGGCCACGCGCGGGTAGCCGGAGGTGGTCATCGAGCCGGCACCGAAGTCGGTGTAGACGAACACGGTGTCGCGATCGACCCAGTTGAGGCCGCCCTTCGACTCCGGACGGAAGAAGCCGTCCTTGATCCAGGTCTTGTTGGCCAGGTCGAACTCACGGGTGACGTCGGCGTCGGCGCCGCCGCGCGACAGCGCGATCAGGCAGCGGCTGTAATCCGGGCGCAGGCAGTCGGCGCCGTGCCAGACCCAGTTCTCGCCCTCGGCCTTGTTCAGTGCATCCAGGTCGAGCACGGTCTCCCACTGCGGCGAGGCCTTGCGGTACTCGGCCAGGGTGGTGCGGCGCCACAGGCCGCGCTCGTGCTGCTGGTCCTTCCAGAAGTTGTAGTAGTAGTCACCGATCTTCTGCACGCCGGGAATCTTGGCGTCGGAGTCGAGCACCTCGCGGATGCTGGTCTCCATCTGCTTGAAGGCCGGGGCCTGCGCCAGGCGCGCCTCGGACCTGGCATTCTGTTCCTTGACCCAGGACAGTGGCTTGTCGCCGGTGACGTCCTCCAGCCAAGCGTAGCGATCGGTGTCTTCAGCGGCCACGGCGGTCCCCACCGAGGCAGCGGTCATCATGCCGGCCAGCAGGCAGGCGGAAGCGAGTCGTGACATTGCAGCTCCAGGCAGTCATAAGCCGGGGAACGCTAGCACGGAATGTCGCGGCCTCCCCCGTGTCGAAGGTCAGGCCGTGGCCGCCGGACCGCGCCGGCCGCGTGCGGCGGAAGCCGGCCGACGGCGCGCCTGTCCACCGGTACGCCGCGCCCGCCATCGCCATGACGGGTGCGGCAGCGGAAAGCGCAGCAGCGCCCACCAGGCCGCGAGCGGCATGCCCACCAGCCACATCGGCAGCCAGCCCAGCCATGCGCTGCTGCCACGCGCCGCCGGCCAGACCAGTACCAGCGCCAGCCCAGCCAGGGCCAGCTGCCGCACGCCGCGCAGCAGGCGCGGGTCGGCGCGTTCGATGACGCGTTCAGTTGCAGGGCGACGGACGGAACGAGCGTTCATGGGGGCTTCTCCGGTAGACAATGCAACACAGCTTGGGCAAGCCCCTTCTCACAGGATGCGACACCATTGACGGATCGCGTGCACACAGTCGACCATGCGCGTGCAAGCCCACTGGAGCCCGCTCCCGCATGACTTCGATCCGCCCGTTCTGCGCCGTGCTGCTGGCTCTGTCCCTGGCAGGTCCTGCCATGGCCGCCAGTGAGCCGCCGTCGCCCCGCGCCAGCGCCACCGACGCGGCCGACCCGGGGGCGCCGATCGACCTGAAGCGCTTCATGGGCACCTGGTATGTGATCGGCCGCGTGCCGAACTTCATCGAACGCGGGCATGTCGCCAGCGTCAACGAGTACGAGCTGCGCGACGAGCACAAGGTCGCCATCACCTACCGCTACCGTGATGGCTTCGGCGAACCACTGCAGGAAATTCGCGCACGTGCCAGCGTCGATCCGGACAGCGGCAACCATGGCTGGCGAACCTGGTTCTATCGCGTGGTGCCGACCCATTCGCGGGTACTGGAAGTGGCCCCGGACTATTCATGGGCACTGATCGGTTATCCGGGCCGCGAAATGGCCTGGATCTTCGCGCGCAAGCCGGACATGGACAAAGCCCTGTACAAGGAGCTGGCCGAGCGCCTGCGCGACGAGTACGGCGTGAACACCGACAAGCTCAAGCGCGTGCCTCAGCATCCGGAACAGGTCGGCAAGCTGGGCTACGAAGTACCGAACGCGCGTTGACCGCACCTGGAATTGCCGGCCAGCGGCCGGCACTACCGTTTTTTTCCCGGCAATCGGGTAGAGCCGGCCGCTGGCCGGCTGCCGCCCGGCATTCTGTTACTTGCGGCTGTAATGCGCGACCAGGCGGTCGCCGAGCATCTGCAGCAGCTGCACCAGGATCAGCAACAGGACCACGGTGACCAGCGCCACGTCGGTGTGCGAACGCTGGTAACCATCGCGGAACGCCAGGTCGCCGAGGCCACCGGAACCGATCGCACCGCCCATCGCGGTGAAGCCGATCAGGGCCACGGTGGTGACCGTCGCCCCGGCGATCAGCCCCGGTCGTGCTTCCGGCAGCAGCACCCGGGTGACCAGCTGCCAGGTGGTGGCGCCCATCGCCTGGGTCGCCTCGATCACGCCACGATCCACTTCGCGCAGCGCGGTCTCGACAAGGCGCGCGTAGAACGGCGCCGCGCCGATCACCAGCGGCACGATCGCGCCGCGCACGCCCAGCGAGGTACCCATCAGGAACAGCGTGACCGGGATCAGCACGATCATCAGGATGATGAAAGGCACCGAGCGCAGCAGGTTCACCACCAGAGCCAGCACGCCATAGGCAAACGGCCGGCGCTTCATCTGCGGCGCCCCGAACAGGTACAGCAGCACGCCCAGCGGCAGGCCGATGGCCAGGGTCAGCGGCAGCGAACCGAGCAGCATCAGCAGGGTGTCGATGGTGGCCTGGCCGATGTCGGCCCACTTGCCCGCATCCAGGTGACGGAAGAAACCGCCGGCAGTGGCGATGATCATCGACGCAGCTCCTCGACATGCACGCCGGCAGCCACGAAGGCCGCCTGCGCGGCGGACTGGTCACCGCCCACCAGGGCGACCACCAGCTGGCCATAGGGGGTGTCCTTGATCCGGTCGATACGGCCGGACAGGATGTTGTAGTCGACCCCGGTCTGGCGCGCGACGCTGCCCAGCAGGGGTTCGTAGGTGTCGCCGCCGAGGAAGGTCAGGCGCACGATGCGCCCGCCGACCACGTCGAAATCGCGGTGCAACGCCCCTTCGTCCACGTGCTCCGATTCGCTGACGAACCGCCGCGTGGTCGGGTGCTGCGGATGCAGGAACACCCGGGTAACCGGTCCGGTCTCGACCATCTGGCCAGCATCGAGCACGGCCACGCGGTCGCAGACACGGCGGATCACGTCCATCTCGTGGGTGATCAGCACGATGGTCAGGCCCAGCTCGCGGTTGATCTTCGACAACAGCGACAGCACCGAGGCGGTGGTCTGCGGATCCAGCGCGCTGGTGGCCTCGTCGCACAGCAGGATCTGCGGGCGGGTCGCCAGCGCACGGGCGATGCCGACACGCTGCTTCTGGCCGCCGGACAGCTGCGCCGGATACTTCTGCGCATGCGCTTCCAGGCCCACGGTCTGCAGCAGCTCGGCCACGCGCGCGTCGATCTCCGCCTGCGGCGTGCCGGCCAGCTCCAGCGGGAAGGCGACATTGCCAGCCACCGTGCGCGACGACAGCAGGTTGAAGTGCTGGAAGATCATGCCGATGCGCCGGCGCAGCGTGCGCAGGCCGTCCGCATCCAGTGCGGTGACATCCTCGCCACCGATCAGCAGCCGGCCACCGCTGGGTTCTTCCAGGCGGTTGATCATGCGGATCAGGGTCGACTTGCCGGCGCCGGAATGGCCGATGATGCCGAATACCTCACCGGCCTCGATGGTCAGGTCCAGCGGTTGCAGCGCGCTGACTTCGCGGCCGGCAACGGCATAGGATTTGTGCAGGCGCTGGAACTCGATCACGGGCGTGGCTCACCGGCTGGGTGACGGAAGGGGGCGTGCAGCCTACCAGCGCAGGCGGTCGCGCGCCCGCGCCATGGGCCAGAATGTTATTCCTTTTGGTTCTAAGCCGCCCGCGCCGAGGTGTTGGCTGGGGTCAGAGCCCCTGCGGGGATCCGACCCCGGGGTCGGATCCCCGCAGGGGCTCTGACCCCATTCCCAGGCCCAACCGGCTCAGGGATGGTCCAGCGGCTTCGGTGGCTGCACCCGGTTCAGGCGCTCACGATGCAGCAGGTACAGTCCCGAAGCCACGATGATCGCGGCGCCCACCCAGGTATAGCCATCAGGCAGCTGGCCCCAGAAGGCCAGGTCCCAGCCGATCACCCAGACCAGCCCGCTGTACTCCAGCGGCGCGATCATCGAGGCCTCGCCCAGCTGGAACGCCTTGGTCAGGGCGATCTGGCCCAGCGCCCCGGCCAGGCCCATGCCGGCGATCAGCGGCGCATGCGCCAGCTGCAGCGGCACCCAGCCGGGAAGGGACAGCAGGCCGGCACCGATGGCCATGATCACCAGGAACCAGACCACCATCGACTGCGAGGTATCGGTGCGGGTCAGCAGGCTGACCGTGATCGCCGCCACGGCATAGGCGGTGGCCGCAGCCAGCACCATCAGGCCGGGCACCGAGATGAAACCGTCCACGCCCGGCCGCAGCACCACCAGCACGCCGACCAGGCCGATGCCGATGGCGACCCAGCGCCGTGGCCCGACCCGCTCGCCCAGCAGCGGTACCGACAAGGCGGCGATCAGCAGCGGGGCGACGAAATAGATGGTGTAGGCGGTGGACAGCGGCAGGTCGCGCAGGGCGAACACGAAGCAGCCGATCATCGCCATGCCCAGCGCGCCACGCAGCAGGTGCAGGCCCCAGCGACGCGGCACCAGCGAGCGCGGGCCGGCGCTGGCCAACACCCAGACCAGCACGAACGGCAACGAGGCCGCGCCGCGCAGGAAGGTCACTTCCAGGGTCGGATAGCTGGCCGACAGCTGCTTCATGCCAGCGTCCATCAGCGAGAAACAGGCGACCGCAGCGACCATCCAGGCCACCGCACGCGAAGGGGAGCGTTGCACGTTCATGGCCCATTATCGCCCGGTCGTCGCTTTCTGTAGAGCCGAGCCCACGCTCGGCTGCCCTTCACAAAGCCGCCGAGCGTGGGCTCGGCGCTACAAAGGGCGGGCATGCGGGCCCTCGCGATAGAATGATCGCCACTGAAACCTGCGGAGCACCGCCCATGCCTTCCTTCGACGTCGTGTCCGAAGTCGACACCCACGAGCTGACCAACGCCATCGACCAGGCCAACCGCGAACTGGCCACCCGCTTCGACTTCAAGGGCGTGGACGCAAAGTTCGAGCGCGACGGCGATGTCATCAACCAGACCGCGCCGACCGAATTCCAGCTCAAGCAGATGAACGACATCCTGCGTGCTCGCCTGGCCGCACGCGGCATCGACGTGCTCAGCCTGGAGTTCGGCGACATCGAGACCAACCTGGCCCAGGCCCGGCAGAAGATCACCGTCAAGCAGGGCATCGAGCAGAAGATCGCCAAGAAGATCGCGGCGGCGCTGAAGGATGCCAAGCTGAAGGTGGAAAGCCAGATCAACGGCGACAAGCTGCGCGTGCAGGGCAAGAAGCGCGACGACCTGCAGGACGCCATCGCCGTGCTCAAGGCCGGCAAGTTCGAGCTGCCGCTGCAGTTCAACAACTTCCGCGACTGAGGCATCCGCCGGGCATGCCCCGGCGCTGCCAGCGGCAGGCACGACGGCGCGTTGCCAACGACGCGCCTACAATGGCGGCCCCGCCAGCCGACGTGCCCGCCATGACCGATTCCCCCCTGCCCACCGATGACCCGATCGCTGCCACCCGCCTGTGGCTGGAGCGCATCGTCATCGGCCTGAACCTGTGCCCGTTCGCCAAGGCGGTATACGTGAAGGATCAGGTCCGCATCGTGCTCAGCGATGCGACCACGACAGAAGCGCTGGTTGAACAGCTGGCCGAGGA
The DNA here is from genome assembly GCF_017876915.1 of Stenotrophomonas sp. PvP093. Lineage (NCBI taxonomy): Bacteria > Pseudomonadati > Pseudomonadota > Gammaproteobacteria > Lysobacterales > Lysobacteraceae > Stenotrophomonas > Stenotrophomonas sp. PvP093. Next base: position 627,126 of record NZ_JAGIOX010000004.1, on the reverse strand, counting down.
GCTGGTGCTGCTGCGCGACACGCCGGCCGAGCAGATCGACACGACGCTGATCGTGCATCCGCAGGTGCTGACCGATTTCCTCGACTACAACGATTTCCTCGACAACGCCGACGCCGCGATCGAGGCACTGGACCTGCAGGGCATCCTGCAGGTGGCCAGCTTCCACCCGGACTACCAGTTCGACGGCGTGGCAGCGGACGACGCCAGCAACTACACCAATCGCGCGCCCTTCCCCACCCTGCACCTGCTGCGCGAAGACAGCGTGGCGCGCGCAGTGGATGTCTATCCGGACCCGGACGTGATCGTCGAGCGTAACATCCAGACCCTGGACCGCATCGGCGTGGACGGCTGGCATCGCCGCCTGCGTGGCGAAGACCTGACGTGAGCACGGTGCCGCCGATTGCCGCATGGCCGGCCGCGCCGCTGTCGGGCAAGGTGGTGCTGGTCACCGGCGGCGCCAACGGCATCGGCCGTGGCATCGCACAGGCCGTGCTCGGTGCCGGCGGACGCGTGCTGATCGGCGACCTGGACGTGGAGGCCGGCGAGGCGTGCCTGGCGGAATGGCAGCGTAGTGGCGAGGCCGCATTCCAGCGCCTGGACATCACCGACGAAGCCAGCGTGCGCGACTTCATCGCCGTGGCCCTGCGGCGTTTCAGCCGTATCGACGGGCTGGTCAACAACGCGGGCATCGCCGGACCGCATGGCACGCAGCTGCAGGACATGGACTGGGACGAGTGGCAGCGCCGCCTGTCCTCGCTGCACGGTGCCTTCCTGTGCAGCAAGCACGCACTACCGGCGCTGACGGCCAGCGCCGCCGGCGCAATCATCAACATCGCCTCGACCCGCGCCTGGCAATCCGAAGCGCACAGCGAGGCCTATGCTGCGGCCAAAGGCGGGCTGGTGGCGTTCACCCATGCGCTGGCGATCAGTGCCGGCCCAACGGTGCGGGTCAACAGCATCAGTCCGGGCTGGATCGGCACCACGGCCTGGCAGGCCCCCTCGCGGCGACACGCACCGGAGTACTCGGCCATCGACCAGGCACAGCACCCGGTCGGCCGGGTCGGCCGCCCCGAGGACATCGGCGCGCTGGCGGTGTACCTGCTGTCGTCGCTGTCCGGCTTCAGCACCGGCCAGGACTTCATCGTCGACGGCGGCATGACCCGGAAGATGATCTACGCCGAATAGAAAAAGGGGACGGAGGGGATTAAGTCGTTTGTGCACAAACGACTTAATCCCCTCCGTCCCCTTTTTTTCGCTTACGCCATGCCCGAGTGCCGCAGCAGCGCGTCGATCTGCGGCGCGCGGCCGCGGAAGGCCTTGAAGTTCTCCGCCGCCGGGCGGCTGCCACCACGCGATAGGATTTCATCGCGGAAGCGTGCACCGGTTTCAGCCAGTGCCTGCGGCGCTTCCTCGAACGCGGCGTAGGCATCGGCGCTGAGCACTTCGGCCCACTTGTAGCTGTAGTAACCCGCGGCGTAACCACCGGCGAAGATATGGCTGAACTGGTGCGGGAAGCGGTTCCAGACCGGCGGGTGGTTCACCGCCACTTCCGCGCGCACGCGGTCCAGCAGCGCCAGCACGCTGTCCTGCGCCGGTTCGAACTGGCTGTGCAGCAGCATGTCGAACAGGCCGAACTCCAGCTGGCGCACCGTGGCCATGCCGCTATGGAAATTGCGCGCCGCCAGCATGCGCTCGTACAGCGCGCGCGGCAGCGGCTCGCCACTGTCCACGTGCGCGGTCATGCCCTGCAGATGGTCCCATTCCCAGCAGAAGTTCTCCATGAACTGGCTGGGCAGCTCCACCGCGTCCCATTCCACGCCGTTGATGCCGGCCACGCCCAGTTCGCCGATGCGGGTCAGCAGCTGGTGCAGGCCGTGGCCCATCTCATGGAACAGCGTGGTCACTTCATTGTGGCTGAAGGTCGCCGGCCTGCCGTTGGCGCCCCGGCCAAAGTTGCACACCAGGTAGACCAGTGGCGTCTGCACGCTGCCGTCGCCACGCACGCGACGGTTGCGGCAATCGTCCATCCACGCACCGCCGCGCTTGCCCTCGCGTGCGTACAGGTCCAGGTAGAACTGGCCGACCAGCGCGCCCTGCGCATCGACCAGGCGGAAGAAGCGCACGTCTTCGTGCCACACCGGTGCGCTGTCTTCCTGCACATGCAGGCCATACAGCTGCTCGATCACCGAGAACAGGCCGCCCAGTACCTTCGGTTCGGTGAAATACTGCTTCACTTCCTGCTCGGAATAGCTGTAACGCGCCTGCTTCAGGCGGTCGGCGGCGAACGCCAGGTCCCAGGCCTGCAGGGCATCGATGCCCAGCTGCTCGCGTGCGAACTGCTCCAGCTCGGCGCGGTCCTTGGCCGCGAACGGCTTGGCTCGCGCGGCAAGGTCACGCAGGAAACCCAGCACTTCGGCCGGATCCTGCGCCATCTTGGTCGCCACCGAGTAATGGCCGTACGAATCGAAGCCGAGCAACGCGGCCAGTTCGGCGCGCAGGGCAAGGATACGGTCGATGTTGCCACTGTTGTCCAGCGCGTCATCGCCGAACTCCGATGCACGCTGCGCGCTGGCACGGTACAGGATCTCGCGCAGGTCGCGGTCTTCAGCCCAGGTCTGCACCGGCAGGTAGCACGGCATCTGCAGGGTCAGTTTCCAGCCGGTCCTGCCGTCCTTCTCTGCCGCAGCGCGCGCGGCAGCCTTCACGTCTTCCGGCAGGCCCAGCAGTCGCGCTTCGTCCTCGATGTACAGCGACCATGCATCGGTGGCGTCGAGCACGTTCTGCGAGAACTTCGCCGACAGCGCCGACAGTTCCTCCTTGATCGCCGCAAAGCGCTGCTGCGCCTCAGGTGCCAGCTCGGCACCGCCCAGGCGGAAGTCACGCAGCGTGTTGCCCAGCACCTTGCGCTGGGCTTCATTGAAATGCGCCGCCTCCGGGCTGGCCGCCAGTGCCTGGTACTGGCGATACAGCGCCAGGTTCTGGCCCAGCGCGCTGGCGAAACGGGTCACCCGCGGCAGGTTGCCGTTGTAGGCCTCACGCAGTTCCGGGGTGTTGACCACCCCCTGCAGGTGACCGACCAGGCCCCAGGCACGCCACAGGCGCTCGGTGGCGTCATCCAGCGGGGTGGCGAAGGTGTCCCAACGCACCGGCTGCACCCGCTCGGCTGCGCTGACGGCAGCTTCGGCCTCGGCCAGCAGCACATCCAGCGCCGGCGCGACGTGCTCGGGGCGGATCGCGTCAAAGCGCGGCAGTCCGGAAAAATCGAGCAGGGGGTTGGCAACGGTCACGGCAGATCTCCAGGGAACGGGCCCGGCGGGCGGGCAGCTTCCCAGATATGGCGCTGACAGGCGCGGCTGACAAGGGGGCATGCGCCGGCGTTCACGTCGGCCTGACGGCCGCGCACCGAAGCTCTGGCTGCGGGGGAGTCCGCAGCGGTACTTACCGAACGAGGCCCTACATGGAAGGTCTGGCTGCAGTGGCATCCATCTCACCGGCGCGCTCGCTGGCGCTGTCCGCCAGCCCGGCAGAACTGGCCTGGATCGCCGCGCTGTGCGATGCCGGCGACGACGCCCCCCGCCATTTGGAGCAGCTGCAGGCGGTATTGCAGCAGGGCGGCACGTTCAACGATGCCCAGGAGTGGTACCCGTTCGAGGTGATCGAGCGCGGCGCCAGCCAGTTGCAGCTGGGCCACGAGCGCGAGTTCGTGATCTGCCTGCTGCTGTGGCTGCAGGCATTGGCCCAGGGACGCGCCAGCATCCTGGACCCCAGCCTGCACCTGGATGACCGCGCGATGGACATCGAGGCGTTGCCTGATGCGCTGCGCGATGCGGTGCTGGATGCGTTCACCGCAGCGGGGTATTGAGACGCCCCGGCGACCGGGTGGAGTCGACTGTGGGTCGACTTTCACGCGCAGCGCGGGATTCTGGCGACCTGAACGTGGAGCAGTGGACCAACAGTCGACGCTACCCAGCCGATGCACAGCCGGCCGTGCGTTGCCGCGTTACAACGCTTCCAGGCTGCACCACGGCAGTTCGGGCAACCCCTGCCCGGCCACCGCCGCCGCCAGCTGCGCATCGGCGCCGTCGACATCGATCCCCTGTCGCCCATACCACGCCGGGTCGTAATAGCTCTGCGCATAGCGCTCGCCACTGTCGCACAGGATGCTGACGATGCTGCCTTGGTGGCCCGCCTCACGCATCCATTGCGCGGCCTGCAGCACGCCGATGAAGTTGGTGCCGGTGGAGCCACCGACACGGCGGCCGAGCTGGCGGCTGACATGGCGCATCGCGGCCAGGCTCAGCGCATCGGGCACCTTCACCATCGCATCGACACTGGTCGGGATGAAACTCGGCTCCACCCGTGGCCGGCCGATGCCTTCCACGCGCGAGCCACCGCTACAGGTCAGTCCACGCCAGTCCTGTTCACCGGCCACGGCAGCCTTGTAGCCGTCGAAGAACACCGACACTTCCGGGTCCGCGCACAGGATGCGGGTGTCATGCCGGCGGTAGCTGACATAACGGCCCAGCGTGGCGGCGGTACCGCCGGTACCCGGGCTGCACACGATCCATTCCGGAACCGGGCTGGGCTCTTCGGCCATCTGCTTGAAGATGGATTCGGCGATGTTGTTGTTGGCACGCCAGTCGGTCGCCCGCTCGGCATAGGTGAACTGGTCCATGAAGTGGCCGCCGGTTTCGCGGGCCAGCTTTTCCGAATCACAGTTGAGGTCGCAGGCGCGCTCGACCAGGTGGCAGCGGCCCCCATGGAACTCGATCGCCGCGATCTTTTCCGGCGAGGTGGTGGCCGGGATCACCGCAATGAACGGCAGGCCCAGCAGGCGCGCGAAATAGGCTTCGGACACGGCGGTCGAGCCACTGGAGGCCTCGATCACTGGCCGGCCCTCGCGCAACCAACCGTTGGCCAGCGCGTACAGGAACAGCGAGCGCGCCAGCCGGTGCTTGAGGCTGCCGGTGGGATGGCTCGACTCGTCCTTCAGGTACAGGTCGATGCCCTCGAACCCGGGCAGCGCCAGCGGGATCAGATGGGTATCGGCGGAACGGTTGAAATCGGCTTCGATCTTGCGGATGGCGGCGGCCACCCATTCACGCTGCGACATGGCGGGCAATCGTTATCAGGACGGAACGGTGCGATCCGGCCATTGTACGTCGCGGTGCCGTCAGGTGCGGGCCGGTAGAATGGCGCCATCCGGCCGGCAACGGCCCCGTCTGAAGGACCTCCCCCATGACCATTCCCGCCCTGCGCGATGTCCCCGGCGTCGCCGCCCAGGCCCCGGCCGAAACCAGCGGCTTCGTGTTCAACCACACCATGCTGCGGGTGAAGGACATCACCGCCTCGCTGGACTTCTACACCCGCGTACTGGGTTACCAGCTGATCGACAAGCGCGACTTCCCGGACGCCCAGTTCAGCCTGTACTTCCTGGCCTACGTGCCGGCCGGCGCAGTGGTGCCGGAAGACGACAGCCAGCGCCGCCTGTGGATGGCCGGCCTGCCGGGCGTGCTGGAACTGACCCACAACCACGGTACCGAAACCCAGGCCGGTGCGGTGTACCACGACGGCAACAGCGACCCGCGCGGCTTCGGCCACATCTGCGTGTCGGTGCCGGACATCGAGGCCGCCTGCCAGCGCTTCGAGGACCTCGGCGTGACCTTCCAGAAACGCCTGACCGACGGCCGCATGAAGAACCTGGCCTTCATCAAGGACCCGGACGGCTACTGGGTCGAAATCATCGCCAACTGACAAAAAGGGGACGGAGGGGATTAAGTCATTTCTGGCACTATTGGCCGGAAGCGACTTAATCCCCTCCGTCCCCTTTTTTGCGAGGTTCGTATGGAAACGATGGAACTGCACCGCGGCCGACTGATCGACCATCTGCAGCTGGTGGTGCGTGACCTGGCCGCCAGCCGCCGCTTCTACCAGGCGGTGTTCGACACCATCGGCATCCCGATCGCCGGCGAAGGCGATGATTACTTCTGGGCCGATGAGCTGTTCATTTCCAGCGCCAGCAGCGAGGCCGCCGCCGGCCAGCTGACCGGCCGGCACCATCTGGCCTTCCAGGCCCGCGACAGCGCCACCGTCGATGCCTTCCATACCGCCGCGATCGCCGCCGGCGGCACCGATAACGGCGCGCCGGGCGAACGCCCCTACCACCCGGGCTACTACGGCGCCTTCGTGCTCGACCCGGACGGCAACAACATCGAAGTGGTCTATCACGGTCCGGCGAACTACAGCGCCGACTCGGTGAAGGTCACGTTCTGATATCACCGAAGCCGTGAACGAAGAAGCCGGGCAATGCCCGGCTTCCCTGCTTCCAGCGCTGCAGCCCTCAGTGGGCGGCCATGTAGATGTCCTGAAGCACGGCCTTTTCCAGTTCCAGCTCGCCCAGCAGGTTCTTCACGATATCGCCCAGGCTGAGGATGCCGACCAGCTGGTTGCCGTCGGTCACCATCAGATGACGGCGCCGCGAGTACGTCATCAACGACATGGCCTGCTTCAGCGTCGCGTCCGGCGCAATGCCTTCCAGGCCGGTGGACGGCAGGCTGGAGATCACCCGGCGGCCGGCCTGCGGGCCGTCGTCGGCCAGGGTACGCACGATGTCCTTCTCGGAAATGATGCCGACCGGGGCATCGTCCTTCATCACCACCAGCGCAGCGATCCTGTTCGCGCTCATCTTGTGGGCGGCGGCACCGATGGTGTCCTCGGCGTCGATGGTGATGACAGCTTCTTTCTTGGATTGCAGGAGTTCGCGGACGTTCATTCTTGTTTCCTGGTGCAGGTCACTGAAGTCAAAAAAGTGTGCTCTTCCGATACGCCCCCTCCCCGGGAACAGACCTTTCAGCGCACGTCTGGCGCACCCGCCCGCCGCGTGGAATGGATCGGCAGGCGATGTGCTGCAACGCGAACGAGGTGGGCTCAACCGCTCAACCCGGACCTCGGTCAAATCGATTCTACGACTGCGACCATCGGTAACTACCGGCATCGATAGGACAGTTCGTCGTGGGAACCAACCGACGATCCAGAGAATGGCACCGCGGCTGAAACCGCCGCTGAATACAGCCGATGCCACGCATTAAAGAATGATTGCCTGCTGCCGACGGCGGACAGAAAACCCGGTGGCTGTCCCACTTGGCATGGCCAACCACGCAAACGAAAGGGGCCACGCGGGCCCCTTTCGCATGCAGCATTCAACGGATCCGGGAGTGTTACTCCACCGTCACGCTCTTGGCCAGGTTGCGCGGCTTGTCCACGTCGGTGCCGCGTGCCAGCGCGGTGTGGTAGGCCAGCAGCTGCACCGGAATGGTGTGCACGATCGGGCTGAGCACGCCGGCATGGCGCGGCGTGCGGATCACGTGCACGCCTTCGGACTCATTGAAGTTGCTGTCCTGGTCGGCGAACACGAACAGCTCGCCACCACGGGCGCGCACTTCCTGCATGTTCGACTTCACCTTCTCCAGCAGGCTGTCATTGGGGGCGATCACCACCACCGGCATGTCCTCGTCCACCAGCGCCAGCGGGCCATGCTTCAGCTCGCCCGCCGGGTAGGCCTCGGCGTGGATGTAGGAAATCTCCTTGAGCTTGAGCGAGCCTTCCAGCGCGATCGGGTAATGCAGGCCACGGCCCAGGAACAGCGCATTGGACTTGCGCGCGAAGCGTTCGGCCCACGCCGCGATCTGCGGTTCCAGGTTCAGCGCGTGCTGCACGCTGCCCGGCAGGAAGCGCAACTGTTCCAGGTAATCCGCTTCCTGCGCCGCGTCGATGCGGCCATGCAGCTTGCCCAGCACCACGGTCAACTGGAACAGCGCGGCCAGCTGGGTGGTGAAGGCCTTGGTCGAAGCCACGCCGATCTCCGCGCCCGCGCGGGTGTAGCAGACCAGCTCGCTGGCGCGCGGAATCGCGCTTTCCGGCACGTTGCAGATCGACAGCGTGTGCTTGTGGCCAAGCGCCTTGGCGTACTTCAGCGCCTCCATCGTATCCAGCGTTTCGCCGGACTGGGAGATGGTGACGATCAGGTGCTTCGGGTTGGCATACGCGGCGCGGTAGCGGTACTCGCTGGCAATCTCCACGCTGCACGGCAGGCCGGCGATGGCCTCGATCCAGTAGCGCGCGGTCAGGCCGGCGTAGTAGCTGGTGCCGCAGGCAATGATCTGCACGCCCTCGATGCCCGACAGCACCGCTTCGGCATTCTTGCCGAACAGCTCGGCCGGGAAACCACCGGCGTCGATCGCCGCCTCGATGGTGTCGCCCAGCGCGCGCGGCTGCTCGTGGATTTCCTTCTGCATGAAGTGGCGGTACGGGCCAAGCTCCAGCGATGCCAGCGACACGTCGGACAGGTGCACATCGCGCTCGACCGGCCGGTCATGCTCATCGAAGATGCGCACGCCATCGCGACGGATCTCGGCGGTGTCGCCCTCTTCCAGGAAGATCACCTTGCGGGTGGCCGAGATCACCGCCGAGACGTCGGAGGCGACGAAGTTCTCGCCCTCGCCCAGGCCCACCAGCAGCGGGCAGCCCATGCGCGCGCAGACGAAGCGCTCCGGCTCGGCGCGGCTGACCACGGCCAGCGCGTAGGCGCCGGTCAGCTCCTTCACCGTGTGCTGCAGCGCCACCAGCAGGTCATCGCCGCCCTTCAGGTGATGATGGATCAGGTGCGCGATGACTTCGGTGTCGGTCTGCGACTCGAAGGTGTAGCCCAGCGCCCGCAGCTTCTCGCGCTGCTCTTCGTGGTTCTCGATGATGCCGTTGTGCACCAGCGCCACGCCGTGGCTGATGTGCGGATGCGCGTTGGCCTCGGTGACGCCGCCGTGGGTGGCCCAGCGGGTGTGGCCGATACCCAGCACCGCATTGAACCCTTCGGCCTCGGCCGCCGTGGCCATTTCCGACACGCGACCGGTGCGGCGGACACGACGTACTTCGGGGCGCTCGGCATGATCGATCACCGCGATGCCCGAGGAGTCGTAACCACGGTACTCAAGCCGCTTCAGTCCTTCGATCAGCACCGGCACCACGTCGCGATCGGCGATTGCACCCACGATTCCACACATGTCACGCGTTTCCTTGAAGACGATCGGCGCATTCTAGCCCGCGTGTCCGGCTTCCCCCTCCTGTCCGCTTAATGAAAGTGTCCGGAAAGGTGTCCGCGGACACCCGGACACTCCAGCGGCCCGCCCAACCTGTTGAACTGAAAGGAAATAAAGTTGGCACGCTACGTGCTTGGTACTGGCTACCACCGTCAGGCACGCACCCGATGATCCGCGACACTTCCGCACAGGACCAGATCGTTTCCTCCGCCCCCGCCGGCGCCACCCGCGTCAACTGGCAGCGCTACCGCTGGCCGGCGCTGGGCGCCATCGTGCTGCTGGCCGGCATCGGCTGGGCCGTGCATGCCTGGTCCAATGCCAGCCGCTCCTTCGACAGCAGCCGGGTGCGCATCGCCGAAGTGAAGCGCGGCGACCTGGTCCGCGACATCGCCGCCGACGGTCGGGTGATCGCCGCCAACAGCCCGATCCTGTACGCCATCTCGGCCGGCACCGTGGACCTGAAAGTGGTCGCCGGTGACGTGGTCAAGAAGGGCCAGGAACTGGCGGTCATCGACAGCCCGGAACTGCGCAGCAAGCTGGCCCAGGAACAGGCCACCCTGGCCGGCCTGGAAGCCGAGGCCAGCCGTGCCGCGCTGGACGCCACCCTGGCCCGCGCCAAGTCGCGCAAGGAAACCGACCAGGCCACCATCGAGCGCCAGGCCGCCGACCGCGACCTGCAGCGCTTCCAGCGCGGCTACGACGGCGGTGCGGTGCCACAGATCGACCTGGCCAAGGCCAAGGACTCGCTGAAGAAGGCCGATATCACCCTGGCCAACGCCACCACCGATGCGCGCCTGCAGAGCCAGGGCGCCGACCTGGATGCCCGCAACAAGCGCCTGCTGGCCGACCGCCAGAAGGCCGTGGTGGCCGAAGTGCAGCGCCAGGTCGACGCACTGACCCTGCGCGCACCGTTTGACGGCCAGGTCGGCCAGGTGCAGGCGGTCCAGTCCACCAACCTGGCTGCCAACGCGCCGGTGCTGGGCGTGGTCGACCTGTCCAAGTTCGAGGTCGAGATCAAGGTGCCGGAGAGCTTCGCCCGCGACCTGGCGATCGGCATGCCGGCGCAGCTGACCGGCGGCAATGGCAAGCCGTTCCCGGGCGAGATCAGCGCGGTGTCGCCGGAAGTGGTCAACGGCGAGGTCAACGCCCGCGTGCGCTTCGCCAGCGCGCAGCCGGAAGGCCTGCGCCAGAGCCAGCGGATGTCGGTGCGCGTGCTGCTCGATACCCGCAAGGACGTGCTGAAGGTCGAGCGCGGCCCGTTCGTCGAACAGGGCAATGGCGTGGCCTACGTGATGGATGGCCGCACCGCGGTGCGGCGTCCGGTGGAACTGGGCGTCAGCAGCCTGGGCGAAGTGGAAATCAAGTCGGGCGTGCAGCCGGGCGACCGCATCGTGGTCTCCGGCAGCGACCTGTTCAAGGACGCCGAACGCGTCTCCGTCAACTGATACCCGATACCTGAATCCTGGAGAGAGGACACCCCATGTACATGCTCGAAATGCGTTCGGTCGCCAAGGTCTTCCGCACCGAACAGGTGGAAACCCACGCGTTGCGCTCGCTGGAACTGCAGGTCAAGGAAGGCGAGTTCGTCGCGGTCACCGGCCCGTCCGGCTCCGGCAAGACCACCTTCCTCAACATCGCCGGCCTGCTGGAAACCTTCACCAGCGGCACCTACCTGCTTGACGGCCAGGACGTGAGCACGCTGGGCGATGACGCCCGCAGCCGCCTGCGCAACCAGAAGATCGGCTTCATCTTCCAGGGCTTCAACCTGATTCCCGACCTGAACCTGTTCGACAACGTCGACGTGCCGCTGCGCTACCGGAAGATGAGTGCCAACGAGCGCCGCGAACGCATCGAGAAGGCGCTCACCCAGGTCGGCCTGGGCTCACGCATGAAGCACTACCCGAACGAACTGTCCGGCGGCCAGCAGCAGCGTGCGGCGATCGCGCGTGCGCTGGCCGGCAGCCCGCGCCTGCTGCTGGCCGACGAACCGACCGGCAACCTGGATACGCAGATGGCCCGCGGCGTGATGGAACTGCTGGAGGAGATCAATGCCGCCGGCACCACCATCGTGATGGTCACCCACGACCCGGAACTGGCCGCGCGCGCGCAGCGCAACGTGCACATCGTCGATGGCCAGGTGACCGACCTGGTGCGCGAACCGGTGCTGGCTACCCCGCCGCGCCACATCGTTGCCGTCAACGAGTGAGGGCACTCCCATGTTCGCCTACTACACCCGATTGGCGGTACGCAGCTTCCGCCGCAACAAGATCCTGACCGCACTGATGGTGGTCGCCATCGCGCTCGGCATCGGTGCCTCGATGACCACGCTGACGGTGTTCCACGTGCTGTCCGGCGACCCGATTCCCGGCAAGAGCGACCAGCTGTTCTACGTGCAGGTCGATCCGCGCCCGCGCGGCGGCTATACCCCGGGTGAGGAGCCTGAGGAACAGATGACACGGCGCGACGCCGAGACCCTGCTGCGCGAGAAGCGCGGCATCCGCCAGGCGATGATGAGCGCGGGCGGCGGCACGGTGGAACCGGAGCTCAGCACGCTCAAGCCGTTCTCGGTGGATACGCGCTGGACGTCGGCCGATTTCTTCCCGATGTTCGACGTGCCGATGCAGTACGGGCGTGCCTGGAACAGCAGCGATGATGACAATCGCAGCCGGGTGGTGGTGCTGTCGAAAGCGATCAACGACAAGCTGTTCCAGGGTGCCGACAGCACCGGTCGCGAGATCCGCCTGAGTGGCCATTCACTGCGGGTGATCGGCGTGATGAAGAAGTGGAGTCCCGAACCCCACTTCTTCGATCTGACCACCGGCAACTACGGCAAGGATGAAGACCTGCTGGTGCCGTTTTCCACTGCGATGGACCTGGAGTTCGGCAGCAACGGCAACATGAACTGCTTCGGCGAGAATCCGGATGGCAGCAGCAACTCGATCAACGCGCCCTGCAGCTGGATCCAGTACTGGGTGGAGCTGGATCCGGCCAAGGTCGAGGACTACCGCAGCTACCTGGCCAACTACTCGGACCAGCAGCGCGCAGCGGGCCGTTTCGAGCGCCCTACCAACGTGCGCCTGCGCCCGGTGATGGAGTGGTTGACGTTCAAGAATGCCGTGCCCAGCGACGTGCGCCTGCAGATGTGGCTGGCACTGGGCTTTCTCGGCGTCTGCCTGGTCAACACGGTGGGCCTGCTGCTGGCGAAGTTCCTGCGCCGCAGCGGCGAGATCGGCGTGCGCCGCGCCCTCGGTGCCAGCCGTGGGCAGATCTTCCTGCAATGCCTGATTGAAGCCGGTGCGATCGGCGTTGCCGGCGGCGTGCTCGGCATCGGCCTGGCCCTGCTCGGCCTGTATGCGGTGCGCCAGCAACCCGTGGACTACGCGAGCCTGGCCCACCTGGACGGCAGCATGCTGCTGCTGGCCATTGGCCTGACCCTGTTCGCCAGCCTCGCCGCTGGTTTCCTGCCCGCCTGGCGCGCGATGCAGGTTACCCCGGCCATCCAGCTCAAGTCGCAGTAAGCACGAGTACGAGGACCTCCCATGGATATCCGCCCCATCCTCAGCACCCTGCGCCGGCACAAGACAGCCGCCGCCCTGATCGTGCTGGAAGTCGCCCTGACCTGCGCCATCGTCTGCAATGCCCTGTTCCTGGTCACCCAGCGCGTTGAACGGATCAGCCAGACCAGCGGCCTGGCCGAGAACGAGCTGGTGTTCGTCCGGGTCAGCGGCATCGGCAAGCAGACCAATGGCCAGGCCCGCACCCAGGAGGACCTGTCCGCCCTGCGCGCCGTTCCCGGGGTCACCGCCGCCGCGAAGGTCAACCAGCTGCCGTTCCGCCCGAACTCCTCCAATACCAGCGTTTCGCTGAAGCAGGAACAGGAACGTCCGACCGCCTTCGTCACCATGTACATGTTCGGCGAAGGTGGACTGTCCACGCTTGGACTGCAGCTGACCGCCGGCCGCGACTTCCAGCCCAGTGAATACAGCAACGTCGAGGATGCACAGAAGAACGCCTCCACCAATACCGCCTCCTCGGTGATCATCAGCCGCACGCTCGCCGACAGGCTGTACCCCGGCGAGAACGCACTGGGCAAGACGTTCTACATGGGCAAGCAGCCACTGCACGTGGTGGGTATTGTCGCGTCATTGGCCACGCCCACCGATTACAACAACAACACCACGCTGTCGATGGTGCTGCCTGTGCGGACCGATTTCACCCAGGGCCCGTACGTCCTGCGCACCGCTCCGGAACGGCGCGAGGAAGTACTCAAGGGCGCGATCGCCGCGCTTGAACGCAACGACCCCAACCGGCTGGTGCGCGAGAAGCTGACCTATGAGGCGCAGCGCAATGACTACTTCAAGAACGACAGGGCCATGGTCGGGCTGCTGATCACGGTGTGCATCTCGCTGCTGGTGGTCACCGCACTGGGCATCATCGGCCTGGCCAGCTTCTGGGTGCAGCAGCGCAGCAAGCAGATTGGTATCCGTCGCGCGCTCGGCGCGACGCGTGGGCAGATCCTGCGCTACTTCCAGACCGAGAACTTCCTGCTGGCCACGCTGGGCATCGTGCTGGGCATGCTGGCCGCCTATGCGATCAACCTGGCACTGATGAACATGTACGAGCTGCCGCGCATGCCGCTGCACTACCTGCCGCTGGGCGCACTGCTGCTGTGGGTGCTTGGCCAGATCGCGGTGTTCGGGCCGGCCCGGCGCGCGGCAGCGGTACCGCCTGCGGTTGCCACGCGGGGCGCATGAGATGCGTATCCGCTGGATGCTGATGATGATGCTCCTGCCACTGCCGGCACTGGCCGGCGGTGGCAGCTCGCAGACACTGGAGTGGCGCCAGGACGATGCGCGCCTGGCATTGCGTTCGAGCGAAGGCCAGGTGCGCGTGGAAGCCGCCGGCCCGGAAGCCCGCTTCGGCGTGCGCAGCGGCGATCGCATCCTGCGGGTGGATGACACCACCGTACGCAGGATCGAGCATCTTGCCGAGGCCCTGCGGCGTTCAAGCGCCGCCAGGGCCTATCTCCTGCTGCAGCGCGACAGACAGGAACTGACGGTCGCGGTGGACGCCGCTGCCTGGCGCAGGGCGCTGGTCGCTCCGCCTCCGCCAGCACCGCCACCGCCGCCGCCCCGACGCTGAGCCCGCCGCCCCGACGGCTACGGGTTTGGCTATGCTTGATGGGTGGCGCCGGGCTCTCCCGGCGTATGGACACGAACACGGCTCCATCGGCGCCGCCCATCCCTTTCTGCAGAACCGCTTGATGCCTTCGATCCTGATCATCGACGACAACGCCAGTGTGGGCACTGCACTCGACGTGCTGTTCTCCCTGCACGACATCGACACCCTGCAGGCGCAGAGCCCGGCCGAGGGGCTGGCCCTGCTCGAGTCGCAGCCGGTCGACCTGGTGATCCAGGACATGAACTTCAGCGAGGACACCACCTCCGGCGAGGAGGGCGAAGCGCTGTTCGCACAGATCCGCGCACGCCACCCGGACCTGCCGGTGATCCTGCTGACGGCCTGGACCCACCTGAGCAGCGCGGTGGACCTGGTCAAGGCCGGCGCCGCCGACTACCTGGCCAAGCCCTGGGACGACCGCAAGCTGCTGACCACGGTCAACAACCTGCTGGAGCTGTCCGAGGCGCGGCGCGAACTGGACCGCCGCCGCAGCCGTGAGCTGCGCCAGCGCAATGCGCTGGAAGAAAAGTACGACCTGTGCGGTGCGGTCTTCGCCGATCCGGCCAGCGAGCGCGTCATCGCCCTGGCCTGCCAGGTCGCGCGCTCCGAGCTGCCGGTGCTGATCACCGGTCCCAATGGTGCCGGCAAGGAGAAGATCGCGCAGATCATCCAGGCCAATTCACTGGTGGCCAAGGGCCCGTTCATCACGGTCAACTGCGGCGCGTTGCCGTCGGAGCTGATCGAGGCCGAACTGTTCGGTGCCGAGGCCGGCGCCTACACCGGCGCCAACAAGGCACGCGAGGGCAAGTTCGAAGCCGCCGACGGAGGCACGCTGTTCCTGGATGAGATCGGCAACCTGTCGCTGGGCGGGCAGATGAAGCTGTTGCGCGTGCTGGAAACCGGCCGCTTCGAGCGCCTGGGTTCCAATCGCGAACGCCAGGTCAAAGTCCGCGTGGTCAGCGCGACCAATGCCGACCTGCCGGCGATGATCCGCGACGGCACGTTCCGCGAAGATCTCTATTACCGCCTCAATACAGTGGAACTGGTACTACCGCCGTTGGCCGAGCGCGCGGGCGACATCGTTCCACTGGCCGAGCGTTTCCTGACGGCCGGCAAGCCGCTGTCCAGTGCCGCCAGTGCCGCCCTGCAACGGCACCCGTGGCCGGGCAACGTGCGCGAACTGCGCAACGTGATCCAGCGTGCCGAACTGCTGGCGACCGGCAACCGCATCGAGGTGGCCGACCTGAACCTGCCGCGCACCGCACCGGCGCCACGCCCCGCACCGAGCGCTGGCAACGATCCCGACCGCGAGCGCATCGAGGACGTGCTGGCACGCAACCACGGCGTCATCGCCCAGGCGGCTGCCGAACTCGGCCTGAGCCGCCAGGCCCTGTACCGGCGCATGGACCGCCACGGCATCCCACGCGAATGAAACGGCGCTCGTTCACCTTCCGCCTGTTCCTGCGCCTGCTGCCGGTGCTGGCGCTGGCCGCTGCGCTGCCGTGGCTGCTGGCGTACTGGATGAACCATGGCTGGGTGGTGACCACGGCGTCGGCCGTGATCCTGCTGGCGTTGATGTGGTGGACCCTGCGCCGTGCCACCGCACCGGTGCGCTCGCTGATGCGTGCACTGTCCGGCACCACCAGCAGCTACCGCGACGGCGAGTACAACTTCGGCGTGTACTGGCCGGGCAACGACGAACTGGGCGACCTGGTGCAGGCGCACCGCGAGCTGGGCGATGTGCTGCGCGAACAGCGGCAGGGCCTGGTGCAGCGCGAACTGCTGCTGGACACCATGGTGCAGAACACGCCGGTGGCCATGCTGCTGATTGCCTCCGGCGGCGATGGCATCGCCCGCGTGGTGTTCTCCAACCTGGCTGCGCGCAAGCTGCTGCATGGCGGCTGGAAGCTGGAAGGCCAGCGTCTGGAAGAGGTGCTGGAACAGGTGCCGGTAGAGCTGCGCGATGCCATCGCCCGTGGCGGCGACAGCCTGTTCGCGGTGCATGCCGAGGGCGAGGACGGCGACGAGGATGACGAGCAGGTCTACCACCTGTCGCGCCGCGCCTTCCAGCTCAACGGCCGTCCGCACGACCTGCTGCTGGTACGCCTGCTCACCGCCGAACTGCGCCGCCAGGAAGTGCAGACGTGGAAGAAGGTGATCCGGGTGATCAGCCACGAGCTCAACAACTCACTGGCACCGATCGCCTCGCTGGCCCACTCCGGTGGCGTGCTGGTGCAGCGCGAACGCTTCGACCGGTTGCCGGAGATCTTCACCACCATCGAGGACCGCGCACGCCACCTGGAAGGCTTCATCCGTGGCTATGCACGCTTCGCAAAGCTGCCGCAGCCGCAACTGCAGACCGTGCACTGGGCGCCGTTCCTGTCCAGCCTGCGCCAGCAGATCCCGTTCACCATGGAACGCGAGCCGGACGAGGACCTGAGCAGCCGCATCGACATCGCGCAGTTCGGGCAGGCATTGCTGAATCTTCTGAAGAACGCGCATGAAGCCTGCGCCGAGGCCGATCCGCCCAACGATGACGTACAGGTGCAACTCACGCGGCTGCCGCAATGGCTGCGCCTGGACGTACTGGATCGCGGCAAGGGCATGAACGAGCAGGTGCTGCAGAACGCCTTGATGCCGTTCTATTCGACCAAGCGCAACGGCACCGGCCTGGGGTTGGCACTGACGCGCGAGATCGTGGAAGCGCACGGTGGCCGCGTGTCGCTGCAGAACCGCGGCGATGGCGGGTTGTGCGTGTCGATCCTGTTGCCGGTGGGTTGAGCGGGCCGATCGGGTAGCTCCACGCCATGCGCGGATGTGCCGACCAGGGCCGGCACCTACCAGGTCCGCCGCATCGCCACCCGCAGGTGCATCGGAAACCCGAGCGCAGCCTCTTCGGCCATGACGGCGCGCAGGCCGTCGTTCCACTCAGCCTCAGGCACTACGTCGAACCCTTCGCTGGCATAGAAGGCTGCATTCCATGGCACATCGCTCAAGGTGGTCAGCACCGCTGCAGCAAAGCCGGTGGCCCTGGCCTGCGCCAAGGCGTGCCGCAGCAATGCACGGCCATGGCCACGACGCGCGTGCGCCGGGTCCACATCCATCTGCAGGACATGGAACTCGCCACCCAGCTCGCCGCCCAGCAGGTAGCCGGCAATGTCGCCGCCGGGGCCATCCACAACCCACAGCTGGCCCCGCTGAAGGCCGTCCTGCAGCGTCGGCAGATCCAGGCCGTGGCCGGCAAATACCGGATGGGCTTCGTGATCCTTCAGCAGTTCGCCGGCACGCTGTTCAATTGCCGGCAGCACGCCGAGCTCGTCGGCATGCGGAATACGTGGCTCAGGACTTCTTGACCGGGCGCTTCCAGCCATCGATGGTTTCCTGTCGTGCGCGGGCCAGTGTCAGCTTGCCGTCCGGGGCGGTGCGGGTGATGACCGAACCGGCAGCGATGGTCGCGCCCTCGCCGATCATCAGCGGCGCCACCAGCGAACTGTTGGAACCGATGAACGCGTTGTCGCCGATGGTGGTGGTCGACTTGTTCACGCCGTCGTAGTTGCAGGTGATTGTGCCGGCACCGATGTTCACCTTGCTGCCGATCACCGCATCACCCAGATAGGTGAGGTGGTTGGCCTTGCTGCCGACGCCGAGGGTGACCTTCTTGGTTTCGACGAAGTTGCCGACGTGCACGCCATCGGCCAGCACGGTACCTGGGCGGAGGCGCGCGAACGGACCGACCAGCGCCGCGCCTTCGGTGACCACACCCTCCAGATCACAGTGCGCGCGTACTTCGGTACCGGGGCCGAGAGTAACGTCCTTCAGGCGGTTGAACGGACCGATGGTAACGCCGTCGCCGAGCACGATGTTGCCTTCGAGAACGACATCGACATCGATCAGCACGTCACTGCCCACGGTGACGGTGCCACGGATGTCGAGTCGTGCCGGGTCGCGCACGCGTGCACCCTGTGCGCACAGCGCACGCACGGCGCGATGCTGCCAGGCACGCTCCAGCTGCGACAGCTGCCAGGGATCGTTTGCCCCCTCGGCTTCCTGCGCGTCGGCCACCAGCGCCATTTCGGCCGGGGTGTACTCATGCGCGGCAAATGCGAACACGTCGGTCAGGTAGTACTCGCCCTGCGCATTGCGGTTGGACAGCTGCGACAGCCAGCGGCGCAGCGCGGTCGACTCCGCGGCGATGATGCCGGTGTTGATCGTGCGCACGCGCAGCTGGTCGTCGGTCGCGTCCTTCTGCTCGACGATCGCTCCCACCTTGCCTTCGGCATCGCGCAGCACGCGGCCGTAACCGGTCGGGTCATCAACCTCGGCGACCAGCACCGCCAACCGCCCCGGCTGCGCCAGCAGATCGCGCAGGGTCTGCGCGCGGATCAGCGGTACATCGCCGTACAGCACCAGCACCTGCACGGCATCCGGCACCTGCGGCATCGCCTGCGCCACCGCGTGGCCCGTACCCAGCTGCTGCGCCTGTTCAGCCCACTGCAGGTCGGGCTGGTCGGCGAACTGTTGCCGCACCGCCTCACCGCCATGGCCGTAGACCACATGGATGGCCGCCGGTTGCAGTTCGCGGGCCGCATCGATCACGTGCGCCAGCATCGGTTGGCCGGCGATCGGCTGCAGCACCTTCGGCAGCACCGACCTCATGCGCTTGCCGGCGCCGGCGGCGAGGATGATGACGTGCAGGGCTTGGGTCATGGGAACGGCAGTCCGTGGTTCGTTGCCGACGATTCTAGAGCGTACGCCGTTAACATGGGCATCCCTCCTCCTTCACCATGCCGATGAGCCTTGTCCGCCAGGGAAGCGCCTACCTCGTGATCGGGCTCGTGCAGCTGCTGGTCGATTGGCTGGTGTTCGTGGTCGCCACCGCGCTTGGCATGCCGGTCGCACCGGCCAACGTCGCCGGGCGCCTGGCCGGCATGCTGCTGGGCTTCTGGCTCAACGGCCGCTACACCTTTGCCGAGGCCGGCACCCACAAGCTGGGCTGGAGGCGTTTCGCACGCTTTTTCGCGCTGTGGCTGCTGCTGACCGCGGCAAGCACGTTGCTGGTGAGCCTGGTCGACCACGCGCTGGGCCTGCAGTACACCTGGCTGGCCAAGCCACTGGTGGAAGGCGGGCTGGCGTGCGTGTCGTTCCTGTTGATGCGCCATGTGGTGTACCGCTGATCGCGGTCAGCGGTCAGCGGTCAGCGATCACCGTCACGGCGCAGGCGCGCTCCCAGTCCCTCACGCCACAGCTGCAGCGCGCTGTAGCGCAACCGCACCTGATGCTGCCCGGCCGGCACGCACAACGCATGGAAGAGGCCATTGCCGCGCAGCAGCGGCAGTACCTGGCCATCCTCGAGCTGCGCCTGCCAGCCACGACCGGTGGTTTCGTTGATCACCACCCATGCTGCATCGTCGGCCACCACCGTCAGCTCGATGCGTCCAGGCTGGTAGTGCAGCACCTGTACCGTGGCCTCGCCGGCATCCTGTTCGGCACAGTGGCTACTGGCGGCTGCCGGCAGCCATAGCTGCCGGTTGAAATCGGTCTGGTTGAACAGCGGCGCAGGCGGTAGACGCTCCTCATGTCGGCGCACCTGCCGCGGATTCAGCACCCGTGGCAGCACGCTGTCACGCCGCGCAAGTTCCACCTGGTCGCCCTGCGCGCTGGAGCCCGGGAACGGCTCCTGGGCCAGCAGCCAACGCACGCCCAGCAGGTCGTACAGGGGAGCAGCGGTGTCTGGCATCCAGGCAGTGGGGACCTTCTGCTGGAAGGTATCCACCGGCTCGCCCGGCATCCCGGTCATCTGCAGATAGTCGCTTGCCAGCAGCGGGTTGTAGCCGTTTGCCAGCGCAATGGCATGCACCGCCGCGCCGTTGGTGAGTCCGCCGATGCCGAAGACCACCGCGCGCTCGGGTATGCCGATATGCCGCTCTGCGGCCAGCAGCGCATAGGCGCGCTGCGCAGGACCCGCACGATCGGCGGTGAGCACCGACTTTGTGCCGCTGCCCGCGTTGAACCTGGTGCCGACGTTGAACAGCAGCAGGTCCAACAGCACCAGCGCCAGCACCCAGCGCGCAGGTGACTGGTGGCGGCGCAGCACCCACACCGCGGCTACGCCCAGCGCGGCGCTGACCGCAAGCCAGGCGAAAGCGAGCGGATGACCATGATCGATCGCCAGCCACGCAGCGCACGCACCCAGCACTGCGACGATTGCCACGGACACCCGATGCAATCGCAATGGCTGCCGCTGCAGGGCAACCTGCAGGGCACTGGCACCGAGCCACGCCGCCGCAGGCACGGTAAGGAACAGCGCATCGGATGGGCGCCGGAACAGGTCCAGCCCCGGAAGCCAGCCAAACAACCAGGGGAACAGCGGCGTGGCGCCACCCACCGCGACCATGATCGCCAGCGTCAGCGCACACAGCGCGACGCGCGTCGCCGCCGGCTTGCGCCGCAGCACCTCACCGCCCCAGAGCAGCCACAGCGCCAGCGGCACTGCCCCCACATAGAGGTAATCGGCGCTGATATCACCGAAGGCCCAGCTGTCGCCGCGCCCCTGCGAGAACACGTTGCCCGACAGCAGTGTCACCAGTGTCTGCCAGTGGATGGCACCCGGCAGCGCGGCTTCCAGCGTCAGGCCATTGCGATTGGTCTGGTCCAGCCAGGCCAGCGTGGACAGCCACTGCGGCGCACTGACACCACCGGCGAGAATGGCCACCACGCCCAGCTGCCACAGCAGGCGCATGCGCTGCCCCTGTGCCAGCACGACAGCAGCCACGGCGTAGATCACGCACGCGAGGATGATGAAATAGGTGACCTGGGTCAGTTGAAGCGCACACATCCCGCCGGCCACACCGGCCAGCAGGATGTCGCGCATCCGTCCCCGCCGGCGGACCTGCTCCAGGCCCAGCCACAGCCAGGGCAGCAGGCAGTAGCTGATGATCATCGGCGTGTGCTGCAGGCGCGACGCGGCCACGCCACCAAACATCAGCGTGAGCGCGAACAGCAGCTGCGCCGGCGGCGGCATGCCCTGCACGCGGCTCAACCGCAGTGCACCCAGGCCGCCTGCCAGCACATGCAGCAGCACCACCACCGTGAACAGGTGCAGGGAGCCCGGCGCCAGCAGCATCGGCAGCAGCATCGTCGGCTGCAGCGTCATCATCTGCGGATCGGCCACCTGCGGGTAGCCACCGTAGAGATACGGATTCCACCAGGGGGCCTGCAGGTGACGCAACTGCTCGGCACTGAAACTGACCGCCGGGAAGAACTGCTGCACGGCATCAAAGGGAATGGTCTTGATGCCACTGAGCCATGGCAGGCACAGAACGATCCACGCAATCAGGAACACGCCTGCCGGTGTGCGCCACGGCCGCTGCCAGCTGCCGCCTTCAATCGCTGTCGAGTAGTGCTGCATTCCCTGCTCCTGTGGCGAACAAACAAAAACGCCGGCAGCTAGCCGGCGCTTGTGCTTGATGACGCGCGAACCTCAGTGCTTGAGATTCTTGCGCAGGCGCTCCAGCGCCTGCAGCTGGACGACGGCTTCGGCCAGCTTCTGCTGGGCTTCAGCCACTTCCATCGCTTCGCCGCGGTTGGCCAGGATGCGCTCGGCTTCTTCCTTGGCCTTGCGGACCGAGGCTTCGTCGATGTCCTGCGCGCGGATCGCGGTGTCGGCCAGCACGGTCACCACCTGCGGCTGCACTTCCAGGATGCCGCCGGAAATGGCGAAATCCAGCTGCTCGCCGTTCGGCGTGGTCACCACCACCTTGCCCGGCTTCAGGCGGGTGATCAGCGGCGCGTGCTTGGGCGCGATGCCCAGTTCGCCCAGCTCACCGGTGGCCACGACCAGGGTCGCTTCGCCACGGAAGATTTCCTGCTCGGCGCTGACGATGTCGCAACGGATCGTGCTCATGCAAATCTCTTCGCTGTTCGCGGCGGCGCAATGCCGCCGTGGGGGTCCACCGGCGCGGGCGGTTGCCCGGCGCCGGCGTCAGGTCGGGCAGGATCGCTCCCGCCCGTCCCGGATCAGGCCTTCTCGGCCATCTTCTTGGCCTTCTCGACCGCTTCTTCGATGCCGCCGACCATGTAGAACGCCTGCTCCGGCAGGTGGTCGTACTCGCCATCGACGATGGCCTTGAAGCCACGGATGGTGTCCTTCAGCGGCACGTACTTGCCCGGCGAACCGGTGAACACTTCGGCCACGTGGAACGGCTGGCTGAAGAAGCGCTCGATCTTGCGGGCGCGCGACACGGCCTGCTTGTCTTCTTCGGACAGTTCGTCCATGCCCAGGATGGCGATGATGTCCTTCAGTTCCTTGTACTTCTGCAGGGTCTGCTGGACGCGCTGGGCGGTGTCGTAGTGCTCGTGGCCGATGACCAGCGGATCCATCTGGCGGCTGGTGGAGTCCAGCGGGTCGACGGCCGGGTAGATACCCAGCGAGGCGATCGAACGCGACAGGGTCACGGTCGAGTCCAGGTGGGCGAAGGTGGTCGCCGGCGACGGGTCGGTCAGGTCGTCCGCGGGAACGTAGACGGCCTGGATCGAGGTGATCGAACCGTTCTTGGTCGAGGTGATGCGCTCCTGCAGGACGCCCATTTCCTCGGCCAGGGTCGGCTGGTAACCCACGGCGGACGGCATGCGGCCCAGCAGTGCCGACACTTCGGTACCGGCCAGGGTGTAACGGTAGATGTTGTCGACGAACAGCAGGACGTCCTTACCCTTGCCGTTTTCGTCCTTCTCGTCGCGGAAGTACTCGGCCATGGTCAGGCCGGTCAGGGCGACGCGCAGACGGTTGCCCGGCGGCTCGTTCATCTGGCCGTACACCATCGCCACCTTGTCCAGGACGTTGGAGTCCTTCATTTCGTGGTAGAAGTCGTTGCCCTCACGGGTACGCTCACCCACGCCGGCGAACACGGACAGACCGCTGTGCGCCTTGGCGATGTTGTTGATCAGTTCCATCATGTTGACGGTCTTGCCGACGCCGGCGCCGCCGAACAGGCCGACCTTGCCGCCCTTGGCGAACGGGCACATCAGGTCGATGACCTTGATGCCGGTTTCCAGCAGCTCGGTGGCCGGGGACTGGTCTTCATACGACGGCGCAGCGCGGTGGATTTCCCAGTTGTCGCTGGCAGCGACCGGGCCGGCTTCGTCGATCGGACGGCCAAGCACGTCCATGATGCGGCCCAGGGTGCCGGCGCCGACCGGCACCGAGATGCCACGGCCGGTGTTGACGGCAACCAGGTTGCGCTTCAGGCCGTCGGTGGAACCGAGGGCGATGGTACGCACCACGCCGTCGCCCAGCTGCTGCTGGACTTCGAGGGTGATCTCGGTGTTTTCCACCTTCAGTGCGTCGTACACCTTCGGCACCGATTCACGCGGGAATTCGACGTCGACGACCGCGCCGATGATCTGAACGATCTTGCCCTGACTCATTGCTGCATCCTCTAATGTGTGCTTTGAACGAACGCGGTCAGACTGCTGCCGCGCCGCCGACGATTTCGGAGATTTCCTGGGTGATCGCTGCCTGGCGCGCCTTGTTGTAGACGAGCTGCAGGGTGCCGATCAGCTTGTTGGCGTTGTCGCTCGCCGCCTTCATCGCAACCATGCGTGCCGCATGCTCGGAGGCGACGTTTTCCAGCAGTGCCTGGTACACCAGCGACTCGATGTAACGCGTCATCACGTGCTCGAGCACGGTCGCGGCATCGGGTTCGTACAGGTAGTCCCAGTCGTGGTGAGCGACCTGCTTCTCAGCCGGCGGCAGCGGCAGCAGCTGATCGAAGCTGGCCTTCTGCACCATGGTGTTCACGAAGCGGTTGTAGACCAGGTACACGCGGTCGATCCTGCCTTCGGTGAAGGCGTCGAGCATGACCTTGATCACTCCGATCAGCGATTCCAGCTTCGGCACGTCGCCGATGTGGGTCACGCTGCCGACCATGTTGACCTTCACGCGGCGGAAGAAGGTCGAAGCCTTCTGGCCGATGGTCACCAGGTCCACTTCGGCACCCTTGTCCTGCCATGCCTTGGCTTCGCCCAGCATCTTGCGGAACAGGTTGTTGTTCAGGCCGCCGGCCAGACCGCGATCGGAGGAGATCACGATGAAACCGACCCGCTTGACCTGCTCGCGCTCGACCAGGAACGGATGCTGGTAGTCGGTGCTGGCCTGGGCCAGATGACCGATCACCTGCTTCATCGCCTGCGCGTACGGACGCGAGGTCTTCATCCGATCCTGCGCCTTGCGGATCTTGGAGGCCGAGACCATTTCCAGGGCGCGCGTCACCTTGCGGGTGTTCTGCACGCTCTTGATCTTGGTTTTGATTTCGCGTCCGCTTGCCATCTCTTGTTTCCCGTGGCGCGGGGCTGATGCCCCGCGTTGTTCAACCGTTTGTCATCTGGTCCAGCGGAGCCAGCGGCTCCGCTCTACAGGACCGCGATTACCAGCTGCCGGTGGTCTTGAACTCGGCGATGCCCTTCTTGAAGGCACCTTCGATGTCGTTGTCCCAACCGCCGGTGGCGTTGACCTTGCTGATCAGCTCGCCCTGGGTGTTGGCGAAGTGGGCGTGCAGGCCTTCTTCGAACGCCAGCAGCTTGTTGACCGGCACGTCGTCGAGGTAACCCTCGTTGACGGCGTAGATCGACAGCGCCTGGTTGGCGATCGACATCGGCGCGTACTGCTTCTGCTTCATCAGCTCGGTGACGCGCTGGCCACGCTCCAGCTGCTTGCGGGTCGCTTCGTCCAGGTCCGAGGCGAACTGCGCGAACGCAGCCAGCTCACGGTACTGGGCCAGCGAGATGCGGATGCCGCCCGACAGCTTCTTGATGATCTTGGTCTGGGCCGAGCCACCGACGCGCGACACCGAGATACCGGCGTTCACGGCCGGGCGGATGCCGGCGTTGAACAGGTCGGTTTCCAGGAAGATCTGGCCGTCGGTGATCGAGATCACGTTGGTCGGAACGAAGGCGGACACGTCGCCGGCCTGGGTCTCGATGATCGGCAGCGCGGTCAGCGAACCGGTCTTGCCGGTGACCTTGCCTTCGGTGAACTTCTCGACGTATTCCTCGGACACGCGGGCAGCGCGCTCGAGCAGACGGGAGTGCAGGTAGAACACGTCACCCGGGTAGGCTTCACGGCCCGGCGGACGCTTCAGCAGCAGCGAGATCTGGCGGTAGGCAACGGCCTGCTTGGACAGATCGTCGTACACGATCAGCGCGTCTTCGCCGCGGTCCATGAAGTACTCACCCATGGTGCAGCCCGAGTAGGCGCTGATGTACTGCATGGCAGCCGATTCGGAAGCGGTCGCGGCCACCACGATGGTGTGGGCCAGCGCGCCGTTCTCTTCCAGCTTGCGCACGATGTTGGCGATGGTCGACGCCTTCTGGCCGATCGCAACGTACACGCACTTGATGCCGGTGCCCTTCTGGTTGATCACCGCATCGATCGCCATGGCGGTCTTGCCGGTCTGGCGGTCACCGATGATCAGCTCGCGCTGGCCACGGCCGATCGGGATCATCGAGTCGACCGACTTGTAACCGGTCTGCACCGGCTGGTCGACCGACTTGCGCCAGATCACGCCCGGCGCAACGCGTTCCACCGGAGCGGTCAGGTCGGTGCCCAGCGGGCCCTTGCCGTCGATCGGCTCGCCCAGCGCGTTCACGACGCGGCCCAGCAGTTCCGGGCCGACCGGCACTTCCAGGATGCGGCCGGTGGTCTTGGCGACGTCGCCTTCGCGCAGGTGCTCGTAGTCACCCAGGACCACGGCGCCGACCGAGTCGCGCTCCAGGTTCAGGGCCAGGGCGAAGGTGTTGTTCGGCAGTTCGATCATTTCGCCCTGCATCACGTCGGCCAGACCGAAGATGCGCACGATGCCGTCGGACACGCTGGTCACGGTGCCTTCGTTGCGCGATTCCGCGGCCAGCTTGACCTTCTCGATGCGGTTCTTGATCAGTTCGCTGATTTCGGAGGGGTTGAGCGTGGTTGCCATCGTCAAGTCCTAGTGCCGGCAGCGGGGCCGGACGTTAAATGAATTCAGTTAGCGAGCGCGGTCTGCAGACGGGCCAGCTTGCCCTTCAGCGAACCATCGATGACCACGTCGCCGGCGTCGATCACGGCGCCGCCGATCAGCGAAGCATCGACCGCGGTGGTCACGTCGACCTCGCGGTTGAAGCGCTTGCGCAGCGCGACCTTGATCGCGTCCAGCTCGCCGGCCGACAGCTCGGAAGCCGAGGTCACCGTGGCCTTGACCACGTGCTCGGCTTCGGCGCGCAGGGCGTCGAACATGCCGGAGATTTCCGGCAGCAGCGGCAGACGATGCGATTCGGCCAGGATGGCCAGGAAGCGCGAGTAGGTCTCGCCGTGCGACACCGGCGCCAGCAGGGCGACGGCGTCGTCACGACCCAGCTCCGGGTTGGCGAGCAGGGCCGCCACGCGCGGGTCGGCGGCGACGTGGGCGGAGAACGCCAGGGCGTCCGACCACGGCGCGAACGCACCTTCGTCGCGCGCGGTCGCGAACGCGGCGCGGGCGTACGGGCGGGCAAGCGTGAGGGCCTGGCTCATCCTTAGATCTCCGAGGCCAGCTCGTCGAGCAGCGCCTTGTGGGCGTTGGCGTCGATTTCGCGCTTGAGCAGCTTTTCGGCACCGGTCACGGCCAGCGCGGACACCTGCTTGCGCAGATCTTCACGGGCACGGTTGGCGGCGGCGTCGATTTCAGCCTGGGCCAGTTCCTTCTGACGGGTGGCTTCGGTGATCGCTTCGTTACGGGCTGCATCAACGATCTGGTTGGCACGCGCGTGGGCCTGATCGATGATCTCGTTGGCCTTGGTGCGGGCTTCCTTCAGCGCTTCGTTGACCTTCTCCTGCGCCTGGGCCAGATCTTTCTGGCTGCGGTCGGCAGCAGCGAGGCCTTCAGCAATCTTCTGCTGGCGCTCTTCGATCGCGTTCATCAGCGGCGGCCAGATCTTGGTCGCGATGATCCAGATCAGACCAGCGAAGGCCAGCGCCTGCGCAAGAAGGGTGAAATTGATATTCATGGTTAGCTCGATCGCTGGTTTCGGGGTGGACGTGCCGCCGAAGCGGCACATCCGGCCTTCATCCGAAACCGGGTGCATCAGCACCCGGTCGTCTCAAACCGCTGTATCAGCCGGCCAGAGCCTTGGTGACGGCGCCAGCAAAGGCAGCCGACAGCGGGTTGGCGAAGGCCAGCAGCAGGCCAACGGCGACCGAGATGATGAACGCGGCGTCGATCAGGCCGGCGGTGATGAACATGCGGACCTGCAGGACCGGGATCAGTTCCGGCTGGCGCGCGGCCGACTCCAGGAACTTACCAGCCATGATGGCCAGACCCAGACCGGCGCCCAGCGCGGCCAGGCCGATCATGATGCCGACGGCAAGGGCGGTGGAGCTCTGAATCTGCGCGAAGTTGGTCAGGACGGCGAAGTACATGGTTATCTCCAGGAACTTAAGTTGCTAAGGGTGATGAAACGGATGAAGGTTGAAACGCGTTGAAGCTTGAAACTCAGTGAGCGTCTTCCGACAGGCTCAGGTACACGATCGACAGCATCATGAAGATGAAGGCCTGCAGCGGGATCACCAGCAGGTGGAACAGCATCCAGCCGAGGCCGAACACACCACCCGCGATGGCACCGAAGAAACCGGCACCACCCAGCACCCAGATCAGCAGGAACACGATTTCGCCGCCGAACATGTTGCCGAACAGTCGCATCGCCAGCGAGATCGGCTTGCTCAGCCACTCGACGATGTTGAGGATCAGGTTGAACGGCATCATCCACTTGCCGAACGGCGCCGTCAGGAATTCCTTGACGAAGCCGACCAGGCCCTTGGACTTGAGCGCGAAGAACAGCATCAGGAAGAACACGCTGATGGCCATGCCGAGGGTGGCATTGACGTCAGCGGTCGGCACCGGCTTCCAGTAGTGCACGCCCACCCATTCCAGCGGCTTGGCGATGAAATCGGCCGGGATCATCTTCAGCAGATTCATCAACAGGATCCAGAAGAAGATCGTGATGGCGATCGGCGTGACCAGCTTGCTCTTGCCGTGGTAGGTGTCCTTGGCCTGGCGGTCGACGAACTCCAGGCAGATCTCGACGAAGGCCTGCCACTTGCCCGGCACGCCGGCGGTGGCCTTGCGGGTTCCCAGCCAGAACGCGACAACGATCACCAGGCCCATCAGGACGGCGGTGAGGAAGGTATCGACGTGGATATGCCAGAACATACCCTCACCCTTGCCGACCGGTGCGGTCAGGTTGTGCAGGTGATGCTGGATGTAGCTGGTAGGGGTTAGAGCCTCGCCCGCCATGTGTCCGGAACCTTCAGTTAATTGAATTCTGTCAACGCCTGGCCATGGCCAGGACCTGGAACATCAAGCCGACGGCGATACCGGCCAACAGCGCCAATGCAGGCAGCTTGAAGACCAGGAACCCCACCAGCAGGACGCCGAAAACCACGACCCACTTGGCCACGATCGCAATGATCAGGCGAGCCATCGCCGATCCTGCGGCCACCGCACCACCGCCCAGAGCCATCCGTGCCGCAACCCAGCCGCCGGCCGAAATGGCCACACCGGACGCCAGCGCGCCGAGGGCATACTTCGGACCTACCAGCAGGAAGGCCAGGGCCAGGACAGCCACCGCGGCCAGCGGGTAGACCGCGGCGCGCAGCATCAGTCGCCGACCCGCATCAACGGAGTTCAGCACAGGACGTCCCGCGTGGTTGCAAGTGGAGGGCTGAGGCGGCTACAGCAGGGGGGCCTCATCGAGCCGCCAAATTATAGCAATGGGACAATTTGCGAGACAACCGCTGCCTGTTCATCCCTGGAAGCCGCAAGTTGCGGTAACGGTTACATTTTTGCGTGCCACCCGGGGGACAATGACGTCCGCGTGATGCTGCACTGCAGTATTGAACTTTGGTCGCAGGCGCGGAACTTTCGCCGGATGCGCCGGTCCGATCTTTCGACCTGCCTGCAGCAACCTCGTCGACGCTCCGCCCCGCAGGTCCCACGATGGCCCCGAAGCCCGGCTCCGGGGCCATCTTTTTGCGTCGTCGCGACAGGGCTGAACCGTGCACACTCCGTGGACCATACGTTCACGGATGGTGGACGGCGGCGTCCGGCACAGTGGTCTTCATTCTGATGAACCACTGCAAGGACTCTTCGATGCGCCCCGTACCCACCCTGCTCGCCCTTTCCCTGCTCGCTGCCGGCGCCTCGTTCGCCAATGCCGCCCACGCCGCCGAAGGCGACGACCGCTTCGCCATCCGTCTGGGTGCGATGAACATCGATTCGGACAACACGCTGCGTGGCAGCACCACCGTGGCCGGCCAGGACATCTCCCTGGACCAGGACTTCAAGCTGGGTGGCAAGGAATGGGAGCCGCGCATCGACGGCATGTTCCGCATCAGCAACCGTCAGCGCCTGCTGTTCAACTACTTCAAGTACGACAAGGACCGTCGCGAGACGCTTGACCAGGGCATTTCCTTCGGCGGTGAGAGCGTGCCGGCCGGCAGCTTCGTGAAGGGCGAGCTGAAGTACCAGGTGGCCAGCCTGGTCTATGACTACTCGGTCGTCGATACCGACACCTTCGACCTGGGCCTGCAGATCGGTGGCGAGTACGCCAAGGTCAGCACCAAGGGCTACGCGGACCTGGGCACGGTGTATGAAGGCCAGTTCCTCAACGAGAAGGCCGATGGCGTGGCACCGGTGGTGGGTGCGCGCATGACCTTCACTCCGTCCGAGCGCTGGATGATCACGCTGCAGGGCCAGTACCTGAACACGCGCTGGGGCAGTTTCGATGACTACAAGGGTGACCTGAGCCGCGCCAATGCGATCGTCGATTACCGCTTCACCAAGAACTTCGGTGTGTTCGCCGGCTACGACTGGTTCAAGCTGGACGTGGACAAGAAGGGCAGCGACGGCACGGTCGGCCTGAAGCAGGAATTCAAGGGCCCGGTGGCCGGTATCAGCTTCGTGTTCTGATCCCCTGCCCCTTCCACGGCATCTTCTCTCCTGGCGCGGCCTCCGGAACATCGGGGCCGCGTTTTTTCTTTGCATCGTCGAGCAGAAAAGCAGGCTGGTCGAGCGCTGGGGGAAGAGGGGCTTGCGTGCGAATGTCCCCCGGCGCCGGCCTACGGCCGTCACCTCCTCCTTTACTTCGCACACAAGCCCCTCTTCCCCCGCGTGTCAGGCATCCAGGCGGGCCAGGCTGTGGCTCTCGACTATCCGCAAGCCGAGCCGCTGCGCGGGTGGCAGGCGTTTGGACAAAGTAAAGGAGGAGGCGACCGCCAAAGGCGGACGACGGGGGACATTTGTCCAGACGCCTGCCACCCGCGCAGCGGCCCAGACCTTCGCGGTGGCAGTTGCCGTAGACGCAGGCGTGGTCGAGCGCCGGGGGAGTGGGCATCCGGGCGGCTTTGGCACTGCTCTCGACTGTCCGCAAGCCGAGCTACTGCGCGGGTGGCGGGCATTTCGACAAAGTAAAGGAGGAGGCGACCGCCGCAGGCGGGCGACGGGGGACATTTGTCGAAATGCCTGCCACCCGTGCAGTGGCCCCACCCTTTGCTGCAGCACTGATCGAAGAAAAAAAGCCCCGGCAGATGCCAGGGCTTTTCGTTCGGAACGGCGCGGACGCCTTACTTCTTCTTCGGCATGTACAGATCGGTGATCGTGCCGTCGTAGATTTCCGAGGCCATCGCCACCGACTCGCTCAGCGTCGGATGCGCATGGATGGTGTGGCCGATGTCTTCCGCTTCCGCACCCATCTCGATCGCCAGGCCGATCTCGGCCAGCAGGTCGCCGGCATGCACGCCGACGATCGCGCCACCGATGATGCGGTGGGTCTCTTCGTCGAAGATCAGCTTGGTGAAGCCCTCGGTGCGACCGATGCCGATCGCGCGGCCACTGGCGGCCCACGGGAACTTGGCCACGCCGACCTTCAGGCCCTTGGCCTTGGCTTCGGTCTCGGTCACGCCGACCCAGGCGATTTCCGGGTTGGTGTAGGCCACCGACGGAATCACGCGGGCGACCCACTCCTTCTTGTGGCCGGCTGCCACTTCAGCGGCCAGCTTGCCCTCGTGCGTGGCCTTGTGGGCCAGCATCGGGTTGCCGACGATGTCGCCGATGGCAAAGATGTGCGGCACGTTGGTACGCATCTGCCGATCGACCGGGATGAAGCCGCGGTCGGTGACCTGCACGCCGGCCTTCTCGGCATCGATCTTCTTGCCGTTCGGCGAGCGGCCCACGGCCACCAGCACGCGGTCGAAGGTGCCTTGCGCCAGCGCAGGCGCCTGGCCTTCCTCGGCGGCTTCGAAGGTCACGGTGATGCCCTTGGCATCGGCGGTGACGCCCGAGGCCTTGGTCTTCAGGTGCACGTCGATGCCCTGCTTCTTCAGGCGGTCGGCCAGCGGCTTGACCAGGTCCTTGTCGGCGCCCGGCATCAGCTGGTCCATGAACTCGACCACGGTGACCTTGCTGCCCAGCGCGCTGTACACGGTGGCCATTTCCAGGCCGATGATGCCGCCGCCGACGACCAGCAGCGAGCCCGGCACTTCGGCCAGCTCCAGCGCATCGGTGGAATCCATCACGCGCTTGTCGTCCCACGGGAAGTTCGGCAGCTTCACCGCCTGCGAACCGGCGGCGATGATGCATTTCTGGAAGCGCAGCAGCTGGGTGCTGCCATCAGCGGCGGTGATCTCCAGCTCGTTGGCCGAGACAAACCTGCCAACGCCCTGCACGTTGCGGACCTTGCGCTGCTTGGCCATGCCGGCCAGGCCCTTGGTCAGCTGGTTGACGACCTTTTCCTTGTACGCGCGCAGCTTGTCCAGGGTGATGGTCGGCTTGCCGAATTCGACGCCGAAATCACCGGCGTGGGCCACTTCGTCGATGACCGCAGCAGCATGCAGCAACGCCTTGGACGGGATGCAGCCGACATTGAGGCAGACGCCGCCGAGGCTGGCGTAACGTTCGACCAGCACCGTATCCAGGCCGACGTCAGCGGCGCGGAAGGCTGCGGTGTAGCCGCCCGGGCCGGAGCCCAGCACGACCATCTCGCATTCGATGTCGGCCGGCTTGCCGCTGGACAGCGCCGGCTTCGGCGCAGCCGGTTCGGCCGGGGCGCGGTGCGACGGGGTCACCGGCGGCTTGCTGGCCGGGGCGGCCGGAGCCGGCGCGGCGGCCTTGGCCGGGGCTTCGGCGGCGCCTTCAGCGTCCAGCACCACGACCACGGCGCCTTCGGACAGGGTGTCGCCCAGCTTGACCTTGATTTCCTTGACCACGCCGGCGGCCGAGGACGGCACTTCCAGGGTGGCCTTGTCCGACTCCAGGGTCACCAGACCCTGATCCTTCTTCACCGTGTCGCCAACGGCGACCAACACTTCGATCACCGGCACATCGCTGTAATCGCCGATGTCGGGAACCTTGACTTCAATCGTGGCCATGGTGGGTTTTCCTCGTGCCCGCCCGGCGGCGCCGGCGGGCTGTCACTGCATCTGTTCACGCGGCCGCGCCAGGGGCTGCGGCCGCACGGTGGGGGCGAAGCGGTGCCTTACAGCAGCACGCGGCGCATGTCGGCCAGTACCTGCGACAGGTACGTGGTGAAGCGTGCGGCCAGTGCGCCGTCGATGACGCGGTGGTCGTAGCTCAGCGACAGCGGCAGCATCAGCTTCGGTGCGAATTCCTTGCCGTTCCAGACCGGCTGGATGGACGACTTGGAGACGCCGAGGATGGCCACTTCCGGTGCGTTGACGATCG
This sequence comes from Stenotrophomonas sp. PvP093, assembly GCF_017876915.1. Lineage (NCBI taxonomy): Bacteria > Pseudomonadati > Pseudomonadota > Gammaproteobacteria > Lysobacterales > Lysobacteraceae > Stenotrophomonas > Stenotrophomonas sp. PvP093. Next base: position 594,113 of record NZ_JAGIOX010000004.1, on the reverse strand, counting down.
GGGTGAACGCGGTGCCGCCGATGCCGCCCAACGAGCTGATCGAGAAGCAGCCGCCGCTCATGTCCGCCGGGCCCAGCTTGCCGTCGCGTGCCTTCTTGGCCAGTTCGCCGGTTTCCTGCGCGATCTGCACCACACCCTTCTTGTCCACGTCGCGGATGACCGGCACGACCAGGCCGTTCGGCGTGTCGGCGGCGAAACCGATGTGGAAGTACTTCTTCAGGGTCAGGTTTTCACCGCTGGCATCGAGCGAGGCGTTGAATTCCGGGAACTTCTTCAGCGCTGCGGCGCTGGCCTTGATCAGGAAGGCGAGCATGGTCAGCTTGATGCCGGCCTTCTCGTTCTCCTTGTTCAACGCCACGCGCAGGCCTTCCAGGTCGGTGATGTCTGCCTGCTCGAACTGGGTGACGTGCGGGATCATGGCCCAGTTGCGGGCCAGGTTCGCACCGGAGATCTTCTTGATGCGCGACAGCGGCTGGACTTCGGTCTCGCCGAACTTGCTGAAGTCGACCTTCGGCCACGGCAGCAGGTTCAGGCCACCACCAGCGGCGACGGCGCCACCGGCAGCGGCCGGCACGCCACCGCTGAGCGCGGCCTTGACGAACTTCTGTACGTCACCCTTGGTGATGCGGCCACCCTTCTCGGTGCCGTTGATCTGCAGCAGGTCCACGCCCAGCTCGCGGGCGAACACGCGCACCGCCGGGGTGGCGTACGGCACCTTGGCCGGCAGCACGCCATCGGCATTGAACTGCACCGGCGGGCTGGACGGGGTACCGGCCGAGGCGATCTCGCGGGCCGCCAGCTTGTCCGGCTGCGCCGGCACAGCAACCGGCTCGACCTTGGTGGCGGTCTCTGCGGCAGCCGGAGCGGCAGCAGCAGCGGCCTTGGTCGGCGCCGGCGCGGCAGCGCCCTCGGCTTCGATGATGGCAACCACGTCGCCTTGCGACAGATTGTCGCCCACCTTGACCTTGATCTCCTTGACCACGCCGGCCACAGACGACGGCACTTCCATGGTGGCCTTGTCGCTTTCCAGCGTGACCAGGCCCTGGTCCTTCTTGACCGTATCGCCCACGGCGACCAGCACTTCGATGACCGGAATGCCGGCGTAGTCGCCGATGTCCGGCACCAGGGCTTCAACCGCACCACCGCTGGCAGCCGGAGCGGCCGGCGCAGCTGCGGCCGGCGCGCTCTGGGTGGCGGCAGCCGGGGCAGCGGCCTTGGCCGGTGCCGGTGCCGGTGCGGCCGGCTTGGCGGCTTCGGCTTCGCCTTCGGCCACTTCGATCAGGGCCACGACCTTGCCTTCGGACAGGCTGTCGCCCACTTTGACCTTGAGCTCCTTGACCACGCCCGCCACCGAGGACGGCACTTCCATGGTCGCCTTGTCGCTTTCCAGCGTCACCAGGCCCTGGTCCTTCTTGACCGTGTCGCCGACGGCGACAAGCACCTCGATTACCGGGATATCGCTGTAGTCACCGATATCGGGGACAAGTGCTTCCTTGATTTCGGCCATGGGGATAACTCCGGCAATCTGGTGTAGGGAAACGTCTATTGTGCGGCCAGCGGGGTCCAGCGCCAACCGTTACAGGTGTTTTCAGTACGCACGCAGCCGGGACAGGCTGTTGCCCATGGGTCGGGTGCGCGACCAGTCGGTAGCGTATTGTCCAGGCGATGTCCGCTTCATGTCGCCCGCGCGTCGGCCACCGGCTGCCAGGCCTGGCGCAGGCGCGGCAACGACCACGCCGCATTGGCAGGGCTGGTCGACGGCAGCGCGACCACCTTCGGCGGGGCCTCCAGCCGCGGCAACACCCAGCGCTGGAATGCCTGCAATGACGCGCCGCCATTGCAGCCGATCAGCGTCAGCTCAGGCAACGTGGCGATCAGTTCCGGCAGTGCATTGGCCACTTCCGTGCCACGCACGATGTCCGCATCCAGGCTGCCGCGCCGCTCGCAGCGCCCGATCACATCCCACAGGCCGATGCCTGCGGCGTTCAACGCCTGCAGCCGTTGCGCATAGGGCAGATCCGCGTCGAAACCGCAGATATCGGCCATCAGCGGCCAGAAGCGGTTGCGAGGATGCGCGTAGTAGCGCTGCTCCTGCAGGGATGCCACGCCTGGCATCGAGCCCAGCAGCAGCACCCTGCAATCGACGTTCACCTGCGCTGGCAGGCCAATGCACAACGTTGCCGTGCTCACATCTTCTCCAACTGCATGAATGTCGGCGAGAGCAGAAAGCGCCATGAATACAGGCATTCCGCACCCGTCGCTGAACAAGGAAAACTATTTTTTAACGTGCGTCGGATTCGATTCATGTTGGGGCGACTACGGTGTGCTCGCCCCGCAACCGGGGGCCCAAAACAAGAAACATTAGGAGATACCCCCATGCGCTCCATCCGTATCCTGAGTCTCGCCCTGCTGACCTCCGCCGCCTTCGCGCCGGCCGCTTTCGCCCAGGACAGCAGCACCACCGATACCGCTTCGGGCAAGCATTTTGCCGTTGTTGGCGGCATCTCGCTGCTGGAGCCGAAGAACGACCCGATCACCGGCGTGAAGAAGACCGACGGTGGCCCGGCGCCGACCGTCAGCTTCAGCTACTACATCAACGACAACTGGGCCGTTGAGCTGTGGGGCGCTGCCGACAAGTTCGACAACAAGTTCAAGGGCCCGAACAACGCCCGCCTGGGTTCGGTCGAGCAGCAGCCGGTCGCGCTGAGCGGCCAGTACCACTTCGGCCAGGCTGACAACGTGTTCCGCCCGTTCGTGGGCGTGGGCTACTACCAGTCGAGCTTCAGCAACGAGAAGCTGGGCAACGGCGCTGACACCGACATCCGCTTCAAGGATGCCAAGGGCGTGATCGGCACCGTCGGCGTCGACATGAACATCAACTCCACCTGGTTTGCCCGCGCTGACGCCCGCTACATGCGCGCCCGCCCGGACATCAAGGTCGGCGGCGAGAAGATCGGCGAAGCCAAGATGGATCCGTGGACCGTCGGCTTCGGCATCGGCGCCCGCTTCTGATCCAGGCAGCACCTGCTTCACTGATGCAACGCGACGGGCCCTTCGGGGCCCGTCGTCGTTTCCGTCACCCGCGTTCCGCGTGTAGAGCCGAGCCCATGCTCGGCTGCTTTTTTGTAGAGTCGAGCCAAGCCCCCTATCCCGAGTCGAGCGGCGGGCTCCGCGCGCATTGCGATGCGTTACGTTCAATGGCGCCCACGGTCAAGGGTGGCGCGGCTCGGCTCTACAGACACAGGACGCGGAGACACGATGGACGACGTCGACCTGCTGGTGATCGGTGGCGGCATCAATGGCGCCGGCATCGCCCGTGACGCCAGCGGTCGCGGCCTGCGCGTGCTGCTGTGCGAACAGCATGACCTGGCCGCGCACACCTCCAGCGCCAGCAGCAAGCTGATCCACGGCGGCCTGCGCTACCTGGAGCAGGGCGAGTTCGGGCTGGTGCGCAAGGCGCTGGGCGAACGCGAGGTGGTGCGCCGGCAGGCGCCCCATCTGGTACATCCGCTGCGCTTCGTCCTGCCGTGGGAACCGCACCTGCGCCCACGCTGGATGCTGCGCGCGGGGCTGTGGCTGTACGACCATCTGGGCCGGCGCAGCCCCGCCTTCCCCGCGTCACGCGCACTGGAACTGCAGCACGATCCGCTCGGCCAGTGGCTCTCCCCGGCGCTGCGGCAGGCCTTCAGCTACGCCGATGCGCAGGTCGATGACGCGCGGCTGGTACTGCTCAACGCCCTGGATGCCGCGCAGCGGGGCGCACAGGTGCAGGTGCGCAGCCGCTGCATCGACCTGCACCCCGTGCAGGGCCGGTGGCGGGCCGTTCTGGAATCCGCCGATGGCCAGCGGCACCCCGTGAATGCCCGCGCCGTGGTCAATGCGGCGGGCCCGTGGGCCGGGGGCCTGCTGGAACGGATGCAGACGCGCAGCGGCGGCCCTGCGCTGCGCCTGGTGCAGGGCAGCCACATCGTGCTGCGCAGGCCCTGGCCCGATGACAGCGCCTGCCTGCTGCAGCAGCCCGACGGGCGGGTGGTGTTCCTGCTGCCTTTCGCCCACGACCACCTGCTGGTGGGCACCACCGATACCGACTATCGCGGTGACCCGGCGCGCTGCAGCGTGCTGCCTTCCGAGGTGACCTACCTGTGCGAAGCGGCCAATCGCTACCTGCGTGACCCCATCGCCCCGGACGAGGTGGTCTGGGCGTTCGCCGGTGTCCGTCCATTGCTGGCCGACCCGGATCCGCGCGCAGCGCAGCTGAGCCGCGACTACCGCCTGCAGGTGCAGGTGGACCCGGCACCGGCGCTGCATGTAATGGGCGGCAAGCTGACCACCTACCGGGTGCTGGCCGAGGAGGCACTGGACCTGCTGCGCCCTGCCCTGCCACAGATGGGACCGGCCTGGACGGCGCGCGGAGACCCGCTGCCGGGCAGCGACTGGGGCGACGCCGCACAGGCGTGCTCGCGCCTGCTGGCGCTGGCACCGTGGTTGCCCGCAGGTATCGCGCGACGCTGGGCCGGGGCCTATGGCAGTCGCAGCGCGGAACTGCTGCAGGGTGTACACGGCCTGCACGATCTGGGCGAGGACTTCGGCGGTGGCCTGCATGCACGCGAAGTGGACTTCCTGCGCGAACGCGAGTGGGCGTGTGACACCGACGATATCCTGTGGCGCCGGAGCAAGCTGGGGTTGCGGCTGGATGCTGCGCAGGTGGCACGGCTGCAGGCGTGGATGGAGGGTCGGATCCCTTTTCCACGGAAAGGGCTCTGCCCCCCGTGATGCCACGTGTGCCAACCCAGGTTGGCAGCTACCAGGGCAGCCGCGCGCGACGCGATCGATGCATTAGGATTTCCCCATCGCCATTGGAGACGCTGCATGACGCCCCGCTACGTGCTGGCCATCGACCAGGGCACCACCAGTTCGCGCGCGATCCTGTTCGACCGCGCCGGCGACATCGTCGGCAGCGCGCAGCGCGAGTTCGCGCAGATCTTCCCGCAGCCCGGCTGGGTCGAGCATGACCCCCGCGAGATCCTTACCAGCGTCTATGCCACATTGACCGAACTGCTCAGCCGCGGGCAGATCGACCCACGCCATATCGCCGCGCTGGGCATCACCAACCAGCGCGAAACCACCGTGGTCTGGGACCGTGCCACCGGCCAGCCGATCCACAACGCCATCGTCTGGCAATCGCGGCAGAGCCACGCCATCTGCGAGCGGCTGAAATCGGAGGGGCATGAAGCACTGATCCGCGAGCGGACCGGGCTGCTGATCGACGCCTATTTCTCCGCGACCAAGGTGCGCTGGATCCTCGACCACGTGGATGGTGCGCAGCAGCGCGCCGAACGTGGTGAGCTGCTGTTCGGCACCATCGACAGCTGGCTGGTGTGGAACCTCAGCGGTGGCCAGGCACATGTGACTGACTACAGCAATGCGGCACGCACGCTGCTGTTCAACATCCACACGCTGGACTGGGATGACGACCTGCTGGCCCTGCTCGACATTCCGCGCGCGATGCTGCCGCAGGTGCGCGACTCCAGCGCGGTGTACGCACACACCCGGCCGCAGTTCTTCTTCGACCACCCGATCCCCATCGCCGGCATCGCCGGTGACCAGCAGGCGGCGCTGTTCGGCCAGGCTTGTTTCCAGCCGGGCATGGTCAAGAACACCTATGGCACCGGTTGCTTCATGTTGATGCACACCGGCGCGCAGGCGGTGCGGTCGCGCAACGGCCTGCTGACCACCATTGCCTGGGGCCTGGACGGGCGCGTGGAGTACGCGCTGGAGGGTTCGATCTTCATCGCCGGCTCGGTGGTGCAGTGGCTGCGCGATGGACTACGCATGATCGAACGCGCCAGCGACAGCCAGGCGCTGGCTGCGCAGGTGCCCGACAGTGGCGGCGCCTACCTGGTGCCGGCGTTCGTCGGCCTCGGCGCGCCCTATTGGCGCAGTGATGTGCGCGGTGCGATGTTCGGCCTGACCCGTGGCACCCGCAAGGCGCACTTCGTGCGCGCCGCGCTGGAAGCGATGGCCTACCAGACCCGCGATGTACTCGATGCGATGCAGTCCGATGCGGGTATCGCGCTGACCGAGCTGCGCGCTGATGGCGGTGCGATCGGCAACGACTTCCTGGCCGGTTTCCAGGCCGACATTCTCGGTGTGCCGCTGCTGCGGCCGCGACTGACCGAGACCACCGCGCTGGGTGCGGCCTATCTGGCCGGCCTGGCAGTGGGGTTCTGGAACAGCCGCGAACAGATCGCCGCGCAATGGGGCCTGGACCGGCGCTTCGAGCCACGGATGGAGGTGGCCCGGCGCGAGAAACTGTATGCGGGATGGCAGCAGGCGGTGGCCGCGACCCTCGCCTTCCACGTCGATTGAAACGGCAATGCCCTGCCCTGCTGCGGCACGTGGAGTGACACTGTAGAGCCGAGCCATGCTCGGCTGCCGCTGGCGGGATACCGCAAAAAGCAGAGCCGAGCATAGGCTCGGCTCTACAGGCGAATGGGCGCTGGCGTCAGAACGCCGGCAGCACCGCGCCCTTGTACTTGGTCTCGATGAAGGCCTTCACCTGCGGGCTGGTCAGGGCCTTGGCCAGCTTCTGCACGCGGGCGTCGTCCTTGTTGTCCGGGCGCGCGACCAGGAAATTCACGTACGGCGAGTCCTTGCTTTCGATCGCCAGCGCATCCTGGGTCGGGTTGAGGCCTGCGTCCAGCGCGTAGTTGGTATTGATCAGGGCCAGGTCGACCTGGTCCAGCACGCGCGGCAGCATCGCCGAGTCCAGCTCGCGGAACTTCAGGTTCTTCGGATTGGCGATGATGTCGCGCTGGGTCGCCAGTGCGTTGGTCGGGTCCTTCAGCTCGATCACGCCGGCCTTGTGCAGCAGGATCAGCGCGCGGCTGTTGTTGCTCGGGTCGTTCGGGATCACCACGTCGGCGCCTTCGCGCAGCTCGGCCAGCGACTTGACCTTGCGCGAGTACACACCGAACGGCTCGATGTGCACGCCGATCACCTTCACCAGGTCGGTCTTGCGGTCGCGGTTGTAGGCATCCAGGTAGGGCTCGGTCTGGAAGTAGTTCGCATCCACCTGCTTCTGCACCAGCTGGTCGTTGGGCTGCACGTAGTCATTGAACACCCGCACGTCCAGGTCCACGCCTTCCTGCTTGAGGATCGGCTTGACCACCTCGAGGATCTCGGCATGCGGCACGGCCGTGGCGGCCACCACCAGCTTCTGCGAGGGCTCGCCGGACTTGCCGCAGGCGGTCAGGGCCAGCGCAGCGGCGAGCAGGGGCAGCAACAGGGTCTTTTTCATGGGGGATTGAATTCTCGGGGGAGTGTCAGGAGTTTTCGTAGTTGCTCAGGGCCAGCTCAAGCAACGCCTTGGCCTGCTCGCGCAGCATCATGGGCTCGACGATCTCGGCATCCGAGCCGTAATGCAGCACATCCATCAGCAGCTCGCGCGAGACGCTGTACGGCACCTTCAGCTCATAGCGGCCGTCGGCCAGGAAGCGGCCCTGCTGCTTGGAATGCCAGTGCTCGTCGGCCACCCAGCGCGCGGCCTTGGCGCTGAACAGGATGGTCGCCCAGCCCTTCGGCGCGCCAGAGAAGATGCCGTAGCTGGCGCCGAGCTGCTCGTCCAGCTCGCTGTCGGCGACGTCGCGCGCGGTGCTGTCGACCACCCGCGCCTTGTGGATGCGGTCGACCGCGAAACTGCGCAGGGCGTCGCGGTCATGGTCCCAGGCATCCAGGTACCAGTTGTCGCGATAGTGGGTCAGGCGCTGCGGCGAGACGGTGCGCTTGGTCGGCTCGTCGGTGGAACGGGCACGGTACTCGAACGCCAGCTGGCGGCGCTCCAGCACGGCCGATGCGACGCTGCGGAAGCTGCCTTCGTCAAACTTGCGGCCACGGTGCGGAATCACCCGCACGCGGTCGACCGGCCAGCTGGACACGCCGGCCTGGGCCGCCAGCAGGCTCTCGATGCGTTGCTGCAGCGGTGCCAGCACCGACGACAGCACACCACCGCCGGTCCGCGCCAGCAGGTGCTGCGAGGCCAGCAGGGCATGCAGCTCCTCCGAGCTGAGCCACAGGCCGGGCAGCTCGAAACGGTCGCTCTCGTCAGCCTGGTAGCGGAAGCCCGCCTCGCCGTCGCCCTCGATCGGTGCCATCAGCGCATCGCGCAGGAAGGCCAGGTCGCGGTAGACGGTGGCGCGGGAACAACCGAGCTTGTCCTGCAGGGTCGCCACCGTCACCGGATAGCGCGCGGACTTGAGCAGACGATGCAGGGCGGTGATGCGTTCGTATCGGTCCATACCCCCGATTATGTCCGAGTCGCGGGTCTTGTGTGGGACGTTTGGGCTATCGTGGTCGCCCCCACCCCCATGGAATGCCCGATGCGCCGGTTGCCTGCCCTGTCCCTGCTGGCCTGCCTGCTGCTGGCCGCCTGCGATCGCGCGCCGGCGCCGGCCGGCGCCGAGCCCCCGGTACCCGTCGCCGATCCGACGCAGGCGGTGCTGGGCGCCAGCCAGCGTTTCGCGGCCCTGCGCAGCTTCCACGCCGAACTGGAGGTGCTGGGCGCGCCGCAGCCGGTACGCAGCGGCATGGACTTCGTCGCGCCCGATCGTTTCCGGGTGGAGACGCCGGCGGGGCCGCAGACCATCATCGGCGACACCATGTTCCTGCAGGCCGACGGCGCGATCCGCCAGGTGCCGACCCCGCCCGGCCTGCTCGAGCAATGGCGCAACCCGCTGCCCGCCGATGCCCTGCCCGCCGATCTGAAGGCCGAAGATCTCGGCAGCCAGTCGCTGGAGGGGGTGCAGACCCGGCACTACCGGCTGCGCGGTGCCCAGCCCGGCGAACGCCTGGAGTACTGGGTGGATGCCCAGGGCCTGCCACGCCAGATCGTACGCAGCGGCAGCAGCAATGGCCGCAGCTTCCAGCTGCGCCTGCGCTATTCGCGCTTCAACGACCCTGAGGTGCGCGTCGATCTGCCCTGAATAGGCGACCGCGCCAACGTTCGCTGAAGCGCGCATTGGATCGATTCGGACCGCCATCACGCTTCCAGTATCATCACCGGCTGTCAACCGTTTCGGAGAAGCCTCGATGTCCCTGCGCGTGTCCCTGCTGGTCCCCCTGCTGCTGTGTGCGCCGCTCGCATACGCACAGGATGCCTCCGAACTGGCGGCGATGTCCTCGCCGTGGAGTGGCAGTGGTGGCGAGCTCGGGTTTGCCTCGGCACGCGGCAACAGCAGCACCGAGAGCTTCAACGGCCGCCTGCGCCTGCGCTACACCGACGGTGACTGGGTGCACAGCATGGACCTGTTCGGCCTGCGCTCCAGCTCCAAGGTGACCGAAACCAACGACGACGGCACCACCACCCGCCGCAACAACACCACCGCCAACCGCTACACCGGCAGTGCCGGCAGCGCGCTGCAGCTGGGCGAACACCGCCAGCTGACCGCGACGGTGCGTACGGAACGCGACGACTTCGCCACCTACGACCGCCAGAGCTCGTTCGGTCTGGGTTACGGCACCCGCCTGTGGAACACCGAGCGCTTCTCGTTCGACGCGCAGATCGGCCCCGGTGTGCGCCGCACCCACAGCACCGAGGACGACCGCACCCGCACCGGCCTGATCGGCCGTGGCCTGTTCGACATGAAGTATTCGCTGACTGACAACACCGACCTGGTCAACACGCTGCTGGTCGAATCCGGTTCGTACAACACCTTCGGCCAGAACGACTTCGGTGTCTCGGTGAGCATGAACGAGCACCTGGCACTGAAGGCCGGCTGGCAGGCGCGCTACAACAGTGACGTGGCCGAGGACAAGCGCAAGACCGATACGCTGACCACGATGAACGTGGTCTACAAGTTCAAGTAAGCAGAACGGGCGCCCAGGGCGCCCGTTCTTCTTCCGGTAGTGCCGGCCGCTGGCCGGCAACTGCATTCAACTGGGCACGCGGTTGCCGGCCAGCGGCCGGCACTACCGGCGGTAGCTCAGACGTTCAGCAGTTCGCCGGCACCGGCTTCCAGCAGCATCTTCGCCACGCGCTGGCCCAGCGCCTCCGGATCCCGGGCCGGTCCCACCGCCTCGGCGCGCACCGCACGACCATCGCTGGCACTGCCGACCAGGCCCTGCAGGTGCAGGTCGTCGCCCTGCCACTGCGCGATGGCCGCCACCGGCACGTGGCAGCTGCCATGCAGCGCGCGGTTCATCGCCCGCTCGGCTTCCACGCAGGCGCGCGTAGCGGCGTCATCAAGCGTGGCGAACAGCGCCATCAGGCGCGTATTGCCACCGTCGCACTCCACCGCCACCGCGCCCTGCGCCGGTGCCGGCAGCCACTGCGGCGGCTGCAGGCGCGCGACGATGCGCCCGCCCAGGCCCAGGCGCTCCAGGCCGGCCACGGCCAGCACGATGGCGTCGTAGCCACCATTGTCGAGCTTGGCCAGGCGGGTGTTGACGTTGCCGCGCAGGTCCAGCAATTCCAGATCCGGGCGCAGCGCGCGCAGCTGGGCCTGGCGGCGCAGCGATGAGGTGCCGACCCGCGCACCGATCGGCAGCGCGTCCAGCGAGGCGTACAGGTTGGAGACGAAACCATCGGCTGGATCGTGGCGGGTCAGCATCGCCGGCAGCGCGAAGGGTTCGTCCAGTTCCATCGGCACATCCTTCAGCGAGTGCACGGCGCAGTCGGCCTCACCGCGCAGCATGGCCAGCTCCAGCTCCTTCAGGAACAGGCCCTTGCCACCGATGGCGGCCAGCGAGCGGTCGAGCACCTCGTCACCGCGGGTGCTCATCGGCACCAGTTCCACATGCAGCCCGGGATGGGCCTGGCGCAGGCGGTTGGCGACGTGTTCGCTTTGCCAGAGGGCGAGCGGGCTCTTGCGGGTGGCGATGCGGACGGTTTCCATCCGGTCATTATCGCGCCTTCGGCGCGGATACGGCCAACGGCGGAGCCCCTCGTGGCTGGCGGAGGGGTCGTGAAAGCAACAGCCGCGCTTGGCCGGGGCGGCGGGGTCATGCGGGGACGCCGTGAACCCATCCCTGGGGGCTTGGCCGCGGCTTGCTCGTGTGCGCTGTCCTGCGCACACGGCAAGACCGGGGTTGGGCGTCCTGCCCAACCCGCCCGAGGCATGCCTCGGGCCCATGCCGCGGACACCCCGCATGACCCCACCGCCCCGGCCCCTGACAGTTTCCGTGTGCGCCAGCCACGGAAGATCAAAAAAAAGAGTGCAGAAGCAAAGGCAACAGCCGACGGCTTCCGGGGTCAGATCCCTTTTCCGCAGGAAAAGGGATCTGACCCCTCTTCCCCCACCCGATAACAACAATGCCTTTGCCGTCCGACGCGGGAAAAACGAGAGGGTTGGGCCGGGGTGGGGTGGCGGGACCGTTGGCGCCATGGATGGCGCCATCGAGCTTACATGGATGTACTTGCAGCGTGTCCCGCCGCCCCACCCCGGCCCGGCCCAGCCCAGCACGTAGAAACAACGAGCCATGACCCGCTGTTGCTGTTGCTGTTGCTGTTGCTGTTGCTGTTGCTGTTGCTGTTGCTGTTGATTTCATAGCAGTCGCGGCCGCAGGCCGCGCGGGACCACTCACAGATGCCGCAGTTCCTGCTTCAGCGTCGCCACACAGCGGCGGCTGACTTCCAGCGGCTGCCTGCCATGCCGCAGCACCGCCTGCACCTGCCCGCCGGAGCCGCGGCGCAGCTCCACCAGCTCGTGCCGCGCCACCAGGCAGTTGCGATGGATGCGGATGAAGCGGCTGGCGAACTCTTCCTCCAGCGACTTCAGCGATTCCTCGATCAGGTCCTCGCCGCGCGCGTGGTGCACCACCACGTACTTCTCTTCGGCCTGCAGGTAGTGGATGTCGTCCAGCGGAATCAGCCGCAGGCTGCCGCGCAGGCGTGCGCACAGTACGCTGCGTGCCTGCTGCCCGCTGTGCGCCTGCGGCTGGCCATCGCGACCGGCCAGGAACGTGCGTGCCCGTGCAATCGCCGCTGCCAGGCGTTCGGCGCGCACCGGCTTCATCAGGTAATCGATGGCTGCCGCTTCGAAGGCCGACAGCGCATGCGCATCGTAGGCAGTGCAGAACACCACCGCCGGCCGCGGTTCGAAGCTGGCCAGGTGGCGGGCTGCTTCCAGGCCGTCCAGCCCAGGCATTGCGATGTCCAGCAGGACCAGGTCCGGCTGCAGTTCCGCGCACGCGTGCAGGGCCTGCTCGCCGTTGCCGGCCTCGGCCACCACGTCCACGCCGTCCTGTGCGGCCAACAGGCTGCGCAGGCGCTCACGCGCCAGTGGTTCGTCATCGGCGATGACTACCCTCACGATCGTCCCCTCACTGGATCGGCACTGTCACCTGGCAGGCATAGTAGCCCTCGCTCCAGCCAGCCGTCATCCGCGCGGCACTGCCAAAGCGCCAGGCCAGCCGATGGCCGATGCTGTGCTGGGCATGGCCAGCCCCCCGCGCCAGGGCCAGCCCGGGCGCCTGCGGATCAGGCGCGGGATTGCGCACGCGGATCTGCAGATCGTTGCCCTCGCGCAGCAGCTGCAGCTCGATGGTGCCGCCCTCGGGCAGGCGCGAAATGCCATGCAGCACGGCGTTTTCCACCAGCGGCTGCAGTACCAGCCTTGGCAATGGCAGGTCCCACGGCAGCGGCTCGTCACGCTGCCAGCGCACCTGCAGGCGTTCGCCCAGGCGCAGCGATTCGATCGACAGGTAGCGCTCGGCCAGTTCGCATTCGTCGCGCAGGGTGGAATCGCCCTCGCCTGCACCGAGCGCAGCACGGAACAGATCGGACAGGTCGAGCACGGCACGCTCGGCCACCGCCGGGTCCCGATGCAGCAGGCTGGCGATGAGGTTCATGCTGTTGAACAGGAAATGCGGGCGGATGCGCGCCTGCAGCGCATCGGCCTGCGCGCGCGCATTGGCCTGCACCTGGGCCGCCCAGCGGTCGCTGACATAGAAGTAGCGCAGCGCCAGCGCGCTGATCAGCGCGGTGGTGGCGGCGCTGCCGAGGGTGAAGCGCCAGAAGCTGATGCCGTTGGCGAAACTGTCACCCAGCACCGCGTACAGCGCGTGCACGATGCCGGCGCAGACCACCGCGATCAGGGCCGCCAGTGCGATGGCAGCGACCGCCCCCATCACCTGCGGCAGCCTGGACAGCGCCTGCCGCAGCAGGCACAGGCTGGCGGTCACGGCCAGCGCCAGCCACAGCGCGAAGCCGCTGGCCGACAGCAGCTCGCCAACGGTCCAGTGGCGGCTGCCATCCGGCGCAAGCGCCAGCACCACCACCACCAGCTCGGCCAGGCCCAGCATCGCCGCCAGCCGCGGCAGGCGGCACAGTTCCGGCATCCACGGCGATGGGCTGGCCAGGGGCATGGCTCAGGCCGCGCCCAGCCGTTCCTGCAGCCAGTCACCCAGTGCCTGGATTTCCTCGGCACAGACCTGGTGGGCCATCGGGTAGCTGTGCCACGCCACGTCCAGGCCCAGCGTACGCAGCGCCTGTGCGCTGTGGGCCGCCACGGCCTGCGGAATCACCGGGTCGCCACTGCCATGGGCCATGAACACCGGCACCTGCACCGCGCCTTCAACGCGCGTGGCACTGTCGGCTTCGGGCAGATAGGTGGACAGGGCGATCACGCCGGCCAGCGGCGCGGTACGCGACAGCGCAGCAGTCAGGATGATCGCACCACCCTGCGAGAAGCCGGCCAGGAAGATCTTCTCCGCCGCGACGCCACGCTCGATCTCGCGCGCGATCAGCGCGTCCAGCTGCACCACCGATTCCTGCACGCCGGCCATGTCGGCACGCGACCGGAAGTCCATGCCGACGATGTCGTACCAGCCGCGCATGGGCACGCCGTTGTTGATCGTGATCGGCCGCACCGGTGCGTGCGGGAACACGAAGCGCAGCGCCGGCCAGTGCGGCCGCACCAGCTCCGGCACGATCGGCGCGAAATCATGGCCATCGGCGCCGAGGCCGTGCAGCCAGATCACCGACCACTGCGGCGAGGCGCCGGTTTCCTGTTCCACCGTTTGCAGCATGATGCGGCTCCTTCAAGTTCGAGCCGCATTATGCCGCTGGCGTGGGGCAATCAGTACAGCGGCGGTTGCTCGGCCGCTTCGCGCCGCAGCTGCGCGGCGCGGACCAGTACCGGTGGCGGGATGTTCTCTTCGGGAATGTCCAGCAGGCCCAGGCGATGCAGGAAGGCGCCCGGACCACGCGAGGAGGTCAGCGCCACCACCGGAATGGCCAATACCATGCCGATCACCACCGGCGCCATCCACGCCGCCAGCGACGGCGACACGGCCCAGGCCAGCACGCCCATGAAGGCGCCGAACACACCCAGGCCACCGTAGCCGCGGATCAGTGCCAGCCACGAGATGCCGCCGTCGTCACGCTGCTGCGCATCCCAGCCGGAATCGCGGCCGGACAGCACTTCGGCCACGCCCCGCGACTGCACGTACATCACCACCGGCGCCATCAGCGCGGCCAGCACGGTCTCCACCAGCATCGACACGAAGGCACGGATCGCACCGCCGCAGCCGCGGCGGTCGACCGGGTCCAGCAGCATCGCCAGGTAGCCCAGCACCTTGGGCAGCAGCAGTACCGCCATGGTGGCGGCGAACAGGCGCACCACCTGCTCTTCGTCCTGTGCGCGCCAGTACACGCTGGGCGACAGGTGCAGCAGGGCATTGAAGTCGATGCCCTCCTGGAACAGCGGGATGGCGATGCCGATCAGCATCAGCATTGCCCACATCGGTGCGGTGAAATAGTGGCCGATGCCGATCAGCATGTGCGTGCGGCTGATCCAGTGCAGGCCGCGGCTGCCCACGACCTTGCCGTGCTGCAGGTTGCCCTGGCACCAGCGGCGGTCGCGAACCAGCAGATCGGTCAGCGTCGGCGGGCCCTCTTCATAGCTGCCACCGAGGTAGGGCACCATGTGCGCGGCCCAGCCGCCACGACGCATCAACGCTGCTTCGACGAAGTCATGGCTGAGCACGTGGCCGCCGAACGGCTTGCGCCCCGGCAGCGCCGGCAGGCCGGCGTGGTCGGCGAAGGCGCGGGTACGGATGATGGCGTTGTGGCCCCAGTAGTTGCTCTCGGCGCCATGCCACCAGGCCACGCCACGGGCGATCACCGGCCCGTACACGCGGCCACCGAACTGCTGCATGCGTGCGAACAGGGTGCGGCCGCCGATCACCGACGGCAGGGTCTGGATCAGGCCGACGTCGGCGTTGTGCTCCATGCCGGCCACCAGGCGCACGATGCTGTCGCCGGTCATCAGGCTGTCGGCGTCGAGGATCAGCATCTGCGGGTAGGCACCGCCGAAGCGACGGACCCAGTCGGCGATGTTGCCGGCCTTGCGCCCGCTGTTGTCACCACGGCGACGGTAGAACAGGCGGGTCTGGCCGTCCGGCACCCGCTCGCGCAGCTCGCCGAACACCCGCTCCTCGGCAGCGGCGATGTCCTCGCGACGGGTATCGCTGAGCACGAAGAAATCGAATCGGCCGAGCTGGCCGGTGGCCGCCACCGACTCGTAGATCGCCTGCAGGCCCGCCAGCAGGCGGCGCGGGTCTTCGTTGTAGGTCGGCATCAGCAGCGCGGTGCGGCTGTGCACGGTCGGCAGCGGCTTGTCCGGGTCGATGCCGAGGCGATAGCCACGGTCGAACACGGCGGTCAGGAAGCCGGCCAGGGCGCTGGCGAAAGACAGGGCGATCCAGGCAAACAGGCCAACGAACAGCACCAGCAGGCAGGCTTCGAGCACGCTGATGCCATTGGCCGACAGCACCCGCCACATCATCCGCGTGGCCACGGCGGTCATGCCGAGCGTGCCACCGAAGACGTACAGCCGGCGCAGGCCGATCAGGCGCGGCGACGTGCGATGCCGCCGGACCTTCAGTGCACCTTCGCGCAGGGTCTGTTCGGGCATCTGCAACGGAGATTCAGCGGGCAGCAGCGCCCAGCCGGCGTCGAGCCGGGGCGTTTCTGCTTCCGCATGGATGGTCTGCACCCCCATCGCCGCCTACTCCGCGCCGTCGGCACGGCCGGCCATCCCGGCCGGGCTGCATGCACCAAGGTTCCCGGCGCGCTTTCCCGGCGCCCGCACTTGTCCAGACTGTGTCGGCTTCAGGCCGCACAGTCGATGTCTGTCACTACCGGAACCCACACGATCTCCAACGGGGCGGAATCGAAAATGCGGCCCAGTCTAGGGCGCTGGATGTAAGCCGGGTGCGAAGGCCTACGCCGGGATTTATCCCCATTCAGCAAATAGCAGGCGATCACGTCGGGGGATGGCCAGATGTCATTGCATCGCCCCGGGTACTGGATCGTATCAAACGCGAACGGTTATCATTTCATTAACCAGGCAGGTCACCGTCTTCCGCACGGCCGCGACCCACCCAGCTGCGCCGGTCCACACCGCGCGCACCGACGACCCACGGAAGGGTGGCTGCCTGCTGTCTGCCTGCGCCTGCTGCTTCCACCGGGTCACCCCACCTCCCATGGAAGCCGCCATGTCCCCATCGTCCCGTTCCCGTTCCGCGCGCCTGCCGCGCACCCGCCTGGCCCCTGCCCTGGCCTCCGCCTGCCTGCTGGCCCTGCCAGGCCTGGCCGCTGCAGAGGCCGGCGCCGATGCCTCCACCAAGGATCTGGATACCGTGGTGGTCACCGCCTCGGGCAGCCAGCAATGGATCAAGGATGCCCCGGCCAGCATCAGCGTGATCAGCCGTGAGGACATCGAGCGCCAGCCGGTTCCCGACCTGGCCACCCTGCTCAGCCGCGTGCCGGGCGTGACCGGCGGCCTCAGCGCCGTCGGCGAACAGTCCAAGATCAAGCTGCGCGGCATGCCGTCCAACTACACGCTGGTGCTGGTGGACGGCAAGCGCATGGGCAGCTCGGCCGCGACCAACTACCGCCCCGACCTCGGCCGCCAGGACCTGAACTGGATCTCGCCCGACCAGATCGAACGCATCGAAGTGGTGCGTGGGCCGATGTCCTCGCTGTACGGCTCCGACGCCATGGGCGGGGTGATCAACATCATCACCCGGCGCATCGGCGACGAATGGAACGGCAGCGCCACCCACAGCTACACCCGTCCCGGTGATGGCAAGCGCGGCGATACCCAGCAGATCGGCGCGACCTTCTCCGGCCCACTGGGCGAACGCTTCGCCCTGCGCATCGGTGCCAACAGCATGCGCCGTGATTCGGACCAGTCCAACCACGGTGTCTACGGCAATGCCTACGCCGGCGAGAAGGACCGCACTGTCGATGCGCTGCTGCAGTGGAAGCTGAGCGACGCACAGGAACTGTCGCTGGAAGCCGGCCATGGCGTGCAGCAGGCCTTCATCGATGCGTCGCTGGAAAAGCAGGACGAAGGCGCCTGGGGAGCCAGTGAGCTCAAGCGCAGCTCGCTGGCGCTCAACCACGATGGCACGTGGAGCTTCGGCACCTCCAGGCTCAGCGCGTACTGGACCGAATACAAGAACGACATCGGCGCCACCGGCCGCTCAGAGGCCACCGACACGATCATCGAAGGCAGCCTGACCACGCCGTTCACCCTGGGCGTTGAACACCAGTTTGCCGTGGGTGGGCAGTGGAAGCGCCAGGAACTGACCAACACCGATACCATCGGCCGTGCGCCGATCGACTACGCCGGCAACGCCGTCAGCGGCTCCAGCCTGGAAGTGGATACCTGGGCGCTGTTTGTCGAAGACGAACTGAAGCTGCACCGCACCCTGGCCCTGACCGTGGGCGCGCGCCTGGACCACCATGAGAAGTTCGGCGGCCACGTCAGCCCGCGTGCGTACCTGGTCTGGCATCCGGCCGAACAGTGGACCATCCGCGGTGGCGTCTCCAAGGGGTTCCGTGCGCCCAGCCTGACCGAGAACTCGGCCACCGCTGCCACCCAGTCCGGCGGCCGTGGCTGCACCTCGCTGATCCCGCTGGGTTATACCCGCGGCGGGTGCTACATGGCCGGCAACCCGGACCTGGATCCGGAAACCAGCACCAACCGCGAGATCGGCATCAGCTTCGACAATGACCTGATCGATGTTGGCGTGACCTACTTCCACACCGACTTCCGGAACAAGATCGAATACGCACCGCTGGGCCGCTTCAACGGCATCTGGTGGACGCGCATGAGCAACGTGCAGCGCGCGCGCACCAGCGGCATGGAAGGCAACTTCAACGTCCGCTTCGGCGAGCAGTGGCGCTGGCGCACCTCGGCAACCTGGATGAAGGAAGCCAGGAACCTGACCACCGGCCGCAACCTGATCGATACGCCGGAATTCTCCGGCTACTCGTCGCTGGACTGGTCGCCGAATACGGTGTTCTCCGGCAGCCTGTCGGCGCAGTACACCGGCAAGCAGACCGGCACCGCCACGACCTTCCTCAAGGCCTACACCCTGTATGACCTGACCGTCGCATGGAACGTCAACGAGGTGCTGACCCTGCGCGGTGGCGTCAGCAACCTGGCCGACAAGAAGCTGTATGCGGAAGGCTCCACCGACTACTTCGTCGCCGGGCGCAGCTACTTCCTCAGCATGACCGCGCGCTTCTGACCGGCGGCACGCGCCGTGATCGCGCTGGCGACATGCCAGCGCGATCGACGGTATTGCGGGTTACTCGCTTTCCAGCGCGGCCGGTGCCGCGTCCCGCGTGGCGGCCGTGCGCGCACGGTCCATCGCCACCGCCAGTTGCTGGCGTGCGAGCAGTTGTTGTGCCTGCACCACTTCAGGTGTCGGCAGGAGCACCGGTCCCGGTGCGTTTTCCGGTGTAGCAGGTGTGGTCATGCAACCTCCATGGACATCCCGCCGCCGCACGGGTCCAACCGGGGCGGCAGCGGAACTGCGCACCCTATCCTAAAAACAAGGCGGGCGGGTGACGGTGCGGCACCCGGCCGCAGCACGTGGAACACGGCACGCGTCACATTTTTGACGGCAGCCCTTGGATCCTGAATAGGACTTGCCTTATCATGAAAACGTTTTCTCACAGGGATGTTTCCCCAAAATGAATACCACTGACCTGTCCCAGTTCAGCCCGAAGTGGCAGTTCCGCTTCAACTTCTTCCGCCAGCATGGCGCGCCCAAGAATCCCGGTTTCAAGCAGGCCTGGAAGGCGCTGTCGTTCGGTGACCGCCTGAAGATCAACCTGAACTTCTTCGCGTTGTTCTTCGGTGCGATCTACCTGTTGATCCTGGGCATGTGGCGCAAGGCGCTGGTGGTCATCGGCATCAACATCGCGCTGGCCATCGTCAGCATGTTCCTTCCCGACGTCGTCGGGCGCATGCTGTTCATCGCGATGAATCTGCTGGTCGCCTCCAGCACCAACTACAGCTACTACCTGGAGAAGGTGGAAGGTCGCGCCAGCTGGAACCCGTTTGAAGGAATGTTCTAAGCCATCAGACCGGCGCAGGGATGCGCGGCAAGGATGCAACCGACGCCCGGCCCCCGCCGGGCGTCTTCATTTGCGCGATCAGGCCGCGCGGCGTGCCACGGCCGCCGGCTCGGCCTGCAGGCGGAAGCGCGACACCGCCACCGCCAGCTGCTCGGCCTGCTCCTCCATCGCGCGCGCGGCGGCACTGGCTTCCTCCACCAGCGCGGCGTTCTGCTGGGTGGTTTCGTCCATCTGCACCACAGTCTGGTTGACCTGCTCGATGCCCGCCGATTGTTCGCGCGACGCGGCCGAGATCTCGGCCATGATCTCGTTGACCCGACCGACCTGACCGACGATGTCCTGCATGGTGCGCCCCGCGCCGTGCACCAGCTGCGCACCGGCACCGACCTGGGCCACCGAGGCGTCGATCAGCTCCTTGATCTCCTTCGCAGCACCCGCCGAACGCTGCGCCAACGCGCGCACTTCACTGGCAACCACGGCGAAGCCACGGCCCTGCTCACCGGCGCGCGCCGCTTCCACTGCCGCGTTCAACGCCAGGATGTTGGTCTGGAACGCAATGCCATCGATCACCGAGATGATCTCGGCGATGCGCTGCGAAGACGCCTCGATCTGCTCCATGGTGTGCACCACCTGGCTGACCACCTGGCCGCCTTCGCTGGCCACGCCCGCCGCGGAACCGGCCAGCGCGTTGGCCTGCAGCGCGTGGTCGGCGTTCTGGCGCACGGTGGAGGTCAGTTCTTCCATCGACGCGGCGGTTTCTTCCAGGTTGGCAGCCTGCTGTTCGGTACGGCGCGACAGGTCGCTGTTGCCGGCGGCGATCTCGCCGGCGGCCAGGCGGATGCTGGCTGCCGACTGCTGGATCTGGCCGACGATCTGGGTCAGGTGCTGCACGGTGCTGTTGGCATCGTCGCGCATCACCGCAAATACCCCATGGAAGTCACCCTGCATGCGGGTACTGAGGTCACCGGCGGCGATCGCGCGCAGCAGCGTCGACAGTGCGGCCAGGTTGTGGTCGCTGACTTCCATCATGGTGTTGAGGGTCTCCACCATGCGGCGGAAATCGTGGTCGAAGCGCAGTGCATCACCGCGCACGGCGAAGTCACCGGCGGCGGCCGCAGCGGCAAGCTGCTGGATCTGCTCGTTGATCGCGGCCAGGTTGCGCTTGGTGGTCGCCATCGCAGCGGTGAACACCGCCTTCTCGCCCGGCAGCGCCTCCATGTCCACGCTGAGGTCGCCGACGGCATAGCGCTGCATCACTTCAACCAGGCGCTGGGTGACCGCGTTGCTGGAGGCCACCAGCTGGTTGCTGTCGGCCACCATGCGGCCGTACTCGCCCGGGAACGCCGCGGCATCCATGCGGTAGCTGAGTTCACCGGCATCGTGGCGGCGCGCCATTTCGGCCTGCGCAGCCATCACCGCCTGCAGCTGGCCGCGCATGCCCTGCATCGCGTCCAGCAGGCGCCCCACTTCGTCGTTGCTGCGCGCCGGCAGGGTGCTGTCCAGCTTGCCGGCGGCGACGTCACCGGCCACGCGCACCGCTTCGGCCAGCGGGCGGATCGCCAGGCGGCGCAGCAGTATGTAGACACCGGCGCTGAGGGTCAGCGCGGCGATCACGCCGACCAGCAGGGTCAGCCACAGCAGCTGGCGCGCTTCGGCCACGATCACCGCATGCGGCATCACCACGCCCAGCGCGAAGCGCTGCGGGGCATCGCCCACGCGCAGCGGCACATACACGCGCACGTTGCCGGCCGCATCGGGGCTGAAGGCCTCGAAGGGGCGGTCGGCGGCGATCTCGGCCAGCATGCTGCGGGTCAGTGCGTCGTTGCGAGGCTTGCCGATTTCGGCGGCATTGGCCGAGGCCAGCACCACGCCCTTCGGCGACAGCAGTTCGACGCGGCCGGCCCCCATCGGCTTCAGCGTGGCCAGGTGCTTCTGCAACGCTGCCAGCGAGAAGTCGACGGTGAACACACCGAGGAACCTGTCGTTCTCGATGATCGGCGTGCTCAGCGTGCTCATCAGCACCTGCTGCCCGGCGATGTCGTAGGCATACGGTTCGCTCACTTTCGGCAGCTTGTCGCGGCTGGGCACCATGTACCAGTCACCGGAACCGCTGGCGGTCTCGGTGTAATCGGTCATCACCGACTGCTGCGGCTTGCCCTCCTGCCAGGCCCAGTAGCTCATGTAGCGGCCGGTGGCATCGTGCGCCTCGGTGTTGACGAACTCGGCATCCTTGCCGTCGAAGGCATCGGGCTCCCACATGGTGCTCTTGCCCAGCCATTCGGGATGGGCGCGCAGCTGCTCGCCCAGCACCGCCGCCAGGCTGGCGCGGTCGGGCACGTCACCACGGGCGCGCTGGGCCAGCACGCTTTCAACCATGGCATCGTTGCTGGCAAAGGCGGTGCCCAGATCGGCCGCCACCTGGCGCGCCTCAGCGGTCGCCTCGCTGGTCATGGTCTGGCGCGAGGCGCTGATAAGGCTGGCGCTGGCCTGTCGGTAGATCAGGAACGCGGTCAGGCCGAAGCACAGCAGCGCGATCGCGGCGGTGCCCAGCATCAGCTTGTGGGCGATGCTGCCCGGGCGGCGGGCAGCGGCGGAACGGGAAGAAGGCATGGGAGGGTCCGCAAGGCAGTTCAGGACGACCGGCACCACGAAGGCACCGCGCAGGCGCGCGATCCGTCGCGCAGGCCACCGGCCGCCGGGCGGGCCCGGCGCTGGAAGCGCACCGGGTTAGCGGCCGCCCGCCAACGAGGTTGAGGCGACCGGCCTGCACATTCCTGAATCTGCTCAGGGTCGGGTCAGCCACCCGTCCGTCGCGATGGCCTCACTCGGCCACGCGGTCCTTGATCCACTGCGCGCGCGGCAGTACCTCGATGCTGCCGACGGCATACTGCTGCAGCACGTCGTCCGGCCCGAAGCACGGTTGCCAGCCCAGCTCACTGCGCAGGCGGGCACTGTCGTAGACACGGTCGATGCTCAATGGCAGCGGCCAGCCACGGCGTTCGAACTCGGCCAGCAGCTGCGGCGCGCGACGGGCCAGCACGCTGCGCGGGTGGGTGGCCAGTTCCAGGCAGTCCTCGCGCCGGAACGGCGTCGGTGCGCAGGCGAGATAGCGGGCGAATCGGGCGCCTTCGTCGAGCAGCAGTGCAGCGTGTGCGCTGGCCACATCGCGGGCGTCGATGCCGCGATGCAGGCGGAACATCGCCATGCGCTCGGGCGGTTCCGGGAAGCACCGGCCCATGCGCAGCACGCGAACGCTGAAGCCCGGCGTGGCGGCAGCTTCAGCCAGGGTCTCGGCCTGCAGCTTGGTGCGATGGTAGATCGTGCGCGGCAGTGGCTCGGTGTCTTCGTCGATCCAACGGCAGCCACCGGCTACCACGGCATGGCCGTACAGCGCGGTGGTGCTGGTCAGCACGAAACGCCGTGCGCCGGCTTCGCGTGCGGCCTGCAGCAGGTGCGCGGTTGCCTCCACGTTGATCTGCTGGAATACCGCGTCCGGCACCAGGCCGACATGCGGAGCATGCAGGGCCGCGGTATGGATGACCGCGTCCACGCCCTGCACCGCACGCGTGACCGCCTGGCGATCGGTGACATCGGCAATGATGCGCGTGGTGGCGAACGGGCTGCGGTCCAGCCCCACCACTTCGTGGGCGGCCGCCAACGCACCGAAGATCGCGCGCCCGATGCGCCCGGAACTGCCGGTCAACAGAATCTTCATTGAGTCCATTCACTCGAAGCGCCCGGGAACTACCGGGATGCTTCGATTCTAGGCATGCATTCGCGCATCTGCGATAGGACAGCCATGCAATCGTGCGTTCATCTTGACGACCTCGCAGGCGCCAGCAGTTGCCGCGCGATGAACAGCGGATCGTCGCCGCCGGCCACATCAGGCCTCACGCCGGTGCCTTCCCAATTGCCGCCGGTGCACAGATTGATCGGTTGCCGGTCGGGAATGCTGATCTGATAGCCATCGGGCAGCAGCACAGGATCACCAAACATATGCGCGGCACCGCCACTGCGCGTGCCGACAATGCGCGCGCGGCCCAGGGCCTGCAGCGAATAGGCGACGAACTCGGCCGCCGAACCGGTACGCCGGTCGATCAGCACCACCAGCGGCTTCAGGTACACAGGCAGGCTGGCAGGCGGCAGCGGTGCCGGCGTGCGCCGGCCACGCTGGTCCAGCTGCTGCACCGCGCCGATCTTCGCGTCCAGCAGCGTGCGCACCAGCAGGTCGGCACTTGCATCGTCGCCTCCCCCGTTCTGGCGCAGATCCAACACCAGGCCATCGGTGTCGGCCAGCAGCGTGAAGGCCGCAGCGAACTTCGGCCGCGCCAGATCCAGCGGATAGAAGGTACTCAGCCGCAGGTAGCCAACGTTGCCTTCCAGCACCCGCACCTCGCGCACACCGGCACCATTGCTGCGGGCATCGGCACGCCAGGCCATCAACCAGTCGTCCTGGCCGGCAGCTGCGTCCACGCGCTCAACGTGGAAGTGGCCATCGAACATGTCCAGGTCCTGGTTCAGGCGTGCGCTGAACGCAGCAGAATCCGAACAGCTGTCCGCATACCGCTGCTGCGCCGACCAGCTGCGCAGGGCATCGGCGATACGGGCGGCCTCCGCCTCGTCCAGGTACTGCGCCTGCACGGCGCTGGCGGCCGCCTGCAGCACCGCATCCTGCGCCGGGCAGGCCGTCGCCAGCAGCGCGCCGAGCATCCAGGAGACCGCCATCATCCACCCCGCATTGAGGATATATAAGCGCTTATATATCATCCCACTCATGGATCTCCAACACGCCACACTGGGTACCCTGCTGCGCGCCCTGCTCGACCAGCTGGACCCGGCCGTCGAGCAGGCCTACCGGCACCTGCAACTGGACTACCGGCCGCGCTACACGCCGGTGCTGCGCACGCTGATGGCGCAGGGCCCCTGCCGGATCAAGGACCTCGCGCTGGCCTGCGGGCTCAGCCATTCGGCGCTCAGCCAGACCGTGGCGGCGATGGTGCGCGATGGTTGGCTGCACACTGCCAATGGTGACGACGGGCGCGAACGCATCCTGCAGTTGAGCCCGCGCGCGCAGCGCGCGATGCCTGTGCTGCAGGCGCAATGGCAGGCCACCGCAGTGGCGGCACGCAGCCTCGATGCCGATCTGGGGCAGTCGTTGGAGCAGGTGCTGCGCAAAGCACTGGTGGCGCTCGAACAACGGCCCTTCGCACAGCGCCTGCAGGACGCCCGCCGGCGCTGAGGCGTTACTGCTCTGCAGCCATCTCGATCTCGCTGAGGAATGTCCAGCTGCCGTTGGCCACGCGCAGCTCCAGCGTGCGGCATTGCGCAGCCAGGGGGGCTGCATTGCCGAGCACGTACTCCTCTTCGGTCGAGCCCATCACGCCGGACTGGGTGAAGGGTGCCGACAGCGTGCCGATGGTTACCGCGGCAGTTCCGGGCTCGGCGCACATCACCTCCACCGAAGTCGGCGTGACGATGCCCCAGGCCGGGCGGGTCATCGTATGCAGGCCGATCCAGTCCACCCGTCGGCGCTGGCCCAGATCGATGGTGATGCTGACGTTGCCGTGCACGCCTACCCAGCCCGCGTCCATCGGATTGCGCGGGTCGCCTACCCGGCGGTCGAACAGCTCATGGCCGCTGCCGTCGGGATAGCTGGTCGCCGGCGCCACGCTGTAGTGATAGGTGGTCTGCACCGGATCGACGATGTACGAGGCACCCAGCCCGTACAACCCGCGATAGGTGTTCATCATCCGCGTCGCCTCGCCGTAGCCCTGGCCGGGGCCGACCACTTCGGACATGTGGTACTGGTTGAGCCAGGCAACGCGCTTGCCAGCCGAACGCGCGCTCCACAACTGCTGGTTGATGCGCTGCACCGACGCCGACCGGTATGCACCGGACAGGCCGTTACCGGTATCAAGGAACAGCGGGCTGCCATGGTTGAACAGCTCGATGTCGGCCCACACAGCGCTGGCGCCCAGCTGCGCCGACAACGCCTGGTAGTACTGCTCGGTGGAATAGCCCGGTCGATCCCACTGGAACAGTTTCGCGTGCGACGCCGCGCCGATGCCGTCCTGCCAGATCTGCACGTCGACCCCCGTGGCAGAGCGGAACCGTAGCGCAGCACTGGCCACGCTGGCCGGGTCGACGCTGGAGGATGCCAGATAGGGCGCCACCATCACCGGCCTGGACGGCGTCGCCGCTTTCAGTGTGGAAACGATTGAACGATAGAACGACGCACGATCGGCCGGTACCTGCGCGGGCTCATCGGTGATGTACCAGCCGGCGAATGCCGGATGCATCGCGTACTGCTGGGCCAGCTGCGCCATCGACTGCGCTGCGTCCTGCGCCACCGCTGCAGCGTTCGAGCCCTGCCAGAACGCCGCACACTGGCCCGAACTGTAGGTGGTGCCGACCACGACCTTCATCCCACGCGCTGCGGCCGCGTCCAGCACCGTGCCCAGCTTGGCCGGGAAGCCGGCGATCCATTCGAAATCCTGCGCGCTGCTGGCGCAGCCCACGCCGGCACGGGTGGCGCGGGTCTGGCCGATGATGAGCGTGTCGTTGCCCAGGTCCCGCAGTTCGTCGAGGAACAGCGGCAGCTGCGCCGCTGGCAGCTGCTCATCGGTGGACGAGTAACCGAAGTGAACGAAACTGCCGCTCAGCAGCGCAGTGTCCGCATGGGCCGGTGCAGCGCAGGCCAGCAGTACAAACCATCCGAATCTGTTCACGGCGTCCTTTCCTGTCTGGGCGGTCATCCGCCATGCCGGTCCATCCTAGCCAAGCGGCGCTCATCGCGCAGCGGCGTAGTTGCGCCGTGAAAGCCAGTGCGGCGTGGCGTGAGGGCAGCACCGCCGGTGCGGACACTGCCTTAGCCGGGCACACGCAAGGATGAGCTCCCCTTCCATGCACCGGGAGCCTTCACATGGCTGACCAGCATCACGGCACCTCCCATCGTGGCTTCGCTTCGATGGACCGGGACAAGCAGCGCGCGATCGCCGCAAAGGGTGGACGCGCCGCGCATGCGTCCGGCAATGCACATGAGTTCAGCCCGGCCGAGGCACGCGTGGCAGGCCGCAAGGGCGGCGAGGCGATCAGCCGCAATCGCCAGCACATGGCAGCGATCGGCCGCGAAGGCGGGCACGCGCGCCACGCCAATGCACGGCAACAGCGGCAGCACGCGGCCGAACCCGCGCCGACGAAGGAAGGGCCGCAACGCCAGCAGGGCTGACCGCAGCGTACTCAGGCGCGCCTGCACTGGCGGTACAGGGCGAGCGCCGCCAACAGGGCCAGCACGCCGGCGACAGCCATCGCCCAGCCGAAACCGCTGGCCATCGCGCCGCGGTACCAGGCCAGTATCTGCGTCCCCGGCAGCAGTGACGACGGCTGCAGGATCAGCGTGCGCGCCTGTGCGGCCACTGCGGGCTGCCCTGCCGCCTGCGCGGTCGCAGTGAACTGGCGTACCGCGCGCAGGCCCATCAGGCTGCCCAGCAGCGCGATGCCAAGGCTCATGCCCGCCTGGCGCAGCGCGTTCATCGTGGCCGACGCAATGCCGGCACGCTCGGCCGGTACGCATGACATCACTGCCATGCCGGTCGCAGGTACCGCCAGCCCCATGCCAGTGCCGAGCAGCATCAGCAGTGCGCTGGCCTGGCCGTGCGCTGTAGTCGGCTCGAACGTGGCAATCGCACACAGCGCCATGCCTGTCATTGCATAGCCCGTCACCAGCGCGGCATGCAGCCCGAACCACGCCGCCAGACGGCCGAACAGCAGCGACACCACCGCCATCAGCACGAACTGCGGTACCAGCTGCGCACCGGCCTGCGCAGCCCCATGTCCCTGCGCCTGCTGGAAGAACAGCGACAGGAAGAACAGGCTCGCATAAGCGGTGAATCCAAGCACGAACGAGGCCAGGTTGAGCATGCCGAAACCCGGCTTCGCCAACAGGTCCAGCGGCAGCAGCGGCCGCGCCACGCGGCGCTCGACCCACGCAAACAGCGCCAGGCCGGATGCTGCGATGCCGAGCGCCAGCAGGGTCGAAGGTGCCAGCAGGCCGTGCTCGCCGATCGCGATCAGGCCGTAACTGAGTGCACCCAGCGCGACGATGCTGAGCAGCTGCCCGGCCGGGTCCAGCGCGGCGTGCTGCGGATGCCGTCGCTCAGGAATGCCCCAGGCCCCCAGCGCGAGTGCAAGCAGGCCCAGCGGCAGGTTGATCAGGAAGATGCTGGGCCAACCTGCGCGCTGCACCAGTTCGCCTCCCAGCAGCGGCCCCAGCACCAGCGCCAGCGCGCTGAACGCCGACCAGCCCCCGATCGCGCGTGCACGCTGGCGCGGATCAGGGAATGCATGGCTGAGGATCGGCATCGCACTCGGGATCAGCAGGGCGCCGGCCACCCCCTGCACCGCCCGCCCTGCCACCAGTGCGGAAAGACTGCCTGCCCAGGCACACAGCAGCGAGCCCACGGTGAAGGTCGCCACGCTGAGCAGCCACATGCGGCGGTGGCCATAGCGGTCACCCAGCGGCCCCGCCGACAGCATCACTGCGGACAGGGCGATGGCATAGGCGTTGATCACCCACTGCAGCCCGGCCATGTCGGTGTGCAGTGCCTGCTGCAGCGTCGGCAGCGCGACGTTGACGATGCTGATGTCCAGCGAGGCGAGGAAGGTGCCCAGGTAGGCCGCCAGCACCAGGGCCGGCCGTCGGAAGCGTTGCATGTGCGGATGCCGGGAGGGAGCGTGCGCGCATCGTAGTTTGCTGACTGACCGTCAGTCAATGACCGGCGGTCAGTCATTGCCGGAGGAAGCTAGAATGGCGACCGTCGCACCCGGACCCCGCCCCATGCAGATTCCCGCAGTCGCCAGGCCCCGCACCAAACCCGCTGAAACCCGCCAGGAAGAGCTGATGGACGCCGCGCAGGCGCTGTTCCTGTCACAGGGCGTGGAAGCGACCACCATCAGTGACATCGTGGCCGCCGCCGACGTGGCCAAGGGCACGTTCTATACCTACTTCGCCTCGCGCACCGAGATCCTGCAGGCGCTGGCGCAGCGCTACACGCTGCAGTTCATGGCCGAGGTCGACCATGCCGTTCAGCAGCAGCCTGCCCACGATGGCGTGGCGCGACTGTGCGCCTGGATCCGCGCCAACATCGAGACCTATGTGCGCACGCACGCACTGCACGACGTCGTCTACGCCAACCATCACCACCACCAGCGCGGCAATGCCGAGCGCAACGCCATCCAGCAGCAGCTGCTCGACATCCTCGAGGCGGGCACCCGTGCAGGCCTGTGGCAGCTGCCGGCACCGCAGATCACGGCCTCGCTGATCTATGCCGGCGTACATGGCGCCACCGATGACCTGATCGCTGCGCCCACGCAGGACGCCGACACCTTCATTGCGGCGGTGGTGGCCGATTGCCTGCGCATGGTCGGCGTGTCGCCGGCGCCGAAGCGTGGCGGCACCCGTCGCTGAAGCGCCCGCCGTCGCTCAGGCGTGGGCGAGGATGTTCAACAGCCGGCCGAACGGGTCGCGGACGAAGAAGCGCCGCACGCCCCAGGGCTCGTCGGCCGGCCCATAGTCCAGCGCGATGCCAGCCGCGTGCATGCGTTCCAGCACCTCCTGCAGGTTGTCCACTTCGATAGACAGGTCCGGCACCGGTGCGCCGGAACCCCCTTCGCTGGCGAAGCTGACCTGCGCCAGCGCACTGCCCTGCCCGCCATGGGTGACGATCCAGCCATGGTCCATCACCACCGGCATGCCGAGCAGCTCGCCATAGAATGCAGCGGCGCGGGCGGGATCAGACGTGGCGATGTTGGCGACGACACGCATGACGGCCATGTTCCACTCCACCAGGAAGAATGCGCCGAGAGTGCCCGACCCTGCGCACAAACAGAAGAGCCCCGTCATGGACGGGGCCCGTCATCAGCCGATCATGGCTGGGCTTACACCGCGCCGCAGCGCTCCATGACGCATCGATCGTATTCGTACTGGCATTCCATGGCATCACCCCCACCGGCTACACACGCCTGGTAGGCCTTCCAGCAGGGAAAATCGCAGGGCTGGACCGGTCCGGCCACGGCCACCGAGCCGCTGCAGGCCAACGCGAACACAGCACCGGCGATCACTTTCCTGAAAGTACGCATCGACATCACTCCTTGATAAGCCTGGTGAGCCCAGGCCGGGCCACCTTAGCGCTGCACACGGGACGTTGGGTGAAGGCGGATGCGGCTGGACTCAGTGTTGCAGCATTCCCAGGACACGCAGTTGCCCGGCCAGCTCATCACTGTTGCGCCACGGCAGGATCGGCGAATTGCCGCGCTCGTCCGGCGGGGTGTTCGGCAGCGCGTCGGACCCGCCACCTGCCCCTGCAAGCGGCAGCAGCGGCCGCTTGTGCAGCCAAACCTCCGAGATTGTGCAGGCGCGCCCACCGCTGACGATGCAGGCATCACCGGCAAGGGCCATGATCAGGTTGCGCGCATCCCCCATGCCACAGGGCACCACCACCGTGGCCGGCCAGTCGGCCGGCGGCATGCTGCCTTCCGGGATGACGCTGGGCACCTGGCCACCAGCTGCGCGCTCGAACGCGTCGCTGCCAGGATCGGCACCGCCCAATATCGCCAACGGTGGTTTACGGAATGCGGTACGCATGGGCGGTTCCGAA
Organism: Stenotrophomonas sp. PvP093; assembly: GCF_017876915.1. Taxonomy (NCBI): domain Bacteria; kingdom Pseudomonadati; phylum Pseudomonadota; class Gammaproteobacteria; order Lysobacterales; family Lysobacteraceae; genus Stenotrophomonas; species Stenotrophomonas sp. PvP093. Next base: position 564,080 of record NZ_JAGIOX010000004.1, on the reverse strand, counting down.
GCCTCGGAAGGAAGGGTCACGTTGCCCTGCCCGCTGGAGCCGCACCATGCACCGATCACAAAACATTAACACGTTCATAAAATTCCCTTCACATTACTGGGGGATATCGCCATGCCTTGGCGTTAAGGAAGGTCTGAACAACTCCGCTGCTGCAGGCGACAATAGCGCACCAGATTGGGGTGACGATCGATGCAGCTGACGTTCGGTGATGCCGAGACCCTGGGCCAGCGCAAGCGCACGCGGCGGGAGATCTTCCTGGCCGAGATGGAGCAGGTGGTGCCGTGGCAGGCGCTGCTGGCGCTGATCGAGCCGCACTACCCGAAGCTGGGCCGTCCCGGCCGCCAGCCGTACCCGCTGGCGACGATGCTGCGCATCCATTTCCTGCAGCAGTGGTACGCGCTCAGCGACCCGGCGATGGAAGAGGCCTTGTACGACACGCCGGTGATGCGCCGGTTCGCGCGGTTGGGCGGCGTGGACGCGATTCCCGACGAGACCACGATCCTCCACTTCCGCCGGTTGCTGGAAACCCACGGCCTGGCCGGGCGGATCTTCGAGCGGGTGAATGCGCATCTGGCGCGCAAGGGCCTGAGCCTGCACGCGGGCACGATCGTGGACGCGACGATCATCGCCGCGCCGAGCTCGACGAAGAACGCCGAAGGCAAGCGCGATCCGGAAATGTGCCAGACGAAGAAGGGCAACCAGTGGCACTTCGGCATGAAGGCGCACATCGGCGTCGATGATGAATCCGGCCTGGTGCACCACGTCGAGTGCACGGCGGCGAACGTGGCCGACGTGACCCGGGTACACAGGCTGCTGCACGGCCGGGAAGACACGATCTGTGGCGACAGCGGCTATACCGGTGCCGACAAGCGTGAAGAGTTGAAGGATGTGGAGGCCGGCTTCCTGATCGCGGAGAAGCCGTCGAAGTTGCGGGCGATGAAGAACCCGCGCGAGCGGCGTTACACCGAGCGCTGGGAGCGGTACAAGGCGAGCCTGCGCGCGAAGGTCGAGCATCCGTTCCGGGTGATCAAGCGCCAGTTCGGCTACACGAAGGTGCGCTACCGCGGCCTGGCGAAGAACGCGGCGCAGGTGCTGACGCTGTTCGCGCTGTCGAACCTGTGGATGGCGCGCCGGCGCCTGTTGCCGGCGATGGGGGTGGTGCGCCTGTAAGGCGGGAAAACCCGCCAGAAACCGCCTGAAAGGGCGGGAAATTGATCAAATCGACGCTGGTCCGGCGCTCTGACGCTGAAATCCAAGTGTCAGAGTGCGTTGTTCAGACCCTCCTTAACGGCCTTGTTGTCCGTCAACCAAGGAAGTTGTCCGATGAATCACCCGCTGTACGGCCGTTCGTCCCGCTCCCTGTCGCATCGCCCGCTGGCGCTTGCCGTCGCCAGCTCGCTGCTGCTGGCCACCGCACTGCCAGCCATGGCCAGCGAATCACTCGAGGCCTGGCAGCAGCAGCGCCAGCTGCAGGCCGCGTGGGCGCAGCCCGCTGCCAGCACCGCACCTGCAACCACGGCCACGGCAGCTGCCGCCAGCAGCAACGCCGTTCTTGGCAATCCCGGCGATCCGGCCAGCTGGCGCAGCGACGAATTCAACGCCGATTGGGGCCTGGGCGCGATGGGCGCGGACTACGCCTATGCGCGCGGCCTGACCGGCAAGGGCGTACGCCTGGCGCTGTTCGACTCGGGCTCCGCACTGGCGCATCCGGAGTTTGCAGGACGCAATACCTCCAGCATCACCATCGGTGCCGACTGTGCGACGCCGGGCGTGGTCGCAGGGGCGGGCGCCTGCGGGCAGACCCGCGGCGAACAGCCCGGCTACAACTACTACGGACTGGGCGCCGGCGTTCCGGCCTCACTGGCGGCACGCCTGATCGCCGCCGGCCAGCCCTATGGCTTCAGCTACGCCGATCACGGCACGCATGTGCTTGGCACCATCGGCGCCAACCGCAATGGCACCGGCATGCATGGTGTGGCCTTTGGTGCGGATCTCACTGCCGCCCGCGTGTTCGGTGACACCTACTACGAGTGGCGCCTGGACCCAGACAGGTTCTATCGTCCGCGCGCGGTGTACCGCACCGATCCGGATGATGCCGCCACGCTGGACATGTATGCGCAGATCCAGGCGCAGGGTGTACGCGCCATCAATCACAGCTGGGGCATTTCCACGCGCAACATGACCGCCGCCGCGCTGGACCAGCAGTACGCCAGCATCGGTGCCGACTACGGCGTGTACGGCAGCATCTACGCCAACAACGGCGATGCCCCGGGCTCCACTCTCATCCAGGTGTGGTCGGCTGGCAACGGCAGCGGTGCGGTTGCCGGCATCACCGCCTCGATGCCGCGCTGGAAGCCCGAACTGGAACCGTACTGGCTGGCGGTCGCCAATGTCCGCCGGCCCGACACCGCCGCAGGTGAAACCGACTACGTGATCGATGGCAGTTCCAGCATCTGCGGGGTTGCCGCCAACTGGTGCATCTCGGCCCCCGGTACCGATATCGTCAGCACCATCGTCTCCGGCGATATCCAGGGCCGCATCGAGAACACCTCCGCCTACGTGCGGCTGATCATCGACAGCGAGAGCACCAACTACGTCTACGGCACCAAGACCGGCACGTCGATGGCCGCCCCCCATATCACCGGCGCCCTCGGCCTGCTGATGGAGCGCTTCCCGTACCTGGACAACGCCCAGGTCCGCGACGTGCTGCTGACCACCGCACGCGATCTCGGCGCGCCAGGCATCGATGCAATCTACGGCTGGGGCATGGTCGACCTGCGCAAGGCCATCGAAGGCTATGGCTCGCTGCGCGTGGACACCAACGTGGTGATGAACCAGAGGGCCGGCGGCCTGAAGGTCTGGGAAGGCGATGCGTGGGACAACTGGACCAACGACATCGGCGGCCCCGGCAAGCTGACCAAATCCGGTATCGGTTGGCTGCGCCTGAGCGGCAACAACAGCTTCAACGGCGCCGTGGTGCAGGACGGCATGCTGGAGTTGAACGGCGCCAACACGCTCACCTCGGCGGTCGAGGTCCAGGGTGGCCGGCTGCTGCTCAACGGCAGCCTGGTCTCCACCGCCCTGACCACTACCGGTGGCGTCAGCACGGTCAGCACCAGCGGCGTGCTGGATAACAGCAACCTGGTGGTCAACGGCGGCGTGGTGTCCTTCAACGGCACGCAGGCCGGTGGCACCACCACGGTCGGCGCCAATGGCCTGTTGAAGGGCGTCGGCACGCTCGGCAACACCCGCGTGGACGGCATCATCGCGCCGGGCAACTCGATCGGCACGCTGACCATCAACGGCAACTACGTGCAGGGCGCCACCGGCGTGTATGCGGCGGAGCTGGCACCGGGTGGCCGCAGTGACCAGCTGCACGTGACCGGCACCGCCACCCTCGGCGGCACCCTGGTCGCCCTGCCGGAACCGGGCGTGTATTACCTCGGCGAACAGTTCAACGTTTTGCGTGCCGACGGTGGCATCAGCGGCCAGTTCGCCAAGACCGACTTCAGTGCGTTCTCGCCCTTCCTGCAGTTCAGCCTGGCCTACGGTGCCAATGGCACGCGCATCGACGTTGCCCGTGGCGCTTCGCTGGCCACGGCTGCCAACACGCCCAACCAGCGTGCGGTGGCGGCCGCCGCCGACCTGCTGCCGATCGCCCAGGGCCTGCCCAAGCCGCTGACTCAGCTGTTCCCGCAGCAGGTCGGTGGCGTGCTCGATGGCCTCAGCGGCGAGCTGCATCCGGCCACGGCCATCGCCCTGGTCGAGGGCAGCCGCTACGTGCGCGATGCCGCGTTGTCACGCCGGGCCGGCGCCGCCGCACCCGGCAGCGACGTGGGTGATGCGACGGGCGCATGGGTGCAGGCCATCGGTGGCAACAGCAGGCTGGACGGTGACTTCAACACCGCCCGCACCGAGGCCAACAGCAACGGCCTGCTGGTCGGCATCGACCGCGAGTTCTCCGGCTGGCAGGTCGGCGTGCTGGCCGGTACCGGCCGTACCGACGTCAAGCAGCAGGACCGCCGCGCCAAGTCGAAGATCGACAACACGCACTTCGGTGCCTATGCCAGCCACACCTGGGGCGGCTTCGGCCTGCGCGGTGGTGTGGCGTGGAGCAAGCACGAGGTGAAGAGCACGCGTGAAGTCGCCTTCGCAGGTTTCAGTGACAGCCTGAGCGCGCGTTACGACGCCCGCACCCGCCAGGCCTTCATCGAAGCTGGTTATCGCTTCGGTGGCCCCGAAGCCGGGCTGGAGCCGTACCTGCAGGTGGCGCGCGTGGAAGTGGACCTCAAGCGCATCAGCGAACGCGGTGGAGCAGCGGCGCTGCAGGGCAAGGTGGACGACACCGGAACCACGATCGCCACCGCCGGCGTGCGCTTCGACAAGGGGCTGAAGGCTTCGTTCCAGCAGGACAGCTGGCTGCACCTGCGCGGGGGCGTCGGCTATCGTCGTGCCTCGGGGGATCGCAGCCAGGTCGCCAACCTTGCGTTTGCCAATGGCAGCTCCACGTTCGCGGTCAACGGCGCGCCGATCGCCGACAACGCGGTGGTGGCCGAACTGGGCCTGTCGGCGTGGCTCACCTCGCGCCAGCAGCTGGAGCTGGGCTACAGCGGCCAGTTCGGCAGCGAGAGCCGTGACCATGGTGCGAATGCACGCTGGTCCGTGCGTTTCTGATCTGTGCCTGCAGTGCGATGAAAACAGGAGGGGCGGCCCATCGGCCGCCCCTTCTGCTTGCGGGTGACGCTCTTTCAGCTCAGGCGCACAGCGCCTGCATGGCCTGTGCTGTGACCTCGACGATCTGCCCATCCACGATGTGGACGCTGCGACCCGCGCACGCCGCCAGCTCCTTGTCATGCGTCACCATGATGATGGTCATGCCGCCCTGGTTGAGCTCACGCAGAATCTCCATGACCCCCTGCGACATCTGCGAGTCCAGGTTTCCGGTCGGCTCGTCAGCCAGCAGCAGGGCCGGCGTACCCGCGATGGCGCGGGCGATCGCCGCGCGCTGCTGCTGCCCGCCCGACAGTTCGCCGGGATAGTGCGACATGCGGCTGCCCAGTCCGACCTGGGCCAGTGCCGAGGCCACACGCTGCCTGCATTCGGCTGCCGCCATGCCACGGTAGCGCAGGGGCACCTCCACATTGGCCTGGATGGTCAGATCCGGAATCAGGTTGAACGCCTGGAACACGAAGCCGATCTTCTCGTTGCGCAGCGCGCTGAGCGCCGCGTCGCGCATGCCGCCAACATCCACGCCACCGATCGCGTAGTGGCCCCCGGAAAAGCCCTCGAGCAGACCGAGGATGTTCAGCAGTGTGGACTTGCCGGAGCCGGAAGGGCCGGTAATCGACAGGAAATCGCCCTCCTGCACCGACAGGTCGATGGAGCGCAATGCATGGGTCATGACTTCACCCACCTGGAACACTTTGCTGACGCCTTGCATCCTGAGCATGGGAATTCTCGCTTGCAGATGAAAGCAGCGACCGGCCAAGGCCGCTGCGGGACTCACAACGAACGGATGGCCGACACCGGCGCGATGGCCGCGGCACGCAGCGCCGGCAGCAGTACCGCCGCCTGGCCCAGCAGCAGCAGGATCACCGCACTCACCGGCAGGTACAGCAGTGGCAGGCGCGGCAGTTCGTAGAAGCGCATCAGGGTCAGGTTCATCGCGTAGGCCAGCAGAGCCCCGGCCGCGATGCCGATGGAGACAATCAGCAGGTTCTCGATCTGGAAATAGCGCATCACATCGGTGCGCGTGGCCCCCAGCGCGCGGCGGATGCCGATCTGCTTGCGACGTTGCTCCACCCAGTAACTGGCCAGTCCGACAATGCCCAGGGCAGTGGCAGCCAGCAGTGCGATGATGACACCGCCCAGCAGCCCCATCATGACCCGGTCACCTTCGAAATGCCGCTCGCGCAGTTCGGAGATCCGCCGGCTGCCCTCGACATCGAACACCACGTCCGGCGCGACACGGCGGATTGCCTGCTGCGCATCGCGCATTACGCGGTTCATGTCGCCGGCCTCGGCGCGCACCAGATAGCGGCCGGTCAGGCGCGGCCCCTGCGATGCGGGCACGATCACCGACCAGTCCGAGCCCTTGGCTTCACCGCGGCCGGGGCGGGATACGGCCATGTGCTCGACCACGCCGATCACCCGCAGCCGGGTATCCATCGCCCACAGGCTCTTGCCCACGGCGTTTTCGCCGGGCCAGTAGCGTTGGGCCAGCTCCTGGGTGACCAGCGCCGGGGGATTGGCCGGCACCAGTTCATCGGTCGGTGCGAACTCGTCCGCACCGGGCATGCGCCCCCCCACCAGGTGCAACTGCAGCGCGTCCAGGGCCACGGCATCGGCCAGGTAGAAATCCAGAACACCGCCGGGCACCTGCTGGTCCTCGTCCAGGTTGACGCCGGCGCGTATGCCCGGGCTGCCGAACGGCATGGCACTGACCAGCCCGGCCGCCGTCACGCCGCTCAGCCCCCGCAATGCACCAACGACCCGCGCGTTGACATCGTTGGCGCGCTCGGCATCGATGCCGTCGAGCTGGATCACCCCCAGCCGTGACTCGTCCAGGCCACTGACCAGCTGCATTGCAGCGTTCCGCTCAATCATCAGGAAGATCGCGTTGCACAGCACGGCGCAGGCCAATGCGATCTCCATCGCGATGAGGAAGGTCGCCAGGCGGTGCCGGCGCAGGGCCGAAAGTACGATGCCGATCTGCATGGTGGTTCCTCTACAGAAGCTTCAGTTGGGCGATGGGCTGGACCGCACTGGCACGGATCGCGGGAATCAGGCTCGCCAGCAGGCTGGCCAGCACCGACAGCGCCAGGGTGAACAGCAGCATGGTGGTATCAAGCCGCGCCAGGTCCGCATAGGCCACCGGCTGGCTGCGCACCGCGCTCAGGCCGAGCCAGGTCAGCAACAGGCCCAGCGTGCCACCCAGTGCCCCCACCAGCGCGGCCTCGACCACGCACTGCAGGAAGATCGCCGCGCGGCTTGCGCCCAGTGCGCGACGCAAGCCGATCTCGCCGCTGTAGCGCAGGAACTTCGCCAGCAGCAGACCGACCACATTGGCAATGCAGATCCCGAGGAAGGCGAAGGCCAGGATGGCCTGCAGCTTCACGTCGCTGGGTACCACCTGGTTGAAGTCGAGCCACTGCATCAATGAGCGCAGCCGCGTGTTGTCGGCGTGGCTGATCCGGCCCAGGGCCTTCTGCTCAGCGGCATAGTTCTGCAGGAACCGCTGATAGGCGGCCACCCTGGCGGCGCTGTCCAGCTTGACCCACAGGTGTACCCAGACACACGGCGCGGTCTGCAGCCGGCCGCGCTGCTCCGGCGTGGACCAGCAGGTGAACGGCACGAAGTCGCCGTCATTGATCTCCAGGCTGGAGGTCAGCGGCATGAACAGATCATCGGCCGAGGCGAAGAAGCCCGACGTGTTGCCGCCGCTGAAGCGGCCGCCCCGCACCTTGTAGAACAGCGGCGAGGGTCGCCAGGGCGCGAGCACGCCCACGATGCGCATCGCGGTGTCCTTGACCCGCAGTGTCTGCCCCACACTGTCGCCCCCACCGAACATCTGCTCGTTGAGCTCCGACGAGATCACCACCACACGTGCGCGCGCGTCATCCTCCTCGCGTGACCACCAGCGTCCATGCGCCAGCGGCACCGCGAACATCGTCGCGAAGTCGGTGGTGGTGGAGATCGATGAGCGGATGACCGGTGGTGCGCTGCCCTGATCGGGCCGCAGCTTGACCGGGTTGGTGACCACCAGTGTCTGCTGGTCCGCGCGCCCGGACGACCACAGGTCGAAGGCCGAGCGATAGTCCAGCACGTCGTACGGCTCGCGGCCCTTCGAGTTCGGGTTGGCATCCAGCTGGGGGTAGTAGAGGTCACCGCTGCGCCCGGGCAAGGGATCGCCGGACAGCAGGTAGACCACGGTCAAGGTGGTCATGCTGGCTCCAATTCCCACCGCGATGGCCAGCACCATCAGGGCGGTGATGGCCTTGCTCCGCAGTGTATTGTGCAGCGCCACCTGCGCGCAGTAGACCAGCCTGCGCATGCCCGCACCCTTTCCTGCACCCTGTATCGACTTCATGTCATGCCTCTCCCCGGACGTGCACGGGCGTGACCCGTGCCGGTTGCCACATGGACCTGCCAAGTTCGTGTACGTGATCGAATCGGGCGCGGTAGGCCTCGGCGCCGTGCATGATCATCACCAGCATGCGGCCATGGCTGCGTGCGAAGATCGCGTCCATCGCAATCTCGCGGCTGGCCGTATCGAGGTTGGCGACCGGCTCATCAAGAATGTAGAGGTCGGCGTCCTCGCCCAGCACCATCGCCAGGGCGATCTTCTGCTGCTGCCCTGCCGACAGGGTTTCCGGCAGGCTGTCGGCGATCCCGTCGCCGTCCATCCCCAGTCGCGCCAGCAGCACCGGATCGGCGCCGAGGTCGCGCACCTTCAGCGGAGGGAACTGCAGAGGAAGCGTGATGGCGCGGATACGCGCCGGTCGCAGCAGCTGGCCGGCGACGGGCTGGAAGTACCCGGCCAGGACGTTGGCCAGGGTCGTCTTGCCGCTGCCATTGTCGCCAATCACCAGTGCACGTTCACCGGGTGAAAGGGCCAGGGTGAAATCCGAAAACACGGGAGTGGCGCCGTACCCGTAGCCGATCGACGTCGCCAGCAGACCACCCTCGATGTGCGTGGCCGACGCCGCGGCTGCCGGCGCGGTCATGAACTCCGCCACCCGCACCACCACCACACCGTGGCTGTGCATCTCGGCAATGTTCTTGAAGATGCCGATGAGCGTCGTGGCTGAGCGCCAGAAGGCGTTCATGAAGGCGATGAACGAACCCAGTGTCATCTGTTGGCGGAACACGAACAGTGCGCCGACGAAGATCGAGCAGACATCCGAGATCACCATCGTCAGGTCGCTCGCACCCTGCAGGGTCCTCACCACCCTGAAGCGCTGGTAGGTCGAATCCAGCACCTCGCGCAGGCTGCGGTCATGGGCCTGCACCGTCCTGGGGCCGAGGCCGAACGTACAGACCATCTTGAAGGCAGACACGGCCCGGGTCAGCAAAGAAACCAGTTCGGCCTCGCGGTCACGCTCCACCACGGTCAGCTCGCGGATGCGTCGGCCGACCAGCACGCTGACCGTGGTGGCGATGGGGATGATGGCCATCAGCACCAGGAACGCACGCCAGGAGATGATCAGCAGGGCTGCGATCAAGGCGACGAATGTCACCGCCTGGGTCAGGGTGGTGCGTGCGACCGACAGCATCGGCACCACGCCATCCTTCACGTCCGAGCGGATCCGCGCCACATAGTAGCCGGCCCCCTTCTGCACCACCTCGTCATAACTGCGGCCATAGTAGGCGGTCAGCAACGAGGTCCCGATCCGCTCCACGATGCGGTTATCCACGCGCTGCTGCCACAGCGCGCAGCTGTAGTTGCCCAGGTTGGTCACCAGGCACAGCAGCAGATATGCACCGGTAAGCAGCAGGAAGCGATTGAAATCCTGCCGGCTGGCGGCCTCGTCGAAGATCGCGCGGATCAGCAGCGGATGCAGCAGCCCGCCCAGTCCGCCGAACATCGCGGTGGTGGCGGCCACCGCAAGGTAGCGCCCGCGGAGGGGGCCGAGCAGGATCGCGAAGCTGGCGAGGATGGCGCGCACACTACGCCGCTGCGCGGTCTGCTCGCGCTGAGGTGGCTGTCCGGCCGGGTGCGGGCGCGCATTCATGCAACCGCCGCCTGCCCCACCCCGGCTGCGTCCACTTCCCGTACCACCGCGCCATGCACATCGAGTGCATCCAGGAAGAACTCATCCGGCGCCAGCGTGTCGTACCGATGCAGGGCGCGGATCACTCCGGCGATGCCGGTACCGTGGTCGAAGGAAATGCGGAACAGATTCTCGCCCGGCACCGCCGCCATTCCCTCCTCCTCCTCGAACAGATACAGATCGACGATGCCCTGGTACGGTCGCTCCGCCATCTGCAGGTACCTCGGGTCACCGGAGTAGAGATGGGCGTCGACAAACACATCCAGCATGCCCGACAGGCCATACAACAGGCCGCAGAAGCCGGAATACTTGCGATGGAAGTCATCCACCAGCCGATTCACGTCCTGCCACAGGCCGTAACGGATCGCGACCTTGGCGATGCCCGCAGTCCCCTGCTCCAGATAGGGTTCATAGGTGTTGACCTCTTCCGGTGAGCTGGGGAAGGTGGTCACTCCGGTCTCCAGCTCGAAGCCGTAGGAGAGATCGTGTCGCAGTGCCTGCTCGCCAAGCACGCGCCATGCCGGATCACCACTGAGCTGCGACAGCCTCAGCAGGAACAGCGCCACGCCGGCCTGGCCGTAACCCATGCCGATGCGGACGCCACCTTCGTCCTGCCAGTAGGCACCCCGCTCTCCGTGGTGGACGGTGTCTGCAAGCCGCCGCGCCAGCGACAGCGCCCTGTCGAGATGCCCGGGCAGGCCGGTCGCGTGATGCATGGCCAGGTGCGCCATTCCGATACCCGCCATGCCGTGATAGAGCGAGTGATGCGCATGCAACAGGTCACTGCCGTCAGCGCTGTCGAGCAGGCTGCGGGCCAGTTCCACCTCGCCACGCAGCAGCGCCGACCAGGCGATGCCGGCAAGGCCGGTGAGGAACCCCGGCGGTAGCGATGTGCGATCCAGGGCCTGCAGCTCCTGCGCATAGCGCTCCATCACCGCCGGCGACGGCTGATGACCCACCCCATGGAAGGCGTGGATCACACCGGTCGCCCCCAGACCAAGGCTCATCGTGTTGGTGGAGTGCGCGAACGGATCAAGTGGGAACAGCGTCCGCTCCGGCTGCAGCCGGCTGTGTGCATCCATGAACGCGAGCAGCCGCCGGATACACTGGCGCGGCGCCGGTAACGGGCGCTGCGGCGACGAGAACGGCGCCTGCAGGGTCGCCGGCTGCTGCAGCAGCTGTGCGGCCTCTTCCAGGCCGATACGGTCGTCCACCAGCGCCTGGATGACCTCGGCCACGGGCGTGTGCTGCCAGCCGATATCCTCCATCATCACCGGCAGCACCTTCTGGAACAGGTCGGTACGGATGTAGGCCATGGCCATCAGCGGGAACAGGCAGTAGAACATCACCACCGCGGTCGCATAGCGGTCATCCCTGAAACAGCTGGCGCGCTTGCGACCCTTCATGATCCGGCGGAATCCGGGCGTGTGGATGTCATCCCACTCATCGCTGCCGTCCAGGAACGCGGCCTCCAGATCAATCAGGCGCACACGCATGTCGCTGCGGTCGACCATGATGTTGGACGGCGAGATGTCACCGATCACCACTCCCACCTTGTGCGCGCGGTCGACCGCGCGAAGCAGACCGGTGAAGATGGTCACGCACATCCCGTAGTAGTCACTACCATCGCGTGCGCTGGGACGGGCCTTCATCAGCGGCGAATGCTTGAGCATCAGCTCGCGAAGATCGAATGCATCCAGGCGCTCTTCCACCAGATAGCTGTTTTCCCAATCGGTGAATGCATCCAGGCAGCGCGGCGAGGCGCCCACCGGGCCCAGCAACTCCAGATTGCGTCGTTCGCGTGCCAGGCGGCTGGTGGCGTCGAGCCCTTCCCCGTGCATTTCCACATGGGGCCGCGCCTCCTTGATGACCACTTCCTCCCCGGTGACCTGGTCCAACGCCAGGTAGACCCCGCCCGTGTTGGAGAACCCAAGCGCGGCCTGCACCTGATAGCGGCCCTCCTTCAACGTCATCTCGCCGGGATCATCCTCGCTGGGGAACGGGTCGGTTTCCCAGGCAGGCACCTCGAAATAGGGATTGCGCAGGTCGGGAACATGGCTGCCGTCGGGCGCGACCAGCATCGGCACCTTCTGGCCGATGAAATCAAGCCGGTACACCTGGCGCATGCCGCCATAGCGGTAATACAGGCAGCGGCAGTCCTTGTAGCGCCGATCGGACAGGATGTACGAGCCATCTTCGTCCTTCAGCGCCCCATGCAGCTGCTCGATGAAGCGCGTGAAGACCGCAAGGTCCAGCGGATAGAGCGTGATGAACTTGCCTGAGCCACCGCGTGGCCAACGCTTGGAGCTCATCATGCGCATCGTGTTCATGTCATTGGCGAACTTGAACTTCACGCGCTCGGCCAGGGCCATCCGGGTGACGGTGCGCAGCACCCGCTGGCAGTTCTCCTGCGTGGCTGAAACGTGGATCTTCCAGCCTTGCGGCGGCAGGTTGCCGGCGACCGGGTCGCCATGCGTCGCCAGGTGCGACCAGACACCGATGCGATGGATCGTCCACGCCATGCCGGCCGCCTCGATCTCCGCTTCAACGATACTGCGGAAATCTTCGCTGGGCCGGTACTGGTTGTAGCTCAATTCGTAGAACCGCTCGTCGCCCCCCACATAGGCGGCCTTGTCCATGTGGCGTGCTTCACGCAGTGATCGTTGACGCGCTGACATCGTCTCTCCCTGGTCGGTTCCACGGCTCGTTTGCCCGGTGCACACATCCGCGAACGCCTCGCAACGCCTCGCACATGCGCGATGGATGCATTGCGGGCGCTCCAGCCTGCAGGCATCGCAAAATGCGGAATGCGGATTCCCTGCCTGCTTCATTCGTAAGCACGGCGTGAAATCCGCCGGCTATCGCTGCAATGCAGCCGCCCGGAATGTCCCTGCAGATCGATGATTGCCACCGTACCTTGCCGCTACATTGCGCAGGCGATTCTCATTCCACAATTGACTTGACTCATTCCAATCGGCAATGCCATTTTCCATCCGCCACGTATAGACCGGGGTTCTTCAGCAACTGCAACAGGGCTTTGAGATTGCGTGGTGCAATCGCGCAGTGAATCATTTCATTGCGTAACGCGTGGGAGGCACGCATGCCTCCCGATCCCATGTACGACTAAGGAGAGTTGATATGAATCGCGTCCTGAATCTGCAGCGCCTGATGATCGAAAACCAGCAGGAAAACCTGGGCAACAGCTGCAGCAGCTCCGACAGCAACTGCTGCAACGGCTAAGCCTCTCCGGCTTGCCTGAGGTGGTGGTGCGCGCCCACCACCTCGACATCTGCCACAGCGTGATGCACCGCCACGTGGCAGGTCTCCATACGACGTAGAGATCGCTTGGCAGGCAGCCGTCCGCTGCCCGCGCTGCGCGTCCTGCATCTGCCAATGCCAGGACAGGCATCCCGGGGGGGGATGATCAGCCAGCTGCAGCACGTGCTGCAGCCGTGACCATTGCTCGGCCCCGCTGCGACCTCACCACCATGACGGACGCTACGCAGTGCGCCTGCACGCCCGCCGGATCCAGCAATCAGGAAAAGACGCAGCATGCGCATCCTCGTGGCCATGGACGACGCCGAACTTGCACAGGCGCTTCGCAACGTATTGCAGAGCCGCAACATGCTGGTGGACCTCGTGGCAACCTGGTCACTGGCCAAGGCCGCGGTACAGGCCGTGGAGTACCGCGCCCTCATTCTCGACCGCTGGCTGCCCGAAGGCGATTCACTGAAGCTGGTGCAGATCGTGCGCGGCTTGCGTACCTGGCTGCCCATTCTGCTGTTGGGGCGCCACAACCACGCTGCCGACTGCATCGCTTGCCTGGATGCCGGTGCCGATGACTACCTGCCCACGCCGTTCGAGTTCGACGAACTGGCCGCGCGGCTGCGCGCGATTACCCGGCGCCTCGACGCTGATGCCGGCCACATTCTGAGAATCGGCAATTTCACGTTCGATTTTTCCAACCGCATGGCATTGGTAGGCGGTGCGCCCCTGAGCCTGCCGCGTAGCCAGCTGCTGCTGCTGGAAGCGCTTTGCGCCCGCCAGGGTCGGATCGTCCGCCATGAAGTGCTGAGTGCTGCCGTGCACCTGGCCGGCGCCGACGGCGGTACCACCGTGTTGGATCCGCACGTATCACGCCTGCGCCGTGCCCTGCGCTCGGCCAGTGTCAGCATCGAGTCCAAGCGTGGGCTGGGCTACATGCTGAACGACGACGCGGCCTGATCAAAGGCCATCGGCGCGGGCCGCAAATGCAACAGCCGGGGCGGTAAACCGCCCCGGCTGCCAGTCCCGCTGATTGGGCCGACCGCTGCGGTCAGGCGGCCTTCATTGCGTGCTTTCGCGCACGCATGACGTTGTGGCACTCCTGCACTTCCGGCAGCAGCTGGGTCACTTCCTGGCGCACGGCCGGCGGCAGCTCGTTGTCCTGCAGCACATCCTTGAACGCGCCCAGCAGGCGGTCCTCGGATTCTTCAAGTTCAGCCACGTAGCCATAGTTGGTGTCACCGAAAGCGGCTCGAACCTTGCCGTAGAACTGCTGCATCGAACCGACCACGGTGCCATGTTCGGCCGGCTTGCCACCGCTGGCGGCCACTGAACCGCTCAACGCCGCCACGATGCGGCCCTTGACGCCAGCGATGCGGGTGAACAGTGCCGACAGCTCGGCATCCTTGACCTTGGTGGCCGCTTCTTCATAGAACGACTTGCCATCGCGGGCGATTTCGATCAGGTCGTTGAGGCGATGTTCGATGGTGGACTGGGTGCTCATGGCGTCGCTCCTGTGTGCTCGAAAGTCAGTGGAGAATGGCAGTGCATCTGCATTGCCTTCGACCCCACTGTGTGCAATCGCGTGTGCCAACCAGGTGAGCACGAATTGATGCACGCATCACCATGCAAAACACCTGCTGACTTCGTCATTTCAAGCATCGTCGGCTTTCACGGAATCTGAGCGCGTTGCACGCGTTACCACGGTGCGGTGACGATGATCAGAGTGACCAGCAGCGCGATTGCCAGGATCACCAGCAGCACGTGCCATTGCTTCCAGGTGGGTCTCGGCTTTCCAGGCGTATTCATCGAAGGGCTCCTGCGCGGGCGGGGAATGGGGTTGCCAGACTGAAGCGCAACGGCATCGCACAACGTCGACGTGAGGTGCACGGTTCGTGCAGACCTTGCTGGAATATCGGGCCGCATCGGCCTTCCGCACCCGTGCCTGGCGGCATATTCAGCAAGTACCACACCCGACACCGCCAGCAGGCTGCCACCCAGCACCCCATCCGCTGAGTGACTCACCCAGCAGCATCACCGCCAGTGCGGCGGTCACGATCGGCACCAGGCTGAAGAATCCCGAAACGCGCGCCGCGCCCAAGCGCGAAAGACCGGTCATCCAGCTGAGGGGCGCAAGGATCGATGCACACACCGCAGCGAAACCGAAACAGCCCACCGCGGTCAGGTTGTTCACTCCGGCAGCTGCACCGGCAGCAGGATCAGCGACGCCGCCGTGGCCTGCAGGAACAGTGACTCCAGCACCGTCAGCGGAATCTTCCGGCGCTGCATCAGCACGATGCAGGCGGCAAATGCACGGCCGAATCCGTGGCCGAGATCGCGCAGCGGCCTCACATGAGCGTGCGCACGCTGGAGCGCATGGCGCGCAGTGAACTGGGCATGTCACTCGGCGGCCGGCGTGGGCGTGTGAAGTTCGTGCGCGCCACCGAGGCGCTGTGCACACGCAAGCCGATCAGCCGCATCGCCGGGGAGCTGGGCTATTCAGGCGTCAGCGCGTTTGCCGAAATGTTCAAGCGGCACGCGCAGTGCACGCCCGATCAGTATCGGGAGCAGCATCGGGCCGGGTGAAGGCCCGCATCGAGGGCTGTCGATTTCCCGCCCCGTCGCTCGTCGGAACAGGAAAGGCAGGCCCATCGGCCTGCAGGAGCGCTCCAATGCCACCGATCCTCACCGCCTTCGCCGCCTCCCCCGACCGCGGCCAGGGCCTGGCCCGTGACATGCGCGTGCGCTGGGCGCTGGAGGAACTGGCCGTAGCCTATGACGTACAACTGCTCAGCTTCGCCGAGCTGAAGCAGCCCGCGCACCTGGCACGGAATCCGTTCGGGCAGATTCCCACGTGGCAGGAGGGCGACCGGACCCTGTTCGAATCCGGCGCCATCGCCCTGCACCTGGCCGAACAGCACCCCGGCCTGCTGCCGCGCGATCCGGACGCCCGCATGCGCGCGATCATGTGGGTGTTCGCTGCGCTGAACACGGTGGAGCCCCCCATCGTCGAGCGCTCCATGGCCTGGGTGCTTGAGCGCGAGCAACCCTGGTACGCGCAACGGCTGCCAATGCTCGATGAGCGGGTCCGGACGCGGCTGGCCCAACTATCGACGTGGTTGGCCAGGACAACGTGGCTGGACGGCGAATTCAGCGTGGGCGACCTGATGATGGTCTCGGTGCTGCTGCGCCTGAAGAGCAGCGGCCTGCTCGACCAGTACCCACAGGTCGCCACCTATGTGGCCCGGGCCACGCAGCGGCCCGCCTACCAGCGTGCGTTTGCTGCGCAGCTGGCGGTTTTCCAGGACGCCTAGCGCTGCGCCTCCTCCCAGGCAACAAGGGGCCAGCAGTCACGCAGGCCCCATGCGTTACTTCAATCGACGCGATCTCCAGTTCAGGTAACCCCGCCAGCCAAAGGGAGCACTAAAAAGCGCAACCGCACCGCACGCCAGCAGGCCGTTGAACATCCAAGGGGTCAGCTCCGGGGAACCTGCCGACATGGATGGAAACACGAACCCGCATAGCAGTGCTCCCACAAAGGAAGTACCGAATATGACCGTGGAACCCAGGCCTGGTGAAACTCGCATCGATCTATTCCTCATCAGTTCCGGTTGCAGGTCACCTTGACCTCGGTGAGCCTGATCGTGCTGGTGCAGGTGACAGACTGATTGCCCGCCCCCGTCACCGGGACACCGATGTTGTTGAGCGCATTGACGAAGCTTCCCATATCGGTGGCATTCCCATTCGGGAATTCGAAGCGATGCGTAACGCCGCCTCGCCCCTCGCTCAACTGTGTAACGCTAAGCGGAATGGAGTTACCGAACCTGTCCTTGTAAAGGAGGGCGTTGGGCTCCCAGCGACGGTTGATCATGCTGTAGTTGTAGGAAGCGGTAGACCCGTCAGCATAGCGGATCTTCTGCGGCGCCCAGACATCGATGCCAAGCGAGTACGCGCCGGAAGCCAGGTAGATGTAAGTCTCGAAACGCTGCCCCAGATGCTGGCTGACCGCATCCCTTCTCTGCGGATTCTGGATGTCATCGTACACATTGGTCGGGTAGCCGGGCTCAGACAGGCTGATCACCGATTGAGCGACTATGCGCTTGAACTGAAGATAGTTGATCGCCGGTTGCTCGACCGGGAGCTCGTCGATGATGACGAAGGGTTCGCAATCCATCGCGCCGGGTTCCATTTTGTCGCAACGGATACCGCCTTCACGATCACGCATGACGCTGAACTTTCGTGCCATGTTGCCCGATGGATCCAGTATGTAGAGGATCCTGTGCGACGGCATACTTCATGAGCATCGCGCGCCACACGCGATGTCACTACCGCTTTGAAGGATTGAGAGCGCTTGCCATACCCGGCACTTCTCCCGCAGCGACGACACTGTCAGTGCAACCTGCGCCGGCAGGCGGCCTGCACCAGCATCAGCTGCGCCACCAGGACCAGCATCGCGCAGCCCGACAGCAGCCAAGGATCGATGTACCACTGTTCGTTGAAACTGAAGTCGCCGGCGGAAATGCGCTTCCAACCGTTGAAGTGCTGCATCGCCGCCACCACGAACGCGAAGGCGCCCGCGCTGTACGACAGCCAGGGCACCACGATGCCGCCCGGGCGCGCGAACAGCGTCAGCAGGCCCAGCACGCCGATGACCGTGCGCTGCACGCGGCAATATGGGCAGACATAGGCCATCCCGCTCCATTCCACCGCCCAGGCCAGCAGGCTGACCAGCACGGCCGCGGCCGCGGCGGTATACAGCATCGTGGGCGTGATCGTCCTGCCTGCATCGTGTGCCATCCCGCGCTCCTTCGTTCAAAGACCCCGGCAGGGTAGCAGCGTGGCAGGTTCAATCCTTCTTGAAGACCGTGCGCTGGCCGATCGGGCTGCCCTTGCGCGCCGTCGGTCGCGCCAACCCGGGAATCAGGAAGTCGGTGACCTTGTGGCCCTTCTGGATCCTGGAAGCGAGCCAACGCGGCATGCGCCCGCGGCCGGACCAGGTCAGCCGCTTGTATTCCGGGTCTCGGTATTTGGCGGCCACTTTGCCGGTTCTGCGCCGTGCCGGTTTCCGGCTGGGTGCGCCCGCTTCGATGGCTTCATCGCCAAAGAGTTCTTCGAGGGTATATCCCGCTTCCGCCGCGGCGGCTTTCAGCATACGCCGCACCGCGCTGGCAGGACGGCGGTTGGAAATCAGCTGCTTCCGCTGTTCAGCGGCAACCACCAAGGCGCCCAGCTCCCGCAGGCTGAGCGATTCAATATCGATCGTCATGCTGGAAAGGTCTACTGCCGCGCGGCGCCTGTCAAGGCGGCTTGCCCCCGCGTAGACACGGGCTTCACTGCGGGTGGGCTCCGATCGCCTTCGTCGGCCATCCCCGAGGACATCCCTGTGAGCACCTCATCGCATTCGCTTGCCTACCTGCTTGCGCGCATCCTGCTGATGGCGCTGTTCCTGGTCTCCGGGCTGGGCAAGCTCGGCGATCTCAGCGGCACCCAGGCCTATATGGAAGCCATGGGCGTGCCCGGCATCCTGCTGTGGCCAACGGTCGCCTTCGAGATCGGCAGTGGCCTGTGCATCCTGCTCGGCTTCCAGACCCGGCTGGTGTCGATCGTGCTGGTGGGCTTCAGCCTGGTCACCGCTCTCATCTTCCACCACAACTTCGCCGACCAGACCCAGCAGATCATGTTCCTGAAGAACCTGGGGCTGGCCGGTGGGTTCCTGCTGCTGGCCTGCACCGGGGCCGGGCGCTACAGCATCGACGGGCGCGGTCGGCGCGGGTAAGCCTCGATTCGAGGTGTGCACGCGCTGGCGGCGAAGTTCGGCCTCTGGCGCCAGCGTGTGGATCACCTTGCCCTGTGCATCCAGGAACTCGATGGCACCGTAACCCTCGGCCGTGAGGGTCCGGCCGCGTTGAAGGCGCGCGTGTACTGCAGGCCATCGATGATCGGCGCCGGCGTCTTGACCTGGGTGATTCGCCAGCGTCGGACGCGAATGCCGGAACGCATTGCGATGCAGCCAGAACGAAGAACGTACAAGCACTGCGCATCATGCGATCTCCTGTCGGGATCGGAATCAGCATCCGCACGCCAAGCATGCCTGTGGTCGACGACCCCGCGCGGTGACACCGGCATGCTGGCGATGGGTCGACACCATTCCGCATCGTCACTCGAATTCTTAACTCTTCAGAATTCGACCAAGCCACCTTTGTCCCAGATGGCCCACAAGACAGCATGATGGCGCCCTACGGATTCAGGAATTTCGTTCATCTTCATGCGTGACATCGGACAGTTCTACGTAATCAGCGTCGAGGGAGTGACGCGGGCAGACGGCACCCTGCTGCAGGTCACCCGAATCGATTGCTCCTGCATCAAGTGTTCCTGGCAGTTCAGGGCCATTCCCAACCATGGCCTTGTCGATCTCGACGGTGCGGCTGCCCTCAGTTGCCCAACCTGCGGCAATCACCAGTCAGTCAGCCGCGCACGGCTTGAAGAGCTCAATCGACGCAGCGACGAATAGCCTGCACTTCAACCATCCATCAACACAGCACCGACACGACCGATACCCGGTTGGCCCTATCGTTCGCCAACAAGCACCCCCCGGCATTCCCATGAGTCATACCGGCATTTTTCAGATCACCGATCTCACCTACAAGGCTGGGGAGCAAGGCGACCTGGCCCGCGCACTGCAGATCGTCGCCACCTGCATCGCCTGCGGATCGACGAGCGTGTGGGACGAGCATGAGATGGAACACGTTGCCGGTGGAACCGTGCTGTCATGCCGTGGCTGTGGTGTCCGCCAGGCCATCAGCAATGCGCGCCTTTCTGGCTGCGCATCCGACATCCGCCATCCGCGCCGCTGAGCGGCGCGCAGTTCGTACTGCGTAGCCGCCGGCAGGGGGCAGTCGTTCACTCGGCTTTTACAACGCTGCCACGTTTCAGGCGACAACGCGCACTGATGCATCTGCCTGCATCCAAGGGCCGCGCCAGCGCGTATGTAGGATGCCCGCGCCTTGCGGGCATCCCATAGAGGAACGCGCCGTGAAAGCCCTTCAGCGGATAGCCGCCACAGTCAGCTTCGCCGTACTCGTCTCAGCCACTTCAATGAGCTTCGCCGCCAGTACCGTGATGGTCGGCGGAGCAGAGATGTATCCCACCAGGACCATCGTCCAGAACGCCATCAACTCCAAGGACCACACGACCCTGATCGCTGCGGTCAAGGCAGCGGGCCTGGTCGATACCCTCAATGGCGCCGGCCCCTTCACCGTCTTCGCGCCCACCAATGCAGCCTTCAGCAAGCTGCCCGCAGGTACGGTCGATACGCTGGTGAAACCTGAAAACAAGGCACAACTGACCAAGATCCTGACCTACCACGTGGTGCCAGGCAACTACAGTTCAGCGCAGCTGATGGCCGATGCCAGGAAGCACGGCGGCAAGGCCACGCTGAAGACCGTTGAAGGTGAATCCCTCACCGTCGCACTGCATGACGGCAAGCTGTGGGTCATCGATGCGAAGGGCGGCAAGGCGGGGATCAGCATTGCCGACGTCGGCCAGTCCAATGGCGTGATCCACGTGATCGACACCGTGTTGATGCCGAAGTAGTTGCACGCAGCAGGACGTCCACATGAGCGGCAGTCGCGTAGCGGCTGCCGCTGTCGCCTTCCTTGAACCAGAATCGCGGCTGCAGGGCAGATGACACGCCATCGCATCGCTCCTGAAGCACCCGGCAGCCTTGATATCCCTCATCCACCAGAAGCAGACCCTGGATTCCAGGTGATTACCTGGACGTCGTAGATCTCGCACTCGGTTTGGTCCATGGGCTCCCAATGGTCGCTCGCCAACTCAAAGAAGGCATCCGGCACATCCATGGAAAACGTTGGGCCTTTCTCGCGATTGCGCTGGCGGACGCGATCACGACGAACGTCACGTGGGGCATCCAGGAGATACACGGCCAGATCGTAGCCCGCCTCCCTGACCTGCGCGTAGAAGCTCTCGCGGCTGGCTCTCTCCACCAGACCCAGCTCGAGTACAACGTCGCGACCCGTATCGAGCACTTCGCAGGCTGTGATCCATATCTGCGCCATGCAACGCGCCTTCCTTGCGGCATACCATTCCATCAGGTTGGCGGCGGGACGGTCCGGGCTGTACAGCCGTACGAACCACGCGTCCAGAATGAATCCTGCAGCCGTGTGCAGACTTCGCAGCTCGGCAACAAACGTGGATTTGCCCGCACCGACGGGCCCTTCGACCAGGTGAATCGTTGCCATCGTGGTTGAGCCATCCTTCATTGCATTCAGAGACAGACCGGCCATCAGAGACCAATCGCTGTTTCGGAGGTGATAGCAGAGGTGAGGGGTATGACCATGGACATCCGTGACACTGACGATCAGGCTCACCTGGACCGCTGGCAACCCCGCGCTCCTGCCCCACGTGAATTCTGCCCGCGGCACAAAAATGAGCACCTGGGCGGAACCCAAGTGCCATTCCTGCGGTGGGCCCACCAGCACTCACACTACCCACATTTCGCGGGATTCGTGCATGACGGAGCGTCCATCCCGAGAATCCTACATGTCGCCACTCCCAAGACACGCTGGTAGGGCCAGGCCGCCATCATTCACGATTGCCTGCACTGGTCTCAGTTATGCCCCCGAAAACAGGCCGACAATTTGATGCTGATTGCGATGAAAGAGAGCAATGTCTCCACGATTGATCATGTCGCAATCCACATGGCAGTAAGGAAGGGAGCCCCTGACATGTCATGCCGATTGCAGCACTGGTCAGGACGGCCCGATACATCCCCCCACCTACATCACTCCCCCGAACCTCACTTCGGTTTTCGTAGCGGCTGGATTCAGGCGGCCAAGTCAACTGGTGATGCAGGGGATCCAAGCGCACCCCCACCATTGTGTCGCCTTTCGCCTGCTTGGCGCTGACCTGCGTACACCGCAACGCCGAGGGTGACTATGTGAGATCAAAGCATTGCCACCATCTTCGATGCACCCCGCTCCACGCTCCACGCCGAAGGGGTTGACGCCATGCAAATACTTCCATAAAGAAATTGCATACAAGGATGGTGGCGGAGAAATTCGATGGGGGCATTTCCTGTTTTCGCGTGCGCTGCGATCAAGGACCAGCGGGGCTGGTCTAGGCCCGACGCCAATGGCGACAGATGCCCGGCTGGGGGGGGGCATAGCCACCGGAACCGATTGCGGACATCGCCTCATTTCGAGGCTGAGCGACATCGCGACTGTGCATCAATGGCGCGAGGTATGCCGTGGCAGATAACCTCTTTCGCAGAGAGGCTTCACCTGAAGATCAGCATAGTGGCCTCGGCGAGACCCTGCTTGCCGGACCACCTTCTCGCTGGCTATGGCTTTGCCTGATCCTTCTGCTAACGACTGCTATGGGCCTGTTCCTGGTCCTAGGCCAATACACCCGCCGAGAAACGGTGACGGGTCAACTGGTGCCCGCTAGCGGACTGATCAATATCACCGCTCTTAGCCCGGGAACAGTCGCGCGACTACATGTTGAAGATGGCCAATCCATACAGGCAGACGAAGTCCTGATGGAGATCTCAAGCGATCAGGACACGGTTCGACTTGGTGCAACCCGAGCATCAATTGATGAGCAGCTTGCGGAAAAGGAGGGGCGCTACAGGGCCGATCTCGTTTCCCAGGATTCTGTCACCCGGCATCAGCGAGAGGCGCTGGTTGCTCGCGAATCGCTCATACGACGACAGCTGGACCAAGTCGGCGAACAGGTTGCATTGCAGGCTGAGGAAGTTGAAGGCTCGCAGGCGCTCTTGGAGCGGATCGAGCCTTTGGGAAAGGGTGGATACATTTCGGCATTTGAGATTCAGCGGCAGCAAGCGGTGGTACGTGCCGCACGCTCCCGGAAGGCAGAACTGCAGCGGCAGGGGCTCGAACTCCAGCAACAGCTTGCTGCCGCCCAGGAGTCCTTGGCGAAACTTCCGCTAGAGGACGCAACTCGCCGAAACGAAATCGTGCGAGAGCTTGCCGACGTAGCTCAATCGCAGGCCCAAAACGATCTACAACGCGGCACACTGTTTAGAGCGAGACAAGGAGGTGTCGTCGCAGCTCTACTTGTTAAGACCGGTCAAATGGTGAGTGCCGGTCAGCCCATGATAACGATACTGCCTGGCGACGCGAAGCTGCAGGCGCAGCTCCTTATTCCTAGTCGTGCAATTGGATTCATCGCTCCAGGCAATCGCGTCATCCTCCGCTATGAGGCATTTCCGTACCAGAAATTTGGTCAGCAGTACGGAAGGGTATCCATCGTCTCCCGAAGCGCACTGACGCCAGCGGAACATTCCGCTTTGACTGGCCGACTACCGCCAGCGGATCAAGGACCACTCTATCGAGTAGATGTAGAGCTGGACCGGCAGTACGTTTCCGCATATGGGATCAAGGAGTCGATCCGGCCTGGGATGGCGCTACAAGCAGATGTGCTTATAGAGCGGAGACGCCTTATCGAATGGTTGTTTGAGCCGCTTTTTGGCATCCAGAGACGTGTGTTCGAGGAAAACTCCAATGGCTGATGGCTCCGCATCGGCAGAGCGGAGGCGCCCCGATCGACATTCGCGAGCGGACGTCCGGGCCGAACTCCGTTTTGGGTGGCGTCGCGATACGCCATTGATTCTGCAGGCAGAGACCGCTGAATGTGGACTGGCCTGTCTAGCCATGGTCGCGGGGCATCACGGTCATCATGTGGATATGCTGGGAATGCGGGCGAAATTCGGATCGTCCCAGAAGGGCGTCACGCTGAGGCAGATGATGCATTTGGCGACGGCACTCGGCATGGAGGGGCGCCCGCTGAAGCTCGATCTTGGCAACCTATCAAGATTGAAGCTGCCCTGTATCCTGCATTGGGGCATGAATCATTTCGTCGTGCTGTGCAAGATTGGCCCTCGATCGGCTGTAATTCACGATCCGGCACGAGGTGTCCGAAAGCTCGATCTTCTGGAGGTGTCAAGCCAGTTCACCGGTGTCGCTTTGGAGCTCATACCAGGCGCCGACTTCCGTCCAGCGCACAGATCCCCATCTATTTCACTTCGGCGACTGGCAGGTACCATCCAGGGACTCGTGCCGGCTTGCCTCCAAGTTCTGGGGCTTGCACTGGCGCTAGAGGCATTCATTCTCATTGGACCATTCTATCTCCAGTGGACGATGGATCAGGTCATCGTATCCGCTGATAGAGATCTTCTTTCGCTGCTGGCGATTGGTTTCGCAATTGTTGCGGTCTTCCAGGTTGTCATCACGGCACTACGCGCCTGGCTACTCAGCTGGATCAGTGCAACAACATCTGCGCAATGGATGAGCAACATGGTTGGGCATCTCCTCCGGCTGCCCTTGGCTTGGTTTGAGAAGCGGCAGGTGGGTGACATCGTCTCGCGACTTGGCTCAGTCCAGATCATCCAAAGTACGCTGACAGTCCAGTTCATCGGCTCACTGTTGGACGGGCTGATGTCACTTGTCGTTCTTTTGATAATGACCTTCTACAGCCCTGGATTGGCGGCGCTGGTAGCGGGCCTATTTCTACTTTACACGATGCTTCGATGGGTGTTCTTTGCTCCGTTGTGGAGGGCAAACGAAGATCAGATTGTTCATGCGGCACGCCAGCAGGGCGAAATCCTAGAAAGCATCCGAGGAATTCTTCCGATCAAGCTGGCCAATCAGCAGAATGTGCGACGCGCACGCTATGCCAATGCTTCGGTTCAGGCAATAAACCGCGGAATCCGAATTCAGCAACTGAATATTTCTTTCGGAATTATCAACGGACTTATCTTTGGCCTGGGCAGAGTCGCACTGATCTGGATAGCTGCTTCTCTGGTCATGGATGAGAAGTTCTCTGTTGGCATGATGGTTGCATTTGTCGCCTTCGCAGACATGTTTATTCATAGATCTACTTCTTTGGCGGATAAGTGGGTGGATTTCAGGATGCTTAGATTGCACGCGGAACGGTTGTCCGATATCGCCCTCAGCGAACAGGAGAGCCCCGACGGAGTCGACTCGTGCCACGTGCCGGACGATTCGAGTGTCGAATTCAAGAATGTCAGTTTCCGCTACTCCGACGGAGAGCCCTGGGTGTTGAGAAACTGTAGTTTTAAAGTGGAATCGGGTCGTTCAATCGCCATCACTGGAGTGTCAGGGAGCGGCAAGACGACACTCGCCAAGATCATGCTCGGCCTACTGAAGCCTAGCGAAGGAGAGGTGATCTTTGGAGGACAGAAAATTGATGATATGGGTCACGGACGATTCAGAGGCCTGGTCGGTGCAGTCATGCAGGAAGATCAGCTGTTCGCCGGAACGATCGGGGACAACATCAGTTTTGGTGATCAGGACTCAACCGATGAGCGCATCAGGGAGGCGGCGACGCTCGCTGCAGTGAGCGACGATATCGAGGCGATGCCAATGGGCTACAGAACTCTGGTAGGCGACATGGGTTCCAGCCTGTCTGGAGGGCAGAAGCAGCGAGTGATCCTCGCTCGAGCGCTATATCGCCGCCCCCGTCTGCTGGTCCTGGATGAGGCAACCAGCCATCTGGACCTCGAGTGTGAGCGGCGCGTCAATGCGGCCGTGAAGATGTCGAGCATGACCCGGGTGGTGATCGCCCATCGGCTGGAGACAATACAAAGTGCAGACGAACGGTTCGAGATAAAGCACCGGGAGTGCTGAGCAATGCTGAGTCTGAGGATTCAAGGAAGTGGCTGTGGACGGGGTGATATGCGCGTAACTGTCGGCAAAGCTTTCATTCGACTGGTGCCCATAGCTCCAAAGCCATGGGCGCTGTTGGCAACCTTGCTCATGTTGGCTCTGCCCACGGCAAACGCATGGGCAGGGAAGCGTGATTGCCTCGCGTCCGGCCTTGAGGTTGACACAGCCATGTCAAAGGCGACCTTGCGAGTGACCTCGCTGGGTACGCCCAAACTCAACCTGCAGGAGTGGCAAGCGTCGAAGAGCGCCCGCCCGGACGAACACGTCTATACCTTGGATATCAGCAGGAGCCGGCTTCCGGAGGGAAGAAAGTATCCGCTGATCATCAGGTTGGCGCCCTCCACTGTCATGATCAACCTACAGCCTCTGATCAATCCTGACGATCCGCAGTTTGAACGCCTATGTGGCGATATCGATCCAGGAGCCTCACAGCACCCAGCAAGCTCTCCAGTGACGGTGTTCGAAGGCTACGCATTCTTCAGCGATGGGCGGCCAGTACCCGTTCCAACGATGCTGGCCGATCAAGGCGTGCCACAGGTGTTCAGGAGCCAGTATAAGAATTGGCTGGAGAAGGCCCAGAAGTTCTATGGGCGTGCCCTCGGACCTGAGCAGCACAGCGTGAGCTCTGTAATCTTCTTGCTTGAGCAGGGCGCCAATACCCAGCAGGGCTGCCACTTCAGCGGAAGCTCATTGCCCGGACTGCTGCTGATTGGCCTTCGTGCGGGTTGCCTGGACACCTCAAAGGGCTTTCCAAAAGACTTATCTCACTTCATTGCCCATGAAGCATTTCATCAATGGAATCAAGATGTGCAAATGATGGAGTCACTCCCACAGCAAAGCAGAATGATGCTGCTCGAGGGCGGGGCAGAAATGGCAGCAAGCTTGTTTCTTTCGGAGGAGACTGGGAGCAAGGAGCAAGGGATCACGCGCGACGTGGGCGCAGCTGCAGAGTCATGTATCGACCAGGCAGAGTACAGGAAGCGACCATTGAACGACCTGATCAGTGAGGGCAAGTATCAACTCGCCTACTCCTGCGGGATGGTCTACACGTTCCTCAACCTCGTCCGGACAGATTCTGATCCAGCAGCTGCTCTGGGCACGTTCTGGAAAAGTACCCTGCAGGATAACTCCTCGTCTCGTTTCAATGAACGCACCGACTTCAATGAGGCATTCGGTGCGCGATCGTCGGTGCAGAACGCCATGATCGAACTTCTAGCCCAGAATGGCTACGCGCTTCGCGAAGCGATCAGCGGCTTGAGCAAGGACCAGCAGTTCCGCATTGCCGCCGAACTGATGCGAGAGGTTTCACGCAACGACTGCCAAGGGAACTACGGCCTGTTTACCGGTGGCGGGGTGATTGTGCTTGATCCCGAAGTGAAGACCTGCAGCTCTCTGAGGCCTGGGGGAAAACCCGCGGCAATAGATGGGTTTGATTTTAGAGAGCATGTGTTGGACGCTCGATCTGCATGGATTTCTGCTTGCCGGAATGGAGGAGCAGTGCGCATCGACTACTCCGACAGCTCTGCGAAACGGTCGATCGTGTCGTGCCAATCCCCCCCAAGATCCCTGTACACGCCGTTTCATCTTTCCCGAATCACGCCAAGGGGGCGACCATGATCGACGTACTCAACAGCGACACATCTTCCCCGATTCAGAAGCTACATGAGCTGCAGGTCATCATCAAGATCGCCGAGCGCTGCAACCTCGCTTGCAGCTACTGTTACTACTTCTTCATGGGCGATGATTCCTACAAGGGCCGTGATCCGATCATGAAGCCTGACAAATTCTCAGCCGTCGCTGATTACATCAAGCGTGGCGTCGAGGATCTAGGCATCAGGAATGTAAACATCGTCTTCCACGGCGGGGAGCCCACCCTCATGAGGGCTCGCGATTTCAGGGGACTGGTTTCTGCTCTGCGTGAGACGTTGACCCCCATATGCGGGTTGAGTCTTGGCATACAGACAAATGGATATCACCTTACGGCCGAGTGGGAAGATCTGATTTCAGAGTTCAGTATTTCCGTTGGCATCAGTCTTGATGGTCCGGCTGAGTACAACGATAGATTCCGGGTAACCCATAAGGGGAAGGGATCGCATGAGAAGATCGCGCGCACGGTTGGGCGACTTCACGAGTTGGAGGCCGAGCGAAAGATCAGTGCAATCGGCGTACTAAGTGTGCTTGGACGCGACATCCCGATTGAAGAAACATTTGATCACTTCGTTGAGGAGCTCAAGTTCCGTCATATGGGGTTCCTGTTGCCGGACAGGAGTCATGATGAACCATTCGTCGATGGAGAGACCCCAGACGAGTACGGAGATCTACTGATAGGCCTCTTCAATAAGTGGCTGAGCCACCAGGACATCTCTGTGAGGGAAGTAACGAAGGTAATTCGCTACTTTCAAGAGTATGCGCCTGCACGCGCCGCGGCCACGGACGTATTCGACAAACGAACCCATGTGGTGGTGATCCAGAGCACGGGCGAAGTGAGTTGCGATGACTCGTTGATTCCCGCATTGGAGTGGCGATCCTCGCAGCGTTCGTACTCAATCTTCGGTTCGTCGCTCTATAGCTTCGTCAATGACCCAGGCCTTGTGGTACTTGATCGGGCGCGAGCAAACCTCCCCGATGACTGTTTCAACTGCAGGTGGGTGAGAATATGCGGAGGGGGCGCACTAGAGAATCGCTTTAGCCGCACTCGACAGTTCGATAATCCAAGCGTCTATTGTGCTGGACTGAAGAAGTACTACTCACATGTAGTTGATTTTCTGATCGAGAACGGATATCCGGAGGCAGCGATTCAGGAGCGCCTGAAGGCTGACGAGGTCATGCAGCCCACCTTCGCCATCTAAGCAGTGTGCTGGACCTGAGCGGTGATTGCTTGGCAATCCTGCTCTCTCGCTTCACCGAGGCTCATGCCTGTTGTACCCGTCGATCCCGACCGCGGTCGACAGAAATCAAAGGAAGTGCGGTCAATTGTTGATCTACAATCAGAAGGGAGTTCGCGATGAATGCAAGCGACAAGAAGTCACAGGGTGAAGAATTGGTCGCGCGGCTGCTGACGCCGCAGGAGACCGATGCCGTCGCTGGTGGCGGGTTCGAAACCTATGCGCAGAATACAGGTGGGTATTGCAAATTCGACCAGAAAAGCGGCGGATATGACCAGAAGTGCGAGACGCCTAGCTTTTCCTGAGATATTCAACTTCTAATCTTGCTGCGTGACGGGGTGTCCTATGGCCACCCCGTCTTTACCGGTACTTTCATGCAATATCGATATCTTGGAAGGACGGGCTTGAGCGTGTCTGTACTCAGCCTTGGCACCTGGCTTAGTGTTGGTCAGCGGCTGAGTAATTCGGATGGCGCCAGGTTGCTATCGCAGGCTTACCATAGAGGAATCAATCTGTTTGATACCGCCCAGAATTATGGCTGGGGTGGGGCGCAGACGGAGCTGGGGCGTGCGATAAGAGATGCCGGCTGGCAGCGCGACACCTACTCCATCTGTAGCAAAGCATTCTACGGGGCAAAGCCGGACGACCAGCTCAAGCCGACTCAACGCGGTTTGGGCCGCAAGCACCTGGTGGAGGAGTGTGATGCTGCGCTGACACGGCTGGGCTTGGAGTACCTGGATATCTATCTTTGCCATTCACAAGATGCAAATGTGAGTGTTGGAGAGATCGTATGGACGATGCACTCGTTGATTGTGCAGGGCAAGGTGCTGCATTGGGGGACGTCGAAGTGGCCTGCTGGACTGGTGGCGGAGGCGCATGATTTCGCTCTTTCCAATCATCTGATTGGCCCGTCCGTCGAGCAGCCTGAGTACAACCTGGTCGCTACCAGAGCTGTGGAGGAAGATCTACCAGACCTGATTGATCGATATGGCATGGGGTTGCTCACTTGGTCGCCATTGAAGCAGGGCATACTCGCTGGTCGCTACGACCAGGGCATCCCGCCTGGCTCGAGACTGTCCTTCCGGGACTTCACGACGTTGAGGGATCATGCGGGTGAGGCACAATTCCTGCGATGGGTCGAAGCTGCAAAAGGCATCGAGAGAATTTCCAAGGCTCTGGGAGTATCTCGCGCCCAGCTTTCCATTGCGTGGTGCTTGCAAAACAGGCTCGTCAGTAGTGTCCTGCTCGGTTGTTCGGAGGGCACGCAACTAGCCGAATGTCTGAAATCAGTAGACGTCGCGAGCTCCATCACTCCAGAGTTGTGGCTGGAGTTGCACTCGCTGGGTCAGTGCTGATCTCATGCGCCAGCCGAGGGGTCGGGAGAGATCCGTCCGCCGTTGATACCAGAGCGACATCCAGCGTTGGATTCGCGCACGCAGGAGCGCTCTGCAGTGGACGCCCGAAGATGCAGGGCAACCCGCGGCCAACTGTGACAGCAGCGGAGCGTAAACGGTCACCGAGCGGTCACCGGGTCGCGCCGGCTTGACGAAGAAGGCGCTGCGGATGATTCTAAGTGCCTGATTCGATGGTGGGCCCACCAGGATTCGAACCTGGAACCAAGGGATTATGAGTCCCCTGCTCTAACCGTTGAGCTATAGGCCCTGCGCAGCCTCACAGTGTAGTGGAGGCCGCGCTCGATCGGCTACCCGGTAGCATCAAGAGTCTCAGCAACGCGCCCCAATCGCTTCTCCGCCACTTCCGCGAACCACTCCAGTCGCCGCAAGTGGGCGTGGAACAGCGCCACCGTCCTCCTGGCCTCTTCCAGCCCAATCTGGTTGCCGCCGCCGAAGCCAGCAAGCAGTCCGGCACCCGACTGTGTCAGCAATGCCAATGTCGCTCGTCGGGCGAACCCCAGTGGATCCTCGCGTTCATCACGCAGCACATCGTCCCAGTCCAACAACGGGGGGAAGTCGCAACCACGCGTACCCGAGCCACCCCAGCCACACCCACCGTCAATCTCCGTCAGCCCCATACTCACTCTCCTACGATTCGTCGAACCTCTTCCGCCTCCTGTTGAGAGAGGCGACCGGGTGCTTCAACACGGTCGTAGGGCCGCCCGCAGCTTTCCCCTTGCAGGGTCTTGTATGGCTGCGCGCCACCCGGCCAGAAACCCTTGGGCTCACCGGAATGGCGAGAGTTGCGGTTTGACCTTGGATTGCCTGCTGTTGCGGCAGACAGTCCGCCTACGACGGTGTGTTGAGCACCTGAGGAGGACTGTGTGGAAGGAAGGCTAGAGGCTTCAATTGGTGAATGCGACATTGCGTGCGCTTATCACTCACATGCGGCTACTCATTTCATTGAGGCACTTGGGGTTTCGGCTGAATGACCACTTCCCCCGGCAGCGAATCGCAGCGAAGTCCTCAAGAATCCTCAGGCCAGTTACGTCACAAGGTGCGGCAAGCAACCGACACCCGTTGAGAAGACCCGTCGAATACGTCATCGCGAACAGCAGCCGAGCATGGCTCGGCTCTACAGAAAGCACGCCCAAAAAAGAAAAACCCCGCACCAGGCGGGGTTTCTCTCAACGCTTCACCAGCCGCTGGAAATCAATCGATATCCAGGAAGCTGCGCAGCTGCTCCGAGCGGCTCGGGTGACGCAGCTTGCGCAGCGCCTTCGCTTCGATCTGGCGGATGCGCTCGCGGGTCACGTCGAACTGCTTGCCGACTTCTTCCAGCGTGTGGTCGGTGTTCATGTCGATGCCGAAGCGCATGCGCAGCACCTTGGCTTCCCTCGGGGTGAGGCCGGCCAGCACGTCGCGCACGGTTTCAGACAGGTTGATGTTGGTGGTGTTCTCGATCGGGGACTCCACGTTGGTGTCCTCGATGAAGTCGCCCAGATGGGAATCCTCGTCGTCGCCGATCGGGGTTTCCATCGAGATCGGCTCCTTGGCGATCTTCATCACCTTGCGGATCTTGTCTTCCGGCATGTCCATTTCCTTGGCCAGCTCCTCCGGCGTAGCCTCGCGGCCGTACTGCTGGAGCATCTGGCGGGAAATGCGGTTCAACTTGTTGATCGTCTCGATCATGTGCACCGGAATACGGATGGTGCGCGCCTGGTCGGCAATCGAGCGGGTGATCGCCTGGCGGATCCACCAGGTGGCGTAGGTCGAGAACTTGTAACCGCGGCGGTACTCGAACTTGTCCACGGCCTTCATCAGGCCGATGTTGCCTTCCTGGATCAGGTCGAGGAACTGCAGGCCACGGTTGGTGTACTTCTTGGCGATCGAGATCACCAGGCGCAGGTTGGCCTCGACCATTTCCTTCTTGGCCTTGCGCGCCTTGGCTTCACCGTAGGCCATGGCACGGCTGATTTCCTTCAGCTCTTCCAGGTCCAGCTGGGTCAGCTTCTCGATGTCGATCGTCGCCTGCTGTTCGGCGATGATCTGATCCTTCACTTCGCGCAGGGCCGACGACCACTTCTGCTTGCGCTTCAGTGCGTCTTCCACCCACTCCAGGTTGGTCTGGTTGCCTTCCCAGGAGCGGATGAAGTCCTTGCGCGGCATGCGCGCGGTGACGGTGGCCAGGTTCAGCACGCGTCGCTCATGGGCCTTGATCGACGCCATGGTGTCGCGCAGCTGCTTGGTCAGCACGTCGGTCAGCGGCAGCGGCAGCTTCAGAGTGACGAACACCGCCGACATCTCTTCGCGCAGGCGCGGCAGGTTCTTCTTGTCGCCCTTGGTCGCCGCCTTCTTGAAGGCATTGAAAGCATCGCTCAGCGCCTGCATGCGCGCAGCGACTTCCTCCGGATCCGGACCGGTCGGTGCGGCTTCTTCCTCGCCACCCTCGACGTCATCGTCCTCGTCCTCGTCGCCTTCTGCGTCGGCATCGCTGCTGTCATCGGCAGCGACCGCCGGCGGCGCCGGCTCTTCGTCGGCCAGGTCGTTGAAGCCGACGATCACTTCGGCCAGGCGCTTCTTGCCTTCCTTGTGGGCCTCGTAGTCGGTCAGCAGCGATTCGACCGAAACCGGGAACTGGCCCAGGGCGGCCTGGACCTGCGAAAGGCCTTCCTCGATGCGCTTGGCGATGGCGATTTCGCCTTCGCGGGTCAGCAGCTCGACCGTGCCCATTTCGCGCATGTACATGCGCACCGGGTCGGTGGTACGGCCACCTTCGGTGTCGAGCGCGCTCAGCGCGGCGGCAGCTTCTTCGGCCGCGGTGTCATCGACTTCGCGGTTACCGGTGTTGCCGTCGTTGAGAAGCAGGGTTTCCACATCCGGCGCAACTTCATGGACATCGATGCCCATGCCGTTGATCATGCCGATGATGTCTTCGATCTGTTCCGGGTCGACCATGTCGTCCGGCAGATGGTCATTGACTTCGGCGTAGGTCAGGTAGCCCTGTTCCAGGCCCTTGCTGATCAGTTGCTTGATTTCGGATTGGGCAGGACGTTCGTTGGCCATGTAGTGCTCGCGCCACCGGCTAGGGAGAAATAGGGAACGTAGCATTATACCAGCCCGGGGCCCTGCCTGCCGGGCGGTGGTCCCGGCGGCCTAGGGCCTGAGAAGGAAGGTCACGGGACCGTCGTTGACCAGGCTGACGACCATATGGGCACCAAACCGGCCCGTTTCCACCCCTGGCGCATGATTTTCACGGCAGATGTCGACAAATCGATTGAACCCGCGTTCAGCCTCGTCCGGCGGTGCGGCGCTGGTGAAACTCGGCCGCATGCCCGAACGGGTATCGGCCGCCAGGGTGAACTGGCTGACCAGCAGCAGGCCGCCACCGGTGTCGCGCAGCGACCGGTTCATCTTCCCGGCCTCGTCGGCGAACACCCGGTAACCCAGCAGGCGTTCGGCCATCCGCCGCAGCTGGGCCTCGCTATCCCCCGGTTCCATGCCGACCAGGGCCAGCAAGCCGGGGCCGATCTGCCCCACCACCTCCTCGTCGACATGGACGGCGGCCTGGCTGACACGCTGGATCAGGACGAGCATCGTGGGCTTCCAATGAACGGGGCCAGCCACGATAGCAGCGCCCTTGGCTAAACTGGCGCCGATGAATCCGCAACGCAAAGCCCGGCTGGTCTACCGCGCCACCACCCTGTTCGCCCGCCTGCCCTGGCCGCTGCTGCGGGGGGTCGCACACGCCCTGGCGTGGACGTGGGTTCGTGTCAATGCCCGTGAGAGCCGCGTCACCCGGCGCAACCTCGAACTGGCCTACCCGGAGCTGGACGGTCCTGCACGCGACCGCCTGCACCGCGAACTGCTGCGCTCCACTGCGCTGCAGGCCATCGAGACCCTGCGTTTGTGGAGCCGGCAGCCGGCCGACAACCTGCGGCTGCACCTGAAGCAGCGCCACGGCGAAGCCCTGTACGACGCGGCCCTGGCCAGCGGCAAGGGCGTGATCGTGGCCGCACCGCACTTCGGCAACTGGGAGCTGCTGAACCAGTGGCTGGCCTCGCGCGGGCAGATCGCCATCGTCTACAAGCCGCCGGAAGACGAGGCCAGCGACGCCTTCCTGCAGCTGGTGCGCGGCGGCCAGAACGTGCAGCAGGTACGCGCCGAGGGCCCGGCCGTGCGCCAGCTGTTCAAGGTGCTCAAGGACGGCGGCGCCACCGGCATCCTGCCCGACCAGCAGCCCAAGGCCGGCGATGGCGTGTTCGTGCCGTTCTTCGGCGTGCAGGCGCTGACCATGACCCTGGTCAACCGGCTGGCCGAGCGCACCGGCGCCACCGTGCTGTATGGCTGGTGCGAGCGCATCGGGCCGGACATGGAATTCGCCCTGCACATCGAGCCGACCGACCCGGCCGTGGCCGATCCGGACCCGCAGGTGGCCGCCACCGCGCTCAATGCCGGCATCGAGCGCATCGCCCGCCGCGACCCGACGCAGTACCAGTGGACCTACAAGCGCTATACGCTGCGGCCACCGGGCAGCGGCGAGGAAGATCCGTATGCGACCGAAGAGCATCCGCACTGACGGCCCCCACGCCCATGCCCATCCGGCCCCTGCGACCGGCGGCCGCACCACGTTGAATACGACGCCGGCGCCCCCATAGAGACTGCGATGTCCGCCTCCCCCGGTCCCGCCATGCCTGCTGCCTCTTCCCTGTTCGGCGACCCCGCCGCGATCCGCTGCGAACGCGCGGTGGCCGAACTGCGTGCCGGTCGCCCGGTACTGCTCCACGATGGGCAGGGCCAGCGCCTGGCGGTGATTGCACTGGACAGCGCCACTGCCAGCAGCTTCGCTGCCTTCGCCGCTGCCGCACGCGAGCGCCATTACCTGTTCCTGACCGCCACCCGCGCCCGCGTGCTCGGCGTGGAGGCACCGGCAGGCGCGCGCCTGCCGCTGGCAGGGGTTGCCTTCGATGCCCTGCCCTCGCTGGGCTACCTGCGCGAGCCCGGGCCGATGCCGGACGACTGGACGGCCGGCGACGCCTTCGATGCCGGCGCGGTGGAGCTGGCCCGCCTGGGCCTGCTGCTGCCGGCCATGGTGGCGGTGCGCCTGGATGCAGAGGACACGACCTTTGCGGGTGCGGCCGAAGTGGCGTTGTGCGACCTGGCCGAGGGCGCGGCACACGCCGCCCACGATTACGAACTGGTCGCCCGTTCGCCGGTACCGCTGCGCGACGTCGGCATGACCACCTTCGCGGTGTTCCGCGGCGGCGTGGCCCAGCGCGACCAGGTCGCGATCATCGTCGGCGAACCGGACCTGTCGGCGGTGGTGCCGGTACGCGTGCACTCCTCGTGCCTGACCGGCGACCTGTTCGGCTCACTCAAGTGCGACTGCGGCGACCAGCTGCGGCGCGGCCTGCGCAAGCTGAAGGAACTGGGCGGCGGCGTGCTGCTGTACCTGGACCAGGAAGGCCGCGGCACCGGCATCGCCGCCAAGATGCGCGCCTACGGCTACCAGCACGACGGCCTGGACACCATCGATGCCGATGCACAGCTGGGCTTCGGTGCCGACGAGCGCCGCTACGGCAGTGCGGTGGCGATGCTGCATGGCCTGGGCATTTCGCGCGTGGCCCTGCTCAGCAACAACCCGACCAAGGCACAGCGTCTGCGCAACGCCGGCATCGAGGTGCTGGACTGCATTCCGGTCACCGGCGAGATCACTGCCGAGAACGAACACTACCTGCGCACCAAGGCCGATCGTGCCGGCCACATGCTGGATGTGGACGCGCTGATCCAGGCTGCCCAGTAGCGCGGTCGACCTGCTACCGTCTGCGCGGTGCGGCCCTGCCGCCACCGCCCGCCCTGCCACCTGACGGAGCCTGCGTGATCGACGTTCCCCTGACCTCCCCGCCTGCCGATGCCTGGCAGTCGCTGCCGCAGCGCGCCGCCCGCCTGGCCGCACTGGAAGGCGCCTTCGGCGGACTGTTCGTGCCGGGCCTGCCGCTGGCCGCGGCCGCGTGGTTCTTCCAGCTGCCCGGCGGCCTGTGGACGGCCGCCCTTGGGCTGCTGATCGGCATCGTCTTCGGCGCGTGGCTTGGCCACCGGCGCTTGACCCGCACCCGCTGGCGGCTGGATACCCAAGGGCTGGGCCTGCGCCGCGACCTGATGTGGCAGCTGGAAACGCGCATCCCCATTTCGCGCGTGCAGCACCTGGACCTGCGCCGCGGCCCGCTGGAACGCCGTGCCGGCCTGGCCACGCTGATCGTGCACACCGCCGGGACCCGCATGAGCGCAGTGACCGTGAGCGGCCTGGACGAGGCCGACGCCGAGCGCCTGCGTGACACCCTGTCCCATCAGCTCGACCAGGACGCCGACGCCCTGTGAGCCTGCCGCCGCCCCTGCCCGCATCGCTGCCTGCCGGTGGCGAGGACCATCGCCTGCACCCGTGGTCGTGGCTGTTCGTGCTGCTGATGCAGCTGCGTCACTACTTCCTGCCGCTGGTGGCGCTGCTGGTGTTCGGCCAGCGCGGTGACCGCGACCCGATGTGGGCGCAGCTGATTCCGCTGTCGGCGATTGCCGCGCTGGTGCTGGTCTCCGTGCTGCAGTACCTCAGCTACCGCTACCGCATCGGCAGCGACGCGATCACCGTGCGCAGCGGACTGCTGGCGCGCAACCGCCGCGAGATCCCGTTCGCCCGCATCCACAACGTGGAAGTGCGGCAGAACCCGCTGCACCGCCTGTTCGGCGTGGCCGAGCTGCGCCTTGAATCGGCCGGCGGCGTGCGTCCGGAAGCCGAAATGCGCGTGCTGAAGCTGGACCAGGCGCTGGCGCTGGAACGACTGGTGCGCCAGCGTGGGCAGGCACCGCAGGCCGCCGACGTCGTGGCCGCCCACTCGATCACCGACGCCGACACCGAACAGGTGCTGCTGCGCCTGTCGAGCTGGGACGTGGTGCGCATGGGCCTGCTGTCCAACCGCGGCTGGGCATTGGCGATCGCCGCCTTCGGCGTGCTGTTCCAGACCGTGCCGCGGCCGGTGATGGACGCGGCCATCCAGCGTGGCGGCCGGGAAGCCTTCGGCTACGCAAGCCACCTGCATCCCGGCGTGGCCGGCGCCTTCCTGCTGCTGGCCGCAGCCTTGCTGCTGGGCTGGCTGGCGCTGCGTGCGCTGTCGGTGGTGCTGACCCTGCTGCGCTATCACGGCTTCACCCTCAGCGAGCAGGATCGCCGCCTGACCGTCTCGGCCGGCCTGCTCAGCCGTACCCGCAGCAGTGTCGCGCGTCGCCGCATCCAGGCCTGGACGCTGCGCGAAACCACCCTGCATCGCTGGTTCGGCCTGCGCCAGCTGCGCATCGACAGCGCCGCCGGCGGCCCCTCGCGCGACGAGGACCGCGCCCTGCGCGAGCTGGCACCGCTGGCACCGGCAATGCGCTGCGAGCAGCTGGTGCAGCACCTGTTGCCTCAACTGCAGTGGCCGCCAGCGCAATGGCAGTCCATTCCGCAGCGTGGCTGGTGGCGGCTGTGCCTGGGCGCGCTGCTGCTGGTGCCGGTGCTGGCAGCGGCCGCGTACTGGCGCTGGGGATCATGGGGCCTGATCGTGCTGGCCTGGCTGCCGGTGGCGCTGCTGGTGGCACATCGGCAGATGGCGCGCATGGGCTGGTATCTGGATGCCCATTACGTGGCCGTGCGCGGCGGCTGGTGGAAGCGCTGGTGGCGCTGGGCCGAGCTGGACAAGGTGCAGGGCCTGCGCCTGCAGCGTTCACCGCTGGACAAGCTGCTCGGCACCAGCAGCCTGCCGCTGGATACGGCCGGTGCGCACGGTGATGTGGCGTTGACCCTGCGCCACCTGCCGCAGGCGCAGGCGCAACACGTGATGGAGCAGCTGGCCGCGGCGCTGGCGCGGCGCAAGTTGCGCTGGTAAGCAATACCGGTAGTGCCGGCCGCTGGCCGGCAACCGCGGACATTCCCGAGGTTGCCGGCCAGCGGCCGGCACTACCGCGAGCGGGGTCGGCGAGGCATCAGCGCTGCGACGGCCCCCAATATCCCAGGTCCTTGCGGATCTGCAGGTCGCGCACCCAGCTGCCGAAGGGCTTGCGCCGCAGCACGCCCATTTCACCGGACAGGAAATCCTCGGTGGCGGCGATCACCCGCTCGCTGGACAGGCCATCGCGGTACGGATGGATGGCGTCGGCGTAGCGCACGATCTCCGCCTGCAGCGCGGCGTCGGGATGCAGCGCGCGCTGCAGCATCGCCGGCAGCTGCGCCGGGTCGTCGAAGTCGATCATGTGCGGCTTGGGCACGCGGTTGCGGAAGGTCACCACCGGCTTGTGCTGGACGATGAACTCCGAAACGATCGACGAGGTGTCCGACACCAGCACATCGGCGGCGCGCTGCGCGGCCATCACCTGCTCCGGCTCGATGAAGCGGGCATGGGCACCGGCCAGCGCGCGGTAGCGCTCGAAAAGTTCCGGTGGGCACTTCGGGTGCAGGGTCAGCAGCCAGTAGCGCTCACCGCCAGCGATATCGGCGGCGATCTGCGCATGCAGGTGGGGCGCTGCGCTCAGGCGCTCGGTGAAGGTCGAACCGAACAGGATCACCGGGCGCCCGCCCGCCGCTGCGCGCAGCGCGGCGCTCTCGCCACCGTCGTCGCGGAACAGCGGGTCGAGCTTCGGCCAGCCGGTCTCGGCTACGGCGAAGTGGCCCTGCAGGGCGGCGATCTCACGGAACGGAGCGGTGGTGGCCGGCCCCTGCGTGCAGTACAGGTCGAACATGCCGCGCACCCGGAAGTGGCCGCGCGCACTGTCGCGCTTCTCCACGTTGAAGCCATGGAACAGCTGTACCTTGGCGCCGGACAGGAAGGTCGGCACCCAGTTGGCGGCGCTGAACACGGCACGCGGCCGCATCGCCAGGGCCTGTTTCAGTCCGATGTTGGGCACGCCCGGCAGGCTGCTGGCGGCAGCGCCGTCCTCGAACCAGGCCGCCACCTCCTGCCCGGAGGCGTGCAAGGCCTGCGCCAACGGGGCGAGAATAGGCAGCGCATAGCGCTCCGTCGCAAACAACAGGTACCCGGCCATCATGTCCTCCACGACCGCTCCCATCGAACGGCCTCGCATCTCGGCCTGCATTATCGCGTTCAACGAGGCCGGCCGCATCGGCGACTGCCTGGCCTCGCTGGCCTTCTGCGATGAGATCATCGTCGTGGACTCGTACTCCACCGATGCCACCCTGGCCATCGCCGAGGCCGCAGGCGCCCGCGTGCTGCAGCGCGCGTTCGATGGCTTCCGTAGCCAGAAGGCCTACTGCGTCGAGCAGGCAAGCCACGACTGGGTGCTGTGCCTGGACGCCGATGAGCGGATCAGCCCGGAACTGCGCGCAGCCATCGAACGGGCCCGCGACGGTGGCTTCGCCGGCCATGCCGGCTATCGCTTCGCGCGCCTGTCGGAGTACTTCGGCAGGTTCCTGCGCCATGGCAACGCCTACCCGGACCGGGTGATGCGCCTGTTCGACCGCCGCCGCGGCGGCTGGCGCGGCAAGCGCGAGATCCACGAGGCGGCCAGCGTCGACGGCAGCGTCGGCACCCTGCGCGGCGACCTGGTCCATTACCCGTACCGCTCCCTGCAGCAGCAGCTGGCCAAGACCGAGAAGTACGCGCGGATGATGGCCGAGCACGAGTTCGCACGCGGCAAGCGGGCCACGCTGGGCAAGCTGGTGCTGGCGCCGGCCTGGCGGTTCTGGCGCGGCTTCGTGTTCCGTGGCGGCTTCCGCGACGGCTGGCACGGCCTGGTCTACGCCTACGTGCGCGCCAACTACGTGCGGCAGAAGACCATCATGCTGTGGATGCTGGGCAACGGCCAGCCCGTGGCCGACCCGCCGAACCCCTGATCGCCGGGGCCCGCCCGGCGCGCCGACGCATCACGAGCCGCCGGTGATCGCCCGGTGGCGCGCGCCTTCGACGATCGACAGGCCGGTCAGCAGCCCGACCAGGGTCACGTAGAAACTGGCCGTCATCTGGTGCGCGAACATCGACTGGGTCAGCCCGCACAACGCGTAGGTGATCACCAGCATGACGCCGGCAGCGGCCGGCCCGCGGAAGGTCGCCCGTCCGCTGCGGCGATGCAGGCGCACGAACAACCACAGCGGGATGCCATACACCGCCAGCAACAGCAGCAGGCCCGGTACACCCTGGGTCGCCGCCCATTCGGCCACGTCGTTGTGGGCATGACCCAGGTGGCAGCGCAACTCTTCCGGGTTCTCCCGGCAGACCGGCACGCGCTGCATCGCGCTGTCGAAATGACCGATGCCAACACCCACCAGCGGATGATCGAGGAAGGTCTGCCAGGCCACCTGCAGGCGCTCGACGCGGGCACCGGCGGAAGAATCACTGTCGCCCAGCTCCATCCGCTGCACGTCGCTGTGCAGCTCGCTCAGGCGGACCTGGTGGCGCAGCTCCGGTACCGACAGCAGCAGCGTCGCACCGATCGCCAGCATTCCGGCCAGCACCGACAGACGCGCCGCACCGGTACGCCAGCGCAGGCTCAGCGCCAGCACCACCAGCAGCGCCAGCAAGGCGGCGAACACACCGCGGCTGCCGGTCAGCACGATGGTGCCGCAGCCGGCGGCCATGCCGAGCATCACCAGCGACCAGCGCCGCGACGGGCGGCAGAACACCAGCAGCACCATCAACACCATCACGATGTCGGCCAGCACGATGGCGTTGGTGAACAGCTCCGCGCGCGGGGCGCCGCCCAGCACCTGCCACAGCGACATCACGAAGGTGGCGAGCAGGCCGGCCAACGAGCCGTACCAGAGCCACCGCAGGCTGGGACGCAGCGCGCAGATCCACAGCGCGATCCATGGGATCACCACGAACCGCGAACGGTTGTCGACGTCACGCAGGCCCTGTTCGAACAGCACCACCGACAGTACGCCGAGCGCCAGCACCGCCAGCATCAGCCAGACCAGCACTTTCACCGGCTGGCCGGCCATGCCCCGCGCGCGCCACAGCAGCTCCGGCGCCAGCAGGGTGCTGAGCAGCAGCAGGAGACCATACGGCAACAGGTTGATCGGCACGGTCAGCACCAGTGCCGGCAGGCAGAACAGCCCCAGCTGGGCCAGCCCGTGTGCAACCCCGTGACGCCCACCGACGGGAACGCCCAGCGGGTCGCCGGCCATGAGGTTCAGGTTGTCCGGTGAAGCTGGCACGTCGGGAAGTATCGCTGCAATCTGCTGGAAGAATGGGACGGGCCAACGCGGGCCGTCCCAGCCTGCTGTTTTACTGCCTTTGGACCCGCTTGGGCAGACTGGACAAGCGGAAATCGTGCTGGCTAGTCATGTTCCTGCAAACGCCGTTCACGTTCCCGCTCCTCGGCAGTGACCACGCACGGCACCGTCACCGCCGCCGCCGGCACCAGCCACCAGCGCCGCCGGTTGGCCACGCCGGCCAGTTCGGAGCGGTTGCGGTCGACGCACGACAGCATCGCGTACTCGTGGACCAGCAGCCAACGGCGTCCGGGAGCCAGCCGCTGCCAGCGCGTGGCCGCCACCAGCTGCTCGTCCCAGTCAGTCTCGAAACCGAAGGTCGCTGCGGGACGGTCGGCCAGCAGCAGGTGCTGTTCCTTCCAGGCCACCAGCCCCAGCTCGGCATCGGGGCCCAGGCGGGTACCGACCGCGCGCATCAGGCCACGGGCCGAACTGGAATCGTTCAGCAGCGGGTAGCCGACCAGGCTGTACAGCACCCAGACCACCGCCAGGCTCGACACCAGCGCAAGCTGCCGGCGACGGCCACAGGCCAGCAGGCTCAATCCGCCCCACAGGCCCATCGCCAGGATCGTCCACGCCAGCGCGTCGACGGCCCCGGGGGCGAGCCCGCGGCTATGGGTCAGGCGCAGCTCGAAGGCCGGGTCACCCAGCACCGCCATCGCGCCAGCCACGGCCAGGCCCAATGACAGCAGGCCGGTGAACAGCCCCACCACGGCCTGCACATCGCGTCGCTTCAGCAACCCCGGCAACAGCGGTGCCAGCACCAGGCAGAACATCGGCAGCGCCGGCAGGATGTAGACGTCGCGCTTGCCGGCGGGAATCGAGAAGAACAGCACCACCATCAGCCACCAGGCCAGCGGCAGCAGATAGCGCGCGTCGCGGCGTTGCAGCCGGCGGCGCCAGGCCGGAATCGCCCAGGGCAGGGCCAGGAATGCCGGGATCCACATCAGCGGCATCGTCGCCAGGAAGTACCAGGCGGGCTGGTGGTGATCCCAGGAATGGGTGTAGCGCCGCGCCGTCTGCTGGAACAGGATATCGTCCATGTAGGCGCGATATTCGTCCGAGCCGGTGGCAAAGCCGGCCAGCAGCATCGGCGCCAGCCACAACGACACCGCTAGCAGGAAGGCCAGCGGCGCCAGCCAGAAGCGCGCGTCGCGCGCGTGCAGGCCCACCCGTGGCCACCGCAGCGCCGTGGCGATTGCCGCGGGCACGATCATCAGCAGCGCCAGCATGCCCACGCCCTTGGTGATCACGCCGATGCCGGCGAAGAACCAGCCCAGCCACCACCAGCGCCAGGCCGGCCCCAGCAGCAGGTGGCGCAGCAGGCCGTAGTTGGCCAGGGTGATGAACAGCAGCAGCAGGGGATCGATCTGCGCCTTCTTCGCCTGGAAGGTGAACTGCAGCGCGAACAGCAGCGCCCAGCCGGCATACAGCCCCACCCGCCGCGTCCACAGCCTCCGGCCCAGGTCGACCACGCACCACAGCGTGCCCAGTGCCGCCAGCAGCGACGGCAGCAGGAAAGCCACGCGCCACTGCCCGACCAGGCTGTACAGCGTGGCCTGCCACCACATCAGCATCGGCGGCTTGTCCGAGTACAGCTCGGTCCCGCGGTGCGGGAACAGCCAGTGGCCGCTGTCGAACATCTGCTTGGCCACCAGCGCGAAGCGCGGCTCGTCCGACGGCCACGGATCACGAAGGCCCAGCCCGGCCCCCAGCACCAGCAGGGCCATCACCACGAACAACCACGTCTCGCGCGACGCGCGGGATTTCAGCATGGGACTCGCAACGTCAGCGGGGGGTCAGGCCGTTTTTAGCAGACGCGCGTAAAAGAAACCGTCAGCATCGCTGTCACCCGGCAGTCGCTGGCGCGCGATCCCCTCGCAGTCCAGGCCGAATCTGTCATCCAGCGGCTGTGCCACCGCGTCCGGATGCCACTTCAGGAAGGCCCGCACCTGATCGATGTTCTCGGCGCGCAGGATCGAACAGGTGGCGTACAGCAGCACGCCGCCCGGGCGCAGCATCGACCAGCAGGCCTCCAGCAGGCGGGCCTGCACGCCGACCAGCGCATCGATATCCTCGGCGCGGCGGTGGAACATCACGTCCGGCTGGCGGCGGATCACGCCGGTGGCCGAACACGGCGCATCCAGCAGGATGGCGTCGAACGGGGTGCCATCCCACCACGCACCGGGGTCGCTGGCATCGGCCACCCGGGTCTGCGCGCCCTCACCTACACCGGTGCGGGTGTAGGTATCGCGGGCACGCGCCAGGCGACGCGCATCGATATCCAGCGCCAGCAGGCGCAGGCTCGGGTCACGCTCCAGCAGGTGCGCCGACTTGCCACCCGGTGCCGCGCAGGCGTCCAGAACGCGGGCGCCGGACGCCGGTGCCAGCGCGTCCGCCGCACATTGCGCCGACAGGTCCTGCACCGACAGCGCACCGTCGGCGAACCCCGGCAACTGGTTCACCGCGATGGGCGCCACCAGGCGCAGCGCGTCGGCGCTGAGCGGGCTGGCTTCGGCAGCAATGCCGGCCTCGGCCAGCGTGGCCAGCGCCTTGTCACGCCCCCCCTGCTGGCGGTTGGCACGCAGCCACAGCGGCGCCGGCTGCAGGCTGGCAGCAAAGATCGCCTGGGCCTGGGACGGCCAGTCGCGCTCGACGGCATCGGCCAGCCACGCCGGAAAGGCGTCACGCGCAGGCTGCTCCGGGAACCCCTCGCGCTGCGCGCGGCGCAGGATCGCGTTGACCAGCCCGGCCTGGCGCTCACGGCCCAGCGCGCGGGCGGCGTCGACCGTGGCCGACAGGGCCGCATGCGCCGGCAGTTCCAGCACGTCCAGCTGCGCGAAGCCCACCATCAGCAACGTGCGCAGGTCGGCATCACGCGCCGACAGCGGCTTCTGCATCCACGACTGCAAGGCAGCGTCGTAGGTACTGCGGCGGCGCAGGACTGCAAAGCACAGCGCTTCCAGCAAGGCCCGATCACGACTGTCGGCCAGCTTGGGCAGTGCCCAGGCCAGTTCCGCCTTCAGCGAGCGGCCACGGGTGAACACCTGCGCCAGTACGCGTGCGGCCAGCATGCGGGTGGCCGCGCCGGGCGCCGCCTTGGCGACGGAGAAATCATTCTGCTTCGACACCGCTTATGCCCCCACGTGCAGGTCGCGGCGGGCATTGAGGTAGTCGGCGGCGGTGATCGCCTTGCCGCCTTCGCGCTGCAGCGTGCGC
Source organism: Stenotrophomonas sp. PvP093 (assembly GCF_017876915.1). Taxonomy (NCBI): domain Bacteria; kingdom Pseudomonadati; phylum Pseudomonadota; class Gammaproteobacteria; order Lysobacterales; family Lysobacteraceae; genus Stenotrophomonas; species Stenotrophomonas sp. PvP093. Next base: position 519,569 of record NZ_JAGIOX010000004.1, on the reverse strand, counting down.
AGGCGCAGCGCGCCCTGGCCGCAGGCGATGTCGATACCATCGCGGCCGGCCGCCAGCACCGCTCCCGGCGCCTGGCCGTGGGCCAGGTCAAGAGCGACCGCGCCGTGGATGCGCACGCGCTCGCCGGCCAGCGTGGCCTCGGCGATCGGCCACGGATTGAAGGCGCGCACGGTGCGCGCCAGTGCATCGGCGTCCTGTGCCCAGTCCAGGCGGGCTTCGGCCTTGTCCAGCTTGTGCGCGTAGGTCACGCCCTGCTCGGGCTGCGGCCGCGCGATCGGCTTGATGCCGGCACGCAGCAGGCCCAGGCCGTCTGACAGCACCTGTGCGCCCAGTTCGGCCAGCTTGTCATGCAGCTGGCCGCCGGTATCGGTGGCCGCGATCGGCAGCTCCTGGTGCAGCAGCACCGGGCCGGTATCCAGGCCGGCTTCCATCTGCATCAGGCACACGCCGGTCTTTGCGTCACCGGCCTGGATCGCGCGCTGGATCGGCGCGGCACCGCGCCAGCGCGGCAGCAGCGAGGCATGCACGTTCCAGCAGCCGTGGGTCGGGATCGCCAGTACCGCCCTGGGCAGGATCAGGCCGTAGGCGACCACCACCATCAGGTCCGGCTGCAGGTCGCGCAGCTGCCGCTGGGCAGCTTCATCCTTCAGCGATTCGGGCTGGTAGACCGGAATGCCACGGGCCACGGCTTCGAGCTTGACCGGCGACGGTGCCAGGCCACGGCCGCGCCCGGCCGGGCGATCAGGCTGGGTATAGACGGCCACGACCTCGTGGTGGCGCGCCGCGGCGCGCAGCGACGACACCGCGAATTCCGGCGTACCGGCAAAGACAATCCTCATGGCTACCCCACTTGCAGGATGGATTCGTGCAGGAAAGAAAACGGCGCCGTCGGCCGGCGCCGTACAGCCCGCGCGCGTCGCGCAGGCACGGGCCACCCGGAGGGCGGCCCGGATTGGCGATCACGCCACGTGCTTGCGCTGCTTGGCCAGCTTCTTGCGAACCATCTCGCGCTTGAGCGGCGACAGATAGTCGATGAACAGCTTGCCGTCCAAGTGGTCCATCTCGTGCTGGATGCAGGTGGCCAGCACTTCACCGGCCTCCAGCTGCTGCTCCTGGCCGTTGCGGTCCAGGTACTTCACGGTGATGGTGTCAGCGCGGGTCACGTCGGCGAAGATGCCCGGGACCGACAGGCAGCCCTCCTGGTACACCCGGCCTCCGTCCTTGGCGACGATTTCCGGGTTGATGAACACATGCGGTTCATTCTTCTCTTCGCTGACATCGATGACCATGAAGCGCTTGTGCACGTCCACCTGGGTGGCGGCCAGGCCGATGCCCGGGGCGTCGTACATGGTCAGGAACATGTTGTCGATCAGTTCCTGGAAGGCCGGCGTGGTGACTTCGGCGGCGTCGATCAACGCAGCCTTGGTACGCAGGCGCGGATCGGGGAACTCGAGAATGGGGAGAAGGGCCATGGCTGTTTCCGGGTAGGGGGCCGGCACGCCGGCATACGTCGCAGATTCTAGCTCCAACGCTTGCCTTGCGCCCCGGTTTCTGGACTATAGTGCGTGGACCTGTTGGGGAATCAGGGCTTCACACCTATGTTGCTTCGTTTTCGTACGGTCGTCGCCGCGGCGATGCTGACCGTGGCTGCCTATGCTACCGCCGTGGAAGTGAATGGCGGGCACCCGGACACCTATGTGGTCCGAAAAGGGGATACGTTGTGGGATATCGCCGCACGTTTCCTGCAGAAGCCTTGGCTGTGGCCGGAGATCTGGCAAGCCAATCCGCAGATCGCCAACCCGCACCTGATCTATCCAGGTGACGTGCTGAGCCTGGCCTACCTGGACCGGGTGACCGTGTCCCAGGCCGGTCCGCGCCAGGAGGCCCCGATCGACGCCATTCCGCTGGCCCAGGTCGAGCCGTTCCTGAAGCAGCTGAGCGTTGTCGACAGCGTCAAGCAGCTGCCCTACGTCGTCGGCCTGGAGGACAGCCGCCTGCGCGTGTCCGGTGGCGACACCGTCTACGTGCGCCTGGCGGATGCCCAGGTGGGCCAGCGCTGGGCCGTGGTACGCCCGACCGTGCGTTACGCCCAGCCCAAGCCGACCGAGGACCTGACCGCCAACGGCGACGTCACCCCGGGCAGCGGCAACCTGTGGAAGGCCTACAACGCACCCAACGCACGTCGTGGCGTGCTCGGCTACGAACTGGCCCAGGTCGCCACCGGCACCATCACCCAGATCGCCGGCGGCAAGGTCGAGGCCTCCACGCTGGTGCTGGACAAGAACGTCGGCGGCCGCGAAGTGCGCGCCGGCGACCGCCTGGTGCCGGTCGAAGCCCGGCCGTACGACCTGCAGTTCGTGCCCCACGTACCCGCTGCGGGTGTCGAGGGTGTGGACGTGCGCGTGCTGGCGGTCACCGACATGTTCACCGCCGGTGGCCCACGCGACGTGATCGCGATTTCGGCCGGCCGTGCCCAGGGCGTGGACAACGGCACCGTGTTCTCGCTGTGGCGCCCGGGCCGCCATGTAGCGCACCGCATGAAGTACCCGACCTCCTCGCGCATGGACGACTCGCTCAGCACCGGCGCAGGCCGGGTCTCGCTGCCGGATGAATATGCCGCGCATGCGATGGTGTTCCGCACCTTCGACAACGTCAGCTACGCGCTGGTGATGCAGGGCGTGAAGCCGGTGCAGGTGGGTTACAACGCGCTGCACCCGGACGCGAAGTAACGGTTGCCGGACTGCCCCGGCCACCACTGGAGTGCCGGCCGCGGGCCGGCAGGCACCTCCGGCAAAACCTGACAGCCACATGCGAAGGCGCCCTAGGGCGCCTTTGTTGTGTGCGGCCGATAGTGGGGGATGACCACACATGCATACGAGGCGCTGCTGCGCCTGTTGATGGCGGGAGGCGCACTGGCGTCCCGACGGGCCCTGCTGCAGGCCGCGGGCGATGCGGAAACCGCCATCGCGCAAGGCACTGCGACCTGGCGTGCGCACGGTTGCACGCCGGAGCAGTGCGCCGCCCTGGAACGCCCCGATACCCGGGCCTGGACATCCGCCCGGCGCTGGCTGGAACAGGACAACCATCACCTGCTGCCGTGTACCGATCCGGCCTTTCCGCCATCACTGCTGGAGGTACCCAACCCGCCGCTGGCGCTGTTCGTGGCCGGTGATCCCTGCCTGGCCTGGCGCCCTTCGGTGGCGCTGGTCGGCAGCCGCTCGCCCACCCCGGGCGGGCGTGCACTGGCCGCGCGTTTTGCCGGCTGCTTCGTCGAGGCCGGCCTGGCGGTGACCAGCGGCCTGGCCGCAGGCATCGATGCGGCCGCGCACCAGGCTGCGCTGGAGGCCGGCGGCTGCACCATGGCAGTGATCGGCACCGGCCCTGACCGGGCCTATCCGGACAGCCACGCGCGGCTGCAGGCGCGGATCGCCGCCGAAGGCGTGGTGCTCAGCGAGTACCTGCCGGGCACGGCTGCCCGTCCCAGCCACTTCCCTGCGCGCAACCGGCTGGTGGCCGGACTGGCGCTGGCCACCGTGGTGGTCGAGGCCGCGCAGCGCTCGGGCGCGCTGATCACCGCGCGCCTGGCCGCCGAGGCAGGCCGCGAGGTCTGTGCCCTGCCCGGGTCGGTGCTCAACCCGCGCGCGACCGGCTGCCATCGCCTGATCCGCGAGGGCGCGGCGCTGGTCGAGCGCCCCGAGGAGGTCCTGGAACTGCTCGCCCCCGCCCTTCGCCAGCAGCTGCCGGGCTTGCAATCGCGGTTGGCCACCCCCACTGAACAGGCACCGCCGGCGCTCCTGCCGGCGCGCTGGGCCGACGACCCTGACTACCAGTGCTTGTGGCGGGCGCTGGACCACAACCCAAGCGGTATGGATTCACTGATCACGCGTTGTGGATTGACGGCGTCACAGGTGTCCTCCATGCTGCTGGCCATGGAACTGGCGGGAATCGTGGTGTGCGTACACGGCCGCTACTGTCGAACTCCCTAGTTTCTTCACCTCCACAGCGTCGCGCGACGCAGGCCGAGGGGCAATGAAAGAGAGCATCCTGGATGTACTGCTGTACCTGTTTGAACACTATTTCAGCGAAGATGCGGACCTGATCCGTGACCGCGATTCGCTCCAGAACGGCCTGATCCAGGCCGGTTTCAGCCCCACCGAGATCAACAAGGCGTTCGACTGGCTCGATGCCCTGGCCGCGCAGCGGCCGAGCGTGGCCCAGGCGCGGGTCGATGGCCCCGTGCGCATCTACCACGGCCCCGAGCTGGACAAGCTGGACGTGGAATGCCGCGGCTTCCTGCTGTACCTGGAACAGCACGGCATCCTCGACGCCGACCAGCGCGAGCTGGTGCTGGACCGGGCGATGGCCCTGGACCAGGACGAACTGGACCTGGACGACCTGAAGTGGGTCGTGCTGATGGTGCTGTTCAACCAGCCCGGCTCCGAAGCGGCCTACGCCTGGATGGAGACGCAGATGTTCATGGACGAGCCAGAACCCCTGCACTGACCGTACACTTGGGGGCATAGCGCATTCAGGAGCGTCCCCGTGAGCGAGTGGTTCCACGCAGAAGGCAACCGGCAGCAAGGCCCGCTGCCGGCGGAACAGTTGGTCGAGTTGTTCCGCAACAACCAGATCTCCCTGGACACCCTGGTCTGGCGCGACGGCCTGCCGCAATGGCAGCCGTTGCGCAGCGTGGTCGATGAGCTGGGCCTGATCGTGCCGGCGCTGGACGTCGCCGCGCCGGCCGTGGAACCCGAGCCGGAGCCCGAACCGGAACCGGTTGCGCCGCCGCCGCCGCAACCACCGGTGCTGCCACCGTCCACGCCCTATGCCACGCAGACCCCGGCCGGGGTGCTGCCGCCGCCGAAAAAGAAGCTCTCCGGCTGCGCCCTGACCGCGATCATCGGCGGCGGCCTGCTGCTGGTGCTGGTGCCGGTCATGGCCATCCTCGCGGCGATCGCCCTGCCTGCCTACAACGACTACACCGTGCGTGCCAAGGTTGCCACCGCGGTCAATGCCCTGCAGCCGCTGAAACAGCAGGTGCAGCACTTCGCCGACGACGAAGGCCGCTGCCCCGGTGCCAACGATGCCGGCTTCCCGGCGCCGGGTGATTTCACCCAGGCCGGCCTGTCGGCGGTGAACATCGGCCGCTTCAACAACGGCCACTGCGGCATCGAAGCAACGCTGGCCGTGCCCGGCAAGAGCCTCGATGGCGACCTGCTGTGGCTGGAATATGATCGCGACAGCGGCCGCTGGGAATGCAGCGGTGAAAGCGACGACAAGTACCTGCCGCCGTCGTGCCGCGGCTGAGCCACGCGCACGGCAGCACCTCCAAGGACGATCCAACAGGGAACATGCAATGACCGAGTGGTACTACGCCGAAGGACAGCAACGCCAGGGCCCGCTGCCGGTCCAGGAAATCCGCCAGCGCTTCCAGCGGGGCGAACTGAACCTGGACACCCTGGTCTGGCGCGAAGGCATGGCCCAGTGGGCTGCACTGCGCCAGGTGGTCGATGAGCTCGGCCTGCAGACACTGGCTGATGCCAGCACGGCCACCGCCAGCGGCGGCTTCGACCTGCGCGGCGACTACGCCGCCATCGACAACGGCACTGCACCGCTGCCTGGCACGGGTGCGCTCAGCAGCTCGCCCTACAGCGCCCCGGCCGCTTCCGGTGCCGGTGGCCCGCAGCCGGTGATCGGCGGCGAGGTGGTCTACGCAGGCTTCTGGAAGCGCGTAGCGGCGTACATGATCGACTATTTCGTGCTGGCCATTCCGGGCGGCATCATCGGCGCCATCATCGGCGTGGTGCTTGGCGCCAGCATGGGCGCGGTGGGCAGCGGCGAGACCTCCATCGAAATCGTCGCGCAGGTGGCCAGCGCGCTGATCAACATGGCCATCGGCGTTGCCTACTACACCTGGTTCCATTCCTCGCAGGGTGGCGCCACGCTGGGCAAGATGGCGGTCGGCATCAAGGTCGTGCGCAGCAACGGCGATCGCCTGACCAAGGGCCGCGCCTTCGGCCGCTACTGGGCCATGCTGCTGAGCAGCTTCACCCTCGGCATCGGCTTCCTGATGGCCGCCTTCACCGAGCGCAAGCAGGGCCTGCACGACATGATCTGCGACACCCTGGTGGTCGACCGCTGGGCCTATACCGACCAGCCGCACCTGCAGCGCCATGAGCTGGGCACGGTCACCATCGTGATCCTGGTGCTCACCGGCCTGCTGGTGCTGGCGGGCCTGGTGCTGCTGGTGGCCGCGGTCGGCTTCATCGCCAAGATGGCCTCATGAACGGCCATCCTCACGTCTGGCTGCTTGACAGGGGCTGGCCGGGCGTGATTCCTCTAATAAGGTGAAACCTGAACGCCCGGCACACTACCGGGCGTTCAGCGTATTGATTTGTCCGTGGCCGCTTCACTAATGCGGCCGTTTGCTCCACCCTAGCGGCCCCTCCCCTGCGGCTCGCCCCACAGACACTGCTGCCATGCCCAAGCACCTGCTCATCGTCGAATCGCCGGCCAAGGCCAAGACGATCAACAAATACCTCGGCAAGGACTACACCGTCCTGGCCTCGTATGGGCATGTGCGTGACCTGATTCCGAAGGAAGGCGCGGTCGACCCGGACAACGGGTTCGCCATGCACTACGACGTGATCGACAAGAACGAAAAACATGTCGACGCGATCGCCAAGGCCGCCAAGGGCGCCGACGACATCCTGCTGGCGACCGACCCGGATCGCGAAGGTGAAGCGATCAGCTGGCATATCGCCGAGATCCTGAAGGAACGCGGGCTGGTCAAGGACAAGCCGATGCAGCGCGTGGTGTTCACCGAGATCACCCCGCGCGCCATCAAGGAAGCGATCAGCCAGCCACGCGCGATCGCCAGCGACCTGGTCGATGCCCAGCAGGCGCGCCGCGCGCTGGACTACCTGGTCGGCTTCAACCTGTCGCCGGTGCTGTGGCGCAAGGTCCAGCGCGGCCTGTCCGCCGGCCGCGTGCAGAGCCCGGCGCTGCGCATGATCGTCGAGCGCGAGGAAGAGATCGAAGCCTTCATCGCCCGCGAGTACTGGTCGATCGCCGCCGAGTGCGCACACCCGTCGCAGCACTTCAACGCCAAGCTGATCAAGCTGGACGGGCAGAAATTCGAGCAGTTCACCATCACCGACGGCGACACCGCCGAAGCCGCCCGCCTGCGCATCCAGCAGGCCGCGCAGGGCTCGCTGCATGTCACCGACGTGGCCAGCAAGGAGCGCAAGCGCCGCCCGGCGCCGCCGTTCACCACCTCCACCCTGCAGCAGGAAGCCTCGCGCAAGCTCGGTTTCACCACCCGCAAGACCATGCAGGTGGCGCAGAAGCTGTATGAAGGCGTGGCGATCGGTGACGAAGGCACCGTCGGCTTGATCTCGTACATGCGTACCGACTCGGTGAACCTGTCGCAGGACGCGCTGGCCGAAATCCGCGACGTGATCGCCCGTGATTACGGCATCGCCTCGCTGCCCGACCAGCCGAACACCTACCAGACCAAGTCCAAGAACGCCCAGGAAGCGCACGAGGCGGTGCGCCCGACCTCGGCCCTGCGCACCCCGGCCCAGGTGGCGCGCTTCCTGACCGACGACGAGCGCCGCCTGTACGAACTGATCTGGAAGCGCGCCGTCGCCTGCCAGATGATTCCGGCCACGCTCAACACGGTCAGCGTCGACCTGTCGGCTGGCAGCGAGCACGTGTTCCGTGCCAGCGGTACCACCGTGGTGGTGCCCGGCTTCCTGGCCGTGTACGAGGAAGGCAAGGACAACAAGAGCGCCGAAGACGAGGACGAAGGCCGCAAGCTGCCGGCGATGAAGCCGGGCGACCGCGTGCCGCTGGAACGCATCCAGGCCGAGCAGCATTTCACCCAGCCGCCGCCGCGCTACACCGAAGCGGCGCTGGTGAAGGCGCTGGAAGAGTACGGCATCGGCCGTCCGTCGACCTACGCCTCGATCATCCAGACCCTGCTGTTCCGCAAGTACGTGGAAATGGAAGGCCGCAGCTTCCGCCCGTCCGACGTCGGCCGCGCGGTGTCCAAGTTCCTGTCCAGCCACTTCACCCAGTACGTGGACTACGACTTCACCGCCAAGCTCGAAGACGAGCTCGACGCCGTCTCGCGTGGCGAAGAAGAGTGGATCCCGCTGATGGCCCGCTTCTGGGAGCCGTTCAAGGAGCTGGTGGAAGACAAGAAGGAATCGGTGGACCGCGCCGAGGCCAGTGGCGCGCGCGAGCTCGGCACCGACCCGAAGACCGGCAAGCCGGTCAGCGTGCGCCTCGGCCGCTTCGGGCCTTACGCCGCCATCGGCAGCACCGCCGAGGACGCCGAGGAGAAGCCGAAATTCGCCTCGCTGCGCCCCGGCCAGTCGATGCACACCATATCCTTGGAAGATGCGCTGGAACTGTTCCTGATGCCACGCGCGCTGGGCGAGGACAACGGCGAGCCGGTCAGCGTCGGCATCGGCCGCTTCGGCCCGTTCGCCAAGCGCGGCAGCACCTATGCCTCGCTGAAGAAGGAAGACGACCCGTACACCATCGACCTGGCCCGCGCCGTGTTCCTGATCGAAGAGAAGGAAGAGATCGCGCGCAACCGGATCATCAAGGAGTTCGAGGACAGCGACATCCAGGTGCTGAACGGCCGCTTCGGCCCGTACATCAGCGACGGCAGGATGAACGGCAAGATCCCCAAGGATCGCGAGCCGGCATCGCTGACCCTGGCCGAAGTGCAGCAGCTGATGGAAGAAACCGGCAAGCCCGTGCGCAAGGGCTTCGGCGCCAAGAAGGCTGCCGCGAAGAAGGCACCGGCCAAGAAGGCGGCGGTGAAGAAGGAAGCGGCGCCGAAGAAGGCCGCAGCCAAGAAAGCGCCTGCCAAGAAGGCGGCGAAGAAGGCCGTGGTAAAGAAGGCCGCTGCAAGGAAGGCACCGGCGAAGAAGGCCGTCAAGAAAGCCGCGAAGTAGATTCACGCCATGCGTGGATAAGGGGTAGTGCCGGCCGCTGGCCGGCAACATCCAGAAGCACCCGATGCCGGCCAGCGGCCGGCACTACCGGGCCAGGGTCCACCCCTTCTGCACGCCGCAGGGGGATAATGGGGGCCCACGTCGGGCCGGTCGCCGCCATGAAAGAACTCACCCTGGACTCTGCTGTCGCCACGCTCCGCGCCGGCGGCGTGATCGCCTATCCGACCGAAGCGGTCTGGGGCCTGGGCTGTGATCCCTCGCATGAGGCGGCGGTGCACATGGTGCTGCGGCTGAAGCAGCGCCCGATCGAGAAGGGCATGATCCTGGTCGCCGCCGAATTGTCGCAGCTGGAGGGCTGGGTGCGCCTGCAGGCGTTGCCCGATGCCCGCCAGCGCGCGGTGCTGGCCAGCTGGCCGGGTGCCAACACCTGGATCCTGCCGGCCGGTCCGCGCGCCCAGCCCTGGATTACCGGCGAGCACAGCGGCATCGCCGTGCGCATCAGCGCGCACCCGCTGGTCGCCGCCCTGTGCCGCGCCTGGGGGGGGCCCCTCGTCTCCACCAGCGCCAACCTGGCCGGTGAACCACCGGCACGCAGCCGTGCCGAGCTGGATCCACGCCTGCTGCGCCTGCTCGATGGCATCCTCGATGGCGAAACCGGCGGCCTGGCCCAGCCCACCCCGATCCGCGACGCGCTCAGCGGCAACGTGCTGCGCTCCTGAGCGGACGATTGCACTGCCACGCACAATCACGCACCCTGCCGCCATGAACCTGCTGCGCACCGCCCTGGGCCTGTGCCTGCTGCTGCCATGGACCGCACCGGCCGCCGAGGACGTGCGCGTCTACCGCTGCGTCGCCAGCAATGGCGCCGTGGCCCTGCAGGACAGGCCCTGCAGCAGCGGCCGGCAGGAGGTGCGTGACCTGCAGCGCCCGCGCGATCCGGCACCCCGGGTGGTGCGCAGTGACGCCCCTCCCGCGGTGCCCAGCGAGGTTCCGGTGATGCGCGATCGCGAAGTGCGCCACGTCTACATCCAGCCGCCACAACCGTTGTACGAGTGCGTGAGCGACGACGGTCGCCGCTACACCAGCGACAGCAACGAGGGCAATCCGCGCTGGGTCCCGTTGTGGACCAGCGTGTGGCTCCCGCACGGGCACCACGGCGCGGTCCATCCCGGTCCACGCCCGGGCTTCGGCACGCCGGTCGGTGCGCCGATCGGTGAAGGCACAGGCTACCGGCCGCCTGCGGTGGGCGTCGGCGTGCAGGTGCCGGCCGGCAGCGTGCTGGTCCGTGACAGCTGCCATGCGCTGCCGCCGCAGGACGTCTGTGCGCGCCTGCGTGACCGCCGCTGGGAACTGGACCGCCGTTACAACAGCGCGCTGCAGAGTGAGCGCACCGCCATCAGCAATGAACAGCGTGGCATCGACGCGCGCCTGTCGCGGGACTGCGAACGCTGAGCGCGATGCCTGCCTGGGCATGTACGCTGTGCGCATGAAGAACCTGATCTGGCTGGCCCTGGGCCTGTTCGCCGGCAACGCGTTGGCCGACGACGGGGTGATCTACCGTTGTACCTCCAGTAGCAGCGATGTGCCCACCCTGCAACGCACGCCCTGCCCTGCCGGCAGCAAGCAGCAGGTGGTGAGGGTGCCGGCCAGTGCTCCGCCGGCGCCGGCCTCAGCGGCACCCGTGCCGGCCGCGCCCGGACCGGCCGCGGCCACTGCGCCGTCCGTTCCCGCACCCGCGCCTCGTCGCCCCGGCGAAGGACGCACGATCATGGAAGCTGGCATGGTCGAACGCGAAGGCGGCGATCTGATACTCGACAGTGCATCGCTGCCACGCCAGGCCGATGCCGCGCCGGACAGCAATGCGCCGCCGAAGCCGCCGCTGCCACCGATCTTCCAGTGCACCGACAGCCAGGGCGGTGGCTACCTGCACGAATACGAAGCCGCCCCCGGGCGCTGCGAACTGATGACCGTGCAGGGACTGGGCGGCGCCACGCCGGTCAATGCCGCCGGCTGCGAAGTGGTGCGCGACCGCTGCGAGGAACTGCCGGACGCGCAGCGCTGCAGCAGCTGGCAGCAACGCTTCCGCGACGCACGTGGCCGTGAGCGGTTCGCCTCGCCGGAAAACCGCGACAACGCCCGTGGGGAACGCGAACGGCTGCAGGGCGTGCTGGAGGCCAGCAACTGCCCGGTACCGGGGTGACAGCCACCCGGTAGTGCCGGCCGCTGGCCGGCAATCGCAGGATCTTCAAATGATTCCAGTTGCCGGCCAGCGGCCGGCACTACCTTTTGGAAGATCAGAACCCGTAGCGCAGGAAGCCGCCATCCACCGCGATGCATTCGCCGGTGACATAGCTGGCCGCCGGCAGGCACAGGAAGCCGACGGCTGCGGCCACTTCCTCCGGCTCGCCGATGCGGCGCATCGGCGTGCGGTTGATCACTTCCTCGTAGTAGTCCGGGTCCGACAACGGACCGGACGTGCGCCGCGTGCGGATGTACCAGGGCGCCACCGCGTTGACCCGGATGCCATCCTCGGCCCACTCGACGGCCAGGTTGCGGGTCATCTGGTGCATCGCCGCCTTGGTCATGCCATAGACCACGCCACTGCGCACATGGGTCAGGCCGGATACGCTGCCGACGTTGACGATAGACGACGATGCGTGGCGAGCCAGCAGCGGATGCGCGTAGCGCGACAGCTCGAACGCCGAGAACAGGTTGGTCTCGAAGATCTTCCGCCATTCGTCCTCTGAATACTCCGTGGCCGCCTTGGTGACGTTGCCGCCAGCGTTGTTGACCAGGATGTGCAGGCCATCACTGTGGTCTTCCACCCAGTCCAGGATCTGCCGGCGGTCCTCGTCGTCGGAGACATCGGCGGCCAGCGCGTGCACCTGCATCTGCGGATACACATCCAGTAGCTCGTCGCGCGCGGTCTCCAGCATGTCGATATCGCGCCCGACGATCATCAGGTCCGCGCCGAAGCCGGCCAGTTCGTGCGCGATGGCCAGGCCGATACCGGCGCTGGCACCGGTGATCAGGGCGGTCTGCCCGTCCAGGCGCCACCGTTGCTGGGTCATGTGTCCTCCGGGGCCGCGCCCGCTGCATTTCGATGCGGCAAGGATACGCGCTCACGGCGGCCCTCTGCCGAGGATGCGACACTGCACGTACGCCCACCGCGGAGAGCCGCCATGCGCATCCTGATCCTGTTCTCGTCCCTGCTGGCCGGCGTGCTGCTGGTGGCCTGCCAGCGGCCGCCGACGCCGAACCCGGAGAAGCCACCGGTGCCCAAAGCGATGTCGCGTGCGATGCAGGAACCGCTGGACCGCGCCAAGGGCGCGCAGAAAGCGGTGGAAGAGGCCGCCGCACGCGAACGCAAGGCCGAGGCCGACGCGACGCAGTGACCTGTGGGGTCAGAGCCCTTTGCGGGGCAAAGGGATCCGACCCCACCAACGAAAACGCCCGGCCAGAGCCGGGCGTTTTCATTCGGTACCGTTGCCGATCAGAATCCGCAGAAGCAGTACGCCAGCGCCTTCACCGGAGCGCCATTGCCCTTCTCGCGGGCCGCGTTCTCGACGAAGCGCAACTGAGTGTCCACTTCCGGCATCGTGCGTGCCAGCATCATCCGCGCCATCCCCGAATCGGACAGCATCCAGGCACCGGCGCGGCTGCCGGCGAAACCGCTGACGAACTGTGCGAACGGCGTGGCTGCCTTCTCGATGTAGCGCACGCGATAGGCATCGGCCTTGCCCAGCTTGGCGCGGCTGGCGGCATCGGCCACCGCGTCCTTCAGGCCACCGAAGGCATCGACCAGGCCACGTTCCTTGGCCTGCGCACCGCTCCACACGCGGCCACGCGCCACTTCGTCGACGGCCTCGACCGGCTTCTTGCGGGCGTCGGCGACGCGACCGGTGAAGTCCGCGTAGCCCTTGTTGATCACCGTCTGGATGACCTGGCCCACGGCGGGGTCCATCGGGCGGGTGACATCGAAGGCGCCGGCGAAGCGGGTGGTGCCGACACCATCGGTGTGCACGCCGATCTTGTCCAGCGCGCGGCTGAAGTTCGGCACCATGCCGAAGATGCCGATCGAACCGGTGATGGTCGACGGATCGGCATAGATGCGATCGGCGTTCATGCTGATCCAGTAGCCACCGGAAGCGGCCAGATCACCCATCGACACCACGACCGGCTTGCCAGCGGCCTGCAGGGCTACCACTTCACGACGGATCTGCTCGGAGGCGAACACTTCACCGCCCGGCGAATCCACCCGCAGCACCACCGACTTCACGTTGTCGTCGTCGCGCGCGGCACGCAGCAGCGCCGAGGTCGACTCGCCACCGATGCGGCCGGCCGGCAGGTCACCGCCACTGATTTCGCCGGCGGCCACCACCACGGCCACCTGCGGACGCGAGTCCACCGGGTTGCGGCGCGCGTCGAGCAGGGCCAGGTAGCGGCCGAAGTCGACGTTGCGGAAACCACCGTCGGCATCCTCGTCGGCCACGCCGCGCTCGATCATCAGATCCTCGAATTCCTCGCGGGTCTTCAGCGCGGTCACCAGCTTCTGCTGCAGCGCGAACTTGGCCAGGTCACCACCGGCGGCAGCGATGCCTTCCGGCAGGGTGTCGATGCCGGCGGCCAGCTGTGCCGGATCCAGGCGGCGGGCCTTGGCGATGTCGCCCAGGTAGCGCTGCCACACGTCGTTCATCCAGAACAGGTCGGCTTCCTTGGAGGCCGGCGACGCCGCGTCGAGCACGTACGGCTCGGCCGCGGACTTGTACTCGCCCACCTTGAACAGGTGCACGTCCACGCCCAGCTTGTCCTGCAGGCCGGTGCGGAAGTACTGGCGGTAGCGGCCGAGGCCTTCGAGCACGACCGAACCCATCGGGTCCAGGTAGACCTCGTCGGCCTGCGCGGCCAGCAGGTACTGCGACTGGCCCATGCTCTCGCTGTAGGCCACCAGCTGCTTGCCGGAGGCGCGCAGGTCCTGCAGCGCGGCGGCCACCTCACGCAGCGAGGCGAAACCGGACGGCTGCAGCTTGTCCAGCTCCAGCACCACGCGTTCGATCTTCTTGTCTTCCTTGGCCGACTCGATCACCCGCAGCAGATCGCGCAGCTGGATCTCCTCGGCGCCGTTGTCACCCACCGCCTTGGCCAGCGCGCGGCTGACCGGGTCGGCGCTGAACTGCTCGACCAGGCGGCCTTCCGGCGCGATCACCAGCGTTGTGCGGTCCTGCAGCGACTTGCTGGCACCGGCACCCATGCCGGCGGCGATGACGAACATCACCAGCAGCAGGAACAGCAGGCCGAAGAACACCAGGTTGAGGATCAACCGGCGGGTGAAGTTCATGACGTCCCACAGCCCGATGAAGAAACTGGCGACGGGGTTGCGACGCGCCGGGGGCAGCGGGGGCACGGGTTGATTCATGGAACGCTCCGGATGGCTTCTTGCCGTGGTACCAGCATAGCCGGTGCCGCGTGATGCAGCATCGGACACAAGTCAGGGGATCGCCCGTCACGGGTGAACGTGGCGGGCGGGAAGATCAGGACAGCGCGGATTGCCCGATGCGCTGGCTGCTGCGGCGCAGGCGCCAGCCCATCAGGATGGCAGCGGCGGTCAAGCCGACGATCAGGCCGATCCACATGCCCTGCGGGCCCATGCCCAGCCCCAGGCCGAGCCCGGCGCCGAGCGGCATGCCCAGGCCCCAGTACGCGAACATGGCGATGAACATCGGCACGCGGGTGTCCTTCAGGCCGCGCAGCGCGCCGGCCGACAGCACCTGGATGCCGTCCGGGAACTGGAAGGTGGCCGCGTACAGCAGCAGGGTCGAGGCCAGGCCGGCCACTGCCAGGTCGTTGGTGTACACACCGACGATGGCATCGTGGCCGAACAGCAGCACCGCCGCCGACAACGTCTGCGTGCCCATGATGATCGCGTAACCGGCCCAGGCCGCACGCCGCACGCCGAAGCCGTCACCACGGCCGACCGCATGGCCGACGCGCACGGTGGTGGCCTCGGCCACGCCCATCGGGATCATGAAGCACAGCTGCGCGACATTGATCGCGATCTGGTGCGCAGCGGCTTCGTTGGCACCAAGGCGGCCGATCAGCAGCGCGGTGACGATGAACAGGCCGCCCTCCATCAGCACGGTGATGCCGATCGGCAGGCCGGTGCGCAGCAAGTCCCAGATCGCCTTCCAGCGCGGCCCTTCGAAATGCGAGAACAGCTGCAGATGGGCGAAGCGCCTGGTGAACCACAGGTAGGTGGCGAAGGCGATTGCCTGCAGCCACATCATCACCGCCGAGGCGATGCCCAGGCCTTCGGCGCCCATTTCCGGGAAGCCGAGCTTGCCGTTGGCCAGCACATAGCCCATCGGTGCCAGCACCAGCAGGCCACCGAAGCCGAGCAGCATGGTCGGCAGCGTCCAGTGCATGCCTTCACTGAGATAGCGCATGCAGAAGTACAGGGTCAGCGCCGGTCCGCCCCAGCGCACCGCATGCAGGAACGCGGTCGCCCCCGGCACGATGTCCGGCGCGATGCCGAACGACGGCAGCAGCGGCGGCACCACGGTGAGGAAGGTGAACATGATCAGGCCCAGCCCCAAGGCCAGCCACAGTGCTTGGCGGAACAGCGGGCCGATCTCGCGCTCGCGGCCGGCGCCATGCAGCTGCGACACCGAGGCGGTGAGCGAGATCAGGGTGCCGATCGGAATCAGCATCGGCAGCCACAGCAGCGCCGTACCGATGGTGACGGCGGCCAGTGTGGCCGTGGCGTGGTGGCCGGCAATCACGTTGTCGACGAAGGAGATCAGACCGGTGGACACATGGCCCAGCACAAGCGGCAGGGCGAGCAGACCGGTGGCGCCGACTTCCTTGCTGAAGCGCGGCGTGGAGGTTGCAGTAGACATAAGGTGCTTGACGCGAACTGCGGTTGCGCGCGAAGGGCACAGGCACCGGGTTGCGGGCGCCCATCTTACGCGGGCGACGCCAGCATTCCCATGACATGGCGTGAATGCTGGGTTTCAGCCGCCCCACACAAAAAGGGGACGGAGGGGATTAAGTCGTTTCAGGCCCGCTCGTGCCGGATGCGACTTAATCCCCTCCGTCCCCTTTTTTACTGGCCGGCCTGGCGCTTGAGCCAGCTGTCGCGCTCGGCGGCGGGCACGGCGAGGAAAGCGCTGCGCACTGCGTCGCGTTCCTGCGGTGGCGTTCGCTGCGCGACCAGAGTGAGCTGGGCCAGCTGCGCCGGGCTGAGCTGGCGCAGTACGGCCAGCGCGGTCTCGCGCTGTTCCGGCGGCACGAAGCCGAACAAGCCATGCAGCTTGGGGAATTCCAGGCCCAGTTGCGGGCCCAGCCGCCACCCGTCGCGGAACGCCTGGTCCTGGTCGCGGAACTGTTGGCGCAGGCGCTGCTGCTGGTCCGCAGGCAGCGCATTGAATCGCGCAGCCGCCTGGCGGATGCGCTCGCGCTCTCCTTCCGGCAGCGCGCGCCAGGCGGCGTAGTCGGCGCGGCGCTGGCGCTGCTGCTGCGCATCGAGCTGGGCGAAGCCAGAGGGTGCTGCCGCCGACGGTGCTGGCGAAGCCACCGGCGTGGCCGGCGACATCGGTGGCGGCAACGGCACGTTCAACGATTGCGGCGCGGCAGACAGCGACAACGGCAGGGCCAGCAGCAGGCTGGCGAACACGGACTTATTCATCGGCAGCAGCGGTTTCCAGCGTGGCACTGGCCGGCTCGGGCCGGCTCGGCCTGGATTGCGATTCATCCACCGGCAGCGGGCCCCCCGCGGCAGTCCACGCGTACAGGTCGGCATCGGCAACCAGCGGGTAGTCACGATCGGCCAGCATCGCTGCGTCGTCCGTGGCCTGGGCCGTGGTCGCATCCGGCGTGGCGTTGACCTTGCTGGGTGGCAGGGCTTCCACCGTCACCGGACCGGCTTCGCCCACCACCCCCTCCGGCAGCGGTGCATCACTGCCGAAGGAATGCCCCTGCCAGTGGCGCCAGCCCAGCGCTGCGGCCAACAGTATCGCCACGGTCGCCAGCAGGATCAGCGGACCGCGCCAACGTGGCTTGGCGTTCGTGCGACGGCGCTTGCCATTGGCGGCCGCCCGCTCATCGCGCTGCGGTGCGCGCCAGCTCGGGGTCGGGGCTTCATTGTGGGCGGTCGCGGCGGCGGGTTGCTGCAGCTGCTGCAGGCGCGCGGCCGGCAACTCACGGATACGCGCCTGCACCTGTTCGGCCAACTGGCGCCAGGCCGAGGCATCCGGCTGGCCGTGGGCATCACGCGGGCAGGCGTCGGCCAGCAGGTGCTGGTAGCCCGCCTCGTCCTGGTCGAGCACGCGCATGGCGATGCCCTCGTCCAGGCTGCCCCCCACCCGCAGCAGCAGCGCAAGGCGCGGCAGCGGCGGCATCGCGCCCAGCACGGCCAACGGCGGCAGCCACTGCCCGCCCACCGGCTCGCGCAGCGCCTGGCGCTGGCCCAGAAGGGTCCAGAAGCGGGTCGGCCACTGCGCCATCGGCAGGTCGCTGGCCACTGCGGCAAAGGCGCGCATCACCGCCACCAGGGTCTGCTCGGCACGCGCGGCATCGCCGCACTGCAGTTCAGCGACCACCAGGGCACGGCGCTCGACGCCACGCAGGAACGCCGACAGCGCGCCGGCCGCGGTCGAGGAAACAGGGGCGGGCACAGCCGTCATCGATCACTCCAAAGGTCTGCCGGCATGATAGCGGCAGGCCATCGACGCCCGTAGGACTTGCGCCCACAGGCACTTCGTGCTGCAGGTTGTGCACAGCACCACGCCCCCTCCGGCGAAAACTGTGGCTTCGGGCTGAATTCGCTCTGTTTCAGCATTGTTTCACACTTAAGCTATTGATTTTATTGCCTTTTGTTGTGTGGCGATTTTTTGACCAACCCAAGCGTGAGGCCGTCGCCATCGGCCTTCTACGTTTCCGATGGCCGTTAACGCACAACGTTATCCACAGAACATGTGGATAAGACTGAATCTCCAATGGACACCGATATTTAGGTGACATTTATGATTCAACGGGCGCCGCCCCGCCGCTCCCGCTGCTGCCGTTCGCGCGCGCATGGCCCGTTACACTGGCCCGATGCTTTCACCGATTCCGACCCTGCAGGTCGCCCTGCCTGTCCCCCTGCCCCGCCTGTTCGATTACCTGTCGCCGGAGGGCGATGCACCGGCGGTCGCGGTCGGCTGCCGCCTGAAGGTGCCGTTCGGCAACCGGGAGCTGGTCGGTGTGGTGGTGGGGCACGGCCAGACCGACGACGGCCAGGGACTGCGCCAGGCCCTGGCCTGGTGCGACCCGCAGCCGCTGCTGCAGGGGGAGCTGTGGCAGAGCCTGCAATGGCTGGCGCGCTACACCCATGCGCCACTGGGCGAGGTGCTGAGCACCGCCCTGCCCGGCCCGCTGCGCCATGGCGAGGTCCTGCCCGACACACACCACTGGGGTTGGCAGCTGACCACCGAAGGCCACGCCCAGCGTGAAAAGCTGCGCGCAGGCAGCCGTCCACGGCAACTGGCCGAGCTGCTGGCCGAAGCCATCGTGGATGAGGACGTGCTGGGCGAACGCATGCAGGACTGGCGCACCGCCGCGCGCAGCCTGGCCAAGCGCGGGCTGGCCGAGCGGGTTGCGCTGAGCGTGGCCCCCCAACACGCGCAGCCACTGCCCGGTCCCACGCTCAACCCGGACCAGGCCGAGGCGGTGGCCGCGATCAATGCCGCCGACGGCTTCCAGCCGTTCCTGCTGGATGGCGTGACCGGCAGCGGCAAGACCGAGGTCTACCTGCAGGCGATCATCCATTGCCTGGCGCAGGGCAGGCAGGCGCTGGTGCTGGTGCCGGAAATCGGCCTGACCCCACAGACCCTGGCACGCTTCCGTGGCCGCCTCGGCATCGCCGTGCATGCGCTGCACTCGGGGTTGAACGACAACGAGCGCGCGCGCGTCTGGGCAGCGGCCTCACGCGGCGAAGCGCGCGTCATCGTCGGCACCCGCTCAGCGGTGTTCACGCCGCTGCCCCAGGCCGGCCTGCTGATCGTCGACGAGGAACACGACGGCAGCTACAAGCAGCAGGACGGCATCCGTTACCACGCACGCGATTTCGCCCTGGTCCGGGCCAAGTCGCTGGGCGTTCCGGTGTTGCTGGGCAGTGCCACGCCCTCGCTGGAAACCCTGCACAACGCCTATGCCGGGCGTTACACCCACCTGCGCCTGAAACAGCGCGCCGGCGATGCGCGGCCACCGCGCGTGCGCATCCTCGATGTACGCAAGCGCCCGCTGCATGACGGCCTCTCGGCCGATGTGCTGGCCGGCATCGGGGAGCATCTGCAGCGTGGCCAGCAGGTGCTGGTGTTCAAGAACCGCCGCGGCTACGCACCGGTGCTGCTGTGCCACGACTGCGGCTGGACCGCGCCATGCCAGCGCTGCGATGCGCCGATGACCGTGCATGGTGGCGGTCGTCGCCTGCAGTGCCACCACTGCGGCGCGCGGCAACCGGCGCCGCTGGCATGTCCGGCCTGCGGCAGCCTGGCGCTGCAACCGCAGGGCATCGGTACCGAACGCCTGGAAGAACATCTCACTGCGGCCTTCGCCGACTTCCCGGTGGTGCGCATCGACCGCAGCACCACCTCACGGCGCGACGCGCTGGAACAGCAGCTGGCGAAACTGGGCGACCAGCCCGGCATCCTGGTCGGCACGCAGATCCTGGCCAAGGGCCACGACCTGCCCAAGCTGACCCTGGTGGTGGTGGTGGGTATCGATGAGGGCCTGTTCTCAGCCGACTTCCGCGCCAGCGAAAAACTGGCGCAGCAGCTGATCCAGGTGGCCGGTCGCGCGGGACGTGCGCGCGACCCGGGCGAGGTCTGGCTGCAGACCCATCACCCCGGGCACCCGCTGCTGGAAACCCTGGTGAGCGGTGGCTACCATCCGTTCGCGCAAGCCGAGTTGAACCAGCGCCAGGCGGCCGGATTCCCGCCCTTCGCGCATCTGGCGCTGATGCGCGCCGAAGCGCAGCAGGTGGAGCATGCCAATGCATTCCTGCTGGCGGCCCGGCACCTGCTGGGCGAACAGAACGTGGTCGAGGCCTACGGGCCGATGCCGGCGCCGATGCCACGGCGGGCCGGTTACCAGCGCACGCAGCTGCTGCTGTCTGCGGTGCAGCGGCCGCCGCTGCATGGCGTGCTTTCGCAACTGGTTCCGCAGCTGTACGCGCTGCCGGAAGCACGCAAGGTGCGCTGGTCGCTGGATGTGGATCCAACGGATCTTTATTGAGGGGTCAGAGCCCACCCGTCGAGTGGGATCCGGCCCCGATGCCCTGGGGTCGGATCCCTTTTCGCAGAAAAGGGCTCTGACCCCGGACGCCTTCGCTTACGTCAGCGGCGACATCACGCCGCGCTGGTAGGCCGGTCGCTCACGCAGGCGCGCATACCACTCGGCCAGGTGCGGCAGGTCCGGGCGCTGGATCGGCAGTTCATACCAGGCGTACACCAGCGAGCCGAGCGGAATGTCGCCCATCGCGAACGTCCCGCCCGACAGCCATGGCTGCGTGGCCAGGGTGGCATCGGCCATCGCCAGGTAGTCACCGGCACGAACGATGGCCGCGCTGATGCGCGCTTCGTCACGGTCGGCCGGCGCGGTGCGCATGATGCCCCAGACCAGGTCGCTGTACAGCGGCGCCATCCGCGAGGTGCTCCAGTCCATCCACTTTTCGGCCTGCGCGCGCTCCATCGGGTCCTCGGCGTACAGCGTGCCCAGCGCATAGCGCGCGCTCAGGTAACGCACGATGGCGTTCGATTCCCACAGCGGCAGGCCGTGGTCCTCGATCACCGGCACCAGGCCGTTGGGATTCATCGCCTGGTACTCCGGCGTCTGCGTGCCGCCATGGCTGCCGCCGACTTCGATGGATTCGTACGGCAGGCCGATCTCCTCGGCACACCACAGCACCTTGCGGACGTTGCTGGAATTGCGACGGCCCCAGATCTTCAACATGCGGGTTTCCCTTGCTGGCAATGCGAGCGGCAACGATACGCCTGATCGGAGTGGAGATGTGCGTGCCGGATGCGGGATCGGGCGCCTGCGCGCTGCCGGCCAGCGGCCGGCACTACCGGTTCTTTTTTGGCAGCGCGCGCACGTAGGACGACTTGCCATCCTTCTTCAGCTCGAACAGGCCGATCGCCGCCAGCAGATCGCTGAGTTTGCCGTAGCCATAGTTGCGCGGATCGAACGAGGCCTGGTTGCCGATCTGGCTGCCGACCGGCCCCAGGTGCGACCAGCCATCCTCGCCCTCGGCCGAGGACACCGCGCGGCGCAGCATCTTCACCAGCCGGGTGTCGCTGCGCATCTCCGCCCCGCTCTTGCGCGGGCGTGCATCATCATTGGCGACGGGCTCGTTCGATGCCTGTTCGCTCGATGCCTGCTCGGCATCCGGCACGCTGGCGTGGGTCTGGCCCAGCGCTTCCAGGTAGGTGAACTTCGAGCACGCGTTGACGAACGGTTCCGGCGTCTTCTTTTCGCCGAAGCCATACACCTTCACGCCGTCGGTCAGCAGGCGCATCACCATCGGGGTGAAATCGGCATCGCTCGACACGATGGCGAAGCCATCAAGGTTGCGCGCGTACAGCAGGTCCATGGCATCGATCACCATCGCCATGTCCGACGCATTCTTGCCCTTGCTGTAGGCGAACTGCTGGATCGGGCGGATCGCGTATTCGTGCAGCACCGCTTCCCAGCCCTTCAACCGGGGGCTCTTCCAGTTGCCGTAGGCACGGCGCACGTTGGCCACGCCATAGCGGGCGACTTCGGCCAGGACCTCGTCGATCTTCGAGGCCGGCGCATTGTCGGCGTCGATCAACAGGGCGATGCGCTTTTCCGGTTCGCTCATGGATTCCTCGCGGGCGGTTGCCTGAACCCGAGTATCGCCGATCCACGCGGGCGCTGACGTGACAGGTGGCCGCCGTGCGAAGATGCCAGGCGCTTCCCCCAATGCCCCCACTGGAGTGAGTCGATGAGTCGCGAGCGCGTTCCCCACCTGGTCGTTGTCGGCGGCGGTTTTGCCGGTCTCTGGGCCACCCGTGCCCTGGCTCGCGAGCGCATACGCATCACCCTGGTCGACCGCCGCAACCATCACCTGTTCCAGCCGCTGCTGTACCAGGTGGCCACCGCCGGCCTGTCCGCGCCGGATATCGCCGCACCGCTGCGCCACATCCTCGGCCACCAGCGCAACGTGGAAGTCCGCCTCGGCGAAGTGGTCGCCATCGACAAGCAGGCACGGCAGATCGGCATGGCCGATGGCAGCACGCTGGACTACGACAACCTGCTGCTGGCCACCGGCGCTACCCACGCCTACTTCGGCAACGACCAGTGGGCCGATGATGCCCCTGGCCTGAAAACGCTGGACGATGCCATTGCACTGCGCCGCAAGCTGCTGCTGGCGTTCGAACGCGCCGAGGCCGAACCGGACCCGGCGAAGAAGGCGGCGTGGCTGAGTTTCGCCATCGTCGGTGGTGGTCCCACCGGCGTCGAACTGGCCGGCACGCTGGCCGAGATCGCGCGCCACACGCTGCGCAACGAATTCCGCCACATCGATCCGGCCAGCGCCAAGGTGCGGCTGGTCGAGGCTGGGCCGCGCGTGCTGTCCTCGTTCCCGGAAGTGCTTTCGCTGAAGGCGCGCCGCCAGCTGGAAAAGCTGGGCGTGGAAGTGCTGACCGGTACCCCGGTGAGCGACATCGACAGCCAGGGCTTCAAGCTCGGTGAGCAGTTCGTGCCGGCCCGCACCGTGGTCTGGGCCGCCGGCGTGGCCGCTTCACCACTGGCGCGCACGCTGGACGTGCCGCTGGACCGCGCCGGCCGCGTGCAGGTGCAGCCGGACCTGACCCTGCCTGATCACCCGGAGCTGTTGGTGGCCGGCGACCTTGCCGCACTGAGCCAGGCCGACGGCAAGCCGGTTCCCGGCGTGGCGCCCGCGGCCAAGCAGATGGGCAAGTACGTGGCCGAGGTGGTCCGTGCACGCCTGCACGGCAAGCCCGAGCCCGGTCCGTTCAAGTACGCCGACTACGGCAACCTGGCCACCATTGGCCGCATGGCCGCGATCGTGCACCTGGGCCGGCTGCAGCTCTCCGGCGTGCTGGCCTGGTGGTTCTGGCTGGCCGCGCACGTGTTCTTCCTGATCGGCTTCCGCAACCGCATCGTGGTGCTGCTGAACTGGGCGGTCGCGTACTGGAGCTACCAGCGCAGCGCGCGCATCATCTTCGGTGATGACCAGGACGACCGGCGGCCGAAGCGGTAAGGCCGCACGCAACAGGGGTCGGATCCCTTTCCGCGGGAAAGGGCTCTGACCCCGTCAACAAACATGGAGCGCCATCCACGCCTGGCGCGGATCTACTTCCGGCAGAAGTCCTCCTTCCTCGCGGTGTCGGCAATCTGCGCGGTACTCCAATGCCGGGTGATCCAGATCGCCAACGCGGTGCTGCTGAGATGCCAGCGCAGCATGCCGCGCTGGGGTTGCCGCCACAGGTGGCGCCGGGCAATCCAGAAGGCCTCCCGCTCCACTTCAGGCACCTTGTTCTTCATCCCGTCCTTGTCGAAGAACTGGGCGGTGAAGCGCCAGGGGTTCATCGGCTGGTATCCCGCCCGTGGCTCACCGCTGCACGCAGCCACACCACTGGGCGCGCGGTCGGCCGGCTTCGGCCGACCGTCCACCAATGCCAGCCCGAGCAGATACAGCAGGCCAGGCAGCAGCGCGATGCCGGCGACCAGCACGACGACGGAGATCCATGCGTTGCCGGCGGCACGCATCGCTCAGTGCGCCTTCGGTTTCGGGTACCACAGTGCGTTGACGATGACCCAGCGCTGGTCGAAACGCCCCATGTGGAAGTAGTCGACGAACCACGGGGTTTCCAGCCGCACCGAGGCCGCGTTGCCGGTCACGTCCAGCACCGTGCAGCGGCGATCCCATTGATCCTTCGGGGTCTTCAGCGCGCCCTGTTTCGTCAGCGAGACCAGCTCCTCCTTCGACATCCGGCGCAGGCCCAGGCGCTCGTCTGGCGTATCACCGAGCACAGCGCGCTTGGCCAGGTCCGGGTGCAGCGAACGGGCGACGCGCTGCGGATCGGCCTCCAGCTGGCCATCGACGTAGTCGTGGCAGGTGGCTTCGATGGCCGCGATCGTGGCGGGGTCGGCGGCAGGGCTCGTTGCTGCGGAAAGCGCGAACAGCAGGGCAATCGTGGACATCCGGGTCTCCGGCTCTGGGCGCGGGCGGATCATCGCATGGGCCGAACGGCCCATCCACGCATGACGTGGATCTATTGTAGAGCCGAGCCCATGCTCGGCTCCCGCATCGGGCAGACGGAACAACAGCCGAGCGTGGGCTCGGCTCTACAGAAGCGCAGGATCCGTTGCCTGCAGCCAGGCCAGCTTGCGTTCGCGGGGCTGCTGCTTGAGTTGCCACTCGGCCCGCGAGGCCGCGGCCCGGTCCGGGTACTCGCGCACGGCCAGCACGCGCAGCGGCGGCCGGGCCCGGGTGTAGCGCGCGCCCTTGCCGGCCTGGTGGGCGGCGAAACGCGCCTCCACATCGGTGCTGATGCCGGCGTAATAGCTGCCATCGCGGCATTCGAGCAGGTACAGGAACCACGGGCGGACGGACGGGGCCATGCCTGGATTATGCCGTGCTGCACTGCAGCGGATATACTGGCGCCCGAATGCAGGAGAGAGGCGCCGCGCTGGCGCCCGCCGAAGGCGCAGGCTCCCATGATCGCTCAGGCCGGTGGGCTGGAATCCCACCAACCATGCATTCGACTCGCCGAGCTGGAGAGAGGTCACCGGGCATGCCCGGGACGATCCGCCGAAGGGGCACGCGGCCCATGCCGCTGAACTCTCAGGCAAAAGGACAGCGGGAGCGGCACCGGTCATCGTCATCCCGTCATTGCGCAGGCAGTGGCGGTGGTCGCGCATGGCCGGCCCCACCGCGCCCGGAGCCTGCCCCATGCTGCTGTCCATCATCTACCTGATCGCCATTTCCGCCGAAGCCATGACCGGCGCACTGTCCGCCGGCCGCCGCCGCATGGACCTGTTCGGCGTGGTCATGATCGCCTGCGTCACGGCCCTCGGGGGTGGTTCACTGCGCGACATCCTGCTCGGCCACTACCCGCTGGGCTGGGTGAAGCACCCCGAGTACCTGGGCTTCACCGTGTGCGCGGCGCTGATCGCCACCTGGGTGGCGCGCTGGATGCACCACTTCCGCCGCACCTTCCTGGTGCTCGACGGGCTGGGCCTGATCGCCTTCACCCTGATCGGCTGCTCGATCGCGCGCGAAGCCGGCCATGCGATGCCGATCGTGCTGATCGCCGGCATGCTGACCGGCGCGTTCGGCGGGGTGCTGCGCGACATCCTCTGCAACGAGGTGCCACTCATCTTCCAGAAGGAGCTGTACGCGATCATCGCGCTCCTGACCGGCGCGGCCTATCTGTTGCTGCTGCACTGGGGCGTGGCCGATGCCACCGCAATCCTGTGCTGCCTTGGCGGCGGCTTCGCATTGCGCCTGCTGGCGATCCACTACCGCTGGGAAATGCCGAAGTTCGTCTACCACGACGAAGTGCATTGAGCCTCTTCGTAAAGTCGAGCCATGCTCGACTGCTCTTTGCAGGAAACCAACGCGCTTCGCGCGCAGGTCGGGCATGGCTCGACGCTACAGGAAGCGGTATCACCACCCCGGCGATGTACCTGGCGCTGTCGCTCATGCGCAGCGCCAGGCGCATCGCCGGTGCAGATGGGCCGGCCTCCAACTCCGACCGGCCCTGATCGCGGCCGCACCCCCGCAGGCGCTGGCCGCCATCCACACACGTGCCGCACTCAGGCGGCTTCGATCAGGCTGCTTCGGACACCTTCACGTCGCGACGGGCGCGCACGGCCGCAGCCAGACGCTCCAGCACCGTCACGGTGGTGTCCCAGTCGATGCAGCCATCGGTGATGCTCTGCCCGTAAACCAGCGGCTGGCCTTCCACCAGTTCCTGGCGGCCACCGACCAGATGGCTCTCGATCATCACGCCAACGATGCGCTGTTCGCCGTCTTCCAGCTGAACAGCAATGTCCTCGATCACCTTCGGCTGGTTCTCGGGGTTTTTCAGGCTGTTGGCGTGGCTGGCGTCGATCATCAGGCGCGTCGGCAGCTTGGCCTTGGCCAGCACCTGGCAGGCGTCGGCGACGCTGCCGGCGTCGTAGTTCGGCTGCTTGCCGCCACGCAGGATCACATGGCAATCCGGATTGCCGGTGGTCGACACGATGGCGGTGCCGCCCTGCTTGGTGACCGACAGGAAGTGATGCGGATTGGACGCCGCACCCACCGCGTCAGCGGCGATCTTGACGTTGCCATCGGTGCCGTTCTTGAAGCCGACCGGGCACGACAGCCCCGAGGCAAGCTCACGATGCACCTGGCTTTCGGTGGTACGCGCGCCGATCGCGCCCCACGCCACCAGGTCGGCGATGTACTGCGGCGAGATCACATCGAGGAATTCGACACCGGCCGGCAGGCCGAGCTTGTTGATGTCGCGCAGCAGGCCGCGGGCAATGCGCAGGCCCTTGTCGATCCGGAAGCTGCCGTCCAGGTCCGGGTCGTTGATCAGGCCCTTCCAGCCCACCGTGGTGCGCGGCTTCTCGAAGTACACACGCATGACGATTTCCAGTTCGCCGGCCAGCGCGTCGTGCAGCGGCTTCAGGCGCTGGGCGTATTCGATGGCGGCCTTCGGGTCGTGGATCGAGCACGGGCCCACCACCACTGCCAGGCGGTCGTCACGGCCGTGCAGGATCTGGTGCAGGGCCGCGCGCGAGGCGCTGACGGTGTCGGAGGCTTCATCGTCACAGGGCAGCATCGCCAGCAGCTGGGCAGGCGGTGTCAGCGGTTCGATGGTGCGGATGCGCAGGTCGTCGGTGTGCGGGGGCATTGCAGGAGATCTCCGGAACGTTGGGGTCCCCAGCGTGGCGGCATGAAAAAAGCCGCCAGGTTCGCTGGCGGCTTTCGGGAATGCGTCTGAAGCTTTCTTCAGGGTGAGCGCAGTCCTTCCTCCGCCAGTGGCTTCGGAAAGTAATACCAGTAAAAGCGGGTGGCGGCTGCGTTCATGGGGTGTATTGATAGCACAGCTTTTGCGCAGTGCAAAATGTTTCATCCGCAACCGCGGGTGCGGTTCAGCGAGGCGCGCGCCGGCGCTGCCCACGCGGCAGCAGCCACGCAAAGCTGCTCATTTGCCATGCACTTCCACGTCCAGCAACAGGCCTTCGTGGATGTCGGCCCAGCGCTCCAGCACGCGGTCCAGCTCCTGCCTGGCCTCGTCCAGCTGCTCGGGATTGAGCAGGGAACGGGTGGTGTAGAGGTCGGAGACCAACCGCCGCAGGGCCGCCTCCGGGATGGCCACCGACGGCCCTTCCCGCCCCGGCAACTGCAATGCCGGGCTGTCGCCAAGCGGGCCGAACAGCGTGACCTGGAGCGTGCTCTGCATGATCAACTTCCCTGCGGATGGACATGGGCAATGTCCTGTTTACCGCGTCCGGGTGACAGGCGCATGTGCCATGCGCGTCCGGAGACGCTGCTACAAGGCGGCCAGGTCGGCAAGGTGCTGCCCCATCCCATCGTCTGCGCCGACGGCGTTGGTGGTGGCGAAGTACTGATGCCAACCGGTGGCGGCAATGCCGGCCACCAGCGCATCGGCGTCCGCGCGGCTTGCACAGCGCCAGACCGCATAGAACTGCTCATCGCTGCCGTGCTGTACGCCCGTGGCAATGCGGCCCATCGCCAGCGGTGTGATGCGGACCGGATCGAACTGCTGCATGCCTGCACCGATACGGGCGAAGAAGGCATTCCGCTGCTCGGGCTGGAGCGTGGTCCAGGCGGGGGTGGCGGTATAGAGCTCGATGAAGGTGTGCGACATGCTGCTTCTTCCTTGAAGGTTTGGGGGGTTGCCGGCCAGCGGCCGGCACTACCGGAGCGAGCGCATGGCGCGTTTGCGGATGTAGGCATTGGCATCGCCAGGGTGCTGCTGTTGCCAGCGCGCGCACAGCGCACGCAGCCACTGCGGCTGTGTCTTGCCGGCATCATTGAGCCAGTTGCCGACCGAGTCCTGCACATAGCGCTCCGGGTCGTCGGCGAGTGCTTCCAGCATCGCCTCTGCAAGTTCCGGCTGCCGCTTGAACAGCGCGACATGTGTGGCCCACACGCCGCGCGGGCGCAGCGCTTCGCAGGCGAAGCGGCGCAGGTACGGCGATCCTTCCTGCGTCCATGGTTGCAGGTACTCCAGCGCCTGCAGTGGTGCGGCAACAATGTCGGCACGCAGCGCCAGCCACGCCCATTCGCGCACGCCGAAGTGCGGGTCGTCAGCCAGTGGCCGCATCGCCTGCAGCTTGGCCGGCAGCGTCGCGTCGGCTTCGCCGCCGATCAGGTAGCAGGCCCAGCCACGCACCGTGTCTGACGCATGCGCCTGCCAGCGCGCAGGCTCCCCCTGTCCGGCTTCGTGCAGCAACCGCGCCGCCAGCGCCATGCGCTGGGTGATGCCCTTGCCTGAGGCGTCGCGCATGCATTGCAGCGATTCCGGCTCAAGGGCAGGCGCCACCACCTGCAGCAGCGCGGTGAAATCCACGGCCAGGCATTCGGCCAGATGGGTGGCAGCAGCGCTGCCACTGTTGAGTGCATGCAGCCTTTGCGCAGGAACGGGCGTGCTCATGCTGCCGATTCCCGCCCACCGTCCGTATGCTGCCAGACCTTGTGCAGCAGCTGCGACAGCTGCTGCTGTTCACCCGCATCCAGGCCGTCGAACAGACCGCTGATCCATTGCGTGTGCTGCTCGAACAACGACTCGGCCAAGCGCTTTCCCGGTGCGGTCAATACGATCTGCAGACGGCGGCCATCCCCGTCATCGCTGCGACGCTGCAGCAGGCCTTCACGCTGCAGGCCATCGAGCAGGCCGCTGATGGTGGCACGGGTCACGCCGGCACGCTCGGCCAGCAGGTGCGGCGGCAGCGTGCCACCGGCCCCGTGCAGCAGGAACAGCACGATGAAGCGGCCCTCGCTGAGCCCATGCGGTGCCAGCCGCGCGGCGCAGTCGCGATCGATCGACGAGGACAACGAGAGCAGCTGGAAGCACAGGCGCAGTTGCGCGATGTTGGCGTGGCCGCGTCGCTGCGATTCCTCCAGCAGGGCCTGATGCTTGGCTTCGATCATCTCACGAACACGATATGGTTAGGCGCCTAATCATATAACCGGATAGCCGCCATCTGTAAACCACAGCCGATATCAGGGGAGCTTTCCCAGCAGCAGGCGCGCGATCAGCCCGCCGCCCTCGCGGTGCAGCAGCTGCAGTTCGCCTGCGTGACGCCTGGCCACGTTGGCGGCCATGGCCAGTCCCAGCCCGGTCCCACCGGTAGCGCGACTGCGCGAGCTTTCGCTGCGCTGGAACGGTTGCAGCAGGCGGACACGATCAGCTTCGGCGATACCCGGCCCGCGATCCATCACATCCAGCTGCACCCCATGTCCCCACACGGCGACATGCAGCTCCACGGCGCCCGCGTAACGCTCGGCGTTGTCGATGAGATTGTCGACCGCGCGCCGGAGCAGCAGCGCATCGCCATGCCACGGCAGCCTATCCGGGCACTGAAGCGAAATGTCGACCCCGCGCAGCAGCGCCCCTTGCAGGCATTCCTGCAGCAGGGCAGCCAGATCCAGCGAGCGCATCTGCAAGGGCTGCAGCTCGCCGCGTGCATAGTCCAGCACCTGCTCGATCATCGCGTCCATGCGTTCGATGTCCGCCACCATCCGGGCGGCCTGTGGTGCGGGAGCGAACTCGGCGCGCAGGCGCAGGCCGGTCAGGGGCGTGCGCAGGTCATGCGCCACTGCCGCCAGCATACGGGTCATGTCCTGTGCCTGGACCCGCAGGCGTTCGCGACCGGTGCTGATCGCGGCGGCCAGCATCTGCACTTCGCGTGGGCCATCGTCGGGCAATGGCGATTCGGCCTGCAGGTCGACCCGTGCGCTCGCTTCGGCCAGGCGCCGCAGCGGGCGCCCCAACCGGATCGACGCCCACGCCGCCAACGGCGCCAGCAGGATCGCACCGCCCAACAGGGCGAGCATCACCTGGCGGCGCCAGGCCGCCAGGTCACTATGGTCGCTGCCGACCACCCGCCAGCGGCCGTCGGCCTGGCGCATCCCCAGTTCAAACGGCGGCCACTGCATCGCGGTCAGCAGCGCGGCCTGTGATTTCAGCACGCCAGCACGACCGGAGGCGTCCAGTACCGCGCCACCCTCGATGACCTGCACATCGGGCGCCCTGCCCTGCCCCGTCCATGCCAGGCGTACATCCTCGGCCGGCATGCCCATCTGCGCGGCCGCCAGCTGCGCGAGCCAGTCGCTGGCGCTACCTTGGGGGGGCGCGTCCTGCGTCGCCCTGCGCAATCCCAGTGACGCCGGCGCCTGTTCCCCACGCAGTACCTGCATCGCATGGTCCAGCCGCATCGGTGGCGGCGCGGGCCGGGGCATCCAACCCACCACTGCAACGCTGACCAGGGTTGCCAGCAGCAGGCTGGCCAGCGCCAGCATCGCGATCCAGCGTGTGGTCGACCACCGGCTGCTCACAGCACCTGTACCTCAGCGTCGAAGCGATACCCTTCCCCGCGCAGTGTCTGCACGAGGGCTTCTGCCCCGGACGCGGCCTGCCCGAGCTTGCGGCGCAGGCGGCTGATCGCGAGGTCGATGGCACGGTCCACGCTGTCACTGGCTTCTCCGCGACTCAACTGCAGCAGCTGCTCACGCCCCAGCACCCGCCCGGGACGTTCGGCCAGCGCCAGCAACAGGGAAAACTCGCCACGACTCAGCACCAGCTCGGCACCGTCCGGTGCGAACAGGCGACGCTGGTCGGGCAGCAATCGCCAGCCATCAAACCGCAGCTCGCTGGCCACCTGCGTGCGCAGCTTGTCCTGACGGCGCAGCAGTGCGCGTACCCGCGCCAGCAGTTCACGCGGATCAAAGGGTTTGGCCAGGTAGTCGTCCGCGCCCATCTCCAGGCCGATCACGCGGTCCGGTGCAGCCCCCATCGCCGACAGCATCAGGATCGGGATCGCCCTCGCCAGCAGCCTGCGGCAGACCGACAGCCCATCCTCACCGGGCATCATCCAGTCGAGGATGATCAGGTCCGGTCGTTCGGCCTGCAGCAGCACGTCCAGTGCCGCCGCATCCGCCGCCAGGCGTACCTGGTAGCCGTGCAGCAGCAGGTGGTCGGCGATGGCGTCGCGGATGCTGGCATCGTCGTCGACGACGATGACACGGATGGGAGTACTCATTCGGACAGTATCCAGCACCTGTGTATCAGGACGGTATCAGCGCCGATATTCCGGCGATACGCCGCCGTGCGCCAATGGTTACCCACGATCACTGCGGAGTCTTCCCTTGCGCCTCTTCCTGTTGCCCCTGTTCGCCGCTCCCTTGCCTGCGCTCGCCTCCAACGCCGCCGCGCACATCCTGCCGATGTGGATGCAGGGCGGTCATCCGGCGGTGGCCGTCTCGCTGGACGGGCGCGCCGAACCGCTGCGCTTCGTGGTCGACAGTGCCGCCGGGGCAACGCTGGTCGACGCCCGCGTCGTGCGGCGCTATGGCCTGGAGGATGCGGATGCAGAGGTATCACAGGCGCAAGGGGCGAGTGCAGCTTCGGCGCGGTTGCAGCGCATGCGCAGCACGTCCTGGCAGCTGGGCAGCTGGCAGCTGCAGGCCCAAGCCATGAACGTCGATCTGTCATCGTTGCCGAAGGATGATGATCCAGCCATCGACGGCTTGATCGGCAACGATCTGACCGGGCGCTGGGACACCCGTTGGGACTTCGGCCGCAATCAACTGGCGCTGTGGACACCCGGCGGATTGAACCTGGAAGGACCGGGTTGCCAGCCCAATGCGCTGCCCGGCCGCACTGGCGGCCTGCGCCAGTTCGGCTTCATCACGCTTGCACTGGGCGCGCCTGCGGTGGACGCCATCGCCGTGGTCGACACCGGTGCCGCACAGACCGTCCTCAACGCCGAAGCCGCCCGCGCACTGGGGCTGCGCACCGACGGCAGCGACGCGCGGGTGCGGGTGCGTGAAAAGGGCACCGAAGGCCTGGGCGGCGGCAAGCAGGCAACCTGGCTGTACACCCTGCCCGGCATGACCGGCGGCGGCTGGCAGCACCCGTCGATGGAGGTCCGCATCAGCGAACTGCCGGTGTTCAAGGCGATCGGCCTGGAGGGCCGGTCGGCGCTGATCCTCGGTGCCGATGCAGTGCGCGGCGGCCAGGTGGACATCGGTGCCGGCGCAGCACGGATCTGCCTGCGCCGGCCGCAGGCCGGCTGACAACTGGCGATGACGCCAGCGGCAGCCCGGCGTAGCATCACCGTGCGCCCCACCAGGAGTTCCACGCATGTGCCGTGCCACCCTGATGTTGCTGACGCTGCTCCCGCTGGCGGTACTGGCCGCGCCGCCACCCGTGCCCTCGCCCACTCGCATCGATGCCGAAGCACAGCGGCTGATGCAGGCGGCCCATGCGCGCGGGATGGCGCTGGCGGTGATCGATGACGGCAAGGTGGTGCATGTGGCCGCCTACGGTGAACGCAACGCCGCAGGCGAGCCGCTGCGCACCGACACCGTGATGTATGCCGCATCGCTCACCAAGATGGCCTTCGGCCACCTGGTCGCACAGCTGGCGCAGGACGGGGTGATCGATCTGGATGCCAGCATCGCCACAGCTCTGGACGTGCCGCTGCCAGACTACCCGCCCGAACCGAAAAAGTACGCCGACTACAGCGTGCTGGCGAGTGATGCACGCTGGCGCCGGCTCACGCCGCGAAAGCTGCTGAATCACGCCAGCGGCTTTGCCAACTTCGGCTTTCTCGAACCGGATGGCCGGTTGAAGTTCCACTTCGAGCCCGGCAGCCGCTACGGCTATTCCGGCGAGGGCCTGATCCTGCTGCAGTTCGTGATCGAACGTGGGCGACTGGGCGAGGATGTGGGTGCGTTGATGCAGCAGCGCGTGTTCGATCGCTTCGGCATGGCGCGCACCAGCATGTCGTGGCGCGCGGATTTCGCCGGCAACCTGGCCGATGGCTGGACCGTCGAAGGCGATACAGAGCCGCACGATCAACGCAGCCGTGTGCGGGCGGCAGGATCGATGGATACCACCATCACCGACATGGCCCACTTCGCCGCCGGTTATGTGCGCGGCGATGGGCTGTCTGCGGCAATGCGCAGGGAACTGGTGCGGCCGCAGCTGCCGATCACCACCGCCAGCCAGTTCCCAACGCTGCAGCCGGAGCTGCCCGTTGCGCAGCAGCACCGGGATCTGGCCGCGGGCCTGGGCGTGGTGACCTTCCGTGGCCCCCAGGGTGCAGGCTTCTACAAGGGCGGCCACGACGATGCGGTCGGCAACACCCTGGTGTGCATCGAGCGGCACAAACGCTGCGTGGTGATCCTGGGCAACGATGTACGGGCCGAGGCCACCTTCCCGGCACTGGTGGCGTTCGTGCTGGGTGAT
Organism: Stenotrophomonas sp. PvP093; assembly: GCF_017876915.1. NCBI lineage: Bacteria > Pseudomonadati > Pseudomonadota > Gammaproteobacteria > Lysobacterales > Lysobacteraceae > Stenotrophomonas > Stenotrophomonas sp. PvP093. The sequence continues at coordinate 486,073 of NZ_JAGIOX010000004.1, read as the reverse complement.
ATCGGCGTGCCATGGCAGTGGGAGTACGGCGCGGCGAAGGCCTTCGTCGAATGAAGGCGCGATGATCCCTGGGCGGGGAGTGCGGAGGGATGGGAGCAACCATGCATGGCGTGTGGATCCACCTCACGCGTGGATGCCTGCTCCGCTCAGCGCGCCTGCTCGAAGAACATCAGGTACACCAGCCGGCCATTCTCCGGGCGGTCGCCGAACGCTGGCCCGGCGGTATGCCAGAACCAGGGCCGCAGCAGCACCAGCCGGTTGAAACGCATCGGGATGCGCATGGTCATTTCCCACTGGCTGTCGTCGTTGCTGTCGCACTCGATGATGTCACGATGCATGTCGCCGCCGTTGGCATAGCCCAATGCGGCCAGCTCCGCTGCATCCAGGGCCATGCGCTCGGTGCCGGTACGGCGGTGGCGGAAGAACTCGGTGCCGCCCTCGCAGTGCTCCGGTGCACTCAGGTAGAGGATGCCCGACCAGTGCGAGTGATCGGCGTGCACCTTGGCGCGGCCGGTGTCACCGGCCAGGGTAAGGCGGAACTTGCCGTGCGACTGCAGTGGGTTGACCGGCCGCAGCGGTTCGTTGACCAGCCGCGAGACCGCGCCGGACAGCCCGTCCAGTTCCAGCCGCTGCTGCGAATTGCGGCCGGGGAATGCGCCCTCCTGCACCGGATAGGTCAGGCCCAGCGCCGCTTGGCGCAGCCCCTGCGCATCGGCAGGAGAAAGGAAGTCGTCGACGACGATGAAGGAGGTAGGCATGGCCACCGAGCGTAGCGATGCGCTGCTGCGGCGGCAACCGGGCAACGAAAAACCCCGCCTTGCGGCGGGGTTCTTCCTTGCATCGGGAGGGCGTGCCGACCAGGGTCGGCAACGACCGCCGGGGACGTGGACTTAGAAGTCCATGCCGCCCATGCCACCCATGCCGCCCATGCCACCGGCGCCACCCATGGCCGGCTCGTCCTTCTTCGGAGCTTCGGCAACCATGGCTTCGGTGGTGATCATCAGGCCAGCGATCGAGGCGGCGTTCTGCAGCGCCGAACGGGTCACCTTGGTCGGGTCCAGGATGCCGAACTGCAGCATGTCGCCGAACTCGCCGGTGGCGGCGTTGTAACCGAAGCTGCCGGTGCCTTCCTTGACCTTGTTGATGATGACCGACGGCTCGTCGCCGGCGTTGGCCACGATCTCGCGCAGCGGGGCTTCCATCGCACGCAGGGCGATCTGGATGCCGTGGTTCTGGTCTTCGTTGGCGCCCTTCAGGCCGGCCAGCGCGGTGATCGCGCGGACCAGGGCAACGCCGCCGCCCGGAACCACGCCTTCTTCAACGGCCGCACGGGTGGCGTGCAGGGCGTCGTCGACGCGATCCTTCTTTTCCTTCATTTCGATTTCGGTCGAGGCGCCGACCTTGATCACGGCAACACCGCCGGCCAGCTTGGCCACGCGTTCCTGCAGCTTCTCGCGGTCGTAATCCGAGGAGGTGTCCTGGATCTGGGTCTTGATCTGCGCCACGCGTGCATCAACGTTGGCCTTGTCGCCGACGCCGTCGATGATGGTGGTGTTCTCCTTGGAGACCTGCACCTTCTTGGCGCGGCCCAGGTCCTTGATGGTGGCCTTCTCCAGCGACAGGCCGACTTCTTCGGAGATCACGGTGCCGCCGGTCAGCACGGCCATGTCTTCCAGCATCGCCTTGCGACGGTCGCCGAAGCCCGGGGCCTTGACGGCCACGACCTTGACGATGCCACGGATGGTGTTGACCACCAGGGTGGCCAGCGCTTCGCCTTCAACTTCCTCGGCCACGATCAGCAGCGGCTTGCCGGCCTTGGCGACGCCTTCCAGCACCGGCAGCAGGTCACGGACGTTGGAGATCTTCTTGTCGTGCAGCAGGATGAACGGGTCATCCAGGTCAGCGGTCTGCGACTGCTGGTTGTTGATGAAGTACGGCGACAGGTAGCCGCGGTCGAACTGCATGCCCTTGACCACGTCCAGCTCGTTGTCCAGGCCCGAGCCTTCTTCAACGGTGATGACGCCTTCCTTGCCGACTTCCTTCATCGCGTCAGCGATGATCTGGCCGATCGATTCGTCCGAGTTGGCCGAGATGGTACCGACCTGGGCGATCGCCTTGTCGTCGGCGGTCGGCTTGGAGATGTTCTTCAGCTCGGCGACGGCGGCCGAGACGGCCTTGTCGATACCGCGCTTGAGGTCCATCGGGTTCATGCCGGCGGCAACGGCCTTGGCGCCTTCGCGGATCAGGGCCTGGGCCAGCACGGTGGCGGTGGTGGTGCCGTCGCCGGCATCGTCGTTGGTGCGCGAAGCAACTTCCTTCACCATCTGCGCGCCCATGTTCTCGAACTTGTCAGCCAGTTCGATTTCCTTGGCGACGGAGACGCCGTCCTTGGTGATGGTCGGGGCGCCGAAGCTCTTTTCCAGCACGACGTTGCGGCCCTTCGGGCCCAGGGTGGCCTTGACGGCATTGGCGAGAACGTTGACGCCGCGCACCATGCGCGAACGGGCGTCTTCACCGAAACGAATATCCTTGGCAGCCATTGCATTTACCTCATTGGTAGCGCCGGACGATGCCCGGCGGCTGGGAGTTTGGGATCAGGTTGAAACAGGTCGCGCCGGGGCTCAGCCGATGACGGCGAGCACGTCGTCTTCGCGCAGGACCTTGTATTCGACACCTTCGCTCTTGTACGAGCTGCCGGCGTACTGGCCGTAGATGACCTTGTCGCCGACCTTCAGCGACGGCGCGCGCACGTTGCCGTTGTCCAGCGGCTTGCCCGGGCCGACGGCCACGACCTCACCCTTGGTGGACTTTTCCTTGGCCGAGTCGGGGATGACGATGCCACCGGCGGAGATTTCGTCGGCTTCGATCGGCTTGACCACAACGCGGTCGTGCAGCGGCTTGATGCTCATAGGAGACCTCTTAAGTGATTGATTGGTCTAAAAAAGTCCGGCGATGTTAGCACTCACCCCAGGCGAGTGCCAGAACCGCACGTGAAGAAACCCGACAACGTCGGGAGCAGGGCAGAGATGGAGCCCCGCCGCCCCCTTTCAAGGGCGGAATGAAAAAATTTTTCCGCCCGCGCGCCTCGGCCAAGGCGTCCGTCCTGGACAATTTCGGTGACAAGCGTCGCACTGTCAGATATCTGACGTTCATTTACGACAAAGTGTCACTGGATCGGCCTTAGGCTCGGTCAGGCATTCCCAATCACAAGGAGTAGTCGATGCGATTGCTGTCCCCGCTTGCCGCCGCCTGCCTGCTGGCACTGGCCGCCGCGCCGGCCCAGGCCGAGGTTTTCATCAACGAACTGCACTACGACGACAGCACCGCCGCCGGTGACGTCGGCGAAGCCATCGAAGTGGTCGCTACCGCCGGCGAGGACCTGTCCGGCTACCGCCTCTACCTCTACAACGGCAGCAATCCTTCGGCGGCCGCGGTCTACGCCAACAACCCGGTCCCGGTCGGCACCGCCGCCGGCTGCGGCAGCGCGACCATCGCCGTGGTCAACTACCCGACCAACGGCATCCAGAACGGCCCCAACGACGGCATCGCCCTGGTCGATGCCAGCGGCAAGGTGGTCCAGTTCCTCAGCTACGAGGGCGCCATCACCGCCTCCGGTGGCCCTGCCGCCGGCATGACCAGCCAGAACATCCCGGTGGCCGAGACCAACAGCACGGCCGCGGGCACCTCGCTGCAGCTGACCGGCAGCGGCAGCCAGTACACCCACTTCACCTGGGCCGAGTCGGCCAGGCAGACCTTCGGCAGCTGCAACAACGGCCAGACCTTCAGTGGCGGCGGAACCCCGGGCCCGAACACACCGCCGTCGGTCTCCACCACCACCCCGGCGCAGGGCAGCAGCACCTTCCCGGCCGCCGCCGACCTGGAAGTGGTGTTCAGCGAGACGGTGAACCTGGCCAGTGGCGCCTTCGCCCTGAGCTGCGGCACCTCCGGCAGCGTGCCGTTGACCTTCCCGGCCAGCGGCCGCAGCGTGAAGCTGTCCACCAACACTGCGCTGGTGGCCGGTGAGGCCTGCCGCTTCGACATCCGCGCCGCGCGCATCACCGACCTGCAGGGCGCGCACCCGGCCGCCGACAGCCGCATCGCCTTCACCGTGGCCAGCACCGGCGGCAATCCGGACCCGGGCAACCCGGGCGTGCCGGCCGGCTACTACTCCAAGGTCAACACCAGCAGCCCCAGCCAGCTGCGCTGCTCGCTGCACGCCACCATCAAGGGCCACACCGCCTACCCTTACAGCGGCTCGGGCACCAGTACCTGGACCATTCTGGAAATCGCCGACGAGGATCCGAACAATTCCGGCAGGATCCTCGATGCATATCGCAACCACAGCTACGCCAAGGTGACCGATCGCGCCGGCAGTGGCAGTGGCCTGAAGTACAACCGCGAGCACACCTGGCCGAACTCGCTGGGCTTTGCCACCACCACCGGTGACAAGGGCCTGCCGTACGCGCCGTATACCGACACCCACATGCTGTACCTGACCGACGCGCAGTGGAACGCCGACCGTGGCAACAAGCCGTTCGGCAAGTGCGACGCCAACTGCGGCGAGCGCGCCACCGAGGCCAACAACGGGCAGGGCGGCGGCAGCGGCGGCTATCCGGGCAACTCCAACTGGGTGCGCACGCCGGACGGCAACACCGGCACCTTCGAGGTGTGGGGCAAGCGCAAGGGCGACATGGCGCGTGCGGTGATGTACATGGCGATCCGTTACGAGGGCGGCAAGGATGCGGCCACCGGCCAGTCCGAGCCGGACCTGGAGCTGACCGACGACCGCAGCAAAATCGTCAAGACCAGCAGTTCGCCGGCCTACATGGGCCTGCTGTCCACGCTGATCGACTGGCACCTGTCCGATCCGCCGGATGATGCCGAGCGTGCGCGCAATGACGTGATCTACAGCTTCCAGGGCAACCGCAACCCGTTCATCGACCACCCCGAGTGGGCAACCCCGGCCCTGTTCACCTCGGCCAAGCCGGCCACCTGCCAGCTGGCCAACTGACCGCGCAACGCAGCGGTCCACTGCCGCCGCCGGGCCCTGACCCGGCGGCGGCCCTATACTCGGCGGTCATGTCGACCGTCGATCCCGTCCTGCTGCTGTTGACCACCTGCCCGGACCGGGCCAGTGCCGAGCGCATCGCGCACGCGCTGGTCGGCGAGCGCCTGGCGGCATGCGTGACCCGCCTCGATGGCGCGCAGTCGACCTACCGCTGGCAGGGCGAGGTGACCACCGACGCCGAACTGCAGCTGCTGGTGAAAACCACCGCGAGCCGCGTCGATGACGCAATTGCCCGGATCGTCGCACTGCATCCGTATGAACTCCCGGAGTGCATCGCGGTCGAAACCCGGGCCGGCCTGCCGGCGTATCTGGACTGGATCCGGGCACAGACCCGGGAGGACACTGATTGAAGACTCTGTTTGCGCGCGGCGCCGCCTTGTGCGCCCTGTTGTGGCTCTCGCTGCCGGCCTTCGCGCTGGATGAGAAGGACCTGCTGCCGGTGGACCAGGCGTTCGCGCTGACCGCCAGTGCCCCCGAACGGGGCCAGGTGCAACTGCAGTTCAAGATCGCACCGGGCTATTACCTATATCGCCACCGCACCAGCGTCAAGGCCGACCCGGCCTTCAATGCCGGCGCGCTGCAGATGCCCAAGGGCGACAAGCACCACGACGATTTCTTCGGCGAAGTCGAGACCTATCGCGAGCGCCTGCAGGCCACCCTGCCCGGCACGCCGTCCGAGGCTGCCGGCACCATCAGCCTGGAAGTGCGTTACCAGGGCTGCGCCGATGCCGGTGTCTGCTACCCGCCGCAGAAGCGCGTGGTGCAGGTCACCCTGCCGGGCGCCGGTGCGGCGGCGGCGGTGCCTGCCGCGCGTGCCGGTGCGGCCAGCCCGTTCAACAACCCGCTGGCCGGTGCCGGCAACAGCGGTGGCCTGCGCCTGCCGGGCGCGGCCAACAACAGCCAGGCCCTGCCGCTGCCGTCGGAACAGGCGTTCGGCTTCGATGCCATCGCCAGTGACGGCAACACCCTGCTGCTGCGCTTCAGCCCAGCGCCCGGCTATTACCTGTATCGCGACCGCACCTCGCTGAAGCTGGAAGGCAGCGCCGGCGTGCTGGCCGGCAAGCCGCGCTGGCCAGCCGCGCAATCGCATCGCGACGAGCACTTCGGCGATGTCTCGGTCTACTTCAACCAGGTGGAAGTGCCGCTGCCGCTGCGCCGCACTGTCACTGATGCCGTCGACAGCACCCTGGTGGTGACCTTCCAGGGCTGCCAGACCGATGGCATCTGCTACCCGCCGATGACCCGCCGGGTGAAGCTGTCGATTCCCGCTGGCAAGCTGTCCGCCAGCATTGACCAGGCGCCAGCGCGCAACGAGGTGATCAGCCCGCTGCCCGCCGCCGGCGTGCCACGTGAATCCGCCAACGGCGCACCGTTGCGCCTGCTGCCGACCGTCCCCAACGACGGCATTGCCACTCCCGCCGCCAGCGGCAGTGAGGGTGCGCGCAATGAGTTCGCCGCCGACGCGCGCGATGGCAACGCACTGCGCACGCGCCCACCGGCGACCACCCCGAACCCGGACCGTTCGTTCGTGTGGGTGCTGCTGCTGGCGCTGGCCGGTGGCCTGGTGCTGAACCTGATGCCCTGCGTGCTGCCGATCCTGTCGCTGAAGGTGCTGAGCCTGGCGCAGAGTGGCGAAAGCCCTGAGCGGGCACGCAGCCATGCCCTCTGGTACACGCTGGGCGTGCTGGTCGCGTTCGCGGTGATCGGCGCGCTGATGGTGGGCCTGCGCGCGATCGGCAACGCCGTCGGCATCGGCTTCCAGCTGCAGCACCCGGGCGTGGTGGCGGCGCTGGCCTACATCATGTTCGCGGTGGGCCTGAGCCTGTCCGGCGTGTTTACCCTCGGCGGTGGCATCGGCAACCTCGGCCAGTCGCTGGCCAGCCGCAGCGGGCCGGCCGGCGATTTCTTCACCGGTGCGCTGGCCTGCCTGGTCGGCAGCGCCTGCGTCGGCCCGTTCATGGGCGGGGCGATCGCCTATGCCTTCATTGCCCCGCCGCTGAAGGCGATGACCGTATTCCTGTTCCTCGGCCTGGGCCTGGCGCTGCCGTTCCTGCTGATCGGCTTCGTGCCGGCGCTGGCACGCCGCTTGCCCAAGCCCGGCCCGTGGATGGAAACGCTCAAGCACGTGCTGGCCTTCCCGATGTATGCCACCGCGCTGTGGCTGCTGTGGGTGCTGGGCAAACAGCGCGGCGTGGACGGCATGGCACTGGTGCTGGGTGGCCTGCTGCTGTTCGCCTTCGGCCTGTGGCTGTTCGAGCGCAATCGCTGGACCGGCTCGCGTGCGGTGACCCTGCTCGGCGTGCTGCTGGCGATCGGCGCGCTGGTTCCTGCCTGGGGCGTGACCCAGCTGGCACCACCGGCGCGGGCCGCACAGGCCGCCAGCGAGAACGTGGTCGAGTATTCGCCGCAGTTGCTGGACCGCCTGCGTGCGGACAACCGCGTGGTGTTCGTCAACATGACTGCCGACTGGTGCGTGAGCTGCAAGGCCAATGAACGTGCCGTGCTGTCGCGGCCGGAGTTCAAGGAACTGCTCAAGCGCACCAACGCGGTGTACATGCGCGGTGACTACACCAACGTCGACCCGCAGATCACCACGTTCCTTGAAGAGCACAAGGCCGTGGGCGTGCCGCTGTACGTGGTGTACGGCCCGGGGGCGCCGCCGACCGTGCTGCCGACCCTGTTGACCCAGGCGGTGGTCGAGGAAGCGCTGCTGCGCACCGCACGATGAAGTGGCAACGGCCAGCGCTGCTGTGGACAGCGGTGCTGGCCGCCGGCCTCGGCCTGTGGGCCGGGCATCGATTCTCACCCGGCCCGTCTGCACCGGCCGCGGCAACGACGGCTTCCACAGCGACGGCCGTGAAGCCTACCCTGCAGGTGGGTGATCCCTTGCCGGCGCTGATCCTGCCGGACCTGGCGGAACAGCCGCTGGACCTGCGCGCCCGCTTCGCCGGCCGGCCGCTGCTGATCAATGTCTGGGCCAGCTGGTGTGCGCCCTGCGTGGAAGAGATGCCCGAACTGGCCCGCTTCGCCGAAGCCCAGGGCGACAACGGTGTGCAGGTGCTGGGCATTGCGCTGGATGCCCCGGACGACGTGCGCGCTTTCCTGCTGCGGGTGCCGGTGGACTACCCGATCGTGGTCGAGACGCCGGGGCCACGCGATGCCAGCGTGCAGCTGGGCAATACGCAGGGCCTGCTGCCCTACAGCGTGCTGTTCGATGCACAGGGGCGGCGGGTGAAGGCAAAGCTGGGTCCGTTCGCCCACGGCGAGATCGACGGCTGGGTGAAGTGAGGGTGTTTTTTGCAGGGCTTGGAGCCCTGCACCCTGCTCAATGCAACGGCAACAGCCAAAGCGGGCTTTCCGTGGGATGGCGGGGCGCTGTGGCTGTGCAGGACACGCCGTAAACCCGTCCGTGGGGGCTCGATGGCGCCATCCATGGCGCCAACGGTCCTGCACAGCCACACCGCCCCACCTTCGACAGATTCCGGCGGCTGTTGGTAGGTGTCGACCTTGGTCGACACATCTGTCAGATATCGATATTCAGAACGGAATCAGACCCCGTGCCGACCAACGGTCGGCACCCACCAAAGCAGAACCTCGTTCCGACAGATCGCAGGAACTGTCGAAGGCGGGGTGGGTCCGGTTGAGGGGGCGTGAGCGCCATGGATGGCGCGACCGAGCCTCCATGGACGGGTTCACGGCGTCCTCCGCAACCGGACCCACCCCGCCTACCTGCTAAAAATCCACTGTTTGTGCTGTTGCCGGCCAGCGGCCGGCACTACCGCGGGTGCCGGGCGCAGCCCGGCCGGCAACCCCTGCTTGACCGCAGCCGGGGCGCCGCGGAGAATTCCGCGACTAATTCTCATTTGCTGTTGCGCAGGATGCGGGCGGCAGCCTCCCGGGCCCCTCTCCTTCGATGTTCAAGAACGTCCTGTTCCAACTGCATTGGCTGCTGGGCATTACCGCCGGTGCCGTCCTGGCCCTGATGGGCCTCAGCGGCGCCATGCTGTCCTTCGAGGACGAGCTGCTGCGCGCGGCCAATCCTGGCTTCGCTGAGATCGCCGAGCACCATGCGGACGGCCAGCATCCCCTTGCACTCAGCGAACTGGTGCCGTTGCTGCAGGCTGGCAGCGAGCGCCCCCTGCAACGCCTGCGCGTGGATGCCACCGGACAGCGGCCGTCGGTCGCGCGCTTTGCCGGCGGCAAGGAACACTGGGTGTACTTCGATCCGTACAGCGGCGAGCGCTTCAGCGCCCTGCGCGGGCAGGCATTCTTCGACGTCGTCGAGGACCTGCATCGCCACCTCGCTGCCGGTGAGCGCGGCAAGTGGATCACCGGCAGCTGTGCAATCGCGCTGCTGTTCTTCACCCTGTCCGGTCTCTACCTGCGCTGGCCACGACGCTGGTGGCACTGGCGCAGCTGGCTGGCGGTGGAGTGGACGCGCAGCGGCCGAGGCTTCCTGTGGAGCCTGCACTCGGTGGTCGGCACCTGGGTGCTGCTGATCTACCTGATGAGTGCGCTGACCGGCCTGTGGTGGTCGTTCGACTGGTACCGCAACGCGGCCAACACGCTGCTCGGTGTGGCGCCGGCGGCAAAGCACACGGTTGCCGCCGACGCGGCACTGGACGTCCATCGCATCGAGGCCACGCTGTACGCGCTACCCGGCGTGCGCACCGGCTTCATCGACCTGCGCCTGCCGGAGAAGCCGGGGCAGGCGCTGAACGTGCGGGTGATGGCCGGTGATCCGTCGCAGCGCGGCGGCCACCACGACCGTGCGCATGACCTGCTGCAGCTCGATCCGGCCAGCGGCGCGGTTCTCGATGCCCGCCCGTACGCGCGCCAGGGCGCGGGCGGACAGCTGGCCACCAGCGTGTTCGCGCTGCATTCGGGCAGCTACTTCGGTGTGCCCGGGCGCGTGGTGGTGATGCTCAGCAGCCTGGGCATGAGCCTGTTCTTCATCACCGGCTGGATGCTGTACCTGGACCGCCGCCGCAGCCAGCGTGCGGCGCGAGGGCTGCGCCGCGCGCTGCCGGCCACGACCACCGATGGCCGTGGTCCGCCGTGGCTGGTGGTGCATGCCAGCCAGAGCGGACTGGGCGAACAACTGGCGTGGCGTGCGGCCGCGCAGCTGCAGGCGTCCGGTCATGCGGTGCAGGTGCAGTCGCTGGCCCGCGTCGATGCCGCGACGCTGCAGGCCACCTCCCAGGCGCTGCTCGTGCTGAGCACGTTCGGCGACGGCGAGCCACCGGATGCCACGCGCCGCGCGGCGCGGCTGCTGCTCGCACAACGCCTGGACCTGTCGCGCCTGCAGTTCGGCCTGCTCGCGCTGGGCGACCGCCAGTACCCGCATTACTGCGGCTTCGGCCGCCAGTTCGATGGCTGGCTGATCGGCAACGGCGCGCGCCCGCTGTTCGAGCGCATCGATGTCGATGCCGCTTCGGTGCCGGCATTGCGCCAATGGCAGCAGCAGCTGGGTACGCTCACCGGCATCGTCACCGATGACAGCGTGCTGCCTGCGGCTACGCAGATGCATGAGTGGCGCCTGCTCGGCCGCGACCACCTCAACCCGGGCAGCGTCGGCGGAGCCATCTGGCGTATCCGTCTTGCCGCACCGGCCGACGTGCAGTGGCAGGCGGGTGACATCCTGCACATCGCACCCCGCCACAACGCGCGGCATGCCGGTGCCGTGCTGAAGGGCCACGGTCTGGATCCGCTGCAGCCCCTGCTGGTCGATGGCCATCCGCGCACGCTGCTGGCGCTGGCCAGTGAACGCGAGCTGCCCGAGGCCGATGCCGCGCTGGCGGTGCAGGATGCCTGCCTGTGGCTGGCCGGGCTGCCGCTGCTGCCCAGCCGCGAGTATTCGATCGCCTCCTGCACGGATGATGGCGTGGTGGAGCTGGTGGTGCGGCTGGTGCATGACGCCTCCGGTCGCGCCGGGTTGGGCTCGGGCTGGCTGTCGTTGCATGCACCGATCGGTGCCGGCATCGTCGCCCGCGTGCATCGCAACCCCGGTTTCCATCGCGTCAGCGGCGCGCCGATGGTGCTGATCGGCAACGGCACCGGCATCGCCGGGCTGCGCAGCCTGTTGCGCGAAGCTGCCCACGCAGGCGAGCACGGGCACTGGCTGCTGTTCGGTGAACGCCAGCGCGCACACGACTTCCTGTTCGCCGACGAGATCGAAGCCTGGCAGGCCAATGGTCATCTCACGCGGGTGGACCTGGCGTTCTCGCGCGATGGCGAGGGTGGTTACGTGCAGGATCGCCTGCAGGCGGCCACTGGAACGCTGCGCGACTGGATGCAGCGCGGTGCGGTGATCCATGTCTGTGGGTCGTTGCAGGGCATGGCCGAAGGCGTGGACCAGGTGCTGCGAACCGCACTGGGTGATGAAGCGGTGGAAACGCTGCTGGAAAACGGGCGCTACCGCCGCGACGTGTATTGATTCCTGCCGCCGAACGCTGGTGTGAGCCGAGCATGGACTCGGCTCTACAGTGTTCGTGCAGCCGATGTAGCGCCGAGCCCACGCTCGGCTGACTAGGCCGCCGCGCGCGCCTGCGGCATCGACTGCAAGCGGAACGCGCCCACGGCTTCTGCCAAGGCACGCACCTGCGCCTGCATCTGCGCAGTCGAGGCCCCCGCCTCTTCCACCAGGCTGGCGTTGCGCTGGGTGCTGGCTTCCATCTGCACGATGGTCTGGTTCACCTGAGCGATGCCCGCATGCTGGTCCTGCGACGCACTGCGGATACCTGCCAGCAGGTCGGCCAGCTGCTGCACGCTGCCGACGATCTCGCCCATCGTGGTGCCGGCCTGCGCGGCCTGCTGGTTGCCTTGGCCGACACGCGCCACCGAATCCTCGATCAGCCCCTTGATCTGCTTGGCCGCCTCGGCACTGCGCTGCGCCAGCAGGCGCACTTCGGCGGCCACCACAGCGAAGCTGCGGCCCTGCTCGCCGGCACGCGCCGCTTCCACCGCCGCATTGAGGGCAAGGATGTTGGTCTGGAAGGCGATGCCGTCAATTAACTGGGTGATGTCGCCGATCCGTCGCGAGGCTTCGCTGATGCCATGCATGGTCGCGACCACCTGGCCGACCGCCTCGCCACCCCGCTGGGCCACCGCCGCCGCGCCCTGCACCAGGGCATCGGCGCGGCCTGCGGCATCGGCGTTGCGGCCGACGGTATCGGTCAGCTCCTGCATCGACGCCGCGGTCTCTTCCAGGTTGGCGGCCTGCTGCTCGGTGCGCCGCGACAGATCGTGATGGCCGGCGACGATCTCGCCAACGCCGGTATCCAGGCTGGAGGTGGCCTGCTGGATGCGGGTGACGATGCGGCCCAGCTGCGCGACGGTGGCATTGGCATCGTCGCGCATGCGCGCGAACACGCCCTGCAGGTCCCCCTCCATGCGCACGCTGAGGTCGCCGCGGGCCAGCGCAGCCAGCAGTGCCTGCAGGTCACCAAGGTTGGTTTCAAAGGTGGCCAGCAGGCGATTGATGCTGGTCGACAAGGTGCGCACGAAGCCCTGTTTTCCCTCCAGCGCGATGCGGCCGTGCAGGTCGCCATGTGCGGCGGCGTCGACCAGTGCTGCCACTTCGGTTTCCAGCAGCGTTTCCAGCGCGCGGCTGCGCCACTCCACTGCCACGCCGAGGAAATGCCCTTCGTCGGTGATGGCATTGGCGATCAACTGGTAGCGGACGCCGGCATGACCGATCTCGCGCTCCTCGCGCTGGCGCACGCCAGCCAGGCTGGCCAGTGCCGGATGCAGGCGCACGGCATCGCTGCCCACCAGATCTTCGGCCTCGCGCTCGAGTTGCTGCAGCAGTGCCGGATTGACGTAGGCCACCTGGCCCTCGGCATCGATCACCATCAGCCCGGTCTGCGCACTGTCCAATGCCTGCCGCACACGGGTGTTGCCGCGCGCCACGGCACGCTCGGTCTCGATGCGCGCGCGCAGGCGCTGCTGCATGTCGACCAGGCGCTGCGCCAGCTGGCCGATTTCATCGTTGGCGTTGTAGACGCGCAGGGTGGTGTCGAGTCGGTCGTCGGCGATGTCGCTGGCGAAGCGCAGGGTGTCCTGGATCGGCTGGCGCACCGCACGCCGCACCAGCACCAGGCTGGTGATCAACACACCGGCGACCAGCAGCAGGGTCACCGCGAACAGCACGCTCATGGTGCGTGCGCCGGCCCGCTGGCGGGCCTGGGCATGGGCCAGTGCCGCTACCTGCGCCTGCTGGAACGCGGCCAATGCCGGCGCCACGCCGGCGGCGGTATCCAGCAGCGATTGCGCCTCTACATCCAGGCCCACGCGGGCGGCGGTATAGCCCAGCAATGCGGCCTGATAGGCCTCCATGCCGTTACGAAGGGCATCCTGCGCATCGGTCGGCAGGCCCACCAGTGCGAGATCGAACGGCAGCTTTTCTTCGCTCGCACGGTCGGCATGGGTGGAGTCGCCATCGAGCAGCAGCAGTGCCTCCTGGCGGCGCATCTTCTGCAGGGACAACGCCAACGAAGGCCGCTGCAACGCATCCACCTGCGCCTGCAGGGCGTCGGCGGCCTGCTGCAATTGCGCGGCGAGGCCGGCATCGCCACGACCCATCTCATCGACGCGTTCGAACAGGGCGGCCACACCCTGCGAGAACGCGCCGGCGGCTTCGGTCAGTGCCTGCAGCGCCTCGCGCCGGCCGGGATCCATCGGCATCGCGCGCAGCGCCTGAAGATCGGCCTGGAGCGCCTTCTGCGTCGCCAGCAGCTGCGCGCGGTCGGCATCGTCGAAACTACGTGCATACTGGGTCTGCAGACGACGCGCCTCGGCCACCCGCGTGGCCACGCTCGCGGCCAGATCGCTGCCGTGCTGGTAGCTGGCCTGGCTGCGCGCCGCCTGCGTGCTGGCATGGCCGGTCCAGGCGTAGACGGCGGCGATCGCGATCAGGCCCAGCCCACAGACCCACAGGGTCGCCTTGAGCTTGCTGGCCACACTGAGCCGATGCGGCTGCAGCCACAGCAGCAGGCCGGGGGACGCCGAGCGCAGTGCGGCAAGCCGCATGCGCAGGGACCGGAGGTGGGGGACGACGGCCGACATGACAGACTCCAGGCGGAAGGACGCACCTGTATCGGCGGGAAATGGCGCAACTTTAGGGCGCTCCTGGTTCACTCCCACCGATTGCTGGCGGACGCGGCCTTTGTACCCGGCACAGGCGACGGGGGGATGACACCCGCGCAATGCTTGACCTCAACCCCGGTTGGGGGAGCACAGTAGATCTCCCTCCCCCGCCCGGCGCGCGCATGACGACGCTCGATGTCCCCCGCTACCTGCAACGCCTGCAGCTGGATGCACCGCCACCGCTGACGCTGGCGGGCCTGACCCTGCTGCAGCAGCGCCACAACGCACTGCTGCCGTTCGAAACCCTCAGCTGCCTGCTGCGCGATGCAGTACCGATCGACCTGGACAGCGTGCAGCGCAAGCTGCTCGACGACCGTCGTGGCGGCTACTGCTTCGAACTCAACGGCGGCCTGCTGGCACTGCTGCAGGCGCTGGGCTTCGATGCACAGCCGTTGAGCGCGCGCGTGCTGCTGGCCGCCCAGGACGGCGAACTGACCGCACGCACCCACCTGCTGCTGCGTGTGCAGGTGGACGGCGATGACTGGCTGGTGGATGCCGGTTTCGGCAGCCTGACCCCGACCGTGCCGCTGCGGCTGCATGATCCGCAGCCGCAGGCCACGCCCCACGAGCGCTTCCTGTTGCAGCGCCTGCCCGGTGAGGGGGATTTCGTGCTGTCCGCCGAGTCCGGCGATGGCTGGCGGGCGATGTATCGCTTCGACCTGCACGCGCCGGCACCGATCGACAACGTCGTGGGCAACTGGTACGTGTGCACCCATCCCGATTCCAGTTTCCCCGGCCAGCTGCGCGCATCCCTGACCGGGCCGGACTGGCGACGCACCATCGGCAGTGGCAACTACACCGAGTACCGTCCCGGCCAGGCACCGGACAAGCGTCCGCTGCGCGATGTGGGCGACGTGCGCGAGGTGTTGCAGCAGCGCTTCGGCATGCAGCTGCCGGACGACCCACGGCTGGACCCGGCGATCAACGACTGGCTGCAGCGCTCGCGCGCCGCGCCCTTGTAGAGCCGAGCCCATGCTCGGCTGCTGTTGGCCCAGCCGCTCCAGCTCAGCCGAGCATGGGCTCGGCTCTACGGAATCGCGCGCGCCTGCACTGCGATCCGGTTGCCTTCACTGTCGCGGATCTCGGCCACACGCCAGTCACCCGCGTCGGCCGGGCCGAAGCGCAGCTCGGCCCCGGCCTGCAGCGCACGCTCGAGGCTGGCATCCAGGTCATCAACCCCGATGTAGATGCGCGCACCGTGGACGGAGGGCAGATAGTCGGCCCCCCGCACCAGCGCCATGCTGGCACCGGTGGCCTCATCGGCAAACGGCAGGTAGGCCATCCTGCAGTCGTGCAGCAGGATCGGTTCGTCCACCGCCACCTGCAGCCAGTGCTGGTAGAACGTGATGGCCCGGCCCAGGTCAGTGACCGGTATCTCGACGTGCAGGATGGGGTTCATGTCCGCAGGATAACCGGATGCTGACACTGCCTTGCAGGTCCGTACTGGCATGCTGGACCGCCCTTTCCCCGCGGAGTCCTGCATGTCCCTGGCCGATCATCGTGGTGCGCTGGCACCGCTGGGCTTCCTGCGCGTGGCCATCAACCTGGGCAATCCAGTACTGGCGCAGGGGGACGCGCGCTCACCGCGCGGGCCGTCACTGGAACTGGCCACGGCATTGGCGCAGCGCATGGGCGTGCAGGCACGCTTCACCTGCCACGACGCCGCGGCCGCGGTGGTCGCTGCAGCCAGCAAGGATGCCTGGGACCTGGCCTTCCTGGCCATCGATCCGGCGCGCGCCGACCGCATCGCCTTCAGCGCCCCCTATGTGGAGATCGAAGGCACCTACCTGGTGCGCGAGGACAGCCCTGCGCAGCAGGTGGCCGACCTGGACCGCGATGGTCTGCGCATCGCGGTCGGTCGTGGCGCCGCCTACGACCTGTTCCTCAGCCGCGAACTGCGCCACGCCATGATCGAGCGGGCCGAGACGTCGGCCGCTGCCATCACCCTGTTCGATCTGCAGCGCCTGGATGCCGCCGCCGGCGTGCGCCAGCCGCTGGCCGCCTGGGCGCAGGCGCATCCCGGCCACCGCGTGCTGGCCGACCGTTTCACCGTGATCCAGCAGGCGGTCGCGGCGCCGGCCTCGCGCCCGGCCGATGCATTGCAGGCGCTGTTCGAGGAAGTGGAGGCGATCAAGGCAGGCTCGTTGCTGGGCGAAGCCTTCGCCCGTGCCGGGCAGGCGGTTACGTTGGTACGGTGACCGCGGGACACACGCAGTCGAGCATGGCTCGACGCTATAAATGCGCGTCTGCCATGTGCCGGACGTGCTCGGCCGCCTGAGCGTGCAGCCAGTCGCGGAAGGCCAGGAAGCCGCGATGGCGGGCCGAGCGCTGCGGGTAGACCAGCCAATGCGGCCAGGCGGTTTTCAGTCGCAGGCTGGACAGCGCCACCAGTTGGCCCGAATCCAGCAGCAGGCGCGCCCGCGTCACCCGTCCCAGCGCTACGCCCACCCCGTCCAGCGCCGCACGGTGATGCGCCTCCGAATCATCCAGCACCGCCACGAAGCGCGGCGGCGGGTTCTGCCCACTCAGCGCGAACCAGGCGCCCCACGCGCCATCGGGATCCCCCAGCAGCGGCCACTGGTTCAGCGGCACGCGGTCGATCCCTCCCATGCGTTCGATCAGCGCCGGGCTGGCCATCGGCAGCAGCCACTCGTCGAACAGCGGCTCCACCACCAGGCCCGGCCACTGCCCGCTGCCCAGCCGCAGCGCGGCGTCGAACTGGCGCTGTCGCTCGAAGTCAATCAGGCGTTCACTCGACTGCAGGTTGATCTCGATCTGTGGATGCTCGGCAACGAAGTGCCCCAAGCGCGGCACCAGCCACGCCGACGCCATCGACGGTACCGCGCTGATCGTCAGCACGTGCTCGGCGCGTGCGGCATAGGGCTGGAAGGCCTCGTTGATCGCATCCAGATGCGGGCCGACCTGGTCGAGCAGGCGCTGCCCTTCCAGGGTGAGGGTGACGCCGCGTGGCTGGCGGACCAGCAGTGGCTGCCCCAGCCGCTCTTCCAGCTGGCGCATCTGATGGCTGAGCGCACTGACGGTCAGGCTCATCGACGCCGCTGCGCGTGACAGGTTGCCCAGCCGCGCGGCGGCCACGAAGCCCTGCAGGGCGTGAAGGGGCGGACGGGACATCAGGCTTGAATTCCTCTCAAGGCATGCTTGCGGAAATGTCGCTTTTTCCGCGTCCATGCTGCCCGTATCGTGCAATCCACTCAAGTGGAGGGACGCTCATGAACATCTACGGCAGCCTGTTGTTCCTGCAGGGCCACGTGGCCAACGCCGAACTGGCCCGGCAGCTGGCCTGCCCGTCCACCGGCTCCCCCACGGGTGCGCCGCAACCGGCCGCGCCGGTTCAGCAACCGCGTGGCCGTTGAACACGGCTCAACCTGCATACCAACGCTGGACGTGTTCAGGCAGCCATGGCATTGGGTCGATATCCAGCGCCCGGCAACCGTCGAGGGTGTCACGCAGCACGCGCTCGCCGGGGCCACCGGGCATGCGCAGGCCATCCTCTTCCGGAAGCTGCACCGCCGCCCAGTCGTGCAGCCGGTCCATGCGCAGGCGCTGGGCGGCCTGCAGCCAAGCCTTGAGCTGGAAACAGCGATAGCCCTGTGCGCCCAACGCATCAACCGCGAGCGACAACGCCTGGTTGGCACCACGCACCCATTCGGTGCGACCTCCGGCCTTGTCCTGGACCGTCATCGGCGCCGGCGCGCGGTGCGCCTTGAACGGCGAACGCAGCTGCAGCTCCAGATCACGCGCATCGCGCTCGCTCTCCGCTTCCACCAGCGTACCGGCATCAAGGTCGAAGAACTCGAACCAGCGCCGGTGCAATGCGCTGATGCGCCCGAGCGGATCGCGTGAGAAGCCGATCTTCGCGTAGTCCTCCCACGCACAGGGGAAGACGTAGGCGAAGACACGACCGTCGATGCGGATATGCGGCTGCATGTGCGCAGGCTGCCTCCACTGCAGCCCGGGCGCAACCGGGCGTTGCCGTGGGCGCCGCAGGGCTTTGGCAGTACGGCTTCATGCAGCCGCTTCGGACTATCCTCGCTGGCTGTCGCTGTCATCACCGCCACCATGCCTGCTCCTGCGCCTGCCCACCTGCCGGTCTCGTCCATCACCCTGGAAGCGGCAACCTTCGCGGTGGTCCACCAGCACAACGCGGACATCGCGCGGCAACCGGCCTCGCTGACCAAGCTGATGACCGCCTACGCCGCTTACGGATGCGTCGAAGAGAACGGTGGCACGTGGGACCAGGCGGTCACCATCGCCGCCGAGGATGTGCATGCCGTAGCCGATGATGAAACACGCATGGGCCTGGTGCCCGGCGAAACGGTCACGCTGGCGCGCCTGCTGGAAGGGTTGATGATCGTCTCCGGCAATGATGCGGCGCTGGCCATCGCACGCCATCTGGACGGATCACAGCCTGCGTTCCTGGGCCGCATGAACTGGCACGCGCGCCAGCTTGGCCTGCGCAGCACGCGGTTCGCCAGCGTGTCCGGCATCACCACCCCGCACCATGCCTCCAGCGCGCGCGACATGGCGGTACTCGCCGCCTGCCTGCTGAATGACCATCCGCAGATCCTGGCAATCACCGCGCAGCGCACGTTCGCGCATGGCCGCTTCAGCCGCAGCAACCAGAACGCACTGCTTGGCGAAGACGGCGTGGACGGATTGAAGACCGGTTACACCCAGGCCGCAGGCTTCTGCCTGGCCGCCACTGCCTGCCGGGCTGTGCCCGGGCGGAACCTGCCGGTACGCCTGATCACCGTGGTGCTGGGCGCTGAAAGCCGCGACGCACGCGATGCCCTTGTGCGCGAGCGGCTGGCCGCCGGGTTTGCGGCGCTGGCCGACACCACCGCCGACGCCTGAGCGGATCAGCGTCGCTTGACCGTCGCCACGATCAAGCGCTGCAGCTCGGCCTCGGCGCCGACCTTGTCCAGCGCGCCTGCCGCCACGGCTTCGGACAGGGCTTCGGCCGCACCGAGAATCGCCCAGCGTCCGGCCAGGGGGACCGTGCCATCGGCCGCAAACGGGCCCAGCCAGGTGTCGCAGTTGTCGATGAAGTCCTGCTGGTAGCGCCGACGCACTTCATGGAGTTCCGGCGCGCCCACCAGCGCAGCGAGGATGCCCTGCACTTCACTGCCCTGGCTGAGGACGCAGTCGATGTAGCCGGAGGCGATGGCCGCCGCACGATCGGCCAGGTGCGCCCTGGCACGGCCGATACGCTCGTGGAAGACCACCGTCTGCCGCCCGTCATAGTCATCGTAGAGCGCGGCCAGCAGCCCGTTGCGGGTCACGAAGTGATCATAGGCCACCGGTTTGGTCACACCGGCCGCCTCGGCCAGCCGCCCCAGCGTCAATGCGTCGGTGCCTTCGTCGCCGACCAGCGCCCAGGCCACGTCCAGCAACTGGCGGGCGCGTTGCTCGCGGGTCAATCGGCGGCGCGTGGGAGCGGCGTTGGCAGGCATCGGTGGAGCACGGCGGTCAGCGCATCGGAGCACCGATTTTACCGCCGATCGCCAGCGCGGTCTGCAGATGCGCTTCGGCTGCACCGGAATCGGCGTCCAGCAGCAGGTCGGACGACAGCACGCGCGCGCCGCAGTAGTCGAAGATGCCCATGTCGATCTGGGTCTTCATCGCCGCACCGTAGCCGCGCCGTTCGATCATGTCCGCGCCAGCCCCGCCGATGCCGACCAGATGCACGCCCAACCGCTGCAGCTTTTTCTGCACCTTGCCATCGGCGCCGTCCTGGTAGGCCCAGCCCTGGGTGAACACACGATCGATCCAGCCCTTCAGCAGCGCGGGGAAGGACCACCAGAACAGGGGATAGACCAGTACCAGCGTGTCGGCAGCCTGCAGCCGCGCCTGCTCGGCGGCGACGTCAGCCGGAGTTGCGCCGGTGCCACGGAACAGCGCCTGGTCCTGCATGTTGAAGCGCGGATCGAAGCCTTCAGCCATCAGATCGGCGTGGGTCACGCTGTTGGCGGCATCCGACGCGGTGATGGCTTCGCCGATGCGCCTGGCGATGGCATGGGTCAACGCGCCGGGTTCAGGGTGGGCGGTAACGATGAGGGTGTGCATGGGGCATGTCCGGAGTTCACTAACTACCAATAGTAAGTAGTGTCGCCCGGGATACCAGCGCCATGCGTGGGACGCTGTTTCCGCATCCACCGTATAGTGCGGCGGTTCCCACTGAGCTGCCCGACGATGCACCGGTATCTGCTTGCCCTTCTGCTGGCCCTGCCGATGGCAATGGACGTTACGCCCGCGCTGGCCGGTGAACTCAGTCCGGAAGACTCGGCCGCATTGCGCAATGAGGTGCAGGCGATGATGGGCGCCTTCGCCCGTGGCGATACCGAGCTGATCATCGCGCGTACCCATCCCAGCCTGAAGCAGCTGGCCGGTGGCGACGAGGCCTATGCGCGGGCGACCCGCGACACCGTGAAGGCGCTGCGCAAGGCCGGCGTCAGCATCATCAGCGACGAGGCAGGCGTGCCGGGCCGCACCTATGCGGCCGGTGACGAGGAAGTCTGCTTCGTACCGCGCCAGTCACTGCTGCGCGTGCGCGAAGCGCCGATGCGCAGCACGTCATTCATGGTTGCTGTGCGACGCGTCGGTACAACGCAATGGCGCTATCTGGACGGCGCGGCGATGCTGGACAACCCGGCACTGCTGCAGCAACTGCTGCCGGCGCTGGAGCCGGGCGTGACGCTGCCCAGGGGTGGGATGGAAGCGCTGTAGTCGCAGGTGCGCGTCCATCCACGCCCGGGCTGGATCCATTGCAGGCCTGGGCGTGTGTCAGCGGAACAGCGCGTTCAACGCCGCGCCCGAAGCCGCCTGCTGCAGGCCATCGAAGCGGCCGTCCTGCAAGATCGGGGCGATGGCCTGCATCAGCCCACCCCACGCAGCTCGCGCCAGCGCACCGCCCAGGCTGACCCGTCGCACGCCGAGTGCCGCGATGTCCTGCAGGCTCAGCGGTGTCGGTCCACCCACCAGCAGGTTCACCGGCTTCTCCCCTGCAGCGGCAACCACCGCGCTGATCTGTTCGGGCGTGCTGATGCCCGGTGCATACAGCACATCGGCGCCGGCCTCGGCATAGGCGCGCAGGCGCTGCAGGGTGTCCTGCAGATCCGGCACGCCAACGAAGAAATTCTCGGCCCGCGCGACCAGCAGCACATCGCCCCCCGCGCGGTCGATGGCCGCACGTGCCGCACACAGTCGCTCGACCGCCTGCCCGATCGGCCGCAGCGGCGCATCGGCCACGCCGCTGGCGTCCTCGATCGACAGCGCCGCGATACCGGTGTCGATGGCCGCCGCCACCGCCTCGCCCACTGCCTGTGGCGTGGCGCCGAAGCCATCACCGAAATCGGCGTTCAACGGCAGCGGTGTCGCGGCCGCCATCAGCCGCAGATGTTCCAGTGTGGCCTGCAGCGAAACCGCCCCATCCGGCCGCCCTTCACTCCAGGCGCAGCCGGCACTGGTCGTGGCCAGTGCCTGGAAGCCCTGCCGCTGCAGGTAGCGGGCGCTGCCCACGTCCCACGGATTGGGCAGCACGAAACAACCTCGCGCATGCAGCTGGCGGAAACGCGCGCGCTTGCGCGGGGTGTCGGCATCAAGCGGGGTCATGGCGGGTTCCCGGGCGGCGGACCTGCACCCTAGCCCACGCTGCGGCGGCACTCAATCACGGCGTGGGCCAGCGTGCATGAGGTGATGCCGGCTGCTTATTGGACACCACCGTGCACTCTGCCCGAGCGTGCTTGCCTGCCACACAGTGCCCCACGGAGCCCCAGATGCACCCGGACCCGCAGACCCTGATCGACGCCGGCGACGATGACGCCCATTGGGCCGACCTGCTTTCACCCGCGCGCCGTCGCCTGATCGCGTCGGCCGGGCTGGCCGCTGGCGGCCTGGCCAGCGCGTCGGCTGCCACCGCAGCCGCGCGCAGCGACAACGCCGTGAACACCACCGAACCCGGGCGACCCGGCTTCCGCGCCATCGTTCCGCCGGCGTCCGAGGGCCGCAGCCCTTGGGGCCAGGCCACGGCCAGCGAGCCTACCCCGCGGCCGGCCAGCGTGCGCCCCGGCGAGGCCACGCTGCCCACCCGGCCACGTGCCTACACCGCCATCAAGAGCTACCACGCCCACATCTACTTCGACGAGGACAGCTTCGAGAAGGCCGCGCTGCTGCGGCGCTGGGCCGCCGAGCGCTTCCCTGTGGAGCTGGGCAACTGGAACCTTGAGCCACGCGGGCCGCACGTCACCCCGTCGTTCTATTTCGGCTTCACCAACGACCTGCTGCCGGTGCTGGTGCCCTGGCTGCAGCTCAACAGCCTGGGCCTGACCATCCTGATCCACCCCAATACCGGCGATGGCCGCGCCGACCATCTGCATTACGCGTTGTGGGTGAACCGCGCGCAGCCGGTCAATGCCTACAACTGGCCGGCGCCGAAGCCCGGGCAGCCGGAACCGCTGGAAGAGGTGTTCCCGAACGTGGTGCCGACGGTGCCGCTGGAGATCTGAGCGGCCGGGTGCCGGAGAGCTCCATGTTGGGGCGCAGTGTGCTGCCCACCGAACCCCGTCCTCCCCGCATGGCGTGGATGCCGGCATCGTCGGCCTACGTGCATGCATCCCCGTCCAGCACCACGTTCAGCGCGCCTTGATCCAGCGCCCGCCATACGGCCGCAAGCGCTCCGGGAGATTTCAAACATACGATTGAAACGCTGCAAACTTCGCCGAACTGGACAGCATCCGCCGGTTCCGCCAGACTGCCGCCCTTTCCCGTCTTCCGGATCCCATGGCGAAGCTGCTGGTCCTGCACGGCCCCAACCTCAACCTGCTCGGCACCCGCGAGCCGGAGGTCTACGGCCACACCACGCTGGCCGACATCGACCAGGCCCTGGCTGCCCAGGCATCGGCCGCCGGACACACCGTGGAACGCCTGCAGTCCAACGCCGAGCATGTGCTGGTGGACCGCGTGCAGGCTGCGCGCAGCGACGGAACCGCTTTCATCCTGATCAACCCCGCCGCCTTCACCCACACCTCGGTCGCCCTGCGCGATGCGCTGGCGGCGGTGGCGGTGCCGTTCATCGAGATCCACCTGTCCAACCCGCATACCCGTGAGCCGTTCCGCCAGCACAGCTACTTCAGTGACAAGGCAGTGGGCGTGGTATGCGGTTTCGGTGCCGACAGCTACCGCTACGCGATGGACGCGGCGCTGCTGCGCGTGCAGGCGGCCAGCGCGTGAAGATGCCGCCGCGTGTGCTTGCCGGCATCCTGCTGTGGGCCGGTCTGTGCGGCGCCAGTGTCGCTGCCGAGCGCGCGGCCGCGGGCATCGACTGCGCACAGGCAAGCGGCGGCTACGAGCGCGACATGTGCGATTCCGATCGCCTGGATGATGCCGACAGCGCATTGAACGCCGTCTACGCGCAGGCGCGTGGCGAACTGAAGGCGCAGGCAACCGATGGCAGCTGCAGCCGCTGCGCGGCGGCCGAACAACAGCTGGTGAAGGCCCAGCGCATCTGGATCACCTTGCGCGATGCAGATTGCGAGGCGGTGTATGCCTTCAATGCAGACGGCACCTCGCGCAACCCCGCGAAGATGCAATGCCTGATCACCCAGACGCGCGACCGTACGCGGCAGCTGCGCGAGTTCTACGAACTGCTTTGAACCGAGTGCAACCGCACTCTCCACCACACTGACATCACGAGCAAAGAGGCCACCATGGATCTCCGCAAAATCAAGAAGCTGATCGACCTGCTGGAAGAGTCGAACCTGGCTGAAATCGAAATCAAGGAAGGCGAAGAGTCGGTGCGCCTGTCGCGCGCCCCGGTAGCCGGCTATGCCGCCCCGGTCGCCGCGCCGGTGTATGCCGCTCCGGCCGCCCCGGCGCCGCAGGCGATGCCGATGCAGTCCCCGACCGAAGCCTCCACCGGCGGCAGCGCCAAGCCGGGCCCGGCACTGCCGGAAGGCCACGTGCTGCGCTCGCCGATGGTCGGCACCTTCTACGCCTCGTCCGCCCCGGACAAGCCGGCCTTCGTCACCGTGGGCCAGCAGGTCAAGGAAGGCGAAACCCTGGCCATCATCGAAGCGATGAAGATGTTCAACCCGATCGAAGCCGACACCTCCGGCACCATCGTTGCCATCCTCGGCGAGAACGGCCAGCCGGTGGAATTCGACCAGCCGCTGTTCGTGATCGGCTGAGGGGCGCGCCATGCTCGACAAAGTCGTCATCGCCAACCGAGGGGAGATCGCGCTGCGCATCCTGCGCGCGTGCCATACCCTCGGCATCCGCACGGTGGCCGTGCACTCCACGGTCGACCGCAACCTCAAGCACGTGGCCATGGCCGACGAGTCGGTCTGCATCGGTCCGGCGCCGTCGCCGCAGAGCTACCTCAACATCCCGGCCCTGATCGCGGCGGCGGAAGTCACCGATGCCCAGGCCATCCACCCGGGCTACGGCTTCCTGTCGGAGAACGCCGACTTCGCCGAACGCGTGGAAGAGTCCGGCTTCATCTTCATCGGCCCCAAGGCCGACACCATCCGCATGATGGGTGACAAGGTCGAAGCCATCCGCGCGATGAAGGCCGCGGGCGTACCGTGCGTGCCCGGCTCGGGCGGCCCGCTTGGCGAGGACATCGTCGCCAACACCAAGATCGCCCGCGAGATCGGTTATCCGGTCATCATCAAGGCAGCCGGCGGTGGCGGTGGTCGCGGCATGCGCGTGGTGCACGCCGAAGCGTCGCTGAAGACCTCGATCGAAACCACCAAGAGCGAGGCCAAGGCCGCGTTCGGCAATGGCGAGGTCTACATGGAGAAGTTCCTGGAGAATCCGCGCCACGTGGAAATCCAGGTGCTGGCCGATGGACAGGGCAATGCCATCCACCTCGGTGAGCGCGACTGCTCGATGCAGCGCCGCCACCAGAAGGTGGTGGAAGAGGCACCGGCGCCGGGCATCACCGCCGAGCAGCGCGAGCAGATCGGCAAGGTCTGCGTGGAAGCCTGTATCCGCATCGGCTACCGCGGCGCGGGCACGTTCGAGTTCCTGTACGAGGACGGCCGCTTCTACTTCATCGAGATGAACACCCGCATCCAGGTGGAGCATCCGGTCACCGAAATGGTCACCGGCATCGACCTGGTGGCCGAGCAGCTGAAGATCGCCGCCGGCCAGAAGCTGTCGATCAAGCAGAGCGACGTGGTGCTGACCGGCCATGCCATCGAGTGCCGCATCAACGCTGAAGATGCTGAAACCTTCGTGCCGAGCCCGGGCACCATCACCGGCTTCCATCCGCCGGGTGGCCCCGGCGTGCGCGTGGACACCCACATCTACAGTGGCTACCGCGTGCCGTCGAACTACGACTCGATGATCGGCAAGCTGATCGTGCACGGCCCGGACCGCGAAACCGCCATTGCCCGCATGCGGGTGGCACTGAGCGAAATGGTGGTCGATGGCATCAAGACCAACATCGCCCTGCAGCAGCGGATCATGCGTGACAAGGGCTTCCAGGCCGGTGGCCAGAACATCCACTACCTGGAAAAGCGCCTGGCCGAGCGCAAGAACAAGCCGATCGCATTGACCTGATCGGCGCCAGGTGCCGGACATGAAAAGGGCGGGGATCTCCCCGCCCTTTTCTGTTCCTGTAGAGCCGGGCCCATGCTCGGCTTGCCGCCAAGCACAGCCGAGCATGGGCTCGGCTCCACAGCGAGCACGTCAGCGCTTGTCGACCACGTCGGCCGGAATCTGCGAATGGGCCAGCGGCCGCACGCCATTGGGCGAGGTCGGATCGACGATCACCATGGTTTCGGTCGAACCATCGGGCCACACCACCTGGAAGGTGCTGCCGGCCGGCAGTGAAGCGAATGGCATGCCACTCTGCGCGCGGTAGACCGCAGCGACCTGGCTGGCACCGGCGCGGCGCACGTCTTCCTGCGCCTTCACCGTGGTCAGCTCCACCTTCGACAGATGCCGGTAGCGGTCCTCGTAGGTATCGATCATCAGCAGGCCAACCGCCCCAGCCGAGTAGGCCACGAACAGCGCCACCCAGAACCAGAACTTGGCCCCATGCAGGAATCGACGGTAATTCATCGCCCGTCCCTCTTTCCAACCAATCGCTTGATCCATTCCTTCATTTTCCCAGCACCTTGCCGCGATACCGCAGCGTCATACACGAAATCCCGGAAATCCTGCGCTCCATCCTGCGAACAGATCCCTCCGTTCGCACAAAAATTGTTGACCAGCACGCTGTCCGCTCCACAGGCCAGGCCGAGTTCACAGGCCGCAAGCCGCCATGCAAGTTCACTGAGCTGCTCGCCCGCCACCAGCCCGTCAAGCGCGCGGTCACCGGCCGCACGCACGCCCATGCCTGGCGCGATGGCCATGTAGGCCTCGGGGTCGCGCGAGGTGCGCACGCGCTCGACCAGGTCGCGGCGGTACTCGGCACTGTCATGCAAGGGCTCGCCCTCGGCGAACAGCGACGCTTCCGCGGCCAGGTTGCCCTGCGCGGCCGCCTTGCGGCGTTCGGCCAGCACCAGCGCCGCGCCCAGCTTGTCGCCCGGCACGAAACCGCCACACCGCTGTGCCACCCGCTCGCGTGCCTCGATCATCGCCGGCGCCGCAGTCAGGCCCAACCCGCTCAGTACGTTGTTGTCCAGGCGGTAGCCACCCGGATCGAGTGCGTACTGCGCGCAATAGTCATAGACGCGGCTGAGCATCCAGCGCGCCTCGTGATTGCCGGTGTCGGCCTGTGCGCGCAGGCGCTGGGCGTAGGCATACAGGTCGCTGGCGTCTTCGATGTCGGCGCGCAGGTCCAGCGGCAGGCCCGACGGCAGCGTGTTGCCGCGCTCGAAAGCCGCCAGCCGACGCGCCAAGGCTTCCGGCACCACCGGCAGCGGCGCTCCGCCGTCACGGCTGGCCATGGCCAGCGGCAGGTCCGGCGGCGCCGACGTCGACGCCACGCCCGCGGCATGGCCGCTGGCCCGATACCCGGCCACGCCCAGCACGGCCACCGCCGGCAGCACGAGCAACCAGGTTTTCAGGGTCGGAGCGAAGGCCATCGGCGGTGGTGAGCGTTCACGGCACACAGGAAAGCGCCGAGTTTAGCAAGGCCCGGCAGGCCTGTCTGAACTGCCCCCATTCATCTCAAAGCGGCATCTCAGGCAATACGGAGACGCCCCGATGGTCTAGCATTGCCCCCTTTCCCGCGACTGTCCCCACCGCCATGCCGTTCCTGGAACTGACCCTGCGCTGCACCGAAGCCACCCAGCCCCGCTATGAAAATGCGCTGGAGGACGTCGGCGCACTGGCCGTGACCCTGCTTGATGCCGAAGCCGACACCAGCAACGAACAGGCCATCCTCGAACCCGGCGTGGGGGAAACGCCGCTGTGGGACACCCTGGTGCTGAGCGCGCTGTTCCCCGCCGACAGCAATGCGCTGCTGCTGCTGGCCGCCCTGGAATCCTTCGACCCGGAACTGGACTGGAGCAATGGCAGCTTCCGCGCGGTCGAAGACGAAGACTGGGAGCGCGCATGGCTGGACCAGTTCCAGCCGATGGATTTCGGCAGCCGCACCTGGATCGTGCCGTGGAACCATGAACTGCCGGACGCTGCACAGGCCGCCGATGCCGCCGTGGTGCGGCTGGACCCGGGCCTGGCCTTCGGCTCGGGCACCCATCCGACCACCGCCCTGTGCCTGCGCTGGCTGGACCAGCTGGCCGTGGACGGCCAGCTGCAGGGCCAGCGCGTGCTCGACTTCGGCTGCGGCTCGGGCATCCTCGCGCTGGCCGCGCTGAAGCTGGGCGCCGCCGAAGCGATCGGCGTGGACAACGACCCGCAGGCGCTGGTCGCCACCGCCGACAATGCCGAGCGCAATGGCGAGCAGGCCCGCATGCAGGTGAACCTGCCGCAGGACGAACCGGTCGCCACCTACCCGATCGTGGTCGCCAACATCCTTGCCTCGGCGCTGGATGCGCTGGCCGAGCTGCTGGCCGCACGCGTCGCCGCCGGCGGTCGCATCGCCCTGTCGGGCATCCTGCAGGGCCAGGAAGGCGAACTGCTGCAGCGTTATTCCGCGTGGTTCGACGATCTGCAGGCCACCCAGGATGGCGACTGGATGCGCATCACCGGCACGCGCCGCGCCTGATCGTGATTGAATGACCGCTGGATCCGAGCCCGCGCCCTGAGCATGTCCGAGCCGAACCCGCCGCGCCGCCCTTTGGCCACCTTCCTGCGCCCCGCGTCGGAAGGCGAGGCCGCACCTGCGACCGACGCGCGCACGCCCGACCCGTCGGCGCATGACATTCCTGCCGCGAAGTCCGGGGACCCGGTCGACGCGGCGCTGCCGCCGATGGCGGAGACGCGACAGCTCGATGACACCGTCATCCTCGACGAAGCGACCGTGATCGAACCCGTCCTTGCCGGCCCGGCCGCGCAGGCGGTGGCCGGCGATGCGCCGAGCTTCCTGGGCACTTCGCGGCCGCGCGCGCTGCCGACGCCGCGCTGGCACTGGGTGCTGGTCTCCGGGCTGGCACTGCTGCTGGTACTGCAGAGCGTGCTGGCCGATCGTGCGCGACTGGCCGCCGACGCCGGCAACCGCACCTGGCTGGGCGCACTGTGCGGCGTGCTGCGCTGCAGCCTGCCGGCCTGGCACGAGCCGACCGCGTTCACCATGACCAGCCGCGAGATCCGCCCCCTGCCCGGCCAGGCCGGTGTGCTGCAGGTGCAGGCCAGCATCCGCAACGATGCGCGCTGGGCACAGGCCTGGCCGGACCTGCGCCTGTCACTGTCCGATGCCGATGGCCGGGTGATCGGCAGCGGCGTGTTCACGCCCGCGCAATACCTTGGCGAAAGCCCGGCCACGACCGTGCTGGAACCGGGCCAGAGTGCGCGCATCGCGTTCCGCGTGCAGGAACCCGCCGCGTCCACCGTCGCATTCACCTTCGACTTCCTCTGACCAGGGTAGAGGCGACCAGCCGTGGCAGGTCGGGCACGCTCGCGCTAGACTGGCCGCCACCACCTCGTCCGGCCGCGCGCTCCGCGCGCACGGGCCAACCGAATCGGGAACCCCCTTGAACGCTGTCCTCTCTCGTCCTGACAACAGTCGTGGCGCTCCCCGGCCACCGCTGCGTGAACACGTCGCCCAGTCCGTGCGCCGCTACCTGCGTGATCTTGATGGCTGCGACGCGGACGATGTCTACGAGATCGTGCTGCGCGAGATGGAAATCCCGCTGTTCGTGGAAGTGCTCAACCACTGCGAAGGCAACCAGAGCCGCGCCGCCGCGATGCTGGGCATCCACCGCGCCACCCTGCGCAAGAAGCTGAAGGAATACGGCATCAGCGCCTGAGCGCGCGCGGGTAGTGCCGGCCGCTCGCCGGCAACCCCATGAACGATGGCAGGATGTCGCAGTTGCCGGCCAGCGGCCGGCACTACCGGTAGATCCACGCCATGCGTGGATGCAGCCCCGGCGGGATCACCCGCCGCCGCCCGCCTTCCAGTAGTACCGCACCACATGGAAGAACACCGGCGCGGCGAAGCACACCGAATCTAGCCGGTCGAGCATGCCGCCATGGCCCTCGATCATGTGGCCCCAGTCCTTGATCCCACGGTCGCGCTTGATCGCCGACATCACCAGGCCGCCCCAGAATCCCATCAGGTTGATCAGCAGCGACAGGCCGAACGCCTGCAGCGGCGTGAACGGGGTGATCCACCACAGCGCCGCCCCAAGCGCGCTGGCGCTCAGCACGCCACCCACGAAGCCCTCCACCGTCTTCGACGGCGACAGCTTCGGCGCGATCGGGTGCCGGCCCAGCAGCTTGCCCCAGATGTACTGCAACACGTCCGAGGACTGCACCACGATCACCAGGAAGGCGAACAGCAGCACGTTGCGCGAGGGGTCGTGACCGGGCACGTGCAGGTTCAGCAGCAGCGGCACGTGCGAGATGCAGAACACGCAGATCATCAACCCCCACTGCACCTTCGCGGTGCGCTCCAGGTAGTGCGTGGTATCGCCACCGATGGTCGACAGGATCGGCAGGAACAGGAACGCATAGACCGGGATCAGCAGCGTGTACATGCCGTACCAGTCGATCCACACCAGGTAGTACTGCCACGGCAGCACGATGTAGAACGCAGCCAGCAGCGCGTAGTAGTCGCCTGAACGGGTCGGCGCCAGGGTGATGAACTCGCGCAGCGCGAACAACGAAATGATCGCGAACAGCACGATCACCCCGGCGCGGCCGAAGAACAGCGCCAGCCCGACCACGATCGCCATCACCCACCATGCACGGATACGCGACACCAGGTTGGCGATCACCGCGCTGGGCTGACCGCGCTGGCGCCAGCGCAGGGTCTCGGCCACTAGCGTGGCCAGCACCAGCACCGCGCCGACGCCGGCAAACAGCAGGCCGGTCTGCTGGCCGACACTCTGCGTTGCCAGATCGCCAGATACATCCAGCACGAAACTCATGCACGACCTCCATTCGGCGCCAGGTCCAGCAGCGCCTGCCGGCTGCGGGCCAGGAATGCGGCCTTGTCCTCGTCGGCCTGCAGCCGCAGCGGCGTGCCGAAGGTGGCCGTGCACAGCAGCGGCAACGGCAGGAACCGCCCCTTCGGCATCACCCGCTTCAGGTTGTCGATCCATACCGGCACGAACTCCAGCTCCGGCCGTTGCCGCGCCAGGTGGTAGATGCCGCTCTTGAACGGCAACAGCGGTTCATCGCCGATATTGCGCGTGCCTTCCGGGAACAGGATCAGCGAGCAGTCTTCGTCCACCGCATCGCGCAGTACCTGCAACGGGTCCTGCTGGCGATGGCCGGCCTCGCGCTCGACCAGAACACCGTTGAACACCGCATCGATCAGGTAGCGACGCAGGCCATCACGCTGCCAGTACTCGGCCGCGGCCACCGGGCGCACCTGGCGCCGCAGTGCCGGTGGCATCGATGACCAGATCAGCACGAAGTCACCATGGCTGGCGTGGTTGCCGTAGTACACGCGGCGCTCGCTGGACGGCGCGCAACCGATCCACAGCGCGCGTGCGCCGGTCACCACATGGATCGCGCCACTGCAGGCGCGGGCAATCAGTTCGGCAAACATCGATCACTCCCATTCACGTCTGCGGCCACACCACGGCCAGCACCAGCAGTGCGAACTGCACTGCGGTCAGCAGGTACTGGCGCAGCAGCAGGCGGCGCATGCCGGACCAGCGCGCATCCCAGCCACGCAGTGGCGCATCGGGCGACGCGCGGCGCAGGCCACTGTCGTGCAGCAGCTGATCGATGCGGCGTGCGGCGGCTTCGCCCTCCAGTCCTTCATCGCGCAGCAGCTGCAGCAGGCTGGCATCCAGCCCCACCCGCCACGCGTGGTAGGCCTGTGCGATGCCCGCGGCAACACTGAGCAGCAACAGGCCGGCAGCGATCATCGCCAGCCCCGGCTCGGTGCCGAGCAGCAGCAGTGCCACCAGCAACATCCCCAGCGACAGCAGCGCCGGCCACCGCCCCTGGCGCAGCAGCAGCTGCATGGTCACCAGATCGGGAACCGTGCTCATGCGCGCGCTCCTGCCGCAGCAGTGATGGCATGCAGATGCGCCGCGTGCAGCACGATGCCGGGGCGTGCAGCCCGCACGATCGCCACTGCCGCGTTCGCATCGGCGGCACGACCACTGCGCAGCAGCCAGGTGGCGACGCTGGCGGCACTACGCGAATAGCCCAGCGCGCAGCACACCAGCAGCGGCCCCTGCACGCGCAGACGCTCGATGGCATCGGCCGCCTCGCGCAGCTGTTCCGGCGTGGGCACCACCAGGTCCAGCATCGGCACGCTGGCATACGCCGCGCCCGGCGCGCGGCAGGACAGTTCAGCACAGGTATCGACCACGCCGACCAGCGGTGTTGGCAACGCAGCACAGGGAATGCGTCCCAGCCACACGTCATCCATCACCGGCACCGGATGCGGCGCACGCCGCGTCCACAGCCGCGAATTGACCCAGGCTGCGCCCAGGTACGGCGCCAGCAGCCAGCGTGCCGCCATGGTCAGGCGACCATCGGCGCGCTTCTGGAACACCGCGGTACCCAGCCCGGCATAGGCCAGCGCCACCAGCAGCAGCGACACCACCGGCCACAGCAGCCACAACGCGGCGCCACGCAGAAGCACCACCGGCACCAGCAGTACAGCGGCCCCCAGCAGGTACACCCCTGCCAGGCGCCAGCGCTTGGCATCACGTGCCGTGCGCCATGCACGCAGCGGTGGCGTGCCCTGCTCCGGCCACAGCCACACGCACAACCAGCCGGCCAGCAGGCCGGTCGGGATATCGATGAAGTGATGCTGGAACGTGGTCAGCACCGAGACGCCGATCAACAGCGCCCACGCGTGCAGCACCCAGCGCCACACCCCGTGCAGGTACTGTGCGAACTTCACCCACAGCACGATCAGCAACACGATGTGCAGCGACGGTGCCTGGTTGAACGGCTTGTCGAAGCCCAGCAGCACATCGAACAGCCAGCCGAACACACCGCCGATCTGCGGACGCTCGAAGCTGAAGCGCAGCGGCCACAGCAGGAAGCAGCTCACGGCGATCAGCTGTGCGCTGAACAGCCGCAATGCGTGCCGGTCCAGCTCCAGCCGTTGCCGGCACAGGAAGAACGAGACCGCGTAGAACAGGTCGATCGACCAGTACGGCACGATCGTCCATGGCACGAACGGGATGCGGGTCTCCCAGCCGAACGCCATCACCGGCAGGGTGGCGTGGCGGCCGGCCATCCAGTTGGCGAAGCCATAACTGGCGAAGAAGAACGGACCCAGCAGGGCCAGCCACAACAGGGCGCGCCGCCAGGGGCGCCCCTCTGCGGCCAGTGGGGATGCGGCGAGCGTCGCCATCACGCGGTCCGGCGCGCCAGCGATACGGTGAAGATGCCGAAGTCGTCGATACGCTGCGCCACCTTCTCGAACCCGGCCAGGCGCACCAGCTCGTCCATCTCCTGCTGGGTACGGCGGCGCATCACCCACGCCGCGCCACCGCGGTGGCTGGTCAAGGCACGGGCAATGAATTCCAGCTGCGGGTGCCAGGGCTGGCCGGTATAGGCCAGGTAGCCACCCACCGGCACCGCTGCGGCAATGCCCTGCAGCGAGCGCAGCACGGCGTCGTTGTCGGGGAACAGTTCGTACAGGCCCGAAACTACCGCCAGCGTCGGCGCTGGATCGACCTTGGCCAGCTGTGCCGGGTCGAACGCATCACCCTGCTCGAAGCGCGCGATGTCGGCCGCGCCCAGGCGCTGGATCAACGCCTGGCCCTGGGTCACGTTCAGATCGCTGAAGTCGCGCAGCACGATGCGGTCGGCGCGCTGCTCGCCCTGGCCCAGTGCTTCCAGCACATAGCGGCCATGGCCGGCGGCCACGTCCAGCACCCGCACCGGCGTGCCCTGCCCGCGCAGGCGCTGTGCGGCGTCGCGCAGCAGTTCCTGCAGGTGCTGGCCACGCACGCGGATGCCACGCCAGCCGATCGCATCCAGGTAGTTGCGGTCGACCATCCGCCCCAATGGGCCCTTGCCGCGCGCCTCATTCCGGTAGATGTAGTCCAGCGTGCTACCGGAATCGAAACCGGTCTGCAGGCCCAGCGCGATGCCTTCGGACAGCGTGCCGCCGAAGCGCAGGCCGCCACGTAAAACGCGCCAGCGCAGGTCGGCCAGGCTGTTGCGTTCCGGTGGCCAGGCCAGGATCTCCGACTCTTCGAAGGTCGGCCCATGGCGGTGCGCGTCGCGCCGTGACAGCTCGCGCAACGGTTCGGCGAAACGCGCCTGGATGAAGCTGCGGATGCGCGCCAGTGCCGGTGCCCGATCGCGCTCGCCCAGCGTGTCGTGGAAGAAGCCCGGCAGGTGCACCCGCTCCTTGATCGGGCTGGACAGGCGCTCATAGAAGCGATCCTGCGGGCCACGGTGCACCACGAAATCCGAGCCGGACACCAGCAGCTGCACCGGCACGCTGATCGCCTGCGCATCGGCCACGATGCGGTCGGCCGCTTCGTACAGGCCCAGCAGCACGCGCACCGAGATCGGCCGGGTGATCAGCGGATCGGTACGGTAGCTTTCCACCCGCGCCGGGTCATGGGTCAGCCACTGCGGCTTGACGTAGCTGTTGACGAAGAAGTTGCCGCGCAGCTTCTGCATCAAGGCCAGGCCCGGCCGCGCGAACGGCACGTACAGCTTCACCTTGAACGCCGGTGAAGCCATCACCAGCGCACGCAGGCGTGGCGCGTAATCGTGCACCCAGGTCGCGGCGACCACCGCCCCTACGCTCTGCGCGATCACCACGATGTCTTCCACCGCAATGCCGTGCTCGGCGCCGATGTGGGCGATGAAGCTGTCCAAGTCGCGCACCAGCGCCGGGAAGCCCGGTGCATCGCCACGCGCACCCGGCGAACGGCCATTGCCGCGCGCATCCCAGGCGAAGAAGGCGGTGTCGGGCAGGTCCAGCTCATCGACCAGGTGGGTGACACGCCCGGAGTGCTCGTGGCCGCGGTGCAGCAGCACGATGGCCCGGGTGGCCGGGGTGGCGGTGGTGCCCGCCCAGTACCGGTAGAACAGCGGTACCTGGTCGAAGCTGTGGAATTCCCGTTCCTGCGCCTGACGCATGCAATCTCCTGATTGTCTTTTTGTATCTGCTTGATTAATTCGACGAAACCGCCGTTTCCCGCAGTCCGCGACGGACGCGGTTGATCATGGTCAGCATGCACAGCACCGCCATGGCCGCGGCCACGCCCGTCACCGTCATCGCGCCAACCCACCCAAACGCCAGCAGCAGACCCAACACGCCGACGACGAAGGCGCGGTCACTCTTGCCCATCGGGCCGTCATAGCGGCGGCTGGCACCGACCATCAGCCCCAGCACCCCGGCGTACTCGCTCAGCGCCGCCGTCCAGGCCACCAGCCACAGCACTTCCGGGCGCACGCCCGGCACGCTGAGCAGGCTCAGGTACAGCGCCGCGTCGGCGATCACATCGCACAGCTCGTTCAAATAGGCGCCCAGCCGCGACTGCTGGCCGAACTCGCGGGCCAACATGCCGTCCACGGCGTTGAGCGCCATGCGCAGCAGCATCCACAGCGGCAGCAGCAGGTACAGCAGGGGCTGGGCCGGCGCGCAGCACCAGACGGCGGCAGCGACCAGCAGCGAGACCACGGCCGCGGTCACGGTCACCGCATTGGCGGTGATCCCCATGCGGTACAGACCGCGTACGGCCGGACGCAACAGGTCCTGAAAACGTCCTTTCAATGCATAGATCGACACGATCCGAACCCGCTGATCCTTGGCAGTTCCGGCACAGCCTACCCGATTGGAGCAGCGCGCCCCATCGAATTGCCTGCGGACCGTCCCCGGCCAGGCTGTGCTGAAGGCGGCCACAGGCCGTGGGTGCGGGTCGATTTTCCCCGCCGGCGCCCGCCACCG
The DNA here is from genome assembly GCF_017876915.1 of Stenotrophomonas sp. PvP093. NCBI lineage: Bacteria > Pseudomonadati > Pseudomonadota > Gammaproteobacteria > Lysobacterales > Lysobacteraceae > Stenotrophomonas > Stenotrophomonas sp. PvP093. The sequence goes on along the minus strand of NZ_JAGIOX010000004.1, from coordinate 450,431 downwards.
GCCCCCACCGCCTACAATATCGGCCCCGCTCCGCTGCCGATTCTGTCCCATGACTGCTGATCTGTTGCCCGTCCGCCGGGCCCTCCTCTCCGTTTCCGACAAGACCGGCCTGGTCGAGCTGGCCACTGCGCTGGCGGCACGCGGCGTGGAGCTGTTGTCCACCGGCGGCACCGCCAAGGCGATCCGCGATGCGGGCCTGGCCGTGAAGGACGTGGCCGAGGTCACCGGCTTCCCGGAAATGATGGACGGCCGGGTCAAGACCCTGCACCCGATGGTGCACGGCGGCCTGCTGGGCCGCTCCGGCCTGGATGACGCAGTGATGGCCGAGCACGGTATCGGTGCCATCGACCTGCTGGTGCTGAACCTGTACCCGTTCGAATCGGTCACCGCCCAGGCCGACTGCACCCTGGCCGACGCGGTCGAGAACATCGACATCGGCGGCCCGGCCATGCTGCGCTCGGCTGCCAAGAACTTCGCCCGCGTGGCGGTGGCCACCGATCCGTCGCAGTACGCCGAGCTGCTGGCCTCGCTGGAGGCCAACAACGGCCAGCTGACGGCGGCCACCCGCTTCGCATTCTCGGTGGCCGCGTTCAACCGCGTCGCCCAGTACGATGCGGCGATCAGCAACTACCTGTCGGCGGTCACCGCCACTGACGCCGCCGTGCCGGCCCGTGCCGAGTACCCGGCGCAGATGAACTCCACCTTCGTGAAGGTGATGGACCTGCGCTATGGCGAGAACCCGCACCAGAGCGGCGCGTTCTACCGCGACCTGTACCCGGTGCCGGGCACGCTGGCCACCTTCCAGCAGCTGCAGGGCAAGGAGCTGAGCTACAACAACCTGGCCGACGCCGATGCGGCGTGGGAATGCGTGCGCCAGTTCGATGCGCCGGCCTGCGTCATCGTCAAGCACGCCAACCCGTGCGGCGTGGCCGTCGGTGCCGGCAACGGCGATGCCTACGAGCTGGCCTACGCCACCGACCCGACCAGCGCCTTCGGCGGCATCATCGCCTTCAACAAGCCGCTGGATGCCGCCACCGCCAAGGTGATCCTCGACCGCCAGTTCGTCGAAGTGCTGATCGCCCCGGACTACGAGCCGGCCGCGCTGGAGTACGCGCAGAAGAAGGCCAACGTGCGCGTACTGCGCATCCCGCACGGCGGCGGCCTGAACAACTTCGACAGCAAGCGCGTCGGCTCGGGCCTGCTGCTGCAGTCCTCGGACAACCGCGGCATGACCCGCGACGAACTGAAGGTGGTCAGCAGGCTGGCGCCGACCGACAAGCAGTTCACCGACCTGCTGTTTGCCTGGAACGTGGCCAAGTTCGTGAAGTCCAACGCGATCGTCTATGCCAAGGACAACCGCACCATCGGTGTCGGTGCCGGCCAGATGAGCCGCGTGTACTCGGCCCGCATCGCCGGCATCAAGGCCGCCGATGCGAACCTGGTGGTCGAGGGCTCGGTGATGGCCTCCGACGCTTTCTTCCCGTTCCGCGATGGCATCGATGCCGCTGCAGCCGCCGGCATCAAGGCGGTCATCCAGCCGGGCGGTTCGATGCGCGATGCCGAAGTGATCGCCGCCGCCGACGAACATGGGCTGGCCATGGTGTTCACCGGCGTGCGCCACTTCCGCCACTGATCCGCATCACCAAGCCGGGCCCTGCCCGGCTTTTCTCTTCCGTACCCGAGAACCCTGTCCCATGAAGATCCTCGTCATCGGCTCTGGCGGCCGCGAACACGCCCTGGCATGGAAGCTGGCCCAGTCCTCCCGTGTCACCGAAGTGATCGTGGCGCCCGGCAACGCCGGTACCGCCAGCGAAGACACGTGCCGCAACGTGGCAGTCAAGGTGACCGATATCGACGGCCTGCTGGCGTTGGCCCAGGCCGAAGGCGTAGCGCTGACCGTGGTCGGCCCGGAAGTACCGCTGGTGGCCGGCGTGGTCGACCGCTTCCGCGCCGCCGGCCTGCGCATCTTCGGGCCGACCGCCGCCGCCGCGCAGCTGGAAGGCAGCAAGGCCTACGCCAAGGACTTCCTGGCGCGCCACAACATCCCCACCGCGTTCTACGCCGTGCACACCGAGGTGGACGCCGCCCTGGCCTACATCCGCGAGAAGGGCGCACCGATCGTGGTCAAGGCCGACGGCCTGGCCGCCGGCAAGGGTGTCATTGTCGCAATGACGTTGGCCGAAGCCGAAGACGCCGTGCGTGACATGCTGTCCGGCAACGCGTTCGGCGATGCCGGTGCGCGCGTGGTCATCGAGGAATTCCTCGACGGCGAGGAAGCCAGCTTCATTTCGATGGTGGACGGCGTGCATGCGCTGCCGATGGCCACCTCGCAGGATCACAAGCGTGTCGGCGATGGCGACACCGGCCCGAACACCGGCGGCATGGGCGCCTATTCGCCGGCCCCGGTGGTCACCCCGGAGGTGCATGCCCGCGTGATGCGTGAAGTGGTGAACCCGACCGTGCAGGGCATGATCGCCGACGGCATTCCCTTCACCGGCTTCCTCTATGCCGGCCTGATGATCGACGCCAGCGGCGCACCGAAGGTGATCGAATTCAACGTGCGCTTTGGCGACCCGGAAACCCAGCCAGTGATGCTGCGCCTGCAGTCGGACCTGGTCGAGCTGGTGGAAGCGGCTATCGATGGCCGCCTGGATGAGGTCGAAGCGCAGTGGGACGCGCGCCCGTCGCTAGGCGTGGTGCTGGCGGCCAGGCCGTACCCGGAAGCGCCGATCACCGGTGACGTGATTTCCGGCCTGGACGACGTGCCGGCCAGTGCCAAGGTGTTCCATGCCGGTACGGCATTGGATGCGCAGGGCCACGTGGTCAGTGCGGGCGGTCGCGTGCTGTGCGTGGCCGCACTGGGCGACAGCGTGCGCGACGCGCAGGCCAATGCCTATGCCGGCGTGGCCAAGGTGAGCTGGGCCAACGAGTTCCACCGCAACGACATTGGTTGGCGCGCGATCGCACGCGAGGGGTGACGACCGCGCCGCAGCCACGCAGGGCGTGGCTCTACTGACATTGGTAGATCCACGCCATGCATGGATGAGAACGCCACCGAAAAGAAAAGGCCCGGCAATGCCGGGCCTTTTCATTGCTTCAACACCGTCCCGCCTTACGCGGTGAACAGCGCCTTCATCTTCTTCAGCGCGTTCGCTTCAACCTGGCGGATGCGCTCGGCCGACACGCCGTACTCGTCGGCCAGTTCCTGCAGCGTCACCTTGCTGTCCGCGTCCAGCCAGCGGCGGCGGATGATGTCGCGCGAACGCGCATCCAGTTCCGCCAGGCCTTCGCGCAGCAGCTGCATCTGGTTGTCTTCGCTGTCCTCGCGCTCGTAGGCCATCGACGGGTCTTCGTCGTCGGCAACCAGGAACGCGGCCGGCGACGGCGGCGCGTGCTCGTTGTCCTCGTCGGTCGGCGCATCGAACCCGATATCGCGACCCGACAGGCGCGACTCCATTTCCATGACCTCGCGCTCGGACACGTTCAGGTCCTTGGCCACCGCGCTCACCTCAGCCGCGTTCATCCAGCCCAGGCGCGTCTTCGACTTGCGCAGGTTGAAGAACAGCTTGCGCTGCGCCTTGGTGGTAGCGACCTTCACGATGCGCCAGTTCTTCAGGATGAACTCGTGCATCTCGGCACGGATCCAGTGCACCGCGAAGGAGACCAGGCGCACGCCCATGTCCGGGTCGAAGCGCTTGACCGCCTTCATCAGGCCGATGTTGCCTTCCTGGATCAGGTCGCCCAGGGCAAGGCCGTAGCCGTTGTAGCCGCGGGCCACGTGCACCACGAAGCGCAGGTGCGAATGCACCAGCTCGCGGGCAGCGTCCAGATCGTTGCCGTCGCGGAAGCGACGGGCCAGGTCCTGTTCGTCATCGACCGACAGCACCGGGATCTGGTGCACGGCACCGATGTAGGCGTCCAGCGAACCGAGCGCACTGGGAATCGGGAGATTGTTTGCCACAAGGGCAGTAGAGGTGTTCTGGCTCATAGGCACCCATCTTAGCAGTCCGGGATTTGGACTGCTAAAGGAGGAAAAAGTTCCAGCATCCTATTGATGCAACACTGGTCCCAAACAGAGCCCTACCGTAGCGCGATTTGATGACAGTGGCGAGCATGCTTTTCGGGATTCACAATCCCTTGGAATTCAAGCAATTACCTGCCGTAAAGCGGCCGATTCCGGTCAAGCGGAGCTGAACGGGCCGTTCTGAAGGCCCATTCAGGCCCGGGAACGTTGCCCGGTGTTCAGGCCCAGCGGCCCGCCGGCCCTCGGAGTGCCGAGCGCGGCGGCAGCGACCAGTCGATCGGGGCTTGGCCGCGGCGCTGCAGGTACTCGTTGGCCATCGAGAAATGACGACAGCCGAGGAAGCCCCGATGGGCCGAAAGCGGCGACGGATGCGGCGACTTCAGCACGCGATGGCGGCGGGTGTCGATCACCTTGCCCTTCTGCTGCGCATAGGCGCCCCAGAGCATGAACACCAGCCCTTCGCGCTCGCGGTTGAGCACATCCACCACGTGGTCGGTGAAGCCTTCCCAGCCACGACCCTGGTGCGCACCGGCCTTGCCCTCTTCCACCGTCAGCACCGCATTGAGCAGCAGCACGCCACGCTGCGCCCACGGAATCAGGCAGCCGTGGTCCGGACGCGGGATACCGAGATCGCTCTCGATCTCCTTGTAGATGTTCAGCAGCGACGGCGGCACCGGCACGCCCGGCGGCACCGAGAAACTCAGGCCATGTGCCTGGCCGCGACCGTGGTACGGGTCCTGCCCGAGGATCACCACCTTCACCTGCTCGAACGGCGTGGCGTCGAACGCGGCGAAGATCTGCGGGCCGGGCGGGAACACCGCCGCGCCACTGGCCTTGCGCTGGCGCAGGAAGCTGGACAGCTCGCGCATCTGCGGCTGCAACAGGTAATCGCCGACATGCTGCTTCCAGCTCGGTTCCAGCTGGATCGTCGGGGTGTCGGCTACTTCATCCATCATCGCAACAGAGGTCCATCGTTCAATCGGGCCAGCCTCAGCTGGAACAGCACCTTGGTGACCAGCAGCCGTTCTTCGATCGGCTTGAGCACCAGGTCGTTGGCACCGGACTGCAGCAGCCCGGTCTGGTTGTGCGGGTTGCCATCGCCGGTCATCACCAGCACCGGCAGGCGGCGCTTGCCGTAGCCGAAATCCACACGCACGCGCTGCACCACGTCGCGACCGCTCAGTTCGCCCTTCAGGGTGACGTCGGTCAGCACCAGGTCGATGCGGTGGCGACTGCGGCCCAGCGACTCGGCGGTGAGCAGGGTGAACGCTTCTTCGGCGCTGACCACGTGCAGCACGTTCAACTGCTGGCGTTCCAGCATGCGCTTGGTGGCCTCGGCCACCACGCGGCTGTCCTCGATATAGAGGATGGTGGCGCCGGGGATGGTCTGCGGCTGCACGTAGCCGCGGATGAAGGTCGCCAGTGCTTCATGGCCGAGCGATTTGTCGAAATAGTCGGTGACGTACTCGGTGAAGCGGCGCTGCTCCAGGTGCTGCTGGGCATCGCCGGAGACCACGATCACCGGCACATAGGCCTGGCCGGCCGCTTCGCGCACCATCCGCGCCAGCGCCAGGCCGTCGCCATCGCGCAGGGTCAGCGAGGTCGTCACCAGGTCCACCGGCCCCTGTGCCAGCGCCTGCTGTGCGTCCTCGATGCTGTCGCAGCCGATCACCTCCACGCCCGGCAGGTCACGCTGCAGGACGTCGGCGATCAGCTTGCGCACCAGCTTCGAGCCATCGACCACCATCACCCGCGTCGCGGGCCCTTCAAGGTGTTTCAGCGCTTGCGGTTGCATGCCGGTCTCAGGTGTCGGTCGGGCGGGTCTGGCGGAGGAAGTGGCCGGTGACCAGCCAGGCGCCCAGCCAACCCAGCAGCAGCGTGCCGAGCAGGACCAGGCCGCCGTGCAGCAGGTCCAGGCCGTGCAGTACGAACGGGCTGCCGTAGCTGCGCGAGAGTTCGGCCAGCGGCATGCGCAGGGCGGCACCCGCAGCGCCGATCAGGGCCAGCGCCACCGCGCCGGCGCCCAGGCCGTACCACGCGCCCAGATACAGGAACGGGCGGCGGATGAAGCCATCGCTGGCGCCGAGCAGCTGCAGCACGCCGATCTCTTCGCGGCGGGCCTGGATGTCCAGGCGCACCGTGTTGCCGACCACCAGCGCGGCACCCGCGCCGAGCAGGACCGACAGCACCTGCACCAGCCGCGCACCGAAGGCAAGCCAGGCATCCAGGCGCTGGCGCCACAGCGCATCGTGCTGCACCAGATCGGCCTCCGGCAGGCTTTCCAGCGCGCGCGCCAGGCGTGCGTCGTCCTTGCCCTGGCCGGGAGTGATCACCAGCAGCGAAGGCAGCGGATTGTCGTTGAGTGCGTCGATCGCCTCACCCAGGCCGGCATCGCGCAGTTCCTGCAGGCCCTGCTCGGGCGTGCGCACGTTCACTTCGGCCACGTCGTCGCGGTCGCGCAGCTGGCCGGCCAAGCGCAGCGCGCCGGGTGCATCGACGTTGCCCTTCAGGAACACGTTGATGTCGCGCGACTGCTGCACGCTGCCGGCGAACTGCTTGAGGTTGTCCAGCGCGATCGACAGGCCCAGCGGCAGCGCCAGCGCCAGCGCCATGACCATCACCGTCAGCAGGGTCGCCCATGGCTTGCGGCAGGCGCGGCCCAGGCTGAACACCACGCTGTGCACGTGGTGCTGGAACCAGACGCCCACGCGCGAGGGGGCGGCGGCTTCGCTGTTTTCGTTCTTCGCCATCGGTTACTCCGCCAGGTCCTGCGGCGAGATGTCATCCACCAGCCGGCCATGGTCGAGGATCAGCACGCGCTTGCGCATGCGGCGCAGCAGCGGCAGGTCGTGGCTGACCACCAGCACGCTGGTGCCGCGCGAGGGCAGCTCGGCGAACAGGGCCATGATCTCCGCCGCCAGGGTCGGGTCGAGGTTGCCGGTCGGCTCATCGGCCACCAGCAGCTTGGGCTCGCCGACGATGGCGCGGGCGATGCCCACGCGCTGCTGCTCGCCGGCCGACAGCTGCGAGGGCAGCGCCTTCTCGCGATGGCCCAGGCCCATCCGCTCCAGCACCGAGCGCACGCGCTTGCTGATGTCGCCACGGCGGGTGCCGCGCAGGATCAGCGGCAGCGCCACGTTCTCGGCGATCGAGCGGTCCATCAGCAGCCGGTGGTCCTGGTAGACCGCGCCCACCGCGCGTCGGTGGCGGGGCACGTCGCCGCCGCGCACCTTCAGCAGGTTGCGCTCGTCGAACACCACCGCGCCGCGGCTGGGCCGCTCGTCGAGGTGGATCAACTTGAGCAAAGTGCTCTTGCCCGCACCGGAATGGCCGGTGACGAACAGCATCTCGCCCGGCGCGACCTCGAAGCTGACATCGATCAGCGCCTCGTGGCCACCGGCGTACTGTTTGCTGACATTGTCGAAGCGCAGGACACTCATGCCCCGATTATGCAGGAGCGGCGCGACCTCGTGGAGACGGTCGCGCCGATCGGTAGTGCCGGCCGCTGGCCGGCAGCCATGTGGGTTGCCGGCCAGCGGCCGGCACTACCGTTCAAAGCCACCCGACCAGCGGTCGGGTGCTACCCGCTGATCGGCAGCGCCGATCAGCTGCCCGACAGCATCCGGCGGATCTTGCGGCCGATGCGGGTCAGGAACGAATCGCCGCTGTCGGCCGCCGTGCGCACCGGCTTGGCCACCACCTGCACCGGGGTCACCGGGCTGGCGCCGTTGCCGGCGTTGGCCTGCACGCCCTCGCCACCCTCGACCGGACGGCCGTGGCGACGACGACGGCGCTTGCGCGGCTTGCGCTCGCCATCCACGGCACCTTCCGGCGCGCCCTCGGCGCGCGGCGGGCGCGGCGGACGCGGAGCCTGGGCGACAGCGGCTTCAGCACCTTCGGCTGGGGCAGCTGCAACCTGCTCGCCTTCCACGCGCGGCTTGCGCGGGCCACGCGAACGGCGCTCGCCGCTGCGCTCACCGTCGCGACGCTCGCCACGGCCACCGCCGGAGCGGCCCCCACTGCGACCACCACCACGGCGCTCTTCTTCAGCGGCGCGGGCTTCGCGCGCTTCACGGAAGATCTGGCCGACGCTCTCGTTCTCCTCACCTTCCTCGCCAGCAGCCGGGGCCGGGCGTTCCGGGCGCGGCAGCGGCGTCAACAGTTCCTTGGTGACCGGCTCGGACGGGATCTTCTGCTCGATGTAGGCCTCGATGTCCGGCAGGCCCATCGCGTAGCGTTCGCAGGCGAAGCTGATCGCATCACCCTCTTCGCCCAGGCGCGCGGTACGACCGATGCGGTGCACGTAGTCTTCGGCGTCGAACGGCAGGTCGTAGTTGTAGACGTACTTGATGCCGTCGATGTGCAGGCCACGCGCGGCCACGTCGGTGGCCACCAGGATTTCCAGCTGGCCCTTCTGGAAGCGGTTGAGCAGGCTCTCACGCTTCTTCTGCGGCACGTCGCCGGACAGCACGCCGACGCGGTAGCCGGCCTTTTCCAGCGAGCGGGCGACGCGCTCGACGAACACCTTGGTATTGACGAACACCATGGTGCGCGCGCCTTCACTGCGCGACAGCAGGCCCAGCAGCAGCGGGATCTTCTCGTCGTCGGCCGGGAAATAGATGCGCTGGCGCACGCGCGCAGCGGTGATGGTCTCGGCTTCGACCACCAGCTTCTGCGGCTCGTTCATGTGCTCGTAGGCCAGCTCCAGCACGCGATGGCTGAGGGTGGCACTGAACAGCAGGGTCTGGCGGATGGTGCGTTCCGGCATGCGGCGCAGCAGGAAGCGGATGTCCTTGATGAAGCCCAGATCGAACATGCGATCGGCTTCGTCCAGCACGCAGATCTCGCAGGCATGCAGCGAAACCACCTTGTGCTGCTTGACGTAGTCGATCAGGCGGCCCGGGGTGGCGATGATCACGTCCACGCCCTGCTGCAGCAGCTCACGCTGCTTGTCGTAATCCACGCCACCGTAGACCAGCGCGAAACGCAGGCCCAGGTCGGAACCGAACTTCACCGCATCCTTGTGGATCTGGATGGCCAGTTCGCGGGTCGGGGCAAGGATCAGCGCACGCGGATCCTCCGGCTTGCGGTCGGCCAGCGCCGGGCGGGTCAGCAGGCGGTTCACGACAGCGACCAGGAAGGCCAGGGTCTTGCCGGTGCCGGTCTGGGCCTGGCCGGCAACATCACCGCCGGGCAGCGCGACCGGCAGGGTCAGCGCCTGGATCGGGGTGCAGCGGGTGAATCCGGCTCCTTCAAGGCCGGCCTGCAGGGCCGGATGCAACTCGAAGGAGGAGAAGGTCAAATCGGTCAGCGGTTTGTCGCTCATGAGTCCGTCTTGGTATGGCCGCCGGCCCGTGGGGCGGCTGGCACTTCATCGTCTAGGGGCACCGTCGCAAACTGCGGCCCCTGCGGCGGGTTGGCAGGCTGGGACCACCGGTCCGCGCGCCGCACAATGCCCCAGTTTACCGCACTCGGGCAGGCAAACCGGAATGCGGCGTCTCATGGCACCCAGAGACGCCACCTTCACCCAGCCACACCGGACTTGAACGGCCTGCCCGGGTTCGCTGGTGTCGCCCACTGCCAGCCCCATGTACAGGAAGACAGTGAAATCCGACACATACCGGCCATCGAAGCGATCACGATACGCTGGGTTCCAACCGGCGCCTGTCCCTGCCCTGCGATAGGGGTACACTGCCGGCCGTGAGCGTCCAGGCATCCCGCCGAACGCACCGCGGCAGTGCGCCGCGAGGCAACGACGAGGGTCGCGCCACCGGGCATGGCCCAGTTCACCCACCTCCGGCATGGCCGGGTGCAATCCAAGACGAGAAACCAAGATGAGCGACAAGGTTGTACATGTCGGCGACGCCGACTTCGATAGCGCAGTGCTGAATTCCAAGGAACCGGTGCTGGTCGATTTCTGGGCCGAGTGGTGTGGCCCCTGCAAGATGATCGCCCCGGCGCTGGACGAACTGGCCGATGCCTACCAGGGCCGCGCCAAGATCGCCAAGGTCAACGTCGACCACAACCGCGCACTGGCCGCCAAGTACCATGTGCGTTCGATTCCGTACCTGGTCGTTTTCAAGGACGGCGAGAAGGTCGGCGAGCAGATCGGTGCGGTGGGCAAGGCCCAGCTGGCCGGCCTGCTGGACAAGGCCCTGGCCTGATCCTGCTGTTCCCGGCAGCCGCCGCCCGCGGCTGCCGGCGGGCGCCCCGCGTCCATCATGAATGCTGTTCCCGGCGACCCTTGCATGCCGCCGCAGGCCGATGATAGTGTCGGCATATCCGGCCGCGCTCGCGTGCCGCACCCTCTGGACGCAGTTTCTTCCAGACCCATTCCCAACGTTCGCCGCCCCAGCCGGGCGCTCGCACCTTCAAGCGAGGAATAACGCTCTTGTCCGATAACACTTCCGAAACCGGCAGCGCCGATGCGCCCGCCGAAAAGCGCGTGCGCAAGCCCCGCGTGAGCAAGGCCGCCGCCCCGGCAGCCGCCGAAACCAGCGCCGCTCCGGCGCAACCGACCCTGCCGCTGGCAGCCGCGCCCGAAGCGCCGGCACCGGCTGCAGCCGCCCCCGCGCCGAGCGCGCCTGCCACTGAAGCCCCCGCCTCCGGCGGCGGTGAGGGTGGCGAAGGCCGCGAATCCGGACAGCGCCAGCAGAACCACCAGGGCGGTGGGCAGCACCAGGGCCAGGGTCAGAACAACAACCCCTACAACCAGAACGGCCAGCAGGGCCAGGGCAATCGCCGCGACCGTTTCCGCAACCGTCGCGACCGCGACCGCAACCGCGGTGGCCGCGATGACGGCATGCCGCAGGACGGCGGCGAGCAGCAGCCCTTCGTGCCGCGCCCGCACGCCAACGTGCCCGAGGGCTTCCCGGTCTACTCGCTGAGCGACCTCAAGCGCATGCCGGCACAGAAGCTGCTGGAGATCGCCGAGCAGCTGCAGATCTCCGAAGGCGTGGCCCGTGCCCGCAAGCAGGACGTGATCTTCGCCCTGCTGAAGGTGCTGACCCGCCACGGCGACGGCGTTGCCGCCGATGGCGTGCTGGAAATCCTGCCGGACGGCTTCGGCTTCCTGCGCGCGGCCGAAGCCAGCTACCTGGCCGGCCCGGACGACACTTACATCTCGCCCAGCCAGATCCGCCGCTTCAACCTGCGCACCGGCGACCACATCTCCGGCCGCATCCGCTTCCCGAAGGACGGCGAGCGCTACTTCGCGCTGAACATCGTCGACACCATCAACGGTGAGCCGATCGAAGCGTCGAAGAACAAGGTGCTGTTCGAGAACCTGACCGCGCTGTTCCCGCGCCGCCGCTTCACCCTGGAGCGTGGCAACGGTTCGTCGGAAGACATTACCGGCCGCATCCTCGACCTGATGGCGCCGCAGGGCAAGGGCCAGCGCTCGCTCATCGTGTCCCAGCCGAAGGCCGGCAAGACGATGATGATGCAGCAGGTCGCCACTGCCATCACCACCAACCATCCGGACGTGCACCTGATCGTGCTGCTGATCGACGAACGCCCGGAAGAAGTGACCGAAATGCAGCGCACCGTGCGCGGCGAGGTCATCAGCTCGACCTTCGACGAGCCGGCCGCGCGCCACGTGCAGGTGGCCGAAATGGTCATCGAGCGCGCCAAGCGCCTGGTCGAGCACAAGAAGGACGTGGTGATCCTGCTCGACTCGATCACCCGCCTGGCCCGCGCCTACAACAACGTGGTGCCGAGCTCGGGCAAGGTGCTGACCGGTGGTGTGGACGCCAACGCCCTGCACCGCCCGAAGCGCTTCTTCGGTGCCGCGCGCAACGTGGAGGAAGGCGGCAGCCTGACCATCATCGCCACCGCGCTGGTCGACACCGGCTCGAAGATGGACGAGGTGATCTACGAAGAGTTCAAGGGCACCGGCAACAGCGAAGTGCACCTGAGCCGCCGTATCGCTGAAAAGCGCGTGTTCCCGGCCATCGACATCAACCGTTCCGGCACCCGCCGCGAAGACCTGCTGATCGAGCCGGAACTGCTGCAGAAGATCTGGATCCTGCGCAAGCTGCTGCATCCGATGGATGAAATGGCCGCGATGGAGTTCCTGCTGGACAAGATGAAGAACACCAAGTCCAACGACGAGTTCTTCGGCTCGATGAAGCGCTGATCCACGGCATTGCATCGAAAGGAACCTGCCGCTCGCTGCGGCAGGTTTTTTTTTGCCTGCAGGGCGACCCACTTCACTTTGCCGCCGCCGACTTTTGGCGATAATCCGCCCGATACCCTGCCCGGCCCTGCGGGCGTGGCCACCGATTCCGCTGTCGCCCCTTCCGGAGAACCGGTCGGGTCCAGCCTCCTGCCGGATCCGTCGACGCATGCGAACGCTGTCTCCCCGCCTCAACCTGGGCAAGCTGATCCTCGCCCTGGCCCTGCTCAGCGCCATCATCGCCCTGGCCAATACCCTGCTGGCCAGCTACCGCGTGCAGCGCGACCAGCTGGTCGGCAATACCCTGGAAGCCAACCGCGTCTATGCCACCAAGCTGGCCGAGACCACCCAGAACTTCCTGTTGGCCGCGCAGCAGGAGCTGGCCTACGCCGCCACCCGGCTCGGCCAGAGTGACCTCGATCCGGCACAGGCGCAGGACGAGGCCAGCCGCCTGCAGCTGCAGACCAACAGCTTCAATTCCTCGCTGGTGGTGGACGCCGACGGCCTGGTGATCGCCACCTCGCCGCAGACCCTGCAGCTGCAGGGCGAGATCCTGCACAGCGTCGGCAACAATGCCGCATTGGCTGCACGCCAGCCGATGATCAGCGACCCGTACCAGTCGACCACAGGCAAGCTGCTGGTCTCGCTGTCGCACCCGATCTTCGACCGCCAGGGCCAGTATCGCGGCTACGTCAGCGGCACCCTGTACCTGCGCCAGCGCAGCGCGCTGCATACGCTGCTGGGCAAGCACTACTACCGCGACGGCTCCTACCTGTACGTGGTCGACCGCCATGGCCGCCTGCTGTACCACGCCGACGGCAAGCGGGTCGGCGACTACGTGGTCGGCAACCCGGCGGTGAAGGCGGTGGTGCGCGGTGAGCGCGGCGCGCAGCAGGTCCGTAACAACCTGGGCGTGTCGATGCTGGCCGGTTACGCGCCGGTACCGGCCACTGGTTGGGGCATCATCGCCCAGCGGCCGACCGAGGCCACATTGCAGCCGTTGTCACGGTTGATGACCGCGGTGATCTGGAACGCGATCCCGCTCGGCCTGCTGTCACTGCTGATCACCTGGTGGTTCGCCCGGCGCATCTCGATGCCGCTGTGGCAGCTGGCGCGCAACGTGCAGGGTGGCGAGGACACCGGCAGCGCGATCAACCACGTCAGCGGCATCCGCGCATGGTACTTCGAGGTTGCCCAGCTCAAGCAAGCGGTCCTGCACAGCTTCAACGCCCTGCAGGACCGCATTGGCACACTCAACCGCGCCAACCGTACCGATCCGCTGACCGGCCTGCTCAATCGCCGCGGCCTGCAGCAGGCGCTGGATGCGCTGCAGGTGCAGGGCATTCCGTTCGCGATCCTGGCGCTGGACATCGATCGCTTCAAATCGATCAACGACAGCCACGGCCATGACGTCGGTGACGCCGCCATCGTCCATATCGCCGACCAGATGCGCCGCTACTCGCGCGACAGCGACATCCTCTGCCGTGCCGGTGGCGAGGAATTCCTGCTGCTGCTGCCGGGCATCAGTACCGACTCGGCGCGCCAGGCCGGCGAGCGCCTGCGCCAGCACATCGCCGATCATCCGTTCGAGCCGGTCGGCACCATCACCGTGTCGCTGGGCGTGGCCCACTTCCCCAGCTTCCATGTCGATGCCGAGCAGGCGCTGCGGCTGGCCGACAAGGCCCTGTACATGGCCAAGGAACAGGGCCGCAACCGCGTGGTGGTCTACCCGTACGCGGACTGAAAAGCGGCCGGCCTGGCCGACCGCTCCATCGCACCGGGCTCAGCGCTGCGCCAGCGGCGTCAGCAGGCGCAGGCCGCGCTGGGTGCCATCGACCATGTACACGCCGCCGGCCGGCAGCAGATCACTTCCCGCCTGTCCGGCGCCATCCGGCGTGCGCCAGGGTGCGGCCTGGCGCGGGCCGGGGATGAAGGCACGCCAGCGGCCGTAGCGTTCCGGCTGGCCGTTGTCGCTGTTGTTCAGGTCGAAAGTGACCGGCACGCGCACGGTCCATGAATCCCGCGTGCTGTCCTCGCCGGTGGTCGGCGGCGAGAAGGTCCACTTGCGGGCCGCACTGATACTGGCCTTGGCGAAGATGTCGCGCATCCTGGCCATGGTCCGTTCCGGTGCGACCACGGTCATGTTCACCTGCTCGGCAATGACATCGGCCACGGTGCCGTCGCGTGCGACCTTGACCAGCAGCAGTACGTCACCCTGCCCGCCATTGCGGAAGGCCTCTTCGGGGTAGCGCGGCGGCGGCATGCGCTTCTGGGTGATCGAATCGGTAGCCTTCGGATCATATTCACTGAAGTCGACGCTGGTCATGCTGATCTGGTAGTTGCCGTCTTCCTGCTGCTTGCCACGCAGGCGTACGCGCAGCGGCGCGTGGACGGCCACCGGCGTGCCATCACGCAGCGTCGGTTCGAACTGCCAACCGCGGATGGCGCCTTCCACGAACGACACGATGCCGGGTGCGAGCATGGCACGCTGGTCCAGGACCAGCGTGCTGACCGAACCATCGGCCGCCACGTCGATACTGCCCGACAGCACCATGCTCATCTCGGCAGTGGCGCGCACGGCGCGCGCGTTCTGGGCCACGGCATCGGCCGGCAGCAGGGGAGCACCGGCGGCGAACGCCAGGGCCAGCGCAAGGAACAGGGGGGAACGCATCATTGCCGGATCCATGGTGATGAGGTGAACCCCGAGCGTACCGCAGTCCGAGCGGGACCGGCAGGCAGTCCACGCCACGCCGTTCAGGCCAGGCGATGGACCGCCGCATAGGGCGGGGTATCCGGATAATCACCGCTGGCGAAGCGCGCCTGCAGGCCCTGCCACCACGCGGGATCAAACAGGTGCCGGTAATGTTCGCGCACCGCCGCCAGCTCGCCCGCCGGCAGGCCCATGAACGGGCCGAAGCGCTCGGGAAACACGTCGCGTGGCCCGACATGGAACCAGGGTTCGTCGGCCATGGCTTCCTCCGGCGTGCGCGGCTGCGGCCAGGCGCGGAACACGCAGTCGCTGACCAGGCACAGCTCGTCATAGTCGTAGAAGACTGCCCGGCCATGCCGCGATACGCCGAAGTTCTTCGGCAGCATGTCGCCGGGGAAGATGTTGTTGCGCGCCATGTCGGTGATCGCCTGCGCGTAGTCGAGTACCGCCGCACGCACCGCGTCGCCGCCCTGCTCGCGCAGGTACAGGTTCAATGGACGGAAGCGACGCTGCACGTAGCACAGTGCGACTTCCACCTGGTCGCCATCGACGCGCACGCTCTGCGCGCACTGCGCAAGCAGCTCCTGCAGCAAGGCCGGTGCGAAGCGGTCGCGCGGGAAACGCAGATGGCGGTACGGCTGCGCATCAAGCAGGCGACCGACACGGTCGAGGTTGAACACCAGCGCATACTTCTCTTCCACCTGCTGCCGCGACATCGACTTCGGCCACGCGAAGCGGTCGCGGATCAGCTTGAACACCAGCGGATAGCTGGGCAGGGTGAACACCGCCATGACCATGCCCGGCGTGCCTTCGGCATGCACCAGCCGCTCCTGCGGATGTTCGTTGAAGTGGCGGAAGAAGGTGCGGTAGCGCTCGGTCTTGCCCTGCTTGGCGCGGCCCAGCACCGTATAGATCTCATCAATGGGCTTGCCCGGCAACAGGCTGCGCAGGAACACCACCGCATCGCCCACCGTGGCAAGGTCGGCCTGGAAATAGCTGCGCGACACGCCGAACAGATGGGCAACATCGCGACGCCGGGTCAGCACCGCATCTGCACGCAGGCCCTGCCCATCGTTGACCAGGGCGATCACGCACGGTGAGAAGCGGTGTTCGCCGAACACGCGACCCACCAGGTAGGCGCGGCGCTCCCGGTAGAACACGGTGTCGAGCAGCTCGATGCTGCGCACCGGCGTATCACCCCAGTGGGCCAGATCATCCTGCAGGCGCACAGCGATGGCCGCCGCGCAGCGCAGCTGGTGCGCATACGGAATGTCGAAGCGGTAATCGGCCAGCACGCGCTGGAGAGCCTCCACCGGCCGCGTCGGCGAGACCGCATAGGTATGCCGTGCGACCGGGTGGGTGATCGCATCGGACGGCTCGACATCGAAGGCGATGAACTCCAGCGCCGGGTCCACGCCACGGATGGAGAACAAGCGCCGCGACAGCGTGTTGTAGAAGGTCTTGTACAGTTCGGCGTCGATCAGCCCCCGCAGCAGTGCGCTATAGCGCGCATGCACCTGCAGCCACAGCGCGCGTTCCCCGATCGCTTCGCCGGCGAGACGCCGCAGCGCATCCATCTGTTCGGCGATGCACAGGTCGTACAACGCGATGCGCTCGACTGCATCCCGGCGCGCGCCCACCCAGTCGCGCTGCTCGAAACGCTGCCGCGCACGGGCGGTGATCGCCGCAAAGCGGGCGTGATACTGCTCGAAGCCGGCGTGAATGGCGCCGGCGATGCGCGACGCCAACTCGGCAACGGTGTCAGGCTCGGACATGCAGGGCTCACCCGGGAGGACCTGCCTCACCATACGCTGGCGTGGGGTGGCTTGTGTAGGGCCACTGCATGCCGCGACAAACGCAACGATTCCTACAGACCTGATGCCTCCCTGCTGCCTACCCTTTCAGGCCCAACAACGGCACGAGGTGACGCATGCAGCAAATGACCTTTATTCCGCGCGTGGAGGAAGGCAACGTCATCCCGCAGCGCGCCCGCGACGGCTACATCAGCGCGACCGCCCTGTGCCAGTCCGTCGGCAAGCGCTGGTCCGACTACCGGGCACTGAAATCGACGGAGGAGTTCCTGCAGGAGCTCATGGCGCAGACGAAGCTGTCCGAGAATGAGCTGATCCACGTGGTATCCGGTGGGAACCCGGCCATGCAGGGCACCTGGATCCACCCGTACCTCGCCATCCACCTCGGCCAGTGGCTGTCACGCAGGTTCGCAGTGAAGGTCTCGCAGTGGGTGGTGGAATGGCAGCAGGGTCGCGCCAATGCGTTGCTGCCCGTGCACATCGACCGCTACATGCAGAACCGTGCCAAGGTGCCGTACACCCATTTCTCGATGCTCAACGAGCTGACGTTGAACCTGATCGCACCGCTGGAGCAGGCGGGCTATACGCTCCCGCAGGCGCTGGTGCCGGACATCTCCGAAGGCCGCCTGTTCTGCAAGTGGCTGAGGGATCATCGCGGCGTCGACACCGATGCGCTGCCCACGTACGACCATGCCTACCCGGACGGCCGCACGGTGCCGGCCAAGCTGTATCCCAACGAGTTCTACGAGGACTTCCGCCGCCACTTCAACGAAGTGTGGCTGCCAGATCATGCGCCCAGGTACTTCGCCGCACGCGACAGCAAGGCTCTCTCGTTGGTCTCTGCACTGCTGCTTCCAGCAGCCTGAAGGCAGCGCCGAACGTGCTCGGCTGCTTCGGCTGGAAGCAGCCGAGCATGGTCCGGCGCTACGGAGGCGGCCGCTCAGATCGCCAGTTCGGCCTCCACGTCCTGCACCTTGCGCCGGGCCAATGCCAGGTTGGACTTGGTACGGTCCAGCACGATGTAGAAGAACAGGCCTTTCTTCTTCGCCACCGGGCGCATGATGTGGTACGCCTTGCCCAGCGAGATCAGGATGTCCTCGATGCTGTCGTTGAGGTTAAGCGATGCGGCGGTCTTCATCTTGGCGCGGATCACTTCGGTATTGCCGGCGGCGGCCACTTCCATGTCCATGCCAGCACCGGCTTCGCCCAGCAGCATGCCGCTTTCGTAATCGACCAGCGCCACTGCCTGCGCGCCGTCGATGCCCATCAGTGCGTTCAACGAATCATTCAATCCAGCCACGTCGCACCCCTTGTCGATGTTGGTCCGAGCCCCTTGCTCCCCTGCGGCCGGGCTCACGATCCGCCGAGTTCGGCCAGGATCGCCTGGCCACATTCCCTGCTCTGCCACAGCACCTGGCCGATCACGCTGCGCTGGTCGCAGGCCGCCATCAGCAGCAGCGGTGCGCGCCCTTCGGCCTGGATCGCCAGCATCAGCACCTTTCCGCCCGCCGCTTCCAGCATCAGTGTCTGCAGATCGCCCAGCACCAGTTCGCGCCCGACCGCCGCAGCCAGCGCCAGCATCGCGCTGGTCATCGCCGCCAGCCGTTCGCCGCGCCCTTCGGCGCCGGCGCTGACCAGGGCAAAGCCATCGACGCTGGCCAGCACGACCGTGCGCACGCCTTCGACCCGCTGCTGCAGGTCCTGCAGCAGGGGCTGCAGGCGCTCACGCTGACCGGCGTCGGGCAGTCCCGCCACCTGCCCGTCAGCCATGTGCAGCCACCAGTGCGTGCGCTTCCATTTCGCTCATCAGTACATCCATCAGCAGCAGTCCCTGTCCTCGGTCACGGGCATCCACGGCCAGCAGCGGCAGCGGCTGGTCGTCAAGGCAGGCACGGATGGCCCAGTCATCCAGTGCGGCCTGCGGTGCCTGGTCCAGGTGGGTGACCGCCACGACCAGTGCCAAGGATGATGCGAACGGCTGCAGCACCTGCAGATAGCCTTCCAGCTCGCTGGCCAGGCCGGCGCGGCGCGCATCCAGCAGCAGCACCGCGCCACGGGCGCCCTGCAGCAGGATCGGCCACAGGAAATCGAAACGCTGCTGGCCGGGTGTGCCGTAGAGACGCAGGCGTTCGCCGTTGGGCAGGTCGATGTCTGCGTAGTCCAGCGCCACGGTGGTGGAGGCCTTGTCGGCGCCGAGGCGATCACTGTTGGCCACATCCGTGTCGACCACCGCGCCAGCCGCGATGCTGCGTACCAGCGTCGACTTGCCGCTGCCCATGCCGCCCAGCACGACCACCTTGTGCTCACGCATTGCGCTCGCTCCCGCGCAGGTGCCGCCACAGGCGGGCGAGCAGTCCGTTGTCGGTGCGGGTGCCACCTGCCGCCATCATCAGCGTCGCCGGGGCGGCCTGCAGCTGCGCGTAGCCACACAGATAGGCGGCATGGATGAAATCGCGAACCGCCGCCGCCGGCAGTTCGAGCAGCATCGTGCATTCCTCAACCGTGCACGCACGCTTGAGCAGCAGCGAGCACAGGCGGAAGCCATCGTGGTCATGGCCCAGTACGCGGAAGTCCGGCCAGCGCAGCAGCTTCACCGACGCGCCGCGCAGCCGCTCGTCCAGCGCCTGCCAATGGCGGCTGCGTTGCGCCCATTGCCACAGCAGTGGCCGCAGCGGCTGGCGTGGCCGCTCGCCGGCCAGGGCCTGCAGGCGCGCCGGTGTCAGCGCGTCCAGCTGCAGGCGCTCAAAGGCATCGGCCAGCCGCTCCACCAGCGCCGCAGCCGGCTCCTGCAACAGCACGGCCTGATCGTGCTCCAGATCCATCAGCAGCAGAGGCTCGCCCGCATCACCCAGCAGTGCCTGGCCCTGTCGCAGCGGCAGCCGCTCGCGCAGCAGGCGGGTGATGGCGTGCGCGCCATCTGCCAGGCGGATCGGCGCAGGTGTCTGCATGGCCAGGGGCTCCGGTGCCAACTGCATGCGACGCAACGCGCGACCGATGGCACCGTCATCAAGCACGTCCTGATGCCCGTCGCCATCACGCAGCTGGCCGCCGATGTCCTCGATCCAGCACTGCAGGCGCGGACGTTGCTGCCGCATGCGCTGGGCGGCGTTGCGCAGCGCCGGGGTATCGCGGATGACCAGCAGATCACAATCGTCCAGATCCTGGCTGCGGCGGACCTGGCCATCCGGCAGCGCCGAGGCCAGGCGCAGCCGTTGCAGCAGGGCCTGCTCGCCCTGGATATCGGTTCCCACTACCAGCACGCGTGCCATCCGTGTTCCCCGTGCGGCCACCTCCCCGGTGGCCTCGCGTCGTCAAGGCTAGGGCATCGCCAGCGGCGGCCGTCGTGATCGATTGCTCAGATTCAAGGCGACTGCGAAACGGCGCCGATCCATTCTGCGACCGCCATCGCGGGCAAGTTTCATGCCCCGTTGACGGCATTCCGACGACCGACGGATGTCACGGTTCTGGACACGGGTCGAATGGGGTCAGATCCCTTTTGCTTGCAAAAGGAATCTGACCCCAGCGCCATAAAAAGAAACCCGCGCCGAAGCGCGGGTTCCGGTGTCACGGCCGAACGGCAGTGGATCAGCCGCGCAGCTGCTCCAGCGCGGCGTTGAAGGTCGCGCTCGGGCGCATCGCCTTGCTGGCCTTGGCCACGTCCGGGCGGTAGTAGCCACCGATGTCCACGGCCTTGCCCTGCACTGCGATCAGCTCTTCGACGATCTTCTGCTCGTTGTCGGTCAGCGTCTTGGCCAGCGGGGCGAAGCGCGCCTTCAGGGCGGCGTCCTCGTCCTGCGCGGCCAGGGCCTGGGCCCAGTACAGCGCGATGTAGAAGTGGCTGCCACGGTTGTCGATGCCACCCAGCTTGCGCGATGGCGACTTGTCGTTGTCCAGGAACTGGCCGTTGGCTTCGTCCAGCGCCTTGGCCAGCACACGGGCAGCGGCGTTGTCGTAGCGGTTGCCCAGGTGTTCCAGCGACGCGGCCAAGGCCAGGAACTCACCCAGCGAATCCCAACGCAGGTAGTCCTCTTCAACGAACTGCTGCACGTGCTTCGGGGCCGATCCACCGGCACCGGTCTCGAACAGGCCGCCACCGGCCATCAGCGGCACGATCGACAGCATCTTGGCGCTGGTGCCCAGTTCCATGATCGGGAACAGGTCGGTCAGGTAGTCACGCAGCACGTTGCCGGTCACCGAGATGGTGTCCTCGCCCTTGCGGATGCGGTCCAGCGAGAACGCGGTGGCTTCCACCGGCGGCAGGATGCGGATGTCCAGGCCGGTGGTGTCGTGGTCCTTCAGGTACTGCTCGACCTTGGCGATGACCTGCGCGTCGTGGGCGCGGGCGGCGTCCAGCCAGAACACGGCCGGGGTGCTGCTCAGGCGTGCGCGCTCGACGGCCAGCTTGACCCAGTCCTGGATCGGCGCGTCCTTGGTCTGGCACATGCGCCAGATGTCACCGGCTTCCACGGCGTGCTCGAACACCACGGCGCCGGCATCATCGGTGACCTTGACCACGCCATCGGCGGCGATCTGGAAGGTCTTGTCGTGCGAGCCGTACTCCTCGGCCTTCTGCGCCATCAGGCCGACGTTCGGCACCGAGCCCATGGTGGCCGGGTCGAAGGCACCGTGCGCCTTGCAGTCGTCGATGACGGCCTGGTACACGCCGGCGTAGCAGCGGTCCGGAATGACCGCCTTGGTGTCCTGCAGCTTGCCATCGGCATTCCACATCTTGCCCGAGTCGCGGATCATCGCCGGCATCGAGGCGTCGACGATCACGTCGCTCGGCACGTGCAGGTTGGTGATGCCCTTGTCCGAATTGACCATGGCCACGCCCGGGCGCTGCGCGTACTCGGCGGCCAGGTCGGCCTCGATCGCGGCGCGGGTGGCTTCAGGCAGCGACGGCAGGCGCGCAGCCAGGTCACCAATGCCGTTGTTGGCATCGAAACCGGCCTGCTTCAGCACGTCGGCGTGCTTGGTCAGTACGTCCTTGTAGAACTCGTTCACCGCCACGCCGAACATGATCGGGTCGGAGACCTTCATCATGGTCGCCTTCAGGTGCAGCGAGAACAGCACGCCCTGGGCCTTGGCATCGGCAATCTGCTCGCCGATGAACGCGGCCAGTGCCTTGCGGCTCATGACGGCGGCATCGACGATCTCGCCCGCCTTCACTGCGGTCTTTTCCTTCAGCACCACGGCGCTGCCGTCCTTGCCGTGGAAGGTGATCTTCAGCGAACCGGCGTTGGCCAGGGTGGCCGACTTCTCGCTGCCGTAGAAGTCACCGGCGGCCATGTGCGCGACGTGCGACTTCGAATCCGACGCCCAGGCGCCCATGCGGTGCGGATGCTTGCGCGCGTAGTTCTTCACCGACAGCGGTGCACGGCGGTCGGAGTTGCCTTCGCGCAGCACCGGGTTCACCGCACTGCCCTTGACCTTGTCGTAGCGCGCCTTGTAGTCGCGCTGCTGGTCGTCGGCCGGGGTTTCCGGGTAATCCGGCAGCGGATAGCCCTGGTCCTGCAGTTCCTTGATGGCCGCCTTCAGCTGCGGCACCGAGGCGGAGATGTTCGGCAGCTTGATGATGTTGGCGTCCGGGGTGGTCGCCAGCTGGCCCAGCTCGGCCAGGTCGTCGCTGACCTTCTGCGCGTCGCCGAGCAGTTCAGGGAACAGCGACAGGATGCGGCCGGACAGCGAGATGTCACGGGTTTCCACCACGATGCCTGCGGTGGCGGTGTAGGCGCCGACGATCGGCAGCAGCGACTGGGTGGCCAGGAACGGTGCTTCGTCGGTCAGCGTGTAGAGGATCTTGGACATGGGGGACTTGGACTCTGTAGCAGTGCTCAGGGGAAGGCCGGCGCCAGCGCCGGGCCACGTGCAACCGTGTCGCGCGCGGGGCCGGGCCCCACGCTTTCCCCCGTCGCCGTCAGGGTGGGCGCGCGGCGGGGAAACCCCTGCATTGTCGCGTTTTCAGCCGCGCGGGGCAAAGCTGTGCCATACGCGGCGGTACTGCACGGCGGCAACGCTGTGATCCATCCGCGCCAGGATGAAGCCCCCCACAGCATCAGCAGATCCACGCCATGCGTGGATGAAGCCAGCCATCGCCCAACAAAAAAGGACGCAGCCTCGCGGCTGCGTCCATCGTGAGCCCTGCCGGGAGAGAGTCGGCAGGACTTACTTGACCTCGAACTCCTGCGGCGTTCCGGCCGCCTTGCCATCGACGGTGACCTCGGCGCGGTACTTGCCGGCCGGCCAGCCCTTTGCATTCTTGAACGTGACGTTGGTGGTTTCCGCACCACTGGTGTTCAGGGTGGCGTTCTGTTCGCCGGCTACCTGGCCGTCCTGATAGGTCAGCTTGGCGCCAACGGTGACGTTGTTGGCAGCGCCGTCGGTCTTGACCGAGACGATGATGTCATCCTTCGGTGCGAACAAAGCCGTCGTCGCAACCGACTTGTCGGCGGCGGCGGTCTTGCCGACGGTGACCGACGAGACGTTGACCGCAGCGGCTTCGGCCATCGGCGGCGGTGCGCCGGTCATCGGCGCGGGAGCTGCGGGTTCGGCCGGGGCGGTCGCTGCCGGAGCGGCGTTGCTGTCGGTCGACTCTTCCTTCTTCTTGCAACCGACCAGGGCAACGCTGCCCAGCAGGGCGGCGATCAGGGCGGTCTGTAGCGGGGTGGTCTTGATCATTCGGGGTTCCTCCCAGGGATTGTCGGACGGCGTTCGATGGCCGGCTTACTTCGGCGGCAGTTTCAGGGTCTGGCCCGGGAAGATCTTGTCCGGGTCATCAAGCACATCGCGGTTGGCTTCGAAGATCTTTTTCCAGGCATTGGCGTCGCCCAGATGCTGCTTGGCGATCTTCGACAGCGAGTCACCCTTCTGCACGGTATAGGTGCCGCCGCTGACAACGTCTGCGGTGCTGTCCACCGAAGCGCTGACGCCGGAGAAGTCCGCCTTCGGCACCTGCTCGGCGGTACTGTCGACACTGCCACTGACGCCGGAGAAATCGGCTTTCTTCTCGGTACTCATCCACAACTCCCGTCTGCATGACTACGTGATTCGCACGGTGCCATGGAGGTTGTTAAATGGGGATGGTGCAGATGTGAAGCCGCCCCCCGGGGCGGCTGAACAATCGGGGGAATGGACGCCCGGTAGTGCCGGCCGCTGGCCGGCTGTGCCAGGGGGATCCGGCCTTGGCCGATTGCCTGCCAGCGGCCGGCTCTACCCGTAACCACCTGCGAATCATGGTAGTGCCGGCCGATGGCCGGTGCTCGCCGGGCATGGCCCGGCGCAACGGGCAACCGCCTGTGGCGGTTACTGCCGCAGTTCGCGGTAGGTCGCGGCCGGGGCGGCGATGCCCGGGCTGGCCCGCCAGGGGTTGATGTCCAGGCCGCCACGACGGGTGTAGCGGGCCTCCACTTCCAGCCACTGCGGCTGGCAGCGCGCAGACACCTCGCTGAAGATCCGTTCAACACACTGCTCGTGGAACTCGGCGTGCTCGCGGTAGCTGACCAGGTAACGCAGCAGGCCGGCGCGGTCGATCTTCGGCCCGCGGTAGCGCAGGCTGACCGTGGCCCAGTCCGGCTGGCCGGTAACCGGGCAGTTGGACTTCAGCAGCGCCGAGACCAGGGTTTCCTCCACCACCTCGCCGGCATCAGCGGCGAGGAAGTCTGCCTGCGGCGGGCCGTAGCAGTCGATCTCCACATCCAGGCCGTCGATGGATTCACCGAGTGGCGTCTCGCGCAGGCCCGGCAGGCCGAACTCGACCTCCACCGGCGCACAGGCGCAGGCCGACAGGTCAGCCACCAGGCGCCCACGAAGTGCCTCGGCGCTGTCGATACGGGTGCTGTTGAGGGAGTTCAGGTACAGCTTGAACGACTTCGATTCGATCAACCGCGGCGAGGTGCACGGCACCTGCACGGTGGCGACGGCGACCTGCGGCTTGCCACGCGCGTCGAGCCAGCTCAGCTCGAAGGCATGCCAGCGGTCGTGGCCGACGAACGGCAGCGCGGCGTCATCGAGGCCGATCTCGGCGCGGGCGCCGATGCGGGGGATGGGGAACAGCAGGCCGGGATCGTACTGCGACGGGTAACTGACCTCGCGACCGAGGCTGGAATCCTGTGGGGTGTTCATGGGCGCCATTGTATCGCGCGGACGGCGGGCCTTCGGCCGGGCTGGCCAACGGCGGAGCCCCTCCGTGGTGGGGTTGGTGGGTCGTCGAAAGCCTGGGTTCCGGGGTGTGGGCCAGGCGGGCGGGATGGGCGGGGACGCCGTGAACCCATCCCTGGGGGCTTAGCCGCGCCATCCATGGCGCGGATACCCCGCCCATCCCACCCGCCCGGCCCTCCGACACATTTCTGTCGCCGATCCACCACGGGAAAGATCAGGAAAATCAAAATCAGAATCCGATCCTTCAGACGTTCATGACGTCCGCCGTGCCGACCAACGGTCGGCACCCACCAACAACAGCGGGCACCAACAGCCGCGGGAAACTGTCGAAGGCGGGGTGGGTCCGGTTGAGGGGGTGTCCGCGGCATGGATGCCGCGGCCAAGCCCCCAGGGACGGGTTTACGGCGTCCCCCTCAACCGGACCCACCCCGCCATCCCACGGAATGCCCGCTGTTGACGTTGACGTTGCCGTTGATCCAAGCGGGTGCAGGGCTGCAAGCCCTGCGGAAACCCTCACTCCGCCGGGGTGCCGGCACCGTGCAGGTAATCCAGGCTCACCTGCAGCAGCGCGCGGAACCCGACATCCAGCGCCTTCTCATCCAGCAGGAACTTCGGCGAATGGTTGGCCGGCGCCGTTGCCGGATCGATGCCCGCGCTGGTGGAGCCGACGAAGAAGAACATGCCCGGCACTTCCTTGGCGTACAGCGAGAAATCTTCCGCACCCATCTGCAGCGGTGGCTCGTATACGTTGTCCTTGCCCACCACCGCCTGCAGGCTCGGCAGCATCTTCGCGGTCAATGCCGGGTTGTTCACCGTGGCCGGGTTGCCGTCGGCTTCGTAGATCTCGGTTACCGCCTTGGCACCATGCGCGGCGGCGGTGTGCTCGGCCACGTTGCGCAGGTCGGCGAAGATCTGCTGGCGCATGCCTTCGTCGAAGGTGCGGATGGTGCCGACCATCTCCACTTCATCGGGAATGATGTTGTAGCGGATGCCGCCGTTGATCGCGCCGAAGGTCAGCACTGCCGGCTGCTTGGACAGGTTGGCGCGGCGGCTGACGATGGTCTGCGCGGTGCCCACCAGGTCGGCGGTGGCGACGATCGGATCAACCCCGTTCCACGGCGCCGAACCATGCGTCTGGCGGCCGATCACCTTGATCCCGAACCGGTCCGAGGCCGCCATCAACGGGCCACCGCGCACCGCGATCTGACCCACCTGCACGCTGGAGAACACATGCAGGCCGAACACCGCTTCCGGCTTGAAATCGGCGAACAGGCCTTCCTTCAGCATGAGTGCCGCACCACCCTCTTCCGGCGGCGGTGCGCCCTCCTCGGCCGGCTGGAAGATCAGCATCACCTGGCCCGGCAGGTCCTTCTTCATCGACACCAGTGCTTCGGCCACGCCGAGCAGGGTCGCGGTGTGCGCGTCATGGCCACAGGCATGCATCACGCCCACGGTCTGCCCGCGGTACTGGTCAGTGGCCTTGGAGGCGAACGGCAGGCCGGTCCGCTCGGTCACCGGCAGCGCGTCCATGTCGGCGCGCAGGGCGATCTTCGGCCCCGGCTTGCCGCCCTCGATGATCGCAACCACGCCGTGGTGGGCGATGCCGGTCTTCGGCTTCAGGCCCATCGCACGCAGGCGCTTGGCGACCTCGGCCGAGGTGCGCGCCTCGCGGTTGGACAACTCCGGATGCTGGTGGAAATCGCGGCGCCATTCGACCACCTTGGCCTGCAGCCGCTGCGCGGCGGCGGTCACTTCCGGGCGCTGCCCGTCCTGGGCGTGGGCAAGGGCCGGCAGGGCCAGCAGCAGGGCGGACAGCAGCAGCGAACGGCGCATCGCAATCTCCACAGCAGAAGGGTTCCAGCTGAATGTAGGGCAACACCGCCGCCACGGGAACCTCCGGCGCTCGATCCGGTCTTAGCGCCCGTCCCATCCGTCATGCAGGAAACGTGATGTGGCACAGGTATGCTTTGCGCATTGCCCCGGCGTCCCGCCTGGTCCAGCCCTCTCGGAGTCCTCGTAATGTCACGTGTTTGGAAGATCGTGCTGCTGGTCGTGGCAGTGCTGGTGCTGGCCGTGGTCGGCCTGCGCGTCATGGGCGGGGGCAAGGACAAGGCCGGTGGTGCAGCTGCGGGGGCGCGCCAGGGCGGCGAGGATCCGAATGCCGGTCCAGTACCGGTGACCGTGGTGGAGGCCACGCGCCAGGACGTGCCGGTGTATGCCAGCGCGCTGGGCACGGTGACTGCGATGAACACCGTTACCGTCAGCCCGCAGGTCGGCGGCCAGCTGATGAGCCTGAATTTCCGCGAAGGCCAGGAAGTGAAGCAGGGTGACGTGCTGGCGGTGATCGATCCGCGCACGGCCCAGGCCAGCTATGACCAGGCCGCCGCAGCCAAGCGCCAGAACGAAGCCCTGCTGGCCACTGCGCGCTCCAACTTCCAGCGCTCGAACGCGCCTGAGTATCGCCAGTACGTCGCCAAGACCGATCTGGATACACAGCGAAACCAAGTGGCACAGTACGAAAGCGCCGTGGCCGCCAACGAGGCCAGCATGCGTTCGGCGCAGGTGCAGCTGCAGTACACCAAGGTCACCGCACCGATCTCCGGCATCGCCGGCATCCGCGCGGTCGACGCGGGCAACGTGGTCAACGCCGGCACCGCGCTGGTCACGCTGACCCAGATCCATCCGATCCACGTGCTGTTCAACCTGCCCGAGCGCCAGCTCGGCGACGTGCGCCAGGCGCAGGCCGCCGGCACGGTGCCGGTGGCCGCGCTGGACCGTGCCGATTCGCATGTGTTGTCCGGCGACGGCAAGCTCGACGTGGTCGACAACCTGATCAGTGCCGACAGCGGCACGTTCAAGGCGCGCGCGATTTTCGACAACACCGACAACGGCCTGTGGCCGGGCCAGTTCGTCAACGTGCGCATGCAGCTGCGCACGATCGCCGGTGGTGTGGTCATCCCCACCCAGGCGGTGCTGCGTGGCCCGGATGGCGAGTACGTCTACATCGTGCAGGGCGACAACACGGTAAAGATGCAGACCGTGCGCAGCGGCGTGGAAGTGGGCGACAGCCAGGTGCAGATCGCCGAAGGCCTGAAGGGCGGCGAGCGGGTGGTCAGTGAAGGCCAGTTCCGCTTGAAGCCGGGCAGCAAGGTCACCGCGCTGAAGCCGGGGGAGACCCCGGCCGCACCGACCGAGGCCGAACTGAAGGCGGCCGAGCAGAAGAACGCAGGCGGCGGTGGCCGTCGCGGTGGTGGCCCGCGCTGAGCGCAGGCCACTGATCTCCCTCGCGCCGGCATACCCGCCGGCGCCGACATTGAAGTGCCAGCAAGGATCAGTCCGTGGGCTTTTCGACGATCTTCATCCGCCGCCCGATCGCCACCTCGCTGTTGATGGCGGGCCTGTTGCTGCTGGGCATCCTCGGTTACCGCAAGCTGCCGGTGTCGGCGCTGCCGGAAATCGATGCGCCCAGCCTGGTGGTCACCACCCAGTACCCCGGTGCCAACGCCACCACCATGGCTTCGCTGGTCACTACCCCGCTGGAGCGCCAGTTCGGGCAGATTTCCGGGTTGGAGCTGATGACCTCCGACTCGTCGGCCGGGTTGTCGACGATCATCCTGCAGTTCTCGATGGACCGCGACATCGACATCGCCGCGCAGGACGTGCAGGCGGCGATCCGCCAGGCCACCCTGCCCTCGTCGCTTCCCTACCAGCCGGTCTACAACCGGGTGAATCCGGCCGACGCGGCCATCGTCACCCTGAAGCTGACCTCCGACACGCGCCCGCTGCGCGACGTCAACAATTACGCCGACTCGATCCTGGCCCAGCGCCTGTCGCAGGTGCAGGGCGTGGGACTGGTGTCGATCGCCGGCAACGTGCGCCCTGCCGTGCGCATCCAGGTCAATCCGGCGCAGTTGTCGAACATGGGCCTGACCCTGGAGCAGCTGCGCAGCGCACTGACCCAGGCCAACGTCAATGCGCCCAAGGGCTCGTTGAACGGCAAGACGCAGTCCTACAGCATCGGCACCAACGACCAGCTGGCCAGCGCCGCCGAGTACCGCGACACCATCATCAGCTACAAGAACGGCCGCCCGGTGCGGCTGTCGGACGTGGCCGAGGTGATCGATGGCGTGGAGAACGACCAGCTGGCCGCCTGGGCCGATGGAAAGCCGGCGGTGCTGCTGGAAGTCCGGCGCCAGCCTGGTGCCAACATCGTGCAGACCGTCGAGCGCATCCGCGCGATCCTGCCGCAGCTGCAGGGCGTGCTGCCGGCCGACGTGCACCTGGAGATCTTCAACGACCGTACCGAGACCATCCGCGCCTCGGTGCATGAAGTGCAGTTCACCCTGATCCTCACCATCGGCCTGGTGGTGGCGGTGATCTTCGTGTTCCTGCGCCGGTTGTGGGCCACGATCATTCCCTCGGTGGCGGTGCCATTGTCGCTGGCCGGCACCTTCGCGGTGATGGCGTTCGCCGGCATGTCGCTGGACAACCTCTCGCTGATGGCGCTGGTGGTGGCTACCGGTTTCGTGGTCGACGATGCGATCGTGATGATCGAGAACATCGTGCGCTACATCGAGCAGGGCAAGAGTGGCAAGGAAGCGGCCGAGATCGGCGCGCGCCAGATCGGCTTCACCGTGCTGTCGCTGACCGTCTCGCTGGTAGCGGTGTTCCTGCCGCTGCTGCTGATGCCCGGCGTCACCGGCCGCCTGTTCCACGAGTTCGCCTGGGTGCTGAGCATCGCGGTGGTGCTGTCGATGCTGATCTCGCTGACGCTCACCCCGATGATGTGTGCCTACCTGCTCAAACCCGACGCCCTGCCCGAGGGCGAGGACGCGCATGAGCGCGCGGCAGCGGCCGGCAAGCAGAACCTGTGGACGCGCACCGTCGGGCTGTACGAGCACAGCCTGGACTGGGTGCTGGGCCACCAGCGCCTGACCCTGGCCGTGGCCGGTGGTGCACTGGTGCTGACCGTGCTGCTGTACGTGCTGATTCCCAAGGGCCTGCTGCCCGAACAGGACACCGGCCTGATCACCGGCGTGGTGCAGGCCGACCAGAACATCGCCTTCCCGCAGATGGAACAGCGCACCCGGCAGGTCGCCGAAGCACTGCGCCACGATCCGGATGTGACCGGCGTATCGGCGTTCATTGGTGCCGGCAGCATGAACCCCACGCTCAACCAGGGCCAGCTGTCGATCGTGCTGAAGGAGCGCAGCCAGCGCGATGGCCTGGAGCAGATCCTGCCGCGCCTGCAGAAGGCGGTGGCCGGAATCCCGGGCGTGGCGCTGTACCTGAAGCCGGTGCAGGACGTGACCCTGGATACCCGCGTGGCCGCCACCGAGTACCAGTACTCGCTGTCGGACGTCGATTCGGCAACGGTGGCGACCCAGGCCACGCGCCTGACCGAAGCGCTGCGCAAGCGCCCGGAACTGGCTGACGTGGACAACAACCTGTCCAACCAGGGCCGCGCCCTGGAGCTGAACATCGACCGCGACAAGGCCAGCGTGCTGGGCGTGCCGATGCAGACCATCGACGACACGCTCTACGATGCGTTCGGCCAGCGCCAGATCTCCACCATCTTCACCGAGCTCAACCAGTATCGCGTGGTGCTGGAAGTGGCGCCGGAGTTCCGCACCAGCACCGCGTTGATGGAGCAGCTGGCGGTGGCCTCCAACGGCGCCGGCGCGCTGACCGGCACCAATGCCACCAGCTTCGGCCAGGTCACCTCGTCGAACTCGTCGACCGCCACCGGCATCGGCGCGCAGAACACCGGCATCACCGTCGGCGCCGGCAACATCATCCCGCTGTCGGCGCTGGCCGAAGGCAAGGTCAGCAGCGCGCCGCTGGTGGTCAGCCACCAGCAGCAGCTGCCGGCGGTAACGGTCTCGTTCAACGTGGCGCCGGGCTATTCGCTGTCCGAAGCGGTGCGTGCAATCCAGGAGACCAAGGACAGCCTGGACATGCCCACCCACCTGCATGCCGAGTTCATCGGCAAGGCCGCCGAGTTCACTGGCAGCCAGACGGACGTGGTGTGGCTGCTGCTGGCCTCGCTGGTGGTGATCTACATCGTGCTGGGCGTGCTCTACGAGAGCTACATCCACCCGATCACGATCATCTCCACGCTGCCGCCGGCCGGTGTCGGCGCGCTGCTGGCGCTGATGCTGTGCGGCCTGAGCCTGTCGGTGGATGGCATCGTCGGCATCGTGCTGCTGATCGGCATCGTCAAGAAGAACGGCATCATGATGGTGGACTTCGCGATCGAGGCCCGCCGCGCCGGTACCAACGCGCACGAAGCAATCCGCCGTGCCTGCCTGCTGCGCTTCCGCCCGATCATGATGACCACCGCCGCGGCCATGCTGGGCGCGCTGCCGCTGGCCCTGGGCACCGGGATCGGCTCGGAGCTGCGCCGCCCGCTGGGCATCGCCATCGTCGGCGGCCTGCTGCTATCGCAGCTGGTCACGCTGTACACCACGCCGGTGATCTACCTGTACATGGAGCGCTTCTCCGAGTGGCTTGCCCGCCGCCGCGAGCAGCGTGCGTTGCGCGACGGGTCGCTGCAGGAGCCGCAGGCATGATCCACGCCCCGCTGCTGCGGGGGGCCGCGCGATGAACCTGTCCGGCCCCTTCATCCGCCGCCCGATCGGCACCGCGCTGCTGGCCATCGGCCTGTTCATGGTCGGCCTGATCTGCTACCTGCGCCTGGGCGTATCGGCACTGCCGAACATCGAGATCCCGGTGATCTTCGTGCATGCCAGCCAGTCCGGCGCCGATGCGGCGACCATGGCCTCCACGGTTACCGCGCCGCTGGAACGCCATCTCGGCCAGCTGCCGGGCATCGACCGCATGCGCTCGTCGAGCTCGGAAGGCAGCTCGCTGGTGTTCATGATCTTCCAGAGCGGCCACAACATCGATTCGGCCGCGCTGGACGTACAGACCGCGATCAACTCGGCGCAGGCCGACCTGCCCTCGGGCATGGGCTCGCCGATGTACCAGAAGGCGAACCCGAACGACGACCCGGTCATCGCCATCGCGTTGACCTCGCAGACGCAGTCGGCCGATGAGCTGTACAACGTCGCCGATTCGCTGCTGGCGCAGCGCATCCGCCAGATCAGTGGCGTCGCCTCGGTCGACATCGCCGGCGCGTCGACGCCAGCGGTGCGCGTGGACGTCAACCTGCGCCTGATGAACGCGCTGGGCCTGACCGCCGATGACCTGCGCAATGCGGTGCGCGCGGCCAACGTGACCTCGCCCACCGGCTTCCTCAGCGACGGCAACACCACCACCGCGATCATCGCCAACGATTCGGTGGCGCGTGCGGCCGACTTCGCCGACCTGGTGGTCAAGACCCAGGGCGATGGCCGGGTGATCCGCCTGAAGGACATCGCCAACGTCTACGACGGCCAGCAGGATGCCTACCAGGCCGCGTGGTTCGACCACAAACCGGCGGTGGTGATGTACGTGTTCACCCGTGCCGGCGCCAACATCGTGGAGACCGTGGACCGGGTCAAGGCGCAGATCCCGACCCTGCGCGACTACCTGCAGCCAGGCACCACGATGACGCCGTACTTCGACCGTACGCCGACCATCCGCTCGTCGCTGCATGAAGTGCAGATCACGTTGCTGATCAGCCTGGCGATGGTGGTGCTGACCATGGCGCTGTTCCTGCGCCGGCTGGCACCGACGCTGATCGCCGCAGTGACCGTACCGCTGTCGCTGGCCGGTGCCGCGCTGGTGATGTACGTGATGGGCTTCACCCTGAACAACCTGAGCCTGCTGGCGCTGGTGATCGCGATCGGCTTCGTCGTGGACGATGCGATCGTGGTGATCGAGAACATCATGCGCCACCTCGATGAGGGCATGCCGCGCATGCAGGCGGCGCTGACCGGCGCGCGCGAGATCGGCTTCACCATCGTCTCGATCACCGCCTCCCTGGTCGCGGTGTTCATCCCGCTGCTGTTCGCCAGCGGCATGATGGGCGCGTTCTTCCGCGAGTTCACCGTCACCCTGGTGGCGGCCATCGTGGTCTCGATGATCGTCTCGCTGACGTTGACCCCGGCGCTGTGCAGCCGCTTCCTCCGCGCCCATGACCACAGCGCGCCGCCGTCGCGCTTCGGACGCTGGCTGGATGCCGGCCACGAGCGCATGCTGCGCATCTACACCGTGTTCCTGGACTTCTCGCTGCGCCACGCGCTGCTGCTGTCGCTGACGCCGCTGATCCTGATCGGCGTCACCATCTTCCTGTTCGGGGCGGTGAAGAAGGGCGCGTTCCCGCCGCAGGACACCGGCCTGATCTGGGGCCGCGCCAATTCCAGCGCCACCGTCTCCTTCGAGGACATGGTCGCCCGCCAGCGTCGCATCACCGACATGCTGATGGCCGACCCGGCAGTGAAAACCGTGGGTGTGCGCCTCGGCAGCGGCCGTCAGGGCTCCAGTGCACAGTTCAACATCGAGCTGAAGTCACGCAGCGACGGTCGCCGCGAAACCACCGCACATGCGTTGGCGCGACTCAGTGCCAAGGCCGATCGCTACCCCGACCTGCAGTTGCGCCTGCGCGCGATCCAGGACCTGCCCAGCAACGATGGCGGCGGTTCCAGCCAGGGCGCGCAGTACCGCATTTCCCTGCAGGGCAACGACCTGGCTGCTTTGCAGGAATGGCTGCCCAAGCTGCAGGCGGAACTGAAGAAGAACCCGAAGCTGCGTGACGTCGGCACCGACGTGGACAATGCCGGACTGCGCCAGAACATCCAGATCGACCGCGCCAAGGCCGCGCGCCTGGGCATCACGGTCGGCGCCATCGACGGCGCGCTGTACGGTGCGTTCGGCCAGCGCCAGATCTCCACCATCTATTCGGACATCAACCAGTACAGCGTGGTGGTCAACGCCCTGCCCTCGCAGACCGCCACCCCGGCGGCGCTGGATGAGGTGTACGTGCGTGCGCGCAACGGCGACATGGTGCCGATCACCGCGGTGGCCACGCAGATGCCCGGCCTGGCCCCCTCGCAGATCACCCACGAGAACCAGTACACGACGATGGACCTCAGCTACAACCTGGCTCCGAACGTGAGCATGGGTGAGGCCAAGGCGATCATCGATGCCACCGTCGCCGGCATGCGCATGCCTGGCGACATCCGCCTGGCCGACGATGCGGGCTTCGGCTTCAATTCAGATCCCAGCGACATGCTGATCCTGGTGTTTGCCGCGATCCTGACCGTCTACCTGGTGCTGGGCATGCTCTACGAGAGCCTGATCCACCCGGTCACCATCCTGTCCACGCTGCCGGCGGCGGGCGTCGGTGCGCTGCTGGCGTTGTTCGGCACCAACACCGAACTGTCGGTGATCTCGATGATCGCGCTGGTTCTGCTGATCGGCATCGTCAAGAAGAACGCGATCATGATGATCGACTTCGCCCTGGTGGCGCAGCGTGAGCATGGGCTGGCGCCGCGCGACGCCGCACGCGAGGCCAGCATCGTGCGCTTCCGCCCGATCATGATGACCACGATGGTCGCGATCCTGGCCGCCGTGCCGCTGGCGATCGGCCTGGGTGAAGGGTCCGAGCTGCGCCGCCCGCTGGGCATCGCGATGATCGGCGGCCTGCTGTTCTCGCAGAGCCTGACCCTTCTCAGCACGCCTGCGCTGTACGTGATCTTCTCGTGCCTGGCCGAGCGTTGGCGCGCACGCCGCGCACGCAGGCGCGAAGCCAAGCTGCTCAAGCGCGCGCAGCGGGCGTAGAAGGGCCCATCCACGCGCGGCGTGGATCTATGGGTAGAGCTGGCCGCTGGCCGGCTTTCTCCGTACCGCAAATCTGCCGGCCAGCGGCCGGCACTACCGGATTCCTGCGCGGGCTGTCCCCTTCACCCCACACCCGCAATAATGGTCGGAGACCCTTCCGCCGAGCCTGCATGTCCGCCCGACAATCCCGCCTCAGCCGCCTGTGGGCCCACGAGAAGGCCAGTTACGGCCTGCGGGTGTTCATCGCCCTGACCGCGGCGCTGGCGGTGTGCTGGCAGCTGGATGCGCTGACCGCCTTGCCCGGCGTGTTCCTCGGCATCATCGCCAGTGCCATCGCCGAAACCGATGACAACTGGTGGGGCCGGACCAAGGCGGTGGCGCTGTCGCTGCTGTGCTTCTGCATTGCCGCAGCATCGGTCATCTGGCTGTTCCCGTGGCCGTGGATCTTCATCGGCGCGCTGGCGCTGTCCACCTTCGGCCTGACCCTGCTCGGCGCGCTCGGCGAGCGCTATGCGTCCATTGCCCAGGCCACGGTGACGCTGGCGATCTACACCATGATCGGCCTGGAACAGCACGGTGCCAGCGACCTGCACAGTGCGCTGGAAGCGGTCAGCCACCTGCTGGCCGGTGCGGTCTGGTACGGCCTGCTGTCGATCCTGTGGACCGCGCTGTTCGCCAACCGGCCGGTCCGCGAGCGGGTGGCGCGACTGTACGTTGAGCTGGGCCGCTACCTGCAGCTGAAGGCCGCGCTGTTCGAGCCGGTGCGCGAAGCCGACCTGCAACGTCGCCAGCTCGACCTGGCCGAACAGAACCGCCGCGTGGTCGGCGCGCTGAACGAGGCCAAGACCGCGATCCTGGCCCGCTTCGGCCGCTCCGGCCGACCCGGCGTGAACTCCGGCCTTTACCTGCGCCTGTACTACATGGCGCAGGATTTCCACGAGCGCGCCAGTTCCTCGCATTACCCGTACGGCGCGCTGGTGGACGCGTTCTTCCACAGCGACGTGCTGTACCGCTGCCAGCGCCTGCTTGACCTGCAGGGACAGGCCTGTGCCCGCCTGGGCGAGGCAATCCGGCTGCGCCGTCCGTTCGTGTACGGCGAAGGCAACCAGCAGGCCGGGCGCGACCTGGCCGATGCGCTGGCCTACCTGCGCGACCAGCAGCGGCCGCAATGGCAGCGCCTGCTGGGCTCGCTGGACCTGCTGGTGCACAACCTGCGCAGCATCGAACGGCGCCTGCTGGATGCCGAGCGCTCCGAAGCCAGCCTGGACAACGTCGATACCCGCCTGCGCGACAGCAACCCGCACACCCTGCGCGAGATGGGCGTGCGCATCCGCCAGCAGCTTACGCCCGGCTCGGTGCTGTTCCGGCATGGGCTGCGCATGGCGCTGGCGCTGATTGCCGGCTTTGCAGCGATCCGCCTGTTCAATGCGCAGAACGGTTCGTGGGTACTGCTGACCATCGTGTTCGTGTGCCGGCCCAACTTCGGCGCCACCCGCCAACGCCTGGCCCAGCGCATCGTCGGTACCCTGGCCGGACTGGTGCTGACCTGGGCGCTGCTGCAGCTGTTCCCGCAGCTGCACGTGCAGCTGCTGATCGCCTTGCTCTCTGCACTTCTGTTCTTCTTCACCCGCACCGACCGCTACCTGGTGGCGTCGGCGGCGATCACGGTGATGGCACTGACCTGCTTCAACCTGATCGGCGACGGCTTCGTGCTGATCGTGCCGCGCATGGTCGATACGGTGCTGGGTTGCGCGATCGCAGCGGCGGCCGCGTTCCTGGTCCTGCCCGACTGGCAGGGCCGGCAGCTGCATCTCGTCCTGGCACGCGTGCTGGACACTGCGGCTCGCTACCTGGATTCGGTGCTGGGCCAGTACCGCAGCGGCATGCGCGACGACCTGGCCTACCGCATCGCGCGGCGCGACATGCACAATGCCGATGCCGCGCTGTCCACCGCACTGTCGAACATGCTGCGTGAGCCCGGCCATGTGCGCCGCAATCTGGATGCCGGCTTCCGCTTCCTGGCGCTGTCCAACACACTGCTGGGACACCTGTCGGCGCTGGGCGCGCATCGCGACCAGGTGGACAGCTATGCGGGCGACCCGCTGGCATTGGCGGCCGGCGAGCGCGTGCGCAAGGCACTGCAGCAACTGGCCTCGGCGCTGACCGCACGGCAACCGGTCGCCGACGATGACAACGACGCCGACCGCGCGGTGGCCGCCGAGCTGGAGCAGATCGACGAGGCGATGCCGCCGAAACTGCAGCTGATCCGCACGCAGATGGCGCTGGTACTGCGGATGCTGCCGAAGGTGCGGGCAGCGGCCAATGAAGCGGTGACCAGCCTGACCTGACTCCTCATCGCTGATCGGAGAGCCCACCCACGCGTGGCATGGGTCAATTGCGCCGTGTGCAACGGCGCGTTGCGCCTGGCGCTGCGGTTCGATCACGCGGCCGCGCGGATACTGGGCAATTCCCCCCGCTCCGGACTATCGCCATGAAAATCGAGCTCAGTGGCCGCACCGCGCTGGTCACCGCCTCCACCGCCGGCATCGGCCGGGCCATCGCCCAAGGACTGGCCAGCGCTGGTGCGCGTGTCATTCTCAATGGCCGCAGCACCGACAGCGTCGAGCGCGCCCGCCGGCACCTGCTCGCCACCGTGCCGGGAGCCGACGTGCTCGGCGTCGCCGCCGATCTCTCTGATGCAGCCGGTGTCGAGACACTGTTGGCCGGCCTGCCCAAGGTCGACATCCTGGTCAACAACGCCGGCATCTTCGGCCCACAGGACTTCTTCGAGACCGATGACGCGACCTGGGAGCGCTACTGGCAGACCAACGTGATGTCCGGCGTGCGCCTGTCGCGTGCGCTGCTACCGGCAATGGTCGATGCCGGCTGGGGCCGCGTGCTGTTCATTTCCTCCGAATCAGCGCGCAACATTCCCGCCGACATGATCCATTACGGGGTCAGCAAGACCGCGCAGCTGTCGTTGTCGCGCGGCCTGGCCAAGCGCGTGGCCGGCAGTGGCGTCACCGTCAACGCGGTGCTGCCCGGCCCGACCCTCTCCGATGGTTTTGCGGCGATGTTCGAGGATGAACGCCAGCGCAGCGGCAAGCCGCTGGAGCAGATCGGCCGTGAGTTCGTGATGGCGCACCGGCCGTCCTCGGTGATCCAGCGCACCGCCACGGTCGAGGAAGTGGCCAACATGGTGGTGTACCTGGCCTCGCCGCAGGCCTCGGCAACCTCGGGTGCGGCGCTGCGCGTGGATGGCGGCGTGGTCGACGATATCGTCTGAGAGTGCTGGCAGGTGTGCGGACCAACGGTCCGCACCCACAGGTCCGCATCCACAGCGGAGGGGAAGGAATGCTAGGCTGCGCCGGTCAAGGAGGTTCCATGTCCGGTCACAACCAGTTCGCCCTGCTGCGCCAGCGCCGTTTCCTGCCGTTCTTCGTGGTCCAGGCGCTCGGTGCGTTCAACGACAACGTGTACCGGCAGGCGATCATCAGCATGTTGCTGTTCATGGCTGTGCCGGAGGAAGAACTGGGGTTGTACGCCACCCTGGCACCGGCCATCTTCATCCTGCCATATTTCCTGTTCTCGGCGCTGGCCGGGCAGATCGCCGACAAACTGGAAAAATCGCGACTGATCGTGATCACCACCACCATGGAGATCGTGATCATGTCGCTGGCGGCCACCGGCTTCCTCACCCAGAGCCTGCCGGTGCTGCTGGTCGCGCTGTTCTGCACCGGCATGCAGTCCACCCTGTTCGGCCCGGTGAAGTACTCAGTGCTGCCGTCGGTGCTCAGGCCAGAAGAGCTGACCGGCGGCAACGGCCTGGTCGAGATGGGCACCTCGATGTCGATCCTCTCCGGCATGATCGTCGGCGGCCTGGTGTTCACCGTGGCTGGCAGCCACGGCACGGTGGTGGCCGCGTGCGCGATCATCGCCCTGGCGATCTGCGGCAACATCGCCGCCCGCCTGATTCCCAAGGTCGATGCCGGCGACCCGAATCTGAAGATCAACTGGAACCCGTTGCCGGAATCGCTGGCGGTGCTGCGCATGGCGCGCCAGCAGAAAGCCGTACGCAACTCGATCCTGGGCGTGTCCTGGTTCTGGTTCGTCGGCACCGTGCTGACCTCGCAGTTGCCGGCCTATGCGGTGACCAACCTGGGCGGCCAGCCGACCCTGTACATCTTCGCGCTGGCCCTGTTCTCGGTGGGCACCGGCGTCGGCTCGCTGCTGTGCGAGAAGCTGTCAGCACGTACGGTGGAAATCGGCCTGGTACCGCTGGGCGCGTTCGGCATGACCGCGTTCCTGCTCGACCTGTACTTCGCCCGCAGCGGCGAAGCGACAGTGCACGGGCTGACCATCGGGCCGTTCCTGCAGCAGCCCGGCAGCATCCGCATCGTCATCGACCTGATCGGCATCGGCCTGTTCACCGGCATCTTCGTGGTGCCGCTGTTCGCACTGATCCAGAGCCGCACGCCGAAGGCGCAGATGTCGCGCGTGTTCGCCGCACTGAACATCCAGAACTCGGGCTTCATCGTCGCTGCGGCGCTGCTGTCGCTGGCCGCCCACAAGCTGCTGCACTGGACCATTCCGCAGCAGTTCCTGGCGCTGGCCATCGCCAACGCGCTGGTGGCGATCTACATCTTCACCATCGTCCCCGAATTCCTGATGCGCTTCCTCAGCTGGCTGATGGTGCGCACCCTGTACCGGCTGCGCCCGCACGGCATCGAGGCCAACGTGCCGGACGAAGGCGCCGCACTGCTGGTCTGCAACCACGTCAGCTACATGGACGCGCTGATCCTGTCGGCGACCATCCCGCGCCCGGTGCGCTTCGTCATGTACTACAGGATCTTCAACATCCCGGTGATGCGCTGGATCTTCCGGACCGCCAAGGCGATCCCGATTGCCGGGGCGCGCGAAGACCCGGCGCTGATGCAGCGTGCGTTCGATGAGATCGACGCGGCGCTGGCCGAAGGCGAACTGGTCTGCATCTTCCCCGAGGGCGCGCTGACCCGCGACGGGCAGATGGCGCCGTTCAAGTCCGGCGTCGAGAAGATCCTCGAGCGGCGGCCGGTGCCGGTGGTGCCGATGGCGCTGCGCGGCATGTGGTCGAGCATGTGGAGCCGCCGCGACAGCCGCCTTGGCCGCATGCGGGTGCCGCGTCGTTTCCGCGCCACGGTCGAGGTGGTGGCGGCACCGGCCGTGGATGGCCGCACCACCAGCGCCCCGGTGCTGGAGGCCCAGGTGCGGGCCCTGCGTGGTGATCACGCCTGATCGACCGCACGGACACGGGTAGACCGTCCCAGCGACAAGCCCCCATCCTCGCCCTCCGATGCATCGCAGAGCTCCGTCAGATGCGTCAGATCAAGGGCCATACCGGCCAGTATCTGACTGTAACCGCATACATGCAGCGCGGGTTGAGGTAGATTACGCACCCACAGGGGGGAGGTTCGGCCGTTTCATCAT
The DNA here is from genome assembly GCF_017876915.1 of Stenotrophomonas sp. PvP093. NCBI lineage: Bacteria > Pseudomonadati > Pseudomonadota > Gammaproteobacteria > Lysobacterales > Lysobacteraceae > Stenotrophomonas > Stenotrophomonas sp. PvP093. The sequence goes on along the minus strand of NZ_JAGIOX010000004.1, from coordinate 410,361 downwards.
GGCCGGCCACCAAGGAATGGAGTCTTGCTTTGAATCAACCGCCACCGCTCAGCCGTCCGGTCTACATCCCCAACCATCTGGTCTGGGCGATCCTGACGACGCTGTTCTGCTGCCTGCCGTTGGGCGTGGTGTCGATCGTCTATGCCTCCCAGGTCGATGGCCGCCGCGCCGCCGGCGACCTGCCGGGGGCCTACAGTGCGTCGCGCAAGGCGGGCTGGTGGGCGGTGGCTTCGGCCGTGGCCCTGCCGGTCCTGTTGCTGTTGTGGTTCGGGCTGTTCGGCGGCTTGGCCGTACTGGGCGCTCTTTCCGACCAATGATTCACCACCACCACCCATCAAGGAGCTTGAACCCATGAACACCGCCACTCCGCAGGTCCCGAACAATCTGGTCTGGGCCATCCTGAGCACCCTGTTCTGCTGCCTGCCGGCCGGCATCGTGTCGATCGTCTACGCCGCGCAGGTCAACGGCAAGCTGGCCGCTGGCGACATCGCCGGTGCCCAGGACTCCGCCGCCAAGGCCAAGAAGTGGGCGATCTGGTCGGCCATCGCCGCCGTCGTGGTCGGCGTGCTGTACGGCATCCTGATCGTCGCTGTCGGCGGCATGGGTGCAATGAACAACAGCGGCTACTGATCCGCGTGGACGGATCCGGCGCCTGCGCCGGATCCGTTGCTGCAATGTCCGCACTTCCCGCCCGCTCCCGATTCGCCCGCTGGGCACCGCTGCTGGCCGCCACCGGCCTGGCTGCCGGTGCCGCGGTGGTGCTGCGCAATGTCAATCCGTATGTCGCCGGCAATCCTTTGCCGAGCTGCCCGCTGTACGCGCTGACAGGCCTGTACTGCCCGGGCTGTGGCAGCACCCGCTGCCTGTATGCACTGGTCCATTTCGACCTGCCCGGCGCGATGGCGATGAACCCGCTGCTGGTCATCAGCCTGCCGTTCCTGCTGCTGATGCTGCTGAACGTCGCCGGCATCCGTCCGCGCGTGCTCGACCCGCTGATGCGGGTACTGGCCAATCCCACGTTCTGGCTCTGGGTGCTGCCCGGGTATGCGCTGCTGCGCAACCTGCCGTGGGCACCGTTCACCGCACTGGCACCGATCTAGGTTTCCAGCCAACGGCCGCAGCCCCTCGTGGTGGGCGGCGTTTGAAGGCAGAAGCCTTGGGGTTGGCCGGGCGGGATGGGTTTGCGGGGGACGCCGTGAATCCGTCCGTGGAGGCTTGGCCGCGGCATCCATGCCGCGGACACCCCCGCAAACCCATCCCGCCCGACCACGGACAGTTTCCGTGTGCGTCCACCACGGAAAAGAAAGAGAAGATCAAAAGCAGAAGCGGATCGCTTCGCTGCGCTCGCTCGGAGCCGAGCATGGCTCGGCTCTACAGAACGTCAGTGCGCGGAAAACTGTCGAAGACGGGGTGGGTCGGATGGCGGGGGTGTGAGCCGCATGGATGCGGCGACCAAGCCTCCATGGACGGATTCACGGCGTCCCCCGCCATCCGACCCACCCCGCCGACCCGCTGCAATCCTGCCGTTGCAGTTGCTGTCGACTCTGCAGGTGCAGGGCTGCAAGCCCTGCAAAACAACTACGTCACCCAGCCTGCAATCACCAGCAGGGCGAGGACCGCCAGCCACAGCAGCAGCATCCGCCACACCAGGCTCATCGCATCACGCAGGTCCGGCAACCGCTGCCACACCGGCAGCAACCCTGCCTCGGTGTAATCGTGCGCATCCTCACGCAGCTCGGCGTTGACGCTGGCCCGCGCCACCGCGCCAAGGAACCCGATGTTGCCGGCCAGGCGTTCGCCATGGGCCTGGCGCCAGGCCTTCCACGCCGTATCGAAATTGCCCACCAGCGCCATCGAGAAGGCCATCAGCTGCGCCACCGGCCACTCGATCCAGCCCAGCAGGCGCTGCGCCAGCGCCAGCGGCTCCACCGGCACGCGTGCGCGCATCGGGCTCTCCGCCATCAGCGCCAGCAGCCGGTAACCGAGCGCGCCAGCCGGGCCCAGCAACAGGAACCAGAACAGCACCGCGAACCAGCGCCGCAGTGCGTTGAGCACCGTCGCCTCGACCAGTGACGGAATGTCCTCGCGCAGGCTGCCGCCGGCCGACTGCAGGTTGCGCACTGCAGCCTGCCGCGTCGCCGCATCATCGGCATCGATAATGGCCTCGATATCGCGGTCCAGGTCACGCGGGCCCCAGCACCAGGCCAGCACCGCCACGCCCAGCAGCAGCGACGGCAGGCCGAACAGCACCCCGCGCAACAGCCACGCCAGCAGCACCATCAGCAACAGCGGCGGCAGCAGTGCCAAGGCAACGCCGGCCGGTCCCTGCCAGGCCTTGCCACCACGCGCATCCAGCCAGCCCAGCCAACGCCGGAAACCGTCGAAACGGCGCAGCGAGGCAGCAGCGGCCGGAGCAACATGGCCCAGGGCCAGTGCCACCAGCACGGCGGCCAGAGTGGTGAACATGGCAGGTCTCCCTACGAAACAGAACGCTCGGCGCCGCTACCTTACCTGTCGCAGCGGCGCCCTCCGCGATGACCCGCACTGTAACCCGGGCCGTGTTCAGGTGGCGGCAATGCAATCGCCCCAGCCGGCCCGGCTCAGCCCTTCTGCTGCCGGTACCAATGCTCGATCAGGCCGCGCGAAATCGAGATCGGCGGCGACAGGCGGATACCCTGGCCATCGTCCTCCACGTCGCGCGCCAGTGCCGCGCCGACCTCGTCGGCACTGAACCAGCGCGCGTCTTCCAGCTCACCGTCCACGGTCGGCCGGTCATCCTGCGCCTGTGCGCGGAAGCCAACCATCAGCGCACCCGGGAATGGCCAGGGCTGCGAACCGAGGTACTGGCAGGCCGTCACCCGCACCTTGCTCTCTTCATGGACTTCGCGCACCACGGTCTGCTCGAAGGTCTCGCCGGGTTCGACGAAGCCGGCCAGCACCGAGTAGCGACGCGGGGCCCAGTTCGACTGCCGGCCCAGCAGCAGCCGGCCCTGGTTTTCCACGGCGACGATCACCGCCGGGTCGACACGCGGGTAGTGTTCGGTGGAACACTGCCCGCAGCGGCCGACGAAGCCACCACGGGCAAACGCCACGGCGCCGCCGCACACGCCGCAGAAGCGGGTGCGCGAGTGCCAGTACGACATGCCGCGGGCATAGCTGAAGGCGGTCGCATCGGCCATCGACCACAGCAGCGCGGCCTGGCGCAGATCAAGCCGGCGTGGTGCGCTGATGGTGACGTTGGTGGCTTCAACCGAGAACCACGCCTGCTCTCCGCGCAGGCCGAGGAAGATCGCGGCACCCGGGCCGCCGCCGATGTCGGCGCCGGTCAGCGCCAGTGGCTGATCGTCATCGCCGGTGAAGGCGCTGCCGTCCTGATCGAGCACGAGAATGCGCGCGCCCGGCCACAGGCGCGCCAGTGCATCGGCATCTTCGCGCAGGGCATCGGCGCGCTCCAGCGGTTCACCCACGAAGGCGAAACCGGAAAGCGGCGAAGGAGTATTGGGCATCCTGCAAGCGTGCCGCCAATCGATGCGGGTGGCAAGGTCGGCGCTGTGCGCAATCTGCCGTTGTGGATGCAGGAAGGATCATCCACGCATGGCGTGGATCTACCCGCTCTGGCAGGTGCCAACCCTGGTTGGCACATTCCGGCCACAGGCCTTTTACATGCTGAAGCTGCTGCCGCAGCCGCAGGTGGTCTTTGCGTTCGGGTTGCGGATCACGAACTGGGCACCGGTCAGGCTCTCGGTGTAGTCCACCTCGGCGCCCATCAGGTACTGCAGGCTCAGCGGGTCGACCAGCAGGGTCACCCCGCTGGTCTGTACCGCCAGGTCATCCTCGGCACGGTTCTCGTCGAACTCGAACCCGTACTGGAAGCCCGAACAGCCGCCGCCCTCGATGTACACACGCAGGGCCAGGTCGGGGTTGCCCTCTTCCTGGATCAGGGATTTGACCTTGGCGGCCGCCGACTCGGTGAAGTTCAGCGGGCGCTCCAGCGATTGGTAATCGGGCGCGGCAACCGGGGTGGCGCCGGGCAGGGAGACTAGCGTGCTCATGGTGCCAGCATGGGGGTGCCGGGGATGGCTTTCAAGCCATCGCCTCGGCCAGCTTGCGGCGTGCGGCGGTGTCGCCCTTGCTGCCATTGGCCTCATCGCCTTCCGGCGCCGGCAGGGCCGCCATCGGGGCGCTGGCATGGATCAGGCGGCCGTTCAGCTGGGCGCCCGCATTCATCTCCACCACCTGGTAATGGACGTTGCCATTGACCCGTGCGCTGGGGGTCAGCTCGACCTTCTCGGTGGCGTGTACATCGCCGTCCAGACGGCCGCTGATGACCACCACCTGGGCCCGGATCTCACCCTCGATCACGCCATGCTCGGCGACCGTCAGGGTCGCGCCGCTGGCGCCTTCGGTGGCGATCACCTTGCCGTGGATGCGACCTTCCACATACAGGCCACCACTGAATTCCACATCACCGCGGATCACCACCTGGTTGCCGATCAGGGCATCCACCACCAGCTGGCCTTCACGGTTGGATTTGCTGCTTCCGAACATCTGCCTACTCCCCTTTGCTGGCCGGCGCACCGGCCTGTTTCCAGTCGAATACCTGGGTGGTACCCCCCGTACCACTCCCCAATGTCACCCGCACGCGTTGCGGGGTGAAGTCAGCCGGCAGCATCACGCTGCCGGTGAGCTGCTGGAAGTACCGGAACGAGTAATCCTGTCCCGGCACCTTGCTGCGCTGGTGCAGATCATCCCAGCTGATCGTGGCCAGCTTGCCGTTCTTCACGCCTTCCACGGTGAAGCGCATCTGCCCCTGGCTGATGGCGCCGCGGTTGAGGTTCTGGGTCAGCACGGCGGTGTACTGCCAGGTGCCGGCCGCTTCCGGGCTGAACTCGATCGAATGGGTGTTCAGGCCCTTGCGCTGGCTGGTCGAACCCACCAGGCGCTCATAGAAGGCAACGTCGGCACGCAGGCCGGCGATTTCCTCATCGCGCTCGGCCAGCGAGGACTGCACCTCGGTATTGGCGGCGCGGCTGATGCGGTCGGAGGCTTCCAGCGTGGCCTGCTTCTGGCGCAGCTCGGTCAGCTGCGCCTGCAGCGTCTCGGCGCGCTTCTCGGCAGCCTGCAGGCGCTGGCCCTGGGCATCGCGTGGCGTGGCCATCCAGCAGCCACCCAGCACCGCCAGCACCAGGCTGAGCAGCCAGATGCCGCCGATCACCAGCAGGCGGCGACGGTCGGCCGGCGGTTGCGGCGCGCCGGGCAGGCGTACCTGCACGCGCATGGGAGGACGGTTGGTCATGGGTGGTTTCCGGGGTATCGCGAGGGCGACACCGGTACGGCCCCTGTGGCAAACGACGGGCTAGTGTATGACAGGACGGGTGGGTTTCCTGCGCCGTGGCCGGCCACGGTCTGTGGCGTTCAGGCATGCCATCGTCGATAGTGTGGTCCCCTGCACAGTTCCGTCGCCGGAGCATCGCCATGACCGAAGCCCACTTGTTCGTGATCGGCATCCTGCTGGCCTGGCTGGCCGGCATCCGCGTCTACCTCACCGTGTTCGGCGTCGGCCTTGCCGGCCTGCTCGGCTGGGTCGACCTGCCGCCCGCTCTGCAGGCCACCGAATCCTGGTGGGTGCTGGGCACGTCGGCGGCGCTGGCCATCGCCGAGTTCTTCGCCGACAAGATTCCCGGCGTGGACTCGGTCTGGGACCTGGTGCAGACGCTCGCACGCGTGCCGGCCGGCGCGTTCCTCGCAGCGGCTACCCTGTCGCCGGACGGTCAGCTCGGCGCCGGCGCACTCGCCGCCGGTGCCGGCGTCGCCCTCGCCAGCCACGGCCTGAAGGCCGGTACCCGCGCGCTGCTCAATACCTCGCCGGAACCGGCCAGCAACTGGGTCGCCTCCGCCGCCGAGGACACCGTGGTAGTCGGTGGCCTGGCGCTGGCCCTGGCACACCCGTGGATCGCGCTGGTGGTGGTGCTGGCCTGCAGCCTGGCCGGCGCGCTGCTGGTGTGGCTGGTCTGGCGCGCGCTGTGGAAGGGCGTGCGCTGGCTGGCGCGCGGTGCATCGGCAGCACCGCCGGGGCACAGCAGTACCGGTTGAGCACCGGGCTTGTCGCATAATGGACGCGAACACCAGGAGCACCGATGGCCGCAAACGAATCCCCCGCGGGCGCCCGCCCGGGACGCGCTGAAACCCCTCCGGCCGATCATTGGCAGCGCTGGGCGCCCGAGGCGGCAGGCCCCGCTGTGGCCGCACCGACGGCTGCGACCCCGCCGCCCATCGCGACCGATGCCCCGGCGCCGGTCAACAGCGCACCGCCGCCGCTGCCCGGCCCGATCGCACTGGCCGAAGCCGGCAACAACGATCTGGCCCCGCCGCCCGCGGACTCGCCCTACCGCGTGCTGATCGTTGAAGACGATCGCGCCCAGGCGCTGTTCGCGCAGAGCGTGCTGCACGGCGCCGGCATGCAGGCGATCGTGCACAGCGATGCCGATGCCGCGCTGCAGGCGATCAAGGAGCACCGCCCCGACCTGATCCTGATGGATCTGCACCTGCCCGGGCTGGACGGCATGCGCCTGACCGCGCTGATCCGCCAGCAGCCCGGCCTGCAGCTGCTGCCGATCGTGTTCCTCAGCGGCGATCCGGATCCAGAGCGCCAGTTCGAAGTGCTCGACAGCGGCGCCGACGACTACCTGAGCAAGCCGATCCGGCCGCGCCACCTGATCGCAGCGGTGGCCAACCGCATCCGCCGCGCGCGTGCCCAGGCCGCGACCCTGCCGGGCGCCACCGGCGCACCGGCCACCAGCAATCCGGAAACCGGCCTACCGACGCGCCACCATGTGCTGCAGCAGCTCAACACCGCACTCGCCCACCGCGACCGGGGCGGCGTGTTCTTCATCGAAGTGGCCAGTGCGCTGGGCCTGCGCGAACGCTATGGCTATGCCGCGTTTGAACGGCTGATGGTGCAGGCCGGGCAGCGCCTGGCCGAAGCCGGCCATCCGCACCTGCTGGCGCGGCTGAACGACAACAGCTTCCTGCTGCTGGCCCGCAACGCCGACGAGGACGCCCTCGAAGGCATCGCCGCGAGCCTGCGCGAGCAGCTGTCGGCCCGCACCTTCGTGATCCGCGACGACGAATCCGTGCATCTGCGCGGCGTGGTCGGCTATGCGCCGCTGTCGCCGGGCTTCGAGGATGCCAGCAGTGCGCTGGAAGCGGTTGAGCGCACCACCCTGCAGGCGCGCCTGCTCAGCGCCGGCGTGGCGGGCCATGTGCATCGCCAGGCGGTCACCGAACAGGAACACCTGGCGCTGCTGGAGGGCCAGCTGGAACTGGCCTACCAGCCGATCGTCGCCGTGGCAGGCGGCAACACCGCGCAATACCAGTTGCTGCTGCGCCTGCGCCAGGCCGATGGCACGGTGCTGGCGGCCGGCCAGGTGATCCCCGCCGCGGAAGCCGCCGGGCGCATCGCCGACCTCGACCAGCAGGTGATGGACCACGCACTGGGCCTGCTGGATCTGTACCGGCACGCAACGCAGCCGCTGAGCCTGTTCGTCTCGCAGTCGCTGCGCACCCTGCAGCGCGATGCCTTCGCCGACTGGCTGCTGGAATCACTGCAGCAGCGTGACCTGCCTGGCAGTGCGCTGGTGATCGACGTGCGCCTGCCCGACGCACTGATCCACACCGTGCCGCTGCAGCAGTTCTGCCAGCGCATGGCCAGCGCAGGGGTGCGCTTCTGCCTGAGCCAGTTCGAACCCAGCGGCGAGGCCGATGCACTGCTGACCCAGCTGCCGCTGTCGTTCGTGCGCATGGCTGCGCGCTTCTCCAGCAGCCACTCCAATCCGGCCACGCGCGAGGAACTGCGCAAGACGATCGAACAGGCCCATGCCGCCGGACTGCAGATCATCGGCCAGCAGATCGAGGATCCGCAGGCTGCAGCGGCGATGTGGGTAGGCGGCGTCGACTACATCCAGGGCAACATGGTGCAGTCGGCCGGCAGCGACCTGAACTTCGACTTCCACAACGCGGTGCTCTGACGTGCCGCTGTGGGGCGTGCTGCTGGTTGCCCTTGCTGCGGCCGCCATCGCGCTGCTGCTGTTGGGCCTGCGCCTGCGCGCGCGCAACCATGCGCTGGCCCAGCTGCAGCGCACGCACAGTGCGCTGGCCGCCGAACGCGACCAGCTTCGCCATACCACCGAACGCCAGGGCCAGCTGGAACAACAGCTGCTGCAGGCCAAGCAGGCCGCCGAGGCGGCCGTGCTGGCCAAGGGCGAGTTCCTGGCCACGATGAGCCACGAGATCCGCACCCCGCTCAACGGCATCCTGCCGATGCTGGAGCTGATCGCACGCGGGCCGCTGGGCGAAGACCAGCGGCAGATGCTGGCCACCGCCTCGGCCAGTTCGCAACAGCTGCTGCGCATCGTCGACGACATCCTCGACTACTCCCGGCTGGAAGCGCAGGCGCTGGAACTGGAGATCACCAGCTTCAACCTGCGCGACCTGCTCGATGGCGTGGTACAGCTGATGCAGCGGGCCGCCGACGCCAAGGGCCTGGCCCTGGGCCTGCAACTGGATCCATCGGTGCGCCTGCCGGTGCGCGGCGACCCGGTGCGCCTGCGCCAGGTGCTGAGCAACCTGCTGGCCAACGCCATCAAGTTCACCGCCCGCGGCCAGGTGCAGCTGCGCGTGCTGCGCCTGGGTGAAAGTGCCGCGCAGCACCAGCTGCGCTTCGAGATCATCGATACCGGCATCGGCATCGACGACGCGCTGCAGGCGCGCCTGTTCCAGTCCTTCAGCCAGGCCGACGCATCCACCACCCGCATCTATGGCGGCACCGGCCTGGGCCTGGCCATCTGCAAGCGCATCATCGACCTGATGCACGGGCACATCGGCGTGCACTCCACGCCGGGCCAGGGCGCAACCTTCTGGTTCGAGGTCCCGCTGCTGAAGGTCGCTGGCGACCTGCCGGCGATGGCGCGCGCACCGGCACCGCTGCTGCTGTTCAGTGCCGATGCAACGCTGCAGGCACGTATCGAGCGCATCGCCGCCCACCATGGGCTGCAGGTGCAGGTGCTGGCACAGCTGGATGCCGTGGTCGAGCGCCTGCGCGCTCCCGCGCGGCCCGGACAACCGGCACCGGCATGGCTGCTGGTCGATGCCCGCGCACGCCGCAACGGTGAGGCCACGCTGCAGCTGGCGCTGAGTGAACGTGGTGACGACGATGCGCTGCAGGTGCTGTGGCTGCAGGAGGGCGCGCTTCCACAACGCCAGCGCCAGCGCCAGCTGCCCCCGCACTTCGACGATGCGGCCCTGCATGCACTGCTGGCTGCACCGGTCGCCCCCGCCCGCCCCGCTGCGCTGCTGGCCAGCGCGGACAACGAGCAACCGGCTGCCACGCTGCCGCCGTTGCATCTGCGTGTGCTGCTGGTGGAGGACAATACGGTCAACCGGATGGTCGCCGAACAACTGCTGCGCGTGTTCCAGTGCGAAGTGCGCAACGCCGCCGATGGCGAGCAGGCGCTGGCCGCCCTCCGCGAAGGTGGCGTGGACATCGTGTTGATGGATTGCCAGATGCCGGTGCTGGACGGCTACGCCGCCACGCGCCGCTGGCGCGCCGAAGAAGTGGAGACCGGGCGCGCGCGCCTGCCGATCATCGCCATGACCGCCAACGCCATGGCCGGTGACCGCGAGCGCTGCCTGCAGGCGGGCATGGACGACTACCTGTCCAAGCCGATCGCGCGCGCCACGCTGCATGCGCTGCTGCTGCGTTGGGGTGGCGGCAAAGCTGCATCACCTGGACAACCTTCTGTGGAGTCGTCTGTAGAGCCGAGCCGTGCTCGGCTGACGGCCAGTTGCACTCCCACTCCATCAGCCGAGCATGGCTCGGCTCTACAGGAGACGACAAGCCAAGCCGCGCCGAAACCGGTGATCGACCGCGACGTGCTGGATGAACTGCACACCGTGATCGGCGACGCTGCCACCCAGATCGTCATGGTCTTTCTTGAAGATGCGCCGGTGATGGTGCAGCAGTTGCAGCTGGCCGCGCAGAACGGCGATGAGCTGCGCTTGCAGGCCACAGCGCACAGCCTGAAGTCATCGAGTGCAAACGTCGGCGCATTGTCGCTGTCGGCGATCGCGCAGCGGATCGAGCACGAAGCCCGTAGTGGCAGCCTGCAGCGCCCCGCGGTGGCGGTGGCGCTGCTGGTTGCGGAATTCGCCCGGGCGCGTGTTGCACTGACGGGCTACCTGGCACAGCACCGCGCCGGCCAGGGCGGCTGACTCACTCTTCCAGCTTGCTCAGCAGGTACTTCGGCTCGCCGATACGCTCGATCAGGTCCAGCTGGGTTTCCAGCCAGTCGATGTGCTCCTCTTCCGAATCGAGGATCTTCACGAACAGCTGGCGGCTGACGTAGTCGCCAACCGAATCGGAATAGGCCACGGCCTCGCGCAGGGTGACCACGCCATCGCGTTCCAGCGACAGGTCGCACTGCAGGATCTCGGTCGGGTTCTCGCCGATGCGCAGCTTGCCCAACGCCTGGAAATTCGGCAGGCCTTCAAGGAACAGGATGCGGTCGGCGAGCATGTCGGCATGCTTCATCTCGTCGATCGATTCCTTGTACTCGTGTTCGGCCAGTTCCTTGATGCCCCAGTTCTTCAGCATCTTGGCGTGCAGGAAGTACTGGTTGATCGCGGTCAGCTCGTTGTAGAGGACCTTGTTGAGGAATTCGATGACCTTGGTGTCGCCCTTCATGGGGGTGCTCCTGCACGCTGAAAACGCAGGCACTTTAACGCCTCGCGTGCGCTCGTGAAGGAACGCGAATCGTGCGCATTGGCCTGCGCGGCCGAAGGTGAAGGATGCGAAAGCGCGGCGTCAACGCGCCGCGAAAAGGCGATCAGGCGACCTGCGCCAGGCCCAATACCGGCAGCGGCAGATCGTGGGTCGCACGTGCCTTGGCCAGCAGGTCGCCGGCCATGTCCAGGCAGGAACCGCAGGTGGCACCACAACCGGTACGCATGGTCAGTTCGGCCACCGTGCTCACGCCATGGCTGGCGGCTTCGCGGATCTGGTGGTCGGTGACTCCGTTGCAGATGCAGACGTACACAGGCGTGAACCGGGCTGACAGGCCACAAGCGGCCTGGTGGCTATTCCAATGGAAACGAGAATGGTTGTCAATCAGAGCCCTGAACCATTCTCGATACCGTTCAGCCGGTCAGCTGGCCGGGCCGTCGCCCGTGACCTTCTTCGGCCAGTACCCTCGGGTCCGCGGGCGCTTGCGCGGGCGGTCGTGCCCGGCGGTGTGGCCCGGCATCCAGGCCTCGGCGGCGCTCTTGGGCATGGCGGTGACGCCCTGCCCGGCCACGCCGCGCGCCAGTGGCGCCAGGTGTCGCAGGGCACGCGCATAGACGCCGCGTTTGAACATTACCACGTGCTCTACCGGGTACCAGAAGTCGACCCAGCGCCAGTGGTCGAACTCGGGCGAGTCGGTGTGGTCCAGCGTCACATGGGATTCGTCGCCGGTCAGGCGCAGCAGGAACCAGACCTGTTTCTGGCCGATGCAGACCTGCCGCTCGTTGCGGCGGATGGCCCGCGCCGGCAGCTTGTAGCGCAGCCAGCCGGGCGTGGCCCCGAGCACTTCCACATGCTCAGGCAGCAGGCCGGTCTCTTCCTGCAGTTCACGATACATGGCCTCGACAGGCGTCTCGTCGGTGTTCATGCCACCCTGCGGGAACTGCCAGCCATCCCGGCGCACGCGTCGTGCCCAGAACACCTGGCCGTCCTGCCGCATCAGCACGATGCCGACGTTCGGTCGATAGCCGTCCGGATCGATCACGATGCGGACTCCTAAGAAAATCTACTGGTCGGGACTATCCCATGCCCTCTGTCGGCCCACAAGCACGACACAAAAGTGTTGACAGGGTCGATACACATCCGCAGAATAGCGGGCTCACCAAGGCTATGTAGCTCAGCCGGTTAGAGCACAGCACTCATAATGCTGGGGTCGGTGGTTCGAGTCCACCCATAGCCACCACACTGAAAATCAAGTTGTTTTTCAGTGTGAAAAGTGAGAAAATAGTTGCACGTTTTGCCCCGTCGCCAAGCGGTAAGGCACCTGACTCTGACTCAGGCATTCGGTGGTTCGAATCCATCCGGGGCAGCCAAATTAAAAGCAAAAGGCCAGATCGAAAGATCTGGCCTTTTGCTTTTAATTTGGTCGCGCATTCCACCTTATCCCCGCGCCTGTCGGCGCCCCCCCCCCCCCCCCCCCCCCCCCCCCTTGAACAACAAGGGGGCTCCTCTCCAGAGAGAGGCCCGGGGTCGGATCCTTTTCCAAAGGAAAAGGCTCTGACCCCACCCCTTCCGAGATGCGAAACCCCGGGTAGTGCCGGCCGCTGGCCGGCAACCACGAAATGCCTGACTCCAAAACGACAAAAGCCCGGCCGAAGCCGGGCTTTTGCTTTTCCAACCAGCGGGCTCCCGCAGGAGCCCAACCAGGCGCGGTAAATCAGCGCTTGGAGAACTGGGTGGCGCGGCGGGCCTTGTGCAGACCGACCTTCTTACGCTCGACTTCGCGGGCGTCACGGGTCATGAAGCCGGCCTTGCGCAGCTCGGACTTCAGGGTTTCGTCGTACTCGACCAGCGCACGGGCGATGCCCAGGCGGATCGCACCGGCCTGGCCGGTGGTGCCGCCGCCAGCGGCGGTGACCAGGATGTCGAAGCTTTCGGTGTTCTTGGTCAGCTCGAGCGGCTGGCGCACGATCATGCGCGCGGTCTCACGACCGAAGAACTCGTCCAGCGGACGACCATTGACGGTGATGTTGCCCGAACCCTTGCGCAGGAACACGCGAGCGGTGGAGGACTTGCGGCGGCCAGTGCCGTAGTTTTGAGTGATAGCCATGATTAGATATCCAGAACCTGCGGCTGCTGTGCGGCGTGCGGATGCTCAGTGCCGGCGTAGACCTTGAGCTTGCGGTACATCTGGCGACCCAGCGGGCCCTTCGGCAGCATGCCCTTCACGGCGATCTCGAGCACGCGCTCCGGGTGGCGCTCCAGCGCCTGGGCCAGGGATTCGGTCTTCAGGTTGCCGATGTAGCCGGTGAAACGGTGATACATCTTGTCCTGCAGCTTCTTGCCGGTGACGGCAATCTTTTCTGCATTGATGACGACCAGGTAGTCGCCGGTATCAACGTGGGGGGTGTAGACCGGCTTGTGCTTGCCGCGCAGACGGCGGGCCAGCTCGGTGGCGAGACGGCCCAGGGTCTTGCCCTCGGCGTCGACGAGGTACCAGTCGCGCTGGACGGTCTCGTTCTTGGCAGTGAAAGTGCTCATGAAGAACTCTAGGTTAGGTCGGGCTCATTGCGGCGAAGGACTCGCCGGAACTCTGCCACGCGTTGTGAAAGGTGAAGCGCAAGAGGCGGGATTGTACGCAGGTCACGCCCTCGGTGCAAGCTGGCCCTGCCCCGGGTTGGCAGGGGAGCGGGGGCGGGCGAGAATCGGCGGGTCTCCCGCCCCACCGCGTGCCGCCATGACCGTGCTCCGCCAGACCACCCCGCTGGACCACCTGCTGACCGAGGCGCAGCGCGCCCTGGACACGGTGTTCGGCAACCCTCCGGCGGCCCGCCCCTACCCGGCCGCAGGCACCGGCGAGCCGGGCATGGACCGCGCCCAGCGCCGCCACGCCGCGGGGCTGATGCGGATCAACCATGTCGGCGAGGTCTGCGCACAGGGCCTGTACTTCGGCCAGGCGGCCGTGGCCCGCGACCCGGCCACCCGTGAACACCTGCTGGAAGCGGCCCAGGAAGAGACCGATCACCTGGCCTGGTGCGCGACCCGGCTGGATGAACTGGACAGCCGCCCGAGCCTGTTCAATCCGCTGTGGTACGCCGGCAGCTACACCATCGGCACCCTGGCGGGTCTGCGCGGCGACGGCTGGAACCTGGGCTTCGTGGTTGAAACCGAGCGCCAGGTGGAAGCCCATCTGGACGAGCACCTGGTCGACCTGCCGGCCGGCGATCTGCGCAGCCGCGCGGTCATCCAGGTGATGAAGGAAGACGAGGCCCGCCATGCGGAGCACGCCGAACAGGCCGGCGCACGCCGCCTGCCGTTCCCGATCCCGGGCGCGATGGCGCTGGCTTCCAGGGTGATGAAGACCATCGCCTACCGCATTTGAAGGGTCGCCCGCACCAACGGTGCGGGCCTACCAGGAGGTGCGGGGGCGACGGTGGGGCCCGACCGTTGGTCGGGCCATCAATCAGTTCGGCGAGACCAGCTTCAGGCCGATCACGCCGCCTACGATCAGGCCCACGCAGGCCAGGCGGGCCGGCGACGCACTGTCGTTGAACAGGTAGATGCCCAGCACCGCCACGCCCATGGCGCCGATGCCGGTCCAGATCGCGTAGGCGGTGCCGACGGGGATGCTCTTCATCGCCTGGCTCATCAGGTACAGGCTGATCAGGGCGGACACCACCGTGGCAACGGTGGGCAGGGGTTTGCTGAAGCCTTCGGAGTACTTCATTCCGAGGGCGAAACCGATCTCGAACAGGCCGGCCAGCAGCAGATAGATCCAGGGCATGGGTGGGGGCTCCTTACCTTTTTGGGAAAAACGAAACGGCCCGGTGTTTTCACACCGGGCCGTGGGTCGGTACATCACCGTGGAACTGTAACGCGTGCGAGGCACTGGTTCCACGGGGCGGGTCGTCCCGCCTGGGCGGCGATGCCTGCGGGCATCGCACATGGGGCTTACTCGGACAGGTTCCGGCCGTGGAACAGCTCTTCGATCTCGCGCTTGAGCAGCGCTTCGATCTTCATGCGTTCCTTGAACGACAGGTTCTTGGCCTTTTCCTCGAACAGGTACTGGTCCAGGTCGAAGTCCTTCAGGTGCATCTTCGTGTGGAAGATGTTTTCCTGGTAGACGTTGACGTCGAACATCTCGTAACGCGACTTGATGTTCTTGGCCAGGAAGTTCTGGATCGAGTTGATCTTGTGATCGATGTAATGCTTCTTGCCCTTCACATCGCGGGTGAAGCCACGGACACGGTAGTCCATGATCACGATGTCCGATTCCAGGCTCTCGATCAGGTAGTTCAGGGCCTTCAGCGGCGAAATGACGCCACAGGTCGCCACGTCGATGTCCGCGCGGAACGTCGCGATGCCTTCCTGCGGATGGGTTTCCGGGTAGGTATGGACAGTGATGTGGCTCTTGTCCATGTGCGCGACCACGGCGTCGGGAATCAGCTCCTTGCCGGCCTGCTTCTTGTCGATCACCGGCTCTTCGGAGATCAGGATGGTCACCGAGGCACCCTGCGGGTCGTAGTCCTGGCGGGCCACGTTCAGGATGTTGGCACCGATGATCTCGGCGACATCGGTCAAGATTTGAGTCAGCCTGTCGGCGTTGTACTCTTCATCGATGTATTCAATGTAACGCTGACGCTCCTCTTCGGTGCGCGCGTAACACACGTCATAGATGTTGAAGCTCAGCGCCTTGGTGAGGTTGTTGAAACCCTGCAGCCTCAGGCGAGGCAACGGCTTGACCACGGCGGTCGATTCCTGTGTAAGAAGGGAAAGGGGGAATTATGGGGCAAACTGCCCCCGGGGGGAACGTGAAGACGCAAGAGTTCTGGCACACTGTTTGCCCTTAACAATTGCGCTGGTTAAGCTCCGCTATCGACCCCGTGAATCCGTTCATGCGCAGAGGGAGCGCCCCTATCGTGTCAACCGTGCGCCTAGCTAGCAGTCCACTGGCCCTGGATATCGCCACAATCGATCGTTTCCTGGCGCACAGCCACAGGCGGCGATATCCCACCCGTACCGACGTCTTCCGACCCGGTGACCCGGCGGGAACCCTGTATTACGTCATCAGCGGCTCGGTTTCGATCATGGCCGAGGAAGATGACGATCGCGAGCTTGTGCTGGGCTACTTCGGTGCCGGCGAGTTCGTCGGCGAGATGGGCCTGTTCGTCGAATCGGACCGCCGCGAGGTGATCCTGCGGACCCGTACCGCCTGCGAGCTGGCTGAAATCAGCTACGAGCGCCTGCATCAGCTGTTCCTCGGCCCGCTGTCGGCCGACGCCCCGCGCCTGCTGTACGCGCTGGGCCAGCAGATCTCCAAGCGCCTGCTCGACACCAGCCGCAAGGCCAGCCGCCTGGCATTCCTGGACGTTACCGACCGGATCGTGCGCACCCTGCACGACCTGGCGCAGGAACCGGAGGCGATGAGCCATCCGCAGGGCAGCCAGCTGCGCGTCTCCCGCCAGGAGCTGGCACGCCTGGTCGGCTGCTCGCGGGAAATGGCCGGCCGCGTGCTGAAGAAGCTGCAGACCGACGGCCTGCTGCATGCCCGTGGCAAGACCGTGGTGCTGTACGGCACCCGTTGACCGTTGAGCACCCGGTGGGTGCGGACCTTGGTCCGCACTCCTTCGCGCGCTAGGCTCGGGGCATGGAACTGAGCAGCGAATTCTGGTGGTTCATCCTCATCGGCCTGGGCGCACAGCTGGTTGACGGCGCGCTGGGCATGGCGTTCGGCCTGGTGTCTTCGTCGGTGATGCTGAGCATGGGCCTGCCCCCGGCGCAGGTCAGCGCCAGCATCCACACCGCTGAAGTGTTCACCACTGGCGCCTCGGGTGTGTCGCACCTCGCAGCCGGAAATGTCGATAAGCGCCTGTTCCTGCGCCTGGCCCTGCCTGGCGCGGTGGGCGGTGCCGTGGGCGCGTACGTGCTCACGCAGATCCCGGGCGAGATCATCCGGCCACTGATCTACCTGTACCTGCTGGTGCTGGCGATCATCATCCTCGCCCGCGCGGCCGGACGCTGGATGCCCAAGGGCGAGATCCGCCGGGTACCGGTGCTGGGCTTCTTCGCGGGCCTGCTCGACGCCAGCGGTGGCGGCGGCTGGGGGCCGATCGCCACGTCCACCCTGCTCGCCCGGGGTGGCCAGGCGCGCACCACGATCGGCACGGTCAATGCGGCGGAGTTCGTGGTCACGCTGACGGTGTCGGCGACCTTCCTGCTGTCGATGGGGGTGCAGCACCTGCAGATCGTCGCCGGCCTGCTGATCGGCGGCATGATGGCCGCGCCGGTAGCGGCCATCCTGGTCAAGCGGGTGAAGGAGCGCTGGGTGCTGGTGGCCGTCGGCGTGCTGGTGCTGGGGATCAGCCTGTTCCAGATTGGCCACGCGGTGTACGGGCACCTGTACCGCTGAGCGTTTGCCGGCCAGCGGCCGGCACTACCGGGACAGAGAAGCGCCGGCACAACCGCGACGGAGAAGGGTAGTGCCGGCCGCTGGCCGGCAGATCCATCACCGTGCGGCGGGATCAGGCCTTGTCGCCGCCCCGGTCCACGCAACCCCAGTTGAGGATGCGGGTGCCCGCCGGCAGCACGCGGCGGAAGAACGCCACCCGGCCCGGCTTGGGGTTCACCACTACCGGCGCCTTGGCCGCCAGCAGCAGCGGCAGGTCGGCGGTGCTGTCGGAATAGGCGATATCGATGTCGCCGTAGCCGCGCTCGCGCAGCATGCGCATCTTCTCTTCATTGTGGCAGTGGCGGGTCGGGCCGACGCCGCCCAGCCGTGGGCCGACCTCGGTGCCGATCACCGGTACGTCCTGGTGGGCCACGAAAGCCAGGATCGCGCGCGCCAGCTCCGGCGGCGCACCTGTGGCAACCACCACGCGGTCGCCCTTGGCGCGGTGCGCGGCGAACACCTCCAGCGCCTGCGGCAGCAGCTTGGCGCGCATCTGCGCCTGGTTGCGCAGCACATAGGCGTCGATCACCTTGTTGAAGTCACGCGCACGGTGCAGGCCGAAGCTGCCGATCCACACATAGACCGAGATGCCCGCGCGACGGGTCGGCAGCATCGCCACCATCGGCCCGGCGATCGGCGTGACCAGCAGCGCCGCCAGCATGCGCAGCGGGTTGCGCTTGATCAGCGAGGCGAACAGGTGGGTGCCCGAATCCCCGTCGTACAGGGTGTGGTCGAAGTCGAAGACCACCAGCGGCGCATCCTCGCGCGGCGTTGGATAGTGCGTTGTCATGCCGCGAAGAATAGCTGACGCAGGCCCTCGCCCGGCTCTTCCACGCGCATGAAGGCTTCGCCGACGAGGAAGGCATGGATGCCGGCGTCACGCATCAGCGCCACGTCCTGCGGGCCAAGGATGCCGCTCTCGGTGACCAGCAGGCGGTCACGCGGCACCGCGTTCTGCATGTCCAGCGTGGTCTGCAGCGACACTTCGAACGTGCGCAGGTTGCGGTTGTTGATGCCGATCATCGGCGCCGGCACCTGCAGCGCACGCTCCAGCTCGTCGATGTCGTGCACTTCCACCAGCACGTCCATGCCCAGCGACAGCGCCAGTTCGGACAGCGTGGCCAGCTGGGTGTCGTCCAGCGCGGCGACGATCAGCAGGATGCAGTCGGCGCCCAGCACGCGTGCCTCGTACACCTGGTAGGCGTCGATGACGAAGTCCTTGCGCAGCACCGGCAGCGTGCACGCCTCGCGCGCCTGCTGCAGGTAGGCGTCGGCGCCCTGGAAGAAGTCCACGTCGGTCAGCACCGACAGGCAGCTGGCGCCGCCGAACTCGTAGCTGACGGCGATGTCGGCCGGGCGGAAGTCCGGGCGGATGACGCCCTTGGACGGGCTGGCCTTCTTCACCTCGGCGATCACCGCTGGATCGCCGTTGGCCACCGCCGCCTGCAAGGCGCGCACGAAGCCACGTACCGGCGGGGCGCTGGCCACGGCGGCCTGCAGCGCCTCGAGCGGGCGCTGGGCGCGGCGCTGGGCCACTTCTTCGGCCTTGCGGGCCAGGATCGTCTGCAGGATGTCGCTCATCGTCTTCGGTTCGGTGCGGGGGCGGTGAGGACGGCCATTATCGGCCATCGACGGGGTCAGGCTGAACCGCGCGCTCAGGCAACCAGCGCGCGGGTGGTCTCAACATACTGCTGCAGGCGCTGGCGGGCACTACCGTTGGCGATGGCGGCACGGGCGCGGGCCAGGCCGTCGCCGATGTCGCTGGCCACGCCGGCAACGTACAGCGCGGCGCCGGCATTCAACGCAACGATGTCCAGCGCCGGGCCGGGCTCGTTGTCCAGTACCGCGCGCAGCATCTGGATGGACTGCTCCGGGCTGTCCACGCGCAGGTTGCGGCTGGCCGACATGGCGATGCCGAAGTCCTCCGGGTGGATCTCGAACTCGCGCACCTTGCCGTCGCGCAGTTCGCCCACCAGCGTGCCGGCACCCAGCGAGATCTCGTCCATGTTGTCGCGGCCCCAGACCACCATGGCGCGCTCGGTGCCCAGCTCGCGCAGCACGCGGGCCTGGATGCCCACCAGATCGGGATGGAACACGCCCATCAGCACCGACGGCGCGCTGGCCGGATTGGTCAGCGGGCCGAGGATGTTGAAGATGGTGCGCACGCCCATCTCGCGGCGTACCGGCGCAACGACCTTCATCGAAGGATGGTGGATCGGCGCGAACATGAAACCGATGCCGGTCTGCTCGATGGCGGCGGCCACCTGATCCGGCTGCAGTTCGATCACCGCGCCCAGCGCTTCCAGCGCGTCGGCACTGCCGGACTTGGAAGACACGCTGCGGTTGCCATGCTTGGCCACGCGCGCGCCGGCGGCGGCCGCGACGAACATCGAGCAGGTGGAGATGTTGAACGTGTGCGAGCCATCGCCACCGGTACCGACGATATCAACCAGGTTGGAGGTATCGGCCACCGGCACTGGCCGGGCGAATTCACGCATCACGGTGGCCGCCGCGGCGATCTCGTCCACGGTCTCCTTCTTCACGCGCAGCCCGGTGAGGATGGCGGCGGTCATCATCGGCGAGACGTCGCCGCGCATGATCTGCCGCATCAGGTCGACCATTTCGTCGAAGAAGATTTCGCGGTGTTCGATGGTGCGATGCAGGGCTTCCTGGGGGGAGAAGCTCATGGGAATGCTCCTTGGATCAGGCCGCCGGGCGCTGCAGGAAATTGCGCAGCAGGGCGTGGCCGTGTTCGGTGAGGATGGATTCGGGATGGAACTGCACGCCCTCCACCGGGAACTGGCGGTGGCGCAGGCCCATGATCTCTTCGATCGAGCCGTCGTCGTTCTCGGTCCAGGCGGTCACTTCCAGCACATCGGGCAGGCTGTTCTTGTCCACCACCAGCGAGTGGTAGCGGGTGGCCTGGTAGCGGTCCGGCAGGCCGGCGAACACGCCCTTGCCTTCATGGCGGATCGGCGAGGTCTTGCCGTGCATGATGTTGCCGGCACGGATGACCGTGCCGCCGTAGACCTGGCCGATGCCCTGGTGGCCCAGGCAGACGCCGAGGATCGGCGTGGTCGGGCCCAGGCGCTGGATCAGCTCCAGCGACACGCCTGCTTCGTTGGGCGTGCACGGGCCGGGCGAGATGACGATGCGCTCGGGCTTCTGCGCGGCGATCTCGTCCACGCTCATCGCATCGTTGCGCACCACCTTCACCTCGGCGCCCAGCGTCTGCAGGTACTGCACGAGGTTGTAGGTGAAGCTGTCGTAGTTGTCGATCATCCACAACATGGTCAGGTTCCGTCGCTTATGAGGAAAATGGCGTACACGTTTTCGGTGTAGGTGATGGGGCCGGCTTCCACCGACTCGCGCAGGCGCGAGCCCGTGGTCTCGATGCTGTTCATCGGTGCCTCGGGCGCAGGCGGCGAGGGCGGCGTCACCAGATCCCCACTGCTGGGCCAATTGCCCGCCTGCACGCCATAGGCGAAGTTCGGCGCCACATCGGAGATGCTGTACAGGCCACGCACTCTTGTTCCATAGGCCTTGGCCAGGCCCAGCGCGGACTCGCGGGTCTGGGCCGCTGCCTCGCCCTTGAGTTCGCGGCGCAGCGCCACTTCGCCCGAATAGGTCGGCGCCAGGCTGCTCACCTGTACGTTCTCGTTGGCCTTCAACGCCCCCAGCACATCCTGCATCGCCTTCACGCTGGCGAAGCTGGCACGCAGCTGGCGCGATACGCGGGTACCGATGAAGACCTGCCGGTTCTGCTCATAGCGCGTGGCCGGGCCGATCCGCAGGTTGTCCGCACGCACGCTGCCCTCCACCGCCTTGTGCTGCTTGAACAGTGCCAGCACGCGGGCAACGTTGTCCTGCACGCGGCGGCGCGCGGCGTCGGCGTCCATGTCGGTCTCTTCGATGTTCAACTGCAGGCCGAACCGGTCCGGCATCACCGTGCGGCTGCCCTGCCCCTTCACCAGCAGGTGCGGCTGTGAGGGAATCGTGTTGGCCTGCGCCCACGCAGACGGGGCCATCGTGGCCAGCAGTGACGACCACAGCAATGCGCTCAGCAGCTTCATGCGGTACTCCTTGTCTTGAATGGGAACAGCGGAAGGTGCCGCGGCGCAGGCCACGGCACGGGGAGGATCACAGGCCCTTGGCGGCCTGGGCGACGGCGCGGAACAGCGCGCGGCCCTTGTTCATCGTCTCGTCCCATTCCTTGTCCGGGTCCGAGTCGTAGACGATGCCGGCACCGGCCTGCACGTACAGGCGGCCCTCCTTGATCACCGCGGTGCGGATCGCGATCGCGGTATCGGCATCGCCATGCCAGCCGATGTAGCCGATGCTGCCGGCGTAGACATTGCGCTTGATCGGTTCCAGCTCGCGGATCACTTCCAGCGCGCGGATCTTCGGCGCGCCGCTGACCGTGCCGGCCGGGAAGGTGGCACGCAGCACGTCGGCATAGCTCAGGCCCGGCTGCAGCTGCCCGGTCACTTCGCTGACGATGTGCATCACGTGGCTGTAGCGTTCGATCACGAACTGCTCGCCCACCTCCACGGTACCTGCCTTCGAGACGCGGCCGGCATCGTTGCGGCCGAGGTCGATCAGCATCAGATGCTCGGCGCGTTCCTTCGGATCTGCCAGCAGCTCGGCTTCCAGCGCCAGGTCCAGCTCGGGCGTGGCGCCACGCGGGCGGGTGCCGGCGATCGGGCGCACGGTGACTTCGCCATCCTGAAGGCGTACCAGGATTTCCGGCGATGAACCGACCACCTGCAGGTCGCCGACATCCAGGAAGTACATGTACGGCGACGGGTTCAGTGCACGCAGCGCGCGGTACACATCCACCGGGCGCGCCTTGAACGGCACGCTCAGGCGCTGGCTGAGCACCACCTGGAAGATGTCACCGGCGCGAATGTATTCCTTGCTGCGCTGGACCGCATCGACGAACCCTTCGCGGGTGAAACCGGAGACGAAGTCGGACTCGTCCAGCACGTCGCTGTTGAGCGGCGCCGGATAGCCGGCACCCGGTGCACGCAGCTTCGCAGTCAGTGCATCCAGGCGCGCCTGCGCCTGTTCGAAGGCGCCGTCGACGCGCGGGTCGGCGTGCACGATCAGGTATAGCCGGCCCTTGAGATTGTCGAACACCGCCAGCTCGTTGGAGTCCAGCAGCAGGATGTCCGGCGTGCCCAGCTCATCGCGGCCGGCCGGCGGGGCCAGGCGCGGCTCGATGTAGCCGATGCACTCGAAACCGAACCAGCCGACCAGGCCACCGGTGAAGCCCGGCAGGCCGTCCAGCTTCGGCACCGAGTGGGCGCTGCGCAGCGCCTCGACCTCGGCGAACGGGTCGGCCACTTCGCGGGTGTCCACCACCTGGCCGTCTTCGCGCACGGTCAGCGTGTGGCCATGGAAGGCGTACACGCGACGCGCCGGCAGGCCGATGATCGAGTAACGACCAAAGCGCTCGCCGCCTTCGACGGATTCAAACAGGTAGGTATTGGGGCCGTCGGCGAGCTTCAGATAGACCGAAAGCGGCGTGTCCAGGTCGGACAGCACTTCACGGACGACGGGAATATGGGTGTGGCCTTCAGCGGCCTGCTGCTGAAACTGAGCGTGCGAGTTCAAGACGACTTTCCTTCCGGGACACAGCGTTATGGGGGCGGACGACGGCAACGGGCCACCATCGCCACCAACGGCGTGCGGAAGAAAGGGTATGCGGGGTCGTCAGGCTGGACACCCCCTGACTGTATCGCAGCCGGGGCGGGAGGGGAACCCTGTGAAACTGAACCACCGGACGGCCGAGCCGGCCGCGGGGACCGGTGGCGCGGACCGGTAGAGTCGACTGTTGGTCGACTTGCGCGCGTAGCGCGGGGTTTTACGCCGTCGGAACGAAAAGCAGTCGGCCAACAGTCGACTCTACCCCCTACCCAGCCAGCAACGGGCATCCGGTCGGCAGGTGCATACGCACCCTGCCCGGCACGCACGCGATGCGGAACTGGCGGGCCTGGACTGGTTCGCCGTCCAGGTTGAGGGTCAACGGGCGCTCGGACTCCACCTGCAGCCACGGCAGCCGCGCGCGCGTGGCCAGCTGTTCGAGCGCCGCCTGGGTGCCCGACTTCAGCATCTGGCCGAGCGTGGCGGTGACCTCACCTTCCAGTTCCGGAAGCACGGTGACATCCAGCAGCCCATCGTCGATCACGGCCTGCGGGCACAACTGCTGGCCACCGCCGGCCTGCCGGCCATTGCCGATGCCCAGGGCGATGAAGTCGCCTTCCCACGCGAAATCCGGGCCGGACAGCCGCGCGGTGATCGGCTCGATGCGGCCCAGCTTGGCGATGCCGGTGATCACATAGGCCAGCCCGCCCAGCATCTTCTTCAGGCCGGCATCGGTCTCCACCGTCACCTGCGTGCCGAAGCCACCGCTGGCGAGGTTGGCGCACCACCAGGGCGTGCCATCGGCATCCACGCGCAGCAGATCGATGGCACGCGGCGTGGTTTGTCCGATCAACGCAAACGCGCCCTCAGGCTCGGTCGGAATACCCGCAGCCGTGGCGAAATCGTTGGCGGTCCCCATCGGGATCAGCGCCAGCGAGGGCAGCGCATCCGCCGCTTCCTCACGATGCGCCAGGGTTTCGGCCACCGCGCTGAGCGTGCCATCACCACCGGCGGCAACGATCACGTCCACGCCATGATCGATGGCCTCGGCCACGTAGCGTTCGGCGTCACCGTCCTCCCAGGTCACCCGCACGTCCAGCTGCACGCCCTGCCCGCGCCAATGGCCGACAGCCTCGCGCAGTTCCTCGTTGCCTGCGGATTTGCCATTGAGGATCAGGCGCCAGCGCGGGGTGGTCATGCGGTACTTCCAGGAGGGGATGGCACAGGCTAGCAATGCGCTGTTTGCCCGCGGTGAATGTCACGCAGGTGTCATTCAGTTGCTGGAGAATGGAAGGCCATAGCAGGGACGATGGATGGAGGCAGGATCAGCCTCCCACGCATGCAGCGAGGCCACGCCAGTGATTGGCGTGGCTTTTTTTTCCCAGCAATAGATCCACGCCATGCGTGGATGCACGTCATCTCACCCGTTGGCGAAATCGTGCAGCGCCTGGCCCTGCAACCGGTACACGGTCCACTCGTCCTGCGGCCTGGCACCGGCAGCGGTGTAGAACTCGATGGCCGGGGTGTTCCAGTCCAGCACCGACCATTCGAAACGGCCGCAGCCCTCGGCCACGGCCTGGCGCGCGATGTACTTCAGCAGTGCCTTGCCGGCGCCCGCACCGCGCTTTTCCTGGCTGACGTAGAGGTCTTCCAGGTAGATGCCCTTGCGGCCCAGCCAGGTGGAATAGTTGTAGAAATACACCGCATAGCCGATGGCCTCGCCGTCGGCTTCGCAGATCAGTGCGCGTGCCGTGGCATCGGGTCCGAACAGGCTCTCGGCGATGCCGATCTCATCGGTCTGCACCGAGTGCTCGGCCTTCTCGTAAATGGCCAGCTCGCGGATGAAATGCAGGATCAGACCGGCATCGGCCACGGTGGCCGGGCGGATGTTCAACACGGCCACCGTGCTCATGGTTCAGCCCCGCGCCGCGGCAACGTTGGCGCGCATCTGCGCGATCACGTCCTGATAGCTGGTCTTGGCATTGAAGATGGCCGAACCGGCGACGAAGGTATCGGCGCCAGCGGCAGCGATCTGGCCGATGTTGTCGGCCTTCACGCCACCGTCGATCTCCAGGCGGATGTCCTTGCCGCTGGCGTCGATCATCTTGCGCACGACCTTCAGCTTGTCCAGCGCCGAGGGGATGAAGGCCTGGCCGCCGAAGCCCGGGTTGACCGACATCAGCAGCACCAGGTCCAGGTCATCCAGCACCCAGTCGAGGATGTCCACCGGAGTGGCCGGATTGAGCACGATGCCCGGCTTGCAGCCCAGCGAGCGGATCAGCTGGATGGTGCGGTGCACGTGGCGGCTCGCCTCCGGGTGGAAGCTGATGTAGGTGGCACCGGCCTCGGCGAAGTCCGGGATGATGCGATCCACCGGCTCGACCATCAGGTGCACGTCGATCGGCGCGGTGACGCCATGCTTGCGCAGCGCCTGGCAGACCATCGGGCCGATGGTCAGGTTCGGCACGTAGTGGTTGTCCATCACGTCGAAGTGGACCCAGTCCGCGCCAGCGGCGAGGACGTTGTCGACTTCCTCGCCGAGGCGGGCGAAGTTGGCGGACAGGATGGAGGGGGCGATGAGGCAGTTGGACATGGCCGGGGCCTTCGGAACGGGGAAAAGGTTCTCCCGCCCGCAGGCGGGACTCTGGAATCAGCGCTTGCGCAGGGTCTTGATGCGGTCGTAGGCGGCATTGATCCGCCGCGACTTCTGCTCGGCCTGCTGCTGCAGCTCGGGGGCGGCACCGCCCAGCTTGTCGGGGTGGTACTGCGAGATCAGCTTGCGGTAGGCGCGCTCGACCTCGGCATCGGTGGCCTCGGAGGTCAGCCCCAGCTCCCGGTACGGGTTCTCCTTGTTCAGGCGGAACCAGTCCGAATCGAAGGCGTGGCCGATCAACAGGCCGACCACCGCGCCGAACAGCGGATTGGGCCGGAACAGCAGGGCGCCGGCGATGAATCCGAGCAGTTTTCCGTACCAGCGCATGGCGCTCCGGGGTCGACCGACGAAATGGACGCTCATTTTACGTCACAGCGGGCCCGGACCGCTTTACACTAGGCCGCCCGCTGGTCAGCGGGCCCGCCGGGTCCGTTGGGCAGCAGCCGTATCGACAACGCCCCAGGAGTGCCCGTGCCAACCACGCTGTTGCAATCCGATCTCCCCGGCCTGCCCTTGCGCCATCGCGGCAAGGTGCGTGATGTGTTCGATATCCCGCGCGAGCGGCTGCCAGCCGGAACCCCGCCGGGCGAGTACCTGCTGATGGTCGCCACCGATCGCCTGTCGGCGTTCGACGTGGTCCTGCCTGACCCGATTCCGGGCAAGGGCGAGATGCTCTGCCAGGTCTCCAAATTCTGGTTCGCCAAGACCGCGCACCTGATGCCCAACCACCTGACCGGCATCGACGTGGCCAGCGTGCTGCCCGAAGGCGTGGACCCAGCCCTGTACGCCAAGCGTGCGGTGGTCACCCGCAAGCTGAAGCCGGTGCCGGTGGAAGCGATCGCCCGCGGCTACCTGATCGGCAGCGGCTGGAAGGACTACCAGCGCACCGGCAAGGTCAGCGGCATTGACCTGCCCGACGGCCTGCGCCAGGCCGAGCAGCTGCCGGAGCCGATCTTCACCCCCTCGACCAAGGCCGCGGTCGGCGACCATGACGAGAACATCGATTTCGATGCGATGGTGAAGCAGGTCGGTGCGGAACTGGCCGAGCGCGTGCGCGACGCCACCCTGCGCATCTACAAGTTCGCGGCCGATTACGCCCGCGAGCGCGGCATCATTCTGGCCGATACCAAGTTCGAGTTCGGTACCGACGCCGATGGCCGCCTGTACATCATGGACGAGATGCTGACGCCGGATTCCTCCCGTTACTGGCCGGCCGACGAATACGAAGTGGGCACCAGCCCGCCGAGCTACGACAAGCAGTTCGTGCGCGATTACCTGGAGACGCTGGACTGGGGCAAGACCGCCCCGGGCCCGAGCATCCCGGCCGAGATCATCGAGCGCACCCGCGCCAAGTACGCCGAGGCGCTGCAGCGCCTGGCCGGGATCAGCGTCGACTGATCCCCCCGCGTCCCCCCGGCCGGAAAGGCGGGGGGCGCTCTGATCGCGGTAGTGCCGGCCGCTGGCCGGCAACCTCGCGAACTCGGCTATGCTCTGGAGTGCCGGCCAGCGGCCGGCACTACCGTTGCCCGAGGAAGCGACGCAGCATGCAGACATCCACCCAGCTTGCGCGGCCGATCGACCGCTATTTCGCCAGCTACTCCGACGACCACCGCAATGTGATCAACCAGCGCATCCACGTGGTGGCGGTCCCGGCGATCCTGTGGTCGGTGGTGGCCCTGCTGTGGTGCCTGCCGCCGCTGATCACCTGGTTCCAGTACGGCATCTGGTCGGCGTTGGCGATGTTCAGCGCGTGGTGCTTCTACAACAAGTTGTCGCGCCCGCTGGGCATCGGCATGCTCATCCAGTTCTTCGTGTTCGGCTGCCTGTGCCGGCTGCTGGAGGCCGAGATCGGCCTGCAGGCCCTGCGCTGGCTGGCGGTGGGCGTGTTCGTGGCGGCCTGGATCGCGCAGTTCATCGGCCACAAGTTCGAGGGCCGCAAGCCCAGCTTCCTGACCGACCTGACCTACCTGCTGATCGGCCCGGCCTGGGTGATGGCCAAGTTCTACCGCAAGCTGGACTGGCGCTACTGACCTGGCGGCGGCCGACAGCGGCCGTCGTTTCCTGAACGGGCGGATTCCGTCACCCGTAGTCCACGGGAGCCCTGCCAGCCTGCGCCGGTGATCCGCTCCCCATTGCCCGCCCGTCGACGGCAGCCCCTGTGCGACAGGGCCTGCGGTCTCCCTGCGTGGGCGTAGGGTGTCCCCCGAGGGCAGCCAGGGAAGGGATGCAGGAATGTGATGTTGCATCGCAGAAAAAATGAATCAGCGAACGTTACATGCAATTGATCGCTGTTCGATGGGTTTCGGCGACATTTCGCAGCCTGTTATCCTCCCTGACCTGCTCGTGAATCATGGATTCCCTGCATGCTCCCCAGCCTGCCCCTGCTGCTGGCCCTGCCGTTCCTGATGGCAGCGGCTGTTGCGGCCTTCCCCCGTAGTTCGCGCTCGACTGCTGCCTGGCTGGCGGCGCTGGCGCCGTTGGGCGGGCTGGCCATCCTCGGCTGGCTGACCCCGTCGGTGCTCGATGGCCAGGTGGTCCGCACCCTGGTGCCCTGGCTGCCGCAGATCGGGCTGGACTTCACCCTGCGACTGGACGGGCTGGCCTGGATGTTCGCCGGGCTGGTGCTCGGCATCGGCGCGCTGGTGGTGCTGTATGCGCGCTACTACCTGAGCCAGCAGGACAACGCGCACCGCTTCTACTGCTACCTGCTGCTGTTCATGGGCGCCATGCTGGGCATGGTGCTGTCGGGCAACCTGCTGTTGCTGATGATCTTCTGGGAAATGACCAGCATCAGTTCGTTCCTGCTGATCGGCTTCTGGTCGCACCGCCAGGACGCCCGCGAAGGCGCACGCATGGCGCTGGTGATTACCGGTGGCGGTGGCCTGGCCCTGCTCGGTGGCGTGCTGCTGATCGGCCGCATCGTCGGCAGCTTCGACCTGGACGTGGTGCTGGCTGCTGGCGAGCAGATCCGCGCCAGCGCGCTGTACCCCTACGCCCTGTTCCTGGTACTGGCCGGCATCTTCACCAAGAGCGCGCAGTTCCCGTTCCACTTCTGGCTGCCGCACGCGATGGCGGCGCCGACCCCGGTCTCGGCCTACCTGCACTCGGCCACCATGGTAAAGGCCGGCGTGTTCCTGCTGGCGCGCCTGCATCCGGCACTGGCCGGCAGCGACCTGTTCTTCTACACGGTCAGCGGCATCGGCGCACTGACCCTGCTGATCGGCGCCTGGAATGCGATCTTCCAGCATGACCTGAAGGGCCTGCTGGCGTACTCGACCATTTCCCACCTGGGCCTGATCACCCTGCTGTTCGGCCTGTCCACGCCGATGGCGGTGGTGGCCGGCGTGTTCCACATCCTCAACCACGCCACCTTCAAGGCCTCGCTGTTCATGGCCGCCGGCATCATCGACCACGAGACCGGTACCCGAGACATGCGCAAGCTGGGAGGCCTGCGCAGGCTGATGCCGTTTACCAGCGCGCTGGCGATCATCGCCTCGCTGGCGATGGCTGGCATCCCCCTGCTCAATGGCTTCCTGTCCAAGGAAATGCTGTTTGCCGAAGCGATCACGGCCGGGGGCCCGGGAATCATGCGCACGGCGGTGTCGATCGCCGCGTTGCTGGCGGGCGTATTCGGGGTGGCGTACAGCCTGCGCTTCGTGCACGACACCTTCTTCGGCCCCGGCCCGCACGACCTGGACCGCGTGCCCCACGAACCGCCGCGCTGGATGAAGGTGCCGGTGGAACTGCTGGTGGTGATCTGCGTGGCGGTGGGCGTGGCACCGGCACTGACCGTAGCGCCGGTGCTGCACGCCGCTGCGGCCTCGATCCTCGGCGACGCCATGCCCGAGTACAGCCTGGCGGTATGGCACGGCTTCAACCTGCCGCTGGCGATGAGCGCGATCGGCGTGATCGGCGGCGTGGCGCTGTACTTCGGCCTGCGCAAGGTGATCAACCTGCACGCCGTGACCAACGTCAGCACTGGCCGCAATGTGTTCCATGCGCAGCTGGACGCGATCTCCGCACTGGCCATGCGCCTGACCAACGGCATCGCCAACGGCAGCCTTCAGCGCATGCTGCTGGGCCTGGTGCTGGTGGCGATCGTGGCCGCCGCCGCGCCGTTCGTGGCCAACCCCGCCTCGCCGAACTGGACCAGGCCACAGCCGATCCCGCTGCTCGGCTGGGCGCTGTGGCTGGTGATGATGGCCTGCGCGGTGGCTACCCTGCGTATCTACAAGCAGCGCCTGCTGGCGGTGCTGCTGGTCGGCGGCGTCGGCCTGATGGTGGCGCTGACCTTCGTGTTCCTGTCCGCGCCGGACCTGGCCCTGACCCAGCTGCTGGTGGAGATGGTGACCCTGGTGCTGATGCTGCTGGGCATGAACTACCTGCCTGCGCAGTCCGGGCCGGAGCGGCCGCGCTGGCGCAAGCGCCGTGACGCGGTGATAGCGATCATCGCCGGTGCCGGACTTGGCGCCTTGGCCTACTCCGCGATGACCCTGCCGCCGAACACCATGGCCGGCGAGCTGCTCGCCCGTGCCCTGCCCGAGGCCTATGGCCAGAACGTGGTCAACGTGATCCTGGTCGACTTCCGCGGCTTCGATACCTTCGGCGAGATCACCGTGTTCGGCATCGCCGCGCTGGTGGTGCATGCCCTGCTGCGGCGCACGCGGATGGCGCCGGAGCAGATCATGCCCGGCCCGCCGATCAAGCTGCCGGTGCCGGCCGACCTGGCCCAGATCATGTTCCCGCTGACCCTGACCGTGTCGATCTTCCTGTTCCTGCGCGGCCACAACGCGCCGGGTGGCGGCTTCATCGCCGGCCTGGTGCTGGCGGTGCCGCTGCTGATCCAGTACGTGATCCAGGGCACCGCGTCGGTGGAGTCGCGCTTCGGCTTCGACTACATCCGCTGCATCGGCATGGGCCTGCTGATCGCCCTGCTCAGCGGCAGCGCGTCGATGCTGTTCGGCGTGCCGTTCCTGACCAGCGGCCACCTCGACCTGCACCTGCCGCTGATCGGCGACGTGCCGCTGGCCAGTGCGATTGGTTTTGACATCGGCGTCTATCTGGTGGTGTTCGGCGGTGCCATGCTGATGCTGTCGATGATGGGCACGATCAAGCCGTCGCGCACCCGTACCGCCCGCAAGGGTGAGATCGACCTGCAACGCCGCTCGGCACGCACCGGGGAGATGCACTGATGGAACTGGCCCTGGCTACCGCGATCGGCGTGCTGACCGCCATCGGCATCTACCTGCTGCTGCGTGCGCGCAGCTTCGATGTGATCCTCGGCATGACCTTCCTGTCCTATGCGACCAACCTGCTGATCTTCGCCGGTGGCCGCGTGGTGCTGGGCAAGGCGCCGGTACTGCAGGAAGGCGTGGACAGCCACCTGGGCAACTACACCGACCCGCTGCCGCAGGCGCTGGTGTTGACCGCGATCGTGATCGCCTTCGCGATGACCGCGGTGAGCATCGTGCTGGCCATGCGCAGCCGCAGCGACAACCACAGCGACCATGTGGACGCGCACGAGCCGGATGACGACCTGCAGGATGAGCGCGTGCCGCCACGGCAGGGCGAGGACCGCGCATGAACCACCTGGTGATCCTGCCGATCCTGATTCCGCTGCTGGGTGCGGCACTGTCGCTGTTCGTCGAACACCGCCGCTATGGCCCCAGGGTGCAGCGCGCGGTGGCCTGGACCGCGCTGTCGGCGCTGGCACTGGCGGTGGGCCTGCTGTTTGCCACCACCGCCAGTGGTGAGATCAGCGTCTACCTGCTGGGCGACTGGCCGTCGCGGCTGGGCATCGCGCTGGTGGCCGACCGGCTGTCGGCGTGGATGCTGCTGACCACCCTGCTGCTGGCCATTCCCTGCCTGCTGCACGCCTGCTCGGGCTGGGACCGCCGCGCACCGCACTTCCATGCGCTGTTCCAGTTCCAGCTGGTCGGCCTCAACGGTGCGTTCCTGACCGGCGACATCTTCAACCTGTTCGTGTTCTTCGAGGTGATGCTGATCGCCTCCTACGGCCTGCTGCTCAGTGGTGGCCGTGGCCTGCGCATGCGCATCGGCCTGCACTACGTGGTGTTCAACGTCACCGCCTCGACCCTGTTCCTGATCGCGCTGGGCCTGCTGTACGCCACGCTGGGTTCGCTGAACATGGCCGAGCTGTCGCAGCGCATCGCCGAGGTACCGCCGGCGCAGCTGACCCTGGTGAAGGCGACGATGGGCCTGTTGCTGCTGGTGTTCTGCGCCAAGGCCGCCCTGATGCCGCTGTACCTGTGGCTGCCGGAAGCCTATTCACGCGCACCGGCGGCGGTGGCTGCGCTGTTCGCGATCATGACCAAGGTCGGCCTGTACTCGGTGCTGCGCATCCAGATGCTGTGGTTCGGCGACGATGCCGGCGCGATGGCCGGCTACGGCCGTGACTGGCTGCTGTGGGCCGGTGTGGCGACGCTGGTGCTGGGCGGCTTGGGCGCCCTCGCCGCGACCCGCCTGCGCGTGCTGATCTCCTACCTGGTGATCGTGTCGGCAGCCACGCTGTTCATCGCCTTCTCGGTGGGCACGCCGCAGGTGCTGTCGGCCGGCCTGTACTACCTGCCGCACAGCAGCTTCGTCGCCGCCGCGCTGTTCCTGATCGCCGACCTGATCCGCCGTCGTCGCGGCGGTGCCAGCGACCGCAAGGAAGTGGTCGCGCCGATGCCGGGCAAGGAGACACCCGCCGTGCTGTTCCTGATCGGCGCGGTGTCGGTGGCCGGCCTGCCACCGCTGTCCGGTTTCCTGGCCAAGGCCGCACTGCTGGCCGGCATGCCGGCGCAGTACACCGCTCCGGTCTGGACCGCGGTGCTGGTCAGCAGCCTGCTGGTGATCATGGGCCTGACCCGCGGCGGCATCCGCCTGTTCTGGCGCGTGCCGCCTGTCGATCCGGAGGCGCCGAAGCCGCGCAAGGCTCCTCTGCGCCGGGTGGAGCTCTACGCCGCCTGCCTGTTGCTGGCCTACGGCATCGGGATGACGCTGGCCGCTGCACCGTTGATGCGCTACACCGACGCCACCGCCGCACAGCTGCTGCAACCCAGCGAGTACGTGCAGCAGCTGCGCGCGACCGCACCGGAGATCCGCCAGCCATGACCGCCCAGCGCTCCCTGTTCCGTCGCCTGATTCCCTCGCCGATGCTCAGCATCATGGTGGTGGCATTCTGGCTGCTGATGTCCGACAGCTTCACCCTCGGCCAGATCGTGCTGGGGCTGGTGCTGGGCGTGGTGGTGCCGCTGTTCGCCGCACGCCTGGACCGCGAGTTCGCGCGCATCGGCACGTTGCGGCCGCTGCCCAAGCTGGTATGCGTGACCCTGTGGGACATCCTGATGTCCAACATCCGCGTGGCCCTGCAGGTGCTGGGCCCGGAGAAGAAGATCCACCCCGGTTTCATCTGGCTGCCGCTGGACATCGCCAACATCCACGGCATCGCGGCGCTGACCAGCATGATCACGCTGACCCCGGGCACGGTCTCGGCCGCGCTCAGCGACGACCGCAAGTTCCTGCTGGTGCACGTGCTGCACCTGGAGGACCCACAGGACCTGATCGATACGATCAAGCGCCGCTACGAGGCGCCGTTGATGGAGATCTTCCCATGACTGGATTCCAGATCATCCAGACCACGCTGGTGGTGTGCATGCACGTGGTCGGCCTGGCCATGCTGCTGGCCACCTGGCGCCTGCTGCGCGGACCGACCGTGCCCGACCGCATCCTCGCACTGGACACGTTGTCGGTGACCGCCATTGCCGAGCTGATGCTGTTCGGCATGTACCTCAACTCCGCGATCTACTTCGAAGCCGCACTGGTCATCGCCATGCTCGGCTTCGGCAGCACCGTGGTGCTGAGCAAGTTCGTGTTGCGCCGGGACATCGTCGAATGATCACCGCGATCCAGATCGGCCTGTCGATCCTGCTGCTGTTCGGCTGCTTCTTCATCCTGGTCGGCGCACTGGGGCTGGTGAAGCTGTCCACGTTCTTCAAGCGCCTGCACGCGCCGACCAAGGCCAGCACGCTGGGCGTGGGCTGCGTGCTGGTGTGCTCGGTCTGCTACCACATCTTCCTGGGCCAGGACCCGCAGCCGCGCGAGCTGCTGATCACCGTATTCCTGTTCATCACCGCGCCGATCAGCGCCCACATGATGGCCAAGGCGGCGCTGTCGCTGCTGATGGAAACCCGTCCCAGCCTGCCGGGCAACGAGCCGGCTGCCGAGGAGCAGCTTCCGCCGCCGGAACCGGCGCGGGAAGAGGAAGCCACGCAGAACCGGTAGTGCCGGCCGCTGGCCGGCAGTGGCAAGGGTTCCGTCAGAGGCAGTGAGGTTGCCGGCCAGCGGCCGGAACTTCCTCATGCCGCGCCGACCAGCAGCAGCTCCAGCACGAACCAGCCGGCGAACGCGACCAGCAGGATTCCGCCCTCACTGCGGCTGATCTTCAGATCGCCACGCAGCATCGGGTACAGCACCAGGGCGAACGCCAGCAGTGCCGGCAGTTCCAGGCGCACGAACGAGGCCGGCAACGCCAACGGCTGCAACACCGCCATCGCCCCGATCACCAGCAGCAGGTTGACCACGCTGGAGCCCAGCACGTGGCCAAGCACCATGTCGCCGTGGCCGCGACGCGCGGCAGCAATTGCGGTTGCCACCTCCGGCAGTGCGGTGCCGATCGCCACCGGCAGCAGGCCGACCAGCAGCGGTGTCCAGCCCAGCGCGGCACCGAAGTCAGCGGCGGCGCCCACGACCAGGCGCGCGCCCCAGTACAGCGTCAGCGCTGCGATCAGCACCCGCAGCACGTTCAACGGCAGGCTGGTGCGGCTCAGGGCGGACTCGGCGATGGCCGCCCGCACCTCGGCACGCTCAACGCGACCGCGGCGCAGCAGCAGCACCTGCATGACGATGAAGCCTGCCACCAGCACGCCGCCTTCCCAGCGCGCCAGGCGACCATCCAGCCCGAACAGGACCAGCAGCACGCCGGCCACCAGCAGCGACCACCACAGCACCGTCTGCAGGCGCGCGCGCAGCAACAGGGGCGCGGCGATGGCTGCCACCGCCAGGGTGAAGCCCAGGTTGACGATGCTGCTGCCCACGGCATTGCCCAGTGCCAGCTCCGGTTGGCCGACCGCCAGCGCGCGCGCATTGACCGCCAGTTCCGGCAACGAGGTGGTCACCCCGAGCAGCAGCAGCCCGGCAGTGAACGGGCTGGCCCCGAAGCGCTGGGCCAGGCCGGACACGGCCTTGACGATGGAATCCCCGCCCAGCGCCAGCAACAGCAGGCCGAGCAGGAACCAGGCAATGGCAATGGCGATCATCGAGCACTCCCCAGCAGTGGTGGCGCGATTCTACGCTTGGCCCGAGCGCATGGCTGGGCGGTGGATCAAGGATCAGCCACAGCCTTCGGCGTAATCGACCTGCGGGGTCTGGCCGACGCGCCAGGCGCTGACCCGACCATCGGCGCCGAGCGCGAAGTCGATGACCGCCCCGCCTTCCTGCGCCGGCCGCACGCGCAGGTGCTGCGCTTTCTCGTCGTACTTGTCAGGACCGACGTCCGCGCGCTCTGGGTACAGCACCTGCAGCTCGCCCAGGGTCATGCCGACCTTGCCGCCGCCCGGAGCGACGATCGCCGCACTGCGCACGTCATAGCGCACCAGCTTGCGTGCCTCGATCATCAGGCGAGGGTCTTCGGCGCCCTGCGGACGCAGGAAGTAGCAGCCGTCGTTGCTGTCGTCGGCCGGCAGGGGCTTGCCACTGGCGTCGGTGCCCAGTCCTTGCAGCGGCGTGCCGAAGCCGCTGCGGACCTCGGCGATGCCGGCGCCCAGCGTTGCGCCGCCGAAGCCGTCCAGGCGCGCTGGACTGTCCTTGCGGAGGTCGTTGGCCGGGCGGGCGGCCAGGTCGGGATCCGCCGACTGCGCGGGCCCGGTCGCCGAGGCGGTTTCGGCCGGGGTGTCGCTGCCACTGCCGGCCGCCCCCTGCTTGTCGGGGCCAGCACTGCAGGCGGTGAGCGAAAGGAGCAACAGACCAGCAAGCGGAAGGTGCTTCATCGGTGCGGTTCCCTGGCACGAAGATGGCTGCACGCTAGCCCATCCCGTGTGCAGGCGCTGCATTGTCATCGCGGTTTCATCGCCTTCGTTCAGGCTCGGCGTGCACCGACTTGGCTGTCCCTTCCATGCAACCGCGCAAGACCGAACTCGCCCGAACCGCGCTGCAGGCCCATCGCGCGCCGCTGGACATGCGCCAGCGCCGGCTGCTGATCCTGTGCGACGGCCAGCGCAGCATCGCCGACCTGACCGGCCTGCTCGGCCAGGACGCGCCCGCCATGGTCATCCAGCTGGAGCAGGCCGGCTACCTGAGCACCGGTACCGGCGCCACAGCCGCACCGCCACCACCCGCAGACGCGGCAGCACCGGCACCCGCCACGCCGGCTGCGGCACCGGCTGCACCCGCAACCGGCAGCGAGCGCCGCCGCTCGCTGGTGGCCGCGCGCATCTATGTACTGGGCATCCTGGAAATGCAGCGCCACCCGCAGGCGGCGGCGCTGTTCCGCGACCTGCAGCAGGCGCGCGCCGAAAGTGAAGTACTGCAGGTGCTGCACTCGGCGATGCAGATGCTGCCCGGGCTGACCTCGGAGGGTTATTGCCAGCGTGTGCGGCAACGCCTGCTGGAAGCGCTGCCGCTGGAGCATTGCGACGCGTTCACCGAGGCCGCCTGAAGAAAAAGGGGACGGAGGGGATTAAGTCGTTTCAGGCACACGTGTGCTGATTGCGGCTTAATCCCCTCCGTCCCCTTTTTCGGGTCAGCGGAAGTTGTTGCGCAGGCCGTTCCAGCACTGCTGGTAATCGCCCTGGCGATGGCCGGCGGCCAGCGCCTGCGCGGTCGGGCGGATCACCGCGCGGGTCTCGAACATGAAGGCCATCGTGTCCTTGATCACATCGGCCTTGGACAGATCGGCATTGGAGGCCTTGTCGAAGGTCGGCGCATCCGGGCCATGACCGCTCATGCAGTTGTGCAGCGATGCGCCACCCGGCACGAAGCCTTCGGCCTTGGCGTCGTAGGCGCCATGCACCAGGCCCATGAACTCGCTGGCGATGTTGCGGTGGAACCACGGCGGGCGGAACGTGTTCTGCGCCACCAGCCAGCGCGGCGGGAAGATCGCGAAGTCCATGTTGCTGGTGCCGGGTGTGTCGCTGGGCGAATGCAGCACCAGGAAGATCGACGGGTCCGGATGGTCGTAGCTGATCGAACCGATGGTGTTGAAGCGACGCAGGTCGTAGCGGTACGGCGCGTAATTGCCGTGCCAGGCCACCACGTCCAGCGGCGAATGGTCGATCGGCGCGCGCCACAGGCGGCCCTCGAACTTGGCGATCAGTTCGAAATCGCCATCGACATCCTCGAACGCCGCGTGCGGGGTCTCGAAGTCACGCGGGTTGGCCAGGCCGTTGGAACCGATCGGGCCAAGGTCGGGCAGCTTCAGCAGCGCGCCGTAGTTCTCGCAGATGTAGCCGCGGCTCGGGCCATCGGGAAGTTCCACGCGGAACCGCACGCCGCGCGGGATCACCGCGATCTGCTGCGGCTCGATCTCGATCACGCCCAGCTCGGTCAGCAGGCGCAGTGCGCCCAGCTGAG
Organism: Stenotrophomonas sp. PvP093; assembly: GCF_017876915.1. Lineage (NCBI taxonomy): Bacteria > Pseudomonadati > Pseudomonadota > Gammaproteobacteria > Lysobacterales > Lysobacteraceae > Stenotrophomonas > Stenotrophomonas sp. PvP093. Next base: position 373,206 of record NZ_JAGIOX010000004.1, on the reverse strand, counting down.
GCACGATCAGCAGTTCACCGTCGGCGTCGTAGAAGTAGCGGCCGACCATGTCGCGGTTGGCAGCGTAAAGGTGGATGCCCACGCCGGCATGCGCGTCGGGCGAGCCGTTGCCACCCATCGTGTACAGGCCTTCGACAAAGTCGGTCGGCAGCTCCGGCAGCGGCAGCGGGCTCCAGCGCAGCTGGTTCGGTGAAGCCGGCTGTGCGCCGAAATCACACTGCAGCTGCGACTGCGCGAACGGAGTGAACTCGCCATGGGTCACCGCGGGGCGGATCCGGTACAGCCAGCTGCGGCGATTGCTGCCGCGCGGCGCGGTGAAGGCGGTGCCGGTCAGCTGTTCGGCGTACAGGCCGTGGGCCACCTTCTGCGGTGAGTTCTGCCCGACCGGCAGCGCGCCGGCGACGGCCTCGGTGGCGAATTCGTTGCCGAAGCCGGACTGGTAGCCGCGGGCGGTGATGGCGGGGGACATGGGAACTCCAGAGATTGCCGGCCAGCGGCCGGCACTACCATTCGGACAGGCAATGCCGGCGGGACGCTGACATTGCCTGCGGACCTTACAGCACGCCGCGGCGGATCTGGTCGCGCTCGATGCTTTCAAACAGCGCGGTGAAGTTGCCTTCGCCGAAACCTTCGTTGCCCTTGCGCTGGATGATCTCGAAGAAGATCGGGCCAATGCAGTTCTGGGTGAAGATCTGCAGCAGCTTGCGCTGGTGGGTTTCCGGATCGGCGTCGATCAGGATCTTGTTCCTGGCCAGGCGCGCCACGTCTTCACCGTGGTTCGGCACGCGCTGGTCGATCACGTCGAAATAGGTTTCCGGCGTGTCGAGGAAATCCACGCCCTGCGCGCGCATCGCTTCGACGGTCTCGTAGATGTTCTCGGTGAAGCAGGCGATGTGCTGGATGCCCTCGCCCTTGTACGCGTCCAGGTACTCGTTGATCTGGCTCTTCGGGTCGGACGATTCGTTCAGCGGGATGCGCACGATGCCGTCCGGTGCGGTCATCGCCTTGGACACCAGGCCGGTCTTCAGGCCCTTGATGTCGAAGTAGCGGATCTCGCGGAAGTTGAACAGGCGCTCGTAGTAGTCCGACCACTGCTGCATGTTGCCGAAGTACAGGTTGTGGGTCAGGTGGTCGATGAAGGTCAGGCCGAAGCCGAACGGGTGCAGGTCGGCCCCTGCGATCGGCTCGTAGTCGCCGTCGTAGATGCTGCCGGCGCTGCCATAGCGGTCGACCAGGTAAAGCATGCAGTCGCCGATGCCCTTGATGACCGGCGCGCTGACCGCCTTGCTGTCCGGCTTGAAGGCGATGGCTTCGGCGCCGTTGCCCAGCGCGGTCTGGTAGACCTCCTGGCCCGGCTTCTTGAAGCGGATGGCAAAGCCACAGGCGCAGGGGCCATGCTTTTCGGCGAAGTCGGCGGCGAACGAATCGGGGTCTTCGTTGACCAGGAAGTTGACGTCGCCCTGGCGATAGACGGTAATCGGACGCTGCTTGTGCTTGAGCACCGCGCTGAAGCCCATCTTCCGGAAGTACTCGTGCAGCTCCTGGCCACGGCCGGCCGGGGCGGCGAATTCGACGAACTCGAAGCCGTCGATGCCCATCGGGTTCTCGAAGGTGGTGACCTGCATGCCGGGGTTGGGATGCGAGGCGGTCGGGACTGCGGTATTCATGGCGTGGCTCCGAATCGGTACCGCATCGGTACAAACCAGGTGCGGGCAGGTAGGGACCCGGCGAGAATGCAGGGTCTGGACCCACCCCTTATAGTTACACTTGAAACCACCAGCAAGGTGCACCGCAACATGAGCCCCGCCGATCCCGTTTCGACCCGCCTGCGTGCCTCGCACGTCCTGCTCGACCTGGAACAGTTCCTGCCGTACCGGCTGAGCGTGCTGTCCAACCGGGTCAGCGGCAACATCGCCAAGCTGTACGGCGATCGTTACGGTCTGGCGATCCCCGAGTGGCGGGTCATCACCATCCTGGCGCTGTACCCGGGCTCCTCGGCCAGCGAGGTCTCCGACCGCACGGCGATGGACAAGGTGGCGGTCAGCCGCGCCGTGGCCCGCCTGCTGGAGCGCGGCTTCATCAAGCGCGAGACCCACGGCGACGATCGCCGCCGCTCGGTGCTGGCGCTGTCGGCCGCCGGTTTCGAGGTGTACGAGACCATCGCGCCGATGGTGATCGAGATCACCCGCAAGCTGATGTCGGTGCTGAGCGAGGAGGAAGAGCAGGTGCTGGAGAAGCTGATCCTGCGCCTGGCCGGCGAAGGCCTGGAGCGGATGGGCGAAGGCGTCTAGAAGAAAAGGGGACGGAGGGGATTAAGTCGCATCAGGCACACCTGTGCTGATTGCGGCTTAATCCCCTCCGTCCCCTTTTTTCAGCTGAGGTGCTTGCGGCGTGCGTGGATCCACGGCACGGCCAGTGCTGCGATGGCGCCGCCGGCGAAGCCCAGCGAGGCGGCCACCGTCGCTGCTTCGACCGCCCCCGGCAGCGCCAGCGCCGCCGCCACCAGCAGCAGCGACGGCAGGCCGACGAAGGTGCCCAGGAAGAAGTGCCAGCGCGGTGACCAGGTGTTGAGCTGCAGCAGGCTGACCGGCTGCCAGGCGTCAGAGGCGGCGTCCTCGGCGATCTTCGCCACGGCCTTGGCCAGGTCCACTTCCGGCAGCGCGCGCCCCAGGCGGGCGGTCGCCAGCAGCTCGGCCACCGCTTCCACCGGCGGGAAGCTGGACGGCCACGCAACCGGCGCCGGCACGCCGTAGGCGGTCAGCAGCGGCACGCTCAACCACGGCGCCACCAGCGGGCGCATGCGGCGGCGCCCGTGCACGCACCAGATCTGCGGCTGGCCGTGCGCAGTGACGCTGTACAGCGCCAGTTCGTTGGCCGGCGGATAGCCGAGCATGGTCACCCGCGCGGCCAGGCTGTCCTGGCCCATCGCGCGCAGGAAGCCGGGGCGGCTGCGACCTTCCTGCATCCACGCCAGGCCCAGTGCGCCCACCAGATACGCCTCGGCGACGTCCTTGCTGCCGGCCGTGGCGCGCTCGTCACTGGCCAGGTACCAAGCCAGCGACTTGGGTTCGGCCACATCGTCCAGGCCCCAGCGGCTGTCATCGCCCAGTACGTGCCGCACCGGCAGTCGCGCGGGAGCGGTTTCGCCACGTTCGCCTGGCTGCAGGAAGGGCAGCACGCCCTGGATGAAGGTGGACAGCTCGATCGCGCGCGCGCCGTGGCCCTGCCATTCGGGCGGCAGCAGCCCGGCCAGCTGGCCTTCGGCGGCCAGCGCATCAAGCCGGGACTTCTGCTCGACCAGCTTCTGCACCGCCCCCTTCAGCACCACGTTGTCGGGCAGCGCGATCTGCGGCAGGCGATGGCGTGGCGGAGCCAGTTCAACGGCGTCCTCGCCGGTGCCCGCGTCGTCCAGCAGGGCCTCCTGCGCTGGCAGGGTCACGCCCTCGCCTGCCCCACCCTCGGCCAGGTCGCTGGCGGGTTCGGGCAATCGTTCGGCGTGGTCGCTGTGCATGGGCGTTCCGGAAGGTTGCATCGACGGGATGTCGACTGAGGTCCTTGCCGGTAACGGCGTGCTCACGGTGAAGTTGAGACGCCGATTCAGAGAGTGTGACGGTGCGCGCAGTAGATCCGCGCCAGGCGTGGATGCGCCTCAGTGCCGACCAACGGTCGGCACCCACCGGGGTGGGCGGTCAGCGGTCGGCACCCACCAGAGCATGCCGGCCAGCGGCCGGCACTACCCTATTCCGGTTTGTCAGGCGCCCACTGCTTGAGGAAGGCACTCACCCGCGCAGGCTGGAACGCCTCGCCCCTGCGCAGCTCGCCGGTGGCCTGCGATACCAGCAGGCCGCCATCTGCATCGAGCGCGAGCAGGTACGGGTAGTCGCGCGCCATCACCGGGTACTGGGCGAAGAAGGCGGTGTTGGGCTGCTCGTCGCTGGCGTTGACCTTCACCCACACGTAGTGGGCATCGCGGAAGCGACGCAGGTCGCCGTTGCCTTCCACCACGTCGTCCAGCGCCCGGCAGCGCTCACAGGCGGCGTTGCCGACCTCCAGCAGGATCCGCTTCTTGCCACGCTGGGCTTCCACCTTGGCGGTGGCCAGGTCGTCGGCGGGGTTGCGGGCCGGGTCGAACTGCGCGCCGAGCCCGGCGATGGCGGCGATGTCCGCCGCCACCGGGGTGTTGCCCGAGGCCACCGGTTCGCTGGGGTCAGCAACCGGTGGCTCGGTGGGTCGGGTATCCAGGGGCTGCGTGGGCTCGGCGGCGGCAGGCGGTTGCGGTTGCGAACAGGCGCCGATCAGCGCCGCACAGACCACCACCATTGCACCACCGAGCTTGCTTCGCATGCCTTCTACCCTCTCATCATTACTTGACGCCGTGCATCAGCTTGTTGATCAGCGGGGCGATCAGGAACAGCACCACGCCGGAGCCGATCAGGGCCCAGAACCCGAAGGTATACCCCTTCAGGGCCGACTCGACCGTCATGCCGCCTTCACCACTGACCACGCCGGCGAAGATGCCCGACAGGTTGTTGCCGATGCCGGTGGACAGGAACCAGCCACCCATGCCGAAGCCGACCAGGCGCACCGGGGCCAGCTTCGTCACCATCGACAGGCCGATCGGCGACAGGCACAGCTCACCCACGGACTGGATGACGTAGACCATGAACAGGGTCCAGAACGGGATCTTGCCGTCAACGACCATCTGCGACAGGGCGAACATCAGCAGCGCGAAGGCGGCGCCGTTGAACAGCAGGCCCAGGCCGAACTTGCGCGGGATGGACGGATTGGCGCGGCCCATGGCCACCCAGATCCAGGCAATGACCGGGGCCAGGGTGATGATCGCCACCGAGTTGACCGACTGGAACCACGCGGTCGGGAAGGTCCAGTCACCGAACTGGCGGTTGACGATGTTCTCGGCCAGGAAGGTGAACGAGCTGCCGGCCTGTTCGAAGAACATCCAGAACATCACGTTGAAGGCGAAGATGATCAGCATGGCGATCACGCGGTCGCGCTGCACCTTGCCTTCGCGGATGCCCTCGACCAGCAGCAGGACGGCCAGCGCGGTGAACATCGCACCCAGGATCCAGGCCAGCGCGGTGGCGCCGGTAGCCAGCAGGAAGTACGCCACCGGGATGGCGACCACGGCACCGGCCAGCACCATGATGATGCGGCCGAAGCCTTCAGCGCCGGCCGGCGGTGCACCGATGCCCTTCAGGCCGGCGCGACCGATGTAGAACCACACCAGCGAGATCAGCATGCCCACGCCCGAGGCGATGAACACGACCTTGTAGGACGGCATCGCGTCGGTACCGAACACCTTGCGGGCCAGGTACTCGGTCAGCACCGGGGCGATCATCGCGCCGATGTTGATGCCCATGTAGAAGATGGTGAAGCCGGAGTCGCGGCGCTCGTCCTTCAGGCCGTACAGCTTGCCGACCATGGTCGAGATGTTGGGCTTGAACAGGCCGTTGCCTACGATGATCGTGGCCAGGCCAAGCTTGAAGATGTGCTCCTGCGGCAGCGAGATCATGAACAGGCCTGCGGCCATGATGATCGCGCCGGTCAGGATCGAGCGCTGGTAGCCCAGTACCCGGTCGGCCACGTAGCCACCGAAGATCGCCGCGGCGTATACCAGGGCCAGGTAGGCGCCATAGATGCGGCTGGCGTCGCCTTCACCGGCAGCGCTGCCGTTGTAGAACTGGGCGACGATGTACAGCACCAACGCCCAGCGGATGCCGTAGAACGCAAAGCGCTCCCAGAACTCGGTCATGAACAGCATCCACAACGGGCGCGGGTGGCCCAGCGTGGTCTTGAAGTCCGGCAGCGCCGGCTCTGGGGTGTTCGCAGTGGCGTTTACGCTCATGCGGATTTCCTGGTTCGGTGGATGACGAGCACGTCCGCTGTGCAGTTGGAGCAACGCGCGAGGATCACCGACTTCTGCCGTTCACGTCAAATACACGCCGTTTGAGGCAGGTGCCAGCCTGCTCGCTGAACTTGCATCTGAAACGATCCAGCCAATGGCCGGGGTCCAAGCTGAATGGGGGTCAGCCCAGTTCTGCCGGGGGTGCCGCCTGCAGGCTGGTGCGCACCTGGAACAGTTCGGGGAAGAAGGTCAGCTCCAGCGCCTTGGCCAGGAAGCCCACGCCGGACGAGCCGCCGGTGCCGCGCTTGAAGCCGATCACGCGCATCACCGTGCGCATGTGTCGGAATCGCCACAGCTGGAAGGCGGTCTCCAGATCCACCAGGTCCTCGCACAGCGCGTACTCGCGCCAGTAGCGGTCGGTGTCCTGGTAGATGCGTTCGAAGACCGGCTGCAATGCGTCGTCAGCCACGTGCGGCTGGGTCCAGTCGTGGGCCTCGTAGACCGCCGGCACGGCATGGCCGAAGCGGGCCAGGTACTTCAGGAATTCCTCGTACAGGCTCGGCGCCTCCAGCACGGTGCGCAGCTGCGCCTGCCCGGCCGGGTCGTGCTCGAACACCTGCAGCATCTGCGCGTTCTTGTTGCCCAGCAGGAACTCGATGTAGCGGTACTGCAGCGACTGGAAGCCCGACGATGGGCCCAGCACGTCGCGGAAACCCATGTATTCGGACGGGGTCAGCGTTTCCAGCACCGACCACTGCTCGGTCAGCTGGCGCAGCACCTGCTTGCTGCGCGCCAGCACCTTGCGGCACTGCCAGACTTCATCGCGCTGCAGGAAGCCGATCGCCGCACGCAGTTCGTGGCCGAGCAGCTTCAGCCACAGCTCCGAGGTCTGGTGCTGGATGATGAAGAGCATCTCATCGTGGTGCGGCGGGTTGGACAGCGGCTGCTGCGCGCTGAGCAGCTGGTCCAGCCGCAGGTAGCCGCCGTAGGTCAGGCGTCCCTGCAGGTCGGTGTGGATGCCGGCTTCGAGATCGCGTTGGTTGTTGTCGACGGACATGGGCGGGACCAGATCGGGGGCGGCAAGGGTAGCGCGTTGCCGCCGCGCTGGCAGCCGCCGGGTCCATACCGGGGCGTGCGGTGCCCCGTGGAGCATTGGCCGATGCGGGGCCTGCGCGTGGAACCGATCGGGTCGTTGCGCCAGCAGTCAGCCAGAGGCGTATTCTGATGCTTTGCAGCAACGACTGAATACGTTGTTGTTATTGGCCCCCCACCCGCCGGCAGGGGTAAAACAGGGCGTTGCCGTGTTGCGGCGCAGGAAGGCTATTCCGTACGCGTTCCTTAACATGGCGATTCATATCATTTGTAACTTCTCTGTCGAAGGTGCAGTACGCAATGACGGTTGCCGCTGAATTCAAGATCGAATACCTGCAGTACCTGGATACGGACGGCAAACTCGTCCGCGATGACCTGCCCGCGTCGCTGCGCGACCCCCAGGTCCTGGTACCGCTGTTCAAGCAGATGCTGTTCGTACGTACGTTCGACAGCAAATCCATCGCACTGCAGCGCACCGGCAAGCTGGGCACCTATGCCGCCTGCCTGGGCCACGAAGCCGCGCACGTGGGTATCGGCGCGGCGATGCAGAAGGACGACGTGTTCGCGCCTTCGTACCGCGAGTATGGCGCGATGTTCATGCGTGGCGTGCGCCCGCACGACGTGCTGATGTACTGGGGCGGCGACGAACGCGGCAACGATTACGGCGGCAACGCGGCCAAGGACTTCCCGTTCTGCGTGCCGATCTCCACCCAGTGCCTGCATGCCGCAGGCGCCGCGCTGAAGTTCAAGCTCAACAAGGAACCGCAGATCGCCGTGGCGGTGTGCGGCGACGGCGGCAGCTCCAAGACCGACTTCTACGCGGCACTGAATTCGGCCGGCGCCTACAAGCTCCCGCTGATCCTGTGCATCGTCAACAACGGCTGGGCCATCTCGGTCCCGCGTTCGGCCCAGACCGGTGCCGAAACGCTGGCGCAGAAGGGCCTGGCTGGCGGCCTGCACTGCCTGCAGGTGGACGGCAACGACCTGATCGCCGTGCTGGCTGCCATGGAGCAGGCGCGCGAACGTGCGCTGGCCGGCGACGGTGGCACCGTGCTGGAACTGATGACTTACCGCCTGTCCGACCACACCACCGCCGATGACGCGCGCCGCTACCGCGACGATGCTGAAGTGAAGGATGCCTGGCAGCGCGAGCCGATGCTGCGCCTGCGCAAGTACCTGATCAACGCCGGTGTGTGGAGCGAGGATGAGGAAAGCGCCTGGGTCGCCGAGTGCGGCAAGCGCGTGGACGAGGAAGTGAACCTGTACCTCAACACGCCGGTGCAGCCGGTCGAGGCGATGTTCGACTTCCTGTATGCCGATCCGCCGCCGGACCTGCTGGCCCAGCGTGCCCAGGCGATCGCCCTGGAGAAGCGCCATGGATGAGATCAAGAACGGCGCGCCCGGCGCGCACACCAACGCCGCCGACAGCGCTGCGGTCGCGCGCGGAGAAGAGAGCATGACCACCACCCCGATCACCCTCATCGAAGCCATCACCCAGGCGCTGGCCTGGGAGCTGGAACACGACCCGTCGGTGCTGGTGCTGGGCGAGGACGTGGGCGTCAACGGCGGCGTGTTCCGCGCCACCGCCGGGCTGCAGCAGCGCTTCGGCTCGGACCGCATCCTCGATACCCCGCTGGACGAAACCACCATCGCCGGCCTGACCATCGGCCTGGCCGCACAGGGCATGAAGCCGGTGGCCGAAGCCCAGTTCGACGGCTTCATGTACCCGATGGTCGACCATATCGTCTGCCACGCGGCACGCCTGCGTTACCGCACGCGTGGCCGCCTGCACTGCCCGATGGTGCTGCGCGTGCCGTGGGGCGGTGGCATCCGCGCGCCGGAACACCACAGCGAAGCCAACGAGGCGATCTTCACCAACGTGCCGGGCCTGCGCGTGGTGCTGCCGTCGTCGCCGCAGCGTGCCTATGGCCTGCTGCTGGCCGCGATCCGCGAGCCGGATCCGGTGATCTACATGGAGCCCAAGCGCATCTACCGCCAGTACAAGGAAGTGGTCGTCAACGACGGCGAAGCCTTGCCGCTGGACGTCTGCTTCGTGCTGCGCGACGGCACCGACGTGACCCTGGTGACCTGGGGCGCGCAGGTGAAGGAAGCGCTGGAAGCGGCGGACAAGCTGGCCGGCGAAGGCATCAGTGCCGAAGTCATCGACGTGGCCACGCTGCGTCCGCTGGACTTCGCCACCATCGCCGAATCGGTGGCCAAGACCGGCCGCTGCGTGATCGTGCAGGAGGCCCCGAAGACCGCGGGCTTCGGCGCCGAGATCGCCGCGCGCCTGGCCGAGGAATCGATCTACGACCTGCTGGCACCGGTCGAGCGCGTCACTGGCTACGACACCCACATTCCGCTGTTCCGCCTGGAAATGAAGTACCTGCCGAGCGTTGAGCGGATCGTGGCTGCGGCCAAGCGCGCGGTGGCGGCCGGCTGACATGCGGGCCCGCCTTCTGGGGGCTTACCGCAGCCAGTATCCCAACCCGCTCCGGTTCCGCACCGGCCAGATCGTCGAAGTAGGTGTCCGTGACGAGGAATGGCCGGCGTTTGCCTGGGTACGCACCAACGATGGGCGCGCTGGATGGGCGCCCATCGCCTGGTTGCAGCTGCTGGACGAGGGTCGCGCCGAAGCGCTGTGCGACTACGACGCCCGCGAGCTGGATGTGGAAAGCGGCGAGATGGTGAAGCTTCATCACGAACACGGCGGGTGGTGGTGGTCCGAGCGCGCCAATGGCGCGACGGGCTGGCTGCCGGCCCGCGAACTGGAACTGCTGGAAGAGAACTGCAAATGAGCCAGACCAAGAACTTCAACCTGCCCGACCTGGGCGAAGGCCTGCCGGACGCGACCATCGTCGAGTGGTTCGTCAAGGAAGGCGATGTGATCAAGCTGGACGAGCCGCTGGTGTCGATGGAGACCGCCAAGGCCGTGGTGGAAGTGCCCTCGCCGTTCTCCGGCAAGGTGCTGAAGCTGTCCGGCGGCGCCGGCGACATCATCCCGACCGGCTCGGTGCTGGCCAGCTTCGAACTGGACCCGAACCTGCCGCAGCGAGCCGATGGCCAGGACACCGGCCACAGCCATGGCCACGCTGCACCGGCGGCCGCACCGACCCCGCCGCCGCTGCCGGCTGCGGCCGCTCCGGTTGCCGCCGAGGATGCCAAGCCCGCCGCGGCCGAGCGCGATGACGCCGGTACCGTGGTCGGCGCGATGCAGAGCTCCAATGCCGTGCATGCCGAACAGGCGCTGGCCGTCGGTGGCGTCAAGGCCGTGCCGGCCGTGCGTGCGATGGCGCGCAAGCTGGGCGTGGACCTGAGCCGCGTGGCCGCTACCGGCACCGATGGCGCGGTGACCATGGCCGACGTCAAGCAGGCTGCCGCCAACGGCAGCGCCAAGCTCGGCGCAGCTCCGGCACCGGTTGCCGCTGCTGCCTATGCCGCGCCGGCCCCGGCGCAGGTGTCTGCCCCGGTGCAGAGCGAAGCCCGCACCCCGCTGTCCGCCGCCGGCAAGCCGATGCGTACCCAGCCGCCGGGCGTGGTCGCCAAGGGCCAGCCGGAACCGCTGAAGGGCGTGCGCCGCAACATGGCACGCGTGATGGCCGATGCGCACAGCAAGGTCGTGCCGACCACGCTGAACGACGACGCCGACATCCACGCCTGGCTGCCGGGCAACGACGTCACCGCGCGCCTGGTGCGTTCGATCGTGGTCGCCGCGCAGAAGGTGCCGGCGATGAACGCCTGGTTCGACGGTGAAGCGCTGACCCGTACCCTGCACGCGCAGGTGGACATCGGCATCGCCGTGGACACCGACGACGGCCTGTTCGTGCCGGCCCTGCGCAACGCCGACATGCTCGACGCACGCGGCATCCGCGAAGGCGTCAACCGCCTGCGCGAGCAGGTGGAATCGCGTTCGATCGCGGCGTCGGAACTGAGTGGCTACACCATCTCGCTGTCCAACTTCGGCATGTTCGCCGGCCGCTACGCGACCCCGGTCGTGGTGCCGCCGTGCGTGGCCATCGTCGGTGCCGGCCGTGCCCGCCACCAGATGACCCCGGTGATGGGCGGCGTGGAAGCGCACAAGGTGATCCCGCTGTCGGTCACCTTCGACCACCGCGCAGCCACGGGTGGTGAAGCTGCCCGCTTCCTGCGCGCGATGATGGACGACCTGGCACTGGCCAGCTGATCGGCCACCTGACCGGTGGGTGCCAACCGTTGGTTGGCACATGACTTGGAGAGAACGCCGGGCATTGCCCGGCGTTTTTTTTCCGGCATCCACGCATGGCGTGGATCTACACAATGCGGGCGATCAATCGCGCGCGACCATGCCTTCGGCGCGGCTGTACACACGCAGCCGGTGGCCATCAGGGTCGGCACCGACGAAGGTGTGGCCGAACTCCAGCGTCACCGGCGACTGCAGGATCTGCACGCCGAGCCCACGCCACGCATCGTGCATCTGCTGCACGGCCTCGGGGTTTGCGACCACCATCGCCAGTTCGGCGGCGCCTGCCTGCGCAGACACCGGCGGTTGCACGTCATCGCGTTGCCACAGGCCGAGTGCGGCGCCATCGCCGAGCAGGAACAGGGCGAAGCCAGGCGACTGCTCGACCGGCGGTTTGCCGAGGATGCCGCTGTAGAAGGTGGCGCTGGTGGCGACGTCGCGCACGTACTGCAGCAGGGTGCCGGGCGTGAACATGGGGAAGCTCCGTTGTTGGGAGCGATCATGGTGGTACGGCCCTGCTGACAGATTCTGTCAGTAGCGGCGAGCGTGCTCTACTGCTGTCGCTCCTGCCCTGGTAGAGGCCGAGCCTGCTCGACTGCCGTTGCCACTGCCCTGGTAGAGGTCGAGCTTGCTCGACTGCTGTTCGCGAAGATCAAAGGCGGTCGAGCAAGCTCGCCCCCTACCAGGAGCAAAGTGCGAAGGCCGCCCTCCCCCAGAGGCAGGAAGCAGAACGCAGCAGCAGTCGAGCGGACCCGACGCTACGAACGGTCCAGCCAGTCCGGCGCGATGCCCTGCGCCTTCTGCCAGCGCCGCAGCAGCGTGGCGCGTGGTACGAGGTAGTGCTCCTCCAACACGCGCACCTGGCGGATGCGATCCAGGCGGAAATGGCGAAAATCCTCGCGGCGCTCACACCACGCCGCCAGCATCGGCACCTCATCGAAGTAGCCCAGCGCGAACGGCCAGACGATGCGCTCGCTGCGCTGGCCGTGCGCGTCCTCGTAGCCGAACTTCAGGCGCTGCTGTGAACCGACAGCCTCTCGCACGGCCTGCAGACGAGCTGGGGGAACCTTGGCCGCCGCACGCGAAGGGCCCACCCGCAGGCCACTGTCACGCAGGGCCTCGCGCCGCGCTGCGGGCAACACATGGGCGATGCGCGCCAGGGCATCGCGTGCGGCTTCGGCCAACGCGGGTTCGGTACGGGCCGCAACCCAGCGCAGGCCCAGCACCAGCGCGTCGATCTCGGCCGGTGGCAGGGTCATCGGCGGCAGGGTATCGCTCGGCGTCAGCTGGTAGCCGACGCCGGCCTCGCCGCGCAGGTCGGCGCCCTGCTCGCGCAGGGTTTCGATATCGCGGTACAGCGTGCGCAGGCTGACTCCCAGCGCGTCGGCCAGCACCTGGCCGGCCACCGGCCGCCGATGGCGGCGCAGCAGCTGTTGGAGCTGGGTCAGGCGCAGCGCACGCGACATCAGCCGGCCAGTGCGCTCGATGCCACCACGTGCTCACCCGGTTGCGGGGCCAGCGCGGCCTCGACCAGCGCCTTGGCGATCTCGCTCGCCGGGTTGATCCGCCACGCCCGCGGCAGTACCGGCCCCAGCACGCCCAGCACCTTCAGCGCGAGACGCTCACCGCGCCGCACCTCGTTGCGCTCGCCGCCGATCAACCCTGGGCGGACCAGGGTCAACGAGGTGAAGCCCAGCGCGCGCAGATCGCGCTCCAATTCACCCTTCACCCGGCTGTAGAAGATCGACGACCGCGGATCGGCACCGGCTGCGGAATTCAGCACATAGGTCTGCGCCCCCTTCGCCTGCGCCAGACGGGCGAACGCCAGCGGGTAATCATGGTCGATGCGATGGAAGGCCTCGCGGCTGCCAGCCTGGGCAATGGTGCTACCCAGCGCGCAGATGACCGCGTCCACGCCCGCCCACCCGGCGGCGGCGGGCAGCGCATCGAAGGCCAGTACCGGGTTCTCCAGCTTCCCGTGGGCTGCGCCCAACGGGCGACGGGTCGGGGCGATCACGGCGCTGCAGCGCGGGTCGTCCAGCAGCCGAGGCAGGGTCAGCCCACCGACCAGGCCGGTCGCCCCCAGCAACATCACGCGCATCACCACCTCCACTGCGGCATCCTGTCGCCCATCCTAGCCGTTCAAGCCGTCGGCGGCCGCGCCGATATGCTGGAACCAGTCCCTGCCAGCCCCCAGGATTCGCTCCATGACGGACCAGCCCGACCACCGCCCTGCCCCCGGTACCGCCCTTGGGCCGCCGGCACGCGTGCGCGCGGTGGTGGACGATGGGCTGGGCGACCGCGTGGTGCTGCAGGGCGGCGGTGGCGTGGCGCTGCAGCAGCTGTTCGCCGGTGCCGACGCGCCGGAACCGCTGCTGGCCGCGTTCGCCAACGGCATGGCCACCCTGCCCGGCGAGCTGGGCGACATGGGCGACCGCCTGCAGTCGGCGCAGGCCAGTGCCGATTGGCCGCGCTACGGGCGCGCGATGCGCCAGTTGATCGACAAGTACATCCGCACCATCGAACAGCATTCGCCGGATGGGCAACCCGAGAGCCTGCGCCTGTCCGAGCAGCTGCGGCTGCTGCTGGGCGGCGCGGTGGTGGCGCTGCTGCAGCACGACCCGGACCTGCGCGAACAGGCGCAGGCACTGGCCATGCACCTGCGCCAGTGGCAGCCAGGCACGGCGCTGGAACCGATCGAGCAGGGCGTGCGCGAACTTGGCCACCAGGTCGGCGTGCGCGCCGAGAGCTGGCAGGAGCAGCAGGCACTGCTGCTGGAGCTGTTCGCGCTGCTGCTGGAGAACGTGAGCGAGCTGCTGGATGACCGCAGCTGGCTGCAGGGCCAGATCGCCGCGGTACGCCAGCTGCTGGACGGGCCGTTGGAAGCTGAAGCGGTCGAGCGCACCCGCGCCGAACTGCGCGAAGTGATCTACAAGCAGGGCCTGCTGCGCCAGGGCATCGACGATTCGAAGGCGGCGATGCGCGGGCTGATGGGCGAGTTCATCGAGCGCATGGATGGCATGGCCACCAGCACCGGCGAGTACCACGATCGCATCGGCAGCTACGCACTGCAGCTGCGCGAGGCGCGCAGCATCGCCGACCTCAACCAGCTGCTACAGGACGTGATGCGCGACACCGGCAAGGTGCAGCAGCAGGCCGCGCAGGCGCGCGATCACCTGGCCAACGCACGGCAGGAAGTGGAGCGTGCCGAGCAGCGCATCGCCGAGCTGGAGCAGGAACTGCGCGCGGCCGGTGACCTGGCACGCATCGATCCACTGACCCAGGCGCTGAACCGCCGCGGCCTGGACGAACTGCTGCAACGCGAGCTGGCCCGTGCCGCACGCAACAACTCGCCGCTGGGCGTGGCGGTGATCGATCTGGATGATTTCCACCAGACCAACGATGCACATGGTCATGCCGGTGGCGATGCACTGCTGCAGCACCTGGTGGCCGTCTGCAAGCTGCTGCTGCGCGCCACCGATGGCATCGCGCGGCTGGGCGGCGACGAGTTCGTACTGGTGCTGCCGGAAACCCAGGGCGCCGACAGCATGGCCACGGTGCAGCGCCTTCAGCGTTCACTGGCGCATCGCGTGCTGACCGTGCAGGACCGGCGCGTACCGGTGCATTTCAGTGCCGGGCTGGCGCAATGGCAACCCGGCGACGACACCGAAACCCTGCTGCGGCGCGCGGACGACGCGCTGTATGCCGCCAAGCGGCAGGGCAAGAACCGCGTGCAGGCAGGCTGACCGTCCGGCCCGCAGCAAACTACGTTGGTAGATGCCAAACTTGGTTGGCACACGCAGAAACAAAGCGCCGACCAAGGTCGGCCTCTACCCGGCGACCCGCCGGCGATGATCCCGACCACCCTGAACCGCTTTGGTAGGTGCCAACCTTGGTTGGCACACGCAGGAAACAAAGCGCCGACCAAGGTCGGCCTCTACCGGGGAACCCGCCGGCGACGATGCCGACCACCTTGAACCGCTTTGGTAGGTGCCAACCTTGGTTGGCACGCGTGGGAAACAAAGCGCCGACCAAGGTCGGCCTCTACCGGGAACCTGCCGGCGACTACTTGCCGCGCAGCTTCTGGAACCCGGTCACCGCCGCCAGCACGATGGCGCCGGCGATGATGCCCACCACCATGTTGCCCGCCGCGCTGACCAGCCAGCCCCACTGGCCCTCGCCGCCCAGCGCCTGTACTGCGTGGTGCAGCGCCGGCACGTTGTGCACCAGGATGCCGCCGCCGACCAGGAACATGGCAATGGTGCCGGCCACCGACAGGAACTTCATCAGCCACGGTGCCGACGCGACCAGGCCGCGACCGAAGGCGGCAACAGCCCCACCCTTGCGCGACAGGTACAGGCCCACGTCATCCAGCTTGACGATGCCCGCCACCAGCCCATAGACGAAGACCGTCATCGCCAGTGCAACCACGGCCAGCGTGACCAGCTGGTTGGTGAACGATGCGGTGGCGACCACGCCCAGGGTCAGTACGATGATCTCGGCCGAAAGGATGAAGTCGGTGCGGATCGCACCCTTCACCTTGTCCTTCTCCCACGCGACCATGTCCACCTGCGCGTCGGCCAGCGCCCTGCGGCGTTCGGTCTGGCGCTCGGCATCGTCGTCGGCCGAATGCAGGAAGCGGTGCGCCAGCTTCTCCACGCCCTCGAAGCACAGGAAGGCACCACCGATCATCATCAGCGGCACGATCAGGGGCACGTTCCAGCCGCGGCTGTGCAGCCAGGCTTCCAGCGCACTGATCGCCAGGGCCGCCGGCACCAGGATCACCTTGTTGACCAGCGAGCCCTTGGCCACCGCCCAGACCACCGGCAGTTCGCGGTTGGCGTTGACCCCGGTGACCTGCTGCGCGTTCAGCGCCAGATCGTCACCGAGCACGCCGGCGGTCTTCTTCGCGGCGACCTTGGTCAGCACCGAGACATCGTCGAGCAGGGTGGCGATATCGTCGAGCAGGGCGAACAGGCTGGCACCGGCCATGGGGCGTCCAAGAAAGGGAATAGGCGGATTCTGACCGATCCGGTGTGGACTGCGGAAGACACCGGGTTCACCGCATGCCCACCGCCCCCCGGCGACACTGCGGAATCCGGACATTGCCGGCCCGCAGCCGGCGCTACCTGTCTTCGTCGCATGGGAGTCCCGCTTGAGCAATCCGTCCGCCGCCAATGGCAATCCCCCGCTGGTCAAAGGCATGAGCCGGCGCAGCCAGATCCTGCGCCTGCTGATGCGCTACCGCCATTCGGGCGTGTTCTCGGGCATGAACCTGGATGCGGCAAGCAACCAGGCCGACGTGCCCGCCGACGGCAATCCGGAACAGTTCGTCAGCGACCTGGAAGCGTTGGGGCCGACCTTCGTCAAGCTGGGCCAGATGCTATCCACGCGGCCGGACATGGTGCCGGTGGAGTTCGCCACGGCGCTGGAGCGCATGCAGGAGAAGGTGGCGCCGATCCCGGTCGAGCGCATCCACGCGATCATCGAGCAGGAACTGGGCGTAGGGGTGAACAAGCTGTTTGCCTCGTTCGATCCCGAGCCGTTGGGCTGTGCTTCGATCGCGCAGGTACATCGCGCGGTGCTGCACGATGGCCGCCAGGTGGCGGTGAAAGTGCAGAAGCCCGAAGTGGCCGCGCAGCTGCGCTCGGACCTGGAGGCACTGCGCAGCTTCGCGCTGGCCGCCGACCACCTGACCCAGGTCGGACGCCGCGTGCGCCTGCGCGACTGGCTCAACGAGTTCGCCAAGACCCTGATGCAGGAGCTGGATTACCACGCCGAGGCCGAGAACCTGGCGCGCTTCGGACGGCACCTGCGGCCGTTCCGCCGGTTGTGGGTGCCGCAGCCGATCTGGGACTACAGCAGCCAGCGCGTGCTGACGATGGAGCTTGCCACCGGCGTGCGCGTGGATGCGATCTCCGGCGTACGCCGCACCGAGCAGGACATGGACCCGTTGGCGGCGGCGCTGATCCGCGGCTACCTGGACCAGATCTTCGTGCATGGCGAGATCCATGCAGACCCGCACCCGGGCAACCTGCGGGTGATGCCCGACGGCCGGCTGGCGATCTTCGACCTGGGCATGGTCGCGCACATGCCGCCGCGCCTGCGCGAGCGTCTGCTGAAGATCCTGTTCGCGGCGGTCGACGGCCGTGGCGAGGAAGTGGCCGATGACCTGATCAGTATCAGCACGCGGCTGGAGGCCTTCGATGAAGAGCGCTACCTGCGCGAAACCGGTCAGCTGATCGCGCGCTATGCGGCCAGTGGCAGCTTCTCCGAAGGCCGCGTGGTGCTGGACATGGTGCGCATCGCCACCGCCTGCGGCCTGCGCACGCCGCCGGAACTGAGCCTGCTCGGCAAGGCCCTGCTCAACCTGGAAACCGTGTGCCGGCTGCTGGCGCCAGAGCTGGACACGCGCCGCATCGTCGAGCGCCAGCTGCAGCACGTGATGCGTGCGCGCCTGAAGAAATCGCTGTCTGCAGCCAACATCGCCAGCGAGGCGATGGAGCTGCAGCAGCTGCTGCGTGATGGGCCGCGCAAGCTGTCGGACATCATGGCGCTGCTGGCCGAGAACCGCCTGCAGATGAAGGTCACCGGCCTGGAAGAATCGCGGCTGATGGAGAACCTGCAGAAGATCGCCAACCGCGTGGCGGCCGGCATCATCAGCGCCGCATTGATCATGGCCGCCGCGATGATGATGAGGATCGACACCGGCTGGCACCTGTTCGGTTACCCGCTCATCGCCCTGATCCTGTTGTTCATCGGCGTGGTGCTCGGCCTGGGCATCGTAACCAGTGCATTGCTGTTCGACCGTCGTGCGCGGGCACGCGAAGAACGCGGGCATCGCTAGCGCATCGACGAAAACGCCCGTATTCATGCAGTTTTTAATGCAATCCAGCCACCCCTTTCACGCTCGTTTTACCTTCTGAGCGCGATTACGCGCGCGTCATTTCAACAAACATTTCAGTCAGGTTCGTGCATGCACTATCGGGTCATCGGCCTGTCACATGCATGTGCTTGCGGCAGCGCCGGTCGGATGGACACGCGTCGGTACGACGTCCATCACCACCACCCCGTCACTGCCGAAGCTGCCTATGCTCTGGATACTGCTGCTGTCGTTGTTGCTGTTGTGCTGGTTGTTCCTCGCGTCCGACAAGTGGGTGTGGTGGAAGGCCGGCGCGTTCTCGCTGCTGCTGCTCATGCTCAGCGCGTGGTGGCTGATCGACAAGCTGTCCGGTGATGGGCTCAATGCCGCCACCCTGTACCACCTCGGCGCCGACATGGAAGGTGCCGGTGTCTCCGACTTCAAGGGCTACATCGCCGGCTTCATCGTGTTGGCGCTGGTCTCGCTGCTGCCACTGTTCGCCACACGGGTGAAGCGCTGGCGCCGGCCCGGCCACGGTGGCGCGTTGTTCGCCGGTTTCGCGGCCGTGTGGGTGGCCACGATCATGATCAGCCCGCTGGCCCGTGACGGCCAGCGCCTGTACCAGCAGCTGCGCCCGGTCGACTTCGCCCGCATCGCCCCTGAGTACCAGGTGCCGACGCAGCCGCTACAGCGCCCGCGCAACATCGTCTGGATTTACGGCGAAAGCCTGGAACGCACCTATCTGGACGAGGCCGTGTTTCCCGGCCTGATGCCCAACCTCAACCGCCTGGCGTCCGAGTCGCTGGACGTGCGTGGGCTGGCCTCGGCCGAAGGCAGCGGCTGGACCATCGCCGGCCTGGTGTCGTCGATGTGCGGCGTGCCGCTGACCACCTCGCAGGGCGATGAAAACAGCATGGACCGCATGGGCAGCTTCCTGCCCAAGGCGGTGTGCCTGGGCGACTACCTGAAGCAGCAGGGCTACACCAACCATTACCTGGGTGGGGCCAACGGCCAGTTCGCCGGCAAGGGCCAGTTCCTGGCCAGCCACGGCTTTGATGAAGTGCATGACCTCGCTTGGTTCAAGCAGCAGAAGAAGATCGGCCGCATCCACTACTCGGCCTGGGGCGTGCACGACGACGTGCTGCTGGATACCGCCTACCAGCGCTTCGAACAGCTCTCGCGCGCCGGTTCACCGTTCATGCTGACCACGCTGACCATGGACACCCACCACCCGGCGGGCCACCTGCCGGTATCGTGCAAGGGCGAGCGCTACCAGAGCCAGTACGGCAACATCAACATGCTCAACGCGCTCAAGTGCAGCGACCGGCTGATCTCGCAGCTTGTGCAGCGCATCCAGGCCAGCCCGTACGGCAAGGACACGCTGATCGTGATCGCCTCCGACCACCTGGCGATGCCCAACGATCTGACCCACATCCTGACCCGGCAGAAGCGCGAGAACCTGCTGCTGTTCCTGGGCGATGGCATTGCCCCGCAGCAGCTCAGCGCCGACGCCGGCACCACCCTGGATTCGGGTGCGACCCTGCTCAGCCTGCTGGACCCGAACCTGAAGACGATGGGCTTTGGCCGCTCGCTGATCGACAGCCAACGCGCACCCAGCGCCAGCGTGGCGGCCAGGCGCGATGGTGGCCGCGACTACCCGCAGTACCTGGCCTTCGCCCGCTCACTGTGGCTGGGTGAACCGACCCGCGAACTGAAGATCGATGGCGATGACCAGGTCGTGGTCGGCCTGCAGCACGTGCAGCCGCCGGTGCTGCTGGAGTACGACAAGGACTGGGGGCTGAAGTCGGTCTACCTGGAGAATACCTCGCGCCAGTTCGATGACGCGGATCCGGACAACACGCTGGCCTATGTTGATCGCTGCACCGCATTCGAGGACGGCTCGGCCGACGGCGACTGGTGTGCGCTGCTCGTCAACCGCGACAACGGCATCAAGCTGTACCGCGACAACGACCTGCGCGGCGGCATCGCGGTCGATGCACCGCTGGATGCGTTCCAGGGCCCGCGCCCGAGCGTGCGCCAGGCGCACATGATCACCCAGAAGGGCCGCCGCACCCGTGCCGGCCAGTACATGCTGCAGCTGGTGGCGAGCACGCGCCCGGATCGCGGTTTCTGGATCGAGGCGGTGTCCTCGCAGCGCAAGGTGGTGCTGGCCCAGCAGTGGGTGCAACCCGATGCCGACGGCAAGATCAACGTGTCGTTTGGGCTGGACCACGAAGTGGATGATCTGGAGATCCGCGCGTGGTTGAACCATGCCGAGAAGCTGGCGGTGGATACGTTCGCACTGGTGCCCTCGCGCAGCCGACCACGGGGATAGGGTTCTTTGCAGGGCTGCGCCCTGCACCCGTGGTAGTGCCGGCCGCTGGCCGGCAACCTCAGAAGCAACGGCAACAGCGTGCAATCCGTGGTTTGGCGGGGCGGTGTCGACCTTGGTCGACACACTCTGTCAGATATCGAAAATCAAGATGGGGTCAGATCCGTTTTCCTCCGGAAAACGGATCTGACCCCAAGAGCATTTCCGACAGATCGCGGGAAACTGTCGAAGGCGGGGCGGGTCCGGTCGCGGGAGTGTCCGCGGCATGGATGCCGCGGCCAAGCCCCCATGGGTGAGGGCGCTTTGCTTGTGAAGCACTGCTTCGCAAGCGCCCGAACGCACAGCCGCCAGCGGCTGGGCCGGCCTGGGGGTTTACGGCGCCTCCCGCAACCGGACCCACCCCGCCATCCCGCAGGAAATCAGCTGTTGCTGTTGAAGTTGCCGGCCAGCGGCCGGCACTACCGCGGGTGCAGGGCGCAGCCCTGCAAAACAACCCCTACTCCTGCGGGTCGCGGATGATGTGGATGTCGGTCGGGGTCGACAGCGGAATGTTACGCTCGGCCAGGATCTGCAGCAGGCTGAAGTACAGATCGCTGCGGGTTGCATACACCTGCCGCGGGCTGGCCACGTACGCGAAACTGTTGATGGTGATCTGGCCACCGGCAATGCTGTCGATGTAGACCGTCGGCGCCGGCTGCTTCAGCACGTTGGTGTGCGCGGTGTACGCATCCAGCAGCGCCTGCCGCAGGTTGCCGACATCAGTGCTGGGCGGCACCGCGAACTGGATCTGGATGCGGCCCTGGTTGTTGCCCATCGTCATGTTGCGCACGGTCTTGGTGACCAGCTCGGAGTTGGGCACGATCAGCGTCGACTTGTCGCCCACCTGGATCTCGGTCGATCGCAGGCTGATGCGGCGGATGTCGCCCTCCTGGTCACCCAGCTTCACCCAGTCGCCGATCTTCACCGGGCGCTCGGCCAGCAGGATCAGGCCGGAGACGAAATTCTGGGTGATCACCTGCAGGCCGAAGCCAATACCCACCGACAGTGCGCTGACCAGCAGGGCCAGCTTGCTCAGCTGCAGCCCCATCGCCGACAGCGCCCAGATCACCGCGATGATGATGCCCACGTATCGGGCAACGGTGCTCACCGAATTGCGCGCGCCCAGGTCCAGCTCGGTCTTGGGCAGATAGGTGTCGGTCAGCCAGCGCTGCACCAGCTGGGTGATCGCCAGGCCGGCCAGCAGCGCCAGTACCGCCAACACGATCCCCGCCGGTGCCAGCTTGGTGCCACCGATATCGAATCCGGTCGTGAACAGTGAAGTGAAGCGCTCCACCACCGCGCCGATGTTGCCGAACGGTGCCACCAGCGCCAGCAGCGCGATCAGTACGACGATGGTACGCAGCGCTGCCGACAGCAGCACGCCCGCCTGTTCCAGCCGCGATACGCTCAGGCCGGTGCTGAGCAGGATGGTCTGGCCGACCTTGCTGTCGGCGTTGAGCATCCACGTGCTCAGGTCATCGACGAACTTGAACAGCAACGTCGCGGCCAACACCACGATGCTGCCGCCGATCAATTGCTGGTTCACGAACTTGGCGAAATTCAGGTAGCCCAGCAATGTGGCAATGATGGCGGCCACCACCGCGATGTTGCCCGCTACCCGGGCCAGTACCAGCCAGCTGCTGCGGCGCACCGGCGTGGCTGCACCCACGCCATCGGCCTGCGCTTCCAGCTTGGCCTCGGCCTCGGCGGTCTGCCGGCGATGCAGGCGCGCCAGGGTCACCAGCATGGCCATGATCAGGCCGAGGTAAGTCAGCGCAATCAGTCCGTCCAGCGCCACCGTGGTGACGTCGCTGGTGCGCGTGGCCTGGTCCAGGGCCACCAGCACCGTGCTCAGCCAGGCCAGCGCCGCCGCGCCCCAGGCGTACTTGCGCAGCTTCAGCGCGGCGGTGTCGTCCAGGTTCAACAGCCGCCATGACGGGCGCTTGGGCACCAGCAGGCAGGCGCTGAGTGCGGCGATGAAGGCCGCGCGGAACGTTGCGGTCTCCAGGCCGTCGGCTACCACCTGCAGGCGCGGCGCGATCGCATCGATGGCATCCAGCGCCGCCATCAGCACCACCACGGCGTAACCGGGCAGCAGCGTGCCCACCAGCAGCAGCCACATGGCCAGGCCGGACCGGCGCAGGCGACCATCGGGCGCACGCTCGGACGCAGCAAAGCGGCGTCCCAGCCTGCGCAGCCACAGCCGCAACGGGAACATCATCACCAGCGCGGCCAGCAGGCCCAGCAACGGCGTGCCCCAGCCATGGGCGCGGATACCGGCGACCAGCGCATCGCGGCCCTGCCCGGCCAATGGCACAACCCGCGCGATATCGATCGGCAGACGCTCGGCCACCTTGCTCCACAGCGCGGGCGACAACGGCGAGGCCACCTTCTGGCCCAGTTCTTCCGTGCGCTGCGCGGCTCGCTGCTGCTCGATGTCCGCCGCCAGCTGCTGCGCACGCACGGCACTGGCCTTGGCCTGCACCACCGAAGCGGCCAGGCCGTCACGCTGTTTGGTGAGGGTGCGCCGTTGCGCCGCCAGCTCCGGCGGCTCAGCGGCCCCTTCTGCCGGCGTTCCCAGCTGCGCCAGCTGTTCGTTGAGTCGGTCCAGCTGCGGCTGCAGCGCCTTTTCCAGCGCCTCGGCATCGCGCCGTGCCTGCGAGGCATTCTCGGACAGCATCGCCAGCGTCTCGGTGGCTTCTGCATCGCCACGCTTGCGCTCCACATCCTTCAGGCTGGAATCGATATCCGCCAGCTGCTGCTTCGGCGTGGGGTCCTCATCCTGCGCCAGCACCGGCGCGGACAGCAGGAAGGCGGTGCACAGCAGCAGGACCCACCAGGGCCCCCGTGCACGGATCGATCGCAGGAAAGAAGACACGCAGCCACACCGGTTCGCGCGGACCACCGCGCCTGCGCGCGACTATACGGCAGAGCCGGTCAAGGCCGGATGGGCGGCCCCGCCAGCGTCGCGCATCAGTACTTCAGGCGAAGCTCTTCCACCGTCGGCTGCTGCAGCGCATACCAGTCCTGGAACTCTTCCTCGGTGATCTCATCGGGCGCGTACACCGCCACCGGGTGCCAGTCGTGGTCGGTCGGCAGCGGCTGGCGCGGGCCGGCGCGCAGGCTGTAACTCACACCTTCGTAGTCGACCAGTTCGTCGACCTGCGGCCACTGTTCGCGCGCGAACGCAGATTCACTCTTCAACAGGATCACCTGGTACATCGGCACCTCCACCTCGGTTGGATCAGGAAAACACGGCGCTGGCGGCAGGATACCCCCAGGCCGGTGACAACGGGCGCTCCGCCGGGGCGACGGAACGTTCTGGACACGGCCATCGCCCCGGCTTCACCCGCCCATGGCAAGGCCATCGGCATCGTGGAGGCCCACCCCTGCCACGACCGCCGATGACCGAGCACCCGCCGCTGAAAACCGTCGCCGACCTCAAGCTGCCGCGCTACCTGGGCACCTGGTACGAGATCGCACGCCTGCCGATGCGCCACGAGCCGGAAGGCTGCACCGACGTATCGGCGCACTACACCCTGCTCGACAACGGCAACGTCGGCGTCACCAACCGCTGCCGCATGGACGGCGAGATCGAAGAGGCCACCGGCGAGGCCTGCGCTGTCGACAACGACAGCGCGCGGCTGGAGGTCAGCTTCCTGCCCAAGGGCCTGCGCTGGCTGCCGTTCGCCAAGGGCGACTACTGGGTGATCCAGATCGCCCCGGACTACAGCGTGTCGCTGGTCGGCAGCCCGGATCGCAAGTACCTGTGGCTGCTGGCGCGCGAGCCGCGCCTGGACGCGACCGTGCAGGACCATTATCTGGCGGCGGCCCGCCTGCAGGGCTTCGATCTGTCCGAACTGATCCAGACGCCACATACCGGCAAACCCACAGCCTGAGCCCCACGCACGCATGGACCTGAAAAGCGGTTACCCGTGGTGGGCCGTACGCAACGGACTGATCCAGGCGTTCCCCCCGCTGGAGAAGGATCTGCGCTGCGATGTGCTGGTGGTCGGTGGCGGCATCACCGGCGCGCTGATTGCCGACGAGCTGTCCCACCATGGCCATGACGTGGCCGTGATCGAGCAGCGTGACATCGGCTGGGGCAGCACGGCGGCCAGCACCGCGCTGCTGCAGTACGAGATCGATACCCATCTGCTCGAACTGGCCGAACGCTACGGGCAAGACGCCGCAGCACGGGCGTACCGGGCCTGCGCGGAGGCAATCCCGGCACTGGGCGAAGTGGCACGCGGGTTGAAGGACGTGGATTTCCAGCGCATGGACAGCCTGTACCTGGCCAGCCGCCATCGCGACGTGCCGCGCCTGATGGCCGAAGGTGAGGCGCGGCGCAGCATCGGCCTGGATGCCCGCTGGCTGGACCGCGAAGCGCTTCGCGAGCGTTTCGACGTGGATGCCGGCGGCGCCCTGCTGACCCGCCAGGCGGCGCGGGTCGATCCCTACTGTCTCACCTACGGCCTGCTCAAACGAGTGCGCCGCCGCGGCGGCCATGTGCACGACCGCACCGTGCTGCACACGCTCAAGCCTGGCGCGCAGGGCGTAACCGCGATGACCGAGGCCGGCGCCTCGGTCCGTGCCCGCCACGTGGTCCTGGCCATGGGCTATGCCAACCAGACGTGGCTGGAACAGCGGGTTGCGCGCAACCGCAGCAGCTATGCCTTCATCACCGATCCCATCGAAGCGGACGTGCTCGGCAGGCTGCGCAACACGATGGTGTGGGAAAGCGCCCGCCCGTACCTGTACCTGCGCGCCACCGGCGACCGCCGCCTGCTGGTGGGTGGGCTGGACGACGCCATCGATATCCCCGCCCGGCGCGACCGGCGCGTTGATGGCAAGGCCGGCAAGCTGATGAAGCAGCTGCGGCACTGGTTCCCGCGACTGGATCCGATACCCGCCTTTTCCTGGGCCGGCACCTTCGCCGAAACCGCCGACGGCCTGCCCTTCTTCGGCCCGCACGCGCAGTGGGGACCGCGGGTCCATTTCGCCATGGCCTACGGCGGCAACGGCATCACTTATTCGATGATCGGCGCCCAGCTGCTGCGGGCCCGGATCGAGCGGCGCAAGCATGCGCTGGAAAGGCTGTTCGGGTTCGGGCGGTTGTGACCTGCAGCCGGCCGCGGCCGGCTCTACCCCAATCCGGCGCCGACAGGCATCATTCAAGCAACCCCTGCTAGCGTCGGCCTGTACCGCCGCGAGTTGCGCGGCCACCTGTCCGCTGGAGCGCCGTCATGATCCGCCCCCTGACCCTGCTGCTGTGCCTGGCCCTGCCGGGAACCGTGCTGGCCCAGTCCGCCGCTGGCGCCACTGCGCCGCAGGCTGCCGGCCTGGACTTGACGCTGCCGCAGGCGCCGATGCGCTACCTCAACGACCCGGCCCTGCAGCAGGACCCGCCCGGCACCTATTACGGTGACAAGAGCGGCCCGCGCGTGCACGACGATGCGAAGATCGCCGACGTGACCGACGACAAGGTCAAGGTGTCCGGCAGCTTCACCACCGGCATCGGCTATTCGAAGAACGGCGGCAACAGCCACTACAACGCGGCCACGCTGAACCTGAGCAAGAACTACACCACCGATGAAGGCAAGACCCACGGGGTCAACCTCAACATCCACGTGAGTGAGGGCAAGGGCCCGGGCTTCTTCGGCCCGTATGGCGGCTACTACGGCCGCAGGCCGGGCTGGGATTACCCGCCGCCGTACGGCTGGTAAGCCAGCCCCTGTAGAGCCGAGCCCATGCTCGGCTACGGTTGGCCGCAAAGCCGAGCATGGGCTCGGCTCTACAGAGGCCAACGTCAATCCAGCCAGCCATCGCGCTCGCTGTGCAGGATGCGGCCGTCATAGCCGCTCAGGCGCACCTCTACCTTCTGGTTGCGGGCATTGCGGGCTTCCAGCGACCAGGTAGCACCATCGCGTTCCAGCGAATGGATCTCGCGCAGGCCATGCGACTGCGCCCGTGCCAGCACCTGCTCGGTAGTCAGCAGCGCGCGGCCGCTGTGCTCATCGAAGATCTCGCCGGTCTTCGGGTCCACGTAGACCTCGCTGAAGCGGCCATCGGCGCGGCTCACGTCAGCCTCCCACAGGCCATCATCGCGTTCGATCTCGTGGATCTGGGTGTAGCCGGCCTTGCGCAGGGTCTGTTCAACCTGGGCCATGCCCAGCGGCGCGGCCTGTACGGCCGGCGCGACGGCAAGCAGGGCAACAGTGGCGAGGGTGAGCGACTTCAACATGGGGGTTCTCCTGTTCGTTGCCGGACCATCCCGGCAACGCCACGATGCATGGCCCGGTTAACAGCGCCTTAGCCGTGGCTGTTAGCCGGCTGTTAGTCATCCCCGCCACACTCGCGCCTGTACCCCTCTCTCTTTCCTTACCCGCATGCTCGCCACCCTGCCCCTGCTGCTGGCCCTGGCCAACGCCCCGACCGCCGCCGCGCCCCTGCAGGACCCGGCGCAGCAGGTCGCGCGTCGCGCCGTGCAGCAGGGCCGCTACGTGCCGCTGGAGAGCGTGGTGCGCGATGCGCTCAAGCGCTACCCGGGCCAGCTGCTGGAAGTGGAGCTGGACGACGGCGTCTACGAAGTGGAGATCCTGCGCGGCGACGGCGTAGTGGTGGAGCTGGACTATGATGCGCGCAGCGGAAAGCTGCTGAAGACGGAGCTCGACGACTGATGCGCATCCTGTTGGCCGAAGACGATGCCGCACTGGCACAGCGCCTGGTGCCCCTGCTGGAACAGGCCGGCTACGTGGTGGCGGTGGTCGCTGACGGCCGCGAGGCCGAAGAAATCGGCCAGATCGAAGACCTGCAGGCCGCCATCGTCGACCTCGGCCTGCCCGGGCTGGATGGACTGAGCGTGATCGAGCGCTGGCGCGGCAACGGCCGGGGGTTTCCGGTGCTGGTGCTGACCGCGCGCGGGCGCTGGCACGACAAGCTGGCCGGCTTCGATGCCGGTGCCGACGATTACCTCACCAAACCCTTCCAGGCCGATGAGCTGGTGCTGCGCCTGCGCGCCCTGATCCGCCGCAGCCATGGCCACGCCAGCCCGCGCCTGCACTGCGGCCCGCTGCAGCTGGACGTCAACGCCGGCCGCTTCGAGCTGGATGGACAGGCGCTGCCACTGAGTCCGCAGGAATTCCGCCTGCTCAGCTACTTCATCCACCACAGCGGACAAGTGATCGGCCGCGACCGGCTGGGCGAGCAGGTGTTCGACGGCGGCCACGACCCGGACTCCAACGCACTGGACGTGCTGCTCGGACGCGTGCGCCGCAAGCTCGGCATCGATCTGATCCAGACCGTGCGCGGCCAGGGCTGGCGGCTGGCCGCGCCATGAACCGGCAACCGTCGCTGCGGCGGCGCCTGCTGCTGGCCGGCGGCGTCGGGCTGCTGCTGGTCTCGCTGCTGGCCAGCGCGCTGCTGGGCGAGCTGTTCAAGCGCAGCGCGCGCGACCGCCTCGACCACGAACTGCAGCAGGACATGCTGACCCTGCTGGCACAGGCCGAAGTGGACCCGGACGGGCAGCTGCGCCTGCGCCAGGAACCCAATGATGCGCGCTTCCAGCGCGTGTTTTCCGGCGCCTATTGGCAGATCGCCAGTGCCGATGGCCGCGTGCTGCTGCAGTCGCGCTCGCTGTGGGATGAAACCCTGCCGGCGAAGGCCGCCGGGCCGGCCACGCGCAATCTGCCCGGGCCGCTGCAACAATTCCTGCGTGCACGCGTGCAGCAGGTGCGCCTGCCACGCGCCAGCGAACCGTTCGTGGCCGTGGTCGCCACCGACCGCAGCGCGCTGGATGCCGATGTTGCCGCGTTCCGCAAGCGCACCGCCATCGCACTGGGCGTGCTGGTCGCGGCGTGGCTGGCGGTGCTGGCCAGCCAGGTGCACTTCGGCCTGCGCCCGCTGCATCGCCTCGGTGCGCAGCTGGAACGGGTACGTCGCGGCGATGCGCAGCGCATCGACACACAGGGACTGGGCGCGGAGGTCGCACCGCTGGGTGAAGAACTCAACGCGCTGCTGGACCACCAGCAACGCATGGTCGCGCGCGCGCGCACCAGTGCACAGGATCTGGCGCACGCGCTGAAGACTCCACTGAGCGTATTGGCCACCGAAGCTGACAGCGACGGCACGCACTGGCGTGCCACCGTGCGCGAGCAGAATGCGCGCATGCAGGCCAGTGTCGACCGTTACCTGGCTGCAGGACTGGCTGCCGACCATCGCCAGCGCACCGACGTGGCGGCCGTCGCACAGGCGATGTGCCGGCTGATGGCACGCGTGCATGGCGAACGTGGCATCGCGTTCACGGCGGCAGGCATCGATCCGGCGCTGCAGTTCGCCGGCGCCAGTGCGGATCTGGAAGAGATGCTGGGCAACCTGCTGGACAACGCCGGGCGCTGGGCGCAACAGCAGGTCACTGTCGAAGCGGAAACCAGCGAAGGGCAGCTACGCATCGAAGTGCGCGACGACGGCCCCGGCCTGGCCGCAGACGCGCTGGAACGGGTCACCCAGCGTGGTGTGCGGCTGGACGAGCGCGAAGGCAGCAGCGGGTTGGGCCTGGCGATCGTAGGCGATATCGCCGCCAGCTATGGCGGGCGGTTGCAGCTGGAGAATGCACAGCCGGGCCTTCGTGCGACGTTGTGGTTGCCGGTGGCGTGAAGCACCGCTGCGCTCGCCGGGCGCCGCCCGGCGCTACCGGTTCACCCGCCCCCCCCGGTAGGTGTCGACCTTGGTCGACACGCATCAAAAGCGCCGACCAAGGTCGGCATCCACCAAAGCAGTCCGTCAGTTCCGTCCGCCACCGTGCACCCGGTAGGTGTCGACCTTGGTCGACACGCACCAAGCATCAACGGTGATGCATCCACCAGCAATCAATCGCGTCCAGCACGATGTGGATGATCAGACCGATACCGAACAACCGCGTTTTCTTCGGCACGCACAGCCCCGCATAGACCGCGATGGCCGGTGCGGTGTGCAGCGGGTGGAACCCGATGCTGCAGCGGTTCGGTGCATAGATCGGCTCGGCCAGCAGATGGTCCAGGTCGATGATCCAGCCCAGCAGCATCAGCAGCCACGCCGAGGCAAAGCGCTTGCGCCAGAACAGCCATGCCAGCAACGCTGGCACGGCGGCATGCAGGAACAGGTGGAAGATCGCGCGCGCGCTCATCGGCAACGGTGGCGCCGGGCAAACCCGGCGCCGTCCATCACACCAGCGGTTCGTCGGACAGGTAGGTGTAACCGGTCAGGCCGGCTTCCAGCGCGTCCGACAGTTCCTGCGCGCGTTCCGGCGACAGCTGCGCCGCAGCCACGCGCTGCGCATAGGTCGCACGCAGTTCGTCCAGGCGGTAACCCACGTAATCCAGCATCACGTCGGTGGTGTCGCCGCGGCGCTGCTGGGTGATGGCGTAGCCATCGGCATCGGCCAGCACTTCCACCGCGTCGGTATCGCCGAACAGGTTGTGGATGTCGCCCAGGATTTCCTGGTAGGCGCCGACCATGAAGAAGCCGATGCGATAGCTCTCGCCCGGCCTCATCTTGTGCAGCGGCAGCGAGCTGTCCAGGCTCTCGTTCTCGACATAGGTTTCCACCATGCCGTCCGAGTCGCAGGTCATGTCGGCGATGATGCCGCGGCGGTCCGGGGTTTCATCCAGGCGCTCGATCGGCACGATCGGGAACACCTGGTCGATCGCCCACACGTCCGGGATCGATTCGAACACGCTGAAGTTGACGAAGTACTTGTCGACCAGGCGCTCGTTCAGTTCGTCCAGCACCGGGCGATGGCTCTTCTCGTCGTAGCTCAGG
The DNA here is from genome assembly GCF_017876915.1 of Stenotrophomonas sp. PvP093. Classification (NCBI taxonomy): domain Bacteria; kingdom Pseudomonadati; phylum Pseudomonadota; class Gammaproteobacteria; order Lysobacterales; family Lysobacteraceae; genus Stenotrophomonas; species Stenotrophomonas sp. PvP093. Next base: position 343,001 of record NZ_JAGIOX010000004.1, on the reverse strand, counting down.
CGCGCACGCACGCCATGGGCGATGGCGTAGAACAGGTCGTCGATGCGTGCACGCTGCGGCAGGTCGATCTGGCCCAGCGCGTAGCTGGCCAGGCCTTCGGCATGGAAATGCTGCGCTTCCTGGAACAGTTCCACCGCCGGGCGCACGTCCAGCTCGTCGTGGATCTCGCGCAGGTGGCGGATCGCCGCCGGCTCGTCGTCGTGCTGGTCCGGCACGCGGCCTTCCTGTGCCTCTTCCACTTCCGACACGTTGGCGATCAGCACCGCGTGGTGCGCGGTCATTGCGCGGCCGCACTCGGTGACGATGCGCGGCGGGGTCAGGCCGAACTCTTCGCAGGCATTGGCCAGCGGCTGCACGATGTTGCTGGCGTAGGAATGCAGGCCGTAGTTGATCGAGCAGAAGCTGCGCGAACGGGTGCCTTCGTAATCCACGCCCAGGCCGCCGCCCACGTCGACGTGGGTGATCTTCGCGCCCAGGCGCGACAGCTCCACGAAGTAGCGGGTGGCTTCGCGCATGCCGTTGGCGATGTCGCGCACGTTGGAGATCTGCGAGCCCATGTGGAAGTGCAGCAGGTTCAGGCAGTCGGCGTACTCGGTGTCACGCAGCGACTTCCACAGGTCCAGCAGCTGGCGCGGCGACAGGCCGAACTTGGCCTTGTCGCCACCGCTGTTCTGCCACTTGCCGGCGCCCAGCGAGGCCAGGCGCATGCGCACGCCCAGGCCCGGCTTCACGTCCAGCGCCTTGGACTCTTCCAGCACCAGCTTCAGCTCGGACGGCTTCTCGATGACGATGAAGGTCTGCAGGCCCAGCTTGCGGCCGATCAGGGCCAGCCGGATGTACTCGCGGTCCTTGTAGCCGTTGCAGACGATCAGGCCACCCGGGCGCGACAGCGCCAGCACGGCCATCAGCTCGGGCTTGCTGCCCGCTTCCAGGCCGAAGCCTTCGCCGTGGTGGCTGGCCAGGGTGCCGGCCACGCCGCGGGTCTGGTTGACCTTGATCGGGTACACGGCGGTGTAGCCGCCGCTGTACTCCCAGTCCTGCTGGGCCTGGGCGAAGGCCGCCTGCAGCTTGCCCAGGCGCTGGCCGAGGATGTCCGGGAAGCGCACCAGCAGCGGCAGCTTGGCACCGGCCGCGCGCGCAGCGTCCACCACCTTGGGCAGCGATACCACCGGGCCGTCCGCCCCGGTCGGTCTCACCACCATGTGCCCGGCCTGATCCACGTCGAAGTAACCGTCCGCCCAATGCGGGATCGAGTAGGTCTTGCGGGCTTGGTCGAGGGACCAATCGGTCATTTCAGTCGGCCTTGTTGGCAATAAAAGGGGGGGGCATGATAACGCCTATATGCCCACAGGTTCGTTATCATGCGCGCCCGCGCCCGTGACAGGTTCCAACCTGAACGGGCCGATCCGTCCGGATGTGGCATCTGTGCCACGCGGCCCCGCCCGCCAGCCCGGCTCCACCCCTCCGAACAGGACTGTTTTCCAATGACTGACAGCAACAACTGGTACATCGAACACTTCGAGCGCACCGGCTCGGCCATCGGCTACCGCATCACCGGCAAGCTGGACGAGGTGCAGTCGCCGTTCCAGAAGATCGAGATCTTCCAGACCACCGACTGGGGCAACCTGATGACCATCGACGGGGCCATCATGCTGACCAGCAAGGACAACTTCTTCTACCACGAGATGATCAGCCACCCGGTGCTGTTCACCCATGCCGCACCCAAGCGCGTGGTGATCATCGGTGGCGGCGACTGCGGCACCCTGCGCGAAGTGCTCAAGCACAGCGGCGTGGAGAGCGTGACCCAGTGCGACATCGACGAGCAGGTCACCGTGATGGCGCGCAAGCACTTCCCGGAACTGTGCGACTCCAACGATGACGCCCGCGCCGAGCTGCTGTTCGACGACGGCGTGGCCTACATGGCCAACTGCCCGGCCGGCAGCGTGGACGTGGTGATCGTCGATTCGACCGACCCGGTCGGCCCCGGCGAAGGCCTGTTCAACAAGGCCTTCTACGAGAGCTGCTTCAAGGCCCTGAAGGACGACGGCATCCTGGTGCAGCAGTCCGAATCGCCGCTGATGCAGCTGGACCTGATCAACGAAATGCGCACCGAGATGGGCAAGGCCGGCTTCGGTTCGTTCAAGACCCTGCCGTTCCCGCAGCCGTGCTACCCCACCGGCTGGTGGAGCGTGACCATGGCGCGCAAGGGCGACAGCAGCTTCGACTTCCGCCAGGCCGACTCGGCCGCCAAGACCTTCAACACCCTGTACTACACCGCCGCGCTGCACACCGGCGTGCTGGTGACCCCGCCGTTCGTGCAGGCGGCACTGAAGGGTTGATCCAAACAAAAACCCGCGCTGGCGACAGCGCGGGTTTTCTGCTTTCTGTAGAGCCGAGCCCACGCTCGGCTGCTCTTCGGACAGGTTGCGGTAAACCCAGCCGAGCATGGGCTCGGCTCTACAGTCAAAGGGCCCAGATACCGGCGATCACCGCCACCACCAGGCCCCACTTGATCAGCTGGTAGGCCACCACGCTGCGCTCGCGCAGCGCCTTGGCCTTCAGGCGCACCTTGTAGACACTGCCGAACGCCTTGTTGACGCCACCGGTCGGGTCACCCGGCAGGTTCGGCGATGCACCACCGGCCAGCAGCGTGGCCGCCACCGCGCGGTTGAACAGCCCCGGCAGGCCGAAGCGCAGCGGGCGGGCGATGTCGCAGAACAGGATCACCCGGTCCTGCTGCGTCTCGTTGTGCGCATGGTGGATGTAGGTCTCGTCGAACATCATCCACTCGCCGTCGCGCCAGCTCTTCTTGATGCCGTCCACTTCGATGTAGCAGGCATCGTCGTTGGGCGTGCTCAGGCCCAGGTGCAGGCGCAGCGAGCCAGCGAACGGGTCGCGGTGCGGGCGCAGCTCACTGCCCGGTGGCAGCTGCGCGAACATCGCCGCACGCACGTCCGGGATCGACTCGATCAGCGCCGTGGTCTTCGGGCACAGCGTCTTCGCCGACGGGTGCGACGGGCCGTACCACTTCAGGTAGAAGCGCTTCCAGCCACGACGGAAGAACGAATTGAAGCCGGCATCGTTGAACGTGCTGGAGGCAGCGATCTTCTGCGCGTCGCGCAGCGCCAGCGCCTCGTCGCGGATCATCTGCCAGTTCTGGCGCAGCGGCTCCAGCTGCGGGAACTCTTTGCCAGGGTCCAGGAACGGCGTGGTCGGCACCTTCGAGAACATGTACATGACCACGTTGATCGGGGCCATGAAACTGGAGTGGTCCAGCAGCTGGCGCGACCAGCGCGCGCGGACCTTGCCACGGAAGTGGATGTACAGCACGCAGGCCACGAACAGCGCTGCAATGACGATTTTGATGATCAAAGCACTTTCCTCCAGCCGCGGCCGGAACGGGAAACGGGGCGATGCACGGCCAGGCGGCCAGCACCGGTTCGGAACGCGGCAGGGGACGGGGACGTGCCGGAGGGGGGCGGCCGCCGATGTCGCGGGTTAACAGCTTATGGTCGGCAGGGCGTGCGCCGGGGTCAAGCTGGACGTGCGTGGCGTTCAGCGCGCCGCCGATGAATGGGCTGGAAGCGCGCCCAACTCATTGATCCAGCGGGGCAACCCTTATAAGTGAGACGGAATTGTCCGATTCTGCGTGACGAACTGTTCCAGCCACGACCCCGACATTTCTCCGACAAATCGTGGAATAGCGAACTGGCGAGTACTAAAATTAACGAAAACTTAGTAACTCCCTGTAACACCGGTTCGCTTGACGCTTTGCGCCACCCACCGGGTCGTTCGAGACCCCGACATGCATCTTCCTGCTCTTCCCCCCTCCTCCTGCGGCAATGATGCCGCCTCCCCGCTGCTGCTCAAGCGCGGCGAACGTTTCCTGGCCCCCGACGTCTACCGCACCTGCCTGGACGGGCGCGAGGCGGTCATCAAGGACTACTCCCGCTACCGCGGCACTCCCGTTTCGCTGATCGCGCGACTGATGGTGCGCCGCGAGGCCCGCATGCTGCAGCGCCTCGGCGGCTGGAAGCATGCCCCCGCGCTGCTCGGCACCCTCGGTGGCCTGGCACTGGGTATGGAGTTCATCCCCGGCCAAACCCTGAGCACCGCGCAGGCCGTCGGCAATGACGTGTTCGAGCAGCTGCAACACGCGCTCAGCCGTCTGCACGCCGCCGGCATCACCCACAACGACCTGCATGGCACCAACGTGGTGGTCAGTGGCGGCGTGCCGGTGCTACTGGATTTCACCTCCGCCTGGCGCGTACCCCGCTGGCTGCGCCGCGGCCCGCTGAGCCGGCAGATGCGCCGCAGCGACATGAAGAACCTGCTGAAGATCCGCCAGCGCGTGACCGGCCAGGCGCCGAGCGCCGCGCAGGCCGCATTGGTGGCCGACCCGGGCTGGGTCGCCGCCGTGCGCCAGGGCTGGAAGCGGTTCTACAAGTGGGCCAAGCGGCGGTAGGGGTCGAGCTCGCTCGACCGCTTTACCGCTCTTTGTAGAGCCGAGCGCGCGCTCGGCTGCTGTTCCTGCATCGCGCGAAGTGCAGCCGAGCATGGGCTCGGCTCTACAACATCCCGCCGAGCGGGTTACAACGCGTCCGCGTCCAACTCGCCGGTACGGATACGCACCACGCTGCCCAGGTCGTACACGAACACCTTGCCGTCACCAATCTTGCCGGTGCCGGCGGCCTTCACGATGGCCTCAACCACCGCCTCCACCTGGTCATCGGTCACCGCCACTTCCAGCTTCACCTTCGGCAGGAAATCGACCACATACTCCGCGCCACGGTACAGCTCGGTGTGGCCCTTCTGGCGACCAAAGCCCTTCACTTCCGTCACCGTGATCCCGGTAACCCCACGCTCGGCCAGCGCTTCGCGCACGTCGTCGAGCTTGAACGGCTTGATCACCGCCATGACCATCTTCATCGTCTATCTCCTGTCTTCCGGCGTGGAGGATAGCGCCTGAACACGGCCCGTGCGAAGCCGCTGCCGCCTGTCCGGGCAGTGGGTGCCGGCAGTATCCTTGTGCCCGAACGGCCTGCCCGCGCCGGATGCACGGGCCCACCCCCACGGAGCACCCCATGATCGACCTGAATCAAATCGATGACCTCGCCCGTCGCCTCAGCGACCTGGTGCCGCCGGGCCTGCGCGAGTCGCGCGAGGAACTGCAGGCCACCTTCAAGAGCGCGCTGCAGGCCGGCCTGGCCAAGCTCGACCTGGTCACCCGCGAGGAGTTCGAAGTGCAGCGCGCCGTGCTGCTGAAGACCCGCCAGAAGCTGGACGCGCTGGAAACCGCCGTGCGCGAGCTGGAAGGGCGCGGCGCCGCAGAATGAAAAAAGGAGGCGCACTGCGCCTCCCGTTTACAGATTATTTCCCGGATGGGGCCTTGCAGCAAGGCCCACCGGGCGCCCTAGACTCGCCGGCCTGTCGATCCGGCAGCACAGAGAGGGGCAGCAGCAATGGCACAGGACACCGACTGGACACCCGTTTCGCATGACACCTGCGACCAGGTGGCTGGGCCGTTCTATCACGGCACCCGCGCTGACCTGGCCGTGGGCGACTTGCTGAGCGCGGGCTTCCGCTCCAACTATCGCGACAGCGTGGTGATGAACCACATCTACTTCACCACGATTGCCAAGGGCGCCGGGTTGGCTGCGGAGATGGCCCGCGGTGAAGGGCGACCGCGCGTGTATGTGGTGGAGCCGACCGGGCCGTTTGAAGACGATCCGAATGTGACCAACAAGAAGTTTCCCGGGAACCCAACGCGGTCGTATCGGAGTGCGCAGCCGTTGCGGGTGGTTGGGGAGGTTACGGAGTGGGAAGCCTACGACGCGGAGTTCGTTCGGCAGTTGAAGGCGTTTGTTGCTTCGGGGAGTGGGGAGATCATCAACTGATGGCCTGCTGGCGCTGGGCGTTGCGCACTTCTTCATCGGCTTCATAGATGTCCAGCCCGAGCTCAATGCCGCGCTCACCCAAGGCGAGCAGCGCGCGAGGCGAAAGCGAGACACCATCATTGCTGCTGCCCATGAAAAGGCCACAGAACAGATCAGGTCGGAAGCGTGCCAGAGCCTGCCATACGGCGAGATCGCCGGTGAGTTGATCGAGGATCTCGAAGATCTGAGCGTCCAGATCTTCAGGCTCACGACGCTCCGCATCAAGTTGCCAGCTGCCAGTCCTGGCGATACGCACGGTGCCTGATCGGCTGTCTCTGAGTTCCTGGCCCTTGTGATGCGATGCGGTCGGCGTCGCCCCGAGCAAGGCACTGACTTCTTCGGGCAGGAGGTCGTCCCCGAAGAATCGGAGGGTTACCAGGGAATGATCGAATGCTGCCATTGGAACCCAGCTGCCCTTTGGGAATCCCCTTCATTCTGCAAGCTCCTTCGGTGTCGGCTAACGGCCAGCAGCGGAGCTGGAGTTAAGTGGCGGCCAAGCCGTCAGCCTCGAACGAATTGTTATGCGTCTTTCCGAACCACTCCACGCAATGATATTACCTCCGGCGGACCGGAAGATGGCGTCAGGATCTGCGTCGACATGCGATGTATCTTAATTACGACTGCGTCGCTCGGTATTTCGTACGTCTTTGAGTCGCATTCGTTCTGAATGATATGCGCTCTCCCGCCAATGTCTCCGGGCTTGTTACCTCGATTCTCGCAGTTGTAATTTGCTGCTTTTAGATCATTTTCAAAGCAGATGATCTTAATCGTCGGTGGATGTGACGGGGAAACGGCTTGTAGCACTTTAGCTATGAATTTTCCCCGCTCTATATTAGAGCGATATTTCCTCTCTGAGACAATGCAGCGGCGTCCGCAGCGCAAGTTGGCAGCAAGATCATTTATGTTCCTCTCTTCAGATTCATCTGAGACTGCAAAGTTTTCTTCAATCAAGAAGTCATACTTCAAAAACTGTATTAAATGCGATTTCCCCGAACCAGCCAGGCCTTGAATAATGATGAGAATTCCGTGATGATTGGGCATTGCGAGGACTCTCTGTGGGCGCTTGGCGCCTGAATTAATCCGAACCGCGAAGCGGTTTCGTCTCAAATGAATTGTTAGCGCCTGACTCATCCGGCACGTGAACAAAAAGCTTCAGTTGCTCACCTTGTGGGCCGTCTGAGAACTCAGACTCGACATATATGCCACGGCGCTCCAAAGGAGATTTTATGCGCCGCTCCACCTCACGTGAACGGATAAACCTCCGCTTCTTCAGGAATGCTTTGAGCCTCTCGTGGCTCTCGGACTCTGACCAAGCTTCTGAGATCGTCTGACCAAGTGTCTTGTCAAGAATGTAGTAGGACAGTCCAGCGACTGCGCCTATAAGCAAAATTGAGCCGTCATCCGCGCTTGAATAGCGAACTACACGACCTTTCTCATTCTGCAGCCGATACGCGGCCGCATCCGTTGCCACTTCTGGCAATGAAGGAAACGAACGGCGAAGCTGTCTTAGCTCTGCCGTTTCCGCTTGGTACGCAGCACTCTCCAGCGCGTTGAGTATTGCCACGAGCGATTCGGTCGAAACGGAATTCTCAAACGAAACTTTTAGCAAAACCTGCAGTGATGTCTCGTCTGTATCTGCCATGAAAATCTCCTAGGGCGCCGACTCTGGAATTAAACCGACCCGCGAAACGGCTTCGACTTGAATCAAATGTTAGGCCGCCAAGCTGAGGACAATGACGACTGCGGCAGCCAGTGACAGTACGGCCTGAATGATGATAACAAACGCTTGGACCTGAGCAACCTTGGTGTACATGCGTCCAAACTTAGCCCCCTGACCGTACCTTGACGAAAGCTCGCCAGGCAAACAGACTGCCCGGTCAGAACAACGCACTCTCCACTTCTGAAAAATGGCCGTGGCCTGTCGATCTCTATGTCGCGCCCCGAGACCCTTGTCGTGTGCTGCACCTTCAATTGCTGCAGTAGTACCAGCCGCTATGAGCGCGGCTAGCATTTCGTCTATAACAGCCAAGGCCGCCGAGACAAGAATGAGGGAAGATGCGAATTTTAGACCGCTCAGCGATGTTGAACTTAGAGACAGTATCTAGATTGACAGTAAGGAGAGCTAGGACTGTGCCAAATCCAGCGGCAACCCGGCCCGAGAAGGTGCCGAACGAGACGCTCACTCTTGGAGTAGAAGAATGAGAAGCTGGCTCGCCACAATCTTCGCCTGAGTCTCCGAAGGCTTCATTTCCTCTCTCAGAGTGCCGTGATGACTGTTGGCTGCCCAGCTACCCTAGGACTAGCTATACGATTTACCCATAAAACATAGTTTGGTAGATTTCCCCTTGCTAACGCGCGATCCTAGGGCGGCGGGTCCCGGCCAACAGGCCAGCGCCTAGCCGGTCCCAACGGCAGGCTCGGCGGCCACTACTTGAACATTCTCAGAGACCCTTGTCGTCATGCCGCTGCTCCCACGTGGAGAGAAAGCAGAAACTCACACCGCTGCGTATGGCAACCTTCTGGAACCCAGCGATTTCTTCCTTCGTGATCGGATATTCAATCGGATCAAAGTGCAGAAGCGCCCATGGCTTTTGAAGTGAGAACCCAAGCGTGAGTTCCGAGAAGATTTCCTTTAGCTGAGGCCGGAAGACGGAGAAGTCCTTGATCGGACCCGCGCGATTGCCAAGGGCATGGCACTGGCGACGGATGGTCCTGTCTCCACCCACCACGCGCGCAATGTAGCGGCCGTGGTGCACTTGAACGTAGATCAGCTGACGACAAAAGATCTTCATCCCCATCTCAAAGCCACACACTCAACAGCCGTCCATCTAACTGCATGCCTATCCATCAGTTCACAGGCTCCGCCTTCAGCGCGCTTGAACCCCTGCGCACCAGATACAGCGCCACCAGGAATGGCCACAGCGAGTTGATCGATGAAAACACGCGCTGTGTCAGCCCCCTGAACCCCTCCGGATCCGCTCCCACCACGTTCAACCAGAGATAGACAATCCCCGCGACGCTCACCGCAGCAGTCACGGCGTACGCCCTTCGGTTTGCAGACCACGCGCTCAATTCGATATGCGACATCGCGGGTGCAATGATGTTTGCGATACCGATGGTGTAGAAGCCGTGCATCGGATGGCCCATGGGCCAGAGCCCGTTGGTCAGCATGGATATACCGAAGACCAACCAGCAGATCGCGCCTACGGCAATCCGCCGGCCGGACTCCCGCCATACCCCGATGGAGAACGCCACGAAGGCCACGCCGGAGCCGAGGGCGGCGATCCTGCCGCAGATGCTTGCGAGCGTTGGCGCCTGCAGCAGCTCGCTGGCGTGCTGTGCAAGCGGGTTGTAGCCCGGCGCGAACACGGCGGCAACGCTGGTCCAGAACAGGAACCACGGAAGCGGGACCAGACCCGCAGACAGAAGAAGTCGATTGCGGCGTAACACGTACAGTGATCCTTGTATTGGCCTGCGCCAGTGGGTGGAATCCGTTCAAACGCTACAAGACCGTCCTGCTGCGGGCAGGGCAGCCCCGCGTGACTACAGCAGTAGTCAGATTGCGCGCGGCACTCGGTGGGTTCAATAGGCAAGAAGTCATTTAAACCCTCTAGCGGGTGTCGCAGCGGTTCGGTTGCATGAGCGATCACACATGCCCGATGGGCGAGTGCTGTCGCATTTGCCGCTCCCTGCGTCTCTTGCGGAAGGTTCTGACGACTCCGTTCCAGAAGCACCGTTTCGCCTAGCACGCCAAGGCTCTCGCCGCTTCCGGTGCTATGCGACAATGCCAAATGCGTCTCGGGATTTGGCGGCATTGACCCCTACCCGTTGGCATTCCGCACAACAGCAGGTAATCGTTACTGCGCCACCGTGCATCGGTGGTCGGGACTCGAAAACCCGTTGTTGTGATGAAGTTTGCGCTTGCCAGCCGGCATCACCTTGCGTGGTGCCGGCTGGCAATCCGTCTGCCGGCTATGGCGGGCGGGGCGTGGGGGCCTCGTGCCCGCCGGCGATCATCACACACCGGTTTTCGAGCCACGCCCCGTCCGCCACCTTTATCGGTGGCGGCGTCCGCCTGCATGCACGGAGCCCGCCATGACCATACCGCACTCCCCGCCCCCACGCCCGATCCTGGAAGCGCCGTCACGCGCTCCGGCCCCGGACCCCAACAGCCTCATCGCCATCCTGCACGCCATCGGCGCGGGCGCTGCGGCCGATGGCCAGCCCTGGCCCGAGCGGCACCATCTACGCAGCCGGCAGATGGCGTTGTCCGACGCCGACTGCGCGCTCACCGGCCAGCGCATCGTGCAGGAGATCCTGCTGGCGGCCGAGCGCACGCGCCAGAACGGCGAGCCCGAACAGTACGTGGGCGACCGGGTGATGGAGGGGCTGGTGATGGCCGATCTGGCGCTGACCGCCTTCATCCACGAGCGAATGCGACCCAAGGACTGAGCGCGCGCTTACGGCGCGTACCTTTCTGCCTGTGTGCGGGGTGACGAATGAAGATGCACGGCCTGGCCGCTGCGGTGGTGTGCATCGCGGTGATCGGCGCGATGTGGGTGGAGTGGCCCGAACCCGCGGGCGATCAGGTGTGGGCCTACCAGAAGCTGCAGCCGGCCGATTACCGCCTGCTGCACAGTGATGCACTCGGCTTCGTGAGCGCAAAAGCCCACGAGGGCTTTGAATTGCATACGCGCCATACCAGGGCGACATCGTTCGAGATCCGGTGCAAGGGCGTGCTGGTGATGGACGTGGAGAACGCGCCCTCGCGCGTGCTGATCCGCATGCCTGCCGATGCACGGTGGCGGGCGCCTGATATTGAGCGCCTGCGCATCAGCTTCGAGCGTTGGCTGGATCTGCACCAGAGCCAGGGGCGGTTGCTGGTGGAAAGTGCGGGGCCTTCGTGGATTGAGACGCGGTTTGGGCGCTTCAATGGGTTGGTGCTGGATGAGCAGCGGTGCCTGCTTGGGGCGCCAGGCCGCCGCCAGCCCCATCCCACCAACTACTTCAGCGCTGAAGTGCCATCGTAGGCTGACGCTCACAGTTGCGCTGCGCCTGCACCGCAAGGGGCACAGCAACTGGTCAGGGGCCAAATCCCAGTGCCATCGCAACCACTTTTCCATCCCGGACGTAGAAGCAAATGCTCGATCCACCTTCCGAGAACCCACAGGTGCGCTCGACCTTGAAGCTGCCCAGCGTTGCCTGCTCTGTGTCCCTCTGGCCATACGCGCCTGCTGCGCTGGCAGCCTTGGACGCCGGGTCACCCATGGCAACGCCTTTCAGCTTCACGCCCCGCAAGCTCTCGGTTCTGCCTGCAGCGGGTTGCCCTGCGCTGATCGATGAAACGCGGATCTCATCGATGGTTCGGAACTCCGGAGCGACGTCAGGGTTGGAGGTCATCAGCACCTCCAATCGGGTAGTTGGATCCAGATATCTACGCCGTATCAGCCCTGCCGCGTCCGCGACCATTTCGCCATCACCATAGCGGCGCAGGACATCCCGCTCGCTGTAGACATGCGGGATGAAACTTCCATCGCGGAAGGCTTTCGATACAAAGTCCACACGTGGACTCCCTGCGGGGAAGCCTGCAGCTGCAGGCAACATGCCCAGCGCAATCAAGATGAGTCTGCGTGTGTTCATGACAACTTCGTCCATCCATCTGAAGGAATGATCACGGGACATTCGCGACTCATGCGCGGATAGCCCATTCGTTCCGGAGACGTATCACCATTTCAGATCAAACGGAATACTCTCCGCAACACAGATTTTCCGCAACGCGGCCTCCAGCTTGCTGCCGTTGTCCAACGTTTTCAGTGTCACTGCAATCCCACCAGTGATCCCAAGCTTCCTCTGTGCACTTTCGGAGAGAGACAGCTCAAGCTCCATGCGCCGCAGAGAGATATGCACCAGACCGCCATAGCAAGGCTCAAGACCTCCACCGACCTCGATATGGGCGTGCGCCATGCCCAACTCTTCGTCCTGGTCGTCATACGCCTTCGCGTTCTGCAATACCACGTAACGAGACGGATTCGTCGAGCTGTCGGCCAAGCCAACTACGATGCAGTAGTCATCTTCCTCTATGGAAACGACTTCGGCCTTGAATCTGTACATTTCCCGGGTACTCCTGACATGTGGAAAACTCAATGTCTACTCCGCCGCTGTCCTGGTGCCGCTCTCAGCACGCAGGGTCGTATCGTTGTCACCCTTCCAGCCCACCTGGGTGCCACTCGCCCCGCCTGCGAGCCCATCCGTACTTTTGTCTGTTCGCCCGCCGCTCGATCATCAAGGGCGGCGCCAACGTCAGGGGCGGTCTGTACTGACGGAAACCGAGCCGTCTTCCAGCAGGTGGACGCTTACATATGCGTCTGGCGGAGGTGTCCGATCGATCGACGCCCCTGCGGGGAGAATGTCCCAACTTGTGATCGGGCCGCAGACTGTCCTATGCACCAATCGGCGACTATCCAACCCTCGCTTGGCAAGCTCGGCCACAACTACTTCAGGAGGCTGGCGGTCGAAGCCCTTGTAGGCTGTGCACGTCTCTCCCGTCTGGCCAATGGGATACGTTGAACTCTCCACCTCATCCCGGCACCCCGGCAGGCCCATGGCGAGCGAGAGGGCCATCAGTACTCGAATGCACTGCATTTCAGCTCGCTCCTTTCCTTCACTACCCTGTAGTACGCCTTGTCTGACGCAAGACCTGCGAGACCGCCATCGCAGAGCCGCGCTGCACAGATCATTTGCCCTCGATGCGCACGCTGCACCCTTTGCAGGCAGAAATACCCCGAGACGCATTGCCGGCAAACCCCGATAGTCCCACGCAGATTACCTGCTGCACCATCAGGCGTCTTTCTGCAGGAATCCACACATGAGCCTGGCGCTGGTCCACAGCCGTGCCCGCGCCGGGGTCGATGCCCCGCTGGTGCGGGTGGAAGTGCACCTCTCTGGCGGCCTGCCCGCCACCCAGATTGTCGGCCTGGCCGAGACCAGCGTGCGCGAATCCCGCGAGCGCGTGCGAGCCGCCCTGCTCTGTGCACGCTTCGACTTTCCGCAGCGGCGTATCACCTTGAACCTCGCACCTGCCGATCTGCCCAAGGAAGGTGGGCGATACGACCTGGCGATTGCCTTGGGAATTCTTGCGGCCAGTGGCCAGGTCGATCCGCAGCCGCTGCTGCAATACGAGTTCCTGGGCGAGCTTGGCCTGACCGGTGAACTACGACCGGTGGCCGGTGCGCTGCCCGCCGCAATCGCCGCCGCTGAAGCCGGGCGCATCCTGGTGGTGCCGGCCGCCGGGTAATGCCGCCGAGGCTGCGTTGGCCGAGCATGCTGATGTGCGTGTGGCGCGCACGCTGCTGGAGTGCTGCGCCGGGTTGGGCAATCCGCGTCTATTGCCGTCCGTGGAGCGCGTGGACACGACGCCGTTGCCGCTGCCCGATCTGGCCGACGTGCGCGGTCAGGCGCATGCGCGGCGCGCGTTGGAAGTGGCCGCAGCGGGTGGGCATCATTTGCTTCTGATCGGCAGTCCGGGCTGCGGCAAGACGCTGCTGGCCTCGCGCCTGCCCAGCCTGTTGCCGGATACCGAGGAAGCCGAGGCGTTGCAGCTGGCCGCGATTGCCTCGGTGAGTGGCGAAGGGCTGGACCCAAGGCGATGGCGGCAGCGGCCCTTCCGGGCACCGCACCACAGTGCCAGCGCGGCGGCGCTGGTGGGCGGCGGCAATCCGCCCTGCCCCGGCGAGATCTCGCTGGCCCATCACGGCGTGCTGTTTCTGGATGAGCTCGTCCTTAGGTCGTCAAGTTGACTGACAACACGTCGGCTTCTGACGGGAAGAGGGAGTACTCACTGCGTTTCACATAGTCACCATGTGCGGGGTCCGTTTCCGACCAGAAGCAGACAGCCACCCCCTCCCTCATGAATACCCCTAGGCCGCAGCAGACCTCGGGCCCGCTGTGGCCAAAGGGTTTTGGGGCAGACTACGCCAGTTGCCTAAATTCCCTGGGTCAGGAAGTCCAGCCCGCCCCTTCCAGGACGCTTTAGATCACGTCAAGTTGATGCATCGTCCACGCAGAAAATCCCATGCATCGCGCCCAGCAGTGCTGCAACGCGCGGGTCTTCCATGCGGTAGATGATCGACCGCGATTCCCGTCGGGTCGCTACGAGCTTTCGTTGACGGAGTTCGGCCAGTTGCTGGGAGAGCGCCGGCTGTCGAATGCCGGTGGCTTCCTCCAGTCCGCCCACCGTCATTTCACCTTGCGCGAGCTGGCATAGCAGCAACAGGCGCGAGGGGGTGGCCATGAAGCGCAGCAACTCGGCCACTTCAGGCACGCGCTCCTTCATCGTGGCTAGGTCTGACGGGCTGAATGGGGGGCTGGTCACGGGTAAGGGCAACTTGGGCAGGTGATGTGATGCAAAGACCATGCGGGCACGCGTCCAATCTAGCATATTTCAATAGTTGCACATATTACGTAACTATGTAATTCTCAGGTCGCGAAGCCTCTTGGAGCCAGCCATGATCCCATCCGTAGCGGTAGACGCCCCCTTGGACCAGGCTGTGCGCCTGGTCAGCGATGCGCGTGCCGGCCTGCTTCCCTCACCTTCCGTGAAGACGTTCTTTGACCCTGCTACGTTCACTGCCAGCCACGTCGTACGCGATCCAACTTCTTCAGCGTGCGCCATCATCGACAGCGTCCTGGACTTCGACATGGCCGCAGGCCGCACGTCCACTTCCTCCGCATCGGCGTTGGTGGACTACGTGCGTGCCGAGCGCCTGCAGGTGCAGTGGTTGCTGGAAACCCACGCGCATGCCGACCACCTGTCCGCGGCTCCATGGCTGCAGGAGCAGGTGGGAGGCGCGCTGGCTATTGGCGAACACATCACCGCAGTCCAGGAAACCTTCGGCAAGCTCTTCAATGCCGGTACTGCATTCAAGCGGGATGGCAGCCAGTTCGATCACCTGTTCGCCGACGGTGCCTCCTTCCGCATCGGTAATCTGCAGGCGATGTCGCTGCACGTGCCAGGCCATACTCCCGCTTGTCTGGCGTACGTGATCGGCGACGCCGTATTTCCTGGCGACACGCTGTTCATGCCGGACTACGGCACTGCCCGATGCGACTTCCCAGGTGGCTCAGCGCGCCAGTTGTATCGCTCGATCCAGCGCCTGCTGTTCCTGCCCGACGCCGCTCGCGTATTCCTGTGCCACGACTACAAAGCCACCGGCCGGGACCATTTCGCATGGGAAACTACCATCGGTGCCGAAAGGGCAACAAACATGCATGTGCACGAGGGCGTGAGCGAAGCCATGTTTGTGGAACTGCGGGAGGCTCGTGATGCCACACTTCCGATGCCACGGCTGATCCTGCCGTCAGTGCAGGTCAACATGTGCGCCGGCCATCTGCCCGAGCCCGAGGAAAACGGCGTGCGATATCTCAAGCTGCCGGTGGACCTGCTATGACGCTCTCTCACCTGGCCTGGTATTGGCCGCTCGCTGGCGGTGCCATGATCGGAACAGCGGCCGGAGCCTATCTACTCCTTCTCGGGCGCGTTGCTGGCATCTCGGGACTGCTTGCCAAGACACTGGGCATGACGGGTGACGGCGGGCGCAGCGGTGCAGTCCTGTTTCTGGCAGGACTTGCCCTGGCGTCAGGCTTGGCATTGGCGGCCCGACCCATACCCCTGCCGGCGCTCTCCGCAAACGGAACTGTGGTGCTGGTGATCGCCGGACTGCTGGTGGGTTACGGAACTCGCCTTGGGGCTGGCTGTACCAGTGGGCACGGTGTCTGCGGCCTGGGCCGGGCATCGCCTCGGTCGGTGGTGGCGACCTGCGTGTTCATGCTCGTGGGCATGGCCACGGCAACCCTGGTACAGATTACGACCGGGGGCCCGGCATGATCCGTCTAGCCGCGTTCCTGTGCGGCGCACTCTTCGGATTGGGCCTGGTCGTATCCGATATGGCCAACCCAGCCCGCGTGCTTGCTTTCCTTGATGTGAGCGACGCCTGGGACCCCTCCCTGGCGCTGGTCATGCTGGGCGCACTGATCCCTTCCGGCGCAGCCTACCTGTGGATACGCGCCCGCAGAACGCCGCTGCTTGCCGTATCGCTGCACATTCCCGCCCATCGCATCATCGATCGGCGCCTGGTGATCGGTGCGGCGATATTCGGCCTGGGTTGGGGTCTGGCCGGACTATGTCCCGGCCCAGCCATCGCGTTGCTGGGAACCGGCCAGCCCTTCGCGATCATCTTCGCCACGGCAATGATCGCTGGCGTGCTCCTGCATGGCCTCATTCACCGCCCCACTGCAACTACGGGAAAACCATGAACCTCAAGCCACTCTCCGCCAGCCTCAAGGTGTCCGGCCAGCTCCTGCCAAAGGACATTGAAGCCCTGAAGGAGCAGGGCTTTGCGAGCGTGATCTGCAACCGCCCCGACGATGAACAGCCGGAGCAGCCCAGTCACCATGCGCTGCAGGCCGCCTGCCACCAGGCGGGCATGCAGTTTGCCTATCTTCCTGCGCTGCCTGGCGTCATTACCGATGATCAGGTGCATACCTTTGCCAGGTTGATCGAAGCGCTGCCAAGCCCTGTTGCCGCGTACTGCAGAACCGGCACCCGTGCTGCGATGCTTTGGGCGCTGTCGGAAGTCGTTCACAATGGAGCGGCGTTTGACCACGTCCTGTCTGTTGCTTCGGATGCAGGCTATGACCTTTCTTCCATCGCAGCACGGCTGCAGCAAGGCCCGGCGTCCGGCGACTGACACATGGAAGCGCTATCTCTGCTGCAGTTGGTTCTGGGCGGCCTGTCTGGCGTCCTGGTCGGCTTCGTCCTGGGCGTGGTCGGTGGGGGCGGATCCATCCTGGCGGTACCACTGATGCTCTACGTGGTCGGAGTGGGAGATCCGCATGTGGCTATCGGCACCAGCGCCCTGGCAGTAGCGGTCAATGCGGTGTCGAATCTGGTGATACATGCCCGTAGAGGGAACGTTCGATGGCCTTGTGCCTCGGTCTTCGCTCTGGCGGGGATCGCGGGCGCATACCTGGGTTCCAGCTTGGGCAAGGCGTTCGACGGCAGGAGCCTGTTGGCGCTGTTTGCTGTGGCTATGATCGTTGTCGGCATCGCCATGCTTCGCAGGCGCAACACGCCTGGACTCACGGACGCTCGGCTCGGCAGAGGCAACGCGCCCGCGCTGATTGGGCTGGGCACCACCGCCGGCGGGCTTTCTGGCTTCTTTGGCATTGGCGGAGGCTTTCTCATCGTGCCCGCACTGGTGGCCGCGACGGGCATGCCGATGATCGCCGCAGTCGGAAGCTCGCTCGTCGCCGTCGCCGCATTTGGCATGACCACCGCACTGAACTACGCGCGTACAGGTCTGGTCAACTGGAAGCTCGCGGCAGTTTTCGTCGTTGCCGGCGTGGCTGGCGGTATTGCAGGTGCAGCAACTTCGACGAAGCTGGCCAACTATCGTGGAGCTCTGAACACGGTATTTGCAGTACTGATCTTCATTACTGCCGCATACATGCTGTGGAAGGTGAGCTGACCGGATGTGCTCCAGACCACAGCCGAGCACTGATAGCCAGCGCAGCGCTTCAAAGGCTTTGATAGGAAGATACTACGAACGGTGGTCCACATCCTCCAGAGTCAAATAAGATGCGACGGCTCGAAGCGCCTCGCGATCAGCTTCGAAATCCATGGCCAATAGGCCGCGCTCCAACGCGATGCGGGCATGCGCCTGTGATGCGACTCTTGTCGCTTCATTCGAGGACCCTGCCAACGCTGCGAAGGCCTTCTGCAGCCGGATACTGACCTCCAGGGACGCGGCGGCATCCCTGGCAATCGGAGTGAACGCGTCCTCAAACATGTCGCGTACGTCGAGACACTGCACGTGCACGCGCGGATACAGCACCTCGCCTGTCGCAGCGTCCCCTCCGTGGCTGGACCATGCACAGAGCAGCCTGACACATGTCCCGATGACGTCGATGCAGGTCCCAGGGTCGTTCACCGCAGGTGACATGGCTCGCTGGGCAATTTCCGCAAGCACGACCAGCCCGAACCGTGGGTCATTTTCGATGGAGCGCGCGTCGCTAAAGGAAATGGCTGAGATCACTTTACTCTGTACTTCAGGAAGTAGATTTCCCTCGATGGCTATCAACGGACGGGTTGGGGTTGCGAACGTACCCGGCTGGCAGAGCAGATGAACGCGTAGATCATGTTCCTGCGCAATGGCGTTGATCCGCCCGACATCCACGTGTTCAACGTAGGCCACCTGATCGCCGACCAGCTGCACCGCCCCCTCTCCTACCCGAACCGCACTGGCTCCGCCGAGCGAAGGCTCCTCGGCGCGGCGCTTCATTGCCACTTGGGTCGCCCGCTCCACCAGATCGATGGTTTCGCCGACGCGGCCAAAGCGTGAGAACTGCTCGATAGCCCGGAGCAACGTCACTGTGATGACGATGATGACCGCGATAGTTGCCCCGAACAGTACAAGCCGGCCGCTATCTCCGTAGATGCCGGTGCTGAGCGCGATGAGGCCCACGATCGAGAACAGGAAGGCACCAATGAAGGTGGCCAGCGCACCTTGGGCCCGGGTGTCTTCGATCAGCAGGCGGGCCGCGCGCGGGGTGGCGCTGCTGGACGCGGACCCGTAGGCCGAGACCATGGTGGACAGCGAGAAGGTGGTGACCGTCAGCATCGACGCGGCAAGAATGCCAAGAATGTTGCCGACGGAATCTGCGCCGATCCGCGCGGCAAGGCCGACGGGAATGAGGAACTTCAGGAACGCGCCCGCCAACGCCGTGATGATGCCTAGGGCGCCATACAGGGTCGAACGGAACCACATCCGCTTTGTAACTTTGCTGGCTGCAAGCCTCAATCTGGTGAGCATGGGCTACTTTCTGGGAAGTTCGACCATCAATAGCACGGCCGGGCGCCGAGGCCACGTCAACGCAGGGTCATGCCCGACCCAAGGCAGATGCCGCTACTCCGGGCGGCATCTGTGTGCAGATTCTACGAGCGCACCTTGTCCAGGAACTGACGGTGGCGCTCGTATTGATCGAGCACATCGTGGATGAGTTGAACCTTGGTCCATCCCATGACGTCGTAGTCCTGCCCGCCCTCCCGCAGATAGACCTCCGCACGGTAATGACGGGTACCCTCGCTGACCGGCCGACGGGGATCCTGCAGGGCGAACGTCGGCGGCTCATAGGGCTGGGGCCGTACCGAGTAGAAGAAGTCCATCTCCTCGCCATGGCCAACCTGCAGCCACGCACGACCATCCTCCCCCTTGGAGACCTGGACCGGCAGATCCTGCTTGCGCAGCTCAGCCGCAACCTCTTCCAATGCTGGGATGACACGCTGCTCGATGAAGCCGGTCACCTCGATCTTCAACGGATTGTGCGCCAGCAGGCGCAGGCGCGCCCGCCAATCCTCGCTGGTACCCGGCAAGATACGTGCCTCGCGCAGGATCGAGCGCTTGGTTGCATCCAGATGCATGGCCTTCAGCAGTCCCCAGCACATCAGGATCATGACGATCGTAAATGGCAACGCACTGGCAATGGTGGCCGCCTGCAATGATTCCAAGCCGCCGGCCACCAGCAGGGCAATCGCAAGGCCGCCGACCAGCAGCGCCCAGAAGATCCGCTGCCAGACCGGCGATTCCTGCTCACCCTTCGAGGTAAGCATGTCGATTACCAGGGCACCGGAGTCCGCTGAGGTTACGAAGAACAGCGCAACCAGGATGACCGCCAGCGAAGAGGTCAGCATGGTCAGCGGCAGGTGCTCCAGAAACTCGAAGAGCGCCATCGAGCTGTCGGTTGAGACCGCCTGCACCAACTGCTGGATGCCCTCCGCCCGCACCATGTGCAACGCGGTGTTGCCGTAGATGGTCATCCAGAGGAATGTGAAGCCAAGCGGCACAAGCAACACCCCCACCACGAACTCACGGACGGTGCGTCCACGTGAGATGCGCGCGATGAACATGCCAACGAAGGGCGACCAGGCAATCCACCAGCCCCAGTAGAACAGCGTCCAGCCACCCAGCCAACCCGTGGGTTCGTAGGCATAAAGGTTGAAGGTCATCGAGAACAGCTGGGAAACGTACATGCCGGTGTTCTGCACCAGTGCCTGCATCAGGTGCACGGTGGGTCCACAGACCAGCACGAAGGCCAGCAACGCTGCCGCCAGGATCATGTTGAGCTCGGACAGCCTGCGTACGCCGCTGTCCAGGCCAGCCACGACCGAGCCGGTCGCCACCAGTGTGATGACGGTGATCAAGCCAACCTGGACGAGCGTACTGACCTCCAGGCCGAACAGGTAGTTCAGGCCGGCGTTGATCTGCATGACGCCCAGCCCCAGCGAGGTGGCCAGGCCGAAGATGGTACCCAGCGCGGCGAACGTGTCTACAGCATGCCCCAACGGGCCGTGGATACGATCGCCGATGAGCGGATACAGTGCGGATCGGACACGCAGCGGGAGATTGTGCCGGTAGGCAAAGTACGCCAGCGACAGCGCTACCACTGCGTAGATCGCCCATGCGTGGATGCCCCAGTGGAAGAAGGTGATGCGCATGGCCTGGCGGGCAGCTGCGGCCGACTCGGGCGAGCCGACCGGCGGCGTGGCGTAGTGCATGATGGGCTCGGCAACGCCGAAGAACATCAGACCGATGCCCATGCCGGCAGCGAACAACATGGCGAACCAGGAGCCGTAGCTGTAGTCCGGCGTACTGTGGTCAGGGCCGAGTTTGATGCGGCCGTAACTGCTGATGGCGACGCCGACGACGAAGACCAGGAAGCCGGCCACCGCAAGGATGGTGAACCAGCCTGCATCATTGGCAGCCCATGACTTGGCCGCGGTGAACCACCGCGTGGCTATATCGGGCGCGATGGCAGCAAGCGCCAGCAGCGCGATGACGATGGCTGCCGTGGGAATGAACACCTGCGGAAGGATCCGCTGGCGAACGGGGGGATGTTGCGGAGCCGTGCTCTGCATGGATACCTCCGTGTTGTTGGGTGAAGAAGCCTCTGGCTTGCGCGAGGCCGATCAGAAGTAGAAGCCGATGTTGAAGTTCAGCCGTGAATGCCAGCGGGAAGGACCTCCCTCGTCGATGCCGATACCATCACCACCGGCAAACCACATGTTGCGGCCAGCGATCCAGTCGACATAGGTGAGCATGATGCCTTTCTGCAGGCTGCAACCGGTCACGTTCTGCCACGAATCACGAAGGCCCGCGCGGTGCCCGACCGGGCGGGTCATGCTGAGGTTGTTATAGCAGGTGATGTCATCCAGCCAGCCCTTCTGGCCGAACGAATAGGCGATGTTGGCGCTTGGCACATCCGCCTGCGCTGCAACCTGGAAGGGGGATTGGAACGCCGACATTGCGATGCGATCTCCGGGCACGGCATACCGGTACCGCGCCCACTGCAACTGCGCGGTCCAACCATCGCGCTGCCACTGTGCGTGGAGGGCCGCGCCCTGATGACCGTAGTGACGCCGTGTCTGAGTGTTCTGCACCTTGCCAGCAAACGCTGATGCGCCCAGCAACAGCTCGCCGCCGCCCCAGGCGCGCGCGCGCTCCACGCGTGCATGCAGTCGTTGCCGCTCACGATACGGCAACGCCTCGGTCTGCGCGACATCAAAGGAGTAGCGATCATAGCGAGCCCCGGACCCGTATTCGTCTCCGGAGAACCAGCCGAGATGCCAGGTCGTGCTGCCGGTGCGGTGAATCACTACAAGGCCCGGATCGTAATCATCCTCAATGCCCAAGTAGTAGCCGGAGCCGAACCAGAAGCTCTGCGAAACGGTAGGGAGCAGCCCGAACGGGACTTGCTGGATACCTGCCTTGAGCTGGGTAGCATCGGAGAACTGCCAGCCCGCGTAGGCGTGATGCACGGCGTCGAAGCCATCGTACCAGCGGTATTGGGCAGAGAAGGAAAACGGTCCGGTTCCAGCGTCAAGGTCTGCACGCAGCAGTTCAAGCTGCAGGCGGCTGGTCGGCCCGTAGTCGAGCCAGCCATAGTTGAACCTGACGGCGCCTCCTGGATCAAAGTAAGGATCTCTATGGAGGTTATCCTCAGAAGCCTCTGCAGCCAGCGAAGTTCCCGCCAACGCGGCAGCGACAATGAAGGGAATTGATCTCACGGTTATGCGCCTTGCCTCCCTGATCTGCTACGGAAAGCGCTTGAGTCTAACGTCGATTCATCCAATGCCTCAAACTGGCGATCTCAAAGAATTCTTGGCGGGACCACAGCAATCACTCACGGCGCATCTTTAGTCCTCAGGTCCATATGCCACGTGAAAATCATGTGCAGTGAGAGAGTAGCTAACACGATAAACTTCTTAGTAGTCGATCCTGAGATTGAGCGACTCATAGTGGACATGGAGTGACACGCAATGTCATTTGAGAATAGGCTAGGGCCTCGACATCGGGGAAGAATTCATGACTATTGATATCAGCGGCCTTTCTGCCAAGGAACTTCGCTCACTGATTGCTCAGGCGGAGAAGCAGCAGTCCAAAGTGCTGTCACGCCCTAAGGCCACAGCGATGCGCGCCAAGATCAACAAGTACGTCAAGGATCATGGATACACGATAGAGGAACTCTACGGCGCTTCAGTGATCGTGCCCTCCGAAACCGCCAAGAAGCGAGGTGATCGGAGGCCTGCCAAATCGACAGTGCCCAAGATCGCTCCCAAGTACCGCAATCCTGCAGTGCGCGGCCAGACGTGGTCCGGTCGAGGGCGGCAACCGCGATGGATAGCCGAGCTGGTAGCAAGCGGAAAATCACTGAATGACTTCCTGATCAAGTAGTGATAGCGAGGTAGCCGCACACCGGTACCGCAGCAAGTCCTGAGAATCATTAGTCATCAGATCGAACAGGATGCTGGTGCGCGGAATGCCCTGCCAGGTAGGCGATCAAAGATTTCAGCTAGTCGCAGTTGATGTGACAGCGGGCGAACAGCAGGCGCTCCCCTTGCCTTTGGAGAGTGGGCTCAGGCAGCAATGATTGCAGTATCCACTTCTGGCCGACAGCTGCCGTCCGATCTGGCAGGATCCGATTCCTAGCGGGGATTCGACGCTGCCCGGGCCATGCGTGTGGCGTGCAACCGCTCCGGGCGTCAGGCAGCCCGATCAGCCCCATGCCGAGCGGGCCGCCGATGCGCGGGCTTACCTAACTTCCCCCGGACCATTCAGCCAACTCCATTGTGAGCATGACTCTTTGCACTGTCGTGCCCGGGTGCCTGGGCCTAGGGTTGCCGGCCGGCATCGGTTCCGTCGGCACTCGCCAATCCATTTTCCAGACGACCTGGCCCAGGGAAATCCATGCTGCCTGCACTCTTGCGCACCGCCTTGCTGACCGTTGCCCTGTCGGCATGGCTTCCAGCCCAGGCGCTTGCGGCCGGTTCTCTTAAGGAAGCCAACAGCAAGGCCAGGGCCTTCATCCAGCAGGCCATGCAGAAGCAGCGGATTCCGGGCCTCCAGCTGGCAGTGGTGCAAAACGGGAAAGTAGTGCTGCTGGAGAACTACGGGTTCGCCAATGTCGAGAACCGGGTGCCTGTTACCGGCAAGACGCTGTTCCCGATCAACTCGGCCACCAAGTCGTTCACCGGCGTAGCCATGATGCAACTGGTCCAGGACGGACGGGTGGATCTGGACGCCCCCTTGTCACGCTATTTGGACGATGTGCCCGCGACCTGGCGTGGGGTGCGGATCCGGCAGCTGCTGGGGCATACATCAGGCCTTCCGGAGATCATCGACTCGCAGGGGGCCTTTGGCGGTGCGACGGAGCCGGAGGCATGGAGCGCGGTCGAGGCTCGGCCTCTGGAGGTATCGCCAGGCGAACAGTTCTCGTACAACCAGACCAACTACGGCCTGCTGTCGCGGATCATCGTCAAGTTGAGCGGGCAACCATACGAGCGATTCGTGACGCAGCGACAGTTCGATGTGGCGGGCATGCCCTCTACCACGTTCGGTGACAGCTATGACCTGGTTGCCGGAGCCGCCACGATCTACAGCTGGTCGCCGCGGGGCTCGCTGGCACCGGACGATGGTGAGCGCCTGTCGCATTGGATTTATGAAATGCCCTACAGCCTGTGGGCGGGTGGCGAATCCAGACGACGGCCGAAGAGCTGTCGCGCTGGATCATTGCGCTGTCGCAGGACCAGTTGATTGATGATGCACATGTCCAGCGCATGTGGCAGCAAGAGCCACTGAACAGCGGGGCGAAAAGCGATTGGGCCTTAGGCTGGCCGGTTTTGAAGGCTGATCGCCCGCGCCAGGTCGCAGGCATTGGCGGTGCCCGCGCGGCATTCGTCGTCTACCCGGATGAAGACTTGGCCGTGATCGTGCTGACCAATCTTGCCGGTGCGAACCCGCAGCGGTTTGTTCGACGCATCGGCGAGTTCTACCAGTCGCGGGCGAACGACTCCACCCATTGATGCCGACGAAGCTCCGGGACGACGTGTGCTTTCGGCACGAAGCGGACGTCCACACGCACACCTTCTGGCTGGCGCCAGGGGCGGCCGCCGCGAGAACAGGGACAGGTGTGCGGCCCTCGGTGTTCGGCTATCTTGAGAGTTCTTGCCAAAACCCTTCAAGCACAGACGCATGCAAGCGATTTCGAGGATTGTTCGAAACGGGCGGTGGCTCAACTACTTCGTATTGTCCGTCGTGTTCTTGGCTGCCGGCTGCAAGGGCGAGCATGTGCCGGCAAAGGATCTCGGGGCGGACCTCGATGAGGTGGCCGCAACACTGATACAGCAGCCGTTGCTCCACTCAACCTCGATCGCAGTCGTATATCGGGGCCAGGAATTCATCCGTCATCGCGGCAACATGGAAGCCGGCAGGCTGAGCCCTCCGACCGACGCGACCCTCTACGAAATCGGTTCGTTGAGCAAGACCATGGCAGGGACCCTGATGGCCAATGCCGTCCTGGAGCGCAGGCTGGGGCTGGACGACGATGTCCGGAAGTATCTGCACGGCAATTATCCGAACCTGCAGTACAAGGGCGACCCCATCCGCATCCGTCACCTGCTGTCGCATACGAGCGGTCTTCCGAACATGTTGCCGGAACGCGCGAACACGGTGCTCGCGGACTTCACCGATCAGCGTACGCCTCGTGAACTCAATGCCATTTACGCCGGCTATGGCAAGGCGGATTTCTTCAGGGACCTGCATGCCGTCGAGATTCACCAGGTGCCCGGAAAGGATTACGCCTACTCCAGTGCTGGAACCCAACTGGCGGCGCATATTCTGGAGACGGTTTACAAGAGCGACTATGAGTCGCTGTTACGCGAATTCTTCCGCGATTCCGCGGCAATGGCGGACCTCAGAATCAGGCTGGGCGATGCTGAGGCGCCCCGGCTTGCGGTCGGCTACCACAGTGACAACGCGGTACCGACCTCGCCCATGCCGGAGTTGCCTTGGGGAGCATCGGGGAACGTAAAGGCGACCGTTCCGGAAATGGTGAAGTTCCTCAAGTTCCAGCTGGCCGGTGGGCCCGTCGTGACGGAATCACACCGTACTCTTGTCGAATTCGATTCCGAGTTCAGCATCGGCTATTTCTGGAACATCGTCGGCGGCGACCGCTTGAAGGGCACCTACTATGCCCATCATGGTGGTGTGCCCCGCTCGCAGTGCTATATCTACATCATGCCGAAGTATGACCTTGGCATTTTCGTCATCACCAACCAGAGCGGCGACAAGACTGCCCACGCCATGGAGGCGGCGATCAATACACTGGTCGAGAGAATAGCCGCGCGAGATAACATCTCTAGCTAGGGAAGGTCTGAACAACTCCGCTGCTGCAGGCGACAATAGCGCACCAGATTGGGGTGACGATCGATGCAGCTGACGTTCGGTGATGCCGAGACCCTGGGCCAGCGCAAGCGCACGCGGCGGGAGATCTTCCTGGCCGAGATGGAGCAGGTGGTGCCGTGGCAGGCGCTGCTGGCGCTGATCGAGCCGCACTACCCGAAGCTGGGCCGTCCCGGCCGCCAGCCGTACCCGCTGGCGACGATGCTGCGCATCCATTTCCTGCAGCAGTGGTACGCGCTCAGCGACCCGGCGATGGAAGAGGCCTTGTACGACACGCCGGTGATGCGCCGGTTCGCGCGGTTGGGCGGCGTGGACGCGATTCCCGACGAGACCACGATCCTCCACTTCCGCCGGTTGCTGGAAACCCACGGCCTGGCCGGGCGGATCTTCGAGCGGGTGAATGCGCATCTGGCGCGCAAGGGCCTGAGCCTGCACGCGGGCACGATCGTGGACGCGACGATCATCGCCGCGCCGAGCTCGACGAAGAACGCCGAAGGCAAGCGCGATCCGGAAATGTGCCAGACGAAGAAGGGCAACCAGTGGCACTTCGGCATGAAGGCGCACATCGGCGTCGATGATGAATCCGGCCTGGTGCACCACGTCGAGTGCACGGCGGCGAACGTGGCCGACGTGACCCGGGTACACAGGCTGCTGCACGGCCGGGAAGACACGATCTGTGGCGACAGCGGCTATACCGGTGCCGACAAGCGTGAAGAGTTGAAGGATGTGGAGGCCGGCTTCCTGATCGCGGAGAAGCCGTCGAAGTTGCGGGCGATGAAGAACCCGCGCGAGCGGCGTTACACCGAGCGCTGGGAGCGGTACAAGGCGAGCCTGCGCGCGAAGGTCGAGCATCCGTTCCGGGTGATCAAGCGCCAGTTCGGCTACACGAAGGTGCGCTACCGCGGCCTGGCGAAGAACGCGGCGCAGGTGCTGACGCTGTTCGCGCTGTCGAACCTGTGGATGGCGCGCCGGCGCCTGTTGCCGGCGATGGGGGTGGTGCGCCTGTAAGGCGGGAAAACCCGCCAGAAACCGCCTGAAAGGGCGGGAAATTGATCAAATCGACGCTGGTCCGGCGCTCTGACGCTGAAATCCAAGTGTCAGAGTGCGTTGTTCAGACCCTCCCTAGGGCCTGTCACGTTCGCGTCCTGCGACTCGACTTGACCGAGGGATTGTGAATGACCGCTGCTGGCCAGAAGCAGACGTTATATTGTGCTGCAGAGGCGCGCCTGATTGACCTGGCGGCGTTACCGTGGCAGGGCCCAGGTCGTCATGGCAGCCAGCAACACAACCAAGATCGGCGGTGTACGCGCGAGGGCCAGTAGCCCGAACGCAACCAGCGCCATCGCGGCATCCCATCGGTCATGGATCGCACTCGTCCACACCGGGTTGTACAACGCAGCCAGCAGAATCCCGACCACCCCGGTGTTGACGCCAGCAATCGAAGCTTGCAAAGCCTTTCGGTGGCGCAGGGCCTCCCAGAACGGCAGCGCCCCCACGAGCACAAGAAAGGCTGGCAGGAAAATGACTGCCAACAGCACAAGGCCTCCAAGCCAGCCACCCAGCGGCCCCTTGGCCAGGGCTCCCAAGTACGCCGCGAAAGTGAAGAGAGGGCCTGGCACCGCCTGCGCCGCACCGTACCCAGCGAGCAGATCCGCAGTGGTCACCGTGCCGCTTTGGACAACCGCGGTCTGCAGCAACGGCAGTACGACATGGCCGCCGCCAAAGACCAAGGCACCAGCACGGTACGTCCCCTCCAACAGCACAGCCAACGGGGAGCCACTAGCCACCACCCACACAGGCAGCAGAACAAGCGGCAGCACCAACAGCATCAGCGCTACCGAGCCCGTTCTTCGCGAGACGGGATAGCTGCAAGCGAACTGGCCCTGGGCAGGCTCGATTTTCAGCGCCCAGCGACCGAGCAGGCCGCTGCAGATGATCACCACCATCTGGCCGAAGACCGAGGGCAGTGCTAGCGTCAATACGGCGGCGACAAGCGCCATCCCTGCCCGCAGGCGGTCCGGGCATAGGGTCCGGGCCATTCCCCATACAGCCTGCGCCACCACGGCAACTGCAACGATCTTCAGGCCATGCAGCCAACCGGATTCGAGGATGCCTTGGTATCGAGCAACGCCAAATCCGAACAGGATCATCAGTACGGCCGATGGCAGGGTAAAACCTGCCCAGGCGGCCAGCAGGCCAAGCCAGCCGGCGCGAGCCAAGCCCAGCGCCATCCCAACCTGGCTGCTGGCTGGGCCTGGCAGTAACTGGCACAAGGCCACCAGATCCGAGTAGCTACGGTCCGTCAGCCACCGGCGGCGCTCGACAAACTCGAGGCGGAAGTAGCTCAGATGGGCGATCGGGCCGCCGAACGAGGTCAGTCCCAGTCGTAGGAACACCAGGAAGACACGCCACGCACTTTCGCTTTTTGCGGGATGGAGCGTCGGCATGGGGCAGGATCTCCGGTTGTTCTCAAAGGCGGCCAGCCCGGCCCAGCACCCAGACTAGGTCGCCGGGCTTCCCCTGTGCTCGGCCACCAACTCTCCATCTTCCTTCCGGAATGGTCCGGGAAGCTTCGGCAGGATCCAGCACCAGTTCGGAAGGGCGGCACAGGCGCGTGCCATTATCGGTTTGCACGAAAGGACGATTGATGAGTATTGGGTGCGCCAGCATGGCATCAAGCAGCGCGTCGTCGCTCAGTGCCGCATCGCCCAGTGCCAGCTCGTCATAAGGAGTGCCCTTCTGCCGGAGGGCGTCGCGCACGCTCAAGCCCGCGGCCCTGATGAGGTCGACCAGGCGCGCGCGGCTGGGCGGGTGGGCCAGGTAGTCGATCACTTCCGGCTCGATCCCGGCGAAGCGGATCATCGCCAGGGTGTTGCGCGAGGTGCCGCACTTGGGGTTGTGGTAGATGACCGCGTTCACGCACTTTCCTCCTCGTTCAAAACAGTTTCCACCACCCCTGCAGCGGCCGCGAGCGCCGCCGCCTCGATGGCCCCCTTGCGCTCGCTGTAACGGTCCACCAGGTAGTCGGTGCGCCCACGTACCAGCAGGGTGAACTTGACCAGTTCCTCCATGACGTCCACCACGCGATCGTAGTACGCCGAGGGTTTCATTCGACCTTCGTCGTCGAACTCCTGCCAGGCCTTGGCGACCGAGGACTGGTTGGGGATCGTCACCATCCGCATCCACCGGCCGAGCACACGCAGCGCGTTGACGACGTTGAACGACTGCGAACCGCCGCAGACCTGCATCACGGCCAGCGTGCGGCCTTGGGTGGGGCGCACGCTGCCCTCTTCCAGTGGCAGCCAGTCGATCTGGTTCTTGAATACCGCGGTAAGGGTGCCATGGCGTTCCGGGCTGACCCACACGTGTCCCTCCGACCACAGCGAGGCCTGGCGCAGCTCCTGCACCTTTGGGTGGGTGGCTGGCACCGAGTCAAGCATCGGCAGCTCATGTGGATCGAACAGGCGGGTTTCCGCCCCGAGCTGTTCCAGCAGCCGCTGCGCCTCCAGCGCCAGCTTGCGACTGAACGACTGAGGTCGCAGCGACCCGTACAGGATCAGGATGCGCGGGCGGTGCGGCTGCGCGGCCGGGTCGTTGAGCTTGGTGGCCGTCGGGATGTCCAAGGCACCTGGGACCAAGTTGGGGATCTGCTGCACGGGGTTGTCCTACGGAATCGATTCTATTATTCTAGAATCATGGAACATAACGCTGCAACCCACGCTCTTGCTGCCTTGGGCCACGCCACCCGCCTGTCGATCTTCCGCCTGCTTGTACAGGCCGGCAGCGGCGGCAAGCTGGCCGGTGACATTGCCCAGACGCTCTGCTTGCCTGGTGCCACGCTCTCCTTCCACCTGAAGGAACTGTTGGCTGCGGGCCTGATCAGCGCCGAGCAACATGGTCGGACGATCTGCTACCGGGCCGAGTTCGAGGCGATGACCGCATTGGTGGCCTATCTCACGGAGAACTGTTGTGCCGACGAACAGGCCTGCGAACGACCCGTTGGCTGCTGACCAACCCACCTTAGAGATCGCTCAGATGACCCGTCGCGTCCTGTTCTTGTGTACCGGTAATTCCGCTCGCAGCGTGTTGGCCGAATCGACCCTGAAAAAGTGGGGCCAAGGCCGCTACGAGTCCTTCAGCGCCGGCAGCCAGCCGGCCGGCCGCGTCAACCCGTTTGCCATTGCTCAGTTGCAGCGCGAGGGTTTCCCGGTGGACGGCCTTCGCAGCAAGTCGTGGGACGAGTTCGCCGAAGCGGATGCCGCGCCGATGGATCTGATCGTCACCGTCTGCGACAGCGCGGCGGCCGAGGCATGCCCGGTAGTGTTCGGCGACTTTGTACGGGTGCACTGGGGCCTGTTCGATCCGGCCGGCGTTGAAGGCTCGGACGGACAGAAAGCCGAAGCGTTCGATCGCGCGCACCAGATCATCAAGGCGCGCCTGAAGGCGTTTCTGGAGATCTCAGACAGCGTCTGGGATGACAGCGAGGCCCTCAAGGCCCGGCTCGACCCGATCGCACAGATCAACTGACCGTCTTTCCGGAAATCCCCATGACCACTGATACCTCCCGCCTGTCCTTCCTGGACCGGTATCTCACGCTCTGGATCTTCGCCGCCATGGCGCTCGGCGTCGGCATGGGGGCGTTGTTCGAAGGTGTACCCAGCGCGTTGAACAGCCTCTCCATAGGGTCGACCAACATCCCGATCGCGATTGGTCTGATCCTGATGATGTATCCGCCGCTGGCCAAGGTGAAGTACGAGGAACTGCCGCGGGTCTTCGCCGACAAACGGGTACTGATGCTCTCGCTGCTGCAGAACTGGATCGTCGGTCCGTTCCTGATGTTCGGCCTGGCCGTGCTGTTCCTGCGCGATTACCCCGAGTACATGACCGGCCTGGTCCTGATCGGGCTGGCACGGTGCATCGCCATGGTGCTGGTCTGGAATCAGCTTGCCCGCGGTGACGGCCAGTACGTCGCCGGGCTGGTGGCATTCAACTCGATCTTCCAGATTGCGCTGTTCAGCGTCTATGCGTGGTTCTTCCTGTCCTGGTTGCCGCCGGTGTTCGGTCTGCAGGGCAGCGTCATCGATGTCAGTTTCTGGACCATCGCCGAGGCTGTTCTGATCTACCTTGGTATCCCGTTCCTGGCGGGCTTCCTCACCCGCCGATGGTTGAAGGCGCGCAAGGGCGTGCAATGGTATGAAGAGACGTTCCTGCCCGCCATCAGCCCGGTAACCCTCGCCGCACTGCTGTTTACCATCGTGGCGATGTTCAGCCTGAAGGGAGGCGATGTGCTGAGGATTCCGATGGACGCGGTACGCATCGCGATCCCGCTGACGTTGTACTTCATCATCCAGTTCGTCATCAGTTTCTTCATGGGCAAGCTGATCGCCAAAGACTACCCCCGCACCACCGCGATCGCGTTCACCGCAGCAGGCAACAACTTCGAACTGGCCATCGCCGTGGCGATCGCGGCGTTCGGGCTGGCTTCCCCGGTAGCCTTCGCGGCTGTTATCGGCCCGCTGGTGGAAGTGCCCGTGCTGATTCTGCTGGTCCACGTCGCCCTGCGCCTGGGCAAAAGCTACTTTCCTGCCGATGCACGGAGCCGCTGAATCGCCTAGGTGCTGCAGCATGAGGAAGTCCCGATGGACAGCGTCGATGTCGTGGTGATCGGAGGTGGCCAGGCGGGTCTTTCGGCTGGCTACTTCCTGCGTCGCAGCGGGCTGTCCTATGTGATTCTTGATGCCGAAACGTCACCTGGCGGGGCGTGGCAGCATGCGTGGAAATCCCTGCATCTGTTCTCGCCGGCGGGCTGGAGCTCGATTCCCGGTTGGCCGATGCCTGCTACCCGGGAACCGTGCCCGTCGCAGGCGGAAGTGCTCGACTACCTCGCGCGCTACGAGCATAAGTATGCGCTGCCCGTCATCCGTCCCGTGCAGGTGAAACGCATCAGCCGCTCGGGGAGCCGGCTGCGGGTGGAAGCAGATGACGGCCGGCAGTGGCAGACACGTGCAGTGATCAGCGCCACGGGTACGTGGCGGCATCCCTGCACGCCCGGATATGAAGGTCTGGACGCTTTCGGCGGCGTGCAGCTGCACTCGGCCCACTACAGCCATCCCGAACCCTTCGCCGGAATGCGCGTGGCCATCATCGGCAGCGGCAACTCAGGCGCACAGATTCTGGCCGAGGTCTCCAAGGTGGCCAAGACCACGTGGATCACCCAGCGGGCGCCAGCCTTCCTGGCCGACGATGTCGACGGGCGCGTTCTGTTCGCACGCGCAACCGAGAAGTGGAGGGCTCAGCAGGAAGGACGTGAGCCGGATATTCAGCGGGATGGTTTTGGCGACATCGTGATGGTGCCGCCGGTGGTGGACGCACGGCGCCGCGGTGTACTGGTCTCCATGCCGCCACCCGTCCGTTTCACCGCCACCGGCATGCAGTGGGCAGATGGCAGCGAACGCAACTTCGACGCGGTGATCTGGTGCACCGGCTTCCGGCCGGTATTGTCGCACCTGGAAGGACTGGGCATTGTCAACGCTCGTGGTCGGATCGACGTGGATGACACCCAGGTTCGGTCGGTCGCAGCGCCATCGGTTTGGCTGCTCGGCTATGGCGACTGGAATGGCGCAGCATCGGCCACGCTGATCGGGGTGACCCGATACGCGCGCGAGGCAGTAAGGCAGATCAGCGACTACATCGGGGAGGCTTCTCCGGTGTTATCTGGCGCGTGAGCCTCGGCGCCATTGCCCAGCGCCCGCACCTGCGATTGCAGGGCCATGCGGTCCAGCGCTTCAGGCTTAAGCGCCAACAGCAATCCGAGACGGTGCTGGAGCTGGTGAAGCGTGCTCAGGAACGCCTTATGGACCTGATCAGCACTGCCCTGCACTGCGGCCGGGTCGGGGATGCCCCAGTGGGCGGTAGCCGGGTGGCCCGGCCACACGGGACACGCTTCACCCGCGGCACGATCGCACACCGTTACGATGAGATCCATCTGCGGTGCTTCCGGACCTGCGAATGCATCCCACGGCTTGCTCGACAGTCCGGCAACGTCGAAGCCAATCTCCGAGAGCACCTGCAGGGCCACCGGATGAACTACGCCCTTGGGATGACTGCCCGCACTGTAAGCGCGGATACGTTCGCGCCCTAAATGGCTGGCCAGTGCTTCGGCAAGAATGCTGCGCGCCGAGTTGCCTGTGCAAAGGAACAGAACATTCAGGGGACGCATGTCATCGCAACCATTTATCTAGAATAATCGAAGTATTGCCTTGCCATATGTCAACTCGATGACTGCCGAAAAGGAAGCGGGCACCCCTCGGTGCCCGCTTCGCTCATCTGTTCAATGACCCGACGACCGTGTGGCGCCTGGCGTACGATGCTTTCCCAAGCGGTCTACCAAGGTCTCACTTGCATCGTTGAGACCGAACACCTCAACGGTCGCGCCGTGCTCGCGCAGCTTCATCACTACCCGGTCGAGCGCATCAACGGCGGTCACGTCCCAGAAGTGGGCGTCCTTCAGATCGATGATGACCTCCTTGGGGACATCCAGATAGTTGAAGCTACTCACGAACTGTCCAGAAGACGCAAAGAACACCTGCCCCTTCACAACGTAGACGCGCGAGTCGGTCTCGACCTGGGTGTCGTCGATGATCAGCATCTTGCCGACCTTGCGGGTGAAGAACACCGCCGACAGGATCACGCCTGTCAACACGCCTTTGGCGAGGTCGTGGGTAGCCACGGTCACGATGACCGTGCCAATCATCACGACCGAAGAGCTCTTGGGATGAATGGCCAGCTCGCGCAGCGAGCGCCAGCTGAAGGTGCCGATGCTGACCATGATCATCACTGCGACCAGTGCGGCCATTGGAATCTGACTCACCAGGTTTGACCCATAAACAACCAGAAGGAGCAAAACCACGCCGGCCACAAGGCACGAGAGACGGCCCCGGCCACCGGAAGTGATGTTGATCACCGACTGGCCGATCATTGCACAGCCTGCCATGCCCCCAAAGAAGCCCGTTACGGTGTTAGCCAAGCCTTGGCCCGCACATTCGCGATTCTTCTGGCTCGGGGTATCGGTCATGTCTTCGACGATCTGCGCGGTCATCAGCGATTCCAACAAGCCAACGACCGCCAAAGTCGCCGAAACCGGCAGCAGGATCTGGAGTGTTTCCCAGGTGAATGGCACATCCGGAATCAGGAACGACGGCAGGCTGTCAGGCAGCGCCCCCATGTCGCCTACGGTGCGTACCTGGAAGCCGAAATACATGGAAGCGGCCGTGAGAACCACGATCGCCACCAATGCCGAAGGAACGGCTTTGGTCAGCAGCGGCAGCAGGTAGATGATTGCCAGACCCACAGCACAGATCGCATACACCATCCACGGCATGCCGATGAGCTCGGGAAGCTGCGCCATGAAAATGAGAATCGCCAGTGCATTCACAAATCCGGTCACCACCGAGCGCGACACAAAGCGCATCAGCGAGCCCAACCGCAGGGCGCCGGCCAGCATCTGCAGGACGCCGGCCAGGATGGTGGCGGCAAACAGATACTGAATGCCGTGCTCGCGCACCAGCGTGACCATCACCAACGCCATGGCGCCGGTCGCAGCCGAGATCATGCCAGGGCGGCCACCGGCGATGGCGATGATGACGGCGATGCAGAACGAGGCATACAAACCTACCCTTGGGTCGACGCCGGCGATGATGGAAAACGCGATTGCCTCAGGAATCAGGGCTAGCGCAACGACAATGCCCGACAGCAGGTCACCACGGATGTTACCGAGCCATTGCTGGCGCAGGGGATAAATTGCAGACATAGAAAATGATCTCCGCGCACAGCCGTGCGCGCCAAACGAAAGAAACAGGCACCCTTCCAGACCTATGTGTCTGGGTCGCTTCTTCAATCAAGCGTCAGGGTGGAGTCATCGCTAGCCGATCCGTTGGGTACTTGACGGTATATTGTAGACTTGCATAGCGCCTGAGGGGAAATCCGGCCGGCATCGCGGTCGCGTCGGTGTATTCTCAAGGGTAGCTTCCCAGATCCCAAGATCATTTCGCAGGCGAAGTCGACAAGCTGGTAGGCAGTTGATCAGATTGAATTGAGCTCTGACCGAATCGCCAAAGAAGAGGTGGACATTCGCCGCGGGGCCTATGTCCGCTATCGGCCAAAAGCGGTCAGTTGGACGGGTTGAACTGGGGCCGAAAGATTCTGCTCTCAGCCCCAGAAATGGCGATTAGACTGTCACCACGATCTTTCCAATCTGCTGATTGGCCTCAAGGAAACGATGGGCTTCCTGGATGTCACTCAGAGGGAAGGTCTTGGCGATTATCGGGCTCAGTGCTCCAGACTCCAGCCCCTGCAGAATAAACGCCTTGGCACGTTCAAGGACTTCTGGGTCGGCCACAATTTCTGCATAGAGATAGCCCTTGAGGGTTAGGCTTTTGCCCAGCACGGTAAACAGCGGGAATGGCGTCGGTTCCGAGCTGAGTGCACCGTATACCAGCAGAATGCCACCTCGGGCCATGCTCTGCGTGAGGGGCTCGAAGGACCGCCCGCCAACCGGGTCGAACACAACGCGGGCGCCTTGTCCGGCCGTTATCTCCATCACGCGCTCGACGATATCCTCTTCGTCACTCACGATCACATACGCGGCACCAGCATCCAGAAGGGCCTGTTTCTTCGCACGGGTTCGCGTGATTGCAATTGGTGTGGCGCCGACCATGCGTGCTATCTGGAAGGCAGCCAGACCGACACTGCTTGATGCCGCGGTGACAAGGACAAAGTCGTGTTGCCCGAGTTTGGCCTGCTCGATGAGTGCACCCCAGGCGGTGACGTACTGCATCCAGGACGCAGCAGCCTCTTCAAAGGACAACCTCTCGGGGCTCTTCACCACCAGATGAGCAGGTACATTGGCCAGCTCTCCGTAGGTGCCCCAACGGGCGATGTCCAGAGGCGGGATGAGAGCGACTGCATCACCCACCTTGATCCCGGTTACTGCGCTACCCACTGCAACCACGATGCCTGCGGCCTCGTAGCCCAGGCGGCTGGGAACTCGGCTTCCTGTAGGTATGCGTGATTGCGAAACATCACCTCGGCTCGGTTCAAGCCAATCGCTTTGACGCCAATCTGCACCTCGTTTGCCGCCGGTGCCGATACGTCCAAATTTTCCAGCTTCAGAACACTGGCGTCACCGTATTCATGGATTCTGACAATGCGTGCCATTGCGGATACCTCGTTTTTGAATGGGCTTCGAAGTGCGCAGGAAAGGTCTGCGGCTAATCGAAGAGTGAATAAAATGTAATCATTGGTTGGTAGCGGATAAAGGCCTACTATGACGTAATATTTGAAACAGAGAGTTTTTAATGGATCGCCCGACCCAGATGGCTACGTTCGTCAGAGCTGGGATCATTCAGCCCTGCTGCGGATGACCTCAACCTATCCCCTCAGTTGGTGGGAAAGCAGGTAAAAATGCTCGAACAACACCTGGGGGTTTCCTTGCTGCATCGGACTACGCGCAGGCAAAGCCTCACCGGGAACACAATGGCGGCTATTGGCCGACACCCATCTGATGCAACAAACTCAAACCGGCCAAACGCGGTTATCTGGTAACTACAGAACCAGGGGGCGATTCACACAGCTTTTCACTCGATATAAGCGGGGCCTGACGCCGAAGCGGCAGGCCCTAAGCTCATTAGAATTCCTGCACCGTTGGGCGCAGAACGATCTCGTTAATATCCACTTCAGCAGGCTGCTCAATTGCGAAGGCGATAGCCCGAGCGACGGATTGAGCGGGAATTGCATGCTTGTAGAAGTCCACCACGAAATCGCGGCTCTGTTGGTGGGTGCTGCCGAATTTCAACTCGGAGTCCACAGCACCCGGTTCGATAGTCGTGGTGCGAATGCTGCCACCGACTTCGTGACGCAGTCCTTCGGAAATGGCCCGTACAGCAAACTTGGTGCCGCTGTACACCGTGCCGCCAGGGCTGAATACCTTCAGGCCTGCAACCGATGCGATGTTGATGAAGTGGCCACTGTTTTGTTTCTGGAAGACCGGCAATGCAGCCGCGACTCCGTACAGCAGCCCCTTGATGTTGATGTCGATCATGCGATCCCACTCGTCAGTGCGAGCATCACTGAGCGGTGCAATCGCCATCAGCCCGGCATTGTTGACCAGTACATCAATGCGCCCGTAGGTGTCCACGGTACCTTGAATGAGCGCTTTGACTTCTTCCTGAGAGGTGACATCGGTCTGATACGCGATTGCCTGACCACCTGCATTGGTCAGCTCAGTCACCAATGCGTCGAGTTTATCTTTGCGGCGTGCGGCCAGCACTACGCGCGCGCCAAGCGCAGCAAGGTGGCGTGCAGTCGCTTCACCCAAGCCACTGCTGGCGCCGGTGATAACGACAACTTTTCCAGAAATGTTATTGCTCATGTTGAGAACCTCATCGGCGGGTTTGTATTTCGCCATGGCTGATTAACCTGGCAGTGAACAAATCTTAGCCCCATGATTGATCTCAATAAATGGAAATTATTGGATTAAGCTATTCCTGAATATGGAACAAATAGGAGGGCAACATGCTTAACCGCTCAAAGCCGGCAAGGTGAGCCACACGACGGTCTACCGGTATGCACGCGAGCTCGGCTTGCACTCGCACTTGCGGCAACCGAAGCGGCGTCGCGGTTACGGCCAGCGCCGCACGGGCCGCTTCGCCGACCGCAAGCCGATTCAGGCTCGACCGCCTGAAGTCGCCGAGCGAAGCCGCATTGGCGACTGGGAAGGCGACTCGGTGCGTCCCGCACGCGGCACGGGCGCGGTGATCACATTGGTCGAGCGGCGAAGCGGCTTCGTGCGCCTGACCTGGAGTCCGGACGGCACCGCCGATGCCGTCTCGCAAGCCATCGAGTGCCGCATGGATCGGCTGGCCGACTACATCCACACCATCACCTTCGATCGAGGCAGCGAGTTCGCCGAGGACCGCAGGCTGGAGAGATCACTCAAGGCTGCGATCTACTTCGCCGATCCGCACAGCCCGTGGCAACGCGGCTGCAACGAGAACCTCAACGGCCTGCTGCCACAGTATTTCCCGCGCAGCCGCGACTTCTCGACCATCACCATGGAAGAGCTACAAGCCGCCGAGGATCGTCTCAACGACAGGCCCAGAAAGAGGCTCGGCTACCTAACCCCAAGCGAGGTATTCTTCAACCCCAACCACATTGCACTTCAACGTTGAATTCGCCGGGGGATTACCATTCAACCGGAGGGGTGAGCCACCGAGCCTCAGTGCCCCGCTTTTCAAGGTGTGTGCCCTACAGAGTCTTGCGACGCGTCAGGGCAAAGCTGGCAACGATCCAACGGCGACCAGCATTTCATCAAATACCGCTCGAACCCTTCCCGGAATTGGGCCACGCTGAGGCCGATAGACGTACAACCCCCATGCCGGAGGTTCTTCGTTCTCCAGCACTTGCACGAGCTTCCCGCTGGCAATGTAGGGGGCGGCCATGTAGTCCGCCAGTTGCGCGAACGCGATCCCGGCCAGCGCCGCTCCCATTTCCATGTCGGCATTGTCGGCGACGAGAGTGGGTGCGGTAGGTGTCCACTGGCGTCCCGCCTTGAAGTGCCAAGGCCAGGGACGGCCGGTATTGATATCCAAGGCCACGGTAACTGGCAGGCTGCTTAGCGCATCGATTTTTGCAGGTACGCCCACTTTCTTGATCAGGCGCGGAGCGGCAACGATGGGGAGTCGCATGTCGGCGGCCTTGCGTGCGACGAAGCGGCTATCGCGCATGAATCCGACCCTGATCCCGACGTCAATCCCTTCGTCAACCGTATTGCTGATGCGATCGGACAGGCGCACATCCAGCGTGATGCCCGGATGACGCTCGGCCACGCGCTCCAGTGCCGGTAGCACCGCTCTGGTGCCCAGGCTGTGCGGTGCGGTGATGCGAACCGTACCGGACAGAGAGGCCTGCTGGTCGGAGCCAGGCGTTCGCCACAGATCCTCGAACTGCTCCAATGCGGGGCGCACTCGGTCTAGCAGCCCTTCGCCGAAGGCGGTGATGCGCACCTGGCGCGTGCTTCGATGAAACAACACCTCGCCGTAGTGTTGCTCCAGTTGCTGGATGGCACGGGTTACACCTTGCGGAGAAGTCCCCAGCCGGGCGGCCGCATCGCGAAAACTGCTGCTTTCGGCCGCCACCCGAAAGATACGCAGTAGTTCCATTTCCTTGTTCATGACGCACGCCTCATGGCCGGTTCTGCTGCTCGTTGATTGTTCCAGATTGTGAAATTATAAAATCGAAACAATTCCATATACAAGCGGGGAGCGGTTGCCCAGACTAACAGCACCCCGGAATGCTCCGCTCCGAACAACCCAATAAGGAACGCGAATGAACGCTGCCACTCTCATCACTGCCTACTACGACGCCTTCAACCGCGGCGACCGCGAGGCCATGCTGTCCATGTTGACCGATGACGTCGCGCACGACTTGAACCAGGGCGCTCGTGAGGTCGGTCGCGAAGCCTTCCGCGCCTTCCTGCAGCGCATGGACCGCTGCTATGGCGAGCAACTGCGCGGGATCGTGGTGATGGTCAGCGCCGACGGCCTGCGCGCAGGCGCGGAGTACGTGGTGCATGGCGAATACAAAGTGACGGACGACGGGCTGCCGGAAGCCAAGGGCCAGCGTTACGTGCTGCCGGGTGGCGCGTTCTTCGACA
This sequence comes from Stenotrophomonas sp. PvP093, assembly GCF_017876915.1. Lineage (NCBI taxonomy): Bacteria > Pseudomonadati > Pseudomonadota > Gammaproteobacteria > Lysobacterales > Lysobacteraceae > Stenotrophomonas > Stenotrophomonas sp. PvP093. Next base: position 303,561 of record NZ_JAGIOX010000004.1, on the reverse strand, counting down.
TCCGCGATGGCAAGATCGCTCGTGTCACCAACTACTACAACCTCGGCGACTGGATCGCACAGGTTGGAGGGGACGCCTGAGATGACCAGCGACGTGCAGGTGCTGGTTCGTCGTGGTCCGGACATTGCCGAATGGTTCGATGCCGTGGCAGGCCTGCGGGCGAGCGTCTTCCGCAGCTTTCCTTACCTGTACGAGGGCGACACCGAATACGAGAAGCACTACCTCGCTATGTACGCCCGTTCGGCAGACAGCCTGCTGGTACTCGCGCTCGCTGATGACGTGGTCGTGGGTGCGTCCACGGGATTGCCGCTCGGCGATGCGGAGCCGGCCTTCCACGTGCCGTTCGCCGATCGAGGAATCCCGATGGAGACAGTGTTTTACTGCGGCGAATCAGTCCTGCTTCCGGCCTTCCGGGGCCTTGGCCTGGGCCATCGCTTCTTTGACGAACGCGAAGCGCATGCCCGTTCGTTGGGGGGCATGCAGTGGACATCGTTCGCGTCGGTGGATCGAGCAGACGACGATCCCCGGCGTCCTTCCAACTACCGCAGTAATGATCCCTTCTGGACCCGTCGTGGCTACGTGCGGCAGTCGGACATGAAGGTTACGCTGCCCTGGAAACAGGTGGGTGAGCCGAGCGAAACCGAGCAGACGCTCACGATGTGGCTGCGCCCCCTGGAGAACGCGAAATGAAAGTAGCAGTTGCGAAATACGCCGTGGGTCAGCCCACGGACTTCGAGGCATTCGCAGCGCGGCAGCGGCAGGTTCTGGAGGAGGCGAGCCGTGCCGGAGCGGAACTGGCCGTGTTGCCCGAATATCTGTCCCTCGAACTGGCTGCGATGTTCGAGCCTGGCATCCGCCAGGATTTCAACGCCTCGCTGGCCGCGCTGCAGGCCTTGCAGCCTGCGTGGCTGGACCTGTACACCGACCTGGCGCGCGAGCTGCGCATGACCATTCAGGCTGGTACGTTCTTGACCCGGGTTGGACCGGATCGCTATCGCAACCGCGCGTGGTGGTTTGCGCCGGACGGCACGCGTGATTACCAGGACAAATTGCAGTTGACGGGGTTCGAGAAAGACACTGGCGTCATCGAGGGGGGCGACGAACTCAAGGTGTTCGACCTGAATGGCGTGCGTGCCGGCATCGCTGTTTGCTACGACAGTGAGTTTCCATTGCCCGTGCGAGCCCAGCGAGAGGCGGGTGCACGCCTGCTGTTGGTCCCGAGCTGTACGGACACGAGGGCAGGTGCAACCCGGGTTCGTGTGGGCTGCATGGCGCGGGCACTGGAGAACCGGATGTTCGTCGCACAGGCCGTGACGACGGGAGCCGCTGACTGGAGTCCGGCGCTGGACACGAACACTGGCGAGGCCACGATCTATGCACCCATGGATCGTGGATTCCCCGAGGACGGCATTCTCGCGACTACTTGCGGCACGCAGACATGGGCGATCAGTGATCTTGACGTTGAGGCACTGGAACGAAACCAAGAACAGGCCCAGGTTGCGGTCGATCGTGACTGGGACGGACAGATGTTGCCTGCACTGCGGAAAGCTCGCCACTCGGGTCATCAGGTCGCCTAGCGACTCTTGAGCAAGCGCTTGATGCAGGTGCGCAATGCCCTGCAGCTGCTCAGCAGCTTGCGGCCGTTCGTGGAGCAGTCAACGGATGGATGGAAACCGTTCTGGAGAGCTATCTGCGGGAAGAATTTCCCAGTAGCGAAATCAGGAGCGATTCGCAGAACAAGTCCATTGACGAGACCATCTCTATCGTCCGCTCCTATCTGCGATAGAGGCACCAGGGTGCCCTCGATGAGGGCAAATTCAGTTAGGCAGTAAAGGAAGCGACATCATGAAATCACGTGCAGCAGTAGCCTTCGGGCCAGGAAAGCCGCTGGAAATCGTCGAGATCGACGTCGAGCCACCACGCAAGGGCGAGGTGCTCATCAAGATCACGAATACCGGCGTTTGCCATACCGACGCCTTCACCCTGTCGGGCGAGGACCCCGAAGGTATCTTCCCGGTCGTGCTGGGTCATGAAGGTGCGGGTATCGTCGTGGAGGTGGGTGAAGGTGTGACCAGCGTGAAGCCTGGCGATCACGTCATTCCGCTCTACACCGCCGAATGCGGCGAGTGCCTGTTCTGCAAGTCCGGCAAGACCAACCTGTGTGTCGCGGTTCGCGCAACCCAGGGCAAGGGGCTGATGCCCGATGGTACGACTCGCTTCTCGTACAACGGTCAGCCGGTTTACCACTACATGGGCTGCTCGACCTTCAGCGAATACACGGTCGTCGCCGAAGTCTCGCTGGCCAAGATCAACCCGGACGCCAACCACGAGCACGTCTGCCTGCTGGGCTGCGGCGTGACCACCGGCATCGGTGCCGTGCACAACACGGCCAAGGTACAGCCCGGCGACTCGGTGGCCATCTTCGGCCTCGACGGCATCGGTCTGGCTGCGATTCAAGGTGCACGCCAGGCCAAAGCGGGGCGCATCATCGCCATCGATACCAATCCGGCGAAGTTCGAACTGGCTCGTACCTTCGGCGCGACCGAATGTCTCAACCCGAAGGACTTCGACAAGCCGATTCACGAGGTTCTGATCGAGATGACCGGCTGGGGTGTCGATCACACCTTCGAGTGCATCGGCAACGTCGACGTGATGCGTTCGGCTCTGGAAGCTGCCCACCGCGGCTGGGGCCAGTCGATCGTCATCGGCGTGGCTGGTGCTGGCAAGGAAATTTCGACCCGCCCGTTCCAGTTGGTCACCGGTCGCACCTGGAAGGGTTCGGCGTTCGGTGGGGTCAAGGGCCGCACTCAGCTTCCCGGCATGGTGGAAGACGCAATGAAAGGCGAGATCGATCTCGCCCCGTTCGTCACCCACACCATGGGCCTGGACGACATCAACAAGGCCTTCGACCTGATGCATGAAGGCAAGTCGATTCGCACGGTGATCCACTACTGATCACCCACTATCCATTCAACATCAGCCACCAAGGAAATCAACCATGTCCAATCCTGTCATTTCCGGCGACGGCATCTTCTCGCACGTCTTCGTCGGCGCCGCCGACCTCCAGGAGTCGACCGCGTTCTATGACGCCGCTCTGGGTGCTCTCGGCATCAAGAACCTCGGTCCTTTCGGCAACGGATGGGTGCTTTTCGGTCGCGAAAAGCCGGCTTTCATCATCGCCCGTCCGGGCAATGGTGAAGCGTCTTCCAGCAACGGCGTGACGGTCGGCTTTGCGGCCGCCACTCCCGCCGAAGTGGACGCCTTCCACGCCGCCGGCCTTGCCGCAGGCGGTACCGACGAGGGCCAGCCCGGCCCGCGTGGCCACCTGCCGGGTGCCTATGCGGCCTACCTGCGTGATCCGGCGGGCAACAAGGTCTGCGCGTACACCTTCGTCTGAAAGCCCGGAAGCTGAGGGCGTTCTGAAAAGGCCAGCACAAGCCTCTAGACGGCCAGCCTATTGGACGGACCGTGTAGAGCGGTGCCCGCTCATGAAGATGGCCCGCAGCCATGTGCCAAACGCATGGCTGCGGGCATTTGCTTTGAAGCGTGTTTTTTCACCAAGAAGAAATGAGGTCGTTGTGAAAGAGCCGGCCAACATCAATACGACGACCGTACACCCCACTGCGACCGCCACCGTGTACGGCATGCCGGCCTATACCGATCGTGCTGCCGCCGCGGGTGAAGTGCACGCGCGCCCGCATCTGTTGATTCAGGCCCCCCGCGGCATATTGCAGCTCCTTTCATGACCGAAGGCGACCAGGCCAGGGATCAGATGGCGATGAGCGAGTTGTCCCATCGCTTCGGCGTTGCCGAACCCGACCATGCTACGCCGCTTCACGGCGTGACATGGGATGAAGGAGACCTGCACTGCGAAAAGCACACCGAGTTCTCGACGTATCTCTGGTGCGCTTCGCTGGATTCCGAGACGGGAGAGCCGTGCGGCGAAAATCCGTTCAAGCATGGATTTGTTCCTCCCGGCCCGGTCGTATCCGGCATCCGTTTGAGACTTCTTCCGTGGACGCAGGAAACGGAGAAGGAGGTCGATCGCTTCGATCCTGCCAGCCTGTGCTACTCGCTGGTGGAGAACGGCTCAGCGTCGCTTTGAGCTGGGTATGGAACCACAGCATCGGCTACCGCGGCTCTCGCATCATCATGCATGCGATTGCCGACAAAGAGCCCACGGCGTTGGACAAATCCGGCTCCCTGGATTGCAGAGTGGAACCGCAGCGCGCTGGAGACCCTGCGCGAGCCACTGGAGTCCGGCCACATCCGCATCGCCCGCGCGGCACGCAGCGTGCAGTATCCAGCGCGATTCCAGCTGGTGGCGGCGATGATCCGGGTCTGTGCGATCGTTAGAAGTTCAGTACACTGAGATCATTGGGTTAGAACTATCAACGATGTGCAGGGTGTCCCCTGCCGGATCCCTGACTAGCAGCCGAAATGGTGTGGTCTTGATTGATCTTGGGCCTGCTCAGGCACAGCACGGGGAACGGCAGTGGAGCTTGGTGCGTTAGGTGAAACCTATGGCAACACTTGAGGTTCTGCTCGAGGGCCGCGCACCAATTTCCACGATCGTACTTGCGCATCCCGAAGTGCCGGCCTTCACTCATCCGGCTCGCCGGGAAGGTGGCCACGCCGACCGCGGGGCATGCCTAAGTGAAAAGTCATATCAAGAATAAGCAAATCAGCTACCTGATGGCGCCTCAGCAAACACTGAGCACACTCGGAGCCAACCGGGAACTCGCTCGTGCACCTAATATGGGCCACCTCCGACTTCACGATTCGCGGGCAGCCTTACCCAGGCTTCCCCATCGTGCTCTATGACTCGATGGAGTCAGCCGTGGAGGTAAATCAATTCCTCCGACACTATCTTCTACGCGGAGTGATTGGTTCACGAGGGTCCTGGCCAAGCACAGGTCGAGCGCTCTATGACTACTTTGGCTTCCTCGAGGCTCATGACCTGCATTGGGCTGATGTAGACCGTGGCGAGGAGAAATCGCTTGTTGCCGCTTATCGGGACTATTGCCTGGAGCAAGTGAAGCTTGCCCGACGTACGGTTCGCCAGCGGCTGCACTACGTTTGCGACTTCTACGAGTACTCCCAGAAGCAGACCTGGATTGACCGACTTCCGTTTGGTATCGAAGATCGCACTGTCCGTCGCGAGAACGCAGGCTTCTTGGCGCACACCGATAAGTCTGGGAACACAATTAAGGTTCGCGATGTGATGCCTCGAAACCACAGGCAGTTGCCCAAATTCCTGACCCGAGAACAGGCTCACGCACTACTCGCATGCACTGAGAATCCGCATCACAGGATGATGACCCGGCTGGGACTCCAGACCGGCTTGCGTCGTGAGGAGATCGCTACGTTCCCGCTAGCCTATGTCTTCAACCCAGACGCCAGGCACGGTAGTGCGAGGAACGTCATGGTGGCCCTCGATCCCTCCGACGGAGAGGGCATGATGACCAAGGGCGGCAAGCCTCGAGATATTTGGATTTCGAGGCGTCTTATGAGCGATCTCTATCGCTACAGCGTCCTTGTCCGCGGCGAACTAGCGTCCCTGAGCGATAAGGCCCATCCCACACTCTTCCTGACGCAGGATGGTAGACCTTATGCGAATCATGGAAAGCACATCGAAGTCATCGTACGGAAGAACGGGCTGAAGGCAGGGTTCCGAACGCATCCGCACATGTTGCGGCACACCTACGCCACTCATATGCTTTTAGCTCTTCAGAGGGACAGAGCAGCACAAGCGGTAGAGCCGCTCGTGTTTGTTCAGCGCCAGCTTGGGCATGTCTCCATCGAGACAACCATGATCTACCTTCACCTTGTCAACTCCCTGGTCGATGATGCCGTCCTTGCTTACGACGAAGAGCTGAATGACCTGGTTGATACGCTCTCATGACAGGAAAGCGCAAGGTCCACATCAGGACTGATCTTCATCAGCCTCGGATAGCACAGCACCACGAAGGTGGTCTCCTGAAATCGGGCGATGATGACAGGAAGCCGCCTGCGGCGACGCTGGTGAACTTCGGTTTTAATGCCGTCGGTGCGCGGACCTACGACTTCGCCAGACACTACGCGGTGGGAATAGACGAAATCACCAGCGCCTGTCAGCGTCAAATAGAGCGCTTCCTGTGCAAGCAGGACGCAGAGTTAGAGGTAAGCACGATCGCCGGCTATGCACGCTCTGGGCTAGACACCTTTCTTCCCTACCTGGCTCTGCGCGCAGCCGCTCTCCGGCGCGCCTTGACCCTAGCCGACATAGATCGCGACGTGATAGATGGCTACCTCCGACATCTTGCGGATTCAGGTGCCACCCGCTCAGCGCAGAAGATGCGATACGACAAAACGAAGGCGGTGATCCAAGCGCTTGGTCGCCGCGGGCTTATCCATTTATTCGATGCAGGGACTGAGCGAACCTTTCCGGCGAACCCCTTTCCGAACAGTGCTAGACAGGTCAAGGGCGAGACGCCACTACTGCGAAAAGAGCGCCAAGCGTTCGCCGCGGCAGTTAAGACGGCAGTGATGCCGATCTTCCGGGAGGACGTAAGTGTTACTAGTGAACTGCTGTCATACGCACTTCTGATCATTGCACTCCACACTGGACGCAACACCACTCCTCTTCTTGAAATGGGTGCTGATTGCCTACGCCCCCACCCCAAAGAGAACACAGAGTTCCTCGTCCTCTGGAAGAGAAGGGGCTACAACTCCAGCAAAGTAGCACTTCGTGCAGATGGACAAGACGATCGCACGATTGAGTCAATGCCGGGCGTCAAGGTGCCTATCGTTCGCCTGATCCGGCGAGTGATAGAACTTTCCAAGCCCCTGCAGGCCGAAGCAGAAGCACATCATGCCGGTAGGATCTGGCTCTATCGCAGCCGCCAGCGAGGCAGAAGTGGGTATGTCACTGCGCTGAACGACTCCACGGTCTCCAACGCGATTCAGACCCTCGTCGCTGATGCGGAGCTAGTCGGCGCGGATGGAAAGCCACTGAGGATAAACGTCTCCCGCCTGCGGAAGACGTTCGCCAATCGCATCTTCGAGTTGCTTGATGGTGACCTAGGCAGCACTGCTGTCGCACTTGGCAGCACACCGAGGGTAGCCGGACGCAACTACATGAGGCCGGGAGAACGGTCCAGTCGCAACTGGCAGTTCATGGGCGAGGTGCTTACCCAAGAACTTCTCAGCCGAACGATCGGGGCGACTGAGCGGACGCCAACCGGCCGCTGCACCGATCCAAGCAATACCACGTATTCCTCCACGACAGCCGACGGCGCCGTGTGCTTTTCCTTTCTCGACTGCCTGCGCTGCCGCAACTATGTGGTGACTGGTGAGGATCTCTATCGACTCTTCAGCTTCTACTGGCGAGTTCTCCGTGAGCGGGATCGAATGGATGCCCGCATTTGGGAGAGACACTATGCCCACATTCCTCGACTTATAGAGCGTGATGTCATCGCGACGGGGTTACAGAGGAAGGTCTTCAAGCCGGCGGACGTCGATGCAGCTCGTGAGCGTGCTCGCCACGACCCTCACGCCTTCTGGAGGTTTGATTCTATTGCGTCACTTGACGATTTCCGCCAGCCATTGGAAGAGACTGCATGAACGCAACAGCGTTGCACCAGGTGGACTCAGATGTTCCATCTCAGACCTTCAGTTCCGTTTCACTGAACGCGAATGAGCGAGATCGCCTTGTCATTAGCTCGGCCAAGGTCAATGGCACCTTGGTCACCAGAAGCTTGTATGGGGATGGCACCTGGTTGCTGAATGGTGCCCCGCCCAACGTGGCGAAGGGCCATGCAAGGATTGACTTCTCAAGGGTGCCCGAGGAGTTTCGTGCCGCAGCCAAGGAGCTGATGTACCTGTACCATTTTCGTGGTCGAGAGGGGTCCGGTAAGGCCGCGGCCACCACGCTTGTGGGAGTGTTCGATCAGTCCGTGCAGTTCTTCCGCTATCTTGTGTCGATCAAGGTAGAGGCGCTCTGCGATGTCAGTCCAATGGTATGCGCTACGTATGTCGCCGCCTGCAAGGCAGAGCGTATAGTTCGCAAGGGTGACGGCAAGCCTCTGTCTGCGGAGGCCTTGGGAGGGCGGTTCTCTGCCGTCGAAGTTCTGTACGAGATGAGCTTGCTTACGAACGACCCGATGCCCTCGCACCCGTGGCCAGAAAGCTCGGCCAAGCATCTCGCAGGGCTCACCGGTTCGAGTAAGCGAAGCAAAACACCACTAATTCCTGACGATGTCTTCAGTGCATTGTTTCATGAGGCATGGTCGCTTGTTCAGAGAGGTTCTGCCCTACTTGACCTACGTGACACTCTTGAGGGATTTCCGGATACCTCAGTAGCCTTATCCAGCTCTGGTGCCAATCGAGCCAAGAACCGTCAGCTCAAATTGCTAGGCTGGGATAGAGGCGTTCGAAGCTTCGGAGTAGAGCTGAATAGGCTTCGCACGGCTTGCTACATTGTGGTCGCCAGCCTCTCTGGGTGTCGGAACCATGAGTTGGCGCATCTCCGGTCCTCGGCCTGCTACAGCACGCGAGGCGAAGAAGGTGAGGTCTATTGGTGGATGCGGGGGCGGAGCGATAAGACCGCAGTCGGCGACACCGAATGGATGATACCAACGGCTGCGGTGCAGGCACTAGCGGTCATGGACCGGTGGGCGATACCGCTACAGGAAGAGTTGGTGTTAGAAATCCAACGGATGACTGAGGCGAATCCACTTGATCCCGAAATTGCCGAGGCACAACGACATGTCGGCGCGGTGTTCATCGGCGCTGACAAAGATCGATCGGGCCGGGTACGGATACTGACCGACAGCGCGTGGAACATCGCTCTCACGTCTTTCGCACGGGGTATCGGTCTGAACTGGGTTCTTAGTACGCATCAGTTCCGTCGGAAGTTTGCCAACTACGCTGCACGCAGCCGTTTCGGTGACCTGCGGTATTTGCGCGAGCATTTCAAGCACTGGTCGCAGGACATGACCAATGATGCGTATGCACTCAATGAGTCGCAGGAGATTGAGTTGTATGGGGAGATCCTGGAAGAGCTAGCTGCGATCAAGCAAGGGGTTGCCGACCAATGGTTGAGTCCTGCTGAACCACTAGCCGGCGGCTATGGGGGCAGACTCACCTTCTGGCGGAGCCAGAACGAGAACATCGTTCTTTTCAAGGATCGGGCAACAATGGTTCGGTCAGTGGCGGAGAGCCATGCAATCCGTAGCAACGGGCACGCATGGTGTACTGCAGACGACAATCGGTGTATTGGAAACACTTTCGAGAAGACGCGCTGCAGTGGTTGCGACAATGCGGTCATTGGTAGCGTTCATGCTCATCTCTACCAGCGTCTCTATAGCGATCTCAAGGATGTCGCCAAGTGCGAAGACATTGGACAAGGTGGGCGATTGCGTGTACTTCGCGACCTTGAGCGCTGTCGCAACGTATTGCTTTCCCTGGGACACGATCCGGATGCTCACGCCCAATGACTACGAAACGAAAGCCCGGCGATGCCAGGCGCAAGGAACTTGAGCTTGCAGTCTCGCGAATTCAAAGGGGGCGAGCACGAACAGAAGCTAAGAAGCTCAGCATAACCTCCGTGGCGCATGAGGCTGGCGTCACCCCCGCTTTGATCCACAACCATTATCCAGACATCGCCGAAGCGATCCGCGAGGCCCAAGGCCGGTCGAGCCGGGCGCAGCGGGATGTGAAGCATGAGCAGTTGCTGGCCGAACGTGAGAGGAACCGGGCCCTCCGGGCAGAGAATCAGGCGCTTCGATCCCAGTTGGCTCGGTTGGCGTCCATCAATGAGGTCCTGCAGGCGGAGAACCGCGTCCTTGAAGCCAAGCAGCGCGATTCGAAGGTCGTCGATATCAGGCCCAAGGGCGCTACATAGCCGCTCCTGCGGGTCAGGAAACAGTTAGTTGCGGCAACCCATTGAAACAGCAGCGTAAAATCACTCATAACTGTTAGGACCCACCCGGAACACATGAACCCCTGCCCGTGCGGCTGGGCCGGTGACCGCAGCAACCGCTGCCTGTGCAGCGAAGAGCGTATCAACCGTTACCGTGCGCGGGTGTCTGGTCCGTTGCTGGACCGTATCGACCTGCATATCAGTGTGGCGCGCATGGACGCAGTGGAGTTGCGGGAGAGCACGCCGCTGGGGGAGCCCAGTGCGGCGGTACGTGCACGGGTGGAAGCCGCCCATGCCAAGCAGGAGGTGCGTGGCGGGCTCAACGCGCATCTGCCGCCAGCGGCACTGCGGGCCTGTACCCGACTGAGCGAGGCAGATCAGGACATGCTGGAACAGGCCATCGAGCGCCTGCAGCTATCGGCGCGGGCGATGCACCGGATTCTGCGGGTGGCGCGCACGATTGCCGATCTGGCGGGTTGCGAAACGATCCAGACGGCGCATCTGGCCGAGGCCATTGGCTACCGGCAGTTGGACCGCGGGAAGGCGAGCACGTAATTGCAGCGGGCAGAATCAGGCCGCGTCATGCGGGCACACGTTCAAAAAGATCCGGCAGCCATTCCGGCTTGAACAGGGAAGCAGGCTGTTCTCTCATCTCTTCTACGCGCCACCATTTCCACGCCCTGATCGTGGCATTTTCCTCCTCCGTCCATCCGTCACGCTGGATGTCGGGCTGGTTGGGGCTGCGGACCAGAAAATACTCTTCCAGCCATCGCGCGGGCGTTGATCGGGCGACCGCGTAGACGGCATCGCGCTTTTCCAGCCGCACGCCTATCGGCAGATCCAATCCGGTCTCCTCCCTGAGCTCACGCCGTGCGGCGTCCGCATATCCCTCCCCGGGCAGAAGCTCCCCACCCGGTGTAGCCCAGAAGGGAGCGTGGTGTTCATCGTGATATCGGAACAGCAGCACCGCATCCTCAGCAACGATCACAAGGCGTGCAGATCGTCTGATTTCCATCGTTTCCCGTCCTTACCGGCCCGCCCCAGAATAGGCCAAAAGCAGGCGGACCAAGAGAAAGCCATCAACGCGTGTCGATTCCTGGCCAGTGATTCACTTTCCCGGGATGGGCGCCTGTCGCCGGACGGCAACGGACGCCATGCGGCGGCTGACAAGGCCGAAGAGGTCCTGCAGTTCGGCTGCGCGCTCGGGCGTGCTGTTGCTGCCGAAAAGCACACGCGCCAGCGCGGCTTCACGGGTGTCATGCGGGAACCGCAGGCGGTCCCGGTACACCTTCTGGCACACCAGCCAGGCCCGGCGCAGCCCACCGCCGGGCAGCGGGCGGACCACGCGTTCGTAGACCTGCCAGAACCGGTACTCGGCCCGCAGGTCGATTGCAGGCGCCACGGACAGCGCCTGCCGGGGCCGTCCTGGGCCCCGGATGCCGAACAACGGGGTTCGCGGGTTGTGCTGTGCCATGCCAACAGGATGACCCAGCAACATTGTGGGAACCTTGCGTCGCTGCCAGAAAACCCCTGTTGTTTGCGCAAGGCGGGCTTCCGGGCGGGTTTGGGGGGTCAGAGCCCTTTGCTGCGCAAAGGGATCTGACCCCGATCACGGGGTGGCTGCGGGGTCGGATCCCTTTGCGCAGCAAAGGGCTCTGACCCCATCCTCGCCGCCTCAGAACGCCATCGAGGTACTGAACATCAGCTGCCGTGGCGCGCTGCGCTGCAGGGTCTGGTAATCCCCCGAGAACGACGAGCCGGCAATGGTGGCGGTGCCGATGTTGTGGCGGTTGAACAGGTTGCTCACGTCCAGCCGCAGCTCCAGGCCGGGCACCGCGCTGTCGGCACCGAAGCGGTAGGCGGCATAGGTGTTGACCTGCCAGAACGTCGGCACGCGGATGTCGTTCTCGTAGGTGAAGGGCTGGCGCAGGTAAGAGGTGCTGGTGGCGCCAAAACGCCAGTCACCGAAATGCGCTGACAGGTCGCTGACCAGCGAGATCTGCGGGTAGCCCGGCTGCGCGTTGCCCTTGATCGGGTACACCGTGTCACCCACCACGAAATCGCTGTCGTAGTACGAACGGGCCACGGCCACGCCCTGGTAGAACTGCAGGTGGTCGCTCAGGTCGGCGGTGATGCCAAGGTCAGCGCCGATCACGTGCATCTTCGGCATCAGCCGCACGGTGTTGATCTGCGCGAACTGGGTACCGATGGCGGCCGACAGCAAGCGGTTGCGGATGTCGTTGTAGAACACGTCGCCGGTGATCGTCAGCCGGTCGAAACGATGCGATGCGCCCACGGTGAGGTTCCAGTTCTTCTCCGGCCGCAGCGTACCCGCCACGCGGTCAAACTCCTCCTGGTCGGTGATGGTCCACGCCGAGGCGGTGTAGCCGATGTTGCCGCGCTGGGCCACGCGGTAGCCGTTCATGGTATTGGCCAGGTCGATGAAGGCATCGGTGGATTCGGTCGGGCTCCAGAACAGCGAGACATGCGGCAGGAAGTTGCTCTTCGCGCGCAGCGTGCCGTTCACCGGCCGGTCCTTGGCATCACCGAGGCCGCCACCGCTGGTGCGGAAGTCCACGGCCTTGAAACCAACGCCCAGCTTCAGCGTGTCGTTCAACACGATGTCGTCCTGCAGGTAGAACTGGCGCGAGCGGGTCACCCAACTCGATGCGTTGTCGGTCTTGAACGCGGGGCCGTACACATCGAACGGACCGGTGGCCTTCAGCGGCGGGCCCTCGCCCAGCAGCGGCTGCTGGTACCACTCGGTCTTGGCCGCGGCCTTGCTCTTCTCCTGCCAGAAACCGGCGGTGAAGGTGTGCGCGCCGGTCTCGAACTGCAGATTGAGCATGCCGCCCAGCCGGTTGAGGCGCGGGGTCTGCACCTGTTCGGAGAACGGCGCGCCGTTGGGCGACGGCACGTTCGGGTCGGTCAGCGTGGCCTGGGTGTGGCTGTTGGCGTTGTACAGCTGCACGTTGCCGCTCAGCGCCGGACTGATCTGGAAGCGGTGGTTGATCGAGGACACGCGGTCACGCGTGCTCTGGCCGGTGTCGTAGGGAATAAGCCCGGACAGTTCACCACAGGTATAGGCGCCGCAGGATTTGTCTGCGTTCTCCGGCGAGGCCACGTAGTACGCCCAGGCGTAGTCCGGGTAGAAGATGTCGGCCTTCCAGCCCAGCTTGCTGATCATGTCGAAGGAAATGTTGTTGTAACCCCAGACCTTGGCCTTGCTGTCGGACAGGAACACGGTGACATCGCCCCAGGCGACGTCCTGCTGCAGCTTCAGGTCGCCGCGCAGGAAGTTCTGCGTGCCCTCGCCCTGGTACTTGTCGGCGGACACGCGCTGCAGGTCGACCAGCACTTTCGGGCCATGCTCACCGAGCTGGCCGGTCTGCCCGGATACGGTGGTGACCAGCGTGCTGTTGCTGCCCACGCCCTGCTTCACGCGCAGGCTGGGCGTGTCCTGCAGGTCGCGCAGGCGGTATTCCAGGCTGCCGCCGTTGACGCTGCTGGAGAACACGCTGACCGGTGCGCCACCGGGGCTGACCGTGATCGCGCCGATGCCATCGGGCACGCCCACGTTCACCACGCTGGTGCCGGTGAGCGAAAGGAAGCCGTTGTCGTTCAGCGGCACGCCTTCGAAGGTGATGCCCATTTCGTTCATGCGGAAGCCGCGCACGAACAGGCTGGTGGCGGAGATATCCAGGCCCAGCCCATCGGTGGCGGTGTAGCTGGCGCCAGGTACCTGCTTCAGCATGGCCAGGCCATTGTTGCCGGTGACCATCGCGTCGAGGTCTTCGGCCTTGATGATGTAGCGGTTGGGGCCGACCACCTGGGTCGGTGCCACGGCCGCACCGCGCGGCGTGGCGATCACCTGCAGGGCGTTGAGCGTGGTGGGCGTGTCGAGCGCGGCGTCCTGCGTTTCTGCAGCATACGCAGGTGCGGTGATGGCCGCGATGATGGACAGGGCGAGGCGCGTCGTGGGTGGGGTGTTCATGGGCAGATCCAGGGTGCAGGGAGAGAGCGGCGCAGGCGCACGCCCAGCGCGTTGCAGCACCGGTGTCGGCGCCCTGGCTGGCGATGCGATTGCGTTGAGGGGTGACGGCGGGGTGCGCGCCGGTCAGCAGAGGCAGACGATCATCTGCCGCAGGATTCGATGGCGTGATTTCGACGTGCGGAATTCTTGCATCGCGCTGCCGCATCCGCCATTGCGCGGTGGTACAGCGCCGATGGCGGTGGGGATGGGTGGGCTATACGTGGGTATAGCCCCGGCGTGGTGGGGGCCGACCTTGGTCGGTGCTCGTGTGCCAACCAAGGTTGGCACCTACCGGGGCGAATGGGGCCTGGTAGAGGCCGACCCTGGTCGGCGCTGGCCGCCTGCGTGTGCCAACCAAGGGTGGCACTTACCGGGGCGAATGGGGCCTGGTAGAGGCCGACCTTGGTCGGCGCTTGCCGCCTGCGTGTGCCAACCAAGGTTGGCACCTGCCGGGGCGAATGGGGCCTGGTAGAGGCCGACCTTGGTCGGCGCTTGCCGATTGTGTGTGCCAACCAAGGTTGGCAGCTACCAGAGCATAGGGACGCGCGGTTACTGCAGGACGAAACGCTCGATCGCGCGCGCCACGCCTTCATCGGCATTGCTGCTGGTCTCAAACCGCGCCACCGCCTTCACCGCGTCGATGGCATTGCCCATCGCCACGCTGGTGCCGGCATACTGCAGCATGGTCAGGTCGTTCTCCTGGTCGCCGATGGCCATCACGTTGGCGCGGTCGATGCCCAGGTGCTCGGCCAGTCTTTGCAGGCTCGGCCCCTTGCCCGCGCGGTGGTCGAACACTTCCAGGAAGAACGGTGCGCTCTTCAATACCGCGAAGCGCTCGGTCAGCGCGCCGGGCAGGCGCGCGATGGCAGCGTCCAGCACCTCGGGTTCGTCGATCATCATCAGCTTGATGAAGGACATCGACGGGTCCATGTCTTCCACGCGGCGATACGACAGCGGCATCCGCGAAAGATGCGAGTCGGCCACGGTGTAGTAGCTGATGTCCTGGTTGGGCGTGTACATGCGCTGGCTGTCCAGCGCCTGGAAGTGCACGCCCAGGTCGCGGGCGACCTGCTCGCAGAACAGGAAGTCGTCGAAGCTGAGCGGGTACTCGACCACGGTTTCGCGCGTGCCGATGCGCTGCACCAGGCCGCCATTGCAGGCGATGCAGTAGTCGTCGTTGCCGGTGATGCCGAGCTCGTGCAGGTACGGCGCCAGGCCGGGAACCGGGCGGCCACTGGTCAGCACGATGTGCACGCCCAGTGCGCGCGCCTGCGCGATGGCCTTCCTGGCGCGGGGGGTGAGCTGGTGCGACGGGTCCAGCAGCGTGCCATCCATGTCGATGGCGACCAGTTCGATGGTCGATTGCCTGCGGCCCATGTCCATTGCGTTCAACTCGTGCGGGGCACGCCAGTTTACCCCCTCATGCCCGGTTCACCTCTTTGCCCACGTTGGCCGGGATACTGCAGGAGCCTGTGCGTCCCCCACCGCAGGACGGCCCGCTGACCGCCCTTCCCTGGAGAACCTTGCGACGCATGACCTACCGTGCCCCCGAAACCAACGACAGCGCCCCCCTGGCCCAGCAGATCGAGCAGATGATCGACGAGCTGCCCGGCGACCAGGTGAGCGTCGGCACCCTGCTCAGCGCGCTGGGCGATGAGGGCCTGCTGCTGGTCGTGATCCTGCTCTCGGCCATCTTCATCATTCCGGTGTCGATTCCCGGGCTGAGCACGGTGTTTGGCGCCTCGATCCTGCTGATCGGCCTGAGCCGGGTGCGCAACCGCCCGCTGTGGGTGCCGCAGAAGCTGGCGCGCCGCGGGATCGCCACCGACAAGCTGAAGGCCAACCTGGGCCGTGCGCTGAAATGGGTGCACCGCATGGAGCGGCTGTCGCGGCCGATGCGGCTGGCGGTGATGGTGCGCTCAAAGAAGATGATGCGCCTGAACAACCTGATGCTGGTGTTTGCGACCCTGCTGCTGATGGCGCCGGCCGGGCCGATTCCCTTCAGCAACACGCTGCCGGCGCTGGCGCTGATGTCGTTTGCGATTGGCTTCATCCAGCGCGATGGTGCGGCGGTGGCAGCCGGCTACGGCTTCGTGGTGGCCACGGTGGTGTACTTCGGCGTGCTGCTGGGTGGCGTGGGGTTTGCTGCGGAATCGGTGTTCAGCGGGTTCCGCAGCAGTACCGCCGAACTGTAGAGCCGAGCCCATGCTCGGCTGCTGTTCGCTCCGTGCACGGAAACCCGCGCGCTGCGCGCGTAAGCCGAGCATGGGCTCGGCTCTACAAAGGCCGGATCCACAGCAGTCGAGCGTGGCTCGACGCTACACAGCTATTTCGCCGACACCCGCCACACTACGTCGCCCACGTCGTCGGCCACCAGCAGTGCGCCCTCGGCATCCATCGCCATGCCCACCGGCGCACCCATCAGGGTCTTCTCGTCCTTCGAGGTGAAGCCACTGACCACGGTCTGCGGCCGCCCGGTCGGCTTGCCGTCCTTGAACGGTACGTAGACCACTTCGTAGCCACTCAGTGGCGAGCGGTCCCAGCTGCCGTGCTCGCCGATGAAGGCGCCGCCGTGGTACTGCGCCGGCAGTGCCTGGCCGGTGTAGAACAGCAGGCCCAGCGGTGCCACGTGCGAGCCGATGGCATAGTCCGGCACGATCGCCTTGGCCACCAGGTCCGGCCGCTGCGGCTGCACGCGCTCGTCCACGTGCTGGCCGTAGTAGCTGTAGGGCCAGCCGTAGAAGCCATCTTCCTTCACCGAGGTGAGGTAATCCGGCACCAGGTCGGCACCGATCTCATCACGCTCGTTGGCCACGGCCCACAGCTGGCCAGTGCTCGGCTCCCAGTCCAGCCCGGTCGGGTTGCGGATGCCCGACGCAAAGATGCGGCTGCCACGGGTGGCTACGTCCACCTCCAGCACGACCGCGCGGCGGTATTCGACGGCCAGGCCATTTTCAGTAATGTTGCTGTTGGAGCCGACGCCCACGTACAGCTTGCTGCCATCGCGGCTGGCCAGCAGTTCCTTGGTCCAGTGGTGGTTGATGGTGCTGGGCAGGTCGGTGAACTCGCGGCCCTTGTCGGACATGCGGGTTTCGCCGGGCACGTAGTGGTACTGCATGATGTTGCCGGTGTTGGCCACATACAGCGTGTCACCGATCAGCTGGATGCCGAACGGCGAATGCAGGCCCTCGATGTAGACGTGCTGGGTCCAGGTGTTGGTGCCCGGCGAGCGGCGCAGCAGGGTGACGCGGTTGCCGCCCTTGCCGGCCTTGCCCGAGCGCGCCTTCACCTTGCCGGCGATCCACTGCTTGGGTGTGGTGACCGGCTCTTCGCCGGGGCCATTGCCTTCCACCACCAGTACATCGCCGTTGGGCAGGGTCAGCAGCCGGCGCGGGTGCTGCAGGTTGGCGGCGATGCGCTCGATCTTCAGGCCTTCGGCCACCGTGGGGGCCTGGCCGTCGGCCCAGCCCACGCCCTTGGGCACCTGCATCGGCGGCATCAGGAAGTTGGCCGGCTTGGGCAGTGGCGGCTGCGGTCCCGACTGGTCGGCCGGATGGTATTCGGCCTTGCCGGCGCAGGCCGACAGGGTGACGGCCAGTGCCAGCGCGGCCACGGTGGGCAGGATGTGCTTAGCCATGACGACCTCCCTGCAGCACCGGCGGCTGCAATGACAACAGGATCAGGCCCAGGGCGATCAGGGCCACGGTCAGCGCCGACAGGATCGTGCCCGGCACAGCAACGGCATACGCATCGCGGCTGTGCACGAAGGCGTTCCAGATGGCCAGCACCACCGCGACCAGGTTGAGGAAGAAGTCGATGCGGTCGATGCGGGTGGCCGTGCCGTTGCGGCGCCAGACCGCGAACAGGTTGATCAGGCGCGGCACGATGGCGATCAGCAGGCCGAACGTGATCAGCCAAGCGGCGGCCTTGCCCCACATCACCTCGGCGCTGTTGAGATAGATCGCGTCGAAGATCAGTGCACCGACGAAGAAGCCGAAGGGTATCGGGTTCAACAGGCTGAACAGCGTGGTGCCGAGGCCGCGATGGGCCTGGGCGAGCGGATTGACCATCATCGTGCTCCGTGCGGAAGGGTGCACGGACTGTAGTAGCACAGCGCGATGTGAGGGCGCGCGATGACGCCCCGGCGGGGCTGCCACACCCACCGGGCAGGCACCGCACTACGTGGGTTCGTCCTCGCGCACCTCGTGGAAGGGCAGCATCGTCTCGAAGCCGAATTCGTGTTCCATGCTGGTGCGGACCAGGCCGCCGATGGCGTAGTAGCTGGTATTGGCGTGTACATCGATGCCACAGGGACCATCCTCAGCCAGCAGGTGCAGTGTCTGCGCCCTACGCATCTTCACTCTTTCCTCCTGCAGCAGCGCGCGTCGGTGCCGCTTCATCAGCAAGCGCAACTGTTTGATCGTCGTGATATTGAATGTGGCGAGCGCCGGCAGCAGCTCGGCGATATCCGCATCGGTCCAGTAATCATGGCGACGGTGGTACATCGACAGCACCACCTTGCGGATGGCGGCGACCGAGAGCGGGGTCTGGTCTGCGCGCGCACGTGCACGCTGGCGTTCCTTCTTCATGTGTCTTCACCTGCATGTGGTTACCCGAGTTTCCCGCACCCGAAGCAGACGCGCGAAGATGGCGTGAAGGCATTCGCGCGCCCTGTCATAACCTGACGTACTAAGTGTTTGTGACGCAATTTGCATATTCGTACATTGCGGATGTGAAGAGGTAGGGGGTTCTCCGTTGTGTCGCGTTTGGCTCGTTGCGATGGGGCAGTTCCGCCCCGCCGTCCTGCCATGCCGATTCACAACAGAAGGATTCGTGTATGAAGCGACACACGCAACGCTCCGCGCCACCGCGCTCTGCGCGCCTGGCCCTTGCCACTGCCCTGGTGCTGGGCAGCCTGGCCGCCACCGCGCAGGCCCAACAGGCCGATCCGCTGGCGGGTATCCAGTGGCACCTGCTCAACACCGGGCAGACCGTCCCGGCCGACACCCTGCCGGTGGCCGGCAACGACCTGAACGTGGATGGCCTGTTCCGCAACGGAATCCGTGGCCAGGGTGTCACCATCGCCATCGTCGATGATGGCCTGCAGATCGCGCATCCGGACCTGGCGGCCAACGTGGCGGCGGTGGCCGGCAAGAACTTCACCAACGGCTCGAACAACCCCACCCCGACCAACCCGGATGTCGACAACCACGGCACCATGGTCGGCGGCATTGCTGGCGCGGTGGGCGCCAACAACCTGGGCGTACGCGGTGTGGCGCCGGCGGCGACGCTGAAGGGCTTCAACCCGATTTCGCGCTCAGCCCTGGGCAACCAGCAGAGCAACATCGAGTACGCCTGGTGGGACGGCGCGGAGTCGGCCGACGTGCAGGTGTTCAACAACAGCTGGGGCGCCGGCCCGGGCAATCCGAACCTGCCGCTGGCGTACAGCGAAAACACGATTCGTTCGTATGAGCAGGCACTGTCGGGTACGCGCGGTGGCCGCGGCGGCATCTACGTGAAGTCGGCGGGCAACAACTTCAACAATGCCTCGATCAGCCAGACCCAGGATGTCTGCACCACCGACACCAAGAACCGCAACACCGGCTGCGTGCCGGCCGGACGCGATCCGCGCAACAACCTGTTCAACGTGATCACGGTAGGCGCGGTGCGTGCCGATGGCGTGCGCTCGTCGTATTCCTCCACCGGCTCGGCGCTGTGGGTGTCGGCCTTCGGCGGCGAATACGGCCTGCAGGCCCAGTACGCCCCCGGCCTGGTGGCACGCGCCTACGACCCGGCCATCGTCACCACCGACGTGACCGGGTGCGCGCAGGGCAGCAACAAGAACACCAACCGCCAGAACACGCTGGACAGCAACCTGTCGGCCATCGACAGCACCTGCAACTACACCGCCAAGATGAACGGCACCTCGGCGTCAGCGCCGATGGTCTCGGGCGTGGCGGCACTGGTGCTGGAAGCCAATCCGAACCTGTCCTATCGCGATGTGAAGTACATCCTGGCCACCACCGCCACCCGCAACCACCCGAACCAGCCGGCGGTGACGCTGGCCGACGGGCGCACGCTGGTGCCAGGCTGGACGGTGAATGCTGCCGGCCGTGCCTACAGCAACTGGTATGGCTTCGGCGTGGTCAACGCTGCACGCGCGGTGCAGGTGGCCGAGAACTTCCAGTCGCTCGGTGCGCTGGTCGACAGCGGCTGGCGCAACACCACGCGTACCGTGGCCATCGGCAACACCTCGGCCGCCGCCGCACGCCTGACCTTCCAGTTGGCCAACGGCGCGCGCAACATCGAAAGCGTGCAGCTGGGCTTCCGGGTCAACCACCGCAACACGCGCCAGCTGCAGTTCGTGCTGGTGTCGCCCAGCGGCACCCGCAGCGTGGTGCAACCGGCGTTCACCGCGATCGGTTCGGGCACGGGTGGCGCGCAGAGCAACTTCACCAGCTGGGACCTGCTGTCCAGCAATGCCTTCCTGGATGAAAATGCCAGCGGCACCTGGACGCTGGAAGTGACCGACATGGGGCAGGCCGCGACCGCAGCTTCGCGCGGCAACCTCGAATTCTTCAAGATCCGCGTTCTGGGGCACTGATGATGAAGACCACCATTCTGTTGAGCACGCTCGCCTTCGCGGCGATGACCTCCCCTGCCTGGGCACAGAGCTCGGGGCAGACCCCTCCAGCCAGGACCCTGTCGACCGTGGATGCGCAGGAACTGAAGGCGTCCGCTACCGGCCGCTCGTTCGATGTGGGCGGCACGCGCTTCCAGCTGTCTCCCTCGACCACCGTGAAGCAGGCCAGCGGCGGTCAGTTCACGATCACCCCGCAGGCGGCGGCGACCACCAGTTCGCGTACCAAGCGTTCGCTGGATGGCGCCGCGGCCGCGCCTGCTGATGCCGGTGCCGGCAAGTTCGCGGCGGCGGTCTCCCGCGACGGAGCGCCGGTGGTGGCGACCTCGCGGGTCAAGGTGTTCTTCACCGATGCGGCATCGGCCCAGCGCGCGGCTACGGCCACCGGTGGCACCGTGGTGAAGGTGTCGAAGGCTTCGGGCCAGGCCATCGTGGAGTATCCGTCGGTGAACGCGGCGCTGGATGCGAGCACCAAGCTGCTGTCCACCGCCGGTATCCGCGCCACCGAGCCGGACGTGGTGCAGTGGGAAGAGACCAAGTAAGGCGTTGAGTGGTGCCCCGGCCGGCTGGCTCTCCTGGCCGGCCGGGGATTGGTGTGGGGGTGTGCCGACCAACGGTCGGCACCCACGTGTCGACCAAGGTCGACACCTACCGGGGTAGCGCGCGCGACCAAGGGTCGGCATAAGCCGGGCATGGACCGGGATTACCGCGCGGCGAGTGCGCCGCTGTGCTTGAGGTGGCAGCTGGCCAGCGCGTCGTTGCCGGCGGCCGGGTGGCCGGGCTCGAGCAGCAGGCGCTGCACGTCCGAGAACAGCTTTTCCACCGGCATGCCGTACGGCGCGAACAGGCGCAGGCGTCCCTGGCGGTCGAACACGTAGCCGCCCGCAATGTGGCTCATGGTGTAGGTATCCGGTACCTGACCGGGTTCCTTTTCGTAGAACGCCTTGAAGTCGCTGGCCATCGCGGCCAGTTGTGCTTCGTTGCCGACCAATGCGATCGCCTTGGGGTCGAACGCTTCCACGTAGGTGCGCGCGACCTCCGGGGTGTCGCGGGCCGGGTCAACGCTGACGAACACCACCTGCAGCTGGTCGGCATCCTTGCCCATCAGGTGCTTGACCTGGCTCAGCTCGACCATGGTGGTCGGGCACACGTCCGGGCAACTGGTGAAACCGAAGAACAGATAGGTCACCTGCCCCTGCAGGTCCTTCGGACCGCGCACGGTGCCGTGGCTGTCGGGCATCGACCACTGCTGGCCAAGTTCTTCGCAGGCGATGTCCTTCGCATAGAAGTCCATGCGCGACTGCGCGCTGCAGCCGGCCAGCAGGCCGAGCAGCAGGCCTGCGGCCAGGCGCAGGCCACGATGGGGGAACGCAATGCCTTTCACGGTTCGCAGGCTCAGTTGATCATCATGTGGTAGTGCATGCTCCAGATGATCCAGACCGACAACGCGACGACGATGAACAGGATCACCAGGGTGAACACGAAGCTGGCCAGGTTCCAGCCACCTTCGGACTTGCGGTCCATGTGCAGGAAATAGACCAGCTGCACCAGGATCTGCGCCACTGCGAAGCCGACCAGCAGGAACAGCGTGAGCGGCCGCGACAGCACCGGATTCATCACCAGTGCGAACGGCACCACGGTCAGCAGCGCGCACAGCACGAAGCCGATCAGGTAGGACTTGGTGGAGCCGTGCGCATTGCCGGCGCGCGAGGTTTCGACGTGGGCCATGTCAGAAGGCTCCGGTCAGGTAGACGAAGGTGAAGACGCAGATCCACACCAGGTCCAGGAAGTGCCAGAACAGGCTCAGGCACGACACGCGGGTGATGTTGGTCGGGGTCAGGCCACGGCGGTAGACCTGGTGCATGACCACCGCCATCCAGATCAGGCCGCTGGCCACGTGCAGGCCGTGGGTGGCGACCAGCGCGAAGAACGCCGACAGGTAGGCACTGGTGCTCGGGCCCGCGCCTTCGTGGATCAGGTGCGAGAACTCGTAGATCTCCATGCCGATGAACGAAGCACCGAGCACGAAGGTCACGCCCAGCCAGCGCAGCACCGCCGAGGCATCGTGGCGATGCATGGCCAGCACGGCCTGGCCGTAGGTGATGCTGGAGACCAGCAGCAGGAAGGTCTCGGCCATCACGAACGGCAACGAGAACAGGTCCTTGCCGGTGGGGCCGCCGGCGTAGGCGGTGCTGAGCACCGCGTACGAGGCGAACAGGGAACCGAACAGCACCAGGTCGGACATGAGGTAGACCCACATGCCGAACACCTTCATGCCGCCCTGTTCGTGGCCATGGTCGTGCTCGTGGTGGTCCTCGTGCGCCTGCGTGTCGCTGGCCAGCTCCGGGCGGGTCAACAGGTTCATGCGCGTACCTCCTTCAGCTTGGCAAGGTTGGCCGCTTCGGTGCGCGCCACCTCTTCGGAACTGACGTAGTAATCCACGTCCTCATCGTAGGACCGCACGATCAGGGTCACGATCATCGCGATGAAGCTGGCTGCGGCCATCCACCAGATGTGCCAGACCAGGGCGAAGCACAGCACCAGGATCCAGATGTTGAGGATCAGCGGCACGCCGGTGTTCTTCGGCATGTGGATGGGGGCGTACGTCTTCGGCGGCGGCGGCAGGCCGCGCTTCTTCGCTTCGTGGAAGGCATCCAGCTCATCGGCCTTGGGCACCACGGCGAAGTTGTAGAACGGCGGCGGCGACGGCGTGGCCCATTCCAGCGTGCGTGCGTTCCACGGGTCGCCGGTCAGGTCCAGGTTGCGCTTGCGGTCGCGCACGCTCACGTAGATCTGCACCAGCATCAGGATGATGCCCGCGAACACCAACAGTGCACCGATGAAGGCGGCGATCAGGTACGGCGTCCACGCCGGGTTGTCGTACTGGTTCATGCGGCGGGTCATGCCCATGAAGCCCAGCATGTACAGCGGCATGAAGGCCAGGTAGAAGCCGATCACCCAGCAGGCGAACGACCACTTGCCCAGGCGCTCGTTGAGGGTGAAGCCGAACACCTTCGGGAACCAGTAGGCGAAGCCGGCCAGGTAGCCGAACAGCGCGCCGCCGATGATGGTGTTATGGAAGTGGGCGACCAGGAACAGGCTGTTGTGCAGCAGGAAGTCCGCGCCCGGGATGGCCAGCAGCACGCCGGTCATGCCACCGATGGTGAAGGTGACCAGGAAGGCGATGGTCCACAGCATCGGTACGCTGAACTCGACGCGGCCGCCGTACATGGTGAACAGCCAGGTAAAGATCTTCACGCCGGTGGGGATGGCGATGATCATCGTCATGATGCCGAAGAAGGCATTGACGCTGGCACCCGAGCCCATGGTGAAGAAGTGGTGCAGCCAGACGATGAACGACAGGATGCCGATCGCCAGCGTGGCGCCCACCATCGACTTGTAGCCGAACAGCTTCTTGCGCGCGAACGTGGCGGTGACTTCAGAGAAGATGCCGAACGCCGGCAGCACCAGGATGTACACCTCCGGGTGGCCCCAGGCCCACACCAGGTTCACGTACATCATCGGGTTGCCACCCAACGTGTTGGTGTAGAAGTTGAAGTCCAGGTAGCGGTCCAGGGTGAGCGCACCCAGCGCCACGGTCAGGATCGGGAAGGCGGCGATGATGATCACGCTGGTGACCAGCACGGTCCAGGTGAACACCGGCATCTTCATCAGGGTCATGCCCGGCGCACGCATGCGCAGGATGGTGATGAACAGGTTGACGCCGGTCAGCAATGTGCCGATGCCCGAGGCCTGCAACGCCCAGATGTAGTAGTCCACGCCTACGCCCGGACTGAACTCGATGCCCGACAGCGGCGGATAGGCGACCCAGCCGGTCATGGCGAATTCGCCAACGCCCAGCGAGATCATCATCAGCGCAGCGCCAACCACGAAGATCCAGAAGCTGAAGGCGTTGAGGAACGGGAACGCCATGTCGCGTGCGCCGATCTGCAGCGGCACGATGATGTTCATCAGGCCGACCACGAACGGGGTGGCCACGAAGAAGATCATGATCACGCCATGCGCGGTGAAGATCTGGTCGTAGTGCTCCGGTGGCAGGAAGCCATCACTGCCTGGCCCGGCCGCGGCCAACTGCGCGCGCATCATCAGCGCGTCGGCGAAGCCACGCACCAGCATGACCAGCGCCACTACCACGTACATGATGCCGATCTTCTTGTGGTCCACGGTGGTGAACCAGTCGCGCCAGAGCACG
The DNA here is from genome assembly GCF_017876915.1 of Stenotrophomonas sp. PvP093. NCBI lineage: Bacteria > Pseudomonadati > Pseudomonadota > Gammaproteobacteria > Lysobacterales > Lysobacteraceae > Stenotrophomonas > Stenotrophomonas sp. PvP093. The sequence continues at coordinate 278,771 of NZ_JAGIOX010000004.1, read as the reverse complement.
CCCCATAGCTTGAAGTACGTCACCGCGCCAAGCAGCGCGAGGCCACCCAGCACCATGGCCGCCAGCGTGACCACGACGATCGGCTCGTGCAGCGGCACGGCCTCCCACGTCAATTTACCCAACATGTTCGTTACTCCTGGGAAACCTGGGCACCACCGGCAGCACCCGCCGGGGACGCAGCAGCGGTGTTCTCACCGACGCCGATGAACTGGTCGATGACCTTCTTGAACAGCAGCGGTTCGACGCTGGAGAAGTGCTGCACCGGCGCGTTCTTCGACGGTGCGGCCAGCGCCTTGAACTGGTTGAAGTCCAGCGCCTGTGGTGCGCTGCGTACCTCGGCCACCCAGCGCTCGAACTCCTCGTTGCTGCTGGCGGTGGCAATGAACTTCATGTTCGAGAAGCCATGCCCGCTGTAGTTGCCGGACATGCCACGGAACTGGCCGGGCTCGTTGGCGATCAGGTGCAGCTGCGTGCGCATGCCGGCCACCGCGTAGATCTGCCCACCCAGCTGCGGGATGAAGAAGGTATTCATCGTCGAGTTGGAGGTGATGTTGAACGCCAGCGGGCGGTTGGCCGGGAAGTTGAGCTGGTTGACCGTGGCGATGCCCAGGTCCGGATAGACGAACACCCATTTCCAGTCGGTGGCGATCACGTCCACGTGCAGCGGCTCACCGGCCACGTCCAGCGGCTTGTACGGGTCCAGTTCGTGGGTCGACTTCCACACGATCACGGCCAGGCCGGCAATGATCAGCAGCGGCACGCCCCAGACCACGATCTCCACCTTGGTGGAGTGCGACCAGTCCGGCGTGTATTTCGCCTTGGTGTTGCCGGCGCGGAAGCGCCAGGCGAATACGAAGGTCAGCACGATGGCCGGTATCACCACGATCAGCATCAGGCCGATGCAGATCAGGATCAGGTCGCGCTGGGCGAGCCCGACCATGCCCTTCGAATCCAGCAGCACCCAGTCACAGCCCGACAGGCCGACGCAGGCCAGGGCGACCAGCGCCAGGCGGATGCGGTTCCAGCAGATATTCATTGGAGGTCAACCCTGTTGAAGAAGCGCGCTTGACCGGCTCGCCTGCGCGCAGCGCCCGGGCGTGGAGCGGCTACACTGTGGGTACGGGGTCGCCTACAAGAGAGCGATCCACTCCAATCAAGCCCATACAAGATACATCATTGTATGGACTTGTGCATCTGCACGTATGGAAAAACTGACCGATGACGCCACCTGCCGCCGGCCGCCGCCTGAAACACCCCAATCGCACCTGGGTTCGCCCCTTCCGCGAGGGCGCTGGCCCGCTGTACCTGCAGATCGCCCAGCAGGTGCGCGAGGCAGTGGATGACGGCGTGCTGCGTCCGGGCGACCGACTGCCGCCGCAGCGCGACCTGGCCCAGCAGGTGGGCGTGGACCTGACCACGGTCACCCGGGCCTTTGCCGAGCTGCGCCAGGCTGGCCTGCTGGATGCGCAGGGCGCCGGCGGCACCTTCATCGCGCTGTCGGCCGGCAACCGCAGCACCTCGGTGGACCTGAGCATGAACATCCCGCCGCTGCTGGGCAGCGCGCCGTTCGCACAGGGCATGGAGGCCGGTTTCCAGCACGTGGGCCAGCAGCTGGGCCAGGGCGAACTGATGAGCTACCACGTCGGCGCCGGCACCCGCGAGGACCGCGCCGCCGCCGTGCAGTGGCTGTCACCGGTGCTGGGCACGGTGGGTGCCGACCAGGTGGTGATCTGCCCCGGCGCGCAGACCGCACTGTGCGCACTGATCCTGGCCCGCACCCAGCCGGGCGAGCTGATCGCCGCCGAGCAGCTGACCTACCCGGGCCTGCTGGCCGCCGCGCGCGTGCTGCAGCGGGGTGTGGTGCCAGTGGCAATGGACGCCGAAGGCATGCTGCCCGACGCGCTGGAAGAGGCCTGCCAGCTACGCCGCCCGCGCCTGCTGTACCTGGTACCGACCATCCAGAACCCGACCACGGCGACGATGTCGGCACAACGCCGGCAGGCCCTGCTGGCGGTCGCGAAACGCCACGATCTGACCGTGATCGAAGACGATCCCTACTGGTTGCTGGCCGGGGACGCCGCACCGCCGCTGGCCGCCCACCGCGACGCCGGCTGCCCGGTGTATTACATCTCCACCCTGTCCAAGTGCCTGGCACCGGGCCTGCGCACCGCTTACCTGGTGGTGCCGGCCGGCGAACCGATGGAACCGGTGCTGGACGCCCTGCGTGCGATCGCGCTGATGCCGACCCAGTCGATGGTGGCGGTGGCGTCGCAGTGGATCCGCAGCGGCCAGGCCCAGGACATGGTGCAGCGCTTCCAGCAGGAGCTGCGCGAGCGCCAGGCGATTGCCGCGCAGTACCTGCCGTCCCGCGCGCGGGCGCACCCGGCCGGCCTGCACGTATGGCTGCCGCTACCGCCGCGGCTGGACCAGTACCGGCTGATCCAGGCCGCACAGGAACAGGGGCTGGGCATCGCCAGCTCGGACGCCTTCAGCGTGGAGGAACCGCCACCGGGCAACGCCATCCGCCTGTCGCTGGGCGGCGCAGTTGACCAGGATGCGCTGGCCGGGGCGCTGGCGAAACTGAACGAGATCCTGTCTGAGGCCCCCGAGGCCCGGCACAACGCCATCGTCTGAACCGGGCGCATGGCGCCGCATCCATACAAGATGATATTTTGTATGCAATGTATGGATGAAGGGACGTGCGTCGATGCGCGCCGAGAGACTGAAGTTCCACCTGGTAATGGCCGGCTGTGGTGGCTTTGTGGTGTTGATGCTGGCCGCGCTGGCCTGGGTCTGCCTGCAGCCGCAGACCGTGGATGTGCAGGCCGCCGAGCGCCACGCCATCGAGCAATGCGTGCAGCGCAGCGAGGATCCGTCGCGTAGCGAGATCCAGCGTCGCGCGCAGGCCGACTCCTGCCGCGAGATGCGCAAGCAGTACGTGCACAAGTTCGGCGGGGACGCGTCCTGATGGGCGCAGCCGCGCCGCGCCGCCGCTGGCTGCTGCCGACGATGATCGCCCTCGCCTGCCTGTTCATGGCCGGCGTGGCGGCTGCGCTGTGGCAGTACTTCGGCTACAGCGCGCAGTCGACGTTCACCGAACAGGCCATCGTCTTCGACGACTCGCAGCTGCGCCTGCCGTCCGATCTGGCCGGTGATACCGGCCGCATCCGCGTGGTGCACTTCTGGGACCCGGCGTGTGCCGTCTGCAACCGCGAAACCGGCGCACACCTGAGCTACCTGATCAGCATGTACCGCCGCGCCGGCATCGACTTCTATGCGATCCGCCGCCCCGGTACCCACGGCGAACTGCCTGAGCCGCTGCGCAACAAGGTGATCAACCTGCCGACCATCGACGGCATCGAACACATCCCGGCGAGCCCTGCCGTGGCGATCTGGGACCGGCAGGGCCACCTCGCCTATGCCGGCCCGTACAGCATCGGCATGGTCTGCAACTCGGCCAACAGCTTCGTCGAACCACTGCTGGACAGACTGGTGCGCGGCGAAACCGTGCGCCCGAAAGGACTGCTTGCCGTGGGCTGCTACTGCCCCTGGCAGGCCAAGCGCTGAGGACGCGCAATGACACCAGTGACGCTGGCCGCTGTGGCCGCCACAAGCAACAACGGCGGTCACCTGTCCGAACCGACCGATGGTTATGGACAGGCTCCCGCCGTTGGAAGCAACGATACGCCCCGACATGCTCCGTACATGCCGCGACCGGATGTCGCAGCCCGCGAATGGGTGCAGGACGTGCTCGCGCACAACGGGCCGATCTACCTGCGCATCGTCAATTCGCTGGAGCGCACGGTGCGTCGCGGTGGGCTTGCACCAGGACAACGCCTGCCCTCGCAGCGTGCGTTGGCGCAGCAGCTCGGCGTCGACCTGACCACGGTAACGCGGGCGTTCGACGAAGCGCGCAAGCGCGGCCTGATCGAGGCACGCGGGCCACAAGGCAGTTTCATCGCACCACCCAAGGCCGGCTTCGACCAGGTGGTGGACCTGAGCATGAACGTGCCGCCGGTGCCCGATGCCGATGCGCTGGCCGAGACCCTGCGCCGCGGTGCCGCCGCCGTGCTTGCGCGCAGCAACGCGCCGAACCTGATGACCTACCACCTGGGCGGCGGCAATCCCACCGACCGCCACGCGGCAGCGCGCTGGCTGCAATCGATGCTGGGCGCGGTGGAGGATGCCAGCCTGTTGCTGACCGAAGGCGCGCAGGTGGCGCTTGCCGCGATCCTGGTCAGCCAGGGCCGCGACGATGATGCGATCCTCTGCGATGCGCTGGTCTATCCGGGCCTGCTGCAGGCCGCCGCCGCACTGGGCCGGCGGCTGCTGCCGGTGGACAGCGACGAACACGGCATGTGCCCCGATGCGCTGGCCCGGCTGGCACGCGAAAGCGGCGCGCGGTTGGTCTATCTCAACCCCACCTGCCAGAACCCGACCGCGCTGACCCTGCCGCTGCAGCGGCGCGAAGCGCTGGCGCGTGTTCTGGAGAGGGAAGGCCTGCTGGCGATCGAAGACGATCCTTACTGGCACCTCGCCGAGGATGCACCGACACCGCTGGCGGCGCTGGCACCGCGCCATGTGTTCTACGTGGCGACGCTGTCGAAGGTGATCAGCCCCGGCCTGCGCACGGCCTTCGTGCGCTGCCCGGGTGCCGCGCACGCCGAGGCGATGGCTTCGGCCTTGCGCGCCACCCGGTTGATGGGGCATCCGCTGGTGGCGGCGCTGGCCAGCCAGCTGCTGCTGGATGGTTCGGCGCAATCGCTGCTGGCGCAGGTGCGCAGCGAAGCGCACGAGCGCATGCGCATGGCGCGCTACCTGCTGGCGCCTTCGCTGCTGCTGCGCGCCGAAGGCCTGCATGCCTGGTGCCGGGTACCAGCGCCATGGACTGACGCCACCCTGGTGCGTACCGCACAGCTGCAGGGGCTGGCGATCGCGCCCTCATCGGCGTTCTGCCCGCCGGGGGTGCAGCATCAGAACGGCGTGCGGCTGTCGCTGGGGCTGGCGGCCGATCGCCGGCAGCTGGAAAGTGCGCTGCGACGGATTGACCGGTTGTTGTTGTCGGACGCGTTGCCGGCGATCGAGCGGTAGCCCTGGAATGGGATGTGCCGACCAACGGTCGGCACCCACCCGACCGGTAGTGCCGGCCGCTGGCCGGCGGAAGATTCCCCGGCACGGTTGGAATGTGCCAACCAACAGTTGGCACCCACCCGACCGGTAGTGCCGGCCGCTGGCCGGCGGAAGATTCCCCGGCACGGTTGGAATGTGCCAACCAAGGTTGGCACCCACCAGATCGGTAGCGCCGGCCGCTGGCCGGCGGAAGATTCCCCGGTACGGTTGGAATGTGCCAACCAAGGTTGGCACCCACCCGAAATGTGCCAACCAAGGTTGGCACCCACCAAAGCAGGGTCAGGCCAAGGCGGAGAGCGCCTTCACCAGCGCATCCATCTGCTGCGGCCGGGTGAACACCGACGGCGTCACCCGCACGCAGGCGCCGGAGTCCAAGCCGTCGCGATGGGTGGTGAACACGCGATGCTCATCCAACAGGCGCTTCTGCAGCGCGATGTTGTCAGCCACGCTGGTGCGCCCGCGCAGGCGGAAGCTGGCCAATGCACTCGCCAACGCCGGATCCGGCGAAGACAGCACTTCGATGTGCGCCATCTGCCGCGCCGGCAGCGTCCAGCGCTCGCGCAGGTAACGCAGGCGCGCCTGCTTGTTGTCCGCACCGATGCGCTGGTGCAGGGCAATCGCCTCCGGAAGTGCCAGGTAAGCGGCGAAGTTGACCGTGCCGGTGTGTACGCGGCTGCCCACACGGCCGTCGTCGGTCTCGCCCATGTACGGGTCGAGGTCCGCAACGCGGCCCCTGCGCACGTACATCGCGCCGACACCGACCGGTGCGCCGATCCACTTGTGCAGGTTGATGCCGACGAAATCGGCCTTGAGCTGCGGCACCGCGTAGTCGATCTGGCCGAACCCGTGCGCCGCATCGACGATCACGTCGATACCGCGTGCGCGTGCACGCTCGGCGATCTCGGCCACCGGCAGCACCAGCCCATGGCGATGGCTGACCTGGGTCAGCAGCACCAGCTTCAGGCGTGGTAGCCGCGCGAACGCGGCCTCGTAGGCCTGCAGGATCTGCGCATGGTCGGGCACCACCGGCAGCGCGATGCGCTCGACCTGCACGCCACGGCGCTGCTGCAGCCAACGCATCGCACCGATCATGCTGTCGTAGTCGATGTCGGCGTACAGCACCTGGTCGCCGGGCCGCAGGCGGTTGTAGCCACCGATCAGCGCCAGCATCGCTTCGGTGGCGCCACGGGTCAGTGCGATCTCGTCGGCGCCCACGCCCAGCAGTTCGGCCACCTGCCGCTGCACCGCCATGTACTGCACCGGGAACTCATGACGGCCGTACCAGGCGTTACCACGGTTCACCTCGGCGGTGTGGCGCTGGTAGCTGGCCAGCGTCTCGCGGCCCATCGCGCCCCAGTAGCCGTTCTCCAGGTGGTTCACTTCATCGGTGATGTCGAAGTGGCTGGCCACGGCGGCCCAGTAGCCTTCATCGCGGGCCAGCGCGTCCGGCGCTACGGTCGTTGCGGGAATCTGCATGGACGCAGCGTAACCCGCGGCAGCCATGGCGGGCAGTGAAGACAGCGCAGCTGCAGCCGGCAGCAGTGCACCGGCACGCAACAGGACGCGGCGGTTGCGGTCCATCAGAAGCTCAGCCGGTACTGTGCGTACAGGTTGGCACCGTCGGTGTCGTACGGCGCGTTGCGCGAGTAGACCAGGCCGCGACTGGCCTGGAAGGTGGCTTCGTCCGGATAGCGGTCGAACACGTTGTCGGCACCCACGCGCAGGCTGTGATGTTCGTTGATGCGATAGCCGACGGCCAGGTCGAGGAAGCTCATCGCACCAAAGCGCTGGTAGATATCGCCCACCGCATTGCCGCTGGAATCGGTCCAGGCACCGTAGTAGCGCATGCGCGCCATCAGCGACCAGGCACCGATGTCCCAGCTGCCGGTCAAGCTGCCCTTGTGCTCGGGCAGGCGATCTTCGAACAGCACGCGCTGGGTCTCGTTGGTGGCCACCGAGGTGCTGCCGTTGTCCACGCGGGTGCGGTTGTAGTTGTAGGCCAGGGTCAGCGTCATGCGGCCCGCGCCGAGGTCGCGCAGGTAGTTGCCGACCACGTCCACGCCGGTGGTGGTGGTGTCGAAGTCGTTGGTGAAGTAGTTCACCGAGGTATAGCCCAGCGGATTGGGCGTACCGGCCGGAATGGCGAAACTGGCCGACTGGCTGAAGCGGTCGGTGAGCTTGATCTGGTAGACATCCACCGAGCCGGACAGGCCCAGGTCGGTGCGCCAGGTCAGGCCCAGCGATGCGGTACGCGATTCTTCCGGCTTCAACGGCCTGGCACCGAGCAGCTGCGCCAGCGGATCGTTCGGCGACAGGCGGCCGCTGGTGAAGATCTGCAGCGTGCGCGTATCCAACCCCTGGGTGGTGCTGGTGGTGTTGAGCTGCGCCGGCGTCGGCGCGCGGAAGCCGGTGGACACGGTGCCGCGCAGGGCGACGTCCGGGGTGATCGCGAAGCGCGCCGACAGTTTGCCGTCCAGTGTGCTGCCGAAGCTGGAGAAGTCCTCATAGCGGCTGGCTGCACCGATGCTCCAGCGCTCGCCCAGCGGCACTTCCATGTCCACGTAGGCGGCCTTGCTGCGCTGGCTCCACTGCCCGGCCTGGCTGGCCGAGAAGCCCGGCGCGCCATTGGAGTTGGCCTCCAGGCCCGCGGCCGCGCCCGGACCCACCGCGTACGAGGCCGGATCACCGGCGCGCACCTGGTAGGTTTCCTGGCGGAACTCGCCACCGAAGGCGACGTTGATCGGCTTGGACAGCGCAGCCACGTCCCATTCGTAGTTGAAGTCGGCGTTGGCGTTCTTCTCGGTCTGGGTCAGGCGGCCGAGATCGAAGTCGGTCGGGCTGGCCGGACCGAGCGAGGCATTGATCGAGTTCTTCAGGCGATAGTCGATGGCGTTGCGGCCATACGAGGCGCTGACATCCCAGCGCAGCTTCGGCGTGATCTCGCCGCGCAGGCCACCGACCAGCTGCAGGTCGTTCTGCACGTTGCCGTACTGCGGGCTGAAGCCGACCGGATACAGCGAGCGCAGGTTCCAGCCCGGGAAGATGGCGGTGGTGCGGTACGCGCCGGTGGTGGTGTCCGGGTTGCGCCAGTTGAAATCGCTGACGCCATCGCTGTGGCTGTACAGGCCAAAGGCATAGAGCTCCAGCGTATCGCTGGCGTTGGCCTTTACGTTGAAGCCGACGCGGCGGCTTTCCAGTTCCGGCTGGCCCCAGCGCTGCACCGGGTTGGGCACCTCCAGCTCCGGATGCGCGGCCTGGAAGGCGATGGCATCGGGGCGCTGGCGGGTGCGCGAGGTGGCGTCGGAGGTGGACGATTCGGCGAACAGCACCAGGCTGCCATAGTCGCCCAGCGACCAGCCGGTGCGTGCACTGAAATCGCGCGAAGCACCGTCGCCCTGCGCGTACTGCGAGTAGCCGGCGGTGATCTCGCTACCCGGCCCATCCTCCAGGATGATGTTGATGACGCCGGCGATGGCGTCCGAGCCGTACTGCGCCGACGCGCCATCACGCAGCACCTCGATGCGCTTGATCGCGCTGGTTGGAATCTGTGCCAGGTCAGCGGCCTGTGCACCACGGTTGCCGAGCAGCGCGCTGCGGTGGAAGCGGCGGCCGTTGACCAGCACCAGGGTCTGGTCCGGCGACAGGCCACGCAGCGTCGCCGGACGCACGAACACCTGGCCGTCCGCCATCGGCAGGCGCTGCACCACGAACGACGGCACCAGCTGGGCCAGCACGTCCTTCAGGTCGGTGGATTCGACGGACCTGATGTCTTCCTTGCTGAACACGTCCACCGGCACCAGCGTTTCGAACTGGGTGCGGTTGGACGCGCGGGTACCGGTGACCAGCATCGCGTCGAGCTGGGTGGGCGCGGCGCGGCTGCCGCCGGCGGCATCGACCGCATCGGCCTCCGCTGCGATCGCGCCTCCTGCGCTGGCCATGGAAAGGGCAAGGAGGATGGAACGCGAAAGCTTCGAACGATGCACGGCAGGGCTCCGGGAGGACGCGACAGGGCCAGCACCTGTGCGCACACAACAGGCCTGGACAAGGCGCGCAGTCTCGGCGCCATGTGTGAAGGAGGCATGACGTCAGTACGACAGCTTGATGCGCCAACCAAGGTTGGCCCCTGCCAGGGCTCATCCGTAGATCCACGCCATGCATGGGTGGCAATGCAGACCCACGCCCCATCCCCGCACACAGCGGCTAGCCGTTGGCGTCGTCGCCAAAGCCGAAACGGGCCGGCCGTGCCGTTCGCAGCGGAACGAACATCATGGCGGCGAACACCACCAAGGCGGGGGTGGACATGATCCAGATGCCCCTGTTGCGAATCCCGATCCCCATGAAGTCGACCTGCAGATCGCCGATCCATTGCAGCTGCGTCAGTATCATCACCAGCCCGCCGATAGTCGCGCACGGCAACCCACCGTGACCGGCCCCCAACAACGTCGGTGTCAGAAACCCGCCCAGCAACGCGAAGCCGACACGGTACACCCAGGGGTTGCCGCGCCACCGTGGCGCGCCGAACAACATCAGCAGCATCAGCGCCAGGGTCAACAGACTGGGAAGTACCCAGAGGGCAAGCAGCATTTCGATCATCTCGATCATCGGCCGGGCTCCGCTGGCCTGGCATCCCCCGTCGTCGATCGCATCTCCCCTGCCCCCCATCACGTCCATGAAGCACGCATTGTTGCCGGTACGCAGGCAGACGCAAAGCCCGGCAGCGCAAGAACTGCTAAACGCCGCGCCTGCCGATCCGCTACTGTGCCGGCATTGGATGCGGGGAACGGCAGGATGAGCGCGGCAGGCAAGGCGTTGTGGTACATCGAAACCCATGCGGACCAGCCATTGGCGCTGGCCGATATCGCCGCTGCGGCCGGCCTGTCGCCGTTTCATCTGTCACGCCTGTTCCAGGCCCGCACCGGCACCTCGGTGGTGCGCTACCTGCGCGGGCGCCGCCTGACCGCTGCCGCGCAGCGGTTGGCCAACGGCGCGGGCGACATCCTGCAGGTGGCGCTGGGGGCCGGCTACACCACCCATGCTGCCTTCACCCGCGCCTTCAGCGAACAGTTCGGGCAGACACCGGAACGGGTACGCGAACAGGGCACCGATGGGCTGACGCTGGTGCAGGCGATCCGCCTGGACGAGGCCCCGTCAGCCTGCATTGAAGCCCCCCGGCTGCTCGATACGCCCGCGTTCCAGCTGGCAGGCGTCGGCATGCGGCACACCCGCGACAGCAGCGGCGCGATTCCGGGCCAATGGGCCCAGCTCAACCGCGAGTGGCCGACGCCGGCACCGGTCAGCTTCGGCGTGTGCTGCAACAGTGATGACGATGGTGGCTTCGACTACATTGCGGCACTACCGGCAAGCACGGTGCCGAGCGTGCCTGCGCACTGGCGACGCGTGGACATCCCGGCGCGCCGCTACCTGGTGGCTTGGCACGGCGGACACATCTCGGCCATCCGCTCGACCTGGTTCTGGTTGCTGGATCATTATCTCCCTGCGTCCAACCTGAGCCTTGCCGATGCGCCGGACCTGGAGCGCTACGACGCCCGGTTCGACGAGCACAGCGGCAACGGCGGCGTGGAGATCTGGCTGCCGGTGGAAGAACGTCCCCACTGACAAGGAGTTGAAGATGCGCATGACCGCTGCTGTGCTGGGAGGAATGCTGCTGGCGTTCGCGAGCGTCGGCGCCGCGCGCGAAAGCGGCGTCGCCGGCGAGCGCCACGGCACGACGACGCTGGCCAGCGCCGCCGTGCGCGACGCAGGGCACCGCGACGCGCTGCGCTACACGGTCTGGTATCCGGCACAGGCCGGCAGCCGCGAAAACGCGCTGACCATCGGTCCACCCGACGCGCCGCTGTTCGACGCCGGCCGGTCGGCCAAGGATGCGCCGGTCGCGGGTGATCGCCTGCCGACCCTGCTGCTCTCGCATGGCAACGGCGGCAGCGCGCGCATGATGGGTTGGCTGGGCACGGCGCTGGCGCGGGCCGGATATCTGGTGATTGCGGTGGATCATCCAGGCAACAACGGCGTTGACACCATGACCCTGCCCGGCAGCCTTCTGACCTGGTTGCGCGCCGATGACCTGCGTGCCGCACTGGCGGCCGTGCAAGCTGATCCGGTGCTGGGCCCGCATGTCGATCCTGAGCGCCTGGGAGTCGCCGGCTTCTCGGCCGGTGGCTACACCGCGCTGCTGGCAGCCGGTGCGCGACCGGACCTGCAGCGATTGCGGGACTTCTGCACCGCACATCCGGATGACGGCGTCTGCCGGCCCCAACAGGAGGCGGCAACGCACACGATGGAGGCGCGCGTTGCCGCTGCGGCGTCGCCCGAGCTGTCGCCATGGATGTCCCACGCCAACGACGCACGCGCCATTCCCGGCGTGCGCGCGGTGTTCCTGCTGGCGCCGGCAATCGTGCAGGCCTTTGCGCCCGAGCAGCTCTCCTCGCTGAAACAGCCGGTGTCGATCGTACTGGGCCAGGCGGACACGATCGCGCCACCACAGACCAATGGCGAGGCTGCGCGTGCGGTGATTGCGGCCGCTGCACTGCAGGTGCTGCCCGGTGTCGGCCATTACGATTTCCTCGCCGCATGCACCCCGGCCGGACAACAGCGGCTGCAGGACCTGTGCAGCACATCGGTGCCGAAGGCGCAGACCCACGCGCAGGCAGCGGACGCGGCAATACGGTTCTTCAACCATTCGCTGCGCTAGTGGCCGCCGGGCATCGCCCGGCGCTACAGTGGGCGCGTCCACGGAGAATCGATCATGCGCCTGCTGCACCTCACTCTGCCGGTATCCGACGTCGCTTCCGTGGCCACATATTTCCACGATGTGCTGCAGCAGCGCGTGGTCGGCAACCATGTGCACGTCGGCTGGAGCACCCTCGAACTTCAGCCTGCGGCGGGGCGTCCGGTGGGTGGCGTGCATCTGGCCTTCAACGTGCCGGACAACCGCTTCAGCGAGGTAATGACGTGGTTGCGTGAGCGCACGCCGCTGCAGCGCAATCCGGCGGGGCTGGACTACTTCGCGCTGGAGAGCAGCTGGCAGTCGCAGTCGGTGTACTTCACCGGCCCGGACGGCCTGATCCTTGAACTGATCGGCCGCCGCCGCCTGCCGGCCAGCGCTCGCGAAGGCGTGTTCCATGGCAGCGAGCTGACCTGCCTGAGCGAAGTCGGCCTGCCCAGCCGCGATGTCGAGGCCGTACGCGAACTGTCCAACCAACGTTTCGGCCTGCAGCCGATCAGCCCGGCTTCGCCGCAGTTCGCACCGATGGGCGACGACGAGGGCCTGCTGATCGTGGTCGCGGCCGATCGACGGTGGTTTCCCGAGCAGAAGGACCTGCCCAATGCGCAGGGGCTGTTGCTGCAGGTGGGCGACGTGGCTGGCCCCGGTGTCGTGGAGGACGTTGTGCTCGGCTGGCGGGTACAGGCAGCCTGAACTACCAGCTGCCCGACGCACCACCTCCGCCGCTGCGGCCGCCGCCTCCGGACCAGCTGCTGGAGCTGCTCGCAGACGAACTTGATGACGGGGAGCTGGACGCACTGCGGTGGCCGACGGATGATCTTCGGCTGCCGCGTGCCTTCTCACCGGGCAGCATGGTGAAAATCCAGGCGAAGTACAGCACGACCGTGCCGGCACTCCACCCGATCGTCGTGGCAAGGCGTGCCACCGGGTCAGCGCGATCGATGGCCAGCAGTGCGAAGAGCACGTAGCCAGCGGTCAGCAGCAAGAGCGCTGCGAACCTCACCCCGAAGCTGCTGCGGTCCTTGTGCCAGCGCGCGCGGCACGCCTGCACGAGGAAGAACAGCAGCATGGCTACGATGCCTGCCGCCAGGTCCAGCAACGTGTGCAGGGCCAGACTGGGCGGCAACTGGCCACGCAGCACCATCACCACCAAGAACCCCGAACTGACCCCGAGCATGCCGAGCAGCACCACGCGCACACCTCGGCTGCGGCGCCAGCACCAGCCAAGCAGGCTCGCCACCGGTACGCACAACGCCAATACGATGCAGACCGCTGCCAATGCCTGGCGTGGCGCCCACATAGCCGCCGACAGCAGACCCGCGGCTACCACAGCCGTCACCAGCATCGGGCGGGCCCAGGCCGGCAATCGCTTCGGACGCGCCTGCGGCGTGGTGACCTCGCGTGGCGCTCCACGTCGTCGCTCGCGATGCCTGCGTGCGAGGTCGTCCGGCATCCTGGCCGCGGGCGCCGAGGGCGGTGAGCGCCACAGACCCGCAAGGAAGCCGGCCAGCAGCGTCAGTGCAACCACGGAATCCGCGCTGCGCCAATCGGCCGGCAGCACGTTGCGCATCGATGGCGCTTCCCAGGCCGGCAGGTCCTCGCCTTCGATCAGCGCGACCACGACCTTCGTTCCATCCAGCAGGCCCTGGTCAAGGTCGCCATCGCGGAAACGCGGCACGATCGCCTTGTCGATGATGCGGGCGGCATAGGCATCTGGAATCGCGCCCTCCAGACCGTAACCGGTCTGGATGCGTACACGGCGGTCCTGCACGGCCACGAGCAGCAGCACGCCATCGTCAACGCCTTCGCGGCCCAACTGCCACTGGTCGAACACCTGCTGTGCGTAGGCCTCGATGCCCTCGTCGCCAGCATGGTCGACCACCAGCACCTGCAGCTGCGCGCCGGTGCGCGCCTGCAACTTGAAGGCCTGCGTGCGCAGTATGTCGCGGGTATCCGCCGAAAGTGCGTTGGCGGCGTCCACCACCGGGTCATCCAGCGCAGGGACCGCAGCACCGGCCATCACCACCATCGGCAACAGGCACAACAGCATCAACAGCCATGCCGTGACCCGGGTGCACGTCATCCTGCGCAGCATCTTCACGTGCCCTGCCCTGCCTCGATCCGCGCATGCAGCGCCTGCAGCTGCGCGGCCGCCTGATTGAACACCTGCAGATCGGCATCGACCAGCGCCGACCAGTCGGGCGCGTGCCCCAGCAACTGCGCCACCTGCTCGGTCGGCGCACGATCAAAGCCTTCGCCCAGCACCGCGAGATAGCGTTCACGGAACCCTTCCGGGTCGCGTTGATCCTGCACGAACAGCTGCACGGCCAGCAGCCCTGCATAGAGGTAGTTCACCAGATAGTTGGGGTCGTCATACATCAGGCGCTTGCCGATCCAGCCGTTGCGCAGCTGCGGATAGCGCTCCGGGTCCTGACCGAAGCGCGCCAGCACCCGACCGGTCAACGCGTCCAGGTCATCGGCGGTACCCAGCGTGTTGTCCGCCACGCCCTCGTAGATCGACTGCTCCAGCTGCGCCTCTTCGGAAGACGTGAACAGCTGCAGCACCATATCGTCCAGCAGTGACTTCAGGTAATAGGCCTTGGCCCGCGGGTCCTCTGCCTGCTGGTACAGCTGGTCGCGGAAGCGCAGTTCGTTGTAGATGGCGAAGGCCTCGGTCAGCCACTGGCTGCCATTGCGCTGCAGCGGCGAGGCATGGCCGCGCTGCATCCACTCACCGTGCATGGCATGACCGGCTTCATGGGCGATCTCGACATCGCTTTCCAGATCACCACGGCGCACGCCAACGAACAGCATTGCCGGCACGCCGGGAGCGCTTACCGAGAACGCGTCCTGGCTGCGGTCACCACGTTCGGTGGCCAGATCCATGCGCCGGTTGGCCGGATCGAGCAGCGCACGCAGCTCACTGACGTATGCCGGCCCCAGGTGCTGCATGGCATCGGCGGCATTGTCGCGCAGCTGCGCCAGCGTCAGTACCGGCGGCATATAGCCGGCATCGGGCAACGTGGTATCCCAGAGCTGCGGCGCATCGATGCCTGAACGCGCGGCGTGGCGCAGCAGCATGTCCTGGTAGGCGCGACGGTCCCCTGCATGGCGTTCGATCGCCTGCAGCGTAGCATCCACCGCCGATGCATCCAGGCCCATGCGCTGGTAGCCCCGCGCCGGTGCAGAACCATCGCCCTGCAGGCGCGCGGCGGCATCGTTCACCCGCACCAGGCCCAGCAGCACCGAGGCCATCGGCTCGCGGCGCGAGTGCAGGCCCTGCCAGTAACCCTTCCAGCCCGCTTCCCGCAACGCGCGGTCCTGCTGCTGGGCCAGTGCCTGCTTGTCGAGCCCGGTGTCCCAGTGCCGACCATCACGCTCGATCTGCGGGTACTCGGCACTGCGCAGGATCTGCCCACGCAGCCGTGCGAAACTGTCCAGTGCCGGATCGGCCAGGGCCTCCACGGCCTCATCCAGTGCGGTACTGGCCGGTGCTGCAGCGTCCTTCAGCGCACGCGCGCGCAGGAAGGCAAACGGTGCCGCCCACGCCGCGTCTGCGGGCGCTTCGCGCAGCGCCGCGCGGCCGGTGTGGGCGATGCGGCTGCACAGCCCCATCACCTGGTCCAGCGCCTGCGTCGGGCGATGGTCACGGGCGTTGCGTGCAGCCTGCAGATGCAGATAGCTGTGATGGCGCAGGCACTGCGCCTGCAGTGCCTCGGCCTGATGGAAGCGTTGCGCAGGTGCAAGCGCGGAAGCCTGCTGCAGGGCCTCGACACGCTTGCCCAGCTCGCCGCGCGCGGCCTGTTCGGCTGCCGCACTGGCGAAGTAGGCGCTATCGTCGGCCGGCAGCGACTGCGCCTGGACGCCGGAGAAGGGTGCCATTGCCAGCATGACAGTCATGGTGGCGGTGATGGTGCACATCCTGCGAGCCTGCATCGGCGTCTCCCTGCCTGGATCAGGCTCCGAGCCTAGCAGCCCCCGCCCGGCCGCGCCTGTGCCGGGACAGGCATCAGATCGACTCATCCTCGCGCTTGACCAGCGTCCAGCAGGGCGACTGCGCGAAGGTGTAGGTCTGCTGGTCGCTGCTGTCCGGCGTGCGGATCTGTACCTGCCGTTGCCCATCGGCCAGCGTGCTGACCTGCATCTCGCGGCCCTGCCCGGCCAACGCGGCGGGATCAGGCATCACCGGCCACTCGACATCGGCCAGCGCCAGGCGGCTTTCCACCTTGCGCGGTTCCGGCTCGGCCTCGGCATCGATGTAGCTGTCCAGCAGCGGATCGGCGGTGGCCTTTTCCTGCAGCGCGATCTCGTTGCCGAAGTGCTTCAGGAACGCATCGAACTGCGAGTAGGGGCATTCACCGCTGGCAGGCACCGGTGCGGGCTGGACCGCTGCCGCCGTGGACGACGGCGCGGGATGTGCAGGCGCCACTTCCGTGGGCGTCACCTGGGGCTCGGGCGTGCAGGCAACCAGGGCCACGCCACAGGCAAGCATCAGCACGGCAGCGGAACGGTTTCGACGCATGGGCTCATCCTGAATCCGGTTGGGTCGTCCCATGCTACCGCGCGCCCTACAATTCCGGCATTCCGCCTGACCGAGACTCTCCATGCGTCGCCTCCTGCTCATGATCGGCCTGCTGTTGCCCGCCCTGTGGCCAGCGCTGGCGATGGCCGTCGATGTCCACGAAGGCGATCTGCTGTTCGTCACCGCCGGCCGCAGCGGCCTCAGTGCGGCCATCGACGATGCCACCGGCAAGCAGGGCGCGCCCAGCTTCGATCATGTGGCCCTGGTCGCTGTGGCGCCAAACGGCTGGGAGGTACTGCATGCGGACGAGAAGGGATCGCGTCGGCAATCGCTGGTCGAGTTCCGCCAGGACGCCCGGACCAAGCAGCGGCAGATCGTGGTCTATCGCCTGCGGGCACCGCAGCAGGCGGCGATCAAGGATGCGGTCGCCACCGCGCGCATGATGCTGGGCAAGCCGTACAACACGTCGTATGTGTTGAACGAGGACAGCTACTACTGTTCCGACTTCATCGAGCGTGCGTTCCGTGCGCACCATGTGTTCGCGCTGCAGCCGATGAACTTCCGCAATCCGCAGACCGGGCAGATCGCCCAGCACTGGGTCGATCTGTACCGCGGCATGGGCATGGAGGTGCCGCAGGATCAGCCCGGCACCAATCCCAATGACATGTCGGCCGCCCCGGTGCTGCAACGCATCGGCGTGCTGGAATAAGCGAAGCCCCGCGCGCGGCGGGGCTTCGGGGGTTGCCCAGGGTGGGTACCGACGTCACTCTTCCTCGTCCTGCCCACCTTGCTGCTGATTGCGCTGGTTGCGCTGCTGCTGTTCCTGCTGTTGTTGCTGCTGCTGGTCGCGGCCACGGCCCTGCTGCTGATCCTGCTGGTTCTGCTGGCCCTGCTGCTTCTGGTTCGGGTTCTGGTTCTGCTGTGCCATGTCCGATCTCCAAAGCCACGCGCGGAATGCGGTGGACGGGGCCATCGTCTGCAGCGAAGAGTTAATCGCGCGTTGGCGGACGGCTACACCTGTGTGTACGCGCGTGAATGAACGCGCGAAAGCCCTTGCGGCACAAGCCGCTGAAGGATTCATGCGGGTTCGGCATGTCCTCATGCCATCCCCAGCGTTGCTCGTATTCATGGCGCTCGCAGCCGGAAACACGCGCTGAACGAGGCTGGTTTCCCGGCGCATGCAGGGAAGCCAGCTCTGCATTCATGGCATCACCGGTGGCACATACGCCAGGGTCATGCCCAGCAGCCACAACAGGCCCAGCACCAGCGGGATGTGCACCAGCAATTGGATGAAGGTGAAGCCCACGATGTCGCGTGCCTTCAGGCCCAGCACGCCCAGCAGCGGCAGCATCCAGAACGGGTTGATCAGGTTGGGCAGGGCTTCGGCCGCGTTGTAGACCTGCACCGCCCAGCCCAGGTGCGCCTTCAGTTCGTTGGCGGCCTGCATCACGTACGGCGCCTCGATGATCCACTTGCCGCCACCGGACGGCACGAAGAAGCCCAGCACGGCCGAATAGACGCCCATCACCAGCGCGAACGAATCGGTGCTGGCCACGTGCACGAACAGGCTCGACAGCCGATGCGCCAGGGTCTGCCCGTCACCGCCAGCGGCGTGGGTGAGGATCATCGCGATGCCGCCGTACAGCGGGAACTGGATCAGCACGCCGGTGGTACTCGGCACCGCCTTGGCCACCGCGTTGAGGAAGCTGCGCGGGCGCCAGTGCAGCAGCAGGCCCAACGAGATGAACAGGAAGTTGTAGGTATTGAGGTTGGCGATGGCGGTGATCACCGGCTTGTTGGCGAACTCGTTGAACAGCCAGCCGAACGCCAGCAGCGAGAGCAGCACGGTCAGCAGCGGGCTGTATTCCAGCCATTCGCCCGGGCGCGTGCGTCGCTGCAGCGGTTCCGGCTCGGCCTGTGCAGCACCGGGGAACTCCTCGGCGGTACGCGCACTACCCGCCGCGGGTGCCGTCAGCCAGGCGATCAGCAGCGAGACCAGGATCAGCACCGAGGTCAGCGCGATCGACTGCCACAGGAAGATGGTTTCGGTGAACGGCAGCACGCCGGTGATCTCCACCAGCCCCGGCGGCATGCTGGCCGGGTTGGCCTGCAGCTGTGCGGCCGAGGAACTGAGCCCCATTGCCCACACCGCACCCAGGCCGAGGTACGCCGAAGCACCGGCGGCGCGGTAGTCCATGCGCAGTTCGGTACGACGGGCCAGCGCACGCACCAGCAGGCCACCGAACACCAGCGAGAACCCCCAGCTGAGCAGCGAGGCGAGCATGCTGACCAGGCCCACGTACACCACCGCACCGCGGCCGGTACGCGGCACCCGGGCCAGGAAGTCGATGAAGCGCGCGACCACCGGCGCGGTGGCCACGGCGTAGCCACCGATGACCACGAAGGCCATCTGCATGGTGAAGGGAATCAGGCTCCAGAAGCCGTCACCGAAGGCGCTCGCGGTGGCCTGCGGGGTCGAGCCGAAGCCCATCGCGGCCAGCGCGACGATGACCACGCCCAGCACCGCGAACACATACGCATCGGGGAACCACTTTTCCGCCCAGGCGGCCGAACGCAGCGCTGCGCGCGCCATCCAGCCGTCCTGTACTGCTGCCGTCGAGGCCATCGCCTACCCTCCCAGGTTCGATGGCCCGATTCTGGGCGGTGGGGTGCGGGCTGTCAGCCACCTATTGGTCGTAGGCGGCACAGAACGGTAGTGCCGGCCGCTGGCCGGCAATTTCCCAATCGGGATGGTCGTGCAGCCGGCCAGCGGCCGGCTCTACCAGATCCAGGCATCATCGCAGGTGGTGGAAGGCGGTGGTGCCGGCCGCTGGCCGGCAACCTCGGGATCGCGCACGGGTGCAGCCGGCCAGCGGCCGGCTCTACCAGATCCAAGCATCATCGCAGGTGGTGGAAGGCGGTAGTGCCGGCCGCTGGCCGGCAACTTCGGGATCGCGCACGGGTGCAGCCGGCCAGCGGCCGGCTCTACCAGATCCAGGCATCATCGCAGGTGGTGGAAGGCGGTAGTGCCGGCCGCTGGCCGGCAACCTCGGGATCGCGCACGGGCGCAGCCGGCCAGCGGCCGGCTCTACCAGGCCTTGGGATCAACGCAGCGCCAGGTCCACGGCGATGCCGGCAAACAGCGCGGCACCCACCCAGTTGTTGTGCAGGAACGCCTTGAAGCACGGGCCGCGTTCGCGGTTGCGGCAGATCCAGAACTCGTACACCACCAGCGCGGTGGCCACGGCCACGCCGGCCAGGTAGTACCCGCCCAGCCCGCCACGCACACCGACCAGCGCCATCGTGGCCAGAAACAGTGCGTACAGCACGCCCTGGATGACCAGATCGAGATCACCGAACAGGATCGCGGTGGAGTGCGAGCCCATCTTCAGGTCGTCCTCGCGGTCGACCATGGCGTACCAGGTGTCGTAGGCGGTGGACCACAGGATGTTGCCGGCGTACAGCAGCCAACCCAGCATCGGCACCTCGCCCTGCACGGCGGCGAAGGCCATCGGGATGCCCCAGCCAAACGACATGCCCAGGTAGACCTGCGGCAGGTGGGTGTAGCGCTTCAGGTACGGGTAGCTGGCCGCCAGGAACACGCCGATGAAGCTGAGGCCGATGGTCAGCCCGTTCAGGGTCAGCACCAGGCCGAACGCCACCAGCATCAGCACCGCGAACAGGGCGAGCGCAGCTCGGCCGCTGATTGCGCCGGTGGCCAGCGGACGCGCCTTGGTGCGTTCCACGTGCGGGTCGAGCCAGCGGTCGGCGTAGTCGTTGATGACGCAACCGGCCGAGCGGGTCAACCACACGCCGGCGGTGAACACGAACAGCGTCCACAGCGGCGGCAGGCCGCCGGCAGCCAGCCACAACGCCCACCAGGTGGGCCACAGCAGCAGCAACGTGCCGATCGGGCGATCAGCGCGCATCAGACTCCAGTAATGCCGCCAACGCGGCGTCGCCGGCGACTGCGGCGAAGTGAGGGGGGTATCAGCCATGGCGATAGGATACTCCTGCCCCTCCGGCAGGGCTTTGCCGGTGGGGGGAGATTTGTTCGGCGAAACTGGATAGAATGCCCGTCCCGCACCGCTTCATGGCGCTGCGATGCCCGCCCCGGCACTGGCCGACGGCGCGGCGGTTCTACAACGCGCCCGTAGCTCAGCCGGATAGAGTAGTGGCTTCCGAAGCCATTGGTCGGGGGTTCGAATCCCTCCGGGCGCGCCATTTTTCCTTCATTGCCTGTACGCAGCGTCCCAACCGGGCGATGCTGCGAAGTCGCAAGGAATCCGGCTCGCCGCCAGGAATGTCAGGGAATGAACGTTGCCGAGCGATGTTCGCAATCGGCAGCGTCCTGTACCACGATGGAGTAATTCGCGCCCGCGCTGGATGCGCCGGGCAGGAACAGGCCATCACCATCGAACAGAACGCTCTGCTGTTCATCCTGCCCGATCGACACCCCGATCGCTCCCGGTGTGATTTCCTCAAGGATCACGTTGTAAGGCCGCCAGGCATCTTCGCCTGTGCGCCTCATCTCTGCGCGAGCGGTCCTTGAGTTCAACCTGCGTCTCTCATCCACCCACAGCTGAAGCGGCTGACCAGCGTTGTGGCTGACCTGGAAGCGCCCATAGGTCAGCCCGTCGATGCTCTCGGTGCCGATGTAAGTGAATTGGGCCGGCTGACACTTCGTCGTGCGGTTCGGATGCGCCGCACAGGATGTCAGTGCGGCCGCGAGGCAAAAGGCAGTCAGGCGCTTCATGGGTTCGAGGCCTGATGTGGGTGGTTGTCGCGGCGGAATGCGGCGGTGAGGGCAACCAGCACTACGCCCCAGAGCGGCGTGAGCAGCACGACGCTGATCACCGTCAGCGAACCGGTACCTGCCAGAGCAGCGATGGCCTGAATCCGCTGAATCTGTAGGCTTCCAGTACAAGTACCACGACCTGGGCCAGAAGGCCCGCGAGCAGCCCCAAGCCAGCCCCCTTGGCAAGCCGCCTGAACGTCAGGCGGCCAGCGGCGGGAACCCGTGCGCCAATTCCCAGCAACAGAAGGCTGACGGCATACAGCCAGAAGAAAACCTGATGTGAGTCGAAGGCGTAAAGCGCCCTGCCCACAAAGTGCAGGAACAGCCAGAGTGCTCCACACGACACCGCGTAGGCCAACCCATACCGAAGAATCCGCCTGGCTTTCATCTTGTACCTCTCCGAGGCGTGCAGGCCGATCGCGTTCTGTTGTGGAGGAGCGCGGGAGCTCATGCACCTTGCCTCCTGCTTGGCGGCCTACTCACGCAGCCCATCGCGCAGCGCGCGAGAGTACTGCCTGCCCGAAGTCACTGTCGACACCGAACCGGGAAAGCAGTTCGCTGAGTACAGGATCCATGATGTTCATCGAGCTGCACGCACGGTAGAGCCCATTGCGTTGGCCCGATGGTGATCCGTCCTGTAATCCATCCCTTCGTCAGCTCCCTGCCGGCCTACATGCCCCGCAACCTGCCCCCGTTCAAGCCAAGCGGTGCGTGCGCCGTGGGGTGATGCCCTCAATCGATCAATGCGACACAACGGCCAATCGCTCCGCACCCACCATGGATTCGCATGAAAAAGAACAGCCCGTCCCCATCTGGCCTAGCGGTCTACTGTTACGCCTGTGATCGATAGCTCGATCGTCCCGGGAAGCTCTGCTCAAGAATCATGATTTGACAGGAATCAACCGGCCTTCCCAAGCGCCCTCTACTAGAAGTGCAATCTTCTGCGCCGACAGAGGCCTCATGAAGACCACGGTGTCGTCAAGCCGCTCAACAGCTGCAATCTATGCCCCCGCCCTCAAACACACCAACAGAGCGCTCGCAAATGAAATTCCCACTTCCCTATTCCCACCTCAGACCCACACACATAAGAATCTTCAAAGCGCTCCTGAGCACCCTCCGAAGACCTTGGCAGGCCTCTTACTCAGGCTCACAGCAACCACTCGATGCACTTGCTCCCCACAACTTCCCATTACCCCGTACAAGATGAGAATTCCATTGTCATTTATGTAGCCGACAAAACTCCCGCCTCCTGCACCCGAGGCCGCTCTGACGAGATAAACAGTCTCCCCCTCTGCCGGCACTAACCCATTCAACTGTAGTGGCGCGAATTTCTCAGCAGCATCCGATGCTTGGATGATGCTCAAGTTCTGATCGAGCATCCACTGAGCAATCGATTTTTCGCTCTGCGGATTCAAGGTGGCCAAGCGGTCACTTCGAAGTGTCGTCGAGTTCCCAGGAATGATCTCATCCGATGAAACGTCCACCCAATCTGAGTTCCATTCAATGTGTTTGATCTGGCTAGTGCCACAGCCTCCGAGCAATGGAAGAAGGAGCGCAGCCACGCGTAGACTCACCATCATTTGCACCCCAACCGCTTCTTGATAGCGTCCCGAACCCTATCGTCTGGAACGCCAAGATGCTCTGCCATGATGTTTCCCTCCCACCCCGGAACGGGCTTAGTAGAACGAGATGGCGCCTGCGACACCACATCGTACATATCAAAACGACCATCGTACTTGAATTTCATCAAATGCCCTGCTTCGTGCGCAGCCGTCCACTCAGTGTTTCCTGCATACCATTTACCGACACTGCCTCCAGTTACGGTCGAAACCCCCCTCCCCAGCGGAACCTCAACACGGTTTAACCGACCTTTCTCCGGCTGGCTAACAGTCACTGTAAATCCGGGCGCAGACCAGGTCGATTCAATTGCATTTATCATTTTTCTCAAAGTCTCAGGAGTAGCTCCCTCACCACTGAAGCGAATAGGGATGTCGATATGAACTCCACCGTCCACGCAAGTGCAATTGGCCAGCAGTCCGAGCGGATCAACCGCCTGCACTGGATCAGCTGATACATAGGAGAAGGTAGATACCCCCCCGTCGAATCCCATCGGATCACTCTGCGAATAGCGCCCCGCTGCCGGGTCATACTCCCGCTGGTAGTTGTAGAACAACCCACTCGCATCCGTGGCCTGCTGGCCCGGGAATCGCAGCGCCAGCTCGAACGCCACACCATCGCCATCCGGATCAGCACTCGGAATCTGGTTACCGAACACCTCACTCTTGTTGCTCCACTCCCAGATCGCGACGTCCCGTACCGGATCGATCACCACGCGCGGCGTGCCCAGATGATCTGGTTGGACGTAGGCAAGTTCCGGCACGCCGGTGCCCGGCACGTTGATCAGCGCCACCGGGTAGTTATCCAGCCAGATGGCCTGCTGCTGCGCCTGCCCCGTGGCCGAGTAGTTGCCCAGCCACTGCCCTGCTTCGTTATACAGGGTGATCTGAGCAGCGCCACCGGCCGGGCTGCGCAGCACGCGCTCGCCGCGATGGTTGTAACCGTAGCTCTCCAGTGCGGCATTACCCTGCTTCACCGCGTTCATGCGATTGGCATCGCTGTAGGTGAACGTCTTGATGCCGATGCTGGTGGTGTTGCCCGCCGCGTCATGGTTGCGCGCTTCGCCGTCCACGGCGGTCAGCCGGTGGCTGGTTGCGGGATAGGTGTAGCTGGCAGTGCCCGCCGAAGTGGTCAGCGCGGTGCGATTGCCGGTGGCGTCATACGCATAGGTTTCAATCGGCGTGCCGGTCGCGCCGTCCTGGGTCTGGGTCAGGCGGCCCAGCGTGTCGTAGGCGTACTTGGCCAGCACCGTCGAACCTGCGCCGTTCTTCAGCTCGGTGATCGAACCGACCGGATCATAGCCATAGCCCAGCGACAGGCCGCCTGCGGCCGGGTCATGCACCGCCTGCGGGCGGTAATCCAGATCCAGCGGACGCTGCAGCTGGCGGCCGTTGCCGTAGGTCCAGCCGGTCGCCGGGCCGAAGGCCGCATAGGTCACGTTGTTCACCACGATCTGGCGCGCCTGGCCGGGGCGGGTCAGGCCGATCTGGCTGATGCGGCCCTGGGTATCGCGCACGTAGTCGGCCACGCTGCCGTCGGGGTAGGTCAACGCAGTCAGGCGACCCGACTTGCTGTAGGCATAGCGCAGTGTGCTGGCCACACCATTGACGGTCTGCACCTTGCGGGTGACCTGGCCGAAGCGGTCATGGCAGTACTGGGTGCTGCCATTGGCATGCAGCACCTGCCCCAGGCGTCCCTTGGCAAAGCGCTCGTCGGTGGCACAGACCGCTGGCGCCACGTCATAGCTGTAGCCCACGTCCAGATTGGGGTCCGGGTAGCCAATGCCGATCAGGCGGTTGAGTGCATCGTAGTGATAGGTAGCGGTGACGCCGCGCGCATCGGTGGCCGTCTTGCGATTGCCTGCCGCATCCACGGTGAAGCTGCTGGCGCCACTGTCCGGGCTGACCTGGCCGGTCAGGTCACCGAAACCGTTGTAGGCATAGGTGGTATGCAGGCCCTTCGGGTCAGTGACCTGGGTGACCTGGTCCAGCGCGTTGTACTGACTGCGGATCTCCGCCGCGACGCCACCCACATCCTGCAGGGACTGGGCCAGTCGGTTGAGCGGGTCGTACTGCTGGCTGGTCACGCGCTGCAGGGCGTCGGTCACGGTCTGCGGGTTGCCGTTGGCATCGTAGGCGAAGCCGGTGGCGTGATTGCCTGCGTCCTTCAATGCGGTCAGCTGGCCAAGCGTGTTGAAGGTCCGTGCCAGGGTCCGGCGCAGGGTGCCGCCAGTGTCCAGCGTGTCCTCCTTGAGGCGGTTGCCGGCGTTGTCCAGCGCATAGTGAATGGTGTTGCCGCTGTTGTCCGCAATATCGGTCAAGCGCTGGGCGGCGTCATAGACATAGGTGACACTGCTGCCGTCCGGCTCGGTGACCTGCTGCACCTGGCCGGTCGGCCAGTAGCTGATCTGGGTCACCCGGTCCTCGGCTGTGGTGGCACCGCGCACGGTGACCGAGGTCGGCCAGCCACGGGCATGGTAGGTGTAGGCGGTGATCACGCCATTGGCATCCTTCGCCGACAACGGCCGCCCGAGTGCGTCGTAGGCCAAGGTCTCGACCGTCTGGCCCAGCGCATTGGTCACACTGCGCAGGTCACCCTTGCGATAACTGCAGGCACCATTGGTCGCGCATCCCGCGTCGTCCGCGGTGTAGTAGGCATAGGTGGAGATATCCGCCACATCACTGCGTGGGCCATCCACGCTACGCAGCAGTCCCACCAGCGGGCATTCCGGCCCTTCGGCCTCACAGTAGGTCTGCGTGGTGATGCGGGTATCACCGGTCACCATGTCGCGCACGGTGATGGTGGTTGGCTGGAGGCGCGCATTGCGTGCGATGCGGACCTCACGGTTACCGACGGTCTGCTGCACCAGCCGATTGCTGTCCATGGCCACGCGCGTTTCGCTGACGCGCTGATCCGGAGTACCGGCCGCTTCGGTGGTGGTGGTCACGCTGACGGCGCCTGCGGCAGCATCGCTTGCCTCGGCATAGGCGTAGCTGGTGACGACACCACGGCGATCGGTCACCGACTGCAGCCGACGCCGGAAATCGGTGCCCTCGGGCAGATAGGAGCGAGTGATGCTGCCGTTGCTTTCGGTGATGCCATTGACCTTGCGCGGAAGGCCGCTGGTACCGCTGGCGGTCAATGCGTACGTACTCTGCTTGCCCAGTGCGTCGGTGACGATGGTGGTGCCTGCCGGGGTGTACTCCAGGCGCACGCCATCAATGCCCACGTCGGCTTGACTGCAATCACCGGAATGGCGGCTGCAGCTGACCCGCCCCTTGGCGTCATAGCCAAACCAGCTGTAGCGCCGGGTGTCTTCGGCGGTCACGCCCGTCAGGTAGCCCGGGAAACGTGTGTCCTCATAGTGGTATGTACGGCTGGCGCCGTCTGCATAGGTCGCGGTGATCAGTTCCCCGGCCGGAGAATAGGCGTAGCTCACCACAGGCTGGCCGGCGATCACCAGGGCGGAGATCAGTGAATCGTCGCCCGGCGCGAGGTACTGGACATCCACGCGCCGACCGGTTGAATGGGTGATGCTGAGCAGGCGGCCGCGGCTGTCGTGTGCATAGGTCAGCGAAGTACCGTCTTCGAAATCACGGCGCTGCATCAAGCCATCAGCATCAAAATAAATGCGCTCTTCGGCACGTGAAAGTTGCCAGTTGGTGCCCTGCTGGACCGCGCGATCGCCGCTTCCGTCCATGGCTTCGTAGCTTGCCCCCACTTTCTGGAATGCGGTCTGCCCGCCATCGGCGCCGATCAGCCCAACTTTCAGTTCGGAGCTGGGAGGGAAGGTGGAATCGTCTACGCCTGTGGTAAGCCGCAGATTGTGGGAATGGGTCCAGCCCGTACCCAACGCGCCACCCGCCGTGCTCGTCAGGGAGTGATAGTGGCGTTGGAAGCTCACCCATCCAAGGTTGAAATCCGGCTCAGGCTGGGATTTATCGCCAGTGGTCGGATCACACGGGTTACCAACAGGACACTGCTGCGGCGGCAGCGGCCCGCTTGTGTAGGAGAGCATGGGCGACATGTGCGGCTCGTCCTGCTGGACCAGAGAGCACATCTGCAGGGCCTCATTCCACGTCAGGGACGGTCGATTCGGACAAAGCGCCGTTCTGGCCCGGCGCACATGCTCCCACCCCACTATCGACGAGCATTCTTGAGTGCTCTGATGATAGAAGTTCAAGGTGTAATGGAAATCCTTCTCCTCGTTGGTCACGCTACCGTCGTCGCCCCTGCCAAGTCCAAGGAGCTCCACCCAAGGATCCTCCGTGAGTGAAGTCGCCGGGCACTGCGGGTCGCTGACGCGGGTAGCGAGGATCACGCTACGAATCTGATCTTCGGAGGAGTACTCCTGCCCTGAGTGGATGTAGACCCAGTCGGTAGTAACGATCTTCTCGGGTCTCACCCGGTAATCGTAGATGACCTTCTTTCCAAGGACGCGTTGGCGTTTGACATGCCAATTGAAGGGTTTGTCCTTTTCGTACTGGGAAAAGAGCGACTTGATGTCCTTCTGCACCGCCGCTTCGGTGGCTCGCGGCTGGCCCATCGACAGGTAGCTCTCCCACTTCTTCTGCACCTCCTGCGCCTGCGCAGCCCAAGGAGCCAAGCTCCCCAGCGCGATCATCGCCAGTGCGGCACACGAAATGGTCTTCAGTCGTTCCAACATCCCTGTTCTCCTTCCTGGACGAACACAGCTCCGGCGGGAACGAGAACGTGGGGCAGCTGCCTCACCACGTCATGCTTCGGATCGTCCCTGGTCCGGAATGCGGCCATGACCGCACGGGGAACGTTATCTCCGATGTGGTTTACACATTCAAGTCAGAAACTGTGGAGTGGGTCGGATTTCAGAGTTTTCTGATAAAGCGAGCGACCGACCGAACAAGCAGCCGGGCGTGGGCTCGGCTCTACAAGGCGAATGCTTCCAGAAACGGAAACACCGGGCAGTGCCCGGCGTCCCCGTCACAGCGTGGAAGGGTGTAAACCTCAATACTTACCGTCGAACGCGAAGATCGGCTTGCGCGTCTTCCACGCACCAGCAGTAAAGTCCGGGAACTCCAGCGTCTGGAAGCTGTTGGCGATCGACTGCTCGCTCAACGGGGTGATCGCACTCCAGGTCACCGCGTCGTAGATGTCGATCGGCATCGGTGCCTTGGCCTTCAGTGCTTCAACAAATGCATGGATGACGAACCAGTCCATGCCACCGTGGCCGGCGCTGGCGGCGGTGTCGGCATTCTGCTTCCACAGCGGGTGTTCGTACTCATCCTGGTACTTCTTGAACTCCTCCCACTGGTGCGGCGGGCTGCGGCCTTCGATGTGGATCGAATGGTTGACGTCCATCCACAGGCCCTTGGTGCCCTGCACGCGGAAGCCCATCGAGTACGGGCGCGGCAGCGAGGTGTCGTGCTGCAGCAGGATGGTCTCGCCGTTCTCGCAGGCCAGCGTGGTGGTCACGATGTCGCCGAGCTTGAACTTCACCTTGGTGCTGGGGTGGGTGGTGCCGCCACTCTTGGCCACGGTGTATTCGTGCAGGCCACGCGCCTTGGTCGCGAAAGCGTTGATGTGGGTGAAGCGGTTGCCACGGTTGATGCCGGTGTACATCGCGCACGGGCCGATGCCGTGGCTGGGATACAGCTCGCCATTGCGTTCCACCGAATGCTCGGTGCGCCAGCGTGCTTCGCTCCAGCCCTTGGGACCGAACTCCACGCCGCTGTCGTACGGCTGGTTCGGGTCGCCGGAATTGAACTTCACGCCGCGCAGGTCGTGCTGGTAGCCGGCCTGCAGATGCACCAGCTCGCCGAACAGGCCCTGGCGCACCATCTGCAATGCCGCCATCACGTCGCGGCGATAGCAGACGTTTTCCAGCAGCATGTACGGGGTACCGGTGCTCAGTTGCGTCTTCAGCACGTCCCAGTGGTCCTGCAGGGTGATGCCGGCCACCACTTCGCAGCCGACGGCCACGCCGGCCTGCATCGCGGCTATCGACATCGGTGCGTGGTATTCCCACGGCGTGGCGATGATCACGCCATCGATGCCCTTCTGTTCCAGCAGGCGCTTCCACGCGTTGGTATCACGATCCTGGCCATAGGTCTTCGGCGCGGGCTTGCCGGCCTTCGCCACCATCTCTGTGGCACGGCCCAGCATGATCGGCTCGATGTCGCACAGGGCAACCACTTCGACGTCGTCGCGACGTACCAGCTCCTTCAGCAGCACCAGCCCGCGCATGCCGGTACCGATCATCGCCAGGCGCACCTTGCGCCCGCGTGCCCATGCCGGGGTCTGCGGCAGCAGGCTGCTGGCGGCGACAGCGGCGCTGGCCGCGATGAATTCCCTACGCTTCATGGCAAACATCTCTCCTCTTGGCAGCGTGCCGGCCGCAGCCGGCACGCCAGGTCACGCAAACGGAATTACTTGAACCGGTAGCCGATGGTCACACTGTAACCACGGCCGAAGATGGTTGCGTAGTCACTGGAGTCACCCAGGAAGCTGTTCGGGTCGTAGAACGGCAGGCGGTTGAACAGGTTCTTGACGGTGAAGCTCAGGTTCCACGCATCGTCCGGGCGCCAGGTGACGCTCATGTTGGCGGTCCACCACGACGGTGCACCATCGCACTTGCTCTTCTGCAGGGCCAGGTAGCCGCCGGTGCAGGTTTCCTTGTTGTTGCTCTCTTCGTCGATCTGGTCGGTGGCCCACTTGGTGCCGCCGACATAGTTGACGAACATGCTGGTGGTCACCTGCTTGTAGGTCCAGTCGGCATTGAGCGTGGCACGCAGGCGCGGGTTGTTGTAGTAGCCCACCACGTCGCCGTAGTACCAGCCGTTCTCGGCGTCCATGTAGAAGCGGTTGCGGTTGGCGATGGTGGCGGCCAGGCCGATGTTCAGGTTGCCCCAGTCACCCAGCGAGAAGCGGCTGCGCGCGTCGATGTCGAAGCCGTCGATCAGGGTCTTGCCGCGGTTCTTGTACTGGCCCACCACGCTGGCCACGTTGCCGGCGGAGTAGCCCGGCAGGTTCGCCGGGCAGCTCACACCGCTGGCCGGATCGGCGCACATCGCCGCCAGCTGCGCCAGGTTGGCGCGGTCACTATCGGTGATCGGCGAGCGCGACATCGAGATGATGTCTTCCATGCGGCGATAGTCCGGCGCGACGATTTCGTTGTTGCGGTAGATGAACCAGTAGTCGGCCGACACCGACAGCCAGCTCGCCGGCTCGTAGACGAAGCCGAGGGTGGCGATCTTCGCCTTCTCCGGCTTCAGGTCCTTGTTCGGCTGGGTCATGCGCGCGACGGTGCGGCTGCAATCGACGTTCAGCAGGCTCTTGCCCAGATCGACATCGCCCGGCCGCTGCGACTTCAGCAGCAGGTTGGCGATGGCGTTGGTCTCGCCGCAGCGCAGTTCGTCACGGAAGCCACCGAGCTGGGCGAACACGCCGCCGTTGCCGGACTCGGCCAGGCTCGGTGCGCGGAAGCCGGTGGAATAGGTGCCGCGCAGCATCAGCTGATCGAACGCCTGGTACTTGAAGCCGATCTTCGGCGCGATGTTGGCGCTGAAGTTCGGGTACTTGTCCACGCGCACCGCCGCATCCAGTTCCAGCTTGTCGGTGATCGGCGCCACGGTCTCGGCGAACAGCGCGTAGGTGTTGCGCTTGCCATCGAACCACGAGCCGCCCTGCTGGGTGATCAGGCCATTGGCCGCATCGGCGTTGCCCGGGGTGTAGAAGGTCTCACGGCTGGCGTTGAAACCGAACGCGGCGCGCATCTCGCCGGCCGGCAGCTGGAACAGCGGTCCTTCGATCTTGCCGTCCAGGGTATGCAGGCGGGTCCACGACTGGATGTCGAAGGTCGGGAACGCTTCACGGATCAACGCGGCGTTGGCGTCGCTGATCTCGCCAAACTTGTACGCCGGATGGTCGGAGATGATCACCCGCCCGGTGCCCGGATCGATCGTGTACGGGCCGAACGCCTTTTCGAAGCCCTTGGTGTTGACGTTGATCGTCTGGTAGGTGGTGGAGTGGGTACCCGCGCTGGCGAAGGCGGTTTCCCAGTTCCAGTCACCCACATTGCCACGTGCGCCGGCCAGCACCCGGTAGCTCTTGTCGGTGTTGCGCTGGCCGAAGTAGTTCGGACCGGCATCCTGCAGCAGGTAGTTCAGGCCGACCACCCCGCCCATCATCGCCTTCAACTGCGGACTGGCATGGTTGTATTCGTTGTTGGGGCCCAGGAACGGGTACAGGAACTGGTTGACGGTGTTGCCGGTATTGCGCGAGAACCAGCTGGTCGGGTTGCCGGTGGTGGTGCCATAGGTGCGCGGCGTGCCACCGTTGGCGCGCAGGTCGATGTCGGTATAGGTCGCCTCGGCGAAGATCTCGGTGTTGTCACCGACCAGGAAGGTGCCGTTGAGGTAGGCGGTGTTGCGCTCGGACTTGGCGCCGGCATCGATCTCGTTGTTCATCCAGGTTTCCCAGACGCAACGCGGGCCGGCCGCTTCACTGGTCAGCACGTTCCTGCAGCCCGGCGCAGCTTCCTGCACGCGGCGGCCGGTGACCGGATCGAAGGCGAAGTAGGTGCCCGGGTTGAACTCGCCCGGCTTGCTGCCCACGCCCAGGCGCAGGTTGTTGAGGTAGTTCGGGTTGTTGACGTAGTACTGGTCCGGACGCTTGTCGTAGAAATCGCTCAGCGGGATCGCGTCGCGGCGGTACATGTTCACCGCGCCGTAGATGTTGAAGCGGTTCTCGGCCAGGTCGCCGAAGCCGGCGGTGATGCTGGCCTGGCGTTCGCCGTAGGAGTCGATGCGCGAGGAGGTGTCGTTGGTGAAGCTGACCTCGGCACCCTGGAAGTTGCGCTTGGTGATCACGTTGATCACGCCGGCCACCGCGTCGGTGCCGTACACCGCCGAGGCACCGTCGGTCAGCACTTCCATGCGCTCGATGGCCGCGGCCGGAATCGCATCGATGTTGACGAACTGGGTCTGGAAGCCGGCCGGGGCACCGTAGTACGACAGGCGGCGACCGTTCAGCAGCACCAGCGTGCCCTGGGCACCGAGGCCGCGCAGATTGGCCTGCGAGGCACCGTCGGAACCGGTGAACAGCGAGCGCGCGTCCTGCTGCGCCGGGCGGGCGGCCGGCAGGTTGTCGAGCACCTGCAGCAGCGTGCGCGCACCCATGTTCTGGATGTCCTGCTTGCTGATCACCTGCACCGGCGAGGCGGTTTCAACGTCGGTGCGGCGGATGTTGGACCCGGTGACCTCGATGCGGGCCAGGTCGGTGGCCTTGTCCTTGCTCTCTTGGGCGAAGGCAGGAACGGCGACCGACAGCAGCACGCCGGCGATGGCCAGCGTCAGCGGAGCGATCGAGCGACAGGGGGGGCGGTGGTGGCGGGCGGGCAACATCGGGGTTCTCTCCTGGCAGGGGTGCGGCGCAAAAAGTGAGCGCGTGGGCGTTCGGCGGGCAAAACGCTCCCGGGCCACGGCCATGAGGGCCGTGGTCGGATTGGGCGGGGGAGGAGCGGTGTTACGTAGGGGTCATGGGGCGACGATGCTGGCGGAGTCGCCCTCCTGGCCGATCAGTACGGCGTTGGCCCAGTTGGCGCAGACCTGGGCGGGTTGGCTGCCCTGCGCACCCAGCGTGCGCAGGCTCAGGGTGGAAAGGCCACGGATGTCCAGCTCCGGCTTGACCACGCCGGGCGCCTTGACCAGGCCGCTGTCGTACAGCAGGCGGTTGTCACCCCAGACCTGGAACTGCAGGCCGCCGGCGCTGCGGCAGGCGTCGTCGATGCCGAGGTCGGCACGCAGCAGGTGCCAGCCGCCCTGCAGGCGCAGGTCGATGCGGCTGCTGGCGCCGACGCCCAGGCCACGGCGGAACTGCAGGCCGTTCATGCGCATGCCGGCGTCGCCACGGAAGGACTGGTCGGTGCGCACCTGGCTGGCCAGCGCGGCCGGCACCGGCAACTCGGAGAGATAGCGCTGCCGGGCCGGTCGCTCCGGTTCCTGGTGTTCAAGGATGTGGAAGGTGGACAGGGCGATCGGGCCGACATCGCGCGGCTGCAGTGCATCGAACGCGCGGGCGCTGCCCTGTGCGGCGGTGACCATCGGGTCGGTGCTGCTGGCGCCGTCGCCTTCGGGGTTCTGCACGCTCATCACGCGGAAGCGCAGCAGGCGGCCGGCGTGGGCCGGGAAGTCGATGCGCTGCACGCCTTCCTTCAACTGCAGGCGGCCGCGGGCGATCGGCTCGCCCCACTCACCGTTGCTGTCGCCCAGGTAGACCTCATAGTCACGTACCTGCCCGTGCTTCCAGTTCTTGTCATTGCGTGGCGCGATGTCGATGCCATCGATCATCTTCCGCTCGCCGAAGCCGATCACCCACTCGTGGGCGCCGGTGCGCACGGCCTGGTTGCGCACGCTGCGGAACCAGGTGGCCGGATCGTCGTCGAAAGCATTTTCCAACGCATGGCCAGGCTCTTCGGCCGGGCGGTTGACCACCAGCAGGCTGTCGGCCGGCAGTTCGCGGCCCAGCACCGGTGCGGCCGGATAGGCATCATCGGTGGCTGCGGCAGCGACTGCGAAGTCCAGCTGCAGCTGCAGTGGCTGGCGGATATCCTGGTTGGCAGTGCGCACATGCACGGTGCCGCGGCGGTCCTTGGCATCGAAGTACCAGCCCTCGTTGGCGCTGTTGAAGGCGGCAGCATCGGCCAGCGCCGGCAGCGCGCGGCCACCGGCCTGCACCGCACGTGGTGCCTGCCGGCTGAGTACGCGCAGGCCGTAGCGGCGCTGCGCCAGCTGGCCGTTGTACTGGCCCTGCACGGCGTCGATCTGCACCTGCACCGGGCCACTGCCCTGCGCCGGCGCCTGCACGCGGATTACCTGCGTGCTCGACTCGCCCTGCTGATAGCGGCGCGTGTTGCCATCGTCTTCGTACAACGTGTACTGCGAGTCGCCCTGCGGGTACAGGTCGAAGGTCACTTCATCGAGCGGTTTTTCGCCATCGAACAGCATCGACGGGTACATCGGCAGGATCGCACCGGCACGCACGAACACCGGCAGCGTGGCCAGGTCCACCTGGCGGTCGAGCTGGCGGCCATCGGCGGCGGCCTGCACGCGACGGCCATCCCAGTAGTCGATCCAGCCGCCGGCCGGCAGGTGGATGTCGCGGCGCCAGCCACGGCTGGCGGCCTGGCTGCGGTACACCGGCGCCACCAGCAGGTCGCGGCCGAGCAGGAACTGGTACTTGTAGGTTTCATCCTGCGCATGCGGATCGCGCGGGTTGTCCCACATAAGGCCACGCACCGGCGGTGCACCGGTCTGCGCGGCCTCGTGCACCAGCCCATACATGTATGGCGTCAGGCGCATCTTCAACTTCAGGTAGTCGCGGTTGATGCTGCGGTAGGGCTCGTCGTACCACCACGGGTGCTTGCGCGCGTTCGACGACCAGCCGCTCATGCCCATCAGCACCGGCGTGAACGCCTTCCACTGCAGGTCGCGGGTGAAGGTCTCGGCGCTTCCGCCGAAGATCGCATCCACATCGCCGCTGGCGTAGGCCATGCCGGACAGGCCCGAACCGACCAGGGTCGGCACGTGCCAGCGGATGTAATCCCAGCTGCTGCTCTGGTCGCCGGTCCATGCCACCGCGTAGCGCTGGATGCCGGCCCAGCCCATCACCGTCCACAGGAACGGGCGCGAATCGGAATTGTCGAGGATGCCGTTGAATGCCTGGCGGTTGGCGTCCATCGCGAACTGGTAGCCCTTGCCGGTCCAGGCCACGTCCAGCTTCTGCACGCGGCTGCCGGCCTTGCCCACTTCCCACGCGATCTTGTCGACGCCGTTCTCGGTCCACAGGCCGGTGCGGAAGCCGTAGCCGGCCAGCCCCTTCACCGTTTCCGGCAGCTGCTTGTAGCCGCAGCCGTAGCCATCGTTGGGCAGGATCCAGCCACCGGGCATGTCGTGGGCGCGGTACTGCTTGGCCACGCTGTCGATCACATCGGGCGTGGTGCCGGTCGGGCCGTCGCTCCAGCCTTCGGGCACGGTGCCGGGCTTCCTGCTGTTGTCGCCGTCGTTGTAGCAATCGGCATCGCCGTAGGACAGCGCCCAGCGCGCGACCATGTTGGGGCGGCCGGTCAGCTGGGTGTAGCGTTCGATCAGCTTGGGCAGGTCGGCGCCCACGAAGTAGTACGCATCGAAGCGGTCTTCGCGATGCAGCAGCGTGGCCTGGTCGCTCTGGCGCAGGTCGTAGCTGCCATCGCTCCATGTATTGCGCAGCATGCCCCAGCCACGGCTGCTCAGCAGCATCGGCGCCGGGCTCGGCCGATCACCTTCTTCCCAGCCACCGGAATAGGACACCTCCAGCTCGCGGCCCTTGAACTGGTAACGGCCGTTCTGCTGGCCACCACCGAAGTAGCCCTCATCGGCCTGCGAGGACAGCACCTGCACGCTCTGCGTGGCATCCAGGTCCAGCGGTTGCAGTTCCTGCCACAGCGCGGTGGGCTGGCCATTGTCCAGCCGTTCCAGGCGCAGGCGCAGCGGCTGCCGCTGTACATGCAGTACCAGTGCCTCGGTACGCACGCGGATTTCCTGTGCGTCTTCTTCCAGCTGCGCCTGCACGCTCGCCTTGGGCTGCGGCAGCACGATCGGCGCGGCCTTGTCGCCGGCGCCGGTCAACGTGCCGTTGCGGCCGGCCTGCACGCGGATGATGTCGGTCGCCGGCAGTTCAATGCGGATGCGCGCGCCGTTGTCGGTCTGCAGGTCCCAGCCCTGCACGCCGTCGCGGCTGGCGCTGGCGCTGACCGTACGCAGGTTGCCGACCGGCTCGGCGCGGGCCGTCATGGACGCCAGCATCAAGGCCGGCACCAGGGCCAGCATCAGCGGCGAGCGACGAACGCAGTTTTCCACGCGGACTCCCAACCCGTTCACCGGGCGTTTCGAAAGCGATTGGGCCGACTCTAGGGCAGCGATTCGAAAGATGTCAACAAATTGAAAGGAAAAAGGAAGATATATTCCGTTGAAACGAAAGTTGTTGCGCCGCAATACTTTGTGTAAGCGCTTGCAGGTGCCTGTTAAGCATTGTGCGATACGGAATTTAGTGGGTCCTTTCGTTTTTCCCGGCATTGCGCACAGGGCAAAGCCACCCACCTTTTTTCTTTCTTTTTACTTTCGATGTTTGACATTTCGAAAGAAAACGCAGATGGTGCGCTGGCCCAACTGGAACCTCCGAATGGACGTCACCCTGCTTTCCGATGTGTCCGCCTGGCAGCGCCTTGGCGGAGCCGATACCGCTACCGAAATCGCCCAGCAGCCTGCGCTGTGGGACGCCCTGGCACAGGACCTGTCGCGTGCCCGCGACCGCCTGCAGGCCTTCCTCGGCGACAGCCTCAACGATCCCAACCAACGCGTGCTGTTCACCGGCGCCGGCAGCTCCGGCTTCATCGCCGAAATGGTGGCCGACGCGATCAACGCGCGATGGCCTGCCGAGGTGCGCGTGGTGCACACCACCAGCCTGCTGACCCACCCGGCGCTGTACCTGCAGCGCGACCGTCCGACCCTGCTGGTCTCGTTCGGCCGCAGTGGCTCCAGCCCGGAGAGCGTGGCGGCGGTTGACCGCGTGCGCAGCGACGTGGATGACGCGCGCTTCCTCGACATCACCTG
The DNA here is from genome assembly GCF_017876915.1 of Stenotrophomonas sp. PvP093. Classification (NCBI taxonomy): domain Bacteria; kingdom Pseudomonadati; phylum Pseudomonadota; class Gammaproteobacteria; order Lysobacterales; family Lysobacteraceae; genus Stenotrophomonas; species Stenotrophomonas sp. PvP093. Next base: position 242,337 of record NZ_JAGIOX010000004.1, on the reverse strand, counting down.
CAACGCCGATGGCGAGCTGGCCCGCCGTGGCGCCGGCCGTGCCGACACCTGCACCCTGCTGATGCCGTCGGCCAGCTGCGACCGCGCCTTCGCCATGACCAGCAGCCTGACCTGCATGCTGCTGGCCGCGCTGACCGTGTTCGATCGTTCGCCGTGGGATGCGCGCGTGACGCGCCTGAAGCAGATCGCCGCGCTGGCCCGCGAAGGCCTGGCGCAGTGGGATGCACCGGTGGCGACACTGGCGCAGCGCCCGTTCAACCGCATCATCTACCTCGGCAGCGGCCCGCTGGAAGCACTGGCACGCGAGTGCGCGCTGAAGGTGCTGGAGCTCACCGCTGGCCGCGTGCTGGCGCTGGCCAACACACCCCTGGGCTTCCGTCATGGCCCGAAGTCGACGCTGGATGGCAACACCCTGGTGGTGGTGCTGCGCAGCGTGCAGCCGCTGGCGCGCCGCTACGAACAGGACCTGCTGGAAGAACTGCGCCGCGACGGCGTGGCCGGCCAGGTGCTGGCGATCGGTCCGCATTCGGACATCGGCGCCGACGACGAATACACCCTCACCGTGCCGGCACTGGACGATCCGTGGCTGGCACCGGTGTGGCTGGGCTTTGCGCAGCTGTTCGCACTACAGCGCTCGGCCGCGCTGGGCCTGACCCCGGACAACCCGTTCCCGGACGGCACCGTCAACCGCGTCGTCAAGGGCGTCACCATCCACCATGGCTGAGCTGATCGCCCACGCCTGCTACGGCATCGACATCGGCGGCACCAAGATCGAGCTGGTGGCGTGCGATGTGGCGATGCAGGTTACCTGGCGCCGCCGCGTGGCCACCCCACAGGGTGACTACGACGGTTTCCTGCAGGCAGTCGTGGCGCTGGTCGCCGAGGCCGATGCCGCACTGGGCCGCAGTGATGCGGCGATCGGCATCGCCCTGCCCGGCGTGCGCGACCGCCGCAGCGGCCGCCAGCTCAGCGCGAACGTGCCTGCGTTGACCGGCCACAGCGTGGCCGCGGACCTGCAGGCGCGGCTGCAACGCCCGCTGCATTTCGGCAACGACCTGCAGTGTTTTGCCCTGTCTGAAGCACACGGCGGTGCCGCCGACGGCTACCCCAGCATGTTCGGCGCCATCCTCGGCACCGGTGCTGGCGGTGGTTTCTGCGTGCAGGGCCGCCTGCTGACCGGTTTCAACGGGCTGGCCGGCGAATGGGGCCACTGGAGCGTGCCCGGTCATCTGCTGCAGCGCCACGGCCTGCCGCTGATCGACTGCGCCTGCGGCCTGCAGGGCTGCGTGGAGCGTTATGTGTCCGGCAGTGGCGTGGCGATGATCGAGCGCCACCTTGGTGGCAGCGCCGCCGACGCCAGCGCGGTGATCGCCCTGGCCGAAGCCGGTGATGCCCGCGCGCGCAAGGCGCTGGACATCCATCGCGACCTGCTCGGCCACAGCCTGGCCGCGCTGGTGCTGGCGCTGGACCCGCACGTGATCGTGCTCGGCGGCGGCCTTTCGCAGTACGCGCCGCTGTACCAGCACCTGCCCGCCGCCATCGCCGCCCACCTGTTCAAGGGTGTGCAGGTGCCACCGATCGTGCCGCCACGCTTCGGCGATGCCGGTGGCGCACGTGGTGCCGCCCTGCTCGCCTGCCAACCCTCCTTTTCCTGATGTCCGGAGCCTGACCATGTCCCCGTTGCAGACCCTGCTTGCTTCCCACCGCGCCGGTGCCAATGTCGGCCTGTACAGCGTCTGCTGCAGCAACGAGCAGGTGCTGCGCGCGGCCATGCACGTGGCACAGGCACATGGCACCGTGCTGCTGGTCGAGGCCACCTCCAACCAGATCGACCAGTTCGGCGGCTACACCGGCATGACCCCGCCGCAGTACCGCGATTACGTCGGCGCCCTGGCCGATGAGGAAGGCTTCCCACGCGAACGGCTGATCCTGGGCGGCGACCATCTCGGCCCGAATGCCTGGCAGAAGCGCCCGGCGGCCGAAGCGATGACCCACGCGCGCGTGCTGATCGAAGCCTACGTCGCCGCCGGTTTCCACAAGATCCACCTCGACTGCAGCATGTCCTGCGCCGATGACCCGGTGCCGCTGCCCGATGCCATCGTCGCTGCACGTTCGGCCGAGCTTGCCGAGATCGCCGAACGCACCGCCGCCGAACACGGCCTGCCGCCGCCGGTCTACGTGATCGGTACCGAGGTGCCGATTCCCGGTGGCGAAGCCTCGCTGGCCGAAGGCCTGCAGGTGACCACGCCGGCTGCCGCCGCGCAGACCCTGGCCATCCACCAGCAGGCGTTCGACACGCCACAGCTGCGCGATGCGTGGCAGCGCGTGATCGCGATGGTGGTGCAGCCGGGCGTGGACTTCGACCACAGCAGCGTGCATGAGTACAACCCGGACGCCGCCCATGCGCTGGCCGACTTCCTCGAGCGGCAGCCGCGCATCGTGTTCGAAGCACATTCCACCGACTACCAGCGCGAAAGCGGCCTGCATGCGCTGGTACGCGACCACTTCGCCATCCTCAAGGTCGGCCCGGCGGCCACCTTCGCCTACCGCGAGGCGCTGTTCGCGCTGGCCGCGATCGAGGCCGAACTGCTGCCGGCCGCACAGTGCTCGCGCCTGCCGCAGGTGCTGGACGAGGTGATGGTGGCGCAGCCGAAGTACTGGCAGTCCTACTACCAGGGCGATGCCGCCGCGCTGCGCCTGCTGCGCCGTTATTCCTTCAGCGACCGCTGCCGCTACTACTGGGGCGAGCCGGCGCTGGTACAGGCGGTGCAGACCCTGTTCGCCAACCTGGAGCAGCATGCGCCGCCGCTGGTGCTGCTCAGCCAGTACCTGCCGGAGCAGTACCGCGCCGTGCGCGAAGGCAGCCTGGCCAACACCCCCACCGCGCTGGTGCAGCACCGCATCGGCCTGTGCCTGGGTGAGTACGCCCGTGCCTGCAGCGCCAACCAGGCCGGACCCCGCACGCAGAACGCAGGTTCGGCTGCCGGCGTTCCTGCGAACGGCTAATCTCTACCTTTTCCCGCGAAACCGAGAATGGCCATGCGCAACACCCGCTCCCGCCGGCAACAGATCCTGCAGCTGCTGATCGAGCACGGCTCGGTGCAGGTGGCCGATCTGGTCGAGCGCTTCGGCGTGTCGGCGGTGACGATCCGTGCCGACCTGACCCACTTCGAATCGCAGGGCCTGGCCAACCGCACCCACGGCGGCGCGACCCTGGTGCGCACGCCGCCGCAGGAACAGGACATCCATGAGAAGGACGCGCTGAACCTGCCACTGAAGGAATCGATCGGTGCGCGCGCTGCGCGCCTGGTGCAGCCGGGTGACAACATCATCATCGATTCCGGCTCGACCACGATGACGCTGGCCCGCCACCTGCGCGCGCATCGCGACGTGACGGTGATGACCAACGGCCTGAACATCGCCTGGGAACTGGCCAATGCCGCGGGCATCACCGTGCTGCTGACCGGTGGCCTGCTGCGCCAGCAGTCGCTGTCGCTGCAGGGCAGCCAGGCCGAAGCCAGCCTCAACTCGTACAGCTTCGACACCCTGTTCCTGGGCGTGGACGGCCTGGACCTGCAGTTCGGCCTGACTACCCACGACGAGGCCGAAGCCCGCCTCAACCACCGCATGGTCGAGCGTGCGCGCCGCATCGTGGTGCTGACCGATGCCTCCAAGTTCGGCCGCGTCAGCCTGCACCGCATCGCCCTGCTGGACCAGATCCACGCCATCATCACCGACGCCGGCATCGACGATGCAACCCGCGAAGGGCTGCAGCGGCTGGGCATCGAAGTGATCATCGCCGAGCCCACCGCATGACCGACACCCGCACCCTGCATGGCCGCATCCTCACCCCGCTGGGCTGGCGGCGCGGGCACGTCCACTTCGATTCACGCGTGCGCCGGCTGCAGGTGGACGACCACAGCGGCGCCGACGACCTGCAGCTGCCGGTGATCCTGCCCGGCTTCGTCGACCTGCATGTGCATGGCGCGGCCGGCGTGGACCTGATGCAGGGCGGCGACGTGGCACGCACCATCGCCCGCACCCATCTGCGCTTCGGCACCACCACGCTGCTGGCGACCACCATGACCGCCGGGCTGGACGAGATCGAGCACGCGCTGCACGGCGTCGCTGCGGCAATGGCGGCGCCCGATGCCGACGCCGCCAGCATCGTCGGCGTGCATCTGGAAGGACCGTTCATCAGCCCCCAGCGGCTGGGCGCACAGCCCAATCGTACGATCGAGGCGACGGTGGCACTGGTGCAGCAGCTGCACGCGCTGGCGCCGATCCGGGTGATGACGCTGGCGCCGGAGATCGGCGAGCACACCGCGTTGATACCCGCGCTTTCGGCGATGGGCATCCGCGTGCAGCTGGGCCACAGCGCCGGCACCTACGAGGAGGGCGTGGCGGCGCTGCAGGCCGGTGCCTCCGGTTTCACCCATCTGTTCAACGGCATGACCGGCGTCGACCACTATCGCCCGGGCATTGCGGCGGCGGCGCTGGCGCATGCGCAGTACGCCGAGATCATCCCCGACCTGCAGCACATCCACCCCGGCGTTATCCGGCTGGCCGCGCGCGCGATCCCGCGCCTGTACGCGGTGACCGACGCGACTGCCGCCACCGGCATGCCCGACGGCGAGTACGCGCTGGGCGAGCAGCGCGTGCACAAGTGCGGCGGCTGCGTGCGCCTGGCGACGGGTTCGCTGGCCGGCAGCGCACTGACCATGGACCAGGCGCTGCGCAACCTGGTGCGCGTCGGCCTGGACCTGGCCGACGCCTCGCAGCGGGTTTCCACCTTCCCGGCCGACTATCTGGGCCTGGGTGATCGCGGCCGCATCGCGCCCGACGCCCGCGCCGACCTGGTGGTGCTGGACGCCGAACTGCGCCTGCAGCAGGTGGTCATTGGTGGGCGCGTGGTCGATCTGACCTGACGCAAGCGATGCGGCCCGGATGCCGCGCGGGCTCCCTGTAGAGCCGAGCCATGCTCGGCTCACCGCGCGAAGCGCGGCATGGGGAACCTCGATATCGGAACGGAAAGCAGCCGAGCATGGCTCGGCTCTACAGAATGCACTCTGCGACGAACCGCCGGGCCTGGCCCGGCGCTACCACAGGAACTGCCGATGACTGCAAGCACCGCCCCGCGCTGGCCCGTACGCTACCTGCTCTTCATCGGCGGCCTCGGCGGCCTGCTGTACGGCATCGACATCGGCATCATCGCCGGTGCCCTGCCCTACCTGGAGGCAACGGCCAGCCACGCCTGGCAGCTCAGCAGCCAGCAACTCGGCTTCGTGGTGGCGGCGGTGCTGCTGGGCAGCGTGCTGTCCTCGCTGTTCGCCGGCATGGTCGCCGACCTGATCGGTCGCCGCGGTGCGATGCTGCTGGCCGGCCTGCTGTTCACCGCGTCGATTCCGATCATGGCGCTGGCCTCGGGCTACACGCCGCTGCTGCTCGGGCGACTGCTGCAGGGCATCAGTGGCGGCCTGATCGGCGTGGTGATTCCACTGTACCTGGCCGAAGTGCTCAGCCCCGAGCGGCGTGGGCGCGGTGCGGCGATGTTCCAGCTGCTGCTGACCATCGGCCTGGTGTTGGCGGCACTGATCGGGCTGTACCACGCACATGCGGTGGATGCCGCCGCCGAAGCCGTGCGCTCGCTGCCGCTGGCGCAGCAGGCGCAGGAACTGTTCACGGTGAAGGATCATGCGTGGCGCACCATCTTCTGGAGCTGCCTGGCGCCCGGCCTGCTGTTCTGCGCCGGCATCTTCTGGCTGTACGAATCGCCGCGCTGGCTGGTGCGCCGCGGCCGCGTCGATGATGCCCGCCGCAGCCTGCAGCGGGTGCTGCCTGCTGCCGACGTGGAACCCACCCTTGCACAGATCCAGGCGCCGGAATCGAGCAGCAGCGACGGCAAGCGCGACCCACTGCTCAGCCGCCGCTACGTGGTGCCGTTCGTGCTGGCCTGCGTGGTGCTGGCCTGCACCCAGGCCACCGGCATCAATACGGTGCTGGCGTACGCGGTGAACATCCTCAACCAGGCCGGCCTGTCCGGCTCGGTGGCCAACGGCGCCGACGTGGCGATCAAGCTGCTCAACGCGGTGATGACCGTGGTCGCGCTGCTGCTGGTCGACCGCAAGGGCCGCAAGTTCCTGCTGATGCTCGGCAGCGGCGGCATCTGCGTGGCCCTGCTGGCCGCCGCCACGCTGTTCTTCCAGGCCGAGCGTGGCCGCGCCGACGTGCAGCCGCAACTGCAGGCGGCGGTCAGCGCCGATGGCTTGCAGCTGGTGCTGGACGACGCACAGTGGCAGCGCCTGGGCGCCGGCATCGACAGCGAAGGCCGGCCGATGCAGCTGACCGTGTCGTACGCCTACGGTGACTTCACCAACGTGCGCGCCCTGCGCAGCGACAGCCTGACCGACCGCGAGCTGCGCATCGAGCGTGCCGGGACCGTGCAGCCGGACAGTGTGATCGGCGCGTTCTTCCGCAAGCTGCATCTGAACCCGTTCGCCGACCCGGCCATGGCCGCACAGGCACCGCTGCGCATCGAGCAGGCCCGCATCGGCCCGGTGCCGCCGCCGGCGCATGGCTGGGCGGTAGCCGCCTGCATCCTGGTGTTCGTCGCGTTCTTCGCGGTCGGCCCCGGCGTCTGCGTGTGGCTGGCACTGTCGGAACTGATGCCCAATCGCATCCGCTCCAACGGCATGAGCATCGCCCTGCTGATCAACCAGTTCGTGTCGACCACCATCGCGGCGATCTTCCTGCCCACGGTGGGCCACTACGGCTACGCCAGCATGTTCCTGTTCTGGGCGGCGTGCACGTTCGTGTTCTTCCTGGTAGCCGCGTTCTGGCTGCCGGAGACCAAGGGCAAGTCACTGGAGGAGATCGAGGCACGGTTCGCACGGTAGCGGTCGACCTTGGTCGACCTCCGCGCGTAGCGCGGTGGTGTTGGCGCGCCCGTCACTGACCGGTGATGTGCCTGGCCAGCGCCTGCGCCTCGGCAATGCTCGGCAGCCCGCTCAGCATCATCGATTCCCCGAAGGCGCCTTTCACCGTCGCCACCATCAGCACGCGGCCGTCCACGCTGATCGCCGCGCGCTGGCCCACCAGGGCCGAGGTGCCATCGTGGATGCGCTGATGCGCTTCTGGCCGATAGCGGATCTGCAGGCCTGGCTGCTTGGCATCGTCCAGCACGTAGCGCACATCGGCGATGTCCGCACTGCCGGCAATCGGCGGCTCGCGCAGGGCCAGGGTTTCACCTTGCCAGTGCGCCGGAGTGCCGTTGCCAGCCGCATCGACCGCGCTCAGGCGCACGTCCACGCCGGCGCGCGGCGCATGATCCTTGCCTGCCAGCGCACCGGGCGTGGCACCCGGCATGCATCCGGCCAGCACCAGCGCCGCGCCCAGCAGGAGCGGAAGCGCGCCCCTCATTTCAGCTTCCGCAGCTTGAACGCCACCAGCACCTGCAGCAGCCCGTACAGCAGGCTGCCAATGCCGATCCACAGCGTGGTCACCGCCACGCCTGCGTATGGATTGGCCGCGAACAGCAGCCCCAGCACCACCGCCAGCACGCCACTGAGGATCAGCAGCCACTCGCCCTGGATCTGCTTGCGCACGCGGATCGCGAAGACGATGCGATAGATGCCGGCTACCAGCAGCCACGCCGCCAGGAACAGCACCAGCACGCTGGCGGTGGCCAGCGGGTTGATCACCGCCAGGATGCCGAAGCCCAGCGAAGCGATGGCATACAGCGCCAGCCAGCCGCGCGAGGCGCCGCTGCCACCACTGATCAGTGCGAACAGGCTGATGACCCCTTCGATGATGGCCATCACGCCCAGCGTCCAGGCCAATGCCATGGCTGCGGACAGCGGCCAACCGATGGCGATGATGCCGAAGCCGAGCGCGACCAGGCCATACAGCAGCAGGATCCACCAGCTGCGGCCAACCGCTGACAACAAGGGAGACAAGGGGGAATTCATGGTCACTCCTTCGATCCGGAACCGGGTTCATCCTAGCCCGTTGCGATGAAGGGAGCGATCACGGCACCCGCGCGCACACCCATACCCGCACCTCTCTGGCGCCCACGCAGCGCAGGGTTTCGGCGATTTCCATCACCGTGCTGCCGGTGGTCATCACGTCGTCGACCACGGTCAGATGCGTGGGCACCGGCCCGTGGACATCGAACGCATCGAACAGGTTTTCCCTGCGCTGTTCGGCCGTGCGCTCGGACTGAGGTGCGGTGTGCCGCCGCCGGTACAGCCCCTGCCAGACCGGCAACGGCAGCAGCCGGCAGAGCTCGGCAGCCTGGTTGTAGCCGCGCTGGCGCAGGCGCCGGCGGTGCAGCGGCACCGGCACCAGCGGCGGGCAGGACCAGGGCGGTGGTGCGCGCTGCATCAACTGCGCCAGCAGGCGACCGGCCGCCAGGTCCTGATGGAACTTGTAGCGCAGCAGCAGCTGGTCCACCGGCGGCAGGTACAGCAGGCTGGCGTGCGTGGCCGTCTGCGGTGGTGCTTCCTCGCGGCAGCTGCCGCAGACGATCAGGCCCTCATCCGGCAACGGCAGTGCACACCGCAGGCAGGCGCGACCGGCCCAGGGCAGTCCGGCGAGGCAGGCGCGGCACAGATCGAGATCATCATGGCCCGGATCGCCGCAGACCAGGCAGCGCAGTGGCAGCAGGACACCCAGCAGTGCGCGGGAGACACGGGTTGCCGAACGCAGGAGATCAATGCGCATTGCCCATGCTTCATCGCGCTGCCCATGTGCGGCCATCGGCGAAGCACCGATCGCAGTGTCGGGACTGCCCGCAACTGCAGAGGGTGCTGCCGATCAGGAAAGGCGTCCGCCCTGCCCAGGCCCGGTTGATGCAACGGCCGACGCCGTCAACACCTCCGCCAACCCACGATAGATCGGCACCCGGCATACCAGACCGGACACGCCCCGCGCGATCAGCACCGTGGCCAAGATCGGCAGGAGCAGATCGCCGCTGTCGGTCAGCTCCAGCGAGATCACCGCCGAGGTCAGCGGTGCCTGGGTGACGCCGGTCAGGTAGGCGCACATGCCCAGCAGCACGAACGCGCGCGGATCCACGCCCGGCATCAGCACCGCCAGGTTGTGGCCCAGCCCCGCGCCGACCGCCAACGCGGGCGAGAACAGGCCGCCGGGTATGCCGGCCACGTACGATGCCAGGTTGGCCAGCAGCTTCATCAACCCGAACTCGTGGCCGACCAACGCCTGCCCCTGCACCAGGCTGCGCGCCTGCTCGTAGCCGGTGCCGAACGCGCCGTCGCCGAACGTCAAAGCCAGTGCCACCACCGCCAGGCCGCAGCCTGCGGCCAGCAGCACCGGATGCCGCTGGCGCAGCTGGCCCAGCCAACGCGGGCGGCCCGCCGCACTGGCCAGCACCGCGCGCGCGAACAGGCCGCCCAGCAACCCGGCCACCACGCCGCACAGCAGGATCGCCAGCCAGCCCTGCCCCAGCGGCAACCGCGCGCTCACATGGCCGAAGTAGGTGTAGTTGCCAAGCAGGCCCAGCGACACCACGCCACCGACGATCACCGCCGTCAGCAGGGTGCCGGAGAAGCGATGCTCGAAACGGCCGCTGAGCTCCTCGATGGCGAATACGATGCCAGCCAGCGGCGTGTTGAACGCCGCGGCAATGCCCGCTGCACCACCGGCCAGCAGGAAGTGCGAGAGCTCGCGAGGATCCTTGAAGCCGAACCAGCGGCCGAACAGGTACATCAGGCTGGCACCCACATGCACCGTGGGACCTTCGCGTCCGACGGACGCGCCGCCGAGCAGCGACAACGAGGTCAGCAGCAGCTTGCCGGCTGAGACCGCAGGCGAAAGATTGGTCTTCCGGAATGGCTCATCGGGCTTGTCCAACGCAGCGATGACCTGCGGAATGCCGCTGCCCCGCGTGGGCTTCAGCACGCCACTGGTCAACCAGGCCAGCAGCGCGAAGATGCCCGGCGTGAGCAGCAGGGCCCACCACGGCGAGTGCGCGGTGATGCGCTGGAACAGATGGAAGGCCGCGTCGCTGGCCTTGGCGAACAGGATGGCCACCAACGCCACGGCCACCGCGCCGCCCCAGAGCGCGGCACGGCGGCGCCAGGCCTCGCTGAGAACCAGCGCGGTGATGCGGCCGCGGAGGCGATGGAGATCGGTCATGGGGCACAGTCTGCGCGCCAGCGCTTGCGTTGGGCAGCGGTTATTGTGGCTGCAGGCCTTGCAGGATGCGGTGAAACGCGCGAGTGCGGGTGCTCGCCGATAGCACCTGCCCTGTGCAGCTACCTATGCGTGCAGGCGCTCCCGCCACCGGCGCTTCTCCACCGCTCGCACGTTGGGCTGCTGCCGCAGCCACTCCAGATACAGCTGCAGATGGGCCAGCTCGTCATCAGCCGGATCACCGGTGAACTCACGCACCGCGACCAGATTTCCGTAGTTTCTGGCGTACTTGCCGGGCGTGTCATCGATACCGATCATCTGCTCCAAACGGAAGCCGTGGCGCTTCAGCTTGCCCAGCCGCTTCTGCGAGGTGTAACCGCCGGTTTCCCAATCACGGGCCGTGCTGCACCGCGGCGCGGACCACAGGAACGCCAGCGGACGCCCCGGCATCAGCCGGTCCACCAGCGGTTCGGCGTACAGTTGCCCGGACGACGTCCACACACCCACCGTGAAATGGGCAAAGGCATAGTCGAGGAATGCCTGCAGATGGGGCCGCAGGTAGACGTGGTAGCCGACGAGGCGGAAATCTGCGGGTCGCTCCAGTTCACGCTCGCTGGCATGCACCAGCGTCTCATCCAGATCGAGTATCAGCAGCTTTCCGCCCTGCGGCATCGTGTCCGGTTCCATGCGCATCCTTCTTTCATTGCCTCGGCTGCCGCCATCTTCTGGATGGACTTCAGCATGTGTCCTTCCAGCAGGTAGATGTAAGCACAGTTCCAGCCAGGTCCTGGTGGGCGCAAGCCTACTGCCGGACGCGCACTTCGCAACAGCCCATCCGCGTGAGGTCGCCCTGTGCCTGCAACATGCCCCGTTCCACCAGCATGCGTACACGCCCTGCATAGAACACATCGGGAATTCCCGATCGGCACTTCGGCTGCAGCGACATGACCATGCCCACAATGTAGGCGATCTTTCGGAACTGCCCGTCGCAGAGGGAGAACAGCTGCTCATCGATCGAGGCGATGTCCTCGCTGGTCAGCGCGGCGATGTTCTGCCGCGCCTGGTCAGTGAGATGGGCATCGTTGTCGGAGCGCTCGTCCGTATCGCGCAGGCAGCCATTGATGGCCAACAGGCGAACCAGCACATAGTGGCCGAAAGCCTCGAGCTCCTCCTTGGGCAACGTCGCCGGATCGAGCTGCCCTGCCGGGTAGTCCTTGAAGGTCACGAAGACGTGGTTCTTCCACTGCCCTGGCGTGTCGGACTGGCGCAGATCATCCAGCACCACGCGCAGGCCGCCGTCGGGCAGTTCGGCAAGGCTGCACAGCACCGCGTCGCGGCGGATCGGGTAGGGCTGGTAGCTGTTCATGGCACGTGCTCGCGCGTCCGTATGCAGCAATGAACTTACACCGTAGCGCCCATTCATGGCGGTCAACCAATGTAAACCATATGAGAAACAGCAAAGTTGACAGGACTAACCAACCCACCCACACTGCCGCCCTCGCTTCACTCGTACCCCAAGGTCCCGCCATGGCTGCTGCCATCCGCCACGACTGGCAACACGACGAACTGCAGGCGCTGTTCGATCTGCCGTTCCCCGAGCTGCTGTTCCGCGCCGCCGCAGTCCATCGCGAGCACTTCGACCCAGCGCAGGTGCAGGTGTCCACGCTGTTGTCGGTGAAGACCGGCGGCTGCCCGGAAGACTGCGCGTACTGCCCGCAGGCACAGCGCTACAGCACCGGGGTGAACGCGCAGAAGCTGATGGACACCGACGCGGTGCTGGCCAAGGCACGCCAGGCCAAGACTGCCGGCGCATCGCGCTTCTGCATGGGTGCCGCGTGGCGATCGCCGAAGGACCGCGACATCCCGAAGGTGGCGGCGATGATCGCCGGGGTGAGGGCGCTGGGCCTGGAAACCTGCGCCACGCTGGGCATGCTCAGTGGCGAGCAGGCGCGTGCGCTGAAGGACGCCGGCCTGGACTACTACAACCACAATCTCGACACCGCGCCGGACTACTACGATTCGATCATCCACACGCGCCAGTACCAGGACCGCCTGGACACGCTGGCGCACGTGCGCGATGCCGGTCTGAAAACCTGCTGCGGCGGCATTGTCGGCATGGGCGAGACGCGCGCGCAGCGCGTGGGCCTGCTGCTGGCGCTGGCCACGCTGCCGGCGCATCCCGATTCGGTGCCGATCAACAAGCTGGTGCAGGTGGCGGGCACGCCGCTGCATGGCAGTGCCGAACTGGATCCGTTCGAGTTCGTGCGCATGATCGCGGTGGCACGCATCGCCATGCCGCGTTCGATGGTGCGGCTGTCGGCCGGTCGCGAGGCGATGAGCGACGAACTGCAGGCGCTGTGCTTCGTGGCCGGTGCCAACTCGATCTTCTACGGCGACAAGCTGCTGACCACCGGCAACCCGGAGAGCGAGCGCGACCTGGCCCTGTTCGCACGGCTGGGGTTGCAGCCGATGGCGGTGCAGGTGGATGCCGAGGGCCACGACCACGGCGGCACCGTGCACGCTGATATCAGCGCCGATGCGCCCGCCTGTGGCTGCGCTCACGCGGCCTGAGACGGGCCGCAAGCAGGCGCCGCGGCAACGCGCTACCCTAGCCGCCCCGTCGCCGCATTCAGCCGCCATGGCCCGCCCCGACCTGACCGCCCGCCTCCACGCCCAACGCGCCCTGCGCGATGCCCAAGGCCGTCGCCGCACGCGGCGCACGGTCAGCCGTCGTGATGGCGTCCGCCTGGAGGTGGACGGCCAGTGGCTGACCGGCTTCTGCAGCAACGATTACCTGGGCCTGGCCCAGCAGTTCAGCGTGGTCAACGCATTGCAGGATGCGGCCGCACGCGAAGGCTCCGGCGCGGGCGCCTCGCATCTGGTCTGCGGCCACCACGCTCTGCATGAGGCACTGGAGCGCGAAGTGGCGGAGTGGCTGGGCTACCCGCGCGCGCTGCTGTTCGGCAGTGGCTTCGCCGCCAACCTGGCCGTGCAGCAGGCGCTGCTGAGCGAAGAGAACGATGTGTGCGTGCAGGACAAGCTCAACCACGCCAGCCTGCTCGATGCGACGCGGCTGGCGGGTGCGCGCCTGCGCCGTTATCCGCACCTCGACGCCGAAGGCGCGATGCGCCAGCTCAAGCACGCGCCCGATGGCGCGGCGATGCTGGCCACCGACGGTGTGTTCAGCATGGATGGCGACATCGCACCGCTGCGTGCATTGTCGCTGGTGGCACGCCTGCAGCAGGCGCTGTTCTATGTGGACGATGCGCACGGCGTGGGCGTGGTCGGTGATGGCCGTGGTGCCGTGGCCGCCGCCGGGCTGGGCGTGGACGATGTGCCGCTGCAGCTGGTCACGCTGGGCAAGGCACTGGGCGGTTCCGGCGCGCTGGTGCTGGGCCGCGACGACCTGGTCGAGCACCTGGCCGAAACCGCACGCCCGTACATCTACACCACTGCGATGCCGCCGGCGCTGGCCGCCGCAGCACTGGAAGCGGTGCGCCTGGCGCGCCGTGACAACTGGCGGCGCTCGAAACTGACCGATCTGATCGCGCTGTTCCGCGGCGAAGCCCGCCGCCATGGCCTGGACCTGATGGCCTCGGAAACGCCGATCCAGCCGCTGCTGTGTGGCGACGACCATCGCGCCGTGGCGATGTCCCAGGCGTTGGAACAGGCCGGTTGGCTGGTCGGCGCGATCCGCCCGCCCACGGTTCCCGAAGGCAAGGCGCGCCTGCGCGTCACGCTGTCCGCGCTGCACACCCCCGAGCAGGTGCGTGGCCTGGTCGAAGCCATTGCCAGCGCGCGCGATCGCGTCGACCTGGCCGCGCGTGAGGCCGCGCCACCGCCGCTGCCTGTCTTCGCCTGAGCCTGTTGCCGTTTCCCCATGCATATCGACGTCACCGGCCAGGGGCCGGACCTGGTACTGATCCATGGCTGGGCCCTGCAGGGCGGCGTGTTCGCGCCGTTGGTGCAACGCCTGGCCGATCACTTCACCCTGCATCTGGTTGATCTGCCGGGCCATGGCCACAGCCGCGAGGACACCACGCCGCTGCGCCTGCCGTTCGTGGTCAATGCCATTGCCGCGGCCACGCCGCCTGCGGTGTGGTGCGGCTGGTCGCTGGGCGGCCTGTTCGCGCTGCACGCCGCCGCGACACTGCCGAAGGTGCGCGGGCTGGCGATGATCGCGGCCACGCCGCGCTTCGTGCGTGGCGACGACTGGCCGCATGCGGTGGAGCCGGCGGTGTTCGAGCAGTTCGGGCGCGAGCTGGCCACCGACTTCGGTGGCACCCTGGAACGCTTCCTGGCGCTGGATGTAATGGGCTCGGCACACGCCCGCGAGGAGCTGCGCACGCTGCGCCAGCGCCTGGTCGAGCGCGGTGCACCCACCGAACGCGCCCTGCTGGAAGGCCTGCGCCTGCTGGAAAGCACCGACCTGCGTGGCGCACTGCCGACGCTGGCCAAGCCCAGCCTGTGGATCGCCGGCCAGCGTGACCGGCTGGTGTCTCCGGCGGCAATGCAGGCCGCCGCGGCACTGGCCCCCGGTGCGCAGGCGCTGACCATCGCCCACGGCGGCCATGCGCCCTTCCTCGGCCATGCCGACGAGGTGGCCGCCGCCCTGCAACACTTCGTTGCCGGCCTGTCACCGGCCGATGGCGGACAATGAGCGCCTTCCTCATTCCGCAGGATTGATGCATGGATCTGGGTATCAACGGCCGCTGGGCACTGGTCTGCGGCGCAAGCAAGGGGCTGGGCCTGGGCTGCGCGCGTGCGCTGGTGCGCGAGGGCGTCAACCTAGTGATCGTGGCCCGTGGTGAGGCTGCGCTGCAGGCCGCCGCCGAAGCGCTGCGCGCCCTGCCCGGCGCCGCCGAAGTCCGCGTGGTCGCCGCCGACGTGACCACCGAGGCCGGTCGCTCCGCAGCGCTCGCCACGTGCCCGCAGGTGGACATCCTGGTCACCAATGCCGGTGGCCCGCCGCCGGGCGACTTCCGCAGTTTCGAGCGCGACGACTGGATCGCCGCACTGGACGCCAACATGCTGGCGCCGATCGCGCTGATCCGCGCGACCGTGGACGCGATGATCGCGCGTGGCTTCGGCCGCATCGTCAACATCACCTCGTCGGCGGTGAAGGCCCCGATCGACATCCTGGCGCTGTCCAACGGCGCGCGCAGCGGCCTGACCGGCTTCGTCGCCGGGCTGTCGCGCCGTACCGTGGCGCACAACGTCACAATCAACAACCTGCTGCCCGGCCAGTTCGACACCGACCGCCTGCGCGCCAACTTCGCCCACAGTGCGGGCAAGGACGGCAATGCTGCCGAAGTGGCCGAACGCCGCCGCCAGCAGATCCCGGCCGGCCGCTTCGGCACGGCGGATGAATTCGGCGCGGCCTGCGCCTTCCTGTGCAGCGCACAGGCCGGTTACCTCACCGGGCAGAACCTGCTGATCGACGGCGGCGCCTACCCCGGTACGTTCTAAGAGACTTTCGCAATGCCGTCCCACTTCGATGCCCGCCATGTCCGCCGCGCGTTCGCCCGCGCCGCCAACAGCTACGACGCCGCCGCCGCCCTGCAGCGCGAGGTGCAGGCGCGGCTGGTGGAATCGCTGGACTACCTGGAGGCACGCAAGCCCGAGGTAGTGCTGGACATCGGCGCGGGTACCGGCCACGCCAGTGCGCTGATGAAGAAGCGCTGGCCGAAGGCGCAGGTGATCGCGCTGGACGTGGCGCTGCCGATGCTGGATCAGGCCAAGCGCCAGGCCGGCTGGTGGAAGCCGTTCCAGCGCCTGTGCGGCGACGCCGCCGCGCTGCCACTGGCCGACAACAGCGTGGACGTGATCTTCAGCAACCTGTGCCTGCAGTGGGTGGACGACCTGCCGGCGGTGTTCGCCGGCTTCCGTCGCGTGCTCAAGCCCGGCGGCCTGCTGCTGTGCTCCACCTTCGGCCCGGATACGCTGGTCGAACTCAACGAAGCGTTCGCGGCCGCCGATGACCGCCCGCACGTGAGCCGCTTCGCGCAGATCGCCCAGTTCGGCGATGCGCTGATGATGGCCGGTTTCCGCGACCCGGTGCTGGACCGCGACCTGTTCACCCTGACCTACGACGACCTGCCCTCGTTGATGCGGGAGCTGCGCGCGATGGGCGCGACCAATGCGCGGGTGGACCGCCGCCACACGCTGACCGGGCGTGGCCGCTTCGCCGCGGCGGCAGCGGCGTATGAACCGATGCGACGCGCCGACGGCAAGCTGCCCAGCAGCTGGGAAGTAATCTACGCCCACGCCTGGGCACCGGACCCGGGCGCGCCGATCCGCGAAGGCGGGCACGACGTGGCCTCGGTGCCGGTGTCGGCGATTCCGATCCGGCGGAAGCAGACCTGATCGCCCGGTCGTGCCGGCCGCTGGCCGGCAACCTCACGATTCCACGGTGGACCTCTGCCGGCCAGCGGCCGGCACTACCGTATGCCACACCGTGCGCGAATCGCCCGGGTGGGTGCCGACCTTGGTCGGCATCCACCCAATTCGGGCGGTGTCGGCGATTCCGATCCGGCGCAAGCAGACCTAATCGTCTGGTAGTGCCGGCCGCTGGCCGGCACCTCACGATTCCACGGTGGACCTCTGCCGGCCAGCGGCCGGCACTACCGTATGCCACACCGTGCGCGAATCGCTCTGTAGGTGCCGACCTTGGTCGGCATCCACCCAATTCGGGCGGTGTCGGCGATTCCGATCCGGCGCAGGCAGACCTGATCGTCTGGTAGTGCCGGCCGCTGGCCGGCAACCTCACGATTCCACGATGGACATCTGCCGGCCAGCGGCCGGCACTACCGTATGCCACATCGTGCGCGAATCGCCCGGGTAGGTGCCGACCTTGGTCGGCACTCACCCAATCCGGGCGGTGTCGGCGATCCCGATCCGGCGCAGGCAGACCTGATCGTCTGGTAGTGCCGGCCGCTGGCCGGCAACCTCACGATTCCACGATGGACATCTGCCGGCCAGCGGCCGGCACTACCGCATGCAACACCGTGCGCGAATCGCTCTGTAGGTGCCGACCTTGGTCGGCACCCACCCAATCCGGGCGGTGTCGGCGATCCCGATCCGGCGCAGGCAGACCTGATCGTCTGGTAGTGCCGGCCGCTGGCCGGCAACCTCACGATTCCACGATGGGCGTCTGCCGGCCAGTGGCCGGCACTACCACATGCCACACCGTGCGCGAATCGCCCGGGTAGGTGCCGACCTTGGTCGGCACCCACCTAATCCGGGCGATGTCGGCGATCCCGATCCGGCGCAGGCAGACCTGACCGGCTGGTAGTGCCGGCCGCTGGCCGGCAACCTCACGTTTCCACGATGGACATCTGCCGGCCAGCGGCCGGCACTACCGCATGCCACACCGTGCGCGAATCGCTCTGTAGGTGCCGACCTTGGTCGGCACCCACCCAATCCGGGCGGTGTCGGCGATCCCGATCCGGCGCAGGCAGACCTGATCGTCTGGTAGTGCCGGCCGCTGGCCGGCAACCTCACGATTCCACGATGGACATCTGCCGGCCAGCGGCCGGCACTACCGCATGCAACACCGTGCGCGAATCGCTCTGTAGGTGCCGACCTTGGTCGGCACCCACCCAATCCGGGCGGTGTCGGCGATCCCGATCCGGCGCAGGCAGACCTGACCGGCTGGTAGTGCCGGCCGCTGGCCGGCAACCTCACGTTTCCACGATGGGCGTCTGCCCAAATCAGGTTTCCGCCTCAGGTGTTGGCCGGCGAACTCAGCGGCGGCCGCACCAGGTCGCGGTGGAAGAAATAGATTTCCTGCACCAGGAAGCGCCAGCTGGTGTGGAAGCTGCGGAAGCGCGTGCTGGGCGTGGACGAGGCCAGCGCATCGATGCCCAGCGCCTTGCTCAGGCGCAGCGCGCGCGCCATGTGCAACGGGTCGCTGACGATGATCACCCGGTGCAGGTCGCGCTGGTCCATCAGCCGCTTGGCCTCGACCAGGTTCTGCACGGTGTTGCGCGAGGCGGTCTCGATCAGGATCGCATCGTCCGGCACGCCATGCTTGAGCGCATAGCGCCGCGCCACCTGCGATTCGGAAAAGCGCGCGCCGGTGCCACCGTAGCCGCCGGTGAAGATCAGCAGTGGCGCGTACCGGGCTTCATAGAGATCCAGGCCATGACGGATGCGTTCTTCGAATACCGGCGACGGCTTGGCGTCATAGGCCGCCGCACCGAGCACGATGATGGCGTCGGCCTTGGCTGCCTGGTCGCGCTCCCCCACCCAGACGATCCAGGCGGTCACGCCCAGCAGCCAGACCACCAGCAGCACGAACAGCCGCCACAGCCAGCCCAGCAGGCCGGTGCGGGGCCGGTGCCCGTCGCGGCTCAAGGCGCCCCCCAACGCAGCGCGGGCAGGTCGACATTGCCACCGGACAGCACCAGGCCCGCCCGCAGGCCGGCGAACCGCTGCGGCTGTGCCAGCACCGCGGCCAGCACGGTGGCCGAGGACGGCTCGACCACCTGCTTGAGCACCTCCCACAGCAGGCGCATCGCGGCCATGGTGGCGGCGTCGTCGACCACGATCACCTCGACGCCGGCCGCGCGCAGCAGCGCGAAGTTGGGGGCGCCGATCAGGGTACGCAGGCCGTCGCAGATCGTGTCAGGGGTGAACGCGCCCTGGCGCTCGCCTGCGGCCAGCGAGCGCGCGGTGTCATCGGCGCCGGCCGGTTCGGCCAGCACCAGCCGGGTCTGCGGGCTGGCGAGCTGCAGGGCCCGGGCGGTACCGCTGGCCAGGCCGCCCCCTCCGACTGGGACTACCAGCACGTCGAACGGACCGTCGCTGTGCAGCAGCTCCAGGGCCGCGGTGCCCTGCCCGGCCATCACCGCCGGGTCCGCATAGGGATGGACCAGGGTCGCGCCGGTATCAGCCTGTACTTTGGCGCAGGCGGCCTCGCGGTCGGCGATGGTCGGCGGGCAGCGCCAGAGCGTGGCACCGTGGCGGGCGATGTTGGCCAGCTTGGCCGCCACCGCACCTTCGGGCACCACCACGTGGCAGGGAATGCCACGGGTGCGCGCGGCCAGGGCCAGGGCAGCGCCGTGGTTGCCGGACGAATGGGTGACCACGCCGGCACGGGCGCGATCGGCATCCAGCGACCACACCGCGTTGCAGGCCCCGCGGAACTTGAATGCGCCGCCGCGCTGCAGGTGCTCGGCCTTGAACGCCAGCTGCGCGCCGGCCAGCGCATCAAGCGTGCGCGAGCGCAGCACCGGGGTCACGCTGGCGTGCGGCGCGATCCGCGCAGCGGCAGCCAGGACATCGTCGGCACGGGGCAACAGTGAATCGCTCATGACGCAAGATTAACGTATGGCCCCACGCTGGCGACCCCGGCACAGGTCATGCCAGCATGAGGGCCTTCACCTCCATTCATCCTGGCCAGTGAAGTTAAGGGCCGATTCAACGCCTGCGCACGAAGCTGACTGCACAACCCGTCCTCTGGGGGGACCCACCATGAAAACGCGCCTGATGCTTGCCGGTGGCCTGTTGCTGGCCCTGACCGGCTGCACCACCTACGACTATGTCGGCGGTGGCCGCAGCGGCAGCTACTACCACGGTGCGCCGTCGGTGGAGTACCGCTACCCGGCCGGCTATCCCTACAACTACGGCTACCCTTACTACGGCGGCTATGGCGGCTACTACGGCGGCTATGGCAATCCGTACTACTCGCGCCCGATCTACCGCCCGCCGCACAACCACCGTCCGCCACCGCGCCCGCCCGGCAACGGTGGCGAGAACCGTCCGCCGCCGCCGCCGCGGCCGTCGTACAACGGCGGTTCGCCGTGGCGGAACATGGACTCGATGCGTCGCCCGCCGCAGTCGAACATCCAGCCGTCGGCGCCGCCACCGCCGGCCCGTCCGACCCCGGCGCCGAGCGCGCCGAGGATGAACGGTTCCCCGTGGCGCAACATGGATCGTGGGACGCAGCGCACAGTTGAGCGCTGAACCGTCTTGCATTTCACCCGGTCCAGGTTGCACTCTACGGAACCGGTGACGGCCCGCGTCACAAAGTGACAAAAAGCGAGACGGGCCGCCGCAAAAATCTCTACGTCGATATCCGACAGGAACATCTGGATCCCCCCTGTTCCGGCCCTGTCGGATGTCGGCACCTCTGAAGACAGACGGCCCCGCACTGCGGGGCCGTCTGTTTTGCCGGGTCGCCAACCGGAGAGAGCCCCAGCGTCGGTAGATCCACGCCATGCGTGGTCGGGCCTTTCCCGGCAATCCCAAAAAAACAGGGCCGGACAGTCCCCCGACTGCCGGCCCTCTGCTCCCCCACCGTGCGCCTGTACCGGCCCCTGTTCCAATTCCGGTCACGGGCGCCTGCGGCGCCAGCCACGGTGGGTGCTATTGGGTTATCTGCAATAATCCTGCCAACTTTAGGGCTGATTTCGACGCCGGCCGGCCGGCACCGACGCCGCGGCCCCGAATGGCGCTAAAATCGCCACCCCGGCGCCGCCCCGGCCGCCCCGGCCGCGCCTGCCCCCAGCTGAACAGCCCCATGAACCCGTCCTTTCATCGTTACGACGTCATCGTCATCGGCGGTGGCCACGCCGGCACCGAAGCCGCGCTGGCCGCGGCCCGTACCGGCGTGCGCACCCTGCTGCTGACCCACAACATCGAAACGGTGGGCGCGATGAGCTGCAACCCGGCCATCGGAGGGATCGGCAAGGGCCACCTGGTCAAGGAAATCGACGCCCTGGGTGGTGCGATGGCGCATGCCGCCGACCGTGCCGGCATCCAGTGGCGCACCCTCAACGCCTCCAAGGGCCCGGCCGTGCGCGCCACCCGCTGCCAGGCCGACCGCAACCTGTACCGCATGGCGATCCGCGCCATCGTTGAAGGCCAGGCCAACCTGACCGTGTTCCAGGCGGCCGTCGATGACCTGGTCATCGAAGGCGACGCCGTGCGCGGGGTCATCACCCAGACCGGCCTGCGCTTCGATGCCGAGGCCGTGGTGCTGACCGCCGGCACCTTCCTGGCCGGCAAGATCCATGTCGGCCCGACCCAGTACGCCGCCGGCCGCATGGGCGACCCGCCGGCCACCACGCTGGCCGCGCGCCTGCGCGAGCGCCCGTTCCAGGTGGACCGCCTGAAGACCGGCACGCCACCGCGCATCGACGGCCGCTCGCTGGACTACAGCGTGATGGACGAGCAGCCCGGCGATTCGCCGCGCCCGGTGATGTCCTTCCTGGGTTCGGTGGACGAGCATCCGCAGCAGGTCAGCTGCTGGATCACCCACACCACCGAACAGACCCACCAGATCATCCGCGACGCGCTGCACCGCTCGCCGCTGTACAGCGGCCAGATCGAAGGCATCGGCCCGCGCTACTGCCCGTCCATCGAGGACAAGGTGGTGCGCTTCGCCGAGAAGGCCAGCCACCAGATCTTCGTCGAACCCGAAGGCCTGGGCATCGTCGAGATCTACCCCAACGGCATCTCCACCTCGCTGCCGTTCGACGTGCAGCTGGAGATGGTGCGCAGCATCCGCGGCTTCGGCAACGCGCACATCACCCGCCCCGGCTACGCGATCGAGTACGACTTCTTCGATCCACGCGGGTTGAAGGCTTCGCTGGAAACCAAGCTGGTCAACGGCCTGTTCTTCGCCGGCCAGATCAACGGCACCACCGGCTATGAGGAAGCCGCCGCGCAGGGCCTGCTGGCCGGCCTCAACGCCGCACGCCAGGTGCGTGGGCTGGACGGCTGGTGCCCGCGTCGCGACGAGGCCTACCTGGGCGTGCTGGTGGATGACCTGATCACCCACGGTACCAACGAGCCGTACCGCATGTTCACCAGCCGCGCCGAATACCGCCTGCAGCTGCGCGAGGACAACGCCGACCAGCGCCTGACCCCGGCCGGCCGCGAGATGGGCCTGGTGGATGACCAGCGCTGGAGCGCGTTCGAGACCAAGCAGGCCGCCGTCGCCGCCGAGCGCGCGCGCCTGGGCGCGCTGTGGGCGACCCCGGCCAACGCACTGGGCCGCGAAGTGCAGGACACGCTGGGCGTGGCGGTCAGCCGCGAAACCAACGTGCTGGACCTGATCAAGCGCCCCGAGCTGGATTACGCGCAGCTGATGCAGGTGCCGTCGCTGGGCCCGGCCGTGGCCGACGCCAAGGTGGCCGAGCAGGTGGAGATCGGCGTGAAGTACGCCGGCTACCTGGACCGCCAGCGCGAGGAGATCGAGCGCCAGCAGCGGCATGAAGCCACGCCGATCGCCGAAGGCTTCGACTACGCCACGGTGCGCGGGCTGTCGGCCGAAGCCCTGCAGAAGCTGGAACGCGTGCGTCCGCAGACCATCGGCCAGGCGCAGCGCATCCCGGGCATGACCCCGGCGGCAATCTCGCTGCTGCTGGTGCACCTGGAGCGTGCACGCCGCGGCCGCGTGGCGTAGGCAGCACCGTCCGCTTCTGGTGGGTGCCGACCTTGGTCGGCACATGAATCTGCCTTGGTGGGTGCCGACCTTGGTCGGCACGAATCATCAGATCGCGACACTCCATGCTTCCGTGCCGACCAAGGTCGGCACCTACCAGAGCAGGGCGCGTTACCGTGCGTCTGCGCCACCGCCCAGCACCTTGAACAGCGTCACCCGGTTTCCCGCTTCCTGCTGCTGCAGCGCGATCAGGTCCTGCTGCGCGGCAAACAGGCTGCGCTGCGCATCCAGCGCCTGCAGATAGCCGTCCAGCCCGGTGCGATAGCGCGCCTCGGCCAGCGTGTAGCTGCGCTGGCTGGCGGCGACCAGTGCCCGTTGTGCCTCCATCTGCGCGCCCAGGTGATCGCGCGTGGCCAGGGCATCGGCCACTTCACTGAAGGCCTGCTGGATCGCCTTCTCGTACTGAGCGATGCCGATGTCCTTGCCAATCTTCGAGGCATCCAGTGAGGCCTTCAACGCACCGGCGTGGAAGATCGGCGCCGTGATGCTGGGCGCGAACGACCAGCCGCGGGTGCCGGCCGAGAACAGCGTCGACAACGCGGTGGAGCTGTGGCCGTAGTTGGCAGTCAGCGTCAGCGTCGGGAAGAACGCGGCGCGCGCGGCGCCGATATCGGCGTTGGCCGCCTGCAACGCGTGCTCGGCCGACAGCACGTCCGGGCGCTGCAGCAGCACGCTTGAGGGCAGGTTGGCAGGCAGCGGTGCCAGCGCCACGCTGCCGTCCAGTGCCTGCGCGCCGGGCAGCAGTGCCGCCTCCAGCGGCGCGCCCACCAGCAACTGCAGCGCATCACGATCCTGCGCCTGCTGGGCCTGCAGCCTGGCCAGCGCAGCGCGCGCGGCGTCCACACTGGTCTGCACCTGCGACAGGTCCAGGCCCGAGGCCAGGCCTTGTGCATGGCGGGCCTCGGTGCGCTGCAGGGTCTGCTGCTGACTGTCCAGCGTCTGCCGGGTGAACGCCAGCGACTGCTCGTCGGCCGCCAGCGCCAGCCAGGCCGTGGCCACTTCCGCCACCAGGCTGGTGCGCGCCGCACGCTGGTTCTCGGCACTGGCCAGCCAGTTCTGCAGCGCCTCGTTCTTCAGGCTGCGGATGCGCCCGAACAGGTCCAGTTCCCAGCTGCTGATGCCGACCTGCACGTTGTCGGATTCGGTCACCTGGGTGGCACCGGTCCCGCTGTTGGCATCGCTCACCCGCGAGCGGGTGATGCTGCCACTGGCATCCACCGATGGCAGCAGCGCCGCACGCTGGATGCGGTACTGCGCGCGTTCCTTCTCCACCTGCATCACCGCCACGCGCAGGTCGCGGTTGTTCTGCAGTGCCAGCGCGATGACCTGCTGCAGGCGCGGTTCCAGGAACACCTCGCGCCAGGCCGGCATCGCCAGTGCGGGCCCGGTCTCGCCGGTGGCGGCATTGGCGAACTGTGCCGGCACCGGCGCCTCGGGGCGCTGGTAGTGCGGGGCCATGCTCGCGCAGCCGCCCAGCACGGTGGTCATCGTTGCGGCCGCCAGGGCGCGCAACAGCATCGGCTTCATGGGCGTGCCTCCGGGGCAGTGGCGTCGGCCGGCGCGCGGCCCGGGAACAGGCGGCGCACCAGCAGGTAGAACAACGGCACGAAGAACATGCCCAGCACCATCGAGGCAACCGTGCCGCCGGCCACGCCCGTGCCCAGCGAACGGCGCGCGGCCGAACCGGCGCCGGTGGCGAACACCAGCGGCAGCACACCCATCAGGAATGCCAGCGAGGTCATCACGATCGGTCGCAGCCGCAGGTAGACCGCCTGCAGGATCGCGTCGCGGGTGCTCCTGCCCTGCTGCTCGAGGATGCGCGCGAACTCGACGATCAGGATGCCGTTCTTCGCTGCCAGGCCAATCGTGGTCAGCAGGCCGACCTGGAAGTACACGTCGTTGTTGAGGCCACGCAGGTTCATCATCAGCACGGCGCCGAACACGCCCACCGGCACTGCCAGCATCACCGCGAACGGCACCGCCCAGCTTTCATACAGCGCGGCCAGGCACAGGAACACGAACAGCAGCGAGATGGCGTACAGCATCGGCGCCTGGTTGCCCGACAGCTGTTCCTGGTAGGCCATGTCCGACCAGGCATGGCTGAAGCCATCCGGCAGTGTGTCGGCCAGGCGCGCGATCTCGGCCATCGCCTCGCCGGAACTGACGCCGGGCGCCGGCTGGCCGGTGATCTCCATCGCCGACACGCCGTTGTAGCGCTGCAATGCGGCTGGCGCACTGGTCCAGTGCGCGCTGACCAGCGACGACAGCGGCACCATCTGGCCGGCCTGGTTGCGCACGCTCCAGCGCTCGATGTCCTGCGGCTGCATGCGGGCTTCGGCCGTGCCCTGGATGAACACCTTCTTGATGCGGCCCTTGTAGATGAAGTTGTTGACGAAGTCGCCACCCAGCGCGGCGTTCAAGGTGTCATTGATGTCCTGCGGATTCACGCCCATCGCCTGCGCCTTGGCGTCATCCACCTTCACCGCGTACACCGGCGCGTCTTCCAGGCTGGCGTAGCGCACGTTGACCAGCTTCGGATCCTTGGCAGCCTCCTTCAGCAGCGTGTTGCGCGCGGCCACGGCGGCGGCGTGGCCGGCACCGCCTTCGTCCTGCAGTTCCAGGGTGAAGCCACCGGCATCGCCGAGGCCGAGGATGGCCGGTGGCGAGGTGATGAACACCTGCGCATCGGGCACGCTGGCCATGGCCGCGGTCAAGCGCGCGGCGATGGTATCGGCATCGTCCTTGCGGTCGTCCCAATCCTTGAGCCGGATGAAGGCCTGGCCGACGTTCTGGCCACTGCCGCTGACACTGAAACCTGCGGTGGCCTGGATTGACAGTACGCTGTCGTCCTTCACCGCGGCGGCGCTCAGGCGATCCATCACGGCACGGGTCTGCTCCAGCGTGGACCCGGCGGGCAGCTTCACCAGCGCGTTGAGCATGCCCTCGTCTTCATCGGGCAGGAACGCGCCCGGCAGGTGCCACAACAACAGGCCGGTGGCCACGCTCAGCACCAGGTAGAACAGTACGCCCAGCGTGCGCCGGCCGAGGAAGCGGTCGACGCGATGGCGCAGTCGGTTGGAGGTGCGCTCGAAGCGATGGTTGAACCAGATGAAGAACTTGCCCAGCAGGCCCGGCTCGCCAGCGTGGTCGCCATGCGGATGGCCGCCCTTGGGAATCTGGTGCAGGATGCTGCCGCACAGCGCCGGGGTGATGGTCATCGCCACCAGCACCGACAGGATCATCGCAGCGGCGATCGTCACCGAGAACTGGCGATAGATCACGCCGGTGACACCGCTGAAGAACGCCATCGGCAGGAACACCGCGGTCAGCACCAGCACGATGCCGACCAGCGCGCCGGTGATCTGGCCCATCGCCTTCAACGTGGCTGGCTTCGGTGCCAGCCCTTCGAAGGTCATCACCCGCTCCACGTTCTCCACCACCACGATGGCGTCGTCCACCAGCAGGCCGATGGCCAGCACCAGCGCGAACATGGTCAGCGTATTGATCGAATAGCCGAAGGCGGCCAGCACGCCGAAGGTGCCCAGCAGCACCACCGGCACCGCGATGGTCGGGATCAGCGTGGCCCGCCAGTTCTGCAGGAACAGGTACATCACCAGCACGACCAGCGCGATCGCCTCGATCAGGGTGATCACCACTTCCTTCAGCGAGATGGTCACGAACGGCGTGGTGGTGAACGCCACGTGGTAGGTGTAGCCATGCGGCCAGTACTTCTGCAGCTGCTGCAGCCGTGCCTCGACGGCCTTGGAGACGGCGATGGCGTTGGCACCGGCGTTGAGCTCGATGCCCAGCGAGGCCGACGGCTTGCCGTTGAACGTGCTGATGCTGTCATAGCTTTCCGGGCCCAGGCCGATCGTCGCCACGTCGCCCAGGTGCACCACGCTGCCATTGGCATCGGCCTTGAGCACCACCTGCGCGAACTGCTCGGGCGTGTGCAGGCGGCTGCGCGCGGTCACGGTCGCGTCCAGCTGCTGGCCCTTCAGCGCCGGCTGGCCACCGAGTTCACCGGCCGACACGTCGGTGTTCTGCGCCTGCAGTGCGGTCTCGATGTCCGACGGCATCAGCGCGTACTGGCGCATCTTTTCCGGGTCCAGCCAGATACGCATGGCGTATTCCTGGCCGATCGGCTGGATGTTGCCGACACCGCTGACGCGGCTGATCTGGTCGTCGATGCGCGCTTCCATGAAGTTGGCGACATCGAAGTTGTCCATGCTGCCGTCTTCGCTGGTGAACGACAGCACCTCGAAGATCGAACCGCTGGACTTGGTGATGGTCAGGCCGTTCTGCTGCACCGCCTGCGGCAGCGTCGCCATAGCGGCCTGCAGCTGATTCTGCACCTGCACCTGCGCGGTGTCCGGGTTGGTGCCGGTGGCGAACACCAGGTTGACCTGCGCCGAGCCATCGGAAGCACTGGTCGAGGTCATGTACATCAGGTGGTCCAGGCTCTGCTGGGACTGCTCGATGACCTGGGTGACCGCGTTTTCCACGGTCTGCGACGAGGCGCCGGTGTAGGTGGCGCGGATGGTGATGGTGGGCGGGGCGATCTGCGGGTAGCGGTCCACCGGCAGGATCAGGATCGCGAGCAGGCCGAGCAGGCTGACCGCGATGGCGATCACCCAGGCAAAGATCGGCCGGTCGATGAAGAAACGAACCATGCGCGGCAGGCCTCAGTGCGACTTTTCGTCGGTGTTGCCGTTCGGGTCGACCGCCGGCATCGCCGCCAGCTGCGCCGTGGTGGCCGCCACCGCCTTCACCTGCTGGCCCAGCGCTACCGCACTGCCGTTGCTGACGATCACCCGCTCGCCAGCCTTCAGGCCCTGCGTGATCTGCCACTGGTTGCCCACCACCTGGCCGGTGCTGACCCGCCGCTCGACCACGCGATCCTTTGCGTCGAGCAGGCGCAGCAGCGGCTCGCCACGTTCATTGCGCAGCACCGCCTTCTGCGGCACCAGCAGGGCACGCGCATCGGTGGCCATCGGCAACACCGCCTTCAGGTACATGCCCGGCAGAAGCAGGCCCTCCGGGTTCGGAATGACCGCGCGCAGCACCACGTTGCCGGTGCCTGGATCGACTGCGCTGCCGACGAACTCCAGCGTGCCCTCATGGGCATAGGTGCTGCCGTCCTCCAGCAGCACCTTCACCTGGGCCTTGCCATCGATGGCCTTCACCAGGCCGGCGTCGAGCTGCTTGCGCAGCGCCAGCATCTGCGTGCTGGACTGGGTCACATCCAGATAGACAGGGTCCAGCCGTTGAATGGTCGCCAGTGCCGCGTCCTGGCCGGCGGCGACCAGCGCGCCGGCGGTGACGCTGGAGGTACCGATGCGGCCGTCGATCGGTGCGGTCACCCGGGTGTAGTCGAGGTTGATGCGGGCGGCCTGCAATGCCGCGCGCGCGGCAATCACGTTGGCCTGGGCCTGCTTCAGTGCCGAGGTGGCATCGTCGGCGTCCTGCTTGCTGGCCGCGTCCATGCCCAGCAGCGTGCGGGTGCGCTCGGCCTTCGGCTGCGCCGACAGCACAGCGGCCTCGGCCTGCGCCAGCTGGCCACGCGCGGTATCGAAGGCGGCCTGGTACGGCGCCGGATCGACCTGGTACAGCAGCTGCCCGGCCTTGACCTGCTGGCCTTCGGTGAACAACCGCTGGCGGATCAGCCCACCGATCTGCGGCCGCACCTCGGACACCTCGAACGGCACCGCCCGGCCGGGCAGGGTCTGCTGCAGCGCCAGCGGTTGCGCGCGGGCGGTGACGACGCCGACTTCGGGGGTGGCCGGGGCCTCGGTCCTGCCCGCCGAGCAGGCCGCCAGGGCCAGCAGCAGGGGCAACAACAACGCACGGGGGGAGCGGAACAGCGGACGCAGGAGTGACATGGGGGGCGTGGGGGCCTTTCGTTGACCCGTGCACGCTGCCGTGAAAGTGTGCAGAGAATATGGAGATTGTGCGACCGGCTCAGCGGGCGCTTGCTTTCGGCGCCGCATGCGCCGCTAATGGCCCGGCGATGGCGAAGATTCGATTCAAATTCGGCCTGACCGCGAAGACCTTCCTCGCGATCTTCACCGCCTGCCTGCTGGTGCTGGCAGTGAACGGCATTGCCAGCCGCGTGGCGTTCCAGACCGGCTTCCTGGACTACCTCAACGACCAGGGCGACCTGCGCATGCAGCGCGTGATGCCACACCTGCAGCGCGAGTACCGCACGCACGGCGGCTGGGAGCATCTGCGCGGCGACAGTGACCGCTGGGCGCGGCTGCTGCGCCCGGACCTGGGCCATGGGCACGAGGGGCCCGTGCCGCCGCTGTCCGACCAGACCGGCGTTCCCTCGCGGCTGGGCCTGTTCGATGCGCAGCATCGGTTCGTGGCCGGCAACCCGGACGCGATCAGCGACGACGAGCCGCATCCGGTGCAGCTGGACGGGCACACCGTCGGCTGGCTGGGCATGGTGCCGTTCCAGACCGTCATCGCCACCAACGACCTGAATTTCTACAACACCCAGATGCGCGCATGGTGGGTGATCGGCATCTCACTGCTGCTGGTGACCGTAGTGCTGGCCTGGCTGGTGTCGCGCGCGCTGCGCCAGCGCCTGGCCAAGCTGGCCGCCGCCACTCACCGGCTCGCCGCCGGCGACTACGCCACCCGCATCGAGCGCACCAGCGATGACGAGCTGGATGCACTGGTCAACGACTTCAACCGGATGGCGCAGGCGCTGGACGACACCGAGCGCAACCGCCGCGCCTTCATTGCCGACATCTCGCACGAACTGCGCACGCCGCTGGCGGTGGTGCGCGCCGAACTGGAGGCCATCGAGGATGGTATCCGCCCGCTGGACCGCGCCAACCTGGGTGCCCTGCAGGGCGAGATCCGCCAGCTGGGCAAGCTGATCGACGACCTGCACGACCTGTCGATGACCCAGTCCGGCGGCCTGGCCTACCGCTTCGCCCCGCTGGACCTGGTGGCGCTGGTGCGTAGCGAGCTCAATGGCATGCGCGTGCGCTTCTCCACGGCGGGGCTGGCACTGGAAGAAGCGCTGCCCGCCACACCGCTGCAGGTGTCCGGTGACGAGCGCCGCCTGCAGCAGGTGCTGGCCAACCTGCTGGAAAACGCACTGCGCTATACCCATGGCGGCGGCCGCGTGCGCGTGCAGGCTGCGCGCGTGCCCGCCGGCGTGCAGCTGATCGTGGAAGACACCGCGCCGGGCGTACCGGCCGACAAGTGCGCGCTGCTGTTCGAGCGCTTCTACCGGGTGGAGAGTTCGCGCAACCGCGCCAGCGGCGGCAGCGGGCTGGGCCTGGCCATCAGCCACAACATCATCCTCGCCCACCACGGCCATATCCACGCCGAGCCCTCGCCGCTGGGCGGGCTGCGCGTGGTCGTCACCCTGCCGGAGTCCGCATGAGCCTGTCCCCCGCCGCGTCCGCGAAGATCCTGATCGTCGAGGATGAGCCACGCCTGGCCTCGGTGCTGCGTGACTACCTGGCCGCCGCCGGCATGACCAGCGAATGGGTGGACGATGGCGGCCAGGTGATCGACGCATTCGCCCGCTACCAGCCCGACCTGATGCTGCTGGACCTGATGCTGCCGCAACGCGATGGCGTGGACCTGTGCCGCGAACTGCGCGCCGGCAGCGATGTACCGGTGATCATGGTCACGGCGCGGGTGGAAGAGATCGACCGCCTGCTGGGCCTGGACATCGGTGCCGACGACTACATCTGCAAGCCGTTCAGTCCGCGCGAGGTGGTGGCGCGGGTGGTGGCAGTGCTGCGCCGTTACCGCCCGGACCCCGCTGCACGCGCCAACAGCGGGCTGCATATCGACGAACCGGCGGCACGCGCCACCTGGAACGGCAAGGGCCTGGACCTGACGCCGGTGGAATACCGCCTGCTGCGCACCCTGCTGGCCACGCCCGGCCGGATCTGGGCGCGCGATGAGCTGCTCGACCGCCTCTACCTGGACCACCGCGTGGTGGTCGACCGCACCGTCGACAGCCATGTGCGCAACCTGCGCCGCAAGCTGGCCGACGCCGGCATGGAAGGCGAACCGATCCGTTCGGTGTACGGCATGGGCTACAGCTACGAACCCTAGCCGGTAGTGCCGGCCGCTGGCCGGCAACCGCAGAATTCCAGGTGCGCCCATTGAGGTTGCCGGCCAGCGGCCGGCACTACCCGTGCGCAACTGCGCTACAGTCGAGAACGCTCGACATCAACGGATCACGACTGCATGGACGACATCCACCCGATCGCGCCGGACAAGCGCGCCGCCATTCTTTCCAGCCTCGCCGACATCGAACAGCGACACGACGTGCGCGTTCTGCTGGCGTGCGAGTCCGGCAGCCGTGGCTGGGGCTTCTCTTCGCCGGACAGCGACTACGATGCACGCTTCATCTACGTGCATCGCCAGCCGTGGTATCTCACCGTCAACGAGAGCACCGGCCCCGGCGATGCGCAGCGGGATGTGATCGAACTGCCGATCGACGATGAGCTCGATGTCAGCGGCTGGGACCTGCGCAAGGCATTACGCCTGGTTTCAAAATCCAATCCGACACTGATTGAATGGCTGCGCTCGCCGATCATCTACCAGCAGGATCACACCGCAGTGTCGCAGCTTTGGAAGGCAGCTGAGTCGTTCTATTCACCACTGGGCACGTGGTGGCACTACTTCAACATGGCGCGCTCGAACCATCGCGGTTACCTGCGTGGCGAAACGGTACGCACGAAGAAGTACCTGTACGTGCTGCGCCCGCTGCTGGCCTGCCAGTGGATCGAGTACGAACAGACCCCCCCGCCGATGGCCTTCGAGGACCTGCTGGACCGGCTGCTGACGCACGGCCCGGTGCGTGAAGCCATCGATGCCCTGCTGGCGGTTAAACGCGCCAGTGCCGAGGTCAGTGCCGGACCACGCATCGCGGCGATCAGCGATTTCATCGATCGTGAACTGGCCATCCGGACTGCGCAGGCGCCGCAGCTGCCCGCTGGACACGGTGATGCGGCGTGGCTGGATGAGCTGTTCCGGCAGATGCTGGCCGAGCACGCGCCGATCTGAGCGGCTGCACCTGACTCGGGTAGTGCCGGCCGCTGGCCGGCAACCGCAGAATTCCAGGTACGCCCATGACGTTGCCGGCCAGCGGCCGGCACTACCACGCAGGTATCATCGCGGTGAACGCCCTGATTTCCGGAGACACCGATGAACCCGCTGCGCCCCTTCCGCGACAAGATGCCCGTCCTCGGCCAGCGCGTGTACATCGATCCGGCCTGCACCCTCATCGGTGACGTGGAACTGGCCGAGGACGTATCAGTGTGGCCGGGTACGATCATCCGCGGCGACGTCAATTACGTCCGCATCGGTGCGCGCACCAATGTGCAGGACGGCACCATCATCCACGTCAGCCACCACAGCCCGTACAACAAGGCCGGCTACCCGACCCTGATCGGCGAAGGCGTGACCGTCGGCCATGGCTGCATCATCCACGCCTGCACCATCGGTGATTACAGCCTGATCGGCATGGGCGCGTGCATCCTCGATGGCGCCCGTGTGGAACGCCATGGCTTCGTCGGTGCCGGAGCGGTGGTCGGCCCGGGCAAGGTGGTCGGTGAAGGTGAGCTCTGGGTGGGCAACCCGGCCCGCCCGGCGCGCACGCTGAGCGACAGGGAGATCGAGTCGCTGCACTATTCGGCCGACCACTACGTGCGGCTGAAGGACGAATACCTGGGCTGAACGGCCAACGCCGCCATGCGGCTCTGCTAAAGTCTGGGCCCGACCAGGACCTGTCGAGACCCCCATGCCTGTGGCTGCCTGCCGGAGAGGACTCCGCCGCCCACAACGAAGGCCATCGCACTGATGGCCGCACCGATGCTCGATACCTACCGCGAGGTGGTGACGCCGGAGGGTGTGCCGCTGCAGTTGCCGGCGGCCGGCCCGGTGCCCCGGGCGATGGCCTGGCTGATCGATCTGGGCGTGCGCATCGCGGTGCTGGTGCTGATGTCGATTCCGCTGGCACTGCTGGATTCGTTCGGCTCCGGGCTCGGCCTGGTGCTGATGTTCCTGGTCTACTGGGCCTACCCGATCGTCTGCGAAGCGCGGTGGGGCCGCACCCTGGGCAAGCGCGCACTGGGCCTGCACGTGCTCGCGCGCGATGGCGCGCCGGTGGGCTGGATGGCTGCCATCACCCGCAACCTGCTGCGCACCGTGGACATGCTGCCGTTCGGCTATGCACTGGGCCTGATCAGCAGCCTGTTCGATTCCCACGGCCGCCGCCTCGGCGACCTGGTGGCCGGTACCGTGGTGGTGCATGCACCGGTGCTGTACCTGCCGCCTCCGCCCACCATCGACAGCGTGCTGGCCCCGCCGCAGCCGCTGCGACCGGAAGAACAGGCGGCGCTGATGGCCTTCGCCGAGCGCGCGCCGCGGCTGTCGGCGGCACGCCAGCAGGAACTGGCCGGCATTGCCGAGCCACTGACCGGCACCCACGGCCAGGTCGGCGTGCTGCGCCTGTATGCCATGGCCAACTGGCTGCTGGGGCGGCGATGAAGCAGGAACAGTTCGTCGCCCGCTACCAGCAGGAATGGCAGGACCTGGAACACTGGCTGCTGCTGCGCGCCGGTGCTTCGCGCCGCACGCGGCGCAAGGCCAGCGCGCTCGCGCTGGACGATACCGCCTTCCCGCAGCGCTACCGGCGCCTGTGCCAGCAGCTGGCGCTGGCCCGCGAGCGCGGCTACAGCCCGCAGCTGGTGCAGCGCCTGCAGCAGTTGATGCAGCAGGGCCACAGCGTGCTGTACCGCACGCCGCCGACGCGCTGGCGCGGTGCGCTGGAATTCCTGGTGGCCGACTTCCCGTTGCTGGTGCGCAGCCAGGCGCGCAGCATGTGGGTGGCGCTGGCGATGTTCGCGCTGCCGGCGCTGGCCTGCTTCGTGCTGGTGCAGGTCTATCCGGACCTGATCCACATGGTGATGGACAACCGCCAGATCGCCGAGATGGAGCGCATGTACGATCCGGCCGCCGAGCGCCTGGGACGCGACAGCGGCACCGACTGGATGATGTTCGGCCACTACATCCTCAACAACATCAGCATCGCCCTGCGTACCTTCGCCAGCGGCCTGCTGGCCGGCCTGGGCACGCTGCTGGTGCTGCTGTTCAACGGCGTGATCATCGGTTCGGTGGCGGGCCACCTGCAGCACATCGGCCATGGTGATCCGTTCTGGCGCTTCGTCGCAGGCCATGGTGCCTTCGAGCTGACCGCGATCGTGATCGCCGGCGGTGCCGGTCTGCAGCTGGGCATGAAACTGCTGGCACCCGGCCGGCGCAGCCGCCTGGATGCACTGGTCGAGGGCGGCCGCATCGGTGCGCGCCTGTGCCTGGGCGTGGCGTTCATGCTGCTGGTGGCCGCGTTCATCGAAGCCTTCTGGTCGTCGATTGCCGAAGTGCCGGCGTGGGGCAAGTTCAGCGTGGCCGGCATGCTGTGGGCCGGCGTGCTGCTGTGGCTGTGGCGCGGCGGACGCGGAGGCGGCCATGCGCATTGACCACCTGGACGTGGTGCTGCGCGCGCGCAGCGGCTGGGAAGCAATGGAGCTGGGCAGTGCCCTGTCGCGCCGCCACGCACGCGCGGTATGGGGCAGCTGGCTGCTGGCCAGTGCGCCGCTGTTCGTGGTCTTCAACGCGCTGGGCTGGTGGCTGGATGCATTCGGCTGGGCGTGGCTGGCGATGTGGTGGTGCAAGCCGCTGTTCGAACGGGCGCCGCTGTACGTGCTGTCGCGTGGCATCTTCGGCGAGCCGGTCGGTACGCTGGCGGCCCTGCGCGCGCAACGCAGCTGGGGCAATGCAGGTTTCTGGGGCTACCTGGGCTGGCGCCGTTTCAGCGTGCTGCGCAGCCTGTGCCTGCCGGTGAACCTGCTGGAGGGCAATGCGCCGGCCCAGCGCGGTGCACGCCGCCGCGCTGTGGCCGCTGGTGCGGCGGGTGCCGCCGCCGTGCTGACCGTGGCCTGCATGGCGTTTGAAGCGGTGCTGGTGTCCGGTGCGATCGGCGCGGTGTTCATGTTCATGCCGCTGGAGCTGATGTCCGAATCATGGCGTGCCGCGTGGGACATGATCGGCCAGGACACACCCGCCTGGGCGCGGGCCGGCTTCAACCTGGCGTGCTGGCTGGCCTCGGTGCTGATCGGTCCGTTCTACGTCGGCGCCGGCTTCGGCCTGTACTTGAACCGGCGCACGCAGATGGAAGCGTGGGACGTGGAGATCGCCCTGCGCCGCCTGCGCGAGCGGCTGCTGCCGGCGGCATCCACGCTGGCCCTGCTGCTGTGCCTTGCCCTGCCGCTGGCCTACGCGCCAGTGCATGCGCAGGACGCGCAGACGGCCGCAGAACAGGCAGACGATGCCGGAGAGGACGAGGACAGCGCGGAGGAACCGGCCACTGCGGCGAACGATCCGGCCAATGCACCGGCCATGATCTTCGGTGCAGCGCCAGTGGACACCGCCGGCTTCCGCCAGGCGGTGAACCGCGCCTATGAAGATCCGCTGCAGCGCCCGACCCGCCAGGTCACGCGCTGGAAGCCGATCGAGCAGGCCGAGGAAAAAAAGAAGGAAGACAAGCAGCTGCAGCGTGACACCAACAGCAAGGGTGAACGCAAAACGCGCAAGGACGGCATCGCCTGGCTGGCACGCCTGGCCGAGTGGGGCCTGTGGGGCCTGCTGGGCGTCCTGCTGCTGGTGCTGCTGCTGACCGCACGGCTGTGGCTGCCGTGGCTGCGCGGCAGTGGCCGGCGCAAGGCCGAGGCCGCACCGGAGGTAGTGGAAGAACCGGTGGAACTGCCGGTCGTGCTGCCGCCGGACGTGGCCACCCAGGCCGGCCTGCTGTGGGACCAGGGGCGGCCGCGGCAGGCGCTGGCCCTGCTGTACCGCGCCAGCGTGCGCACGGTGGGCGAGCGCAGCGGCATCGCGCTTCCGCCCGGTGCTACCGAAGCGCAATGCCTGCGCGCGTCGCGGCGCATGCCCGATGCCACCGACCGTGACCTGTTCGCGCGCATCGTGCGCATGTGGCAGTACGCCGCCTACGGTGGCCGCCTGCCCAGCCGCGCCGATTTCGATGCATTGGCCGATACCCTGCGCCGGCAGTACAGGTGGCTGGCATGAGTCCGCGCCTGTTCTGGTCGCTGCTGCTGGGCGCGCTGGTGCTGTTCGGCGTGCCGCTGACGATCCTTTACCTGCGCACGCACGAACGCGTGACCGAGACCGTGCAGCTGCCACCGCAGGGCGAAGCTGGCTACAACCCGCTGTACGTGCTGGGCCAGGCCCTGCGTGCCGATGGCATCGAGGTGCACTCGCGGCCGCGGCTGGACCTGCAGCAGATGGCGCTGGGCCCGCACGATACGGTGGTGCTGCTGCAGGACAGCAGCGAGCTGCCGGCGCCGGCGGCCAGGGCCCTGTTGGCCTGGGTTGATGGTGGTGGCCATCTGCTGGTGCGTACGCCGCCGCCCGCCGAGGACGACGCCAGCAGCACGCAGGGGCCCCTGCTGGACCAGCTGGGCGTGGACAGCCTGTATCAGCAAAGCGACTGCCAGCCATTCCACGTCATCGATGATCCCAGCCACGTCGAGTTCTGCGGCGGCCGTCGCTTCACGCTGGGCTTTGCCGCCAATGCGCGGGCCGAACGGCGCTGGGGCAACGAGCACAGCCTGGTGTTCGCACGCCTGCACCATGGCCAGGGCAAGGTGAGCGTGCTGGCCGACATGGAATTCATGCGCGGCGAGGTGGATTCGCCGGCGGCACGCCTGGCGTCGGCCGCAGGCAGGGCCAGTGATGGCCTGCACGATCTCTCGCACCGCGACCTGACCCGTTACCTGCTCGACCCGAATTACGGCAAGGGAGCGTTCTGGCTGGTCTATGCCAGCCGCCCGCCGTCACTGTGGGCGCGCCTGTTCTACCAGGGCTGGCCGCTGTGGGCGCCGCTGCTGCTGGCCCTGCTGGGCTGGTTGTGGGCCCGCTCGCAGCGCTTCGGCAGCCTGCTGCCGTCGCCGGTGCTGGAACGCCGCTCGCTGCTGGAACACGTGCGTGCCAGTGGCGAGCTGCTGCTGCGCTTCGGCCACGGCACGCGCCTGTACGACGCCGTGTTCGTCCTGTTCCTGCATCGCCTGCGCCTGCGCGCACCAGTAGCCGCTGCACTGGACGGTGCGCCGCGCGATCAGGCCATCGCCGAGCTGCTGAAATGGCCGCAAGGCCGTATTGCCAGCGCGCTCACGCCCCCGCCACCGCACGATTCCTCCGCCCTGCGCGAGCGCATCCGCTTGCTGCTCCAGATGAGATCCCTGCTATGACCGAAGTCCCCGAGCTGCCGGCGGCCGCCAACGCCCGCCTGATCGAACGCGTCGATGCCATCCGCACCGCCGTTGGACACGCCTTCATCGGCCAGGCCGATGTACTGGACCAGATCCTGGTGGCGCTGCTGGCCGGTGGCCACGTGCTGATCGAAGGCGTGCCCGGTCTGGGCAAGACCCTGCTGGTGCGTGCACTGGCACAGGCCCTGGAGCTGGACTACGGGCGCGTGCAGTTCACCCCCGACCTGATGCCCAGCGACGTCAGTGGCCACGCGGTGTACGACCCCAAGAGCGAGAGCTTCAAGATCCGTCGCGGCCCGGTGTTCACCAACCTGCTGCTGGCCGACGAGATCAACCGTGCCCCGGCCAAGACCCAGTCGGCCCTGCTGGAAGTGATGCAGGAAGGCCAGGTGACCATCGAAGGCAAGGCCTTCACCCTGGCGCCGCCGTTCATGGCGCTGGCTACGCAGAACCCGCTGGAACAGGAAGGCACCTACCCGTTGCCGGAAGCACAGCTGGACCGCTTCCTGCTGAAGGTGCTGATCGACTACCCGCAGCTGGAGGACGAGAAGCGCATGGTGACCGCGATCACCAGTGGCCGTGCCGCCAGCGATTTCGACCTGAGCCAGGTGCCGCGTGTATTGGGGGCCGGCGAGCTGCTGGAACTGCAGCGCGCGACCGCGGCGATCACCGTCGATGACGAAGTGATCGACTACGCGGTACGGATTGTGGCGGCCACGAGGCAGTGGCCGGGCATCGCGGTCGGCGCTGGCCCCCGCGGCAGCATCGCGCTGGTGCGTGCCTCGCGCGCGCAGGCGGTGCTGGCCGGCCGTGACTTCGTCACGCCGGACGACGTGCGCGACATTGCGCGCCCGGCGCTGCGCCACCGCATTGCACTGGCCCCGGAGCTGCAGATCGAAGGCCAGGACGCCGACGACGTGCTGGGCGCGCTGCTGGCCAAGGTGGAAGCACCGCGCCGATGAGACCGGCCCCGCTGCTGCTGGCGCTGCTGCTGGCCTGGGCTGCCCTGGGCGGCCTGGTGCTGGGCGGGTGGCTGCCGCGCTGGAGCTGGGCGCTGGCAGCCGTCGTCATCGCGCTGCCCGCCTTGTGGGATCTGTGGCGGCAGTCGCGGCGTCCGTCGCCGCAGGTACAGCGCGAGCTGCCCGAAGCGCTGGCGCTGGGCGTGCGCCGCGAGGCGGCGCTGCGCCTGCAGGCCGAGCAATCGATGACGGTGCAGGTGTTCGACCTGGTGCCCGGCGGCTGGCCGCTGGAAGCGCTGCCGCAGCGCGTGCGCCTGCAGGCCGGTACGGCGTCCACCCTGCACTACCACCTGCAGCCGCTGCAGCGTGGGCACTTCCGCTTCGAGGGGGTGCACCTGCGCATGCGTTCGCCGTGGCGCCTGTGGTGGCAGCAACGCACGCTGCCGCCGGCGCTGGAGGTGCGGGTCTATCCGAACTTCGTGCCGCTCACCCGCTTCGCATTGTTCAGTGCCGACCAGGCGTCGCGGCTGGTCGGTGCGCACGTGAAGCGCCGCCGTGGCGAAGGCACCGATTTCCACCAGATGCGCGAGTACCGCATCGGCGACAGCCTGCGCCAGCTCGACTGGAAGGCCACCGCGCGTGCGCGCAAGCTGATCTCGCGCGAATACCAGGACGAGAAGAACCAGCAGCTGCTGCTGATGCTGGACAGTGGCCGGCGCATGCTGGCCAGCGAAGGGGGGCTCTCGCACTTCGACCATGCCTTGAACGCCTCGCTGGTGGTGGCTTACCTGGCGCTGCGCCAGGGCGACGCTGCCGGCCTGTACGCTGCCGGGGGCGAACGCCGCTGGGTGGCGCCGCAGCGCGGCATGGGTACGGTCGAGCACCTGCTGCGCGCCAGCTACGACCTGCAGCCACGCGCGGTGGCCACCGATTACCTGGCCGCCGCCACCGAGGTGTCGCTGCGCCAGCGCCGGCGTGCGCTGGTGATGCTGGTCAGCAACGTGCGTGATGAGGACATCGAAGACCTGCTGGCGGCAGTGCGCCTGCTGCAGCGGCGCCACCTGGTGTGCGTGGCCAGCCTGCGCGAACGCGAGCTGGACGGCGCACTGGAGGGCGAGGTGCAGACACTGGAAGACGCCACCCAGGCCGGTGCCGCCGCGCTGTACCTGCAGCAACGCGCGAAGGCGCATGAGGCCCTGCGCAGCGAAAAGGTGATGGTGCTGGACGTGACCGCCGATGCCCTGCCCGGCGCGCTGGTGGAACGCTATCTGGCGGTGAAGCGCGAAGGGCTGCTCTGATACCCGCGATCGCTCTGGTAGGTGCCAACCTTGGTTGGCACGGAATCCACAGCGCCGACCAGGGTCGGCATCTACCAAAACCGGTTGCCGGCCAGCGGCCGGCGCTACCCCCTGCAACAACCGCCGCATCGCCTTGGTAGGTGCCAACCTTGGTTGGCACGAACCCACAGCGCCGACCGAGGTCGGCATCTACCAAAACCGGTTGCCGGCCAGCGGCCGGCGCTACCCCCTGCAACAACCGCCGCATCGCCCTGGTAGGTGCCAACCTTGGTTGGCACGAACCCACAGCGCCGACCGAGGTCGGCATCTACCAAAACCGGTTGCCGGCCAGCGGCCGGCACTACCCCTGCGGCAGCCGATGCATCGCCCTGGAAGGTGCCAACCTTGGTTGGCACGAAATCCACAGCGCCGACCAAGGTCGGCATCTACCAAAACCGGTTGCCGGCCAGCGGCCGGCACTACCCCTGCA
The DNA here is from genome assembly GCF_017876915.1 of Stenotrophomonas sp. PvP093. Classification (NCBI taxonomy): domain Bacteria; kingdom Pseudomonadati; phylum Pseudomonadota; class Gammaproteobacteria; order Lysobacterales; family Lysobacteraceae; genus Stenotrophomonas; species Stenotrophomonas sp. PvP093. The sequence goes on along the minus strand of NZ_JAGIOX010000004.1, from coordinate 202,678 downwards.
ACAATCGATGCATCGCCCTGGTAGGTGCCAACCTTGGTTGGCACGAAATCCACAGCGCCGACCAAGGTCGACATCTACCAAAACCGGTTGCCGGCCAGCGGCCGGGACTACCCCTGCAACAACCGATGCATCGCCCTGGTAGGTGCCAACCTTGGTTGGCACGAAATCCACAGCGCCGACCAGGGTCGGCATCTACCAAAACCGGTTGCCGGCCAGCGGCCGGCACTACCCCTGCAACAACCGATGCATCGCCCTGGTAGGTGCCAACCTTGGTTGGCACGAACCCACAGCGCCGACCAAGGTCGGCATCTACCAAAACCGGTTGCCGGCCAGCGGCCGGCACTACCCCTGCAACAATCGATGCATCGCCCTGGTAGGTGCCAACCTTGGTTGGCACGAAATCCACAGCGCCGACCAAGGTCGACATCTACCAAAACCGGTTGCCGGCCAGCGGCCGGGACTACCCCTGCAACAACCGATGCATCGCCCTGGTAGGTGCCAACCTTGGTTGGCACGAAATCCACAGCGCCGACCAGGGTCGGCATCTACCAGAACCGGTTGCCGGCCAGCGGCCGGCACTACCCCTGCAACAACCGATGCATCGCCCTGGTAGGTGCCAACCTTGGTTGGCACGAAATCCACAGCGCCGACCAAGGTCGACATCTACCAAAACCGGTTGCCGGCCAGCGGCCGGCACTACCCCTGAAGCAACCGACGTTGCAACCGCTCCACCGCACGCTGCAGCAGCACTCGGTTGCGGCCCAGCTTCATCCACTGCGGCAGGCGCGAGAACATCGAACCGTTGGTAACGCCCGCGCGCTCGCGCAGAGGCGCGGCAGCGTAGTCGTGCAGTGCCTGCAGATGGGCTTCGTTGTAGGCCCACAGCACGCCGGCCGCAGTCTTTTCGACCAGCCGCAGCGGCAAGCCAAAATGCGGATCGATCGCCTCATTGCCACGCCATCGCGACAACGTGACCTCCACCTCGCTGCTGCGTCCGCACTGACTGCAGTCCGCCGCCAGCGTCCGCAACGGCGACACTGCACGCGCACGGTGCAGCTCGGCGCGGACCCATTTGTGCCCGCAGTATCCGCAGGGACGATAGCCGCTGTAGCGCACGGGCCCGACCCAGTCGCCCGCGGCACAGCAACCGCAGCCGCATCCACTGTCGAGGGCTGCGCTGCAGCCCAGGCAGCGGAAACGTCGCGATTCCGGCGTCCGCACCACCCAGCCGGGCGTATCGCAGCGGTGGCAGCGCACCGCGATGCGGTCCGAATAGCGCCACAGGGCGTGGCCGTCGTCCAGATGCCGGCCCGGCAGCGGCGCAGGCCGCAGGCCGCGATTGCGCCGCACCGTCATCAGACGTAGATCCGCGTCGGCGCCTCGTCGACGATCGCGTGCGGCACGAAGCGCGCACTGTCGCGGGTGATCGCGCTGTCATCCTCGCGGATGCCGATGCCGCAGGCATGGTCACCGATCACCCAACTGCCGATCAGCGGATAGCCGTCTTCGAAGCGGGTGAGCGGATGCGCACGCTGGATGATCGCCGGGCCGTCGTAGGGACCGTCGCTGCGCTGGGTGCTGCCATCGGCCAGGTGCATCTCGATGTTGGCCCCTTCGCGCGAGAACAGCGGTTTGCGCACCCAGCCCGACGCCAGCGCGCTGCCGTCATCGAAATGCGCCTCCAGCAGGTTCGGATGGCCCACGTTGCGCTGCCATAGCAGCGGCAGGATGCCCTTGTTGCTCAGCACCGCCTTCCAGGCCGGTTCCAGCAGCTGCACGCCCGAGCCGGGCAGCGCGCGGCCGAATTCCTCGGCCATCAGGTCTTCCAGCGGATACAGCTTGAACAGCGTGCCGATCACCGAGTCGTCCAGCGCGGTGAAGCGTCCGTCCTCGGACAGGCCAATGTCATCGATGGCGATGGCCTGGCCATGCAGGCCGGCCTGCGACGCACAGTCGCGCAGGTACTCGACCGTGCCGCGGTCTTCCTCCGAACTGCCGACCGCGCTGAAGTACAGCGGCGGCGGCAGCTGCGCGGCGAGGTCGCCGAAACGCTCGACCAGCGCCTCATGGATGGCGTTGAACTGGTCGGCATGCTGCGGCAGGCGACCGGCATTGCGCTGGTCTTCCAGCCACTGCCACTGGAAGAAGCTGGCTTCGAACAGCGAGGTCGGCGTGTCGTAGTTCAATTCGTACAGCTTGGCCGGACCGGTACCGTCGTAGGTCAGGTCCAGGCGGCCATAGAGGTGCGGCTGGCGCTGGCGCCAGCTGTCGGCGATCCAGTCGCGGTAGTGCGACGGAATCGCCAGCTGGTCCATCAAGCGTTCGCTGCCGATGACATCACCGACCAGATCCAGCGCCATCTGGTGCAGCTCGGCGCTGGGGTCTTCGATGTCCTGTTCGATCTGGCGCAGGGTGAAGGCGTAATACGCGCGTTCATCCCAGTACGGCTGGCCGTCGATGGTGTGGAAGCGGAAACCCGCCTCTTCCGCGCGCGCCCGCCACTGGGCACGCTCGGCAATCCGGATGCGCTGCATGGGTTGATCAGCCGCCGTAGCTGCCGCTGGTGCTGCGGCGTGCGCTGGTGTTGCCGAAGCCACCACGGCTGGCAGTGACCGCACGGTTCGGCTCGCTGGTGACCGGGGCCAGGCCGGCCTTGCCAGCACCGATGCCGCTGGCGGTGTTCAGGCCACCGGTGCCGCCCGGTGCCGGGCGCGCCCAACCCGCATTCTTGTCTTGGTAAGCCGGTGCCGACGCCGGCGCCTGCGGGGCGAGGCCGCCGCGGTTGCTCAGCATCTGCGACATGAAGAAGCCCATCATCATCGGGCCGATGAACGAGGTACCGGCCGAGGTGTGCTGCTGCACGCACTGTTCCGGCTTGTAGTCCTTCTCGCAGGCTTCCTTGCTGGCGTACTTCGGCGCCGCATCGGCGGCCTGCTTCTGCGCTTCGGCGAACGCATTGCGGCACGACGACGGATCGCCGGTGGCCTCGGTGCAGGCCTCCACCGAGGTATACAGGCCTTCCTGCACCTTCACCTCCGGCTCCTTCTGGCAGGCGGTGAACAGCAGCGGCGCGGCGCTCATCAGCAGCAGCGCGGTGGTGCGGGAACGTTTCATGGCCTCATGCCCTGTCGACGGATCAATGCCCCAATGATGCCAAATCCGGGCCAGCAACCGGAATCGGCAAAGTGCGAAAGATGAACGGACTTTCATTTTCGTCGGCATTGGGGTCAGAGCCCATCGCGCCGCGATGGGATCCGACCCCAGGCGACGCACCGCTCTGGTAGGTGCCAACCTTGGTTGGCACACATCCCGCGGCGCCCGGTCATGCCCGGCGCGCTCAGCCAAGTCTCCGGCAAGAAGCCCCCTTGTTGTTCAAGGGGGGCGCGCCGAAGGCGCGGGGATAAGGGGAAATGCGCGGACCGCCAAGCCGCTGCAAGCGGTGAAGGTGGTTGCAGCAGCAACCGAAAAAATTGGCCATGATCGGCTGACCCCCACGTCGTACGGCCCGCCCGTTCCGCCCGCCATGCCCGAATACCGTTCCCGCACCTCCACCGCCGGTCGCAACATGGCCGGCGCCCGCGCCCTGTGGCGCGCCACCGGCATGAAGGACGGCGACTTCCACAAGCCGATCATCGCCATCGCCAACTCCTTCACCCAGTTCGTGCCCGGCCACGTGCACCTGAAGGATCTCGGCCAGCTGGTCGCGCGCGAGATCGAACAGGTCGGCGGTGTCGCCAAGGAATTCAACACCATCGCCGTGGACGACGGCATCGCGATGGGCCACGACGGCATGCTGTATTCGCTGCCCAGCCGCGAGATCATCGCCGACGCCGTGGAGTACATGGTCAACGCGCACTGCGCCGACGCGCTGGTGTGCATCAGCAACTGCGACAAGATCACCCCCGGCATGCTGATGGCCGCGCTGCGCCTGAACATCCCGGTGGTGTTCGTCTCCGGCGGGCCGATGGAAGCGGGCAAGACCAAGCTGTCCGAGCACAAGCTGGATCTGGTCGATGCGATGGTGGTGGCCGCCGATGACAGCGCCTCCGACGAGAAAGTCGCCGCGTTCGAGCGCAGCGCCTGCCCCACCTGCGGTTCCTGCTCGGGCATGTTCACCGCCAACTCGATGAACTGCCTGACCGAGGCGCTGGGCCTGTCGCTGCCCGGCAACGGCACCACGCTGGCCACCCACGCCGACCGTGAGGCGCTGTTCCGCCGCGCCGGCCGCCTGATCGTCGAACTCTGCCATCGCTGGTATGGCGGCGAAGACCCCAGCGCACTGCCGCGCGGCATCGCCACCCAGGCCGCGTTCGCCAATGCGATGACCCTGGACATCGCCATGGGCGGCTCCACCAATACCATCCTGCATCTGCTGGCCGCCGCACAGGAGGCGGAGGTCGACTTCGACCTGACCCACATCGACGCGCTGTCGCGGCGCGTACCGCAGCTGTGCAAGGTGGCGCCGAACACGCCGAAGTACCACATCGAGGACGTGCACCGCGCCGGCGGCGTGTTCGGCATCCTCGGTGAACTGGACCGTGCCGGCCTGCTCGATACCACGGTGCCGACCGTGCACAGCGCCAGCCTGGCCGACGCGCTGGAACGCTGGGACGTAGTGCGCAGTGACAACGACACCCTGCATGCCTTCTTCAAGGCCGGCCCGGCCGGCATCCCTACCCAGGAGGCCTTCAGCCAAGCCACGCGCTGGCCGACCCTGGACATGGACCGCGCCGAGGGCTGCATCCGCTCGCTGCAGCATGCGTACTCACTGGAAGGCGGCCTCGCCGTGCTGCGTGGCAATCTGGCCGTGGATGGCTGCGTGGTGAAAACCGCCGGCGTGGACGAATCGATCCACGTGTTCGAAGGCCCCGCGCGTGTCTATGAAAGCCAGGACGCCGCCGTCGCCGGCATCCTCGCCGACGAGGTGCAACCGGGTGAGGTAGTGGTGATCCGCTACGAAGGGCCGAAGGGCGGCCCCGGCATGCAGGAAATGCTCTACCCGACCAGCTACCTGAAGTCGAAGGGACTGGGCAAGCAGTGCGCGCTGCTCACCGATGGCCGTTTCTCCGGCGGCACCTCGGGCCTGTCGATCGGCCACGTCTCGCCGGAAGCCGCCAGCGGCGGTGTCATCGGTCTGGTGGAGAACGGCGACCGCATCCGCATCGACATCCCGGCCCGCCGCATCGACCTGCTGCTGGATGAGGCCACGCTGGCCCAGCGCCGCGCCGACGCCGACGCCGACGCGCGTGGCTGGAAACCGCGCGCGCCACGCCCGCGCAAGGTTACCAGCGCGTTGAAGGCCTACGCCCTGCTGGCCACCAGCGCCGACAAGGGCGCCGTACGCAACACCGCCCTGCTCGGCGATTGATGCCGATCCGGTAGTGCCGGCCGCTGGCCGCCATCTGGGAAAAGGGGACGGAGGGGATTAAGTCGTGTGTGCCTCAAACGACTTAATCCCCTCCGTCCCCTTTTTTCAGCCGATCACGCGCTTGAACGGCGGCAGCGCGTCGATGATGCGCTTGCCGTAGCGGCGGGTCAGCAGCCGCGAATCAAGAATGACCACGCGGCCGGTGTCGGTGGAGGTGCGGATCAGGCGGCCGGCGAACTGGGTCAGCGTGCGCAGCGCATGCGGAATGGCGATCAGGTTGAACGCGTTGAGCCCGCGTCCCTCGAACCACTCGCTGAGGGTGGCGGTCTGCGGGTCGGTCGGCACGGCGAACGGCACCTGGGTGATCACCACCGTGGTGCAGGCCTCGCCGGGCAGGTCGAGGCCCTCGCCGAACGAGTTCAGGCCGAACAGCACCGAGCCCTCGCCTGCCTCGACACGCCGCAGGTGTTCCTCGATCAGCCGGGTCTTGGACATCTCGCCCTGCACCAGCACCTGCTTGCGGCGCGCAGCCGGCATCAGCCCGGCCACCTTCTCCATCTTCCAGCGCGAGGTGAACAGCACCATCGAGCCCTTGGCCCAGTCCAGTTCGGTGTCCAGGTAGCGCGCCACTTCGCGCGGGTGGCCTTCGCGGTCGTCCGGCGTGACCGGGAACTTCGGCACGATCAGTTCGGCCTGGTTGGGCAGGTCGAACGGCGACGACAGCGAGACCATCTCGGCCTCTTCCGGAATGCCGTTGTCGATCGCCAGCGCCTGGAAGTCGCCACCGCCGGTCAGCGTCGCCGAGGTCATCACCACCGAGTCCACTTCATCCCACAGCAGCTTGCGCAGCACGTGCGCGGCCGACACCGGCGAACCGTGCAGCACCAGGTCGCCATCGCGGGTGGCAGTCACCCAGCGCGCCATCGGCGGCGCGCCGTCCTTGTCTTCGCGGCGCCACGCCTGCCACAGGTTGTACTGCTGCTCGATCATCTCCAGCGCCATGCCCAGGTTGCGCTGCAGGCGCTCGCGCGCGGCATCGTCCGGCTTGCCCTTGGCCACCTGCGTGGTGGCCGCATGCGCCCAGTTGTAGAGGCTGCGGGTATCGTCGGCCAGTGCCTCGATCGGCTCGCGCCAGGCCTCGGGCAGGCGTCCATTGGCCGCGCGCCACATCGGCTCTTCGTCCGCCGGCGCCGGCATCCACACCCGCTCGATGTGATCACGGAACGCGCGCAGCTGCTTGGCCACGTTGCTGGCGACTTCGATCGCTTCGTTGGGCAGCAGGTTGCCCAGCCGGTCCTTGTCGACCGCGCGGTAGGCACCGGCGATCAGGATCTGCAGGCGGCCGGTGCGCTTGGCCATCTCGTCCAGCGCGAGGCTGGCCGCGCCCTGGTCGATCGCCACGTTGCCGATGTGATGGCCTTCGTCCAGCACCAGCAGCATGTCCGAGGGTGGCGCGATCAACGGCTGGCCGTTGTCGCTGTCACCGATCGACAGCGCCGACAGCAGCAGCGCGTGGTTGGTGACCACGATCTGTGCGTCGCGTACCGTATTGCGCGAGCGCAGCACCGCGCACTGCGCCGAATAGGCGCAGCGTCGCCCGGCACAACCCGAGGCCGGCGTGGTGATGCGGCTGCGCAGGCCGGGACTGATGGTCTCCGGCGCATTGTCGATATCGCCATCCCAGCTGCCGCTGGTGAAGGCGTCGGTCAGGCGTTTGGCGATGTCCATTTCGATCGGCGCCAGCGGCCGGTCGAACAGTGGCGCGTCATCCTCGAACATGCCGCCCTGCGAGCCCTCGCCCTGCGCCTCGGCGGCATTGCGCGTGCACAGGTAGCGGGTGCGTCCCTTGGCCAGCGCCACGGTCGCTTCCAGGCCGGTGGCCTTCAGGAAATTCGGGATATCGCGCTCGACCAGCTGCGACTGCAGCGCCACGGTGCCGGTGCTGATCACCAGTTTCTTCTTGGTGGCCAGCGCGATCGGCACGCCTGCGGTGAGGTAGCCCAGGCTCTTGCCGACGCCGGTCGGCGCCTCGACCACGCCAACGCCACCGCTTTTCGACAGCGCGCGCGACACCACGCCGATCATCTGGCTCTGCGAGCGACGGGTGGAGAAGCCGGGGGTATTGGCCTGCAGCGTCGTGTACGCCTTGCGGATCGCGTCCTTCAAGGTGTCATCGAGCGTGCGCGGAGCGGCGACGGTTTCGGTCACGCCGGGAACTACCGTAGCTGGATCAGGCCGGTCATTGTCGCATGGCCGGCCGCGTTCACTGTTGCTGGCACCCTGAACGAGCCAGCGACGACGCCCGCCGGCGCGCACGGTCCGAAGCCCGCGCCGCACAGGGGCGAAACACGCCGGGCGTGGCCCGGCGCCAGCGCTCAGGCGACCGGGGCGGGACGGCTACGCAGCAGGCGCACCAGCGCCCACACCAGCAGCACCACGCCGATGGCCTCGACCATCGCCAGCGCGAAGTGCACCACGCCGAAGATGGCGCTCATGCCCGAGATGGCGCTGAAGTTGCCGCTGCTGACCAGCCACATCGGCAGCATGCCCGCCGCCAGGCCACCCAGGCTGGACAGCAGCAACAGCAGCAGGCCGACCAGCGCGCCGGTGCGGGTGGCATCGCGCGGCGCACCGACCACCCAGACCAGGCCGACGCACAGCGCGATCAGCACCGGCAGGCGCACGCCGACCATGCTCAGCACGGTCACCATCAGGGTTGTGCTGTCCATCGGTCAGTCCTCGCCGGCCAGCACGGCCGAGCCCTGGCGCAGCGACTGGTAGACCTCGCCGGTCTGCGGGCGCACGCCGTGCCACTGCAGGAAGCTCTCGGCGGCCTGCTCGACCAGCATGCCCAGGCCGTCGACGGTATTGCGGCACTGCGCCGCACGGGCCCAGGCCAGGAAGGCGATGGCCGCCTCGCCGTAGTTCAGGTCGACGGCAGTGGTCATCGAGTTGACCAGCGACAGCGGCAGCTTGAACTCGACGTCGCGGTCGCGGCCAGCCGAGGTGGCATTGACGATCAGTTCGAAGTCGCCGAGGTCGCGCAGGTCTTCCCAGTAGCGGCTGATCGCACGGCCGGGCTCGCCCATCGCGTCGATCAGTTCGTCGGCGCGCTCCGGCGTGCGGTTGACCACCACCAGTTCGGTGATGCCGGCATCGAGCAGCGCCGGGGCGACGCTGCGCGCCGAGCCACCGGCGCCGATCATCAGCACGCGGCGGCCGCGCAGGTCCAGGCCGTGGCGGTCGGTCAGGTCGCGCACCAGGCCGATGCCATCGGTGGTGTCGCCGTGCCAGCGGTCGCCCTTGTGCAGCAGCGTGTTGACCGAGCCGGCGCGGCGCGCGCGCGCGGTCAGCGTGGTGCACACCGAGAACGCGGCTTCCTTGTGCGGCAGGGTGACGTTGGCGCCGACACCGCCCTCGGCGGCGAAGGCCTCCAGTCCGGCCAGGAACGCATCCGGGGCCAGGTCGATCGCGCGGTAGTCGATGGCGATGCCTTCCTGGCGACCGAACGTCGCGTGGATCTGCGGCGACTTCGAGTGGGCAACGGGGTGTCCGAAGACGGCGTAACGGTCGGTCATGGAATCCTCAAGCTGGCTAGACTGATGCTCTTTCGTGCACGGAACCGGATGATGCGCATCACCCCGCCCCTGCTGGTGCTCGCCGCCAGTCTACTCTCTGCCCCCGTGGCGATGGCGTTGAACGAGTACGGCATCGAAGGCATGGGCGTGGTCTCGACCCGCGCCGACGAAGGCCGCGCCACGATCAGCGCCGATGGCCAGCGCATCGTCTTCGCCCGCCGCGGCGAGGCCGGCTGGGGCCTGTGGGAGGCGCGCGTGGTGGACGGTCGCTGGCAGCAGGCACAGGTACTGCCGGTAGGCGTGGCCGGTGAAGCCCGCGATCCCTACTTCAGCCGTGACGGCCGCTGGCTGCTGTTCGCGGCCGGCCGCGAGGGCGCGCTGGCGCTGTACCGCGCCGCGTTGGCCGCCGACGGCCGGCTGGGCCCGGCGCAGCCGCTGGCCGGTGACGGCGGGCGCCGGGAAGAGCGCGGGCCGGCCCTGAGCGCGGACGGCAAGCAGCTGTTGTTTGCCCGCCAGCAGGGCCGTGGCGCCGGCTGGGACCTGTTCGTGGCGACGCTGGATGCGCAGGGCCTGCGCGGCCCGGCCAGCGCACTGAGCGCGTTGAACAGCGCCGACGACGAGACCGACGGCGACTGGCTGGGCCAGGACGGCGCCGTGGTGTTCAGCCGCGGCAATGGCAGTACCGCGCAGGTCTGGAGCAGCGGCTGTGCGTGGAGCGGTGTAGCGCTGCAGCCGCTGGGGCTGTCGTTCAACCAGGCCGGCGGCTGGACCGGTGCGCCGGTGGTCGACAACGCCAAGCCGGGCGAGATGATGGTGGCCAGCAGTGCAGCGAAGGCGCCGCGTGCCGGTGGCGTGGACGTGTACCGGTTGGCGGTGCCGAAGGTGGCGGCGGTGGCCGGGTGCGCGCGGTAGATCCACGCCATGCGTGGATGGCCGTTTGGTAGATGCCAACCTTGGTTGGCATACGTGAAAGCGCCAACCAAGGTTGGCGACTACCAGTAGATCCACGCCATGCGTGGATGAAACGCCCCGTCAGCGCGACAACACCTTGGCGCGCAACTGCTCGTACTCCATCTCGCTCAGCTGGCCGTTGTCCTTGCGCTGGTTCAACGCGGCCAGCTCGGCCTGCACGGTCTCCGGCAGCGCCTGCTCACGGGCCACGTGGCGGGCAGCGGAGAGCTGTTCCGGCGGGCGCTTGCCGGCCCGCCAGGCGGCGATGAAGACAGCGACGATGATGGCGCCGAACACCAGCGTACCGGTGCCCCAGATCAGCCATTGCATCCATCCCAGTTCGGGTCCCATCGCGCAGTCCTCCGTCTATCGTGGCGCTATTGTCAGCGCTCGCGCAGCCATCGCGCCACCTGCGGCGCGAAATAGGTCAGCACGCCATCGGCACCGGCCCGCTTGAAGCCCAGCAGCGACTCCAGCACGCAGGCGCGCTCGTCCAGCCAGCCGTTGGCGAAGGCGGCCTTCATCATCGCGTACTCGCCACTGACCTGATAGGCGAAGGTCGGCACGCCGAATTTTTCCTTCACCCGGCGCACCAGGTCCAGGTACGGCATGCCCGGCTTGACCATCACCATGTCGGCGCCCTCTTCCAGGTCCAGCGCGATCTCGCGCAGGGCCTCGTCGCCGTTGGCCGGGTCCATCTGGTAGGTCTTCTTGTCGGCCTTGCCAAGGCTGGCCGCGCTGCCCACCGCATCACGGAACGGGCCGTAGAACGCCGAGGCGTACTTGGCCGAGTAGGCCATGATGCGCACGTTGATGTGGTTGTCGGCATCCAGCGCACGGCGGATCGCGCCGATGCGGCCGTCCATCATGTCCGACGGCGAGACGATGTCCACACCGGCCTCGGCGTGCGACAGCGATTGCTTGACCAGCGCTTCGACAGTGATGTCGTTGAGCACGTATCCCTTGTCGTCGATGATGCCGTCCTGGCCGTGGGTGGTGTACGGGTCCAGCGCCACGTCGGTCATCACTCCCAGTTCCGGGAAGCGCGACTTCAGCGCGCGGATCGCACGCTGCGCCAGGCCGTCCTCGGCCCACGCCGCCGACGCGTCCAGCGACTTCAGCGACGGGTCGATCACCGGGAACAGGTCGATCACTGGAATGCCCAGTTCCAGCGCTTCTTCGGCCACCTTCAGCAGCTCTTCGATCGACAGCCGCTCCACGCCCGGCATCGACGGCACTGCGGTGCGGCCCGCCCGTTCGTGCACGAACACCGGGTAGATCAGGTCGTCGGTGGTCAGCGTGTTCTCGCGCATCAGGCGGCGCGAGAACTCGTCGTGGCGCATGCGGCGCGGGCGGTAAAGCGGGTGGGACATGGCAGGCTCCGAGGAGTGGCTATTGCAACAGGTAGCCCTGCGGCAGCAGGGGTTCGGGCAACGGGCGTTCGCCGAGCGCGTCGAGCTGGTCGATCTCGATCGTGCGCACCAGCGCGTCCAGCGGCAGGTCGTTCGGCTCCAAGCCGAACGGGTCTTCCATTTCTTCGCCCAGCTGGTCCAGGCCGAAGAAGGCGTAGGCCAGCACCGCCGACAGTACCGGCGTGCCCCAGCCCAGCGAGCTGGCCAGGCCGAACGGCAGCAGCACGCAGAACATCCATGCGCAGCGATGCAGCAGCAGGGTGTAGGCGAACGGCAGCGGCGTGGTGAGGATGCGCTCGCAGCCGGCCTGGATCGACGACATCGCGTGCAGGCGCTCTTCCAGCTGGGTGTAGAGGATCGGGTCGAGTTCGCCGGCGCGCAGGGCCTGGGCCAGCTCGGCAGCGATCATCGACAGCAATGCGTCGGGCACGTTCTCGCGCTGGCCCAGCTGCTCGCGCTGCGGCTTGTCCAGCCACGGCAACGCCGCCAGGGCCACGATGCGCCCGCGCAGGCGCGCGGCCAGCGCATGGGCAAAAGCCGTAGTGAGGTAGGCGATGCGGCGGCGGCGACCGGCGTCATCGGCCAGCAGCAGGTTCACCTGGCGGGCCAGCGAACGCGATTCGTAGACCAGCTGCCCCCACAGCTTGCGGCCTTCCCACCAGCGGTCGTAGCAGGCGCTGTTGCGGAAACTGAGGAAGATCGACAGGACCAGGCCGAGCAGGGTGAACGGCGTGACGGAAACGCGCTCGATGCCGGTCGGCGGCGCCAGTTCCACCACCGCGGCCACCGCGATGGACAGGATCAGGATGGCCAGCACCTTCGGCGCGATCGCTTTTACGATCGAGCCGCGCAGGATGTACAGCAGTTGCCAGCCGTGGGGACGGGGTCGGATGATCATGGGGCAGCCGCGCCGGGCGCGGATTCACAGGCACGCGGGGGGCTCGCGCAGCCGTTCATTGTACGCCGCTGCCCGGCCCGCGGCCGTGTACCTGCGACGCCCTGTCGCACCCGGCGATGCGGCTCAGATCACGCCGCCACCCAGGCCCAGGCGCAGGATGCCGACCACCACCACGATGCCGTTCAGCACCAGCCCGGCCCAGGCCCGGCCGCGCTTGGTCGGGTGGGTGAACAGGATGCCCAGCGCGGCGATCACCGCGCCTACGGCGGCGAACGGGATCAGGAACCAGTTGCCCCAGCCCAGCAGCGGAATCAGCGCCAGGATCATCCACAACAGCGCCAGTACGCCCCACAACAGACTGATCACGCCCATTCCACTCTCCCGCAGTTGGTTCCTGTCTGTGCACCATAGTCGTTCCCGCCGTCGCCGCCTACTGCCGTTGGCGGGGCTGTCACCGGCGCCGTGCTAGCGTGCCGCCGTGCCTGCCCTGGGCCGGGTGTTGGCGCCGATTCAGAGTGGCCCGCCGATGATCGCAACCAGTCCTACAGGGGTCGTGCCATGAACATCCGTTGGGCCGCGTTGGCGGCCATCCTGCTGGTCGCCGCTGGCTGTGCCAGCACCTCCAAGGTCATGCTGGGGCGCGCCCGCGCGCCGATCGATCCGGCACTGGTGCAGATCTATTCGACGCCGCCGGCCGGCTCCCAGGAAATCGCCCAGCTGGAATCGGCGTCTGCCGTGGGCTTCGGCACGCAGGGCCAGACCGATGCAGCGGTGGCGCGCCTGAAGCGCGAGGCCGCAGCGCTGGGCGCCAACGGCGTGGTGCTGATGGGCGTGGGCAGCAGCGGCTCACCGGTGGGCATGTCGGTGGGTGCCGGCACGTTCGGCTCGCATGTCGGCGGTGGCGTCGGCATCGGTATTCCGACCACGCAGAAGCGCGCCGCCGGCGTGGCGATCTGGGTGCCGAACCCGGAACCCCCGGCACGACTGCCGACGCAGGTGATCACCCCACAGCGGTGACGCGGCAGCGTCACCGCAGGTAGTGCCGGCCGCTGGCCGGCAACCTCAGGAATCCTCTTGATGCCAGGGGAATGCCGGCCAGCGGCCGGCACTACCGGGGGGTGTTCAGCGCTTGTACTTCGGCACGAACACCTTGTTCACCGCGTCGGCCAGCTGGTCCGGCGGCAGCAGGCCCTGGTCGAGCAGGAAGTTGTTGAACGCCAGGCGGTCGAACTTCGCACCCAGTGCCAGCTCAGTCTGCATGCGCAGTTCCAGGATACGGGTGTAGCCGTAGAAGTAGCTGCCGGCCTGGCCCGGCATGCGCACCATGTAGCGGTCCAGTTCCTGGGTGGCCATCGCCTTGGACAGGCCGACCTGCTCCATCAGCACGCGCTCGCCGTTGGCGCGGTCGGTCAGGCCGAGGTTGAGCATCGGGTCGAGCATCGCGCGTGCGGCGCGCAGCAGGCGGAACTGCAGGGCGATCATCTGCCCGTCCAGTGGCTCGTACGGCACCATCTCGGCCTCGGCATACAGCGCCCAGCCTTCCACGTTCACCGAATTGAACGCGAACATGGTGCGTGCCAGCGACACGCCGCGCTCGACCATCGCGGTGAACTGCAGCTCGTGGCCGGGGCGGCCTTCATGCGCACTCAGCGTCCACGCCGCCGCACCGAAGTTGAAGTCGTCGTACTGTGCGCCCGGGCCCGCGGCCGGGTTGCCCAGCGGCAGCACGAAGGTGCCCTGCTGCCCGGTGTTGTTGACCAGCGGCGCGGGCAGGAAATGCGGGGCCGGGCTGGCCGCGCTCTCGGCGGCCGAACCCAGGCGCATCTGCATGGCGCGCTTGGGCACGTCGACGATGGCATGCTCGCGGATCAGCGGATCGATCACATCGATCACCTTGCGGTAGTGGCCTTCCAGATGGTCGTCGGCGATCTTGTCGGCCTTCAGCGCGCGGATCACCGCCACCGGGTCGCTCGGGTCGGCCACCTTCAGGCCCTTGTCCTTCACCACCAGCGGCGCCAGCTGCTGCATCGCCGAGCGGGTTTCCATGAACTCCAGCTGCGCACGCTGCATCAGCAGCTTCGGGTCGATGTCGATGCCGACCTGCTTGAGCTGGTAGGCGTACAGCGGCGCCGGCAGCCGTGCGTCGGTGCGCGCCTTCGGCAGCACGGTCGAGCGCGTCCAGCTGGCGTAGTCCTTCATCTGCCCGGCCAGGGCCTTCATCGCTTCATCGGCGCCGGCGATCTGGTACTTCTTCAGCAGCGACTCGATGCCGCTGATGTAGGTCTCGACGTTGTCCAGCGACTGCTGCACTTCGATCTTCGTCGGCTGCAGCAGGCTGCTGTCCTTCAAGCGCTCTTCGTAGCGCTGGCGGGCCAGCGTGGTGAACGCGGTGCCGCCCGGCTGCAGGCCGGCGTAAGCCTTGAGGCGGTCGATCGCCTTGGCCCGGCGCTCGGCCGGCACCTGGTCGGACAGCAGCAGGTTGAGGCCGCTGAACACCGTCTGCGGCGCATCACTCCACGGCAACAGGTACTTCTCGTTGAGCTCACTGCCTTCGATGTTCTGGTTGGCGGCGTGGATCATGATCTCCAGGTCCTGGCGGACGTTGGGATCCTGCTCGGTGGCCAGCTTCGCCTTCAGTTCGTCGCGGGCCTTGGCCATCGCGGCGCGGTAGCGCTTGCCGTTGTCCGCGCCGAGGTCGGCCACCTTGTCGTCGTAGCCGGGCACGCCGAAGAAGCCGGTTTCTTCCGGCTGGAACGGGCCCTGCGCATCGAGCAGGATCTGCGCCAGTGCGTTGCTGCGGGCGACCCAGGCCGGGCTGGCCGGTGTGGCGGCCTTGGCGGCGGGTGCCGCCAGCGCCGGCGGTGCGGACAGCAGCGGGGCGGCGGTCAGGGCCAGGGCAACGGCCAACGCGATCGGCTTCATGGTGCACTCCAGGACAGGGTTGCCCGCACCCTACGCGCTCAGCGCGGTGGCGACAATCGGCCGGAGGTCACAACGCTGCGGTCAGCGGGCATTCGCCGCGTTCGCGGCAGGCCTGCAGTTCGCATTCCTGCGCGGCCTCATCGTCATCCAGCGCAGTCAGGTCGAAGGTCTGCTTGTTCTCGCCCAGCACGTACATCACCGGGTAGTCCCACACGTCGTCACTGCGGGTGCCCTTCACGAACAACCGGCCGTGTGCGCGGGGGCCTTCCAGGGCCACGGTCAGGCCGACATCGCGCTGGCCGTTGAGCGCGGTCTGCATGCTGCCCAGCGGCATCGATTCGGTACGCAGCGGCTCGCCGAAGGCTTCCACCAGTTCGATGCTGCAGCCGGCGCGACGCATCGCCTCGCGCATCGGTGGGCTCTCGCGTGCCGCCTCACTCCAGCGCAGCACGCTCCAGGCCACCGTGCCACCGGCCCCGGCAAGCACCAGCAGCACGGCCACGGGCATCGCCCAGCGCCAGTGGCGGGACCACCAGCCGGCGGGCTTCGGGCCGTGGGTGGGAATCGGCGGCGGCAGTGTCATCGGCGGGCTCCTTCCCGTCTGTATTTCAAGGCTTCAGGCAGCGCCCCAGGAAGGCTTCGGCCACACGGTAGCGATGCAGGGCATCGGCGCCGGACAGGCCATGCTTGGCACCCGGGTAGGTCATCAGCTCGAACGGCTGGCCGCGCTTCTGCAGCGCGCTCATCAAGCTGGTCGAATTGGTGAACAGCACGTTGTCGTCCGCCATGCCGTGGATCAGCAGCAACGGCGAGCGCAGCCCATCGATGTGGGTCAGCACGCGCGCTTCACGGTAACCGGCGTCGTTGCGCGCCGGCAGGTCCATGTAGCGCTCGGTGTAATGGCTGTCGTACAGGCCCCAGTCGGTGACCGGGGCACCGGCCACGCCGCAGGCGTACTGGTTCGACGCCTTGGCCAGCAGCATCAGGGTCATGTAACCGCCGTTGGACCAGCCCTGCACGCCGATGCGCGCCGGGTCCACCCACGGCTGCTGCTTGAGCCAGGCCACGCCGCGCAGCTGGTCGGTCACTTCCACCGTGCCCTGCTTCCCGTACAGCGCACCACCGAAGTCGCGGCCGCGGCGCGGGGTGCCGCGGTTGTCCAGCGAGAACACGACGTAGCCCTGCTGGGCCAGGTACTGGTTGAACAGATGGTCGCCGCGGCCGGGCCAGCTGTCGGTGACAGTCTGGCTGGCCGGGCCACCATAGACATACACCGCCACCGGGTAGCGCCTGGACGGATCGAAGCCGGCCGGCTTGATCAGGCTGTAGTGCAGCGGCGTCTTGCCGTCGGCAGCCATCAACGTGCCGAACTCAACCGGGCGCTGCGCGTCGCGGTAGCGCGCATACGGGTGCTTGGGATCGGCCAGGTTGTTTTCCACCAGTGTGGCGATCTTCTCGCCGTTGGCGCGGAACAGCTCGATCTGCGGCGGCGTGGTGCTGTTGGACCAGCTGTCGACATAGACGCTGGCATTGCGGGCGAACGTGGCGCTGTGCATGCCCGGCGCCTTCGACAGGCGCTGCGGCTCACCGCCCTGCAGCGATACCGCGTAGATCTGGCTTTCGCGCGGGCTTTCGATGCCGGCACGGAAGTAGGCCTTGCCGGCCGTCTCATCCACCGCCAGCAGCTCGTCCACCGGCCAGTTGCCGTGGGTCAGCGCGGTGGTCTTGCCGTTGCTGTCGATGCGGTACAGGTGCTGGAAGCCGGTGCGCTCGGACGACCACAGTACGCTGCCGTCTTCAAGGAAGCGCAGGCTGTTGTGCAGCGGCACCCAGGTCGGGCTGGTTTCGTGGGCGAGTACGCGCTGGCGGTTGGAGTCGAGTGCCACTTCCACCAGGTCCAGCTGCCTCTGGTCGCGCGACTGGCGCTGGAAGCTCAGGTGCTGCGCATCGCGCCAATCGACGCGGGCCAGGTAGATGTCCTGTTCCTTGCCCAGGTCGACCCAGCGCGGCTGTGCCTCGGCGGCCGGTGCGATCACGCCCAGCCGCACGCGCACGTTGGCGTCGCCGGCGGCCGGGTAACGCTGTTCGATCACATCGGTGCGGTCGGCGTAGACCTCGTAGCGCTTCTGCACCGGCACCGGTGCCTCGTCGATACGGGCAAAGGCAATCGCCGAATCATCCGGTGCCCACCAGTAACCGGTGTGGCGGTCCATCTCTTCATCGGCGACGAACTCGGCCACGCCGTTGCCGATGGTGGTGCTGCCGTCGCGGGTCAGCTGCAGCTGCTTTCCACTGGCCAGGTCGATCACCCACAGGTTGCGGCCGCGGATGAAGCTGACGAAGCCGCCCTTGGGCGACAGCTTGGCGTCGGTGGCGAAGCCCTCACCGTGGGTCAGCTGGCGCACGGCCGCCGCCCCCTGCTGCTTCAGGTCGTACAGGTACAGCTCGCCGCCCAACGGGAACAGCAGGCGCTGTGCGTCCGGCGACCACTGGTAATCGACGATGCCGGTCATCGCGGCGATGCGCTGGCGCTCGCGGCGCGCCTTTTCCTCATCGCTGAGGGTCTCGGTGCCGGGCAGCACCACCTTGGAATCAACCAGCAACCGGGTCTGGCTACTGCCGATGTCGTAGGTCCACAGATCCAGCTGGTTGCGATCGCTGTCCTTGCCGCGCAGGAAACTGACCTGCGAACCGTCCGGCGCCACCTTGGGCTTCATCAGGGTCGGGCCGGACAGCGGCAGCGGGCCGGTGATGGCTTCCAGGGTCAGCTTTTCGGCGTGGGCGGCGGTACTGGTGGCGAGCATGAGGGCAAGCGAAGCGAACAGGTGGCGCATGGAGGATCCCGGCAAACGGCAGGTCCGCCCGGCGGCGGGCGCCGGGTGGTCGTTCCCCCATCCTAACCAAGCCCGTGCAGGAAGGCAGCATGACCTTCTGCCCATGCTGCGGTGCTGGGGTCAGGGCCCTTTGCGTTGCAAAGGGATCCGACCCCGCGGCGGGTCAGCGCTGGCCGAACAGGTGCTTGCGCTCTTCGTCGCTGAGCGGCTTGCCGGCGTTCGGGTTCACCTGCTGGCGCAGCGCATAGGCGCGCTGGGTGGCCGGGCGCGCGGCGATGGCCTCGTGCCAGCGCTTGAGGTTCGGGAACGCGGCGAAGTCCACCGGCAGCTTGTCGTAGGCGCCGATCCACGGGTAGCTGGCCATGTCGGCGATGGTGTACTCGTCGCCGGCCAGGAAGGCGTGCTGGGCCAGGCGCTTGTCCATCACCCCGTGCAGGCGGCGCACTTCGTTGTCGTAGCGCTCGATGGCATAGGGAATTTTTTCTGGTGCGTACACGTTGAAGTGGCCCATCTGGCCACTCATCGGGCCCAGGCCGGCCATCTGCCAGAACAGCCATTCCAAGGTGGTCACGCGGCCGCGCGGGTCGCTGGGCAGGAAGCGGCCGGTCTTCTCGGCCAGGTACAGCAGGATCGCACCGGACTCGAACACGCTCTGCGGGGCACCGCCATCGGCCGGGGCGTGGTCGACGATGGCCGGCATCTTGTTGTTGGGCGAGATGGCCAGGAACTCTGGCTTGAACTGGTCACCCGAGCCGATGTTGACCGGGTGGATGCGGTACTCCAGGCCGGCTTCCTCCAACAGCAGGGTCACTTTGTGGCCGTTCGGGGTGGGCCAGTAATACAGGTCGATCATGGCGTCGGCTCGGGGTGCGGAAAGGAACCTGAAGTCTAGTGCGTGAGTTGGGTTGGCACCGTCATGGCGGGCCGGTAACCTCGCGGCTCCCCCGAAACGCACTGTCCTGCATGAGCCACAGTCCTCGTCCCCTGTCCCCGTTGTCCTCGCTGATCTTCGCCTCGCGCTGGCTGCAGCTGCCGCTGTACCTGGGCCTGATCCTTGCCCAGTGCGTCTACGTGTTCCTGTTCGGCAAGGAACTGTGGCACCTGCTGTCCCACTCGGTGTCGATGGGCGAACAGCAGATCATGCTGATCGTGCTGGGCCTGATCGACGTGGTGATGATCTCCAACCTGCTGGTGATGGTGATCGTCGGCGGCTACGAGACCTTCGTCTCGCGCCTGCGCCTGGAAGGCCACCCGGACCAGCCGGAATGGCTGAGCCACGTCAACGCCAGCGTGCTGAAGGTGAAGCTGGCGATGGCGATCATCGGCATCTCCTCGATCCACCTGCTGAAGACCTTCATTGCCACCAGCGCGCTGAAGGGACTGCCACTGTGCAAGCCGGAACAATGGGCGGCAGCAGTGTCTTCGGCTTCGACCAGCTTCTACAACGCTGGCGTCGATACCTGCACGACCATGACCCAGGAAGGCGTGCTGTGGCAGACCATCATCCACTGCGTGTTCATCCTGTCGGCGATCGGCATCGCCTGGACCGACAAGCTGATGTCCAACGGCCACAGCAAGTCGCACGACAAGGCACACGACCACTGAGGTCGCCGCCGGCCACGACATGATCGCCGCGGCCCCACCCGGCCACCACCCCTTGTGCGGGGCGGTGGCCGGGATGCTAGATTGCACCCTCGCCGTTGCCGGCGGTGGCGTCGGGAAACGCCACCCTGCCGCGCCTGGACCACGGGCCCCGGCCATGCATATCAATGATTTACGTCACGTCGTCTTCTAAAGGGGAGCAGGATGTCGCACGTCTCAACGATCACCGCCGCGCGCCGGTGGCTGCCGGTTGCCTTGGCACTGGCGCTGGCCGCCTGCTCGGGCAAGGAAGAATCCGCAGCACCGGCTCCGGCCGCCGCCCCGACCGCCGCTGCACCGGCCGCACCGGTGGTCGCCGCCAAGGTGCAGTCGATGGGCACCGAGCAGCTGCGTGAGTCGGCCAGCCAGGCCCTGCGCGAGAACCGCATGTACGCGCCGGCCGGCGACAACGCCATCGAGTACTACCTCGCCCTGCGCGACAAGACCCCGGACGACGCCTCGGTGAAGAGCGCGCTGACCGACCTGCTGCCGTACACCCTGATCGCCGCCGAGCAGCACCTGGGGCGCGAGGACTACACCGAAGCGCAGCGACTGGTGGCACTGATCGAGAAGGTGGATGCATCCGCGCCGGCCCTGCCGCGCCTGAAGGACGGCCTGGCCAAGGGCGTGCAGAACGCGGCCAAGCGCACCGAGGCCGAAGCCGAGAAGGCCAAGAAGGACGCCGAGGACCGCAGCAAGCAGCAGACCGAACAGCAGCGCCTGGCCGAGCAGCGTGCCAAGGAAGCCGACGCGGCCAAGCAGATCGCTGCGCAGCAGGATGCCGCCCGCCGCGACAACGAGCGCCAGGAAGCCGAGCGCCAGGCCGCCGCGCGCCGCGAAGCCGAGCTGAAGCAGCAGCAGGCCGCCGCCCAGCAGGCCAGTGCCGCACGCCAGGCCGCGGCTCCAGCGGCCGCTGCGGCGCCGAACCTGCGCCCGGTCAGCACCCCGGCGCCGCGCTATCCGTCCGAGGCACTGCGTGCAGGCACCTCCGGCGAAGTGCTGGTGGAAATCACCGTCGGCACCGACGGCTCAGTGACCAACGCCCGCGTATTGCGCGCAACACCGTCGCGCGTCTTCGATCGCGAAGCCATGAACGCGGTCAAGCGCTGGCGCTTCGAGCCGGTCAGCGCACCGGTCACCACCCGCCGTACCCTGGTATTCGCCCCGGGCGGCACCTGACCGCAAAAAGGGGACGGAGGGGATTAAGTCGTTTCCGCCCCCGCAATGAGGACACGGCCCGGCATGTCCGGGCCGTGTTCGTTTCAGGAGAGGCTGTCGATCAGGCGTTGCAGTGCCGGATCGCGCGCGGCCAGCACCTGGAACAGGCCCAGCGCATGCAGGCCCGGCAGCAGCCCACGCAGATCTGCTTCGGCGGTGACGCGGGTGGCGTCATCGCTGGCGGGGTCCTGCCAGTCACGGACGCTGGCGAGGAAGGCGCCGACGCTGCCCTTGCGCACGGTGAGGCCGTTTACCTGCACCTCGTTCTGATGGTCGGGAAGAATGTCCTGCGGCTGCATGGTGATGCTCCTGTGGGATCGGGAGCCCAGTGTGACGCCCAGTCATCGGCAGTTCTGCCGTATAACTGCCATTGGATATGGCAGATCAGACATCACCTGTGCTGATTGACCCCGCTTTGGCGAACGCTGAAGGCGGTCCTCTCGTCATGGCCTCCCAGCTGCGGGTGCCGGGACGGCGCCGCACCGCGCGCCACCAGCACGTGCGCGGCCAGTTGCTGGGTGCCCATCAGGGCCTGTTGCGGATCGAAGCCGGCGACCTGCACTGGCTGCTGCCGGCGGGGCATGTTGCCTGGATACCGCCCTTGCTGCCCCACGCCCTGATAGGGGCAGACGCATTCGATGGCTGGAGCCTGTACGTCCGCGCCGATACCGGCCTGGATCTGCCCCCGCTGCCCCGTATTTTCCAACCCGATGCGCTGTTGCAGGCGGCGGTGACGCGCGCACTGCGCTGGCCCCATCAGGCACTGGACGCTGCGCAGGCACGCCTGGCCGGCGTCATCGCCGATGAGATCCGTGCCAGCACTCCCTTGCCATTTGCCCTGCCACAGCCGCGGGATCGCCGGTTGCGGCGGATCGCGGCGGCGCTGGCGCGTTCGCCGGACGACCTGCGCAGCGTCGAAGCGTGGGCAGCCGCCAGCGGACTGTCCAGCCGCAGCCTCGCCCGCCGTTGGCAGGCCGCCACAGGCATGACCCTGGGCCAGTGGCGGCAGCGCCTGCGCGTGCTGCTGTCACTGCCACGCCTGCTGGCAGGCGAACCGGTGATCAGCGTCGCCCTGTCGATGGGCTACGACACGCCCAGTTCCTTCATCAACGTGTTCAAGCGCGAGATGGGGGTAACGCCCGCGCGGTACGCAAAAGGGGACGGAGGGGATTAAGTCGCTTCTGACTCCTCCGATACGCCTGCGCGGCATTACCTGATGCCGTACGCCACGGTGCCGATGCCAGGCTGAGGCCCCCTTCGACCTGGGAATCCCATGCCCCGACAAGCGCGCCTGATGCTGGCCGGCCAGGCCTATCACGTGATCCAGCGCGGTGTGAACAAGGGTGCGATCTTTGTCGACGACATCGACCGGCAACTGTTCCTGCATCTGCTGCACAGCGCTTTCCTCAAGCACCGCGTCGCACTGCATGCCTACGTACTGATGGACAACCACATCCACCTGCTGGCCACGCCATCCACGCAGCGTGGGCTGGCCGATGCAATGCGCATGCAGGGCAACAACTATGTGCAGGCTTTCAACCAGCGGCACGGCCGCACCGGTCCCCTGTGGCAGGGCCGCTTCCATTCCTCGATGATCGACAGCGACGCTTACCTGCTCAGCGTATACCGCTACATCGAACGCAATCCCGTTCGTGCCGGCATTGCGGTCAGTGCTGAAGATCATCCGTGGTCCAGCGTGCACGGCAACCTTCAACGACGCGATGACCCCATGCTGACCCCGCATCCCGCATTCAGAGCGTTGGCCGCGACCGCTCGCAACAGGACGGCGGTGTATGCGCGATTCCTGCGCGATGTGAATGCGTCCGCCGATCTGCCCGCAATCCGCAGTCATAGCGCCAAACAGCGTCCGTTGGGGGATGCTGCGTTCCTGCGGATGGTAGAGAAGACGCTCGGGCGGCCGGTGGCGATGCGAAGACAAGGCCGCCCGCGCAAGGAGGGGACGGGAGGGGCAGAAACGACTTAAGGAGGGTCTGAACAACGCACTCTGACACTTGGATTTCAGCGTCAGAGCGCCGGACCAGCGTCGATTTGATCAATTTCCCGCCCTTTCAGGCGGTTTCTGGCGGGTTTTCCCGCCTTACAGGCGCACCACCCCCATCGCCGGCAACAGGCGCCGGCGCGCCATCCACAGGTTCGACAGCGCGAACAGCGTCAGCACCTGCGCCGCGTTCTTCGCCAGGCCGCGGTAGCGCACCTTCGTGTAGCCGAACTGGCGCTTGATCACCCGGAACGGATGCTCGACCTTCGCGCGCAGGCTCGCCTTGTACCGCTCCCAGCGCTCGGTGTAACGCCGCTCGCGCGGGTTCTTCATCGCCCGCAACTTCGACGGCTTCTCCGCGATCAGGAAGCCGGCCTCCACATCCTTCAACTCTTCACGCTTGTCGGCACCGGTATAGCCGCTGTCGCCACAGATCGTGTCTTCCCGGCCGTGCAGCAGCCTGTGTACCCGGGTCACGTCGGCCACGTTCGCCGCCGTGCACTCGACGTGGTGCACCAGGCCGGATTCATCATCGACGCCGATGTGCGCCTTCATGCCGAAGTGCCACTGGTTGCCCTTCTTCGTCTGGCACATTTCCGGATCGCGCTTGCCTTCGGCGTTCTTCGTCGAGCTCGGCGCGGCGATGATCGTCGCGTCCACGATCGTGCCCGCGTGCAGGCTCAGGCCCTTGCGCGCCAGATGCGCATTCACCCGCTCGAAGATCCGCCCGGCCAGGCCGTGGGTTTCCAGCAACCGGCGGAAGTGGAGGATCGTGGTCTCGTCGGGAATCGCGTCCACGCCGCCCAACCGCGCGAACCGGCGCATCACCGGCGTGTCGTACAAGGCCTCTTCCATCGCCGGGTCGCTGAGCGCGTACCACTGCTGCAGGAAATGGATGCGCAGCATCGTCGCCAGCGGGTACGGCTGGCGGCCGGGACGGCCCAGCTTCGGGTAGTGCGGCTCGATCAGCGCCAGCAGCGCCTGCCACGGCACCACCTGCTCCATCTCGGCCAGGAAGATCTCCCGCCGCGTGCGCTTGCGCTGGCCCAGGGTCTCGGCATCACCGAACGTCAGCTGCATCGATCGTCACCCCAATCTGGTGCGCTATTGTCGCCTGCAGCAGCGGAGTTGTTCAGACCTTCCTTAATCCCCTCCGTCCCCTTTTTGGGGTCAGCCGGAGATGGCCAGGCGCTCGTTGTGGTAGCGGCGCACGGCGGCGAACCACAGCACGGCGGCCAAGCCGAGGCTGGCACCGAGGTAGATCGCCCAGACCGTCGGGGTGATGGTCTCGTGGCGGATCACCTTCAGCAGCATCTGGTTCTGCGACAGGAACGGCACGGCGTACTGCCACATCTCGCTCTTCAGCGGATAGGCCACCAGTGCGTAGCCGGGCAGCATCGGCAGCAGCATCAGCCAGGTCATGTGGCTCTGTGCTTCCTTCATGCTCTTGGCCGCGGCCGACAGGAAGGTCAGCAGCGAGGTACCGATCAGCAGCATCGGCAGCATCACCAGCAACATCTGCAGCATCGAGCCGACGTTCATGTTGAACTGGCGGCCGATGTTGCCGGGTGCGATCTGCGCGCTCACCTTGAACGCGACCAGGGTCAGCAGCAGCGACACGAAACCGACCACGCAGGCGGCGGCGATCTTGCCGCTGACGATCGCGCTGCGCGAGCCCGGCGTGGCCAGCAGGGGTTCCAGCGACTGCCGCTCGCGCTCGCCGGCGGTGGCGTCCATCACCAGGTAGGCACCCCCGATGAACGAGGTCAGCGTCAGCAGTACCGGCAGCAGCATCGACAGGATCATGCCGCGCTTGGCCTCGGCACTGGCCAGGTCCTGGCGCGCCACGTCCAGCGGGCGTGCCACCTGTGCATCGATGCCGCGTGCCATCAGGCGCAAGGCACCGACCTGGCCGTTGTAGGTGGCCAGCGCCGCCTCCAGGCGTGCACTGGGTACCTCGGCCGCGCGACGCGTGCTGTCCTTGATCACCTCCACCAGCGCCGGCTTGCCCTCGGCCCAGTCCTTGCCGAAGTCCCCGCTGATGCGCAGCGCCACATCGATATCCTGGCTGCGGATGGCCTCGGCCAGGTCCTTCGGCGCCGGTGCGGCATTGAGGCCCTGTGCGGCGAGGAAGCGCACCAGGTTCGGCGCGTTCTCCGCGCCGATCGTCGGGATCTGCAACGGCTCCTCGATCTGGGTGCGCACCCGGCTCTCGGCCAGCTTGCCCATGCCCAGCAGCAGCACCGGGTACAGCAGCGGCCCGAACAGCAGGGTCAGCAGCAGCGTGCGGCGGTCACGCGACAGGTCGCGCAGTTCCTTGCGCATCACCGTCATCAGGGTCGACATCATGCTCATGCGTGCAGGCCCTCTTCGCTGCCGATCAGTTTCACGAACGCGTCCTCAAGATTGGCTTCACCGGCCTGCGCACGCAGATCATCGGCGCTGCCCGCGGCCATCACCGTGCCCTTGGCGATGATCACGATGTGGTCACACAACGCGCCCACCTCCTGCATGATGTGGCTGGACAGGATCACGCAGCGACCCTCTTCGCGCAGGCCCAGCAGGAAGCGGCGCAGCGCGCGCGTGGTCATCACGTCCAGGCCGTTGGTCGGTTCGTCGAGGATGACGTTGCGCGGATCGTGCACCAGCGCGCGGGCAATCGCGGTCTTGGTGCGCTGGCCCTGCGAGAAGCCATCGGTCTGCCGGTCGAGGATGTCGCCCATGTCCAGCGCGTGCGACAGCACCTCGATGCGTTCGCGGATGCGCTCGGCCGACAGGCCATGCAGCTCGCCGAAGTAGGCGATGTTCTCGCGCGCGGTCAGACGCTTGTAGACGCCGCGCGCATCGGGCAGTACGCCCAGGTGGCGACGTACCTCCACCGGATTGCCGGCGGCATCGATGCCATCGACGCTGATGCTGCCCTGGTCAGGGGTCATCAGCGTGTAGAGCATGCGCATGGTGGTGGTCTTGCCGGCACCGTTGGGGCCGAGCAGGCCGGTGATCTGCCCATCGCCGGCGCGGAAGCCGACGTTGGCGACCGCCTGGATGCGGCCCGTGCGGGTATCGAAGGCCTTGTGCAGGTTGTCGGCGACGATCATGGTTCCCATCCGTTGAACGAGGTGAACGCCGGCACGTAGCTCAGCGTGTCCAGGCAGCCGGCATCCAGCGCCTTGGCATCGGTCTTGTCGATGAACTGGCCGAGCAGCCGCGGCATGCAGCCGGCGGTCAACGTGCCATGGCCCTGGCCACGGGCGACCAGCGCACGGCCATTGGGCAGGCCCTTGAGCACCTGTGCGGCGTAGCGCGGGGGGGTCACCGGGTCCAGCTCACCGGACAACAGCAGTGCCGGCACGTCGCTGCGCAGCGGCACGGCATCGGTTGCCGGTGCCGGACGGTGCGGCCACACCGGGCAGGCGGCGAAGAAGGCGCTGGCCACTTCATTGCCGAACAGCCGCTCTGGGTCCTCGGCCGGCGCGTGGTAGCGCGGCGCATCCTCGCTGCAGATCACCGACCACTGCATGCCGCGGTTGATCTGGAAATCCATGCTGCGGTTCGCGCCGCGCGCCAGCGATGCCAACGGGGCATAGCGCCCGTGTGCGGCTTCATCCAGCACCAGTGGCAGCAGCGAGGAATACTGCGGCACGTAGGAGAAGGCGAAGGCCAGGCCGACCACGCTGTCCGGCGTCAGGACATCCTGCCGGGGTGCGTTGGTACCCGGGTCGCGATACTCGACCGAGACCGGTGCACGGCGCAGGGTGTCGACCACGCTGCGCAGCTGCACGCGGGTGTCGGTCGGGAAACGCTTGCTGCACGCGGCATCCTTGCGGCACTGCGCCGACTGCAGGGCGATCGCATCCTCGAAGGTAGTCGCGAAGTCGCCACCGACCACCAGCTCGTTCGGTACCACGCCATCGATGACGATGCTGCGGGTGTGCTGCGGATAGGCCCCGGCATAGCGCTGGGCCACGCGGGTACCGTAGGAGCCGCCAACCAGGTTGAGCTGGTCCACACCGAGCGCCGCACGCACCGCATCCAGATCGGCGATCGCCTCGGTGGTGGTGTAGAAGCGCGCATCGGCACGCCCCTGCAGCGATGCGGCGCAGCGCTGGGCGTAGTCGCGCAGCGATGCCTCGGAAGGCGCGGCATCCTCGTCCATCTGCAGCGGCTTGCCGTCCGCGCCCAGGCAGCTGAGCGGGTTGGAGCCGCCGGTGCCGCGCTGGTCGATCAGGAACACGTCGCGCTGCTTGCGCACCTGGCGCAGTGCGGTATCGACGATGACCGCCACCTCGCTGGCCGCCTGGCCGGGGCCGCCGGCCAGGAAGAACACCGGGTCGGGCTGGCTGGCGCCGCTGCTGCCCGATTCCAGCCAGGCGATGCGCAGGCCGATCCGGCGGCCATCGGGCTGGGCCCGGTTCTCCGGCACCTGCAGGGTGGCGCACTGCGCCTCCACGTTGGCGCTGGCGCCTTCGGTGGACAACGTGCAGGGCTGGAAGTCGATCGTGCCGAAGCGGCGGCTGGGTGCATCGCTGGCGCTTCCGGCGGCGGCCGGCGGCGGTTGGCTGCACCCGGCAAGCATCAGGCTGGCCAGCATCCCGGCCAGCGCGAGGTGGTGTCTTTGCATCGTGCTCGTTTCCCCTGGAGGACGTTCCTGTCGACCACGACGGGCTGCCGCGGAAGATGTGACCCAACTTACACGGGCAACGCGCCGACGGCGATGGGCAATGACGAATCCGCCGCCGACGGCGCGCAGACCTGGCAGTCCCGCGCTCGGCCTTGGCCCGTGCAGGGCGGCATCGGCGGCGGCCAGCAGCACCCCAAGGGCCAGTGTTCCGGCCCGACGGCGATGCGGGGTCTGAAAACGGCGAGCACGGCGACCGGCGCATGCGCACAATCCGCGGAAAACCCAAGGAGACGCCCATGCACGCGTGGTACCTCGGCGGCATCGACCACCGCCCTTTCCTGCACCTGTTCGAGATGAGCGACAGCGCGCTCGCCACGCTCGGCATCCAGCGTCGCTGGGCCGGCGCCAACGGCGGACATCCCTGCCGGATCAGCCTGAGCGATCCCGCGCCTGGCAGCGAGCTGCTCCTGCTGTCCCACGTCCACCTGCCGCTGCATTCGCCGTACCGCGCCGCCGGCCCGATCTTCGTGCAGCGCGGCGTGACCCGTTGCGTCCTGCCGCCGGGCGAGGTGCCCCCGTATGTGCAGCGCCGGATGATCTCGATGCGTGCCTATGACCACGCCGCGCTGATGTGCGGTGCCCAGGTCTGCGCGGGCACCGAGGTGGCCGACCACCTGGATGCACTGTTTGCCGACCCGTCGGTGGCGTTCGTGCAGCTGCACAACGCGGCGCATGGCTGTTTCTCGTGCCAGGCAGATCGCGTGGCTACCGGGACTGCGTCGCGTGATCTCCATGACGTGATCGATGCCACGCCGGTCACGTGACGTCCAGCGCATCCGTTCAGCCCTGCGTGAAGCCTGCGGGAAGGGCTTCACATGCGCAGTCACGGATCGGCACTGCGATGGTTCCGTCGCCTGCAGTGCGACTCGATACTCGCCGTGGTGCCGCCGAAAGTCCGCCGCGCAGCGCAGCTCCTGCGGTCACCGTTCCCTTTCGACGACCACAAGGATGCGCCATGTCATTCCGATCCACACCGCTGTTGCTGGCCACCTCGTTCGCCGCTGCGGGCCTGTGCCTGGCCGGCAGCGCGTTCGCCCACGGCACGATGACCACGCCGGTCAGCCGCGTCTATGCCTGCTTCCAGGGCAATCCCGAGAACCCGACCAACCCGGCCTGTGCCGCGGCCAAGGCCATCGGCGGTTCACAGGCGTTCTACGACTGGAACGGCATCAACCAGGCCAACGCCAACGGCAACCATCAGGCCGTGGTGCCCGACGGGAAGCTGTGCAGCGGCAACAACCCGACCTTCCGCGGCCTGGACGTGAACCGCAGTGACTGGCAGACCACGCCGATCCAGGCCGATGCCAATGGAAAGTTCACTTTCGTGTTCAAGGCGACCGCACCACACGCCACGCGCGACTGGCGCTTCTTCGTCACCCGCGAAGGCTGGCAGCCGGGCAGCCCGCTGCGCTGGGCCGACCTGCAGGAGTTCTGCACGCTGGGCAATACGCCGCTGTCGGCCGACGGCACCTACAAGCTTCAGTGCACGTTGCCGCAGCGCACCGGCCAGCATGTGATCTACAACACCTGGCAGCGCTCGGATTCGACCGAGGCGTTCTATACCTGCATGGACGTGCGCTTCCAGGGAGGCGGAGGGGCCGCACCGGCACCGCAATGGCAGGACGCCGGCCCGGTCACTGCACGCAGTGAGCTGCCGGTTGGCACGACGCTGGCGCTGCGCGTGTTCAACGCCAACGGCAATGACGTCGAACGTGTGGAGGCCACCCTGGCCAGCGGCCAGACCGCACCCGCGCAGTGGCCGTTGGTGCTCGCCCGCAAGGTCAATGCCAGTGCCCAGCACGCGCGCGTGGGCGTGCTTGCCAATGGCGTGATCACGCCGACCGCCTCGGCCACCGACAACCGCGTGTACCTGAAGGACGGCAACCGCTTCCAGCTCGATACCCAGGTGCCCGACCCGGGTACACCGTCACCGGGCGGTGATTTCGACCACGTGTACCCGGCGGGCATCGGCAGCTATGTGCCGGGCCAGACCGTGGTGAAGGGCAGCGACGGCAAGCTGTACGCCTGCCGCCCGTTCCCGGAAGGTGCATGGTGCAACGTCAACGCCGAGGCGTACCGGCCGGGTGTGGGTGCGGCCTGGCGCGATGCGTGGATTGCATACTGAGACCGGGTACAGGGAACGGTGGCAGAGCGCCGTTCCCTGCATAGCGTGAGACGCGCCAGCGCGTGAGTGTGAAGCCGTTCCCATATGCAACCACGCGATGCTTTTTTCAACGTAATCCGATGGATGCGGGCGGGCGGGATGTCGAGACTTCGCGGGGTTTCACCACCCACAGGAGATCTCCATGCATCTGTCACACCGGACCGTCATCGCGCTGTCTGTGATCGCAGGCATTGCCACCTCTGGCAGCGCGTTCGCCCACGGCACCCTGTCCAAACCCGCCAGCCGTGTCTATGCCTGTTACCAGGGCAATCCCGAAAATCCGACCAACCCCGCCTGCGCTGCCGCCAAGGCCATCGGTGGTGCGCAACCGTTCTATGACTGGGCCGGGATCAACCAGGCCGAGGCCCATGGCAACCACCAGGCCGTCGTGCCCGATGGCGAGTTGTGCAGCGGCGGCAACAGCAAGTACCGCGGCCTGGATCTGAACCGCAGTGACTGGCAGACCTCGCCGATCCGAGCCGACGCCCGTGGCCGCTACACGTTCGAGTTCAAGGCGCCGGCCCCGCATGCCACCCGCGAGTGGAAGTTCTATGTCACCCGCGATGGCTGGCAACCAGGCAGCCCGCTGCGCTGGGCCGACCTGCAGGAATTCTGCACGCTGGGCAACGTGCCGGTCTCCGGTGACGTCTACAAGCTGGACTGCCCGCTACCCAAGCGCAGCGGCCAGCACATCATCTACAACACCTGGCAGCGCTCGGATTCGGGCGAGGCGTTCTATACCTGCGCAGACGTGCGCTTCGAGGGGGGCGGTGGTGTGACCCCGCCGCCGCAGTGGCAGGACGCGGGTCCGGTCACTGCCCGTGGTGCGCTGGACGTGGGCACCGTCCTGACCCTGCGGGTCTTCAACGCCCAGGGCAACGATCTGGAAAGCCCGCAGATCACCCTTGCCGCCGGCCAGACCGCTGCGAACCAGTGGCCGCTGGCACTGGCCCACAAGGTCAATGGCACTGCGCAGCAGGCGCGCGTGGGGGTGATGAAGAACGGCGTGATCACGCCCGTCGCCTCGGCTACCGGGAACCGCGTCTATCTGAAGCCAGGCCACCTGTTCCAGCTCGATACCCGCGTGCCGGATCCGGTCGATCCGATCGATCCGCCGCCGGCTGACGACTACGACTTCGTATACCCCGCGGGTATCGGCAGCTACACGCCGGGCCAGACCGTGGTGAAGGGCACCAACGGCAAGCTGTATGCCTGCCGCCCGTTCCCGGAAGGCGCCTGATGCAACATCAATGCAGAGGCCTACCGCCCGGGTACCGGCTCTGCCTGGCGTGATGCCTGGATCGAGTACTGAAGGCAGGGCACCGGGGGCGGCGTGGGGTCGCCTCCGGTTTCCAGGGTTGCCGGCCAGCGGCCGGCACTACCGGGGTTCATGCGGTTGCCGGCCAGCGGCCGGCACTACCGGGGTTCGTGCGGTTGCCGGCCAGCGGCCGGCACTACCGGGGTTCGTGCCGTTGCCGGCCAGCGGCCGGCACTACCAGGTTCGTGGGGTTGCCGGCCAGCGGCCGGCACCAGCCGGACCTATTTGCTGCTGACGTACTAAATAACAACGGAAAACTTATTTAAAGCATATAAATCAATTACTTATGCTTGAAATAAGACTTTCGACTTATGTGAGCCTTGTCAATTGATCCTCGAGACTCGCACTGCCTTTAGAGCCTTGCAGATCAGATCAGACACCTCAGCTGGAGAGACACCCAGCGCAGATGCCATTTGGCAGAATTCGAGAACGTCTAGACGACGTGATCCAGACTCTATTGAAGAAATGCGCTGTTGGGGCCACCCCAGATGGGCAGCAAGCTGAGTCTGACTGATGCCCAAGATCTCCCGATGCTCCCGAAGCTTTCCGACCAAACGGAGGTACGGGTTCTGATAGATCGTCTTCGTAGCCATCCGGTCCGCCTCAAGGAGCGGATGGAAATCTATGACCGGGGCACGGCATACATGAAAATCATGTAGACGACATCGTGCCGCCTTGGTAGCATCCGGACTGGTTAATTTGCCGGGGATCGAGTGATCTATGGCCGTAGCCAACAGACCCTCCTTCCTTCGTGGCCCGAGCTCGACTCACTTGTCGTATCGCTTGGTCCTTTCTACACCTGCGCCTGGTGTGCGCTTGAACGCTCCACTTCCGTTAGCGCGCCCGTTTCCTCAGACCCTGCTGTCGCCCAGCAACTCCTGCAATTCCTAAAAAGCGCAGGTGTTGTGACCGGTTCCAGTTCAGGCAACGGAGCCGTTAAGCGCTCTCTCTACGAACCGGTCAGTTGGTCCTACGTCGATGACCTGATTCTTCCTGATGACCTTGATGCAGCGCTCAAGGGGATGCTTGATGCTTGGCGCCCGACGCTTGATAAACACGCAAGACTTTGGATCTGGCGCCAGCTAGCGGATCGAGAGGCAAGCGCCTATCTCACATCATTGCTGCGCCGTCACCGTATCGGAGTGCACCGCGTAGATGAAATCCTGAGAAGTCAGGATGAGGAGTGGACTCGTCTGAGCCTGGGGCGGAAACGATACGTGCTCTGGTCATCTGTAAGGGGAGCAGCGAGCCAGTTCCTTAGTAGCGGTGGCAACGAGGACGCCGCACTAGAAGTGCTTTCCCGAGAGATGCGAAGGAGGACGCGCTGGCTGGTAGTAAAGGCGGCCGCGGGTGAACTTCGAAGAACCGACTATTGCTTCCTTCCTGACACAGGTTGGCGACGACCACTGATGATCGATGTAGCGCTGGAAAGCATACTGAAGATAGGCGATGACTACTGGCTTGCAGCTCCATCCTTGGGCGAAATCTAGTCAAAACAGAGGCCCTCGATTACCCACTTCCCTGGCTCAGCTGAACCAAGAATCACGAGACTTGATAGATGCGTCCAATCATTCTTGCACTGGACCTTGAGGGAACACTTATCTCCAATGCCGTCAGTCAAATACCCCGACCCGGCCTGATGGAGTTCCTAAACTATGCCAGCAGCACCTTCAATCGGATCGTCATGTTCACCTCTGTACCCCAAAAGGTTGTTGCAGAGATTACATCCCTCTTGGTGCTGGAGGGACGCGCTCCCGAATGGTCTCAACATCTCCCATACATCGAATGGGACGGTCCGACGAAGGACCTTCGATTCGTTTCGGCAGAACTTGGCGAGGCACTGTTGCTGGATGATCACGGGGCCTACGTGCATCCCGGCCAACACTTCCTCTGGATTGAAGCCCCTCTCTTCGCTGCACCATATTCTGATGGAGACGAGGGGCTGCAGCTGGTGATCCAGCGTCTTGAGGAGCGCCTCAATCCAGGCAGCACAAAGCCCAAGGCGCGGCCTTAGTGGATGGAGTGTGCCGTGGATGCAATCTTCGGACGCCGCAGTGAGACACCGCCAGCCCCCAATACTCGAGGATTCTGTGCACAGAACTAGCTTGTCTCATCCGTTGCAGATTGCGGGACTTTCCGTCGGTGCCAACGGAGGAACCATAGGCGTTACCTTTGCCCCCGGTAAGCATCAGAAAGTTGCAATGACGGGCTCGTGGTGTAGAGATCTCGAGCTCGATCTAGCGTCCGTCTCAGCTTGGGGATGTCGCCATCTGCTTTCCTTGATTGAACCGTGGGAGTTCGACGATCTCGGGATAGGGTCGCTACCCGAACGCGCGCGCGCTCATGGCCTGCACTGGCATGGTCTTCCGATTCGTGATGGAGAAGCGCCGGATCCTCAGTTCTTGGACGAGTGGACACGACTAGGCCCCGTCCTCACTGACGATTTGCTCCGCGGTGACAAAGTAGTCGTTCATTGCAAAGGAGGGCTTGGCAGAGCGGGCACCGTGGCTTCGATGCTACTGCTCGAGAGCAGATCATGCCTAAGCGCTGAAGAAGCTATGGCCAGAGTTCGGAGTGCTCGTCCCGGAGCCGTGGAAACGGCGGAGCAAGAGCGCTTCCTTCTTCACTGGGCTTCTCGGATGCTCTAGAACCGTGTGCGCTGAAGCATCCGTTCTGAACTCTTGACACGGCACTAATCACGTCCAGACCTGTGAACCTCCCAGTGCCGGATCAGCTTCGCCCCGGTGCTCATCGGTGAATCTGAGAACCCGCGGGGAGGTCAGCAATCAGAGGTTTGAGGGGATCTCCCCACGGCAGGCGTATAAGTAGGGAAGGATGAGGAGATCTCCACATGAATGATCTAGACGATTGGCTGTCCAGAGCCTCGGCAGCTACAAGGCCAGACGGCCATGATCGGGCCACCGATAGCCTGGTCCGACGCCTGTCCCAGGAAGCTTCCCCTTCGCAATGGGCCGGTAAGCGAGAGTTCCGCCGGGCACTCGCATGCGCGGCGCTCGCGGCGGTGCTTACCTGCGGAGGAGTAGGCTCCGCCTTCTTTGTCACCCAGGCACCCTCGCGCCCGACATGGGTCGCGGCCCCAGCTTCCATGTCCCCATACGCTCTACTGGTGGAACGCTGATGGCAATCGGACCCCTCATGAGGCTGCCGCTGGCAACAATCGCTGGCGCCATCATTGGCGTAGTGTGCGCGCTGGCTATCGGCTGGATCTGGCACTCGCTCAATCCTGGGCACAGCGATCTCCATGAACGCCTTCACGCCGTGGTGCCTCTGGACGACTCGGAGAAGCAGATCCTCCAGGCCAAGGAACAGCTGTTCGCAACAAGGCGAGGTGAGATCGAAGCGCGCCTGCGGATTGCCAACCGCCAGCTGGCGGACGCCATCGCGGCTGACCCCAAATGGAACCCCCAGGTGGAACGTGCAAGTCGTGAGGTGGAGCGGGCTGCGGGCGATCTCCAGCGCATCACGCTCGAGCATGTGTTCGAGATGCGCGAGGGCTTGAAACCCGAGCACCGGCCGGCCTACGACAAGGCACTCCTTGAAGCACTTCGCACCGACTCTCCCTGAGCCCCACAAACGTTGTGACCATCGAGGACGACAACAACTGGGCAGTTGAAGCTGCGGCGGGTGATGCTGAGGCCTTCGCTCGCCTGGTCCGCCGTCACTCGCCAGCAATCAAGCAGATGGTTCGAGGCATGGGTCTGCCCGAAACCGACGTCGATGATGTCGTGCAGGAGACATTCGTTGCCGCTTGGCGAGGCCTGTCAGAGTACGATCCGACGCGCTCGGTACTTCCTTGGCTGATGCGTATTGGAATCAACAAGGTTCGTGATACGCAACGGTTTCGACGCGTCCGCCACTTCCTGTTTCGGGCCAAGCCTTTGGATGATGAGGAAGGACGCGCCCTGCATTCCGAGCAGGCCGGGCCAGAGCAGGTTGCCGGTTCTCAGCTTGAGCTCGCAGAAGTAAGAAGGGTTCTCAACACGATCGACCCGAGCCTGCGTGAAGCTCTGGTTCTGACTGCCTTCGTCGGCCTTTCCCAGGTTGAAGCAGCTTCCGCCCTGGGTATCAGTCTCAAAACGATAGAGGGTCGCGTCCTGAGAGCGCGGGCCAAACTGACAGATGCACTGAGCCGCGGGAAATAAATTTTCGCCGGATTCGAGGGGAAGGCCGCGCAGGCCGCGTAGTGCAGAAAGACGGCCGAGATTGCGGCCCCACTGCACCGGATCCTCATGAAACCATCATTGCTTGCCCTGACGGTGATGCTGGCCCTGACCAGTATCTCTGCGGCCTATGCCTCGGACGCCCCGAACTTCAGCGCGTTGCTCGAGCAGAGCAGGGCCCAATCCCCCTTCCTTCAGGAAAAGGGGTTCGACACAGCTGCCGCTGCGGGCGAAGCCCGCCAAGCGCGAGCGCTACGTAACCCCACCATTGATGCCCTCGCAGAGAATCTCAACGCTCCCCCCAGCAATGGCGCGAGCCAGCGGCAGACGACCTACACCATCAGCCAGCCACTCGAGATCTTTGGCCAACGTGGGGCTCGAATCCAGGCGGGAGAGAAAGGGCTGCAGGCGGCCGAAGCTCGCCAGCACCAGGCGCAAGTCGAATTCGCCGCAGCCTTGGCTGTTGCCTACGCGTCTTCCGAAGCTGGGCTGATACGGCGCGACATTGCTGCCGAAGATGTTGATCGCGCCAGAGGCGACCTGAAGGCAGCTCAGGCGCTGGTTGACGCAGGAAAGGAGGCCAGCCTGCGCGTAGCACAAGCCCAGGCAGGCTTGAGCTCAGCAGAAGCGATTGCCGCCTCAAGAGAGGCAGAGGCGGCTGCAGCTCTCGAGCAACTGTCAGTACTGGCGGGAAGAGCGGAACCCTACTCAGGCACGTCCGAGTCACTCCTGGTGCGCGAGTGGGTTGCGCCCGCAATTGCGAACGTCGATTCGGCATCTGTCCTGTCTGCGAAGGCAGACGTCGACGCGAGCGATGCGGTTCTGCGCACTGAACGCTTCAAGCGGGCACCGGACCTGAACCTCACCGCAGGCCGTCGCAACTTCGCCGCCGGTGGGGACGCATTGGTCGTCGGCGTGTCTCTGAGCATCCCATTGTTTGACCGGAACAGTGGCGGGATCAGCGCGGCTCGAGCACGGAGCGACGCCGCCCGTGCTCGATTGGATGCCGCACGCCTCCAGAGCCAGGCGGACCGTGCGACTGCGCTTGCGCGTGTTGACGCCGCCAAGCGAGGACTGATCGCTGCCTCCAAGGGAGAGGAAGCAGCCACGGAAGCCTACCGAATGGCGCGCTTGGGATACGAGGCCGGTAGAACCCCACTGGTTGAGCTGCTGCTTAGCCGTCGCACGCTGACGGACGCGAGGCTGAGCGTGGTGGATGCACGACTCGCACGCGTTGCCGCCTACGCATCGCTCGCCGTGGCCAGCGGTCAGATTGCCTTTGGAGACATGTAGATGAAGAGAAGTATTCCGGCTGTTAACACCCTGACGATGATCGGCGTGGCTACCTTGGCGCTTGGCGCAGGATTTGGCATTGCACGCTTATCCGCCCCTTCAGAGACGGTGGTCGACCCCGCGAAAGACGAAGCCAGCGCCAGTGCGCCGGCGGAGGCGGCTCAGGAAGTCGCGATTCCCAAGGAGTATGTTGCCGCTGCGGGGATCTCGGTGGAGCCCGTCACTTCCGCTCAGGTAGCGGCGAACATCACCGCATCGGGTTCGGTCGTGGCAATCCCCGGTGGTGAGGCCGTCGTGGTGGCACGTGCGGCCGGTAACGTCACCGATGTCATCCGGCAGGTGGGCGACAAGGTGAAGAAGGGCGAAGTGCTGGCACGCGTAGCCAGCCCTGATGGGGCCCGTATTGCGGCTGACCTTCGTGTGGCCAGCGCCAGCCTCTCCCTCGCCGAAAAGAACGTCAAGCGCGATGAGTCGTTGCTCGCACAGGGCGTGTTGGCACGACAAGAGGCCGAGGCGAGTCGCGCCGCTTATCTCACAGCGCAAGCAGAAGCACAACGCGCTGCCCTGGTGGCACGCACCGCCAATGTGGATGGAGGAGGTAGCGTCAACGTCATCAGCCCTATCGATGGAACCATCAGCAGCTCGCAAGTGACTCTGGGCGCTTTCGTCGAGCCGCAGGCCTCCCTCTATAGGGTCACAGGTTCCAATGGCGTGGAGATTCAGGCCTCCGTTCGTGCGGGTGACACCGGTCGGATCAAGGCCGGCGACAGCGCGTCCATTACCCGCTCCGACGGAAGCGTCACCTCAGGCAAGGTCCGTTCAGTTGCTGCCGCCGTAGGTGGGCTGACAAGGGCTGCCACAGTCGTAATCACCCCGAGCGCAGAGGCGAACGGATTGGTTGTGGGTGACGGTGTGCAGGTCCGGCTGGTCACCGCTTCCGGATCGGGTGAGGGGCTGTCTGTCTCGGAAGAGGCGGTCCAGAACATCGACGGAAAAGACGTCCTCTTCGTCAGAACCAGTAAGGGGTTCACTGCACAGCCGGTCTTCATTGGCCTCCGTAGCGGTGGTATGGCGCAGATCCTTTCTGGCGTCACTGCGGGAACCCCGGTTGCTACCCGTAATGCGTTTCTGGTGAAGGCCGAGATGAAAAAGTCGGGCGGAGACGAGTAATGATCGAGCAAGTACTTACGGGTGCCGTACGGCACCGCTGGCTGGTTCTGTTCATCACACTGGTGATTGCGGTGATCGGCGGGTGGCAACTGAACCTGCTACCGATCGACGTGACTCCGGATATCACGAACAAGCAGGTCCAGATCAACACCGTCATCCCGACGCTGAGTCCAGTGGAGGTCGAGAAGCGCGTTACCTACCCGATCGAGACCGCGATGGCAGGACTTCGGGGCGTCGCGAACACCCGGTCGTTCTCGCGCAACGGCTTCAGCCAGGTCACGGTGATCTTCGATGAGAGCGCAGACCTCTACTTCATGCGCCAACAGGTCACCGAGCGACTGACTCAGGCTCGGCCCCAGTTGCCGGAGGGTGCCGAACCGCTGATGGGCCCGGTTTCGACCGGGTTGGGCGAAGTATTCCACTACAGCGTTGAATTCACCCACCCAGATGGCAAAGATGCCCCGCGAAATGATGGTAAGCCTGGCTGGCAAAGCGACGGTTCGTTCCTGACTGATCAGGGGGAACGGCTGACGGACAACATGGCACGTCTGGCCTACTTGCGCACAGTCCAGGACTGGATTGTGCGGCCTCAGCTGCGCACGACGCCGGGCGTAGCAGACGTCGACAGCCTCGGCGGCTACGTCAAGGAGTATGTCGTTGAGCCCAATGCGAGCAAGCTCGCAGAGTACGGGTTCTCCTATACCGACCTAGCCGACGCGTTGCAGGATGCCAACCTGTCGGTCGGAGCAGACTACATCCAGAGGTCGGGCGAGTCCTATCTGGTGCGCGCAGACGCCCGCATCCGCTCCGTGGACGAGATTGCCCGTGCCGTTGTGGGCAATCGCAACGGAGTTCCCGTAACAGTGGGAGACGTCGCACGTGTGGTCGTTGACGGTGAGCTCCGCCGCGGTGCCGCCAGCCGCAATGGCTACGAGACCGTCGTTGGCAGCGCACTCATGCTGGTTGGCGCCAACAGCCGAACTGTGGCGGCCGCAGTGGGTGACAAGCTGCAGGAGATCGGCAAGACCATGCCGCCGGGCGTGAGGATTGTTCCCACGCTGGACCGATCCCAGCTGGTTGTCGCAACGATCAAGACCGTCGCCAAGAACCTGGCCGAAGGCGCTCTTCTAGTCGTGGTCATCCTATTTGCATTGCTCGGAAACTGGCGAGCTGCTGTCATTGCTGCATTGGTGATTCCGTTGTCCCTGCTGATCACCGCGATCGGCATGAACAAGCTCGGGATCTCTGGCAACCTGATGAGTCTGGGTGCGCTCGACTTTGGCCTGATCATCGACGGCGCGGTCATCATCGTCGAGAACGCGCTGCGCCGTTTGGCAGAGCGACAGCATGCACTTGGGCGCCCACTCAATCTATCGGAGCGGCTGCATGAAACGATCGCCTCGTCCAAGGAGATGGTCCGCCCGACCGTGTATGGGCAGGCGGTCATCTTCCTGGTCTTCGTGCCATGCCTGACCTTCCAGGGCGTCGAGGGAAAGATGTTCTCCCCGATGGTAATTACCCTGATGCTGGCGCTGGCCTCTGCATTCGTGCTCTCCCTCACTTTCGTTCCGGCGATGGTGGCGGTCATGCTCAAGGGCCACATTTCCGAGAAAGAAGTACGGGTAGTCGCTGCCACCAAGAGCCGCTATCAGCCGATGCTTCGCAGCGCAATCCGCCAACCCATGCCCTACCTGGCCGGTGGTCTTGGCGTCCTGGTGGCCGGCGTTGTGGCCTTTGGCTTTGTGGGTCGGGAGTTCATGCCCACATTGGATGAGCAGAATCTCAACCTGTCCTCCGTTCGCATCCCGTCCACATCGATCGAGCAGTCCGTCGCCATCGACCTTCCTCTTGAGAAGGCACTGATGACGTTGCCGGAGGTACAGACGGTGTACTCCAAGGCCGGTACCGCAAGCCTGGCCGCAGATCCCATGCCGCCCAACGCGTCCGACAACTACGTGATCCTCAAGCCCAAGGACCAATGGCCGGATGGAGTGAAGACCAAAGAGCAGGTGATCGAGAGGATTCGAGAGAAGACAGCCTTTCTTGTTGGTAACAACTATGACGCCACCCAGCCCATCGAGATGCGCTTCAATGAGCTGATCGGCGGCGTTCGTAGCGACGTTGCAGTCAAGATCTATGGCGAAGACCTGACGGCGCTTGCCGGCAGCGCTGACAAGATTGCGAGCGTCCTCAAGAAGATTCCGGGCGCATCGGATGTCCGTGTGGCGCAAACGGGAGGCTTCCCGACCTTTGACATGGCATTCGACCGGGCCGCGATCGCCCGTTACGGACTGACCGTCAAGGAAGTGGCCGACACAGTGTCTGCTGCGCTGGCAGGTCGCATGGCGGGCCAGATCTTCGAAGGTGATCGGCGCTTCGACGTAGTGGTTCGTCTGCCCCGTGTGGACCGCAGCGATCTCGATGTACTGGGAGCCGTTCCGGTCATGCTGCCGCCAGGCAGTCAGGAAGGCCGTCAGTCTGTTCCGCTTCGTGAATTGGTCAGCTTCCGCTTCACGCAGGGTCTGAACGAAGTCAGCCGCGACAATGGCAAACGTCGAATCTATGTGGAAGCGAATGTGGTCGGGCGTGACCTGGGTAGCTTCGTTGACGACGCCAAGGCGGCTATTGGCCAGCAGGTGCAGTTGCCCACCGGTTCCTGGATCGAATGGGGCGGGCAGTTCCAAAATCTGCAGGCAGCAACGAAGCGACTGGCGATCATTGTGCCTCTCTGCTTCATCCTCATTGCGGCCGTCCTCTACATGGCGATTGGCAACGGTTTGCTGACAGGTACGGTACTGACTGCAGTGCCACTTGCTCTGGCCGGTGGATTCTTCGCATTGGCGTTGAGAGGAATCCCCTTCTCGATCTCAGCCGCTGTGGGCTTCATCGCGGTATCTGGTGTCGCGGTGCTCAACGGCCTGGTTCTGATCTCCGCGATCAAGAAACGCCTGCACGAGGGGCTTCCGCCAGATGAGGCGGTCGAACTGGGTGCAATGGAGCGCGTCAGACCGGTTCTTATGACCGCGCTGGTTGCCTCCCTGGGCTTCGTCCCGATGGCGATTGCAACGGGTACGGGCGCCGAAGTGCAGAAGCCACTGGCTACAGTGGTTATCGGGGGTCTTGCCACGGCAACCGTACTGACGCTGTTCGTGCTGCCTGCGCTGTGCGGGCTGGTACTCCGAAGAACTGCACGCAGGAAGGCCGCGGGCATTGAAGACCCCCTGCCGGTACCCGAAGTCGATTGAGCACAAGCCCCTTCCACGGCTTCACGTCCTGCCCTACGGATCGGATTACGATCCGCAGGGCAGCGGCGCTTTCCACTGTTCCATCTAGAGGTGAGCCATGATCGAGGTCCTACGCTTTCCAACATTCAGGAACCTGTTCGCTGCGCAGGTTATCGCGCTGATCGGCACGGGCTTGGCTACCGTGGCGCTCTCTCTTTTGGCCTATGACCTGGCGGGGGCTGAGGCGGGCGCTGTGCTAGGTACGGCTCTGGCAATCAAGATGATTGTCTACGTGCTGTTGGCCCCTCTGTCCGGAGCGATCGTCCCGGCAAATCTACGCAAACCGGTGCTTATTGCCCTCGACCTGGTGCGGGCGGGCGCGGCGCTTTGTCTGCCGTTCGTCAACCAGATCTGGCAGGTGTACCTGCTCATTGCCTTGCTGCAGTCGGCCTCGGCGTGCTTCACCCCTCTGTTCCAGTCGACGATCCCGGAAATCCTGAAGGAGGAACGCGACTACACCCGAGCACTGTCCCTGTCGCGCCTGGCCTATGACCTGGAGAGCCTGCTGAGTCCCGCGTTGGCCGCTGCTCTGCTGACGCTGATCAGCTTCCACGGCCTGTTCGCTGGTACGTCCGTAGGCTTCGTGATATCCGCCATGCTGGTGTTCTCAACTGCATTCCCCTTCGTTGCTCCTTCCCTGAGAAAGGACGGTCCCTACGCCCGCGCGATTCGAGGAATGCGGATCTACCTGAAGACGCCCAGGCTGAAAGGGTTGCTTGCCCTTAATCTGTGTGCGGCCGCCGGCGGCGCCATGGTGTTCGTGAACACTGTCGTCGTGGTGCGCAACGTTCTCGGCGGAGCAGAGTCACAGGTGGCATGGGCGCTGGCAGCTTTCGGTGGCGGTTCGATGCTGACGGCGCTTGTCCTCCCCAAGGTTCTCGATCGGGTGGCTGACAGGCGTGTGATGCTCTCCGCAGCCCTTGCAATGTGCATTGTACTTGTGACCCTCAGTCTTACCTGGCTGCTCTCGCCCTCCTCCATAGGTTGGCCCATCGTGCTCGCCGGCTGGGCATTGTTGGGGATGAGCTATGCGGGGCTGGTGACTCCTGGCGGCAGATTGCTGCGACGATCAGCGGAATCCACCGATCTGCCATTCCTGTTCGCAGCGCAGTTCTCTCTCTCCCACGTGTGTTGGCTGATTGCCTACCCTCTGGCGGGAACCGTGGGTGCGAAGTTTGGAATGCCAGTGGCGATCATGGCACTGGCAGTAGTCGGCATCGCCGGATTCGTGTTCGCCTGGAGAATCTGGCCCGCCCATGACCCGGACGAGATTTCCCACGGTCACGACGATCTGGCTGCGGACCATCCCCACTGGGCGGAACACGCCTCTTCCAACGGCAAGCATTCACATCGGTATGTCATCGACGACGTGCACCCTCGTTGGCCTGGATGACGGAAACTTGAACAAGGGGCGCGAGAGGGCATTTTCACCGCTCGCGCCCGACGTTGTCATATCGACTTTGCCAGAACAAGCCTCTAGTCTTTGCCCGTGCGATCCCTTCGTCTACCAACCAGCGTGCTGTTGCGCAGCTGCATCTTCATGATGCTGGTGGCGAGTCTGCTCGTGCGACCCGTCCTGAATCATCTGGGTGAGCTGCACGGCTTGCAGCACATCGTGCAGGCTGCGGTGGAACATGGTCACCCCCATGTTGGGGTGAGTGATGCCGCAGACCGTGATCTTGAACACGCGGTTGGATTGCACAGCCTGTTGCACCAGGCCGATCTGACGGCTTCTGTAGGCATCTTGGCCAGCCTTGCTGGACCCGCTCGAGTTGATCTGAGCGATATCCATCCCTGGCACCAGCCAGCGGCAGAGCTTCAGCATCATCGCTCATCCCTGTTCAGGCCTCCTATCGCCTGAGACCCAGGCCTCGTGCTCGCACTGAGCAGAGGCTTGGCAGCGCCCGTCCAGTCAATCCTTACTGGACGTTCGTCGCTGCAAGAAATTATTCATTCGTTCCCCGCCCGGACCCCGCTTACGCGCAGTGATCCGTGTGACGTGCCGTGCGCGCCTTCTGCGCACTCGTAGCACGTTGCGCCGGTTCCCAGTGTCGTAGCGGATAGCTTTGGCGGAGGTCCGCTGACCGCATTCGTAGATCCTCATCATGATCCCCAGTTCTGAATCCGGGACGCTCTCGCGCGTCCTTCTCCAACCCCCACTACTGTCGCACTGGCCGCGAACTCTACTCGCACTGCTTTCCCTGTTCATGCTGCTACTCACAGCTGACGGGGCGTTGGCTCACGCGATCGCCGAAGGCGACAAGGGCTACATCCAGGAAATATCTGGAGTAAATCTGATCGCATTCGCCTATCTGGGCGCGAAACACATGGCCACCGGCTATGACCACATCCTGTTCCTCCTGGGCGTGGTGTTCTTCCTGTACCGGATGAAGCATGTCGCGCTGTATGTGACGCTGTTCGCGATCGGGCACTCCACAACGATGCTGCTGGGTGTGCTGTTCAACGTGGGCATCAACAGCTACCTGATCGACGCAATCATTGGTCTGTCTGTGGTCTACAAGGCCTTGGACAATCTGGGCGCCTACCAGCGTTGGTTCGGCTTCCAGCCAAACACAAAGGTTGCGACGTTGATCTTCGGCCTGTTCCACGGCTTTGGTCTGTCAACCAAGATCATCGAGTACGACATCTCACCCGATGGTCTGTTGCCCAACCTGCTTGCGTTCAACGTCGGCGTGGAGATCGGCCAGATCCTCTCGCTTGGCGCGATTCTGATCGCAATGGGCTACTGGCGCCGCACGCCCAGCTTCTTCAAGCACGCCTACACCGCCAATGCCGCCATGCTCTGCGCCGGATTCATTCTGATCGGCATGCAGCTCACTGGCTACTTCGTTTCCTGACTTTCAAGAGAACTACATCATGTACAACAGTAAGCCCGCCGAAGGCGACCTTCCCACCAGCCGCCAGCTGGGACGCACCACCGCAATTGCCGCCGGCATCGCCATCATCCTCCTGGTTGGAGTGGTGATGCCATCTGAGTACGGAATCGATCCCACTGGTGTTGGTCGGGTACTTGGTCTGAAGGAAATGGGGGAGATCAAGGAACAGCTTGCCGAGGAAGCGGCAGCTGACGCTGCGATGGACGCAAAGGCCGCCGAAGACGAGGCAGCCGCCCTGCTGACGCAGGTGTCCACGCAGAACCGTAAGACCGTTGAAGTTGCTCAGAAGCCTGCCGCGAGTAATGCGGCCACCGCTGCCGAATGGCGGGACGAAGAACAGGTTGTCCTGACGCCGGGCCAGGGCACCGAGATCAAGCTCGTCATGAAGGCGGGCGAGCGCGCCAGCTACCAGTGGTCTGTTGAAGGCGGCGTCGTGAACTTCGACACCCACGGAGACGGCGGCGGTCGAGCGATCAGCTATGAGAAGGGTCGAGGGGAAGCCACCAAGCAGGGGGTGCTCCTGGCTGCCTTCGATGGCAACCACGGATGGTTCTGGCGCAACAGGGGCGAGGAGCCCGTAACGCTTCTGCTCCGCACCGGAGGGGAGTACGAGTTGATCAAGAAGATGTAAACCGCAGCGGTGAGCGGTGGCCGGGTGCGCTTAAGGCCCGGCCACCGCCCTATGTGGGGTATTTCCGATGGGCTGCGCCCAGTTTCGGCCCCTCGACAACCCCAGCCAGCCCCGCTTAAGCTAACCCATATGCGTCTTTCCGCCCGCCACGGCCTTGCCCTCAGGATCAGCTTCTTTGCGCTGATGCTGTTGAGTGTCGTTGCGCGGCCGATGGTGATCCAGCTCAGCGAACTGCACGGATTGGAACATGACATCGCAGCAGCGGTGGATCATGGCCATTCACATGCCGGCGGTGCGGGCGACAATCTGGACCCGGA
This sequence comes from Stenotrophomonas sp. PvP093, assembly GCF_017876915.1. Lineage (NCBI taxonomy): Bacteria > Pseudomonadati > Pseudomonadota > Gammaproteobacteria > Lysobacterales > Lysobacteraceae > Stenotrophomonas > Stenotrophomonas sp. PvP093. Next base: position 157,921 of record NZ_JAGIOX010000004.1, on the reverse strand, counting down.
TCACGCCACTGGCGCTCATGCGGTACTGCATCAGGCAGACGCGAGTTTCGCTGGAAGCTTGTTCACGCCCCACGTCTACCTGGCTTCACTACCGCTGGCCGGTGAAGTCCATGCTCTGCGACTTCTGAGGGTGCCTGCAGGGCACCCGGCGTCACCCTTCCGACCTCCGATCGTCTGACGACCCTAGCTGCGCTCTAGCAGCCTGAGCGCGCCTCCCGTGTAGCGGGACGCGGCGCGTCGTTCTGACTTTCTTTCCGGAGGCTTCCGTGAAATTCCGTAGTGTGTGGGCGCTGGCTGTTGCCGGCGCCTGCGGTGTGGCCCTTCCTGGCCACGCCGCCGAAGTGCTGCGCCTGGAGGATGCGGTTGCCCGCGCCCTTGGCACTCACCCAAGCGTGCAGGCAGATGCCGCACAAATAGAGGCGACAAAGAACCGTGCGGCGCGAGAGGGCTTAGCAGCCCCGTTGGTGCTCGGCGGAGAACTGGAGAACGTGGCCGGTAGTGGCAGCGTGCGAGGTATGGACGCTGCCGAGGCAACGTTCCGGGTATCCAAGATTCTGGAACTGGGTGGCAAGCGGGCGGCCCGCCAAGCGCTTGGCGGCGCGGAGGTCGATGCAGCCCAGCGAGAGGCTGATGTGACCCGGGTGGCCATCGCCACACGCACCGCTGGTCGATTCATCGACGTGCTTGCGGCGCAGGAGCATGTCGAGCATGCGGAAGAGCGGATTCGTATGGCCCGCGCGCTCCAGCGAGAGGTGGCCCGCTGGGTCTCTGCGGCACGGAACCCGGACTCAGACCTGAGGGCCGCTGAAATCGCCCTGGCCGATGCAGAGCTCAAGCGTGATCAAGCAGTCCAGCGGTTGGAGGCATCGCGCATGGCGCTTGCGTCTTCCTGGGGCTCTTTCACCGCTGACTTCGACACCGTCGCCGGCGATACAAACATCCTCCCCCCGCTGGATGACTACCAGACGCTGTCCGAACGCCTTCAGAACGCGCCACAGCAACGTGCCTTCGATGCCCAGTCCAGAATTCTTGCCGCGCGCCGCGATGTCGCCGTTTCCAGCGCGAAGCCTGACGTGAGTGTTGGATTTGGACTTCGCCGTCTTGAAGCAACGAAGGACAGTGGCTTGGTCATGTCGATCTCGGTTCCCTTGGGAACCCGGCGTCGATCAGCCTACTCGGTATCCGAAGTCGACTACGAACTGAGTGCGCTCAAGTCACGCCGTGAAGCACAAATGTTGGAGCTCAACCAGGAGCTGTTCGGAGTCTATCAACAGCTGCGCCAAGCGCAGTTGGAGGTCACCTCCGTTCGTGAGCGGCAGCTCCCCAAGGCGGAGCAGGCGATGAATCAGAGCCGTCGTGGCTTCGAGGAGGGTCGATTCTCCTATCTCGCATTGAGCCAGGCGCAGAAGACGCTGTTCGACCTTCGTGAGCGCGAAGTCGAGTCCGCCGCACTCTATCTCCGATTGCTGGTCGAGGCAGATCGCCTCACCGCCTCCGCCCAGGATATCCGCCCATGAATCGTTACGCCCTTCTTATGTTGCTTCCGCTGGCACTGGCCGCCTGTGGCGGTGAAAAGCCGGTTGAGAAAGAAGCCGCAGAGTCCACCGCCGCGGCCGGCGACTACGAGCGCGGCCCCAACCGCGGTCGCATGCTCCGCGATGGTGATTTCGCACTTGAAGTCACCGTCTATGAAACCAACACGCCTCCTCAGTTCCGCCTCTACGCCTATCGAAATGACAAGCCGATCTCACCGAATGAGGTGAAGGCAACAATGCAGTTGAAGCGCCTCGACGGTGAGGTCAATGATTTCACTTTCACCGCCGAAAACGACTATCTCGTGGGGAACGGCGAGGTCGTGGAACCTCATTCTTTCGACGTGAAGGCAGACGCAGTGGTAGGAGGAAAGACACACACCTGGTCCTATCAGTCCTATGAGGGCCGTACCACCATCGAGCCAAGCGCTGCCAAGGATGCGGGTGTGGTGGTGGAAGAGGCTACCGCTGGCACTATCCGCGATACGGTCACGCTGATGGGGAACATCGCGGTCAACACTGGCCGCCAGGCCGCCGTCAAAGCACGATTCCCAGGTATTGTCCGCAGCGTGTCGGTCGAGATGGGCCAACGCGTTTCCGCAGGGCAGACGCTGGCGACGGTTGAAGGCAATGACAGCATGCGCACCTACGCGGTGATTGCTCCCTTCAGCGGCATCGTTCTTGCGCGCAACACCAGTGTTGGTGATGTGGCCGCCGACAACACACTGTTCGACGTTGCCGATCTGTCAGAGGTCTGGGTCGATCTACGAGCTCTGGGCACTGACGCCGAGCGTCTCGCTCCAGGTCAAGCAGTGCGGATCCGTTCCGCCACGGGTGCCTTGGAGACTGAAGGTAGGCTCCAAAGCCTGCTTCCGCTGGCAAGCAGCGGCCAAAGCGTGGTTGCGCGCGTGAGTATCCCCAATGGTGACGGCAAGTGGCGTCCAGGAATGGCTGTCTCGGCCGAGGTCATCATTGCCGAGACACCTGTTCCACTGGCCGTCAAAGAGTCAGGGCTCCAGCGATTTCGCGACTTTACCGTCGTATTTGCGCAGGTGGGCGATACCTATGAGGTGCGCATGCTTGAGCTTGGAAAGCGTGATGGCGAGTGGGCAGAGGTTCTTGGCGGACTGAAGCCCGGAACGCGGTACGTCGCCGAGCAGAGCTATCTGATCCGTGCAGACATCGAGAAGTCTGGCGCCAGCCACGACCACTAAGGATCCATCATGCTAGAGCGAATCATTCGCGCGTCCATCGCGCATAGATGGCTTGTGCTGCTTCTGGTCCTGGCGCTGTCAGGCTTGGGCATCTGGAACTACAGCAAGCTGCCAATCGACGCCGTCCCTGACATCACCAATGTCCAGGTCCAGATCAACACCGAAGCACCGGGCTACTCTCCACTGGAGGCAGAGCAGCGGGTAACGTTCCCCGTCGAGACAGCCTTGGCCGGCTTAGCCAAGCTGGAGTACACGCGGTCCATCTCGCGTTATGGTCTCTCCCAGGTCACCGTTGTATTCGAAGACGGTACCGACATCTACTTCGCGCGGCAGCAGGTGGCCGAGCGCTTGCAGCAAGCCGCATCCCAGCTCCCAACTGGGCTGAAGCCAACGCTGGGCCCGGTCGCCACCGGTCTCGGTGAGATCTTCATGTACACCGTGGAAGCCGAGAAGGGTGCTGAAGAGACCTGGACGCCGATGGCGCTTCGTACCCTCCAGGATTGGGTGGTACGCCCCCAGATGCGACATCTGAAAGGTGTTACAGAGGTCAACACCGTCGGTGGCTATGTGCGGCAGTTCCACATCACGCCTGACCCGCGCAAGCTTCAGGCGTACGAGCTGACCATGCAGGATGTGATGGAGGCCGTGGCGCGCAGCAATGCGAACGTGGGTGCCGGCTACATTGAAAAGAGTGGTGAACAGTACCTTGTGCGCGTTCCTGGCCAAGTGGCGGACATGGACGGCCTGCGCAAGATCGTGGTCGCCAATCGCGAGGGGCTGCCGCTTCGCGTCGGTGACCTCGCAGACGTTCACGAGGGCACCGAACTGCGAACGGGTGCAGCGACCAAAGATGGCAAGGAAGTGGTACTTGGTACTGCATTCATGCTCATTGGTGAGAACAGCCGCGAAGTCGCTCAGCGAACCGCTGCCAAGCTGAAGGAGATCGACGAGACGCTTCCAGAAGGTGTCCGCGCGCATGCGGTCTATGACCGTACGGAGCTGGTCGACCGCACCATTGAAACCGTCAAGAAGAACCTACTGGAAGGTGCCCTGCTGGTCATTGCGGTGCTGTTCCTTCTGCTCGGAAATCTTCGCGCCGCACTGATCACGGCCGCGGTCATTCCTTTGACCATGCTGCTGACCATCTCCGGCATGGTCCAGAACCGTGTCTCAGCAAATCTGATGAGCTTGGGTGCGCTGGACTTCGGTCTGATCGTCGACGGCGCGGTCATCATTGTTGAGAACTGTCTGCGCCGCTTCGGCGAGCGTCAGCACGCCCTGGGGCGTCTGTTGACCCGGGATGAGCGCTTTGCTTTGGCCGCCAGCGCCAGTGCCGAGGTGATCAAGCCCAGCTTGTTCGGCTTGTTCATCATTGCCGCCGTCTACATCCCGATCTTTGCGCTCTCCGGCGTGGAAGGAAAGATGTTCCACCCGATGGCCCTGACCGTCGTTATCGCGCTGACTGGTGCGATGGCATTGTCCCTCACGTTCGTTCCCGCTGCGGTTGCTCAGTTTGTCACGGGCAAGGTCTCGGAGAAGGAAACCAAGGCTATGCGGGGCGTAACCAAGCTGTATGGCCCGATGCTGGAGCGGGCAGTCAGTGCTCGCAAACTGGTTGTGGGTGGTGCAGCCGTCCTCACCGTACTGGCGGGTCTTCTGGCCAGTCGCATGGGCACTGAGTTCATTCCGAATCTGGACGAAGGTGATATTGCGCTTCACGCGCTGCGCATTCCCGGCACTAGTCTGACGCAAGCCATCGGCATGCAGCGCCAGCTTGAAGCGACCATCAAGAAGTTCCCCGAGGTGGATGAGGTTGTCGCAAAGATCGGCACAGCAGAGGTAGCGACCGACCCCATGCCACCGTCGGTCGCAGACACCTTCATCATGCTCAAGGATCGCGACCAATGGCCTGATCCCCGCAAGCCAAAGGCGCAGCTCATTGCTGAGCTGGAGAAGGCTGTCCGAGCAATTCCCGGCAACAACTACGAGTTCACCCAGCCCGTGCAGATGCGCATGAACGAGCTGATTGCCGGTGTACGCGCCGAGGTGGCGGTGAAGTTGTACGGTGACGACCTGGATCAGCTGGCGCAGATCGGCAGCCAGATCGAGGACGCCGCAGGTTCCATCCCAGGCGCCGCAGACGTGAAGTTAGAGCAGATCAGTGGTCTGCCTCTTATGACCATCACGCCTGACCTGGGTGCTTTGGCCCGCTATGGCGTTTCGATCGACGAGGTCCAGAAGACCATCTCTGTTGCGCTGGGCGGTGAGGCGGTCGGTCAGGTCTTTGAGGGTGATCGTCGCTTCGACATCGTCGTTCGTCTGCCCGAGAACCTGCGTCAGGACACCCGGACGCTCGCATCGCTACCGGTAGCCGTCGCCGTCGGGGCCAGTTCCGGCGAACAGAGAGCGTTCGTTCCGCTGGGGCAGTTGGCTAAAGTTGAAGTTGCGCCAGGCCCAAACCAGGTCAGTCGCGAGAACGGCAAGCGTCGCGTCGTCATCACCAGCAACGTACGTGGTCGCGACCTTGGTTCGTTCGTAGAGGAGCTGCGAGAGAAGGTTGGTCAGGAGGTGCAGTTGCCGGAAGGCTACTGGATTGAGTATGGCGGTACCTTCGAGCAGCTCATCTCTGCCAGCAAGCGGCTGTCCGTGGTCGTGCCGGTCGTCCTGGTGATGATCTTCGGCTTGCTCTTCATGGCGTTCGGCTCGGGCAAGGATGCTGCCATCGTGTTCAGCGGCGTTCCACTTGCGTTGACCGGTGGCGTGGTGGCTCTGTGGATGCGTGACATACCCCTGTCCATTTCTGCAGGCGTGGGGTTCATCGCGCTGTCGGGCGTCGCCGTGCTCAACGGCCTGGTCATGATCAGCTTCATCAAGAGCCTTAGGGAACAGGGCACTCCCCTGCACCAAGCGGTAACCGAAGGTGCACTGACCCGGCTGCGCCCCGTGCTGATGACGGCCCTGGTTGCCAGCCTGGGCTTCCTGCCAATGGCCCTAAACGTTGGGGCTGGCGCGGAAGTTCAGCGCCCGCTGGCGACGGTCGTTATCGGCGGAATCATCTCCTCCACGCTGCTGACCTTGCTGGTGTTGCCGGCGCTCTATCGCCTCATCCACCGCGAAGGGGATGAGCGGAAGGAGGACGCAGCGTGAACCCGTCCATCTCAACCCCTCCCAGGAACATGCAGTTGACCATTTCCAAACGAACCCAAGCGTGGCTCTACCTGCTTGCAGCCATCCTTCTGCCTTGCGTTGCTTGGGCGCATGGCGTCAGTGAAGGCGACCAGGCCTTCCTGGAAGACAGTACCGGCCTGCAGCTCATCGCGTTCACGTACCTCGGCGCCAAGCACATGGTGACTGGATACGACCACCTCCTGTTTCTGTTCGGGGTGATCTTCTTCCTGTACCGGATGCGTGATGTCAGCATCTACGTGACGTTGTTCGCGATCGGCCACAGCACCACCTTGCTGCTAGGTGTCCTGGGCGGATTGCATGTGAATGCGTACCTGGTCGACGCAATCATTGGCCTGTCGGTTGTCTACAAGGCGCTGGACAACATGGGCGCGTTCAAGCGCTGGTTTGGGGTACAGCCCAACACCAAAGCCGCCGTGCTGATCTTTGGCTTCTTCCATGGCTTTGGTCTAGCGACAAAGCTGCAGGATTTCTCGCTCTCACCTGACGGGCTTGTCCCAAACATGCTCGCCTTCAACGTGGGGGTCGAGATCGGACAGCTGCTCGCGCTCGCAGGCATCTTGATCGTGATGGGCTTCTGGCGCCGCTTGCCGTCATTCCATCGACAGGCGTACAGCATCAACACCGCCCTTATGTGCGCCGGCTTCGTGCTTGTTGGCATGCAGCTCACCGGCTACTTCGTTTCCTGAATCTACAGAGGTACTCATGTCCATCACGCTTTCCAATCAGCTGCCCAGCACTCGCAAGCTGCTGAAATCCACCGCCCTGGCCGCTGCCGTTGCAGGGGTGATTCTGCTCACCACCGTGCTTCCCGCGGAGTACGGAATCGACCCTACGGGCGTAGGTAAGGTTCTGGGTCTGGACGCCCTAGCCTCCACTGACCAGGTAGAGGCCGTAGCTCCCCCAGTTCCGGCATCTGCTGGCAGCGCCGAAGCCGTCTCGGCGCTGTTCGAGAAGGCCAAGGTTGCCTTCGGGAGCAATGGCAAGCAGGCCTTCGAACCCGCCGCTGTCTCTCTCGCCAGCACTCCTTTACGGCAGGACTCACTGACGATCGAGCTTGCCCCTGGTAAGGGCCAGGAGGTGAAGGCCCATATGGCTCAGGGCGCTGGGATGGTTTTCAGCTGGAAGGCCACGTCTGATGTTGCCGTGGACATGCACGGCGAGCGTCCCGACGTGAAGGGCCCCTGGACCAGCTACGCCGTTGAAGGCGCCCAGCGTCAGGCCGAGGGAACGTTCATTGCTCCCTTTGAAGGTACCCATGGGTGGTACTGGCAGAACCGCGGCAGCACCCCCGTGATCATCGAGGTGCAAATTACCGGCTACCAAGCCGACCTCTACCAGCCGTGACACCCGGCATAACGCCGAAATCAACCTAGGAGAAGCAACATGAAGAATCGTTTTGCCCTCATCAGCGTCCTTTTCGCTTCCATTGCAGCGTCCGCATCGGCCTTCGCACATGATCCGGCGCTTCATGCCGAGTCGGAAGTGAAGGAGGCGCCTAAGGCAAAGCCTGCTACGTGTGAACAGCTGGCTGACCGGACGAAGTTCAAGGTGGATCTTGCCGATCCTCAGACCAAGGCGCTGAAGGACAGGTGCGACGCTCAGGCGCAGTCGGCTGCGAAGAAGAAGTAATTGATTGCGGCGAATGGTCCGGCTTGGGTGAAGTCGGACCATTCGTCTTTACCCTTGAGCCAAGCGAATAGTGCCAGCGTCGTCCTACAAATAGACCTCGGTTAGACCCTCATTCTTCCAACAGGCTCGCTCTCGAATGCTAGCGTTTGACCGGAGGATTGCGATTAGAGCCGCACTCGGGCTTACATTCTCCAAACCCGAGTGCGGCAAAGTTCATTTGCAATCATCGACGTGATCGAACGTGCTGAACCGAACGCAATCTCCTGACCTGATCAACCCGCCTTAGAAGCGCGCGGTCGCGCCCACAAAGAGCGTGCGTGCGCCGCCGTCGTAATTATTGCCTTCTTCAAGCGTGGAAACATCACCCAAGTTCAGTACGCCGACGCGCAAGGTCAGGTTTTCGTTCACATCGAGAGCGGTGACCAGATCCACCGTGGTGTATGCCTTGGCGAAGGTAGGTCTGGACGAAGACACAAGCTGCTTCCCGATGTGTTGCGCGCTGAGGTTAAGCGACCATGCATCGGACACGCTCCAGTTCAGCGAAGTGTTGGCGGTGATCTTCGGCACCACTAGCAGGCTGGCGCCGGTGGTGCGGTTCTTCGATTCCAACATGCGTGTGGCGTTGGTGGTCCAGCTCAGTCGCTCGTGCAGCGGCACGGTCACACTGGCTTCCACGCCTCGCGTGCGAGCCTTCTGGATGTTCTGCGCCACCGTCCACCAGAAGCCGTTTACGAAGCTAGTGTTCTGGCCTGGGATCTCGCGCAGCGGCACCTGTTCGATCTTGTCGTCGAAGTTGGTCAGGAAGTAGGTGGCCGATGCGGACCAGCCGTTCTGGTCGAAGCCCACGCCAAGCTCATAGTTGGTGCTGGTTTCCGGTTTCAGGTTCGGGTTACCGGCCATGTAGCAGCCGGTCGTGCCGTCGGCGTTGATCAGCCGGCTGTTCCAGCCTTCCGGGGTCAGGCTGCCGCAGCCGCGTCCCAGAGACTGGGTGGCCGCACCAGCGGTGCCCTGCTTAAGATTGGGCGCGCGGAACCCTTTGGAGACACCGCCGCGTACTGTCCATGCGTCTGCCGGGTGCCACACGCCGTAGATGCGCGGGCTCACGTTGTCGTCGTAGTTGTCGGTGTTGTCCCAGCGCACGCCCAGAGTCAGCACGAAGCGCTCGTGCAGGGTGATGTGGTCTTCGGCGAACAAGGCCCATGAGTCCGCTTCACTGGTCGGGCTGATGCGGCTGCTGCCGGTCCAAGTCACAGGTACGGTACCGATGGTGTCGCTGTTTTCCAGCTGCTCGCGCTTCCACTGACCACCCACGTTCAGGCTGTGCTCGAAGCCCCAATGGAAAGCGGTGGTGAAGGCAGTATCGAACACCGTTTCCTTCGAATGGTTGCCCACCGCACTGCCCTTGTCTTGGTAGTCGTTCCGCACAAGGGTGGTCTTGGAGGTGGTGGAGTCGCCGTAACGGCCATCATGGCCCAGCACGTAACCGGTCTGTACCAGCTTGGACAGACCCCAGGCATATACATCACCGCTGCCGGTGTTGCGCTGCACGCCGCGCGACCCTTCTATGGTCAGTGCGTGGTCATCGTTGAGGCGCCAGTGGAACTGCAGGTTGGCATTCTCCGCCTTGCTGCCCGGAGTCTGGCCCTCAAGGCGATCGGACTTGCGGTCGGTCACGTTGGCCCCGATGCGGATCCCCAGGTTGTCGGTCAGTGGGCCGCTGAAAAGGGCACCCATCTGCGTGGTATCACCGCGGGTGGATGAATCGGGCACGCTGTGGTTCAAGGTGACCGAGCCGCCCCAGTGGTCGGAAATCTTGCGGGTAATGATGTTGATCACGCCGCCCATCGCATCCGAACCGTATAGCGACGACATCGGGCCGCGCACCACTTCTATTCGTTCGATCATGTCCGGCGACAGCCAGTTCAGATCCTGCGGACCCAGGTCGTCGCGGTAGTTCACGCCGGAGGAGTTGCCCTGGCGGCGGCCGTCGATCAGGATCAGCGTGTACTGCTCGGGCAGTCCACGCAGGCGGATCTTCGACTGCGCTCCGGACAGTGCATAGCCACCGGTCACTCCAGGGACGGTACTCAGCAGCTGGCCGCTGCTGGTGACCGGCTTACGCTCGATCTCCTCGCGGCTGATAACGCTAATGCTGGCTGGCGCATCCCTGATCCACTGCTGGGCACCGGTGGCGGTAACGACCAAGATGTCCAACTGCTTGACGGAGGAGGCATGCGTCAAAGCTTCAGCGCTGGCATGCGAAGAAAGGGCCAGACCAATAGCAACTGTCAGCGTGGGAAGAGCAAGTCGTGACTTCAGGTATGTGTGCGACATCTCGGGGTAATCCGGTAACGGGCATTATTGCTGGGGAATGGCTGCCTCGCTTGATTCCGGAAAACGCCCATATCGGGTCGAGGGCTGGCTTGCGTCTTGAGGTCAGGTATCAAACTGTGGCCGACCGATGCTGTCTGGGCAGCACCTCAGCTGGACTGGCTCATGCTCCAAGTCGTCCATACGCCGGTCCGCAAGGTCCGCGGTTGCTGCAAGCAATAGACAATCTGCGAGGCTACATCCTGCGCGGCCATGAATTCGCTCAAACGGGGATCGTCGGCCGTGCGACCGTGACCCACGGCAAAAGATGTATGAGTACCTGCGGGGCAGATGGCACTCACGCGAATCCCATCTTTCCTTACTTCTCGGTCCAAGCCGCCCGCAAAAATGAGCTGGGCGGCCTTGGTACCTGCGTAGACGGCTTCGTCCGCCCCACTGCGATGAGCTGCGACGCTCGATACGATCAAAATATCCCCGCCACCAACGCTACGAAGATGAGGGAGGAAAGCACGTACCGTGAGGACCGTTCCGAGATAGTTGATTTCACACATTTCGATGACTTGATCATCGCTTGCGTCAGCGACTCCGCCGTAGTAGCCAACCCCGGCGTTGGCCACTACCGAATGTACGCTTCCAAAGTGATCAATGCCGCAAGATGCGAAGGCACCCACGCTATCCGGATCGCGCACATCCAGACGCATCCAGTAGGCGCGATCAGCGCCGAACTCATCCTGTAGCCGCTTGAAGTCACCTAAACGCCTGGATCCTCCAAGAACGCTTCCACCACTGCGTAAGATCATCTCCGCCGTTGCCAGTCCGATCCCCGAACCGGCGCCAGTAATGGCAACGCAGCGGTTTCTAAGGCTGTAACTTGCTTCTGTCAAGGTCTATCTCCTACGTTCGTTGGCGACCAGGTGTAGTTGAGTCATGAAAGGAGTTGGGGTCGTCTGTGACGCAAGTTAGGGGCGTGCAGCGCCACCTTCGGCCCCATACACCTGGCCGTTCGCATAACTGGCGTCGCTTGCCGCAAGTTGGACGAAGATTGAACCCAGCTCAGCAGGCTGACCTGCGCGTCCTAGCGGCTTGTCCCCCCCGAAGTTCGGAATCTTCTCGGATGCAGTCCCGCCACTGATCTGCAACGGAGTCCAGATAGGACCTGGAGCAACTCCGTTTACCCGAATCCCCTTAGGGCCAAGCTGCTTAGCCATCGAGCGAACGTAGCTAACCTGCGCACTCTTCGTCATCGCATAGTCGACCAGGTAGGGGGACGGATCGTAGCCCTGCTCAGACGTAGTAACGATGATGACGCTTCCAGGCGGAAGAGACACACGCAGTGCCTCTTGGGTCATCCATACCATTGCATTGATGTTGGTAAGGAAGGTGTTCTCGAGGTGTTCGTCGGTAATCTTTAGAATGTCCGGCTCCTGCTGCTGATACGCCGCGTTCAGCACCAAGGTGTCGATCGAGCCCAACGCCGATGCCGCCTTGCGCACAAGATCCAGGCAAAAGTCTTTGCTGCGAATATCACCAGGTAAAGCGTATGCCTGACGGCCGGTTGCGCGTATCAGCGCAATAACTTCACGCGCATCTTCCTCTTCTTCAGGCAAATAGTTGATGGCCACATCGGCACCCTCGCGGGCGTATGCAATGGCAGCGGCCCGACCGATTCCTGAGTCTCCTCCCGTAATCAGTGCCTTGCGGCCTTCAAGGCGCCGATTGCCTCGATAGGTTTTCTCACCGTGGTCCGGCAGCGGACGCATCTTCGACGCAAGCCCCGGCCAAGGCTGTTCTTGGCGCGGGTAGGGTGGCCGAGGATATGCCTGCCGAGGGTCGATCAGGCCGGCTCGCGGGCGGCCCTGACCCTGCGCCTCCGAGAGTACCGCAGCGGGCACAGCACCGAATGCCGAGGAAGCAGCAATTCCGCTGGCGATGGCCACACTGCTTCCCGCAATAAACTGTCTGCGGCCGATGACCGGCGTGGCTTCATCGTCGTGCTCAGGCAAATCACTATTCGAATTTGACATGTTCATCCCAGTTGATTGGTCACTCTGGCCCAAGCAAATTTGAGTACAGCGACCGTGGAGGAGACGCAACTTTACTGCGGCGAACATGCGCAAGTAGCAATTTTATTGCTGAAGTTCTTTCAATTCAGAAATGATCGAAAGCGTCGACGGCGCAGCTTCTTGCCATGCCATCCTCGGCGATAATGGGGAAGCATCTGCACTGCGTTCGATCCATAAATCATGCTTTGTGCGGCGGATCATTGGCACGTTTAGTAATCGATACCCGGGTGAAGTGTCTTGAAAGGTGATCTAGAGAGAATAAGCATTTCAGATCTAGCTGCGTTCATCGAGATCGCTCGGCATGGATCAATGCGCGCCGCCGCCCTCGAACTTGGCTTATCTGCCTCAGCTCTAAGTCACGCCTTAAAGCGGCTGGAAGATCGACTGGGTGTGCGTCTCGTTAATCGTACGACCCGTGCGCTTTCGATCACCGTTGAAGGACGCGAACTGGAACGCTATGCAGCCACTGGCCTAGATACAATTGGAGAGGGTCTAGCCGCGATTCGGGCTCGGAAGCAGTCAGAGATCCAGATGCTCAAGATCTCGCTATCACACGATGCGGCGCGCCTCCTACTCTGGCCAGTGCTGTGGAGCTTTCAGCAACGCTGGCCTAACGTCCATCTTGATCTAGTGATAGAAGAACGCCTGGTGGACTTAGTAGCGGAAGGCTTTGACGGCGGCATTCGATACGGTGACCGAGTGCCAGAGGGGATGGTTGGTCTGGAGCTTACACATCCGCTTAAGTGGGTGGTCGTGGCAGCGCCCAGCTATCTGCAACATGCTGGGAGACCTGAGAATCCAAGCGATCTGCGGCGGCATGTTTGTATTGAGAACAGAATCGGCGACGGCTCAATCTATCGCTGGGAACTTGGCGACGGTGATCGTATGGTCAAGGTAATTCCCAGCGGAATGCTGAGGGTGAGCAGCACCGACTCTCTGCTCGCTGCAACGTTGCAGGGATTGGGGTTGGCATACTGTCTGGAACTCAGAGTGCAGGACGAAATCTCGTCCGGCGCACTTGAAGTTGTGATGCCAGACTGGGCATCAATGGGCGCACCATTCATGCTGTACTACCCCACTCGTCGCCAATCCCTGCCCGGCCTCAAGGGGCTAGCGGAGGTAATTCGGACACAGATGATCGATGCATGCTAAAACATGCTCCAAACTATGGAGTTGGGATCGACATGAATGGTCTGCCAACGTACTCCATCACCAGTTCGATACCGGAGTGCTCTCCAGACTCTCCCTCTGGATCACATATGTAGGTTGCTGTGAGGCAATGAGAGCGCTTCTTGCCACCGGCATCAGACAGAGCCAGTCCGGAGGACTCCGAGAATGGATGCCCTGGACTCGCTAGTTCCATAAGCACCTCGTCCATATGAGTGGGTATCGGAATGCAGTCCCTTCATATGGAAGCGTTCAATTGCCAACCACTGTTGAGGCGCTGAAGTTGCGGTCCTCCGCTGTGGTTGGCTTTAACATTCCTAAACGCGGATGAGACCAAAAACCCTACCTTCAATACTGCCACATCAGCACGAGTTCGAAGCCGAATTTACTGAAGAATGATTGGCACTGCCACGACGAGGCGTTGAGCGGGCTCGGACAGATCTCACCTCTTGGACCATCAGACTGAATCCGCACAAACTTCAAAAGAAGAACTTAATTGGACGCTGCGATTGGCCAATTCCATCTGATTTGAACCTACACTCTGTTCGAGAGCATTCAGAGGGAGTTGCAATGCAGTTCATCGTCGACGGGCCAGACATCCCAGAAGCACTTCTACAGGCACACGAAGAAGGACGAGTAGTCTTCTTCTGCGGCGCCGGAGTCTCCTACCCGTCAGGACTACCTGGTTTCAAAGGACTGGTTGAGCAAATCTATGCGTCGAATGGGACATCATTCACGGACATCGAGCGTGCCGCCTTCGATCATTCAAAGTTCGACGCGACTCTCGATCTACTTGAAAGGCGACTGCCTGGGCAGCGATTGGCGGTTCGGCGCGCCCTAGCGAAATCGTTGAGACCCAAGCTTCGTCGGAAGGGAGCAATTGACACCCAAGCAGCGCTTCTTCGGTTAGCACGAAGCCGGGATGGCGCGTTGCGGTTGGTGACTACCAACTTCGATCGAACCTTCCACGCGGCGGCGAAGCGCATGGGCCAACCATTTCCGGCCTATCCCGCTCCAATGCTGCCGATCCCTAAGAGCAGCCGCTGGGATGGGCTTGTCTTTCTGCATGGCCTGCTTCCGGAGAGTGAGGATGATGCAGCACTCCATCGACTAGTGGCCACCAGTGGTGACTTCGGCTTGGCTTACTTGACCGAACGCTGGGCCGCGCGGTTCGTCAGCGAACTTTTTCGCAACTATGTCGTTTGCTTCATTGGATACAGCATTGACGATCCGGTCCTCCGGTACATGATGGACGCATTAGCAGCAGATCGAATGCTCGGTGAGGTTACCCCGCAGGCGTGGGCGTTCGGAGATTGCGAAGCCGGGAAAGAGCATCTGAAGACTATTGAATGGGAAGCTAAGGGCGTTAGACCTATCCTCTACAGGGTTCAGCCTGCTACCCATGACCACTCTGCGTTGCACGACACAATCAGGACTTGGGCAGATGTCTATCGCGATGGAGTTCAAGGTAAAGAGGCCATTGTTGCGAAGCACGCCATGGCCCAACCTCAGGACAGCACGCTCCAGGACGATTTTGTTGGACGAATGCTGTGGGCTCTTTCAGACAAGTCAGGCCTCCCCGCGAAGCGCTTCGCGGAGTTCAATCCAGTTCCCCCGCTTGAGTGGCTCCTCGAGGCATTTTCCCATGAGCGATTCTTGCAGAGGGATCTAGCCCGCTTTGGCTTCTCCTCGGTTAAGGAGGAGGATGCAGAACTCAGATTCAGCTTGGTTCGTAGGCCTGCGCCTTATGATCACGCTCCTCCTATGACACTGGCGTCTTCTGGAAGTATGGCCAGCCGATGGGATGGATTGATGTTCCAGCTCGCACGCTGGCTTGTGCGTCATCTGGACGATCCACGATTGATCATATGGATTGCAGAGCGTGGCGGGCAGATGGATAGTCGCTGGATCTCTCTAGTCGACTCCGAACTTGAGCGTCTGGCCACACTGGAACGGGATGGCAAAGTCTCGGAGCTGGATCTTATTCGCCTGGACGCCCCAAAGGGTGTGCCCGATCCAAAGATGCGAACTCTTTGGAGAATCGTGCTCGGTGGCCGACTCAAGACCCCACTGTCAGGGGGGCTGCTATATCGTTGGATCAAGCGTCTTAGACGTGAGGGACTGAACACGTCTCTTCGGATGGAACTTCGTAGCCTTCTCAGCCCAAAGATCACACTAAGGCGTCCATTTGTTTGGGACGGCGAAGTGGCCGATGGTGCAGACGAGACAGTGCGAATTAAGCAGTTGGTTGACTGGGACCTTGTGCTTGCGGAGGACAATGTACATGCGGTCCTCCAGGATCAGTCTAAGGGTGAGTGGGAGAAGGCACTCCCGCTCCTGCATTCGGACCTACAGCAACTGCTCTGTGACGCGCTGGGCCTTCTTCGAGATCTAGGAGAGGCAGATGACCTTGTCGATAGATCCTACTGGGACCTTCCATCAATCACGCCCCATTGGCAGAACCGGTCCTTCCGAGACTGGGTTAGCCTGATTGAACTGCTACGCGACGCTTGGTTAGCAGTTCGAGCTACGGATGAGTCGAGATCCACGCTCATGGCTCAGGCATGGTTCGAGATCCCGTATCCCACATTCAAGCGGCTGGCATTGTTTGCGGCCAGCCAGGACAATTGCATCGAGCAGGAGCAGTGGGTCGATTGGCTGCTACTGGATGAGGGGCGGTGGCTGTGGTCGCAGTGCACCGCACGCGAAGTGCTGAGGCTTCTTGTTCTCCAGGGGAGAATTCTAGACAACGCGTCTCAAGCACGCTTGGAGAATGTCATCTTGGCAGGACCTCCCCGCGAGATGTATCGCGATGATCTGGAGTCCGAACGCTGGGATCGCCTGGTTGCTCGCGCAGTATGGATTCGTCTAGCGAAGCTGGAGTCCTCGGGCCTACATCTTGGTGTGTCTGCAGCAAGGCGCCTAGCGGAGATATCCATCGCGCATCCTGAGTTGAGATTGGACCCTAACGAGAAGGACGAATTCTCACACTGGATGAGCGGCACCGGAGATCCGGATTTCGAGGACGGCAGAGAGGTCGATGTCGCCCCTCGCACTCGCAAGGAGCTAGTTGAATGGCTTGAATCGCCGAGGCCTGCCCATAGACCGTTCTATGAGGACACTTGGCGGGATGTCTGCCGTACTCGCTTCTTCCATAGCCTTGCCGCGCTCTGCGACCTCGCTCACCAAGACGTCTGGCCCGCAGTTCGATGGCGCGAGGCGCTTCAGGTTTGGTCGGACGATTCAATGGCAGCCCGCTCCTGGCAGTACGCATCGCCTTTGGTACTGCTAATGCCTGATGAAGTTCTGTCCGAGATCGCACCTGCAGTAGCGTGGTGGATGGAGGCCACTTCAAGAAGCGGCGCGAATCGCGAGAACCTCCTATTGACTCTCGCCGGTCGAGTGCTTGCGCTTCCGATCCCCTTGAGTAGTGGCATGACAAGGAACGGCGAGCCAATCGATAACCCTGTCTCGGAGGCGATTAATCACCCCATTGGGCATGCCACGCGCGCCTTGCTCAATCTATGGTTCAAGAGGGCGCCCAACGATGGAGACCTACTTCCCCCTGAACTTAAGGCGGCATTTTCCGCCATATGCGATGTTGAAGTAGATCGATTCCGCCATGGCAGGGTGTTGCTCGCATCTAGACTCATCGCCCTGTATCGCGTAGACCGGGCGTGGACCGAAGCGACGCTACTACCGCTCTTCGATTGGTCCAACCCTGTCGAAGCGAAAGCAGCCTGGGAAGGATTTCTTTGGTCACCGCGACTGTACCAGCCATTGATGGTGGCATTGAAGTCGCAGTTCCTATTGACGGCCGGTCACTACGCCGACCTTGGTGAACACCGAGGACAGTTCTCTGCTTTCCTAACGCACTCAGCCCTAGGGCAATTGGAAGGCTACTCTCGGGACGACTTTAGATCTGCATTGGGCAAGCTTCCACAGGATGGACTGGAGAAGTCCGCACAATCGCTCTCCCAAGCACTGGAGGCCGCAGGCGATCAACGCGAAGACTTCTGGAGAAATCGAGTCCAACCCTTCTGGCAGGAGATTTGGCCAAAATCGCGCAATCTAGCTACACCCAGCATTGCTGCCTCCTTAGCTCGACTCGCCATCGCGGCCCGGGTTGAGTTCCCTTCCGCATTGAAGGCGGTACGTGACTGGCTTCAGCCGGTAGCGAATTCGGACTACATCGTCCATCTTCTACTAGAATCTGGCCTTTGTAGCCAGTCGCCAACTGAGGCTTTAGATTTGCTGGGTGCCGTTGTTGGATCCCAACAATGGGCGCCTCTAGGACTGAATGAATGCCTAGCTCAAGTAAGGGCCGCCGCTCCCGACCTAGAGCGAAACAACCAGTTTCATCGACTTGAGGAGCTGGTGCGAACGCGCTCCTAAGAGTTCTGGCGGGGCATCATTCGAAGCTTGCGAGATGCCCTATTACGAACTCGCTTTTCTCCTTCTCCCGCTCTCGATTCCAACCACCCTTGAGCCCGCCTCGCGCTGCTTCTTGATCTGTGACTTCAGCTCAGAAATCTCCTTCTTCAAGGCGGCGATCTTTGCATCTCGCTGCACCACCTCGATCGAGTACATGTTCTTGAACTGCGCAGAAATACCGTCGTACCTCTCTTTCCATCCCAGCCTTTGTGAGTAGGACTTTCGTCTGGCGGCCTTCACGCTCGTAGGAACGTCCACTCGAAGTTTCGTGAGCCAGGCCTGCACCTCGAGCTTTGTGGTGCCGGCATGCTTCTCTCCGTGCAGCGATACCGCTGTTACCTTTGCCCGCCGACACAGCTCTGCAACATTCAGCCGACCAGAGTTCCGTGGATACACTCCGTCGTTCTCCGATATCTCCCTGTCAATCTCGGCCATAGTTGATCGAAGGCGTGCAACGAACGCCTCCGTCCGCTCCTTTCCAAGCTCGGCAAGACTCTTCTTTTGTCTCATTTCAGAAGTACCACATTGGGTACGAGGCGCGTCAGCAAACTGCTCTTCGAGAAGTATTCGTCCACCTTCTTCCACCTGCCGAGCACGGACTTGATCTGCCCCCGGAACTGAGCAATGAGCATAACGTCATCATCCACGAAAGCGTGCTCTAGCAACTCAAGATTGTACTGAACTGTCTCGATGGCCTGAACAACGCTTCTGGACGCCTTATCCTCGTCGTCAGGGAGAATCAACTGATTCTCACATGCAGGATGACAGTAGTGTGGATTAGCCTGACCATGCCCCTTGTTGCAAAGGCCTCCATCGGTGAAGTTCGTACACACTATTCCTGGTGCGACAACTGCCCAAGAAGAGCCCTCAGCAGTCATCGCGCGGGCGAACTCCCTGATGTTCTGCGGATCAAGGGCGGACTTACCCAGCCGGCGCGCGAACAGCGCCACACGCCCCCGTAGCTTCTCTGCGCCGGCCCCCTGAACCTCATCAGCCTTATTGATCGCCTCCACTCCCTTTAGAATAAGCATCTCACGTACAACTTGCTGTACTTCGGAAAGAATTCCTGGATCCGAAAGTATGTAGCGCATGATTGTCATTTGTTCATCCCTGTGCCCAAAGACATCCATCAAAATCTTTGGCGCATGGACAAGCGCTAGAGCAACAATTCGAGCGAGGGTCTTTCGGAATCGATGCGGGTTCATACCACCATCGGTGAGCCAGCGCTCCAGGCCAAGTATCTCCACGAAGCTATTGAACACATGCGCAAGGCTCGGCACCTTATCTGGATATCTTGGGGAAACCCACAGGCCGTTCCCCTTTAGGCCGTGGTGCCGTCGAAAAATGTTCGCTAGGCGCTCTTGCTGCAGAATCGCTTGAATGGCAATTGACGGCGCTGGCGCTTCACTCTGCCTCCCTCCGGGATTCTCAAACTTCCAGGTTCTGAACTCGTAAACACTGGAACCACCTCGCTTGCCAAGCGAGCCGATCTGCATCGTTAGCAGTTCACCATGTCGGGGACCGCCAGAAAGAGCCACCGGAAAAGCGTGTGCACCCTGTAGAACCACTATCAGGCGCAAGGCCTGGGGTAACGTCCGAGGCGGCCATGCGACGGTTTTTCCACTTCGCCCGGATTTCATCGAAAATTGAAGCGGGGCATCCCTAAGCGGCTCCCCGTCAGGCCCCCGCCATTCCCATGACCGGATCACAGCATTGCTTACGCGAGCAGCTCGGCGACTGGGAGATGGCGAGGGACCGTCTTTCAGATCACGAGTAGTTTCAGTAGCGGCGAGTGCGGCCTCTACGGCATCCAACAAAGTAGGACCAACGACTTCGATCATCACCAGTGCCATCGAGCCTGCTTCAGAGACGAACTCATCTGAGTATGGCTGATGAGGTTTCGCTATGCTGACCGGGATTGTATGCTCAGGTTCACCCGTTCGATCTCGCGCAGCCTTCATTCCATGAACCGTTGGACGCATGGGCGCGGGGCCATCGGGAAGACACCCCAGTCGGTGGTAGTACTCAACCACCCCAAGGCAGTCAGAGTACTTCTGCGTCAGGCCAGCGCGTTCGACCAGGCTCCAGAGTCTCTTGGAGCTTGGACGTACATTTGTACGCTGGATCGCCCTCTTAAGATTGGCAATGAGCGTCCGGATCGTTGTGTATCTATACACCTTCCCGGTTTTGCCTGGAATTATCGCCATCGTGATCGCCAGCCTCATAAGCTCTCGAACTACGAAGGGTGAGTGCTTCCCCTTGCACGTCTTGCCCCTTCCAGAATAGAGCCTTAGATCGAGATCAGAGGTCCGTAGGCCAGACTGATGTTCGTCGTCAATACGAAGAACGCCCCAGTTGTCCCCCATTCCAACAAGCTTCTGAAGCTGCTTCAGCTTTGCCTCCGGCGCCAACCTCAGCTCATTCGGACTAATCGACAGTAGCGACACCTCCACGTCAGGAGCTAGGAGTTCATGGTTGCCTGCTACTAGAGACCGGTTGACCATTTTCATCAGTGCTGCCCTGCGAAGTAGATTGGCATGTGCTCACCGGAGGCTATCCTTGCCGCCCACTTATCAATGGCGAACTTCACTGCATCTGCTGGCCATTGAAGAACGGTTAGGCGAAGCCGCGCCAGGTCACTTGCATCTGATCCAGCATCGAACCGAACCATTCCTACGGAGGTCCGAACTGCCTCTAGCTCTGCCACACGCCGGCAGATGAAGTCCAGGCTGTCCGTGAACACAAAACAGTTGGGGCAGCCGCTGGAAGCACACCTATGCTGCTGGACGCATAGAGTGCATCCATCTCTCGGATTGCCTGGATCAATGACTGCTGGCGGGCTGTAAGGATCTGCACATCCGCTTCCGTCGTAGGTCTTATGACGGCGTGCTTGATTCAGCTTTTCGATCTCGGCTTCACTGACGTCCAACTTTGCGAGCTTCGCCCTCGTCAAGGCTACGTCGAACACACGATTGACCCGAAGCTGGGAGAACAAGTCATCAATCACTTCGGACACAAGCGAGAAGGATTCCTCAAAAGAAGATCTTCGGTAGCCATAGTGCCTAGTGGTCATGAGGTTCTTGTGACCAAGTAGTACCATCATTACCCAGTTCGAGTATTGAGAATCCTTGAAGATCGCAGCCGCGGCGACATCTCTGAACTGTCCAATTGACATGGTCTCGGAAGCTGTACGGGTGCCGTCATCGAGTTGCTCTATCAGAGAGGCGAGCCAGTTGTTTGCAGTTCGAGTTGTGCGGGGATTTACTACATACACCCCTTGTCGCCGTCCGCGCACTGTTACGCCCACCCATGGACTACGAGCGACAACGTCTGGGAGAGGGCACAGGCGCGGGTTTCTTTCGATATGGCCTCGAAGCCCTTCTGTCCGCTTCAGAAGAAGCTCAACTAACGAATGACAGCCCGTCGCATCGCCTACCCGTGACACAGTCCATTGCGCGGTCCCTTTGGCCCGGTCCTTAGGCGCATAGATCCATGCATGCTGCTCATCATAGACTGCCGTCCAGTCGCTCAAGTTCATGGATGCTGCGGTTGCGGGGTTCCAGGCGCTCCGCGCTACAAAGAGCAGGAAGAAAATTGAGACATCTGCGCTAGTAGGATAGGTTCCGGCAACCAGATCGTGCCAGCCGACCTCGCTTCCTGATCGTTCGTGGTCATCGGGGTAGTGCGCCCACCAGCTTGGGAGTCTTTTGATGCGCTTGCCGAAGATCGCCAACAACTGAGATCGCCGAGGCACTGGATTTCCCGTCAGCCTTATGAGCGCGCGATAGGTCGCGTGCGCATCCGCTTCCGTACATACGAAGTCGGGGGCATTCATGAACTCAGGATTCTCTCTGTACAACTCGATCAGATCGCGTCCTTGAGGAATGAGTCTGTCCGTTCTCCTCCACCGCTGTAGAACCTTCAGTGCCTCCGCTCGTAGCAGCCTAATGACGGCCAATCCGTGCTCTTCGGATGGGGTCTCGCGGCGATTCGAGGCTATCCTGAAAACTGGAAGTACTAGCTCTGGAAGTTCATGGTAGCTAATCGCGGTCTTTATAATCGCGCGGACGACGGCAGCTCTGCTGTCCATAGTGGCATCCCATGCACCCTCCGGACCCGGGCTTGTGTAGAGGGCAACGTGCCGGGATGTCAGATCGCGAAGTCTAACCACCCGTTTGAATGGAATTCCATTTGAGGCCATGTATCCCTCAAGTGCATCGAGGAATCTCCAGAAGGACACCAGTGCCCCCCTTCTTGCAGCTGCACCGTCTGATGCGATGCCTTCAATACTCGCGCTCAGCGTAGGCCATAGATCGCGCAGCAGCTCCGGCCTACCAGTGAATCCCCCCTTCCAGGAATGCCTGACTGCGGCAATGGGCGGGGCATCACTTGCACCAGTCGCCAGAATCGAGAAGTCATAGATCTTCCCCGTGCTAATGAGGTCCGGATGTGTACAGGGCACCACCCATTTCCCAGGCATTCCCCCTGTATCTTCACGCGCTCTCACGTCAATGCCTCGTCGATGATCGCATTCCAACGAATTGCTGGATGCCCTCGATCACGACCAATTTTGGCTACCGCAGCGCGCAAGTATTGCATCGTCGTGCGCTCATCAACGTGCCCCATAAGCGGACTGAGAAGCATCTTTACCTGTCCGGCCATGAGCCCATGCAACCAACCGAAGTCAGCACCACTCAGCTCTGAGTTGCCTGCGAGGGCCAACTGCGCCCGCGTCAGGGCGCAGATCTTCTCCACCGCAAAATGGTGCCTTCCTGTATGAGGGTGCCATCCTTTGGGACAATGCCGATCGGAAGTCCAAATCCGGCGAAGCATCTCATTGCTCACAGGTCGGTTCACACCTTCTCCAAGCCACAGACGATCTGTCCGCTTGGTGTGTTTCCTATCACCAATGTGATATCTCGTCAGCTGGGTCGGTCGAATCACCGAAATGTAGTGCCAGATCCTTTCGGCAAGATCTAGTGGCACAAATACCGTACGCCATCTTGTGCCAAGGTCTGACCCAGGACTGACCTTGCCTCCCTTAGTGCCATACTTGAGCACTAGCGGAACCTCACCAGCCAATATCCAGTCGGGTTGCCAGTTGGTTCTCTCGCTCGTTCTTTTTGCTGGAAAACAGGTGACCCGTAGTTGATTGGCTTCCGAGATCCTGAGGCCAGAACGGATGATCAGCTCGAAGATCAGAATTTTTACGGGCGCACGCACCGAAATCGACTTCAACCACATCTCAACCTCCCTGTCAGGAGGGAGGATGATCGGAGCTTCCGGCGCAGTTAGAGACCCGATCCGCACAGTCTTTGAGCGCAGTGTTCCGCTTTGCGAGCTTGTGGGCGATATGTAGGTGTATGCAACTTTTCTTACAGGTATCTGCATGGGCAGGCGATAGCCGCGCTCGCTGGCCCAGGTCAGAAATAGACACGCCTCATTGACGTAGAGGTTAACTGTAGCGGGATCCAACTGCCTCCCACTCGGGGAGCCGTCTCCACTCAGGAGTGCCGGCTGATACTGATGAAGGATATTCTCGTTGTAGGAAATTTCTCGCCAATCAGTGGCTTGGTCTATGCACCATTCGAGAAAAATAGAAAGCCTTGCGGCCATGTTTCTTCGCGAGCGCAAGGTTGGGATGGGCCCGTAAAAGAGCTCACTCTCAGCTTTTGCTTTTGATCGGTCGCGAGGAAGTTGCCATTCCCCGTTGCTGCGCTCATCGAGGTAGCGGTTGGCTTCAATTGGGTATGAGCCATCGTCACCGATCAGAATCGGTACATGCTGCAACTTAGGCGCGTGTGCAAAGGCTCCCTCAGGGGGCATAACCACTTGCATCGGATTGACTCCGAGCTGACCTGCAGCGGACGGTACGCCCGCTGTTCGCCAAGGTCAATAGGCCACTTAAGCCTTTGAAGGGGTTGAACTTACGTACTTCTCGCGGCGGATCTGCGGGTTGCCCAGGCCGGCGGCCTTCAGCAGCTCGGCGCAGGCATCGACCATGTCCGGGTTGCCGCACAGGTAGGCGATGTCCGTGGCCGGGTCCGGCGTGAAACCGGCCAGCGCCTGCTGCACGTAACCGTGCTGCACGTCCGGATGCGGATCGGCGGGTAGTTCGCGCGACAGGCATGGAACATAGCGGAAGTTCGGGTGTTTTTCGGCGAAGCTGTAGAAATCCTCGCTGTACAGCAGCTCGCCCGGGCTGCGCGCGCCCTGCAGCAGCACGATCTGCGCACCACGTTCGGCCATGGCCTTTTCCAGCAGCGGCAGCATCGAGCGGTACGGGGTAACGCCGGTACCGGTGGCGATCAGCAGGTAGCGGGCATTGTGGTCACCGGGATTCAGGCAGAAGCGGCCGTAGGGGCCGGACGCACTGATCTGGCCGCCGTGCTCCAGCGCCTCGAACAGCGCGGTGGCGGCGCCACCGGGCACGAAGCTGACCGCGATATCCACCGCCTCGCCCGGGCCCAGTGCGTGGTCGTGAATGGTCGCCAGCGAGTAGCTGCGCTTGGTTTCGGTGCCATCGGCGTAGCTGAAATGGACCTGGATGAACTGGCCGGGCTGGAAATCCAGCGGCTGCCCATCGTCACGCACGAACTGGTAGTGGCCGACGGTCGGGGCCAGCATGCGGCGGCCGACCAGCTTGAGAGGGAATTGAACAGGCACGACTTTTCGGGACAGTGTGTAGCCGGGGCAAGCCCTCGGGGTCTTCTATAATAGCCCCTCCCCGCCCCTCTCCAGCGCCAGCCCATGGGCGCGAAGGCTTCGAGCTTGGCATCCCAGAACGATACGGCGCCCGCCCTGCGCGTGCGCGACCTGCGCAAGACCTACGACAACGGCACCCAGGCCCTGAAGGGGGTTTCCCTGGAAGTGGCCCCGGGCGACTTCTTCGCCCTGCTGGGCCCCAACGGTGCCGGCAAGTCGACCCTGATCGGCATCATCAGCTCCCTGGTCAACCTCAGCGAGGGCCAGGTGGAGGTGTTCGGCAGCGACCTGGTGCGCAACCGCAGCGCCACCATGCGCCTGATCGGGCTGGTGCCGCAGGAAATCAACTTCAACCTGTTCGAAAAGCCCTTCGACATCCTGGTGAACTACGCCGGCTTCTACGGCGTGCCGCGCGAGGAAGCGGAGCAGCGCGCCGAAGAGGAACTGAAGCGGGCCCACCTGTGGGAAAAGGCGCAGGTGATGAGCCGCACGCTGTCCGGCGGCATGAAGCGCCGGCTGATGATCGCCCGCGCAATGATGACCCGCCCACGCCTGCTGATCCTGGATGAGCCGACCGCCGGCGTGGACATCGAGATCCGCCGCGACATGTGGCGCGTGCTGAAGGAGATCAACGCTGCCGGCACCACGATCATCCTCACCACGCACTATCTGGAAGAAGCCGAGTACCTGTGCCGCCACCTGGCGATCATCAACCATGGCCAGATCGTCGAGCAGGGGCCGATGCGTACCCTGCTGGCCAAGCTGGACGTGGAGGGCTTCCTGCTGGACATCGACGGTGACCTGCCGGCGCAGCTGCCGGTGATCGAGGGTGCGACGCTGACCGCGCCGGACCCGCACACGCTGGACATCGACATGCCGCGCGCAATGGACCTCAACCGCGTGTTCGCCACGCTCAACGAGGCCGGTATCCGCGTGCGTTCGATGCGTACCAAGAGCAACCGCCTGGAGGAGCTGTTCGTGCGCCTCACCGGCAACCTGGAGAAGCCTGCATGAGCACCACCGAGCTGACCGACGGCCAGCGCAACCGCATCGCACTGATGACCATCGTGCGCCGCGAAGTCGCCCGCATCATGCGCATCTGGGGCCAGACCCTGGTGCCGCCGGCGATCACCATGACCCTGTACTTCCTGATCTTCGGCAACCTGATCGGGTCGCGCGTGGGTGACATGGGCGGCTACACGTACATGCAGTTCATCGTGCCGGGCCTGGTGATGATGAGCGTGATCCAGAACAGCTACGGCAACATCAGTTCCTCGTTCTTCGGTGCCAAGTTCGGCCGCCACGTGGAAGAGCTGCTGGTCAGCCCGATGCCGAACTGGGTGATCCTGTGGGGCTACGTGGCCGGCGCCGTGCTGCGCGGCCTGATGGTGGGCGTGATCGTGCTGATCATCGCGATGTTCTTCACCCCGGTGCGCATTCCGCACCCGCTGGTGATGCTGACCACGGTGATCCTGGGCGCGACGATCTTCTCGCTGGCCGGTTTCATCAATGCGGTGTATGCGAAGAAGTTCGACGACGTGGCGATCGTGCCGACCTTCATCCTGACCCCGCTGACCTACCTGGGTGGCGTGTTCTATTCGGTGAAGCTGCTGCCGGGCTGGGCCGAAGCGGCCACGCACGCGAACCCGATCTTCTACATGGTCAATGCGTTCCGCTATGGCCTGCTGGGCAGCAGCGATGTGCCGCTGCCGGTGGCCTATGGGTTGATGATCGGCTTCGTGGTGGCGCTGACGGCGCTGGCGTTGTGGCTGCTGCGCCGTGGCGTGGGCATGCGCAGCTGAGGGTGGCCTGCAGGGCCTGCGGCCCTGCACCCGCCGAATCAACGTCAACTTCAACGGCAACGGCAACGGCAAAAGCTGACTATCCGGGGGATGGCAAATTCCGGCGATCTGCCGGGATGTCGTTCTCCGCTGCTGCTGGTAGGTGTCGACCTTGGTCGACACGATGGATCGACGCCATGCGTGGATGGAGCTTTCACGGCAAAGCCGATGTTCCGCTTTTCTCGTTCGGGATTGCAGCTAGGCTGTGGCGATGAAGATCACTTCCATTGCGCTGGACAAAGCCGTGTCGGACGGCCCCATCGATGCCTTCAGCCATGCGTTGCTGGGCGATTCACCCACGCTGGATGAGGTGCTGGAATACCTGGCCTCGCGGCACGCGGCTGATCCCCGGTATCGCTACCTGTGCACGCTCGATGATGCCGGCCAGTGCCGCTACACCAGCATGCACGCGTCAGACGACGCGCGCATCGCGCTCTACGAGAACGAAGACCCGGCAACCCCCGACGATGCGTTGGCGGCACGCGGGCGGTTGCTGGCGCATGTGGTCGCGCAGCTTGAGCATTCGACGCATCGGCTGGAATGGAGCACGCTGGCGGGCACGCTGATGTGCAATGACGCGGACATCGAGGCATTGGTCGCGGCCAATGCCGCACCGGATCTCATCGTCGACGAGGTGGTCTGCGTGCAACAGGTGCCCGTGGATCGTGACGACCTGCTGATCGCCGCCCTGCCCAACGGCTACTTCAGCGCGGACTGGAACATCTTCCAGAACCACGCCCTGATCCGGCACCTGCAAGAGCATTACGACTACCGCCTGTTCGGGCTTGGCGCATCGTGGCTGGGCTTCCAGCGTGACAGCGCGCCGTCGCCTGCGGAAGCGGACGCTCTGGTCGCGGACCTGCAGCGCGTCTACGCTGCCGGAACGCACGACACCTGGTCACAACTGGCTGCAACGCTGTCCTCCCGCACCACGCTTCTATTGGGATACACCGAAGGCTTCAGCGAACAGCTGCCCTGAGCGCGGTTCTACACGCGCTCGCGCAGCGAGCGACCCGCTTCCGCTCCTGATCTGTTTTCCGTGGTGGCCGCACCCGGCCAACCCCGCTGAACCGTGCTTTCCGCGAACCACCACGAGGGGCACCGCCGTTGGCCGCGATCTCCGGCACAATCGAAATCCTGATTCCCCAGAACACGGTGAACGTGCAATGCGCATCCTGATCCTCGGCGCCGGCGGTACCGGCGGTTACTTCGGTGGTCGCCTGGCCCAGGCCGGTGTGGACGTGACCTTCCTCGTGCGCCCCGCGCGCGCCGCCCAGCTGGATCGCGACGGCCTGGTCATCCGCAGCCCGCTCGGCGATGCCAGCTTCCCCGTGCAGCATGTCACCGCTGATGCACTGCCCGCATTGGCCGCGCAGAAGCCGTTCGACCTGGTCATCCTCAGCTGCAAGGCCTACGACCTGGACAGCTCGATCGACGCCATTGCCCCGGCCGTGGGCGCAGGCACCACCGTGCTGCCGATCCTCAACGGCCTGCATCACTACAACGCACTGGACGCGCGCTTCGGCCGCGACGCCGTGCTTGGCGGCCTGTGCTTCATCAGCGCCACCAAGGCCCCCGACGGTGCGGTGCTGCACCTGGGCAAACCGGCCAAGCTCACCTTCGGCGAGCGCGACGGCGGCCTGGCTTCGACGCGCGTGCGCGCCTTCGCTGCGGTCTGCGCGCAGGCCCATCTTGATCACCTGGCCAGCGAACACATCGGCCAGGAACAATGGATCAAGTACACCTTCCTGACCGCGCTGGCGGCGGCGACCTGCCTGCTGCGCGCCGACATCGGCACCATCGTTGCCACCGATGATGGCGAGGCGATCGTGCGCGGCCTGTACGACGAATGCCTGGCCGTGGCCGAAGCCGCCGGCGAACCGGTTCCCGAGGCCGCGCAGGACACCGCGCGCGGCACCCTGACCCAGGCCGGCTCGGCACTGAAGGCATCGATGCTGCGTGACCTGGAAGCCGGCCAGCAGGTGGAGGCCGAACAGATCGTCGGCGACATGCTGGCCCGCGCGCGCAAGGCCGACCAGGAAGCCCTGCTGCTGCAGGTCGCCTACAGCAGCCTGCAGGCCTACCAGGCACTGCGCGGCGCGTGAGCTTCATCTCTGCCGCCAGTGCATTGCCCTCGCGGGTGCTGATCCTCGGGCTGGGCTGGAGTGGCTGTGCGCTGGCCCGACATCTGCAGGCATTGGGCGCACACGTCGCCGGCACGGTACGCGATCCCGCATCGGCACCACGCGATGGTCTGCGTCGCCATCCGCTGGGTGCCGATGCCACGCCATCGCCCGCCCTGCTCGATGAGATCGCGCAGGCCGAGGCCGTACTGTGCAGCGTGCCACCCGACGCCGATGGCGATCCTGCACTGCGCCTGCTGTTGCCCGCGCTGCGGGCCAGCCCGGCATTGCGCTGGGTGGGCTATCTGTCGTCCACCTCGGTGTATGCCGATCGCGCCGGCGGCTGGGTCGACGAGCGCAGCGCAGCCGATGCCACTGAAGCAGCCGGCGTGCAGCGCCTGCGGGCCGAAGCGCGATGGCGTGCGCTTGCAGGAGAACGCGGCATCGCATCGGCAGTGTTCCGCCTGCCCGGCCTGTACGGCCCGGGGCGCAATGCGCTGCTGCAGCTGGCGCAGGGACGTGCCCGCCACGTAGTGCGTCCCGGGCTGCTATTCAACCGGCTGCACGTGGATGACCTGGTGACGGTCGTTATCGCGTCGATGCAGCGGCCGTGCGTGGATGGCCTGTATCTGCCGGCCGATGACGAGCCGGCACCGCCGCAGGAGGTACTGGCCTTTGCCGCGCAGCTGGGCGGGTTTGCGATGCCACCTGCCGTGGCATGGGACGACCCTGCACTCAGCCCGACCCTGCGACGCTTCTACCAGAGCAACAAGCGCATCGACAGCCGTGGCACGCGTGAAGCACTGGCGTGGGCGCCGCGGTTCCCCAGCTACCGTGAGGGCCTGCGCGACCTGCTCCGGTAGTGCCGGCCGCTGGCCGGCAATCAACCGTGTTGCCGGCCAGCGGCCGGCACTACCATCAACCTGCGCCGGGCAGGCGGAAGAACGTACGCGTCGCGGCCGTTGCATTCGCGGCGGTAACTGCCACGTCCTCGCCACGGTCACGCGCCAGTTCTTCCACGATGTGCGAGAGAAACATCGGTTCGTTGCGGCGGTCCTTCGGCATCGGCTTCAGCGTGCGCGGCAGCAGGTACGGTGCGTCGGTCTCGATCATCAGGCGGTTGGCCGGGATGTTCTTCACCAGTTCGCGCAGGTGCGCGCCACGGCGCTCGTCGCACAGCCAGCCGGTGATGCCGATGTACCAGTCCTGGTCCAGGTAGTCGAACAGCTCGTCACGCTCACCGGTGAAGCAATGCACCACCGCCGGGCCGATGCGGCCTTCGACGTTCTTCATCTGTGCCATGAAATCGGCATGCGCATCGCGCTGGTGCAGGAACAGGGGCTTGCCATTGTCCGCGGCCAGCTGCAGCTGGCGCTCGAACGCGCGGTGCTGGGCCGGGCGCGGCGAGAAATCGCGGAAGTAGTCCAGCCCGCACTCCCCCACCGCCACTACTTCCGGGTGGGCATGCAGCGCGCGCATTTCGGCATCGCATTCCTCGGTGTATTCCACCGCGTGGTGCGGGTGCACGCCGGCGGTGGCGTACAGGAAGCCGGGGTGCTGCTGGGCCAGCTGCAGGGCCAGTGGCGAGTGCTCGCGGCTGGCACCGGTGATGACCATCTGCACCACGCCGGCCTGGCGCGCGCGGTCCAGCACGGCATCGCGGTCGCGGTCGAAGGAGTCGTGGGTCAGGTTGGCGCCGATATCGATCAGGTGCATGGTCATCGCGGGGGAAAAGTGCCCGCGCATTGTACCTGCGCCTGCCGTGGCCCCTTATCCTTTGCATATGAACGCCCCGCTCTTCCCGATTTCCCCGCTGCTGCCGCAGATCCAGCAGCAGCTGGCCGTGCAACCACGGCTGGTGCTGGAGGCCCCGCCCGGTGCCGGCAAGACCACCCAGGTGCCGCTGGCGCTGCTCGACGCGCCGTGGCTGCAGGGCCGCAAGATCATCCTGCTGGAACCACGCCGGGTCGCCGCGCGCAGCGCGGCGCTGTTCATGGCACGGCAGCTGGGTGAGGAGGTCGGCGGCACGGTCGGCTACCGCATCCGCTTCGAGAACAAGGTATCCGCGCGCACCCGCATCGAGGTGGTCACCGAGGGCATCCTGACCCGGATGCTGCAGGACGACCCGATGCTGGAAACCGTCGGCGCGATCCTGTTCGATGAATTCCACGAGCGCCATCTCAGTGGGGATCTGGGCCTGGCGCTGGCGCTGGACGTGCAGGCGCAGCTGCGCGACGACCTGCGCCTGGTGGTGATGTCGGCCACGCTGGACGGCGAGCGGCTGGCACGCTTCCTCGATGCGCCGCGGCTGAGCAGCGAGGGCCGCAGTTATCCGGTGGCGATCAGCCACTTCCCGGCGCGCCGCGATGAAGCGCTGGAACTGCAGGTGCGCCGCGCGGTGCAGCAGGCACTGGCCGAGCACCCCGGTGACCTGCTGGTGTTCCTGCCCGGCCAGCGCGAGATCGCGCGCGTCCAGGCCGGCCTGCAGGAGTCACTCGATGGCAACGTCGAGGTGCTGGCGCTGCATGGCGAGCTGCCGGTCGAACAACAGGCGCGCGTGTTGCAGGCCG
Organism: Stenotrophomonas sp. PvP093; assembly: GCF_017876915.1. Lineage (NCBI taxonomy): Bacteria > Pseudomonadati > Pseudomonadota > Gammaproteobacteria > Lysobacterales > Lysobacteraceae > Stenotrophomonas > Stenotrophomonas sp. PvP093. The sequence continues at coordinate 127,123 of NZ_JAGIOX010000004.1, read as the reverse complement.
CCAGCGATGGCCGCCGTCGCGTGGTGCTGGCGACCAACGTGGCCGAGTCGTCGGTGACCCTGCCCGGCGTGCGCGTGGTGATCGACAGCGGCCAGGCGCGCGAGCCGCGCTACGACCCCAACAGCGGCTTCACCCGGCTGGACGTGGTGGCCATCGCGCAGGCGTCGGCCGACCAGCGCGCGGGCCGTGCCGGTCGCGTGGCCGAGGGCGTGGCCTGGCGGCTGTGGCCGCAGTCGCAGCGGCTGGAGCCGCAGCGCCGCGCGGAGATCGACCAGGTGGAACTGGCCGGACTGGCGCTGGAACTGGCCGCGTGGGGCAGCAGCGACCTGCGCTTCCTCGACCCGCCACCGGCCGGCCCGATGGGTGCGGCGCGCGAACTGCTGCAACGCCTGGGTGCACTGTCGGACTCGGGCGCGATCACCGCACTCGGGCGCCGTGTACTGGCGCTGGGTACGCACCCGCGGATGGCGGCGATGCTGCTGGCAGCGCCCGATGCCCGCGCGCAGGCGCTGGCCGCCGATCTGGCCGCCCTGCTGGAAGCGCGCGACCCGCTGCGCCAGGGCGGTGACGCGCTGGCGGCCCGCTGGCGCGCACTGGCCGCGTTCCGCACTGGCCGCGCGCCGGGCGATGCCAACCGCAGCGGGCTGGCCGCCATTGATGCCGCCGCCAAGCAGTGGCGTCGCCGCCTGCGCTGCGAGGCTACGCCGCCGGCCAGCATCGAGGCGCACGAACTGGGCGATCTGCTTGCACACGCCTTTCCCGACCGGATCGGTTTCCAGCATCCCGGCGATCCGCTGCGCTACCTGCTGGCCAATGGCCGCAGCGCGCGCCTGCACGAACTGAGTGACCTGCGCGGTGAGCCGTGGCTGGTGGCCAGCGAACTGCGCTTCGAGGCGCGCGATGCGCTGCTGCTGCGTGCCGCACCGGTGGATGAAGGCCAGCTGCGCAAGGCATGGCCGGAGCGCTTCGTCACCGAAGACGTGGTGCGCTGGGACAGCGAGCGACGCGCCCTGGTGGCGCTGCGCGAGACCCGTTTCGACCGGATCGTGCTGGACAGCCGCTCGGCCGGCCGGGTCGATCCGCAGCACGCCGCGCAGGCGCTGACCGATGCGGTGGCCGAGCTCGGCCTGCAGGCGCTGCCGTGGACCGAGGGCCTGCGCCAGTGGCAGGCACGGGTGGAATCGCTGCGGCGCTGGATGCCCGAGCTCGGCCTGCCCGACTGCAGCGACGATGCCCTGCTGGCCACGCGCGCGCAATGGCTGCAGCCCGCGTTCGCCGGCAGGACGCGACTGGATGCGCTGGATGAATCCAGCTTCGGCGAGGCGCTGAAATCGCCACTGGAGTGGTCACAACGGCAGTTGGTCGAGCGTCATGCGCCGACCCGCATCACCGTGCCGTCCGGACTGGAGCGGCCGATCACCTATGCGCTGGACAGCGAGAGCGGCGATCCGCTGCCGCCGGTGCTGGCGGTGAAGCTGCAGGAACTGTTCGGCCTGGCCGACACGCCGCGCATCGCCGATGGCCGCGTGCCGCTGACCCTGCACCTGCTCTCCCCCGGCGGCCGCCCGCTGCAGGTCACCCAGGATCTGCGCAACTTCTGGGAAAGCACCTACGCCGAAGTGAAAAAGGAGATGAAGGGCCGTTACCCGCGCCACCCATGGCCGGATGATCCGTGGACGGCGACGGCCACGCACCGGGCCAAGCCGCGCGGAACCTGATTGGTAGTGCCGGCCGCTGGCCGGCAGCCCCCTGGCACCAGGCGGAGAGCATTGCCGGCCAGCGGCCGGCACTACCGGGTGCGGAGCCTGCCTGATCCTGAATGGCTGCGGTAAAGTCACACCACGTGCGTCCCCGACTGACATACCGTTTACGGGCAACACGCGACACTGGACTTCGACCCGAGGCAAAGGACCCCCGCATGAGCAAGCTGACCGTAATCACCGACCGCGCTCTGGAGCGCGCCCTGGAGCTGGCCCACACCGCCGGCGATGGCCTGAAGAGCGCCGGTGGCAGCCTGCGCAACGCGGACTGGATCAAGACCGGCGCCGCCCTCGGCGCAGTGAAGACCGGCGGCAAGGTCGCCACCAAGTTCGCCCGCCGCAACCCGGCCGTGACCATTGCCGCGGCTGCCGTCGGCGTCGGCCTGCTGGGCTATGCGCTGTACCGCAAGCAGCAGAAGAAGAAGGCTGCCAATGGCCACGTGGTGAATGGGCAGGCGCAGCGCATCCACGCACGCGACCGCCGCAACGACACCGTGGTGGACGAGCACAGCGATATCGGCAGCGACGCGTGAAGCTGCCCGGGTCAGAGCCCTTCCGCAGGAAGGGCTCTGACCCTACCAGCTACGAGGGCCGGATGCCGCGAGGTATCCGGCCCTTCCTGTTTCAACCGATCTGCCGCCACTGCCCCGGCTGCAGGTCGTCCAGCCGGTAGGGCCCCATCGCCACCCGCACCAGCCGCAGCGTTGGCAGGTTCACTGCCGCGGTCATCCGCCGCACCTGGCGGTTGCGGCCCTCGCGGATCGTGATCGCCAGCCAGGCATCGGGCACGGTCTTGCGGAAGCGCACCGGCGGATCGCGTGTCCACAGCGACGGCGCCGGATCGAGGCGCTCGATCTTCGCCGGCAAGGTCGGCCCGTCATTCAGCTCCACCCCATCGCGCAACCGTTGCAGCTGCTCATCGCTGGGCGTGCCTTCCACCTGCACCCAGTAGGTCTTGTCGGCCTTGTGCTTCGGGTCGGTCAACGTGTGCGCCAGCGTGCCGTTATCCGTCAGCAGCAGCAGGCCTTCGCTGTCATGGTCCAGGCGACCGGCGGCATACACGCGCGGCGGCAGGCCGAACCCGGCCAGCGTCGGCCGCGGCGGTACGCTGCGGTCGGTGAACTGGCAGAGCACGTTGAAGGGCTTGTTGAAGGCGATCAGCATTGCGGGCACGGCAGTCGGCGGGTGGCGCATTGTCCCATGCCGCGCCACGTGCCACTCGGCTGTAGAGCCGAGCCCATGCTCGGCTCATCGCGCACAGCACGGCGGAACGCAACAGCAGCCGAACATGGGCTCGGCTCTACAGAGTCAGCATGCGCCAGCCCGGCACCCCTCTTACGGCTTGATGAAGCGCAGGGTCATGCGGTCGCTTTCGCCGATCGCCTGGTACTTCGCATCATCGGCCTTGTCGTGCTGGTTGGTCGGCGGCAGCGTCCACACGCCGTTCGGGTGGTCCTTGGTGTCACGCGGGTTGGCGTTGACCTCGCTGCGCGCGTCCAACCTGAAGCCGGCGGCCTCGGCCATCGCGATCACCTGCTGCTGGCCGACATAGCCGGTGTCATCGTCGTCGGCCACGTCGGCCTTGGCGCGGTGCTCGACCACGCCCAGCACGCCGCCCGGCTTGAGCACGTTGAAGAAGCCCTGGAACATGCCCTGCGCCTGGCCGGCCTTGCGCCAGTTGTGCACGTTGCGGAAGGTCAGCACCACATCGGCTGAACCGGCCGGGCCGAACACCGGCTTGGCCGGATCGTAGGCCACCACGGCAGTCTTGCCGAACTGTGCCGGTGCAGCGGCGTACTTCTTTTCCAGGCTGTCGCGGCTGCGCTGCTGGTAGTCACGGCCGCGGCCTTCGGGCACCGCCATCGGATCGACCACCGCAGCAACGTAGTGGCCCTTGTCGTGCAGCAGCGGCGCCAGGATCTCCGAGTACCAGCCGTTGCCGGGGGTGATCTCGATGACGGTCTTTTCCGGCGTCACCTTGAAGAACGACAGCGTCTGCGCCGGGTGGCGGAAGCCGTCGCGCTTGACGTTGTTGGCATCACGGGTGGGTGCCTTCACCGCCACGTTGATGGCCGGCGACACCTGGATCTTCGCCGGCGCCACCGTGGCCGGTGCGGCGAACGCGGGAACAGCGGCAAACAGGGCCGAAGCAAGCAGCAGGCGGTAACCACGCAGGGACGAAGCAGGCATCATCGGAGCGACTCCAGCGGAAGATGCGGCGAGACTAGCAGCCGCGGCGCCACAGGTGTTCACAGAACGTTAGCTGCGTGCGTATCGCGGAACACTGTTTTGTGGTCGCCGCCGCAGCACGGTCACACTACGCGTTTTATTCTGGAGCACTTCCCCCAAGGAGTCCGTGCCCATGACGGCAACCCGCGAACTGGGCCGTTCCGGCCTGCATGTACGTCCGCTCGCCTTCGGTGGCAACGTGTTCGGCTGGAGCGCCGATGAGAAGGCCAGCTTCGCCCTGCTCGATGCCTTCGTCGACGCCGGCTTCAACCTGGTCGACACCGCCGATGTGTATTCGGCCTGGGTGCCGGGCAATGCCGGCGGCGAATCGGAGACGCTGATCGGCAAGTGGTTTGCCCGCAGCGGCAAGCGCGACAAGGTGGTGCTGGCGACCAAGGTGGCCAAGTGGGCCGAACGCCCCGGCCTGACCCCGGACAACATCAATGCGGCCGTCGAGGATTCGCTGCGCCGCCTGCAGACCGACGTGATCGATCTGTACCAGGCCCACGAGGATGATGAGTCGACGCCACTGGAAGCGACCCTGGCCGCGTTCGGCCGCCTGATCGAAGCCGGCAAGGTGCGCGCCATCGGTGCTTCCAACTACAGCGCCACGCGCCTGGCCGATGCGCTGAAGGTGTCCACCGACTACAAGCTGCCGCGTTACGAAACCCTGGGCGCAGGACTACGCCCGGCAGAACCGCGAGGCGATGATGTCGCGCGTGCTGGCCGAGATGCGCCACCGCTTGCCGAAGTTCCAGCTGGCAGCGATGGCGGTGAACTGCCACCACAACTACGTGCAGAAGGAGACGCACCACGGCCAGGAACTGCTGGTGACCCGGAAGGGGGCGGTGAGTGCGCGCGAAGGCGAGCTGGGCATCATTCCCGGCAGCATGGGCACGCGCAGCTACATCGTGCGCGGCAAGGGCAACGCCGACAGCTTCCACAGCTGCAGCCACGGTGCCGGCCGGGTGATGAGCCGTGGCACGGCGCGCCAGCAGATCACGCTGGCCCAGCACCGCGAGGCCACCGCGCACGTGGAATGCCGCAAGGACAGCGGCGTGCTGGACGAGTCACCGGCCGCGTACAAGTCGATCGACGATGTGATGGCAGCGCAGCTGGACCTGGTCGAGGTGGTGCACACCCTGCGCCAGGTGCTGTGCGTGAAGGGGTAACGGAGCGGTGCCGGCCAAGGCCGGCCTCTACCAGAGCAGCACGTCGCGTCGGGGGTCAGATCGCTTTCTGCGAAAGGGATCTGACCCCGGCACATTCAGCGCGGCACGCTGTCTTCGGCCACCAGCGCATGATGCACGCCGATGCCCGCGCGCACGCCTTCGGCCATGGCCAGGGTGATGTTGCCGACCGTCGTCGCATCGCCTGCGGCGTACACGTTGGGCACCGAGGTCTGCTTCATCATGTCGACCTCGATCAGCACCCCCAGCGGGCTCTCGACCAAGGCGCAGCCAAGCTGCTGCACCAATGGCGTGGCCATCGCCTGGGTGGCCGGTACGAACAGCGCACGCTGGGCGATGCGGCGGCCGTCGGCCAGCTCCACCTCCAGCCAGGTCGGCTGGTCGCCCTGCACGCCCAGCACCGGCGAGGTCTCGATCTGCACGCCGCGCTGCTGCATGGCGGCGCGTTCCTCATCGGTGATGTCCCGTCCCATGCTGAAGAAGGTGACATTGCCCCAGTCGGCAAACAGCGGCGCCTTGGCGGCGGACATCGGATGGCCGCCAAGCAGGCCGATGGCGCCGCCACCCACTTCGTAACCATGGCAGTAGGGGCAGTGCAGCACGGTGCTGCCCCAGCGCTCGGCCAGCCCGGGCAGTTCCGGCAGCTGGTCGGCGATACCGCTGGCCAGCAGCAGCTTGCGCGCGGCCAGCACCTGGCCATCGGCGGTACGTACTTCCACGCCCTCTGCGCTGGTGTTGGCCTGCACGGCCTCGGCATGCACCCAGCGCACCGTGGGGTAGTCCAGCAGCTGCTGACGCGCGGTCTTCAGCAGCTCGGCACCACTGATGCCATCCAGCCCTGGCACGCCGTGCGAATGGCTGGCGAAGCGGTTGCGTGGTGAACCGGCATCGATGACGGTGACCGGCCGCCGGGCACGGGCCAGGATCAGGCCGGCGGCAATGCCGGCGTAGCTGCCGCCGACGATGAGCACATCAGGATTCATGGTGACCTTCCAGGGAACGGTGATGGGCGAGATGGCGTGCGAAGTCGGCGCCGAGCTGGTCCAGCGTGGTCGCCTGCAGGCGCGCCTCCAGCAACCGCTGTGCCTCGCGTGCCCCCTCCAGCAGCGCGCTGTTGACCAGCTGCTGGATCGGGCAGCCGCCGCCGGCGTCGCGGGCGCCGACCTGCACCAGCGGTGGTGCGCCCACGGCCAGATAGATGTCATGCAGGGTGATCGTTGCAGCGTCGCGGGCCAGCTGGCTGCCGCCGCCATGACCGCGGGTGCTGCGCACCAGGCCGGCCTGGTGCAGTTGCGCCAGCAGACGGCGGATCACCACCGGATGGGTCGGCAGGCAGGACGCCAGCTGCCCGGAGGTGCGCGGGCCATCCTGGCCGACCAGATGCGCCATCACGTGCAGGGCGTCAGAGAGCGGGTTCGCGGATTTCATGTAACCACAGTAGTTACATTTATATCCCCTGTCCAGGGTCCGTATTTGTTCCATATGGACACATTTGTCCTATGAAACACTTCCTTCACATAACTAAACGAAACGCTAATGTGATGTTCGTCGCACTTCAGCGGAAGCGTAGCGGGTCGATACCGCATTGCCCCTTCCCGAGAGTGCTTCCCGATGAATGCGTCTGTCCGTGCTCCGCGCCTGCAGTCCAAGCTGCTCGGCGCGGTTTCTGTTGGCTTGGCCGTGGTCCTGCTGTGCGCGCTGGCAGGCCTGGCCTCCGCCTGGTTGAAGTTGTCCACCGAGGTCCCGCCCGAAGTCGCGCACAGCCGCGATGCCGAACGCCTGCAGCGTGAGTTCCGTGGCCAGGTGCAGGAATGGAAGAACGTGCTGCTGCGCGGGCACGACGATGCGCTGCGCCAACGCCACCTGGATGGCTTCGACAGCGAAGGCCGCCTGGTCGGGCAGCTGGCCAAGGGTCTGGCCACCAGCCCGGACCCGCGCACGCGTGAGCTGGCGCAGGCGTTCGTTGGCCTGCACGCGCAGCTGCAGCAGGACTATCACGCGGCGCTGCAGGCATTTGCCGCGGCCGGCTACGATCCCGCGGCCGGCGACAACCTGGTGCGCGGCAAGGATCGCCCGGTGGCGATGGCTCTGGATGCGCTGAGCACGCACGCCACGCAGGTGGCTGAAGCGGCGGTGGCGTCCCGTTCGCAGCAGGCGCGGCAGACCCTGCTGCTGTGCGCGGTGCTGACCGTGCTGGCCGCCGTGCTGCTGCTGATCGGTCTGGCCTGGTGGCTGCGGCGTGCGGTGGTGCAGCCGGTGCTGGCAGTGGAAGCAGCGGCGCGCGCGGTGGCCGCCGGTGACCTGCAGCACGCAGTACAGGTGCGCAGCCGCGACGAGATCGGTCGCCTCGCGCAGGCCATGCAGGCGGTGCAATCCACGCTGCGCAGCGTGCTGGATGCACAGGCCGCGATGGCGCAGGCGCACGAAGCCGGCACCATCAGCCATCGCATGGACGCCGCTGCCTTCCCCGGCGCGTTCGGCACCATGGTGGCCGACTGCAACGCACTGGTCGATGCGCACATCCGGGTGAAGATGCGCGCGATCTCGATCATGGGCCGCTACGCGGTCGGCGACCTCAGCCAGGACATGGAACGCCTGCCCGGCGAGAAGGCCGTGATCACCGAAGCACTGGACATGGCCAAGCACAACCTCGGCAGGATCAATGGCGAGATCCGCCGCCTGGCCGAAGCTGCCGGCGCGGGAGACTTCAGCCAGCGTGGCGACAGCGCGCGCTTCGAGCATGACTTCCGCGCGATGGTCGATGGCCTGAACCGCCTGATGCAGACCACCGAACTGAACCTCGGCGAAGTCTCGACGATGCTGCGCGCCATCGCCGATGGCCGTCTCGGCGCGCGCATGCACGGTGATTTCCAGGGGGTGTTCGCCCGTATCGCCGGCGATGCCAACACCACCGCCACGCAGCTGGCGACCATCGTCACCGACATCAAGCACGCCTCCGGCAACATCCACACCGCCGCCGCGGAGATCGCCGCCGGCAACAATGACCTGTCGCGCCGCACCGAGCAGCAGGCGGCCAACCTGGAGGAGACGGCGGCATCGATGGAGGAGCTGACCTCCACCGTGCGCCAGAACGCCGAACATGCGCGCCAGGCCAACCAGCTGGCGATCGGCGCCCATACGGTCGCCTCGCACGGTGGCAGCGTGGTCGGCCAGGTGGTGGCGACGATGGGCGCGATCGAGACCTCGTCGCGGCAGATCGCCGAGATCATCAGCGTCATCGATGGCATCGCGTTCCAGACCAACATCCTGGCGCTGAATGCTGCGGTGGAAGCGGCACGCGCCGGCGAACAGGGCCGCGGCTTCGCGGTGGTCGCCAGCGAAGTGCGTACGCTGGCGCAGCGCTCGGCGGCAGCCGCGAAGGAGATCAAGTCACTGATCGAAGCCTCGGTGGAACAGGTTGGCCATGGCGCACAGCGCGTGCGCGAGGCAGGCGACACCATGGCCGAGATCGTTGCATCGGTGCAGCGCGTGACCGACATCATGGCCGAGATCTCCGCGGCCTCGCAGGAGCAGAGCGCGGGCATCGAACAGGTCAGCCAGACCGTGATCCAGATGGACGGCACGACCCAGCAGAACGCCGCGCTGGTGGAAGAAGCCAGCGCCGCCGCGCGCAGCCTGGAGCAGCAGGCCAACCGCCTGATCGATGCGGTGGATGTGTTCGACCTGTCGACCACGGCGGCGGCGAAGGGCGGGCTGGCACGCGCGGCTTGATTGATCCGGTTGCCGGCCAGCGGCCGGCACTACCGTCGAGCGCAGACAGGGGGAGTGCCGGCCGCTGGCCGGCAGCGTCCAACGCTGCATGGGTGGCGGCATGAACAGTGCGGACCAACGGTCCGCACCCACCACCACCTGCCGTCGTACACGTCGATGCAATGCACCGTTGCCGGCATGCACACGGCCGCTGGCCTACCCTTTCGTGGATATTCCCGCCTCCCTCCCCCTCTGCTGGAGCCCCCATGACTGTCCCCGCCTTCGGTCTCGGTACCTTCCGCCTGAAAGACCAGACCGTGATCGACTCCGTGCGCAACGCGCTGGCGGTCGGCTACCGCGCCATCGATACCGCGCAGATCTACGGCAACGAAGCCGAGGTCGGCCAGGCCATCGCCGATTCCGGCGTGCCGCGCGACGACATCTACCTGACCACCAAGGTCTGGATCACCGCGTTCAAGCGCGATGCGCTGCTGGCCAGCCTGCGCACCAGCCTGGAAAAGCTGCGAACCGAGTACGTCGACCTGGCGCTGATCCACTGGCCATCGCCGAACGACAAGGTCGACGTGCCGATGGAGGAGTACCTGGCCGCACTGGCTGAAGCCAAGGCGCAGGGCCTGACCCGCGAGATCGGCATCTCCAACTTCACCATCGCGCAGACCCGCAAGGCGATCGGCATCCTCGGCGCCGGTGCCATTGCCACCAACCAGATCGAAATCCACCCCTACCTGCAGAATCGCCTGCTGGTGAAGTTCCTGCAGGACAACGGCATCCACATCACCGCCTACATGAGCCTGGCCTACGGCGAGGTGATCAAGGACCCGGTGATCCAGGCCATTGCCGGACGCCACCAGGCCACGCCGGCGCAGGTCGCGCTGGCCTGGGCGCTGCAGCAGGGTTTCTCGGTCATTCCGTCCTCGACCAAGCGCGAGAACCTGGCGAGCAACCTGGAAGCAGCAGCGATCCGCCTGACCGACGAAGACATGGCACAGATCGCCAAGCTCGACCGCGGCCATCGCCTGGCCAACCCGGAAGGCATCGCCCCGGCCTGGGATTGAGGCAGTGGTGCTGTAGAGCCGAGCGCACGCTCGGCTGCTGCCTCCCCGGAGCCGAGCATGGCTCGGCTCTACAGGTAGGTGCCGACCTTGGTCGGCACTGAGCCCTGATCGATCGTTGGAACACCGTGCCGACCAAGGTCGGCACCTACGAGAGGGCGGGGATCATCCCCTGCCCTGCAGCAACCACCCACGCATCGCCGCACTGACCTCGTCCGGCTTCTCCATCGGTGCCAGGTGCCCGCAGTCAGGCACCACCACCAGCTGCGAGTGCGGCACCATCGCGTGCATTTCCTCGCTCACCGCCAGCGGCGTGATGCGATCGTTCGCGCCGCACACGATCAGCAGCGGATCGCGGTAACCGGCCAGCACATCATGGCCATCGCGGCGTTCCAGCGCGCTCTGGCGCAGGAACACGTCCGCGCCCAGGCGGGCGGTCATGTCGCGCACGCGCTGCACCAGCACGTAGTCATCCAGCCGCGACGCATCGATGTAGCTGCGCATCAGCACATCGCCGAAGCCGTGGAACTTCCCCGGCAGGCGCACGCTGGCGCGTTGGCTGCGGCGCTGCTCGGCACGTTCCGGTGAATCGGCGTGGATCGAGGTATCGATCAGCGCCAGCTGCAGCACGCGCTCCGGCGCAATGCGCAGGATCTGCTGGGCGACGAAGCCGCCCAATGAGAAACCGGCCAGCGCAAAGCGCTCCGGTGCCTGTGCGAGCACGTCCTCGGCCACCGCCTGCAGGGTCTCGCCACGGGTCTGGTCGCCTACTGTGCAGTCGGCGATGTCGGCCAGGTCGGCCAGCTGCGCGCGCCACAGCTCGGCATCGTTGAGCAGGCCGGGCAGCAGCAGCAGGGGAATACGGTCGGTCATGGGGGTATTGTCGCGCCAGCACGGTGACGGAACCATGCCGCAACAGGCGGTTGCGTTGTAGAGTCGCGCCATGCTCGACTACTGCACAGCCCGTCGAGCATGGCTCGACTCTACAGAAGGCGGCGATACGGACGCGACCATGGCAGACCCCTACAACAGCGGCACCCCCACCCCACCCGCGCTCCGCTTCGATGATGCGCTGGTCACCACCGCCTTCGAGCTGCCTGGGCACCGCGTCGTGCGCAACCTCGGTGTGGTGCGCGGCATCACCGTGCGCTCGCGCTCGATCGTCGGCAACTTCCTCGGCGGTATCCAGACGATCTTCGGTGGCAACATCACCATCTATACCGAACTGTGCGAACAGGCCCGCGAGGAAACCTACCGCGACATGGTCAAGCATGCGCGGCAGCTGGGTGCCAACGCGATCATCGGCATGCGCTACGACGCCACCGATGTGATGACCGGGCTTACCGAAGTGCTGTGCTATGGCACGGCGGTGGTGGTGGAGCCGATGCGTTGAAGCTGTAGAGCCGAGCCCATGCCCGGCTCAGGCGTGCCCGTGTGATGCAAGGCAGCCGAGCGTGGGCTCGGCTCTACAATGGCACGTCGGGCACCTCGACCTGCTGCACCGGCAGGGTCACCATCATCACCGTCGGGTCGTCCGGGTCCAGCTTCGTCTTGAAGCCCAGGCTCTGGCACATCGCCAGCATGGTGCTGTTCTCGCGCAGCACCTGGCCTTCGACCACGTCCAGGCCCAGCCACTTGGCGTACTCGATCATGATCGCCATCAGCCGCCAGCCGATGCCGTGGCCCTTCAGGTCCGAGCGGATCAGGATGCCGTACTCGCCACGGTGGTAATCCGCATCGGCATGCAGGCGCACCGCGCCCAGCATCTCGCCGCTGCGCGGTTCGATCGCCACCAGCGCAATCGAGCGCGCGTAGTCGAGCTGGGTCAGGCGCGCGATGAACTCGTGGCTGAAGTGCTTCACCGACTGGAAGAAGCGCAGGCGCAGGTCCTCGTCGCTGACGCGGGCGAAGAACGCACGGAACAGCGCGTCGTCCTCCGGCCGCACCGGGCGCACGAAGGCGCGGCCGCCATCGGACAGTTCGATGGTGCGCTCCCACTCCTTCGGGTACGGGAACACCGAGAAACGTGGATGGCCGCGGCCCTTGTGCAGGATGCGCGACGGCGCCACCGCCACGCGGGCGTCGAGGGCGAGGATGCCCTTGCCGTCGACCAGCAACGGGTTGATGTCCAGCGTACGCACTTCGGGAATGTCGGCGGCCAGTTGTGCAAGCTTCACCAGCGCCAGCGCCAGTGCGCGCTCGTCAGCCGCCGGCACGTCACCGTAGGCCTTGAGGATGCGCGAGGCGCGGGTCTGGCCAATCAGCTCGTGGGCCAGGCGCAGGTCCAGCGGCGGCAGCGCCAGTGCCTTGTCGTTGATCACTTCGACGGCAGTGCCGCCGCGACCGACCACGATCACCGGGCCGAACGTCGCGTCATCGGCGATGCCGACAATCAACTCGCGCGCCTTCGGACGCACGATGGTCGGCTGCACCAGCAGGCCATCGACACGCGCATCCGGCCGCAGCTGGCGTGCGCGCGACAGGATCGCGTTGGCCGCGCTCTGCACCGCCGGCAGCGTGGACAGGTTCAGGCGCACACCATCCACTTCCGACTTGTGCGGAATATCCGGCGAGAGAATCTTCAGCGCGACCGTGGCACCGCGTTCCAGCAGCGGCTGCGCCAGGTCCATCGCCTCGTGCGCATCACGCGCATGCATCACCGGCGCGGAGGGAATGCCGTAGGCCTTGAGCAGTTCATGCGTAGCCAGCGGGTCCAGCCACTGCTGGCCGTTGGCCAGCGCGGCATCGACCAGTGCGCGCGCGGCGGTCGTGTCGACGCTGAAGTCCTGCGGCAGGCTGGGCGGCGTTTCCATCAACGCGTTCTGCGCTTCGCGGTAGCGCACCAGATGCTGGAAGCCACGTACGGCTTCGGCCTCGGTCGGATAGGTCGGCACCCGCGCCGCGTTGAGCGTGGCGGTGGCCTGGTCGTCGTTGCCCAGCCACACCGCGAACACCGGCTTGTCGCGGTGGTGGCGCGGCCGCAGGCCGAGCGTGCGGGTGAGTGCCTTCGCGGCGTCCGCCGATGAGGTGAACGCGGTCGGCACGTTGACCACCATCACCGCGTCATTCTCGTTGTCGGCCAGCAGCGCTTCGATGGCCGCGGCATAGCGGTCACCATCGGCGTCGACCACGATGTCGACCGGATTGCTGCGCGACCAGCCCTGTGGCAATACCGCATCGAGCTTCTGCACCGTGCTGTCGGACAGGGTGGCCAGCGTGCCACGCAGCGCGATCAGCTGGTCCACGGCAAGGCGGCCGACGCCGCCACCATTGCTGAGAATGGCCAGGCGGCGGCCAGGGAAGGTGCCCAGCCGCCCCAGTGATTCGGCGGCGGTGAACAGCTCGTCCAGCGCACCGACGCGCAGCAGCCCGGCGCGGTTGAAGGCCGCACCGTACACATCATCGGCGCGGGCCAGGGCCTGCACATGGGTATCGCGGCTGCCCGGCTGCACGCGCTCGGCGCGGCCGGACTTCACCACCACCACCGGCTTGGCGCGGGCGGCGGCACGCGCGGCCGACATGAACTTGCGCGCGTCCTTGATCTGCTCGACGTAGAGCAGGATGGCGCGGGTACGGTAGTCGGTGGCGAAGTAGTCGAGCAGGTCGCCGAAGTCGACGTCCATCGTATCGCCCAGCGAGACCACGGCGGAGAACCCGACCGAGCGCGCCACGCCCCATTCCACCAGCGCGGCGGCAATGGCCGAGGATTCGGAGATCAGCGCGAGGTCGCCGGCCTGCGGAAAATGTGCGGCGATGCTGGCATTGAGCCGCGCGTGCGGCGCGATCACGCCCAGGCAATGCGGCCCGAGGATGCGCAGGCCATGCTTGCGCGCCACCGCCTCTACCTGTGCAGACAACGAACCGGGGCCTTCGCCCAGGTGCGCGGTGAGGATGATCGCCGCCTGCACGCCACGTTCGGCGGCAGTGCGCACCACCTGCGGCACGATCGCCGCTGGTGCGGTGATCACCACCAGGTCGGGCACCCAGTCCAGGTCCTTCAGCCGCTTGACCGTGCGGATGCCATCGATCTCGGCATGCCGCGGATTGATCCACGCCACCTTGCCGGGGAAGCCGGTGCCACGCAGGTTGCGCATCACCGCGCGCCCGGCCGAACGCTCGCGCGGGCTGCCGCCGATCACCGCGACCGACTGCGGACGGAACACGGACTGCAGGTGGTAGGTACTCATGCGCCTACGGTACCCAAATTCCGTGGCGATGGGGTCGGAGGCGGGGTCGGATCCCTTTTCGCAGGAAAGGGCTCCGACCCCTGCTGCGGATATCCGGGGTCAGAGCCCTTCGCTGCGCGAAGGGATCCGACCCCGGCGTGCACGTTTTGTTACAGCAGCGTGCCGTGCAGGATCATCGCGGCGATGCTGAAGTAGATCACCAGGCCGGTCACATCCACCAGGGTGGCCACGAACGGGGCCGAGGCGCTGGCCGGGTCGAAGCCGAGCCGCTTCAGGATGAAGGGCAGCATCGAGCCGGACAGCGAACCGAAGGTGACGATGCCCACCAGCGCGGCGCCGATGGTGATCGCCAGCAGGATCCAGTGCTCGCCGTAGTCGTGCAGGCCGCCCAGCTGCCAGATCACGATGCGCACGATGGCCAGGCAGCCGAGGATGGCGCCCAGCACCATGCCGGTCGGCACTTCGCGCAGGGCCACCTTCCACCAGTCGCGCAGGCGCAGTTCGCGCAGTGCCAGGCTGCGGATCAGCAGCGAGGTGGCCTGCGAGCCGGAATTGCCACCCGAACTCATGATCAATGGGATGAACAGGGTCAGCACCACCGCGCGCGCCAGTTCGTCCTCGTAGTGCTGCATCGCGCTGGCCGTCAGCATCTCGCCCAGGAACAGCACGCTCAGCCAGCCGGCGCGCTTGCGCAGCATCTCGAAGAAGCCGATCTGCATGTACGGCTTGTCCAGCGCTTCCATGCCGCCGAACTTGTGCGCGTCCTCGGTGGATTCCTCGATCAGCGCATCGAGCACGTCGTCCACGGTGACGATGCCGAGCATCTGCTGCTGCGCGTCGACCACCGGAATCGCCAGCAGGTCGTGGCGGCGGATCAGCCGTGCCACCTCTTCCTGGTCCATCAGCGCATCCACTGTTACCGGCGGATTGACCTGGGCCACGTCCAGGATCGATTCCTCGGGCAGGCCGGTGATCAGCCGGCGCATGGTCACCACCTGCTGCAGCTGCTGGCTGGCCGGCTCCAGCACGTAGATCGCGTACACCGTCTCGCGGGTGCGCTCGACCTGGCGGATGTGCTGCAGGGTCTGCGCCACGGTCCAGCTGGCGGGCACCGCCACGTACTCGGTGGTCATCAGTGCGCCGGCGGTGTTCGGCGGGTAGCTGAGCAGCTTCTGGATGACCTGGCGGGCGTCGGTGCCCAGCAGCGGGATCAACCGCGCGCGCTCTTCCTCATCCAGCTCGTGGACGATGTCGGTGGCGCGGTCGTCGGCCATCAGGCCCAGCAGCGCCGCAGCCCGCGCGGGTGGCAGTGCGGCCACCAGCTCACCGCTGCGGTGCAGCTCCGGCGCTTCGAGCATCTTCACTGCACGCGGCAACGGCAGCGCAGCCAGCGTTTCCGCGGCGCGGGTCAGGTCCAGCGTGTTGAGGAATTCCACCGCGTCGGCGGTGTTGTAGTTCGCCAGCGGTGCGGCCAGTGCGGCGGCATCGGCCACCGGGCGCAGCAATTGCTTCTGGTTCATCGGTTTTGCCTTGTGGGGATGCGACCTCGCGCAACGCCAACGCAGGCAAACCGTCCCGGTGTCAGGCGGTGGCCATCGCTGGCGTCGAACGAGGTCGACTTCTACTGTCGCTGGACATGGGTTGGGGACTCCGGGATGCGTATGCCAACGGACGCGCCGCCAGCGGCGGGCAGTCTGGACCCGTGGGCCATGCAGGTCAACCTGGGCGCCCCGCGCTGGGTGGCCGCCCGGCCGGTTGTTCTCGTGCATACACAGGCCGGCGCGCATAATGTCGTGGTGGCGCTCGCCACGCCCTCCCCCATCCGAACGGACGCACAGCGGGCTCCCCCGATGACCAGGTATTCCCATGCATAGCGGTGGTCTGGAACTGGCCCTGGTACTGCTGCTGGCGGCGGTCATCGCCGTGCCGGTGTTCAAGAAGTTCGGCTTCGGCGCGGTACTGGGCTACCTGGCGGCCGGCGTGGTGCTGGGCCCGGACGGGCTGGGCTTCGTGCAGGACGCCGACCGCATCCTCGGTGCCGCCGAGATCGGTGTGGTGATGCTGCTGTTCGTGATCGGCCTGGAGCTGTCACCGGCACGCCTGAAGGTGATGCGGCGCTCGGTGTTCGGCGCCGGCGCGGCGCAGGTGGCGTTGTCCGGGCTGGTGCTGGGCGGCCTGCTGCTGCTCGATCACTTCCAGTGGAAGAGCGCGCTGGTGGTCGGCGTGGCGCTGGCGCTGTCATCCACCGCGGTCGGCCTGCAGCTGCTGTCCGAGCACAAGGCGATCAACAGCGACCATGGCCGGCTCGGGTTCGCCATCCTGCTGTTCCAGGACCTGATCGCGATCCCGCTGCTGGCGGCCATCCCGCTGCTGGGCGGAGTGAAGAACGAGACCCTGCGCTGGGAAGATGCGGCCGTGGCGCTGGGTGCGCTGGCGGTGGTGATCCTGTGCGGACGACCGGTGCTGCGCAAGGTGTTCAGCATCATTGCGCGCACCCGCAGCCCGGAAGTATTCACTGCCACCGCCCTGCTGGTGGTGCTGGGCACCGCCTGGTTCATGCAGGAAGCCGGCCTCAGCCCCAGCCTCGGCGCGTTCCTGGCCGGCGTGCTGCTGTCCGATTCGGAGTTCCGGCATGAGCTGGAAGCGCAGATCGAACCATTCAAGGGGCTGCTGCTGGGCCTGTTCTTCATCGCAGTGGGCATGGGCATCGACCTGGACCGCATCGCCGCCGAGCCGTGGCTGATCGCCGCGGGTGTCGGCATCCTGCTGGTGGTCAAGTTCAGCCTGCTCTACGCGGTTGGACGTGTCGCCCGGCTCAGCTCGCGGCAATCGCTGCTGCTGGGCAGCGTGCTGTGGCTGGGCGGCGAGTTTGCCTTCGTGGTATTCAACGAGGCACAGCGCGCGCACCTGCTGGGCAACGCCAACCACGACCGGCTGGTGGCGATCGTCGGCCTGTCGATGGCGATCACGCCGCTGCTGATGATCGCGCTGCTCAAGCTGCTCGGCCAGGAAAAAGCCGCACCACGCGCGGCGGCCGAGGCCGACAAGGTGGCGCCGGACAACCGGCCCAAGGTGCTGATCGCCGGCATGGGGCGCTTCGGCCAGGTGATCGCGCGCCTGCTGACCGCGCAGAAGGTGCCGTTCGTGGCGCTGGAGGCGAACCCGGACACCGTTGCCGACCTGCGCCGCTTCGGCAACCAGCTGTACTACGGCGATCCGACCCGGCCGGAGATGCTGCGTGCGGCGGGGGGCGAGCACATCGATGTGTTCGTGATCACCGTGGATGACCCGGAGACCAACCTGCGCGCGGTACGCATGGTGCGCCGGCTGTACCCGGACGCGACGGTGCTGGCGCGTGCACGCAACCGCCAGCATGCGTGGCGCCTGATGGACATGTCGGCCGAGCCGTTCCGCGAAGTGTTCGGCACCAGCCTTGAGATGAGCGGGCGCGTGCTGACCGCGCTGGGCGTGGCGCCGGACGTGGCCGAACGCCATGTGCAGCGCTTCCGCGAGCACGATGAGCAGCTGCTGCGCGACCAGTATCTGGTGTACGACGACGAGGCAGCGGTGATCCAGACCTCGCGCGACGCACGCAACGACCTGATGCATCTGTTCGAGGCCGACGCGGAAAGCGACGGCAAGTAGGCGTGCCGACCAACGGTCGGCACCCACCGGTGGCAGGATCGGCACCCACCGGGGGCAGGGTTGGCACCGACCCGATCGATGGCGGACCCGGTAGTGCCGCCCGCTGGCCGGCAGCCTCGGTATCCCGGAGGTCTCAGCAGGTTGCCGGCCAGCGGCCGGCACTACCCACTGCGGATTCCGATCCCGGTGCTCAACCGTTGTCGCGCAGGAACCGCGCCATCGACGAAACGCCCGGTACGCGCGGTTCGAACTCGCCAGCGACGTCGATGAAGCCGCGCATCACCGCGATCTCGCGCGGGCTGCGGTTGAGGCTGTCGCGCACTTCCGGATCGGCACCGGCGCGCAACAGGCGCTGCACCAGCAGCGGCAGTCCATGCAGGGCGGCCAGATGCAGCGGGCCGAAGCCGCGCGGATCGCGCACGTCCAGGCTGACGTCCTCATCCAGCAGGCGCTCTACCGCCGCCATCACCACCTGCTCGTCGCAGGCGGTTCCCGGCTCGGCGCGTGCGCCCAGCAGCAGCAGCAGCGGCGTGACCGAACCGGCGGCGGCCTGGTCCGGCTCGGCGCCCGCCAACAGCAGGGTGTCGAGCAGGGCCAGCAGGCGCGAGCGGTCGCGGGCACTGAAACCGTACAGCGCGGCACAGTGCAGCGGGCCCAGCTGCTGCGCGTCACCGGCATGCACGTCGGCACCGGCAGTGAGCAGGCGCGCGACGATGTCCGGCAGGCCCAGCGCCGAGGCCAGCATCAGCACGGTCACCCCGCCCGGCAGGCGGTGTTCCAGCTTGGCGCCGGCATCGAGCAGGGCCGAAACGATGTCGACCTGGCGCATGCTGACCGCCGCCGACAGCGGCGTCGCGCCGCTTGCAGCGGCGTGCTGCGGATCGGCACCGCGCGCCAGCAGCAGGTCGGTCACGGCCAGGTGACCACCACCGGCCGCACGCAGCAGCGCGGTGCAGCCCTGTGCGTCGACCGCGTCGACGGCAAATCCCAGATCGATCAGGCGGCGCACGGCGTCTACATCACCGGCCATCGCAGCGGCCGGCAGATCGGCCTCGCGCAGGGTACGGCGCGGCAGCGGCCACACCCGCCAGTCCAGCCAGTCGGCCAGGTCACGGCGACCGATCGACAGCGCCACGCCCAGTGGCGTCTGACCGTCGGCGGCACGTGCTTCCGGCGAGGCACCGTGCTGCACCAGCAGCTTCAGTGCGCCTTCGCGGGCCAGTGCGGTGGCCAGATGCAATGCGGTCATGCCATGACTGTCGCGCGCCTCGCGATCGACACCGGCCTTGAGCAGGGCCTGCTGCAGGCGCAGCCAGCCCAGGCGTACCGCCAGCGACAGCGGTGGGTCACCGGCCGGCGAAGCGGCGAACGGATCGGCGCCACGCTCCAGCAGTTCCAGCGCCAGTTGTTCCAGGCCGCGGGCGGCCTGGTCGTGCTGTGCGCAGGCGGCCAGGAAGCGTGCCAGCCCACCGCGCCCGGCCGGCGACAGGCCGCGCTGCAGCATGACCTGCAGCGCCGGCACCGCGTCGATGCCGCGCGACAGCAGCGCGAACATCGGCGTATCGGCGCAGGCGTCGCGCACATAGGGATCGGCACCGTGGGCCAGCAGCCAATCGACCGCGCGCGGCTCCAGGGCCAGCTCCGGATCGAGCAGCAGGCCGCCCAGTTCTTCCGGCTGGCACAGTCTGGCCAGCGCGGCCATGCCATCGGTGTTGCCGAAGCCCAGCGCTTCGCGCAGCAGGGTCAGCGGCGGACGGTCCGGCAACAGGCCGCTGGCGCTGGCCGCTTCACCGCGCTCGGCCAGGCCATCACTGACGGCTGCCGGCAGCGGATAGGACGGGTCCAGCAGGGCCACGATCGCCCAGCGGCCCGCTTCGGCCGCATAGTCCACCGCGCGGCGGCCAACCGGGTCGGTGGCGTCGGCGGCGATGCCCAGTTCCACCAGGCGCTTGATCAGCAGCGGCGAGACATCCTCGGCCATCACTGCCAGCTGCACCGCATTGCGGCCTTCGCCGTCCACCGCGACCAGGTCCGGCTTGTGCGGCAGCAGGTGCTCGACCACGGCGGCACGGCCGGCACGGGCGGCTTCCAGCCACGGCGTGCGGCCCAGTGCATCGCGCGCTTCCAGGTTGGCGCCGGCGCCCAGCAGCACGCCGATGATCTCCACGTGGCCGGCCAGCGCTGCCTCGTGCAGCGCGCTGCGGCGCTGGCGATCACGCGCGTCGGCGCGTGCCTTGTGCTTGAGCAGCAGCTGCACGCCAGCCGGATCGTCGTCCTCGGTGGCGGCGGCGGCCAGCAGTACCGGGGTGCCGTCGGCCGGTTCGCTGCGTGCACCGCGCTCGAGCAGGAAGCGGGCCAGGCGCCAGTTGCCGACCTGGCAGGCCACCGCCAGCGGCGACCAGCCCTCGCGGTTCAGCGCATCGACTTCGGCAGCGGCATCGCGCAGCAGCGCGGCAACGCCCGGGTCGGAACTGCGTGCGGCATGGTGCAGCGGGGTGTTGCCATCGCTGTCGGTGGCACGTGAATCGGCGCCGTTGGCGAGCAGGGTCATCACCGCTTCGGGGCGGCCATGCCAGCTGTCGCGGGTGGCGGCCAGCAGCGGGGTCATGCCCCGGTGCGGCGCGTTCACATCTACGCCGCGGGCAATCAGCTCGCGCAGCAGGCGCAGGTCCGGCAGCACCGCCGCCAGCACCGCCAGGCTGCGCTGGTCACGCCAGTTCGGGTCCGGCAGCGCATACGGATCAGCACCGGCCTGCAGCAGCTGCAGGCCGCGGTCGACGCGGCCCTGGCGCGCGGCCTCATACAGGGCCGGTGTCAGTTCCTGCGGCGCCATCGCCTCCAGCGGCGCGGTTTCGGCCGCAGCGGGGAACATCGGTTCCTGTTCGCTGCTGGCAGCGGCGAACGGGCTGGGGCGCAGCGACACCAGCGGCGCGGGCGCGACCCGCTGCAGCAGCAGGTGCAGCGCCGGCGACAGCAGCACGACCGCCAGTGCGGCGGGCCAGCGTGCGCCGTCCGGCAACAGGCCCGGCCAGGCCGGCAGCACCACCAGTGCGGCCAAGGCGATCACCAGCGCCGCCACGCCAAGACCACGCCAGGCGGTCAGGTCGCGGCCGGCCAGCGCCTGCCAGTGCTGGGCCAGGCTGCCATCCAGGCGTTCGACATCGTTCCATAGCGGCCAGGTGCGCCAGGCCGCCAGCAGGCCGGCACTGACCAGCACGCTCAGGCCCAGCACCGCCGCCAGGCTGCCGCTGTCACGCAGGGCCGCCAGCGGCCAGGCCAGCAGCAGCGCCAGCAGCAATGGCGCGGCAGCCCACAGCGCCAGCAGTGCGGGCAGGTCCTGGCGTGCGACCACCTTCAGCGGCAGCAGCGCACGGCTGCGA
The DNA here is from genome assembly GCF_017876915.1 of Stenotrophomonas sp. PvP093. Classification (NCBI taxonomy): domain Bacteria; kingdom Pseudomonadati; phylum Pseudomonadota; class Gammaproteobacteria; order Lysobacterales; family Lysobacteraceae; genus Stenotrophomonas; species Stenotrophomonas sp. PvP093. The sequence continues at coordinate 105,948 of NZ_JAGIOX010000004.1, read as the reverse complement.
CGCCACCACGACACGCCCAGCGCGAACGCCGGCTGCGCCAGTGCGGCAAGGATGGCACCCGGCACACCGCCCACCGCGGCGCCCAACGCCAGCATGGCACCCACGGCGAAGGCGATCGACAGGGCACGCGGACGGGAGGTGTCAGTCATAGTGTCGCGGCATCAGGCTGGCCACCGACGGCGGTACCTGCAGGTAGAACCCGCGTTCGCTCATTTCGCTGCGGACCTTTTCAGGATCGGCCTGGGCCAGGCGGCGCTGGACATCCAGGGCCACCTCCAGGACGAAGGCGAGCGTCCCCAGCGAGGTGAGCAGCGGCGCGGGCAGCGCGCTGAAATCATCGCGTCGGGGAACGTAGACGTAGGTGTCCGGCTTGAGTTGGCTTTTATAGACGTAGGCGTGCATGTCCGCGGGACGATAACCCGGGAAGAGCCATGATTGTGTCGGAAAGCCGACACCGGGGAAAGCCGTCAGCCGACGATGGCGGCGCGATCGGCGGCGTTTCCCCTGCGAGGTTCAGCAATGTGGCGGCGACGTTCAGCCAACGCCGCCGCCACGCGGGCGCTTACTTGACCTTGGCGTAGGTACCCTTCAGCGCGACACCGGCGAGGATGGTGCCGGCGTAGCACTCGTAATTGGTGCTGCTCTTGAACTCGTTCTTCTTGTAGTAGCTGACGATGTCGACCACGGCGTTGGCGCCGCGCGACCTGGCGCCGTCCTGCAGCGCGCGCAGCGCCGACAGCGCGACCCAGCGGCAGGCCTCGGCATCGCTCTTGTTGGCGGCGTTGGTCTTCTTGTTGGTCACGTCTTCACCCAGGCGCTGCTGCACGCTGACCGGCTGGCCGGCCAGGTAGAAGCGCACGCTGCCGTCGATGCCGGCGTCCTTGGCAGCCTGCGAGCTAACCAGCTCCTGCAGGGACTGCTCGACGCGGGTATCGCGGGCAGAGGCGGTGGAGGTCAGGGCCAGCAGCGCGGTGGCAGTGGCGATCATGAGAGTGCGGCGCATCGAAACTTCTCCTTGTCAGGGGTGCGGGTGGATGGCGGAAACAGTGCGGTGGGGCGGTGGATCACTCGCTCCAGCGGCGGAACACCAGTGAGGTGTTGATGCCGCCGAAGGCGAAGTTGTTGCTCATCACGTACTCGGCCTGCAGTTCGCGGCCCTGCCCGGTGATGAAGTCGAGCTGGCCACAGCGCGGGTCGACCTCGGCCAGGTTCAGGGTCGGCGCGAACCAGCCGGCGCGCATCATCTGGATGCTCAGCCAGGCCTCGAACGCGCCACAGGCACCCAGCATGTGGCCGACATAGCTCTTCAGCGAGCTGATCGGCACGCGGTTGCCGAACACCTGCGCGGTCGCCTGGGTTTCGGCGATGTCACCGTGGTCGGTGGCGGTGCCGTGGGCGTTGACGTAGTCGATCTGCGCCGCGTCCAGGCCGGCATCCTCCAGCGCCAGGCGCATGGCCTGGGCCATGGTGTCGGCGCTGGGCTGGGTGACGTGCTGGCCATCGCTGTTGGTGCCGTAGCCGACCACCTCGGCAAGGATGGTGGCGCCGCGCGCCTGCGCGTGCTCCAGGTCTTCCAGGATCAGCGTGCAGGCGCCCTCGCCCAGCACCAGGCCATCACGGCCGGCATCGAACGGGCGCGGGGTGGTCTGCGGCGCATCGTTGCGAACGCTGGTGGCGAACAGGGTGTCGAACACCGCCGCTGCGGTGGCATCGAGCTGCTCGGCACCGCCGGCCACCATCACCGTCTGCTTGCCACTGCGGATCGCTTCATAGGCCGCACCCACGCCCTGGCTGCCGGAGGTGCAGGCACTGGACGTGGTGTACACGCGCCCGGACAGGCCGAAGAACACGCCGATGTTGACCGGCGCGGTGTGGCTCATCATCTTCAGGTAGGTGGTGGCACTGATGCCATCGGTGGTGAACTCGTTGAGCATGCGCCCGAATTCACCGGTGGCCTCGTGGCTGCCCGAGGACGAGCCGTAGGCCACGCCGGTACGGCCGCTGCGCAGCACCGGATGCTCGTGCAGGCCGGCTTCACGCAGTGCCACCTCAGTGGCGCGCACCGACATGATCGCGACCTTGCCCATCGAGCGGGTGGTCTTGCGGTTGTAGTTCGGCGGCAGCTCGAAATCCTGCGCCGGCGCGGCCAGCTTGGTGTTCAGCCCGGCATAGACATCCCACTCGGGCATCGCACGCACCGCATTGCGGCAGCTGCGCAGGTGTGCCTCGATGGTCGGCCAGTCGTGGCCGAGCGGACTGATGGCGGCGGCACCGGTGACCACCACGCGACGATCGGCGGCCATCAGATCATGCCTCCGTTCACCGAGATCACCTGGCGGGTGATGTAGCCGGCCGGCTCGGACAGCAGGAACGCCACCGTGGCCGCCACTTCGTCGGGACGACCGACGCGGCCGGCGGGAATCAGCTTGAGCGCGTGTTCAACCACTTCATCGTTGAGCATTTCGGTCTCGATCAGGCCCGGGGCCACGCAGTTGACGGTGATCTGGCGGCTGGCCAGTTCCAGCGCCAGGGCCTTGGTGGCACCGATGATGCCGGCCTTGGCGGCGCTGTAATTGACCTGCCCGCGGTTGCCGGCCAGTCCGGACACCGACGACAGGGTGATGATGCGGCCAGGCTTGCGCCGGCGCACCATCGGCATGATCAGCGGATGCAGTACGTTGTAGAAACCGTCCAGGTTGGTGTGGATGACCAGGTCCCAATCCTCCGCTGACAGTGCCGGGAAGGCACCGTCACGGGCGATGCCGGCGTTGCAGACCACGCCGTAGTACGCGCCGTGCGCTTCGACATCGGCCTCCAGCACAGCGCGTGCGGCCTCGCGATCAGCCACGTCGAACATCAGTACGCGGGCCTGCTGGCCCAACGCGTGGATCTCGGCCATCACGGCCTGTGCCTCATCCAGGCGGCTGCGGCAATGCACCACCACGTCGAAGCCGTCACGCGCGATGCGCAGCGCGATGGCCCGGCCGATGCCCCGGCTGGCGCCGGTCACCAGCACGCTTCGATTCCCTGTCATGCCTGTCCACTCTCCAGATAGGCCATCGCATCGGCCGGTTCGAACACCGACACGTTGGCTGTCGCCCATTCGTCCTCGCCTGCCAGGATGCGGCAGGCGAACATCCCCAATCCATTGTCACCCAACAGCTCGCAGCGCGCCTGTACGCGCAGCCGCGATCCGCTGGGAAAGCTGCTGCGCGGGCTGCTGTAGCGGCGGCTGCCAAGCAGGAAGCCCAACTGCGGCGGCTTGCCCGTCGCACGCGCACGGCAACCGGCCCAGGCCGCGATGGCCTGCGCCATGTATTCGATGCCGACCCACGCCGGCACCTGGCCCTCCTCGACGAACAGGCCCGCGTCGGGCACCACCAGTTCGGCCTCGATGGTGTCCTGGTCCCAGTGCGTGATGCGCTCCAGCAGGCACATGTCCTGGCGGTGCGGCACCACCTCTTCGATCGCGTACAGCGTGTTCATCGACGCTCCAGCGCCAGCACGGCATTGCTGCCGCCGAAGGCGAACGAATTGCTCAGCACCCGCCGCGGTGCCTGTGCCAGGCGGGTGGCCGGTGCGACCAGCGGCAGTGCCGGCAGCGCGGGGTCTGCCACGCCGTCCCACCAGTGCGGTGGCAGCTGCTGCTGCGGGTTCCCGGCCAGCACGATCCAGCACAGTGCAGCTTCGATCGCGCCTGAAGCACCCAGCGTATGGCCGGTCAGCGGCTTGGTCGAACTGGCCGGCACCTGGTTGCCCAGCACCTGCGACACCGCCAGGCTTTCCATCGCATCGTTGTGGCCGGTGGCGGTGCCATGCAGGTTCACGTAGTCCACTTCATCAGCCGCCCAGCCGGCGCGCTGCAGCGCCTGCTGCAGGGCATCGATGGCACCCAGGCCCTGCGGATCGGGGGCGGACATATGGTGCGCGTCGGCCGATTCGCCCCAGCCGGCCAGGCATACCGGGCCGGGTTCGCGGGTGAGCAGGAACAGCGCGGCACCCTCGCCGATGTTGATGCCGGCACGGTGCTGCGAGAATGGATTGCAGCGCAGGGCCGACACCGATTCCAGCGCGCTGAAGCCGGCCACGGTGAAGCGGCACAGCGAGTCCGCGCCACCTGCGATCACGGCGTCGACGATACCGGCCCGCAGCATGCGTGCAGCCGACATCAGTGCCTTGGCACTGGACGAGCAGGCGGTGGACAGGGTCCACGCCGGCCCCTGAGCGCCGCTGCGCTGGCGCACGAACTGCGCGGCAGTACCCATTTCCTGCTGGGCGTAATCGAACCCGGGCGGCCATTGGCCCTGTTCGGCATGGGTGCGCAGGGCCTGCTCGGATTCACCGATGCCCGAGGTACTGGTGCCCAGCACGACCGCCACGCGTTCGGCGCCGTGGCGGGCGATCGCGGCGGCCACCGCCGGTGCGATCTGCGCCAGTGCCACGTCCAGCAGGGCGTTGTTGCGCCCGCGCAGGGCGGCCGGCAGTTCTTCCAGCGTCGGCAGCGGTGTACGCACCTGCCCCAGCGCCAGGGTGTGCCCCGGCAGCAGGGTATCGTTGTCGCTGAGCCCGCCCGGCACGCCGGCGAACATCGCCGAAGCCACCGCGTCGCGGCCATCGCCGAGCGCGCAGACCACGCCCAGATCGTTCAGATAGATCGGTGCACTCATCGATCCGGCCCGGCCATGTCGATCGATTCGATGCGCAGCGCATAGCCTTCGGCGCGGTTGTCCAGCTGCACGCTGCCATCGTCCAGGCGCTGCAGCTGCAGCCACACCGTGCCGTCGCGCGACAGGCTGCGCTGATGGCCATCGTCACGGACCTGCCAGCCGGCTGGCAGCGCGGCCGCGATGGCTGCGGTCGGCCACAGCGCGAACTGCAGGTCATCCAGCACGCGCTCGGCGCGCACCTGCGGCGGCAGCCACGGCGCGCGCTGCTGGGTCAGCTGCCGGCCGTCCCACTGCAGGCGCACGCCGGTCTGGCCCATCGCCTGCACCGCCAGCTGCACCTGCTGCGCATCGGCTTCCAGCAGTGCATCCAGGTCGCGCTCATGCGTGCCGAACCGGAAATGCAACTGCTGCTGCAACGCCAGCGGCGCCGGCAGGCTGGCCGGCGACAGGCGCAGCGGCGGCAGTTCCACCAACGGCTTCGGCATGCGGCCGGCGCAGGCCACCAGCAGCAGGCTCAGCAGCAGTGCTGTCGCAGGGGCGATCAGGCGCCGCACAGCTGCTCCAGCACGCGCATGCGGCGGCCACTGTCATCGGCCACGTACGGGTTGTTGGTGTCCCAGGCGTAACCGGCCAGGATGGAGCTGATCATGTCGCGCACTTCGGGCTGCTGCTGCGGGTGGTAGATGATCTTCTGGAAACCGCCTTCGTACCAGCTTTCGACAAAGCGGCGGAAGGTCTTCACGCCCGCCCGCAGCGGGACCGAGAACTCCGCTTCCCAGTCCACGGCTTCGCCGGCATAGCGGCGCGCCAGGCATGCACTGGCCAGCTGCGCGGACTTGAAGGCGATGGTCACGCCGGACGAGAACACCGGGTCGAGGAACTCGCCGGCATTGCCCAGCAGGGCATAGCCCGGCCCCCACAACGAACTGACATTGGCCGAGTAGCCGGTGATGCGGCGCACCGGCAGCACCGCCCATTCGGCATTGGCCAGCAGCCGGGTCAGGTTCGGGTCCTCGCCGACGATGGCCTGCAGTTTCTGCAGGTCGTCGCCCTCGTAGCGCTCGAAGAACGACGGTTCGGCGACCACGCCCAGCGAGCAGCAGCCGTTGGAGAACGGGATTGTCCAGTACCAGACGTCGACATGCTCGGGATGGGTGGTGATCAGGATCTTGTTGCGGTCGAAGTCAGCTTCGGCCGGAATGTTGTCGCGCACGTGGCAGAAGATCGCCCCGCGCACCGGGAAGTTGGACGGGGATTCCAGCTGCAGCAGGCGCGGCAGCAGGCGTGCGAAGCCCGAGGCGTCGAGGATGAAATCGGCCTCGATGCGGTACTCGCTGCCGTCCGGGCGGCGCACCGTCACCGCCGGCTGCTCGCCGGCTTCGACCGACAGCACTTCATCACCGAAACGCAGCGTGGCCCCCATGCGCTCGGCACCGCGCGCCAGCACGTTGTCGAAGTCGGCGCGCTGCACCTGGTAGGTGGTGCCCCAGCCCGGCGAGAACTTCTTCCTGAAGTCGAATGCGGTACGCGCTTCGCCGTGCACGAAGGCCGCGCCGTTCTTGTGCTGGAAGCCGGCTTCGACCACGTCCTGCAGCAGGCCGGCGGCCTCGATGTACTCCATGCTCTGCGGCAGCAGGCTTTCGCCGATGGAGAAGCGCGGGAACTGCTGGCGCTCCAGCATCAGCACCTGGCGGCCCTGCTGGCGCAGCATCGCCGCAGCCACGGAGCCGGCCGGGCCGGCACCGATGATCAGGATTTCAGTACGTTCGACAGCATCCACAGCAGTATTCATCGGTGCGTCCTTGTTGCTCGATCAAGTGGAAAGAAGGAAGTCGGAAGCAGGCTCAGGCCCGCGGCAGATCATGCGGCGGCGGCCGGAACAGCGGCGAGATCAGCCAGACCAGGCCGATGCCGAACAGCAGGGTCAGGCCGAACGCGCGCAGCGCCGGGGTCTGCGACAGCCCCAGCAGGCCGAACGACAGCCAGGTGCTGGCCGCGCCCACGCACACCGCCAGCCAGGCACTGGCATCGCCGCGGTGCTCGATCAGGAAGATGCCGTAGTCGATGCCCATGCCCAGCAGCAGCATCAGTGCCAGCACGTTGAACAGCTGCAGTGGCTGGCCGAACAGGCCCAGCAGGCCCAGGGTCAACGCACCGGCAATCAGGGTCGGCGCGAACACGCGCCAGGCCTGGCGGCGGTAGCGCAGCCACAGCGCACCGAACACCAGCACGATGCCGACCAGCAGCAGCCCCCCCATCAGCTTGCGGTAGTGGCCCAGCAGCTGCGAGAAGTCGGCGGTGCGGTCCACCCAGCGCACACCCGGCAGGCCTTCGGCCGCCCCGCGCAGGGTCGCCAGCGCATCGGCGCGCGACAGGTCATCGACCATCACCACGCTGATCATCTGCCCACCGACCTCACCCACCCACAGGTGACGGAACGGCTGCGACGCCGGCGAGGCCAGGAACGCCTCCGCGGTCAGCGGCGTGGTGGCGAAGTCGGGGCGCGGCAAGGGTTCTCCGACCGCATCGGACACGGCCTGCAGCACGCCCGGTTCCACCTTGGCGGTCAGCGCCGCATCGGCCTGCTGGCGTGCCGGCGACGGCAGCCAGTCACTGATCGCGCGGTAACCGCCGATGCGCTTGTCGTTGGCCAGTACACGCAGGCGTTCGGTCAGTGCTTCTTCGCGCTGCAGCAGCTGTGCAGCGTCACTGCCCTGCACCAGATAGAACTGCGCCGGGCTGGGCATGCCCAGCAGCTGGCTCAGGCGGATCTGCTGGGCCATCAGTGCCGGCGGTGAGGACTGCAGGCTGCGCAGGTCGTCATTGCTGTGCAGGCGGGCGATGCCGATGGCAGACAGCGCCAGCGTGATCACCACGAACACCGTCACCGGCCGGCGGCCATGCAACCGCGGGAAGCGCTCCAGCGTGTTGCCCAGCCACTGCGAGAAACGGGTCTGGCGGATCTCGCCGCCATCCAGCCACGGGAACCAGAAGATCACCGTGAGGAACGCGGCGGCCAGACCGACCACCGAGAACAGCGCCATCTGACGCAGGCCCGGGAACGGGGCCAGGCCCAGGGCCAGGTAGGCCAGCGCGCTGGTCAGCAAGGCCAGCCACAGGCCCGGCAACAGGTGCCGCAGCAGCTTCCAGCGGCGATCGGCCGGCTCGGCCTGGCGCGAGGCAAACCAGTGGATGCCGTAATCCTCGGCCACGCCCACCAGCGACGCACCGAACACCAGGGTGAGCACGTGCACCTTGCCGAACACCAGCACGGTCACCGCCAGCGCCACGCCACAACCGATCAGCAACGACGCGGCGACCAGCAGGATCGGCCGCAGCGAACGGAACGCCAGCCACACCAGCAGCAGCACCGCGGCCAGCGAGCCCCAGCCGATCGTGTTGATCTCCTGGTTGGCCTGCACCGCGGCCGCCTCGGCGTGCAGCGGCACGCCGGCATGCAGGATTTCCAGCTCCGGCGCTGCCGCCCTGGCAGCCCGCCCGGCACGTTCCAGCAGGCCGTCGAGATGACGCTCACCGTCGAGCTGGAACGCCGAACCCGGTGTATCGAACTGCAGCACGGCCCAGTGCCTGCCCTCGGCTTCGAGCAGGCCGTCATCGCCCAGCCGCAACCCCGAACCCTGCGCCTGCTGCTGCCACCATTGCGGCCACAACGACAACGGGTCTTGCCGCCAGTCGGTCAGGCGCGGAGCGCCCATCGGGCCGTACAGCGCGGCCAACGCCTGCTCGGCCAACGCGCCCGGTTCGCTGCCCTGCAGCTGCTCGCGCTGGGCCGGCGTCAGCAGGCGGTCGCGGTACGGCGCGTAGAACGCGCGCGCCTCATCGAACCAGCCTTCGATCGAACCACTGGGCACCAGCAGGGCTCGGTCAGTGTCCTTGGCCATGGCCGCGGCAAAGGCCGCCTGCGCACGCTTGGCGGCGGCGCCGTCCCTGCTGCCCAGCAGCACCACCACCTGCCGCGAGCTGCCGTCGGCAATGCGCCGGGTGACGTCGCTCAACAGGCGGTCATGCGCATCCTGCGGCAGCAGCGCGAGGATGTCGGTGTCGATCCGCGATTGCTGGCTCCACAGGTGCCACTGCTGCGCGCCCAGTACCAGCAGCAGCAACAGCCAGGCGATGCCCAGCCAGTGCCACCAGCCCCGCAGCCGCTCCGGTGCGTTCGATGCGACGGCCTCACTCAAAGCGGCGTGCCTCGTCGGCGGTGAGCGTGGCCGGCGCCTCGCTCAATGCACTGAACTGGATCTGCGTGCGGTCCTTGTTGGCCTCGACGATCTCGACCTGGCGCACGTAGCGGTCACCCTGCAGGGTCAGCGACTGGAACGCCTTGGCCAGCATCGCCGACTTCGGCGTCAGCCGCAGCCGCCAGCCCTGCCCTTCACGGCTGGCCGCCACGTTGAACTGGCTGGACAGCGCCTGCACGTCGCCACTCATCAGCGCGAACATGATCGCGTTCACCGAACGCATCGCCGGCTGCTGCCGTGCATCGAGCTCGACACGGGTGCTGCCATCGCGCTGGCGGCTCAGGATGCGGTCGGCGGTGACCACCACTTCGGAAGGGAACGGCTTGAGCGTGGTCCAGATCACGCCGTGCTGGCGCGCGACCACGAACTGGCCCTGCGAGCGCAGCGGGTTCCTGAAGCCGCTGACCTGCTTTTCCTGGCTGAACTGGCCACGCAGCACGTCCGGCCGCGCCACCGCCTGGGTGATCGCATCGATGGCGGGGTCGGCCGCCTGCACCTGCGGTGCGGCAACGAAGATCAGCGCGCACAGCAGCACGCTCGAAAGACGGACAAGGGGGTTCACGGCGCAGGCACTCCCAGGCGTTCCCACAGTACCGGCGGGCACTGGTACAGCATTTCCTTGCTGGCCGCGTCCACCGCGACCTGGATGGTCATCGCGCGGGTCAGCACCTGGCCGCTCTGCGCATCGAGGATTTCATACTCGATCTTCAGCCGGTTCTCCCATTCCACGATGCGCGCGACCACGCGCAGCGCCTGGTTGAACAGCAGCGGGCGCACGTACTTCACCCGCGCATCGACCACCGGCCACAGGTAGCCCGATTCGAGCATCTGCGGGTAGTCGTAGTCGTAGCGCCCGAGCAGCGCGCAGCGCGCGATCTCGAAGTACTTGAAATAGTTGCCATGCCAGACCACGTTCATCGGATCGCAGTCATGGAAGGCAGGGGTCAACGCAATTTCGCCAACCCGTTCGATGGCCTCATTCACCGGCATACAGCTCCCAACGTTGCGCGCGGATCTCCACCAGCAGTTCCCGCAGTTCGCGATCCAGCGCGCGGTCTTCTTCAACCAGGGCGATGCGCTGCCCCAGGTCGACGTACATGTCGGCCAGACTGCCATGTAGCTGCGCGTTCAGGCCAACCCGCTCACGCAGCGCCAGGCCCTGGCGGGCGGCGATCAGCATCGCGGCCACCACCTGTTCGGTCAGCTCGATCACGCGCAGGCAGTCGCGCGCGGCGATGGTGCCCATGCTGACCTTGTCCTGGTTGTGGCACTCGGTGGAACGCGAGAACACGCTGGCCGGCATGGTCTGCTTCAGCGCTTCGGCAGTCCAGGCCGACACGCTGATCTGCAGCGCCTTCAGGCCATGGTTGATGGCCGCGCGCGCGCCGGTGGCCGCCGACAGGTTGGCCGGCAGGCCATGGTTGTAGCGGGCATCCACCACCAGCGCCAGCTGCCGGTCGAGCAGGTCGGCAACGTTGGCCACGGTGTTTTTCAGGGTGTCCATCGCCAGTGCGATGTGGCCGCCGTAGAAGTGGCCGCCATGCAGGATGCGCTCGCCGTCGGCGTCGATCAGCGGGTTGTCGTTGGCACTGTTCAGTTCGGTTTCGATCAGCTGGCGCAGGAACGGCAGGCTGTCTTCCAGCACGCCGATGACGTGCGGCGCGCAGCGCAGCGAATAGCGGTCCTGCAGGCGCTGTTCGTTGCGCGGCGGGCGTTCGCTGTGCAGGTCGCTGCGCAGGCGCGCAGCGATGCGGCCCTGGCCCGGGTGCGGCTTGGCGGCGAACAGGGTTTCGTCGAAGTGGTGCGCGTTGCCGTCGCTGGCCAGCACGTTGAACGCGGTCAGGCGCGTGGCCATGCGCGCCAGGTAATCGGCGCGCTGCCAGGCCAGGCAGGCCAGGCCGGTCATCACCGCGGTGCCGTTCATGATCGCCAGGCCTTCCTTCGGCCGCAGCTTCAGCGGGGTCATGCCGATCTTCGCCAGCACTTCGGCCGCCGGCTGCACGCGGCCGTCATGCAGCACCTCGCGCTCGCCGCACAGCACCGCCGCCACGTACGACAGCGGGGTCAGGTCGCCGCTGGCACCGACCGAGCCTTCGGCCGGGATCATCGGCAGCACGTCGTGCTGCAGCAGCGTGGCCAGGCCTTCCAGCAGCGGCACGCTGACGCCGGACATGCCGCGCACCAGCGACGCCAGGCGCGCGGCCAGCACCGCGCGGGTCTCGACCGGGTCCAGGTAACGGCCCAGGCCGCAGCCGTGGTAGGTGTACAGGTGGTGCGGCAGTTCCGCCACCAGCGCCGGCGGGATGTTCACCGTGCACGAGTCGCCGTAGCCGGTGGTCACGCCGTAGATCACACCGTCCTCGCGCAGCAGGCGGTCGAGGAAGTCGGCACCGCGCTGGATGTGCGCGCGGAACGCCGGCGCGTCGCTCAGTGCGGCCTCGCACTGGCGCTGGGCCAGGGCAACCACGTCTTCGATGGTCAACGGTGCGTCGCCAAAGCGGCACACGGGTACGGCGTCAGTCGTCATGCGGAGCCTGATCCCAGAAGGGGAAGAAATTGAACCAGTCCAACGGGGACTGGATGACCTGGAGTTCCAGCCAGCGCGCGAAGCGCTGTGCCTGTTCGGCCAGCGCGGCGTCGCGCGAGCCACGCGGCAGCACGATGCGTTCGGCGAACTGTTCGAATGCCACCCGATAGCCGTCGCCCTCGTGCAGGCAGGCCATGGTGTAGACCGGGCAGCCCAGCGCCGCGGCGAGCACATAGGCGCCGATCGGGAACGGCGCGCGGTGGCCCAGGAAATCGGCAGTGACGCTGCGGCCACCCTGTACCGGCGTGCGGTCGCCGACGATGGCAACGAAGCCCCCCGCCGCCACGCGCTCGGCCAGCATCACCGCGGTGGCCGGCCCCATTTCGGTCACCTGCACCAGTTCCACCGCCGCCAGCGGGTCCAGCCGCTGCAGCAGGCGGTTGAAGCGCTGCGCATGCGCGGTGTGCACCAGCACGGTGATGCGGAACCCCGGCACCTGTTCGGCCAGCACCTGGCACAGCTCCAGGCAGCCGATGTGCGCGGTGAGGATCAGCCCGCCCTCGCGGCGCGCGATCTTCTGCAGCACCAGGTCACGATGCAGGTGGATGCGCTCGGCCGGGTAGCGCCCGCCCAGGCCGAGGATCTTGTCCAGCATCGTATCGGCGAAGGCGAAGAAGTGGCGCAGGCTGTCACGCCGTGTCGGCGCGCGGCCGAGCACGCCGCTGTGCGCCTGCAGCCGCTGCAGGTACTGCATCGAAGCCTGGCGCCCTATACGGTTGCCCAGCCAATGGCAGGCCACCACCGGCCACACGCACAGGCGGAACGGCCAGCGCCCGAACCAGCGGTGCACCCAGCACAGGAACAGCACGCCGGCCACCGACGTCGATTCGCCGATGTCGGCCCAGTGCGGGGCACCCTGCGCGGCCGCCATCTCAGCGCTGCCCCCGCAGGCGGCGCCACAGCAGCCGCGGCGCACGCCAGAGCATGCCGAAGAACAGGCGGGTATGCATGCGGCTGATGCGCACGTTGTCGCGCCACACATCGAAGTGCGACACGCCATCGGATGGATAGGTCACACGCGTGGCCAGGTGCTCGACCGGCAATTGCCGCCAGTACAGCCGCACCATCACTTCGGTATCGAAATCCATGCGCCGGCCGATGGTCTCTTCACCGATCAGGCGCAGTACCGGCGGCAGCGGATACACGCGGAAGCCACACATGGTGTCGCGCAGGTGCAGCGACAGCGTGTTGATCCAGACCCAGATGTGGGTGGCGTAGCGGCCATACAGGCGCGCCTTGGGAACACTGGCGTCGTAAGCCGGAATGCCGCAGATCACCGCCTCGGGATGGGCGCGCGCGGCTTCGATGAAGCGTGGCAGGTCAGTGGTATCGTGCTGGCCGTCGGCATCGATCTGCAGCACGTGGCTGTAGCCACGCGCGCCGGCCTCGGCAAAGCCGGCCAGCATCGCCCCGCCCTTGCCCTGGTTGACGTCCAGGCGCAGCAGGTCGACGCCCTGGCGCTGTGCCAGCGCGCGCAGCACCGCCGCGCACCCATCGTGCGAACCATCGTCGACCAGCAGGCAGGGCAGTCCCGCAGCCTGCACGCCATCGACCACCGCCGCGATGGCGTGCTCGTGGTCGTAGACAGGGATCACCACCAGTGGCGCGAATGCGGCACCGGCAACGGCCGGATCAGTCCGCATCAGCGAAAACCACCCTGCCGCTGGCATGCACACCGTGGCTGGAGGTGTAGCGGAAGGCCAGCACGTTGCGTGCGGCATCCCAGTCCAGCTGCAGGGTCAACTCGTCACCGGGGCGGGCCACGTGCTGGAATTTCACCGCATCCATGCGCACGAACGCGCCCCGCATCACAAACGCCTGGCGGGCGAAGCGCACCGCCCAGTCCAGCTGCGCCACGCCGGGCAGGATTGCCGCCTGCGGGAAGTGGCCCTGGAACGGCCGCAGCGCCGGGTCCAGGGTCATGCGCAGGGTGGCGCTGGCGGCATCGCGGTGATCCCACGCCGGCACCGGCATCAACGGCTGGAACAGCGCCGCCAGCGCGGCCTGGGTCACCTTGCCCTGCGCATTGATCGGCAGCGCCTGCACCAGGCGCCAGCGACGCGGCCGGGTCACTGCGTCATGCGCATGCGCCAGGCGGGCGCCAAGGCGCTGGCCCAGCGCACGGCGCGCGGCGTCGCCGCCCTCCAGCAGCGCCGGATCGGCCGGCACCACCACGGCGGCCAGCTGCTCGCGCTGCCCGGGCAGCACCAGCACGCGCGCGTCATCCACCTCGGCGTCTTCGCGCAGCGCGCGTTCCAGCGCATCCAGCGACACCCGGCGTTCCTCGATCTTGACGATGCGGTCGGCCCGGCCCAGCAGGCGGAAGCGGCCGTCGGCCAGGGCTTCGACACGGTCCTGGGTGCGCCACCAACCGGGGGTGTCCAGGTGCGCCGAGGCCACCGCCAGGCAGCCATCGTCGATGCGCCACTGCACGCCCGGCAGCGGCTGCCACGGCGGCAGGTCGATGTCCCAGCGGCGCCAGGCGATGCCGCCGGTCTCGCTGCTGCCATAGACCTCGGTCGGGGCCACGCCCAGCCACTGCCGCACCTGCCGCGCTGCGTCTTCCGGCAGCGGACCACCGGAGGAGAACACCGCGCGCAGGCGGCCATGCAGGCTGGCCCAGTCGAGCTGCCCGGGCAGGCGCTTGAGGTGGGCCGGCGTCGCCACCAGCACCGTATCGGTACCGGCCAGCGCACCCACCAGGTCTTCGTGGAAGAACCGGCGCGGATGAATCAGGCGGCCGGCGGCCAGCGGCCACAGCACGCGGAACAGCAGCCCGTAGATGTGCTGGTGGGACACCGTGCCATGGACCTGCACACCCTCCATCTGCGCACCGAACGCGGCCTGCAGCGCCTCCACCTCGCGCGCCAGCTGGTCCAGGCGCTTGCCGATCGCACTGGGCTGGCCGGTGCTGCCGGAGGTGAACACGCACAGCTCGCAGGCGCGCTCGTCCAGCGCCTGCAGCTCATCGTCCAGCGCGGCGTCCAGCGCCACCAGCGAGCGGTAGTCGGCGGACACGTCGCCTGCGAAGCCGCTCACCTGCGGCTGCAGCGCCTGCAGCGTGGCTGGCAGGTTGTCGGCGGCCAGGAACACCCGCTTGCCGGCATGCCAGGCACCGAACAGCGCGGCGGCAGAGGCCACGGCATCATCGAAGTACAGGGCCCAGTCGCGGCCTTCGGCGGCCGCAAAGGCGGCGCGCCAGGCCAGTACGCGCTGGCGGAAGCCGGCATGGTCGATCACCTCGCCGTCGCACAGGCCGACGCTGCGCTGCGGCCGTGCCTCCAGCAGCAGCCGGTCCAGGGCAATCCACTCAGCCATGCGCGTGCGCCGCCTTCACCTGCCGCCGCACCAGCCACTCCCCTGCGAACAACACGCCCATCATCACGTACGCCAACAATCCGTTGTAGAGCATCCAGACCCGGTCCGACGCGTACAGCGCGGTCAGCAGGGCCAGGCTGCCGTTGAGAACGAAGAAGCCGCACCACACCTGGGTGACGCGGCGGGTATAGGCCACCGCGAACGGCGGCAGGTCCGGCTCCTGCAGCCGCGCCAGGCGCTCCACCAGCGGTGGCCCGAAGCGCAGGCTGGTGCCGAACACCGCCAGCATCACCACGTTGACCAGCGCCGGGTACAGCTTCAGCGGCAGGGCCTGGTTGAGCACGGTGGCCAGCAACGCCAGCAGGCCGGTGCCAGCGGCGGCGGCCCACCACAGCGGCTGTCGCGTGCTCAGCGCACGCAGCAGGGCCAGGGTGAACAGCAGCAGCGACAACCAGCGCGGCTCGAAACGGCCCATCGCCAGGTACACCAGCAGCGGGTAGGCAAGCGAAATCGCTGCCACCACGACGGTACGTGCGCGAGCCATGGCGAAGCCGCCGGCGCTGCAGTCAGGCGGCTGCCTGGTCCGGCAGCAGTCCATGCACGACATCGACGATGTCCTGCACGGTGCGCACGGCCTTGAACGCTTCCGGCTGCAGATTGCGGCCGAGCAGCGGCTTGAGCTGCACGATCAGGTCGACCGCATCGATGCTGTCGATGTCCAGGTCGTCGTACAGGCGGGCCTCGGGGGTGATCCGGGCGGTTTCGATCTCGAAGCTGTCGGTCAGGATGCTGACGATGCGTTCGAACAGTTCATTCTTGGTCATGGCAATTCCTGGCGCCGTTACGACTGGCGGGCGGCGACGAACTCGCCGAGCGCGCGCACGCTGGAGAAATGGCGACGGGTTTCTTCTGAATCGGCCGAGAGGCTGACACCGTACTTCTTCTGCAGCGCCAGGCCCAGTTCCAGCGCGTCGATCGAATCCAGGCCGAGGCCCTCGACGAACAGCGGCGCGGTCGGATCGATGTCCTCCGGCGTGATGTCCTCCAGCGAAAGGGAGGAAATGATCAATTCCTTGATCTCGTGCTCAAGTGCTTGCACGGGGCGGATCTCCAGACAGGTCGAAATAACGAGAAAGGTGCTCGGTGACGCGGCGTGCTGCCAAGGCATCCCCCCTTGGCGAGTCGTCATCGGCCAGAAAGGGCGCGATCGGGATATCTTCGCCGATCTGCAGCCGAACGTGAAAGCGACGTGAGGGGACACGATACCACTTCTGTCCCTTGGTCAACGTGGGCGGGGTGCAGGTGATCCGTACCGGGGTGATGTCCAGCCGGCCGCGGACGGCGATGTTGGCGGCCCCGCGCTGCAGCCGCGGCGGTTGGCCCGGCACGCTGCGGGTGCCCTCCGGGAAGATCACCAGGGTACCGCCGGCATGCACCGCCGCTACGCAGTCGTCGACCAGGCCGGCCCCGTCATCGTTGGCGATGTAGCCGGCCGCCCGCACCGGGCCGCGCATGAACGGGTTGCAGGCCACGGCCCGCTTCACCACGCAATCGGCGTTGGGCAGCAGCGAAATCAGGCAGACCACGTCGATCAGGGTCGGGTGATTGGCCAGAACCAGCAAACCGTCGCGCTGCAGGCGTTCCCCGCCCTCGATCTGGTAGGTCATCACCCCCAGCGCACGCATCAGGCGCAGGTGGCTGGCAAAGGCGACCTGGACCACGCGGCGGGCGCGGCGGCGGCGGACCACCGGGTCGCGCATCAGCAGCAGCACCGGCATCACCAGCACGCCCAACAGCAGGCCGCCCACGCCAAATGCGGCGAAGCTCAGGCCGGTGCCGAACACCCGCCAGGCATGATCGAGGCGGCGCAGCGCCTCAACCACGGCGTCCCCAGCGCCAGCGCTGGCCCTGGGCCACGTGCTCCAGCGCCGGCGCGCCAGACAGCAGGAAGCGGTGCAGGTCCAGCGCGTGCGGCAGCGTGCCCGGGGCGGTGGCGGTGGCCTCCGGCGCCGCCTCCCATTGCAGCGAGAGCGTCGGCTGGCCCGCTGTCGGCGCGGTCAAACGCCAGCACCAGGCAAAGAACGGGTCGGGTTCGTCGGCAAACGTCGCGTAAATTTCAGGAAGCGGCGACTCATAGACCACCACCCGCACTTCGCGGGCACCATCGGCCAGCAGCCCGGCGGCCTCCAGGCAGGCGGTCTCGACCGTGGCCTGGCCGGCGGCCAGCGCCAGGTAGTTGCCGCGGTGGCCGCGGGCGATCGAGTACAGCGCCGCGATCGCGTTGTGCACCGACAGGCCGAACCCGGTGGGGGACAGGGGCTGATCGCTGGCCAGCGCCCCCAGCAGGTCCATCGAACGGGCCACGTCGCCGTGGCGGCTGGCGAACACCAGCGGCACCTGGCTGTCAGCGCCCTGCCCGTCCTCGCACCAGCAGGCAGCCTGGATCGCCATCCGGCCCAGCCGCTCGATGCGGCGGCGCTGCATCGCCGGGATCTCGGCCAACGCCGGCGTGTCTTCGCCCTGCGGCGGATACGGCGCATCGGCCCAGCCCAGCCACTGGCTACGCTCGCTCAGGCCGGGCGCCCAGGCGGCCCAGTCGACGATGGAGAATTCGATCATTTAGCGATGGTGCTTCAACGGGAGAACGATAGGCACGAGCCATTACGGCGACGCGCGGCGGCCCCCCATTCCTGCAGCCGTGCGTCCGTCCAGGACGTCGCCGGCTGCCCCCCTGGCCGCCGGAAAGGAGCGCACGCTAGCACGTCCTGCGCGGGGTGTGCAGGTTTCACATTCCCCAACGCGGGGGCCGGCACCGGCCGGCCCCGCATTCAAACGATCAGTGGTAACCGGTGTCGGCGTGCACCTTGCCGCGGAACACCCGGTATGACCACGCCGTGTAGCCGAGGATGACCGGCAGCAGAATGACCAGCCCGACCAGGGTGAAGCCCAGCGAGGAGGCCGGCGCGGCGGCCTGCCACAGGGTCATCGACGGCGGCAGCAGGTAGGGCCACATGCCCAGCACCAGGCCAAGGAAGCCGAGCACGAACAGGGCCAGGCTGAGCAGGAACGGCGGCAGGTCGCGGCGCGGATGGGTCGCGCTGCGCCACAGCGCGGCCGCCACCGCCAGGGTCAGCAGCGGGACCGGCGACAGCCACCAGAAGTTGCCGTCGCTGAACCAGCGGTCCATCAACCGCGAATCGAGGAACGGCAGCCAGCTGCTCACCAGGCCCATCGCCGCGATCACCGCCACCACCAGCGGGCGGGTCATCTGCCGCGCCAGCGCCTGCACGCGCCCTTCCGTCTTCAGGATCAGCCAGGTGCTGCCCAGCAGCGCATAGCCGGCCACCAGCGCGGCACCGGTCAGCATCGCGAACGGGCTGAACCAGGCGAACGCGCCGCCCTGGTAGGCACCGTCCACCAGCGGGATGCCCTGCACCAGCGTGCCCAGGATCACGCCCTGGGCGAAGGTGGCCAGCAGCGAACCCAGGCCGAACGCCACGCTCCACAGCCGGCGCGATCGATGCGCCTTGAAGCGGAACTCGAACGCCACGCCGCGGAACACCAGCGCCACCACCAGCAGCAGCACCGGCAGGTACAGCGCCGACAGCAGCACCGCATAGGCCTTCGGGAACGCCGCCAGCAGGCCGGCGCCACCCAGCACCAGCCAGGTCTCGTTGCCATCCCAGATCGGCGCGGCGGTGTTCATCATCAGGTCCAGCTGTTCCTCGTCCTCGGCGAACGGGGCGAGGATGCCGATGCCGAGCACGAAGCCGTCCAGCACCACGTACATCAGCACGCCGAAGCCGATCACCGCGAACCACGCCACCGGCAGCCAGGTCATCAGGTCCATGTCAGCGCTCCTCCAGCGGTTCGTCGGCCGCCGACAGCGGGCGTGCCGGCGTATGGCTGCCATGGTCCAGCGACGGCCCCTCGGCATACGGCTGCGGCCCGTGGCGCAGGATCTTCACCAGGTACCAGATGCCCCAGCCGAACACGAAGGCGTAGCCGACCACGTACACGCCCAGCGACAACGCCGTCATCCACGCGCTCTGGGGGCCAACCGCATCGGCGGTGCGCAGCACGCCGTACACCACCCACGGCTGGCGCCCCATCTCGGTGACGAACCAACCGGACAGCAGCGCGATGAAGCCACTCGGCAGCATCCAGTTCCATCCGCGCAGCAGCCACGGTGAATCCAGCAGCTTCCTGCGCCACAGCTGGAACGCTGACACCCAGGCCAACAGCAGCATCAGCGTGCCCAGCCCGACCATGATGCGGAAGGCGAAGAACACCGGCGTCACCGGCGGCCGCTCGCTGGCCGGTACCGAGGTCAGCGGGTCGAAGGTGCCGTCCAGGCTGTGGGTGAGGATCACGCTGCCCAGCTTCGGGATGGCCACTTCGAAATCGTTGCGCTCTTCCTTCTCGTTCGGCAGCGCGAACACCACCAGCGGCACGCCCTCGCCTTCCTCGGTTTCATGCCAGTGCGCTTCCATCGCCGCGATCTTCATCGGCTGGTGCTTGAGCGTGTTCAGGCCATGCATGTCGCCGACGAAGATCTGCACCGGCACGGTCAATGCCGCGAATGCAACGGCGGCGATCAGCATGCGCTGCCCCGCTTCCACGTGCGTGCCCCTGCGCAGGTACCACGCACCGACGCCACCAATCACGAAACAGGTGGTGATGAACGAGCCCAGCGCCATGTGCGCCAGGCGGTACGGGAACGAGGGGTTGAACACCACCTGCCACCAGTCCACCGGATGCACGATGCCGTTGACCATCTCGTAGCCGGCAGGCGTATGCAGCCAGCTATTGGACGACAGGATCCAGAACGTGGAGAACAACGTGCCCAGCGCCACCATGCAGGTGGACAGGAAATGCAGGCGCGGCGAGACCCGGCCCCAGCCGAACATCATCACGCCGAGGAAGCTGGCTTCCAGGAAGAACGCGGTCAGCACCTCGTAGGTCAGCAGCGGGCCGATGACCGTACCGGCCACCTCGCTCAGCCGCGGCCAGTTGGTGCCGAACTGGAAGGCCATGACGATGCCGCTGACCACGCCCATGCCGAACGACACCGCGAAGATCTTCTGCCAGAAGAAATACAGCTCGCGCCACACGGGCAACTTCGTGCGCAGCCAGCGCCATTCGATGAAGGCCAGCCAGCTGGCCGTGCCGATGGTGAAGGCCGGGAACAGCACGTGGAAACTGATGACGAATCCGAACTGGATCCGGGACAACAACAACGCGTCCAAGGGACGCCTCCTGCCTGCGACCGGTGGGATACCGGACCACTTTAGGAGGATTTCGTTAAGGTGGGATGCGACCGGGTGACGCGCTGCTTCACTTTGTCGCAGGGGTCAACCGTTCTGGTAGCTGCCAGCCTTGGTTGGCACACACGCCCAAACGCCGACCCAGGTCGGCATCTACCAACGGCGACTGGAACGGCCCACCGCCCGGAGGGCGCCTCAGAGCCAGAAATACCAGGCCGCTGCAGCCAGCAGCGCGCCAAACAACAGCACCTGCACCACCACATAGCCCACGCCACCGTCGCGCGACTCAGCGGCAATGCGCTTCTGCAGCGCCTCGCTCACATCCGGCGTTGCTTCCTGCTGCGCCTGCTCGCGCAACGCCTGTGCCAGCACGCGCGCTTCCGCATCGCGAGGATCGGTGGGTGGGTTCACAGCAGCTCTCCGGCAGTGGCATGCCGCGTCAGTTCCTGCTTCAGGACCTGGCGCGCGCGGTGCAGGTGGCTCTTGATGGTACCGCGTGCCAGTCCGGTCACCTGCTCGATCTCGGCCAGATCGAAATCCTCCAGGTAATGCAGGCCGACGATCAGGCGCTGCGGCGCGCTCAGCCGTTCCAGTGCCGCGCCGAGCTGGCGCCCGGCCTGCAGCGCCTCGCTCAACTCGGCGGGCCCGGGGCCTTCATCGCCGATCCCCAGTTCCTCCGGCACCTCCACCGCCACCATCCATTGCGCCTCCAGCCGCCGCCGGCGCAGGTGCTGTAGTGCAGTGGTGTAGGCCACCCGCGAAACCCAGGTACGCAACGAAGATTCAAAGCGGAACCGGTGCAGCTGGCGGAACACGGCCAGGAAGGTTTCCTGCAGCAGGTCAGCCACCTGGTCGCGGTCGCCCACCATGCGTCCGATCACATGCGCGCAGGTGCGCTGGTGGGCTTCAACCAGTTGCGCGAAGGCCGACTGCGAGCCATCGATGATGGCCCGCACCAGGGCCTGGTCCGCGTCCAGCGCTTTGGCGGGGGCCGCCGTCGCCGCCGTATCCTCGCGGCGACGGCCCCGCAGTGCCGACAGCGCTTCGCCGAGCAGGCTCATGCGCGGGGCGCCCCCTGTGCCCGTGGCATGCGCCGGCTCAGCCCTTGCGTGCGGCCGGACGGGTGAAGTGCCAGGCCAGCAGCTGGCCCAGGCCGGCACTGCCGACCAGCGCGGCAGCGGCACCGAAGGTCAGGTCACGCGCACCGATGGCCTCCAGCAGGGCCATGGCCAGGGCCAGGCAGACCAGGCTGATGCCCCAGCGCAACGCCCCCTGGCGGCGCCGCTCTTCTTCCAGCACGGCCAGCGAGCGGATCACTTCCTCCGGCACGTGCGGGGCCACCAGCTTGCTGCGCGCGCGCGCATCGGCAATGGCATGGATCGCGTAGGCGATGCAGATGAAGAGGGTGATCGGGATCAGTTCCTGCATGGTCGGGCTCCTGTTCGATGGATGATGCGGGTTCAGGAGAATGGATGCGCGACCACGGCAACCGGTTGCACTAGCTGCCTGCCACCTCGTCGCTGGCGCCGGGCGTGTCCGCCGGGTCCGGGAAATAGGTCTCCACCTGGAAACCCAGCTGCAGGTCCGCCAACAGTCGCAGCAACTGCTGATCCAGCACAAAACCCGCCCATGCGGTCTTTCCAAAGATGCCGACACGCACGCCGATCGAAGCCCCCTCCTGCAGCAGTTCCCCGATCACATCGGCGCGTGCCCGCAGGAGATCGACCAACGCCGGCCAGGCATCCATCAGCCAGCCGTCCTTGCCCCTCTCCAGTACGAACACCACGCGGGTCTCCGCATGCCCGCTGATCAGGCTGCCGTCGCGATCCCGGTATCCGGTTCCGACGTCTCGGGAAAACGCCGGTTCCAGATCCAGCCGGGCGGCAATCCCGGCGCCGGCCTCTGTTGGGTGCTGCACGCGCAGCGAGATCCTGTAGTCGTAGCAGTACATATCGGTTCCATCCGAACGGAATGGCCATCATGCCGCACACGCCGTCGCAGCGACCTGGAGGGGGCCATTTTGCCGATTCCGCTGCCATGACCTGTGGCCCCTGCCCCGGGCCCGTGCGGCTGCTACGCTTGCCCGGTTTCCTCTACTGGTGCCGTCCGCCCATGTCCCGAGTGCTGCCCCTGTCCCTCCTGCTGTCGGCCGTGCTGGCCGCACCGGCTGCGCATGCCGCGCCGACGCCGATCACCATCGAACAGGCCATGGCCGACCCGGACTGGATCGGTCCGCCGGTCGAGAAGGCCTGGTGGTCGTGGAACAGCCAGCAGGTGGAGTACCAGCTCAAGCGCAACGGCAGCCCGGTACGCGATACCTTCCGCCAGCCGGTAGCCGGTGGCGTGGCCGCGCAGGTGGCCGATGACCAGCGCGGCACCCTGGACGTGGCCGAGCCGGTCTACGACCGCAGCCGCAGCCGCAGCGCCTTCGTGCGCAATGGCGATGTGTTCGTGCGCGACCTGCGCAGCGGCGCGCTGACCCAGCTCACCCGCAGCAACGAGCGCGCGGGCAACGTGAACTTTGCCGCCGACAACGGCGTGATCTGGCGCGTCGGCCAGAACTGGTTCCACTGGACCGCCGCCAGCGGCGTGCAGCAGGTGGCCAGCCTGAAGGCCGAGAAGGACCCGCGTACGCCACCGAAGGCCGACGTGCTGCGCGACCAGCAGCTGCGCACGCTGGAAACCCTGCGCCGCGACCGCGAGCAGCGCGAGGCATTGAAGGACCAGGACCAGCGCTGGCGCCAGGCCGATCCGACCCGCGCACCGGGCCCGGTGTACCTGGGCGCCGACGTCGAGATCGGTGACAGCGTGCTGTCGCCGGACCTGACCCACCTGATCGTGGTGACCAAGCCGAAGGACTTCGACGACGGCCGCACCAGCAAGATGCCGCTGTACGTGACCGAATCGGGCTACGAGGAAACCGAGGACACCCGCACCCGCGTCGGCCGCAACGGCTTCGAGCCACACACCCTGTGGTACGTGGACGTGCGCACCGGCAAGGCCGAGAAAGTCTCGCTGTCCAGCCTGCCGGGCATCAGCACCGACCCGCTGGCCGAGCTGCGCCGCAAGGCCGGCAAGGATGCGCTGAAGGGCGAGCGCAGCGTGCAGGTGATGAGCGACTTCATGGGCGGCGGCATCCGCTGGAGCGCCGATGGCCAGCAGGCCGCGGTGATGCTGCGTGCCAACGACAACAAGGACCGCTGGATCATCAGCGTCAACGCCGCCGACGGCCGCGTGCAGAACCGCCACCGCCTGACCGACAACGCCTGGATCAACTGGGGCTTCAACGATTTCGGCTGGATGGCCGATGGCCGCACGCTGTGGCTGCTGTCCGAGGAATCGGGCTTCTCGCACCTGTACACCCAGGCCGGCACCGCCAAGCCGCAGGCGCTGACCAGCGGCAAGTGGGAAACCTCGGCACCGGTGCCGTCGGCCGATGGCAAGGGCTTCTATTTCCTGTGCAACCAGCAGGCGCCGCATGACTACGAAGTCTGCGCGGTCGACACCGGCAACCGCCAGGTGCGCGAGCTGACCAGCCTCAACGGCGTGGAAGACTTCTCGCTGTCGCCGGATGGCCAGCAGCTGCTGGTGCGTTACTCCGGTGCCTACCTGCCGCCGCAGCTGGCGGTGCTGCCCAGCACCGGCGGCCAGGCACGCGTGCTGACCGACACCCGCACCGCCGACTACAAGTCACGCCAGTGGATCCAGCCGAAGCTGGTCGCGGTACCGTCCAGGCACGGTGCGGGCGTGGTCTGGGCCAAGTACTACGAGCCGGAAAACAAGGAACCGGGGAAGAAGTACCCGATCGTGATGTTCGTGCACGGCGCCGGCTACCTGCAGAACGTGCACCAGCGCTACCCGGCCTACTTCCGCGAGCAGATGTTCCACAACCTGCTGGTGCAGAAGGGCTACATCGTGCTGGACATGGATTACCGCGGCAGCGAGGGCTACGGCCGCGACTGGCGCACGGCCATCTACCGCAACATGGGCCACCCGGAACTGGAAGACTACAAGGATGGCCTGGACTGGCTGGTCGACACCCAGCAGGGCGACCGTGACCACGCCGGCATCTACGGCGGCTCCTACGGCGGCTTCATGACCTTCATGGCGCTGTTCCGTTCGCCGGGCACGTTCAAGGCCGGCGCCGCGCTGCGCCCGGTGGTCGACTGGCACAACTACAACCACGGCTACACCAGCAACATCCTCAACACCCCGGACATCGATCCGGAGGCGTACCGCGTGTCCTCGCCGATCGAGTACGCGCAGAACCTGCAGGACAACCTGCTGATCGCCCACGGCATGATGGATGACAACGTGTTCTTCCAGGACTCGGTGAACCTGACCCAGCGCCTGATCGAACTGCACAAGGACAACTGGTCGATCGCACCGTACCCGCTGGAACGCCACGGCTACGTGCGTGCCGATTCCTGGCTGGACCAGTACAAGCGCATCCTCAAGCTGTTCGAGCAGAACCTGAAGTGAGCAACGCCGCGGCCACGATCCGGATCGTGGCCGCGGTCATCCTGGATGACCGCGGCCGGGCACTGCTGGTGCGCAAGCACGGTGCCCGCCGCTTCATCCAGCCCGGTGGCAAGCCCGAACCCGGCGAAGCACCGTTGCAGGCGCTGGCCCGCGAGCTGGACGAAGAGCTCGGTGTGCAGCTGCGCGCCGAGACCGCCATCGCGCTGGGCACCTTCGAGGACTGGGCGGTGAACGAGCCCGGCCACCGCGTGCAGGCCCAGGCGTGGTGGGTGCAGGTGGACGGCACGCCGCAGGCGCGCGCCGAAATTGCCGAACTGGCCTGGGTGCCGCTGCAACCACCGTATGGCCTGCCCTTGGCACCCTTGAGCGAACACCATATCCTGCCGGCGGTCGCCACCCGGGTGACGGCCCGCTGAGCAGGCGGGCGCCGACTGCAAGGACATCGGATGTCAGTGCCGCTCCCGCCGCTTCCCACCCGCACCACGCCACCCGCTCACGCCTGGGTGCGCCCGATGGCGCAGGCGTCGTTCTGGCTGTGCCTGCTGCTGACGCTCTACTTCGTGCTGCAGGCGCTGCTGTTGTGGCCACTGCACGGCACCCCGCTGTGGCAGTCGCTCGCCGGAATGGCGCAGGCGCACCGGGTGCACAGCGTCACTTGGCTGCTGGCCCACCCGGTGGGCGCCTCGATGATCATCGCGCTGGCCTGCCTGGTCTCGACCGCAGCCAGCTGGGGCCTGCTGCGCGAACGCCGCTGGGGCCTGTGGGGCTTCGTGGCGCTGTTGCTGCTGAGCGCACTGGCCAACTTCGCGATCGCCTGGTGGCTGGACGCGTGCATGCGCGATCTCATCGCACTGCTGGCCGATGACCCGGCCCTGCAGCAGGAGCTGCAGCCGCGGCGCTGGATGGTCACCTTCATCGTGGTCGGTACCTCGATCCTGTTCCTCGGCCTGCAGGGCTGGCTGGCCTGGCGCCTGTTGAGGCCGGACATCCGCTCGCGCTTCCGCTGAGCCCCATCCGATTCCCGCTGGACAAGGACCGTCGCATGCGCGTGCTGCCCCTGCTCCCCGCACTGCTGCTGTTCGCCGCGCAACCTGCGTCCGCCGACGCGTTGCGATGTGGCGAGTACCGCAGCACCGAGGGCGCCATGGCGCTGGTGTTCGAATCATCCACTGCCGGTTATCGCGCTCTGGAAGGCCAGGAACACGCGCCTGTGCGCATCGACCGCAGCGGCGGCGATCTGCGCCTGGTATTTCTCGACGACGGTGTATCCACCGCCATCAGCGTGGCTGCCGACGGGGCGCATATCAACGACGGCATGACCGACTTCGAGTTGCATCGACCCCAGGCCTGCCAGCGCGCCCCTGCGCCCGTCACCGACGGCTGCCTGGGCCAACCTGCGCTGTGCATTGCGCGGCTCGCGGATGCGCCGCCGGAACAGGCGCGACGCGCGTGCGAGGAAAGCGTCGGCGCCGGGTGCTCGGCGCTGCTACGCCACTTTCTCGCTGCACCCGCCGCCGCAGCCGGGCAGCAGGACGCGCCATTGCCTGCCGCGCAGCGCACCACGCTGCAGCGGCTCTGCCTGCACCAGCGCGGTGGTCGCTTCTGCACCGAGGTGGCCGAACAGCAGTTGATCGCGCTGGAACCCGCGTTGGCCGTGCAGGCGCTGCAGGTGGTCTGCGATGCTGGGCGCGCCAGTGCCTGCGAACGTGTTGCGCCATTGCGTGAACTCGGCACCGATCTACGCCTCGTGCCTCTCCAGCAAGTGCCCTGTGGCCGCTATCAGGCCGATGGCGGCGCGATCGACAGGCTCGACTTCGGCGATGGCACGCGCGGCCGACTGGAAGACGGCGCCATCCACCTTCAGCAGGACGGCGAAACCCTTGTCCTGCGCCAGCTGGGCAACGGCGATCTGCTTGGCATGGATACGCAGACCGGTTACCAGCGCTACCAGCCGGTGCCCGGCACGGCACAATGCACGCCCCCGCGCGAGGGCCGTGGTTCGCCGTAGCGCCTGGAGTTTCCCGTTCGATCGTCAAGGAGACGACATGCATTCACCCGCACCGCGCCGCCGCTGGCTGGTCTGGGCGCTGCTGCTGGCCGCGCCGATGGCCGCCGCACAGTCACCGCAATGCGGCCTGTTCAAGGCCGACGAAGGCAGCGGCACGCTGCGCATCAGCTCACCGAACCGCGGCGAGCAGAAGCACTTCGGCAGTGCGCCGTCTCCGGTCGCGTTCCAGCAGATCGACGGAAAGCTGCAACTGGTGAACCTGGAGTACGGCCTGCCCAGCGCGTTGCAGGTGCGCGATCGTGGCCGCACGGTCGAGGTGGATGGCACGGTCTACATCCTGCAGGCCCCCGCACAGTGCGCCGCCGCAGCCAGGCCGGCTGAAGGCAGCTGCCTGGCCGATGCGGCGGCGTGCCTGGACAACCGCCGTGAAGCGCCCCCGGCCGCGCTGGAAGCAGGGTGCCGGGAAGGCGTGCCCGGCATGTGCCTGCAGCTGGCCGATCGCTGGCATGACGAGGCCAGGGCGCCGGCCACGCCGGATGAGGCGCAGCAACAGGCCATCCTCGATACCGCACTGGCCGGCATCGAACTGCCTGTGCCGTGCCGGAATGGCGGCTTCAGCAACGAGACACCGGCCTGTGCAGCGGCGCTGGAAGCGGATCCGGCGCTGCAGGATCAGATCGTCAAGGCCGCGATGGGTGCGGCGATGGTCGAAGCCGTGAGCTCCGTGCTGTCACCCTCCACGCCGGTGGTGGTGCCGGCCGCGCAGCGCCAGCAGCTGTTGCAGTTGTGCCAGCAGGTCGGCCATGGCGGCTTCTGCAGCCGCGTGGCCGAGCTCTCGTGGGAATCCGGCGACCCCTTGCAGGCGGTGCAGGCACTGACCACAGCGTGCGCGCCCGGTAAGGAAAGCGCCGCCTGCGAGCGCCTGCCTGCATTGCAGGCGCTGGGCGCCTCGTTGCGGCCGCAGCCGGCTACGGCGCTGCCCTGCGGCACCTTCCGCGCCGCAGGTGGCCTGATGGATACGCTGGACTTCGGCGATGCAGGACGGGTCGGCATCGGCTGGGACAGCCAACTGCGTGCTCGTGTCGAAGACGGCGACATCCGCATCCGCCACGACAAGGGCGGCGACTTCGTGCTGCGGCCGTTGCCCGGGGGCCAGCTGCTGGGCCTGGACACGTGGACACGCTTCCAGGTGTTCGTGCCGACCGGCGAGGGCGCGAGCACCTGCAGCCCGCCGAAACACTACACGGTGCTGCCGCTGCCTCAGGACTGCCCGCAGGCGCTGGCCAGCGGCGGTGCCGAAGCCTGCTGCGCGCAGGGTAAGCTGCAGGGCTGCAACATTCTTGGCAACCGTCTTGCGCTGTCCGGCCAGTGGCGGCAGGCGGCAGAGCACTACACCACCGTGTGCCGTGCCGGCGTGCGCGAGGGCTGCGAAAACCTGGTCGCAGCGCAGGGCCGCAGCAGCGACATCGACGCCCATGCGACGCTGGAGCGGCTGTGTGCCGCCGACCGCAGCGGGCGCCACGTCGCCTGCGACGTGCTGGACACCGGAAACTGGAGCGCCCTGGAGCTGGGCCGTGTCCTGCAGGAGGCGGTGGACGAAGCGACGGCCGAGGACACTCCGGCGCCGCGCGCTTCCAACCGCAAGCGATGAGCCGGCCAAGGCCTGCCCGCAGCTTCGGGCGGGCCCTGCGGTAAAGTAGCGCCATGAACGAATTCGAGCGCGTGCGCACCTACCTCACCGACCTGCAGGACCGCGTCTGTGCGGCGATCGAGGCCGTCGATGGCCAGGCCCGCTTCCAGGAAGACCTGTGGCAGCGGGCCGAGGGCGGTGGCGGGCGTACCCGCGTGCTGCGCGACGGCGCGGTGTTCGAGCAGGCCGGCATCGGCTTCTCCGATGTGGCCGGCAGCCGCCTGCCGCCGTCGGCCTCGGCCAACCGCCCGGAACTGGCCGGCGCCTCCTGGCGCGCCACCGGCGTGTCGCTGGTGTTCCACCCGCTCAATCCCTACGTGCCGACCACCCATGCCAACGTGCGCTTCTTCCAGGCGCAGCGCGACGGCGAAGTGGTGGCCAGCTGGTTCGGCGGCGGCTTCGACCTGACTCCGTTCTACCCGTTCGACGAGGACGTGCAGCATTGGCACCAGGTCGCCCGCGACCTGTGCACACCGTTCGGCGACGAGCGCTATGCCGCGCACAAGCGCTGGTGCGATGAATACTTCTTCCTGCGCCACCGCAATGAAACGCGCGGCGTCGGCGGCCTGTTCTTCGATGACCTGCACGGCGATTTCGAGCGCGATTTCGCTTATCTGCGTGCGGTCGGTGATGGCTTCCTCGACGCCTACCTGCCGATCGTGCAGCAGCGCAAGGACGCCGCATATGGCGAGCGCGAACGCGAGTTCCAGCTGTACCGCCGCGGCCGCTACGTGGAGTTCAACCTGGTCTACGACCGCGGCACCCTGTTCGGGCTGCAGAGCGGTGGCCGCAGCGAAAGCATCCTGATGAGCCTGCCGCCGCGGGTGCGCTGGGAGTACGGCTTCACCCCGGAAGCGGGCAGCGCCGAGGCGCGCCTGGCCGACTACCTGGTGCCACGCGACTGGCTCTGATCGTCCGGCGCCACGCCTGATCCGTGGCGCCTTCTTACGCCTGTGGTGCGCCCCGCGCCGGACAGGCCCTGCACTGCCTCCTTCAAGGATGACCCCATGCCTGCTGCTGTTCCCTTCCGCCCCCGCGCCGCGGGCTGGCGCTCCCTGCTGTTGCTTGCATTGGCCTCGGCCAGCCTGCCGGCCGCCGCGCAATCGATGGCCTGCGGCACCTACAAGGATGTCGACGGCAACACCACGCTGACCATCGAAAGTGAAGGCCATGGTTTCCTGTCCGGCCCCTACCAGGCCACCGAGCAGCTGCGCATCGCCCGCCAGGAGGACGTGCTCGGCACCGGCAACCTGTCCACCGGCCGCCTGGAAAACTGGTACTTCTCGGATAACGATCGCACAATCAGCACCCCCTATCGCGAATTCACCCGCGAGCACACCGCCACCTGCAGGACGATGCCGGAGCCCATCGAGGGCGGCTGCGTAATGAACACCTCCGAGTGCCTGGAGGCATTGCCGGAAGCCGAACCGCTGAAGCTGCATGCCTGGTGCGCCGAAGGCGTGGGCGCGGCCTGCAAGCAGCTGCTGGAGACCTACCAGCGGCAGGCCAAGGACGCAGCGCCGGCGCCTGCACGTTCCGAGCCGCCGATGCCGGAGATCTGCAAGGAGGATTCGGCGTCGTTCAATGCCGAGGGCTGCAGGGCGATCGCCGAGGTGGTCGGCGCCGAGATGATGGGCAAGGCCGTGCTCGGCCTGCAGCATTCGAACGACCCTGTCTTGCCGTCCGCGCAGCTCGATGAACTGGCCGCACTGTGCCGGCAGCAGCACGGCGAGGCGTTCTGCGCCGACGTTGCCGAGGCGCTGTGGAGTGGTGGGCGCCTGTTGCAGGCCCATGAGGCGCTGCAGCTGTCGTGCGCCCAGCGCGCGGAGGGCGTGGCCTGCGGCCGCGCCGAGGCGCTTGCCCGACTGGCCTCGGTACCGGCCGCTGCACTGGCCCCGGTGCCGGCTTCCGCGCTGCCCTGTGGGAGCTATGAAGCGGAATACGGCGTGCTCTCGCAGCTGCGCTTCCTCGATGGTGGCCTGGTGGAAGCCGGGGGCCGCGACCAGCGCCTGCGCGCGAGCCTGCAGGACGGGCGCATCCTCATCCATCGCGACGTCGGCAGCGACTTCGTACTGCAGCCGCTGAAGAACGGAAACCTGGCCAGCGTCGACGGCGGCAACCGCTTCGCCTACTACGAGCGCAAGCCGGGCTCAGGCAATGCCAGCTGCGCACCGCCGGTGGCCTTCGCGGAGATCCCCCTGCCGCTGGACTGCCCGACCCTGGACCGCAAGGACGGCGCCAAGGCCTGCTGCACCGATGGCAAGCTGCTGGGCTGCAAGGTTGCCGGCGAGGCACTGTTCAAAAACGAACAATGGGCCGCATCGCGGTCCTACTTCCAGACGCTGTGCAGCGCGGGTCTGCGCGAAGGTTGCCTGGCAATGGCCGCGGTGTATGCGCATACCGCGGATCCGAAGATTCCGCAGGCCATGGCTGCGATCTGCGCGAAGGACGGCAAGGGCACCCACGTCGCCTGCGATGTGGACGCGACGCGCAACTGGCCGGCGCTGAAGGCTGAAGCCGCTCCCTGAGGCCAGGCACCTGTTGAGCCGGGCATGGGCCCGGCGCTACGAGGTCAGGTGCTCTTCCGCGCGATGATCGTGATGTGCCCGGTCGTCTCCAGCAGGGCGATCTGCACGTCCTCGATCCGCAGGCCGCCCTGTTGGCGCAGCGCGGCATCGAAATCGGCCCGGCTGATCAGTTCGCGGCGGAGAACGCCCTCCAACAGCCGGCCATCACGCGCGATCACGGTGGGCTCTCCTTCGATCATCCGCTCCATGCGCCGATTCCGGGTGGTCAACCAGCCCACCCCGTAGTTCAGCACGATCAGGGTGGCCGCCAGCAGCAGGCCACCGCCCAGCGAGGTGTCGGTGCCCAGCAGCGCGTTCTGCACCGCGTTGCCCAGCAGCACGATCAGCAGCACGTCGAAAGGCGTGATCTGCCCCAGAGCCCGCTTGCCGCCCAGCCGGACCATGCCCAGCACCACGACATAGACCACCACCGCGCGCAGGATGAATTCCCACCACGGCATGGCCAGGGCGAACAGGTCGGGCATGGTCTTCCCCTGCGGAACGGTGGCCCAGCCTAGCACCTGGGGTCAGATCCCTTTGCCCGGCGGGCAAAGGGATCTGACCCCCAGTGTGTTCCGTACGCGCAATAAAAAGCCCCGCTGACCAGGGGGAGGTCAACGGGGCCGGGGAACGGGCACTTGGGGAGGAGTCCCCGTTCCGAGATCTGCTCCAGGGGATGGGAGAGATCCACAACAGGCGTTGCGCCTGTCGGGAGTTATAGAAGCACTTCGAACACTAACGGTTCGTGAAGGGACCCCATTTAATGAATTTCAATAGGGGCAACATTCATGGTCGAGTCAGAAACACCCGACTCATGAACAAATTCACGTCGTTTTCGGCCTGAAACACCGTCAGTGCGCTTCGTCCCAGTTGTTGCCGACGCCCGTGTCGACCACCAGTGGCACCCGCAGTTTGGCCGCTTGCGACATGTGCTCCACCACCTGCAAACGCAGGTCCTCGACGAAACTGCTTTCGGTTTCGAACACCAGTTCATCGTGCACCTGCAGGATCATCCGTGCCGGCGCCCCGCTGTCACGCAGCCACTGGTCCACATCCACCATCGCGCGCTTGATGATGTCGGCGGCAGTGCCCTGCATCGGCGCGTTGATCGCCGCGCGTTCAGCACCGGCACGCAGGCCCTGGTTGCGGGCGTGGATGTCGTTCAGGTACAGGCGACGGCCGAACAGGGTTTCCACGTAGCCCTGGTCACGGGCCTGCTGGCGCATCCGCTCCATGAAGTCGCGCACGCCCGGGTAGCGGCTGAAGTACAGCGCCACGTAGTCCTGCGCCTGGCCACGGTCGATGCCCAGGTTGCGGGCCAGGCCGAAGGCGCTCATGCCGTACATCAGGCCGAAGTTGATGGCCTTGGCGGCGCGGCGCTCGTTCGGGGTCACTTCCTCCAGCGTGCGCCCGAACACCTCGGCGGCGGTGGCACGGTGTACGTCGGCGCCCTGCTCGAAGGCACGCACCAGGCCCGGGTCCTCGGACAGGTGGGCCATGATCCGCAGTTCGATCTGCGAATAGTCGGCCGCCAGCAGCTGGAAACCTTCCGGGGCGATGAACGCGCGGCGGATGCGGCGGCCGTCCTCGGTGCGGATCGGGATGTTCTGCAGGTTCGGGTCCGACGAGGACAGGCGGCCGGTGGCGGCACCGGACTGGTGGTAGCTGGTATGCACCCGGCCGGTGTCCGGGTTGACCATCTCCGGCAGCTTGTCGGTGTAGGTGCTGCGCAGCTTGGCCAACCCGCGGTAGTCCAGGATCACCCGCGGCAACTCATGCTGGTCGGCAATCGCCTCCAGCGCCTCTTCATTGGTGCTGGGCTGGCCCTTCGGGGTCTTCACCACCGCCGGCAGCTTCAGCTCGTCGAACAGCACCGCCTGCAGCTGCTTGGGCGAATCCAGGTTGAAGCTGCGCCCGGCCAGCTCGGTGGCCTTCTGCTGCGCGGCCAGCATGCGCGAGGACAGGTCCTGGCTCTGCCGGCGGAGTTCGTCGGTGTCGATCCGCACGCCATTGGCTTCAATGCTGGCCAGCACCGGCACCAGCGGCATCTCGATGTTGCGGTACACGCTGTCCAGCGCCGGCTCGGCCAGCAGCTGCGGCTGCAATGCGTGGTGCAGGCGCAGGGTGATGT
This sequence comes from Stenotrophomonas sp. PvP093, assembly GCF_017876915.1. Taxonomy (NCBI): domain Bacteria; kingdom Pseudomonadati; phylum Pseudomonadota; class Gammaproteobacteria; order Lysobacterales; family Lysobacteraceae; genus Stenotrophomonas; species Stenotrophomonas sp. PvP093. The sequence goes on along the minus strand of NZ_JAGIOX010000004.1, from coordinate 72,972 downwards.
CGGCGTCCTCGGCGGCGTAGCGGCTGGCTTCGTCGATGCCCACCTGCGAGAACGGGATCTGCTTGGCGCCCTTGCCGGCCACGTCCTCGAACTTGATGGTGCTGTAGCCCAGGTAACGCAGCGCCAGCGAATCCATGTCGTGGCGGGTGGCGGTGGAATTGAGCACGAAGCTCTCGAGCATGGTGTCGTCGTGGTAGCCCTGCATCGCCACGCCGTGGCGGCGCAGCACATGCAGGTCGTACTTGCCATGCTGGCCCAGCTTCTTTTTCGCCGGGTCCTGCAGCGCCGGGCGCAGTGCGTCCAGCACCTGCTGCATGGGCAGCTGGGCCGGCGCACCCGGGTAATCGTGGCCGACCGGAATGTACGCCGCCCTGCCCGGCTCGACGGCCAGGCTGATGCCCACCAGGCGCGCGCGCATCGCGTCCAGCGCATCGGTCTCGGTATCGAAGCTGATCAGTTCGGCCTGCTGCAGGCGTTCGACCCAGGCCTGCAGCTGCTCGGCGGTCAGCACGGTCTCGTACTCACCCGGCGCGGACAGTGCCGGATCCAGCGTGCCAGCGGCGGGCGCCTCGCCGCTGCCACGGGCGAAGCCAGTGGCGGTGCCGCGCAGGCTCGGGGTCGCCTCGCTGGCGGCCACCGGTGCCGGCACCGGCGCGCCCAGCTCCTTCAGCGCCTGGGTGAAGCCATAGCGCGTATACAGCTCGGTCAGCGCCGGCACATCCTGCTCGCGCAGGGCCAGCGTGGTCGGGCTGGCGTCCAGCTGCACGTCGGTACGGATGGTCACCAGCTCGCGGTTCAGCGGCAGCCGCTCCAGTGCGGCACGCAGGTTCTCGCCGATCTTGCCCTTCATGGCCGGCGCGGCCGCCATCACGCCGTCCAGGTGCTGGTACTCGGCCAGCCACTTGGCGGCGGTCTTCGGCCCGCACTTCTCCACGCCCGGCACGTTGTCGACCGCGTCGCCCATCAGCGCCAGCAGGTCGATGATCTGGTCGGCGCGCACGCCGAACTTCTCCATCACCGCCGCATCCGAATCCATGCGGCTGCCGGTCATGGTGTTGACCAGCTCGATGCCCGGGCGCACCAGCTGGGCGAAGTCCTTGTCGCCGGTGGAAATGGTCACCTTCAGGTCCTGCGCCAGGCCCTGAAGGGCCAGCGTGCCGATCACATCGTCGGCTTCCACGCCGGGGATGCGCAGGATGCTGATGCCCAGCGCTTCGACGATGCGGCACATCGGCTCGACCTGGCTGCGCAGCTCATCGGGCATCGGCGGGCGGTTGGCCTTGTACTGGTCGTACAGGTCGTCACGGAAGGTCTTGCCCGGCGCGTCGACCACGAACGCGACGTAGGCCGGGCGCTCCTTCAGCGTCGAACGCAGCATGTTGACCACGCCGAACAGCGCGCCGGTGGGTTCACCCTGTGCATTGGACAGGGGCGGCAGCGCGTGGAACGCGCGGTACAGGTAACTGGACCCGTCGATCAGGACTAATCTGCTCATGTGCCGATTCTACGCGCCCGTGCCTGCACCGCGGCGACACGGCCCGTACACCGCGATGGGGCATAATCAGGGCTCTTTCCAGGCAAAGGCCCCGCCGATGAAGACCCTGATGCTGGCTTCCCTGCTCCTGCTCGCTGGCTGCGCCAGCATGGGTGGCGCGGGCGCTCCCCCGGTGGACGTCAAGGGCGCGGATGTGTCCAAGCGCACCATGGACAACGGTGACACCATCGAGGAATACCGCGTGTCCGGCCAGCTGCGCATGGTCAAGGTGACCCCGTCGCGCGGTGCACCGTTCTACATGTACGACAAGAACGGCGACGGCCGCATGGACAACGACAAGGACGGCGTGTCGCCGGTCTACTGGAAGCTGTACAGCTGGTGAGGTGACCGGGGTTGTGACCGGGGTCGGATCCCTTTCCACAGGAAAGGGCTCTGCCCCCCTCAGGGCCATCGGCACGGCCCCGATCCCCCCACAAAAAAACAACGCCGGCGCGCATCCTGCGGCCGGCGTCGGGTCCCCTCCCCGGGAACGCTTGAATCAGCGGGTATGGATCAGCGGATGACCAGCACCGGCAGTGTGCTGCGCGCCAGCACCTCGGCGGTCTGGCTGCCCAGCAGTACACGGGTCACGCCACGGCGGCCGTGCGAGGTCATCACGATCAGGTCGCTGTTGCGCTCGCCGGCGGTCTCGATGATGCCGTCGGCCGCATAGCGGTCCAGCACGTGCACCGGGTTGGCGGTGATGCCCTGCTCGGCGGCCTTGGCCAGCGCCGGCTGCAGCACCTTCTGCGCGCCCTCCTCGCGGTCGGCCTTGTATTCGGGGCTGTTCATGTAGCCCACGCTCCAGCCCATGGCGTCATACATGCCGACGGCCCACGGCTCGGAAACAGTGACGATATCGACCTCGGCGTTGAGGTCCTTGGCCAGCTCCAGGCCCTTGGCCAGGCCCTTGTCGGCCAGTTCGGACCCGTCAGTGGCAATCAGGATGCGCTTGTACATGGTGGGGCTCCGTGGCGGTCTGCCGGATGGGAACGACACCATTGCACACCGTATGTGCAGGCGGCGCCTTGAGCAGGATCAATCCGGCGCCGCGCAGCGGCGTGTGCGCACCGTCACGTGGTCCGGGGGACAGGCTCGGCCCGCCCTCTTCTGTAGAGCCGAGCCCATGCTCGGCTGCTTCTGGCGGGAAAAGCAGCCGAGCATGGGCTATGCCGGTCGTCCTGACCGGCACCCTTCGGGCCGTCGAAAGCGACGTTGGCAGCGGCTCCTGCCGCTACCTTCGGCTCTACAACAACGTCGCTCAGGCGATCTGCACGATGCGCGCGTTCTGGCACAGCGGGTAGCTGGCCACGAACTCGTCAATCGCATCGCGCATCGCCTCGAACGATTGGCCGTACATGTACAGCGCGGTCTCGGTCGGGCCCTGCCACCAGCTGCAGATCTCGCCCAGGCCATCGATGTTCCCGGACAGCTGCTCGAACACGTGGTTGGAATCGCACTGTTCGTAGACCTCGTCCGGCAGGTTCAGGCCATCCAGGTAGATGCCCAGGCCTTCGGTCACGCCGAAGCTGCGATCGGCCTCGCCTGCGCCCTGCAGCTGCGAACCCTTCGGTGCACCCAGCTGCTCCAGCAGGTCGATCAGCTTCGGCACGCCCGCGGCATCGACCAGCGCCACCTCGATATCGCCGTATTCGACCTCACCCAGGTCGGACATCGCGGTGCCGCCGCCGGTCAGCTCGCCCACCTGGGCCGCCTGCAGCAGCGCGTCGAGCGGATCCTCGAACAGTTCGTGGCGGTGCTCCGGCTGCAGCCGGGCGTTCAACTTCACGGTGACGTGCAGCGTGGATTCGGTCATGGGGGCGTTCCTGGAAGAAGTGCCACCTATTGTAGAGCCGAGCCCATGCTCGGCTGCTTCTGGCCGGAAAAGCAGCCGAGCATGGGCTCGGCTCTACAACAGCCTGTCAACGCAGGAACGGCGTGACCTTGCGCTTCAGCAGTTCCACCAGCACCGGGTCCATGTACTCGTAGTCATCCGGAATATCCAGGCAGATCACCCGCTTGCCGTTCAACCAGGCCTTGTAGCGGCTGGACAGCCGGTTGCGGTGGGCGCGCTCCATCACGAACACGATATCGGCCCACTGCAGCAGCTCGGGGCTGAGCACTTCCTCGGCGTCGGCCAGCAGCCCGGCCGAGGCGGTCTCGATGCCCGGCCAATCGGCGAATACCTGCTCGGCCGTCGGGCTGCGCAGGCGGTTCTGGCTGCAGAGGAAGAGCACATTGCGGGTCATGAGCGCAGCCTAATGGGGGGCAGAGCTCTTTTCCAACGGAAAAGGCTCCGGCCCCAACCACGTGCATTCCGCGATGGGGTCAGAGCCCTCCCTGCGGGAGGGATCCGACCCCGCGGCGGTGATCAGATCACCGTCAGGTTGGCATACGCCATCACCAGCCACTTGCTGCCGGCGTCGGCGAACTCGACCTGCACGCGGGCGTGCGCGCCGCTGCCTTCGTAGTCGGTCACCATGCCTTCGCCGAATTTGGGATGGGTGACCAGCGCGCCGAGCTTGACCGGCGGCGCCTCGATCGAGGCATGGCCCATCACCCGGCTGGCGCCCATCGAGGCCGGCCGCGAGACCTGCACCTTCGGGCGCACTTCGTGCAGCAGCTCGCGCGGGATCTCGCGCAGGAAACGCGATGGCAGGCTGTAGTTGTCCTGGCCATGGATGCGGCGCGATTCGGCATAGCTCAGCACCAGCTTCTGGCGCGCGCGGGTGATGCCGACATAGGCCAGGCGGCGCTCTTCTTCCAACCGCCCGCTTTCCTCCAGCGAGCGTGCGCTGGGGAACAGGCCTTCTTCCAGGCCGGCCAGGAACACCAGCGGGAATTCCAGGCCCTTGGCCGAGTGCAGGGTCATCAGCTGCACGCCCTCTTCGCCTGCCTGCGCCTGGCCCTCACCGGCCTCCAGCGCGGCATAGGCCAGGAACGCGACCAGCTCGTCCATGTCCTCGCCCACTTCCTCGATGTCGTCGGCCCGGCGCACGAAGCGCGAGGCCACCGAGACCAGTTCGTCGAGGTTGTCGGTGCGCGACTCCGAGTCCAGCGCATTGCGGCTTTCCTTGCTCCAGTGCTCGCGCAGCTGCGAGCGGGCCAGCACGTGGTCCACGCGCTCGGCCAGGGTCATGTGCACGGTCTGCGCCTGCAGCTCGTTGACCAGCCCCAGGAAGCCGGCCAGCGCATTGCGCGCGCGTGCGGCCAGCGCGTTGCCCTGGGTGACCAGCATCGTTGCTTCCCACAGCGAGATACCCTGCGCGCGTGCCTCGCGGCGCACTTCGTCCAGCGTGCGGTCGCCGATGCCCCGGGTGGGCGTGTTGACCGCGCGCTCGAACGCGGCGTCATCGTTGCGGTTGGACAGCAGGCGCAGGTAGGCCAGCGCGTCCTTGATTTCGGCACGCTCGAAGAAGCGCATGCCGCCATACACGCGGTATGGCACCTGCTCGCTCAGCAACGCTTCTTCCAGCGCGCGCGACTGCGCGTTGCTGCGGTAGAGCACGGCCACTTCGGTGTAGCTGCCACCGTCGCGCACCCACTGGCGGGCGCGCTCGACGATGTAGCGCGCCTCGTCCATCTCGTTGTACGCGGCGTACAGGTCGATCGGCTCGCCGTCACCGCTGTCGGTCCACAGCTGCTTGCCGATGCGATCCGGGTTGTGCGCGATCACCGCGTTGGCAGCGCCGAGGATGTTGGCGGTGGAGCGGTAGTTCTGCTCCAGGCGGATGGTCTGCGCGCCCGGGAAATCGCGCAGGAAGCCCTGCACGTTCTCGACCTTGGCGCCGCGCCAGCCGTAGATGGCCTGGTCGTCGTCGCCGACCACGAACACGTGGCCGGAATCACCGGCCAGCACGCGCACGAAGGCGTACTGGATGGCATTGGTGTCCTGGAACTCGTCCACCAGGATCTCGCGGAAGCGGGCGCGGTAGTGCGACAGCAGCGCCGGGTTGTCGCGCAGCAGTTCGTGCGCGCGCAGCAGCAGCTCGGCGAAGTCGACCAGGCCGGCGCGGTCGCAGCGCGCCTGGTACTCGATGTAGGCCTGGCGCATGGTTTCCAGCCACGCGTCGTGCGGTTCGGGCTGGATGTGCTGCGGGCGGCGGCCCTCGTCCTTCTGCGCGTTGATCCACCACGCGATCTGCTTGGGCGGGTACTTGCCGTCGTCCAGCTCCAGCGCCTGCACCACGCGCTTGACCAGCCGCAGCTGGTCGTCCGAATCCATCACCTGGAAGCCTTCGGGCAGCTTCGCGTCCTGCCAGTGCAGGCGCAGCAGGCGGTTGGCCAGGCCGTGGAAGGTACCGATCCACATGCCACGGCTGCCATGGGGCAGCTGGGCATCGATGCGGTGGCGCATTTCGCCAGCCGCCTTGTTGGTGAAGGTCACCGCGAAAATGCCGTGGGTCGGCACGCCATCGACTTCATGCAGCCAGGCGATGCGGTGGGTGAGTACGCGGGTCTTGCCGGAACCGGCACCGGCCAGCACCAGGTGGTGACCGGGGGGAGCGGAGACGGCTTCGCGCTGGGCCGGGTTCAGGCCATCAAGCAGGTGGGAGACATCCATGCCCCCATTTTACGGCATCGCCGTCGCGGCTCCTGCGACCACCTGGGTGGCCAGTGCCTGCGCCTGCTGACGCAGTTCAGGCACCGCCAGGCTTTCCCACAGGCTGCCGATGCGCAGGCTGCCGAGTACGCCCAGCCGTGCCTGCGACTGGCCACCGGCCGCACGCAGGCGGTCGCCCGGCACCGTGCTGTCCAGGCCCAGCCCATGCGGGCCGGGGCGGGCCAGGCCATCGGCCTGCAGCTGCTGCAGCAGCGGATTGCGCAGCGCGCTGGCGCGGGTTTCCACACCGGTGGCGTTGATCACCCCGCTGATCGTCCACTGCTGATCCTTGCCGGAGGCGTCGCGACCCGACAGCCGCAGGGCATCGCCTTCGCGGCCGACGCGTTGCAGGCGGGACCGGTGAATACGCAGTTGGCCGCTTTCGATCAGCGCCTGCAGCTGTGCGTCGACCTCTTCGGCGATGCGGTGGCGATGCACGTCCCAGTAGCGCACCACATGGCGCAGGAAGCGGCGCTGGTCGGCCGCGTCGAGGCTGCACCACAGTGCCTGCCCGTGCGGACGAATGCGGTCCATCACCCCCTGCCACGGCAGACCATCGGCCTGCGCCTGGCGCGCGAACCCGCGCAACGCGCGCAGGCGCTGGCGCAGGCTCATCGGCAGCAGCGCAGCCGGGTCGAACGAGGGCAGGCCGCCATGCGCATGCGGCAACGGCAGCAGCCCATGGCGCGAGATCACGTGCAGCGGGCCGGTGTGGCCGGCAGCAACCAGCGCCAGCACGGTGTCGGCCATGCTCAGGCCGGAGCCGACGATGGCCACGGCCTGCTCACCGGCCAGGGTGCGTACGCCGTCGTAGTCCCAGGCCTCGATCACGTCATCGGCGGGCAGTGCCTCGGCACCGGCTACCGGCAGCGGCCGCATGCTGTTGCCGGTGGCGAGCACTGCCTGTGCGGCGTGCAGCGTCTGGCCATCGCCGAGTGCCAGCTGGTAGCCGTGGTCATCCGGCTGCAGGCCCAGTACCGGCTGCACGATCACCTGCAGCTGTGCCGGGCTGGCCGCGGCGGCCTCCTGCAGGCGCTGCTGCAGGTACGCTGCAAAGTAATGCCGGCACACATAACGCTCGCCCAGCACCTCGCGCGCCTCGCCCGGGTAGGCGTTGGCGGCCATCAGGTAGTCGAGGAAATCGCCGGGCTGGTCGGCAAACGCACTCATCTTCGCCGCCGGCACGTTCAGCAGGTGCTCCGGCCACGGCGTGGCATAGGCGATGCCCTGCGCCAGCTGCGAAGCCGGTTCGAAGATGGCCAGCGCCAACGGCGCCTGGGCCTGGCGCAACACCTGGATCGCCACCAGCACCCCGGCCGCACCACCACCGATGATTGCCAGGTCCAGTTCGCCATTACGCGGTGAATCAGTCATGCGCCGATTGTAGGCCATCGGCGATGACGGGCCGGATTGCCGAAGCGGGCGGTTGCCGCCGTTTCACATCAACGCATCGGCCAGCCGTGCGATGCCTTCGCGGCTGCGCCGCCACGTGGGACGGCTGCGCCACTGCTGCAGGTCCAGCTGCCGCGACTCGCGCAGGTAGCCATCCTCGATCGCGCACAGCTGCTGCACCAGCGCGCGGTCGTAGCAGACCAGGCCGATTTCGGCATTCAGCGCGAACGAGCGGATGTCCATGTTGATCGAGCCGAGCACGGCGATGTCCTCGTCCACGCTCATGTGCTTGGCATGCAGGAACTGCGGCTCGTACAGCGCGATGCGCACGCCACAGCGCAGCAGCTCGTCGTAGTAGGCCTCCTGCGCCCACGACGTCAGCCGCTGGTTGTTGCTGGCCGAGAGGATCAGCTGCACCTGCACGCCGGACAAGGCCGCAATGCGCAAGGCGCTGAGCGTGGCTTCGTCGGGCACGAAATACGGGGTGACCATCACCAGCCGGCGCCGCGCCAGGTGGATCAGCGCCGCCACCGCATCGCGTGCGTTGCTGTAGGGATAGGCGGGGCCGCTGGGCAGCAACTGGGTGGCGATGTCGTCGCTGCACTCGGGCACATCGGCGATCACGTCCAGGCGCTGGCCGGTTTCCATGTACCAGTCGCTGGCGAACACCGCTTCCAGATGCGCCACCGCCGGGCCGCGCACGCGCGCCACCAGCTCGCGGTTCGGGTGGCCAGGCACGAACTGCGGGCCGGCCAGGTTCTGCGAACCGACATAGGCCACTTCGTTGTCGATCACCGCGATCTTGCGATGGTTGCGCAGGTCCATGCGCCCGCTGCGGCGCCAGCGCAGGCCACCGGGCAGCATCGCGCGCACTTCGATGTCGCGCGCCTGCAGGCGCTTGCGATAGGCACGCAGGCCGCGCTTGGCGCCCACCGCGTCGAGCAGCACGCGGCACTGCACGCCACGTGCAGCCGCACGCTGCAGGGCCTCGACGATCGCCTCGCCCACCGCGTCGTCGAACATCAGGTAGTACAGCAGGTGCACGCGGTCTTCGGCCTGGTCGATGTCGGCGATCAGCGTGTGCAGTGATTCGTCGTAGTCGGTCAGCAGATCGACGGCGTTGCCGTGCACCGGCATGAAGTCGCCCTGGCGCTGCACCAGCGGCACGATCTCGGCGCTGGCGGTGTCCGGCTGCGGTGTCCAGCGCAGGCGATGCTGCAGCGCCTGTTCCTCGCGGATGACCTGCGAGGCCTCGGCCTGGCGGCGGATGCGCTCGCGCGACAGCCATGGGTGGCCGAACAGCAGGTACAGCGGCAGGCCCAGCAGCGGCACGAAGCCGACCAGCAGCAGCCAGCTGCGCGCCGCCCCCGGCGTGGTGCGGGTGGGGATCCAGCACAGTGCAACCAGCCGGATCAGCCAGTCGATCAGCAGCAGGTACGAACCCAGCAACCACTCGAACAGCATCGTGTCGCCCGTCGGGAGGTGATGGGCCATTCTGCCCACCGGCCCTTGTGGAGTCGAGCCGCGCTCGACGGCCTTCCGGTCCGACCGCACAGCAGCCGAGCGTGGGCTCGGCTCTACAGGATGGCTCAATGCCGCACCGGCACCTCGCACAGCTGCCGCACCGTGTCGGCATGGCGGCGGCCGTTGAGCGCCATGCAGGCGATCGCCTGTGCGGCCCGCTCCAGCTGCGCCTCCGGCAGCGGCGACGGCGCGCCGTTGGCCAGTGCCAGATGGTGGTCGCACAGCAGCAGCGCCATGCCCTCGATGCCTTGCAGCATGCGCTGCAGGCGCAGCCAGCCCAGTTCCAGGTCCTGCCGGTGTGATGGGGTGTTCATGCAACCTCCTTCAACGGATCTGGCCACCGTGAAGGTGGCGGACGATGCGTGGTTGCAATACCGGGAACGGTAGCCACCAAACCGGCGGGCGCGAGGCCCCCACGCACCGTCCGCCATAGAGGCAGATGGGTCGCCCGCCGTCGGCGGAGCTTTCCGGCAACGGCGGGCGAGTTTACTGGCTACCGATTCGACGGGATTGCAAGCCCGACCACTGCAACCGCAGCGGCCAGCCATCATGGGCACGGCGGGGCCCGTCGTTCCAATCGATTTGAACCGTGCGAGGCGCCGGAACCGGTAGGAACAATCACTTATCGCATTCGGCCCTTCGCTCCAGGCATGGCGCCATTGGCGACAGCGTGCGCAGGGAGTGCGGCAGTGCCGACCAAGGTCGGCCGCTACCGAAGTCTGCACGCCAGGCATGAAAAAACCCGCCACAAGGGCGGGTTTCTTCGCGGGGACCAGCAATCCGTGCGGATTACTTGATCTTGCCTTCCTTGTACAGGACGTGCTTGCGCACGACCGGATCGTACTTCAGGAATTCCATCTTCCCCGGGGTGTTCTTCTTGTTCTTGTCGGTCGTGTAGAAGTGGCCGGTACCGGCCGAGGAAATCATACGGACCTTATCGCGCTTGCCTGCCATGATGCTTTACTCCTCAGACCTTTTCGCCGCGCGCACGCAGCTCAGCCAGAACGGAATCGATGCCGTTCTTGTCGATGGTGCGCAGTGCATGCGCGGAAACACGAAGCTTGACCCAGCGGTTCTCGCTGGCCACCCAGAAACGGCGCTCGTGCAGATTCGGCAGGAAACGACGACGGGTCTTGTTGTTGGCGTGCGAGACGTTGTTACCCGTCTGCACTCGCTTGCCGGAAACCTGGCATACGCGGGACATTGCGCACCTCGATAGTAGTAGTTGTCAGCCCGTAGCCCGGGCGACGGCGGCCTCGATGGTTGCCCACCACACGTCAAGAGAATCAAAGGGTTACGCTGGCGTTGGGCGGCCGGGGACGTGCTCCCGGGGGCGCCGCCCGGTAGAAAACCGGACACAGCGAGCCGCGCATTATGCACGGGTTCAAGCACTTGCGCAAGTTACCCACAGGCGGGGACTGGACCGGCGGGGCCGGGGAGACTTCGCCAACCGGCATACTGGCCCGGATCACTGCGGAGCTTTCCATGCGGCTGCTGGCCCTGACCTACGGAACCGAAGGCGATACGCGTCCGCTGGCCATGCTCTGCCATGGGCTGATCAGCGCAGGCCACGCGGTGACACTGCTGGCCGATGGCGGCACCCTGGGCAGCGCGCAGGCCCTGGATGTGCCCCACGCGGCCCTTGAGGGTGACATCCATGACGAAGTGGTCGCCCTTGTCTCGCGGGGCAACGGTGTTGCCGCCGCCAGTACCGGTCTGGCACGGATGGCGCTGCAGCATGTCAGCGGCTGGATGCGCCAGGCCGATGCCGCCGCCGAAGGCTGCGATGCGATTCTGACCGGCGGACTGGCGGCCCTTGTCGGCATGAGCGTGGGCGAACGTCGGGGTCTGCCGGTCATCGGCACCGGCATGATTCCGCTGACCCCGACGCGAGCCTTCCGCTCTCCGTTCCTGCCACCCGGACGCTCGCCGGGCTGGTTGAACCGGGCCAGCTACGGGTGGGTCAACGGCCTGATCTGGCGCCAGTTCCGTCGGCCGATCAACGCGGCACGCCAGCAACTGGGGCAATCGCCGCGTCGCGCGCTGTGGTCCGACCTGCCGATGCTCTATGGCATCTCGCCGCAGCTGCTGCCGCCACCGGCGGACTGGCCGGCCGACCACATCGCCTGTGGCCAATGGCGGCTTCCTGATGCGCCCTGGACGCCGCCGGCCGATCTGCAGGCCTTCCTCGATGCCGGGCCGCCGCCGGTCTATCTGGGCTTTGGCAGCATGACCGGATTCGATCGCGAGCGCGTACTGCCGGCCCTGCTGCAGGCGCTGGCACCGCGCCGGGTGCTGCTGTTTCCAGGGTGGGCCGGATTGCCGACGGGTGCGCTGCCAGCAGATGTGTTCGTGCTCGGCCCGACGCCACACGAAGCACTGTTCCCGCATTGCGCACTCGCCATCCACCATGGTGGCAGCGGCACCACGCATTCGGCCAGCCGCGCCGGCATTCCCTCGCTGGTGATGCCGTTCGCCGCGGATCAGTTCTTCTGGGCCGATCGCCTGTATCGGTTGGGCGTGGCACCGGCACCGTTGTCACCGAAGCGACTGGATGCAGCAACGCTGGCGGCAGCCATCACCTTCGTTGAAACCGACGCAACACGCGCACGCGCGGCGGCCCTGGGCGTGGCGATGGGCCATGAGGACGGGGTGGCCTGTGGCGTGGCGATGATCGAGCGCTGGTTACGGCCGGTGTAACAGCGGCCAGGCCTCAGCGCAGGTGCGAAATCACCTGCGCCAGCAGATGGGCATCCTTGAGCGCGCCGTGCAGGCCGCGCTGGCTGGGAATGCGCAGGCGCTGCAGCACATCATCCAGCTTGTTGCCTTGGCCCGGCCAGCGCCCGCGCGCCAGCTTCAGGCTGCAGGTGATGCGGCAATGCTGGGCCAGCGTGCCGGGAATACCGGACAGACGCAGCTCGTTGTCCAGGAAGCCCACATCGAAGGTGGCGTTGTGCGCGACCATCTCGCTGCCGCGCAGGAAGTCCAGCAGTTCGGCGGCCTTGCTGGAAAACAGTGGCTTGCCCACCAGCATCGCATCACTGATGCCGTGCACGCGCTGTGCACCCCAGTCGACCCTGCGCTGCGGCTGCAGGTAGGTGTGGAACTGGCGGCCGGTGAGCTGGCCATCGATCAGTTCGACGGCACCGATTTCGATCACCCGGTGCCCCAGGCGGTGGGAGATGCCGGTGGTTTCGGTATCCAGTGCGACGATGCGACTCATGCGTGGCGATGTGTTCTGTTGCGTGCGGTGGTGATTTTCGCATGCCGGTAGAGCCGGGCCCACGCTCGGCTGGCGCGCGTAGCGCGGGCTTGGTGATGCCAGAAGCAGCCGAGCGTGGGCTCGGCTCTACAGATGCGCGCGCGCGATCAACCCAACGCCTCCACCACCCAATCGATGAACACCCGCAGCCGCTGGCTCATGTGCCGGTTCGGCGGGAACATCACATGCATCGGCATCGGCGGCAGCTGCCAGTCCGGCAACACCGGCAACAGCTCGCCGCGCGCCACGTGCGGCTCGGCCATGTAGCTGGGCAGCGCCACCACGCCCAACCCCGCCAACGCAGCGGCCAGATAGGCGTTTCCATCATCGAAGCCGACCGTATAGCGGCCCTGCACCTCAACGCGTTCATCACCGCGCTGTGCAACGAACACGCGTGCGCGGCCACTGCGCGGGCTGAGGAAGCCAACCATGTGGTGATCGGGCCCTTGCAGCGCGCGCGGATCGGTCGGCAACCCGAAACGCTGCACATAGCCGGGGCTGGCGTGGAAGCCGATCGGCAGCGCCGCCAGCGGCCGCGCCACCAGTGCCGGGTCGGCCGGGGTGCCACCCCGGATCACGCAGTCGACGTTGTCGGCGATGACATCGACCTCGCGGTCACTCACGCCGATGTCCAGCTGGATCTCCGGGTAGCGCGCCTGGAAATCCGGCAACGCCGGCACCAGCCGCAGCCGCGCGTACGGCCCGGGCACATCCACGCGCAGGCGTCCGCGCGGCTGGCTGGCCGCGTCACCCAGCCCGCCTTCCACCTCTTCCAGCTCGGCCAGCAGGCGGGCGATGCGCGGGTAGTAGGCCGCGCCGTCAGCGGTCACACTGACCCGGCGCGTGGTGCGGTTGAGCAGGCGCAGCCGCAGGTGCGCCTCCAGCTGCTGCACCAGCTGGGTGGCCGTGGTGCGGCTGATCTGCAGGGTCTGCGCGGCGCGGGTGAAGCTGCCGGTTTCCACCACCCGGGCAAAGGCCCGCATCGCCTCGAAACGGTCCATGGCGGGCCATGATTGTTTGGAATTGACAATCAATCTAGGCCGATCATCGCGGTTTATCCAGACAGCGCTGACGGGGAGGATGGCGTTCTCTCCCACGGGATCTTCCCCATGTCACAGCGTGATGTCGTTTTCCCCGCCGGCCGCCAGGCCCTGTACGAGCGCAACCGCTACTCGCCTGCGATCCGTTCCAACGGCTTCCTGTTCGTATCCGGCCAGGTCGGCAGCCGTGAGGACGGCTCGCCCGAGCCAGACTTCGAAACGCAGGTGCGCCGCGCTTTCGAGAATCTCAATGCGGTGTTGGCTGCTGCCGGCTGCACGTTCGATGACGTGATCGACGTGACCGTGTTCCTGGTCGATCCAGAGAAGAACTTTGAGAAGGCCTGGGCAATCGTGCCGGAGTATTGGGGCGAGGCGCCGCACCCGACCCTGACCGGTATCGGCGTGACCTGGCTGTATGGGTTCCAGTTCGAGATCAAGGTGATCGCGAAGCTGCCGTGACACGGGTAGTGCCGGCCGCTGGCCGGCAACGCGGTGGGGTCGAAAAGCGTGTCGACCAAGGTCGACACCTACCAGAGCACATGTGCGCGGCGCACCCGAACGATGTGATGGGGTCAGAGCCCTTTCCGGAGGAAAGGGATCCGACCCCGCGCCCGGCCCAGCTGAACGGGAGATTCCGACGAATTCCCGAAGCGTCCATTGATATTGTATCCGGCGAAAACCGCTTGCTAGCCTGCCGTCCATGCGCTGGATCACCCGCCACCTCCGTTCGACCCTGCTGATGCTGCTGATGGCGGCATTCGTGGTCGTGCCGGTGGCCGACGCGCTGGCCTGCACGGTGGAACCGCATGCCAGCACGGTGCATGTGGAGTCCGCACCGGATGCCGATGGCGATGCCGACGGCAAGCACGTCGGTGCCTGTGGCCACAACCACTGCCACCACTCCAATCTGAGCCTGCCGGCCAGTACCTTCGCCGCCTTCGGTGCGCCGCTTCCGGCGCGCTGGATGAATGCCGGCGACGCGGCGACCTATGCGGTCGCCCAGGATGAACTGACGCGTCCTCCCCGGGCGTGAGTTGAGCGCGTCCCGCATTCGCGGGCTTCGGTTCCCCTCACCTCCGGAAATTCTTCATGTCGACCCTGACACGTCGGCCGCTGCGTGCGGCCGGGCGGGTCGTCGCCGTGTTGCTGGGCCTGGCCCCGGCGGCATCGGTGATGGCGCAAGCCGCCCCTTCCTACGACACCCTGCTTGAACGCTTGGACCAGCTGCCCGGCACCCGCGTCGGTGCGGCGCTGGCCGAGGCCGCCGACGCGCGCGCCGACCAGGCCCGTGCGTTGCCCAACCCTTCCCTCTCTTACTCCGCCGAAAACGCCTGGGGCACCGGCTCCTATGGCGGCATGGGCAAGGCCGATACCGTGCTCACCCTGTCCCAGCCGCTGGAGGTCTGGGGCCAGCGTAGCGCGCGTGTCCGTGCCGCCCGTGCCGAGGCACAGGCCGCCAACCTGCGTGGTGCCCAAAGCCGCAGCGACGTGGCCAGCCAGCTGGCGGTGGTCTATGCACAGGCGGAAAGTGCACTGCGCCGCTACACCCTGGCCGAAGAAGCACTGAGCCTCACCCGCGCTGACGCCAACGCGGTCAACGCGATGGTCAAGCAGGGCCGCGAGCCGCAGCTGCGCGCCGTGCAGGCGCAGAGCGAAGTCGCCAACGCCAGCGCCGCGCTGGATGAGGCGCAGGCCTTCCGCGATGCCGCGCTGGCCCGCCTGGCCGGTGCCGCGCTGCTGGATGCGCCGGTGCAGTCGATCGGCGACAGCCTGCTCGACCGCGCGCCGCCGTTGCCACGCGGTGCCACCGATACCGCGCTGGCGGTGCGCATCGCCGAAGCCGAAGCGGATGCGGCGGGCAAGCTGGTCGACGTGGAGCGCAAGCGCGCCCTGCCCGACCTGAGCGTCACTGCCGCGCAGACCCGCTTCCGCGAGGGGGGCGAGCGCGCCTACAACCTCGGGGTCAGCCTCAGCATCCCGCTGTTCGACCGCAACCGCGGGGGCATACGCGCCGCCAATGCCGACCAGCGCGCGGCCGAGGCACGCCTGGACCAGCAGCGCCGCGACAGCGAGGCGGCACGCCTCTCCGCGGTGGCCGGTTTGAAGGCCGCCGGCAGCCGTACCCGCGCCGCCGATGAAAGCGTGGTCGCCGCCGAAGAGGCGTATCGCCTGGCCCGCATCGGCTTCGACGCCGGGCGCATCTCGCAGCTGGAACTGCGCAGCACGCGCAGCGCCCTCATCGCCGCCCGCGGCACCGCCGTGGATGCGCGCCTGTCGCGCGTCGCCGCGGAAATCGATCTTGCCCGCCTTGAAGGGCGCGCACCTTTTGTGGAGGTCCCATGACGCTCTCCCGTACTTTCCCGCTGATCGGCGGCGTGCTGCTGGCCGCGCTGCTGGCCGGCTGCGCTGGCAACGCGCAGACACCTGCCAATGAAGACCCGGCTGCGGCCAAGGCCGGCACCGACGATGGCCACGGCCATGCCGCCGACAGCAAGGAGGCCAAGGCCGAATCCGCAAAGGCGCCCGCCGATGGCGATGAGGGTGTCGTGCAGCTGACTCCTGAGCAGATCAAGGCGTCCGGTATCGAAGTGGTCGCGGTCGGTCGTGGTGGCGGTAGCTCCACGCGCCTGTCCGGCCGGGTCGAACCGTCGGTCGGTGCACGCGCCTCGGTGGCGTCGACCGTGACCG
Organism: Stenotrophomonas sp. PvP093; assembly: GCF_017876915.1. NCBI lineage: Bacteria > Pseudomonadati > Pseudomonadota > Gammaproteobacteria > Lysobacterales > Lysobacteraceae > Stenotrophomonas > Stenotrophomonas sp. PvP093. The sequence continues at coordinate 56,929 of NZ_JAGIOX010000004.1, read as the reverse complement.
GCCGCGTCGAACGCGTGCTGGTCGCACCGGGCACCGCGGTGAAGCAGAACCAGGCACTGGCGATCGTGGTCAGCGGCGAAGCGGCGGTGTTCCGCGCCAATGCGCTGGCCGCCTCGGCCGAAGCCGAGGCCGCGCGCCTGGCCTATGGTCGCGACAAGGCGCTGGTCGACCAGGGCGTGGTCGCCCGCCAGGAGATGGAAGCCTCGCGCGCACGGTCGCTGGCGGCACAGGCCCAGGCCGCTGCCGCGCAGGCCCAGGCCGCTGCCAACGGTGCGCCCGATGCCAGTGGCCGCGTGCGCATCACCAGCCCGGTGGCCGGCATCGTCGGCAACGTGCAGGTCACTCCGGGCGGTGTAGTCGCCGCCGGCAGTGCAGTCGCCGATGTCGCCGACCCGACAATGAACGAGCTGGTGTTCACCGCACCGCCGGCGCTGGCCGCACAGGTCACGCCCGGCATGACGCTGGAAGTGAGCGTGCCGGGTGGCAGCTTCACCGCCACCGTCACCGGTTCGGCCGCCGATGTGCGCCAGCAGGGCGGCGTCGCGGTGATCCGCGCCACCCCGGTGGATGCGTCGCTGCCGCCGGCCGGTTCGCCGGTCTCGGCCGTGGTGGTCACCGAAGGCCAGGACGGTTCGCTCAGCGTCCCGGCCGATGCAGTGCAGAACGTTGATGGCAGCAGCGCGGTGTTTGTCGCCGTCGAAGGTGGCTTCAAGGCGCAGCCGGTGCTGGCCGGGCGCCGTGCCGGTGACCGCATCGAGATCCTCGCTGGGCTGACCGGCAGCGAGCGCATCGTCGGTGCCAATGCCTTCCTGCTCAAGGCCGAGCTGGCCAAGGGCGAAGCCGAGCACGGCCACTGAGGAGGCGACCATGTTCAAGCTGATCATTGAAACAGCGGTGCGCCACCGCTGGCTGGTGGTGTTCATGGCCGCACTGATCGCCGCGGTGGGCCTGTTCCAGCTGGGCAAGCTGCCGATCGACGCGGTGCCGGACATCACCAACCGTCAGGTACAGATCAACACGGTGGCACCGGCGCTGACACCGGAGCAGATCGAGCGGCAGGTGACCTATCCGCTGGAAACCGCGCTGGCCGGCATCCCCGGCCTGACCACCACGCGTTCGCTGTCGCGCAATGGTTTCTCGCAGGTCACCGCGATCTTCACCGATGCCACCGACATCTACTTCGCCCGCCAGCAGGTGGCCGAACGCATGCGCGAGGCATCGGAAGACCTGCCCGATGGTGCATCACCGATGCTGTCGCCGGTCACCACCGGCCTTGGCGAGGTGCTGATGTGGACGGTGGACTTCACCGCGTTCGATCCGGCCAAACTGGCCAAACCCGATGAAGCGGGCTGGCAGGCCGGCGAGGTCTACCGCACACCGGAAGGCAACCTGCTGCGTACGCCCGAAGAACGTGCGACCTACCTGCGCACCGTGCAGGACTGGATCATCGCGCCGCAGATGCGTTCCAGCCCGGGGCTGGCCGGCGTCGATACGGTTGGCGGCTACGTCAAGGAATACGGCGTGCATCCGGACAGCGCCAAACTGGCCGCGCATGGCCTCGGCCTGGCCGACCTAGTCACTGCCCTGCAGCGTTCCAACGTGCAGGCCGGTGCCGGCTTCGTACAGCGTGCCGGCGAGGGCCTGGTGGTACGTGCCGACGGCCTGGCGCTGACCACCGACGACCTGGCACAGGCCCCGGTGGCGACCCGCAATGGCGTGGTGGTACGCGTAGCCGATGTGGCCACGGTGGAACTGAGCCGCGCGCCGCGCCTGGGTGCGGCCAGCCGCAACGGCCATGAAGCCGTGCTGGGCACCGCGCTGATGATTGCCGGTGGCAACAGCCGCACCGTGGCCCAGGCAGCGGCCGCGCGCCTGGAACAGGTAAACAAGTCACTGCCGGCCGACATCGTGGCGGCACCGGTGCTGGACCGCAGCGTGCTGGTCAATTCCACCATCAAGACCGTCGCCAGGAACCTCACCGAGGGCGCGCTGCTGGTGGTGGTGGTGCTGTTCCTGCTGCTGGGCAACTTGCGTGCGGCAACGATCACCGCGCTGGTGATTCCGCTGTCGTTCCTGTTCGCAGTGATCGGCATGAACCGCTTCGGCATCAGTGGCAACCTGATGAGCCTGGGTGCGCTGGACTTCGGCATCCTGGTGGACGGTGCGGTGATCGTGGTCGAGTCGACACTGCTGATGCTGGGCCAGCGCCGCGCCGAACTGGGCCGTGCGCTGACCGCGATGGAACGCCTGCGCGTAGGCGCCGATTCGGCCATTAAGATGGCGCGCCCTGCGGCCTTCGGCCAGCTGATCATCCTGCTGGTGTTCGCGCCGATCCTCACGCTGGAGGGCGTGGAGGGCAAGACGTTCCACCCGATGGCGGCCACGTTCATGCTGGCCCTGGTCGGTGCCTTCCTGTTCTCCTTCACCTTCGTGCCGGCGATGGCCGCGCTGCTGGTGCGCGAGCCCAAGGTGAAGGACGGCGATGCGCACGCGGACGACGGCGAGCACGAAACCAGGCTGATCCGCGTGCTGCGTGCGCGCATCGAACCGGTGGTGCGCAAGGCCGTGGCGCACCCGCGCACGGTGCTGGCCGGTGCGGTGATGATGGTGGTGGTGGGCATCGGCGCGTTCTCGCTGCTGGGCCGCGAGTTCATGCCGACCCTGGATGAAGGCAACGTGGCGATGCAGGCCCTGCGCGTGCCATCGACCTCGCTGGAGCAGTCACTGGCAATGCAGCTGGCGCTGGAAAAGGCGATTGCCAAGCAGCCGGAAGTGGAAACCGTGTTCTCGCGCACCGGTACCGCCGAGGCGGCGATCGACCCAATGCCGACCAACATTTCCGACAGCGTGATCGTGTTGAAGCCACGCAAGGACTGGCCCGATCCGACGCTGGCCAAGGACGCACTGGTGGCGCGCTTCGAGAAACTGGCCGGGCAGCAGCTGGGCAACAGCTTCGAGTTCAGCCAGCCGATCGAGCTGCGCTTCAACGAACTGATTTCCGGCGTGCGTACCGACCTGGCCGTAATGATCTTCGGTGATGACTTCAGCCAGCTGCAGAAGGTGGCCGACCAGGTGGCGTTGAAGCTGCGTGCGGTGGATGGCGCGGCCGACGTGCGGGTGGAACAGATCTCCGGCCTGCCCACGCTCAACGTGGCGATCGACCACGTGGCGGCGGCACAGTACGGGTTGAGCGCTGCAGATGTGAGTGATGCGCTGTCCACCGGCATCGGCGGTACCACGGCCGGCAAGATCTTCGAAGGCGACCGCCGCTTCAACGTGGTGGTGCGCCTGGACGATGCCTCGCGCAACGATCCGGACCAGCTGGCCTCGCTGCCGATCGCCACGCCATCGGGGCTCGTGATTCCGTTGTCGTCGGTGGCGCGCATTACCGTGAGCGAAGGGCCGAACCAGATCAGCCGCAACAACGGCAGCCGCCGCGTGGTGGTGCAGGCCAACGTGCGCGGTCGCGATCTGGGCGGCTTCGTCGGCGAGGCGCAGGCTGCAGTGGCCGACGTGGCGCTGCCGCCGGGCGCCTACCTGACCTGGGGCGGTCAGTTCGAGAACCTGCAGCGCGCGGAGAAGCGGTTGGCAACCGTGGTGCCGGTGGTGTTCCTGCTGATCGGCAGCCTGCTGTTCATGGCCCTGCGCAGCGGCAAGGAAGCCATTCTGGTGTTCAGCTGCGTGCCGTTGGCGCTGGTCGGTGGCATCCTCGCGCTGCTGCTGCGAGGCATGCCGTTCTCGGTATCGGCGGCAGTTGGCTTCATCGCCGTCTCCGGCGTGGCCACGTTGAACGGCCTGGTGCTGATGCAGGCGATCCGCGAACGCCTGGACGCCGGCGACCTGCCGCTGCAGGCGGCGATCAACGGTGCCTCCAGCCGCATCCGCGCGGTGCTGACCACGGCGCTGGTGGCGATCGTCGGCTTCATCCCGATGGCGATTGCCAGCGGTTCCGGTGCGGAGGTGCAGAAGCCGCTGGCCACGGTGGTGATCGGTGGCCTGATCACCGCCACCGTGCTGACCCTGCTGGTGCTGCCGACCTTCGCAGCACGGGTGGCCAAGCCGCGGCCGGTGGGGTGAGGCGAGAGGGGGTCGGATCCCTTTCCACAGGAAAGGGATCCGACCCCGTGACCGGGTCGGGTTGCCGGCCAGCGGCCGGCACTACCCTCGCACGGTCAGGCCTTCTTGCGCTCGGCGATGTAGGCCTGGATCTGCTGTTCCAACACCGGCAGCGGCACCGAGCCCTGCTTGAGCAGGGTGTCGTGGAAGCCCTTGATGTCGAACTTGTCGCCCAGCTCCTTCTCGGCCTGCGCACGCAGGCGCACGATGGCGATCTCGCCCAGCTTGTAGCTCAGCGCCTGGCCAGGCCAGGAGATGTAGCGGTCCACCTCGGTGGTCACTTCATGCTCGCTCAGCGCGGTGTGGTCACGCAGGTAGGCCAACGCCTGCTCGCGGGTCCAGCCCTTGCTGTGCACGCCGGTGTCGATCACCAGGCGCGCGGCACGCCACATCTCGTAGGTCAGGCGGCCGAAATCCTCGTACGGGGTTTCGTAGATGCCCATCTCCACGCCCAGCTTCTCGCAGTACAGCGCCCAGCCTTCGCCATAGGCGGAGATGTAGGCGTTGCGGCGGAACTCCGGCAGGTTCTTCTGCTCGGCGGCGATCGCGCCCTGCAGCGAGTGGCCCGGATCGGATTCATGCAGGGTCAGCGCCGGCAGGTTGTACAGCGGGCGCGACGGCAGGTTGTAGGTGTTGAGCCAGTAGGTGCCCATGCCACCGCGGCCGGCCGTCCAGAACGGTGCGATGTCCGGCGGCACCGGCACGATGGTGAAGCGCGCGCGCGGCAACGTCATGTACTTGCCCAGCTGGCCGTCCGCCCGCTTGGAGATCCACGCGGCACGCGACAGCAGCTCTTCCGGTGTCTTTGCATAGAACTGCGGATCGGTACGCAGGAAGGTCAGGAACTCGGCAAAGCTGCCCTTGAACTTCACCTGCTTGATGATGTCGTTCATTTCCTTCTGGATGCGCTCGACCTCGCCCAGGCCGATGCGGTGGATCTCGTCCGGCGACAGGTCCAGCGTGGTGTATTCGTGGATCTGCTGCCGGTAGTACGCCTTGCCATCGGGCATCGCTTCGGCGGCCAGGGTGGTGCGCGCCTGTGGCACGTACTCGTTGACGAAGAAGGTGCGCAGCTGCTGGAACGCCGGCACCACCTTGCCGCTGATCGCCGCGCGCGCCTGCGCCTGCAGCCTGGCCTGCTCGGCGGCCGGGATGGTGGTGGGCAGCTTCTTGAACGGCGCGTACAGCGGCGACTCGGTCGGGTCCTTCAGCTCGGCGACGGTGGCGATGGACACTTCGCGGCCATCGAGCACCGCGCGCGGCACGCTGAAACCACGCTTCAAGCCGGCGCGCATGTTCTCGGTCTGCTGGCCGAAGTAGCGCGGTACATCATTCAGGCGTGCGATGTAGTTCTGGTAGTCCTGCACGGTCTTCATCTCGCGCCGGGCCATGAAGGACAGGTTGGACCAGAACGAGGAATCGGCGTTGAACGGCATCTCGTAGCCGCGCAGGCGCGTCTCTTCGGCCAGGTTGAACACCTGGTCGTGGTAGATCGCGTAGTTGACCTGGTTGTCGGCCGACAGGGTCTTCGGGTCGATCTTCTTCAGCGCGGCCAGGGTCTCATCCCACACCTTCAGGCGCGCCTGCTGCGCGGCCGGGCCGACGTCGGGCATGCGGGTAGCGTTGGCCGGGGCGTCCTCGTCCTCGCTGGCCTCGCCACCGCCCTGCTGGCGCCACTTCCATTCCTTCTCGTACAGCGCGCGGAAGGCGGCGTCGGCGGGCGATTCAGTGGCCACGCCGGACGGTGCGGCGGGGGCGGGCGGCGCGGCCAGGGCCACGGCGGGGGCGGACAGGGCGATCAGCAGGGCAACGGCAAGACGGGTTTTCACGAGCACAGGTTCCCGGGAAGGCAGACCCCGATCATGGCACCGCCCATCGCCCGTGGCATGGGACGAAGGTCCTGCCTGCGCAGCAGACCGGGGCCCCGGTAGCCGCCAACCTTGGTTGGCGCTGGGTTCCCCGTGTGCCAACCAAGGTTGGCAGCTACCAGGCACGGTAGCCAGGTACGCAGTAGACCCACGTCATGCGTGGATGCGCCGCGGATCCGGACGGGGTGATCCGGACGGGGTCAGAGCCCTTTCCCATGAAAAGGGATCCGACCCCGGGGCCTCAGTGGCTGGCCTTGTCTCGCTTCCAGCCGCGGTGCTTGATGTCCAGGTGCAGGCTGTACAGCGCGGTGAACGCCGGGAACAGGTTCTGCAGCACGCCCACCGAGTCCTGCTTGGCCGAGAACAGGAAGTAGCTCAGCGTCATCAGGCTGCCGAGCACGCTCATGTACCAGAACAGGCGCGGGATCACCGGCTTGCCGGCGCGCTTGGACGCGACGAACTGGACCAGCCAGCGGCCGCCGAACATCAGCGCGCCGGTATAGCCGATCAGCTTCCAGCCGGTCACGTGCAGGCCGGTCCAGTACAGCCAGGTCAGCGGCTGGTCGAGCCAATGCAGCTCCAGATCCATCAGCGCTCCTCCACCGCGGTGCGCTTGCTGCGGGTGATCAGCCAGGCCACGCCACGCAGGTCGCGGATGCCGACCAGCGCGCGGCCGAGGTTGTTGTACTTGGACACGCCAGCGGTACGGTGGCGGTGGTTGACCGGCACGCTGGTGGTCTTCCAGCCGGCGCGCTGCATCAGCGCCGGCAGGTAGCGGTGCATGTGGTCGAAGTACGGCAGGTCGAGGAACGCGCTGCGCTCGAACAGCTTGATGCCACAGCCGGTATCGGGCGTGTCATCACGCAGCATGCGGGCGCGGATGCGGTTGGCCCAGCGGCTGGCCCAGCGCTTGCTGCCACTGTCCTGGCGGTTGACGCGCCAGCCGGCGAACAGCTTCACCTGCGCATCGGCAGCGTCGCGCGCGGCCAGCAGCTTGGGGATATCGGCCGGATCGTTCTGGCCATCGCCATCCAGGGTCGCGATCCACGGCGCCCGCGCATGCTTGACGCCGGTGCGCACGGCGGTGCTCTGCCCGCTCTGGTTCACGTGATGCAGTACCCGCAGTTCCGGCGTGGTCGCCTTCAGTCCCTGCAGCACCGCCAGGGTGTCATCGCGCGAGTGATCGTCGATGTAGACGATCTCGAACGGCAGCCGGCCACGCAGCGCAGCGGTGATTTCGGCGACCAGCGGGGCGACATTGTCGCGCTCGTTGAACACCGGGACGACAACGGAAAGCTCGGGTTGGCTCATAAGGCACTCGGCCAAAGGGGGGACAAAGACCGCGCATTCTCCGCAGCCGAGATTATCCGAAGATGAACCCGGCAGCGTGAGGATCCGTCCTCAGGCGCGATCACCAAAATACTCGCGGCACCACTGCACCACCGGCGGCAGCCCTGCTTCGATCGGGGTCACCGCGTCGAAGCCGAATGCGTCATGGGCACGCCGGGTATCGGCCATCGTGCGCACCATGTCGCCGGGCTGCATGGGCTTGTAGACCTTCTGCGCGGGGCGGCCTGCGGCCTGCTCGATCACGCTGATGAAGCGCTCCAGCTCGACCGGCGTATGGTTGCCGAGGTTGAACACCCGGTGCGGCACCGGACCGTCGGCCGGATGCGCGAGGGCGCCGAGGATACCCGACACGATGTCGGAAACATGTGTGAAGTCGCGCTGCATGCGGCCTTCGTTGAACACGTCGATCGGCCGCCCGGCCAGCACCGCACGCGAGAACAGCAGCGGTGCCATGTCCGGCCGGCCCCACGGGCCATACACGGTGAAGAAGCGCAGGCCGGTGGCATGCAGGCCGTACAGCTGCGCGTAGGTGTAGGCCATCAGCTCGTTGGCGGCCTTGGTCGCCGCGTACAGCGAGCGCGGCTGGTCCACGCGCTGGTCCTCGGAGAACGGCGGCGTGGCCGAATCGCCGTAGACCGAGCTGCTGGAGGCATACACCAGGTGCTGCACGCCGCGGTGGCGGCACAGTTCGAGCATGTTGACGAAGCCGACCAGGTTGCTGTCGACGTAGGCGTGCGGGTTTTCCAGCGAATAGCGCACGCCGGCCTGGGCGGCCAGATGGATCACCGCCGTCGGCTGCACTTCATCGAACAGCGCAGCCAGGCCCTCGCGGTCGGTCAGGTCCAGCGCGCGCAGGTCCAGCGACGGGCACAGCGCGGCCACGCGGTCGCGCTTGATCTGCGGGTCGTAGTAATCGTTGAAGTTGTCCAGGCCGACCACGGCCTGGCCGGCCTCCAGCAGTGCGCGGGCGGTGTAGGCACCGATGAAGCCGGCAGCGCCGGTGAGCAGGATGGTCATGGCAGGGGCCTGGAAACGAAGTTCAGGCCCCTGATGTTACCGGTCTCAGAACAAACCGAAACGCTTCTTCGCCACGTTGGTGCGGCCGGGTTCGATTACATCCTGGATCTTCTTCGCGTCGAAGCGGTCGAGCAGCGCCTCGGCGCCCTTCCTCAGCTTCAGGTCCATCTCTTCGGGGTACAGCGGGACCAGGCTCATGAAGCTGATGGTCTTGCCGTCGTCCAGTTCCAGCGTGGCAAAGTCCTCCGGGGTGGTTACCGGCGTCAGCACGATGGCACCGTCGAAGCCCACGCCCGGCGCATAGGGCTCGCTGGGATGGCCGTTGGGAATGGTGTGGCCGAAGCCCAGCCAGGTGTCGTACTCGTGCGGCAACCGCGCCATGCCCTTCAGCAGGCGCACCGGCCAGTAATTGCGCTCGTCCTCGAAGGCGTCCTGGGAGATGGGCCAGTCCGCCGGCAGGGTCACCATCAGTTCCATGTAGCGCGGCACGTCCGCGTCCACCTCGGCGGGCACGGTCATCGGCAGGTCGCTCATGCCGGAGGTGACCAGGCGCAGGTAAGGGCAGTGGTCATTGGCCGGCACCACGTGCACGTCGATGTGCACCAGGTCGGAGATGATCTCGTGGAAGACACCGGATACCGGGCCCAGATGGCGTTCGAGGTGGGCGCTGATCGCCTCGATGTGGCGTTCTTCGCCGGTGGCGAGCACGAAGTCCTTTTCGCGGCGATGTACCAGTATCTGGGTGCCGTCCGGGCTGACGTCCTCGTATTCGTTGCTCATGTCCTGCTCCCTGGATGAGGCCACGGACCGGAAGGCAGTGCATTCCCACGGCGCGCGCGGCGGTACGTTCCCTGTCATTGGCGGGACACGGCAGGAACGGGCCGCGCCCCCTGTCACTGCGCCGGGCTCAGCCCTGGCGCGTGCGCAGCTTTTCCAGCACGCCGTCCAGGGTATCCAGGTCGGTGTAGTGGATGATCAGCTTGCCCTTGCCACCGCGGCCATGATTGATCGCCACCTTGGCGCCCAATGCTTCGGACAGTTCGGTTTCCAGCGAGGCGATGTCGGCCTGCTGCACCTTCGGCGTGGCCGCCGGGCGGTTGCTCGGCACCTTGCCGGCGGCGAAGGCCTGCGCACGGCGCTCGACCTCGCGCACCGACCAGCCTTCATCGGCTGCTTCCTGGGCCAGCTTGCCGGCCAGCTCGGGAGCCAGGGTCAGCAGCGCGCGGGCGTGGCCCATTTCCAGGCGGCGGGTTTCCAGCAGCAGGCGGATCGCCACCGGCAGCTCCAGCAGGCGCAGCAGGTTGGACACCGCCGCGCGCGAGCGGCCGACAGCCTCGGCGGCCTCGGCATGGGTCAGGGTGAACTCGCTGATCAGGCGCTGCAGCGCCTCGGCTTCTTCCAGCGGATTGAGGTCTTCGCGCTGGATGTTCTCGATCAGCGCCATCGCGATGACGGTGCGGTCTTCCAGCTCGCGCACCACCACCGGCACTTCGTCCAGGCCGGCCAGCTGCGATGCGCGCCAACGGCGTTCACCGGCGACGATTTCGTAGTTGCCTGCCGGCAGCTGGCGCACCAGGATCGGCTGGATCACGCCCTGCGACTTGATCGAGTCGGCCAACTCGGACAGCTTGCCCTCGTCCATCTCGCGGCGCGGCTGGTACTTGCCCGGCTGCAGCTGGCCGACCGGCAACTTGCGCAGCACTTCACCCGGCAGCGGCTCGATCACCGCGGTGGTGGCCTGCACCTGGCTGACCGCGCCTTTCGGGCCCAACAGCGCATCCAGGCCACGGCCGAGGCCTCGCTTCTTGGCTGCCGGCTTGCTGCTGGTCATCAGACGATCTCCACGGCCTTGCCGGCCTTGTTGCGTTCGTTGTTGCGGCGGATGATCTCGCCGGCCAGGCCCAGGTAGGCCACGCCACCGCGCGAGGCGCGGTCGTAGCCGACGATGCTCTGGCCATGGCTGGGTGCCTCGGCCAGGCGCACGTTGCGCGGCACGATGGTGCGGAACACGCGGTCGCCGAAGTGCTCGGTGAGCTCGGCCGACACTGCGTTGGCCAGGTTGTTGCGCACGTCGAACATGGTGCGCAGCACGCCTTCGATCTCCAGCGCCGGGTTCAGGCTGGTGCGCAGCGCTTCGATGGTTTCCACCAGCGCGCTCAGGCCTTCCAGCGCGTAGTACTCGCACTGCATCGGCACGATCACCGAGTCGGCGGCGGCCAGCGCGTTGAGCGTCAGCAGCGACAGCGCCGGCGGGCAGTCGATCAGGATGTAGTCGTACTCGTCGCGGATCGGCGCCAGCGCGCGCTTCAGGCGCTGCTCGCGCTCGCTCTGGCCCATCAGCTGGATCTCGGCGGCGGTCAGGTCGATATTGCCGGGCAGCAGGTCGTAACCCTCGGCAGTCTGCACGCGTACATCGGCAGCGCTGTTCTCGCCGAGCAGCAGGTCACAGGTGGAGGCGGCCAGCTCGCGTTTGTCCACGCCACTGCCCATGGTCGCGTTGCCCTGCGAATCCAGGTCGACCAACAGCACGCGCTTGGGTGCGTTGGCCAGGGAAGCGGCCAGGTTGACGGCGGTCGTGGTCTTGCCGACGCCACCCTTCTGGTTGGCGATGGCGATGATGCGGGCCATGCGGGTGTGCCTCGTCGACGTGTGCTGGGACCGGTCATTATGCGTACAACCGGCCCCTTGCGGAAATCGTGGATCGCCAACCCGTTGTTCCACAAGGGGCTGGCGGCGGGAATCAGGGGCCTGTAACAGTGACCAGGTGGCGTTCGCCGGCCAGGCCGGGCACGCTCAACGGGGTCACCTCACGCACCTGCCAGCCCGCCGGCAGGTCCGCGATCTCCTCATGCGGGTGGACGCCCTTCATGGCCAGCAACACGCCGCCGGGGCGCAGCAGGTGGCCACCGACGCGGACGATGCCGGCCAGGGTGTCCATCGCGCGCGCGGTCAGCTGGTCGTAGCGGCCGGCCTCGTCCAGCGCCTCGGCGCGCGACTCGGCCACGCGGGCGTTGCCCAGGCCGAGCTGGCGCACGGCTTCGCGCATGAAGCGCGCCTTCTTGCCGTTGCTCTCGACCAGGGTGACCTGCAGGCCCGGGCAGGCGATCGCCAGCGGGATGCCGGGCAGCCCGGGGCCGGTGCCAAGGTCGGCCAGGCTGCCGTCGGCCACGAACGGCTGCATCGCCAGCGAGTCGAGCAGGTGGCGGGTGACCATCTCCTGCGGGTCGCGGATGGCGGTGAGGTTGTAGGTGCCGTTCCAGCGGTGCAGCAGGGCCAGGTAGCGCAGCAACGGCGGCGCCAGCGCGGCGTCCAGGCCCATGCTGGCCAGGCCCTGTTCCAGCGTGGCAGACACGCTGGCGGGAAGTGGGTGTTCGCTCATGCCGGCATTATCGCCGGTTTTGCGCGCCGATTCCCCGCTTCAGTGTGGATACCAGGCCAATGCGGCGCGGAACTGGCCGCTGGCCTGCCACTCGTGCAGGTGCCAGCGCGCGGCCTCGCCCAGTTCCGGGTCGCACCAGCGCAGGTGCAGGGCGCCATCGGGCCCGGGCGCCAGCTGCAGGCGGTGCAGGCCGAACGAGATGCCCTGCCCATGCGCCTTGAGGATAGCCTCCTTGACGCACCACACGCGGAAGAACCAGTGCTCGCGCCCGGCCTCATCCAGGCGTTCCAGCCAAGCCACCTCCTGCGGGTGGAAGAAGCGCCGCACGATTTCCAGCAGGCGCGGTCGCGGCCGCAGCAGCTCCAGGTCCACGCCCAGCCGCACGCCTTCGCCCAGCGCCACCAGCAGCACCTCGCCGCTGTGGCTCCAGCCGGTGCCGTAGTGGGCCAACGGGCCGCTCAGTTCCGGCCGGCCCTTGTCATCACGGACCAGCGGCAGCGTCTGCGGGTCGGCGCCCAATGCCTGCGCCAGCACCTGCCGCGCCTGCGGTTCACCACGCTGGCCCGGCACATGCGGGCGCCGCCAGACCGTCACCGGACCGAAGCGCCACGGGCCATCGAGGGTGGCTGGCAGGCTCATCCGCACACGCCCATCACGCAATTCCACGACGGGTTCACAGCCCTGCGCGTCAACTGGTCACAGTTCCCCACCGGAGGTTCGATCATGGGCATCATCATCTGGCTGATCGTCGGCGGCATCGTAGGCTGGCTGGCCAGCATCATCATGAAGCGCGATGCCCAGCAGGGCATCATCCTCAACATCGTGGTCGGCATCGTCGGCGCGCTGATTTCCGGCTGGCTGTTCGGCGGCGGCATCAACGAAGCGATCACCCTCCGCACCTTCCTGTTCTCGCTGATCGGTGCGGTGATCCTGCTGGCGATCGTCAACCTGTTCACCCGCAAGAGCATACGGTGATCTGAGGGTAGTGCCGGCCACTGGCCGGCAGATGTTCCAGAACGGGCCCGGCAATCGTCGGGCCCCGTTCGTTCAACCGATCTGCACCCAGGCCGGCGCATGGTCACTCGGGCGTTCCCAGGTGCGCGGCTCGCGGTCGATGCCCGAGGCCACCGCACTGCCCTTCAGCGCGTCTGAGACCAGGGTCAGGTCGATGCGCAGGCCCAGGTTGCGGCGGAAGCCGGCGGCACGGTAATCCCACCAGCTGAAGGTGCCCGCCTCGTCATTGTGCAGGCGGAAGCCATCGTGCAGGCCCAGCTGCAGCAGCTTGTTGAGTGCGCCGCGCTCGGCGGTGGAGGTCAGGATGTGGTTGTCGTTCCACACCGCCGGGTCGTGCACGTCGCGCGCGTCCGGGGCGATGTTGAAGTCGCCCATCACGACCAGCTTCGGGTGGCGCTGCAGTTCTCCGGCGATCCAGGCATGCACCGCTTCCAGCCAGCGCAGCTTGTAGTCGTACTTGTCGGTACCGATGTCCTGGCCGTTGACCACGTACAGGTTGATCACCCGCAGGTCGCCGAAGGTGCCGGCGATGACGCGCTTCTGCTCGTCCTCGAAACCGGGAATGCCGATCTGCACGTCCTGCGCCGGCTCACGCGACAGCAGCGCCACGCCGTTGTAGGTCTTCTGGCCGGCGAACACGCTGCGATAGCCTGCGGCGATCAGCGCCGAATCGGGGAACTTGTGGTCCTCCAGCTTGGTTTCCTGGATGCCGACGATGTCCGGGCCGAACTCCCTGAGCCACTGCTCCAGGTGCGGCAGGCGGACATTGAGCGAATTGACGTTCCACGAGGCGATTTTCATGGGGGCATTCTACCCGGGTGGGCCACCCATGCCCGGTAGTCGCCAACCTTGGTTGGCGCCGAGGCCCCCATGTGCCAACCAAGGCTTGCACCCACCGGTAGTGCCGGCCGCTGGCCGGCAACCCCATGAACCGTCGGCAAGACCCTGCAGTTGCCGGCCAGCGGCCGGCACTACCGAAGCAGCAGCTTCAACAACCCCGCAATCTTCGAATACGGCGGCCGCAGCCGGTCGCTGGCCGCCCAGCGCGACTGCCACAGCACCGGCAGCCGCTTGCTCATCGCATCGAACCCGGCGCGGCCGTGGTACGCGCCCATGCCGCTGGCCCCTACCCCGCCAAACGGCAGGCCATCGGCGGCGAAGTGCAGCAGCGTGTCATTCACCGTCACCCCGCCGGCCACCACCTGGCCGAGGATGCGCTCCACCGTCGCCGTGTCGTGGCTGAAGGGATACAGCGCCAGCGGCCGGTCGCGGGACAGCACGTCGGCCAGCGCCGCCTCCAGATCCGGATAGGCCCGCACCGGCAGGATCGGCCCGAAGATCTCCTCTCGCATCAGGTCCAGGTCGTCCGGCGGGTCCAGCACCACGGTCGGCACCAGCAGGCGCTCGCGGTCGGCGCGCGCGTCATCCACCTGCGCCAGCGGAATCACCGGCACCCCGCGCTGCCGCGCCTGTGCCAGGTAGCCCTGCAGGCGCCGGTACTGGCCTTCATTGATGATGCGGGTGTAGTCGTCGGCATCGCTGAAGTCGCCATAGCGCTCGCGCACCTGCTGCTGCAGCGCCTGTACGAACTCGCGCTGGCGCGCGGTATCGATCAGCACGTAATCCGGCGCGATGCAGGTCTGGCCCGCGTTGAACCACTTGCCGGTGGCCAGCCGCGCAGCGGCTTTGTCCAGCGGGAAATCGCGACAGACAATCGCCGGCGACTTGCCGCCCAGTTCCAGCGTGACCGGTACCAGATGCTCAGCCGCGGCAGCCATCACCTTGCGGCCGACCGCCGTCGAACCGGTGAACAACAGATGGTCCAGCGGCAGCGAGGACACCGCCGCCGCCACGTCCGCCCCACCCTGCACCACCGCCACCCGATCGGGCGGGAACACGCTGGCCAGCAGATCGGCCAGGAACGCGCTGGTGCGCGGCGTGTGTTCCGAAGGCTTCAGCAGCACGTGGTTGCCCGCAGCGATGGCGGTGGCCAAAGGCACCAATGCCAGCGTGACCGGGTAGTTCCACGGTGAGATCACCCCCACCACGCCGAGCGGCGTCGGCCGCAGCTGCGCGCGCGCCGGCCACAACTTCCATCCCGCCGATGCCCGCTGCGGCTTCGACCAGCGCCGCAGGTGGCGCCGCAGGTGGTCGATGGCCGACAGCACACTCATGCCATCGGCCAGTTTCGATTCAACGTGGGCGCGATGCCCGAAGTCCTCGGCGATGGCCTGGGCCATTTCGTCCAGGCGCGGCTTCAATGCCTCGCGCAGACGGCGCAGGTCGGCTTCGCGCTGGTCGAGCGTGGGGCGCTGGGCCTGCCAGGCGCTGCGCAGGGTGTGCAGGAGGGCGGAAAGGTCGGCTGGCTTGGTGGTGGTCATGGGCCGATTGTAGGGTCGAGCCGTGCTTGGCTCGCATGCCAACCTTCACGCCGTGACACGGGGTCTCATTGGGATACCTCCCAACCGCCTTGCATGCGTTCACCCTCGCATGCAAACCCGTCCATCACTACGTCTTCTGCTGGTCGGTACGTTGTGCCGGACATGACTGCGGCTCCGGCAACTCCAGCGGAATTTTGATCGGGTACTCAGGGCTGCCGTAGGAGTAACAGGAGGTGGTGACCTGAATCTCATCGCAGGGCAAGAAATGCACGGTGATGCCACAGACTTTCTGATCGGTGTAATCCGGGACGGCGACGACTTTGCTATGCCTGCGCTTTTGCGCCAGGATTTTCTTCTCCCAAGCTAAGAATTTGGCCCAGTCTTCGGTTCCAGGAAAATCTATCGAGCTTCCGGCACCCGTTTCCCAGTCAACCCGCACCATCAGGCCCGGATACCAGCGCTTTGGTGCGCCGTAGCAGCAACCTCCACCCCAATCTTGATATGGGCCAATGATGTCAACGGCTGAACGGCCATCGACACTGAACCGGTTGATCGCCCAATGAGTGTGGTTGACGCCATAGATCGCACTCGCATCCACAGCGTAAGCAGATAAGAGCAGAGGTGGGCCGGCAAGAAATGCCAGCACCACGCGCTTCAAAACAAACATCACTCAAACTCCATAAAGTATAGCCCTCGTATCTTGTCCGAGGGCACCAAGGCCCTACTCAGGCGCAAACTCCCGCCTCCAGTCACGCAGGAACTCGACCTCCCGCGCGATCAGCGCTGATTCTGCTGCGGACGCGTCGGAGAACTGTGCGCCCGACATTGGAATCCTCTTCAGGGGGACATTCCGATCACCTACGAAGAAGTGGGGCGTAAAGCAGTAAGGCTCATCGCCCGATTCCGTGGGCTGCTTCACCAACGTCGCAAAGATCGCATTCATCGGCATGCTCGGTTTGGTGAATGAACACCACGGATGCGACGAGACGATGTCCTGAATCCGCGCACCAGCCCGACGGAACTCCGTGGGACTGAGAACCTTTCCGAGAGACTCGATGTACCCGATAGGTGTCGACTTCCGGTTGCGCCTCGACAAGCCATCCTGAGTTGTCATGCGATGTGCAACTGCAATCGCAGGTCACCAACGTTGCGCTTGGTACGGCGTTGTTCCAGGACAGCCAGACCTTCCCTGTGAAGCCACATGCGTTTCTGCGCCGGCCGCTGACGCTGAGACAGTGATGATCGCTGCCAGAAGTACCCTGCGCATGTCCCGATCCGATTCGATGAATCACACATGCTATGGGGCGTACGGATGAGCAGGGCGAACTCGGGCTATTTGCGTCAGATATCGGCTGTTGTGGCTATAGATCTTTGCCTACGATGCGGCTGGATGCGTCACCCGTCGATACGGCCATATCCTGGACTGATGTGTAGATTCGTATTTTTTCATTGCCAAGCCGGCTCACCAGCATCAGGGTAATGACTGTCCAGAACCAGATGTTGGAAAGAATGCGAATAGTCTCCGCATGCGTGGCCGGCTGGCTTCTGATTGCAGGACCTGCCGTCGCAGCAAGTCCACCCATTGATTACGCCCGTGTCGTCAAGGCCAAGACGTCAAGGGTACAGGGACACTGGGCTCGCTATGTAGAGATCTCTGGTTCCCCGTGTTTCGCGATTCAACTTTTCGAATCTGAATCTCTAGACACTCTCATCCGCCAGAAGGAGATTTGTTCGCTTGGGAAGCGGCAGTTCTCGAGTGATTTCGCTTATGTCGGAGTCGAAAACATTGAGTTCAAGCATGACCACGTTCATCTGGAGATCGACTTCACGCTCCTTCGCATACCCGGCCGCAATGTTCGGGATTGCTCAGTCGCTATACGTCACGGATACATCGGAGATTTGGTTTGCTGATGCACCTTTCACTTCTGCTGATGTTCGGCGCAGCGGCTGCCCTGATGAACGAGCCAGTGAAAGCTGCACCGCGTCCCATCAACTATTCAAAGGTCACAAATGCAGAATTGGAAAGAGCTGGCGATCTCCTGGTCAGATACGTGCTGACGGCGGACAATCCGTGCCTGACGATCCAGTACCTGAAACCCGGTCATCCAGGCATCTTCCTGCGCGATCGGACGATCTGCTCGCTCGGCGAAGCCAGATTTGATCGCGACTTCGCATTGGTCGACTTCAAGGCACTCGATTTACACGATGACCGTCTGGATGTAGAAGTGGAATTCACTCCCTCACGAAGGGGACGCAAGGTGATCAGGTGGTGCTCCATCGCCCTGCAGCCTGATTCCATTGGCGATCTGGTGTGCAATCGATGATGGTGGCTCTCGTGATGGCCGCAGTACTGTCTCTGTCTGAAGCGTCGACTGCCCCTCCGCCGCCCAATGGCCATTTCGCGCAGGATACAAAGCGCGAGTATGTCGCGATGGTGGGCGACAGCCTGGCGTCGCTTGTGGGCGAGCTGGACGGTGAGCCCACCTCTGGCGCCACCATCGATCTGGTGCTGGCTGCTTTGGAGGAGCGACTGAAGCGTACCCCATGTAGGTCAGCGGGTCCTGGCAATACGCAGTCGCAACCACGTGGCATCACCTGCAACGCACCTGATGCAGAGCGCCTCTTTCCCTACTACGTGGCCCTGCGGCGAGCAGAGACACCAGCAGAGCACGACAGTCGGGGCCGTCGCTTTCTGGAAGCCCATGCCACCTTGCTCAGGGATGCACCGGATGTCGCCCTCACGCGACCGAGCGAGGGTGAAGCGGCAGATGGCTTGTTACATGTGCTCTTTCCGTTCGAGGCCTGGGACAAAAGGCTGAACATCCCACGCCATCAGGTGCACTTCCCGTTTGTTCCTCTGTGCAACCTCGTTGTCGCTCGCGCTGCGCGCTGCCCGGGAGTCGACCAGTTGCGTAGAGAAATTGGTCGGGCAGGCGATGAGAGTGAACAGCGCTTGTTGTGCATCAAGGAGTTCTCGACGCGGCAGCTGGCGGAGGAAGGTGAATGCCCGGAAGCGACCACCACCAGCCCCTGATGCCCATCACATGCTCCCGCCTGAAATTGACGGTTTCCTGGAGAGTGATTTTGTTGAGCTTGATCTTCACTGTGCTCGCAGCAGCGGCTTCAACAGAGGATGCGAAGTCTGGCAGCGGGAGATGGGTGCACGCTCGCAGCAACATCACCTTGCGATACGACGGCGAGGAGAATGGACGCTACCGGAACCTGTCGGTGATGAAACAGGGCAAGCTGGTGCGCCGCATAGCGTCGCGCAAACGCTCGTACTCTCTATTCGAGTACGACACCGACCCGGCGACGTCCCCTGACGGTCGGTATGTGCTTGTCACTGACGTGGAATCCGGTGAGGTTGGCATGCCGGATGGACGCCGTTCTCTGCATGAAAGGCAGTACTGCGGTTTCATCGACACACGAAGCGGTTGCCTGCTTGCGCGTCAGACCGGGCAATTCTGTGGAGGGCAATTCAATGACGCTGGCGCCTGGGTATCTCCCGCCCTTCCTGACCTGCACCCCTCTGAGGTGCGTCCCACTGCGGAGGACTATGCCACAGCCCGCCTGAGTTCCTCGGATGCACCCGATGGTTCCCTCGACAATCTGCTTCGCTGCGACCCACCAGGCCCAGGCAACAGGGACCACTACGGGAAGCTGATCGATGCGGGGATCTTTGACGTCACTCCCTCGCAGAGAAGGGCACTGTACGGCGGGTAGAGCTGACTGTTGATCGACCGCACAAGGCTGCAGCGTGTACTGCATACCGCGAGGGGTCAGAGCCCATTCGCGCGCGAATGGGATCCGACCCCGGTCACCACCCCACAAGCAGAAAGGCCGCGGTCTGCACCGCGGCCTTTCCTTCACTGCATGGAACCCACCGGTTACTTGGTGATATCCACGTTCTTGGTTTCGCGCAGGAACAGGCCGCCGATCACCACCGACATCAGTGCGATCGCGATCGGGTACCACAGGCCGTAGTACAGGTTGCCGGTACCGGCCACCAGCGCGAACGAGATCGCCGGCAGGAAGCCACCGAACCAGCCGTTGCCGATGTGGTACGGCAGCGACATCGAGGTGTAGCGGATGCGGGTCGGGAACAGTTCGACCAGGTAGGCGGCGATCGGGCCGTAGACCATGGTCACGTACAGCACCAGCAGCCACAGCATGAAGATGGTGCCGGCGATGTTGATGCGGGCGCCATCGGCCTTGGCCGGGTAGCCGGCGGTGGTCAGGGCGGTCTTCAGTTCCGCACCGAACGCATCGGCCTTGGCCTTGCCTTCTTCCTTGGTCAGGCCGGCGGCCTCATACGAGGTGACGCTGGCGCTGCCCACGTTCACCATCGCCAGCGAACCGGCGGCGGCGGGCTGCACGTCGTACGGCACACCGGCCTTGGTCAGCGCGGCGGTGGCCACGTCGCAGGAGCTGGTGAACTTGCGCAGGCCGACCGGATCGAACTGGAACGAGCAGGTAGCCGGATCGGCCACGACCAGGGCCGGCGAGCTGCTGCGGGCTTCTTCGATGGCCGGATTGGCGAAGTGGGTCAGGCCCTTGAAGATCGGGATGTAGGTGATGGCCGCCAGCAGGCAGCCGGCCAGGATGATCTTCTTGCGACCGATGCGGTCGGACAGCCAGCCGAAGAAGATGAAGAACGGCGTGCCCAGTGCCAGCGCAGCGGCGATCAGCAGGTAGGAGGTGGTGGCATCGACCTTCAGCATGCTGCTGAGGAAGAACAGCGCGTAGAACTGGCCGCCGTACCAGACCACCGCCTGGCCAGCCGCCGCACCGAGCAGGACCAGCAGCATCAGCTTCAGGTTGCCCCCCTTCAGGCTGTCGCGGAACGGGGTCTTGGAGCCCTTGCCTTCAGCCTTCATCTGCTGGAACAGCGGCGATTCGCTCAGCTGCAGGCGGATCCATACCGAAATGCCCAGCAGCAGGATCGAGACCAGGAACGGGATGCGCCAGCCCCAGGCTTCGAAGGCCTCGTTGCCCAGCGTCATGCGGCAGGCCAGGATGATCAGCAGCGACAGGAACAGGCCGAGCGTGGCGGTGCACTGGATGAAGCTGGTGTACAGGCCGCGCTTGTCGTCCGGCGCGTGCTCGGCCACGTAGGTGGCGGCACCGCCGTACTCGCCGCCCATCGCCAGGCCCTGGGCCAGGCGCAGGATGATCAGGATCACCGGTGCGGCGAAACCGATCGAGGCGTAGTTGGGCAGCACGCCGACCAGGAAGGTCGAGATGCCCATGATCAGGATGGTGACCAGGAAGGTGTACTTGCGGCCGATGCGGTCGCCGAGGCTGCCGAAGAAGGCCGCGCCGAACGGACGCACGAAGAAGCCGGCAGCGAACGCCAGCAGGGCGAAGATCATGCCCGTGGTTTCATTGACGCCACTGAAGAACTGCTTGGCGATGATGGCCGCGAGCGAGCCGTACAGGAAGAAGTCATACCACTCGAAGACCGTGCCGAGGCTCGAGGCGAAGATGACTTTCTTGTGGCCCTTGGTCAGGGTGCCCGCCGCATGGTGCGGGCCTGGTGCAGTGCTGGACATAAGACGCTTCCCCTCCGAAGCAATCGTTGTGGGTGGGTGCCGACCGTTGGTCGGCACACAATCTCTGTAGGTGCCGACCTTGGCCGGCACCCCATCTCGGTAGATGCCGACCTTGGCCGGCACCCCATCTCGGTAGGTGCCGGCCGCTGGCCGGCACGCTCTTAGAAGCTGTACTTCGTGGTGAACTGCAACCGGGTGATGTCACCCTTGTTGCCGTTCTCCACTTCGCGGCGGCCGTACATCAGCTCGGCGCCGATATCGACCTTGGGCAGCGGCGAATAGAAGATGTTGCCGCGGATGCTCTGCACGCTCTTGGTCACCAGCGGGCCGAGGATGCTGTCGTTGTCGTAGTCGCTGCGCGCGTAGATCAGGTTGGTGCGCAGCTTCGGCGAGAACGCATGCCGCCAGCCCACGTAGCCGGCCAGCACGCCGGTCGGGTTGAGCTCGTCGCGGGCCACGTCGTAGGCGCTGTCGGCGGTGATGCCCAGGCCGATGTAGCGGGCGATGCCTTCGCCGCCGGTCAGCTGGTAGTGCAGCGAATCGCTGTCACCCATCACCCACTTGCCGCCCAGGGTCAGGCCGCCAGCCACCTTGTCGGCCTTCGCGCCGGTGGCCTGGTTGTCCACCTTCAACTGGCGGACGATGCCACCGACACCAAAGGTGCCCCAGTCGCCCTTCCAGCCATAACGCATGGTCAGGTCGGGCAGGCTGCCACGGTCGGAGTTGGCGCTGGCGTTGGTCCAGGCCCCGGTGACCGGGTTGCGGGTACCGGTGAGGGTGGTGGTTTCCGGGTTTTCCAGTGCGACGCTGAAGCCGCCCTGGGTGTAGCGCACCTGGGCCTGGCGCACGAAGATCACGCCGTCGGTGGGGCCGACGAAGTCGACCGCCTCCGGCAGCGCGGCCGCGTCCATGAAGTTGGACCAGGTCTGGCCGGCCATCCAGTTGTTCCAGTACATGTAGGCGTGGCGCAGGGTTACGCCATAGGTATTGGTGGCGGTCTGGTTGCCCAGCGAGTTGCCGAAGAAGTCCATCTCGAAGAACGCACCGGCCTTGTTGCCCGATTCGCTCACGTTGTCGATGCCCAGGTTGAAGCGCGAGAACTTGGCGTGGGCGTTGAAGTCGGTGCCCGAACGCTTGCCGCTGCCGCCGGCGCCTTCCACCGGGGTCTGGCCCGGCAGGTACAGCGAACGGCCGGTGGCGTCGTCGGCCAGCTGGCCATCGCTGGTCTGGGTGGCCAGGAAGTCGGCCTTGATGAAGCCACCGATCTTGACCGTGGTGCCGGGCGCGGCGCCCGGAGTGATGGTGGTGACCTGGATCGGCTGCTTGCCCGCCGGCACCGAGGCGACCGGCTTCTGCCCGGCCTGCACCGTGCGCACTTCGGTCACCGCCTGCTGGGTCTGGCTGATCTGGGTCTGTTGTTGTTGCTGCGAAGACAGCAGCAGCTGGACCTGGCGTTCCAGTTCGGCAACGCGTGCTTCCAGTGCCTTCTCTTTGGCGGTCTCTGCGAACGCCATGCCCGGTGCGACCAGGGCGACCAACAGGCAGGCCGCCAAAGGTGTGCGCACGGCTTTCAACGTACGGTGGCTCATGTTGCCCTCTCTCCCAAGTGGCAAGGTGATGCCGCGCGTGGGGCACGGTCGAGCCGAGACTGCGGGGCGTTCGCGCACAGCGGCTATTGGCCATTGGTCGAACCCGGCCCTGCTGGGCGCTCACTTTCGACCATGGTCTAACCAGGGTGGTGACGCGGCCGGGGGTGAATGGGGCAAACTGAGGGGGATCGGTCGTTGCGATGCTGCGACCGCACATACAAAGTCAACGTGCAAGTGAGGGTGCCATGGCTGATATCTACCCCGTCGATCCGCAGTTCGCCGCCAAGGCACGCATCGACAAGACGTCGTACGAACAGCAGTACCAGGCGTCGGTGACCGACCCGGATGGTTTCTGGGGCAAGGCCGCCGAGCGCCTGCAATGGATGCGCAAGCCGACGAAGATCAAGAACGTCAGCTATGACCTGTCCGACTTCCACATCAAGTGGTTCGAAGATGGCGAGCTCAATGCCAGCGTGAACTGCCTGGATCGCCAGCTGGAAACGCGCGGCGACAAGACCGCCCTGCTGTTCGAGCCGGACGGCCCGGATGCACCGGCCCAGCACGTGACCTATCGCGAGCTGTACGAGCGCACCTGCCGCCTCGGCAACGCGCTGCGCAACCTCGGCGTCAAGAAGGGCGACCGCGTCACCATCTACCTGCCGATGATCGTCGACGCCGCGGTGGCCATGTTGGCCTGTGCGCGCATCGGTGCGATCCACTCGGTGGTGTTCGGTGGCTTCGCGCCGAACTCGATCGCCGACCGCGTCAGCGACTGCCAGAGCAAGCTGATCATCACCGCCGACGAGGGCCTGCGCGGTGGCCGCAGGATTCCGCTGAAGGCCAACGTCGATGCCGCGCTGAAGCTGCCGGGCACGAATACGGTTGAAACCGTGCTGGTGGTGCGCCACACCGGCGGCGCGGTGGACATGCAGGCCCCGCGCGACCGCTGGTTCCACGATGTGGTGGACAGCCAGCCGTCCACCTGCGAACCGGAACGCATGAACGCGGAAGACCCGCTGTTCATCCTCTACACCTCCGGTTCCACCGGCAAGCCCAAGGGCGTGCTGCACACCACCGGCGGTTACCTGCTGTACGCGGCCTACACCCATGAAGCGGTGTTCGACCTGCGCGAAGACGACGTCTACTGGTGCACCGCCGATGTCGGCTGGGTCACCGGCCACAGCTACATCGTGTACGGGCCGCTGGCCAACGGCGCGACCTCGCTGATGTTCGAAGGCGTGCCGAACTACCCGGACACCTCGCGTTTCTGGAACGTCATCGACAAGCACAAGGTGACCATCTTCTACACCGCCCCGACCGCCATCCGCGCGCTGATGCGCGAAGGCGAGGAGCCGGTGAAGAAGACATCGCGCGCGTCGCTGCGCCTGCTCGGCAGCGTCGGCGAGCCGATCAATCCGGAAGCCTGGCGCTGGTACTACGAAGTGGTCGGCGACAGCCGCTGCCCGATCGTCGATACCTGGTGGCAGACCGAGACCGGCGGCATCCTGATCTCGCCGCTGGCCGGCGCGATGGACCTCAAGCCGGGGTCGGCCACCCTGCCCTTCTTCGGCGTGCAGCCGGCGCTGGTCAATGCCGATGGCGAGGTCCAGGACGGCCCGACCGAGGGCAACCTGATCATCCGTGATTCCTGGCCGGGCCAGATGCGCACGGTGTACGGCGACCACCAGCGCTTCATCGATACCTATTTCCGCACCTACCCGGGCAGCTACTTCACCGGCGACGGTTGCCGCCGCGACGAAGACGGCTACTACTGGATCACTGGTCGCGTTGACGACGTGATCAATGTGTCCGGCCACCGCATCGGCACCGCCGAAGTGGAAAGCGCGCTGGTCTCGCACCCGAAGGTGGCCGAAGCGGCCGTGGTCGGCTTCCCGCACGACGTGAAGGGCCAGGGCATCTACGCCTACGTGACGCTGGTGGCCGAAGAGGCGCCGAGCGACGAGCTGCAGAAGGAACTGGTCGCCTGGGTGCGCAAGGAAATCGGCCCGATCGCCACGCCGGACCACCTGCAGTGGGCGCCGGGCCTGCCGAAGACCCGCTCGGGCAAGATCATGCGCCGCATCCTGCGCAAGATCGCCGAGAACGCGCCGGACCAGCTCGGCGATACCTCGACCCTGGCCGACCCGTCGGTGGTGGCCTCGCTGGTGGACGAGCGCAAGGTGCGCTGACGTACGGCCCGGGGCCGGCTCCCGGGGTCGGATCCCGTTCCGCCAGGAACGGGCTCTGACCGCCGTAGGATCTGGCCCCATGCAGTTTCCCCCCACGGTTCCCCCCGACCATGACCACCCTCCTGATTGCCGATGACCACCCGCTGTTCCGCGAAGCCCTGCGCGGGGCGGTACAGCGGGTCATCCCCGGCGTGCAGCTGTTCGAGGCCGACAGCGTGGAAGCGCTGTATGCACTGGCCGACCAGCACAACGACGCCGACCTGGTCCTGATGGACCTCAACATGCCTGGCGCACAGGGTTTCAACGCGCTGGTGCACATGCGTTCGCTGCACCCGCACCTGCCGGTGGTGGTGGTGTCCGCGCGCGAAGAAGCCACGGTGATGCGCCGCGCGCTCGACCACGGTGCGCTCGGCTTCATTCCCAAGTCCGCCGACTCGGACACCATCGGCCACGCACTGGGCACCATCCTTGATGGCGAGACCTGGGCACCGCCGGAAGCGCACAACGTGCCGCCCACCGGCAGCGAAGAACGCGAAGTCGGCCAGCGCCTGCGCGAGCTGACCCCGCAGCAGTTCCGCGTGCTGCAGATGCTGGGCGCCGGCCGCTTGAACAAGCAGATCGCCTACGACCTCAACGTCTCCGAAGCGACGATCAAGGCCCACGTCACCGCCATCCTGCGCAAGCTGGGCGTGACCAACCGCACCCAGGCCGTGCTGATGGCCGGCAAGCTGGCCATCGACGACGACGCCATCGTGCTGCCGCCGGAAGAAGATTGATCGTAACGGACTGCGGAGCCGAGCATGTGCTCGGCTCCGCAGCCTTCATGATGCCCCTGTAGAGCCGAGCCCATGCTCGGCTGCTCTTGGCCTCAATACCGATCACCCCCAAAGCCGCCATCGACTCCATACATAGGGGTATTCCCCGATGCGCGTGGCCAGCCCAGCACGCACTGGATTGGCTGCAATGTACATCGCCTGCGTGCGCAGGCACTCATCGCTGCGCAACGCATGGTCGTAGTACCCCGGCTGCCAGATCGGTGCGTTCGCATCAACGCGCCTGGCGATGGATCTTCCACTCCGGGACTTCAGGATCTGCATGCAGCCGGCCAGCGTTCCGGTACGCAACTCGACCAACCAATGCAGGTGGTCCGGCATGACCACCCAGGCGAGGGAGGAGGTCCGCCCCGTCCGCTCTACGGTGCGCAGCGCTTCGATCAGCAGATCGACATTGGCCTTGTCGTCGAACCAGGGACGGCGTGCGCGTGTCACAGCCGTGATCGCGTAGACATTGCCGGTCTGCGACCAGCGACCAAAGCGGAGTGCGGGACTGGCCATGCGAAGAGGCTATGGCACGCATGACAGCCTCTCCATCAGCGAAATGCCGTGCTGCATGTCGGCGAATGCTCCAATGTAGAGCCGAGCCCACGCTCGGCTGCCATGTGAAGCAGCCGAGCATGGGCTCGGCTCTACAGGGGCGGGCGTTACCCCACGCCGTGCAGGTGTTCGTACAGGATCGTTGCGCCGATGATCACCAGGATCACGCCACCGATGATCTCCGCACGCTTGCCGACCATGCTGCCCAGCACGCGGCCGAGCATGATGCCGACGGTGACCATGGTCAGCGTGCACAGGCCGATCACCGCAGCCATCACGCCGATATGTACATCCATGAAGGCCAGGCCGATGCCCACCGCCATCGCGTCGATGCTGGTGGCGAAACCGGTCAGCGCCAGCTTCCAGAAGCCGTGGTGTTGCGACGGATCTTCGTCGTCCTCAGCACTGTCGGGGCGCAGGCCGTTGTAGATCATGTGGATGCCCAGTGCGCCGAGCAGGCCGAAGGCGATCCAGTGGTCGAAGGCTTCGACGTATTGCAGGGCAGCCCGACCGAGCAGCCAGCCGATGATGGGCGTGATCGCCTCGAT
This sequence comes from Stenotrophomonas sp. PvP093, assembly GCF_017876915.1. Lineage (NCBI taxonomy): Bacteria > Pseudomonadati > Pseudomonadota > Gammaproteobacteria > Lysobacterales > Lysobacteraceae > Stenotrophomonas > Stenotrophomonas sp. PvP093. Next base: position 30,553 of record NZ_JAGIOX010000004.1, on the reverse strand, counting down.
GACGCCGAAGATGATGCCGGCACGCAATGCATCGCGGAACACCGGCTTGCGCATGGCCGCACCCTTGCCGATTGCAGCGGCGAAGGCATCGGTGGACATGGCAAAGCCGATCAGGAGGATCGAAATGGGGGACATGGGCGGTGGCTGAGGTCGGGCTGGGACGGACGCACGGCCTGCGCTCGCGCCCAACCTGACGTTGCGCGCGCGGGCCGCTGGTCTCGCCAACCATCATGGTTGTCCACGCCACGGCGCACTGGCCGAGTATGTTGACGTGGACGATTCCTGCGAAGGAATCCGGCTACTCCCCAAGGGGACGCGAAGCTTAGCATCGCGATCCGCACGTGGCGCATTTCCAGCGAAACGCGCAGGCAGGGCTGGTTTGTATAGCGATGGCTATATCGGCGCCGCCATGCGTTCGGGAGCCGAGCACGGGCTCGGCTCTACAATTGCCGATCAGGCATCGCTATTGCCGGCATCGCGCAGCGCGCCCAGGAAGGCGCGCAGCGAGGCCGGCTTGATCGGCTTGGTCAGCACGCGGTAGCCGCGTTCGCGTGCCATCCGCTTCAGTTCGTCGCGGCCATCGGCGGTCAACAACGCACCCGGCAGCGGGTAACCGGCGGCTTCACGCAGCGCCACCAGCGCATCCAGGCCGTCCATGCGGTCGTGCAGGTGGTAGTCCACCAGCATCACCTGCGGCCGCTCGGCCACTTTCTCCAGCGCCTGATCCACCGTCGATGCCGTAATCACCTGCACCTGCCAGCGACCGAGCAGCGCGCGCATGCCGTCGAGGATCTCTTCGTCGTTGTCTACGCACAGCACGCGCAGGCCGGCCAGCGAATCGCTGCGCAGCGGCGCGGCTGCGGCCTGTACCGGCGCGGCCAGTTCGGTATAGCCCGGCAGCGGCGCCACCCGCGGCAGGATGATCGAGAACATCGAGCCCTTGCCAACCCGGCTGCGCGCATTGAGGCGATGGTCAAGCAGGCGCGAGATGCGCTGGCAGATCGACAGGCCCAGGCCCAACCCCTGTTCGCCCCAATCGAACGGCTGCTGGTAGCGGTGGAACTCGTCGAAGATCTGCCGCATGTGGTGCTCGGGAATGCCCGGGCCGGTATCCCATACCTGCAGCTCCACTTCGTTGCCACGCTGGCGCACCGCCAGCACGATGCGGCCCTGGCGGGTGTAGCGCAGCGCATTGGCCAGGAAGTTCTGCAGCACGCGGCGCAGCAGGCGGCGATCACTGCGCACCCAGGCCGGACGCGTGAACAGGTCCAGGCGCAGGCCACGGCCGGCGGCGACCGGCGTGTACTGCGCGGCCAGTTCGCGCATCAGCGCGCTCACGTCGAACTCGCCGATCACCGGGTGCAGGCCACCGGCATCCAGCCGCGACACGTCCAGCAGGCCATCAAGCAGTTCTTCGGCAGCACGCAGCGACGCATCCACGCGCTCGGCCAGGTGCTTCTGCTCGTCGCTCACATGGTCGCTGTCGCGCAGCGCCGAAGCAAACAGCCGTGCGGCGTTCAACGGCTGCAGCACGTCATGGCTGATCGCCGCCAGGAAGCGGGTCTTCGACTGCTGCGCGACCTCGGCCTCGTGCGAGCGCTCGGCCACGCGCTGTTCCAGCGTCTCGTTGGCCTCCAGCAGTGCCTTCTCCGCGTGCTTGTAGTCGGTGATGTCGTTGTAGCTGGTCACGTAACCGCCGCCGGGCAGCGCCTGGCCGCGCATCTCGATCACCTTGCCGTCGCTGCGGGTGCGCTCGAACACGTGCGGTGAGCCGGCGCGCATGTAGCCGATGCGGCGGTTGATCTGCACTTCGATATCGCCCTCGCCCAGCTCGCCGCGCTCGGCGTTGTAGCGGATCAGGTCGGCCACCGGGCGGCCCACGTAGAGCATGCCGTCGGGGTAGCCGAACATGTCCTGGTAGCGGCGGTTCCATGCGGTCAGGCGCATGTCCGGATCAACCACGCTGACCCCGGCGCTGATGTTCTCCAGCGTGGTCGACAGGATCTCGCGGTTGAAGCGCAGCTCCTGCCCCGCTTCGTCCAGCACCGCCACCACTTCGCCCAGGTCCATGCCCGAGCCACGCAGCAGGCTGGTCAGCAGCAGGCGCGCCGATGCCGCGCCGATCGAGGCCGCCAACAGACGCTCGGTGAACTGTACCCACGGCCGGTCCGCAGGCGCCGAGGATTGCAGCTCGCGGCCCAGCGACTGCGCCTGCTCGAAGAACGAACGCCGCGCGTGGCGCTCGCCGACCACGCGCGAGGCCAGTGCCAGCAGGTCGCCCACGTGCACGTGGCCGGGCCAGCCGCCGGCTACCGACGGGCGTTCGGCATACGGGTCGAGGAAGGGGGCAGCGCGCAGGCGCTCGTCGACGCCGGGTCGCCAGCGTGCGGACACCAGCATCATCGTCGCCGCATTGACCAGCAGCGACCAGAACGTGCCATGGGTCAGCGGATCCCAGCCGGTCATGCCGAACAGCTGCTGCGGGCGCAGCCACTCAATGCCGAACGGGCCGTGCTGCACCCAGGCGGCATCGACCCAGCCGGCCATGGTCATCGCCGGCAACAGCAGGGTGTACAGCCAGGTGGCGAAGCCGAGCAGCATGCCCACCTCGACGCCACGCCGGCTGGCACCGCGCCAGTACAGGCCGCCGATCAGGCCGGGCGCGAACTGCGCCACCGCTGCGAACGCCATCAGGCCGTACGAGGCCAGGGTGCTGTCGTTGCTGCTGGTGCGGTAGTAGCTGTAGGCCATCAGCGCCAGCAGCAGGATCGCCAGGCGGCGGATCCACAGCACGCGCGAAGCGACGTCGGCGGCCTCCTGGTGGTCACCGCTCCGACGCAGCAGCACCGGCATCACCAGGTCGTTGCTGACCATGGTGGCCAGTGCGATGGACGACACGATGACCATGCCGGTGGCCGCCGAAAAGCCGCCCACGTAGGCGATCAGCGCCAGCGCATTGCGGCCTTCGGCCAGCGGCAGAGCCAGCACCATCGAGTCGTCGGCGACGCTGCCGCCGGTGCCGAACAGGGTCACGCCGGCGGTGGCGATCGGCAGCACCATGCCCGAGATCAGTACCAGGTAGCCGCCGAACATCCAGCGCGCGCGGCGCACGTCGCGCACATCGCCGCACTCGACCACGGCCACGTGGAACTGGCGCGGCAGGCAGATGATGGCCAGGAAACTGAGCAGCGTCTGCGAGATGAAGCCCACCGGCGGCAGGCCGGTGAACAGCGTATGCACCGACTCGACCACCGCGTCGGTGCGGTTGCTCAGCCACAGGTAGGCGAACACGCCCACGGCCAACATCGCCAGCAGCTTGATCACCGATTCGAAGGCGATGGCCAGCATCATGCCGTGGTGGTGTTCGGTGGCATCGACCTGGCGGGTACCGAACAGGGTGGCGAACAGCGCCATCAGCAGCGCCACGTACAGCGCGGGATCGGTGAAGAAGCCGGTCGGGCCGGTGTTGCCGGTCAGCACCTGCAGGCTCATCGCCACCGCTTTGTACTGCAGCGCCAGGTACGGAATGATGCCGATCAGCGCGATGATCGCCACCAGCGCCGCCAGCCGCCGGGAACGGCCGAAGCGCGAGGAGATGAAATCGGCGATGGAGACCACGTTCTGGCTGCGCGCGATCAGCGCCAGGCGCTCGATGATGCGCCAGCCGAACAGCAGCAGCAGCAGTGGGCCGATGTAGATGGGCAGGTAGCCCACGCCGTTGCGCACGGCGGTGCCGACCGCGCCGTAGAAGGTCCACGACGAGCAGTACACGGCCAGTGCCAGGCTGTAGACCACCGGCCGCAGCCACGGCCGGTCGGGGTACATCGGCCGACGGTCGCCCCACCACGCCACGCCGAACAGCAGCGCGGCATAGGCAACCGAGACCAGCAGCAGGATCCAGCTGGAGACCACGCGTGCGTTTCCGTCAGGACAGGGGTCAGTAGATCACGACCGCTGGTCGTGCGGGTAGGTCACGAGGAAGGACCGCAAGGGTGGGGCATGGCAGTGGGTCACGATCGTTGATCCGTCTGGTGGGTCACGACCGTTGGTCGTGACGGGGACATCCGTGCCCACTAACAGTGGGCACCTACCGGGAATCAATGGGCACCCACCAGGAAGCGGTGGGCGCCTGCCAGGTACCGGCGTTATTGGGCCGGCACGCCCATTTCCTTCAGCAGCTCGGGCGCCGGGTAGACCTTGGCCAGCAGCCAGCGCAGGTAGCGCATGTCCACGTGCACGGCGCGCTTGTAGCGCGGGTCGAACCACCAGCTGGCGCTGACCGACTCCCAGTTGCTGTCGAAGTTCAGGCCGATCAGTTCGCCCCTGGCGTTGAGCACCGGCGAGCCGGAGTTGCCGCCCGTGGTGTCCAGGTTGGTCAGGAAGTTGACCGTCTGGGTCTTCAGTGCCGGATCGGCGGTGCTGCCGAAGTCACCCTTGGCGATCGCGGCCAGCAGCGGCTTGGGTGCATCGAACGGGTAGGCGTTGGTGTTCTTCTCGACGATGCCGGCCACGGTGGTCACCGGCGAGTAGGTCACGCCATCGCGCGGGTGCAGCGCCTCGACCTTGCCGTAGCTGATGCGCAGGGTGCGGTTGGCATCCGGATACACCGCGCGGCCCTGCCTGGCACGCCAGGCGAACAGCGCCTGCATGTACGCCGGGCGCAGGCGCAGCTGCTCGCCTTCGCGGGTCTTGCTCTCGTTCTCGATGCGCAGCTGCGCGGCCACCAGCGGACCGGCCACGCTGATCAGCGGATCGGCGGCCAGTGCCTTGCCTTCGCGTGCGGCGGCAAAGCGCGACAGGCGCTGCGCTTCCTCACCCAGCTGGGTACCGGCATACAGGGTGTCTAGCGCCTTGGCCAGCTGCTGTGGGGTACGACCAAAAGCCGCGTCGAACTCGGCCACGCGCTGCGCGTCCGGCAGCTGCTGGTAGCGGGTCAGCAGGGTGGTCAGCAGGGCCTTCTCGACCTCCGGCGCGTAACGGCGCTGGACCTGCTTGAGCACCCCTTCGATCATCGCCTGGTCGCGCTGCTGGTAGCCGCTCTCGCGCTGCGCGTCCGGCTTGGCCGATTCGATGCGCAGGCGTTCCAGCAGCAGCGCCGAGCGCAGCAGCTGGCTCTGCGCGGCCATCTGCTCCAGCAGCAGGTCACGCTCGCCCACCGCCGCACCCTGCGACAGGTTGGCCAGCAGCGCCTTGATGTCACCCTGGTACCTGCGGTCGGTGGCAGCCAGCATGGCCGTCTCGTCGGCGGCACGCTGGGCCTTCGCATCGCTGCGCAGCAGGCCTTCCAGTTCGCCGGCGGCGCGCTTGCGGTTGTTCTTCAGCGACTGCAGCTGCGAGGCGTAGCGGGTACGCGCCTGCGCGTCCTTGGCGCTGGCGGCCTCGATGGTGTCGATCATCTGCTGGAACACCGATACGCGGCGCGGCAGCACGGTATCGATCTGGCCGGCGAATTCGGCCGCGGTGCGGTGGCGGTAGGTGATGCCCGGGTAACCGGCCAGCATCGCGTAATCGCCTTCCTTCGGGCCTTCCACCGACATCTGCAGGTGTGCCGGCGCCTGGTAGGGCACGTTGTCCTTGCTGTAGGCGGCCGGCTTGCCGTCCTTGCCCACGTAGGCGCGCAGCAGGGTGAAGTCGCCGGTGTGGCGGGGCCACATGAAGTTGTCGATTTCATCGCCGTAGTTGCCGATCGCACGCGGCGGCGCATACACCAGGCGCACGTCGCTCAGTTCCAGCTGGGCAATGCGGTAGAAATCGGTGCCGTAGTACATGTTGGCCACCGAGCAGCGCACGCTGCCGTCCTTCTCGCACTCGGCCACGATCTGCTTGCTGGCTGCATCCACGGCATCGAAGTAGGCACGGCCGGTCTTGCCACGGGCCTGCGCCAGCACCTGGTCGGTCACCTTGTCGAAGCCGACGGTGACCAGCACGCGGAAGTCCGGGTTGGCCGGGCGCTCGTCGGCACGGTCCCTGGCGATGAAGCCACCAGCTATCAGGTCGTGCTCGGGCGAGCTGTTGTACTGGATCACGCCCATCGCCACGTGGTGGTTGGTCAGCAGCAGGCCGTCGGCGGACACGAACGAACCGGTGCCACCACCGGCGCGCACCACGGCGCTCAGCGGCGGCGCGGTGACGTTGGCCAGGTCGGCCGGATTGCCCTTGAAGCCAGCGGCCTGCAGCGGTTGGGCCAGGTCCGGCAGCTGCGTCGGCATCCACATGCCTTCATCGGCGTGGGCGCCGGTGGCGAGGGTCAGGCCCAGGGCCAGGGCGGTGGGAAGGGCTTTGCGTGATGACATGAGGCAATCCGGTACGACAGAACAGCCCGGGACCATAGCCCGTGGGGCGCTGTCGGGCAACGCCCGATAGTCAGGCCTGCGCCGCGCTCCTAGAATTGCCGTTTTCTGCACATCGGACGTTCGCAGATGATCGTCGGCATCGATCTTGGCACCACCCATTCCCTCATCGGCAGGCACACGGCAGCAGGGCCGCAGCTGTTCCCCAATGCCCATGGCGAGCTGTTGACCCCTTCGGTGGTCAGCCTCGTCGATGGTGCCGTACTGGTCGGCCAGCCGGCCCGTGACCGCCTGGTCAGCCATCCGCAGCAGACCGTGGCCCATTTCAAGCGCTGGATGGGCAGCGACCGTGAGACCCGGCTGGGTGAGCGCAGTTTCCGTCCCGAGGAGCTCTCGGCCATGGTGCTGCGCTCGCTGCTGGCCGACGCCGAAGCCGCCCTGGGCCACAAGGTGGAGGAAGCGGTGATCAGCGTGCCGGCCTACTTCTCCGACGCCCAGCGCAAGGCCACCCGGGCCGCCGGCGAACTGGCCGGCATCCGCGTCGAGCGCCTGATCAATGAACCCACGGCCGCTGCGCTGGCCTATGGTCTGCAGGAGCGTGACGGCGAAGGCCGCGTGCTGGTGCTGGACCTGGGCGGCGGCACCTTCGACGTCTCCATCCTGGAACTGTTCGATGGCGTGGTCGAAGTGCATGCCAGCGCCGGCGACAATTTCCTGGGCGGCGAGGATTTCCTGCAGGTACTCGTGCAGGCCTTCCACGCCGACCAGGGCACGTCCGCCAGCGACCTGTCCGCTGCCGAGCAGGCGCAGCTGCTGCGTCGGCTGGAACTGTTCAAGCGCGAACTCAGCCAGAGCGGCACTGCCAGCCTGCAGTTGCCCCTGGCCGGCAGCGAACGCCAGTGGCAGCTGGATGAAGCTCGCTACACCCAGCTCTGCGAGCCACTGCTGCTGCGCATGCGCGCGCCCATCGAGCGCGCGATCCGCGACGCCCGGCTCAAGCCCGAGGCGCTGGACGACATCATCCTGGTCGGCGGTGCGGTACGCATGCCGATGGTCAGCAGGCTTGCGACCCGCATGTTCGGCCGGCTGCCGCTGCGCCATGTCCATCCGGACCAGGCGATTGCCTTGGGTGCCGCCGTTGCAGCGGGATTGAAGGCGCGTGACGAATCGCTGCGCGAAGTCGTGCTGACCGATGTCTGCCCCTACACGCTTGGCACGCAGGTGTCCCGCCAGGATGCTGCCGGTGGCGAGCGCAGCGGCTATTTCCACCCGATCATCCAGCGCAACAGCGTGGTGCCGGTCAGCCGCGAGGATCGCTTCTACCCGCTGCACGAGCGGCAAAGTGCCATCCGCATCGACGTGTTCCAGGGCGAGAGCCCGACGGTGGATCGCAACATCAAGCTCGGTGAGCTGACCGTGCCGCTGACCCATTCTGTCCCGATGCAGGAACGCAGCGTCACCGCCCGCTTCACCTACGACGTGAACGGGCTGCTGCAGGTGGAAGTCACCGAGGATGCCACCGGCAGGCGCCACGAGCTCATCCTGGAACAGAATCCCGGGCTGCTGTCACCCGAAGAGATCCAGCAGCGCCTGCGCGCGCTGGAAGCGCTGAAGATCCACCCGCGTGACGCCCAGCCCAACCTCGCGGTGATCGCCCGCACCGAGCGCCTGTACGAGGAACGCATCCATCACCGTGAACAGTTGCAGTCGTGGCTGAGCAGCTTCCGCCATGTGCTGGAGAGCCAGGATGCCGTTGCCGTCGAGCGTCATCGCCGTCAGCTGGACGAGGCACTCGACGCCCTCGAGCGCGATGCATGAGCTGGGCACTGCACGTCCTGGAGCTGGACCAAACGGCTGACGAGCGCGCGGTCAAGCGCGCTTATGCAAAGCGCCTGCGGGTGACGCGCCCCGACGAGGATCCCATCACCTTCCAGCACCTGCATGAGGCCTATCAGGCGGCATTGGACTGGGTCCGCCAGGAAGCGCTGGCCGATATCGCGGACGAAGACGAACCGGCGGAGCATGCAACCGACATCGCACCCTGGCCGCCCGACGCAGACGTGGCATGGGCGCCGCCCGAAACGCGTTCGTACTCGCCTCCATGGCCACCTCGCGGCATGCCTGTGCTGCTGCGCACGGCACCAGTGGCGGAACTGGAGGGAGCGGTCCACGTATCGGGCCATGCGCACACGATCCTGCGCATGGCCCATCTGTCTTCCCCTGAAGACTTCGGCCCCTGGCTGGAGGCCACGCCGGTGCTGTGGTCGCTGCGCTACAAGCCATTGGTGGGCGACGCGCTGCTGGATGAACTGGCACGCAGTCACAACAGCGTCAGCGCAGCCAACATGGGTCTGCTGGCACGCTGCTTTGGCTGGGATGATGTACACGATGGCGTGGATCCGGACAGGCTGGCATCGATCCAGTCGCGCGGTCATCGACGCTGGGCCGCCGAGACCGGGAATGCGGCAGAGCTGTCGGCACTGCTTGAACAAGAGGGCAGCCTGCGGCTGGGGAGGGTCACCCTTGCGCGTTGCCTGCGCTACCTGTCGCAGCCATGGCACGCGCGACGATCCCTCTGGCAGGCGCAGCTGCCCGAGCACATCATTGAGGTCAACGCGCTGCTGGATGCGCTGGAACGCGGCGGCCAGGAGCCATTGCCCGCCGCCTGGGATCGGCAGCAGGTGCAGTTCTGGCGCAGCCTTGCCGACGTTTCCCGTCCCAACCGCTGGCGTTGCCAGGTCAATGCGCTGCGGGGCGGCCTGTTGGCTGCCCTGACGCTCGCGATTGCCGGTGGCTCGACTCTCATGAGTCTTGCCCAGCGTGACCTGCGCACCGCCGCCGCGCTCGGCATAGGCGGCGTGCTGCTCGGGGTCCTGCTCGCCCTGACCGGCGCTCTGTGGGTCCATGTCCGTTGGGCGCTGCGCCAGCTGACGCTGGATCTGCCCCCTTCGCGCTGGGGATGGCTGCTGGCGTTGCCAGCGCCGCTGATCGCCCTCGCCAGCCTGATCCTGGTCCATGGCCTGGACCTGCGGCTGGAAGGTACGTTGCTGCTGTTCCCTGGCCTTGCTCTGGCGACGGCACGCTGGATCCGGCGCGAGGATGGCCGGGGATTCCGGCCGCGCAACCTGATTGGACCGGGCATCGGCATGCTCGTCCCCGAAGTGGGCTGCGCCCTGGTCCTGCTGCTATGGACCACCTGGTTCCTGCGTGACAGGTGCCGTCGCCTGTCGATCGACCTGCCTCCACCTGCTTCTGGAAACACCGTGTGAACCGGGCACTGGACGCTCTCGGGCTCGACGCCAGCGCCGACGAAAAGGCGATCAAGCGCGCCTACGCGCAGAGACTGCGCGCGGCACGCCCGGACGAAGACCCGGTGGCATTCCAGGCGCTGCACGAGGCTTACCAGCAGGCCCTGCTGTGGGCACGCAGCCGCACGCAATGGCAGGAGGAAAGCAGTGCAGAAGCGCTGTCGACGCCACCTGCAGACAACAGCCCACCCGGCCCACCGGCGCCGTACGACAGCCATTCGCCGATGGACCACATGCCGGTGCTGCATCATCCATGCACGCCCGACACCGACATGCCGGACGATGTGGTGGAGCCATCATTGAACCTGCCCCGGTTTGCGCGCCTGCTGATCAACACCGCCGGCGACGCCGACCCGGCCAGCTTCGAGCACTGGCTGGCCCATCGCCCGGAGCTGTGGTCATTGGCCGACAGGCCGCGTATCGGTGACGTGGTACTGCAGCAGCTGCTGCACCAGGGCCAGCCGCTGTGCGAGTCCAACTTCGATCTGCTCGGTCGATACTTCTGCTGGGATGAGATCCGGGCTGATATCGATCCCTACCGGGTCCGCGCACGGCGCAACCTGCTGCATCGCCGCTGGCAGCTGCAGCCGCGCAACCACACGGCCCTCACCGCAGCCCTGGACCGACCGCATGACCGGGTGTCCGTAACCGAGGCCCATGCCCGCATGGAACGCTTGACCCGACCGTGGCACTGGCTGCAATCGCTGCTGTCGGCCAGCGTGCCCGGGCGTGCTGGCATCATGCGGCAAACGATGCAGCGTCTGGGAGTGCATGGTGTCCGTGACACGCTGGCGCCACTGGACACGGATCAGGTCGCCTTCTGGATGGCGGTATCCCAACCCGGGCACTTCAATCTCATGAAGATGCAGGTGGCCATTGTCCGCTGCCTGCTGGGCGCTCTCGTCGTGCTGGCCGTTCTGGCGGCGCTGGCATTGCTCGGTGATGCCGCTCGCCCTATCGCGATCAGCACGTCCAGCATGAAACACGTGGCAATCCATGCCTCGGTGGTCATCGTGTCTGGCGTCCTCATGCTGACGCCTTTCGTTGGAGGCACCCCATCGCGGACGGCGTCCGCGCCAGCGCCCGTCGAGCCACCGTCGGCGCTTGATGGGCACGGCATGCTCACGCACGGGCCTCGTCCGCGCAGGCCAGCCCCCTGCTTCGCCGTTGTCAGCCAGACCGATCCCGACACAGAGGGTGGTTGAGGGGCAGCGGGTTATTTCTCCCGCCGCCAGTTGATCGACCCGCGGTTTTCCACGGTGCTCGACTCCACTTCCACGTCGAACCCGCGGCGCAGCAGGTACTTCAGCGTGATCACCGAACCGGCACCGACCAGCGACACGCCGTAGCCGACGTACAGCTTGGGCGAGATGTACTTGCCGACACCGATCACCGAGCCGCCCAGCGCGCGCGACTGGCTCACGCCGGCGTCGTCCAGGCCCAGCTTGGCGCCCAGCTGCGAAGCCAGCAGGCCGCTGCCCGCCGAGAGCGCCGCCGAGGCCGCGTTGACCTGCTGCGCCTGGTCGCTGCTGGCACCGGTCAGGCTGCGTCCCAGCACCAGATAGGCCAGTGCCTCGGACTGCGACATCGCCGGATCGGACCACACGTCCGCGCGCGGCTGCTGCGCACGCCCGGTCACGTCGATGCCGGCGGTGACATCACCGATCCGGCGCTCGGCGCGGATGTTGATGCGCGGGTCGGACACCGCGTTGTAGTTCCAGATGAGGTTGCCGCGGGTGATGGTCAGGTCCTGCCCATACGCCTTGTAGCGGCCGCTCACTTCCAGGCCGCCATTGGCGGTCATTTCACGGCCGGGCTTGGCCCAGACCTGCATCTTGCCGGTCAGCGCGCCCTTCAGGCCGAACCCGGTCATCTTCACCTTGTCGCCGAGGCTGACCGTCAGGTCCATGTCCAGCGGCGAGGTGCGCGACTCTTCCGGATCGGCCGGGTCCAGCACCACCACGTCTTCGGACACCGAGGTGCCACGGTCCAGGCGCTCCAGGTCGATGTCGGCCTCGGGCACGTGCACGGTGCCACGCAGCTCCATCGCCGCCTTGGCCAACGTGAAGTCGAGGTTGGGGTTGGCGACGATGCGCAGCTCGCTGGTGTTGGACAGCAGCACGTTCTCGCCGTGGATCTTCAGCTGCAGCGGCTGTGCATCACCGAACCACGACAGGCCGCCGTCGACATACAGCGTGCCCTGGCCCGAGTTGGCCTGCGCGGTGATCTTGGCCGAGCCGTCGGGCTGGGCCACGAAGCTGCCCTTGCCCTGGTCGAAGGTCAGGCCAAGCGCGGGGAATTCGCCCTTGAAGTTGCTCAGCTGCGCGTCGCCGCCCAGCGACGGCTGCCCGCGCGTACCGCGCAGGCTGACGTGGCCTTCGATCAGGCCGGTCGGGCGCACGATGTCCGGCGAGAACAGCTCCAGCCAGTACAGCCGCGACATGTTGAGGTAGAGCTCACCGTTCAGCGGTGCGCTGGCTTCCCAGCCGGTCTGCATCTTCGCGTCGACGAAGCCATTGCCCTGGAAGCCCATGCCCAGGTAGCCCTTGATGCTGGCCGGGGTCATGTCGAGCTTCAGCGAGAACTGGTCATAGCGCACCAGCTCGCCGCGGGTGGTATCGCCCACGGTGTTGCGGTTCTCGCCCAGGCGCACGCCGCCTTCCTTCGAGCGCACTTCCACATGGCCTTCCCAGGCCGCGCCGCGCGGGCGGATCTGCGCGTCCAGGCTGACGTCGCCGCGCAGGTAGATGCGGCGGCCGGACTGCGGCGGCAGCCACGGCTGCACCAGCGCCAGCGGCAGCGCGTCACTGCGCACCACCAGGCCTTCGCGCGGCCAGTTGGCCTGTGCGCACAGCGCACCGCTGCTGGCGGCGGCCAGGCAGGCTTCGGACAGGGTGTAGGTGCTGCCGTTGATCGCGAACGCCGCCGGTGCACGCAGCGACCACGCATCACCCTTCACCGGTGCGATGCGCAGCGAGGCCAGCTCGCCACGCCACTGCGCCCCCTGCTGGCGCACGCTGCCCTGCAGCTCGATCGCGCCCATCTCATTGCGGGTCTGCGCAGCCAGGCGCAGGTTGGACACACTGCCCTGCGCATCCACGTTCAAGCGCTCCAGCAGCATGCCGGCGTTGACCTGCTGGCCCTGCACCGCCAGCGTGCCGCTGTCGCCGCGCCACGGCAGGTGGCCCTTGATGCTCACGCTCTCGGCGCCGTAGCCCTCCCAGTTGAGATTGTTGCCGACCAGGTCGGCGGTGATGTCCGGCGCATCGCGCGGCCCCTTCACCTGCACCTGGCCGCGCAGGCCGCCGTCGGCGCCCGGCAGCAGGTCACTCAGCTGCAGCGGTTCGAAACGTGCATCGATGTCGAGGCGGTCGCCGACCTTGCCCGACGCGGTCACCCGGCTGCTACCCAGCGACAGCTTCAGGTCACCCTGGCCCTGCGCGCCCTGCAGCGCGAACTTGCCCTGTGCATCAAGGTTGCGCTGGCGCAGGATGCCCTTCAGCGACGGCAGGTCGACGGTGGCTTCCAGCGTGCCGGCCGTGCCCGGTGCGGCATTGGCCGGCGGCGGCAGCTGACGGCCCTTGGAGGCCAGGTTGCCGGACAGGCGGCCGTTCCAGCCCGGCACGAAATAGCCGGGGTCGAAGTCCTTCAGCGTGGCCTTGGCGTCCCAGTCCAGCTGCGGCGCCCAGGCCACCTGGCCTTCCACCTGCAGCTGCCCACCCGGCGTCTGCGCCTGCAGCTGGTGGATCGACGCGGCCTGGTCATTGCCGCGTACGTCGAACTGCAGCTGCGCCTTCTGCGCCTCGCGTTCGATCTCGGCACGGCCGATCGCGGCCCAGGCCTTCAGGGTACCGGCCAGGCCGAAGCGTGCTTCCTTCAGGGTGACCGGCACCGGTGCGCTGCCAGCCGTGTTCGGGTCGGGTGCCGGCACGTAGGTCAGATCGCGTGCGACCACCGAGAAATTGAGTTTCTGCTGATCGTCCTGGCTGAAGTCGGCGGTGCCTTCCAGCCGCGCTTCGCCACCGAGGCCCTTCACCAGCAGCGGTGAGACCTTCAGCACCTGGTCCTGCAGCGACACCACCGACGGTGCCAGTTCCAGCTCCTGGTCGCCCTGCTTCACCCTGCCGCTCAGGTTGGCATTGCCGCCCTTGCCGGCGGCGGTGAAGTCCAGCGACAACGGCGCAATCGCCGAGCTCGCCAATGCTGGCGACAACAGCGCCAGATCCAGCTCGTCGCTGCGGATGCTGGCGCTCCAGCTCGGGTCGGTGCGGCCATCGAACACCAGCATCGCGTGCAGCGGCTTCGGCGCGCGCCCGGCTACGGCCACTTCCATGTGCGACAGGTCGCCACGTGCGACCAGGCCCACCGTAGCGGCGGTGCGCCCACGCGGTGCTGGCAGCACCGCCGTCACCGTCACATCGGTGTCGTAGTCCTCGGCCGGAATGTAACGGCCCTGGGCGGTGAAGTTGCCCATGTCGCTGTCCACCACCAGCTTGTGCGCCTGGAACTCGCCATTGGCGATCTCGATGCCACCACGCACCCGGCGGATGTCGATCACCGGTTCGTTGGCCTGGCTGATGCGGAAGCCGTCGATGGCGATGGCATCGGCCTGGATCGCCAGCGGCATCTCGATCTGCGGCAGCGAATCCGGCCACGATGGCAGCTTGAACGGCTCGTCACTCTTGGCCAGGTTCAACGTCGCGTTGGTCAGCTCCAGCTTGTCCAGCAGCAGCTTGCGGCCCAGCAGCGGGCGCAGGTCCGGCTCCAGGTGCGCGCGCTCGGCGTGGAAATGGATGTCGTCGTAGCGGAAGTCGACGTTGTACAGGGTCAGCGGACCGGCCACCGGGCCTTCCACCTTGTCCCAGGTGAAGCTGGCGCCCACCGGCAGCCGCGCCACCACCTGGGCCAGCAGCACATCGCGGCCGGCCACGGTCTGCAGCAGCCAGTACACCGCCAGCAGGGCCAGCAGCACCACGCCGATCACGCCGACGCCGGACCAGGCCCAGAAGCGGCGGCGTCGGTAGAAGCGCACGCGCGGCGGTGGCGTGCCGGGGCTCGGTGCGGGCGTGCTCACAGGTCCGCTCCGATGTTGAGGTACAGCTGGAACTGCGAGTCCGGATTGTTCAGGCCGTGCGCGATATCCACCCGCACCGGGCCCACCGGCGATTTCCAGCGCACGCCGAAGCCGACGCCGGTATGCAGGTCAATGGTGTTGTCGAAGGCGCTGCCGGTATCGACGAACACGGCCGCGCCCCACGGGCCGCCATTGAAGTAGTGCTCGTACTCGGCCGAGCCGATCACCAGGTTCTTGGCGCCCAGCGCGTATTTGTCGGGTTTGGGTGTGCGCGGGCCGACTTCGCGGTAGGCGTAACCGCGGATGCTGCGGTCACCGCCGGCGAAGTAGCGCAGGCTCGGCGGCATCGCCACCAGATCGCTGGTCCAGGTGGTACCCCCCTCACCGCGCAGGATCAGGCGGTTGCTTTCACCCACCGGGATGTACCAGCGCAGCACGGCGTTCGCCTGCACGAAGCTGGTGTCCGAGCCGGCGCCTTCCACGCCGGCACGCACCGTCGCCGCGCCGCTGATGCCCTTGCGCGGGAACATCTCGTCGTCGACGTTGACGTAGTCGGCAACCATCTGCGGGTACACCAGCGTCGAGGTGTTGTAGACGGCGTCGGTGAATTCGGTGCCGGACGCGTAGCGCCAGCGCTCGCGCAGTGCGTTGATCGAGGCGATCGCGGTCCAGTGCTCGTTGATCTCGCCGCTGCGGCTGGCGATCAGCTTGAAGTTGCGCAGATCGATGTAGTCGGTCTGCTCGTCGTACGCGCTGGCGGCGAAGGTGTACCAGCCGTCGAGCCAGTTGAAGGCCGGAATGCGGTAACTGGTGACCAGGCTCTTGCGCTTCTGCGCATAGTCCAGCTGCGTGTTCATCTTGTGGCCGCGGTTGTTCAGGAAGCGCCGCTCGATGCCACCGCGCACACCCGGGCCGCTCTCGCTGCCGTAGCTCAGGCCGGCGGTATAGATGGTGCGCTTGGCGCGCGTCAGCTTCACGTCCACCGGCACTTCGCCGTTCTCGTCGGCCTGGTCCGGGCGCGGCTGGATGTCGATCACGCTGAAGTAGTCCAGCTTGGTCAGCGACTCGCGCAGCCGGTCCAGCTTGCCCTCGTGGTAGTAGCTGCCCTGGTCCCAGTAGACCAGTGGATCGAACAGCTTGTCGACGAAGTAGTCCTGCTGGAAGCGCACCGGGCCCATGTTGTAGCGGCGGCCGCTGTCCCAGGTCAGGTCGATGTCGGCGGCGTTGTCGGCGCGGGTGATCTGCACCTGGCGCTGGGTGTAGTCGGCGTCGAAGTAGCCGCGCTCGGCCAGGCGCCGGGTGATGGTGATCTTGCTGGCTTCGTACTGGGTGTGCTCGAAGCGCTGGCCCTTGCGCGGCTTGAACGCGGCCAGGTCATCCTGCAGGTACTGGTCGTACATCGCCGGGCCGGTGATGTCGATGTGCTCGCGGCGCACGGTCACCGGGGTGCCCTTGTCGACATGGATCAGCACACGCACGTGTTCGTCCTCGCGCGGTGCCTCGACCTTGATCACCGGGTTGTAGTACCCGAACGGTTCCAGTGCCTGGCGGGTCTGCCGCTCGGCCTGCGACAGCAGGTACTCCAGGCGTGATTCGCCCTGTTCCTTGCCGATCGTGTCGTACAGCGACAGCGATTCCTGGATGTTCTCCATGATTGCGGCGTCGTCGCCCTTGTCCAATCCCTTGATGTCCACCTTGTCGATGGTGCCGCGCGCGTGGGCCACGGAAGTGGCGGCCAACGACAGGACCATCAGCGGCAGGGCGTATTTCTTTGGCTGCATGCGGGACAGCATACCGACCGAAGGTGACGATGCGAAATGCATCACGTCATTCGGGATCGGTTGTTAAGTGGCGGTCAAAATACGCACCTTTGTGGCGATCATCGTGAATGCAGGCGAGGATGCCGGCATCGTGCGCGATGCCGGCAATGACCCCGATGGACATCCACCGGCGATGCGGTGCGCGGGGTAATGCCGGCCAGCGGCCGGCACTACCGATACGGGCATCAGCTCGACAGATGCTCGATCGCCGCGACCTTGCCCAGGCGCTCGCCCAGCATCGTCAGCAGCGCCAGGCGGTTGCCACGCAGCGCCAGATCGTCCGCATTGACCATCACCCCGTCGAAGAACGCGTCGACCTGCGGGCGCAGGCGCGCCAGGCGTGCCAGCACGGCCACGTAGTCCTTCTGGTGCAGGCTGGCGCCGGTGTCGTCGATGGCGGCGGTGACCGCTTCGGCCAGCGCGCGCTCGGCGTCTTCCTGCAGCAGCGCCGGGTCGATCTGCGCCGGAATGTCGCCCTCGGCCTTGCGCAGGATGTTGCGGATGCGCTTGTTGGCCGCAGCCAGTGCTTCGGCTTCCGGCAGTGCGGCGAAGGTGCCGATCGCATCCAGGCGGCGGTCGAAGTCGTACAGCGAGGCCGGCTTCAGTTCGGCCACCGCGTTGAAGTGCGTGGCCGGCACGCCCTTGTCGCCGTAATAGCCCTTCAGGCGGTCGAGAATGAAGTCGTACAGCTCGCCGACATCGGCCTGCACGTTGCGCGCGGCCAGGCCGGCGTTGGCGCTGGCCAGCAGCGCGCGCAGGTCCAGCTCGAAGCCGCTTTCGATGATCGTGCGGGCCAGGCCCAGCGCATTGCGGCGCAGGGCGAACGGGTCCTTGTTGCCGGTCGGCTTCAGGCCTGCGGCGAAACCACCGGCCAGCGTGTCGACGCGTTCGGCGATGGCCAGCACCTTGCCCAGCGGCGACAGCGCGATGTCATCACCGCCGAAGCGCGGCTGGTAGGCCTCGTCGATGGCCAGCGCCACCTCGGTCGATTCGCCACCGGCCACGGCGTAGTGGCGGCCGGCGATGCCCTGCAGCTCCGGGAACTCGTTGACCATGCGCGACTGCAGGTCGTTCTTGGCCAATTCGGCAGCCCGCCTGGCCTGCACGGCATCGGCACCCACCTGGGGTGCGATCACTTCGGCCAGGGCGGCCACGCGCGCCACCTTGTCGGCCACGCTGCCCAGCTTGGCCTGGTAGGTCACTGTCTTCAGGCCGTCGCCCATCGACGCCAGGCCCTGCTTCAGGTCCTCGTCGAAGAAGAACTTGGCGTCGGCAAAGCGCGGGCGGATCACCCGCTCGTAGCCCTTGGCCACTTCGGCCACGTCCTTCGATTCGATGTTGGCGATGCCGATGAACTTCTCGGTCAGCGTGCCTGCGGCATCCAGCACCGGGAAGAACTTCTGGTTGATCTCCATCGTTTCGATCAGCGCTTCCTGCGGCACTGCCAGGAACGCGCGTTCGAAGCTGCACAGCACTGCAGACGGCCACTCGACCAGGTTCACCACCTGCTCCAGGTTGTCGTCGGTGATGCGGGCGCTGCCACCGACCCTGGCCGCGGCGGCCTCGACCTCGGCGACGATGCGCGCACGGCGCTCGCGCGGGTCGACCAGCACGAAGGCGGCGCGCAGGGCTTCAACATAGTCCTGCGGCTGGGCCAGCGACACGGGCTGGTCGTGGTGGAAGCGATGGCCACGGCTGACACGGCCGGCCTGCAGGCCGAACAGTTCGGCCTCCACCACCTCGGAACCGTGCAGCAGCACCAGCCAGTGCGCCGGGCGGGCAAAGCCCCAGGTGTGGTCGCCCCAGCGCATCGGCTTGGGAATCGGCATCGCTGCAATCGCCTCGCGCAGGATCTCCGGCAGCAGGCTGGCGGTGCGTGCGCCCGGGGTCACCGCGCGGTGCACGAAGCGCTCACCCTTGTTGTCGGTGGTCTTCTCCAGCGCGGTCCAGTCGATCCCGGCCTTGGCGGCGAAGCCCTGCAACGCCTTGGTCGGCTGGCCTTCGGCGTCCAGTGCGATGTTCAGGTACGGGCCCAGCACTTCGCTGTGCTGTTCCGGCTGTTCCAGGCCCACGCCCGGCAGCAGCACGGCCAGGCGGCGGGGGGTCGACAGCGGGCGTGCATCACCCAGTTCCAGCGCGACGCCGCGCGTGCGCAGGCCTTCGACAACACCGTCGAAGAACGCCTGGGCCAGGCCCGGCAGCGCCTTGACCGGCAGCTCCTCGGTGCCCAGTTCGATCAGCAGGGGGGACAGTTGGCTCATCGGTTCGATCCTGTGGTGGGGGCGCAGCGCGCGACGCGTCCGGCGCCCCGGGGAGTTGATGAAAAGCGGGTGGGTGCCGACGGCCCGTCAGGCCTTCTTCGCGCCCGGGAAGCCCAGCTTCTCGCGCTGCTCGTAGTACGCCTTGGCCACCGCCTGGGCCAGCGCGCGCACGCGCAGGATGTAGCGCTGGCGCTCGGTCACGCTGATCGCGCGGCGTGCATCGAGCAGGTTGAAGGTGTGGCTGGCCTTCATCACCTGCTCGTAGGCCGGCAGCGGCAGGCCCACCTCGACCAGCTTCTGCGCTTCACGCTCGCAGGCATCGAAGCGGTGGAACATTTCGTCCACGTCGGCGTATTCGAAGTTGTAGGTGCTCTGCTCGACTTCGTTCTGGTGGTAGACGTCGCCATAAGTCACCGGTTGCCCGTCCGGGCCGTAGGTCCAGACCAGGTCGTAGACGTTGTCGCAGTTCTGCAGGTACATGCACAGGCGTTCGAGACCGTAGGTGATCTCGCCCAGCACCGGGCGGCACTCCAGGCCACCGGCCTGCTGGAAGTAGGTGAACTGGGTCACTTCCATGCCGTTGAGCCAGACTTCCCAGCCCAGGCCCCAGGCGCCCAGCGTCGGCGATTCCCAGTTGTCCTCGACGAAACGCAGGTCGTGCACCAGCGGGTCGATGCCCAGCGCCTTCAGCGAATCCAGGTACAGCTGCTGGATGTTGTCCGGCGCCGGCTTCATCGCCACCTGGTACTGGTAGTAGCGCTGCAGGCGGTTCGGGTTCTCGCCATAGCGGCCGTCGGTCGGGCGGCGCGAGGGCTGCACGTAGGCCGCGTTCCAGCGTTCCGGACCGATCGCACGCAGGAAGGTGGCCGGGTGGAAGGTACCGGCGCCCACCTCCAGGTCGAGCGGCTGGATGAGCACGCAGCCCTGCTGGGCCCAGAACTGGTTCAGGGTCTGGATCAGGCCCTGGAAGGTGATCGGAACGGTCGGGGTCGCGGACATGCGTACGAGTCTTGGCCGGCAAGGGGGTGCGTTAGTATAACGGCCGACCTGCGGGGCATTCCGTACCCGGGAGGAGCAGGCAGATGGAACATCGGCTGCCGGTGGGCACGCCCGGCGAGCCAGGCGACATCCCGCTGCCGTGGGGCCGCCTGCATTTCGAACAGGTCTGCGCAGCGCTGCTGGCCGATGGCCTGGTGGCCGAGCACGACGTCGAGCGCATGCGGTTTTCCGCACAGGGCGCGCGCAACGCCAGTGAAGTGCACCCGCTGGTGTTGCTGTCCAACCTCAAGCTGGCCGCCCGCGACGGTGGCGAACTGACCCTGGAACGCCTGACCGAATGGCTGGCCCGGCGCACCGGCAGCCGCTACCTGCGCATCGATCCGACCCGGGTTGACGTCGCTGCGGTCACCGCGCTGGTCTCCCACGCCTACGCCCGCCGCCACCGCTTCCTGCCGCTGGCGGTGGATGCCGAACGGGTGCTGGTGGCCACCAGCGAGCCGCTGGTGCAGGAGTGGCGCCGCGACCTGCAGCACCTGACCCGCCGCAGCATCGAGCTGGCGGTGGTCAATCCGCTCGACCTGCACCGCTACACCATGGAGTTCTACGGGGTGACCCGCTCGGTGCGTGGCGCGCGCGGCGATGTCCGCGGCGAAGCCAGCACCACCCTGCCCAGCTTCGAGCAGCTGGTCGAGCTGGGCCGTACCGGCGACGTCAATGCCGACGACCAGCACATCGTGCACATCGTCGACTGGCTGCTGCAATATGCCTACGAACAGCGCGCCTCGGACATCCACCTGGAACCGCGCCGCGAGATGGGGCGCATGCGCTTCCGCATCGATGGCGTGCTGCACAAGGTCTTCGAGGTGCCACCGGCGGTGATGACCGCCGTGGTCAGCCGCATCAAGGTGCTCGGCCGCATGGACCTGGCCGAACGCCGGCGCCCGCAGGACGGCCGCATCAAGACCCGCTCGCCGGGCGGCCGCGAGGTCGAGATGCGCCTGTCGACCATGCCCACCGCCTTCGGCGAGAAGTGCGTGATGCGCATCTTCGACCCGGATGCCGCCTTCAAGAGCATCGACCAGCTGGGTTTCAGCCCGCAGGAGGCCGCCGGCTGGAATGCACTGGTCGAACGCCCGCACGGCATCGTGCTGGTCACCGGCCCGACCGGCTCAGGCAAGACCACCACCCTGTATTCCACGCTGAAGCGGCTGGCCACGCCGGACGTGAACGTGTGCACCGTGGAGGACCCGATCGAGATGATCGCGCCCGAGTTCAACCAGATGCAGGTGCAGGCCAACATCGACCTGGACTTCGCCAGCGGCGTGCGCACCCTGCTGCGGCAGGACCCGGACATCATCATGATCGGCGAGATCCGCGATCTGGAAACCGCGCAGATGGCGGTGCAGGCCTCGCTGACCGGCCATCTGGTGCTGTCCACGCTGCATACCAACGACGCGCCGTCGGCGGTCACCCGCCTGCTCGACCTGGGCGTGCCGCACTACCTGCTGGCCAGCACCCTCAACGGCATCCTCGCCCAGCGCCTGGTGCGCACCCTGTGCCCGCACTGCAAGCAGCCGCACACCCTTGGTGCTGCCGACTGGGCGGTGCTGGCTGATAGCCAAGCTGCATATCCAGATGCCGCCACGCCCTGTCGGCCGGTTGGTTGCCTGGAGTGCCGGCGCACCGGATTCCTCGGCCGCATCGGCCTGTATGAGTTGCTGCCATTGGGCTCGCGGCTGCGTGGGCAGATCCGCGCCGACATGGATCTGGCCGGTTTCACCCGTGCCGCGCGGGCTGAAGGGCTGCGAACCCTGCGCCAGGCCGGGCTTGAAAAGGTGGCGCAGGGGCTGACTACAATCGAGGAAGTCCTGTCAGTCCTGCCGCCCCCGGATGAACCCAGCCCCGTTCCTGATCCTTGAAACCGGCCGCCCGGTGCCGTCGCTGCGCCGCTACGGGCGCTTCCCGCACTGGATCCGGGTGGCCGCCGGGCTGGAAGAGCACGAGACGGTGGTGGTCGATGTCGAACACGGGGATGCCCTGCCCGACCCGCATGCCTTCGCCGGCGTGCTGGTGACCGGCTCGGCCGCCTTCGTCACCGACCACGCCGAATGGAGTGAGCGCAGTGCCGCATGGCTGCGCCAGGCCGCCCACGACGACTTGCCCGTGTTCGGTATCTGCTACGGGCACCAGCTGCTGGCGCACGCGCTGGGTGGCGAGGTGGCCTACAACCCGGCCGGGCGCGAGTCGGGCACGATCGAACTGGAGCTGCAGCCGCAGGCCGCGCAGGACCCGCTGTTCCAGGGCCTGCCGCAGCACTTCGCCGCCCACGCCACCCACCTGCAGACCGTGTTGCGCGCGCCTGACGGTGCCGAAGTACTGGCACGCTCGCCGCTGGATGGCTGCCATGCCTTCCGCTGGGGGCGCCAGGCCTGGGGCGTGCAGTTCCACCCCGAGTTCGCCACCCACCACATGCGCGGCTACGTGCGTGCCCGCGCCGACTGCATCGGCCGCCATGGCGGCTGTGCCCGCAGCATCGAGCGCGCGGTCAGCGCCGCACCGCTGGCGCGCCAGCTGCTGCGCCGCTTCGTTCGCCAGGCGCGGCTGTCTTCAGCCCAGCCGGCGGCAAAACAGGGATAATCGGCGGCACGGGCAAGCGCCCGGCCCCCTCCTGTCCTTCCCGGATGTCCATGAAAGAGATTCCGCAAGCTGCCGGCCTCGGCGGGCGCCCAGTGGTTGCTGGATACGTTCTCGCTGTATCGGCGTGCGCCGCTGCAGCTGGCCCGGATCGGTCTGACCTGGCTGCTGGTGAGCTGGGTGGTCACCCTGTTGTCGACGCTGATTCCCGGCGCTGCCGGCATGGCCGTGCAGCTGATGACCCTGGCCATCTCGCCGATCATGTTCGGCGGCATGCTGTACGCCGTGGGTGAGATCGACGAAGGTCGCCCGGGCCTGGCCTCGCACCTGCTGCAGCCGATCCGCGACCACCGCGTCAGCCACCTGCTGGTGCCGCTGGCGATCCAGGTGCTGGCGGTGCTGCTGCTGGGCGCGCTGCTGTTCCTGATGATCGGCCGCGAAGGCTTCACCGCCTTCAGCGAGGTCATGACCAAGATGGAAGAGATCAGCCGCAGTGGCCAGCAGATCAAGCCGGACGATGCCGCGGCGCTGGTGGCCAACCTGCCGGCCAAGCGCATCGCACTGTGGATGCTGCTGGTGTTCCTGAGCGCGGTCGCACTGTCGCTGGCAATGTTCACCCAGCCGGCGCTGGTGGTGTTCGACAAGCAGAGCGGCATGCACGCGCTGCGCCTGAGCCTGCAGGGCTGCATCGAGAACATCGGCGCGATGATCGTGTTCGCCGTGCTCGGCCTGATCGCCGCGTTCTGCATCTACATCCTGTTCGTGATCGTGATCCAGATCGCGATGCTGATCGGCGGCCCGCTGGCCGCCGCCTTCATCGCCCAGCTGGTGCTGACCACGGTGCTGATGCCGCTGTATGTCGGCGCGGTCTACGCCGCGTGGAAGCAGATGTTCGTGCACCGTGGCAGCCGCGCCGCACCGCCGATCCCGACCACGCCGACCTCGAGCGACATCTTCCACGCCTGATGAAAAAAGGGGACGGAGGGGATTAAGTCGTTAGCTGCACACACTGGGCATAAACGACTTAATCCCCTCCGTCCCCTTTTTTCTTTCAGGCGGCGGGCTTCTTGACTGCCGACGACGGCACCAGCCAGCGTGCGGCGTGGATGCCCAGCTCATAGAGCAGGCACATCGGGATCGCCAGCATCAGCTGCGAAACCACGTCCGGCGGGGTCAGCACCGCCGCCAGCACGAAGATGCCGACGATCGCGTAGCCGCGGCCTTCCTTGAACTGCTGCGGCGTCACCCAGCCCAGCAGCACCAGGATCACCATCGCCACCGGCAACTCGAAGCTGCCGCCGAAGGCGAAGAAGATCGCCAGCACGAAATCCAGGTAGGCATTCGCATCCGGGGTGATCGCAATCACGTCCGGGCTGAAGGTGGTGAGGAAGTGGAACACCGCCGGCAGCACCAGGAAGTAGGCAAAGGCACAGCCGGTGTAGAACAGCAGCACCGAGGACACCAGCAGCGGCACCGCCAGGCGCTTCTCGCGCGCATACAGGCCGGGCGCGACGAAGGCCCACAGCTGGTACAGCAGCCACGGCACCGCCACGAACAGGGCAACGAAGAAGGTCAGCTTCAACGGCGCGAAGAAGGCGCCGGCCGGATTGGTGGCAATCATCGTCTGCCCGTTCGGCAGCTGCGAGACCAGCGGCTCGGCCAACGCGTTGTACAGTTTCTGGGTGAACGGCAGCAGCGCCAGCAGCACCACGCCCAGGCCCAGCAATGCGCGCACCAGGCGGCCGCGCAGTTCCACCAGATGTTCGACCAGCGAGCTCTCGCCGAAATCCTGTTCACTCATGGCTGGCGCTCCGTGCGCGGCGGCGGCGGCGCACCGGCTTCAGGGGGTGTCGCCGGCGTCGGCTCGGGAGCGACGCCCTCCTGTACCGGTGCATCGGCACGGGTCAGGCCGCTCATATGCGGCGGCAGATCCGCAGGCGCCGGTGCGCGTACCTCCTGCGCCAGCGTATCGCCCTGCTGCTGCGCCTCCTGCGCTTCGCGACGGATCGCTTCGCCGCTGGCACGCAGCTGGTTCTCGGTGTCCTGCATGCCCTGGCGAACGTCCTGCATCTGCCGCTTGATCTCCTCGGCCTGCAGTTCGCGCTCCAGTTCCTGTTTCACCGAATCCCATTGATTGCGGGCGCGACGCACCCACAGGCCGGCAAAGCGGGCCGCCTTGGGCAGGCGCTCGGGACCGAGCACCACCAGGGCGACCACGGCGATCACCAGCAGTTCGCTGAAGCCGATATCAAACACCGCGACCGCTCCGGATCAGCGAGGGGTGCGGTCGTGCTCGTCCTGCGCGGTGCGCGAGGCGTCCTGGCTGCGCGACTCGTCGCCCAGCTGCGCGTTCGGCTTGTCGTCGTCGCGCATGCCCTTCTTGAATTCCTTGACCGCCGAACCGAGGTCCTTGGCGCCACTGGTCAGGCGCTTGGTGCCGAACACCAGCAGGACGATGGCCAGCACGACCAACCAATGCCAGATGCTGAAACTGCCCATAAAGACGCTCGTTACGTTAGTGATCAGGCTGTCGAGCATAGCGCACCGGGTGTTAGCCGGCGCGCGTGACGAAAGTCAGTTTCCGCCCAGCGTTTCCGTGCGGATTTCGCCGTCGTTGACCGGCTGGAAGCCCTGCTGCTGCGGCGGCGGGTTCTGCGGAACGTTCTGCAGCGGCGCGGTGGTGGCTTCGGCCGGGGCCGCCGGTGCTGCCTGAACAGGCGCAGGCACAGGGGCGGCAGCCGGCGCCGGCGCCGGACGCGGTGCATTGCCACCGTTGCCGTTGCGGTTGTTGCGGGCGGCGTAGGTGGCCTCTTCCAGGCGATCGCGGAAGGCGACCACGTCCATCGACGGCGAACCGACGGCGCGACCTTCGAAGATCATGCGCGGCGTGGTGTTGCTGCCGTAGGCGTCCAGATTGGCGGCATCGTCGATCTGCAGCACCGCGCCATCCAGCGCGACACCGGCGAACAGGCCGCGCGCGCGCGACCACGACCAGATCTCGGCCTTCAGCTGGCCGTCGGTGGCGGCGGCGGCATTGCGGCCGACCGGACCGGCGGCAACGCCGGCATCGGCGCCAAGCGTGAACTTGCCATTGACCAGGTTGTCCAGGCTGCGGTCGTTGCGGAACACCAGCACTACGTCGGAAGACTGCACGCCGGCCTGGAAGCCGATGCTGCCACCGGTCAGCTTGACGAATACCGGGCTGGACCAGGCGCCATTGGGCATGCGCACCGACATCAGCCCGTGGCCGCGACGACCGCCAATGACCAGGCCGGCCTTGATCGTGTCGGGAATGACGATGACCGCGCGGCCTTCGTCGAGCAACTTGTCCGGAATTCCCTGTTCAGGGATTTCCTGGATCTCCGCCAGCACGCGCACGGCATTGCGGGCGCGCTGGTCTTCCTGCGGTCCGGCCATGGCCTGGCTGGACAGCAGGCTGGCGGCGATCAGCAGGGCTTGGATCGGGCGACGCATGGCAGGCTCCAGAAGTCAGTCCATAGGAATATAGCAAGTGACTGAAATTAGTAGTGTTGTCATGAATCGCCAATGAGCGCTCCCCGCTCACATAGATGCCCGCTATGCCTGCAATCCGAACCCTGCATCCCGGTGCGACACCGGATCGGCGACAATGCACCCCATGCTCGACGCACCCGATACCGCCGTGCTGGCGGTCAACCTAGGCACGCCCGATACGCCGACGGCCCCCGCCGTACGCCGTTACCTGGCCGAATTCCTGTCCGACCGCCGCGTGGTCGCGATCCCGCCACTGCTGTGGCAGCCGCTGCTGCGCGGACTGATCCTGCCGCTGCGCAGCAGCCGTTCGGCGGCCAAGTACGCCCAGGTCTGGCTGCCGGATGGCTCACCGCTGATGGTCCATACCCGGCAGCTGGCGCAGGCGATGCAGGCCCTGCTGCCAACCCTGAAAGTGCGCCACGCAATGCGCTATGGCGAACCGGCCCTGGCCCACGAGCTCGACCGCCTCGCCGGCGAAGGCGCACGCCGCATCGTGGTGCTGCCGCTGTACCCGCAGTACTCCACCACCACCACCGCCTCGGTCGAGGACCGGGTCGATGCCTGGCAGCGGCGCAACCCGGGCGTGACCGTCAGTCTGGTACGCGACTACTCGGTCGACCCGGGCTGGGTCGAGGCCGTTGCCGGCTCGATCCGCCGCTACTGGGAACAGCACGGCCGCAGCCAGAAACTGATGTTCTCCTTCCACGGCATTCCGCAGCGCCTGGCCGACGCGGGTGATCCGTATCCGCAGCGCTGCGAGGCCAGCGCGCAGGCCATCGCCAACGCGCTGGGCCTGGGCAAGGACGACTGGCAGATGGGTTACCAGTCGCGCTTCGGCCGCGAGCGCTGGCTGCAGCCTTACGCTGAGCCGAGCCTGTGGGCGTTGGCCGAATCCGGTGTGAAGCAGATCGACGTGGTCTGCCCCGGCTTCGCCACCGATTGCCTGGAAACGCTGGAAGAAGTCGCGATGGGCTTCACCGAAACGCTGGCCGAACGTGGCGCGACGATGCGCTACATCCCCTGCCTCAATGCCGAACCGGAACACGCGCGCGCCCTGGCGCGACTGGCCGTGGCCTCGCTGGCATGAGTCTGCAACCCTTTGAACTCGGGGTCGGCGGCACCCGCGTCGCCGGCCTGCGCAACAGCGGCGACGGCCCGTGCGTGCTGGCCCTGCATGGCTGGCTCGACAATGCCGCCAGCTTCGTGCCGCTGGCGCCGCACCTGGCGTCGCTGCAGCTGGTGGCGATCGACCTGCCCGGCCATGGCCACAGCGCGCACCTGCCGGCCGGTGCCAGCTACACCACGGCGGCCGCGATCTGCCACGTGCTTGATGTGGCCGACGCCCTGGGCTGGGACCGCTTCAGCCTGCTCGGCCATTCGATGGGCGCCGGCATCGCCAGCCTCACCGCCTCGGTCAGCGACCGCGTCGAGCGCCTGGTGGCGATCGAAGCTCTCGGCGGCCTGCGCGGCCCCGAAGAAGAGACCGCCCATCGCCTGCGCGAGCACGTGAACGCAACCCGTGCGTTGGCGCGCAAGCAGCTGCGCGTGTTCCCCGACCTGGCCGCGCCGATCCGCGCACGGATGATGACCAACCAGCTCAGCGAACCGTGCGCACGACTGCTGGTCGAGCGCGGCGTGGAACCGGTCGAAGGCGGGTATCGCTGGTGCAGCGATCCGCGCCTGATGCTGCCCACCGCGATCCGCCTCAGCGAGGGCCAGATCGACAACCTGCTGCAGGCCATCGCCTGCCCGACACAGGTGATCTATGCCACACCGGCGCAGTCGTATTATCCCGAGCCGATGCGCAGCGATCGCCTGCAGCACCTGCGGGATGGCCGGCTGGCAGTGTTTCCCGGCAACCATCACCTGCACATGGAAGATCCGGAACAGATCGCAGGCGTGATCCTGCACTTCTTCAGCAACGACAACGCCGGCTGAGCGCAGGCGTCCGCGCGCTTCACTCCGCGCGTTTGCGGCCGATACATCAGTTGCGGGCCCCTGCGCCCGCTGCACGCGGGCCCGGTCGGTCCTGCGGCATGTGTCTGGTTCTGCAAGGAAGTCCGCATGCCCGCTCTGCTGCACCGTCACCCACAGGATGTGGCCGCGGTGTCCCCTCTCCGCGTCGCTGATCGCGCCGCATCCCTCGAATTCCCGGCACCCGCCCTCGTGACGCCCTGCTGCGTGCGTTGCGGCGTGCTCGTTGTCGTCTGCTGACCCAGGAGCCTCCGATGTCCATTGCATCCGCCCGTCCCCCCGATACCGCCCGCCTGTCGCACCTGCAACAGCTCGCCCGCGGTGCTGACCGCCGCCTGCTGATCGGCAGCGCGGCACTGGCCGTGACCGGGCTGGTGCTGGCCCTGCGCGGTCCGCACGGTGTGGCCGCCGCGTTGGCCGCGGGCGCTGTGCTGCCCGCCTTGTGGCTGGCCGGTCCGCTGGCAGGCCGCGACATCGCCCGCAACGCCCTGGCAATCCTGGTGGCGCTGCAGCTGGCCCTGTTGTCCG
The DNA here is from genome assembly GCF_017876915.1 of Stenotrophomonas sp. PvP093. Classification (NCBI taxonomy): domain Bacteria; kingdom Pseudomonadati; phylum Pseudomonadota; class Gammaproteobacteria; order Lysobacterales; family Lysobacteraceae; genus Stenotrophomonas; species Stenotrophomonas sp. PvP093. The sequence goes on along the minus strand of NZ_JAGIOX010000004.1, from coordinate 2,152 downwards.
CGATCACCGGCCTGTCGCCGGCGTTGCCGATCGCCCTGCTGCTGGGCGTGCTGCTGGGCCATCGCGATCGTCTGCCGGTGTGGCTGGCCGGTAGCATCGGCACGCTTGCACTGCTGGCCCCGCTGCCGGCCGGTGCTGCGGTGGGGCCGGCGCTGCTGCAGGCCGCGATGCTGGCCGGCCTGACCCTGTTCCTTGGCCAGGTCGCACTGCGGCTCCGCCAGCAGACCGAAGCACTCGGCCACGGTCCCCGGCGGCTGGCCGCGCTGGCGCGCGACATCGCCACCGGCGCCGATCTTGGTGCACATGCTGACACCACCGCCTACGCACCGGGTTCGCTGGCCCATGCGCTGGCCGACACCGCACGCCATGTGCAGGCCCAGCGTGGACGCGAAGCGGAGGCACACGCCGAGAACGCGCAGATCCGCCAGGCCCTCGATGCCTCGCGCACCGCGATGATGATTGCCGACAACGATCACGTGATCCGCTACGTGAACCGCTCGGTGGTGGCCCTGCTGCGCAACCAGCAGGCAACGTTGCGCCAGGCCTTCCCCGATTTCGATGCCGAGCGCCTGGTCGGTAGCAGCATTCATCGCTTCCACGCCAACCCGGACCGGATCCGCGCCATCCTCAATGGCCTGCAGGTCAGCCACAACGGCAAGGTACAGATCGGCCCGGTGCACTTCGCACAGGTGGTTACTCCGGTCTTCGACGCACAGGGCGTGCGCCTGGGCTTTGCCGTGGAGTGGCATGACCGTACCCATGAGCTCGCCTTGGAGAACGCCGTCGCCGGCATCGTCGCGGCCGCCGCCGCCGGCGACCTCGACCAGCGCCTGCAGGCAACCGAAGGTGCCAGCTTCCTCGATGGCCTCACCGGCGGCATCAACCAGCTGCTGGATACGTTGGGCAGTACGGTTGACGAGGTGCGGCAGATGCTCTCGGCGCTGGCCAGCGGCGATCTCGATCGACGCATGCATGGCGAGTATCACGGCGCCTTTGCCGCGATCCAGCGCGATGCCAACGCCACCGCCGGCCAGCTGGCGCGCATGGTGGGCCGTATCCAGCAGTGCGCGTCCTCGATCAGCACCGCTGCCAGCGAAATCGCTGCGGGCAATGGCGCGCTGTCCGAGCGCAGCGAGCGCCAGGCAGCGCACCTGCAGGAAACCGCCGCTTCGATGGAAGAGCTGACTGCCACCGTGCGCCAGAACGCTGCCCATGCGCGCGAGGCGAGCCAGCTGGCGATCACCACCCAGAGCGCCGCCAGCGACGGCAACGTCGCCATGCAGCGGGTCGTCGACACCATGCAGGCGATCGAGGGAGCCTCGAAGCGGATCGGCGACATCACTGGCGTGATCGATGGCATCGCCTTCCAGACCAATATCCTCGCGCTCAACGCGGCAGTGGAGGCCGCCCGTGCCGGCGAGCAGGGCCGTGGCTTCGCGGTGGTGGCCAGCGAGGTGCGCGTGCTGGCGCAGCGCTCCGCCGCCGCCGCACAGGAAATCAAGAAACTGATCGATGAGGCGGGTCGCCAGGTGGGCGAAGGTGCCCAGCTGGTGGCCGATGCGGGCCAGCGGATGCAGGGCATTGTCGGGGGCGTTGAGAATGTCAGCCACCTGATGCACGAGATCTCGGCGGCCTCGCAGGAGCAGTCGGTCGGCATCGAGCAGATCAACCAGACCGTGGTGCAGATGGACCAGGCGACGCAGCAGAATGCCGCGCTCGTGGAGGAAGCCACCGCGGCCGCACGCGAGCTGCAATCGCAGGCGGGTACGCTTACCGAGGCGGTATCGGTGTTCCGCCAGCAGGAACCGCACGAGGTCTCGCGGGCCGCCTGATCCGGGCCTGCAGTTCCATCCCGGTCAAGACGGCGCCCGCAGGGCGCCGTTTTTTTGCCTGCTTTTGCGTGATGGGTCAGGAAAAAAAGGCCGCTTCCGGACCTGCCGTGAGGAGCGACCAACCCTGGCTGGTGCCGCATCCACATGTGGCGTGAATCTACTGTGCGCCCGCATGCCCTCGGTAGTCGCCAACCTTGGTTGGCGCTGGGGCTGCCCGCGGAGAATATCCACGCATGGCGTGCATCTACCGGCCGGTGTGCAGCTATGGCGGTGCCGGCCGGCGGCCGGCACTACCCACATGTTCTGCGCACAAAGAAAAA